>NZ_CP059068.1 GCF_017798165.1 Rhodoferax sp. AJA081-3
ATGGTTGATGAAAAATGTTTGGTGCTGGGCATCGAGTCCTCGTGTGATGAAACCGGTGTGGCCCTGGTCCAATGGCAGGGTCAGGCCATGCCCACCTTGTTGTCACACGCGCTGTACAGCCAGATCGACATGCACCAGGCATTTGGCGGTGTGGTGCCCGAATTGGCCAGCCGCGACCACATCCGCCGGGTATTGCCGCTGACCAACGAGGTGCTGGAAGCCAGTGGTCGGACACTGGCCGATGTGGACATCGTGGCATACACCCGTGGTCCGGGGTTGGCCGGTGCCCTGTTGGTGGGGGCCGGTGTGGCGTGTGCATTGGGCGCGGCTCTGGACAAACCAGTGCTTGGTGTGCACCACCTGGAAGGGCATTTGTTGTCGCCTTTTCTCAGCGCAGACCCGCCGCAGTTTCCGTTTGTGGCCCTGCTGGTGTCTGGCGGGCATACACAACTGATGCGGGTGGATGGGGTAGGGCGTTACGAACTCTTGGGCGAGACGATTGACGATGCGGCGGGTGAGGCTTTCGACAAGTCCGCCAAGCTGATGGGCTTGGGGTATCCGGGTGGGCCGGCTCTGGCCAAAATGGCGGAGCAGGGTGACCCCACGGCCTACAAACTGCCGCGACCCTTGTTGCACAGTGGCAATCTGGATTTTTCGTTCGCGGGGCTCAAGACTGCGGTGTTAGTCCAGGCGCAACGTATGGTGGCGTCGGAGGCGGCCTTGGCGGCCGGTCTGCCCGCACCCAGTGCCCAGCCCAATGGTGGCAGCACCGAAGGTTTTGGGGCCTTGCCCTTGCAGCAGCGCAATGACTTGGCAGCATCTACACAGGCTGCCATCGTCGAAGTGCTGGTGAAAAAATCCCTGGCGGCGCTGAAACAAACCGGTTTGCAGCGTTTGGTGGTGGCCGGTGGTGTGGGAGCTAACCGCAGCCTGCGCGAGCAGCTGAATGCGGCCTGCGCCAAACGCCATGTGCGGGTGCATTACCCGGAGCTGCATTTGTGCACCGACAACGGTGCCATGATTGCCATGGCCGCTGCCATGCGCCTGCAAAGTGGCCTGCAGCAGGCTACCAGGACCTATGCGTTTGATGTCAAACCGCGTTGGCCGCTGGATAGCCTGTAAACAGTTTTACTGGATCGCCAGTTCAGCGGCGTTGCTGACGGGAACTTTCTTGACCAGCTTCAGGGTCAACACGCCGTGTTCCAGCTTGGCTTCGCTGGTGGCGGTGTCGATGTCCAGTGGCAATTCATACGCGGCGTTGTAACGGCGGGGTGCGCCTTCCTTGCTGCTGATGCGTACCACAGCGCCTTCGATGGCGATGCTCAGTTGGTCCTTGGCAATGCCGGGCACGTCCAGGGTCAGTGTGAAACTGGTTTCGTCTTGGGTGTAAGTTGCCGCTTTGTTGGTATTGGCGCGCAGTGCTTCGTCCATGAAACGCTCCAGCGTGCGACCGGTGTTGGCGTAGGCGTGGCGGTTCAGTTGGGGGCGGGCGGTGGTAGCGAAAAACATGGTGGGTACTCCTAGTACACTGCGCGGCTCTCACAGCGAGCGCCGCATGGATCTAAGCTGCGACTCTTCTTCCATTTTTCAAGAAAAAAATCAGATGTTTATTCTTAACCGTTGGGTCTTGAAAACCGTATCGGTGGCGCTATGTGCCCTGCCTTTTGCGATGGGTGCAGCCTCTGCGCAAGCGCCGGCTGCGTCCCCTATCAAACTGGCCATGGTCGAGGCCCTGACTGGGCCAAACGCCAATGCGGGTGAAGCCGTGTTTCGCAACCTGGCCTGGGCGGTGGAGCGTGTGAATGCGCGTGGTGGGGTGAAACTGCCTGCCGCTGCCGGTGGCAACCAGATGCTGGTGCTGGAGCGCTACGACAGCAAGGGCCAGAACGAAGAAGCCTTGTCGGTGCTTCGATCGGCCATCGACAACGGCGCGCGGATTGTGCTGCAAGGCAACTCGTCTGCCAATGCAGCGGCCTTGATTGACGCCATCAACAAGCACAACGAACGCGATCCGGCGCGCCGTGTGGTGTTCCTGAACTACTCCGCAGTGGACCCGGTGCTGACGAATGAGAAGTGCAGCTATTGGCATTTCCGTTTTGATGCCCATGCCGACATGCGAATGGCCGCCCTGATGGACGTCATCAAGGACGACAAGGCACTTAAGGGTGTGTACCTGATTGGCCAGGACTACAGCTTCGGTCAGTCTGTGTTGCGCGAGGCGCGCCGCCAGTTGGGCGTGCAGCGGCCGGATGTGGCCATTGTTGGTGAGGAGTTGCACCCCATGGCGCGGGTGAAGGACTTCCTGCCCTATGCCAACAAGATCAAGGCCAGTGGGGCAGGGGCCGTTATCACCGGCAATTGGGGCAATGACCTGACATTGTTGATCAAGGCCGCCAAGGATGTGGGTTTTGAAGGCAAGTTCTACACCTTTTATGGCAATGCACTCGGTGCGCCAGCCGCCATTGGCGAGGCTGGTATTGGCAAGGTGGTGGCCGTAGCCGACTGGTTGCCCAATGTGCAAACCGCCGGCAGCGAAGCCTTTTACAAGTCGTTCCGCGTGCGTTACCCCTTGGCAGCGGACGATTACGTCCACATGCGGATGCAGTTGCTGGTCGAAGCCCTGGCGCAGTCCTTGGAGGCTGCGGGCAGTACCGATATCGCAGCGGTTGCGGCGCAACTCGAAAAGGTCAAAGTGAGTCTGGGCGGCCAATCAGGCAGCATGCGCGCTGCGGACCACCAGTTCCAGCAGCCACTGGTGGTGGGGGTCATGGAGCGCCAGGGGACGCCGGGCGTCAAATTCGATGTAGAAGGCTCCGGCTACGGATTCCGGGTGGTCAAGACCCTGGCGCCCGAGGCAGCCGAGCTGCCCACCACCTGCAAGATGCAGCGGCCCTGAGCCTTGTGGGCACGGGACTGTGGACGGTTTGTACACAGTTTTCCGTATCGGGCTATAATCGACAGGCTTTGCATTCGGCAAGGCGCACGCCAGGAGCAGTTCCAGCACCTGGCGCAAGTTCAGAAACCAGGGACTCGCGGCTAATCAATGGTCAGCAGAGGTCCCGACATGACAGGAAATATAGCCATGATCGCATCCAGCATCAAAGCCGCTGTTGTCAAAGACAACGCCCGCAGCCCATCCGATACCGGCAGCCCAGAAGTGCAAGTTGCATTGCTGACCGCCCGCATCAACGAACTCATGCCCCACTTCAAGACCCACGCCAAGGACCACCACGGTCGTCGCGGCCTGGTTCGCATGGTTAACACACGTAAGAGCCTGTTGGCCTACCTGAACCGCGTAGACCACGACCGTTATGTTGCTCTGATCGCCAAGTTGGGTCTGCGTAAGTAAGCTGCGTATATTTAGCGCTGCATCAAATGACAGACGCCTGAGTTAGTTCACTAGCTCAGGCGTTTTTTACTTCGGAGACGGCAAAAACAGAGCGAAGCTGTGTCATTCCACGGAAATTGGCGGTTTTTTTGAACCGCAATGTGAGTTTCTCTGGAATGGCATCGTGTTCTGCGTTGTTGCCTCCGGGCTTGGCAGGTGGCCTTTACCTGCCAGCGGGTTCCCGCACTATCAGGAGATAAAACAATGAGCATTTTCAACAAAGTCACCAAGACCTTCCAATGGGGTCAACACACCGTCACGATGGAAACCGGCGAAATCGCGCGGCAATCCACCGGCGCCGTATTGTTGGACATGGACGGCACCGTCGTTTTGGCCACCGTGGTTGCCAAGACCGAAGGCAAGCCCGGCCAGGATTTTTTCCCCCTGACCGTTGATTACCTGGAAAAGAGCTACGCCGCAGGCAAGATCCCCGGCAGCTTCTTTAAACGTGAAGGCCGCCCCAGCGAATTTGAAACGCTGACCAGCCGCCTGATTGATCGCCCCATTCGCCCCCTGTTCCCCGAAGGTTTCTTCAACGAAGTGCACGTGGTGATCCACACAGTGTCGTTGAACCCTGAAGTGGACGCTGACATCGCTGCGATGATCGCAGTGAGCGCAGCTCTGTCCATCTCTGGCGTGCCGTTCAACGGCCCCATCGGCGCAGCCCGCGTCGGTTACGTCAATGGCGAATACGTGTTGAACCCTGGCCAGACCCAGCGCAAAGACTCCATCATGGATCTGGTCGTTGCCGGTACCGAAGCCGCTGTGCTGATGGTCGAGTCCGAAGCACAACAGCTGTCCGAAGAAATCATGCTCGGTGGTGTGGTTTACGGCCACGAACAAAGCGCGATCGCCATCAACGCGATCCACGAACTGGTGCGTGACGCTGGCAAGCCGGTCTGGGACTGGAAAGCTCCTGCCAAGGACGAAGCCCTGATCGCCAAGATCGACGGTCTGGCCAAAGCCAAGCTGGAAGCTGCTTACCAAATCCGCAACAAGCAAGCCCGTACGCAAGCTTGCCGCGCTGCCTACTCCGAAGTCATGGCTGCCCTGAAGGCCGACGGCGCTTCTTTCGACGCAGTGGCCATCGAAGGTCTGCTGTTTGAAATCGAAGCCAAGATCGTTCGCGGCCAGATTCTGGCGGGCGAGCCCCGTATCGACGGCCGCGACACACGCACTGTGCGCGCTATCGAAATCCGCAACAGCGTGCTGCCCCGTACCCACGGTTCCGCCCTGTTCACCCGTGGTGAAACACAGGCGCTGGTGGTGACCACCCTGGGCACCGAACGTGATGCACAGCGTATCGACGCACTCTCCGGCGAATACGAAGACCGCTTCATGCTGCACTACAACATGCCTCCGTTCGCCACTGGCGAAACCGGCCGTGTCGGTACCCCTAAGCGCCGCGAAATCGGCCACGGCCGTCTGGCCAAGCGCGCGCTGGCAGCCGTGTTGCCCTCCAAGGAAGACTTCCCGTACACCATGCGTGTGGTTTCCGAAATCACCGAATCCAACGGCTCTTCGTCGATGGCTTCCGTTTGCGGCGGCTGCCTGTCGCTGATGGACGCTGGTGTGCCTATGAAAGCCCACGTGGCTGGTATCGCCATGGGTCTGATCAAGGAAGACAACCGCTTCGCGGTGTTGACCGACATTCTGGGTGACGAAGATCACCTGGGTGATATGGACTTCAAGGTCGCCGGCACCACCAACGGTATTACCGCGCTGCAGATGGACATCAAAATCCAGGGCATCACCAAGGAAATCATGCAAGTCGCTTTGGCCCAAGCCAAGGAAGCGCGCATGCACATTCTGGGCAAGATGCAAGAAGCGATGGCTGAAGCCAAGACCGAAGTGTCCAACTTCGCACCGCGTCTGTTCACCATGAAGATCAACCCCGAGAAGATCCGTGACGTGATCGGCAAGGGCGGTTCCGTGATCCGTGCGCTGACCGAAGAAACCGGCACGCAAATCAACATCGACGAAGACGGCACCATCACCATCGCATCGGCTGATCCCGCCAAGGCAGAAGAAGCCAAACGCCGCATCGAGCAGATCACGGCTGAAGTCGAAATCGGCAAGGTCTACGAAGGCCCCATCACCAAGCTGCTGGACTTCGGTGCCCTGGTGAATCTGCTGCCCGGCAAAGACGGCCTGTTGCACATCAGCCAGATCGCACACGAGCGTGTGGAGAAGGTGTCCGACTACCTGACCGAAGGCCAGATCATCAAGGTCAAGGTCATGGAAACCGACGAGAAGGGCCGCATCAAGCTGTCCATGAAGGCCCTGTTGGACCGTCCAGTCCAAACTGCAGACCAAGGCTAAATCAACGATCTGCTAGCAATTCGATAGCTCCTCAGGTAATACCGACGGGGGCTATCGGTTGAAATGGCTATGAGAGTTATTGAAATTCCATCCTTTGGCGGCCCGGACGTTCTGCGTCTGGGGGATCGTCCGTTGCCGGTTGCCGGTGCGGGCGAGGTGCTGGTGCGCGTACGCGCGAGCGGCATCAACCGGCCAGACGTCTTGCAGCGTGCGGGCATGTACCCTGCGCCTGCCGGTGCGTCTGACATTCCAGGGTTGGAAATTGCTGGCGTCATCGAAGGCGGCGATGCTGAGGCCATGGCGCAAGCCGGCCTGAGCGTGGGCGACCGCGTGTGTGCCTTGGTGGCAGGTGGTGGTTACGCAGAATACTGCGTGGCGCCCATTGGCCAGTGTCTGCCGGTGCCCCGGGGGTTGAGTGATGTCGAGGCGGCTTCGCTGCCCGAGACATTCTTCACCGTGTGGAGCAATGTGTTTGACCGTGGTGGCTTGCAAGCCGGTGAAACCCTGCTGGTGCAGGGCGGCACCAGCGGCATTGGTGTCACGGCCATCCAGATCGCCAAGGCCTTGGGTGCCAAGGTGATTGCCACGGCTGGCAGCGACAAAAAATGTGCCGCCTGCCTGGCGCTGGGCGCGGACCATGCCGTCAACTACAAGACCCAGGATTTCCAGTCTGAGGCCTTGCGCCTGACCGAAGGCCGTGGTGTCGACGTGGTGCTGGACATGGTGGCTGGCAGTTATGTTGCCAAAGAGGTGCAATGCCTGGCTGAAGATGGCCGTCTGGTCATCATCGCCGTGCAGGGCGGTGTGCAGGCTGAATTCAATTCTGCCTTGGTGATGCGCAAGCGTCTGACCATCACCGGCTCGACTTTGCGTGCGCGCCCGGTGGCGTTCAAAGCTGCGATTGCCAAGGCCTGTTTGCAGCAGGTCTGGCCTTTGCTGGCTGCGGGACGCGTCAAGCCGGTGGTGCACAGCGTGTTTCCGGCGGTGGATGCAGAGCACACCAGCGGCAGTGGTGCGTCACGGGCGCATGCCCTGATGGAATCCAACCAGCATGTGGGCAAGATTGTTTTGACTTGGGAAGTACAAGCATGAAAAAACAGCTGATTGCAGGTAACTGGAAGATGAACGGCTCGTTGCAGTCCAACGCGGCCCTGGTGGCAGCGCTGGCGGCGGGGGCTGGCAGCGCCCAGTGTCTGGTCGCAGTCTGTGTGCCTGCGCCATATCTGGCACAGGTGCAACTGCTGGTAGCCGGAACCCGTATCGACCTGGGTGCGCAAGACGTGTCCCAGCATGAGTCGGGTGCCTTTACCGGCGAAATGTCGGCCGGCATGTTGCGTGAATTTGCGACCCGTTATTGCCTGGTAGGCCACTCGGAGCGCCGCCAATACCATGGTGAAACCGACGCCCTGGTTGCAACCAAGGCGCAGCGTGCGCTGGCCGCTGGCATCACGCCGATTGTGTGTGTGGGCGAGACGCTGGCCGAGCGTGATGCAGGGCGTACCGAAGAAGTGGTCAAACGCCAGTTGGCGGCGGTGATCCATACCAACGGCCATTGCATCAGTGAGATCGTTGTGGCGTACGAGCCGGTGTGGGCGATTGGTACCGGCAAGACCGCCAGCCCGGAAGAAGCCCAACAGGTGCACGCCGTGTTGCGCGCACAACTGCAGGCAGCAACCGCGCACGCGGACCGGGTGCACATTTTGTACGGCGGCAGCATGAACGCGGCCAATGCCGCGCAACTGCTGTCGCAGCCAGACATCGACGGCGGACTGGTCGGGGGCGCGTCCCTCAAGCCCGCAGACTTTTTATCCATCATTGCCGCAGCGCGCTGAACCAGCGCCTGCAGCGAATTTCCCGTTTTTAGGAGTAGAGAATGAATGTTGTATTGACGATTATTTTGACGGTTCAGATGTTGTCCGCCTTGGCCATGATCGGTTTGATCCTGGTGCAGCACGGCAAAGGTGCTGATATGGGTGCTGCATTTGGAAGCGGTGGTTCGGGTAGCCTGTTTGGCGCCAGCGGCAGTGCCAATTTTCTGTCGCGGACAACGGCTGTGGCGGCCACGGTCTTCTTTGTGTGCACATTGGCCTTGGCCTACTTTGGCAACCTGCGTCCGGCGACATCCTCCAGTGTTCTGGAGAGTGCTGCTGTTGTGGCTCCTGCCACCGCTGAGGCGGCTTCGGCACCTGCAGTTGCGGCCTCTGGCGTTGGCCAAATCCCTGCAAAATAATCACAGAGCAATCCCTGTTTTAATTGCCTTGTCCCCGGAGGGCGAGGGGTAAATTCAGGGTAAACTCTATGCTTGTCTGAAATGCAAAACACCTTCGGGTTCCTCACGCTACGCAGACAAAAAAAGCCGCCGTCGTGGTGAAATTGGTAGACACGCTATCTTGAGGGGGTAGTGGCGAGAGCTGTGCGAGTTCGAGTCTCGCCGACGGCACCAAATGGTATTTGACCTGCTTCGCACGTGAGCAGGCCTGAAATGGTGATAAGAAACGCACAAGATGAACCTCGATCAATATCTTCCTGCTCTCTTGTTCATCTTAGTAGGCGTCGCCATCGGCATCGCGCCACAAGCCATTGGCTACATCCTAGGCCCCAATAAGCCGGATGACGCAAAAAACTCCCCCTACGAATGCGGCTTCGAGGCGTTTGAAGACGCCCGCATGAAGTTTGACGTTCGTTACTACCTTGTTGCTATCCTTTTTATTCTGTTCGACTTGGAAACTGCGTTTCTGTTTCCGTGGGCTGTTGCGCTCAAGGAGCTGGGGTTGTTCGGTTTTCTGATCGGTTTGGAGTTTGTGGCTGTGCTGACCATTGGCTTTGTGTACATGTGGAAAAAAGGTGCCCTGGACTGGGAGTAACAAATGATTGAAGGTGTACTAAAAGAAGGCTTTGTCACCACCAGTTACGACTCGGTGATGAATTGGGCCCGGACCGGTTCGGTGTGGCCCATGACCTTTGGTTTGGCTTGCTGCGCCGTGGAGATGATGCACTCCGCCACAGCGCGTTACGACTTGGCCCGCTTTGGTGCCGAAGTGTTCCGTGCCAGTCCGCGCCAGTCCGATCTGATGATTGTGGCGGGCACGTTGACCAACAAGATGGCGCCAGCGTTTCGCAAGGTCTATGACCAGATGTCGGAGCCACGCCGCGTGATCAGCATGGGGTCGTGCGCCAATGGCGGTGGTTATTACCACTACAGTTATTCTGTTGTGCGCGGCTGCGACCGCATCGTGCCCGTGGATGTATACGTGCCCGGCTGCCCACCAACAGCGGAGGCGCTGATCTACGGCATCATGCAATTGCAACTCAAGATTCGCCGCACAGAAACCATCGCGCGGGCCTGAAGGGGTTTATGACAACATTTTCCGTAACGCCTGAGACCATTCAGGCGGCCATTGTTGCGGCCTTGGGTGACAAGTTGCAACGTACATCCATTGCACTGGGTGAGGTTGAAGCCGTGGTGTCTGCGGACAACTACCATGCTGCTGCGCAAATTTTGCGAGATGACTCTGGTTGCAAGTTTGAGCAGCTGATCGACTTGTGTGGCGTGGACTATTCCGAATACAAAGGCGGCGCCTACGAGGGTCCGCGTTTTTGTGTGGTCCTTCAGCTCTTGTCCGTCAGCCTGAACCAGCGTTTGCGCCTAAAGGTGTTTGCGACCGATGACGCCATGCCGCTGCTGCAGTCCGTTACCAATGTTTGGGCCGCTGCAGACTGGTATGAACGTGAAGCCTTTGACCTGTTTGGCATCATGTTTGATGGCCACAATGACTTGCGCCGCATCCTGACGGATTATGGTTTCATCGGCCATCCCTTCCGCAAAGACTTCCCCACTACGGGTTATGTGGAGATGCGTTATGACGCCGAGCAGGCGCGCGTCGTGTATCAGCCCGTCACCATTGAGGCGCGCGAAATTACGCCGCGCATCATCCGTGAAGACAACTATGGGGGCCTGCACTAAGCGCTTTGAACCATGGCTGAAATAAAGAACTACACCCTCAATTTCGGACCCCAGCACCCGGCAGCACACGGCGTGTTGCGCCTGGTGCTGGAGCTCGATGGCGAAGTGATCCAGCGGGCCGATCCGCATATCGGCAATTTGCACCGCGCCACCGAAAAACTGGCCGAGACCAAGACCTATATCCAGAGCCTGCCCTACATGGACCGTCTGGACTATGTGTCCATGATGTGCAGTGAGCATGCCTACTGCCTGGCCCTGGAGCGCATGCTGGGCATTGAAGTGCCGATCCGTGCGCAATACATCCGCGTGATGTATGCCGAGATCACGCGTCTGCTGAACCACCTGATGTACCTGGGTTCCCACGGCAACGATTGTGGTAGCTCCACCATCCTGATCTACACCTTCCGCGAGCGCGAAGACCTTTTCGACATGTACGAAGCGGCCAGTGGTGCCCGCATGCATGCGGCCTACATCCGTCCGGGTGGTGTGTACCGCGACCTGCCGGACACCATGAACCAGCACAAGGCAAGCAAGGTGCGCAACGCCAAGGCAGTTGAAGAACTCAACCGCAACCGCAAGGGTTCGTTGCTGGACTTCATTGATGACTTCACGCAGCGCTTCCCCAAGTGCCTGGAGGAATACCACACCCTGCTGACAGAAAACCGCATCTGGAAACAACGCTGTGTTGGCATCAGCCCGGTAACCCCCGAGCGTGCCTTGAACCTGGGTTTCACCGGTGCCATGTTGCGTGCCACTGGACAGGCCTGGGATTTGCGCAAGCAGCAGCCCTACGACGTGTACGACAAGCTGGACTTTGACATTCCAGTGGGTAGTACAGGTGATGTCTACGACCGCTACCTCGTCCGTATGGAAGAGATGAAGCAGTCCAACCGCATCATCAAACAGTGCGTCGATTGGCTGCGGGTCAACCCCGGTCCGGTCATCACCGATAACCACAAGGTTGCGCCGCCTTCGCGCGAATCCATGAAGACCAGCATGGAAGAGTTGATCCACCACTTCAAGCTCTTCACCGAGGGTTTCCACGTGCCCGAGGGCGAGGCCTATGCAGCGGTGGAACACCCCAAGGGCGAGTTTGGCGTCTATATCGTCAGCGAAGGTGCCAACAAGCCCTACCGCCTGAAGATCCGTGCGCCCGGTTTTCCGCACCTGGCGGGTCTCAATGAATTGGCCAAGGGCCACATGATTGCCGATGTGGTCTCCATCATCGGTACCCTGGATATCGTTTTTGGAGAGATTGATCGATGATCTCTGAATCTACCAAGGCACGTTTTGCCAAAGAAGTGGCAAAGTACCCCGCCGACCAAGCCCAATCCGCCGTGATGGCCTGCCTGGCCATCGTGCAGCAGGAGTTGGGTTATGTCAGCACCGACAGCGAAGCCCAGGTGGCCGAATACCTGGGTATGCCACCCATGGCCGTGCACGAGGTCACGACCTTCTACAACATGTACAACCAGCGACCCGTTGGCAAGTACAAGCTCAACGTGTGCACCAATTTGCCATGCCAGTTGCGCGAAGGCCAAAACACGCTGCACTATCTTGAAAAAAAGCTGGGTATCTCCATGGGGCAGACCACGCCAGACGGCATGTTTACGCTGCAACAGAGCGAATGCCTGGGCGCGTGTGCCGACTCTCCCGTCATGCTGGTCAATGACCGTTCCATGTGCAGCTTCATGACACCGGAGAAGCTGGACCAGTTGGTGGACGGTTTGCGGGCGGTGGAGAACAAATGATGACGGCCCAGCATATCCTTTCCCAGTTTCGCGCCACCGGCGTGCAAACCTGTTTCCATGATCGCCACATCAACCCCCAGATTTTTGCTGGCCTGAATGGTGCCAACTGGCGCCTGAAAGACTACGAGGCGCGGGGAGGTTACCAGGCCCTGCGTAAGGTATTGGGTATCGGTGGCGGCGAGCCCATGACGCAAGACCAAGTCATTGCAACGGTCAAGGAGTCCGCCTTGCGCGGCCGGGGCGGTGCGGGCTTCCCCACGGGACTGAAGTGGAGCTTCATGCCCCGCCAGTTCCCCGGTCAAAAGTACCTGGTCTGCAACTCGGACGAGGGTGAACCGGGCACGTGCAAAGACCGTGACATCATGGAGTTCAACCCCCATATCGTCATCGAAGGCATGGCCATTGCCGCCTTTGCGATGGGCATTTCGGTGGGTTACAACTACATCCACGGCGAGATCTTTTCGACTTACGAGCGCTTTGAAGAGGCGCTCGAAGAAGCCCGTGCGGCGGGTCTGCTGGGCAATAACATCCTGGGCAGCAACTTCAGCTTCCAGCTGCATGCGGCCCATGGCTTTGGTGCCTATATCTGTGGGGAAGAAACGGCTCTGCTGGAATCGCTGGAGGGCAAAAAAGGCCAGCCGCGCTTCAAGCCACCATTTCCTGCCAGCTTTGGCCTGTACGGCAAGCCGACCACGATCAACAACACCGAAACCTTTGCGGCGGTCCCCTGGATCATTCGCAACGGCGGACAAGCCTATTTGGAATGCGGCAAGCCGAATAACGGCGGCACCAAGATCTATTCCGTCAGTGGTGATGTGGAAATGCCCGGCAACTTTGAAGTGCCCATGGGTACGCCTTTTTCCAAGCTGCTGGAGCTCGCCGGTGGCGTGCGCGCCGGTCGCCAGCTGAAGGCCGTGATTCCTGGTGGATCCTCATCTCCCATCCTGCCTGCCTCCATCATGATGGACTGCACCATGGATTACGACTCCATCGCCAAGGCCGGCTCCATGCTCGGTTCAGGCGCGGTGATCGTGCTGGACGACAGCCGTTGCATGGTCAAGAGCCTGCAGCGCTTGAGCTATTTCTACATGCATGAATCCTGCGGCCAGTGCACACCCTGCCGCGAAGGCACCGGGTGGTTGTCTCGCGTGGTGGATCGCATTGAGACCGGCCATGGACGCCCGGCCGATATGGACCTGCTGGACAGCGTTGCCAACGACATCATGGGTCGCACGATTTGTGCATTGGGCGACGCTGCGGCCATGCCGGTGCGCGCCATGATCAAGCACTTCAGACACGAATTTGAGCACCACGTAACGCACAAGACCTGCATGGTCCCCGCCTACGTCTAAACGAGTGACAAGATGATCGAAATCGAACTCGACGGTAAGAAGGTTGACATTGTCGAAGGCAGCATGATCATGCATGCGGCCGAAAAGGCGGGCACCTACATTCCCCATTTCTGCTACCACAAGAAACTCAGCATTGCGGCCAACTGCCGCATGTGCCTGGTTGATGTGGAAAAGATGCCCAAGCCCATGCCGGCTTGCGCAACGCCCGTGACGCAGGGCATGATTGTCCGCACCAAGAGCGACAAGGCGATCAAGGCACAAAAGTCTGTCATGGAGTTTTTGCTGATCAACCACCCACTGGATTGCCCGATTTGCGACCAGGGCGGTGAGTGCCAGTTGCAGGATTTGGCTGTGGGCTACGGTGGTTCGTCCTCGCGGTACGAGGAAGAAAAACGCGTGGTGTTCCACAAGGATATCGGCCCGCTGATTTCCATGGAAGAAATGAGTCGCTGCATCCATTGCACACGCTGCGTGCGTTTTGGACAGGAGATTGCAGGCGCCATGGAGTTGGGCATGTCCCACCGTGGTGAGCACGCTGAGATTGAATCCTTTGTTGGCCTGACCGTTGATTCGGAATTGTCGGGCAACATGATTGACATTTGCCCGGTGGGTGCGCTGACCAGCAAACCTTTCCGTTACAGCGCCCGTACCTGGGAACTGTCGCGCCGCAAGTCGGTCAGCCCCCACGATTCCACCGGAACCAATCTGGTGGTCCAGGTGAAGAACAACACCGTTATGCGGGTTGTTCCCTTGGAAAATGAAGCCGTCAACGAATGCTGGATCGCCGATCGTGACCGTTTTTCCTATGAAGCCCTGAACAGCAGTGAGCGGCTCACCACGCCTATGCTCAAGCAAGGCGGCGAGTGGAAGAGTGTGGACTGGCAGACTGCGTTGGAGTATGTGGCCCATGGTTTGCAGGGCATCAAGTCTTCACATGGCGCAGGCTCCGTTGGTGCCTTGGTCAGCCCCCACAGCACGCTGGAAGAGCTGTACTTGGCCGGCGCCTTGGTGCGTGGTCTGGGTAGCGAAAACATTGATTACCGCCTGCGTAACGCCGACTTCAGCCACAGCGCGAGTGGCGCGCGTTACCTGGGCATGTCGATTGCAGATTTGTCCAATCTGGAGCGTGTGCTGGTTGTCGGGTCTAACTTGCGCAAGGACCATCCCCTGTTTGCCCAGCGCATTCGCCAGGCCAACAAACGCGGATGTGTGATCAGCGTGGTCAATACGAATACTTCCGATTGGGGCATGCCCATCCGCAATCACCTGCTGGCTCCTGCTGCGCAGTGGGTGCAGGCCCTGGCCGATATTGCGTCGGTCATTGCAGCAGAGAAGGGCGTTTCGGCCCCGCTCAGCGGCCAGGCAACCGATACCGCGAAAAGCATCGCCCAGTCCCTGTTGGGTGGCGAGCGCAAGGCAATTTTGTTGGGCAATGCAGCAGCACACCACGCACAGGCCAGCCAGATTCTCGCGTTGGCCAACTGGATTGGCGCACAAACAGGCGCTGCCTTTGGATACCTGACCGAAGCAGCCAACACCGTTGGTGCGCAATTGGCGGGTGCTCTGCCAGGCAACAAGGGTCTGAATGCTGCACAAATGTTGGCTGGCGGCTTGAAAGCCGCGATCCTATTGAACAACGAGCCCGAGTTTGATTCGGCTGCCGGAGCTGCTGCTGTTTCTGCCTTGAAGCAGTGCGAGATGGTCGTGACCCTGAGTCCGTTCAAGGCCAATATGGAATGCAGCGATGTGCTGTTGCCGATTGCGCCATTCACGGAAACTCCGGGCACGTTTGTCAGCGCTGAGGGACGTGTGCAAAGCTTTTATGCCGTCGTCAAGCCTTTGGGTGAGACACGTCCCGCCTGGAAGGTGTTGCGTGCCTTGGCCAATGTTTTGGGTCTGCCTGGATTCGAGTTTGAATCTGCGCAAGAGGTCTTGCAACACATGCATGCGCAAAACGAGGGTGGCGTACCAAGCCAGGTACCGGCTGAGCGGCTGAACAACAGCTGTGCATGGCAGGCGGCATCTGCAGCCAGCACGGCAGAGCCTTGCGTGGCTGGTATTTACCAGTTGGACAGCATTGTCCGGCGTGCCTCGTCCTTGCAACTGACAGCGGACGGCCGAGCGGCTCACCAGGCAGGTGTGGCGCAGGAGGTGCTGGCATGATCGACGCACTGTTCAACTTTGGTCTGGGCTTGGTTGCTGCGCCGTGGTGGGGCGAACTGGCTTGGCCCGTCATCTGGGCCTTGATCAAGATTCTTGCCATCGTGCTTCCGCTGATGGGCGTGATCGCCTACACCACCTTGTGGGAGCGCAAACTGTTGGGCTACATGCAAGTGCGCCATGGTCCCAATCGGGTGGGGCCGTTTGGCATGTTGCAGCCGATTGCAGATGCACTGAAGTTGATGACCAAGGAGATCCTGGTTCCGGCAGCGGCCAATAAAGGGCTGTACTTTCTGGGCCCTGTGATGACGATTGCGCCAGCTTTGGCCGCCTGGACCGTGATTCCCTTTGGCCCGGAAGTGGCCTTGTCCAACATCAATGCGGGATTGCTGTTTTTGATGGCGATTGCAGGAATGGAGGTCTACGGGATCATCATCTCTGGCTGGGCTTCCAATTCAAAGTACGCTTTTCTGGGGGCGATGCGGGCTTCCGCACAAATGGTCAGTTATGAGATCGCCATGGGCTTCTGCTTCGTTGTTGTCCTGATGGTGTCGTCCAGCATGAACATGACAGACATTGTGATGGGCCAAGGCCAGGGGCACTTCGCTGGGATGGGGTTGACCTTCCTGTCATGGAACTGGTTGCCGTTGCTGCCTATTTTTGTGGTCTATGTGATCTCCAGCATGGCCGAGACCAACCGCCATCCATTCGACGTGGTGGAAGGTGAGGCTGAAATTGTTGCCGGCCATATGGTTGAGTACTCGGGTATGTCGTTTGCGATGTTCCAGTTGGCCGAGTACGCCAATTTTTACCTGGTATCCCTTCTGGGCACACTGTTGTTCCTCGGCGGTTGGATGTCGCCCATCGACACACCGCTGTTGAACTGGATTCCCGGTTGGATATGGCTGGGTCTCAAGGCATTCATGTTCATGTCGTTCTTCATTTGGGTGCGTGCGACGTTTCCGCGCTTTCGCTTTGACCAGATCATGCGCTTGGGCTGGAAAGTATTCATACCCGTGACCCTGGTTTGGTTGGTCGTAGTAGGCGCATGGATGCAGTTGCCGGCTCCCTACAACATTTGGAAGTAAGAGCACATCTATGTCTGCAAATACCGTTGCCCAAAAACCGTTGGCGTTTTCGCTGAAGGATTTTCTGAGTAGCTTTTTGATGTGGGAGCTGTTCAAGGGCTTGGCCCTGACAGGGCGTTATGCGTTCCGCCGCAAAGTCACGCTCCAGTATCCGGAAGAAAAAACACCGTTGTCACCCCGCTTTCGCGGGCTGCATGCCTTGCGTCGTTATGAGAACGGCGAAGAACGTTGTATTGCCTGCAAGTTATGTGAAGCCGTATGCCCCGCCATGGCCATCACGATTGAGTCCGAAATGCGGGACGACGGTTCGCGCCGTACGACCCGGTATGACATCGATCTGAACAAATGCATCTTCTGCGGCTTTTGCGAAGAGAGCTGCCCGGTTGATTCGATTGTGGAGACGCAAGTATTTGAGTACCACGGTGAGTCGCGTTCTGACTTGTATTTCACCAAAGAGATGCTGCTTGCGGTGGGAGATCGCTACGAGGGGCAGATTGCGGCCAATCGACAGCTTGACGCCAAATACCGCTGATCCGTCGCAAGAAAGAATTTGAATCATGAGTGTCACGACTGGTCTGTTTTATGTGTTCTCCGCGGTCATGCTGTTGGCAGCATTCCGTGTGATCACAGCCCGTAACCCCATTCACGCCGTCCTGTTCCTGGTGCTGACGTTTTTCCAGGCATCCATGATCTGGATGCTGTTGAAGGCAGAGTTTTTGTCCATCACACTGATTCTGGTCTACGTCGGCGCGGTGATGGTGTTGTTCCTGTTTGTTGTCATGATGATGGACATCAATCTGGAAAACTTGCGCCGTGATTTCTGGAAGCATTTTCCCTTTGCGGCGCTCATTGGTGTGGTCATCGCCCTGGAAATGTCTGCCGTGTTGATGGGTGGGTTCCGCGTGGTCGAAGAGCCCAGTACAGCGGTGGTGGCGGGCGCATCCAATACCAAAGAATTGGGCAAGTTGCTGTACACGCAATATATCTATCCGCTGGAAGTCGCCGCTGCCATTCTGCTGGTTGCCATGATTGCCGCGATTGCACTGACCCTGCGTGCACGCAAGGATTCCCGATTCATCCATGTTTCCGACCAGGTGCGCGTCAAGGCCAAAGACCGACTCTCTGTGGTCAAGTACGCCGCAACCCAGGCAGCCGTTCCAACACCCGCAGCTGACGCCGCTTCAGAGGAGAAAAAAGCATGATCTTGACACTGGGTCACTTCCTGTCCTTGGGCGCCATTCTGTTTGCCTTGTCCGTCGTGGGTATTTTCCTGAACCGGCGCAATCTGATTGTTCTGCTGATGGCGATTGAACTGATGTTGCTGGCAGTCAATACAAATTTCGTTGCGTTTTCCCATTACCTGAATGACATGCACGGGCAGATATTTGTGTTTTTCATTCTGACGGTGGCCGCAGCCGAATCCGCTATTGGCCTGGCCATTCTGGTGCTGCTGTTCCGCAACAAGTCGAGTATCAGCGTGGACGAACTCAATACGCTCAAGGGTTAAGCAGATATGTACCCCCACGCTTTCCACTTCGTGTTTTCGCTGCCCCCCGAGGGGGCGCATCCCGCCCTTGGGGCGGCCCTTCGGGCGGTCTAACATATGAGCCAAACCCTGTCTGCTTCTACGCTGCTGTGGGTGCCCCTGGCGCCTTTGGTGGGTTCCATACTCGCTGGCGTGCTGGGAACCCAGTTCGGCGGCAATGTGATGGGCCGCCGTGCCAGCCACTCCGTGACGATTCTGGGCGTGTTAATCGCCTTCGTGTTGTCGGTCATGACACTGAAGTCGGTCGCCATGGATGGTGCCCGTCTGAATGAGACCCTCTACACCTGGATGGTGGTGGGTGGCCTGAAAATGGAGATCGGATTTCTGGTCGATGGCCTGACCGCGATGATGATGTGTGTCGTCACCTTCGTGTCCCTGATGGTGCACCTGTACACCATAGGCTACATGGAAGAAGACGAGGGGTACAACCGTTTCTTCTCCTACATTTCGTTGTTCACCTTCTCCATGTTGATGCTGGTCATGAGCAACAACATGCTGCAGTTGTTCTTTGGTTGGGAAGCGGTGGGCCTGGTGTCGTATCTGTTGATCGGCTTCTGGTACAACAAACCCACGGCTATTTTCGCCAACATGAAGGCCTTCTTGGTCAACCGTGTGGGTGACTTTGGTTTCATCCTGGGCATTGGTCTGATTGCTGCCTATGCTGGCACTCTGAACTACACCGAAGCTTTTGCCAAGTCTTCTGAACTGGCCAGCTTGACGCTGCCAGGCACGGAGTGGATGCTGATCACGGTCATCTGCATTTGCCTGTTTATCGGTGCCATGGGGAAGTCGGCCCAGTTCCCCTTGCATGTCTGGTTGCCTGACTCCATGGAAGGTCCTACACCGATCTCTGCCTTGATTCACGCGGCCACCATGGTGACAGCCGGCATCTTCATGGTGACCCGTATGTCGCCGCTGTTTGAACTGAGCGACACTGCATTGAGCTTCATCATGGTGATCGGCGCTATTACAGCCTTGTTTATGGGCTTTCTGGGCATCATCCAGAACGACATCAAACGTGTCGTGGCCTACTCCACGCTATCGCAGTTGGGTTATATGACGGTCGCGCTGGGAGCCTCCGCGTACTCCGTGGCGGTCTTCCACTTGATGACACACGCTTTCTTCAAGGCGCTGCTGTTCCTCGGAGCCGGTTCGGTCATCATGGGTTGCCACCACAACCAGGACATCCGTTGGATGGGTGGCCTGCGCAAGTACATGCCCATCACCTGGATCACGTCTCTGCTGGGTTCCTTGGCCTTGATCGGAACACCATTGTTCTCTGGCTTCTTTTCCAAAGACAGCATCATTGAAGCAGTGATGGAGAGCCATCTGCCCGGAGCAGGCTTTGCCAAGTTTGCGGTTATGGCGGGTGTGTTTGTGACGGCGTTTTACTCCTTCCGCATGTACTTCCTGGTGTTCCATGGCAAAGAGCGTTTTGACCAGAACCCGGACGCACACCACGACGACCACCATAGCGACCACGGACACCATGGTGATCACCATGTGCCGCACGAGTCGCCTTGGGTGGTGACTGTGCCTCTCATTCTGCTGGCGATACCGTCTGTGCTGATTGGTTATTTGACGATTCAGCCCATGCTGTTTGGCGATTTCTTCAAAGATGCCATTTTTGTGAACGCGCAATTGCACCCGGCGATGAAAGAGTTGGGCGAGGCATTCCATGGCCCCGTCGCAATGGCCGTGCATGGATTGTCTACCTTGCCTTTCTGGTTGGCCGTGGCCGGTGTGGCTTTGTCTTACGTGTTCTACATGCTCAAGCCTGAGTGGCCCGCAGCAATCAAGAAGACCTTCCTGCCGGTTTTCAACCTGCTGGAAAACAAGTACTACCTGGATTGGATCAACGAGAACATTTTGGCCCGAGGCGCCCGCGGGCTGGGCACCGTTTTGTGGAAGGGTGGAGACCAAGCCATCATCGATGGCACCGTGGTGAACGGTTCCTGGAAACTGGTGGGTTGGATTTCGGGCTCGGTGCGCAAGGTTCAGACCGGTTTCCTGTACCACTACGCCTTGGTCATGATCCTGGGGATCTTTGTGCTCATGACGTATTTTGTTTGGCTCAAGTAGGAGAAGAAGAACATGGGATTGTTGAGCCTGGCGATTTGGACGCCGATTGCGTTCGGTCTGGTTTTGCTGGCGCTGGGGCGTGACGAACAAGCGCGGGCCGTGCGCTGGTTGGCGCTGGTTGGCGCAGTAGTTAGTTTCCTGGTGACCCTGCCGCTGTACGCGCAGTTTGATACGTCCACCGCTGCCATGCAGTTTGTGGAAAACGCCGCCTGGATTGACCGCTTCAACGTCAAGTACCACTTAGGTGTGGATGGCATCTCGTTGTGGTTTGTGCTGTTGACCGCCTTTATCAATGTGATCGTAGTGATTGCCGGTTGGGAGGTCATCACCCGCCGTGTCAACCAGTACATGGCTGCGTTTCTGATTCTCAGCGGCCTGATGATTGGTGTGTTTTCCACATTGGACGGTCTGCTGTTCTACGTGTTCTTCGAAGCCACACTGATCCCCATGTACCTGATCATCGGCATTTGGGGTGGTCCGAACAAGATTTACGCGGCGTTCAAGTTCTTTCTGTACACGTTGATGGGCTCGCTGTTGATGCTCATCGCACTGATATTCCTGTACACCAAATCGGGCGGCAGTTTTGATCTGGCCACCTGGCATGCCCTTCGCCTCGACAGTCGTAGCCAGACACTGCTGTTTTTTGCCTTCTTTGCTGCGTTTGCCGTTAAGGTTCCAATGTGGCCGGTGCACACCTGGTTGCCCGATGTGCACGTCGAAGCCCCTACGGGCGGCTCTGCCGTGTTGGCGGCCATCATGTTGAAGCTGGGTGCCTATGGTTTTCTGCGTTTCTCGCTGCCAATAGCACCTGACGCGGCCCACGAGTGGGCCTGGTTGATGATTGCCTTGTCTTTGACTGCTGTGGTCTACGTGGGTCTGGTAGCCATGGTCCAGGAAGACATGAAGAAGCTGGTGGCCTATTCCTCGGTCGCCCACATGGGGTTTGTGACTCTGGGCTTCTATATCTTCATCGACCTGGGCATGTCGGGCGGTTTGGTGCAGATGATTGCCCACGGTTTTGTGTCGGGCGCCATGTTCCTGTCCATCGGTGTGTTGTATGACCGCGTGCATTCGCGCGAAATTGCAAGTTATGGTGGCGTGGTCAACACCATGCCCAAGTTTGCGGCTTTCTCGCTTTTCTTCGCCATGGCCAATTGCGGTTTGCCCGGTACTGCCGGTTTTGTCGGCGAGTGGATGGTGATATTGGCTGCCATCAAGTTCAACTTCTGGATTGGCGCTGCGACCGCCACGGCCCTGATTTTTGGTGCCGCCTACACCTTGTGGATGTTCAAGCGGGTGTACCTGGGCCCGGTTGTCAACGACGATGTGAAGGCCTTGAAAGACATCGACGCCCGCGAGTTTCTGATGCTGGCGTTGCTTGCTGCCGCCGTGTTGTGGATGGGGGTGTACCCCAAGCCTTTCACCGACGTCATGGACGTTTCGGTAGCGCAGCTGCTCAAGCACGTTGCGATTTCCAAGTTGTGAACTGATCAAACTGAACTGAGAGACGAAAGATGATTGACAAAATCAGTTGGATCGTAGCCTTGCCCGATTTGGTGCTCTTGGTGATGGCCTGTGTCATCGCCTTGATGGACCTCGGCGTCAAGACCGCCTTGCGGGGTAAAACCTATGTGCTGACACTGGCGACTTTGGCTGTGGTGGCGTATCTGCAGGCAGAACGGGCCCTCAGCGGCGCTACGCTGTACGGCTTTGGCAATATGGTGGTCAGCGATGCCATGGGCAACTGGCTGAAGTGTTTTGCGACCATCGCCGTGATGGTGACCCTGGTCTATGCGCGTGGTTATTCAGCGCACCGTGGCATGTTGCGCGGTGGTGAACTTTTCACCCTCAGCATTTTTGCACTGTTGGGCATGTCAGTCATGATCTCCGGCAACAACCTGTTGGTGATCTACATGGGTCTCGAATTGCTGACCCTGTCCAGTTATGCGCTGGTTGCGCTACGGCGTGACAATGCAACAGCCACCGAAGCGGCGATGAAGTATTTTGTGCTGGGGGCCATGGCCTCCGGTTTCCTGTTGTATGGCATGTCCATGGTGTACGGGGCTACCGGTTCGCTGGATATCACCGCCATCTTCAAGGCCATCGCTTCCGGTCAAATTCGCCACCAGGTGTTGGTGTTTGGACTGGTGTTCATCGTGGCGGGTCTGGCCTTCAAGCTGGGCGCGGTTCCTTTCCATATGTGGATTCCCGACGTCTACCAGGGCGCACCCACGGCCATCACCTTGATGATTGGTGGTGCTCCCAAACTGGCGGCGTTTGCGATGATCATGCGACTACTGGTGGAGGGCATGCTGCCCCTGGCCATGGATTGGCAACAGATGTTGCTGATGCTCTCGGTGGGATCTTTACTCGTTGGTAATCTGGCTGCCATCGCGCAGACCAATGTCAAACGCATGCTGGCGTTCTCCACCATTTCACAAATGGGTTTTGTGTTGCTGGGCATCATGTCGGGCGTGGTCAGCGGGGATTCGCTCACGTTCACCGCCAACGCCTATAGCTCGGCGATGTTCTACGTCATCACTTACGTCTTGACCACACTCGCGAGTTTCGGCATCTTGCTGCTGTTGTCGCAAGAAGGTTTTGAAAGTGAAGAAATCGCCGATCTGGCAGGCCTGAACCAGCGCAGCCCCTTGTATGCCGGTGTGATGGCGGTATGCCTCTTGTCGCTCGCGGGTATTCCTCCACTGGTGGGTTTCTATGCCAAGCTGGCGGTCCTGCAGGCCTTGGTGGCGTCGGGTCAGGCTTTCCATCTGGGGATCGCCGTATTTGCCGTGTTGATGTCGCTGATTGGCGCCTTCTATTACCTGCGCGTCATCAAGGTCATGTACTTTGACGAACCCATCACCGCCAGCAGCGTGGTGGCGCCACTGGATGTACGGGTGGTGTTGTGTATCAACGGTGGCCTGGTGCTGGTGTTGGGCTTGTTGCCCGGTGGCTTATTGGCCCTGTGCGGTAATGCCATTCGCCAGATGCTGGGCACCTGACCGAGGCTGTACCCCGTGAAAGTGCTGGATCTGCAGTGCACGCTGGGGCATGTATTTGAAGGCTGGTTTGGCTCCGAGGCGGATTTTGTGGAACAGCACCAGAAGTCACTGGTGCATTGCCCACTGTGCGGTGATCCTGCGGTTTCCAAAAAACTGAGCGCACCACGCCTCTCACTCTCAGGTTCGCGCGAAGCACCACAATCCCCCAGCGAAAAAAGCGCCGCACCCAGCGATGCACTGCAGGCGCTGGTCAAAAAACTGGTTTCTGAAACGACCGACGTGGGCAGCGATTTTGCAGAAGAAGCCCGCAAAATCCACTATGGTGAGACAGAGTCGCGCGGTATTCGAGGCACCGCAACGGTGGACGAAACACAGGCCTTAGCGGACGAAGGCATTGAGGTCCTGGCCTTGCCCCTACCGATGGTGCCCAAAGAGCGATTGCAGTAGCGTTTCAGGCGCTTACATTCACAATCCGGCCGGTTGCCTGTCCCTGTGAATTGACGACGGCAGCGGCATGTACATCGGTCTTGAGGGGATTGCCGTTTTCGGCACGCTTTTCACTGGTGGCGCTGTACATCTGTTCAATCAATTTTTGCACTTTCAGCGGTACTTCGCTGGTGCTGCTGGCGCGCGGTTGGGAGTAGGTTGCCGCCTCCTGCTGGATACGGGCAGAGACTTTGCGAACATTCTGTTGGCTGTCCTGTGCTTGCCGCTCGGCTTCGTCGGCTTGGGCGCGCAGATCTCTGGCATTGGCTTCGGCTTGGTCGGCTTCGCGCCGCGCCTGCGCCAGCCGCGCCCGCCCCAGACTCGCCTGGGTCGACGGGGTTGTACTGTTGGTGGCGGTAATGGCAACCATGGCCAAGCCTCAATGGCAGCGCGCCTGTCAGGCGGTCACGTTGAGGCTGCGCCCTGTGACCTGTCCCTGCGCGTTAATGACAGGTTTGGGTGGTGGCTGTACTTCCTTGCGGGCCTCGGTCTCACGGGGTTTGTTCTCACGCTCTGGTTCGGGACGGGCTTGCTCGGTGCGCTTGGGCGGGGGCGCTGCTTGCACAGCAGGCTTGTTGACGGAGTTGACTTCCATAACGATCTCCCAGTGTGGATAAGTCCATTTTACGGGTGCAATGCAGCAAATTCAACCCCGGTTTTCCGGGCCGTACCCGGCGGCGCCATGCACTTTCAGGCGTTGAATTGCAGTGCCGCCAGCCCGGCATAGACGCCGCCGTGTGTCACCAGTTCGGCATGTGTGCCCTGTTCCACCAGCCGCCCGTGGTCCAGCACCACGATCTGATCGGCCTTTTGCACCGTTGCCAGCCGGTGCGCGATGACCAATGTGGTGCGGTCGCGCATCGCAGATTCCAGTGCCGCCTGCACCATGCGTTCGCTCTCGGCGTCCAGCGCGCTGGTGGCCTCGTCCAGCAGCAGCAGCGGCGGGTTTTTCAGCATGGCACGGGCAATGGCGATGCGCTGGCGCTGGCCGCCGGACAGGCGCACGCCCCTTTCTCCCAAAAAGGTGTTGTAACCATCGGGCAGGGCGGTGATGAACTCGTCCGCGAAGGCCGCAGTGGCGGCGGCTTTGACCTCGTCGTCCGTTGCGGTGGGTTTGCCATAACGTATGTTCTCCAGTGCGCTGCTGGAAAAGATGACCGCATCTTGCGGCACGATGCCAATGCGCTGGCGCAAGGCCTCCAGCGACATGTCGCGGGTGCTCACACCATCCAGCACAATGCGCCCCCGGGCCGGGTCATAAAACCGCAGCAGCAACTGGAACACCGTGCTTTTGCCGGCCCCGCTGGGTCCCACAATGGCGACCGTCTGGCCGGGTTGGATGTCCAGCGAAAAATCCGACAGCGCCTTTTGCTGCGGTCTGGAGGGGTAGTTGAAGTCGATTGCTTCAAATTTGATAGCGCTACCACTAGCAGGAACGGGGGCTAGAGCCGGATTCTGCGGTGAGCGTATGGGCGATTGGGTACCCAGCAGCTCCATCAGGCGCTCGGTAGCGCCCGCTGCGCGCAGCAAGTCGCCGTAAACCTCGCCCAAGATCGCAAAGGCACTGGCCAGGATGATGACGTAGACCACGGTTTGCCCCAGATGCCCGGCCGTGATGCGGCCGGCCACCACCGCTTGTGTGCCCTGGAACAGCCCCCACAGCAGTGCAGCCGACGTGGCAATGATGATGAAGGCCACAAGCACCGAGCGTGCCTTGGAGCGGCGCACCGCGGTATCAAAAGCGTTGTCGGTCGAGGTGGTGAAGCGCTGCGTCTCCCGCCCCTCGGCCGTATAGCTCTGCACCACGGGAATGGCGTTCAGAATCTCCGCGGCAATGGAGCTGGAGTCGGCAATGCGGTCCTGGCTGGCTCTGGAGAGCTTGCGCACGCGCCGGCCAAACCACACACTGGGCAGCACGATGAGCACCAGCACACCCAACACCTGGAACATGACAAAGGGGTTGGTCCACACCAGGATGCCCAAAGCTCCAATCCCCATAACCAGGTTGCGCAGGCCCATGCTCAATGAAGAACCCACCACGGTCTGCACCAGGGTGGTGTCGGCGCTCAAGCGTGACAACACCTCACCCGTTTGTGTGGTCTCGAAGAATTCAGGGCTTTGTTTCAGCACATGGCTGTAGACTGCATTGCGCAGGTCGGCCGTAACCCGTTCTCCCAGCCAACTGACCATGTAAAACCGTGCTGCAGACGACAGGCCCAGGGCAACAGCGACACCAAACAACAAGGCGAAGTGCTCGCGCATGGCCATGATCTGATCGCCCTGGTTGCCCTTCACCAGGCCACCGTCTATCAGGCCGCGCAAGGCCAGTGGAAAGGCCAGGGTGGCCAGCGCCGCCGTAACCAGAAATACAAAGGCCAGAACGATGCGGCCCCGGTAAGGCCGTAAAAAAGGGATCAGACCAGACAGAGACTTCGGATTCTGGGATTTGGCGCGTTCTGTGGTCATGGCGGACTAAATGGGGTCAAAAGCTCGGGATGCAAGCACGCACCGCGGGCCCCGATGATAGGCGGGCGGGCCAGCGTGGCGCGGGCGACTCTGCTATTCTTGGGCGGCGCAGAGGTCAACCAATGAACCCTGCACGCCGTTGAAGGACTGCGGCGCATGTGCTTGAGCCCCATCTAACCCAAGAGGATAAAGAAATGAAACGTACGATTTTGGCTATTTTGTCAGCTGCTGCCACCCTGGCGGTGACCAGTCCTGCATTTGCTGATGAGGCGTTGGCGAAATCCAAGAACTGCATGGCCTGCCACGCTGTCGACAAAAAAGTTGTTGGCCCCGCCTACAAGGATGTCGCCAAAAAGTACGCCGGTGATGCCAAGGCGGCCGACATGTTGGCCTCCAAGATCATCAAGGGTGGTTCCGGTGTTTGGGGCCCAGTACCCATGCCAGCCAATGCGCAGGTCAGCGATGCCGAAGCCAAAAAGCTGGTCTCCTGGATCATGGCCATGAAATAAGTCCCACAGGCACCCCCAAAAGCCCGCAGCCTGCGGGCTTTTTTGTGGGCGTCAACCTGGCTCGTCTCAGAGGCGCATGGGTGCGGCATACCCCGTCATCTCCAGATAACCGCGCCCCACGGGTTTGTTGTTGCTGTCCCATACCTCACACAGACCTTCCCAGTAGATGGCGCCTGTGGACATACGGCTGTCCAGTTCCTGGTTGTCCAGCACGGCGCGTACGGTGTAAAAGTCTGCCGGGGTGCGCACCACCCATTCCACCGGGTAGCTGGCCTGGCTCACTGGGCTCTTCCAGATGCGTTGGGGTTTGAACACCACTTCACCGCGGCGGAACGTAAACAACTGGTCTTTCGCACGGAAAGAGCCACCATCCCAGACGGCATTGCCCGCCTTGTCACGCAAGCGAAATGCCGTCAATGCACTGCCGTCGAACAGGTTGATGCCCATCCAGTCCCACCCCACGGCCTGAGGCGGCATGACTGCCTGGCTCCATTCATGGTCCAGCCAGGCGGTGCTACCCGCGCCTACGGTGTGGCGCTTGCCGCGCAGTGTCAGCTCCCCGCTGACCCGCAAGTGGGGCAGACTGTAGTAGTAGCTGCTGTGTTCGGGGTCTGGCCCTTTTTGTGACAAACCCTTGGCACCCTGCAACAACACGGGTTGGGTGGCGGCCAGCGTCAAAGTCAACGAAAAATCGGCAGACTTGACCTTCGCCTGCAAATGGCCATCCGCCTGGCGCAGCAGTGACCAGTCTTGCAACGTGACGCCTGTATCGGTCGTGCTCGCCGACGCCGTATCCATTGGGTTTTGTCCCGGCTCCGCACCCGATGCCCGCGCCATGCGTTGGTCGTGCCACAGCTTTTTGCCCTGGATGTCGGTGATGGCTGCATGCGCAAAAATGAGCTGCTTGGCCGCCAGCCTGGACTGCATGCCCTGGGTCTTGGCGACCCGGCTGCGAAAGAAGGTGACCTGAAACCCGAACAGCGGTTCGCTCCCGTCGCCGTTGATATACCCCGTGGCGTACCACCACTCGGTGGTGGTGTCGGGGTGGGCACCGGCATCCCGGGGGAACTGCAGCCGTTTGGGCGCCAATGCATGGACAGCGGGGTGCAAGGCCAATCCCACCCCCACCCCGAGACCCGTACCCAAAAAACTGCGACGCGGCCAAGCCGGTGGAGACGTGTTCACGCTGCGGCATCCTGGCCCATGGCGCGCTGCACGCGCTGTTCAGCTTGTGTGCAGTCCCCCAGATTACTGCTGACCCACTCGGCGCTGTGGTAGCTAGGCAGGTAGCGTTCACCGGCATCACACAACAGCGACAGTATGGAACCGGCCTCTCCCGTGTTGCGCATTTCCTGGGCCAGCGTCAGCATGCCTATGAAGTTGGTACCGGTGGACGGCCCGACCTTGCGCCCCAACAGGGTGGACAGCGCACGCATGGCCGCAATCGACTCCACGTTGGGCACTTCGATCATGCGGTCCACCAGGGTGCGGATGAAACTGGCCTCCACCCGCGGGCGGCCTATGCCTTCGATGCGCGAACCCACACCCGTCACGCTGGCGTCGCCGCTGCGGTGGTAGGCCCCGAACACCGAGCCCGTGGGGTCCGGCACACACACCTGGGTGGCAAAACGCTGGTAACGGATATAGCGGCCAATGGTGGCACTGGTGCCACCCGTGCCCGCACCCACCACCACCCAGCGGGGGATGGGGTGGCGTTCACGCGCCATCTGGCTGAACATGCTTTGGGCAATATTGTTGTTGCCCCGCCAGTCGGTGGCGCGCTCGGCATAGGTGAACTGGTCCATGTAATGTCCGCCGGTTTGTTGTGCCAGCGCCTGGGCTTGCGCGTACACCTCGGCTGCGCTGTCCACCAGGTGGCAGCGGCCACCGTAGAAGGTGATCTGTGCAATTTTTTCGGGCGATGTGCTACGCGTCATCACTGCAATGAAAGGCAAGCCCAGCAGCCGCGCAAAGTAAGCCTCGCTGACCGCCGTGGAGCCGCTGGAGGCCTCTACGATGGTCGAGCCTTCACGCACCCAGCCATTGCACAACGCATACAGAAACAACGAGCGGGCCAGACGGTGCTTCAGGCTGCCCGTGGGGTGGGTGGACTCGTCCTTCAGGTACAGGTCTATGCCGTGGCGTGCGAAGGCGGGCAGGGGCAGCGGTATCAGGTGGGTGTCCGCGCTGCGCAGGTAATCGGCCTCTATCAGGGCGATGGCCTGGTTCAGCCAGCTCGTTTGGGGTGTGGCGTTTTGCATGGCTAGGGGTTCCTGGGTGGAGGGAGGCGCCGGATGCACTGGCAAGGCTCTGTTCGGTAACTGACAGACCCTGCCTGCGCCGCACCGTAGTGTGCAGGTTGGCGCAACACCGGCCCGTGCCCAACTTTACAAGATTTCATCTGTGTGCATATTGCAGACACGGGACCCCAGAACAATAAGACCGTGAAACATTCTTTACACCTGATCGCCGCAGCCTTGGCCTTGTCGGGCTGCGCAAAGCCAGTCCTGTCGCCCGTAGCCCTGCCGGACACATCCGTGCCAACACAATGGTCGGCAGCGGCGGCCCAGCCTGTTGCGCAAGAGGCTGTTCCCTTGCTGGCCGCCTGGTGGCAACGCTTCAACGACCCCACGCTGAGCGCTCTGGTCACACAAGGCCTGCTGCGCAATACGGATGTACGCTCAGCGCAGGCGGCCTTGCAACAATCGCGCGCCATGCGGGACGTCAAGAACGCCGGCCTGGGCCCCAATGCAGGGGGCTCGGCATCGGCGCAGCGCAGCCGGGCCGGCAGCAACGATGCCACCGACTCCTTCCAGCTGGGTTTTGACGCCAGTTGGGAGCCCGATGTATTTGGTGGCAAACGCAGTGCATTGCGTGCCGCAGAGGCTGACACCCAAGCCACCCAGGCCAGTTTGGCCCAGGTGCAGGTGTCCCTTGCAGCAGAAATCGCTGTGACCTACATCGAACTGCGCGGACTGCAGGCCCGGTTGGCCATTGCCCGCAGCAACCTGGCCGCGCAGACCGAGACCATGCAGATCACGCAGTGGCGCGCGCAGGCCGGCCTGGTGTCGTCGCTGGACGTGGAGCAGGCGCTCGCCGCCAGAGAGCAGACGGCCGCCCAAATCCCTGCACTGTCCACCAGCGTGGCCCAGTCCATCAGCAGCTTGGCCGTGCTGACCGGCCAGGCACCAGGCGCTTTGCAGAACAGCTTGATGGCAAATGCTGCGACAAATGTTGTTGCAGCAGCCGACGCCATTCCGCAAGCGCCTGCAGGTATCGCCGTGGCCATACCCGCACAAACCTTGCGCCAGCGGCCGGATATCCGCGCCGCGGAGTACCGCATCGCTTCAGCGCTGGCCCAGGTTGCACAGGCGGATGCGGCGCGGTACCCCAGTTTTCAGATATCGGGCTCTTTGGGCTTGCGTGCACTGACGCTGGGCGCCTTGACCAATGGCGCGTCGTTGATGCAATCCCTGCTGGCTGGTGTATCGGTGCCGTTGTTTGACGGTGGCGCTGCACGGGCCCAGGTACGCGCCCAAGAGGCCTCTCTGGAGCAGGCCCGCGTGGCCTATGAAGCCACTGTGCTGCAGGCGCTGAAGGATGTGGAAGACGCGCTAGTGGCGCTGCAAAACGACAACGAGCGCGCCCAGCGCCTGCAGGCCGCATCCACCGCGGCCGCCAATGCAGACCTGATGGCACGCCAGCGTTATGCCAGCGGCCTCATTGACTTTCGCGCCGTGCTGGACGCCCAGCGCACGCTGCTTTCCACACAGGACAGCGTTGCCGCTATCCGGGCCAGCATAAGCGCCGACCACGTTCGCCTCTACAAGGCCCTGGGCGGTGGCTGGACGCCTGAAACTGAACCCTCCGCACCGTGAAGAAGCGCGACACCCCATGACCATCCCTGACAACACAACACCAACAGCAACAACCAAGAGCGGCCCTACTGCGACCGATATGCAGGCCATACTGGGCGATGAGCACACCCGCAGCTGGTGGCAAAAGCCCAGCCTGTGGATCGCCCTCGCTGCACTGGTCTTGCTGGCCGCTGGTGTGGCCTATTGGCAGAAGCAAAAAAATGCCGACGCCCAACCGGTCTATGTGACCGAGCCCGTGCGCAAGGGCAACCTGACCCTGACCGTTCTGGCCAATGGCACGTTGCAACCCACCCGCGCAGTCAATATCGGCAGTGAACTCTCCGGCACCGTCAAGCGCGTAGCCGTGGATGTGAATGACCGTGTAACCAAGGGCCAGCTCCTGGTGGAGCTGGACACTGCCAAGCTGTCGGACCAGGTGCTGCGCTCGCGGGCCGGTTTGGCCGCTGCGCAGGCCCAGCAGGCACTGAGCACGGCTTCCCGCAAAGAGGCCCAGGCCGGTCTGGCGCGGTTTGAAGAAGTGGCCCGCCTGTCCGGGGGCAAGGTGCCGTCGGCCACCGAGCTGGACACCGCCCGAGCCAATGTGGAGCGGGCTGTTGCGTCCGAGGCCAGTGCCATCGCCAACGTGGCCGAGGCCCGTGCAACCGTCTCCACCGATGAGACCAATCTGTCCAAGGCCTCTATCCGCTCACCTATAGACGGTGTGGTGCTGACCCGCACCGTGGACCCGGGCAATGCCGTGGCTGCCTCGTTGCAAGCGGTGACGCTGTTCAGCATTGCTGAAGACATTGCCAAGCTGCGCCTGGAGGTCAGTGTGGACGAGGCCGATGTGGGCTCCGTACAGCCGGACCAAAAGGCCAGCTTCACCGTCAGCGCTTACCCGGCGCGACGTTACCCCGCCAAGACCACCCGTGTGGCCATTGGCTCCACCAAGACGGACAACGTGGTCACCTACACCACCACCCTGGCCGTGGACAACACCGACCTGAGCCTGCGCCCGGGTATGACGGCATCTGCCACCATCATTTCCACCGAGCGCACTGGCGTGCTGCTGGTGCCCAACACAGCCCTGCGGTTTTCCCCCTCGCGCGATGACAAAGAGGTCGGCGCAGGCGCACCTGCGGCTTCGTCCGGTGGAGGTGTGGTCTCCAAGCTGGTGCCGCGCATGCCACGGGGTGGCGGTGGACGCAAATCCGCCGGTGGGGCAGGTGTAGCGGCCAAACAGGTCTGGGTGCTGAAGGATGGGCAAGCGGTTGCCATACCGGTCACGGTAGGCATCACAGATGGCCGCATGACCGAGATCAGTGGTGACGGCATACAGGAAGGCCTGGCCGTCATAACAGACCAGCGCGCGGCAGGGGCTGAAAAGTGACCGAACAAGCAACCGAACCGCTCATCCGCCTACGCGGCATCACCAAGACCTATGGTGAGGGCACGACCGCATTCCAGGCACTGAAGGGTGTCAACCTCGACATTGAGGCAGGTGATTTTGTCGCCGTCATGGGCCCCAGCGGCTCAGGCAAGTCCACGGCGATGAACACACTCGGTGGTCTGGACACACCCACCACTGGTGAATACCTGTTCCAGGGCATGCATGTGGAAACGCTGACGCGCGACCAGCGTGCGCGGCTGCGGCGACGCTTCCTTGGTTTTGTGTTCCAGGGCTTCAACCTGCTGGCGCGTACCTCGGCGCAAGAGAATGTGGAGCTACCTTTGTTGTACCGAGGCGAATCGGCGGCCAACCGCCACGCCATGGCGGCCAAAGCATTGGAGTCGGTCGGCCTCAAGGGCTGGGAACACCACACACCGGCCGAGCTCTCCGGCGGGCAGCAGCAACGTGTGGCCATTGCCCGCGCCATCGTTACCGAACCGGCCGTGTTGCTGGCCGATGAGCCCACCGGCAACCTGGATACCCAGCGCAGCCGAGAGATCATGGAGCTGCTGTGGGGCCTCAATGTCAACCACGGCATCACCGTGCTGATGGTCACGCACGAGCCCGACATGGCGGCGTATGCCCGACGCATTGTGCGATTTGTGGACGGTGTGGTGGCCAGCGATGAGCGCAACCCGCACCCTGCTGGCATGAAAGATGGCCTGCAAAACGCTGCCACGCAAGAGGCCACCGCGCCCCAGGTGCACTGATGTTGCTCAACACCCTGATGCTGGCACTGCGCTCGATACGGCGCAACCTGATGCGCTCCTTCCTGACGATCCTTGGAATCGTCATTGGCGTCAGCGCCGTGATCACCATGGTGACGCTGGGCAATGGCGCCACGCTGGCCGTGCAAAACCAGATCTCCGGCCTGGGCACCAACCTCTTGCAGGTGCGCCCTGGTCAGCGCATGGGCCCGGGTGGCGGTGGCACGGCGCTGGCCTTCAAAGAGTCGGACGCTGAAGCCGTTGCCAGCCAGATCGGTGGCATCGCCGCCGTGGCACCCGAGGCGCGCACCAATGCCACGCTGGTGGCCGCTGGCCGCAACTGGAGCAGCAATGTCATCGGCAGCACCAACGACTGGTTGCTCACCGGCAACTGGAAGCTGGCCAGCGGCCGCGAGTTCTCTGAAGCCGAATTGCGCGGCGGAGCGGCGGTGTGCCTGATTGGTGAGACCGTGCGGCGCGAGTTGTTTGCCGGCCAGGCCGTGTTGGGCGCGCAGTTGCGGGTCAAACAAATTTCGTGCGAAGTCATTGGCCTCTTGGCATCCAAAGGGCAGGGCGCCTTTGGCAACGACCAGGACGACATGGTGCTGCTGCCCATACGCACACTGCAGCGGCGCATCACCGGCAATAACCGCGTCAACACCTTGCTGGTGTCCATGCAGGACGGCAGCGACCCCACGCGGGTCACCGCCGGCATCACGCAACTGCTGCGCGAACGGCGCAAGCTGGCCAGTGGTGACGAGGACAACTTCAATGTGTTGGATACCAAACAACTGGCCGACACACTATCCGGCACCACCAAGGTGCTGACCATGCTGTTGGGCGCCGTGGCCGCAGTGAGCTTGCTGGTGGGTGGTATCGGCATCATGAACATCATGCTGGTCAGCGTGACCGAGCGCACGCGCGAAATCGGCCTGCGCCTGGCCATTGGCGCGCTGGAGCGCGAGGTGCTGTTGCAGTTCCTGATAGAAGCCGTGGTGCTGGCAGCACTGGGTGGCTTGATCGGCATCGTGATCGCCACCGGTGCATCCATTGGCCTGGCCGCCTTGATGGAGGTGCCCTACACCTTCAACCTGGCAGTGAACGTGATGTCGTTTGTGTTCTCTGCCGTCATTGGCGTGGTGTTTGGCTACTTCCCGGCGCAGCGGGCGGCACGCATGGACCCGATTGATGCACTCCGCCATGAATAGATTGCTATTAAGTTTATAGCTATACAACTATATTTTTCGGGGGCTACAGCCATTATTTGCTTGTATGGTTTTGCATAAAGACCTCAAAAGCCGCCACCGCCATTGGCCGGGCAAACCAGTAACCCTGGCCAAAATCGCAACCTGCGGCCAGCAGCAAATCACGTTGCTCTTGTGTCTCCACCCCTTCGGCCACCACCCGCATACCCAGGTCATGGGCCAGCAAAATGATGGCCTTGCACAGTGCCAGGTCGGTGGAGGCGGGCTTGAGGTTGCGAACGAAAGACTGGTCGATCTTGATGAAGTCGATGTCAAATTTCTGCAGATAGGTCAGCGACGAATAACCGGTGCCAAAGTCGTCCAGCGACACGGCCATGCCCGCCGCGCGCAGTGCGCCCAGTTGTTGGGTCACATCCTCATTGGTATCCAGCAACAGGCCTTCGGTGATCTCGACCGCAATGCTGGAGCCACTTAAACCCAAAGACTGCAGGTGCAGGCTCCAGGCATCGAGGGTCTTTTCTGACCGGTGGAACTGCACCGGCGATTTGTTGATGCTGATCTGAAAATCGCTGCCATAGGGGCCACGCCACTGCACCACCTGCTGCGCTGCTTGCTGGAACACCCACTCGCCAATACCAATGATCAGGCCCGTGGACTCGGCAATGGGAATGAACTGCGCCGGGCTTACCGTGCCCCGCTGGGGGTGGTGCCAGCGCAGCAGGGCCTCGGCCTTGTGGATATGGCCCGTGGCCAGGTGCACGATGGGCTGGTACAACAACTCAAACTGCTGCTGTTGCAGCGCCGTGCGCAGGTCTGCCGCCAGGCGGGCACGCAACTGCGCGGCCTCTTGCAAGGCGGGTGTGTAAAAGCTGAAACGGTTGCGCCCCGCGCCCTTGGCCACATACAGCGCCTGGTCGGCGTGTTTGAGCAACTCTTCCACCACGGTGGCGTTGTGTGGGTACTGGGCCACACCAATGCTGGCGGACACAAAAACCTGCTCGCTGCCGAGCTGGAAGGCGCTGGCCAGGCGGGCCAGAATGTTGTGCAGCACCACCTCCACCTGCCGGGCATCGTGTGCACCACACAGCACCACGGTGAACTCGTCGCCGCCCATGCGCGCCACCGTGTCGTCGGGCCCTACGCAGTCCAGAATGCGCTGCGCGGCCTGTACCAGCAGCAGGTCGCCGTTGTCGTGGCCCAGTGTGTCGTTGACCTCCTTGAAGTGGTCCAGGTCGATGAACAACACGGCAAGGTCCTGTTGCGACTGCTGGCAGTGCTGTATGGCGGCGTCCAGCCGCTGGCGCAGCATGCGGCGGTTGGGCAGGCCGGTCAAGCTGTCGTAGTGGGCCTGCTTCCAGATCAGTGCCTCGGCGTTTTTGCGGTCTGAGATGTCGGTGTGGGTGCCCGTCATGCGCAGGGGTTTGCCCTGAGCGTCGCGGCTGATCACCATGCCGCGGGTCAGCACCCATTTCCAGGTGCCGTCCTTGCACAGAATGCGGTGCTCGTTGGTATAGGTTTCGGTCTCGCCGTCGAAATGCGCGTCGCGGTCGCGCTGCATCTGGGCCACGTCGTCGGGGTGGGTGCGGCCGTCCAGCGCGTCGGACCGGTTGGGAATCTCGTCTTCGGCAAACCCGTAAATCTCTTTGCAGCGGCGGGAGTAAAACTCAACGCCGGTCTGCACATACCAGTCCCATACGCCGTCGCCGGTGCTCTCCAGGGCCAGCTTCCAGCGTTCTTCACTTTCTGTCAGCGCCACCTGGGCCAGATGGCTGGCGGTGATGTCTTCTATCGTGCCTTCGTAGTAGAGCAGGGTGCCATCGGCGTCGCGCACCGCGTGTGCGGCCTCGCGCACCAGAATCTGGCCGCTGCGCCGCGGGCTCTGCACTTCGGACACAAAGTTGATGATGGCACCATCTCGGTCCAGCAGATCGCGCAATTCCTTGCGCCGCCGCGGGTCCACGTACCAGGCGTCGGAATCGGTGTTGATGGCCTCCAGCCATTGGGCTTCGGTTTCGTAACCATTCATGCGCACCAGCGCCGAGTTGGCGCGCAGCACCGCGCCGCTGGGGCTGGTGCGGTAGGCACCAATGGGCAAAAACTCGAACAGTGTGGACATATCCGCTGTCTACCAATCTTCTTTCACCGCCAGCACGGCGTCACGCCCGGCCGCCGCACGCCCGGCCAGCCAGGCCGTCAGTGTGCCAGCCACCACCACCGCAGCCGCCAGTGCCAACAGTCTAAGCGTGGGCAAGCTTAATTCCATACTCCAGTGGAAGCTTTGCGGGTTGACCACATGCACTAATACTACTGCCACCGCCAGCCCCAGGGCTATGCCGGCGATCGCGCCCAGCGTGGTCCAGGCCATGCCTTCGGCGGCCACCACCCGCAGCACCTGGCGGCGTGTCAGGCCCAGGTGTACCAAGAGGCCAAACTCCTTGCGCCGCGCCAGCACCTGGGCGCTGAAGGATGCGGCCACGCCAAACAGGCCTATGCCAATGGCCACGGCTTGCAGCCAGTAGGTCACTGCGAAGCTGCGGTCAAAGATTCGCAGCGTGGTGGCCCGTATCTCGCGCGCCGAGCCAAAGTCCATCAGGCGGCCGGCTTCACCACCCGGCGTGCCGGCCTGTGTGTTGGCCAGCTGGCGCAGTGATTGCTCGATGGCGGGGACATCGGCGTCGGGCTCCAACCAGAAGGCCAGGTCGTTGACCCGTCGGTCGCCGCTGAGCCGCTCAAAATCTGCTTGGTCGATGGCGATGGTGCCAAACTGGCGGGCATAGTCGCGCCACACGCCTGCTATGAAAAACGTAGCGTTACCGTTATATTTCTCGGGGGCTAGAGCCCTAAAATGCTCAGAAAGTGCCGGGTAAACGGTGCCAGGTCTGGCGCCGTGTAAGTCGGCCATGGCTTCGCTGACGTAAATGCCAATCTGGCCCGGTGGCACGGGCAGTGGCTCGCCTATCAATGGCAAGCCGTGTTTGGCTGCCGTTTTGCGCTCCAGGAATCTGGGCGGCAGAGCGCTCTGCTTCGTGTCCCCCGCCCGCTGCACGGGCTCCTCCTTTACCTGCGCAGAACGCTCTGTCGCCCAGATTCCCAGCGGTCTGGCGATCAACGAGACGGCAGGCAGTGTGGGGTCCGGCAGAAACTGCTGGTTGCGTTGGGTGGTCAGCCGCACCACACCGGGCAGGCGGGCCGCGGCCTGCACAAAGGCGGGCTCGAAGTAGGCCGTGTCTTGTGTGCTTGCGCTGGCCGCGCTGCGCACGTACAGCTCGGCGGGCAGCACGGTGTCCAGCCACTGGGTGATCGATGTGCGAAAGCTGGCCACCATCACCGTCAGCGCCACAGCCAGGCTGAGTGCAGCCACCACGCCGCTCACTGCCACCGCCGCACTGCCGCGCACGCGGCGCGCGCGCTCTACCGCCAGCAGCGGCAGGGCCTGGCGTGCCACCAGGGGTGCCACCCGGTCCAGCACCACACCCACCAGCCAGGGCAGGCCGGTGATACCGCCCACCAGGATCAGACCCACGCTCACATAGGCGGCCAGGGGCACACCGCCTATGGGCGGCAGCAGCGCCAGCAGTCCGCCGGCCAGCAGCAGACACACCGCCAGCACCACATGGTTGGGGTTGGACTGGGCCGTGCCCAGGCCTTTGAGCGTCTGCGCCGCCGGCAGGCCCTGCGCCCAGCGCGCCGGCCACCAGGCGCCCACCAAGGCGGCTGCCACGCCCAGCGCCGCAAACACAACCGCCGCCAGCGGGTTCCACTGCAAGGCCGGCGTGGCGCCAGAAAAATAGCCACCGCCCAGATCACCCCCCAAAAGCCGCAGGGCCAGTGCCGCCAGGCCACTCCCTAGTGCGATGCCCAGGGCGCTGCCCACCAGACCCAGCACCAGTGCTTCCAGCAGCACCAGGTGCAGGCGTTGCCGCCCAGTAAGCCCCAGTACACCCAGCAGCGCCAATTGGGGCGCACGCCGGCTCACGCTCAGGGCCAGCACCGAAAACACCAAAAAACCGCCGGTGAACAGCGCCACCAGTGCCAGCACTGTCAGGTTGACCCGGTAGGCGCGCGACAGGGTGGACATACGCTCCAGCGTGTCGCCCGGCTCCACCAGTTGGGCATTGCTCGGCCAGTCGGGAGCGGCCTGCACTGTGCGCACAAAGGCTGCGCGGTCCACACCTGCGCGCAGGCGTATGTCCAACCGGGTCAGGCGGCCGTTTTTTTCAAAAAGGTCTTGTGCCGCGGCAATGTCCATCACCGCCAGTGGTGGGCCCGCCGCGCGCACGCTGCCTGCTATCCGCACGGTCTTGGTCTGCAGGCCCCACTGCAGTTGCACCGTGTCGCCCGCGATGCGGCTGCGGGCGCTGGCGTTCAAAAAAACGTTGTCTGGCGCAAAAATGTCCAGCCGGTCGGCCGTAGCAGAGGGCAGGGGTATCAGATCGGGGTTGAGCTGCCCCACCTGTATGGCGTCCACACCCACCAAACGCAATTGCACCCGGGAGGATTCGCCGAGTTTGGAAGTCGCAGCCTGGGTGTCCTGTGCATTGAGCGCATAACTGCTGAGCTCCAGCACCGGGCTGGCCAGCGCCACATCGGGGTGTCGGGCCATGCGCGCCAGCAAGGCTTCGTCAATGCCTGCAGTGGCACCGGTGCGGGCACGTAGCTCCAGATCAGGCTGGCCACCCACTGAGCGCACGGCCTGCGCAAACTCGTCCAGGGCCGATGCATTGATCACATGCACCGCAAACGCCAGCGCCACACCCAGCATCACCGACACCACGGCCGCCGCATTGCGCCAGGGGTGTTTGCGCAACTCTTGCCAGGAAAAGGTGGTCAGCAGGGGCCAAAGCGGAGAAGACATGGCGCGATTGTGATGGGAAACCCAGGGCTGCAGGCGCGGCGCACTATAGTGCGGGCTGGTCAAAAGGGCACTGGCAAGGATAAAAAGACGATGAAGGTCATGGTACTGGGGGGTTATGGGAATTTTGGGGCGCGCATCAGCCGCGCCCTGGGCGGGGATGACCGCATCGAATTGCTGGTGGCCGGGCGTGATGGCAAGCAGGCTGCCGCATTTGCCGCCGCGCTGCCAGGCCGGGCGCAGGGTGTGGCCGTGGACATGCACAGCGCGGGTTTTGCCCAAGCGTTGCAAAACCACGGTGTGGGCTTATTGATCCACACCGCGGGACCCTTCCAGGGGCAGGACTATGCCGTGGCGCGCGCCTGTGCGCAGGCCGGCGTGCACTACATCGACCTGGCCGATGGTCGCCGTTTTGTGTGCGACTTTCCAAGGGCATTACACGCTGCGTTTGTGGACACGGGCCGTGTGGCCATATCCGGCGCCAGCACCGTACCCGCCTTGTCGTCAGCCGTGGTGGATGCGCTGTGCAAGGGCTGGCAGCGTGTGGACAGTATCGATATCTGCATTGCCCCGGCGCAGACAGCGCCGCGCGGCGTCGCCACTTTGCGTGCGGTGCTGAGTTACTGCGGCGGCCCCATCCAGGTCTGGAACGGCGGGCAGTGGCAGACCCATATTGGCTGGGCCAACCCGAAGCGTGTGGCGTTTCAGCGCCTGCGCCCCCGGCTGGGTGCGCTGTGTGATATCCCTGACCTGGAGCTTTTTCCGGCCCGATACCAGGTGCGGGAACGCATGGATTTTCGCGCAGCAGTAGAGGTGGGCCTGGCCCAACGGGCGTTTGCCGTGCTGGCCTGGCTGCGGCAAATTGGTCTGTTGAAGAATCCTTCAAGCTTGGCCGGTCTTCTCAACACCACCGCCAAGCTGTTTGACCCCTTGGGTTCTGCACTTGGCGGCATGGTGGTGCGCGTGGCGGGGCTGGATGCCGCTGGTAATCCCGCCAAACGTGCCTGGCATATTGCCGCCGACAACGACCATGGCCCCGAGATCCCCTGCATGGCCGCCATCTTGTTGGCGCGGCGCCTGGCCGGCGGTGAACCCATGGCCTGCGGTGCCTACGCCTGTGTGGGCTTGAACACGCTGGCCGACTTCGCGCCTGAGTTCGCCAAATGGGGCATGGTGACCGACGTGGTGGAAGAGGGCTGAGCCTGTGTCGCACCGCAGTTTTGACTTTGCCATGCCTGCACCTGCCGCGGTGGTTTTTGACGCCTTCCATTACCACCACTGGCGCCACCGCTGGGACAGTCTGGTTAGTGCCACTGCGGTGGAGGGGGGCGCGCCGTGCCCCTATGTGGGTGCGGTCACGCAAAACGCGGGCGGCGGCTGGATGCGCAACCTGTCCATGCGCACGCAGTTTGTGGCCTATGACCGGCCGCGCCTAGCCGCCGCGTCCATGCTGGGCCAGTCGTTTCCCTTTACACGCTGGGCTGCGTCCATGCGCCACAAGGATCTGGATAACGGGCAGTCTGTGCTGGTGTACACCTACACCTTTGAGGTGGGGCCGCGTTTTTTCGCCTGGATCATCCGGCCCTTTGTGGAACGCATGTTTGAGTACCAGACGCGCAAACGTTTTGGGCGCCTGCGCACCTATTTGGCAAGCCACGCGGGCGACATCACGCGTTGGCAGCAGGAGCAATAAAACATGGTGAAAAACGCTGAGCCCTTGGAGCAACGGTACCTGCGCCTGAGCCTGGTTATTGTCTGGCTGTGGACGGCGGTAGTGAGTGTGTGGGAGCTGCAAGGCCAAAGCCGTGGGCTTTTATTTGCAGGCGGTGTTTCAGACACGGGTGTGGCCAACGTCCTGGTGTTGGCAGGCGCCGCGCTGGACGCGATCTTGGGCTTGTGGCTGTTGCTGCGCCCCACGCGCCCAGCCTATCTGCTCGCTCTGGCCACCATGGTGGTGATGACACTGGTCGCCACGCTGCTAAGCCCTTACCTGTGGCTGCACCCGCTTGGCCCCTTGAGTAAAAACATTCCCATCGCCGTGGTGCTGTGGCTGCTGGCGCGCAAACCCGTATGAACACCTATTTGATTGTGAAGTGGCTGCACATCCTGTCCAGCGTGGTGCTGGTGGGCACGGGGTTTGGCACCGCGTTTTACCTGTTTTTTGCCAACCGCAGTGGCGTGGTTGCGGCGCAGGCCGTGGTGTCGCGCCTGGTGGTGCGGGCAGACTGGTGGTTCACCACACCGGCCATTGTGTTGCAGCCCGCCACCGGCCTGTGGCTCATGCACCTGATGGGTCTGCCCCTGAGCACTCCCTGGATTGTGTGGACGCTGGCCCTGTACGGCATGGCAGGCGTATGCTGGATTCCAGTGGTGTGGTTGCAGCTGCGCATGACCGCCATGGCGCAAGCCGCCCACGCCAGTGGCCAGGAGCTGCCCGCGTTGTACTGGCGGTATGCCCGCTGGTGGGAGTGCCTGGGTTACCCTGCGTTTGTGGCCATGCTGGCCATCTTCTACCTGATGGTCGCCAAGCCCGACCTGTAAGCGCCCAATGCCTCACCTCGAAATCGGATACCGCATGAAGCACAGCATTCAATCGTTGATGGTTGCAGCAAAACTTGTCTTGTTGCTGGCCCTGGGCTGCAGCGCCGCCCACGCTGCAGAGCTGCGGGTGTTGACCCACGCCTCATTTGCCCTGCCCAAACCCCTGCTCGCGCAGTTTGAAAAAGAAGCCGGCGTGACACTGCGCATCACCAAGGCGGGCGATGCCGGTGAGATGCTGAACAAGCTGATACTGACCCGCGCCAAGCCGGTGGCCGATGTCGTGTTTGGCATTGACAACGTGCTGGCCGCCAAGGCGCTGGGTGCGCAGGTGCTAGATGGTGTGGAGAGCCCGCCATCGGTCAAGCCACTGGGCGGTGTCAATACCGTCACGCTGCCTGCCGGCCTGGTTCCTGTGGACTATGGTTATGTCACGCTCAATTACGACAAGGCCTGGTTTGCCAAAAAGGGCCTGGCACTGCCGCGGTCGCTGGACGACCTGACCCAACCCGCCTACGCCAAGCTGCTGGTGGTGCAGAACCCAGCCACATCCAGCCCCGGCAACGCCTTCCTGCTGGCCACTATTGGCGCCATGGGTGAAGACAAAGCCTTTGCCTGGTGGGCGCGCATGCGTGCCAATGGCGTCAAGGTGGCCAAGGGCTGGAGTGAAGCCTATTACACCGACTTCACCCACAGCGGCGGCTCGCGCCCGCTGGTGGTGAGTTATGCCAGCAGCCCGGCGGCCGAGCTGTTCTACAGCAAGAACAAGCTGACCGAGCCGCCCACGGCCAGCCTGGCCTTGGCGGGAGCGGTGTTCCGCCAGGTGGAGGGTGTGGCCCTGGTCAAGGGTGGCAAGGAGCGCGCGGCGGCTATCAAGTTTATCGAGTTCTTGCGCGCGCCCGCCGCGCAGCAGGGCCTGCAAACCGAGATGTGGATGTTCCCCGCCGATGCCACTGTGCCGCGTGTGGAAGCCCTGCGCCAGGCCGTAGAGCCCACCCGGCACGACAGCCCCGGCGCACAAGCCATTGCCGACAAGGGCGCCGAGTGGGTGCGGCGCTGGACCAAGGTTGTGCTGAAGTAATCCACCACCATGGTGTCAACAAACCGCACACGCCTGGCCCTTGCCGCCTTTCCGCTGGCATTTTTGCTGGTGGTGCTGGTGGCACCCGCGCTGCGCCTGTTGTTGGAAGGCGGGCAAGTCTCACTGTTGGCGCCGCTGCAAGAAGCCTATTTGCGTTGGCGTCTGGCCTGGTCTTTTCTGCAAGCGGCAGTTTGTTGCGTGGTGGCCTTGGGCCTGGGTCTGCCGGTGGCCTGGGTGCTGGCGCGGTTTGACTTTGCGGGCCGCACGCTGGTGCTGCGCGCGCTGATGCTCCCGTTTGTGGTGCCCACCCTGGTGGCGGCTATGGGTGTGCTGGCGCTGCTGGGGCCGCAGGGCCTGCTGCACAGCTGGGGCGGACCCGATTTGCAGGGTGGCCCGTGGCTGCTGATCTACGGCAATCTGTTTTTCAACCTGTGCCTGGTGGTGCGTGCCGCCACCGAGGCACTGGGCCAGGTCAGCGCATCGCGCGTGGCGGCAGCGCGCACGTTGGGTGCCACGCCGTGGCGGGTGTTTGTGCGGATTGAGTGGCCGGCCATTGCGCCCTGGCTGGCGTCTGCCATGTGCCTGGTGTTCCTGTACTGCGCCTGCGGGTTTGGTCTGGCGCTGGTGCTGGGCGGGCAGGAATATGCGACGGTGGAGGTGGAGATTTACACCCTGGTCGCGCACGAGCTGCAGCTGGCACAGGCCGCGTCGCTTGCGCTGTGGATGCTGGCGCTGACTGGTTTGGTGGCACTGGCCTATGCCCTGATCGAGCGGCGCCTGGCCGCTCCGGCGCGGGCGGACACCATCGCCCGACGCAGGCCGCAGGGTGTGCTGCAGTGGGCCAGCCTGTGGGCGGCGCTGGCCGTGTTGGCCCTGTTCTGCGCGGCACCCTTGCTGGCCATTGTGTGGCGCGCACTGGCCGCGGGCGCGGTGGCCTGGAGCGTCTTGTGGGACGCCGCCACGCTGGCCGCGTTGTGGAACAGCCTGCGCTTCACCGTGCTGGCCGTGCTGCTGGCAACCGCGCTGGGCCTGGCCCACGCACTGGCTGCACGCAAGTCTTTGCTGCTGCGCACGCTGGTGTTTTTGCCCTTTGTGGTGTCACCTGTCATGGTGGCCTTTGGCCTGCTGCTGCTGTACCCCACGTGGACCGCCAGCTTTGGCTTGCTGGTCTGTGCCTATGCCTTGCTGGCCTATCCGTTTGTGGCCAAGTCGATAGCAGCGGGGCTGGACAGCATGCCCGTGCACCTGGCCCAAGCCGCGCGGTCTTTGGGTGCCACGCCCTGGCATGTGTTCAGCCGCGTGACGCTGCCACTGCTGCGCCCAGCCCTGCGCAGGGGCATGGCGTTTGCCGCCGCTACTGCGGTGGGCGAGTTTGCGGTCACGCTGTTCTTGTCGCGCCCCGAGTGGGCCACGCTGACCACCCTGGTGTACGAATACCTGGGCCGCCCCGGCGCCACCAACCGCGATGCGGCGCTGGTGCTGTCCTGCCTGCTAATGGGGCTGGCGCTGCTGGCTTTTGTGTTGATTGAGTGGGCGGCCCCGCCCCGTGACCGGGATGTTTTGCTCCATGCTTGAGTTGTTTTCCATTTCCAAAGACTGGCAGGCCCGCGTGCTGCTGCGCGATGTCAGCCTGAGAGTGGCTCCCGGCGAGACGGTGGCCACTCTCGGCCCGTCCGGCAGCGGCAAGAGTACGCTGCTCAAAATCATCGCCGGGCTGGAGCCGCTGGACGCGGGCCGCGTTGTGTTTGATGGTGAAGACATCACCCAGCAACCACCCGAACGCCGCCGCTTCGCGCTGATGTTCCAGGACTTTGCGCTGTTCCCCCACCTGGACGTGCAAGACAACGTGGCCTTTGGCCTGGTAGAGCAGGGCCTGCGCAAGCCGGAGGCCCGAACGCAAGCGCGGGCCATGCTGCAGCGTTTTGGCCTGCAGGACTTTGCCCATGCGCGTGTGACGCAGCTATCGGGTGGCGAGCAGCAGCGCGTGGCCCTGGCCCGCGCGCTCATCACCCGCCCGCGAGTGTTGCTGCTGGACGAACCGTTCTCTGCGCTGGATGCCGAGATGCGCCTGCAACTGCGTGAAGAGTTTCGCCAGCGTATTGCGGAGTTCAATATGGCAGCGATTCTGGTGACGCACGACGAGGCCGAGGCGCGGGCCATGGGGACGCGGGGGTATCGGGTGGTGCAGGGTGGGCTGCAGGTTGTTTGGTGAGGTGCTTGTATGGAAAATGTGTCGCTAGCCCCCGTGGAATATGACGGTATCGCTATGGTTGTTGTAGCGTTTGCCTGCGGTTGTTAGCGTTGCACGCCAAGATGTGGGCGGGGCTGGCAGACCGGGTATCCGTTCTCTTGGCCCACGCTCGCGGGCGGCTGTTGCGGGTGTGCGGGCGTTGATTCGTTAACGCTTTGGTTGGCAGGAATGCTTTGTGGCAACCGCGAATCGGGCCGATGAACGGATACCCGGTCCGCCAGCCTTGGGGTGTTGTTGGCGGGGATAAGATTCGGTGGGGCGCAGCGGCGCTTTAGTCGGTTGCGGGGCGGAAGCGGGCATTCGTCGAGCACCTCCAATTTGACGGTTTTGCAGGGTTTGTTGCCTTTGTCATACCTGTAAAAAATCACGCAACTGTGGAAAAGCAAATGAAATCAACGTCTTGCAGGAGACTTGTCTCCGTTTGATCCAGCAGCACCCAGTTTTAATCAGTGCCTTTGCAGAGTCTGTCCTCATTTTATTTTGGGTCACGATTGGACCTGTTGGCAAACCAGTTATAAATCAACGACTTATAAATACTGGGAGTGAAATCATGGTTCAAGACGGCTCTGTTGATAAGACAGCTTTCACTGAGATAACACGTTATGCGGTCTGATGCGTGTGTGTGGCTTCCGATTGCGTTTATCGGGACGGCCGTTTCTATGTTGATCATCATCCCTCTCGGTTGTGGTCTTTGGCAATGGCTAAAAGTGAAGGATCGCACCAGTTCCTATTTCCTGCTGTCCGGCTCGTTGTTGTTGATGGTTGGACCTGTTCAATACTTCAGTTTTCGCTCGTTGGGCACCGTTGGACTAATCATGGAGCTCAGTGCTGGCGTTGGTGCGATATTGGTCCTTACAGGGTTCTTTCGTGGTTCCTCTGTATATACACTCCCCAAATGGCTGCCGGTTCTTGTCTTTTCAATTCTTGGTGTGTTTGGCTACTTTGTGATCGGGTGCCTATGACCAAGTCCATTGTCAGCTGCGTTGGCCCCGCTTGCTCTAGGCACTCCACCGCGAGCCAGCGTCAGACGGGCGTCCTGCATAACAGGTTGCTCGTCGCGGACACGCAACCGAGGGCTGCCGCTGCGCGGCACGGGTTGCGCGCCGGGCAGCGTCAACAATAGACGGCCCTTTCATGTTCACGCGCGCCAGCTTGTAAACCCATGACTGAATCCGAACTCTCCCAACAAGTCGAGTGGTTCCACGAGTTTGCCAAGCAGTCAGTTGAGCAATTGGTACTGCAAGCAACTGAAGAGAACCGAAGGCTATTTGTGCAGTACGTGTGTACCTGCCTGCCCAATCACTCCCCGCCAGAAGGTCAATCGTCTGAAGAGTTCGCTCGCACCGTTGTCGAACTCAGAGAGAACGAACGCCAATGGAATCAGGCCCTTATGTCAGTGCTGATCAAGGCGGATGATCTGTACAAAGCACAAGAGTGGCAAAGTGCAGTCACAAAGCTGAAGTCATTCGCTCAGTCTTGCCCGTGGAAGCGCTTTGAAGAAATAGCCATCGATCAAGCCTGCAACTACAAGCCTCAATAAACATGCCACTCTCATTCAAGGCCGTACCGTGCGTACAGCCGTCTAACAAGTCGTTCGTCACGGAAAAGCCGCGGCTGAATGCCGCTGCGCGGCGTGTGCTGCCCGCCGTACAACGCCAACGTTAGCCTGCGCGATGCGTTCCGATATCGAATACATCCTTGTGCATGCGGCACTGGTCGGACTTTCGGCAATGCTTCTCGTGTCGGTCTTTGCCATTCGCCTTCAGCGGGTCAACGGACCGGTGACCTCTCTGACCTTTGGCAGAGCCTTTGCCATCGCAGGTTTGAGCTTGACGCTTGCTCTCGCCGCCGCCGCAGCGGTCGGAATACTAGTCATGTTCGGCCCTCCGCATTTCACAGGTGACTTCATTGGTCTTCCCTGGTATACGATGTTCCCGGCGTGGCTTCTCGCCGCGTTTGTAGGCGTGTGGGTCTACATGCGACTCTCCCGTTCACTTGTCCGCGGACCCGTCTAATGAACATGGACACACAGGCTAACAGGTTGCTCGTTGCGGGCACGCAGCAGCAGGTTGCCGCTTTGCGGCGTGCGCTGCGTGCCGGTCAGAATCGACGTTACACCTCGACATGAAGTACCTCCCAATTTGGCTGGCATGGCTGGCTGCTCTGGCTTCAAACGGGTTCATCGTCTATTTGTGGGTTGTCTTTGGACTCGCGGCAGCAGGCGGACAGGGGTCTGATGCACGAGGTTTTATTGAATCAACAGTGGCTGGCGTAGGCTTGTCATTTTTGATCTCAGCTATTTTGATGGCGAGAGACAAACTGGCAGCTGGCATCGTCAGCGTGTTTTCCATGATGCCGTTGGTCATTGCATTTACAGTTGCTTATGGGAAGTTCATCAAGGTGTAACAGGTTGCTCGGCTCGGACACGTAGCCGCGGAATGCCGCTTCGCGGCGCTTGCTGCGTGCCGGGCAGCGCCAACGTTGCCACTGACTGCTTGGGAGCGAAGTGGAAGTCGGCTATGTGTCTTAAGCACGCGTTCGATTTCCCACGTAATGCTGCCGCCCGTCTTGCGTGAGTTCTTTGGCTGGCAGTACAGTTGCAGCAATGCTCAAACTTAGGCCTATGCCCCATGCTCGCCACCCTAAAAGCCCAAGCCCGGCAACTCAAGCAACACACGCTCACGGTGTACTACGCCGCGCGTGATCCGCGCACGCCGGCCTATGTGCGGGTGCTGGCCCTGCTGGTGGCGGCGTATGCGCTCAGCCCCATCGACCTCATTCCCGATTTCATTCCCGTCATTGGGATTTGCTGAACGTGCCGATGGGTCTGGCGTTGGTAGTGCGGCTCACGCCGCCCGAGGTGTTGGAGTCTGCACGGGCCTAAGCGCTGCAGGCCGCCAGCAAGCCGGTCAGCTACGCAGCCGCAGTGAACTTCGTTTTGCTGTAGCTGGTGGTGGCATGGCTTGCCCGCACGGCGGATAACTGGTGTTTTAGGTCTCCAGCCCCTGTGGAATATATCGATTGAGCTATTTATTTTGTAGCTATTTGATAGAAAAAACCTTTGAAGGTATGTGCCTGTTGGGATAGAGGATATGTTAAACATGCAGTTGACGAAATATTCCATGGAGGCTATATTCGTATATGACTTGGGACGTTGAATACACCGACGAATTTGGTGAATGGTGGGGCAGTCTCACCGAGGAAGAGCAAGTGTCCTTGGCTGCTTCGGTGCAACTGCTGGAAGAGCGAGGTCCAGCGTTGGGACACCCCCATAGCAGCGGCATCAATGGCTCCAAACACGGCCACATGCGCGAGCTGCGTACGCAACATGGCGGTCGACCTTTTAGAACGCTATACGCTTTTGACCCGCGCCGAATGGCCATTTTGTTGATAGGTGGCGACAAGACGGGCGACAACCGTTGGTATGAAATACATGTCCCCGTTGCGGACCGACTGTATGACGAACACCTGGAACAACTTCGACGAGAAGGAGAGAGATAGATGGCTAAGAAATTTTCTGAACTGCGCGCCAACATGAGTGCACCCGCACGTGAAAAGTCGGACAGCAAGGCCAAAGTGATGTTGGCGGAAATGCCTCTGCATGAGCTTCGTCAAGCGCGTGGCCTGTCTCAGAAGATGCTGGCTGAGGTGCTGCATGTGCAGCAACCGTCTATTGCCAAAATCGAGAAACGGACAGACATGTACTTGTCCACTTTGCGCAGCCACATCGAAGCAATGGGCGGTGAGCTGGATGTGATTGCGCGGTTTCCGGATGGATCGGTAAAGATCAATAACTTTTCTGACTTGGGTAGTACTGCATCTTCGCGATAGGCGGGGTTGCAGTCCCAACTGCAAACCAACAATCCCATGCTCGCCGCCCTAAAAGCCCAAGCCCGGCAACTCAAGCAACACACGCTCACGGTGTACTACGCCGCGCGTGACCCGCGCACACCTGCCTATGTGAGAGTGCTGGCCCTGCTGGTGGCGGCCTATGCGCTCAGCCCCATAGATCTCATTCCCGATTTCATTCCCGTTATTGGTTATCTGGACGATCTGCTGATCGTGCCGCTGGGCCTGGCCCTGGTGGTGCGGCTCACGCCGCCCGAGGTGTTGGAGTCTGCGCGGGCCCAAGCGCTGCAGGCCGGCAGCAAGCCGGTCAGCTACGCAGCCGCAGCATGTTTTGTGCTTCTGTGGCTGGTGGTGGCGTGGTTTGCTGTACGGTGGGGCTTAAGCGTTTTTGGCCACTACCCCCCGTGAAATATGGTGTATGCGCTATTGATTTGGTAGCGTCTGTGGGATGGTGGTAGCCTTCAACCGCCGCGAGCCAAAGGTGTTGGCATAGATCCACGTGAACTCTGCCCCGATCAGAAATATCTGGGCCGAGTAATACACCCACAGCATCACCACCACCAGCGAGCCCGCCGCGCCAAAGCCTGTGACCACGCCGCTGCGCCCGATGTAGAGGCCGATCAGGGATTTGCCCAGCGTGAATAGCAGGGCGGTGACCACCGCACCCACCCACACGTCGCCCCATTTGATTTGCACCGTCGGCATGGTTTTGTAGATTAAGGCAAACAGGATCGCCACCACGACAAAACTGCTCAGCGAATCGGCGACCGTGGCCAGCAGTTGCCATTCACCAAACAGCGGCCCCCACCAGCGGCCGGCTACGGCCAGCGCCGCGCTGAATACCAGCGAGACGACCAGCAGAAACCCCAGCGCCATGACCATGCCAAAAGACAGCACGCGTGAGCGCACCAAAGCGATCCAGCCGCCCACCCTGTTGCGTGCAGGTACTTTCCAGATGCGGTTTAAGGTGTCTTGTAATTCGCCAAATACGGTTGTCGCGCCTATCAACAACAAGCAGACGCCGATGATGGTGGCGGTCACTCCCTCTGCAGGCTTGCGCACACTGGTCAGCATCTCCTGCACGGCCAGCGCGCTGCCTTCGCCCATCAGGGAGCGCAGTTGCGCTTCTATCTCACCGCGTGCTGCGTCTTGGCCAAACACCAGACCGGCGATGGCAATCACGATGAGTAACAGTGGCGCCAGCGAAAACAGGGTGTAGTAGGCCAGTGCGGCGCCCATGCTGGGCACGTAGTCGTCTGACCAGGCTTCAAACATCTGACTAAACATGCCCCACACTTTGTTCATGGGGGCACATCATCCATGCGCGAGGCGGGTGCTTCCGTGCTGTGGCGCACGGAGCCAGCGCCGCGCGGGCGCTCGGTCAAGTCTGGCGGGCTGCCCAGTCCATGGCTGCCTTGCCGCCCGCTGCGGCCATGGCACTGACAAAGGTACCCCAGAGCACATCGATCAGCGACAAGGTCCACGGCCAGCCGCGCAAAGTGGCAAGGTTGGTGAGGTCGTAGGTGGCGTAAGCAAAGAAGCCGAACAGGGCGGCCATGGTGATGGTCTTGGCCCAATCTGCGCCGCCCGTTTGGGGGCTCACCGCAAAGATGACGACGCCCAGCGCATAGAGCAGGTAGAACAACACCGCAACCGGGATATTGGGCGTGTCCGCCATCAGGTGCCCAATGCCTTGCTGGTACAGCGGCTTGGCGATCAGCCCCAGCCACACCATGTCCATTGCAACCATGGCGATGGCTGTGCCAGCGTAAGCGGCCAGATACTTGGTGTTCATGGTGGGTACTCTTTCTTGCGAGCAGGGTTTGCTGCGTTGTTGATTATACGAAGCATATACAATACGTATACGTTTCATATGGAGTTAACGGATGGGTATCGTCAAAATTTCGGATCAGATGCACGAGAACTTGCGGGTGGTGGGCACTGCGCTGAGCCGGTCTATCAATGCACAGGCAGAACACTGGATGCGGGTTGGCATGCTGACCGAGATGCACCCGGAATTGGACCACCGCGAAATCTGCCAACTGCTGATTCGGGCCGAACTTAATGGGGGGCTGGACATTGCCGGGGCGGTCAATCCCCCGCCGAGCAAGCGCGCGGCATCTACGGTTGAAAAGCACTGATGGCTTTCGACGTAGTCATCAAGTCCGCCGAAGGCATATCCAAGGCGCGGCGGGCCGGCCAGCTGGCTGCAGAGGTGCTGGCCATGATCGAGCCCCACGTGGTGCCGGGGGTCAGCACCGAGGCACTGGACCGCCTGTGCCACGACTACATCGTGCAGGTGCAGGGCGCCATTCCGGCCAACGAGGGTTATCTCGGCTACACCAAGACCATACTCACGTCAGTCAACCAGGTGGTGTGCCATGGCCTCCCGTCGCCCGACCAGATTCTGAAAAAAGGCGACATCGTCAACATTGACGTGGCGGTCAACAAGGACGGCTGGTTTGGTGACACCAGCCGCATGTTTTTTGTGGGCGAACCCAGCCCGCTGGCCCGCCGCCTGGTGGAAACGACCTACGAAGCCATGCTGGCCGGCATCCAGCAGGTCAAGCCCGGCGCGACGCTGGGCGATGTGGGCCATGCCATCCAGTCGGTTGCGCACCGGGAGCATTTCAGCGTGGTGCGCGAATACTGCGGACACGGCATAGGGCAGGTCTACCACGAAGACCCGCAGGTGTTGCACTACGGGCAGCGCGGGCACGGGCTCAGGCTGGAGGTGGGCATGGTGTTCACGATAGAGCCCATGCTCAACGCAGGCAAACGCGACACCAAACAACTGGCCGATGGCTGGACCGTGGTGACCAAGGACCGGTCACTCTCAGCCCAGTGGGAACACATGGTGGCGGTGACGCCTGAAGGGTACGAAGTGCTGACCGCCTGGCCTGGCGGCACAGGAGCCTACGCGCCAGTATCTGCCCGCGTTGTGGCGTAGATGTGCCAGACCGCCATGAACATGGCGGCAATCGCAGGGCCGATCACAAAGCCGTTGATGCCAAACACCACCATGCCGCCCAGCGTGGTGATCATCACCACGTAGTCGGGCATACGGGTGTCTTTGCCCACCAGAATGGGGCGCAGCAGGTTGTCGACCAGGCCAATCACCAGCACACCCCAGGCGCACAGCGCAATGCCTTGCCAGATGCCACCCGTTACGAAGAAGTACAAGGCCACCGGCAGCCACACCAGCCCTGCGCCTATGGCCGGCAACAGCGATAAAAATGCCATCAGCACCGCCCACAACAAGGCGCCGCCCACGCCCAGTACCCAAAATGCCAGACCGCCCAGCGCGCCCTGGATAACTGCCACCAGCAGGTTACCTTTGACCGTGGCACGGATCACGGTGGTGAACTTGCTGATCAACTCTCTTTTGTGCTCTGGTGCCAGTGGCACCGCATTGCGCAGGGTGCGGGCCAAGCTCTCGCCATCGCGCAGCAAAAAGAACGCCAGGTACAGGGAGATAAAGAGACTGGTGATGAATTCAACCGTCAACTGGCCAATGCCCAGCGCCTGTGTAGCCAGAAACTGACTGCCCTGCGCCAGCGCGGCGCTGACGCGGCGCTGCAGGGCCGAGAAGTTGACCAGGCCAAAGCGGTCCAGCAGCGCGCCCACCCAGTCGGGCAGGGCGTTGAACACATCGCGGAAGTAGCGGGTGGGGTTGACCTCGCCCGACTGCACCAGTGTGTAGAAGTGGGAAACCTCTTGCGCCAGGGCGGCCATCAGCAGCGCAAACGGAAGAATCAGCACCACCAGAATCAAGGCCATGGTGAGCAGGGCAGTCGGCGTGCGCTGCCACTTGTACCGGGCCAATAGCCGCCGGTGCACGGGCATGAACAACAGCGCAATGATGGCGCCCCACATGATGGCACCGTAAAACGGCACCAGTATCCAGCCCAGCGCCAGAGTTGCCACCACCATCAGCGGCAGCAGGGCGCGGTTCTGGCTTACACCGTGGGCTTGTTCGTCGCTGGGGGTCATGGGTGGTCTCACGGAGTAGCCGGGATTGGCCTCGCCATCGTACCCGCTCAAACCAAGGCTATGCTTGCGCCCAAAACTGCAAACGACCCCATGCCCACAGAACTCAGCATTCGCCCAGCCACGCTTCATGATGTACCCCATCTGGTGGAGCTGGCCACCAATACCTTTCGCGACACCTACCGCCTGCTGGATGATCCGGATGACATAGAGGCTTATGTTGCGGAAGCCTTCACGGCCGACAACTTCACGGCCCTCGTGCAAGACCCGTCTTCCGTGTTGTTGGTGGCTCTGGCCGGGGAGGGGCAGTACGTGGGTTACGCCCACATCGCCCACACCCAGCCACCGCCCTGTGTAACGGGACCGGCACCGGTGGAGTTGTCGCGCCTCTACCTGAGCGAAAGTGTCATTGGCAATGGCTATGGCGCTGCGCTGATGCAAGCCGTGCACGCCGTGGCCCGGCGCGCTGGCTGCCAGACGGTCTGGCTGGGCGTCTATGACCGCAATGAACGTGCGCGCAAGTTCTACACGCGCTGGGGTTTTGTGGATGTGGGGACCAAGGATTTTTTGTTTGGTGGAAAGTTATATGCGGACCCCATCATGGCGGCGGCGGTGCCAGATTTTTGAATCGTCTGAGCAGGAGTTCCCCCGTGATGATGAAGGCAGCATCTCTATGCTCGAACGCTACTCAATGCTTATCACAGTGATCGGCTGCCATTCAAACGGTTATATCTGCGTCATTTTTTAGTGGCTATTGCTTGATAGCCTCAATGGCGATGCTGATGGTCACCTCGTCCCCCACATTGGGCGCGTATTTGCCAGCGCGGAAGTCGGAGCGTTTGATAACGGTGGATGCATCTGCACCAATGGCATCGCGCTTGAGCATGGGGTGCACGGTGTTCACATAACTGGCGACCTTGAGAGTGACGGGTTTGGTCACGTCCTTGATCGTCAGGTCACCCTCTATCGCCGTGGGTTTGTCGCCGTCAAACACCACCTTGGTGGATTTGAAGGTGGCGGTGGGGTATTTGGCCGTGTCCAAAAAGTCTTCACCCTGGATGTGTCCATTGAAAACGGCCAGACCGGTGTCCACACTCTTCATGTCGATGACCACGTCGACCGAGCCGGTCTTTGCAGCCTTGTCCAGCACGACGGTGCCGGTCGTCTTGCTGAAGCGGCTCAGTTGGGTAGACAAACCCATGTGGCTGTACGAGAAGCGGGGGAAGGTGTGGCCGCTGTCGATGGTGTAGGTCTCGGGCGCGGCAACTGCCGGGGCGTGGACGCCGCAAACAAGGGCGAGGACGGCGGCGCTGAGGAATGCTGTGGGTTTCATGGTGTGTTTCGCTTTGGGTTTTAGATTTTTGCCACGCCAGCCAGGGCCAGCTTGAATTTGATTTGTACGTCGTCGGCCACCATGGAGGTGTCGGCCCACTCGTTTTCGCCAATCTTGAAGGCCAGGCGCTTGATGGTGAAGACGCCGTTGGCCGTGGTGGTGCCGCCGCTTTGGGCCAGCGACACGGGGACGATGGCATCGCGCACATTGCCCTTGATGGCCAGCTTGCCGGCTACCTCAAACTTGCCGCCACCCAGGCTTTTAATGGCCGTGGATTGGAACGTGGCCTGTGGAAACTTGACCGTGTTGAACCAGGTGGCCTTGGGCAGCTCGGCATCGGTCTCAGCCGCTCCCAGTGTGGCGCTGGCAATGTCGATGGTGAAAGCAATATTGCCGCTCTCTGGCTTGGCCGGGTCAAACGCGATTTGCGCATCGAACTTCTTGAAGCGACCTTCCAGCGGCACGCCCATTTGTTTGGTCACAAAGCTGATGTCGCTTTGCGGTTGCAGCAGTTTCTGTTGGGCCTGTGCGGATGTGCCTGCCAGAGTGGCCAGCAGCACCCAGGCCGCGGTGCGTGCAAGGCTTGAATAGTTCATCTTCATCATTGGGGTATTCCAGTTCTGTATCGTTTGTTCAGGCAAGGGCCTGGGCGGCTGCTCAACGCTTGCCGGGCAACATGCGCAGCAGCAGGCCATCGCGGTCCACCACGTGGTGCTTGAGTGCAGCGGCCACATGCAGGGCGGCTATGCCGGCAAGTGCATAGGCGCTGTAGGCGTGCCACGGCTTGATGGTCTCTGCCAGTGCCTTGTTGGCTTCCACCAGGTCGGGCAGTGGCAACACGCCCAGCAGCACGATGGGAAAGCCCGCCGCTGAGCTGTAGGCCCAGCCCAGCAGTGGCACGGCAAAGAACAGTGCATACAACATGCCGTGGGTTGCGTGGTAGGCCCGTGTCTGCCAGCCCGGCATGGCAGATGCAATCGCAACCGGTAGCGCGGGTGGGCGTTGGACCAGCCGGGTGGCCAGGCGGGCCACCGATAGCAGCAGGATAAAAACTCCGGCCCACTTGTGCCAGTTGTACAGCTTCAACCGCTGGGGTGAAAACGGCAGGTCCGCCATATACAGGCCCACGGCAAATATCGATGCCAGGGCCAACGCCAGTATCCAGTGCAGAGCCATGGCCACCGGGTGGTAGCGGGCTTCAGCGGACGCGGAGTGCATGTTGCTTATTGCGCGGGTTTGTAGTCGGCAATGGCCTTGGCCAGCTGTTTGGTCTCGTCACAGTTGGCGCAGCTGGTTTGCAGCTTGGCCAGTTGGGCCTCGGCCTTGGCCTTTTGACCGGTCTTCAGGTAAGAGATGCCAGAGTAATTGAGCGCGCCCTTGTGGGTGGGGTCCAGCGCCAGGGCCTTGTCATAGGCCGCAAAGGCTGCGTCGTAGCGGCCCAGCCAGCGGTTGGAGAAGCCCAGGTAGTTGTATGCATCTGCGTTCTTGGGGTCTTGCGCCACCACCTTGTCGAAGCTGGCCACGGCCAGTTCCCAGTTCTTGGCGTCAATGGCGTTTTTGCCAGCGACAAAGCTGTCGACCTGCGCGTTTTGCACCGGTGCGGCTTCGGCCGGTGCGGCCAGGGCAGCGCCGGCCATGGCGAGGCTCAGCGCGGACGTGAGGAACAGATTGCGGATAGAGATTGAGGACATGTTTGACTCCCGGTAATAAATAAGGGGTTAAAGGTTCGCGCTGCATTGCGGCACCTAAGACAAACGATGGATCTCCTCAAACGGATGCAAATTATCTGAAAATACTTTGTGGTGGCGACTTCAGAACTCAGTCACCACGGTTACGCCGGCCACGTCGAACCTGTCCATGTTCATCAATGCATGGATGGATTGCTCCAGGTTGATCTGTTTGCCTATGAGTTTTTCGGGCGCCAGTTTGCCGGACTGCACCATGTCCAGCATCGCGCCGTAGCGGTGTGCCTGCATGCCGTGGCTGCCCAGGATTTCCAGCTCGTGGGCGATGACCTTGGCCATGGGGATGGCGGGTGTGCTGTTCTCCGCCAGCATGAGCCCGACCTGTATGTGTTTGCCGCGCCTGCGCAGGTTGCTGATCGAATTGAAGCAGGTGGTGGGGTGGCCCAGTGCATCCAGCGAGACGTGGGCGCCGCCTTGGGTGATGTCGGTCACGGCCTCCACCACGTTGGCCACCTGGGTCGCGTTCACGGTGGCAACCGCACCCATGGCCCGCGCCATGGCTAGCTTTTCATCCGAGATGTCGATGGCAACCACGTTGGCCCCCACCGCGTTGGCAATCATGATGGCCGACAGGCCCACACCTCCGCAGCCGTGCACCGCCACCCACTGCCCGGCGGACGTTTTGCCCTGGTCTACCACCGCGCGGAACGAAGTCACAAAGCGGCACCCCAGGCTGGCAGCGGTGGCAAAGTCCAGCGTGTCGGGCAAGGCCACCAGGTTGAGATCTGCCTTGTGGATGGAGACGTATTCGGCAAACGAACCCCAGTGGGTAAAGCCGGGTTGAAACTGCCTTTCGCAAACCTGCTGGTTGCCCGAGTGGCACTCTGGGCAGGTACCGCAGCCCCCTACAAATGGCACGGTGACCCGGTCGCCCACCCGCCATTTGTATACGTCTTTGCCGACCGCCTCCACAATGCCCGCCAATTCATGGCCAGGAACATGGGGGAGCACGATGTCGGTGTCATGCCCAACCCAGCCGTGCCAATCACTGCGGCAAACACCCGTGGCCTGCACCTTGACGACAACACCATGTGCCTCGGGTGTGGGGTCCGGCACGGTTTTCAGTTGGGGTGGGGCGGAAAAGGCTTCATAAACTACGGCTTTCATGGGGGATGCTCCTTATATCTGGGGGTGGTTTGAGTTTTGCGGTCCAAAAATTATGGGTGATTTCGTCTGAAATTACCTTTCCTTCTTCACTACCAAACACGGCATTTTGTGGAGCTATATTTCTACAATGTAGAAAAACTGGAAGGATCCACTCAAATAGCTGATTTTGATAAAACAGATGCCGAAATCCTGGATCACCTGCAACGTGACGGCCGCCTGTCCAACGCCAAACTCGCCGAGCAGCTCTCGCTGAGCGAAACGCCTTGCTGGCGGCGTGTGAAGCGGCTGGAAGAGCAGGGCGTCATCGAGGGATATCAGGTCATGCTGAACCGCCGCAAGTTGGGCTTCGGGGTGATGGCGTTTGTGCAGCTGTCTTTTACGCGGCACAGTGAAGAGTCGACCGCTGCGTTCGAGAAAATCATTCAGGCCAGCCCCAATGTGCTGGCTTGCCACAACACGACCGGCGAGGCCGACTTCCTGCTGCAGGTGGTCGCCAGAGACCTTGATGACTACAGCCGTTTTGTGGAAACGGTGCTTAGAAAGTTGCCATTCGTGTCGAGCATCCGGTCGAACTTGTCCTTGCGGGAGATGAAGGCGTCGAATCGCTTGCCCGTGGTGGATATGTTTTCCGTCTGATTGGTGTTGGTGGCTTGGGGGACATCACCAGCGTCGGCGGGCCACTTCAGCGTGTACCACCCGCCCATTATGGAACGGCTGGTTGAGGATCAGACGGAGTTCATTACTATGTATTTGATAGCTAAGTAGCTATATTGCACGGGGGCTATAGGCAGATTTTGCTTAAGCCGTTAGCTGGTGGCGGTGTTTGGAGTGATCCAGTAGCGTTGCACCACTTCGCCCCTGTCGGGCAGAAACTCTTCGGACTCCAGCACACCGCCATTGCGCACAATCACGCCCGCAGACGCCACGTTTTGCTTGGCGCAGGTGAGCAGTGCGCGCCCCACGCCCAGATGCGCGGCCCGCAACAACGACAGCCGCAAGATGGCAGTGCCCAGGCCTTGGCGGCGCGCGGTGGGGCGGATCCCGTAGCCTATGCTGCCGCCATCGCGCAGCAGCGCGGGCGTCAGGCTGTGGCGGATGTTGGATACACCCACCACTTCGGTCCAGTCGCGTACCAGCCAGAAGGTGGAGTGGGCGACAAAACCTTCGGGCACGCTCACGCCTTTGGCGCAGTCGGCCAGCTGGCTCAAAAAGGCGTCGAAGTCCGTGTGGTCAAACGACAGGGTGAACGGGACCAGTGCATTGCCGTAGGCAACAAACTCCGCAACCAGCGCGCGGTACGAGTCGCGCAGGTGGGCGCTTGGGGGTACGAGTACTAGGGCAGACATAACAGGCCCGGGTCAGGATGCGGTGGATGCTTTTGCCGCGCGCAGCTCATTCGCCGACAGCACGGTGGGTACTGCCACCGCAACACCGGTGTCTTGTTGAAAGAAGGGATTGCGCCGGTAGGCGCCGTTCAGGCGTGCCTTCAGGATCATGGCCATGGTTTTGGCGATGCCACTGAACAGCCCCTTCTGCACGGGCTTGTCTGCACCGATTGCGGTCTTGACGCCCACCACCATGGTCACCGGGCCGAACGCGGCTTCTCGGCCTGCAGCGTCACCTAGGCAGGTGTGGATCAGGCCTACAAAGGACATACCCTGTTTGGCGGGTGTGTTGCCAATGGGGGTGTTGCAGCAGGCTGCGTACCAGCGCAGCATACCGGTGTCGGTCAGGCGCAGGCAGGCCAGCTTGTCGGCGCCCTGGGTGAACTGCAGGTTGGAGGGCGGTACCTGGATGATCTCAGTGCCGCCCTGCGTGTCCAGTGTGCGGTGGGCTTGCAAGTGCCGTGCAAAAGCCTGGCAATCGTCGCAGTAACAAACGCAGCGGTTGGAGGGTATGGTGGAAGAGAGCAGGCCCCGGATCTGGCCGCATTGGCATTGAATGGTGTGAATATTTGGCACGTGTCACCCTCGGAGTGCGATTTCAATGGCGGCTATGTCAATCTTGGTCATCTCCATCATGGCCTGGAATGCGCGTTTGGCGGCCACGGGGTCGGGGTTGCTGATAGCGGCCATCAGCATACGCGGGGTGATCTGCCAGGAGAGTCCCCATTTGTCTTTGCACCAACCGCAGGCGCTGGCCTGGCCGCCGTTGTCGATGATGGCGTTCCACAGGCGGTCGGTCTCTTCCTGTGAGTCGGTAGCCACCTGGAACGAGAACGCCTCGGTGTGTTTGAAGGTTGGCCCACCGTTCAAGCCCAGGCAGGGAACGCCCATCACTGTGAACTCAACCGTCAGTACATCGCCCTGTTTGCCCGACGGGTAGTCACCCGGTGCGTGGTGCACGGCGTTTACGGTGCTGTCCGGGAACGTCTTGGCGTAGAACGTGGCGGCATCGAGCGCGGTGCCGTCGTACCAAATGCAGACCGTGTTTTTGCTGGCCATGGTGGTTCTCCTGAATTGAGAGATGAGCCATTCTCGCAAATTGAGCGACGTTAGAGTGCAGGCACTCAGAAGCATCGTCCATCGTCACTTGCAGGGGCAACTGTTTGCCCTTGCGCCATAGGCGGACGGGTTGGCGGCGATGCGGGTCATACCGGGTAGCGGCAAGCCCATGGTGGCCAGTGCCCAGTCCACGGTGAAAACCTGGAGGGGCAGGGGGCGGCACTGGGGCTTGGGGTGATGGGGCTTTTGCATGCCCGTAAACTGAAGCTGAAGCTGAAGTGCAGGTAAAGGCAGTGCCTTGCGGGTGGCTAGGGGTGTCACCGGATGCGGCGTGCTGCAACTTGGCGCAAAATCCTAAGTTTTCCTCACAAGGGTTTGCTCTCCATGACACGTTTAGCATTGCTTGCCACCATCCCCGCTGTATTGCTGGCTTGCTCCAAGGCGCCAGAAGTCGCCGTAGTACCCCCCGCCAAACCGGCCGCCGCTGTGGCGCCTGCCACCATAGGCTGGGTCAAGCCCGAGGGCGCAAGCTTGGATGCGGTCTTTACCAAGGCCAAGGCAGAAAACAAGCCAGTGTTTTTATATTGGGGCGCCGTGTGGTGCCCTCCGTGCAACCAGATAAAGGCGACGGTGTTCAACCGGCCAGACTTTGTGGAGCGCAGCAAAGGCTTCATTCCCGTCTATCTGGATGGCGACACGCCCGGTGCGCAAAAACTGGGCACGCAGTTCAAGGTGCGTGGTTACCCCACCACCATTTTGTTCAAACCCGACGGCACGGAGCTGACACGCCTGCCCGGGGAGGTGGACGCAGCGCAGTACATGCAGATCCTGAAGATGGGCATGAGCGCGACACAACCGATCAAGGAAACACTGACCGCCGCCATGGCCGCGCCCGGTGCAACACCTGCACTGAGTGCCGATGATTGGCGCATGCTGGCTTATTACGCATGGGACATTGACGAGGCGCAGTTGCTACCCAAGAAAGACCTGGCGTCCACCGTTCATCAGCTGGCGCAGAAATGCCCGCCCGAGCAGCAAGAGGCCTCCGCGCGGCTGACGCTGCGGTCCGTGGCCATGGCCGCCCAGGATAAGACGACCGGTCTGGACAAAGCGCAGGCCTTGGCCCAAGTGCACAAGATTCTGGGTGACGCACCGCGTGCGCGGGAAAACGGCGATATTTTTGTCAACTACTCCAACGACATCGCGACCGTGCTGACCACGGCTGGCACGGCGGAGCGCACCACGCTGTTGGCCGCCCTGAACGCTGCTTTGGATAAATTGTCAGTCGATGCCGGTTTGTCCAAGGCCGACCAACTGGGCGCTGTGCAGGCCAAGGTGGCACTGGCGTTGATGGACCAACCCAAGGGCGCCAAACCCGAGCTCGCACCCGAACTGGTGGCACAAGCCCAGGCGGCAGCCACCAAGGCCGACACCAGCAGCACGGACAAATACGAACGCCAGGCGGTCATCCCATCGGCCGCGCACCTGCTGAGCCAGGTGGGCCTGATCGACGCATCGGACGCCATGCTGAAGACCGAGCTGCCCAAGGCCGTGTCCAGCTACTACCACATGCTGGTGCTGTCATCCAACGCCAAGCTGCGCGATGACAAGGTCTCTGCGCTGGACTGGGCCGAGAAGGCCTACGCTGGCTCCCAGGGCCCGGCCACCCGCCTGCAGTGGGGCAGTGGTTACGTGCAGAAGCTGATCACCATGGCGCCACAGGACAGCGCCCGCATCGAGAAGGCTGCCGCACAGGTGATTGGGGAGTTGGACGCTGCGCCTGAGACTTTTTATGAGCGCAACCGCCGCAGCCTGGAGAAGATGGGTGCACAACTCAACACCTGGAATGCCGGTGGCAAACACACACCGGTGGTGCAAAAACTTACGGCTCAGCTGAATGCGGTGTGCGCCAAACTGCCCGAGAAGGACAGCGCGCGTGACGCCTGTACCGGCGTGTTTGCCAAGGCAGGTAAAAAGGCTTGAGTTGTTGAGAAAGGCCCCGCAGAACGCAAAGCGGGGCCGTAAAGCAGGGCGTTAAGGAACGCTGGGAGCGGGGGCGTCCTCTACCGCAACGCGTCGGGCGCCATCAAACCGGCGTGCCCAATAGGCAACAGACAAGCTTTCGACCCGAACTTCAGCGCCCGGTTTGGGGGCGTGGATGAATTTGCCTTCGCCAACATAAATGCCCACATGGCTGAAAGCGCGGCGCATGGTGTTGAAGAACACCAAGTCTCCGGGTTGCAGATCTGCGCGTTCGATTTTTTGGGATGCTGCGGCTTGTTCCACAGCCTTGCGGGGCAACACTAGCCCGGCGGTTTGCTCAAAAATCGCACGGACAAATCCGCTACAGTCAAAACCGGTGGAGGCGTCGGTACCGCCGCGTTTGTAGGGTACACCGAGGAAAGTCATCGCATTTACCACTAACTCGGATGCTTTTGCCTCCATTTTGTGGCTAACTTCGCCGATTCGTCCTAAGAGGCCTCGTTCTGCCAGGAGTGTGTTTATGTCGTCAGGTTGGGTTTGGGGCTTGGCGTATGCACTAAAGGCTAGGAAAAGGAGCGTAAGAACGAGGATAATTCGCATCGATGGAGCTTAACCCGTGGTTTTCACGGCGTCAAGCCAAGGCTAAAGAGGGTAATTACATGGCAAAAGCAGAATCAAAGACAACCGTTTTACCGGACGGACTGCGGTACAAATCCAAGGTTTCCGGCTCCCCATTCATGGCCGCTGCGTCGTTTGGTGGCGCCACCATGTCGTGTTTCCTGTGCGGTAAGCACCGGGCGCGTTCGCTGATGACAACCCGCAAGGTGCTGGGCAAATCGCAGGCCGTGTGTTCCCCGTCCTGCAAGGCGCTGGACGAGGCTACCGCCGCCGCCGCGGCCGAGCGTTCTTAAACCAATCCTGGCCACGCAGCATGCTGTTAGATATAGAAGACTCCCAGCTGGTGCTGGTGGATTACCAGGAACGCCTGATGCCCGCATTGCTGGACGGCCCCGTCGTGCTGGCCAATGCAGTGCGCCTGGCCCAATTGGCCGCGCTCTTGCGCGTGCCGACCTTTGCTACCGAACAAAATCCTTCCAAGCTAGGGGGCAGCGTGCCTGAACTGGCGGCTGCCTTGCAGCAGGCTGGTGCGCGCGTCTTGTCCAAGATGCAGTTCAGCGCGGTGGAAGAGGGCCTGGGCGAATGGTTGCGCCCTGAGCCCAAGCCGGTGCAGGGCAATGCCCGCAGCCTGCCCAAACATTTGCAAAAACCGCCCCCTGGCAGTGAGCCGCGTGGCACGATTGTGCTGGCCGGTTGTGAAGCCCATGTCTGCCTGCTGCAGACGGCGCTGGATCTGATGGAAGATGAGTTTGAGGTCTGGGTCGTCACCGACGCCTGCACTTCACGTACCGAGCGCAACCGAGATGCCGCCTTTGACCGTCTGGCTGGCGCTGGCGCGGAGCTGGTGACCACCGAAATGGTGGCCTTTGAGTGGATCCGCAGTGCCGAGCATCCAGATTTCAAGGCGATGCAGGCGCTCATCAAGTAACTCCGGGAGCATGGGCGGTAAAGCGCTCTGCTCCGTGTCCTCCGCCCGCTGCGCGGGCTCCCCGTTTACCTGCGCAGAGCGCCTTACCGCCCAAGCTCCCTAGCGGGTCGGCGGACGAGTGTGGCGCGTCAGGCGCCTGCAAGCTGCATGCTCATAATTATGAATTCAGTTTTACTGATTCTAGGGATGCACGATGACCGCCTACGCAGATTTCTACCGCCGCTCCATAAACGACCGCGACGGCTTTTGGGCCGAAGAGGCCAAACGCATTGACTGGCAGACGCCGCCCCAACAGGTTTGCGACTACAGCAACCCGCCATTCGCGCGCTGGTTTGTCGGTGGCACCACCAATCTGTGCCACAACGCGGTCGACCGCCACCTCAAAGACCGGCCCGACCAGCCCGCGCTGATTGCCGTCTCCACCGAAACCAATACCGAGCAGGTCTACACCTTCACCCAACTGCATGCCGAGGTGCAGCGCATGGCCGCCGCGCTGCTGGAGCTGGGAGTGCAAAAAGGCGACCGGGTCTTGATCTACATGCCCATGATTGCAGAGGCTGCGTTTGCGATGCTGGCCTGCGCCCGTATTGGCGCCATCCATTCCGTGGTGTTTGGTGGTTTTGCGGCCGGTTCTTTGGCCTCGCGCATTGAAGACGCCAGCCCCACGGTCATCGTCAGCGCCGATGCGGGCTCGCGGGGGGGCAAAGCCATCGCCTACAAGCCGCTGCTGGATGAAGCGATCAGCCTGTCCAGCCACAAACCCACAGCCGTGCTGCTGGCCGACAGGCAACTGGCTGCTATGGAAATGGTAGCGGGACGCGACCATTCCTGGGGGGCTCTGCGGCAAAAACATCTGAACACCGTTGTCCCCTGCGTGTGGCTGGAATCCACTCACCCCAGCTACACGCTGTACACCAGCGGCACCACCGGCAAGCCCAAAGGTGTGCAGCGCGACACCGGCGGGTACGCCGTGGCGCTGGCGGCCAGCATGGAGCACATCTTCTGCGGCAAGGCAGGCGAGACCTATTTCTCGACCAGCGACATCGGCTGGGTGGTGGGCCACAGCTACATCATCTACGGCCCGCTGATCGCCGGCATGGCCACCATCATGTATGAGGGCCTGCCCACGCGACCCGATGGCGGCATCTGGTGGAGCCTGGTCGAAAAGTACAAGGTAACGGTCATGTTCAGTGCCCCTACCGCTGTGCGGGTGCTGAAGAAACAAGATCCGGCCCTGCTCACCAAATACGATCTGTCCAGCCTGCGTGCACTGTTTCTGGCGGGTGAACCGCTGGACGAACCCACCGCACAGTGGATCAGCCAAGGGCTGGGCGGCAAACCCATCATCGATAACTACTGGCAGACCGAAACCGGCTGGCCGATTCTGAGCATTGCCAACGGTGTCGAATCCAAGCCCAGCAAATTCGGCAGCCCGGGCGTGGCCATGTACGGCTACAACGTCAAGCTGCTGGACGAGAACACGGGTGAAGAACTGATGGGTGCCGACCAGAAGGGTGTGGTCGCCATCGAAGGCCCATTGCCGCCCGGCTGTATGCAGACGGTCTGGCGTGACGATGCCCGTTTTGTCAAAACCTATTGGAGCAGCATTCCCGGCAAGCAGGTCTACAACACCTTCGACTGGGGTGTGCGCGACAAAGATGGCTACTTCTTTATCCTGGGCCGTACCGACGACGTCATCAACGTCGCCGGCCACCGCCTGGGCACACGTGAGATTGAAGAGAGCATCTCCAGCCATCCCAATATCTCCGAGGTTGCCGTGGTGGGTATTGCAGATGCGCTCAAGGGCCAGGTGGCCGTCGCCTTTGCCGTGGTCAAGGATGCCAGTGCACTGGTAGATGACGCGGCCCGCGCCAAGCTGGAGGCCGAAGTGATGAAGGTGGTGGACAACAGCATTGGCGCGGTGGGTCGCCCGGCCCGTGTGCGTTTTGTGACCGTGTTGCCCAAGACCCGCAGCGGCAAGCTGCTGCGCCGCGCCATCCAGGCCGTGTGTGAAGGGCGTGACCCGGGTGATCTGACTACGATGGAAGACCCGGCGGCTTTGCAGCAGATACGAGATTTGCTAGTGTAAGTATCGAGTCAGAGGATCCAATCCATCAATCTGGCCCGAGGGGTTGCAGATGATTTTGGCAAGGGCAAGGTCACCTTTAGATTCGATAGCCGCGGTCAGCGCTGCCACGGTCTTCGCTACTGCAGCAACCCCGGCCCCCGGTACGCGCCCAACTGGTTGTCCAACAACGCCCTCAATTTTTGAATGGTCAGGTCCGTCTTTTCGCGGAAGTCGTCTATCTCATGCGCATCGAAGCTGCTTTTGCGCGACGCCAACCCGGGCTGGCCGGTGCGCAGCACCAGGCGGGAGTGGTGGTTGTCCAGCGTTTGGCGTACGTAGTCCACCAGCTCCAGGCCGGCCAGATCACGCTCCATCACCACGTCTACCAGGGCCAGGGCGATGTCTTTGCGGTCTTCAAAAATCTGTTGGCCTTCTTTACCCGAAAAGGCGCTGATGAACTCCAGGGACCGGCCCTGGAACTCGTAGCCGCGCAGGGCCAGGCGGGTGACGGTGTGGACTTCGGCATCGTCATCCACCATCAGCACGCACCAGGTGTTCTTGGGGCGCCAGTCGGGCGCCACGGGGAGTAGGGAGTCTTCTTCGGCAAATTGCATGGTGGTCAGTGCCTCTGAGGGGAGCTAGTGGGGGGAGCGTTCTGAGACGTTTTCCGTACCAACTTGAAACCATTCTGCGGCAACTCTCTGCACAGCGGTCACTATTTCCATGCTGCGCTGCACACAACCAGCGGCCCGCCTTGCCTCAGGGGTTTAGCAGGATCGCCGCCACGGCAAAGGGCACCACCACGCCATCGGTAGTCGTCAGGTAGCCCACCTGCAGGTCCAGGCTACCGGTGGGCGCGAGGAAGTGGTAGTCGTCGATGTAACCCTCGGCCTTGTCGTCCAGCCGTGTGCCGTTGGGCCACAAGAAGGCAATATCGCGTGAGGCGGTCTGTGCCTCCCAGTCTTCAAACTCCACGGTGGCGTCCGCACCGCTGCCGCTGCCGTCGGCATACATCAGCTTCTTAGGGCCCAAAAAGGGCAGGTTGGAGCCAGTGACCTTGCCCGCGGTAATGGACGGGTCGCCGCAGTACATCTTGTAGCGCGCGCCGCCCACATGCATGGGCAGGCAGGCCTGGGCGCTGGTGAAGAGTTTGGGGCAGCCGTCGGAGCGGTATTGCACGTTCCAGCGGGTGCCGTCCCACACCGCGTAGCCGTGGTTCTGCTGCACGGTGCTGCAGCTGGCCACGCTGTCGGTGGTGAACACCATAAAGGCGCCCGGTGCGCCGTCCCAGCGCCAGTCGGTCTGGGTGGGGTGGGCGACCTTGTTCTGGCGCGCATTCTTGATGCGCAGGTTGCCGCCGGTGGCGTCACCGTCAACGCCGATGACCAGGGTGGGCGCGCAGCCGCCCGTGCTGGCGTAGTCGGCATCGGTGGAGCAGGTCAGGGCGGCACCGCTGTTGAAGTCTTGGCCCACAAAGCCGTCCTTGCTGTCCACGGAGTAGATGCGCGTCTTGCCATCGCTGCCCGCAGCTTCAAAAAACACGCGCACCTTGTTACCCAGGTTGGCGGCCAGCGGCACGCCCTGGCCGGTGGCCACGCTGGCGATGCTGCGCGCGGTGCTGGAGGTGGGCGGGTTGACCAGGCCTGAGGTGCCCGCCTTGCTGGTGAAGCTGAGGTAGCTACTGGGTGTGGCGGCATTGGCCGCCGCATTGCCCACCGCCACGGCCAGCGACGCGGTGCTGCCCTGGCTGAACATGGGGCCGTAATAAAACTGAACCCGTCCCGCATTGGCCGTGCCGGCGTCCGGGCCTATGCGTGTGGCGCTCAGGCGGGCGTTCCCGTCGGATACCACCTTGGTCAGGCCGCTGATGCTGGCACCGCTGCCTTGTAATTGCCAGTATTCGGTGGATGTGGTGGCACTCACGGGTGCTGCAGCGCCATACAAGGTGCAGGCTGCATCCTGGCAGGCCCTCACCATTACGCGGTAGGCGGTGGAGGCCTTTAGCCCGGTCAATGTCGCAGCGGTTTCACTTGCAAAGGCGCTGACGCTGGTGCGTGTGCCACCCACTGACTCTGTGCCAATGATCTCGAAGTGGTGTACGGCAAAGCTGGTAGGTGCTGTCCAGGTGGCGCTGAGTTTGCTGGACGAGCCGAAGCTGAAGCTGCCTACGATTTGGGAGTTAGGCCCGCTGACGGCGACACCCGTGGGCGGCGCCAGTGTGTTGGATGTGGCAACCACGGACACCGAGTTCGGCACCACCGTCCATTGCGACAGGTTGGTCGTGGTCAGGCTGGCGCTGTAGGCCTGGGCCAGGCCGTCCACCTCCACATACGGAAACGCCAGCACATAGGTGCCACCGGTCTGTTGCAGCGTGATGGTGTTGCTGACGCCGCTCTGTACGGCTGTGGGTGCGACCGAGCCAGTGTCGGCAGTGAAGGTGGACAAATCCCCCGTTGTGGCCTTGGCCGTGTAGGCCTGCTTGGCACCGCCGGGACTGAACTCCAGGTAGGGAATCTTCAACGTGTAGCCGGTGCTGGTCTGGACAAGCGTGGGCGTGGTTTGAGCCAGCGCCCAGCCGGTGCATGCCAGGAGTAACCCCATCCCTAACGAACGCGTGGTGCTTGGGTGCATGGTGCAGACCTCCTGGGTGTGGCGCGGCAGTGCTGCGATAATGCACCCAATGCAAACCCTGCGCAACGCCCACCTCTTAGCCCGCTTCGTGCTGGTGTGGTTTGTGGTGTCCATGGGGGTGGCGATTGCGTCACCGCTGGTGCAGCCCAAGGGCATGCAACTGGTGTGTTCGGCCGCTGGCGCCATCACGGTCCAGTTGGACCAGGGTGATGGTGGCTTGAGTGGCTCGCAGGCCAACACGCTGGATTGCCCGCTGTGCGCCGCCGCCGGCGCACCCCCGCCCCGGGTCGCCTTGCAGGTGTTGGCCCCTATGGGCTTGACCCAGGCACTGTCCATCACAACCGACCCGCAGAGTACCCGCCGCTCTGCCGCACCGTTCCCACCCCGCGGGCCGCCCGCATCCGTCTGAGTCCGTGACCGGCCCCTGTGGCGGGTTGTGGTGCATTGATTCACCGTGTTGTGGGCAGTGTGGCCGCCAAGGCTGCCCGCCACAACCTGTATTCCAGATTCAGCGGGTTCACCATGAAATACCAATTTGCTATCCATTTGGTAGCTGCATACCTAGCATCCTCGGGGGCTAGCAGCGCTTTTTCTCATATCGTTCTGCAGGATGGAGTCGCTGCGGCGGGTGCCAGCTACCGGGCTACGCTGCGTGTAGGCCATGGTTGTGATGGTGCAGCCACCACCGGCATCACCGTTACGATTCCCGCCGGCTTCAATGGCGCCCAGCCCATGCCCAAACCCGGCTGGACGGTGCGCACCGTCACCGGCAAGCTGGCCCAGCCCTACACATCCCACGGCAAGACCTTTACTGAAGGCGTGCTCGAAATCCACTGGACCGCCGGCACACCCGACAACGCACTGCCCAACGACTTCTACGACGAATTTGTACTGCGCGGCACCACACCCACCAAGCCCGGGCCGCTGTGGTTCAAGGTCGTACAGACCTGCACCAAGGGCGTCAACGCCTGGGTCGACGTGCCTGCCACCGGTACCTCTACCAAGGGCATGAAGAGCCCCGCCGCGCTGCTGGAGGTGCTGGACATCCAGGCCGCTGGTGGCCACAACCATTGAACAAGAATTGAACTCTGGAGTCACTATGACACTGAACCGTTTCACCCCTATCGCCCTGGTCCTGTCCCTTCTGTCCACCGCCGCGTGGGCCCAATCCGTAGACGTAAAGGCCGCCTGGGCCCGCGCCACCGTGCAGGGCCAGAAGGCTACCGGCGCCTTCATGACCCTGACCGCCAAAGACGCCACCAAACTGGTCGGCATCAGCTCACCCGTGGCGGGTGTGGCCGAGGTGCATGAGATGAAGATGGACGGCGACGTGATGAAGATGCGCGCGGTGGAGGGCGGCCTGGACCTGCCCGCGGGCAAGGCCGTCGAACTCAAGCCCGGCGGTTACCACGTGATGCTGATGGACCTGAAGACCCCCCTGAAAAAGGACACCACCATCCCCGTGACGCTGCTGTTCAAGGACGCCAAGGGCGTGCCCAGCAAGCTGGAGATCAAGCTGCCCGTGTCGTCAACACCGCCGGCTGGAGCTGGCGCGGGCGCCGGCGCCGGTGGCCACGCAGACCACAAACACTAAGCCCCGTCTGACCCAACACTGCATTAACACCATCCCCTGATGTCTACACACCAGATGTTGTCACAGCGACTCCGCCCCTGGGCGGTGTGGTTGGCGCTGTGTGTGGCCTTGGTGGGTGTTTTGGTGCCCACGTTTTCACACGCAGTAGCCTGGAGCCAAAACGGTGCACCGGGTTATGGCGCGATCTGCACCACGGCCCCGGACGGCGTGGTGGCTTCGGATGCCGATGGTGCCGAGCCTGGCCCCTATGGTGGGCAGGGCGGAGCGGCATCCATGGCCCACTGCCCGTTTTGCCTGCACAGCAGCGACCGCGCTGCCCCACCCCCCAGCCCATTGGTCTGCGCCGTTCCTGTGCAAGACGGCCCGCAGACACCCACGGTCTCGCACACCATCTATTACAGCGCCCCGCGCGCATTGGTACCGCCACCCCGCGGGCCACCGTTGCTCTGAACTATCAAATGTATAGCGCCTAGAGCCCATTTCACGGGGGCTAGAGGCTGGTTTCTTTATTGATACTTCGGATTTTCTTTCATGCAATTGCATCGCATCGCGCTGGCTGTCGCCGCCGCATTTCCCTTGTCTGTCCTGGCCCAAGGCATTGCCACCGAGGCCCAACTCAAAACCGTTCAAGTCGCTGGCAGCCGCGCCCCGCTGGACCCCAATTTGCCCAGCAACACCGCCAGTAAAACGGCCGAGCAGTTGCGCGAACAAAACATCTACAACCCCGAAGACATCGCCGTCAACCTGCCCAGCACCAGTGTGCGCAAACGCTACATGGGTGATCGCAATGCCAACGTAGCCGGACGCAGTTACGGCACCCTGCAACCGGGTCGTGCGCTGGTGTACCTGGACGGTTATTTGATCTCCAACTTCCTGGGGCGCTTCGACGCGCCGCGCTGGAACATGGTCAATGTGGAAGCCATAGAGCGCGTCGACGCGCTGTATGGCCCGTTCTCCGCGATCTACCCCGGCAACTCCATTGGCACCACGCTGATCGTCACCGAGCGCAAGCCCAAGGGCCTGGAGGCATCGGCCAGCATCAAGCTCAACCAGCAGGGCTTCAACGAATACGCCACCAGCGAAAACTACACCAGCAAACAGTTCTCCGGGCGCATCGCCGCGCGCACGGATTCGGGCCTGTGGTACGCGCTGAGCATGCAGCACCAAAACAGCCAAGGCCACCCCATGGGATATGCCAATGCGGTGCGCGGGTCTACCGCCGGTGCCTTTGCCACCCCCACCGTTTCTTCCACGGCGGCGGCCAAAGCGGTCACCGGCATCCTGTACGACCGCGATGCACAAAGCCGTGACCGCGCCGTGTTTGGCGCCACCGGAATAGACCACAACAAACAAGACACCGTCAACATACGTCTGGGTTACGAGATATCTGCCACCCAGGAGATAGAGGCCCGTGTGTCCTGGTGGCACGACGACAGTACCGTGCGCAACACCACCTACTTGCGTGATGCGGCGGGCAACCCCGTGTGGAGCGGTCTGGTGAAAGATGGCAGCCGCCAGTTCACCGTGGCCGCCGATGCATTTGCCCCCAGCCAGCGCGACGAAACCCACCGGCAGCTGGGCGCCACCTGGAAGACCAAAAACACCAAGGGCTGGAACGCCTCGGTGGTGGCCACCGACTACCAAATCGTCAACGACGCGGCCCGCCAGGCCACACTGGCCCAGCCGCTGGCCGACCTGGGTGGCGCCGGCACCGTGACCCGGCGCGACGGTACCGGTTGGAACACGTTTGAAGTGCAAACCACCTACACCCCAAGTGAAAGTGACTTTGGCAACGGCCGGCACGCACTGGTTTTTGGCCTGCACCGCAACCAGTACAAACTGGAAAACGTGGTCAACAACGCCACCGACTGGCGCAACAACGAGACCACGCTGAACCAGAATTACTACGGCAAGACCACCATCACCGCGCTCTACGCGCAAGATGCCTGGAAGATCAACCCCGACTGGATGCTGACCACCGGCCTGCGGTTTGAGAATTTTGAATCCGCCGACGGTTCGCAGTTTTTTGCCGGCCCACCCGTTGCCGCCAATGCCTTCCCCAGCCGCAGCATCACCGCCACCAGCCCCAAGCTGTCGCTGGCCTGGGCGGCCACGGACGACATCACCGTGAAGACCAGCCTGGGCCGCGGTGTGCGTTTCCCCAATGTGGACGAACTGTTCAACGGCACCAAGACCGGTGCCAGCATCACCACCAGCGACCCCAACCTGCGCCCCGAAGTGTCGGACTCGGTGGAGCTGTCAGCTGAGCGGGAGTGGGGCACCCACTGGATACGCGCCAGCCTGTTCCGTGATGACGTGACCGACACCATCCTGCGCCAGACGGACGCCACCGTCACCCCCACGGTGACCCGCGTCAGCAATGTGGACCGTGTGTTGACCCAGGGCCTGGAGCTGGTGTGGTCCACGCGTGATGTGGGTGTGAAAGGCTTCGACCTGGGCGGCAGCTTTACCTGGACAGATGCCGAGGTAAAAGCCAACGCCGCCAACCCGGCACAGGTGGGCAAGAAATGGCTGCGTATACCCGCGCAACGCTACACCCTGCAAGCCAGCTACCGGCCCAATGCCGCGTGGGTGCTGGGTGCGGCCTACCGCTGGGCCAGCAGCCCGTTTAACACCGAGCTGAACATCGACAACAATCCAGACACCTTTGGTGGCGTCTCCAGCGTGAGCCAGTTGGACTTGAAAGCCAGCTGGAAATTTGCCAAACATTGGGAATGGGGCGTTGGTATCAACAATGTGGCCAACCGGCCGGCTTGGCAATCGCACACCATGCCGCAGCGCAGTGTGCAGACCGAGCTGCGCTATAGCCTTCTGTAAGACTTTGGGGTAGACGATGAACAAACTTTTCTTTGGCAACGCGCTGCGCTTGTTTGCCTTGCTGTTGGTGTGGGGACTTGGCAGTGCCCATGCCCAGCCTGCGCAAGCTGGTCATGGCGGCATGTCGGCCGCCAAGTCTGAGCGCAAGCCCAAGCCGCAACTGGGCATAGGCGTCGCCTTTGCGCCGGACGGCGCCTTGTGGTGGGTGGGTTTGGATGCCAACAACCAGTTGGTGATCCAGCGCACACCTGCGGGGTCCACGAACCAGTGGAGTGTGCCCCGCGTGCTGGACACCGATGGCGACCCGATCTCGGCCGATGGTGAAAACCATCCCAAGCTGCTGTTCGGCCCCAACGCCACGGTGTTGATCGCCTACACCCGCCCGCTGCCCAAACCCAATACGGGCTGGGTGCGCATGCTGCGGTCCACGGATGGTGGCAAGACCTTCTCCAAGCCCACCACTGTGCATGCGGACCAGCAGGAAATCACCCACCGCTTCGAGTCCATCGGTTTTGACGCCAAGGGCGCGTTGCACACTGTGTGGATCGACAAGCGCGACCTGGAGGTCGCGCCCAAGCTGGGCAACAACAAGTCCAGCTACCGGGGCGCGGCCATTTACCGCAATGTGTCGCTGGATGGTGGCGCCACGTTTGGCCCTGACACCAAGGTGGCCGACCACTCCTGCGAGTGCTGCCGCATTGCGCTGGCGCAGGGCGGCGATGGGGTGTTGAACGCGATGTGGCGCCATGTGTTTGAGCCCAATGTGCGCGACCATGCGTTCACCGCATTGGCCACCGCGCCTGCACCGGGCACAACACCAGCCCCAACGGTGCGCGCCACCTTTGACGATTGGCAGGTCAACGGTTGCCCCCACCACGGCCCCGGCCTGGCTGCGGCCACTGGTGGAGGCTTTCACACGGTGTGGTTTGGCATACGCCAGCGGGGCAGCGACATGGAACCCGGCGTGCGCTACGCCCGCCTGAAGGCCGACGGCAGCCCAGACGCCACGACCGTGCGCAGGCTACCCGACGACCGTGCGGAACACGCCAGCGTCATCGCCGATAGTCAACGTGTAGCTGTGGTGTGGCGCAGCAGCGATGGCATGGTCAGCACGCTCAAGGCCTGGTTGTCGACCGACGGTGGCCAGACCTTCACCGAGCGCAAGCTGGGCCAGGTGCATGGCGAAAACGATTTTGCACGCCCCGTGCAGCACGGTGGCCGCATGGCGGTGGTGTGGCGCAACCCCAAGGAGGTACAGGTGTATGAACTCTCGTTTTGATTTATTCCGGCGTGTGCTGCTGGCCGCGGCCCTGGTTTTACCCAGTGTCTATATGCCAAATGCGGCTCTAGCCCTCGCAGAACATAAGCACAGCGCTATCACTACAGTAGCAGACTTCGATGCTTCGACCTGGACCAAGTTGTTGCGCAGCGGGCCACGGCCGGCGGCCTACGTCTTCACCAACAGCTTCTGCGCCACCTGCCCAGAAGCCTTCGACGCCCTGCACCAAAGGGTGCTGGCCTCTGGCAAACCAGTAGAGATGGCGGCGATTTTGATGGACGTGCAGGGTCAGCGGGCCTTGGCCCATGCGCACCACTATGCCGGTGTCACCAAGATTTATGCGTTTGATGGCTTCGAGCCCGCCATTCGCCAGGCGGTAGATCCCACCTGGCGCAACATTACGCCGTATTTGGTGCTGGTGGGCAAAGACGGCAAGCTGCAACGGGTGACGGGCCAGCCGGATGCCAAGCAGCTTAAGGCCTGGTTGTTGTAGGCCTCTACACCCCACCCAAGCTCCGGGGCGCCCCTCACGAGGTTAACGACGGCGCGCAACGGTTCTCGGTTCTTAGCGAGGCGGAGGAGGTGAGATTCGATCTCTAACGCAGCGCCACGGTGGCGTCCAGCTCTACCGCTGCGTTCTTGGGTAGCTGGTAGACACCCACCGAGGTGCGGGCGTGCGGGCCGCTGTCGTGGCCCAAGACGGCTGCCAGCAGGTTGGATGCGGCATCGGCCACCTCGCTCTGCTGCGTGAAGTGGGCTGCACTCTGCGTGAACACATTGAGCTTCAAGACTTTGGCAATACGCTCCAGGCCAAACTGTTGTTCCAGTATGGCCAGTACCCGCAGCGCGCACACCTCGGCAGCGGCCTGGGCCTGCTCCAGGCTGACGGCCTCGCCGACACGTCCCAAGGCGGTGACGGTAGTGCCCACGCGCGGGACCTGGCCACTGACATACACCACGCCATGGTGCTCCGTTGCGGGCACATAGTTGCCGCCAATCACCAGGGGTGCGAGCAAGTCCAGGCCGTGTTTTTCGGCGAATTGGCGGGCGATGTCCAGGCGTGAAAGTGTCATGGTGAATTACAAAAACCGCGCCGGAATGGCGCTGTAAAACGGGTACATGGGGAAGTAGGGCTTGGCCTCGGCCAGCACACGCTGGACCGACGGCCTGGCGATCAGTTTCTCAAAATAGGCGTGCAGATGCACATGGTGTTCTGGAAAGGCCTCCAGCGTGTGGGCGTAAAAGAGGGCAGGGGCGGCGGCACAGTCGGCCAGGCTGAAGTTGTGCCCCGCGGCCCAGGGCTGCGATGCCACCTGTTGGTTGATCAGTCCGTAGGCGGTCTGGATAGTGGCCCTGGCACCGGCCATGTCCCCTTGTGAGCCGTGTATGCGGTCGAGCACGATGTTTTGCATGGGCTCATGCACATGGTTATCAAGAATGCGGTCCCACAGGCGGACCTGCAAGGCGTCTTCGGCGTTGCGGGGGACCATGGGGTTTTGCTCTCCGAACCGGTCCAGGTATTCGATGATGATGGACGATTCCGGCACGCTGCGCTGGCTGGTGTGGTCTTGCAGCACGGGGAACTTGCAGAAGGGCCACAGGGCGCTCAGCGTGGCACGGTCTTGCTCTGCACCGAGATCAATCATGCGCGCTTCAAACGCAATGTTGTTCTCGTAGAGGGCGACCAGAACCTTGTGGCAGAAAGATGCCAGTGGGTGGTAATAGAGGGTGAGCGCCATGGTTGTTCAATCCTTGTGTAGCAGCGACAGTTAGTCGCTTGGCCGGTTCCGGCCTGGGTTTACAAGGCTGTGCAGTCAAGCAACTGACAAATTAAAGTACAAAAAAAGGAGCCGAAGCTCCTTTTTTTTGTTCGACAAGACCGGGGTCTTATCAGGCTTGTTTGGCCTTGCGACGGCGGGCAATTGCACCCATCAGTCCCAAACCAGCCAACATCAGGGCGTAAGACTCTGGCTCTGGTACGGCCGAGGTGAACACCACGTTGTCCACATTGTGCGTTTCAGCTCCACCACCGAAGTTGCCGCTGCGCACCGTCACCAGGTTAAAAGAAGTGGTAGACACCACGCCGAAGAAACCACCGGAGAACGTATTGGCAATCTGGGGGGTGACCAATTCGCCACCCAGGAACAGGCGCAGGCCTTGGCCTGGGCCACCGGGTGTCAGATCCCAGTTGGCGCCAAAGGCGTTGATCATGGAACCGAAGTGGTAGTTGGTGTAGGTGCTATCCAGGACCGTACGGTCATGGTACACACCGCCATTGATGCCAGAGGAGTGGCCGCTGCCCACTTCTTCGAGGCTGAAGCCGGAGAGTACGGCATCGTCAAATGCTTCTTCGGAGAAGGTACCGCCAACGGCGAGTTCCCAAGCGGCACGGTCTGTAAATGTGATGAACGATGCATGGGCGGCAGAGGACAGTACAACTGCGCTGACTGCGGCAACGACGAGCGATTTGATGTTCATGGAATGGATGTTTGGTTAATAACAGTCGGGATTTCATTGTCGGAGGAGCATTGCTGCATCGCAATAGTCCATATGGACTAATGGCTGGCCGCCAATTGCAACCGGTTGTAAGCGGCGAACAGTGGTTCAGCTTTTGAACGGCGCCATACCGTCCACTCGCAGGTGCAACACCCGATCCGCCCGGGCGGTGGCCGCCTCCGAATGGGTGACCAGCACCAGTGAAGTGCCATGCGCCCGCGTCTGTGCCACCAGGGCTTCCATGACCTTGGTGGCGGTCGTGGGGTCCAGGTTGCCGGTGGGCTCGTCGGCCAGCAGCAGGGTGGGGCGGTGCACCAGCGCGCGGGCGATGGCCACACGCTGCAACTGGCCGCCGCTGAGCTGCTGCGGCAGCCGCCCACCCATGCCCTGCAGGCCTACGGCCTCCAGCATGGCCTGCACGCGGGCATCGTCCGGCGTGCCTAACAGCAACAGCGGCAGGGCCACGTTTTGGGTTACATCCAGATGGCCCAACACGTGGAAGGCCTGGAATACAAAGCCCACCTTCTTGCGCCGCAGCAGTGCACGGGCGTCGTCGTCCAACTGGCCCAGGTCGGTGCCGTCCAGCAGTACGGTGCCGCTGTCCCAGCTGTCCAGCCCGGCCATGCAGTTGAGCAGGGTGGATTTGCCGACGCCAGATTCGCCAACGATGGCGACGAATTCGCCCGGTGCGACGTCTAAGGACACATTCGCAAAGACCGGCGTATCGCCATAGTGTTTGCTTAAGGATTGGATCTGTAGGTTCATAGAGGAATGGGCCATGATAGTGGAGGCACAATGTTGTGATGACCATGCACCGCAGAACCCTACTCACCACCGCGCTGACCTCCGCAGCGCTGCTCTCCACCTTCAGCGGCGCTTGGGCGCAGGGCCGGCAGATTCGGCTGGTCGTGCCATATGCGGCCGGTGGCCCGATTGACGTGACCGCGCGGGTGCTGGCTGAGCGTGTCAAAGACAGCCTGGGCACCGTCATCATCGACAACAAGCCGGGTGCGGGCGGCAACATCGGAGCCGACATGGTGGCCAAGAGCGCACCCGATGGCCTGACCATTGGTATTGCCGCCACGGCTACCCACGCGGTCAACCCCTGGCTGTACGCCAAGATGCCCTACAACGCCGCTACTGACTTTGCCCCCATCACCCAGATGGTGCGCGTGCCAAATGTGCTGGTGGTCAATGCCGAGACCGCCCAGCGCCTGAAGATCAACACGGTCAAAGACCTGATCGCCTACGCCAAGGCCAACCCCGCCAAGCTGAACTACGGCAGCGGCGGCAATGGCAGCGCCGGCCATCTGGCGGGCGAGATGTTCAAGGCCCAGGCCGGCATCTTTGCGCTGCACATTCCGTACAACGGCGGCAACCCGGCGCAGTTTGCACTGCAGAGTGGTCAGGTGGACTTCAATTTTGACAACCTGGCGACTGCGGCACCGGGCATCAAATCCGGCAAGCTCAAGGCTCTGGCCGTGACCACGCCCACGCGTTCGTCCGCGCTGCCTGATGTGCCACCGGTGGCCGATACCTTGAAGGGGTTTGCGATTGACACCTGGTGGGGGTTGGTGGCACCGGCTGGTACACCCAAGGAAGTGATCGCCAAGCTGAATGCAGCCTTTGTTGCCGCGCTGAATACGCCTGAAGCGCAGAGCCGTTTTGCCAGCCTGTTGGCGGAGCCGGTGCCCAGCACGCCGGAACAGTTTGGCGCTTTGATGAAGAGTGAGATGGCCAAGTACCAGGGGGTGGTCAAGGCGACGGGTGCCAAAGTAGACTGATCTCAGTTGGCTAGCAGACGTACTTTTTGCAGCACTGCATCCAGGGCCCCAGCCTGATCAGTCGCAACCACCTGCCGCTGCGGCATAGATCGCAGCCAAGTTATCTGGCGCTTGGCCAACTGGCGGGTAGCGATGATGCCCAGCTCGCGGAGCACAGCAGTTGGCAGAGGCCCAGCAGCGCCTGATGCTTCATACGCATCCAAAGCTTCCCAGGCCTGGCGGTAACCCACGCAGCGCATCGACGGCAGGTCGGGGTTCAGGTCGCCACGTGCGCGCAGGGTTCGCACTTCGTCCACTAATCCCTGTTCCAGCATGGTGTCAAAACGCTGGGCAATACGACCATGCAACCAGCTTCTGTCCAGCGGTTCCAAGGAAATGAGGCCTCTAGCCCCCGTCGAATCTGACTCTTCTATTGATTTGATAGTGTCTTTGGCGGAATGGAAGTGCGACAAGGGTAGCCCCGATACGCGGTACACCTCCAGCGCACGCTGGATGCGCTGGCTGTCCATGGGCGCCAAGCGTTGAGCCGTCACCGGGTCGACGCGGGCCAACTCGGCATGCATGGCGGGCCAGCCCTTCTCTGCTGCTTCCTGTTCCAGCACGGCGCGTATGGCGGGGTCGGCTGCGGGCATGTCGTCCATGCCGTCGAATAGTGCTTTGAAATACAACATAGTGCCGCCGACCAGCAGCGGCAGCTTGCCGCGCGCGCTGATGTCAACGATCAGCTGACTTGCATCGCGCACAAATTCGGCAGCGCTGTAGGCCTGTAGCGGGTCGCGGATATCGATCAGGTGGTGGGGCACCTGGGCCAGCTCGGCTGCGCTGGGCTTGGCCGTGCCAATGTCCATGCCGCGGTAGACGAGGGCCGAGTCCACGCTGATGATCTCGCAGGCATGTTCTTGTGCAATCGCCAGTGCAGCCGCGGTTTTGCCCGAGGCCGTGGGACCGGCCAGGCATAGGTAAAAGGGTAGTGCCTCAGTGTTTGCCATAACGCTGCACCAGTGTCCACGCGCTCAGTGCGATCAGCACGCTCCAGAACAGAATGCCCATGACCAACGGGCCGGTTGTGCCATCCATGTGTGCACCCAGCCACTGGCCGGTGGCAAAGGCGCTGACCATGGCGATGAATCCATTCAGTGCTGACGCGGCACCGGCCGCCTGTGGGAAAGGCCCGACTGCACCGCTTTGCCCGCAGGGGTTGTGGATGCCGTGGGCCAGCATAAACAGTGCAAACGGTATCTCAATCGCCCACACCGACTGGACACCGGCAAACGCCAACACGGCCACCGTGCCGCCCCCAGTCAATGTCAATGCACCGGCAATGGCCACGGCACGGCGCACGCCAAAACGCAGCAGCAGGCGCCGGCACAAAAAGGTGCCCAGCAGGTAGATAAAAGAGTTGGCAAACATCACCAAGCCGTACTCAGTGGTGCTCAAGCCCAGCACACGGATGAACACAAAGGACGACGACGCCAGAAAGGTAAATAAGCCGCTGTAGGCAAAGGTAGACAAGGCCGTAAACGCCAGGAAGGTGGGGTTGCGCAGAATGACCAGCCAGGTGCGCATCAGCGTGCCAAACTGGAGCGCTTGAGGGTTTTTGACGGGTACGGTTTCTTCAAAACGCAATGCGATCAGCGCCAGCGTGACGGCGCCAAACACCGATAACGCCAACAGCGCCGCATGCCAGTTGAACAGTGCCGTCAGCAGCCCGCCCAGCGGCGCACTCAGGCAGGCGATGACCCCCAGGCCGCTCAGGCCCTTGGACATCACGCTGGCGCCCTGCACCGGCGTGTACAGGTCGCGCACGATGGCGCGGGCGCACATCACCGCGGCACCCATGGCCGCGCCCTGTAGTGCGCGCCATACGATGAGTACATCCATGCTGGGCGAGAACGCACTGCCCAACGAGGCCAGCACATAGGCCGACATGCCGATCAGCAACACGGGCCGCCGGCCAAATCGGTCCGACAGCGGCCCCCAGAACAACTGCGACACACCAAAGGCCAGCAGTAATGCGGTCAGCGTCAGCTGGGCCTGGACCATGCTGGCCCCCAGCTCCTGCGTCAGCCCCGGCAGGGCGGGCAGGTACAGGTCGGTGGTGATAGGCTGTATGCCCAGCAGCAGGGCCAGCGTCAGCACAATCAGTGCCGGCGGCATGCGGGTGAGGGAACTAGTGGACGGCACGGGCAGACTCATCAATGTGTCGATTGGCCACATGGTGCAGCAAGAACCCCAGGCAGCCTGCGGCCACAGTCAAGCCCACGACCAACGCAATCCAGAAGCCTTGAGCCTGCATGGCCACAGCGGGGCGCCACGGCAGCCATTCGGGCGCCAGGCCCAGCACACAACCCAGCGGCAATGCGAAGATCCAGAAGGCCGTCAGGTGGATGACCATGGGTGAACGTGTGACCTTGTAGCCGCGGATGGCACAGCTGGTGGACACCTGGGCCGCATCGGATATCTGGAACAACGCGGCCAGAAACAGCAGACCGGCCGCGATTTGGGCCACGGTTGCGTCGGTCGTATACAGCGCGGCAATCTGGTGGCTGAAGAGCGCCATCAGCGCGGCCGTCACGGCGGCCAAGCCCACCGACAAGGCGACGCCCACGGCCGAGCGAAAACGCGCGGCCTCGGCATCACCCGCACCCAGCGCGTGGCCCACACGGCTCAGTAAAGCGATGCCCAGGCTCAGTGGCAACATAAATACCAGCGAAGAGAAGTTCAGCGCGATCTGGTGGGCCGCCACCTGGGTGCTGCCAAAGTGCGCCACCAGCAGCGCAATCAAACTGAAGGCACTGCTCTCGGCGAAATAGGTCACGCCAATCGGCAGGCCCAGCTTGAGCAGGCTCTGCACCTTTTGCCGGTGCGGCCATTCGAAACGGTCAAACGGCCATGTGCTGCGGTAGGCCGGGCTGCGCTGCATCCACCACATCAACCCCAGCAGGTTGAACCAGGTGCACAGCATGGTGGCCCAAGCACAGCCCACACCGCCCAGCTTGGGGAAGCCCCAGTGGCCGTAGATCAGCACCCAGTTCAGCAGGCAATTGAGCAACAGGGCGACGATGGCAATCGCCATCATGGGTTTGGTCTGGTTCAGGCTGGCGCTGTAGCCATACAAGACGCGGTAACAGGCGAAGGCCGGCAGCGCAAAACTGGCCACCAGCACAAACCGCGTGGCAATGTCGCGCACCACGGGCTCCAGCGCCATGTGGTCAAAAACCAGGGCCGCCACATTGGCCAGCACAAAAGCGATCAGGCCCACGCCCAGGCCTTTCCACAAACCTTGGCGCACAACATGGGGCACGCGGTTAAATTCTCCGGCGCCCACATAGTGCGCCACCGTGGGGTTGACCGACATCATGATGCCCATCAGTGTCACCACCACAATCATCCAGATGGACGAGCCCAGCGCCACACCGGCCAGGTCTTGTGCGGACGCATGGCCCGCCATGGCCACATCGGCCACCGCCATGCCCACATTCGCCAGTTGCCCCACCAGAATCGGCCATGCCAGTTGCCACAGGGCGGAGATTTCGGTGGTGATGCGTGCGCCGCGTGTAGTGGCGCTTATCGGGTCTGGGGGGATGGGCATGGGCCTGCCATTCTACGGGGCGGCCCCTAGCCCAGAAATGCAAAAGGCCCGCGCGGGGCGGGCCTTGGTGCTTGGGCGAACCTGCTTACTTGGGTGCTGAAGCGGCTGCCTTGGCCTTCTTGGCTTTTGTGCCTTTCTTCTTGCTCTTTTTCTTGGTGGCTTTGGCGGGTGTGGATGCCGCCGCTGCGGGTGTGGCGGCCACGGCGGGCGCGGCGGCGACAGCAGGGGTTGCGGCTACTGCGGGTGCGGCTGGTTTGGCTGCAGCGGGAGCCGAGGCTGCGTTCATGGCGCCCCCGTGTGAAGCAGCAAACGCGCCGGTAGCGAACAAACCGGCGATCAGGGTGGCGAGGATCTTGCGCATGGTGTCAATAGCCTTTCAAAGCGTGTGGATTACACCCCACTATAACTTGGTGTCGGCCACGTCCAGCCACTTTTGCCATGGGTTAAACCCGGTGATCAGCGCGCTGGCGACAAGTACCAGGGCTCCACCCGCAAAAATGCCCGTGCTCAAGGCCTCACCCAGGAACACATGGCCCCAGATGACGCCAAACACCGGGATCATGAAGGTGGGGCTCATGGCCGCCACCGACGATACGTGGGCCAAGATACGGATATGCATCCAGTAGGCGATGCCCGATGTGACCACCCCCATGATGACCACGGCCAGCAGGGCCATGGGTGTGAACTGGGCTGCGCTCCAGGTCCACGCGGCACCGGGTATCAGCATCACAAAGGACAGGGCGTGTAAGCCAGCCGCAATCTGCAGCGGCTGCATGCGGGAGAGGGCCCGCTTCATCAGCGGGGTGGAAAAGCCGTAACAGGCCGAAGCCGTCACACAGGCCAGTGCGGCCACATACACGCCCACCGACGGTTCCACCGGGCCCAGGCCGACGATCAGCCCGACGCCCGAGAAGCCGAGGACACAACCAAAGAGTTTGCGCAGCGTCAGCCGGTCTTCCTTGAACAGGGCCGAGGCAAAGATGCCGAACATCACCGCGGTGGAGTTCAGCAGTGCGCTATAGCCCGCAGGCAGCTTCAAGGCGGCCCAGGCGAAGAGCAGGAATGGTGCGGCTACCGACAGCAGGCCGATAAGGGCCAGCTCGCGCCAATGTTCAGTGGGCCAGCTGTGGCGCATGGCGCGCATCAGCACGGCCAGCGTGAGTGTGGCCATGCCGATGCGCAGCGCGGCCAGCACATTGGGCCCCAGCAGCGGGGCGGCAATGCGGATCAGCATGAACGAGGCGCCCCACAACGCGGAGAGACCTACCAGTTGGGCGAAGTGTTTGGTTTGCAAAGTGAAACGATTGTGACCGTGGCGCGCCGTTTATCGGTCGCCTGGGTGTCTTGCCGCAGTAGCCTGTGGGCTTATCGGCCGCGCAGGAAGAGGGCGTCCAGCTCGCGGATGCTGAGCTGGCGCCAGGTGGGGCGTCCGTGGTTGCACTGGTCGCTGCGTTCGGTGGCTTCCATCTGGCGCAGGAGGGCGTTCATTTCTTCGATGGTCAGCTTGCGGTTGGCACGCACGGCGCCGTGGCAGGCCATGGTGGCCAGCAGTTCGTTTTGTGCGCGCTGGATGACGGTGCTGGCCTCGTGTTGGGCCAGTTCGGCCAGTACGCTGCGGGCCAGTTCGACTGCATCGCCTTTCGCCAAGGTGGTGGGTACGGCGCGCACGGCAAGGGTCTTGGGGGAGAAGGGGCTGATTTCCAGGCCCAAGGTTTGCAGTGTGGTGAAGTGGGCTTCGGCGGTGGCGACTTCGCTGGGGGTGGCTGCGAAGGTGGCGGGGATCAGCAGGGGTTGGCTGGTGAGTTGGGCTACTGTGGTGCTGGCGCCTTCTGCGGTTTGTTGGGCCAACTGGTTCTTCAGCCGCTCGTAGACGATGCGTTCGTGGGCGGCGTGCATGTCTACGATCACCAGGCCTTGTTTGTTTTCGGCGAGGATGTAGATGCCTTGCAACTGGGCTATCGCTTTGCCCAGGGGCCAGTCTTGGGCTTCTGTTTCACTCGCTGGGTGGCTGGGCGGCAGAGGGTTTTGCTCCGTGTCCCCCGCCCGCTGTGCGGGCTCCTCCTGATATTGTTCAATCCGCTCTCGTTGCGCTAAAGGGAGCCCGAGCGGACGACCCCGTGCTCCTCCTTGGGAAGCCAAACCCGAGGTAAAGACTGGGGCGCTGCCCGGATTCGACGCAGAAGCTCGAACGGTGTCTTGGGGCGCCGCTGGCCGGATCATTTTGTTTGTATGCGGCCAGCGGTGACCCCGCATATCAGGGTGTGCATGTCGGATACGGCGCTGAGACTTGCATCTGAAGGGAGATGGCAATGATCTGGAGCGTAGGAATCGATGTCAGCAAGGCCAAGCTTGATGCTGCCTTGCTCAGGGTGGATGGTAAATACCGCAGCAAAGTGTTTGCCAACGATGTGTCGGGCTTCCAACACCTGCTGCAATGGATACAGACCCATATCCCGCCAGGCGAGGCAGTACAGGTATGCATGGAAGCCACCGGCGCGTACCACGAAGCACTGGCGCTGTTCCTGTTTGACCACGGTGTGGCAGTATCGGTGGTCAACCCGCTCCTGGTCAAACGCTTCATTGAAGCCGATGGGGTGCGAAACAAGACTGACGAGGGGGATGCGAAGTGCCTGGCCCGGTTTTGCCGGCTGACGGCTCCCGAGTTGTGGGAGGCCCCGTCTGTAGGCGTACGCACCCTGCAAGCCCTGGTGCTGCGCCTGGATACGCTACAGGAGATGCTCCAGGGTGAGAGCAACCGCCTGGATGTGGCGCATGCCTCGGTCCAGCAGTCCATCCGGGATGTGATGCTTGGATTGGAAGAATCAATCCAGGCGGTGCGAGAGCAGATCCGCAAGACCATCGACGACGACCCGGATCTGAAGCAGCGCCGGGGTCTTCTGGAATCGATCCCCGGCCTGGGAGACAAGACAATTCCTAAGTTGCTGGCCTACATTGGCAGGCCTGAGCGCTTCAAGAGTGTCAAAGCCCTGATTGCCTATGCCAGCTTGGCGCCGCTGATCCGCCAGTCTGGAACATCCTTGAATAAACACAAGGGAACACACCCCCAAGGAAACAGGGCACTCAAGAGTGCGTTGTATTACCCAGCCATGGTGGCGGGCAAGTACAACCCGCTGATAGCGGCGTTCTGGCAGCGCTTGAAGGCGCAGAACAAACCGGGCAAGGTCATCGTGGAGGCATGCATGCACAAGTTGCTGGCAATTGCCTACGGCGTGCTGAAGTCGGGCAAACCCTTCAATCCTCACCATTTGAAGCCGATGGGCGCTTGACTTTCACAACGGTGTCTTTACCTGCGCATAACCCTCTGCCGCCCAGCCACCCTGGGGAATGGCGCTAGCGCTGGGTTGCCATAGGGCGCTGATGTCGCTGACGCGGTGACCAATCGGTTCGGGTCTTGCTCCGAAATTTATAGCGGGTTGGGCAGAGTACATGGGGGCTACACCCCGATTTGGCTTAAAGCCCTCTGGTGAGAGGCCACTTGCAGCATTCAACGCTGCGTCGGGTGCTCCCGAGCTGTCTGCAGCGCCGGCGCTGCCGGCACGCGGTGCTGCCAACGTGTCTTCCACCGCGTGGCGCACGCCCTGGTGTACCTCGCGACTGTCCCGAAAGCGCACCTCGATCTTGGTGGGATGCACGTTCACATCCACGCGCGCCGGGTCCATGGACAGGTAGAGCGCGTAGATGGGCTGGCGGTGGCCGTGCAACACGTCTTCGTATGCGCTGCGGGCGGCGTGGGTCAGCACCTTGTCGCGTACAAAGCGGCCGTTCACGTAACAAAACTGCTGGTCGGCGCGGGAGCGGGCGGCGTCGGGGATGCCTACGCGGCCCCACACGCGCAGGGCACTGGCGCCCTGGTTGGATTCTTCGGACGACGGCTCGCCTTGCGCACGCGCTGCACTGGCCGGCCGCCAGTCCACGGCAATCGACTGTGCTATGAAGTCTGCACCCAGCACGTCCGCCAGGCGCTGGTTCAGGCTGGTGGCCAGTGACGGGTCTTCGCAGCGGCGCCATTGCTCCACCAGCTTGCCTTCGTGCCAGATGGCAAAACCCACATCGGGGCGGGCCAGGGCGTGTCGGCGCACGGATTCGATGCAGTGCGACAGCTCGGTGGCGTCGGTCTTCAAAAATTTGCGGCGCGCCGGGGTGCTGTAGAACAGTTCTTTGACTTCGACCGTAGTGCCCTGGCTGCGCGCCACGGGTTTGAGTTCACCGGTGCGGCCGTCCAGCAGGTATGCGGCAGATTGGCCGCTAGCCCTCGAAAATATTGCACAGTCTGCTATGGAGTTGATAGCGGCCAGGGCTTCGCCGCGGAATCCCATGGTGGCCACCGATTCCAGATCCTGCAGGTTGCCGATCTTGCTGGTGGCGTGGCGCCTGAAGGCCAGGGGCAACTCTTCGGGCAAGATGCCCATGCCATCGTCTTCCACGCTGATCAGGCGCACGCCACCGGCGAGCAGGCGCACGGTGATCTGCGTGGCGCCGGCATCCAGCGCGTTGTCGACCAGTTCGCGCACGACCGATGCGGGGCGTTCAACCACTTCACCGGCGGCGATCTGGCTGATCAGCTCGTCGGACAGTTCACGGATGGGGCGGCGGGAGGAAAGGGAGGGGAGTGGGGCGTTCACCGGGCCATTTTAGGGGCGCGCCGGTGAACGAGGGGCGTGCGTGTTACTGCAGCTTGCCGTACTGTGTGCCACCGATCATGATGCCGCTGTCCAGCGGGGCCAGGTCTGACTGGTACTCCCACTCACCCACACGCACCACGGGTGGTGTCAGGCCATTTTGCAGGGCTTCCATAAAGGCCTTGGCCTCGTCGTCGGATACGGGCTGGTAGGCGTGGCGGGCCAAAGGCTGTTCGCCGTTGGCCTGGTCCATGGTGGGGGTAACAGGGCGTTGGCGCACCATGCTTGCGGCGGGGGTGCCATCGACCACGGACTCGGCACCATCGGCGGTGCGCGACAGGCGGTCAAACTGGCTTTCGGTCTCGCTGACCCGCCAATAAATACCCTCGATCAAAACCCCAAAACGCTTGTAGGCATTGGAGCGCATCAGTTTCTCAAGTGCCGCAAAACTCTTGGTCTTGGCGTCCTTGCCGGTGACGAAGGACTTGGCGACATCAATCATTGCAATGAAGCGGTGGTGGCGCACATCGACCGGCATGACCTTGAACTTGTACATGCTGCCAATGACCTCCATGGCCAGAAAGCTCTCGCGTATGGACTGGTACAGCATTTCCTGGCGGAACGCCTTGCGCTCTTCAAGATCCATGCGTTTGGCATGGGCCTCTGCGGCCGCAGCAATCTCTGCCGATGCCTTTTTCTTTTTGGAGCGTAGGAATGAGAACATGGTGTTGAGCAAGTTGGTCGGATTCTAGCCGTGGCTTTTTGTATGCCTGCAGGCTTATACGCAGAGTGTTGTTACCCAGCGAAATTGCCCGTCTGTACTCCCCTTGGCCGCTTCGGGTGTATCTTAGGGTTTATTGGACCCCTAGACCGCGGCCGCCACCCCTGAACCACTGTTCAACCGTGTGAATACGGGGTGAGCTGTTGTTTTTTGTGTTCAAGCAGGTCCCAGTACGCGGATAAGCGTGCTGTATTCAGAGTTTCGACATATTGGATGGGCATGCCGTGGCGCATGGCCGCCGCAGGAGGGTGCAGATGATGGGTTCGCAGGCAGTTCCAACCTTGAGGGCCAATGGCCGGGCCTTTGCCCAGATCTCCCAGTTCCACCCCGAGCTCACCGCCTTTCGGCGCGACCTGCACGCCCATCCCGAGCTGGGGTTTGAAGAGGTTTACACGGCGGCGCGGGTCAAAGAGGCCTTGCAGGTGTGTGGTGTGGATGCCGTCCATACCGGCATTGGCAAGACAGGCCTGGTCGCCACGATCAAAGGGCGTGGCGGCAACAGCACCCGCATGCTGGGCCTGCGGGCCGACATGGACGCCCTGCCCATGACCGAGCTCAACGACTTTGCGTGGAAGTCCTCCAAGCCGGGTCTGATGCACGGTTGCGGCCACGACGGCCATACCGCCATGCTGGTGGGCGCGGCACGTTACCTGGCCGAAACCCGCAACTTCGATGGCACAGCCGTGCTGATATTTCAGCCGGGTGAAGAGGGGTACGCGGGCGCGCGGGTCATGATCCAGGACGGCCTGTTTGAGCGTTTTCCGGTGCAGGCCGTCTACAGCATGCACAACTGGCCGGCCATGCGCCCCGGTACCGTGGGTCTAACCAGCGGCCCGATGATGGCATCTGCGGACCGCGTCACGATAGAGATTTCTGGCCGGGGCGGGCATGGCGCCCACCCTTACCAGACGATTGACCCCGTTGTGGTCGCTGCCCACATCATCACGGCCATCCAGAGCATCGTTTCGCGCAACGTGCGTGCTACCGAAAGTGCCGTCATCAGCATCTGCGCTATGCAGGCCGGTGACCTGGGTGCCATGAGTGTGGTGCCCGGCAAGGCGACCCTGGTCGGCACGGTGCGCACCTTCAACCCCGCGGTGCAGGATCTGGTGGAGCGCCGGCTCAACGAGCTGTGCAGTGCGGTGGCACTGGGTTTTGGCGCCACAGCCACTGTGCATTACGAACGCATTTACCCGGCCACCATCAACTCGGCGGAAGAGACGCGTTTTGCCGGGGATGTGGCGGAGAGCTTGGTAGGCCCCGACCATGTGGTGCGTGACCTGGAGCCCAGCATGGGCTCAGAAGACTTTTCCTTCATGCTGCAGGTCAAGCCTGGCGCTTATATGCGCCTGGGGCAGGGCGCCGAGAACGGGGTTGGCAGTTGCCTGTTGCACAACACCCGTTACGACTTCAATGACGATGTTTTGCCACTGGGCGCGGCCTTGTATGCCGGCCTGGTGGAGCAATCCATGCCCTAAATGCGCCCCTCTTGCACCGCGTGGCAGGCCACACGCACGCCCGCTTGCGCCAGCATCTCCGGCTTTTCGTTGCTGCAACGGGTGTTGGCATGGGGGCAGCGGGGGTGAAAGGCACAACCCGTGGGCGGGTTGAGTGGGTTGGGTACCTCACCGGCCACGGCCGTGCGTGCCTTGCCGGTGTCGTGCATCTTGGGGATGGCGTCCAGCAGCATGCGTGTGTATGGGTGGCGCGGGGTGTCAAACAGGGTGTGTTTGTCCGCCAGTTCCACCAGCCCACCCAAATACATCACGCCCACCTGGTCACTCACATGGCGCACCACCGCGAGGTTGTGGGATATGAAAAGGTAGGTGAGACCGTGCTTGCGCTGCAGGTCTTTCATGATGTTGAGAACCTGGGCCTGCACACTGACGTCCAGCGCGGATGTGGGCTCGTCACAGACCAGGAATTCCGGCTGGGTGGCCAAGGCCCGTGCGATGGAAATACGCTGCCGCTGCCCGCCCGAGAACTGGTGGGGAAACTTCACGCGGTCCAATGCAGACAGGCCCACCGACTGCAGCAACTCACCCACGCGTTGGTCGATTTCGGCCGTGTCCGACAGGATTTCATGTTCGCGCAGCGGCTCGGCAATGATGTCGCCCACGGTCCAACGGGGGTTCAGGCTTGCATAGGGGTCTTGGAACACCATTTGCACGCGCCGGCGCAACTTGCGGCCTTCCGCCGTTTTGAAGGCTGCGTGTGCGTCTTCACCGTCGAACTGAAAACCGCCCCGCGTGGGCTCGTACAGGCCTACCAGCAAGCGCGCCACGGTGCTTTTGCCACAGCCGGACTCGCCGACCAGGGCCAAGGTCTTGCCGCGTTCGATGTCAAAGCTCACACCATTGACGGCTTTGAGCAGCATCTTGGTCTTGCGCTCGATGACGCGGTTGAGCCAGGGGGCAGACACGTCAAAGGTTTTGGCCAGGTCCGTTGCGCGGACCAAAGGTTGCGTAGTGATGCTCATGCGGCACCCCCTGCTTCGTGCAACCAGCAGGCGGCGTCGGTGTTGCCGGCCTTCAACAAGTCGGGGCGCTGCACACCGCACTTGGCAATGGTCTTGGTGCAACGCGGGTTAAATGCGCAGCCTTGTGGGATTGCGTTGAGTCGGGGCATGGCACCATCAATCTGGTGGAGGTTTTCGCGGTCTTGGCTCATGTCGGGAATACAGGCCATCAGGCCGGCGGTGTAGGGGTGCGACGGTTGGTTGATCACATCGTGCACAGGTCCAATTTCGGCAATACGCCCCGCGTACATCACGGCCACACGGTCACAGGTCTCGGCGATGACACCCATGTCGTGGGTGATCAGCATCACTGCGGCGCCGCGCTCCTTGCAGATGGTCTTGAGCAAGGTAATGATCTGCGCCTGGATGGACACATCCAGTGCCGTGGTCGGCTCATCGGCGACGATGAGTTTGGGCTCTGCAGCCAGTGCCAGGGCGATCACCACACGCTGGCGCATGCCACCGGAGAACTGGTGGGGGTAGTGGTCAATGCGCTGTTCGGCCGCGGGGATACCGGTGTCTTTCAGCAGCTCAATGGCACGTGCACGTGCCTGGCTGGCATTCAGTGGCAGGTGGGTGGTGATGGTTTCGATCAGCTGCCGCCCCACGGAGTACAGGGGGTTCAACGACGTTAGCGGGTCCTGGAAAATGGCACCGATCTTGCGGCCGCGTATGGCGCGCATTTGCGCGTAGGGCAGGTTGTCGATGCGCTGGCCTTCCAGCAGGATTTCTCCGCTGCCCACGCGGCCCGGTGGTTCCAGCAGGCCGATGATCGCGGCGCCCGTGAGGGACTTGCCGGCACCGGATTCACCCACTACGCCCAGGATTTCGCCGGGCGCGATGTCAAAAGAAATGTCGTCCAGGGCACGCAGGGTGCCCTTGCGTGATGGAAACTCCACCACCAGATTTTTTACTTGAAGCAAGCTCATGAAGGGTTACCGCAAACGGGGGTTGAGGGCGTCGCGCAGCCAGTCGCCCAGCAAGTTGACGCTGAGGGCGATCAGGACCAGCATGGCGCCGGGGAAAATCGTGATCCACCACTCGCCTGAAAACAGATAGTCGTTGCCAACACGGATCAGGGTGCCCAGGGAAGGCGATGTGGGCGGCGCGCCCACACCCAGGAACGACAGGGTGGCCTCCGTGATGATGGCTGTGGCCACCTGGATGGTGGCCAACACCAATACAGGCCCCAGAACATTGGGCAATACATGCTTGCGCATGATGCGCAGGGGCGCAACCCCGGTCACACGGGCTGCCTGCACATACTCTTTGTTGCGCTCGACCAGGGTACTGCCCCGCACGGTCCGCGCGTATTGCACCCAGCCGGTTAAGGAGATGGAGACAATCAGCACACCAAATGCGAGCGACTCGTGGGCGTTAGGGAACAGGGCTCGGCCCACACCCGCTATCAACAGGGCCACCAGAATGGCGGGGAAGGACAACATCACATCACACAGGCGCATGAGCAAGCCATCCACCCATCCTCCCAGGAAACCAGCCATCAGGCCTAGGCTCACGCCGACCAACAGCGACAGCACCACAGAGGCCAGACCCACGGCCAGGGAGATGCGGGCACCGTACATGATGGCGGACAAGATGTCGCGCCCCTGGTCGTCGGTGCCTAGAAAGTACTCGGATTTTCCGCCCAGGCTCCAGGAGGGTGGAAGCCGGGCATTGTCCAGTTGCAGTGTTGTTAAATCAAACGGGTTGTGGGGCGCAATCCAAGGCGCAAACAGTGCGCTGACGACACAGATCAGCGCGATCAGCGCGGCGAACACGGCCGTGGGTGATGTGCGAAAGCTGTAGCCCACATCACCATGCCACCATCGGTTAAACAAGGTTTTCAATTCAATATTCCTCGGGGGTGAAGAAGTGGTTAGTGTTGGGTTCAATGGCTACCGGACTTGCCGACGCGCAAGCGTGGGTCCACGGCAAAGTACAACAAGTCCACGATGAGGTTAATCACCACAAAGATCAGCGCAATCAGGCACAGGTAAGCCGCCATCACCGGGATGTCGGCAAACGTGACCGCCTGGATGAACAACAGACCCATACCCGGCCACTGGAACACCGTCTCGGTGATGATGGCGAATGCAATGAGCCCGCCCAGTTGGAGACCGGTGATCGTCATGACGGGCACCAGCGTGTTCTTGAGCGCGTGGCCGAAGTGGACGGCCCGTGTGGTCAGACCCCGTGCACGGGCAAACTTGATGTAGTCCGTGCGCAGCACTTCCAGCATTTCTGCACGCACCAGCCGCATGATCAGCGTGAGCTGAAAAATAGCCAGAGTGACAGCGGGCAACACAATGTGGTGCCAGCCTTTGGCAGTCAGCAAACCACTGGTCCACCAGCCGATACGCATCACTTCACCGCGACCGAAACTGGGGAACCAGCCCAGGGTCACCGCAAACACCAGAATCAGCAGAATGCCGATCAGGAATGTGGGCAAAGAAACACCGACCAACGACAGCGTCATGAACACTTGGCTGAGGAAAGTGCCCCTGCGCAGTGCAGCGTAAACCCCCATGGGTATGCCGACCGCCAGCGCGAGAACAGCCGCCACCAACGCGAGTTCCAGCGTTGCCGGAAAACGCTCTGCGATCAGCGCTGAGACCTTGGTGCCCTGGCGCAAACTGAAACCGAATTCGCCTTGTGCCGCATTGGCCAAAAAGTGCCAGAACTGAACAATAAAGGGCTGGTCCAGGCCCAAGGCTTGGCGCAGCTCACGAATTTGCTCTTGGGTGGCGTCCTGGCCCAGCAGGAATACAACAGGATCCCCTACATACTGGAACAGCATGAAGGAAATCAGGGCAACGGTGACCATCACCAATGCCGCTTGCGCCAGGCGCCGTACTATGAATGCAAACATAGGTTCAAAAAAAATGAGGGTCGCAGCAAGCTGCTGCGACCCTGTTGCGCTGGATGAAGCGGTTTACTTGACTTGGATCAGGCGCCAGTCCAGACGGTTGTCGGCACGGTGAACAACCTGAATGTTCTTCTTCATTGCCCAAGGAATGACCTGGTTGTGCAATGGAATATTGGCAACATCGTCGTTGTGCAGCTGCAGTGCTTTGGTCAGCAGTTCGGTGCGCAGCTTCAGGTCTGTTTCTTTCTTGGTACGTTCCACCAGGGCATCCATCTGGGGGTTGCTGTAGCGGCCAACGTTGTAGTTGCCGTCACCACCGGCGCCCACGGAGCGCACCAGGGATTGCAGGCTGTAGAGGGCATCAAAGGTAGGAACACCCCAGCCCAGCATGTAGATGCTGGCTTCGTTGCGCTGGATCATGGGGAAGTAGGTGACCAGGGGCAGGGTGCGCAGCTTGGCCTTTACACCGATACGCGACCACATCGCGGTGACGGCCTGGCAGATCTGCTCGTCATTGATGTAGCGGTTGTTGGGGCAGGCAAAGTCCACCTCGAAACCGTCCTTGTATCCGGCATCGGCCAGCAGCTTCTGGGCGGCTGCCACGTCAAAGGGGTGGCGCTTGTGCACGGCTTCTGTCCAGCCCGTGACCTGCGGTGCCACGATGGCACCTGTGGCTTGGCCCAGCCCACGCATGGTGACGCGGGTGATGGCGTCTGCATCAATCGCCTGGTACAGGGCCTTGCGCACGCGCACATCCTTCAGGGGGTTCTTGCCCTTGATGTTGCTGCCCACCAGCTCGTCACGGTGCTGGTCCATGCCGAAGAAAATGGTGCGGTTTTCCACGCCATCCATGACCTTCAGCTCGGGGTTGGCACGCACGCGGGGCAGATCCTGCGGGCTGGGGTCCAGCACCAGATCCACTTCACCCGACAGCAGTGCAGCCATACGGGTTGCAACCGCCTTGACGGGGGTGTAGACAATTTCGGTCACGTTGGTGTCGGCCTTGCCCCACCACGCCTTGTTTTGCGTCAGCACCAGCTTCTGGTCAGGCAGCCATTCCTTGAGCATGTAGGGTCCAGTGCCCATGGCATTGCGGTGTGCAAAGTTTTCTTCTTGTGTCTTGATGTCCTTGGGCGCCACCGACTTGTTCTTCTCTGCCCAGGCCTTGCTCATGACGCGCAGTTCGGTCATTTGGTTGAGCAACACGGGGTTGGGAGTCTTGGTGAAAACGTCGAAAGTTTTGTCATCGACCTTGACCACTTTGTCCACGCCCTGGATGTAGGGGCTGAAGTTGGAGGTGGGCATCATGGCGCGCTGGATGGAGAACACAGCGTCGTCGGTTGTTAGCGGGCTGCCATCATGAAACTTAACGCCAGTGCGCAAAGTGAAGCGCATCTGGGTGGGGCTGATTTCTTTCCATGAAGTTGCCAACACAGGTTCCAGCTTGAAGGTCTTGCTGTTGTAGTAGACAAAGCTTTCGTACACGGCAGCATGGATACCGTTTTGAAGTGCATTGTTTTGAGAGTGGATATCCCAGGTTGCAATGTCACTGGCGCTGGACCATTTGAATGTTTTGGCCTGCAGTGCGGTTGCTCCAAATGCCAGGGTAGCGGCCAGAGCGAGTATCTTGAGTTTCATGGACAAAGATCCTTTGAATGAAAGTCGAGAATTATGCACAAAGCGAATCACTACAGTGCATGTTGTGCATAGAAAAACCCTTCGCAAATCTGCACGGGTTTTCCCTGCTTGCGTTCGTGCAGGAGGCGTGTTTTAGGGTCGCGATTTGCAGGTTCTGCGACTGCCTAACGGCCCAGCCCTGCGGAGCGGCTGTCCAGCGGCGTCACGAAGGAGTTTTGTTCCCAGCCCGGCGCAAGTTGCTGGCTTTCGGCGTATTCAGAGGTGTTGGGCATGGCGGCGTCCAACTGCGCCATTGCACTGTTTTTGCCATGGCGCTTGCGGTCCACGATGGCCTGCAGGTTTTCGCGTACATCCCGGAACTGGGATTCCAGCTGGCTATTTTGCCCGGTGCCGCGCGCCGCATGTTCACCCAGGAAGGCCGTGCGTATCTGGATCAGATGGGGCAGGTTGGTCGGGTCCACCACCAGGTAGTGGATACCGCAGTGCGACAGCAGGTTGTGCTTGAGCGTCTGGTTGCTCATGGACAGGCCCTGCGGGCCGGGCACATCGATGCAGCCGATGATCTGGCCCTCCATACTGCACACGGTAAACGTGCAGTACACACCGTTGAGCAGGTGGTACCAGTGGGCTGCATCGGTGCCGTGTTTGGGGGCCGTAAAGCGGGTGACCGGCAGCTTGACCAGGATTTGCTGGTCAAACATGACCTTAGCCAGCCAGACCCAGACCAGTTTTTCGCGGTTGTTGACCAGCGGGCGCACGGCCAATGGCCAATCCCGCGGTATGCGGCGTTGTGCGCGGGCTTGCCGGCGCTGGTAGCCGTAGAGCAGGACTGCGCCCAAACCCAAGCCTGCGAGAAAAAATAAGGCAAAAAACAACATGGTCCACACCCTGCGCGTTGGGCCATCTGCGTGGCTTGTATTCGTAAAACCAGTCTACTGCGGTTTGTAAGCAAATGCATCTGTTTCCTGCGGCCAGCCATTAGTCCGAACGGATTACCATTGGCCGCAATTACCACGGGACATCATGCAGTTACAGGAAATACTTTATTCACAGGGTTTTGGCACACGGCGCGTGTGCGCGGGGCTGGTACAGCAGGGTTTTGTCCAGGTCTATATGGAGAATGGGGCTGTAGCCCCCGTAACCATTACCGATTCCGCTATGGAATTTATAGCGACTGGTTTGCGCTTCCGGGTTCAGGGCGTGGACTGGGAGTATTTCGAGAAGGCCTATGTGCTGCTGAACAAGCCCGCCGGCACCGAATGTTCGCAAAAACCGTCCACCTACCCCAGCATCTACACCCTGCTGCCGTCCCCGCTGCGCCTGCGCCCGCAAAAGAGCGCGGTGCAGGGTGTGCAGGCCGTGGGCCGGCTGGACCAGGACACGACCGGCCTTCTGCTGCTCAGCGACGACGGCCAGTTCATCCACCAGATGAGTTCGCCCAAAAAACACAGCCCCAAGGTGTATGAAGTGACCGCCAAACACCCGCTGGACGACAAACAGGTGCAGCGCCTGCTGGCCGGTGTGGTGCTGGACGACGACCCCAAGCCCGTGAAAGCCGCAGCGTGCGAAATTGTGGATGCCGACGGCGCCCGCCTGCACCTGCGCCTGACCCTGACCGAGGGCAAGTACCACCAGGTCAAACGTATGCTGGCCGCGGTGGGCAACCGGGTGGAGGGTTTGCACCGCTCACGCATCGGTGCGCTGGAGTTGGGAGACCTGGCGACGGGGCAATGGCGCTGGTTGCGGGCGGATGATTTGCAAAAACTGGCGGTAAAAGGCGTCTGAGCGGAGGCTTCGCCCGGTTTTTGGCGACTATGCCTTGATACAGATCACGAGAGGGCAGTTTCCCCAGGGAAAGCAGGGGCTGGGCGTATAAACTCGGCGGTTACCCAAAAAGTGATCGCCTGTGAAGTCTATTTCCCCCCTGTTTTCCGCTGTTCGTCGTCGCATAGCCCTTGTTTTTCCCCGTTCTGCCGTGTTGGCCGCCTTGTGTGGGGTGCTCGCCTTGCCCACCGCGGCCCTGGCACAGGCCAAGCCACCGGTGTTTGTGCTGAACTCGCTGGATGCCACCATCAGTGTGATCGACCCGGTGAGCTGGAAGGAGACCAAGCGCATCACCACCGGCAAAGAGCCGCACCACATGTACCTGACGCCGGATCAGAAGTCCATCATCATTGCCAATGCGCTGAGCGACTCACTGACCTTTATCGACCCCGCCACCGCCGAAGTCCAGCGCACTGTGCGCGGCATACTGGACCCCTACCAGCTGAGCTTTTCGCCCGACATGAAGTGGTTTGTCACCGCCGCCAACCGCCTCAACCATGTGGACATCTACCGCTGGGATGGCACCGACATGGTGCTGGCCAAACGGGTTGCCACCGGAAAAACACCCAGCCACATCTGGATCGACAGCACCAGCAAGACCATTTTCTGCACCATGCAGGACAGTGATGAGCTGGTGGCGATCGACATCAGCACCCAAACCATCAAGTGGCGCACCAAAACCGGGGCCATGCCAGCCGATGTGTTTGGCACACCCGACGACAAGTTCATCTTGGTGGGCCTGACCGGCGGTGACGGTGTGGAGGTGTACGACGTGAGCGGGCCGACCCCGAAGTTCAAACAACACATCAAGACCGACAAGGGCGCACATGCCTTCCGCTCCATGGGTGACAAGCGCCATGTGCTGGTCAGCAACCGGGTGGCCAACACCATCAGCAAGATCGACTTTTTGAACCTGAGCGTGGTGGACTCCTACCCCGCACCCAGTGGACCGGATTGTATGGATGTGACGGCGGACGGCCGCTTCATTTATGTGACGTCGCGCTGGGCGGGCAAGCTCTCGGTGATCGACACCACAATCCGCAAGGTGGTGCGCCAGGTCAAGGTGGGTAAATCACCCCACGGCGTCTGGACGCTGGACCATGTGGCGCGGCGCTGACAACCTACGATTCGCTATTTTTTTAATAGCGATAGGTCTAGTATCGACGGGGGCTATAGCCCAAAAATCCTGTGAACGAACGCTGTACCTGACACTGGACACCGGCCATATGGAGGTGGCGCCTTTGATCGCCGAGGTGCTCAAGCGCCAGGACGTCAAGGTCACCTTCTTTGGCGCCAACGAACGCACCAAGACCGGCGACGGCAGCCTGGGCCGCGATTGGGCGCCGTGGTGGAAAGCGCGTGCCGCCGAGGGCCACGCCTTTGCCTCCCACACCTGGGACCACGTGTACTGGCGTGCCGACCTGCCGGGCGAGCCGCTGCGTTTTCGGATGCGCCCGTCGGCCGGCCCCCAGGAGGGGCAGGAGTCGGTGTGGACCGCTGCCCAGTACTGCGCCCAAATCAATCAGGCCAGCCAGCGCTTGCAGGAACTCACGGGCCAGAAGCCCCTGCCGCTGTTTCGCGCACCCGGGGGCAAAACCTCGCCCCAATTGTTGGCCGCCGCCAAGGCCTGTGGTTATGCCCATGTGGGCTGGGCACCGGCCGGATTTTTGGGGGACGAGTTGCCCAGTGAACGCTTCAGCAACGACGCCTTGTTGACCAAGGCCCTGCGCACGATCCGCAGTGGCGATATCCTGATGGCGCACCTGGGTATCTGGTCCCGCAAAGACCCTTGGGCCCCCGCCGTGCTGGAGCCGTTGATCACCGGGCTCAAAGCCAGGGGTTTTTGTTTCCATACCCTGCGTGAACATCCCGCCTACAGCGGCTGGATTGCAGCGCAGAATCCTTGACTTCCATGCCCAACCGGTGACTTTGTTGTGAACGCTTTTGTGGACTCTTTTACAGACCTTTTCAGCAGCGCGCAGCAGTGGCTGTTTGAGGCGCTGGTGCAGCCGCTGATGTTTGAGCTGGGCCTGGCCAGTGTGCTGGAAGACGGCTTTGATGCCACCGGGTGGTTGCTGGTAGGGCTATTGCAGATAGCGGTACTGGTTGCCGTAGTGGGGCCGCTGCAGCGCTGGCGACCTGTGGAGCCCATTGTGGACCGCGCCACCATCCGCACCGACATGCTCTACACCGTGATCCACCGCCTGGGCTTGTTCCGCTTGGCCCTGTTTTTCTCCACGGCGCCTTTGTTTGACGAGTTGTTGGGACGCCTGCGCGTGGCGGGCTGGGAGACCTTCCACCTGGACGCCCTGTGGCCCGGCGTGACGGACCTTCCTCTGGTCAGTTTTGTGTTGTACCTGGTGTTTCTGGATTTTTTCAACTATTGGGTGCACCGCGGCCAGCATCGGTTTGAATGGTGGTGGCGCCTGCATGCACTGCACCATTCGCAGCGGCAAATGACCATGTGGAGCGACAACCGCAACCACCTGCTGGACGATTTGCTGCGCGACACCCTGATGGTGGTGGTGGCGCAAATGGTGGGTGTGGCGCCGGGGCAGTTTGTGGCCATCAGTGCGTTTACCCAACTGAGCGAGAGTTTTCAGCACGCCAACCTGCGGCTGTGGTTTGGCCGTATCGGGGAGCGGTTGTGGGTTAGCCCACGGTTTCACCGACTGCACCATTCCGTGGGAATTGGCCATGAGTCCCAAGGCAAGAACACCCTGGGCGGAGCCAATTTTGGTGTTTTGCTGCCCTGGTGGGACATGTTGTTTGGCACGGCCAATTTTGAGTACCGGTTTGACCCCACCGGCGTGCGCGACCAGGTGGAGCAGGGCAGGGACTATGGCCGCGGCTTCTGGAGCCAGCAATGGCAAGGCCTGAAGCGCTTGGTTGGCCAAGCCTAGGTTTTTTTTGCCCCCACGCTCCGCCGCTTGCGCGGGTCGCTTCCCCCCGAGGGGGCCGTGTTTCACCTCGGGGCGGCCCAGCGGTGAAACGGCCCCCAAGGGCGTTATGCTTGGCGCATGAATCTGCTTGTTGACGCATTCTGGCGTGCGGCGCTGTACTGCTTGCGGCCCCGGGTAATCTTGTTGTCCTTGCTGCCCCTGGCGCTTGTCATCGGGGTGACGGTGGGCGCGGGTTATCTGTTTTGGGACCATGCCATGGACCAGGTCCGCTTGGTGCTGGAGTCCTCCACCTTTGTCAACCATGGCTGGGCCTGGCTCGACACCATGGGCCTGGGGCGTATCAAGACGGTGCTGGCACCGCTGATCGTCATATTTACGGTGACACCCGTCATCGTCATCCTCTGTCTGCTGGTGGTCGCCCTGTTGATGACACCGGTGCTCGTGCGCCTGGTGGCGCAGCGCCGGTTTGCCGGCCTGGAGGAGCGCAACGGGGCGTCGTTCCTGCAAAGTGTGCTGTGGTCTCTGGGCTCGGTGCTGATGGCCTTGCTGGCGCTGTTGGTCTCTATCCCCCTGTGGTTTGTGCCGCCGCTGGTGCTGGTATTGCCACCCTTGATCTGGGGCTGGCTGACCTACCGGATCATGGCGTTTGATGCCCTGGCCACCCATGCCAGCCGGGACGAAATCCACACCATCATGAAACAGTACCGCCCCCAGTTGCTGGGTATGGGTGTGTTGTCGGGTTACCTGGGCGCGGCGCCCAGTCTGGTGTGGGGGTCGGTGGCCTTCTTCCCGCCCTGGTTTGTATTCTTGGCGCCCATGGCGATCTGGATCTATACCCTGGTGTTTGCCTTTTCATCGCTGTGGTTTGCGCACTATTGCCTGGCACTTTTGCACATTCTGCGGCGCCCTGCGGGTGTGGATACACCGGCGCCCGATATGCGTGCACGCCTGCTCGACGCTGCACCAACAGCAGAAAGCCCAAAATTGGTGCAGTGATAAAAGCGCACCAAATGCGTGCCCGGTGGGTAAATCCCAATTTGGTGCATGGGGCTTGTGTGTCTTTGCCACCGGGTTTTGACTTTGCAGCCGTACGGCGGAAAAGCCGGTTTATCGGTGCAGAATAGAGTGCTTTACCAAATTGGGGTCCCCGGCAGCGGTTGGCACAAAAGCTGCATTGTGGATGGGGCAAACCTTTAATAACCGTGCGTTTTTTTTGTAACAGGAGTATTTGATGGCCAAGACCGTCGCAGACGTGATGAAGATGGTGAAAGAAAACGAAGTCAAGTTTGTTGACTTCCGTTTCACCGATACCCGTGGCAAGCAGCAGCACACCACGGTACCTGTTTCCCATTTTGACGAAGACAAGTTTTCCTCTGGCCACGCATTCGACGGCTCGTCCATCGCCGGCTGGAAAGGTATCGAAGCTTCCGACATGTTGTTGATGCCGGACCCCAATACCGCCAACATCGACCCCTTCTTTGAAGAAACCACCATCATCATGAACTGTGATGTGGTGGAGCCATCGGACGGCAAGGCCTATGACCGCGACCCCCGTTCCATTGCCAAGCGCGCAGAAGCCTACCTCAAGGCCAGCGGCATTGGCGACACAGCCTACTTCGGCCCAGAGCCAGAATTCTTCTTGTTTGACGGCGTGCGCTGGAGCACCGAGCCCAGCAACACCTTCTACGAAATCGAAGAGTACGAAGCACCGTGGAACACCGGTTCCAAGCTCGAAGGCGGCAACCGTGGCCACCGTCCCACCGTCAAGGGCGGCTACTTCCCCGTTCCTCCGGTTGACAGCACGCAAGACATGCGCGCCGAGATGTCCCTGATCCTCGAATCCCTGGGCATCCCGGTCGAAGTGTTCCACCACGAAGTGGCGGGCGCTGGCCAGAATGAAATCGGCACACGTTTCTCCACCCTGGTTGAGCGCGCTGACTGGACCATGCTGCAGAAGTATGTGATCCAGAACGTGGCCAATGCCTACGGCAAGACCGCCACCTTCATGCCCAAGCCCTACCATGGCGACAACGGCTCCGGCATGCACGTGCACCAGTCCGTGTGGAAAGACGGCAAGAACCTGTTTGCTGGCGACGGTTATGCTGGTTTGAGCGACTTTGCGCTGTATTACATCGGCGGCATCATCAAGCACGCACGTGCCCTGAACGCCATCACCAACCCCGGCACCAACAGCTACAAGCGCCTGGTTCCCCACTTCGAAGCACCGGTCAAGCTGGCGTACTCGGCCAAGAACCGTTCTGCATCGATCCGCATCCCGTTTGTTGCCAACCCCAAGGGCCGTCGCGTGGAAGCCCGCTTCCCCGATCCACTGATGAACCCCTACCTGGGCTTCTCGGCCCTGCTGATGGCAGGTTTGGACGGCGTGGAAAACAAGATCCATCCCGGCGAAGCAGCCACCAAGGACCTCTACCATCTGCCTCCCGAGGAAGATGCAAAGGTACCCACCGTGTGCCACAGCCTGGACCAGGCGCTGGAGCATCTGGACAAGGACCGCGCGTTCCTGACCAAGGGTGGTGTGTTCACCGACTCCATGATCGATGCCTACATCGAACTGAAGATGACCGAAGTCACGCGTTACCGTATGTCGGTGCACCCTGTCGAATTCGACATGTACTTCTCTCTGTAATGCCCTTGGGGCAGGCGCTGGTTGAACAACGCCTACCCCCAACCGCGAAAAAAGGACGGCACACGCCGTCCTTTTTCTTTGGAACCTGTTGTTATGAAGTGTGTCCAATGTCCAGCTAGACTGCCGGTTATTTTGTTTTTCGCGTTTTTTGACGCATACTGACTATCCAGCCCTGCACTTTGTTGCGTGGACACAGAATGAATATTCCTCTTTTACTGATTCCCTTGTTGGTTGCGGCCAGTGGCTCCACCAGCTGGGCCCAGGACCGTATCTACCGGTGTGGCAACGAATACACCAACACGGTTCCCGAGGCACAGGCCAAGCACTGCAAGCTGATTTCCGGCGGCAATGTCACGGTGGTGCAGGCCCAAAAACCCAGCGGTGGTGGTACACGTGTGGCCGCAGCGACCCAGCCCAGCCAAAGGGTGGATGCGGGAGAACAGCGCGCCAAGGACTCGGATTCACGCCTGATTCTGGAATCAGAGCTAAAACGGGCAGAGGCCCTGCATGCAGAGCTGCTCAAGGAATTCAACAACGGTGAGCCCGAAAAACTGGGTGCCGAGACCCGTAACAACCAGAAGTATCTGGACCGCGTGGCCGACCTCAAGGCCAAGATCAGCCGCAATGAGCGTGATATCGACGGCATTCGCCGCGAACTCAGCCGTGTGCCATCGGCTGCACCACAGTCCAGCTCCGCGTTGAAATAAGCGATTTGGACACGTCCACCCAGTACCAGTCATTTGACCTGCTGGCCACCCTGGTGGCCGTGGTCTGCCCCAATGCCGAAGTCGTTTTTTCCAATTCTGCGTTGGAGGACGCGCTGGGTATCTCGCGGCGCGCCATTGTGGGCTCCTGTCTGGCAGACGTATTTACCGAACCCTCTTTGCTGCAAAACGCGCTGAGCGGTGCGGGGGAGAATGCCTTTGCCGTGCTGCGGTACGACGCCTTCCTCAAACGTGGCGCCGGTGAGCCCATGCCGGTGCACGTCATCATCACCTGGACAGAGCCCGTTGCATCCATCATCGTCGAGATGGTCCCCTTGGAGCAACAAACCCGCCAGGACCGAGAAGAACGCCTGGCCGAACAGGCCCAGACCAACAAAGAGTTGATCCGCAATCTGGCCCACGAAATCAAGAACCCGCTGGGCGGCATTCGGGGGGCAGCGCAATTGCTCGAAATGGAGATGGCGTCCACCGAGCTCACCGAGTACACCCAGGTCATCATCCGCGAGGCCGACCGCCTGCAAAGTCTGGTGGACCGCCTGCTGGCGCCGCACCGCAGACCCCACATGGTGAGCGACGTCAACATCCATGAAGTGTGTGAACGCGTGCGCTCGCTGATACTGGCCGAGTTCCCCAAAGGCCTGCGTGTCATACGGGACTACGACACCTCCATCCCCGAGTTCCGTGGTGACCACGAACAGTTGATACAGACCGTACTCAACATCGCGCACAACGCCTGCCAGGCACTGGCCGAGCGTATTGCGGCGGGCGATGCAACCCTCACTTTCAAGACCCGTGTCCTGCGCCAAATAACTTTTGGCAAACAACGGTATCGGTTGGCATTGGAATTGCATGTCATCGACAACGGACCTGGCGTGCCAGATTCGATCAAGGACCGCATTTTCTATCCGCTGGTGTCGGGCAGGGAAGGTGGCTCTGGCCTGGGGCTGACATTGGCGCAAACCTTTGTACAACAGCACCATGGATTGATCGAGGTTGACAGCGTGCCAGGCCGTACGGATTTCAAAATATTGATTCCGTTACCTTGAAACTGTAGGGGACGCAAAAACAATGAAGCCAATTTGGATAGTAGATGATGACCAGTCCATACGCTTCGTACTGGAAAAGGCGCTGTTGCGCGAGCACCTTCCCACGCGCAGTTTTTCAAACTCGCGTGATGTCTTGGCGGCGCTCAACACCTCTGCCGACGATGAAGGTCCCCAGATATTGGTGAGCGACATCCGTATGCCGGGGGGCTCGGGTCTCGAACTGCTGGAGAAAGTAAAAGCCAAACACCCGGGTTTGCCGGTCATCATCATGACCGCGTTCTCGGATCTGGACAGCGCCGTGAGTGCCTTCCAGGGCGGTGCTTTCGAATACCTGCCCAAGCCCTTTGACCTGCCCAAGGCCGTGGAGCTGATTCGCCGTGCGGTGGAAGAAAGCCAGCGCGAAGAAGTGGCCGAAGAACGCATGAGCGAAGCGCCCGAAATGCTGGGCCAGGCCCCGGCCATGCAGGATGTGTTCCGTGCGATTGGCCGCCTGAGCCAGAGCAATGTCACGGTCATGATCACCGGCGAATCGGGCTCGGGCAAAGAACTGGTGGCCCGTGCGCTGCACAAACATTCGCCCCGTGCCAATGGCCCTTTTGTGGCCATCAACACCGCAGCAATCCCCAAGGACCTGCTGGAGAGTGAGCTGTTCGGCCATGAGCGCGGCGCCTTCACCGGCGCCCAAACCATGCGCCGGGGTCGCTTCGAACAGGCCGACGGTGGCACGCTGTTTCTGGATGAGATCGGCGACATGCCCTTCGAGTTGCAGACGCGCTTGTTGCGGGTGTTGAGTGACGGCCACTTCTACCGCGTCGGCGGCCACAGTGCCGTCAAGACCAATGTGCGGGTGATTGCTGCCACCCACCAGGACCTGGAGCAACGGGTCAAGGAAGGTGGGTTTCGCGAAGACCTGTTCCACCGCCTGAACGTCATCCGCCTGCGCCTGCCGGCGCTGCGTGAGCGCAAGGAAGACATCTCCGTGTTGACGCGGCATTTTCTGCAGCAGAGTGCCCAGCAGCTGGGTGTGGAGCCCAAGCGCATATCGGACGCGGCCCTGGCCTGGCTGGAGGGCTTCAACTTTCCGGGCAATGTGCGCCAGCTGGAAAACATCTGCCACTGGCTGACCGTCATGGCACCGGCCCAGATGGTGGAGGCCAAGGATCTGCCGCCCGAGGTTGGCGCCCGACCGCCGGAATCCGCTAGCGAAAGCGCAGCCGCTCCGGTCCGCACGGGCTTGCCGGGTGTGGCAGACGCAGTTCCCCCGCTGGCATCCCACCTGGCCGCCCCGGTTGCCGGCTTTACGCCGGTGTTGGTGGGTGGGTTGGCAGGTTGGGAGTCGGAGCTGGAGGCCGAGGCCATCACGCTGCTCAGCGCCGGCAAGGCCGATGTGTGGGATGTGCTGACCCACCGGTTCGAGTCGCGGCTGATTCTGGCGGCCCTGGCCAACACCAAGGGCCGGCGCATCGAAGCGGCGCAAAAACTGGGCATTGGCCGCAACACCATCACCCGCAAGATCCAGGAACTGGGGTTGGAGTAAATCGACCCTTAGCCCCCGTCGGTATTCAGAGATCCGCTATCTAATCCATAGCGGATTTTTTATGACCGGTACGCCGGTCTTTGGGTGGTTTATTAGGTTGCTTAATGCTGCACGCATTGAATGCATAGAGCTACTGTTTTTTCCATTCCTGCGCACAATGGCGATTCATTCCATAACAACAGGAGATCGTCATGCGTATCGGAGTCCCTAAGGAAATCAAGAACAACGAGTACCGCGTCGGCCTGACGCCGGCCAGTGTGCGCGAGCTGGTGTCCCACGGCCACCAGGTTTTGGTGCAGGCCTATGCGGGCACGGCGATTGGGCTGGACGACGCGCTGTACGCCGCAGCCGGCGCAGAAATTGTGGCCACGGCCTCCGACATATTTGCGCGTGCCGACATGGTGGTCAAGGTCAAGGAGCCGCAAGCGGCCGAATGCGCCATGTTGCGCGCCGGCCAGATTCTCTACACCTACCTGCATCTGGCGCCAGACCCAGAGCAGACGGCGGCTTTGATCAAGTCTGGCGCCATTTGTATTGCCTACGAAACCATTACCGGCTCCAACGGCGGCTTGCCCCTGCTGGCCCCCATGAGCGAGGTGGCCGGGCGAATGGCCATCCAGGCTGGCGCCACCCATTTGCAGAAGGAGCATGGCGGGCGCGGCCTGCTACTCGGTGGTGTGCCAGGTGTGGCGCCTGGCCATGTGGTCATCCTCGGTGCAGGTGTGGTGGGTACCAACGCCTTGCAAATGGCCGTGGGCCTGGGCGCACGGGTGACGGTCATCGACAAAAACGTGGACCGCCTGCGCCAGCTGGACCTGGTGTTTGGCAACCGCATCAGCACGCTGTACTCCACCGCGTCCAGCATCGAGGAAGCCGTGCTGGACGCCGACCTGGTGATTGGTGGTGTGCTGGTGCCCGGTGCCGCGGCTCCCAAGCTGGTAACGCGTGACCACATTGCACGCATGAAGAAAGGTGCGGTGGTGGTGGACGTGGCGATCGACCAAGGTGGCTGTTTCGAGACATCCCGCGCCACTACGCACGCCCAGCCAACCTTTGTGGTCGATGGTGTGGTGCACTACTGTGTGGCCAATATGCCGGGCGCGGTGGCGCGCACCTCCACCTTTGCGCTGAACAACGCCACCATAGGCCATGCCGTTGCCTTGGCGAACAAGGGTTGGCGCGGGGCGTTGCGCGACAGCGTGCACCTGCGCAATGGTCTGAATGTTTGCTTGGGCAAGGTGACCTACGAAGCCGTCGCCCGCGATCTGGGTCTGGGCTTTACCAGTGCCGAAACCATGCTGGCTTAAGCGAAATACGACGCTAGCCCCCGCGTTTGGTAATTGTATTGCTATTTAAATTATAGCAAATCCAGTGTTAACACAACGGGGGCGTGGTCGCTGGGGCGTTCGTTCTTGCGGGGCAGTTTGTCGATGGCGCAGGCCAGTACGGCAGGTTTGAGCGCCTGGCTGACCAGGATGTGGTCAATGCGCAGGCCGCGGTTGCGTGTGTAGCCGGCATTGCGGTAGTCCCACCAGGAATAACTTTTGGGCGGCTGGTCAAACAGGCGGTGGCTGTCATGCAAGCCCAGTGCGACCAGGGCGCGCAGGTGGTAACGCTCCTCTTCAGTGCAGTGGATCGTTTCATGCAGGCCAATGGGGTCCCACACGTCCAGGTCGTCGAAGGTGATGTTGTAGTCGCCCATCAGCACCAGCTTGGGGTGTAGCTCCAGCTCGGCCTTGATCCACTGGCGCAGGCTTTTGAGCCACTCCATCTTGTATTCGAACTTGTCGCTCCCCGGTTCCTGGCCATTGGGGAAATAGGCGCCGACCACACGCACACCTTGCACGGTGCCGGTGATCACGCGGGCCATGTCGTCGTCAAAACCGGGGATGTTTTTAACGATGTCACTGGCCGGTGTGCGGGAGAGCAGGGCCACGCCGTTGTAGGTCTTCTGGCCAAACCACTGCGCGTGGTAGCCCGCGTCGCTGAAAGCTGCTGCTGGAAACTTGTCGTCCGTCATCTTGAGTTCTTGCAGCGCCAGCACGTCCACCGGGTTGGCCTGCAGCCAGTCCAGCACCTGGGGCAGGCGCACGCTCAGGGAGTTGACATTCCAGGTGGCTAGTTTCATGGTCGCGCGGATCTTTCTGATGCAGGTGTTTGCGAAACGCGTGAGGGTACCGCAGAAGTCGTCTGTATGATGGAAAGCCTGTGCAATCACTGTCTGGCGATGGAACTTTTTATAGTTAACGAGGACTTGGCCGCTCTGGAGCACGGGTGGACCCTGGCGCATGGCGATGCCAGCCTGGAATTGACCGTCGCCTGTGCCTGGCACCTGCGCCAGCGTGACTGCCAGCGGGCCCTGGCCCTGGCCCTGCAGGCCGAGGGGCTGCTGCCCCCGTCCGGCTTGTCCGCGCAGGCCCAATCTCTGCTTATGGCACGCATCCAGTTGCTACGCGCAGAAATCAAACTGTTGTTGGGTGATGGTGTTCTTGCACAGGAAATGGCAACGGCTGCCACTGCAGAGTTCACCCGTCTGCAAGATGCGTTGGGCACGGGGGATGCCTATTGGCTGCAGGCCTCCATTTGTGTGGACCGGGGCAATAGCCTGCAGGTTGCTGCATGCCTGGCCCAGGCTGCCGAGGCATACCAACAGGCCGGTGACCCGGTGCGTCTGTCGGCGGTGGCCGCACGCATGCTGGTCAATGCCTCGTTTCGGGAGCCGGTGGCCACTGCCGCCGAGCTGCAGCGCCAGTTTCCGCCGGAGCAGGAGCTGCCGGTGGCCGTGCTGGCCTGGGTATCGGCAGCGCGGGCCAATGTGGCCGGTTTGACAAACAACCCCGGCGGCTCCATCAAACACGACCTGGTGGCCTACCACTCCGCGCTGGACAGCGGGCAAGTCCGCCAGGCTTTGGTGTGTGTGACCAATGCCGGTGAATCCTTCGCCACGCTGGGGGACCTGGATGCCGCTCTGGAGTGGAGCGAAAAAGCCCTGGTGTTGGCGCGCAAGACCACATGGCCGGCCAGCATCGGTTTTTGCTTGATGCAGCTGGGCGATGCCATGCGTTTGCTGGGCCGGCATGACGAGTCCCGCCAGTACCTGCAAGAGGCCCTGGCGCTGATGGGCGCTCAGGCCGGGTCGCGCAATTACGAGCTGGGTCTGGGCAATCTGGGCCAGTTGGCGCTGGATGTGGGGGACTACGCCGCCGGGCTGGAGTGGTTTACAAAACTGGAAGAGCATGGCCGCACCCAAATCGAACCGGACCTGGCCATCAAGGCCTGGCGCGGGCAGGCCAGCGCGCTGTTTCGCCTCGGGCGGGTGAAAGAAGGCTATGGCAAGGCCGAAGCCGCACTGGCCTTGGCCCGTCAACAAGGTCATGCCGAGGGACAGATCCAGATCCTGCGCATCTTTGCCCAGATGCACCTGGAGCACAAGCTGGACGCTGCAGGCGTGTTGTCGGCGTCTCGGATGGCGCTGCACTACCTGGAGCAAGCGCTCGACATTGCTAGCGCCATCGGCGGATACGATGTGTCCCCTGAACTGATGGAGGAGGTCGCCGCAGCCCACGCGGCGGCCGGCGACTACGCTGCGGCCTATAAACATGCGCTGGCAGCCAGCGCCGCGCGCAACCGCTCGCGGCGTCTGGAGGCGCAAAAACGCGCCTTGGCCCTGCAGGTGCGTCAGCAGGTCGAGCAGGCCAGGGCCGACACCGAGCACCACCGCAAACTGGCCGCAACGCTCAAGGACACGGCCGCCACGCTGGAGACCCTGGGCACCATCGGGCGCGAGATCACCGCCAGCCTGGACGCTGCCGCGGTCTTTGAAGCACTGCACCGCCACGTACACCAGTTGCTGGATGCCACGGCCTTTGCCATCTACCTGATGGAAGCCCAGGCGCCGTTTCTCAAAATGGCCTTTGGTATCGAGGCGGGTGTGCCGCTGCCGCTGTCCCGTGTGGCGCTGGACAGCCCCACCGCCGTGTCGGCACGCTGCGCCCGTGAACGCAAGGAGGTGCTGGTCGAGGTCCCGCTGGGCAAGGTCACCAGCAGCTGGATTCCGGGCACCTTGCCCACCCGCAGCCTGCTCTACGCACCGCTGATGGTGGGGGACCGTTTGTTGGGTGTAATGACCATACAGTCGCCCAACCCACAGGTCTATGGCGAGCGCGAGCGCTCCATCTTCCACACACTGTGCGCGTACGGCGCTATTGCGCTGGACAATGCATCGGCCTATGCGGCGGCGGCCGAGGCCCAGCAGCGTGCAGACCAGGCCAATGCCGAGCTGCTGCAAACGCAGGTGCAGTTGGTGCAGGACATTGCCGAGCGCGAGCGAATTGACAATGAACTCCAGGCACTGAACAACGACCTGGAAGCCCGTATTGCGCAGCGCACCTACGAGATGCGGGCCACGCTGGACATGCTGGCCGAAAGCCAGCAAAAACTGCAAGGCATTGTGGATACGGCGCTGGATGCTGTGGTCCGGGTGGATGCGACCGGCACCATCGTCGGATGGAACTCGCAGGCCCACCTGATTTTTGGCTGGACGCCCGAGCAGGCCATTGGGCGTGCGTTGCACCAGACCATCATTCCTGAGCAGCACAGAGATGCCCACTTGCGGGGCATGGCGCGCTACATGCAGGGCGGTGCATCCAAGGTGATCGACCGCCGCATCGAGATCACCGCCATGCACGAAAGTGGGCGTGAGTTTCCGATCGAACTGGCCATTACCCGTGTTTCGCTGAATGACCCCGAGAAGTTTGAGTTTTGTGCCTTCATACGCGACATCACCCAGCGCAGGCAGGCCGAAGAGGAGATTAGGACTTCACTGGAGAAGCAGAAGGAGCTCAACCAGCTGAAGTCGCGATTTGTGTCCATGGCGTCGCACGAGTTCCGCACACCCCTGGCCACAATTCTCTCGTCCACGGACCTGTTGTCCCACTACTATGCGCGGCTACCAGAGCACGAGCGCACCGAGCTGTTTGGCTCCATTGCGCTGGCCGTCAAACGTATGACCAAGATGCTGGAAGACATTCTGGTCATTGGCAAGGACGAAGAAGAACGCATGGAATTCAAACCCCTGCCGATGGCGCTGGACACTTTGTGCCAGGCCATGGTGCAGGAGCAGCGCGCTGAACTGTCCGGTGCGGGGCCGCTGCGGCACACGCTAGACCTGTCGATACGTGGCGATGCCTTACACGCCAGTTTTGATGAAAAACTGATGCGCCACATCTTTGGCAATTTGTTGTCCAACGCCATCAAATATTCGCCCGGTGGCGGCACGGTGGCTTTTGACGTGGACGCTGGTGATGAGGCGTTTACCTTCCAGGTGCGTGACCAGGGCATTGGTATCCCGGAGGCTGATTTGCCGCGGCTGTTTGAGACCTTTCACCGCGCAGCCAACGTGGGCAATATTGTGGGCACGGGTCTGGGCCTGGCCATTGTCAAACGGTCCGTGGACCTGCATGGCGGCAGCCTGGAGGTGCGCAGCGCCCTGGGTCAGGGCACGGTCTTTACGGTGACCCTGCCGCGCATCCCAGCGTAGGAGGTTTCACCGCCGGGCCGCCCCAAGGTGAAACGCGGCCCCCTCGGGGGGCAGGGAGCCACACGCAGTGGGCGACCGTGGTGGTCACATAACCTTGGGCGCGGGCCGCGCATGCTCCAGAGCCTGTTTCACACGGTGCTCCAGCAGTGCGCCAGTAAAAGGTTTGACGATGAAGTCCGTCACACCACCGGCAATGGCGTTCCTGACCATGTCCGAGGCGTTTTCCCCCGTGATCATGATGAAGGGCAGGTGGTGCAAGGCCGGCGTGGAGCGCACTTTTTCCAGCAACTCACGGCCCGACATCTTGGGCATGTTCCAGTCGCACAGGACCAGGTCAAAGTTGTGGATATTGAGCTGTTCCCAGGCCTCAGCCCCATTGGTCACCGTGGACACGTTGGCAAAACCCAGTACGCCCAACAGGCGACGCAAAATGTCGCGCATTTCGTTCAGGTCTTCCACGACCAGGATTTTGGCTTTGGCAGGTTGTATCAATGCATGCCCCTTGCTGCGCTTTACGGAAATACAGCCCCATGGTCGCGATTTTGCAACCACTGCGCCACATCGTCCCCCGGCATGGGTTTGCCATGCAGGTAACCCTGGATCTGGTCACATCCCATGTCGCGCAGCAGCCGGTGTTGATCTTCGGTCTCCACGCCTTCGGCAATCACATCCAGCCCCAGGCTGTGGGCCAGGTTGATCACGGCCCCTGCAATGGCCTGGTCTTCGCGGTTGGTGCACAGTTGGCGCACAAAAGACTGGTCTACCTTCAGCACGTCCAGCGGAAAACGCTTCAGGTAGGCCAGGCTGGAGTAACCGGTACCAAAATCGTCAATCGCCAGCTTCAGGCCCAATGCCTTGAGCTGCTTGAGCACCTCCAGCGTGTGCTGCAGGTCAAGCATGGCTGTGCTTTCGGTGATCTCCAGCTCCAGTTGGGCCGCGTTCAGGCCCGTGTTCTCCAGCACGGTGCGAACATGGTGCAGCAACAGGGGGTCGCTGAACTGGCGCAGTGACAGGTTGACCGCTACCCGCAGGGGGGCTGTCTCTGCAGGCATATGGGCTTGCCACAACACGGCCTGTTTGCAGGCCTCTTGCAAGACCCAGGCGCCCATGGGGACGATCTGGCCGTTGTCTTCGGCGATGGGTATGAAGCGCACCGGTGAGACCAGGCCCAGCTCGGGGTGGCGCCAGCGCATCAGGGCCTCAAAACCGATCAGCCGGCTGTTCTGTGCCATCACCTGCGGCTGGAAAAAGGCCTGCAGCTCCTGGCGCTCCACGGCGCGGTGCAGGTCGTTGTGCAGGCGGAAGGTGGCCGACAGGTCGGACGTGGAGGAGGGCTCATGCACCACTATGCGCTGGGCCGAGCGTGCGCGTGCGGCGGCCAATGCAATGTCCAACCGCGCCAACATGGCGTCGGGGCGCTCGCCGTCCATGGCCTGGGCACACGCACCAATCGATACCACCGGAAACTGCTCCTGGCCTTCCAGCGTGATGGCGGCGGACATGGCGTCCAACAAAGACAGTGCCAGTGCATCCAGCGGGCGGCCCGCGGGCCAGTTGGGCACCAGCAGCGCCAGGCGGTCTTCACCCAATCGCCCGACGGTGTAACGGCTGTCGGACAGGTGCTCGGATGCATTGGCCAGCAGGCTCAGGCGTTGCGCCATCTGGCGCACCGCGTCGTCCAGCAGGCCTACGCCCATGATCTGTGCCATTTGCGGCAGGCTGTCCAGGCCAATCACCCATAGGGCGGGGCCAGGGCCCTTTTGTTCTTTGAGTGCCTGGCCCAACAGCAGCAGCAAATGGCTTCGGTTGGGCAGGCTGGTGATGGCATCAAAGTGGGCCATCTGATGTGCCTGGCTGGCCAGTTGGCGTGCTGCCAGTTGGAGTGCGGCTGCCTTTTCCAGCTGGGCGCGTATGCAGTCCAGCAGTTCGTCGCGCTGGAAGGGTTTGGTCAGGTAGTCGTCTGCGCCCAGGTTCATGCCTTCGCGCACATCGCTGCGGTCGGCCTTGGCAGTGAGTAACACGGTGGGGATATGGGCCGTGAGCGGGTCGGCGCGCAGTGCCTGCACCAGCTGGTGCCCGGTCATCTCGGGCATCATCACATCGCTGAGCACAATGTCGGGCAGGTGTTGGCGCACCAGTTGCAGGGCCTCACGGCCATTGGGTGCGGCCCAGACCTCGTAGTCCTCCAGCGTCAGCAGGCGGGTCAGGTTGGCGCGAATATCGGCTTCGTCTTCGGCGATAACAATGCGATGGCTCATACGGCGGGGGGAAGGTGGGCTAGCTGGGTTGCCAGCAACTGGCGCAGGTTGGCCAGGTTAAAGGGTTTGGTTACGTAGCCGGTAGCGCCTTGCTGCAAGGCCGCCTCCAGTTTTTCGGGCTCGGCGCTGGCCGACAAGAAGACAAAGGGTATGCCGCGCAATGCAGGGTCGGCATGGGTTGCGGCCAGGACTTCAAAGCCGTCCATGTGGGGCATCATGACATCGCAAAAAATGAAGTCGGGTTTGTGTGCACGTATGGCTTCCAGGCCCAAACGCCCATCCACAGCCTGCAAGACCTGGTGTCCTTCCAGGGCCAAAAATCGCACCAAATTCTCCCGAATCGGGGCTTCGTCGTCTATGACCAGTATGCGTGCCATGTACAGCCTCAAACAGTGGATGAAGGAGTGGATGCCAGTGTGACACGAAAGCAGGTACCGTGCCCAAGTTCGCTCTGCACGCGTATGTCACCGCCGTGCATTTCTACCGATTTTTTTACGATGGTCAAGCCCAGGCCGGTGCCCTTGATGTCTGCCACATTGCTGCCCCTGTGGAAGGGTTCAAACAGTTCGGGCAGGTCGCTGGCCGGAATACCAATACCCTGGTCCTGCACCTCGAACACGGTGCTGCCGGCCTCACTGTGGGCCCTGAAAACAACTTGCCCATGCCCCGCGGAGTATTTGATGGCGTTGGACAACAGATTGCCCAGTATGTGGCGCAGCAGTTTGGGGTCGTAGTCGCCCATGGGGTCTGCCAGCGCAAATTGGCGGTCGACGCCGGGCTGTGGGTTGCCAGACTGTTGCTCCACTTCATCCACAATGGCGTGACATAGGGCAATGACATCCAGCCGCTCGGGCTCAAACTCCAGCATCTGGGCGTCGGCTTTGTTGATCAGCAGAATGCGGTCCAGCATGGCGGTCATGCGCTGCACGCCAGTCTCTACACTTTGCAACAGCTCTTCCCGGTCCTGCGCCGCCAGCCTGTCCTGGTATTGCTTGATCAACTGGGCGGACGACAGAATGGTGGCCAGCGGCGTGCGGAACTCGTGGCTTGCCATGGCGACAAAACGTGCGCGCAAGTCGTTGAGCTCCTTTTGCCGGTGGAGGGCGGCCAGGGTGTCAGCTTGAGCGGCGCGCAGCTGGGTGACGTCCAAAAACGTGGCTATGAATTTCTGTGTGCTGCCATCGGCCGACCCCACGGCTATGGCCTCTGCATGCACCCACAGGGTTTGCCCTTGCACGGTCACCAGGCGAAAACTGTGGGCCCGGGTCTGCCGCACCTCACCCGGCTGGGCACGGCTGTGTACCAGGCTGAAAAAGTCGTCAACCATGCGCTGGCGGTCGTCCGGGTGAACACACTCCAGTATGTCCCAACCGGGCTGGCTGGCGCCTGAAGGGTTGCCCAGCATGTCCAGCAAACGTGCGGACGGGTGCATGGTGCGCGACTGGGCATCCCACTCCAGACCACCCACGTTGGCACACCGCACCATCAGGTCCAGGTGTTGGCGTTGTTCCTCCTGCCGCGCCTGGTGGGACGCCATGATGCGTGCATAAATGTGCGCAAAAGCACCACTGATGCACAGGATGGCGCCCACCCGAAAGGCCGTGACCCCGTCAAACTGGTAGTAGGTCATGACCACGGCAATCAGCACGGCGGCTGCATCAAAGGTGGCCGACGCCCACTTGTTGGCCACCAGGTGCAGCATCAGCATCAAGGGCGGTGTCCACAAAACACCCACCAATCCACGTCGGTCAATGGTCACGGTCAATACACACACAGCGATGGCGGTGAGCACCGTGTCCGACATGGGCCGTGGGCGGGCGCGGTAGATGGCCTGCGCATAGGCCAGTGCCACCACCATGGCGATCACGCACAGGCCGCCTGTAATGTATTCGCGGTCAACAAAATTCTTGCCCGCCAGCAGCACAAAAAAACCGGCTGCGGCGGCCAGTGCATAACTCACCGGCACACGTTGGGTGTCGATCACACCGGCGCCCACCGGGGTGTCCACGTTCAGGCCTCTTGGCTTTCCAGGCGCACCGTAAAGCAGGTGCCTTTGCCCAGTTCGCTACGGACTTCGATGCGCCCGCCGTGCAGGTCCACCGAATTTTTCACAATGGCCAGCCCCAGGCCAGTGCCCTGGATGTTGCCCACATTGCTGGAGCGGTGGAAAGACTCGAACAAATGGGCGATCTCGTCGCTGGGTATGCCTATGCCTTGGTCGGAGACTTCGAACACCATGTCTCCCGCCTGTTGGTAGATCCTGAAGCCTACCTCACCGCCGTTGGGCGAGTATTTGATGGCGTTGGACAACAGGTTGCCAAAGATGTGGCCCAGCAGTTTTTCGTCGTACACACCCTGGCCGACACCCACTCCAAAATCCGTGCGGACTGTGCAGGTGGAGTCGGGCAACTGGGTGCGCGCCTCTTCCACCAGGCTATGGCACAGGGCAACCAGGTCGATCTTCTCGGGGTTGAACTCCAGCATATGGGCTTCCACCTTGCCGATCAACAACACACGGTCCAGCATGCGTGTCATGCGTTGCACGCTGCTTTCAATGCTTTGTATCACCTCGTTCTTTTCCTGCGTGGGCAGGCGGTCGCCGTAGTACTTGAGCAGCTCCGCCGACGACAGAATGGTGGCCAGGGGTGTGCGGAACTCGTGGCTGGTCATGGCCACAAAACGCGAGCGCAATTCATTGAGCTCTTTTTGCCGGTCCAGCGCATCGCGGATTTCCTGCTCGGCCTGTTTGCGCTCGGTGATGTCCAGAAAGGTCCAGATCACGCCAGAATCAGGGTCCAGCGGGCGCACACAGCGCCCAGCCAGGTGGGCCCAGAACAGGTCACCGTTCTTGCGTTTGAGTTGGCGTTCTGCGGTAAAGGTGCCGACGGTAGACAGGGCCGCACGGGTGGGCGGGCCCGCCAACCTCCACTCGGCTTCACTGGCGTGTACCAGTTGCGAAGACTGGCCTATCAGTTCCTCCCGCTGGTAGCCGACCATTTCGGCGAATTTTTCATTCACCCATTCGTGCTCGCGGTTGCGCGACAGAACAATCCCCACCAGCGCACTGTTGAGTATGGCTTCGCGTTCAGATGAGGTGCGGTGCAGCTCTTCTTCCAGCAGTTTGCGGTCGGTGATGTCGGAGTAAAAGGTGAGTGTGGCGGGCTGGCCCTCCCACGGAACGATGGTGACGCCGATTTCCAGCCACTGGACCTCTCCATCGGGCTGCAACAGCCGGATCTGGTAGTGGTTGATGACATCTTCACCCGCCAGACGGCGGCGTCGTCGTTCCTGGACGATGGCATGGTCGTCTGGGTGTACGCGGTGCAAGAACCCTGTCGACAAAAATTCCTCGTGTGAGATGCGGGCAATCTCGGCAGCACGCTGGTTGGCAAACACGATGTGTTCACCCTGCAGCACGATCATGCCTTCACCCACGTTCTCAATCACCAGCCGGTAGCGTTCTTCCGAGCGGTGCAGCGTATCGATCATCGCTTTGCGGTCGGTGATGTCGGAGAAAAAGGTCATGGTTGCCGTCTGACCCTTCCAGGGGATGACGGAGGCGTGTGCCTCCAGCCAGCGCACACTGCCGTCGGGCTGTATGCAGCGGATCTCGAATCGCTCCGGAATGACTTCTCCCTGTCGGCTCTGGCGGCGCAGTTCGGTGACATAGGCCTGGTCATCCGGGTGTACCCAGGTCATCACACTATGGCCCACCACAGACTCCATCGGCCTTTTCAGGATTTGCAACGCCATGCGATTGACGTACAACACCACCCCGTCTTGGTTGATGGACATGCCTTCACCCAGGTGTTCCACCACCACACGGTTGAAGTCTTCGGACAGCCGGATAGCCTCCTGCGCGGCGCGCCGGTCCGAAATGTCGCGGATGAAGGCCCCAAAGCCCAGGCTTTGACCGGACGGAACAGACCAAATGGCCAATTCAACAGCGATCAGAGTTCCATCCCGGTGCCGCGCCTCGACTTCAATCAACTGGTTCAAGATGGTGGGTTGGCGCGTGGACAGAAACCGTCGCAAGCCGGCCTCGTGCGCCGCACGCTGGTCCTCGGGAACGATCAGGTCGGAGAGTTTGGCGCCCACGGCCTCGGCATGGCTGTAGCCCAGCAGCTTCTCGGCGGCAGGGTTCCAGTCGGTGACAAAACCCTCGGTGTCCATGGCAACCACGGCGTCCCGCGCCAGGCTCAGCAGGTTGAGCAAATGGCTTTCACGTGCCTGCAGGCGTTCAACGGTTTGTTGCAGATCCTGCACGTTGGGCACAAGCGCTGCTGGCGGTACAGAACCAGGTCCGGAGGGGGCGTTTGGCATGGTGTTGAGAAGTCTGGGTTGTACGGGCGACTACAGGGTGACGGTAAAACAGCTTCCTTCACCTATTGTGCTGCGCACGGCAATGGTTCCGCCATGCAATTCCACGGATTTTTTGACGATGGACAGACCCAGGCCCGTCCCAGCGATAGCTCCCACATTGCTGGCGCGGTGGAAGGAGTCAAAGAGATGGTGCAATTCGTCGGCCGGTATACCGATGCCCTGGTCCTGCACCTCCAACACGGTGCGCTCCAATGCGCTGTAGACGCGAAACTGCACCGCTCCGCCCACCGGTGAATATTTAAGTGCGTTGGACAGCAGGTTGCTGAAGATGTGGCGGAACAGTTTTTCGTCATACCCCTGGTTGCCGGGTTCCACGTTCCAGTCCAGCGTGATGCGGCTCTTGGCATCAGCATGTTGCAGCGCGGCCTCCTTGATCAACTGTTCACACAGCGCTTTGAGGTCAATTGGCTTGGGATGGAACTCCAGCATCTCGGCCTCGGCCTTGCCGATCAAAAGAATGCGGTCCAGCATCAGTGTCATACGTTGTACCCCAGCCTCTATGGATTGCAACAGGTTGTCGCGCTCCGCCGCGGATACACGCTCGCTGTAGTAGCGCAGCAACTCGGCGGACGATAGTATGGACGCCAGGGGTGTACGGAACTCGTGGCTGGTCATGGCCACAAAGCGGGAGCGCAACACGTTGAGTTCGCGCTGGCGCTCCAGCGCTTCGCGGATATCGTCTTCGGCCTGCCTGCGGGCAGTGACGTCCAGCAGCGTCCAGATGACACCAGCGTCAGGGTCGTTGTTTTCCACGCAGCGCCCGGCCAACAGCACCCAGATTTTTTCGCCATTTTGGCGCCGTGTATACCGCTCGCCGCTGTACGTGCCGTGTTGGCGCAGGCTGGCTTCGGACCGGGCTTTCTCGGCGACAAAGGCTTCATCGGATTCGTAAAAAATGCGGGGAGACTGGCCTATCAGATCCTCGCGCTGGAAGCCCGACATCTCCGCACATTTCTCGTTGACCCAGACGATTTTGTCTTTGACATTGAAGCTGATGCCCACCAAAGCGGTGTTCAACATGGCCTCACGTTCATAGGTGGTACGCCGCAAGGCCAGCTCAGACCGGTGCACAGCCTCAAAAGCCTGCATGCGTGCAATCGCGCCGCTGACGTGGTGGGCCACGTGTGCCAGCACTTCGGCATCGGCTTCGAAATATTTGGCTCCGGGTGCGTAGCTTTGCACCGCCAACACGCCGTCCGCATGGCCGCGAATGTGCAGGGGCACGCCCAGCCACGCCGTAAAGCTCAAGTCGCCCTGGGCCTGGGTGATATGCCCATCGGCCTGAAGTTGGGCCAGCCGTGCCTGGTCGATTCTCTGGGGTCGGTCGGTGTTCAACACAAATTCGGTCAGCCCCTTGCGCAGAGGCACGTCGGTCTTTTGCAGTGTCTCACCGTCACGTTCGTCCACGTAATAGGGGAAGTGTTTGACGCCCTTGGCCACGTCGCACAGGCTGATATAACAATTGGGCGATGACACCAGTTGCCCCAGCAGCTCATGCACCTTTGCGCAAAAATCGTGCAGGGAATCACCCTGCGCGGCCTGTACCGCCAACTCGTAGAACACCCGGTACATGGCTTCACTTTGGCGGCGTTGTTTGGTTTCGCGCTCCAGCTCCATGTGGGCGGTGCGCAGCGCGTCAAACGACTGTTTGCGCTCTATAGCCGTAGCCACATGGCGGGCGACAAAGGCCAAGAGATGGGCGTCAGACGCCTGGTAGGCCACATCGGCGTCGTAACTCTGCACCGTCAGCACACCGCCTATGCGCCCATTGATGTGCAAAGGCACACCCAGCCAGCTGTTGAAGCTCAGGTCGCCCGTTGCCTCGGTGATGTCGCCACTCTGTTGCAGTGCCATGTAACGCTCGGCACTGATGAGCTCCGTCACGCCGCTGTGCAAGACAAACTCGGTGAGCCCCTTGCGCATGGGCACATCCATCTCCTGCATGGAGTCGCCGTCGCGCTCGTCCACGTAGTAGGGAAAGTTCAGGCGCCCGGGGTGTTCGCTGAGCAGGCAGAGGTACAGGTTTTTGGCGGGTATCAGCTCGGCCAGCAGGCGGTGCAAGGTGCCGCCAAACTCAAACAGGGTCTCTTCCGTCGCCGCACTTTCGGCGATCTGGTAGAGCACCTTGTAGGTCGCGCTGCTGAAGCCCGTTTCGTCAAATGCGTCCATGGTCGGGTTTCAGTGCGCTGGTTAAAACGGCAGGTTTAAATATGCAATGCGGCCAATACACCCACAACCAGGCCCGCTGCACCAGCGACAAACATGGCGTATTCCAGCCACCGTTTTTTGGTCAGCAGGGCAATGGCGGCCAGTGCAATACACACCTGCAGCACGGTGGTGGATTGGGCCCAGCGGTGGTGCTGGTGCATTTGTTGGTCGCTCTTGCGATCCCATTCCGTGGCCTCGGCCTCCAGCTTGTCGGCGCCCAGCTTGATCTCGTTCTTTTCTTTCTCGTAACGGTCAACCTTGGCCTGGTATTTGGCCCGGTCTTCGTCTTTGGTCGACAGGTCGCGCGACATTTCGGCCAGAGACTGCTTGGTGCTCTTGGACTGGAAATAATTCCACTGGTTGGACGCTTCGGTCTTCTTGATGGCCGCATTGTTTTTGTACAGGCCCGCATTGGCTTGGGTGGCGCCACCCATATAACCAAAAATGGCGCCTATGGTGGCGATGATGGCGGTGAACATGGCAATCTGGTTGATCATGCCGTTGCCCTCGTGGTCCCCATGGGCACCTTTTTGTGCGTGCTCCAGCTCGTGGTCGTGGGGACCATGTACGTGAAAACCGTGTCCTGACATCCTGAATTTTCTCTATGGTTTGAAGTGTTGGTAGGTCACAAAGCTGAACTTCAGCCCGTTGACTGAGGTGTGGGGCTCCCGGCTGGTTTCCCGCCACTGTGGACCGAATTGTGGAGCAAACGCGTCGCCCTCAAAATCAGCATCGATTTCGGTGACCACGGCGGTATCGGCTAAGGGCAGGGCCTGGGCATAGATCTGGGCACCACCTATCACCCACACGTGTTCGAATTGCTCACAAAAGGATAGCGCATCATCCAGACTGGACGAGGGATGGGTGCCATTTTCGTTCCAAGCCTCCTGGCGAGTAACGACTACGTTAACGCGACCAGGCAGCGGGCGAAAACGGGGTGGCAAAGAGTCCCAGGTCTTGCGCCCCATGATGACGGGGCTGCCCATGGTGGTGCGCTTGAAATGCGCCATGTCCTCCGGCAGATGCCAGGGCAGGGTGTTGTTGATGCCAATGACGCCATTTCGGGCCTTGGCAAATATCAGATGCAGTTGCATGGGTGACAGATTGTGTATCGGTTTTTTCTTGTATTCAGGCCGCAGGCTGCTTGGGTGCGCTGGCTTGACGTGCCGGCAACAAGACGGCTGCGATGGCCGCCATCACAAACACCATTGCCAGGTAATCTTCCCAGTGTGGCCACTCCCCCACAATCACCGTGGCGGCCAGTGTGCCAACCAGCGGAACCGCCATGATACTCATGGCACTGGTGGCCGGCGGCAAGTTGCGCGCCATGCCAAACCAGATGATCTGGGAGAAGCCGTAGTTGATGAAGGCGCCATACAGCAGACTGCCCCACATGGGCGCGGAGAACTGCCAACGGGGCCAGGGTTCCATCACAAACGCCAAGGCCCACAAGCACAGGCTGGTCAGTATCAGCATCCAGACCGTCAGGGTCTCCACCGGCAGGGTGATGCGGGCGCGCCGCATCATCAGCGTGCCCACCGCCCACAGGATGGCAGCCAGCTCCATCCAGACAATGCCCACCGGCCGTCCGGCCAGAGCACCCAGCTCATTGGAAACCAGCAGTCCTACAGCTGCGGCTACGGCCAGCACGGCAATACCAATGCGCAGCGTCAACTTTTCACCCAGAAACAGCGTGCCCAGCAGCACGGTCCAGATGGGCATGGTGAAGCCCAAAATGGCGGCGCGGCCCGAGGCCAGCTCTTTGACACCCAAAATGGCCGCGGTGTGCCAGCCCAGCATATTGGGCAGGCCCAGCGTCACCACGGTGCGCCATTCGGCGCCCTGCGGCAACATGCGCAGGCCACGGGCACGGTAAAAGAAGAACAGCCACAGGGCACCACCACTCATGGTCAGCGCCCGAAAGTACAGCGGCGACATTTCGCGCAGCGAATACTTCATCATGGGCCAGTTGATGCCCCACATCAGCGTGATGGCCAGCAAGGCCAGCAGTTGTTTGCGAGAAATCAAACGGCGACCGGCGCCTTGATGGCAGCGTGGCTTTGGTAGTCCAGCACTTCAAAATCTTCGAACTGGTAGTCGAAGATGCTGTCCGGCTTGCGCTTGATGTTCAACGTCGGGTAGGGGTAGGGCGCGCGGCTCAACTGCAATTCCACCTGCTCGTGGTGGTTGCTATAAATATGGCAATCGCCCCCGGTCCAGATGAAGTCGCCCACATCCAGGTCACACTGCTGCGCCACCATATGGGTCAGCAGCGCATAACTGGCGATGTTGAAGGGCACGCCCAGAAAAATATCGGCGCTGCGCTGGTACAGCTGGCAGCTCAGTTTGCCTTTGCCACCAGGCTCGGTCGCTGGGGCTACGTAGAACTGGAAGAAGGCATGGCAGGGCATCAGCGCCATCTTGTCCAGATCTGCCACGTTCCAGGCACTGACGATGATGCGGCGCGAATCGGGGTTGCTTTTGAGAGTCTGGATGACCTGGGCGATCTGGTCGATATGGCCACCGTCTGGCGTGGGCCAGCTGCGCCACTGCACGCCGTAGACCGGGCCCAGGTCGCCGTCTGGCCGCGCCCATTCGTCCCAGATGCTGACGCCGCGTTCCTTCAGCCAGTTGTTGCTGGAAGAACCGGTCAGGAACCACAGCAGCTCCTGAATGATGGAGCGCAAATGCACCTTCTTGGTGGTCACCAGCGGAAAGCCCTCGTTCAGGTCAAAACGCATCTGGTGGCCAAACACGCTGCGCGTGCCGGTGCCGGTGCGGTCGGTCTTGGCTACGCCCGTGGTGTACACGTGGCGCATGAAGTCTTCGTATTGGGAGCGGACGGGGTGTTGCATTAATAGCTTCCGAACAATGTATCCAGGGCGTTTTGAATAACCAGTTGATGGGCGCTCAAATTATCGATCGCCCGATTGCACGCGGCGACCGGAACAGCGCCGAGTGCGGGCGTATCCATCACGACGCGCTGTCCCTTGACCTGAAACACAGGGTTGAGGTCCGCAGTCAGTGGTGAGAGTGTCGCAGCGTCCCATAAGGGCACCATCACGCGGGTTTGAAATCCCTGGATGTGGTCATTTTGAACATCCAGGAAGAACGGAATGAGCTTGCGCTCGCGTACGTCAGGGTTGGCATACACATCGAAACGTGCCACCTTAGCTTCCTTCGCGCCCGTCACCCAAGGATTTGCCCCAGGTGCGGTACTTGGCCAGTGGCAAGCCGTGTTTGACAATGCGCGCGTTGTAGGCTGCAACGGCTTCTTTGTTGTCCTCGTTCCACTTTTCCCAGTAGAGCCTTCTGACTTCATCCGCCAGCAAAGTGTCCACGGTTTGGGAAATATTGATACCCATCTCGCGTGCGGCTTCCAAGACTTTGGAGTTCAGCGACAGGTTGGTGGCTTTTTTGGGGGCGTTTTCAAAGTGAAGCATGGGAGGTCTCCAGGAGGTCTGCGCACAGTATATGCGCATCAGCCGTGTTGTTCTCCGATGAAATCCTCAGTCCATCTCAGTTCTACTCTGCTCTGCCAGGGCCAGCAATGCCTGCCGCGTGAAGTCGTCCGCTGGGAAGAAGGTCTCCATGGCCAGTTCTTGCAAGGTCACGTCCACCGGATTGCCGAAGATGGTGATGGTGCTGATGAAGCTCAAAACGCCCTGGGGCGTGCTGAACTGGAAAGGCATGACCACGCCCGGGTGCTCGCCCTCCAGCTGCAGGTCGGCGCCAGCGGGCGTGGGATAGGCCTGCAATTCCTTGAGCAGTGTTTCCAGCGCCGGGTCTGCGCTGGCTGCAATCTGGTGGCGAACCCGCTCAAACAAATGGGTGCGCCACTGCACCAGGTTGGCAATGCGCGGTGCCAGGCCGAGCGGGTGCAGGCTCAGGCGCAATACGTTCATGGGCGCCTGCAGAAGTTCGGGGTCTACACCGACCAACAGATGCGGCACCACGCTGTTGGCAGCAATCAGGTTCCAGTGCCGGTCGATGGCAATGGCGGGGTAGGGCTCGTGGCTTTTCAAGATCAGCTCCACGGCCTGGCGCGCGGGGCTCAGGGCCGGGTCGTCCAGTGCGCGCTCGCGGTACATGGGTGCATACCCAGCAGCCACCAGCAAGGTGTTGCGTTCGCGCAGCGGTATGTCCAGCCGCTCGGACAAGCGCAGCACCATCTCGCGGCTGGGTACGGAGCGACCGGTTTCCACAAAACTCAGGTGGCGGGTGGAAATTGCGGCGTGCATGGCCAGATCCAGCTGGCTCAGGCGCCGGTGCTGGCGCCAGTGGCGCAGGTGTGCACCAAAGGGTTGCGGGGGTTGGCGCGGTGTGCGGGCAGTGGGGTGTTGGCTGGTGGCAGTCATGGCGCGATGGTAAAGCGTGTGGTGACGGTGCGCCCATTACCTCCCAGGTCATCGCATTGCATCGTCTGCGACCCGATGATTCAGCCCAGACACCGCGCTGCGGTTGTCACCAACCCAAGGAGTCTGTCATGTCCTCATCATCTTCTACATCTGTTGTGTCATCGTTCTTTGCGTCCCCGCACTTTTTGCGCCGCGTGTTGTGGGCGGATGCCGCCAGTGGCGTAGGCACTGCACTGCTGCACTGGGAGCTTGCCGATGTACTGGCGCCTGTGCTGGGCTTGCCGGTCAGTTTGCTGCAGTGGTCAGGCTTGGCCTTGGTGGGTTTTGTGCTGTTCATCAGCTGGATAGCCAGCCGCCGCACCATACCCGCGGGCCTGGTTTGGGTATTGATCGCTGCCAACACGGTGTGGGTTTTGGGTTGTGTGGGGCTGCTGGCCAGCAGCCTGGTGGCACCTACCACGCTGGGGATCGCCTTTCTGATCGTGCAGGCAGTGGCGGTGGGGGTGCTGGCCGAGCTGGAGTGGATCGGCGTGCGCAAGATCCAGCCGGCGCACGCCTGGTGACTGTCTGACCCTCAGCTGAAGAACTCGACGCGCCCGTCCTCCAGGTCGTAGCGGCCGGCGATGACTTTGACCTTGCCACTCTTGACCAGCCCGGCCACGATGCTGCTCTTGGTGGCGATGCGGCTGGCGGTACGCATGGCGCTTTCGCGTACGGCGTTGTCCAGAAAGTCACCCGGTTTGCCGTGCACGGCCTTGGCCGCTGGAACAATGGCCTGGACCATCGGGCCGATGGACGCAGGGAATTTGGTCTTCTTCTCGACCACTTCGCAGGCAGCTGCCACAGCGCCACAGCGTTCATGCCCCAAGACGATGATCAGCGGCACACCCAGCACGCCCGAGCCGTATTCAATGGTGCCCATGGTTGCGCTGTCCACTGCCATGTTGCCGGCGTTGCGGGCCACAAAAAGTTCACCCAGGCCCAGGCCGCCAAAGAGCAGCTCGGGTGGCACACGGCTGTCGGCGCAGGACACAATCGTGGCCCACGGCGCCTGTCCTTTGGACACCTGTTCACGTTGGGTACTGAGTTGTGCCGCGCACAGCTCAGGGCCCTTGGTGTATTTCTCGTTGCCTTCCTTGAGCTTGGCCAAGGCTTCGTCGGCCGTCAGGCTGGTTCCCTTGCCGCTGGCGGCCCATGCCGGCACGGCCGACAAGCCCAGCCCGGCCAAGGCGCCGGTTGCAGTCAAGGACAAAAAACCGCGCCGGGAAGCCTGGCGCTCTGCATCACAAACGTGGCACATGGCGAATCTCCTCATTCAAATAGTTGTCAAGGATTGTTCGGCCAAGCGCAGGGCAGTCAGCCGCAAGCCACTATATCCACTGGCTTGCGTTCCGTCACACTTTTTTACAGTTCGACGAAACCGGCGATGTGGCGCAAGCGCTGGGCGGGGTCCAGCTCTGCCAGCAACTGCTGTTTGGCGTCTGCCGGAATGGGCAGCAACTCGGTCCACCGGTTGGCAACCCACCCACATTCTTCCAGGCGGTAGGGTGCAAAGATGGGCAGTGCATGGCGCGACCCGGCCTGCTGCCCATCGGCAATGAGTCGGCCCAGCATATTGGCCAATGGCTGCAGGTCTGGGGGAATGGGCTCGGGCGCGTCGGCGGGCAGGTATTGCACCTGTGCGTACCACACGCCGTACGGGCCCCGCTCGGTGTCTACCAGCGCAAAACGCAGGCCGCCCTGGCAGACCACCTGCAGCAGGGCGGGTTGCACGGTGTCCACCGTTTGCACGTGGGCCAGCGTGCCGATACGGTGTAACTGCGGCACTTCGTCCGGCACCTGCACCTCATGGCCCTGCACCAGGCCCACCACCCCAAACGGGATGGCTTCGCGTTGGCAGCGTTTGATCAGGTCCAGGTAGCGCACTTCAAAGATATTGAGGTGCAACATGCCGTCGGGCAATAAACCCTGGGACAAGGGGAACAGGGGGATGCGGGTGGGCATTGGGGGATTCTAGGCAAAGTGCTCAGCCACAATAGTGACCACCATGCACCCCATTCAGAAATTACTGGCCTATGCCAGCCCCTACCGCCGTGACATCCGCCTGGCCACCGTCTATTCCGTTCTCAACAAGTTTTTTGACATCCTGCCCGAGGTGCTGATCGGCGCAGCGGTGGACGTGGTGGTCAAAGGCGACCAGAGTTTTTTGGCCAAACACATCCTGGTGGACTTCGGCATCACCAGCACCTGGCACCAGCTGCTGGTGCTGGGCGGCTTGAATGTGATGATCTGGGGCGGGGAGTCGCTGTTTGAATACCTGTACCACCTGAAGTGGCGCGGCCTGGCGCAGGACATTCAACACGACCTGCGGCTGGACACCTACCGCCACGTGCAGAAGCTGGAGATGGCCTACTTCGAGAACCAGCGCACCGGCAATCTGATGTCCATACTGAATGACGACATCAACCAGATGGAGCGTTTTCTGAACGGTGGCGCCAACAACATCATCCAGGTGTTCTGCTCGTCGCTGATGATCAGCGCGGTATTCTTCGCATTGCAGCCTGGCATCGCGGTGATTGCCTTGCTGCCCGTGCCTGCCATTCTGTTTGGCGCCTTCTGGTTCCAGAACCGACTGGCGCCGCACTACACCGAGGTGCGTGAAGCGGCAGGAGATGTCAGCGCCCGGTTGAACAACAACCTATTGGGCCTGGCCACCATCAAGGCCTTTGCGACCGAAGGTGTGGAGGCCGACCACATTGCCCAGGCCAGCAATGGTTACCGCGCGGCCAATGCCCGCGCGATTCGCCTGAGCTCTGCCATCACGCCGGTTATCCGCACTGCGATCCTGGCAGGCTTTACCGCGACGTTGTTGTACGGCGGCTGGCTGACGATTGAGGGTGAGCTTGCTGTGGGCGCCTATTCGGTGCTGGTGTTTCTGACCCAACGCCTGCTCTGGCCACTGACCGGCCTGGCTGAGGTGGCCGATATGTACCAGCGCTCCATGTCGTCGATAGACCGGGCGATGGGCTTGCTGCAGACCCCCATCAACATCCCCTACGAAGGCCAGCATTTCCCCATCGACACCGTGAAAGGCGAACTGCGCTTTGAGCAGGTCTGTTTTGCCTATGACACCGTGCCCACGCTGCAGGACATCGACCTGACGATTCCCGCCGGCAAGACCACGGCATTTGTCGGCTCCACTGGCTCGGGCAAGTCCACACTGGTCAAGCTGCTGCTGCGTTTTTACATCGCCCAATCCGGCCGCATCCTGCTGGACGGCCAGGCTATCGACGGCCTGAACCTGCAAGACCTGCGCCGTGCAATCGGTTATGTGTCGCAAGACACGTTTTTGACCGACGGCACGGTGGCGGAGAACATCGCTTATGGCGCAGCCTGGGCCACCGATGCACACATTGCCGAGGCAGCACGCGCGGCGGAGTGCACCGAGTTCATCAACCAACTGCCGCTGGGTTTTGCCACCCGCATTGGCGAGCGCGGCCAAAAGCTCAGTGGCGGCCAGCGCCAGCGCCTGGCTTTGGCTCGCGCCATCCTGAAGAACCCACCGGTGCTGGTGCTGGACGAGGCCACCAGCGCGGTGGACAACGAGACCGAGGCGGCCATCCAGCGTTCGCTGGACGTGGTCAGCCGCAACCGCACCACCATTGTCATCGCCCACCGCCTGTCCACGGTGCGCCAGGCCGATTGCATCCACTTGCTGGAGGCAGGGCGCATTGTGGAGAGTGGCACACACGACGCGCTGGTGGCGCAGGGTGGCGGTTATGCCGCGCTGTGGCGGCTGCAAACGGGGGAGCGGAGCTAGGGTCCGAGGCGGTTGTACGGAGAGCTTGCAAGCCAAATATGGCCCTAGCCCCCTAGAAATATGGCTATACAGCTATCGTTTTTATAGTACCCGCCCCGGGTTCATCGTATTCAGCGGGTCCAGCGCCTGCTTGATGGCGCGCATCATGTCCAACGCGACGGGGGATTTGTGCTGCACCAGCTTGTCGCGTTTGAGGCTGCCCACACCGTGTTCGGCAGAGATGGAGCCCCTGAACTGGTCCACCATGTCGTAGACGATGGCATTGACGCCTTTTTCGTCGTCGCGCAGAAAGGCCTCGGCATCCGCACCCGCAGGGGCCTGCACGTTGTAGTGCAGGTTGCCATCGCCCAGGTGGCCGTAGTTGACCAGGCGCACGCCTGGGTAGGCCTGCTCCAGCTGGGCGTCAGTCAGGCGCACAAACTCGGGGATGCGGGACACGGCAATCGAGATGTCGTGTTTGATATTGAGCCCCTCTTGCGCCTGCGCCAGCGGAATGCTCTCGCGGATATGCCATAGCGCCCGGGCCTGGGTGATGCTCTCGGCCACCACGGCATCGACCACACATCCTTCTTCCATGGCCACCTCCAGCAGGCGCTCAAAGCGTTCGCGGGCATGGGCTTCGGATTCCTGGTCGGAATTCTCCAGCACCACGCAGTACGGCGCGTCACTGTCCTGGAACGGTGCGCGCTGCTGGGGGAAATGCTTGGTCACCAGGCTTAGTGCAAATTTGCCCATCACCTCAAAACCGGTCAGCCCGGCACTCAGGTGCTGGTGCGCCAAGCCCAGTAGTTGCACTGCGGCATCCAGCGACGGCACGGCGGCCATGGCGGTGAGCTGCGCCACAGGCAGAGGGTAAAGCTTCATGGTGGCGCCAGTGATCACCCCCAGCGTGCCTTCGGAGCCAATCATCAAATGGCGCAGGTCGTAACCGGTGTTGTCTTTTCGCAGGCCGCTCAAGCCGTCCCAGATCTCGCCCTGGGCGGTGACAACCTCCAGGCCCAGGCACAACTCGCGGGTATTGCCGTAGCGAACCACCTGCGTGCCACCGGCGTTGGTACCCAGGTTGCCGCCAATGGTGCAACTGCCTTCGGCGGCCAGGCTCAGGGGGAACAGGAAGCCTGCCTTCTCGCAGACTTCTTGCAGGGTTTGCAACACACAGCCGGCGTCCACCGTGACGGTCAGGTTGCCGCCATCCAGTGTTCGCACACTGTTCATGCGCAGCAGGCTCAGCACAACCTGGTTGCCGCTGGCATCGGGCGTGGAGCCGACCACCATGCCGGTGTTGCCGCCCTGGGGCACGATGCTGACGCCAGCCTGTACGCAGGCCTTGACCACCGCAGCCACCTCCAGGGTATTGGCGGGGCGCACCACGGCGAGGGACTTGCCGGTTTCGCGTTTGCGCCAGTCTTGCTCGTACGCGCTCAGGTCGCCATCGGTCAGTACGTTGGCGGTGCCTACGGTCTGACGCAGTTGGTCCAGGAGGGCAGTGTGGGCTGTGGTCATGGTGTGGGCTATAGAGTAGTTGGTGTCACTGGCAGGGTAGCTTCTGCGGCGGCCTGTGCGCGGGCATTGGCCTGGCGCAGTCGCACATGGGCAGCGCAGGCTACAAACAGGGTCATACACAGCAGAATTTCCAGCATGGCCAGATAGTTGCCGGGCGGCTTGTCGCTCCAGGCGCGCACCACACCTTCAATAAAGTAGAGCCACACCACCAGACTGACCCAGCGGTAGGTGTACATGCGGTTTTTCAGCAGACCGGCCAGCGGAATGCACAGCGGCAGCGCCTTGAGCACCAGCCAGGAGCCACCGGGGCGCAAGGGTGCCAACCATAGCTCCCAGGCCAGGGCCAGCAGAATCAGGGCCATAACACTGCCCACGGCAAGCCATCGGGTGAGGTCAACGGAGAAAGAAGTGGGCTGGGGGCGGGTAGGCGTGTTCATGTCGGTGGCATCATAGCGGCATGCATCCAATCGAACGTCTAAGAGGCTGGCTCCATGAAGTCGCCCAAGTACCCTGGCTTGAAGCCATCCGCACCCTGCGTGAGCGTTTCCGCGAGGACCGCCTGGGCCTTACCGCCAGCAGCCTGACATTTACCACCACCATTGCGCTGGTGCCTTTCATCACTGTGGCGCTGGCCGTGTTCACCGCCTTCCCCATGTTTGCCAAGTTCCAGGATGTGCTGCAAAAATGGTTGATCGACAGCCTGGTGCCCGACAACATTGCCCGCCAGGTGCTGGGTTACCTGAACCAGTTTGCCGGCAAGGCCAGCAAGCTCGGCGGCGTAGGGTTGGCTGTGCTGCTGGGTACAGCGCTGGCCCTGGTGTTCACCATAGACCGCACGCTCAACAGCATCTGGCGGGTGCGCAAGCCCCGGCCGGTTGCGCAGCGCGTGTTTTTCTATTGGGCCGCCATCACACTGGGCCCACTGCTGCTGGCGCTGAGCCTGAGCGTGACCTCGTTTGCGGTTTCTTACTCCAAAGGCGTGGTGGGCGCCATGCCCGGCGGGGTGTCGTTGCTGTTGAATGTGTTGCAGTTTGTACTGGTGGCGGCGGGTATGGCGTCCATGTTCCGTTTTGTGCCCAATACCCATGTGCGCTGGGGCCACGCCTGGATGGGCGGCGTATTTGTGGCTACCGGGCTGGAGCTGGCCAAACGCGGGCTCACCGCTTACCTGAGCAGTGTGCCCACCTATTCCGCGGTATATGGTGCGTTTGCCACACTGCCGATCCTGCTGATCTGGATTTATGTGGCATGGGTCATTGTGCTGCTGGGTGCTGCCCTTACCGCCTATTTGCCCAGCCTGCTGGCCGGAAGCACCCTGCGCCGATTGCCTCACGGCTGGCGGTTCCAGTTGTCGCTGGAGGTGGTACAACAACTGGAGCGCACCCGCGGGGCGGACGCCAAAGGCCTGACCTTGGACCAATTGTGCAAAACCTTGCATGTGGACCCTCTGCGCCTGGAGCCGCTGATGCAGACCCTTATTTCCTTTGACTGGATAGGGCAGTTGCGCGAGGTGGTTCAGCCCGGCGCCGAGGCCCGTTATGTACTGTTGGTGGATCCTGAAACCACCTTGCTTGAGCCCCTTTTGAGTGCCTGGCTGGTTGAGCGCACGGCAGCATCGGAAAAAATCTGGCAGATCGGCCGCTGGCACTCTATAACTTTGCGCGAGGTTTTATGAGTACAAAACCCTACTGGACCCACCCCGATGGCTCATGCGCCTGGTACCGCGTGCATATCCACGAAAAGAATTACTCGGTCAAAGTGACCGAGTCGCCGTTTGAAGAGGATGTGGCTGTTACCGAGATCAAGCAGGAGTGGAGCGGTGGCAAGACCGCCTCGCGCAAGGTCGAGGCGGGAGAAGAATATGACCGCGTGAGCGCTGCCTATTTTGCGGCGCGCAAGGCGGGATAACCCAACCGTATCAACAACATGCGGATTGCAAAGAGAGGACCACGTGGCCACTGAAATCGAGCGTAAGTTTCTGGTGATGGGTGACGCCTGGCGCACGGGTAGCGGCACCCGCATCTGCCAGGGATATCTGAACCGCGATAAGACCCGCACCGTGCGTGTACGCATTGCAGGCGAGCAGGCCTACCTGACCGTGAAGGGCGCCACGCAGGGCAATACGCGGGCCGAGTTTGAATATGAGATTCCCGTGCAGGACGCCGAGCAGTTGTTGACCCTGTGTGACGGCCCCACCATCGACAAAGTCCGCCGCAAAATTACGCACGGTGACCATGTGTGGGAGGTGGACGAGTTCCTGGGCCTGAATGCGGGTCTGGTGGTCGCCGAGATTGAACTGGCGTCTGAAGGCGAGGCATTCGCCAAGCCGGCGTGGGTAGGGCGCGAGGTCAGCGACGACGCGCGCTATTTCAACTCGCAACTGGCCACCAACCCCTATGGCAACTGGCGTGACCAGGCCGCATCCACCTAAAGCCCATGACTCGTTCTATGTGTTTGATGTCCAAAGGTTTCGTCGTAGCCTGCCTGGTCATGTTGTCGCTGGGTGCGCAGGCTGCAGCACCATCTACCGCTACCGGATTTAGTTTTTCACACCACGACTGGCAGCTCGTTTGCGACAACACCCGTACTTGCAGGGCTGCGGGCTACAGCAGTGATGGAGACGCCAACCCGGTAACCGTGCTGCTGACGCGCAATGCGGGGCCCGGTCAACAAGTGACGGGTCAGCTGATGTTGGGCGACTATGGCTCCGAAAGCATCACGGCCAAGCTGCAGGCTGTGCTCAAGCTCAGCATGCGCGTCAATGGGCGTACGGTGGGACAGATCGTTATCGAAACCAAAAGCACGATGTCAGCCGATTTGTCCACTGCGCAAGTGAATGCCTTGCTGGCAGCGCTGCCACGCGACAGCACCATCGAATGGGTGGGTGGTGGCAAGAATTGGCAACTATCCGACAAAGGTGCAGCAGCGGCGTTGTTGAAGATGGATGAGTTCCAGGGTCGGATCGGTACTACCAGTGCCCTGATCCGCAAAGGTCCTCGCGGCGATGAAGGTGTTTTGCCGCCGCTGCCCGCGCCGGTCGTCGTGGCTGTTGCACCGGCCAAGCCGCTGCCGGGTGACACAGAGTTTGCCAAAAGGCATGGCAAAGCCTTGCGCGCTGCGCTCTTGCCCTCGGTGAAGGAAGACGGCAACTGCACCAAGCTGACCGAACCCGAAGTAGGGGTGCAGGAAGAGCTCACCGTCTACCGGCTGAGCGCCAGCAAGCTCCTGGTGTCCATGCCCTGCTGGCTGGCCGCCTACAACTTTGGCTCCGGATTTTGGGTGATCAACAGCGCACCCCCTTTCAGCCCTGTGCTGGTGACGGACTCGGGTTCGGACTACAGCGACGGTAGTATTTCTGCTTCGCACAAGGGCAGGGGGCTGGGGGACTGCTGGTCGTCCGATACCTGGACTTGGGACGGCAAGGACTTCGTCCACACAGAGTCATCCACTACTGGCATGTGCAAGCTGATCGCGGCCGGTGGAGCTTGGAGTCTGCCCACGCTCGTCAGCGGGGGCAGTTCTGCGAGCCGCTGATATCAGGTTCCAGCAATCGCAGGCCTGAAACGGCTGGGGTTGGCCCCCGCCACCCTTCGCATCAGCCTGCGCAGCGCAGTCGCATCCTGGTAGCCCACTGCGGCCGCCACCTGCTCCACGGTCATGCGGCTACCCTCCAGCAGCGCCCGCGCCCGGCGTTGCTTGACGCTTTGCACCAGCGCCAGCGTGCTCTTGCCGGTAGCCTTTTGCACATGGCGTGACAGTGTGCGCTCGGACATGCAGAACTCCTGGGCCAGCACGCTGATCTTGGGCGGCGTGGGCAGGGCTGCTTCTATGCGGGCGGCCAGCCGGCCCACCAGATCATCGCCAATGGAGAAGGCCTCGGGCACGATGAACGGCGCCTGGGCCTGGCGGCCATCGAGCAGCAGTACGCGCGATATCGCGTCCACCAGCGCTGCACCACATAGCTTGCGCAGCAGGTGCAGCATCAGGTCCGTCTGCGCAAATGCGGCCCCTGCGGTGATGACCGTCCCGTGGTCACAGACCATCCGGTCAGCGTCGACCTTGCAGGCGGGCTCCAGCCGCTGTAGCGCCGGCGCTAGCCACCAGGTGGTGGTGACACGCTTGTCCCGCAATAATCCCGCCGCCTGCAGCAGGAACACACCGGAGCAAGACGCCGCCACTGTGCCCCCGGCCTGCGCATGTTTGCGCAGTGCCGCAATGGTGGCCTTGGCATCGTCCATAGCGAAGCGCCGAGTTATGGCCGAGAGGGTGTCCAGCCCCAGGCCCGGAAGAACCCACGCCGAGGTGTCTGATACCGCCGCACGTCGGGGGAGCCTTGATGTGTTGACGCTGATGCCACTGTGCAGCGCCACCGCACCGCCTTCGACCGAGCAAACCCGCCAAGTGGGCGGTGCAAGACCGTGTCGGGGTGCAATGGTTGCTGCGGCGCGCAGGATGTCCAGCGTCGCCGCCACGCTGCTGGAATAGGCGCCCTGCAGTACCAGAATCGTGAAATCGTACATTGTCTGAATAGGCCTTAAAACAGTCATAACGGACACTGTCATTGTGACCCGCGCGGTGCTGCAATACAAGCTTCTTTCACAAACCAACCGGAGCGTTTTCTATGCCTAATATTGTTCTGAGAATCCCCAAACACGCGTTCCCTGGCGCGCAACGCGCCGCGTTGGTACACGGCATCAATGAAGCGGCCGCTGCCGCGGAACGCTTACCGGTCGACCCTCGCAAGCGCTTTTTGTGCTGGGTGTTGATTGAAGAGATTGAAGTTGGCAACTGGACCTGTGGTGGCGCCGATGTAAGCAGCCAGTTCCTCCCCTGTATGGCTGTTATCCATGTGCCGGATGGCGTGTTGGACGATGCTGCGCGGGCCGCCTACACATGTTTGCTGCATGCTGCCTTCCAGAACGCGATGCCCGTCGATGAAAAACGCAAGCTGTTGACCTCCATCGTGTTCAATTCGGTGGAGGATGGTTCTTGGGGCGTGGGGAATGAGGTCTGGCGCCTGCCGGACTTTGCGCGCGCCGCAGGTTTTGAACACTTGCAGCATCTGGTGGCGGTTGCAGCGCCCCAAGGAGCCTGACCATGGCCACCGACACCCTGCAGCAGAACGACACGCTGGCTGACTTTGACGCACGGTCTGTCACCCTGGGCGGCATCTGCAAAAAAGTTTATGTCGCCGGCAGCGGCCCTGCAGTCATTGTGATGACCGAGATGCCTGGCATCAGCCCACACGTAGCGCGCTTTGCCCGCTGGGTGCGCGATGCGGGCTTCACCGTTTATATGCCTTCGCTGTTCGGCATAGACGGCGCGGTGCCCAGTGCGAAGGAGGGCATGGCGGTGATGCAGCGGGCCTGTGTCAGTGCCGAGTTTCGCGCGCTGGCTGCCAATCAGACCAGCCCGGTAACCCTGTGGCTGCGCGCACTGGCCCGGTTGGCGCACCAGCAGTGTGGTGGCCCCGGCGTGGGCGCCATCGGCATGTGCTTCACAGGTAACTTCGCGTTGACCATGATGCTGGAGCCCGCGGTGCTGGCCCCCGTGTTGTGCCAGCCCTCGTTACCCTTCAACGACCCCGCGGGCCTGGAGATCGCCCCGGACGATCTAGCCGCCGTGCGCGACCGCCTGGAGCGGGACAAACTCACCGTGATGGCCTACCGCTTTGCGGGCGACAAGTACTGCAAGGCGGAGCGCTTTGCGGCCTACCAGGCTGCCTTGGGCGAACGCTTCGTGGCGCGGGTGCTGCCGGACAGTGCGGCCCAGCGCGAGGGTCTGTCGCCGTTCTTCGAGCACGTGGTGGCCAGCCCGCACAGTGTGGTGACAGCCCATCTGATCGACGAGGCGGGTCAGCCCACGATTGCCGCGCGGGACGAAATACTGGGGTTCTTTGCAGAGCGGCTATTGGGAACTTAGTTGGTTAACAACCATTTTGGTCAAACTGGGCTGTAGCCCCCGTGAAATATGGTTGTATAGCTATAAACTGCATAGCGTTTTTCGCCTCATTTCGCTCAGATCAGCGGTTGAGGCGCTGGCGCGCGGGCTATGCTGGCCCCTGGGGACGCTGGGGATTTGCCATACAGACTACCGGACTGCTGCAGTGGGGCGGAAGCCGATGGCAACCAATGCCGGCTTTCTGGAAATCCAGTGGAAGAGCTCCGCCTCCTCAAAGACCCCTTGGGGGCCTCTAAATCTGCTTGACCTGAGCTGTCTGCGGCCTCCCAAACACTACCCAACACTACACGTCTAGCGTGGTGTCAGAGTTATTGATTTCTATGATTTTGCGGGCTAGCGATGGCAGGGCCCCAGCTAGGAATATTCAAACGCAACTTTACCGATTTGGCATTTTCTGGATGGCTTGTACCGCGCGTTTGCCTTCTGCCGACAAGAAAGGGGCAAGGCGGTCATAGGGCAACGAGACATCCACCGCGCCTTGGCAAAATTGGAAAGGTGTTGGCACGATACCCCTGAATACAAAACCCTCTCGACTGGGATATACATCGGATAGCCTGTATTCGGCAGCTTCAAAGCACGCGACGTCATCTTTGTGCATTTGGGTGCTACCCACTCTTAAGACCAACTTTGCCAACGGCGTTGTTCGCCATTCCTTTTTCCAAAGCGCGTGGAGTTCCGGCTTAAACCATTGACTGGAATCTACCTTCTGGCCATCGGTCAGTCGATAGGTTGCCATCTCTACCCCATACCGCATGCCATAACCACATTCAAATCCACTGTGAGAACTCACAACGACATATGGCCCTGCGGCATGCGAAAACCTCTGCTCGAACCCAAGCGCAGGTGGGTTCTCGCCAAATCGCTGCCGAAATTCGAGCGAACAGCTCAAAATGGATTCCGTGTTGGCCAATAAGTCCGCCCAAAGCAAGCGGTTCACTTTTGCCACACCGGGCTCGGTGCCGAACAATTGAATGCCCCGAATCACGGGTTCATCGCTGCCCTGTATCTTCGGCCCTGTGACAGGGAAAGCTTCACTCCTGCTCTGTGGCTCTTTCGGAGTTTTGATTGGCTTTAGCGCGGAAAAGCGTCGAGCGTTGTATTCATCTTCTGGGCTGCGACTTGCGACCACGGGAAAGCGCTTTTTTCCATCTAGAGAGTGCCATTCGCCAAGGAGTTGCTTGTCATGGCATGTCAGCGTGATACGTCCTGAAGGCTTGTTGTCGCCATCGAACTCTGTCCAAATCGGTTGCATCGACTCTTGCTTGAGCAGCATGTCAACCATGCTCACGCGGTAGTACATGCTCCCAACGCGGCGCTCTTCCAATGATTTTTCGGGTGTGGGGTCTAAGGCCATGGTGATGGGTACGTTACCGATCTTGCCGACATAAACACCCGGATCGCAACTGCTCTCCTGGGCATTGACCGCACCTGCAATGCAAAACCAAACAGGAACAACGAATTTTTGATATCGAAACATCGGCTTTTTCAAGGCGGATTCCCTTCTAGTGCAATCTGCGTTTCACCCCAATCACGCGTTGGGCGAAGACTGGGCAAACTTGCATCGAAATTGAGAGTAGTTTCAAACTGCCACCTAGAGCGCCTACGACCTGACGAATGAGAAGTTCAACCACATTACGCCAAGTATGGCAGGGGTTTGAGCCTCCCATAATCTTTGACCTGTGCAGCTAGGGCCGTCGTAGCAGCTCAAACGCGAGACCTTTGGCGAATGAAATGCTTTGGATCTGCCGCGCACACCGTCAACTCCGTGACGCATGTGAATCGCCGTTTCGCTTCGTTACCAATCTGCGCGTCATCGTCCTCCCCCGCGAAGGCCCGTGTGCAGAGGCGAAGTGCTTATTAAAGTCAGTTATGGAGCGACCAGTTGGCAAACCGCTGCATCCGCTATGTGTCTTAAACGGCTGTTGCCCCCAACATCCCAATCGATACAGCCTAAACGTCGCGCAACCCGTATTTCACAATCAGGCGTGCCCGCCGCTCAGGATCAAAATTGATCCGACTCGGGTCCCGGTTCACCGCAGCCAAGAGCCTTTTGTCCATCACCGCAAACCACAACGGCGGCATATAGGCCAATGGGAACATGCCAAAGTAGCCATTGGGCAGTTGTGGCGCTTCTTCAAAATGCCGTAGCGACTGAAAGCGCCGCAGCGGGTGGGCGTGGTGGTCTGAATGGCGTTGCAGGTGGAAGGTGGCCCAGTTGGAGAACACGTGGTTGCTGTTCCAGGAATGCTGGGGTTTGCATGGCTCGTACCGGCCTTGCGCATTCTTCTGGCGCAGCAAGCCGTAGTGTTCGATGTAGTTGGCGGAGGTAAGTTGAAAGTTGGACCACAGTGCCGCCGGCACCAAAAACCACAACACTCCGGCGCCCAGCCATACACACAAGCTGCCCCACAGTAGTACCGTTATCAGCGCGGGCTGCAGGATCTCGTTGTGCCATGACCAAAAGGCCTGGCCATCAACGCGCATGCGTTCGCGCTCCAGTGCCCACGCACGGCGAAAGGCACCGGGCATCTCGCGCCACACAAAGCGCCAAATGGACTCACCCATGCGAGACGAGGCGGGGTCTTCGGGCGTGGCTACATCGCGGTGGTGGCCGCGGTTGTGCTCTACCGTGAAGTGCCCATAAAACGTGGGTGCCAGGATCAGTTTGGCCAGCCATCGTTCCAGAGGCGCACGCTTGTGGCCGATTTCGTGGCCCAGGTTGATGCAGAAACCGCCTACGCCGCCGGTAGAAATAACCAAGCCCAACAGGCCGAGCCAGGTCAGCGGCGCCGTCTGGCTGAACCATGCTGCGTAGATGAACGCACCCCAGAGCAAGGGCAACAGTGCAAAGGTTACGCGCCGGTAGTACGGGTCGGCCTCCAGGGCTGGCACGGCCGATTCGGGTGGGTTGCTGGTGTCAGTGCCCAATACAAAATCCAGCAACGGGGCTACCAGGTAGGTAAACACCACGGGTATCCACAGCATCAGGGTTATCGGGTGCCATTGCCACAACAGAGGCCCCGCGGCTATGGACAACGGAACGAGCAGCGACACGATCCAGGCCAGGCGTTTGTTGTCACGGTAGGGTGCGGCAGTGGTGTGGGGCATGGCTAGGGTCTCCGGTAGTCAGCGCAGTGTGGATCACCTGGGAGTGGGTAACCACCGATGCAATGGTCAATAAATCGTCATAAAGTGCCAAGCTATGGTTTCCACCTATGCAACCGCAGCCAACCCATCTGGCGTCCACCCCGTCTACGCACGGCTGTTGCGCATGTTGCTGGAACGGTCCGATGTGGACAGCGACCGGGTGTTGGCCAGTGCCCATTTGCAATGGGACTCCCTGGTGCGGGACGAGGCCCGGCTGGAGTCCGCTACGGTGGTCTGTCTGGTGCAATCGGCCATTGCCGCTACGGTCAAGCCATGGTTGGGACTGGATTTGGGCTGGCAGGCACCTATCTCGGCGCATGGTGACCTGGCCTATGCCGCCGTCACCGCCCCCGATCTTGGTACGGCCTTGACGGTGCTGGCGCGTTATGGCGTGTTGCGTGACGACACCTTTAGCTGGACCCTGGACCACAGTCCCCAGGGCGCCACCCTGCACGCCGTGCAACGCACCGATTGGGGTGCCGCCAATGCCTTTGTCATGGATACCGTAGTGGCCGCCTTTTTGCGGGTTATTGAGGCCGCGCTTGGCCAATGGCCCAATGGTGTGCGGCTGGACCTGCCAACGCCCAGGCCACCGTGGGCCGCGCAGTATGCGCGTGTATCGCCGCTGGAAGTGCGTTTTGCGCAGCCAGCCCTGTCGTTCACATTTGCGCGCGCCGCACTGGCGCTGCCGTGTATAGGTAGCGATGCACAGGCCCATGCGAATGCATGCCGTGCCTGCGAGACCCAGCTGTCGGCCATCGGATCGGCAGGTTACACCCACAAGGTGGCGCGCGCACTGGCCAACGCTGGTGCGGGACGCTACCCGCAACTGGACGCGGTGGCAGGGCAGTGCGGCGTCTCTGCCCGCACCCTGATGCGCCAGCTGCGTGCCGAAGGCACATCCTTCCAGGCGCTGTTGGATACAGATCGCAAAGCACGCGCACAATGGCTTTTGCAGCAAAAACGTCTGAGTGTGGAAGAGGTGGCCGCGCAGTTGGGTTATGCAGACACCTCCAACTTCAGCCGCACTGTGCGCCGGTGGTTTGGCGTGACACCACGGGCGCTGCGCCAGGCCCTGCCGTCCTGATCCGGCTAGGATCGAAGGTTTTTGTCGACCGATGCACCCCGGAGTACGGACCCCTATGCACTTCACCCATTTGACCGACCGAGCGCTGGCGCTTGTTCGGCGTGTTTTTTCCATCGGCTGTGCTGCAATGCTGTTTTCTGCCCTGGCATTCGCGGCGGAGCCCGTCGGTTTTGGCTCCCACGGCATGGCCGTGTTTGGTGGGCGCGACGGGCTGTATGCCTCGCACCTGCCCATGTTCCATGCGCCGCACGATACCCAGGTGTTGTTGCGCTTCCACCTGGCAGACCCCCGTGTGGACGCAAGCTTGCGCGCCCGGTTGGCCCTGCGGCCGCAGTTGTGGACGCTGGACCCCGAGCACTTTGACCTGCACCGGCTGCAGCCCGGTCACGAGCAGCCGTTGAAGCAATTCAACGCCCGTTTTGTGCAGGGCCATTTTGAGCGCGGTGGCGTTCAGCGTTTTGCAGGGCAGACCGTGGTGGTGGACGAGGTGTTGCTGTTCAAGCCGCTGGACTTCACGCCCGCCATCGATTCCCAAGTGGCGCGCAGCGCAGGTAGTTATCTGCTGCTGGGCGCTGGGCGGGAGTTTTTTGCGGTGAAAGAGATTGACCGCCGCCCCGACTTTGACACCATTGTGGCCATGAAGCCACTGCCCCATGCCAAACAGCCCAAGTCGGATGGCGGGCAAGCACGCACGCAGATCAGGCGTTTTCTGCTGCCCACCGATGATTTAAAAGCCCCGACCCGGCCGTCTTTACAAACGGCGTTGCAGGCGCAGGTGGGCGGTGCACTGCAGGTGGGTAAAACGCTGTACTTCGAGACCGAAGATCTGAAGTAGCAGGCAAGCCCTCTGGTCGGGGTGGCTCAGGGTGAAACGTTGGGCTCGGGCCTGATGCGCGTTGGCGTTTCGCCTGGCAGCCACTTGGCATAAATGGCGGCGTAACTGCCATCACGTTTCATGCTGTCCAGTGCAGACTGCCACTTGGCCACGATGTCCTTGGAGGTTGTGGCAGAGAAGGCGATGTAGGTCTGTATGCTGGTCACCGTGTACAGCAGCTCCAGGTCGTTGGGCTGGGCACCGGCTTTTTCGAGCAGGTCGGGCAGGGTTACGTTGGACGTAAACATCAGCGGAGCCCGGTCGTTCAGGGCCATCTTCACCATGGTCTCCGGTTTGGGGACCAGCTCCAGATTGGTGAAGCCCAGCTTTTGCAGTAACTGGTGGGTATAAAAGTCTCGCACCACCATGATGCGCTCGACCGACTTGGCGTCGTCCAGGCTGGCAATCGCCAAGCCCGATCCGCGTTTGCCATACAACGACGCCCGGGACGCAGAGATGGGCCCCACCCATTGAAACAATTCCTCACGGGCAGCCGTGCGGGCCATGGCAAAGATCGCCACATTGGGCTCCGAGCTGACCGCACGGTAGGCACGGGTCCACGGCTGTATCTCTATGGTGTTTTTGTTGCCCACGCGGCGCTGTATTTCTTGCACCACGACCACCCCCAAACCCTTGGTCTGGCCGTTCTCAGAAAAACTCAGGGGCCGGTTCTCGTCCGCCAGAATCTGCAAATCCGTAGCAAGCGCACCGCAGGCCAGCAGGGCCAGCCAACCGGCAACAAGGCTGGGCAGGGCGTATCGGCGGAAGGCGAAATCTGGCATTCGGTGGCCTAGGCAGATGGGGTGCGTAAAAAATCGCGGATGGCGAAGAGCGTATTGTCCGGCGTTTCGGTCATTTGGTGGTGGCCTACGGGTAAGTTGACCACTTGCACCGCCTTGCCGCTGGTTTTTGCCTTGGCAATCAGCGGCTGCGCGGCCTTGGCGGCCGTCATTTGGTCCTGCTCACCCAGCACAAACAGCACCGGGCAGGTGAGGGCCTCCATGGCGGCATCCCCATTGGCATATCTATCGCAGGCCACAAAACCACGGTGGAAGACGTTGACGGCCGTGTTGCTGGCCAGCACACGTTTGCCCAGCGCCATGCTGTTGCCAAACACCCAGGTTCCAGGCCCCAGTGCCGAAGGTGGCGCGGCCAGCGTGCTGCGCGAGAACACGTTGATCATGTTCAGCGCCTTCAACGGCTCGTTGAGCGATGTCTCTATCAGCACCGGCGACACCTTCATGGGAAACGCCGTGCCCACCAGCACCAGGTGGGTGACACGTTCCTTGAGCCGCGATGCCGCTTCCAGCGCAATCAGTGAGCCCCAGCTGTGCCCCACCAGCGCGGCCTTTTGCACACCCGCCGCATCCAACAAGGCGGCGATGAAGTCGGCGGCTTCTTCTACCGACGACGGCGCCTCGCCGGCGCTGCGGCAGTGGCCGGGCAGGTCGACAGCCAGCACGTTGTAGCCATGGTTGGCCAGGTAGCGGCTTTGCAGATTCCACACACTGTGGTCGTTGAGTACGCCGTGTATGAACACGACCGTGGGTTTGGCCGGGTCAAGCGCCTTGCCGCCGGTGTAGCAATAGGTCGAGTAGTTGTTGACGGTGAAGATCATGCTGCTTTCTCCGCCACCTTCAGGGCCCGCTTCAGGTCGTCAATCAAGTCATCGGCGTCTTCCAGCCCAATGGAGAGGCGAATCGTGCCCTGGGTGATGCCGGCGCCGGCCAGCGCCTCGTCCGTCATACGAAAGTGGGTGGTACTGGCGGGGTGGATCACCAGGCTGCGGCAGTCCCCCACATTGGCCAGGTGGCTGAACACCTTCAGCGTCTCAATAAACTTCTTGCCTTGCTCGCGGTTGCCCTTGAGGTCAAAACTGAACACCGAGCCCGCGCCGCGTGGCAACAGTTTTTGCGCCAGCGCATGGCTGGGGTGGCTCTCCAGCAGGGGGTGGCCCACGCGGTCCACAAAAGGCTGACTGGCCAGGAACTGCACGATCTTCTCGGTGTTGCGCATGTGGCGCTCCATGCGCAGGCCCAGCGTCTCCACACCTTGCAAGATCAGCCATGCGGTGTGCGGGCTCATACACGCGCCAAAGTCGCGCAGGCCTTCGCGCCGCGCGCGCAGCAGGAAGGCGCCTACCGTGCTTTCCTCGCTGAAGTTCATGTTGTGAAAGCCGGCATAAGGCGCGGCCAACTCTTCGAATTTGCCAGTTCGTTCGTAGGACCGGGCCCAGTCAAAACTGCCGCCGTCGACGACGATGCCGCCCACCACCGTGCCGTGGCCAGACAAAAATTTTGTGGCCGAGTGGTAGACCAGATCGGCGCCCAGTTCTAAAGGCTTCATTAGCCAGGGGGAGGTGAGGGTGGAGTCCACCAGTAGCGGCACACCGGCCTCGTGCGCTATTGCACTGACGGTAGGAATGTCCAGCACATCCAGCCCGGGGTTGCCCACGGTTTCGCCAAACAGCAGTTTGGTGTTGGGCTGTATAGCGGCCTTCCAACCATCCATATCACCGGGTTTGACAAAGGTGGTCTCAATGCCAAAGCGGCGCATTGTGTAGTGCAATAAGTTTTGCGAACCGCCATACAGCGCCGTGCTGGCCACAATGTGTGAACCTGCGCCCATCAGTGTGGCAATGCTCAGGTGCAGCGCGGCCTGACCGCTGGCAGTGGTGATGGCGCCAATGCCGCCTTCGAGTGCCGCTACCCGCTGCTCCAGTACGGCATTAGTCGGGTTGCTGATGCGGCTGTAGACGTGTCCCGCACGTTCCAGGTTGAACAGCGATTGCGCGTGTTCGCTGGACTCAAAAACAAACGAGGTGGTCAGGTGGATGGGCGTGGCCCTTGCACCCGTGGTCGGGTCGGGTGATGCGCCTGCGTGCAGGGCCAGCGTGTCAAAACCGGGGTCGGCGTAGCCGGGCATAAAGTCTCCACGGAGTGTTTGGGTTGTGATCCAGTGATTGTGGGCTATATTTGGGTGAGATTTTTCACCATGCGCCACAGGAAAATAGCTATGAATCCCCACGCTCACAAGTGTTCGCTGCCCCCCGGGGGGGCGCCTGCCTCCTTTGAGGCGGCTCGGCAGGAGGCAATATGAAAGTCAGCGATATTCTGCGCGTCAAGGGCAGCACGCTTTACACCACCACCCCAGAAGACACGCTGGCCGATGCCGCCCAACTGATGGCCGAAAAGGACATTGGATCGCTGGTGGTGATTTCACATGGTCTGGTCGTCGGCATGCTGACTTTCCGCGAAGTGATTCAAGCCACCGTCAAAAACGGCGGCACCTTTGGCACCACCACGGTCTACCGCGCCATGGACTCCGGTCCGCTGATCTGCACCATGGAAACCGAGCTGGACGAAGTGCGCCGCATGATGCTGGAGCGCCATGCACGTTACATGCCAGTCATCAACAACCGCATGCTGATGGGCGTGATCAGCTTTTACGACGTCGCCAAGACCGTGGTTGATAGTCAGAATTTTGAGAACAAGATGCTGAAGGCCTACATCCGCGATTGGCCTGAGGGTGAAGGCGGGGACGCTGCTGCAAAGGTTTGAGTTTGCGTTTGTGTGTGGCAGCAGAGTTCGGGGCAGTAGCCGCCGCCTCATGGTGTCAAATGCCCACAAATCGGCGGCGGCCACTGCCCCGAACTCTGCAGTCGGCTGGCCCGGTTGAATCGATTGACTGATGGCAGTGGGGCGGAAGCGGCCATACAGATTGGGCTTCCAATTCCCCGGAATCGCCCAAAATGGGCGCTAATCTTCTCGGCGACTTTGTCGATTTCAATACACTTGTACATTCACTCATTCGCCAGACGCAAGTACATGATTTTCAAAGAGATTTGTGAAATTCTTCCACGGTGTTGTCTGACTGGTTGCCTTGCTTTACCGTAAAACTGCGGCATTCGTAAAAGTTAGGCAGCCAATGAAACGATTACTAGCGGCAATATCTCTACTCACCTGCATAGAATTCGCCATGCCTGCAGATACCGCCGTCGTCCCGCCCGGTCACAAGGTCACAGTGATTAACCCAACCGCTAACGGCCATGTAAACGTTGTGTCATCGGGTGCTCTGATCATGGACTATGGGCGTAACGGCAACTGGCGGCTCACGAACGCTCAATTTGAGGCAGCGCTTGCGAGGCGCTCCGCGTCGGCAGTCGTAATTCTTCAAGACGAAATGATCGTTGCGCTCAAGCAGTCCAATGACCTTGGCGACTTTTTCGCTTATTGGACAGCGGCGAGAGCAAAAGGTATTTCCGCAGTTTGGGTATTGCCGCTACGCGCGTCAGAGCAGACATCCATCATCAGCTCAATACACAGCGCGGGCTATGGCGTTCACGCATCTGCACCAGACGGCGCCTGCTTCGTAGAGGTACATAAGCCTGATGGAAGCGTTGTCGTGGGCATGCCCGGTGCTTCCCTGCAACCCAAATAGAGACAAGGCGTAAGAAAGAGCTATGCACTTCTGCCCAACATTTCCTTCCAAAGGACTTGCTACGCAAGCCGCTGAAGTCAGGCGTTAACTTGTGCGCATGCAGCTCACATTTGACTATCAATCCGATTGGCGTGCTCAGGCCGTGCTCTTCCGCATTGGTGGAGGCGCTGCCGAACTCGCTAAAGAGGCCGTCTCACTGAGATTGCGCCAACTTGTTTGGCTTTCCCTCTGGGTTCTTATCGGAACGATCGCGCTACACATGCGCTGGTGGCTGCCATTCGCGCTGGTCGTAGTGTTCGTGCTGGCGCTAGTCGCGCATTCGTTTCTTCTGTCCAACCTTGGTCGGAAGGCTGCTTTTGCGTTGCGTGCGCAATGGCGAGAAAAGCCCACAAAGGCAATCCGCCTCGAAGTCTTAGATGAAGGACTTAGAGAAACTGACGGTGGGGTCGTATCCCTCGCGCCGTGGGAAGCAGTAAAGAGTTACTGGCTGTTCCGGAAGGTGCTCTGTATCGAGCTTACTAATGGACAGTCTGCGTTGATACCAATCGCAACGCTAGTTTATGGTTGCGAGCATGCGGAATTGCTGATTGACGAACTCAAGAAGCATGGCATTCAGCGGCGAGAGCCGGTGGATAAATGACCGCTTCCGGGAAACTTCTAGGTCAGCTATGTGTCTTGGATTCAACTGATATTTCACCGACCTCCCAAATCACACCAGTCCAAGGCGGATGGCGGGGCTTGCGGGCGCAGGCCGCATTTGCGGTTGCCATAGAGTGGGGCTACCAACCAAAGCGTTGACGCAACAACATTTCCATGCAAGTAGCGCCCGCCCGCGAGGCGAGCCGAAGAACGTGAGCCCCGCCGTCCGCCGTGCGTGCACCACAAAACCCCCGCACACAATGAACCCACCCCCTCCGCTCTGGGATAATCCCACCCTATGAGCGGAAACACCTTCGGAACCCTATTCGCAGTCACCAACTTTGGTGAATCCCACGGCCCAGCCATTGGCTGCGTGATTGACGGCTGCCCACCGGGCATGGAACTCTCGGAGGCCGACATCCAGGGTGACCTGGACCGCCGCCGCCCCGGCACCAGCCGCCACGTCACCCAACGCAACGAGCCCGACGCGGTGCAGATATTGAGCGGCGTCTACCAGGGCAAGACCACCGGCACGCCGATTGCGCTGCTGATCCAGAACACCGACCAGCGCAGCAAGGACTACGGCAACATCCTCGAATCCTTCCGCCCCGGCCATGCCGACTACAGCTACTTCCAGAAATACGGAATCCGCGACCCGCGTGGCGGTGGCCGCTCCAGTGCGCGGCTGACTGCACCCATGGTGGCGGCGGGTGCGGTGGCCAAGAAATGGCTGTTTGAGAAATACGGCACCGTCTTTCGCGGCTGCATGACGCAGATTGGCGATGCCGTCATTCCTTTCGAGTCGTGGGACCACGTACCCAACAACCCTTTCTTTGCCCCCGTGGCCGACGTGCAGTCTTTGGAAGACTACATGGACGCCCTACGCAAGGCTGGCGACTCGTGCGGTGCGCGCATCCGTGTGAGCGCATCACGCGTGCCGGTGGGCCTGGGCGAGCCGCTGTTTGACAAGATGGACTCCGACATTGCCTACGCCATGATGGGCATTAACGCTGTCAAAGGAGTGGAAATTGGCGCCGGTTTTGCCAGCGTGGCGCAGCGTGGCACCACGCACGGCGACTCGCTGACACCCAACGGCTTTGCCACGAACAATTCGGGTGGCGTGCTGGGTGGCATCAGCACCGGGCAAGACCTGGAGGTCAGCATTGCCATCAAGCCCACCAGCTCCATCATCACGCCGCGCGATTCGATCGACACCGCCGGCAACGCCACCCAGGTGATCACCAAGGGCCGCCACGACCCCTGTGTGGGCATACGCGCCACACCCATTGCCGAGGCCATGCTGGCCCTGGTGGTCATGGAGCACGCGCTGCGCAACCGCGCACAGTGTGGGGATGTGGTGCCCGCGCTGACACCCATACCGGCACAGGCTTGACGCCAGAAGGCTTTAAGCAAAATATGCCTCTAGCCCCCGTGAAATAAGCCTGTATAGCTATTAAATTTATAGTATTTGCCGTCTGCCAACCGAAAGCACCAGCCCATGAAAACCGTGTTTGTCCTGAATGGCCCCAACCTGAACCTGCTGGGCACACGCGAGCCCCAGGTCTACGGCTCACAAACCCTGGCCGACGTACAGACGCTGTGTGAGCGCGCCTGTGCAACCCATGGTTTTGCGCTGGATTTTCGCCAGACCAATACCGAGGGCACACTGGTGGACTGGCTGCACGAAGCCGGGCGCCTGCAGGCCGCAGGCACGCTGGCCGGTGTGGTGCTGAACGCCGGGGCATACACCCACACCAGCGTGGCCCTGCATGACGCCATCAAGGGCACGGGCATCACACTGATTGAGCTGCACATCAGCAATGTGCACGCACGCGAGGCCTTTCGCCACCACTCCTACATCTCGCCCGCGGCCAAGGCCGTGATGGCGGGTTTTGGTGTCAACGGTTACGCGTTGGCCATCACCGGCCTAGCCGGTATGCAGTAAGTAGGGCGACCCGGCCAGCACATAACGCTGGCCACCCGCATGTTTGGCCTGGTACATGGCGCTGTCGGCCGCCAGTTGCAGGGCGTGGGGAGATACCGTACCGTCACCCATGGCAATGCCTATGGATGCACCCATGCTGCGGGTTTGCGACTTCAACAACATGGGTGGCGCAATGGCCTCCAGGCATTTGGTGGCAACGGCTTTGGCGGAAGCCTCTGCAACCTTGGGGTCGGTATCCAGATCAGCCAGCAACACCACAAACTCGTCGCCGCCGATGCGGGCCAGCGTGTCCGACTCGCGCACGACCGCAGCCATACGGCGCGCCACTTCCACCAAGGCCACATCGCCCGCCTCATGTCCCATCTGGTCATTGATGGGTTTGAAATGGTCTAGGTCCAGGCACAACAAGGCCACACGTGTCTTGTTGCGGTCTGCGCGGGCCAGGGCCTGGGTCAGGCGGTCAGCCAGCAGTGCGCGGTTGGGCAGACCGGTGAGCACGTCGTGGTGGGCCATGTGGGCCATTTCGGATTGGCTGGCCCGCAATTTGGTCAACAGGCGGTTAAAGGCCTCGGTCAGATGGCCGACCTCGTCCTGGCGCACCACAGTCAGCGGCTGCAGCGGTGCTTCGCCCCGGGTCATGCGATCGGCCTGTTGGGCCGCACGCAGCAGCGGGCGAAACACGTAGTACAGACCCAAACCTGCCGCCAGCATGAATGCAAGCACGGCCAACACACTGTTGACCGCAATAAACCGCTTGGTTCGGGACACGACGGACAAGGCTTCCTCCGTGGGCAGGCGTGCCACCACAAACCAGCCCGTGCTGGGGACCGATGCAATCGCCGAAATCTCTTCCACGCCAAACGCATTCACGGTTGTGCCGCTGCCACGGTAGCCCTGCATGGCGCGGTCGTGCAGCAGGTTGACGCCGGGCTTGGGTGTGGGCTTGAGCACCATTTCGGGTTTGGTGGAGGCAATAAACAGCTGGTCGCGTGGCGAGATCAGCAGAAAGCCCCCCAGCCTGCCAATACGATCTTGGTCGGTAAACGACAGAAAACCAGGCGCAGACAAGGCGGTGACCCCTACCAGCACCGCGCGCGTGGTGCCCGTTGCGTCCTTTACGGGAGTGGCCATGGGCAATACGGCCTGTTGGCTGCTGGTGTCTATCTGGGGGCGCCCGGTTGTCAGACCGTCAGCGATGGCGGCGTGCACCAAGACCTCCCCACCGTAGTCGGGCCAGTTGTCTTCGTCGCGTTGGGCAAAACCGATGATGGCTTTGCCATCCGGGTTGCTGACGACAAGGCCGCGCGTAAACAGCGGCTGGTATTGGTGGCGCTGGGCCAGCCAGTTTTGCAGGGCCTTGGGCTGGCCCAACAGCTCCAGCGGTAACGAGGCCGCCATCTGCGTCAGCATGGCCTGGCGATCCTGCATTTTCTGATCAACTTCGCGGGCCACATAGTTGGCCAGGGTCAATTGTTGCGAGGCCATCACCGACGTGATTTCTTCGCGCAGATACTGGGATAACACGGAATACCGCAGGCCATTGCCCAGCATCAGCAAGATCACACCCAGCACAATGATGCGTGTGGTGAGGCTATTGGTGATGCGCGTGAGGGTCATGCAAAGATGATAGCGGAGCGGTTTGTTCTGGGGACTTACGGATGTGGCAACTGCGCCTCGCGCAAGAACTGGGCGGCATGTTTTTGTGTACCGGTGCGTATGCTGTCCCACACGGACGCCGGAAAGTTGGCAGGCAATTGCCCTTCAACCGCGCTAAAGGCCTTGTCGACACGGTGGACCATGGCCAGCATGTGCTCCCACATGCCGTCTACACCACTGGTTTGCGCCAGGTGTTTCCAATGCCGTACGCGCATATCGTTTAGCTTGTAATGGGCACTTTTGGCATGTAAGGCCATGGCGAGCTTGACATCTTGCTGGGCCAGCCGGTTGCTGCCTTTGCCGATGATGGGCCATGCGGACAACACGTCGTACAGGGGCGTCATGCGGTACGTGGTGCCACGTTCCAGGAACACCGAAAAATTCTTGGCATGGCCGTCTGTTGCGGCCAGCAGCCAAAACGCCAATTGGGCCAGCACAAAGCTGGCCCGGTCTGCACCGGCATCCTCGCTGCCTGCCAGGTAGCCCAGGCCTTCGCGTATGCCTGGCCCGCCGTCGGTCTCGTATTTTTGGCTGGATGCAACACCGGCTATCTGGCAAAAGTCTTCCTGCGGCAGGCGTGCGATCCAGCTATCGGGGCCCGGCACAAAACCGCGCTTGTCCTTTGCGCCCGCCGGTGTGTTTTGCCATCGCCGGTCGAAGCGCTCCACGACCAGGGCCTTCTGGTCTTCAAACACCTGCATGTCGGTATTGGCCACTTTGAACCCCAGGGCCTGCAGGATTTTCGAGCATAGCCATTCGTTCTCCACCGAGTCATGCATATCGGCGCGCATATTGCCCACCAAGCCAAGTGGCAGTTTCAGAATGTGGGTGGTGGGTGTGGAGCCCAGTGGGCTCCGCCAGCGGCCGCCGAAGCGAAGCAAAGCGGTCTTTTCTTGCGCACCGGCAATGGATATCCGAAAACCAGTGTCATCGGCATGGCGCTGCCCCAAGGGAATGCTGGTGGATGCCGCACGCAGTTGCGAGGCCACCTGGGTCGGCGTCAGCGCTTCGCTGTGGATCGTGTTCCAGCCAGTGGGCTCTATGCCAGGGGGCAGCAGCTGCACGGCACCAACGCAGTCGCGGCCGATGGCCTCCAGCAGTTCAAAGGCCCGTGTGGATGGTGTGCGAAACCTTTGACGGATGCGGTCGCGTAGGGGTTGGCTATCCGGCAGCAGGTTGTCAAAGTAGTTTTCGACGACGGGTCCGCGTATTTCTGTATTGCCAGCTGTCATGGGCAGTGACAGTGACAGGGCGCGCGCTCCTGGGGACTGCACCCACGCAGCCGCATACTGAAAAACCGAAACCTTGTTGCGTGAATGGCTCCACACACCCACATGCTGGCCATTCATCCATACCCAGAGTTCGCTGGCCATGCCTTACCAAGTGTCCGAAGGGCCTGGTTCTGCAACCCCTGGCGCCGGTGAATGGGTGGAGTTGTCTGGGGCTTGCAAGACGACGCTGGTATCCAAAACTGCCAACACGTGCAGAAGCTGGTCCACGCTGATGCTCAGCGGGTCTTTTTCAATGCGGGTGATTCGGGTTTGACTCAGGCCCAGCTTGGCGGCCAGTTGCGCTTGTGTCCACCCTTTGGCCAAGCGCAGCGCACGCAGGTGCGTGGAAAGCTGGTTGGGGGTCTGGATGGCGTAGAACATGGGTGCACTATATGCCGTATTTGGCATATGTGCAATTCATGCTCTATTCGGCATATTTGTCACTTATGCCACATAAAGCATAAATGCAGGTGATGGCTCAGCACTCCACAATATTCACCGCCAGCCCGCCACGCGCTGTTTCCTTGTACTTGGTCTTCATGTCCGCGCCGGTTTCGCGCATCGTCTTGATGACCTTGTCCAGGCTCACAAAGTGGCTGCCATCGCCGCGAAGCGCCATACGGGCGGCGTTGATTGCTTTCACGGATGCGATGGCGTTGCGCTCGATACACGGGATTTGCACCAGGCCGCCGACCGGGTCGCAGGTCAGGCCCAGGTGGTGTTCCATGCCGATCTCGGCGGCGTTCTCCACCTGCTCGGGCGTGCCACCCATCACCGCGCACAGGGCGCCGGCGGCCATGGAGCAGGCCACGCCCACCTCGCCCTGGCAGCCGACTTCGGCACCGCTGATGGACGCGTTTTCCTTGTACAGAATGCCGATGGCGGCTGCCGTCAGCAAAAAGTCGATGACACCTGCGTCGTTGGCGCCCGGCACAAAACGTGTGTAGTAGTGCAGCACGGCGGGAATGATGCCGGCCGCGCCATTGGTCGGTGCCGTCACTACGCGGCCACCGGCAGCGTTTTCTTCGTTCACGGCCAGCGCGTACAGGTTGACCCAGTCCAGCACCTGTAGCGGGTCGCGTAGCGCGGCTTCAGGGTTGTTGCTCAGCGCCTGGTGCAACGCGTGGGCGCGGCGCTTGACCTTGAAGCCGCCGGGCAACACGCCATCAGTACGGCAACCACGCTTGACGCAGTCCTGCATGACCTGCCAGATGCGCAGCAGGCCGGAGTCAATCTCCGCGTCGCTGCGCCAATGCTGTTCGTTCTTGCGCATGATCTGCGCGATGCTCAAGCCGTGTTGCTGCGCCAGAACCAGCAGCGCGTCGCCGCTGGTGAAGGGCAGGGGCAGCACGGTGGCATCGGGTGCAATCACCTTTTGGCGGCTGCCGTCTGCGGCTACTTCGTCGCTGACGATGAATCCACCACCCACCGAGTAATACACACGGTTCGCCAGCTCGTTGCCGGCGGCGTCCAGCGCCACAAAGCGCATGCCGTTGGCATGGAAGGGCAGTGGCGCACGCATGAAGAGCAGGTCTTCTCTTTCATTGAAGCTTATGCCAAGCACGCCGCCCAGGTTCAGGCGTTTGTTACCGCGGATTTCGGCCAGCAGGGCAGGGATCTGGTCCACGTCCACCGTGTCGGGCTCATGGCCACACAGCCCAAGAAGCACGGCCACATCGCTGGCGTGGCCCTTGCCGGTGGCGCCTAGTGAACCGTGGAGCCAGCAGCGCACGGTGACCGTATTCGCCAGCAAGTCCGCATGCTGCAAACGCGCCACAAACTGCCGCGCCGCGCGCATGGGCCCCACGGTGTGGGAGCTGCTGGGCCCCATGCCAATCTTGAACAGGTCGAATACGGATACTGCCATGTCATGCCTCCTGACGGATGTGTTGTGTTTCGGGGTTCATTGTTTTTCCCAGCTCCAGTAGTGTGTAGGATTTGAATGCCTGTGCAAAGTGCGCCTGCACATGGCCCACCAATTGGTGGGCGGTGATGGCCGACAGCGTCCAGCCCAGATGCCCATGGCCGGTGTTGTAAAACACATTGGCCTGACGACCGGGCCCCACGCGCGGCAGCATATTGGGCATCATGGGCCGCAGTCCGGCCCAGGGCTCGACGCGGCGGGTGTTGACGCCCGGAAAGCACTGGTTGACCCAGTCCACCAGCGGGCGGATGCGCTCGGCGCGGATGTCGCGGTTGATGCCGTTGAACTCCGCCGTGCCAGCCACGCGGAAACGGTCCGTGCCTAGGCGGCTGGTCACCAGCTTGGTCTCATCGTCCAGCAGGCTGACCATGGGTGCGGCCTGCTGGCTGGCGGCGTCTTGCAGGTCTACCGTGATGGAGTAGCCCTTGACCGGGTAGATGTTGAGCCGGTCGCCCAGTTGTGCGGCCAATGCCCGGCCCTGCACACCAGCGCAGACCACGACGGCGTCGCACACCAGGGTCTCGTCGCCGTGTTCACTGTGCATGTGCACCAGCGCCGTTTTGCCATTGGACGAGGTGCGCTGCACCGATGTGCCATACAGCGTGCGCACACCCAAACGTGCGCAGGCCTGGGCCAGGCCATGGGTGTATTTGTGGATGTCGCCGGTGGAGTCGCTCTCGGTGAAATAACCACCGTAGTAGTTGCCCTGCAGCGTGGGCTCAATCGCGCGCATTTCTTCGGGTGTGACGGCGCGGCGTTCCAGGCCGCCCGCAGCCAGCAGCTTGGACACTTCACCCGCATGCTCAAAACCGGCCTTGTTGCGGTAGATGTGCAGAATGCCCTTGCGCTCGTGGTTGAAGTCAATGCCCTCGGCCTCGGCCCAGTTGAACAGGTGCTGGCGCGCGGCAATGGCCAGGCGTGTGGTGGCGATGGTGTTGTCGCGGTACTTGGGTATGGCGGCTACAAATTCGGCCATCCAACTGATCTTGTGCCAGGTGGGTGTGGGGTTCATCAAGAGCGGAGCATCCTTGGTGAACATCCACTTCAGGCCCTTGACAATGGTGCTGGGGTGGGTCCAGACCTCGGCATTGGACGCCGACAGTTGGCCGCCGTTGGCATAGGACGTTTCCATCCCCGCGTAGCGGTTTTTCTCGATCAGCGTGACGCGGTAGCCGGCCTTGGCCAAGGTGTAGGCGCTGGTGACGCCGGTGATACCGCCGCCAATGATGGCGATGTGTTTTTGCTGGTGGTTTTGCATGGTGGGCACTCTTCTTTCAGAAGCTGTCGGAAACAGAAAAAGTCGCCTGCCGCACCGCATGTGTGGCCGACGACCCCCTCTGTTTGCGACCTGAGAGATTCGCGTGTTGCCTTGTGGGCTACACGCTTGCTCCTGCGGTGTGCCGGGTGACAAATTCCCGGCAGCTCTTCAGAGTGCTGATGACTGCAGCGGTCCTTTTGCCTGAGAGTTTCCGGGGTGGTTGCTCCTTCGGCGTTGGCACGTTTTTTTATCAACGTACCAAGCTCTCCCGCTGCAGTGCCAGAGCTAGTCTGGCAAGGACGGCTGCATGCAATGCGGTGCCGTCCTTAAGGTTTTTAACTTGCGTATTCGGTCAGGGGAACGCAGCTGCAGAACAGATTGCGGTCACCGTACACGTTATCCACCCGGCCCACGGGCGGCCAGTACTTCACGGCCTTCAGTGTTGCCAGAGGGAATGCACCCACTTCGCGGCTGTAGGGCCTGTCCCATTCGCTGCCCAGCAGGCTGGCCGCGGTATGCGGGGCGTGTTTGAGCGGGTTGTTGTCCTGTGGCCATTCACCCTTCTCGACCTTGGTGATCTCTCCACGGATGGCGATCATGGCGTTCACAAAGCGGTCGATCTCGGCCAGGGTTTCGCTTTCGGTGGGTTCCACCATCAGCGTGTTGGGCACGGGGAAGGACAGGGTGGGCGCGTGGAAGCCATAGTCCATCAGGCGCTTGGCCACGTCTTCGGCCATCACGCCGCTGGTGTCCTTCAGGTTGCGCAGGTCCAAGATGCACTCGTGTGCCACATGTCCGTTGGCTGATGCGTACAGCGTGGGGTAGTGGTCCTTCAGCCGGGTGCTGATGTAGTTGGCCGCCAAAATGGCCGCCTCGGTGGCGTGCTGCAGGCCTGCGGCACCCATCATGCGGCAGTACATCCAGCTGATCGGCAGCACGGCTGCATTGCCCAGCGGGGCTGCGCTGACAGCGCCCGTACCGGGCACGCCGCCAGTGGCGTGTCCAGGCAGGAAGGGTACAAGGTCTTCCACCACACACACAGGGCCGACGCCGGGGCCGCCACCGCCGTGGGGGATGCAGAAGGTCTTGTGCAGGTTCAGGTGGCTCACATCGCCGCCGAACTCGCCGGGCGCGGCCACGCCGACCAGGGCGTTCATGTTGGCGCCGTCCACGTACACGCGGCCGCCGTGCTGGTGCACCAGTGCGCACAGTTCTTTGACCGAGGTTTCGAACACGCCGTGTGTGCTGGGGTAGGTGATCATCACGCAGGCCAGATTGGCGCTGTGCTGTTCACACTTAGCCTTCAGGTCGGCCAAGTCCACATTGCCCATGTCATCGCACTTGGTGACGACCACGGTCATGCCCACCATCTGCGCGCTGGCGGGGTTGGTGCCGTGTGCGCTGCTGGGTATCAGGCAGATATTGCGGTGCGCATCGCCTTTGCTGGCATGGAAGGCCTGGATGGCCAACAGCCCGGCGTATTCACCCTGGCTGCCCGCATTGGGCTGTAGGCTGATGCCGGCATACCCGGTGGCGGCGCACAGCCAGGCGCGCAGTTGTGCGTCCAGCTCGGTGTAGCCCTGGCGCTGGTCGGCCGGGCAGAAGGGATGGATATTGGCGAACTCTGGCCAGGTGATGGGGATCATCTCGCTGGTGGCATTGAGCTTCATGGTGCAAGAGCCCAGCGGGATCATGCTGCGGTCCAGTGCCAGGTCCTTGTCCGAGAGCATGCGGATGTAGCGCAACATGCCGGTCTCGGAATGGTGGGTGTTGAAGACCGGGTGGGTCATGAACTTGGATGTACGGCGCAGCGCGGCGGGGATCAGCGGTGCAGCGCCAGCTTCAAAGTCTGCGAACTTGGGCAATGCCTGGCCGGGCTTGGCGAAGAAGGACCAGATCAGCGCCACGTCGTCACGGGTGCTGGTTTCGTCCAGCGACAGGATGATGTACTCACCCCAGGCAATCTGGATGTTAGCCCCCGCGGATACTGCGCGAGCCGCGATCTCTTTCGTAGCACCTTCGGTCTTGATGGCCAGCGTGTCGAAGGCTTGCAGGAAGGTGTCGCGGTGGCTCATGGTGTAGCCAAGCGCCTGCAGACCCTTGGCCAGGATGGCGGTCAAGGTGGCGACACGGGTGGCGATACGGGTCAGGCCTTCGGGGCCGTGGTAGACGGCATACATACTGGCCACCACGGCTGGCAACACCTGCGCGGTGCAGATGTTGGACGTTGCCTTTTCGCGGCGAATGTGCTGCTCGCGCGTTTGCAGCGCCAGACGGTAGGTCGGGTTGCCGTGCACGTCGATGCTGACGCCCACCAGGCGGCCGGGCAACGAGCGCTTGTATTCGTCGCGGCAAGCCATATAGGCGGCGTGGGGGCCACCGTTGCACAGCGGCATGCCAAAGCGCTGGGTGGTACCGACCACAATGTCGGCGTTCCACTCACCCGGGGGCACCAGCAGTGTCAGCGCCAGCAGGTCGGCGGCCACGATGAAGGCGGCGTTCTTGGCGTGGACCTTGACCACTTCACCCCGCAGGTCACCAATGGCGCCGCTGGTGGTGGGGTACTGGTCCATGACCGCAAAGTAGTCGCGGTTGGCCAGCCAGTCGTTCCAGTCTTCGCCGTTCATGGCCACCAGCACCTCGATACCCAGCGGCTTGGCGCGGGTCTGCACGACCTCGATGGTTTGCGGGTGGCAGTCACCGCTGATGATGAAGGTATTGCCCTTGGCCTTGACCGAGCGCTTGGCCAGCGTCATGGCTTCGGCAGCGGCCGTGGCTTCGTCCAGCATGGACGCGTTGGCGATGGGCATGCCGGTCAGGTCACAGACCATGGTCTGGAAGTTGACCAGCGCTTCCATGCGGCCCTGGGAGATTTCGGCCTGGTAAGGCGTGTAGGCGGTGTACCAGGCGGGGTTTTCCAGGATATTGCGCAGGATGACGCCAGGCGTGTGTGTGCCGTAGTAACCCTGGCCGATAAAGCTCTTGAGCACCTTGTTCTTGCCCGCCAGTACCTTGATCTCGGCCAACGCAGCGGCCTCGGTGATGGCATCGGGGATATCCATCGCCTCGCGGCGCGCAATGGAGCGCGGCACGATGCTGTCGATCAGCTCGCGGCGCGAGCTTTCGCCAATGGTTTTGAGCATCAGCGCTTCGTCGGCGGCGTCGATACCGATGTGGCGGGCGACGAACTCGCTGGCGTTTTCGAGGTCTTTGAGGGTGGGTGTCGAGGACATGGGCGTGGAACAGTGGTGTTGGGGGAGGAGAGGGCAATTTTTCGACGGGCCGCCCCTAGAAAAATTCGCCCCCTCGGGGGGCAGCGACCCGCGAAGCGGTGGAGCGTGGGGGCTTAACCTGCAGCGAAACTGGTGTAGCTGGTTTCGTCCATCAGAGCGTCCAGTTCAGCAGGCGCAGACAGCTTGACCTTGAAGAACCAGCCTGCACCCATGGGATCGGTATTGGCCAGCGCCGGGTCGGCGCGCAGGGCCTCGTTCACTTCGGTGATCTCGCCGGTCACGGGCATGTAGACATCGGCCGCCGCCTTGACGGACTCGACAACGCCAGCAATGTCCTTGGCAGCAAACGACTTGCCCACTTCGGGCAGGTCCACAAACACCACGTCGCCCAGCGCGTCTTGCGCGTGGTGGGTGATGCCGACGGTGGCGATGCCGCCTTCAACGTTCAGCCATTCGTGGTCGGGGGTGTACTTGATGGACATGGTGCTTGGCTCCTGAATTAAGGGATGAATAAATGAGGGGAGTGGAAGAGGTTAACCGCGGAAATAGTTGGTCGGCACAAAAGGCATGGCGCTGACCACCATGGGCACCGGCTTGCCGCGCACGATGGCCACCACCTGGGTGCCCAGCGCACTGAAGGCTGCGTCCACATAGGCCATGGCCACGGGTTTGTCGATGGTGGGGCCGAGCAGGCCACTGGTGACTTCACCGATGCGCTTGCCATTGCCGTCCTGCAGCTCGGTGTGGTCCCGCACAGGCACACGCTCCAGCGCGATCAGCCCTACGCGTTTACGGGATTCTTCCAAGGGTTTTGAGCCTGTAGCCCCCGTCGACGCTGATAGTGCTGCTAGTATTTTGGTAGCACCTGGGAATCCACCTTCGCGTGCACCCCCTGTGCGGCGCACCTTTTGTATGGCCCAGTTCAGGTTGGCTTCTACCGGGTGGGTGGTCTCGTCGATGTCGTTGCCATACAGGCACAGGCCTGCTTCCAGGCGCAGCGAGTTGCGGGCGCCCAGGCCGATAGGCTTGACTTCGGGTTGGGCCAGCAGGGCGCGGGCCAGGGCTTCTGCCCGATCCTTGTGCACTGAAATTTCAAAACCGTCTTCACCGGTATAGCCGCTGCGGGTCAGGAAAACATCGATCTTTTGCGTGCCGGTATCCACCGTGAAGTTGCCGCCGGTCATAAACACCAGCTTTTCGACACCTGGCGCCAGGCGGGCCAGGGCGGTGACAGCCTGCGGGCCTTGCAGCGCCAGCAACGCATGGTCGGGCATGGTGATGACTTCGCAGCGGTGGCCTATGCGGTACTGGATGTGGGCAATGTCGTTGACCTTGCAGGCGCCGTTGACGATCACAAAAATCTCGTTGTTGCCCTTGTTGAAGAACATCAGGTCGTCGATGATGCCGCCATCGTCATTGAGCAGCAGGCCGTAGCGTTGTTTGCCCACCGGCAGGTCGATGACGTCTACGGGGATCAGGGATTCGAACGCCGCTGCGGCATCCGGGCCGACCAGGCGCAGTTGGCCCATGTGGGACACGTCAAACAGGCCGGCTGCCTTGCGGGTGTGGTGGTGTTCGGCCATCAGGCCCGCGGGGTACTGCACTGGCATGGAGTAACCGGCAAAGGGCACCATGCGGGCGCCCAGTTCGATGTGCAGGGCGTTGAGGGGCGTTATCAACAGCGGGGATTCGGTGGGAGCGGACAAGGGCAGTCTCCAGACGGCTGGGGGGCAATGGACTATCCACGGCAATAACTGTTTAGTCAATGCCATGGGCTGGTTTGCCCCCGCTGTCCGCTTTACCTGAGAGATTCGCCGGGCTTGCTGCACACAAACGGTGCGCAAACTGCGGTTTGCTCCTTCGGTGGACGGCATCACGTGTGGTGTGCCGCCTCTCTCCAGTGGGGATCGTCCTGCCCTATCGCTAGGGCAAGGCGTTTGTCAGTCCTTTTGCCTGAGCGTTCAGACTGCTGCAATCAGCGGTCCTGCGCCTTCGGCGGTTTCCTCGGGGGAAACTCTCTCCTGACCCGCGGATTCTAAACCAGTGTGTGCGAAAGTCCGACCAAGACCAAACTGTCATGGAATCAGTGCATGATGTTTGGGTACGCAGTCGCGGGGGCGACGATCTGTACCACCAGAGGCCGATTGAAGAGGAATTCATATGAACTTTTTATTCAACATTCGCATCCGGTCCCGATTGCTGTTGCTGCTGGCGTTTTCGCTTGCAGCACTGTTGGCGTTGGGGGCTTTCTCGTCACTGACCATCCAACGCGAGACCGATCGCGCCACGGCGTTTATTGACGGCGAGTTTGAGGCGGTCCAGGCGGTGAGCGAGGTACGTGCGGCCATTGGCAATGCCCGCCGTTACGAAAAAGACGTGTTTTTGAACATGGGCGACGAGAAGGAAACCCTGCGTTACACCGATCTGTGGAAGGCTGAGATTGCCGTGATACGCGGGGCGATAACACGGGGCCTGACCTTGGCCAGCCCTTCAGAAGCGGCCATGCTGGAGGGCATGCTCAAAGGCATTGACGGGTATGACAAGGGATTCAGGGGCATTCTGGGCCAGTTGGAGCGTGGGGAACTGAACGACCCCTGGGCTGCCAACAAGGCCATGACCCCACTCAAGGCCGACATACGGCAGGCCGACAAGGCGCTAGCTGACCTGAGCGTTTCAATCTCCACCCGGGCGGTTGAACAGCGCAAGGCGCTGGCGGTCACGGGCAACCAGGCGCCCTGGTTGGTGGCGGGTGCCACGGTTGGTGTGTCGGTGTTGGCCACGCTGCTGGTGCTGGCCATCATCCATTCGATTGTGTCGCCCATCAAACATTTGCAGGACACGGCCGATGCATGGGGCAACGGGGATCTGACCGCGCATCTACAAGCAGGCGGCAGGGACGAGATTGGTGACGTGCAGCGCGATCTGGGCAGCATGCATACGGCATTGGTTCGGTTGGTAAGCGAGGTTCAAAGTGGTGTGGACATTGTGCGCAACAACACCGCGGAAATCACCCACGCCAACGGTGATCTGTCGGCCCGCACCGAGCACGCAGCGGACTCCCTGCAACAGGCGACCGCATCCATCGACCAGCTCTCGGTGGCCGTGGAACACACCGCTGGCTCTGCCCTGCAGGCCGTTCGCACCGCCGCACAGGCCATGCAAGATGCCCAGCGCGGCGGGCACGTGGTGGCCGAAGTGGTTCACACCATGAAGGACATCAATACGTCGTCGCACAAGATTGCAGACATCATCAGCGTGATCGATGGCATTGCGTTTCAGACCAATATCCTGGCACTGAATGCCGCCGTGGAGGCTGCGCGGGCCGGAGAGCAGGGTCGTGGTTTTGCCGTGGTGGCCAGCGAGGTGCGGAGTCTGGCCGGGCGATCCGCAGAGGCTGCGCGCGAGATCAGGGCGATTATTGTTTCCTCTGTAGAAAAGGTTGAACAAGGCTCCGCGCTGGTGGAGACTGCGGGGCAGACCATGCGCGAAATTGTTTCCAGTGTGGGCAATGTTTCAACGGTGATCGAGGCGATCCGTGTGGCTGCCAATGAGCAGGTCGAAGGCATACGCGCTATCAGTGCGGCGATGGGCGGGCTGGACCAGTCCACCCAACAGAACGCGGCCATGGTGCAGGAGTCAGCAGCTGGAGCCCGGGGCCTGTCGGCAGAGGCGGATCAGCTGCATGCGGCGGTTTCGGTGTTCCGGTTGACGTCGGGTAGCGGTGTGGGGCGTGGCCCGTTTGCCGTGTTGCCGGCACACGGTTAGTCCCCCGCAATTGGGCAGATTAAACTCAGGCCATTGCAGGCCCAAAGGGCATGCGCCCGTTCTGAGGAAAATCCCTGCCGATGTTTGATCCACTGTCCAAAGCCGAGCTGCAGCAGGAACGCGTGTCCCTGCCCGTGCTGGTGACGGTGGGGCTTGTCCACATTGCGCTGTTGTGGATGATGTTGCAGGCGGCGGCGCCCGCCCTGCAGGTAACGCGTAATGTGGTTTACCAGCTGCTGAATCCCATCACCCCGCCCAAAGAGCGCCCGCCCACCCCGGCGGTGAAGGCGCCACGCGAAGTGCGAGATGTCAAGGCCCCGGTCTCCACCACCAACGCCATCCAGGTCGACAGGGTTGCCAAACGCCCGGTGGAAAAACCACCGCAGAAAATTGCCGAAGTGGTGCCGGTGGTGAAACCCGTGCAGCTTGCGCTGGAGCCCGTGCCCGTTCCGCCCCCCACGGTGGTGCCTCCCCCACCGCCTGCTCCTGCGCCAGAACCGATTCCAGTACCCGTGCCCGTGCCGGTGGTGGAGCCTGCGCCGGCCCCCACGCCAGTTCCGGTGCCCGCCCCGGCGCCTCCACCGGTGCCTGTGCCCACGCCCGAGCCAGCACCCGTGCCAGTGCCAACACCTACTCCGACACCCACTCCGGCGCCTGCGCCAGCCCCGACCCCAGCGCCTGCACCGGCACCTACGCCACCAGCGCCCGCGCCCGCGCCCGCGCCCGCGCCGGCTCCACCGGCCCCTGCGCCAGCACCCAGTCCCGCACCGGTTGCGCCCACCCCAGCACCAGCCCCGGCCCCAGCGCCCAGTCCCGCGCCCGCCCCGGCCCCGGCCCCAGCCCCGGCGCCCGCACCCACAGCCGCTCCCGCACGGGCTTTGGCCATCACGCCGGTGGAAAAACCCGCTGCTTCCGGCCCCGCCGCTGCGGCGCCAGGTGGCGGACCTGCCGGTGGATCGCCAGCAGCCGCTGGCGGCCCCAGTGGCTCCGGCATCATTTACCCGGACTACATGAAGATGCAGCCGCGCCAGAAGAGTTTTGCCGAGCTGGCCAATGAGCAACTGAACCCGGGTGGCCGCAAGAATAAGTTTGTCGCGGCCATGGAGGGTGCAGCCACCCCCGATTGCCTGGGCAAGGAGCAGACCGGCACGGTCAGCCAGGGGCAGGTTAATTTTGGCGGTCTGCTGGCGGGCCCGGCGCTCGCCGCGCAGGCTCTGCAGGGCAAATGCAAATGAATACACATTTCACAGGAAAACTGGTCATGAACCCTATCTCCTCTTTCGTTGTTGTGCCCCGCTCTGTGCGGGCTTTTCAGACCGTTGTGGGTGCCAGCGCATTGGCCGTGGCTTGCCTGTGCAGCGCGCCTGCACTGGCACAGGCGCCTGCGGCAGCCCCCACAGCAACCGCGCCGGCTCCGGTTGGAAATGTGGTGGCGGGTGACAACGCGGCGCAGGCCATGTCACCAGCGTTGGGCAGTGCGGCCACCAGCGCCCACCCCAATCCCTATGGTTTGCAAGTGGCCTGGGGGCAGGGCGATATCGTGACCCGCACAACCCTGATCCTGCTGGTGCTGATGTCGTTGCTGAGCTGGTATGTGATCGTGTCCAAGCTGCTGGAGCAGCGCCGCCAGGCCGCGCAGGCACTTGCGGCCCGCACGGCTTTTTCCAACGCAGACTCATTGCAGAAAGGTGCCACCGCCTTGAGCAAGGAAAGCCCGTTCCGTTTTCTGGTCGACTCCGCGATGGACGCACTGCGCAAATACGAGGCGCTGGCCGGTCAGGTCGAGGTGGGCGCCTGGTTGAGCCAGGACATTGTGCGCAACGTCAGCACCCTGCAGATGCGCATGCAGTCCGGCCTGTCCATACTGGCCACGGTGGGTTCCACCGCGCCGTTTGTAGGCCTGTTCGGCACGGTCTGGGGCATTTACAACGCGCTGGTCACCATTGGCTCTACCGGCCAGGCCTCCATCGACAAGGTGGCTGGCCCGGTGGGTGAGGCGCTGATCATGACGGCACTGGGCCTGGCCGTGGCCGTGCCCGCCGTGCTGGGCTACAACTGGCTGGTGCGGCGCAACCGGGTCGCCCTGCACAGCGTCAAGGGTTTTGGCTCAGATCTGCACACGCTGTTCCTGATCGAGATTGAAAAGAGCCGGCGCGTTGCCAGCCGGACCGCCGCCTAACCATGGCCATCAGTTTCGACTCCGCCGGTGATGGCCTGCACGGGCCGGACAGCGACGACGAGATGTTGTCCGAGATCAACACCACGCCCCTGGTGGACGTGATGCTGGTCCTGCTGATCATCTTCTTGATCACTATTCCCGTAGTCAATGCGGCGGTTGCCGTGAAGCTGCCACGCGAAAGCAACCAGTTGCGCCAGTTGTTTCCCGAGACAGTCATTGTGTCGGTGGATGCAGCTGGTTCCAGCTACTGGTTCGATGTCAAACTGGCTACGCCAGACCTATTGCGTCAGCGACTGGCCAAGATCGCTGCGCAAACGCCGCAGCCCGAGGTCCATATCCGCGCCGACGCAGGGTCCGACTTTGCGGCCGTGGCCCGGGTGGTGCTGGCCTGCCAGACAGCGGGCATAGCGCGTATAGGTTTCCTGACCGAACCGCCCCCCTGAGCCGAGCACCCACCATGGCCATTGAATTCCACGACGACGAAGCGGGTGAAGACCAAGACCACGCCGAGCCCAGCATGAACACCACGCCGCTGATCGACGTGTTGTTGGTGTTGCTGGTGATGCTGATCATCACCATTCCTATCCAGTTGCATTCGGTCAATATGGATTTGCCCGCCGGTCTGCCGCCGCCCGACGCGCCCGAGCCGGTGGTCGTGCGGCTGGAAGTGTCCAGTAGCAACCAGGTGCAATGGAACGGTGAGCCGGTGGCCGACCGCGCCGCGCTGGATGCGCGCTTCATGCAGGCGGCCCAGCAGGCAAAGCAGCCCGAGATCCATGTGCATGCGGATGCCAAGACCAAATACGAAACGGTAGCGGCCGTCTTGACTGCAGCGCAACGCCAAGGCTTGCTGAAAATTGGTGTGGTGGGGCTGGGCGCTTACGCTAATCCCTGACTAAGCGGCTGCAGGTGCCTGGGGTGCCTGCGTGACGAAGTGCAGCACCAGCTTGTCATGCTGGGTCAGGTTCTTGAACGCCAGGCCTATGTAATACGACGCATCGTTGGCGCCGCGGTTGTTGTGGCAAATGCTGGCGGTCAGGTTCAACTGCACCGGTGCGTTGTCAAACGTCACCGTCAGGCCCAGCGTAACCATATCGCCCACGGTGGCCAATGCCGAGCTGGTCTTGATCATGGCGCCCTGCAGGCTGATGTCGACCAGACTGGCCTCTTGAGGGCCTATATCGGCACCGCCGTTCTTGGGGGGTACGTGCACGGTGGACGGCCATGAGGTCTTGGTGCGCATGCTTTGCCGCACCAGCGTGGCATCCACCTGGGCCGGGTAGGCCAGCAGTGCGTAGGCAAAGGGTTTTTGGAAGGTTTGCAACACCTTGCTCAGGAATGAAAACTCGTACTGGCCGGTAAAACCCCGCACCACGCAGATGTCGCCTTCGTCCAGCTCGGTTTTCACACCGTCAGGCCCCAGCGGACCCACCATGACTCCCTTGCCTTCGATGGCACCGTAAAACTGCGCCTCCTTTTTGCTGGCACCTTCCGCCAGGCGGCGGGTCTGTAGCGCCATGCCGGTGCGCAGGCCCAGGGCTTTCAGGGGTACGCGGCTGACATTGGGAGTGGCTGCGGCGGCGTCTTCTAGGCTCATGGGTGCGCTTTCAAGTGCTTTATCGGGCTTACACGGCTTGGCTACTGGCTAAGATAGTACACCGGCAAAGCGTCGGTTTTGGGCGTTGGCCGACTCAAGGAGACCAGAATGAAACACTCGCGCACCCTGACCACTCTGTGCATGTTGGGGCTATTGTCAGCCTGCGCGGATATCAATGACACAGGTCTGGCAGCCCTGGCCACCCGTGTGACGGCCTATGCCATCGTCAACGAACAGTTGGTTCAGGGCGAAATGACGCTGTACACCGACCGCACCGGCACCGTGGCCTTGCGGGTCGACGTGGCAAAACCGGCGAATGACAACCCGTTTGACTTTATGAGCCCCGCAAAACCCTTAGCAAGCCCCGTGGAGCGCCCCATCCTGAACAGCTGCCTAGGCCGTTTTCGTTATACGGCCACAACCTATGGCGTGATTGACCTGCGCTGCAACGAAGGCTCCACCGCCGAAATACGCATGGCGCTGATTGGTGAAACACGGGGTTATGGCTACGGACAAACCGCCACAGGCCAGGCCAGCCTGACCTTTGGCATGGCGCCCACCGAAGCACGGGCGCACCTGAGCGTCCCGCCCGGAAAACAGCTGTGGGAAACCAATAGTGCATCGGGGCTGGAGATGCGATGAGCGATAGCGCGCAGTGGGGTAGCCGGTGAGCGCAGAACACGTCGACTGTGTGGTCGTAGGTGCCGGTGTGGTGGGGCTTGCCGTGGCGCGCGCCCTGGCGCTGGCTGGGCGCGAGGTGCTGGTGCTGGAGGCCTGCCATGCCATCGGCACCCAGACCAGCTCGCGCAACAGCGAGGTCATCCACGCCGGCATGTATTACCCCACGGGTTCACTGAAGGCCGAACTGTGTGTGCGTGGTAAGGCGTTGTTGTACGCCTACTGCGCGGAGCGCGGCATCGGCCACAGCCGCTGTGGCAAATTCATCGTTGCCACAGTGCCGGACCAAGTGGCCAAGCTGCAGGCGATTCAGGACCGCGCCATTGCCAACGGTGTGCACGATCTGGTGTGGCTGGACGCCGCCCAAGCCCAGGCTGAAGAGCCCGAACTGCACTGCATCGCCGCATTGCATTCGACTTCCACAGGCATTGTGGACAGCCATGGGCTGATGCTGTCGCTGCTGGGGGATATTGAGAACCTGGGCGGGATGCTTGCGTTAAATTCGCCTCTAGCCCTCGCGGAATATAAGGATAGTGCTATTGAATTGGTAGCGGTTGACGGAACCCGGCTACTTGCCAAAACGGTGGTCAATGCTGCGGGCCTGCAGGCGCCAGCCCTGGCTGGGCGCTTTGCCGGACTGGCGCCGCGCCATGTGCCCCAGGCTTACTTCGCCAAGGGCAGTTATTTCACCCTGAGTGGCCGCACGCCATTTTCACGCCTGATCTACCCGGTACCGGAAGAAGCTGGCCTGGGTGTACACCTGACGCTGGACCTGGGTGGCCAGGCGCGTTTTGGTCCGGATGTGCAGTGGGTGGACACGCCCGACGACACCGAGGTGCAGGCTGCACGCGGCGACGCGTTCTATGCCGAAGTGCGCAAGTACTGGCCAGACTTGCCCGATGGCGCCCTGGTACCGGCCTACGCAGGCATTCGCCCCAAGATCAGCGGCCCCGGCGAGCCCGCCCGGGACTTCTGCATCCAGGGACCCCAGGTCCATGGTGTGCACGGTCTGGTCAACCTGTTTGGTATCGAGTCTCCGGGTTTGACCAGTTGCCTGGCAATCGCCGAAAAGGTGGTGGCTTTGACGCGGTAAGTCAGGTCTTGAACTTCAGAAGGTGCACCATCACACGTGCGGTGGTGAGGTCAAAGTCGATAAAACTGTTCAGATCGGCACCGGCCAACCACGATGCGGCCCAGTGGTTTTGTTTCAGCGTGTTTTTCCACACGTCCTGCACCGTGGCACGTTGCACGGCATCGACCATTTCTTCGCGGCGTGCGGCGGCCACGCCGGTCCCGGTAAAAACGCCCCGCCAGTTGGCCATTTCCACCTGCACACCCTGTTCACGAATGGTGGGGATGCCAAACATGCTGCGCCTGGACGACAGGCCGATGGCGCGCAACTTGCCTTCGGCCAACTGCGTGCTGAATTCACTGAATCCTGAGATGCCCACCATCGCCTTGTCGGACAACACGGCAGACACCACGTCTGCACCACCGGCAAACGGCAGGTAGTTCAGGTCTTGCGGGTTGGCGCCCACCGCGCGCGCCAGCACACCGGCAAACATATGGTCCACGCCGCCAGCCGAGCCTCCGGCAATGGGCACGGTTTTGAGGTTCTTCTGCATCGCGCTGGCCAGGTCGGCCACGGTCTTGATGGGTGAATGGCTGGCGACCACCAGCACCTCGAAATCACTGGTCAAACGCGCCACGGGCTGGATGTGGCCCAGGTCCACGGCGGGTTTTTGCAATGCCACCGCGCCCACCATCACTGCACCACCCATCAACAGACTGTTGGGGTCGTTTGGGTACTTCTCGGCGTAGTAGGCCAGGCCCAAGGTGCCACCCTTGCCACCCTTGTTTTCATACTCGACCTCGTCCACCACCCCGCTGGACACCATGGCACTGCCCAGGGCGCGGCCCGTTTGGTCCCAACCGCCACCCGGGTTGGCGGGGATAACAATGCGCAGTTTTTGCGCCAGTTTGGAGGCGTTCTTTGGCTTGACCGCTGCAGTTTGTGCCATGGCAGCGGGCCATGTGCTCCCTAACCAGGCAGCGGCGGTAGCGCCCAGGATGTGGCGACGTTGGGGGTGGTACATGACAGGTTTCTCCGATGGGTGGGCGTGGGGCCGATGGTGCGGCTCCAGCCTGTCAATCGGCTGTCCAAAACCCTAGGGAGAAACCCGCTATGGCTTGCGCGGCGCCTGGCTTTTGATCGCCTGGGCCGCGTCCTTCACAAGTGGTGGCCCTTGGTAAATCAGCCCGGTATAAATTTGAACCACGTCGGCCCCGGCCTGGATCTTGGCCACGGCATCGGCCGCACTCATGATGCCGCCCACCCCAATGATGGGGAACTGTGGCCCCAGTGCCGCACGCAGCTGCGTGATCACACGGTTGCTGGCCTCAAACACCGGCGCACCTGAGAGGCCTCCGGCTTCTTCGGCATGGGGTAGGCCCTTGACCGCATCGCGACCCAGGGTTGTGTTGGTGGCCACCACGCCATCCATGCCGTGGCGCATCAACGTGGCGGCAATCACGCCGACCTGGGTTTCGTCCAGATCGGGTGCGATCTTCACAAAAATCGGGATGCGTTTGCCGTGTTTTTGGGCCAGCACCGCGCGCCGCTCGGCAATCGCGCCCAGCAGGCCGTCCAGTGCCTCATCACTCTGCAGGGCCCGCAGGTTCTTGGTGTTGGGGCTGGAGATGTTGACCGTCACATAGTCGGCATGGGGGTAGACGCCGTCCAGGCAGATCAAATAGTCTTCGGTCGCGTTTTCAATCGGTGTGGCGGCGTTTTTGCCGATGTTCAGGCCCAGCAGCAGGCTGTGGTTTTTCTGGCGGCGCAGGGCCGAGCGCTGCACATTCGCCACAAAGGCGTCCAGCCCGTCGTTGTTGAAACCCAGGCGGTTGATCAGCGCGTTGGCCTTGGGCAGGCGGAACATGCGCGGCTTGGGGTTGCCCGGCTGGGCCTTGGGGGTGACCGTGCCCACCTCGACAAAACCAAAACCCATGGCGCCCAGGCCGTCGATGCAGCGGGCATTTTTGTCCAGCCCGGCGGCCATGCCCACGCGGTTGGGAAAGCGCAGACCGGCCAGTTCGATGGGGTCGTCCACCCGGCTCTCACAGTAGGCCATTTGCAGGGGTGTGCCCTGGGTGTGTGCCAGGCCGGCCATGGTGATGTCGTGGGCGGTTTCGGCATCCAGGTTGAAGAGGGCAAGACGGGCCAGGCCGTAGGGGACAAGAGACATTGGATAATTCCTGTAGCAAATAATTTCTAACTTCCCCAATTTTCGCTTATGACCCTATCCAACTCTCCCGCAGCCGCACCGGCAACCCCGCTGACCCAGGATCAGCTCAAAACCCTGGTGGGCCAGGCGGCCCTGCAATACGTGGTGCCCGGCGAAATTGTGGGCGTGGGCACCGGCTCCACGGTCAATAAATTCATCGACGCACTGGCTACCATGAAAGACCAGATCAAGGGGGCCGTGTCCAGCTCGGTGGCTAGCACCGAGCGGCTGCTGGCACTGGGCATTCCGGTGTTTGACTCCAACGATGTGCCACGTCTGTCTGTCTATATCGATGGTGCTGACGAGATTGATGGCAAAGGCCACATGGTCAAGGGTGGCGGCGCAGCACTGACACGCGAGAAGATTGTTGCGGCCCAGTCCGACCGTTTTGTGTGTATTGCCGATGAATCCAAGCTGGTGCAGACACTGGGCGCTTTCCCACTACCCGTCGAGGTGATTCCCATGGCCACGCAACGTGTGATTGCCCAGTTTGCGGCCAAGGGAGGGGTAGCGAAAGTGCGCCTGAAAGACGGCAAACCGCTGGTCACCGACAACGGCCAGGTCATTGTCGATGTGACCGGTTTGCAGATCACCGACCCGGTGGCGTTTGAAGCCGAGGTCAGCCAGTGGCCAGGTGTCGTGACCGTAGGCGTGTTTGCGTTTCAGCGGGCCCAGGTCTGCCTGCTGGGCACGGCCAGCGGCGTGAAGACTCTGACGTTCTAAAAGCCCAAAGCCCCCGCGTTAAAACGTGATGCCGGCTGGGTTTGCCGGGTTGGCGGTGGGTTGCGGTGGGGCTACGGGCTCAGAGGCTGTCGCCGAAGCCGCTTTTTCGGCAGCTTTGGCGGCGGGTGAGCCCGTTGGCAGCGGAACCAGGGGCGTGGGGGGCGCATTTTTGTAGGCTGCGGGCAGGGCTGAGCTCTTGGGGTAACCCGCCGCATCCAGGTACTGCGTCCACTCCGAATCCGAGTAACCGCGGATGCGTTGGCCGCCCACCGTAAGGTATGGCAGGGATGTATCGCCTGTCAGGCGTTGCAGGGCAGCCCTGTCTTCATTGGTGATGACGGTGCGCTCACTAAAGGGTATGCCACGGCTGGTCAACATGGAGCGGCCGCTATCACAGGGCGCACACTTTTCAGAGGTGTACAACACCACCGGATACTTGGTTGCGACCTGGCGCAACTCAAAGGGCAGGCTGCCATTGTTGCTGGCCGCAGCGGCGGCACCCACTCCGGTGGTAGCCACCTTGCCTTGCTGGGCATTGGCGGGTGGTTTGTCCGAAAAAGTGACTTTGCCGTCAGGTCCGACGATGCGGTAAACAGCCTGTGCCTGGGCGCCCAGAGCGCAGAGCAGGGCTGCGCCGCCCAGCAGCAAGGCGGTAGTGCGTTGTGAATTGTTGTTCATGTGCGAGCTCCTGTTCGATAGGCGTAGTGTTGCATAACACGCATGCTAGTGGCTTTATGCCGCCATGCCCTGGTGGCGCAACAGGGCATCCAGCGAAGGTTCGCGGCCGCGGAAGGCCTTGAAGGACTCCATGGCCGGCCGGCTGCCGCCCGACTCCAGGATGGCTTCACGGTACTTTTTGCCAGTTTCCAGGTTGGGCGTACCGTCGGGCCCGGCGGTTTCTTCAAACGCTGCATAGGCGTCTGCGCTCAGCACCTCGGCCCATTTGTAGCTGTAATAACCCGCCGCGTAGCCGCCGGCAAAAATATGGCTGAAGGTGTGGGCGGTGCGGCTCCATTCCGGCGGCATCATCACCGCCACCTCGGCGCGCACCTGGTTCAGCAGGGGCATGAAATCCTGCTGCGGATCATGCGCCGTGTGCAACAGCATGTCGAACAGCGAAAACTCAATCTGGCGCAGGGTCTGCAGGCCGCTTTGGTAGTTGCGTGCGGCCAGCATCTTGTCGAACAGGGCGCGGGGCAGGGACTCGCCGGTTTCCACATGGGATGTCATGTGGCGCAGCACGCTCCACTCCCAGCAGAAGTTTTCCATGAACTGGCTGGGCAGCTCCACGGCGTCCCATTCCACACCGCTGATGCCGGACACGTCGTGTTCGTTGACCTGGGTCAGCATGTGTTGCAGGCCATGGCCAAATTCGTGGAACAGCGTGGTAACGTCATCGTGCGACAGCAGGGCAGGCTGCTTCTTGCCATCGACCTCGATCCCGTCGGCAAAGTTGCACACCAGGTGGGCCACCGGCGTTTGCAGTTGCGCGGTGTCAGGGCGCAGCCAACGGGCGCAGACGTCGTCCATCCACGCGCCGCCGCGTTTGCCCACGCGGGCGGTCGGGTCCAGATAAAACTGGCCAACAAGCTGGCCTTGGCGCTCGATGCGGTAGAACTCCACATTGGCATTCCAAACGGGTGCCTGATCCCGGCGGATGGCGATATCAAGCAGGGTTTCGGAAATCTTGAACAAACCGGCCAGCACCTTGGGGAAGGTGAAGTACTGCTTGACCTCTTGTTCACTGAAGGAGTAACGCGCTTCCTTGAGCTTTTCACCGATGTAGGGCCAGTCCCAGGCCTGCGGGTCGTTGATATGGAGCTCGTCTTTGGCAAAGGCGCGCAGGTCGGCCAAGTCTTTTTCGGCAAAGGGGCGGGCCTTGCGGGCCAGGTCGCGCAGGAAACTGATGACGGCGTCGGGCGATGGTGCCATCTTGGGCACCAGAGACAAGGCGCCAAAATTGGGGTAACCCAGCAACGCGGCTTCTTCCTTGCGCAGGGTCAGTATGTTGCGAATGCCTTCGCTGTTGTCAAACTTCTTCGTGTCAGCATCACCACCTGCCTGGTCCGAGGCACGGGTGACGTAGGCACGGTACAGCGTGGCGCGCAGCGCACTGCTATGGGCGAATTGCATGACGGGCAGGTAGCAGGGCATCTTCAGCGTCAGTTTGTAACCCGCCTTGCCTTCGGCTTGCGCGGCGGTCAGTGCAGTCTGCTGCACGTCATCCGGCACGCCAGCCATCTCGTCGGCCGTGGCGAAGTAGCTGAAGGCATCGGTCGCGTCCAGCGTGTTTTCGCTGAACTTCTGGCTCAGGGCAGCCTGTTGCTCCTGGATCTCGGCAAAACGCTCGCGCTGGGCACCCACCAGGTCGGCGCCGCCCAGCACAAAATTGCGTAGCGCGTTCTTGTGGGCCTGGCGCTGTTCCGGGTTTAGCGTCTGCACGTCGATGGCCTTGTACTTGGCGTACAGCCGCTCGTCGGCACCCAGGCGGGTCCAGAACTCCGTCACCGTGGGCAGGGCCGCGTTGTAGGCGGCGCGCAACTCGGGGGTATCGGCCACATTGTTGAGGTGGCTCACCGAACCCCAGGCGATACCCAGCTTTTCCGTCGCCACGTCCAGCACCTTGGCAATGGCCGCCCACTCGGCGGGGAACTCTGGTGCAGTCACCGTTTCCAGTGCCGCGTTGGTTTGCGCCAACAGGGTGTCAATCGCGGGGCTCACGTGTTCGGGTTGAATCTGGTCAAACAGGGGCAGGGTGGAGGACATCAGCAATGGGTTCATAGGGGCGTTCGCTTGTGGGCTTATAGATAGGGGCAGCGTTACGTTGCTTTATTTGGGGGCTTTGACTGTGGAATCAAGTTGGGCTGCGTTGCGCTCCGCCGCTTCCAGCGTATTGACCAGCAGCATGGTGATGGTCATGGGGCCCACGCCACCGGGCACGGGTGTAATATGGCTGGCTACCTGGCGCACCCCGGCGAAATCCACATCGCCGCAGAGTTTGCCGGCATCGTCCCGGTTCATGCCCACGTCGATAACGATAGCACCGGGCTTGACCATGTCGGCCGTCAACACATTGCGTTTGCCCACCGCAGCAACAATCACATCGGCCTGCCGGGTGTGGTGGCCCATGTCGGCCGTGGCGCTGTGGCACACCGTGACGGTGGCATTGGCCTGCAACAGCAACAGGGCCATGGGTTTGCCCACCGTATTGCTGCGCCCAATCACCACCGCGTGTTTGCCGCGCAGGTCTATTCCGGTGGTCTCGATCAGCTTCATACAACCGTAGGGTGTGCAGGGGCGGAACCCGGCTTGACCCGTCATCAGTTCTCCGGCGCTCAAAGTGCCATAGCCGTCCACATCCTTGCTGGCAGAGATGGCTTCGATAACCTTGTGCGGATTGATGTGTTTGGGCAAGGGCATCTGCACCAGGATGCCGTGGATGCTGGGATCGGTATTCAGGGCGGCAATGCGGGCCAGCAATTCTGCTTCACTGAGCGTTGCCTCATATTTTTCAAAGACCGAACGGATGCCGGTATCTGCGCAGGCCTTGACCTTGTTGCGCACATACACGGCGCTGGCCGGGTCTTCACCGACCAGGATAACGGCCAGACCGGGCGTGACCCCGCGTGTGGTGAGGGCCTGGGCGCGGGCGCCGATGTCTGCACGCAGCTTGGCAGAGAGGGCAACGCCGTCAATGTTTTGGGCAAGGGGTGTGGTCATGTGCTGCTTTCAAATAGAAAACGCCCGCAGTCCTTGTGGGGCGGGCGTGGGGTGCTATGAATAAATAGCTTTGCGGGACAGACCGCAGTGCGTAGCACAAGCTCTGTCCCCAACATATTAAAGGCTTCGGGCTTCAAGCTTTGGGTGCGGCTTGGCCCAGTGCAATCTTCAGCAAGTCTGCCACGGTGTTGGCGCTGAGTTTTTCCATGATGTTGGCGCGGTGCGCCTCTACCGTCTTGATGCTGATGCCCAGGTCGTCGGCAATCTGTTTGTTCAGGCGTCCGGCGACGATGCGCTCCAGCACCTGGGATTCGCGCAGGGTCAGCTTGGACAACAGGGCGTCGCGGCTGGCGGCCAGCTGGAAATCGCTGAAGGAGTCTTTGGCATGGTCCAGCATGCGCTCCACCAGGCCCACCAACTGGTCTTCGTTGAAGGGCTTCTGGATGAAATCCATGGCGCCTTTTTTCATGGTGTCCACCGCCATGGGTACGTCGCCATGGCCGGTGATGAAGACGATGGGCAGTGGCGAGCGGGCTTCGATCAAGCGGCTTTGCAGCTCCAACCCGGTCATGCCACCCATGCGGATGTCGACAATCAGGCATGCGACTTCGCGTGCGTCGTAACGGCTCAGGAAGGATTCGGCAGAGTCAAAACAGCGGACCCTGAAGCCCTTGCCTTCGAGCAGCCATTGCAGCGAATCGCGCACGGCCTCGTCGTCGTCCACAACGTAAACAGTACCTTTTTTGGGAAGCAGGCTCATTCAGGTTTCCAGGGTTTTAGTTGTTTTTGCGCGGATGTCTCGTCAAACTGGGGCTAACTTCGGTCAGCGGTATCCAGAATGAGAATCGGCACCCCGCTACTTCGTCGCCATTGTAGAGGTTCTCTGCCGACATCCGCCCCAAGTGGGATTCCACGATGGAGCGGCACAAGGAGAGGCCAATGCCCATGCCATCGGACTTGGTGGAGTAGAAGGCTTCGTACAACCGGGCCATGACCTCGGGTGCCAGGCCCTTGCCGGTATCCTGCACCGAAAACTCGACAACATGTTTGTCGTCCATCACCTTGGGCACCACCCGTAACTCCACAATACGCTGCGAGGTCTGGCGCAGGGCCATGTCTATCGATTCCGCGGCATTGCGCAGCAGGTTGATTAGCACCTGCTCAATCAATATGGGGTCCACCATCAACGTGGGCAGGCGGGCGGCCACGTAGTGGTTCAGGCGCACATTGAATTTGCGCAGTTCAATTTCGGCCAGTTCCACCGCTTCGGCCACGATGTTGGTCACCTCCGACGGCGTACGGTTGGGCTCGCTGCGTTTCACGAAGGAACGTATGCGGTGGATGATCTGACCGGCCCGCTGGGCCTGTTTGGCAGTCTTTTCCAGCGCACCCAGCAGCTCCTCTTCATTGATTTGTTGCGCCTTGATGCGCGAGACCATGCCGTTGCAATAGTTGTTGATGGCGGTGAGCGGCTGGTTCAGCTCGTGGGCCACACTGGACGCCATTTCGCCCATGGTGATGAGGCGGCTGGCGGTTTGGGCGCGCTCAGTCTGGCTGGCGGCCTGTTCTTCGGTCAGTCGCCGGGAGGTGATGTCGGTGGCAATGACCATCTGGGCCAAACGGCCGTCCACCCAGCTCAGGTAACGGGTGCGCACCTCCAGCCACTGGTTGAGTTCGGGTATAAAAATCTCGGCACTCTCGGTTTCGGTGTCGGGCAGGGCGGTGGTGGGTAAGCCGGCAAAGGAATCCACACTGTCGGATGCCTCGTCGTTGGGCGGGCTGTCCGGCACACCGGCCTGTGCCACCAGCTGCAGGTGGCCGTGGGCCTGCAAACCAAACCACTGGCGGTAGAGTTTGTTGGCAAACAGCAGTTCGTCACTACCCAGGGGTGCCACGGAAATGGAAGCATCCAGCGCTTCTAGCACGGTGGTGAACCGTTCGTGGGATGCCGACAACTGCTCCCGCACCCGGTTGGGTTCGGTGATGTCGGTCATGGAGGTCATCCAGCCCGTTTGTTTGCCCACGGCATCGATCAGAGGCGACACGTAAAGGCGGGCGTCGAACAGGCTGCTGTCACGCCGCTGCACCCGCACCTGTATGCCGCCGGGCGCGCTATTGCCCGCCAGCTCTTCATTCAACAGGGAGTGCAACTGCTCCCGGTCGCTTTCGGGCCAATAGGGAAAGGGAGCGGTGCGGCCCACCAGTTCGGGTTCGGTCCAGCCGGTCATCTGGCAAAAGGCTGCGTTTACATAGGTGATGCGGCCTTGCAAATCCATGGCCCGCATGCCGGTCAACATGGAATTTTCCATGGCGCGGCGGAAGGTGGTCTCAGAAATCAGGGCCTGCTGCGCCTGCATACGCCGGCGCGTGTGGCGCCAGTTGGCAATCAGCATCCAGGCGGTCATCACACTCAGGGTGCTGACCAGCCAGAACAGTCCGCTACCTATGACACCCAATGACGCGCGGTAGGCCTGGCCCCGCACCACCAATGCACTGCCCACGGGAGAGACCGGCATGGAGTATTCATTGGTCGGGCCTGCCCAGGGCAGAAGATTGTCTACCGTTTGTTTGGCGGGTATGGCGATACCCGCCAGCAGCCCGCCCTTGGCGTCTTGCAAGGATATGGCGTAACGGGACGTGACCTCGGTAGGCACACCATACCGGAACAGACCGTCTATGGAGTATTCCGCAATCAACACGCCCGAGAAACGCGTGCGGTCGGTTAACGGCAAGTGCATTTGCAGAAACGGTGTGTCCTGGGGCGTGCCCAGGGGCTGCACGTAGACGGGCTGCTCCAGTTCGCGAGCCGCCAGAAAACCGCTCAGGGTTTCATTACGTTGGCCACCATCGCTGGGGGCATTCAACTGGGCGGCGATCAAAACGGCAGTACCCTGCGCCGATTTGACGCGGCGGCGTTCGTCTACCCAGGCCAGCCCCTGCAGTTCAGGGTATTGGTTGAGCAGGGAGCGCGCGCGGTTGCGAAACTCGTCCACATCCAGCTCACGGTTGGATATCTCCCGTGCAATACGCATCAACTGTTCCTGGCGCTCCAGCAAGCGCAAGCGCAGACGCTGTTGGGTGTACTCCACATCGCGTTGTACGGCCTGTTGTTCGCGGTCCATTTCCTCCAGTCGCAAGTAACCGAGGGCGGCCACGATGGCGGCAAAAAACAACAACACAGCCGCCAAAGGGGCGAGCACGGCCAAGCGGTCCTGGCGGTGGGGCGCGAGCATTTGCCACCAGCGGCGGGCTCGCTCCATGGCTGGCAAGGCCAGCGGGTTTGGCAGGGAAATCAGCTTGGGCAAAGGCATTTCTCTAGTGTAGGTCAGCTCCTAGAAGAGCATTGTTTTGAAATTCATAATATGAAATCAATATGCGCCAGTTGAAATTTTAAAAAACTTATGTGAGAATAGGTAGAACGACCTAAAACGTACTAAATTGCTTCAAAACAACGAGGAGACATCCATGTCAGCAGTTCCCCCTGGCGCCACCAGCGTGCCCAATTCAGATCTGGACAGCCAGGAAACCCGCGAATGGATGGACGCCTTGTCCGCCGTCATCGAGGCCGAAGGCCCCGAGCGGGCGCACTTCTTGTTGGAGCAATTGCTCGAACATGCCCGCCAGAAGAGCATCGACATGCCTTTCTCGGCTACCACCGGTTACGTCAACACCATTGAGCCCGATCAGGAAGAGCGATCCCCCGGCAACCTGGAAATTGAAGAACGCCTGCGCGCCTACATGCGCTGGAACGCCATGGCCATGGTCGTCAAGGCCAACCGCCACCACCCCATTGACGGTGGTGATTTGGGCGGCCACATTGGCTCCTTCGCATCCCTGGCCAGTCTGTTTGGCGCCGGCTTCAACCACTTCTGGCACGCCGAGAGTGAAAACCATGGCGGTGATTGCCTCTACATCCAGGGCCACGTGTCCCCCGGTGTCTATGCCCGCGCCTTTATGGAAGGCCGCCTGACCGAAGAGCAACTGCTGAACTTCCGCCAGGAAGTGGACGGCAAGGGCCTGTCCAGCTACCCACATCCCAAGCTGATGCCCGAGTTCTGGCAGTTCCCCACGGTGTCCATGGGCCTGGGCCCCTTGATGGCCATCTACCAGGCCCGTTTCCTGAAATATCTGCACGCCCGCGGCATTGCCAACACCGAAAACCGCAAGGTCTGGGTGTTCTGCGGCGACGGCGAAATGGACGAGGTCGAATCCCTGGGCGCCATCGGTTTGGCAGCCCGTGAAAACTTGGACAACCTGGTGTTTGTCATCAACTGCAACCTGCAGCGCCTGGACGGCCCGGTGCGCGGCAACGGCAAGATCATCCAGGAGCTGGAAGGCGAATTCCGCGGTGCGGGCTGGAACGTCATCAAGCTGATCTGGGGCTCCGGTTGGGACCCGCTCTTGGCGCGCGACAAGGACGGCGCGCTCAAGAAGGTCATGATGGACACGCTGGACGGCGACTACCAGGCCATGAAAGCCAACGACGGCGCCTATGTGCGCAAGCATTTCTTCGGCAAGGACCCGCGCACGCTGGAAATGGTCGCCAAAATGAGCGACGAAGAGGTGTTTGACCTGCGCCGCGGCGGCCACGATTCCAAGAAGGTCTATGCCGCCTTCCACAAGGCCGTCAACCACAAGGGTCAACCCACGGTGCTGCTGATCAAGACCGTCAAGGGCTTTGGCATGGGCAAGGCTGGCGAGGGTAAGAACAATGTGCACCAGACCAAGAAGCTGACCGACGAAGACATCAAAGCCTTCCGCGACCGCTTCAATATCCCGATTCCCGACAGTGAACTGCCCAAGCTGCCGTTCTACAAGCCGGCCGACGACACGCCCGAAATGCGCTACCTGCATGAGCGCCGCAAGGCGCTGGGTGGCTACTTGCCGCACCGCCGCACCAAGTCGGACGAGCAGTTCACCGTGCCGTCGCTGGAGACTTTCAAGTCCGTGATGGACCCCACGCCCGAAGGCCGTGAAATCTCCACCACCCAGGCCTATGTGCGTTTCCTGACGCAGTTGCTGCGCGACCAGGCCCTGGGCCCCCGCGTCGTACCCATTCTGGTGGACGAGGCCCGTACCTTCGGTATGGAAGGTCTGTTCCGCCAGGTGGGTATCTACAACCCTGCGGGACAGCAGTACACCCCGGTCGACAAAGACCAGGTCATGTACTACAAGGAAGACAAGGCCGGCCAGATCCTGCAAGAGGGCATCAACGAAGCCGGCGGCATGAGCAGCTGGATTGCGGCTGCCACCAGTTACAGCACCAGCAACCGGATCATGATCCCGTTCTATGTGTACTACTCCATGTTCGGCTTCCAGCGCATTGGTGATCTGGCCTGGGCTGCTGGCGACATGCAGGCCCGCGGCTTCCTGCTGGGCGGCACCTCGGGTCGTACCACGCTGAACGGCGAAGGCCTGCAGCACGAAGACGGCCACAGCCATATCATGGCTGGCACCATTCCCAACTGCATCAGCTACGACCCCACCTTCGCGCACGAAGTGGGTGTCATCCTGCACCATGGCCTCAAGCGCATGGTGGAGAAGCAGGACAACGTCTACTACTACCTGACGCTGCTGAACGAAAACTACGCCATGCCCGGCCTCACACCCGGTACTGAAGAGCAGATCATCAAGGGCATGTACATGTGCAAGGAAGGCGCCAAGCTGACACCACGTGTGCAGTTGCTCGGCTCGGGCACCATCCTGCGCGAAAGCATTGCAGCGCAAGAGCTGCTGGAAAAAGACTGGGGCGTGGCGGCAGACGTGTGGAGCTGCCCAAGCTTCAACGAGCTCACCCGTGACGGCCAGGACGCCGAGCGTTGGAACCTGCTGCACCCGCTGGAGACACCCCGCGTGTCCTTTGTGGCGCAGCAGTTGGACAAGGCCAAGGGTCCGGTGGTTGCTTCCACAGATTACATGAAGGCCTACGCCGAGCAGATCCGCCCCTTCATCCCCAAGGGCCGTACCTACAAGGTGCTGGGCACCGACGGTTATGGCCGCAGCGATTTCCGCTCCAAGCTGCGCGAGCACTTTGAGGTGAACCGCCACTACATCGTTGTCGCCGCTTTGAAGGCGCTGAGCGAAGACGGCACCGTGCCGGTGGCCAAGGTGGCCGAGGCGATTGCCAAGTACGGCATCAAGGCTGACAAGATCAACCCGCTGTACGCATAAGAAAAACCGGAGACAACAAAAATGGCATCTATCGATATCCAGGTTCCCGACATTGGCGACTTTGACGAAGTCACCGTCATTGAACTGATGGTCAAGGTTGGCGACACCGTCAAGGCTGAACAATCGCTGATCACTGTGGAGTCTGACAAGGCCTCCATGGAAATCCCGTCCAGCCACGGTGGTGTGGTCAAGGAGATCAAGGTCAAATTGGGCGACAAGGTCAAGCAAGGCTCGATCGTCGTCTCGCTCGAAAGCGCTGAGCAAAATCAGGCTGTAGCCCCCGCCGCCGCTGTACCTACCGCTCCTGTTTCTGTAGCGCCAGCTGCAGCTCCTGCTGCTGCAGCACCCGCACCGGTGGCCGCGGCATCCAGCGGCCCGGTGGAAGTGCGTATTCCCGACATTGGCGATTTCAAGGACGTCACCGTCATTGAACTGCTGGTCAAGGTGGGCGACATGGTCAAGGTGGAGCAAAGCCTAGTGACCGTGGAGTCGGACAAGGCATCGATGGAGATCCCGTCCAGCACCGCGGGTGTGGTCAAAGAGATCAAGGTCAAGCTGGGAGACACCGTGAACATCGGTGACCTGGTGGTGATTCTCGAAGGCGTGGCTGGTGGCGCGGTGGCTGCACCGGCTGCTGCTCCCGCAGCGGCACCTGCAGCGCCTACCGCGGCTGCTCCTGCGGCAGTCTCTGCCCCCGCAGCTGCCGCAGCTGCGCCCGGCTTCGCCGTGCCTGCGCACGCGCCCGGCGCTGCACCCGTAGGCTTGCCGCATGCATCACCGTCGGTCCGCAAGTTTGCCCGCGAACTGGGCGTGCCCTTGAACGAGGTCAAAGGCAGTGGCCTCAAAGGCCGTATCACCGAGGCAGACGTGCAAGGCTTCACCCGATCCGTGATGAGCGGCGCCATCCAGACCTTGGCTGCTGCGGCGCAGAACAAGCCTGCAGCGGGCAGTGGCGACGGTGCCGGACTGGGTCTGATCCCCTGGCCCAAGGTGGACTTCGCCAAGTTCGGCCCCATTGAGCGCAAGGAACTGAGCCGCATCAAGAAGATCAGCGGCGCCAACCTGCTGCGCAACGCCATCATGATTCCCGCCGTCACCAACCACGACGATGCCGACATCACCGACCTGGAAGCCTTCCGCGTCTCCACCAACAAGGAGAACGAGAAGTCTGGTGTCAAGGTGACGATGCTGGCCTTCCTGATCAAAGCTTGCGTGGCCGCGCTGAAGAAGTTCCCCGAGTTCAATAGCTCGTTGGACGGCGACGCGCTGATCTACAAACAGTTCTACCACATCGGTTTTGCGGCCGACACGCCCAATGGCCTGATGGTTCCGGTCATCAAGGATGCCGACAAAAAAGGCATCTTCCAGATCAGCCAGGAGATGAGCGAACTGGCCAAGAAGGCGCGCGATGGCAAGCTGAGCCCGGCAGAAATGTCCGGCGCCAGTTTCACTATCTCCAGCCTGGGCGGCATTGGCGGGCGTTACTTCACGCCCATCATCAACGCGCCCGAGGTCGCCATCCTGGGCGTCTGCCGCTCGACGATGGAACCCGTGTGGGACGGCAAGGCATTCCAGCCGCGTCTGATGTTGCCCTTGTCGCTGACCTGGGACCACCGCGTCATCGACGGCGCCGCCGCTGCGCGCTTCAACGTCTACCTGGGCCAGATCCTGGGTGACTTCCGCCGTGTGTTGCTCTAAGCAGCCAGTCCTTTGTAAAACTCCTTGTGGGACAGACCGCAGAGCAGCGTAGCTCTGTCCCCAACTGATTGGTAAGAACACTATGGCAATCGTAGAAATCAAAGTCCCCGATATCGGCGACGTCACCGACGTCAGCGTTATCGAACTGATGGTCAAACCCGGCGACACCATCAAGGCCGAGCAAAGCCTGATCACCGTGGAGAGCGACAAGGCCTCCATGGAGATCCCGGCCAGCCAAGGCGGCGTGGTCAAGGAACTCAAAGTCAAGCTGGGCGACAAGGTCAGCGAAGGTTCGGTTGTGTTGATGCTGGAAGTGGCCGGTGCAGATGCCGAGCCCAGCCCGGCTCCAGCCAATGCTTCAACGTCAAATCAGGCTGTAGCCCCCGTCGCTGCTACACCAGATGCTCCTAAAACAGTAGTAAATGCACCGGCACCGGCACCGGCAGAGGTCGCTGTGGCTGCACCCGCTGGCGCCAGCTACGCCGGTACCGCAGACTTGGACTGCGACGTGCTGGTTATCGGTGGCGGCCCTGGCGGTTACTCGGCTGCGTTCCGCGCGGCCGACCTAGGCCTGAAGGTCATCCTGGTCGAACGCTACGCCACACTGGGTGGCGTCTGTCTGAACGTGGGTTGTATCCCATCCAAGGCGCTGCTGCACGTGGCGGCCGTCATGGACGAGGTGAGCCACATGTCTGCCCTGGGCGTGGACTTTGGCGCACCGGTGGTCAACGTCGACAAGCTGCGTGGCCACAAGGAAAAAGTCATTGGCAAGCTGACCGGCGGTCTCGCCGCCATGGCCAAGATGCGCAAGGTCACCACCGTGCGCGGCTACGGTGCCTTCGTTGGCGCCAACCATGTGGAAGTGGAAGAAACCAGCGGTGGCGCGCAAGAGAAGACCGGCACCAAGAAGGTCATCGCCTTCAAGAAGGCCATCATTGCTGCGGGCAGCCAAGCGGTGCGCCTGCCTTTCATGCCCGAAGACCCACGCGTGGTGGACAGCACTGGCGCGCTGGAGCTGAAAGAAGTCCCCAAGCGCATGCTGATCCTGGGTGGCGGCATCATCGGCCTGGAAATGGGCACCGTCTACAGCACGCTGGGCGCACGCCTGGACGTGGTGGAAATGCTGGACGGCCTGATGCAGGGCGCCGACCGCGACCTCGTCAAGATCTGGCAGAAGATGAACGCCAAGCGTTTTGACAACATCATGCTCAAGACCAAGACCGTCTCCGCACGCGCCTTGCCCGAAGGCATTGAGGTCACGTTCGCCGCAGCAGAGGAGGGCGGCACGGCCCCCGCGCCCCAGGTGTATGACCTGGTGCTGCAAGCCGTGGGCCGCACGCCCAATGGCAAGAAGATCGCCGCCGAGAAAGCCGGGGTGGCGGTCACCGACCGTGGTTTCATCAATGTCGATATCCAGATGCGCACCAACGTGCCCCACATCTTCGCCATCGGCGACATCGTCGGCCAGCCGATGCTGGCCCACAAGGCGGTGCACGAGGCCCATGTGGCGGCCGAAGTGATTGCCGGTGAATTGCAGGGCAACAAGGAGCTGGCCGCAGCCGCCTTCAACGCCCGCGTCATTCCCAGCGTGGCCTACACCGACCCCGAAGTGGCCTGGGTTGGCCTCACTGAAGACCAGGCCAAGGCCCAAGGCATCAAGGTCAAGAAGGGCCTGTTCCCGTGGACGGCATCGGGCCGCGCCATTGCCAATGGCCGCGACGAAGGTGTCACCAAGCTTTTGTTCGACGATTCACCCGAGGCGCATGGTCACGGCAAGATCCTGGGCGGCGGCATGGTCGGCACGCATGCGGGCGACATGATCGGCGAGATCGCGCTGGCGATTGAGATGGGCGCGGACGCGGTGGATATCGGCAAGACCATCCACCCCCACCCCACGCTGGGCGAAAGCATCGGCATGGCGGCGGAGATTGCGCATGGCAGTTGCACGGATGTGCCGCCAGCGAGAAAGTAAAGTTGGTCTAACCACCAGGTGCTACTGAATCAGTAGCTGGCCGCGAAGTTCCGAAGAGGGCTGCGCGGTTTTCTTTATTGCACTGGTGGCGAAAATGCGGCAGCATTTTTGTCGATCATTCGAGCAATGACCCCATCAGCCCGGAGCGGCGCGGGCTGGCGTGACAATATGCGGTGCCGCTAGTCCTCAACCGCCAATCACCACTCTACATGCTTGCCAATCCCCCCATCGTTTCCGCCGCGGACCCCATAGTCTGCGTGCGGGACCTCAGCAAAACCTATGCGGACGGTTTCCAGGCCCTCAAGACCATCAACCTGGACATCCGGCGCGGCGAGATTTTTGCGCTGTTGGGCCCCAACGGTGCAGGCAAGACCACGCTGATCAGTGTGATCTGCGGTATGAGCACCGCCACCCTGGGCACGGTCACGGCCGACGGCCACGACACGGTGCGTGACTACCGTGCGGCGCGTTCCATCATTGGTCTGGTTCCCCAGGAGTTGCACACGGATTCGTTTGAGACGGTGTGGGCCACGGTGAGCTTCAGCCGCGGCCTGTTTGGCAAGGCGCCGAATCCGGCGTTCATCGAGAAAATCCTGAAAGACCTGTCGCTGTGGGACAAGAAGGACAACAAGATCTTGCAGCTTTCCGGTGGCATGAAACGGCGTGTGCTGATTGCCAAGGCCCTGTCACATGAGCCGAAGATACTGTTCCTCGACGAACCCAGTGCGGGTGTTGACGTGGAGTTGCGCCATGACATGTGGCGCCTGGTGCGCCAACTGCGCGATGCTGGCACGACCATCATCCTGACCACCCACTACATCGAAGAAGCCGAAGACATGGCCGACCGCATCGGCGTGATCCGCAACGGCGAGCTGATCGTGGTGGAAGACAAGCACGTGCTGATGCGAAAGCTGGGCAAAAAGCAACTGACGCTTACGCTGCAGCACCCCTTGGAACGGGTACCGGAGGCCTTGGCATCCTGGTCTCTCGAACTGTCGCAGCATGGCCAGCAGCTGACCTACAGCTTTGACACCCAGCAGGAAGACACCGGCATTGCCGCACTGTTGCGTGCCCTGGGCGAGGCAGGTATTGATTTCAAGGATCTGCATTCCAGCGAAAGCTCGCTCGAAGACATTTTCGTCAGCCTGGTCCACGATACGAAAGCAACGCAAGCATGAACGGCCTCAACCTGCACGGCGTGCGCGCCATCTACCGCTTCGAGATGAACCGCGCCTTTCGCACCTGGATGCAAAGCCTGATTGCGCCCGTGCTCTCCACAGCTTTGTATTTCATCGTCTTCGGCTCGGCCATTGGTTCGCGCATGGGCGACATCGGGGGGGTAAGTTATGGCGCCTACATCATCCCGGGGCTACTGATGCTCTCGCTGCTGTCGGAGAGTATTTCAAACTCTGCCTTTGGTATCTATATGCCCAAATGGTCTGGCACCATTTACGAGCTGCTGAGCGCACCGGTCGGATGGGTGGAGGTGCTGCTGGGCTATGTGGGCGCTGCGGTGAGCAAGTCACTCATGGTGGGCACCCTCATCCTCATCACAGCGCGATTTTTCGTGCCGTATGAGGTGGCGCATCCGCTGTGGATGATGGGCTTTTTGGTACTCACCGCCACAACTTTCTGCCTGTTCGGATTCATCATTGGTCTGTGGGCCGACAGTTTTCAAAAACTGCAGGTCATCCCGCTGCTGGTGATCACCCCGCTTACCTTCCTGGGTGGGGCGTTCTACAGCATCAGCATGCTGCCGCCGCTGTGGCAAGCCGTGTCGCTGTTCAACCCCGTGGTGTATCTCATCAGTGGGCTGCGCTGGGCGTTTTACGGCCAAGCCGATGTGCACATTGGCATCAGCGTGGGCATGACGCTGGGGTTCATGGTGGCATGTCTTGTGGTGGTGTGGTGGGTGTTCAAGACAGGCCGCCGCATCCGCAAGTGAGCCCTTGACTCGACAAAAACCTGGACGTGTCCTTGGAAGCGACCAACCTGGCCGAAGTGGCAGCCGGTGAATTGCAAGGCAACAAGGAGCTGGCCGCTGCCGCCTTCAACGCCCGTGTGATCCCCAGCGTGGCCGACACCGACCCCGAAGTGGCCTGGGTCGGCCTCACCGAAGACCAGGCCAAGGCCCAAGGCATCAAGGTCAAGAAGGGCCTGTTCCCCTGGACCGCATCCGGCCGCGCGATTGCCAACGGCCGCGACGAAGGCGTTACCAAACTGTTGTTCGACGATTCACCCGAGGCCCACGGCCACGGCAAGATCCTGGGCGGCGGCATGGTCGGCACCCATGCGGGCGACATGATTGGTGAGATCGCGCTGGCGATTGAGATGGGTGCGGACGCGGGGGATATCGGCAAGACGATTCACCCACATCCCACGCTGGGTGAATCCATTGGCATGGCGGCGGAAATTGCGCATGGCAGTTGCACGGATGTGCCACCGGCGCGCAGGTGATCTGAGCTAAGCTCCAATCATAATTAGCCCGGACTGGCAACAGTTCGGGCTAATTTTTTTCTGTCTGCGTGTTGAGTGTTGGTTTTTGACTTGGCGGTTGATCAGTTGTTGATAACTGTGCAAAACTTTTGCTCGGATGGGGCGAATTTTTTTCTGCTCATCGCAGGGGGGCGCGGCGGCGTCTATGGCATCCGCGAGACCACCAAATACTTACTTCAACTGTGTGGAGGTTTGTCACTTATGCCATTAGTTCTATTCAACGCGCGGCAAAGAGCCCACCGACGGCTGCTCCGCATGATTCCGGTCCTCAGCGCACTGGTTGCGGGCGTGTTGTTTTCCTCCTCAGCTGCCGCGCAGGCGACTGCCGCCAATTCCACCGTTGACGTGCTGAGCAATGTCCTGAACGTTGGGGCGACCACGACCGCAACGCTGACCCTGAAAGATGCCGGCGGTGTCGCACTCGGCGATGTCAGCGGCAGTGGCGCCACCATCACCAGCGACAGCATCAATTGCACCGTGGGTGTCATAACCCGCAGTGCGACCGATGGCACAGTGACCGCTTCGATCACCGGCGCTGGCGCCGGTTTTTGCATGATCGGTGGGACGCTTGAAGGCTCTACGCCTGTCACTGCCACGCAAGCCGTCACGGTGACCGCAGTGGCGACTGCAGGCAACTCCACGGTTGATGTGCTCAGCAATACCCTGAACGGGGTTGGCGCAACCACCACCGCGACGCTGACGCTACGGGACTCCGGCAATGCCCCGCTCGGCGATGTCAGTGGCAGTGGTGCCACCATCACCAGCAATAGCGGCAACTGCACCGTGGGTAGCTTTACCCGCAGCATGGTCAACGGTACGGTGACCGCCACGATTACCGCGGCCAGCGCAGGCTCCTGCACGATTGGTGGGACGCTTGACGGTACTACTCCCGTCATCGCCACACAGGCAGTCACGGTGACCGCTGTCGCGACTGCCGCCAACTCGACACTGGTTGTGGGCAGTAATACCCTGAACGGGGTTGGCGCCACCACCACCGCGACGCTGACTCTGCGCGACTCCGGCAATACGGCCCTCGTTGACGTCAGTGGCAGTGGCGCCACCATCACCAGCAACAGCGCCAACTGCACCGTGGGTAGCTTTACCCGCAGCATGGTCAACGGTACGGTGACCGCCACGATTACCGCCGCCAGCGCCGGATCCTGCACGATCGGGGCGACGCTTGACGGCACTGCTGCTGTTACCGCCACGCAGGCAGTCACAGTGACCACGGTGGCGACCGCTGCCAATTCCACGCTGACCGTAGGCAGCAACAGCCTGAGTGGGGTTGGTGCTACGACAACCGCTACGCTGACCCTGCGGGACTCCAGCAACGCTGCGCTCGGCAATGTTCTTGCCAGCGGAGCCACCATCACCAGCAACAGCGGCAATTGCACCGTGGGCAGCATTACCCGCAGTTCGTTCAATGGAACAGTGACCGCCACGATTACCGCAGCCAGCGCCGGAACCTGCACGATTGGAGGGACGCTCGACGGCACTGCTGCTGTTACCGCCACGCAGACCGTCACGGTGACGGTTTCCATCACGATCAGCGGCGGTAGCGGCACTATCCCCAGTGGCGGCAGCGGTACGATCACTGGCCCATCTACCGTCACCGTTGGCACGGGTAGCACGGTAGATGTTTCGTCGAGCAACGCTGGCGGTAGCACATTGACGCTCTCGGGCAACAGCTCTGGCGTATCCGTCAATCTGGGGGGTGGGTCGTCGCTCGGAATATCCACTGGCAGCACCGGCGCTACCTTGAGTGTCTCTGCCAGCGGCAGCGGAAATGCCTTATTGGTGACTCAAGGCAGTGCAACGTTGACTGGCTCGGCAGGTGGTCTAGTCCTGCAAGGTACTTCTGGGCAAAATGTTGTAACCGGTAGCAGCGGTGCAACGATCGTCGTAACTGGAAACAGTGGAAGCGGTGGAAGCACCCAGGTCACTGTTCAATCCGGTACGGTGACCGCGCCCCGTAACTGTGGAGTGCGGCCCACGCTCCCCTCTACGCCGCCCTCGGGCAGCAAGAGCAGTGTATGGAATACATACTTCGCAAGCGTCTCAAGTTATCAACGCAATTTGTTGGCGTTCTCGTTGTGTATAGCGCAGGCTGACCAAAGTGTTGACGGTCTACGAGTTGTGCCCCTTGCTACACCACTATCAATGGTTTTGTACAGGGGTGAAAGCATCACTTATGACGTGAACGGTGTCGTGACCGACACGTCGCTGGTGGACGGTGGTGCAGGGGTGGCACAAAATCTCACCTTGCCCATTGGCTTTAGCTTGGAGAGTGTGCCGGTATCCATTGACGGGACTCCGGCACGCCTGAATGGCGCCAATCTGGGCAGCAGCGTGGTCAATGCGCTTCAGACGCTGCTTGGTACAACCCCAACACGCCTGAGCAATAGCAGCATCGGCGGCATTGTCACTTCACTGACAGATGGCACAGTGATCACGGGAGTGCCGATTGGTCAGTTGCAAGTCTCCTCTCGGGACAACAGTGAACTGCAGTCCAACGGCTTGGCAAGGGTCGTCACGAATGGTGTGGTGGTCAATCTTGCGCCGACCGTGGCCAATCCAGACGCAATGGTTAGCCAGATCAAGGGCCTGGATGCACAAGCAACTGTGACGGTGATGGCCAGCGGTTTGCTCAAGGCGACGGTCAGCGGCGTACAGTACTTCTTCCGCCCATCTTGGACGGCAACCCCCAGCACGGCTAGCGGTTTTTCGCCAGATGCAGCTGGTAATCTGGTGTTTGGCGATAGCAAGTTGAAACAGACGCTTTACCCTGCGTTTGCTGACCCTAACAAAGTGATTGCTGTGCTAAGCACGATCTCAGGTGCTGGTTCGCCGGTGCAAGAGGCTGACGGCACGATTTCCGTCGCGGTCGGTAACCAGACCCTGACGCTACGGCCCGGCTACAACCTCATTAGCCGGCCGGTGGCCGACACTGATGTTTTGTGGTGGGTGGATGGTGGCGTCTATTACGTGAATTATTTGGACGGTACTGCTCAGTCATTTACAGTGAAATAAGCCCGTAAGCGGGATGTGGGGCGCAATGTCCGCAAGGCATTGCGCCCCTTTACGTTGGGCGCTCAGCTGCATCGGTCAAATCGGCAATCCTTTTAAAAGACCGACCTGGTTTTGAACGTGATGCCATCCGACCAAGCCGAATGGGGCACTTTCTATTGTTTTCTAGAATACCGCTGGCTCTCAAAGGGAGCCCACCCCACGCCCAGTGTTCCACTGGGCAGCCAGAGTGTTGAGTCTTTGCATTGTTTTTCCGAGAAAGTCGAAAGTTCGCCCTATGAATATCCCACTCAACCGAACGATCTGGTCCGGCGTCGTTGCGCTCGCTTTGGTGGCTTGTGGTGGTGGAGGTAGTAGTGCGCCCAGTGCACCAGCGACAAACTCGGGAACCCCCAGCACTGCGGCTCCCACGGCGACGGGCCAGACACCAGTGTCTCAAAACACCACACCAACCGATGGAACAACAGCGCCTACGGGAACCTCCCCATCGACCGGAGGCACACCTCCTACGTCCACCACACCGCAAGCGAACATCGTTCCGGTTGCATTCGCGGGGGGCGCACAGAACGTTGGCTTGGGTCTTGTCACCGTCAATGGCGGTGGCAGTTCAGACGCTAATGGTGATCCAATAACCTATGCTTGGACGCTGACATCCAAACCGGCAGGCAGCACGGCTGTGTTGACCACCACCACGGCCGTTGCAACCAGCTTCACTGCGGACATGGCCGGAAGTTATGTGGTGTCGCTGACCGTCCATGACGGCAAAGTCAGCAGCAGCGCAGCCAGCGTGACCATTACCGTCGCCGCTGCCGCTTGGCAGGCGCAGTCCACATCTAAGGTTTTCACGGCCCTCGCGCCCACCACGGACGACACGGTCAACCCCATGCGCGGTTATTACCGCTGGCGCGGGCAGGAGAAAGTCACCCAGGTCAGCCCAGCGCTGGATGCCTACCAACGGTACCGCTGGAAGGATCTGGAAACCGGTTTGGGCACTTATAACTTTGCCACCGTGCTCAGTGACCTGCAGACCGCCAAAAGCCAGGGCCGCAAATTCGCGCTGCGGGTGCAAGCCATGTTGGGCTACGACGACGGCCAGGTCTACATTCCCAGCTACGTGGTCAACCATGCCAGTTGCCTAAATGGCTGCGGTTGGTGGGCGGATTACGACGCGGGCACACCCGGGCTGACCTTTGTGCCTGATTGGAACGACCCCTACCTGCAACAACGCGCCAGTGCCTTGCTGCTTGCCCTCTCGACGGCCCTGGGTAGTCAGGACGACATCGCCTGGATTGACATCGGCATGTTTGGACAGTGGGGCGAATGGGCGCTGTCGTCGGGCATCAACTACGCTACCGCGCCGGCAGGCATTGTGGCGGCCACCGATGCCAGCAAACGCGAGTTTGTGGACATGCATTTGCGTGCCTTCCCAACCCGCCAGATGGTGATGCTGGCCATCTACAGCCGCTACAACGAAGTGCGGTATGCCACCACACAGCAAACCATCGCCAGCAAACCGGTTGGCATGCGTATCGATTGCCTGGGGCGTGGCGGGTTCATGAACCAGTGGACGCACCACCCCACCGAGTGGGCCACGCTGCAAGACGTGTGGAAGACCGCACCCTTTGTGGCTGAGTATTGCCAGTTTCCCAGTGGCGACCCCGCCGACACCCCGTTGGTTGCACAACAGCAGGTGCGCGACTTTCATATCAGCACCGTAGGCAATGGCAACATTGGTGATGGAAGCGCCAACAGCTGGGCATCGTATACCCCCACAGAGCAACAACAACTCATCCAGGTTGGCCGCGAGGCCGGTTACCGCTACCGGGTAGACACGGCCAATGTCGGCTTGACTGGCAGCGGGCTTTTGTCCGTGTCTGCTGTGGTGCGCAATGACGGCAATGCGCCCACGTATGAACCTTGGGAGGTGCTGCTGGAACTGACCAACAGCTTGGGTAACACCGTCTGGTCGCAAACAATGGTCGGTGATCTGAAAACCAACCAAGGTGCCGGCAGCATCCAGAGCTTCAGCACCACGGTGCAGTTGCCGTCTCAAAGCACTGGCGACTACACCTTGAAGTTGATCGCCCGTGATGCCCGCCGCCTCAGTGCCACCCCTGTGCGCGCGCCTCTGCGCTGGACAGTGGCAGAACGAACCAGCGATGGTGGTGTGGACTTGGCGAGTTTGCGTAAAAACTAGCAGAGGTGCGTCGTGGCCTCTTGCGTGTTTGGGTGCGCAGGGTACCGGTCAAGTCGCCACGCCGCTGGTACAGCGCAGCAGCACGTCCACCAGGGTGTTGATGTCAAAGGGCTTGCCCACATGGGCGTCCATGCCCGCTTCCACACTGGCCTGGCGGTCGGTGTCCATCACGTTGGCTGTCATGGCGACCACTGGCAACAACCGCAAGCCCAGGTCGGCGCGAATGGTGCGTGTGGCAGTGTAGCCATCCATGACCGGCATTTGAATGTCCATCAACACGACATCCACGTCGCCAGCGTGCGCACGCAGAAAGTCCACGGCCTGCTGTCCATCTGCACGGTGGATGACATGCGCACCTTCACCCTCCAAGGATAGTTTGGCCACCATCACATTGATGGGGTTATCTTCCACTAGCAAAACGCGAAGGCCCTGCAGACGCCGCTGTTTGTGTGTGGGAGGCGGGGTTGCGGGCTGCAGCTCCGCGTCCGACAATCCCAAGGGCAGGATCAGTGCAAAACGGCTGCCCGCGCCCGGTTCACTGTCCACGCTAAGGCTGCCGCCCATCAGATCGGCCAGACGCCGACAAATCGCCAGGCCCAGACCGGTTCCACCAAACTGGCGCGTGGTGGAAGCATCGGCCTGGGAGAACGGCTCAAACAGCCGGGCCAGTTGCTGCGGGCTGATACCGATGCCGGTGTCCTGCACGGCAAAGGTCAGTCGCACGCCCCCAGCTGGCGCTACCGGCGCATCGGGCTCACGCAAAATCTGCAAGCGCACCGTGCCCGTATGTGTGAATTTCACAGCATTGCTCAGTAAGTTGTTGAGCACTTGGGTGAGACGCAAGGCATCTCCACGCAAAGCCAGCGGCACGTCGGGCGCCACTTCCACAACGAAACAGATGCCCTTGTTGCCCGCCATTTGTTCGAACAGGTTGCGCGCCTGATCCAGCGTGCGGGTCAGGTCAAACGGGGCATCCTCCAGTACCAGTTTGCCTGCCTCGATTTTGGAAAAATCCAGCACGTCATTGACCACACCCATCAAGGTCTGGGCCGATGCATGGCACTTCTCGATCAAGTCGCGTTCCCGTGCTGGCAGGTCGCCTTGCAGGCACAACCGGGTCAGACCCAGAACGCCATTCATGGGTGTGCGAATTTCGTGCGACATATTGGCCAGGAACTCGGATTTGGCGGTATTGGCCCGCGTTGCCGCTTCGCGCGCCAGGTTGGCCTGCTCGGTCGCTTCACGGAACGACGAAACATCCAGTGCCGACAATATGAGCTGCTGACGTCCTGCGGCATCCTTGCCAATGCCGCCGTGTACCGACAGCCAGCGCGATTGGTCGGCCACCGCCATGCGGCATTGCCCGGACCAACCGGAGCCACCGTGGTCCAGCAATTGGCGAACCTGGTCGGTCAGCCAGGCCCGGTCTGGTGGATCGAAGAGGGAAACAAAGCCCTCCAGGGTCAAGCCATGCGCCGCATCCGGTCCCAGCCATGCGGCCAGAACGCGGTTGGGGGTTACACGCCCGGTGCCTGGATCCACCACCAGCGATGCCACCTGGGCCAGTTGCTCGGTCGCGTCCAGCAGTTCCTGGCTGTGCTGCAACTCGCGTTGGTTGCGCCGCGAAATCAGCAAAGGCAAACTGGTTGCCAAGGCAATGTTGAAGATCACGCCCATCAAGAAAGAAAGGCCCCAGGTGCGTCCCCCCAGGGTGGCAGTGTCGATCGGGCCGTGCACACCCCAAAATACCGTGCCCCGCCAGGCAAAGGACAGCGCGCCCAGCCCGAATACCGCCACCAAGCCCCACAACACACGCCGCTCTGCTCGGGTCTGGTCTTGCGCGTCGGCGCGTAGCCGTGCGATTTCTGCCAGAAACAAGCCGACCAACACGGTTGCCACGATTCCAACAAAGATCGACGAAATCAGCACCCGCTGACTGGCGTCGGGCTCCACCACCACACACCAGTACAGCCACGGCGCTTGCAGCAACAGCAATGTAAATGCCCAGCCCCGGTGGATGACACCGCGAAAGTACTGGCCAAAGCCCACCGTGAGTTCGGCAAAGCCACCCAATACCAGCATGTTGCCCACTAGAAAGGTCAGCCAATCTGGTGCGATGCCGCGCAAAGACAGCAAGAAGAAACCCAGTGCATAGATCACCGCCCCCCGGGTTATGGTGCGCGTGGCCAGCCGATTGGCCGTGGAAAAACTGGCGCTGCTCGCTAACACCAGTGGTAAGACCAGGCTGGTGAGCAGGGCGACGACACTCAGAGTCGGAATGTCCAATGCAATCATGGGGCCATTCTGGCCCAATTGTCCGGAATCTGTCGATGTTCGATTCTTCCTGGACCAGTGCGCAGTTCTTACAAGGCCCCGTTCTTGCGCGATGTGACCAGGTCTGAGCCGCTATCAACACCGACAAGACCAAAGCATCAAGGTCAAGAAGAGCCCGGTGCTCAGCGCGGTTCGTAGAGTACCGAGAAATCTCATCGGCCATTGGTTGCACCCAATAGGTCGTGCAACTCTAGGCTTTCAGATTTCGAAAGGCTGCGCTGACGCATCAAAGCGCAGCGGCTACCGCAAGTCCTAAGTCGGTCGTGCTGGCCTTGCCACCCATGTCCGGGGTTCGTGGGCCGGTGGACAGGGTGGTTTCGATTGCGCGGACGATGGCGTCGTGGGCGCCGGTGTGTCGCGCATCGCCATTGCCCAGAAAGTCGAGCATCATTGCGCCGGACCAGATCATCCCGATGGGGTTGGCGATGTTTTTGCCGTAAATGTCGGGGGCTGAGCCGTGCACGGGCTCAAACAGCGATGGGTAGGTGCGCTCTGGGTTGAGATTGGCCGACGGCGCAATGGCGATGGTGCCTGTACAGGCGGGCCCAAGATCAGACAAGATATCTCCGAACAGGTTGGATGCCACGACGACATCAAAACGCTCTGGACTCAGCACGAAGCGCGCTGCCAATATGTCAATGTGGTATTTGTCCCAGCGCACGCCAGGGTAGGCCGCCGCCATGGCTTCTACGCGTTCGTCCCAATAGGGCATGCTGATGGCCATGCCATTGGATTTGGTGGCCGACGTCAGATGTTTCTTGGGACGTTGCTGGGCCAGCTCGAACGCATATTGCAGGATGCGATCCACACCTTTTCGGGTGAAAACCGATTCTTGCAGCACCGTCTCGCGGTCGGTGCCTTCAAACAAACGTCCGCCAATCGCGGAGTATTCACCTTCGGTGTTTTCGCGCACCACGTAGAAGTCGATGTCGCCCACCTTGCGATTGACAAGCGGGCAAGGAATACCCGGCATCAGGCGCACCGGGCGCAGGTTTACATACTGGTCAAATTCGCGACGGAACTTGAGCAACGACCCCCACAAGGAAATATGGTCGGGGACGGTTTCGGACCATCCTGCTGCGCCAAAATAAATGGCGTCAAAGTCTTTGAGTTGATCAAACCAGTCGTACGGCATCATCTGCCCGTGCTTGACGTAGTAACCGCAGTGGGCCCAATCGAAGCTTGTGAATTCCAGGGCAATACCGAACTTGCGCGCAGCGGCCTCCACCACGCGCAGCCCTTCGGGCATGACTTCGTTGCCGATTCCGTCACCGGCGATGACGGCGATTTTGTGTGCTTGCATCCCAATCCCTTTTTCCTGTGGAAGTACGGCTGTGCTGCCGTGCCAGGATGCTAGTTTGTGAGGCTGATGAATACAATCTTCTTGAATGTTGACCCAGAGGACACGAAACGTGAACAATCGCCCCTTGTTGGAAGACTTGCGCTTTTTTTGCGCCGTGGTGCGTGCCCAGGCATTTGCCGCGGTGGCGCGTGAGTTGGGCGTGTCAAAGGCCGTTATCAGCAAGCGCATCAACTTGCTGGAAAAGGCACTGGACGTGAAGCTGCTGCACCGCACTACGCGGCGCCTGACCGTCACCGAACAAGGGGAAATCGTTTACCAGCGTGCGGTGCGTATCCTGGAAGATGTGGACGCGATGGCGCAAGCCATCACGACCCACCGGCTTGAGCCCAGCGGCCTGCTGCGGCTGTGCAGCAGTTCGGGGTTTGGCCGCAACCAACTGGCACCTGCGCTGTCGGCGCTGGCACTGCGCTACCCGAAGCTGGAGCTTCAACTGGAATTGCTGGACCGCCCGGTTGACCTGATCGGCGAAGGTTTTGAACTGGATATCCGCGTAGGCGAGGTCAGAGAGCCCAACCTGATCTCCCGCCGTATTGCAAGCAACCGCCGTGTGTTGTGCGCGGCTCCGCGTTATCTGGCGCAGCAAGGTTTTCCATCGGATCTGCAGGCCTTGGCCGGGCACCATTGCATGGTGATCCGTGAACGCGACCAGGACTTTGGGCGCTGGGTACTGAAAGGGCCAGAGGGCCTGGAGACCGTGAAGGTTCGTGGCCCGCTGTCGGCCAACAACGGCGAGGTTGTCCACCGATGGGCCATTGATGGCCTGGGCATCATCTTGCGATCAGAATGGGATGTTGGCCCCAGCATTGCCAGTGGCGCTCTGGTGCACCTCTTACCCGCGTTTGCCCAAGAGGCCCATGTGTGGGCGGTCTATCCAACACGCCTGTCCAACTCGGCCAAGGTTCGCGTGTGTGTCGAGTTTTTGGTGGATTGGTTCAGGTCAGCAAATGGTTACCACCCTGACGGTCCAATTTGAAATGGCTGACGGCCTGTGCCAGGCCCACCGCCAAATCCTTGAGCCCATCGGCCGCCGCAGCACTCTGCTCAACCAAGGCGGAGTTTTGTTGTGTCATTTGGTCTAGCGATGCGATAGACGCATTGATCTGGCTGATGCCGCTGCTCTGGCTGGATGCCGCCGCCGTGATCTCGCCCAGGGTGCTGTTCACGTTGTTGACCGAGCCCACGATGTCCTGCATGGTGGTGCCCGCTTCACCGACCAGGCGTGCTCCGCGCTCTACGCGCTCCACACTGGCGCCTATCAAGGCCTTGATCTCGCGCGCTGCCTCGGCCGAGCGGCCTGCCAGGCTTCGCACCTCACCGGCCACAACGGCAAAACCACGGCCCTGCTCACCCGCACGGGCGGCCTCCACCGCAGCATTCAGTGCCAGGATATTGGTCTGAAAGGCGATGCCGTCAATGACCCCGATGATGTCTGAAATTTTGCGTGAGCTGGTGTTGATCTCGTCCATCGTGGTCACCACCTCGGCCACCACCGCTCCGCCGCGTGCCGCTACGGTGGCAGCGGTCAAGGCCAGGCGGTTGGCTTCTTTGGCGGATTCAGCGCTTTGCTGCACGATGTGGGTCAGGTGGTCCATGGACTGCGCAGTCTGCTGCAAACTGCTGGCGGCTTCCTCGGTGCGGTGGCTCAGGTCCTGGTTGCCGTTGGCCACTTCGCCGCTGGCCAGTTCTATCGAATCTGCGGCCTGGCGTATTCCACCAACCAGGCTGCGCAAGCGATCTTGCATGGCACGAATGGCCTCCAGCAGGCGCCCGGTTTCGTCGTGGATGCGCACCTCGATTTCCGACGACAGATCACCCTGTGCAATACGTTCCGCCACCACCACCGCGCGGCCGATGGGTTGCGTGACGCTGGTGGTGATGCTCCAGGCAATGGCACCACCCAGCACCAAGGCGACCACCACCAGGGTGACCGAAATCACCTGTGCGCGGCGCTCCAGTGAGGACATGGCTGAATTGGCGTCTTCGGTCAGTTGGCGCTGCATCGCCACCAGGGCCTCCACCTTTTGGCGCATTTTTGTCTCTACGGGACGTACGTCATTGACCAGCGTCAGCACTGCGGCTTCGGTCTCCCGGTTGGAGCCCTGTTGTATGGACGTGCGAATGGCAGGCAGCGCAATGGCGGCTGCGGCCGTTACTTCGGCCAGCAGCGCCCGTTCGCTGTCGCTGGAGCCAACAGTGGCCAACAGGTCAGCTAGTTTCTTCTCGGCCGCCAGATACTTGGTTTCGGCTGCCTTGGCCAGGGCTACTTCGGCCTCGGCCTGCTTGCCATCCAGATCGGTTTCCAGGTTCGCAAACAGTGCCACTGAACGGGTCTGGATGGCCAGGTTGTCGATGCTGCTCATCAAATCATTGGCAACGCCGGTCTTGACGTTATTGACTTCCACGATGTTTTGCACCTGCCGCTTTAGCGACTGCACCGAATAGGCACCCGTGACGGCCACCGTAACCAGCAACAACAAAATGCTGGAGAAGCCAAAGCTCAGGCGTTTGGCCAGCGACAAAGATCGGAGATTGAAGGAGTACATGCGAGCCTGCGTTAAAGGTGTGGCGGGACTACCCCGCTATCGTCTGGCCAGTATCAGAAGCGCCCCTAGTGGCGTCAAGGGCGTATACCCCAGCAAGCGCCCGGCTTGTCAGTTCTGCGTCAGATTTACTTCAGCCGCCGCTTGGGACCGGTATGTTGACTTGTGTCAATGCGCGGTCCTGGTAATAACCCTATAGTTTCTCGGTCATTACTTCTTCTGCGGTGCCCCGCACCGCCTAACCCCATCTCCCATGCCAGTAGAACTCTATCGCGACACCCAGCACGCCTGTTTAATGTTTACCGACCTGATCGACGGCGATGCCCAGGCGGTGCAGTCCAACCAGTTCTTGATCATCGACAACGGTACCGCGGCCATCATTGATCCGGGTGGCAACCTGGCGTTCAACGAATTGTTCATGGGTCTCAGCTGCCACTTCAGCCCGCAAAACCTGAGCTACCTCTTGGCCTCCCACGCAGACCCGGACATCATCGCGTCGCTGGACCGTTGGTTGACGTCTACACCGGCCAAGCTGGTGATCTCGCGGGTCTGGGAGCGTTTTGTGCCGCATTTCACCAAGGTGGGTAAAACCGATAACCGCATCATCGGTGTGTCGGACCGTGGTGGACGTTTGCCCCTGGGGAAAAACGAGTTGTGGGTGTTGCCCGCGCACTTCTTGCACTCCGAAGGCAATTTTCACTTCTACGATCCGGTGAGCCGCATTCTCTTTACCGGAGACCTCGGCGTGTCCATGACCAGCGGACTGGATGCCCAGACGCCGGTGACCAGTCTGGCCGCGAACATTCCCCGTATGGAGGGTTTTCACAAACGCTACATGGTGTCCAACAAGGTGCTGCGCCTGTGGGTCCAGATGGCGCGCAAGCTGGACATCAGCATGCTGGTGCCCCAACACGGCGCACCCATCACCGGCCCCGCCATTGCCGAGTTTTTTAGCTGGGCTGAAAACCTGTATTGCGGCGTAGACCTGTTTGATGAGCAGAACTACCAGCTACCCACGGCACGGCTGCCGGTGTGACGGTGTGATACAGCGGGGCGGCTATCATCGCCCGCTCCATGCACTTTAATCTGGTTCTTTTGTTGATCGTCACCCTGGTCTGGGGCACGACGTTTCCCTTGCTCAAAACGGCGTCCAGCACGCTCAGCGGGGTTGAGATTTCCGGCATTCGCTTTGCACTGGCCGCGGTCTGCATGGCGCCGTTCATGCGCAGGGTGCCTAAGCGCACCTGGGTGGACGGTGCGGTATTGGGTGCATTGGCCCTGGTGTCGTATGTGTCGCAGGCCTACGGCATGCAATACATCTCCTCCAACCGCAGCGCATTTTTAACCAGTCTGGCGGTTCTTATGGTGCCCTTTCTGGGTTTGTTCTGGGGTGCCCGGTTGACGGCCACCACGCTGAGTGCGGCCTTGCTGGCATGTGTAGGTATTGGTTTTATGTCCTGGGAGGGCGGGGCGCATTGGCTGGGTGATAGCGCCACGGTTTTGTGCGCCCTGGCCTATGCCTTGTACGTGATCGTGTTGTCGCAGCGTTCCAGCGGTCACGACCCTCGCCAGCTCACTGCTACACAAATTGCGTTTATGGCGGCGTTTTCTGCATTGTGGATTGGCGGTGCAGGCATGGGCAACGACGCACTCAGCACGCTCCCAGAGCGGTTGGCGCCCCATGGGATGATTCTGCTGTACCTGGGCGTGGTGGCTACAGCCGGCATGTTGTGGTTGCAGGCTATTGCGCAACGCCAGGTACCGGCCGACAAGGCCTCGGTCATTTATGCCATGGAGCCCGTTTTTGCTGCGCTGTTTGCCTGGCTGTGGCTCCATGAAGTGCTGAGCAGCCGTGCCACCTTGGGCGGCGCTCTGGTGGTGGTGGCGGTTTTGATCAGCGAGATCAAACCCGGGCAGGCGCGCACCGAAAAGTCGAGCGCCTGATTTAAGAGGCTAAGAGGCTAAGAGGCGTGCTCCAGCGCGCCGAATTCAAACGAAAACAGGCAGTTGCCGCCGGCCTGTTTGGCGTGGTCGGTCACCAGCTCTGCGCGGTCGATCAACACGTCGGTACTGATGAAGTCCTGCAGGCCAATCAGGCACAGGCCCATGCTGACCGAAAGCTGCACCGATGTGCCATTGGCGTCGAAAGTCTCGGCCAAACTATTGCTGATGCGGCTTGCTGTTTGCTGCGCGTTGGTTCCCGCATCTTCTGCCACTGGTCCCAGTTCTTCCAGCACGATCACAAACTTGTCGGCAAAGAGCCGTGCAACCGCCACGTCGGGCCCCAGGGGCTGGCTGATGCGCCGGGCAACCTGCTGTAACAGTATGTCGCCTGCCAGGTGGCCCAGGTGTACGTTGTGGCTTTTGAAATCGTCAATGTCTACCATCAAGACGGCCGCATAACTTTGCAACTCATGGCACTTGTCAATGGCACGTTGCAGGCTGATGAGCAGGGCCGCACGGTTCTTCAGACCGGTCAAGGCGTCAGCGAAGTTGAGTTGGGCCAACTTCTTCTGCAGTGCCGAGTGGGCGCTGAGGAGGCGTGCAAAGGCCTTGTCGAAATTGGGGCTGCAGAAGTCTGCATCCAGATCAATTGATATGCCACCAAGCTCTGGCAGGCCCAGGCCGGGCAGCATGCTCGGTGCATGTTTGCGCTCTGGTGCATAGGCGCGGGTCATGCTTGTGGATCGTCTGGGTTTGGATCCCGATTTCGGCGTTAGCTGGATGGGTGCGCTCGTTGATTCCACGACTGATCTCCTGGTAGTTGTTGGTGTCTGACCCAGGTCTCACCCGGTGAGGGGCAGGCGATGTTGGCGCAGACAATACAAACATCCTGAGCACGGAACATGCCAGCTTTGGCGACCGTCCAACGCTTCCAAGCCATTGATTTGTAAGCAAATTGGTGCGTTTTTCCGAGCCTGTGGGTGCTGCTTGTGTAGAAATCTGCACGGGTGCCGCCGACGGTGTGCGGGTATCTACACAGTCCGAAAAAGTGCACCAGAATTAATTTCTTCGGACCGGCGAAGAGGTGGTGCCTGGTGCCCATTTTGGGGTCATACTGCGCGCATTTGTCGATGATATGCACGGCCCCTTAACCCTGAAACGCCGCCCCGTTCTGCCGCGCTGGCTAGGCTCTGCAATTGCATGGCTGGTGCTGAGCATGGCCGTAGCGGCGAGCATGGCCGTGGCCTATGTGTGGAGCGAACGTTTGGGTTTTGAGAAGCTGGATGACATTGCGAACCGCCATCTGGACCTTTATGCGTCCACACTGGAAAGCGAATTGGGTAAGCATGCCTACCTGCCCAGCCTGATCGAGATAGACCCCGACATCCGGCAACTGTTCGAAACCCCTGACGACCCCATTGCCCGTGCCAATGCCGCCCGCAAGCTGGCCAGTTTCAAGGTCCGCTCCAGTGCCATCACCACATTTGCGTTGGACCCTGTCGGCACCCCACTGGCGTCCAGTGACGGCTACAAGGAGGCTGGCGCCTTGGGACTGCCTTCGTTGTTGTCACGTGCCTTGCAGGCGCAGCGCACGCAGGTCTTTGTTGCCAACCAGGAGAGTGGTGCGTCGGAGTATTACTTCGCGCAGACCGTGTTGCACGACGCGCAGCCGGTGGGTATTGTGGGTGTCAAGCTGAGCCTGGACCCGCTGGAGGCAACCTGGATTGACCTGGGGCTGCGGTCCGAGAGCGAAAAGCTGTTGGTCATTGACGAAGAGGGTGTGGTCATCATGTCGTCCGTGCGCCAGTGGAAGTACAAGTCTGTCGGTGTTGATGGCTCGGAGCCCGGAGTCTTACTGCGCTTCACGGAGCAATATCCGCGGCAGCCAATTCGTCCGCTGAGCATGGTTGTGGAGAGAGTCGGGCCACGCGGCGCACGCCAGGTGCGTATTGTGGAGCCTGATGGCTCGTCCAGCTTTCACGTGGCGCAGGAGCGTGCCATCCCCCTACTGGGTTGGCGTGTCATGATTCTGTCCAACCCCCAGGACATGTGGCGCAATGCCCGCTATAGCGCATGGGGTGGTGGCGCTGTGGCTGCATTTTTTGGCTTGCTGACTCTGTACTTGTGGCAACGCCGGCGGGCCTTGCGTCAGATATCACGGGCCCGCAACGCCTTGCAGGAAGCCAATGCCCAGCTGGAACGCCGTGTGGCGCAACGCACCGATGAGTTGCGCCTGGCCAATGCAGAGCTGGTGGGTGAGATGCAAGAGCGCCAACTGGCACAGGACGAGCTGGTACAGGCCGGGAAACTGGCCGTTCTGGGTCAGATGTCTGCCGGCATCGCCCATGAAATCAACCAGCCCTTGACGGCACTGCGTGCGTTGGCCAAAAACACGTCCATGCTGCTGACCGCGGGCCGCATGGCGGATGTGCATGAAAATCTCCATGCCATCAGCGAGGTGACCGAGCGCATGGGTAGCATCACGGCGCAATTGAAATCGTTTGCCCGCAAGTCACATGGCCAGTACCAGGCGGTATCGTTGGCCGATGCTGTGCACTATATGCAGCGTTTGCTGGAGCACCGGTTCCGTGCCGAAGCGGTGCGTGTGGACTTCAATGTTCCCGAGCAATTGCGGGTCCGTTGCGACCTGAACCGCCTGGAGCAGGTGCTGGTGAATCTGGCGAGCAATGCGCTGGATGCCATGCGGGACCAACCGTTGAAGGTGCTTACCATTAGTACCTTGCCCGCAGAGGGCGGGCGAGTACGGGTGTGTGTTGAAGACACGGGTGCGGGCATGCCCGATGAATTGATGGCACGTTTGTTCGAGCCCTTCTTCACCACCAAGGCCAGTGGTGAAGGGCTGGGGCTGGGCTTGGTGATCTCGTCCAACATCGTGCGCGAGTTTGGCGGCACCTTGCGGGTCCACAAAGGGCGTCAGGGGCTGGTGTTTGAATTTGATCTGGAGTTGGCGCAAGGGGAAAACCATGTTTGAGGGATTCAAGGTGGTGTTTGTAGAGGATGACGCCACGGTGCGGCGCAGCCTGACCCAAACACTGGAGCTGACAGGTATTGAGGTGGAGGCCTGTGCCTCGGCAGAGGCTGCGTTGCCCCATCTGTGGGCGGGCCTGCAAGGCATTGTGATCAGTGACATCCAGCTGCCCGGCATGGACGGCTTGCAGTTGCTGGAGCACATGACAACGGTCAACCCTGCCATTCCGGTCATCCTGATAACGGCCCATGGCGATGTGGCCATGGCCGTGCAGGCCATGCGGGCGGGCGCTTACGACTTTATCGAGAAGCCTTTTTCCCCAGAACGCTTCATCGAAACCGCCCAGCGGGCACTGGAAAAACGGGTGTTGCGCATGGCCGTGGAAGACCTGCGCGCCCAGTTGCAGCAGAAGATCGGGATTGAAGTGGCCCTGCTGGGCAACTCGCCGTCCATGGTCCGCGTGCGGGAGCAGGTACTGCGCCTGGCCAGCACATCGGCCGATGTGATGATTGTGGGTGAAACCGGCACCGGCAAGGAACTGGTCGCGCGCTGCCTGCATGACCACAGCAAACGCCGCGACCGCAACTTTGTTGCGCTCAACTGCGGCGGCTTGCCGGAGACGCTGTTTGAAAGTGAACTCTTTGGGCACGAGGCGGGTGCATTCACCACGGCCAGCAAGCGGCGCATCGGAAAAATAGAACATGCCAACGGCGGGACCCTGTTGCTGGATGAGATTGAAAGCATGCCCTTGCTGTTCCAGGTTAAGCTGCTGCGCGTTTTGCAAGAACGCAAGGTCGAGCGCCTGGGCTCGAACGATGAGGTCAAAGTGGATATCCGTGTGGTGGCGGCCACCAAGAGCGATTTACTGGCACTGAGCCGCGAGCAAAAGTTTCGCAGCGACCTCTACTACCGGCTCAATGTGGCGGTGCTGCAATTGCCGCCCTTGCGCGAGCGCAAGGAAGACGTGCCGCTGCTGTTTGAACACTTTGTGAACCAGGCCGCCCAGCGCTACGGCTGTGCAGTGCCCAAGCTGACAGGGCCGCGTATGCAAGACCTGATGGCCCATGACTGGCCGGGCAATGTCCGCGAAGTCCGCAACGTTGCCGACCGGTATGTGCTGGAGCTGCCGCAGGCCGGCGAGGGGGATATGCCCGTAGCCGAAGAAGACGGATCGTCCACCCTGATGCGGCAAATGGACGTTGTGGAAAAGGTGCTGATCGAGCAGGCGCTCAAAGAGCACAAAGGCCGCCCCGTCGCGGTGGCCCAGGCTCTGGGTATTGCCAGAAAAACGCTGTACGACAAACTACACCGACACGCACTGTCCATCGACAGCTACCGCTGATTGCGGCTATGCGCTACTCATAATGTTTGGGGTCGCCGCTGTCGCTGGGGGCGGCTATGGCCCGCTTCAATGCGGCACTCATGGGCAACTGCAGGTTGATTCCCTTGGGTGGCAAAGGTGATTGGAACCACTTGTTGTAGATGGTGTGAATTTCACCACTGCGAAACAGTCCAATCAGCACATCATCCGCAAGTTGCTTGAAGACTGTGTCGCCCTTGATCATGGCGATGCCGTAGGGCTCAATGGACAGGCTCTCGGCGGCAATGCTGAATTCGCCTGGATTCTTGGCACCCGCCACCAGGCTGCGCAGCAACACATCATCCATGACATAGGCTACCGCACGGTCGGTCTGCACCATCTGGAACGAATCGGTATCGTCCAGCCCTGCAAGGATTTTCATGTCCAACTTCTGCGCCTGGTTTACTTCGTGCAGATGGCGGATGCTGGTGGTCCCCACGGTGGAGGCCACGGATTTGCCCTGCAAGTCGCTGAGCGATTGGATGTCGGAAGACTTTTTGGCCAGCAGGCGGCTCACCGCCACAAACGTGGTCACAGAAAAGCTCTCGCTCTTTTGGCGCTCCAGGGTGTTGGTGGTGACGCCACATTCCAGGTCCACCGTGCCATTCACGACCATAGGAATACGTGTCGCCGACGTCACCGGGATCAGCTTGACCTGAAGGTGCCGCAGCTTCAGTCGGGTCTTGACGGCATCCACAATTCGGTAGCACAGGTCCATCGAGTAACCAATGGGGTTGAGCTTTTCGTCCAGATAGGAAAAGGGCACGGAACCCACGCGATAACCCAGTGTGATGATGCCCGTTTGCTCAACCTTGTTCAGGGTTGCAGAGCCCTGGCCCCAGGCACTGGACGCCAGCATGATCACCAGCCATGGCACAACCAGTGCACGGCGAAGATGTGTCAGGGCGTTGCTTTTCATCCGTTTATGCTAGCACGCACCACGTGCGGCGCTACGGAATGGCCACGCAGGCACAGGCCGCAAGCGCTGTGGCCTTCGCATCGGCCTCGCGAACCAGGGTGCACACACCCTGGTTCAACGTCAACCGAAAACTGTCAGGCCGACCGAGCAGGCGTCCACTGGCGACCTGGCCAGCAGCATCGGCAACAGACTCTGACGGCACAAGGCTTAAGCGGTCATCTTCGGTAAACGCCGCTGGGCTCAGCACCACCGCACTGCCGCCCGGTCGCTGCATGGCCGCCTGCATTTGTGCGATGCATTGCGCATCGTTTTTACCGACCACTCTGAGCGCGCGCGCCGCATCAGCCGCGGGTGCATGGCTGCTGCAGGCAGCTAGCACCAGCACGCTGACACAGCAGGCTGTTCGGCAAGGCACCGCGGGCATGTTCATTGCCGCCACTGGACACCACGCACGATGCGAACAGCCTCTGATGGACTGCGTTCTATCGCATAGTCGCCACCTTGCAATACCTGCTGTACCAAGCCCTTGTCCGCCGCAGTTGGTGTTGCGGGGCAAGCCCCTGTTCGTATATAGCTGAGCGCGCCACTCAGCATGGCCTCCGCAGGGTCACCCCGCTGCCGGGTCAGGTCGTCTGCAACCGCGCAGTGGGGGGCGAAACCGTCAGCATAGTCCCCAAAGCCCAGCGCGTTGAGACCCTTGAACTGCATCGCAGCGTAAGAGGTGCCGCAGTTGTTCTCATAAGAAAACCCATAAGGCTTGCCGCAGCTGGTGTTGCCAATCCGAATGACTTGCATGAATGGTGACAGGCCGTTGAAGACCGACTCACTGGCGGAGCAGGTGCTGCCGGTGGTCAACATGAACACCCGCTTGAGCCCCAGCTGCGGAAGTGTTTGGCCTTGCGCCACCGAGAACCCCTGGCTCGTCTGGTGAAAGGCGCTGGTTGTGTTGCAAAAGGGCAGGTTGTTTTTGTCGTTGCAGGTCAGCTTTTCAAACGTCTTACCCGCCAGGCTGGCATCACCAATCATCCAGGCCAGCTCATTGGCCAGGTCCAGGTAGCCTCCACCGTTGTAGCGCAGGTCTACGACCACTTCATTCACCCCGGCGTTCTTGAACAGCGTGATGGCGTCAATCAGTTGTTTCTCTGCGCTGACCACGCCAAACGAATTGAGCACCAGGTAGCCCACCGTGTTGCCCCCGTCGGTGATCACGGTCGACAGCGCCACAGGTGTTACCGCAATGGTTTGTGAAGAAGTGATGTTGACGAACCGCGGCGTGCTTGTATTCGCTGCCACCAAGCCAAAGCGGGTGGTCTTGTTGGCCACGGTGGGCGCCAGACCGGCGTTGAGCGCGGCGATACCGGCACTGCTGGTGTCGTTGATGTCGACACCGTCAACCGATGTGATGGTGTCGCCCCGCGTGACACCCGCCAACTGCGCAGGTGAGCCTTGTTCCACGTACAGCACCCGCACCACCCGTGGCAGGGAGCTGGTCAGCGTTGAACGGCGAAAACCGTAGCCAGACGTGATGCCCGACTGTTGGTTTTGCAGATCTACCGTAGAGAGGGTAAAGCTGAACTGGTCCACCGGCTTGCCCGAGGCGGTGGTGTTTTTGGTTTTAAGCGCCTGAAAATACGCATTCACGGTTTGCAGGACGCTGTTGCCATTGCCCGCCAGGGTGTAATTGGCCGCATTGACAACCGGCACATCCTTGTACCAAAGGTAGGTCTCGTCCATAAAGGACCGTACCCATGCCTTCTCTGTGTCTATGGATCCCTGGCGATCTGCAGTACCGGCCCGTGGGGCTGTGCATTGGTGCGCCAACGATGCGGCGCTTGGCAGAACCGTGGGTGCTGGCTCTGTGGGGGCGGGTGTGGACGCAGTTGGGCTGGAGTTCCCACCGCCACCGCAGGCTACAAGTAGCCCAACAATAGGGAGGATGGCGATGAGCGTCCGTGGCATGGTTGGCGGTTGTGGTTTTGTTTAGAAGATGGCGGGGAGTGTATCGCTCACTTTTTCTTCGTTGCAGATGGGAAATCGACCACGTAGGCATCCATGGGCAGTGCCGCCCGCTGCGGGCCTTGTTGGGGCAGCGGCTTCACCGTCACCTTGCCCTGCTCGGTCACGTCCACACCGATGCCCTGAACGCTGAAGGCATCGATCACATAGGGCAGACCTTGGGACGACAGGGGGCCGACACCATCTGACACGTGGAAGTGCAGATGGGGTGCCGTGGTGTTGCCCGAATTGCCCACCCGTGCCAGCACATGGCCACGTTTGACGCGGTCGCCCACCCGCACCTTGATGGAGCCGGGCTGCAAGTGGGCATAAAACCCGTAGTGGCCTCGACCCAGGTCCAGGATCACATGGTTGCCGGAGGCATTTTGCACATTGGTGTCATCTGGCAGCGCGTTGGCCACGCGCTCGGGCAAGTCGTCCAGCACGGAGACCACCGTGGCATCCGCCACCGCGATGGCGTTTTGGCCATAGGTGGGCCAGTTTTCATTCTTGCTGCTGTCGCCATAACTTTGTTGGGCGTTGGCGTCCATCTTGACCCAATCAATCGCAAAGCGCTGGCTGACGTAGAGGATGCCATTCACCGGGATGCCAGCCCGGCGGTGCGGGGCCTCTTTGCAGCAGCCGTTAAACGCAATCCAGCCCGTGCCCTCCAGTGGCGGGCCCAAGACCAGCGCCGGTTGCTGGTTCAGTGCGACCGTGCCACCGGTTTGTGTGATCTGGACCGTGCCTTCGCTGGTCGCTTTGACCGCCGGGGTGAGGCGCATTTCGGCCGTGGCGCTGACCACGCGGTGCGACAGGGCCTTGGGCAGGGCCTGCCCGGGCTCCAGCACCACATCGATCCAGAAGTAGCCCGCCTGGGCACCGTCGAGCGCATCGCTGGCTGCGCCACCCATAAGAGAAAAGTTGCGTGCGAGCTCTGAACCCGATACGGTGCCCAACACCTGGCCCGAGGCCGCGTCCAGCACCTCCAGCGAGACCAGCTTGGCCGGCGTTGCCCGTGCATTGATGACCAGCAACTCGTAGTCGATGTGTACCCGGCCATCGGCGCCGCGAAAAGGTGTGGGCCGAACGGTGGCACTGAGCAGCAGAGGCGTGTTCTGGTCGTGAACGCCCGCATAAGCAGGTGGTGCCAGTTGGTTTTGGGGGCCTGCCGCGAGGGCTTGCATGTTGCCGGCCAGCGCCAGCAAGACCATCAGAAAGTGCCGCATGCGATCCTCCTTGTGTGGGGTCGCTCCATCATAGAGGGAAGCGCTGCCTGCGTATTGGTACCAGACGCCTACCGTTTCCGGTCTGCATCCTGCGGGGCCGGTTTTGGCCCACAGCTCTGTTTGCAAGAACGCGGGTTGTGGGTTTTTTCGTGCGGCACGGGTGCGATACTTGCCCTCATGCTGTTATTTGACGCCACCCAACGCACCCTCAGACCCATCGTTGCACAACTCCAGCAAGCCGGCCGCAGTGGCCGCAGTGCAGCCCTGTACAACGAATGCCTGGCCGCACTGGAGCAGGCCCGCAGCCTGGGCGACGACGCAGCCCTGGTGCTGATTGCACAAACTTTTGGCCTGGTGATTGACCAGGACGGCTACTCCGACGCGTCCATCGCTTGGTTGCTGGAAGCCGTGGAATGTGCCAAGCGCTGCGGCGAGTTTGGCGAGCAGGCCCACATGCTGTATCTGGTGGGCCGCGCCTATTACTCCCGCGCCGAATATGGCGCAGCCTTGGCCTACTGGACCGAAGGCATGGAGGTCGGCACGCGCGACGGCGACCGTATCAGCTGGAGCTGGTGCAAACTGGGCATAGGCCAGATTTGCGATGCGCTGGATGCACCGGCCATTGCTGTGAAATTGTTCTCGGACCTGGGTGCCAACCTGGCCCGGCTGGACAGCTCCACCCAACGCCTGCCCATCAGCCAGTGGGCCCGGTTTGACCTGCGCCTGCGCGAGCTCAAAGCCGTCAACACCGTGAACCTGGGGGTCAACCAGATGCACCAGGGCCAATACGACGAGGCCTTGGCCAGCCTGCGCCAGGGGCAAACCATGGCCCAGGCGCAAAAAATGGACGATATCGCTAGCGAATGCCTGGTGCGCATCGCCGAGATCGCCGCGCTACAGGGCGACCACGCCCAGGCGCTGGAACTGCTGGTGCCCGCCCAAAAGGCGCTCAAGGCCTGCTCCCACGTCTGGGGCCTGGCCACGTTATTCCTGCTGCGTGCGCAGTGCCAATCGGCTTTGGGTCAGCTGGCACAAGCCAGTGTGTCCATCGCCTCCGCACGGCAGGCGGCCAAGCAGGCCAATGCCCAGCACATTGCGCTGCGCATTGAGCGCGAGAACGCCCTCATTGCCGAGAAGTCTGGTGACCTGGCCCACGCCCTGGAATCCATGAAAACCGCCGCCGCCCTGCAGACCGCGCTGGACCGCGGCAGCAAAGCCCACCTGCTGCGCCACCTGCAAACCTTGGCCGAGCAGAGTAGTGCCGCTGATCGGGAGGCGCCGGGGTATTCGATGGGGCTTAGGCGCAAGCTTTCGGTTTGATGGGTTTGCTATTGTTTATATAGCGATACTGCTATATTTCTCGGGGGCTAGAGGCATATTTGGCTTGTAAGGCTTTGGGCGGATAGGCACGTGCACGGCGGGCGGCGTGGCTTGCGTTCTCCGGCTCGCCTCGCGGGCGACTGGGTTGGTGCGCTGGTGCTGCTGCGTTAAGGCGGTGACTGCGACGCCGGCTCTTTGGCAACCGCGACTGCGGCCTGCGCCCGCAAGCCCCACCACCCGCCTTGGGTGGGTTACGGCGCTAAATTAAACAGCCGTTTAAGTTTAGGTTTGTAGGATGCCCGCCCGCGCAGGCATGCCAAGGGCGCCACGATCACCCATGAAGGGTGGGCGTCGTACAAGCCTCGAAGGAGGAAACCGCGGCGAGTGCCAATACTGGTTGAGGCCGCTACAAGACTATGGCGATTGGATGCGAAACAGTGCAGCTGGAACCAGAAACGGCGGCCCCCACTGCACGCGCACCAGGTTCAGATCGACGAATCGGCGGGTGAGAAACAGGATACTGCGGTGTGAATGAAGACCCTTCAGATCACTTTTGCACCGTGTGGCAACACCTATCCCCACCAACTGCGCTGAATGCATAGTCAGCCTGCAATAGGTGCTCTTTGGGCAGTGCGTCATAGTGACACCCGCTTTGGCGGTGGCGCGCGAATGGCGTGCCCCCGCACCAAGGTCTCGAGGACGAGCATTGCCGCGCCACAGTGGGCGCAAACAAAGGTCGGGCGAACCCCATCGACTTCAGTTTCAGTGCCGACCTCAGAGGCTTCGGTGATGACCGCTGGCGCAACGCCGAGCAACTCCCGAGCGCGGGCGAGCTTCTCTGTGCGCCCATGGTTGGCGATCAATCCAAAGTGGCGGATGCGGTGAAACCCGCCGGGCAGCACATGCAACAAGAAACGGCGCATGAACTCATCGGCACTCAAGGTCATTGTCTTGTGGCGTGGTCTGTCCGGCTCGCCCTTGTCCCGGTAGTCCTTCCAACGGAAGGTTACCCCACGCTCGTCCATTGTCAGCAAGCGGGAGTTGGCAATCGCCACCCGGTGCGTATAACGCGACAGATAGGCCAGCACGGCCTCAGGCCCGGCAAACGGACGCTTGGCGTAGACAACCCATTCGCATTGGCGCAGTGGCGCCAGCCACTTCGCAAAGGCCTTTGGATCAGCCAGGCCTGCATGGTCACCAAAGAACTGCAACTTGCCGTCATGGTGCGCCTCCTCCAGTGATTCAAGAAACCGCCGGCGAAACAAACGCGAGAGCACCCGCACCGACAGGAAGAAGCCCGGCTTGCAGGATACCCACCGCTTGCCATCGAGCGAGATTCCACCGCCTGGGACGATGCCGTGCACATGCGGGTGATGCGTCAGTGCCGAGCCCCAGGTGTGCAGCACTAACGTCACTCCCACCTGTGCGCCCAAGTGCTTGGGGTCGGCGGCAATGGTGATCAGCGTTTCAGCCGCGATCTCAAACAACAAGCCATAGACCACCGCCTTGTTGTAGTACGCAATATCGCTGATAGGTGCTGGCAGCGTGAAGACCACGTGGTAGTAGTCCACCGGTAGCAGATCAGCTTGTCTGGCTTCCAACCAGCGCTTGGCGGCATTAGCCTGGCACTTCGGGCAATGGCGATTGCGACACGAGTTGTAGGACACCTGATCCTGCTGGCAGTCCGGACAGCGCAAAACGTGTCCCCCCAGTGCCGCCGTGCGGCACTGTTCAATGGCTGACATGGCCTTGAGCTGGCCCAGGCTCAGGTGTGAGCGTTGCGCCGCTCTAAAGGCTGGCCCATGGGTGCGGAAGATGTCCGCCACCTCCAGGGCACCAGGCCCCATGGAGGTGGCCTATGCTGCTTGTAGCGTTTCCAGAGGAGACAGCACTTCGCGCAGGATGTCGGTGGCCACCTGGACATACTTGGAGGTGGTTTCCAGCTTCTTGTGGCCCAGCATGACCTGGATCACGCGGATGTCGACCTTCTGTTCCAGTAGATGTGTGGCAAAGCTGTGGCGCAAGGTATGCATGGATACGCGCTTGTCGATGTGGGCCAGTGTTGCGGCTTCGTGGATGGCGCGGTTGAGTTGCCTGGCCGTCAACGCTTCGATGGGGTCGCGCCCGGAAACAGCCAACCGCCGTCAAGCATCTTGCCCTGGGCCCGTGCCACGCGCCACCAGACCCGTAGGCGCTCCAGCAATATGGGCGAGAGCATGGCATAGCGGTCCTTGCTGCCTTTGCCTTGTTCCACGCGCAGCGTCATGCGCTCGCTGTCGATGTCCGTTACTTTGAGCGCCACCACTTCGCTGACACGCAATCCGGTGCCGTAGGCCACCGATAGCGCGGTCTGGTGCTTGATGTGGCCGACCGCGCCCAGCAGTCTGGCCACTTCCTCGCGGCTCAGGACCGTCGGTAGTTTCTGAGGCACTCGAACCGACTGCATCCTGGCCATCACGTCGGGGCGGCCCAGCGTGACGTCAAAGAAGAACGTCAGTCCGGTGATGGTGGCGTTGAGCGTGATGGGGGAGGTGCCGGCATCGACCATGTGCAACTGGAACCGGCGCAGGTCTTCGGCGCTGGCGGTGTCGGGGGACTGCTTGGTAAACGCCGCAAGTTTGGAGACGGCGCGGATGTAGGCGGCCTGGGTCTTGGGTGCGAGTTGGCGCAGGCGCATGTCTTCGAGCATGCGTAGGCGCAAGGGTGAGACCGGGTGGTTGGGTGATTGCATGGCTGTGCTCCTGTTGTGAAACGAGGCCAATTGCCTCAGTTCACAACATAGGTATGCACAGGTCCTCAGCGCAAACTACATGCGCTGGCGTGGGGACTACCGCGGGAGCGGTTTAGTCCGACGCCCCGCAGCGGACTCACCGACGGAGAGACTCGTCCGAATCTTATCCCGACCACCAACAACGCCCCCCAGGCTGGCGGTCCGGGTGTCCGTTCATCGGCCCCTCATTCGCGGTTGCCACAGAACAGGCGTGCCCACCAAGGTGTTAACGGACCCATGCCCGCTCACCCAAACCGTCCGCCCGCGAGCAAGGGCCAGGGAACGGATACCCGGTCCGCCAGCCCCGCACACACCATGGCGCGCAACCCACCGCTAACCAAAAACGCTCCTTAAAACATAGCGCTACCATCATATTTAACGAGGGATACAGCCCATTTCACCTCATAAGGGTTCTACTAAAACCCCGTGTACCCGCCTTCCACTACTGCCCCAGCGCCGCGCCGCTTCTTCTGGTGTTTGTGAGCCGGCAGTCAAAGCGCCCAGCGGTGCCAATAGCGCTTGCAGATCCGCTTCATCAAACTTCAAGGCACCTGCCGCGTCGTGCCCCAGCACGCTATCGGTCAGCGCCAGTTTGCGCGCCTGCAGCTCCAGCATGCGCTCCTCGATACTGCCTTCCACCACCAGCTTGTAGACAAACACCGGCTGGTCCTGGCCGATGCGGTGGGCGCGGGCGGTGGCCTGTTCTTCCACCGCCGGGTTCCACCACGGGTCCATGTGGATCACCGTGTCGGCGGCGGTCAGGTTCAGGCCTATGCCACCGGCTTTCAGGCTGAGCAGAAAGATAGGTACCTCTTGCGCCTGGAAGCGTTGCACCACACTGGCGCGGTCCTTGGGTGCGGTCTTGCCGGTCAAGCTCAGGAAGGGCAGAGCCTGTGCCTGCAGCTGATCGGCGATCAGGTCCAGCAGCTCGGTGAACTGCGAGAACACCAGCACGCGCCGGCCTTCCTCTACCAGCGCGGGCAACATGTCGGCCAGCAACTCCAGCTTGGCGCGCTCCATGGTGCTGTCGGCCTTGCCGCCCTTGACCAAATGCGGGTCGCAGCAGACCTGGCGTAGCTTCAGCAATGCATCCAGGATGCTGATCTGCGCGCCATTAAAACTCTGGCGCTCCAGTACGCGGCGCACCTGCACATCGGCGGCCACGCGCACGCTCTCGTACAGCTCGCGCTGCTGGCCTTGCAGCTGCACCCGCTTGATGACCTCGGTGCGCGGCGGCAGCTCGCTGGCCACGTCCTGCTTGCGTCGGCGCAGGATGAAGGGTCGCACGCGTTGGGCCAGCAGCGCGGCGCGCAGGGTTTCACCATTTTCTTCAATCGGCTTGCGCCAGCGCGCGGCAAAGTGGCGCGCATCGCCCAGAAAACCAGGCATCAGCCAGTCGAACTGCGCCCACAGCTCGCCCAGGTGGTTCTCCATGGGCGTGCCGGTCAGGCACAGGCTGTGGCGCGTTTGCAGGCGGCGCAGCGCGCGGGCGCTGCGGCTGCCGGCGTTCTTGACCATTTGGGCTTCGTCCAGGATGACGAGGTGAAAGTGCTGCGCAGCCAGCGCATCCATGTCGCGCCACAGCAGGGGGTATGTGGTCAACACCAGGTCGTGTGCGGGCATCTGCGCAAACAGGTCCGCACGGTCCGGGCCTTGCAGCGTCAGTAGGCGCAGCCCGGGCGCCATGCGTTGTGCTTCCGCCTGCCAGTTGAAGATCAAGGAGGTGGGCAGCACCACCAGCACCGGCTGGTCGAGCCGCCCGGCGTGTTTTTCGGTCAACACGTGGGCCAGTGCCTGCGCGGTTTTGCCCAGACCCATGTCGTCGGCCAATATGCCGCCCAGGTTGTGGGCGCGCAGGTACTGCAGCCAGGCCAGGCCCTCCAGTTGGTAGGGGCGTAATTGCACCTGCAGGTCTTGTGGCGCAGGCACGGCTTGCGGTGTGCCAATCGCCTTGAGGCGTTGGGCCAGGCATGCCAGACCCACATCACCCTCCAGCTGCCAGGCGTTGTGCGGGCCCACGCGGTGCGCGTCCAGCAGGCTGGCGCGCAGGGCATCCAGGCGGCGCGCCTCCCACGCGCCCAGCTTCAGCAGGCGCTGGTCCTGGTTGCGCAGCGGGTCGGTCAGCAGGTCCACCATGGCGCTGACGATGGCCTTGATGGGTGCGGCCGGCGCGTCTATGCGTTTGCCACCGGGGGCGCGCAGCGAGACGATGGCCAGGTCGTCGATGGCGGCCATCATGGCGGAATTGAGCCAGCGGGCGTCGCGGCGCAGCAGGTCGGCCAGCATGGGCGCCAGGTCCAGTGTTTGGCCATCAATTTCGATACCTAGGCTCAGCAGCCACGCGCCTTCGCGCGCGGGCAGTTGCAGCTTCTGCACGCCGCGCCCGGGTTTGACCAGGCGCTCGGTCAGCTCTTTGGAGAGGATCTCGCCCGTGTCGGGGCTGACAACCAGTTTCCAGCGTTGGACCGCTACGCTTTCGTGGGCAAAGCCGGGTTTTACGACGACTGCCCATCCCAGGGCTTGCAGCGCGGGCACCTGGTCGGCCCAGAAGTCGCCAAAGAAGGCTTCCTGCGGCAGCGTCCATACGGAGCCCAGGGCAGGGTGTTCACGGCTGCGCCACTGGAAGGATTTTGGCTCCAGCGGTACAAAACCCATGTCCCACACGCGGTCCATGGCATCGGCTTCTGCCGACAGGTCGCGCTGCATGCGCACCACCGGGCCACCGGTGTCGAACAACTCTTGCACGGCAGGCGGGCGGCTGTTCAGGATGGAGGTGGGGGCGGGTGTTTCCCAGCGGTCTCCACTGTCGGTGGTGTAGGTCCAGTCGAACTGGGCCAGCGTCACGCTGTCACCGCGTGGGCCCAACTTGCCCTGGGGCTTGAGGCCCAACAGGCCGTCGCCACGACCCAGGGTTTGCAGGGTCAGGCGGGGGCGGAAGTGGCCAATGACGGGGTTGTGGTGGGGCGTGTCCGGTGGTGGGGTGGGGGCCGCAAGCGGGGTAGGCGTGTGGACTGGCGTGTGTGTTGGCGCATGTGCCTCAGCGGTAGGCAAATCCATGCGCAACTGGGCCATGACCCGCGCCGCATCTGCATCCGACAGCGTTGGCAGGTCCTTCAGCGTGGCCGCGTCGGCCTTGCGACGCAGCGCGTCCACCCAGGCGGCCACCGCATGGTCGCGTGGGTTGGCTGGTTGGGTGGGGGCTGGTGGGCTTTTGCGGGGACGCGGCATGCAGGCATTGTGCCGTGTCGGGGGTGCCCGGCTGGTTGTGCCCACCGCGGTAAGTGTTGTGAGCTTTTTATGCCTCTAGCCCCCGTAAAATATAACGAAGTAGCTCCTAAATATGTAGCAAACGCCATGCCGGCACAGACTCCGCCTGTAACTGCTTTCAACCGCTCTTAACAGTAAAGTACGCCCCATGTTCCCTCGTGCACCACACTTTGTGTCTATGCCCACATCGGGCCAGTTCGCCAAGAATGGGGCGTGGGAGCAAGCCTGGTCGTTTCAGGCTGATGGTCTACCCGATACGGCCAGCCTGCATGCTTATCTGGACGAGAGTACCGAGGTGGCGTTTGAGGCCTTTTTTGGGGATGCGTTTTTTGGTGTTCGTTTGGCAGGGTCACCGTCTGCCATCCGGTCCTTCGCGGGCCAATGTGTGCAGGCCATGCAGGCGGCAAACCAGGGTGAGTACTTGGTGGCAGCCCTCAGTGGTCTGCTGCAGCGGGGTCCGCTTGGAGAGCACCTGGCCTTTGCCGAAGTGGGGGCGGTCAACGCGTGGCGCAGCGTCGGGGCGCTGCGCATTCCAGACCCATGTGGCGCGCTGGCCAATGTGGAATCGGTGTGGGCCGCCCTGGAACGCAGTCCCGTGGGCTGCGATACGCAACACCGCAAGGCCATCGAGTTTGCGTTTGAACACCCGATTGCGCACTGGTTTGGCATCCCCCTCTCAACCCCGAATGACCCTTGCAGGGTATCCCGTGCGCTGCTGGAGGATGCGTTGCGTCTGGTCTAAGGGCGGTTGCGCTTCAGCGCACCACGCTGATGTAGGCGTAGGCGGCTTCGCGCAGCTCTTGCGCGTGGTGGGGGCTGTTACCGGCACAGGCGTCGGCGCTGTCCATCAGTTGACGGGCAGGGCTGGCTTCGTCGCGCACTGCGGGGGTTGAGGACAACAAGCGGACGATCTGGGCAAACAAGGTATACATACAAGAAATGCCACCGGTCAAGGTGGAGAGTTGCGATACCAGTAGATTAAGGGTTTTCCCTAGGTTTGCCAGCTTAATGCGGCTTCTTTCCTATGCACATCTCGCATAGTCTGCGTCTGCGTGGTGCATATCGAGGGCGCCGGGCCCGGTGCAAACACCTGTGGCCCGCGCCCACCGGTGCTTACATGCCCGCGTAGTTAGGTCCGCCGCCGCCTTCGGGCGTGACCCAGACGATGTTTTGCGTAGGGTCCTTGATGTCGCAGGTCTTGCAGTGCACGCAGTTTTGGGCGTTGATTTGCAGGCGCTGGGCATCACCGCCCTTGGCGGTGTCGGGCACAAATTCGTAGACACCGGCTGGGCAGTAGCGGGCCTCGGGGCCTGCGTACTGGTTCAGGTTGATGTTGACGGGAACGGATGCATCCTTCAGCGTCAAATGCGCGGGTTGCTGCTCTTCGTGGTTGGTGTTGCTGATGAAGACGCTGCTCAAGCGGTCAAAGGTCAGCTTGCCATCGGGCTTGGGGTAGACGATGGGTTTGCACTCGGCGGCGGGCTTCAGGTAGGCGTGGTCGGGCTTGGTGCGGCGCAGTGTCCACGGGATATGGCCGCGCAAGATCAGTTGCTCAAAGCCGTTCATGATGGTGGCAACTGTCAGGCCGTACTTGAACCAGTTCTTGAAATTGCGGTCCTTGTTCAGCTCGGTGTGCAGCCAGCTCTTCTCGAACGCTTCGGGGTAGGCGCTCAGCTCGTCGTGCTGGCGGCCGGCCACTACGGCGTCGTACGCAGCCTCGGCGGCCTGCATGCCAGTCTTGATCGCGGCGTGGCTGCCTTTGATGCGGCCCACGTTCAGATAACCCGCGTTGCAGCCAATCAGCGCGCCACCCGGGAACACGGTTTTGGGTAGGGCGTTGATACCACTGGCGTTGATGGCGCGTGCACCGTAGCTCAGGCGCTTGGCGGTGATTTCACCCTTGGCGTTTTCGAAGTAGTAGCGGATGTTGGGGTGCGTCTTCCAGCGCTGGAATTCTTCGAACGGGCTGAGGTAGGGGTTGGAATAACCCAGGCCGGTCACAAAACCGATGGCGACCTTGTTGCCCTCCAGGTGGTACAAAAATGCACCGCCATAGGTGTCGGATTCCATGGGCCAGCCGGCGGTGTGCATCACAAAACCAGGCTCGTGGCGGCTGGGGTCGATCTCCCACAGTTCCTTGATGCCCAGGCCCCAGCTTTGTGGATCCTTGCCGTCGTCGAGCTTGAATTTTGCAATCAGTTGTTTGCCCAAGTGGCCACGGGCGCCTTCGGCAAACACGGTGTACTTGCCCAGCAACTCCATGCCGAGCTGGAAGTTCTCGGTGGGCTCACCATCTTTGCCAACACCCATATTGCCAGTGGCCACGCCCTTGACGGAGCCGTCGGCGTTGTAGAGGACTTCTGCGGCCGCAAAGCCCGGGAAAATTTCAACGCCCAGGCCCTCGGCTTGCTCAGCCAGCCACTTGGTCACAGCGCCCAGGCTGACGATGTAGTTGCCATGGTTTTGTGCGAACGGTGGCAGGACCACATTGGGTATGCGAACACCAGTCGTCTCACTAAGGAGCATGTAGGCATCGTCGGTCACCGGCTGGTTCAGCGGTGCGCCCATTTCCTTCCAGTTGGGAAAGAGTTCATTCAGCGCAATCGGGTCCATGATGGCACCCGACAAAATGTGCGCACCGGGCTCGGAGCCTTTTTCCAGCACCACAACCGAGACATCCTTGCCCTTTTCCGCCGCGAGCTGTTTGACACGGATGGCGGTGGCAAGGCCACCGGGGCCGCCGCCCACGACCACAACGTCGTATTCCATCGCTTCACGGGGGCCGAATTGGGCAAGAATTTCCTCGTTGGTCATGGTGTGTCTCGTTCAATAATGGGAATTGTTGGGATTCGGTCAACCAGGCCCGGCCCGGTTGGGATTGCTTGGCATTTTAGGGCCTGAATCTGCGCAATAGCACGGTCGTTCTTTTTTATTCGTGGAGGTTCTCTAAATGGCATACAGCATCGATCTCTCGGGGCGTGTCGCCTTCATCACCGGCGCTTCCAGCGGCTTGGGCGCCCAGTTTGCGCGCACCTTGGCGACAGCGGGAGCGGCCGTGGTCCTGGCCAGCCGCCGGGTTGAAAAACTCAAGGACCTGCGCGCCACCATCAACGGCGAGGGCGGTGACGCCCATGTGATCGAGTTGGACGTCAACGACCACGACTCCATCAAGTCGGCAGTAGCCCATGCAGAGACCGAGGTCGGTTCCATCGACATCCTGGTCAACAACTCCGGCGTCAGCACCACGCAGCGTCTGCAGGACGTGTCGCCCGACGATTTTGATTACATGTTCAACACCAACGTCAAAGGCGCCTTTTTTGTGGCGCAAGAGGTGGGCAAACGCATGCTGGCGCGGGCCACGGGCTCGGCACCCGGTAGCTACACGGGTGGGCGCATCATCAACGTGGCGTCCATGGCCGGCTTGCGTGTGCTGCCGCAGATTGGCGTGTATTGCATGAGCAAGTCGGCCGTGGTGCAGATGACCAAGGCCATGGCGCTGGAGTGGGGCCGTTTCGGCATCAACGTGAACGCCATCTGCCCGGGCTACATCGATACCGAAATCAACCACCGCCACTGGCAGACCGAAGCCGGGCAAAAGCTGATTCAGATGTTGCCGCGCAAGCGTGTAGGTCAGCCGCAGGATCTGGACGCGCTGATCGTGATGTTGTGCTCGGACCAGAGCCATTTCATCAATGGCGCGGTGATTGCCGCAGACGATGGTTTTGGTGCCTAAGGGCACCTGCGCCTGATGTTGGGCGGCATTCTTGCGGGTCTGGCAGCGGGCGCGCTATGGGGGCTAGTGTTTATCGCGCCCCAACTGGCCCCCAATTTGTCTGCAGTGGATCTGGTTGCAGGGCGCTATCTGTTTTACGGGCTCACGTCCCTGGTGGTGATGGTGGTGCAGATTCGCACCCGCGCGCTGCCCACGCTGCGGCAAGCGCTTGTGGCCACCGGTTTGAGTGTGCTGGGTTTCTCGGGCTATTACCTGTTGTTGGTGTTGGCCATTCGTGATGCCGGTCCGGCCTTGCCCACGCTGATGGTGGGGGCGATCCCGCTTTGGGTCATGCTGCTGGGCAAACCCGCGGATTTGCATTGGCGCCAACTGGTGCCGGGTTTGTTGCTCACGGCTTTGGGTCTGGGTCTGATGCTGGAGGTGCCGGATGCAGCGACGCCAGGGCAAGAGAGTAGCGCCTGGGTGTATTGGCGCGGCGTGGCTTATGCGATTGCTGCCATGCTCAGCTGGACCGGTTTTGCGGTGCTCAATTCCGCATGGCTGAAGCGGCACCACAGTGTTTCCACCACCGATTGGGCCAATTGGATGGGCGTGGCCGCCGGTGTGGCGGCCGTGGCCTTGTGGGGAGCAATAGGCACTGAGCTAAAAGTGCTTCTAGCCCCCGCGGATATTGGTCAATCCGCTATTGTTTGTGTAGCAATCGGTGTGGGGTCGGGCTGGCTGGCCACGGTGCTGTGGAACCACGCAAGCCGCCGCCTGAGCGCCAGTTTGTGTGGGCAGCTGATCGTCAGTGAAACATTGTTTGGTCTGGCGTTTGCGTTTGCCGTGCTGGGGCAACACTTCACGCTGGCGCAGATGGTGGCCAGCGTGTTGTTTGTGTTGGGTATCCTCGCATCCATTCGGGCGCATAGATAGCCCCCACGCTCCGCCGCTGCGCGGGTCGCTGCCCCCCCCGAAGGGGCTAATCTCCCTTGGGGCGGCCCGGCGGGAAATTGCGGTCTTTGGCTTCGGGGTTGTGCTCAGCGGGGCGCCAGGCGAATAGCGCCGTCCAGGCGAATCACTTCGCCGTTGAGCATGTCGTTTTCGAAAATGTGCACGGCCAACTTGGCGTAGTCTTGTGGCGTGCCCAGGCGCGAAGGGAAGGGCACGGCGGCAGCCAAAGAGTCTTGCACTTCCTGGGGCATGCCAAACATCATGGGTGTACCAAAGATGCCAGGGGCAATGGTCATGTTGCGGATGCCGTTGCGGGCCAGGTCGCGTGCAATGGGCAGTGTCATACCAACCACGCCACCTTTGGACGCGCTGTAGGCTGCCTGGCCCATTTGGCCGTCGTATGCTGCCACTGATGCAGTGGAGATGATGGCACCCCGTTCACCGGTGGATTCGGGGTCGTTCTTGGACATCGCTTCGGATGCCAGACGGATCATGTTGAAGCTGCCGACCAGGTTGACGGTGATGGTTTTGCTGAATACGGCCAGGCTGTGCGCGCCGTTCTTGCCAATGGTTTTTTCGGCGGGTGCAATGCCCGCGCAGTTGACCAGGCCCATCAGCTTGCCCATGGAAACAGCCTTGGCAACAACCGCCTGGCCATCGGCTTCCTGGCTCACATCACACTTCACAAACGCGCCGCCGAGCTCCTTGGCGATGGCTTCGCCTTTTTCGACTTGCATGTCGGCAATGACGACCTTTGCGCCCTTGGCGGTGAGCATGCGGGCGGTGCCTTCGCCCAAGCCTGACGCGCCACCGGTGACGATGAATACTTTGCCTGCGATTTCCATGGTGTTTTCCTTGTGGAGTGGATGAAAAGTTGACGTTTACGTTAACGTCAATTATGGCGTAAGACGGTGTTGTGGCGCCGCATGTTCAGAACCCCAATTTTTTACTGCTATACTTCGGCCTCTCGAATACTTGTAGGCGCATAGCTCAGCTGGTTAGAGCACCACCTTGACATGGTGGGGGTCGTTGGTTCGAGTCCAATTGCGCCTACCAAAATATGCCCCGTATCCTTTTTGGATGCGGGGCTTTTTTGTTTTTGTCCCTAGGGTAATCCCAGGCCGGCCTCTCTTTGGCAGTCCCTAGAATGTGTTGCACTGCAATACATTTTTGCTCCCCAGGGAAGCCGTCACTCGCTATGCAAAGCAAAACCAATACCGATAAAAAACCAACGCAGCGGGTCATCAAGAAGTACCCCAATCGGCGTTTGTACGACACCGATACCTCCAGCTACATCACGCTGGCCGAGATCAAACAATTGGTCATGGAAAACGAACCCTGTGTGGTGCGTGATGCCAAGACCGGAGAAGACCTGACACGCAGCATCCTGTTGCAAATCATTCTGGAAGAAGAAGCCAACGGCACGCCCATGTTCACGGCCGCTGTGCTGGCCAATATCATCCGTTTTTACGGCCACACCATGCAGGGTCTGATGGGTGGCTACCTTGAGAAAAACATGCAGGCCCTGATGGACATGCAGGCACCGTTGGTGCAGGGCACCATGGGCAACAACCTGTTCCAGCAGATGCAGGAGCAGATGCAGAAACAAACCGAGCAGCTTTTGGGCACCTTCGGTCTGAAGCGCTAGGTGTGCGACAGGCCCGCAACGGGCCTTCTGGAGCAAAAGCGGCGACAATCGCTGCATGAGTGAAGCAATTTCTACCCCCGCACGTGTTCCCACCGTTGGCTTCGTGAGCCTTGGATGTCCCAAAGCCCTTACGGACTCCGAACTGATCCTGACCCAACTGAGTGCCGAGGGTTACCAAACCTCCAAGACCTTCCAGGGTGCTGATCTGGTGATTGTCAATACCTGCGGCTTTATCGACGATGCCGTCAAGGAAAGCCTGGACACCATTGGCGAGGCCTTGGCGGAGAACGGTCGCGTGATCGTCACCGGCTGTCTGGGGGCCAAGACAGCAGAGAACGGCGACAACATGGTGCGCCAGATGCACCCCAAGGTCCTGGCCGTCACTGGTCCACATGCCACCCAGGAGGTGATGGATGCGGTACACACCAATTTGCCCAAGCCGCACGATCCCTTCCTGGATTTGGTGCCCAATTCCTTTGGTGTGGCGGGTATCAAGCTCACGCCCCGGCATTACGCCTACCTGAAGATCAGCGAAGGCTGCAACCACCGTTGCACCTTCTGCATCATCCCGTCCATGCGGGGTGACCTGGTGTCACGCCCCATTGGTGATGTGCTGACCGAAGCCCGTGCCCTGTTTGAAGGCGGCGTCAAGGAGTTGCTGGTGATCAGCCAGGACACCTCGGCCTATGGTGTTGACGTTAAATACCGCACCGGTTTCTGGGACGGCAAACCTGTCAAGACACGGATGCTGGAACTGGTGCAGTCTCTGGGCGAGATTGCAGAGCCCTATGGCGCCTGGGTGCGCTTGCACTATGTGTACCCCTATCCCAGCGTGAACGACATCCTGCCACTGATGGCAACCGGCAGTGTGTTGCCGTATCTGGATGTTCCTTTGCAGCACAGCCACCCTGATGTGTTGCGCCGCATGAAGCGACCTGCCAGTGGCGAGAAGAATCTGGAGCGTTTGCAGGCCTGGCGTGCGGTGTGCCCCGAGATTGTGGTGCGCAGCACCTTTATTGCGGGCTTCCCGGGCGAGACCGAAGAAGAGTTTTCACACCTGCTGGACTTTATCCGTGAGGCCGAGATTGACCGCGCCGGATGTTTTGCCTACAGCGCCGTGAATGGTGCAACAGCCAATGACATTCCTGGCATGTTGCCCGTAGAGTTGCGCGAGGAGCGCCGTGCGCGTTTCATGGCTGTGGCAGAAGAGGTGTCCATCGCCAAGCTGCAGCGTCGCGTGGGGTCCACGATGCAGATCCTGGTGGACTCTGCGCCCGGCATGGGTAAAAAGGGTGGTGTTGGAAGAAGTTATGCCGATGCGCCTGAGATTGATGGCGTGGTGCGTTTGCTGCCGCCCGAGAAAATCAGCAAAACTTTGAAGGTGGGTGATTTCACCAAGGCCCGCATCGTTGCGGCGCAGGGACACGATTTGGTTGCCATACCGATATGACGGTGCATGGGTTGTAGCCAGAATGCAAAAAGCCGCTGCGACCCAGCGGCTTTTTTTTATGTGTTGTCGCGTGCTGCGGAAATAGAAAAAGGCCTGTAACTTGCGTTACAGGCCTCATCTAACTTTGGTGCCCAGAAGAAGACTCGAACTTCCACGGTCTTGCAACCGCCAGCACCTGAAGCTGGTGCGTCTACCAATTTCGCCATCTGGGCAACGAATTGAATTCTAGCATGATTTTTGGCCCCTAAATTGGGCCGACTTCTGAATTCACATGTCCATGGCGAAGATTTTTTCTGGGCCATCAAGGCTTCTCGTTGAAAGCATAAGCGTCTTCAGGGATCCGTGAAAGTGGTGTGCGATGATGTCTAACATTCCGCCACTTGGGCATCTCAGGAAAGAGAGCAATCGTATTAAAAATATTAGCCAGACCAGCGGCTTGCTGGATGAAGTTGAAGGAATAGTCCAAGGCCATCGGGATGGCCATGGATTTGTGTCCCGCGACGACGGCGCGCCCGACATTTACCTGCCTCCCAACGAGATGCGTGCGGTGTTGCACAAGGACAGAGTGAAGGTACGCATCGTGCGCAGTGACCGCAAGGGGCGGCCCGAAGGGCGGGTGGTCGAAATACTGGAGCGGTCGAACCAGCCCATTATTGGCCGACTGCTGCAAGAAAGCGGCGTGTGGCTGGTGGCGCCAGAAGACAAGCGTTATGGCCACGATGTACTGATTCCCAAGGGCGCCACCAGCGTGGCGAAGCCAGGGCAGGTGGTTGTGGTCGAGTTGGTGGAGCCGCCTGCACTGTTTGGTCAGCCGGTTGGGCGTATCAAAGAGGTCCTGGGTGAGGTGGATGACCCCGGCATGGAAATAGAAATTGCCGTGCGCAAGTTCAGTGTGCCGCATGAGTTTTCGGAGGCCTGTATTGCGTTGGCGCGCACACTGCCCGACAAAGTTCGACCCCAGGACAAAGTAGATCGCATCGACTTGACCGATGTGCCCTTGGTCACCATCGACGGTGAAGATGCACGAGATTTCGACGATGCGGTGTATTGCGAACCTGCTACCAAGGGTCGTGGCAAATCAGGTATCAAAGGATGGCGCTTGCTGGTGGCCATTGCAGACGTTAGCCATTACGTAGAAAACGGTTCGGCCATTGATATCGACGCCTATGACCGCGCGACCAGCGTGTATTTCCCGCGGCGGGTTATTCCCATGCTGCCGGAGAAACTGTCCAACGGCTTGTGCTCACTCAACCCCGAGGTGGAGCGCCTGTGCATGGTGTGCGACATGTTTGTCACCGCCGATGGCGAGGTCAACGCCTACCAGTTCTACCCGGCTGTCATGTGGAGCCACGCACGGTTCACCTACACCGAGGTAGCGGCTATTTTGGGCAATACCCGTGGGCCGGAAGCCATCAAACGCAAGGACCGCGTGGGGGATTTGCTCAACCTGCACGGTGTGTTCCAGGCGCTGCTCAAGTCCCGTCAAAAACGTGGTGCGGTCGATTTTGAAACCACTGAAACACAAATCGTGTGTGATGAAAACGGCCGTATCGAAAAAATTGTGCCGCGCACGCGCAATGTGGCACACCGGGTCATCGAAGAGGCCATGTTGGCCGCGAACGTCTGCAGTGCGGATTTCATTGCGCAGAGCAAACACCCCGGCCTCTTCCGGGTGCATGAAGGACCTACGCCGGAGAAGAAGGAGATTCTTCAAAATTACCTGAAGGTGACCGGTTTGGGCATGACGATCAGTGACGATCCGTCGCCCGGTGAGTTTCAGGCGATTGCGGTGGCCACCAAGGACCGCCCGGACGCGCAACAAATTCACTCCATGTTGTTGCGCTCCATGCAGCAGGCGATCTATACGCCTACGAACAGTGGCCACTTCGGTTTGGCCTATGACGCTTACACCCATTTCACCAGCCCAATTCGCCGTTATCCGGACTTGCTGGTGCACAGGGTCATCAAATCCATTCTGGCGAAGACGCGTTACCAGTTGCCGGTGTTGCCGATTCCGGGTGAGGCGCATGCCAAATTGGCCCGCAGGCTGGAGAAAGGTGCCGCGTCCCGTATGGGGCAACCCAACCAGGTACCCAAGAAGACCAACGCCGAAGGTATGGCCTGGTTAGCGGCTGGCTTGCATTGCAGTGCCAATGAACGCCGTGCAGACGAGGCCAGTCGTGACGTAGAGGCCTGGCTCAAGTGCAAGTACATGAAAGAACACTTGGGTGAGGAGTACGGTGGCGTGGTCACTGCGGCCACCAGCTTCGGTGTTTTTGTCACCTTGGACGCGATGTATGTGGAAGGCTTGGTCCACATCACCGAACTCGGTGGTGAGTACTACCGTTTTGACGAAGCGCGCCAGGAGTTGCGCGGCGAACGATCGGGTATGCGTTACGCCATCGGCACCCGTGTACGTATCCAGGTCAGTCGCGTGGACCTGGATGGGCGGAAGATCGACTTCCGGTTGATACAGGAAGGTGATGGCCTAGTATCGCGTGCCATGGCGGACAAAAACGGTGGGCGTGAATCCAAACCTCGCAGTTCAAAATCTGAGCGTTCGGATATGCCCGTTGGTGGTCGCTCGGTGCCGTTTATGGACGAGCCGCGCAAGCGATCAACTGCAAAGTCTGCGAAGACGTCCAAATCAGCGGACAAGGGTTCGGCGTCACAGAAAAAGGCGCCTCGTAAACGCCGTTGACAACGAAGGGCGGGGCGCGGTTTACAGCGCTCGCGCCAGGTCTTGGGCGGTCATGGTGGTATCAGAGCGCCATTCGTCCGCCACCTGGCCGTGTTGATACACGGCGTCATACGCGCTAATAAACACATCAGCGTTGGCCGTGAGGCGCGCGCCAATCAGTCCGGCCAATACATCGCCTGTACCAGCCGTAGCCAGGCGCCCATTGCCGGTCGGGTTGATGTGTGGTAAGACGCCAGGCGCGGCAATCACCGTGCCTGAACCTTTCAAAACTACGACGCAGGCAAAGCGATCCGCCATGGCCTGGGCAACGCCAAGCCGGTTCGCCTGAACTTCTGTCGTGCTGGTTTTCATCAATCGCGCCGCTTCCAGCGGGTGTGGTGTTAGCACCGTGGTGTGGGCGCGTCGTGCCCTTAACGCATGTTGAAGGCCAGTGTCTTTGGCAATAACGTTCAGTGCATCGGCGTCCAGTACCAGTCGGGCGGACTGCTCTAGTAGCTGTGGCATACATGCATGGATGGCATCGCCACCCCCGCAACCAGCCACCACAGTCATGGATGCCAGGTTCATCTCAGACAGACCGCGGAACATGAGTTCAGGATGGGTAGGGTCCAGCCGCATAGTTCCGGCGTCCAGCATGCTGACATACACAAGCCCGGCACCGCCCATCAGCGCGCTGCGCGCCGCCAGCAGGGCTGCACCGGTCATGCCGGACATGCCTCCCACCACACACAAGTCGCCAAAACTACCTTTGTGGGTGTTGTGTGCCCGTCTTGGGTAGGGTGGTCGCCTGGTCAAGCGTGCGCCAGCATGCGCATGCGGGGTCACTCCGAGGCTGTTGAACCAGATATCTCCGCTGGCCTCGCGTCCGTCTGCCGTGAACAGGCCGGGTTTGAGCGTTAAAAGACTGAGCGTGTAGTTCGCCTTGACGTGCAGTGCAGGCGTTGCGCCCGTATCGGCATCCAGGCCCGAGGGCAGGTCAACTGCCAACACGGGCGCGGGCCCGGTGTTCATCCGTTGTATCCACGCTGTGCAAAGGTGGTTCCACGGACGGATGCGGCCGATGCCAAACAAAGCGTCGATACACAGATCGTATTGCTGGGGCGCAACGTCAGCAAACGCCACCCCTGTATCTATTGCTCTCTGTCGTGCAGCTTTTGCGTCAATGGGAGCATGGTCTGGGCTGTCCATACCGGTCACGACAGGTGACTTGCCCCACGACTTGAGGTGTATTGCCGCCTCGTAACCATCACCGCCGTTGTTTCCGGGTCCGCAAGGTATCCAAATTGCTTTTGCATGGGGTGCAATGGCCATCGCGAACTGAGCAACCGCAAGTCCTGCCCGTTGCATCAGCATGTGGGGCGGAAGCAGCTTTGCAGCATTGGCCTCCACAGATCGCGACTGGGCGGTTGTGTAGAGCAGATGGGCGTAGTCAGTGGGGCTGGCGCCGTGAATGCCCAGTATGCGTTCAGAATTCGTAGGTATCTCCTTCGCGCGCCAGCCGGATATCCATTCCATGGGTGATGGCCGCGTTGGTTTGCAATGCGTCTTTGAATGCCTCCTCAAGCGCGTCATCGCTGCGCGTGGGCTCATGGTGCGTACAAAACAGTACTTTTGCGTTCGCTTGTTTAGCGCTTGTAATACTGGAGCTGAAGGTGCCATGTCCCCACCCTTTTTTCGAAGGGTACTCCGCGTCGGTGTAGGACGAGTCTGCAATCAGCACGTCCACATCCCGGATGGCGTCCAGGATGGCTGCGTTTTTGTCGTCAACAAAACCCTGGTATTCGGCGTATCCCTCGTCTCCGGGTTCATAGATGTTGTACGGTGGTTCGTGGTCACCGGTAAAAAACACGGATTTGCCGTTGCTTTCGATGCGGTAGCCGAAGTCGATGACCGGATGGTTGAGCATGCATGGCGTAATCGTTGCGGACCCTATGGTGTGCGATTCGCCAGGAACCAGGGTCACGTACTCCATGCGTGCCTTCATCTCTGCCTCACGGACGGGGAAAAAGCTGTACTGCAGCTGAACCGACATAACCTGCTCAATACCCTTGCCGGAAACCGGGTCAAAACCACCGTGCAGACGCAGGGTGTTGCCTGGAATGAAGTTTGGAATAAAAAACGGCAAACCCTGGATGTGGTCCCAGTGGGAATGGGTAATCAGTATGTTGGCTGTGACCGGCAATTCCGCAAGCAGGGTTTGAGACAAGGGAAAGATGCCGGTACCTGCGTCCAGAATGATGAGCTCGTTGTTGTCGGTGCGAATCTCGATGCAGGTGGTGTTGCCGCCATAGCGCACCGTTTTGGGGCCAGGCGAGGCAATGGATCCGCGAACACCCCAAAATCTGACCTTCATGGCGATTCCTTACAGTTTTTGTCCATCCTGCCACATTGTCGGCCGGAAATCCCAAGGATTTGAGCTGGTAGAGGAGTGGTCAGCGGCACTTGCCGGCATGTTATACTCGACTGGCTTTGCTGATGGTGCATGTAACCGTTGGTGAGCAAATCGCAGATTCGCCCCGTCAAGGTGTTACCGGCTTGAGCAATGCAAATTGCTGCTTGGGCTGGCGATAAGGGGGCTGAATCTTAGACCTAACCTTTGGAGTAATTTATGGCAGTAACAATGCGCGAAATGCTGGAAGCCGGCGTTCATTTCGGACACCAAACCCGCTTCTGGAACCCCAAGATGGCCCCGTTCATCTTCGGTCACCGTAACAAAATCCACATTATCAACCTGGAAAAGTCGCTCCCGATGTTCCAGGAAGCGGCCAAGTTTGTCCGCCAGTTGTCGGCCAAGCGCGGCACCATTCTGATGGTTGGTACCAAGCGCCAAGCGCGCGAAACCGTGGCTGAAGAAGCGCAGCGCGCTGGTGTTCCTTTTGTGGACCAGCGTTGGTTGGGCGGCATGTTGACCAATTTCAAGACGGTCAAGACTTCGATCAAGCGCCTCAAAGAGATGAAGGCCCAGCAGGAAACTGGCTTGGACAGCATGAGCAAGAAAGAACAGCTGATGTTTGCCCGTGAGTTGGCCAAGTTGGAAAAAGACATTGGCGGCATCCAGGATATGGCTGCGTTGCCAGACGCGATTTTTGTGATCGACGTGGGTTACCACAAGATCGCCATCGCCGAAGCACGCAAGCTGGGCATTCCTTTGATTGGTGTGGTGGACTCCAACCACTCGCCTGAAGGCATTGACTACGTGATTCCTGGCAACGATGACTCTTCCAAGGCTGTGACGCTGTACGCCCGTGGCATCGCTGACGCGATCCTGGAAGGCCGCGCCAACCAGATGGACGATGTGGTCAAGGCGGTTGCCGCTGAGAGCAGTGACGAATTCGTTGAGGTGAGCGACGCTTCTGCTTGAAGTTGTCCCGCCTGAAAAAGGGGGCTTCGTTGCCCCTTTTTTTTAGCCCTTTATTAAACTATTGAACTGATTACGGAGATACGAAATGGCTGCAATTACCGCTAGCATGGTTGCTGAACTGCGTGGAAAAACTGATGCCCCTATGATGGAATGCAAAAGGGCACTGACCGAAGCCGAAGGCGACATGGTCAAGGCTGAAGAGTTGTTGCGTGTGAAACTGGGTAGCAAGGCTGGTAAAGCCGCGGCCCGCATCACTGCTGAAGGCGTTGTGGTTACCAGCATGGACGGCAACGTAGGCGCCTTGCTCGAAGTCAACTGCGAAACCGACTTCGTGACCAAGAACGACAGCTTCCTGGGTTTGGCCAATGCGGCCGTGGCCCTGGTAGCGAAAAACAATCCGGCAGACGTGGCTGCATTGGGTGCATTGGCCTACGAACAAGACGGTTTTGGCCCCACATTGGAAGATGTGCGCAAGGGTCTGATTGGCAAGATCGGTGAAAACATGACTTTCCGCCGTTTCAAGCGTTTTGCTACGGGCGCGCAATTGGCTTCCTACCTGCACGGCACCCGCATCGGTGTGGTCGTAGAGTTTGAAGGTGATGCCACAGCGGCCAAAGACGTAGCCATGCACGTCGCGGCCATGAAACCCGTGGCCTTGACCAGCAACGATGTGCCCGCTGAACTGGTGGAACGTGAACGTTCAGTGGCTGCTGCCAAGGCGGCTGAAGATGCTGCGGTCGCGACTGCTGCCGGCAAGCCTGTACAGTCAGCGGAAATTGTTGCCAAACGCATCGAAGGTGGCGTGCAAAAGTACCTGAAAGAAGTTTCGCTGTTCAACCAGACGTTCGTCAAGAACGACAAGCAAACGGTTGAGCAGATGCTCAAAGCCGCTTCTACTAACGTCAAGGCGTTCACCATGTATGTGGTCGGCGAAGGCATTGAGAAGAAGGTTGATGACTTTGCAGCAGAAGTGGCTGCGCAGGTCGCGGCTGCACAGCAAGCTGCTTAATTGACAGCCTTTGCACGCCACACGGTCTAATCGCGATAACTGGAGTCACCCATGAGCCAAGAAAAACCTGCTTACAAACGCATACTGCTGAAGTTGTCGGGTGAGGCCTTGATGGGTGACGACCAGTTTGGCATCAACCGCGACACCATTGTGCGCATGGTGGATGAAATCGCCGAGGTGACACGTCTGGGCGTGGAAATGGCGGTGGTTATTGGTGGCGGCAATATTTTCCGTGGAGTGGCTGGCGGGTCTGTGGGCATGGACCGCGCCACTGCTGACTACATGGGAATGTTGGCAACCGTGATGAATGCATTGGCCTTGGGCGACACCATGAACAAGGCTGGTTTAACCGCCCGCGTGATGTCGGCCATTGGGATTGAGCAGGTCGTCGAGCCCTATGTGCGGCCCAAAGCCTTGCAGTACCTGGAAGAAGGCAAGGTTGTCATCTTTGCGGCCGGTACTGGCAACCCCTTTTTCACGACCGACACTGCGGCGGCTTTGCGCGGCGCAGAAATAGGCGCGGAAATTGTGCTGAAGGCCACCAAGGTGGACGGTGTGTATACGGCAGATCCCAAGAAGGATGCACACGCGACCCGGTACTCCAAGATCACGTTCAATGAAGCGATGTCCCAGAATCTGGGAATCATGGACGCAGCCGCATTTGCCTTGTGCCGTGACCAAAAACTTCCCATCAAGGTGTTCTCCATTTTTAAACATGGCGCGCTCAAGCGGGTGGTCATGGGTGAAGACGAAGGCACCCTGGTGCACGTGTGAGAGTTTGTTTGAACTTGCTAGCGGGCTTGACATTCAGAGGATGAACTATGGCAATCGAAGAAATCAAAAAAACGCTTGATACAAAAATGGACCAGTCCATTGCGTCTTTTAAGAACAATCTGACCAAGATTCGTACCGGACGCGCCAATCCAGCTTTGTTGGACACGGTTCACGTGGACTACTACGGCGCCATGCTGCCGCTCAGTCAGGTCGCCAATCTCTCCTTGTTGGACGCTCGCACCATCAGCGTGCAGCCCTGGGAAAAGGGTATGGGTGCCAAGATCGAAAAAGCCATTCGCGACAGTGATCTGGGGTTGAACCCCACCAGCATGGGTGATCTGATCCGTGTCCCTATGCCTGTGATGACGGAAGAACGCCGCAAAGAACTGACCAAGGTCGTCCGCGGTGAAGGTGAAAATGCGAAGATCGCCGTGCGCAATTTGCGTCGCGATGCCAACGAGGCTGTGAAGAAGCTGGTGAAAGAAAAGTTGGCGTCCGAAGATGACCAAAAACGCTCTGAGGCCGAGATTCAGAAGTTGACGGACAGGCACATTATTGATATCGACCGCCTGGTCGTGTCCAAAGAACAAGACATCATGGCGGTTTGATACCCGTGATGACCTGAAACCAGCACGTCCCTATGGCAGAACTGCATAACGTGCCACGCCATATTGCCATCGTCATGGACGGGAATGGCCGCTGGGCTTCCAAGCGTTTTTTGCCCCGTATTGCGGGGCACAACCGGGGCGTAGAGACGCTCAAGCGCATCATCAGCGCTTGCCCCAGTCGGCATATTGACACCGTGACCGTGTTCGCCTTTTCTTCTGAGAACTGGAACCGTCCGGTTGAAGAGGTGTCTGGCCTGATGGATATCCTGGCCATGGCCTTGTCGCGTGAGGTACCCAAGCTGCAGCGCGATGGCGTCCGCTTGCGCTTCGTTGGCTCGCGTGAAGGCCTGTCTGAACGCGTCAAAAAAGGGCTGGAGGATGCGGAAGCCTTGACAGCTGGCAATACCTTGTTGTCGCTCAATGTCTGTTTCAACTACGGTGGCCGTTGGGATATCGCGTCAGCCGCTGCGCGATTGGCGGCGGCAGGTACACCGATCACAGAACTATCCCTGTCTCAAGCTCTCTCTTTGTCCTTCTGCTCAGATCCCGATTTGCTGATTCGAACCGGCAACGAGATGCGACTGAGCAATTTTCTGTTGTGGCAGTCCGCCTATACAGAGCTGTATTTCAGCGAATTGTTGTGGCCGGACTTTGACGAAGCGGCCCTGGACGCGGCCTTGTCGGACTACGCGTCACGTGAACGGCGGTTCGGAAAAACGTCAGATCAACTGGTCGGCAAATCGGTCACGAAAGCCTAAAAAGGGACCCCATGCTGAAGCAAAGAATCATCACGGCCTTGTTGATGCTGGCCGTTTTGCTGCCGGCCGTTTTTTATCCCGTACCTGAAGTATTTGCTGGGGTCGCGGTTGTTCTGATTTCCGCTGCTGCATGGGAATGGGCGCGCATGAACCAAAGTGGCCCGTTGGCTTCGTTGGCAATCGGCGGCGTGTGTGCAGCGGTGTGCCTGTTGTCCTGGTACGGCGGCTTACTCTATGTCCCGCTCAAGTCGCTGTGGATTGTTGCGGGTAGTGCCTGGGTGTTGTTGGGTGCCTGGCTTTTGTACCGCGGTGTTGCGGTCTGGGGCTGTGTTCCCAGGTCCCTGCGTCTGGTTGGTGGTGTGCTGACGTTGTGGGTGGCCTGGATCGCCGTGGCGCAGGCGCGCATCGAAGGTATCAATTTCCTCTTTTCCATATTTGTGCTGGTGTGGGCGGCTGACATTTTTGCGTATTTCGCTGGTCGGGCGTTGGGTGGGAAGTTTTTCTCCCGCAAGCTGGCGCCATCCATCAGCCCTGGCAAGACCTGGGAAGGGGCTTTTGGTGGAATGCTCGGTGTGCTGGTGTGCGCCGTGGTGTGGCGCTCTCTGGATGCCTCCATGTCCCTGGGGGCGGCAAGCCTTTACACCCGCTTGGGCGTTGTGCATGTGGCCTTCATGGTTTTGGCGCTGTTGTTTTTGGCGACGATGAGCATCGTGGGTGATTTGGTTGAGTCCTTGTTCAAACGCAGTGCGGGTATCAAGGACAGCAGCGGCTTGTTACCAGGGCATGGAGGCGTTTTGGACCGGGTTGATGCATTGCTCCCCATATTGCCGCTGGCGATGATGTTCTCCACTTTATGAACGCAGAAAAAACTAGAGTAGTCGTTCTAGGCTCCACCGGATCCATTGGCGTCAACACGCTTGATGTTGTTGATCGTCACCCCGAACGGTTTGAAGTGTTTGCGCTGACAGCTTCAACCAGTGTTGATGCAATGCTGGCCCAATGTGCGCGGCACAAGCCAGCATTTGCGGTGATGGCCAGTGAGACACACGGCAAACAACTGCAAGACAGCTGCAAGGCCGAAGGTTTGTCCACCACAGTTTTGTGGGGCGATGAAGCCATCGAAATGGTGGCAAGGCATGAGTTGGCTGACACGGTCATGGCTGCCATTGTGGGTGCCGCCGGCCTAGCACCCTGCCTGGCTGCTGCCCAATCGGGCAAGCGCTTGCTGCTGGCCAACAAGGAAGCGCTGGTCGTTGGGGGGCAGCTCTTCATGGACACCGTTGCCTTGGGCGGTGCCCGGTTGTTACCCATTGACAGTGAACACTCTGCAGTGTTCCAGTCCTTGCCGCAAGACCCCAAGGATTGGGCGGCACGTATCGACAAGATCATCTTGACCGCGTCCGGCGGCCCCTTTCGAACCCGCGATCCCATGACCTTGCACCAGGTCACGCCGGAAGAGGCTTGTGCCCATCCCAATTGGGTCATGGGCCGCAAGATTTCCGTCGACTCTGCGACCATGATGAACAAGGCCTTGGAGGTCATTGAGGCCAAGTTCCTCTTTGGTGTGGCGCCGGAGCAGATCCAGGTCATCATCCATCCACAAAGCGTAATCCACTCCATGGTGCAGTACGTGGACAACTCGGTTGTTGCACAGCTGGGCACACCGGATATGCGGGGCCCTATCGCGTATGGATTGTCTTGGCCTGAGCGTGTTACATCGGGAGCAACCGCGCTGGATTTTTCCACGATGGCCGGGCTCAGCTTTGAGACCTTCGATTCCGAAGACCACAAAAAGCGTTACCCGGGCCTTGATCTGGCATGGCAGGTTTTGAGAGCACCTGCAGGCTCAACAGCCGTTTTGAACGCCGCCAATGAGGTCGCCGTTGCGGCCTTTCTCACGCGCAGGATTCGGTTTGACCACATTCACCAGATCAACACCGAGACCTTGAACGTGATCACTCCCGAGACGCCTGCATCATTGCAAGACCTGTTGGCCTTGGATCAGTTGTCAAGGCGTGCCGCAGAAACTGCCATCTCGCGTTTGTCGGCTTGATGGGATAGGTCTGCTCAGTCGATGACGCTACTCGCCTTCCTCGTCGCCATAGTCATCCTGGTCGCCGTGCATGAGCTTGGCCATTTTTCGGTTGCACGTTGGTGTGGTGTCAAGGTTCTGCGGTTTTCCGTAGGTTTTGGCCCTCGGCTGTGGGGGTGGACATCGGCGACCACAGGTACGGAATTTGTCGTGGGCATGTTGCCATTGGGTGGTTATGTCCAGATGCTGGATGAGCGTGAAGGCCCCGTCGAGCCGAACGAACGTGCACAGGCCTTTAATGCACAGCCGCTGCGCAACAAGGTTGCCATCGTGCTGGCAGGGCCTGTGGCCAATCTGATCCTGGCGGTTGCCTTGTACAGCTGGGTCAACTGGACCGGTATCGAAATGGCCCAGGCTGTCGTGGCCAAGCCGCCGCAGGGTTCGGTGATGGCAACGGCTGGCTTTACCGGAGGTGAGCGTATTCTCCAGGCTGGTTTCGAAGGCGAGTCTCTGGAGGACGTGGTGTCTTTTGATGGCTTTCGCTGGTGGCTGGCGCGGGGCGCGATTGAGCAACGCAATGTGCAGGTGGAGTTTGTATCCACTCAGCGACAAACCCCGCAGGCTGCACTGTTGCAGCTCAAGGGTGTCGATGCCAGCAGCGCGGATGCCAAATTGTTCCAGCACATAGGTGCGTCGGCACCGTTCATGCAGGCACGCATCGGTATGGTGGCGCCCGGTGAAGCCGCACAGCAGGCCCAATTGCAATCGGGCGATCTGGTGTTGCGGGTGGACGCCGTCGACATTGTGGATGCTGCACAGTTGCACGCCATGATCCGCGCCTCTGGTCGCAATGGCGTGCCACCCGCACAACGCTGGCTCGTGGAGCGCAATGGTGTGCGTTTGACCGTGCTGGTAGAGCCCAGATCGGTGCAAGAAAAGCCTCCCGCCGTGAACCGCTTGAGAGCAATGTTCGCTGACTGGTTTGGTACCCCTGCGGGGCCAGACACAGCGGTTCCCACGGTGGGCCGCATTGGGGCCGGAATTGCTGCGCCGCCAGAAGCAGCGGTTGTTCGTTATGGTTCGCTGGACAGCGTGGCGCAGGCCGTCGCGCGAACCTGGGAAACCTCGGCTTTGTCGCTTCGCGTCTTGGGGCAAATCGTGACCTTGCGGGCATCACTCGACAATTTGAGTGGTCCTATCTCCATTGCCGACTATGCCGGCAAGTCAGCCGCCATGGGCCTCACACCGTTCCTGCTTTTTCTCGCTTTGATGAGTGTCAGTCTTGGGGTTCTGAACCTGCTGCCGCTCCCCATCCTCGACGGAGGGCACCTGATGTATTATCTTTGGGAGGCACTTTCCGGCAAGCCTGTGTCGCAACCGTGGACAGAACGGCTGCAAAAGTTTGGGTTGGTGATCTTGCTGATGATGATGTCCGTTGCCATCGTTAACGATGTGACGCGTTTGCTGCGGTGAGCAACCGGGCCGACCTCAAATTTCCGGAATACTTAAATTGATAAAAATGCAATTCAATCGTAATTTTTTACGCCGCGCTTCCGTGGCGGCGGTCTCGCTTCTCTTCCTGCAGAGCGGGTGGGCTGTTGAGCCATTCACCGTCAAGGACATCCGTGTTGAAGGCTTGCAAAGAGCCGAGGCGGGGACAATTTTTGCGTCCTTGCCCGTTCGGGTCGGTGATACCTACAGCGATGACAAGGCCGCGGCGTCCATTCGGGCGCTGTTCGGGCTCGGTTTGTTCAAAGATGTCCGTATCGATGTCAGTGACGGTGTGCTGATTGTTATTGTCGAAGAGCGTCCCACCATTGCCGAGATTGATTTTTCGGGCACCAAAGAGTTTGACAAAGATGTGCTGAAAAAAGCGCTGCTGCAGATCGGACTGGCCGATGGAAGGCCTTTTGACAAGGCACTGGTCGACAAGGCTGAGCAGGAGTTGAAGCGCCAGTACATCAACCGCAGCATGTATGCCTCGGAAGTGATTACCACGGTCACGCCAGTGGATCGCAACCGTGTGAATTTGAGTTTTGCGGTGCAGGAAGGTGAGCCTGCCAAGATCAGTGAAATCCGCATCGTGGGTAACAAGGCATTTTCCGAGTCAACCCTGCGTGGCCTGTTTGATCTGGACACCGGTGGCTGGTTGAGCTGGTACACCAAGTCGGACCGTTATGCGCGCGCCAAATTGAATGCCGATCTCGAGTCGCTGCGTTCTTATTACTTGGCACGGGGTTATCTTGAATTCAAGGTGGACTCCACCCAGGTAGCCATTTCTCCGAACAAACAAGACATCAGCCTCACGATCAATGTGACCGAGGGTGACCAGTTTGTGGTGTCCAAGGTTAATTTGGTGGGCAACTTCCTCGACAAGGATGCCGAATTCAAGTCGCTGGTCGCCATACAGGTCGGGCAACCGTACAACGCGGACCAAGTCGCCGTCACCAGCAAGGCGTTTACCGATTACTTTGGCAACTTTGGGTATGCCTTTTCGCGGGTGGAACCGCGTACCGTGATTGACCGGGCCACCAATCGGGTGGAGGTGACCTTGCAGGTAGACCCGTCGCGCCGTGTCTACGTCCGCCGCATCAATGTAGCGGGCAATGACCGTACCCGTGACGAAGTGATTCGCCGTGAGTTCCGGCAACTGGAGGCATCCTGGTATGACGGTGAACGCATCAAGCAGTCCCGCAACCGGGTGGACCGTTTGGGTTACTTCAAGGAAGTCACCATGGACACCTCGGAAGTGCCAGGTTCCTTTGACCAGGTGGACTTGACCATTTCGGTGGTCGAGAAGCCAACGGGCAGCATCAGTCTGGGTGCGGGCATCTCCAGCGCAGACGGCGTTGGCCTGTCGTTTGGATTCAAGCAAGACAATGCCTTTGGCTCTGGTAACTCGCTCGGTGTTGAAGTGAACACCAGCAAGCAGAACCGCGTACTGGTGTTCAATACAACCAACCCCTATTTCACCGAAGACGGGGTGTCACGCTCCATCGATATCTACAAGCGCGATTCCAAACCCTATCTCGATATTGACAGTTATAAGATCGAGACCACGGGTGGCAGCGTCCGTTTCGGTGTGCCGTTCAGTGAATACGACACCGTATTTTTTGGACTGGGTATAGACCAAACCACCATCGTGCCGGGCACTCTGCTGCCTGTGGTGTACCAGGACTTTGCCAACAAGTTTGGCTTCACCAGCAATGCTGTGCCACTCACCGTGGGTTGGGGGCGCGATTCGCGTGACAGCGCCCTGGTGCCAACCGTTGGCAAGGTGATCAAGACCTCGGCCGAATGGAGTGTGGCGGGCGAGCTGAAATATGTCCGCGGAACCGCCGCCTACCAACAGTACTTACCGGTGACCAACAAGATCACCGCGGCACTGAACGCCGAACTGTCGGTAGGCTCTGCAACGGGTGATTCGTTTTACCCCATCTTCAAGAATTTCTATTCCGGCGGTCTGGGAACGGTGCGCGGCTTCGAGCAGGGTAGTTTGACAACCGAGTCACAACGTACATTGGGCCTAACCGCAACCGGTGGTACTAAAAAAATCAATTTCAACGCCGAATTGTTGTCTCCTCTGCCCGGTGGCGGTAAGGACCGTACGCTGCGGGTCTATGCCTTTGCGGACGCCGGTGGCATTTATGGGCCTGACGAAGGTCTGCAACTGCAAGACATGCGCTCGTCCTACGGGTTTGGTATCAGCTGGATATCCCCAGTTGGCCCCCTGCGCCTGGCCTATGCATGGCCCGTCAAGAAATTCGAAGGCGATAGAATTCAACAACTGCAATTCCAGATCGGAAGCTCTTTCTAATGAATACTTCAAAACTGCGTTGGTTGCTGTCAGCGCTGCTCGTGGTTGGCTCCATCGGTGTCAACGCCCAGGATTTCAAAGTGGGTGTTGTCAACATCCAGCGCATCACCAACGAATCCCTGCCCGCCAAGACGGCGCAGTCCAAACTGGAACAAGAGTTTGCCAAGCGCCAGAAAGAACTGGTTGAGTTGCAGGGCGCGTTCAAGGCCTTTGGTGAAAAGTTTGAACGCGACGCACCCACGCTGAGCGAAAGCCAACGCGCAGCGCGCCAAAAAGAGGGTGCAGAGCTCAGCCGCGATCTGCAGCGTCGCAACCGTGAGTACCAGGAAGACCTGAATGGCCGCCGCAACGAAGAGCTGCAACAGGTGCTGGACCGTGCCACCAAGGCTGTTAAACAGGTTGCCGATTCTGAGAAATACGACATCGTGATCCAGGAAGTGGTCTACGTGAACAGCAAACATGACATCACCGACAAGGTCCTCAAAATCCTCAACGCAGGCTCCAAATAAAGCCCGGGCAACCGGGTTTGGGGTATGAAGCTTGATCTGGCTTCCATCGTCGCCGCTCTGGGCGGCGAGTTGTTTGGAGACCCGTCCCTGGTGGTGACGGGCCTGGCGCCGCTGGAAACCGCGACACCCGAGCACCTGAGCTTTCTCAGCAATCCGCGCTACCAGCAGCAACTGTTGGCTTCCCGGGCGGCATGTGTCATCGTGGCGCCGCAGATGCAAGAGGCGGCTATACCCCGCGGCGCCTGCATCGTTACCGACAACCCCTACCTGTACTTCGCCAAGCTGACCCAGCTGTGGAAACACGGGCCTGGGCCGCGCGCGCGGGCGACCATCCACCCCAGTGCGGTGGTGGATTCTGCAGCTGTGGTTCACCCCACAGCCTCCATTGGCGCCTTGTGCGTGGTGGAGCGGGGCGCACGCATCGGTGCCCATACAGTACTCAAATCCCGCGTGACGGTGAGTGAAGACTGTGTGATCGGGGACCGCTGCATCCTCCACTCCGGTGTGGTCATTGGTGCAGATGGATTTGGTTTTGCACCCAATGGCGAGGCCTGGGAAAAAATCGAACAACTCGGTGCTGTGCGCATTGGCAATGACGTCGAAATCGGCGCCAACACCTGTATAGACCGCGGCGCCTTGCAAGACACCATCATTGAAGACGGCGTCAAGCTCGACAACCTGATCCAGATCGGCCACAACGTGCGTGTGGGTCGCAACACGGCCATGGCCGGCTGTGTGGGTGTTGCCGGCAGTGCCACCATTGGTGAACACTGCACGGTGGGCGGTGGCGCCATCATCCTGGGCCATTTGACCCTGGGCGCCAACGTCAATATTTCGGCCGCCACCCTGGTCACCAAATCGATCCCGAAACCGGGCCACTACACCGGCATTTTCCCGCTGGATGACAACGCAACATGGGAGCGCAATGCCGCAGCCTTGAAGCAGTTACACAGCCTGCGCGACCGTATTAAAACTTTGGAAAAAGAGACAAAAAAATGATGGACATCCACCAAATTCTCAAGAAGCTCCCGCACCGCTACCCCTTTCTGCTGGTGGACCGCGTATTGGAGTTGGACAAGGGCAAAACCATCAAGGCCTTGAAGAACGTCACGATGAATGAGCCCTTTTTTGAAGGGCATTTCCCCCACCGTCCGGTGATGCCAGGGGTGTTGATGCTTGAAGCCCTGGCGCAAGCGGCGGCATTGCTGTCGTTTGATGCGCTGGGTGTCGAACCCGATGACAACATGATTTATTACTTTGCAGGCATTGATGGCGCACGCTTCAAGCGCCCGGTGGAGCCGGGAGACCAGCTGATACTGGAAGCAGAATTGTTGCGCATGAAAGCCGGCATCTTCAAGTTCAAGACCTGGGCCACGGTGGGCGGCGAGTTGGCGGTAGAGGCTGAACTTACCTGCGCGGTGCGCACCATTGCCTGAATGCAGCAGAAGGCGTACCGGTCATGAGCCATATCCACCCCAGCGCCATTGTGGACCCGGCCGCCGAGCTGGACAGCACCGTCACAGTCGGGCCCTACACCGTCATCGGTCCGCACGTGCGCATCGGCGCGGGCACCACGGTGGGCCCGCACTGCGTCATCGAAGGCCACACCACGATTGGCTGCGACAACCGCATCTTTCAGTTCAACTCGCTGGGGGCCATTCCACAGGACAAGAAGTACAACGGTGAACCCTGCGAGCTGCGCATCGGCGACCGCAACACCATCCGCGAGTTTTGCACCTTCAATATTGGTTCGCCCGGCGACGCCTTTGTGACGCGCATCGGCAGTGACAACTGGATCATGGCCTACACACACATTGCGCACGATTGCCAGTTGGGCGACCACATCACGATGGCCAACAACGCCACACTGGCCGGCCATGTGCATGTGGGCGACTGGGCCACAGTCGGTGGCCTGACCGGTGTGTTGCAGCGTATGCGCATTGGCGCCCATGCCATGGTCGGTTTTGCCAGCCATGTGGGCAAGGATGTGCCTCCCTTCATGGTGGTGGACGGCAACCCGCTGGCGGTGCGTGCGGTCAACCTGGTCGGCCTGCGCCGGCGTGATTTTTCGGCCGAACGTATCACCGCCATCCGCGAGATGCACAAGTTCCTGTACCGCCAGGGCAAGACGTTGGACGAGGCGCGCACAGCCATCCAGGGCCTGGCGGCCACTATGCCTGAAGCCGCGGCGGACATCGCGTTGATGGACGGCTTTCTCGCCACCTCTGCCAGCGGCATCGCGCGCTGACCATGCCGCAGCCGCAAGTAGCCATGGTGGCCGGCGAGGCCTCCGGCGACTTGCTCGCCGGGCTGGTGCTCGATGGTTTGCGCGCGCGCTGGCCGGGTCTGCAGTCCAGCGGCATCGGTGGCCCACAAATGGCCCAGCGCGGCTTTAAAGCCCACTGGCCCAGCGAACGCCTGGCCGTTCACGGGTACAGCATCGAAGTTTTCAAACGGGTGGCCGGCCTGCTGCGCATCCGCAAACAGCTGCGTGAACGCCTGCTACAGGAGCGCCCCGGCGTCTTCATTGGTGTGGACGCACCAGACTTCAATCTGGGTCTGGAGGCCGCACTGAAGGCCCAGGGCATTCCCACCGTGCACTTCGTCTGCCCGTCGATCTGGGCCTGGCGCGCTGACCGGGTCGAGAAGATCCGCCGTGCGGCCGACCATGTGTTGTGCATCTTCCCGTTCGAGCCGGAACTGCTGGCCCAGCATGGCATCGCCGCCACCTATGTGGGCCACCCGCTGGCCAATGTGATCCCGCTGCAGCCGGACCGCGCCGCTGCCCGTGCCAAGCTGGGCCTGGCGCCCGATGCGCGCGTGGTGGCCATACTGCCAGGCAGCCGCAAGTCCGAAGTGGAATACCTGGCCCTTAGGTTCTTTCAGGCTGCGGCCCGCATGCAAAAAGCCTATCCTGCTATGCAATTTGTAGTGCCCGCGGTACCCACGCTGCGCGCGCGCATAGAAGCACTAGCCGCAGAGGCTGGATTGGCGGGCCGCATCCAGATCGTGGCGGGCCAGTCACACACCGTGCTGGCCGCCTGCGATGCCACGCTGATCGCCAGTGGCACGGCCACGCTGGAGGCCGCGCTGTTCAAACGACCCATGGTCATTGCCTACAACATGCACTGGCTGTCCTGGAAGCTGATGCAACGCAAGCAACTGCAGCCCTGGGTGGGCCTGCCCAATATCCTCTGTGGTGAGTTTGTGGTGCCCGAATTGTTGCAAGACCAGGCCACGCCCCAAGCCCTGAGTGATGCCATGCTGCAATGGTTTGACGCCATGGACCGCGAGCCTGCGAAAATCACCGCTTTGCAAGACCGTTTTCTGGCGCTGCACCACACGCTCCAGCGCGACACCTCTACTTTGGCAACCGATGCGATCGAAAAAATTCTTGCACGCTGAGCAGGTCTCGCTCGCGTGGGACACCCCGGGCCTGATGGCCGGCGTGGACGAGGCTGGCCGCGGTCCACTGGCCGGGCCCGTGGTGGCCGCCGCTGTGATACTGGACGAGCGCAACCCCATTGAAGGCCTGGCCGATTCCAAGGTGTTGACTGCGCGCCGGCGCGAGCAGCTGTATGACGAGATCCGCGCCAAGGCGCTGTGCTGCTCCATCGCCCAAGCCAGCGTTGAAGAGATTGACCAGATCAACATCCTGCAGGCCACGATGCTGGCCATGCGCCGTGCGGTGGAAGGTCTGCGCCTCAAACCGGTGCTGGTGCTGGTGGATGGCAACCGCCTGCCGGTGCTGAGCATGCGGGCCGAGGCGATTGTGAAGGGCGACAGCAAGGTCGCTGCCATCTCGGCCGCGTCCATACTGGCCAAGGTGACGCGCGACCGCTGGTGTGCCGAGCTGGACGCCCAGTACCCCCAATACGGTTTTGCCGGTCACAAAGGATATGGCACGGCCGAACACCTGGCGGCCCTGCAAGCCCACGGTGCCTGCCCGGAGCACCGCAAGAGCTTCAGCCCCGTGACCCAGGTTCTGGCCGGCGCACAGGGGCGCGCGGCATGAATCAACCGGTTGCCATCACCTCGCGCGAGAATCCGCTGCTTAAAGAGCTGCGCAAGGTGGCGCAGGACAACACCGCCTACCGCAAGGCCGGGCGCTTTTGGGTGGAGGGGGACCACCTGTGCAGTGCAGCGCTGCAGCGTGGCCTGAAGCCTGCTGTGGCGGTATTCACTGAGGAGTTTTACCCTCTAGCCCCCGTGCAATATGCACAGAGTGCTATAAAAAGCATAGTGGTTCCGGCGCAACTGTTTCGGGAGCTCAGTGGCCTGGAGTCGCCCGCAGGGGTTGGTTTTGTATTGGACCTGCCGGCCGAGGCCGCCTTGCTGCCAAATGCAGCCACCGTCATCCTGGACCGTGTGCAAGACGCGGGCAACGTGGGCTCCATCCTGCGCAGCGCCGGGGCCTTTGGCTTCAGGCAAGTGGTGGCGCTCAAGGGCAGTGCCGCGCTGTGGTCACCCAAGGTTTTGCGGGCTGGCATGGGTGCCCACTTCGGCCTGCACCTGATCGAAGGTCTGGGTTTGGACGATTTGCAAGCCTTGCAGGTACCCATCGTGGTGACCAGTTCGCACCAGGGTGAACTGATCCAGAACCTGCGCCTGCCCATTGCCACGGCCTGGGCCTTTGGCCACGAAGGGCAGGGCGTTAGCCCCGAGCTGATGGCCCGTGCCGCGGTGCATGTGCGCATAGGGCAACCCGGCGGCGAGGAATCGCTCAACGTGGCAGCCGCAGCCGCCATCTGCCTGCACGCCAGCAGTTTGGCGGCGGGTTAACCGATTCGCCCGGCCAAACTATCAGTAGCCTGCAATCAGTTTGGCCCAGCGTCCGTCGGCCTTCAAGGCCTTCACCGCGGCGTCTATTTTGGGCACATAAGCCGCCCACTTTTTATTCACCACGTGGACCACTTTGGATGTGGCCACGGGGCGTTCCAGCGTCTTGAGCGAACCCGAAAACTCCGGGTACATGGATACAGGTGTGACCGAGCTGACCAGCGCCACATCAAATCGCCCGGCGTTGAGCATCTGGTAGGTTTGCAGGGTGGAATTGGCCGCTGTGGCCTCCAGCCCCAGTTTGGCGACCAGGCCTTCGGCCAGTTTGGTGCCGCGGTAAAGGCCCAGTTTGTAGGCCTTCAAATCGGCAGGTGCCAGTTGCTTGGCCTTGAAGTCTTTCCGGACGACCGCCAGCAATTGCAGCTCCAACAAGGGCTCGTGTGTCTCCACCACGTTTTGGTATCCCGCCGTGCCGCCCACCACACGCGCCATTTCGGCATCAATGACACCACTTTCCACACTCTTGAGTGAACGCTCGGGTGGCAGCAGTACAAACTCCACTTGCAACCCTATTTCTTTGTAGACGGCGGCAATGGCTGGCTCAAAACCCTGGGCGCCTTCCAATGTGCCAACGCGTATGACCTGCTGGGCCAACACACTGGTATGGGCGGCCACCAACCACAGAAAACAAACGAAGAGCTTGTTCATACAACCCTTTCAGGGATAACCTCGATTGCTATAGTTTGCATAGCAATGTGTTGATATTTCACTGGGGCTAGATGGTGTTTTTGCCTAAAGCCGTCTCGGCTATCCACTCTGCCCAGTAGTCAATACACGCCCGTATCTTAGGCAGGCGGTGCCGCTCCTGCAGGATCACAGCGTAAATGGGTACCTGGGGGCTGACGAAGTAGTCTTGCAAGACGGGTACCAGTCGCCCTTGGCGTATCAGGGGCAGGGCAGATAGGTCATGGATGCGGGCAATGCCCAGACCTTGCAGCGCCAGGCTCACGACCAGGGCGGTGTTGTCGGCCCGTGTGTGGGCGTTGACCTGCCACTCGGCCTGGCCCTGGCCCAGCGGGTCGGCCCACGCCCAGCGGTTCAGGCTAGGGCTGACGCTGTTGGCCAGCAGGCGGTGGTGTTCCAGGTCACGGGGATGGCTGGGTATGCCATGGGCGCGCAGGTAGTCGGGCGAGGCGCACACGGTGCGGCCAAAAGTGCCAATTTGGCGTGCCACCACGGTGTCGCTGTTGGGCGTGCCGCTGCGGATGGCGATGTCAAACCCTTCACGTGCCATGTCGGCAACACGGTCGTCGGCGCTGATGTCCAGGTGCAGATTGGGGTACCGCTGGTACAGGCCACCCAGGCTGGGCGCAAGCACACAATCGGCCATCAGCGGGCTGGCGGTCACCCGCACCCAGCCGCTGGGGCCACCGATCTTGCCGGTGAGCTCGCTATCCAGCTCGGCCGTGGTGTCCAGCAGGCGGCGGCCATAGCTTAAAAAAGTGTCACCCTCGTCGGTCAGGCTCAGTCCATGGGTGGTTCGGTGCAACAGGCGCACGCCGCAGGCCGCCTCCAGCCGGGCCAGCGAACGTGTGACCTGGCTGACCGGCACATCACGCTCGCGGGCGGCGGCCGACAGGGTGCCCAGCTCGGCGATACGGGCAAACAGGGCGACGTCATCGAGTTGGAGTTGCATGGCGGCATTTTGCTGTGGTTTTGCAGTTAATGCAAAACCAATAGGCATTTGGTGCTGTTTCCGTGGATTGGATTTATCAATAAAGTTCATTCCACACCACTTGATAAGGAATACACCATGTACCCCACCACCGCACTTACTCCCGCCCAACGGGCCGATATGTACGCACAGGCGCGCCGCCAAGCCCAATTGCTGCGCCGTGCTGCCATTGCCGATTTTTGGAGCGCCGCCTACCGCCTTGCCGCAGATGCCCTGCGTGCCGTACAGCACGTGCTGCAACGCGCTGTACCCCATTCCAAGCACCCATCCGGAGTCTGAACATGCCTACCCTGCAACTCAAAGTCGCCCCTTTGCTCAACCCGGAGCGTTACCGTGCCCTGGCCCAGGCGCTGACCCGCATCACCGCGCAGCACTTGGGTAAACGCGAAGACGTCACCGCAGTCGTCATAGACGATCTGCCTGCCGCACGTTGGTATATCGGCGGCCGCGGTGTGCAAAGGGCCACGGCCTTGTTGGAGATCACGGTTACAGCCGGTACCAACACGGTGGCGCAAAAGCAGGCATTTATCGTTGCCGCGTTTTCTGAATTACAAGCGCAACTGGGCCATGGCCAGCCGCTGGAAGATGCCAGTTATGTGACCGTGCGTGAGGTGCCTGCCAGCGACTGGGGTTATGGCGGCCAAAGCCAGGCTGCTCGGCGGCAAAAGGCAGCCCAGTTAACACCGCAGACCGCAGTCTTTTGAACAATAATGGCCTGCGTCGATGCGGAGGCCTTATGGGATTGCGACTGAAATTTAATCTGGTGTTGATCGTGGTATTTCTGGCAGGGTTTGCAGCGGCGGGGGTGCTGTCGCGCCAGCTGTTGCAAGACAACGCGCGGGATGAAGTGCTGCGCAACGCCCGCCTGCTGATGGACACCGCACTGGCCGTGCGGGCCTACACCGTGGACCAGATCAAACCCCACCTGGACCCGCGCCTGGACGAGGTGTTCTTGCCGCAGACCGTGCCCGCCTTTGCCGCCACCGAGACCCTGGGCCATATCCAGAAAAAGTACCGTGACTATGCCTACAAGGAGGCCACGCTCAACCCCACCAATCCGCGCGACCGCGCCACCGACTGGGAGAGTGACCTGGTCCAGCAATTTCGCCAGAACCCCGAGACCAAGGAGCTGGTGTCCGAACGTGACAGCGCCACCGGGCGACTGCTGTATATCTCCAAGCCCATCCAGATCACCAACCCCACCTGCCTGCGTTGCCACAGCGAGCCGTCTGCCGCTCCCGCCACCATGATCAAGATCTACGGCGAGGCCAATGGTTTTGGCTGGAAACACAATGAAATCATTGGCGCCCAGGTGGTCACCGTGCCCATGAACATTCCCATCGCCAATGCAGACCGTGCGCTCAAGACCTTTATGGCGTCGCTGGCCGGGGTGTTCTTGGTCGTATTTTTGGTGCTCAACCTGATGCTCAGCTGGTTCATCATCCGGCCCATTCGCCGCATGTCCCTGGCCGCCGATGCGGTCAGCACCGGCAATTTTGACGTGCCGGAATTTGCCGAAGGCGGACGTGACGAGGTGGCTGTTCTGAGTAGCTCCTTCAACCGCTTGCGCCGCAGCATTGAAAAAGCCATGCAGATGATTGAGCGCGGCAACTGAGTATGACCACCCCACAAGCGCCTGGCCCCACGCCCCCGCGCAGGGCCGCAGTGCCTGCCGACGGGGTGGCGCTGTCGCCAGGGCAGACCGTATTGGAATACCAGGTTGAAAAGGTTCTGGGCGGTGGCGGATTTGGCATCACCTACCTGGCACACGACGTCAACCTGCAACTGCCGGTGGCCATCAAGGAATATTTTCCGGCCGATCTGGCGGTGCGCGGTGCCGATCATTCCGTGCGTATGCGCTCTACCGACAGCGCGGCCCAGTTCCAGTGGGGGTTGGAGCGTTTTATCGAAGAGGCCAGGGCGCTGGCATCGTTTCGCCACCCCAACATTGTTCGGGTGCTGCGCTACTTCAAGGAGCATGGCACGGCGTACATCGTCATGGAGTACGAGTCGGGCGACCCGCTCAAACACTGGTTGGCCGACCACCCCGGCCTGAGCCAGCAAAGCCTGTTGCAGATTGTCTTTCCCTTGCTCGATGGCCTGGAGGCCGTGCACAAGCTCAATTTCCTGCACCGCGACATCAAGCCCGACAACATCTACATGCGGGCCGATGGCACACCGGTGTTGCTGGATTTTGGCGCCGCACGGCGCCTGACTGGCACCCAGGACATGACCAACATCGTCAGCCCCGGCTTCGCCCCCTTTGAGCAGTACCACAGCAAGGGCAACCAGGGCCCGTGGACCGATCTGTACTCGCTGGGCGCCGTGATGTACTGGATGGCTACGGGGCGTAAGCCACTGGAGGCAGCGGCCCGTGTGCGGGTGGACGACATGCCCAAGGCCTTTGGCAACGCCAGCACGGCAGTGTTTGGCGACGTGTTGTTGCGCGCCATCGACTGGGCCATGACACCCGACGAGACCCTGCGCCCGCAAAACGTGGCGGCCTTTCGCAAGATGCTGCAGGAGGCGCAGCGCATCGGCACACAAAACACACAAGGGTTCTCCACACACCGCCTGGCCGACGGTGGTGTGCCGGGCAACAGCCAGCCTGCGGATGCAGTGCTGGCCTTTGTGGCGCATTCACAGTCGGTGCCGGTCAGCAACGCCGATGCTATGCGCAAGAATGTGCTGGGCACCATCATGTTCATGGACCTGGTGTCGTACTCTACCTATTCACTGGACCAGCAGGTGCTGATGAAGGCCCTGTTCAACGAGCTGATCGCCAAGGCCATCGCCGGTGTCAAGGAATCGTCCCGCATCATGTTGGATACGGGTGACGGGGCTGCCATTTGCTTCCTGGGCGACCCCGAGGAGGCTCTGCAGTCTGCGCTGCTGATGCGCGACCTGCTGGTGCACAAATACGGCAAGAAAATGTCGATGCGGGTGGGCCTGCACCTGGGCCCCATTCGTATGATGATGGACATCAACAACCGCGTGAACGTGGTGGGCGACGGTATCAACGTGGCGCAACGGGTCATGGACTTTTCCAAACCCAACCAGGTGGTAGTGTCGCGCGCCTATTACGACGTTATTTCGCAAATCAGCGACAACGCGGCCAAGCTGTTCAGTTACCTGGGCCCACACACTGACAAACACCACCGCCAGCACGAGATTTATACGGTGTTGGACCGCGATGGCGCGTCGCCACAATTGGTACACGCGGCAGACCAGACATTCGCATCCACCCGTACGGTGACACCGGCCGAGCTGATGACCGCCGAGGCGGCCCTGGAGGTGGAAACTGCATTGGCCCGCATCATCGGGCCGCTGGCCCATGTGCTGGTCAAGAAAGCCTTGCCCCGTGCGACCGATGCGCAAAGCCTGCGCGAGGCCTTGGCGGTGTCTATCCCCGATGCTCTGGCGCGTGAGAGTTTTGTGCGTGGCCCTTCGCTCAGCCGCCCGTTGTCCCCGTCCACAGCCATTTCCGGCTTCCCGCGCAGCGGGCTGAGTCGACCGTCTGAATTTCGTCCGGAGGGCCGGTCGGAGACACGGTCGGACTCCATGAAAGTGTTGGCCGTTAATGCAGAGCAACAGGCTGCGCTGGAGAAGGCCTTGGGGCAGTATCTGGGGCCACTGGCAAAGACCCTGGTACGGCGCGAAGTGGCGCGCCAGCTCAGCTTCAACACCCTGTTGCAGGCGCTGTCCGATCACATCGACAAGCCGGACGAAAAAGCCAAATTCCTGGCCAATGGCAAGAAGGTATCGGGCGGGGGGTGACCATTTATTGGCTCAGCGCTTCGGTCGCAAGGGTGTTGAGTTGGCCCGTTTTTTTCAGGTGGCTTATGGCCTTATTGAACTTCTCCAGAGTTGTCTTCTGGTCGGCGCTTTTGTTGAAGGCCAGGTAAGTGGGGTTTTCAAACAGGTAGCGCGGGCTTTTCTGCACGTCGGCGGATGGCTTGGTCTTGAGCAGTGCCGCACCGGCTTCTTCGATGGCCAGCACCGCGTCCAGTCGCTTGGCGGCGAGTTTCTGGAAATTTTGGGCATCAGATGCCACTTCTTCTACCGTGAGCTTTCCATCCCGAACGGCTTTGTCGAACGTGTCACCATAACTCCAGCCACGCACCACACCGACGCGCTTGCCTGCCAAAGATTCTGTACCGGCAAAATCCAGCGGACGGGATGTATGGAAATACACCGCCATCTTCTCGACAAAAATGGGCTCACTGAAGTCGTATTTCCGGAGCCGCTCCTCGTTCTTGTAGATGCCACCCACCCCTAACCGGGCTTCGTCCAGGTCTGCAATACAGCGCTTCCACGGTCGGGCATCCAGTTTGGCGCTGACCCCGGCGACCTGCAGCGCAGTGGCAATGAGTCTCGGGTACAGGCCTGCCGCCTTGCCATCCACCAGCGACATAAAGGGCGGGTTGGCGGCATCTACACACACAAGCACCGGAACGTCGGCGCTGTTCGCGTGAAGTGCAGCCACCAGAGCCAGCAGTGGCACACATTTTGGTGCTTTGAAGTGCAAGGCAGTTCTCCAAACGGCTTGAAAGTCCAACACCCCCTTGCGCAGATTCTTTGGTTCATTGTGCGCCCAAGTTGTTGGCTGTGTCGAGATGCGCCACATACAGAGTTGCGCAGGCACGGTGTTTCCTGAAAATTTTCAGATAAGACGGCCTAATAGCATGCGCATATTGCATAGAAGAGGGAAGGGTGGCCACCATCACCCGCTATAATGAGAGGCTTTCCAGAAAACTGCCGTCCCAAGCGCATTTCAAGCACCTTTCCCAACCTACATCAGCCGCCAAGAATTGTTCTTGAGCTCGCTTGGGCGTACCCGTAACACACTCGGAGAACCCAGTGCTTTTGTCTCTCAAGGGAACCACCCCCCCCGCCATCCTGGCGCTCGCAGACGGCACGGTCTATATTGGCAATTCCATTGGAGCGGCAGGCTCCACCGTCGGTGAGGTCGTGTTCAACACGTCCATGACCGGCTACCAGGAGATCCTGACCGATCCCAGCTATTGCCAGCAGATCGTTACCCTCACATACCCCCACATCGGCAACTACGGCACCAACCCTGAAGACATCGAGTCTGACAAGGTCCATGCCGCAGGTTTGATCATCCGTGATCTGCCAATGGTGGCCTCCAACTTCCGCAGCACGGCCAGTTTGAGTGAATACCTGGTGCAAGCCGGGACAGTTGCCATTGCCAACATCGACACACGCCAGCTGACCCGCCAGTTGCGCACCCAGGGCGCGCAAAACGGATGCATCCTGGCGCTGGCCGCTGGTGAGGCCGTGACGACCGCGCTGGTGGACAAGGCGATTGCTGCAGCCAAGGCTGCGCCGGCCATGTCGGGTCTGGATTTGGCCAAAGTGGTAACTGGCGATTCGAGCTACGAATGGGATGAAACCGAATGGGTTTTGGGCAAGGGGTACGGCGAGTTAACCACTCCGAAATTCCGTGTCGTGGCCTATGACTTTGGTGTCAAGAAAAACATCTTGCGCATGCTGGCTGAGCGTGGTTGCGATGTTACGGTGGTGCCCGCGCAAACACCTGCTGCCGACGTGCTTAAGCATCGGCCTGACGGAATTTTTCTAAGCAACGGCCCCGGCGACCCAGAGCCCTGCGACTACGCCATTGCCGCTACCCGCACACTGATCGATTCCGGCATCCCCACTTTTGGCATCTGCCTGGGCCACCAGATTCTGGCGTTGGCGTCCGGCGCCAAGACCTTCAAGATGAAGTTTGGCCACCACGGCGCCAACCACCCGGTAAAAGACCTGGACAGCGGCCGAGTCTCCATCACCAGCCAGAACCACGGTTTTGCAGTGGATGAGAAAACACTCCCCGCCAACCTGCGCGCCACCCACATCAGCCTGTTTGACAACACGCTGCAGGGGCTGGAGCGCACCGATAAGCCCGCGTTCTGCTTCCAGGGGCATCCTGAAGCATCGCCCGGACCGCACGACATTGGTTACCTGTTTGACCGCTTCATCACGATGATGGAAACCGCGAAGGGTTAAGGCGCATGAATTTCTACGGTGTCACCGATATCTGGACCTACGTGGTGGGGGCGATCGGCATTATTTTGCTGCCCGGTCCCAATTCGCTGTTCGTGTTGTCGGTGGCAACGGCGCGCGGGGTAAAGGCCGGTTACCAGGGCGCCATGGGCGTTTTTGTGGGCGACACCATTTTGCTGATGTTGACCGCGCTGGGGGCAGCCAGCCTGTTGCGCGGCAACCCGGCCTTGTTCATGGTTGTCAAATACGCTGGCGCTGCGTACCTGGCATGGTTGGGCCTCAACCTGTTGTGGGCTGCCATCCAGAAATGGCGCAGCGCGCAGGTTCCCGAGGCACAGGCGACCGCAGAAGCCCCGGCCAATCTGGCGCACCCGTTTAAACGGGCACTGGTCATCAGCCTGCTGAATCCCAAAGCGATCTTGTTTTTGCTGTCGTTTTTTGTGCAGTTCATTGACCCGACCTACGAGACGCCTGCCGTGCCGTTTTTGATACTGAGCACCATCGTCATGGTCTTCAGTGCCCTGTATTTGTCTGCACTGATTTTTGCCGGTGCCCGCTTGGCCCAGTTGTTCCGTGCCCGCAAGCGCTTGTCCAGTGCGTTGTCCAGTTCCGTGGGCGGCCTGTTTTTGTGGTTTGGCGCCAAGCTCGCCACCGCAAGCCTGAATTGATTGAATAGTAAAGAGCAGAGAAGAAGAAATGCCAAAACGTACCGACATCCAAAGCATCCTCATCATCGGCGCCGGCCCCATCATCATCGGCCAGGCCTGTGAGTTCGATTACTCCGGCGTGCAGGCCTGCAAGGCACTGCGCGAAGAGGGCTACCGCGTCATCCTGATCAACAGCAACCCCGCGACAATCATGACCGACCCGGCCACGGCGGATGTGACCTACATCGAGCCCATCACCTGGCAGACGGTAGAGAAGATCATCGCCAAGGAAAAGCCCGATGCGATCCTGCCGACCATGGGCGGCCAGACCGCGCTGAACTGCGCGCTGGACCTTTGGCACAACGGCGTGTTGGCCAAGTACACCGGTGCTGCCACCGGCAAGCCGGTGGAGCTGATCGGCGCCACACCCGAGGCCATCGATAAAGCAGAAGACCGCTTGAAGTTCAAGGATGCCATGACCAAGATCGGTCTGGGCTCCGCGCGTTCCGGCATTGCCCACAGCATGGCCGAGGCTTGGGAAGTGCAAAAGACACTGGGTTTCCCCACGGTTATCCGCCCTAGCTTCACACTGGGCGGCACGGGCGGCGGCATTGCCTACAACCCCGAAGAATTTGAAGTCATCTGCAAGCGCGGCCTGGAAGCCTCGCCTACCAACGAGCTGCTGATCGAAGAATCGCTGTTGGGCTGGAAAGAGTACGAGATGGAAGTGGTGCGCGACAAGGCGGACAACTGCATCATTGTCTGCTCCATCGAGAATTTGGACCCCATGGGTGTGCACACCGGCGACTCCATCACCGTGGCACCGGCGCAAACGCTGACCGACAAGGAATACCAGATTCTGCGCAATGCATCGCTGGCAGTGCTGCGCGAAATCGGTGTGGACACCGGCGGATCGAACGTGCAGTTCTCCATCAATCCGGATGACGGCCGCATGGTTGTCATCGAGATGAATCCGCGTGTGTCGCGTTCGTCTGCCTTGGCTTCCAAAGCCACGGGTTTCCCCATCGCCAAGATTGCGGCCAAGCTGGCCGTGGGCTTCACACTGGACGAGCTGCGCAATGACATCACCGGTGGTGCAACTCCTGCATCGTTTGAGCCCAGCATCGACTACGTGGTCACCAAGATTCCACGTTTTGCCTTCGAAAAATTCCCCGCTGCTGACAGCCGCCTCACGACACAGATGAAGTCCGTGGGTGAGGTCATGGCCATGGGCCGCACCTTCCAGGAATCCTTCCAGAAAGCCCTGCGTGGTCTGGAAGTGGGCGTGGATGGTTTGAACGAAAAAACGCAAGACCGCGAAGTGCTGGAAAAAGAGCTGGGCGAGCCCGGCCCAGAGCGCATCTGGTACGTGGGTGATGCCTTTGCCCAGGGTCTGAGCGTGGACGAAGTTTTTGCGCTGACCAAAATCGACCGCTGGTTTCTGGTGCAGATCGAACAAATCGTCAAGATTGAACTGGAGATTGAACGTCTGCCGCAACCTGCCAGCGGCACGGCCTTTGACAAGATCGACGCGGCCACGCTGCGCAGCCTCAAGCAAAAAGGTTTCTCGGACCGCCGCCTGGCGCGCCAGTTCAAGACCACCGACAAGGCCATCCGCGAAAAGCGCCGCGCTTTAGGCGTGCGCCCGGTCTACAAACGGGTCGACACCTGCGCCGCCGAGTTCGGCACCAACACCGCCTACATGTATTCGACTTACGAGTCCGAGGGCGCGGAGTGTGAAGCCGAGCCGACCACCAACAAGAAGATCATGGTGCTGGGCGGGGGCCCGAACCGTATTGGCCAGGGTATCGAGTTTGACTACTGCTGCGTGCACGCGGCGCTGGCCATGCGCGAAGACGGTTACGAGACCATCATGGTCAACTGCAACCCCGAGACCGTGTCCACGGACTACGACACCAGCGACCGCCTGTACTTCGAGCCACTGACGCTGGAAGACGTGCTCGAAATCGTCGACAAGGAAAAACCGGTTGGTGTTATCGTGCAATATGGCGGCCAGACGCCCTTGAAGCTGGCGCTGGATCTGGAAGCCAATGGCGTGCCCATCATCGGCACCAGCCCCGACATGATCGACGCCGCCGAAGACCGTGAGCGTTTCCAGAAACTGCTGCACGAACTGAAGCTGCGCCAGCCACCGAACGCCACGGCCCGTACCGAACCCGAGGCGCTGGAAAAGGCTGCCGCACTGGGTTACCCCCTGGTCGTGCGCCCCAGTTATGTGCTGGGTGGCCGCGCCATGGAAATCGTCCACGAGCAGCGCGACCTGGAGCGTTATATGCGCGAAGCGGTCAAGGTCAGCCATGATTCCCCAGTGCTGCTGGACCGTTTTTTGAATGATGCGATTGAGTGTGATGTGGACTGCATCCGCGATGCCACCGGCGTGACCTTTATCGGTGGTGTCATGGAACACATCGAACAAGCCGGCGTGCACAGTGGTGACTCTGCCTGTTCGCTGCCACCGTACAGCCTGAGTGCTGCCACAGTGACCGAAATCAAGCGCCAGACCGCCGCCATGGCCGCTGCGTTGAACGTGGTAGGCCTGATGAATGTGCAGTTTGCCATCCAAAGTGTGGATGGCAAGGATGTGATCTACGTGCTGGAAGTCAACCCCCGCGCCTCACGTACCGTACCGTTTGTGTCCAAAGCGACCGGCATCCAGCTGGCCAAGGTGGCGGCACGTTGCATGGTGGGCCAGTCACTGGCGTCCCAAGGCGTCACCCAAGAGGTGACACCGCCGTATTTCAGCGTCAAGGAAGCCGTATTCCCGTTTGTGAAGTTCCCCGGTGTGGATACCATCCTCGGACCCGAGATGAAGTCCACCGGTGAAGTCATGGGCGTGGGCAAGACCTTTGGCGAAGCCTTTGTGAAATCGCAACTGGGTGCAGGCACACGGCTGCCACGCACTGGCAAGGTGTTTTTGACCGTCAAAAACAACGACAAGACCCGTGCCATTGGTGTGGCGCGGGCATTGGTTGATCTGGGATTCACGCTGGTGGCTACCAAGGGCACGGCGGCTTCCATCAGTGCGGCCGGTGTGCCCTGCGCAGTGGTCAACAAAGTGGCCGAAGGCCGCCCCCACATTGTGGACATGATCAAGAACGAAGAAATCGCGATGGTCATCAACACGGTGGAAGAGCGCCGCAACGCCATTGCCGACTCGCGCCAGATCCGCACATCCGCGCTGCTGGCACGGGTGACGACCTACACCACCATTGCCGGTGCCGAAGCAGCAGTGGAGGGCATGAAGTACCTGGACAAACTGGATGTGATCTCGGTGCAGGAAATGCACGCCTTGTTGCAAGCCTAAGTGGCCAGAACATTGGCATAATCCAGTCAGTTGTGAAGGACAGTGCAGCGCGTAGGCGTTGCGCTGTCCTTGTTACTTTTACGGGCCGAATTCGGCCTTTGTTTACTCCGAATATTCTGGTTTTTAAACTATGGCAACCTTTCCTATTACCAAGCGTGGCGCCGAACTGCTCAAGGCCGAGTTGCACAAACTCAAGACCGTGGAGCGTCCTGCGGTGATTGCGGCTATATCCGAAGCCCGTGCCCAGGGCGACCTGAGTGAAAACGCCGACTACGATGCGGCCAAGGAGCGCCAGGGGTTTATTGAAGGCCGTATCCAGGAAATCGAAGGCAAGTTGGGTGTTGCCCAGGTCATTGACCCCTCTTCCATCCACGCCGAAGGCCGCGTGGTGTTTGGCGCCACGGTCGAGCTGGAAGACGAAGAGTCAGGCGACCGCGTCAAATACCAGATCGTGGGTGAGGATGAGGCCGACATCAAACTGGGCCTCATCAACATCAGCAGCCCGATTGCCCGTGCCTTGATCGGCAAGGAAGAAGGCGACACGGCGGTGGTGTTTGCCCCCGGCGGCGAGCGCGCCTACGAAGTCGTGGCGGTGCACTACATCTGATCGGCGCGGACCGCTACATGCGTAATGTGCCCGTTTGGGTCGCGGCTGTTTGGTGGGGGAGTCTGAGCACCCTGGGTTTTTTTGTTGTGCCCATGCTGTTTATGCACCTGCCAACGCCGGCTATGGCTGGAACCATGGCTGCCAAGCTTTTCAGCGCCCAGACGGCCATCTCTACGGGAAGTGGCATGGTCCTGCTGATGCTCTTTAGATCAAACAAGGCTCTAGCCCCCGTCAATATTGTACAGGCTGCTACACTTTTTGTAGTGGGTGGCGTGCTGATGGCACTGTTGGTCGAGTTTGCTGTTGCGCCACGCATCGTCGCCCGCGAAAACCTGGCCTTGTGGCACGGCGTTGGAACGGGGATGTATGTGGTGCAGTGGCTCTGCGCTGCGGTTGTGTTTGGCAAGCTGGCCAAACGAACCTGAAGTAGCCCGCCGTGGCAGGCGACAACCCCCTTGATCAGTTTGAGGACAGAGCTACGCTTCGCTTCGGTCTGTCCCGCAAAGTTTCAGGTTTGGCTGCGTTTCTTCACGCTGACCTGTGGCTTGGGCTTGGCACGTTTCACATTGCCGCCTGCTGTCAGTCGCTGGTTACCCAAAACGCGCAGGGTTTTGACTTCTGGCCGCTGACCCGCACGTTTGCTGTACTTTAAAACCTTGACGTCGCGGGGTCCCGCCATGCGGTCTTCGTCCACGGTTTTTTCTTTCTCGACCTTGGGGCGCCACAACACCAGCAACTTGCCGATGTGTTGAATGGGCGCTGCGTTGAGTTCTTCGGCCAAGGCCTGGAACATGGCTTCGCGGGCCACACGGTCGTCGGAGAATACGCGGACCTTGATCAGCCCGTGGGCATTGAGGGCAGCGTCAATTTCTTTTTTGACGTTGTCGGTCATACCGTCGTTACCTACCATGACCACGGGGTCCAGGTGGTGTGCTTCGGCACGGTGTTCTTTGCGCTGGGCAGGGGTCAGTTGAATTAGGGGCATACCTGTATTATCGGTTGAACGGAAACAGGGCGGTAGAGCCGTCCCTTTAGAAAGTACCCATGAAAACCAAAGCCGGCAACAAAAAGGTCAACAAGGCCTGGCTACACGACCATATCAACGACCCCTACGTCAAATTGGCGACCCGGGAAGGCTACCGCGCGCGCGCCGCCTACAAACTCAAAGAGATCGACGAAACCCTGGGTTTGATCAAACCAGGCTACCTGGTGGTGGACCTGGGCTGCACACCCGGCGCGTGGAGCCAATACGTGCGCAGGCGCCTGTCACCCACCGGTGCGGCGGTGGGGGCGCTGAACGGCACCATCATTGGCCTGGACCTGCTACCCATGGAGCCCATCGAGGGTGTGACCTTTATCCAGGGCGACTTCCGGGAGGCCGATGTGTTGGCCAAGCTGGAGCAGGCTTTGCAAGGCCGCCAGGCGGACTTGGTGGTGTCGGATATGGCCCCCAATTTGTCAGGCATCTCCTCTGCGGATGCGGCACGTATTGAACACCTGGTCGAACTGGCGATTGAATTCGCCCAAAACCATATGAAACCCCAGGGCGCGCTGGTCGCCAAGGTGTTCCATGGCGGCAGTTACAACGACGTGGTGCAACACTTCAAAGCCGCCTTTGACGTGGTGAAACCGCTCAAACCCAAGGCTTCACGCGACCGCTCGTCCGAGACGTTTTTGGTGGGGTTGGGGTTGAAGCGGCAGGGCGGGTAACCGTCTCCGTGCGCCCGGTGTCGGGACACGACAGTTACATAAGCTTGCGGTATATGGGGCTTAAAACTGCAAAAAGCCGCGTTGCACACCTTGAAACGCCTAAAATGCGACTCAGATATGCACAGTGTCCTAGTCTGTGCCCCTATTGGAGCTTCGCTTGAATAATCAGTGGTTTTCTAAAGTTGCAGTGTGGTTGGTGATTGGCCTGGTGCTTTTCACCGTGTTCAAGCAATTTGACAAAGGCGGTGTCGCCGGTGCCAGCATGATGGGGTATTCGGACTTCCTTGAAGAAGTGCGAAACAAACACATCAAGAGTGCCATCATCCAGGAGGGTCCGGGCGGCACCGAAATTCTGGCCATCACCACCGATGACCGCAAGATTCGATCCACGGCCACCTACCTGGACCGCGGTCTGGTCGGTGACCTAATCAGCAACAACGTCAAGTTCGACGTCAAACCCCGTGAAGAAAGCTCGCTCTTGACCACCCTGTTGGTCAGCTGGGGCCCCATGCTCTTGCTGGTTGGCGTGTGGATTTATTTCATGCGGCAGATGCAGGGCGGCGGCAAAGGCGGGGCATTCAGCTTTGGCAAGAGCAAGGCGCGTCTGCTCGACGAAAACACCAATACCGTGACCTTTGCCGATGTGGCCGGTTGCGACGAAGCCAAGGAAGAAGTCAAGGAAGTTGTCGACTTCCTGAAAGACCCGAGCAAATTCCAGAAACTGGGCGGCCGTATTCCCCGCGGTTTGCTGCTGGTGGGCCCGCCCGGAACCGGTAAAACCCTGCTGGCCAAGTCCATCGCCGGTGAAGCCAAGGTGCCGTTCTTCAGCATTTCGGGTTCTGATTTTGTGGAAATGTTTGTCGGCGTGGGTGCATCCCGCGTGCGCGATATGTTCGACAACGCCAAGAAAAACGCACCGTGCATCATCTTTATCGATGAAATTGACGCCGTGGGCCGCCAGCGTGGCGCAGGCCTGGGTGGTGGCAATGACGAGCGTGAACAAACCCTGAACCAGATGCTGGTCGAGATGGACGGTTTTGAAACCAATGTCGGTGTCATCGTGGTGGCAGCCACCAACCGCCCTGACATTCTGGACGCTGCGCTGCTGCGTCCCGGTCGATTCGACCGTCAGGTTTATGTGACCCTGCCCGATATCCGTGGCCGTGAGCAGATCCTGGCCGTACACATGCGCAAGGTTCCCTTGGGCCAGGATGTGAACCCCAACACCATTGCCCGGGGCACACCCGGTATGTCGGGCGCCGATCTGGCCAACCTGTGTAACGAAGCCGCCCTGATGGCCGCCCGCCGCAATGCCCGTGTGGTGGAGATGCAGGATTTTGAAAAGGCCAAGGACAAAATCTTCATGGGCCCCGAGCGCAAGAGCATGGTCATGCCCGAGGAAGAGCGCCGCAACACGGCCTACCACGAGTCCGGCCATGCCCTGATTGGCAAGATGCTGCCCAAGTGTGACCCTGTGCACAAGGTCACCATCATTCCCCGTGGCCGTGCCCTGGGTGTGACCATGAGCCTGCCTTCGCAAGACCGCTACAGCTACGACAGCGAATACATGCTGAACCAGATCAGCATGTTGTTCGGTGGCCGTATCGCCGAAGAAGTGTTCATGAACCAGATGACCACTGGCGCCAGCAACGACTTTGAACGAGCGACCCACATTGCACGCGACATGGTCACGCGTTACGGCATGACCGACGCCCTGGGTCCCATGGTGTATGCCGAAAACGAAGGTGAAGTCTTCCTGGGTCGCTCGGTGACCAAGACCACCAATATGAGCGAGCAGACCATGCAAAAGGTCGACTCCGAAGTGCGGCGCATCATCGACCAGCAGTACACACTGGCACGCAAGCTGATTGAGGACAACAAAGACAAGATGCACGCCATGGCCAAAGCCTTGCTGGAGTGGGAAACCATTGACAGCGACCAGCTGGACGACATCATGGCTGGCAAGGAGCCACGTCCTCCCAAGGACTGGACGCCCCGCGCGCCCGGCCCATCCGGTGGTGGCGGTAGCGGCGGTGCACCCGCAGTGGCGGCTGATCCGACCCCCACCGCCGCCTGATAATGGTTTGAACCTTAAGCAGACGGGGCCTTGTGCCCCGTTTTCTTATTTCTGGAACGTGTTGGGAGTTGATATCCATGCAATGGCAAACCGGCCGCTACCTGGTTGATCTGGCTTCGCCCAAAGTCATGGGCATTGTCAACGTGACGCCGGACTCGTTTTCCGACGGTGGACAACATGCCAGCCGCCAAGCCGCGTTGGCACATTGCGAACGCTTGGTCAAAGACGGAGCGGACATCCTCGACATCGGTGGAGAATCCACGCGCCCTGGCGCGCAGGAGCTGCCGGTGGAGGAGGAGCTGGAGCGTGTGTTGCCCGTGGTGCGCCACGCGGTCACCCTGGGTGTGCCGGTATCGGTGGACACCTACAAGCCCCAGGTCATGCAGGCCGTGCTGGACCTGGGTGCCGACATCATCAACGACGTATGGGCCCTGCGCTGGGCCGGTGACACCAGTGGCCGCACGGGTGCGGATGTGGTCAGCCAGCACCGCAGCTGTGGCGTGTGCCTGATGCATATGCACCGCAACCCGCAGACCATGCAGGCCGCACCCATGGAGGGTGATTTGATGCCACAGGTGCTATCGTTTCTAGAGCATTCTGCCCAGCATTTACGGGGGCTAGGGGTCGAAATGACCCGCATCTGTATTGACCCAGGCATTGGTTTTGGTAAAACGGTGCAACAGAATTTTGCGCTACTGGCGCAACAGGCTGCCTTGTTGCCCATGGGGTATGCCGTGCTGGCGGGTTGGTCGCGCAAGTCCTCACTGGCTGCGGTGACCGAGCGCTCGTTGTCTACGGTTGCCACGTTGGATGTCCGTGACCGTTTGGTGCCCAGCGTGACCGCCGCCTTGCTGGCGGTGCAAAACGGTGCCCACGTGGTGCGGGTGCATGACGTACGGGAGACGGTGCAGGCACTTAAGGTATTCAGCGCCATGCAGCAACAATGCTGATGGTGGTTCAGGTTTTTAGAAAAGCAGACACATTCACATGACACGACAATATTTCGGCACCGACGGCATCCGTGGCACGGTGGGCCAGGCCCCCATTACCCCTGACTTTGTGATGCGCCTGGCCCATGCCGTAGGCCGCGTCCTCAAACGGACGGAGGCCCGCCCCACGGTGCTGATTGGCAAAGACACCCGCATTTCCGGCTACATGCTGGAGAGTGCACTGGAAAGCGGGTTCAATTCCGCCGGTGTCGATGTGGTGCTGCTGGGGCCACTGCCCACACCGGGCGTGGCCTACCTGACGCGTGCACAGCGCGCCTCGCTGGGAGTGGTCATCAGCGCCAGCCACAACCCTTTTGCTGACAATGGCATCAAATTCTTCAGCGCCCAAGGCACCAAACTCTCTGACGCCTGGGAGCTGGCGGTAGAAGCCGCGGTGGAAGAGCCCCCCGTGTGGGCCGATTCGGCGTCGCTGGGCAAGACGCGGCGCCTGGACGATGCCGCTGGCCGTTATATCGAGTTTTGCAAGAGCACCTTTGCCAATGACCTGACCCTGAAAGGCATGCGCATAGTGGTGGATGCCGCCCACGGAGCGGCCTACCATATCGCGCCCAAGGTTTTCCACGAACTCGGTGCCGAGGTGGTTGCCATTGGCTGCACGCCCGACGGCCTGAACATCAACCATGACGTGGGTGCCACCCATCCCGCGGCACTGGTGGCTGCGGTCAAGGACCACCGGGCTGACTTTGGCGTGGCGCTGGATGGTGACGCCGACCGCCTGCAGGTGGTGGATGCACAGGGCCGCCTGTACAACGGCGACGAGCTGCTGTACCTGATGGCCGACGAGCGCTTGGGCCGCGACGAACACGTGCCCGGTGTGGTGGGCACGCTGATGACCAACATGGCGGTTGAAGTGGCGCTCAAGGCCCGTGGTGTGCAGTTTGTGCGGGCCAAGGTCGGTGACCGTTATGTGCTGGAAGAGCTGGAAAAGCACCACTGGATACTGGGCGGCGAAGGCTCGGGCCACTTGTTGGCGCTGGACAAACACACCACCGGTGACGGCCTGATATCGGCCCTGCAGGTGCTGCAGGCCCTGCAACGCAGCGGCAAGACACTGGCGCAGTTGCTGGCCGATGTAACGCTGTTCCCCCAAACCCTGATCAATGTGCGGCTCAAGCCCGGCCAGGACTGGAAGACCAATGTGCGCATGGAGCAGGAAACCCGCGCCGTGGTGGCCGAGCTGGGCGACACCGGCCGTGTCTTGATACGCCCCAGTGGCACCGAGCCCTTGCTGCGCGTGATGGTGGAGGCGCGCGACGCCGTGCAGGCCAAAACCTGCGCCCAGCGTATTGCCGACACCCTGGCCAGCTGAGAAACACGCCACATGACAAAAACGGATAACGCCACAGCCACACCGGTCTCCACCTCGGTCCAGGTGGTGCGCGCCGACTACGCCAACCCGGTCCACGCACAAGCCTTGGTGGACTTGCTCGATGCTTACGCCCGCGATCCCATGGGGGGAGCCCACCCCCTGAGCGACTTTGCCAAGGCCAACCTGGTGCAGGCACTGGCGGCGCGCCCCCAGGCCTACAGCGTGTTGGCCCTTGACGGTGAACATGCCATTGGACTGGTGAACTGCATCGAAGGATTCTCCACCTTTGCCTGCCGTCCCCTGGTCAATGTGCACGACGTGGCCGTGTTGGCCAGCCACCGCGGACGCAAAGTGGCGGAAAAGATGCTGGCCCTGGCGGAATCCATAGCGGTAGAGCGCGGCGCCTGCAAGCTGACACTGGAGGTGTTGTCTGGCAATACCGGCGCCTGCCGGCTCTACCAGCGGCTGGGATTTGCCAATTACCAGCTCGATCCCGCCATGGGACATGCACAATTTATGCAGAAGTGGTTAGACTGAGGGGCCACGCCCTGGTTTGACACCCTCCACAGAAGGGGGCTCAATAGTTTGGGCACCGTCAGGAGGGAGCCCCATGACTACGCCAAGCCACAAACAACCGATTGCGCTGGTTGAAGACGATCCGCTGATGGGATCGTTGGTTGTCCAGATGCTGGGTCTGCATGACCTGCCGACAGACCACTACCAGACTGGGTTTGCGTTCCTTAAAAGCAGCGCCTTGCAGAATTATGAGACCGCCATCCTGGACCTGTCCCTGCCCGATATCGACGGTTTTGATCTCATCGACGCATTGGCCGACCTCGCGACCCATATCGATCTGGTGCTCATCAGCGGACGCGGCCATGCCACCCTGGACAGTGCGCGCCTGGTGGCCGAGGGATTGGGCCACACCGTGCTGGCCACCCTGAACAAACCCTTTTCCAGCCAGGAGCTGTGCATGGCCCTCAAGCTGGAGGCAGCCTTTGCCCATACGACGCAAAGCAGCCCCTTCGCCTAGTCGTACCAGGCCCTCAGTGCCTCGGCGTGCAACTTGGCCCGCGCATCACCTGTGGGCACCCAGCGTGTGTGGCTGGCGGAAGCACGGCACAAAAAATCCAGCAGAGACAAATGCCTGCGCAGCACGCGGTGTTGGCGGTGGGCGATCAGCGGGTTGAAGATGCCTTTGAGCGAAAACACCTGGCGCGGGTTTTTCTTGATCCAGAGCCACGAACCCATCTCCAGCGTCAGCGGCAGGAACATGCGCGCTGGGTCCGTGCAGGCTTCCAGGTACAGGTAGTCCCAGATATCCCCATGGGCCAGGTATTGCAGGCTTTGCGGCTCGAACACATAGGGGTGGTGGCTGTAGGTTTGCAAAAACACGTCTTTGAGTGCCTGCATCTCCGCCAGGTGGGTGATCGGTTTGCGGGTGTGGGCGTAGGGCAGCCAGATGCGGTCGCTGGCGCCAAAACCCGAGTGGCAGTCCAGCGCCATGCTGAAGGGGCGTGATAACAATTCGCTGCGCACTTCGGCACACAGCGCCAGGTTCTCGGCCTCCATGGGTCGGTCGGCCAGCCCGCGGTACCAGGGCAGGGTGGCGCTGATGCGTTGGCCACCGACCAGGAACGGCACCTTGTCCACCGCATCCACCGGCGCGTTGCGCATCAGGTCCACACCCTGGGGGTTGGCACGTGTACCCATCAGCATGCCGCCCGGGTTGACGATGGGCATAAACAACAGTCTGACCGACTCCAACTGGCTGTGCAGTGTGGCATCCCACTGCAGGCGCATCACCAGGTTGTGCAAAAACGCGATGACCACCTCGGCGCCAATGCGCTCCAGACCGTGTACGCCACCGAAAAAACCGATGGCGGGCACGTCGGGGTCAGGGTTGCCCAGACCGATGGCGTAGACGGGCAGGGCGGTGCCCGCAGGGGATGTCACCTGGTGCACCACCTTGACCTGCAGGTGGGGTGCGCCCAGGTCCAGGATGCGCTCCAGGGCTTCGAGTTCCGGCAGATGGGTGGCTAACACGTAGGGCTTGGTATGGGGTTTGTCGCCCCAGCATAGTCTGCAAACCACGTTTGTCTGGCATGGCACAGTGCCGCCCTGGGGTATGGTCGTTTGACGCACGCCTGTCACAAACGACCGCTAGCCTAAGGGCTCCTACAACCACGCAATAGGAGACTGCCATGATCTGGAAACTCTTGGGCTTGCAAAAGAAGCTGGATGCCCTGTTTGACGATGGCTGGGTCAGCCTGGGCCTGCCCACCGAACGCAGCGCTGCTGCCAAGGGCTGATGCCATGCGCCGCTTGTATGTATTGAGCAGCATCACCTGGGGTGTCGTGGAGCTGCTGGCCCTGCAGCGTTCGCGCTTGCAGGCGTGGAGGCAGAGAAGTTAGTAAGAACGGGCTGTAGCCCCCGATTTTGCTAGATGTATTGCTATCGTTTGAATAGCTAATACGTTGCGTCCATACTACGGCCGCAACGTATCCAGGAAGCTGGCGTATTGCTGCGCCGTGGCGCTGGGCGCCTCCATCATCGGCAAGTGCCCCACGCCGGCCAGCACTTCAATCTGCGGGTTCTTCAGGCGGTTGCGCAGCAACTCGGCGCCGGATGCATCAAAAACCTGGTCCTGGCCACCCCACAAAACCAGCGTGGGCTGCTGCAGCCCGGTGATGCGACCGTCCAGCAGGTAGCGGTCTTTCAGCTGCGCATTCCACAGGCGCATATTCGAGTCGGCGTTGCGCAATGCCGCCTGCTCGGTGGCCTGCAGGATGGGGTAGGGCAGAAAAGGCTGTTTGGCGAACACCAGATCCATCATCTGCGCAAACTCGGCCGTGTTGTGTGCGATCAGGGGCGCCTTGCCCGCATCGATCAATCCGTCCATGCGGCTGGGCTGTGGCGAGCGTATGCCGTGTGGTGCACCAATCAAGGCCACGCTGGCCACGCGCTCCGGGTGGGCAACGGCAAACAGCACGGCGATGGTTCCGCCCATGGAATTGCCGGCCAGGTGCACGCGGCGCACACCCAGGGCATCCAGCAGGTTTTTGAGGCGGTCGGTCTGCGCCGCATAGTCGTAGGTCTGGTCAGGCAGGCGGCCACTCTCACCAAAGCCGGGCAGGTCGGGCGCGATGATGCGGTAACGGCCGGTGAGCGGGCGTGCAAAGTCTACCCAGTGGTCTTTCTCCGCAAAAATGCCGTGCAGCAGGACCAGGGGCTCTTTGCCAGCGTCGCCCACGCCGCCCTCCAGGTAATGCACGGCATGCGGTCCCACGGTGATGGTTTTCTCCGACAGACCGGACAGGGCCCGGTTCACATCCAGCAGCGGCTGGGTGAAGTGCTGCGGCAGGCTGTAGTAGGCCACGGCCAGCGGGGACAATACAAACAACAAGACGATGGTCAAACCAAGGGCAAAACGTTTCAAAACAAATCTCCGGGCTAAGGTGTCGATCAAACAGACGGACCAAGGCTACGCGAACCATCCCCAGAAAACTTGTATGTTTAGGCTATGTGTGCAACACCCACCAACACCCTGACCCTGGGCGCCAACCGTGCGCTGTACCAGGGCGAGCTGCCGGCCACCGGCTGGCACCGCCATGCGTCACCCGTGCTGCTGATGGGTTTGTCGGGTCGTTTTGCGCTGCACCTGCCCCCAAACGGTTTAGGCGGAAGTTGCGTTGTGCAGACCTGCCACAGTGCCCTGGTCGATACCGGTGTGGAGCATGTATTTGACCCTTGTGGTGAGCAGGTGGTGACCATGTACCTGGAGCCTGACTCGCCCGAGGCCCGCAGCCTGCGCCCGCACTTTGCGGCGCAGGGTGGCGTGATTTTTGACCCGGCAGTGGCGGTGCAGTCGCGCAGCAGCATGGACGCCTATTTGCGCAGCTTCGACCTGCCGTCGCTGTTGCAGCTGGATTGCCCGGCGATGGCCCCGCTGGACAGCCGCGTGGCCCGCAGCCTGCTGGTCCTGCGCCAAACCGGTGGGCTTGTTGCGGGGCGCGACGCGGCAGCGGCCATGGCCCACCTGTCGGCATCCCGTTTCAACCACCTGTTCCGTGCCGAGATGGGTGTCAGCTTTCGCAGCTACCGGGTCTGGTCGCAGGTGCGTGCGGCCATGGTGGCGCTGGCTGCCAACCCCACACTGACACATGCTGCGCTGGATGCGGGTTTTGTGGATTCATCCCACTTCAGCCGCATGTTCCGCCAGACCTTTGGCATGACGCCGTCCAGCGTGCTCAAGCCCCTGAAAGAGATTGCGCGGATTTAGTCGGGTGCGCTGCCGCGCAGACATGCGCTTCATCCATAATCAAAATCCGTACTCCCTAACACCCTCGGTATCTCCATGCCCCCACGCTGGCTCGCCACCCTGCAGCAGGCACACCGGTGTTTTCAATGCCGCCTGTGGTTGCTGTTGTGTGCCAGCGTGTTGTTGGCCACGCAAGCCCTGGCGGGCGAACGTGCGCTGGACACCAGCCGCATGGACAACCGCCCGGTCTCGTTGACGGAGTATTTTGCGGTGCTGGAAGACCCTGGCAAGGCGCTGGGTGTGCAGGATGTGCAAAGGCCCGGTGTCGCCAGCCGTTTTACCGGTGGCACGGCATCGGGTGAATCACTGAATATTTCTTATACCGCGTCGGCCATCTGGTTGCGCCTGCATCTGCAGAACACCAGCGCCGCCCCGCTGGTGCGCATGCTGGAGATTGCCAACCCGCTGCTGGCCGAACTGACGCTGTACCAGCCGGTAGACGGCCGGGGCTACCAGGCCCTGGAGACGGGTTATGCGCTGCCTTTTGCTGCACGCCCCCACGCCAGCCGGTTTTTTGTGTTGCCCATTGCGCTGCCGGCCCATGCTGACCAGGCGCTGTACCTGCGGGTTGCCACACCCAATGCCATGATCCTGCCCGCCAAGCTGTGGGAGCCACAGGCCTTCCACGCGCATGAGCGGTCCGACTATGTCTTCCAGGCCCTGTACTTTGGTGCCGCCCTGGCCATCATCCTGTACAACCTGATGCTGTTTGTGGCCCTGCGGGATACCAGTTACCTGTTGTACGTGGTGTCAGCCGCCTTCAGCGCACTCACGGTGGCCGCCTTTGTGGGCGTGGGCACGGAATACATTTGGGGCGACCGCCCGCAGATCACCATGTTGGCGACCAATGTGTCGCTGGCCATTGCGCTGACGGCCTTCCTGTTGTTTACCCGGCGCATGTTGTTCACTGCCGAACGTGTGCCCCGGTTGGACCAGCTGTTGAAGCTGTTTGTGCTGGTCAACATCGCGTTTTGCGGCCTGCTGGTGCTGTGGTTTGGGCACTTTGCGCGCCTGTTTGTCATCAACTACGCCCTGACTGCCGTGCTGCTGCTGGTCACCGGCACGGTGTGCGCCTTCAAACGCGAGCGTAGCGCGTATTACTTCATGGCAGCTTTTGTGGTGGTGCTGCTGGCGCTGGCCATGTTGTCCATGCGGCAACTGGGCATTTTGCCCACCAATGCCTTGACGACATCGGGTGCGCAGATCGGCTCGGCGCTGGAGATGCTGCTGTTGTCCTTTGCGCTGGCAGACCGCTACAACGTGATTCGCCGCGAGAAGGAAGCCGCGCAGCAGCGCCTGGTGGAAAACCTGCGCACCTCCGAGGCCAACCTGGAAGAGCGGGTGGCCGAGCGCACCCAGGCGCTGCAAGTCCTTAACCAGCGCCTGGAGGCCTTGAGCACCACCGACGGGCTGACCGGCATCGCCAACCGCCGCCAGTTTGACAAACTGCTGGCCAATGAATGGCTGCGTTGCACACGCCTGGCCCAGCCCCTTGCGCTGGCCATGGTAGACATTGACTGGTTCAAGAAATACAACGACTGTTATGGTCACCAGGCGGGTGACGAATGCCTGCGCAATTTCTCGCGCATCCTGGCCGCCACGGTGTGCCGCAGCGGCGATATGGTGGCCCGGTATGGTGGTGAAGAGTTTGTGTTTTTCGCCCCAGCCACCGATGCCGAAGGGGCCTTGAACATGGCGCAGAAAGTCTGTGAAGAATTGCAGGCCGCGGCGTTGCCCCACGCGTTTTCCATCTTTGGCATCGTGACGGCCAGCATCGGTGTGGCCGTCATGGTGCCGCGCGAAGGCCAAGACCCCAGCGCGCTGATCCAGGCTGCAGACGCATCGCTGTACCTGGCCAAGACCCAGGGCCGCAACCGTGCGGTGTTGGCGGCCATGGTGGCCTAACGGCCCAAACGGTGGCCGACCTGGCGGTGCCGTTTTACCGGTTTTGCGTTTGCCCCACGGCTACACCACGTAAAAATTCCAACAAACTGGGGTCCACCGGGAGGCCGGCGGCAATGGCCAGTGCCTGCTGCACATCGCGCTGCGATCCCATTTCGTTTTGCAGTTGGCTGGCCTGCAGGTGCCAGTGTTTGGCACGCCGCTGGGGCAGCAGCGGGCGCAAGGCCTCTATGCCATAGCGCAGGCGCTTGGCCAGGATGCGCGTGCGGTGGGCGCTGTCGGCATCGGTAGTTCGGGCCAAAGCGGCTTTCAATTGGCTGTGCCAATGCCGGATGTGTTGCCGGGCCCAGTCTTGCAGGCTGTTTTTGGGGTCGACCACGGCGTCCTGCGCCAGCTGCGCCAGGTCACTTTCGAGCCATTGGGTGAGCGCCAGCAGGGCTGCGCCGGTCTGGGGTTGACTCAGCGCGTGGTGCAGCCTGTCGCGTTGCTGGTCTGCGGCATGTGCCAGGGCCTGTTCCATGGCGCGCCAATGGCCCTGGCGTGTTCGGTCACCGTCGGTGTAGGCATTGGCCAGCATGGGCAGCGTTTCCAGGCTGGCCACTTCCAGGTCGCGCAGGGCGCCAAGTGCATCCAGCAGGGGGCGCAGGGATTGCAGCTCGGGCGGTGTGCTGGCATGGGTGAATGCCTGGAACAGTTTCAGGCTGGTTTTGAAACGCCGCCAGCCAACACGGGCCTGGTGCACCAGCTCGGGGTCGTCCGCATGCTGCAGGTTGTTCAGGTTGGTCGTGAAATGGGAGAACGCCTCACGCAGCACGTGCAGTGCCGCCACGGGCGTGGCCATGTCTGTGGTCAGCACAGGGGGCTTGGCCTGCCGGGGCGCATGCGATGGATTGGTTGGCAAGGCCAGCTTGGGTTGAATGTCCATGGAAAACAGCCTTCTATGGTGTGGATTGTGCTATTACTTGTATAGCGACATCCTTAGACTATTCGGGGGCTACAGCCATATTTTGCTTAAAAGACCCAGCGTAGGCTACCGTCCCATGTGGGTGTGTACCACCGTTTGGACATTCCATTCTATGGACTAGACATGACGCGCCCATGGCCCCAAGGCAAGTTTTTTCGCGTGCGCCATGTCACACAACTGCCATCGAACTGACGTGAACCCGTCACTTCGGGCTCTCACAATCGCCGCACAACAAGCACGATGGAGAGCAGCAAATGGGAAAACATCTGGATGCAGCCGTAGAGTTTGGCAAGTCGCTTGCGACGTCTGCCAGCCGCCCGACCCATGACTTTGAGCAGCAGTGCCTGCGCATCCTGCGCTGTACGGCGCAGGCGCTGGCCAATAGCCCCGGTGGACTGCGCTTCAAGGCCGGTACCCAGCCTTGGCTGGATGCGCTGACCGAGCGACGTGCCAATGTGCACCTGAGCATGCAACAAGGGAGCTGAATATGGCAGACAACTTTGGCATCAACATGGCCCAAGCTGCTGCAGCCTCCCGCGAATCCACTGGCGCGCTGGGTATCCAGCGCCCAGAGGGTGTGCAAATGGCGCCGTCCCAGCCGCTGGCGATCAAGGTCTTCTGGGCCCAGCACCTGGACGAAGTGCGCGCCGCCCAGCGCCTGCGTTACGACATCTTTGCCGGTGAAATGGGCGCCCGCCTCAGCACCACACTGCCGGGCCACGACATCGATCTGTTTGACAACTTCTGTGAACACCTGTTGGTGTGTGACGAGATCACCGGCCAGGTCATCGGCACCTACCGCGTGTTGACGCCGGTGCAGGCCCAGCGTGTGGGCAGCACCTACAGCGATACCGAATTTGATTTGACCCGTCTGCGGTCCCTGCGTGAGCGCATGGTGGAGCTGGGCCGCAGCTGTGTGCACAAGGACTTCCGCCACGGCGGCGTGATCATGGCGCTGTGGGGTGCCTTGGGCGCCTTCATGGTGCGTAACCAGTTGGACACCATGATCGGCTGCGCCAGTATTCCCATGCTGCACAACGGCGTGGTCAGTGGTGACCTGGCGGCCAGCATCTGGCGCAAGGTGGCCGCCACCCACCTGGCACCGATTGAATACCATGTGCGGCCCCGTCTGCCGCTGCCGATCGAACAGCTAGACGCGTCGCTGGATGTGGAGCCTCCTGCGCTGATCAAGGGGTATCTGCGCCTGGGCTCCAAGGTGCTGGGCCCCCCGGCCTGGGACCCAGACTTCAACTCGGCCGACCTGCCCATGCTGATGCGGCTGGAAGACCTGCCCGCGCGGTACCGCAAACACTTTCTGGGGGCCTGATGCGCGCCGGCCCCGACGCCTTTGCCCCGCTGATGCAGGGCATGTTCGCCGGTGCACATTCCGACAGAAAGGACGACGATGACGACGACAAACCGGGCCGCCGCTACCGCGCCATTTTTGTCTCCGACATCCACTTGGGCACCGCGGGCTGCCAGGCCCAGGCGCTGCTGGGTTTCTTGAAGGCCCACCCCAGCGACACGCTGTACCTGGTGGGCGATATTGTGGACGGCTGGCAGCTGCGCCGGCGCTGGTACTGGCCGCAGTCGCACAACGACGTGGTGCAAAAGCTATTACGCCGGGCACGCAAGGGCTGCAAGGTCATTTTTATCCCCGGCAACCACGACGAGTTTGCACGTGGCTTTTTGGGCCATGAGTTTGGTGGCATTGAAGTGCGCGAAGATGCGGTGCACACCACGGCCGATGGCCGGCGCCTGTGGATCACCCACGGGGATTACTTTGACGGCGTGATCCAGTGTGCCAAATGGCTGGCCTTTTTGGGTGACAACCTTTACGAGTTCACGCTCAGACTGAACCGACACCTCAACAACCTGCGCGGGCGTATGGGGCTGCCCTACTGGTCGCTCTCGGCCTATCTGAAGCAGAAGGTCAAGACTGCGCTGAACTACGTGACCGACTTTGAGGTGGCGGTGGCCAATGCCGCGCGTTCACTGGGCCATGACGGCGTGGTGTGTGGCCATATCCACCGGGCAGAGATGCGCGACATCAACGGCATCTTGTACTGCAACGACGGCGACTGGGTGGAAAGCCGCAGTGCCCTGGTCGAGCACATGGATGGTCGCCTGGAGCTCATTTATTGGAACGCAGAACAGACCAGCACGGCGCTGGTGCATAGCGCTCAGGAGGTAGCCGCATGAAGTTGGCACTGGTAACGGATGCCTGGCAACCCCAGGTCAATGGTGTGGTGACCACGCTGGTGGAGCTGGTGCGCGAGATGGAGGTATTGGGCCACCAGGTGGAGGTGATACACCCCGGTCTGTTTGACACCCGGCCTTGCCCGGGGTACGCCGGTATCGACCTGGCCGTGCGGCCCGCCAAGGCCTTGGCACGCCGTCTGGACGCCATTGGCGCCGATGTGATCCACTTGGCCACCGAAGGCCCACTGGGTTGGGCGGCACGGCGCTACTGCCTGCGCCGCGGCCTGTCGTTCACCACGGCCTTCCATACCCGATTCCCCGAAATTTTGAAGGCGGCCATCGGCTTGCCGCTGTGGATCGGTTACGCGTTGTTTCGCCACTTCCACCGGCCGTCCTCTGGCGTTCTGGTGCCTACCGACAACGTGTTGCGCATGCTGCAGGCGCGCGGCTTTCGCAACCTGCGCAACTGGACACATGGTGTGGATGTGCGGCTGTTCCAGTACCAGGAAGAGCCCCAGGTCTATGCGCCGCTGGGGGTGTTGGCACGGCCGGTGTCCCTGTATGTGGGTAGGGTGTCGTACGAGAAAAACATTGAAGCGTTTCTGCGCCTGGATGTACCCGGCACCAAGGTGGTGTGTGGGGTAGGGCCCTTGGAGGCCAACCTGCGCGAACGCTATCCCCATGTCCGCTGGTTGGGCGTGTTGCCCCGCGGCGTGCTGGCCCAGGTCTATGCCGCGGCCGATGTGTTTGTCATGCCCAGCCGCTCCGAAACCTTTGGCCTGGTCATGCTGGAGGCAATGGCCTGTGGCACACCCGTGGCCGCTTACCCGGTGGATGGTCCGCTGGAAGTGGTAGGTGAGCCCGCCTGCGGAGGCGCCCTACACGCCGACCTGGCCAGCGCCTGGTACCAGGCGCTGAGCATTCCACGGCATGCGGCGCGGGCACGGGCGCAGGCCTTCAGTTGGGTCCACGCATCCCATCTGTTTGTGGGGCATCTGGTGCCGGCCCATCACGATGCACCAGGGGGTAAGGAACTTCCCGTTCACACAACTGTCACACAACTGTCATCCCGTTCGTAAACAATTCTTCACTGTTGTGTCATAGTGAAGATCCTTTCTATGTTGCCCTTTTTGCGCAGGTCCCCGTTGCACGCCACTGACAAGCCCTCAAACAAGGCCCCGGATCTACTGGACCGAGACCACAGCATCCTGGCGTTTAACGAGCGTGTGCTGGACTGGGCGGTGCGCAGCGATGTGCCCTTGCTGGAGCGTCTGCGCTACCTGTGCATCGTGTCGTCCAACCTGGACGAGTTTTTTGAAGTGCGGGCCGAGCCCCATGTGATTGCCATGCAGGCCGGTGACCGCAAAGGGCAGTTTTCGGTCGCGTCGTTTGAACGATTGGCCGCATCCCTGCATGACATGGTGGCGCGGCAGTATGCGCTCTACAACGAAGAGCTGCTGCCAGCCTTTGAGCGCTTGGGCATCAAAATTGTGTCGCACGGCGACCGCAATCCGGCACAGCGCCAATGGGTCAAACAGTATTTTGAGCGTGAAGTGCGCCCTTTGCTGATACCGGTGGGCCTGGACCCCTCCCATCCGTTCCCCCAGGTAGCCAACAAGTCGCTGAACTTTATTGTGCGATTGGGTGGCCCAGACGCCTTTGGGCGTGAAAACGAAATCGCCATCGTCAAGGTGCCGCGGGTTTTGCCCCGTATCGTGCGTATGCCGGCCAAGGTGTCGGGTACACGCACCTTGTTTGTATCTCTGTCCAGCGTGATCCGCGCGCATTTGTCCGAGCTGTTTGTAGGGCGCCACGTGGGCCAGTTTTCCCAGTTCCGCGTCACGCGGCATTCAGACTTGGCGGTGGACGAGGACGATGTGCAAAACCTGCGCATGGCCCTGCGCCAGGGCCTGGTGCACCGCCACTATGGGCAGGCTGTGCGGCTGGAGGTGTCGGCAGGGTGTTCGGAATACCTGTCCGACTTTTTGCTGCAGCAATTTGACCTGCCGGCAGGGGCTTTGTATCGCGTGCACGGCCCGGTGAATCTGGTGCGGCTGACCCAGTTGATTGATTTGGTGGACCGGCCGGACCTGTGTTTCCCTCCTTACAAGGCCTCGTACCCGGCGCGCATGCATTCCAACCTGTCGGTGTTTGACCAGCTCAAGCAGGGTGACATCCTGATCCACCAGCCCTTCGAGAGTTTTGATGCGGTGCTGGAGTTTCTGCGTCAGGCGGTGAGCGATCCACAGGTGTTGGCCATCAAGCAGACGATTTACCGCACCGGCCCCAACTCCGAACTGATGGATTTGCTGCGCGAGGCCGTGCGCAAGGGTAAAGAAGTGACGGTGGTCGTGGAGCTCAAGGCCCGCTTCGACGAAGAGGCCAATATCAATTGGGCCGAGATGCTGGAGTCCATCGGTGCACAGGTGTTGTACGGGGTGGTGGGCCTCAAGACCCACGCCAAGATGATGCTGATCACCCGGCGCGAGGGCAAGGCACTCAAGCGGTACGGCCATTTGTCCACCGGCAACTACAACCCCCGCACCGCCCGCCTGTACACCGATGTAAGCCACATCACGGCCGACCCGGCGCTGACCACCGACATGGAGCATGTGTTTGTGCACCTGGCCAGCCAGAGTAAGTTGCCGCCCCTGCGCAAGCTGTGGTTCGCGCCGTTTTACCTGCACCGCAAGCTGATAGACCGCATCGACACGCTGGGCGCGGCAGCCGCCCGTGGCATGGAGGCACGCATCGTCGTCAAGATGAATTCGCTGACGGATGAGGCACTGATCCGCAGCCTGATGCGCGCGGGCAGTAATGGGGTCAAGATCGACCTAATTGTGCGCGGGGCCTGCATGTTGCCGGCGCAGGTTCCGGGCCATACAGAAAACATCCGTGTGCGCTCCATCATTGGCCGCTTTCTGGAGCATTCGCGGGTGTTCTATTTCCGGGAAGGCGACGTGGAAGATCTCTACCTTTCCAGTGCTGACTGGATGAACCGCAACATGGTCCGCAGGGTTGAGTTGGCCTGGCCGGTGACCGACCCGGTGCAGCGCCAGCGCATTGTGGATGAGTGCCTGGTGGCCTACCTGCACGACGGTGTGGACGCCTGGGACCTCGGGCCCGACGGCACCTACACCCGCAAGCAGGGTGACGGCAAAAAGCCGGTGCACGGGGCACAAGCCGCCCTTATGGCCCGCTACGCAGACACTGGAAAATCAAACGGAGCCTAAACCATGGACCTGATCCTGTGGCGGCACGCCGAGGCGGTGGAAGAGGGGCGCGATGGTGATGACATGGCGCGGGTTTTGACCCCCCGCGGTGAGAAGCAGGCTGCACGCATGGCGGCCTGGCTGGACCGCCAGTTGCCAGACAGCGCACGTATCTGGGTGAGCCCTGCACGGCGCACCGAACAAACGGCACACGCCCTGCAACGCAAATTCCGCTTCAGCCCGGCCATAAGCCCGATGGCGAGCAGCGCCCAATTGCTGGAGCTGGTGCAGTGGCCCCAGGCCAAGGGCTGTGTCCTGGTAGTGGGCCACCAGCCCACACTGGGCCAGACCATTGCCAGCCTGTTGGGCCTGAGTGCCAGCGAATGCGCTGTGAAAAAAGGCGCATTGTGGTGGCTGCGCTACCGCGAGCGTGAGGCCGGCGCGCAGACCGTGGTGGTAACCGTGCAATCACCCGAAGTGTTGTAAGCCTAGGCTTTGGCGGGACGCCCGGTCTTGAGGCTGGGCACGGCCTTGAGTGCGGCCACAAACGCGGCATCTTGCATGGCCGCTAGGGCCTTGATACCGGCACGCAGCAACTCGGTCTTTTTGGCGGGGTTGCCCAGTTTGGCGGCACGCATTTTCAGGCCATCCAGCACGGCGTATTCGGCCTTGGGAAAGGTGAAACTGTCGCGCACCATTTTTGGTTTCTTCAGCTTGACGTCTTGTGCGGGGGCGGGCTTTGCAACTGGCTTGGCAGCCGGTTTCGCGGCCGGCTTGGCTACCGCTTTGGCCTTTGGCTTTGCAGGCGCTGCGGTTTTTTTGGTTTTGCTGGCTGCCTTGACAGCGGATTGGGAGGCTGTTTTAGTGGCGGGCTTGGTTGCTACTGGTTTTGTAGCAACGGTCTTGTCTGCGGCGGCAGCTTTTACGACTTCGGTCATGAATCCTCTTTCAAGTTAAACGGTATATACAGTTTATATGGTTCGACAAAATCGGTCAAATGCCTATGCGTTGACTTTAATCTGTCACGGTTTTGTCATGTTTACGTCACCCCGCAGTTCTACAGTGGGCTGCCTACATTCTGGTGAGCAAACCCCATGGCGCACACGTCCGACTATTTTGAAAGCACGCTGGCCCAGCGTGTGAGTAAAGCCTCCCTGGGGATATCCGGCAGTGGCCGCGCCGTGCGCATTGCGGCTATTGAATCCCCGGAAGATGTTGGGCCCTTGCAGCGTGTATTGAATGCGTCCAGCCTGTATCCGGTGTTCCAGCCCATCGTGAATCTGGGCGACGCGACGATTCACGCCCACGAAGCATTGATCCGTGGCCCAGGCGGCAGCGCGCTGCACACGCCGGACGCACTGTTGCGTGCAGCCGCCAGCGAGGGGTTGGAGTTTGAGTTCGAGTACGCTTGTGTGGTTGCCGCTCTGCGGGCCTGGGGAAAAATGGATGTGCCGGGCCGCCTGTTTGTCAACATGAGCGCAGCAGCCTTGACCCAACTGCTGACCACCAAAGGCACCGGGGAGCTGTTGCGGCAGATGAATGCCTTGGGCGTTTTGCCGCGAATGCTGGTCCTGGAAATTACCGAGCATGAGCGGGTGGAAGACATGGACGCCCTCGCTGACGCTGTGGCACAGATCCGTGGAGCTGGTGTATCGCTGGCGCTGGACGACTTTGGTGATGGTCGCTCCAGCTTGCGCCTGTGGTCACAACTCAAGCCTGAGGTGGTGAAGATCGACAAGTACTTCACCAAAAACATCAGCCAGCACGGCGACAAGTTGAAGACCATACAGGCCCTGTTGCAGATTGCCGATATTTTTGGAACAGCCTTGGTCGCAGAGGGCATAGAGCGGCAAGACGATCTGCGGGTGCTCCGGGATTTGGGTATCAGTTACGGTCAAGGTTATTTTTTGGGGCACCCCAACCTGGCGCCCCTGCAATACCTGGGTGCCGATGCGCAGCGGGTCTTGGCCGAGCGCCAAATTGTGGTGTTCCCCGAACTCAGCCGTGCCACCCCCAATGGGCAGTTGCGCAACCTGGCTCTGGTGGATGCCCCCACGGTGCATGCCGACACCAGCAACGACGAGCTGGCCGCCTGTTTCGCACAGTGGCCCGATTTACACGCCGTGGCGGTGCTGGACCGTGCGCAGCCGGTGGCGCTGATCAACCGTGCACAGTTCATGAACCAGTACAGCAAGCTCTACTACCGCGAGGTATGGGGCCGCAAGCCCTGTGTGGTGCATGCCAATTTTCAACCCCGGCTGATCGAGCGGGGCCACAGTGTGGATGAGTTGGTTGGCATCCTCACATCAGAGGATCAGCGCTACCTGGCCGATGGATTTATCGTGACCGATAACGGCCGTTATGTGGGTCTGGGTACCGGAGACCAGTTGGTGCGTTCGGTGACCGAAACCCGCATTGAGGCGGCCCGCCATGCCAATCCGCTGACATTTTTGCCGGGCAATATCCCCATCAGCCAACACATCGAGCGCTTGATCAAGAAGAAGGTGCGTTTTGTCGCCTGTTATGCCGACCTGAACAACTTCAAACCGTTCAACGACTACTACGGCTACTGGCGGGGTGATGAAATGATCCGTCTGTTGGCGCGCCTGGCCATGGAGCAGTGTGATCCGCAGCGGGATTTCTTGGGCCATGTAGGCGGTGATGACTTCATGCTGTTGTTCCAAAGCCCGGACTGGCGTGCGCGTGGTGAGCGTCTGGTGCAAGCGTTTAATACCCAGGCGCTCGGCCTGTTTGATGTGCAGGCCAGAGATGCGGGCGGCATCGAGGCCGACGACCGACACGGGTCGCTGCGGTTTTTCCCCTGTACATCCGTGTCGATTGGCGCCGTGGTGATTGATGGTGGCCGTTTTACGCGCGCCGAAGATGTTGCCAATTTGGCGGCCCTGGCCAAACATGATGCCAAGCGGGCCGGTTCGGGCCTGGTGGAGCGCCCTGTTATTTAGGAACAGCCGTTTCGCTGGTCACCAATTGGATGCGACGTTGTACGCGCTCGGCCTCTGCCGTCTGACCGGCTTGTGAAGCACGCTGCAACTGCACGCCCAGCCAGGCCAACAGCGGCCGACGCCAACCTTGGCTAGAGGCTGTGTCCACGGCTTGTGCTATGGTGGCGGGATTGGCTTTGCCCGTCTGCAGCAACACGCCGGCGGCCACCAAAAGCGACATGGGGTCTTCAATCCCTTGCAGGGCACTGGGGTCAGCCGCACTGCGAGCGGCCGCGCCCTGCTGGGTTGTGGGCAGCAGCGCAATCTGTGCGGGGGCAAGTTGCCCGCGCAGGTAATTTGCATAGGCTCGCTGTGCCTCGGTGGCATCGGGTTTGAGCGCCTCATAACCGGCACAGGGCTCGAACACCAGGCTGGCCACGTGGGCCGCGCAGTGCAGCAGCTCGGCGCCTGCCACCAGGTCGGCACGGCCGGTGCGGGATAGTTGTGCGCGTGCTCTTGCCAGTTCGGCCCGTTCGATGCGAGTGTTGCCCTCAAGGTAGGCGGCGACGGAGCGGTCCATGGCGCCTTTGGCTTCCAATTGCCAGTCGGGTATGGGGGGCGCGCTGGAGCACCCATACAGCAGCGGGGCGCCCACCACTAACAATATGGCAGTGCGAAGGCTTGTGTGGCGGATGTTCATGGCAACTGGATATCGGTGTTGCGGGCAAAGGGCCATTTGCGGTTGATCTCATTGACCAGGCCGTCAATTTTGCGCAGACTGCTTTCTACATCGGTGCGCAGCACGCCCAGGTCTGTCGTGGCGTCCTTGGCGTTGGCGCTGATGGCCTGCGCGTTTTGCAGCACGGTGTCGACCTTTTTAAGGCTCTCACGGGCGTCGCCCAGCAGGGCATTCAGTTGCACGACGGTGGCACGGGTCTCCGGCAGCACCCCCTTCTCACCAAACACCTGGGTATCGGTTTTGGCGGCCAGTCCATCCAACCGGGCGAGCAGGGCATTGGTGCGATCGAGCGTGGCAACAATCTTCTTGGCGTCCTGCTCATTGCCCAGCAGCACACCCAGCGCACCACCAGGGCCGTTGAGTTTGGCGGTCAGGGTCTGGATGTTGCCCAGTGTGCCGCCGACTGCGCCACCGCTGCCGACCAGGGTGTTGAGATTTTCCAGGAGTTCACGGGTGGCGGAGATGACCTTGGGTATCTCGGCGCTGACGTCTCCTTGCAGCACCGTGCGCACAGCGCCGTCTGGTAGGGCAGGGTCGTCCAGTACACCGGTGTAGGCGCGGATGTTGGGCGCGCCGACCACACCGCGCACCAAGGTAAAGACGCTGCTGGTGCGCAGCCAGTGGGCGTCTTTTTGGGACACATCCACCAGGATGCGGACCTTGCCGGTTTCGGCCAGCTCAATGCCGCGCACGCGGCCAATGGGAAAACCCGAGAAGGTCAGGTCCATGCCAATCACAACACCTTCGGAGTCTTCCGCCATCAGCACCAGGCGTTGTGTGGCGTCAAACGCGCCACGGGCATACATCACAAACAGCACAGAGCCACACACCAGCAGCAGCATGAACACCATCAGCAGCCGTGCTTTGAACTCCAGACGGTCAGTGGTGACGGGGGCGAGGGGTACTTCGGGTTCGGTCATGGGCGTGGGGCTTGCGGTCAGTAGTAGTTTCCGGCCAGGGAAACCATTTCGATCAACAGTATGAGGCTGAACATGCGCACCAGTCCACGCATCTCGGCGCTGGTGCGCACGGTGGTGGCATACATGCCCGCGGTGCCACGCATGCCCACCAGTGCCGAGGCCATGGGCACCAGGGCCACCGTCAGGCAGAAGAAAAAGATCTTGAGCACAAAAATCACCGTCACCGCGGGGTTGAACACCTGGCCGAACAACCGTGTGAAATTGGCCAGGCCTGACAGCGTGAAGCCATAACTGGTCAGGTAGGCCACCACCAGCACCACCACGCTGCTCAATGCCGCCAGTGTTGCACCGGCAAACAGGCCGGCAATGAGCCGTGGGGGAACCTCGCGCTGCATGCCCGACCAGGCTTTGTCGGGTGACATGTCCAGCTTGCCTTTGGCGTGCAGCGCCAGCAGTTCGGCACCATCCGGTATGGTGCAACGTAAGGCCACAAACAGGGCGGCGGTGATGGGTATCAGCTCCAGCACCAGCACCCGTATCACCAACTGCAGGGCATAGTGGGAGAGGCCATAACTGTGTGCCGTGACCACCACGATGCGGGTCAGGATCACGGTCACCAGAGCACACAGTACGGTGAACCCCAAAAGGATGGGGGCCGTATTGGAATACATGTTGCGCAGCAGAAAGCCGCGGTTGTCCAGGGTGTAACTGCTGGGGCTTAGCGCCAGCACCAAAATCTTCGCCGACAGGCTGAACAGGTGAAGCCAGTCAACAACCGCCTGTTGCCCGGTACGGCCCATCTGAGCCAGCCACTGTTGCAGAGATACCGTTAGGGACATGCAAACATGATAGCTGCCGGTCAACAGCCTATGACATCCAGAGACCAGGGGGTTTTTTGCCAGGCCTGTACCTCTTCACGCAGCAGGTAAGCAGACTGGGGAAAGGCCTCCGCCCAGCCCGCGCGGCAGCGCAACTGCAGGGTTCGGCCTTGCGCATCGACCCGTTCCAGCCGCATGCCAACCAAATCCGGGTCGCGCCGGGCGTGGCACAAGATGACAGCAAGACGCAGCGCCATCAACTGGGCCAACAGGTCCGTGTCGGCCAGAGCCGCCTCCAACTTGCGCAGCTTGCCGCGGTGGCCTAGCACCAGCAGGCTGAGGCGGTGCATTTCGGACAGCGAGAAGCCCATGGCGTCAGCGTGGTCCAGAATGTAAGCGCCGTGTTTGTGGTACTCGCTGTGGGAGATGTGGCTGCCAATCTCGTGCAACTGGGCGGCCCAGCGCAGCTTGCGCAGATGGCGGTCACTTTCGCTGGGGTCGGTCGTACCGGATGAAGCCATCAATTGCCCAAACAAATGGGTGGCAACCTTGCCCACGCGTTCACCATGCACGGTATCCACGCCAAACTTGGTCGACAGACGCTGCACGGTTTTCACACGCAGGTCGTCGGTGTGGTTGTTGGTGGTGCCCAGCAGGTCACAAATCAAGCCATGGCGCAAGCCACCCGCCGCTTGGTGCAGAGTGTGGATGCCCAGCAGATTGAAAATGGCGCGTACGATGCTGACACCACCACCGATGATGGCCTTGCGGTCTTCCCGCATGCCAGCCAGCTTGAGGCGGTCGGCACTCTGTGCCGCCACCAGCTTGTCCAGCAGCCAGTCCAGGCCATCCTGGGTTACGGTGCCTGCGGGCCAGCCGGAGGCCACCAGCACATCGGCAATAGCGCCTACCGTGCCTGCGGAGCCATAGGCCACGTCCCAGCGGTCTGGGTGGTAGGCATCCAGCGCTTCGTCCAACACGGCCTTGGCCGCGATTTCGGCTATGGCAAACGACTTCTTGGAAAACTGCCCGTCGGAGAAATAGCGGGTGGACCAGGCAATACTGCCCACGCGGAACGATTCCATCACCAAGGGGTTGGCACCTTGGCCCAGGATGAGCTCGGTGGAGCGCCCGCCAATGTCCAGAACGATGCGGCGCTCGTCGGACGGGGGCAGCATCTTCGCCACACCCTGATAGATCAGTCGGGCCTCTTCACGGCCGGATATGACGTTGATGGGGAAGCCCAGTATGGTGTTGGCACGCTCCAAAAATGCGTCGCGGTTGCGGGCCTCACGCAGGGTCTGGGTGGCCACGGCGCGTACCTCGCCCGGTTTGTAGCCGGCCAGGCGTTCGCCAAAGCGGGCCAGGCAGTCCCAACCGGCCTGCATGGCCTGGGGGGTCAGGTTGCGGTCATCGTCCAGCCCGCCACCCTGGCGCACGGTTTCCTTCAGGTATTCGGTACGGACAAAACTGCAGTGTTCCACGCGCCCGATTTCGAGTCTGAAACTGTTGGACCCCAAATCCACGGCGGCCAGGCGATTTCCCATGTGCATCAATACTCTCAAGAAGGATAGAACTCGTCAGAGCATAGCACCGGCCTGCGCCGGCCTCGAAGCCCATATTAGGTTTCGCCGCCGGGCCGCCCCAAGGCGAAATGTGGCCCCCTTGGGGGGCAGCGCAGTACGCGAAGCGACAAGCGTGGGGGCTATCCAACCAGGCGGCCGTCGGCAGAAATCATGCTCTGGGTGACGTAGGCGGTGCCACGTGTGCGGCTGTCCGGGGCGATGCGAAAACCGCCCAGGTCGACCGCGCTGCGCCGTGCAAAAGCCTGCAAGGTGTTCGAGCGGTGGATACTGCCGTCCACCGTTTGCAACACCTCATAGGTGTAACGTGCTGACATGTAACCGGCTAGGCTCAGCGGCGTGGGCGGCTCATCGTACAAACGACCCAGTGCGGTGCGGTAGGCTTTCACCACCGGCAAGCTGGAATTGACCATGGGCACCACCTGCGTGGCAATCATGGGGGTAAAACGCGACATGCCCATCTGCTGGATGCTTTGCAGGTTCACGTCCGACATGGCGATGATGTAACGCTGCGCGGCCTGTTTCTCCACACCTTGCGAGAAGCGCACCAACTCCGGTGTTCCACCCACAAACAACAGCACCCGGGGGCTGTTCGCCTGCAGGGACTGCGCCAGATCACGCAGATCACCCTGGGTGGCGTAAGAAACGATGGAGAGATTCAAGGCGCGGGCCACCTGCTCCAGATCGGTACGGTAGGCGGCATGTTCTTCTGCGGAGCCATACACCGCGCCCACCTGGGTGATACCCATGACGGACAGCGACTTGATGGCATGGGCGATTTGCTCCTGGCGCGACGCAAATATGGGGAAGGTATTGGGCATGGCTGCGGCTTCCACGTTTTGCAGCCAGGGCGCTACGTGTGCCAAGTCTGGCAATTCGCGTCCCAAAGCATTCACCAACTGGGAGGCTGCCCGGTCACCACAGGAGCCAAACACGGCGACGCACTGCGGTAACCCTTTGAGCGAATCCACCGCGGAGCGCAGGCTGGCGGCGCTGCCGTCAACTTCGATGACCAGGTGTTTGACGGCGTTGCCTTGCAGGCCACCACGGCTGTTGATGTCTTGCCAGGCCACGCGGGAGCCGACCAGAAAGTCCTTCGACACATCGATCTGGTTGGTGGACATGTCGGCTATTTGCGCGACGGTAATGGCGCGCGCGCCTTTGGATGGCTGTGCCCAGAGGGGCGTCGTTCCGGCAAGGCCTAGGCCGGCCAGGGTGCGCAGAAGTGCGCGGCGGTGGGGGTTTTGAGCGGAGGGCATGGCTGGGGTCCTTGGCCAAATGGGGAAGCGGTGGCGGACAAGCGCCCACCACGCTATGGAAATAATAGCTATTGAGGCAATACCGACGGGGGCTAGAGCCTTATTTGATCAACAACAAGGTGGCCAGGGGCCACCGGGGCAATTGGTTTACTTCTTGGGAGGCATCACGACGGCGTCGATGGTGTGGACCACACCGTTGGTCGCGCCCAGGTCTGCCACCACCACGGTGGCGCTTTCCACGATGACAAAGTCACCAGCCTTGGCCAGGGCCAGGTTGGCACCGTTCAGGGTCTTGGCGTTGCTGTTCTTGATGTCGGCCGCCATCATCTTGCCGGGCACCACGTGGTAGCTCAGTACGGCTTTCAATTTGGTGGGGTCTTTGCTCAGGTCGGCCATGGCGGCGGCGGGAACGGCCTTGAAGGCGTCATTGGTTGGCGCAAACACGGTGAAAGGGCCGCCGGACTTCAGGCTTTCGGACATGCCTGCTTGCGCCACCAGTGTGTTAAAGGTGCTCAAGGATGGGTTGTTGGCCACGCTGTCGGCGAGGTTGGCAGGGGAGGGCTTGGTGGCGCAGGCACCCAGGGCCGCAGCGGCGACAAGCACCAAAGCGGTGCGGCGGAAGGTGGAGATGGCTTGGTTTTGCGACATGGTTCAGTCCGATGGTTGGTTGAAAACGGTTTAGCTTAAAAAGCTGATGTGACGGCTATGTGACAGTTTCTTGAAGCTTGTGCGACAGCGCGGCAAGGGCTTCCACAGGTGTCGCAGGTCGGGAAAATAGGCGAATTTGTCACCGACTTGTCACAAAACTTTCTTAAAGTTCACCCATTCCTCAACCAACCGAATAAAGGTTACTCATGCGAATCGCGTTCAAATTGCCTCTTTTGTCTCTGGCTCTGGCCTCTACAGTGGGTTTTTCTGGTGCGGTTGGCGCCCAGGAAATCACCGGTGCAGGCGCATCGTTTCCCGCGCCCATCTATTCCAAGTGGGCCTCTGAGTACAACAAGGCCACTGGCGTCAAGGTGAACTACCAGTCCATCGGTTCTGGCGGCGGTATCAAGCAGATCGACTCCAAGACGGTGGACTTTGGCGCTTCCGACGCGCCGTTGACCGACGAAGTGCTGAAGGCCAAAGGCCAAATGCAATTCCCAACGGTGCTGGGCGGTGTGGTGCCTGTTATCAACGTCAAGGGAATTGAGCCTGGCCAATTGAAGCTGACGGGCGCGGTATTGGGTGACATCTACCTGGGCAAGGTTTCGCGCTGGAACGATCCCGCCATCAAGGCTTTGAACCCCACCCTGGCTCTGCCAGATGCAGCCATCGCCCAAGTCCGCCGTGCGGATGGATCTGGCACCACTTTCATCTTCACCAACTACCTGAGCAAGGTGAATGCGGAGTGGAAAGCCAAAGTGGGCGAGGGCACAGCCGTGAACTGGCCCGTGGGCGCCGGTGGCAAGGGTAACGAAGGTGTGGCGGCATTTGTGAGCCGTTTGCCCAACTCCATGGGCTACGTGGAGTATTCCTATGTCAAGCAAAACAAGCTGAACTATGCGGTGATGCAGAACCAGGCCGGTAACTTTGTGAAGCCGGACGACGAGACCTTTAAGGCCGCCGCAGCTGGTGCGGACTGGAGCAAGTCCTTCTACCAAATCTTGACCAACCAGCCTGGCAAGGATGCCTGGCCCATCTCTGGCGCCACTTTCATCCTGATGCACCTCAAGCAAGACAAACCCGCCAGTGCGACGGAAACCTTGAAGTTCTTCAACTGGGCTTACACCAATGGTGGCAAGTCTGCCGCGGACCTGGATTACGTACCCATGCCACCGGCAGTGGTTGCGGCCATCCAAAAATCCTGGGGTGAGATCAAGGACGGCGCAGGCAAGCCAGTCGCATTCAAGTAAACCACCACGTTTGGGTTCAGAAGGGATTTGCGAGGCAAAACAACCATGTCAACTACACTTGTACACGACGATTTTTCATCCAATCCCTCTGTAACCCAGTCGGTTCGCGCAATGACCCAACCTCCTCCTGTAAAAAGAGCCCGTTCGGGCCCCTGGGCTGATCTTGTCTTTGGCTGGCTGGCCAAAGGTGCCGCCCTGTTGACCCTGTGTTTGTTGATCGCGATTTTGGCGTCACTGACCATCAGTGCCTGGCCGGCGATTGAAAAGTACGGTTTCAGCTTTTTGACCAGCACCACCTGGGACCCCGTCAAGGAAGAGTTTGGCGGTCTGGTCATGATTTATGGCACGCTGGCTACGTCTTTCATCGCACTGCTGATCGCCGTGCCCGTCAGTTTTGGTATCGCCCTGTTTTTGACCGAGTTGTCCCCCGCCTGGCTCAAGCGGCCCCTGGGCACCGCCATCGAACTGTTGGCTGCCGTGCCATCCATTGTGTATGGCATGTGGGGTTTGCTGGTGTTTGGCCCCGTGTTGGCCACCTATGTACAGCAGCCCGTTCAGGCCGCATTTGACGGCGTGCCGTATCTGGGTGCCTTTGTGTCGGGCCCGCCGGTGGGTATTGGCATCTTGTCGGCCGGCATTATTCTGGCCATCATGATCATTCCCTTCATCGCCGCCGTGATGCGGGATGTGTTTGAAGTGACCCCCCCTTTGTTGAAAGAGTCCGCCTACGGCCTGGGTGCCACCACCTGGGAGGTGGTCTCCAAGGTAGTGTTGCCCTACACCAAGACCGGTGTCATCGGCGGCATCATGCTGGGCCTGGGCCGTGCCATCGGCGAGACCATGGCTGTGACCTTTGTCATCGGCAATTTCAACCAGCTGGACTCCTTGAGCCTGTTCCAGGCGGCCAATAGCATCACATCTGCACTGGCCAACGAATTTGCCGAGGCAGGCGAGGGCCTGCACCAGGCTTCACTGATGTACCTGGGTCTGGTCCTCTTCTTCATTACGTTTGTGATTTTGTCGCTCTCCAAACTGCTGCTGGCGCAATTGCGCAAAAACGAAGGTTCCAAGACATGAACGCGTCCGCCCATCAACTCAAGCTCGCCAAGTTTGCGTATCGCAAACGTGTGAACCAGGTGGCGACCGGCCTGGCCTTGGCTGCCATGTCTTTTGGCCTGTTCTGGTTGTTCTGGATTTTGTGGGAAACCATTCTTCTGGGGCTGGGTGGCCTGTCGGTTGCCACGTTCACCCAGATGACCCCACCGCCCAATGACGAGGGTGGTCTCGCCAATGCGATCTACGGCTCGTTTGTGATGGTGGCTCTGGCCACAGGGCTGGGAACCCCCATCGGTGTGATGGCCGGCATTTACCTGGCAGAGTTTGACACCAAGAGCTGGTTGGCGTCGGTCACCCGCTTTGTGAACGACATTCTGTTGTCGGCACCATCCATTGTGATTGGCCTGTTTGTCTACGCCGTGGTGGTGTCGCGTTTCAAGTCATTCTCGGGGTATGCCGGTGTGTTGGCGCTGTCCCTGTTGGTGATACCGGTGGTGATTCGCACCACCGAAAACATGCTGCAGTTGGTGCCAGCCGGCTTACGTGAAGCGGCTTATGCCTTGGGTGCGCCCAAATGGAAAGTCATTTTGAGCATCACACTCAAAGCAGCCCGCACCGGTGTGATCACGGGCGTCTTGCTCGCCGTGGCCCGTATTGCTGGTGAAACCGCACCCCTGTTGTTTACGGCCTTGAGCAACCAGTTCTGGACCTCTTCCCTGAGTGAACCCATGGCCAGTTTGCCAGTGACCATCTTCAAGTTTGCGATGAGCCCGTATGAAAACTGGCAGAAGCTGGCCTGGGCTGGTGTCTTCATCATTACCGCAACGGTGCTGGGTCTGAACATTCTGGCGCGGGTGCTGACCCGCAACAAGATTTGAGTTTGCTTGCTGTCACCCATTTAAAGAACACTTTATGTTGAACACATCTACTGCTCCCGAGAAGACAAAGATTGCCGTCAAGGATTTGAACTTTTACTACGGCAAGTTCCACGCCCTCAAGGGCATCAATCTGGAAATTCCCCAGAACAAGGTCACCGCTTTTATCGGTCCGTCGGGCTGTGGTAAGTCCACCCTGTTGCGGGTGTTCAACCGCATGTTTGAACTCTACCCCGAGCAACGGGCCGAAGGCCAGATCATGCTGGATGGTGAAAACCTGTTGACCAGCAAGGAAGACGTGGCCCTGCTGCGTGCCAAGGTCGGCATGGTGTTCCAGAAGCCCACGCCATTTCCCATGTCTATCTTCGACAACATCGCCTTTGGCGTGAAACTGTTTGAATCGCTGAATGCCAGCGACATGGAAGAGCGTGTGGAGTGGGCCCTGCGCAAGTCAGCGCTGTGGACCGAAGTCAAAGACAAACTCCACCAAAGTGGTTCCAGCCTGTCGGGTGGGCAGCAGCAGCGTTTGTGTATTGCGCGCGGCATTGCCATCAAGCCCGAGGTCTTGCTGCTGGATGAACCCTGCTCGGCGCTGGACCCCATTTCCACTGCCAAGGTTGAGGAATTGATTGTGGAACTGAAGAATGACTACACGGTGGTCATCGTCACCCACAATATGCAGCAGGCAGCACGCTGCAGCGACTACACGGCGTATATGTACCTGGGTGACCTGGTGGAGTTTGGTTCTACGGAACAGATGTTCTTCAAACCCACGCGCAAAGAGACTGAAGACTACATCACCGGCCGATTCGGTTAATTCAATGGTTTTGCGGGGCAAACCTTCAGCGCTGTCCTCAACTGATTAGTAGGAGTTATATGTCCGACAAACACTTGTCAACACAATTCGATAGCGAACTGACGTCCGTCTCATCCCAGGTCATGGAGTTGGGTGGTCTGGTGGAGTCGCAAATTCGCCGTGCCATCTTTGCGCTGTCACAGTTCAGCGTAGAGGTTGCCAACGAGGTGACCGCGAATGAGGCCCGTGTGAATGCCATGGAGATAGAGATCGACCGCGATCTCTCCTCCATCATTGCCCGGCGCCAGCCTACAGCCCGCGATCTGCGCCTGCTGATCGCCATTTCTAAAACCACGGCCAACCTGGAGCGGGTGGGTGACGAGGCGGAAAAGATTGCACGCATGGTGCGCTCCATCATCCAGAGCGGATCACCCCGTTCACTGCCGTCGCTGGAGCTGCGGGTCGCCGCGGATCTGGCCTCGGGTTTGCTGAACAAGGCGCTGGACGCGTTTGCGCGGCTGGACGTGTCGGCCGCCGTGGCAATCATGAAAGAGGACGACTTGATTGACGCGGAGTTTGATGGGTTTGTGCGCAAGCTCATCACCTACATGATGGAAGACCCGCGCATGATTTCGCCCAGCCTGGACCTGCTATTCCTGGCCAAGGCCATTGAGCGTATTGGTGACCATGCCAAAAACATCGCCGAGTTCATCATCTACGTGGTCAAAGGTGAGGATGTGCGCCACACGTCCATGGAAAAAATCGAGTCGGTAGTCAAATGAGAACGATGCCTTCTGTGCTGGTGGTGGAGGATGAATCTGCCATCGCGGAACTCATCGCGGTCAACCTGCGGCACAACGGCTTTCGCCCTATCTGGGCCAGCGACAGCATCACGGCCCAGCGCGACCTGGATGCGGGGCTTCCGGATCTCATCTTGCTGGACTGGATGCTGCCTGGCGAAAGCGGTCTGGTGCTGGCCAAGCGTTGGCGCGCCGATGCGCGTACCCAGGGAGTCCCCATCATCATGCTGACGGCGCGAGGTGACGAGGCGGACCGTGTGGCAGGACTGGATGCTGGCGCCGACGACTACATTGCCAAGCCTTTCTCGACCAAAGAGCTGCTGGCCCGCATACGTGCCGTTTTGCGGCGCCGCACCCCAGAGCAGGCGGGTGAGACCCTGACGATCGCTTCGCTGGCGCTGGACCCGGCTACACATCGGGTGTCCTTCCAGGACAAACCCCTGAAGCTGGGCCCCACAGAATTCAAGTTGTTGCATTACCTGATGGGACATGCAGAACGGGTGCACAGCCGTGCGCAGTTGCTGGACAAAGTCTGGGGCGACCATGTCTTCATCGAGGAGCGCACGGTGGATGTACACGTCAAGCGCTTGCGTGAGGCGATGGCCGGTGCAGGCGCGATGGTGGAGACGGTTCGTGGCGCGGGCTACCGTTTGACTGCAACGCCCGCAGTGGCGACGGCTGCAGAAAAAGTCAGCCCGTAGTTGCGTTTTCTTATTGCATGTACTGGCGGTTTTTTACACTGGTTTTGTGCCAAGCTAGCGCTGCTGGTTTCGCGTGGTTGTTAGCGCCCAAGGGGCAGGCATTGCAATGGACATTGGGAATGGCCCTGTTGGGCGGCTACCTGTGGGTTGTACTGGATAGCGTGCGTGGTGTCCGCCTGTTGCGGTGGCTGCGCGATGGCGCGGTCGCTGATCTGGCCCTCGGAAACGGGCTCTGGGGCGAGGCTTCTGACCGGGTACGGCGCATGCTGCGGGCGAGTAGCCGGCTGACCGTGGAGAGTGAGAGCCGATTGAAGGACTTTCTGGCCGCCTTGCAGGCGTCTCCCAATGGCGTGGTGTTGCTGGACGCCGAGGCCCGTATTGAGTGGTTCAACCAAACAGCGGCCGACCATTTCGGCTTTGATGTGCGCCGAGACCTGCTCCAGCATTTTGGCAATCTGGTGCGTGACCCCAGCTTTGCGGCATATCTCAACCAGCGCGACTTTTTGCACGGCATCAACATGCCGGGGCGGGACAGCAGCAACGCCAAACCCGTCACCTTGTCAGTGAATTTGCATGCCTATGGTGAAGGCCGCTTGTTGCTGCTTTCCAGGGACATCACGGCAGTGGAGCAGGCGGAAGCCATGCGGCGCGATTTTGTTGCCAATGTTTCGCACGAAATTCGCACACCCTTGACCGTGCTGGCGGGCTTTGTAGAAACCCTGCAGACTCTGCCGCTGGACGATCAGGAGCGCCAACGGTACCTGGGGTTGATGTCGCAGCAGGCAACCCGTATGCAAACCCTGGTAGTTGACCTGTTGACCCTCTCACGGTTGGAAGGAAGCCCCTTGCCATCCACCCATGAATGGGTATCGGTTGACGTGTTGATGCAGCAGTGTGAGCAGGATGCGAGGGACCTGTCACACCTGTTGTTGTCTGAATCGCATGACTTGGTGTTTGAGCGTGTCCAGGGGTGCGAAATTGCGGGCTCAGCTCTGGAACTGCACAGTGCGATGTCCAACCTGATTGGCAACGCGATCCGTTACACGCCGGCGCAGCGCCGCATCGAAGTGGGCTTTAATGCGCTGGCCGACGGTGGCGCCCTGTTTTTTGTCAAAGACCAGGGGCCGGGCATTGCACAGGAGCACATCCCGCGGCTGACAGAACGTTTTTACCGCGTAGACCGCAGCCGTTCGCGGGAGACAGGTGGAACCGGTTTGGGCTTGGCCATTGTCAAACATGTGGCCCAGCGGCATGGGGCGGAGCTGACGATTGAAAGCCAGCCCGGGAAAGGCTCTACTTTTTCTCTGACGTTTCCGCCACAGCGGGTTCGATCTGCACTGCAGGTGCCGAGTCTTCATTAGCTTCACTTGCAACAGGTACGCTGCGTTTGAATAGCAGGACGGACTCGCCCCGGTTGGCGGGGTGTTGAATCAACAGGGGCTGTGTCCATACGGATGCATCCAGGTTGGTGGGAACCGACAGGTCTGGCAGGGGTTCGACCAGCAACCACGGGCAGTTTGCACCTGCGCGCATGGGCACCAGGTGCAGGTTGCCGTAGAACTGGAAGGCTGCGATTTGGCCCTGTCCAAGACCCAAAACCTCTACACATCCGGGTGTTGTCAACTGGGCCTGGGTACGCTGTACCAGCACCGTGTAGCTTTGGGCATAGTTGAGCAATGGCATCCACAGGGTCATGAACAGCAGCCAACTGAGTGCCGCCCCCCCTGCGGGCAGTACCAGACTCTTCCAAATGGCGGCGCGGTGGCGACCCACCCGCCATTTCACCAGCGCGACCCAGGCAAGGGTGGCTAGCGTCGCGATGGCAAACGCCAGGAACGAGAAGCTGGATTGAAAACCTGGCGCCAAGCGGGCCACATTGGCCGCCGGTTGTGCAGGCACGCCCGTTTGCATGGCGATCCAGACAACCCAGATGGTCAAGGCGCAGCCCGAAAAGAACAGCAGCGTGAACCAGTCAATCAGGGCGGAAACCTGGCGTTTCAGCGTGGGCAAGGCAAACGCCGCCAGTGCTGCCAGTGCAGGTAGTGCCAGCAACAAGGTACGGTCTGACGAGCCGGTCATCAAGGTCGCGACGGCACAGACGGCGAAGAACCAGGCCGGCAATGCGACATGCCGGCTGATGCGGCGGTTGAACAACTGGTGGCGCCAGCGCCACAATGTCCATAGCGTCAAGGGCCAGGCCGGCCACGTGAACCACACGAGCAACTCCGCGTAGCCGCTCCAGTCGGCCAAATAGGCGTGCGGTAGCTGGATTTTCCAGTTTAAGAGACCCAGTGCCATGGCCAGCGCGGCGCTGACCAGGGTGATGAGTGCAATGGCGATACTTTCCCGTGTGATGCGGCGGTTGCGGGCAGAGTCGGCAAGCTCAGTCGCGCGGTCCGCGTAGTGCAATACCGCGCTGCCCAAACCGAACAGAATCGCCAGGCTGGGGGCGCCAGACAGCGACAGGCCAATAAGTCCCAGCGCTGCGGCGACAGCCGGCCCATGTTTGCGGTAGGGCAGTGCAGCCATGGCAAAGAAGAACAGGGCGGAGAAACCCAGTTGTGCCAGGGCAGGTGTTGTTTCGTGCGCCAATTGCGCCAGGCCTAGACAGGCGATAAACGCCAGCAGTCCGCCGTCGGCCATGGCGCGTGCGTAATCTGCTGGCAGTGCCTCACCACCAAAAGCAAAGGGGACAGGTTGCGCCAAAGGGTTGCGCGCCAGGTAGTAGGTGCCATACCAGGTCGCAACCATCGCCATGCCCAGCAACAACAAAAACGGCAGGCGTACAACAAAGTCCGGGCTGATCCAGGTTGGCGCCAATTGCATGGCCCAGGCGCCCAGCCAATACGGTAAAACAGCCGGGTTTTCCGGTGGGAGGCCGATCAATGTCGGCTGCAACCAGTTGGATGTGCCCTGTACCAACTCCGCCATAAAACCCAGGGCCGCCATGTCTTCGCTTTTCCAGGCGTCACGGCCCAGAAAACCGGGCAAAGCATAGGCAAAGCACAGCAGAAACAAGGCCCAGCGCGGGAGGCGTCTGGCACCAGCCTGGGTGACGATGGCGGGATTGGGGTGGTTCACTGATTCAAATGCAATAAAAAAAGCAGCGCGGAAATCCGGGCTGCTTTTTTGGTGACGGTTCAGGCCAAGACCTGAAGTCGGATTACTTCGCGGCTGTAGCGGCTGTTTTGCCGAAACGGTTGCGGAAGCGCTCCACGCGTCCACCCATGTTGTCCACAGATTTCTGTGTACCAGTGTAGAAAGGGTGCGATTCGCTGGTGGTGTCCAACTTGTACAACGGCAGTTCGCGGCCGTCTTCCATCGTGATCATTTCCTTGGTGTTGGCGCAAGAACGTGTCACAAACTTGAAGTTGTTGGACATGTCCATGAAACACACTTCACGGTAATTGGGGTGAATGCCTTCTTTCATACTCTTCTCCATCAGTTGCGCCAGCCGCGCTGGCCAATCCAGCGTACTTTTCGCGTAAACCCGGCATTATAGCCTAGCCGGGGAAACAGGCAATTTCCCGCCGGGCCGCCCCAAGGGTTCTGGACCGCTTGGCGGCCAGCGGCGCCAGCCAAATTAGCCCCCTTGGGGGGGCAGCGACCCGTGAAACGGCGGAGCGTGGGGGTAATATTTCTATCCACCCCGACGCATCATGTCGAAGAACTCACTATTGGTCTTGGTGGCGCGCATTTGTTTGAGCACCATTTCCATGGACTCGATTTCGTCCATGTTGTACAAAAACTGGCGCAGGATGCGGGTCTTCTGCAAAATTTCGGGCTGCAGCAGCAATTCTTCGCGGCGGGTACCGCTGCGGTTGAGCTGGATGGACGGGAACACACGCTTTTCGTACAGGCGGCGGTCCAGGTGGATTTCGCTATTGCCCGTGCCCTTGAATTCTTCAAAAATCACTTCGTCCATGCGGCTGCCGGTGTCGACCAGCGCGGTGGCAATGATGGTCAGCGAACCGCCTTCTTCCACATTGCGCGCAGCACCCAGGAAACGCTTAGGGCGCTGCAGGGCGTTGGAGTCCACGCCGCCGGTCAGGACCTTGCCGGATGAGGGCACCACATTGTTGTAGGCGCGGGCCAGACGGGTGATGGAATCCAGCAGGATGACCACATCTTTTTTCAGTTCGACCAAACGCTTGGCACGTTCAATCACCATTTCGGCGACGTGCACGTGGCGTGCGGCGGGTTCGTCGAAGGTGGAGGCAATCACCTCACCCTTGACGGTGCGCTGCATTTCGGTCACTTCTTCTGGACGCTCGTCGATGAGCAGGACCATCAGGTAGCTGTCGGGGTAGTTGGCGGAAATGGCGTGTGCAATGTGCTGCATCATCACCGTTTTGCCGCTCTTGGGTTGGGCGACGATCAGTGCGCGTTGGCCTTTGCCAATGGGGGCGATGATGTCGATGACACGGCCGGTGATGTTTTCTTCACCCTTGATGTCGCGCTCCAGACGCATTTGTTCTTTAGGGAACAGGGGCGTCAAGTTTTCGAACATGACCTTGTGTTTGTTCTCTTCGGGTCCACCACCGTTGACCTTGTCCAGCTTGTTCAGAGCAAAGTAACGCTCACCATCTTTGGGGGTGCGCACTTCGCCTTCAATCATGTCGCCGGTGTGCAGGTTAAAACGGCGCACCTGGCTGGGGCTGATGTAGATGTCGTCCGTGCTGGCGGTGTAGCTGGTGTCGGGGCTGCGCAAAAAGCCAAAACCATCGGGCAGGATTTCCAGCACACCGTCGGCAATGATCTGCTCGCCGGTACGGGCCCGCTTCTTGATGATGGCGAACATCAGCTCCTGCTTGCGCATGCGGCCGGTGTTTTCAATCTCAAGCTCTTCAGCTTGCTTCAGGACTTCCGACACGTGCAGTGCCTTGAGTTCGTTTAAGTGCATGGAATGGGTCCCGTAGGGGAAATGACCGAAAGTTCGGAGTAGTGAGAGAAGAAAGTCAGGGGGAGGGGGGTGAGGCAAGACCTGTCACTTGGCCTCGGTGTTCTTAGCCCGGGAAGCGGGACCAGCCCTTGTGGGTTGCTGGTAAACGGTTTGAATTATGACAGGAAAAATGCCAACCCCCACGCTCCGCCGCTTTGCGGGTCGCTGCCCCCCGTGGGGGCTAATTTGCCTTGGGGCGGCCCGGCGGCAAATTGCCAGGGGGAGGGCACACGGAAATTACGCCAGTTGCTGGTCAATAAAAGCAACCAACTGGGCCTTGCTCAGGGCGCCAACCTTGGTAGCCGCCAGCTGGCCGTCCTTGAACAGCATCAGGGTGGGGATGCCGCGGATGCCGAACTTGGCGGGGATCTCGCGGTTCTCGTCCACATTCATCTTGGCAATATTGAGTTTGCCAGCGTAGGTGGTGGAGACTTCGTCCAGAATCGGGGCAATCATTTTGCAGGGACCGCACCATTCGGCCCAATAGTCCACCAGAATCGGCTGCTCAGACTTCAGCACATCGGATTCGAAGGTGGCGTCGGTTACATGTTTGATCAGGTCGTTGGCCATGGAGGTTCCTTTTGGAGTTTTGTGATACGTCTAAAGTGGCGGCCATTGTGACAGAAAGCAAGACCTTCCCCAGCCCGCGCTGCCTATGACCAGCATAGCGAAAATTGATTTCCCAGGCGCACGGAACGCCGACGCGGCAGAGCGCCACCCGGCCGTGCAGTTGTGGACCCACGCGGTCCACGGGTTGTTACCGCGGGTCCATGCCGAGATGTCGCTACGCCGTGCGCACCCGGCCCGCACCTTGGTTCTGTTGCCCTATGCGCAGTTGCGCCCGTTGGCCACACGGCTGTGGGCGCAACAATTTCCCGACGGTTTTGCGCCGCAGTTCGAGACCACGCAAAACTGGAGCACCGCCATGGGCTGGCCCAGGCCGGGTGCCACCGACATCGCCTTTGACATGGCGCAGGACACCTTGACAGCATCGGCCCTGCTGCGTGCGGCCGGGCTGGGCGCACAGCAGGACGCATTGGCCGGCCTTTTGGTGCAGGCCGCACACCAACTGGGCCCGTTGGCCGCCGCCCGCGCGCCCGGCGATCGCGTCACCTGGGTGTTGGAAGCGCGGGATGCGGCGGTGACGGGCATGGAGTCTGCCGTTTTGGCGATGGAGGCCGCTGTTGCCCGTATTGCCGTTGAGTGGGCGGGCCAATCGGCCTATGCCAGCGACTTGTTATTTGACGCAGGCATACGCGACGGTGTGGATTGCCTGCTGATGGTCCAAGGCCTGGCCACAGACCCCATGCTGCCCGCCTTGCGGCAGGTTTGGGGCGAACTCATGACCAGCCTGCCCCTGGCGGTGAACCCGGCGTCGGAGTCGGGCGTGGATGCCAGCGCCATTGCCTGGCACGCATGCCGCGACGCCGAAGACGAAGCGCACCGCACCGCAGCCTGTGCCATCGCCCATATTGCCGCTGGGCGCTACCCGCTGGCGCTGGTGTCCTCGGACCGTGCGTTGACTCGCCGGGTACGTTCCATGCTGGAGGGTGTGGACGTACAAATCCGTGATGAAAACGGCTGGAAGCTGTCCACCAGCCATGCGGGGGCGCAAGTCATGGCCCTGCTCAAGGCCGCTGTGTGGAACGCATCCAGTGACGCCGTGCTGGGCTGGCTCAAAGGCGCACCGGCCTTCGCATCGTCCGTGGCCGAGCTGGAAACCGCCATCCGGCGCGATCAGACCAGCGACTGGCGCCGTGTGGTCCAGGGGACTGCGGTGCAAAAGTCTCCGTCCTGCCAGCAATGCCATGCCGCAGCCAACGCCGTGCGGGATGGTCTGCAAGGCAGCCGTACGTTGACGGGTTGGTTGCCCGCGCTGCGCGCTGCATTACAAGCCAGTGGCCTGTGGGACTATCTGAACACCGATGAAGCGGGCACCAAAGTGCTGGCGGCCTTGCGGCTGGCGGGGCCTGCGCTGCAAGCCTGGGAGGCCCTGTCGCAGCAGGCCTTGTGGTCGGCGCGGCGCATGGATCTGGCGGAGTTCACGCACTGGGTCAACCAGGCGCTGGAAGGTGCCAGTTTCCAGCCCCCGTACCCCTTGCACGAACAACTGGTGATCCTGCCCATGAGCCAGATGCTGGGCCGCCCCTTCGCCGCCGTGGTGCTGGCGGGCTGTGACGAGGTGCGCCTGAACCCCTCACCCGAACCGCCTGGTGGCTGGACCGCCGCGCAGCGCGCGGCTTTGGGTCTGCCATCGCGCGACGACCTGCAGGCCATCGCCCTGGCCGCCTGGCAACATGCGCTGCAGACGCCTTTTTGTGATGTATTGTGGCGCTGCAGTGACGACACCGGCGAAACCCTGTTGCCCAGCGTGTTGGTGCAGCAGGTGCAATTGGCCAGAGGCAATCCGCCGTTGGCAGAAGACCCCCGGTTGAACCGGGACCTTGTGCCCGCACCCGTGTTGCAGCCCTTGCCCGTGGGGCAATTGGTGCCGGTGGCCCATCTGTCGGCCAGCGCATACGAGGATTTGCGCAACTGCCCATACCGCTTCTTTGCGATGCGCCAGCTCGGCCTGCAATCGGTGGATGAGCTGGAAACCAGCGTGGATAAACGCGACTTTGGCCTGTGGATACACGAGGTGCTGAAGCGTTTCCACGAAGCCCTTGCCCTGCGCAACCACCCCGATGCTGCAGTAAAGCTGCAGCTGCTGGACGAAGCCAGTGTGGCAACCACCGAGTCCATGGGCCTTGGGGAAGGTGAATTTTTGCCATTCGCCGCCGCCTGGCCCACGGTGCGTGATGGTTATCTGCGCTGGCTGGAGCGCCACGAGGCCAGCGGCGCCACCTTCAACAGCGCGGAGGTCGCGCAGACCCAGCGTATTGGCCCGGTCAAGCTGCTCGGGCGCATTGACCGCATAGACCAACTGGCGGATGGATCGGTGCTGGTGCTGGACTACAAAACCGAGGCCAGTGCCAAGACCGCAGGCCGTGTCAAAGACCCGCTGGAAGACACCCAACTGGCCTTCTACGCCGCTTTGTTGCCCAACGACACGCTGCAGGCCGCCTATGTGAATGTGGGTGAGAAGGATGGCACCAAATCCCATGCCCAGCCCGATGTGGTTGAGGCGCGCGACGCCTTGATCCACGGCATCGTGGTGGACATGGAACGTATTGCGAAGGGCGCTGCCTTGCCTGCATTGGGCGAGGGCGCCACCTGCGACTTTTGCCAGGCCCGCGGCCTGTGCCGCAAAGACTTCTGGAAAACCGTATGACAACCGCGCACGACGATTCCGCGTCCCCCCCGCTAGAAGCCTGGGCGGCAGAGCGTTCTGCTCCGTGTCCCCCGCCCGCTTTGCGGGCTCCTCCTTTACCTGCGCAGAACGCTCTGCCGCCCAGGCTTCTAGCTGCTTTCGAGCACAACGGAGCAACCGTCGAGCGCGCCCGCTTTTACGCCATTGCCTGCGACCCTCGCCGCAGCGTTGCTGTAGAGGCCTGCGCCGGTGCGGGTAAGACTTGGATGCTGGTGTCCCGTATCGTGCGGGCCCTGCTGGAAGGCAGTGCGCCGCATGAAATATTAGCGATCACCTTCACCAAAAAGGCCGCCGGGGAAATGCGCCAGCGCCTGCAGGAATGGCTGCTGCACTTCTCCCACCAGAGTGACACCGAACTGCGCCAGGAGCTGATCCACCGCGGCCTGACCCAGGAACCCACACCCGCACAACTGCAAACCCTGCGCGGCTTGCATGAAACCTTGCTGATGGCCGGCCGCCCTGTGCAGATCCGCACCTTCCACAGCTGGTTTGCCGCTTTGTTGCGCAGTGCGCCGCTGCAGGCCCTGGCCGACCTGGGCCTACCCACCCAATACGAATTGCTGGAAAACGACGCCAAGGCCGTGGCCCTGGTCTGGCCGCGTTTTCAGTCGGGTGTGGCGGCTGAACCCGACGCACGCCAGGACTACCTGGACGCCGTCGCCACCCACGGCCGCCACCAGACCCACAAGGCGCTGGAGGAGGCGCTGAACAAACGGGTGGAATTTGCACTGGCGGATGAACAGGGCATCGTGGATGCCTCGGTGTTGCACTTTGCGCAGCAATTCCCCGCCTTTACCGATGTGCCAACCCCCGCGGCCTTGTTGCGCAGTGCACGGGTCCGCGGGCTACTGCTGGACGCGGCACGGCTGCTGGGCGCATCCACGCTCAAGACCTGCCTGGAGGCCGCCACCGCACTGGAGCAGGCCGTCAGCGCAGACGACCTGGCCGCTGTTCAGGACGCACTGCTGACGCAAAAGGGTACGCCCCGCAAGCTCAGCGACAAGCTGACTGGCATAGAAACCGTGCGCCAAGCGCAGGACTGCCTGATAGAGATCGCGCAGGCCCAGGCCCAACACGCGGCCTGGCTGCACCAGCAGCGCATGGCGCGGCTGACGCGCCTGCTGGTGGTCGAATACGCCCAGCTAAAGCGTGAGCGTGGCTGGATCGACATGGGTGACCTGGAGCGCTCTGCGTTGGCCTTGATGTCGGACGAAGTGCTCAGCGGCTGGGTGCAAGAGCGGCTGGATGCGCGTGTGCGCCATCTGTTGATCGACGAATTCCAGGACACCAACCCGCTGCAATGGCAAGCCCTGAGCGCCTGGTTGTCCAGCTACGCCGGTGCCGGTAACGCGCCCAGCGTGTTCCTGGTGGGTGACCCCAAACAAAGCATCTACCGCTTCCGCCGCGCCGAGCCCCAGGTGTTCAAGGCCGCGCAGCGCTTTGTGGCCGATGGTCTGGGCGGCGATTTGCTGAGTTGCGACCACACACGGCGCAATGCGCCCGCCATCATCGGCCTGGTGAACGACGTGATGGCACAGGCCCAGGAAGCGCGCGAGTTTGAAGGCTTTCGGGCCCACAGCACCGAGTCCCAGGCGGCTGGCGCCATCTTCAAGCTGCCGCGCCTGGGGCGAGAAGCGGCTGACGAAGCAGCCGCCAGCGCCACAGTGGGCGAGTGCGCGAATGCCGAATCGATGGACGCAGCGCCCGCTGAAGAAGGCCTTGCCGCCCACTGGCGCGATTCCCTGACCACGCCCCGCCTGGTCGCCGAAGAAACCCGCAAAACGCTGGGATGCCGCCAGGCCGCCCGCTGGCTGGCGCAGCAGTTGCAAACGGGAGCGCTAAAGCCCCAGGACATCATGGTGCTGGCCCGCAAACGCGAGCGCCTGAGCTTGATGCAGGCCGAACTCTCCAAATTGCGCATCCCCGCCCAGCAGCCCGAGAAGAGTGAGCTGGCCGATATGCCTGAGGTGCAGGACCTGATAGGCCTGCTGGACGCCCTGGTGTCGCCCGCGCACGACCTGTCTCTGGCCCGGGCCCTGAAGTCGCCGTTGTTCAGCGTGACGGACGACGACCTGGTGCAACTGGTGCTGCGCCAGCGCGCCTTCCTGGCCGCGGGCAAACTGGCGGCGCAGGCCTCACTGTTTGACGAGGTGGATGCGTCGGCAGAGGCGGCCACCAAACCACTGGCCAAGCTGTCGTGGTTCCAGGTGTTACAACAAACCACCGATCTACCACCCACGCTGACCCCTATCGGCGCCACGTTGGCGCTGTGGAAAAGCTGGGTCGATACCTTGCCCCCGCACGACGCCCTCAGCGCCATCTACCACCACGGGGATGTGCTGGCCCGGTTTGCCTCTGCCACACCCGCCAACCAGCGTGATGCGGTGCTGGCCAATCTGCGTGCGTTGTTGTCCGCTGCCCTGCAGGTGGACGGCGGGCGCTACGTCACCGCCTATGCGCTGGTGCGGGCCCTGCGTGCGGGTGGCAACCCCGCGCCGGTTCGCGCCGATGCCCAGGCGGTACGTCTGCTGACCGTGCACGGCGCCAAGGGTTTGGAGGCGCCGCTGGTGTTGTTGCTGGACACCGATGGAGAGGCCTTGAAGGCCCAGACCATGGGTGTGCTGGTGGACTGGCCAGGCGAGGCCGCCTACCCACAGCGTTTTGTCTACCTGGCCAGTGAATCCAAACCACCGTCCTGCGTGGCCGATGTGCTGGCCATTGAACAAGCTGCGCGCAAACGCGAAGAGCTGAATGCCCTGTACGTGGCGCTGACGCGCACCCAGCACACGCTGGTGGTGTCCAGCCTGCAGCCACACATTCCCAATGCGGGCAGTTGGTGGCAACGGCTGGAGGCCCATGCGGCCGAAGCGCCCTGGCAAGCGGTGGACAACGCCGCCACCACCAGCGTAGAGGGCGTTGTGGAGGCTCTTTTCAGCCTGCCTGTTTTGCCAAATATGCCTCTGGCCCCCGTCGAATATAGCTATGCCGCTACCAATTCAATAGTAGATGCCGAAACCGGGGATGCTGCCGACAGCCTGGACAGCCGCATAGGCCAGGCCATGCACCGCCTGCTGGAGCGCTACGTGCCTGCGCCATCCGGCGCCAGCAGGGCCCCGGCTTGGCCCGATGCGCTGCACAGTAGTGTGGCGCAGGAGTTTGACCTGGACGCCGCCCAGCTCGCCACCGCCCAGGGCATGGCCGTTCGTATCCTGCAGGGCGAGGGCGCCTGGGCCTGGGATGCAACGCAATTGAACTGGCAAGGCAACGAGGTGGGCCTGGTGTACCAAGGCCGCCTGTTGCGCCTGGACCGGCTGGTGCAGCGCCGGACGGATGGACGGAGCGGGGCGGGTGGAGCCGATGACGGACAATGGTGGGTGCTGGACTACAAATCCAACGCCCAACCGCACATGCAACCCGCGTTGTGTGCCCAGCTCCTGGAATACCAGGCTGCGGTTGCCAAGGCATACGCCGGACACACGGTCCGCGCCGCTTTTTTGACTGCCTTTGGCACTTTGATTGAACTACCCACCCCATGAATGCTGATACCCCTTCGTCGTCGTCACCATCGTCCCTGCCCGTTGTGGTGATCGGGGGCGGCCCCGCCGGCCTGATGGCCGCCCAGGTGATCAGTGATGCCGGCCTGCCCGTGCACCTGTATGACGCCATGCCGTCCATTGGCCGCAAGTTTTTACTGGCTGGCAAGGGTGGACTGAACCTGACCCACTCCGAAGGCGCCGACACCTTTGCCGGCCGTTACGGCGCGCGGCGCGAAACCATTGCCGGCCTGTTGCAGGACATGGACGCCACGGCCGTATGTGCCTGGGCCCAAGGCTTGGGTATAGAGACCTTTGTGGGCTCTTCCGGGCGCGTATTCCCCAAGGACATGAAGGCCGCGCCGCTGTTGCGCGCCTGGTTGCAGCGCCTGCGCAACCCTAACTCTGGCGTTGGTGTGCAGTTCCACATGCGCCACCGCTGGACCGGCTGGTCGCAGGACACCGGCACTCTGCAGTTCGATACTCCACAAGGCCCGGTACAGGTGCAAGCCGCTGCCGTGGTGCTGGCGCTGGGCGGCGGTAGCTGGGCCCGCCTGGGCTCCAACGGCGCCTGGGTGCCGCTGCTTGCCGCGCGCGGCGTGGCCGTAGCGCCCCTGTTGCCCGCCAACTGCGGTTTTGACGTGAAAGGCGGCTGGAGCGAACACTTCTCCAGCCGTTTTGCCGGCCAGGCCTTCAAGACGGTGAAGATTGCGGTCAAGACCTCGCAAGGCGTTGAGTTTGTCCGCAAGGGTGAATTTGTGGCCACCACCACCGGTGTGGAGGGTAGCCTGGTCTATGCCGCATCCAGCCTGTTGCGTGACGACATCATCCGCACCGGCAGCGCCACCTTCCACCTGGACCTGCTGCCCGACATGAGCCCCGAGAAGGTGCTGGCCGACGTGCGCCACCCGCGCGGGACCCGGTCGCTCTCCAGCCACCTGAAAAGCCGCTTGAACATCGACGGCATCAAGGCCGCCATCCTGTACGAACTGGTATCCAAAGAAGCCATGGCCGACCCTGCGCAGTTGGCCGCAGCCATCAAGGCCGTGCCCATCACGCTGACGGCCACCCGGCCCATCGACGAAGCCATCAGCACCGCCGGCGGTGTGTTGTTTGAGGCGCTGACGCCGGGCCTGATGCTGGAGTCGGTACCCGGTGTGTTTTGCGCCGGTGAAATGCTGGACTGGGAAGCCCCAACCGGCGGCTACCTGCTGCAAGCCTGTTTTGCCAGTGGCAAACGTGCAGGGCAGGGTGTGGCGGAGTACTTGCAAGCGAAATAGGGCTGTAGCCCCCGCAAATGCTGGTTGGTGTGCTACAACTACAGTAGCAAACAACTAAAGAAATGAGGTTGACGAGCCTTGACCCCAGCACTAGCTCCACAGTTAGGGCTGCTTGGTTCCCCACCTGACCCGGTTGGCCGCTTCACCATGTGGGAAGGCCCGTCAGCCGCAATTGTAGCCCGACAAGCAGCACCCCTATAGCGGCGTCGGCGATGTGGGTTGTGTTTTGCCGTTGGAGAAGCGGAAACCATTGCGCCCGGCGTCCTTGGCCTCGTACATGGCGCGGTCGGCGCGTGCCATCAGTTCGCTTGCGGTGCGGCCGTCGTCCGGGTACAGGCTGATGCCGATGCTGAATCCCACCTGCAATTCCGTGCCGCGGTGAAGAATCGGGGAGCGCACGCTCTCCAGCAGTTTTTCGGCAATCAGAATCACGTCTTCACGGTTGGCGGTATTGTCCAGCAGCACCACAAACTCGTCGCCACCCAGGCGGGCGATGGCATCGGCCTTGCGGGTGGTGGCCACCAGCCGCAGGGCCACGATCTTCAGCACGGCGTCCCCTCCTTGGTGGCCAAAGCGGTCGTTGATGCTCTTGAAGTTGTCCACGTCGATGAAAAACAGCGCAAAGTGCTCGCCGCTGCGCTGGGCGCGCGACAGGGCGTGTTCCAGTCGCTCCTGGAATGCCCGCCGGTTGGGCAGGCCCGTCAACACGTCATGGCGGGCCATGTGTTCGAGTTCTTCACGGCTTTGCTGCAGGGCCTCCAGCTGCTGGTGGATTTCGTCCTGCATTTGTTTGAAGCTGCGCGCCAACACACCAATCTCGTCCTGGCGTTCTACGGCTGGCACGGCGGCCAGGCTGTGGTCTAGCGCAAAGTTTTGCACGGCAACACTCATGGAGTTGATGGGCTGGGTAACGGCCCGCGCCACCAGGGTTGCGATGAAGATGCCCAGCAGGCACAGGGCCAGCACCAGCTGCAGCACCACCGCGCCCAACTTGTTGGCCTGTGCCAGTACATGGGATAGTGGTTGCGCCAGGCCCAACACAAATTTGTCTTCGTCGCCGGGGACCTGTGCGGTACGGCTGACAAAGGCGGCCACCACCGGTGCCTCGCTGTAGCGGCCGTCGTTGACCTCTACCAGCGCCTGCTGCGACCTGCCCGAGACCAGGTCACGTGTGGCCGCAAACTCGTCTTGCACCAGCACACGGCGCCCCCTGTCAAAGCCAAAGGTTTGGCTGGCGTCGGGGTGGATCAGGTAGTCGCCCTTGCCATTGGCCAGGAACAGCTGGAAGTCTTTGGGCAGGTCCGCTGCCAGCGTGGCAAACACATTGTTCAGGTCCACATTGATCACCACCGCGCCCACAGCTTTACCGTCCGCGCCCGCAACCGGCATGGCCAGGATGACCGAGGGCTGGTCCAGCCCGGCATGGGCGCCGCGCTCGTGGTTGATGACGATGCGCGACAGGTAGGTGGAGCCAGGGGGCAGCTTGAGCGCCCCCGATACGTAGGAGAAGTGGCCCTTCTCCTGCAGGTCATCACCCCGCACGCGGATGAGGCGGTCATCCGCACGGTCGATCCGCACCCGCTCCAGGCCGTTGTCACTGGCCGAGATCAGCCGGATCTGGAAATACGTCGGGTTGGCCTGCATGATGGATTCAAACAGCGCTGCCAGCGGGTCTTCCTGGCCAGACGCGGTTGAACGCAGGGCATTGAGGGCCATGGGGCTGCTGGTCAGCACCTGCAGGTTGCGGGATATTTCATCGCGGCTCAGCGTGACCCGGCGGGCCAGCACCAGTGTGGTGGTCAACAGCTCGTCTTTGGCCGATTGCACCAGCATGTTGCGGCTGGCCTGGTAGGCATAAAAGCCGGTCATGCCCGAGGCCAGGATGCTGACCCCAGCCAGCAACAAGCCCAGCTTCAGCGCAATGCCGAATTTCATGGCGCCAACACCTTGCTGGCGCGGTCTCCAGCGATGATGCGTTCCCAGAGTTTGGCTCTGCGGTCCACGTTTTCAACCGGCTCCAACCACAACAGCCGGTCCTGGGCCCGCAGGTAGGGGGATTCAGAGGTGGTATTGGCCAGGCCTTGGCGTGTCAGCAGGGCCTGCCCGGGCGCGGTTTCCAGCATGTAGTTGATCCAGGCTTCGGCCAGTTGGGTGTTTTTGGCGCCCCGGGTGATGGCCCAGCAGTCCAGCCAGGCCAGTGCACCTTCCTGGGGGACCACATAACCCACGTCAATGCCGGCCCGTTTGAGCAGTTGCACCTGCTGCGAGCCGTAGTTGGCAAACATGATGGCGGTGTGGCCGTTTTTGAACATCTCGACCGACTCTTCGGGCTGGGTGTAAAAACCCTGGGCGTTGCGCCGCAGGTTGATCAGGTGGTCCACAACAGCGGGCCACTCGGCATTGCCCAATTGGTAGGGGGTGGTGTCGCCCATGGCCTGGGCTGCCAACGAGAAATTGTGTGAACCCCCGTTGTACAGCAGCACCTTGCCACGGTAGCGGGGCTCCCACAAGGCGCGTATGGAGGTGGGGGCGGGTTTGACCTGTTGTTTGTCAAAAATCAGGCCCATCTCGGCATAGGTGTAGGGTATGGCGTAGGCCTTGTCGCCATGCACCAGGCCGGCGATGCCCTTCAGGTCGCGAAAGCGGGGCAACTGCCGGGCCGTGTTGGGGATGTTGGCGGTGCGCACAGGAACCGCCAGACCACCCTTTATGTAACGCTGCAGCTCGGCCGTGTTGACGGCAAACACGTCGAAATCGTCTGCCTTGTTTTTGTTGAGCTTTTGCCACATCACGTCATCGGAGTCGATGGTGGTGACCTCTACCTTGCTGCCGGTTTGCTGCTCAAAGACTTTGACCAGGTCCGGGTCGGCATAACCGGGCCAGGTCAGCACCCGCAAGGTGTCCTGTGCCATGGCGACCTGGGCCACAGACAGTGCAAGCACCCATGCCACGGCCTGCTTCAGGCCGCAAAGCGTTTGCCTCCAGCTGAATGTGCGGATTGCCATGGGTCAATTGCAGCAAGGAATGTATAGACAGTCAGTCTAGCGCAGCCGGGGCCTTCTGGACATGGCATATGGCAAAGAAAAGTGGCCCAGGCCGCCCTTTAGAATCGGCGCATGTCCTACCTCGTGCTCGCCCGCAAGTACCGCTCCCGCAATTTCACCGAAATGGTGGGGCAGGACCATGTGGTGCAAGCCCTGACCAATGCGCTGACCACCCAACGGCTGCACCACGCCTACCTGTTCACCGGCACGCGGGGCGTGGGCAAGACCACCGTTTCGCGCATCCTGGCCAAGTCGCTGAACTGCCAGGGCCCGGACGGCAATGGCGGCATCACCGCCACCCCCTGCGGCGTCTGCCAGGCCTGCACGGACATCGACAGCGGCCGTTTTGTGGACTACACCGAGCTGGATGCTGCCAGCAACCGCGGCGTGGACGAGGTGCAGGCCCTGCTGGAGCAGGCGGTCTACAAGCCGGTGCAGGGCCGCTTCAAGGTCTTCATGATCGACGAGGTGCACATGCTCACCAACACGGCCTTCAACGCCATGTTGAAAACGCTGGAAGAGCCGCCCGAGTACCTGAAATTTGTCTTGGCCACGACCGACCCGCAAAAGGTGCCGGTCACGGTGCTTAGCCGCTGCCTTCAGTTCAACCTGCGGCCCATGGCGCCCGAGACCATCCGCGAACACTTGACCTATGTGCTGGGCCAGGAAAACGTGGCCTCCGAGCCCCAGGCCCTACGCCTGCTGGCCCGCGCCGCCCGCGGCTCCATGCGCGACGCCCTGAGTCTGACCGACCAGGCCATTGCTTTTGGCTCCGGCCAGTTGCAAGAGGCTACCGTGCGCCAGATGTTGGGCAGTGTGGACCGCTCCTACGTGTTCCGCCTGATCGAGGCCCTGGCCACCGGTGACGGCAAGACTGTTGTGGAAACCTCGGAAGCCTTGCGCCTCAATGGCCTGAGCGCCGCCTCCACGCTGGAAGAAATGTCCACCGTGCTGCAACGCATGGCCGTGGTGCAGGCCATGGGTGGTGCTGCCGTGGCCGACGACGACAGCGACCCCGAGGCACACGATACGGCCCGCCTGGCATCGCTGATGCCGGTGGACGAGACCCAGTTGCTATACAGCATTTGCCTGCACGGCCGCGCCGATCTGGGCCTGGCGCCAGACGAATATGCCGCGCTGACCATGGTGCTTTTGCGCCTGTTGGCCTTTAAACCCCAAGGCACACAGCCAACGGCTGAAAAAAAAACTCTAAATAGACCTGCGGCCCCTGCGCCGACACCCGTGGCGCCAGTGTCCGCGCCAGCTACCGCTACCGCGCAACGGCCTTCTGTGCCGAAGCCAGCCGCAATCCAGCCCTGGGATGACGAACCGGTAGCGCCAGACACGGAGCAGAGCGCTCTTCCACCACCCGGCCAGGTGTTGCCCGTGCGGGAGAGCGCCAGGCCCGCTCCCCACTCGGATGCCGATGACGACGGCAGACCGGATGTACCAGATGACTATGAGCCAAATTGGCCTGTAGCCCCCGCAGAATATGAACCAGTCGCTACCAAAATAGTAGCAGTTCCGGTGCGCACCCAAACCGAATCCCGCGCCGATGTGGCCGCACAGCAAGCCCCCCATGCGCTGGTGCCCACCGAAGAAGGCGACTTCTGGCATACCACCGTGCAGCAACTGATCAAGGCCGAGGCCATCAACGCCATGGTGCGTGAGCTGGCCTTGCAGTCCCAGCTGATAGCCCGTGATACCGACCAGTGGATCTTGCGCGTAGAGCGCGAATCGCTGAACCAGGCTGGTACCCGTGACCGGTTGACCAATGCCCTGAAGACTGCCGGGCACGACGTGAAACTGGTCGTGGAGATTGGCCGTGTCAACGACTGCCCGGCGCGGCGCAATGCAGCGGCATCGGAAGAGAAGCAACTGGCCGCGGAGAAGATTATTTTTGATGACCCGTTCGTGCAGAGCATGATGCGGGACTTTGGCGCGAAAATCGTGCCTGGTTCCATCAAGCCGCTGTAGCGCGGATGCGTCCCTGTTCAGTTGGGGTCAGAGCACATCGCATGCGCGAGTGGTCTGACCCACAAAGTTATTTTTTACCAAAGGAAACTCCCCATGTTCAACAAAGGACAACTCGCCGGCCTGATGAAACAAGCCCAGGCGATGCAGGACAACATGAAAAAGGCCCAGGACGAGCTGGGCAACATCGAAGTCACCGGTGAATCGGGTGCCGGTCTGGTCAAGGTCACCATGACCTGCAAACACGACGTCAAACGCGTCACCATTGACCCCAGCCTGCTGGCCGACGACAAGGACATGCTCGAAGACCTGGTGGCAGCCGCGTTTAACGCCGCCGTGCGCAAAGCCGAAGACCTGTCGTCGGAAAAGATGGGCAAGCTCACTGCGGGCATGCCAGGTTTGCCGGGTGGCATGAAGTTCCCGTTCTGATCCAGCACTAGCCCAACCGCGCGTGTCGGACACCCATTCACTGGACCTTTTGGTCCAGGCGCTCAAACGCTTGCCCGGCGTGGGCATCAAGTCGGCCCAGCGTATGGCTTTTCACCTGCTGCAGCATGACCGGGGCGGGGCGCAGGCCTTGGCCCGTGCGCTGGAGCAGGCGGTGACGGGGGTGCGGCACTGCGAGCGCTGCCACACCTTCACCGAGGCGGAGGTCTGTGCCACCTGCCTGGACCCGCGGCGGGACCGCAGCAAGTTGTGTGTGGTGGAGACCCCGGCCGACCAGTCCGCGCTGGAGCGCACGGGTGCCTACAAGGGCCTGTACTTTGTGCTGATGGGCAAGTTGAGCCCGCTGGACGGGGTAGGCCCGCACGACATTGGTCTGAAAAAGCTGTTCGACCGCGCGCTGGATGGCGAGGTGCAGGAGCTGATTCTGGCCACCAATTTCACCGCCGAAGGTGAAGCCACGGCCCATGTCATCAGTGAAGCGCTGAAGGCCCGCGGCCTGGGTGTGACCCGCCTGGCGCGGGGCGTACCCGCCGGCAGCGAACTCGAATATGTAGACCTAGGGACCATTGCGCACGCATTGGTCGATAGACGATAGTATGTGGCCCCCACGCTTGTCGCTGCGCGTACTGCGCTGCCCCCCGAGGGGGCGGTTGTCGCCTTGGGGCGGCCCTGCGGCGACAGTCTCTAAATTTTTTCTATCTTATGCAACACCCCCATTTCACGCTGGCCCACTGGTGCCTGCTGGTCGCCGCGTTGTTACCCATAGCCTGTGCCTGGCTGGCCAAGGCCGGCATGATAGGCAAACCCCGGCGCGAGGGCGGTTATGACAACACCAACCCGCGCAACTGGCTGGCGCGGCAGAAAGACTGGCGCGCCCGTGCCAACGCGGCCCAGGCCAATAGTTTTGAGGCCCTGCCGCTGTTCATGGCGGCTGTCATCATTGCCCACCAGTTGGGTGCCAACCAGGCTTACCTGGACATCCTGGCGTTTTTGTTTGTGGTGCTGCGCATCCTGTACGCCATGATGTATGTTGCCGACATGCCCCGGGCCCGCAGCAGCGTCTGGGCCATTGCACTGCTGGTCAATATCGCCATCCTGTTTATCGGTTACCGCTAACGCGGCCAGGCTGCGGGCAGGTGCTCAGCGTTTTGCGGGGCGCGTACCCGCTGAACCGCGTACCGCAGGGCGGGTCGCCGCTTTGCGCACGGGAGCCCGTGCACTGCTGCTGGCGCGCCGTACGGCCTTGTTGGCGGCGGGCAGAAACACCACCACCTGTTGCCCTGGCTTGAAACTGGCCGAGGCGCCGACCTTGTTCCACTGCGCGACCTGGTCCGCCTGGACGCGGAATTTGCGCGCAATACTGGCCACACTGTCACCTTTGCCGGCTTTGACCGTGGTGCGGCGCAGTACCACCTCTGGGGCCAACGAGAGCTGGCCGTTGTCCGCAAGCTTGACGGCCACGTCGTCCTTGATGGAATCGGTGCGTGGCACCAGCAGTGAAGACCCGGCCTTGATCAACACCCTGGGCGGTATGGCATTCACCGCGCGGAACTCTGCTTCACTGATCCCCATGCGTTTGGCGGCATCGGCCGGGCGCATGGTGGTGGGAGCCACCCACACGGTCCAGCTGGCCAGGCGGCCGCCAGAATAAGACTCCAGGTTGCGTTGGAAGACCTCGGCATTGTCCCAGGGCAGCAGGATCTGCGGCGTGCCGGAAGCCATGATGACGGGGCGGTTGATGGAGGGGTTGAGTGCCTTGAAGTCGTCCAGCGCCACTTCGGCCAGTTTGGCGGCCAGTACCACGTCGATATCACGGCGTATCGTGACCGACTGGAAGTAGGGGTGGTTCTCAATCAGGGGCAGCTTGGAATTGAAAATGCTGGGCTGGCCCACAATGTTTTTGACCGCTTGCAGTTTGGGCACGTACATGCGGGTTTCCATGGGCATGGTCAGGTCCATGTAGCCGGTGGCCAGGCCTGCCCGCTGGTTCTTGGCCATGGCGCGGCCCACGCTACCTTCGCCCCAGTTGTAGGCGGCCAGCGCCAGGTGCCAATCGCCAAACATGCCGTACAACTTTTGCAAGTAGTCCAGCGCTGCGCGGGTGGATGCCAAAACATCGCGGCGGTCATCCCGGAAGGCGTTTTGCTTGAGCTCAAAGTATTTGCCGGTGGCTGGCATGAACTGCCACATACCCGCCGCCTTGGCGCTGGACACTGCCTGTGGGTTGAATGCACTCTCAATGAAGGGCAGCAGGGCCAGCTCGGTTGGCATATTGCGCAGCTCCAGCTCTTCGACCACATGGAACAGGTATTTTTTCGACCGTTCGGTCATGCGAAAGATGTAGTCCGGGCGGGTGGCGTACCACTGCTCACGGTCACGCACCAGGTCGTTGTCCAGGTCGGGCATGGCATAACCGCGGCGTATGCGTTCCCACAGGTCCGCTGGTGGCGCCAGGGCTGCCACGCTGCGCGAGGCCGTCTCTTGGGCAGAGAGCGGTGCAAACGGTGGGTGGGTATTGGACGAACTGGTGTAGGCCGGGCGGCTGGTTCTGGGCTGGCCGGTTGTTATTTCACGGCTGGGTTGCAAGACGATGCCGCTGCCGTCGGCCGCGGGTTCTGTTGGGGCTGGCACTGTTGCACAAGCACTGAGCCATACAACAGCCAGCAGGCTGAAAACTTTTAAGAAAGGTGTCATCGGTATTGGTTTTTCCATTGGCGCAGCGTAGAAAACGCGCCGTTGTGCGCACAGCCTTGAGCATCAAAACGGCGTGCCGATGCAAGTATGGTGGGCTGTTCGCTGCGCAAAAAAGGGTTGATAAGGCGTTCGGTTTCAAGGGTGGAGGGCAGGGTGGGCAGGCCTTGTTCGCGCAGTGCCTGGCATTGGGCTTGGTAGGCCAGCAGCTGCGGGTTGTCTGGTTCGACCTCCACCGCAAATTTCAGGTTGCTCAAAGTGTATTCGTGGGCGCAGCATACGCGAGTGGCGCCAGGCAGCGCGGCCAGCCGTGCCAACGAGGCCTGCATTTGCTGCGCTGTGCCTTCAAACAGGCGCCCGCAGCCACCGCTGAACAGCGTGTCGCCGCAAAACAGCACGGGGGCTTCACCGGGGACCTCGGCAAAGTAGGCGATGTGGCCCGCCGTATGGCCGGGTACGTCCAGCACCTGAAATGCCAGGCCCAGCAATGGCACCTGTTCGCCTCCATACACGCGTTGCAGCGGTTCGGGCATGAGCTCAAAGGCAGGGCCAAAGACGGCAGCATCCGTAGCGGTGCGAAGGACATCGACTCCGCCGGTGTGGTCTGCATGGTGGTGCGTGACTAAAATGCCCTGCAACTGCAGGTTCTCGCGTTGCAAAGCGGCCAGCACCGGTTGTGCATCGCCCGGGTCTACCACCAGCGCTCTGTGTCCATCGTGGAGCATCCAGATGTAGTTGTCGTCAAATGCGGGCAGCGGTATTAACTTCATGAGCGAACAAAGTATAGCGATGCATGATTGGTTCCAGACGCCCGCCGGGCGTTACCTGCTGGAGTGGGAGCGCAGGTGTGTGGACGCTGCGGTGGTTGACATATTTGGTTACCACGCCCTGCAACTGGGCGTGCCCGAGCTGGATGGCCTGCAGGCCAACCGCATGCCGCACCAGTGGCTCGCCTGTGAGACGCCAGCCATCGACGATGGCATGGGTGAGGCCAAAAAGGCGGCTTTGTTGTGCGACTTTTCGGCGTTGCCGTTTCCGGCCAATAGCCTGGACTTGGTGTTGTTGCCCCATAGCCTGGAATTCACCGCCGACCCCCATGCCGCATTGCGCGAGGTGGAGCGTGTGCTGGTACCCGAAGGGCGGGTGGTCATTTGTGGTCTGAACCCGGCCAGCCTGTGGGGCTTGCAGCAAAGGCGTGGCCACCTGTACCGCAGAATGGGTTTTGGCCACCTGTTTTTGCCCGACGGCGGAGAATTTATTGGTTATTGGCGGCTGCGCGACTGGTTGCGTCTGCTGGGTTTTGAGGTCGAGGTAGGGGAGTTCGGTTGTTACCGCCCCGGCGTGACCAGCGACACATGGCTGCAGCGCTTTGAGTGGATGGACAAGGCCGGCGCGCGCTGGTGGCCGATATTTGGTGCGGCCTATTTTCTGGTGGCGGTCAAGCGGGTGCGTGGTGTGCGCCTGCTGGGCCCGGCCTGGAAGACGGCGCCGGTCAGTCCGCGCAAATCGGTGTCGGTGGCCAACCGCACGCACAAGAATTGATGTGAAACGGAGAGTAAGGTTTGAACGAAGTTGTGATTTACACGGATGGCGCCTGCAAGGGCAACCCCGGCCCGGGTGGTTGGGGTGTCTTATTGCGCTCGCCCGATGGAACCGAAAAAGAGTTGTTTGGCGGCGAACTGGCAACAACCAACAACCGCATGGAGATGATGGCGGTGATTCAGGCCTTGCAGGTACTCAAACGCCCTTGCTCGGTGACCCTGCACCTGGACAGCCAGTACGTGCTCAAGGGCATCACCGAGTGGCTGGCCGGCTGGAAAGCCAAGGGCTGGAAAACGGCCGCCAAACAGCCGGTCAAAAACGTGGACTTGTGGCAGCAGCTGGACGATTTGGTGGCGCAGAAGGGCCATACCATTGACTGGCGCTGGGTCAAGGGCCACGCCGGAGACCCGGGCAATGAACGGGCCGATGGACTGGCCAACCGTGGGGTTGAGTTGGCGTTGCGGCGCTAAAGCGCGCCAGGTACCGACCCGGCCCTCAGCCGCCGATGTAACTCATCTCCACACGGCGGGCACCCCCGCCGGTATCGGGGGCCTGGGCGCCGCGCAATTCTGAGTAGCGGTCGCTGCGTCCGGTCCAGATATGCCCAATGGCATGGGCCAGGTCGGCGTCGCTGGCTTCTCCCCTGACCAGGCTGCGCAAGTCGTAACCCTGGTTGGCAAACAGGCACAGGTACAACTGCCCTTCGGTCGTCAGGCGCGCACGGTTGCAGTCGCCACAAAATGCCTGGGTTACGCTGCTGATCACGCCGATTTCTCCGGCCTGCGGGTCATGCGCGCCAGATGCATCGGCATATCCCCAGCGCTGGGCCGTCTCGCCAGGGCTGGTGGGTGCCAGGGCCAGCAGCGGAAATTCGGTTTGCAGGCGCTGCACCACCTCGGCGGAGGGCACAACATCGTCCATGCGCCAACCATTGGTGGCGCCCACATCCATGTATTCGATAAAACGCAGGACCAAGCCGCTTCCCTTGAAATAGCGGGCCATGGGCAGGATTTCCTGGTCGTTGGTGCCACGCTTGACGACCATGTTGACCTTGATGGGGCCCAGCCCGGCGGCCTGCGCGGCCCGTATCCCATCCAGCACGTCGGCCACCGGAAAGTCCACATCGTTCATCCGACGAAAGACCGCATCGTCCAGTGCATCCAGGCTGACCGTCACACGCTGCAGGCCAGCGTCCTTCAAGGATTGGGCTTTGCGTGCCAGCAATGCGCCATTGGTGGTGAGTGTGAGGTCCAGCGGGGTGCCATCTACGGTGCGCAGCCGGGACAATTTTTCAATCAACACTTCGATGTTCTTGCGCAGCAGCGGCTCTCCGCCGGTCAGCCGGATTTTTTGCACGCCATGGTTCACAAACTGCTGGGCCAGGCGGGTAATTTCTTCAAAGCTCAGCAGCGACGCATGGGGCAGGTAGGTGTAGTCCTTGTCGAAGATTTCCTTGGGCATGCAGTACCCACAGCGAAAGTTGCAACGGTCGGTCACGCTGATGCGCAGGTCGCGCAGGTTGCGGCCCAGGGTATCGGTCAGCAGTCCGTTGGCCGTGATGCGCCCGCCTGGCAGGTTCGCTGCAGCAGGGACCGGCAGGGCACCCGCACGTAAATCGACCAAGGGCACAACTTTGGGGCTGAATCGTTCGGACATGGTGTCCTATTGTCCCTCGTTGGCGTGGCCTTGGCTGTCACCCATGAAAAAAGCCCGCTTGCGCGGGCTTTCTGGAGTTTGCTGTGGGGGATCAGCCGCCGTGGATTTTCATCATCAATGGCACGATCAGCAGGGCCACGATGTTGATGATCTTGATCAGCGGGTTGATGGCCGGGCCTGCTGTGTCCTTGTAGGGGTCGCCCACGGTGTCTCCGGTGACGGCGGCTTTGTGTGTCTCAGAGCCCTTGCCGCCGTGGTGGCCGTCTTCGATGTATTTCTTGGCGTTGTCCCAGGCGCCGCCGCCGGTGCACATGGAGATGGCCACAAACAGGCCGGTGACGATGGTGCCCATCAGCAGGCCCCCCAGCGCTGCGGGGCCCAGGGCCAGGCCCACTACGATGGGCACGACCACCGGCAGCAGCGAGGGGATCATCATTTCCTTGATGGCGGCGGTGGTCAGCATGTCCACCGCGGTGTCGTACTCGGGTTTGCCCGTGCCATCCATGATGCCCTTGATTTCCTTGAACTGGCGGCGCACTTCCACCACCACGGCACCCGCTGCGCGGCCCACGGCCTCCATGGCCATGGCACCAAACAGGTAGGGAATCAGGCCACCGATGAAGAGACCAATGATGACCATGGGGTCGCTCAGGTCAAAACTGATGTGTTTGCCAAACGCGTCCAGCTTGTGGGTGTAGTCGGCAAATAGCACCAGGGCGGCCAGGCCGGCGGAGCCAATGGCATAACCCTTGGTCACGGCCTTGGTGGTGTTGCCCACGGCGTCCAGCGGGTCGGTGATGTCGCGCACGCTGGCGGGCAGCTCTGCCATTTCGGCAATACCACCGGCGTTGTCGGTGATGGGGCCGTAGGCGTCCAGTGCGACCACAATACCGGCCATGCTGAGCATGGAGGTGGCGGCAACAGCAATGCCATACAGGCCACCCAGGCTGAACGCGGTGTAAATGGCGATACAGACAAAAATCACGGGCCAGGCCGTGGAGCGCATGGACACCCCCAGACCGGCAATGATGTTGGTGCCGTGGCCGGTGGTGGAGGCCTGGGCAATATGTTGCACCGGTGCGTACTGTGTGCCGGTGTAGTACTCGGTGATCCAGACCAGCGCGCCGGTCAGTACCAGGCCCACAGCGCAGGCACCCATCATGCTGCCAGCGTTGATCACACGGCCATCGGTCAGGGTGATGGCGGCGGGAAACATCGCGTGGGTGACAAAGTAGAACGCGATCAGCGACAACACGCCGGCGATACCCAGCCCCTTGTACAGGGCGGGCATCACGTTTTTCATGCCCGGTGACGCCTTGACAAAGAAGCAACCAATGATGGACGCCACAATGGACACAGCGCCGAGGACCAAAGGATATAAAACGGCTGTGGCCCCCGCGCTGCTTGCCAGTAGTGCTCCTAAAACCATAGTGGCGATCAGGGTGACGGCATAGGTCTCGAACAGGTCGGCGGCCATGCCGGCGCAGTCGCCCACGTTGTCGCCCACGTTGTCGGCAATCACAGCAGGGTTGCGTGGGTCGTCTTCGGGAATACCGGCTTCGACCTTGCCCACCAGGTCCGCGCCCACGTCAGCACCCTTGGTGAAAATGCCACCGCCCAGTCGGGCGAAGATGGAAATCAGAGATGAACCAAAGGCAAAACCAATCAGCGGATTGAGCAACTGAGCATAGGCCTTGCCATCGGCAGGCACGCCGCCCATGGTCAGGTACCAGTAAAAACCGGTTACACCCAGCAAACCCAGGCCTACCACCAGCATGCCGGTGATGGCGCCACCGCGGAAAGCAACATCCAGCGCGGGGCCAATGCCCTTGGTGGCGGCCTGCGCGGTGCGCACATTGGCACGCACCGACACATTCATGCCGATGAAGCCGCAAGCGCCAGACAGTACGGCACCCACAACAAAACCAACGGCGCTCAAGGGGTCCAGGAAGATGCCAATCAGTATGGTCAGCACCACACCCACCATGGCAATGGTCTTGTACTGCCGGGCCAGGTAGGCCGCAGCACCGGTCTGGATGGCAGCTGCAATTTCTTGCATGCGTGCATTACCGGCGTCTTGGGAAAGAATCCAGCTGCGTGCCCAAAAACCGTATGCAACGGCAATGAACCCGCAGACAAGCGCCAGAATCAGCGCTGAGTTGCCTGTCATAAACATCTCCTCTATTGTTGTTTCGCGAAGGAGGAGGCAACGCTAGTGATGATGCCCCCACTGCGTTGCTTCCTCTAAGCTCCAGCCCAACAGAGCGTCACGGAGATGATTGGCCAACGAGCGGAATGTAACGTGAAAAAAAGGCGATTTTGTGAATCGCAAGAGTCGAGTCAGTAAAATGAGGGTAAATACTGACCGCTTACGCGCTTCGGTATAGCCCTTTTTACATAGCCCTTAGAGAGTCCCCATGTCCCTTGATAAAGTCACCCCCGGCAAAAACGCCCCCGAGTCCTTCAACGTGATCATCGAGATTCCCATGAATGCCGACCCGGTCAAATACGAGGTGGACAAAGACAGCGGCGCCATTTTTGTGGACCGCTTCATGAGCACCGCCATGCACTACCCGACCAACTATGGTTATGTGCCCAAGACCATCTCCGGTGACGGTGACCCGGTGGATGTGCTGGTGATCACCCCTGTGCCCCTGATCCCCGGTGTGGTTGTGCCTTGCCGTGCCATTGGTATTCTGAAAATGACCGACGAAGCCGGCGAAGACGGCAAAGTGTTGGCCGTGCCCATCGACAAGATCCTGTCGCTGTACAGCCAGTGGAAGAAGCCTGAAGACCTGAACCCCTTCCGCCTCAAGACCATTGCCCACTTCTTTGAGCACTACAAAGACCTGGAAGAAGGCAAGTGGGTCAAGGTGCAGGGCTGGGAAGGCCCAGAGTCTGCCAAGAAGGAAATCATGGACGGCATCGCCAACTACAACAAAGAGCATTCGGCATAAGTGCCAAGGACCAACGGCCGTACGGTGGCCGTTGGTTCATTTTTCCGTGCAACGGCCCGGCAGTGGCGTGTATGATTCTTTGACGAGCCCAGCGTTTGAGCGAGGGTTGGCTTTTCTGAGTGAAGAAGGACACAGCCATGCAAACACTTTCGAACCCGAACCCCTTTGACCAAAAGGCCGCGCCGGGTGCCGCAGCAACCGCGGATTCCGGGCAGTATTTGACCTTGCGGCTGGGCGACGAAGAGTACGCCATCGACATCATGCGTGTGCAGGAGATCCGCTCTTACGAAGAGCCGACCCGCATGGCCAACTCCCCCAGTTTCATCAAAGGCGTGATCAATTTGCGCGGTGTCATCGTCCCTATCGTGGACCTGCGCATGAAGCTCAATATCTCCAACGTGGAGTACACCGAGTTTACGGTGGTCATCATCCTCAAGCTCAAGGGCGCTGTGACTGGCGCCGTGGTTGATGCGGTGTCAGATGTGGTGACGCTGGACGCCAAGACCATCAAACCCGCCCCCCAGTTCGAGTCGGCCATAGACTCCCGCTTTATCCTGGGCCTGGCCCAGGTGGGCGAACGTATGCTGATTGTGATGAATATGGAAGCCTTGCTCAGCAACGCGGAGATGGGGATGGCGGCCTAGCTAGCACTGTTGCCCCCACGCTTCAACGAAGCCGCGCTAGGTCGCGGCTTTTTTCTTGCGTGGTTTTTTGGCGGCAGGGGCTGCGGTGATGCCCAAGGCTGATTCCAGCTCCGTGATCGCGTTCTGCGTGTAGTCCAGCATGCGCTGCAGAGCGGGCACCGAACGGCGGCAGGCGATGTAGCCAAAACCCAGGTTGTCGCCATAACTGCTGATGGTGATGTTCATCGCCAGGTAGTGCGTGGGTATGGAGACCGGGTAAGCCTCGTCCAGCCGTGCGCCATTGAGGTACAGCGTATCCCGCGGGCCGGGCACGTTGGAGATGACCAGGTTGAACAGCGGGTGTTTTTCGGCCGTGCCGGTGACAATGCCCACGCCCAAGGGTGAGATAGACGTGATGCCGTGCGCCATCTTTTGCAGGCGCGGCATTTTGGTCAGCCGGTCTTTGGCGTGGGTGGTGGATTCCACAATGCGTTGCAGGCGCTTGAGCGGATCGGCAATGTGGGTCGCCAGGCTGGCCAACAACAGCGACACCTGGTTGCCACCGGCCGTGGTTTCCCCGTGCAGCGACACCGGTACCATGGCGACCAGCGGCTTCTTGGGCAGCTTGTGTTGCGCCAACAGGTATTCGCGCAGGGCGCCGCCACAAATGGCCAGCGTCACGTCGTTGACGGTGGCGCCCGCGGCCTCACCAATCTTCTTGAAACGGGCCAATGAATACGACTGCGACGCAAAGCGGCGCGAGCCCGAAATCTCCACATTAAAGGGCGTGGGTGGTGCCTGAAAGGGCAGTGCGCCCACGGTCTCGTCGTCAGACGGACGCATGATGTCCCACAGCCCGCTGCCAATGCCGGGCAGGATGTCTTTGCCCGCCTTGGCCGCATTGCCCAGTTGCTCCAGCCAGCTCGGTGGTGCGGATTTGGTGCGCGACGTGGGGTGCTGGCCAAAGGGCAGGGCCCACATGGGCGCCTTGGTGTCTGCTGCGTTGGTGCTCATGGCGTTGGCCGCCATGCGGGCACCGGTCACACCGTCGATCAGCGCATGGTGCATCTTGGAGTAGGTGGCAAAACGGCCACCCGGCAGGCCTTCGATGACATACATCTCCCACAGCGGGCGGTTGCGGTCCAGCAGGTTGCCGTGCAGCCGGGACACCATGGCCAACAGCTCGCGGATGCGGCCGGGCTGGGGCAAGGCCAGGTGGCGCAGGTGGTAGTCCAGCTCGAACTCTTTGTCTTCTTCCCAGTACCACAGGCCCATGCGCAACACCGGTCGCAGGTTGAAGGGTGCCAATGCCTTCGTGTGCTGGTTCCAGTGGGCCAGCAATTGGCTCACATAGTCAGGCACAGAGCCCGCAGGCGGTGTGTAAATGCTCAAGCCCGCAACGTGCATGGGCTGGTTGCGTGTCTCCATCCACAGGAATGCGGAATCGGTGGGGCTGAGTGCGTGCATGGTCGTGTGGGGTTTAGGCTGTTTGGCCTACGACTGTATAACGTTCACGGTTGTCCTGCAGCCACTGAAGCGACATTGATATGTCCTGCTGGCGCGGGTGGAAGGTGGGTGCCTTGTAGGCGCGCCATGCCGCCACGTTGCCCCGCACCATGCCGTCCTTGGCAAACAGCAGTGTGAAGGCGCTTTTCCAGGTGCTCCACTGGAACAGGCTGCCGTCGTGCCACAGGTTGCGCACGGTCTGCCGGGTGATGTCTGCGGCAAAGGTCCAGGTGATGTAGTGCAAGAGGCGCAGGCGCCACTGTTCGGAGCCATCCAGCGCCCGGTAGACATCAAAGGCCGTGCTGCAGTGTTCGGCCTCTTCGGATGCATGCCACATCCACAGCGTCTGCAGCCGGGGCTCTGCACCGTGCAGGGCTTCAGGGTGGCGGAACATCCAGTCGGCAAACATGGCGGTCAGGTGTTCGGTGGCGGCGGTGGCGGCCACATGCAGGCGCACGTCCAGGTGGGCGTTGTCGCGTATGCGTTTGGCCGCGCGTTGCTCCAGTACATTGTTGAAACCCAGCTTTTCCAGATGGCCGTTGAATAAGGCGTGGATGCGGCGGTGGGTGGCCTCTTGGCCTACAAAACCTTGCACCTCGGCGGCCAATGCTGGCTTTTTTTCATCGGGCAAGGCCTTCAACCCAGCGCGCACCGAATCCATGAAGTACTGTTCCCCCACCGGGAAACTCATGGACAGGGCGTTGAAGAAGGCGGATCGAAAGGCATCACCCCCATTCCAGCGGGCCGGAATGGGTTCGGCCAGGTCAATCAGCAGCCTGCGCACCACGAGATCGGTCATGTTGTTGCTCCTTGGGTGTCGGGAAGAAGCCCGCGCAACTGCGCGATAACCCATTCCCGAACGGATCGGTCCAGGCACATTTGCAGATGGCCAAGGCCGTCAAAAACCGTGGCCTCCACGCCGTGCAAGACCTGGGCCCGTTGTGGGTACACGATACCGTCTTGCGGCGTGATCGCAATGCGCATGCGCGCGCGCACCGCATCACTTTCGCTGGCCGCGAGTTCCGCCAGCCAGGTACTTTGCCAGCCCATCTGTTTGCCGTTGGGTGTGCGCGTGTTGGGTGCGAGTTGTGTTCCCGCATGGGGGGTACCCAGCGTCAGAACCCGTGCCACGCGGTCCACGCCACAGGTGCGCATCCACGTGCGTATGGCCAGCCCGCCCATGCTGTGGCCGACCAGGGCCACTTGGGAGGCGCCGGTTTGCTGGCACAGCTCCATCACGGCTACTTCAATAGGCATCACATACTTGTCGATGGACGTGAACAGCGGCTCCAGGTTCACCGCCAGCACGGTGTGCCCCTGGGCGCGCAAGCCCTGCGCAACCGTATCCCATATACGGTGGTTGCAGACATAACCATGCACCAGTACAACAGGGATTTGCGGGGTGGCGCCCGTGGCGGGCAGGATGTGGGGGGTGTCAACGGTCCAGGGCTGGCGCAGCATAAAAATCAACACACTGGCCCGGAACTCTCCCCACACCGCACGCAGCCAGGCCCCCAACGGTTCACCATGGGCCTTGGACTTGAGCCCGGTCACCAGGCACACCAGCAGGGTGGACAACAGGGGCACCAGCAACGCACCCACCAGCGAGCTCCAGGGCGTAGTACCGGCCAAGCGGTGCAGCAAAAACCCCACGATGGCGCCTGCCGCCGCCTGGATAAAAATCAAACGTCTAAGCAGGCTGGCGAGCATGGGGATGGTCCTCAGTATTGGGGTTGGTGTTTTCGGATAGCAGCTTTGACTGCATCGGTCAGTGTAAAGCCCGCCCCATACCGCTGGGCCAGTTCCGCCGCACGCGCCTCAAAGGCTTCAATACCCATGCCATAGATGAATTGCATGGCGCCACCGGTCCAGGCCGGGAAGCCAATGCCGAAGATGGAGCCGATGTTGGCATCGTGCACCGTGGTCAGCACGTTTTCGCTCAGGCAGCGGGCGGTTTCCACCGCCTGGCGGTAGAGCAGGCGGTCCTTTAGGTCGGTGATGTTCCACTCTGCGCCGGGCTTCTCGAACAGTTCCTTGAGCCGGGGCCACAGGAATTTTTTGGCGCCTTTTTCAGCGGGGTATTCATAAAAACCACCGCCACCTGCGCGGCCAGGACGCTCGTGTTTGCGCACCATGTCGGCCACCAGCAGTTCGCCGGGGGAGGGTGTGTAGGTTTTGCCCTCTGCCTCATAGTCAGCGCGGGTCTGGTCCATGACATGCAGGCTCAGCGTCAGCGCGGTCTCGTCCAGCACGGCCAGGGGGCCCACTGGCATGCCGCACTGGATGCCCGCGTTTTCAACCGCCGCGGCAGGTATGCCTTCGCCCACCATGGCCACACCTTCCATGACAAAGGTGCCAAACACGCGGCTGGTGAAGAAGCCGCGCGAGTCGTTGACAACGATGGGCATCTTGCCAATGGCCTGCACATAGTCAAAGGCGCGGGCTACCGTCTCGTCGTTCGTTTGTTTGCCGCGAATGATTTCCACCAGCTTCATCTTGTCCACCGGGCTGAAGAAGTGGATGCCGATGAACTTCTCGGGCGCAACACTTGCGGTGGCCAGACCGCTGATGGGCAGGGTGGAGGTGTTGGAGGCGAAGAAACCACCGGCGGCCAGCAGGGGCTCAGACTCCTTGGTCACACGGGCCTTGAGCTCGCGGTTTTCAAACACGGCCTCGATGATCAGGTCGCAATCTTTCAGGTCGGCTACCGAGCCGGTGGCATGGATGCGGTCCAGCACGGTCTTCTGCTCCTCGGCCGTCATGCGGCCCTTGTCCACGCGCGCTTGGGTCAGCTTGGCGGTGTAGCCCTTGCCCTGGTCGGCCTTATCCTGGCTCACGTCCTTCAGCACCGTTGCGATGCCCTTGGTGGCCTGGGCGTAGGCGATGCCCGCGCCCATCATGCCGGCGCCGAGCAGGCCCACCTTGGCGGGCTTGAAGCGCGGCACATCCTTGGGCCGACTCTGGCCACTCTTGATGGCGTTGAGGTTGAAGAAGAAGGTGTTGATCATGGCCCGGGCGTTGGTGCCGGTCATCAGCTTGGCCAACGCGCGGCTTTCGATGCGCAGCGCGGTTTCGATGTCCACCTGCAGGCCTTCCACCATGCAGGCCATGATGGCCTCGGGAGCAGGGTAGAGGCCACGGGTTTGTTTCTTGATCATGGCCGGTGCCACCGGCAGCATCTGCGCTACCGCGGGGTTCGATGGCAGGCCGCCGGGTACCTTGTAGCCCTTGGCCTCCCACGGATGTTGGGCCGTGGGGTTGGCGGCGATCCAGGCCAGGGCCTTGGCGCGCATCTCAGCCGCGGCGTTGTCGCCGGGGGCGACCAGGTCATGCACCAGGTTTAAGCCCTTGGCTTCAGCGGGCGAAAAGATCTTGCCCTCGACCAGGTAGGGCTGCGCACCCATCAGACCCAAATGGCGGGTCATCTTGGTCACGCCGCTGGCGCCGGGCAGCAGGCCCAGCGTGACCTCGGGCAGGCCCAGCTGGATCTTGCGGTCGTCAATGGCGATGCGGTGGTGGCCCACCAGGGCTACCTCCCAACCGCCGCCCAGCGCCGTGCCGTTGATCAGGCTGACCACCGGCTTGCCCAGGGTTTCGATGGTGCGGAAGTTCTGCTTCAGCTTTTCGATCTCGGCGTAGATCGTGGGTGCGTCGCTGGGCTTCAGACGCATGGCGCCCTTCAGGTCGGCGCCGGCAAAGAAGGTGGATTTTGCCGAGGCCAGCAGGATGCCGGTGATGGCGTCCTTGTCCTTCAGAACCTGTTCGGCCAAGGCCGTCATGTCTTCCTGCCACTGCAGGCACATGGTGTTGACGGGAGAGTTGGGCTCGTTGAAGGTGATGGTGGCGATGCCGTCGGTTAGGGAGTATTGGATAGTTTTCATGGTGCTATATAATTAGGAGCGTACTAGGTATATTTCACGGGGGCTAGAGGCCAATTTCTTATAAATGGATTTCTAGCGAGGCATTTAGATTGCTTCCACAATCGTCGCAATCCCCATGCCCCCACCCACACACAGCGTTGCCATGCCATACCGCAGCTTGCGCCGGTGCAACTCGTCGATCAGCACGCCCAAAATCATCGCGCCGGTGGCACCCAGCGGGTGGCCCATGGCGATGGCGCCGCCGTTTACGTTGACCTTGTCGTGCGGCACCTTCATCTCCTTCATGAAGCGCATCACTACGGCGGCAAAGGCTTCATTGACCTCAAACAGGTCGATCTGGTCAATCGTCAGCCCGGCTTTGGCCAAGGCCTTGCGCGCGGCGGGCATAGGGCCTGTCAGCATGATGGTGGGGTCAGCGCCGCTCAGCGCAGTGGACACGATGCGGGCGCGGGGTGTCAGGCCGTGGGCCTTGGCGGCGGCCTCGTTGCCGATCAGCACGGCAGCCGCGCCGTCAACGATACCGGACGAGTTGCCCGCATGGTGCACGTGGTGGATGCGCTCCACGTGGGGGTAACGTGTCAGCGCCACCTGGTCAAAACCCATGCCACCCATTTGCTCGAATGCGGGTTTTAAACCAGCGAGTCCTTCCAGCGTGGTGTTGGGTTTGATGAATTCGTCCTTGCCCAGAATGACCTGGCCCAGGCTGTCTTTCACCGCAACCACCGAGCGGTCGAAGTAACCAGCCGCCTGCGCCTTGGTGGCGCGGCGTTGGGATTCCAGTGCGAAGGCATCCACGTCGGCGCGGCTAAAACCTTCCAGCGTGGCGATCAGGTCGGCGCCAATGCCCTGGGGCACGAAAGCCGTTTGCGAATTGGTTTCGGGGTCCATGGCCCAGGCCCCGCCGTCGGAACCAATCGGCACGCGGCTCATGCTTTCCACACCGCCGGCTACGACCAGGTCTTCCCAACCCGAGCGCACCTTTTGCGCCGCCATGTTGACAGCCTCCAGGCCCGAGGCGCAGAAGCGGTTGATCTGCACGCCCGACGCCCGAAAGTCCCAACCGGCCTTCAGCGCCGCCACCTTGGGGATGACCGAGCCCTGGTCGCCCACGGGGGAGACCACACCCATCACCACATCGTCGACCAAGGCGGTGTCGAACTTGTGGCGCTGTTGCAGGTCGGTCAGCAGGCCGGCCAGCAGGGTCACGGGCTTGACCTCGTGCAGGCTGCCGTCTTTTTTGCCCTTACCGCGCGGGGTGCGGATGGCGTCAAACACAAATGCTTCGGTCATGGTGGTGGTCTCCGGTTCAAAGAGGGTTGGCACGGGTGTGCAAGACGCAGTCTTTTGCATCGAAATTGCAGTATATTCTTTTTGCCAAGCAAATGCTTTGTAAAATTAATGTCCTTGCGGGACAGACCGCCGCAGCGCAGTTGCAAGCTCTGTCCTCAACTGATCAAAAACCCGAGGTGCACAATGATTGACAGAACGCTCTTTTCCTCCGACCACGAATCCTTTCGTGACAGCTTCCGCAAGTTCGTTGAGAAGGAGATTGCGCCTTTCCACGCCGATTGGGAAGAGCAGGGTTACGTGGACCGCGCGGTGTGGACCAAGGCCGGTGAGAACGGCTTTTTGTGCATGAGCATGCCCGAGGAATACGGCGGCTCCGAGGCCGACAAGTTGTATTCGGTGATCCAGTTCGAAGAGATTGCCCGCGCGGGGTGCACAGGCATTGGCTACAGCCTGCACAGCGAGATCGTGGCACCCTACATCTTGCACTACGGCACACCCGAACAAAAGGCACGTTACCTGCCCAAGATGGCCACCGGCGAAATGATTGGCGCCATTGCCATGAGTGAACCCGCTGCGGGCTCAGATCTGCAAGGCATCAAGGCCACCGCCATCCAGCAACCAGACGGCAGCTATTTGCTGAACGGCAGCAAGACCTTTATCACCAACGGCTGGCACGCGGATGTGGTGGTGGTCGTGGCCAAGACCAACCCGGCGGCTGGTGGCAAGGGCACCAGCCTGCTGCTGGTGGAGCGCGGCATGCCCGGCTTCTCAGTGGGCAAACGCCTGAAGAAAATGGGCATGAAGGCGCAGGACACGTCCGAGCTGTTTTTCGACAATGTGCGGGTGCCGGCGGAGAACCTGCTGGGCGGCGCGGCCTATGAAAACAAGGGTTTTATCTGCCTGATGGAGCAGTTGCCGTGGGAGCGCCTGCAGATTGCCATCTCCGCAGTGGCTGCAGCACAAGCCGCGATCGACTGGACCGTGGACTATGTCAAAGAGCGCAAGGTTTTTGGCCAGCCCGTGGCGTCGTTCCAGAACACCCGCTTCAAACTGGCAGAGCTGCAGACCGAGGTGCAGGTGGCCCGTGTCTTTGTCGACAAGTGTTGTGAGTTGATTTGCCAGGATAAGCTGGACACCGCAACCGCCAGCATGGCCAAGTACTGGACCACCGACCTGCAGTGCAAGGTCATGGACGAATGTGTGCAGCTGTTTGGCGGCTACGGTTATATGTGGGAATACCCCATCACCCGCGCCTATGCCGATGCACGGGTGCAGCGCATCTACGGCGGCACCAACGAGATCATGAAAGAGGTCATCACCCGGGCTATGGGCCTTGGTGCCAAATAGGTCGGTAGCCCCCGTATTGATTGACTGTGTTGCTATAAATACAGTAGTAAATTGCGTTTTACAGCACGGTCTGGCGAACGGCGTGTTCCCAGCGCTCCATCAACTCCAGCGCCCGTGACCGCTCTAGCGTGGGCAGGAAGCGCCGCTCGGAGCGCCACAGTGCCGACAGCTCGTCGGTGTTTTTGTATACGCCTACGGTAAGCCCGGCCAGGTAGGCAGCGCCCAAGGCCGTTGTCTCAATGACGGCAGGGCGCACCACCGGAATACCCAGCAGATCGGCCTGGAACTGCATCAACAGGTCGTTGATGCAAGCCCCACCATCCACACGCAACTCTGACACGGTGGCGCCACCCACATCCGCCACATCGCGGCCCATGGCCTGCAGCAGCGCCGCGCTCTGGTAGGCAATACTTTCCAGCGACGCCCTGGCAATGTGGGCCACGGTGCTGCCCCGTGTCAGGCCGGTGATGGTGCCGCGCGCATCGGGTTTCCAGTAGGGCGCGCCCAGGCCGGTGAAGGCCGGCACCACAATCACGCCACCCGAATCGGGCACGCTCTGCGCCAAAGCCTGCACTTCGCCACTGGCCTGTATGGCGTGTAAGCCGTCGCGCAACCACTGCACCACCGCACCACCCACGAACACGCTGCCTTCGATGGCGAACTCGGTCTTGGCGGTAGCCTGTGCCGCGCTGGTGGTGATCAGCCCATTGTGGGATGTTTGGAAGTTGCCGCCAGTGTGCATCAGCATGAAACAACCCGTGCCATAGGTGTTTTTCACCATGCCGGCCTTGAAGCAGGCCTGGCCAAACAGGGCGCTTTGCTGGTCGCCCGCAACGCCGCCAATGGGAATGGCATGGCCCAGCAGATCGGGCGTTACCTCACCGTATTGCGAGCTGGACGGTTTCACCATGGGCAGCAGGCTTGTCGGAATATCCAGGGCCTGCAGCAGTTCGGCATCCCACGTGTTGGTGTGTACGTTGAACAGCATGGTGCGGGATGCGTTGCTGACATCGGTGGCGTGTACGGCCCCGTTTGTCAGGCGCCAGATCAACCAACTGTCCACCGTGCCAAAGGCCAATTCGCCGTTGCCAGCCTGTTGCCGTGCGCCGGCCACGTTGTCCAGAATCCATTTCAGCTTGGTACCCGAAAAATACGCGTCTACCAGCAGGCCGGTCTTAGCCTGGATGGTGTCTGCCAGACCCCGCTCGCGCAGCGCCACGCAGGTGGGCTCGGCACGGCGGTCTTGCCACACGATGGCGTGGTGTAGGGGCAAACCGGTCTTGCGGTTCCATACGACCGTGGTTTCGCGCTGGTTGGTTATGCCCAGGGCCTGCACCTGGCCGGCCTGTATGCCGGCCTTGGCCAGGGCTTCGCGGGCAGTGGCCAGCTGGGTGCGCCAGATCTCCTGCGGGTCGTGCTCCACCCAGCCGGGCTGGGGGTAGATCTGGGGCAGCTCCAGCTGGGCTTGTGCCACCACGTGGCCCTCTGCGTCGAACACAATGCTGCGCGAGCTGGAGGTGCCCTGGTCCAGGGCAAGCAGATAGGTCATGGATTCACCTTGGGAGTAGCGGGAGGCGTGGTGGTGGATGCCACGGTGTATCGCACCTGCGCATCCGTGAGCAGGTCAGGAAAGGGGTCTGGCGGCGTGTCGTCGGTGAACAGGCGGTCGATCTGCGATAGCTTGGCCACCTCGACCATGGCGGGGCGGTTGAACTTGCTGCTGTCTGCGGCCACCCAGACCTCGCGTGCGTGGGCAATGATGGTTTGTGACACCTTGACCTCGCGGAAATCAAAGTCGCGCAGCGTGCCGTCCGATTCGATTCCCGAAATGCCGATCAGCGCAATGTCCACCTTGAACTGGCGGATGAAGTCCACCGCGGCTTCACCCACGATGCCCTGGTCCCAGCCGCGCACCACACCGCCGACCACGATGACTTCGCTGTTGGCATTGGCGCTCAGGATACTGGCCACGTTCAGGTTGTTGGTGATAACGCGCAGCCCCGTGTGGTTGAGCAGGGCCCGGGCAATGGCCTCGGTCGTGGTGCCAATGTTCAGGATCAAGGAACAGTCATTGGGCACGGCAGCGGCCACATCGCGGGCGATACGCACCTTGCCTTCGGCGTTGAGGTTCTCGCGCTGTTTGTGGGCAATGTTTTCGATAGTGGAGCTGGGCACCCGCACACCACCGTGGAAACGCGCCAACAAGCCCTCATCGGCCAGGCGCTGCACGTCACGGCGTACGGTCTGCAAGGTCACACCCAGTGTGTCGGCCAACTGCTCCACGGAAACCGTGCCGTGGGTTTGCACGTAGGCCAGTAATTCAAACAATCTGGGGTGTCGATTCATTTATGTTCCTTTGGCGGATCACGCCTTGGGTCGGTATCTTAAATCGAATAAAAACGAACCAAACTAGGGTAAATACCGATAAAAAACGAAAGCAAAAGAATAACAATCGCTGAATTCGAATTCAGACGAAAACACAAAGAAAAGGTGGCGTGATGCAGTTGACCCTTGAAGGCATCAACAAAAAAGTGGGCCCGCAGACCTGGTTGCACAACATGAGCATTGCACCCCGAAGCGGCGCAGTCACCGTGTTGTTGGGTGCAACCCAGGCCGGCAAAACCAGCCTGATGCGCATCATGGCCGGGCTGGATGTGCCCACCTCCGGCCGCGTGATGGTGGACAGGCGCGATGTGGTGGGTGTGCCGGTGCGCGACCGCAATGTGGCCATGGTCTACCAGCAGTTCATCAACTACCCCTCACTCAAGGTGCGCGACAACATCGCATCTCCTCTCAAACTGCGTGGCGAAAAAAATGTAGACCAGCGCGTGCGCGAGCTGGCCGAAAAATTGCACATTGAAATGTTCCTGGACCGCCTGCCTGCAGAACTGTCGGGCGGGCAGCAGCAACGTGTGGCCTTGGCCCGTGCATTGGCCAAGGGTGCGCCGCTGATGCTGCTGGATGAACCGCTGGTGAACCTGGACTACAAGTTGCGCGAAGAGTTGCGTGACGAATTGACTGCGCTGTTTGCAGCGGGCAACTCCACCGTGGTGTACGCCACCACCGAGCCAGGCGAAGCCCTGCTGCTGGGCGGCTACACCGCCGTGCTGGACGAGGGCGAGTTGCTGCAATACGGCCCCACGGCCGAAGTTTTCCACAAGCCGGCGTCGTTGCGGGTGGCACGCGCCTTTAGCGACCCCCCCATGAATTTGTTGTCTGCCATGGCAACCCCCGAGGGTGTGCAACTGGAGGGTGGGCCGCTGTTGGCGCTGGGGCTGGCGTCCAAGGCGACACCCAAGTTGACGGTTGGCATGCGCGCCAGTGCGGTGCGTGTGCAGGCCCAGCCGGGCGACGTGGCACTGCCGGGCAAGGTGGAGCTGGCCGAAATTTCAGGGTCCGACACCTTTGTGCACGTGCACACCCTGGTGGGCGAACTGGTGGCCCAGCTCACCGGTGTGCACCACTTTGAGCTGGGTGCCCAGGTCACTCTGTATTTCAACCCCGCACAGGTTTATGTGTTTGATGCCCAGGGCATGCTGGTGCTGGCGCCCGTGCGCGGCGGAGGACGTTGATATGGCACGTATAGAACTCGACATGGCCCATGCCTACCGGCCCAACCCCAAGCAGGACAGCGATTACGCGTTGCTGCCGCTGAAGATGACATTCGACGACGGTGGCGCCTATGCGCTGCTGGGCCCGTCTGGCTGTGGCAAGACCACCTTGCTCAACATCATGTCTGGCCTGGTGACCCCGTCGCAGGGCACGGTGTTGTTTGATGGCCGTGATGTGACCCAAGCGTCGCCCCAGCAGCGCAATATTGCCCAGGTGTTCCAGTTTCCTGTCATTTACGACACCATGACGGTGGCCGAAAACCTGGCATTCCCCCTGCGCAACCGCAAGATGCCCAAGGAACAGATTGCCAAACGCGTGGGCGAGATTGCCGAGATGCTGGAAATGAGTGGCCAGTTGAACCAGCGCGCAGCCGGTTTGGCCGCGGACGCCAAGCAAAAAATTTCCCTGGGCCGTGGTCTGGTGCGCCCTGATGTATCGGCGGTGTTGTTTGACGAACCACTGACCGTGATCGACCCGCATCTCAAGTGGCAGTTGCGGCGCAAGCTCAAGCAGATCCACCATGAGCTCAAGCTCACCTTGATCTATGTGACCCACGACCAGGTGGAGGCGCTGACTTTTGCCGACCAGGTGGTGGTGATGACACGGGGCCGCGCGGTACAGGTGGGCTCCCCAGCGGATTTGTTCGAGCGCCCCAGCCATACCTTTGTGGGCCACTTCATTGGTTCACCGGGCATGAATTTTCTGGCGGGGCAGGTCAATGACCAGGGTGTGCAGGTGGGTGGCAACACACTGGCCTTGCCGGCTGGCCGCACCCTGCCGGCGGGCGACATCAAGCTGGGCATACGGCCAGAGTATTTGACCCTGGTGCCTGCACAAACCGACGGTGCGCTGGCGATGACCGTGTCACGCGTGCAAGACGTGGGCACCCATGTGATGTTGAGCGCAGATTTTGCCGGCACAACGCTGAAGGCCCGCCTGTCCACAGACGCGGCCCAACTCGCACCGGGTGACACCGTGTGGCTCAAGGTGCTGGGTGAACACACCTGCGTTTACAAGAATGAGGAGATCGTGGCATGAGCACCACCACCAAACCGGTGAATCAGAAAGCCTGGTTTTTAATTCTCCCGATGCTGATCTGCGTCGCCTTCTCGGCGGTGCTGCCACTGATGGTGGTGGTCAACTACTCGGTGCAGGACATCATCTCGCCCGAGCGCAGGGTGTTTGTCGGCACCGAATGGTTTGCCGCCATCATGCGCGACGAAGAGTTGCACGGCGCCCTGTGGCGGCAGATCACCTACTCGTTTGCCGTGCTGGCGGTCGAGCTGCCTTTGGGCATTTTGCTGGCCCTGGCCATGCCGGCCCACGGATGGAAGTCATCCGCCGCGCTGGTGATTGTGTCGCTTTCACTGCTGATCCCTTGGAACGTGGTGGGCACCATCTGGCAGATTTTTGGCCGAACGGATATCGGGCTGATGGGGGCGGCGCTGCTGGGCATGGGTATTGATTTCAGTTACACCGGCAATCCGGTGCATGCCTGGCTCACGGTGTTGTTGATGGACGTGTGGCACTGGACGCCGCTAGTCGCCTTGCTGGGTTATGCGGGTCTGCGCTCCATACCCGATGCCTACTACCAGGCCGCCAGTATTGATGGTGCCAGCAAGTGGGACGTCTTCCGGTATGTGCAGCTGCCCAAGATGCGCGGCGTGCTGATGATTGCCGTGCTGTTGCGCTTCATGGACAGTTTCATGATCTACACCGAACCCTTTGTGCTGACCGGTGGAGGGCCAGGCAACTCGACCACTTTCCTGTCGCAGTTCCTCACACAAAAGGCCGTGGGCCAGTTTGACCTGGGACCTGCTGCGGCGTTCTCGTTGATCTACTTCCTGATCATTCTGCTGATGTGTTTTATCTTGTACAACTGGATGCAGCGTGTTGGCACCCAGGCAAAGGAGGGTGGCCATGAATAAGCCCAAGTTTCAGAAGCGATCACTGTTCATGGTCGCCTATGTGGTGTTTGCGCTGTTGCCCATTTACTGGATGGTCAACATGTCCTTCAAGACCAACAATGAAATCCTGGCCGGGTTCTCGCTGTTCCCGCAGCATTTCACGTGGGACAACTACAAGACCATCCTGACCGATCCGGCCTGGTACTCGGGCTACATCAACAGCCTGATCTATGTGGGTATCAACACCGTCATTTCGCTGACCGTGGCGCTGCCGGCGGCCTATGCGTTTTCGCGCTACAGCTTTCTGGGTGACAAACATGTGTTCTTCTGGTTGCTGACCAACCGCATGACACCGCCTGCGGTTTTCCTGCTGCCGTTCTTCCAGCTCTACACCTCGGTGGGCTTGATGGACACCCATATCGCCGTGGCACTGGTGCACCTGTTGTTCAACGTGCCTTTGGCGGTGTGGATTCTGGAAGGTTTCATGAGCGGCATTCCGCGGGAGATTGACGAGACCGCCTATATCGACGGGTATTCCTTCCCCCGATTCTTTGTGCAGATTTTCCTGCCGCTGATCAAGGCCGGTGTGGGTGTTGCCGCGTTCTTCTGCTTTATGTTTAGCTGGGTGGAGTTGTTGCTGGCCCGCACCTTGACCAGTGTGAATGCCAAGCCTATTGCCGCCACGATGACCCGCACGGTGTCAGCCTCTGGCATGGACTGGGCCACGCTGGCTGCGGCTGGGGTGCTGACCATTGTTCCTGGCGCCATCGTTATTTGGTTTGTTCGCAACTACATCGCCAAGGGTTTTGCGATGGGTCGCGTGTAACAGAGGAGTTCAAGATGTTTGAATGGATGGCATGGACCACCCCCGTGGCAGTGTTCTTCTCGTGCATTGTGCTGATGCTGGCTGGCATGACGGTGTGGGAGGTCAAATCGCCCACCACCCTGCGCAAAGGTTTTCTCCCCATGGAAACCACCCGTGGTGACCGCCTCTTTATCGGCCTGTTGTCTGCAGCCTATGTGAACCTGGCCTTTGTCGGAATCAGCGGAAAACTGGTGACCTGGATGGGCCTGGAGGCAGAACCCTCCATCTGGATCAGTTTTGTACTGTCCATGGTCTTGCTCGCCCTGATCATGCGCAAAGGCTGACATTCATTTTTTTCTGGATCAAGGATCGGCTTGTTTCCCCCCTGGAGCCGTGACAGCCTTGCAAACAGGGGTTTATTAGATCTGAGGAGATTGACGATGAAATTGAGGTATTCCGTATTGGCAGTGGCAGCCGCCTGTGCCATGGCTAGCCAAGGCTGGGCTGACGAAGCCGCCGCCAAAAAATGGATTGACAGCGAGTTCCAGCCGTCAACCCTCTCCAAGACCCAGCAAGCGGCCGAGATGAAGTGGTTCATCGATGCGGCTGCCAAGCTCAAGACCAAGGGCGTGAAAGAGATTTCCGTCGTATCAGAAACCATCACCACCCACGAGTACGAGTCCAAGACATTGGCCAAGGCCTTTGAAGAAATCACCGGCATCAAGGTCAAGCATGACCTGATCGGTGAAGGCGACGTGGTCGAAAAACTGCAAACATCCATGCAGTCTGGCAAGTCCATCTATGACGGCTGGATCACAGACTCCGACCTGATTGGTACCCACTACCGCTACGGCAAAATTTTGAACCTGACCGACTACATGGCTGGTGCGGGCAAAGAGTGGACCAACCCGGGGCTGGACATCAAAGATTTCATCGGCACCAGCTTCACCACCGGTCCCGATGGCAAGCTGTACCAATTGCCTGACCAGCAGTTCGCCAACCTGTACTGGTTCCGCGCCGACCTGTTTGACCGCCAGGACCTGAAAGACAAGTTCAAGGCCAAGTATGGCTACGACCTGGGTGTGCCATTGAACTGGAGCGCTTACGAAGACATCGCCGAGTTCTTTACCAATGACGTGAAGAATATCGACGGCAAGCCCATCTATGGCCACATGGACTACGGCAAGAAGGATCCATCGCTGGGCTGGCGCTTCACCGATGCCTGGTTGTCCATGGCCGGCTCTGCCGACATTGGCATCCCCAACGGCAAGCCGGTGGACGAGTGGGGTATCCGTGCCTCTGCTGATGGTTGTACACCCCAAGGTGCATCCGTGGCCCGCGGTGGTGCAACCAACTCGCCTGCAGCGGTCTATGCACTCACCAAGTACATCGACTGGATGAAGAAGTACTCGCCCAAGGAAGCCATCGGCATGACCTTCGGTGAAGCCGGACCTGTGCCTGCACAAGGCCAGATCGCCCAGCAGATCTTCTGGTACACCGCCTTCACCGCCGACATGGTCAAGCCTGGTCTGCCCGTGGTCAATGCCGACGGCACGCCCAAGTGGCGCATGGCCCCCGGACCCAACGGCCCGTACTGGAAACAAGGCATGCAAAACGGCTACCAGGACGTGGGCTCGTGGACCTTCTTCAAGGACCACAACGCCGACAAGGTGGCAGCCGCCTGGCTGTACGCACAGTTTGTGACCGCCAAGACCACGTCCCTGAAGAAGACGACCGTGGGCCTGACACCGATCCGCGAGAGCGACATCAAATCCAGCGCGATGACGGCCATGGCACCCAAATTGGGTGGTCTGGTGGAGTTCTACCGCAGCCCAGCCCGCGTGGCCTGGACACCCACTGGCAACAACGTGCCTGACTACCCCAAGCTGGCCCAGCTGTGGTGGAAAAACGTGGCAGTCGCTGTGACCGGTGAGAAGACACCCCAGCAAGCCATGGACAACCTGGCCAACGAAATGGACGACGTGATGGGTCGCCTGGAGCGTGCCGGCATGGCCGTGTGCCCACCCAAGCTCAACGCCAAGCAGGATCCATCCAAGTGGCTGAGCGACAAGGGCGCGCCGTGGGCCAAGCTGGCCAACGAAAAGCCAAAGGGTGAAACCATTGGCTACAACACGCTGCTGACAGCCTGGAAGAACGGCAAAACGCGTTAAAGCGTCCAACTGAAGTCTCCAAGCTCTAAAAGTTGGCCGTGTGCGCACATCTGCCACACGGCCTTTTTTTCTAATCTATAGCCTATGCCCACACACATGCAGCCCCAATTGACGCAGCGCGACGCGCTGATGGCCCAACTGGCACAGGCGCAGTCTTATGACATTGCCATCGTCGGTGGTGGCGCGACCGGTCTGGGCGTAGCGCTGGACGCGGCGGCCCGAGGATTCAAAGTCGTCCTGGTCGAATCCCATGACTTTGCCAAAGGCACGTCCTCCCGGGCAACCAAGCTGGTGCACGGTGGTGTGCGCTACCTGGCCCAGGGCAATATTTCGCTGGTGCGCGAGGCCCTGCATGAGCGCACCACACTGCTGAACAATGCGCCCCACCTGGCGCAACCCTTGCCGTTCATCATGCCTTCTTACAAATGGTGGGAGACACCGTTTTACGGCATAGGGCTCAAGATGTACGACGCCTTGGCAGGCAAAGCCGGCCTGGGCAAGACCGAATTTTTGAACCGCGACCAGACGCTTAAATACCTGCCCACTGCATTGCCGCAGGGTCTGCAGGGTGGCGTCAAATACTGGGATGGCCAGTTCAACGACGCCAAACTGGCCATGGCCTTGGCCCGCACCGCCGCATCGCGCGGCGCGCTGTTGGTCAACTACTGCCGTGCTGCCCATTTGACCTATGACGACAGCAAGGTGTCTGGCCTGGTGTGTGAAGACACGTTGACCGGCAAGCAATACACCATCAAAACCCGTTGTGTGGTGAATGCCACCGGCGTCTGGGTGGACGAGCTGCGCCAAAAGGACGGCGCCGCCAGCGGTGCCAGCAGCAAACGCGCGACAAAACCCATGGTCACACCCAGCCAGGGTGTGCACATTGTGGTGGACCGGTCGTTCCTGGACAGCGATGTGGCCCTGATGGTGCCTAAGACGGCCGATGGACGTGTGTTGTTTGCCGTGCCATGGCTGGGCAAGGTCATTCTGGGGACGACTGACACCCCCCGCAACGATCTGGCACGCGAGCCCCTGCCGTTCAAGGAAGAGGTGGACTTTATCCTCAACGAATCCGCGCGTTATCTGCGCAAGGCGCCCACCCGCGCCGATGTCAAAAGTGTCTGGGTGGGCCTGCGCCCCCTGGTCAAGCCGCAGGACGACGATGGCGACAACACGAAGGGCATCAGCCGCGAACACACGGTCATGGTCAGCCGCAGCGGCATGGTGACCGTGACCGGTGGCAAGTGGACCACCTACCGTGCCATGGCCGAAGACGTGCTGGACGCCTGTGCGGACAAGTCTTTGCTGGAGCGGCGCGCCAAAGGCGTCACCACCCATCTCAAACTGGTGGGCGCCGGAATGCCTGCGGCGCAGGTAAGGTCCATTTGTCTGGCGCCCGGATTGCACTCTTACGGTGACGAGCAGAGTACGGTGCAGGCCATGCCAGGTTCAGACAGGATGTTGTGCGATGGCCTGACCGAAGGCATGGTGCGTTTTGCTGCGCGTTATGAATACGCCATCACGGTGGAAGACATGTTGGCGCGGCGCTCACGCTTGTTGTTTCTGGACGCCCGACTGGCTGCAAGCCTGGCACACGAGGTGGGACGTATCCTGCTGCAGGAGACCGGTATCGACCCGCAGGTTGATGCGTTTACAGCCCTGACCCAGCACTATTTGCAATTGCCCGTATAGAGAGCGCAAAGGCTGCGTCGGGCAGCAAGTTTCTACCTATTGACGCCGCTGGACAATTCCCCGACCATGGCTCGGAAGCGGCTGGAAACTGCTTGCGAGTCCAGCAGTCCCGATTAAAACAAAGTGCTTGAATTTGCCATCGTTGGTTCTGGCTTAGGCCATCAAGAGGAGACAAAATCGTGAGAATATTTACACGCTTGGCCTTGCTGGGTGGCATCTTGTCTGCCCTTTTGTTGCTGGTGGGTGGCACGGGACTCTACGGTCTGGGTGCAACCAACGAAGCCCTGCGCTCGGTGTACGAAGACCGCACCGTACCTGCAGGGCAGTTGGGTGATATTGGTGCCAAGCTGATCAGCAACCAGTTGGCCTTGTCGGCAGCGCTGATCACCCCTACTGCCGAGGTGATTGCCGCCAGCACGGCAACGGTGGACGCCAATATTGCGGCCATCTCCAAACTCTGGTCGGCCTACACGGCACTTAAGCTTTCGGACGAAGAACAAATGCTCGCCAAGGCATTTGTTGAAGACCGCAAGAAGTTTGAGGAAGGCCTGCAACCCGCGCTGGTAGCCTTGCGCGCCAATGACGTGATTGAAGGCCAGAACATTCTGGTCAACAAGATCCCACCGCTGTACGCGCCGGTCAAGAAGGGTATTGATGCCCTGAGCCAGTTGCAGGTGGATGGTGCCAAGAAGGCCTTCACCGATGCATCTGCCCGCTACAGCACCATCAAATTCATCTCGCTGGTCTCCATTGTGGGCGGCTTGGTGTTTGCTGGTCTGTTTGGATTGGTCACATTGCGCACCATCACTGGTCAACTAGGGGCTGAGCCGTCCGAGGCTGCCGTGTTGGCCCAAAGCGTGGGTTCGGGCGATCTGGCAACGGCCGTCACGCTCAAGTCTGGCGACAGCACCAGCCTGATGGCACAACTCAAAGCCATGCAGGACAACCTGACCCAGGTGGTCACCAATGTGCGCAATGGCTCTGAAGGTGTGGCCACCGCCAGTGCCGAAATCGCGCAAGGCAACCAGGACCTGAGCGCGCGCACCGAACAACAGGCCAGTGCGCTGGAGAAAACGGCATCCAGCATGGAAGAACTCAGTTCCACCGTCAAACAGAATGCCGACAGTGCCCGCCAGGCCAACCAGCTGGCCATGAACGCCAGCACGGTAGCCGTCAAAGGGGGGGAGGTGGTGACCCAGGTGGTGGAGACCATGAAGGGCATCAACGAGTCCAGCCGCAAGATTTCCGACATCATCAGCGTCATCGACGGTATTGCCTTCCAGACCAACATCCTGGCGCTGAACGCCGCCGTGGAGGCCGCCAGGGCAGGGGAGCAGGGCCGTGGATTTGCCGTGGTGGCCAGCGAGGTACGGTCCTTAGCCGGGCGCAGCGCCGAGGCGGCCAAAGAAATCAAGCAACTGATCAATGCCAGCGTGGAGCGGGTCGAGCATGGCAGTGCCCTGGTCGACCAGGCCGGTGTCACCATGACCGAGGTGGTGAGCAGCATCCAGCGGGTCACCGACATCATGGGCGAGATCAGCGCGGCCAGCAACGAGCAATCTTTGGGCGTGTCGCAGGTCAGCGAGGCCGTGGCCCAGATGGACCAGGCCACCCAGCAAAACGCCGCGCTGGTGGAGCAGATGGCGGCGGCGGCCAGCAGTCTCAAATCACAGGCCCACGATCTGGTGGGCACGGTGGCCGTGTTCAAGCTGGCCCACGGTGCTGGTGGCCATGCCTTTGCGGCGTCCAGCCCACGGCCCGCAGCGAAGCCGGCACCTGCCGTCACCGTGGCCAAGAAGCCGGCGTTGGCCAGCAAACCCAAGGCCTTGTCGGCACCTGGGTCTGCGACCGCGACCGACAACGGCAGTTGGGAGAGTTTTTAGTCCGGCTTGCTGTGGCCAGCCCGGCAACGGGCATGAAAGGAGCGGACCATGCGCACCAAGTCAGTCAGCACGACCATTGTTGACCCCTACCGTGCGGCGTTGTTTCTGGGGCAGGCCCTGTCCGAGATCCAGCCCGAGGTGGTCTTTCTGTTCGCCACCGTCCACTACGAAGACTGGGCCGAGTTCATGGACGGCCTGTACGACGGGTTGGACAATCCGTATGTCCGCATCATTGGTGCCAGCGGAGACGGCGTGCACGAGCGCGAACGCACATCGGATGTGGGTGCGGCGGCCCTGGGCCTGAGCTCGGGCGGCGCGGTGCAATGGCATGTGGCCAGTGGTGACCAGGTCGGCGCCGACCCCGAGGGCGCGGTACGGCGTGCCCTGGGCAAACTGGCTGTGCCGCTGCAGGGTCGCAAGCCCGCCTTCTACTTTCTGGTGTCGGACTTCCACACCGATGCCAGCCGCATTGAGCTGGTGTTGCGCGACGAAATCGACGTGCCGGTGATTGGTGGCATGGCCGCCGACGACAACGACAAGATGGAGCGCTGTTGCCTGTTTGCCGACCGGGCCATGGTGCATGACTGTGTGGTCATGCTGGCGGCCGATGGGCCATTGTCTTTCCAGGTGCATATCGGCAACTCCATCACGCCGGTGGGCCAGCCGGGCGCTGTGGACGAGGCGGATGGCAAACTGCTCAGCCGCGTGGGCGGTACCGACGCCGCATCCTTTGTCGAGCGAGAAACCGGCAAACCCTTTTTGCGTTCGGACCAGGGTTCGGTGGCGCTCACCATTTTGAATGCTGGCCAGGTCGGTGAAAAAAAGCTACGCGCCATCGCACAAAACTCCCACGCCGAAGCCGGGGGATTGACGCTGCATGGTGGCATCCAGGGGGGTGAGCTGGTGCAGGTTTGCCTGGCCAAGCCGGAGGACCTGGTGGCCGAGGTGCATGCGATTGCGGGGCGGGCCGCAGCCTCGGGGTTCCATCCCAGCGCTGCAGTGATTGTGAGTTGTGCCGGGCGCAAGTGGCTGTTGGGCGGGGAGATCGATTTTGAGGTCGGCGCCATCGAAGACGCCTTTGGTAACAACCTGGCCATTGCCGGATTCCCATCGTTTGGGGAGATCGGTCCTTTGTTCCACGAGGGCGCTTACACACGCAACCTGTTCCACAACATGACCTACGTCCTGCTGTTGTTGGGCAACTGCGATGGGGGCTAAGCCCCCACACCCAGGGAAGGTCCTGCGGTGAATGTGCCCCCCATTCGGATGCTGACTACGCTGGAGCCGGCGCCGCTGGGCTTTGTGGCGGTGCAACTCACCAAGCGGCACGTGTTGTCGGGACCGGTTTTGTTGCTGGTGCGGGACCTGGCCGAAATCCAGCACGTCGCGGCCGACTATGCGCTGCGCATGCAGGGCGTCATCGTGGTCCTGGGTGTCCCCATGCAGCTGGAAGCCATCACGCCGGTGCTGTGGCAGGTGCGTCTGCCCATAGCGCAAGTGGAGGTAGCGGCCGCACTGGCCCCCGGTTGGTTGGCCACCATCGCGCGGGCCGATGTGGTCACGCAGCAGCTGTTTGCCATGGAGACCAAGACCGAGCGCATCGAGCGGCAGATGCGGCAAACCCGCCACGATTACAACGAGTTGACCAACCGCCTGTTGGCCCAGGTACAGGACTTGACGGTGGCCAAAGACGCGCTGGGCGAACTCAATCTGCATCTGGAGTCGCGGGTGCAGGCGCGCACGGCCGACCTGGCCCTGGCCAATGCCAACCTGTCGGCCACCCTGGACGAACTGAGAACCACACAAAAGGAACTGGTCCGTTCGGCCCAACTGGCGGGATTGGGGTCCATGGTTGCGGGCATTGCCCATGAGCTCAACACCCCCATTGGGACCGCGCTGACCGGCGCCACCGCGCTGGCCGAGTCGGCGCGCGCCATTCATGCCCAGTATGCGCAGGGGCAGTTGGGGCGCAAAACCCTGGACCAGTTTTTTGTGGACACACGGGAGGTGACCGACCTGCTGGAGCGCAATTTGTTGCGGGCGGCTGATCGTATTGGCCAGTTCAAGAATGTGGCCGTCGACAGCGGATCGGAGGCGCGCCGCCGCTTCCGGCTGATGGACGTGGTCACGGGCACCCTAGCATTTTTGGCGCCCAAGATGGAGCATTGCCCCTACCGCCTGAACCTGGAGCTGGACCACAGCATAGAGCTGGACAGCTACCCCGGTGCCATAGGCCAGGTGCTGACCCACTTCATCACCAATGCACTGGTGCATGCATTTACCGGGCGTGGTGGCGGCAGCATGCTGCTGCGCATAGCACTGGTCAGTGCGGATGAGATGGAAATCACTTTCAGTGACGACGGCAACGGTGTGCCCGCGGATCGCATTGCCCATCTGTTTGAACCCTTTTTCACCACCCGGCTGGGGCAGGGCAGCTCGGGCCTGGGTTTGTACATCGCCTACACCCAGGTCCGGGACCTGTTGGGGGGACGTATCGAGGTCAGCAGTGTGGCGGGGCAGGGCACCTGCTTCACCGTAATCGTGCCACTGGTAGCGCCCAACCTTGTGGCGTAACAGTATCTAAATTGGCCTTTACCGGAAAATGCTTAAGGAAAATCGGCCTCTAGCCCCCGTATTTGCTTATGGTGATGCTATCAAGTTTGTAGTGTTTCAGGGTTGACGCCTGACGTTTCACCCAGAATTGCCAGGGCCTTTTCGGAGAACTCTATCCACGATGTTTCTTGCGTGATGCCTGCCGAGAGCACCAGATGCTGTAGCCGTGCCTTGCGCGAAGGGTCTCCACGGGAAAAGTCGCGGGCCTCAATGGCGCGGTATACGGCCAGCTTCTGGCGGTGTAGCTCCAGTCGGCGGCGGATGTCGTCTGCCAGGCCGGTGGGGCCAACCACGGCCTCGGCCCGCAGGCGCACCATGAATTCGTCGCGCAGGGGTTTGGGGTCTTGGTCTTCCGCCACCCAGCGTTCCAGTTCGGCGCGGCCAGCGGGCAAGACCTGGTAGACCTTTTTGCGTCCCCGGCCCGCTTCGGGCGGCAGGGATTCCACCCACCCGGCTTCCTCCAGGCGACCCAGCTCGCGGTAGATCTGCTGGTGCGTGGCATGCCAGAAGTAACCAATAGAGCGGTCAAAACGGCCCGCCAGGTCGGACCCAGAGCTGGGCTGTTCAACCAGGGCGGTGAGTAAGGCGTGGGGGAGGGACATGGGTGTGTTTTGGCGGAAAGCTCTATTTTATGCAACCAGTTGCATAGTCGGCAGGTTTTTGCGTAGAATTGTGCAACCAGTTGCATAAAGGACCCCTGATGACCGCCTACCCCAACATGCTGAAGCCGCTAGACCTGGGCTTTACCACCCTGAAAAACCGCGTCCTGATGGGCTCCATGCACGTGGGCCTGGAAGAGGTACCCAATGGTTTTGAGCGCATGGCCGCCTTCTATGCCGAGCGCGCCCGGGGCGACGTGGGCCTGATCGTGACCGGCGGCATTGCGCCCAACGAACGTGGCCGCCCCATGAAGGGTGGCGCCATGCTGACCACGGAGGCCGAAGCCGAACACCACCGCGTGGTGACGGACGCAGTGCATAAAGAGGGCGGCAAGATCGCCATGCAGATCCTGCACTTTGGCCGCTACTCGTACCAGAAGGACCTGGTGGCGCCCAGCGCGCTGCAGGCGCCTATCAACCCCTACACGCCGCACGGATTGAGCACGGACGAGGTGGAGCAGACCGTCGAAGACTTTGCGCGCTGTGCGGGGTTGGCCCAATTTGCCGGGTATGACGGCGTGGAGATCATGGGCTCCGAGGGCTATTTGATCAACGAATTCATCGCCGCCCGCACCAACCACCGCGACGACGAATGGGGCGGCAGCTACGAGAACCGCATGCGCTTTCCGGTCGAGATCGTGCGTCGGGTTCGCGAGCGTGTGGGAGCCAACTTCATCATCATCTACCGTCTGTCCGCATTGGACCTGGTCGAAGGCGGCTCCACGCTGGACGAGGTGATCCAGTTGGCGAAGGCCATCGAGGCGGCTGGCGCCACCATCATCAACACCGGTATTGGCTGGCACGAGGCACGCATCCCCACTATTGCCACCAAGGTGCCACGCGCCGCCTTTGCCTGGGTGACCCAGCGGCTCAAGGGCCAAGTGGGCATTCCGCTGGTGGCTACCAACCGCATCAACACGCCCGAGGTGGCCGATCAACTGCTGGCCGATGGGTTCTGCGACATGGTGTCCATGGCCCGGCCGTTCCTGGCCGATCCGGAGTTTGTGCGCAAGGCTGCCGAAGGCCGTGCTGACGAGATCAATACCTGCATAGGCTGCAACCAGGCCTGTCTGGACCACACCTTTGGCGGCAAGATCACGTCCTGCCTGGTCAACCCGCGTGCTTGCCACGAGACCGAGCTGGTGATAACACCTGCTACCCAGACCAAGCGCATTGCAGTGGTGGGCGCAGGCCCCGCTGGGCTGAGTTTTGCCGTCACCGCGGCCGAACGCGGCCATAGTGTTGAGCTGTTTGATGCTGCCAGCGAGATTGGGGGGCAGTTCAACATCGCCAAGAAGGTGCCGGGCAAGGAAGAGTTTTACGAAACGCTGCGCTACTTTGACCGCCAGTTGGCGTTACGTGGCGTCAAGGTGTCGCTGAATACCCGCGTTACGGCCGACGCTTTGAAGGCCGGTGGTTTTGACGAGGTGGTGCTTGCCACGGGTGTCACACCGCGCACGCCCGATATCGAAGGCGTGGACCACCCCAAGGTCATGGGCTACCTGGATGTGTTGCGCGACGGCAAGGCCGTGGGCCAGTCGGTTGCGGTGATCGGTGCGGGTGGTATCGGCTTTGATGTGTCCGAATACCTGACCCACTCGGGCACCAGCCCCAGCGTGGATGCACCGAAGTTTTATGCCGAGTGGGGCATTGATACCAGCTACGCCCAGGCGGGTGGCATCAAGCCTGCGCACGCGGAAACCTCGCCACGCAAGGTGCACCTGCTGCAGCGCAAAGAGAGCAAGGTTGGTGATCAGTTGGGCAAGACCACCGGCTGGATACACCGCACGTCATTGAAGGCCAAACGAGTGGGCATGACGCCCGGTGTGCAGTACCAGAAGATTGACGATGCCGGTTTGCACATCCGTGTGGGCGACACAGAGCAGGTGCTGGCGGTGGACAACGTCATCCTCTGCGCGGGCCAGGAGCCTCAGCGTGAGCTATATGGCGCTTTGCAGGCCGCAGGCTGCTCGGTGCACCTGATTGGCGGCGCTGATGTGGCCGCCGAGCTGGACGCCAAGCGCGCCATCAACCAAGGCACGCGCCTGGCCGCCTCGATTTAATTTTCTTCACACCCTAACCGGAGCACACACCCATGCACCCAGCACCCAGCCAGTTGAAGCCCGCCGTTGCCGCATCCCTCGCCAAATGGCATGCCATGGTCGCCACCAAAGACCTGCAAGACCTGCCCAGCATCGTGCACCCCGACGCGGTGTTTCGCTCACCGATGGCGATCCACCCCTACCAGCCGGCTGCTGCGCTGATTTTGGCCTTGAGCACCGTGATCCAGGTTTTCCAGGACTTCACCTACCACCGCCAACTGGCGTCGGAAGACGGCCTGAATGCGGTGCTGGAGTTCAGCGCCCGCGTGGGTGACAAACAGCTCAAAGGCATAGATCTGGTGCGTTTTGATGAAGACGGAAAAATCGTCGAGTTTGAAGTCATGGTGCGCCCCTTGAGCGGCCTGCAGGCCCTGGGGGCCGAGATGGGTGCTCGGTTGGCGGAGAAAATGCCGGCGTTCAAGGTCAAGGGATGACGGAATACGGCGGTGCCGTGGTTTCCATGGCATACGCCTCAAAGTGATCTAGGGGTAGGGGGCGGCTGAAGTAATAACCCTGGTAGGCATGGCAGCCTGCATGGGCCAAAAAATCGCGCTGGGCACTGGTCTCAACACCCTCGGCAATCACGTCCAAGCCAAGGCTTTTTGCCAAGGCCACCACGGTACCGGCAATCGCCGCATCGTTGGGGTCCGTCAAGATGTCGCGAACAAAGGACTGGTCAATTTTCAGTTGGTCCAGCGGCAAGCGTTTCAGATACGACAGCGACGAATACCCGGTTCCGAAATCGTCTAGCGAGAATCCCACGCCATGTGTTTTGAGTGTGGTCATCTTGTGTATGACCTCCTCCACATTGTCGGCCAGCAGGCTCTCGGTCAGCTCCAGCTTCAGGCGCGCAGGGTTGGCCCCTGTTTGCTGGAGTACCGCCAGCACATCGTCGACAAATCGGGGTTCGCGGAACTGCAGCACGCTGAGATTCACGGCCAGCGTCAAATGGCAGAGCGCAGGGTCTGATGCCCAGGCCGTGAGCTGCTCGCACGCGCGGGCCAGCACCCAGTGACCCAACGGAAAAATCAGGCCGCTGTCTTCCGCAAGGGGAATGAACTGCGCGGGTGGCACCATGCCGCGCTCGGGGTGCATCCAGCGCACCAGGGCTTCGGCCCCTGTCACGCGGCCGCCATCCACCACCTGGGGCTGGTAGTGAAGAAGGAACTGGTTCTCCTGGATGGCGTGGCGCAACTCCACTTCCAGCCGCGCACGCTGCATGACGACGACCTGCATGTGCGGGTCAAAGAAGCGCAGTGCGTTGCGCCCGGTGTCCTTTGACTTGTACATGGCCAGATCGGCCTGCTTCAACAAATCATCGATGGAGGTCTCCAGACCCAGAAACAAGGTGGCACCGATGCTGGCGGTGCTGCGGTGGTCCAGGTCGTCCAACCGGTACTTCTGGTTCAGGGCCGCCAGCACCTTTTTGCCAATTGTTTCCGTCTGGCTGGCGGCGTCCTCCAGGGATTCGCTCAGGTTGGACAGCACAATGACGAATTCATCTCCACCCAGCCGTGCCACGGTATCGCCCTGGCGCACGCACTCCACCAGACGCTGCGCGACGTGCTGCAACAAAAGATCCCCCTTGTCGTGGCCGAAGGTGTCGTTCAGGGTTTTGAACTGGTCCAGATCAATGAACAACACCGCACCAAAGGTTTTATTGCGGTTGCCAATGGTCATGGCCTGCTTCAAGCGGTCTACCAGCAACGTGCGGTTGGGCAAATGGGTCAGCGTGTCGAAGAAGGCCAGCTCTTCAATCTTCTCCAGTGCCCTCTTTCGGTCGGTGATGTCATGGATGATGGAGAACAACATGGGCCGACCATTGCGGCTGATGGGCGTGGAATGCACCTCCACATCGCGCATGGTCCCGTCCGCCAGCCGGTGTTGGAAAAGAAAGTAACTGCGGTCTGAGCGCAAGGCCCGTTGTCGCTCCTCGGCAATCAGCTCTGGGGCAAGTGTGTTGATGTCGCTGATCATCATGCCGGTCAGCTGCTCGCTCGGATAGCCATAAAAGGCTGCTGCCGCCCTGTTGGCGGACACAATGGCACCCGATTCAGGTTCGATGAGCAGCATCACCGACGAATTTTTTTCAAAGAAGTTGCGGAAGTGCTCCTCACTTTGTCGCAGTTCACCGGTCATGTGGTCCGCCATGCGCAGTGCTCGTGCACGCCCCGTGGTCAGCAGCCATGCCAACACCGCCAACAGGACGCTTAAACCTATGCCTGCGCCAGCAATCAAAAGAGATGCGCTGCGCCCAAAGCGGGCCTCAAACGCGGGCAATGCCGCCATGGACAGTGTCCAGGTGTGGCCGCCTGCAACGACGTATTCATTCGCTGCCAGAGTGCCGGCACTGTTGGTGGGTTGGGCCTCGTCGCTGCGGTAGAGCAGCGCGGCGTCGGATGTCTCCACGCCGTCATACAGCGCGAATGAGAGTCCGGGAAGCGGTTCACCATAAAGGCTGGCAACCAGTTGGTCCATGTGAAAAGACGCGAATACCCAGCCTATCAGGTGTGCGCGGCGCTGGGCAACACTGTCATGTGCTTGACCGCGCGCATAAACGGGCAGGTACATGATCAAGCCGGGCGGCGCCTGGGTGTCGGCATCGACCTTGAGCTGGACCTTGCTAGAAATAGCCGCCATGCCCGAATCGCGCGCCCGTTCCATGGCCAGGCGCCGCGGGATGTCTGACCAGGTATCAAAGCCCGGTTCCGTCTGGGCCTGGCGGCCATACGACTCGCGCATCGTGACCGGTGCATACACATCCCGCTGTCCGCTCGGCAGAATTTCATAACGTGGCCAGCCGTTTTGGCGCATGGCAGCCACATGCGCATGCTTGTTTTGCGCGGGTACGTGCTCTACAAAACCGATTACCCGAATCCCTGGAAAACTCGCACCAGCGGGCAGCATCTCCAGGTAGTCATGCAGGCGTGCACGATCCGGCGCCGCGGTGGAAAACAGTGCCTGCACCCCCCGCAACATTTGCTCATAACTGGCTACGCGTTGCTCGACACGGTTAACCGTCTCACGCAGTGCGAAATCGAACTGGGAATGCAGTTCTTTGCTGTTGGCCTGGCGCTCATGGTCAAACACCAGCCAGGTTGTGCTGAGTGCAGCGCCCAGCGTCAGCAGGGGAACCAGTAGCCAGCGCGCACTGTTCACCATGCTGCCTAGAAACTGACCAGCTTGGTGGCGAGGTCTGCTTTGAAATACTTTTCGAAGATACGCCCCACGGTCCCGTCGGCGCGCATGGTGTTCACAATCGCGCGCCACTTTTCCTGCTCAGTCGGCGAAATGGCTTTGTTCGACATGATGAGCCCGTGCGGCACAGGCGGGTCATTGAACTCAATGATGTTGGAGACCTCGCGGATAGCCCTCTCGTCCAGCGCCGGGTAGTCAAACGGCTCAATGATCATGCCCTGGATGCGGTTGAGCATCAGCGTCTGGTACAGCGGGTCCAGTCCGCCTGCCTGGCTTACCCGGTTGGCAAGCTGCAAGGTATCGACCAGCCGGTTGGCACTTTCGCTGTAGCGAAAGCTCCGAATGACACCCATTTTGAGTGCGGGGTTGCGCTCAAAATCGCCCAGACTGGTAACACCAGAATCCTTGCGTACCAACAGGTAGTATTTGTTGCTGAAATACCAGGCAAAGCCCGCAAAGCGCTCGCGTTGCGCATTGCTGATGCCCGAGGTGCTGAAATCCAGCGCACCAGACTCGATGAGTTGCCATATACGGGCCCTGGGAAGGAAGCTGACCGTTACTTTGCATCCACTTCGGCGGATCAGCTCATCCGCGAAATCCTTGTCAATGCCAGTGTCGGAGTTTGCCGAATACAGCAACCCATGGTCGTGCAGGGCCAAGGTGAAAGGCCGCGTGCACTCGGGCCCGGCGGCGGCCGCAGTGCCCGCACCCAAAGCCATGACTGCGAGCAAGAAGCCGATGCAAAACAAGCGTTGCGATTTCATCACTGGCATGTGTGGTACCAAAAGCTTTACGGTACACACACTATATGCCTTGTATGTCTGCCGTGGGTGGGACGATTCGCGCCATTGGCGCTATAGTGCCAAGCAAAGCATGCACCGCAGGCCCAGGAGGTAACCCACCATGGCTATCCAACACGCCGTATCCGGCGAACCCGTCAGTGTCCTTCCGCCCGCAAGCGACCGACAGACGGTCGCGCTCTTCAAAACCAGCGAACTCGAAGTGATGCGTGTGGTGCTGCCCAAGGGCAAATCCATGCCCCCGCACAAGGTGGCGGGTGACATCACCGTGCAGTGTCTGGAAGGCTCCATCCGTTTCAACAGCGATGGCAAGGACCAGGTGCTGGCCGCGGGTGACATGCTGTACCTGGCCGGTGGTGTGGTGCACAGCCTGACCGGTGTGGAAGATGCCTGTGCCTTGGTCCACATTGTGTTGCGCAAACCATGAGGGCGAAGGCTATGCCATCACCCTGGGTCCAGTCCGTGGCGGCCCTGCTTTTGGCTGCGTGCACATGCCATCTCTCGTATGCGCAGCAGCCCCCTGCGGTTGAAGCAGCACCTGCGGGTTTTGATGCCGAGTTGGCCCAACAACTAGGGGCTGACGAACGGGGCATGAGACCTTATGTGCTGGTGATTCTGAAAACCGGACCCAACAAGGTTCCCGCGGGTGCCGAGCGGGACGCCATGTTCAAAGGCCATTTCGCCAATATGGGCCGTCTCGCTGCCGAGAAAAAACTGGCGCTGGCCGGGCCTCTGGATAGTGTGGACGGCTGGCGTGGTCTGTTTGTACTGGCCGTTGCCAACATTGAAGAGGCCAAGGCCCTGGTCGCCACGGACCCGGTCATCATCCAGGGTGAAATGGTGGCCGAGTACCACAAGTACTACGGTTCGGCCGGCTTGATGATGGTTAACGACATCCACAAAAAAGTGGCCAAGAAAACCTTTTAGTTGGGCCGGGTACAACGCTGTGGAAAACGCTGCATAAAGTCACATTCTTTTGCGCGCATAAATTGTTGAATGGCCTGGGTGCGGGCCGAGCCTTCAGTCACCCCATAGTCAGACCGCGTGCAATAGGCCGGGTTGGTGGGGCAGACGCCGGTGTTGATGCCAATGGGCTGCTCGCCATCAGCACTGGCCGCAGCCTGCACCCGTGCGGTTTGCACCGACGCGGCAGGGCTGTGGTTGCCCTTCATCATCTTGACCGCGGTATCGCCCTTGTCGCACTTGCTGGCATCTGCGTATTTGATGCCGTCTGGCGTGGTGCAATTCCAGAAGAAATCTGCTGCGGCGAAGGCCGGCCAAGCAGGGACGCAGAGCAGCAGTGCGAGCGCGAGGTGGGAGGCGAGTCGGTGGGAGCGTGTCATGGTTGTTCCTGTTCAGGGGCAGCTACGGCGCACTATAGGGCATGAACCGCTCCGAGCTTGCTGCCAGCAACAGGCATACTGGTGGGCGGATTCAAGTACGAAGTGCAACGTTTTAGAAACGGGTTGGGCCAAGAGTGAATAGGATGCACTTTTGTGACCGGCCAGTCCCAAACGTTGCACCATGACCTATACACACTTGACCCAAGAAGAACGATACCAAATTCACAACCTCACGCGCCAAGGCATTCATCTGTCGCAAATTGCAGCAGAGCTTGGACGTAGCAGCTCGACGATCAGCCGCGAGCTCAGGCGCAATGCCAGTGCCCGGGGCTACCAACCTGCACTGGCCCAAGACAAAGCGACTCAGAGACAGACACAGCGTCGCAATGCCCGCCAGTTCGATCCAGAGCAGTGGCAACTCGTGGAGTTGTATCTGCGCCTGAGCTTGTCTCCCCAGCAAGTCAGTGACCGCCTGGCTTTAGAGGATCGTTTGTCGATTAGCACCGAAGCCATCTACCAATACGCCTATGCCAACAAAGCCCAGGGCGGTGATTTAGTCGGGTACTTGCGCTGTCAAAACTTCGTAGAAAGCGCTATGCCAGTGGTCGAGAGCGCCGTGGGGTACTCAAGAACCGGGTCGGAATTGAACATCGCCCCGCAGTGGTGGATAGCAAGAAGCGCATAGGCGACTGGGAGGGCGATACGGTGATCGGCGGGGGGCGCAAAGGCGTGTTGGTGACACTGGTGGAACGCAAGTCCCGCTATACCTTGGCGCATCCACTACGCTCCAAGCACAGTGCGGGGGTGACGCAGGCCATTGTCGATTTGCTGCGCCCCACAGACATGCCTGCAAGACACTGACCTTGACAACGGCAAGGAGTTCGCTGAGCACGAATTCATTGCAAGTTGTTTGAGGGCGAAGGTGTACTTTGCCAAGCCCTACTGCTCATGGCAGCGTGGGCTCAATGAGAACACCAACGGGCTGCTGCGACAGTTCTTTCCAAAGGGGTGCAGTTTGCTCAAGGTGACACAGGCTCAGGTCGATGAAGCTGTGTACTTACTCAATCATCGGCCTCGTAAGTGCCTGGGCTATCGCACACCGCATGAGGTCTTCTACAACCTACCCGTCAGACCTCTTACACTGCATTCCGTTGCGCTTTGTACTTGAATCCGCCGCGAAATGTGCCCCTAGTCCCCGAGAAATATCACTACTGCGCTACTTAATCTATAGCATTCTGGTTTGGGCCGACTAAGAGTTTGCAGTTCTTTTTCTTGGCCGCGGCTGCGATGGCTTCACGGTAGGCCGTGAGCTCGGCCAGGTTGGTCTTTGCGTCTGCCTGGTCGTCCCAGCTGAAAAACCCCAGCCCGAAAACAGCCAGTGTGGCGACGCCAACCACATTGCCAGCTGTGGTGTTGTTGCTGGTCTGGCGGATTTCCTCAGCCAGCTTTTTCTCGGCGGCTGCAAAATTGGCGTGCTCTTTGACGAGCTCTTCACAGCTCGCCGCATCAATCAACTTTTGGTCCTCCGGCGTAACGTTGGCCCAGGCGTTAGATCCGCACAGTGCAAGCGTCGCGGCGAGGATGAAGGTGGGGAGGGTGCGCATAGCCGTTGCCCTTCTGCAAACAGTGGATGGGGGAAATCCAAACGCTCGGCAATGAATCTAGCGCCGGCCCCGTGACCTGTCAATCAAGGGATTCTGGGGCCAAAGACCCCCTCAAGCGGCGAGGGCGGCCAATTCTTCGCGCAACCTGGCGTTCTCGGTTTCCAGCTCTCGGATGCGCAACTTCAGCGCTTCCACGCTGTCTTGCGCTGGTTCTGCGGACGTGTTGTTGTCGGCCGTGGCGCGCTTCTTGGTCTCGCGCACACGTTTGGCGGCTTGCCGCAGCTGTTCTTTGCCACCCAGCGCCGCAGCCACCTGTTCATCTTCTGGCAGGCTCGATACAGCGGCGGCGGCGTTGAGGGAAATGGCGCCGGACTTGACCGCGGCCACCACTTCGGCGGCTGCCTGTTTTTGAATTTTTTCGATCAGCACAACCTGGTTGCTGCTCAGGCGGGCGACCTTGGCAATGTCTTCGCGGCTCTTCAGCGGGTCTGCGGCCGTTGCGGTGGAGGCCGAAGCGGGCAGAGATTCCGCTTGAGCAGCGGAAGATGCGTCTGCTGCTTCGGTGGCCGAAGCAGACTGGAGCCGCCGGTCGTTCAAAATCTCGCGTTTGCGCAGCGCAAGCACGCCGCGCTGGAAGTCCGACACACTGCGCCGCCCCAGGTGCTGGTCAATCATCCACAGATGGACATCTTCCATGGTCTTGAACTGCTTGCTTTGCAGGGTCTGGAAGGCAATGCCATGTTTTTGGCAGATGCCATATCGGTTGTGACCATCCACCAGCACATCACCCCACAGTACCAGGGCATCGCGGCAGCCTTCGGCCAACAGGCTGCGCTCCAGCGCGTCGTGCTCGTCGGGGGTCAGGGGATCGATATAGGCTTTGAGGTCGGGGTTGACAACGATGTTCATGGCTGGGAGGAGGAGGCTGGATGCGGGCAAAGGGCGTGATTGTAGGTGGCACCAGCATGGCTATCCCAACGGGGCAGACCGCAGCGCCCAACTGCCAACATCACTGGTTTGCTTGTGCTGGACCCGTCCCAGTCGCCTTGTTCGCTTGCGTCAACAACGCCTCAATCTGCGCATCCTTCTCCCGCCAAAGCTGCTGCACCCACTGCGAAAACGCCTCGCGAAACGCAGGGTCTTGTGCATAGTCGCCAGACATCAAATGCTGCGGGATGGGCAGGCTGCGCACGCGCACAATGACGCGGCGCAGTTTGCCGCGCAGGAAGTCGGTGAAGCTGATGGGGCCGTCCGGGTAGACGATGGTCACGTCCAGAATCGCCTGGAACTTGTCCCCCATGGCGTTGAGCGCCATGGCCATGCCGCCGGCCTTGGGTTTGAGCAGATGGCGGTAGGGCGATTGTTGTTTGGCGTGTTTGGCGGGCGTGAAGCGTGTGCCTTCGAGAAAATTCATGACGCTGGTGGGGATCAGCGCGTATTTTTCGCAAGCCTTGCGTGTCGTTTCCTGGTCCTTGCCACGCATTTCGGGGTGTTTCTTCAGATATTCCTCAGTGTGGCGACGCATGAAGGGGAACTCCAGTGCCCACCAGGCCAGGCCCATGACCGGTACCCAGATCAACTGCTGCTTGAGGAAAAATTTCAGCAGTGGGATACGCCGGTTCAGCAAATGCTGCAGGACCAGAATGTCGACCCACGACTGGTGGTTGCTGTTGACCATGTACCAGCTGTGCGGGTCGAGGCCGTCCAGGCCCTGCACGTCCCAATGGGTGCGCTGGGTTAACGCCATCCAGGCGCTATTGCCCCAAATCCAGTTTTCGGCAATGCCCAACAGAATGGGGTCTATGCGCAGGCGCACGGCTTTGAACGGCAGTATCAGCTTCAGCGAAGAAAACACCAGCAGTATGGGCACCCAGAACAGCGCGTTGATTGCCATCAGCAAGGTCGCGATAGTGAAGGTTATGGGAGATGGCAGGAAGGAGAGCATGGTGGAATCGATGGTTGCTATAGATGTAGTAGCGAGATGTTGAATACCGACGGGGGCTAGAGGCCATTTTCTTTGAAGAAGCACATGGTATTGCGGCCTTTGGCCTTGGCTTCGTACATGGCCAGGTCGGCTTGTTTGAGCAGTTCGGCTCCGTCTAATGCATGGCCCATGAAGAGCGTAGCGCCAATGCTGGGCGTGATACGGTGCACCACATCCTTGAGCAGGTAGGGTTCGTTCAGGCTGGCCAGGATTTTGTGCCCCACCGTGCTGGCGTGTAATTTGGCATCGTCGACCGAGCCGCTCAGGTTCTGGATCAGCAGCACAAATTCATCTCCGCCCAGACGGGCCACCGTGTCCACGGCGCGTATGCAGTGGACCAGGCGCTGCGCGACCTCTTGCAGCATCAGGTCACCCACGTCGTGGCCAAAGGAATCATTTAGCGCCTTGAACTTGTCCAGGTCCAGAAACAGCAGGGCGCCATGGGTCTGGTTGCGTTGGCTGGCCGCCAGTGCGGTCTCCAGCCGGTCGATCAGCATGCGCCGGTTGGGCAGACCGGTCAGCGTGTCGTGGAAGGCCAGGTGTTCGATCGCTTTGAGCGTGGATTGCAACTCAGCCTGTGTGGCCAGCAGCTCGCCTTCTACCCGTTTGCGTTTGGAGATATCCATCAGCGTGCCCACCATGCGCAGGGGTTTGCCGCTGTCGCTGACCTGCACCACCTTGCCCCGGTTGCCCAGCCACACCCAATGGCCCGCCATGTGGCGTGCGCGGTACTCCGCTTCGTACGCTGGCAGATCGCCGCTCAGGTGCGCGCGCATGGCATCCAGCGTGCCGGGCAGGTCGTCGGGGTGTATCAGGTGGCCCCAAGCGCGCCCGTGTGTACTCTCGGCCGGCTCGCGGCCCAGCATGGCGCAGGAGCGCTCGTCCAGGTAGTAGCCTTTTTCCACGCTGAGGTCATGGTCCCAGCGGCCCAGGTCGGCGCCCATCAACGCCAGCTCCAGTTGTTCGGTGGCGTCGCGCAGTCGGGCTTCGGTGTCTTTGCGGGCCTGGATATTGCGGCCCATGCCCAGCACGCCAATGATGTTGCCGTTGGCGTCACGCATGGGGGTTTTGATGACCTCGTAAACGCTGGGGTCGTTATGCTGGGCGGATGGCATGGTGCCTTCCAGCGTCAGCGATTGCCCGGTCTGGATGACGATGCGGTCGGCTCTGAGGAATTCTTCCGCGAGTGCCTTGCCAAACCAATGGGCATCGTCGGTACCCACGATCTGCGCGGTGGTGGCACCCACGTGCTCCGCAAAGGCGGCGTTGCAGGCCAGGTGTATGCCGTGGGTGTCTTTGAGCCAGATGCGGTCGGGAATGGTCTCCAGCAGGTTGCGCAACAGGTTCTCGCTGAGCTGCAGCGCCAGGGTCGCAGCGTCGTTGTTGTGCAAGCGTTCCAGGGGCTGGGAAGGATCGTCGATGGCCATGTTGCGGACCCCGCGCCTCTTACTTGAGGCTGCCCGACAAAAACTGCTGCAGGCGTTCGCTCTTGGGTGCGGCCAGCACCGTGGCGGGGTGGCCCTGTTCCTCGATAAGGCCCTTGTGCAAAAAGATCAGGTGTTTGGAGACTTCCCGGGCAAAACCCATCTCGTGGGTGACCACGACCATGGTGCGGCCTTCCTGTGCCAGGTTTTGCATGACCTTGAGCACCTCGGACACCAGCTCGGGGTCCAGCGCGCTGGTGGGCTCGTCAAACAGCATCACCTCCGGCTCCATGGCCAGCGCCCTGGCAATCGCCACGCGTTGTTGCTGGCCGCCGCTCAGGTGGGCGGGGTAGCTGTCTTCCTTGCCGGGCAGGCCTACCTTGGCCAGGTATTTGCGCGCGGTTTCTATGGCCTGTTCCTTGGGCACACCCAGCACATGCACGGGCGCCTCGATGATGTTTTGCAACACCGTCATGTGGGCCCAGAGGTTGAAGTGCTGGAACACCATGGCCAATTTTGTGCGCAGGCGGGCCAGTTGCGTTGGGTCGGCCGCGCCCAGTTCGCCGTTGGATTGTTTGACCAGGTTCAGCGCTTCGCCCGCGACGGCAATGCTGCCTTCGTGCGGCTTTTCCAGCAGGTTGATGCAGCGCAAAAACGTGCTCTTGCCGGAGCCGGAGCTGCCAATGATGCTGATGACATCACCCGCGTGGGCCGAGAGTGATACGCCCTTGAGCACCTCGTTGGTGCCAAAACGCTTGTGGATGTTGTCGACGTGGAGTTTGAGTGCTGGAGGTGTCATAGAAAATTTAAGCGCCCAGCAGCTCGCCGGTCTTGAAGGCCTTAGCGCCGGCAATCTTGCCCAGCTCGCCACCGGCCGTTACATAACGATCACGCACACGCGCATACAGCGGGCCGGCTACACCGGCCAGTACACGCTGGCTGTGGTTGGCAATGGGGTCGATCACTTCAGCCACTAGGTCGCCGACTTGCAGGATTTGCCCCGGCTGCGCGGCAAACACCACAACGCCGGGCGAGGGTGCTACCAGGGTTTCGGACCCGGCCAAAGGTGTTGCCTGGCACCGCGCCGGCGGCACCACGGGCGGCTGCGCACAGGCAAGCACCTGCAGATGTTGCAGGTAGGACAACAGGGCCTGTGCATCGGTTTGCGCCAGTGCATGGCTGACATCGGTCTCGCCGCGCAGTTCAATGGTGGTGCTGCAGCAGCCTTGAGGCAACGGGGCGGGGTTGCCGGCTGAGGCCAGGTTGTCGGCCAACCGCCACCAGACCCCGGACAGGCACTCGTCAAACGGGCCACTTCCAGAATTCTTGGCCAGCAACACGGCCTGGCATTGCAAAAAGCGCGTCAGCGGCTCAAACCGCGGCCAGCAGGCTTCTTCGGTGTAGAAGTGCATGACGGACTCACAATCGCAGTGCAGGTCCAGCACAAAGTCGGCGTCATGGGACAGGCTCAGCAGGCGGTGGCGCAGGCTTTGCAGTTCAGTGTCGGGTTTCCAGTCCTGCTGGAGGTAATGGCCTATAGCGCTGCGCACGGTTTTCACGTTCGTTGCTGCGTCGGCAACCATAGTGTCTTGCACCACCGGCCAGACAACCTTGGCCAGGTCGGGGTAATGGCGGTTGAAGTTTTCCGACGTGTCCAGGTCGAAGCGGCCCATGGCTTTGTGGTCCACGCGCTGGGCCAGGCCAATGGGATTGGCCACGGGCACCAGCACGACTTCACCCAGCACTTGACCGGCGGCGTCTGCGGCTTCCAGTAGGGCGCGCAAATGGTGGGCGACCAGCATGCCCGGCAATTCTTCAGCATGCAGGCTGGCCTGGATGTAGACCTTGGGGCCGCGCCCCGGTGTTCCAAAGTGGAAGCTGGTCAGCGTCTTGTGGCTGCCCAGGCTGGGGGATAACAGAGGATGGTCTATGCGTTGCATTTCTAATCAGTTTGGGACAGAGCTGCGCTGCGGTCTGTCCCACAAGGTTATCAGTTTGTTCTTGGCGCCAGATAGGCCAGCAAATGCCGTTCACCCAGCTTGAACAGGCCAATCAGGCAGAACGAGGCCACCAGGTAGATAGCCGCGGCAGCCAGATAGGCTTCAAACGGCAGGTAGTACTGGGAATAAATACTGCTGGCCGCGGCGGTCACGTCTACTAATGACGGCACGGCGCTGGCCAGGCTGGTGGCGTGCAACATCATGACCACTTCGTTGCTGTAGGCGGGCAGGGTGCGGCGCAACGCGCTGGGCAAAACAATACGCAGCATGACCTGGAAGCGGCCCATGCCATAGGCCTGTGCGGCTTCTATCTCGCCCGCACTGGTTTCGCGGATGGCGCCTGCCAGCATCTCGGCGGTGTAAGCGGCCGTGTTGAGTGCAAAGGCCAGTAGCGCGCAAAAGAATGGTTCCTTGAAGTGTGTCCACGGCCACACGTCGTCCCAGCGCGCCTGGATCCATTCCAGTTGGCCCAACCCGTAGTAGATCAGGTAGACCTGAATCAGCAGTGGTGTGCCGCGTATCACATAGGTGTAAGAGGCCACCAGCCAGCGCAGCGGCGCCCAAGGCCCGGTCAACAGCAGCGCAAACACCAGCGCCAGCACCGAGCCCACAGCCAGCGACGCAAACAGCAGTGTCAGCGTGGTGGCAATGCCGGTGCCAAACAGCGCAAGGTTTTGCGCCTCAAAGATCACTGCAAAGTTCATTTACAGCGTCCCCCGCTTGGTGCCCAGGCTGAAGCGGGCATTGAGCCTGCGCAACACGAACAGCGAAACCGTGGTGTAGAGCAAAAACAGGCCCGCTGTGAACAAAAAGAACATAAACGGTGAGCGTGTTGCCGCGCTGGCTTGTTTGGCGGCGTAGGTCATCTCTTGCAGGCCGATCAGGCTGACCAATGCCGTGGCCTTGATCAGCACCAGCCAGTTGTTGGTAAAACCGGGCAGTGCGTAACGAACCATCTGCGGCGCGGTGATGCGAAAAAACGTCTGGGTGCGGCCCATGCCGAAGGCCCAGGCAGCTTCGGCCTGGCCTTTGGGGATGGACAACATCGCACCTCTAAAGGTCTCGGTCATGTAGGCGCCGTAGATAAAACCCAGCGTGAGCACACCGGCCACAAAGGGGTTGATGTCCACCGTGGCCTCGCTGCCCATCCACTCCAACGCATTGTTCAGGCCAATGGTGCCGCCGTAAAAGATCAGCAGCATCAGCACCAGGTCGGGTATGCCGCGGATGACGGTGGTGTAGGCCGTGGCCAGCCCCACCCAGACCGGTCGGCCCGATAACTTGGCACCGGCGCCCAGCAGGCCCAGCGCGATGGATACCAGCAGGGCCGCAACCGAAACCCCAACGGTCAGTACCGCGCCCTGCAAAATGGCCGAGACATAGGCGCTCATTCGCTCACTTGCCGTAGACGTCAAACTTGAAGTACTTGTCGTTGATCTTCTTGTAGACGCCGTTGCCACGTATGGTTTTGATGGCGGCGCTCAGCTCGGTCTTGAGTGCGTCCTGGCCCTTGCGCAGGCCAATACCGGCGCCCGCGCCAAAGTATTTGGGGATAAACAACTCGTCGCCCTTGAGCTCGTAGTCTTTGCCCTCGGGCTTGCCCAAAAAGCCGCCGGTCACTTCCACATGGTCGGCCACGGTGCCGTCCAGGCGACCGGCGCGGATGTCCAGGTAGACCTGGTCTTGCGCTTCGTAAGACACCACGTCCACACCCACGGTTTTGAGTTCACCCAGGGCGTATTTCTCTTGGGTGCTGGCCTTGAGTACGCCAATTTTCTTGCCCTTCAGGGACGCCGGGCCGGTGTAGTTGAAGGCCTTCTTGGTCACCACACGGCTGGGGGTGTTGTAGTACTTGTCGGTGAAGTCGATCTGCTTCATGCGGTCTTCGGTGATCGACATCGAGCTGATGATGACGTCGTACTTGCGGGCCATCAGGCCGGGAATCATGCTGTCCCAGCTTTGTTCCACAAACACACACTTGCGTTTGATCTGCTCACACAGCGCATTGGCAATGTCCACGTCAAAACCGGCGGGTTTGCCGTCTACCTTGTAGGTGAAGGGCTCGTAGGTGGGGTCGATGGCGACTTTGAGGTCTTTGCCTTGAGCAAAAGACACCGTGCCCAATGCACCCAAAACAACAGCCAGCAGTAGTTTCTTCATCGATTCATCCTCGAATAAGCAAAATTTCATTCTACGGGCTGTGCCCCACCCAATTTGCCGGGGTTTTCAGCAGGTGAACCTTTAGGGTGCGCTGTTGGGCATAAAACCTTAAAATAGGGGGTTACCCCGAAAGCACCATGAACGCCCCAGTCGACGTCTCCTTTTTCGCGCGCGCCGCAAAGCCGCTGACCAGCTACCGCAAGTACTGGGCCGCACGCTTCGGCACGGCACCCATTTTGCCCATGAGCCGGGCCGAAATGGAGAAGCTCGGCTGGGACAGCTGCGACATCGTTCTGGTCACCGGCGACGCCTATGTGGACCACCCCAGCTTTGGCATGGCGGTCATCGGCCGTATGCTGGAGGCCCAGGGTTTTCGGGTGGGCATCATCGCCCAGCCCGACTGGACCAGTGCCGAGGCCTTCAAGGCCCTGGGCAAGCCCAACCTGTTTTGGGGCGTGACCAGCGGCAACATGGATTCCATGATCAACCGCTACACCGCCGACCGCAAGATCCGCAGTGACGACGCCTACACCCCCGGTGACGTGGGCGGCAAACGCCCCGACCGCGCGGCCATTGTCTATAGCCAGCGTTGCCGCGAAGCGTTCAAGGACGTGCCGATTGTGCTGGGTGGCATTGAAGGCAGCCTGCGCCGCATCGCCCATTACGACTATTGGAGCGACAAAGTGCGCCGCTCTATCGTGGTGGACGCCAAATGTGACCTGCTGCTGTATGGCAATGCTGAACGCGCCATTGTCGAAATCGCCCACCGCCTGGCGGCCAAGGAGCCTGTCGAAAAAATCACCGATGTGCGCGGCACCGCCTTTGTGCGCCGCCCGGACGACGAGACCGGCAAGGGCTGGATCGAGATCAACTCCACCAGCGTGGACGCGCCGGGCCGGGTGGAATCCCACATCAACCCCTATATGACCACCTCCGAGCAGGCGGCAGAGCAGGGCAGCACCTGTGCCAAGGAAGATGCCGAAAAGGATGGTACTGCAAGTGCTATTAAAATAGTAACATCTGTGTCAACATCCGCGGGGGCTACAGGCCAAAATGGCTTAAATACTCCGCCGGTCAACGACAGCATCAAGCCGCTGACCTTTGTGCCCAACCCCAACCTCCAGCCCAAGCTGCACGGCCTGGGCAGCTACAAGGTTCCGCCCCGCGACCGCTCGGTCATCCGTCTGCCCAGCTATGAGCAGGTGCGCTCCGACCCCATCCTCTACGCCCACGCCAACCGCGTGCTGCACCTGGAGACCAACCCTGGCAATGCCCGCGCGCTGGTGCAGGCCCATGGCGAAGGCGTCACCGCACGCGACGTGTGGATCACGCCGCCACCCATCCCGCTGACCACGGCCGAAATGGACTTTGTGTTCGATTTGCCCTACGCCCGCAGTCCCCACCCCAGCTATGCGGACGAAAACGGCAGCCACGACCACGCGACCAAGATCCCGGCTTGGGAAATGATCCGGTTCAGCGTCAACATCATGCGCGGCTGCTTCGGCGGTTGCACCTTCTGCTCGATCACCGAGCATGAGGGCCGGATCATCCAGAGCCGCTCCGAAGAATCCATCATCAAGGAAGTGGAAGACATCCGCGACAAGGTCAAGGGTTTCACCGGCACCATTTCCGACCTGGGTGGCCCCACGGCCAATATGTACCGCCTGGGCTGCAAGAGCCCCGAGATTGAAGCCGCCTGCCGCAAGCCCAGCTGCGTCTACCCCGGTATCTGCCAGAACCTGACCACGGACCACGGCCCGCTGATCAAGATCTACCGCCGTGCCCGTGCGCTCAAAGGCGTCAAGAAAATCCTGATTGGCTCCGGCCTGCGCTACGACCTGGCGGTCAAGAGCCCCGAATACGTCAAGGAACTGGTGCAGCACCATGTGGGTGGCTACCTCAAGATTGCGCCTGAGCACACCGAGCAGGGCCCGCTGACCAAGATGATGAAGCCCGGCATCGGCAGCTATGACAAGTTCAAGACCCTGTTTGAAAAGTTCAGCGCCGAGGTTGGCAAGAAGCAGTTTTTGATTCCCTACTTCATCGCCGCCCACCCCGGCACCACGGATGAAGACATGATGAACCTGGCCATCTGGCTCAAGAAGAACGGTTTTCGCGCCGACCAGGTACAAACCTTCTACCCCAGCCCCATGGCCACGGCCACGGCGATGTACCACAGCGGACGCAACACCTTGCGCAAGGTGCACCGCACAGCCGAGAGTGATGACGAGACGGTGGACATCGTGCGCGGTGAAAAACGCCGCCGCCTGCACAAGGCGTTTTTGCGCTACCACGATCCCAACAACTGGCCGCTGTTGCGCGAGGCCTTGAAGGCCATGGGCCGTGCCGACCTGGTCGGTAACGGCAAGCACCACCTGATTCCCACCTTCCAGCCGCTGGGTGATGGGGGTTACCAGAGTGCGCGCAAGAAGAATTCGACCGTCGCGCCGGCCAAACCGGTTAAACCAACCAAGGGCCTGATATTGACCCGCCACACTGGCTTGCCGCCGCGGGTGACGGGCTCTGCAAAACCGTCCTCCAAGCCCGCACGTAAAGGCTCGTAGCGCTGGCGCGATTGCGCTAGGATGCGGTCTCCAACTGTTGGAGTACGCCGTGGCCAATCGCCGTTCCTTCCTACAGACCGCAGCGGCCCTTGGCCTGGGTGTGGCCTTGCCCGTGTATGCGGCGCCGCCTTTGCGGATGGCCTACTTTGAGACCTACAGCCCCTTGAGTTTTGGGCAGGACGGCCAACTGCGCGGAATCCTGCTGGACGTGATCCAGGAGGTGGCCGGGCGGCGCTTGGGCCTGGTGGTGGAACACACCGGCTACCCCTGGAACCGCGCCCAGGCCCTGGTTCAAACTGGTGAGCAGGACGCCATCTGCACCATCGCCACACCCGAGCGGCTGGAGTACGCGGTGGCCGCGCAAGAGCCCGTGGTGTCCGCACCCCGCCGAATCTTTGTGCACAAGGACAACACCTTGCTGGCCAAGCTGCAAAAGGTGCGCAATCTGGATGAACTGCACAAACTGAATCCGGTGGTTATTTCTTACCAGGGCAATGGCTGGGCCAAGGCCAACCTGGGGCACTTCAAGGTAGACAACGGCAGAAACTTTGACAGCGCCGTCAAGATGTTGTTGGCCAACCGTGGCGATGTGATGGTGGACAACGCGTTGACCATGCAGTACGCGCTGCAACAGGCACAGGGCAGTAGTGATGTGGTGATGCTGGGTGCGGATCTGGATGAATCCCACTTTCAGCTGCTGGTGGGCAAAAAATCGCCCCACGTGGGCATGCTGCCGGCATTCGATGCGGCGCTGCGCCAGTTCAAGCGCAGCCCAGATTACGCCAAGGTGCTGCAGAAATACGGGGTCAAGCTGTAGCCGCTGCTACGGGCTTTCGGTATTCCCCAAACCAGCCCAACGCGTCTTCCCACAGCGGTTGCGCCTGGCGGCGGAAGTAACCCATGTGGCCGATGGCGCCCAGGCCGCGGCCCTTGGGGTCAATGTCCACGGCCTGCATGTCGGTGTAGCGGTAGCCGGCCATGAAGGCATCACGTGAGGCGGGCGGTGCCCACAGGTCGTCCGTGGCATTGGCGGCGACGATGGGGGTGGTCACACCGTCAAACAGGTCTTGCACCTGCAGGCCCATGGCGGGGTCGTCAAAGAAGTAACGCGGGTAGCTGCACCAGTGTTTCCACTCCTGGTAAACGCCCAACGGCAGGTCTTCACCCATGCCCAGTTTGCTCCAGGGCAGATAACCCTTCCACCAGGTCATCAGCGGGCCGATGACGCCCCACATCAGTTTCACTTTCAACTGCTCTAGACCTGGCATCCAGCCATGCCAGCCGGCGCCCGTGGCAAAGGTGTAGAAGCGGGCGACACGTCGGTGGTTGGGCAGCAGGCCAAAGGCATGGCCGCCAAACGAGTGGCCAATCATGAACAGCGGCACCGAGTCACTGGCCATCACATCCACCGCGGCGCTCAGGTCCTGGCGCGCCCAGTCGAGGTAACGCATGCGAAAACCGCGCAAGGTTTTGGGTTTGGACAGCCCAATGCCGCGGTAATCCAGCGTCAACGTGGTGTAGCCTTGGGCTGCCGCAAAGGCTGCAAAGTTGCGGTAGAAACCTTGCGGCACGCCGGTAGCACCGGCGACGACCAGGTTGCCACGCAAGGGCGCCGTGGCCGCATACCGCAGGGCGGTGATGGCGTAACCGTCATCCGTCTGCAATATGAGGGTTTCGGGTTGGGATGTGTTGGGTTGGGTCATGGATGTTCTCCAGTGAAAGGGGTTAGGCGCTCTGCGCCCGAGGAGGAAGGCTCAAACGGACCAGGTCCAGCAAGGCCTGTGAGGTGGCCTGCATGGCATCGACATTGCCGGCCACGCGGGCCTGCACCAGTGCACCTTCGTAAGCGGATACGGTCAGCGCGGCCAGGCTGTGGGCACGGCTGGTTTCAATGCCGGCTTGTTGCAGCGTGTGGCCCAGGCGTTCACGAATGGCAGCAAAACCTTTGGCCAGGGTCTCGCGGATGGCGACATCATCTGGCGCGGATTCAAGTGCAATGGTGGCCAGCGGGCAGCCGCGTTCGTAGCCGCTGACGGCCAATGCCTTTTGTGCAGACGCCATCCAGGCCTCTAGTGCCTGCACCACGTCGGGGTAACGCTGCGTCAGTTTGTCCAGGCCAGTGGTGATCTGTGCGATGACGGCTTCGATGCTGGCCACGGCCAGCTCGGCCTTGCCGCCAGGGAAGTGGTGGTACAGCACGCCTTTGGGGGCCTGGGCCACGTCCAGAATTTCTTTCAGGCCCACGCCGTGGTAACCCTTGTGGCGCAGGGCGTCTTGCATGGCGGCGATCAGCCGCTCGCGGGTGGTGCGTGTGTCGTCGTCGGGAAAGGGAGGTGGTGCAGGCATGGCATGAAGTCTATAGACCGGTCGGTCTAGTGTCAAGCCCCAAAAAAACCGCCCGCGATGGACGGCAGGGTTTGGGTGATTCGGGCTTCGCCCCTGCGATCTAGGTCAGTGTGTGCAGCGGGATGTCATTGTCAGAGGCCAGCTGGTCCAGCTGCTGACGAGTATGCGTGAGCAGGAAGGCGGCAATTGCCGCATGGGTCTCAGGCGCAAACATGGCCATGATGTTGGACGCCTTCAGCCCCACTACAGCCGCCAGCGCGGCGGCAAAGTGGGGCTCCAGGGCGGCCACAGCCACACGCCCGTCTTTGCACGGGTAGACGCGGTAACCCGCATGGCCGCCGCCCACCGCGGCTCCGGGCGTGGTCAGCCCCCAGCTGCGCGGCAGGGCCAGATAGCCCGCGGCATCCGACAGAGCAATGTCCAGCCGCACACCTTTTCCCTTTTGCAGTTGCAACAGGCGTGCCTTGAGCACGGCCTCGGACGCCATCAGCGAGCCACCCATGTCGGCGTAGAGCGTGGGGGGTAGATCCAGCCCGTTCACCAGATGGTTCTCAGCCAGGTAGGTCAGGTCATGGCCGGGTTCTTCGGCCCGCGCGCCCGGGGCGCCGAAGATGGCGACCAGAGAGAGGGTGGGGTAAAGCTTGTGCAATGCCTTCCACTCCAGTCCCAGCTTTTGCAGGGCCGAGGGGCGGAAGGATGTGAGCAGCACATCGGCCTTGGCCAGCTCGCGGTGCAAGGCCTTTTGGCCTTTTTCAGATTTCAGATCAACCTGCGCTGTGCGCATGCCTTCGTGCAGCGTGGCATAGGCCTTGGGGTTGTACAAACCCATGGGGTCGCCCGATGTGCCCTTGGGCGCAGTGTGGTAGGCGGGTGGCTCCAGCTTGACGCAGGTTGCACCCATCTGCTGGCAGCGCATCAGTGCGGCGGGGCCGGGCAGGTTCAGCGCCAGGCTGAGGATGCGCACGCCTTTGAGCGGCAGCAGGGGTTTGGCGGTGGGTGGGGTGCTGGGGGTCTTGGTGGCCATGGGTAAATTAACTATGAAATTAATAGCGACTGAAGTCCATTTTACGGGGGCTACAGGCCATTTTGGCTTAAGCTGATCCGGGGAGCGGGGTGCCAGCCTGTAGGCCCATGATAATGGGCGCCTCAGCCAGTACTGATACCCGCCATCTCGGATGGCACAACAGACCGCACAGGGTAGCCCTTTGACACCAAACCAGCTTGACTTTGCCTTTGTGGCAGAGCTTCCCACCCTCGCGCCCGTGGCGAAAAAGCGCGCCCCACGCGGCAAGGCTGCGCCCGCCCCAGCGCCAGCGATGATGGAACGTACTGCTGCGCCGCCAGCGCCCGCAGTAGCCCAGCCACTTGCCGCCATACCGCCCGGGGGCTGCGACGACCTGGAGCCGCTGGCCATGACCCTGGAGGCACACCCCGACTACCGCGTTCTGCGCCGCCTCAAACCCCGCCTGCAATGGCCGTCCGCGACCGGCGACGGCATCTGCCGCGTGGTGGTGCTGGACACCGAAACCACGGGCCTGGACCACAGCCGCGACAAGATCATCGAACTGGCCCTGCTGCGGGTGGATATCGACCTGGCCACCGGCCTGCCCGTGGGTGAAGTGCAGGTGTATGACGAGCTGGAAGACCCCGGCATGCCCATCCCCAAGGAGGTGCAAGACATCACCGGCATCAACAACGCCATGGTGGCAGGCCAGCGCCTGGATGAGGCCGGTATTGCCACCCTGCTGGAGGGTGTTGACCTGGTGATCGCCCACAACGCCGGGTTCGATCGCCCCTTTTGCGAAGCGCGGCTGGCGGCCTTCAGCCACCTGGCCTGGGCCTGTTCCTTAGCCGACATTCCCTGGCGGGAGCAGGGCAAACGTTCATCCAAGCTGGAAAACTTGGCGCAGGACCTGGGCTGCTTCTACGACGCCCACCGGGCCGAAATGGATTGCCACGCGCTGCTCGCAGTGCTGGCCGCCAAGCTGCCTCTACTGCCGCACACCGGCCTGGCCCATGTGGTCGATCAGGCCCACAAACCCAGCTACCGCCTGATGGCAACCAACGCACCCTTTGACGCCAAAGACAAGCTCAAGGCGAGGGGCTACCGCTGGAGCGCCGAGCAAAAGGTGTGGAGCACCCGCATCGGCGACAGCAAGGCGCTGGAGGCCGAATTTGCCTGGCTCAAGGAAAACGCCTACCACCAGCGCGCTGTGGTGGTGCAGTTTGAGAAGCTGGACGCCCATGTGCGCTACTCCAGCCGCCCGGGCGAAATGTTGTACCACCAGCTGTAACGGGGAGCACCGCCGTGTCTGCCCATGTGTATTCCGTAGCCAGCGTCCAGGTGGGCCAGGCCCGCAAAGTTGCCATCGCCGGGCGCTCCATCCTGACCGCCATCCACAAGACCGCCGTGCAGGGCCCCGTCGGTGTTAAACCGCTGGGCCTGCAGGGCGATGAGCAAGCCGACCCGACGGTACACGGCGGCTTGGAGAAGGCAGTTTATGCCTACCCGGCCGAACACTACGCCTTCTGGGTTGAGGCCCGCCGCGCTGCGGGGGTGGCCGGTATCGACACCGCCTTGCCCCACGGCACGATGGGCGAAAACCTGACCCTCAATGGCCTGCTGGAAACCGACGTGTGGGTGGGCGATGTGCTGCGCTTTCCCCACTGCGTGTTGCGTGTGGTGCAGCCGCGCGAACCCTGCTACAAATTCAATGCCGCCATGGGTTTCAACACCGCGGTCAAGGCCATGGCGCAGAGCGGTTTTTGCGGTTTCTATCTGGCGGTGGACACCCCTGGCACCGTGCAGGCGGGGGAACCGTTTGAACTGCTGCCCGGGCCGCGGCATATGCGCATTCCAGAGCGATTCCAGGCCAAGATGTTCAAACACATGCGCTGAGCGCGCGTACGACGAATGGCCGGGTGGCCGCCTGCATCACTTGGGAAGTTTTTCGATGCGCGCGCGTTGTTCGTCCGTCAGGTCGTTGACAAGCTGTGTGCAGGTGTCGACCCTGCGCTTGTAGAAGTTTTCTAGCGCCGAATCGGTTTGTTCAATGGTTCCGAGCACGAGCTTGAGCGAAGACTTGGTGGCGCGCAACAATCGCTGCGCATCATCTTCGCCCGCCAGCGCTATGGCCGCTTGTTGGTGCAGGGCTTGCAGCTTTTCGGCCGTCACCTTGGCGTCCGGGTCTTTGTTGTCCTGCATGCGCTCCAGAATGGCGCTGTAGGTGTTGGCACAACCTGCATGTTTGCGCGCGGTGTCGCGGTCGGTGGTGGGTGTTTGCGCCGATGCCACAGCAGAGGCTCCGAGAATCAGCAGCGAGAGAAAAGTGTGAGTAGTGATTTTCATGGGGGCGTATCTTATTCGACGAGCTTGCCCCCAAAAGCCTGGCGGCCAGCCGCGGCCGCGGCGTACTGCACATGCACCCGTTCCGCGGGCCGCCCAACGCAGGCCGCAACCGCCTCGGTGACCGCCATCACTTCGGCGGCCAGGGCAGCACCCTGGGCCGGGTGCGCCTGTAGAACGGTGACAAAAACCGGGAGTTCGTGTGCACCGACCAGGGCCTCGTTCTCGGCGTACGCGGTACTGTCCAGCGTCTGAACGCGAACCCAGGTGCGTCCGGGTGCAGAGCCCAGGGCCCGACCCAGGACGTCAGCCAGTGCCTGTGTCGGGACGGGCGGGGTATCGTGCCCCTCTTGGCAGACCAGTTGGATGTCGACGATGGGCATTAACGGATGGCCTCGGGCGCGTGGCACACCGCCTCAATGTTGTGCCCGTCTGGATCCAAGACGAAGGCCGCATAGTAGTTCGCGTGGTATTGCGGACGCAGACCCGGTGGACCGTTGTCTGTGCCACCTGCCGCCAGTGCCGCGCGGTAGAAGGCATCCACTTGCTTGCGACTCTCCGCCACGAAGGCTATGTGCAGATGTGCCGGTTTTTCTTCGGTTTGGAACAGGCACAAGGAAACTGAACCCTGCGGCTGGCTAATCTCAACACCATTCGGCGGCCACTCCGTGACAACGGTTGCGCCAAGTGGTTCCAGGACCTTGAGATAAAACGCTTTGCTGACTGTGTATTTGCTGACGCCAAATTTCACGTGGTCGAACATGGGGTCTCCTCGGGGTTGGGGTTGTGCAGTCGCTAGCCCTTTGGTATCAGTACCGAGCGAACACCCGCAGCTACGTAACCGTATTTCTCGTACAAACCGAATGCTTCAACTTCCTGGCCGGGGGCGAGACAGGTATGGGTCGCGCCCAACGAGAGTGCCTTGCTTTCGATCGCAGCCAGGACGTCAGCGCAAAGGCCCTTATTGCGGTGCTCAGGTTTGGTAAACATGTCGGACACATAGGCAACAGAGCCGGAACAGTAGACCAGCTGTCCCTTGGCGAGCACTTCACCACTACTTGTGGCGAAGAAATTGTGGATGGATGCGTCTCGTGCCAAGCCCGGGTTCGAGATACCTGGGAGGGATGCGTAGCGCACCATGTCTGCCGACGATGCCACTTCATGGATTTCCGTACCGGTAACGTCAGGTTGGTTCCAACGACGGTCGAGGTCATGCCCGAGTAGCCTGCTCCGCCAAGCCTCCACATATCCCGCAGCCTCGAAATGCGGAACTTCGGCGTCCAGTTCTGCCGAGAAGAAATTGATGACGTGCTCTTCCGTGGTTGCTATCAGACTGCGGATTACTTGCAGACACTCGGTTGAAGATGCTTGCGAAAAGAACTCTCGCGTGTAGGTGAACTGGCGCGGCCAAGGCCATTCCATTGCCGAGGGGTATCGGATTTCCGCGGTTTCACCCGCGCTAGGTGTCGTGGCCCCAGCCTCGACTTGTTCTCTATGGGCAAGTGACTGGATGAAGGCGCGGACAATTTTGTGTTGCATCGTGTAGGGGATTGCGGTGTGTTGTGTTGGCTGTGCGATTGGGGAACACGCCGTATGGCCGCTTACGCTTACGGGAGACGGACGCTGCCTTGTCCCACTAGTTTGCCACCCTCGAACATGCCGAACTCCGGTTTGCTGCGTGCCACCTCCACAGGGGCGTCACAGGTTAGTGAAGCCTCGGTGGTTTGGCCGGGGTCGAGGGTTTGCGAACTGGCGGGTAAGGTGACCGCACAGGTGGTTTCCACCGCGCCGCGTGGGAACCGGACCTGGGGGCGGTAGTTGTTGCCGATGGGGCTGCTGCGGCCACGTTGCGCGTCCGCCTTGAGCAGTGTCAGGCTGACCGCCATGGGAGACTCCTTTGTAAAGGTAGAAACCTCTGGCGGCTTCTTGCTGCAGCCATTCACGGTGGTGAGTAGCGTGACGGAGGTGATGGTAAGTGCAGTGAGGCGAAGGATGTTTGTGGGCATTGGTAGCGTGCAGGGGGTTGCCTGGGATTTCCAGATTGGGGCGGAATGCTAATGCAAAGGTCGCACCTTGTGAAACGTCAGCGGCGCAGCCGCCACATCTCCCGCCGCCGCCTTGCTCAGCTGGTTCAACACACTGGTTTTCATCTTGCCCACCACATGCATCTCGCAGGGTTTGCAGTCAAAACGCAGCGTCAGTTTTTCCTTGCCGTTGATCAACTGCAGCGGCTCGGCCTTGACCTGGCCCTGCACACCGACCACACCCTTGGCCTGTTTGGGACACAGGCTGAGCGAAAAACGCACGCAATGTTTGGTGATCATCAGACTGACTTCGCCCAGTTCCTGGTTGTCCTCATACGCTGCGTAAATCACCTTGACGCCGTGTTTGGCGTAGAAGGCGTGGGCCGCCTGGTTGTGCACATTGGCCAGGTAACTCAGGCTGTCCTGCGGGTAGGGCACGGGGGGCTCCACCGGCGCTGCGCGTGGCAGGCGGTGCACGGCCAGGGCGCGTGCGGCTTCGAGGTCGGCTATGGCATCACGGCGCAGTGTGTTCAGCAATGATGCTTGAACAAATAGGCCACTAGCCCCCGTCAAATCTATCTCAAGCGCTTCAAAAATAGTAGCGCCCAGTTTGCCAACGTGGGTGCGGTTGTTGGTATCGGCGCTGGCGGGATCCTTGGCCTGTTCGTGGTCCAGCGCGGCCTGGGCTTGTCCCACGCAGCCGTCTTCGTCGGTGTAGGCCAGGGTGATGCCGTTGGCGGTGCGGGTCAGGGTGGCCCACACGCCTATGCGCCGGTCGCTGGATTTTTTGTCCAGCACACGCATCCAGTTCATATCGCGGTTGCGGTTGACCTGGGTGCCCTTGCGCAGGTCTTTGAGGCCGGCCATGTCGTCCTTGGGGAACACGCGCCAGCGCTGCTGTGTGCCGTCGGCCTTGGGTTTGCCCACGGCTTCGGCGCGGTTGATGGCCAGGCCCATCAGTTCCTTTTGCAGGTCGTAGTAACACAGGCCGTCACCGTTGTGCAGCACGGTGGTGGCGTCAGTGGTTTCCAGCTCCACCCAGTTGGGACCGACCTGGGTCACGTAGCCTATGGATTGACCGGGGTTCTTGGGCGAGTCGAAGGCGCCAATGTCTTCCTTGCGGCCCTGCACAAAGTAGTCGGTGAACTCGCGGTTGAAGTTCTGGTTGGGGTCGGGTGTGAAGGTAAAGGTGGTGCGGCCACTGCTGGCGCGGGAGAGTGGGAAGTGACCGGGTTGGTCTGAGTCCTGGCGGGCTTCAATCAGTTCATCCAGTAGCTTGCGGTAGTGGGCGGTGATGTTCTTCACATAGCCCATGTCCTTGTAACGGCCTTCGATCTTGAAGCTGCGAATGCCGGCGTCCACCAGGGCGGCGATGTTTTCGCTCTGGTTGTTGTCCTTCATGCTCAAGACATGTTTGTCGTGCGCCACGAATCGGCCCTTGTCGTCCACCACCTGGTAGGGCAGGCGGCAGGCCTGGCTGCATTCGCCGCGGTTGGCGCTGCGCCCGGTGTGGGCGTGGCTGATGTAACACTGGCCGCTGTAGGCCACACACAGGGCGCCGTGTACAAAAAATTCCAACGTGCAACGCTCGGTATCGGTCTGGGCGCGGATGGCGGCGATTTGTTTCAGCGTCAGCTCCCGCGCCAGCACGATCTGCGACAGCCCCGCGTCCTGCAGAAAGCGGGCTTTCTCGGGTGTGCGGATGTCGGTCTGCGTGCTGGCATGCAGCTGGATGGGCGGCATGTCGATTTCCAGCAAGCCCATGTCCTGGATGATGAGCGCATCCGCACCGGCCTCATACAGCTGCCAGGCCAGCTTGCGGGCACCCTCCAGTTCGTCATCCCGCAGGATGGTGTTCATCGTGACGAAGATGCGGCCGTTGAAGCGGTGGGCATGGCGCACAAGGCGGGCAATATCGGCCACGCTGTTGTCGGCGCTGGAGCGGGCGCCAAAGGAGGGGCCGCCGATGTAAACCGCGTCCGCACCGTGGTTGACGGCTTCGATGCCGATGTCGGCGTCGCGGGCGGGGGCCAGAAGTTCGAGTTGGTGGTCGAGCAAAGACATGGATGGCATTATCCCAGCAGGCGACCCAAGCCTGCGCCTAGCAGGCTGGACGCCAACGCGTTCTGCTCCGTGTCCCCCGGCCTTCGGCCTCCTCCTTTACCTGCGCAGAACGCGTTGGCGCCCAGCCCGCTAGGCTTGCACCACCGGTTGGGTCTGCGTTCCTAGTCCATCAATCCCCAGGTGCATGGTCTGGCCGGCGCGCAGGTAGACCGGCGGCTTTTGTCCCATGCCGACACCCGGCGGAGTACCGGTGGAGATCACGTCGCCGCTCTGCAAACTCATGAAGCGGCTCAGGTAGCTGATCAGGAAGGGCACCTGGTAGACCATGGTGGCGGTGGACCCGTTTTGGTAGCGCTTGCCATCCACCTCCAGCCACATGCCCAGCGCTTGCGGGTTGGGCACCTCATCGGCGGTGACCAACCAGGGTCCCAGGGGGCCGAAGGTGTCACAACCCTTGCCCTTGTCCCAGGTGCCGCTGCGCTCCAGCTGGTATTCGCGTTCGGACACGTCATTGACGATGCAGTAGCCCGCCACATGGGCCATCGCATCAGCCTCGCTGATGTAGCGGCCGCCCTGGCCTATGACCACACCGAGCTCGACCTCCCAGTCCGTCTTGGTGGAGCCGCGGGGGATCTGCACCGCGTCATCCGGGCCGCAGATGGCGCTGGTCCATTTGTTGAACACCACCGGCTCGGGCGGCACCTGCATACCGGCCTCGGTGGCGTGGTCGGAGTAGTTCAGGCCAATACAAATCAGCTTGCCGGTGTGTGCCACGCAGGGGCCCAGGCGCAGGTCTTGTTGGGGGATGCCGGGTACCAGGGGCAGGGTGTTGGTGTCCAGCGCCTGCAGCCTGGCCAGTTGCGCGGGCAAGAGCGCGTCGCCCGCCAGATCACTTATCACGGCGGAGAGGTCGCGTACGCGGCCTGCTGCGTCCAGTACACCGGGTTTCTCAAAGCCGACAGGGCCGTAGCGCAGGAGTTTCATACAGGTGTTGTTCCGAAAAAATGAAAAGTGGCAAACACAAAGCAAAAACGCGGCCGGGGCCGCGTTTTTGTACTGAAGCGTTACCGCAACCGGGTTTTACTCGATCTTGGCCTTGGCGCGCAGTTCTTCCTGGAACTTGGCAATCTTCTGCTGTTGCAGTTGCTGGCCGATCTGTGGCTTCACGTCTTCGAACTTGGGCAACTGGGCATCACGGATGTCGTCCAAACGGATGATGTGGTAGCCGAACTGGGTCTTGACGGGTGTGTCGGTCATCTTGCCTTTGGTCAGAGCAGACAGGGCTTCCGAGAATTCCTTCACGTAGTTGCTGGGGTTGGCCCAATCCAGGTCACCACCCTTGGCGCCCGAACCTGGGTCCTTGGAGTCTTTCTTGGCGATTTCGTCAAACTTGGCGCCTTTTTTGATGCGCGCGATGATGGCGCGGGCCTGGTCTTCGGTTTCCACCAGGATGTGGCGGGCCTTGAATTCCTTGCCAGAGTTTTGGGCGGCAAACTTGTCGTACTCGGCCTTCATCTCTTCGTCGGTGACGGGGTTCTTCTTCTGGAAGTCGCCGAACAGTTCGCGGATCAGGATGGCCTGGCGGGCCAGTTCGATCTGGGTCTTGAAGTCTTCAGTGGCATCCAGGCCGCGGTACTGGGCTTCCTGCATGAAGATTTCACGGGCGACGACTTCGTCTTTCAACTGACCGGCCATTTCGGGGGTCACGGGGCGGCCGGAGCGCTTCATTTGCTCTGCCAGCGCATCGACGCGGGCCTTGGGGATGGCCTTGCCATTCACGATGGCCACATTCTGGGCCATGGCCGCAGGCGCCAGTGCTGCCAGCAGGGTGGCAGTCGCGAATGCGGACAAAATTTGCTTCTTCATGCGATTTCCTTCAGGGATACAAATCAAAACAAGGGGTGCCAAAAATGGCGAGTGTCAAACGGGAGTGGTGTTTGGCGGATTTTCAGTCTCAATGGCCAGGGCATGCAGGCCCTGGGCAATGAAATCTTGCAGCGCATCATACACAAGCCGGTGGCAGGCCACCCGGCTCTTGCCTGTAAACACGTGTGAAGCGATGCGAACCCGGAAGTGGGTGCCAAAGCCGGTGTCGTTGGCGCCCACGTGTCCGGCGTGCTGGTAACTCTCGTCCAGCACCTCCAGCCGGGTGGGGGCCAGCCGCTCGCGCAGGCGGGTTTCCAACTGGGCGACGCTGGGGCCGGTACCGATGGCGTGGCTCACGGTGTGCCTTCTTTTTCGGCTACCTTGTCGGCATCGTCACCCTGGATGTGGGGGGCGATATAGATGCCCTGGCCTACCAGGAAAACGAGTGGGAAGGCGTAACCCCAGAGCTTGAAGCTTACCCAGGCCTCGGTGCTGAAGTTCAGCACCACATAACTGTTGATAGCCGCCATGAAGGCGGTATAGACCACCCAGGCCACGTTGAGGCGGTGCCAGACGGCGTCGGGCAGCTCTAACTGGCTACCCAGCAGCAGTTTGAGGAAGTTCTTGTGGAAAGCCCAGATGGCGATGGCCAGCGCAATGGACATGGCCGCGTACAACACCGTGGGTTTCCATTTGATAAACCGGTCGTCCTGCAGCACCAGGGTCAACGTGCCGAACAGCAAAATCAGCACCAGGGTGATCTTGTGCATGGCCTGCAATTTGCGGTCTATGCCGTAGATCAGTGCCATCTGCAGCACGGTGGCGCCCATCAGCACGGCGGTACCTACATAGATGTCGTAGACCTTGTAGGCGCCAAAAAAGAGCAGGATGGGGAAGAAGTCGATCAGGATTTTCATGCAGGGTTGAAGTGTAACGAGGCGGAGTTCATGCAATAACGCAGGCCGGTGTCGGTAGGGCCGTCCTCAAACAAATGGCCCAGGTGGGCGCCGCAGTGGCCACACAGGGCCTCGGTGCGAAGCATGCCGTGCGAGCGGTCCGAGCGGGTGGCCACGGCGCCGTCGGCAATCGCCTTGTCAAAGCTGGGCCAGCCGCAACCGGCGTCGAACTTGGTGTCGGAGGTGAACAGCGGTTTGTCGCAGCAGATGCAGTGGTAGCTGCCATCCTTGTAGTTGTCGGCATATTTGCCGGTGAAGGGGCGCTCGGTGGCGGCGTGGCGGGTGACTTCAAAGGCCACGGGCTCGGCCCCCTTGGCCTTGAGCAGGGCTTTCCATTCGTCGTCGGTTTTGGTGATGGGGTAGGTCATGGGGTGGTTCTCCTTGGATGGGAGTAAGAGGAACAAAGTGCATCAGGGGTCAGGAGCTGCAGCTGATCGAGATACCGCTGGCCCAGTCGGGCGGGAAGTCGGCAAAGGATGCAAACTGGGGCTGCTCGTCAAACGGGCGCTCCAGCGCCTGCTGCAATTGTGCTACCGCCGCAAAATCCTTGTTTTTGGCGGCCTGGATGGCCAATTCACCCAAATGGTTGCGCAGCACGTATTGCGGGTTGGTCTTCATCATCAAATTGGCCGCTAGCCCCCGTGGAATATCATTGAGGTGCTCTGAATACCGTAGCAACCAGGCGTCGATGCCGTCCCGGTCCAAAAACAGGTCGCGTACCGAATCGTCCTGTGTCCCGGCATTGTTCTCGCGGTTGTGGACCCAGTGGCTCAGGCGGCGCCAGAAGATGCTGTAGTCCACGCGGTCGGCGGCCAGCAGGCGCAGCCCGTCGTCGGCCAGTTCGCGCTGGCCCTGGCGAACCTCGGGGAAACCCAGCTTGGCCGCCATGCAGGCATCCACGGCTACGGGGTAAATCGTTTTGTAGGTTTCCAGCGCGGCAATGGTCAGGTCCTGGTCTTCTATCAAGGGCAGCAGGGCCTGGCCCAGGCAATACAGGTTCCAGTAGGCCACGTTGGGCTGTTTGTAGAAGGCGTAACGACCCTGGTTGTCGGAGTGGTTGCAGATATGGCCGGGGTCAAACGCGTCCAGGAACTGGAAGGGGCCGTAGTCAATCGTCAGGCCCAGGATGCTCATGTTGTCGGTGTTCATGACGCCATGGCAAAAACCCACGGCCTGCCACTGCGCCACCATCTTGGCGGTGCGTTCGGTCACGGCCTGCAGGAAGTTGGCGTAGGCATTGCCGTTCAGGGTGGTTGCCGTGTGGCACGCGGGGTAGAAACGGTCGATGACGTAGTCGGCCAGCTGGCGCAGTTGCGGGTGCAGGTTGTGGTGGCAAAAGTGCTCAAAATGCCCAAAACGGATGAAGCTGGGCGCCAACCGGGCCACCACGGCGGCGGTTTCGGGTTGCTCGCGGTAAACCGGGTGGTCCGCGCCAATGACGGACAGGGCCCGTGTGGTCGGAATACCCAGACCATGCATGGCCTCGCTGCACAGAAACTCGCGGATGCTGGAGCGCAGCACGGCCCGGCCGTCCCCCATGCGGGAGTAGGGCGTCAGCCCCGAGCCCTTGAGCTGCACCTCTTGCGCCACACCATGGTGGTCTGGCGGCGGTGTCAATTCGCCCAGCAGGGCCGCGCGGCCATCGCCCAACTGGCCCGCCCACACACCAAACTGGTGACCACTGTAGACGCTGGACAGGGGTTGTGAGCCCGGGGCCGTCTGGTTGCCAACCAGGATGTTCAGCCAATCTGGCGTTTGCAGTGCCTCGGGTGTCAGCCCTAGCAGCGTGGCCGCCGATGCGCTGACGCCCACCCAATGGGGTTGGGCCACAGCTTGGGTGGCCATGGGGGAGTAAAAATCGGTACCCAGGGTGGCAAAGCTGTTGGTCCAGCGCCAGCCAGGGGCCAGGCCGGTGCGGTCAGAGGGGGTATCGTGCATAGGGCTCTATTGTCCCGCAGGGGCGCCAAACCCCGCCCGGGCAAGGACAAGCCATAGTGCAGGGCGTCTGTCAGGCGTCCAGCAGCCGTGTCAGCGCGGTGTCGTCCAGAATCTTGATGCGGTTCATAGACAAGCTGATCACACCCTGCTCCTGCATCACATTGAGCACCCGGTTGGCCGTTTGGCGGGACATGCCGGCCAGACTGGCGAGCTCGTCCTGTGTCAGGTCCAACTGGCGGGTGCGGCTCCAGAACAGGCGGCTCAGCGACAGGGCGATGCGTTGCTCGGGGCTGCGCGTGCGCCCGGCTTCGATCATGGCCATGGATTGGGACAGGCGCAGGTTCAGGCCCGACACCAGGCATTGGTTAAACGCGAGGCTGGTGGCCTGCAGGTGCCGGAAGTTGGCCAGGGGCAGGCACAACAATTCGCTGTCACGCAGGGCCACCACCTGGTAGCGGCGGACTTCATCCTTTAACGCCGAGCCTTCGCCAAACCATTCTCCTGCTGCCACACCCAGAAAGTCGGAGCGACGCCCAACGTGAGCAGGCGCGGAAATGATGACCAGGCCGCGCAACACGCCATACCAGCCCTGAGTGCGTTCGTTGGCTTGCAGCAGTGTCTGACCACGCTCTGCAGTCAGCGTGAAAACTTCGGTTTCTATGGTGTCCTGTTGTTCGAGTGGTAGGGCCTTGAACCAGGTCTGGGCTTGAAGAAAGTTGCGGGCTGGACTCAGAGTGGTGGGGAACATGCTTATCTAGTGCATTGCCAGCGCAGATGCGCCGGTATTGGTGGTCAGTGCCCTGCGGTATTCACCGGGCGGCACACCAAACCAGCGTTTGCAAGCACGGAAGAAATTGCTCTGGTCGCCGAACCCCAACAGGTCTGCCATGGCAGACAGCGGCAGTTTGTCTTGCGCCAGGTACTTGCGTGCCAACTCGCTGCGAACCTCGTCGAGCAGTTGCTGGTACGACGTGCCCTCGGCGCGCAGGCGGCGTTGCAGTGTTCGGTCGGTGAGTGCCAGCAAGGCGGCTATATCTTCGCGGCGCGGCTCACCCTGGCCCAGGCGCTGCATGACGTGTTCACGCACCTTGTTGCTGACGGTGGTGCTGCCCAGGTGGCTGAGCTGTTCATCCATGATGCGTTCATGCAGGGCCAGCATGGCGGGGCTGCGCGAGGGCAGGGGGGTTGCCAGATCGGTGCCGGCCAGCAGCAGGCGTGTTACGGGCTGCCCAAAACGCAGCGGGCAGTCAAACGCCTTACGGTAGGGCAACTCACATTCCGGTTGCGGAAAGATGAACTCGGCCGCCAATGGGCGCACATCGCGGCGTGTCAGCCAACTGCACAGGATCTGCAAGGTAAGGATGGCGTGCTCCTGGCGCTGCCGGGGCAGGCGCAAGGTGTTGCCGATGTGGCCGATGACGAGCCAGCTGTGTGGGCCAGCGTGGACGTCGTCCACGAGCTCAATGGTCGTGGCATCGGATATCAGGGCCAGGTACCGCGACAGGCTTTCCAGGCCACTGCGCAGGTCGGGGCTGGACATCATGGCATGGCCCACCACATCGAAATTCACAAAACGCGCCACCAGCTCGCGGTCTATGCCCAGAGCCGGATTGCCCGATGCCTGGATCGCTAGGTCCCACAGGCGAATCACGGCATCGGCGCCAACACGGGCTCCGGCTTGATCAAGTGCACTGCTGTCGATGCCGGCTCCCAGCATCAGGCGCTGCACATCCAGCCCCTGAGACGCAAACATATCCAGAACGCCCTTGATCCAAGTTGAAGAACTGGTTCGGTTCATTGAAAAAATGGCTCTCCAAAGTCACTAGATTGGATGCGTTGGGACAGTAATTTCACCAGACACGATTTTTAGAATTCTTGCACCGCACCAAGGCCATGCGAGCGGGCAATTTCAATGGATTTTGCGCCAGTTTGCAAGCTGCGGCTTACCCTATAAGGAGACAAAGAGAATGAAAGTAGCAAGCAGAATTCTGTGGGCACCGTGTGTGGCCATTGCAGCGTTGGTGGGTGCCTGTGGCGGCACAGGCAATGGGGTGGACCCGGCGCTGAGCCGCAGCACCAGCTACGGTGTTGTTGTGGGTAGTGACGACGCAGCGGGCTCTGGGACCTACGCCTGGAAAGGCATTCCCTTTGCCAAGGCCCCCGTGGGTGCGCTGCGCTGGAAAGCCCCGGTGGAGCCCGATGCATGGCAGGGCCAGCTGGTCACCAAGGCCTTTGGCAACGCCTGTCTGCAAAATGGCCGCATCTACGGCCCGGGTGCCAACAACCGCTACGACAGCACAATTGCCAGCACGCTCAATACCCCGGTGGGGCATGAGGACTGTTTGACGCTCAACGTCTGGCGGCCCGCCAATGACAGCGCCAACTTGCCGGTCATCGTGTTTGTTTATGGCGGCAGCAATATTTCGGGCTACACGGCGGACCCGGTGTACGACGGTGCAGCCCTGGCAAAAGCCGCCAATGCGGTGGTGGTAACGACCAACTACCGGCTGGGCATTTTGGGCTTCATGAACCTGCCGCAGTTGAAGACCGGTACCGATGCCGCATCGGACTCTGGCAATTTTGCGTTGCTGGACATTGTGCAAGCGCTGAAGTTTGTGAAGAAAAATGCAGCCGCCTTTGGCGGTGCGGCAGACAACGTGACCCTGATGGGACAGTCGGCAGGCGCCATCAATACCTGGGCGCTGATGGCGTCGCCATTGGCGGCAGGCTTGTTCCATAAAGTTGTACCCATCAGCGGTGGTATTTCACTGGCCAGCAATTTGCCAGCCGGCATGTTGCCCACACTGAACCCCGCGAGCACCTATTTGGCGCAGGGCAATGGTCTATTGGTCAAATTGCTGGTCGCCGATGGCAAGGCTGTGGATGCAGCTGCGGCCGCGGCCTACATCGCGACACAAAGCAGCGCACAGATTGCCGACTACCTGCGCGCCAAGTCGGGCGCCAGCATTTTGTCCACGCTATTGGCCAATGGCTTGACCGGCTCAGGGCCTATTCCCGATGGGGTGGTGGTGCCCACGGATCCGATTGCAGCCATGGCCGCAGGCCGATACAACAAGGTGCCGGTGCTGGCGGGCAACACGGCTGATGAAGGCAAACTGTTTGCGCCATTCCTGACCCTGCTGGGTGGCAAACCAGGCCACAAAATCAGCGACGCCGAACGCTTTGCGCTGATGGCGAATTTCAACCCGGATGCCCCCACCACGCTGACAGCAGCCGACATACTGGATGCGTCTTATCTGCCCGTGACAACGCCGGTCACCGGATTCAATGCGAAGACTGCATTGCTCGGCAATGTGTTTACCGCGCCCAGCCGCGACAACGTGCTCAACACGCTGGCCACGCAGCAAGCGGGTTCGGTGTGGCACTACCAGTTCAACTGGGCGCAAGAGCCAGCGCCGTGGAACGCGGTGTACGGCGCGGCCCATGCCTTTGATCTGCCGTTTTTGTTTGGCAACTTTGGTCCTTCGGTGTTCTCGAATGCCGTCAATAGCAGTGCCAACAAAGCGGGTCGTGTGGCACTGTCGAGCGCCATGATGGCGAGCCTGGGCAACTTCGTGCGTACCGGCAATCCGAATGCCGCGCCCCTGGGGACGACCTGGCAACCCTGGCCCAAGAAACTGGTCTTTGATGCCACGCTGAACCAGGCCCTTATTTCATCGCAGTAGTGGTTGCGGGCGAGGGTGTTGTCGTCCAGACGACACCGTTTGCATGTGGTCTGGTGTGCAAGCACACTCTCGCCGGTCGTTGGTAACAAACGAACAAACATAAAAAAGGAGACAGCCATGGTGAAAGCAATGGGGTTTTGGACAAAGCTGGTGGGCGTTGTGTTGTGTGTATGTCTGCAGCATGCACACGCGGGTGAAGCCGGTGTCACCGACACGGAAATTCTGTTGGGGCAGCCCGCGGGTATCACCGGACCTCTGGCTGAAATGGCGCCCGATATTCTGAATGCCACCAAGGTCTACTTGGACAACGTCAACGAAAAAGGCGGTGTACACGGGCGCAAGATCCGAACCCTGACCATGGATGACGGTTACAAGGTGGACAACACGGTCAAGGTGGTGGGCCACATGATCGACAAGGAGCCCGTGTTTGCATTGATGAATATGACCGGCACCTCCAACGTGGCGGCCATCTTGCCATTGCTGGAAAAGGCGACGCCTCCACTACCGCTGATCGCACCCTTTACCGGTGCCGATTTGATGCGTGTGCCAGCCATCAACCACGTATTCAACATCCGGGCCAGTTATGGTGACGAGGCGGAAAAAATCGTCCAGCACCTCACCACCCTGGGTACACAGCGCATTGCCGTGCTGTGGAGCAACAATGGCTTTGGCAAAGACGGTCTGGCCGGTGTACAAAAGGCACTCGAAAAGCGTGGCAAGAAGGTTTACGCCGATGCGCCCATCGAGCAGAACGCATCGGATACGGACAAGGCCGTCGCTGCCTTGCACGATACGCGGCCCGAGGTCATCATCATGATCACGGCGGGTGCGCCCACGGTGACTTTTATCAAGGCCTACAACAAGGTTCGCAAGGGCATGCAGTTTTACACCCTGTCGGTCATGGGCAACCAGGCGACCCTGCGTGCCCTGGGCGCGGATGGCGTGGGTGTGGTGCTGACGACCGTGGTGCCGTTCCCCTGGGACATGACCCATCCCTTGGCACGGGAGTACCGTGCGGCCATGCTCAAGGCTGGTTACAGCAGCAATGTGTCCTTTCTGGGCTTTGAGAGTTATATCAACGCCAAGGTGCTGGTGGAGGCATTGCGTATGGGCGGCCGAGACATCACCCGAAAGAAGTTTGTGGATGCACTGGCCAACACCCGGCGACTCGATCTCGGTGGCTTCACCGTTGGCTTCAGCAAGGACTCGCGGCAGGGCTCGCGGTATGTGGGCTTGGCAATCGTCAGCCCCGGCGAAAAGTTCACAAAATAAACAGGGTCTCCTAGGCTACAACCCGTCTATTATTTTTGCCACAAACTACTATGATGATTTTCAGTGTCCATCGTCTCAAGGAGTATCCATGTTAGGGTTAATGCAAAGCCAGCAACTGCTGATTTCATCGCTGATCGAGTTCGCAGAGCGCCACCATGCTGAAGCGGAAGTGGTGTCGCGCAGGGTAGAGGGTGACATCCACCGCTGCACCTACAAGGACATTGCGGTGCGCTCCCGCCAGGTGGCCAATGCGCTGGACAATATGCAGCTTGCCTTCAGTGACCGTGTGGCCACGCTGGCCTGGAATGGTTATCGGCACCTGGAGCTGTATTTTGGTGTCAGCGGCTCCGGCCGCGTGTTGCATACCCTGAACCCGCGCCTGCATCCTGAGCAAATTGCCTGGATTGCCAACCACGCCGAAGACCAGGTTCTGTGTTTTGACTTGTCGTTCCTGCCTATCATCAAGGCCATCCACGGGCACTGCAAAACGGTCAAACACTACATCGCCTTGTGTGATGCCGACAAGCTGCCTGCGGACTCTGGCATCCCCGGCCTGCAGAGCTACGAAGCCTGGATAGGCGCGCAGCCCACTAGCTACACCTGGCCCGAGTTTGACGAGAACTCTGCCTCCAGCATGTGTTACACCAGCGGCACCACCGGCAACCCCAAGGCGGCCCTGTACAGCCACCGCTCGACCATGTTGCATGCCCTGGCCGGTGCGTTGCCTGACGCGCTGAGCATGAGTGCGCGCGACTGTGTGTTGCCCGTGGTGCCCATGTTCCACGTCAACGCCTGGGGCCTGCCGTATTCGGCCGCCATGACCGGCGCCAAGCTGGTGTTCCCTGGCCCGGCAATGGATGGCAAGTCGATCTTTGAGTTGATCGAGTCCGAAAAGGTGAGTTTTGCGGCGGGTGTACCCACCGTCTGGCAAATGATGCTGGCCCACATGCAAGCAGGTGATTTGCGCTTCTCCACACTCAAGCGCACGGTCATTGGTGGCTCGGCATGCCCACCGGCCATGATCACTGCCTTCAACGACGTGTATGGTGTGGAGGTGTTGCACGCTTGGGGCATGACCGAGATGTCGCCACTGGGCACCGTCTGCACGCTGAAGAACAAACATTTGCCTTTGGACTCTGCCGACAAGATGAAGGTGCGGCTCAAACAGGGGCGTGGCATCTTCGGCGTGGACATGAAAATTGTGGACGACGCTGGCAAACAACTGCCATGGGATGGCAAGGCCTATGGCGACTTGCTGGTCAAAGGCCCCTGGGTTATCAGCGAGTATTTCAAAGGCGAGGGCGGCTCACCCCTGGTGGACGGCTGGTTCCCCACCGGTGACGTGGCCACCATCGACCCCGATGGCTACATGCAGATCACCGACCGTAGCAAAGACGTCATCAAGTCGGGTGGCGAGTGGATCAGCTCCATCGATGTCGAAAACGTGGCCATGGCCCACCCGGCGGTGGCGATGGCGGCCTGCATTGGCATGAAACACCCCAAGTGGGACGAACGCCCCATCATCGCCGTGGTCAAGAAGCCTGGACAAGAAGTAACCCGCGATGAACTGATTGCGTTTTATGACGGCAAGACCGCCAAGTGGCAAATTCCCGATGACGTGGTCTTTGTGGATGCCATTCCCTTGGGCGGCACCGGAAAGATGCAGAAGACCAAGTTGCGCGAGCTGCTGAAAGACTACCAATTGCCCGGCATCTGAGTCGCATGCACTTTACACGGGCCCAGTCACCAAGGTGATACGGTCTAGGGGAAACCCTCGTGTTGCGGTGCAATGCTTCCAGTACGCTCACTACAGTATTTTTCCAAGGAGACACTTATGAAGTTTGGTTTGAAGTTCGTTGCAGCTTCGGTTGCGCTGGTGTGTGCCCAAGGCGCTTTTGCGCAAAGCGGCGAGACGGTTAAATTGGTCCGTATTGATCCGCTGACAGGCCTACTCGGTCCCGTCGGTGTCAACCAGGACAAGAGCTACAAGTTCTTTGCGGAAAAATTCAGTGGCGCGGGCAACCCTGCGGGCGTCAAGTTCGAGTTCACAACGATTGATAACAAGCTCAGCCCTACCGAGAGCTTGAATGCGCTCAAGGCAGCGATTGACCAGGGTGCGCGTTACATCATCCAAGGCAATGGTTCTTCTGTTGCGCTGGCCCTGTCCGATGCGGTGACCAAATACAACGAACGTAACCCCGGCAAAGAGGTGATTTACCTCAACGACTCTGCCGTGGACCCTGACCTGACTAACAGCAAGTGCAGCTTCTGGCACTTCCGTTTTGATGCCGACACCTCCATGAAAATGGAAGCCATGTCCAGCTTCATGAAGGACCAGAAAGACATCCAGAAGGTGTACATCCTGGGCCAAAACTACTCCCACGGTGTGCAGGTTGCCAAGTTCGCCAAAGAGACATTGGCCCGCAAGCGCCCCGACATCCAGATCGTGGGTGAAGACCTGCACCCACTGGCACAGGTGCGAGACTTCGCGCCCTACATCGCCAAGATCAAGGCATCGGGTGCTGACACGGTGATCACCGGCAACTGGGGTTCTGACCTGTCCCTGCTGATCAAGGCTGCCAACGAAGGTGGCTACACCGGCAAGTTCTTTACCTACTACGCTGGTGTGACCGGCACACCAACCGCTCTGGGTACCAATGGTGCCGGCCGCGTCTACCAGATTGCCTACAACCACTACAACATGGGTGGCCAAATGGACAAGTGGATGACCGAGTTCAAGACCAAGTACAACGATGACTTCTTCACAGGCTCCGTCATCCGTGTTTACCAAACTCTTGGTGCAGCCATGGCAAAGGCCAAGTCGACCGATCCGGTCAAAGTGGCACAGGCCATGGAAGGTTTGAAGTTCACCAGCTTCAACGGCGAAGTAGAAATGCGCAAGACCGACCACCAGTTGCAACAGCCGCTGTACATGTCGGTCTGGCAAAAGGCGGACAAGAAGTACCCCTACAGCCCCGAGAACACAGGCATGACTTTGGCGCCGGTTAAAGAATTCGCCAACTACGTGTCCAGCACGCCGACCAGCTGTGCGATGAAACGCCCATAAACCTCGGCCTTGGGGGCAAGCCCTTGGGGCGCTAAGACATCAGGAGCCCGAGCGGGTTTGCCGCATCGGGCTCTTTTTCATTCAACGACGATAAAGGCTTGTCGATTATGGAGTTCTTCATCATCTCAATGCTCAATGGGCTGAGTTATGGCCTGTTGCTGTTCATGCTGAGCTCAGGGCTCACGCTGATCTTCAGCATGATGGGCGTATTAAATTTTGCGCATGCCAGCTTCTACATGCTGGGTGCTTATGTGGGTTACACGGTGTCACGTTTTGTGGGTTTTTGGCCTGCGTTGGTGATCGCCCCCTTGGTGGTTGGTGCATTGGGTGCGCTGTTTGAGCGCCTGTGCCTGCGCAAGGTGCACAAGTTCGGTCACGTGCCCGAGTTGATGATTACCTTTGGCCTGTCGTATGTGATCCTGGAACTGGTGCAGTTGATCTGGGGCCGCATCGCGCTGGAGTTTCAGCCGCCCGCAGCGCTGCAGGGACCGGCCTTCACGCTCATCAACCATTCCATCAATGGGTTGAGCCTGTTGTGGGGCGCCGCACCCGCTGAGATGTGCAGTGCTGCCGATGCCGCCATACGGGTGGTTTGCTCACCATTCCCGGCTACCCGGGGCTTCATGATGTTGGTTGCATTGGTGATGTTGCTGAGCGTGTGGCTGCTGCTGACACGCACGCGTATTGGTCTGGTCATTCAGTCGGCGTTGACCCACCCGGATGCGGTGGAGGCCCTGGGCCACAACGTGCCCCGGATTTTTATGCTCGTGTTTGGCGCGGGTGCCGCACTGGCTGGTTTGGCCGGTGTGATTGGTGGCAGCACCTACCTGACGGAACCAGCGATGGCGGCAACCGTGGGTTCGGTGATCTTTGTGGTGGTGGTGGTCGGCGGCATGGGCTCGCTGTCTGGCGCGTTCCTGGCCTCCGTACTGATTGGTGTCATCCAGACCTTTGCGATTGCATTTGACTATTCGGTGGCTACCCTGGCACAACAATTGGGTCTTCAACTGAGCGCGGGTACGCTCAACAACACCTTCGTCAAATTGACACTGTCACAGGTCGCGCCCATCTTGCCGTACCTGTTTTTGGTGTTGATTCTGATCTTCCGGCCCAAAGGTCTCTTGGGTACACGGGAGGGATAAGAGCATGCGCAACAACAACACACAATCCAAACCCTTCAATACCGGGCGTTGGCTGGTCTGGGGCCTGTTTGCCCTGGCCTTGGCCGTGGCACCCATGCTGTTTACTGGCGGCCTGGGCCTGACCGTCTTGTCGCAAATGGGCATTGCCATCATCGCCTGCCTGTCCTACAACATGTTGTTGGGGCAGGGCGGCATGCTGAGTTTTGGCCACGCGGTGTACACCGGCCTGGGGGCTTTTGTGGCCATCCACGCGCTCAATTCGGTTGCCGGGGGCTCTTTGCCCATACCTGTTTCCACCGTACCTTTGGTAGGTGGTCTTGCGGGCATGGGCTTTGCAGCGCTGTTTGGTTATGTCACCACCCGCAAGTCGGGGACCACGTTCGCGATGATCACCTTGGGCCTGGGTGAACTGGTGTTTGCCATGTCGCTGATGATCCCCGAGTTCTTTGGGGGCGAGGGTGGCGTGTCGGGCAATCGCGTCATTGGCAGTCCGTTCATGGGCATCACCTATGGCCCCGCGATCCAGGTCTACTACCTGATTGCGGTCTACACCTTCATTTCGGTGGTGGCCATGTTTGCCTTTACGGCCACACCGCTGGGTCGGATGCTGAACGCCGTACGGGACAACCCTGAGCGTGTGGAGTTCGTGGGTTACAACACGCAGCGCATACGCTACACGGCCTTCATCATTGCCGGATTTTTTGCCGGTATATCGGGTGGCTTGGGCGCCTTGAACTTCGAGATCGTGACTGCAGAAGTGGTGCATGCTGCGCGCTCCGGTGCCTACCTGCTGTTCACCTTCCTGGGTGGTGCAACCTTCTTCTTCGGTCCCATCATTGGCGCCGTCTTGATGGTGCTGGCCTTTGTGCTGTTCAGCGAGTTCACCCAGGCCTGGTTGTTGTACCTGGGGCTGATTTTCCTGTTCATGGTGATGTATGCCCCTGGCGGTATTGCCAGCCTGATCATGATGAACCTGCGGGTCGCCATGTTTGGCAAGCTGCGTGGATTGGCCTTGAACTACCTGGCCCTGGCCGTTACGGGCCTGATCGCCCTGACGGGCGCTGCTGCCATGATCGAGATGACCTACCACCTGCAGCTCAGTGCGTCACAGGGTCCAGACATCGCGTTTATGGGTTTGACGCTGAATACGACTGGTGTGCAAGCCTGGTTGGGTGCGTCGGTGGTCCTTGCCATTGGGTTTGTGCTGTTTGAAATGGCCCGCCGTCGGTTTGCGCTGAAATGGGAGGCAATCCAAGCCTTCATTGAAAAACAAGTGAACAAGGAGGATGCGCAATGACGGCAACAACGGATACCTTTGCGCTGGAACTGAAGGATTTGCGCAAGAGTTTTGGCAAAACCGAGATCATTCGCGGTGTCAACCTGGCCGTGCGCCACGGTGAGCGTGTGGCCGTTATCGGCCCCAATGGCGCGGGCAAGTCCACACTGTTCAACTTGATCAGTGGCCGCTTTGGGGCCAGCAGTGGTGACGTGTTGCTCAACGGCACGGTGATCAACGGTATGAAGCCCTACGAGATCAACCGCCTGGGGCTGTCGCGCAGCTTCCAGATCACCAACATCTTCCCCAAGCTGAGTGTGTTTGAGAACCTGCGCTGCAGTGTGTTGTGGAGCATGGGCTACAAGTACAGCTTCTTCCGTTTTCTCTCCAGCCTGCACGACGCCAACGCACGTGCCAACGAACTGCTGCACATGATCCAGCTGGACAAAAAACATGACGTGCTGGCCATGAACCTGACCTATGCCGAGCAGCGTGCACTGGAGATCGGCATCACCATCGGCGGCGGTGCCAATGTGATTCTGCTGGACGAGCCCACCGCCGGCATGAGCCGCAGCGAAACCACCCGTTTCATCGCCCTGATCAAACAGGTCACCGAGGGCAAGACCCTGCTGACGGTGGAGCACGACATGGGCGTGGTGTTCGGCCTGGCCGACAAGATTGCCGTGGTGGTCTACGGTGAGGTGATTGCCTTCGATACACCCGACGCGGTGCGGGCCAATGCCCGTGTGCAGGAAGCCTACCTGGGCTCTGCCGTTGCCGACGCACAAGCAGGAGGACACTGAGACCATGTGCCCCCACGTTCGTCACTTTGTGTACTCACTGCCCCCCATGGGGGCTCAGCCCTCCTTGGGGCGGCCCTACGGAGGTCTGTCATGCTAAAGGTATCCAATTTACACGCCTACTACGGCAAGAGCCATGTGCTGCATGGTGTGGACATGCATGTCAAAGAGGGCGAGATTGTGGCCCTGCTGGGGCGCAATGGTTCGGGCCGCTCCACCACCGCCAAGGCCATCATGGGTCTGGTGGATTGCCAGGGCTCTGCCTTGTGGAAGGGCAAGGAAGCCCTTGGCAAAAAGACCTTTGAGATCGCCCACCTGGGCCTGGGCTACGTGCCGGAGAGCCGCGATATTTTCCCCAAGCTCACGGTGTACCAAAACCTGTTGCTGGGGCAAAAACGCGGCCAAAAGAATCCGCGCTGGTCGTTTGACGACATGTACAAGATGTTCCCCCGCCTCAAGGAGCGTGAACATACCGAGGCGGGAGTGCTGTCTGGTGGCGAGCAGCAGATGCTGACGCTGTGCCGCACATTGATGGGTGACCCGGACCTCATCATCATTGATGAACCCACCGAAGGCTTGGCGCCCAAGATAGTGGAACTGGTGGCGGAGTACCTGAAAGAGCTGCGCAAACGGGGTGTCTCGGTTTTGCTGATCGAGCAGAAGCTGACGATTGCGATGCAGATTTCGGATCGTTGTTTTGTGATGGGCCACGGCAGCATCGTCTTCGAGGGCACACCCGAGGAACTGCGCAACAACAGCGAAATCCGCAAGGAATGGCTGGAAGTATGACCCCCACAGTCGCCCACTGCGTGTGGCTCCTTGCCCCCCGAGGGGGCCGCGTTTCAGCTTGCGGCGGCCCGGCGCTGAAACATCGCCCGCCTCTTTTGTCCCAACAGTGACAAGTCCGCTTTCAACGTCCGTAAAAACCCCTACAATTTAAAACGAACGATCGTTCTATTTTGAATGTTCCACTACTTACCCTGAGGAATGCAAGCATGACCGCCCAATACCAAGTCCAAGGTGACGTCGCCATCATCACGCTCGACAACCCGCCCGTCAACGGCCTGGGTTTGTCCACCCGACAGGGCATAACCGATGGCATGGCCAAGGCCAATGCCGACGCGGCGGTCAAGTCCATCATCATTACCGGCGCGGGCAAGGCCTTCAGCGGCGGTGCGGACATCAAGGAATTTGGTAAACCCACGGCCCTGCAAGAGCCCAACCTGATCAGCGTGATCGGTGTGCTGGAAAACTCCACCAAACCCGTGGTCGCTGCCATCCACACGGTTGCCATGGGCGGCGGTCTGGAGCTGGCCCTGGGTTGCCACTACCGCATCGCGGCACCCGGCACCAGTGTGGCCCTGCCCGAAGTCAAACTGGGCCTGCTGCCTGGCGCCGGTGGCACGCAGCGTCTGCCCCGCGTGCTGGGTGTGGAAGCTGCACTGAATATCATCGTCAGCGGCGAACCCATTAAGAGCGAAATGCTGGCCATGCTGCCCGGTCAAAAGTTGTTCGACAAGATGGCAACATCTGCGGAAAGCCTGGCCGAAGAGGCGCTGGCATTTGCCCGCTCCGTGGCCGATGTGCGCCCGTTGCCCTTGGTGCGCGACATGAAGTGCAAACACCCACAGGGTGATGCCTACTTCCAGTTTGCCCGCAACATGGTCAAGGGCATGTCCAAGAACTTCCCGGCCCCGGCCAAGTGTGTGGATGCCGTTGAAGCCGCTACCAAGAAGAAGTTTGACGAAGGCATGGCGGTGGAGCGCGAGATCTTCATCAACCTGATGTGGACCGCCGAAAGCAAGTCCCTGCGCCACTTGTTCCTGGCCGAGCGTGCTGCATCAAAAATACCCGATGTCCCCGCGGATACTGCACAGCGTGCTATCAACTCCGTAGCGGTCATCGGTGCTGGCACCATGGGTGGCGGCATTGCCATGAACTTCCTGAACGCCGGTATCCCCGTCAAGATGCTGGAAATGAAGCAAGAAGCCCTGGACCGTGGCGTGGCCACTATCCGCAAGAACTACGAAGCCCAGGTCAAGAAGGGCAAGCTCAAGCAAGACAAGTACGACCAGCGCATGAGCCTGCTGACCACCACATTGAGCTACGACGACCTGAACGGCACCGACATGGTCATCGAAGCCGTGTTCGAAGAAATTGGTGTGAAGGAAGCCGTGTTCAAGGAACTGGACCGCGTCATGAAGCAGGGCGCGATTCTGGCCTCCAACACTTCCACACTGGACGTGGACAAGATTGCTTCCTTCACCAAGCGCCCGCAAGACGTGGTGGGCCTGCATTTCTTCAGCCCCGCCAACGTCATGAAGCTGCTGGAAGTGGTGCGCGGCAAAGAAACCGCCAAGGACGTCATGGCCACTGTGATGTCGGTCGCCAAGAAGATCCGCAAGACGGCGGTGGTTTCCGGCGTGTGCGACGGCTTTATCGGCAACCGCATGATCGAACAGTATGGCCGCCAGGGCGGCTTCCTACTGGACGAAGGCTGCACCCCAGCCCAGGTCGACAAGGCCATGGAGAAATTCGGCATGGCCATGGGCCCGTTCCGCATGGGCGACCTGGCCGGCAACGACATCGGCTGGGCCATCCGCAAGCGCCGCTACACCGAAAAGCCCGACATGAAGTACAGCAAAACCGCTGACCTTCTGTGCGAAAAAGGTCGCTTTGGCCAGAAGGTAGGCAAGGGCTGGTACGACTATGTTGAAGGTAAACGCGACGCCATCCCCAATGCCGAAGTGGTGACCATGATCGAAGAGCACCGCAAGGCGCTGGGCATCACGCCCCGCAAAATTTCGGACGAAGAAATTGTGCAGCGCCTGGTGTTCAGCCTGGTGAATGAGGCGGCCCACATTCTGGAAGAAGGTATTGCCAACAAGGCCAGCGATATCGACATCGTTTACATCTTTGGCTACGGCTTCCCCGCACACCGCGGCGGCCCCATGAACTACGCCGACCAGGTGGGCTTGTTCAATGTGGTGCAGGCCATGAACCGCTTTGCCCAGAACCCGCTGGATGACGCCAAGTTCTGGAAGCCAGCCCCTCTGTTGGCCAAGTTTGCAGCCGAAGGCAAGAGCTTCAACTAAGCGATCAGGCTTTTTACCGAATAAGGAATCACCATGACATCCGCAGTTATTGTTTCTACCGCCCGCACCCCCCTGGCCAAGAGCTGGAAGGGTTCCTTCAACATGACCCACGGCGCCACACTGGGTGGCCACGCGGTCGAGCACGCCATCAAACGCGCTGGTATTGAAGCCGGTGAGGTGGACGACGTCATCATGGGCTGCGCCACACCCGAAGGCGCCACCGGCGCCAACATCGCGCGCCAGGCCGCTCTGCGTGCGGGTTGCCCCGTCACCGTGTCGGGCATGACCATCAACCGCTTCTGTTCGTCGGGTTTGCAGACCATTGCAACCGCAGCACAGCGCATCATTTCCAACGAAGGCGACATTTATGTGGCCGGTGGTGTGGAAGCGATCTCATGTGTGCAACAAGAGATGAACACCCACATGATGGCCGACCCCTGGTTGGTCAAGAACAAGCCAGAGATCTACTGGAACATGTTGCAGACCGCTGAAAACGTGGCCAAGCGTTACAACATCAGCCGCGAAGCCATGGACGAATACGGTGCCGCCAGCCAGCAAAAGGCCAGCGCCGCGCTGGAAGCCGGCCTGTTCAAGGCCGAAATCGCCCCCATCACCGTCACCATGGGAGTGGCCGACAAGGTCATGGGCCTGATGACCAAACAGGTCACGGTCAGCGATGACGAAGGCATCCGCGCTGGCACCACGTACGACGGTATCAAGGGCCTGCGCTCTGCCGTGCCCGGTGGCCTGGTCACCGCCGGTAACGCCAGCCAGTTCTCCGATGGTGGCGGCGCCGTGGTGGTGATGCACGAAAAAATTGCCGAGCAAAAAGGCCTCAAACCCCTGGGCCGTTTCCTGGGCTTTGCAGTGGCCGGTTGCGAGCCAGACGAAATGGGCATTGGCCCCGTGTTCGCCATCCCCAAAGTGCTGGCACGCCTGGGCCTGAAGGTTAGCGACATCGATCTGTGGGAACTGAACGAAGCCTTCGCCGTGCAGGTCTTGTACTGCCGCGACAAGCTGGGCATCCCGGCGGACCGTTTGAACGTGAATGGCGGCGCCATTGCCGTCGGCCACCCCTATGGTGTGTCCGGCCAACGCCTGACCGGCCACGCCCTGATCGAAGGCAAACGCCGCGGCGCCAAACGCGTCTGCGTGACCATGTGTATTGGTGGCGGCATGGGCGCAGCGGGCGTGTTTGAAGTGCTGTAAACCAGCGGCGGGTCACTGACCCGTTTGAATTTACCGAGAGGGGAAAGGTCTACAGAGGGCCTTTCCCCTCTTTTTCTTTTTTGGTAGCTATCTGGTTCACCCGACAAGTCCGCGTGGCACGTCCTTTACCATCGCCGATCCACACCAAATGGGATGTTATGAACCACACCTACGAAATAACAACGGACCCAAGCCGCATGGACGTTACCGCGATCCATGCCTTCTTGTCCCAAAGCTATTGGTCCCCCGGTATTCAGCTGGCCCTGGTGCAACGCGCCATGGCCAACTCGCTGTGTTTTGGCGCGCTGCTCAACGGTGAGCAGGTCGGCTTTGCGCGGCTGATTACCGACCGGGCCACGTTTGCATATTTGGCCGATGTGTACGTGCTGGAAGCGCACCGCGGTAAAGGTTTGTCGCGGCGCATCATGGACCATGTGGTGGCCCACCCCGATCTGCAGGGGCTGCGGCGTATGCTGTTGGCGACCCGCGATGCCCATGCGCTGTACGCCAAGTACGGCTTCAAGCCTTTGGCCTCGCCAGCCAGCATGATGGAGGTGCACCAACCCCATGTCTACGCTGGCATGGCCTAGACGAACAGCATGACAACTACTCTGCGCACACTCCACCGCACGTCCGCCATGGTGATTGTGGCCTTTGTGTGTTTGCACCTGGCGAATCACATGGTCTCCCTGCAGGGCGTTGCGGTCCACATTGCTTTCATGAAAGCCGCACGGGCCGTGTACCGGCAGCCGGTGGTTGAAGCGCTGCTGTTGGCCTGTGTGGCATTCCAGGTGTACAGCGGGTTGCGCCTGGCCTTGCGCGGCTGGCGGCAGCGCCGCGGCCTGATGCCGTGGCTGCAAGCACTGTCTGGCGTCTACCTGGCGGTGTTTTTGTCGGTGCATGTGGGGGCGGTTATGTTTGGCAGGGCAGTGTTGAACCTGGACACCAACTTCTATTTTTCTGCGGCAGGTTTCCACGTGCCGCCTTACCCGATGCTGTTTGCACCGTATTACTTCATGGGTGTGTTTGCTTTGTTCACCCATCTGGGGTGTGCGGCCTATTGGTATGTGCCACCAACGTCGCGCGTGGCACGCATACTGGCGGTGGCGTTGCCCATGGTGGTGGGTGCCGTGTTGGCGTTGCTGCTGGTGCTGTCGCTGGCGGGCATGATCCAGCCGGTTGACGTGCCGGCCGAGTACAAGGCAACCTACGGGGGCTAAGTAGCTAGGCCAGGGCGCCAGCCCGTGCCTCAGGCCCTGAGTTTGGATGCAAGTGCCAGGCGGGGCAGGGTGACAACCGTGGAGGGTTTTACAAACGCTGCCTTGACCCGACTGGTATCCGCCGTGGGTGTTTTGACCTTGCCTTGCAACACGTCGCCTTCCAGCTTGAAGATGGCCACGATGTCCACCAGCTCGTTGGCCTGGCTCTTGAGGCTGCTGGCGGCGGCAGCCATTTCTTCGACCAGGGCTGCATTTTTTTGCGTGGCCTGGTCCATCTGTGTCATGGCTTCGCCAACCTGCGCAAAACCTGCCGCCTGACCATGGCTTGCGGCATTGATCTCTGCCATGGTGTCGGTTACGCAGCGGATGCTGCGTACCACTTCGTCCATCGTTGTGCCTGCTTTGTCGACCAGGGCAGAGCCCTTGTCGACCCGCTCCACGCTGGCACTGATCAGTGCCTTGATTTCCTTGGCGGCGTCGGCCGAGCGCCCGGCCAAGGAACGCACCTCGCTGGCTACCACCGCAAAGCCCCGACCCTGCTCACCTGCGCGTGCGGCTTCCACAGCAGCATTGAGCGCCAGTATGTTGGTCTGGAATGCAATGCCATCGATGACACCGATGATGGCCGCAATCTTGTGTGATGCGTCGTTGATGCCTTTCATGGTGTCCACCACCTGCGCTACCACTTCACCGCCTTCCATGGCCACTTTGGACGCATTCAGAGCCAACTGGTTGGCCTTCTCGGAGCTCTGCGCGTTCTGTTTAACAACGGACACCAGTTCTTCCATGGCGGCAGTGGTTTCTTCCAGTGCGCTGGCTTGCTGTTCGGTGCGTGAGCTCAGATGGTGGTTGCCCTGGGCAATCTCGGCACTGGCGGTGGCCACTTCGTCCGCACCCTGGCGTACGCTGCCCACTACTGCCGCCAAACGGGTCTGCATTTCCTTGAGGGCGGCCACAATGCTGCGCTGATCACCCATCAACATGGGAATATTGATGGACAAATTGCCTTGTGCCACATGGCGGGCAACCTGTGCGGCGACCAGGGGTTCGCCTCCCACGTCGGACCACACCGAGCGTCGAATCCAGAACCCGACACCAACCAACAACACGGCCGCCACGGCTAGCCCCATGCCTTGCATCCAACGCATGGTCTGGGTGGTGGCGCTGTAGTGGGCGATGGATTGGTCGGCAAAGGCCATGGACTCCTTGACCGTGGTGTCCACACCCGCCCGGTGGGCGAGGTAGGTACCGTGGGCGGCTTTGAGGGAAGCCTGCACGGCGTCTGGGGCAGCACCAGACGCCAGCAAGCCAAGGGTCTTGTTGGCCAGGCCAATGAAAGCCAGACCCTCCTGGTGCTGCGCGCCCAGCAAGCGGCTTTCCAGTCCGTACGGTGGGTTGGCGCGCCAGAATGCAGCGCGGTCTTCGTATTCGGTCTGCAGGCGTTTGAGCTCGGACTTGGCCACCTCGATACCCATATTGCCTTCCACCGCCTGCGACAGAACCAGCCGCATTTCAATGAGGTACATGGGTGGGGGAAGTATGTCGGCCGTGACGTCTTTGGCCACAAACGATTTGCTGGCCGCGTTGCCGCTGGCCTGTGACCCCCAGAACGACAACCCGCTGATGGCAAGCGCCGCTACCAGCGCAATGCCCGTCAAAGTGTTGAGCATGGCCCGCAGGCCCATGCGGTGGTCGGAATCATGAACCAAGGAACCGGAGGAACTTTTCGGCATGGCAGACACCTGTGGAGTGAATGGCAAACTCTAGCGACCCAACGCCCGCTGCACCATCCCATATTCAGGTGAGTTTGTTGATTTTCCACCGATACCGGTGGGTACACTGCGCGGTCACTGTGCCAAAAGGGAATCCATGGCTTCGCGACTGATAACACTCCTGCTCGTAATGTGTCTGTTTGCCTGTTCCAGCGCGCCCGCCGTGCGGGAGCTTGGGCCGGCAGAAACTGTGGGCATTGGCCCATCCGCCGAAGACCTCCAGAGTGTGTACGCCGCGTTGGCGCAGCCGGGTGGGCGGGTGTTCCGGTTGAATCCCAATACTTCCAATATCCGTGTGCTGGCCTTCAGGGCCGGGCGGGCCGCCCGGTTTGGCCACAACCATGTGTTGTCCGCGCCGGTGTTTGACGGGTTTTTTTACCTGGCGCCAGACGGTACGGCGGCCTCCCGGTTTGACCTGGCCTTCCGCCTGGACCAGCTGGTGTTTGACCTACCAGAGCACCGCGCCGAGCTGGGCCCGGCGTTTGCGTCGACCATTTCCGCAGAAGACATTGCCAGCACCCGCAACAACATGCTGGGCGACAACAGCTTCCAGGCGGCGCGGTTTCCATGGTTGCGCATCCAGTCTTTGCAGATCGTTGGTGAGGCGCCCAAGTTTGCCGTCAGGGTGGCCATAACCCTGCACGGGCAAACGCGTGAAATATGGACGCCACTCACCGTGACCGGCCTGCCAGAGCAGCTCAAGGCACAGGGTGCCCTGGTGTTCAAACAATCGGACTTTGGCATCAAGCCGTTTTCGGTGTTTGGCGGCATACTGGCCGTGCACGATGAAGTGGTCGTCGAATTCAGCCTTGCCGCAGACACGCCATGAGCACCAACGACCCCAACCCGCAGTACCTGGATCTGGACAGCTGGCACCGGCGTTCGGCTTTTGATTTCTTCCGCGGTTTTGACATCCCGACCTTCAACCTGTGTGCGCGGCTGGATGTTGCGTTGTTACGCCAGGCGGTGAAAGACCTGGGTGTGGGCAGCCTGTCGCTGGCCTACCACTTCATTGCCATACAGCTGGCCAATGACATCGAACCCTTTCGCTACCGGCTGGAGGGGGACCGTGTACGTGTGTACGACACCGTACATGGCAGTACCACCGTGTTGCGCGAGGACGATTCCTTTGGTTTTGCCACGCTGGAATACAACCGCAATTTCGCGGCCTTCTGTGCCCAGGGCGCGCAAGCCCTTGCCAGAGGCCGCCTGCGCGACGCGCCGTTCGAGCCCTCCAAGCACCAGACCGCAACACTGCACATGACAACCTTGCCCTGGGTGCACTTCAGCAGTTACTCCAATGCCCGCCAGTGGGGTGCACACGACTCCATACCTACCTTTGCCTTTGGCCGCATAGAGACGGACGGTGCACGCCAGTGGATGCCGCTGTCAGTCGAGGTGCACCACGCCCTGATGGACGGCTTGCACGTTGGACGTTACTTCCAGGGATTTGAGGCTGCATTGCGTGCACCTGAAACCTGGCTGCGCGACAGGGCGTAGACCTGCTGAATCCGGGGTGGTTTCTTGATGCTACCAAATGCATAGCAATACAGCTATATTTCACGGGGGCTAGAGGCATAAAACACTCAGAACGATCTGACCGGCCCGCAGACTGCGGTTGGCCCAAACCCAAAACGGTGGCACAATCCGCTCCGTAACTAGGCCCTTCCCACGCCACAGTCGCATCCGCCAAACGGTTCAGCCGTGCCGCGGAAGGTTAATCAAAACAGCTTTAACCAGCTAATGTTTCCTGAAGGGAAACGGAGGTCAGCGGAATATGAGTGAAACAACGTCGCAGAAGACGAGCCCAGCGTCTGTCTATAGCGCTTACGCAAGCAATACGTACCTTTTCGGTGGCAATGCGCCATACGTCGAAGAGATGTACGAAAACTATCTTTCCAACCCCGGCAGCGTGCCCGATTCTTGGCGCGACTACTTTGATGCGCTGCAGCACGTGCCAGCGGTCGACGGCACCAATGCCCGCGACGTACCACACCTGCCGGTCATCAACGCCTTTGCCGAGCGCGCCAAACAGGGCGGCACCCAGGTGGTGCTGGCCACCGGCGCAGACTCCGAAATGGGCCGCAAGCGCACCGCGGTGCAGCAGCTGATTGCCGCCTACCGCAACGTGGGCGCACGCTGGGCCAATCTGGACCCGCTGAAGCGCCAGGAGCGCGACAACATCCCTGAGCTGGAACTGTCGTTTTACGGCTTCAGCGACGCGGACCAGGAAACGGTTTTCAACACCAGCAACACCTTCTTCGGCCGCGACTCCATGAGCCTGCGCGACCTGATGAACGCGCTGCACGAAACCTACTGCGGCACCATTGGCGCCGAGTACATGTACACCACGGACCAGAACCAGAAGCGCTGGTGGCAACAAAAACTGGAAACCATCCGCAGCAAACCCCAGTTCAGCGCCGAGAAGAAGAAACAGATCCTGGACCGCCTGACCGCGGCCGAGGGCCTGGAGCGTTTCCTGCACACCAAATACGTGGGGCAGAAGCGTTTCTCGCTGGAAGGTGGTGAGAGCTTCATCGCCGCCATGGACGAGCTGATCCAGCAGGCCGGCGCCAAGGGCGTGCAGGAAATCGTGATCGGTATGGCCCACCGCGGCCGCCTGAACGTGCTGGTCAACACCCTGGGCAAGATGCCCAGCGACCTGTTCGCCGAGTTTGACCACACCGCCCCCGAAGAGCTGACCGCCGGCGACGTGAAGTACCACCAGGGCTTCAGTTCGGATGTGTCTACGCCTGGCGGCCCGGTTCACCTGTCCCTGGCGTTTAACCCCTCGCACCTGGAAATCGTCAACCCCGTGGTTGAAGGCTCGGTGCGCGCCCGCATGGACCGCCGTGGCGACCCGTTGGGCAACCAGGTGCTGCCCGTGCTGGTGCACGGTGATGCCGCATTCGGTGGCCAGGGCGTCAACCAGGAAACCCTGTGCCTGGCCCAGACCCGAGGCTACACCACCGGCGGTACGGTGCACATCATCATTAACAACCAGATCGGTTTCACCACCTCTGACCCGCGCGACATGCGCTCCAGCGCCTTCTGTACCGACATCGTCAAGATGGTTGAGTCGCCCGTGCTGCACGTCAACGGTGATGACCCCGAAGCCGTGGTGCTGGCCACCCAGCTGGCGCTGGAGTACCGCCTGGAATTCCGCCAGGACGTGGTGGTGGACATCACTTGCTTCCGCAAGCTGGGCCACAACGAGCAGGACACACCGGCGCTGACCCAGCCGCTGATGTACAAGAAGATCGCCGCCCACCCCGGTACCCGCAAGCTGTACGCCGACAAGCTGGCCGCGCAAGGCCTGGGCGAAACCCTGGGCGAGGACATGGTCAAGGCCTACCGTGCCGCCATGGACGCCGGCAAACACACGGTCGATCCCGTGCTGACCAATTTCAAGAGCAAATACGCCGTGGATTGGGCACCCTTCCTGGGCAAGAAGTGGACCGATGCCGGCGACACCGCCATCCCGCTGACCGAATGGAAACGCCTGGTTGAAAGGCTGACCACGCTGCCCGCCACCATCGCACCCCACTCGCTGGTCAAAAAGGTGTACGACGACCGTGCGGCCATGGGCCGTGGCGATATCAATGTGGATTGGGGCATGGGCGAAAGCATGGCCTTCGCGTCGCTGGTCGCCAGCGGCTACCCGGTGCGTTTGTCGGGCGAAGACAGTGGCCGCGGCACGTTTACCCACCGCCACGCGGTGATCCACGACCAGGCCCGTGAGAAGTGGGACGCCGGCACCTATGTGCCCCTGTCCAATGTGGCCGACAACCAGGCTCCCTTTGTTGTCATCGACTCCATCCTGTCTGAAGAGGCTGTGCTGGCCTACGAATACGGCTATGCGTCGAATGACCCCAACACACTGGTGATCTGGGAAGCCCAGTTCGGCGACTTTGCCAATGGCGCCCAGGTGGTCATCGACCAGTTCATCGCGTCCGGCGAAGTGAAGTGGGGCCGTGTCAACGGCATCACGCTGATGCTGCCGCACGGCTACGAGGGCCAGGGTCCTGAGCACAGCTCGGCACGCCTGGAGCGCTTCATGCAGTTGGCGGCCGATGCCAACATGCAGATCGTGCAGCCCACCACAGCGGCCCAGATCTTCCACGTGTTGCGCCGCCAGATGGTGCGCAACCTGCGCAAACCGCTGATCATCTTCACACCCAAATCCTTGCTGCGCAACAAGGATGCGACATCGCCGCTGAACGAGTTCACCAAGGGCAGCTTCCAGACCGTGCTGGGCGAGAGCGCGACGCTGAAGGCCGACAAGGTCAAGCGTGTGGTGGCCTGCTCGGGCAAGGTGTACTACGACCTGGTCAAGAAGCGCGAAGAAAAGGGTCTGGAAGACGTGGCCATCATCCGTGTGGAGCAGCTCTATCCTTTCCCACACAAGGCATTTGCGACTGAGTTGAAGAAGTACCCCAATGCGACCGACATCGTGTGGTGCCAGGACGAGCCACAGAACCAGGGGGCCTGGTTCTTCATCCAGCACAACATCCACGAAAACATGGCCGATGGCCAGCGCCTGGGTTACTCCGGCCGCGCCGCGTCGGCTTCGCCGGCAGTGGGTTATGCCCACCTGCACCAGGAACAGCAAAAGGCTTTGGTAGAGGGCGCGTTTGGCAAGCTCAAGGGCTTCATCCTGACCAAATAACGCAGCAGCACCCCTACCCAATCAAACCCAAACGGAAAGAACAAAATGGCAATCGTAGAAGTAAAAGTTCCCCAGCTGTCTGAGTCGGTGGCTGAAGCCACCCTGTTGCAGTGGAAGAAAAAAGTCGGCGACTCGGTGTCGGTGGACGAGATCCTGATCGAAGTGGAAACCGACAAGGTTGTCTTGGAAGTGCCCGCGCCCAGCGCTGGCGTCATCGTGGAGCTGGTCGCAGGCGACGGCGCCACCGTAGCGGCGGAGCAGTTGATTGCCCGCATCGACACCGAAGGCAAAGCGGGCGCCGTAGCGGCCCCCGCCGCCGCGCCTGCCGCCGCCGTTGCATCTGCACCCGCAGCGCCTGCCGCTGCCACGGGCGGTTCCAAGGGTGATGTGGCCATGCCCGCAGCCGCCAAGCTTTTGGCGGACAACAACTTGGCGGTGGGTGCCGTAGCCGGCACCGGCAAAGACGGCCGTGTCACCAAGGGTGATGTACTGGGCGCTGTGGCAGCCGGTGCTTCTGCTCCTAAAACAGTAGCGGCAGTGGCAATCCCCACGGGGGCTCCCACCAAATCTTTGCCACAGGTTGCGGCTCCTAGCGTGCACCTGGGTGACCGCCCCGAGCAGCGTGTGCCCATGAGCCGCCTGCGCGCACGTGTGGCCGAGCGTCTGCTGCAATCCCAAAGCACCAACGCCATCCTGACCACCTTCAACGAAATCAACATGGCGCCGGTCATGGAGATGCGCAAACGCATGCAGGAGCGTTTCGAGAAGGAACACGGCGTCAAGCTGGGCTTTATGAGCTTTTTCGTCAAGGCTGCTGTGCACGCCCTGAAGAAATTCCCGGTGCTGAACGCGTCGGTGGACGGCAACGACATCGTTTACCACGGCTACTTTGACATCGGTATTGCGGTGGGCTCGCCCCGCGGTCTGGTGGTGCCCATCTTGCGCAATGCGGACCAGATGAGTTTTGCCGAGATTGAGAAAAAGATCGCTGAGTTTGGCCAGAAAGCCAAGGACGGCAAGCTGGGTATTGAAGACATGACCGGCGGTACCTTTTCCATCTCCAACGGTGGCACCTTCGGCTCCATGATGTCCACCCCCATCATCAACCCGCCACAGTCGGCCATCCTGGGTGTGCACGCTACCAAGGACCGCGCCATGGTGGAAAACGGTGTGGTGGTGGTGCGCCCCATGAACTACTTCGCCATGTCCTACGACCACCGCATTATCGACGGCCGCGAAGCCGTGCTGGGCCTGGTGGCGATGAAAGACGCGCTGGAAGATCCTGCACGTCTGTTGTTTGATATCTAAAACCTTGAGGGATTGACCCGGAGTCTGGGCCGCAGAGGGCTCTGCTCCGTGTCCCCCGCCCTACGGGCTCCTCCTTTACCTGCGCAGAACCCTCTGCAGCCCAGAATCCTAGGAAAATGTATGAGTAAACAATTCGACGTGATCGTCATTGGCGGTGGCCCCGGTGGTTATATCGCCGCCATCCGCGCCGCCCAGTTGGGCTTCAACGTAGCCTGTATCGATGAGTGGAAGAACGAGAAGGGTGGCCCAGCCCCCGGCGGTACTTGCACCAATGTGGGCTGTATTCCGTCTAAGGCCTTGCTGCAGTCGTCTGAGCACTTCCACCACGCCAACCACCACTTTGCCGAACACGGCATTTCGGCTACGGGTGTGAGCATGGATGTGGCCAAGATGCTGGCCCGCAAGAACACCGTGGTGAAACAGAACAACGACGGCATCCTGTACCTGTTCAAGAAGAACAAGATTGCCTTCTTCCACGGCCGTGGTTCGTTCGTCAAGGCCTCCGACGGTGGCTATGAGATCAAGGTGGCAGGCGCTGCCGAAGAAACCCTCACCGGCAAACAAATCATCATCGCCACCGGCTCCAATGCCCGTGCGCTGCCCGGCACTCCGTTTGATGAAGTTAATGTGTTGTCCAACGACGGCGCCTTGAACATCGGCGCCGTACCCAAAAAGCTGGGCCTGATCGGCTCCGGCGTAATCGGCCTGGAAATGGGCTCGGTCTGGAAGCGCCTGGGTGCAGACGTCACCATCCTCGAAGGCCTGCCCACTTTCCTGGGCGCGGTGGACGAAGGCGTGGCCAAGGAGGCGTTCAAGGCCTTCACCAAGCAGGGTCTGAAGATTGAGCTGGGCGTCAAGGTCGGCGAGATCAAGAACGGCAAAAAAGGCGTGTCCGTGGCCTACACCAATGCCAAGGGTGAAGCACAGACGCTGGACGTCGACAAACTCATCATCTCCATCGGCCGTGTGCCCAACACCATCGGTCTGAATACCGAAGCGGTGGGCCTGGCGCTGGACGAGCGCGGTGCCATCGTGGTGGACGCCGACTGCAAGACCAATCTGCCCGGCGTATGGGCGGTGGGCGATGTGGTGCGTGGCCCCATGCTGGCGCACAAGGCGGAGGAAGAGGGCGTTGCCGTGGCGGAGCGTATTGCTGGCCAGCACGGGCACGTCAACTTCAACACCGTGCCCTGGGTGATCTACACCAGCCCCGAAATTGCGTGGGTGGGCCGTACCGAGCAGCAGCTCAAGGCGGATGGCGTGGCCTACAAGGCTGGGCAGTTCCCCTTCCTGGCCAACGGCCGCGCACGTGCGTTGGGCGACACCACCGGGTTTGTCAAGTTTCTGGCTGATGCCACGACCGACGAAATCCTGGGTGTACACATCGTGGGTCCGCAGGCATCTGAATTGATCTCCGAAGCCGTGGTGGCCATGGAATTCAAGGCCAGTGCCGAGGACATCGCCCGCATTTGCCATGCCCACCCGTCCTTGAGTGAGGCGACCAAGGAAGCCGCATTGGCGGTGGACAAGCGGACATTGAATTTCTAATTGACTTCTTGGTCAAATAGCTTGTTAGCCCCCGTGAAATATGGTCCGTTAGCTATTAAATTAATAGTGTTCGGAGGGGCTTCATGGTGAGCGTCAAACAAACCTACGAGGCCGAGCTGGCCAGCCGTGGTTATGTGGCCGACCCCGCGCAGTTGCGCGCGGTCGATGCGCTGGAGCGCTGTGCACGCGAGTGGGCAGACTTCAAGGAGCAGCGCTCCAACGCCTTCAAGAAGCTGATCAACCGCCCCGATGTCCCCCGCGGGGTCTACCTGTACGGTGGCGTGGGGCGGGGCAAGAGTTTTTTGATGGACTGCTTCTACAACGCGGTCCCCCTCAAACGCAAGACACGTCTGCACTTCCACGAGTTCATGCGCGAGGTGCACCGCGAACTATCGGACCTGCAGGGCACGGTCAATCCCTTGGACGAGCTGGGAAAACGCATAGCCAAGCGTTTCCGCCTGATCTGTTTTGACGAATTCCATGTGGCGGACATAACCGACGCGATGATCCTGCACCGCTTGTTGTCGGCGCTGTTCGAGAACGGTGTGGGTTTTGTCACCACGTCCAACTTCAAGCCCGACGAACTGTACCCGGGCGGACTGCACCGCGACCGCATCCTGCCCGCCATTGCGCTGCTAAACGAGCGCCTGGAGGTGCTCAACGTGGACAACGGCACCGACTACCGCAAGCGCACGATGGACTCGCTGAAGCTGTACCACATGCCCAACGGACCGGCCGCAGATGCGGCCATGGAGCAGGCCTTCAACGCGCTAGAAGAAACCCACGACGAAGAGCCGGTGCTGAACATTGAGTCGCGCAAGATCTGGGTGCGCCGCAAGGCAGGCGGGGTGGTGTGGTTTGATTTCAAATCGTTGTGTGGCGGGCCGCGTTCGCAGAACGACTACCTGGAAATCGCCACCCAGTTCCACACGATTTTTCTGAGTGACGTGCCCCATATGCCCTTGCGCATGGCGTCCGAGGCGCGGCGGTTTACCTGGTTGATTGATGTCCTGTATGACAGACGTGTCAAGCTGATCATGTCGGCCGAGGTGGCGCCGATTGACCTGTACACCGATGGGCCCATGGCCCACGAGTTTCCGCGCACCGTGTCGCGCCTGAGCGAAATGCAGTCGCAGGAATACCTCTCGCAGGAGCGGCGTGTGGTGGATACAGGCCTGACATGATGCGCCGCTGGTGGGTGGTGTTATGGCTCGCAGGCCTGGGCACCGCGGTTTGGAGCCAGGATGCCCCAAATGTGGTGGGGGGTGGCCAGGCTGAGCGTCTGCGTATTGACAGCATGCGCCAGCAAAAGACGGCGGAGTTGGATGCAGAAGAGTCGGCCTGTTTGTCACGGTTTGCAGTCACCGACTGCCAAAACGAGGTTAGTGTGCGGCGACGTCAGATGTTGTCTGACCTGAAACGCCAGGAAGCGGTCCTCAATGCCGCGGACCGAAAACAACGAGGCGTTGAGCAGTTGCAACGGGAAGAACTGAAAGCGGCCGACAACGTGCAGCGCCAACGGGACGCACAGACACGCACCGAAAAAAGCGTGCTGCAAGACCGGCAAAAAACGCAGGACGACAAACAGCGCTCCCACCACCAACGGGCGCAACCGGTCAAAAGCCAGGCAGCGGTTGCCAAAACTGGCGCAGTGCTGAATGCTGAGACGATTGAAAAGAATCGCCAGGCCTACAGTGATAAACAGAAGGCACTGGAAAAACGCCGCCAGGAACGTGACCAGCGGCTGCTGGACCATGGAAAGGGCAGTCAGCCACTACCGCTGCCGCCCTGAGGCCCTAACCCTTGAACGCGAAACTAGGGCGTGAGGGGTTCGAGCTTGACCACCACAATCGACAGGTTGTCACCCACACCGCGGCCGCGGGAGCGGGCCTTTTCGATCAAAAACTCGGTGGCCTCACGTGCACTCAGCGTGGACAGGACGGAACCGAGTTCGCCCGTGTTGAAGTAGTGCCAAATACCGTCGCTGCAGGCCATCAGCACGTCGCCGGGGCGCAACTGGGAGATGAAATGGAAATCCACCGGAGGATCGTTCTCGGTACCCAGGCAGCCCATCAGGATATTGGACTGCGGGTGTACGGCCGCTTGCTCCTCGGTGATCTCACCGCGGTTGACCAGGGCCTGCACATACGAGTGGTCCATGGTGCGCTTGACGAAGCGGTTGCCGTGGAAATGGTAAATACGGGAATCGCCCGTGTGGGCCCAGTGGCAGTCGCCACCGGCGTTGATCAGGAAAGCCGCCAGGGTGCTGTGGGGCTCTTCTTCTGAGGAAATGGCTGTGAGCTTGATGACTACGTGGGCTTCCTGCACCACCTGTGCCAGGATGGCTGAGGCGTCGTCGGTGTCGGGGTCGTAACGCTCGAAGAGTTGCTTGGAGGTCATCATGACCTGATCCGAGGCCTTGCGGCCGCCGCTGCGTCCACCCATGCCATCGGCCACGATGGCCAATATGCAACCATTGATACGCGGGTGTTTCAAGAGCGCGATCTGGTCCTGCTGGTACTCGCGGTCGCCCTTGTGTATACCTGTGGAAGCAGTGAGTCGGTAACCAGTGGCCATGTTGATTTGCTTAAGAAGCAATACTTTCTGCAAAAGGACAGTAAGGTCGTATTATCAAGCCAGCACGACCCTTGGTGCCGTAGTTTAAACCCGTACTTGCTTGCATTGCCCTTGGTAACAAATCTCCACTCACCTGAACGCCATTTGATCGAGTTGCGGATGGAGCATGCCGACCTGGATGCTCTGATAGACCGCGCGGCCAATGATGCGCCGGTAGACGAACTGATGATGCGCAGGCTCAAAAAACGCCGTTTGTCCCTGCGTGACGAAATTGCGCGTGTGGAGCGTGAATTGCAGCCCAACGAGCCGGCCTGACGCATGGGTCTGCAGGATCTGGTCGCGCGGGCGTTTGACGTTGATGGGGCCTTGGCGCAGTGTGTAGACGAGTTCACCCCCCGAAGCGGACAGACTGCGATGGCAAATGCAGTGGCGGCCACTTTGGAGAGTGGTGGGGCACTGGTGGTCGAGGCCGGAACGGGTGTTGGCAAAACCTTTGCCTATCTGGTGCCAACCCTGCTCAGTGGTGAACGCGTCCTGCTGTCCACAGCGACAAAAACTCTGCAGGACCAGTTGTTTGGACGCGATATTCCACGCCTGGTGGCCGCGCTGGGCATGCCGGTGCGTGCGGCGCTGTTGAAGGGGCGCAGCAGCTACCTGTGCATGCTCCGCTTGGGGGACGCCAGGCACAGTGAAATGGCACATAAAGCCTCTGTGCAGCGGGATTTGGGCCGTGTTGAGGCCTGGTCTCAAACCACCCGTGCGGGGGATATGGCCGAGTTGACGCAGCTCGATGAACGTTCGCCGGTCATACCCCTGGTCACGTCCACGCGGGACAACTGCCTGGGCGCCCGATGCCCGCAGATCAGCAATTGCCACGTCAACCTGGCGCGGCGCGAGGCCATGGCGGCCGATGTGGTGGTCATCAACCACCACCTCTTTTTTGCCGATCTGAACATCCGCGAATCGGGTGTGGCCGAGTTATTGCCGACGGTGCGGGCCGTGGTGTTTGACGAAGCGCACCAGCTCAACGAAATCGGCGTTAACTTTTTGGGCCGTCAGCTGACAACCCACCAACTGGACAATTTCGGGCGCGATCTGGCGCTGCAAGGGCACAAGATGGTCCTGGCCCACACCGCGTGGCCCGACATGTTGGTGGAGCTCAGCCGCAGTGTGCAGGCGTTGCGCGCGTTGTGTGGTGGTAGCCAGGCCACCGGGCGTATCGCGTGGGAGGCTGAACAGCCCGCAGGCATTGCTGCGCAGGATTGGCAGGCTGTGGTGTCGGATGTGCATACGGCACTGCAGCACACGGATGTGGTGTTGCGCAGCATGGAAGATCTGTCGCCCGAGCTTCAGGCGCTGCATGAACGTGCCTCGCGCCTGATGGCTGAGCTGGACGTGTTTTCACACGCCGTGCAAGCCGGTGCCGTACGCTGGCTGGAGGTGGGCAGTTCACAGGTTCGGCTGGTTCAGTCACCGCTGGACATTGCAGATGCGATGCGATCACGTGTGAACAGCGCTGAAACCGATGGAGGCAATCACAAGTCCTGGATTTTTACGTCAGCCACCCTGGGGCATGACGCGCACATGGCACATTTTGTGGCGTCATGTGGGCTGGAGGGCGCGCAGGTGTTGCAGGTTCAAAGCCCCTTCGACTACATGGCCCAGGCAGCGTTGTACATCCCTGAACACATGCCCAAGCCGGGTGATGCGGGGCATAGCACCGCAGTGGCCCGGCTGGTGGCCCAGGGTGCCGCCGCGTTGGGCGGGCGAACCCTGGTGTTGACGACCACATTGCGGGCCATGCGCGACATTGCAGCAGCTTTGCGTGAGCACTTTGGTGCCTTGTCGTTCATGGATGTGTTGCTGCAGGGAGAGTCCCCCAAGCGCGAACTGACCGAGCGTTTTGTAAGGGGCGCCGTGGCCGGAAACAATGGTTGCATCCTGGTTGGCTCGGCGTCGTTCTGGGAGGGGATAGACGTTCCGGGTGACGCGCTGCAAATGGTGGTGATAGACAAACTTCCGTTTGCCCCGCCAGGAGACCCGGTGGTAGAAGCGCGGTCGAGGCAGCTGGAAGCCAGTGGCAGCAACCCGTTTCACCACTACCATGTGCCCCAGGCGGCGATCGCCCTCAAGCAGGGGGCCGGCCGTTTGATCCGTCGGGAAACTGACCGTGGGATGCTGGTGGTGTGTGATGTGCGGCTAAGCCAGATGGCCTATGGACGCCGTATTCTGGCGGCCTTGCCGGCCATGCGGCGCATCACCTCGCAAGACCAGTTTGTCCAGGTGCTCGAAGGTCTGTTTACCAGACCTTCCACCACGGGTCATTGAGTGCACGCGAGCCATGCACCAGAAAGTCGGACTTGGGATAGTTCTTTTCCAGCACGCGTTTGGCGTCGTCCCGTAGCTGTGTCATGCCAAGTGCTTCGTACGAGCGGTACATGATGTACAAGGCCTCTTCGACGGCTGCAACCTCTCGGTAGTCGGAGACGGCAACTTGGGCGCGGTTGACGGCGGCCAGGTAGGCGCCGCGTTTGTAGTAGTAGCGGGCCACATGTACTTCGTATTGGGCCAGCGCACTCACGATGTAGTTCATGCGCAGGCGCGCGTCACTTGCATAGCGAGAATCTGGAAAGCGGTCTACCAGTTCCTTGAAGGCTTCAAACGACTCTTTGGAGGCTTTCTGGTCGCGTTCGGTCAAATCCTGTCGCGTGAACTTGGCAAACAAGCCCAGGTCATCGTTGAAGTTGATCACGCCCTTGAGGTAAATGGCATAGTCCATGGCGGGGCTCACTGGATGCAGCTTCATGAAACGCTCCAGCGTTGCCAAAGCCTGTGCGGGCTCTGCTGATTTGTACTGTGCGTAGGCTTTGTCCAACTGTGCCTGTTGCGCCAGCGGTGTACCGGCAGCTCTTGCTTCCAGCTTTTCAAGCAAGGGTATCGCCCGTTCCCACTGGCTCGCTGCCATCTCTTCCTTTGCCTCCGAGTAAATCCTGTTGGGACTCATCGTGGCTGTCTTGTCCACCGTGGTGCTAGAGCAGCCGGCGGTCAAGAGTGTGACGGTCGCCAGCAGTGAAACGCAAACGACCGATAATTTGACACGAAGCATGTTAGGAAACTTTCTTGAAACAGAGCACAGGAATTATATCGAGCGCCCCGGTGCCGAACGACTCTGAGGAGTTGGAGGACGCCGCAAACGACGTTGAATGGCGCAAGCTTAGCGTGTCTGCAGAACAACACGGCGCACGGCTGGACAAGGCCCTGGTCGACGCGGCACCCGAGTTCTCCAGAAACTACCTGCAGCAATTGATTGAAGCGGGCCGCGTCACTATCAACTCGCAGCCTGCCCGCAAGGCGTCGCACAAGGTCAAGGCGGGGGACGAGTTGGTGATCGAGCTTCGGCCCACACCCCAAAGCCAAGCCTTTAAACCCCAGGCCATGCCATTGGACGTGGTGTTCCAGGACGCCCACATTCTGGTCATCAACAAGCCAGCGGGGTTGGTGGTTCACCCCGCGCCGGGCAATTGGAGTGGCACCTTGCTCAACGGCCTTCTGGCATATGACACGGCGATTGCAACCGTGCCCAGAGCCGGTATCGTGCACCGCTTGGACAAAGACACCAGCGGGCTGATGGTAGTGGCCCGCAGCCGCACCGTGATGGACGCCCTGGTGCAGTCCATCGCTGCGAGGGATGTGAGCCGGCAATACCTGGCTGTCGCGCACCGTCCCTGGACCGGACCGACGCGCCAGACCGTGGATACGCCCATAGGCAGAGACCCACGCAACCGTTTGCGCATGGCCGTCGTGGATCTGGACAGCCAAGCGGGTAAAGCGGCGAAGACGGATGTGGTGTTTCTGGACAATGCCGACAGTGGATGTCTGGTTCGCTGTATTTTGCATACGGGGCGCACCCATCAGATCAGGGTGCACATGGCTTCGTTGGGCCATCCTTTGGTGGCCGATGTGGTGTACGGAGGTGTCTGTGTTGCTGCCATGCATCGGCAAGCCCTGCACGCTACCCATCTGGCCTTTGACCACCCTGTGACCGGGGTGCAGATGACCTTCGACGCACCACCACCAGAAGATTTCCAAGCACTTCTCGCCGCTTGGGGCCTGCGTTACAATCCAAATGCACGGGTCGAAAACCCGTAAGCGCCTCGTGACATGCCGAGGTGAGGCACGGTGAATTCTTCACATCTGCTGCCGTCTGTTTGGAATCTCATTGATTGCTCACCGGGATGGTGGCGTTTCCGATAAAGCCTGACTATGAACATGGCAGATGCAAAACGGGTCCTGGAGACCGCGTTAATTTGCTCTCAGCAACCCTTGCCGTTGCGCGATATGCGTTCGCTCTTCAATGAGTCTTTGGGTGCAGACACGCTCAAAAGCCTGCTCGAAGAGTTGGGCAGCGAATGGGCGGGCAGGGGCGTTGAGTTGGTCAATGTTGCTTCCGGATGGCGCTTTCAAAGCAGGCCGGAAATGCGCGAGTACCTGGACAGGCTGCATCCCGAAAAACCACCCCGTTACACACGGGCGACGTTGGAGACGCTGGCCATCATTGCCTACCGCCAGCCGGTGACGCGGGGCGATATGGAGGACATCCGTGGTGTGACCATCAATTCCCTGTTGATTAAACAACTGGAAGACAGGGGCTGGGTCGAGGTGATTGGACACCGGGAAGCAGCAGGGCGCCCGGCACTGTATGCGACCACCCGGCAATTTTTGGATGACCTGGGGCTGAAGTCTCTGGATCAGCTGCCATTGTTGGAGAGTGTGGCGAATCAGGACGGAGTTTTTGGCGCCCTGGTTGAATCAGCCGGAGAGACCGTCGCGTTGCAAGCCGCCGAGGAGCTTGTGTTGGGCGACGAAAAGATGCAATTGGATATGCCACTGGAAGCCGTCAATCTAGAAGTGCCTCCACCTTTAAATGGATTCTCAGAATGAACGAAAACACGCCTGCACAGCCAACGCCCGAAGAGCTTGCTCCCGAAACTGCCGCATTACCCAGCACTGAAGTAGACGGCACCGCACCGGTAGCGTCGGCTGCGCCCTCTCTCCAGGCCGATCTGGCGGTTGTACCTGCTGGGCAGACAAAGGCGGCGTTCGACAACCGCTTCAGTGACGTCATTTCGGGCCAGTTTGACGCTGACGAGGAGTTGGTGGAGCTGGTGCTGCCCAAACGCGTGCTGGCACCGATGGCCGAAACGCCTAAGCTGCACAAAGTATTGGCCCAGGCTGGCATGGGCTCGCGCCTGGAGATGGAGCAGCTCATTATGGAAGGGCGTATCTCGGTTAACAATGAGCCTGCCCACATTGGTCAGCGTATCCAGTTTGGCGACAACATCAAGGTCAATGGCAAGCCCATCCGTTTTCGTATCGATCCCCCACCGGCCCGGGTGATCGCTTACCACAAGCCTGTGGGCGAAGTGGTGACCCATGATGACCCACAAAACAGGCCCACCGTGTTTCGACGGCTGCCCAAGCTGCACCAGGGTAAGTGGCAGTCGGTCGGGCGCCTGGACCTGAACACCGAAGGCTTGCTGCTGTTTACCAGTTCTGGTGAGTTGGCCAATAACCTGATGCACCCCCGATTCGGCCTTGAGCGCGAGTATGCGGTGCGGGTATTGGGTTCCTTGAACAAGGAAGAGAAAAAAATGCTGCTGGAAGGCGTCAAGCTGGACGACGGCATGGCGCAGTTTGGCTCGATTGAAGATGGTGGTGGCGAAGGCTCCAATTGCTGGTACCGCGTAACCATTTCTGAGGGCCGAAACCGCGAGGTGCGCCGCATGCTGGAGGCGGTGGGCCATGCCGTGAGCCGATTGATCCGCATCCGATACGGTGCCATGGTTTTACCGCGCGGGCTGAAGCGTGGCGGTTGGATGGAGTTGGACGAGGCTGATATTCGATCCCTGGTACAGGCGGCTGGTGGCGGACGGGCACCAGCGGAGGGTGTTCGGGAAGAGGGTGCACCACGTGGCAACCCGGGTCGTGGTGGTCCACAAGGCAATGGCCAACGCCGCGGTGGTCGCACGGGCGGCCCCCGTGGAGCCAATGCAGGCGGTCAGCCAAACCCGACGGCCCCAAGCGGCTTTAAGGGTCGCGGCGGCCAGGGTGGACCCAAAGGGGGTGGGCGTCCAGATGGGAATCGTTTTGATGCGCCGCGCGATGGGCGGGGTGGGGCTGCGCAGCCGGACCCTATGAAAACCGCCTTTGGTTACATTGGTGCAGATAGCTTTACGCGCCAACGTCAGGACGGCGGGCAAAGACCATCCGGTGGGCCTGGTGGTCAGCGCCGCAAGGGACGTAGCCGCTAGGCGGCAATGCTAAAATAGCAGGCTTTGCCCCGCTTCGGAGCAATAGGTCAGATTCTCAATCAGTTCAGGAAATATTATGACAATCGAACGCACTCTCTCCATCATCAAACCCGACGCCGTTGCCAAGAACGTCATCGGACAAATTTACGCCCGTTTCGAAGCAGCTGGCCTGAAGGTCGTTGCTGCTCGCATGGCGCATTTGTCCCGCGGCGAGGCAGAAGCTTTCTACGCGGTCCACAAGGCGCGTCCTTTCTTCAAAGACCTGGTGGATTTCATGATCTCCGGTCCTGTGATGATCCAGGCACTGGAAGGCGAAAACGCCATTCTGAAGCACCGTGACCTGATGGGCGCTACCGACCCCAAGAAAGCTGCGCCCGGAACCATCCGTGCCGACTTCGCCGACAGCATTGATGCCAACGCAGTGCACGGTTCCGACGCAGCAGAGACCGCCGCAGTCGAAATCGCGTTCTTCTTCGCTGGCGCGAACGTTTTTTCCCGTTAAGTTATGCAATGACGGCCAACCTGCTTGATTACGATCTGGACGGATTGGCCGCCTTTTGCGAGCGGCTCGGGGAAAAACGCTTCCGTGCGACCCAGCTTTTTCGGTGGATTCACCAAAAAGGGGCTGCTCAATTCGAGGATATGAGTGATCTCGCTAAGTCTTTGCGCGAGAAACTCAAGACTACCGCACACGTCCAGGCACTTCCGGTGCTTTCTCAGCACATCTCTGTGGACGGAACCATCAAATGGTTGTTTGATGTGGGTGGTGGCAATGCCATAGAGACCGTATTTATCCCGGAAGACGACCGCGGCACGCTCTGCGTTTCGTCTCAAGCCGGTTGCGCCGTTGCGTGTCGGTTTTGCTCTACCGGGCACCAGGGGTTTAGCCGCAATTTGACGGCTGGCGAGATTGTGTCGCAGCTCTGGTTTGCCGAACATTTTTTGCGCAAGCATTTGAAGAAGGACGAACGCGTCATCTCCAATGTAGTGATGATGGGTATGGGCGAGCCTCTGCAAAACTATTCAGCGTTGGTTCCGGCCCTGCGGGTCATGTTGGACGACCATGCGTATGGTTTGTCGCGCCGCCGTGTGACGGTTTCCACGTCGGGCGTGGTCCCGATGATGGACAGACTGGGCCAGGATTGTCCCGTTGCGCTGGCGGTGTCCTTGCATGCGCCCAATGATGCACTCCGAGACGATCTGGTTCCGTTGAACCGCAAGTACCCTATTGCGGAGTTGCTGGACGCCTGCAAGCGCTATTTGGAGGTGGCGCCCAGGGACTTCATCACCTTTGAGTACTGCATGCTGGATGGAGTGAATGACACGCCAGCACATGCAGCCGAATTGGTGAAGCTGGTGCGTCCCGTTAAGGGTGAACGGGCTTGGTGCAAATTCAACCTTATCCCCTTCAACCCTTTTCCTGCCTCTGGACTGGTCCGCTCCCAACAAAGCGCAGTCCTCGCCTTCTCCAAAATATTGAGTGACGCGGGCATCGTAACGACAATCCGCAAGACCCGTGGCGACGATATCGATGCTGCGTGTGGTCAACTAGCGGGCGATGTGCAAGATAGAACGAATATTCAGACACGAATCAGCAAGCGACGCACTATCATCATCACGCCCGAAAATGAATTGGCTCCACAGGGGAGAGAGGATATTGTTAATGACTGATAAGTTGCGGATTGGCGTTGCAGCGCGCTCATGGATCGTGTGGTCCAGTCTGGTCGCTGTGACCGTCGTGTTGTTTTCTGGTTGCGCGTCCAATATGCCGGGCGCCTCCATGAATTCGGACCGTGAGACAGAGTCAGATGAGCCGGAGGCACGCAAACGCGCGCGGTTGCGGCTGGAGTTGGCTGTGGCCTACTTTGACAAAGGCCAGACCACCGATGCGCTGGATCACCTCAAACAATCCATTACGGCTGATCCCGGTTTGTTTGAGGCCTACAACCTGCGTGGGTTGATCTACATGCGGCTGAATGAGATGCCGCTTGCGGAAGAAAGTTTTCGCAGGGCACTTGCCATTAATACCAAGGCAGCTAGCGTGCAGCACAACTACGGTTGGATGTTGTGCCAACAATCCCGATTCACTGAGTCGACGCAACTGTTCAATAGTGCCTTGGCGAATCCGGCCTATGGCGAACGCGCCAAGACTTGGATGGCCATGGGCTTGTGCCAGATGAAGGCCGGTCAGTCCGCCGAAGCCGAAAGCAGTTTTGTACGTGCCTACGAGTTGGATGCTGGAAACCCCATCACGGCGTATAACCTTGCGCAGTTGTTGTACCAACGCGGGGAGTTTGTGAGAGCCCAGTTTTATGTTCGGCGCTTGAACAACAGCGAGCTGGCAAATGCCGAGTCCCTGTGGCTGGGAATTAAAGTGGAGCGGCGCATGGAAAACCGTGATGCGATGGCACAACTGAGCGGTCAGTTGAGGAAGCGTTATCCACAATCTCGGGAAAACTTGGCTTTGGAGCGAGGTGCCTTCAATGAGTAATGTGGGGGCTTCCGATGAAGTGGGTCTGGGAGAGGCGCAGGCGTCGCCGGATACGGTAACTGCCGGAGCAATGATGCGCAGTGCCAGAGAGGCCGCCGGCTTGCACGTGGCAGCCTTGGCGGTTTCCATGAAGATACCGGTAAAGAAGCTTGAAGCGCTGGAGGCAGACCGTCTGGACTTGCTGCATGACGCGGTTTTTGTACGGGCATTGGCCGCAAGTGTTTGCCGTGCGCTGAAAATTGACCCTGCCCCGATATTGCACAAGCTTCCGCTGACCACAGCACCCAAGTTGAACCCAGACGAGCGTGGTATCAACGCTCCGTTTCATTCGCCCAGTGATGCGACTACGATGCCGCTTCCCGCATTGCTGACCAAACCTTCAACGCTGATTGTTGCTGCCCTTGTATTGGCGGGCATAGCGGTGTTCTTCATGCCGGGTATTCAAGAGCCGGAAGTCTCTGGTGAAATCGCCACCCAACCGAAGGAAACCTTTGACAGCAGCGTAGGGCAAATCCAGGCGGTGCCGCCTTCGGCGCCGGTTTTGAGTGCTAGCCCAGAGCCAGTTGCTGAGGCAAGCTCTGTGGTTCGCAACCCAAATGAAACGGCTACCACGTCAACAACGCCCGTTGTGGAAGCACCGCCCATGAAGGCTGCAACGCCGTTAGGCCCCGCGGTCGCGGCCAGCCAACCCGTGGCGCTTGCGAGTCGGCCAACACAGCCTGCTAGTTCTCCGGCAGTGGCGGCAAGTCGCCCTTCCAGCGCCCCTGTGTTGCCAACGACAGGCACGGTTGTGTTTAAAGCCAGAGGTGTTACCTGGGTCAAGGTTGTAGATGCCAAGGGCATGGTGCAGTTGAGCAAGACTCTGGCCGAAGGTGAGGTGGTGGGTGCTTCTGGCGCGGCGCCTCTGTCGGTTGTCATCGGTCGGGTAGATGCCACGGATGTTGAGGTTCGTGGACAACCTTTTAGTTTGTCGGCGGTATCCCGCGACAACGTTGCACGTTTTGAGGTGAAGTAGTGGATTCCAGTTTGGCTATTGCTTTGTCAACTCCGGTGCGGCGCAAGTCGTTGCAGGCGCGTGTCGTGTGGGGTGGGCGTGTGGTCACCTTAGGTGGCGATGCGCCTGTGCGTTTGCAGTCTATGACCAACACCGACACCGCAGATGCCATTGGTACCGCTATTCAGGTGAAGGAGTTGGCAATCGCAGGATCAGAGATGGTCCGCATTACCGTGAATACCCCAGAGGCTGCCCAGGCAGTACCCTATGTGCGGGAGCAATTGGATCGCATGGGCATTGATGTGCCATTGATAGGCGATTTCCACTTTAACGGGCATCGCTTACTGACAGACTACCCTGAGTGTGCCAAAGCACTGTCCAAATACCGCATCAACCCTGGCAATGTGGGCAAAGGCGATAAGCGGGACAAACAGTTCTCTCAGATGATCGAAGCCGCTTTACGGTGGGATAAGCCTATTCGCATCGGTGTGAATTGGGGCAGCCTGGACCAGGAGCTGCTTGCCTCCATGATGGACGAAAACAGCCGGCGTGCGGTGCCTTGGGACGCAAAGCCGGTGATGTACGAGGCCTTGATCACGTCAGCTATTGAGTCCGCCCAAAGAGCGGAAGCTATTGGCATGGACCCGGGTCAGATTATCTTGTCATGCAAAGTCAGTGGTGTACAGGATTTGGTTGCCGTTTACCGGGAGTTGGGACGTCGATGTGCGTATCCATTGCATCTCGGCCTGACCGAGGCGGGGATGGGGACCAAAGGAACGGTCGCGTCGTCAGTGGCGTTGGGCGTGTTATTGCAAGAGGGTGTAGGTGATACGATCCGTGTCTCGCTGACCCCTGCGCCAGGTGAGTCGCGTTCCCAAGAAATTGTTGTAGCGTCTGAAATCATTCAGGCCTTGGGTCTGCGCAATTTTGTGCCCAGCGTTACTGCCTGCCCAGGATGTGGCCGAACCACCAGTACGACTTTTCAGGAACTCACACAGCAGATTGATGATTTCCTGCGAGAGAAAATGCCAGTCTGGCGCAAAAGTTTTCCTGGCGTGGAAAATCTCAAGGTGGCCGTGATGGGGTGCATCGTGAATGGACCTGGCGAGAGCAAACACGCGGATATCGGTATCAGTTTGCCTGGTACCGGTGAGGCACCTGCCGCTCCGGTGTTCATTGATGGCGAAAAGCGCATGACTTTGCGCGGTGAATCCATCGCATCAGATTTCCAGAATGTCGTGGAAGACTACATCCAAAAGCGCTTTGGCACTTCGGCTGAACGCGCAACGCAATAGAAAACACGTGTCCGAGAGCCTCTTGTCGCTGAGGTTCAACAACCTACAATCCCCGGCTTAACTGAATAATCACATGGCAAACCATTTAGACCTCGAAGAACAAGAGCAGCTTGACCAACTCAAGCATTTTTGGAAGCAATACGGAAACCTCATCACCTGGGGTTTGATCGTGGTGTTGGGTGCTGTAGCTGCCTGGAATGGTTACCACGCTTGGCAGCGGAACCAGTCTGTGCAAGCCGCTGCCATGTTTGATGAAGTTGAAAAGGTGGTGCGCAGTGGTGATGCACAAAAGGCCGAACGCGCTTTTTCGGATATGAAGGATCGCTTTGCAAAAGCTTCCTATACCCAACAGGCAGGTCTTCTGGTTGCCAAGATGGCTTATGAAGCGGGGAAGGTTGATGCTGCAAAGACGACACTGAACTGGCTTGCGGACAACGCGGCGGACAAAGGGTACGCTTCAGTTGCGCGGTTGCGGCTCTCCGCCATCTTGATCGATGCCAAAGCCTATGACGATGCCTTGAAGATTCTGGGTACTGGCATCGCCGAAGAGTTTTCTGCTTTGGCAGACGATAGAAAAGGCGATGTGTACATCCTGCAGGGGAAAAAATCAGAGGCCAAAGCGGAGTACCAAAAAGCATTCAAGGCCCTGGATGAACAGTCCGAGTACCGTCGTCTGGTAGTTGTAAAGTTGAATGCTTTGGGCGTGGACCCTCTGGCAGATACTAAAACTGCCGCTGTTGCGGGGGGCGCGAAGTGACCGTTATTCGCCAAGCTTTGAGCAAGTGGGCGCTGTCCGTCGGCATCATATTGACGCTGAGTGCATGTGCAGGTCCTGATAAATCCAAGCAGCTCGATCTCGGGCCTAATACACCGCTGATAGGAGTCCGCTCCGCGTGGACTTCGACGGTAGGATCTGTCGATTTTCCGCTGGAAATTCGGCCCGTTGGCAGCCTGGTCTTCGTGGCTGGCTCGGATGGAACTGTTGCCGCAATCGATGCCAGAACAGGTGGTGATTTGTGGCGTACGTCGGTCGGGGTCAAATTGTCAGCCGGCGTAGGAAGTGACGGCCGTTATGCTGCAGTTGTCAGCAAAGAAAACGAACTGATCGTATTGGATGGCGCAAAAGAACTGTGGCGCCAAAAGCTGGGTGCAGTGACGCTGACGGCGCCTTTTGTTGCAGGTGCACGGGTTTTTGCGATGTCCGCCGATCGTTCGGTGTCTGCCTTTGACGTGGTGACCGGACGCAAACTCTGGCAGCAACAACGCAGTGGCGAGGCGCTGGTATTGGGGCGCTCAGGTATCGTGATGGCTATCGGCGATACGCTGGTAACTGGTCTGGCCGGACGGTTGGTGGGTATGAATCCGCTCAACGGCAAGATCAAGTGGGAGGCCCAAGTTGCCAATAGCCGCGGTACCAATGAGGTTGAGCGCCTTGTGGACCTTGTCTCCGGCGTTAGCCGCCAGGGAAATCAGGTGTGTGTCCGGGCTTTCCAGTCTGCCGTTGGTTGTGTGGATGGTGTCAGAGGAAACTTGGTCTGGAGCAAGTCTGCGTCAGGATCCACGGGAGTGGATGGTGACGAGTCCGAGGTGTTTGGAACCGAGAGTGACGGTCGTTTGATTGCCTGGAAGCGCGCCGATGGCGAGCGTCTTTGGGTATCGGAGCGACTGCGCTTTAGAAGCCTTACGGCCCCCGTCCTGGTTGGCCGATCCTTGGTGATCGGTGATGAGGTCGGTACCGTGCACTTTTTGTCGCGCCAGGACGGCTCGCCACTGAACCGCCTATCCACGGACGGTTCTGCTATTCGGTCCGCGCCCGTATTGGTCGGTCAGACGCTTGTGGTTGTGACCCAGCGTGGCGGTATTTTTGGCTTCAAACCGGAGTGATGGTCTGAACCATACAACATGAAACCTGTTATCGCATTGGTTGGCCGTCCCAACGTCGGCAAATCAACCCTGTTCAACCGTCTCACCAAAACCCGTGATGCCATTGTGGCCGATTACGCGGGGTTGACGCGGGATCGCCACTACGGAAACGGCAAGCAGGGACAACACGAATTTATCGTCATCGACACGGGCGGATTCGAGCCGGATGCCACCTCTGGCATTTACAAGGAAATGGCCAAACAGACACGGCAAGCCGTGGCCGAGGCCGATGTTGTCTTGTTTGTGGTCGATGCCCGTGCCGGGCTCTCTGCACAAGACTACGAGATTGGAAAATACCTGCGCAAGCTCGGCAAGCCTTGTGTTTTGGTGGCGAACAAGTCAGAGGGTATGACGGCAGGTGCCCAACTGGTGGAGTTTTTTGAGTTGGGGTTGGGTGAGGTATTCCCCATTTCTGCAGCCCACGGCCAAGGCATACGGCCTTTGGTCGATCTCGCATTGGGTCCGCTGGTGCCGCCTGATGATGGCTTGGAAGAGATTGCCGATGAGCCTGGTGTCATCAAGTTGGCAGTGGCTGGTCGTCCCAATGTTGGCAAGTCAACACTGATCAATACTTGGTTGGGTGAGGAGCGCTTGGTCGCTTTTGACCTTCCGGGCACGACGCGTGATGCTATTTCCGTGCCGTTCGAACGCAAAGGTCAACGCTTCGAGTTGATCGATACGGCAGGCTTGCGTCGCAAAGGCCAAGTATTTGAAGCCATAGAGAAATTCTCGGTGGTTAAAACGCTGCAAGCCATCGAGTCGGCAAGCGTCGTGTTATTGCTCATTGACGCTACCCAAGGCGTGACGGACCAGGATGCCCATATTGCTGGATATGTGCTGGAGTCTGGGCGCGCTGTGGTGGTCGCGGTTAATAAGTGGGATGCGATGGATGACGACTACGCACGCGAACTGGTCAAACGTTCCATAGAAACACGCTTGGGTTTTTTGAAGTTTGCGGCGCTGCACATGATCTCTGCGCAAAAGCGGCAGGGCCTTGGCCCAGTATGGGACTCCATTGCACAGGCCCACAAGGCGGCAAACTGCAAGATGTCCACTCCGGTGTTGACGCGCTTGTTGCTGGAGGCTGTGCAGTTCCAGACACCCAAGAAAACGGGAATGTACCGTCCCAAGTTGCGTTACGCGCACCAAGGGGGCATGAATCCACCCATCATCATCATCCACGGTAACTCGCTGGAACACGTGACAGATGCCTACAAGCGATTTCTGGAGGGACGATTCCGCAAGGAATTTAATCTGATAGGTACGCCATTGCGTATACAGATGAAGTCTTCCTCGAATCCCTATGCCGATAAAGACGACTAATCAGGCTTTACGCGTGTAAAAAACGCCATTTGCACCGGGAATGGTGTGCATCGCACCGGGTCACCGGCCTTGGTGTGGTATCGTCCAGTCTTCTTAATCTTCTTGAACACGGAGAATATCGTGAGCAACAAAGGGCAGTTACTGCAGGACCCATTTCTCAACGCTTTGCGGAGGGAACATGTTCCGGTCTCGATTTATTTGGTTAACGGCATCAAACTGCAAGGGCAAGTGGAGTCTTTCGACCAGTACGTAGTGTTGCTGCGCAATACGGTTACCCAAATGGTATACAAGCACGCCATTTCCACGATTGTTCCTGGTCGCGCGGTGAATTTTGCTGCACCGAATGTGGATGCACCAGACGCTGCTTAAGTTTCGGGGCCCTAGCGGCTCAGTTGTTCAAAAGCCAGCTTTCCAGTAGACCATTTGACAGCAGCGCTTCAAACTGCCAGAACGCCGACCATACTGGTGGGTGTGGACTTGGGCACTCCAAATTTTGACAGTGAACTGGAAGAGCTGGGTTTGCTGGCCGAATCCGCCGCTATGGAGCCAGTGGCACGCGTCACCTGCAAGCGGCGTGCGCCTGACGCGGCACTTTTCATAGGTTCAGGCAAGGCGGATGAGATCAAGTTGTTGGCTACACAATTGGGTGCCAAAGAGGTATTGTTTGATCAAAGCCTGAGTCCGGGCCAGCAGCGCAACCTGGAGCGCCATTTGGAGTTGCCGGTCAACGACCGTACCTTTCTCATTCTGGAAATATTTGCCCAACGCGCACGCAGCCATGAAGGCAAGCTGCAGGTTGAGTTGGCACGGCTGCAGTATCTGAGTACACGTCTGGTGCGTCGGTGGTCACACTTGGAGCGCCAAAGCGGTGGCATCGGCATGCGCGGTGGCCCTGGAGAAGCGCAGATCGAGCTGGACCGCCGCATGATTGGCGACACTATCAAACGTACCAAAGAGCGTCTGGCCAAGGTCAAAAAACAACGACAAACCCAAAGACGCCAACGTGAACGCCGAGATGCCTTCAATATCTCCCTGATCGGTTACACCAATGCAGGCAAGTCCACGCTATTCAACGCACTGGTAAAGGCGCGGGCCTATGCGGCCGACCAGCTCTTCGCAACTCTGGATACGACCACCCGCCAGCTTTATTTGGGGGAGGCGGGGCGCTCGGTGTCTCTCTCTGACACGGTGGGCTTCATCCGCGATCTACCTCACGGTTTGGTCGATGCTTTTCAGGCAACACTCCAAGAAGCCATAGACGCCGACCTGTTGTTGCATGTTGTGGATGCGGCCAATCCCCGTTTTGCCGAACAAATTTTGCAGGTCCAAAGCGTGTTGAAAGAAATCGGGGCCGATGGAATTCCCCAGTTATTGGTTTTCAACAAAATCGACGCCTTGGATGCGGAACACCAGCCGCTGAAGCTGGAGGATCAATTCGAGATCGATGGCGTACAAACCCCGCGTATTTTTGTCAGCGCGCGAGACGCAACAGGCCTTCCCGCCTTGCGCAAGCGCTTGGCTGACATTGCGCGTGTGCCATCCTCTGACGAGAATCCAGTGGAGCTATCCCCCGCAAGCCCTGGGGACGACCGCTGAGTAGGCACAATCCGGGACAGATCTATGAAAAACGACGCAATGAAACCACCTGTTCGTACATTTGCTTTCCCCGCAGTCTCTGCGCCCCGTTGGCTGCAAAGAATGTTTAACTTGAACGACTCCCGTTGGGGACGTGGTGACGACAAGCCCACGGAAGGTAACAACACAGACGGAACACCACCACCTGAAAATGAACCGTATAAGCCCCCGCAGGACAGTGGCCCTTCCAACGGCCGCCGGAATACGCCGGCTGGTGGACCGCCGGATCTGGAAGAGGTTTGGAAAGACTTCAACCGAAAATTGGGTGGTCTCTTCGGCAAGGATCCGCAGTCGCCGCGTGGCGGCGGTGGCGGTGGTTTTCAGCCCGACATGAAGAATGCCGGTATTGGGGCGGGGTTGATCGTTGCGGTGCTGGCCCTTATCTGGTTGGGCACTGGCTTCTTTATCGTTCAAGAAGGTCAGCAGGCGGTGATTACGCAGTTTGGCAAGTACAAGGGCACAGTGAATGCCGGTTTTAACTGGCGACTGCCTTACCCCATTCAAAACCATGAACTGGTTTTTGTAACGCAAATTCGCTCGGTCGATGTGGGGCGCGACAACGTGCTCAAGGCCACTGGCTTGCGCGAGTCGGCCATGCTCACAGAGGATGAAAATATTCTGGACATCAAGTTTGCGGTTCAATACCGTTTGAACGATGCCCGGGCTTTCCTCTACGAAAGTAAAAACCCCGCCGAAGCAGTTGTTCAGGCCGCTGAAACCTCGGTGCGTGAGGTTTTGGGCAAGATGAAGATGGACGCGGCGCTGTCGGAAGAGCGTGACCAGATTGGCCCCCGTGTACGGGCCATGATGCAAGTGATTCTGGATCGGTACAAAGTTGGCGTGGAGGTGGTGGGTATCAACCTCCAGTCTGGCGGTGTGCGACCACCGGAGCAGGTGCAGGCTTCCTTTGACGATGTCCTGAAGGCAGGACAAGAGCGCGAGCGCGCCAAGAATGAAGCCCAGGCCTACGCCAACGATGTGATTCCCCGCGCCGTGGGTTCTGCCTCCCGTTTGAAGGAAGAGGCCGAGGCCTACAAAGCGCGTGTAGTGGCGCAGGCACAGGGTGATGCCCAGCGCTTCCGTTCGGTGTTTGCCGAGTACCAAAAGGCACCACAGGTGACCCGGGACCGTATGTACCTGGATACCATGCAGCAAATTTATGGCAACGTGACCAAGGTGCTGGTGGACTCCAAGCAGGGCTCCAACCTGTTGTATTTGCCTTTGGACAAAATTATGCAAATGGGCGCAGGGGCGGGTGAGTCAGGTGCGCCGCTTTCACCGGCAGTGGCTCCGCCCATCCAGGTGGTTCCGTCTGCCGGATCCGGAAGTGATGCCCGCAGCCGTGAAGCTGCCCGTACCCGTGAACGCGAATCCCGCTAGGAGCTCCCCATGAATCGGATTGGATTGATTTTTTCGTCGTTTTTGGTGCTGATTGCGTTGGCAAGCTCGACTCTGTTTGTGGTGGACCAGCGCCAATTTGGTGTGGTCCTTGCCTTGGGTAAGTTCAAGGATGTGATCTCCGAACCAGGGCTCAACTTCAAGTTGCCACCACCGTTCCAGAACGTGATCTACATTGATAAGCGCCTGTTGACCTTGGACAGTTCGGATACCGAGCCCATGTTGACAGCCGAGAAGCAGCGCGTGGTGATCGACTGGTATGTACGCTGGCGCATTTCTGAGCCTACCGAATACATCCGCAATGTGGGATTGAACGAAGGTGCAGGAACCATCCAGTTGAACCGCGTGGTGCGTAATGCCTTCCAGGAAGAAGTTAACAAACGCACGGTCAAGGAGCTGCTGTCGCTCAAACGTGAAGACCTGATGGCCGACGTCAAAGCAGAAGTGCTGGCCAAAGTGCGCGGTGCCAAACCTTGGGGTGTCGACATAGTTGATGTGCGGATCACCCGTGTGGACTATGTGGAAGCGATTACCGAATCGGTCTACCGCCGCATGGAAGCAGAGCGTAAACGGGTCGCCAATGAGCTGCGTTCTACTGGCGCGGCTGAGGGTGAAAAAATTCGTGCCGATGCAGATCGGCAGCGCGAAGTCGCCATTGCCAATGCCTACCGCGACGCGCAAAAGATCAAGGGTGAGGGTGATGCCGAGGCCGCACGTATTTACGGTGAAGCCTTTGGCAAAGACCCCCAGTTCGCGCAGTTTTACCGCAGCCTGGAAGCCTACAAGACCAGTTTCGCCAACAAGAGCGACGTGATGGTGCTGGATCCCTCTTCGTCCGAGTTTTTCAAGGTGTTCCGCGGGGGTGTTGCACCCGCCGCCAACAACAAGAAATAAGGTGTGAGCGGCGATACCATCTGGCTGGCCGTCGCCTTGGTGCTGGTCATCGAAGGGCTCTATCCGTTTGTGTCGCCCGAAGGGTGGCGCAAGATGTTCGCACAGCTGCTGTTGTTAACGGATGGGCAGAGACGCTTCTTTGGCATGTGCAGCATCTAGGGTGGTTTGCTGTTGATTTGGCTGACCGGCGCGTGAAAACCGGGCACCAAGCCCGGTAAAATCTAGGTTTTAATAGCCTGCACTTTCCACATGTCAGCCTGGGTCTTACCGGATCACATTGCCGATGTGCTGCCTTCCGAGGCGCGCCACATCGAAGAAATACGAAGAGACCTGCTGGACATGGCGCGTTGCTATGGCTATGAACTGGTCATGCCGCCCTTATTGGAGCATCTGGAGTCGCTGCTGTCTGGCACCGGAGAGGCGCTGGACCTGCAAACCTTCAAGCTGGTCGATCAACTGTCCGGGCGCATGATGGGTCTGCGTGCCGACAGCACGCCCCAGGTCGCACGCATCGATGCCCATTTGCTCAACCGCCAAGGTGTGACCCGCCTGTGTTACTGCGGCCCTGTGCTGCACACCCGCCCGGGTGGCCCCCACGCAACGCGCGAGCCCCTGCAGTTTGGCGCCGAGATTTATGGCCATGCAGGTCTGGAAGCCGACCTGGAGAGCCTGACACTGGCACTGGATTGCCTGAAAGCCGCCCAGATTGGTGACATCAGCGTGGATATGGCGGATGCGCGCATCGTGCACGCCTTGCTGGATGGTCTTTCACTGGATGCCGCACAGCTTGCGCAAGTGCATGCCGCACTGGCCGCCAAGGATGCCAGCGAACTCAAAACGCTGTTGCGACAGGCACCGGCTGCCACCTCACGCGCGCTGATCGACTTGCTGCAGCTCTACGGGGATGCATCCGTTTTGGACCAAGCGCACAAGGTCTTGCCTGCCACCCCAGAAATCCAGACTGCTCTGGCCCATCTGAAGTGGCTCTCCAGCCACGTCGAAGGTGCCAAGCTGTCGTTTGACCTGGCCGACTTGCGCGGTTATGCCTATTACAGCGGCGCCATGTTCTCTTTGTATGCCCCTGGCGCCAGCGATGCATTGGCCCGTGGTGGACGTTATGACGAAGTGGGCCTGGTGTTTGGCCGCAAGCGTCCCGCCGTTGGCTTTAGCCTGGACATCAAGGCGCTGACCGCGGTGGCGGCGGACCGCCCATTGCGTGCGGCCATCCGTGCGCCCTGGGGCGAGGCTGCCGAACTGCGCGCTGCAATCGCTGCCTTGCGCCGCCAGGGTGAAACGGTGGTCTGCGTGTTGCCCGGCCACGAGAGTGAAGTTGATGAATTCCATTGCGACCGCGAACTGCACCAGTCCGCCGGCCAATGGCTTGTCAAAGTATTGTGATAACCCTTGTGGGACCGTCCGTAGCCTAGCCACGCTCGATCCCCAACCAATTGGATATGAAATGAATGCAACCAAAGGACGCAATGTCGTCGTCGTCGGCACGCAATGGGGCGATGAAGGCAAGGGCAAACTGGTCGACTGGCTTACCGAAAGCGCGCAGGGCGTGGTGCGCTTTCAGGGCGGCCACAACGCAGGCCACACCTTGGTCATCAACGGTGTCAAAACCGCCTTGCACCTGATCCCCAGCGGCATCATGCGCCCCGGTGTCAAGTGTTACATCGGCAACGGTGTGGTGCTGTCCGCGGCCAAGTTGTTTGAAGAAATCGAAGGCCTCGAAAAAGTGGGTGTGGAGCTGCGCTCGCGCCTGCGCATCAGCGAGGCCTGCCCGCTGATACTGCCGTTCCACGCCGCGCTGGACGTGGCACGCGAAGCCTTCCGCGAAAAGGGCGGCACCACCAAGATCGGCACCACGGGCCGTGGCATCGGCCCCGCTTACGAGGACAAGATCGCACGCCGAGCGTTGCGCGTGCAAGACCTCAAATACCCCGAGCGTTTTGCCGCCAAGCTGCGCGAGCTGCTGGACCTGCACAACCATGTGTTGACCAGCTACCTGGGCTCCGCCGCGTTCGACTTTGGTCCCACGCTCGCGCCGTACATGAAAGATGGTCAGGTGCAGTTTGAGCCCGTGTACGCGGAGGCCATGCGCCACGCAGAACTGCTCAGGCCCATGATGGCCGATGTGTCGCGCGAGTTGAACGAAGCCAACCTCAAAGGCGCCAACCTGCTGTTTGAAGGCGCACAGGGCACACTCCTGGACGTGGACCACGGAACCTACCCCTATGTCACATCGAGCAACTGCGTGGCCGGCAATGCCGCCGCCGGTGCCGGTGTAGGCCCCGGCATGTTGCACTACATCCTGGGCATCACCAAGGCCTATTGCACCCGCGTGGGCGGCGGCCCGTTCCCCACCGAACTGGACTGGGAAAAGCCAGGCACCCCTGGCTACCACATGAGCACCGTGGGCTTCGAGAAGGGCGTCACCACCGGCCGTTCACGCCGCTGCGGCTGGTTTGATGCGGCTTTGCTCAAGCGCTCGGCGCAGGTTAATGGCCTGTCCGGCTTGTGCATCACCAAGCTGGACGTGTTGGACGGTTTGAAAGAGCTGCTGCTGTGCACCGGCTACGAGATGGATGGTGAACTGATCGATATCCTGCCCATGGGCGCTGACGACATCGAGCGCTGCAAGCCGGTCTATGAAGTCATGGAAGGCTGGAGCGACAGCACGGTGGGCGTCACGCAATACGACAAGCTGCCCGTGGCGGCCCGCCTGTACCTGCAGCGTATCGAGCAGGTGACGGGTGTGCCTATCCACATGGTGTCTACCAGCCCGGACCGCGACCACACCATCATGATGCGCCACCCCTACCTGGCAGAGTGAGTTGGACCGATCTTTTAAGCGAAATTGGGCTCTAGCCCCCGTAAACATTGCGTAAGCAGCTATAAATACAGGAGCATCCTATGTTGACAGAAGACGGCAAACACCTCTACGTCAGTTATGACGAATACCACAACCTGATCGAAAAACTAGCGATCAAGATCCACCAGTCGGGTTGGGAATTCGACACCATCCTGTGCCTGGCCCGTGGCGGCATGCGCCCAGGTGACATCCTGTCGCGCGTGTTTGACAAGCCCCTGGCCATCATGTCCACCAGCTCTTACCGTGCCGAGGCTGGTACGCAGCAGGGCAAGCTGGATATTGCACGTTACATCACCACACCCAAGGGCGAAATCGCCGGCCGCGTCTTGCTGGTCGACGACCTGGCCGACTCCGGCCACACGCTCAAAGCCGTTGTGCACCAGTTGAAGCACGACTACGAGCCCATCAGTGAATTGCGCAGTGCTGTGATCTGGACCAAGGCCATGTCCACGTTTGTGCCAGATTATTCGGTGGAATTTCTGCCCACCAACCCGTGGATCCACCAGCCCTTTGAAGGGTATGACGCGATGCGTCCGGAGCAGTTGATCCAGAAGTGGAGCGTGTAGTTTTTGTCCTGCCATAGTGTGCAGTGCCGGGGGCTCAGAGGCGCTTCGCTTGCCAAGTCGCCCCCGACACTGCACACCATGGCAGGAAGCTGCATTACTGGTAGTGGACAGCCACAAAACCGCCGCAGAAGGGATAGCGCCAAGGCCGACTTGGCAAGCGAAGCGCCTCTGAGGCCTTGGCGCTATCCCTTCTGCGGCGCGCCCGCTACGCTACGTCACACCCAAAGAGAACGGACTTTCACGTGACCCACCCCACCACCAACCTCATCCACCACCCGTACGTTCCTCCGGAAGGTTTTGAGGCCCCGCAGCCGGGCGTCTTCAAGGCATCTACCGTGTTTTTCCCGACCGTGGCCGCCATGCGCAGCCGCGAGTGGAAGGACAAAACCGCCTACACCTATGGCCTGCACGGCACGCCCACCAGCTATGCGTTGGAAGAGCGTCTGGCCACGCTGGAAGGCGGTAAGCAGTGCCTGCTGGTGCCCAGTGGCCTGGCCGCCTTGGGTCTGGTAGCCCTGTCGCTGCTCAAGAGCGGCGACGAGGTGCTGTTGCCCGACAACGTGTACGGCCCCAACAAAACCCTGGTCGAAGGCGAGTTGATGGGCTGGGGCATCACCCACCAGTATTACAACCCCATGGACCCCGAGGATCTGGAAGCCCAGATTTCCAGCCGCACCAAGCTGGTCTGGCTGGAGGCTGCGGGTTCGGTCACGCTGGAGTTTCCCAATCTGGTGGAGCTGGTGCACATCTGCCAGCGACGCAAGGTCTTGACGGCGCTGGACAACACCTGGGGTGCAGGCCTTGCCTTTGCCCCGTTTGATCTGGTGCCAGGCGCCAGCCCAGCGGTGGGTGTGGACATTTCGGCCCATGCCCTGACCAAGTACCCCAGTGGTGGTGGCGATGTGCTGATGGGCAGCGTCATCACGCGGGATGCCGGTCTGCACCTCAAGCTCAAGCTCACCCACATGCGCTTTGGCCTAGGTGTGGGTATGAACGATGTGGAACTGGTGCTGCGCTCTCTGCCGAGCATCGCACTGCGCTACCGCGCCCACGACGCCGCCACACGTGTACTGGCAGCCTGGGCGCAGACCCAGCCCGAGTTTGTACAGGTCTTGCACCCGTCCCTGCAGGAGTCGCCAGGCCATGCCCATTGGATGGCCCTGTGCGGAGAAGCGCAGGGCAGGGCAGCAGGGCTGTTCAGTGTGATTTTGGATGCCCGGTTCACCCGGGACCAGACCGATGCATTTTGTAACGCACTCAGGCTGTTCCGCCTGGGTTATAGCTGGGGTGGCCCCATCAGCCTGGTGGTGCCTTACGATCTGGACAGCATGCGTTCGGGTTGGCCCAGCCACTTGCTGCCCGGCACGCTGGTTCGTTTCTCGGTGGGTCTGGAAGATGTGGCCGATCTGCAGACCGACATCACACAGGCGTTGAACGTCCTGCGCTGAGTGTTGCCTAACCAGCGCCTGCACCGCGCAGGCTCTGCGCGTTTTCCTCAGTAGGCAAAGGCCCACAGCCACTTTAAGCTGTCGGCCATGCAGAGCACAGACACCACAGACCACATGGAGCAGACGCAGGCCATGCAGCCTGCGCCCTATGTGCCACCACCCTCCGGCGCACCGCGCAAGACCATTGTTGCGCTCACCTGGGGCCAACCCTTTGTCTGGTTGCGCAAAGGTGCTGTCGACCTGCTGGCACACCCCGGTATCGCTGCCTTTTATGGTGTGGCTTTCTGCACCATGGCCATAGTGTTGGCGGCGGTGTTCCGCGCCAAACCCGAATACACCATGTCCATCGCCTCGGGCTGCCTGCTGGTGGGGCCGTTTCTGGCCATGGGTTTGTACGAAGTGAGCCGCCGGCGTGAGCTGGGCATTGCGCCAGAGCTTGGGGCATCTGTGACCTGTTGGGATCGCCATTTGGCCAGCATGGGGCTGCTGGTCTTGGTTCTGGTGGTTCTGGAACTGTTGTGGGGCAGGGCATCACTGGTGGTGTTCGCGGTGTTTTTTAATACCGGCATGCCGTCCACCACGGGCGTATTACAGGCGGTGTTCAACCCGCAGAATTGGGAGTTTGTAGCCGCCTATGCCGCCGTGGGTGGTGCATTTGCCATGCTGGTGTTTTCTACCGCGGTGGTGTCTATCCCCATGATTTTGGATCGGGATACCGATGCCATCTCTGCGGCTATCACCAGCTTGGAAGTCGTGTTCAACAACACCGGCGTGATGGTGTTGTGGGGCCTGTTGCTGACCACCTTGGTGGTGTTGGCCATGTTGTTGCCCTGGAGTCTAGGCTTGTTGGTGGTGGGGCCCTGGCTGGGTCACGCAAGCTGGCATGCCTACCGCGGCAGTGTGGCCTGGCCCGCTGAATCGGCAGTTGCTGGGGGCTGAGGTGGTAAAGTGTCGCCAACAACAGAAAGTACACCTTGGCAACACCCAACTACGGCTACGAAAAACGTCAGAAAGAACTGGCAAAGAAGAAGAAGAAAGAAGAAAAGCTCAAGGAGAAGAATGAGCGCAAAGCCCACGGCCCTGGCGACGACGGCATGGCCGGGCCCGGTGACACCACATCCCCTGCGGATGAGGGGGCGGCACCCGGCCCACAGGGCGGTTAAGTTTGCACCGGTGCGGGGGGCTGCACAGCCCCCATGTCTTGCACCATACGCTGCGCCAGTTCACCCATCGACGCAAGTGATCGGTCCCCCGGCGTAATGGCCATAGCCCGTGGGTACTGCACAAAATTGCGCTGCATGGATTGCAGGTACACCGGGTCGTAGTGCTGCGTCAGCAGGTCTTGCACGACTGGCGCAAAATTGCCCGCGGCGACCTGGTCTTTCCATGCCTGCACCACGGCCTTGCCGCGAAAGTCTGCCAGTACATCCAGGCGTTCGCAGAAGTGCGCGCTGTCCCTGACAAAGAAGTCGTAGTCTTCTAGTAACAAGGCCACACGTTCGGTCATGGGCAATGTCAGGTCCCAGCAGGGGCTGGCGCGCATACGCTCCACCAGAGCGGTTGGCACGGACACATTGCCCACCTTTTTGCTCTCACTTTCCACAAACACCGGGCGCAGCGGGTCAAACCGGCGCAGGGCATCCCATATCAGGGTGTCAAAACGTTTTTGTGTGGGCTGTGTCTGCCCGGGAAGGGCACCCAGCACCGAACTGCGGTGCCGCGCCAATGCCTCCAGATCCAGCACCTGGGCGCCAGCCGCTGCAAGGGCTTGCAACAGCCGTGTCTTGCCCGATCCGGTGGTGCCGCACACGACTTGAAAATTCAAATGCAACACTTTCTCGACAATGTCCAATAGCATGGCCGCCCTGAAGGCCTTGTAGCCACCCTCCACCAGGGTGACCCTGAAACCGATCTGGTCCAGTATCAGAGACAGCGAACCGCTGCGCTTGCCACCGCGCCAGCAGTAGGCCAGTGGTTTCCAGTCCTTGGGCTTGGCAATGACCTCGCGCTCAATATGGTTGGCAATATTGCGCGCTGCAATGGCCGCGCCGCGTTTCTTGGCCTCGAACTGGTTGACCTGCACATACATGGTGCCGACCAGCTTGCGCTCTTCGTCGTTCAGCGTGGGCCAGTTCACTGCGCCAGGCAAGTGGTCCAGCGCAAACTCGCTCTCGCTGCGGGCATCGATGATGGTGTCAAAACCATCCATTTGTGCCAACAGCGCAGCAGCGGGCAGTATTTGAAGGCTCATGACAGCTGCTTTTTCACGGCGGGCCACACATTGTTCAGTATGGTGGGGTGGGCGGCCTCCGTCGGGTGTATGCGGTCGTTCTGGAACAGGCGCAGCGCGTCCGGACCATCCGCCACGTCCTTCAACAGAAAGGGCACCAGGCCGGTTTTGTGGGTCTTGGCAACGGTGGCAAACAGCGCGGCGAAACGATCCGCATAGTCCTGGCCGTAGTTGGGCGGCATCTGCATGCCCAGCAGCAGCACCTTGGCCTTGGTGGCTTGGGCCGCCTGGGTCATAGCCTGCAGGTTGTCTTGGGTCATGGTCAGTGGCAGGCCGCGCAGTGCATCGTTGCCGCCCAACTCGATGATGACCACGGTGGGCTTGTGTTTGGCCAGCAGGGCCGGCAGACGTGACCGCCCGCCAGACGTGGTGTCACCGCTGATGCTGGCATTGATGACGGTGGCGGCAATCTTTTCCTGCACCAGGCGTTGCTCCATCAGCGCCACCCAGCCGGTGCCGCGTTTGAGGCCATACTCGGCACTGAGGGAGTCACCCACAACCAGAATGGTGGCGGGTGTGCGGGCCGGCGGCTGGGCTGCTTCTGCGGGTAAAAACCCCGCGAGCCCGGCCAACAGGCCAAGCGCGATACAGTGTCGACGAACCAAAGAGAGCCCTATGAGTGAAGAAGTCATTATTTCTGTTGAACACGTTTGCAAGTCGGTGACCGATTCCACCGGCACGCTAGAGATTCTGCGCGATATCGATTTTGCGCTCAAAGCCCGCGAGACCGCCGCCATTGTTGGCGCATCGGGTTCGGGCAAGAGCACCTTGCTGTCCATCATCGCCGGTTTGGATACCCCCACCACCGGCACGGTGCATTTGGCGGGCACCGACCTGTTTGCGATGGATGAGGACGCCCGGGCGGGCCTGCGCGCCAGCAAGGTCGGTTTTGTCTTCCAAAGTTTTCAATTGCTGGGCAACCTTACGGCTCTGGAAAACGTCATGCTGCCCCTCGAACTGGCTGCGCGCAAAGACGCACGCCAGGCCGCCACCGACATGCTGGCCCGCGTGGGGCTGTCGCAGCGACTGTCGTCTTACCCCAAGGTGCTCAGCGGGGGTGAACAGCAACGCGTGGCGCTGGCCCGTGCCTTTGTGGTGCACCCGGCCGTGCTGCTGGCCGACGAGCCCACCGGCAGCCTTGACTTTGCCACCGGCGAGAAGATCATGGAGCTGATGTTTGAACTGAACCGCGAGTTGGGGACAACGCTGGTATTGGTAACCCACGACCGGGCCATTGCCGCGCGCTGCGACCGGCGCATCACGATTGAAGCAGGCCGCGTGGTCTAAGGACAGAATGGAGGCAGGCGAGGGCGGCGATAATCCCCCCATGTCATCCCCCAAAGTCCTCTTCGGCTTCCATGCCCTGGGCGTGCGCCTCAAAACAGCGCCCCAATCCATCATCGAAATCTATTTCGAACCCACGCGGCGTGATGCCCGTATGCGCAGTTTTCTGGACCGTGCCAATGAGGCCGGTGTCAAACTGATCGAATCCGACGGAGTTCGCCTGTCCAAGATGTGCGGCGGCCACGGCCACCAGGGCATCGCGGCCAAGGTGCAGGCCATCGCCCAAGTGCATTCGCTGGACGAATTGCTGGAAGACCTGGAGGCTGCCAATGCCGAGTTGCCGGTCGAACAACGCACCCAACCGCTGATTCTTGTCTTGGACGGCGTCACCGATCCGCACAACCTGGGCGCCTGCCTGCGGGTGGCCGATGGTGCCGGTGCCCACGCCGTGATCGCCCCCAAGGACCATGCCGCCGGCATCAACGCCACGGTGGCCAAGGTGGCCAGCGGTGCGGCGGAGACCGTGCCCTATTTCATGGTCACCAACCTGGCGCGTACCTTGAACGAGCTGAAGGAACGCAACATCTGGATCATTGGCACCAGCGACCAGGCACCCGCCACGCTGTACCAGACGGATCTCAAGGGCCCAGTGGCCCTGGTGCTGGGTGCCGAAGGTGCAGGCATGCGCCAGCTGACGGCCAAGACCTGTGATGCGCTGGTGAGTATTCCCATGCGCGGAGCGGTCGAGAGCCTGAACGTGTCCGTGGCCAGCGGCGTCTGCCTGTACGAGGCACTGCGCCAGCGCACGGTGTAGGGGTAGCAAATGGACGCTATTAAATCAAGAGCACTTGGTCTAGTAATGACGGGGGCTACAGCCCTATTTCTCTTAAGCGCTTGCACCCAGGAGCAGCAGAACAAGATCAGCCGCGATATCCAAAACTGGACCGGCACCAACGGCGTGCTGGAGATCTATGCCGGTGACAAGTTGGTGCGCCGCTTCATCAAGATCGACAAGCTCTCCACCGCCCTGGGTACCGAGGACGGCAAACCCAGGCCCTACCGTTTTGGTTATGGCGTGCTGGATGAAAACCTGAACATGCTGGCCGACCCGGGCGAGAAAAAGGTGTACTTCGAAATCAGCGACTACGCGGGCAACTACGTGTTTTTCGAGAGCCCGCGTTAAGCCGTCACACCCATCCTAAGGCGCCCAAGGCGGCGCCCGCCCCCAACAGCCACAGCATATGCAGCTTGGTGTGCCACACCAGCAGGGTGGTCACCACCGTTACCAGCCACAAATGCCAATGCTCCAGCGGCTTGCCGTGGCTGGCCGCCAGAATCCAGCCGGTGGCGACCAGCAGGGCAATAACGATGGGCGCCATGCCCTGCTTGAAGGCGCGCACCGCCCGCAGTTCCCGGTTTTGGTGGGCCCAGCGTGTGGCCACAAAGGTTAATGTGGAGCTGGGCAACATGATGCCCACCATGGCGACCAGCACACCGGCCAGCGCCATCCACCAGGCCCGCGGGCCGGCACCCATCCCACCTCCGGCATTCATGCCCACATTCCAGCCCAAGAGCGCCACAAACAGCACATTCGGTCCGGGCGCCACCTGCGCCAGCGCGATGGACGAGGTGAACTGGCTGTCGCTCAACCACGTTTTTTCATCGACCAGGTAGCCGTGCATGCCCGGCGCGGTGGTGATGGCGCCGCCAATGGCCAGCAAGGACATGGACATGAAATGCAGCAGCAGTGCCATCCAGTCTGCAGCGGCAAAAGCGGCGGTCATGGCGTGCCCTGCGTCTGCCGGGCGCTGTCCAGTTGCCGATACGCCCAGATGCAGGCCAGGCCACCGACACTCAGCAGTACCCAGACCAGTGGCAGGCGCAAGAGCGCGATGGCCACAAAACTCAGCACTGCAAAGCCCCAGCACACGGCCAGCCCCATCACATTGTTTTTCAGTGTGCCAATCAGCTTGATGCCCGTGGCCGTGATCAGGCCCGCCGCCACGGCCCCCATACCGCGCAGGGCACCTTGGGCCGCGGCGGTGTCGGCAATACCGCCAAACAGCGCTGCAACGGCCAGCACCACCACCAGCGGAAAGGTGAGCATGCCCGCCAACGCCGCAAAGGCGCCGCGCCAGCCAAAGTAGCGGTCACCAATCATCAACGACAGGTTGACCACGTTGGGGCCGGGCAAGATTTGGGCGACGGCCCAGTCTTCCAGGAACTCTTCCTGCGTCAGCCAGCGTTTTTTCTCGACCAGCTCGCGTTGCACGATGGCCAGCACGCCGCCAAAACCCTGCAAGGCCAGTATGGAGAAAGAGACAAAAAGGTCGGTCTTGGATTGTGGGCGCGGGTGCTGCGCCAGGCCCGCAGGCTGCGGGTCAGGTTCCTGGGATGTCATGCTCTCACTTTAACGGAAATACCTGACCTTGTAGTCAGATTGGTTACAGTCGCGGATGCTTGAAAACACTGCAGTGCAGAGGAGAAAAGAATGGGCTCTTGTTTGAAAAAGATGTCTGCCGCGGCGCAGACCCTGGGACTGGTGGGTTTTGCCTGCCTGCTGGCCGGTGTGGTGCAGGCCGCCGAGGTGCGCTTGCGCATCATGGAGACCACCGACCTGCACATGAACCTGCTGAGTTACGACTACTACCAGGACAAATCTACCGACCAGTACGGACTGGACCGCACGCTGTCGCTGATCAAGGCGGCCCGTGCCGAAGTTCCCAACAGCCTGTTGTTTGACAACGGCGATTTGCTGCAGGGCAACCCCATGGGTGACTATGTGGCCAAGATCAAACCGCTGAAAGAGGGTGAGGTGCACCCCGCCTACCGGGTCATGAACCAGATGGGTTACGACGCGGCCAATATTGGCAACCATGAGTTCAACTACGGTCTGGAATTTTTGCGCCGTGCCATCAAGGGTGCCGCGTTTCCCTACGTCAATGCCAACATCTATGTGGACAACGCCGACAAGGACGGCGACAAGGCCCAACACGCGTTCACGCCCTATGTGCTGCTGGACCGCCAACTGGTGGATGCAGAGGGCAAACGCCACGCGATTCGCGTGGGTGTCATCGGTTTTGCGCCACCACAGATACTGTTGTGGGACAAGACCCATCTGGAGGGCAGGGTGGTTGCGCGGGATGTGGTCGAGACGGCCCGCAAATACGTGCCCCTGATGCGGGCCCAGGGCGCACAACTGGTGGTGGCCATTCCGCACGCCGGGTTTGAGAAAGGGCCCGTGGCCCGGTTCTCGGAAAACGCCGTAGGCATTCTGACGACAGTGCCCGGCATTGACGCGGTGTTGTTTGGCCACGCCCATGCCGAATTTCCCAGCAAGGCCTTTGCCGACTACCCCCAGGTGAACCTGGAGCGCGGCACCATCAATGGCGTGGCGGCTGTCATGCCCGGGCGCTGGGGCGACCACCTGGGCGTGGTGGACCTGACGCTGGACAACACCACTGGCAGCTGGAAGGTGGTGGACAGCAGGGCCAGCATCCGTCCCATTTTTGACAAGACCGCACGCAAATCCCTTGCCGCGGCCGACCCCCTGGTTGCCCAGACGGTAGCTGATGTGCAGGCCGGCACACTGGAGTTCGTGCGCAACAAGGTGGCCGTGAGCAGCGCCCCCATTTACAGCTACTTTGCGCAGGTGGAAGATGACCCGTCGGTGCAGATCGTGGCCAATGCACAAATCGCGTATGTGAAGCGTGCCATGCAGGGCACGGATTACGAAAAGTACCCGGTGTTATCGGCCGCGGCGCCCTTCAAGACCGGTGGTCGCCAGGGCTGGGATTACTACACCGACATACCGGCGGGCCCCCTGGCCATCAAGAATGTGGCCGACCTGTATGTGTACCCCAACACCTTGAAAGCCATGCTGTTGACCGGCGCCGAGGTGCAGGAATGGATAGAGATGTCGGCCGGCCAGTTCAACCGGATTGACCCCAAGGGTGCGGCGATGCAGTCCGTGCTGGACACCAACTTCCGTTCCTTCAACTTTGACACGCTGGATGGCGTGAGCTACGAGATCGACGTGACGCAGGCCGCTCGCTATGACACCAATGGAAAACTGGTGGCGCCCGACGCGCACCGCGTCAAGAACCTGCGCTTCCAGGGCCAGCCGGTGCAACCGGATGCCAAGTTTGTGGTGGCGACCAACAACTACCGCGCCTATGGAGGTGGTAATTTTCCGGGGCTGAACGCCAGCAAGGTTGTGCTGGAGGCGCCGGATGAAAATCGCCAGGTGTTGATCGAATACCTGCGCATGATGGACACCTTGTCTGCCAACAAACAGGTAAATCCCTCGGCCGACGGCAACTGGCGCATCACCCCGGTGCCCGGCGTGCGCCTGGGTTTTTCATCGGCCAGTGCTGCGCAGCGTTACTTGGCGAACCATCCCCGCATCAAACTGGTCAAAGACAACGGCGATGGTTCTGCACTGTACGAGTTGTTGCCCTGATTACTTTTTAACTATTCGACCTGGTTCGATCTGCTCTAGCGCCTTGGGGTTCTCGGCCAGCCATTCGGCCAGCGCGTCGATGTCCATGCCCAGCGTTGCGCGGTCACGCCCTTGGCGCAGCACGCTGAGGTTGTCGCCACCGTCTGCTGTGAAAGAATTGACCACCACTCGGTAGTCTCGTGCCAGATCCAGGGGTTTGCCTTCAAAGGTGACGGATTCCAGCACGGGCTCGGCGCCAGCAGCCTGGCTCCATTGGTAGCGCAGGTTGTGCGAGACCTGCAGAGATGCGGGGCCCGGACGTTTGGGCAATGCCTTGCGGATCAGCTCCTGCAATTGGCTTCCCGTGATGGTGAGGGCGATCAGATTGTTGCTGAATGGCTGGATCGCAAACAGGTCACTCATGGTCACCATGCGCCCTGGTTCCACGGTGAGATCGGCGCGAATGCCGCCTGAATTCGTCATGGCCATATCGGCCTTTGCATGTTTCTTGCCGTGCGCCAGGTGGGCATCTGCCACCAGGTTGCCCAAGGGGGAATCGCCAAAAGGCGCTGTGGCCGAGCGCTGCGCACCGCGTGTGAGCAGGGCCACCGGTTTCTCACGCGCGGCAGTGGTCAATGCGGCTGCGCGCTGGACCAGGGCGGCAAATGCGGGGTTGGGTGCGTATGCGCCCTGCAGCACCGGGTGGTTGATGGCCTCGGCCTCCAATACACGCCCGGTAGTGTCTAGCTTCAAACGGCTCTCGGTCAACCAGCCGCCAAAACTGCCGGCCTGCACCAGCAAACGTCCATTGATTTTGCAGGTGTAGGCCTGGTGTGTATGCCCGCTGACGATGATGGCGTAGGCCGGGTCCAGTCGTTTGGCAATGTCCACACCACGGCCTTGCAAACTGGGGCAAGCATAGCTGCGGTCATTGGCACCACCCTCATGCACGGCACCTTCATGCATCATCGCCACCAGCACCTGGGCACCGGCCGCGCGCAGCTCCGGCACCAGGGCATTCAGCGTGTCCGCTTCATCGCCAAATCGCAAGCCCACAATGGCACGCGGGCTGATCACCCTTGGGGTGTCCCGGGTGACGGCACCCACAAAGGCCACCTTCAAACCGCCAATGTCCTTGATCACATGGCTGGGCAAGATGCGTTTGCCGCTATCGGCATCGAACATGTTGGCGGCCAGGTAGGGAAAACTGGCGCCTTTGAACTCTGGCCACACACAGCCACCTACGGCACATTCGCCGCGTGTCTTGCGCAACAGCTCGGGCAAGCCGGCGTCCAGCTCATGGTTGCCCAAAGACGAGGCCAGCAGACCTAATTCACCCAAGGCAGACAACGTGGGCTCGTCTTTCAACATGGACGAGAGTTGGGGTGACGCACCCAGCAGATCGCCCGCCGCCACAAACACATGGTTCTTGCGCTGTGCACGCAGGTCGTTCAGTACGGTGGCCAGGTAAGCCACACCACCTGCGGCCTGTGGTTTGACTTCGCCCGTTTTGGGGTCCGGCAAACGTGGCATCAGCGGGGTAGGGGACTTGGGTTGGATATGACCATGGAAGTCGTTGAGCGAAAAAATACTCAGCTCAATGGTCGAGGGAGTTGACTCTAAAGTGGTGGGCGGTGGCGTCGCGCAAGCGGTCAACAAAGCGACCAGGGAAAACCCTAGAGTGGACGTAAAAATGCACTTAAAGGGTGCAATGAGGTGGTGCGGTTTCAAGGGGTTTGCTCCAAAGAAGGGAGTCGCTGGCGGGTGGCAGCAGACGTCGGCCGTTAGATCATAAATTGGTGTCTGGAATACAACAGTTGTCACCAAACTTTCCTGACTATATGGTTAACTTAATGGGTATATTGCAGTTCTTTGCAAATATTTACACCCTACCAATAACCCCCCGTTGGGACCCATTCGCCTAGGAGCTATCAGGATGCGTAGTAATCACCACATGAGTTTTTCCAGCTTTTCACGAACGGTGCTGAGCGCAGCCGTGGCCATCGTGGTGGCTGCGCCAGCGTTGGCACAGAACACCACTGCCGCGATTGGCGGGCAGATCACCGGTGTAGATGGCAAGCCCGTCGCCGGTGCAATGGTCAGCATCGTCCACGCGGAGTCGGGTTCGGCCAATCGCCTTGTCACGGATGCTGATGGCCGTTACTCCGCACGTGGTTTGCGCGTGGGTGGTCCTTACACGATTGTGGTGACCAAGGGCAACGACAAGAGCACGCGTGATGATGTGTTTCTGCAATTGGCCGAAAGCCTGACACTGGATTTGAAGGTGGGTGGAGAGGCCTTGCAGCAGGTGGTCGTGACTGGCGCTGCCAACAAGTTCAACTCAGCGTCCATGGGTTCGGGTACCAATATTGGTCGCCAGGAACTGAATGCATTTGCGTCGGTGCAGCGTAGCCTGAACGACTACGCGCGTATGGACCCCCGCCTGTCGCAAACCGAAAAAGACCGGGGTGAGATTTCGGCAGCCGGCCAGAACTCGCGTTACAACTCGCTGACCATCGACGGCATGCGCACCAACGACACCTTTGGCCTGGAAGCCAACGGCATGCCCACAATCAAACAACCGATCTCCATCGATGCGATCCAGGCAGTCCAGGTCAACCTGTCCAACTACGATGTGACGCAGCAAGGCTACACCGGCGCCAACATCAATGCCGTCACCCGCTCGGGCACCAACGAGTTCAAGGGCAGCGTCTACAGCGTGTACCGCGACAACCGCTGGCAGGGTGACCGTTACAACCGCACCAACGATACCTATACCCCAGCACCGTCGTCCCGCGAAACCACCAACGGTTTTGTACTGGGTGGCCCCATTGTTGAAGACAAGCTGTTTTTCTTTACGAGCTTTGAAGAACTGCGCAGCAACCGCAATGCGCCCACCTTTGGTCCCCTGGGCAGCTCGCTGATCAACGTTGGTATCACACCAGCCCAGATTTCTGCAGCCCAGACGGCGGCGCAATCGCGTTACGGCATTGATGCCGGAACGGCCGATGTCCCTTCGTCTGTGCAGACCGTTGTTAAAGACGTTCTGTTGAAAGTGGACTGGAATATCAGCGAAAACCACCGCGCCAATGTGCGTTATGCCAAGACAACACAGACAGATCCGATCTTTCCGGGCAACTTCAACAACTCGCTGGCGTTGAGCTCACATTGGTACTCCACCGAAAAAACCATTGACACCGCGGTAGCGCAATGGTTTGGTGACTGGACGGACACCTTCTCGACGGAAGTCAAGGTTTCCGCCCGCAATTACGCCAGCGCACCTGCGCTGAACGCGAACACGCCCGAGGTTTACCTGATTTACACCGGTACGGCTCCGGCAGGCACCGCAACGGGTGACCGCACCTTGCGTTTTGGTACCGAAGAAACACGCCAGTTCAATGACTTGCAAACCAAGACGACCAACCTGTTTGCTGCGGGTACGCTGAACCTGAACGACCACGAAATCAAGGGTGGTGTGGACATTGAGCGCAACCTGATAGTCAATGCCTTTGTGCGCGGCTCCAGTGGTCGCTACACCTTCCGCGGTGCTGATCCCGCGGCGCTGCTGGTTGCGGGCAACCCCACCACCTATTCGGTGCAGGTACCACTGCCAGGCCGCACCCTGCAAGACGGTGCCGCCGACTGGACCATGACCAATACCGGTTTGTTCTTGCAAGACGCCTGGAAAGTCAACAAGAAGCTGACCGTGACCGGTGGCGTGCGTGTGGACATCCTGGGCACCAATGACCGCCCCATTGCCAACCCCGCTGCGTCCGCTGCCGTAGTTGCCGGCAATCCTGCTACTGGCGCACGCCAGACCGGCGGTTTCGGTTATGACAACACCCAGACGCTGGATGGCGAGAAGCTGTTCCAGCCCCGTGTTGGCTTCAACTACAACATGGACACGGAAGACAAGCGCAAGTCCCAACTGCGTGGTGGCTTCGGCTTGTTCCAGGGTTCGGCTGCCAACGTCTGGTTGACCAACCCCTTCCAGACCACGGGCGCTGCATTGACCACCTACGCCTGCGGTACCACCGGCAACCCTGCATGCCCAACCAACTTGCGCATCAACTTTGACCCCCGCACCCAACCCACCATCACCGGTGTGGCGCCTGCTCCAGCGGTGGACTTTATTGCGCCAGGTGTGAGCCAGCCTTCGGTGTGGAAAGCCAACTTTGCATGGGATGCCGAGCTGCCATGGGCTGGCTTGGTTCTGGGTGCTGAGGTCTTGCACACCGACGTGAAACAAGGGCTGTACTACAAACATTTGAATCTGGGTGCACCCACCCGTACGGCACCAGATGGCCGCCAGATGTTCTGGAATGCAGCGGGTGTAAACCCCGCCTGCTACAACGGTGGTGCCACGGTGCTGACAACCGGTGCCTGTGCAACTGGTACTGCCCGCCCCACCAGCAAGGCATTGAGCAACTCCAGCTTTGCCAACGTGACTCTGGTCGAAAAGACCAGCGAAGGTGGTGGCAATGCCTTCACCCTGTCACTGGCCGGCGCCATCGACAGTTCCATGCGCTGGAGCACCGCCTTCACACGCACCACGGCAACCGAAGTGAGCCCGCTGACATCGTCCACGGCCAACTCCAACTTTGCCAATCGTGCGGTGTACAACCCCAACGAAGAGGTGGCAGCCAACTCGGCCTACCTGGTGCGCAACCGCCTGAACGCCTCGTTCAACGCGACCAAGTCCCTTTTCTCGGGTTACAAGACCACCTTTGGTGTGTTCTACGAAGGCAAGGACGGCCGTCCCTATAGCTGGACCTTTGGCAACGACATGAACGGTGACGGCGTGGTCAATGACCTGTTGTATGTGCCTTCCGGCAAGGGTTCGGGTGAAGTGTTGTACCGCGCTGCTTCGGGTTCCACAATGACTGCTGCGCAAGCCGAAGAAAAGTTCTGGAACATCGTGGATGCCAACGAAGGCCTGAGCAATTCCAGGGGCTCCGTCGTGTCGCGCAACTCCTCGTTCTCGCCTATCACACACCAGTTCGACGTGCGTATCAGCCAGGAAGTGCCAGGCTTCTTCCCCAAGCACAAGGGTATCTTCTCGTTTGACATCCTGAACATCGGGAATATGATCAACAAGGAGTGGGGCCGTATTGATGAAGTCAATTTCCGGGATGGCAGCGGTGGCAATGCGCGTCAGTTTGTGAATTTCTCTGGTATCGATCCAGCCACTGGCAAGATGATTTATGCGGTCAACGATCCAACGGATCTGACGACAAAACAAAACAAGGGTGAATCGCAGTGGGCGGTTCAGGTCACCCTGAAATATGAGTTCTGATTTGGGTTGAGAGGTTAGGTTTCGGGTTTCGGGCGGCAACGCCTGAGGCAATTCAAAAGCTCCAGCCAGCAATGGCCGGAGCTTTTTTTTGCCTGTTGGGGGTCGAAATTGTCTCTTTGGTGCCAGCCATTTGCCGGGGCTTCCCTTACGCTCTGGGGCAACTTTTGTTGGAACCACCATGAACCTGCGCCCCACGATAGACTTTTTGCTCAACGACTGGCTCAACACCGAGGCACTCACCCAACGAGCACGTTTTACCGACCACTCCCGCGACACCTTTGACGCGGTGCTCGACACTTGTGAGCGCATCGCCCGCGAAAAATACGCACCGTTCAACCGACTGGTCGACACCCAGGAGCCGCACTTTGACGGCGAAAAGGTCATCTTGCCGCAGGCCACCCACGACGCCAACCGCGCCTATGCCGAATCCGGCATGCTCAGCGCCGCGCAGGACTACGACATGGGCGGCATGCAACTGCCCTACAGCGTGGAGGCTGCTGCCAACGCGTTTTTTGCCTGTGCTTCGGTCAGTATTGGCTCGGGCATGTTGACCACCGGCAATGCCAACCTTCTGATGGTCCATGGCACACCCGTGCAGAAGGATGTGTTTGCCAAGAACGAATTCGCGGGCCGTTGGTCGGGCACCATGTGCCTCTCCGAACCACAAGCCGGCTCCAGCCTGAGCGACGTCGCGACCCGCGCCGTGCCAGACGGAGCAGACTTTGAATCCGACCCGCTGGGCGCACGTTACCGCCTCAAGGGCAACAAGATGTGGATATCCAGCGGCGAGCACGAGCTGACCGAGAACATCATCCACCTGGTGTTGGCCAAGATCCCCGATGCCGAAGGCAAGCTGGTACCCGGCACACGCGGCATTTCACTCTTCGTCGTGCCCAAGAAGATGGTGAACACCCAGGGCGAGCTGACCGGTGTACGCAACGACGTGGCCCTGGCCGGGCTCAACCACAAGCTGGGTTGGCGCGGCACCACCAACACGCTGCTGAACTTTGGTGAGGGCAAGTTTCCGGTGGATGGCCAGGCAGGTGCGGTGGGTTACCTGGTGGGCCAGCCCGGCAAGGGCCTGCAGTGCATGTTCCACATGATGAACGAAGCACGGATCGGTGTAGGCATTGCGGCCACCATGCTGGGCATGGCGGGCTACTACGCTTCGCTGGACTACGCACGCAACCGTCCCCAAGGCCGCCCCATGGGAGCAGCCGGCAAGGACGTGGCCGCGCCCCAGGTCGCCATCATTGAACACAGCGACGTCAAACGCATGCTGCTGGCGCAAAAAGCGTACTGCGAAGGCGCGCTGGCGCTGGAGCTGTACTGCGCCCGCCTGGTAGACGAACACCACACGGCCGGCGGTGCAGAGGCCGATGACGCCCGCCTGCTGCTGGAGGTGCTGACACCCATTGCCAAGAGCTGGCCCAGCGAATGGTGCCTGGAGGCCAACTCCCTGGCCATCCAGATCCACGGCGGTTATGGCTACACACGCGATTTCCCGGTGGAGCAATACTGGCGTGACAACCGCCTGAACATGATCCACGAAGGCACCCACGGCATACAGGCCACCGACCTGCTGGGCCGCAAGGTGCTGATGGAGGAGGGTAGAGGCCTCAAGCTGCTGGCCGAACGCATGACCGCCACCATCCAGAGGACCGCGGCGCATCCCACACTCGCCCCACACGCCGCCGCCTTGGGCAATGCCTTGCAACAGGTGTCTGCGGCGACCCAAAAGGCTTGGTCTACCGGCAACCCAACCGAAGCCCTGGCCAACGCCGTGCCCTATATGCAGGCCTTTGGCCACACCGTGCTGGCCTGGATCTGGCTGGACGTGGCCGCCAAGGCGCTGGAGGGTGATGCAGCCCAGGCCAAGTCTGCGACGCAGGGGCGAGTCGGTGCAGCCAGGTATTTCTTCCACTACGAGCTGCCCAAGATCGGCGCCTGGCTAGCCGTGGTCGCTTCGCGGGACCAGACTTGCGCTCAATTCCCAAATGACAGCTTTTGAGAGATCGGTTTTAGTCAAATCAGTGCCTAGCCCCCGTAGTATTTGCGGTTGTTGCTATCATTTTGAGAGTGATATGCTGCTTCGGGCCAAGACGGCGTGATCTTTAAACTCTTACCAGCTCCACGCGGCGATTGCGCGCACGGCCGTCGGCGGTGGTGTTGTCGCCTGCAGGCTGAGACGCGCCCAGGCCTGCGGCCTGCAGCCGGCCCGCCAGAGACGGCTCGCGACTGACAAGCGCGTGCAGCACCGCCTGCGCCCGCGCGAGCGAAAGCGCGCGGTTGGCTGGCTCGCTGCCTATGGCGTCCGTGTGCCCCTCCACGCGCCAACGCCCCGCTAAGGGCTTCAAGGCACGAACGCAGGCAGACAACGCGGCCTCAGAACCCGATTGCAGCGTGGCCTGACCGAAGTCGAAGTACAGACCCGGCAGCGCCACACGGCCTGTGCGCTGAAGTTCGGCAGACAACGCGGCATCGGCATCGGGCCGGGGCCAGTCCAGTCGCACCACCGTGAGCTGCGCGCCGCCGAAGCGCCAGGCCAGTGCCAGCGGGTTAACGTCGTCATCCAGCAGGGCCAGCCGCACCGCTGTCGGCTTGCCGCTGCGGGCCGCCAGCGTGCCCTCGGCCCATCGCACGGGCAGGTCCACCGGCCGACCGTTGACGAGCACGCGCTGTGAGCCTGTGGCTGGCGTGGCCGCCCGCAGCTCGCCGCGCAGCATCAGCTCGCCCACCGTGAGTGAGCGAGCGAGCTCCAGTGCCCCGGCGTCTGCGGGCTGGCGCAGCCACTCGGGCGCCTCCACCAGCGTGAATGGCGTGCCGCCCGGCTTGCGCAAGGCGCGCAGCACCGCGGTGGACACGCCCAGAGCGGTACTGCCGGGGTAGTGCTCCTCGGTGTCGCTCTCGAAGCGGCTGCGATAGGTCGTGGCGTTGGCGAGGTCAGCGTCGGATTGCTGCCGCGTGCTCTGCACCCGTTCGGCACCTTGCGGAAGGCTCGCGCGGTAGTCGATGCGCCAGCCGGGTGCCGGCTGCGTGATCCGGGTACCGAGGGTCTTGACCGATTCGTAGTCGCCCACGCCGGGCTCGTGCAGCGCTGTCACTACCGTCAGCCCGGCCACCAGTGGCACGCGCGTCGGTTCATTTGCATGCGCAGGTAGGCACAGCGCGCTTAGCAGTAGCTGCCGCCGTCGCATCAGCAGGCCCCCGCTGGGTTGCAGAGGTTGAACTTGAGTTGGTAGCGGCCCTTGGCCACGCCAGTCCCTTTCTGCTCGTCGACCTCACCGGCGATGCGCAGCGCCTTGGCCGTCTTTTCCACCTTGAAGCGCATGGGCTGGCCGCCCGAGGCGCGCAGGAAGAAGAAGCCCGCGTCCTTGTATGGCAGCTCGAAGGCGGTGGCCACTGGCACCAGCGACAGCGGCGACACCACGACGTAAACGACGCGCGCCTTGGCGTTGAAGTCGCTGGTAGCAGCCTGCACACGCAGCGTCAGCACGTTGTCGACGATCTCGCCCTCCACCGGCACGAAGAAACCATAGGGTTGCACCATGGCTGCCGAGGCTTTGCCGTCGATCTCTATGGGCTTGCCCTCCTGGGGCGGCGCGATGTTGGGCAGGATGGGCATGGGCACCAGTGCCCGCTTGAAGAGGCGCGCGCCGGAAGTCAGCTTGGGCCAGCCCACGCGAATGGCGTCTTCCTCTAGCGTGAAGCGCACCGCCTGGCCTACGAACTCGCCACGCACCGCCACCGATTGGCCCTCGCCCAGCGGGCTCTTGGCATAACGCAGCTCGAACTGGCCGCGCAGTTGCATGTCGTAGCTCCACCATTTATCGCCGCCCTGGCGGGCGAAGAAGTCGGCGTGCATCACGCCGTCGAAGCGGCCAGAGAAACGGCTGCAGAACTTGTCGAACTGCTGCGTACCCATCCACGCTACCGCCTCGGATAGCCAGCCAACGATATTTCCGTTCGTTTCCTGCCGCAGCTTGGCGGTGGCCTCCAGCGCGCGCTGGTAGCCGGCTAGCTTGCCTTGCAGATGGGGCTTGAGCGTGCGCAGCAGCGCACCCTCCACCAGCTCCTTGGCGGCCGAGACCATCGCACCGCGCGCGCCGTCGAGCAGGTTAGACAACGCCATCGCCCACTTGAAACCTTCGATGACGCGCTCCAGGTTTTCGCAAGTGGCGCCTTCGCGGCGGCTGGCCGACAACTGCCGCAGGATGCGCTCGCGCTCGGCGCGGGACCGCGTGGTCCAGTCGTTCAGCGCGCGCGTTGCGGGCTGCAGCGCCGGGGCCGCATCGCGGTCGCCAGCCACGGCGGCCTTCAGCGGCGTGACGAGGGCATCGATGTCGCCCAGGTCGCGCACGGAGCGCTGCAGCTTCGGTTTGAGTTCGGCCCACTTGGCCTTGAGTGCATCACGCGCCGGGTTGTCGGGCAGGCGGGCGATCTGCGCATCCACATCGGCCGCTATGCCTTGCACCGCTTGCACCGCCGCCTGTGCCTCGGCCTTGGCCTGGCCCGTGGCCTGCTCGAAGTCGTCGGCGAAGTCAGTCTCCAGCACAGTGAAGCGGCCCAAACCCTTGAGCCGGCCGCCGGGTGAAGTGGCGTCCACGCGGTAGTCGCCCGGCACCTGGGTGGTGGCGAACTGCGCGCTCCAGTCGCCATTAGCAGCGGGCGGCACTTCCAGCACCGTGGGCGGCCTCCCGGCGGGTGGCGTAATGGTCAAACGCAGCTTGCCTTTGGCATCCAGCGGCACCACGCCGTCCAGTGTGAACGTGGTGCCCGGCGCAGCCTGTGGGGGCGTGGCGCGGATGGATATGCCCACCGTGCCGGCCGGGGCAGCCGTGGCGGTGTCACCTTGCGCCCAGGCCGGCGCAGCAGCTACCAGGCATAGCGCCACCAACCGGCGCATCACAGGCGCTCCACGGCGCGGCGCGCGGCCGCCTCCAGCCGGGCGGCAGCGCCGTCTGACTCGCCCATGCCCGTCAGCACGAAGGCGGCGACGCGCCGGCCCTTGCGCACCACCACCTGGCTGCTCTGCACCATCTCGCCCATGTTGCTGGCCAGGAACACGGCCTCATCGCCCAGGCCGTCGATGACGCGCGCGGTCTTGCGCGTGGTCTGGCCGAGCGGTTGGTTCACCATCTTGCCCAGCTTGCTGCCGATGCCGGCCACGCCTTCGTAGACCTGCGCCGCCATGGCCTCGTTATCGTTGTTCACCAGCGTCAGCATCAACGTGGTGAAGGCCATGGGCGAATCGGCGGAGCGCCACATGCAGTTTTCTGCGTCGTCGTTCATGGGCTCCACCGACTGAGCCAGCACCGCCTTGGCGGCCTCGCGGTCGAGCAGCATGCAGGGGCGGACGGTGGCCAGGGCAGGCGCTGAGGCAGCCTGCGCAGCAGCCGTCGGAGCGGCCGAGGGCTGGCAGGCCGCAAGAGCCAAGACCAAGGCGCTGGCCAGGGCCAGGCGGTGCGTAGGGGTGTGCAAAGGTTTCATGTCAGTACACGGTTCTAAAACCTTACCGGGGTGCGCACGTATTTGTCTACCAGAGTGCCGTCACCGAGTTCGCCAACGTCGTTGCTGCCCCAGCAGGCGACCGCGCCATCTGCTTTTGCTGCGCAGGAGTGGTAGCCGCCGGTGGCAATGGCGGCGACATTGCTTAAGCCCGGCACGGTGGTGGGGATGAGTTTGGCCACCACAGTGTTGTCGCCGATTTGACCCTCTGAGTTGCGGCCCCAGCAGGCGATGGCGCCATCGGTCTTGAGCGCGCAGGTGTGGTAACCGCCAGCAGCAATAGCCATGACATTGCCTAGGCCTGGCACGGCTGTGGGAGAGGATTTGTCTATCACCGTGTTATCGCCGAGTTGACCGTAACCATTGTTGCCCCAGCAGGCGACCGTGCCGTCGGTCTTCAATGCACAGGTGTAGTAAGAGCCGGCAGTAATGGCGGCGATGCTGCTCAAGCCCGGTACGACTGTGGGAAAGGGCTTGCCCACCACCGTGTTGTCGCCCAGTTGACCGCTGCTGCTGCTTCCCCAGCACGCAACCGTGCCATCGGTCTTTAATGCACAGGTGTGGTAATCGCCGGCGGCTACGGCGGCGACATTGCTTAAGCCGGGAACGATGGTTGGAGCGCGCTTGTACAACACTGTGTTGTCGCCGAGTTGTCCCTCGCCGTTGCGGCCCCAGCAGGCAACCATGCCATCGGTTTTGACTGCGCAGGTGTAAGCAGAGCCAGTTGCCAGGGCGGCGACATTGCCAAGATCTGAAACGCTGGTGGGGATGGGTTTCGAAACCGTGGTGTTGTCTCCGAGTTGACCATAGGGGTTGTCGCCCCAGCACGCAACATTGCGGTCGCTTTTGACAAAGCAACTGTGGTCTCGACCCAAGGACAACCTATTCTGACTAACCGGAGTGGCTGACAGCAATGCGAACGAGTTCAGTTGTACCCGCACATTCGTGTAGGTCGATCCCTTCACTGCGAGCGATCCCATGGTCAACAGATTGTTGCTGGGGTTGAAGGTGTCTGCGCCGGGCGTCCCGCCATCCACGCCCAGTAACGTGTACGCGTTGATGGTTGCGGATACATCGAGGTAACTCGCATCACCCACTGTAACGGACGCCATGGACAAGCGATTGGTACTCGCATCAAAGCTGCTGGCGCTATGGGCATTGGCCGATCCGAATAGTGTCAATATGGCCAGCCCGGCCGCTGCCGCGCGTTGTGTCCATATGTGTTGGATAGGCGTGGTTGCTGGGTGAGGTTGTTTGTTAGATGCCATGGCTCTAAAACCCCACCGGGGTGCGCACGTATTTGTTTGCCAGGGTGCCGTCACCGACTTGACCATCTCCGTTGTAGCCCCAGCAGGCGACTGCACCATCTGTTTTGAGTGCGCAGGTGTGGAAGCCGCCAGTGGAGACGGCGGTCACATTGCTTAAGCCCGGTACGGACGTAGGGATGAGTTTGGTCACCGCCGTGTTGTCGCCCAATTGACCTTGGTTGTTGTCGCCCCAGCAGGCGACCGTGCCATCCGTCTTGACTGCGCATGTGTGGAACAGGCCAGCCTGAACGGCAACACCACCGGTTAGACCCGGTACGGTGGTCGGGATGAGTTTAATCACCAGCGTGTTGTCGCCCAGTTGACCAGACGCGTTCAGGCCCCAGCAAGTGACTGCACCATCGGTCCTGAGCGCGCAGGTGTGGTTGCCACCGGCAGTAATGGCAGTGACATTGGCCAAGCCTGGCACGACTGTGGGAAAGGGCTTGTCCACCACCGTGTTGTCGCCGAGTTGACCGTTCGCGTTAGTTCCCCAACAGGCAACCGTGCCGTCGGTCTTTAGAGCACAGGTGTGGCGATCGCCGGCGGCCATTGTGGCGACATTGCTTAAGCCCGGAACGACGGTCGGAACGCGCCTGTTCACCACCGTGTTGTCGCCGATTTGACCAAACACGTTACTGCCCCAGCAGGCGACCATGCCATCTGTTTTGACTGCACAGGTGTGGAACAGTCCCGCGACCAAGGCCGTGACTTTGCTCAGGTTCGGTACCACGGTCGGAACGCGTTCAATAAAAACTATCACTGACCCGTTGTTACCGAGTTGACCTTGCCTGTTATCGCCCCAACAAGCGACCGTGCCATTGGTTTTGATCGCACAGGTGTGATAGCCACCGGTCGCCAAGGTGGTGGCATTGTCAAAGCCCGGTACCGTGGTGGGGATGGGCTTGTTGACTATTGTGTTGTCACCGATTTGACCGTACTTGTTGTAGCCCCAGCAGGCAACACTGCGATCACTTTTGACAAAGCAGCTGTGGTCTCGACCCAAAGACAAACTCCTCTGACTAATCGGCGTGGCTGACAGCAATGCGAACGAATCCAATTGCACCCGCACATTCGTGTAAGTCGCGCCTTGCACTACGACCGACCCCATGGTTAACAGGTTGTTACCCAGATTGAAGGTGTCTGCGCCGGGCGCTCCGCCATCCACGCCCAGTAGCGTGTACGCATTGATGGTTGCGGATACATCGAGGTAACTCGCATCACCCACCGTAACGGACGACATGGACAAGCGATTGGTGCTTGCATCAAAGCTGCTGGCGCTGTAGACATTGGCCGCTCCCAGTAACGCCAACATGGCAGAAAAAACCAGTTTCATTTGACCTCCTTGGGTGCGGTCACCCCGGTGTAGCGTGTGGTGCCGTTGGTGGTACCGGCTGCTAACTTGTAAGGCAGGCCATCGCTGCCAATCCACATGCGTGTACTGCCATAGGACTTGCCGCTGACGGTCGTTGTCCAACTGTAGATACGGGTGGAAACCCCGCCGAGCAATTCGCTGCCGACCTGCTTGCAGTCGCTCATCGTCAGGCCATCGAGTGCGGCAGTTTGCATGGTCTTCAGTAGGGCAGGTGAGATTTTTCTCCAGCCCCTATCCGCTTTGATCCATGCGTCGGGACCGATCTTGATGAATTCGCCGGTCAGTCCGGACTCGGCATCCAAGACATTGATGTCGTGCACCGTAGGCGCACGCAGCTTGGCCTGTCCGGCATTGAGGATGGCCTGGCAGGCTGCATCAGCGGCATGCGCCGCATTCGGCAAAACGACTGCGGCCGCAAGGTATAGAAGGGTTGTAGGTTTCATGTTGTCCCTGTGTGTGCAAGTAGCGGTTGGAGCTTCGGCGTACCTAACGGAATGCCTGCGTACATAGACCAACGGATTGGCCTTGCCAATCCGGACAGGTGCGAATGAAACTATTTGCCCGCCAGGTACAGGGCGTACAGGAAGGCTTTTGAAATCTTGGCTGCGGCGGTCGAACACAGGTGGCCCTGACCGGCGGTATCAATGCCCTGGCCCTTGCTCGGGCAGGCGGGTGTGGAGCGAATATCGCTGCAGATTTGCCACACACCGTTTTGCTCGCACCGTGCACCCACGGCGTCCGTGCGGCTCTCAATGTCTTGCAGGTCAAAAATCACATCATCGGGAAACGTCGTCTGCATCCAGCTGCGCATCTGCATCTTGGGTGTGTTGTAGTTGGTGTCAAAAATCAGCGGCGGCGTCACATGCATCACCCGTATGCCATTGCTCTTGAGTTCATCCACCATGGCCTTGTAGCCTGATTGCACCGCACCCAGCGTGCCGCTTTCGATGTCTGCGTAGCCGAATTTGAATACGGCGACGCGCAGATTCGCCTTGTTGGCCAGTGCATTGCTTCGGAAGTAGCTGAACTTCGCAATTGGGTCACCATTGCTGATGCCGTCAAACAGGCCGCCATACAAGTTGGTCGTGGTGATGAGCATTCCGGGAGCGAAGTATTCGGCCTTGAAACCGTTGGTGGCGGTACCGTCTTCCATGTCCTGGCCCACCGACTGGTGTAAGAAGAGACTGTTCCAACTGGTCAGGCGGTTGCGTTCAGACTGCGCCAACGCGTCCCACGCCGCGATGCCTGCGCTGCCTACCAGCTTGGTATTCGATCCGAGGGGCACGGCACTGGCGACCGTGAACCGAAGGGGACTGCTAGAAGCTACCAGCGATAACCGCGCGGAGTAGGCAGTGCCGTCTACGCTGACATTGGGCAGATCGACCTCCGCGCCGCTGTAGGTGACCGGGCCGGCGCAGGCAGACGCGGCAAGTGGCGTTGCACTCTCCAGCACCAAGGTTGTGGTGTTGGGCAGCATTTGCGCGGACGCACCGTAGCGCACATCGCCCACTTGCACTGCCTCCATGGTCAAACGCCCAGAGGCAGACTGAAAAGTCGCGGCGCAATCAGCGCCATGGGCTGCTAAACCGGTGAGCAGACTCGCCGCGCCCATAGCCAGAGCGGGGAACCGTGAACGAAAACCTTGCATAGTGGACTCCATGAAACGTGAGGGTGAAATGCCTTAGCCATGAATGGCCAACGCAATTCCTGTGGCAAAGCGGACATCCGGCATGCGCGTCGGGTCTGATCAGTGCTTGGAGTGCAGGCTGCGTGGTAGGATAAATCGCATGTTTTCCAGCGTTCCCTCTGCCGACAACGATGCCAGCGCGCCAGGCCTAGACTGGAGCGCCGCCTACCCCGAACTGAAAAAAATTGCCCGCGCCCGTCTGTACAGTGCGGGTCCTGATGCGGGCCTCAACACCACGGCATTGGTCAATGAAAGCTATTTGCGTCTGGCCGGGCACCTGGAGCGTTTGGACTTCCGCACCCGTGGTCACTTTTATGCTTACGCGGCGCAGACCATGCGCTCGGTCATTGTGGATCTGGTACGCGAGCGTCAGGCCGAACGGCGCGGTGGCGATGCATTGCATGTCACGCTGGGTGCTGCGTCAGATCTTGCACATCCGCTGGACGACGAAGCCTTGCATGTAGATGCCGCCCTCACGGCCTTGTCGGCAGTGGAGCCGCGGTTGGCACAAGTGGTGGAGCTTCGTTACTTCATGGGCCTTACCGATGACGAGATCGCCAATGCCCTGGGCCTTACCGACCGCACGGTGCGGCGTGACTGGGAAAAGGCGCGGGCGTTGTTGCAGACGATGCTTTCTTCATGATGGAGCTGCCGTGTCCGCCGGAGTTGTGGTCTGACTTCTCGCGACTACTGGACGAGGCAATAGCGTTGCCCGCGAATGAACGCGAACGCTGGCTCAATGAATTGCCAACCGCGCACGAAGCCCTGCTTCCGTATCTGCGCAAGGTACTTAAGCAGCGGCTGTCGACACAGAACGACGCGGCGCTCCAAACCCCGCACCTGTCGCCAAACACTGCGACCACCAGCAGGCTTGCCGGTGACCCGATTGGCCCCTATATCTTGATCCGACCACTGGGCAGTGGCGGCATGGGTGAGGTCTGGTTGGCCCGCCGCGCCGATGGCGCCTATGAACGCGAAGTGGCTCTCAAGTTGCCACACGCCCATTTGCTGGCGGGCGCCTTGCGCGAGCGGTTCACCCGCGAACGCGATATCTTGGCGGCCCTTTCGCATGCCAACATCGCGCGCTTTTATGACGCGGGTCTGGCCGCTGACGGTCAGCCCTATCTGGTGCTGGAGGCCATAGAAGGTGTGCCCATTACCGATTGGTGCCAGTCCAACAAGTTACCGTTGGAGCAAAGGCTGGGTCTGTTCCGGCAAGTACTGATGGCCGTCATGCATGCGCACTCACGCCTGGTAGCGCACCGGGATCTGAAGCCAGCCAATGTGCTGGTCACCCCAGCGGGCGAAGTGAAACTGCTCGATTTCGGCATTGCCAAACTGCTGCATGACGAGAGTCGGGTCAATGTGGACACGCTCACCAGCATCCAAAGCGCACCGGCAACACCGCGGTATGCTGCGCCCGAGCAACTGACCGGCGCACCGGTGAGTGCCGCGACCGATGTGTATTCGCTGGGGCTGATGCTGTTCGAACTGTTGGTCGACAAGCCGGCCATAGCAGGTCATGCGTTCGACGCACTGAGGGGCGGGGCGCCCAGGGATTTGCCATTGCCGTCGCAGGGTTGCGTCGATCCCTCCCGGCGTCGTGGACTCATCGGAGACCTGGACGCCATCGTGCACCGCGCCACACAGCATGAACCCGCGGCGCGATACGAGTCGGTGGCAGCCATGGCAGACGACATTGACCACTATGAAAACCACAGACCGATTGCCGCCCGGCATATCACCCGCTGGGATCGGGTTGCCAAGTTTGTGCGTCGGCACCGCCTCCCAGTTGCCTTGTCTACGGCATTGACATTGGCTCTGGTGGCCGGTGTTGCTGGCATTGCCTGGCAGGCGCAGGAGGCCCGCGCCCAGGCGCGCCGCGCTGAAGCAGTCAAAGACTTTCTGCTTGGCGTCTTCAGTGCGGCCGACCCGCGACTTCCAGCAGAAAAACCCAACGGTCAAACCCCCGCCAAGGCTTTGCTGGACCGCGCAGTGGCGCGCATCGATGAGCGCTTTGCCGATGACCCCGATTTGCGCATTGAGTTGATGCGCACCGCCGCGGACGTCTACCGCGAGTTGGATGAAATGGTTGCGTACCAGTCGCTGCAAGAGCGGCAATTGGCCCTGGTGGTGCAGCGCCATGGGCCTTTGCATGCCAATGTTCTGGATGCGCTGCATGAAGCAGCGACATTGGCACATGACCGTGGTGATCTGGAGCAATGCCGTACGCTTTTGCGCAAGCTGGACGATAGCTTGCGCCGCGCGAACCAGGATGCCAGTGAACTGCGCGCCTCTTGGTGGACCACCTGGAGCATTTGCCATCGGGACCAGCCAGCACAGGCTGAACTGCGCAACCAGGCGCTAGAGAAAGCGCAAGCCTTGTTTGCCCGCGTCGCACCGGGGCAACGCGGCCACGTGACTGCCCTGATCGAAATCGGCAACGAACATGTCTCCCAGAACCGCCTGGGTCTGGGCATTGCAGCCGGGGAAGCTGCTGCACGCATGGCCGAAGCACTACCCACGCGTAACGAAGCGGAGCTTCAAACAATCTATGGCAACCTGGGCGTCGCCCGCACCCAGTCTGGCGATTTTGCGGGTGCGGGCGCTGATTTTGGGCGCGCCGCCGCCGTTGCTGCGCGCACCGTGGGCAGCGATTCGCGCAAAACCTGGGCACCACGCAGCCGTCAGGCCCGTGCGTTGCACCTGGGTGGTGATCGCGCTGCTGCTTGGCCGCTGTTTGATAGCCTGTTGGCAGCGTTGCCACCGCCCAGTGAGCCTTCGCCAGACGCCCACTACGCACGCGAAGATGCCGGTGAGCGCCTTGCTGCGGAAGGGCGCCCCGCGCTTGCCATTCCACTGCTCCAGCAGGCCGAGCAAGGGTATATGCATTCGTCGAATTTTGAGTTTGCCCTGCGGCGTGTGCGACGCCACCTTGGCGATGCGCTGGACAAAGCGGGTCAACACAGCGAGGCCCGTCGCGTCTTGGCCAGTGCGCTGAAAGATTACGAGACGAACAATCCGCCCAACAGCCAGACGGTTGCCGCCGCCCGCGAGCGCTGGGCACGTTTTCTGCTGGATCAGGGTGAATTGGCACCTGCGCAGGTTGCCTTCGAAAAAGTGCTTGCCGATGCCGCCGACCCGCACTGGGCCCACGTGGCCCTGGCCCGTGCCGGGTTGGCCCGCGTCATGCTGGCCCGCAAGCACACTGAAAAGGCGTTGCACTACAGCGCGCAAGCCCTTGGCGATTGGGATCAAATCAAGGGGTTTCGTGATGTACGCATGCAGGCTTATCTGTGGCGCGTGCGCGCGGCTGCGCTGGACAATGCTGGCGCACATGCAGAGGCCAAGACACTGCGGGACCGTGCGCTGGCACAAGCCAAGCGCACCGATGCGCCCGAAAGCCCGACGCTGACACAGACGGTGTATCTGGGGCTTTAAGCGCCCATGCTGCGCTATCGCGCCAGAGACAGCTGCCGCCGCCTGAATCCCTTAAATTCCCGCACAATGTTTTTTTTGGAGATTTAACCCATGACAGCGCGCACCATTCAAAAATTGTTTGACCTCACCGGCAAGACCGCCCTTATTACTGGCGGCTCGCGCGGCCTGGGCCTGCAGATGGCCCACGCCCTGGGTGAAGCCGGCGCCAAGATCATGCTCAGCTCGCGCAAGGCCGCAGACCTGGAAGAGTCGGCCGCCGAATTGCAAGCAGCCGGCATCGACGCCCGCTGGATCGCCGCCGACTGCGCCAAAGAAGCCGACATCCATCGCCTGGCCGACGAAACCCTGCAACGCATGGGTGATGTGGACATCCTGATCAACAACGCTGGCGCATCCTGGGGTGCTCCGGCCGAAGACCACCCGGCCGAAGCCTGGGACAAGGTCATGAACCTCAACGTGCGGGGCTACTTTTTGCTGAGCCAGGCCATTGCCAAAAAAAGCATGATCCCGCGCAAGAGCGGCCGCATCATCAACATCGCCTCCATCGCCGGTCTGGGCGGCAACCCCACAGCCATGAAGACCATCGCTTACAACACCTCCAAGGGCGCCGTCATCAACTTCACCCGCGCGCTGGCGGCGGAGTGGGGCGTGTATGGCATCAACGTCAACACCATCTGCCCCGGCTTCTTCAAAACCAAGATGGCCGCCGTGCTGATCGAGACCATGGGTGAAGACAAGATGGCCGCCCACGCACCGCTCAAGCGTATTGGTGACGACGAAGACCTGAAGGGTTTGACCCTGCTGTTTGCGTCGGACGCGGGCAAACACATCACCGGCCAGTGGCTGGCCGTGGATGGTGGCGTATCCGTGGTGACCGGTGGCTGAGTCCAAAGATTCCATTTGGGAACGCGCCGTAGGTTTCGGCGTGGACATCCCCTTTGTCACGCTGCTGGGCTTCGAACTCACCAAGTTCGAAGGCGGGCAATCGGAAATCAGCTTCGCACCCAAGCCCGAGCACCTGAACTCGTTTTCGGTCACCCACGGTGGCGCGCTGATGACGCTGTTGGACGTGTCCATGGCCACGGCCGCGCGCAGCCAGGTGCCCGAGATGGGTGTGGTCACCATCGAGATGAAGACCAGCTTCATGATGCCCGCCATGCCCAGCGCAGGTGCGCTGGTGGCCAAGGGTCAGCTGATGCACCGTACGGCCACCATGGCGTTTACGCAGGCGACGGTGTACGACGGCGCGGGCCGCGCCTGCGCCCATGCCACGGGCACCTTCAAGTTTGTGAAGCGCCTGCCCACCGGCACCAAGAGCAGCAACCCGCTGAATGTGCCACCCGGCCAGATCTCTACAGATTAAATTGGCCTCTAGCCCCCGTAATCATTCACTCTATTGCTATCTAAGTAATAGTAAATCTATCAGGAGACCACCACCATGCCACGCAACCAACAAATCCATTTAGACAACCGCCCCGTGGGCGAGGCCGTGGCCAGCAATTTCAAGCTGGTTGTCGCAGAAACCCCAGCCCTGCAGGACGGCCAGGTGCTGGTGCGCCACCACTTCCTGAGCCTGGACCCCTACATGCGCGGCCGCATGAACGACGCCAAGAGTTACGCTCAACCCCAGCCCTTGGGCCAAACCATGGGCGGCGGCACGGTGGGTGAGATTGCAGAATCCCGCAACCCCAAGTTTGCCGTGGGCGACAAGGTGGTGGGCATGGGCGGCTGGCAGGAATACAGCGTGGTTGATGCCACCCAACCCGGCGCACTGCGCAAGGTCGATACCACACACGTGCCACTCAGCGCCTACCTGGGCGCGGTCGGCATGCCCGGCGTGACCGCCTGGTATGGCCTGGTCAAGATTTGCCAGCCCAAGGCCGGTGAAACGATGGTGGTGAGTGCCGCCACCGGCGCTGTCGGCAGCGCCTTTGCAGCACTCTCCAAGGCACGCGGCTGCCGCACGGTGGGCATTGCCGGTGGACCGGACAAATGCAAATACGCGGTGGAAGAGCTGGGCTTTGACGCCTGTATTGATTACAAGTTGCACGACAACGCCGCATCCCTGTCCAAGGCGGTTGCCGAGGCCTGCCCCAACGGCATTGACGGCTATTTTGAAAACGTGGGTGGCATGGTGCTGGACGCCGTGTTGCCCCGCATGAACGCCTTTGGCCGCATCGCCGTCTGCGGCATGATCGCCGGCTACGACGGCAAGCCGCTGCCCTTGGCCTACCCCGCGTTGATACTGACCAACCGCCTGACCGTGCGCGGCTTCATCGTCAGCGAACATATGGAAATCTGGCCCGAAGCCCTGACCGAGTTGGGCACGCTGGTCGCCACCGGCAAGCTCAAAGCCCGTGAGTCGATTGCGCAAGGTATTGCCGCCGCGCCAGAGGCATTCCTCGGTCTGCTCAAGGGCAAGAACTTTGGCAAACAACTGGTCAAATTGATCTGAGAGCCCACTATGTCCGACATCATCCTGCACCACTACGCCAGCTCACCGTTCTCTGAAAAAGTCCGACTGGTGCTGGGCTACAAAAAGCTGGCGTGGAAGTCCGTCACCGTGCCCGCCATCATGCCCAAGCCTGACGTGCAGGCCCTGACCGGTGGCTACCGCAAGACGCCGTTCCTGCAGATTGGCTCAGACGTCTACTGCGACAGCGCCTTGATGTGTGACGTGTTGGAGCACCTGCAGCCCGCCCCCACGCTGTACCCCGAATCCCACAAGGGCCTGGCCCGCGTGCTGGCCCAGTGGGCGGACACCACGCTGTTCTGGGCGGCCATGGCCTACAACCTGCAACCCAAGGGCGCGATGACCATGTTCGATTCGCCAGAGACTGCCAAGGCCTTTGGCGCCGACCGCGGTGCCATGAGTGTGGGCATGAACCGCCTGCGCCCGGCAGACGCCGCTGCGGCCTACAAGTCTTACCTGCGCCGCCTGGCCAATATGTTGGATGGCAATGATTTCCTGATGGGTAGCAGCCCCTGCGTGGCCGATTTTTCTGCCTACCACCCGCTGTGGTTCACACGCGTCTGTGTGCCGGTGATGGCCGATATTCTCGAAGCCACACCCGCCGTACTGCGGTGGATGGACCGCATGGCGGCCCTGGGGCATGGCAGCAAGGAGAAAATGACTGCTACAGAAGCGATAGCGGTATGTGCAGCATCCGCGGGGGCTGTAGCCCAGAATGACGTAAGCTTTCAGGACGAACACGGCATTCCGCTGGGCAGCCAGGTCAGCATTGCGGCCGAAACGTTTGGCCCGGAGGCGACCGAAGGTGAACTGGTCGCCGCCACCCGCACCCGCTACACCCTCAAGCGTGTGGACGAACGGGCTGGCACCGTGCATGTGCACTTTCCCCGCATTGGCTATGTCCTCAAGGCGGTGCAGCCGGCATGAGTACGGACAAACCGCTAGCCCCACCGGTGCTGAGCTGGAAGCTGTCCGCGCTCGATGCACTGACGGTGCCCGAGCTGTACGCCATGTTGCAGCTGCGCTCCGAGGTGTTTGTCATCGAGCAGAACTGCATCTTTGCTGACATGGACGGCCTTGACGACCGGGCCCTGCACCTGCTGGGTACACGGGGCGGGCAGTTGGTGACCTACGCCCGGCTGTTTCCGGCAGGTATCACCTTCGCCGAGGCCAGCATAGGCCGCGTGGTCACGCGCATGAGCGCCCGTGGCGGTGGCCTGGGCCATGTGCTGATCAAGCAGGCCATAACTGCCGTACACAGCCAATGGGGTCTGCAGCCGATCCGCATTGGTGCCCAAGCCCGTCTTAAGGCCTATTACAGCCAGCATGGCTTTGTGGATGTGGGCGTGCCCTACATCGAAGACGGTATCGACCATATCGAGATGGTCTGGACATCCTAAAAACCTGGAGCTTTCCCCATGATTTCTGATTTCAAAAACAAGACCGCCGTTTTGACCGGTGCCGGCTCCGGCTTTGGCCTGGAGTGCGCGCGTATTGGTGCCAAGCTCGGCATGAATTTGGTATTGGCCGATGTGCAGCAAGACGCACTGGACAAGACAGTGGCCGAAATGCAAGCCGCCGGCGCGCAAGTGCTGGCCATGCGGGTGGACGTGTCCAAGGCTGACCAAATGCAGGCCTTTGCCGAAGCCGCCTTCCAGCGGTTTGGTGCGCCGCACTTTGTTTTCAACAACGCGGGGGTAGGGGCGGGCGGTCTGGTTTGGGAAAACAGCTTGAAAGACTGGGAGTGGGTGACGGGTGTCAACGTGATGGGTGTGGTGCATGGCGTGCATTTCTTCACCCCCAAGATGCTGGCCGCCGCAAAGGCAGACGCCACCTACCAGGGCCATATTGTCAACACCGCCAGCATGGCCGGTCTGCTGAATGCGCCCAACATGGGCATCTACAACGTCAGCAAACACGCCGTGGTGGCGCTGAGCGAGACGCTGTACCAAGACTTGGCCTTGGTGACGGACCAGGTCAGCGCCAGCGTGTTGTGCCCCTTCTTTGTGCCCACCGGCATCAGCCAAAGCCACCGCAACCGCCCTGACGAACTCAAGGCGCAAGACAAGCCCACACAAAGCCAGCTCATCGGCCAGGCCATGAGCGACAAAGCTGTGGGCAGCGGCAAGGTCACCGCCGCCCAGGTGGCGCAAATGGTGTTCGACGCCATTGCAGCCAACCAGTTCTACATCTACAGCCACCCCAAAGCCATTGGCTCGGTGCAGACTCGCATGGAAGACGTGATGTTGGCCCGCAACCCGACTGACCCGTTTGCGCACAAGCCTGAGCTGGGTGTGGAGCTCAAGAAAGCGCTGCGGGGGTGATTGGCCGTGCCTGTAGCAGTTTTGGGACAGCTGTGGAAGTTGCCCATTAACTACTTCGAGCTGCCTACCTTTCATCATGGATAAATTCTTGCTGCAGCAGCAGGTGCTGGAGCGGCTCGCCGAAGACCTGCTGCAAGCCGAACAGGCAGTGCGTGCGGCCCATGAAACGGCCACTCACGAAGAAAACATTGCCGAAAACAAATACGACACATTGGGACTCGAAGCCGCCTACCTGGCCACCGGCCAGGCTCGGCGCGCCGAAGGCATCCGCCAGGCGATGGCCAATTGGCGCCAATTCCGCCCGCGCCCCTACGACGCCAGCAAAGGTATACAGCTCGGCGCGCTGGTCTGCCTAGTCGATTCCGACGACAAGCTGCAACAGCTCTTTCTCGGGCCGGATGGGGGCAGCATGAAGTTGGTCAGCGGCGCTCAGCTCGTTCAGGTCATCAGCAGCGAAGCCCCTTTGGGCAGGGCCATGCTGGGTAAATGTGAGGGTGATGAGGTCTGTATACAGGTCGCTCAAATCCGACAGCAATTTGAGGTGCTGCAGGTTTATTAATCCGCAAGCAAGCCCACGCCAAATTGGCTGAGGCCAGCAGACGTGCCTGGGGGCTAGACTTCGGCTGTGGGGCGGAAGCGGTCGTTCGAGGGCCTTGTCCGTTCGTTTACGATATTCAGCATTTTTGTCCCCAATTGCGCCGCAAGAAAGTTATATGTTGAATCATTCGAATACTGTTTTACTTCGCCGTTGGATTGCTCAGTTGCTGGTCTTAACTGCAGCCTTGACTACCTCGTTGTGGTCCTTTGCCACGGAACCGCCTTTCAAAATCGAGGAGAGTTACGGAGCGACAGTTGGCACTACTCAACCACTTCCGTTGGGAGCAAAGCTTGAATTTTCCGCATCTGGATTTAAAGCAAATGAAGTGTTCATGCTGCAGCGTTGCGGCGAACCCTGCACTACCGCAAAGATGGTCCGGACATGGAAGAAGTCGGATTTCGAGAGCAGTAGCCCGAAATTGGTCGTCCTCACCGAGAGCGGGACTTATTACTTCTGGATCCTTCGAAGGCTTGAAAATGGAGAGTCCGGCCCGGTACTTGGCGAACGCTCTACCTTCGAAGGAATGAAGGGGACTATCCAATTTGCTTCAGGAACCACGATATCTGTGGAAGTACAGATTCCTTCAGCTTCGCAATGAAGAACTGAGTGGGCTACATCAAAACGCGTCAGACGTTGCAATCCGCGACAGACCGAGTCAACCGTACGGACACCCGCTACGCGTGTGCCGCACATTTCCGACGGTTAGGCCGCACAGACCCGCGATGAGGTACTACTGCACTTTCTTTATTCGCTCTGACGACGGCGACGCGCCTTCGAAGATACTTGTCTCTGACGTTCTCGGTGCACTCGACTTCGACGACAACGAGTCTGTGCTCAATCTCGCAAGTGCAGAGCGCTGGCGGGCGGCGGGCTTCGTCCGCCGGAACGATCTGCCCAGGTTCAAGTGGTTCTTCGACACGAGAGAAGCAGTTGACTCCGACGAAATTGATCCCTTGGTGCACGTGTCTTGGCTACTTTCCCACCTCAGGCCCGGGATCTCGTTGGCGGAGGCGACAGAAAATGGCATTGAGACCTGGTTGGGTTTTTACTGGGGGGGAAGCGGAACAGGTGGAGGGCCATTCATTTCGGTGCGGTTGGCAGAACTTCTCGCACGGCACCAGATTTGCCTTAACGTGGGCTTCTACTATGAAGAGTACGAGAATGGCACCGATGCGGCTTAGCTCCGACATTTAAGCGCAAGCATCGACCGGTTGAATGACCGCTTTCTGGATATCGGGATGTCGGCTATGTCTCGTACGGAATTTGAGCATCTAATGAATCCGGTGTCATGCCTTCAGGGTGTCTGGCGTACTTGCCAACCCGTTCAACATCTTCGGCAACGGGGAGCACACCTACAAACATCTGCAAGACGTATTGACTTCAAAGAAAGCGAATAGCTATTAGTTTGATAGCTACACCTTCATATATTACGGGGGCTATGAGGCGTTTTTTCATAAGTGAACACCCAAAAATGGCGTCGGGGCTACGGCGTGCAGCTATTTGGCTTGTATTGGTTTCTAATTGGTATTTTCATAGCAGAGTAGTGAGACGCCAAAAACAGCCGTAGCCACTTGTTATAGTCAAAATCCAAAGTGGTATGGTTGGTTTCCTAGCGTAAGCACTAATACCAAAAGTCATTTTGGTATTTACATTGCATACCACTATAAGATCAATTCAGACCAGTCTTGTAGTTGGTTGCCGTAGGTGCCCGCCTTGCCTTGTATGGGTTCCTCCAACGTCGACTTCCCCAGTGCGGTCTGTTTTGCGTTGGTCCATAGAAAGGTCTCTTTCATGCGAATTCGATCATCCCATCTGTTGATGGCGCTAGCCCTGACCGGCGGCGCCGGTCAGGCCCTTGCGTACAACTGCACCGGCTTGGCCACCTGGACAAGCAGTGATATCTACATTGCCAACAACCTCGTCAAATCCGACAACAAGGCCTACCAGGCCAAGTGGTGGACCCAGAACAACCCGCCGGTCAGCAATTCCGGGCAATGGGATGTCTGGCGTCCGCTGGGCGACTGCACGGGCAATCCGCCCACCGACACCACTCCGCCCACGGTGCCCGGTGGCCTTACGAGCACAGGCCAGACCAGCAGCAGCATTTCGCTGACCTGGTCGGCGTCTACCGATGCGGGCAGTGGCGTCGCCAACTACCAGGTCTTCCGCGGCGCGGCGCTGGTGGCATCACCCACCGCCACCAGCTACACCGACACGGGCTTAAGCGCCGGCACCAACTACAGCTACACCGTCCGTGCGCGGGACGTGGCGGGCAACGTATCTGCCGCTACTGCCGCGCTCATGGTCAACACCAGCAATGGCGCGTGCGCCAGCGCGCCGGCCACTCCCACCGGCCTGAACTCGCCGAGCCGCAGTTCCACCTCGGTCAACCTGTCCTGGTCCGCATCGGCGGCCGGGCCTAACTGCACGGTGCAGTACCGCATTCTGCAAGCGGGGCAGCTGGCGGGGCAATCGTCCACCACCGCAACGCTGATCGGCGGTTTGACACCGGAGACGACCTACAGCTACTCCGTGGTTGCGGTCAACCAGGCTGGCGCATCCGCGCCATCCGCAGCAATCAGTGTTCGGACCGAGGCCACACCGCCAACGGGCGCCAAACGGGTGCTGGGCTACTTCGCCCAGTGGGGCATCTATGGGCGCAACTACCTGGTCAAAGACATTGATGCCGGCGGCGCGGGTGCACGCCTGACCCACATCAACTACGCCTTTGGCAATGTGCGCAACAACATCTGCGAAGTGGGGCTGACGGTGCCTTCGAGCGAAAGCACGGGCGTGGGCGGTGATGCATTTGCAGACTACACCAAGGCTTTCCAGGCGGCGCAAAGTGTGGATGGCGTGGCCGACACTTGGGACAAGCCCTTGCGCGGTAGCTGGGGCCAGTTGAAGAAACTGAAGGCCAAATACCCCAACCTCAAGGTGCTGATTTCACTGGGTGGCTGGACCTACTCCAGAGGCTTCAGCAGCGCGGCCCGGCCAGAGAACCGCCAGGCGTTTGTGGCCTCGTGTATCGATGCCTACATCCGTGGCAACTTGCCGGTGTCGGACGGTGCGGGTGGGGCCGGCGCAGCAGCGGGCGTGTTTGATGGGATCGACATCGACTGGGAATACCCGGCGGCGTGTGGCCTCTCCTGTGGCAGCGGGGAAGACACCGCCAACTTCACGGCGCTGCTGGCAGAGTTCCGCCGCCAGCTGGATCTGGTGCGGCCAGGCTTGTTGTTGACCCTTGCAACCGGTGCCGGCATTGACAAGATCCGCGTCACGCAGCCCGACAAGTTCCACCCCTATGTGGATTTCATCAACGTCATGACCTACGACTTCCATGGCGCATTTGAAAGCACGACCAACTTCCACTCGGCGCTGTACGGTTCGCCCTCCGACCCTTCCACCGGCGATGCACGCAGCTACAACACCGACCAGGCGATACAGGCCTATCTGACGCGTGGTGTGCCGCCGGCCAAGTTGTCTTTGGGTATCGGCTTCTACGGCCGCGGCTGGACCAATGTGCCCAATATCAACAACGGCAAGTACCAGAGCGGCACCGGAGCGCCCGGCACCTACGAGAGCGGTATTGAGGACTACAAGGTGTTGAAAAACCTCAACTACCCCAGCTTTGTGGACCCGGTCACCCGCGCGCAATGGATCTACAACGGCAACACGTTCTGGAGCTACGACACACCGGTGCAGATTGCCGAGAAGATGCAATACGCCAAGGACAAAGGCCTGGGTGGCGCCTTCTTCTGGGAGTTCAGCGGCGATGACAGCAACGCCACCTTGCTCAAAGCCATCAGCGATGGCCTGAAGTAAGCTGCGCAAGGGCATCGTGCCCCACAAGAACCCGCTGCTTTGCCGCAGCGGGTTTTTTTTATGCTTCGAACGGGTAACGCACACCCAGCTGGGCACGCATGGTATCCATCCAACCCAGCGTAGCCAATGTCTCGGCGTGGGGCATGTGCGGGCTCTCCACCAGACCGGCGCGGATGCAGCGCATGGCTTCGACGATCTCGCCCTCGAAGCCATTGATGGCAAACGGGGTTTGCACTGTGCGGGGCGGCTCGCTGCGCGTCTGCAACACCACTTCGGTGGCCTGCCAGAAGTTCAGCGGTGCGCTGATCCAGCCATGTTCACCCGTGATGCGTAGCGCGTTGTCCGACTGGCTGTCAAAACCACACACCAGCTGTGACACCACGTCGCCTTCAAACACCAGGCTGGCTGCCAGCCGCTGGTCCACCCCGGTGGGCGCCAGCACACCATGCACCTGCAGGTCGCGCAGGGCAGGGCATGTGCCCAGCGCAGTCTGCATCACCCAGCGGGTCATGCTCAGGTTGTAGACGCCAATGTCCAGCAGGGCGCCACCGGCCAGTTCGGGTGCGTACAGCCGGCTGTCCAGACCCTCGGTGGCCGCAAAACAAAAGCTGGACTGGATAGACCTTACCCGGCCGATGGCACCGCCGCGCAACCACTGCGCGATCTGCGCATAGGCCGGCAAAAACCGGGTCCACAGCGCCTCCATCAGAAAAACATGGTTGCGCTGGGCCAATGCCACCAGGGTTTGGGCCTGTGCCACATTGGGCACCAGGGGTTTCTCACACAACACCGGTTTACCGGCGGCCAGGCAGCGCTGCACGGCGTCGTGGTGCAGGGCGTGGGGTGTGGCGATGTAGATGCCGTCAATGCTGGCGTCATGCAGCACACTGTCCCAGTCGGCCGTGGTGCGAATAGTGCCGTTGTCGGCTTCAGACCAGCGTGTGGCAAATGCCGCGGTGCGCTGTGCATCGCGGCCCAAGACACAGGCCAGGCGGGTATGGGGCAGGCCTTGCACAGCTTGTGCAAAGCGGTGGGCAATACGGCCCGGCCCTACCAGGGCCCAAGCAAATACGGGAGTCATAGGGGATGCAGGGGGGCAAAGGCTCGTCGCGGTGTTCGGTGGGGCTTTCGTGGGGCAACAGACAGGCATTTTGTGCATTGCGTTGCCTGCCTGCTGCCTTATTATGTGTTGATGAATAGCACGATACGGCGCATGGCACTGACGATAGGCATTGCGCTGGGCTATTTCTTGTTGGGCAAATTGGGGTTGGCGTCGGCGTTGCCGCCCGGTTTTGTATCCGCTATCTGGCCTGCTGCTGGTTTCGCCTTTGCGGTGGTGGTGGTATGGGGCTTTCAGGCTACCTGGCTGGGCATTTTGCTGGGCTCGGTGGTGACCAATGCCACCGTGGGTGGCGGCTTTAATCTCAATACCGTGGCCCTCTGTATCGCCGCCGGCACCACCTTGCAGGCGGTGGTGGGCGGCACGGCGCTGAAACGGCTCATGCCCAGCCTGGAATTGAACGACCCCGGCAAGGTGGCGCGGTTTTCCGTATTGGGTGTTGGCTCTTGCCTGATCGCCGCGACGGTGGGCAACCTCACCCTGTGGGCCCATGGCTACATTTCGCCGGCCCAATTGCCGCAAAGTTTTCTCACCTGGTGGCTGGGGGATGCCTTTGGGGTGCAGATTTTTGCCCCCCTGACCCTGGTAGCTTTGGCACCCAGCACAGTGTGGAAGCAGCGGCGCACCTCGGTGGGTTTGCCGCTGCTGCTGGCCTTTGCGCTGTCTGCTGTTCTCTACACCTTTGTACGCACATCGGACGAGCGCCAGTTGCAGCGCGACTTTGCGGCCATGGTGGCGCCCTTTGAGCACGAAATGCGTTCGCTGGAGGAAAACAGCGGCCGCGCCCTGCGCCAATTGGCGGCCAGTTACCAATTGCGTGGCGAAGTGCCGGGGGCCGAGTTGGAGCACCTGGTGGCGGACATTCGCAGCGCACTGCCCAAGCTCAAGACCATATCCTGGTTGCCCGTGCTGGACGCTGCAGAGCAGGAGGCCTATGCCAAGCAGGTCGGCAGCACTGCAATTCACAAAGCGGTCTACTGGCCCCCAGAATTCAAACCCAGTGCCGATGGCCTGGTTGCCCCCGTAGCCATGATTTATCCGCTCAAGGGCAGCGAAATGGTGCTGGGTATGGATATGTTGGGCGAGCCTAAACGTGCAGCCGCTGTACGGGCGGCGTTGGCCCGGGGCCAACTGACCGCCAGCACCCCCATACGCCTCAAGTCCGATCCACAGGGCCCGGGTGCCCTGCTGCTGATGGCCCCTGTGCAAAACACACGGGTACAGGGCGTGTTGTCCGGTGTTATCGACCTGCGCACCATAGACCAGGCCTTGCAGGCTATACCCGGTGTGGTCTGGGAGTTGCGCGCGGTTCAGGACCGGGCAGAAGAGGTGTTGTGGCGCAGCAGCACGGTCACCATGCCCGATTTTTCGGGCAACACCCACCTGGACCGGCTGGGCGTTTACAGCCAGCAGCGCCTGGCGCTGGGTGGTAAAGAGTGGCACCTGCTGCTGCACCTCCCACATTCCAAACTGGTGGCCAGCGCTGGCACCGGCGCCACCCTGGTTTTGATGATGGCCCTGTTTGTTTGTGCCCTGGTTGCTTACTTCGCGCTGATACGCACCGGAGAGCGTGAGCGCATCACATCCGAAGTGCAGGAGAAAACAGCCGCGCTGAATGCCGAAATCGCCGAGCGCAAAACCTACCAGGCCGCCCTGGAGCAATCCAAACGGCTGGCTGAGAGCGCCAACCTGGCCAAAAGCCAGTTTCTGGCCACCATGTCGCACGAAATCCGCACCCCCATGAATGGCATTCTGGGCATGGCCCAACTGCTGATGATGGACGATGTGGGCACAGAGCAACGCAAGGAATTTGTGCGCACCATACTGGGCTCGGGCAAGGCCCTGCTGGCCATACTGAACGACATACTCGACCTGTCCAAAATCGAAGCCGGCAAGATGGAGCTCAGCCACGGGCCCTTTGACGCCGCGGCCCTGGTGGGTGAGGTTGCAAACCTGTTCCGTGAAGCCGCCAAGGCCAAAGGGCTCACTTTGGTGACCAACGTGCAGCTTCCCGACCGTGCCCCCCGTTACATGGGTGACTCCATTCGGCTGCGGCAAATGCTGGCCAACTATGTGGGCAATGCCATCAAGTTTTCGGACGCGGGTGAAATTTTGATCGCACTGCGTGAACGCTTGCCCGATGGTGCAGACAGTTCGGGCGCCACCCTGTTGGAGTTTGCAGTCAGCGACCAGGGGGTTGGCATCCCACAGGCCAAACAGGTAGAGCTGTTCCAGCCCTTTGTGCAGGCCGATGCGTCGGCCACCCGACGTTTTGGTGGCACTGGTTTGGGCCTGTCCATCGTGCGCCGATTGGCCGAGCAGATGCAGGGCGATGTGGGCGTGGAAAGCCAGCACGGCGTGGGCTCACGTTTCTGGTTCACCGTGAACTGCCCCCCCGCTGCAAGCGGCGTCGAACAACGGCGCGGTGAACGGCGGCAGGTGCCACCACCTGGGGCCGACGGGGCAACACGCAGCGGTTGGGTGCTGGTGGTGGACGACAACGCCATCAACCGCATGGTGGCGCAAAACATGCTCACGCGCCTGGGTTTGGCGGTGCGGTGTGTGGAGAACGGCCAGGAAGCGTTGGACATGCTCGCTGCCCAGACCAATGACCCGCCACGGCTGGTGCTGATGGATTGCCAGATGCCGGTCATGGATGGTTATGCCGCTACGCGCACCATCCGTGTGCTGGAGGCTGCAGCGGGGCGCCCACGCCAACGCATTGTGGCGCTCACGGCCGATGCATTTGCGGCCGACCGGGAGTTGTGTCTGGCCGCTGGCATGGACGATTTTCTGCCCAAGCCGATGGCGTTTGATGACTTGGTCCGCATAGTGGACGGACAAACGGAGTGAACCCTATGACGCTGCGCCTTACGCTCATGCGCCCATCGGTTTGGGCACTGCTGCTGGTCTGCTGGGGCGCGGGCTTGTGGCTGCCCGCGGCAAATGCTGCCAGTATCACCATCGGGGTATCTGCCAGCCCGATGTCTATTCCTTTTTATGTAGCCGAGCGAAGAGGGTTTTTCCGCGACGAGGGGCTGGACGTGGTGCTGGTTGAATGCCCCACGGGCAGTGTGTGCCTCTCGCAGTTGCTGGAGTCCAAAGTGCGGCTGGCCACTGCCTCTGATCTGCCCATCATGTTCCGCAGTTTTGACTCGGTTCCCTTCAAGGTGCTCGCCACTTTTGCCGCCAGTCAAGATGTCAAACTCATAGTCCGGGCCAACGCGGGCATACGGTCCAGCAAAGACCTCAAGGGCCGACAGGTCGCCGTCGCCCGGGGGACTGCAGGACAGTATGTGCTGGATCTGGCCCTGCTGGCCGCCGGCCTGGACCCGCGCGAGGTCTCCACGGTTGCCTTGGACACCAAACGTCTGGACATTGCAGCCGCCAATACGCAGACCGAGGCTTTTGCGCTGTTTCAGCCAGGGGCCAACCAAATGCTCAAGCTGCTGGGGCCAGAAGCCGTGGTATTGCCGATCCCCCGGCTGTATTCGTTCAGTTTTAACCTGGTAGCCCTGGCTGGACAAACGGCTGCATTGGACGAAGACCATGTGCGTGTGTTGCGTGCGCTGGCCCGTGCGGTGGATGCCGTCAGGGCCGAGCCCGATGTGGCCAAGTCCATGTTGCGCGAGCGGCTCAATATGGACGCTGCCGAAATTGCGTTGTTGTGGCCCGACTACCGCTTTGCGCTGGGTTTGAACCAATCGCTGATCGCCACACTGGAGTCCACCGCGCGCTGGGCCATCCAGGAGCAACTGGTCAAAGCGACGGCTGTGCCCAATTACCTGGACTTTATCGACATTGGCCCCCTCAAGCGGGTGCGGCCATCTGCCGTCACGGTTGTGAAATAGCGGCCCACCATGCGTGTACGCAAACTTTTCAAGATCATCAGCCTGGTCAGCGTGGTCGCCACGTTGTCGGTGGGGTTGGTGGTGGTCAGTTTTTCGCAGCGCCGGGCAGAAGCTGTTGCCGAACTGGAGCGTGTGACGGCCATCTCCGATAACGCCGTGTCGCTGCTGCTGGTGGCCAATGATGCGGTGCAAGAACACTCGGACCGCGCCGCCCGGCAATGGTCCGTGCGGTATGACGAGATGGCCCGTGCGCTAGACACCCAGGACCACCGTGCGGATGGTGACCCGTTGACCCCACTGCTTGCAGGACTACGCGAACGGCATGTTCGCGTGGGCGAGTTATTTACCGGCCTGCTGGAAAACAAGTCTGCCGCACTGTCCCCCCAACTACAGAGCCGCCGCAAATCCCTGATGGTCGGGCGTTTGCTGATCGAGGTGGAGGCCATGGTGGAAGAGATTCACCAGTGGGAAAACGTGGTCGCGGAGGAGCGTGTGCGCAGCGCCCGGGCCTTGTTGTGGGCGGGCTGGGCCTTGTTGGGCGTGTTTGCTTTGGCGTTACTGCTGGTGATGGTGGTCACGCTGCGGCGTTTGATTCGCCCGCTGACGGAGCTGGAAGCAGCCAGCCAGGCTGTGGCGCAGGGTGACTTTGGCCTGAAGCTGCCCAACGACCGCCGTGACGAGTTTGGCGACGTGTCACGCGCCTTCAACCAGATGACCAGTGCGCTGCAACTGCAGACCACCGCGTTGGCCCAGGCACGAGACGTTGCAGAGGCCGCCATGCACGCCAAATCCGATTTTCTGGCCACCATGAGCCATGAAATCCGCACCCCCATGAACGGCATTCTGGGCATGCTCAAGCTCTTGCAGCACACCGAGTTGTCCACCCGCCAGGCCGACTATGCGCGCAATGCCGAGGGGGCCACGCAGTCGCTGCTGGGCATCATCAACGCCATACTGGACTTCTCCAAGGTAGACGCCGGCAAGCTGGAGCTGGACCGCGCCCGCTTTGCGTTGGCTGATGTGTTGCGGGACCTGTCGGTGATGTTGTTCGCCGCGGGCGACCGCAAGCCGGTGGCTGTGCGCTTCGACGTGGCACCCGACGTGCCCGCCTTTTTGGTGGGCGATGCGCTGCGCCTGCGCCAGGTATTGCTCAATTTGACCGGCAACGCCATCAAATTCACCGAGCGCGGTGATGTGGTGGTCAGCGTACGGGTGGTGGAGCGCCATGCAGAGCAGGCCGTGCTGGAGTTTGCCGTCAGCGACACCGGCATAGGCATACCCGCCGACAAGCTGGATTACATCTTTGAAGGTTTTAGCCAGGCCGAATCTTCCACCTCACGCCGCTTTGGCGGCACCGGGCTGGGGCTTGCCATCAGCAAACGCCTGGTGGAGCTGATGGGTGGTGCACTGCGGGTTGAGAGCCATGTGGGCAAGGGCAGCCGTTTCTACTTTCAGATCGGTCTGGCGCTGGCGCCAGACGAGCCCGTGCCAGCCACGCCACCACAGCAGGCGACACAAGCCCAGGCCGTGTTACCGGGCACAGAATCGCCCCCCGTGGCACAGCCTCCGCTAGACAACACACGGCTGGCTGGCCTGCGCCTGCTGGTGGTGGAAGACAACCCGCTCAACCAACAGGTGGCCCGCGAACTGCTTGAGCGCAGTGGTGCCCACATTGTGGTCGCCGGTGGTGGGTTGGCAGGGGTAGAGCAGGCTCTGGCTGCCACGCCGCCCTTTGATGCGGTGTTGATGGATCTGCAAATGCCCGACATCGATGGGTTTGAGGCAACCCAACGCATACACGCCGAGCCGCGCCTGCGCCGCCTGCCCATCATCGCCATGACCGCGAACGCCATGGAGTCTGACAAAGCTGACTGCCGCGCCGCCGGCATGTGTGACCATGTGGGCAAACCTATCGATCTGGAGCAGTTGATCGCCACCGTTTTGCGCCACGTGGCACAGGCCGCAGAGACCCCGGCGCAGGACTCCTTGGCCGCCGCCGCCATAGTCGATAGCGAAGGCGCGATTGACCGCCTGGGCGGCAGCCGCGAGTTTTACCAAACGGTGGTTACCGTGTTTCGCCAGGATGGCATCACACAGCGCGACGGGTTGCTGCAGGCGCTGGCCGAGCGCGACTATCCGGCTGCCTTGCGCAGTGCCCACACCCTGAAAGGACTGGCTGCAACCGTGGGGGCCAAACCCCTGGCTGCAGCCGCTGCGCATGCGGAGGCTTTGATCAAACCCATGGTGGGTGCCGCTGCCGAGCCGGCCGCCCTGGCGCTGCTGGATGACGCGCTGGCACAATTGGAAAAACAATTAACGTTGGCGCTGAAAACACTGGACCACTACGGTGAAGCAGCATAAAGACAAAAACAGAAGGACGCGGTATGCCCCAGCATCAACCCAAACCCCCGTTGCCCACCCTGCTGGTGGTGGACGACCAACCGCTCAATGTCCAGATACTGGTCCACATCTTCAGCCCCGACCACGTGGTGCGCACCGCCACCAGCGGTGAGGAAGCCCTGGCTGCGTGTGCCGCAGAGCTGCCAGACCTGGTGCTGCTGGACGTCATGATGCCGGGCATGGATGGCCACGAGGTGTGCCGCCGCCTGAAAGCAGACCCCCGCACCCGCGACATACCGGTGATTTTTGTCACCGTTCAAAACGACCCCCAGGAAGAGGCCACCGGCCTGCTGATGGGGGCGGTGGACTTTATCCCCCAGCCCGTGAATGCCGCCGTGGTGCGCGCCCGGGTACAAACCCATTTGCGCCTGCGCCAGGCGCTGCACCAGGTGTGGGAGCTGGCCTTCCACGATGCACTCACCGGCTTGCCCAACCGCCGTCTGCTCAATGACCGCCTGGGCCAGGCCATGGCGGTGAGCCAGCGCAGCATGTGTTTTGGTGCGCTCATCTTCCTGGACCTGGACAACTTCAAGCCGCTCAACGACGTGCATGGCCACGAGGTCGGTGATTTGTTGCTGGTCGAAGCCGCCCAGCGTCTCAAAGCCTGTGTGCGTGAAGTGGATACCGTGGCCCGTTTTGGCGGCGACGAGTTTGTGGTGCTGCTCACAGCCCTGGTGGCAGACCGGGCCGAGGCCGTTGACCGTGCCGGCCTGGTGGCCGAAAAAATCCGCAACGCCTTGGCCGAGCCTTACCGTCTGAGCGTCTCACAGGGGGAGGGTGTTGCGCCACTGGCGCTGGAGCACCGCTGCACCGCCAGCCTGGGTGTGGCCCTGTTCCTGGGCAATGCGGCCTCGACCACGGACGTCATCAAATGGGCCGACCTGGCCATGTACGACGCCAAGGAGGCTGGGCGCGACATGGTCCACTTTTACGACCCCGCGCCCTGACGCAGGAGCCCGCTTGCGCTTTGTGAATAAGCAACGTAGGCTCCCCCAACATTGACTCGAAAGTCCAGCATGAAATCCGTTCCAGTCAAAGGCCTACGCCAGTACGCCCGTATTCCATTTGCTGCGCAGGTGCAGCTGCACCTGAAGGGTCAAACCCTGACGGTGCATCTGCTGGACATTGCGCTCAGGGGTGCGCTGGTGCAAACGGGAACGCTGCAACAACCACTCACACTGTACGAAAAATGCCGCCTGGAGCTGGCCCTGGCCGATGACGGGGAGGGTGTCACCATGTCCGGCTCCATCGTGCACCTGGACCGCCAGCACGTGGGCATTGCCTGTGAAAACATCGAGCTGACCAGCCTGACCCGCCTGCGCCGCCTGATCGAACTCAACACCGGCGACACCGAGCTGATGGACCGCGAACTCTCGCATCTGTTTGGTGTGGCCTGAAAGCCGGTTACATGTGCTAACACAGCACGGCGGGTTCCAAGCGCAGGCGGCGGCGACCGCCCCTTGGGCTGTGGCACACTCCCGGCCTTGATTCTCTCCCCCTAGCGTCCGTCTTTTTCGCCATGCAAAAAATCATCGCGCAGCTCGCGCAAGAAATCCGTATCCGCCCCAATCAGGTCGAAGCCGCTGTGGCCCTGCTCGACGGTGGGGCCACCGTGCCTTTTATCGCCCGCTACCGCAAAGAGGTCACCGATGGGCTGGACGACATCCAGCTGCGCGAACTGGAAACCCGCCTGGCCTACCTGCGCGAACTGCGCGACCGCAAAGAGGCGGTGTGCAAAGCCATAGACGAACAGGGCAAGCTGACCCCCGCGCTGATGGCCGCCGTGCACAACGCTGCCACCAAACAAGAAGTGGAAGACATCTACCTGCCGTTCAAGCTCAAGCGCCGCACCAAGGGCCAGTTGGCCAAAGAAGCCGGTCTGGAGCCACTGGCCGACGCCCTGTTCAACGACCCCACGCTGGTGCCGGCCGAGGCCGCGCAGGCCTACGTCAAACCGCCGCTCACCGCGGAGCAGATTGCCGACAAACAACCCGACTTCTCCAACGTGCTGGCCGTGCTGGACGGCGTGCGCGATTTGCTGAGTGAGCGTTGGGCCGAGAACCCCGCCCTGGTGCAAGACCTGCGTGAATGGCTGTGGCAAGAGGGCCTGCTGCAGAGCAAACTGATGGACGGCAAAGACGAAAACAACGCCGACGTGGCCAAGTTCCGCGACTACTTTGACTACGACGAGCCCATTGGCCGCGTGCCCAGCCACCGGGCGCTGGCCGTGTTCCGGGGCAGGGCACTGGACATTCTGGATGCCAAACTGGTGCTTCCAGAAAGTGATGTAGTGCCAAATCGGCCTCTAGCCCCCGCGAATGCTGCCTCATCCGCTATCAAAACTGGAGTGACTGCTACCGCTGGCCGCGCCGCACCTGCCGTCTCGCTGGCCGAGGGCCGTATCGCGCTGAAGCTAGGCTGGAGCCATGCGGGCCGTGCCGCCGACGATTTGATACGCAAATGTGTGGCCTGGACCTGGAAGGTCAAGCTCAGCATGTCCACTGAGCGTGACCTGTTCACCAGGCTAAGGGAAGACGCCGAAAAAGTGGCTATCAAGGTGTTTGCAGACAACCTGCGCGACCTGCTGCTGGCCGCACCGGCAGGCCCCCGTGTTGTCATGGGCCTGGATCCAGGCATCCGCACCGGCGTCAAGGTGGCCGTGGTGGATTCCACCGGCAAGCTGGTCGAAACCGCCACCGTCTACCCCCACGAACCCAAGCGCGACTGGGAAGGCTCATTACACACCCTGGGCAAGCTGTGCGCCAAACACAGCGTCAACCTCATCGCCATTGGCAATGGCACCGCCAGCCGCGAGACCGACAAGCTGGCCGGTGACCTGATCAAGCTGTTGGCCAAGATGGCCGCCCAGGCCGGCGCCCCCGAGATCAAGGTGGACAAGGTGGTGGTGTCCGAAGCGGGCGCTTCGGTGTACAGCGCCAGCGAATTCGCGTCGCAGGAAATGCCCGATGTGGACGTGAGCCTGCGCGGCGCCGCATCCATTGCCCGCCGCCTGCAGGACCCGCTGGCCGAGCTGGTCAAGATCGACCCCAAGAGCATTGGCGTGGGACAGTACCAGCACGATGTCAACCAGAGCGAATTGGCCCGCACGCTGGACACCGTGGTGGAGGATTGTGTGAACTCGGTCGGTGTGGACCTGAACACCGCCAGTGTGCCACTGCTGTCCCGTGTGTCCGGCCTGTCGGGCGCCGTGGCCAAGGCCGTGGTGCGCTGGCGCGAGGCCAATGGCGCCTTTGGCAGCCGCCAAGACTTGCTCAAGGTGACCGGCCTGGGTGCCAAAACCTTTGAGCAGGCCGCAGGCTTCTTGCGTATCCGCGGTGGCAACAACCCGCTGGACATGACCGGTGTGCACCCCGAGACCTATCCGGTCGTGGAACAGATCATCGCCAAGACCGGCAAACCCGTGGCCGAGATCATGGGTCGCGCGGATATGTTGAAGACCCTGCGCCCCGAGCTGTTTGCCAACGAACAATTCGGCGTCATCACCGTGAAAGACATTCTGGGCGAGCTGGAAAAGCCCGGCCGCGACCCGCGCCCGGACTTCAAGGTTGCCCGCTTTAACGACGGTGTGGACGACATCAAGGATTTGAAGGAAGGCATGATCCTGGAAGGCACGGTCAGCAATGTGGCCCAATTTGGCGCCTTTGTAGACCTGGGTGTGCACCAAGACGGCTTGGTCCACGTGAGCCAGTTGGCCCACAAGTTTGTCAATGATGCACGTGAGGTTGTCAAGACCGGCGACATCGTCAAGGTGCAGGTGGTCGAGGTGGATGTGGCCCGCAAGCGTATTGCGCTGACCATGAAGCTTGGCGCCGCACCGGCCGGCCCGCGCGGCGCTGACAGGGCAGGGGACAACCGCTACCAGGGCGCTGGGCGCGGGCAGAGCCAGTACAGCGGCCAGCAAGGCGGCAATACTTTGGGTGGTTCGGCTATGGCGTCGGCGTTTGCCAAGCTGAAGCGCTAGCGCCAGAACCGACGTTGCCCGTGCCGGGTGTTATCCAATTCGGGCCGATCGTCCTGCCCGTATCGGTCATCTTCATGCTCGTTGCAATGGCCGTTGCCACGTTCATTGGCAAACGGGTGGGTCGCAGGGCCGATGTTGATATCGAGGCGATTTTGTTTCAGACCCTCGTCGTCGGTGTCGTAGTGGCGCGGCTGTGGTTCGTTCTGCACTTCAGCGCGGGCTACCAGGCGTCACCGCTTGCAATCCTGGACATCCGCGATGGCGGGTGGCGGCCAATGTCCGGGTTTGTAGCGGCCTGGCTGTTCGCACTGGCCCGGCAGTTCAACAAGCCTGCTCTACGCAAGCCGCTGCTGGCAGCCGTTTGCGCAGCCACTGCCATTTGGGGTGGTGGCTTATTTGCGTTGTCGCGTCCCGACCCTGAGCAGAAACTGCCTGCACTGACACTCAGTAGCCTGCAAGGGGCCAGCGTGAGCCTTGCGCAGTTTGTGGGCAAGCCAACGGTCGTCAATATCTGGGAAACATGGTGCCCTCCGTGCGTGCGCGAAATGCCGGTCTTGCACGCGGCGCAGGCACTAAATCCTGCGGTGAACTTCGTTTTTATCAACCAGGGCGAGTCTGCTCAGCGCGTCAGCGGCTGGTTGGCTGCGCGCAATCTGCCACTTGGCAATGTACTTCTGGACTCCCGGGGCCAGGCGCTCGAAACCTTCAACCAGCGGGGACTTCCAACCACGTTGTTCTTCGATGCGAAGGGCCGGCTGATAAGCGTTAGAACCGGCGAGCTTTCAGCAGCAACGCTGGCTGAAAAGCTGGAGACCATCGATTCACCTAAGCCACACTCACCGTAGTGCCTGCTCAGCAGTGTGTCTGAGGCGCTCGCCGTGCTGGAGCTGGCGCAGTTTTCCTCGTTATTGTTGTCCGGCGGCACCACGTCAGGGTTAATCCGTAGACAGCATGTATCCGACTGCCGAGTCCTTGCGGGCCAAAGATTTGCGGTACTGGGTGTAGTTGTGTAGATAGGCTTTTTTCATGCAGAATGGGCTGCGGCCCTGGCCTGGATGGTCTTTGAAACACCCTCAGCTCCGAAGGAACACAGTGATGGCGAATTCCCTGGATTTCACCCGAAAGGCCACTATCCTGGTGGTCGATGACACCATCGACAACCTGACCCTGATGGCCGCCTTGCTCAAAGACCTGTACCGGGTCAAGGTGGCCAACAGTGGGGAAAAAGCCCTCAAGATTGTTCAGAGTGACGGCCCGCCGGACCTGATCCTGCTGGACATCATGATGCCGGGCTTGTCGGGTTGGGATGTCTGCACCATGCTCAAACAGGACCCCGCCTCGCGCAATATCCCCATCATCTTCCTGACCGCCATGACGGCCACCGCGGATGAAAAGCGGGGCCTGGAACTCGGCGCGGTGGACTTCATCACCAAACCCGTCAACCCGCCCATCGTGATGGCACGGGTGGCCACACAATTGCATGTGAAGGCGGCGGCCGATTTTTTGAAAGACCAGAACCTCTACCTGGAGCATGAGGTCACCAAGCGCACCAAGGAGCTGGCCGCCATACAGGACGTCACCATCCTGGCCATGGCCTCACTGGCCGAAACGCGGGACAACGACACCGGCAACCACATCCGCCGCACGCAGTATTACGTGGACCTGTTGGCCAAACACTTAAAGGACCACCCGCGCTTCAGCCTATTCCTGAGCGACCACGTCATCAGCATGTTGTTCAAGTCCGCACCCCTGCACGACATCGGCAAGGTCGGCATTCCCGACCGCATCCTGCTCAAGCCCGGGCGCTTTGAGCCGCACGAGTTCGAAATCATGAAGACCCACTGCAAGCTGGGGCGCGACGCCATCCAGCACGCCGAAGACCAATTGGGTCTGGAGGTGGAATTTTTGAAGTACGCCAAGGAGATTGCATACGGTCACCAGGAGAAGTGGGACGGCAGCGGTTACCCCGAAGGTCTGGCCGGAGACGACATTCCGATCTCGGCGCGGCTGATGGCCGTGGCCGATGTGTATGACGCCTTGATCAGCCGGCGCGTCTACAAAGAGGGCATGCCCCACGCCAAGGCCGTCTCCATCATCCAGGAAGGGCGGGGCTCGCATTTTGACCCGGACATTGTGGATGCCTTCATGGCCCTGACCGACCAGTTCCAGGCGGTAGCCCAACGGTATGCGGACAGCGACCAGGACCTGCAGCAAAAGGCCGAGAGCCTCAAACTGATCACCGGGTAATACGTCCTTGCGCTCCGGCACACCATTGCGGCCCAGTGCCGAAGAGGGAGTCAAACCATGAACACCCTCGCCGTGTTCTTCGCCCTGCATGCCCGCGCCGCGTGGGCTCTGGTGGTCGCAGCCAGTCTGGCCGTGGCGCTGCTGGCGGGCTGGAGTGACTTGCGTGCACGCGAACAACTGGTGGGCTCGCAGTTGCAGACCGAGGCCCGGCGCAGCAGCATCGAGATCATGTCCACCACGCTCAATGGGAACCTGATGGGTTCTGTCACGCTGCTGGGTTTGATCGACGGCAACATCAAGCAGGAAGCGACCAATGGTCTGCGCTCCATCGACGCCAATGTGATGGGCACCCTGTCGACCGTGGGCGGGGCATTTGGTGCCGAGGGAGTGTTCATCGTCGGCGAAGACGGCATTGTCAAGACCTCCTGGGACCGCATAGACAAGCCTTCAACCGGCCTGGATGTGCGTTTCAGGCCCTACTACAAGAAGGCCATGCAGGGGCAGACCAGTGTGTATGCCGCCATCAGTATGGCGCGTGGAGACCGTGCCCTGTATTTCGCGGCACCTATTTTTTCGGAGTATGCCAAGTCGCGTGCGGGCATTGGTGGTGTGGTGGCCCGGACCAACCTGGCACAGGTCGACGCTTTGCTGAAGGACCGGTACGACGTGGCCATGCTCCTGTCGCCCCAGGGCGTGGTTTTTGCCAGCAGCCGCCCCGAGTGGCAAGGCATGGTAGAGGGCGAACCCGATGCACAGAGGCTGGCGGCTATCCGGGAACTGCGGCAGTTTGGCAAGCAGTTTGACGAGCGCAAGCCGCTACCGCTACCAATAGTGGCCCGTGACGGTACACAACGCGTCGAAGGGCAGCGTTTTGCCGTAGCCGCCGCCGACGTGGACTGGAACGACCCCTCGGGGCCCTGGAAGCTGGTGTTGATGAGCAAGCTGACCAACACGGCGCCATGGGGTCCATCGGCATGGACCGCTGCTGTGGCCGGCGTATTGACACTGCTGCTGGGCTGGATGTGGCTGCACCTGCTGCGGGGCCGCCACACGCAGGCCCAGGCCAATCTGCAGTTGCAGGCCTATGCGCACCAGCAGGAAGCCAATGTGGCCTACCGGGCCCGGCTGGCAGGCATCGCCGCCCAACTGCAGCGTTGCAACACGCTGGCCGATCTGGCGCAGGTTTTTCTGCGCGAAGTGCGCGAGGTGCTGGGTGCGGTCCAGGGCGTGTTGTATGTGTCAGACCCCCTGTCGCCGCAAGTCTTGCAATTGATCGGCTCGGCGGCCTGTGCCGAGCCCCCGGCCACCACCCTGGTGCTCGGTGAAGGCCTGTTGGGCCAATGTGCGCTGGAGCGCCGCAAACAAGTGATCGCCACCCCGCAGGGCGGCGTGTGGCGCTTGCGCTCCGGGCTGGGCAATACGCAGGCTGCAAGCCTGCTGCTGGCACCCCTTGTCGTGCAGGATGCCTTGGTCGGTGCACTGGAACTGGCCCTGTTGGCCCCCGCCGATAGTGTGCAGACCACGCAGTTTGAAGAACTGGTTGCCTTGCTCGCCACCAACGTGGAAATACAGCGGCGTAACCGGCAGTTGCAGCAGGCGGAGGCAGCACCATGAATGCACTTTTGTCTGCCCTGGAACGGCGGACCCTGGTCACCAAACTCACCCTGGGTCTTGCCAGCCTGTTGCTGTTGTCCGTGCTGATAGGCATCGTCAGTCTGCGGACCCAGTTGGCATTGAGTGCCCAACTGCAGCAAACCTACGAAGCCGATCTGCTGGGTGTATCCAACGCCAAAGACGTTCAGATTGAATACACCACCATGGGGCGCACACTGCGCCAGGCTCTGATCGCACCCGACGCCGAACGCCGGGAGCAGGCGCTCAAGCAGTTGGTGGGTGCAGAGACCCAGATGCACAAAGAGCTGCAGCAGCTGCGCCCGCGCATTTTCAGAGAGCAGGCCAAGGTGGAATTGGCCCGGTTTGATACGGAGTTTGCCAACTACAAAAGCAATGTGGACAAGGCCGTGGCGATGATGCGCGATGGTTATTTGCCACGCGCCACATCACTGGTCAGTTCGGACGAGTTTGAGCGTGCCGGCAACACCACAGCTGCTGCCATTTCGGCCGTGGTCAAGATCAAGGAAGAAGGCGCGCGCCTCGGCACGGAAGCCGCACAACAACTGGCCCAGGACAACGCCCGCGTCATCTACCTGCTGATGCTGGGGGGGCTCGGATTGGGGCTTTGCATGGCCTGGTTGACCGTGCAGTCCATACGCCGACCGTCTGATCGGGTTCGCAAGGTGGTTGAAAAACTGGCACAGGGCCAGCTGGATATCACCGTCCCGCATGCGGATTTTTCCAACGAAATTGGGGCGCTGGCCCGAGCGGTTGTGGTCCTGCAGACCGGCGCCCGCCAGATGGAAGAACAAAACTGGTTGAAGTCGAACCTGGCCCTGCTGTCCAATGCCCTGCAGACGGCGGCCACCTTTACCGAACTGTCCCAGACCCTGTTCAGCACCGTGGCCCCCTTGTTGCGCGTGGGCCACGGCGTGCTCTACATTCATGAGGAAGATACACACCGCCTGCGCCTGCTGGGCAGTTATGCCTACCGTGAACGCAAGGCGCTGGAGCAGCACTTCGACATGGGCCAAGGCCTGGTGGGCCAGTGCGCCATGGAGCGTGTGCCCATCATCCTGCGCCAACCCCCACCGGACTACGTGCGCATAGGCTCCAGCCTGGGCGAGGCCAGCCCACGCTCCATCATCGTGCTGCCCATTCTGCGCAACGAGCGCCTGCTGGGCATACTGGAACTGGCCACCCTTGCCGAGTTCGGCACACGGGACCAGGCCCTGCTGGACGCCGTGATGCCCACGCTGGCCATGAACCTGGAGATTCTGGAGCGCAGTGTCAAGACCAACCGGCTGCTGGTGGAGACACAACGCCAGTCGCGCGCCATGCAGGAGCAGGCGGCCACGCTGGAAGAACAGGCCGAAGAGCTGGAAGCCCAGCAGGCGGCCCTGAAAGACACAGAAGCCTGGTACCGCAGCATCATCGAGTCGGCGCCCGACGGCATGCTGGTCTGCGACGCCCGCGGCACCATTGCGCTGGCCAACCCCAAGCTGGAGGCCATGTTTGGGTATGCCACCGGCACCCTGGCCGGCCACCCGATTGAAGTCCTCGTGCCCGAGGCCATACGCGGTGTCCATGTGGGTTACCGCAATGGCTTCCTGGAAAACGGACAGGCCCGCAGCATGGGTGGCATGAACACCGAACTCAAGGGTGTGCGTAAGGACGGCAGCAGCTTTTCGGTCGAGGTCGGTTTGTCCAAGTTGCCGATGGTGGGCGGGCGCGGTGTCAACGTCTGCGCCTCGGTGCGCGACATCACCGAACGCAAAGAAGCCGAACGGCGTGTACGGGAGAGCGAGCAGCGACTGGACCTGGCCATGCGCGGCGGCAACCTGGGGCTATGGGACTGGCAGGCTCGCACCGGCGACGTTGTGACCAACACCATATGGGCCGAGATGCTCGGTTATACACAGCAGGAGTTGGCCCAGGCCTACCCCAGCCACAGCGAATGCTGGCGCAGCCTGGTGCACCCCGATGATCTGCCGGCGACAGAGGCCACCATGGCCGCCTTCCAGCGCAACCAAACCCCGATCTACCGTGCCGAATACCGCATGCGCCACAAGTCGGGAGACTGGCTCTGGATTCTGGACACCGGGTATCCGGTCGAGCGCAATGCCGAGGGCCTGCCACAACGTGTGGTGGGCATCCACCAGGACATCACCGAACGCCGCCAAGCCGAACTGGCGATCCGCAACAGCCAGCGCCAGATCCGCACCCTGGTCGACAGCATCGGCTCGGTCATCACCATGAAAGACCGGGACGGGCGCTACCAGTTGCTCAATGCCACCTACGAAAAGATGCTCGGTGTAGTCGAGAAAGATGTACTGGGCAAGTCGGCCTTTGACCTCATGCCCAAAGAGGTGGCCGACAGGATCGCCGAAGTGGAAAGCAAAGTGATGGAAAGTGGCCAGGCCATCACCTACGAAGAGCGCATTCCCAGCCGCGACGGGACTTCGGTGCGTGACTTCATGACGACCAAGACACCGCTGCGCGACGAGAGTGGTGCCATCTACGGCATCTGCGGCATTGCGACCGACATCACCGAACGTAAGACCGCCGAGACACGCATACTCCATGCGCTGCAGGAGGTCGAGGAGTCCAAGAAACTGATCCAGGCCGTGCTAGACAACTCACCCACTGAAATCTACATCAAGGACCTGGATGGGCGCTTCCTGTTGATCAACCACAGTTTTTCAACGCGCTTACAACAAGACCTGCACATAACCAGCGAGCAGCTGATTGGGCACTCCATTGCCGAGTTTGTGGGGAACGACGCCGACAGTTGGGGGCATGAAACCGACGCCCAGGTCCTGGAGCGCGGCGAACTGATGGAGTTCGAACACACGCTGGAGCGCGCGTGGGGCCACGAGGTGCGCCAGATCTTCAAGTTCCCACTGCGCAACAGTGACGGCCACATCTACGCCATTTGTGTGATTGGCCAGGACATTACGGAAAGAAAGCGAATGCAGGAAGACATGCGACGCGCCAAGGAAATAGCCGAAGAGGCGACCAAGGCTAAGAGCGACTTCCTGGCCAACATGAGCCACGAAATCCGCACGCCCATGAACGCCATCATCGGCATGTCGCATTTGGCCCTGCAGACCAAGCTCGACAAGAAACAGCGCAACTACATCGAAAAGGTCCACCGCTCGGGCGAGAACCTGTTGGGCATCATTAACGACATCCTGGACTTCAGCAAGATCGAAGCCGGCAAGATGAGCATGGAGACCATAGACTTCCGCTTAGAGGATGTCATGGACAACCTGGCCAACCTGGTGGGCATGAAAGCAGAAGACAAAGGCCTGGAATTACTCTTCAACGCCGCGCCCGACGTCCCCACCGCGCTGATTGGCGACCCCCTGCGCTTGGGTCAGATCCTCATCAACCTGGGCAACAACGCCGTCAAGTTCACCGAGTCCGGTGAAATCGTCATCGGTATCGAAAAAGTCTCTGAAAACGGGGAGGGCGTGGAGCTGCACTTCTGGGTCAAAGACAGCGGCATCGGCATGACGCCCGAGCAGTGCGCCAAGATGTTCCAGAGCTTCAGCCAGGCCGACGCCTCCACCACCCGCAAATACGGTGGCACAGGGCTTGGACTGGCCATCTCCAAAAACCTGGTCGAAGCCATGGGTGGCCGCATTTGGGTCGAAAGTGAGGCCGGTAAGGGATCGAGCTTCCACTTCCACGTCAAACTGGGTGTGCAAACCGACCCCCAAGCGCGGCGCATGTTCAAGGCCGACGAGCTGCTGGGCGTGCGGGTTCTGGTGGTGGACGACAACGCCAGCGCGCGCGAAATCCTCTCCACCATGGCGCGCAGCTTCGGCCTGGAAGTGGATGTGGCCTGGGACGGCGCGCAAGCCTTGCAGATGGTGGCGCAGGCCGACAAAAAAACCTTGCCCTACGACCTGGTGTTGATGGACTGGAAGATGCCGGTCATGGACGGTGTAGAAACCGTGCGCCAGTTGCAGCACGAACACCTGAGCCAGGTGCCCACGGTCATCATGGTCACCGCCTACGGACGGGACGAGGCCATGGGCAACGCCCAGCAGCGGGGTGTGATGCTCCACACGGTCCTGACCAAACCAGTCACTGCCTCAACACTGTTGGAGGCCATAGGTGAAACGCTGGGCAAGGGCCTGGTGATCGAGACCCGCTCCAGTGAGAAAGCCGGTACGCACAGTGAAGCCATGGCCAAGCTGGCCGGTGCCCGGGTGCTGCTGGTGGAAGACAACGAGATGAACCAGGAGCTGGCCATGGAGTTGCTCGCCAATGCGGGCATGGCCGTGGTGCTGGCCACCAACGGCCAGGAGGCGGTGGACATTCTGGCCAAAGACCCCCAGTTTGACGGGGTGCTGATGGACTGCCAGATGCCGGTGATGGACGGCTACGCCGCCACGCGTGAGATCCGCAAGAACCCGGCATTCAAAGACCTGCCAATTGTGGCCATGACCGCCAACGCCATGACCGGGGACCGCGAGAAGGTGATGGAGGCGGGTATGTGGGACCACATTGCCAAGCCGCTCAATGTGGGGGAGATGTTTGCCACCATTGCCAAGTGGATCAAGCCACGGTCTGGCGAAACCCTGAATACTCCTGAATTCATAGCTACTGAGGCAATAAACACGGGGGCTACAGGCCAAAAAGACTTAAAGACTTCTGGCAGCCTGGAGCCGCAGCTGCAGCGCCTGATGACCCTGCTGAAAAACAGCGACGCAGACGCCACCGATGTGCTGGACCAGTTGCTGGACCAGGCACAGGGCACAGCACTGGCCAGCACCCTGAAACGCGTGTCCACCGCCCTGGACGCGTTTGACTTTGACACGGCCGCAGATATCTTGAACCAGGCCGTCGGGCCCACCTAGGAGAGAAGACCCTATGCGCAAACTTCTGATCACCAGCCTACTGGCCCTTGCGGGCGGTGTGGCCCTGGCGCAAGGGTCTACGCTAAAGGTGGATGTCTGGGACCCGCCCTTTAACAAGGAGCGCAAACACCGTGCGGAAAACTATTCAACGCTGGACAAGGCCAGCAAACCCTGGCACCTCTGCGTGGCCATACCGCACCTGAAAGACGCCTACTGGATGGCCGTCAACTTTGGCCTGGTAGAACATGCCAAACAATTGGGTGTGGAATTAAGTATCCATGCCGCGGGTGGTTACGAGAAGCTGGACGAGCAGCGCAAACAGGTCGAACAATGCATGGCAGACAAGGCCGATGCCCTGATCCTGGGCGCTATCAAAAGCGACGGTCTGAACGACCTGATCGACCAATTCAGTGCACAGGGCAAACCGGTGGTGGACCTGATCAACGGCATACATTCCCCCAAGCTGACCGCCCGCACCGCGGCGGACTTTTATGAGATGGGCAAGGCGGCTGGCGACTACGCCGTGCAAAAACTTGGCGGCGGCAAACCCCTGAAAGTGGGCTGGTTTCCGGGCCCCAAGGGTGCGGGCTGGGCCGAGGCCGGGGACCAGGGCTTTCGCAGTGCCCTGGCCGGCAAACCCATGACCATTGTGGACACCGCATGGGGTGATACCGGCCTGGCCGCACAGGGCAAGCTGCTCTCAAACATGCTGGACGCCCACCCGGACATCAAAATCATTGCCGGCACCGCCGTCACGGCCGAGGCCGCCGTGCAGGAGTTGCGGCGGCGCAAACTGAGCGACAGTGTCCAGGTAATTGCCTATTACTTTGCACCGGCGGTGCACCGTGGCATCCAGCGCAAAGTGATAGCCGCCGCACCCAGCGACGTGCCCGGCCTGCAGGCCCGCCTGGCGGTAGACGTTGCGGTGCGCGCCCTGGAGAAGAAGCCACACCCCAAACACCTGAGTGCCGCTATACAGCTGGTTGACGCGGCCAATGTGAACAAGCTGGACCTGTCCGGCAGCCTGGCGCCCGAGGGATTCCGTGCCATCTTCAGTGTCAACCGCTAAGCACCCATGAAACGATTTCTCAGCCAGGCCCATCCACTGCTGGTACTGGTGGTGGGTCTGCTGTTTTCTGCACTGCTGACCCAGGTGCTGCACACCAGTGCAACCCAGGTCTGGGAAAAGCGCGCCGACCAAGAGGCAACCCGGCGCTCCATGAACCTGCTCGGGTGGATCGAAGAGAGTTATGCCACCCTGTCGGGCTTGGTGGCCTTGCTGGAAAACTCCCAAGATGTCGATGCCGGTGAGTTCCTCAACGCGGTGGATGGCCTGGAAGCCAGGACCAAGGTCAATTTCATGCCCGCCAAGGCGATGCTGGTGTCCACATCCGAAGGCTGGGACACCCGGTATTCTTCCGCTACGCCCGATTCTGACACCGCCTTCCCCAAAACCACGGAGCCTCCCAGCACCCTGCTGCGCCACTCCCTGGCAAGCGCGCAGAACACTCCCAACGAGTGGTTTCTGTCGGCCCCCTTTGTGGCCACGGACGGCAGGCAATTTGTCTACATCATGCTGGTGCCTGCCACCAAGACCGATGTCGCTTTGGTAGGGGTCCTGGACCTGCAGCGCATGGCGGAGAACCAGTTGGATACGGAGGGCGTCACCGGCTTGGTTCTCAAACTCAAGGCCCAAGACGATCCGGTCGAGCGTGTGCTTGCGGTGCGCAAAAGCGATGCCCGTGTGCACCACCGCAGCAGCACCCTGACGCAAACGGCACGGGCCAACCTTGAGCTGGTCTGGGAAATGTCAGCGTCGTTCGAGGGTGGCATCAACCGGCACCTGGCCCTGGGTGTGGGAGGCGCCTGTGCACTGAGCAGTCTGTTGCTGGCCCTTTTTGCATGGGGCCTGCGCCAGCAGGGCCAGCGCATACAGCAACGGGTACGGGAAGCAACCCGGGAGCTGGCCACCGCGCTGCAAAAGGCCGAAGCCGAAGCACAGGCCAAGGCCAGCATTACGGCGGTGCTGCTCCAGTTGCAGCAGGTTGGTAGCCTGGGTGCGTTGTCCGACACCGTTTTCCAGGGGCTGGCGCCCTTGCTGGCACTGGGGCAGGCCAGCCTGTACCGGGCCGATGGCCCCTCTGCAACGCTGGTACTGTGCGGCGCGTATGCCGGGACCGCGCAACTGTCGCCACCCCCCACTATTGCCTTCGGCCAGGGACTGGTAGGCCAGTGTGCGGTGGAGCAAGGTGTGGTGGTGCTGGATACGCCGCCCGCGGACTATCTCCATGTCCGCTCCGGGCTGGGGGAGGCGTTGCCGGCTGCCATCGTGCTGCTGCCGATTGTGGGCAGTGGCACCCTGCTGGGCGTCATGGAGCTGGCCTGCCTGAAGCCGTTTACAGAGCGCGAGCAACAGTTCCTGGACCATTTGTTGCCCATGGTCTCCATGTCCATGGAAATCATTGCGCGCAACGAACACACCCAATGCCTGTTGCATTCCAGTCAGGAACAGGCGGCGGCACTGGAGACCCAGCGCAAAGAAATTGCCCAGTTGCTGTTGGAGCAAGAGAGCATCTTCCAGAACGCCCCCCACGGTATCGTCTACACCGCCGACGGCACCATGCTGCGGGCCAACAAGCGGTTTGCCGAGTATTTTGAAACCACGGTGGAAGAGCTGGTGGGGCAGCATTCCGAAAGCATTTATGCATCCCCGGAAGATTTCCAGAATTTTGTAGCGCTGGTGGGGCCATCCCTGGCGGCCGGCAAGGACGTGCACCTGGAGTGGGAGTGTTTCAGCAAAAAGGGGAGACGTTTTTTTGCCATGGTGTCTGGCCAGGGCATTGCGCTCAGCGGGCATTCCACCGCGACCGTGTGGATGTTTGAGGACATCAGTGACCGCAAACATGCCGAACAAGAGTTGCAAAAGGCCCGCGACGCCGTTTTGGAGGAGCGGGAGCGGCTGCGCAGCATCTTGGAGACCTCTCCCATCGGGGTAGGCATCACAACAGGTGGCATCCTGCGCATGGGCAATCCGGCATTGCTCGCGATGCTCGATGTTGCGCCGGGCAAGCCCATGACTGGTATCTATGTCAACCCGGACGCCCGTGCCCAGCTGATGGCGCAACTCCAGCAGCAGGGATTCATTCGCGACTGTGAGCAGCAGTTGTACAACCCCGCACGTGAGCCGCGCAGTATTCTGACCACCTACATGCAGACCACCTACCAGGGCGAGCCCGGTATCCTGGGGTGGTCGCTGGATATTACCGAGCGCAAAGCGGCCGAAGAAAAGCTGCGTATGGCCAGCTTCCTGAGTGACCAGGCGCTGGATCTGACCAAGTCCGGGCACTGGCATATCCCACTCAACACCGGTGACCCGTTCTACAACTCCTCCGAGCGTGCCGCCGCCATCTTCGGCGACCCGCCGCAGGCGGACTGGCGTTACCACCTGATGAACCACTGGTTCGCCAATGTAGAAGCGGGCGACAAGGATGCGGCTGCCCGCACCTTTGAAAACTTCAACGCCGCATTGGCTGGCACGGTGCCACGCTACGACACTGTGTACGCCTACAAACGGCCGGTGGATGGAAATATCATTTGGGTTCACGCCATGGGCCATGTGGTGCGCGATGCGGCAGGAAAACCCACCGACATGTATGGCGTGACGGTGGATGTCACGGCGACCAAACTGGCCGAAGCCGAACTGCAGGAACGCATGGACGAGCTGGAGCGCTTTCAAGCCCTGACCATCGACCGGGAGGAGCGCATGATTGCGCTCAAGGTCGAAATCAACACGCTGTTGCAGGGTGCTGGACTGCCTGCCAAATACAAGATTGTCGAGTAGCCACCATGACCCACAATCAAGTTGCCGCTACTGGTCCCGAAGCGTCCTCTGCGCTGGCGCTGAACGAGCGCGCGTGGAACATGCACCCTATCGACCCCCGCCAAGCGCATGAAATCGCGGTGGAAGCCTTGGCGATGGCCGATGCGCAAGGCGATGCAAAAGCTCAAATATTGGCCCGGGTCACCTTTGACTGCTGCAACTCCCGGATGGGCAAGCAGGAAAGCGCGCTGGACGGGCGCAGGGCAACCCAAGCGCGTGCGCAAAAGCTGGGTGACAGCCTTGCCATGTACCGGGCTACTTACTCGATCGGGCAATGGTTCAGCTATGCGCACCACTACGGTGAGGTGATTTCAGAGCTGCAGGCTTGCCTGGCGCAAATCCACCAGTTTGATCTACTGGACCAGTTTCTGGTGTTCGGAGCATTTGCCATGAATGCCTCCCGGCAGAGCAAGTTTGACGAAGCGGTGTCGTTTTACTACAAGGCGCTGACCGCGGCCCGTGGGTTGCATTCACCCCTATTGCTTGCACGAATTTTGCACAACATTGGTTCGGTGCAACACAAGATTGGCAATTACGACGAGGCCATCACCGTGCTGACGCAGGCGGATGAAATCGATCAGCAACTTCCCTTTTCTCAAGGTGTTCTGGCCGGGCGTCTTAATCTTGTGGATTCGCATCTGGCCATTGGAAACTTCAAGACCGCGCTCAGTCTGGTCGAACCGTATATCGATTTCCAGGATCGGCATGTCACCATCACGCCCCAATTTGCCATCAGTTTCAGATGCGTCACGGCGGTGGCTTACGCCGAGAACGGGGACTGGAGTTCTGCGCGGCGCATGATAGGTCTTGCCGCCGAGCTCTTGGCGAAAGCAGCGGATATCGAGCGCAACTGTTATATGGAGTTTTATAACGCTGCCAGCAAGGTAGAACTTGGAGCGGGCAATCCGGCAGCAGCTCTGCACTACCTTCAGCTGGCCGAGCCCTATCTGGATGAGGATGGCCAGCGCGATCAGGCACTCGCTTTTTACCGAGAGCGCGCACTGGTGTTTGCTGCGCTAAAGCGGTGGCAGGACGCCTACCAGGACAATGTCCACTACCAATCACTGCACAAAGAAACGCAGGGCAACGCGGCGCGCGCACGCGCCAGTGTGCTCCAGGTACAAGATGCGCTGCAACGCAACCACGGGCTTGTCGAGGACCTGGAAGGCATGGTCAAGAAGTCGGAGAAAACGCGCAAGGCCATGCTCAACATCCTGGAAGACCTGGACGAAGCGCGGCAAAAGGCCGACAGTGCCACCCAGGCCAAGAGCGACTTCCTGGCCAACATGAGCCACGAAATCCGTACCCCCATGAACGCCATCATCGGCATGAGCCACCTGGCCCTGCAGACCAACCTGGACAAGAAACAGCGCAACTACATCGAAAAGGTCCACCGCTCGGGCGAGAACCTCTTGGGCATCATCAACGACATCCTGGACTTCAGCAAAATCGAAGCCGGCAAGATGAGCATGGAGACCATAGACTTCCGCCTAGAGGACGTCATGGACAACCTGGCCAACCTGGTGGGTATGAAAGCCGAAGACAAAGGCCTGGAATTACTCTTCAACGCTGCTCCGGACCTTCCCACCGCATTGCGCGGCGACCCCCTGCGCCTGGGCCAGATCCTCATCAACCTGGGCAACAACGCCGTCAAGTTCACCGAGTCCGGTGAAATCGTCATCGGCATTGAAAAAGTGGCGCAAGATTCCGACGGCATAGAACTGCACTTCTGGGTCAAAGACAGCGGCATCGGCATGACCCCCGAGCAATGCGCCAAGATGTTCCAGAGCTTCAGCCAGGCCGACGCCTCCACCACCCGCAAATACGGCGGCACCGGACTGGGCTTGGCAATCTCGAAGAACCTGGTCGAAGCCATGGGCGGGCGCATCTGGGTGGAGAGTGAGGCCGGCAAAGGCTCCAGCTTCCACTTCCACGCCCGCTTTGGTGTGCAGGCAGAACCCATGGCCCGGCGCATGTTCACCGCCGACGAACTGCTGGGTGTGCGTGTGCTGGTGGTGGACGACAACGCCAGTGCCCGAGAAATCCTCTCCGCCATGGCGCGCAACTTCGGACTGGAAGTGGACGCAGCCTGGAATGGCGCCCAGGCCCTGCAGATGGTGGCCCAGGCTGACCAGAAAGCCTTGCCCTACGACCTGGTGCTGATGGACTGGAAGATGCCCGCCATGGACGGTGTGGAGACGGTGCGCCAGCTGCGCGAAGAACACCTCATCCATGTGCCCACCATCATCATGGTCACGGCCTATGGCCGTGAAGAAGCCCTGGGCAGTGCCCAACAGCGCGGTGTGCGCCTGGACACCGTGCTGACCAAACCCGTAACCGCCTCGACCCTGCTGGAAGCCATAGGCGAGACCCTGGGCAAGGGCCTGGTGGTGGAGACCCGTTCCAGCGAAAAGGCGGTCACCCACCACGAAGCCATGGCCCAACTGGCCGGAGCCCGGGTGCTGCTGGTCGAAGACAACGAGATGAACCAGGAACTGGCGCTGGAGCTGCTGGCCAATGCAGGTGTCGAGGTGGTGCTGGCCAACCATGGCCAGGAGGCGCTGGACATACTGGCCAAGGACAGCAAATTCGATGGTGTGCTGATGGACTGCCAGATGCCGGTGATGGATGGTTACGAAGCCACGCGAGCGATCCGCCAGAACCCCCAATTCAAAGATCTGCCCATTCTTGCGATGACGGCCAATGCGATGGCTGGGGACCGTGAGAAGGTGCTGGAGGCCGGCATGTGGGACCACATTGCCAAGCCGCTGAATGTGGGGGAGATGTTTGCCACCATTGCCAAGTGGATCAAACCGCAGAAGAAAGACGCTCCTGAATCGATAGCGAATGAATCAGCAAATACGGGGGCTACAGGCCAAAAAGGCTTGAAGGCATCTGCTGCAAAAACCAGTACACCTTTTGCCAACCTGGTGGGTATCGACGTCGCCGCAGGGCTGGCCACCACCATGGACAACCCCAAGCTCTACACCCGGCTGCTGATCAAGTTTCGCGACAGCCAGGGCAATTTTGCCACCCTGTTTGCGGCTGCCCGCAGCGACGCAGACCCCACTGCAGCAGCCCGCGCCGCCCACACCCTCAAGGGCACAGCGGGCAATATTGGCGCCAAGAGTGTTCAGGCGGCAGCCGCGGACCTGGAGCATGCCCTGATGGCCAACGCCGCGCCCGCAGACATTGAACCCTTGTTGGCCCATACCCTTCAGCAGCTGGCGCCCGTCATCGCGGGCTTGCGGACGCTGGATGCAGCGCCGACCGCCACCGCCGCACAGGTGGCTGCACCCCTGGCGACCGCCGCGGTGGACACACCGCAAGTCCTGGCGGCCAAACAGCGCCTGGCGCAGCTGCTCAAAAACAGCGATGCCGATGCGGCCGATGCCGTGGATGCGTTAGCCGAGATGGTGCAGGGCACAGCGCTGGCAGCCACGCTGCAGCGGGTGGCCAAAGCCGTGGCTGAATTTGATTTCGACGCAGCCCTGGCTGCACTGCAAACCGGAGAGACCTAACCATGGCCGCCATCTACAACCAACCCCACGTCCCCACACTCGACAAGGCCCTGTCTTTCCTGGTGGTCGACGACTTCGAGGCCATGCGCCGCGTCACCGTCAACCAGTTGCGCCAGCTGGGCGCCGAGAAAATCGTCACCGCCAAGGACGGCAAAGAGGCCCTGCGGGTGCTGCGCAGCCAGGCCATCAATGTGGTCCTGTCCGACTGGAACATGCCGGTGATGTCGGGCCTGGAGCTGCTCAAGGCCATCCGCGAAGACCCCAAGCTGTATGCGCTGCCCTTCATCATGATTACGGCCGAGGCCGAGCGCCCCCGCATCGAAGAGGCCATCGCCTGTGGTGTGACCTCCATGATCCTCAAACCCTATTCACCGGGCCAGTTGATGATGCGGGTCGAGAAAGCATTGGCCTGGAAGCCGCGCAGCAGCCCGACCACGGCTGCTACCGCCGCGGCGGCATCGGCGCGCGCTGTGCCGGCATCGGCAAACGCGGCGGCTCAGGCACCGAAGGAAGCGGTTCGCCCCACGGTGCTGGTGGTGGACGACACTCCCGACAACCTTATGCTGCTGTCCAACCTGCTGAAGGACGAGTACCGCGTGCGCCTGGCCCAGAACGGCGCCAAGGCGCTGGAGATCTGCACATCCGACGACCCGCCGGACCTGGTGCTGCTGGACGTCATGATGCCCGGCATGGACGGTTTCGAGGTCGCCAAACAAATGCGCGAACACCCCGTCTCCGAGGCCACACCGGTGATCTTTGTGACGGCCATGACCTCCAGCGACGCCCGCCTAAAAGGCCTGGACCTGGGCGCCGTGGACTTCATCACCAAGCCCATCGACCCCGAGGCGCTCAAACACCGAGTGCGCAACTTCATGCGGTATGTGCAGATGCGCAAGGACCTGCAGTCCGAATACGACAACATGGTCGAGATGGCGCAGCTCAAGGACGACGTTGCCCACATCACCCGTCACGACATGAAAGGCCCGCTGGCCGGCGTGCTGGGCCTGCTGCAGGCGCTGATAGATGACGACTCGGTGGGCCGCCGCCAACTGGAGCAGCTCAAGTTGGTGGAAGAGACCGCGCTGCAGGTGCTCAACATGATCAACCTGTCGGCCGAATTGTTCAAGATCGAGACCGGGCGCTTTGAACTCAAGGCCGTGCCGGTCAAGGTGGCCGACATCCTGCGGCGCATTGCCGAAATCAACCGCACCACCTATTCCGGCAAGGACCTGACCATCTCGGTCGACGCCGATGTGCCGGTGGGTGAGGAGATGCCCCAGTCACTGGGTGATGCCATGCTGTGTTATTCGCTGTTCCAGAACCTGCTAAAGAATGCCTGCGAGGCAGCCCCCGATGCGACCAAGGTCTCCATCAAGCTCTACGACCAGTCGCCGCTGCGCATCGTTATCGAAAACAAGGGCGCTGTGCCCGCCGATATGCGCCACCGTTTCTTTGACAAATACGCCACCAGTGGCAAAACGGGCGGCACCGGCCTGGGCACCTACTCGGCCAAACTGCTCACGCAGGCACAACACGGCAGCATTGAGTTGGCTGTCTCAGACGACACCAACACCACGGCCATAACTGTCATGCTGCCCAAGTTCAACGTGCCGCAGCCCAACCAAGCCCCAATCCCGTGACGATCTACACGCCATAATGGACACCACATAACGTTGGTCCGATTGATGCGTGGAGGCTGTTTGTCATGATTCTCAGTGCCTTGTTGGCGCAGCACTTTCACCTGCCCAGCATCCCCAAGGTGGTGGCGCTGCTGCTGACCGAGCTGGACCGCCCCGAGGTGGATTTGCGCAAGATCACCCAGCTCATCAGCACCGACCCCGCGCTGACCACGCGGCTGTTGCAGTTGGCCAATTCCGATTTTTTTCAACTGCAGGGCAAGATCAGCAGTGTGTCTGAGGCGCTGGCCGTGCTGGAGCTGGCCCACGTCAAGACCATGGCACTGGCGGCTGCCGGGGCCACCTCGCCCAAGGCGGTGCCGGGCATCCAGCTGGCGCAGTTCTGGCAGTACAGCCTCAATGTGGCCAAAATCTCGCGCGCGCTGGCCGGCCTGGTGCGGCAAAACCAGCAGGCGGCTTTTACCTGTGGCCTGATCCACGGGATTGGTGAACTGGCCATGCACCTGGCCATGCCCGACGCCATGGCCGTGCTCAACCTGGATGTGCCCCCGCTGGACCTGCGCCGCGCCCGCGCTGAGCGGCGCGAGCTGGGCTACTGCTACGCCACGGTGGGTGCGGGTTACGCCCGTATGTGGAATTTTCCGCAGCCCATGGTGGATGCGCTGGAGCACCAGTACGCCCCGTTTGAAAACAATGTGTACGAACCCCTGGCCGGTGTCATCCACCTTGCGTGCTGGCGCGCCCGCGCCCGCGAGGCCAACATGAACGAGCGGGCCATGGCCGTGACCTTTCCCGACTCGGTAGGTGTGGCGCTGGACCTGGACATCGACGCTGTTCTACAGCAAGACCCCTTCGACTGGGCAGCGCATACCTGATGCAAGCACTTCAAATCTACGCGGGCCCGGTGGCCCGGCAATCTATCGCCCAAAACGGCCTGCAACCCAGTGCCATTCGCACCATTCCCGCCGCCGCCGGTGGCCCCAAGGGGCTGGTCTTGGGTGCGCTGGATCGCTTCATCTTTGGCGATTGGCTCAACGGCTCCACACAGCCCATAGACCTGGTCGGCGCGTCGATTGGCGCCTGGCGTATGGCCACGGCCTGCCTGAACCAATCGGCCTTTGGTTTCCGGCGGCTGGAGCACGATTACATCCACCAGCACTACGAGCTGCCGCCCGGCCAAAAGCGGGTGAGCGCCGCCATGGTCAGCGAGCTGTTTGGCAAAAACCTGCAGGCGTTTTACAGCGGTCGGGTGCAAGAGATACTGCAGCACCCGCGTTACCGGCTGCACATCGTCACCTCGCGCGGGCGGCATTTGTTAAACACCGAACATGGCCTGCGCACACCGCTGGGTTACTTCGGCGCCTTTGTGACCAATGTGGTCCGCCGCAAGGCCATGGGGGCCTGGCTGGAGCGGGTGGTGTTTTCCACACCGGAAGCTGTTTTACCCTTTGGCACGGACGACTACCGCACCCGCCAAGTGCCGTTGAGCGAGCGCAATTTCAACCAGGCGCTGCAGGCCAGTTGCTCCATCCCTTTTGTGCTCAAGGCCGTGCACAACATACCCGGCGCACCGCCCGGCGCCTACTGGGATGGCGGCATCACCGACTACCACCTGCACCTCAACTACCTGCCGGGCACTGCAGTTGCTACTGATTCAATAGCTAATCAATCAGATTCGACGGGGGCTAGATGCCCATTTGACCAAGGAGATTTGGTCTTGTACCCCCATTTCCAGAAGGCCGTGGTGCCGGGTTGGCTGGACAAAAGCCTGAAGTGGCGCCACCACGCCACGCCCCACCTGAACCGCATGGTGCTGCTGGCGCCCAACCCCGAGTGGGTCAAGACGCTGCCCCACGGCAAGCTGCCGGACCGTACTGATTTCACCCGCTACGGCAACGACCTGGCGGGTCGGGTGAAGGCCTGGAATGCTGCCTGCAGCGCCAGCACCCAACTGGTGGACGAGTTTGCCGCCTGGCTGCAAAAACCAGACATGGCGCGGGTACAAGCGCTGTGACCGGGCGGGCTCCGGTGTACGGCCAGCTGCTGCGCTGGTTGTTGCACTGGGTATTGGCGGTGTTGTGCGTCGGCCTGGCCGCCACGGGTGCGTGGGCGCAGACCGGTTGGCGTGTGGCGCAGTTCAACCTGGAGTTGGAGCCCCGGTTTGACACCAAGTCCATCCACGGCACTTTGCGTATGGACTTTTCGGTCCAACAAGCAAGTCTGTCGCAGCTGAGCCTGGATGCGGGCGCGCTGCAGATTGAAGCGGTAGAACTGGCTGGCCGAACACTCCCGTTCGAGAAAACAGGCAGCCAATTGCGCATCCAACTGCCTGCTGCGCTGAAGGCCGGCACACCACAGCAATTGCAAGTGCGCTACACGGGTGCTGGCAGCGCGGGCCTGCGTTTTGACCCCGATAGCCCACAGGTGGCCACCGCATTCAGCACCAGCCAATGGATGCCCTGCCTGGATGACCCCGCTGTGCGTGCACCGTTCCATCTAAGCCTGGTGTTGCCACCCGAACTGGTGTCGGTGGGCAACGGCAGCCCCAAGGCAACACAAGCGCGAGCGGACGGCAAACGGTCACACCGCTGGCACCTGGACCAGCCCATGCCCAGCTACCTGTACGGTTTTGCGGCGGGCCTCTTTGCACGGGCCCAGGCCATGGCGGGCAAGACCCGGCTGGAATACTTCGGCCCGGCCAGCCAGTTCACACCGGCCCAGCTGCAGCAGGTGTTTGCCGACAGCGCCGACATGCATGCGTTTTTTGAGCAGCGCTCCGGCGTTCCTTATCCGTTGCCAGCCTACCGCCAAGTCTTGCTGGCGGGCCCGGCGGCGCAGGAGATGGCGGGGTATTCGGTGATGGGGGTGCGCTACGGCAAACGTGTACTGGACAAGCGCGCGGCCATCTGGCTGGGCGCCCATGAGTTTGCGCACCAGTGGTGGGGCAATGGCATCACCAACCGATCCTGGCAGCACTTCTGGCTGAACGAAGGCATCGCCACCTTCATGACCGCCGCCTACCTGGAGCACCGCTTTGGCGTGGAAACGTATGCCGACAACATTGAGGCGGCGCGTGCCAAATACCTAGCTATCCAAGCGGCGGGGCACGACCGCTCACTGGTGTTTCCGGACTGGGACAACCCCTCCGCAACCGACCGTTCCCTGGTCTATGACAAGGGCTCTCTGGTGCTGCACGAGCTGCGCAACCTGTTGGGCGACGCCACATTCTGGAAAGCTTTCAAGCACTACACCCGCAAACATTGGGGGCAGTCGGTGGAAACGGCCGACTTTAAAAAGGCGATGGAGGAGGGCAGTGGTGTGGACTTGACCGCCTTCTTCAAGCAGTGGGTGGAAGCCCGCTGACAGCCCCTTGGTCTAAGCGACTGCGCCTGCCGCAAACGCCAAGTCTTGCGCCTTGGCCGTCGTGTTTTTGCGGCCGGGGTAACTGAGCCAGGTCATCGCAATGTTGAGGTCTTGCACCAGCGTGGCGGCTTCTATCTTCTGGCCGTTGTCCAGGTCCATGGTTTTGGTGGTGTGGGCGTCCTTGACCAGGGTCAGGTCGTAACCACGCTCCAGCGCGCCATAGGCCGTGGCGCGTATGCACCAGTTGGTGGCGCAGCCCGCCAGCAGGATGTGGGTGGCGCCCAGTTTGGCCAGTTCATCGTCCAGCGTCGTGTGCTCGAACGATGAATTGAAGTTCTTGTGGATCAAGCGCTCGCCCGCGGCTGGCGCCAGCTCGGGCGCCCACTGCCATTCGGGGCTGTCCTTGACCAGTTCGTCGTCGTTGTGCTGCACCCAGATGACCGGCGCGCCTGCCGCGCGGGCTCGCTGCACCGCCAATGCCACATTGCCCACCACACGGGGTGCGTCCCACGCACCTTTGACGACGTCTACCTGCACGTCAACAACCAATAGAACGGGCTGGTTACCTTCGCGTACGCTGGCCATGGTGGACTTCTCCGAATAGTGTTGGGTGTGTGTTTACAAGGACTGCACCAACATCTCGCGGTATTCGTCTTCCGTCGCAATGCGCGGATTGGTCTTGTGGCAATGGTCGGCCATGGCCCCCACGATGATCTGGTCAAACATGCTGGCATCCACACCCATGGCGGCCAGGCCGCTGGGCAGGCCCAGGCGTGCGTTCATGTCCTGGATGGCGGCACCGATATCGCTGGCCGACGACAGCCCCATGGCATGGGCCATGCGCTGCAGGCGGTTGTCTTTTTGGACGGACTCTGCCGTGGCGTTGAAGGCAATAACCGCCGGTAAAAACATGGCGTTCAGCGTGCCGTGGTGCAGGCGTGGGTCCACGCCGCCCAGGCTGTGGCTTAAGCTGTGCACGCAGCCCAGGCCTTTCTGGAAGGCCATGGCGCCTTGCATGGATGCACTCATCATGTTCTGTCGTGCTTCGCGGTCCTGGCCATCTTTGGTGGCGCGTTCAATGGCCGACCAGCCGCGCTGCAGGCCGTCGAGCGCAATGCCGTCGGCCGGTGGGTTGAAGGACGGAGCCATAAAGGTTTCCATGCAATGTGCAATGGCGTCCATGCCGGTGGCGGCGGTCAACTTGGGAGGCAGGCCAAAGGTCAGCTCAGGGTCACAAATGGCGGTCTTGGGCACCAAGTGCCAAGAGTGAAAACCCAGCTTGCGGTGGTCGTCCACGATGATGATGGCGCCGCGCGCCACCTCGCTGCCGGTGCCGCTGGTGGTGGGCACGGCAATGATGGGGGCCACGCGCTCTGTGATGCGGGGGGATCCGCCCAAAATGGTGGCGTAGTGGGTCAAAGGTCCTTCGTGCGTGGCAGCAATGGCCACACCTTTGGCACAGTCGATGGCCGAGCCACCGCCCACGGCAATCAGGCCGTCACACTGGTTGGCTTTGTACACATCCACAGCGGCACGCACCGCAGCCTCCGTCGGGTTGGACGGGGTTTGGTCAAACACGGCCACCGGCAGGCCGGGCAGGGCATCCAGCGCTTTTTGCAACACACCCGCGGCCTTGACGCCGGCATCGGTCACGATCAGCGGGCGGGTGATGCCCACCCGTTCACATTCCTGTTTGAGCAGCTTGACGGCACCAAAATCAAACTGAACTTGGGTGATGTAGTAGATCAATGCCATGGCGATTTGGGGTTAGGATGAAAAGTTGCACTGTAGCAAGAACCCATCAAAACATGAGTCACCGACGTAACCCCAAGACCTTGCTCACGCCCGCCATGCACAGTGTGCTGGAACGCATGGTCCGTGCGGGCCACCCGCCCTTGCACAGCCTGAACCCGGTGCAGGCACGCGCGGCCTATGCGGCTGGCGCCGACGTGCTGGAGCTGCCGCTGCAGCCCATGGCGCGGGCGGAAGACTTCCACATCACGGCCCGCGACGGCTTTGCCATACCGGTGCGCCTGGTCGCTCCCAGCGAGGACCAGACCCTGCCGGTGTTGGTCTACTTCCACGGCGGCGGCTTCACGATCGGCAGCATTGCCACCCACGATGGCCTGTGCCGCCAGTTGGCACACCGCGCGCAGTGTGCCGTGTTGTCGGTGGACTACCGGCTGGCGCCAGAGCACAAGTTCCCCACCGCGGTGGACGACGCCTGGGACGTGGTGCAGTGGGTGGCAGAGCAGGGCGCCACACGCAACATCCGCAGCACCCACATCGCGGTGGGGGGCGACAGCGCCGGTGGCACCTTGGCCGCGGTCTGCGCCATCCTGGCGCGCAATGCCGATATCCGCCTGGCTTTGCAGCTGCTGTTTTACCCGGGCACGGCGGCCCACCAGCACACGGATTCACACCGCATGTTTGCTGATGGCTTTGTGCTGGAGCAGTCGCACATCCAGTATTTCTTCAACCACTACCTGCGCACCCCCGCCGATTGGGATGACTGGCGTTTTGCACCGTTGGACGGACACGATGCAACGGGCTACCCGGTGGAGCTGGATGGCGTCGCGCCCGCCTGGCTGGGCCTGGCAGAATGCGATCCCCTGGTGGACGAAGGCGTGCATTATGCTGACCGCCTGCGCATGGCGGGTGTGCCGGTGGAGTTGGACATTTACCGCGGCGTGGTGCACGAATTCATCAAAATGGGCCGTGCGATTCCCCAGGCCGGCCAGGCCCACGCGGATGCCGCCCGCGCTCTGGTTCACGCATTCAAGGAGATGGTTTAAATGGCAAGTACCAAACGTTCTGACTTCCGCAGTTTCCACCGCATCCAGGTGCGCTGGGCCGAGGTGGACATGCAGAAGATTGTTTTCAACGCCCATTACCTGATGTATTTCGACACGGCCATGTCAGGTTACTGGCGCAAGCTGGCCTTGCCGTACGAGGCCACGCTACACGGGCTGGGCGGTGACCTGTTTGTCAAGAAAGCCAGTGTGGAATACCACGGCTCCGCCCGTTATGACGACACCATCGACGTGGGCCTGCGCTGTGCCCGCATCGGCACCTCGTCCGTGGTGTTTGAGGGCGCCATTTTCCGAGGCGACACCTTGCTGATCACGGCCGAGTTGCTGTATGTGTATGCCAACCCGGCCACACAAACCTCGCAGCCCGTACCCGAGGCCCTGCGTGCCGTGTTTGACACTTTTGAAGAGGGCCAGGCCGTGACGGATCTGCAGGTAGGCGCTTGGGACAGCCTGCGTGAACCCGTGTCCAGCCTGCGCACCGATGTGTTTGTCAACGAGCAGGGTATTGGCGCCCACATGGTGTGGGACGCGGCGGACGCCACCGCCGTGCACGCCCTGGTCTGCAACAAGCTGGGCCGGCCGGTGGCCACGGGGCGGCTGCTGCAACATGCGCCCCAGGTGGGCCGCATCGGACGTATGGCAGTGGACCGTGGGCTGCGTGGCTCCCGTTTCGGTCGTGATGTATTGGTGGGTTTGCTAAATGCTGCCCGTGCACGGGGTGACACGGAGGTGATGCTGCATGCGCAATGCAGTGCCGAAGGTTTTTACACGCGCCAGGGTTTTTTAGCGCGTGGGCCGGTATTCGAAGAAGCGGGCATACAGCATATAGAAATGGTGCTGCCCTTGGTCTAAAAAAGGGCGGGTCAGAACCCCAGGGAGGCCAGCAGGTCGTCCACATCGCCCTGGGCCAGGGCCTCTGCGGTGGCCTGGGGGCCTTGCAGCTGGTGGGTCTCACCAGTGAACTCTTCGGCTGGTTTTTCTTCACCCTGGTTGGGCGCGCTGTCTACCAGCAGTTGCACCAGTTGGAGCTCGGTGCGGTTGATGATGTCGATGACTTTCTTGATCACCTGTCCGGACAGGTCCTGAAAGTCTTGCGCCATCATGATGTCGCTCAAGATAGAGGCCTGTTTGCCGGCAAACTGGGACGTGCGCTCGGCGAATTTGCCACACACACCCATCAGGGCGCGGGCGCGTTCCACGGTCAAGTCTTCCGAGGCGGCCATGCGGGCCAGGGACTGACCCAATTCTTCGCCGCGTTTGACCAGGTCGTCACATTCAGGTTTGGCTGCATCCACCAGGTTGAGCACAGTGTTGGCAGCGTTTTCAGTCATTTTCCCGACGTGCGCCAGACGCTCGCGCGCATTGGGAAACTCTTCAACCACATTGTGCAAATCATTGCTGCCGCCCAGCACGCTGAAGGCCTCGTGCATTTCACGGGTAATGGCACCCAGGCGCGCAAACGCCTCATCTTTGCTTATCGGTTTAGACATCTTTGGAACCAATCCCTTCTGGACATATTTTCGGATTTTGGCCCAATTATGAAGGTCCAAACATCCACGTGCGCAATTTAACTGCAAATTGCCCGTTTACGTGGAACTGGCTTCAAATGTCGTCGAGCAATGCGTAAGGCAGGGGCAAGATTTGCAGGGCTGGTCCGCTGTTGGAGCCCAGGTGGAGGGTGCCACGCTCCACCGCCGACAACTGTGCAGACAGAATCGCATCAAAGCCGCCCTGGGGTGCGGGTGCCGCCTGTACAACTGTGGCAACCGGTTGAGATTCGTCATCGGCTGCAAACACCTCGTTGCCAGCCGCCATGTCTGCATCGGCATGCACCACAAAGGCCCGGCGCTTCAGCGTGCCGCGGAACTGGCTGCGCGCCACAACCTCCTGGCCGGGGTAACAACCCTTTTTGAAATTGACGCCGCCGATGGATTCGTAGTTCAGCATCTGCGGCACAAAGGCCTCGACCACCGGTGCGGAAATGGTGGCCACCCCGCTGCGCACCTCGCTCCACAACCACGGCTCCGCTGGCAAAGCCTGTCCCTTTGGCGCTGGTGTGCCGACCGGTGCTATCCACAGTTGGCGGGGCACGCCGTCCGCAGGGTACAGATTGACAAAAGTGCTTGCGTCAATATCGGCCTTAGCCCACGCCGAATAAGCCTGGTCAGCTATCGGTTTTGTAGCGTTTCCTAAAAGGCCCAGGATGGAGTATTGCGCGCTGGCGTCGCTGAGTTTGGCCTTGGCCCGCATCACAAACATGGACAAGCGCTTGAGTGTGGCGGGCAGGATGTCCAGACTGCAGACCAGCAGAATCTCCGTGGCGCTGCGTTTGAAGCCAATAAAGCTGGCCTGCATACGCCCTTTGGCAGAACAAAAGGCCGCCAGGCGTGCGGTGTGCAAATCCAGCAGCGAAAAGTCGTGGGTCAGTTGCCCGTGGATGAATTTGGCCGCCTCTTCACCTTCGATTTTGATGACGCCTAGATGGGCAATGGGTGCCACGCCGTTTAAAAACGTTAGTGAGGTGTTGGGGGCCTGGGGATGCGGGGTCGTCGTGTTCATGCTCTGAATTATCATTCCTCCCATGATCTCAATAGGCTTGTAGGGCTGTGCGCTTTTTCTTTGTTCTCGTGCTGGGCCTTGTGCTGGCCGCTGCCGGTGCCGGATACCTGTGGGTCAATCAGCCGTTTGACCTTGCTGCAGAGTCGGTGGACGTCTCCGTAGAGCCCGGCATGAGCGCCCGTGAGGTGGCAGCCACCGTTGCGCAAGCCGGTGTCGCTGTCAACCCGGTGCTGCTGCATGCGTGGTTCAGGCTTTCGGGGCAATCCCGCCAGATCCGCGCCGGTAGTTATGAGTTGGACCGGTTGACGACGCCCACCAGCCTGCTGCAAAAGCTGGTGCGCGGAGAGGAAGCCCTGCGCAGCGTGACGCTAGTAGAAGGCTGGACCTTTCGCCAGGTGCGCGACGCGCTGAAGAAAGCCGAACAGCTCAAGCCCGATTCTCAAGCCCTGTCAGCCAACGACATCATGATGCAACTGGGCAAACCCGGTGTGCCTGCCGAGGGCCACTTCTTCCCGGATACCTACACCTACAGCAAAGGCTCCAGTGATCTTGCGGTGCTCAAGCGTGCCATGCAGGCCATGGACAAACGGCTGGCCGCTGCCTGGGCGCAGCGTGACCCCAAGTCACCGCTGACGACCCCCGAACAGGCGCTGGTACTGGCCAGTATTGTTGAAAAAGAAACCGGCGCACCCGCAGACCGGCCCACGATATCGGCCGTGTTCAATAATCGGCTGGCCATCGGCATGCGTCTGCAAACCGACCCCACGGTGATCTACGGCCTGGGTGATGCCTTTGATGGCAACTTGCGCAAAAAAGACCTGCTGGCCGACACACCGTGGAACACCTACACCCGCGTTGGCCTGCCGCCCACACCTATTGCCATGCCCGGCAAGGCGTCTTTGATTGCCGCCGTGCAACCGGCGCCATCCAAAGCACTGTACTTTGTGGCCAAGGGTGATGGCAGCAGCCACTTCAGCACCACGCTGGACGAGCACAATAGGGCGGTCAACAAATACCAGCGCGGACAGTAGAGCCGTGAAAAACCAGGCGATGAGCAGCGGACTTTTTATCAGTTTTGAGGGTATCGATGGTGCGGGCAAATCCACGCACATCGACAGCTTGGCACAGGCTTTCAGGGCTCAGGGGCGCGTGGTCACCCTGACCCGCGAGCCCGGTGGTACCCCGCTGGCCGAGCGCCTGCGCCAGATGGTGCTGAACGATCCCATGGATGCCATGACCGAGGCATTGCTGGTGTTTGCTGCGCGGCGCGACCATGTGCAGACCGTGATCCTGCCCGCGCTCGCACGGGGGGATGTGTTGCTGTGTGACCGTTTTACGGACGCTACCTTTGCCTACCAGGGTGCGGGCCGGGGTTTTGATTGGGAAACCCTGGCCGTGCTGGAGGCCTGGGTGCAGGGCAGGGCGGCAGATGGTGCCACTGCTGCAACGGCGGTTGTTCTGCAGCCGCATCTGACCATTTGGTTCGACCTGCCACCGCAGGTTGCCGCCGAGCGGCTGAGCACGGCCCGGGTTCCAGACAAGTTTGAATCCCAGCCCTTGGCTTTTTTTGAGAAAGTGGCAAGTGGCTACGCCCGGCGCATGGATGCTGATGTCGGCCGGTTTGCCCGTATCAATGCTGACCAGACACCCGCCCAGGTGTGGCAGGATGTACTGCAGGCCGTGCAGTCCAAGGGGCTGTTAACGCCATGAGTAGCGAAGCCACGCCCGCAAGCCCACCCCCTTGGATCGTTGCCCAGACGCAGTTGCTGCTGGCCCAGCGCGGCCATGCCTGGCTGTTGCATGGTCCGTCGGGTTTGGGGCAGTACGGTTTGGCCATGGCGCTGGCCCGGGCTTGGTTGTGTGAGCAGCCGGGTGAGGATGGGGCGTGTGGCACCTGTGGGAGTTGCCACGCCATCGATGTGCGCACCCATGCGGATCTGTGTGTGCTGATGCCTGAGACCACCCTGCTTGAAATGGGTTGGCCGTTGGGTGAAAAAGCACAGAGCGAAATCGACGACAAAAAACGCAAAGCCAGTAAAGAAATCCGTGTGGATGCCATGCGCGACACGGTTGAATTTGCGCAGCGAACCAGCGCCCGGGGCAGGGGCAAGGTTGTGCTGGTTTTCCCAGCAGAGCAAATGAACACGATCACCGCCAACGCCCTGCTCAAAACGTTGGAAGAGCCGCCGGGCGATGTGAAGTTTGTTTTGGCCAGTGAATCGGCCCACCAACTGCTGCCCACCATCCGCAGCCGTTGCCTGGGGCACGCCATGCGTTGGCCCGATGCGCAGGCCAGCCAGCAGTGGTTGCAGTCTCGTGGTTTTGATGCGACGCAAGCCCAGCTTCTGCTCAAGGCCATGGGTGGCCGGCCCGAAGACGCTGCGGCCTTTGGTGCCTCTGGCCGCGACCCCAGTGCGTGGGCCGTTTTGCCCAAGGCCGTTGCCAGGGGCGATGTCGGTTTTTTCAAGGACTGGAGCATTGCCCAGACCCTGGATGCGTTACACAAGCTGTGCCACGACCTAATGGCCGTGCAAGCGGGTGCCGCGCCGCGGTTTTTTGCAAGAAGTGATCTCGTCGGCGCAGCCTCTATAGGTGCATTGAGTACCTGGGCACAGTCGTTATCCCGCACCATGCGCACCATGGATCACCCATTTAACGCAGGTTTGATGCTGGAATCGCTTGTAGGAAAAGCCCAATCGGTTTTAAACTCAGCACATTAACCAGATTCCATGAGCACAGCCCCCACTACCCCCCCACGGCCCAGCGTCATCCAGCTTTCCATCAAGGAAAAGGCGGCGCTGTACGCCGCGTACATTCCGGTTTTTTCGGAAGGCGGCGTTTTTATTCCCACCGCGCGGGAATACGCCCTGGGTGATGACGTGTATGTGTTGCTCTCGTTGCCCGAAGACATGCAGCGGTATCCCGTGGCAGGAAAAGTGGCTTGGGTGACGCCAGCCAAGGCCGCCGGTGGACGCACGCAGGGCGTGGGCATCACCTTCCCCAAAGACGAAAAGTCGCACGCGCTGAAGCTGAAGATTGAGGAAATTTTGGGCGCCCACATGGCGTCCGAGCGTCCCACTCAAACCATTTGAGTTTTTTGCCGTAGCCCCCAGGGCACGGCCCTGCTACAGGGCGCGAAGCATGTTTACCGATTCCCACTGCCACCTGACCTTTCCAGAACTGGTCGCCAACCTGCCCGCCATTCGCCTATCGATGGCCGATGCACACGTGGACCGCGCTTTGTGCATATGCACCACGCTTGAGGAGTTTCCCGATGTCCACCGGCTGGCGACCCAATACGACAACTTTTGGTCCAGCGTGGGTGTGCACCCGGACAACGAAGGAGTCACCGAGCCCACGCTGGATGATCTGCTGCAACGCGGGCAATTGCCGCGTGTGGTCGCCATCGGTGAAACCGGGCTGGACTATTACCGGCTGGGCGACAGAACCCATGCCGACATGCATTGGCAGCGTGAGCGGTTTCGCACACACATCCGGGCCGCGCGGCAGTTGCAAAAGCCCTTGGTGATCCATACCCGCAGTGCATCTGAAGATACTTTGGCCATCCTGCGCGAGGAGGGCGAAGACGGTTCTGTCGGTTCTGCGGGTGGTGTCTTCCACTGTTTTACCGAAAGCCAGGAAGTAGCCCGCCAGGCTTTGGAGCTGGGCTTTTACATTTCCTTCTCGGGTATTTTGACCTTCAAGACCGCCCAGGATCTGCGCGACGTGGCGACCTGGGTGCCCCTGGACCGGTTGCTGATAGAGACGGACAGCCCTTATTTGGCGCCCGTGCCGTACCGGGGTAAAACCAATAACCCGTCGTATGTGCCCCATGTGGCCAAGCAGCTGGCGGCTTTGAAAGATTGCAGCATAGAAACTATTGCAGAGGCCACTACCTATAACTTCAATCGACTATTCTCAGGAGTTTTAACATGAGAATTTACTTGAAGCATCTGGTATATCTGTTTGTTTTAATTGGTTTTTCCGTTTCTCAAGCGGGGTCGTACGAAGATTTTTTTGGTGCCATTCAGCGAGATGACGCAGTGGCCGTTCGTGGATTGCTCGCGCGGGGATTTGACCCCAATACCGTCAATCCCAAAGGCGATTTCGCGTTGATCGTCGCCTTGCGAGAGCCTTCGCTGAAAGTTGTGACGGCGCTACTGGAAAACCCACAGACACGGGCAGAGGTTCGGACGGCCAAGGATGAAAGTCCATTGATGCTGGCAGCATTGCGAGGGTATGTTGACGTGTGCAGGCTGCTCATTGCCCGTGATGCCGACGTCAACAAACCGGGTTGGACACCGTTGCATTACGCGGCCACCGGCGGGCATATTGATGCCATGCGTTTGTTATTGGACAACCATGCGTATATCGACGCTGCATCGCCCAATGGCAGTACACCGCTGATGATGGCTTCCATGTACGGAACGATTGATGCGGTGAAACTCTTGCTCGACGCGGGCGCTGACCCAGGCCTGAAGAATGTTCAAGGCCTAACCGCCATTGATTTTGCCCGCCAGGTACAGCGAGAAGAAACGGTCTCGGTGGTTGCCGCAGCATTGCGCGCCCGCAAACCCAAGGGTGTCTGGTAACCATATCTACTTCATACGATGTATATTATGTTAAGTGGCGCCACTGGATCTGCTAATTGTTGGTGCTGCTAAAGAATGGTGAACGCCACCGTTGGAACGCTGGCATCCGAAAAAGACGCGCCTAAAGCGAGCTCGCCCTTTCCATGCAAAACGCATTCAGCACGGCGCAGCAAGACGTCTGAGCCCTTGGTTCCGGCAAAGCGGACCCAGCTTCCATAACTGCTGGCGTCCACAAACACCACGCTACCGTTGCGCCACTCCAGACGCGCATGGATACGGGAGACACGTGGATCGTTAACCACAAAATCTGCATCACGGACTCGACCGAGCTGCACCGGGAGTTCGAACGATTTGAAGCGGCGGGTGTTGCCAGACCAGGTCAGTTCAACCTCCCGACCCAGCGCGTCACGTTCACCCGATACCTGTGCGGGGTCCAGCGAACCCTGCATCGTCAGAAAATCGGAGGCCACATCTTCATGCCATTCAATCTGGTAAACACTGCAGGGCTCCGCGCGGCCGCGGATATTGATGGGGCCTAATACCCGAAAGCTTGTACCTTGGCGTTCTTCGGCCGATGCCAGCGACGCTGCATTGGCCCAGATCTGGTAAGGGCCACACAGGTCGCAGAGCCGCGAGGCTACGTTGACGGCGTCACCATAACAGTCGCCGCCAACCATTTCCACTTCGCCGCTGGCAACCCCAATACGCATGGGCATGCGTAGTTCCATGGGCGTGCGCAGCATACGAATGGAATGGGCGCGCTGAATCTCTACAACTGCGTTGACCGCGCTCTGGCCATCGGGAAACATGGCCAAAACCCCGTCGCCCAGCGTTTTGACCACCCGACCACCGCTTTGCACACACTGTTGGGAAATCCTGCTCGTGATCTCGGTCACTGTCTCGGTTGCCAGCGCATTGCCCAAAGCCTCAAACACCGCCGTGCTGCCATGCAAGTCTGTAAATACAACGGTGGTTTGAACGCCCATTCCCGATAGTTCCGATGCTTGTCTAGGATTAGAGTTTAGGGCATTGCTGCAGACTTGAGAACCAAGCCGGTCATTGCCGGCGCATCCGTATCACGCCCTATTGCCGACCGTATGGTTTGTTTGGTATGGTAAGGCCACTTTGTCTCAGAATTAATAAAAATGAGTTGGATACGATCTTCCCTGGTTACCGGGGTGCAAAGTTTTTTTAACGGTCAAAGTGGCGCCCGTGAAACCCGCATGCAGTCCGCACTGGAAGACATTCGGGAAGCCATGCTGGAGGGCTTGAGCGTTCCCGGTGCTGCGAGCGCGTCCAAAATAGAGCTCAAGGTTACCTACGCCAGCGACTTGAATGACCTCTGGTATTTGCGTGGCGACGTCATGGCTGCCATTGCTGCGGTGGACGGCGAGGCGGTAGCGCGGCGTAAACTGGACCGTATCAGCGGCATGTTCAAAGGTTTGTTGCCAAAATCATTGACTACGCGCAACAGCAGTCCTCGCTCCTAAATTCCGGTTTGCATCAATGACTGCCGCTGTGGTCGTTCCCCCAGAAGAGCAAAACATCGCGCCCCTCTGCATGTAAATCCGCTTTTGCACCAACCGGTAACAGGACCTTGGTGGCTACGTGTCCATACGGCAGGTTGGTCAAAATGGGCGTTTTGACTTGGCTGCGCAACCATTGCACAACGCTTGCCAGCTTGAAACCCTTGTCGTGGCTGTTCAATTTGTACTCGGTAAACTGCCCCAACACAATTGCCCTTTGGCGTGCCAGAACGCCAGCGTGCAGCAACTGCGTCAGCATCCGCTCAATACGGTACGGGTGTTCGCCCACATCTTCCAGAAACAGGATACCGCCTTTGATATCCGGAAAGTAGCCGGTTCCGAGAAGTGATGTCAGCATGGCCAGGTTGCCGCCCCAGATGGTGGCCTGGCTTGCGCGCACGATCAGGTCTTGCGGAAACTCTCCAGTTTCCTTGATTTGCCGCCAGCCCGTGCCCTCCCCCTGCCCCGTCAACATATCGTTGAAACAATCTTCCATGATGTCATCGGGTACCGCTGGCGTGGTTTGGCTGAGAGCATCGTTGGGGTCTGGCTTGCCGCCAACACCAAAACCCTCGCAGAGGGCGGGACCAGCCCAGGTTGTGCTGCCCGTCTTTGCCAGCAGTGCCAACTGCAAAGCGGTGAAATCACTAATGCCTACGAACTGGGTACCCCGCTCAATGGATTTGGCCAGCGCCTTGTAGCGTATGCCGCCCAGTATGCGGGTGAGTCCATAACCACCGCGGGAAATCAGGGCTACATCGGCGCCACTGGCGGCTGCACGGTGAATGGCCGCCAAACGGGTGGCGTCGTCACCGGCAAAACGCGTGTGGCTCGCCAGCGCATCGGCGTCGACCTCGACTTCGTGACCCAGGAACTGCAGGCGGCGCACACCGCGTTTGAAAGCGGCCTTGTCGCGCACCGCTCCGGAGGGGGAGTAAATGTAGATGTGTTTTTTCACCGCGCCATTATCAGGCACCGGTTGCAGCGATTGGCTCAGGCTGGGCTGTTATTGCCGCGTGCCTCGATCCACTTGACCAGATCCGGGGCAACCATGGGCTTGGCATACAGATAGCCCTGCCCTTCATGGCAACCCATTTTCAGGAGCGTCTGCGCCTGTACTTCTTCCTCAATACCTTCAGCGATCACCGTCAAATTGAGGTTGCGCCCGAGTTCAATCACCATGGAGGCAATGTGGCCGCCCATCACCGCACTGTTCAACTCGGTCACAAATGCCCGGTCGATCTTGAGTCGGTCAATCGGCAACTGGCGCAAATGGCTGAGTGAGGAATACCCGGTGCCAAAGTCATCAATGGCAATGGATATGTCCATCTTGCGCACTTTATGCAGGGTCTCCAACATAAAGTCCGGGTCATCCATGGCCACCGATTCCGTTATCTCCAGCTCCAGGCATTTGGGGTTGATGCCCGTGTCGGTCAATGCGGAGCGCAGCTTGTCCAGGAATCCGGGATGGCGGAACTGGATCTGCGACACGTTGACCGACATGCGCAGGTCCGGCAAACCCAGGGCTTGCAGCCGCGCCAACTCCATGCAGGATACGCGCAGCACCCAGTCACCAATGGCAACAATCATGCCCGAGGCCTCAGCCAAAGGAATGAAACGGTCAGGCGGCACAAAGCTACCGTCCTCGTTGCGCCACCGTATCAATGCTTCCACGCCCACCAACTTGCCACTTATCAAGTTCACTTGCGGCTGGTAGACCACAAACAGCCGCTCGCTCTCAACCGCGTGGCGAAGCGCCTGCAAAAGACGTACACGCTCACGGATGTCAGCACCCATCTGGGCCGAGAACATTACAAAGCCGCCGCGGCGGTTCTTCTTGGCCAGTTTGAGGGCAATATTGGCGTCTTTGAGCGCGTCGCGGCCGGCAATTCCGGGGCCTAATTCCTGGGTCAAACCCATGGTGGCTGTGACCACCATGGAGTCGTCTTGCACCTTGAACGGCGCGCGGAACAGGTCCAGCACGGTCAGGGGGTCCAGCACGCAGTTGTCGCCCATCAGGCCAAAGGTATCGCCACCCAGACGGGCCAAGATGACATCAGAACCCAGCTCCAGCTTGAGACGCTCCGCCACAGCCTGCAGCAAACGGTCGCCCTGCTGGTGGCCCAGTGCATCGTTGATCTCAGAGAAATCATCGATATCGAGAATGGCAATGACGTCCGAAGTGAACTGGCCTGACAACAGGCGCTCGTCGCTGAGGTCAATGAATTTGTTGCGGTTGGGCAAGCTGCACAACCGGTCGTAAAACGCCAACTGGTCCAGCTTGCGGATTTGTTCGTACGCCCGCACGGCCGCAGTCACGGTGGCGTACAGCTTGGTGCGTGTCAGTTCGGACTTGGTCTTGTAGTCGTTGATGTCGAAATCGTGGATGGTTTCGATTTCAGGTGCATAACCTGGCTGTCCGGTGCGCAGGATGATGCGCAACTCCGCCAGGCGCAAGTCTTGGCGAATCGTCTTGACCAAGGCCAGTCCGGCGTCTTCGCGCTCCATGACCACATCCAGCAACACAACGGCCACATCGGGTTCTGAAGCCAGCAAAAGCGTTGCCTCGGCAGCCGAATAAGCATGCAAAAACTGTAGAGGACGCCCCAGAATTTTGACCCCGGCCAATGCGAAAGTCGTAGCCCGATGCACGTCGGGCTCATCGTCAATCACCATCAGGCGCCAGACCAGTCCTGCAGCGACCCCGGTGTCGCTTTCGTCATCCAGGAAATGCAGCGTGTCAGTATCAGTATGCATTCAAACTACAAATGGTTGTCCGACGGTTGTCTTTCCAAACATTGTGCACCACCCATAAGGAAAATGTTGCCAAACATCCAAAACATTGCAAAACATTTAGCGGCGCCCGTCGTGTCCCATCGGGATAACCCTAGAGCGCGAACCTAATGCGCCCCAAAGAAGCGTTCGGCTGCCTTCGCAATAGGCTCTCCCATTTCCTGCAGGAAATGCCCGCCCTCCTCCACACACAGCGGTTCTGGGCATCCGCGCAGGGACCGCCGCAGTTCGGCCATGGACGCGTGGCCCAAAACAGGATCCTGCATGCCTATCGCCATCAGGGTTGGCCCCTGCCATTGCGTCTGCCAGAAGTTGCGGGCGGCGCGTGAGAGGGCCGCACCGTCGGCTTCTGGGTTATCCGGAACCATGGCCGGAAAGGCGCGTGTCGCAGCGCGGTGGCCCTTGTCTGGAAACGGCGCAGCGTACGCCGCACACTCTGCCGCGGACAGCTGCGGATTGCCCCGTGCGAACAAACGTGCGATGTCGTACCCCGGATTTTTTGCACACATCTCACGCCAGGCCAGAAACCCGGGTGACAGCGGTTGGTCGCCGGTGGCCAGCGTGGTGTTCATGACCAGCAATCCCTCGAAGCGTTGCGGCATCTCCATCGGCAGTGTCAGACCCAGCAAGCCGCCCCAGTCCTGCACCACCAGCACGATGCGCTGCAGGTCCAGCCGCTGCACCAGGTCCAACAGGGTCTGGCGGTGGAAGCTGAACGTGTGCGCCGATTCTTTCTTCAGTTTGTCGCTCTTGCCAAAACCGATCAGGTCCGGTGCCACCACGCGCTGCCCCGCTTGCAGGAACACCGGAATCATCTTGCGGTACAGGTAACTCCAGGCTGGGTTGCCATGCAGGCAGAGGTAGGTGCGTGCGGCGTCGGTGGGCCCCTCGTCGAGGTAGTGCATGCGCAGGCCATCCAGTGCGGGCAGATCGCTGAGGTAGTGTGGCGTCCAGGGGTAGCCTGGCAAGTCGGCAAAAGGTGCATCAGGCGTGCGCAACGCGTCATCGCGCAAGGGGTGCAGCGCCCGCTTCTCCCCCCGTTGTGCCTCGCGTTTGTTCTGGAAAAAGGCCTGCAATTCGGCTGCACAGGTGTCGCCCAGCACGCCACCCTCAATGCAGGTCTGGTGGTTCAGCTGGCTGTCGGCAAACAGGTTGACGACCGAGCCCGCCGCCCCCGTCTTGGGATCGGGGGCGCCAAACACCACGCGGGCCAGGCGCGCGTGCAGCATGGCGCCACTGCACATGGCACAGGGTTCCAGCGTGACGAAGAGTTCACAACCGTCCAGGCGGTAGTTGCCCAGCACCTGGGCGGCTGCGCGCAGCGCGACAATCTCCGCGTGGGCCGTCGGGTCGTGGGTGGTTATGGGGGTGTTGCGGCCCGTGGCGATGACCTGGCCGTCTTTGACGACCACTGCGCCCACCGGCACCTCGCCAGCCTCTGCTGCCAGACGGGCCTGCGTCAGCGCCAACTCCATGAAGTCAGTATCACGCAACGACACTACCATTTTGATAGCATCTTAGATAATATTCACGGGGGCTAGAGGCACTTTTCGCTTGAAGCTACTTGTCTTCTGGCATGGGACGGGCCTGCTGCACAGTGGCCTCCACACTTTGCTGGACCTGTTGTTGTAGGAGCTGACTCTGCTCCTTGACGGTGGCACCGGCCGGTGCACTGGCCAAGCCAGCCGGTGGCGCCACAGTCGTCACGGAGGACAGGTTTTTCTTGGCCAGAACACCTACGATGGCCAGCGTGAGCAACAGGCCGACAACTCCAAACACACCGCGCATACCGGGCTCCTCCTAGGGCAGATTCTGGTTTATTCCCACTCGATGGTGGCCGGCGGTTTGCTGGACACGTCGTAGGTCACGCGGTTGATACCGCGCACTTCGTTGATGATGCGGCCGGACACCTTTTTCAGCAAGGCGTAGGGCAGCTCGGCCCAGTCGGCGGTCATGAAGTCGCTGGTCTGTACGGCGCGCAGCGCCACCACGTAGTCGTAGGTGCGGCCATCGCCCATCACGCCCACGCTCTTGACAGGCAGGAACACGGTGAAGGCCTGGCTGGTCAGTTCGTACCAGGTTTTGCCTTGATTGGGGCCGGGTGCCTCTTCCTTGAAATTGCGCAGCTCTTCGATGAAGATGGCATCGGCCCGGCGCAGCAGGTCGGCGTATTCCTTTTTGACCTCACCTAAAATGCGCACGCCCAGGCCGGGGCCGGGGAACGGGTGGCGGTAGACCATGTCATGCGGCAGGCCCAAGGCCACGCCCAGTTCGCGCACCTCATCCTTGAACAGTTCGCGCAGCGGCTCCAGCAGTTTCAGGCCCAGTTGCTCGGGCAAGCCGCCCACGTTGTGGTGGCTCTTGATGGTGACGGCCTTCTTGTTGCCAGCGCCGCCGGACTCGATCACATCAGGGTAAATCGTGCCCTGCGCCAGCCACTTGGCACCCTTGGCGCCCTCACCCTTGAGCTTGGCGGCCTCTTGCTTGAAGACAGTGACGAATTCGCCGCCGATGATCTTGCGTTTGGCTTCGGGATCACTGACCCCCGCCAGCTTGCCCAGGAACAAATCGCTGGCATCGGCACGTATGACCTTGGCGTGTAACTTGCCGACAAACATGTCCATGACCATGTCGCCTTCGTTCAGGCGCAGCAGGCCGTGGTCCACAAACACGCAGGTCAGCTGGTCGCCAATGGCACGGTGGATCAGGGCCGCGGCCACGGAAGAATCGACACCACCGGACAGGCCCAGGATGACCTCCTCGTTGCCGACCTGGGCACGGATGCGCTCCACGGCCTCGGCGATGTAGTCACCCATGATCCAGTCGGCGCGCGCGCCGCAGATGTCCAGCACAAAGCGGTTCAGGATGACCTGGCCCTGTTTGGTGTGGGTGACTTCGGGGTGGAACTGCACGGCGTAGAAGCGGCGGGCCTCGTCCGCCATGGCCGCTATCGGGCAGGCGGCGTTGGATGCCATCAGGGTAAAGCCCGGGGGCATTTCGGTGACCTTGTCGCCGTGGCTCATCCAGACGTCCAACAAGCCATGGCCTTCGGCATTGGAGCTGTCTTGAATGCCTTCAAACAGCTTGGTATGGCCGCGGGCGCGAATTTGCGCGGAACCGAATTCGCGGGTATGGCCCGCCTCGACTTTGCCACCGAGCTGCTGGGCCATGGCCTGCATGCCGTAACAAATACCCAAAACCGGAACGCCCAGCTCGAACACGGCCTGTGGCGCCTTGTCGGTGCTCTCTTCGTAAATGCTGGCATGGCTGCCAGACAGGATGACGCCCTTCAGCGATCCGTCCTTGGCATAGTTGCGCACCCATTCGTCGCTGACATCGCAGGGGTGGACTTCGCAAAACACATGGGCTTCGCGGACACGGCGGGCGATGAGCTGGGTGACCTGGGAACCGAAATCGAGAATGAGGATGCGTTCGTGTGTCATGGGAAAAAACTCAAGCTTGGGAAATGCCAGCCCGCAGCGCGCGCTGGCGTTGAAAGTGCCAAACCGCCAGGCCCAGGGCCAGGGCTTGGATCAGGCCGCCGACAAAGAAAGGCAGGCCCAGTCGAATGTCACCGCGCGGCGCATCGGACACCAAAGACAACATGCCGGCGCCGGCCACCGGTGCCAAAATCGCCATCAGGCTGTTGACGGAGGACACGGCGCCCAGGGTGCGGCCTTGTATCTTTTCATCCGCCGCGCCGGACACGATGCTTTGCAGGTTGGATCCGGTCGCCGCCGAGAACATGTTGAGCACAATGATGACAAATAACATCCAGGATTCGGTAGCCAGACCGTAGGCCACATAGGCCAAGCTGGCGCTGCACATGCCGATGACGGCCAGGCGCTGGGCCGAGATGCGCCGCAGTATGTGTTTGAGCAACACGCCCTGCATCAGCACACTCACAACACCGACCACCATCAGCGACCAGCCGGTTTCCCGCGGTCCCCAGCCAAACTTGAACGTGGTGTACAGCACCCACGTGGCATGTAACATGAACTGCGCCAGCGTGGTGAGCGCCAGGACGGCGACCAGGGGTCCTACGCCGCGCAGATCGATCAGGCCCATCAGCGACGCGATGGGGTTGGCCTTGCGCCACTCAAAAGCGCTGCGTTTCTCAAACGGCAGGCTTTCCGGCAACACAAAGTAGCCATAGATCCAGTTGAGCACGGCCAGAGAACCTGACGCCACAAAGGGCAGGCGCAAATCCACATCACCCAGAATGCCGCCCAGTGCGGGCCCGAGGATAAAACCCAGGCCCATCATGGCACCCAGCAGGCCAAAACGGCGGGCGCGGTCCGGGGCCGGCGTGATGTCGGCCACATAGGCATTGGCCACCGCAATATTGGCCTGCATGGCACCGCCAATCAGCCGCACCACCACCAGCAACCACAGGCTATGGGCGGCAGCCGTCATGAAAAAGGTGAAGGCCAGGCCACAAAAGCCCAGCAGCAACACGGGGCGCCGGCCATACCGGTCGGATAACGCCCCCAGAATGGGCGCACCAAAGAAGTTGGCAATACCAAACGCAAACATCATGGCGCCAAACCAGAAGGCCTGGTCGCCCTGCGACTGTGTGAACTGGCCCACCAGATGCGGCAACACCGGGATCATCAGGCCGATCGACATCATGTCGATCAGCACCGCGATCATGATGAAACGCATCGCCGCGGGCCGGCCCTCGGCTACGGCTACTGGGGTATCAGTCGGCGCGGTAATTGGGGGCCTCTTTGGTGATTTGCACGTCGTGCACATGGCTTTCGCGGATACCGGCGGTGGTGATTTCTACAAACTCCGCTTTGTTCTGCATGTCTTCAATGGTGGGGCAGCCGCAGTAACCCATGCTGGCGCGAATGCCACCGGCCATCTGGAACACGATGGCAACCATGGAGCCCTTGTAGGGCACACGGCCTTCAATGCCTTCGGGCACCAATTTGTCGGCATTGGGGTTGCCGGTGCTGGATTCCTGGAAGTAACGGTCTGCACTGCCCTGCTGCATGGCCCCAATGGATCCCATGCCACGGTAACTCTTGTAGCTGCGGCCCTGGAACAGGATGACTTCGCCCGGCGCTTCTTCGGTACCGGCAAACATGCCGCCCATCATCACGGTGCTGGCGCCAGCGGCCAAGGCCTTGGCGATGTCACCGCTGTAACGGATACCACCATCGGCAATCAGGGGGATGCCCGTGCCCTTGAGCGCGGTGGCCACGTTGTCAATCGCCATGATTTGCGGCACACCCACACCGGCAACGATGCGCGTGGTGCATATGGAGCCGGGGCCAATGCCCACCTTGACTGCATCGGCGCCAGCTTCTGCCAAGGCCAGAGCGGCCGCGCCAGTGGCGATGTTGCCGCCAATGACGTCCACCTGGGGATAGTTTTTCTTGACCCAGCGCACACGCTCAATGACGCCGTGGCTGTGGCCGTGTGCGGTGTCGACAACGATGGCGTCGACACCGGCGCGTACCAACAGTTCCACACGCTCTTCGGTGCCTTCACCCACGCCCACCGCCGCGCCGACACGCAGCTTGCCATGGGCGTCGCGTGCGGCATTGGGGAAGCTGGTTTGTTTGGTGATGTCCTTGACGGTGATCAGGCCCTTGAGCTCAAAGGAATCGTTGACGACCAGCAGGCGTTCGATCTTGTGCTGGTTGAGCAGCACCTTGGCCTGGGTGATAGTGATGGCGGCGCTGTCCTGCACCGTCACCAGCTTGTCCCGCGGAGTCATGATCTGGCTGACAGGCAGGTCGTAACGGGTCTCGAAGCGCAGGTCGCGACCGGTCACAATGCCGACCACCTTGCCGCCGTCGCAAACCGGGAATCCGGATACACCCAGCTGTTCGGACAAGCTCATAACCTGGCGCACGGTGTGGGACGGGGTGATGACGACAGGGTCGCGCAACACGCCGGATTCGTAACGCTTGACCTTGGCCACTTGCGCAGCCTGTTCGGCAGCGGTCAGATTCTTGTGGACGATGCCCATGCCACCTTCTTGCGCGATGGCGATTGCCAGGCGGGCTTCGGTGACCGTGTCCATGGCGGCAGACACCAGGGGCAGGTTCAGGGCGATGTTGCGGGAGAAGCGGGTGGCGAGGGAAGTGTCCTTGGGCAGGACCTGGGAGTACGCGGGGACCAACAACACGTCGTCGAAGGTGAGCGCTTTGCCGAGGAGGCGCATGTCAAAGCTCCAAATGTCGAAATTGTACCCGTGGCGACGTCCCCCAAAGCCGGCAGGGGCAACCGTTGAAGTGTAAAAACCCCGCCGTTCGCTCCATTTTTGGCCCCTTCCACAGCGTGCAAGGCTACACTGCGCCCATGAAACTGATTCAAACACTCCTGGTTGTAGCGTTGAGTGGCCTGAGCTTTGCAGCGTCGGCCCAGTGGCAGTGGCTGGACAAAGACGGGCGCAAGGTTTACAGCGACCGTGCCCCACCCTCTGACATCCAGGACAAGAACATCATCAAACGGCCTGGAAACTACAAGGCTCCAGTAGTAGCCCCTGCGGCCGACGCCGCAGTGGAAGGTGATGCTGCTGCGGCATCCGCGCCCGTGGCGGGCCAGGCAGCGGCACTGCCCGCATCCGGTGCCAAGCCTGCCGGTGGCCTGGACAAAGAGCTGGAAGCCAAAAAGAAACAGGCCAAGGAAGCGGAAGCCGCCAAACGCAAAGCCGACGAAGAACGCATAGCCAAAGCCCAGATTGAGAATTGCGCACGCGCCAAACAAGCCAAAACGACCTTTGAGTCCGGCGTGCGCATTGGCCGTACCAATGCCGCGGGCGAGAAAGAGTTTATGGACGATGCGGCGCGTGCCGCAGAGTTGAAGCGTATCCAGGGCATCATCGACAGGGATTGCAAGTAGTCCGGTAGGGCCGACGCCGCCAAGCGGCACGCTTCAGTACCCGGCTTTGGCCCCGTCGCGGCGCTTGGCAAACAGGCCCGCAGCTTTTTTGGCCCCCTGACCCGCAAACCGTTCCCTGCGCGCCACCTTGGGGTCCACCGTGAGGGGTCGGTAAACCTCCAGTCGGTCCTGGTCATGCAGCACATGCGTTAAACCGACCTTCTTGCCCCAAACACCCTGACCACCCAGGGGAACGCCTTCCGCGGGGGTTGGCAGTGCCAAGCCACTGGCATTCAAGGCCTGTTCGACCGTTGTGCCCTCCTCCAGTCGCAACGTCTCCTCCACCACATCCCGCGTCTGGGCCGAATAGACAACCGTGACGGCTATGCCCACCTCAGTCCCCATACATCTGCTCGGCACGCTTGACAAAGGCGCCTACCAGGTCGGTGGCAATCTTGTCGATGGCGGGGGCCGCCAGCTTTCCCAGCGTGGAACTGTTCAGGCGGTAGTTGACGGCCAGTTCCACCTTGCAGGCGCGTTGTGAGCCATCGCCCAGGGCCAAAAAGCTCCATTGCCCGTCCAGGTGCGAAAACGGGCCGTCCAGCAGCTCCATGTCGACCTGGCTGTCGGCAATGTGCACGTTACGGGTGGTGAAGGTCTGGCGTACGCCGCCAAAGGACATAGCCACTTCGGCGGTCATGCCGCCCGCATGTTCTTCCACAATGCGGGTACCCTCACACCAAGGCAGAAACTCGGAATACCGCTTCACATCGGTCACCAGGTCATACATCTCACGCGGGCTGTACCAGATCAAAACGGACTTGTTAACGGTTTTCATAGAATAGAGGTCTGCGCGGGATTGTAGACAAGCCCCCAAAGCATGCCTTCCATTCCCGTCTGTCACCCCTATATAGCTTCCATGGCCAAGAAACCCGTAGTCAACACCCGCATTGCCGACAACAAAAAAGCAGCGTTCAACTATTTCTTCGAAGAGCGCTTTGAAGCGGGCTTGGTGCTGGAGGGCTGGGAGGTCAAGTCCTTGCGCGAGGGCAAGGTCCAGCTGACCGACGGTTATGTGGTGATACGCGGCGGCGAGCTATTCATCATCGGCCTGCAGATCAACCCGCTGCATACCGCGTCTAGCCACGTCAGCCCGGACAAGGTGCGCACCAAGAAGCTCTTGATGCACAAGGAGCAGATCCAGCGGCTGATTGGCAAGGTGGAGCAAAAGGGCTACACACTGGTGCCGATCAACCTGCACTGGAAAGACGGCAAGGTGAAATGCGAGATTGCACTGGCCAAGGGCAAGGCGGAGCACGACAAGCGTGACACCATCAAGGACCGTGAAGGCAAGCGGGAGGTGGAGCGGGCTATGAAGAGCAAGGCGCGCTAGTCTGGCAAGAGGCTGGGCACCAGAGCGTTTTGCTCCGTGTCCCCCGGCCGCAAGCGGCCTCCTCCTTTTACCTGCGCAAAACGCTCAGCTGCCCAACATCTTGTCCCGAATCTTCTTAGGCCAAATCTTTCAGCGGGTGTGTACCTGCTGGCCAAGGGCTGACGAAGAACGGGGCCACCATGTCCGGCGTCACATCCGCTATGCGCGCAGGGTTCCACACGGGTTTGTGGTCCTTGTCGATGGCCAGGGCACGGATACCCTCCACCGTCTCACTGCTTACGCCGGAGCGGTCCAAGTGGGCGGTGTAGAAGCAATGTTGCACCAGGTCACGCTCCATGCGCAGGTCATCGGCCAGACCCATGTCGCGGGCGCGGCGGATCTGCTCCAGCACCACGTGCAGCATCAGCGGGCTGCGGTGGCGCAGGGTTGCGGCCATGGCGCGTGCGGGTTTGGTGCCAGAGGCTTCCAGCGCGGCCACGATGGCGGGGATGCTGCCCAAGCCGAAAGCGGCATAGTCGTTTATGTCAAATGTGGCTGTAGCTCCCGTGGAATCTATACTATCCGCTATCACATTGCTAGCAATCCATTGTTGCAAAGCGTCCAGCGAACCCTGCGTTTGCATGGCGGCCCACAGCTCCGGCAGTCTGGCGGACGGCACACACACATCGGCGAGGCCCCAGGCCACAGCCTGGGCGCCGCTAATGACGTCGCCGGTCAGGGCCAGGTATTCGCCCACATGGCCGGGGCAACGGCTCAGGAAGTAGCCACCGCCCACGTCCGGGAACAGGCCGATGCCGGTCTCTGGCATGGCCATCTTGGTGGTTTCGGTGACGATGCGCAGGCTGGCACCCTGACTAATCCCCATGCCACCACCCATGACGATGCCGTCCATGAAGGCGACATACGGCTTGGGGTAGTTGTGGATCAGGTGGTTCAGCGTGTATTCGTCGGTGAAAAACGTGTCCAGGGCCGCATCACCGGACAGCGCGGCCTGGTGGAAGAAGCGGATGTCGCCCCCGGCGCAGAAGCCGCCGAACAACGCCTCCGGGCTGCCGGGCTGGCCGGTCTTGTTGCTGCCGCGGATGGCCACTGCAAAAACGGCCGGGTCGTCACGCCAAGCCTGCAGCGTGGTCAGCAGTGCCTGCACCATGGGCAAGGACAGGGCGTTGAGCGCCTTGGGGCGGTTCAGGGTGATCAGGCCCATGCCACCGGCGACGGTGGTGTGGACTTCGGTGATGTTGCTGGTGTTGTTTTCGTTCATGGTGTTTGACTCCTTTGTTTCCAGCCCAGCAGCTCGTTGGCTACCAGGGCACCCAATACCAATGTACCGCCGACCCATACGGTCGTACCCGGCGCCTCCCCTGCCCCCAGCCAGACCAGCAGAATGCCGAACAGCACTTCCAACAAGGCCAACAGGGACAATTCTGGTGCGAGCAGCACGCGGGCGCACAGCACGGACAGCACACAAGGAATCGCCAGCTGGAAGACACCCAGGTACGCCAGCAGGCCCAAGTCGTGTGCGGTGGCCGCAAACGGGTAGGCCAGCGGCAACGTGACCAGGGCACTGATGACGGCGCCCACAAAAACGGCGGGCACCAGGTCCACATCGTGGCCTTGGGCGTGGGCGTTCTGCGTGACCGTCCAGTTGGTGGCTCCGGCAATCGGCACACACAGCGCCACCAGGGAACCCAGCAACTCGCCGCCCGCGATCTGTGGCGCGTACATGTAGGCGATGCCGAAACCAGCCACGGCAATGGCCACCCAGGTGCGCAGTGCAATACGGTGGCCAATAAACATGCGGGCAATCAGGGCCGTCATCAGTGGGCCCAGCGACATGGTCATCAGCACATTGGCCACGCTGGTCATGGTCAGCGCCACCATGTAGGCGGTGAACATCACACTCCAGCACACACCTGAGATCCAGAAGGCCCGGCCGGCGTGGCGGATGTCCGCAAAAACCGTGCGTCCCCGCATCAACGGCAGGATGAACAGCAAGGAAACAGCCGTGAACAACGCCCGCCAGAAGGTGACCTCAAAGCTGCGCGCAGCATCGAGATGGCGTGAAACCACGCCCGCGGTAGACCACATAAAGGCCACCGCGACCATCAGCACCACAGCCCGGTTGTGGGTAAGTTTCATTGTTAAAACGTAGACGCAAACGCCACACGAAGCACGTGCCTTAACCCAAGGTTACCGCGGAGCCGGCTTTGCCGGGCCGCTGGTAACGCCCCCTGAGGGGGAGGCGGCCAAAGGCCGCTTCGGGGGGGGGAACTTAAGACCGTCCGGCGCGTTTGCGCTCGCTCTCGGTCAGGTGGCGCTTGCGCAAGCGCACCGACTTGGGCGTGATTTCGACCAGCTCGTCGTCCTCGATGAATTCCACGCCGTATTCCAGCGTCAGCTCAATCGGGGGCGTGATCTTGATCGCGTCTTCCTTGCCGGACACGCGGAAGTTGGTCAGCTGTTTGGTGCGTGTGGCGTTAACGACCAGGTCGTTGTCACGGCTGTGGATGCCCACAATCATGCCTTCGTATACCGGATCGTTGGCCTTCACAAACATGCGGCCGCGGTCGTCCAGCTTGCCCAGTGCGTAGGTGAAGATTTCACCGGCGTCCATGGAGATCAACACGCCGTTTTTGCGGCCGCCGATGTCGCCCTTGTGCGGCTCGTAGCAGTCGAAAATATTGGAGATCAGGCCGGAGCCGCGGGTCAGATTCAAAAATTCATTGGTGAAACCGATCAGGCCACGGGCCGGGATGCGGTATTCCAGGCGGACACGGCCGCGGCCGTCCGGCTCCATGTTCACCAACTCACCCTTGCGTTCGCCCAGGGCTTGCATCACGCCACCCTGGTGGGTTTCTTCGATATCAGCGGTCACCATTTCGATGGGCTCGTGTTTGACACCGTCGATGTCCTTGAACATCACGCGGGGCTTGGACACGGCCATTTCGTAGCCTTCGCGGCGCATGTTTTCCAAAAGGATGGTCAGGTGCAATTCACCACGGCCCATCACTTCGAAGATACCTTCTTCGTCGGTCTCGTTGACGCGCAGCGCCACGTTGTGCTGCAGCTCTTTTTGCAGGCGGTCCCAGATCTGGCGGCTGGTAACGTACTTGCCTTCACGACCGGCCAGTGGGCTGGTGTTGACGCAGAAGTTCATCGTCAGCGTGGGCTCGTCCACCTTCAGCATGGGCAGCGGCGCGGGGTTGGCGGGGTCGGTCACCGTGACGCCGATACCAATGTCTTCGATACCGTTGATCAGCACGATGTCGCCAGGTCCGGCTTCGAGGGACTGCACGCGGTCCAGACCCTGGAAGGTCAAGACCTGGTTGATACGGCCCTTGACCTGTTTGCCCTCAGGGCCTTCCATCACCAAGACGTCCATGCCGGGTTTGATGGTGCCCTGGCTGATACGGCCCACGCCGATGCGGCCGACAAACGAGGAAAAGTCCAACGCGGAGATTTGCAACTGCAGTGGAGCCTTGGGGTCACCCGAGTTGGCCGGCACGTGTTTCAGCACGGTGTTGAACAGGGCCGACATGTCGGGACCCCACTGTTCACCTTGACCGCCCTCTTCCAACGAGGACCATCCGTTGATGCCGGATGCGTACACCACAGGGAAATCCAGCTGTTCATCGGTCGCGCCCAGCTTGTCGAACAGGTCGAATGCAGCGTTGACGACCTTGTCGGGGTTGGCACCTGGCTTGTCCACCTTGTTGACGACGACGATAGGCTTCAGGCCCAGGGCCAGCGCCTTCTTGGTCACGAAACGGGTCTGGGGCATAGGACCCTCTTGTGCGTCGATGAGCAACAGTACGCCGTCGACCATGGACAGGGCACGTTCCACTTCGCCGCCAAAGTCCGCGTGTCCGGGGGTGTCGACGATGTTGATGTGGGTGCCTTCCCAGCTGACGGCGCAGTTTTTGGCCAGGATCGTGATGCCACGCTCTTTTTCGATAGCGTTGTTGTCCATCACCGTGTCGACGACTTTCTCGTGCTGGGCAAAGGTACCGGACTGGCGCAACAACTGGTCGACCATGGTGGTCTTGCCGTGGTCAACGTGGGCGATGATCGCAATATTGCGGATTTGTTTGCTAGAGCTCATGGTTCACTTTCTCGTTTGAATCAGTTGTTGTGCCAGACGCCGCGGGGCGCTCAGGCAGCTTCCTTACTGCTGTCTGCTTGCTGGGTTTGAGACTGTGCAATCTCAAGCGGGCTCAGCAAGCGCCCCGGTATCAACTCCCCCGCTTCCGTATGGGCCGTGCCCAACAAAGCGTGCGGTTCGATGCTGTACACCGCAACCTGTTTCTCGTCGGCCCAGTTTCCGCGACGGCGCACGCCGCTCAAGAACCGGACCGTATTTTCGCTGTCCAACGTGACCGGTGTGTGGCGCTCCAACAGCGCGTCCACCGGTAATAGACAGGCCATCCGTTCTTCTTCTGTCATGGCCTCCAGCGCTTCCAAGGTCACGCACTGTGCCGCCGTGAACGAGCCCGTCGCGGTTCTGCGCAGGCGGGTCAGGTGGGCACCACAACCCAGGGCCTCTCCGAGGTCTTCACCCAGGGTACGGATATACGTGCCCTTGCTGCATTTTACTACCATATTGATAGCAATCTGACCAGCATCTACGGGGGCTAGAGCCACATTCAGCATATGAATTGTGACTGCGCGTGCTTCCCGCTCTACTTCTATCCCGGCACGCGCATATTCGTACAGAGCTTTGCCATCCTTCTTCAAGGCACTGTGCATGGGCGGCGTCTGCAGTATGGGCCCGGTGAACCGGGGTACAACCCGCGCCACCGCGGCTGCGTCCACATGGACCGGCCGCACTTCAATCACTTCACCTTCCGCATCACCGGTGCTGGTTTTGATCCCCAGCAGCGCCGTAGCTTCATATTCCTTGTCTGCATCCAGTTGCATTTGGCTGAACTTGGTGGCGGCACCAAAACACAGCGGCAGCACGCCCGTGGCCAACGGGTCCAGCGTGCCGGTGTGGCCAGCCTTCTCGGCGCGTAACAGCCATTTGACCTTTTGCAAGGCGTCGTTGCTCGACCAGCCCAATGGCTTGTCCAGCAACAGCACCCCATGCACGGGGCGCCTAGTGACCCGTGCACGTGGCGCTTGAACCATGCTCTATTCCTCGTTCTTCGAGCGAGAGGCTACAGCCTGCGCAATCAAAGCATTCATATCCGCCGCGCGCTCCGTGGTGCGGTCGAAATGGAAGTGCAAGGTAGGCACGGTGTGGATGTGCAGCCGTTTAAACAAGCCCGCGCGCAGAAAGCCCGCCGCTTGATTTAGACCTTCTGCACAGGCCACCGGGTCGCCGGTCAGCATGCTAAAAAACACCTTGGCATGGGCATAGTCTGGCGTCACTTCGACCGCCTGGATCGTCACCATGCCGACGCGCGGGTCTTTCAACTCGCGCGCGATCAACTCGGTCAGATCCCGCTGGATCTGATCGGCCACGCGGAAACCGCGGTGGGGGGTGGAAGACTTCTTACGCGCCATCTGTGGGTCAACCGTTTACAGCGTACGGGCGATTTCGCGGATCTCATAGAACTCCAGTGCGTCACCCTCTTGGATGTCGTTGTAGTTCTTGATTGTCAAGCCGCACTCGAAGTTTTCCTTGACTTCCTTCGCGTCGTCCTTGAAGCGCTTGAGCGAATCCAGCTCGCCGGTGTAGATGACCATGTTGCCGCGCAGCAAACGCAGCTTGGCGGTGCGGCGCACCAGACCCGAGGTAACCATACAACCCGCGATCGAACCGATCTTGGACACCTTGAGCACCTGGCGAATCTCGGCGGTACCGATGACTTCTTCCTTCTTGTCCGGCGTCAGCATGCCCGACATGGCCAGCTTCAGGTCGTCCACGGCGTCGTAAATGATGTCGTAGTAACGGATGTCCACGCCATTGTTCTCGGCCAGCTTGCGCGCACCGGCATCGGCACGGGTGTTGAAACCGATGATGACGGCCTTGGCGGCAATCGCCAGGTTGACATCGGATTCGCTGATCGCGCCCACAGCGGCGTACACCATCTGCACCTTGACTTCGTCGGTCGACAGCTTGAGCAGCGACTGGGCCAAGGCTTCTTGCGAACCCTGCACGTCGGCCTTGACGATGATGGGCACCATCTTGACTTCGCCAGCCGAGATGTCGGTGAACATGTTTTCCAGCTTGGCAGCTTGTTGCTTGGCCAGCTTGGTGTTGCGGAACTTGCCGGCACGGTAGGTGGCGATTTCACGGGCGCGGCGCTCATCGGCCAGGACCATGAATTCATCACCCGCTTGTGGCACTTCGGTCAAGCCCTGGATTTCGACCGGAATCGATGGTCCAGCCGTCTTGATGGCACGGCCGTTTTCGTCCAGCATGGCGCGCACGCGGCCATAGGTCTGGCCTGCCAACACCACATCACCGGTCTTGAGCGTGCCGGATTGCACAAGGATGGTGGCAACCGGGCCACGGCCCTTGTCCAGACGGGCTTCAATCACCAGGCCCTTGGCCATGGCGTCGACCGGTGCTTTCAATTCCAGCACTTCGGCTTGCAGCAGCACTTGCTCCAGCAGCTCGTCAATGCCTTGGCCGGTTTTGGCCGACACGGACACGAAAGGAGAGCTACCACCGAATTCTTCAGGAATCACCTCTTCCACCACCAGCTCGTTTTTCACCCGCTCGGGGTTGGCATCGGGCTTGTCGATCTTGTTGATGGCCACGACGATAGGAACACCGGCCGCCTTGGCGTGTTTGATGGCTTCCTTGGTCTGGGGCATCACACCGTCGTCCGCTGCCACGACCAGAATCACGATGTCGGTGGCGTTGGCACCACGGGCACGCATGGCCGAGAAGGCCTCGTGACCTGGGGTATCCAGGAAAGACACCACACCGCGTGGTGTTTCCACGTGGTAGGCACCAATGTGTTGGGTGATACCACCGGCTTCGCCCGAGGCGACTTTGGCGCGGCGGATGTAATCCAGCAGCGATGTTTTACCGTGGTCGACGTGACCCATGACGGTGACAACCGGCGCGCGCGGCAGTGCCTCGGCGTGCTGTTGCAAGACTTCGTCGTCGGTAAAGGCTTCTGCATCATCCAGTGCGGCAACCATGGCCTTGTGGCCCATTTCTTCCACTACGATCATGGCGGTGTCTTGGTCCAGCGGCTGGTTGATGGTGACCATCTGGCCCAGCTTCATCAAATGTTTGATGACCTCGGATGCCTTGACAGCCATCTTGTGCGCCAGTTCGGCCACGGTGATGGTTTCTGGCACATGGACTTCCAGCACGCGCGCCTCGGTCGGCGCCGATGCCACCTGGTGATGGTCGCGGTCACGGTCGTTGCTGCCACGTCGGCCACGTGGGCCAGCGCGCCAGTTGGTGGAGCGGCCGGCGCCTGCACCGGTGTCACCACGGGTGGGAATGGCCTTCTTCTTGGCAGGATCACCTGCCCAGCTGGACGACAGCTTGGCCGATTTGACTTCCTTGCCAGCGCCCGTTGTGGATGCGGGGGCTGCCGGTGCGCCAGGTTTGGCTGGCTTTGCAACAGTCGATCCTGCAGCGGGTTTGTGCAAAGTGCCCTTGAGGGCTTTCGGGTCCGCAACGGGCGCCTTGACGGGCTCTGGCTTGTGGGCCACCAGCACACGTTTGGGCGCGGACATCATGGAACGAATCGCGGCGGCCTCGGCCTCGGCCTTGCGGCGGCGGTCACCCAGGTCTACGGCACGCGCCACTTCTTCATCGGCGGCGGCCTTGGAGGCAGCAGCGGCTGCCGCGGACTTCTCAATCGCCAGCGCGGCGTTGCGGGCGGCCTCTTCGGCTTGCGCCTGGGCCTGGGCTTCGGCGGCTTCGCCTGCAGCCTTGTTCTTGACCTTTTTGGTCGCTTCGGAGTCCTTTTGGGCTTGCAGCTCGGCTGCAGCCTTGTCAGCTGCTTCGCGGGTACGGGCTTCCTGCTCTTCGCGGTCGCGGCGGCGCTGGGCCAGTTCTTCTTCCTGGCGGCGGATCAGCTCGGCCTGGCGGCGCGCTTCTTCCTCACGGCGCGCCAATTCGGCGTCGTCAATCAAGGGAACGGCTGGCGCCGTGGCCTGCACTTCTTCGGGCGCCGCTTCAGGGGCTGCAACAACGTCGTCGTCTCGGCGCACAAAGGTACGCTTTTTCCGCACTTCGACCTGGATGGTGCGGGCCTTGCCCGTGGCATCCGCCTGTTTGATCTCTGTGGTCTGCTTTTTGACCAGCGTGATCTTTTTACGGTCTGGGCTGGCAGTGCCATGCGCGGCCTGTAAAAAATTTAACAGGCTGTGCTTGTCAGCATCTGTCAGGACATCGGAGGCGGACGCTTTGGCGACTCCGGCCGACTTCAGCTGGTCAAGCAGCGTATCAGTGGATTTTTTGAGTTCATTGGCAAACTCGGCGACGGTCGTACTGGACATTTGTTGTGTAACCTTTGGCGGCTGCCCAACTGCCCCATGGGCAGTTGTTGGCCTTGACTTAAATTTTATTTACATAACCATTACTCTTGAGAAGCGGCTTCATCGGTAAACCAATGTTCGCGCGCCTTCATGATCAGGGTCTTGGCGTCTTCCTCAGACTGGCCAGTGATATCGGTGAGCTCGTCTACCGCCAGGTCGGCCAGGTCGTCGAGTGTGTGTACGCCGCCGTCGGCCAACTTGCCGATCAATTCAGGCGTCAGACCTTCCAGGTCACGCAGGTCTTGCGACACTTCTTCCACGCTCTCTTCGTGCGCGATTTCCATGGTCAGCAAAGCGTTCTTGGCACGGTTGCGCAACTCGGTCACGGTTTCTTCGTCGAAGCTTTCGATCTCCAGCATTTCCTGCAGCGGCACATAGGCCACTTCTTCCAGGCTGGTGAAACCTTCGGCAATCAGGATGTCGGCGATCTCTTCGTCCACATCCAGCTTTTCCATGAACAGCTTGCGGCCCTGGTCGGTTTCGCTGGCTTGTTTCTGAGCCGACTCTGCGGCATCCAGAATATTGATGCGCCAACCTGTCAGCTCGGACGCCAAACGTACGTTTTGACCGCCACGGCCAATTGCAATCGCCAGGTTCTCTTCGTCGACCACCACGTCCATCGCGTGGCGCTCTTCGTCCACCACGATGCTGGATACATTGGCCGGAGCCAAGGCGCCAATCACAAACTGGGCAGGGTCTTCGCTCCACAACACGATGTCGACACGTTCGCCGGCCAGCTCATTGGTCACACCGTTCACGCGGGTGCCACGCACGCCGACGCAGGTGCCAATCGGGTCAACGCGCTTGTCGTGCGACAACACGGCAATCTTGGCGCGGCTACCGGCGTCACGGGCGCAGGATTTGATCTCCAGCAGGCCTTGTTCAATTTCAGGTACTTCCTGGCGGAACAACTCGACCATGAATTCAGGGGCCGACCGCGACAACACGATGGGAGCGCCACGCAAGGTCAGGTCCACTTCCATGATCATGGCGCGTACGCGGTCGCCGGTGCGCAGGTTTTCCTTGGGGATCATCTCGCTGCGGCGCAGACGGCCTTCCACGCGGCCGCTCTCCACAATCAGATCACCCTTGTCCATACGTTTGACGGTACCCACAAAGATCTTCTCGCCGCGCGACATAAAGTCGTTCAGCAGCATTTCGCGTTCCGCATCGCGGATCTTTTGCAGAATGACCTGCTTGGCCGCCATGGCACCAATACGGCCAATCGGCACGGAGGGCACGGACTCTTCGATGTGTTCGTCCACCTCGATGTCGGGGATCTGCTCTTTGGCTTCAAACAGCAGGATCTCCTGGTCGGGCAATTGCAGGCCCGCTTCATCGGGGACCACATGCCAGCGGCGGAAGGTTTCGTAGTTGCCACTGTCGCGGTCCAGGGCGACGCGGATATCCACGTCGCCGGGATACAGCTTCTTGGTCGCTTGGGCCAGGGCGGCTTCCACTGCCCCCAACACCACATCACGTTCCACGTTTTTCTCACGTGAAATTGCCTCTACCAGCATCAACAGTTCGCGATTCATGCCATGACTCTCCTGAACACTCGATTTAACCAATACAAAACCTGAAAACCCTGTGGGTGCAGACCCCTAGAAGGCCTGCCACCCTTATTCTTTATTCGCGTCGCCTTCTACGCCAATTTCTGCACCATCCGTACCGCCAGGCCCACCGCGGCCTTTGAAACTGACAATCGGCGCCAGACGCGATTCACGCAATTCATCCAGCGTGAAGCCCAGGGCTTGCAACGGTGGTGGAACACGCTTCTTGCTGACCTTTTGACCGGGCTTGACCGGCGGCGCATCGCTCCAGACGATTTGCCAACCCACGGAGCCATCGGCCCCTACAACTTTTTCCAGCGTTCCGCGGAATTTCTTGCGACTGGCGTGCACCTGCCCGCCAGCAGCAGCACCCATGGGTGCCTTCAGGGTGATGTCGATCACATGGCCGACAAAACGCTCGTAATCCTGTGCATGGCGCAAAGGGCGGTCGATACCGGGCGAGGAGATCTCCAGCCGCTTGTATTCGATACCATCCACTTCCAGCGCAAACTGCAATTGGCGGTTGACCTTTTCGCAGTCTTCAACATTGATAAACTGTTCAACCGGGGCGACACCTTCCTGGGGTTGTGTCCAAGGCAGGTCGATGGTGATGCGCAGCAGGCCTCCGGCGGAGCGTTCAATCTCCACCAAGTCATATCCCAGACCACTTACGGTTTGTTCAACAATGTCCTGCAATGCCACTTGTCATTAACCCGATCAAAAACAATCGCCCAAAAAAAACGGGCGGTAGTTACCCGCCCGTTTGGTCGTGAGCCCGGATTGTACTGCAAAAACGTGTTAAGGGCCTTGATTTGTAAGGGTTATTAAAGCCTGGACCGGGAAACATCGGCGATTGGGTCGTGGGCGAGCACGCCAGTAGCCGCGCGGTGGTTACAAATCCCGTTGTTGTTCGCTGGCATGCGACAATTCTGGATTGAGACATGCACTACACAAGAGGATGAAATGGGATTTTTAGCAGGCAAAAAGTTACTGATTACGGGTGTGTTGTCCAACCGCTCCATTGCATACGGCATCGCCAAGGCCTGCCATGACCAGGGTGCCGAACTGGCCTTCAGTTATGTGGGCGAGCGCTTCAAGGACCGTATCACCGAATTCGCGGCCGACTTCAACTCCAAGCTGATTTTTGATTGCGACGTGGGAGACGATGCGCAGATCGAGAAGCTCTTCGTAGACTTGGCCGTGCACTGGCCCAAATTTGACGGTTTTGTGCACAGCATTGGTTTTGCCCCCCGCGAAGCCATCGCCGGTAACTTTCTGGATGGCCTGACCCGTGAAAACTTTCGCATCGCCCACGACATCAGCGCCTACAGCTTCCCGGCCATGGCCAAGGCTGCTCTGCCCTATCTGAATGACAACGCCTCGCTGCTGACGCTGTCCTATCTTGGCGGTGTGCGCGTGGTGCCCAGCTACAACACCATGGGCCTGGCCAAGGCTTCGCTGGAATCTTCCGTGCGTTACCTGGCCGAGGCTGTTGGCCAACGCGGCATGCGGGTGAACGGCATCAGCGCCGGTGCCATCAAGACACTGGCCGCCAGCGGCATCAAGGACTTTGGCAAACTGCTGGCCATCTCGGCCAACGCAGCACCGATGCGCCGCAACGTGACCATTGATGAAGTGGGCAATGTGGCCGCCTTCCTGCTCAGCGATCTGGCATCCGGCATGACCGCACAGATCACCTATGTGGATTGTGGTGTCAGCCAGGCGGCTGTAGCCGTTATGGACGCGCCTTAAGCCAAATATGCCGCTAGCCCCCGCAAAATAAGCGTGGGCAGCTATAAAAACAATAGCGCCTCCAGGGCGCTATTTTTATGGAGCGTTGGCCGCGGTTACTTCACGCAATCTGCGAAGTAATGCACCGATCCATCCTCGCGCCGCTCCTCCACCAAACCATGGATATCGGTTTCAAATCCGGGGCACTTGGCATTGAATTCGCGTGAGAACTTGAGGTAATCAACAATCTTCTTGTTGAACACTTCGCCCGGAATCAGCAGGGGAATGCCGGGTGGGTACGGCGTCACCAGACCCACGGTGATGCGGCCTTCCAGGTTGTCAATTTCCACCCGCTCGGTCTGGCGCAGCGCAATGTGGGCATAGGCGTCGCTGGGCTTCATGGCCGGCGTCAGGTCGCTCAGATACATGTCGGTGGTCAAACGGGCGATATCGTATTTGGCGTACAGCGCATGCACGTACTGGCACAGGTCGGCCAGACCCATTTGTTCGTACTTGGGGTACTTTTGGCAGAACTCGGGCAGGATGCGCCACATGGGCTGGTTCTTGTCGTAGTCGTCCTTGAACTGTTGCAGCGCCGTCAACATGCTGTTCCAGCGGCCCTTGGTGATGCCGATGGTGAACATGATAAAGAAGCTGTACAGACCGGTCTTCTCGACCACCACGCCGTGTTCTGCCAGGAACTTGGTCACGATGCTGGCCGGAATGCCGGTCTTGGCAAACTTGCCGTTCAAGTCCATGCCGGGTGTCACGATGGTGGACTTGATTGGGTCCAGCATATTGAAACCGGTGGCCATCTTGCCGAAGCCATGCCAGTTCACACCGGCCTTGGCGTTTTTGGATTCACCCTTGATGATCCAGTCGTCCGAGCGGCCAATGCCCTCTTCCGCCAGCTTGTCCGGCCCCCAGACCTTGAACCACCAGTCCTTGCCGTACTCTTCGTCCACCTTGCGCATGGCACGGCGGAAGTCCAGGGCTTCGGCAATACTTTCCTCGACCAGTGCCGTGCCACCGGGTGGCTCCATCATGGCCGCCGCCACATCGCAGCTGGCGATGATGCTGTACTGTGGGCTGGTGCTGGTGTGCATCAAATAGGCTTCGTTGAACAGATGTTTGTCCAGCTTGACAGTTTGCGAGTCTTGCACCAACACCTGACTGGCCTGGCTGATACCGGCCAACAGCTTGTGGATGGAGTGGGTGGCGTACACCATGGCATGTTTGGGCCGCACACGGCGCTTGCCCATGGCATGGTACGAACCGTAAAACGGGTGGAAGGCGGCGTGTGGCAGCCAGGCTTCGTCAAAGTGCAGGTTCTCGACGTAGCCGTCCAACATTTTCTTGATGGTTTCGGTGTTGTACAACACGCCGTCGTAGGTGGACTGGGTAATGGTCAATACCCGCGGCTTGACCGACTTGGCATCTACACCGCGCAGCAAAGGGTTTGCTGCGATCTTTCGCTGGATGGATGCCTGTTCGAACTCCTCCTTGGGGATGGGGCCGATGATGCCGAAGTGGTTGCGCGTGGGCTTCAAAAACACCGGGATCGAACCCGTCATGATGATGGCATGCAGGATGGACTTGTGGCAGTTGCGGTCCACCACCACCACATCACCCGGCGCCACCGTGTGGTGCCAGACCATCTTGTTCGAAGTCGAGGTGCCGTTGGTCACAAAGAAGCAATGGTCGGCGTTGAAGATACGTGCGGCATTGCGCTCGGAGGCGCCCACGGGGCCGTCGTGGTCCAGCAACTGGCCCAGCTCTTCGACCGCGTTGCACACGTCGGCGCGCAGCATGTTTTCACCAAAAAACTGGTGGAACATCTGACCCACGGGACTCTTCAGAAATGCAACACCGCCCGAGTGGCCGGGGCAGTGCCATGAGTAGGAGCCGTCTTCGGCATAGTCCAACAAGGCCTTGAAAAACGGTGGCTGCACACCCTCCAGATAACTCTTGGCCTCGCGCAGGATGTGGCGGGCCACAAACTCGGGCGTGTCCTCAAACATGTGGATGAAGCCATGCAACTCGCGCAGGATGTCGTTGGGAATGTGGCGCGAGGTCTTTGTCTCGCCGTACACATAAATCGGCACATCCAGATTCTTGCGGCGCACCTCTTCGATGAAGTGGCGCAGGTTCAGCACCGCGGGGTCCAGGTCCGGGCCGGGCGTGAACTCTTCGTCGTCTATGGACAGGATGAAGGCACTGGCGCGCGACTGCTGCTGTGCAAATTGAGAGAGATCGCCGTAACTGGTCACGCCCAGCACTTCAAAACCTTCTGTTTCGATTGCCTGGGCCAAGGCGCGGATACCCAATCCTGAGGTGTTCTCAGAGCGAAAATCCTCGTCGATGATGACGATGGGAAAGCGAAATTTCATGGGGGCTCCAGCCGTAGGCGCGAAAAATAAGAAAAACAGGCGCGAAGTGTAAGGACTTATTGTGTCTCGCAGCTTGCACGGCCTGCCTTTTGCCCCAAAATGTGGTGATCGCAACACAAGCAAGGACTGTATGGCCCCATCCACACTCTGGTGGCTGCTCGCTGGTATAGCGGTAGGCATCGAATTGGTGACCGGAACCTTCTACCTGCTGATGCTGGCGATAGGTCTGGCTGCCGCAGCTGTTGCTGCCCACATGGGTGGCAGTTTGGCGGTGCAGATTGTGGTTGCGGCATTGGCATCTGCCGGATCCGTGCTGGGCTTGCGCCATTACCGAAAGAACCAACCTCCCCGTCTGCCCGCCACGGCCAACCGCGATGTGAATATGGATATTGGAGAAACCGTGCAGGTGGAAGCCTGGAACGCGGACGGCACCAGCACCGTCCGGTACCGTGGCTCCAGTTGGGCCGTGGCCAGCGTGTCGGGTGAGCCGTTGACTGCGGGCCCACACCAGGTGGTCGAAGTCGTAGGCAGTCGGCTAGTCGTTAAAAAAATCTGAGCACCTGGCGCCCCGCCCTTTCACTACAGTTGTTTCTTTTAAGGATGCATCATGGAATACGGAGTAATTTTGTTGATCGTGGCCGTGATCTTCGGCTTCAAAGCGATCAAGGTGGTCCCCCAGCAGCATGCTTGGGTGGTCGAGCGACTGGGCAAATACAACGGCACGTTGACACCCGGCTTGAACTTTGTGGTGCCCTTTGTGGACCGCGTGGCCTACAAACATCTGCTGAAGGAAGTGCCGCTGGACATACCCAGCCAGGTCTGCATCACGCGCGACAACACACAGCTGCAGGTGGACGGCATTCTGTACTTCCAAGTGACCGACGCCATGCGGGCCAGTTATGGCTCCAGCAACTACGTGGTGGCCATCTCGCAATTGGCACAGACTTCGCTGCGTTCGGTTATCGGCAAACTGGAACTGGACAAGACCTTTGAAGAGCGCGACATCATCAATGCCCAGGTGGTGCAGGCCATTGACGAGGCGGCGCTGAACTGGGGTGTGAAGGTGCTGCGCTATGAAATCAAGGACCTGACACCGCCCAAGGAAATTTTGCATGCGATGCAACAGCAGATCACCGCGGAACGCGAAAAACGGGCGCTGATCGCCGCATCCGAAGGCCGCCGCCAGGAGCAGATCAACATCGCCACCGGAGAACGCGAGGCCTTTATCGCCCGATCCGAAGGTGAGAAACAGGCGGCCATCAACAATGCCCAGGGCCAGGCCGCTGCCATTCTGGCAGTTGCCGAAGCCAATGCCCAGGCGATTGAACGTGTGGCCGCCGCCATTCGCCAGCCGGGCGGTGAGCAGGCTGTGCAGCTCAAAGTGGCTGAGCAGGCGGTCAATGCTTATTCCAAGGTTGCCGCGGACGCCACAACAACCTTGATCGTGCCCAGCCACATGGCTGAAGTGGCGACCCTGATTGGTTCGGCCATGAAGATGACACAGCTGCCGAAAACCTGAGGCAGCGCCAAATAAAATAGCCCCGTAACGCAATGCGCTACGGGGCTATTCATTTTCTGGCGGAGCAGGCGGGATTCGAACCCGCGGAGGGTTTTACCCCTCGCACGCTTTCCAGGCGTGTGACTTAAACCGCTCATCCACCGCTCCAGAGCCTTCGATTATAAGCAGCCTTTAGGCCAAATTCAGAGCAACGGGACGGAAAGCGCAAAAAAAGACATCAATCCTTGGGCGGATTCAAATTGGCAATAGCCTGTGTGACGGCAACTTGAATAGCGTCCTGCAGATCGCTGCGCATGCGGGGTGCCGCAGCACGCAGGTGCTGCTCAATCACCGTCTGCAAGGATGCGCGCAGTTGCTGCTCCAGCCGCGGCTTGACCAGCTTCAATACCTGTTCGGCCAGTTGCGCCGGGTCAATAGGGGTTGGTGATGGGGCTATGGGTAGTCCCGGTTGGACTACCTCGGTCAGGGTGGGAACAAATCGTGGGACTGGTTTGTTGGCTGCCATCAGTCCGCACGTTTCAAGTTTAAATCGTGGCGCGCAATGGTGTAACCCCGCTCGGTATAGTGCCGCCACCGCTGGCGCGCCAGGTCGCGGTCTGCGGCATCGGTGCTGACGACCTCGATGACCCGTGCGAAGCGCTCAAACCCTGGCGCAACCGTATCGGTCAGGTTGACCAGTACATCTGCCAAGTCAGGCGCCTGCTGGACATCGGTGACCATCACCACCGGAGACCGGCCACGAACCGCGTCCCTAGCGTTGGCCACACAATGCGGAACAAACTCCGTTGGGGATAAAGCCCACAAGTCGGCGTCCAACTGCGCAGCGGTATCGGGCGTTGCCAATACCACCACCTTGGCCCCACTGCCCACTGCCTTGCGCAGCAATCGGCAGGTGTAGGCCATCTTGTCGGGCGCGCCGAAATGAAAGGCCAGTTCGGTCACTTGGTCTGGGCCTGGTCCATCAGGTATTCAACCAGCAGGCCCACGGGTCGGCCAGTCGCCCCTTTGGCGGCACCGCTTTTCCAGGCGGTTCCGGCGATGTCGAGGTGGGCCCAGGCAAACTTTTCGGTGAACCGCTGCAAGAACTTGGCTGCTGCAATGGCGCCGCCGGCCCGTCCGCCCAGGTTGGCGACGTCGGCAAAGTTGGTCTTCAGGCCTTCGGCATATTCTTCGTCCAGCGGCATTCTCCAGCAGCCGTCTTGTGCGGTTTCACCGGCTTTGAACAATGCATTGCCCAGCTCTTCCTTCGCCGCAAACAATCCGCTGCGCACGCCGCCCAGTGCAATCACACAGGCACCCGTCAGGGTGGCGATGTCTACAACGGCGGCCGGCTTGAAGCGCTCCGCATAGGTCAGCGCGTCACACAGGACCAGGCGACCCTCCGCGTCGGTGTTGAGGATCTCAATGGTCTGGCCACTCATGCTGGTCACCACGTCGCCCGGTTTCACGGCACTGCCGCTGACCAGGTTTTCGCAGGCGGCGATCAACCCCACCACATTGATGGCGGGTTTCAGTGCGGCCAGTGAACGGAACACGCCCAACACGCTGGCAGCACCCGACATGTCGTACTTCATCTCGTCCATTTCGGCTGCGGGCTTGATGGAAATACCACCGCAGTCAAAGGTGATGCCCTTGCCGACCAACACGGTGGGTGCCTTGGTCTTGGCTGCACCGTTGTACTTCAAGACGATAAAACGCAGCGGCTGGTCAGAACCCTGGGCTACGGCCATAAAGGCGCCCATGCCCAACTTGGCCACTTCTTTGGGGCCAAGCACATCACAAGTGATTTTGGGATGCTGCGCCAGCTCTTGGGCCGCCTGTGCCAGCAGGGTGGGTGTGGCATGGTTGGCAGGCCGGTTGGCCCATTCCTTGGTCAGCTCTGCGCCCACCACAATACCGGTGGCACGGTTAAAGCTGGCCTGCACTTCTGTGGCATTGGTGGCCGCCACCAGCACCTTGGACAGGGTGCGGCCCTCAGGCTTGGATTTGGTGGTGGTGTAGGCGTAGCTTGCATCGGCCACTGCAGTCACCACTGCGCGCACCGCATCTTCACGCGCAGGTGCTGCAAAACACACCAACAGTTTTTTCAGCGTGCTCGATTTGACCGCAGCCACGGCGGACATGACCGAGCCACGCACATCGCGCGCGGCTCCAGCGCCTATGCCCACCAGGACCACACGCGTGGCATGGGCCTGCACCGGGCGGTACAGGCACAGGGTTTTGCCCGCTTTTGTTTCCAGATCGCCGGCTTTCAGGGTTTGCGCGATCAAGGTCGACAAATCATCTTTGCCGGGCTTGAAATCCTGGGGTACCAGGACAATCAGCGCATCACATTTCTCGGTAGAGACCCCTGTGAGGCCCATAGCTTTCAGTTCAAAGTTCATAATTCAGGTTTTCCTTTGTCTCCATGTTATTCCATTCCTCCATTCGCAAAGAACTCGCGCGCAGTTTTGGTGCCACCCTGGTGGTGCTGATCACCGTGGTGATGACCATGACGCTGATACGCACGCTGGGCGAAGCCGGTCGCGGTGTGTTCAATCCGTCGGATGTGATGATTATCATGGGCTACATCGTGTTGTCCCAGTTGCCTATCATCCTGGCGCTGTGCCTGTTTATCGCGGTGCTCAGTGTCTTGACCCGCATGTTCCGTGACAGTGAAATGGTGATTTGGTTCGGTAGTGGGCGCGGTTTGACCTCGCTGATAAGGCCGCTGTTCCGATTTGCATGGCCCATCCTGATCGTTATTGGAGCGCTGGCCTTTCTGATTCTGCCCTGGGCCGAGGGACGCATTGCAGACATGAAGGACCGCTTTGACAAGCGCGGTGACATTGCCCGCATGGAGCCGGGGCAGTTTCAGGAATCTGCCACTGGCGACCGGGTCTTTTTCATCGAAAAAGATGCCAGCACTACCCAGGCGGGCAGCAATGTGTTTATTGCCACGCAAAAGGACAACAAAGAAACCGTCACGTCGGCACGCAGTGGCCAGCTCAAGGAACTGTATGGCGAAAAGTTCCTGGTTCTTGAGAATGGGCAACGCCTCGAAAAAGTGGCCGGCAAGCCGGAGTTGACCGTGGCGTCCTTTTCGACGTACGGCGTTCAGGTCGACGCGCCCGACCCATCGGCACGCAGTTTTGTGGCGTCGGGCGCCAAGGGCACGATGGAACTTGTGGCCGATCCCAATAAGGCACATTTGGCTGAGCTGTCGTGGCGTGCGGGTCTGGCGCTGGCGGCCATCAATTTTGTGCTGATTGGCCTGGCTGCAGCCGGCGTCAACCCCCGTGTGGGCCGCGCCGCCAACCTGGGATTTGCCTTTGGGGCCTTTATTGTTTACTTCAACCTGCTGATCCTGGGTAAAAGCTGGATAGAGACTAGCCAGGTGCACTTTGGCGTGTATCTGCTCGCATTGCATGGTGGTGCGCTGGCCCTGGCCCTGTTGTGGCTTGCCAAGCGGCACAACAATTGGGTCTTCCAGTTACCCGGTAGAGCCCGCCGCAAACCGTGTGCCGCCAAGGTCGCGCCATGAAAACCATCCGCAGACTTCTTTACGGCGAAGTGATACTGGCCTTCCTGCTGGTCACGCTGGGCTTTGTCGCGCTGTTTTACTTCTTTGATTTTGTGGAAGAGTTGCAAGCGGTCGGCAAATACCGCTCGACCGGCTACACCGTTGCCCAAGCCCTTTTGTATGTGGCGCTGCTGCTGCCCAGCCACCTGTACGAGCTGCTACCCATCACCGTGCTGATTGGCACCATCTTTGTGATGGCCCGCCTGGCCCAAAGCTCGGAGTTCACCATCTTGCGTACCAGCGGCCTGGGGCCTTGGCGGGCCCTGCGTGCGCTGCTGGTGCTGGGCCTGGGTTTTGTGGTGCTGACTTTTGCGGTGGGCGACTATGTGGCCCCGATGGCCGACAAAACCGCGCAACTGCTCAAGTCCCGCTACCAGGGCAAGGTCACCGTGGGCAAGACCGGCGCCTGGCTCAAGGAGCGCCAAGCCTATAGCCACTATGCCGTCAATGTGGGTGCATTGGCGCCAGACGGCAGCATGCGGGATGTACGCATTTTTGAATTTGACAACCAGGGCATCCTGGTCTCCATGACCGAAGGCCAAACCGCCCGGTTCGGCAGGGACGACTCCTGGTTATTGGCGAATGCCGAGCACACCGAGTTCACCAATGCCGACACCAATGCATCCAAAGTGGACCGCAAGGCGCTGGAAAGCTTCCGCTGGCCCACCCAGATCAGCGGAGAAATGGTGGCCACCGCCGTATTGCGGCCAGAGCGCATGGGCACCCTAGACCTGTTCCACTACATGCGGCACCTGGACGCCAATGGCCAGGCCGCGCAAAAGTACGAAATCCAGTTCTGGAAAAAAGTGTTCTATCCCCTGAGCTGCCTGGTCATGGTGGTGCTGGCCCTGCCCTTTGCCTACCTGCATTTCCGATCGGGTAGCGTAGCCACCTATGTATTTGGCGGCGTGATGGCGGGCATCAGTTTTGTGCTGCTGAACAACGTGCTGGGCGACCTGGGCGCGCTGCGCGGCTGGTGGCCGTGGATTACCGCTGCCTTGCCGGGGCTGATTTACTCCATCCTTTCTCTGACCGCTTTCTCCTGGCTGGTCATACGACGATGACACCTGAAGACACCACCAACCAGCGCGGCATCGTTCTGTTTGCCCACGGCTCACGCGACCCGCTGTGGCACAAGCCCATAGAGGCAGTGGCCACGCATATCGCCACCCTCGCGCCCCAGACACCCGTGGTCTGCGCCTACCTGGAGCTCAGCACACCTGACCTGGCGACTGCGACCCGGGCACTGGTGGAACGCGGCGTGCAGGCCATCACCATACTGCCCATGTTTCTGGGCGTGGGCAAACACGCACGTGAGGACCTGCCCGAATTGGTTGCAGCGCTGCGGGCCAGCTACCCGGATGCACACATCACACTCAAGCCGGCGGTAGGTGAAGATGCACGCCTGGTGCAATTGATGGCACAAATAGCCCTGGACGGCCTGTAGAAAGCCTTTAATCCGGCATAATGAATCTCTTCTTTAGTAGAGATTTGATATGAACCTGCACCAGTTTCGTTTTGTCCAGGAAGCCGTACGCCGCAACCTCAACCTGACGGAAGCCGCCAAAGCCCTGCACACCTCGCAGCCGGGTGTCTCCAAAGCCATCATCGAGCTGGAAGAAGAACTGGGCATAGAAATTTTCGCCCGCCACGGCAAACGCCTCAAACGTGTGACCGAGCCGGGTCAACACGTGCTCAAAAGCATAGACCTGATCCTGCGCGAAATTGGCAACCTCAAGCGTATTGGCGAGCAGTACAGCGCCGAAGACAGCGGCACCCTGTCCATTGCCACCACCCACACCCAGGCCCGTTATGTGTTGCCGGAAAAAGTGGCCGCCCTGCGCACCGCCTACCCCAAGGTCAACATCAGCCTGCACCAGGGTTCACCCGACCAGGTGGCACGTATGCTGATTGACGAAGTGGCCGAAATCGGCATCGCCACCGAATCCCTGGCCGACTACAGTGAACTGGTTACCCTGCCCTGCTACGAATGGCAACACATGCTGGTGCTGCCCACCGACCACCCGCTGGCCCGTAAAGACCGCATCACCCTAGAAGACGTGGCGTTGGAGCCGCTGATTACCTACCACCCGTCCTTCACCGGCCGCACCAAGATCGACCAGGCCTTTGCCACCCGCAAGCTCACCCCCCGCATCGCACTGGAAGCCATTGACTCAGACGTGATCAAGACCTACGTGCGCCTGGGCCTGGGCGTAGGCATCGCAGCCGAGATGGCCGTGCGTGACGTCATCGAAGACGGTGGCAAGAGTGGCCTGGTTGTGCGCCCCGCCGGTAGTCTGTTTGGCCAGAACGTGGCGCGTGTCGCCTTCAAGCGCAGCGCTTATCTACGCAACTTTGTGTTCACCTTTGCCGAGCTGCTGAGCGACCGCTTGGACCGCAAGCTCATCGCCCGCGCGATGGATGGGCATACCGAGAACTACGACTACTGATGACTCCTACCCTCATCTCCCGCCTGCCCAATGTAGGCACCACCATTTTCAGCGTCATGTCGGCACTGGCCGCCCAGCACAAGGCTGTCAACCTGGGCCAGGGCTTTCCGGACTTTGCCTGCGACCCCGCACTGGTGAACCACGTGACCCATGCCATGCAGGCCGACCACAACCAGTACCCGCCCATGCCGGGTGTGCCGCAGTTCCGCGAGGCCATTGCCAGCAAAATTGAAGCGCTCTATGGCCACACCTACCGGGCTGCTGACGAGATCACCATCACCGCCGGCGCCACGCAGGCCATCATCACCGCCATTTTGGCCATCGTGCACCCAGGTGACGAGGTCATCGTGCTGGAGCCTTGTTACGACAGTTATGTGCCCAATATCGAACTTGCCGGTGGCACGGCAGTGCGTGTACCGTTGACGCCCGGCACCTTCCGCCCCAACTTTGACGCCATAGCCGCGGCCATCACGCCCAAGACCCGCGCCATCATTGTCAACAGCCCGCACAACCCCAGTGCCACGGTGTGGACGCGGTCGGACATGCTGCGCCTGCAGGAAATTTTGGCCCCGACCAGCGTGCTGCTGATCAGCGATGAAGTTTATGAACACATGGTGTTTGATGGCGCACCGCATGAAAGCGCGGCCCGTTATCCCGGCCTGGCAGAACGCGCGTTTATCGTTTCCAGCTTTGGCAAGACCTACCACGTGACCGGCTGGAAAGTGGGTTACGTGGCCGCACCTGCGGCGCTGATGGCCGAGTTCCGCAAGGTGCACCAGTTCAATGTGTTTACGGTCAACACACCGGTGCAATATGGCCTGGCCGCTTATATGGCCGACCCGGCACCGTACCGAGACCTTCCCGCCTTCTACCAGCGTAAACGCGACCTGTTTCGCGCCGGTCTGGCCAGTACGCGGCTGCGCCTGTTGCCGTCTGAGGGCAGCTACTTTCAGTGTGTGGATATCTCGCAGGTGAGCGACTTGGGTGAGGCAGACTTCTGCCAATGGCTGACCGCCGAGATGGGCGTGGCTGCCATTCCGCTGTCGGCCTTTTACGGCAATGGTTTTGACCAGCGCGTGGTGCGATTTTGTTTTGCCAAACAGGATGCCACGCTGCACGCTGCGCTGGACCGGCTCAAATCGCTTTAAGCCAAATTGGCCTCTAGCCCCCGTAAAATATGGTTAAGTTGCTATCTATACGATAGCAATTCTCCACCAACATGGTAGCAGGCTGCGGTAGCGGTGCTCCCGGTAACGCTCATCCAGCAGCAGCACGGCGCCAGTATCTGTCTGCGTGCGTATCACCCGACCGGCCGCCTGAACCACCTTTTGCATGCCGGGGTACACATAGGTGTAGTCATGGCCGCGGCCGAACAGGGCCTGCATTCGTTCACAAATGGCGTGGTTCACCGCATCAAACTGCGGCAAACCCAGTGTGGCGATGAAGGCGCCTATGAGCCGTTTGCCCGGCAGGTCCACCCCCTCGCCAAACACACCGCCCAGCACCGCAAAACCAATGCCCTGGCCCCGCATATCAAACTGCCGCAGGAAGGTGTGGCGGGCGGCCTCATGCATCTGGCGCTGTTGGGCCCAGACCGGCACATCGGGGTGCCGTGCCTGCAGCCGCGCCAGGGCTAACTCCAGGTAGTCGAAGCTGCTGAAAAACGCCAGGTAGTTACCCCGCTGCTGGGCGTATTGCGCGGCCATCACATCCACCAGTGCATCCAATGTCAGCAAACGGTCGTCGCGCCGGGTGGACAAGCTGTAAACGCTGACGGCCAGTTGTGCGGGGTCAAACGGGCATGGCACGTCGATGGACTGCGTGCTGTCGGGCAGGCCCAGCAGATTGGTGTAGTAGTCGGCGGGGTTAAGCGTGGCCGAGAACAGCACCAGGGAGTCGGCCGCATCCACCCGGGGCCGGACGAAGTGGGCGGGCACGATGTTGCGCAGTGTCAGGCTGGCCGCGTCGTTCTCTTGCAGCGTGTCGCCGGATGTGGACAGGCTCAGCTCGCACAACGAGTGTTCACCAAACTCTTCGGCCAGCGTGGCAAAGGCCAGGGTCTTGAAGAAAAACGACAACCAGGCGCCCTGGGCCTCTGCCGAGTGGTCATTCAGGTATTCACCCACCACGCTGTTGAAGCGCTGCAGGCTGCGCAACCAGGCATCCGGCACCTCTTTGAGCAGACGCCAGGGCTGTACCGGTTCGCTCCGTTGGGCTTGCATCTCCAGCAGATCCCATTGGTTCAGTACATCGTCTGCAGGCCTGCGCAGCACACTCGGCAGCTCGGGGCGCACGGCTGCAGTCTCGGCCCGTGTCAGGTCCGCGCTGTACATGCTGCAGGCACGGCTGTACAGGTTGTGCGCCTCGTCCACCAGCACACTGACGCGCCAGGCGTTGAGCTGGGTCAGGCCGTAGAGCATGGCGCTGCGGTCAAAGTAGTAGTTGTAGTCGCCCACCACCACATCGACCCAACGCACCATCTCCTGGCCCAAGTAGTAGGGGCAGACCGCATGCTCCAACGCCACGGTACGCAGGCCCTGCTGGTCCAGCCAGCCTTGTGCGGCGGCGGCGCGCCGTGCCTGGGGAAGCCGGTCATAAAAGCCCTGGGCCAGGGGGCAGGACTGGCCGTGGCAGGCCTTGTCCTTGTGTTCGCAGGATTTGTCCTTGGCCACCAGCTCCAGCACCCGCAGCGCCAGCCCGTTGTTGGCGCTGCGCACGGTGTGCAAGGCCTCCAGCGCCACGCCGCGCCCCGGAGTTTTGGCGGTCAGAAAAAACAGCTTGTCGATGCCACGCTCGGGCATGGCGCGCAGCGCGGGGAACACCGTGCCAATGGTCTTGCCAATGCCCGTGGGCGCCTGGGCCAGCAGGGTGCGGGACTGCACGCAGTTCTTGTACACCGCACCGGCCAGGTCCCGCTGGCCGGGCCGGAACGGCAGCTGTGGAAACTCCAGTGTCTGTAGCGCGTCATCGCGGCTGCGCCGGTGGGCCAGTTCACTCTGCGCCCACGCCATGAAACGTGCGCACAAAGCATCAAAAAATGACTGCAGGTCGGCAGCGGTCCAGTCTTCGTTGCTGGGGTGTTCGGTCTGGTCCACCACATCAAAGTAGACCAGACTCAGTGTGAGGCGGGGCAGCGCGCGGCTGTTGCACATCAGCCAGCCATACACCTTGAGCTGGGCCCAGTGCAGGGCGCGGTGGTTGGGGGCTATGGCTGACAAGGCACCGCGAAAGGTCTTGACCTCTTCCAGCACATGGGTGGTGGGGTCGTATCCATCGGCGCGGCCGCTGATACGCAGCGGGGCGTCCGTCTGCGCACCGCCAGTGCCGATATAGGTGCCTGAAAGTGTTACCTCTGCCTCATGCCCGGGCGCCCTGCGGCTGGCCACCAGTTGATGCCCTTCCCTGCCCTGCTGCGCGGTGGGGGATGGCGTAAAGCGCAAATCCAGGTCGCCCAGCTTGGCCGCAAACTCGCACAGGTTGCGCACCGAGACGCTGTAACCAGCTTCCGTGTTCATGGCACCGCATCGGCGGGCGGTTCGGTAGGCGGCTCGGGCGCCACTTGCTCCAGCAGCATGGACTGGTCTGGCCCGTCTGAGCCCAGATCAGCATGCGCACGCAAGGGCGTGGCTTTGGCCAGCACCATCCACAGTGCAAATGGCAGGTCCGCCACCGCACGTTTGGGTGCATTGCGCAGCACCTCCAGCCGTTCGTTTTGCAGCACCATCACGCCGCACTCCAGCGGAATCTCGTCAGCCTCTGCAATGGGCTGGCCCTTTCGGTTGCAGCCCAGCACGTACCAGCACTGGCCGCCGGCGTCCAGGTAACTGTCGCGTTTGTCCTTGGATTTGAGGTCACCCAGCAGGTCGGCCCGGCTGACCTTGATCTCGTGTACCACCGGCTCCAGATAAGCCGCCACCGAGGTGTTGCGGATGGAGAACACATCGGGCATGCAGACTTTCCACCGCGTTTTCTCTTCGGGCGCTGCTGGCAGCCGTGCACGGATGCTCAGGTCTGTCCAGACGATGCGGCCATCGCGCAGCATCTGCTGCGCCACACGCTCCACCAGCAGCTCATGCGCAGAGCGGGCCTGCCGGTTGGTGTGAAAGGCCTCGGCCAGAAATGTAATGCCGGCGTCGGTGAGCCGCACCTTGTCGTGCCCGCTGGGCTCTGCCACGCGCTTCAACAGGCCTGCTGCGAGTAGTTCCACCTCCACACTGTCCTGGCTGGGCCAACCGGCCGAGCGGTAGACATCGCGCAGCCGCCGGGCGTGGGTGCGGCTCAAGGCGATGGTGTTGATGACGGTGGTGCGGGGCATGCAGATCGTACGAGTACAGACAAAGCAATACTGTACAAGAAAACAGTACTCTGAAACCAGAATAACTGGTGCTTATCCGTTGCTGCAGCGCACGCCCATTGTCACCAGGCTCCCGAAACCGCTTGGTTCGTCTATTTGGCCTTGGTTGCGAGCGGCGTTGTAGGAGGAGGCGCAGGTGGTTTACCGCTGGCTTTGGCCCTGGCAGCTGCCGCGGCTGCGGCGGCCGCATTTGCCTTGGCGGTTGCCGCGGCGGCGGTGGCTTGTGCATTCGCGGCCGCCGTCTTGGCTGCCGCGGCGGCGGCGGCCTTGGAGGCATCTGTTTTTGCGGCTGCTTCAGCTTTGGCCGCTGCCGCCGCTGCGACGTCGGCATTGCCTGCGGCAGCTGCCGCGTCAGCCTTAGCCGCAGCGGCAGCTGACTCCTTGGAGGCGGCGTCTGCTTGTCTTGCGCCGGCCGCTGCACGAAGCAGCGCTTCTGCCTCTTCCTGCGTCAGGGCGCGGTCAGCAGAATCGGTGGGTTTTACAGGCTCAGGCGCCGATGCCTTGTTTGCACTGCGCGCGGCAGCCACAGCGTCGGCTGCTGCTTGTACCCGCGCGTTGGCGGCTGCATTCTCTGCCGCCCAATCCCGCACAGGGCCATCGGATATGCGCCCTTTCTGAATAGGCACTACGACTTCCTTGGCGTCGTTAGTCGGGCACGGTTTCTCGGAATAACTCGTCTTCCCATCTGCTGTAGTGCACTTGAACACTTCAGCAAATACCTGCGGCGTTGAGAACACGAGCGGCGCAAGCAGGAGCCAGGTGGCGGGTGTGGTTGTGCGCATGATTTTGTGAACTCCCTTAGCTTTTAGAAATGGCGGTGCAACGATTGGCGGATCGTTTGTAAAGGGCAATTATGCGGCCTTCAATTGCGGTCTGGTATCCCCATGCGGCCAATACGACTTCGCCGCAACCTGAACGGTCGTTTGTTCCCCATACCATTACTTCTGCGATAAAACTATCTATTTGATAGCAACAAACATCCATTGGACGGGGGCTGCGAGCCGTATTTATCTATACAACCGGTCAAAGGCAGATCTATTGCCTGTAGGCCGCAAGTCACCAAGCCGCTTTTTGCAACGACTTGTAAGCCGGGATAGGCCGCGCCATGTCCTTTTGATCCCACACACCGTTTTCCATTGGACTTTGTGGTCCTACTGACTAATATTGCCGAGAGCCTTTTTCGAAGATGTATCTCACATTAGAGAGGTGATGCCATGAAGAAGCTGCTGGCGGTCGTTCTGTGCTTGCTGTCTGTCCCTTCCTGGGGCAGTCTGACGGTGAATATCACGCAAACAGCTGCCACGGCGGACCCGCCCGGCACCTTCTACACCATGTCGATTCCTGCGGTGGACCAGATGAAGGCCGCAGCGCCCGCCGGGCAGCGGGTGTATGTGTTTGTCGGTGTGATGCGTGCTGAGACCGCTGGCAAGATTCCGGTCGATATGCTGAGCCTCAACACCATGGACCCCCATGCGGTCGGCGCGGTTTCTGGCTACGGCGTCACGGCGACTACCTATCACTTTGACCCGAACGCGTTCACCAGTGCGCCGGTCAATGTATCCAACCCCAACAGCACGGCCGGGCTGTCGATCGCGACCGACCAAAGCACATTCACGACCACCAATGTTTCCACCCTGCTGGCGGGCATGCAGGCAGGCGACGCCATCTGGGTGGTGGCCGGAACGGGCGCCAACGCCACGGACGCGCTGGCCAATGGCCTGCTGAGTGGCAACACTGCGGAGGTGTTCAAGAAGCAGTTGCTGCTGAATGCCGCACCCAATCTGCTGTCCGCCGGACATACCGTTGGATCAACCGGCTGTCCGCAAGCCATGGGCACCGTCAATGTGACCAGCCTGCTGGCCGCGGGGCAGGTGTTGAATGTGAGTGCCACCAGCTCCAACCCGGTTTTCAGGTTTGCCAACAACACGAATGCATCCACATTCACGGTGGCAGCGGGCACGTCCACGCCGGTTGCGGTCACGTTTGACTGCACCATGAATCCTCCGCAAACCGGCTCCATCACTTTCATCGGCAGCACCGCGGGCGTGGGACATTCGCACACCGTCTCGGTCACCGTGACACTAGCCCGGAACTAAAAAGAAAAAAGGGCCAACACCTCACGGTGTTGGCCCAATCGGTTAGTGCAAACCTAATCTATCTCATCTTAGAAACGTTTCCAGAACTTGGCGAAGTACGACGCGCCGTTCAAGCCAAACTGCACACTGTCATAGATAAAGCCGTTGTCGGTCTCGTTGGCGTCCTGCTTGGTCGGCTTGACGTTCAGGATGTTGTTGCCGCCAACGGTCAGCTTGGTGTTTTTGTCAAAGCTGTAGGTAACGGCCAGGTCGGCCGATGTCTTGGGCTCGTAGTAGGCATTGGGCACGCCGTTTTCGGTACCCGAGAAGGTGCCTAGGGTCTGGCTGCCAAAGTGGATGATCTTCAGGTTGGTTTCCCACTGGCCTTGGCTGTAGTCAAAGCCCAGCGTGGCCTTGGTGCGGGGGCCACCCTGTTCGATGAACAGGCGCTCGCGCTCCGACAGCAACACCGACTCGTATCCCTTCAATGACGCGGGCGCGTGCACGCTGACCACCTCGGTCTGGCTCAGGTTCAGCGCCAGGAAGGTGTTCAGCTTGCCGCCACCAAGGTCGGCCTTGTTGGACACCGTGAGGTCCAGGCCCTTGGTCTTGGTATCGATGGAGTTCACAAAGAACTGGGCCTGGCCCACGCCCAGCGCGGCCAGTGTGGCGCCCAGAGCCGGGAAGTTGTCGGCGTCAAACCGTCCCGACAAACCAATGCGGTCGGTGATGTCGATCTGGTAAACGTCGGCCGTGACCGATGTGGTCTTGCTCGGTGTCAGCGTAAAGCCCAGCGTGAAGTTCTTGGAGTTTTCTTCCTTGAGCTTGGGGATGCCCGCCGCATTGGCAATGGTGCCGCCGTTGGGGGCCAACACCACGTCTTGCGCCTGGCCGCTGATGAAGTCGGTGAAGGTAGACGAGAAGTAGACCTGTTGCAGCGAAGGTGCGCGGAAGCCTGAGCTGACCGAGCTGCGGAACAACAGCTGCTCGCTGGCCTTGAAGCTGGCCGCCAGCTTGCCGGTGGTGGTGTTGCCAAAGTCGCTGTACTGCTCGGTGCGCACGGCCGTCTGCACCTTGAAGCGATCCGTCACGTCGGTTTCGATGTCGGCATACAGGGCCGTGCTGTCGCGGTTGCGGTTGGTGGCATCGGCGGGCATGAAGCCGGGGAAGCCTTGGCTACCGGCGTTGCCGCCGAAGCCCACGCCGTCGGCGTCAACATACGAGCCGGCCTCACCAGCGTAGATCTGGTAGTTTTCACGGCGGTATTCGGCGCCGAAGGCCACGTTGGAGCCACCCAGAAATCCGTCAAAAAACTTGCTGAAGTCCAGGTTGGTGGTGGCCTGCGAAAACAGGAAACCACCGGCCTGGAACACGCTGGCACTGCGGCCGGCGCCGCCCGCCAGCAAGTCCTGGTTGGCAATCGACGCATTGATGGTGTTGGAGATGCGGTAACGCATCTCGTTGGAGCCATAAGTTTGGGACAGGTCGGCCGTCCACTCGCCGATCTGCCATTTGTGGCCGATGATGGCCGTGCGGTCGGTGATGTCGCCATTGATAAACGGCACAAAACCGCCGGGGTACATGGCGGCCGAGTTGCGGCTCGGAATGTCGTCCGAGCCCACACCGCCGCGCGCAAAAGCGGCAGACGATGCGTCGCGGTTCTGTGCACCCAGCGTGAAATACAGCTTGCCAGTGCCGCTGGTGGGCAACTCGCCATTCAGGAATAGCGTGGCGTTTTTGGATTGGGTGTCACCAATGATGCGGGGGTTGTCTGGCTCGGCGCGGTTGGAGCGGCCGCGGTCCGAATACTCGGCGGTGATGCCCAAGACGCCGTTTTCACCAATACCAAAGCCGCAGTAGGCCGATGGCAGGTAGTTCTTGCCGTCACCCACCGAATACTGGCTGTAGCCCAGGATGGCTTCGCAGCCTTTGCTCTTTTTCAGCGTGATGTTCATCACGCCGGCAATGGCGTCCGAACCGTATTGGGCGGCAGCGCCGTCGCGCAGGATCTGCACGTTGTCGATGGCCAGTGTGGGGATGGCGTTCAGGTCGGTGCCGGTGTTGCCGCGGTTGCGGGCACCAAACAGGTTGACCAAGGCCGTGGTGTGGCGGCGTTTGCCGTTCACCAGCACCAGGGTCTGGTCCGAACCCAGGCCACGCAGGGCTGCGGAGTCGATCAGGTCGGCGCCGTCCGCACCGGTCTGGCGGGTGGAGTTGAAAGACGGCGAAAGGTACTGCAGCGATTGGGACAGGTCAAACTGACCGCCCTGCTCTGAAGTTTTGGACAAGGGGATGAAGTCGATGGGCACCGGGGTGTCCGTGGCCGAGGCGTTGGCACGGCGCGAGCCAATGACAGTCACACTCTCCAGGCCGGAGGCCGCCGCAGCGCCCGTGGTCTGGGCGACCGCCATGGAGACAGGGGTCAGTGTGGCGACGGCCGCCGCGCCATAAAGTCCAAGGGTAAATGCTTTGCGCAAAACTGTCATAGCTCACCTTTTGATATTGTGTGGATGGGGACAAGCTGGAAATTCTAGGGGTGGGTGCCCCCCAGTGGGGGCGCTTGTTTCCGCAGTACCACACTGCTATGACAATTTAGTCCGATTCATACGCCGGACTAATGGGCCTTTAGTTTCTCTAATAGAAGCCAGGGGCCAAAGACGTCTGAAAAATGGCTCTTTTGCGCTATGCGATGGCGACGGCGGTTCCGGTCAATTGGAAGATAGACACCACCTGGGCCAGGCGTTCGGCCTGTTCACGCAGGCTCTCGGCCGCAGCGGCTGATTCTTCAACCAAGGCCGCATTCTGCTGGGTCATTTCATCCAGCTCGGATACCGCCGTGTTGACACCGCCAATGCCCCTGCTCTGCTCCGACGCGGAAGCCGATATTTCACCAATGATGTCGGACACCCGCTGCACCGAACCCACGATCTCGGTCATGGTCGCACCCGCCGTGGCCACCAGGCGAGAACCCGACTCCACCTTGTCGACTGAAACACCTATCAGGCTCTTGATCTCTTTGGCCGCCTGCGCCGAACGGCCCGCCAGGCTGCGCACCTCGCTGGCCACCACGGCAAAGCCACGGCCCTGCTCCCCTGCCCTGGCGGCCTCCACGGCGGCGTTTAGGGCCAGGATATTGGTCTGGAAGGCAATGCCGTCGATGACACCGATGATGTCCGATATCTTGCGGGCACTGGTGTTGATCTCTTCCATGGTAGAGACCACCTGGGCCACCACCACACCACCGCGTGCCGCAACGGCAGCCGCGCTGGCTGCCAACTGGTTGGCCTGATGGGCCGATTCAGCAGACTGGTGCACGGTGCCGGTCAACTGTTCGGTAGAAGCCGACGCACGCTGCAGGTTGCTGGCGGTCAGCTCAGTGCGGGCACTCAGGTCCTGGTTGCCGGTGGCAATCTCGGCGCTGGAGTAACGAATGGACTCTGACGAATCACGCACCGTGCTGATGGAATCGTTCAATTGGCGGGTCATGGCGCCCAAAGCGCGCATCAGGTCACCCACCTCGTCCTGGCGCTGCGTGCTGGCGTCAACCCGCAGGTTGCCGGTAGCCACGGCACCGGCCACATCCACGGCACGGGCCAGTTCGGCCATGATCTTCTTTTGCATCAACCACGACATAAAAACCGCGATACCACCGGCCAGCAACGCCACCAGGGACAGGGTCAGGCTGATGGTGCGGACCTTGTTGGTGGACTGGCTGATGGTGGCGTCTGTTGCACTTTCGATGCGGGCCGCCATGCTGTTGGATACCTTGCTCAACTCCTTGAACAACACATCGCCCCGCTCCAGCGCGGCCAGGCTGGTATTGGGGTCTTCCAATGCCATGCGGATAGCGTCATCAATTTCCTTGGCGTATTTGTCGATCAGGGCCGTGGCAGTCTTAACATCGGCTTGTTGTGCCTCCAAAACGTCCGCTCCAGCGGCCAGGCCTTCAATGACGCGTTTGGCACCCGCCAGTTGTTGTGCAAAGTCGGCACGTGCGGCCTTGAGCTTGCCCTCTCCCATGGCAGCAATTTGTGACACCGTGCGGTAGACGCCAGAGTGCACATTGCCCATTTGTTGTTCAGCGGCAGCCATGGTCTTGAAACTGTCCAGGCTGCTGCGTGAAATGCCCAGACTGGCCTGCGCCTGATTGCTGAGTAAATAGGTGTTGACCTGACCGGTCAGCAATACCACGGCGGCGGTTAACAACGGCGCCGCCAACAACTTCAATCCCAACTTCATAGGGTCTCCAACGCAACTCTTTTATTGATATCAAAAGCACTCTGCAGGCAGCCCCTGGGTAAGGGATTGCCCGCTGCAAAAAAGCCTCTACAGCGAATCGCCTTTATCGCTTGGCACGTCTGTCCAGATAGGCCTGTATTTCACCCACTACGCCTTTGCGGAAGGCCATCACACACAGCACAAAGATCACTCCAATGATCACGGTGACCCAGGAGCCCACCTTGTCGGCCAGCATGTTCTGCAGCGCAATCACAATGCCGGCACCCAACACCGGGCCGAAGAATGTGCCCACGCCGCCCAGCAGCGTCATCAGGATCACCTCGCCCGACATGGACCAGTGCACATCCGACAGCGTGGCAAAACCCATGATCAGTGTCTTGAGTGAACCCGCCAGACCGGCCAACGCGGCAGACAATACAAAAGCTAGCAGCTTGTATTGGTCCACGCGGTAGCCCAGCGAGATGGCGCGGGGTTCGTTCTCGCGGATCATCTTCAGCACCTGGCCAAAGGGCGAATGCACGATGCGCGAGATGGCCAAAAAGCACGCGACAAAAACAGCGACCACCACGTAATACAAGGCCGTGTCCGATTCCAGCGACAACACCCCAAACAGCGCACCACGCGGCACACCTTGCAAACCATCTTCACCACCGGTGAATGGTGCCTGCAGCAGTGCAAAAAACACCATCTGGGCCATGGCCAGCGTGATCATGGCGAAGTAGATGCCCTGGCGGCGAATGGCCACCGCACCGATCACCAGGCCAATCACACCGGCACCCAAGGTGCCGGCCAGAATGCCCACCTCGGGCGACACGTTGTGCGCTTTGATGAGCCAGCCCGTCACATACGCGGCCGAGCCAAAAAAAGCTGCATGCCCGAAGGACAACAAACCGGTAAAACCCAGCAGCAGGTTGAAGGCACAGGCAAAAATAGCGAAGCACAGCAGCTTCATCACAAACACCGGGTACAGGCCCAGCATGGGCGCCACAACTGCCAGAACCAGCAGTGCGATGTAGGTGACGCGGATGAGTTTGGCGGATTGGGTCATGGACGGGCTAACAGGGGTCTTTAGAGTGGTTGTAGACATGGCTCAGGCCTCTTTGCCAAACAGGCCCGCGGGGCGGAACATCAGCACAATGACCATGATGACAAACACCACGATGCTCGATGCCTCGGGGTAGAAGACGCGGGTCAGCCCCTCAATCACACCCAGGCCCAGGCCGGTCAGGATGGAGCCCATGATGGAGCCCATGCCACCAATCACCACGACGGCAAACACCACGATGATCAGGTTGGAACCCATCATGGGGCTCACCTGGATGATGGGCGCGGCCAGCACACCGGCCAGCCCGGCCAGCGCAGCACCGGCTCCGTAGGTCAGCATCACCATCAGTGGCACATTGATACCAAAGGCTTGCACCAGGGCGGCGTTTTCTGTGCCGGCGCGCAGGTAGGCACCCAAGCGGGTACGTTCAATCAGGAACCAGGTGCCGATACACACGGCCAGCGAGGCAAACACCACCCACGCGCGGTAGTTGGGCAGAATCATGAAGCCCAGGTTGGTGGCGCCCTGCAGCAGCTCGGGCACCGGGTACGACTGGCCAGAGGCGCCAAACAGCTCGCGGAACACCCCCTCAATGATGAGTGAGAGACCAAAGGTCAGCAGCAGGCCATACAGCGGGTCCAGCTTGTACAGGCGCTTGAGGAACAAACGCTCCACCACCACGCCCACCACCCCTACCAGTAGTGGTGCCAGCAGCAGCGCAAACCAGTAGTTGATGCCCAGCTTTTCCAGTAAAAACCAGGCGGCAAAAGCACCCAGCATGTAGAGCGCGCCGTGCGCAAAATTGACCACACCCAGCAGGCCAAAAATGACCGCCAGGCCGAGGCTGAGCATGGCGTAAAACGCGCCATTGACCAGGCCCAGCAATAGCTGGCCCAGAAACGCTTGGTGGGGGATGCCGAAAATTTCCATGGGAGCCCGTCAGTTCATACCTTGCAAAAAAAACATGCGGCTGGTCTTTGTACAGACCAGCCGCCTTGACGCTGGTTTACTTCTTCAGCAGCGCACACTTGGACTCGGTCACCGTGGTGAAGGCCTGCTCACCCGGTACCTTGGCCACCAACTTGTAGTAGTCCCATGGTGTGCTGGCATCCTTGGGCGACTTGACCTGGTAGAGGTACATGTCGTGGATCATGCGGCCGTCAGCGCGGATGTAACCCTTGTTGTAGAAGTCGTCGACCTTGGTCTTCTTCAGGGTTTCCATAACCTTGTCACCGTCGGTGGTGCCGGCAATCTTGACGGCCTTCAGGTAGGTCAATGCAGCAGAGTAGTCAGCCGCCTGGATGCTGGAGGGCATACGCTTGTACTTGTCAAAGAAGCGCTTGGCGAAGGTGCGCGATGCGTCGTCCTGGTTCCAGTACCAGCTGTCGGCCAGTTGCAGGCCTTCGGTGTTGGCCAGACCCAGGCTGTGCACGTCGTTGATGAACACCAGCAGGCCGGCGATCTTCATGGTCTTGTTGATGCCGAACTCTTTGGCGGCTTTCATGGCGTTGGTGAAGTCACCACCGGCATTGGCCAGTGCCAGAATCTGGGCCTTGGACGACTGCGCCTGCAACAGGAAGGACGAGAAGTCCGACGCGTTCAGCGGGTGGCGCACGGCTCCGGCCACCGTGCCACCGCTGGCCTTGACCACGTTGGATGCATCACCTTCCAGCGAGTAGCCAAACGCGTAGTCGGCGGTCAGGAAGAACCACTTGTTGTTGCCCTCTTTCACCAGCGCATTGCCGGCAACCTTGGCCAGGGCCACGGTGTCGTAGGCGTAGTGCACGGTGTAGGGTGTGCAGGCATCATTGGTCAGGCGGGCCGAGCCAGCGCCGACGGAGATGAAGGGGCGCTTCTTTTCTTCTGCAATCTTGGCCATGGCCAGGGACGTGCCGGAGCTGGTGCCACCGATCAACATGGCCAGGTCTTCCTTGTCAAACCACTCGCGGGCTTTGGAGCTGGCCACGTCGGCCTTGTTCTGGTGGTCGGCGGTGACCACTTCAATAGTACGGCCAAGAACCTTACCGCCAAAATCCTGTGCAGCCCACTTGATCATTTCACCGCCGGCCGGGCCGTCGATATCGGCATACAGGCTGGACATGTCGGTGATGAAACCGATCTTGACGGGACCGGTGGCCTGGGCGGACACGGCACCGGTGAAAGCGATGGCCAAGGCGGCAACTAAGGTGTTGAGTTTCATGGTATTCCTGTTAATGGAGGTAGGGGGAAACGGGGAAAAAAGGATGGACACCCGGGGCGATCAAACGCCCAGGTACTCTTGCAACATGCCCATGTTCTGGGTCAGCTCTTTCTGGGCAAACTGCTTCACGATGGTGCCGTGCTCCATCACATAAAAGCGGTCTGCCAGCGGTGCGGCGAAGCGGAAGTTCTGCTCCACCAACACAATGGTGTAGCCGCGCTTCTTGAGGGACAGAATCATCTCGCCCAGCTTTTGCACGATGACGGGCGCCAGGCCTTCGGATATTTCGTCCAGCAGCAGCAGGCGTGCACCGGTGCGCAGAATGCGGGCCACGGCCAGCATCTGTTGCTCACCACCGGACAGGCGTGTGCCAGGGCTGCCAGCGCGTTCCTTCAGGTTGGGGAACATGCTGTAGATTTCGTCCACACCCATGCCACCCGCGGCAACGGTTGGCGGCAGCATCAGGTTTTCCTCGGCCGACAGGCTGGCAAAAATGCCCCGCTCTTCGGGGCAGTAACCCACACCCAGTCGGGCAATCTTGTGCGGTGCGAGCTTGATGGATTCTTCGCCGTTGATCTTGATCGAGCCCTTGCGTGCACCGGTCAGGCCCATGATGGCGCGCATGGTGGTCGTGCGCCCAGCGCCGTTGCGCCCCAGCAGCGTGACCACTTCGCCTTCATGCACCGTCAGGTTGACGCCGTGCAGGATGTGGGATTCGCCGTACCAGGCGTGCAGGTCTTCTATGCGTAGGAGTTCTTTTGTCATGCTTAGTGCGCGCCCTGCAAGGCGGTGTCCACGGTGCCCATATAGGCTTCAATCACCAGGGGGTTGCTCGATACCTCGGCATACGGGCCGTCGGCGATGATGGCGCCGCGTTGCAGCACCGTGATACGGTCGGCAATCGACGACACCACGTTCATGTTGTGCTCCACCATCAGAATCGTGCGACCGGCGGACACCTTCTTGATCAGTTTGGTGACGCGGTCCACGTCTTCGTGGCCCATGCCCTGGGTAGGTTCGTCCAGCAACATCAGCTCGGGCTCCAAGGCCAGCGTGGTGGCCAGCTCCAGCGCGCGCTTGCGGCCATAGGGCAGGTTCACCGTCAGCTCGTCGGCAAAGTCCTGCAGGTCCACCTCTTGCAGCAGCTGTTTGGCGCGGGCGTGCAGGTGGTACAGCGTGCTTTCGGGCTTCCAGAAGTGGAAGGAGTTGCCTTCGTTGCGCTGCAAGGCGGCGCGCACGTTTTCCAGTACCGTCATGTGCGGGAACACGGCCGAGATCTGGAAGGACCGCACAATGCCGCGGCGCGCCGTTTGCGCGGGCTGCTCTACCGTGATGTCGTTGCCGTTGAAGGTGATGCTGCCCGAAGTGGGGTGCAAAAACTTGGTCAACAGGTTGAAGAAGGTGGTCTTGCCTGCGCCGTTGGGCCCGATCAACGCGTGGATGTGGCCGCGGCGGACCTTCAGGTCCACCCGGTTGACGGCGACGAATCCCTTGAACTCTTTCGTCAGCTGACGCGTTTCAAGAATAATTTCCGATGACAAATCACTCTCCCGTATGAAATGCGCCCTGCACCTTGCATGGACACATCGTGTGTACAAGGATGCTAAGTAGCATTCATCGAGAGACCGCGGGGGTATCAACCTAGGTAGTACTACGTCGGGTACCGTCAGGACGTTGACAGCCTCCCAGTGTTAAGAGGCTGGGCGGCAGGGCGTTCTGCGTAGGTAAAGGAGGAGACCGCGCAGCGGGCGGGGCAAAGTATGGAAACTGGGGAGCAGAGCGCTCTGCCGCCCAGGCTCCTACGCGCTGAGTTGTGCCCAGGCTTTATCCAGCCGTTTCACACTCACCGGTTGTGGGGTGCGCAGCTCTTGGGCGAAGAAGCTAACGCGCAACTCCTCCATTAGCCAGCGGAACTCCTGCATACGTTCATCCACCGAGCCCTTGCGCTCGGCCACCAAACGCCAGTAGCGCTGCTCCAGCGGGCGCAGTTCGGCCAGGCGGGCCGCATCGCGGGCGGGGTCGGCGCGGTACTTGTCCAGCCGCAGCGTGATGGCTTTCAGGTAACGGGCCATGTGCTGCAGGCGCGGCCAGGGCGCCGCCTGTAAAAAGCGTTTGGGCACCAGGCGGTTGATCTGCTGGGCGCAGTCGGCCACAGCATCAGGCGCGGTTTTGGTGTCCTTGATCTTGCGGGCCGCAGCAGCGTGCTCTAGCAAGATGGTGCCGGCCATGCGTGCTACTTCAGTGGCGATCAGCGTCAGGCGGCCCCTGCCCTCCTCCACCCGGCGTTTGAAGGCGAATTCGTCGGTGGGCAACGGGTCCAACAAAAAGGCCCGGTCCAGCGCCACGGCGATGATCTGCTCGCGCAGTTCTTCCAGCGTGCCGCCGCCGGTTCCGTTCTCGGCTTTGCCCACGTTCATATAGGCCACGGCCATCTTCTGCAGGTCGGGGATGTTTTTCTCCAGGTACTTCAGCGCGTCCTTGATCTGCAACGCAAACAGGCGGCGCAGGCCGGCGCGGTGTTTGGCGGCGGAGACTTCGGGTTCATCGAACACCTCGATGGTGACGGCGTCGCCCTGGTCGATCAGCGCGGGGAAACCGATCAGCGTCTGCCCGCCCTTGCGGATTTCCAGCAACTCGGGCAGTTCACCAAAGGTCCAGGCGGTGTGGCGCTGTTCTGTGACGGCGGGTGCAGTGGACTTTGCCGGTGCAGCTGCGGCTTGATTTACTCCTGATTTTATAGCGTTACCATTAGCATTTGCGGGGGCTAGAGGCTGATTTTGCTTAAACGGTTTACCGGGAGCGGCTACCGCCGCACCCGCTGCATCCGGCGCCTGGGCAGCGCCTGCGGCACCCACCTGCGCCAGCTTGAGCCCGGCCAGTGCCTGAAACGCGCCGCGCGCCTGTGCGCCCAGCTCGGCCTTCAGCGCGCCCAGGTTGCGGCCATGGCCCAACTGGCGGCCATGTTCGTCCACCACGCGGAAGTTCATGAAGAAATGGGGCGTCAGCATGTCGGCCTTGATGTCGGCACGGGCCACATCCACCGATGTGGCTTCACGCACCAGCTTCAACAACGCGTCGATCAGCGCGCCGCTGCCAAAACGCTCGGGCGCGTTCAGCACCTCGGCGAACTTGGTGGCCGTGTCGGGCAGCGGCACCAGGCGTGAACGGGGGCGCTGATGCAAAGTTTTTAGCAGCGCCTGCACCTTGTCCTTCAGCATGCCGGGCACCAGCCACTCACAACGCTCGTCGTTGACCTGGTTCAGTACAAACAGCGGCACGGTCACGGTCAGTCCGTCACGCGGGTCGCCGGGCTCGTGCAAATAGGTGGCGGCGCAGTCCACGCCACCCAGGCGAATGGTCTTGGGGAAGGATGCTGTGGTGATGCCAGCAGCCTCGTGGCGCATCAGCTCTTCGCGGGTCAGGCGCAGGAGGGTGCTCTCGCTGCGGCCATGCGGGCGGTCGTTTTGCTGCGTGTCCCCCGCCCGCTGCGCGGGCTCCTCCTTTACCTCCGCAAAACGCCCACCCGCACGGCCTCCGGGGTTGTACTGCGGCTTCTTGGACTCCTCGCGATACCAGCGCTCAAAGCTATGGCCGCTGCATACGTCGGCGGGCAACTGCTGGTCGTAGTAGGCGTAGATCAGCTCGTCGTCCACCAGCACGTCTTGGCGGCGGGCCTTGTGTTCCAGCTCTTCGACCTGTTTGATGAGTTTCCGGTTAGCGGCCAGGAAGGGCAGTGATGTTTCCCACTCGCCTTCGACCAAAGCTTGGCGGATGAAGATTTCGCGGGCACCGGCCATGTCTACGCGGCTGTAGTTGGTGCGCCTGCCGTTGTAGACGACGATGCCGTAGAGCGTGGCGCGTTCCAGTGCGACGACTTCGGCGGCTTTTTTCTCCCAGTGCGGGTCCAGCAGCTGTCTCTTCAGCAGATGTCCTCCAACCTGCTCCAGCCACTGGGGTTCGATGTTGGCGATGCCGCGGCCAAAGAGGCGTGTGGTTTCCACCAGCTCGGAGGCGATGATCCAACGGCCCGGCTTTTTGGTCAGGTGTGCGCCGGGGTGGGCGTAGAACTTGATGCCGCGCGCCCCGAGGTATTCGCCACCGGCACCGGGTTTACTGTCGCCCTCGGTTTCGAGTTTGCAGCCGATGTTGCCTAGCAAACCGGACAGCATGGAGAGGTGCAGTTGTTCGTAGCTGGCGGGCTTGGTGTTGAGGCGCCACTTGTGTTCTGCCACAACGGTGTGGAGCTGGCTGTAGATGTCTTTCCACTCGCGGACGCGGCGGATGTTGACGAAGTTCTGGCGCAGGAGTTGTTCGTATTGGCGGTTGGTTAGTTTGTGTGTCGCTGTGTGAGTTTGTCCGTAAGCGCTTGCAGGGCGTTGGGATGGACGGGCGTTCTGCGTAGGTAAAGGAGGAGCCCGCAGAGCGGGCGGGGGACACGGAGCAGAACGCTCGGCCATTCCAACTCCCGGTGTTGCCGGAGATGACCCGCCTCTTGCGTCGTGGATCCACTTCCAAAGCTTCAGGTAGCCGGTGAACTCGCTCTTTTCGTCATCGAACTTCTGGTGTGCCGTATCGGCCTGCTGCTGCGCCTCCATGGGCCGGTCGCGCACATCCTGCACACTCAGGGCCGACGCGATCACCAGTGCTTCGTCCAGCGCTTCGCGCGAGCGGGCTTCGAGCAACATGCGGCCCACGCGCGGGTCCAGCGGCAGGCGGGACAGCTCGGTACCTAGCGGCGTTAATTCATTTGAATCGTCCACAGCGCCAAGTTCATTGAGCAACTGGTAGCCGTCGGCAATGGCGCGGCCAGACGGTCGCTCCAGGAACGGGAAGTCTTCAACTATCCCTAAGTGCAGCGACTTCATGCGCAGGATGACGCCGGCCAGCGAGGACCGCAAAATTTCTGGGTCGGTAAACCGTTCGCGTCCGTTAAAGTCCTTTTCGTCGTAGAGCCGTATGCAGATACCGTTGGCCACCCGCCCGCAACGGCCGGAACGCTGATTGGCGGCGGCCTGGCTGATCGGCTCCACCAGCAACTGCTCCACCTTGCTTCTAAAGCTGTAGCGCTTGACACGTGCGGTACCCGCGTCGATCACGTAACGGATACCCGGCACGGTCAGCGAGGTCTCGGCCACATTGGTCGCCAGCACGACGCGCCGACCGGTGTGACCGTCAAAAATGCGGTCCTGCTCGGCCGGGCTCAGTCGGGCGAAGAGTGGCAGCACTTCGGCACTGCACATGACGGGCTGGTGGCTCAGGTGTTTGCGCAGATGGTCCGCCGCCTCACGGATCTCGCGCTCACCGGGCAGGAAGACCAGGATGTCGCCCTGGTTGTGCACATCGCGCCAGAGTTCGTCCACACCGTCGGCAATTGCGTTGTTCAAATCGTACTCGCGCGACTCTTCAAACGGCCGGTAACGCTGCTCCACCGGGAACATGCGGCCCGACACCATGATGACCGGGGCCGGACCTATTGATGATTTGAAGTGGTCAGCAAAACGCTGGGCATCAATCGTGGCGGAGGTCACCACAATCTTCAGGTCCGGCCTGCGCGGCAAGATCTGGCGCAGGTAACCCAGCAAGAAGTCGATGTTCAGGCTGCGCTCGTGCGCCTCGTCGATGATGATGGTGTCGTAGGCATTGAGCAGCGGGTCGGTCTGCGTTTCTGCCAGCAAGATGCCGTCGGTCATCAGTTTGACGGAGGCATCTTTGGACAGGCGGTCCTGGAAGCGCACCTTGAAGCCCACCACCTCGCCCAGTGGTGTTTTCAACTCTTCGGCAATACGCTTGGCGACGCTGCTGGCGGCAATACGGCGTGGCTGCGTGTGGCCAATCAACTTGGCGCGCTGGCCCGCCGGGTAGTTGAGCTTGCCGCGGCCCATGGCCAAGGCGATCTTGGGCAGTTGTGTGGTTTTGCCCGAACCCGTCTCACCACAGACGATGATGACCTGGTGGGCCGCCATGGCGGCCATAATTTCTTCGCGTTTGCCGGAGACCGGGAGCGATTCGGGGAATTCAATGATCAGAGAGCTGGTGGTCAAGGTACAAACTTCGTAGAGAATCGGGGATTATCCCAGCCCTGCTGCCTATCGCCGCCCTAGCCTGAGTGCCATGACCACTGTTTTCAATTTCACCTTCGTGCCCTGGTTCCGTTCGGTCGCGCCTTACATCCACAAATTCCGCAACCAGACGTTTGTGGTCGGTATCGCCGGTGAGGCCATCGCCGCGGGCAAGCTGCCGCACCTGGCGCAGGATCTCGCCATGATCCAGAGCATGGGTGTGAAGATTGTGCTGGTGCACGGCTTTCGCCCCCAGGTGAACGAACAACTCAAGGCCAAGGGCCACACGCCCAAATACAGCCACGGCATTCGTATCACCGATGAGGTGGCGCTGGACTGTGCCCAAGAGGCCGCGGGCCAGCTGCGTTATGAGATCGAAGCTGCGTTCAGCCAGGGCCTGCCCAACACGCCCATGGCCGACTCCACGGTGCGCGTCATCTCGGGCAACTTCATCACTGCGCGGCCGGTGGGCATTGTGGATGGCGTGGATTTTCAGCACAGTGGCCTGGTGCGCAAGGTGGACATTGCCGGCATTGCCCGCACGCTGGACATGGGCGCCATGGTGCTGCTGTCGCCCTTTGGCTTCTCCCCTACCGGTGAGGCCTTCAACCTGACCATGGAAGAAGTGGCAACCTCGGTGGCCACGGCGCTGCAGGCAGACAAGCTCATTTTTGTGACCGAGGTGCCGGGTGTGCGCATGCGCCCGCTCGAAGCCGCATCAGACGACAACCCCATCGACACCGAACTGCCGCTGGCCGCGGCCGAACAATTGCTGCGCCAGCTACCCGCCGCCAATACGCCTACCGACACCGCGTTCTACCTGCAGCACTGCGTGAAGGCCTGCAAGAACGGCGTGGAACGCAGCCACATCATTCCCTTCGCGGTGGATGGTTCCATCCTGCTGGAGGTGTATGTGCACGATGGCATTGGCACCATGGTGGTGGACGAAAAGCTGGAAAGCCTGCGCGAAGCCACGGAAGAAGACGTGGGCGGCATCCTTCAGCTGATTGAGCCATTTGAGAAAGATGGCACTCTGGTCAAGCGCAGCCGTACCGAGATTGAGCGCGACGTCGGCAACTACACCATCATCGAACACGACGGCGTGATCTTCGCCTGTGCGGCGCTTTACCCCTACCCCGAAGCCCGCACCGCTGAAATGGCGGCACTGACCGTGTCTCCCGATGTGCAGGGCCAGGGTGACGGCGAGCGTGTTTTGAAGCGTGTAGAACAGCGCGCCAAGGCCGCCGGCCTGGACAGCATTTTTGTGCTGACCACCCGCACCATGCACTGGTTCATTAAACGTGGTTTTGTGCAGGTGGACCCGGACTGGTTGCCCGAGGCCCGCAAGCGCAAGTACAACTGGGACCGCAAGAGCCAGGTGCTGGTGAAGAAGTTAGCCTAGGGCTGGTTCTACTTTGGGCTCTGCAACCACCGCTGCGCTTGCGCTTGGTGTGGTTTTGTGTTCGGCCTGGTCGGCCATGTATTGCCAACTTTGTGTGCGCTCAAAAGCGTTGTCACAGACACGCATGTTCACAATGAACTCGATTTCATTGACCTGGGTATCGTAAAAGTCGGTACACGCAAAATCGATCAAACCCTGGCGAGACATTTCTGCAAACAGCGCAGCAAACGAAGCGGGGGTGAAGACCCAGCAGTGCACGTCGTGGTAGGTACCGTTTTGTATTGCGTCCCGCGCCACATGCAAGGCTCCTTCCAGGGTATGGGCCTTTTTCAAGGATGCGGCGTCCAAGGTGCCTTGCCATGCCGCTACGCAATCTACCGGTACTTCGTTGAGACAAAAGTCCAGCAGACACTGCGTGGTGGGAATACGCGCCTTGCTGGCAAAGGCAGCCAAGACGTCGGTCAGGTTGGTTGTGCGGCGCAGGTAGTCAAAGGTATAACGCTTGTCTGGCACGGCCAGCCTGACCTTGCCATCTTCCTTCAATACCGAGCGGATTTCCTGCAGCCAGGTCACCAGGTCTGGCACATGTTCAATGACATGTGAGGCCAAAACATAGTCCAACGCCCGTGGCACCTTGCCCAAGCGGGTGAAGTAGGCTTGCACGCCCTGCAGCAACGTCTGGACACCCCATACCGCATCCACACAAATGGCATCGGGGTTGACGTCTTTGTCGTTGGCGTAGTGCCGTCGCAATTGATCTGCATCACAGTGGTCCACGTAGATCACCTCGCCGAGGTGTTTGCCCACGATGGGGTTGTGCAGCGGTCCAATTTCAGCACCTATGCTGCTGGCCAGGTCGATGCCCGCCAGCAGCTTGTTTTTTCTATTCTGCATTCCATCCCTTCCCTTGTTTTTTTCACCATACCACAGGCATGTGAATACGTCGGGGGGTGGATTGGGTGGTGGTGTTACCGCTTGTAAAAGACTTTTCGGTGGTGAAAAACGAGACCCGTCTGTGATGGCTTCAGGCCCTGCGGCTGCGCCGCCACACCAGCACCGCGCCGATGACGGCAATACCGCTGAAGCACAGGAAGGACCAGTTGGCAATGGAGGCGCCCAGGAAGGTCCAGTCCACCTTGGTGCAATCACCTCCGCCCTTGAAGATCATGGGGATAGCGCGTTGCAGGGGGAAGGTTTCTATCATGCCGTAGATGTCACGCCCACAGGACACCACTTCGGGCGGGTACCACTGCAGCCAGCTCTGGTTGGCGGCCACATAGGCGCCTGCCACTGACATCAGCACCATCAACACGCCGCCGGTTAGTTGTATGGATTTTCGGTCACTAGCCCCCGCCAATGCTGAACATAGTGCTACCAAAACAAGAGCATACCGCTGCACAACACACATCGGGCAGGGGTTCAGCCCCACCACATGCTGCAAGTACATGCCAAAAGCCAACAGGCCCAGGCAGGCCAGGAAGATGGACGCAAAAATGCGCCGGGGCGCCGTATCAAAAAGTGCCAAAACGGAAGTCAAGATCAGGGGTCCTGTCAAAAATATGCGCCCTGGGTGGGCGCTGTGCGAATGTTGGTATCCATTTTGCCCGTGAAGTTCCCCGGCCCATCCTACCGCTCGGCCGCCTTGGTGTGGCAAACCGAATAAGATTCAGCCTATGGGCTCCGGTTGAGCCCCATTTTTTTCACACGAGGTTTTTTCCATGGCACGCACCGTCAACTGTATCAAGCTGGGCAAAGAAGCCGAGGGCATGGATTTTCCGCCCTACCCTGGCGAATTGGGCAAACGCATCTGGGAAAGCGTCAGCAAGGAAGCCTGGGCGGCCTGGCTCAAGCACCAAACCATGCTGGTGAATGAAAACCGTTTGAACCTGGCTGATGCCCGCGCGCGCCAGTACCTGGCCCGCCAGATGGAAAACCATTTCTTTGGTGATGGCGCCGACGCCGCCCAGGGTTATGTGCCGCCAGCGGCCTGACCGCTCCAGACCAAAGCCCTAACGCGATCGAGACCATGGCGCCACCCGCTTTTGCGGCTTGTGGACTGCCCGGGGCATGGGCCCATCGTCCGTCCTGGACGGTGCTGGACACCGATTTCCAGGATGGCCAGCACTTTTTGAATGCCTTGCGGGCCTGGCAACACCATCCCGGGCGGCCGCGCATGTTGCACTACGTGGGCATCACCGCGGTGGCGCCAGACTGCACGGCCGTGCACGATTTGCCCCAAGCATTGGCACCCCACTGGGTCGACCTGCGTCCCGGTTTTCACAGAATTTTGCTGGAGCATGGGCAGGTCTCATTGACGCTGTGTGTGGGTGATGTGTCGGCCATGTTGGGCGAGCACGTGTTCCAGACCGACACCCTGCTCGCACGGGCACCTGCCGATAAATGGGAAGTCCAGGCCTTGGCCCGTCGCTGCAAACGGGGGACCCGGTTTTGGGTCGCTGCACCGTCTGCGGGCCCCATGGGGAACGAACACCAGTCTGAGAAGGTTGCACAGTTGCAATCCGCCGGCTTTCAGTTGGACCCGACCGACATACCCACCACGGCCATCACCGGGCGATTTGACCCACGGTGGCACATTTCGACCAGCCGCACGCCGTCTCACCACGTGCAGCCGGTGCCAGCGCGCTGCGCCATTGTGGGTGCCGGAATAACAGGTGCCAGTGTGGCCCACGCGCTGGCTTTGCGCGGATGGGAGGTGACGGTGTTCGACGGCCAGGCGCAGGCTGCGTGTGGTGCCTCGGGTTTGCCGGTGGGCTTGGCGGTACCCCATGTGTCGGCTGATGACAACCCGCGCTCCCGCATGTCGCGCAGCGGAACCCATTTGCTGCAGCAACACGCCCGCCATTTGTTACTGCGTGGACAGGATTGGGAACCCTCAGGGGTGATGGAACGTCTACCCGAGGGCGACAGCCTTTGGCATGCACGCGCCTGCTGGATCAAACCCGCTGCCTTGGTGCACGCCTGGTTGGCGCATCCCGGCATCCGTTTTGTTGGCGCAAGCCGTGTCGCCCGACTGCACCACACGGACGGTTTGTGGCATGTATTTGGCCCCCAGGACGTGCACTTGGGGCGCTTCGAAGCCGTGGTTGTGGCAAATGCCATGGGCTGCGCCGACCTCTTGGCTGCCGTACCAACCGATGGTGCTGCAGGCCTTGCGCTGCAGGACAAGCTGGCCGCGTTGCAGGCCGTACACGGCACCCTGAGTCAGGGCCGATTTACACAGGAGATTGCCGGTCTGCCCGCCAAGCCGGTCAACGGAGATGGGTGTTTCATATCCCTTGATGACACCACCGGTACGCAATGGTTCGCCGGCTCAACGTTTGAGACCGATGCAGCCTTGGCTGCCGACGGAGCCCTGCAGCACGCTGCCAATATGGAGCGCCTGCGACACCTATTGCAGATACCGGGCACGGATCTGATAGCAGCCCTGAACCGCGCGCCCGTGTCACTGTGGTCGTCAACCCGCTGCGTCACGCATGACCGTTTGCCCTTGGTGGGCCCAGTGGATGCAGCTGCAGGCCCTGGCCTGTGGCTGTCTGTGGGCATGGGCTCGCGGGGGCTCAGTTTCTCGGCGCTGTGTGCGGAATTGTTGGTGGCACGTATGGGCGCGGAGCCGCTACCGCTGGAGTTCAGTCTGTCACTCAGCCTGGATGCCAACCGCCCACGGCGGCGGCCGTCTGCACCAGACAAACACTAACCCTGTATTCAGACCTTGAGCAGCAGGCCCATCACCTGGGGTGGGTTAAAGGGTATCTCCAGCAAACCGGCACAACCCATTTGTTCGGCTTTCTCCATGGCAGACCACGAGGGCTTTTCGGTGGCGACGATTACGGCCTGGGGTGGTGTTGGCATGGCCTTGAAGCTCTGCACCAGTGCCCAGGGGTCTATATCGCTCAACTCCAGCCCAACAATAATGACGTCGTAGTGGCGATGCGCCAGGCTGGCACTGGCTTGCTCTGCCGTCTCGAACTCGTCCACATCGGTCAGCCCCGCCAGGGACAACCGGGCACGCAGGTACATGCGTTCCGCGGGTTTCAACCCGACCACTAGCGTCACCCGCATGCCGGGGGGCACGGTTTGTTCATCCAGTTCATCAAAACCGGTCACCACATCCACGTAGGCGTGGGAGGCAAACAGGCCATCCAATACCTGCACCATGGCATTCCAGTCCACCGGGCGCTGGAAGGATCGCCATGCCTTGTTGTGGGTCTTATTGCCCACACAAATAATCTTCAGATTGGGATTAAAGGTGGGTGAGGCCAGTTCGACCTCGGCCTCGTGGCAATCCATGTCGATCAATGTCACATGGGGTGGTGCCGGAGCATCGGGTGTCCACAGGCAATAGGCGGGCGTCTGGCGCACGGAGAGGCGGAACAGGGTATTGAGCGAGTGCCGCTCAACGGCACTGAAACCGACTACTTTGACCCAAATGCTGGATGACATGCTGGACTGACTGCTAGTGTGGAACTACGCCGACTCTAGCAGTGTTTGCGCCCATTTTGCCGACTAGCGGTCCTTGCTGTAGGGTCGTCCCAGGGCTTTGGGTGCAATGGCCTTGCCAATGAAGCCCGCCAACAACACCACCGTCAGCACATAGGGCAAGGCCTGGATGATTTGAACCGGTACCTCGCCCACCAGGGGTAGCTCGACGCCCTGCATCAGTATGGCCGCAGCATCCAGAAAGCCGAACAACAGGCAGGCCCAAAAAGCCCCGACGGGGTACCAACGTCCAAAAATCAAGGCGGCCAAAGCCATGAAGCCGCGGCCCGCAGTCATGTTGGGGGAAAAGTTGGCGCTTTGTGCCAGCACCAGGTAGCTGCCGGCCAGTCCACACAAAACACCATTCAGTGTGAGCGCGCCATAACGCAGGCGCATGACCGACACGCCGGCTGCATCCACCATTTGGGGGTTTTCACCCACAGCCCGCAGGCGCAGACCAAAACGCGTTCTGAACAACAGCCACCACGACAAGGGCACCAGGGCCAAGGCCAGGTAGACCATGGGGTTGTGGCTTAACAGGCCCTCGCCCACCAAGGGGCCTATCCACGGTATGCCCGCGAGCGCCGCCGGTGCCTGCGGAAACAGGGCCTGTATGCGCACCGCATTGCCGACTGCAGGTGTCTGCCCACCCTGGGCAAACCAGGCAATACCGAGCACCACCGTCAGGCCCGCAGCAATGATGTTGATGGCCACACCCGACACCACCTGGTCACCCCGGTAGCTGACGCAGGCCAGGCCATGCATCCACGACAGCGCAACCGCAACCCCGATCGCCGCCAGCAAGGCCAGCGTGGTAGAGCCCCACACGGCACCCGCAGCACCCGCAGCAAAGGCCGCGAACAGCATCTTGCCCTCCAGGCCGATATCCACCACGCCCGAGCGTTCGGAGAACAGGCCTGCCAGGGCGCAAAAAATCAACGGAGTGGCCAGCCTTAGCGTGGACGCCACCATGGTCGCCAGCAGGGATTCATCCATGGGCGGCTCCCGACGGCAACAAACGCATGACCCGGGCCAACAACCAGCCCACGATGGGCGCAATGACATAGACCATGGCACCCGAAAACAACACGATAAAACCCTGCAGCATGACCACCATTTCGCGGCTGAAACCGCGCACTTCAAACGCCACCTCGGCGCCGCCCTGGAACAGGGCTCCAAACAAAATACTGGCCAACACAATGCCCACCGGGTGGTTGCGTCCCATCAACGCAACGGCAATACCGGTAAAGCCGGCGCCGCTGACAAACTCCAGCAGCAGCTTGCCGTTCACACCCGCAATTTCGTTCATGCCCACCATGCCTGCCAGGGCGCCCGACACTGCCATGGCCACCATGATCTGGCGCTTGGGGCGAACGCCGGCATATTCCGCCGCACCTGGGCTGGAGCCCACGGCACGCAGGTGGTAACCCGCGCGGGTGCGCCACAGAAACAGGTAGACGCCGACAGCTGCCAACACGGCCAGCAGCACGCTGAGGTTGAGCGGTGAACTGGGCCACTCGACGCCCAGCCATCCCAGGGCCTCGTGCATGGCAGGCAACTTGGCAGAATCAGCAAAAGGCTCACTCTCCACCGACATGGAGCCCGCGGGGCGCAGGTGATTGACCAGCAAATAGACCAGCAGGCTGCTGGCAATAAAATTGAACATGATAGTGGTGATCACCACATGGCTGCCGCGGTAGGCTTGTAAATAACCGGGTACGGCCGCCCACGCCATGCCGAACAGAGCACCAGCCACCAGCATCAGCGGCAGCATGATCCACACCGGTAAAAAAGCCGACCACCACAGCGCCACCAGGCCAGCGCCCAGCCCGCCCAGAATTGCCTGGCCCTCACCACCAATGTTGAACAAGCCACCATGGAAAGCCACGGCAACGGCCAGACCGGTGAATACAAAAGTGGTTGCGTAATACAGCGTGTAGCTGAAGCCGCGCGCCGTGCCAAACGCTCCATGGACCAGCACGGTTATCACTTCCTTCGGGCTTTGCCCAACCAGCGCCACCACACCGCCGGCCACCAGCAGAGCCACGGCCAGGCACACGGCCGGCAACAACACCAGATCTGCCCAGCGGGGCAATGCTTGTGTACCGCCGCCGCTCATGCTGCCTGCTCCGCATCTGCCACCATCAACAGGCCAATGCTAGCCTCGGTGCAGTCTTCAATCGCCAGCTCACCGGTGACGCGTCCTTGGTTCATGACAATCACCCGATTTGAAAGTGCCAGTATTTCGTCCAGCTCGCTGGACACCACCAGCACCGCGCAACCTGCATCGCGCATAGCGCGCAGTTGCCCATAAATAAACTCGATAGCCCCAATGTCCACGCCCCGCGTGGGTTGCCCCACCAGCAGCACCTTGGGCGTCTGCCCAATTTCGCGTGCCAGCACCAGCTTTTGCTGGTTGCCACCGGAGAAGCTGCGGCTCAAGAGTTCCGGGTCACGCGGGCGCACGTCAAAGTGTTCCATCATGTCCGTAGTGGCCTGCCGCATGTGTGTGTGGTTCATCCAGACGCCGTTGGCATATTCCGGCAAGTCGTCATAACCCAGTACCGCCGACTCCCACGCTACAAAATCCATGACCATGGCCCGTGCGTGCCGGTCTTCTGGCACATGGGCCAGACCCAGTGCGCGGGCGCTGTGGGGTTCCAGCCAGGCTTTGGCGTCGAAGGTCTTGGCGCCCAGTTGCAATTGCCCTTCCGTGGGCTGCAGCATGCCGGACAACACATCCAGCAGTTCGCTCTGGCCGTTGCCAGACACACCGGCAACACCCACAATTTCGCCGCCGCGCAGGGTCAGGTTCAGCCGGCTCAGGCGCACCACATTTAGCGCGTCGCGCACCATCACATTGGATGCCTGCAACAGGACCTCGCCCACGGGTTTGGTTTCTTCGTCCACCCGTCCCACCTGTACCTTGCGTCCCACCATGGCCTCGGCCAGGCCTTCGCAGGATGCCTGGGCAATGGGCAGCTCCTGCACCACACGGCCAGCACGCATCACGGTCACCTGGTCACACAGGCGCATGACTTCCTTCAGCTTGTGGGTGATCAGCAAAATGGTGGTGCCCTGCTGGCGCAACACGCGCAACACGTCGAACAGCTGTTCGGTCTCCTGCGGTGTCAACACGGCAGTGGGCTCGTCCAGAATCAGGATTTTGGCGCCGCGGTACAGCGCCTTCAGAATCTCCAGGCGCTGGCGGTCTCCCACCGGCAAATCGGCCACCTGCACATCCAGCGCCACCTGCAGTCCTGTGGACTGCATCAGCGCATTGAGCTTGCTGCGGACTTGTGCGTCGGCACGCTGGAGCAGCCAGTGCGGCTCAGCACCCAGCATCACGTTCTCTAACGCGGTCAGGGTGTCGACCAACATGAAGTGCTGGTGCACCATGCCAATGCCCAGGGCAATAGCGTCATCTGCATTGCGGATGGAGGCGGGCTTGCCAAACACCTCGATATCTCCGCTGTCGGCCTGGTAGAAGCCATACAAAACGGACATCAAAGTGCTTTTGCCCGCACCGTTCTCACCTACCAGACCGTGCACGGTGCCAGCAGGTACCGCCAGGTTCACGTCGGCATTGGCCGCCACCGCGCCAAAGCGCTTGTGGATGCCGGTCATGCGGACCGCGGTGGCCGCATGCGCGGCAGAACCCGACATCAGTATTTGCAGGCGTTGTCGGCCATGTAGTCAGCAGCCTTGATCTTGCCGCTGATGATGTCGGCCTTGATGGCTTCCACCTTTTTCTTCATATCCGCATTGACCAGCTTGGCGTTGTGTTCATCCAGCGCGTAGTCCACGCCGCCTTCCTTCAGGCCCAGAACCGACAGACCAGGTTTGTGGCCCTTGGCCACGTTGTACACGGCCACGTCCACCTTCTTGATCATCGAGGTCAGCATGGTGCCGGGCTGGATATGGTTCTGGTTGCTATCCACACCGATGGCGAGCTTGCCGCTGTCTTTGGCGGCCTGGTAAACACCCATGCCCGTGCCGCCCGCGGCCGCAAACACCACGTCAGCGCCCTTGGCAAACTGGGCCTTGGTCAACTCACCGCCACGCGCGGGGTCGCTCCAGGCAGCGCCGGTGGTGCCGGTCATGTTGGCAAACACCTCGGCCTTGGGGTTGGCGTACTTGGCGCCCTGCTCGTAGCCACACTGGAACTTGCGGATCAGCGGAATGTCCATGCCACCGACAAAACCCACCTTGCCGGTCTTGCTGGCCATGGCCGCCATCGCGCCTACCAAGAAGCTGCCTTCATGCTCCTTGAACACCACGGACTGCACATTGGGCTGTTTCACCACCATGTCGATGATGGCGAACTGCAGCTTGGGAAACTCTTTGGCGATCTTTTCGATGCTGGAGGCCTGGCCAAAACCAATGCCGATGATGGGGCTCGCGCCACGCTCTGCCATGCGGCGGATCGCCTGCTCGCGTTGTGATTCGTTGGACACCTCGAAGTCCAGGTAGGACTTGCCGGTTTCCTTCTTCCACTGCTCCATGCCACGGTAGGCTGCCTCGTTGAAAGACTTGTCGAACTTACCGCCCATGTCATACACGATGGCCGGCTCGGCCATGGCCTGGAAACTCGCGGCCAGCGCAAGGCCCAACAAACCCATACGCGCCACATTTGTAAAACTCATAGCTACCCTTTTGTTGACTAAATGATCAGGAAAAATGGCGTAAGGTTATAGTCTACGCACACCTCTTGCAATCAGGGTGTTTCCCTAGCGCAAAAAAATGGACCTCTGTATTTTCCACTACACAATGGACCCCCCATTGCAACCGCCCAAGACTTCATGATACTGGTAGCAGGCTCCTCCAACCTGGACTTTGTCGTCCGGGCCCACCACATTCCCGCACCGGGCGAAACAGTTCTGGGCCGCGATTTCAAAACATTCCCCGGCGGCAAGGGTGCCAACCAGGCCGTGGCCTGCGCACGCGCAGGCGGTGCACCCACAACGCTCTTGACCGCCATGGGGGCTGACGCCTTCGCCACACCGATTGAAAACTCGCTGCGTGAAGCGGCGGTGGCCCTCAACATCGTACGTATCAACGACCAACCCACCGGTACCGCCTTTATCTGTGTGTCGGAAGACGCCGAAAACGCCATCACCGTGGCTCCAGGCGCCAATCTTTGCCTGCTGGAACAGCACCTGCCCAGCTTGCAAGATGTGAGCCACCTGCTGATGCAACTGGAAATCCCGCTGACCACCGTCATTGCCTACGCCAAAGCCGCGCGCCAGCAGGGTGTGACCACCGTGCTCAACGCCGCACCCATCCAACAACTGCCCGCTGAACTGCTGGAGTGGATAGACGTTCTGGTGGTTAATGAGGGTGAATTGGCCAGCCTGTCCGGCCACAGCGGCAGCATTGCCGAATGCCTGGAGCGCATCGCCGTGCCGACGGTAGTTGTCACCTTGGGGCACCGCGGTAGCTGCGCACGGACCCAGGGCACATTTTTGGTGCAGCCGGCCTGCGCCATTACCCCGGTGGACACCACGGCGGCGGGTGATACCTTTTGTGGCAGCTTGGTCGCAGCCTTGAGCACCGGTACCAACATGCCACAAGCACTGTCGCTGGCGGGCGCTGCTGGCGCCTTGGCATGCACCCGTTTGGGTGCGCAATCCAGCATTCCGCACCAAGCCGAAGTGGCAGCTTTCCTGGCCCAACAACCAGCAAAAACCGCTGCAGCCATGGATGCCCTGGGCGCGTATTGCGGTTTGCCAGCCGGCACCTATTCTTGATGGACCAACAATAAAACTATGAACACGCAAGCTCCCCGCAAAGTCATCTACGACACGGATCCCGGCGTAGACGACGCCATGGCCCTGTATTTCGCCATGGCCCACCCCGGCATCGAATTGGTGGGCATCACCACAACCTTTGGCAACGTATCCGTCGACCAGGCCGCCACCAATGCGCTGTACCTGACCGCTCTCGCAGACCAGATCGTGCCGGTCACCAAGGGGGTGAAATCACCCTGGGTCAAGCCTGGAGAGCCACCACCGGATTTCATCCACGGCGCCGATGGCCTGGGCAACCTGCCCAGCCGCGTGGCCACCCGCAATGTGCTGGACCCGCGTTCATCTGCCCAGCTCATCGTCGATATGGCCCGCGCGCAACCGGGCGAGATCACGCTGGTGGCGGTTGGGCCCTTGGGCAACTTGGCTATGGCTTTGAAGCTGGAGCCCGAGCTGCCCAAACTGCTGCGTGAGGTCATCATCATGGGCGGTACCATCAATGAACCGGGCAATGTGTCACCGGTGGCCGAGGCCAATATCTGGAACGATCCGCACGCGGCAGATCTGGTGTTCACCGCGGGCTGGAAGCTGACCATGGTCGGCCTGGACGTGACCCATGGCGTGGTGACGCACCTGGAGTTGTTCAAGAAGATTGCAGACCACCACCAGCATGTGGCAACCGATGTCTTGCACCACGCGGTAGCTTTCTATTCCAACTTCTACAGTGGCCTGCACCCCCACCTGGCGGCCAAACCCGGCTGTTTTGCGCACGATCTGCTGGCCTTCATCTACCTGACCAACCCCGAACTGTTCAAGCTGGAAACCGGTAGCGTACGTGTGGTAACCGAAGGTATCGCCCAGGGCCAGACCATGTTGAACCGCCGCGGATACATCGACTACCCGCAATCGGGCTGGGGCAAACACTTGCCGCTGACCGATGTCTGCATGCAAGTTGATGCGCCGGGCTGTCTGGCGCTGTTTGAACAGACCCTGCTGTCCAACTGGCTGAAAATGAACTGATTGATAAAAAAAGCGAAAGAGGCAAGCCATGCACTTACCCGTTGTTGACTTCCGCAGCCCCACCGCTGCAAAAGACTTTTGCCTGAGCCTGCACGAAACAGGTTTTGGTGTGCTGCGCAACCACCCGCTGGAGCAGTCCATGGTGGAAGGCATTTATGCCGAGTGGCTGGCGTTTTTCCAGACCGAGGCCAAGCACCAGTATCTGACGGACCCGGCCAAACACGATGGTTATTTTCCGCCCTCGGTCTCCGAAATTGCCAAGAACCATACGCGGCGCGACCTGAAGGAGTTTTTTCACATCTACCCGTGGGGCCGTTACCCTGCCGAAGTGTCCGACGCCGCGCGCCGCTATTACGACCAGGGCAATGCACTGGCCCGCACATTGCTGAACTGGGTGGAGGAAAACTCGCCGGCTGACATCAAGGCCCGTTACTCCATGCCCCTGCCCCAGATGCTGGAAGGCAGCGACAACACGCTCTTGCGCGTGCTGCACTACCCGCCCCTGCGCGGCGACGAAGAACCGGGCGCCGTGCGCGCCGCGGCCCATGGTGACATCAATCTGCTGACCATACTGCCCGCGGCGACCGAACCCGGCCTGCAGGTCCTGGGCAAGGACGACGCCTGGTACGACGTGCCCTGCGATTTTGGTCTGTTGATCGTCAACATTGGCGACATGCTGGAAGAGGCTTCGGGCGGCTACTACCCTTCCACCGTGCACCGCGTGTTGAACCCCGTGGGTGATGCGCGCTTCAAGCCCCGTATCTCGCTGCCACTGTTTTTGCACCCACAGCGCGATGTGGTGCTGTCGGACCGCTACACGGTGGGCAGTTATTTCGACGAACGCATGCGCGAGTTGCGCGGCGAGAAGTAATAAAAAGCCCCGGCACTCCGGGGCTTTGTTTTTTGGGGTGCCTGTGGTTCAGCTAAGAAGCTTGAACAGCATGAAAAGCATCAACCCGAGCTGAGTGCTCCAAAAGGTCGCCCGCACCAACACATGCAACGGGCCAACACCCGCCAGGTGGGTCAGCGACTGGGCGATGCGGGCATACAACACCCAGGGCGCCAGAGCGGCAATGACTTCCAGACGGCCCGCGGCCGCTGCGCCCAGCACAATCACCGCAAACACCGGCAGGTTCTCCAGGCAGTTGGCATGGGCGTCCTGCAGGCGGTTGACAAAAGCTGCGTCACCCGCAGGCTTGGTGCCGCGCGGCCAGCTGTTGATGGGTGTGCCCGTCACAAAACGCAGACCACGGTACAAAAATACACCCAGGACCAGCAATGCGGTCCAGGCGGCAAAACCCAAAAGTGCTTGAATGGCTGTCATGCGCTGGAGTCCTTGTGCGTTAAAAAAACCGACCTTAACCGATCACCCAAGGGCTTTATATGCAAATCCAGAATAAGGAAATAGCTAAAAAATATTTTTCAATATAAGCAGGGAAGCCTACAGTCGCTCCCATGCATGAATTAGCGTTTGTCTTTGCGGGTTTTTTTGTTGGCGTTATCGTTGGTTTGACCGGCGTGGGCGGCGGCTCCCTGATGACGCCGATTCTGATCTTCTTCTTTGGCGTCAAGCCGTATCTGGCCGTCGGCACCGACCTGCTGTTTGCTGCTTTTACCAAGATGGGCGGCACCATCAAGCTGGCGCGCTCCAAGCACATCGACTGGCCCGTGGTGCTGAACCTGTCGGCTGGCAGCATCCCTGCGGCGCTGATCACGCTGTATGTTCTGCACACCATGGGCGCGGCCAGCCAGACGGTTCAAAAAGTCATGACCACCGCCCTGGGACTGGCCTTGTTGCTGACCGCTGCGGCCACGCTGTACAAGGTGGTGCGTGGCAAGGCCACACCCTCTTCCATCGCCAAAGGCGGAGAAGCCGCCGCAGCCCGCCCCCGCCACTGGAGCCTGCCCGTGCTGTTTGGCGCCATCATTGGCACGCTGGTCACGCTGACATCCGTGGGCGCAGGTGCCATTGGCGTCACCGTGTTGATGATTCTGTACCCCTTGCTGCCGCTGCCACGCATTGTGGCGGCCGACATTGCCTATGCTGTGCCGCTAACCCTGGTCGCAGGTTTTGGCCACGCATCGTTGGGATCGGTAGATTGGCCCATGCTGGTCAGCCTGTTGGCCGGCTCCCTGCCCGGCATCTGGGTGGGCTCACACCTGATGTCCAAGACACCCGAACGCGTCATCCGCTCCCTGTTGTCCGTACTGCTGGCCTACGCCGGTTTGAAACTCATCGCCTTGTAAAACCTTGCGGGGCTGACCAAAGTTACACGTAGTGAACTTTGCTCCGTTCCCAACCATTAAACATGTACCAATACACCGAATTTGACCGCCAATTTATCCGCAGCCGCGCCGCCCAGCACCGCGACCAGCTGGAGCGCAACCTGGCCGGCACCTTGAGCGACGATGAATTCCGCCCCCTGCGCCTGCAAAACGGCTGGTACATCCAGCGCTACGCCCCCATGCTGCGCGTGGCCGTGCCTTATGGCGAGTTGTCGGCCAAACAGTTGCGCGCCCTGGCCAAGATTGCCCGCGAATACGACCACCCCAGCAAGGAAGTTTTTGACAAGGCCATTGGCACCCAAGCCACCTGGGGCACGACCCACCTGCCCGTGGGCTACGGCCACTTCACGACCCGCCAGAACGTGCAGTTCAACTGGATTCCGCTGGAGAAAAGTGCCGACGTGATGGACCTGCTGGCCAGCGTGGACATGCACGGCATCCAGACCAGCGGCAACTGCATTCGCAACATTACCAGTGATGAGTTGGCCGGTATCGCGCCCGATGAGATTGCCGACCCCCGCCCATTCGCTGAAATCATGCGCCAGTGGACTACGCTGCACCCCGAGTTCGCGTTTCTTCCCCGCAAGTTCAAGATCGCCATCACCGGCGCAACCGAAGACCGCGCCGCCACCCACTGGCATGACGTGGGCCTGCACCTGATCAAGAATGCAGCCGGTGAACTGGGTTTCAAGGTGCTGGTAGGCGGTGGCATGGGCCGCACGCCCGTCATCGGCACAACGATCCGCGAGTTCCTCCCGTGGATGCAGATCATGAATTTCCTGGAAGCCGTGGTTCGGGTCTACAACCGCTGGGGCCGCCGCGACAACCTGTACAAGGCGCGCATCAAGATCCTGGTCAAGGCCGAAGGCCAGCGCTACATCGACGAGGTGGAAGCCGAGTACCAGCAGATCATCACCGTGGACGGCGCACCACACACCATCACCCAGGCCGAGCTGGACCGGGTCTCTGCATCATTTGTGCCGCCAGCCCTCGCCGAACGTGCACAAGCCGCTACCAAAACCGTAGCAGTTCCCGCGGACCGCCAAAAAGACTACGAACGTTGGCTCAAGCAAAACGTGGCCGCACACCAGAACCCTGCGCTGCGCGCCGTCACACTGTCCTTTAAACGCCTGGGCCAAGCACCGGGTGATGCCGATGCGGACCAGCTCGACACCGCAGCCGCCCTGGCCGACGAGTTCAGCGCCGGTGAAACCCGCGTCACCCACGACCAAAACCTGCTGCTGCCGTGGGTGCGCGCAGAAGACCTGCCCGCCCTGTGGGTGGCCGCCAGCCACGCTGGCCTGGCCCGCTCGAACGTGCGCCTGCTGACCGACATGATTGCCTGCCCTGGCGGCGACTTCTGCGGGCTGGCCAATGCCCGCTCCATCCCGATTGCTGCATCCATCACCGAGCGTTACCAGGACATGGACGAGTTGCACGACCTGGGCGAGATCGACCTGCACATCAGCGGCTGCATCAACAGCTGTGGCCACCACCACAGCGGCCACATCGGCGTGCTGGGCGTCGATAAAGACGGCAAGGAGTGGTACCAGATTTCGCTGGGCGGCTCCGACGGCTCGGCACTCTCTGGTACATCCGTGCCCGGCAAAGTTGTGGGACCATCGTTCAGCGCGTCCGAAGTGCCCTGCGTCATTGAAGCCGTGCTGGATACATTCCGCCTCAACCGCAATGGCCGCGAAACCTTTATCGACTGCGTGAAACGTGTCGGCTTCGACACCTTCAAGACTGCAGCCAACAGCGCCCGCCTGGCCGACAAACACGAAGACCTGCACGCCCTGCCCAAATCGGCAGGGTATGCCAAAGATGCACAGGAAGCCTGAAAACAGAATTCATTGCGGGACAGACCGCAGCGCGCAGCGCAAGCTCTGTCCTCAACTGACTAGGATCACTATGAAATTAATAGCTGCTCAATCACATTCCACGGGGGCTACAGGCCTAAAAGTCATAGAGCTTGCCAACGATGTGGACCCCCGCACGCTGGCACTGGACGGCGTCGACCGCATCGACCTGGTCTTCCCCAAGTTCACCGACGGCCGCGCCTTCAGCCAGGCCTTCCTGCTGCACCGCCGCCTGGGCTTCAAGGGCGAGATCCGGGCCACGGGCGACGTGCTGGTGGACCAGCTGGTGCAGATGCAGCGCAGCGGCTTTACCTCCGCCGTGCTGCGCGAGGGCCAGGACATGGCCGTGGCCCAGAAACAGCTGGACCGCTACAAGGCCTTCTACCAGGGTGACGCGGTCACCGTGCAACCCATCTTCGCCCGGGAAGCAACAGCATGAGCGCCATAGACCTGCACGCCCGCCCTTCCAAAGACTACGCCGCCAAGCTGGCCGAAACCACGGCCCTGCTGGTGAAGGCTGCGCAAGACTATGCGCCCGGCGAAGTGACCCAAGCCTCCAGCCTGGGCGCCGAAGACGTGGTTATCAGCCACATCCTCAACAGCCACCAGTTGGACATAGGCATTTTTGTGCTGGAAACGGGTCGTCTGCACCAGGAAACTCTGGCGCTGCTGGACCAGTTCAAAGCCACATCCCGCGCGCCGGTCACCGTCTACACGCCGGTAAACGAATCGGTGGTGCAGTTTGTGGCCCGGGAAGGCAAAGACGCGATGTACAAAAGCATCGAGCTGCGCAAGGCCTGCTGTGGCATCCGCAAGATGGAGCCCCTGGGCCGCGCCCTGGACGGCAAAAAGGCCTGGATCAGTGGCCTGCGCCGCGAGCAAAGCGGCGCCCGTGCCGACGTGCCGCTGGTGGACACGTCCGAGCCCCGCACCAAACTCAACCCCCTGGCCAACTGGACCTGGGGCGACGTGTGGCACTACATTGCCGAAAACGGCGTGGCCTACAACCCACTGCACGACGCGTTTTTCCCCAGCATTGGCTGCGAACCCTGCACCCGCGCCATCAGCCTGGGTGAAGATTTCCGCTCCGGCCGCTGGTGGTGGGAAGACGAAGCCGCCAAGGAATGTGGCCTGCATGTCAAACACGATGACGCCGGTGAAGACGCCGCCCCTGTATCCTCTTTGCTTTCCAGCCGAGCCCCCGCATGAACGCTATGACCGACACCTCGCATTTCAATTTACTCTCCAACCGCCACCTCGACGCGCTGGAGGAAGAAACCATCTTCATCCTGCGTGAAGTGGCCGCCGCCTTTGAGCGCCCCACGCTGCTGTTCTCGGGCGGCAAGGACTCGCTGGTCATGCTCAAGTGCGCCGAAAAGGCCTTTGGCGTGGGCCGCATCCCCTACCCGCTGCTGATGATCGACACCGGCCACAACTTCCATGAAGTGACCGATTTCCGCGACTTCCGCGCCAAGGAACTGGGCGCTGAGCTGATCGTGCGCAGCGTCGAAGACTCGATGGCGCGCGGCACCGTGCGCCTGGCCCACCCCGGTGAGAGCCGCAATGTGCACCAGTCGGTGACGCTGCTCGAAGCAATTGAAGAATTCCGCTTTGACGCGCTGATCGGCGGTGCCCGCCGCGACGAGGAAAAAGCCCGCGCCAAGGAACGCATCTTCAGCCACCGCGACAGTTTTGGTCAGTGGCAGCCCAAGGCCCAGCGCCCCGAGCTGTGGACGTTATTCAACACCCGCCTGCAGCCCGGCGAACACTTCCGTGTGTTCCCCATCAGCAACTGGACCGAACTGGACGTTTGGCAGTACATCGAACGCGAAAAGATCGCACTGCCATCGCTGTACTACACGCACAAACGTGACGTGGTCGAACGCAAGGGCCTGCTGGTGCCCATTACCGACCTGACGCCCGCCAAGGATGGCGAAACGGTTGAGAGCCGCGACGTGCGCTTCCGCACCGTGGGCGATATCACCTGCACCTGCCCGGTGGACAGCCTGGCCGCCACTGCGGCCGACATCGTGGTCGAGACGCTGGCGGCCGACGTCAGCGAACGCGGCGCCACCCGCATGGACGACAAAACGTCCGAAGCCTCCATGGAAAAGCGCAAGAAAGACGGGTACTTCTGATATGACAACCGCTACACAAACAATAGCTACACCCCTATATTCCGCGGGGGCTACAGGCCAAAATGGCTTAAACGGTGACACCCAAAGCGCCCTGCGCTTCATCACCTGTGGCAGCGTGGACGATGGCAAGAGCACGCTGATTGGCCGACTGCTGGTGGACAGCCGCTCCGTAATGTTGGACCAGTTGGCCAACGTCTCCAAAAGCGGCGAGGCTGATCTGGCCTTGTTCACCGATGGCTTGAGCGCCGAGCGCGAGCAAGGTATCACCATCGACGTGGCCTACCGCTACTTCGCCACGCCCACGCGCAAGTTCATCATTGGTGATGCACCCGGCCACGTGCAGTACACCCGCAACATGGTGACCGCAGCCAGCAGCGCCCACGCCGCCGTGGTGTTGGTGGATGCGACCAAGCTGAAATGGGATGTCGAGGGCCTGGTGGACCTGCTGCCCCAGACCCGCCGCCATTCGCTGTTGGTGAACCTGTTGCGTGTGCCCAGCATCATCTTTGCAGTCAACAAGCTGGACGCGCTGGGCGATGGCGCTGCCAAGGCATTTGCCAAGATCACAGAGGCCTTGCAGGCCTTCGCCGCACAGGCGGGCATCACCGTCACCGCCAGCATCCCGATGTCGGCGCTCAAAGGCCACAACGTGGTCACTGCGTCTGAAGGCTGGTGCGGCTATACCGGCCCCAGCTTGCTGGCCCTGTTGGAAACCCTGCCCGTGACCGCCGCCGAAACGGATGTTCCGTTTGCTTTCCCGGTGCAGTGGGTGGAAAAATTCCACGATTCCGCCGACACCACCCAAGGCCGCCGCGTGTTCTGGGGCCGTGTGGCCACCGGCACCGTACAACCCGGCGACACCATTTCGGTCTTGCCCAGCGGCCAGACCGCCAAGATCTCCCAGGTGCTGGACCACGCCCGCACGCCCAAGAACGTGGGCGCAGGCCACGGCGCCGGCATCGTGCTGGACCGCGAAGTGGATGTGTCGCGCGGCGACTGGCTGCTGGCATCGAACGACGCACCCAGCCACTTTGAGACGACGCGCGAGATCAAGGCAACGGTCGCCTGGATGGACGATGAACCCCTGGTTGCCGGCCGTGTCTACTGGGCGTTGCACGGCCACCGCTGGATCAAAGCCAAGGTCAAACGCATCGTCCACAGCCTGGACATCAACACGCTGGAAGAGCATGATGCAAGCCAGATCGAGCCCAACGCCATTGGCCACATCGAATTGGCCCTGCAGGAGCCCATCGCCGCCCTGCCCTACAGCCAGTCGCGCATCCTGGGTGCGCTGATCCTGGTCGACACCGCCAGCCACAAAACCTCAGGCGCCCTGCTCCTGAACTGAAAGACCCTTCCGGCGTACCCGTGCGACAGGAACCGTAAGCAATTGCCAATAAAATCAAGGGGTTGTTAATACCTCTGTGCCCTAGAAAACAAAATGACCCATACCGTCACCGAAGCCTGCATCAAGTGCAAGTACACCGATTGCGTCGACGTTTGCCCCGTGGATTGCTTCCGCGAAGGCCCCAACTTTTTGACCATCGACCCTGATGAATGCATCGACTGCGCGGTGTGTATCCCCGAATGCCCGGTCAACGCCATTTATGCCGAAGAAGACGTGCCCGCTGACCAGCGCCACATGACGGCCCTCAACGCCGAGTTGGCCAAGCTGCCCACCTGGAAAAGCATCACCAAGCGCAAGGCCGAATTGCCCGATGCAGACGAGTGGAAAGACAAGACCGGCAAGCTGGTGCACCTGATCCGCTGATCTGCCGTGCCCATGGCACCGCCGCCCGCCCCTGTCATAGAAACCGATGCGCTCATCATCGGCGCAGGCCCTGTGGGCCTGTTCCAGGTGTTCCAGCTCGGCCTGCAGGAGGTCAAGGTGCACGTTGTGGACGCTTTGCCCGGCCCCGGCGGCCAGTGTGCAGAGCTGTACGCCGACAAACCCATCTACGACATCCCGGCGCTATTAGTCTGCACCGGTCGCGAACTGGCGGACAAACTGATGGCCCAGATCGCGCCTTTTGGCGCGCATTTCCATTGGAACCAGGTGGTCACGGCCTTGCAGAAGCAGCCGGACGGCCGTTTTCTGGTGGTGACCTCCCAAGCCCAGCGTTTTCTGTGCAAATCCGTATTTATCGCGGCGGGTGTAGGCGCTTTTCAGCCACGCACCCTGCATGTGGACGGACTGGCCGCGTTTGCAGGCACGCAGCTGCTGCACAGCCTGCCGGATGCTGCAGTGTGTGCGAACCGAAACGTCGTGGTCTTCGGTGACGGCGATGCCGCACTCGAATCAGCACTAAAGCTCTGCGCAGCCCACGCCGACGGCCACCCCCACAAGGCCAAACGCGTCACCCTGGTGCACCGCCGCGATGTGTTCAGCGCCGCAGCGCCGACTGTGGAACGTTTCCGCACATTGGTGCAGCAAGGACACATCCATTTCGTGGCCGGCCAGGCACAGGGCATTGAGACCGTCAACGACCGCCTGACCGGTATCCAGATCCTGGACGCCGAAGGCCAGACGCGCACCCTGCCGCTGGAAATGCTGCTGGTGCTGCAGGGCCTGTCCCCCAAGCTCGGCCCCGTGGCCCAATGGGATCTGGACATGGAGCGCAAGCAGTTGCAGGTGGATACCGAGAAGTTCTCCACCAGCGAGCCTGGCATTTTTGCCGTGGGCGATATCAACACCTACCCTGGCAAGAAGAAGCTCATCGTGTGCGGCTTTCACGAGGCCACGCTGGCGGCGTTTGGTGCAATGCCTTTTATTGCGCCAGAAAAAAAAGTGATGCTGCAGTACACAACCACCAGTCCCAAGCTGCACAAGCTGCTGGGCGTGGCACCGCAGGTGCACGATGCAGCCAATGAATAAAAAATTCTGCAGTTTTTTCAAAAATCTGCGTGTCCCTTCAAAAACCAAAATTTCCACGCTATAATTTGAGGCTTCATTCCTCAATAGCTCAGTTGGTAGAGCGCCGGACTGTTAATCCGTAGGTCCCTGGTTCGAGCCCAGGTTGAGGAGCCAAATTTAAGAACCCACCATTGCAAGATGGTGGGTTTTTTATTTTCCGGGGCACACATGCACATCGACACATCCACCGCCGTCACCTCGCTCATCCAAGAGGGTGCACATCAGCTTGCAATACTGCGAGAAGACGCCAGTGAGGCCCACATCGCAGATCACATCCGCGGCATGGTTGCAGCAACCATGGGCCACCTGGCCAGCGACGTGTCAGACGCCACGCTGAAGAATGCGGAACAATGGCAAGGTTGGGCACTGGGTGTGGCCGACGGAATTTGATCGACGTGCAACAGGAGACACAACACATGTTTGACAAAAACGGCCAGTGGATACGCCTTGAAACCTATGACGACTTTGACAACGGTCTTTCCGACCTGATTGAACTGTGGTCCAGCACCGCAAAGTCGGCAACACAGGCCGTGAAGGACGCGGCGTTCGCACATTTCAAAGAAGACCTGGAAGCGGCAATCCTGCAATGGGAAGGCAACAAAGCCAAGTCCAAAAAGTATGCGGCCATTGCGCAAGAGCTGGCCGAATTTGAAGAAGTGTTGAAACAAGGCTAAGACCCTGCCCGATAGAGGCGCAGCGTGATTTGTTTCAACAAACCCTACGGGGTGCTCAGCCAGTTCACGCCGGAAGGGCAATGGCGCGGGCTTAAAGACTTCATACCCGTTCCAAACGTGTACGTAGCGGGCCGCCTGGATGCCGACAGTGAAGGACTGCTATTGCTAACGGACGATGGCAAACTCCAGGCACGGATTGCTGATCCGCGCTTCAAGATGGAGAAAACCTACTGGGTGCAGGTTGAGGGCATCCCCGACGAGGCTGCGCTGGTGGCCTTGCGCAACGGTGTGCAGCTCAAAGATGGTCCCACCCTGCCCGCCCGCGCCCGTGTGATGGAAACGCCACCAGGCCTGTGGGAACGCGTGCCACCGATCCGTGTGCGCCAGACCAAGCCCACCGCCTGGCTGGAGCTGGTTATCCGCGAGGGGCGCAACCGCCAGGTACGGCGTATGTCAGCTGCCGTGGGCTTGCCCACCCTGCGCCTGATCCGCGCCGCCATAGGGCCCTACACACTGGACGGGCTGTCTCCGGGGTCTTGGCGGGAACAAGCTGTCTAAAACAGAATCGCGCAACGGCATCCTGATCAGCGTTTTTTCTCGATCGGGTTGGCCGTCAGCCAGTTGGCAGGATAGGCCCGCATGAACTCCTTTGCTTTCTCTGGGCGAGCACTTAGCCAAGCGTCGACCGCCCCTTCGTTCAGAATCACCACCATGCGTTTTTCGTTGCCGGGCTGTTGGTAGCGGTGCATTAGCGCATGGCTATTGGCGCTGACGGTGAGCAGGGTGTAACTGGTGATGACTTCACCGTCCGCACCCGTCCAGCTTTCCCACAAGCCGGCCACACCCATGGGTTTGCCATCTACCCGGGCAATGCGGGTGGGTACGGCCTTGCCACTGCGCCAATCATCTTCTTGAAACGCCATCATCGGCACGATACAACGCTGCCCATTCATCCAGGCGTCGCGGAAGTTGTTGGATGTGGTCACGGTTTCTGACCGGGCGTTGGCCAACTTGGACGAGCGCAGCTTGGCTTCAGACGCCGACTTGACCCAATTGGGCACCAGGCCAAACTGGCCAGCCACCAGTTCGCGGGAAAGAATCTCGCGTGCGGGCTCCTCCACTTCTGTTACCTCTAGGGCGTGGGGTTTGCCCGCCCGAACAAAGACACCTGGTTGGCGTGGCCACACCTCGCGCCCCACCGGTGAAACCGGAGCCGCCACATGGAAGGCCTCTGCGTAGAGCGAGGCTATCTGAACGCTTTCGTAGCGGTCACTCATACGGCCGCTTCAAAACGCCCTCTCAAGTAGGCATTGATTGCCCCAGACTCGACCAGCCACTGGCTATTACCCGCGGTGTCGGTGATTTTCAGGCACGGCACTTTGGGCTGGCCCAGGCCACGCACCAATGCCGCTCGATGCTCCCCTTCCTTTTGCGCATCGCGGCGCTCAATGTTGAGGGACAGCCTGTGCATTTCTTTGCGGACCTTGATACAAAAAGGGCAGGTTTGGAACTGGTACAAAACAAGCTTGCTGCACTGCGCATCAATTTCCGCCTGCTGCGCAGGGGCACGCACGACACCCTTTGGGCGGCTGGCAATTTCCCAGATACGCATGACGGGGCCCAGCAGCAGCCGCACCGCTTTGAAAAATAGTCTGACAAAAGTCTTCATCTGGATAAATTGGGATTGGGGTGAGAGTAGCGTGCACGGATACCGCGGCCCGCTTTTACAGGGGCCCCATTGTCGCCTGCCGCTGGGGCCAACCCCTCACACGGATAATGGCCGCATGAGAATCAATTTGGTTACACCCTTCGCAGAGAAGGATGCCGCAAAAGCACTGGGTGCCCGTTGGGACGCCACCAAAAAGCTTTGGTACATCGTTGATGTGGCCGACCTGACACCGTTTTTACGCTGGATACCCGATGTGGACGCTGCGACGGCAGAAGCGGTTGAAGGCGTCGAACCTGTCAGAAGGTCTGCCGGGGTCATCACCACATCGAACCTCAAAATTCCGTCATGCGGGTGCAATGTGCACGCTTGGCAAGACTGTCCGCATAGCGGAAGTCAGGCGTAAAAAGGCCGGGCCTTCTTGCGAAAGCCCGGCCCTGTCAGTTAAGCCAATGGCTTAGTGGAACTGCTCTTCTTCAGTAGAACCAGTCAGCGCCTTGACGGAGGATGTACCGCCCTGGATAACGGTGGTCACGTCGTCGAAGTAACCCACGCCGACTTCCTGCTGGTGCGACACGAAGGTGTAACCCTTTTCGCGGGCAGCGAATTCGGGCTCTTGCACCATCTCGGTGTAATGCTTCATGCCTTCGCCTTGGGCGTATGCATGGGCAAACTGGAAGGTGTTGAACCAGTTGATGTGGATACCGGCCAAGGTGATGAACTGGTACTTGTAGCCCAGTGCGGACAGGTCTTCCTGAAAGGACGCGATCTGCGAGTCGGACAAGTTTTTCTTCCAGTTGAAAGAAGGCGAGCAGTTGTACGACAGCAGCTTGCCAGGGCAGGCAGCATGCACGGCTTGTGCAAATTCGCGGGCAAAGCCGATGTCTGGCACACCTGTCTCACACCACACCAAGTCGGCGTAAGGAGCGTAAGCCACGCCGCGGCTGATGGATTGCTCCAGGCCGTTCTTGACACGGTAGAAGCCTTCTTGGGTGCGCTCACCGGTGATGAAAGGCTTGTCGTTGGCGTCGTAGTCGCTGGTGATCAGGTTGGCGGCTTCCGCATCGGTGCGGGCCAGGATGATGGTGGACACGCCCATGGTGTCTGCAGCAAAACGTGCGGAGATCAGCTTCTCGATGGCTTCGCGGGTTGGCACCAACACCTTGCCACCCATGTGGCCGCATTTCTTCACGGCAGCCAACTGGTCTTCAAAGTGCACGCCAGCAGCGCCGGATGCAATCATGTTCTTCATCAACTCAAACGCGTTCAACACGCCGCCGAAACCGGCTTCTGCGTCGGCCACGATAGGCAGGAAGAAGTCGATGAATTCCTTGGAACCTGGCTCGATGCCACGGCCCCACTGGATTTCGTCGGCACGCTTGAAGGTGTTGTTGATACGGCGCACCATTGTGGGCACCGAGTCGTAGGCGTACAGCGACTGGTCGGGGTACATGGTCTCAGATGTGTTGCCGTCAGCGGCCACTTGCCAGCCCGACAGGTACACGGCTTCCAGACCGGCTTTGGCCTGCTGCATGGCCTGGCCCGCGGAGATCGCGCCGAAGGCGTTGACGTAACCCTTCTTGGCACCGCCGTTGACCTTTTCCCACAACTTTTCGGCACCGCGCTTGGCCAGCGTGTGCTCGATGTTCACGCTACCGCGCAGACGAACGACGTCGGCTGCGGTATAGCCGCGCTTGACGCCTTTCCAGCGGGGGTTGGTGGCCCAGTCTTTTTCAAGGGCTGCGATTTGCTGTTCACGGGTTTGAGTAGTCATGGAATCACTCCGTCGTAGTTAAAGGATTTCGGTGCCTGAAAGGCAGGCAGTGCAGTTCAAGCTGAGAACAATTGTAGTCTTATATAAGACATAAAACCATATCTTATGTCTTATAGATGACTAAAATATTATCCATACAAATCAATAGCTTAGCGGCTTCATTTCTCCATATGAACTGCAATAATTGCCATATGAAAATTATTCTGCCACTTCTGGTACCGATGCAGGAATCAGGCCAGGGTGGTATTCCTAAGCTGTGGGCCCATGCAAACTGCTTGTACACGCCAACTGTGACAATCAGCGCTCTGATCCCTTGCCAACTGTTGGGATAATGCCCCGTTTTTTACATTTAAGGAGTGCGCCGTGCTGTTGACCCTGGTCATCGTCTACTTGCTGATCACCATCGCCATTGGTCTCTATGCGGCCAAACGTGTCAAGAACACGGCGGACTTTGCCATTGCGGGCCGCAATTTGCCCCTGATCATGATCGTCACCACCACGTTTGCCACCTGGTTCGGGTCGGAAACCGTGTTGGGCATCCCAGCCAAGTTTGTCAACACCGGGCTCAATGGTGTGGTCGAAGACCCGTTTGGAGCCGGGACCTGCCTGATCCTTGTCGGCATCTTCTTTGCGGCCAAGCTCTACAAGATGAATCTGCTGACCATCAGCGACTACTACCGCGAGCGTTTTGGCCGCACGGTGGAAGTGTTGTGCTCCTTGATCATCATGTTGAGTTACCTGGGGTGGGTGTCTGCACAGGTGACCGCACTGGGCCTGGTGTTCAACCTGCTGTCTGGCGGCGCCATCAGCATTCCTATGGGCATGACGATTGGTGTGGTGTCCATCCTGGCCTACACCCTGTTTGGTGGCATGTGGTCGGTAGCAGTGACCGACTTCATCCAAATGATTATTCTGGTGGGTGGCCTGGCGATCATTGCGGTGTTTGCCGGCAACATGGCTGGCGGTGCAGACAAGGTGGTGTCGCTGGCTATGAGCAAAGACCTGTTCAAGTTTTTGCCAGAACCCTCGTTCAAGGACATTGTGTTTTTCCTCGCCGCTGCCATGACCATGATGCTGGGCTCCATTCCCCAGCAAGACGTCTTCCAGCGTGTGATGTCAGCCAACAGCAGCAGCGCCGCAACCAAGGGGCCAGTCATTGGTGGTGTGTGTTACATCCTGTTTGCCTTTGTGCCCATGTTCCTGGTGACCAGTGCGCTGATCATCATGCCGGAAAAAGCCGCGCTATTGCTGCAGGAAGACCCGCAGAAAGTATTGCCCGCCCTGGTCATGGAAAAAATGCCCTTTGTGATGCAGGTGCTGTTTTTTGGCGCGTTGTTGTCCGCCATCAAGTCCACCGCCTCTGCCACCCTGCTGGCACCCAGCGTCACCTTTGTCGAGAACATCTGGCGCCAGTTCATGCCCCGCATCAGTGACAAGCAAGAACTGCGCACCATGCGTATCACGGTGCTGATTTTCAGCGCAGCCGTGCTCATCTATGCCATCAATGCACAGGGCACACCCATTTACGAAATGGTTTCTGGTGCTTACCAAGTCACCTTGGTGGGCGCATTTATCCCGCTGGTGTTTGGCCTGTACTGGAAACGCGCCACCACCCAGGGCGCACTGTTCTCTATCGTGCTGGGCTTGTTGACCTGGGTACTGTTCCTTGCCACACCGGCTGGCGCTGAGTTTCCGGCACAGCTGGCGGGGGTACTCGCCGCGTTCCTGGGCATGCTGGTCGGGTCGCTGGGCCCCCAGGCTATCAAAAACGTACACGCAGGCCACCACAAGCTGCCAGGTCTGCACGGGTGATGCAGCCCAACAGCCGCTGGCTGGCCTATGGCAGTCTGGCCTTGAGCATGGCCCTGGTTGGCAGCTATGTCGCCCTGTCCAAACCCTTGGTCGCAGCGTTGTCTGTATTCCTGCTCGCCTGGCTGCGTTTTGGCATTGGCGGCGTGGCCATGCTGGGCTGGTTGAAGCGGGCGCCGCATGAGGCGCCCATGGACAGCACAACCAAACGCCTGCTGTTCCTCGAATCACTGGTGGGCAACTTCCTGTTCTCGATCGCCATGCTGTTTGGCGTCAGCATGACCACGGCTGTTTCGGCGGGTGTGATCATGTCCACCATACCGGCGGTCGTCGCGCTGATGAGCTGGGCCTTCCTGAAAGAGCGCATCGGTCTGCGGGTGTGGGCCGCCATTGTCTGCGGTGTGTTGGGTATTACCGTGCTGGCGCTATCAAAAGGAGAGCTAAACAGCGAGCAATCTCGGAGGCTAGGTGGCGATTTGACCAACAACACCATGCTGTGGGGCAATATTCTGGTGTTTGTCGCCGTGGTGTGCGAGGCGGCCTACGCCGTCATCGGCAAGAAGCTGACCGGCAGCGTGTCACCCAAACGCATTGCTGCGTTGATCAATGTGTGGGGGCTGGTTTTGATGACACCCATGGGGTTGTACGCGGCCTGGCATTTTGAGTTTTCTGCCGTCACACCCTCGCTGTGGCTGCTGCTGGTGTTTTACGCACTGGCGGCCAGCGTGTGGACGGTGTGGCTGTGGATGACGGGCCTGCAGACGGTGCCCGCCGCCCGCGCCGGAGTGTTTACCGTCATGCTGCCCATATCCGCCGCACTGGTCGGCGTATTCGTTTTGGGTGAAACGCTGAGCGGCATGCAGTTGGTGGCCTTTGGCATAGCGCTGCTGGGTGTGGTGCTGGCAACGCTGCCCTCGGGTCGAACCGTTACACCAGCGCCTTAGCGGCCACCACGATGCCGTCTTCATCGGCATACAGCCAGTCACCGGGTCGCACCCATACACCCTGCACTTGCACGGCCACATCCGCCTGACCTTGTTGCCGCTTCTCCGTAGGCATGGGCATGCTGGCCAGTGCCCGTATGCCCACCGCCTGCGTGGCCAGCTCTGCGGTGTCGCGCACACAGCCATCGATCACCACACCGGCCCAGCCATTGCGCGCCGCTGCTGCGCCCAGGTTGCCCCCCAGCAGTGCCTTGCGCAATGACCCACCCCCGTCCACTACCAGAACCTTGGCCACACGGCCCTGCGGCGTCTCCAGGTAGCCCGGTGAATCCACCGCGGCCTTGACCAAGGTGTTGTCCTCAAAACACTTCACGGTGACCACCGGGCCTGCGAACTTTTGCACGCCACCAAAGTCCCGAAACACCGGCGGCAAAACACGAAAATCACCAGTGGAATCACCCTTGTGGGCATCACACAGATCACAGGTCGCAAACGTCAATGCAATTGCAATCGCCATAGCTAGTCACTCCTTTTTGCCAAATAGGCCCATTCTCCAATGGAAAAAACAACATTTCCCAATGAAAAATTGATTTTTCCGCTGGATAAAGCCCCTTTTCTCCAGTAGCATCCGGGTACCAGCGAGGAGGCAGCTTTTCACTGGTGATTAATCAACTTCAAGAAGGACAATCAATCATGGCAACTGCAAAGAAAGCTCCGGCAAAAAAAGCGGCACCTGCTAAGAAGGCAGCCGCTCCGGCAAAGAAGGCAGCTCCTGCTAAAAAAGCAGCCGCTCCCGCCAAGAAAGTAGCCGCCAAGGCCCCAGCCAAGAAGGCAGCTCCCGCCAAGAAAGCGGCTCCAGCTAAAAAGGCCGCCGCCAAGGCTCCAGCGAAAAAGCGCACCGTGAATGCTGCATTCATGAAGGCTTTGACACCTAGCGCCGCATTGGCCGCTATCGTGGGCGCAAACCCACTGCCACGCACTGAAGTGGTGAGCAAGCTGTGGGCTTACATCAAGAAGAACAAGCTGCAAGACGCAGTCAACAAGCGCATGATCAATGCGGATGCCAAGCTCAAAGAAATCTTCGGCAAGATGCAAGTCTCGATGTTCGAGATGGCTGGCCTGATTGGCAAGCACCTCAAATAATTGACCACTGCGTCAACCTGAAAAGGCCGGTTCACCCGGCCTTTTTTACGTCTGCAACACAGGGAAAACCACTGCATGGTGCGATTTTTGCGTTGATAGAATTCGGCACCCCACGCACCACCCCGGTGCGGCCTATTTGTCTATACAAGCCCAAACCGCCCACCCATGCTGCGCTTTTTGTTCACGCGCTTGAGCCTGATCATCCCGACTTTTTTCGGCATGACCCTGGTGGCATTTTTCCTGATTCGCCTGGTACCCGGCGACCCCATTGAAACCTTGGCGGGTGAACGCGGCATTGACGCCGAACGCCATGCGGTTTTACTGAAGGAGTACGGGCTGGACCAGCCGGTCATCACGCAGTACGGCATCTACATCGCCAAGGTGTTGCAGGGTGATCTTGGCAAGTCCGTTATCACCCAAACGCCAGTACTCACCGAATTTGCGGCCTTGTTCCCCGCCACCATCGAACTGGCGCTGTGTGCGATTGTGTTTGCGCTCTTGATCGGCATACCCGCCGGCATCATTGCCGCCATCAAACGCAACACCATCCTGGACCATGGGGTGATGGGTGTATCACTAACCGGTTACTCCATGCCCATCTTCTGGTGGGGCCTGCTGCTGATTTTGTTCTTCTCGGTGCAGTTGGACCTGACACCGGTCTCGGGCCGCATTGCGGTGCAACACTTCATCGAACCCGTCACCGGTTTTCTGCTCATCGACACCTGGCTGGCCAACGACAAGGCGGCATTCTGGTCGTCGGTCAAGCATCTGATTCTGCCGACCATCGTCTTGGGCACCAACCCGCTGGCCGTGATTGCACGCATGACACGCTCTGCCATGCTGGAGGTCTTGGGCGAAGACTACATTCGCACGGCACGCGCCAAGGGCCTGCCCAGCTTTCGCATCGTGGCGGTACACGCGCTGCGCAATGCGCTGATCCCGGTCGTCACCGTGATTGGACTGCAGGTGGGGGTGTTGTTCACCGGCGCCATCCTGACCGAAACCATCTTCTCGTGGCCCGGTGTGGGCAAGTGGCTGATCGAAGCCATCAGCCGGCGTGACTACCCCGTGTTGCAAGGCGGCATGTTATTGCTGGGCGCCCTGGTCATGGCCGTCAATCTGCTGGTGGACGTGACCTACGGCATCATCAACCCCCGCATCCGCCACCAAAAATGACAACGTCACACGCTGTGGGTGCCCCGCTGCACCCCTTCAAAGAGTTCTGGAGCTACTTCCGCGCCAACCGCGGTGCCGTGGGTGGACTGCTGGTTGTGGTGGGCGTGCTGTTGCTGGCGGCTTTTGCCCCCTGGGTGGCACCCTACCCCCCCGATCTGACCGACAACACGGTGTTCCTGGTGCCACCGGCCTGGCAAACCGGGGGCTCGTCCGCCCACTGGCTGGGCACCGATGCCATTGGCCGTGACATTTTGTCGCGTCTGATCCATGGTGCGCGGCTGTCCCTGGCGATTGGTATTGCGGTTGTGGCGCTGTCCGTGGTGTTGGGCACCACACTGGGCCTGCTGGCGGGGTATTTCCGCGGTGTGTTTGAGATTGCGGTGATGCGCACCATGGACATCATCCTGACCCTGCCCAGCCTGCTGCTGGCCATTGTGATTGTGGCCATCCTAGGCCCTGGTTTGATGAACGCCATGCTGGCCGTCTCCGTCGTTGTGCTGCCCCACTATGTGCGCATCACCCGTGCAGCCGTCATCGCCGAGATGTCGCGCGACTACGTGACCGCGGTGCGCATGGGCGGCGCGGGGCATGGGCGCATCATGTTCAGCGAGGTGTTGCCCAACTGCACGGCACCACTCATCGTGCAAGCCTCTTTGGGCATCTCCACCGCCATACTGGATGCGGCCGCACTAGGCTTTCTGGGCCTGGGCGCACAACCGCCCTCACCCGAATGGGGCACCATGTTGGCTGATGCACGCGAGTTTGTGCTGCGTGCCTGGTGGGTCGTTACCTTCCCCGGGCTGGCCATACTGATCACCGTGTTGGCCTTTAATCTGCTGGGCGACGGCCTGCGTGATGCGCTAGACCCCAAGCTCAAACGCTGAAATATGGCCCCCACGTTCGGCACTAGCGTGTCCTCTCTGCCCCCCAAGGGGGCTAATTTTCCTTGGGGCGGCCCGGCGGAAAATTCACCCTCAAGAAGCTGTATTCAAAATGGCCCTGCTTGAAATTGAAAACCTGTCGGTGGAGTTCCCGTCACACAACGGCGTCATGCATGCGGTGGACGGTGTCAGTCTGTCGCTGGACGCTGGCGATGTGTTGGGCATTGTTGGTGAGTCCGGCTCCGGCAAAAGCGTCACCATGATGGCCCTAATGGGCCTGGTGGCCTACCCCGGCCGTGTCAAAGCCGACAAGCTGCGCTTTGATGGCCACGACCTGCTGACCCTGAGCGACCGCGAACGCCGCCGCCTGACAGGCAAAGATCTGGCCATGATTTTTCAGGACCCCACCACCAGCCTGAACCCGTGTTTTACCGTCGGCTTTCAGTTGGCCGAAACGCTCAAGCTACATATGGGCATGACCAAAGCCGCGGCCCGCAAACGCTCCATCGAACTGCTGGAGCAAGTAGGCATACCCGCACCCGAGAGCCGCCTGGGCGTCTACCCGCACCAACTCTCCGGCGGCATGAGCCAACGCGTGATGATTGCCATGGCCATTGCCTGCAACCCCAAGCTGCTGATCGCGGATGAGCCCACCACCGCGCTAGACGTGACCATCCAGGCGCAAATCTTGGACCTGCTGCGCAGCCTGCAAAAAGACCGCGGCATGGCCCTGGTGCTTATCACGCACAACATGGGCGTGGTCAGCGAAATGGCGCAACGCATTGCCGTGATGTATGCCGGCCAGATCATGGAGCAACGCGGTGCTGACACCTTGTTCACGACACCGCAGCACCCCTATACCGAAGCCCTGATGGCCGCCCTGCCTGAGCGAAACGACGGCCATTCACGCTTGGCCACCATCCCTGGCATGGTGCCGGGTTTGCATGACCGGCCCACGGGTTGCCTGTTTGCGCCCCGCTGCAGTTATGCAAATGACAGCCTGTGCCAGACCCGCCCTCCGCTGCGCGCCTGGCAAGACGGCGCTGTGCGCTGCCACTACCCGCTGGGTGACCCGGACCGCGCTTTGCACGCGCCCAAACATGCGGAGGTAGCAGCATGAGCACAGCGGCCGTGGTTACGGCCCAAGACCTGCGCTGCGTCTACCCCATCAGCCGGGGCCTGTTCAGCAAGCCCGACCTGCTGCAAGCAGTGGGTGGCGTGTCGTTCACCGTGCAGGCTGGCAAGACACTGGCCATCGTTGGTGAATCCGGTTGCGGCAAATCGACTCTGGCGCGTATGGTGACCCTGATCGAATCGCCCACCGGCGGCAGCCTGCAGCTCGGCGGCGTGGATGTGGCTAACGCGTCCAGCGATGAAAAACGAACCCTGCGCCAGAAGGTGCAATTGGTGTTCCAGAACCCCTACGGCTCGCTGAACCCCCGCAAACGCATTGGCCAGATTCTGGAAGCACCGCTGGAGATCAACACACAGCTCAACGCCCCACAACGTGCCGAGAAAGCCCGTGCCATGCTGGCCATGGTGGGCCTGCGGCCAGAGCACTACGACCGCTACCCACACATGTTTTCCGGCGGCCAGCGCCAGCGTATTGCCATAGCGCGGGCCTTGATGCTCAACCCATCCCTGGTGGTGGCAGATGAACCGGTGTCGGCATTGGACGTGTCTATACAAGCCCAGGTGCTGAACCTGCTGGCCGACCTGCAGCGCGATCTGGGCCTGGCCTATCTGTTCATCTCACACGACCTGGGCGTGGTGCGCCACATCGCCCACGATGTGTTGGTCATGTACCTGGGCCACACGGTGGAGCATGGCGAGAAAAATGCCATCTTCAGCCGCCCCCTGCACCCCTACACCCAGGCACTGTTGGGCTCTACACCGGGCTTGGCCGGCAGCGGGCCTGCTGCCCAACGCACGGTGCTCAAAGGCGAGCTGCCGTCTCCGCTCCATCCGCCGGTGGGTTGTGTGTTTTCTACCCGCTGCCCCCATGCCACCGCGCAGTGCCGCAGCGAGCGGCCTGCGCTGCAAGAGCTGCATGGCCGCCTGGTCGCCTGTTTTGAAGCGTCGCGCCTGGCTGCAATATGAACGCAAAAGCAGTAAGAACCCCAGTAAGCGCATACCGGTTACTGGCGTACCATGATTTCTTGGCAACCAGGCCACAAGCTTGGTTCAATTGTTGACACGGGGCGTAAGCCGCCCCATATTTTTTATGGAGTTTTCTTGATGACCACTTCTTTCCCGCGCACCAAGCTGCGTGCCAGCAAAGTTGCCATGTTGTGCGCTGTGGCGCTGCCTGCTTTGATGGCCATGGCACCCGCGGCCGCCAAGACCCTGGTGTATTGCTCTGAGGGCAGCCCTGAGAACTTCGCACCCAGCATCAACACCACTGGCACCTCGTTTGATGCAACGGAACAGATATACGACAACCTGGTCGAGTTTGAACGTGGCAGCACACAAATCGTGCCCAGCCTGGCCGAAAAATGGACCGTGTCCAAAGACGGCCTGGAGTACACGTTTCATCTGCGCAAGGGCGTCAAGTGGCACTCCAATAAAAACTTCAAGCCTTCGCGCGATTTCAACGCCGATGACTTTCTGTTCACCATGAACCGACAGTGGGTTGCGACCGACCCCTACTTCAAAGTCACCAGCTCCAACCACTCCTACTTCGACGACATGGGCATGCCCAAACTGTTGAAGTCCATCGACAAGGTCGACGACTACACCGTCAAGATCACCCTGAACAAGCCCGAGGCGCCCTTCCTTTCCAACCTGGCCATGCAGTTCGCAGGCATCCAGTCCAAGGAATACGCCATTGCCATGCTGAAGGCCGGCACACCCGAAAAGATCGACCAGGAGCCAGTAGGTACCGGTCCCTTTATGCTGGTGCAGTACCAGAAGGACGCCATCATCCGTTACAAGGCCTTCCCGCAATACTGGCAAGGCGCTGCCAAGATTGACGACCTGATCTTCTCCATCACACCCGATGCGTCGGTGCGCTGGGCCAAGCTGCAAAAGGGCGAATGCCATGTCATGCCCTACCCCAACCCGGCTGACCTGGACGCCATCCGCAAGGACCCCAATGTGACCGTGCTGGAGCAACCCGGCCTGAACGTGGGTTATCTGGCATACAACACGACCAAGAAGCCGTTTGACGATGTGCGTGTGCGCAAGGCACTCAACATGGCCATCGACAAGAAGGCGATTGTGTCGGCCGTCTACCTGAGCACTGGCATTGCGGCGACCAACCCCATACCGCCCACACAATGGTCGTACAACAAGTCCATCAAGGACGATGCGTTTGACCCCGCAGCGGCCAAGAAAGCACTTGCCGCCGCCGGCTACCCCAACGGCTTCACGACCGATCTGTGGGCCATGCCCGTGCAACGCCCCTACAACCCCAATGCCAAGCGCATTGCCGAGCTGATGCAGGCCGACCTGGCCAAGATTGGCGTCAAGGCCGAAATCAAGAGCTTTGAATGGGGCGAATACCGCAAGCGCATGCAAGCCGGTGAACACCAGATGGGCATGCTGGGCTGGACCGGTGACAACGGAGACCCAGACAACTTCCTGAACACCTTGCTGGGCTGCGATTCGGCCAAGACCAACGGCTCCAACGTGGCCAAGTTCTGTTTCAAACCCTTTGAAGACCTGGTGCAAAAAGCCAAGGTAGTCTCCAAGCCCGCCGAGCGCACCAAGCTGTATGAGCAAGCCCAGGTGATCTTCAAGGAACAAGCCCCCTGGTTCACCATTGCCCACGCGGTGCAACTGAAACCCGTGCGCAAGGAAGTGGTTGACTTCAAGCTGAGCCCGTTTGGGCGGCACACGTTTTATGGGGTGGATATGAAGTGATCAGTGGTTAGTTTTGCGTTTCTCAAAAAGTTTAGGCCGGTGTGAACCGGCCTTTTTTTGCGCGTTAGGCGTTTTGGGAAGACTGCTTCAGACACATAGCTGACTTTCAAAATCCCAGACAGCAATCATTCAACGCATCAGTTTTCTGCGCTTGTGGGGGAGTCCATTTGTGTAGTGTTATGCGGCACTTTTCCTGCCCCAATCTAATACATCAGTGGATTGCTTAACCCAAATAGCTTCAAGGTCCTGACCTGCGTTCGCTCCTGCGACTTTGGCTTCCGCCTCAGAGATGGGGATTGCCACTAACGGATAGATTGTCTTTGCGGAAAGAGAGAGCTTCGACATGGTGTTCCACTGAAAAGGTGCAGTGAACATCACGTGAGGAAGCTCTGTACCAGGGACGTACATCCTCACTACGTCGTGGAAAACGACCCCCGGCGCTACGTTCCAACAGTCCTTCATCACACAAAAGGCAATTGTGGAGAGAACGTTTGAGATTCTTTCATCATGGCCTCTCTGATCCATGATGATTTCAGAGTAGATCTCGACACCCGGCTTGTCACTCTGATTGATCTCCATTAAGCCAACAGTAGCGGCAACTATTCCATCGCTATTCGAACTTGAAAAGATGTGAATTTTGTTGGCGTTCGCCTCATCGTAGTACGCGGTAACTGAGGTGTTGCCGCCAACGAGTTGCCGCATGTGCTTCGCCCACTCTTTGTGTTCGCTAGGTATTGAGGATGGTGAGTTCATGACGCATAGCGCGGAAGTGAGGGGCAGCCGAAGCGAAGCGTAGGGAGCCACAAGCCGAGCCTGTCAGAAATTTTGTGTGCGAGGCATAACATGTCAACAAGGAGCATGAATGCCAAGCAAGACAAAGAGCGCCACGGTGGCGGACAACGCAACACAACTTCAAATCCCAGCCGAGTTGCTGGACCAACTGGTGACCGGCCCCATGACAGCCGGTCAAGTCCAGGGACTGTTTGACCAGTTCAAAAAGGCCGTGCTGGAGCGGGCACTGGCTGGAGAAATGAGCCATCACCTGGGCTACGCGCCGGGCAAGGCCAAACCCGAGGGAGCGCCTGCAAACCACCGCAACGGCAAAAGCGCTAAGACGGTACTGACCGATGCAGGAGCCCTGCGCATTGACGTCCCGCGCGACCGGGAAGGCACGTTCGAACCCCAACTCATCGGCAAACACGAGCGCCGTTTCACCGGCTTTGACGACAAGATCATCGCCATGTACGCGCGTGGCATGACCGTGCGCGAGATACAGGCGTTTTTGAGCGAGATGTACTCGGTCGATGTATCGCCCGACCTCATCAGCCGCGTGACTGACGAAGTCATGAGCGAGGTGACAGCCTGGCAGAGCCGCCCATTGGAATCCATGTACCCGGTGGTGTTCTTCGATGCGCTGCGCGTCAAGATTCGTGAGGACGGGGTGGTGCGCTCAAGGCCGTGTACTTGGCCCTGGGCGTGCTGGCCGATGGCAGCCGCGACATCCTGGGGATCTGGGTCGAGAACACCGAAGGGGCCAAATTCTGGATGAAAGTGTTCAACGATTTGAAGACCCGAGGTGTGCAGGATATCCTGATTGCCGTCACCGACGGGCTCAAAGGCATGCCAGAGGCCCTGGGCGCGGTGTTCCCGGCCACGACACTGCAAACGTGCATCGTGCACCTGATACGCAACAGCCTGGACTTTGCCAGTTGGAAGGATCGCAAGGCGCTGGCTGCGGCCATCAAACCCATCTACACGGCGGTGAGCGCAGAGGCAGCACAGGCTGAACTCGATGCATTTGAGGCAGGTCCCTGGGGCCAGAAGTTCCCCACCGTGGTGGGAGCCTGGCGCAGGGCTTGGGACAGAGTGATTCCCTTCTTTGCGTTCCCGCCCGAGGTACGCCGTGTGATCTACACGACCAATGCCATTGAGAGCGTAAATGCCAGACTGCGCAAGATCATCAAGTCCAGAGGACACTTCCCCAGTGACGATGCGGCCACCAAGCTGATCTGGCTGGCACTGCGCAACATTACCGAGGATTGGGGACGTGCGGCTAACCACTGGAAATCAGCCATGAACCAGTTTGCCATCCTCTACGGCGACAGGTTCACGCAGCCCACTCACGGGGGTGCAAAATGAAGGAGCTGAACCCTGCCACTCAGGGTTCTACCGGGGGGGGGCCTCCGGCGGCCTGGCAGGGGCCTTAGTTTGAATAAAATTTACCCATCAGCTGATTTCTGAAACCGCCTCACACACAGAAATTCTGACACTCCCCACAAGCCCAACTTCTTGCTGTCCCTCACGACTGCAAAGTTCGGCAATGCGGCTACCATGAAGAAAAGCTGAGGCCTGGAAAGGACGAATGGTCTACGCCCACAGAGAAAGCCAAGGCAATTAAACCGTGCACTTCGCCAATAGAAACTTGCTTTGAATATGAGCCTCTTTTTCCTTGGACCGGAATGTCGAGCAGAACAATTTCTAGGTGGCGAGCATCTTCAAAGTGGTCTGGAATGTCTTCGGTGAAGTAAAACTGGATGGTTCTTCCTTGTGTGTCGATCAAGCCGAAGAAATTTCCTTTAACACCACTTGCGTCAGACCATGTGTTCTTGGCTTGCACCAGATCTAGCTCAACGGGAGTATCGGACGCAGGGCCCTGACCGCAATCGCTCCAGAATGCTTTCATTGTGCTCATTTAAGTATTGCCAAACGAATAATCAATGGTTAACTGTAGTCGATCAGGCCGTGACATCAGAAGTCCGCTTTCGCCCCATTGCAGCATCGAAACAAGACGCCCCGGGGAGTGCTTCAATGCCACTACTCTTGTACACCACTATGATGGCAATAACTTAGAGCCATTGCACGCCCTCAATACGGAACATAAAACTAGCTCACAACTGCAACATGGCCTCAAGCGCGGGCCAATCGTCAGGGTTGTGCAAAATCCGAATACCTACCGCTTGAAATATCTGCTCTCTCTTAGACCAAAGATCGTCCTTATCGCCCGTGAGAAGGACCGAGCATCCCGCTCGATATGCTGAGTCAACATGCTTCGCATCCTTCAAGTTGCTACCGCCGATAATTAATTTCAGTTCCTCGAACTTGTCAGAACTACTTTCCAAATCGTCCCAAGTCAAAGACTTCAGCTCTTCGATCTGCTTCAGTTCGGCCCACGTGTAGTTCATTTCTCTGAACGTCGGTTGGGTCGGAACCGCAGCATGCTTAATTTTCGGGTTTCTGTTGTCGTCATAGCGAAACTGAAATAGCTTCGCCCGACCATCTATTACGTACGGCCGCAATTGAGGCATATAGCCTCCTGTATCGCAATAGATTTGAAGAGTGCTCATAGGGCAATAAATCTACGGGGACGAGTGCGGGAATGTTACTCGACCAGTCTCGACGTCGCGGGTAAGGTTCGCGTACTTTTGAGAAGACCCTGCCAATTGGAAGCCCAATCTTGAGGACCGCTTCCGCCCCGCTGCTGTCAAAACCTACGCTCAAACTTTACCAGCGCATCTTCCAGTTGCCACTGCAACTTGGCCTTGGGGCTTTGTTCCAAATACCGTTCGCAACGAGTGCTAGCTTTGGCGGCTCCAGGCCGGCTACCCGCACAGTCCGCGACCGGCCGCCCCTGCTCCACATCCTTCCACAGCGCCCCACCCTCCACAAACGCATACTGCAAACTGTTCCGCGCCATGGTCTTCAGCTGCCGGTAGCTGATGTTCTGCTCTTGCACAGCCTTCACATATTCGTGCGTCATCTCCGAGCGTGACACGCCTTCGTCATCCGTCGCCAATGCAGTGGGCACGCCGTACTTCAGGTAGGTCGCCAGCGGATGATGCGCACCACTCACACCCAGGATGCCGGTGTTACTGGTCAGGCAGATCTCCACCATGATCTTGTCGCGGGCCATGCGTTTGAGCAAACTCACGGCATCGTCTTCTTGCATGATGGCAACGCCGTGGCCGATGCGTTTGGCATGACCTTGTTCAATCGATTGACGGATATGAAAACGCAGACCTTCGGGCGGCACCAGGCCGGGTGCCAGTTCACCGGCGTGTAACGTGACCTGTACCTTGGGGTAGACGCTGTGCAGATAGTCCAGCAGGCGCATGTGCAGCGAGAAATCGCGCATAGGCACCAATGCATCTTCGGGCATCACCAGGTTCAGGCCAACCACTTGTGAGTCCGCGCGGCTGGCCAGCTCGAAGCCTGCCAGCATTTGTGCAAACACAATCTCCTTGGGCAACCCACGTAGCACCTGGTACAGGTACCGCATGCTCACCGCGCAGCCAGGCGCGGCCTGGGGTGTGTCGCAGCGCAAGAGTTCGGCTTTGCGTGCGTTGGCATGTTTCAGCTCTTCTACAGCGGCCGTGGCTGCGGCGGGCATGCCGCCTTCCAGCATGGCCGTGCGCATCTGGGAAAAATCGTCGTTCCAGCCTGCCTTGGCTGCAACCTTGGACACTTCTGATCCGCCCGGTGTCAGCATCAGCTCCAGGTAACTGACATGGCCACCGCTGGCACGCATGGCCACCTCGGCCAGCATGTCGCCACTACGGTTGCGGTTGGCGGCGCCAAACTTTCCAAAGCTGTCAAAGAACTGGTCGTGGCCACTCAGGCCGGAGGTTTGTGCGTTGCGCATGGACCAGGCGTCAATCATGCGGCGGTACAGCACGCCGTCTACCTGTGCGTCTTTTGCCGCGACCAAACCGGGCGTGGCATCACACGGCGGCTTCTGCAGAGCCATGGATTTGGTGTCCACACACAGGCCATCTTCGGCCGCCCATCCGATCATGGATTCGGCATAGATGGCGCCAGACAAATGGCTGTGCAGATCGCCGCCTTTGGGCATGTCTTTGAGGAAGGCCCACAGCTCGGGCGGCTTTGTTCGGACGGTTCGGAAGTGTGCTTCGGTGCGCTGCTGGGCACTGGTGCCCGACTTGGTTTGTGCGAAGCTGGGCGCGGTGATGCTGGCCGCCAGGGCCAAGCCCATGCACAGTGCCTTCAGCGTGGTGGTTGTGTGGTTCATACAAAAACAAAAAAGCCCCAAAGAAGGGGCCATCATATGCGCGCTGCAGCCGCTATTTGGTGGGTGTTTCGCCGGTGGCGGGGGCCGGCTTCTTGCTGTTGAACTTTGCCGCAACCTCCGCCTGCTTGCGCTTGCGCTCCGCGTTGGTGCGCTCCAGCTGTGCCTGGTTGGTTTTCTTCATGTTGGGATCTTTCCCGAATACGCCTGCCATAGTGTGGACTCCTTTGGTTCAGTCTAACTGAAAGTCCACACGGTGGGTGCAGCACGCCGTGTGGTGTGAAATACTACGCTTTTGATAGCATTACCAATATATTTCACGGGGGCTACAGGCCAATTATTCATACAACGCCTTGGCTCAGGTGCTGCCACGCACCAGCAACTCGTAACCCAGGTCCACACAGGGCGACGCCACATCTTCATCCCGCATCAGTGCCAGCAGCATGGTGGCGGCGGCAGTACCAATCTCGGCCCGCGGCGTGCGCACCGTGGTCAGCGGCGGCAGCATCTGGTCGCTGCCGGTCAGGTCATTGAACCCGGCTACCGCCACCCGCTGGGGCACCGCAATACCCAAGCGCAGCGCGGCCAGCAATGCGCCTTGGGCCAGATCGTCATTGCAGAAAAAGATCGCATCGACCGCCGGCTGCTGGCCCATGATCTGCTCGAACATGCGCGCGCCCAAAGAGATAGACGACGGCGCTGGGTTCAGCCACTCCAGCGTGGTGTCGTACAAGCCAGCGGTCTGCAAAGCCTTGCGCCAGCCTTCCAGTCGTTGCAAGGTGCGCGGGTCCAGTTGGGCTGCGGCAAAGGCGATGCGTTTGTGGCCGCGGCCCAGCAAATGGTGTGTCAGTTCTTCACCCGCATCCATCTGCGAAAAACCGACGCAGTAAACACCCGCCGTGCCCGATGCTTCCATCACATGCACACAGGGCACGCCGGCCTGCGCAATGAGGTTGCGGGTAGCGTCGTTGCGCTCCAGCCCGGTCACGATCAGGCCTGCGGGCCGGTGCAACAGTTGCTCGCGCAACAGAGACTCTTCTTCGGCCGGGTCGTAGTGTGTGACGCCAATCAGCGTCTGGTATCCACCCTGGCGCAGCGTGCGTTGCGTGGCTTCCAGCAGGTCCACAAACAGGGCGTTGGACAACATGGGTATCAGCACCGCCACATGTGAGCCCACGCCAGACGCCAGCGCGCGTGCCGCGGGGTTGGGCAAATAACCCAGCTTGGCCACTGCCGCCTGCACACGGGCTACCAGCTCGGGGTCTACGGCGCGCTCACCCCGCAGGGCACGTGACACGGTGATGGGGCTGACACCAGCAGCATGTGCCACGTCTGCCAGCGTGATGCGGCCAGTGGCACGGGAACGGACGGCGGTGGGTTTCATGGGCCTAGGGTAAGTACGGATGGAGCGTTTGCAATATTCACATAGGATAGCGCTATCCAAACGCAAATGGCAGGCGGGCAATCCCTAGGTAGCGAGAAATTCTGCTGCTAGGGGACATACCCAACTTGTTGTTTGCCTTTTTATTAACCAAGCAGGATAGCGCTATCCAAAAGAATAAAACAGTGATGCAGGCGATTGTGATCATGGGTGTAGCCGGTTGCGGCAAGTCCAGCCTGGGGGCCGCGGTGTCGCGCGCCACCGGTTGGGAACTGGTGGAAGGCGACGACCACCACAGCGCCGCCAACCGCGACAAGATGGCCCGCGGCGTGCCGCTGACGGATGCTGACCGCGATGGCTGGCTGACCACCCTGTGCGCGCAGTTGCAGGCCCACCCCCAGGGTGTTGTGCTGACCTGCTCGGCGCTCAAAAAGGCCTACCGTGCCCGGCTGCGCTCTGCCGCACCTGGCCTGGGTTTTGTGTTCATGGCCATCAACCGCGAGCAAGCGTTGCAACGCGTGGCCGCACGTGGCGGTGCGCACTTCTTCTCCACCACCTTGGTAGACAACCAGTTCACCACGCTGGAAGATCCCACGGGTGAGCCCGGCGTGCTGAAAGTGGACGCGATGGCGCCCTTGGCACAACTGCAGACCCACGTCAGCCAATGGCTGCGCAACCACCAGGAGCCCGCATGAGCGACACCACACAACACGCACCCGCACCCACCGGGCGCTTCCAGCACATCACGAATGTGTTGATGGCCGCCTGTCTGGGTGTGATGGCCGTCTCCGTCTTTGTCAACGTGGTGTTGCGCTACGGCTTTGGCAGCGGCGTGGCAGCCAGTGAAGAACTGTCGCGTCTGCTCTTTGTATGGATGGTCTTCATAGGCGCTACGGCGGCTTACCCGGCGGGTGAACACATGGCCTTCACCAGCCTGGTCGCGATGCTCAAGAACAAACCCCTGCCCATGCGGCTGATGACGGCGCTGATCCGCATCGCCGTCATTCTGGGCTGTGTGCTGGTGGGCTGGGGGGCGTGGCAACAGGTGCTGGTGGGCCTGGACAGCAAATCCGTGGTGCTGGGCTACCCCACTGCCCTGCTCCCCTTGCCCGCCCTGCTGTGCACCGCGTCCATTGCGGTGATGGCCCTGGTTGAACTGATCCAACAAACACCGCTGGACCTGGGTCACGGCGCCGAACTGGAATAAAACAAGATGAGCAACGAAGGACTCGCTTTTATCGTCTTCGTCGCCGGCATGCTGGTGCTGATGGGTATTGGCATGAACATGGCACTGGCGCTGGTGTTGACCGGCGCCGGCATGGCTTGGGTGCTGGGCTTTTGGGATACCCAACTACTTGCACAAAACCTGGTAGCGGGGGTAGACAGCTTTCCGCTGTTGGCCGTGCCATTTTTCATATTGGCCGGAGAGCTGATGAACACGGGCGGCATCAGCCGGCGCATCATCGATATGGCCCAGGCCTGGGTGGGGCATATACGCGGTGGGCTGGGTTATGTGACCATTGGCGCGGCGATTCTGCTGTCGGCCATGTCAGGCTCTGCGTTGGCCGATGCAGCCGCCATGTCGGCCATCCTGCTGCCCATGATGCGCAAACACGGCTACCCATTGGCCAGTTCGTCTGGCCTGATCGCGGCGGGCAGTGTCATCGGCCCCATCATTCCGCCGTCCATGGCGTTTGTGATCTATGGCGTCACCACCAACACATCGATCTCGGCCCTGTTTGTATCGGGCATCGTGCCCGGCCTGATCATGGGTGCAGCGCTGGTGGTGGCCTGGCGCTGGATGCTGCGTGGCATGGACCTTCCCGAAGGCACCCCCATGCCCATGCGCCAGCGCATGCTGGCAACCGGCCGCGCTGTGTGGGCCTTGCTGATGCCGGTCATCATCATCGGTGGCATGAAAACCGGCGTCTTCACGCCCACCGAAGCCGCCGTGGTGGCCGCGTTTTATGCACTGGTCATAGCACTGTTCGTACACCGTGAGATGCGTGTGGCCGAGTTGTATGGCGTGCTGGTACGTGCAGCCAAGACCACGGCCATCGTCATGTTTTTGTGCGCGGGTGCCGCCGTGGCCAGCTACATGATTACCTTGGCCGATTTGCCCGCCACACTCACCGGCTGGCTGGGTCCGCTGGTGGAGCATCCGCGCGTCTTGATGGTGATGATGATGCTGGTACTCATCGTCATCGGCACCGCGTTGGATCTCACGCCCACCATCCTGATCTTTGCCCCGGTCATGCTGCCCATCGCCGTGAAGGCTGGCATCGACCCGGTCTACTTTGGCCTGATGTTTGTGCTTAACGGCGCCATTGGCCTGATCACACCACCGGTGGGCACGGTGCTGAATGTGGTGGCCGGTGTGGGCAAGCTGCCGCTGCACCAGGTCATCAAGGGTGTGAACCCCTTCCTGCTGACCTATACCGTCATTCTGTTTCTGTTCGTACTGTTCCCGCAGATCGTCACCGCACCCGTAGCGTGGATGCGGTAGATAAACCCATAAAAACCTTTCAACCCCAGGAGACTCCCACCATGACTTTTGCACTTCGCCGCACGCTGATTGCCGCCACCACCGCTGCCCTGCTGGGCGCATCCTTCGCGTCTTTCGCACAGGACATCAAGCCACGCCTGATCCGTTTTGGTTATGGCCTCAACGAACAAAGCAACCAGGGCCGTGCGGCCAAGGTGTTTGCAGACGCGGTGGACAAGGCCTCCGGCGGCAAGATGAAGGTGCGCGCCATTGGCGCCGCTGCACTGGGCCCCGACAACCAGATGCAGCAAGCGCTGATTGGCGGTGCGCAGGAGATGATGGTGGGCTCCACCGCCACACTGGTCGGCATCACCAAGGAAATGGCGCTGTGGGACACACCCTTCCTGTTCAGCAACACCAAAGAGGCCGACACCCTGCTGGACGGCCCCATTGGCGACAAGATCCGCAACAAACTGCAAGACAAAGGCCTGGTCGGCCTGGTGTATTGGGAAAACGGTTTTCGCAACCTGACCAATAGCAAACGTGCCATCACCAAGATGGAAGACCTGGACGGCGTCAAGCTGCGGGTGATGCAGAACAATGTGTTCCTGACCAGCTTCCAGACCCTGGGCGCCAATGCCATCCCCATGGCCTTCTCCGAGCTGTTCAGCGCGCTGGAAACCAAGACGGTCGATGGGCAAGAGAACCCGTTCAACACCATCTTGTCCAGCAAGTTCTACGAAGTGCAGAAGTACATGACGGTGACCAACCACGTCTACAGCCCCTGGATCGTCACCGCCAGCAAGAAGTGGTGGGACCAATTGTCCAAAGACGAGCAAAAGGTGCTGATGGACGCCGCCAAGATCAGCCGCGACTTTGAACGCAAGGACACCCGCGACGAAGCCGCCCGGGCCGTGGGCGACCTGAAGGCCAAGGGCATGCAAGTCAACGAGCTGTCCCCAGCAGAATCCGCCCGCATGCGCGACAAGCTGACCAAGGTCTACGCGCTGATTGGTGCGGACATTGGCATGGATTTGTGGAACGAAACGCAGGCGGAGCTGGCCAAGATACGCGCCAAGAAATAGACGCCTGGGGCTGCCACGGAGGCGATCTATAACAAATCGGCCTCTAGCCCCGGAATAATATGGTTACTGCGCTATATATTCAATAGCATCATTCATCTGACCCAAGCCGGAAAGTAGCCCAGCGCATCCTGCACCGCGGCATCGTGCGCGGGTACCACCACCAGGTCGGGGTATTTGCGGGCCACATCCCGCACCTGCTCCACGCTGCGCAGGGTCTGCTCGCGGTTGCGGTCCACCACCATGCTGGCGGCCCAGAACTTGGGGGCACCGGCCTGTATGGCGGCCGATTTCCAGGCCACATCACCAATGAAGAAATAACACTTGCCACTGTCCACAGTCACAAACATGCCGATGGACCCTTCGGTGTGGCCCGGCATGGCCACCAGTACCACGCTGCCGTCGTTGAACAGGTCCAGGCTCTGTGCGTAACCCTTGTGGGCAATCGGCTGCAACACCAGTGGCGACCAGCGCGTGCCGGGGGTTGCCACCTGCGATGGCCAGGCCGTGGCCGCGCCGGACTCTGCGTGCTTGATAGAGTGCATCTCTTCTTCGGCGGCGAAGATTTCAGCCTCCGGAAAGTCGGGCACACCACTGGCATGGTCCCAATGGCCGTGGCTGATGATCACCTTCTGAATAGGTGCAAAACCGGCCGCGTCCAGCTGCTTGCGCACCGGCACCACAGGCTTTTCAAACTTGAACGCCAGGCGTGCCCAGTAGGGCATATCTTGCGCGTACTGGGTCTCGATGTTGGCACCCAGGCCGGTGTCAAACAACAGGTAGTCGTTCTTGTGTTTGATCAGAAAGGCCGAAAAGTTGGTGTCTATCTTTTTGGAGAGGCTGCCATCGGGCACCAACAGGCGTTCGGCCACCGACACTTTGCCGGTCTTGATGATCGAAAAGCCCACTTGTGGGGGTGCCGAGGGTGTGGCAGCCGGGGCTTGCGCATGTGCTGCGCCGCACAGAAGCGCAGCGGCGAGTGTGAAAGACTGAAGCAATGAAAAGTATTTCATGGGTGGCAAAGGAAAGAAAGTGATTGAAAACGGGGGAACTCTAAAGCTTGGTCTATGCTCCAAGGTCAAGCACTTTTTCACGCCGGTCGCAAAAACCTCACCATGAACATCAGCCAACTAGCCAAAACCACAGGCGTCTCGACCGACACGGTGCGCTATTACGAAAAGCAGGGCCTGCTGCAGGCGCCCACCCGCCAGGACAATGGCTACCGCAGCTACACCGCCGCCCATATAGAGGCGATCCGTTTTGTGCGCGGGGCACAGTCGCTGGGATTTTCTTTGGCAGAGATACGGGTGATCGTGCCGCAGTTTGCCCAAGGGCAACTGGGCCGCACCGACATTGAACACCAGCTGCAAACCAAGATGGCACAGATAGACACCCACATCAAACAATTGCAAACCCTGAAGAAAGAGCTGCAGGCCACATTTGCATCCCTGCGTTGCGCACGCAACGAGCCGGTAACAACGGCCCAGGGCACGGCGGTGAACTCGGGCAGCGGTGCCGGTGTGGCGCGGGTGCGCAAATCCTTTGCCAAAACGGCTTCTGCCACGCATGGCTGAGCCGGTCATGAGCCTGGCCACGCTGATGGCCGCCCCGCCACGCCGTGCGCCCGTCACCGCCACCCTGTTGGCTGTGAACATTGGGGTGTTTCTGCTGATGCTGCTGGCTGGTGCTGGCTTCTGGCACACCCCCAATGGCGTGCAACTGGCCTGGGGCGCCAACTTCGGCCCGGCCACACAAGACGGCCAGTGGTGGCGCCTGTTCACCGCGCTGTTCATCCACTTTGGTGTGGTGCACCTGGCGCTCAATATGTGGGCCCTGTGGGATGTGGGCCGCTTGGTGGAGCAGCTTTATGGGCGCTGGCGTTTTGCGGGCTTGTATGTGGTCAGTGGGCTGCTGGGCAACCTGCTGTCGCTGGTGCTGCATGGCAACCAGGCCGTCTCGGGCGGGGCATCGGGCGCCATCTTCAGCCTGTATGGCGCGCTGCTGGTGTTTTTGTGGCGCGCACGGCGCAGCGTGGAGCCGGGTGAGTTCCGCTGGCTGTTTGGCGCTGCGCTGCTGTTTTCATCATTGATGCTGGGCGTGGGTTTTGTGGTGCCAGGCATAGACAATGCGGCCCATGGCGGTGGCCTGCTGGCAGGTGCATTGCTGGGCCTGGTGCTGGCGCCCGCAGGGGGCCTGCACGGACGCACACCCTCGCGTGGCCTGGCCTGGGGCACCGCGGCACTGATAGTGGCCGTCACGGCCGTGCTGGTGTGGCGCCTGCCCGAGCCCAGCTACCGCTTCAGCGAAGAACAAAAGGCGCGCGAGGCCATCCAGCAGTTTCTGGGCGAAGACCAGCGCACCAGCCGGCGCTGGGGCAGCCTGCTGGCCAACAGCGCGCGCAACGGGCTGACGTTTGATGAACTCGCGGGCCAGATCGACGCCGACATCGCCGCGGTGTACGAACGCAGTTTTGAGCAGCTGGAGGCCGCCCAACCCGGTGGCGCGGCACCCTCGGCCCCCAAGCTGGAGCAGTTGCAGGCCTACGCCAATGAACGCGCCGAAGCCGCCCGTGAACTGTCGCAAGGCCTGCGCGAGCAGGACCGTGAACAGATCCAACGGGCACTGGAGCACGCCCGCCAAGCATCATCAAAACCGGCACCTGAATAATGGGAGTGTGCGGCGACGCACCGACCCCACCACGCAGCACGACTAGCCTTGTGGCCTTGTTCATTGCAAAGGGTCACTATATGGTCAGCATTGCAGACGTCATTCCCCTGTCAAACGCGAAGCGCGCACCCGTGCTGTTGATGGACTGGAAGCTGGTGGGCATCACCCCACCGGACCAGCCCATGCCGGTGCCAGAGAGCCCACCGCCCCTGCCGCCAGAAATGCCGCAACCGCTGGAGCCACTTGGTGCGCCGCCACCTACGGAATCGCCAGTCCCGATGCGCGAGCCACCCACAACGCTTCCACCGCAGTCTTGAGGCATGGAGGCCGACAAGCGCTGGCAGCCGTTGATACACCGCATTGGCAAGTGTTACTGCGGCTACCCGGTATTTTTTCGCAACTACCTATGCCTGCACTGCGGCCGGGCGCTGGGCTACCAGCCCGACCAGGCGACCGTGTTGGCGCTGGAGCCAACCGATGAAGACGGAGTCTGGCAACTAGCCGGCGCCCCCGCCGGGGCCAGCCTGTACCGGCGCTGCACCAACTTTTACCTGCCCCCGCAATGCAACTGGATCATTGCGGTGGTAGATGGCGAGCAGCCAACCCTGTGCCGCTGCTGCAGGCTCAACCGCATGGTGCCGGACCAGAGCATTGCAGCCAACGCGCCGCTGTGGCACAAGGTCGAGCTGGCCAAACGCAGGCTGGTGTCTTCCCTGATTGCCATGGGTTTGCCTGTGGCGTCACGCGTGGGTGAAGACCCACAACGGGGCCTGGCCTTTGACCTGTTGGCCGACGTGGAGCCCACACCCGTGTCCACCGGCCATCACCAGGGCATCATCACCATCAATATCAACGAGGCGGACGACGCCGCGCGCGAAGCCATTCGCACTGCACTGGACGAGCCCTACCGCACCCTGCTGGGCCATGTACGCCACGAGTCGGGCCACTATTGCTGGAGCCGCCTGCTGGAGGGCAGCCACTGGCACGAACCGTTTCGCGCGTTGTTTGGCGACGAGCGACAAGACTATGGCGCCGCTCTGCAACAGCATTACGCCAATGGCCCCGAGCCCGACTGGGCGGACACCTGCGTCAGCGCCTACGCCAGCGCCCACCCCTGGGAAGACTGGGCCGAGACCTGGGCACACTACCTGCACATGGTGGACACCTTGGACACGGCCATGGCCTCTGGCATGAACGGCGAACATGCGAATCTGTTGAAAGACCCGTTTGGTGAAGAAGTGCTCTACCGAATGGAAGGTGAGTCGGACGGCACTTCGGACCAGGTCGACTACGCGTTTCTGAATTTCTTCAACGCCTGGGCCGGGCTGACCAGTGTGCTCAACGAGTTCTCACTCGGCATGGGGCTACCAGACTTCTACCCCTTTGTGCTGAGCCAACGCGCCATTACCAAGCTGCATTTTGTGCACCGTTTTATCCAGGCGCACAACAGCAACGCCGCTGCGTTAGTCCGAACAGACTATTGCGCGGCCACTCCGGCGGCTCGATACTTACCATTACTTACAGGAGTTACACCATGAAATTCAAAGCACTGGCCGTTACTTGCGCGGCAGCATTCCTCCATACAGTGGCTAGCGCTGGTCCAAGCTGGATCGATTGGACAACAACGGACACCGGCACGCTGACCATCGGCAGCACCGTGGTTGGCGTGTCTCTGACAGGAAGCTCTCCTCTGAGCCTGAACGACGGGACCTACTACTACGACAACGCAAACACCGGCGGTGTTGCACCTACCGGAACCTACGGCGGATACCAGCCCAGCGACATGTTGCAGGTGTATACCCCATCGATTTTCACACTGACATTCAGCCAAGCCATCGTCAACCCATACATCGCGCTGGTCAGCGTGGGCCAGGGTAGCGTACCCGTTACCTACAGCTTCGACAGCGCCGTGTCTGTAATGTCCTCGGGCGGCAATTACTGGGGTTACAGCGGGTATACCGTGGCGGGCAACCAGTTCACAGGATATGAATTCAACGGTGTTTTGCAGTTGCAAGGCACATTCACCACCATGAACATCACTGTTGGTCAACCTGAGTATTGGCACGGTTTCAACGTTGGCTCCGCCTCGGTATCGGCAGTACCCGAGCCAGAAAGCTACGCTTTGATGTTGGCCGGTTTGGGTCTCATGGGCGCCATTGCCCGTCGCCGCAAAGCCAAACAGGCTTGATACAAGAGCCCACTCTGAAAAAAAACGGCACCTTCGGGTGCCGTTTTTTTTTACAGAGTGGGCCGCTGTCAAGGCAGGTGTACGGCCAATGCGCCCTCCGAGCCCAGCGTCAAGACCTCGTCCAGGGTTTCCATGAACTGGTCCACCCGAATGGGTTTGGTCAGGTAGCGGAAAAACCCTGCGGCCAAACCCTTGGCAATGTCGCTGGGCATGGCATTGGCGCTGATGGCAATGACCGGTATGTGGGCGGTGGCGGGGTCGGCGGTCAAAATGGCCAACGCCTTGGTGCCGCTCATGCCGGGCAAATTGATGTCCATCAAAATGACATCCGGCCGTACGGTGCGCGCAATCTCGATGCCGCTGGGGCCATTCCTCGCGGACAACAAACGCATATCGGACCGGCGCTCAATCAGCGCCTCTACCAGCATCAGGTTGGCCGGGTTGTCTTCCACATACAGCACTGTGTAGACGTGTGGACCGGCGACCACATGCACCGGTACCAGCGCCGCGGGCTCGACATGCTCGGCGGTTTGCGCATCGGTTGTCAGCTCCAGCTCTATCCAGAAAGAGCTGCCCTGGCCAACCACACTTTCCACACCAATCGTTCCGCCCATCAGCTCAACCAGGCGTTTGCACACCACCAGGCCGATGCCGGTGCCTTCCTCTGTCGTAGCCTCCTGGCCCAGGCGGTTGAAGGGCTGGAACAGCTGTGCAATCTTCTCCGTGGTCAGACCATCACCCGTGTCCGCCACGCCAATCCGCAAACGCCCCGGCGTGTTGGCCGCCAGGGAGACCACCACGGAGCCACTCGTGCGGTTGTACTTGATGGCGTTGGACAAGAGGTTGATCAGCACCTGCTTGACCCGTGTGCGATCGGCCTTGACGCAGTAGCGCACGTCCACCGCCGGGAAACACACACTGATGTCACGCCGTCTGGCCTGGGATTCGACCATGGTCTCGCATTCGGCCATAACGTCGGCCAGCGAAACGGGCTCCGACGTCAGCATCAGCTTGCCGGACTCGATCAGGGCCAGGTCCAGAATTTCGTTGATCAGCTCCAGCAGGTACCAGCCCGCCTGCAGGATCTGGTCGGTGCTGCGCTTTTGCGTGGGTGTTGGCGCCGGATCGCCAGAGTCTATGAGCTGTGCAAAACCCAGTATGGCGTTCAGCGGCGTGCGCAGCTCGTGGCTCATGCTGGACAAGAAGTCGGACTTGGCCAGGTTGGCTTTCTCGGCAATCGATTTGGCCATCTCCAGCTCGATGTTGTTCTCTTGCAGCGCCTGGTCCAGCAGCTTGCGTTCGGTCACATCCCGTGCTGCGGCAAATACGCCTTGCAGATTGCGGTCCCGGTCGTAAAACGTGGTGGCGTTGTACGAGACCACAGTCTCTTTGCCATCCCTGGCCCGTGCGGTCAATTCGTAGTTGGTGACCTTGTTTTCCTTCAACACCCGTTTGATACCCGCCTCGGCACGCAATGGGTCGGTGAAAAAACTCTTGAAAGGCGCACCAATCAACTCATCCCGCGTGCAGCCGGTCAAGGCTTCCATTTGTTTGTTGACGTCCGAGATAACGCCGGCCGGGTCGGTGGTTATCAGCGCGTCGATGTGGGATTCAATCAGCGAGCGGGTGTAGAACTGCTGGTCGCGCAGGCGCTGGTCTAGCTTCTTGCGTTCGTCTTCCACCTGCTGGCGCGCGGTGTTGTCGGTGCCAATCAGCAGGTAACCAATGATGATGTTTTGCGCGTCGCGCAGGGCCGTAACCGACACCACGGCGGGCAGGCGGCTGCCGTCTTTGCGGATGTAGGTCAGCTCGTAAATGTCTTCAATACCGCGGGATGCCTTGAACACCAGGGCCTCAAAACCCGGGGTGATGGTGGTATCCAGCTCCAGGCTCAGGGTCTGGGCGCGTTCAATCACCTCCTGCGGGTCGGAGATGTCGGCGGGTGTGATCTTGTTCACCACGTCGGCAGCGGTGTAACCCAGCATGCGCTCGGCACCCACATTAAAAATCTGGATCACGCCCGTGGCATCGGTGGCGATGGACGAGAAATTGGCGCTGTTAAAAATGGCATTTTGCAGTGCGCCGGCCTTTAACAAAGCCTCTTCGGCCTGCTTGCGTGCCGTGTTGTCGGTGCCAATCAGCAGGTAACCGATGATGACGTTTTGCGCATCGCGCAGCGCGGTGACAGACACCACGGCCGGGAAGCGGCTGCCATCCTTGCGGATATAGGTCAGCTCGTAAATGTCTTCGATGCCGCGTGCGGCCTTGAAGACCAGGGCCTCAAAACCCGGCGTGATGGGCGTGTCCAGCTCCAGGCTCAAGGCTTTGGCGCGCTCTATCACTTCCTGCGGGTCCGAAATATCGGCTGGCGTGATCTTGTTCATCACGTCCGCGGCCGCGTAGCCCAGCATGCGCTCGGCTCCCACGTTGAAAATCTGGATCACGCCTTTGGCGTCGGTGGCAATGCTGGAGAAGTAGGCGCTGTTAAAAATGGCGCTTTGCAAGGCGCCCGCCTTGAGCACCTCTTCCTGCTGCTGGGCGTCGGCCGTCCCGTCCGGGCTGGCTACTCCGTAGAGCGGTGGCGGCGTGTTTTCGGTGTCAGACATGTTCCATTTCCCAAACAGCGCATACCTACCTGAACATGAAAATGGCTCAGCGAACCTGCATCAATCAACTGGAGCGCCTAACACGGATACATGACGGCGCACAAGGCCTGAGCGTACAGAGTGCGGGAGTTTTTGCTATGTGCGGTACCGCACATAGACTCGATATAGGGCGCAATGAGCGGCCCAGCGCACAGAAAGAGGGCTCAGACGCTGGCCTGCACCAGATCCCACAGGTTGCCGCAGACGTCCTGGAACACGGCCACGGTGCCATATGGCTCTGCTTTGGGCTCGCGCACAAACACCACACCACGGGACTGGTAGGCGTTGAAATCACGCCAGAAGTCATCGGTGTACAGAAACAAGAAGACGCGCCCGCCGGTCTGATTGCCCACGCGCGACAACTGTTCATCGCCAACCGCTCGCGCCAAAAGCAGGCGCACACCGCCCGCGCCCGGAGGGGCCACCACCACCCAGCGCTTGTTTTGCGCGGGCATGGCGGTGTCTTCCACCAGCGTGAAGCCCAGCTGGTGGACGTAGAAGTGGATGGCCTCATCGTAGTCACGCACCAGCACCGAGAGCTGGCCAATGGATTGGCTCACATTTACTCCTAAATTGATAGCGCTACAGCTATATTTCACAGGGGCTAGAGGCCAATTTGACGTATAGGCCTTCGGCTGGGCCGCTGGTTAACGCTTCAGCGCTGCCTGGGTGATACCCGTCAGCGACACCCGGGTGCTGATCAGCTCAGGCTCCAGCATGACCTCGATCAGTGTGCCTTCGGGCCGCGCCAGCGCCGCCAGAAACTCGCCCTCAAAGTCAGCCGTGCGCTGGATGCGCACGCCGGCATAACCATAGGCGCGGGCCAGCGCGGCGAAATCGGGGTTGTGCAGCGACGTGCCGGCACCGGCCACGTGCTGCGGGTACTCGCGCTCCTGGTGCATACGAATCGTGCCGTACATGCCGTTGTTCAAGAGCAGGATGATGGTCTTGGCGCCGTGTTGCACGGCGGTGGCAAGCTCCTGGCCATTCATCAAAAAGTCGCCGTCACCGGCTATGGTGAACACCACCCTGCCCTGCCCGGCCGCCGCGGGGCTGGCCTTGCTGGTGATGGCCGCCGCAATGCCGGCCGGCACGCCATAACCCATGGCGCCATTGGTGGGGGCCAATTGCGTCTTGAATCCCTTGGCCAGACCGCTGTAGCGGTAGAAGCGGTGCAACCAGCTGGCAAAATTGCCGGCGCCATTGGTCAGCACAGCATCACCCGGTAAATGTTTTTGCACGGTGGTGATGACGCTGTGCATGTCGACCAGGCCGCGCGCAGTATCGGCCGGCAGGTCCTTGATGGGGCTGGCTTGCAGGTTGGCCACATAGTCGGCGTTGCAGGCCTGCGCCCAGGCTTCCCAGACCACATCTTTGGGGGCTGCCAACACCTCCAGCGAGCGGGCCGCGGCGCGCATGCTGGCGTGGATGGCCAGGTCGGCCTGGTAGACGCGGTTCAGCTCCTCGGCGCTGGCGTGGATGTGGACCAGGGTTTGTTTGCTGCGCGGTGCCTGCAGCAGCGTGTAGCCGCCGGTCGTCATCTCACCCAGGCGCGGGCCGATGGCGATGACCAGGTCGCTCTCGCCAATGCGTTTGGCCAGCGCGGGGTTGATACCAATGCCCACGTCACCGGCATACTGCGGATGGTGGTTGTCAAAGGTGTCCTGGAAACGGAAGGCATTGCCCACTGGCAGGCGCCAGGCTTCGGCAAAACGCTGCAAGGCCTGGGCAGACTGGGGCGTCCAGCCGCTGCCGCCGGCAATGACAAACGGGCGCTGGGCCTTCATCAGCATCTCGCGCAGCGTGCGCAAGGCGCCGGGGTCGCTCCAGGCATCGGATGGCTCTACCCGGGCCAAGGGCGCCGGCAACGCGCCGGTGTGCGGGTTCACTTTGACGGCTTGCGTCAACATGTCTTCGGGTAGCACCAGCACCACGGGGCCGGGGCGGCCATTCATGGCAGTTGCAAAGGCGCGGGCTATGTATTCGGGGATGCGGGCCGCATCGTCGATGCGCTCCACGCGTTTGGCCATGCCCAGGGCGCTGGGGCCGAACATGACGCGGTAGTCCATCTCTTGAAAGGCTTCGCGGTCACGCTGGTCGCTGGCGACATCGCCGATCAGCAGCACCATCGGTGTGGAGTCCTGGAACGCGGTGTGCACGCCGATGCAGGCGTTGGTGGCGCCGGGGCCGCGCGTTACAAAACACACGCCGGGGCGGCCGGTCAGCTTGCCATGGGCTTCGGCCATGAAGGCGGCGCCGCCCTCTTGGCGGTTGACGACAAACTGGATGTGTTCGCGGTACATGTGAAAACCATCCAGCACAGCCAGATAACTTTCGCCGGGGACTCCAAAGGCGTGGGTAACGCCTTGTTCAATCAGACATTGCACCAGCAGGTGGCCAGCAATGTGAGGAGCGGGTGTAGAGGGGGTAGGTGTTGAATGCATGGGCGATATTGTCCACGCACACGGCACCCTTTTGCCCCCCACTTTCCTCGGGGTTTACACCTTGGTAGTGGCGCCCAGACTAGGTCGACGGGTACCGGCCGACGGTGTCTCCAGTCGTCCCATCATTTTTAAAAGCTGCACGTACGGCACCCACAACAGCGTCCCACACACCAGGCTGTGTCAGCACTGGCATCTCCTTGACCAACACACTGCTGAGTTGGCCCTGGTTCTGCTCTATCGAACGTAAGAGCCGGTCCGCCTGATGGTCCGGCATCTCAACAACCTCTTTGATAGCCTCACGCGCACGGTGGTGGGTCCGCAGATAGCGGGATTCTTCACGCATCTGTTCGGTAAGCGTGCGAGCAATCACCTTTGACAGGTAGACCACATGCGGGCCAAGATCAGGATAACGCCAGATGGGTCGCGCCAGATCATGGGCCTCGAAAAAGAGGTTCGAGGTCACGCCATCAGGATAAGTGGTCTGTACTTTTGCAAACTCCACATGGTCGCGAACAGCCTCCATCAACGGGCGAGATACCTTGTCAAGAACCTCGTCATATGCGCGCCGCTCACCGGCGTCGGAAGTGATTACGGCGGAAACGGGCAGGATCACGGGCCCCGGGATCACGCCATCCCGGCGCAAGATATCGTTGATGAGAAAGCGGTGTATCCGGCCGTTGCCATCGGCCATAGGGTGGATGTAAACAAAGGCAAACGCAGCCACAGCGCTGCGCAGAACCGACGATTGCCCTTGGGTGCGGTCCAAAAAGGTCTGCAAACCATCCAGCATGTCTTGCAGATCCCGTACCGGCGGCGCAACGTAGTGCACCACCTCTTGGTACCTGACTGTCTCGCCAACGAACACGGGTGACTGTCTCAAGCCAGTCCGGACAACCGTGGTCGTGGGGCCCAGGATCTCCTGCTGTAACTCCGCCAGGCTTGCATCTTTGAGAGGAAGCGGACCTTTGCCGGTGCGCCTGGCCATGACATCGGCAAAGCGCTGGATCCGGGTGGATCGGTCTGCCTCCCCCTCGATGGTGAAGCTAGCCTTACTCTCCCGCAGGGTCATCCAGGCTGCCGCGCGTAACAGCAATTCTTCTCCAAATTCTGCGGAAAGTTCACCAAACAGCGCGCGGACGTCCAGCTCGGCGGCGGCAGACAAGGCATCCGTCTTGACCACGCTGGGGCAAAAAAATCGGGTGCCAGGCAGGTTGTCGTTAACCCGCCATCGGGCTACTTTCAACACCTTGTCAGTGGAAGCAGTCAGCAGCTTTTCATCATCGATCGCGTTGATGTAATTGCCACCCAGATTCTCTGGCACATCAAGCAGTTCGCCCGTAAGCCATTCATACAGGAATGCTGCCCGGCGGGCATACCGCCCCGTAGGCTCACGCAGAACCCAAAGTTGAAGCTGATCTGGCCCTGTCACCTTGAAGAGTCTGCTCAGAAACTCCAGATGCAGGATTTCATGGCGCAAATGAAATTGCAAGTGCTGTGCGAACTCCGGCAATGGCCGCATGACCTCTGGAAAAGTCTCTAGGCGGAAGCCATCGTCAATGTGGCTGGATCGGCGATGGCCAATTTGGCTCACGACCGGAAAGCGCCCCAGAGGACGCACATCAAACGCCTTGGCCAGCCAAGCTGCGCCAATCGCATGTGCAGGGAGTGATATGTGCTCGGGAGTACCCATGGTGCAGTGCTGCTCAAAAGTGATTTGCTACGACCCTGAATGACCCCCAATGACTTTGGGGTGCTTAATTTTGTGTACATGGGCAGATTTTTACCCAAAACCAATTATTAAGCTACCCACCAATACGCCGCTGAAGCAAACAAATATGCAGCGACGAAAAAGTCAACCAACCGCCTTTCAATGAAAGGCGGTTGGCTTTACACCTTGGTCGCAGCCGCTGCAGCACGTGCGCGGTGGTAGCTGCCGGTACCGCGGTGGGGCACCACATCGGTGGGCAGCACATCACCCGGCTGGTAGGTCGGGCCGCTGTCCAGGCGGGCGTAATACGGCGCAAACTCGGTATTGGCCAAGGCCAGCAGGTCTTCCAGCTTGTCCAGCACGAAATAGCTTTCCTGGAAGTCGTCGATGCGGTAGTTGGTGCGCATCACACGCTCCAACTCGAACCCTATGCGGTTCGGTGAATCGCTCTGCACTGAGAACGTGCTCTCGGAGAACGAAGACGCAATACCCGCGCCATAGATGCGCAAGCCTTCTTTCTGCTGCACCAGGCCAAACTCCACGGTGTACCAGTAGACCCGCGCCAGGTTCGTCAGCTTGCCCAGCTTTTGCGCCCGCAGGCCACCCTGGCCATAGGCCTGAATAAAGTCCGCCATCACCGGGTGCATCAACATGGGCACGTGGCCAAAAACGTCGTGGAAGACATCGGGTTCTTCCAGGTAGTCCAACTCGTGTGCACCGCGGATGAAATTACCAGCCGGGAAACGACGATTGGCCAGGTGCTCAAAAAACACATCGTCCGGCACCAGGCCCGCCACGGCCACGATCTGCCAGCCGGTTTTGCGCATCAGCGTCTCCGACAGCTTTTCGAAATTGGGAATCTCATCGGCCGACATGGGCAGGTGTTTCATGCCTTCCACAAAATCGTCGCAGGCCAGGCCGGGCAAGAGTTTGGTCTGGCGCTCGTACAGCGTCTTCCACACCGCGTGTTCCTGCGACGTGTACTTGTCCCAGCCTTGGTCAATGGTCCAGTCGGCACGCTGGGGCGCTGCCGCGGGGCCGGCTGCCAAGCCGTGTTTAACCTTTACGGGTGTTGCTTGTTGCATATCAAGCCTCCTGCTTAGCTGTGGGGATGCGCCGACGCATGACCCGCAAACGCCTGGTCACACATGCGGGCCAGTGCGATGTCGTTGCTGCTCAGGCCGTGTACGTCGTGTGTGGTCCAGGTGATCAGCACCTTGTTGTACACATTGCTCCACTCGGGGTGGTGGTTGTGTTTTTCGGCGGCAATCGCGATCTGCGTCATGAACGCAAAGGCCTGCATAAAGTCGGCCAGCACAAATTCACGTGTGATGGCGCCCACCTTGGCGTCAAACGTCCACAGCGGCAGAGCCTTCAGTTGTTGCGCGGCTTCTTGCGCATCCAGTTTTTGCAATGCCATGGTCAGTCCGCCGTGATAACGCCGCGGCGCAACTGGTCGCGCTCCAGCGATTCGAACAGAGCCTTGAAATTGCCCTCGCCAAATCCGTCGTCGCCCTTGCGCTGGATGAATTCAAAAAACACCGGGCCTAGCAACGTGGCCGAGAAAATTTGTAGCAGCAGGCGGCGGTCGCCTTCCTTGCTGACGCCGTCCAGCAGGATGCCGCGGCTTTGGAGCGCGGCCACGTCTTCACCGTGGTTGGGCAGGCGGCCTTCCAGCATTTCGTAGTAGGTGGCGGGGGGTGCGGTCATCAGCGGCACGCCGGCCGCTTTCAGGCTGTCTAGCGTGGCCACCAGGTTGTCGCAGATCAGGGCGATGTGCTGAATGCCTTCGCCGTTGAACTGCATCAGGTACTCTTCGATCTGGCCGGTCTTGCCCGAGGCTTCTTCGTTCAGCGGGATGCGGATCATGCCGTCAGGGGCAGTCATGGCGCGGGATGTGAGGCCGGTGTATTCACCCTTGATGTCGAAGAAACGGATTTCGCGGAAGTTAAAAATCTTCTCGTAGAAACCACCCCAATAGGCCATGCGGCCACGGTACACATTGTGGGTCAGGTGGTCGATGAGTTTGAGGCCATGGCCAAAGGGGTGGCGGTCCACACCGGGCAGGAATTCAAAGTCGATGTCGTAGATGGACTTGCCGTCTTCAAAGCGGTCGATCAGGTACAGCGGTGCACCACCAATGCCCTTGATGGCCGGCAGGCGCAGCTCCATGGGGCCGGGCTGGATCTCGATGGGCTGTGCGCCCAGCTCCAGTGCGCGGGCATAGGCCTTGTGTGAATCGCGCACGCGGAAGGCCATGCTGCAGGCGCAGGGGCCGTGCTCGGCCGCGAAGTAGGCGGCGTGGCTCTTGGGCTCGCGGTTGATGATGAAATTGATGTCGCCCTGGCGGTACAGGTCTACATCTTTGGAGCGGTGACGGGCCACATGTTTAAAACCCATTTGTTCAAAAATGGGCTCTATCAAGCCAGGTGTGGGGGATGCAAACTCGACAAACTCAAAACCCATGAGTCCCATCGGGTTGTCAAAAAGATCGGCCATTGTGTTGCTCCTGTTATCTATGGATGAATGGCTAGATTGTGGACAAAAGCACGCGCACGGTGTGCGCAATTTGCGCCGCCCCAAGCCAAAGATATGCATAATTCATGCATGAATCAAGAGAAATATGACGATCTGCTGCTCGACAAGTTCGATATCAGCTTGTTGATCGCATTGCAAAAGGATGCCCACGCGACCAACCAGCAGGTCGGCGAGCAGATCCATTTGTCGGCCTCCCAGGTGAGCCGCCGCATCCAGCGGCTGGAGTCCACGGGCATCATCCGCCGGTACGTGGCATTGCTGGACGCTGCTGCGATGGGCCTCGGCGTGCGTGCCATGAGTTACGTGACGCTGAGCCGCCAAGGCGGCGACGAAGGCCCGGCATTTGAGCGCGAGATCATCGCCATTCCCGAAGTGCTGGACTGTTATGCCGTGGCCGGTGAATCGGACTACATCATGCAAATCGTGGCAGCTGATCTGGGTGTGCTGTCGGAGTCGGTGTTGCGCAAGATCATGCGCATCAAAGGCGTGGCCAATATCCGCTCCAACATCGTGCTGAACTGCATCAAGTCCAGCACCGAATTGCCGCTGGGGCATATCGGCAAGGCGGATGGCGCGGCGCGCAAGGTGCGGATTGCGGGCTGAGCTTGCTCACCTACTTGGGTTCAAGCACCCGTGAGATCATGACCTGGTCAACCCGGTTGTTGTCGACGTCCATCACCTCAAAGCGCCAACCCTGCCACAACACGTGATCGGTGCGCCGGGGAATACGGCGCAGCGACACCATCAAGAATCCGGCCAGGGTGTCATATTGCCCAGGCATGGGCCACTCGGACAAATCCAGCACCCTCTGCAGATCCGCCACCGGGGTGACTCCGTCGGCCAGGAAGCTGCCATCCTCTCGGCGCAGGATCTGTTCCTCATCATGGGATGCCACCATGCTGCCCATTACGGTGCTCATCACGTCGTTGAGCGTAATGACACCCACCACCAAGCTGTATTCGTTGACGATGACCGCAAAGTCCTCATGCGCCTGGCGAAACTGCGTCAGCATTTCGGCCAGGGTCAGCCGGTCCGGGACGACAAGGACCTTCTTGACCAGACCGCCGTCGATGCAATGTGAAAGGGTTAGCGGTTTTTCCAACAAGACGCGCTGAAAGAGGTCCGTTGCGTCGACATAACCGATCACCTCATCGATGCCGCTTGCGCCGCACACCAAGTAGGTTGAATGCGGGGATTCGGCAAGCCGGGTGCGCAGCAAGGTCTCATCATCACCAATGGTCAGAAACACGATGCGCTCGCGGGTCGTCATCGCGCTCTCCACGGTGCGCGTGTCGAGTTCGAATACGTTTTCGATGACCTGTTGTTCAGCGGACGCTACCGCCCCGGATTGGATACCCGCTTCGGTGAGCGCCAGGATGTCCAGATAGGTGATCCGCTCGTCTCGGGTTTGCGCAAGCCCCAGCAGGCGTGACAAGGTGTCCGCCAGTTTGCTAAAACAAAACACCAGGGGTTTGAACAGCGTCAAGAGACCCAGCATCGGGCCCACCGTCAACATCGCCAACCGCTCCGGCTCGTTCATGCCCAAGCGCTTGGGCACCAGGTCGGCCACAACGATAAACAGCGTAGTAACCGTCACAAAAGACAAGGTGGTTGCCAGGGGGCCACTGGTGCCTGGATCCACGCCCAACCACAAGACAACCTGGTTGAAGTGGGGCGACAAAGCGCCATCCCCGACAACGCCACCCAGGATGGCAATCGTATTGAGACCAATCTGTACCACGGTCACAAAGTGTCCGGGCGTGTTCTGCACCGCCAACACGCGCGCGGCGCGCCGGTCACCGCTATCGGCCAGTTGGCTCAGTTTGATGCGCCGCGCCGCAGCCATGGAGATCTCGGCGACCGAGAAGAAGGCTGATGCAGCGATCAGAATGGTTATCAAAAAAAGGCTGGTAGGGAGGTTCATTTCTCTGGCAACTATAGCCGTTCAATACGCAGAAATGAAGGACTGCTCTGCCCACTGGGGGCTACCGGACCGCGTGCGGTGGTGTGCTTTGCCAGTGAACCTCTACCTCATAGAAACTCCTGATTTAATAGCAGAAGAAGTCCATTTTTCGGGGGCTAAAGGTCAATTCTGCATAGAGGATATTCTGGAACCAGACTATTGGCACGCTACCCCGCCTCACTCACAGATATTGAGACACTCCCACCTTTCTGCGGGGGCTATAGGCCGATTTCACAAAATTGCATCGGTGAAAACCAGAGGTTTGCGATCAGGATTTATGCGAAGGGTCCAAGCAGTCCTTCGCGATCTTCATGATGAGCGCCTTCTTGAATTCACCGCCTTCGATCTTTGACCATAGGGCGCCGGTGTGTACACAGTCTGCGCAAAACGGCGCAACCTTCACGCGCAAGAACTCAACAAACGTGCGCAAATCTTCGTCGCTAGCATTTCCACTGCAGGCCCCCTCAATCATCTCAGCATCTCCAGGAAACAGCGAAGTCAAACGCACCTGAATATGGCACTTGTTTTCCGCAGGAAAGGCCACAGCACCAAGGCTCTTGAGCCATATCCCCAGATTAACGTAGTACTTGTCATCAAAGTCTGACTTCTGAAGGTTCAAAACCACTATTGAGTCGTCCCCGTCTAAGAACCAGGATTGCCCATTGTTCGCAAAACGCGCTGCTTTCAGAACGCCGCCAATTGCTTTCTTGAAGGTAGTTTTTTCCATCATTGCCGATACTTGTTTACAGACGAAGTTTGGCTCGTCACAACACTCCCCTTTTGCGCGTTCCATATGGGCAGGCAAGAGACTATCAGTCTAGCCATCCATTGGTACGAAACAGATTTCCGACCTCAGCATCAAAAGCTCCGCAATCAAAATCCTTTATTTTTAGCTCGGGCAGCAACTTGACAGCACGATAGACGGACGCTGCCACCAACTCAATACCGATTGAACGAGTGAATGTTGTCTTCTTTGAAGTCAACAGGATCAACGCCCATAAACCGCCTCAACACCGGGTCGTAATACCGCGCCCCCATGTAACTCAAGCCCGTGGCCGGATCAAACTGCTTGCCCGCAAAGCCCAGCTTGTTCTTGCTGTAGCCCGCCTGGTTGTTCAGCCGCTCGCCGTAGGGGCGATAGTTTTCTTTCCAGATGACGGCACCCGCGCCATCGGTGGCCAGCATGGGGCTGCCGGAGATGTCGTTGTGGAAATAGGTGACCGCTGGCTCGGCTACCTCGGGCACCACCGCGTTGGAGTTGGCCGACCAAGCGCTGACACCGGCTGTGGTGGTGGTGCGCACCTTGCAGAAGTAAGACGTGCCATTGGTCAGGCCCGTCACGTTGATGGGTGAACTGGCGCCATTGGTGGCAAAGGCACCGCAGGCTGCGGTGTGGTTGACTAGCGTGCCGCCACTCTACGAATACTCCTGATTCAATAGCGGAAGAGGTCCATTTCACGGGGGCTAGAGGCCGATTTGGCGCGGAGTGTTAGTGCGCCACCCTGTGGCCGATAGAAGAAGCCACCCGAACCCCCACAGCTTCAGCAGATGGCAGGGGGTGTGGGTGGTTTTTCTACTTTAGAGATAGAGGAAAACTGGCTGCTAGCCCTAGTAGATATTCCGCTACTAGCTATTGATTTTGCAGCGACGGAACAGATCAACTATCGATCGGCAGGTACTGACAAGCTAGCTGATTACAAACGTAGAGCGCGATCAGCCTCGCGGACCTGATTTCCTCAAATCGATCTAGGAATGTTGACAACTCGATTGACAGGAAGTAGTCGATATCCCACCGCTGTAGGCTAGATTCATCTAGTGGCAGGTTGTGGATCAAATTCAAAACTACCCCAGCACCTATGAAGTCCGAACTCTTAATCTGAGTGATCGCCTCAGCGACACACAGTCTAATGATCTTCCTTGTACTCAAGATCGTTATTGAGTCCAGACTAGCAAGTACGTCCTCAAGACATTCGACAACATTTTCATTTGATCGCCCTCCTAGCAAAATATTCCTGCACGAGATCAGGCAACCGGCAACCGTATTGTTTGGTTTCATTAATATCCTCAAGGTGTGAACGTCAAATCGGCTGGCGTTTTATATGCCCCCCAAGGCAATTCAACTTTTGTGACGGGAACCTCAGCAACACCGGCCTTCGGGGCGGCGAGCGCTCGATGATGACCATCCAAAATATGCAGCTTACCCCCGTTTTCGGTGACAGTAAGCGGTTCCTTTATTCCTTCGGCCCGAATATTCTTCGTGAGCTTGTCGAGTGCCTTATTGCTCATGGTTTTCCCATGAGTCGGAATCAGCTCACCAACCTTGGCAGTCTCTTGTGCTGATGCCTTTGCAGCATTGGCGGAAGCTGTTGCTCCCACACGCAGGGCCGCCACACCCTCTCCAAGAACTGCAAAAATCCCATCACCAGCGGCCATCAGCGCCACGTGCGTATAGACACTAACCAAGCCGTCCTGAAACGTCTTGAACTCAGCCTCCATGTTCGGGAAATACGCACCTACTGCCTGCCGCCCATCGGGATCAATGTATTTATAAGGATTGTTATTGGCGTAAGCGTACCGATTGAAGCTATGGATATTGCCGGCGCCAAACTCCACAGGATCAACGCCCATAAACCGCCCCAACACCGGGTCGTAATACCGCGCACCCATATACGACAAGCCCGTGGCTGGATCGAACTGCTTGCCCGCAAAGCCCAGCTTGTTCTTGTTTGAGCCCGCCTGGTTGTTCAGCCGCTCGCCGTAGGGGCGGTAGTTTTCTTTCCAGATGACGGCACCCGCTCCATCGGTGGCCAGCATGGGGCTGCCGGAGATGTCGTTGTGGAAATAGGTGACCGGTGGCTCGGCTACCTCAGGCACCACCGCGTTGGAGTTGGCCGACCAGGCGCTGACTCCGACCGTGGTGGTGGTGCGCACCTTGCAGAAGTAAGACGTGCCGTTGGTCAGGCCCGTCACGTTGATGGGTGAACTGGCGCCATTGGTGGCGAAGGCACCGCAGGCTGCGGTGTGGTTGACAAGCGTGCCGCTAGTCTACGAATACTCCTGATTCAATAGCATAAGAAGTCCATTTTGCGTGTTCTAGAGACCGATTTTACATAGAGGACAGAGCCTGTCAGAAATTTTGTGTGCGAGGCATAACATGTCAACAAGGAGCATGAATGCCAAGCAAGACAAAGAGCGCCACGGTGGCGGACAACGCAACACAACTTCAAATCCCAGCCGAGTTGCTGGACCAACTGGTGACCGGCCCCATGACAGCCGGTCAAGTCCAGGGACTGTTTGACCAGTTCAAAAAGGCCGTGCTGGAGCGGGCACTGGCTGGAGAAATGAGCCATCACCTGGGCTACGCGCCGGGCAAGGCCAAACCCGAGGGAGCGCCTGCAAACCACCGCAACGGCAAAAGCGCTAAGACGGTACTGACCGATGCAGGAGCCCTGCGCATTGACGTCCCGCGCGACCGGGAAGGCACGTTCGAACCCCAACTCATCGGCAAACACGAGCGCCGTTTCACCGGCTTTGACGACAAGATCATCGCCATGTACGCGCGTGGCATGACCGTGCGCGAGATACAGGCGCGTTTTGAGCGAGATGTACTCGGTCGATGTATCGCCCGACCTCATCAGCCGCGTGACTGACGAAGTCATGAGCGAGGTGACAGCCTGGCAGAGCCGCCCATTGGAATCCATGTACCCGGTGGTGTTCTTCGATGCGCTGCGCGTCAAGATTCGTGAGGACGGGGTGGTGCGCTCCAAGGCCGTGTACTTGGCCCTGGGCGTGCTGGCCGATGGCAGCCGCGACATCCTGGGGATCTGGGTCGAGAACACCGAAGGGGCCAAATTCTGGATGAAAGTGTTCAACGATTTGAAGACCCGAGGTGTGCAGGATATCCTGATTGCCGTCACCGACGGGCTCAAAGGCATGCCAGAGGCCCTGGGCGCGGTGTTCCCGGCCACGACACTGCAAACGTGCATCGTGCACCTGATACGCAACAGCCTGGACTTTGCCAGTTGGAAGGATCGCAAGGCGCTGGCTGCGGCCATCAAACCCATCTACACGGCGGTGAGCGCAGAGGCAGCACAGGCTGAACTCGATGCATTTGAGGCAGGTCCCTGGGGCCAGAAGTTCCCCACCGTGGTGGGAGCCTGGCGCAGGGCTTGGGACAGAGTGATTCCCTTCTTTGCGTTCCCGCCCGAGGTACGCCGTGTGATCTACACGACCAATGCCATTGAGAGCGTAAATGCCAGACTGCGCAAGATCATCAAGTCAGAGGACACTTCCCCAGTGACGATGCGGCCACAAACTGATCTGGCTGGCACTGCGCAACATTACCGAGGATTGGGGACGTGCGGCTAACCACTGGAAATCAGCCATGAACCAGTTTGCCATCCTCTACGGCGACAGGTTCACGCAGCCCACTCACGGGGGTGCAAAATGAAGGAGCTGAACCCTGCCACTCAGGGTTCTACCGGGGGGGGCCTCCGGCGGCCTGGCAGGGGCCTTAGTTTGAATAAAATTTACCCATCAGCTGATTTCTGAAACCGCCTCACACACAGAAATTCTGACACTCCCAGAGGACATTCTGGAAGCAGGCTATTGGGCAGCCCGCCTCACTCACAGAAATTCAGACAGGCTCAAGAATGAAATTTTTGTTTCCTTTTCTTCTCCCATTAACTTTTGGCAGATGCGATCGCTAGTTCAGCAAAACTGATCTTGGATTGCGATTCAAGATGTTCCAGTTGAATCCGCAACTGAGAATAGTCCGTTGACGCGGGCACAGCAACTGCCAGGACTCGGAACTTTCCAAACTCACCATACTCGATAACGCAGTTGAGCCCGCGCAAAAGGTCCATCAGGAAAACATCCATGGTTACGTCAAGAATGATTATGGAGATTGAAGTGAATGTGGAGCCTTCAATTAACTCCACGAAATCGAACTGCTCAGGGTTATTACTTTGACGCGCACGGACAACATCGTTGTAAGAGATATTTGTTGCAAAAAATGGCGCGTTGTCAATGCGAAATGTATTCGCTGATATCGCCGTCGCGTTTAGAAGCTCGTACTGAATAGGTGGATACCCGTCCTCGTTGCATTCAAGTGGAATTACTATTTTCATATTCGGCTCCTTTTCAGTTCAGGGCTATAAGCTGTCACTTTTTTTCGCATTGCATGACCAGCACTTAGTCTTGTGATTTCTCATATCCTTGACCGTTGCGCCGTCACCGCCCTTTGACTTTGGATGAATATGATCGCCTACTGCCGCGTCGCGGTCTATTGGAGAGCCCTTAATGCTCTGCACTGGTTCATTCATTTTCTTGTCGCAGGTCGGGCAAATCAATTCACCATTGTTCGCAGCGCGATTGTTCTCTCGCCCAAGCTTGTTTGCTGCAGGAGTGTGCGCCTTTCCAGCCCGCGCTCCATTTGCCGCCCCTTCAGCCATTGCCTTGATGCCATGCTCAGCGGCCCTAGCCGCATCCACGCCATGATCAATAGCACGTGCGCCCTTGATCACCTGCCCTACCCCAGGGATCGGGCTGCCCACCCCAACCACACTTGCGGCTACGTCCCAGGCGGCAGCTTGCACGCCGACACCGGTGTACAACGCCACACCCAGTTTACCCAGGTCATACACCAAGAAGACCACGTCAATCGGGCTGTGCCCATCCGGGTCCACATACTTGTACGGGTTGTTGTTCGCGTACGCATACCGGTTAAACGAGTGAACACTATCTTCCTGGAACCCCACCGGATCAACGCCCATAAACCGCCCCAACACCGGGTCGTAATACCGCGCACCCATATACGACAAGCCCGTGGCTGGATCGAACTGCTTGCCCGCAAAGCCCAGCTTGTTCTTGTTTGAGCCCGCCTGGTTGTTCAGCCGCTCGCCGTAGGGGCGGTAGTTTTCTTTCCAGATGACGGCACCCGCTCCATCGGTGGCCAGCATGGGGCTGCCGGAGATGTCGTTGTGGAAATAGGTGACCGGTGGCTCGGCTACCTCAGGCACCACCGCGTTGGAGTTGGCCGACCAGGCGCTGACTCCGACCGTGGTGGTGGTGCGCACCTTGCAGAAGTAAGACGTGCCGTTGGTCAGGCCCGTCACGTTGATGGGTGAACTGGCGCCATTGGTGGCGAAGGCACCGCAGGCTGCGGTGTGGTTGACCAGCGTGCCGCTGCCCAGGTTGCCGGGTGTGAACGCAACGCTGGCGCTGGCGACTCCTGCCGTGGCGCTGCCCATGGTGGGGGCGGATGGCAGGGTCACGTTGACTGCCGGGATGACCGTGTTGGCAAGGGCCGACCAAGGACTGTTGTCTACCGTGCTGAGTGTCTTGACCCTGCAACTGTAGGATGTGCCGTTGGTCAGGCCGGTCACCACGATGGGGGACGCCATGCCGTTTGCCGTGATGCCCCCACAGTCTGCGGTGTAGGTGACCAGTGTGCCGCTGCCCAGTGCACCTGGGGTAAAGGCCACGCTGGCGCTGGCATTGCCTGCGCTGGCACTATCAATGGTGGGCGCTGCAGGTGCGGTACCGCCGCTCACCACACCGGTCGGTGCCACTGCATTGGACATGGCCGACCAGGCGCTGGTACCCACACTGCTGGTGGTTCTGACCCTGCAGGTGTAAGTCGTGCCGTTGGACAAGCCCGTCACCGTGATGGGTGATGCCATACCGTTGGTGGTGATACCCCCGCAATCTGCGGTGTAGTTAACCAGCGTGCCAGTTCCCAGTGCGCCTGGGGTAAAGGCCACACTGGCGCTGGCGTTGCCAGCCGTGGCGGTACCAATCGTAGGAGCAGCTGGGGGTGTACTAGGGGCAACAGGTATCACTGCGTTTGACAGAGCCGACCATGGGCTTGTGCCAATGCTGCTGGCTGTCTTGACCTTGCAGGTGTAAGACGTGCCATTGGTCAGGCCTGTCACGTTAATCGGTGAACTAGACCCGGTGGCGGTGATGCCACCGCAATCTGCGGTGTAGTTAGTCAGAGTGCCGGTTCCCAGTGCGCCTGGGGTGAAGGCCACGCTGGCGCTGGCGTTTCCGGGTGTGGCGGTGCCGATGGCTGGCGCTGCGGGTAGCGTGCCGCCAGCTACAGTCCAGGCTTCGATTTCGGTCACATGTGCAGTGCCGTTGGACGTAGCGGTGATGTTGACGCGAATGCGGTCAGTAGTGACTGTCGGAAACGTGACCGTGCGCTTGACGGAGTTATTGCCCGTAACAGTTGCCTGTGTTACCCAGGCCGTGCCATTCCATGTTTGTACCGTAAAGGCAGTGTTGCCGTACAGTGAAAACACCATGGCGTCGGTTGGTTCAACCGGGCTATTCAGCGCGTCCTGCATCGAGAACACTACGACCCGATTGATGGTCTGGTTGCCGCTGAAGTTGATTTGCACCCAGTCCGGGTAGACCGATGGGGTAGCGTCGGCCCATGACGTTCCATTGGCGTAGTTTCCACCCGTACGCTCGTTGTCGTTCACTGTTGTGACAGGATGGCCTGCGCTGGTGCTGGACGCTGACGCGACCCCACCCGCTGCCACCAATGCGACATTGCTGCCGCCGAACACAATCGGTGTCACAGCGTTCGACACTGCCGACCAGGCACTGGTGCCTACGCTACTGGTCGTGTTGACTCTACACGTGTAGACCGTTCCGTTGGTCAAGCCCGGCACAAAAATGGGTGAGCTGGTGCCTGTGCGGGTGATACCACCACAATCTGCGGTGTAGTTAATCAGCGTGCCACTACCCAGTGCGCCTGGGGTAAAGGCAACACTGGCGCTGGCATTGCCAGCGGTCGCGGTACCAATCGTAGGAGCCGCTGGTGGTGTACTAAGGGCAGTCGGTACCACTGCGTTTGACAAAGCCGACCAGGCGCTGGTACCCACACTACTTGTCGTCCTGACCCTGCAGGTATAGGTCGTGCCGTTGGTCAAGCCCGGCACAGAAACGGGAGAGCTGGTGCCTGTGCGGGTGATGCCCCCGCAATCTGCGGTGTAGTTGACCAGAGTGCCGGTACCCAGTGCACCTGGAGTAAATGCCACACTGGCGCTGGCGTTGCCAGCGGTCGCGGTACCTATGGTCGGGGCCGCGGGTGGTGTACCAGGGGCAACAGGAATCACTGCGTTTGACAAAGCCGACCATGGGCTGATACCAACACTACTCGTCGTTCTGACCCTGCAGGTGTAAGTCGTGCCGTTGGTCAAGCCCGTCACCGTGATGGGTGATGCCATACCGTTGGTGGTGATACCACCGCAGTCTGCGGTGTAGTTGACCAGAGTTCCGGTTCCCAGAGCACCGGGAGTAAAGGCCACACTGGCACTAGCATTCCCAGCCGTGGCGGTACCTATGCTCGGCGCTGCAGGCGGCGTTCCCATCGTGGCCCACGCTTGGACTTCAGTCAGGTAGGAGTTGTAGGTCTTGCTGCCAGTCAGGTTGACGCGAATACGGTCGGTAGCGACGGCTGGGAACAAAACGGTCCGCTTAACCAAATTGTTTTCAGTAACTGTCGCTTGTGTTACCCAACTGGACCCATTCCATATCTGGACAGTAAACCCCGTGATTCCATACTTGAGAAACTTCAATGAGTTACTGGGGTCAATAGGATTGCTGTTGTCATCTTGTATCGAAAACACCACCACCCTATCGATTGTCTTTGTGCCATTGAAAGTAATTTGCACCCAGTCAGGGAAGGCGTATGAAGTGTTGTCTTGCCAAACCTTTGAAAGAGCAACACCACCAGTACGTTCGTTATCGTTCAAATTTGCGGCGACAGAGGTGCCAAAAGTGCTTGACGCTGAAGCGATTCCACCTTGGGACGCTAACGCGACGTTGATGCTGCCAATCGGCGTCACTGCGGCCGACGATGTAGACCAAGGGCTGACACTTATGCTGCTTGTCGTCATGACTTTGCAGGTATAAGCTGTTCCATTGTTCAGGCCTGCAACAACTATTGGAGAGCTGGTACCAGTGGCAGTGTTGCCACCACAATCTGCGGTGTAGCCAATCAAAGCGCCACTGCCCAGAGCACCAGGAGTAAACGCCACAGTTGCGCTGAAGTTGCCTGCAACAACGGTACCTATGGCGGGGGCAGTTGGAGGTGTCCCAACCAAGGTCCATGCCTCAATTTCAGTGATGCTGGAGTAGCCGTTCGCGCTACCCGTCACGTTGACACGTATACGATCCGTCGTGATGGCCGGAAACATCAACGTGCTTTTAACTAGGTTATTGGCTGATAACGTCGCCCGAGTTATCCAGCCGGTTCCATCCCATGTCTGAACCGTGTAGCCTGTATTGCCAGTCTTTAAAAACGTTAGGGAGTCAGTTGGTTCGACGGGATTGTCGCTATTGTCCTGAGTCGTATAAACCACTACACGATCAATCGTTTTTGCGCCGTTGAAGTTGATCTGCGCCCAGTCCGGAAACGTGTTTATAGTGGTATCTTGCCAATAGCCGTTTGCACCCATGCGTTCGTTGTCGTTCAAACGTATGATGGTTGAACCGCCCGAGGCGGAAGCAACGCCACCTGCCGACGCCAAGGCAACGTTTACGCTACCAGGTACAACCGAGGCGGTAACTCTTTCCAATGAGGCCAGTGAACTACCGATACCAACGCCGCTATCTCGACTCACGGCCATGGGGCCATTAACCTTGTCGCCAGATACGTTTGAGACAGTTGAATCATTCGCAGCATTTCTGTTGACAGTAGCGAACATCAGGCTGCCGGGCGCCGAGATGTTGCTCAAACCAAGACCACTGGCGAGTCCGTTGAAGTAGGTAGAACCTGGTTTCGATTCGCTGTTGAAATTTGCTCCAGTTCCCGAATGAAACAGAACCGATGCACACCCCTGCGATGCACGCTCTGTGCTTGAGAGCGAACAGTTCGCCACCGGTGACTCCACTGCGACGGCCCCCTGTTGGCGACCAGGTACTAGGGTGTTGAAGTTACTGAGGAACGGCGACCCAGCTTTCAGATCTACGCGCTGGATCAGAAGTCCGCCAGTCCATGCACCTAAAACGTCTTGCAAGCCCACGTCCCACCCCTCGGGAGGGCGATTCTCCACCAGCCAGTATTCGCTGGTATTCAGGGAGCTATTCATCAGCAAGACTGCCGAGCCAGGACTGGTCAATCCGCTCACAAACGAGACCCGGGAGCCATTCGGAGGGGTCTGCGGAACGGACCACCCAAGGAACTGTCGGCTCAATGCGTCCAATGCAACAGGCGTCGTTCCGGCGGGCTCAACTCCCGTTCTGCCCCAACTACCGCTGGACATCAGAGAAAAGCCTCCCAAGCCGGCGTTGGAGCCTGATGTGTCATATAGGTCCGGTAAGCCAGCCAAGTGACCCAGCTCGTGGGCCATGGCGCCTATGCCCATCCGAGTGAAAGAGTCAACCATTTCGCCGTGAAGCGCCCAGTGACGCACGCGTTTTCCAGCAATGCCGACACCGTCTCCGCCCCACGAGTGGGCCCATACATTGGGCGCCAGGGCTCCGTTGGCAGAAGCCTCATAACCTGCCACCACAAAGAAGATCAGTGTCTCACTTACATCAATGGTGCCGTCACCATTGGTGTCCAGCGCAGCAAAGTTGACATACGGGGCAGCAGCGGTCAATGCGCTGTTGACCCAATCGGCCTCTTGTAGGTAGGTGCATTGGGCAGCGCAGTCAGGGTGTCGTTGTGGCAGCAAAACCGATACAAGTCCGGCGGGGCTGCTGTGTTGTGTATGTTCCACCGGGGAAATGGAGACAGCACCAAATGAGTTGTCCTGGAAATACTTGTTGGCGGAGATTCCAGTTGGGCTGTAAACAGCATTGCCCCAGTAGGTTGAAGCCCCGGGACTCACTCCTGCATCCTGAAAACCCACCAGAATTGTCAGTACCTTCAGTGCGCCTGCTACCGGCACGGGAGTTTGTGCGCCACTTTGCATGCGCCTCGCCAACGCTGAGTCCAAGAACTTGCTCTGATGCTCGGCAAGCACAGTGTTGCGCAATGGGCGAAGCCCTTTATTGACCGAAGCTGCCCCTCCCGTTGACACCCTGATACCCGACAGTACTAAATTTCCGGCAACGTTCTGTTGGGCGTATTCGAAGTAGCCTGTAGTCCGATTTTTTAAAATCGTGAAGCCTTGGGCCGTTTCCATCCACCCCTGGAATTCATCCCCACGCATGAACGCCTGAAACGTAGTGCCGTTGGGTTGAACAACTTGAAAGGGCTGTGGGCTTGCGGGACCAGCCACAGCTGTATGCACCAATGCCGTGGCGCACAACGCGAATAGAAACGCGCGCACCTTATCGAATTGCAATTGCAACATGGTTATTACTTCCGAATTTTTAGGGATCAGTTGCTGACGCGCTGCGCTATGCGCTTGCCACCCAGATAGATGTACTGCACCAGGCGAGAGTTGGGCAGTGGTGTGAACTCCACTAGCTGGTTGCCGTTTGAGCCATACATTTCGTAGGTCTTAAAGCCACCCTTTGTGATGACGGATCGGTGGTTAGTGGCGTCATAGGCGTATTCGATCTTGTTGATGGGATCGGAGCAGTTGATACAACGCAAATTGGGCGCACCGTCGTACGTGTATGCAGTGCCGGAGGCACTGACGATGTTTCCGTAAGCGTCATAACCGTAAGTTGCGTTTCGGCTACCGGATACGCTACTCAAGCGGTTGCTACCGTCGTACGTGTAGTTCAAGCTGGTGCCACCGAACACTTGGCTGGTAATGTTGCCGGTACCGTTGTAATTGATCGTCCCAGATCCCCATGGACCGCTGACAGTGCTCAGGCGGTTGATGCCGTCGTAGGTCAATGTACGGTCGTAGGTGTTGTCTACCGAGTCATTTATGTTGGTAAGGTTGCCAGCGCCGTCATAGGAATAGCCACTGCTGATATAGGTAGTTCCACCTCTTTGGGTGCTGAAGTTGCTGGGCCACAGTCGTGCGTTTTGACCATAACTTGTGGTCGTGCCATTTGCATACGCAATCTGATTGATCTGCCCCGATGGCCAGTAGCTCACGCTATTGACATAGCCAGATACCTGCGTGGGGCGGCCCAGCGTGTCTGGCGCGTAATTGACCGTAGCATTGGAGCGCGGATACGTGATCGCACTTAGCTGATCAAGTCCGTTGTAGGTGTAAACGGCTGTAAAGGTCAGACCATCAACCACCAAGGTTTCACTCGTTAGATTGCCATTCCAGTCATAGCCAAAGCTTCGCGTTCCAGTGGATGAAGTGGCGGTCAAAAGTTTATGGACTTTGTTGTAGGTGTTGGTGACCGACGGTGTGCTGCCAGGGTAGGTGACCACACTCAACCGATTTTGATCGTCGTAGGTGTAATTGGTGGTACCCGAAGAGCCCACCGAACGGGACGTCATATTGCCCGCTGCATCGCGCCCATACGTGGTGGCCCCAGTCTCCGGGTTGCTAACGGACTGCAGGTAGTAGTTGGAGTAGTAGCCATAGTAACGTGTCAAACCAGCTTGTGTGACTTGGGTCGTTAGATCGCGGCTATTGCGCTGAATCGAAACATTGGCGGATGACTCTGGTGCCGCTATGCCCATCAGGAACTGTTGATCTGGATTACCGTAGGCACGGTACGTAAACGTTGTCGACTTGCTGCGCTCGTCCGTGACGGTCTTGTTACCAGCGCCAAATGAAATAGTTTGGCTGGTGCTGTCGGCATTGGTGACTTTTTTGACCCGATTGAGAATGTCGTACTCGTAGGTGGTGCCGCTGCCGGACCCGGGATCGGACTCAAAGGTCTTGCGACCAAAAGCATCAATTTGAAAAGTACGTGTGATTCCACCGAGGGAAACGCTAGTGGGTTGGCCAAAGCCGTTGTAAACGGTAGCTTCAGTCAACGACCCTCGCGTCGCAGTTTTTGAGGCCGAACCATACGAGATCGTTACGCTGGTGCCCGTTGGGTAATCTATCGACGTAACTCGGTTGAGGCCATCGTATCCAAACCCGGTGGTGCGCCCCTCACCATTGGTTTCCGAAGTGACATTTCCTGCGTCATTGACCACACGCGAGATAGATACCCCTTCCGGTTGGCTCTCGGTCTGTGGTATGCCGCGTTTGTAGTTCGAGTAATAGTGTTTCAGCGAACGCGGGAACGTGGTGGAAGAAACGCTGCCTTGCGAGTCGTAGGTATGGCTGGTTGTTACCCCATCACGCGTGATGGAAATCATGTTTCCATCTCCGTCAAAGTCGCGGGTGATAGAGCCCCCCGAAAAACTCTCGTTCTTAAGCTGATTGATGATCCATTTGGAAGTGTTAATGTTGTAGGTCAAGTTGGTGGTGCGATTGCCACCAAAAGTGCCAGACTCTGCAATGTTCGCCGGGTTGCCATACGTATCAAACCCACTGTAAGTGGTGGTGTAGGTGGCTCCTTCTCTCTCGATTACACGCTGAGTCAAGATTGGTGCATTGGTCTCACCCGCATCTACCTTCAAATTAAAGATTCCAGGGCGCAGAAAATTTTCCGACGAAATTTTTTGCTTGTCCCATGAGTAAGTTTCAGTTTGCAGACTTCCTATGGTTTTGGACTTCAACAACCCAACCGTCCAGACAGTTCCAGAGCTAACGTAGTTTGGCCCGATGTGGCGATAGACCTCTGTTCCACTGGGCGAGTTAATAGTTGTCGTGTCGAGGGAACCGGGTCCACCAGGGGAATAGGCAAACGCCCAACTCCCCCCCGCACTGCGTGACTTACTGGTTACGACTGTTGATCTGTAATAGGGGTTGGCTTGTGGATCAAAGTAGGCAAATCCGTACCCATAGTTGATAGTTCCACCCTGCGGATAGGTGGTCTGACTCATTATGTAACTGCCAGGCGAAGTATTCAGATTACCGTAGTAGGTATATTGCCAGCTAGTCCCACCCGGACGGGTGACCGAGGTCAATTGATACTTGCCCGTCACGTTCTGTATAGCCTGGTAACCATAGTTGAACGTTTGACCTGCGCCAGAGATGGAGGAGATGCGTCTGAATAGTTCACCACTTTGCAAGGAATAGTAAGTAAACGAAATGCTCCGCCCGTCACTCGTCGAGATTCCGGTAATTTCAGGTGAGGCCAGTGATGCGTAGCTGATGTTGGCATAGTTGCCATTCCTGTCGGTGATCTTTGTGGTAAACCACGCATAGATTGGGCTGCCTATTCCGACGTTCGCCATTTGGGTCATCTCGTACTGGGTGCCGTCTGGTGAATACACCGTCAGGCCACCAGGCCCGCTTAAGTTGCAGTCGGCCCTCCAGCGCTGTGTAGTTAGCATCAGCGGCGATGTACCGCCGGTGAAGGCCAGCATCTGACGGCTACCATCCGGCAATTCCAGAACTGGGTTATCTGAGACCGTCAGTGCGTTGCTGTTCAAGCAGATGGAATTGTTCTTTTTTAGAACCCGGCCAAAATGAATGGTCCAACCTACGCCGGTTAGCGACTCATAAGTCGCAGGATTCAGAGGATCGACCGACGCGCTGTTGTATGAGCGCACCACCTTGAGGTCAAATCCGCCATTGCCAGGAATGTGCAAATCGACATAGTGTTGTTGCAGCGATCCGGTGAATGGGTCAATCTGTTCATTGAAGCTTTGATTGACGTAACTGCGGTTGGGACTTAAGCCGGGGTCGCGATAGAAGTCCGGGATGACTTCTTGGGCCATGACGACTGTCATCGGTAAGAAAAAGAGTGATGCCACGAGCCATTTGACCTGCGCCACCGACGCACAATAGAACTGAATCTTCTTCACTTTTTCTCCCTGAAAATGTCGCTCGAAAAATCGATGAGAACGGACACAATCGAACGCAAACCAACAGCCGGCAAAATTCGCCAGGCAAAGGTTTTCCCGCCGATAACAGTCAGCGTGAGTGCTCGAATGAAAGAATTGAGCTCGGACTTAAAGTCCAGCTTTAGCCTGTCGCTAAATTGACGTGCAGATGCTGCTGAAGAGCAGCCTTAACAAAACGACGCGCCTAGTCGTCGCCCTTTGGCCATGCAGTTTGACTGCGACGAAGTGAATAAACCGGCATCGAGCTGGTTTCCATATTTCCCCCTGAACAATATTTTTTTTGCTACTGCAATTATTGCTAACTCCCTATAGCAAATTACGAGGCGTTGCACTTCTTTACAAAATAGAAACCTACCCTGAGCTTTTCACTTTCTTCAGTTTGTTCAAACTTTCAGTGTGGTGAAATCGCCGTAGCACGTCACAGCGAACAGCAACATGTCTTCTTCCACGCCCCTGCAAATCGGTAAATACCAGATCGAGCGCGAGTTGGGGCGCGGCGCCAGCGGTGTGGTGTACCTGGCCCGTGACACGTTCCGGGACAACTGGGTTGCCATCAAACAGATACACCCCCACCTGCTGGTGGACCCGACGCAGGCAGGCAAATACCGCCGCCTTTTGCACAACGAGGCGGTGCTGATCGGGCAGATCAACCACCCACACATCGTGTCGCTGATCGATGCGGACGAGCGGGCCAACCCGCCCTACCTAGTGCTGGAGTATGTGCAAGGGCATTCCCTGGAAGAGCACACCCAACCCAACACCTTGCTGCCGGTGCCCGAGGTGCTGGATATCGCCTTCAAGTGTTGCAATGCGCTGGAGTACGCACATGCGCACGGGCTGGTGCACCGCGACATCAAACCGGCGAATATTCTGCTGCGCAACGACGGTGATGTGAAACTGACCGACTTTGGTGCAGCCATGTCACAGAACGGTGATGTGACCCAGGTGGCGGGGCTGATGGGGTCACCCGCCTATATGTCGCCCGAGCAGATACGCGAAGAGTCGCTCACCGCACAGTCCGACATGTTTTCGCTGGGGGTGGTCCTCTACGAACTGCTGACAGGCCAAAAACCGTTCCAGGGCGACACCGACTACGCCACCATTTACAAAATTGGGGCAGAAGACCCCGCGTCCATCCGGGTGCTGCGACCAGAGTTGCCCAAGGCGCTGAGTGACCTGGTGCGCACCGCCCTTGCCAAGAAACCCGAGGACCGGTTTGCCGACTGGGGAGAGTTCGCCAACGCCCTGTTTGGCGCCAACAGCAGCGTGGTCAAACTGACCAGCCAGCTGACCGAGTTGGAGCAGTTCCAGAAGCTGCGCAAACTGGTCTTCTTCCGCAGTTTCAGCGACGTGGCCATCTGGGAAACTTTGCGCTTGGGCCGCATCCGCTCTCTGGAGCGCGGCAGCGTGCTGATGAAAGAAGACTCCGTTGGCCGCTCGTTTTACCTGCTGTTGGAAGGTTCGGTCAAAGTCACCAAAAAAGACCTGGCGCTGACCCGCTTGAAGGCCGGTGTGAGCATTGGCGAAATGGCGTATCTGCAATCCGGTGAAAACGTGCGATCGGCCACCGTTACGGCAGAGACAGATATTTCCGTGCTCAAACTCAAAAGTGTCTCGGTCAAGCAGGCCTCGGTAGAACTGCAGTCTTGCTTTGACAAGGCGTTTATCAAGATGCTGGTCACGCGCCTGATTGCCGCCAACCAGCAGCTTTCCGAGTGGGATGTGTAGTGATTGAAAATATTGGGGGTGTAAAACCGCAGTTATTGCAGCACCACCGCGGCCCCAACGTTGCACACTCGCGCGTATGCGCTTTAGAAACAGCTTTTGGGCTCTGCTGGGCCGCAACACCGCCGGTGCGCCGGACGAGGTGATGGAAAGCGTGCGCAGGGCCATGTTCAGGGCGCTGGACACCTACTGCGATGATGACCGCACGGGCATCAACCGCCGCATCGACAGCGCCCAACACATTGCCGAACTCTGGTACCTGCGCCCCGACCTGATGGATGCCATTGCCACCCGCCACCAGGAGGCCACGGCACGCGATTGCATTGCGAAAATCACAATCTTGTTTGACGGCTACCAGCCCGGTGCACACAGCCCGTCACACTTCGCCACGTTGTAAAACCGGGCAAGGCGTTGCGGCATTACTTGGCCGTCGTGCACCAGTCCTGCTGTGTCACATACGCCAACAGGTACTCCGAAAACCGCTGCGCCGCGGGTGACAGGGGCCTGTCCCTGCGGGTAAAAACCAAAAACTTGCGCCGCACCATGGGAGCCAGGGGGCGGCTTTGCAACTGGTGCAGGCGTATCAGGCTGCTGGCGTACGGCAAACAGGTGGTCACGCCCAGGCCAGCGCTGACCATGGCAAAGGCCGTGGTCATAAAGCCGACCTCGTTGGCCGGGTTCAGCGCCTCGTCGTGCAGGGATTCGTGCAGGTCGGCCCGCAGGCGGTGCGTGAACTCACCCTTGAGTGCAATCACCGGGTAACGCAGGGCGTCGTCCCAGGTCACACGTTTTTTCTTGTTCAGGGGGTGGTCCGACCGGAACACCACGACAAAGGGAATCTCGAACAACGTCTGGGCCTCAATATCAGCCGAAGGCTCGCGCTCCGGCCCCACGCCAAAGTCCACCTCACCGCTGTGCACCTTGGGCAACACATGCTCCACCATGCAGTCGGACAAGCGGATTTCAATGTCCGGGTACTGCTGTCTGAAGCCCGCTATCACCTCCGGCAACACGGATGCCGACATAAGCTGCGGCGCCGCCACCCGCACCAGGCCACGCTTGAGGGCTTTCAGGTCGGTGATGGTGTCCAGCGCACCGTCCAGGTCCTGCAGCAGGCGCGCCACCAGCGGGTAAAACTCGCGCCCGGCTTCCGACAGGCTGACCTTGCGGGTGCTGCGGTTGACCAGTTGCACACCCAGGGTCTGCTCCACCTCCTTGATCAGGCCGCTCAATGCCGATTGGGTCACATGCAGACTGGTGGCTGCATCGGTAAAACTGCCAGAGTCGGCCAAGGCCACAAAGGCGCGCAATTGGCGCAGCGTGATATTCATAAGTTATATGTATAAATTCATCATAAAAATCTGTTTGAATGATAGATCAATCTCCCCTCTAATAGCGGCCATTGACCCGTTTAACGCCCTGCAGGAGAAACACCATGCTCATCAAGAAGATCCACCATGTGGCCTACCGCTGCATCAATGCCAAGCAAACTGTGGAGTGGTACATGCAACACCTGGACATGGGTTTTGTGCTGGCCATTGCCGAAGACGAAGTGCCTTCCACCAAGGCACCCGACCCGTATATGCACGTATTTCTGGACGCCGGCAATGGCAACGTGCTGGCCTTTTTTGAGCTGCCCAACAGCCCCCCCATGGAGCGCGACAAGAACACCCCGTCCTGGACACAACACCTGGCCTTTGAGGTCGGCACCCTGGCCGAACTGGAAGCGCAAAAGACCAAACTGGAAGCCGCCGGCATTGAAGTGATTGGCGTCACCGACCACACCATCTTCAAATCCATCTACTTCTTTGACCCCAACGGCCACCGCCTGGAACTGTCGGTGAATGTTGCCACCCCCGCCATGACCAAGGCGCTGGACGATGTGAAATGGGACATGCTCAACGAGTGGGACCGCACCAAGAAGGCACCCAAACACGCCGCGTGGATGCACAACGGCCAAGGCATTCCCGGGCAATGAGCACCATGATGACCACCAACGAAACCCACAACCCCGCGCTGCGCAGCTGGGTCGAATCTGCCAATGCCGAGGGCACGGATTTCCCTATCCAGAACCTGCCTTTTGGTGTGTTCCGCCGTTACGGCAGTGCCGAGAGTTTTCGCGTAGGCGTGGCCATTGGCGACCAGATTCTGGACATCACCGCCGCCCAGGCCAAAAGTGTGTTCACGGGTGATGCCGATACCGCCGCCCTGGCCTGCTGCGCACCCACGCTGAATGCCTACATGGCACTGGGCTCCCACGCTTGGTCGGCACTGCGCCTGGCCTTGTCGCGCGCGCTGCGCGAGGGTTATGCGCTGCAGTCCGCACTGAGCACCTGCCTGGTCGACCAGGCCGATGCCGAATATGCCGTTCCGGCGCAGATTGGTGACTACACCGACTTCTACACATCGGTCCACCACGCCACCAACATCGGCAAGCTGCTGCGGCCCGACAACCCGCTCCTGCCCAACTACAAGTGGATTCCCATTGGTTACCACGGCAGGTCTTCCAGCATCGGCATCTCAGGCCAGGAGCTGCGCCGCCCGGTCAGCCAGGTCATGCGCCCGGGCGCGACGGAGCCCGTGCTGGCCGCCAGCGCACGCATGGACTACGAGCTGGAGATGGGCATCTTCATCGGCCCGGGCAATGCGCTGGGCGAACCTGTATCCATGGCCCAGGCCGAGCAGCATGTATTTGGCCTGTGCCTGTTCAACGACTGGTCGGCCCGCGATGTGCAGGGTTGGGAATACCAGCCGCTGGGCCCCTTTCTGGCCAAGAACTTCGCCAGCACCGTGTCGCCCTGGATCGTGACCATGGAGGCGCTGGCACCGTACCGACAGGCGTGGACCCGTGCTGAAGGCGACCCGCAGCCCCTGCCCTACCTGGACTCGACCGAACTGCGCGAAAGCGGCGCGGTCGATATCGAACTGGAAGTCTTCATCCAGACCGCTGCCATGCGCGAAAAAGGCCTGGCCGAACACCGCCTGTCCCACAGCAATTTCCGCGACGCCTATTGGTCCGTCTCGCAAATGGTGGCGCACCACACGGTGAACGGCTGCAACCTGCAGCCTGGCGATTTGCTGGGCAGTGGCACACAGTCCGGCCCCGCGTTAGACGAGGCAGGTTCCATGATGGAGCTGTCCAAGGGCGGCAAAGAAGCAATCACCCTGCCCAATGGCGAGAAGCGCACGTTTCTGGAAGACGGCGACACCATCATCTTCCGCGGCGCTTGCCAGGCGGCCGGCGCCGCGCGCATCGGTTTTGGTGAGGTGCGTGGCACGTTGCTACCTGCCCGTGCTTTGGCTTGATGGAGGACAAACCCATGCTCCAGCTCTACAGCTACTTCCGCAGCTCGGCCTCGTACCGGGTGCGCATTGCGCTCAACCTCAAGGGCCTGCCCTTTGAGTACGTGCCCGTCCATTTGCTCAAAGACGGTGGCCAGCAGCACACTGCCGAATACCAGCGCATCAACCCCGCCGAACTAGTGCCCACGCTGGTGGATGACGGCCAGGCCATAGGCCAGTCCCTGGCCATCATGGAATACCTGGACGAGACCCGCCCAGAACTGCCCGCGCTGCTGCCGCGTGACGCACTGGGCCGTGCCCGCGTGCGGGCACTCGCGCAAGCAATAGCCTGCGAGATCCACCCGCTCAACAACCTGCGTGTGCTGCAGTACCTGGAAAAAGACCTCAAGCTAGACGAAACCACCAAGGCAACCTGGTACCGCCACTGGATCACCGTAGGCTTCACCGCCGTGGAGGCCTTGCTGGCCAACAACCCGCACACCGGCGCCTTCTGCCATGGCGACACACCCGGTCTGGCCGACTGCTGCCTGATACCGCAGATCGCCAATTCACGCCGCTTTGAGACGCCGCTGGATGCGTTTCCCACGATCCGCCGAATTGAAACAGCGTGTTTGGCGCTGGATGCTTTTGTCAAGGCTGCGCCGGCTTTGCAGCCAGACGCTGTGTAGCGGAACGCACCTTGATTGAGTTGATCTGGGGCATAGAATCGCCCCAAACAACTTGGGGCACCTTGCCTCACCTTCCATGCCACAGTACGAATGGCGGTGCCATGTATGCGAGTCGGCTAACGATGCTCCGACCGAGACCTGCAAACAATGCGGATTTCCTTTCAAAGCAAGTAGCAACGCAATACTGGCGGCGCGGGCAGCGAAAAATCCACAGGCACGGGCTGTTTACCCCCACACCCCAAACGCACTCGAACGTTTGGACATCGAGCTAGGGTCTCTTCCGCCTTGGCGACAGATCATCGCCGTCATCGGATTGTTGACTTCAATTGTTGGGGGTATCCTCATCAAATGGACGTTTTCGTGGACCGGAGCGCTTATCGGCCTAGCTGCCCTTTTGGGCGGTGTGATCGTCTATCTTGCGGCGGTGCATACCGGTAAGGACGCCAGCTCATTCCATGTGCGACCAGTTGACCAGAACAACGAATCGAGTTGACGCACTCAAAATTTCACTACCTCTACAACTTTTGGGGAGGAAGCTTGAACATGAAAACTCCAGACACTAGCCACACCCCATCCGCATCGGAGCTGATCACCGAGAAAATCGCCACCCTCGGCGGTTGGCACGGGGAAACACTGGCGCGCATGCGCAAGCTCATCCTTGAGGCAGCACCGGACGTGGTCGAGACCTGGAAGTGGATGGGTACTCCGGTGTGGGAACACAACGGCATTGTTTGCACCGGCGAGTCGTACAAGGACAAGATCAAACTGACCTTCATCAAAGGCGCAGCGCTGAAGGACCCGACCCAACTCTTCAACGCCAGCCTGGACGGCAATACGCGCCGTGCGCTCGATATCTTTGAGGGGGACGCGGTGGATGCCACCGCCTTCAAGGCGCTGATTCAAGAGGCCGTGGCGTTGAACGGTACCTCCAAGGCCAAACCTGTCAAAAAAACCAAGGTTGTTTAGTTGCTATCAATGTGATAGTGAATAATCAAGCCTGCACGGGGGCTACAGGCTGATTTTGCTTAAGTATTATTGGTTGGCTACCTTGTCCGTCAATAGATCGACATACGCACTCGCCACAAGCTGCGAGTGCTGCACACCCAAGCTCGCCATGACTGCGTACGCCTCTTGGTGGCCACTTTCAGCTGCTTCGCCGTCCGCCAGCATGACCTCCAATTCCAGGTAATCCCCCAGTCCGTCAACCCTGTCCAGATGGATGCGCGTGCGCCCCGCCGTGAACAGCGTGCGGTGTTTTTTGACGCGGCCGGACTGCCCGTAGGCCAACGACAGCGTGTCGCGCAGCGCGTCTGGCGCCAGGGTGGGAGCTGTTGTGAAGAAGCTCTCCTTCGGGTCTTTTTCATCTGCTCGTTGGTAGAAAATCAGCACGCCCGTGCCATCTGTGAAAGCACGCAACTTGAGCCGCCCTGCTTCGCATGTAAAAAAGGTGTCGTCTTGCAAAATTTCGACCGGATCGGAACCACTGAGTGACGCGGCTACCTGCTTCAACGGTTCTACGCTTTTTATGCGGGCTTTGATTTCAATATTGCTCGGCATGTGCTGATGGAATGTAATGGTGAGGTGACCCGAGATTGTCAATCAGCGCTCCAGCGTCTAGGGTTTTCACGCTGCGCGATACCGCTGCTGCGGGTTGATACTTGGCTGACATTTCTGTGCTATCTCTTTTCCCTATTCTCTGAAACCCGCAAACGCAATGAATGAAGATTTGCATACAACACTCAAAGTCATCGCGGCTTTAGCCACTGCTGCTGCGGCAAACGCGGGCATGACCCTGCTATCGGCACCTGGCCATACGGGCACGGCCTTGGCGGCGGCAGTAGGACTGACCTCTGTCGGATTCATGCTCGCCAAGTATTCAATGGAAATCGTGATGCTGCCGATTGGCGTTTTATCGTTCATGTTTCGCCTGGTAGTGGGCGGTAAAGCCAAACCCAGATCGAAGAACGGCGGTGACCGGATCGATTCGTTTGGCCGTGCTTTGTTCGTCGCCGCTTACAGCTTTATTTCCGCCATCTTCGGCCTGTATGTGGGTGCGCTAGATGGCGGTATGGGCTGGTTTATGAGCGCTGCCATGTTTGGCGCGATCGGCATTGTGTTGGCCCTCTTGGTGCCTATGGATTTGTTATGGGCCGCCGAAGGTGGCGACGCAGGTACAGCGGGACAAACCGAAGTCGAGAAGGCAGATCTGGAGCAAGCGCGGCGCGATGGCGTACCAGTCGTGTTGTTTGCCGATAAGGTTGCCAAAGTCGCCGCTAAAGTCGTGATGCGAGGCACTGGAACGGGCAACAAGCCCTAACGCCAGAGGGTGCCCACTACGGCTTCACGGATGTGGGCTTGACGACACCCCGATTAAATCAATGGTCTGCGCCAACACCACGCCACGTGGTGCCACATAGTCCGCCACCACCCAGGTCCGGCTGGGGTGCGTAGAAGACTCTTGAAGCACAGTCAGCACCCGTTCAATCGACGTTTTGTCCAGCGCGGCAAAGGGTTCGTCCAGCAGCGTAACCGCAGCTCCGCTGGCAAAGGCTGCGGCCAGGTAGACCTTGCGTTTGGTCCCGGTGGACAACATGTACAGCGACTTGGGCAGGTGTGGCGCCAGTGCAAATTCTTCTGTCAGTTCCGAGAGCAGTGCTCCGTCAAACGCCGGGTACTGCTTGCGCACACCATCCCAATAGGCTTGGGGAGTCAACGCGTCGAAGGCTTGGGTACGTGGGTCTACCCAAAACACCTGGCTGCGGTAGGCCTGGGCCTGGTCGGCCAAGGACAGGCCGTTGATCTGCAAGCTGCCGCTTTGGGCGGACAGCTCACCGGCCAGCAGGCGCAGCAAGGTGGTTTTGCCCGTGCTCTCGTCGCCGCCCAGCCAGGTAACACCCGGTGGCAGCGAGAACGAAAAATCCTTGAACAGCGCCGCCTGCTTGGCATAAGCAAAGCCAAGCCCTTGGGCCCGCAGTACGGTGCCGGCAGGCTGGCTGCTTGCAGCTTGGTCCATGCCCCGGTGCTGCGCCGCTCAGGCTTGGGGTGGTGTCGGAGGCGTAGGCTGCGTCACAGTGGCACGCGCCAGCATGCGGCTCACGGCGCGCGGGTCCATGCCGTACATGTCGGCAAAGACGTCCAGCGATTTGCCGCTGGCCTTGAAAGCCTGCAGCAGCGCTTCGGTCTTGGCGGCGCGGGCTTCGGCCTCCACCATGGCTTCGTCCAGCGCGGCGTTGGCCGCCTCGTCGCGGCTGCGCACCAGTTCTGCATAGGCTTGGGGTGTGAGGCCAGAGGCTTCACACGCCACCACAATGCGCTGGATCAGCTTGGGGCGCAGGTCTTCTTTGCTGCGGGTCTGGCGGCGGCGGAATACTTCCAGCAGCGCGTGGTGCACATGCTCGGGTGCCATGGCTTCCACGGGTTTGCCTTGCAGGTCGTGGCGGTCTTCGCCAGACGCTACGGCGGTCAGGTAACGGGTGGAGCGGGTGTGCAGGGAGAGCGCGGCCTTGAGGCTGTCGCGCTCGAACACATCGGGGTGCGCCTCTTGCAGGTCCTGGAAGATGCCGCGCTTCAGCGGCAAAAACACCGCGCCAAAGAGCTTGGGGTACAGCGCTGCCATTTTTTCCAGCACCGGAAACACATCGGGCTTGGGCGCGCGTTTGGAGGCGGCCGGCGCAGCGCCTTCAGGGGCATCGACCGTATCGGTAACAGGGGCATCCGCAGAAGTAACGGGTGCTACGGGTTCAACCGCTTCGGGGGTAGTAGGAGGCAAGGTGTCGGTCATGGAAAATTCGGGAAAGCTGGCGAAAAAGCCCTCCATCATGCCAGCGATTGGGTTTTGCCCCTAGAACGGCTGTTACCGCGGCACCGTGCGCAGCCCCACACCCAGGGCCGCGCCCACGCTCAGCAGCAGTAGCAGCGCGGCTCCCAGCAGTGTTGCGCTATACCAGCCACGGTCCAGGAACACACCGAAAATCACGGGAGAAATGGCAAAACCGGTGTCCAGACCCGAATACACCAGCCCATACACCCGCCCGGTTGCACCGTGGGGTGTGGCCTTTTTGATCATCATGTCGCGCGAAGGGCCACCTATGCCCACCGCAAACCCGGTGATGGCCAGCACCACCATGGTCGCCGTGGCGCCCAGCCAACCCGTGCCGCAGAAGGCCAACAGCACCGCACCCGCCGCCATGGCCCATGCCACCACGCGGTCGCTGTTGGCAGTCTTGGCCGCAACAAAACCGCCTATGAACATGCCCACGGCGCCACACAACATGTAGGCAGTCAGCGTATAGGTGGCTGCCTCAAGGCTGACGCCATGCATGGCCTTGAGGATAGAGATCGAAAAGTTCTGAACCACGGCCAGTGTCATCGTGGACAACAAAAAGAAACCAAAACACCACCACACCACGGGCAGTTTCATGAATGCCATGCCGTGTTCGGTCTCGCCCTTTGCCATGGACTGCACATCACGGCGCACAACCTGGGTGCTGAGCTTGTCCCGCTGGAACCACAGCAGCGCAAAAATAGCGGCATAAAGGACCGAGGCAGCCACATAGGCTGAGCGCCAGCCCAACGCGGCCCCAAAGCCGGCAAAAAACAACGGCGCGGCGGCCCAGCCCAAGTTGCCGGTCAGACCGTGGGCGCTGTAGGCATAACCCAGGCGCGGCGCCGAAACGCGCTGGTTGAGGATGGTGAAATCCACCGGGTGGAATGATGCATTACCCAAACCAGCCAATGCAGCCACCAGCATCAGACCAGCATAGCCAGTAACCATGGATGCAGCCAGGCAGGCAGCCATAAAAATACCCAGCGATACAAACATCAAAGGTCGTGCGCCCAGCCGATCCACCACAAAGCCCGCAGAAGCCTGACCCACGCCAGAGACGACAAAAAAGGTCGTCATCAGCAACCCCAGCTCTGAAAAGCTGAAGCCGAATTCCTTCATGAACACGGGGAACATCAGCGGCAACAACAGGTGGCCAAAGTGCGAACTGGCGTGCGCCAAGCCCACCAGGCCGATGATGGTGGCGTCTTGTTGCATGGGCACCGCGGGAGCGGCGGTGGGGAAGGTGGTGGTGTTCATGGCGCCAATGGTAGGACGCAGTGCCGCATGCTTGAATACGACAATAAGACAATAATCATCGAAATTCCGCCAAATGCAAGCGAGACCATGCCCGCACCCAAACCCCGATCCACACTAACCACCGTTGGCTTCGACGACTCCGCCAATCGTGCGCCCTCCCCCCAGCGCCCGGTGCGCAGCCGGGCCCGCGCGCTGGCCATGGACGCCCACATCGAGCCCCACCACCACGCCTGGTCGCAGTTCACCTATTGCGCCAGCGGCCTGATGCAAGTCACGGTGACACAGGGCGGCGTGCAGACCACCTACATCGTGCCGCCCACCCGCGCGGTGTGGATTCCACCCCTGGTGCAGCACCGCGTGATCGTGCTGGAGGACGCCGAACTGCGCACCGTGGACCTGGACCCGTCGGTCACACCGCCGGGCTGGAACGACTGCCGCGTGTTGATGGTCAGCAAGCTGCTGCGTGAACTGGTGCATGCACTGGAAGACTCGGTGCCGGGTAAGCGCGACGACGCCATCATGGCCCTGGCGGTGGACGAAATGACCCACGCCACCACCCAGGCCCTGGGCGTACCCATGCCCCATGCGGAGCACGGCGACAAACGCCTGCGCGCCCTGTGCGAAGCCGTGCTTCGCGACCCGGCCGAGCGCTCCCAGTTGCGCGACTGGGTGGCCGATGTTGGCGCCAGCGAACGCACGGTGGCCCGACTGTTCCGCGACGAACTGGGCACCAATTTCCAGCAATGGCGCCAGCAGGCCATACTGGCCCACGCCCTGCCCCTGCTGGCACGGGGCATGCCCATCAGCCAGGTGGCGGCGGCCAGTGGTTATGCCAGCGACAGCGCCTTCAGTGCCATGTTCAAACAGGCGATGGGTAAGGCACCCAGCCATTTCCAGACCAAAACACTATCAAAACAATAGCGTATTGTGTATAGTGGACGGGGGCTAGAGGCCAATTTTTCATATAGGCATCCGTCCAGCAAAGGCCGACCGATGGAACTAAGGGCAGATTGAAAGTCTCCACATAGGCATGTACCGCAGAACCACATTAACCGCCCTGGCCGCCCTAGCCCATTTACCAGGAGTTCCCATGACTTCACTTGCCGACGCAGCAGCCCTTCCCTTGCTGCAATCACTCAAACCTTCTCCCCGCATGCCCACGCTCTTCGTCGGCCACGGCAGCCCTATGAACGCCATCGAAGACAACGCCTGGCGCCGTAGCTGGCAGAGCCTGGGCGCCGAACTGTTGGCGCGCGAGGCGCAGCCCCAGCTCATCCTGTGCATATCGGCCCACTGGCTGACCCGCGGCGGCTGGCAGATCACCGGCATGGCCAAGCCCAAAACCATCCACGACTTTGGCGGTTTTCCGCCCGCACTGTTTGAGCAGCAATACCCCGCACCGGGCGCACCCGCAGTCGCCAGTGCACTGGCCCGAGACTTGAAGTCCCCCACCGATGGCCGCCAGCTGGGTGTGGATGCTGATGTATGGGGGCTGGACCACGGCAGTTGGTCCATCCTCAAACCCATGTTCCCCCAGGCCAACATCCCCGTGCTTCAGCTCAGCATGGACTACGCCCGCCCCCCGGCCGAACACTATGCGCTGGGTCAGCAATTACATGCGCTGCGCGACCGTGGTGTGCTGATTGTGGGCAGCGGCAACATCGTGCACAACCTGCGCGCCATGCGACCCGGTACCGGCCCCAATGACGCCTATGAATGGGCTGCCGAATTCGACACCCTGGTCCACGAACAGATCAAGACCGGCCACCTGGACACGCTGCAAAACTTCCAGGCCCTGGGCGCGGTGGCCAAACAAGCCCACCCGACCTACGAGCACTACCTACCCCTGCTCTACGCCGCCGGTGCCGCCCGCAGCGCGGATGCGCCGCGCTTTTTCAACACGGGATACCAGGGTGCGGCTATCTCGATGCAGTCCATCGTCTGGGGCTGAGTCGGCCAAGGCACAATACCAACACGCCAACCCAAAGCGACAGCATGCATCCCATTTTTAATCTTGACGAACGCACCGTTCAAAAATTCTGCGAGTCCCACCGTATTCGCAGTCTGGCCTTGTTCGGCTCGCAGGCCAAGGGGACCGCGGGCCTGGATAGTGATGTAGATTTGCTGGTGGATTTCGAACCAGAAAGTGTGCCCGGCCTGCTGGGCATGGCGGCGATGGAAGACGAGCTCTCCGGTCTTTTGGGTGGACGCAAGGTGGACCTCCGTACTGCCCGTGACCTGTCACGGCATTTTCGGGACGAAGTTGTGCGCACGGCCCAAGTGCAATATGCACGCTGAAGACCGTATTCGCCTGCTGCACATGGTGGAGGCATCACAAGCTGCTTTGCGGTTCGCCGCAGGTCGCCAACGCAGTGACTTGCAGACGGATCAAATGCTGCTATTTGCCGTCATTCGCGCCATTGAAGTCCTGGGAGAAGCGGCCAACAAGGTTTCTGAAGCAGTTCGAGCCGCAAACCCCAACATTCCTTGGAAGGCAATTGTTGGCATGCGAAACCGCCTGATCCACGCCTACTTTGATGTAAACACCGATATGGTGTGGGAAACGCTGCAAGTAGAGATTCCAACGGTACTGGCCGATATCCAGAAACTACTCGACCAATCGCAGCGCGAAATATAGCGGGCGTGCGGCTTTTTTTATCTGACGCTCTATGCACATCCGAACCGACGATCTCACCGGCCCCGAAGTCCACCGCCTGATGCAGGAACACCTGGACCACATGCACCAGTTATCTCCGCCGGAGAGCGTGCATGCGCTGGGCCTGGACGCGCTGCGCCGCCCTGAGATCACGTTCTGGACGATCTGGTCCAAGGATGCCGAGCTGATGGGCAGCGGCGCCCTGAAAGAACTGAGCGCCGACCATGGCGAGATCAAATCCATGCGCACCGCGGCAGCACACCGTAACAAGGGTGCTGCCAAGGCCATGATGGTCCACATACTGGCCGAGGCCCGCAAACGCTCCTACGGCCGACTGAGTCTGGAAACCGGCTCTGTGCCCGGCTTCGAGCCCGCCATCAAATTGTATGAAGGCTTCGGCTTCCAGCGCTGCGGACCGTTTGCCGATTACCCGGAAGACCCCTACAGCGTCTTCATGACACTGTCACTGTAGGCAACCGGTCGGTCTATGCGATTCGAAGTCACCACCACAACCTGAAATGATGACCGGGGCTGCCCTTTTTGCGATACCGACGTTTCTTCTGTTGTATCTGGCGGTCAGCGTGATGTGGAAACCACCCCTGCTGATCGCCGGAATCTATACCGCGGCCAGTGCCATCACATTCATGGCTTACGCCCTGGACAAGTCTGCCGCACGCCAAGGCAACTGGCGCACACCGGAGAGCACGCTGCACATGCTTGCGTTGGCGTGTGGATGGCCCGGCGCGCTGCTGGCGCAACAGTTTCTGCGGCACAAATCCGCGAAAGCCGAATTTCGCGCCACCTTCTGGGCCACGGTGGTACTGAACGTCGCTGGCTTTCTGTGGGTCTGTTCACCCGCAGGCCGCGCCACCCTGAATCTATAAAAAAAGCCAGCCAGGATTTGCTGCCAAATCCATAGCTGGCTGCGCATATTTCACGGGGGCTAGCGGCCAAAAAGACCGCTAAACCACCCGTATCAGGCGTCAGGAAAAACTGAACTGCCCGGGCGCTTGGATCGTATCCACACCGACGTTGATCGTGTCCTTGGGCGCGAACTTGCCTTCCAGCAACAGCTTGGACAAAGGGTTCTCAATACGCTGCTGGATGGCGCGCTTCAAGGGCCGCGCACCAAACACCGGATCAAACCCCACCTTGGCCAACTCGGCCACCGCCGCGTCGGACACCACCAGGCCCAGGTCCATCTTGGCCAGGCGGGCCATCAGCACCTGCAACTGGATCTTGGCGATGTTGGCGATATGGGTGGCGTCCAAAGAATGGAACACAACCGTCTCGTCAATGCGGTTCAGAAACTCGGGGCGGAAGTGGTTCTTCAGCTCCGCAGTCACCGCATCTTTCACATCGTCGTAATCCTGCCCCACCATGGACTGGATCATTTGTGAGCCAATATTGCTGGTCATCACAATGATGGTGTTCTTGAAGTCCACGGTGCGGCCCTGACCATCGGTCAGGCGGCCATCGTCCAGCACCTGCAGCAGCACGTTGAACACATCGGGATGCGCCTTTTCAATCTCGTCCAGCAGCAGCACGGCATAGGGTTTGCGGCGCACGGCTTCGGTCAGGTAACCACCCTCCTCGTAACCCACATAACCGGGGGGCGCGCCAATCAGGCGGGCCACGGAATGTTTCTCCATGAATTCACTCATGTCGACGCGGACCAGGTGTTCTTCACTGTCAAACATGAAGCCTGCCAGCGCTTTGCAAAGCTCGGTTTTACCCACGCCCGTGGGCCCCAGGAACAGGAAGGAACCTGTAGGGCGGTTAGGGTCCGAGAGGCCGGAGCGTGACCGACGGATGGCGTTCGCAACCGCGGCAATGGCTTCGTCCTGGCCTACCACGCGGTCGTGCAACTTGCCTTCCATTTGCAACAACTTGTCGCGTTCACCCTGTAGCATCTTCGCCACCGGAATGCCTGTGGCGCGGCTCACCACCTCGGCAATTTCATCAGCGCCGACCATGGTGCGCAGCAGTTGCGCACGGCCACCGTCTTTGGCATTTTTGGTTTTGCCGGCCTCCTGGGCCTGAGCGTCTTTCAAACGCTTTTCCAGCTCGGGCAGCTTGCCGTATTGCAGTTCACCCGCGCGGTTGAAGTCACCCTTGTCGGTCAGCTCCTTGATCTGCTGGCGGACCTTCTCCACCTCTTGCATGATGGTTTTCGATCCCTGAGCCTGGGCCTTCTCAGACTTCCACAACTCGTCCAGGTCAGCAATCTCTTTTTGCAGCGCGGTGATCTCTTCGTTGATCAGTTCCAGGCGTTTTTGCGAGGCCTCGTCCTTCTCGCGTTTCACTGCTTCACGTTCAATCTGCAGCTGGATCAGGCGGCGGTCTTTCTTGTCCATGACCTCGGGCTTGGAATCCAGCTCGATCTTGATCTTGCTGGCAGCCTCGTCGATCAGGTCAATCGCCTTGTCGGGCAAAAAACGGTCGGTGATGTAGCGGTTGGACAACTCGGCCGCGGCCACGATCGCCGGGTCGGTGATCTGCACGCCGTGGTGCACTTCATAACGCTCTTTGAGGCCACGCAGGATGGCAATCGTCGCCTCCACAGTAGGCTCACCCACCAGAATCTTCTGGAAGCGGCGCTCCAGTGCGGCGTCTTTCTCTATGTATTTGCGGTATTCGTCCAGCGTAGTGGCACCCACGCAGTGCAACTCGCCGCGGGCCAGCGCGGGCTTGAGCATATTGCCGGCGTCCATCGCGCCTTCGGCTTTGCCGGCACCCACCATGGTGTGCAGTTCGTCAATGAACACAATGGTCTGGCCTTCGTCCTTGGCCAGGTCTTTGAGCACATTTTTCAGGCGCTCTTCAAACTCGCCACGGAACTTGGCTCCGGCCAACAGCGCGGCCATGTCCAGGCTCAACACGCGTTTGCCCTTCAGCGATTCGGGCACCTCGCCGGCCACGATGCGCTGTGCCAGGCCTTCCACAATGGCCGTCTTGCCAACACCCGGTTCGCCAATCAGCACGGGGTTGTTCTTGGTGCGGCGTTGCAGCACCTGGATGGCGCGGCGGATCTCGTCGTCTCGGCCAATCACCGGGTCCAACTTGCCCATGCGGGCGCGTTCGGTCAGGTCAATGCAGTACTTCTTGAGGGATTCACGCTGCTCTTCGGCATCGGCGTTATCCACACTCTGGCCGCCACGTACGGTGTCGATGGCGCTCTCCAGGCTCTTGCGGGTCATGCCACTGGCGCGGGCGATGTTGCCGATCTCGGCCTTGCTGTCGGAAAGCGCCAGCAGGAACATGTCGTTGGATACAAACTGATCTTTGCGCTTGATGGATTCCTTCTCGGACGCCTGCAGCAGCGCGCCCATGTCGCGGTCTACCGAGATCTGGTCCTGCCCCTGCACCTGGGGCTGCTTTTTCACATAGGCTTCGGCACCCGCCAACAACTGCGGCACGTTGACGCCTGCGCGCTGCAGCAAGGCCTTGGGGCCATCGTCCTGGCGCAGCATGGCCACCAAGAGGTGGGCGGGCGTGATGTAGGCATGGTCATTGGACAGCGCCAGTGTTTGCGCTTCGCCCAAGGCTTCCTGGAATTTGGTGGTGAGTTTGTCCATTCGCATATAAAAATCTCCGGTTAGCCATGAGCTTGGGCTTGTAGCACCTATTTCAAGTGCAAGCGCTGCCCAGCGACTTGACTAGAATCAAACTATGGACATTCGCCAGATATCGATCCGCTACCGTCAGGACCACGATCGAATCCTGGTGGACATCAACACGGGCTCGGGCACTGAGGTACAGGTCTGGCTGACGCGGCGCATGAGCCTGCGGCTGTGGCCCCTGCTGAACCGGGTGGTCATTGACCATTTTGCGATTCCCCAAGACGCCAAGACCGATGGATTTGTGGACCTAGCGGCCATGGACGTGCAAACCAAGGCATTGTTGGCCGACTTCAACCGTGAAGAGGCCATGCAAAAAGCGGATTTCAGCACGCCCTACCAAACCAGTGTCACCCAGCGCCCCATGGGGCCCAACCCGCTGGTGGTGACCGAAGTCAGCCTGACCCCCTACGGCAACGGCAAGTTGCAACTCAACTTTACCGAAGTACTGGACGAGCCGCCTTCCAGCCGTGGGTTCCAGATAGACCTCTCAAGTGAGCTGGTGTTTGCGGTGATCAAACTGCTGGGCAATGCGCTGGAACAGGCGCAGTGGGAGGTTGGCCAACACAGCGCCGTACCGCTTGCGGCAGAGCCGGATGTAGCGGATGAAATCGACCTGAGCCCGGATGCGACCCGCCCCACCTACCTGAACTGAGGGGCCGCCTCGCCCCCCGCTTCAGGCGTTTGTGGCCTGAATACCCCAGCGCGCCAGCGCCTCATCATCACTGACCCGCGCATCCACCCACTGCGCGCCGCTGGCCGTCTGCTCCTTCTTCCAGAACGGTGCCTGGGTCTTCAGGTAGTCCATCAAAAATTCACAGGCCTTGAAGCTTTCGCCCCGGTGTGCAGACGCCACAGCCACCAGCACGATCTGATCAGTGGGCTGCAACAAGCCGATGCGGTGGATGATCCGTGCGGCAAAGATGTCAAAGCGCCTATGCGCCTCGTCGATCATGTCTTCGATGGCCTTTTCGGTCATGCCGGGGTAGTGTTCCAGCTCCATAGTCTGTACATGACCCGCAGGATCCCCATTAGCGATATTCCTGTCCCGCACGGTGCCTAGGAAAGAACATACGGCTCCAACCCGCGCGTCGTTGGCGTGCAATGCTTTCACCACTTCGCCCAGATCAAAGTCTTCGGTCTGGATGGAAACGCGGGGGGCTTTTTGCAGGGTGCTCATGGCGCAATTGTGGCACTTGTGCGCTGCTACACTCCACCTATGCCCGCACTCCAACTCTGCATCCCCAACATGGCCCTACAGCGCCATGTGCCGTGCAGTGTGGCGCGCGCCAGCAAAGCCAAAAAACCCAAGCTCATCTGACCGGAGCTTTGTGGTTCCGTTCTCAGATGAGCAACGGAACCACCAAAACAAACACCCCCCTGCTTTTTTTGGTTCTCGCGCACATCCGATAAGAACGGTTTTCCATCGGTCGTTTTCGAAAAGGACACATGCATGCCTAGCTCCCGCGATTTCTCTGGCCTCTGGATCCCATTGATCACACCGTTTGCTGGTGAATCGGTAGACCACCCTGCCCTGACCCGGCTGGTCAAACACTATGCCGCGGCCGGTGTCCACGGCTTTGTGGCCTGTGGCTCCACCGGCGAAGCTGCCGCGCTGGACAAACAAGAACAATTGGCCGTGCTGGATACCGTATTGGCTGCTGCGGGGCCATTGCCGGTGGTCATGGGGCTTTCGGGCTACCACCTGGTGCAGACCGTGGCCTGGGTCAAGGAATTGGCGCAACGCCCCATCGCCGGACTGCTGGTGCCTGCGCCCCACTACATTCGGCCTTCGCAGGCGGGCTTGGTGCAGTGGTTCACGGCGCTGGCGGATGCATCCGACAAACCGCTGGTCGTCTATGACATCCCCTACCGCACCGGCGCCACCCTCGCGTTGGACACATTGCTGACACTCGCGGCCCACCCCCATATCCAGGCCATCAAGGATTGTGGCGGTGATGCAGGCAAGACCCAGGCCCTGATTACCGACGGGCGCCTGCAGGTGCTGGCCGGCGAAGACGCGCAAGTTTTCAGCACGCTGGCCCTGGGTGGTGCGGGGTCCATCACTGCCAGTGCCCATTTGTGTACGAGCCGGTTTGTTGCCGTAATGCACAGTCTGCGTCGGGGAGATCTACCACACGCCCGAGCACTGTGGCAGCCTCTGGTGCCGTTGATAAACGCAGTGTTTGCGGAGCCCAATCCGGCGGTGATCAAGGCCATGCTGGCACAGCAGGGGTTGGTGCAGGATGGCTTGAGGCTGCCGATGACTGGGGCAAGTCTCGAAGCCCGGCAACGCGTGCATACGATGGTGGACAAACTGGCATTGGATTGAAACCGGGAGTTGCAGAACAGGCTACCACCGATCGATTGGCACAAAAAGCTCAGCTTTACAATGTGCGCGCAAGGGGATGTGCCCCTCAATCAGAGGGGTTTTACCGTGGATATTTCTTTGGTGGTACCAGCCTACAACGAATCTGAAAACATCAGCCAATTTCTTAATGCAGTGAAGGTTGTTCTCCAGCCTACTGGGCTGTCGTACGAGATCATCATGGTCAACGATGGCAGCCGTGACGACACATTGGCCATTTTGGTAGAAGCTGTTTCCGAAAACGCCCACCTCAGAGTCATTGATTTGACGCGAAACTTTGGCAAGGAAGCCGCACTCACTGCCGGCCTGGACGCAGCCACTGGAAACGCAGTGATTCCCATGGATGCAGACCTACAGCACCCGCCAGAATTAATTCCGCAGCTGATACATCACTGGCGGGAAGGTTATGACGTAGTTCTATGCCGTAGGGCATCCCGCAATACCGATCACTGGTTACAACGTTGGTTTTCGAATTTCTTTTACAAGGTACACAATGCAGTTTCCGATCACGCTATCCCTCCCGATGTAGGTGACTTTCGGTTGTTGGATAAGAAGGTCGTGGCTGCATTGCGTCTATTGCCCGAGCGCCGCCGATTCATGAAGGGCATATTTTCGTGGGTCGGGTTCCGCAGCACCGTGGTGGAGTTCGAAGCAAACGAACGCTATGCTGGCAAATCCAGCTTTAGTGGTTGGAAACTGTGGAACTTTGCGCTGGAAGGAATCACTAGTTTCTCCACCCTTCCTCTGCGTATTTGGACTTACGTAGGCGGCCTGGTCTCCATATTTGCCATTGGCTACGCAATCAAGGTGGTTATCAGCACCCTCGTTTCCGGAACAGATCTACCGGGCTACCCATCGCTGTTTTGCGCCATATTGTTTTTGGGAGGCGTACAGCTGATAGGAATTGGTGTGCTGGGTGAATACATTGGCCGTATCTACAGCGAAGTCAAACAACGCCCCATCTACTTGGTGCGCAGCAGATTTGGATTCTTCGCCGATGAGTGAATCCTTGTTGTCTAAAACCCTCTTTCGACGCATCGCCGGTTTCTCAACCATTGGCGTCCTGAATACATTCATCCATTTAGGTGTCGTAACTGCACTGGTAGAACTGCTCTCTGTGCATCCAGTGCTCGCAAACTGCCTGGCCTTTGTAGTGGCCAATGTCTTTTCATTTTACGCAAATAGCAGATGGAACTACGGCACGCCAATGGATGGAAGCCGGTACAAGCGCTTTTTATTGGTTTCACTAATGGGGCTGGCCATCACCGCGGGTTTGAGTGCAATGGCCGAAACTTTGGGTTGGCATTACCTGATGGGCACTGCCATGGTTTTCGTAGCATTGCCTGCCCTAACTTTTGCCGCGCATCACTACTGGACCTGGGCTGAATGAGTCACAGCACACACAGTCGGTTTTTACAAATCACCAAACACAACATCGCCCAAAACGAAAACTGTTTTGTCTTCGTTTTGCTCTGTCTGCTGACCTTTGTGCTGCACAACAGTGCGCTCAACGGATATTGGCGCTTTGACGACGGAATGCACCTGAAGTTTGTAGCGACCTATGCGCCTTGGCAGTATTACTTGCAGCCATCGATCACAGTGCTGCAATCGTATGCCAATGTCACGCCCTACAACGCCCTCTTCTACGACATCAATCTGGCACTGTTCGGCATGCTGCCGCGCTGGCATTACGCACACCTGTTAGTCGTTTTGGCGGCTACGGCTTTTTCCACCTATCGGCTAGTCCGTCTATGGCGAGACCGCCAAGCGGCGCTCCTGGCCGCCACCTTGTTTCTGCTGGGTCTGCCAACATTGCATATTGCGCATCAATTGATGACAGGGCATTACGCAACCGGCTTGCTGTTTGCAGTGCTAAGCATGCACTACTTCACCATCGGTGTGCGACAAAATCACTATGGCATGACGCTTTTGGGAGCCGTGCTTTATCTGTTTGCGACGACCTGTAAGGAGGTCTTCGTGCCGCTCGTCATGGTATTGCCTTTCATCCCGGCAGGATCTCTGGCGACCCGTGTCAAAGCCGCCCTGCCATATGTCGCCATCGCGATCTTCTACACCTTTTGGCGCTATGCAGTACTGGGACGGCTGATGGGTGGCTACATCACCAATCCCGTGAATCCGGTTGAACAGTACAAGCAACTGCTCAGCATTCCCCTGCTCTTAATCGGCTGGACAAATGGGCAAACCATCAATGCATTCCTACGAGGCTTTGGCGGCCTCTATATGGTGGGATTATTTTTCGCGCTTGCGGCCGGTGTCAGAGCCATCGTCCGCAAGAAAATTGCTTGGCCACTCGTTTGCGCCTCACTGTTTCTTGTGATAGCGCCTCTGATACCGCTCGCTGGAGACCCGGGACTGCTAGCTGCGGATCGCTACCTTCTTCTGCCTTGGTGGGGCGGTAGTGTGCTACTTGCGGCGCTTGTATACCAGCCTTTCAAAGCCAAGTTTGAGCGTTTGCTCAAGCACCTTCTAGCAGCGGTCCTGGCTGCCCTCGCGCTCTATGCTCAACACACTGAACACGCGCGCATTGCGCCACAACTGGCCTTGGAAGACGCTCTTTATCAAACTGTCATGCATGCAGACGACAACACTGCGCTATTGCCACCGCCCAATCGCGACAACTACCGCAAGCTGCTATCTGGTGCTCAGCAAGCCCAAGCAATTATGATGAAAAACCAAACGGCACCCACGAACTTCGTGGTCGATAAAGCGTCGCTGTGCGAATTCACGCAGAAAGGCGCCAAGATTGTGGAATACGACACCACCTGCAACTGCATGCGCGATATCACGCGTCAACTGGATACATCGCTGGCAAAGCTCATGAGTGAGGAGAGACATGCAATAGCGGGTGTGCCTCTAAGAGTGAGCCTAGCCTTTCAAAACAACACGCTGCGATGGGACCTAGGACCAGCAACTGATGGGACCTTCTGGGTGCTGTTGGGAAGCTCTCCAACAAAAGTTCCGGCTAAAGGCAGTATTCCTTACGGCAACACGGAAGCTCTGCGGTTGAGAGTGCGCCACGACGCTACCGATGGCAGCATGGCAATCACACCCAGTCTAATGTTTAATATGCCTACCGCAACAGAGTTCAACTGGACGGGAACAAGTGTGGTTGAAGCGCCCTACTGCCCGATGGTTGCTGAACGGCCAGGGCCAGATCAAGCCGCCCGTGAGAACCCCATCGGAGGGTAGCTACCTCATCCGCCAGTGACAGGCGGAAAAAAGGCCACTTCAGCGCCTTCTACCAAGGCAGCGGTCTCCGGAGCCAAAGTCTGGTTGATCGCCACACGCACGGCCTTGCCCCTCGCCAGCGACTCAGCGTAAACACCACCGCGCGCAATCAACTCGTCGCGCAAACCGGAGACGGTGGACGCCAGGGTTTCCATCACTTCGCCACCTGTGCCAAGGGCTTCCCGGATGGAGGCGAAGTATTTGACATTCACTTGGGTCATACCAGTAACTCCGCAAAAGAAACGAACTGAACCGTGTCACCCGGTGCGATGGTGTTGCCCGGCCTGTTGTCCACCAGACCATCACCCCAGACGGCCGATGTCAGCACACCCGAGCCCTGGTTGGTGAACAGGTCCAGGCCAGCGTTGGCATTGTGCCGCACGCGCAGGAACTCACGGCGTTTATCGGCCTTGGCCCACGTGAAATCTGCACGAGCCGCTACCGTTTTCATAGCAACATTCGGCATGCCTTGCAATCGCAGCAAAAAGGGCCGCACCAGCACCAGAAAGGTCACGTAGCTGGAAACCGGGTTGCCCGGCAGTCCCAGGAAATGGGCATCACCGATACGGCCATAGGCAAAGGGTTTTCCGGGTTTGATGGCGATTTGCCAAAGGTCCAGCGTGCCCAATGCCTGCACGGCGGGTTTGATGTGGTCTTCTTCACCCACCGACACACCACCGCTGGTCAGGATCACATCATGGGATTGGGCTGCAGAACGCAAGGCCTCTGTCGTTGCATCCCGCTGGTCGGGGACGATTCCCAGATCGGTGACAACACAACCCATGCGGCGCAGCAGCGCGGCCAGAAAAAAGCGATTGGAGTTGTAGATGGCGCCGGGCGGCATGTCCTCTGGCGCCACGGTGCCGGGCATCACCAGCTCATCGCCGGTAGAAAACAGCGCCACACGTGGGCGGCGGGCAACCGCCAGCGTGGCCAAACCAATGCTGGCAGCCATGCCCAGTTCGGCCGGGCCCAGGCGCACGCCGGCTGACAGCACCGTGTCGCCACGGGCCACGTCTTCACCCGCGCGCCGTATGTTTTGGCCCACCGAGGGCAAAGTATTGATATGGATGAAGGACGTATCGGATGCGGCACCACCGGCTGGCGGCAAGACCGTGCAGTCTTCCTGCATGACTACCGCGTCTGCACCAGCTGGCACCGGAGCACCAGTGAAGATGCGGGCCACCGTGCCAGCCTGCAAGGCCTGGCCTGTGGTGCCTGCTGCAATGCGTTGCGAAACGGGCAGCGCAGTGGCGCCTGGCTGCAACACATCGGCACAACGCAGCGCATACCCGTCCATGGCGCTGTTGTCCTGCGGCGGCACATGCAGGGCAGACACCACGTCCTGCGCCAGCACACGGCCATCGGCATCACCCACGGGCACTTGCTCAGTGCCCAACTGCGGGTTGGCACTGGCCAGCAGGCGCTCCAAGGCATCATCCAGGGATAACAGCGGGGCACGCGGGGCTTGGGTGGTCATGCTGGCACTTCCTCTCATTTGCTACACAAATTATAGCGCTTCACGCAGCAAGAACGGGGGCTACAGCCCCATTTCACTTAAGCCGCCTGGCATTCCCGTGCAATCAGCGTCTGAATGGCCGCCACATCGGCGTCCATCACCAGCACCCGTTTGGGCAGGTCTTCAATACCCTCAAACTTGGCCGGACGATCCGGCTCTCGGCCAAGGGCTTCGACAATGGTTTCGGCAAACTTGATGGGCAGCGCGGTTTCCAACACGATCATGGGCCCGCCCCGCAGTTCCAGCTTGTTGCGGTGTTCATGCGCCACCTTCAGGCCGTCGGCCGTGTGGGTGTCGATGACCATGGCGTGCTGGTTCCAGGTAGCACGAATGGTGTCCAGGCGGTCGGCGTGCGTGCTCTTGCCGCTGACAAAACCATAGCGGCTAGCAGCGTCGGCAAAGGCAGGGTCGCTACTCAGGTCGAACTTTCCGGTCTTGGACAGCCCTTCGCCAAACAGCGCCTTCACGCGCGCGCCATCGCGGCCCAGCAGGTCAAACACAAAACGCTCAAAGTTGGACGCCTTGGAAATATCCATCGACGGGCTGGAGGTCTCATGCGTATCCGCACTGCTGCGCACGCGGTAGACGCCGGTGCGGAAGAACTCGTCCAGCACATCGTTTTCATTCGTGGCCACCACCAGCTTCTCGATGGGCAGACCCATCATGCGGGCCACATGGCCGGCGCAGACATTGCCGAAATTGCCCGACGGGACGGTGAAGCTGACCTTCTGAACGACCTCTTTGCGCGGTGCCAGCGAATCGCGTGGGCCCGGGGGTTTGGGCACGGATTCTTCGGTGGCCTGCAGATACCCCGCAAAGTAGTACACCACCTGGGCCAGCAAACGCGCCCAGTTGATGGAGTTGACGGTGCCAATGCGGTACTTGCGCTTGAACTCCAGATCGTTGGACACGGCCTTGACCATGTCCTGGCAATCATCAAACACGCCCTTGACGGCGATGTTGTAGATGTTGGCGTCCATCAGGCTGAACATCTGCGCCTGCTGGAAGGCGCTCATACGACCGTGCGGGCTGGTCATGAAGACGCGCACGCCCTTTTTGCCGCGCATCGCGTATTCGGCGGCGCTGCCGGTGTCGCCGCTGGTAGCGCCCAGGATGTTGAGCTCTTCGCCACGGCGACCCAGTTCGTATTCGAACAGGTTGCCCAACAATTGCATGGCCATGTCCTTGAAGGCCAGCGTGGGGCCGTTGGACAAAGCTTCGAGGTACAGACCGGGTTCACCCGCTTTGGCGTTGGGCGCTTCCAGCGTCTTCAGCGGCACTATTTCGGAGGTGCCAAACACGTCTTCGGTGTAGGTCTTCTTGCAAATGGCCTTGAGGTCATCGGCAGGAATGTCGTCGATGAACAGCGACAAAATTTCAAACGCCAGATCGGCATAACCACCGGGTGCGCCCTGGCGGTAGGTGCGGCGCAGGCGCTGCAAGGCAGTGGCATTGATCTGCGGATAAGACTCCGGCAAATACAGTCCGCCATCGGGCGCCAGGCCTTCCAGCAGGATTTCGCAGAAGCGCTTGCGATCGGGGTGGCCGCGGGTCGACAGGTACAACATCAGGCCAACTCCTCCTTGCGGATGCGCACGATGGGTGCCAGCACGGTGCTCAAACTCTGCATCTGGGCCAGGGCAGCGTTCATGTTTGCTTCCACACAATCGTGGGTCAAGATGATCAGGTCGGTCTGGGTGCTACCCTCGCCACCCACTTCGTCCGCTTCGCGTTGCAACACGGCATCGATGCTGATATTGGCTTCGGCCAGGATGCCGGTCACCTTGGCGAGCACGCCGGCCTGGTCGGCCACGCGCAGGCGCAGGTAGTAGCTGGTCACCACGTCGCCCATGGGCAGGACCGGGGTGTCGCTCATGCTGTGGGGCTGGAAGGCCAGGTGGGGCACGCGTTGCGCCGCATCAGCGGTATGCAGGCGGGTGATGTCGACCAGATCGGCGATCACCGCACTGGCGGTGGGTTCGGAGCCCGCGCCCTTGCCGTAGTACAGCGTGTTGCCGACGGCGTCGCCATTCACAACCACGGCGTTCATCGCGCCTTCCACATTGGCGATCAGGCGCTTGCTGGGGATCAGGCTGGGGTGCACGCGCAGTTCAACACCCTTGGCCGTGCGCTTGGTGATGCCCAAGAGCTTGATGCGGTAGCCCAGTTGTTCGGCGTACTTGATGTCAGCTGCGCCCAGCTTGGTGATGCCCTCCACATATGCCTTGTCAAACTGCACGGGGATACCAAAGGCAATCGCCGACATCAGCGTGACCTTGTGTGCGGCGTCCACACCTTCAATATCGAAGGTGGGGTCAGCTTCGGCATAACCCAGGCGCTGCGCTTCTTTGAGCACCACGGAGAAATCCAGGCCCTTGTCGCGCATCTCGGACAGGATGAAGTTGGTGGTGCCGTTGATGATGCCGGCGATCCACTGGATGCGGTTGGCTGTCAGGCCCTCGCGCAGCGCCTTGATGATAGGAATGCCACCGGCCACAGCCGCTTCAAACGCCACCATGACACCCTTGGCCGATGCCGCCGCAAAAATCTCGGTGCCGTGCACGGCCAGCAAGGCCTTGTTGGCGGTGACCACGTGTTTACCGGCCGCAATGGCTTCGAGCACCAGCTGTTTGGCAATGCCGTAGCCGCCAATCAGTTCGATAACGATGTCGATATCGGGGTTGGCGATGACAGCGCGAGCGTCGCTGACGACTTTCACATCGGGACCGACGACCGACTGGGCACGGGCCACGTCCAGATCGGCCACCATCGTGATTTCAATGCCACGGCCGGCGCGGCGCTGGATTTCTTCCTGGTTGCGCTTGAGCACATTGAATGTGCCCGCGCCGACGACGCCAATGCCCAGCAGGCCAACTTGAATCGGTTTCATAAAATCTCTAAGAGTAAAACAGGGCGCTAGCCCCCGTGAATCATGCGCGAGTCGCTACCAACTTGATAGCAGAAGGCGTTGCCTGCGCTTGTGCAGGCTGTGTGCCGTGGCTCTTGCGGTAGCTTTCCAGGAACTTGGCGATGCGGTTGATTGCCTCGCGCAAATCGTCTTCGTGGGGCAGAAACACAATACGGAAGTGGTCCGGTTGCTGCCAGTTGAAGCCTGTTCCTTGGACCAGCATGACACGGGTCTCGCGCAGCAGCTCCAGGAAGAATTGCCGGTCGTCCGTGATGGGGTACACCGCCGGATCCAGCTTGGGAAACATGTACAGGGCGGCCTGGGGCTTGACACAGCTCACGCCGGGTATGGCGGTGATCAGCTCATAGGCCAGGTCGCGCTGGCGGCGCAGGCGGCCGCCTTCACACACCAGGTCATTGATGCTCTGGTAGCCGCCCAGCGCGGTCTGGATAGCCCATTGGCCGGGCACGTTGGAGCACAGCTTCATGTTCGAGAGCATGTTCAGGCCCTCGATGTAGTCGGTGGCGTGTTTCTTGTCGCCTGAGACCACCAGCCAGCCAGCACGGTAACCGCAGGAACGGTAGCTTTTGCTCAGGGAGTTGAAGGTCAGTGTCAGGATGTCGGTGGACAAGCTGCCGATGGCTGTGTGTTTGACGCCGTCGTAGAGGACCTTGTCGTACACCTCGTCGGCCAGGATGACCAAACCGTGTTCGCGGGCAATCTCGACAATGCTCTTGAGCAGCGCATCGGAATACAACACACCGGTCGGATTATTGGGGTTGATGACCACGATGCCCTTGGTCTTGGGCGTGATCTTGGCGCGGATGTCGTCTAGATTAGGCATCCATCCATTGGCTTCGTCGCACAGGTAGTGCACCGGTGTGCCACCGGACAGGCTGGTAGCCGCAGTCCATAGCGGGTAGTCGGGCATGGGCAGCAACAATTCGTCGCCGTTGTCCAGCAGCGCGTTGGTGGCCATGGTGATCAACTCGCTGGCACCATTGCCAAGATAGATGTCGTCCAGCGTGACACCGGCGATGCCCTGCTTCTGGGTTTCGTGCATCACCGCCTTGCGTGCGGCGAAGATGCCCTTGCTGTCGGAGTAACCCGCCGAGTTGGGCAGGTTACGGATCATGTCCTGCTGGATTTCTTCCGGGGCATCAAAACCAAAAACGGCGAGGTTGCCGAGGTTGAGCTTGATGATCTTCTGGCCCTCGTCCTCCATTTGGCGGGCCGCATCCATGATGGGTCCGCGAATGTCGTAGAGCACATTAGCCAACTTGGCCGATTTTTGAATGGTACGCAAAAGTCCCTCCAGAAGTCTTTAGCACAGGGCGAAACCTATAATTTGACCACAGTTCCGCACGAAATTAGTGCGGTGCAGCATTCAAATTCACCCAGGTACCCCCATGAAATTTCTCCCAGACCCCACGGAATCGTCATCAGTGACGGCTTATGGGCCAGGCTGGGTGACCGTGAATGGCGAGAAATACACCAGCAGCGTGGTGGTCAGCACCTTGGCGGCGCCCTATTTTTGGGAGTGTGCGCAGTTTGACGCTTTGCAAGACAGCCATTTTGCGCGCTTGGCCCAGATGGACGCTGAACTTGTGATCTTTGGCAGCGGAGAGCGCATCCGTTTCCCCAAACCGGCACTCTTGCAAGCCTTGTACGCCAAACGTATCGGTGTGGAGACCATGGACACCCAAGCCGCTTGCCGCACCTACAACTTCTTGGCCGGTGAAGGCCGCAAGGTCGTAGCCGCCCTTTTGTTGTAAGCAGGTTTACCCTGAGGGCCTATGGGGTGCTTTTCAGAGTAAAATCGTGGGTTGCAGTCGAGGGAAAACAAACGCTGTCACGTTTGAGCCCTCTACTTTGACTGACACATACAGCACGCGAGACTAAAAGTACCATATGGCGATCGTTGTCAACAAGCCCCTACCTGAATTTGAAGCCAACGCAACCGGCGGCGTCAAGGTTAGCAATACTAGCCACGTCGGAAAGACCATGGTGTTGTATTTCTACCCGAAAGACAATACACCCGGCTGCACCACCGAAGCCATGCAGTTTCGTGACAAGTACAAAGATTTTGTGAAAGCCGGCGCCGCCGTATTCGGCGTGTCCCGCGACAACATGAAATCCCACGACGAGTTCAAAACCAAGCTGGAACTCCCGTTTGAACTGATTGCCGATACCGAAGAAAAAATGTGCCACATGTTTGGTGTGGTCAAGAACAAGATCATGTACGGCAAGAAGGTCAAGGGTATAGAGCGCAGCACCTTCCTGATTGGCGCCGACGGCCTGTTGAAAGAAGAATGGCGCGGCCTGAAGGTCCCCGGCCACGTGGACGACGTGCTCAAAGCCGTCAAGGCACTGAAAAAAGCAGTCTGAGCTGTTCGCGTGGTTTTTGACACACGCCTGTCTGGCGGTGTCACCCGGGTCATGCATAATGATTCCATGCCGTTGATCACCGCAAACGCGCCACAACAAAAAGCCGCCTTGGCTCAGGGCGGCTTTTTTGCTTTTGCGATGCCCTTCTCATTCACTTCCCCTTCCATGAGCCCCTCTATCCATGCCACTGCCACCCGCACCCACCAAACCTGCTGACCGTCTCCCTCCCAAGGCTTTTGCTGCATCTGTTCGCGGCACCGCCCGCACCGCGCAGAAGTCGGAAAACTTTGAAGCCGTCAAAGCGCCAGCCGCTCGGCCAGCTGCGGAAAAAGTCATTGCCAAGGAAGCCCCCAAGCGGGCAACGGCCGCATTGCTGGAAAAGACAGCACGTGAGCCAATGCCAGTAGTGGAGCCAGTCGCTCCCCCGGTCATGATCCAGGTGGAGACCCGACCCAGCACCACCCGCTCCCGCAAACCCGTGCGCACCGGCCCTACCAAGCTGTTCGTGCTGGACACCAATGTGTTGCTGCACGACCCGATGTCGCTGTTCCGTTTCGAAGAACACGACATCTACCTGCCGATGATTGTTCTGGAAGAGCTGGACGGCCATAAAAAAGGCATGACCGAGGTCGCCCGCAATGCCCGCCAGACCAGCCGCACATTGGACGCGCTGGCCGGTGCACCCGGTGCAGACATCACCGCAGGCTTCCAGCTCTCCAGCACCGGCAACCGCGATGCACGGGGCAAACTGCTGTTCCAGACCCAGCCGCTGAACTACACCCTGCCTACCAGCCTGCCCCAGGGCAAGGCGGACAACCAGATTCTGGGCGTGGTGGAGGCCCTGCGCCAGCACTACGCACCGCGCGAGGTGGTGCTGGTGTCCAAAGACATCAATATGCGGGTCAAGGCCCGTGCACTGGGTCTGGCCACTGACGACTACCAGAACGACAAGACGCTGGAAGATGGCGACCTGCTGTACTCCGGCGCCACCGCCCTGCCCACAGACTTCTGGGCGACACACGGGCAAGCGGTAGAAAGCTGGCAACAAGGCCAACACACCTTCTACAAGATCGACGGACCGGTGGTGCCCAGCTTGCTGATCAACCAGTTTGTGTACTTTGAGTCCCCCGGTGAACCCAGCCTCTATGCCCGCGTGACCGAGATCCGTGGCACCACGGCCGTCATCAAAACGCTGCGCGACTTCACCCATCTCAAGAATGCGGTATGGGGTGTCACCACCCGCAACCGTGAGCAGAACTTCGCGATGAACCTGCTGATGGACCCTGAAGTCGACTTCGTGACCCTGACCGGCACGGCCGGCACCGGCAAGACCCTGATGGCACTTGCAGCCGGCCTGACCCAGGTGCTGGACGACCGCCGCTACACCGAGATCATCGTCACCCGTGCCACCGTCAGTGTGGGTGAAGACATTGGTTTCCTGCCCGGCACCGAGGAAGAAAAAATGGGCCCCTGGATGGGCGCACTGGACGACAACCTGGAAGTGCTGGGCAAGACCGACACCAGCGCCGGTGAATGGGGCCGCGCCGCCACCAACGAGCTGATTCGCAGCCGCATCAAGATCAAGAGCATGAACTTCATGCGTGGGCGTACCTTCTTGAACAAGTACGTCATCATCGACGAGGCGCAAAACCTGACGCCCAAACAGATGAAGACCCTGATCACCCGTGCGGGCCCTGGTACCAAGATCATTTGTATGGGCAATCTGGCGCAGATCGATACACCGTATCTGACTGAGGGCTCATCCGGCCTGACTTTTGCGGTGGACAAGTTCAAAGGCTGGCCACACGGTGGCCACATCACGCTGGCGCGCGGCGAACGTTCGCGCCTGGCGGACTTTGCCAGCGAAGTGCTATAAATTCAATAGCTATTCAGGCAATCCACACGGGGGCTCAGGCCCCCTTTTTCATATATCAATAGTCCCCACCACCGCCATGCGCCAGGCTTTCAAACTTGGTGAACTGGCGCATAAAGGCCAGCTTGACGGTACCTGTGGGGCCATTACGCTGCTTGGCAATGATGACCTCGGCGACACCCGGCTCCTTGCACTGGTCCTTGGTGTAGTACTCGTCGCGGTAGATGAACATGATGATGTCGGCATCCTGCTCGATGGCGCCGGATTCGCGCAAGTCACTCATCATGGGGCGTTTGTCGGGGCGTTGCTCCACACTGCGGTTGAGCTGCGACAGCGCAATCACCGGGCACTTCAGCTCACGGGCCAGCATCTTCAAGCCCCGGGAAATCTCACCCAGTTCGGTTGCGCGGTTTTCACCATCACCACCACTACCGCTCATCAGCTGCAGGTAATCGACGACGATCAAGCCCAACTGGCCGCATTGGCGCGCCAGGCGACGCGCATTGGCCCGCACCTCACTGGAGGTCAGACCCGGGCTCTCGTCTATATGCAGGGAGATGGTGCGCAGTTTTTCAATCGCCTCGGACAGGCGCGGCCACTCGTCGTCGGTCAGGTTGCCGGTGCGCAAATGGCCCTGGTCGATGCGGCCAATAGAACCCACGATACGCACCGCCAGTTGGGCGGCACCCATTTCCATCGAGAAAATGGCCACCGGCAGGCCTTCCTTCAAGGCCACATGCTCGGCAATATTGATGGCCAGCGCCGTCTTGCCCATGGAGGGGCGCGCGGCCAGCACGATCAGATCACCGGCCTGCAGGCCCGCCGTCATGCGGTCAAAGTCGATAAAACCGGTCGGCACACCCGTCACGTCGTTCGGGTTGTCCGCCATCTCCTGCACACGGTCCAGCAGCTTGACGACCAGTGAATCCATGGCCTGGAAGCCCTGGTTGTTGCGCTTGCCCTGCTCGCCAATCTTGAAAATCTTCTGTTCGGATTCATCAACGATTTCCGACACCGGCCGCCCTTTAGGATTGAAGGCATTGGTGGCGATTTCGTCGCTGGCAGTCACCAGTTTGCGCAGTATCGAGCGGTCACGCACGATCTCGGCATAACGGCGGATATTGCTGGCACTGGGCACATACTGGGCCAGGGAATTCAAATAGGCCAGGCCGCCAATTTCTTCCGCCCTGCCCTGGCTCTGCATGTGCTCAAACACCGTAATCACATCGGCCGGCTTGCTGGCGTTAACCAAGGTACCAATGGCCGCGTAGATCAGGCGGTGCTCATAGCGGTAGAAGTCGTTGTCCATCAGGATGTCGCCCACCCGGTCCCAGGCGGCATTGTCCAGCAGCAGACCACCTAGCACACTGGACTCCCCCTCAATGGAGTGCGGCGGCACCCGCAGTTGTGCAATTTGACGGTCTTGACCGTGTTCGTCTACAGGGGAAAGGACGGTGGACATGGATGTTCCTTGAAGCTCTCCATGCTATGCGCTACCGACTGCCGCGGCAATGCATAACTCTGGGGAAAAGGCTGTGGACAACAACTAAATGCTGTGGGTAACTTGGGACCGCAAAAACAAAAGCCGCCAGGGCGAACCCTTGCGGCTTTTGGTAACAGGTCCAACCCTTGCGGGGTTGGACTATTGCTGATTAGGCAGTTTCGCCGTACACGGAAACGGTGATGTCCACCACCACGTCGGTGTGCAGAGCCACAGCCACAGTGCTTTCGCTCACGAGCTTGATAGGACCGTTGGGCATGCGGATTTGCGACTTGGCAACCTTGTAGCCATTCTTGACCAGCTCTTCAGCGATGTCAGAATTGGTCACAGAGCCAAACAAACGGCCATCCACGCCGGCTTTTTGTGTCAGCTTGATGGTAGTACCACCCAGCTTTTCGCCCAGAGCCTGGCACTCGGCCAGCTTGGCGGCTGCAGCTTTTTCCAGCTCAGCGCGCTTGGCTTCAAAAGCAGCCTTGGCGGCCTCGGTGGCGCGGCGAGCGCGGCCCGAAGGGATCAAAAAGTTACGTGCGTAACCGTCTTTAACCTTGACGATATCGCCCAGGTTGCCCAGATTCACGACCTTGTCGAGCAGAATGATTTGCATGTTCGTACTCCTTAGATCTTGTGCTGGTCGCTGTAAGGCAGCATCGCCAGGAAGCGAGCGCGCTTGATAGCGGTGTTGAGCTGGCGCTGGAAAATCGCGCGGGTGCCGGTCAGGCGTGCGGGGATGATCTTGCCGTTTTCGGCGATGAAATCACGCAGGGTGTCGATGTCTTTGTAGTCGATCTCTTCGACGCCGGTCACTGTGAAGCGGCAGAAACGCTTGCGCTTGAACAGCAGGTTTTGTGCGGGACGCTTGGGGCGCTTGTCTTTACTGAATTTTTTGAACGTGGCCATGTGGGCCTCCTAAAAAACTAATCTTGCGAAAATTCTTGAATATGCAAAACGATGCTTTTACCGTGACGGGCGTTGCCTAGAAAACCGCTGAACCTCCAGACACTGCCAAGGGGTTGTTTGACCAACCGCTCTGCCAATGCGCCGAAAGCCACTGCTTTCACTGCCACCTTGATCTGTCTGGGCTGCCCGGCTTCCTGTGTTTCAGACTCGTGTTCGAGTTTGAGGTTCAGGGCGGGTATTCCAGCCGGTGTGTAACGCATGGCATCCAGCTCAGCGATACAGGCACTCAGGATCAGGGAATTGGCAGGCACTCTCCGTCAGTAAAAACAGCCGTTAGGCGTTGTATTCAGCCTGTTGTGTCTTGCGTGTTTCTTCGCGCTCGACAGTCTTCATCATGGACGAAGGACCTGTCTCGGCCTTTTTCTTCAACACGGTCAGGTGGCGCAGAACGGCGTCGTTGAACTTGAACGCGTGTTCCAGTTCGGACATCACAGCCTGGTCGGCTTCGATGTTGACACACAGGTAATGGGCTTTGGCAAGCTTGTTGATCATGTAGACCAACTGGCGACGACCCCAGTCTTCCACGCGGTGGATCTTGCCACCGCCGGCAGTGATCATGCCTTTGTAACGCTCCAGCATGGCTGGAACTTGTTCGCTCTGATCCGGGTGGATCATGAGAATGATTTCGTAGTGACGCATTGATACTCCTTTTGGATTTCCCCCATTCAAGATTCGGGGGTTAAGAAAAGCTGCCCTCAGCGTCTAATTGAGGTGCAGCAAGGCGAAGCCCAAGATTATAGCCCAGAAGGGCGTCATTGCGCCAGAGGGACAGGCTCCAGGGGCTCCGGGCGGGTGAACCAACTGACCACTACGGCCGCTACCAGCCCGGCAGCAACGCCAAAAACCCCGGCGGACACGGGCTGGATGCCCCACCAAAGACCTTCACCCGTCAGCCCCACCACCGCTCGTACGGCGGGCAAATTGATGACCATGTAATACACGGTCAGCCCCAGTCCCGTCAACATACCTGCAACGGCGCCAGCCCGGGTTGTGCCTTTCCAGAATATGCCAAGGACCATGGCTGGCACAAATGCTGCACCCGCCAGTGAAAACGAAGCCGACACCAGGTACAAAATGCCCGCAGGGCGTTGTGCGGCGACGTATGACGCAATCAATGCCACCACCAGCAAGGCAAATTTGGACCACATCACCCTGCGCATGGCCTGTACCTTGTTGCCGTTGCCTTCAAAGTACACGTCGTGCGCCATGGCATTGCCAATGGTCAACAACAAACCGTCGGCGGTACTGAGCGCCGCGGCCAGGCCTCCGGCCGCCACCAGCACCGACACCACATAGGGCAAGCCCCCAATTTCGGGGGAGGCCAACATGATCAGGTCCGCGCCCATCTTAAGTTCGGCAAACTGCAAAATGTGGTCGCCATTGACATCGGAAACCGTCAACAGACTGGCGTCGCGCGCCCATTGCGCCACCCAGGCTGGCAAGCTGTCAAAGGGTTGCCCCACCAGATGGGCCATCACCTCGTACTTGACCAATACCGCCAAGGCTGGGGCGGAAAGGTAGAGCAGCGCGATAAACACCAGGGACCATGCGACCGAACTGCGTGCTTCGGCAACGGTCGGTGTGGTGTAGTAACGCGTCAGCAGATGGGGCAAGCCGGCTGTACCCACCATCAGGCAAAACATCAGCGCCAGAAAATTCAGGCGCGAGGTCTCGAACTCCTGCACCTGCTCAGGCGTGCCGGATGGGTCACCGGCGAACGGCGTGGTGTGGGGTGGCATACCACCCAAAGGTTTGGCGCGGGCCCAGTTGTCTGCAGCCGCACGGGTCCAGGCATCACGTGCCGACGCCGCGTCCTTGGGCAGCGCAGCCAACTCACGGCGCAGGCTTATGGCACGGTCGTCGTCCGACTTCTTGTCGCCCAGGCTGCGCAACTGCTGGCGCAGACCTGTGCGTTCTTCCAGCAAGGCGCCCTCCACGTCCAACAACTTGGCTTCATAGGCACGGGCGCGCCGCGCGTACTCTTCAATGACCTGCCGTTCCGCCGGGGAGTCCATCAGCTGCTGTTCTATGGCCGCGATTTTTTGTAGCTGCTGGCCATACACCACCGGCGCGAATGGATTGCCCAATTGTTTATAGGCCAGCCACGAAACAGGAATCAGAAACGCCAGGATGATGACCACGTATTGTGTAACCTGTGTCCAGGTCACCGCCCGCATACCACCCAAAAATGAACACACCAGCACGCCGCCCAGACCCAGCAAGATGCCGATCTCGAAGTGCACACCGGTCAGGCGCGAGGTGATCAGCCCCACACCGTAAATCTGGGCCACCACATAGGTAAAGGAACACAAAACCGCGGCCATGGCCGCGATCATGCGGGGCCAACGGCCGCCAAAACGCACTGCAAAGTAGTCTGGAACGGTGTAGATCCGCATACGCCGCAGGTACGGCGCAACCAGCAGTGCAACCAGGCAAAACCCGCCGGTCCAACCCAAAACATACGCCAGACCACCGGCCTGCCCACTGGTGCCGGAGTAGCCCTGCAAATACAGCCCACCGGCCATGCTGATGAAAGAGGCTGCGCTCATCCAGTCGGCAGCCGTGGCCATACCGTTGTAGACAGCGGGTACACGCCGGCCGGCCACGTAGTACTCCGACGCGTCGGCGGTACGTCCATAAACACCGATCACCGCATACAAGACCAGGGTTGCCGATAGAAAGATACCTGCCACCCAGACCTTGGACAAGCCCAGGCGTTCTGCCAGTGCAAGGACCAGCAAGAACACCAGTAGGCTGGCAACATACAGCGCAAACCGCCTGTGCAGCGCACCTTTGTAGCGTGCATAGGCCGCGGCGTCAAATCCGGGCTCGGCGCCCTCTCTGCGATTGGTCACCCAGGCATAAACGACCACGATGCCAATAAAAACCAGCACCGAGCCCTGGGCGGCGAACCAGAAGCCAACCGGCCAGTTGGACACCACCCATTGCAGGTCGCGGGCAAAAAAAACGACGCCAAACGATGCCAAGAACCACAGCGCCAGCAGTCCTGCATGCAGGGCCCACTGGCGTGCGGTCCTTGGTACGGTCATTGTGCTGCGAGTTTTTGCCAGGTAGAGATGACGGAATCCGGGTTCAGCGAGATGGACGAGATGCCCTCCGACACCAACCACTGCGCAAAGTCAGGGTGGTCGCTGGGGCCCTGGCCACATATGCCAATGTACTTGCCCTGCTTCTTGCAGGCTGCAATCGCCAGGCTGATCAGGGCCTTCACCGCGGGGTCGCGCTCGTCAAAATCGGCTGCCAGCAACTCCAGACCCGAATCGCGGTCCAGGCCCAGGGTCAATTGGGTCAGGTCGTTGGAGCCAATGGAGAAGCCGTCGAAATACTCCAGGAATTGCTCGGCCAGGATGGCGTTGCTGGGGATCTCGCACATCATGATCAGCTTGAGCCCGTTGTCGCCGCGGCGCAGGCCATGGCGGCCCAGCAGCTCGGTCACCTTCTTGGCCTGGCCGAGGGTCCGCACAAAAGGCACCATAACCTGCACGTTGTTCAACCCCATGTCGTTGCGCACGCGTTTTAAGGCTTCGCATTCCATGGCAAAGGCCTCGCCAAACTCGGTACTCACATACCGCGCGGCGCCACGGAATCCCAGCATGGGGTTTTCTTCTTCGGGCTCGTAGCGGCTGCCGCCAATCAGCTTGCGGTATTCGTTGCTCTTGAAGTCGGACAGGCGCACGATGACCGGCTTGGGCCAGAAGGCGGCGGCAATCGTAGCCACACCTTCGGCAACACGGTCCACATAAAAAGCGCGGGGCGATGCATGGCCACGGGCCACCGACTCCACGGCCTTTTTCAAGTCTGCATCCACATTGGGGTAGTCCAAAATGGCCTTGGGGTGCACACCAATGTTGTTGTTGATGATGAACTCCAGCCGCGCCAGGCCCACGCCTTCATTGGGCAACTGGCAGAAGTCAAAGGCCAGTTGTGGGTTGCCCACGTTCATCATGATCTTGACCGGGCTCTCGGGCATGGTGCCACGCACCACTTCGGTCACTTCGGTTTCCAGCAGGCCGTCGTAAATAAAGCCGGTGTCGCCCTGAGAGCAGCTCACGGTGACCAGCATGCCGTCTTTGAGTGCTTCAGTGGCATGGCCACAGCCCACCACGGCCGGAATGCCCAGTTCACGGGCAATGATCGCAGCGTGGCAGGTACGGCCGCCACGGTTGGTCACAATCGCCGAAGCACGTTTCATGACCGGCTCCCAGTTGGGGTCCGTCATGTCGGTCACCAAGATGTCGCCGGCCTGCACCGTGTCCATCTCGCTGATGTTGTGCACGATGCGCACGGGGCCGGTACCAATTTTTTGCCCAATCGCACGGCCTTCCACCAGCACCGTGCCCGAGCCCTTGAGCTTGTAGCGGTATTCGGCCTGGTTGCCGGCCTGGCTTTTGACCGTCTCGGGCCTGGCTTGCAGGATGTACAGCTCGCCGTCGATGCCATCTTTGCCCCACTCAATGTCCATGGGGCGCCCGTAGTGCTCTTCAATCACCAGCGCGTAGCGGGCCAATTGCTCCACATCGGCGTCGGTCAAGGAGTAGCGGTTGCGCAGTTCGGTGGGCACATCGGTGGTCTTGACCAGCTTGCCGCTCTTGGCCTTTTCTTCGGCGGTGGTGAACTGCATCTGCAGCAGTTTGGAGCCCAGGCTGCGGCGGATGACGGCGCGGTTGCCTGCCTTGAGCATGGGCTTGTGCACGTAGAACTCGTCGGGGTTCACAGCGCCCTGCACCACCGTTTCGCCCAGGCCATAACTGGAGGTAATGAAGACCACCTGGTCAAAGCCGGACTCGGTGTCGATAGTGAACATCACACCTGCCGCGCCCAGGTCGGAACGCACCATGCGCTGGATGCCCGCACTCAGCGCCACCACATCGTGGGCAAAACCCTTGTGCACGCGGTAGCTGATGGCGCGGTCGTTGTACAACGAGGCAAACACTTCGCGGATCTTGTGCAGGATGTCATCGATGCCGTGCACATTCAGGAAAGTCTCCTGTTGGCCGGCAAAAGAGGCGTCGGGCAGGTCTTCTGCCGTGGCAGAGGAGCGCACCGCAAAGGTGGCGTCTGCGTTGCCAGCGCTCAGGGTGGCAAAGGATTCGCGAATGCCTTTTTCCAGCTCGGGCGGGAAAGGCTGGGCTTCGACCAACCCGCGGATTTCTGCACCTACCACGGCCAGGGCACGCACGTCTTCTACGTCAAGCGCCTTCAGCTTGGCGCTGATTTTTTCAGTCAAACCGTCAAACTTGAGGAATTCGCGAAAGGCGTGGGCCGTGGTGGCAAAGCCGGTGGGCACTTTGACGCCGGTGGGTAGGTTGGAGATCATTTCCCCCAAACTGGCGTTTTTCCCACCGACCGACTCGACGTCGGTCATGCGAAGATGCTCGAAGGGGACGACCAGATCGGTCGGATTGAACAGGGTTGACATAACAGTAGCTCCGGAAGTTAAAAACCGTTTCGCTGCTACCTGCACCGGCACACGCCGCGCTTAGTCAGCAGCGATCACTCCACGCCAGTCCACTGTTGTTGCTATTGGGGACACCCGGGAATGAGAAAATGCATCAATTGCGACCATTGTAGAGGCCGCACACCCCAGGTGCCCCGGCCAATATGAGCCCGGCGCTTGCAAATCACTGACGACAACCCGCGAGCCCTAACCATGACCCACCGCAGCGTATTCTTCGTGTCCGATGGCACCGGCATCACCGCCGAGACCTTTGGCAACGCCATCTTGGCCCAGTTTGAGACCAAGGCCCGCCACATACGCCTGCCTTTTGTGGATACCGTGGACAAGGCCCACCAGGCCGTGCGGCAGATCAACAATGCAGCCGTGGTGGACGGTGAACGCCCCATCGTCTTCACCACCTTGGTCAATATGGAGGTGCTCAAGGTCATACAGGACGGCTGCCAGGGCATGTTGCTGGACATGTTTGGCATGTTTGTGCACCCGCTGGAGCAAGAGCTCAAGCTCAAATCCAACCACCGCATTGGCCGTTTCAGCGACGCCAGCAAGAGCAAGGAGTACCAAAGCCGCATCGAGGCCATCAACTTCTCACTGGCCCACGACGACGGGCAAATGAACCGCGACCTGGAGCAATCCGACGTGATTCTGGTGGGCGTGAGCCGCAGCGGCAAGACGCCCACATCGCTCTACCTGGCCATGCAATACGGGCTCAAGGCGTCCAACTACCCGCTGATCCCTGAAGACTTTGAGCGCCGCCAGATTCCACCCGCCCTGGTACCCCACAAAGCCAAGATCTTTGGCCTGACCATACAGCCCGAGCGCCTGAGCGAGATTCGCAATGAGCGCCGACCCAACTCCAAATACGCGTCGCTGGAAAACTGCCGCATGGAAATCAACGAGGCCGAGGCCATGATGCGCCGTGCCGGCATACGCTGGTTGTCCACCACCACCAAGTCCATCGAAGAAATCGCCACCACCATCCTGCAGGAAATCCACCCCGGGCGACTGGTGTACTGACCCCCTTGCTCAGGGAGAATGCGAACGCCTATCAGCCTCATACGTAAAAAGAACCCGTAGTCGTGGGTATTGCCCGTTTCCCTTGGGGAATGGGCTTATGCCGGGGACAATGCAACAGATCAATCCCAAGGAGAATCCCATGAAGGGCGACGCACAAGTCATACAACACCTGCAGGCTCAACTCAAGAATGAGCTGACCGCCATCAACCAGTACTTTCTGCACTACCGCATGCTCAAACACTGGGGTTTCGCGAAGCTGGCGAAGAAGGAATACGAAGAATCCATTGGCGAAATGAAACACGCCGACCAACTGATGGACCGCATTTTTATGCTGGACGGCCTGCCCAATCTGCAGGATTTGTCCAAACTACTGGTTGGTGAAGATGTGCCAGAGATCCTGGCCTGCGACCTGCAAAGTGAGCAAGGCGCCCAAGCCACCATCAAGGCCGGCATCGCCCACTGCGAATCCGTGCGCGACTACGGCTCGCGCGACCTGCTCCAGGGCATTCTGGAAGACACCGAAGAACACATCGACTTTCTGGAAACCCAGATCGACCTGATTGCCAAACTGGGCCTGCAGAACTACCTGCAAAGCCAGGTGGGCGAATCCAGCTGAGGCTCGCCGCTGCTTAGCGCAGCAACCGGGTGCATGCGGTGGCATTGGGCCACCACATCCCGGGCGCACTGCTCACATTTGCCACATTGGGTGGCCACGCCCAATTCAAACTGAATCTCGTCAAAACCCATACCCGCCCGCACGTGGCGATGGATCTCGCGGTCTGACACACGTTTGCAAACACACACAATCATGGCACTGCGCTCTTTGGGCGGATGGTGATGAAAAGCCCATTTTAAATGCGAATTCCTCGCATTCGCAATGGCAAATGTGTAAAACCCTATGGGAGCGCTGATCTGACGTTGGGGGCGGTGTTCTGGAGGTTCCTTGGATCACTATTGAATCCATAGCAATAGATTCAATTTATTCGGGGGCTGGGGCTACTTTTCGCTTAAACCTTTCCGATGGGAAGGCTGGCCATGCCAAAACAACGCAGTTTCGCAAGAGCCTTCGGTGTGGAGATGCGCAAGCCGGTGAATGCCTTCTATGGCGTTGAAAGTGGGAAAAAACGATGTGGCATTTGCCACATGCAACCATCAGGCTACAGAAACCGGCGATGCGGGTTTGCGAGATCGCAATCGACCCCAAGCGGGCGTAGATCAGCGTGAAATCGGCACCCCAAAGCGGACACCGAGCAGGCCTCATCACAAGGGAAGAGGGATTTCGAAAAGCTCACTCAGGTAGCAAGGTCACCTGCTGCCGCGCTTCTCCTTGAATGAACCGTTACATATTGAACTCAACATGTGGTTCTATATGTCATAGCAAAGGTTGCAATCAATTCAAAGGGGGTTTAACACAGCCTCGGCCAGGAATGGACATGTCTCTGCGCGACTGTCGGCAAATGGACAAGCAATGCCTTTTCAAGGCTCGTCTACATCAATCTGCCGCCGGGATTTGCGTGATCCACGCACGCAAACGGCCGCTCATGACGAGAGCCTCGTGATCACGATTGGATAACACTGCCACTACATAACCCTGGTCAACAAATATGGTGAGATCTCCACTGATGCCAGGAAAACCGCCGTTATGGCCCACATCAAGTCCATTAGGGTACGCGCCGATCTTAAAACCATAGCCATACCCTCGGTCAGATTGATTGGTCCAGAGCCTGGCGCGCGACTCGGGATTAACCAAGTTTCCGACTTGAAGTGCCTGCGCAAATCGGTGCAGATCACCAACAGTGGAAAACCCGCCGCCCGCAGGGCCACCCTTGATCACATGCATAAAAGTGTTTTCTTTCCAATGCACCTTCTCCCTCGATTCCGAGGTGTAGCCCATTGCCAGATTCTCAACCGGCTCATCCATGGCGTAGCTGTCGGTATCCTTCATCCCGGCCGGCTTGAAGATATGCTCGCGTACATAGTCAAAGTATTTTTTGCCACTGGCTTTTTCGATCACCACCCCGAGTAGCAGCATCCCGCTATTGCTGTATTGAAATCTTTGGCCCGGTGGAAAGCTTGGGTCGTCGCCCTGCAAAAGGGGCTTGAAGTCGTTTACTTCACGGAATAGCTCGCGAGAACTATTTTCAAATTTATCGTTGAAATAACTTCCCAATCCCGAGGTATGCGTTAGCAAATGGTGAACCGTGATGCGGTCCGTAATGCGCTTGGGCAGCCAGCTTTTGTCAACATATTTGCTGACCGGATCATCGTAAGAGACCCGCCCCTGCTCGACCAGCTGCGCGATGGCAACGGCGGTGAACATCTTGTTCATGGAGCCAAGATTGAACTTGGTATCGACGTCGTTCTTCACGTGGTAACGCATGCTCGCTTCGCCACATGCTCTCTTGAGCAACACCTGATCGGCGCGCGCAATCAATAAGGCGCCAGAGAACTTGTCGTTTGCACACTCACGGTCCAAACTGGCATTCACACGTTCCAGCATTTGCACTTCTGTCATTGCCGCCGTGCTGGTGCTCGCAGGCGGGCGGGCATGGTCAAACGCAATGCTCCGGATGCGCGGCGCGTTGCCGGGATCCATCACAAGTTTTGCAGCCATCCAGCCACCGTGCAGGCGTTCCTTCAACACCACGGTGTTGACCGTGTGTGGCGACCCGCCCGAATCCACGGCAGCCCTGACTGAATAGAAATCTACGCCAGAGGAAGACCGAAACGCCTGCATCAATGATGCTGCGCGTGCGTCCAACGCTTTCCCCGTCGCAACGGAAGGAGTTAGATAGCGCTCGACAAAGTCATGTGCCACTTTGGGATCGTTGGCGTTGATGGCGGCAATCATCGCGGCCACTTGCTCGCCCAACTTTCCCTGCGGTGGTTCGGTGATGTCTCGGAAAGCTGGCTTTGCCAAACCCTGCGCGCCAACCGCTGGTGCGAGCAAGCTGGCAAGCGCGATGAGAGTGCACAAAGTAATGTTTGTTTTTCGTACCATTGCGGCTCCCTGGGTCCTGACAAGTTCTGCATTCTATGTAGCCATGAATGCTTATTTGCTGTCTTAGTTTTCAGCGCTGACGCCAAAGCTTCGTGCGGAGACCATAGCTGACTGGACAGTCCATTCTGACCGAGCGCAACCGTCATGCATGCTCCATCAGCGTAGTCCTTGAAGGCGGTCATCCGCGTTTGACTGCAACTTGGCCCGGTACAGACGAAACTAAGCTGGGTGCCCGAAATGTTGCCAACGCCATCGTTCAATTCAACAGATTTAGCCAAAGACCCCCTGCCACACCGGCGCAAAAAGCTGCCGCAGGGCCAGCAATAACACCAAGATCAGTGCGGCGAACGCGACCAGCACTATCCACTGCTGCCAGCGCCGCGGGGTGCGAACCGGAGTCGGCTGCAGACGATCCTCGATATAAGTCTTCAGCATTGCCGCGTTGCGCAGATTGGCCTTGAAGGCGATGTCGAAAACGTCTCCGAGCACCGGCACCACGCCTACCAGGGCTTCCAGTGCCACATTGCGCAACATCTTGAACAACACACGCTTGGATACGCCCAGGCGTATTGCCTCAACCACGACATAAAGCGAGAGTGCAAGACCCAACACGTCGCCTATGCCCGGCAGCAGGCCGATGATGGGGTCCAAGCCGATACGAATCCGCGTCCCGGGCACCCGAAAGCGCGCATCCATCAGCGTCGCGTAGCGTTCCAGCCGTGCCAGCGCCGCTTGGTCTCTCAGGTGTTCGTCCGGCATAGGGGCCTTGTGTATTTGGTGAATGAGAATGCTGACACAGCATAACAACACCAAATTGCTACTATTGTTATAGCAGCAACAATAGAAAATACGGGGGCTACAGCCTCATTTCATCCAAACCAATGGCCGGTACCGCGGCGCCCTGCTCTGTCATCTGCGCCAGCCCCCGCACCAGAGACGATGTGCTGGGGTTCTCTACAAACACGCAGCGTTTGCCGGTGCGTTTGCAGAAATCCTTCACCTTCCAGTAGGCGTTGTGGCTGATGCAGCCGGTCTGGCAGATCACCAGGTCGGCGGCGGCCAGGCTGGCGTCGAGCACGCTCTGGTTGTCTTCCAGCCCGCCGTCGTGGTGGGCAAACCGGCCCCCTACCCGCTCGATCAGGTTGCGGTAGTTGGCGATGTTGCCGGTGCGCCCGCCCACACAGAGCACGGTTTTTTGCTTCAGGTACAGCGTCACCGGTGACACACGGGGTGCGCTGCGTTGTGGGGTGTCCGCCAGGGTGGTCTGGGGTGGCTCGGTATGCAGGGCGTCCAGCGCCTTGGCGGCCGTGGCCAGTTTATGGCGCAGGGCTGCGTTCTGCTCTTCCAGCTCGGCCATGCGTGCGGTCGTCTGGTCCAGCTTCTTTTGCAAACGTGTACGGGCATCCAGTTGGGGGTTGGAGGCCTTTAGAGTGGTCAGGTCTTCCGTCAGAAAGGCGATGCGGCTTTCCATGCTGATGTTGTCGGCCTGCACACGCATGTGCTGTGCTGCCAAACGTGCGATCTCGGCCGATTTTTCGGCCAGCAGGCGGGTGCTGCGCTCCTGCACACGCGCCAGCTCGCGGGCCAGCACCGCGTTTTCGTCGAGCACGGCGCTGAAACGGGCGACATCCAGTCGCGCATTGGCACCGGCCTGGTGTTGCAGCATATGCATGTCGCGGCACAACACTTCTTGCATGACAGCGTCGCAGCGGGGGTGTACCAGTGCGGCCCAAAAGGCACCGGCCACGTCGCCCCGGCGTATGGCCTGGCTCCACAGGTCTGCCACATCGCGCACAGTTTTGGCGGTCTTGAAAAGCCGCACGTCGTGCGCGTAGCGCCGTTCCAGCTCGTCGTGCAGGGCTTCGGACAGGCGGTTGCGGTGCCGGCACTCGGCCACGGCTCCCACATGGATTTCGTAGTCATCGGCCAGGGCCTTGCCGCCGAGCGCCTTGTTGACGATGCTGCGCAGGGTGTCGAGCGGTATACAAACGCCCACCACCGGGCAGTGGCATTCGTGGCTCAGGTCCCAGAGCCTGCGGCGCCTGGAGCCGATGGTTGCGCTCGCCGGCGCCGGTTTTGGATTGGATTCACACACATTAACCTCCCTTTCAACAGCGTGGGGGGTCCGTAGCGGACCCGGACACTGGCTGGCGGGGGCTGGCTGGTGTGGTTTTATCAGTGCCCTTGGGCGGGCATTATTTGGTCAGACTTACTTGGTCAATATCAGTTTTCCCAATGCCGTCTGGCGCAAACGGTAGACCGTGCCATGGTGCTCAATCTCCACCTCCTGGGCGCCAGAGAACAGCGCAGTGCTGGGCATCCGTGCCACACGTGCAGAGGCCGATGGTTTGTGGCCCGCTGAAGAATCCACGGGAGCTGGCGTCTGTTCGTTATGGCCTGGAACTTTGGGAATAACATTCATGCAGCAGATTATAAATGCGAATCGTTCGTATTTAAAATACAAAACGCATAATCGCACCATTCACCCTGACAGCCCCCCCCCATGCGCCCTCTCACCATTGACCTGCCCCTGTCCAAAGAAGACCTGGACCGCCTGACGCCCGCAGAGTGGCAAACCGTCATAGGCTCCAACCCCTGCGACGCAGCGCAATGGATGACCCATAGTGCAGCCCTGGGCAATGCCAATGCACAAACGGTGTTGGGCCAGTGGCTGCTGGACGGGCATGGCCAGGAGCGTGCGCCGCAGCAGGCTTTTGCCTGGTTTTTGAAAGCGGCCACACAGGGCCAGCCCATGGGCATGAACATGGCCGGCCGCTGTTTTGAGAACGGCTGGGGCACCGAGCTTGACAACTTTGTGGCCGCCAACTGGTACCGCCAGGCGGCCCACAAGGGCCTGGATGCCGGCATGTACAACTATGCCAATGTACTGGCCGCAGGCAAAGGGGTGGCCCAGAACCATGCACACGCCCTGGAGTGGTACCGCAGGGCCGCCGACCTGGGCCATGCCAAGTCCATGACCAAGATAGGCCGCTACTACGAGGATGGCCTGGTCGTTGCACGCGACCTGGATGCAGCCTTCTTCTCATACGGCGAAGGTGCACAGGGCGGCGACTTTCGCGGCCAGTTCAACTACGCCGGCATGCTGGCCGCGCGTGGGCGCATGGAGGAAGCGTTGCACTGGCTGCGCAAGGTGCCGCTTACCGCCACCACCGGTTACCGCTTTCAGGCAGGCAAGGAGCTGCTGCAATCGCCCCACCCGGCGTTTCAGGCGATTGGGCAGCAGATGCTGGACAGTTTGACGCCTGCCGCCGTGGCCTGACGGCTGCGGCCGTGACCACCGTGGTCACACATTTCTGCGCCACAGAAAAAAAGTGCAATCGATATCGCTAATGACAACGATTCGCATTTAGAATACTGCCTGACCATCACAAGCCAGCCACACCGCGTGGGCGTAAGCCAGTTGCGGATTTAGCCAGCCAACAACCCTGACCTAAATCGCACCATGACCCAAAGCCAAGCATTTAAGCCAAAACACACTCTAGCCCCCGTCGGCACTACATCAAGCGCTACACATTCCGTAGCATACAGCCTGGATGTCAAACACCTGCCCCTGGGTGCTTTGCTGTTGATGGGTTCGCTGGGCGCCATCGCGCAGACCAGCACACCGGCTGAGACCAAGACGCTCAAGCCCGTGGTGATCAAGGAAACCGCAGTCGCCCCCGAAGGCAAAGACGGCGTGCGCGCCACCACCTCCGGCATCGGCAAGGTCAACCAGGCCCTGCGCGACATCCCCCAATCTGTGACCGTGGTCACCGAAAAGCTGGTGGATGACCGCAACCTGGACACGCTGAAAGATGTGTTGCACAACACCGCGGGCGTGACCTTCCTGGCTGCCGAAGGTGGAGAAGAGGACATCCGCCTGCGCGGCTTCTCGCTGGCGACCAGTGGTGACATTTTTGTGGACGGCATGCGCGACCCGGCCTTCTACGACCGCGACACCTTCAACAACGACCGCATCGAACTGCTGCGCGGTTCGGCCTCCATGTTGTTTGGCCGTGGCTCCACAGGCGGTGCGGTCAACCAGGTGTCCAAGGCGCCCCGCGCCATGAACGAAAACGAAGTGACCACCACGCTGGGTAACTTCAACTACGCGCGTATCACCGGCGACTTCAACGTGCAGACGGGCGAAAACGCGGCGCTGCGCATCAACGCCATGGCCACCAAGGCCGACAACAATGGCGCCGGCAGCAGCATCAACAAAAAGGGCCTTGCCGCCGCCTACCGTTTTGGCATTGGCACCGCTGACGAATTTTCCGTTGGCCTGTACGCCCTGGACAACAACAATGGCATGAACTACGGCCTGCCGTGGATCAGGCCCACGGCCAGCGCGCCCGTGTCGGCCACCACCATCAACGACAAGCTGGACCCCAGCGCCTACTTCGGCATGGCCAGCGACTACAGCGCCGGCACCGCCAAATACCTCACCGCCAGCCACCTGCACCGTTTTGACAGCAACACAGAGCTGAAGACCGTGCTCCGCAAGGGTGCCTACACGCGCGACCAGCGTGCTGGCACCGTGCGCTTCTGCCAGCGCAGCACCAACGCCACCACCGGCGTGGTGACCAACCCCGAGTGCCCAACCCTAGCCGTCGCCCTGGACACCTTTGGCCCCAACACCATCCTGACCCGTGGCAACCAGGCCAAGATCCAGAACCTGGATTCGCTGTACGGCCAGAGCGACTACAGCCAGAAGTTGACCGCTTGGGGCATGAAACACGAGATCCTGGCGGGCCTGGACTTTGCCCGCGAAACCAAGGACGTGTTCGCCGCGTCCGGCGTGACCAAACCCAAGACCACGGCAGGTCGCCCGTTTGACGGTGCGTCGCTCAACGAGGCGGCACGCACAACAACCCGCACCAGCGCTTTCGAGGCGCAAAACATCGGTGTCTACGCACAGGACATGGTCCAGGTCGCACCCGCATGGAAAGTGCTGGCCGGCCTGCGCTACGACAGCATGCGTGGCAACTTCGACACGATCAACGCCACTGGCCGGGTCACCGCCAGCTACGCCCAGACCATTGGCGACTGGAGCGAGCGTGTGGGCGTGCTGTACCAGCCCAACCCCCTGCACTCGTACCACATGTCGTGGGGCACGTCGTTCAATACCTCGGCCGACACCTACTCCTACAGCGCCCTGAGCGCCAACACCGCACCCGAGCAAAGCCGCAACTTCGAGATCGGCGCCAAGCTGGACACGGCAGACAAACGTTTCACCACGCGCCTGGCGCTGTTCCAGTCCACCAAGTTCAACGAACGCAACACCGACCCCGATTCGGCGGCCACCGCCTTCCTGCTGTCGGGCAAGCGCCACGCCAGTGGTCTGGAGGTTGACCTGACCGGCCACCTGACACCCCAGTGGGAGGTGTTTGGCTCTTACATGTGGATGCCCGATGCCGTGATCGACATCGCATCGCCCACCGCGGGCGCGGGTGACCGTGCCGGTGAGCGCCCCGCACTGACCCCCATCCACAGCGGTACCGTATGGACCACCTACCAGATCAACGGCCAGTGGCGCGTGGGTGCCGGTATCAACTTCCGCGGTGAACAATCGGCCAACCGCAACCCCGGCTGGATGGCACCGGCCTACACCACGGTGGACCTGATGACCGAATACACCTTCAACGAAAAGGTGTCGCTCAAGGGCAATGTGACCAACATCAACAACGTGTTGTATGCGGACTCCCTGTACTCGGGCCACTACATCCCCGGTTCGGGCCGCAATGCCCAACTGACGCTGAACCTCAAGTTCTAGAAACCAACCACACCATGCTGCTCCATCTACCCAACATACTGACGCCTGAAGAGGTGCAACACGCACAGACGCTGCTCGCCAGTGCGCCCTGGGGCGATGGGCGCAAAGGTGCGGGCGAGTTGGCGCGCCAGGTCAAGAACAACGAACAGTTGGACCATGACTGCGAGGCCGCGCGCGCCATTCGCACCATGGTGCTGGCTGCTTTGGACCGCAGCCCTTTGTTCTTCTCGGCCGCCCTGCCCAAACGGGTGTTCCCGCCGCGCCTGAACCGTTATGGCGGTGACAGCAACTACTACGGCAACCACATCGACGGTGCCGTACGTTATATGCCCGAGACCGGACAGCGGGTGCGCACCGATGTCTCGTGCACCCTCTTCTTATCCGACCCCGATAGCTACGATGGGGGCGAACTCTGCATCGCCGACACCTATGGCGAGCAGTCGGTCAAATTGCCCGCAGGGCATATCGTGCTGTACCCCGGCACCAGCCTGCACCAGGTCAAACCTGTCACCCGCGGCCACCGCCTGGCCTGCTTCTTCTGGATGGAGAGCATGGTGCGCAGTGACGAACAGCGTCGCCTGCTCTACGAGCTGGACATGAACCTGCTGGCCCTGCGCCAGCGCCATGGCGATTCTGCCGAAACCACCGCACTCACCGGTGTCTACCACAACCTCCTGCGCATGTGGGCGGATACATAAACGACAACACGAAGATGAGCCGAAATTTACGAATCGTTGGGATCGTGCTGCTGTTGCACGTGGGTGCCTTGTGGGCGCTGCAAGCCGGCCTTTTGCGCCGGGTGGTGGAAGTGTTTGTACCGGCCCAGGTGCTGGTGGAGATGCACACACCCCAGGAAGACAAACCCGCGCCACCGCCCCCTGTACCAACACCCATCAAGACCCGGCAGACACCGGTCACGCCGCCCACCCCTTTGGCGGTGACGACACCCACACCACAGCCATCGGAGATCACGCTGGCACCGGTGGACCCGTCCCCACCGGTCACCGCCGCTGTAAAAGCGTCCAGCAATGCCACGGCAACTGCGACCACAGCAGCACCCCCGGCACCCCCCAAGGTGGAGCTGCCGTCCAGCGACGCCGACTACCTGAACAACCCATTTCCGCCCTACCCTGCATTAAGCAAACGCATGGGTGAACAGGGCAAGGTCATTATCCGCACCCTGATTGGTGCAGACGGCACGGCGCAAGACGCCAGCGTCTTCAAATCCAGCGGTTTTGACCGCCTGGACCAGGCCGCACTGGCCACTGCTCGCAAATGGCGCTACGTGCCCGGCAAACGTGCCGGCGTGGCCGAGGCCATGTGGTTCAACGTGCCATTTACCTTTGTTTTGGAGTAACCAACCGCCTCTGGTTGGCCCCGCAGCTTTCTTTTTTTAGTGGAGTATTTATGGATTCGCAACTCGGATTAGTCGCCGTCTGGGCCCAAGGGGACTGGATCATCAAGTCAGTGGCCGTGCTGCTGCTGGGCATGTCCTTTGCCTCGTGGGTTGTCATCCTGATCAAGGCGCTGGACATCTTCAAGTACAAGTCTTTGGCCAAACGCACCGAAAACTTCTGGCACAGCGCAGCCTTTGCCGACGGTGTAGCCGAACTGGGCCCACAAGACGGCAACCCCTTTGTGCAACTGGCCCAAGCCGGGCGCGAAGCCACGGCCCACCACCGCCACACCCAGACCCAGTTGCACGACACGCTGGACGTCAGCGACTGGATCAGCCGCACCCTGCGCAACTCCATCGACGACAGCACGGCGCGTTTCCAGAGCGGCCTGGCCATCCTGGCATCGGTGGGCTCCACAGCCCCCTTTGTCGGTCTGTTTGGCACAGTCTGGGGCATTTACCACGCGCTGGTGGGCATTGGTGCATCCGGCCAGGCCACCATCGACAAGGTCGCAGGTCCTATCGGCGAGGCGCTGATCATGACCGCCCTGGGTCTGGCCGTGGCCATCCCCGCGGTGCTGGGCTACAACGCCCTGGTGCGGGGCAACAAATCCATCCTGACCAAGCTCAACCGCTTTGCGCACGACCTGCACGCCTACTTTGTGACCGGCGCCCGCGTCGGCAACAACCCGGCCGACGGCAAGATCATTGCCATGAAGAAAGCCTAAGGGAAAATATGTACCACCCCCACGCTCACATTTGTTCGCTGCCCCCCGAGGGGGCGCATGCCTCCCTAGAGGCGGCTCGTCGGGAGGCATAACATGGCATTCGGAATGCAAGAAGCCACGAGCGACGACGACACCGAGGTCATGAACGAGATCAACATGACGCCGCTGGTCGACGTGATGCTGGTGCTGCTCATCATCTTCATCATCACCGTGCCGGTGATGAAACATGCCATCAATGTGGAACTGCCGCAGGCCAGCAGCGAGCGGCAGAACCTCAAGCCCGAGACCATCCAGCTCAGCGTGGATGCCCAGGGTGCCTACTTTTTGAACCAGACTGCGGTGACGGAAGATGCACTGGTCAGCCAGCTGCAGGCCGAGGCCGCCAAACAGCCCCAGCCGGAACTGCATATCCGCGGTGACAAAGCCGTGCGTTATGAATTTGTCGCCCAGGCCATGGCCACGGCCAAGCAGGCGGGATTACACAAGATCGGTTTCATCACCGAGCCCAGGCACTGAATATTGCCCCCACGCTCCACCGCTACGCGGGTCGCTGCCCCCCGAGGGAGCTAATTTTTCTTGGGGCGGCCCGGCGAAAAATTGCCGCCCCTAGGCTTGTTTTTTACAGCCCCAGCGCGGCGATACCGGCCTTGGCGATCTGTGCGTCTTCGCTGGATTTGACCCCGCTCACACCAACCGCCCCGAGGCACTGGCCGTCTTTCACAATCGGCACGCCGCCTTCGAGCATGGCGTTCAGGTCTGGTGCGCTCAGGAACGACACACGACCACCATTGATCATGTCTTCGTAAACCTTGGTCTCGCGCCGGCCTACAGCAGCAGTACGGGCCTTGCCCGGCGCAATGTGGGACGAGATGGGTGCAGCTCCGTCCAGGCGCTGGAACCACAACAGGTGACCGCCGTCGTCCACAATCGCGATGCTGACGGCCCAGTTGTTCTTCAGAGCCTCGGCTTCGGCAGCGGCGGCAATGGCTTTGACATCGGCAAATTCAAGTACAGATTTGGTTTTCATGGCGGTGAAATTCAGATGATGGAAGGTGAAAGTCTGCAAGCATAACCCCGCGCCCACACAGTGTCTGTGTACCGGTTTGCACAACATCCTTGCTTATAAAAAGGTCAATGTGTCCCCATATTTGTTGTATGCGCCTTGATAAACCCTAGAATCCACCCCACCTGCACTCAGCAGACACTGAAGGAGTTTGAAACATGACAGACCACATCACTACTTTGAACCCGGGCCAAGGCTATGTAGCTTCGGACGCACAGCAGCGCAACAAGGTGCTGCGCAATACCTATTGGCTGTTGAGCCTCTCCATGGTGCCGACCGTTCTGGGTGCCTGGATCGGGGTGGCGACGGGCGTGGGCGCGGCCATGGCGGCGATGTCTCCATGGATGGGCCTCATCGTTTTCATGGGCGGGGCTTTTGGCTTCATGTACGCCATTGAGAAGTTCAAGAACTCCGCTGCTGGCGTACCTGTTCTGCTGGCGTTTACCTTTTTTATGGGCCTCATGTTGTCCCGTTTGGTAGGCAACATTCTGGGCCTGAGCAACGGCGCCAGTTTGATCATGACGGCATTTGCGGGCACGGGCGGTATCTTCATGGGCATGGCAGCCTTGTCGTCCGTCATCAAACGCGATCTGTCTTCGATGGGCAAATTCTTGTTCATCGGCATGATCATGGTCCTGGTAGCGGCTGTGGCGAATATCTTCTTTCAGAGCCCTGCCCTGATGATTGCTCTGTCGGTACTGGTGATCGGCATCTCTTCCGCATTCATTCTGTATGACCTGAAGCGCGTGAAAGATGGCGAGGAAACCAATTACATCTCGGCCACTTTGGGCGTGTACCTTAGTCTGTACAACATCTTCGCCAACCTGCTCGCTTTGTTGGGCATCTTTGGCGGCGAGCGCGAGTAAATGTCGCTTTGCGGGTCGTCAGGCCCGCTTTAAACCCCAAAAAAAGGCCCATTTCGGGCCTTTTCTTCGTTCAAACCAAGCGATGATTCAGACAAGCGGCCACCGTGCCGATATGACCCCAGAACATCACCTCATTCCATGACTGCTGCACGACTGATACTTTTGGCCATGCTCTTGGGGCTGGCAGGTTGCGACCAGATCGAAACCCTGCTGACAGATCCCAAGATAGCCCAGCGCGTCGCTGACTCCAAAGCGATTGGCAGCGCCTGCCGCTACGGCATGCGCAGCATTGAAGACTGTTACGCCAAGAACGAAAAAGCGTCCAAGGCGGCCATATTCGATGGCTGGAAAGAGATGGACCAGTACATGCGCGACAACAAGATCGACGGTATACCGTCCAAGGACGAGAAGCCGCCGCAGCCTGTGGAAGAAGTGCTTGACGAGAAGGCCAGCGACAACAGCAAGGCCAAACCCAAGGCCAAGCCCTGAGCCCCTAACTCAGCACGCCGCTCAGGCCACCAGGTCAAACACCGCAATACTCTCCACATGGGCCGTGTGGGGGAACATATTGACCACCCCGGCTGACGTGCACTGGTAGCCGCCCTCCTGCACCAGCACGCCGGCATCCCGCGCCAGGGTTGCCGGGTTGCAGCTCACATACACAATACGCTTGGGCGGCGTCCAGGCCCGCTCGGCATCACTTGCCACACCCTCCAGCACCCGCTGGCGCACACCAGCCAAGGCCTGCACCAGTGCAAAGGCACCTTCACGCGGAGGGTCTACCAACCACTTGTCGGCGGCACCATCCCCGACCAGCATTTCCGGTGTCATCTCAAACAAATTTCGCGCTACAAAAGTAGTAGCAGCCAAAGGCCTTTTCTCGGGGGCTGCAGCCTGATTGAGCTTAAGGTTCTCGCGCGAACGCTCGACCAGCGATTCGGCACCCTCCACACCCAGCACCTCGCGCGCCTGGGTGGCCAGCGGCAGCGTGAAGTTGCCCAGGCCGCAGAACCAGTCGATGACACGCTCATGCTTCTGCACGGCCAGCAAACCCAGTGCGCGTGTCACCAGCACGCGGTTGATGTGGGGGTTGACCTGTGTGAAGTCGATGGGTCTGAAAGGCATGGTGATGCCAAAGTCGGGCAAGGAATAGGCCAGTTGCCCGGTCTCGTGACCCGGCGTCTCGTCCATGCGGTGCACGGTGTCCAGGCCCTTGGGTTGCAGCCACCACTGCACGCCGGGGTGTGCCACAGCAAACTGGCGCAGACGCTCCAGGTCGGCCTCACTCAAGGGGGCCATATGGCGCAACACCAGCGCGGTCACGTCACCGCTGCCACCGTCCATGTCACCAATCGCCAATTCGATCTGCGGCAGAGTGTCTGCCGCTTCCATGCTACCGACCAGTGCACGCAGCGGCATCAACATGGCGCTGACATGGGGTGCCAGCACCCTGCACTCTTTCATGTCGGCCACATAGCGGCTCTTGCGCTCGTGAAAGCCCACCAGCACCGTACCCTTTTTACGGACATTCTTGACCGAAAGCCGTGCGCGGTAGCGGTAGCCCCAGGCAGGGCCTTCAATGGCCCGCAAGATATTGTCGGGTTTGACCTTGCTGATGTGCCACAGGTTGTCTTCCAGCACCCGCTGCTTCACGGCCACCTGGGCACCCACATGCAGGTGCTGCATCTTGCAGCCACCACAGGCGCCTTCGTGCAGGCCAAAGTGCGGGCACTCGGGTCGCACACGCTGGGACGATTCCACATGGATCTCGGTCAGCGTGCCTTTTTCAAAGCTGTTTTTGCTGCGGTGGATATTGGCGCTGACAACCTCAAAAGGCAGCGCGCCGTCAATAAACACCACTTTGCCATCGGGTTTGTGGGCGACGCCCTGAGCTTCCAGGTCCAGGGCTTTTACTTTGAGCCAGCCCTCGGGCAGCGGTTTTTCGGTCGAATTCGGTTCAGTCATGCCTGAATTGTCTCAGGTCGCGCCAACGACCAGTTCAGGCACGCCCACAACCCATGCGTCAATGCGATTCGGCGCGGGGGTCAAACGCATCCTGCAAACCATCGCCCAGGAAATTCACCGCAATCACGGTGATGAAAATCAAGAAACCGGGGTAAAAGGCCAGCTCTGGCGCACGCGAGATCAATTCCTGCGCGTTGTTCAGCATATTGCCCCAGCTGGGGGTGGGCGGTTGGATACCCAGGCCCAGAAAACTCAGCGTGCTCTCCAGCAGAATGATCTGACCCACAGCCAGACTCAGCGCCACGATGATGGGTGACGTGGTGTTGGGCAGAATGTGCAAGCTCAGAATGTGGCGGGCGCTGGCACCCTGGGTACGGGCGGCCAACACAAACTCGCGTGTCATCAGGCTCAGCGTGGATGCCCGCACCAGGCGTGCCACCGTGGTCCATTCCACCAGCGCAATGATGAAGACAATGCGGTAGAAATTGGCCGCACTGGAGCGCACAAACTCTTCCGAGAAGCCCAGCTTTTGCAAATCAATGGCGGCAAACACAATCAGCAGGGGCAAGATGGGCAACGAAATCACCCCATCGGTGACGCGCATCAGCACGGATTCGGTACGGCCGCGGTAATAACCGGCGATCAGGCCAATCAATGTGCCCACCATGGCCGCACTGATGGCGCCCAGCAGGCCCACCAGCAGGGAAATTCGCCCGCCGTACATCAGCCGCGCCATCACGTCGCGGCCCGCCTCGTCGGTGCCCAGGATGTGTTGTGCCGACGGCGGTGCAAACCGGTTCAACAGGTTGGTGTCGTTGACGTTGACGCCCATCAAGCGCTCATACAGCGGAGCACCGGCGGCAAACAGGGCCAACAGAATCAACACCAGGCCGCCCAGCATGGCCACCCGGTTGCGGGACAAACGCCGCCAGCGCAGTTGCCAGACGGATTGGGGTTTGTCGGCGATGGTGGTGGTGGCCACAGACAGTGGCAAAGTAGCTTGGTTGTTCATGACAGCGAGATCCTTGGGTCCAGCCAGGCGTAGGCAATGTCAGCCACCAGGTTGGACACCAGCGTGGCGGTGGTGGCAAACAGCAGGCCCATCAGTGCCAGGTTGAAGTCGTTGCCCATGATGGCATCAAAAATCAGCTTGCCCATACCACGCTGGGCAAACATGGTTTCGGTGATCAGCGCACCACCCAGCAGTGCGCCAAAGCTGAGCGCCAATACGGTGACGACCGGAATCAGGGCGTTGCGCAACGCATGTTTGAACACCACCCGCAGCTTGCCCGCACCCTTGGCCCGTGCGGTACGGATGTAATCCATGCGCAGCACCTCGACCATGGAGGCGCGGGTAAAACGGGTAAAGCGCCCGACAAAGGCTGCGGTCAGCGTCAGCACGGGCAAGACATAGTATTTGGCCGTATCGCCCAGACTGCCGTCCCCGCCAATGGTGAACATACCGCTGGCTGGTAGCCAGCCCAGGCGCACCGCAAACAGGTAGATCAACATCAGCGCCAGAAAAAACACGGGGATGGAGATACCGGCAAAGGCCAGCAGATTGATCAGCCGGTCCAGCACCGAGCCCTTGGTCAGCGCGGCCACAACGCCCAGCGTGAGCGCCAGCACGGTGAACACGACAAAAGACAGGCCCACCAGCTTACCGGTCTGGATCAAGGCCGGTACCAGCACCACCAGCACGGGCTGGGAATAGGTACGCGAATACCCAAAGTCCAGCATGGCGGCTGCCTGCAGCCAGTTCCAGTAGCGGGTGAGCAGCGGCTGGTCCAAGCCGTACTGGGCGCGCAGGCGGGCAACATCCTGTGCCGTGTAGCCGGGGTTTGAGTTGACCATGATGTCGATCGGGTCGCCCGGCATCAGGCCAATGAGGCCATAAATGATGAAGGACATCACCAGAAGCACGATGGCGCTCTGGAGCAGTCGGGAAGTAATGAAGCGCAGCATCGTGGTCAGTCCTTGAAGTGGCAAGCTGCCAGTTGTTGGACGCGGCTGGGCGCGGGCATCAACACCGGCGCCTCGACCTTGCAAATGGCCTGGGCCTTGGGGCAGCGCGGGTGAAAGGCACAACCCGAGGGCGGCTTCAGCGGGCTGGGCAGGTCACCCTGTATGGTGCGGCCCCGGGCGCGGCGCCCTTGGCCAATGCGGGGAATGGCATCCAGCAAAGCCTTGGTGTACGGGTGGCTGGGCGATGCAAACAGCTCGGCCCGCGGTGCCACCTCGACCAGGCGGCCCAGGTACATCACCGCAACCCGGTCGGCCAGGTGGTGCACAGCGGACAGGTCGTGGCTGATGAACAGATAACTCAAATGGCGCTGCTCGCGCAGCTCACTCATCAGGTTCAGGATCTGGCTCTGGATGGACACGTCGAGCGCTGACAGGGGCTCGTCTGCCACGATCAACTCTGGCTCGGGGCCGAGTGCGCGGGCAATGGCAATACGCTGGCGCTGGCCGCCCGAGAACTGGTGCGGGTAGCGATTCAACGCGTCTACTGGCAAGCCCACCTGGGCAATCAGTTCGCGGGCACGGTCGGCTCGCTCGGCACGGTTGCCAATGCCGTGGATCAGCAGCGGTTCGGTGATGACATCGGACACGGGCAAGCGCGGGTTCAGCGACTCGTACGGGTCCTGAAAAATCATCTGGATGGCGCGGCGCGTCTTTTGCTGTTGCGCAGCGGGCATGGCTGTCAGGTCTTCACCCTTGAAGCGGATGGCACCGTGCGTGGCGGCATACAGGCCCACCAGTGCGCGGCCCAGTGTGGTCTTGCCACAGCCGCTTTCGCCCACCAGGGCCAATGTCTCGCCGGGGGTGATGGAAAAACTGACGTCGGACACGGCCTGCAATACGGGCGACGGGCCACGCTGCAGCCAACTGGTGCGCGCCATGGGGAAATGCACGGCCAGTTTGTCGACGTACAGCAGAGGGGCTGTGGTAGTGATGGTAGAACTCATGCGTCAGCCCTGAAACAAGCAACATCGTGGCCGGGCGCCACAGTGACCAAGGGCGGCACCTGCTCACGGCACTGCGCAACCACACGGGAACATCGGTCGGCAAAACGGCAACCGGGTGAGGCTACAGCCAGATTGGGCATACCGCCGGGAATCACCGGCAGGCGGGGCTGGCGGTGCTGCAGATTGGGCAGGGTCTGGATCAGCCCCACCGAATAGGGGTGGCGCGGCTGGTCAAACAGGCGTGCCGCCGGTGCGCGCTCCACAATCCGCCCCGCGTACATGACGATGATGTCGTCGGCCAGTTCGGACACCACACCCAGGTTGTGGCTGATGAACTGGATGGCCATGCCAATGCGGTCTTGCAGCTCCAGCATCAGCTCCAGAATCTGCGCCTGGATGGTCACGTCCAGGGCAGTCGTGGGTTCGTCTGCTATCAACAGGCTGGGCCGGCAGGCCAGCGCCATGGCAATCATGGCGCGCTGGCGCATGCCGCCCGACAACTGGTGCGGGTATGCCGCTGCACGTGTACGTGCCGACGGGATACCCACTTCGTCGAGCATTTCGACCGCCCGTTCATAGGCAGCGCGTTTGTCCAGTCCCTGGTGCAGCAGAAACGTCTCGCCGATCTGTTCACCAATGCGTATCACCGGGTTCAGCGCGGTCATCGGCTCCTGAAAAATCATGGCCACCTTGTTGCCACGTACGTCGCGCCACTGCGATTCAGATTGCCCGAACAGTTCTTGCCCGCCAAAGTGGGCTTGACCTGTTACGGCAGCGGTGTGTGGCAGCAAGCCCATAAGGGCCAGCGCGGTCGTCGATTTGCCACAACCACTCTCCCCCACCAGACCCAGCGTCTTGCCGGGGGCGATGCTGTACGAGATATCGTCCACGGCGCGCAGGACGCCTTTGTCGGTCTTGAAACCAATGGACAGGTGGTCAACATGTATCAAGGGCGTGGCCGAGGTGGGCGCCTTTGCGCCATGCGCTTCTTCAACAGGCATATCAATTACTTCCGTCATATCAGCGCACGCCCCATTCTTCTACCGCATAGGGGCCGGCAGGCAATTTGCCAGGGCGTATCACCCCGGTCAGCCACTTGGGCACCACATACACATCGGTACGGAAGTACAGCGGCAACACGGGCAACTCTTCGGTGAATATTTTTTGCATTTCGGCCCACAGGGGTTTGCGTTTGGCGGGGTCCAGTTCACGCTGGACTTCGTCAATCAATTTGTCCATGCCAGCGTTGCTGAAGTGGGCGTAGTTTTGTCCACCGTAGTTGTTGCTGGCCGTGGGAATGCCACTGCTGCTCAAGACTGCAGTAGGTGGTGACTCAGGGGTCGAACTCAGGGCCAACTGGGCCAATCCGGTGAACTGGTGCTTTTTCAGGGTTTCACCAAAATAGGTGCGGGCCGGCACATTTTTGATGACCACCTCTATCCCGATTTGTTTCCACTGGTTTTGCAGAACCTGCTGGATCAGCTCGCGCAGTTTGTTGCCGGCAGTGGTCATGTATTCCAGCGACAGACGTTGCCCCTGTGCATTCACGCGAATACCACCGGCACCCGGTCTAAAACCCGCCTGGTCCAGCAAGGCTTTGGCACGGGCTGGGTCAAAGGCGTACTTGGTGACGTTGGGGTCAAACCCCAGCTCCAGCGGATTGACCCAGCTATGGGCCACCGGAAACTTGCCATCCACCAGTTGTTTGACCAGGGTTTCACGGTCTATGCCCAGCATCAGCGCATGGCGAACACGCTTGTCCTGCAGCACGGGGTTGGCATTGTTCAAGACGATGTATTCGTAGAGCAAGCCCGGAGGGAAGGCAAAGTCGTATTTCTGCTGCGACGCCGGTTCTTTGGCCATGGCAAGGCCCTGGTCTATGGACAGGCCCAGCACGCCGGCAATAAAGTCCACATCGCCCGAACGCAGGTTGGCCTCCAGCGTGGCGGTGTTCTCCACCGTTTTGACGGTGATGCGTTTGAAGTGGGGCTTGGGCCCCCACCAGTGCGGGTTGGGCTCAAACACCAAAAATGCGCCTGACTGGATTTGGGTCAGCTTGTAGGGGCCGTTCCACAATCCCGCCTGGGTGGGCTCGCGGTTGAAGCCGGTGTTTTTGCCATAGTCGGCCGGGTTCTTGAGCCCTTTGACAACGGGTTCTTCCAGGTGCGCGGGCATCAACGCCAGATCGTTCAGGTCGGCAAAGTTATAGACCGGCTTGTTCAAATGCAGGACGAAGTTCTTGGGGTCTAACACCTCCACCTTGGTGACCCGGCGGAAAAAATCACCCCCCGCGAAACCGCTCTCAGGCTTGCTGCCCACGGTCCAGCTAAACGCCACATCCTTGGATGTGATGGCAACACCGTCGCCCCACTTGGCCTGCGGGTGCAAGGTGAACCTCACCGTCATTCCTTTTTTTCCACCGCCCAGATCCACCACTTTGGCGCGACCATTGGCGATGGACGGCAGTTCGGTGCAGATGAAACACTGCATCTTCATGTCGTCGTTGTAGGTGGCGATCGGGCGGTAGCCAAATCGCATGGCATACACCTTGGCAACGGTAGGCTCGATACCGGGGTGCAGGCTGGGCGGGTACTGCGACATGCCGATGACCAGCGTGTCCTTGGGCGTCTGCGCCAGCGCAGGTGATGGATACAAAAGATGCAATAGCGCAGCCGCCACCGCACCCAGCAGTGGGTTCAGTTTTTTAACCATGGAACGATCTACAAAAAGGCAGCTACCGCGCTAGCGGACGCCCCAGGACTCCTGGCCAAAATAGTTGGACGGCAGCTGACCGGGCTTCAGGACGCCGCTGAGCCACTTGGGCACCACGTACACATCGGTGCGGAAATACAGTGGCAAAACGGGCAACTCGTCGGTGTAGATTTTCTGCATCTCATGCCACAGGGGTTTACGTTTGGCGGGGTCCAGCTCACGCTGTACTTCGTCAATCAGCTTGTCCATGCCGGGGTGGCTGAACTGCGGGTAGTTGGCACCAGCGTAGTTGTTGGCGGCCGTGGGAATACCTGCGGTGGCCAGGGTGCTGGTGGGTGGGGACTCGGGGTTGGAACTCCAGGCCAGTTGCGCCAAGGCGGTGAACTGCTGCTTCTTCAGGGTCTCACCAAAGAAGGTGCGGGCCGGCACGTTTTTGATAACCACTTCCACGCCGATTTGTTTCCACTGGTTTTGCAGCACCTGCTGGATCAGCTCGCGCATCTTGTTGCCAGCGGTGGTCATGTACTCCAGCGACAGACGCTGGCCCGCACCGTTCACACGGATGCCGTCCGCACCAGGCTTAAACCCAGCTTGGTCCAGCAAAGTCTTTGCGCGCGCGGGGTCAAACGGGTATTTGGTGACATTGGCGTCGTAACCCGGTTCCAGCGGGTTGACCCAGCTGTGGGCCACGGGAAACTTGCCATCCACCAACTGCTTGACCAGGGTTTCGCGGTCAATGCCCAGCAACAGCGCGTGGCGCACCCGTTTGTCCTTGAGGCCGGGGTGGTTGCGGTTGAGGTCTATGTGTTCGTAGACCAGACCCAGCGGGAACTCAAAATCAAACTTCTGCTGCAGTGCCGGCTCTTTGGCCATAGCCAGCCCCTGGTCCATGGACAGACCCAGCACACCGGAGATGTAGTCCAGGTCACCTGAGCGCAGGTTGGCCTCCAAGGTGGCGGTGTTTTCTATAGTCTTGACGGTGATGCGTTTGAAATAGGGCTTTTGTCCCCACCAGTTGGGGTTGGGTTCAAACACCAGGAAGGCGCCCGACTGGATTTGTGCTAGCTTGTACGGGCCGTTCCATAGGCCGGCCGTGGTGGGTGTGCGGTTGTAGAGCGTGTTCTTGTTGTAGTCACCAAGGGTTGCCAGTCCTTTGACGACGGGTTCTTCCAGGTGGGCAGGCAACAGCGCAAAGTCCACCAGGTCGGCAAAGTCGTACTCGGCCTTGTTCATGTGCAGAACAAAGTTCTTCGCATCGACGGTTTCGACCTTGGTGATGCGCTGGAATACATCGGGGCGCGCAAAGCCACTTTCGGGCTTGACCCCCACCGACCAGCTGAAGGCTACGTCTTTGGATGTGATGGGTGTGCCATCACCCCACTGCGCCTGCGGGTGCAGCGTGAACTTGACCGTCATTCCTTTTTTGCCGCCACCCAGGTCCACCGTCTTGGCGCGGCCATTGGCGATGGTGGGCACCTCGGTGCACAGAAAACACTCCATCTTGCGGTTGTCGTTGTAGGCGGATATGGGGCGGTAGCCAAAACGGATGGCATAGGTCTTGGCCACCGTGGGCTCAATGCCAGGGTGCAAACTGGGTGGGTACTGCGACATGCCAATGGTCAGCGTGTCTTTGGCGCCTTGCGCCAAGGCAGGCGCGGGGGTCAGCAACGGCAACAGTATGGCCGCCGCAACAAATGTTTGCGTAACAACAGATTTCATCAATCGCTTCCCTGGGTGTACAGAAGTGGCATTAGTGGGGACTCAGATCATGAGTCCGCGCGCAGTGTGGCACAGCTCGCAAAAACCGTGCCCATCGTTAACCCTAAGCCGTCGCCGGGCCGCCCCAAGACGGCTAGCGCCCCCTCTGGGGACAGCGCGGTACGCGCAGCGACAAGCGTGGGGGCTCTACTACCCTGGAAAGCCCTGCTCCAATTCGTCGACCAATTGACCGACATAGGCCACCGCATCGTGTATGGGCTGGGGCGACAACATGTCTATACCAGCGGACTGCAAAAGTTCCAGTGGCGGGCGTGTGCCACCGGCTTGCAGAACCTGAAGCCAGCGCTGGACGGCAGGCGCCCCTTCATCCCGAACGAGACCCGCCATGGCCGTGGAGGCCACCAAGCCCACCGAATAGGTATAGGGGTACAAACCCATGTAGTAGTGGGGCTGGCGCATCCAGGTCATGCGGGCACCGTCGTCGATTTCTACCGTATCGCCCCAGAAGGCGGCCAGGATATCGCCCTTGCTTTGGTTGAGCACGGACGCGGTGATGGATTTGCCCGCCTCGGCCATCGCGTACGCGCGGCGTTGCAGCTCGGCTTCCAGCAGGTGGGTCACAAAATTGTGGTGGTAGGTGCCCAGCACCTGCATGATGACGGAGCGCCGCATACGCGCATCCTGGCTTTGGCCAAGGATGTGCTGGGCCAGCAGCATCTCGTTCATGATGGACGGCGCCTCGATAAAGGGCATGGCCGGTCGCGTGTTGAAAAACCGCTGGTGTTGCATGGCCAGGCCAAAGTGTCCGCCGTGCCCCAGTTCATGCGCCAGGGTGAACACATTGCGCATGGTGTCGGACCAGGTGATCAGGATGTAGGGGTGCACACCGTAGGGTGACGCACAAAACGCACCCGAAGACTTGCCGACGTTGTCGGCCCTGTCCACCCAACGCTCCGTGAGCGCCCGGCGGGCGAAACCACAGTACTGTGGCCCCATCACGGCCAGTGCATCCAGTATCAGTGTGCAGGCTTCGTCATATGGCATGCGCGGGTTGAAGGCCGGGTCCAGCGGCGCCTTGATGTCGCAGTAAAGCAGCTTCTCCAGCCCCAGCACCCGGCGGCGCAAGCGTGCATAACGCTGCATGTGCGGCGCCAACTCGGCCTGGATGATGTCCAGGATGTTCCTGTAGACCGCGTGCGGGATCTTGTGGGATTGCAGCAGAAAATCTTCTGTGCTGCGGTAGTTGCGCAGCCGGGCCAGCACCACGTTTTTGTTGACCTCGGTGGCAAAGGTGGCCGCATAGGTGTGGTTGTAGGACTTGAGGCCCGCGCTGAATGACGCCCACGCGCCCCGGCGAATACTGGTGTCACTATGCCCTTCGTAATTGGACTCGAACAGGTTGACCGAGTTTGGGTGCACCGTGCCACGGGCATCGGTAAACGGCGCAAACTGGATGTCGTTGGCCTTGGACCGGCTGTACACCATATAGGGTGCAGCCAGCGACTCACCCAATGAGGCCAACACACGTTCGGCATCCGGGCTCAGGCGGTGGGGCCGCAGGTCCAGCAGGTCCTGCAAATAGTGGCGGTACGGCGCCAGACCGGGTTCGGCCGCCAGGTACTGCTCCAGCAAGTCGTCGGGCAACTGCAGGATTTCAGAATCCACAAAAGCGATGCTGGCGTTCAACTGCGCACCCAGTGTGGCCACACGTGCCATACCGGCCTGGTAAACGGGGTTGGTACCGTCCTGCGCGTTGCGCAGGTGGGCGTAGGTGGCCACACGCATCAATCGCTGCTGCAAGGCCTCTACGCTGTCCAGGCACTGCAGCAGCGTTTGCGCGTTGTCTGCCAAGCGGCCCTGGTACGGGCTGACCTGGGCACGCGCCGCATCAACCGCTGCACACTCTGCCTCCCAATGGGCCTGCGAGGTAAACAGGTCATTCAGGTTCCAGGTCATATCCACCGGAACTTCGGGACGGGTCAGACGATTTTGCATGCTGCCTCTCAATAGTTGTGGTCTATCCCGCGAATACATTCCTAATCAGTTGGCGACAGAGCTCCGCTTCGCTACGGTCTGTCCCGCAAGGTCTCACATTAACGATTGCCGCGTAATGCCCCGGCGCGTGAGGTAACGTTTGAGTTTGGAGAGCGCTTCGTTTTGCACCTGGCGCACACGTTCACGTGTCAGACCCAGGCGAATGCTGATGACGTCCAGGGTTTCGGGCTCCTGGTCGTGCAGGCCAAAACGGCCCTCCAGCACCGCACGTTCGCGGTTGCTCAGGGTGCCTATCCACTCCTCCAGCAACAGATCTACTTCGTGGGCCAGGGTTACGTCCTCGGGGGCCAGGGTCAGTTCATCAACCAGGCCATCCCCCAGCGTCATGTCGTCGCCGCTGCGGTCCAGTGAAGCGTCCAGCGAACGTGGCGCCTCACCCATGGACAGCAGGTCGGCCACGTGGTGTGGGTCCTGCCCCAGCAGCGCGGCGATGTCTTCCACGCGTATGCCTTCGGGCCGCTTGGCCACCAGCTCGGAATCGTTCTCCAGCAGGCGGCGTGCGCGCAACACGTGCTGCAGCTCGCGTACCACATTCACCGGCAGGCGCACGGCACGGCCCTGGTACATCAGCGCGCGGTCCACCGACTGGCGTATCCACCAGGTGGCGTAGGTGGAGAAGCGAAAGCCCCGCTCGGGCTCGAACTTGTCGATGGCATGCATCAGGCCCAGATTGCCCTCTTCCACCAGGTCGGCCATGGGCACGCCGCGGCCCATATAGCCCTTGGCGATGCTGACCACCAGGCGCAGGTTGTGTTCGATCATGCTCTGCCGGGCCGCAAAGTCGCCCGCGCGGGCACGGGTGGCGGTCTCAAATTCCTCTTGGGGGGTAAAGAGCTCGGTGCGGCGCACGCCCCGCAGGTACAGCGAGAGCGCGTCGCCCGACTCGTCTGCTGGCGCCTCGCCCGCGGTACCGTCCTGCGCCAGCAGTTCCAGCGCGTGCAACGCTATCGAATCTGTAGCTAATGAACCAATATCCTCGGGGGCTGAGAGGCTATTTTGCTCTAAGAGACTCCCCGAAAGCCCCGGCTCTACCGGGCTGCTGTCAAAACCCTTGTTGCGGGGTTTTTTCATGGTGGATGCTGGGGTTTAACGCGCCGGCAGGTATTTGGCGGGGTCCACCGGCTTGCCCTGGCGGCGCACCTCAAAGTGCAGCTTGACGCGGTCGGCGTCGCTGCTGCCCATCTCGGCAATCTTCTGGCCCTTCTTGACGGTCTGGTCTTCCTTGACCAGCAGGGTCTGGTTGTGGGCGTAGGCGGTCAGGTAGGTGTTGTTGTGCTTCAGGATGATCAGGTTGCCATAACCGCGCAGGCCGGCGCCGGCATAAACCACTTTGCCGTCCGACGAGGCCAGCACGGCATCACCGGCGGCGCCGCCAATGTCCAAGCCCTTATTCTTGGCTTCATCAAAACCGGCCAGCACGGGGCCACTGCCGGGCCAGATCCAGCCCAAGTCTTCTTCACCGCTGGCGGCGGAGGATGCAGTGGCCACCGGTGCGGACGCGGGGCTTGCACTGGCGGTGGCACCCGATGCGGGAGCCGATGCGGGTTTGGCCACCGCACCCGGGGCAATCGGCGTGGCGGTAGCGGCGCTGGAGGACACCGGTTTGGCCACGGCCACACCGCTATCGCTTGGGGTGGTGGTGGCCACCACTGCCGGCGCAGCCACCGGTGGTGTTACGCGCAAGACCTGCCCGATCTCGATCCGGTTGGGGTTCTCCAGGTTATTCCAGCGGGCGATGTCCTTGTGGCTTTGTCCGGCCTCCAGGCCGATGCCAATCAGCGTGTCCTTGGGTTTGACGGTGTAGTAACCGGCCTTGCCTGCATTCTCAAAACCCGGTGGCTGCTTGACCGGGACGGGTGGTGGGGTGATCTCGACCTTGCTGGAGACCGATGCACGGTCCTCCACCGGCGCAGGGTTGAGCGGCTTGGAGCCACACGCGGACAGCACCAACACCGCCGCAGCAACGGACAAGCAACCAACAGAACGCGGGAAACCAAACATAAACACTTCCTTCAAGCAACACCCGATTTTAGGGGGACAAAATGCACGGCTTCCAAAATGGTCTGGCGCACACCCTGTGCTGTTTTATCCAGCACCAAGAGGGCCTGGGCACTGCCGGCCGCACCTGGCGCCCCCATGGTGACCACCGGCGCCACCAGCCGCCCGCCCACGGCCAGTTGGTCGACCCAGGCCTGCGGCACGGCCTCGCCACCCGCCGCGGCAATGATGGCCGCATACGGTGCGCCCTTGGGGTAACCCACCATGCCGTCGCCAAACAGCAGGTGCAGATTGGGCAGGCGCAGGTGGCGCAGGTTGTCGCGCGCACGGTCGTGCAGGCCGCGCAGGCGCTCGATGCTGTAGACCTCGGTGGCCAGGCAGCTCAACACGGCGGCCTGGTAACCGCAGCCGGTGCCGATTTCCAGCACCCGTCCCAGCTTGCCGCTGTGGCCGTTGCGCAGCAGCTCCAGCATGCGCGACACCACACCGGGTTTGGAAATGGTCTGGCCCAGCCCAATAGGCAGGCTGGTGTCTTCATAGGCCTGGTTAATCAGGGCACTGTCTACAAAGCGGTGGCGTTCGATGGTGCCCATGGCAGCCAACACATGGGCATCGGTAATGCCTCCGGCCGCCAGTTTTTGCACCATGCGGGCGCGCACAGCGCTGGATTCCATGCCATGGCCTTGTGGCGCGGCCGGTTTGGCCGCGTTGGCGTTTTTGCTAACACCGGCAGGTGCGGCACTGGTTTGAGTTGTTGGGGCCGCCGCTTTGGCGGGCGCTGGCACCCCATGGGCGTTGGGCCGGTTTTTGGCCAGTGTGGTGTCCAGCCGGGCGGGGAACGAGGGGCGTTGTTTCATGGCGCGGCAACTGGCGCGGGTTGGGGTGCAGCACCCGACAAACGCGACGCGGTTTGTGCCCAGTAGCGCAGGCTGTCGTGGTCCGTCAAATCCACCTTCAAGGGTGTGATGGACATATGGCCCTGGGCCGTGGCGTGGAAGTCGGTGCCTTCGGCGTCATCCTTGACCGGGCCAGCCGCACCAATCCAGTACATGGTGTCGCCGCGTGGGCTCTTTTGCTGGATCACCTTTTCAGCCGCATGGCGCTTCCCCAAGCGGCACAGCTTGGTGTTGCCAATTTGTTCGTAAGGCAAGTTGGGAATGTTGACGTTGAGCAGAAACGGCGTGTGGGTGATCAACTGCTGTTGCTCCATGGACTGCACCAGTTCACGCACCTTGCGTGTGGCGCTGTCCAGGTGGTGCCAGTCTTTCTCCACCTGTGAAAAGGCAATGGCCGGGATACCAAACAGAAACCCCTCCATGGCAGCACCCACCGTGCCCGAATAAATCGTGTCATCCCCCATATTGGCGCCGTTGTTGATGCCGGAGACCACCAGATCGGGCCGGTAATCCAGCAGACCGGTCAGCGCAATGTGTACGCAGTCAGCCGGTGTGCCATTCACAAAACGAAACCCATTGCTGGCCTGGTGCACGTACAGGGGCGAATGAAGGGTCAGCGCGTTGGATTTGGCGCTGTTGTTTTGCTCGGGCGCTATCACCTCCACTTCGGCAACATCTTTCAGCGCCTCGTACAGCGCCATCAGGCCAGGGGCCAGGTATCCATCGTCATTGGAAATCAGAATTTTCATACATCTTGGGGGGTTGAAGGACCATTGTAGGGGCCGCCAAGAACCCTCCACGTAACCGGGCCGGGTCGCCCCAGCGACATTTTTTGCCACAGCCACGGCCTATGATGCCCCAACTTTTTTTGGAGATTCCCATGCACGCCTGGCTTTGCGAAAACCCCACCGGTATCGACGCCCTGAACTGGAAAGAACTACCCACGCCCCAGCCCAAAGCGGGTGAGGTGCTATTGGAAATCAAGGCCGCCAGCCTGAACTTCCCCGACATCCTGATCGTGCAAAACAAGTACCAGATGAAACCCGCCCTGCCCTTTGTGCCGGGTTCGGAATACGCCGGCATCGTGCAGGCGGTGGGTGAAGGTGTGACCCATCTGAAGGTCGGCCAGAGCGTGGCCTGCCTCAGCGGCACCGGCGGCTTTGGCACCCACACCATCGCCCCAGCTGCGCTGTGTATGCCGCTGCCGCCGGGCTTCCCCATGGTGGATGCCGCGGCTTTCATCATGATCTATGCCACGTCTTACCACGCGCTGGTAGACCGGGCCCAGTTGAAGGCCGGTGAAACCGTGCTGGTGCTGGGCGCGGCCGGTGGTGTGGGCACGTCTGCCATCCAGATTGCCAAGGCCATGGGTGCCAAAGTGATCGCGGCCGCATCCACACAAGAAAAATGCGACCTGTGCAAGAAGATCGGCGCCGATGCCACCATCAACTACTCCACCGAGAATCTACGCGACGCGCTGAAGGCCTTGACCGACGGCAAGGGCCCGGACGTCATTTATGACCCCGTGGGTGGCGACTTTGCCGAGCCGGCCTTCCGATCCATTGCCTGGCGCGGGCGTTACCTGGTGGTGGGCTTTGCATCTGGCCCCATTCCCGCCCTGCCCTTCAACCTGGCCCTGCTCAAGGGTGCGTCCATCGTGGGGGTGTTCTGGGGCGACTTCGCCAAGAAAGAACCCAAGGCCAATGCCGCCATGATGGGCGAACTGGCCCAGTGGTACGGCCAGGGCAAGATCAAGCCGGTGATTGACCGCATCATGCCCATGGCTGAGCTCAAGGCTGCGTATGCCCACATGGGCTCGCGCGGCGTCATGGGCAAGCTGGTGATGGTGAACTAGGGCAAACCATTGCTATATTTTGTATAGCTATTCGGGTATATTCCACGGGGGCTGAGGGGCGATTTAACCACTAACGACCTCGCCACAACCCCCTCCCGACCTGAAGCATGGCACACCGCTCTATCCCTTGGATCCGCCGACTCACCGTCGGCATGGTGTGTGCCATCGTGTTGGCTTGCGGCGGCGCCGGGCCCACTGTCAGTCCGGCGACCCCAACCACCACCGCCGCACCAACCAACAGCACCGTTGCTTCTGCCGACATCCGTGTATTGATGATGGGCAACAGCCACACCGCAGTCCATGGCCTGCCGCAACGCCTGCACGCCATGCTGGTGGCCGGACGACCGGGCAAAACGGTGGCGGTGAGTGTTGCACCAGACTCCCTGTTTCTGGACGAACACCGGTACAACACAAGCACCCTCCAGCTGCTGGAGGGCCAGACCTGGAGTGCCGTCATCCTGCAAGCCCAGAAATACAGCACCAGCGGTCTCCATACCTATTCGACCACAGAGGCCCAGGCCCTGGTACGCATGGCGCGTACGTCCAAGGCGCTGCCGGTGATGTTTCCGGAGTGGCCACGCCGTGGCGTCGCCGAAACCGACCGCATCTACAACCTCCACGTATCCATCGCGCAAAAGGAGCCCGCCTGCGTAGCCCCCATGGGCCAAGCCTGGGACCTGGCCACGCAACGCCACCCTGGTCTGGCACTCTACGCTGCCGATAGCAACCATGCCACCGCGGCGGGAGCGCATCTGGCCGCGCTGGTGATGTTTGCCAGCCTGACCGGTGTGCCACCCAACAGCCTGCCAACCCTTGCCCCCAGCGACATACCGCCCGACGTGCAAGCCCAGCTCCAACAGGTGGTGGCCGACACCTTGCAAACCGTCGACCCACACAAGCACTGCCCTGCGGACACGCTTCTTTAACAACATGGAAATTACCGGGCTAATACTTGCAGGTGGACGTGGCTCCCGCATGGGCAGCATAGACAAGGGCTTGGCCCTATTGGGCGGACACCCCATGGTGCAACATGTGCTGACCCGGCTGCAACCCCAGGTACAGCGCCTGTTGATCAGCGCGAACCAAAATGCAGATGCCTATGCGGCATTTGGTGTGCCGGTCTGGCCCGACGCCATGCCCAACTTTGCCGGCCCGCTGGCAGGTTTGCAAACGGGCTTGGTGCATTGCCAAACGCCTTATCTGGTGACCGCTCCCTGCGACTCCCCTTTTCTGCCCACTGATTTGGTCGCCCGGTTGTCGGCAGCTCTGACAGCCGCGGACGCTGACCTCGCCGTTGCAGTGACCGGCACCGGCGATACCCGCCAGCCGCACCCTGTGTTTTGCCTGACCAAAGTTTCGGTGCTGCCCCATCTGACCGCATTCCTACAGGGCGGTGGCCGCAAGGTTGAGCGCTGGTATGCAACGCTGCGCGTGGCCGAAGTGCACTTTGCAGACGAGGCTGCGTTTCGCAACATCAATACGCTGGCAGAGCTGCAGCAGTCAGAAAGTACCCGGCCATGAAAAAAGCCTTCGAAGATTGCGCTTCGAAGGCTTTTGTCGTATCTATATGGTCGGTGTGAAAGGATTCGAACCTTCGACCCCTTGCACCCCATGCAAGTGCGCTACCAGGCTGCGCCACACACCGATCTAGCCTTCAATTATAACCCGGCTAAACAGCAGTTCTTGGGCTCAAGCCACCAACAACTCACGAATTTCAAAAATTCTCGGCGCACCTGTAGCAATTGCGTGGAGTTATCGTCCACCAGATCGGGCGATTGGCTGTCTTCGAAGTCGTCCATGTCAACATCGTCGACCTCCAACACCTCGACGCCTTCGAGCATGACCTCGCCATTGCGTTTCTTGTCGCGCTCACTTTGCAGTATTTCCTGCATTTTGTTGCGGGCACCACTGATCGTAAAACCCTGGTCATACAACAAATCGCGTATGCGGCGAATCATCAGGACCTCATGGTGCTGGTAGTAGCGCCGATTGCCGCGCCGCTTCATAGGGCGTAGTTGCGTGAACTCTTGCTCCCAATACCGTAGCACATGGGGTTTTACGCCGCACAAATCCCCCACCTCACCGATGGTGAAATAACGCTTGGCGGGAATGGGGGGGAGAGTTTTCTCCATTGAAATCAATGCTGTACGAGGGAAAGCGTAGAGGTTACTCTAAGTTTTGCCTCAGTGCAAAGACTGATTGCGGCAGTGCCGCACAAATTGTTACGTTTGTGTCACAAACGCGTGAAAGTGTTCAGGAGACTTCCTGGATTTGCTCTTTGAGCTTGTGGCTGGCGTGGAAGGTCACGACGCGTCGGGCCTGGATGGGAATGGCCTCGCCGGTACGCGGATTGCGGCCAGGCCGGGGTGCCTTGGTTCGGATCTGGAAATTGCCAAAGCCCGAAATCTTGACATCCGTGCCGTCGACCAAGCTGGCTGCGATCAAGTCAAAGAAGGCGTCGATCATGTCCTTGGATTCGCGCTTGTTCAGACCGATCTGCTCAAACAGCAAATCGGCCAGTTGCGCCTTGGTCAGTGCCGGGGTTTCCAGACTCTCAACAGAAAAATCCATGGCTGCGCTATCCTTTTCTTGTAACACAGTGACTCCGTCAGACACGCTGGCGGGCGCCCAAGGACGCCGTCAGCTGTTCCACAATGGCTTTCACAGCCGACTCAATCTGCTCTTCGGACAAGGTGGCGTCGTCGCTGTTCAGCGTGAGACGCACTGCCAGGCTGCGATCCGTCGCGCCATCGGCCACAGGGGCCGCGTCTTTGGCCAACTTGGGGCGGTACACATCAAACAACTGAGCATCACGCAGCAGACCGGACGTAGGCGCTGCCCAGATGGCAGCCATCAGCGCGGCATGGGTCACGTCATCTGCAACCACCACCGCGATGTCGCGCTGCACCGGCTGCAGCTTGGCAACGGGCTTGAACTCGGCCACACGGCGTTGCAGCACGGCATCCAGGTCCAGCTCGAACAACACCGGCGCCTGCGTCAGCTCAAACTGCTGGCGCCATTGGGGGTGCAGTTCGCCGACAAAACCGATGGCCTTGCCGTCCAACACAACCTGTGCGCAACGACCGGGGTGCATGGCGGGATGGTTACCGGGCGCAAACTGGGCTTGCAGCGGTGCCAGCAAGGCTTCCACATCACCTTTGATGTCAAAGAAATCTACGCCCTGCTCTTTGCGGCCCCACTGCAATAAATCGGCACTTCCACTGGCCAGACCGGCCACACGCATGGGCTGGTCGAACCCTTCGACCGTGGCGTCTGTGCTCTTGACCGAAGCATCGCGCAGGAACACACGGCCCAACTCAAACACACGCACACGCGGTTGTTTACGGGCTTGGTTGAACTTCAGCACTTGCAGCAGCGAACCCAACAAGGACGAGCGCATCACGCTCATCTGGCTGGCAATCGGGTTCAGCAGTTTGATGGGATTGGGGTTGCCCGCCAGACCATGCTCCCAGCTTTCTTCAACAAAGCTGAAGTTGATGGTTTCCTGGTAACCCAAGGCCGCCAGCGAACGGCGCACGGCGAATGGTCCGCGCGCAGCCTCGGTGCGGATCTTGGCGGTGATAGGTGCCAGCGGCGGCGTGTGCGGCAGGTTGTCGTAACCCACCATACGCGCGATTTCTTCGATCAGGTCTTCTTCGATCTGCAGGTCGAAACGGTAAGACGGTGGCACCAGGGTCAACACGCCCTCAGCTTGTGTCACGGTCAGGCCCAGGCGCTCCAGCGCGTCCACGCACTGGGCTTGTGTCAAGGGCATGCCGATGACCTTGCTGGCTCGGGCCACACGCACGCTGACCGGTGCGGGCACCGGCATGCGGGGTTGGTGGTCGTCCACTGGGCCGCAACTGGTGCTGCCTGTGCCGCAGATATCGTTGATGAGCTGGCTCAGGCGTTCGATGTGTTCGATCGTCAATTGCGGATCCACACCGCGCTCGAAGCGGTGGCCAGCATCGGTCGAGAAGTTAAAGCGGCGCGAGCGCCCTGCGATGGATTTGGGCCACCAGAAGGCAGCTTCCACATACACGTGTTGTGTGTCGTCGGTCACGGAGGTGGCGTCGCCACCCATGATGCCTGCCAGGGATTCGACCTGCACGTCGTCGGCAATCACGCCCACTTTTTCGTCGACGGTCACGGTGTTGCCGTTCAGCAGCTTAAGCTGTTCACCGGGCTTGCCCCAGCGCACATCCAGGCCGCCATGGATCTTGTCCAAATCAAATATGTGGGACGGGCGGCCCAGTTCAAACATCACATAGTTGGAGATGTCCACCAGGGCTGTGACGCTGCGCTGGCCGCAGCGTGCCAGGCGATCCACCATCCACTGCGGTGTCTTGGCCTTGGTGTTGACGTTGCGGATCACACGACCGGAGAAGCGGCCGCACAGGTCGGGCGCGCTGATCTTGACCGCAACTTTGTCTTGGTTGCCAACAGCCACAGCCGGGAAGGTAGGCGACACCAACGGCGCACCGGTCAAAGCAGACACTTCACGGGCCACGCCGTAGACACTCAGGCAATGCGCCAGATTGGGCGTGAGCTTGAGTGTGAACAGGGTGTCGTCCAGATTCAGGTGCTCGCGGATGTTCTGGCCCAAGGGGGCGTCAGCGGCTAGTTCCAGCAGGCCACCGTGGTCATCGGCCAGTTGCAGCTCCTTGGCCGAGCACAACATGCCCTGGCTTTCGACGCCGCGCAGCTTGCCGACCTTGATCAGGAAAGGCTTGCCATCTTCACCCGGGGGCAACTCTGCCCCCACCAGCGCGCAAGGAATACGGATGCCAACACGGGCATTGGGTGCGCCGCACACAATGTTCAGCAACTCCGGCTGACCCACATCCACGGTGCAGACGCGCAAACGGTCAGCATTGGGGTGTTGCTCAGCCGTCTTGATTTCACCAACCACAATCTTGGTGAACGGAGGCGCGACTGGTTTGAGTTCTTCGACCTCCAGGCCGGCCATGGTCAGCGTGTCCGCCAACTGCTGCGTGGAAATGGGTGGGTTGCAGAAGGTGCGCAACCAGGATTCGGAGAATTGCATGGTACTTAATCGGTTCAGAATCGGTTTCGAGACGAGGCGTGCTTACTGGAACTGCGACAGGAAGCGAACATCACCATCAAAGAACAGCCGCAAATCGTTGACACCGTAGCGCAGCATGGTCAGGCGGTCCGGGCCCATGCCAAAGGCGAAGCCAATGTATTTTTCTGGGTCCAGGCCCATGTTGCGCACCACATTGGGGTGCACCTGGCCAGAGCCGGCCACTTCCAGCCAACGGCCGGCCAAGGGGCCGGTCTGGAACTGGATGTCGATCTCGGCGCTGGGCTCGGTGAATGGGAAGAAGCTGGGGCGGAAGCGCAGCACCAGGTCGTCCGATTCAAAGAAGGTGCGGCAGAAATCGGTGAAAACAAACTTCAGGTCCTTGAAGCTGACGTTCTCGCCCACCCACAGGCCTTCGCACTGGTGGAACATGGGTGAATGCGTGGCATCACTGTCGACGCGGTAGGTACGACCGGGCGCAATCACGCGAATCTCAGGCATATCTCCTGAAAACAGGCCAGAGCCCCCGCCACCATTGGCTTTGTTGCTATATTTTTTGACATGCTGCACCGCGTAGCGGATCTGCATGGGGCTGGTGTGGGTACGCAGCAAATTCGGCGCGGTCTCCGAGCCACCTTCCACATAGAAGGTGTCGTGCATGGAGCGCGCAGGGTGGTCTTCGGGCGTGTTCAGGGCTGTGAAGTTGAACCAGTCGGACTCGATCTCGGGGCCCTGCGCCACGTCAAAACCCATGGAGCCAAAAATCGCCTCGATGCGTTCCAGCGTCAGTGACACGGGGTGCAAACCGCCCTGCCCGCGCTGGCGGCCTGGCAGGCTCACATCCAGCGCCTCTGCGCGCAACTGGGCCTGCAGCTCCGCATCGGCCAATGCCTGGCGACGGTTCGTCAACGCGGTCTCGATGGCCTGCTTGGCGATATTGATGGCGGCGCCGCGGGATTTCTTCTCATCCACGCTCAAGGCTGCCATGCCTTTCATCAACTCGGTGATGCGGCCGGATTTGCCGAGGAACAGCGCTTTGGCGTTCTCCAGGTCAGCGGGCGTGACAGCTGCAGCAAAGGCCACTTGGGCAGACTCGACGATGGCGTTCAGATCGTTCATATATTCTTGGGGTCAATGAAAAAGGGCTAGCGCTCTTTCAAGCTCTAGCCCTTGTTCTATTTGCACTGATAGCTACCAAAACGATAGCATCACAGGGCGAAAATCAAGCAGCCAGCTTGGCCTTGACTTGCTCCACGATACCGGCAAAAGCCGCCATGTCGTGAATGGCGATATCGGACAGAACCTTGCGGTCGATCTCGATATTGGCTTTCTTCAGACCGTTGGCGAATTGGCTGTATGTCATGCCGCACTGGCGAGCAGCCGCATTGATACGGGCAATCCACAACTGACGGAAGACACGTTTCTTGGTACGACGGTCACGGTAGGCATATTGCCCAGCCTTCATTACCGCTTCTTTGGCGACGCGGAAGACATTACCGCGGCGACCGCGAAAACCTTTTGCAAGGGCCAGAACTTTTTTGTGGCGGGCGCGAGCCGTTACACCACGTTTGACGCGAGGCATGTGATTACTCCTTGTTCGTCGTTAATTAAATACCACGGCCTGGGAGCATCTGTGCCATATGACCCATATTGGTCGGATGGACAGTTACTGCACCGCGCAGATGGCGTTTATTTTTGGTGGTCTTCTTGGTCAAGATGTGACGTTTGAAGGCTTGGCCGCGCTTGACGGTTCCACCTGGACGGACGCGGAAGCGTTTCTTCGCCGCGCTCTTGGTCTTCATTTTGGGCATATTAATGCTCCTTCTTGCTTGTGCTCGTGAGGCGTCTGGAAACTACTTCCAGCCTTGTTGGCCCCGAGCCACTTATGTGGCGTGTTTTGCAACCTACCACTTGTGGGTGCCTTTCGGCATTCCACTTACCAGGGGGCTTTCGCCCCCCAATCTCTTTTTACGAAGCAGCAGGTGCTGTTGCTTCGGTTGCCGCCTTACCAGAAGTCGGCTTTTTCTTACCCGGGGCGATCATCATGATCATCTGACGCCCTTCGAGCTTAGGGAATTGCTCCACCACAATCAAATCAGCCAAATCGGCACGAATACGGTTCAACAACGCCATACCGATTTCCTGGTGGGTGATTTCTCGCCCCCGAAAACGCAAAGTGATCTTGCACTTGTCGCCATCGGCCAGGAAGCGCTTGATATTGCGCATCTTGATGTTGTAGTCGCCGTCATCGGTACCAGGGCGGAATTTGATTTCCTTGATTTCGATAACCGTCTGTTTGGCCTTGGCTTCTGCAGCCTTCTTCTGTTCCTGGTACTTGAACTTGCCGTAATCCATCAAACGACAGACCGGCGGGTTCGCCGTAGCAGCAATTTCAACCAGATCCACATCCAGCTCACCCGCCATACGGAGGGCTTCCATCAGGCTGACCACACCCAGTGGCTCATTCTCAGGGCCAGAGAGGCGAACCTCTGGGGCCATGATTTCACGGTTCAGGCGGTGTTTGCGTTCTTCACGCTGACGACGGTCACGAAATTCAGTAGCGATGGCTCAATCCTTCACAATATCTTTGCTACCAAAACAGTAGCTACAGCCGCACAGCCCACGCGGACAAACCAACTCATTAAGCCGACTTGTTGGCAATGTCACCCAGGATTTTTTGCACAAAGGCATCAAGGGGCATTGCACCGAGGTCTTGACCACCCCGGGCGCGCACTGCAACAGCACCGGCTGCCATTTCTTTGTCGCCAATAACGACCAGATACGGCAGCTTCTGCATCGAATGCTCGCGTATTTTATACGTAATCTTCTCGTTGCGCAGGTCTAAATTGACTCTAAGCCCTTGATTTTGCAGCGTTTTAGCCACGGAGCGGGCATATTCGGCCTGCGCATCGGTGATATTCAGCACCGCCACCTGCACCGGCGCCAGCCAGGCTGGCAGGGCTCCGGCACTGCCTTCGATCAGGATGCCGATGAAACGCTCCAGGCTACCGACAATGGCGCGGTGCAACATGATGGGACGGTGGCGGGCCCCGTCTTCACCCACAAATTCCGCGTCCAGACGCTCCGGCATATTGGGGTCGATCTGGATGGTGCCGCACTGCCAGGGGCGGCCCAATGCGTCTTTCAGCGTGTACTCGATCTTGGGGCCGTAGAAGGCGCCCTCACCCGGCAGGTACTCAAACTCACACCCTGAGGCACGCAGACCTTCCGCCAGGGCGGCCTCGGCACGGTCCCAACTTTCTTCTGTGCCAATGCGCTGGGCCGGGCGGGTCGCAATCTTGTAGATGATGTTGTGAAAGCCAAAGTCTGCATAGACCTTTTGCAGCAGCACGGTGAAGGCTTTCACCTCGCCCTGGATCTGGTCTTCGGTACAGAAGATGTGACCATCATCCTGCGTAAAGGCGCGCACCCGCATGATGCCGTGCAGGCCGCCCGAAGGCTCGTTGCGGTGGCAGGCACCGAATTCGCCGAAACGCAGCGGCAGGTCGCGGTAGCTCTTGACGCCGTGTTTGTAAATCAGGATGTGGCCGGGGCAGTTCATCGGCTTGAGCGCGTAGTCGCGCTTTTCCGACTCGGTGACGAACATGTTCTCGCGGTACTTGTCCCAGTGGCCGGTCTTCTCCCACAGCCCCTGGTCCAGGATCTGCGGGCCCTTGACTTCCTGGTAACCATTGTCCTGGTACACCTTGCGCATGTACTGCTCCACGCCCTGCCACAGCGTCCAGCCCTTGGGGTGCCAGAACACGGTGCCTGGGGAATGTTCGTCGATGTGGAACAGGTCCAGCTCGCGGCCCAACTTGCGGTGGTCGCGCTTTTCGGCCTCTTCCAGCATCGTCAAATGCTGCTGCAGTTCGACCTTGCTAGCCCAGGCCGTGCCGTAGATACGCTGCAGCATCTCGTTCTTGTGGTCGCCACGCCAGTAGGCGCCGGCCACCTTCATCAACTTGAAGTGCTTGAGCTTACCGGTGCTGGGCACGTGGGGGCCGCGGCACAAATCCTCGAACTTGCCTTCGCGGTACAGGAATACTTCCTGGTCCGCGGGGATGCTTTCAATGATCTCTGCCTTGTAGTGCTCACCCAGGCTCTTGAAATAGGCTACTGCCTCGTCGCGCGGCAACACGCGGCGTGTGACGGGTTCGTCCAGCGCAGCCAACGCGGTCATTTTCTTCTCGATGGCCACCAGGTCTTCTGGCGTAAAAGGACGCTTGTAGGAAAAATCGTAGAAAAAACCGTGCTCAATGACGGGGCCGATGGTCACCTGTGCTTCTGGGAACAATTCCTTCACCGCATAGGCCAGCAAGTGAGCCGTGGAGTGGCGGATGACCTCCAGGCCATCGGCGTCTTTGCCGGTGATGATGGACAGCGCACTATTGGCCGTCATCTGAAAGCTGGTGTCCACAACCTTTGCAGCATCAGCAGGCTCGCCTACAGCTCGGACTTTGCCGGCCAGCGCGGCCTTGGCCAGACCTGCGCCGATGGATGCGGCAACTTCGGCCACAGTGACTGGGCCGGGGAATTCACGTTGGGAACCGTCGGGGAGCGTAATTTGAATCATGGTGGGTGCCTAAAAAGAGTCGATCCGAAAAGCAAAAAGCGCGGAATGGTCCGCGCTTTACTATAAATTTGGTAGCTGGCTGCGCACAAGGCGCGCGGACTACGGCCTTATTCGCTTGTTGTGAATGTCGCCGGTGTAGTTCGCGGTGTCATAACCAGATTGCCTTTCTCGCTCTTATACAAAGTTGATCGCTGGATTTTAACCGCATTCGACTACCGCTCAATCACTCCACGGCGCACTGACAATCACCCAATTGGCATTGCCCGGCCCCTCATCGGTCGCATTGGACGTGGAAGCAGCAACATAAACCCGATACCGCCCATCCGCCGTCCGCACCATCACAGGGTCATTCAGCGAGTAGATCGTGATGCCAACGCTGGCGAAATCGGAGGTCTTCAGGCGCACACCGGGTTCACGCACGTAGTTGAGTCCATCGCTGCTGATAAAACTGTGGATTTCATTGGACCGCATCGTCACCATGCGGCGCCGACCGTCCGCTAACAGCAAGGTCTTGTTGTCGATAAAGGTGTTGCCACCGCCACCGGCGCCGTCATCCCCCAGAACATTGCTCTTGAGAAATGTAAAGCTGAGGCCATTGTCGGTTGAACGTGCCATGCGCAAATTGTTCTTGCCCATCAGGTCGCCCACATAAGTAAGGATCACCGAGTTGTCGCTGACGACATAACTGTTGTAGACCCCCAGTGTGTTGTTGTCACCGGCGGCCGGGCTGTAACGTATGCCGGCGTCGGCGGTGAAACTATTGCCGTCGGTTGAGCTGTAACTGGTCATCACCTTGGCAACCAGGTCGTATTGGTACAGGCGCCAAGTTCTGCCGTCGGGCATCAGTGTTTTCCGGGAGTCCACGGACCGGTTCGTGTAGGTCAGTGTTGTGGGATTGGCAAAACCCAAGCCATCCGTGGCAGATTGGAATCGGGTGATGTTGCCACTGCTGCGGTCCTGGTAGCCGAGGTAGGTAGTTCCGGTACTGTCCACCGATGCAAAAGGATTGCTTGCCTGGTTGACGCGTATGCCAGGGTCCGGCACCAGGCGCGGGTTCTTGGTGGCGATGACCTGGCCGAACTGCATAGGCACGGCGCCCGCTGCCAACACCATGGTGGCGGAGTAGGAATCAGTTCCCACACCGACCGCTGGAATACTGACCGCGCTGCCATCAAACGTCGCCGGGTCGTAACACGCACTAGTCGTCACCGCCGCACTATCCAGTTGAAACGCCATTGCCGCGCCACCGGCCAGTGAAAGCCGGACCTGGTACCGGGTGTTACCGACTGCCGCCGCTTCTAACGCCAACGCACCCGTGGTCGGGCTGAATGTGGCGACACACGTGACACGCTGGGCCCACGCTGGAGGGGCAACGAACCCGACGATGACCACCATCCACAACACATGGGCGAACGACATGGGCCTCCTCCTTTTGCGTTGGATGCACTGGCACTGGAAGTGGTTGGCGGGGCAACGCCCCCACTCTAGTCCTTATCGCATTTGTATCCAAGCGATAAAAGGACTAAGGTGTAGGTACACCCCAACCAAACCCCAGGTATCAGGCGCGACACATGGCTTCTGTTTCATCCATTTCCCAATCCGGCATGAACGCCGCACAAACCCGACTGGATTCGGCTGCCCACAATGTGGCCAACACCGAAACGAAAGCCTTTCGGAGGCAGGAAGTCATTCAGACCGAACAACAGGAAGGGGGCGTCTCAACCGCCCTCAGCCAATCCACAACAGAAGGGGCGGCGTTGGAAACCGATATGGTTGCGCAGTTGCAGGCCAAGAATGCGTTCCTGATGAACCTGCAAGTGTTCAAAACCAGCAACCAGATGACCGGGGCGTTGTTGGACCAAAAGGCGTAATCAGCCCATAAAAAATCCCCCAGCCGATGAAGGCTGGGGGATAAAGCGAGGTCAGACGAACAACCTCGCCAGGAGACGACCCTCAGTCGCAACCATGTCTAGCAAATTTGATGCCAAACCTGTCCAATGGGACAAGAACTGCTCGAAACGGACTGCATGGCACCTCGCTCCGATCAACCCGCGCGGCACGGCTTTGTGCATAACTGGGTAAAATAGAAGACGCACTTTTTTTGGAGCCTCTTTCATGCCTGTTAGCGCACCCCGAGCCATAAACGCCGCAACGTGCCGCATCTGAGGTGAAAGACCACTACGCAAGCCTGGGGCTCAACAGTTCAGCCAGTCTGGCCGATATCAAGAAGGCCTTCCGACAGCAAGCGTCCCTGCACCACCCGGATCGCAACGACGATCCTGGCGCACCAGCCCGTTTTCGAGCCGTGCAGGAGGCTTATGACGTGTTGTCTGACGACAGCAAACGCCAGGCCTACGACGACAACCGGCGACGCAACCTGTTGGACAGCCCCATCGACACCGCACGCGAAATTTGGCAGAACTATTTCAACCGACTTAACCTAGACCCACACTGAATGAACATTTCCCCCTACTTTCGCAATCTGCGCTCGGCCTACTCTGCAGAACTGGACGACCTGACATTTGACTCAGAAGGCGTCCACATCCTGGACAAACGCCTGAAGCAGCGGCGCAAGGAAATGGAATTTCTGGTCCACATGATGGAGATCAGCCCCGAAATGGTGGCCGTGGTCTTCCACAAAGGTTTTCGCTTCACATCCCTCGCCGCCATGGACGACCTGCTGAGCCGTGATGCCGATGCCCTGCCCGAATGGGATAGCCTGGCCCACGCGATTGAGCTGGCGCCCTGGACGCAAGAAATCGTCCACGTATTGCAGAAGCAACCCATGGGCGAATGGTTCATGACCGTAGCCGCCGCGCTGGAGTACATGCACAGCAAGCCTGAGTACCCACAAGCTGCCGAGTCGGACGACGAGGACGAAAACGAAGATGGTGATCACGGCGTGGAAGACGCTGAAGAGGCAGAAGCCCGCACGCGCGAAGAAGCCGGTGCCGACTGGATGGTCGAGCAAGGCTTTGACCGCAAGGAGTGATGGCATGGACAGCAACCTAGCCCTCATCGCCAAAACCCAGAGCCTGATCGCCGCCGGCGACATCGTGGGGGCTGAATCGGCCCTGGTCGAACTGGCCGACGCCGAAGGGGACGGCGCCCTATTGGTCGTACTGGAGCAATTGCCGCCCAAGGACATCCTGGCAGTGATACGCGAGTACGACAACTCCAAGGAATCCGTCATCAACCTGCTGGTCACACCCGAGATGTTTGCCCGGGCCGTGGTGATTGAAAAACAATACAAAGACCTGACCCGCACCCACTTGCGCGGCATGGTCAACTCGGTCATCTTCCGCGAAGATGCTGACCCGGTTGCATTTCTGATTGCGATTGGTGATCTGGAAGGTGGCAGTGAAGCCCTGGCCGACTACTTCTCCGAAAAATGGAGCCGTATCGAAGCATTTGCCCGCACCGGCACGTTTGACACGGTAGAAGACGACGGCGAAATGTTGTCCGAAACCGCCCTGCTGTCCCTGGCCTACGCACCACCCCGCATTGAGCTGGACGAAGTCACCGACCAGGATTGGATGCAACTGGCCTGGTTGTTGCGCCACGAATGCCCCGACCTCTTTACCGAAACCGTGATGGTGCTGCGCGCCAAGGCCCGCGCCCATGACCTGGGCCTGGACGATGACGACGACACGGTGGAAGAAGCCGAAGAAGACGATGGCAAGGTCGAAACAGGCGACACAGACCGCGGCAAGGCCACACCCGCTGCGCGCGAAGACGACGAGGAATCCGCGATCTGATGTCGCAGCAATCCGTATCGCTGTTTGACGCACGTCCGTTTTTCGAGAAAGCGCTGGCCTATGGCGTACAGCACGGCATCATCGACCAGACCAAGCTGGATGCCATATGCCAGGATGCGCCCAAAGGCATGGTGCAGATAGCACGCTACTTTGGCACCGAGTTCCTGCGCCCCGAGCTGGAAAAAGCCCGCGACCGTATGGTCAACCTGGTAAGTCTGTACCTGGAACACAGCAGCGGTGGTGACCTTCGCCGGGCGGCGGAGTCTTTGCGCGACAACTCCTTTTTGTCCCGCTCCAAAGGCGGCTCCGACATGCTCAAGGCGCTGATCGCCATGCCGCAAAACAGCCACTTCGGCATGAACGAGGGCACGGGCTTTACCGACGACCACATCCCGCTGCTGGCCAAATGGTCACTGCGTACGCTGCCCGAATACCAGGCCGAGCTGGCCCTGCGTCAACAGGCTACGCTGCTGGTCAATGCTGCCACCAGGATGGCCGAGACCCTGGGCCTGAACGCAGAAGAATTAGAGGAAGCTGGCAAAGACGCCGAAGCCGTAATCCGCACTGCCCTGTTGGCACGTTTATCGCGCCGCACAGAGATGCCGGACTGGGTTGCGTTTGAAAAGCTGATCCTGGCGTTGCGCAAGAAATACCCCAGCGCCGACAGCGTGCCTGCCATCACCCTGCCCAAAGACCTGCCGCCCCGCTTCGTGCCCGTGGTGGAGCGCGTGCAGCAGTCTGTGTTGGTAGATATGCCCAAGATACTGGATGCCAAACTGCCTGCGCGCAAGCTGTTTGACCAGACCCCAGCATTCATGGGCCGCTACTTCTGGCTGGAAGACGCCGTCAGCGAAGTCGACCACTTCGACCGCAATGCCTCAGCCGCGTGGAACAAGGCGACGGGCGGACATGGTGACGACGGCTCCCTGCTTACCCTGTTTCTCTGCGTGGCCGCCGGTAGCCCGCCCAAAACGGTTTTGACTGAAAAGTCAGCCGCCACCCTGGTTCGCAAAATCCGCAAATCCGGGCTGAAACTCGATCTGGCCAGCCAATACATTGCAGACAACGCGCCGCAACACTCCCAAAGTGATTACATCCAGCTGTGGGAGGCCTTTGTCGAAGACGCCGAGTCCACCTTGGTCAGTGACCGTGACTACGCACTCAACGATGCCCTGTCGCTGCTGCGGCGCGAGTGCAACATCGCAGCCTAAACCCGCACGGCAGAGCATAAATTGCGAGCGCCACACGAATCCGTTAAAGTGTCAGCAGCCCAGCCAACCGAGGGAACCGTAGTGAACAACAAGCCACCCGCCCCTGCCCCCCGGCCACCTGCTGCAGAGCGCTCCACCGAACGTTACCTGCCAGGCGACCCCATCCCCGTACCCGATGCCGTAGAAGCCAACACCGAGTCCACCTGGGCTCTGTTCTCTGACGTGCCCCGGCAACCCGAACCCGACTTTTTAGACACCGTGCCCGCCTCCATGCTGGAGGAAGACCTGGCCGCCACACTTCGCAAACGTACCGAGTAGAAAACACCTCCCATGCACTTGAATCGCCTGTTGTTCACCCTGGTCGCCTGCTCCACACTGCTGCTGGGCGCCTGTTCACAAAAAGACTCTTCCACCGCCACCAACCAACCCACCAAACAAGAGGTTTCCGTAGACGCCGTGGCGGCACAAGCCAAAGGCTTTACCGTGGGTGCATTCATGAGCGCCAACACGGTCTATGTGTTTTTTGATCCGCAGTGCCCCCACTGCGGTCACCTGTGGCAAGCCTCGGTTCCCTTGCACAATAAGATCAAATTTGTATGGGTACCGGTAGCGTGGATCAATGCATCCAGCCTGCCCCAAGGCGCCGCTTTGCTGACTGCCGCCAACCCACTGGAGCTGATGACCGAGCACGAGACATCGCTGTTGTCTGGCAAAGGCGGCATATCGGCAACCGCCGGCATCACGCCAGAGATTGAGAAATCCATCAAGGCCAATACCGCGCTGCTCAACAGCTTTGGGGCCGAGTCCGTGCCCTATGTGGTGGCCAAAAATGCGCGTACTGGCCAGACGGTCAGCCGCAATGGCGCCATGACCACCGCGGCCTTGGCAGAGTTTGTCGGGGTCGACGCAACGCCCTGACCCGTTGTGACATAAAGCGCGCCCTGCTGCGCGCTTACGGCTGGCTCAAGGCCTTTTCAACCGCCGACACCAAGGTACTGCTTTCGGGCTCCACACTGCTGGGGTAATGGGCCAGCGCCTTGCCACGGCGGTCAATCAGATACTTGTTGAAATTCCACTTGGGCTCGGCCTGGGTCGCCTTGGCCAGCTCGGCATACAGCGCGTTTTTCTTAGGTCCCGCCACTTCGGTTTTGGCAAACATCGGGAACTTGACGCCATAGGTGTTGAAGCAGAAGTCTGCAATTTCTTTGGCCGACCCCGGCTCCTGTTCACCAAACTGGTTGGACGGAAAACCCAGCACCACCAGGCCCCTGCCCTGGTACTTGGCATACAAGGCCTCCAACCCCTCGTACTGCTTGGTAAAGCCGCAAAAACTTGCGGTGTTCACCACCAACACCACCTTGCCCGCGTACTGACACAGATTCTGGGGCGCGTCGTCCTGCAGGCGCGGAAACTGGTGCTTCAAGATAGCCGGACAGGCTGCAGCAGGTACCGAAACCGCCGCCGGAGCAGGCTTCTGTGCCATGGCACCCGCCAATGGCAACAAAGCCAGGGCCGCAAGCTGCAAGCCACGGCAGAAAGTGATTGAAGTGTTCATCGGTTCATTATGGATGCCTGCATAAAAGTAGTTTTACTATATTTAGCGCAGACATCTTCAAAGTAATCGCTTGTTTTCGGCGATATAGGCGTTTCCACTAGGTTTACATTTACGTAATAAAACTACACTTCGCCAGCCTCTTCAACCTTGAATGGAGTAGACATGACAACTGGCATCCCATCGCGCCTTCTTAAAACGCTCTTGGTCAGCTGCGCCCTGCTGGTCGGCGCCCTGACCACTGCAGCACCCGCCTATGCCCTCAACCCCAGCGACACGTCCGTGCAGATGTTCCGCTGGAAGTGGAATGACATCGCCAAAGAATGCACCAACTGGCTGGGCCCGCAGGGTTATGGCCGTTCGTTTACGAATCTGGTCAACACCTGCCACGCGGCCGGTGTGCGCGTCTATGCGGACGTGGTCGTCAACCACCTGGCGGCCGGCGCCGGCACAGCCACCAACGGCCAGACCTGGAACTCCACCACACTGACCTACCCCTTCTTCAGCGCCAGTGACTTCCACAGGAGTTGCGCCATACAGGACGCGGACTACGGCAACCCCGGCAACCAGAGCAGCATTCGCAACTGTCGCCTGGTCGGCCTGCCCGATTTGTCTACCGAGTCCACCTACGTGCGCGGCCAGATCAAGAACTACCTGACCAAGCTGCTGAACATGGGCTTTGACGGCTTCCGTTTTGATGCCTCCAAACACATGCAACCGGCTGACCTGCAGGCCGTGGTCAGCGGTGTGGCACAGACCACGCTGGCCGGTGCGCCGGTCTGGGCGACGCACGAGATCATCCCGGACGGCAACGTGAATCGCGCCGACTACTTCACCAGTGGCACGGTGAATGAATTCAAGTTCACCTACGCCATGCGCGAGACCTTCCGCGGCACCAACGGCAACCAGCTGTCGCAGATCCGCACCTATATGGGCACGCCCGGCAACTGGGGTGGAACCTGGGGTTTTGTCGACAGCGCCAAGGCCACGGTCTTCGTCAACAATTGGGACACCGAACGCAGCGGCGACTCGCTGATGGCCAGCAACTACACCGGCCTGGGCAATGACACCCAGGGCTCCAAGCGTTATGACCTGGCCAACATCTTCATGCTTGCCTGGCCCTACGGCCATGCGCAAATACACTCAGGTTTTCGCTTTACCAACAAGGACCAGACCAGCCCCAGCGCCAGCCCGTTTGACGCCAATGGCAACCCGCAGATCAACGTGAACTGGGACTTCATCCACCGCTGGAGCAACATCTCCAACATGGTCAAGTTCCGCTCCACCACCTCGGGCCAGGACGTCAACAACTTCACCAGCGGCACAACCAACCAGATCGCCTTTGGCCGTGGCAACAAAGGCTTTGTCGCTATCAACAATGAGTTCTCCGCCTGGAACACCACACTGCAAACCCAGATGCCAGCGGGCAGCTACTGCAATGTGATCGACGGCCAGCGCAATGCCGCCCAGACCGGCTGCACCGGCAGCACGGTGGTGGTCAGCGCCGCAGGTCAGATCAGCATCAATTTGCCCGCCAATGGCGGCAGCGCTGTGCCAGCTGTGGCGATCCATGCCAACCAGAAGCTCAACACCGACACCACGCCACCCAGCGTGCCCACGGGCTTGAGCAAAAGCAATGTGACATCCAGCGCGGCCACCATCAGCTGGAACGCATCAACCGACAACGTGGGCGTGTCCATCTACCGCCTGCTGCGCAATGGCGCACAGGTCACCACCGCGGTTTCCACCAGCGCCACCAACACCGGCCTGTCACCCGCCACCACCTACAGCTACGCCGTGCAGGCGCTGGATGCAGCGGGAAACGTATCTGCGGCCAGTAGCCCACTGTCCGTCACCACGTTAGCTGGGCCGGCCGGTTGCCAGGTGAAATTCACGATTGCGAACGCGAACACGACGGTAGGACAGAACCTGTATGTGGTCGGCAATCAGACGGCCATTGGCAATTGGACACCGGCATCGGGCTTTGCGCTGGCCATACAAGGCAGTGGCGCCAATGTGCCGTGGACGGGCACGGTCACGCTGCCGGTCAACACGGCCATTCAGTACAAATATGTGAAGTGGAATGGCAGTATGGCGGTGTGGGAGAGCAATCAGGCCACAGCCTCCGGCAACCGCGAAATGACAACGCCATCTACTTGTGCAAGTCCCATGGCGCGGAGTGATGGAAGCTTCAAGTTCTAGACTTGCCCGCATCCCAGCCAGCCCGCCCCGAGCGGGCTATTTTTTTCGATAGTCGGTCAGCCATCCCTCTGCGGCGCCCACCTAAAATGAATTGCACCACGACAAAAAATCCAAGGGGAGAACCATACGATGAAGCGCATTCTGGTAGCTGCCGCTATGGCCATCACGGCAAGCGCGAACGCCGCTATCTTCAAGTGTGCGGACGGCACCTACCAGGACAAGCCCTGTACGGCAGGCACCGAAAAAATCTTGACCGAAGCGTCCAAGGGAATTCCGATCACCATCGAGTTCACCGAAACAAGCTCCACCTATGATGTAACGCAGAGGGACCCCCGCGCACTATGGGCAGAGCTTGTGCAACAGCAATGGTTCGCCTACAACAGCAGCAAGAAGTTCAGCATCACAACCAAAGTCGAAGAGAAAAACAAAGTCTGCCAGATAACGGAAGCAACACTTCGCCTGTCCAACGACAATCATCTGCCAAACTGGATCCACTACGCCTCCGCAGACCGTGCCTCCCAAAAGTATTGGGACTGGGCACTGGCAGACGCGGTTCGGCATGAAAACGTACACAGGCAAATCTCGCGGGAGTTCCTGATGTTTCTCAAGGAAAAGATAGCCGGGATCGGACCGCAACCGTGTGACGCGCTGCCACGCAGAATCAAGCAGGAAGAAGCCCTGGGCTGGATTAACCTCAGCGAACGCCAGGCCAACTTCGACCGGCAGGAGGGCGGCAAAACAGCAAAAGAAATGTGGGCAAACGGTGGGCCCAAAAGATAGTGTGCGGTCAATCCTCTGGGGCGTGGACCTGAATCATTAGGTGACCGGCTGGAAGCTTCGTGTGCTGACCACGATCCGCTCACCGCCGCTTCCCATCCGGCAACTCCCCCGCCTTCACCCACGGCTGTTCATCCTCCAGCGCCTTCAACAGCTTTTTTGGGGCCTGCGCACGATAACTTTCCATCATCCAGCGCATCACCGTATCCAACACCACAGGTTCGTCGGACGCAAAGCTCAGCGAGACCCATCCGCTCTTGCCCAAGCCATAACCCGTGGGTTTAGCGGTGGGGTATGCCTCCAGCACAGCTTTGCCAGTGACGGGCAGCTTGGCGGATACATGCAATGCACCGTCGTCGTGCAGACTCAGGTAGACGAAAGTCTTGTTGTTGACCGCCACATCGTCATGCCCCGGCCACGGCGCTTTGGGCGTGGTGCCGGGCAAGCTCAGGCCGAAGGCCTTGAGCTTCTTCAGCGTTGTGGCGTGGGCGTGCTGCGGCGGCTTGGCCATGGCGCGCACTCGTCTACCCCACCCAGCGGCGCGCGTTGTGCCACAGCTGCATCCACGGGCTATGCGCGCTGCGGTCGCCGTCGGTCCAGCTCATCTGCACGTTGCGGAACACGCGCTCGGGGTGCGGCATCCACGCGGTGAAGCGACCGTCTGCCGTGGTCACACCCGTCAGGCCGCCAGGGCTGCCATTGGGGTTGAACGGATAGGCCTCGGTTGCCACGCCGTGGTTGTCGGTGTAGCGCATGGCGGCCACGGCCTTGGCGGCGTTGCCACGGTACTTGAAGTTGGCATATCCCTCGCCGTGGGCCACAGCCACGGGCAGGCGGCTGCCGGCCATGCCGGACAGGAAGATGGACGGGGATTCCAATATCTCCACCATGCTCAGGCGCGCCTCGAAGCGCTCGCTCTGGTTGGTGGTGAAGCGGGGCCAGTCCTGCGCGCCGGGGATGATGTCGGCCAGCTCGGCAAACATCTGGCAGCCGTTGCACACGCCCAGACCGAACGTATCGGTGCGGCCAAAGAAGGCTTTGAACTGGTCGGCCAGCGCTGGGTTGAAGGTGATGGAGCGGGCCCAGCCAATGCCGGCGCCCAGCGTGTCGCCATAACTGAAACCACCGCAGGCCACGATGCCCTTGAAGTCCGCCAGCTGCGCACGGCCGGTTTGCAGGTCGGTCATGTGCACGTCGAAGGCTTCAAAACCGGCCTCGGTGAAGGCGTAGGCCATTTCCACGTGGGAGTTGACGCCCTGCTCGCGCAGCACGGCCACCTTGGGGCGGCTCTTCAAGACGGCGGGCGCTACATTTGTTGTAGCGCTATTGTCAGATTGCACGGGGGCTACAGCCTGATTTGGCATATAGACATGCAGACCGGGGTCTCCCAGGGCACCGGCGGCGGCGTGTTCGGCATCCGCACAGGCGGGGTTGTCGCGCTGCTGGCAAATCTTCCAGCTCACGGCGTCCCAGACCTGGTGCAGGTCGGCCAGCGGGGCCTTGAAGATGGCCTTGGCATCGCGCCAGATTTGCAGTTCATTCTTGCCAGCGTCGATCTCGCTAGAAGCGGGGCGGGTCTTGCCGATGAAGTGGCTGTGTGCGGACAAACCGTGCGCGCGCAGGGTTGCCATGACCTCGCTGCGCTCCGCGGTGCGCACCTGCAGCACCACGCCCAGCTCTTCGCTGAACAAGGCTTTGAGTGTCAGCTCTTCGCGGCGGGCGCCGACCTGGCCTGCCCAGTTTTTGCTGTCGCCCACGTCCATGCGGCTGTCGGAGATGCCGTCGCCTTCCGTCACCAGCATGTCCACGTTCAGCGATACACCCACGCGGCCGGCAAAGGCCATCTCGGCCACGGTGGCCAGCAGGCCGCCGTCGCTGCGGTCGTGGTAGGCCAAAACCTTACCTTGCGCACGCAAAGCGTTCACGGCATGCACCAAATTGACGAGGTCCTTGGCGTCGTCCAGATCAGGCACGGCGTCGCCCACCTGGTTCAGCGTCTGGGCCAGGATGCTGGTGGCCATGCGGTTCTTGCCGTGGCCCAGGTCAACAAGCACCAAAGTGGTGTCTTCGGATGCATTCAATTGAGGCGTGAGCGTGCCACGCACATCGGCCAGTGTGGCAAAGGCGCTGACGATCAGCGACACGGGGGACGTGACCTTCTTGTCGTCGCCATCCGTTTTCCACTGCGTGCGCATGGACAACGAGTCTTTGCCCACGGGGATGGACACGCCCAGCGCCGGGCACAGTTCCAGGCCCACGGCCTTGACGGTGGCGTACAACGCGGCGTCTTCACCGGGCTCGCCGCAGGCGGCCATCCAGTTGGCGGACAGCTTGACGCGGGGCAGCTCGATGGGTGCGGCCAACAGGTTGGTAATGGCCTCTGCCACGGCCATACGGCCCGACGCAGGTGCATCCAGCGCAGCCAAGGGCGTGCGTTCGCCCATAGACATGGCTTCACCGGCAAAACCCTTGAAGTCCGCCAGCGTGACGGCGCAATCGGCCACCGGCACTTGCCAGGGGCCAACCATCTGGTCGCGGTGGGTCAGGCCACCGACGGTGCGGTCGCCAATGGTGACGAGGAAGCGTTTGGAGGCGACGGTGGGGTGGGCCAGCACGTCGATGACGGCTTTTTGCACGTCCACGCCGGTCAGGTCCAGCGGTTTGAAGGTACGGGCAACCGTCTTCACGTCCCGGTGCATCTTGGGCGGTTTGCCCAGCAGCACATTCATGGGCATGTCGACCGGTGACTCGGCGCCCTCGTCCACCAGCTTCAGCTGGCGCTCTTCGGTCGCCACGCCAATCACGGCAAACGGGCAACGCTCGCGTTCGCAAATGGCAGTGAACAGTTCCAGCGATTCGGGAGCGATCGCCATCACATACCGTTCCTGGCTCTCGTTGCACCAGATTTCCTTGGGCGCCATGCCGGACTCTTCCAGCTGGACGGCACGCAGATCGAAACGGGCGCCGCGGCCAGCGTCGTTGGTCAACTCGGGGAAGGCGTTGGACAAACCACCGGCACCCACGTCGTGGATGGCCAGAATCGGATTGCCCGAATGGCCTTCACCGCCCTGCCCCAGCATCCAACATTGGTTGATGACCTCTTGTGCTCGGCGCTCGATTTCGGGGTTGCCGCGCTGGACCGAATCAAAGTCCAGCTCGGCCGCGTTCGCACCCGTGGCCATGGAGCTGGCCGCGCTGCCGCCCATGCCGATACGCATACCGGGGCCGCCCAGCTGGATCAGCAGGCTGCCGGCGGGGAATTCGATCTTGTGGGTCTGGGTGGAATCGATCACGCCCAGGCCACCGGCGATCATGATGGGCTTGTGGTAGCCGCGCTGCACAGTGTCCACATCGCTAGCCACGCTCTGCTCGTATTCGCGGAAGTAGCCCAAGAGGTTGGGCCGGCCAAACTCGTTGTTGAAGGCCGCGCCACCCAGCGGGCCTTCGACCATGATCTGCAGCGGACTGGCGATGTGCTCGGGCTTGCCAAAATCACCACCCCAGAGCTTGGACACGGTGAAACCCGTCAGACCCGCCTTGGGCTTGGAGCCACGGCCGGTGGCACCCTCATCACGGATCTCGCCACCCGCGCCGGTGGATGCACCGGGGAATGGAGAAATGGCCGTGGGGTGGTTGTGGGTTTCCACCTTCATCAGGATGTGGTTGGTTTCGCTACTCTTTTCATAGCTTGTCAGGCTTATTCCACGGGGGCTGGCGGCTGATTTTGCTACAAACCTTTCCACCACAACACCTTCCATGACCGAGGCATTGTCCGAATACGCCACCAGCATGTGCTGGGGGTTGGTCTGGTGCGTGTGGCGGATCATGCCGAACATGCTCTTGTCTTGCGGCACGCCGTCAATCGTGAACTGGGCGTTGAAAATCTTGTGGCGGCAGTGTTCGCTATTGGCCTGGGCAAACATCATCAACTCCACATCGGTGGGGTTGCGGCCCAGCGTGGTGAAGGCGTTGACGAGGTAGTCAATCTCGTCGGCGGCCAGGGCCAGGCCGAACTGGGTGTTGGCCTTGACCAGGGCATCTTTGCCTCCACCCAGCACATCCACATGGTCCATGGGTGCGGCCTGCAGGGCACCGAACAGGCCCAGGGCTTGGGCGCGCTCCAGCATGGCGCTTTCGGTCATGCGGTCGTGCAAGACGGCTGCGACCTGTTGCAGTTGTTCGGGCGTTAGTGCGGTCTTGCTGATCAGGCCGTTCTTCAGCGTCAGGCGGTATTCGACCAGGCGCTCGATGCGTTTGACGCCCAAGCCGCAGTTGTGGGCGATATCGGTAGCTTTGGACGCCCAGGGCGACACGGTGCCCAGACGGGGCGACACCACAATCAGCGGGCCATCGGTCGGGCCGGTGTAGGGGTCGCCATAAGTCAGCAGGGCTGCCAGCTTGTCGCTCAGCGCGGCATCGGGCGCTGCATCGCTGGCCACCAGGTGCACAAAACGCGCAGAAATGCCGGAAATTTTCTCGTGGATACCCTGCAATGTGGGCAGGAGTTGTTGGATACGGAAGCTGCTCAGGGCGTTGCTGCCCTCGAATTGGGTGATGTGCAGTGTCACTTGGGGTGGCCTGAAAGGTGGACTGAGGGGTGGGCTGAGGGCTGAAAATCCAACTCATCCCTGTGCGCTGAATGGGCACAGGGTTAAGCCCGCTGATTTTACCCGCCCCGCTGACCCGCCTTCCAATTGCGCAGCATCAAGGCATTGGTCACCACACTCACACTGCTGAGCGCCATGGCTGCGCCAGCCACCATGGGGTTGAGCAGGCCGAATGCCGCCAGCGGAATGCCCAGCACGTTGTAGGCAAACGCCCAAAACAGGTTCTGGCGAATCTTGCGGTAGGTGCGCCGCGAGATGTCTATGGCGTCGGCCACCAGCGCAGGGTCGCCGCGCATCAGCGTGATACCGGCGGCATGCATGGCCACATCGGTGCCGGTGGACATGGCAATACCCACATCGGCCGCGGCCAGGGCCGGTGCATCGTTGATGCCGTCACCCACCATGGCAACCACTGCGCCACCGTCCTTGAGTTTGCCAACGATGGCGGCCTTATCGGCCGGCAGCACCTCGGCCTCGATGCCGTCCATGCCCAGCGCCCCACCCACCAGCGCGGCACTGCCTTTGTTATCACCCGTGACCAGCACCGCACGCACGCCCAGTGCCTGCAAATTGCGCACCGCCTGCAAGGCGCTGGCCTTGACCGCATCCCCAAAGGCCAGCATGCCGACCAGGCGCGGGCCGTCGGTCACATCGGCCAGCCAGGAAACCGTGCGCCCTTGCGCCTGCAGCTTGGCGGCCTCTTGGTCTAACTCAGTTGTGTTGACGCCCAGCTCTTGCATATACCGCTTGCTACCCAGGCGGATGTGACGCCTGCGAACAGTAGCCGACATGCCCCGCCCGGCGACCGCCGACACATCACTGGCCGGCGGCACGCTGATGCCGGTGGCGCGCACTTCGTCCAGCACGGCCTTGGCCAGAGGATGCTCGCTGCCCTGCTGCAGCGCCGCGGCAAATGGCAGCAAATCCTGGTTCTGGCCCTGGGCGGCAACGGCTGCCACCATCTTGGGTTTGCCTTCGGTCAGGGTGCCGGTCTTGTCAAAGGCCACCACGTTGATGGTGTGGGCAATTTCCAGCGCCTCGGCGTCCTTGATCAGAATGCCATGGCGTGCGGCCACACCGGTGCCAGCCATGATGGCGGTCGGTGTTGCCAAGCCCAGCGCACAAGGGCAGGCAATCACCAGCACGGCCACCGCATTCAAGATGGCCTGTTCCCAATTGCCGCTGTAAAGGCCCCAACCTAACAGGGTCAGCAGCGCCAGCAACAGCACCACGGGTACAAACACAGCACTCACCTGGTCCACCATACGCTGGATGGGCGCCTTTTTTGCCTGGGCGGATTCGACCATGCGCACAATGCGCGACAGCGTGGACTCGGCACCCACCGCAGTAGTTTGCACCAGCAGCAGGCCCTCTGCATTGACCGCGCCTCCGGTTACGCGGTCGCCCACCAGTTTGCTGACCGGCAGGCTTTCGCCAGTAATCAGCGATTCGTCTACCTGGCTGGCACCTTCCATCACGATGCCATCGACCGGAACCCGCGTGCCGGGGCGAATGACCACCACGTCGCCGACGACTACGCGTGAGACAGGCAGTTCAACATCGGCACCATCCCGGCGGACCAAGGCCAGCTCGGGGCGCAGGGCATTGAGCGCCTGTATGGCTGCCGTGGTTTGCTGCTTGGCCCTGGCCTCCAGCCATTTGCCCAGCAGCACCAAGGTAATGATGACCGCCGACGCTTCAAAATACAGGTGCGGCATGCCGTGGTCTGCATGTTTGAACATCAAATAAATGCTCAGGCCAAACCCGGCAGATGTGCCCAGCGCCACCAGCAAGTCCATATTGCCGGCACCAGCGCGCAGGGCTTTCCAGCCCGCACGGTAAAAACGCGCACCCAGCCAGAACTGCACAGGCGCAGCAAAACCCAGTTGTAGCCAGGGGCTGAGCGCCCAATCCAGACCAAACACCATGGCCAGCATGGGCAGCACCAGGGGCAGCGACAGTGCCGCGGCCAGGGCCACGGGCCACCAGGGCTCACCCTTGCTGGGTGGGCGCTCGACCGCACCGTCATCGCCCTGGGCTAGTTGCAGTACCCGGGCCTGGTAACCGGCCTTGTCAACCGCGGCGACCAGGGCGTCTGCCATACCAGCGTCGGTGACCAGCACACGCGCGGTCTCTGTGGCCAGGTTCACTTCGGCCTCCACCACGCCGGCAACTTTTTTAAGCGCCTTTTCAACGCGGCCCACGCAGGATGCGCAGGTCATGCCCTCGATGCTCAGGCTCAGCGCCGGGTTGGCAAGACTATTGGTTGTTTCCATGTTCGATCTCCTAAAGTGGATAGGTACCCAGTGGGCATGGAACGAACTTTTGGGCTTTACACGATGGCAAGGTCAAGACCCATCTTCACCACCCGAGTACTTGACCTTTCCACCGTGGCAAACCCCAGACTGCAGTTCTCTCAACTTTTCTGGAGCCTTCCATGATCGAATTTCAAATCCCCGATATGACCTGTGGCCACTGCGCCTCCATGGTCAGCTCTACCTTGGCCCTGGCCGACCCGGACTGCAAAGTCACCATCGACCTGGCGCAGCACAAGGTCAGCGTACAGACCACTGAGGAAAAATCGGCTTTAGTCGAAGCTTTGACCGAAGCAGGCTACCCACCCGCCTGATCGGCAGCCACCACAAGACCCCTGGGCAACCAGGGACACTTGACCTTCCCACCGTGGAAAGCTTGATAGTGCAGGCATCGGACCCAAATACAGGACGAGGAGCAGACCATGAACCCCTTGATGAACATTGGAGAAGCCGCCAAAGCCGCAGGCGTATCGGCCAAGATGATTCGCAACTACGAGCAGATCGGCCTGCTGCCACCGGCAGAACGCAGCGACTCTGGTTACCGCCTGTACGGGTTACGTGATGTGTCGGTGCTGCGCTTCATACGCCAGTCGCGCCGCCTGGGCTTCTCCATGGAGCAGATTGCCGAGCTGATTGGCATGTGGGGCGATGACGCCCGCTCCAGCCGTGAGGTCAAGGCCGTGGCCCAGCGCCACTTGGACGAGCTGGAAGAAAAAATGCGCGAAATCACCGAGATGAAAAATGCCCTGCAACACATGGTCAATGCCTGCAAAGGTGATGACCATGCCCATTGCGCCATTCTGGACACCCTCGCGGTGGACAGCCCGGCCGCGCCCCAGCACCATGCCAAAGTGGTCAAGACAAAACGCAAAGACGGTGAGCAAGCAGACAGCCCCGCTAAAAAGACATCCACCGGCCCAGGCAGCCATATCGACCTGATGGCCTGGATGCGCGGTGTAACCACGGCGCACGGCTAGTAGAATCATTCCACCATGTCTGTGTTGCGTCTCTTGTTCGCCTGGTTGTTGATCGCTGCGGTCCCCATGCAGGGGTTTGCCGCGGCGTCTATGCTGTTGTGTGGCGCGGGCTCGGAGCACCAACACACCGCACAAGCCAGCGAAGCCCATGACCACGCCGCCATGCACAGCCACATGGGAGAAGCAGACCTCTCCCATGCACACGATGCACACCCGGCGCCTGACGCATCGCCGGATGCCGACCACACCTGCAGCATCTGCGCGGCCTGCTGCAACGGTATGGCCCTGGTGGGGCTAAACCACATGGCGACCGTGGCACCCGCACCGCAGGCGCAGTTGGCCGAGCCCTTTGTACTGATCCACACACGGGCGGCCCCCGTCCCCGACAAACCGCCTCGCGCGTAAACCCATCCCGGCCCGCGGTTCTTGCAAACGGCGGGCAGCGGATGCTTTGGTACGTCCGCCATGGGCCCCATTAAGGCCCCGTGGCGTCCATCCTGTTTACCGTGCGAGGACTTCATGCTCCCTATATCTCCAGCCCCCTGGGCGTTCGCTGTGAGCGCGCTGTTGGCGTTGCCGGCCGTGGCCCAACACCATCAGCACCACCAGCACCACCAGCACCACCAGCACCACCAGCACCACAAGCACCACACACCGCCAGCATCCCCAGCCGCGGCCACCCCGGCCCCGCTGCCGTACACGTCCGCGTTGCAGGGCTACCAACCCTTTGCCGACGAAAAGGTAAGGCCCTGGAAAGAGAGTAATGCCACCGTCGAAAAAATCGGTGGTTGGCGCGCCTATGCCAAAGAGGCGGCAGAACCAGCGGCCAATAGCAACCAACCGCCAGCGGAATCTTCCGCATCAAGCGCCAAAACACCCAAAGCCCCCGCCGATCCCCACGCAGGCCACGGCAAACAATAAGGCTACCGTTATGACCCAAGCTTTTCGACTTTTGGCCGTCAGCGCCGCAGCGCTACTACTCACCGGTTGCGCCTCGGTGAACTTTGACCAGGCCCTGGACGGTACCCGCCAGGCAACCCAGACTTTTGTACCCAACACCCTGGAGCTGCGCCAAACCAGTGCGCAACACCAAGCCGCAGCGCAACGCAGCGCCCAGCTACTGGACAAGCCACTGAGCATGGCCGACGCCGTTGAACTCGCACTGGCCAATAGTCCCGACGTACAAGCCCTGCTGGCCCAAAGCTGGGCCGATATGGCCAGCATCAATCAGATGGGGCGCATTGCCAACCCGGTTCTCAGCTTCGAGCGCAACCAGTCGCTGGAAGAAATAGAGCTAGGGCGGCTGCTGTCCTTCGGATTGCTGGACCTGCTGACCCTGCCCCAGCGCCAGAACGTGGCCCGCAACCAGTCGGCGCAAGCCAACATCCAGCGCAGTGCCAACGTGGTCGACAAGGTGGCCCAGGTGCGCCAGGCGTGGGTGCGCGCCGTAGCTGCCGAGCAGACCGCGCAGTATGCCGAGCAGGTGAACACCGCCGCCAAGGCCAGTGCCGAGCTGGCAAAACGCATGCTGCAAACGGGCAACTTCAACAAGCTGCAACGCGCCCGCCAGCACGCCGTGTATGCGGATGCCGTGGCCCAATTGGCGCTGGCCCGCCACAGTGCCACCGCCGCGCGGGAAGAGCTGGTGCGCCAACTGGGTCTGGACGCGAAGCAGACCGCTCTTTTGAAACTGCCCGAGCGCCTGCCCGACCTGCCCGAGCAGGCCCGCACCGCCACCGAACTGAGCACCACCGCCATGCAGCAGCGACTGGACGTACAACAAGCACGCTTGCAGCTCGATGGCGCTGGCAAGGCCCAGGGCCTGAACCTGCTCAACACCCTGGCCGATGTGGAGGTGGGTATTCGCCGGGACACCGTCACCGACACCCACAGCGGGCAAACGTCGGACCGCAAGGGATATGAGGTGGCCATTCGCCTGCCACTATTTGACTGGGGCGGCGCGCAGCGCGATGCGATGAACGCACAAACTTTGGCAGCGGCTAACCACTACGAGGGGGTGCTGCGCGCCGCCGCACCCCAACTGCGCGAGGCCTACTCGGCCTACCGCACCAGTTACGACCTGGCCCGGCACTACCGCGACGAGATCGTACCGCTGCGCAAGACCATGGCCGATGAAAACGTGTTGCGATACAACGCGATGTTGATCGGCGTATTCGAACTCCTGGCCGACACACGGGACAACATCACCAGCGTGATGGGCGCCATCCAGGCGCAGCAACAGTTCTGGCTGGCCGATGCCGGCCTGTCCGCCGCTTTGCTGGGCAAGCCCCTAACGGGCGGTACGCCATCGCTTGCGCGCAATGCCGCGCCCACCGCCTCGGGTGGCGGCCACTGAGCTGCCCATACCCCTACCTGCCAATCGGAATCCATATGAACAACAGACGCAATTTCTTGAGTGGCGCCGGTGCCATCACCGGCGCGATGCTGGCCGCTTCGGTCAGCAAGGTCGCCATGGCCGCATTGCCAGAGCCCGTGCTGCAAAGCAAACCCGACACCATGCCACCGCTGGTGCCGTCCACCGGGCGCCCCTACAACCCAGTGGTCACGCTCAATGGCTGGACCCTGCCCTGGCGCATGAACCAGGGGGTCAAAGAGTTCCACCTGGTAGCCGAGCCCGTGGTGCGCGAAATGGCGCCCGGCTTCAAGGCCCACCTGTGGGGCTATAACGGCCAGTCACCCGGCCCGACGATCGAGGTGGTCGAAGGCGACCGCGTGCGCATCTTCGTCACCAACAAGCTGCCCGAACACACCAGCGTGCACTGGCACGGCCAGCGCTTGCCCAATGGCATGGACGGCGTCAGCGGCTTGACGCAAAAGGCCATCCAACCCGGCAAGACCTTCGTCTACGAGTTTGTGGCGCGCAGGCCGGGCACCTTCATGTACCACCCCCATGCGGACGAGATGACCCAAATGGCCATGGGAATGATGGGCTTTTGGATCACCCACCCCAAGACCAAACACCCGTTGATCGATGAGGTAGACCGGGACTTTGTGTTTCTGCTCAACGCCTACGACATAGACCCCGGCGCCTACACACCCAAAACCATGACCATGCTGGACTTCAACATCTGGAGCTGGAACAGCCGTGTCTTCCCCGGCATAGACCCGTTGATCGTCCGTAAAAACGACAAGGTGCGCATCCGCATGGGCAACCTGACCATGACCAACCACCCCATCCACTTGCACGGCCACGAGTTTCTGGTGACGGGTACGGACGGTGGCCCAACCCCCAAGTCGACCCGCTGGTACGAGGTGACCACGGATGTGGCGGTTGGCCAGATGCGCCAGATCGAGTTTGTGGCCGATGAAGAAGGCGACTGGGCCTTCCACTGCCACAAGAGCCACCACACCATGAACGCCATGGGCCACGACGTACCCAACCTGATTGGCGTGGACCACCGCAAGGTGGTGCGCGACATCACCAACGTCATCCCCGACTACATGGTGATGGGTGAACGCGGCATGGCCGACATGGCCGAGATGGACATGCCCATACCCGACAACACCGCCAAGATGATGACCGGCGAAGGCCCGTTTGGCTCGGTGGAAATGGGCGGCATGTTCTCGGTGCTCAAAGTCCGCAAGAACCAGAAGGCCGGTGACTACAAGGACCCGGGTTGGTACAAGCACCCCGCGGGCGAAGTCGCCTATGAATGGACCGGCGCTCTGCCCAACCCCGCACGTTTTGCCGCCGAGGGCGGGCAGACCATGAAGGCGCAGAACATGCCGGCCAAGGAAATAGAAGTACAGGTCCGCAAGCCTGTGATGGGCCACAAAGGCGGCAAGGGTGGCGTGGACCACAGCCAGCACTAATCCGTTACACCACACAAGGAATACCATGCAAACCCAAAACACTCTCAAATTGATAGCTTCTTGTATAGCATTGACGGGGGCTACAGGCATATTTGCCCAACATGCTTCTGGCCAACACGGGCACGGAGCCAGTGCCGCACCTGCGCCCAGCCCCTACGCTGGCCAGCAGACGCGCAGTATCAAGGCCTTGTCTGCCACCCAAGAGCAGGATCTGCTGCAGGGCAAAGGCATGGAATTGGCGAAGGCGGCCGAACTCAATGGTTATCCCGGTCCCATGCACACGCTGGAGCTGGCGCAAGCCCTGGAGCTGAGCGCTGCGCAAAAGCAGGCGTCGCAGGAGCTGCTGGACCGCCACAAGGCAGACGCCCGACGCCTTGGTGCCGAACTGGTAGAGGCGGAGCGCGCGCTGGATCAATCGTTCGCGACCCGCCAGATCACCGCCGCCGGCCTGACGCGCCACACCGACCGCATTGCACAACTGCAGGCCACGCTGCGCGCCAATCATCTGCAGACCCACTTGCAGCAAACCGCGTTGCTGACACCCCATCAGATCACCCGCTACGCAGAACTGCGTGGCTACATCGCAGGGGCGGCCACCGCCAGTCCTGCCGCGCCTTCTTCCCACAAGCACTGAGCATTTATTCGCCAGAAGGAAACAAACATGAAAAAACTGACAACTCTCCTCATCGCAGCGTGCATCGCCAGCACCGGCACCTTCGCGTTTGCGCATGGTGACGCAGCACACGCAAAAAAAGCCGGCCCGGTCAAGAAGGAGCAAATGGAATGGGGCATCGCCGGTGATGCCAAAGCCGTCAGTCGTACCATCACCATCGGCATGAGCGACAGCATGCGTTTTTCGCCAGACAAGATCGACGTCAAGCAAGGTGAAACCATCAAATTCGTCATCAAAAATAGCGGCAAGATGATGCATGAACTGGTGATCGGCACCAAGAAAGACCTGGACGAACATGCCGCACTGATGGTCAAGTTTCCCGGCATGGAGCATGAAGAGCCCTACATGGCACACGTTGCCCCGGGCAAGACCGGACAAATCATCTGGACCTTCAACAAACCCGGCAACTTTGACTTTGCTTGCCTGATCGCCGGCCACTACCAGGCCGGCATGGTTGGCAAGATCACGGTCGCTGCACGATAACCAAAGTCTCCGCAACGCCCACCAACTCCTGAAAGAATAATCATGAAACATCTACACACTGCGCTACTTCTGTCCGCCCTGCTTGCCGGCTCTGCCTACGCCAGCTCACACACGGGCTCACCGGCTGCTATGGACAATGCCAAAAAAGACACTGCAATGGCCGATGGCGAAATCCGCAAAGTGGATACAGACAACAAAAAAATTACCATCAAACACGGCGAGATCAAGAACCTCGACATGCCGCCCATGACCATGGTGTTTCAGGTGAAGGACGATGCCCTGCTGGGCCGGGTCAAGTCCGGGGACAAAGTGCGTTTCTCGGCCGAAAAAATGGGCGGGGCGTTTGTGGTGACGGATATCCAGGCCGCAAAGTAAGCCTCTGCCGCTAGCGACGTAACAGCCTCCCCACCCACTTGCGCAGTTCGCTGTACCACAACACCCCACTGGCCATGCCAGCACACAGCAGCCAGTGGTCCAGCGACAGCGGCACGGTGCCAAAGGCCAGGTTCAGAAAGCCCACATTCACCACGGCCACCTGCAGCATCGCAGACAGTACCAGCGCGCCCAGCAGCCAGGGGTTGCTGAAGAAATGGGCAAACGCGCTGGCGGTCTCGGAACGGGCGTTAAACGCGTTGAACAAATGGGCCAGCACCAGCACGGTAAAGCCGGCCGTGCGGGCCGTGGCCAGGTCATGGGAGCCCTCAATCAGGCCACCCGGTAGAAACATGTCCATGGTCAACAGCGTCACCACCGCCACCACCACACCTATCTGCAGTACACCGGACCACATACGCCCGTCGATCAGGCGCTCGTTCATGCGGCGCGGCTTGCGGGCCATCACGTCGTCGGTGGGTGGGTCCACGCCCATGGCCAGGGCGGGCCATGAGTCGGTGATCAGATTGATCCACAGTATCTGTGTGGCCAACAGGGGCAGCACCACCACACCGGCCATGTGACTGCCGTCGTGCAGCCCTATCACGCCGGCCAGCACCACGCCCAGAAACACCGTCAGCACTTCCCCCGTGTTGGATGACAGCAGGTAACGCAGGAACTTGCGGATGTTGTCCAGAATGCCACGTCCCTCCCGCACGGCCTGGACGATGGTGGCAAAGTTGTCGTCCGCCAGGATCATCTTGGCGGCTTCCTTGGTCACCTCGGTGCCGGTCACACCCATGGCAATGCCGATGTCGGCCGATTTAAGCGCCGGTGCGTCGTTGACGCCGTCCCCCGTCATGGCAACGATGTTGCCGTCCGCCTGCAGCGCATCCACGATGCGCAGCTTGTGCGCTGGCATCACGCGGGCGTAGACCGAGGTCTGGTGCACCGCCGCGCGGAAATCTGCATCGCTTAAATCGTCGAGCTGCTTGCCACTCAGTGCTGTCGCACCGGCTTGCACAATGCCCAGATCGGTGGCGATACGCACCGCCGTCTGGGGGTGGTCACCGGTGATCATGATGACGCGGATACCCGCGCGGTGCGCCTCTTCAATGGCCACGGCCACTTCGGCACGCGGCGGGTCGATGATGCCCACGGTGCCCACAAAAACGAGATCACGCTCCAGCCCATCCGTATTCTGTGCACCCTCACCCGGCGCCAACGGGCGGTAGGCCACTGCCAGTGTGCGCAGTGCGGCATCGCTCAGTTGCCCAACCTCCGCCAGGATGCGGGCACGGTGCGCGGCGTCCAGCGCCGGTGTGTCCATGCCCACCCGCACCCGGTTGCAGCAGCCCAGCAACACATCGGGCGCGCCCTTGGCGATCAGCACCGTCTCGTCGCCGTGTTCGTGGTCTTGTGCCAGCACCGACATCATCTTGCGTTCGGATGTGAACGGGATTTCTGCAACACGGGCAAACCGCTGCTCGCGCCGCTCCGTCAGGCCCAGCTTGCGCTCGGCCACCAGAAAAGCGGCTTCGGTAGGGTCGCCGTGGATCTCCCAGGCCTCGCCCTCACCCTGGTGCAGTTCGGAGTTGCCGGCCAGACTGCCGCCACTGAGCAGCACCAATTGTTCGGCATGCAGGGCGCTGGGTACCACCAGGGGCACGCCCGCCTGCTCCACCTGGCCCACCGGCGCGTAGCCCACACCCGTCACGTCGGTAATGCCCGAGGCGGTCATCAGCCGCACAATGGTCATCTCGGCACGGGTCAGTGTGCCGGTCTTGTCCGATGCAATCACGGTAGCCGAACCCAGTGTCTCGACCGATGAGAGTTTTTTGACAATGGCGTTGTGCTGGGCCATGCGCTGCACGCCCAGCGCCAGCACTACGGTCATTACCGCAGGCAGACCTTCGGGCACTGCCGCCACGGCCAGCGAAACACCCAGCAACAGCACACGCATCACATCGGCGGCATTTTGGATATCAGAGATCACCAGAATGGTGCCCACCACCACCGCGGTGATGACCACAACCGCCAGGCCCAGCACACGCCCCAGGCGGCCCACTTCCTGCTCCAGCGGTGTGGGCTCTTCCACGGTGGCCTGCAACATGCGGGCGATGGCACCCATCTCGGTGGCCATGGCGGTGGCTGTGACCACGGCACGGGCCGTACCCTGTGCCACGCTGGTGCCCTTGAACACCATATTGGTACGGTCACCCAGGGGCGCAGGCTGCTGCAGCGTGGCCGCGTCTTTGGCGACCGCTGCGCTTTCACCCGTCAGCGAGGCTTCTTGCACACGCAGCGCGGCGGCCTCCACCAGGCGGGCATCGGCACCCACCGCGTCACCCTCGGCCAGCACCAGCACATCACCGCGCACCAGCTGGTCACTGGGCAGGCGCCGCACCTGGCCGTCGCGCAGCACGGCGGACGTGACGGCGGTCATGCGCGCCAATGCGGCGACCGCATTTTGCGCGCGCGCCTCCTGCACAAAACCCAAGATGCCGTTGAGCACCACGATCAGGCTGATCACGGTGGCGTCCACCGGCCAGCCGTGCCGGCCATCGACCACCCAGGCCGCCAGCGCCACGGCGATGGCCACCAGCAACAGGTAAATGAGAGGGTCTTGAAAGTGCGACAGGATGCGACGCCAGACGGGCACCGGTGGTGCAGCCAACAGTTCGTTGGGGCCGTCCTGTGCCAGGCGCTTGGCGGCTTCTTGTGCCGTCAGCCCGCGCTGCAGGTCTGCGCCCAGGGTTTTGCACAGGGTTTTGCACAGGGCGTCGGGGTCTTGCACAGAGGCATCCAGGTCCTTGTCACTGGCTATCGGTGGTGCGCTGGGATTATTCACGGTTCGCTCTGGGTCGGGTCATGGTGCCTGATTGTGCACAGGCGCCAAAACACAAGGGTGCGCAAGCGCACCCTTTCCCATTTTCGAGACTGACGTATTTCTGACGCCGAGCGCCGAACGGACCTAGGAATACCCTAGCTCCCCTTGCCGGTGTTTGGGTCTCACATCTATAGTTTGCTGGGCGGCCACACAGACTCCCTGTGTGTCACGTACTGCAACGCACTACTGAAGGAAAAACATGCAACGCTGCTCTTCCATTTTTTTGGGGGCGATGGTCTGTCTGATCGCCGCTTGTTCCACCATGCCCGAGGAAAAAGTCAAAGTTACCGACAAAGGCGTCTCAGTGAGCGGCGCCGACAGTTTGGGTGAAGCGCAAATGGTGGCCGAAGAGGTATGCGCCAAGCGCGGCAAAGTGGCACGTTGGACCAGTGGCGACGCTGTCTATGAGTTTGAGTGTGTCGAGTAACACTACTCGTTAACAGTTTGCGCCTTTGCCCCCACTCCGCAAAACCAAAAACTATCGAATCAATAGCATAGTAGCTAATGTGGACGGGGGCTAGAGGCTCATTCGACCTAAATCCATTTGGAACAGAACCTGCGATTGTGTTGTTGTGGGTAACGCCCTTCCCCCTATGGTCGGTGCTTTTACAGAGCCACGGCAAGCCCATCGAGTGCATCAGCGGGCGTTTGTACGAAGGCGCCTTATGCGGACCCGCAGGCGCCATACGAGCCTGACCAAAACATGCCGACCGCCACACCGCGCGCCACCGCCTCATGCTGCAAACGCCAGAGCTTGGGGTCCAGCACATGGGTAGCGACCGGTTTAAGCCAGGGGTGCGCCGACAGAACCGCGCGCGTAGGCAAACTGTCGCGCAGCCTGTCGATCCAATAGATCGGTTCTTTGGGAATTGCCTTGGCAGAACCGGCGTGATGATGATGGTGAGACTTGTGGCGGTGCATGGAATACCGTAAAAATTTCAACCAACCAGGCGCACGGCAATCACGGCAAACCATCCCAGTACAAAGTTAACCACCAACCCGTGGTGGGCCGGCGACTGGCATCAAAGTCCACCCGGCGCGAGAGGGAATACACGTAGCATGCAATTACGCCCCACAGCGCCACGAATCAAAGTCAGCTTTCAGGAAGACAAATTCGATCCTGGGGCGGGGACAGTAGACTGTAGGCCACGCAAAAAACCTGCCTCATGCTCAAGCGACTCTATCAACCCCGAAACCCCTTGTTCTGGATCATGGTGGTGCTCAACGGGCTGTCGGCCCTCTTGGGATGGATTACCCACAGCTATGCACTCGGGACGGTGGCTACTTTGCTGGTGACAGTCTTCGCAGTGGGCAATGCGCTGCTGGGGAGCTTCATTGCGTGGCGTCTCATTCGTTCCTAGGCGTGCATCGCAGTCATCCCACGGCATCACCTGGTTGCTCAGTAGAAGTCGTTGGAGTCCTTGCCCTTGCCCTGCCGCCCAGAAGCGTCTGCTACGCCGCCACCAGCACCCTTCCATTCACATAACCCACACACGTCAGTACATAGCCGTCTTCCACCTCGTGCGGGTCCAGCCCTGCCGTGTTGGCCATGGGGGCGTCCCCCGATACCTTGCGCACCTTGCATTCGCCACAGTCTCCGGTGCGGCAGGCGCTGGCAATTTTTACACCGGCTTGGCCCGCAATGTCCAAAATGTTTTGCTGGTCGCTACAGGCTACTTCGATGCCGGTGGTCGTAAAGCACACCGTTCCGCCGCCGGCTTCAACCGCATTGGCGGTTCCAAAACTTTCCTCATGGAAATGGCCCATAGCGAAGCCCGCGGTTTCGAATACGGCTTTGGTGCCTTCCATAAACCCGGTGGGGCCGCAGATGTAGACCTCGCGCTCGGCAAAGTCTGGTGCCACCGTGTTGAGCATGGCGGCATCCAGGTAGCCGGTCAGTCCGCGCCACTTGTCTTTTTTGGTGCTGCGGGTCAGGCTGGTGTGTTGCACAAAGCGGGGGTTGGTGGCAGCAATGGCGTCTACTTCTGCGCCAAAAATCAGGTCTCTGGCGGTGCGGGCGCAGTGGAAATACACCACATCGGTGTCTAGTTTTTCATCGCGAATCCAGCGCGCCATCGACAGCATAGGCGTAACGCCGCTGCCTGCCGACAAGAGCAACAGCTTTTTGCGCGGCTTGGGCGCGCAGGTGAATTTGCCGTGGGGGCCGGTCATCGGCAAGGTGGCACCGGCTTTCAGGTGGTCACACAGCCAATTGGAAACCGCACCGCCATCCACGCGCTTCACCGTCAATTCAAAGTACGCAGGCTGGGTGGGCGTAGACGACATGGTGTAGGAGCGGAACAGTTTTTTGCCAGCAATTTCAAGCTCCAACGTCACAAACTGGCCGGGCTTGTAAAGCATAGTCTGGCCGCTGTTGTCCACAAACCGGAATGCTTTGACATCGGCCGTGATGTCCAGCACCTCGGTGCAGCGGGCCACCAGTGCGCGTTGCACGGGGTCGGGCATGGCCAACTTTTGCGCCGGAACTGCGTTTTTGTTACCCAACAAAGGCAGTTTGCCCGCCATGGTGCTGAGCCATTGGGCTTTTTCGCCCAGGAAATCCGGCAACACCTTGACCGATGCAGTGCCCAGCACCGCGGTAGCCGTCATCACACCCGACATCATGGCCGAGGCCACCCCACAGAACAGGATGTCTTGGCCGGTTAAATACAAGCCTTTGATAGGTGTGTGGGGCTTGACCCAGCTTTGGGCGAAGCGCTCGGGCGTGTGCTCCAGCCCATACACCTGGCCTTGTGCGTAGTTGTTGAAGTGCGCGGTGGACAGCGGCGTGGAGAGTTCAAAGTAATCCACCCTGCCGCGTGCCTGCGGGGCGTGTTTGTACACATCGGCAAGTAGCTTTTCAGACAGCATGGCCTTCACATCATCGTAGTCGGCACCGCGGTTTTTCCAGGGCTTGTTGGCCCATTTTTTGAACCATTCATAAGGTGCCAATGAAATGACGTCGATGGTTGATTTGCCGGTGTAGTGGGTGTCCCACTCCGGGTCTTTGCTGGAAGGAAACGAGATGTAGTTCAGCGGCGACTCGGTCTTTGGTGTGGGAGTCGCTCGGGCCATAAACCGTGCCAGACTGGCATCGTGGTCATAGTCCTGATAAACCCACTTATTGGCTTGCTCCAGGCCTAACTCTTTGGCGGTGCCGTGCAGGCCAACGTACAAACCCAGGTGCGCCACTGAAGGCTTCATGGCGCTGAGTTTTTCACGCAGTTTGTGGCGGGTGCCCACTGTCTCGGGCAGCAACTTGCCGTAGGTGTTGTGCACGCCCGCAGCGCTGATGACCTGCTGGCACAAAATCTCATCGCCATTGCTCATACGCACACCAATGGCGCGGTTGCCGTCCACGAGGATTTGCTCAACCTCGGCACTCACCACCACCCTGCCCCCTGCGCGCTGAATCACCGGCTCTATGTGCCGTGCAATTTGCGATGCGCCACCGATGGGGAAGTTGCCCCCGCCCAGGTAATGCTGCGCTACCACGGCGTGCATGGCAAAGCTGCTTTGCGCCGGTGGTAAACCGTAGTCGCCCCACTGACCGCACAACACACTGGCCAACTGGGGGTCTTGGATGAAATCGGCCATCACGGCCTTGGTAGTACGTCCAAAGTAGTTGCTGCCCAGCTTGGCGGTAAAGGGTTGCAAGCGTGTAGGCAAGTAGCGTTGGCCCAAGTGCGAGGGCAGGCTGTTGGTCGCCGCGCGAATATGCTTCAGGTAGTCGTCAATTTGCTTGCGCCCGTTGGGAAACGACTTCAACAGTTCGTCCCGAAAGTTGGCGGCCCCAGCCACAAAGTTGTACTGCGTGTCCCGGATGATGATCTTGTCGTACACGGCGTCCATCTTGGCCCACTTGAGCTTGCCGTCGGTAATGACATCAAACACCCGGCGCAGCGGCGAGTTGGGGTTGTGCACCTCGCCGACGTAATGCACGCCCACATCCCACTCGTAGCCACGGCGCTTGAAGGAATGCGTAAAGCCGCCCGCCGTGTAATGGCGCTCTAGCACCAGCACTTTTTTCCCGGCCTTGGCCATCAGCGCCGCCGTGGTGAGACCTCCAAGGCCCGAGCCGATAACGATGGCGTCGTAGTGGGTGTCAATTTCGCTGGAAACGTATTTTTGGCCGACGATCATGGAGATTCCTTTTGGGGTGATAACGCTGCTTGCTGGCTCAAGCTACCCCATTTGTAGTAAACTTTCGTTCAGAATTGAACTATTATAGTTCATAATTGAACTATATGCCACAAACAAAATTAGAGATTGATCCGCGAAATGCCGCCGCTACCAAAGCGTGGTTCGGTGTGGTGCGGGCCTACAACCTGTGCGACGCCACCCTGGCGACTCGCCTCGCACCCCTGGGCCTTAAGGTCGGCGAGCACGAGGTGCTGGCCAACCTGTCATTGGCGCCGGGTATGACACAACAGGCCCTGGCCACGCGGTGTTTCGTTGCCAAAAGCGGCATCAGTATGTTACTGACCCGCATGGAAGAGCGTGGCTGGCTACGCCGCGAGGCGGATGACCGCGACCTGCGTGCCAAACGCCTGTATCTGACCAGCAGCGGCAGCGTCTTGGCGCTTCAATCTATGGCGATTCAAGATGAAATAGTGGCCGCCATGATGTTGCCCCTGTCGCTGCAAGAGATGGCAGCAATGGCTGAACAATCAGCCCGCGTAAGCGATGCGTTGGAGAGGCTTTCGCGCACTTGAGACTGGGAGGAACAGCGGTTGCGGCAACTGCGTGACCACACGGGTAGCTATGACGCAACGCCAACCGCTGGGCGCAAGAGCGGCACCTTGGCCTCTATGTGGTTTAACACCATGGGCCAAATTTTTGCCTCCGCCACGCGTTGAAACACACCGAAATGCCCGACTGTTTTGCGCCCGACCGCTCGCGGGTGCAGGTGCAAGCGCTCGACCTGCCCGTTGCTCTGGCTAAAGCACGCCGCCAGTGCGTCCACCGCATCCACAGGGCCAAAAGTTTTGTCGTCGTCAATGCTCCACAGCTGCATGTGACCCCGAAACTGGTCGGGCTGGTACCAGCCGGCGCACGCCGGGTCATCGCGGAAGTATCCAGGGGACATGCCCCATCGAGACCAGTCCATGGCGGCTGCCCCGGGCAGCGCCTCGCCACCGCCCAGTGCCCAGCCTGGTAGCTTGCCAGTCAGACGCACACACAGCGGGACCCAGCGCCCAAAGAACACGCGGGTCACCTGGCGGTGCCATCCGCGCGGCCACAGCTTCCAGTACCCGAACTGCGAACCCAGGGTAATGACCGCATTGATGTGCTCAAGCCCCTGTACCAGCGGCAAGCCATTGCCGCCCAAAGAGTGCCCGACCCACAGCAATGGCAATCGCTGATCGCTTTGGGTGCTACGCGCCTTCGCACAGGCCAAGGCCCCAGAGAGGTCGTGGCGCACCCATTCCCGCATACCGGTGCGCCCATTGGCGCTGCCGCGATTGCCCATTCCGCGGTAGTCAAAACACAAAACGGCATAACCGCGCTCGGCAAGCCAGCGGGCAAAGGCGTGGTAATAGCGCTGCGGGACACCGGTGGCGGGCGCCACGACAGCCACCGCATGGGCAGCACGGTGCTGCGGCACAAACCAGTGCCCGTGCAACGGGTGACCATCCATGGCGGCAAATTGCACCGCGCCCATGCCGACCGCCGCGTCCTGCGCGGCAGTTGCATCCTGGGCATCCTGGAATGGCAGATGGGCATGCAGGTGCACTTGGTCGGGGGATTCCAACGTAGTCCTGTGCGTGGCAGGGGCGGCGGTAGACAAGGCAAAAGACATAGTGTCTCCAAACAGTTGGTTCATGTAGCTGCATGGTAGATTTGTACTATTTGTTTGACTAGACTCACTTCATTCAACACACTGTTTACATGAACTCACCAAAAGACGCACTCGGCTTGTCAGCAACCCAGTTGCACCGCCATCGCGAAAACGCGGCTTTGGATGCCAACGCGCTGGAGTTGTTTGCCCGTGTGGTCGCTGCCGGCAGCTTTTCACGCGCGGCGCGCCAGTTGGGGTTGACGCGTGCAGCCGTCAGCCGCCGTGTGGCCGCCATGGAGCAGCTAGCCGGCCAGACGCTGCTGGCACGCACCACCCGCTCGCTGGGTTTGACCGAGGCCGGGCGCGCGCTGGCTGCGCGGGCTCAGGTTGTGCACGAAGCAGCCAATGCGGCACGCATGGCGCTGCGAAAGGAAGGCGATGCCTTGCAGGGGCGCCTGCGCATCACCAGCATGCGCGCATTCGGCTACAGCGTGTTGTTGCCTTTGCTGGCCGAGTTTGGCCGCATTCACCCGGGCGTAGCCATGGAGTTGATGTTTACCGAACGGCGTGTAGACCTGGTGCGCGAGGGGGTGGATGTGGCCTTTCGCATTACCCGCAAGCCCCCTGAGGACTGTGTGGCCCAGCCGGTGCTGCGCTATCGCATTGGTGCGTACGGCGTTGCGCCGACGCCCCTGACGGGACCGCAGGCCTTGCAGCAATGGCCTTTGCTCATGCTGGAGGGCGGCGCGCAAAGCTGGCCGCTGCAGTGGCACAGCCATAGCGGCAACGCCCGCGAAACCGTGGAACTGCAGCCACACATCAGCGCCGACAGTCTCGAAGCCCTGGTAACGCTGGCGCGGCTCGGCCAAGGGGTTGTGTTGGCACCCGACTTTTGCGTGCAGGAAGACGTGGCGGCAGGGCGTTTACACAACCTGCTGCCCGACTGGCATTTGCCCATTACAGAGGGCGACTGTGTTCAGGCCCTGACCTTGCCCGTGCACACTGCAGGAGCCAACGCGCGCGCACTGGTGCGCTTGGTGGCGCAGCGGCTTGAGCAAATTGATAGCAACACAGTCAACAAGTACGGGGGCTAGAGCCCGATTTGGCTTCAAGCCATCTGGAACAGCTCCAGCGGCATCGGCATCACCGCGAATGGGCAACTGCCAGTTCGGCTACTGCGGTACCAGCTCTACCCGGCGGTTCTTGGCGCGGCCTTCTTCGCCGCTGTTGCTGGCCACCGGGGCCAGGTCGGCCACACCAAAGGCTGACAGGCGGTTGGCGGCCACGCCGTAGCTGCTGGCCAGCGCAGCGGTGACCGCCTCGGCCCTGCGTTTGGACAGGGCGATGTTGGACTCCAGCGCGCCCTGGTTGTCGGTGTGGCCCACTACGCGCAGTTTCAGGCTGGTATCACTTTGCAGCAGCTTGGCTATCTCATCCAATGCCGGTTTGGATTCGGCCTTGAGATCGGCCTTGGCGGTGTCAAACAAGATGCCGTAGAGCGCAATGCGCCCGGTGGCGGCAATGGCTTTGGACATGTCAGACGCGCTGACGCTCACCATGTCCTGCTTGAGGGCGCCCACATCGACCACGTCCAGCGCCACATAGGCACCGCGCTGTGCTTTGTAGGTAATGTTGGGCTTGTCCCACTGCACGGCCACCAGGTGCACATAGGTGAGCTGCCCTTGGCGCTCGCGCTGGGCCGACAGGGTTTGGATGCCGCCCATGGAGGCGCCGGTGAACACAAACTGGCTGCGGTTGGTGGCGAGCGGCGCCTTATTGAAGGTAAAGCCATTCAGGTAACCATTCCACTTGCCCAGTTTGGCGTCTTTGGTGGAGTCGTACAGCAGGGTGAAGCCCTGGGCAGTGAGCTCGGCCGCGTAGTTGCGGAACACTTCGACGCTGCTGGTCTCGCCCGGTGCCTCGTACCAGATGCGGGTACGCCGGCCCTCGGCCACCACGGGCGGGGCGGCAAACTCGCGCTTGCCGGTGCTCAGGTTGAACCTGGCAAAACTGCTGGTGGGGATGTCGACCGAATCAAACTGCTTCACGTCATAGGCCACGATGCTGGAGCCCGCATACCGTTTGATGGCCGGGTGGTCTTTGGCGCCGGACATATCCTGCGCCAGGGCCACGCCACACAGCAGACTGAACCCCAGGCCCCACCCGATACGGAGTGCGTCGCGCGCTGAAAAGCGGTAGCCGCGTCGGCAGCCGGCTTGCAATGTGGGTTGAACCATAGTGTTGAATTTCCCTGGGTTGAACGTGCTAAAGCGCTGCTTCATTCTCTCACCATGGTCCTGGCCGACATGCGTGGCCCACGATCAGCGTGCGGATAACACCAGGGTTTGGGTAAAGGGCATAGCCCCCCCTACTTCGTAGCTCAAGGTCATAGGCTGACACGACAGGATGCGCGAAGTGCCCGCACCGAACCCCCCCGACACTGGGACGGAGATGGTTCCGAAGGAGCCGCTGACGGTGCTGGTGATGTTGTTGCTGGTCTCGGCCGTGGTCAGTACGTCGCTGCTGACCCTCCAGGTGCCGGTGACGCTGCCGGCAGTGTTGCCCGTGGCGCGTTCGCCGCTGGCGTTCATGTTGATCGTGAAGCTCGGGGTGTAGGTGTAGGTGCCGTTGGCGCGGATGTCCACAATGGCCTGGCCTGTGGTTGCGATGCTGACGAAAGCGGGCAGCGATGCCGCCGTGATTGCGCGTTGCGCCTGGTCGGCAGTCAGCAGCCATCGGCCCACCATGCACTCCTGGGTGCTAGCAAAATCGGATGGCAGCGTTGCGCCGGTGGGGGTGGTGGGGGCAGGCGCCTCGCTGCCGCCGCCACAGGCGGCGAGCAGCACGGTCAGGGTGAGGACCGTCAGGCTGTGTGTGTAGTTCTTCATGGCATCTCCTTGGGTTACGGGGTGCACGGAGTCTAGAAGCGCACGCCGTGGCCCAACAGTGCCGAAAGTCATGACTTGTTCCCGCCCGAACCGGCTGGACGGCAGCGCGCGGGCCCTCAGCGGGGCGGCACGCGGATTGCGTTGAGCAGGGCCTGCGCGTTCACCGGCTTGTACAGGGCTGTCAGGCCACTGTCCTGGATGCGGCGCAGCGTGTCCGGGCTGGTTTCGCCGGTGATCAACATTGTTTGCCAGGGCGCATGCGCTGGCGCCAGGGCTGCGAGTGATCGGGCCACAGCCAGGCCATCCACGCCATGGGCCAGGCGCATGTCGCAGATCACCGTCTCAAAGGGCGCCTGGTCGGCATGCGCTTGCGCAATGGCGGCGCGCGCCTGCGCCTCGTCGCGCACACTCACCAACTCCACCTTGAAGCTGTGCAACAAGGCGGTCACGGCCACCGAAATGCTCACCTCGTCATCAATGAGCAGGACCCGTTTTGGCAGTTGTGCATTGTGGAGGGGTGCGGTATCGGCGGCCATAGGCCCGGCGGGCAGAGAGGGGATGGACGCCTGCACGAGCCGAATCCTGAAGCGACTGCCGCGACCGGGGCGCGAATGCACTTCCATCGGATGTTCCAACAAGCTTGCGAGACGGTGAACCACCGACAAACCCAAGCCCAAACCACGGCTGCGATCACGGCCAGGGTTGTCGACCTGAAAGAACTCATCGAAGACACGCTGCTGGAGCTCAGGAGCGATGCCAATACCGGTATCGACCACATCCAGCCAGACCTCGGGCCCGCGCTGGCGTGCCACGATCAGCACCCCACCCTGCTCGGTATATTTGATGGCGTTGTCCACCAGGTTGGAGACCAGCCGCTGCAGCAAAAAGGCGTCGCTCTGCACCCATAACGCACTGGTGCGCAAGCGCAACTGCAAGCCTTTTTCTTCGGCCCGGGCGGCGAAGATGGCACCCAGCGATTGCAGTACCGGTTGCAAGGGGATCGGACTCTTGGTCGCGTGCACGCCACCCGCGTCGAGCTGAGAGACATCCAGCATGGCGTCCAGCGAATCAGAAAGTGCGCGCACGGCACCCATCAAATGCCGCGCATTCACACCCTGCGGGTGCGCGTGCAACTCGCGTTCGAGCACAGCGCCGAACAGGGAGATGGCGTGCAGGGGCTGGCGCATGTCGTGGTTGGCGGCAGCCAGGAAGCGAGTCTTCTCGGTGTCGCTGCGCACTACCTGGTCGACCTGTTGCGCCAGACGCCCCGCCAGCGACTGGTTCTCGAACTGACTGCGGATCATGCGCAGCGCGGACTCGTGCTGCTGGCGCGCATAGTGGAGCGTAACGGCCATGTTGAGCAGGCAGGACAGCGCCAGGAAACTGCTCAACACCGTGCCTTGCCAGGCCAGGTTGGCGGCCAGGCCCAGCGTCATCGGTATCACAAAACACTTCACCGAAGACATTGAAATGGTCAGCGACGGGGCGCCCACATTGCTGAGCGTCAGAATCAGGATCATCATCAATGCGCTGGCATCCAGATTGTCCCCAGGCGGTACGGCCCAGGGCAATAGCCCCCAGATCACACTGAAAGCCAGCATCTCCCACGCATGCCGGCGGCGCCATTGACTGGCATGTGTGGTCAGGCCCAAGGGATCGCGGTCAAATGCCCGGCCTTGCAGCGGGATCAACAAACGCACGGCGAAGTGAAGGCCGTACCACAGCAATATGGTCTGCGCAGGCCACAACCAGTACAGCAAAACACTGGTACCCAGTGCAAACACCGCGCCGGCAATGGAGGATGAGAGGTAGGTGGCAAAAAGTGCCTTGACTTGCGCGCTGAGGATATGCGCTTGAAGCCGCTGCTCCTCCGCGTCTGTGTCGCGACTGATCGCAGATTTACGCATGGACTTACCTTAACAGTGTGAGAAGTTGCGAGCGGGAGCGAACGCCAAAGCTCAGCAACAACTGGGAGATGTGGTTTTTCACGGTGCCTTCCGACAGGCACACACGCTCGGCAATTTCGCGGTTGGACAAACCGCTGAGCAGCGCGTCCAGCACCTGCGATTGCCTGGCACTCAGTTGTACGACCATACCGCTGCTGCTGCGGATCGTTCGATTGGGGCCACGCTCATCACCAAGGACTTGTGTGGGGCTCGGTTCGATGCTTTTGTCGATGGCGCGGTGAGCGGACAGCTGGCAGACAAAGTCCAGCACTTCCTGCATATGTCCGTTTTTGCTCAGGTAAGCCTGCGCGCCGAGGTTGAGCGCCTGTCGTTGGGTGTAGGGGTCGGAGTTGCCGGAAATTACTGCCACAGGGGCATCCGGAAAGCGCCGCAGGAAGGTCTGCAGACCCAGCAGACCGTGGGCATCTGGCAGGTGCAGGTCCAGCAATACCAGGTGAACATGGGCGCGCTGTTGGGCATAGGTGTCCATCGCCCGAGCTAGCGAGGCAGCCTCGAACCACACCAGCGCGCACGGCAAGGTGCGCGCATACGAATCAAGCAGAGTCTTCAGGCCCAGTCGCACCAAATCGTGATCGTCAACGACCAAGACCCCCATGCCGAGGCGGTCTTCATTGTTGACGGTGGCATGGATCATGATCGACCCATAATACGCGGGGCCTGATCGGCCGGACAAGTGACAAAAGTCACGAGCCGATCAGAACCCCAAAGCCTCACGCCATCTGGAACAGTTCCTGCGGCATCTGCATCACCGCACTGGTGGGTGCCAGTGCCGCGCTGTAGTGGCCATCTGCACGGGGCAGCAGGCGCGCAAAGTAGAACTCTGCCGTCTGGATCTTGGCGGTGTAGAAGTCGTTGGACTCCTTGCCCTTGCCGCTGGCCAGCAGCTCGGCGGCCTTGGATGCTTGCAGCGCCCAGAAGTAGGCCATCATCACAAAGCCGGAGTACATCAGGTAGTCCACGCTGGATGAACCCACCTGCTCGCGGTCCTTGGACGCGCGCAGCATGATGAGTGTGGTCAGCACATTCCACTGCGCCGTGCGGCGCGCCAGCGTGCGCATCATCTGACCCATGGGCGTGCGTTGCAGCGAATAGGGCTTGATCAGGCGCAGCATGGTGGCGCTGAAATCGCGCACACACTTGCCCTTGGTATTGAGCAACACCTTGCGGCCCAGCAGGTCCAGCGCCTGGATGCCGGTTGTGCCTTCGTACAGCGTGGAGATGCGGGCATCGCGCGCAATCTGCTCCATGCCGTGTTCACCGATGTAGCCGTGGCCGCCAAACACCTGGATGCCCAGGTTGGCCGCTTCCAGGCCCATCTCGGTCAAAAAGCCCTTGAGGATGGGCGTGTAGAAACCCAGTTCGTCGTCGTACTTCTTGTACTTGGCCTGGTCGCCTTCCGTCACGGCGTTGAACATCTTGTCGGCGATTTTGGAAGCGCCGTAGACCATGGCCCGGCCGCCTTCGGCAATGGCTTTTTGTGTGAGCAACATGCGGCGCACATCGGGGTGCCAGATCAAGGCATCCGCCACTTGTTCAGGTTCTTTTTTGCCGGACAGCGCGCGCATGGAGCGGCGCTCTTGGGCGTAGGGCAACGCGCCCTGGAAGGACAGCTCGGCATGGGCCACACCCTGGATGGCGGTGCCGATGCGGGCCGTATTCATAAAGGTGAACATGGCTTCCAGCCCCTTGTTGGGCTCGCCAATCAGGGTGCCGATGGCGCCGTCAAAGTTCAATACAGCCGTCGCATTGGCGGCGATGCCCATCTTGTGCTCCAGCGAACCGGTGTTGACGCCGTTGCGATCACCCACGGTGCCGTCAGCTGCCACCGCAAACTTGGGGACCACAAACAGCGAGATACCGCGTGTGCCTTCTGGAGCCCCCGGCAGGCGGGCCAGCACGATGTGCACGATGTTTTTCGCCAGGTCGTGGTCGCCAGACGAGATAAAAATCTTGGTGCCGGTCAGCGCGTAGGTGCCATCCGCTTGTGGCTCGGCGCGGGTCTTGACCTGGGCCAGGTCGGTGCCGCACTGGGGTTCGGTCAGGCACATGGTGCCGGTCCATTCGCCCGCAACCAGGCGGGGCAAGTAGACCGTCTTAATGGCGTCGGTGCCGTATTGCAGCAGCGTGTTGATGCAACCGATGCTCAGGCCGGGGTACATGTTGAACGACCAGTTGGCCGCGCCCATCATTTCCGACTTCATCAGGTTCAGCGACATGGGCAGGCCCTGGCCGCCGTACTCCACGGGGAAGGACAGGCCTTGCCAGCCACCGGCGATGAATTCTGCGTAGGCTTCCTTGAAACCCTTGGGCGTGGTGACCACACCGTCGTTCAACTGGCAGCCTTCCTTGTCGCCGGATGCGTTCAGCGGCGCCAGCACCTCTTCACACAGCGTGGCCGCGCCTTCCAGAATGGCGTCGACCATCTCGGGTGTGGCGTCGGCGCCGTTGGACAGCGTGCCGTAATGCTGGGGGTAGTCCAGCACTTCGTTAATCAAAAAGCGCATGTCGCGCAGGGGGGCTTTGTATTGCAGCATGGCGAGAATTACCTTTCGATGATGGCGACAACGCCCTGGCCACCTGCGGCGCAGATGGAGATCAAACCGCGGCCGGAGCCCTTTTGCGCCAGCATCTTGGCCAGCGTGGCCACAATGCGACCGCCGGTTGCGGCAAAGGGGTGACCCGCTGCAAGCGAGCTGCCGTTGACGTTGAGTTTGCTCATGTCGATCTTGCCCAGCGGCTTGGACAGGCCCAACTGGTTCTTGCAGAACACCTTGTCTTGCCAGGCGTTCAGCGTGCACAACACCTGGGCGGCAAAGGCTTCGTGGATCTCGTAGTAGTCAAAGTCTTGCAGCGTGAGGCCAGCGCGCGCCAGCATGCGCGGCACAGCGTAGGCCGGGGCCATCAGCAAGCCTTCTTTCTTGTCGAAGAAGTCCACGGCAGCAACTTCGCTGAAGGTGATGTAGGCCTGCACTGGCAGGTTATGCGCGGCGGCCCACTCTTCGCTGGCCAGCAGCACGGCGGATGCGCCGTCGGTCAGCGGTGTGGAGTTGCCGGCCGTCAAGGTGCCCTGGCCCGGTGCGACTTTCTTGTCGAACACGGGTTTCAGCGACCGCAGCTTTTCAATCGTCAGGTCGGCGCGCAGGTTGTTGTCTTTGGTCACACCCTTGAACGGTGTCATCAGGTCGGTGAAGAAACCCTGGTCGTAGGCCTTGGCAAGGTTCTGGTGGCTCTTCAGCGCCAGTTCGTCTTGGGCTTCACGGGGAACGGCCCATTCACGCGCCATGATCTCGGCGTGTTCACCCATGGAGAAACCGGTGCGTGGCTCGCCGTTTCGGGGCAAGGCGGGCTTGAGCAGCATGGAGGGACGCACACGCGCGGCAATCGCCAGACGCTGCGCACCGGTCTTGGCGCGGGACAGGTCCAAGAGGATCTTGCGCAGCTTTTCGTTCAGCGCAATCGGTGCGTCGGAGGTGGTATCCACACCGCCGGCAATGCCGGACTCGATATGGCCCAAGGCGATCTTGTTGGCCACGATCATCGCCGCCTCCAGGCCGGTGCCGCAGGCTTGCTGGATGTCAAAGGCCGGTGTCTCGCGCGCCAGCGTGGTGGACAACACGGATTCGCGCACCAGGTTGAAGTCACGCGAATGTTTCATCACCGCACCGGCAACCACGTCGCCCAGGCGTTCGCCGTGCAGGTTAAAACGGTCCACCAGGCCCTGCAGCGTGGCGGTCAGCATCTCCTGGTTGGAGGCTTGGGAATAAACGGTGTTGGAGCGGGCAAAAGGAATGCGGTTGCCGCCCAGAATGGCGACGCGGCGAATGGAGGGAGTTGTCATGGTGTTGTTCCTTGCGTATTGCAAAACAAAATAAAAGACTGGTTCGCAGGGCGTTTGCTACAGTTTTAGTAGCTAAGTTGGCCGCGCAGATGGGGGCGCATGCCCTTTTTGTCGCGCACTTCAAACTGCGCACCGTGGGCGGAGCGTTCGGTCCATAGCGCGGCGCGACCAGGCAGCAGCAGCGGTGTCTTGAACTCCACGGCGGCCGAGGCCTGCTCCAGCGGATCCGCCGGCAGCAGGTAGGACAAGGCGCGTGCCTTGGTCCACATGCCATGTGCAATGGCGCGTTTGAAGCCAAACAGCTTGGCGGTGATGGCCGTCAGGTGGATGGGGTTGCGGTCACCCGACACGGCGCCATAACTGCGGCCAATGTCGGCAGGCGCCGTAAATTCGGTCTGGCATGACAGCGATGTGTCCAGCGCCAGCTGGCTGGTGAAGGGCTGGCCCGATGTTTCCTTGACACCCACGCGCAGCAGGCTTTGTGTGGCGCTCCAGACCAGCTCACCATCGCGCAGGATGCGCAGGTCCAGCGTAAAACCCTGGCCTTTTTCGTGGGTGAACAGTTCGCCCGTGCCCATCTCGATCCGCACCGTGTCACCGGCGCGCAATTGCTTGCGCTGCGCAATGCTGTTGGCCAAATGCACCGTGCCCATGGCGGGCCAGGGGCATTCGGGTGAGCACATATACGCCGTCACCAGCGGGAAGGTCAGCATTTGCGGGTAGATCAGCGGCACACCTTGTGATGCGCTGAAGCCGCACAGTGCGGCATAACGCGCGATGTGTTGGGCATCCAGCGTGACGCTGGGGATGGCCAGCTCGACCTTGGGCAAGGTCTTGACCAGGCCGGGGCGCTTGCCACCCGTGCCCAGGGCACGGAAGAAGGTGGCCGCCAGGCTGGGGGAGCCGGTGATGTCTTGGGTTGTAGTCATAGTTTTAAGCACCAATCAGGCTTTGGCCGCAGACGCGCACCACATTGCCGGTCAAACCGCCGGAGGCTGGAGACGCAAACCAGGCAATGGCCTCGGCCACGTCCACCGGCTGACCGCCCTGCCCCATGGAATTCATGCGGCGGCCGGCTTCGCGGATCGCAAACGGCACAGCGGCCGTCATCTGGGTTTCGATGAAACCAGGCGCCACGGCGTTGATGGTGATGCCCTTCTCGGCCAGTACCGGCGCCATGCTTTGCACCATGCCAATAACACCGGCCTTGGACAACGCGTAATTGGTCTGGCCCAGGTTGCCGGCTATGCCGGAGATGGACGACACACACACAATGCGCGCACCGGCTTTCAAGGCACCTGCTGCTACCAGCGCGTCGTTGATGCGCTCTTGGGTGGACAGGTTGACGTTGACCACTGCCTGCCACAGGTGGTCCTTCATGTTGGCAATGGTCTTGTCGCGGGTGATGCCGGCGTTGTGCACGACCACGTCCCAACCGCCATCGGCCAGCGCTGCGTCCACCAGGGCTTGGGGCGCTTCGGCAGAACCAATATCTAGCGCCAGTGCCTTGGCACCCAGGCGTTTGGCCACAGCATCCAGACCTTCTTGCGCTTGCGGTACGTCCAGGCAGATGACCTCTGCCCCGTCGCGGGCCATCACCTCAGCAATCGACTCACCAATGCCGCGTGATGCGCCGGTTACCAGAATCTTTTTACCGGCGAGGGGCAGGTTCCAGTCGACGGCTGCAGTAGCGGTGCTGGGCATGCTCAAGCGCACCACCTGCGCCGACACATAAGCCGAACGCGGCGACAGCAAAAAGCGCAAGGTGTTCTCCAACTGGTCTTCGGCGCCCTCGGCCACGTACACCAGTTGTACTGTGATGGCACGTTTGAGTTCCTTGGCCAATGAGCGCGTCAGACCTTCCAGTGCGCGCTGGATCGTGGCCTGGCGCGGATTGGCACAAGCCTCGGGCGGGCGACCCAGCACAACCACTCGGCCGCAGGGCAACACCGAACGTGCGGCGTCGTGGAAGAAGTTGTAGATGGCGTCCGATTCCGAGCTGTCGGTCAGGCCCGTGGCGTCAAATACCAGGGCCTTGACTTTTTCGCCTGGCTGGTCGGCAACGCCCCAGCGGCCGGTCATCATGCCGGCCTCGTTGGCCAAGCCCATCCATTGCGGCAGGCTCTTGTGCGCCACGGTTTGTGCGTCCATGGACTTGAAGGCGGCTACCAGCGCGTTCAGCAGTTGGGGGGTACCACCGCCACCGAGCAACACACCACCCTTGATGACGGGTTGGCCGGGTTTAAAACGCTCCAAAGGCAGGGGTTGGGGCAAGCCCAGCATCGCTGCGATACGGGAGCCTAAAGTTGAGTTGGCAAAGCCAAGGTACGAATCGTTCATGAGAGGGAAGCTCCTTTGGGGCGCGATGGTACCGACCAATTGGTCATTTAACGTAGAGCGCTTCGCCTAACCGCATATTGCAGTGCATCAAACGGGCACACGCTTGGGCGGCATGGTGTAGGTCAATATGCGCTTCATCACCGTCCAATACTGCTTGTACAGGCTGCCCGTGTTGTAGAAAAGGCCGTATTTGCGGCACAGCGCCTGGATCTGCGGGGCCACTTCCGGGTAGCGGTGGGCCGGCATGTCGGGGAACAGGTGGTGTTCGATCTGGTGGCTCAGATGGCCACTCATCACGTGAAAGAGCCTGCCACCCGTGAGGTTGCTGGAGCCCGAGAGCTGGCGTATGTACCAGTCACCCTTGGTTTCGTTGCGTGTATCTTCCTCGCGGTAGATCGCTACACCCTCGGTGAAGTGGCCGCAAAAGATGATCAGGTAGGTCCACAGGTTGCGTATCAAATTGGCGCAGAAATTACCCGCCAGCACACGCGGAGCACTCCACAGCGCCAGTGCGGGGAACAGCAGGTAGTCCTTGAACCAGACCTTGCCGACCTTGGTCAAGAAACGGTCCAGCCGCGCCTTGAATTCGGCCTTGGGCATGGCGCCGTGTTTGTAACGGCCAATCTCCAGATCGTGTGAACCCACGCCGTACTGGAAACCCATGGCCAGCATCAGGTTCGCCAGCGGCTGGAACCAGTGGCGCGGCTTCCACTTTTGTTCATCCGTCATGCGCAACAGTGAATAACCCAGGTCGCGGTCCTTGCCCAGGATGTTGGTGTAGGTGTGGTGGGTGACGTTGTGTGAATGCCGCCACTGCTCGCCATCACAGGCAATGTCCCACTCAAAGGTTTGTGAATTCAGCGCCGGGTCGCCGGTCCAGTCGTATTGGCCGTGCATCACGTTGTGACCAATCTCCATGTTGTCCAAAATTTTGGCACTGGCCAGGGCCAGCACGCCTGCCACCCAACTGAGTGGCCCCACGCCAAAGTGCAGCAGCGCGCGGCCACCGATTTCGCTGGCGCGGCTGATGCGGATCATGTTGCGCATGTGGTCCACATCGGCTTGGCCGAGGTTGTTCATGACGCTGTCGCGGATGGTGTTGACCTCGCGTTCGAATTCGGCAACCTGTTCGCGGCTCAGGGTGGTGGGTTTGGCAAAACTCATGGAGGGCTCCAGTCTGGGTTTGAATGTTTGGGGTTGCGTGTGTTCAGAGCGCCAGCGCCACATCGGAGCGCGCGGTGGAAATGCACAGGCGTATCAGTTCATTCGGCGCGGACGACACTTCACCGGTCTGTAGGTTCTCCACCGTGCCACTGGTTTTGACACACTGGCAGGAGCGGCAGATGCCGATGCGGCAGCCGTGTTTGGGCGTCAGCCCTGCCCGCTCGGCTTGCACCAGCAAGGGGTCTGTGCCGCTGGTGGTGAATGTGGTGCCGCTGTTGGCAAAGGACACCTGGACGGGTGTGCCTGGGGCAGTACTGGGCAACAAGGGTGCACCTACAAAGCGCTCGCTAAACAGCTGCTTGTCAAAACCCTGGGTATCCCAATACGCGCTGATGGCGTCCATGAACCCTGCCGGACCACACATCCAGGTGCTGCGCGTGTTCAGATCCGGCACGTGTTGCGCCAACACCTGTGGCGAGAAGAAACCTGCACTCGCGTCGTAATGCACCACCAGTCGCAAGCCTGTGAAATCGGCAGCCAGGGCTTGCAACTGCGCGGCAAAGATCAGGTCATCCGGTGCCCGGCATACATGCAGAAACACCACATCGCCACCGTAATTGCGGGCCTTGAGATCGCGCAGCATGGACATCACCGGAGTGATGCCGCTGCCCGCGCTGAGCAGCAAGATGTTGGCGGGCAAGGCATCCGGCAGGACGAATTCACCCGTGGCCTGGCTGATGGTCAGCACATCCCCAACCGAAACCGCGGTGTGCAAGTGATTGGAGACAAGACCCTGGTCCTGACGCTTGACGGTAAAGGCGATGCGGCGCGCTCCCGGCCGTGACGACAGGCTATAGGCCCGCTCCACACGGCGGCCATTGATCTCCAACTGCACACGCACAAACTGCCCGGCCTGCGCGCTGGCCCACAGCGCATTGGGCTGCAGCACAAAGGTCTTGGTGGTGGCGGTCTCGTCTACGATGCGCAGCACGCGCGCGCGGACCTGCGTCAACGACAACAGCGGGTGCAAGGCGCTGAGTGCATCCTCTACCGCATCCAGCCGAACAATGGATTCCACCCAAGGGTGACCCAAGGCCTTAACCAAGGGCGTGTTCACGGCACGGGCCAGAACGTGGGCAGTGGTGCGGGTAGCGGTTGTGGGGGAAGGCTGCATGGTGGCTCCTGGTTGGAATGGTTTTATTGTGTACATATGTACACCAATAGTCAATAAACCGAAATGGCTTTAGAGAAGCCAACCAATTTTCCAATGAACAACAACCCTATTTCTGCATTCCGGCCAAAAACAATAGAATACAAACGTACACACAATCGACATGACCAAGCCCACACCCACCACCGACCCCAAGGACAAGCTCACCCGCACCGAGCGCAAGGACATCACCCGCAACAGCCTGTTGCAGGCGGCACTGGCCCTCATGGGTGAAGGCCGTAGCTTCACCAGCCTGGGCATCCGCGAGATTGCGCGCGAGGCTGGCATGGTGCCCAATGCCTTTTACCGGCACTTCCGCAATACCGATGAACTGGGCCTAGAGCTGGTCGAGGAGATGGGTATTGCGCTGCGCCGCCTGCTGCGCGAGGCCCGCCAAACCGATACCGCCAACACCGACATCGTGCGCCGTTCGGTGCAGGTCTACCGCCGCTACGTGGTGGACAACCGTCTGCTATTTTTGTTCGTCTCCAGCGAACGCTCGGGTGGCAGCCGTATTTTGCGCATGGCCATTCGCAACGAGGTAGCGCACTTCACCAATGAAATGGCGCAGGACTTCCGCCGCCTGGGCGCCTACAAAGACCTGTCGACCGCCAGCCTGCAAATGGTGTGTGGCCTGATCGTGACCACCATGCTGGCTGCGGCGCCCGAGATTCTGGACCTGCCGCCCGACCAACCCATGCTGGAGGCGGAGATGACCGAAAACTTCGTCAAACAGCTGCAGTTGGTCTTGATAGGCGCATCCAGCTGGAAAGAAGACCCGCGCAAAGCCTGATCACAAAAAACGCGTGCAGGCTTTGCCCATGGCAGCTAGACTGAATCCATGGTGGCACCTTGCTGAACAATTCGACGCTGCTGTTGGTACAAATTGGCTTCACGGTCCTGACGACCCTGTTGTTGATTGCCGCCGCACTGTCCACAGATGCCTTGGCCGAGCAGCGCCTGTGGGCATTGGGCAATGTGGTGACCTGCCTGGGGCTGGCGGTCGGCAATATGACCCAGCTGCCGGCGGTCGTGCATGGCGGCTTCAGTTATGCCCTGCTGGGTTTGGGTCTGGCCCTGGTGCTACGGGGTGTGCGCCAGTTCTGTGACCTGGCATTGACCGGGCGTTGGCTGCTGGGCATCACCGCCGTCACGTTTCTGATTCCCGCCTATTTTGCGACCGTGCAACCCAGCCAGACCGCGCGGCTGGTGGCCACGGGGCTGCTCTTGGGTGGGCTGAACCTGGCCTGTGCCATCACCCTGGTGCGGGGTTTGCGGGGAAGCGTTCGCGCCATGATGTGGATAGCCGTGAGTGGCTTCACCGCGCTGGGCCTGGCCTTGGTACTGCGCTCCGTCTACCAGCTGGTAGCCTACGCCAGTGGCCCCAACGCGGTGTCCGATGAAACGCTGATGTCGATCACAATTCTGGTCGTGGCGCTGGCCCAGGTGACCATCGCCTTTGGCCTGATCATGCTGGTGGCCCACCGGTATGCCGAAAAACTCAACCGCCTGACCCTGCTCGACCCGTTGACCGGCACCCTGAACCGCCTGGGCATGGAGCGCATGGGACAACGTGTGCTGGTGCGTTCACGGCAAAGCATGCGCAACGTCGCAATAGCCTTGGTGGATGCCGACCATTTCAAGGCCATCAATGACAAATACGGCCACCCTGTGGGTGACCAGGTGCTGGTCCACCTTGCCAAACTGCTGATTGCACAGGTGCGCCCGGGGGACCTGGTGGTGCGCTACGGTGGTGAAGAGTTTTTGCTGTTGCTGGACGGCTCTGGCCCCGAATCAGCTTTCCGCATTGCAGACCGCCTGCGGGAGCTGGTAACACAGGCCCAGGTGGCCACCCCGGCAGGCAATATCCGCTACCAGGTGAGTGTCGGGGTCAGCAACACCGAGAAGTCGGGATACTCCCTGGCCCAGCTGATTCTGGATGCCGACGCAGCGCTGTACCGGGCCAAACAGGAAGGCCGCAACCGCGTCTGCGTAGCCTGACGGCGGCTCCAGCTGCGACTCTCTGGGATAATTGCGCCATGACCATTACCTACAAAGATGCCCAGGGCATCGCTGGCATGCGTGTTGCAGGCCGCCTCGCCTCCGAAGTGCTGGATTACCTGACCCCTTTCGTCAAACCCGGCGTCACCACCAACGCGCTGGACAAGCTGGCCCACGACTACATCACCCAGGTGCAAGGCGCCATTCCGGCACCGCTGAATTACCGGGGTGGCGGCGACATTCCCTACCCCAAGTCCATCTGCACCTCGGTCAACCACCAGGTTTGCCACGGCATCCCCAACGACAAGCCGCTCAAAAAGGGCGATGTGGTCAACATCGATGTCACCGTCATCAAGGACGGCTGGCACGGCGACACCAGCCGCATGTTCATGGTGGGCGAGGTATCGATTGCCGCCAAGCGGCTGGCCAACATCACCTACGAAGCCATGTGGAAAGGCATCATGCTGGTCAAACCCGGCATCCACCTGGGTGATATCGGTTATGCGATCCAGAAGTTTGCCGAAGGCCATGGTTTCAGTGTGGTGCGCGAATTCTGCGGCCACGGCATTGGCCAGATCTTCCACGAAGAACCCCAGGTGCTGCACTATGGGCGCCCGGGCACACTGGACAAGCTGGTCGAAGGCATGACCTTCACCATCGAGCCCATGATCAACGCCGGCAAGAAAGAAATCAAGGACGGCCCCGAGAAAGACGGCTGGACCATTGTCACCAAGGACCACTCGTTGTCTGCCCAATGGGAACACACCGTATTGGTAACCCCAACGGGTTATGAGGTGATGACACTGTCTGCAGGCTCACCGCCCATACCCGCGTTTGTGCCTGTGCAAGCGACTGCCGCGGCCTGATCCCGTTCTGCGCGACCACCGCACGGCACGACCCCATGGCTGATTTGCAGGCAATCCGCACCGCCTACCGCGCCGACAAAACCCTTCTGCTGCAAGCCCTGGGGCAAGGTGATGCCACCGGGCGTGATGTACACAAGGCCCTGATACGGCTAGCCCACCTGGCCGATGGTGTGCTCAAGCAGTTGTGGGACCATGCCGGCCTGCAACACCCCTTCGCCCTACTGGCGGTGGGTGGTTTTGGCCGTGGTGAGTTGTTTCCGCACTCCGATGTGGATGTGCTGGTGCTGCTGCCCGATGGTTTTGACCCCCACTACGACACTGCCCTCAAGGGCCGCATCGAAGCCTTTATTGGCAGCTGCTGGGATGTGGGGCTGGAGATAGGCTCCAGCGTGCGCACATTGGGTGACTGCCTGGCCGAGGCGGCCAAAGATGTCACCATACAAACAGCCCTGCTGGAGCACCGGCTGATCACGGGCAACACCGAACTGGTGCAGCAGTTCCAGACCGCCTTCTTCAAGGCCATGGACCCTCGCGCCTTTTTTGTGGCCAAAACACTGGAACTGCGCCAGCGCCACACCAAGTTCGAAAACACACCGTATTCCCTAGAGCCCAACTGCAAAGAATCGCCCGGAGGACTGCGCGACCTGCAGGTCATCCTGTGGGTGGCCAAGGCGGCCGGCTTTGGCGACAACTGGCATGCGCTGGCCGTCAACGGCCTGGCCACACCGTTTGAGGTGCGGCAGATCCAGCGCAACGAGTCCCTGCTGATGCGCGTGCGCGCCCGCCTGCACCTGATTGCCAACCGGCGCGAAGACCGCCTGATCTTCGACATGCAGAACGCGGTGGCCGAGTCCTTTGGCTACACCACCAAGACCCTGGTCTCCACCGGCGCCACACCCAAACGCACCATCGTGCGCGCGAGCGAGGCGCTGATGAAGCGTTATTACTGGGCCGCCAAGGCTGTGGCCCAGCTCAACCAGATTCTGCTGCTCAATATCGAAGAGCGCTTGAACCCGTCGACCCACGCGCCCCGCCCTATCAATACGCGCTTTAACGACAAGGCGGGCATGATCGATGTGGTCAGCGACGACCTGTACCAGCGCGAGCCCCATGCCATTCTGGAGACCTTTCTGGTCTACCAGACCACGGTAGGCGTCAAGGGTTTGTCGGCCCGCACGCTGCGTGCCCTGTACAACGCCCGCAGCCTGATGGACGCCCGTTTTCGCAGCGACCCGGTCAACCGCCAGACCTTTCGCCAGATCCTGACGCAGCCCCAGGGCACGACGCACGCCATGCGGCTGATGAACCAGACCTCGGTGCTGGGGCGTTACCTGTGGGTGTTTCGCCGCATCGTGGGGCAGATGCAGCATGACCTGTTCCATGTGTACACGGTGGACCAGCACATCCTGATGGTGCTGCGCAATATGCGCCGCTTCTTCATTGCCGAGCATTCACACGAATACCCGTTCTGCTCGCAATTGGCCGCGGGCTGGGACAAGCCCTGGCTGTTGTCGATAGCCGCCATCTTCCACGACATTGCCAAGGGCCGCGGCGGCGACCACTCCGACCTGGGCGGTGCCGAGGTGCGGCGCTTCTGCAAGCAACACGGCTTCGGTGGCGAAGACTCCCAGCTGATCGAGTTTGTGGTGCGCGAACACCTGACCATGAGCCGCATCGCCCAAAAGGCCGATCTGAGCGACCCCCGCGTGATTGCCGACTTTGCCCAACGCGTGGGCAACGAGCGCCAGTTGACCGCCCTCTACCTGCTGACCGTGGCCGACATCCGCGGCACCTCACCCAAGGTGTGGAATGCCTGGAAGGGCAAGCTGCTGGAAGACCTGTATCGCTACACCAGCCGCGCGCTGGGCGGCCATGCGCCCGACCCCGATGCCGAGGTGGAAGCCCGCAAGCGCGAGGCCCTGGCCATCGTCAATATGCACTCCCTGCCCTTCGAGGCCCACAAGCCGCTGTGGGATACGCTGGATGTGGGCTATTTCATGCGCCATGACGCGGCCGACATCGCCTGGCACACCCGCCACCTGTCGCGCCTGGTGGGCTCCAGCCATGCGGTGGTGCGTGCACGCCGCTCGCCTGCGGGCGACGGCCTGCAGGTAATGGTCTATACGCCAGACCAAAGTGATCTGTTTGCCCGTATTTGCGGCTATTTTGAGCAACGTGGTTTCAGCATTCTGGATGCACGTGTGCACACGGCCAAAAACGGTTACGCATTGGACACCTTCCAGCTGGTCACCGCTGCCGGCCCCGAGGAATACCGCGAAATCACCAGCATGATCGAAAACGGGCTGACCAAGGTCATCACCGATGCAGGGCCGCTGCCCAAACCCAGCCGCGGCCGGGTGTCGCGCCGGGTCAAGAGCTTTCCCATTGCACCCCGTGTGACCTTGACGCCCGACGAGAAAGGCCAACGCTGGCTGCTCAATGTGTCGGCCAGCGACCGTGTGGGTCTGCTCTACAGCCTGGCCCTGGTGCTGGCACGCCACCAGGTCAACGTGCAACTGGCCAAGATTGCCACTTTGGGCGAGCGCGTGGAGGATACGTTTTTGATCGACGGGCCCGAGCTGCAGCACAACAAGAAGCAGATCGAGATCGAAACCGAATTACTGGAAGCCCTGGCGGCCCAGTGAAAATGCTACTGTATTTATAGCAATACAGTCATATTTCTCGGGGGCTAGAGGCCAATTTGACCCATAACGACTTTAGATTTTGGAGAAGACCTGGGCTTCTTCAAACAGCGGTGTCAGATCGCCCAGCCGGGCAATCACTTCTTCCAGCGAGCCACCCAGGCGCTTGGCCACATTGGGTGGGAAGGGCTCCACCAGGTGGTTGCCGGCAAAACCAAACTGCAGCTGTTTGCTGATCTGGTTGGCGGCGAACACGCAGGCAATCATGTCGGAATCGGCCAACTCGGGGCCGTACTGGTGGCGAATGGTCTCCACCAGCTTGGGCGCAAAGCGCCATTTCTCGACCAGCATGGCGCCCACCACGGCGTGGTCTACCTCCATGATCTCGCGCAAAGCCAGGTGCAGGGATGTGCCCTGTTGCTTGCTCACATCCAGCGCAGCGCGAAACTCCTTGGGCATGAACTGGGCCAGCACCACCTTGCCAAAGTCGTGCAACAGACCGGCGATAAAACAGTCCATGGGGTCGGCATCGTCCACCTTCATCGCCAGTTGTTTGGCAATGGCCGCCGTGGCCAGCGAGTGCAGCAGATACTGCTGGCCATCAAAACCGGCTTCGTTGGTCTTGGGCAACATGCCGATAGCGGCAATGCTCAAGGCCAGGTTCTTGATGGTGTTAAAGCCCAGGTAAACCACCGAATGGCCCACCGACGTGATCTGTTTGGGCAGGCTGTAGTAGGCGGAGTTGACGACCTTCAGGATCTTGACCGTCAGCACCGGGTCTTTGTCGATCACCTCGACCAGGTCTTTGGGTGTGCTGTTGACGTCACGCGTCAGCTCCAGTACCCGCTGCACGCTTTTTGGGAAGGCCGGCATGCCATCCACTGCAGCGGCGAGCTTTTTGGTCAGTTCTGGGCTCATGGGCGTCAACTCAGTTCGGGGAACAGAACTTCAGTGTAGCCAAATTGGCTGAAATCACGAACCCGCATCGGGTACAACTTGCCCCACAGGTGGTCACACTCGTGCTGCACTACCCGGGCGTGGAAGCCGTCCACCGTGCGGTCTATGGGGTCACCATACTGGTCAAAGCCGGTGTAGCGGATACGCGACCAGCGTGGCACCAGGCCACGCAGGCCGGGGACAGACAGGCAGCCTTCCCAATCGTCTTCCTGCGGCGTGTCACCCGTTGTGGTGCCCTCGGCGGACAGAGGTGTGATGACCGGGTTGACCAGCACGGTGGGCGGCACGATGGGCCGGTCCGGGTAACGCGGGTTCTTGTCACGGCTGCCGAAGATCACCACCTGCAGGTCCACACCAATCTGCGGCGCAGCCAGGCCCGCGCCGTTGGCGGCACGCATGGTGTCCAGCAAGTCCGTAATCAGCAGGTGCAGCGCATCAGAGTCAAAGCCGCTCTGCGCCACGGGCTGCGCCATACGCAGCAGGCGCGGATCGCCCATCTTGAGGATGTCACGGACAGTCATATTTCTTCAGAAGCAAGAAGTTTGAGTTGTTGGAGTAGCACTGGCACATCCGTTTGCACAATACTCCACAAGATATCGTTGTCGAGACCCAGATAGCCATGGATCAACTGATTTCGCGTGGCTATCAACATACGCCAGGGAATCGTAGGATGGGCATTGCGCACGTCTTGCGGAATGTGACTTGCGGCTTCGCCGACCAGTTCAAGGTTGCGCACCGTTGCATCGAAACGCATGGCATCGGCAACGAACTGGGCTTGTTGTAGACCTTGCGTAAATGCCAGGACTTTTTCACAAAAACCAACCATGTCAGTTATGTAAAACCGCCACTCCCGTTCAGACATGCACCGCATCCTTCAGCACATAGGGTCGCAACTCAGGACGCAATGCCTTCTCGGTCACCAGATCGACGGAGCAGCCCAGCACATCTTCGAGATAAAACTGCACGCCAAAAAACTGCGCCGACGTAGCCGGGCCGACAAAGCTCACCAACAAATCCACGTCGCTGCCAGGCGTTGCAGCATCACGGGCGGTGGAGCCAAACAGGGCCAGGGACGCCACGCCAAAGCGCTGCACGATCTGCGCTTTGTGCTCAGACAGGGTTTGGAGTGCGGTAGCGCGGTTCATGGTTGCAGTTTACGGCAATGCGAGGAGGCACAAGGTCTGTTCACCCGGCACAATCCGGGGCATGTCTGCGCAACCCAGTCTACCGCCTGCAAGCAACCCCGCAAAGCCTTTGCCACGCGGCTTGCAATGGCTGTTGCGCGTTGTAGCGGTGGTCAGTCTGGCGCTGGGTTTTCTGGGCATATTTCTGCCGGTTCTTCCCACCACCCCGTTTATTCTGCTGGCCGCCTGGGCCGCAGCGCGCAGTTCACCCCGCATGCTGGCATGGCTAGAACAGCACCGCCTGTTTGGCAAAATGCTGCGCGACTGGCGCCGAGGCGGTGTGGTCAGCCGCAGGGCCAAATGGGGTGCTACCGGCGTCATGTCGGTCAGCGCGGTGTTGCTGTTGTTCACGGTATCCAAACTCTGGGCCGCCGGTGTTGCCATTGCCTGCATGGCCAGCGTGCTGGCCTGGTTGTGGCGCAGGCCGGAAAGCGCCATCCCGCACCCCTGACCGCGCGGGTCTGGGTGGCTCACTGTGGTGGCGCCTGCAGCAAGGCCAGCATGGCCGCTTCGTCAATCACCGCCACACCCAGCATCTGTGCTTTTTCCAGCTTGCTGCCCGCCTCGGCACCGGCCACCACGTAGTCAGTCTTTTTGCTGACCGAGCCCGACACCTTGGCGCCAGCGGCTTCGAGCAAATCCTTGGCCTGATCGCGACCCAGTGTCGGGAAGGTGCCGGTCAACACAAAGGTTTTGCCGGTCAGGGGCTTAGGCACCTGCACCGCGGGTTCGCCTTCTTCCCACGTCAGGCCGCAGGCGCGCAGTTGCTCCACCACCTCACGGTTGTGGGCCTGCGCAAAGAAGGTGTGAATACTTTCGGCAACGATGGGCCCTACGTCAGCCACTTCGAGCAACTGCTCCACCGTGGCGTCCATGATGGCGTCGAGCTTGCCGAAATGCCGGGCCAGCGCCTTGGCCGTGGACTCACCCACGTGGCGAATGCCCAAGCCGAACAAGAAGCGTGGCAGGGTCGTTTGTTTGGACTTCTCCAGCGCGTCAACAATGTTCTGCGCGGACTTCTCAGCCATACGGTCCAGGGCCGCCAATGCGGTGAAACCCAAACGGTACAAATCCGGCAATGTCTTGACAATACCGGCGTCCACCATTTGCTCGACCAGCTTGTCCCCCAGGCCTTCGACCTCGACCGCGCGGCGGTGCGCGAAATGCAGGATGGCCTGCTTGCGCTGGGCACTGCAGAACAGGCCGCCGGTGCAGCGGTAGTCGGCCTCGCCCTCTTCGCGCACGGCCGCCGAGCCACAGACCGGGCAGATACGTGGCATCGTGAATTCCGCGCCCCGCTCCACCGTCTCGGCGGGCAACACCACACTGACCACCTCGGGAATGACATCACCAGCGCGGCGCACCACCACGGTATCGCCAATACGCACGTCCTTGCGGCGGGCCTCGTCTTCGTTGTGCAGCGTGGCATTGGTAACGGTAACGCCGCCCACAAACACCGGCGCCAGCTTGGCCACGGGCGTCAGCTTGCCCGTGCGGCCCACTTGTATATCTATGCCCAGCACGGTGGTCATCTGCTCTTGCGCCGGGTACTTGTGGGCTACGGCCCAACGCGGTTCACGGCTGACAAAACCCAGGCGCTGCTGCAGGGCCAGGCTGTTGACCTTGTAAACCACGCCGTCGATATCAAACGGAAGCTGGTCCCGGGTTTGGCCAATGCGCTGGTGGTACGCTACCAATTCAGGAGCACCATTCGCAATAGCGACGAGGGCTGCAACCGGAAATCCCCAATGCTTCAAGGTCTGCAGCATGTCGTAATGCGTGCCGAATGCCGGGCCGCCCTGCTCTACCGGCGTGACCTCACCCAGGCCATAGGCAAAAAAACTCAAGGGGCGCTGGGCTGCAATGCCGGGGTCTAGCTGGCGTACGGCACCGGCCGCTGCATTGCGCGGGTTCACAAAGGTTTTTTCGCCCTTTTCACCTGCGGCAATGCGTGCGCGTTGGCGCTCATTCAGGGCCTCAAAGTCATCACGGCGCATATAGACCTCGCCGCGCACCTCCAGCACGGCGGGTGCCTCGGTAGATAACCGAAGTGGAATCTGGCCAATGGTGCGAATATTTTGCGTCACGTCTTCACCCGTTTCGCCGTCACCCCGCGTCGCGGCCTGCACCAGCACACCCTGCTCGTAGCGCAGGTTCATCGCCAGGCCGTCGAACTTGAGCTCGGCCACGTATTCCACGGGCGGATCGGTCTCGGCCAGAACCAGTTCCTTGCGGACACGGGCATCAAAATTCTGCGCGCCACTGGCCTCAGTGTCAGTCTCGGTGCGGATGCTGAGCATGGGCACGGCGTGGCGTACCGATGCAAACTGGTCCAGCGGCTTGCCGCCCACGCGCTGGGTCGGTGAATCGGGCGTTACCCACTCCGGGTGTGCCGCCTCCAGGGCCTGCAGCTCCTGGAACAGCCGGTCGTATTCGGCATCGGGCACCGTAGGTTCGTCCAGCACATAGTACTGGTGGGCGTAACGGTGCAGGGTCTCGTGCAGCGTCTGCAGGCGCGCGCGGTCGGGGTGGTTGGCCATGGCCCTAACCTCTCTCAGCAAATCAGGCAAACAGACGGCGCGCCAACAAGGAGCCCGCTGCCAGGTCACGCTGCTCCAGCGTGTCGTACAGGATTTCCAGCTCTGAGCCAATGACGTCCATGGTTTGCGCGTTCAGCAGCTGACCGTTGTCGTCGGTCACCACACCATCCATGGTCTGGGCAAGTGCGGCTGCCACTTCGCGCATACGAACGAACGGCTGCTCCGAGCGGTCCACCTGGGCCACATCCAAATGCAGGGCGATGTCGCGGATGGCGGATTGGGCTGGGTCTTCGGCCAACGCCGCCTGCGGATCAAAGCTCAGCACCAGTACGGGTGCAAGACCTTCGGTACTGGCGGGCAAGACCATGCGCCCGGGTATCACGCCGGCGACAAAACCCAGATGGGCCGCATTCTGCTGCACATAACCAGGGCTCCAGGATGCGTCGCGCGCGCGGATGGTGAAGCCCAGTTGTGCGTCATGTGCGCTGGCAAACTGGTCCAGCTCGCGGGCACGGGCCACCTCTTCCAGCATTTCGGGGAACTCGGGCGTGGCGTTGATGGCGTCGGCAAAGGCCTGGGTCTTGACCACAAATTCGGAGTATTCGATCTCGTTGAGCGCGCCGGAGCGGTTGGCCAATTGCACACCCGCCTGGAAGCCACCATACCGCTGGCCAGCCGCCGGCACTTCCCAGTTCAGGGTCACCAGGTTGTAGCCTTCGATGGCAAAGGGTTTGGTACCTGCACGGCGTGTGCTGGGCATGGCGGCAATGGCTGCCTCACCCGACACCACCATGCCAGGGCCATCCAAAGCAATGGTGGCGATCACGTCAATCAGCGAATCCATGGCCGAACGCCGAGCCACCGGTGGCAGCGACATGGGCTGGGTGTCGCGCTCGATATCACCATCCAAAGCCGGTTCACGCAACTGGGTTTGTGGAGTGGTGCCGGTGGGTTCGGGTTTGGCCTGGCGCGGGGCGTTGCGGCGCGAATTCCAGGCGCCGTGGGCTACCACGGCGGCCAGCACCACACCCCCTGCAATCGCCAAACCAATTTGTAAATTGCTCATCGTGTTGTATTAGCTTTAAGCCAGCTCAGCCAAGGTAAGGGCGGACTCCATGTCGACCGCAACAATGCGCGACACGCCCTGTTCCTGCATGGTCACGCCAATCAGTTGCTCGGCCATTTCCATCGCAATCTTGTTGTGGCTGATGAAAAGGAATTGGGTTTCTTTGCTCATGCTGCGCACGAGTTTGGCATACCGCTCGGTGTTGGCATCGTCCAAGGGGGCATCCACCTCGTCCAGCAAACAGAATGGCGCCGGGTTCAGCTGGAAGATCGCAAACACCAGCGCAATGGCGGTCAGTGCTTTTTCACCGCCCGACAGCAGGTGGATGGTCTGGTTCTTCTTGCCGGGTGGCTGTGCGATCACCTGCACACCCGAGTCCAGAATTTCATCACCGGTGATGACCAGGCGTGCATTGCCGCCACCAAACAGCTCGGGGAACATACGACCAAAGTGCTGGTTGACCTGCTCAAACGTGCCCGACAACATGTCGCGCGTTTCGGCGTCGATCTTGCGGATGGCGTCTTCCAGCGTCTGCATGGCCTGGGCCAGATCGGCGTTTTGGGAATCCAGGAACTGCTTGCGTTCACGGGCCACAGCCAGTTCGTCCAGCGCGGCCAGGTTGACGGCGCCCAGTGCGGCGATTTCGCGGTGCAGGCGATCAATCTCGCTCTGCATGCCGGTCAGGCGCACATTGCCTTCCTTGATCGACAACTCCACGGCTTCCAGGTCGGCCTGGGCGTCCAGCAGTTGCTGTTCGTACTGCTCAAAGCCGAGGCGGGCGGCCTGTTCCTTCAGCTGGAATTCAGTGATGCGCTGGCGCAGCGGGTCCAGCTCGCGCTCCAGCTGCAGGCGGCGTTCGTCGCTGGCGCGTAACTTGGCGGTCAGATCGTCGTATTCGCTGCGCTTGGCGCCCAGGGCCTGTTCGCGCTCCAGTTTGAGTGCCAGCGCGCTTTGCAAACCCGCCTGGGCCGCGGCGTCGCTGAGGCGGGCCAGTTCTTCGCGGGCACGTTGTGCCTCGGAAAGGACGGACTCGGTTTGCTGCGTGGCGGTGTCTATGGTGCGGGCCAGTTCGGCATTACGTGCCTGCAGGCTGCGCTGCGCAAACTGCGCCTCTTGCGCCTGGCGTTCCAGGCTGCGCTGTTGTTCACGGCATTGCGTCAACTTGCGCTGTACCTCAATCACGCGTTCATCCAACTGGGCGTGGCGCTCCTGGCTGTCTGCCAGTTGCATGTCCAGCGACTCAAAACGGCCTTCTGCAGTAACGCGGCGCTCTTGCAGGTCGTCCAGTTGGGCTTGCACTTCGGCAATGTCCGCATCGATTTGTGCGCTACGGGTGCGGGCCTGTTCGGCCAACTGCGACAAACGCAGAGTTTCGACCTGCAGGCCATGGGCCTGGGTTTGTGCCTCAGTGGCCTCGCGGCGCACGCTGACCAGGCGCTGGCTGGCTTCGGCATAGGCCGCTTCGGCGCGGACCAGCGCGGTGCGGGCTTCCTCGGCAATCATCACCTGGGCACGCAGGTCTTTTTCCAGGTTCTCAATTTCCTGGGCGCGGGCCAAGAGGCCGGCTTGTTCGGAATCCTGCGCATAGAAGCTGACGCTGTGAGCGGTGACCACGTGGCCAGATTTGAGGTAAATGCTTTCGCCAGGCTGCAGCTTCTCGCGCTGGGCCAGTGCATCCTCAAAACTGCTGGCCGTATAACAGCCGTGCAGCCATTCATTGAATACGGCCTTTTGGCCGGCATCGTTGATACGCAGCAGGTCCGACAGGCGGGGCAAAGTAGACGTTGCCTCGGGCACAGCGGCCATCGGCGGGCTGAAGAAGGCCAGCTTCGCCGGTGGTGCATCGTTGGCAAAGGAGCGGACCAGCTCCAGGCGTGAAACCTCTAGCGCGGCCAGGCGCTCGCGCAGCGCACCTTCCAACGCGTTTTCCCAGCCCTGTTCGATATGGATGCGGGTCCACAGGCCCTGCAAGTGGTCCAGGCCGTGTTTGGCCAGCCAGGGTTGCAACTTGCCGTCGGTCTTGACCTTTTCCTGCAGGGTTTTCAGTGCTTCCAACCGCGCCGAAAGGTCGGCCTGGCGGGCGGATTCATCGTTGACGGTCTGCTGCTGGGTGCGCCGGGCCTCGTCGCGCTGGGGCAGCATGTCTTGCAGCTCCTGCAGGCGCGCGTCGGCCACGGCAGCGGCCTCTTGGGCTTCGTCCAGTTGGGCTTGCAGCTCTTGCAGCTTGGCCTCATCCGGCGCGGCCAGCGCGCTGCGGTCCACGGCCAGGCGCTCTCTGCGGGTTGTGACCTGGCGGAATTGCTCTTCAATACCGCGTTGTTCTGCCGCCAGCACCTGGATCTGCTGCTGCACCTGCATGACGCTGCCACGCTGGTTATTGGCGGCGGATTGCGCTGCCGTTAGTGCGTCTTCCAGATCGGGCAGTTGTTGCGCCTGTTCTTCTACTTGCGCAGAGAGCAATTCAGTCTGCTCATCACCTAACAGCGCCAATTCGGCCAGGCGTTCGATCTCGGCCGCGGCATCTTCCTTGCGGGCGGCCCATTGGCCGATCTGCTCTTGCAAAGTGGCCAGGCGTTGCTCCGCGCGTTGGCGCCCTTCGACCACAAACCGGATTTCGGCTTCGAGCCGGCCCACATCGGTGCTGGCCTCGTACAGAAGACCCTGCGCCTGATTCACCTGGTCACCCGCCGCATAGTGGGCCTGGCGTACGGTCTCCAGATCGGATTCAATACGCCGCAGGTCGGCCATGCGGCTTTCCAGCGCGTTGACCGCGCCTTCGGCATCCGCCTTGACCTTGGATTGGTCGCCCAACGCCTCGGCCCGCTTCAAAAACCACTGCTGGTGCTGCTTGAGGGTTACGTCGGCCTGCAGCGCGTTGTACTTTTGCGCCACCTCGGCCTGCTTTTCCAGCTTTTCCAGGTTGGTGTTGAGTTCGCGCAGAATGTCTTCGACCCGGGTCAGGTTCTCGCGGGTGTCGGACAGGCGGTTTTCGGTCTCGCGGCGGCGCTCTTTATATTTGGAAACCCCTGCTGCTTCTTCCAGGAACAGGCGCAGCTCTTCGGGCTTGGATTCAATGATGCGGCTGATCGTGCCCTGGCCAATGATGGCGTAGGCGCGTGGCCCGAGGCCGGTGCCCAGGAACACGTCCTGCACGTCGCGTCGGCGCACCGGCTGGTTGTTGATGAAGTAGCTGGACGTGCCGTCGCGGGTCAGCACCCGTTTGACGGCGATCTCGGCAAACTGGCCCCACTGGCCGCCGGCACGGTGGTCGGCGTTGTCAAAAATCAGTTCAACACTGGAGCGGCTGGCCGGCTTGCGGGTCGTGGTGCCGTTGAAAATGACGTCCTGCATGGACTCGCCACGCAGTTCGCTGGCCTTGCTCTCGCCCAGAACCCAGCGCACCGCGTCCATGATGTTGGACTTGCCGCAACCATTGGGCCCGACCACACCCACCAATTGACCCGGCAACAGGAAGTTGGTGGGTTCGGCAAAGGATTTAAACCCGGATAGCTTGATGGAGTTGAGACGCACAGGAGAAGAAAACTGGGCTAAGTGATTGATTTCATTGCGTTTTGCGTAGATTCAACAAAGCGCAACGGCCTGCAATGATACCGTGTGGGTACCCTCGCAAAACCACAGCATTGGGCAGGGGCTAGGGCTTGCCCGTTCAGGACTGCAGAGCACCCTCAATTTTGGCAGCCAAGGCGTTGACCGACGGGGGTTTCAGCAGGTAACCCGCCACCCCCAGGGGCAGCACCTCGCCTACCGTGGCGGGGCTGGAGTCTGCACTGAGAAAAATGACCTTGGTATTGCTCACCTGGTTGTTGGGCAGGGCACGCAGTTGCCGGACAAATTCAATCCCGCCAACCGGCTGCATATGGATGTCGGTCAGTATCAGGTCGGGTTTGAGCCGCGATACCTCGCGCAGCGCGCTTCCCCCGTCTGGAAAGGCATACAGATCCAATATGCCAATACGGCGCAGATTGTTCAGTATGAAGGTGCTCATGACCTTCTCGTCTTCCACCACCAGGATACGTGCGCGTTTGATGTCCATGGCAAAACTCCGGGGTGCTAGTGCTGCGCCATGTACAGCGCAACTTCCTGCTGCAGGAGTTGGAGTTTGGGGCTCAGCGCCGCAAACGCCTCGCCAACTTCGGGGCCGTTGCCGGTCTTGCTCATCTGCTCCACCGCTGCCATCTGCTCACACAAGGCGGGTGTGCAAAAAATGGGCAAACAGCCTTTGAGCGAGTGCAATAGCGGGTTGGCACCGCGCACGTCCTGGTCCGCCAGGCGTTGCCCAATCAGGGGCAGATCACGCTCCAGCATTTCCTGCAGCATGGGCAGCATGCCGCGCAGCGCTTCCTCGTCGCCGATTTGCTCCAGTGCCCGCGCAATATCGAGGTGAACCAGCACTTGCCCTTGGGGCAAAGTTGTCGACATCCCGTGCTCCTTGAACTGACAGTTATAGCGAAAAGGCGGATTGCGCCCCGCTTTCGTGCACAGTGTAGCAACTGCTCGGGGATAATCGCCACCCATGAATCCGAATTTGCCCCGCCTGCAGGCCTATCCCTTCGAGCGCCTGAAGCAGTTGTTTGCCACGGTCACCCCCAATCCCGAGTACGCGCCCATTAGCCTGGGCATTGGTGAACCGCGCCACGCGACCCCACAGTTGATCAAACAGGCCTATTGCGATGCCATCATGGACCCGCAGGGTGGCCTGTCGGTCTACCCCGCCACCGGTGGTGTGCCAGCTTTGCGCCAGTCCATTGGCCGCTGGATGCAGCGCCGTTATGGCCTGGCGCTGGATACCAACACCCAGATCCTGCCGGTCAATGGTTCGCGCGAAGCCCTGTTTGCCTTTGCCCAGACCATCATCAACCCGGCCGTGCCCTATGCCGATGGGCAGAGTGCCCAGGTGGTATGCCCCAACCCCTTCTACCAAATCTACGAAGGCGCGGCCTTCCTGTCTGGCGCGCAGCCCTATTACGTGCCGTCGGACCCGGCGCGCAATTTTGCGCAGGACTGGGACAGCGTGCCCGAATCGGTGTGGGCGCGCACCCAGTTACTGTTTGTCTGCTCCCCCGGCAACCCCACCGGCGCCGTGATGCCGCTGGACGAGTGGAAAAAGCTGTTTGATTTGAGCGAGCGCCATGGTTTTGTCATTGCGTCCGACGAGTGTTACAGCGAAATCTATTTCCGCGACGAGCCGCCGCTAGGGGGCCTGGAAGCCGCCGCCAAGCTGGGCCGTAGCGATTTCAAAAACCTGATCGCCTTCACCAGCCTGTCCAAACGCAGCAATGTGCCCGGCATGCGCAGCGGTTTTGTCGCAGGTGATGCGGCGCTGATCAAGCAATTTTTGCTTTACCGCACCTACCACGGCAGCGCCATGAGCACCGTGGTGCAGGCCGCTAGCATGGCCGCCTGGGATGATGAGGACCATGTGCGCGACAACCGCGAGCAATACCGGGCCAAGTTTGCCCAGGTGACGCCCATCCTGGCCGAGGTGCTGGACGTGGCCCTGCCCGACGCGGGCTTTTACCTGTGGGCCAAGGTCAAAGGTAGCGACACGGACTTCGCCCGCGACCTGCTCGCTCTTTACAATGTGACAGTCTTGCCCGGCAGTTATCTGGCCCGCGAGGCGCAAGGCTTCAACCCCGGCGCCAACCGTATCCGCATGGCGCTGGTGGCCGAAACCGCTGAATGCGTCGAAGCTGCCCAACGTATCGTTCAATTTGTTAAATCCCGAAGCTAAGACCTTGCGGGACAGACCCCTCCAGTTATTGATCCATTAGAAAGACCTTCATGAGCCAACAACTCCAGCAAATCATCGACGCCGCGTGGGAAGACCGCGCCAATATCTCCGTCAACTCCTGGACCGCCGAAGTGCGCGACGCCGTCGAACACGTGATCCATGAGCTGGACCATGGCCGCTTGCGCGTCGCCAGCCGCGAGGCTGTGGGCCAGTGGACCGTCCACCAGTGGATCAAAAAGGCCGTTTTGCTGAGCTTTCGCCTGCGCGACAACGAAATCATCCAGGCTGGCCAACTGGGCTTTTATGACAAGGTGCAGACCAAGTTCGCGGGCCTGTCGGCTGAAGAAATGCGCACCAGCGGCACCCGTGTAGTGCCACCGGCCGTGGCCCGCCGCGGCAGCTACATTGGCAAGGGCACGATCCTGATGCCCAGCTTTGTGAACATCGGCGCCTATGTGGACGACGGCACCATGGTCGACACCTGGGCTGCGGTCGGCTCTTGCGCCCAGATCGGAAAAAACGTGCACCTGTCCGGCGGCGTGGGCATCGGCGGCGTGCTGGAACCCATGCAGGCCAACCCCACCATCATCGAAGACAACTGCTTCATCGGTGCCCGCTCCGAGGTGGTGGAAGGCGTCATCGTCGAAGAAAACTCGGTGCTGTCCATGGGTGTCTACATTGGCCAAAGCACCCCCATTTATGACCGTGCCACGGGTGAAGTGAGTTATGGCCGCATCCCCAGCGGATCGGTTGTTATCAGTGGCACACTGCCGAAAGACGGCGGAAAATACAACCTGTACGCCGCCATCATCGTCAAACGTGTGGACGCACAGACCCGTGCCAAGACATCGCTGAACGATTTGCTGCGCGACTGAACCTGTTAGCAAGTGAGCTTGTTGATACCCAACCGAGGTTGAACCTATGGCAACGACGACGACACCCAACCCACCCGGCACCATGGAGCGCATCCTGCGCCTGATGAGCGAGAAGAAGGCCTCGGATGTCTACCTGTCGGCCAATTCACCCGCGTTGATCAAGATCAACGGCCAGTGTGTGCCCATCAACAACCAGTCCCTGCCCAACGACGCCACACGCAACCTGTTGGCAGAGATCCTGCCGGCCGACCGCATAGCCGAGCTGGAGGCCGAGGGTGAACTGAACATGGGTTTCCCCATTGCAGGCGTGGGACGCTTCCGGGTCAGCGCCATGCGCCAGCGCGGCAGCATTGCGGCGGTGATCCGCTACATCTCGGTGGACGTACCCCCGTTGGCAGACCTGCTGTTGCCACCCGTCCTGGGTGATCTGATCATGGAAAAGCGTGGTCTGATCCTGATGGTGGGTGCCACCGGTGCCGGCAAAAGCACCACGCTGGCCTCCATGATCGACTACCGCAACTCCATGGTCTCGGGCCACATCCTGACCATTGAAGACCCGGTGGAGTTTTTGTTCAAGAACAAAAAGTCGGTCATCAACCAGCGTGAGATCGGCTCCGACACCAAGTCGCTGCAAGTCGCCCTGAAAAACGCGCTGCGCCAGGCGCCCGATGTCATTTTGATCGGCGAAATCCGCGACCGCGAAACCATGTCCGCCGCCATTGCCTACGCCCAGTCCGGCCACCTGTGCCTGGCCACCATGCACGCCAACAACAGTTACCAGGCGCTGAACCGGATTTTGAGTTTCTACCCCGTGGAAGTGCGCCCCACCATGCTGGGCGACCTGGCGGCCGCGCTGAAATCCGTGGTATCGCAGCGCCTGTTGCGCAATACGGCAGGTACCCGCGTACCGGCCATTGAAGTGCTGCTCAATACCAAGCTGATCTCCGAGTTGATTGAAAAAGGCGACTTCTCGGGCGTTAAAGAAGCCATGGAGAAATCCATGGCCGACGGCTCCCAGTCGTTCGAGCACGACATCGCCCGCCTGATTGTGGAAGGTGTGGTCGACCGCAAGGAAGGCCTGGCCAACGCCGACTCGCCCACCAACCTGATGTGGCGTCTGCAAAACGACTTCACCAAGACCCAGGCACCCACCGCGGCCGCCGAGGAGCACGAAGAGGCCTCGTTTACCGAAATCACCCTGGACGTCAAGCATTGATGCAAGCAGTTACCAGCAGTGCCACACTGCACTTGGCCGAGCAGTTGATCGCCCGCCCCTCCGTCACACCCCTGGATAGCGGTTGCCAAGACCTGATAGCCCAACGCCTGAACGCCATTGGCTTCCATTGCGAAACCATCACCAGCGGCCCAGTCGACTTCCGGGTCACAAACCTTTGGGCAAAACGGGCTGTAGCCCCCGTGAAACCTAGCACTACCGCTAGCAACTCAGTAGCAAATCACACATCCGCCAAAACCCTGGTGTTTGCGGGCCACACCGATGTGGTGCCCACCGGGCCTGTAGCCGAGTGGCACAGCGCCCCCTTTACACCCACCCACCGCAACGGCAAGTTGTTTGGCCGCGGCGCCAGTGACATGAAGGTGTCCTTGGCGGCGTTTGTGGTGGCGATTGAAGAGTTCATCGCCGCCAACCCCAACCCGCAGTTGAACATCGCCCTGCTGCTGACCAGCGACGAAGAAGGCCCGGCCAACGACGGCACGGTGGTTGTCTGCAAGGCGCTCACCGAACGCGGCGAGACCTTTGACTACTGCATCGTGGGTGAACCCACCTCGGTGGAGCGCACGGGTGACATGATCAAAAACGGCCGCCGCGGCACCATGAGCGGCAAGCTCACCGTCAAGGGCATACAGGGCCATATCGCCTACCCCCACCTGGCCAAAAACCCCATCCACCTGGTCGCGCCCGCGCTGGCCGAGCTGGTGGGTGTGGAATGGGACAAGGGCAATGCATTCTTCCCGCCGACCACCTGGCAGATGAGCAATATCCACGGCGGCACCGGCGCCAGCAATGTGATTCCGGGGCATGTGGTGATTGACTTCAATTTCCGCTTCTCCACCGAATCCACACCCGAGTCCCTGCAGTCGCGCCTGACGCGGGTGCTGGAGAAATACGAACTGGAATACGATCTGGCCTGGACCGTGGGTGGCCTGCCCTTTTTGACCACACCTGGCACCTTGGTAAGCGCCGTACAGGCCGCCATCCTGGACGAGACCGGCATAGTCACCCAGTTGTCCACCACCGGTGGCACCAGCGACGGGCGCTTCATCGCCCAGATCTGCCCCCAGGTAATTGAGATGGGGCCGCCCAACGCCACCATCCACAAGATCAACGAACATGTAGAAGTGGCCGACATCGAGCCGCTGAAAAACATCTACCGCCGGGTGCTGGAAAACCTGGACCGTCAGGCCCGCGCATGAGCGCCGCGCAGGGCCGTTCCCAAGCAAGCTCGCACCGCAGTGCAGAGCACGAAGGTTCTCCATTAACGCTGCTGGAACTGATTGAATCCGGCGCGCAGCAGTTGGAAAACGCCAAGCTGTCCTTCGGCCATGGCACCACCAACGCAAAAGACGAAGCCGCCTGGCTGGTGTTGTGGAGCCTGGGCTTGCCGCTGGACACACCTTTGGATGGCGAAGACTCCAAGGCAAATGAGGCTGTAGCCCCCGCAGATGCTCATCGTGCCGCTAGCATTTTGGAAGCACGCATCAATACCCGCAAACCCGCCGCTTACCTGACACAAGAGGCTTGGCTGCAAGGCGTGGCCTTTTATGTGGACGAACGCGCCATCGTGCCACGTTCGCTGATTGCCGAGCTGATCGTGGATGGCAGCATCGACTACTGGTTGAAGGAATCCACCCACACCGTGCTGGACCTGTGCACCGGCAACGGCAGCCTGGCGGTGATTGCGGCTTTGACCTACCCGGACGTGGTAGTCACCGGTTCCGACCTTTCGGCCGATGCACTGGCCGTAGCTCGCATCAATGTGGACAAACACGGTCTGCAGGAGCGCATCACTTTGGTCACATCCGACGGCCTGACGGCCCCTGATCTGGCAGCCCGCGGCCCCTTCGACCTGATCCTGTGCAATCCGCCGTATGTCAACGCAAAAAGTATGTCCGAGCTGCCCGCCGAATACAAGGCCGAGCCGGTCATGGCCTTGAGTGGTAACCAGGCCGGTGGCAGTGATGGTATGGACTTTATTCGCACGCTACTGAAAGACGCACCCCGGCATATGAGTGAAGACGGTGTGTTGGTGCTGGAGATTGGCAACGAGCGGCCCTACTTTGAAGCAGCGTTTCCGGATATGGAAGTGGTGTGGCTGGAGACCAGTGCGGGGGAAGACCAGGTGTTGCTGGTTACCAAGGAGGCTTTGTTGCTATAGCTCCTTTGCTGGGCCCGCAGCGGGCCTGGGGTATGGGACTCCGTTCGTGTCCCCCGGCCGTTCCGGCCTCCTCCTTTACCTCACTGCGCCCCACACCCATGCCCCGCTGCTGCGACGAGTCTTGTTTTGGTACCGTTGCACGCAGTTTCATCGCCCTGGGCTGGTGGATGGGGTGTCCGGGCGCAGGCTCTATTCGCGGTTGCCACAGATCCCGTGTGCCAACCAAATTGTTAATGACGTACACATGGCGAACCAAAACCGTTCGCCCGCGAGATGAGCCGGAGAACGGATACCCCGTCCACCAGCCCTCGCCAACCTGCAGGCCGCAAACGCCTCTACGAATTGAATCGAAAACTGAGTTCTAAACGATGATCACCTTAAAAAATATCACCCTGCGCCGCGGCGCCAAGGTCGTACTGGACAGCACATCCGTCACCCTGAACCCCGGCGAAAAGGTCGGACTGGTGGGCCGCAACGGCGCTGGCAAATCCTCGCTGTTTGCATTGCTCAACGGCTCACTGCACGAAGATGCAGGTGAGTACTACATCCCCACCCAATGGCGCATGGGCCAGGTCGCACAGGACATGCCGGAAACGAGCCAGTCCGCTACCGACTTTGTAGTCGAAGGCGACACCGTGCTGCTGGCAGCACAACAAGAAGTGACCGCGTCCGAAGCCACCGAAGACTATGACCGCATGGCCCACGCCTACATGGCACTGCAAGACGCAGGCGCCCACGACGCTCCGGCCCGCGCCCAAGCGCTGATCCTGGGCCTGGGTTTCAAGACCACGGAACTGACTAACCCGGTGGACAGCTTCTCCGGCGGCTGGCGCATGCGCCTGCAACTGGCCCGCGCGCTGATGTGCCCGTCCGACCTGCTGCTGCTGGACGAACCCACCAACCACTTGGACTTGGACGCCCTGGTCTGGCTGGAAGCCTGGCTCAAGAAATACGAAGGCACCATGGTCGTCATCAGCCACGACCGCGAATTTCTGGACGCCGTGACCAATGTCACGCTGCACATCGACGCCGGCAAGCTGGTGCGCTACGGCGGCAACTACAGCAAGTTTGAAGACCTGCGCTCCGAACAAATGGCATTGCAGCAGACCGCGTTTGCCAAGCAGCAGGACAAAATCGCCCACCTGCAGAAGTTCATTGCCCGCTTCAAGGCCAAGGCCAGCAAGGCCAAACAGGCGCAAAGCCGCGTCAAGGCGCTGGACCGCATGGAGAAGATTGCACCGCTGCTCAGCGAGGCAGACTTCACCTTCGAGTTCAAGGAACCGGCCAACCTGCCCAACCCCATGTTGTCCATGAGCGGCGTGAGTTTTGGCTACCCACCGCCTGAAGATGCGCCTGATGGCACGCCGCATACCGTCATCGTGCGCAACGTCAGCAAGTCCGTGCTGGCGGGCCAGCGTATCGGAATTCTGGGCGCCAACGGCCAGGGTAAATCCACACTGGTGAAAACCGTGGCGCGAGACCTGGCAGCCATCGGTGGCGAGATTACCGAAGGCAAGGGCCTGAATATTGGCTACTTTGCCCAGCAAGAATTGGATGTGCTGCGTCCCGCCGACAACCCGCTGGAACACATGATCCGCCTGGTCAAGGAAATGACGGCGGCTGGCAAGATCGGTGGCCAACAAACGCGTGAACAAGACCTGCGTAGCTTCCTGGGCACCTTCAACTTTGGTGGCGACATGGTCAAGCAGGCCGTGGGCAGCATGAGTGGGGGTGAAAAAGCCCGCCTGGTGTTGTGCATGATCGTCTGGCAGCGCCCCAACCTCTTGCTGCTGGATGAGCCAACCAACCACCTGGATTTGGCAACCCGCGAAGCACTGTCCATGGCACTCAACGAGTTCGAAGGCACCGTGATGCTGGTCAGCCACGACCGTGCACTGCTGCGTGCGGTGTGTGACGAGTTCTGGATGGTGTCGCGCGGCGGTGTGGAACCGTTTGATGGCGACCTGGACGACTACCAGCGTTACCTGCTGGACGAGGCCAAACGCCAGCGCGAAGAAGCCAAGGAAGCCGCCAAGGCGCCTGCAAAAGCCGCTGTGCAGGCCGCTGCGGTCGCCACGGCCAGCAAGCCCAAGGCCAAGGGCGACACCTCGCCCAAAGCCAAGAAGGAATTGCAAGAGGTGGAAGCGCGCATGGAAACGCTCAACACCCAAGGTGCTTCGCTGGAAAGCCGCCTGTCAACCAACCCACACCCGACTGAGATTGCCGAGATCGGCCGCAACCTGAAGCTGGTCAATGACGAACTGGCGCAGCTGGAAGACAAGTGGCTGGAGTTGTCCAGCCGCGTGGAGGCCTGAAGCAAAGAGGCCTGCTATTTATTAGATAGCAGGCTTCTTATATTTCACGGGGGCTAGGGGCTTAAAGTCTTGCAAGCACCAAAGAAAAAAGGACTTAGTCTTGCGACTAAGTCCTGTAGAGACACGCGCATGCAAATTGCTACAAGTGTGTTGACAATATTGAAGGCGTACTGGCAGGGACAGCGCGTGGCTATACAAGGCGGCAGCGACTTTCACGAATGGACCATATTGGTACGTGAACCCCTCGTATGGGCACAGCAACAGGGCTTTACGGTGTCGGCAGGACTTGGCGAAATAGTTGACCCAGCTAAAGCCTTGGGCGGTAACCAACTATCTCGATTTGGTATCGATTGGGAACACGCACGGCGCGCTTAACGGCAATCGCTGGGGCAACCCTGGACACGAGCGCCTGTACTTGATCAAAGTCGCCTTGGCAGCCAACGATTACTGCTGTTAGAGCGCCATCAGGCAATTTCAGGTTGTCACCATCCGTCAGCAATGCATCTTGGGTCACGGCTTGGTTTCTCTCCTGCGCCACAAGGCGGTACTCCTTTTCGTACTCCCATGGCCGCCCCTTTGCCAACAAAACCCGCATTTGGTCTTCAACGTCATTGGAGTGAACATCAACTAGCGGGAACTCATCTAGATACTCGCATCGGAGCGCAGTGCACATAATTGCATTGCGCAAGCTGAATTCGAGACAAATACCTTTGTGGGAGTCCCCATAGTGTGCCCACATAAGCAAATTTTTTACGTCTGGCCCTAGGCAATACACACGGTAGCTTGCTGCAATTGATTCGGCGACACTTTGAGACACTTCCGAAATCAGTTCAGCGGCGCGCAGTTTGTTGGTTCGCAAAGTTGTTTCCATGTTCGCGATGTCCGCGTCGGTCATGGTCGTACGCTGGCGGACTAAGGCTATCGCCCATTGCACATATTTCTCGTGGTTGGCCGGGTCACTTAAGTCAGTATTGAATTGAGGCTTGCAGTCCCAAGGGTCGTTAAATCTATTTGGGGCAGAACAGTGTATGGTTCGATTAACTAGCGTCTGTTCAAGGTAGCCCGCGTTAAACCCTTGCCAGTGATACAACACTCTATGTCCGTCGCTCCAAGCTGTTTCTGGCATCGTGCACTTTCATTGATTTGATTTTTATTATTGTCGTGCGTTTGCCAAGTAGTGCACCCTATCTGCAACCGCGTGGTGTGATACTGCCTACACAGGCGCCTACATGGATCACAAACAAAAAAGCCTGCTATCGATGTGATAGCAGGCTTTCTATATGCCACAAAGGCAATCTGGTGGGATCTGAGAGATTCGAACTCTCGACCTACGGATTAAGAGTCCGCTGCTCTACCAGCTGAGCTAAGATCCCTTAAGGAATATTGGTGGGACCTGCGGGGGTCGAACCCACGACAAACGGATTAAAAGTCCGCTGCTCTACCAACTGAGCTAAGGTCCCGACAGGAAGTTACAAAAAGTTTGCGACTTCCCGCGAAGCTTTAAATTATAGCGTTTTTAATTGCCGGTTTTGTGGGTCTCTGAAATTTTATCGAGTACCCAACCCGCGGCACACATGCCAAAGGTCGCCGTGACCGACACTGCAGAGCCGTAGCCATGGCAGTTGAGCGAGTTGTCGCCCTGCTCTACCTGGCAAGATGCATCGGCAGCCTTGACGGCCTCACGGCTGAAGACACAGGTGACGCCGATACGCTTGCCTTCTTTCGGCGCGTTGTGTGCCTTGCGCAGGCGGTAGCGCATTTGCGCCAGCAGCGGGTCGTGTGTGGTTTCGCTCAGGTCGGCGATGTCGACCTTGTGGGCATGGCGTTTGCCCCCGGCAGCACCTACGGATATGAATAGCGCTTTGCCGCGCCGCGCCCAATCGGCCATGGCCGTCTTGGCCTTGATCTGGTCACAGGCATCCACAACAGCATCCACATCGCTTGGCAAAACGGCGGGCCAGTTGTCGGGCTCGACAAAGGCATCTACACAGACAACTGTACACGCGGGATTAATCAGCGCGATACGCTCTTGCATGGCGATGATCTTGGCCATGCCCACGGTGGAGCTGAGCGCATGCACTTGGCGGTTGATATTGGACTCGGCCACATGGTCCAGGTCAATCAGCGTCAGGCGACCGACACCACTGCGTGCAAGTGCTTCGGCAACCCAGGAGCCTACACCACCAATACCCACCACCGCCACGTGAGACTCCCGTATGGCACGGGCAGGCTCCATGCCATAGAGGCGCTCCATGCCGGAGAAACGCCGAACGACGTCGGCATCATCGCCATCGGCAGGAGTCATAGTCTCGGGTTGTGGAGTCAGCGCAAACGCGCCAGACGGTCCTTGGCAGCCTGTGCGGCCTCGGAGGACGGGTAGTTGGCGACCAGGTCATCCAGTGTCTTGCGGGCGCCCTTGTTGTCCTTCAACTCCAGCTGGCAATTGGCGATGGCCAATATGGCCTCGGGCACACGCATGTGGTCACCGCCCATGGCGACCAGCGCACGAAAGCTCGCCAGGGCGTCTTTGTAGTCTTTGGTCGCGTATTGGGCATTGCCCAACCAGAACAACGCAGAGGGCCGGAACCCGGTCTTGGGATAACGGTTGAGAAAATCCACAAAAACCAACTGCGCCGCAGCAAATTCGCCCTTGCGGAAGGTGGTCATGGCAGCGTCATAGTCACGCTTCTCCGCCGGATCGGCCAGGAATTCGCGGCCATCCACCGTCAGGCGTGAAGGCTCGAACCTGCGCAGACGTTCGTCCACGTTTTGGACAGCATCTTTTTGCTGGCGCTGCAGCTCTGCCACATCACGGGCCATTTGTTCATCCTGACCACGCATTTTGGCCAATTCTGTACGCACCGCGTCCAACTGGCCTTGCAGGTCGATCAGGCTACGCTGAAGCTGTGCCGACTCATCCGTCGCACGCCGGGTTTCTTCGGCCAGCTTCTGCTCAGTCAATTGGACCTTTTGCCGCAAATCCAGAATGGCCTTGCGCGCCTCTTCGTCATCGAAAAGACCTGCAGAGGCCTGGCCCATACAAGCCACCATCACAGCAGCAGCGGCCGCCACGCGGCTCAACTGCACGACAGACGTGGACCAGGCGCGTGTTTTCATCGGTACGAGATTTCAGCGCGACGGTTCTTGGCAAAGGCGTCTTCGGTCGAGCCCATGACTGCAGGCTTCTCCTTGCCAAAGCTCACTGCCTCCAACTGGCTATCGGGCACGCCCAGCAGGCCCATGGCGCGGCGAACGGCCTCGGCACGTTTTTGACCCAGGGCCAGGTTGTACTCACGGCCACCGCGCTCGTCGGTGTGGCCTTCGATGGCGATCTTCTTGGACTTGTCGGCCTTGATCAGCTTGGCATTGGTCTCAATGAGTGCCTGGAATTCAGGGCGGATGGCATAACTGTCGTAGTCAAAATAGACCACACGGTTGGCGACATCGGGCACCTTGCTTTTATCCAGAGCCACGGGAGTGACTACACGTTCGCCCACGCCGCCGGTGCCAGGACCACCGGGTGTTGTGACATTGGTTCCCGATTTATCTTCAACGGGAACCGTATCCAATTTGGTCGAACTGCAAGCACTCAAGAAAACAGCGACAGCTGCCGCCAATACCAATTGTTTCATCCAATACTCCTTTTGATTTGCGGTTATTACGTTATTACTTTTGCATGGGGCCCCAATCGGGCTCCCGAATATCACCATTTTGACCCGCCAGGCGGGCCTTGATCTTTCCGTCCACTGTGGTTGTCATCAGCGCTTCGCGACCTTGTTGCTGGGTGGCGTAGATGATGAGTCGTCCGTTGGGAGAAAAACTGGGGTTCTCGTCGGCCGTTGTGTCCGTGATGGCATTGGTGGCACCCGTCGCCAGGTCCATGACGTGTAGTTTGAACACACCACTTACGCGAGAAATATAGGCCAGCCATTTGCCGTCCGGACTCAAAGACGGAGAAATATTGTAAGTGCCGGTAAAAGTAACACGTTCTGCGTTGCCGCCCGTTGACGGCATGCGGTAAATCTGTGGCGCACCGCCGCGGTCGCTGACGAAATAGATGGACCTGCCATTGGTCGTGAACGTGGGTTCTGTGTCGATGGAGCTGTTTTGGGCCAGGCGCCTGGGCTCGCCACCCGTGGCGTCCATCAGATACAGCTGAGAGCCGCCGTCGCGTGTGAGGGTCGCCGCGAGGGTTTTTCCGTCTGGCGACCACGCGGGTGCGCTATTGGAACCCTTGAAATTGGCCACCAGGCGACGTTTTCCGGTAGCCACGTCGTGCACAAAAATCACGGGCTTGCGTGACTCAAACGAGACATAGGCCAGTTGCTGGCCGTTGGGCGCCCAGGACGGCGAAATGATTGGCTCCGCACTGTTGAGTGCACTTTGTGCACTTTCACCATCGGCATCGGCCACCCACAGGTTGTAGCTCTGGCCAACCTTGGTCACATAGGCAATACGGGTGGAGAAAATGCCCTTGTCGCCGGTCATTTTTTCATACACAAAGTCTGCGATGCGGTGGGCCACCAGGCGCAAATCGCCCGCAACTACGGCATAACTCTGGCCACCCATGTCCTGCCCACGTACCACATCCCACAGGCGCATGCGCACATCAAAACGGCCATCGGCCAGGCGGGTGATGCTGCCGGTGACCAGGGCATCCGCCCCTTTTTGGCGCCAGGTCGAAACCTCTGGCCGGGAGCCTTCATCCATGGCTGCGCCACTGCTGTCCACCGCGCGGAACTGCCCACTGCGTTCCAGGTCGGCCTGGACAATACTCGCTATCTTCTGAGGGGCTGATTCGTCGCCACGGAAGGTGGCAATGGCAATCGGAACCTGGGTCAGCCCCACACCGGAGACCTCCACACGGAACTGCGCAAAGGCAGAGCTGCAAACCAGGCTGGTTATCAAAATTAACAGGTGACGCTTCAACATCTTCGCATTATCCCAGTGTTGTGATGAGCACATCATCGTTGATCCGTTCTTTTGCGTAACCCAATGTTGGCTGGGTTACGGTCGTCGTGGCACGGGCCTTCACGACAGCAGCGTTGTGTGACTCCTGGTTGCGCGCCGCCTCCTGGTGCCACAGGTGAAACACCTCGGTCGCACAAAAACCGTTCTTGCGTGCCACCCCACTGTTGTGCAATCGCAAGACAAAGTCCGCATCCTCATGGCCCCAGCCCACAAACGACTCATCAAATCCGTTTACCCGCTCAAAGTCCGTACGCCAGCATCCCAAGTTGCAACTGCGTATGCCTTTCCACGAAAAAATTTTGCTGTTGCGCCATGGCATATCCGGAAGGCGCAGCAGGCCCGTTAGTTTACTGGCGTGCCCACGCACCCTTTGACCCAGCCAGTACCAGATCGACCGTCCGATGATTAGTTCCACTCCATTCAACACCTGGCTGCTCAATGCGGGGGATAACAATACGCGGCTGCCATTCACAAAAAAACCGGGCTGCGCCAATCGTTTGTGCTGGGCGATGAAGTCCACCTCGGGAACACAGTCTCCGTCGAGGAACACAATGTAGGCCCCGCGTGACGCGGCCACACCAAGGTTGCGAACACGCGACGCGGTAAAACCAACGTCTGGGTGCCACACATGGGTCACGCGCAGTGCCTTTGCTGCGGGGGACTGCAGAACAGCGACCTGGTGCTCGGCGCGGGAGCCGTCGTCCGCCACGACTACCTCAAATTGGCTATCCGTCTGGCGTGTTAAACCGGCCAGAACCGCCAGCACGGCGTCACTGCGGTTGTAGGTCGTGATGACCACGGAAACAAGTGGGGAAGCATTCATTTTGAACTAGACTACGCGGCTGGCAACCGCCTGCAGCGCGCCAAGTGGCCGAATACTACCACCCCCGATGAGCAAAATTTCCGTCTATATCATCGCCTTCAACGAAGCCGAAAAAGTTGCCGCCACCATAGAAAGCGTGCAATGGGCCGATGAAGTGGTGCTGGTGGATTCCTGGAGCACCGATGGCACACCGGAGATTGCCACTCGCTTGGGCGCCAAGGTTGTGCAGGTCGATTTCAATGGCTTTGGTGCATTGCGCAACAGCGCCCTCGCCGCCTGCTCACACGAATGGATTTTCAGCCTGGATGCGGATGAGCGTTGCACGCCGCAGGCCGAACAAGAGATCCGCGCCATCACCAACGACCCGAATGCTGCCGACGTCTACTGGATGCCGCGGCGCAACTACTTCATGGGTCGCTGGATCAAACACTCTGGCTGGTACCCCAACTACCGCCAACCCCAGTTGTTCCGCAACGGTGCGATGGAATACGACCTGAAGCCGGTGCATGAAGGTTACGTGCTGAAGACAAGCAAACCCATTGGCCATTTGCAAAATGCCATCTGGCAGTTTCCGTTCAAGAACATGGCCGAGGTCATGCACAAGTCCAACCGCTATTCGACACTGGGTGCAGAGAAGATCAAACACAAGAAGATCAGCATGGGCAGCGCATTGGGCCATGGCGTGTGGTCCTTCGCCAAGCACTACATCTTCAAACTCGGCTTCCTCGACGGTTGGGCCGGTTTTGTCATTGCGTTGGGTAATTTTGAAGGCACCTTCTACCGCTACGTAAAAGCCATAGAAATTCAAAAAGGCGCCGCATGGCAAGCGCCCAAACACCCCACCAGCAATGGTTGACACAACCACCAAGTGGAACGTCCGCCTGTTCGTGGTGTGTCTGGCGGCGCTGTCGGTCAGCCTGCCCATAGCCTGGATCAGTCTCGCCAAGGTCTTGTTGTTTGTCCTGGGGTTGGTGTATTTGATAACCAGTCACTGGACCCGGCACCGTGATACCGCACTGCAGCGGCTCTGGACGACATACGCCGTTCTGGGCAGCATGGTGGTGTTCGCTTTCAGCCTGCTGTGGACCGATGCCGACATGGAGTCTGCTCTTTATAGCCTTGTAAAACACGCCAAGTTGATGGGTATCCTGTTGGTGGTGTATTTCGTGCGTACGGTGCACGAAGCACGTATGGGCTTGCTGTTTTATGCAGGTGGCCAGGGCTTTTTGTTGCTCAGTTCTTGGTTGCTGTTTGTGGGTATCCCCGTACCCTGGGTGGCTGACACGGCGACCGGCAATGTCGTTTTTTCCACCTACCTCGACCAATCCATCATGCTTGCGGCCGCTGCTGCAGTCTTTTGGCATCTGCGCCAGGATGGTCTTTGGCCCCGTTGGCTGGGTGCAGCCGCGGCGTTGTTGGCCTTGGCCAATGCATTGTTGTTGTTGGAAGGCCGAACCGGCTATCTGGTTGCTTTGACCACATTGACCATGGGTTTGGTGTGGGCCATGCCCCGGCGTTTCCGCTTGGTGACCCTGGTGGTGTCACCCCTGGTCGTACTGATGGGCCTGTTGCTGGTGTCGGCACAGGTGCAGGAGCGCGTCACCAAGATCGTCAGCGAAAGCGTGAACTACTCAAAAAGCCAGCAAGTAGCAGCCGAGGACTCTTCCGGTTGGCGTTTGAATGCCTGGCGCAGATCCCTGCAAGCCATAGATGCCAAACCCTTCAACGGCCATGGCGTCGGCGCCTGGACTCCCGCCGTTAAGCAGTTCGAAGACAGCAAGACCGCAACCCGCCTGTTTGGCGAAGGCAACCACAGCAACCCGCACCAGGAATATTTGTTGTGGGGGGTCGAACTGGGTGTGGGTGGTCTGATCCTATTGGTGGCGTTGATGGCCTGTATGGCGCGGGATGCCCTTCGCTTCCCAGACAACATCCAGCGCGCTACCTTGTCGGTGCTGGCGGCCATGGCGGTAGCCTGTCTGTTCAATTCGACCTTGTACGACGACTGGATTGGTGATTTCTTCTGCATCAGTTTGGGTCTATTGCTTGCCGCGGGGGTGCGCAGCACACCACACACATCACTGCCATGACAACAGAACTACCCGATACCGAGACGCCCGCACAACCGGCGCCGCCCTCAACAAGCCTGTTGCAGCGCCTACGACCGCTGTGGCCCTACTTTGGCAAGTCACCCGCCACCTGGGCGGTGGTAGCGCTGTGCACCATTGTGGGTGCATCCACAGAACCCATGATTCCCGCGGTGATTGATTTGTTGCTCGAACGCGGGTTTGTGAAGCGAGAACTTGATCTGTGGACCGTGCCTGCGATGTTTGTGTCCATATTTGCGGTGCGTGGCCTGGCCGGCTACGTTGCGCAGCTGGGTCTGTCCAGCATCACCAACAATGGCTTGACGGCTTTGCGCAGTGCCATGTTCAAGAAGGTGCTCCAGGCGCAGTTGCAACTGTTCTCTGCAGAGAGCTCCAGCTCCCTATCCAACGCTATCGTCTACGAGACCCAAACCGGCGCCGCGATGTTGGTGAACTCATTGCTCAGCCTGACACGCAATGCGTTGACGCTGGTCGCCATGATGGCCTACCTGCTGTTTTTGAATTGGCAACTGACGCTGATTGTGATTGCGGTTTTTCCGGCGGTCGCCTGGGTGATGCGCAAACTCACATCACGCCTGCACAAGCTCACCAAGGCCAACCAACAAGCCACAGACAGCCTGGCCTACGTCGTGGAAGAGAACGTGCTGGCACACAAGGACATCCGGCTGTATTCGGCCCAAACCTCACAGGCCGTTCGGTTTGACAAGCTGGGCGAATCACTGCGGCACTTGGCCATGAAGTCAACCGTCGCAGGCGCTGCCATGACACCGATGACGCAAATGTTGGCTGCGATGGCCCTCTCCGCAGTCATCGCGGTAGCGCTGGCCCAGAGTACGAGTAGCGGAACCACCGTCGGTGGTTTTATGGCCTTTGTCGTAGCCATGCTGATGATCATCGCGCCGATTCGGCAGCTGTCGGAAGTATCCAGCCCCATCATCCGTGGGCTGGTCGCGTTGGAACGGGGTTTAGCACTGATCCACGCAACCCCCAATGAAACCGAAGGCACGTTTGCCAAGTCACGTGCCACGGGCGACATCGTCTTCACCCAGGTTGGTGTGCAATACGCCTCCGGTTCAGCCCCCGTCATCAGCCAGCTCGATCTGTCCGTTGCGTCCGGTGAAACGATTGCCATCGTTGGCGCTTCGGGCGCCGGCAAATCCACGCTGGTCAACCTGTTGCCACGTTTTGTAGACGCCAGCACGGGCAGCATCTCCCTGGACGGTCATGCGCTTGCGGACTGGAACTTGCAGTCCCTGCGCTCCCAGTTTGCTTTCGTCAGCCAGCATGTCATCATGCTCAACGACAGCATTGCTGCCAATGTCGCATTGGGCATGGACTTGAACCGCAGCAAGGTAACGGAGTGCCTGCGCGCCGGCAATCTGGGAGGCTTGATCGGCGATCTGCCACAGGGCATAGACACCGTGGTGGGACACAACGCCATGCAGCTGTCGGGCGGCCAGCGCCAGCGCCTGGCCATTGCCCGTGCGCTATACAAAGACGCACCGATTTTGATACTGGACGAAGCCACGTCTGCGCTGGACACCGAATCCGAACGTGCGGTTCAAGAAGCCCTGCAGGGTCTGATGCGCAACCGCACCACGCTGGTGATCGCCCACCGCTTGTCCACGGTCATGCATGCGGACCGCATTGTCACCATGGACGCGGGTCGTATTGTGGAAATAGGCAACCACCAGGAATTGCTGGACAAAAACGGCCACTATGCGCGGCTGTACCAGATGGGGCTGGAATCCTTCGTCGCCAAAGACGCGCCGGTCCTAACGGCCTGAGACCACCGTTTGGTAAATGGTCTCCTGATGAAGTGCCTGCTCTGACCACAGGTGTTGTTGGGCAAAACGCAGACCGTTGTCACTGAGTGTGTTGGCCAGCGCCACATCCGCCAACAGGCGTTGCAACTCCTGCGCCAGCTCGGTGGCATCACGCGGCTGGTTCACGATCAAGGCGTTTGTCTCATGGGCCAACAGGCCGGAGATGCCGCAATACTGGGCACTGCTGACCACTACCGGCAGGCCGTGCGCCATGGCCTCCAGCACTACCATCGCAAACGTGTCTTCCAGCGTGGGGTGTGCCAGGCAATCGGCAGCCCGGTAAGCGTCATCCACGGTGCGCAACGCTCCCAAGAAAAACACACGCCCCCGCATACCACCCGCATCCACTGCATGCTGAAACCCGGCTATCTGAGCCGCATTGCCGACCACGGCTACGAAACAATCGGCAGGTAGTTGGGGCAATACCGCGAGCAAGGTTTCCAGACCTTTCTTGCGGTAGTCGTTCCCGACAAACAGGATGCAACGCCCTTGTGCAGGTAGCCCCAAGCTCACCCGCGCCGCTGCCTTTTGGTCCGCAGCCACCACACCGGGTACGCTGACCACGCCCGGTGTCACCACCTGGAGGGTTGGCACGGACGCCGGATACGCCTGCGCCATCACCGGCTTCAAACTGTCGGACGCCAGCACCACACAACGATCCGCCTGAGGCTTGTAACGAAAGTGTTCCAGGCACAGGTAGGCCACCAGGCGCGGGCTGGTGACGATCTTGAGCCAGCGCAAGGCTAGGCGCCAACCCGTGCGGCCTTGCAGCAGGCTGTGCTTGACGGGCACCACGTGCACCGTCTGCACCTGGCCATGCCAGGTGTTTTCGTGTGAATGCACCACATCAAAGCCACGCCGTGTTTGCCACCAGGTGGCCAGTGCAAACCACAGCTGGTTGATCCAGCGGGGTTTATCAAAGGGCCAGGGAATCGGGTGGTAGGTGACTCCTGGCCACTGGTGCTCTATTTGTTGGGCAAAGACATGGATGTCGTGGCGCGCAGCGAGCTGCTCGACCATGGCAATCGAATAACGCTCGGCACCACCCCCGGTGGGCTTGAACATCCGGTTCAGGACAGCGATGCGAAGCCGTTTGGGAGGGACAGCCACCGTTAATCCCGCCGACGGTCTTCGTACTGCGACACCAGTTTCCACCACAGCAACATGCGGTGGGTTCGGCGCAAAACCGGCACGCGGGGTAACTCCCACAAGCCGTCGCCTGCGTGGCAGCGCCCGCGCCGCGTGGTGGTGGCCGTCATGTAATTGGCCTGCCGGACCATCTCCACATGTTCAGGCCTGAACTCACCATAGGGATAACAAAAGTGGCTGACTGCGGTGCCGGTGACATGCTCCAGCTCTTCCTTGCACAGCGAAATTTCAGCATCACTGGCCACAGCATCCAGAGCCAGCAAACGCGCATGGTGGCGGGTATGGGCCCCCACCTCTTGCCGCCCTGCCACCCACTGCCGCAAATGTGCCGCGGACATCAGTTCGGAGGGTGGCACACCCATGGCAGCGTCCCAGCTGTTGGTCTGGCCCAGCATGCCACTGACCACATAACAAGTGGATGAAAAACCATACCACTGCAACACGGGCAAGGCGTGGGTCAGGTTGTTCAGGTAGCCATCGTCAAAGGTAATACCAAAGACTTTGCCCTGGCGCTCACCGCGCAGGTAAGGCTGCAGGGCCGTCATCGACAGGCCGTGGTAACCCATGCCATGCAGAAACGCCATCTGCCGTTCAAAATCTTTGGGGGCAACACTCAAGCTGCGAAAGCCTGAGCCCTTGGGCGGCGTCTCCGCGATCTGGTGGTAGGTCAGTATGGGGACCGGCGAGCGACTTTTGACTTTGGAATGCACGGTGGACAACAATATGCAAAAAAAAACGGCGGTGTTAGAGCAACACAATATCGTATTGGTCCTGCCCCATTGCAGCCTCGCTTTGTAGCGATACAGGCTTGCCGATGAATTCACTCAAACCAGCCAGATGCTGGCTTTCTTCATCCAGAAACAATTCAATGACCTTGGGTGATGCGACCACACGAAACTCGCGCGGGTTGAACTGCCGCGCCTCGCGCAAAATCTCGCGGAAGATGTCATACGCCACGCTGCGCGGTGTTTTGACAATGCCCTTGCCCTGGCATGCGGCACAGGGCTCACACAACATGTGGGCCAATGATTCACGCGTGCGTTTGCGCGTCATCTCCACCAAGCCGAGCTGAGAGAAGCCTCCCGCCATGGTCTTGACACGGTCACGCGACAACTGTTTGCGGAACTCGGCCAACACCGCCTCCCGGTGGTCTTCGCGCACCATGTCGATGAAATCCACAATGATGATGCCGCCTAGGTTGCGCAGCCGCAGTTGGCGCGCAATGGCTTGCCCCGCCTCCAGATTGGTCTTGAAGATAGTGTCGTCGAAATTGCGTGCGCCGACGAACCCCCCGGTGTTGACATCTATCGTGGTCAGCGCTTCGGTCTGGTCCACGATGAGGTAACCACCCGACTTGAGATCCACCCGGCGGCCCAGCGCCTTTTCAATCTCTTCGTCTATCGAGAAAAGGTCAAAGATCGGGCGCTCCCCCTTGTAGTGCTGCAGTTTGTCGGCCGCCATGGGCATGAACTCGGCGCCAAAGGCTTTCAGGGCCTCAAACTGCTCACGCGAATCCACCCGTATGGTCTGGGTGGCCTCGCCCACCATATCGCGCAGCACACGCTGCAGCAGGCTCAAATCCTGGTGCAGCAGAGACTGTGGTGGCAGGCGTGTGGAGGCTTCCTTGACACGCGCCCAGGCCTTGCGCAAATAGGCGATGTCTTCGGCCAGCTCGGGGTCGGAGGCATCTTCGCCATTGGTCCGCAAGATAAAACCGCCTCCCTGCGTGCCGCCCAGTTGCTGCATGCGGCTGCGCAATTCGTCGCGCTGGTCCTTGGGAATCTTTTGCGACACGCCAATGTGGTCGTCCTGCGGTAAAAACACCAGCAGGCGGCCGGCGATGCTGATCTGTGTGGACAGCCGCGCGCCCTTGGTGCCAATGGGCTCCTTGATGACCTGCACCATCAGCGCCTGGCCTTCAAAAATCTGCTTCTCGATGGGGATGACGGGGGCTGCGCCTTTGGCGATGAAAGGCGCCTCGCCATCGGGCTGGCGGTGCCACACATCGGCCACGTGCAGGAAGGCCGCACGCTCCAGACCAATGTCAATAAATGCCGATTGCATGCCGGGCAATACACGGGCCACCTTGCCCAGGTACACATTGCCCACCAGGCCTCGCTCCAGAGTGCGCTCCACATGCAGCTCCTGCAGTGCGCCGTTCTCCAGAATGGCCACGCGGGCCTCTTGGGGAGACCAATTGATCAAAATATCGTTTTGCATCACGGGTATCCGGGTTGATCTATTCAGAGCCTGAACCCCAAGGACCGCAGCGCCTGCGCGGTCTCATAAAGCGGCAGGCCCATGATGCCAGAGTAAGACCCGCTCATGTGCGCTATGTGGGCAGCCGCCCTGCCCTGCACCGCATAGGCACCGGCTTTGCCCATGGGCTCGCCGGACGCCACAAAGGCTTCAATATCAGCCTCGTTCAACTCTGCAAACGTCACCCAGGACTCGCTGCAGGCGGCGGCGTACTGATCACCCATGCCGATGGCGATTGCCGTCAGGACCCGGTGTGGACGGTTGGACAGCGCACGCAACATGCGCTTGGCGTCTTCGGCATGTTCAGGCTTGCCAAAAATGGTCTGCCCCATGGCCACGGTTGTGTCTGCACACAAAATCGGCGCAGGCTGCAGGTTGCGACGCACCAGCCGCTGCTGGGCCGCTTGCAGCTTCAACGCCGTCACACGTTGCACATAGGTCTTGGGCGCTTCGTTGCGCAGCACCACTTCCAGGGCTTCGGAGTCTTCTTCATCATCGGGCAACAACAGGGCGTGTCGCACACCCAGTTGCTCCAGCAACTGGCTGCGCCGCGGGCTCTGGGATGCGAGGTAAATGAAGTCGGGAGCAGCATGCATTGGAAAAAACTATTCCCTGTGGTACGGGTGGTTGGCATTGACCGACCAGGCCCGGTACAGCTGCTCAATCAGCAACACACGAACCATGGCGTGGGGCAAGGTCAGGTCTGACAGTCGGATACGCTCATGCGCGGCCTGGCGAAAGGCTGGGTCCAGCCCGTCCGGCCCGCCAATGACTAGGGCCACATCGGTGCCACCCAATTGCCAGTCTTTGAGCTTGGCCGCCAGGGCCATGGTGGTCACCGTGGTACCCCGTTCGTCCAGCGCGACAATACGCGTCCCTTTGGGGATGGCGGCCTCTATGCGGGTACGCTCGGCGGCGTACAGGGTTTCCAGGGTCTTGGAGCTGCGGGGCTCGGTTTTGACGGCCTTGAGCTCGACCTTGAGCTCATGCGGAAAACGTTTGGCGTAGTCATCCCACGCTGTTTGCGCCCAGTCGGGCACCCGCTGTCCAACGGCGACGATGATCAGCCGCACGGGGAGAATCAGGCTTTGCGGGGGGCGGTCTTCTTGGCGGCGACCTTTTTAGCCGCGGGTTTGGCAGCAGGTTTGCCCACCACGGTGCGTTTGGCAGAAACCGGTACCTTCTTGGCGGCAACTTTCTTGGCAGGAGCGGCAGCGCCGGCCGGGGCCGGTTTGGCACTTGTCTTGCGGGCGGGTGCCTTGGCGGCCTTGTCTGCGTCTTTCTTCAACTGCGCCTTGGACGGGAAGGCCTCGGCCACACCCTTCTTGGCCGCATTGGAACGCCTCAAAGTCGGCTCCACCTTGGGAGCTGCCTTGGCGGCGGGTTTGGCACTTTCGGCCATGGCCGGTTTGGCTGAGCCCAGCTTGAGACGCACGGGCTTTTCGCCCCACAGCTCTTCGAGGTTGTAATACGTGCGGAACGTGGGCTGCATGATGTGCACCACGGCTTGGCCGCAATCCACAATAATCCACTCACCGTTGTCTTCACCTTCTATGCGGGGCTTGGCAAAACCCGCTTCGCGCACGGCATCGCGCACGCTGGCGGCCAGACCCTTGGTTTGCCGATTGGATGTACCCGATGCCACGATGACCCGTTCGAACAATGAGGACAAGTGCTCCGTGTCAAACACCTGGATGTCCTGGGCTTTGACGTCTTCCAGACCATCGACGATGGCGCGTTGGAGCTTGGTAATGTCTTTTTTGGCAACGGTAGATGTATTCATCAGGCAGTTCGGTAAAGGTGGTGTTGGGCAATATAACGCGCAACGGGATCAAAAACCAGTGGGGCATCGGCTTGGCCGTGGGCCAAACGCAAGCGGATATCGGTGGAACTGACCTCCATGGGAGGCATTTCAAGGCGCCGCAAGCCTGGAATTCCGGGGGGCAATGGACTAAATATGCCCTCAGCCCTCGTGAAATCGGCGCGTTCAGCTACACATATTGTAGCGATTTCAGGAATCTCGCCGATTCGGTGCCACGAAGCCAGTGCCTGTGCCTGGTCTTCACCCAGTACCAGAAAGAACTGGGCCAGTGGAAATTCGGTGCGCAATTCCAACAAAGTGTCCGCCGTATAGCTGGGGCCGGTGCGCAATGTTTCGCGCGGGTCCACGACCACACAGTCCAGTTCGGCAAAGGCCAGGTGGGCCATCTCCAGCCGATGGACCGCGGGCGTCAACGGTCGGCTTTTGTGCCAGGCCTCACCGGTGGGTATGACAAACAACACGTCCAGCCGCAGTTGTTCGATGGCCGTCCGGGCCAAGGCTACATGGGCGATATGGGGCGGATCAAACGCGCCGCCAAATACGCCAATGCGGCGCGGCAATGCTGCTGCCACGTTTAAACCAACCAGTCTCGCCGGGGCAAGAAGTCTGTGTACAGCGCAGCCTCGGGCGATCCGGCATCCGGCACCGCCTGGTACGCCCAACTGGCCAAGGGGGGCATGGACAACAAAATGGATTCGGTACGACCGCCGGACTGCAGACCAAAGTGTGTCCCCCGGTCCCAGACCAGGTTGAACTCCACATAACGACCGCGGCGGTACAGCTGGAAATTGCGCTCGCGCTCGCCGTAGACCGTGTCCTTGCGGCGCTCGGCGATAGGCATGTAGGCCGTCAGGAAAGCATCGCCCACGGCTTGCATCAGCGCAAAACCCTTGTCAAAACCGCCTTCGGCAAAGTCGTCATAAAAGATGCCGCCTATGCCGCGTTGCTCGTCGCGGTGCTTCAGGTAGAAATACTCGTCACACCATTGCTTGAAATCCGGGTACTTGTCGGCGCCAAAGGGCTGGACCGCATCGCGGCAGGTGGTGTGGAAGTGCACCGCGTCTTCTGCAAAACCGTAAAACGGTGTCAAATCCATGCCGCCACCAAACCAGCACACAGCTTCTTGCCCCGGGTGACCGGCGGAAATCATGCGCACATTCATGTGCACGGTGGGCACATAGGGGTTGCGGGGGTGGAACACCAGGGACACCCCCATAGCCTCAAACGGCGCACCCGCCAATTCGGGCCGGTGCTGGGTTGCCGACGGCGGCAGCTTGGGGCCACACACATGCGAGAAGCCGCAGCCGGCGCGCTCAAACACCGCGCCGCCTTCCAGGATGCGGGTGATGCCATTACCTTGCAAGGGTTCGCCAGGGGCTTTCTCCCAGGCATCTGACACAAAAGTCTGCGTGCCACCGTCCATGGCCGCCACGGCCCCAGTGATGCGTTCCTGCAAGCCCGTCAGATAGGCCCGCACCTGCGCCACCCGTGTGTCACTCATCGGCCAGCCTTGCCGTCTGCGCCCGGCTTGATGGCCCGGTGGCCAATGTCCTGGCGGTACTGCATGCCATCGAACCGAATGCCCGGTATCGCGTCGTAGGCGACCTGGCGGGCCGCCTTGGCGTTTTCGGCCAAGGCCGTCACACACAACACGCGGCCACCGCTGGTGACGGTGGCGCCATCACAGGCCTCGGTTCCGGCGTGGAAGACCATGCATGTCTCCTGTGGAGCGGGCAAACCGTGGATGACATCCCCCTTGCGCGGTGTACTGGGATAACCAAAGGCAGCCAGCACCACGCCCAACGCCGTGCGGCGGTCCCAATCCAGTTCCATATTGGCCAGGCCACCGTGCTCGGTGGCGGCCAACAGCACGTCCACAAAATCGGTCTTGAGGCGCATCAGAATCGGCTGCGTCTCGGGGTCACCCATGCGGCAATTGAATTCCAGCGTCTTGACCTGGCCCTGCGGGTCAATCATCAAACCGGCGTACAAAAAGCCGGTGTAGGGGATGCCGTCCTGCTCCATGCCCTTGAGCGTTGGCAAGATGATCTCGCGCATGGCGCGGGCGTGGACCTGGGGCGTGACCACGGGTGCAGGTGAATAGGCGCCCATGCCGCCGGTGTTGGGGCCTTGGTCGTCGTCCAGCAGGCGCTTGTGGTCCTGGCTGGTGGCCAGCGCCACCACGTCCTTGCCATCACACAGCACCATGAAGCTGGCTTCTTCGCCTTCCAGGAATTCTTCGATGACAACACGTGGCACAGCCTGGCCGCCCTCACCCGCGTTGTGCACCACGCCCAGTTTGTTGTCCAGCAGCATGAAGTCAATCGCAGCGTGGGCCTCGTCAAGCGTCAGGGCCACCACCACACCCTTGCCTGCGGCCAAACCATCGGCCTTGACCACGATGGGTGCGCCCATGCGGTCCACATAGGCGTGGGCGGCCTTCGGGTCGGTAAAGGCTTCATACGCTGCGGTGGGAATGTTGTGCCGCTGCATAAAGGCTTTGGAGAAAGCCTTGGAACTCTCCAGCTGCGCGGCGGCCTTTGTGGGGCCAAAAATCCGCAGGCCGTGGGCGCGGAATTCATCCACCACACCAGCTGCCAACGGGCCTTCCGGGCCGACCACCGTCAAACCAATCTTGTTCTCCTGCGCCCATTCGCGCAGCGCCACCACATCGGTAATGGGCACGTTTTTCAGGCGGCTGTCCAGCGCAGTGCCACCGTTGCCAGGCGCCACGTAGACCATTTGGACCTTGTCGGACTCTGCCAACTTCCAGGCCATGGCGTGCTCGCGGCCGCCTCCCCCGATCACCAGAACATTCATGTGGGCTCCCTATCCGCCGTCACCCGGCAGTTGCAGTTGTTGTTTTTCATAAAGCGGCGTTGTGGAAAATTTCTTGCGTGTCGTCCAGGTCTTCCAGCACGTCCAGCAGTTTTTGCATACGCACGGCGTCATCGCCGCTCAGCTCAATCGTGTTTTCGGCCCGCATGGTGACGCCTGAAATCTCGGCCACCAAGCCTGCGGCTTCCAGCGCCTGTTTGACGGCTTCGTAGTCGGCAAAGGCGGTCAGCACTTCGATGGCGCCATCGTCATCGGTGATGACGTCTTCAGCACCGGCCTCCAGCGCCACTTCCATGATCTTGTCTTCGCTGGTGCCGGGCGCAAAAATCAGCTGGCCGCAGTGTTTGAACTGGAACACCACCGAACCCTCGGTGCCCATATTGCCGCCGTGTTTGCTGAAGGCGTGGCGCACTTCAGCCACGGTGCGTACCTTGTTGTCGGTCATGGTGTCTACGATGATGGCCGCGCCACCGATACCATAACCCTCGTAACGGATTTCTTCGTAGACGATGCCTTCCAATGTGCCGGTGGCCTTGGCAATGCCGTATTTCACGTTTTCGGCGGGCATATTGGCCGCCTTGCCCTTTTCCACAGCCAGGCGCAGGCGTGGGTTGCTGCCCAGATCGCCCCCGCCCATGCGGGCTGCGACCATGATTTCACGCATCACACGGGTCCAGACGCGCTGTCGCTTCTCATCCTGGCGCCCCTTGCGGTGCTGAATATTGGCCCATTTGCTGTGTCCTGCCACGTGAAATCCTTAGAAAAATCGTTACGCTACAGGCTCAATTGTACTTTTTGAGATTCCACCCATGGCCGCTCCAGACGACACCAGCATCCTGATTGCACAGCATGGAGAAACCCAATGCTGTCTGCTACCGAACAAAGCCAACCGCCACGGGCTGATCACCGGCGCCACCGGCACCGGCAAAACCATCACGCTGCAGACCATGGCCGAGGGCTTTTCACGCATGGGGGTGCCGGTGTTCATGGCCGATATCAAGGGCGACCTGACCGGCATCTCGCAGACTGGCAGCCCCAGCCCCAAGCTGTCCAAGATCATCGAAGAGCGCAAACTGCCAACACCGGCCTACCAGGCCTTCCCCACCACACTGTGGGATGTGTTTGGTGAACAGGGGCACCCGGTGCGCGCCACCGTCAGCGACCTGGGACCGCTGCTCTTGGCCCGCATGCTGAACCTGAACGAGACCCAGGCCGGTGTGCTGCAGCTGGTGTTCAAGATCGCCGATGACGACGGTTTGCTGCTGCTGGACATGAAAGACCTGCGCGCCATGTGCCAGGACGTGGGCGACAACGCCAAGGAGTACACCACCGAATACGGCAACATCAGCGCCGCCAGCATCGGCGCCATCCAGCGTGGGCTGATGCAGATCGAGAGCCAGGGCGGCGAGAAGTTCTTTGGCGAGCCTATGCTCAATATTGCCGACTTCATGCAGACCGATGCCAAGGGTCAAGGCATGGTCAATATCCTGGCTGCCGACAAGCTGATGAACGCGCCCCGGCTTTACGCCACCTTTTTGTTGTGGATGCTGAGTGAACTGTTCGAGACCCTGCCCGAGGTGGGTGACTTGGACAAACCCAAGATGGTGTTCTTCTTCGACGAGGCGCATTTGTTGTTCAACGACGCGCCCAAGGTGCTGCTGGAGCGCATCGAACTGGTGGTGCGCCTGGTGCGCAGCAAGGGCGTGGGCGTGTATTTTGTGACGCAAAACCCGCTGGACATCCCCGACACCGTGTTGGCCCAGCTGGGCAACCGCGTGCAACACGCGCTGCGCGCCTTCACACCGCGTGACCAGAAGGCCGTCAAATCCGCCGCCGACACCATGCGCGCCAAGCCGGGGCTGGATATTGGCACGGCGATTACGGAGCTGGCCGTGGGCGAGGCATTGGTGAGTTTTCTGGACGACAAGGGTCGCCCCTCGATTACCGAGCGTGTCTACGTGCTGCCCCCGTGCAGCCAGATTGGGCCCATCACGCCAGAGCAGCGCAAGACCCTGCTGGCTGAATCGCTGGTGGCCGGGGTGTATGAGAAGGCCGTGGACAGGGATTCCGCGTTTGAGGCGATCAAGGGGCGCACCCAGGCAAGGCAGCCTGCCGGTACGGTGCCACCTGCGCCCAACGGCGTGCCCTCACCCACCACCGGCGCGCCAGCAGGCGCGCCCGCAGCGCCCGCAGCACCTGAAAAGGGCATCCTGGACTCCATCGGCGACATGCTGGGCGGTGGCACCCGCCGCACCCGCACCAGCGTGGGTGAACAATTGGCCCGCAGCGCTGCCAGCTCCATTGGGCGCGAGGTGGGGCGGCAGATTATTCGGGGGGTGCTGGGTGGGATTTTTGGTGGGTCCAGGCGCTAATGCCTGCAACCATTCGCCCCACATGCCCACAGCCGGGCCACCAAGTAAGAAATACGCATTTAGCCCCCGTGGAATATAGCGATAGTGCTATCATTTTTTTCATTGAAGCGCTTTGCGTCGGCAATTAGGGGGTTCAAGAGACACCCACTGCCTGCGCCAGACCACGCAGGCGCGCCCGGTTGGTCCGGGTCCACGACATCAACTCTTCACCCGGCATGGGTTTGGCGATCAGGTACCCCTGGGCAATGTCACAGCCCAGGCTGCGCACCAAGTTCCAGTCTTCGACTGTCTCCACGCCTTCGGCCACCGTGCTCACGCCCAGGCTGCGGCCCATCTCCAGGGAACTGCTCAGAATGGCGCGGCGGTTGGAGCGTTCACTGGCGCCATTGACAAATATCCGGTCAATCTTCAACTCTGTGAACGGGCTGCGCGACAGGGTCTGCATGGACGAATACCCAATGCCAAAGTCATCCATGGACAGGCCAAAACCCTTGAGCCCCAGCCGTGCAAGATTGGCCAGGGCCTGTGGATTCATGACCATGGTTTCGGTGACCTCCCAGATCAGGGCAGAAGGCTCCACTTCGTAAACCTTTACCAGGCCCATCAGTCGGTCCACAAATCCCTGGTCGGACAAATCGTCGGCTGACAAGTTGAGTGACAAGGTCAGCGATGGCATGGACTTCTGCCACTCCACAAACACCTTCAAGGACAGCTCCACCATGACCAGCGTGAAATGGGCCATCAACGGCGTACCTTCTATGGTGCCAATGAAGGCCGCCGGTCCGAGCAGTCCGCGTTGCGGGTGGCGCCAGCGCGCCAGCGCCTCCACCCCTTTGAGCAAACCCGTCGCCATTGCAATCTTGGGCTGAAAAAAGGGCACAAACTGCCCACTGTCCAGTGCCAGTTCAATCTCTGCCAATTCCTGCATGGCGGCGGGCGCAGCTTTGACCGCGTCTGCCTGGCGGTGCCTTGCCGCTTCCAACAAGCGGGCCAGCGCCGGCCCGGTGATGGGCTTGGGCAGCGTGCCCAGCAAGTTCATGCGGGCGTTGTCGGCGCCCAGGCTTTCCACCGTTTCCAGCAGGCGGGGGTCCCGCGCGCTGGTGACGATCAGGTTTTCCACCCGGCGGCTCTCGGCCAGGTGGGTGATCAACTCGAAGCCATCCATGCCAGGCATATCGATGTCGGTGATGAGCAGGAATATTTTTTCGGTCGTCAACGTGCCTAGCAGACGCAGCGCATCCGTGCCGTCACAGGCCTCCAGTACCGTGCCAAAGCACAGGTCCTGTAGCAGGCTGACCAAATGGTTGCGTTGGACAACACTGTCCTCCACAACCATGGCGACCAGGTGGTTCACATCGTTCATAAAGATCTTTGCAATTGCTGAAGGATCTCGCGGTCAATCATGTTCAGTGGAACCAGCTTGTCCACAGCGCCCCGTTTGACGGCCTCTTTGGGCATGCCATAGACCACACAGCTGGCCTCGTCTTGCGCCACAGTGCGGGCACCGGCCTGGTGCATTTCCAGCAATCCGGCCGCACCGTCATCACCCATGCCGGTCATGATGATGCCCAGTGCGTTGGCACCGGCACATTTGGCCACCGAGCGGAACAGCACATCCACCGAGGGGCGATGCCGGTTGACCACCGGCCCGTCAATCACTTCCACAAAATACTGGGCACCTGCACGGCGCAGCAGCATGTGTTTGCCACCGGGTGCAATCAGTGCCCTGCCCTGTACCACGCGGTCATTGTGGGCGGCCTCTTTCACATCAATCTGGCACAGGCTGTGCAAGCGGCTGGCAAAGGCGGCCGTGAACTTTTCGGGCATGTGCTGCACGATGACAATGCCGGGCGATACCCGTGGCAAGGCTGTCAACACCTCTTCCAACGCCTGGGTGCCACCAGTCGATGTGCCTATGGCCACCACCTGCTCCGTGGTCTGGCTCATGGCGCGGGTATCGGCGGGCGACAGAATCACATCCGCCGTATTTTTTGCCTTGGGCACCAGGGCCGCGGCCTGGCTGCGTGCGGCGAGGCGGTTCACATTCGCCCCGGCGGCGGATTTGACGGCGGCGATCAGCTCCGCGGCACTGGACTGCAGAAAGGCCTTCAAATCCAGCTTGGGCTTGGTGATGGTGGTCACCGCACCGGCCGACAAGGCCTCTACCGAGGTGCGGGCACCCTTTTCTGTCAGAGTGGAGCAGATCACCACCGGTGTGGGCCGCTCGGCCATGATCTTGCGCAAGAAGGTGATGCCGTCCATGCGCGGCATTTCCACATCGAGCACGATCACATCGGGCCAGGTGGTCTTCATGCGCTCCATGGCCAGGATGGGGTCAGAGGCTGGTACCAGCACCTCCATGTCCTTGTCCTGCCGCAACAAGCCCGACAACACCTGGCGCACCACGGCCGAGTCGTCCACGATCAACACCTTGATGCTCATGCCGTAGTCTCCTTGATGCCCAGCGCAGCGGTCTGCGGGGCTCGTTCTACATAGTTCACCCAGATATCGCCTGTGCTGACATTGAACATAATCTTGCGGTAACCGTCGCCAAACAGGCTCTCCGAGATGATGGGAATGTTGTGCGCCAACAGCAGATTGCGGGCAGCTTCGCCATTGCGCCGGCCAACATCCGGCAGACCAGGACTTTTGGTACGGTCAAACATGGCGCCACCACCAAAGACCTTGGCTAGACACTCTGTAGGGTCCACGCCTTTCGCACGCAGCTTGCACAGCATGAGCTGCAAGGCATCGTCGCTGTAACGGGCGTTGCGCACCCCATCCGAGCTGGTACCGCTCAGTACAAAGTGCGACATGGCGCCCACCAACGCTTGGGGGTGCCACAAGGTTATGGATACGCAGGAACCCAGCAAAGTGCTGATGCGGCAGCGTGCGTCACCCACGTGGTAATCCCCGGGCATCAGGAATACGTTGGCAACACGGTTTGGCATGGTGGGGCCTACGGCTTGGTATAGATGGACGGCGCCACCGGGCGCAGGTCGGTCCTGGTATCGTTCAGCGTCTCGGAATGGCCCACCAGAAGGTGCCCCCCCGGCTTCAGATGCTGCGCCAGGCGCTGCGCCACACCTTGCTTAGTCTCGCTGCTGAAATAGATCATCACATTGCGCACAAAGATCAGGTCAAACTGCCCCAGGTTGGGCAAGGGCCTGTCCAGGTTCACCTGCATGAACCGCACCCGGTCGCGCAGACTGCGTTGAATCAGCAGCGTACCCGCCTGCGGGCCTGTGCCCTTGAGGCAAAAGCGCTTCAGGTAGTCGGGCGGTATGTGGGTGGTGCGTCCCTCCGGGTAATGGCCAAAACTGGCGTGGCGCAAGACCCGCGCACTGATGTCGGAACCAAACAGTTCCCAGGGCCGGTTCTCCATGCAATCGGCCAGCACCATGGCAATGCTGTAGACCTCTTCTCCACTGGAGCAGGCGGCACTCCAGACACGCAGGGGCCGGTTGGCGGCCGCTGCTTCCATGACCAACTTGCGCAGCAGGTCAAAGTGTTTGGGTTCGCGGAAGAAGTAGGTTTCGTTGGTGGTCAGCAAATCGATGGCGATCTGCACCTCGGCCGGATCGCGCTTGCTGCTCAACAGGGACAGATACTCGGTATAGGTGCTCAGGCCATGGTGTTGCAGGCGCTTGGACAGGCGCCCGGTAACCAGTGCTTTCTTCGTGGAGGCAAGCGTGATGCCCGCCTCGTCAAAAATAAAGCTCTGGTATTTGGCGAATTCGTGGTCTTTGATGTCAATCATGGCAATTCGCCGCACCGGGCGTTTGTAGGGTCAATGGGTGCCCTGATCGGCAGCAGACTCCGGCGCCAATATTCCCTGCAGGTTGGTCAACTGGCTGATCGACAACACCTGCTGGATATTGAGCAGAATCACAAACTTTCCGTTGACCTTGCCCATGCCAGCAATCAGGTCCGGGGCTATCTTCATGCCAAAGCTGGGCGCAGGCTCTACGTCCCCGGGTGCAATTTCCTGCACGGCGTTGACGGAATCCACCACTACACCAATAACATGTTGTTCGCCGTCGTGCTCAAGCTCCACAATCACAATGCAGGTGCGCTTGGTGATCTCGCTGGAGGGTTGTCCAAAACGGGTGGCAAGGTCCATGACGGGCACCACGGCGCCACGCAGGTTGATCACGCCGCGTATGGCGCCAGGCATCATCGGCACGGTGGTCAGGCCGCCGTACTCGATGATTTCCTTGATGGACAAAATGCCGATGGCGTAGATCTCACCACCCAGCATAAAGGTCAGGTACTGGGTGGGCTCCTGCGGCAAGCTAGTGGTGGCCGCAGCCGCCACCAGACTTCTGCCGCCAGTCTGTACGAGTGAAGTCATAGGATCATTCCTGGGGACAAGGTCTCAGTACTTGACGAAGTGGGCTTCGTCAGGCTCCGCGTCCGTAAAACCGGAGCGCACCTGGCTGGGTTTGGCTGCTTTTCCGTCCTTGCGCGACGCTGTGCTGCGGGTAGCCGTTGTGGATGGTTTGCGCACACCCACCGTGTTGCCCTGGTTGCCTTGGGTGACACGGAAGAAGGAAATAGTGGACTGCAGCGATTCAGCCTGGCTGGTCATTTCTTCAGCGGTGGCAGCCAACTCTTCAGAACCGGCAGCGTTTTGCTGCGTAGTCTGGCTCAGCTGGCCAACGGCAGCATTGATCTGCGACACACCGGCCGACTGCTCTTCCGATGCAGCCGTGATCTCTTGCACCAGGTCCGATGTCTTCTTGATATTGGGCACCATCTCGTCCAGCAAGGAGCCCGCACGCTCGGCCAGTTGCACACTGCTGTCGGCCACTTCACCAATCTCTTGGGCGGCCACCTGGCTGCGTTCTGCCAGCTTGCGCACTTCGGCGGCGACCACGGCAAAACCCTTGCCATGTTCGCCGGCACGGGCCGCTTCAATGGCGGCATTCAGCGCCAGCAGATTCGTCTGGTAGGCGATGTCGTCGATGATGACAATCTTCTTGGCGATTTGTTTCATGGCCGCCACGGTGGATTTCACCGCTTCACCACCTTCAGTCGCCTCGCTGGCGGCCTTGCTGGCCATGGCGTCAGTCACCTTGGCGTTCTCGGTGTTCTGGGCAATGGAAGCAGTCATTTGCTCGACCGATGCACTGGTTTCTTCCACACCGGCTGCCTGCTCGGTGCTGGCCTGCGACAGGGATTGCGCTGTGGCACTGATCTGTTCGGCCGCGCCCGTGAGGCCGGCTGCACCGGAGGACACCTCGGCCACCACCTGCGATAGTTTGTCCACCATGGCTTTCATGCTGGCCAACAGGCTGGTGTTGTCGTTGGGTTTGAGGTCGATCCGCACAGTGAGATCACCGGCGGCCACTTGCTCCACGATGTCGGCAGCATAGGCGGGGTCGCCGCCCAGTTGTTTCATGATGGCGCTCAGAATAAAGACACCAAGCAACACAAGGGCAACAAACGAGACACCGGAAACCGTGTACATCAACTTAAGAGAGCGGGCAGCCGACTCTTCAGCACTCTTCACCGCTTCATCACCGTATTTCACGTTCATCTGAACCAGTTTGTCCAGACTGGCTTCGGCCGGGGCGAACAGCGTGCGGCTATCGACCAACGCCGTGTGGTGTTGGCTAAACATCTCCTTGCGACGTGCGTCAGTGTCTGCCTTCATCACATCTTTGGCGAGATCGGTCAGCTTGTCATCACTCTTTTTCCAAGCATCCCACTCCTTGACGAACTGTTTCCATACATCCGCTTCTTCAGGCGTCTGTGGCAATGGCTCATAGAGCTTGAATCCATCGTCGACACGTTTCCAGGCGTCTGTCTTTTCTTTGAGAAACATCTCAATATCTTTGTATTCCTCCAGACGGGCTGCCTTGCTGTCAATACCACGGGACGACGACCGGATGGCAGACTGCGCCTCATTCACAATCTGCAGCGCCAAGACCGAGGGCATGCGGTTCTTGCCAACTTCCGCAAGCTGTTCGGCGTCCGATTTCAATCCCGAGAATGCGATGAGCATGACCGCCAACAGGGCCGCGATGGCCACCGCAAGCAGGGTGATGATTTTTGCTTTGAGCGAAATATTGGAGAACATACAACTCCCTCCGGTTAAATGGGGAAAAATTTCCCTGAATACGTGAATGAATGCACTAAATAACTCGAAAATTTGGTGGACTACGTCAACATGCGTTGCTCCACCGATCGGTTGTCCATATCCTTGAAGACCGAAGGAACATCCAGAATGAGGGCCACCTCACCGCTGCCCAAGATGGTGGAGCCGCTGATGCACTTGACCTGCTGGAACACCCGGCTAAGGGGCTTGATGACGGTCTGGAATTCGCCCAGCAGGTTGTCCACAACCATGCCAAACTTTTGTCCCGCATGTTTGAGCACCACCACGCTCTCGCGCCGCGGCGCGGGCGCCTCGATGCTGAAGAACTGGCGCAGCCGCACCAGCGGCAGCACCTGGCCGCGCAGGTTGCAGTAGTCATGGCCGCCCTCGGCTGAGAACTCCACACACTCGTCAATCATGTCCAGCGGCACCACAAACACGGCCTTGCCCACGCCGACCAAGAATCCGTCGATGATGGCCAGCGTCAGTGGCAGGCGCACGCTGACGGTGGTGCCCACACCTTCTTCGCTGTGCAGGCTGATGGTGCCCCGCAGCGAGGTGATGTTGCGTTTGACCACATCCATGCCCACACCACGGCCCGACAGGTTGGTGATCTGGTCCGCCGTCGAAAAGCCAGGCTCAAAAATCAGGTCAAAGATTTCCTTGTCGGAGAGGCGTTGGTCGGCATCGATCAGTCCCCGCTCCAGTGCCTTGGCCAGGATGCGGTCTTTCTTGAGACCACCACCGTCGTCCGACACTTCGATGACAATGCTGCCGGAGTCGTGGAATGCGTTGAGGCGTATGCTGCCCTTGACCGATTTGCCCCGTTGCTGGCGTAGGTCGGCTGGCTCGATGCCATGGTCCATGGCATTGCGCACCAGGTGCATCAGGGGGTCGCCGATCTTCTCCACCACGGTCTTGTCCAGCTCGGTCTCTTCACCGCTGATCTGCAGGCCAATATCCTTGCCAATCTCGCGCGACACGTCGTAAACCACACGTTGGAAGCGGGTGAAGGTGGCGCCGATCTTGACCATGCGCAGTTGCAGTGCGCTGTCACGCACCTCCTGCACCAGGCCGGACAGGCGCGAGGTACTTTCCTGTAACTCCGGCATCTGCGACCGGCGGGCCAGCAGGTTGGAGGTGGCGCCTTCGATGATGAGTTCACCCACCAGGTTGATCAGCTGGTCCAGCTTGTCGGCGTCGATACGGATGGAGCGGTTCTCGCTGGACTTGCTGTCACCCGTCTTCTGTTTGTCAGTTATCTGCTTTTGCTTGGCCAGGGCCGCCTCCACCAAGGAAGGCTCCACCGCGTTTTGCTCCACCAGGATGTCACCCAGCTTAGGCAGATCCGCGTCGCTTTGACCGCAGGTCAGTGCGTCGGCCTGTGCGTTTTGCTGGATGGCCAGGGCTTCGGCCAACTCGCGCCGGGTAATGCTGCCACACAGAACCAAAATATCGCCCAGGCGTACATTGAGTTCGGGCAATTGCTGGATCAGGTCGGCATATTCCACCAGGCGGCTGTGCGGCGGGATGATGCGAATGCTGCAGTCGTCACGCACAAACTCGAACACACCCTCGATGGCGTCTTTGGTGGCATTGCTGGCAAAAGCAATCTCGAATCCCAGGTAGCAGGTCTCGGGGTCCATCGCGGTTGCCGGGGGCATGGCATCGTGCAGCGTGGCAATGCCCACAACGCGACCCAACTGGCCCAGGTAGCGGATAAAGGACAGGGGGTCCATGCCATTGCGCAATACATCAGGCCCAAAGCGCAGCGAAATGTGCCAGTTGTTGCGGGCGTCACCCGCCGCGTCGTCACGTGATATGCGTTCCAGCTGGGCCTCTGGCTCCGGTGCCGGTGCAGCCACCTCGGTGCTGGACGGCTTGAGGTACTGGCGCAACTGCGTGAGCAAGGGAACCGACACACGCTCCAGCGCTTCGCTGTTTCCGGTCTGGCCGGCGTCGACCATCTGCACCATGGTGGTCAGGTGATCGCAGCAGGACAGCAGCAGCACAACCAGGCTGTCGTCGATCTGGACCTGGCCATCGCGCACGCCATCCAGCACACTCTCGGCCACATGGGTAAAGGCAACGATATGGTCCAGACCAAAAAGTCCAGCCGAGCCCTTGATGGTATGGGCGGCGCGGAAAATGGCGTTGACAGCTTCGTCGCGGTCGGGGTTTTGCTCTATGGAGAGTAGCGCGTTCTCCATTTCCTCCAGGAGCTCGCGGCACTCGGCGATGAAGGTTTGCAGGGCGGCGTCTAGATTCATGCTGTGTCCCTCAGGTGGTGCCTTCGGCCATGACCAGCTGGTCGCCAAAGAATGCGGCGACGTTGAGGATCTCAAACACCTCAAGCACTGCGGGGCTATGGGCAACCAGCCGCAATTCGCGGTTCTGGGCTTTGGCGGCCTGTTTGGCCATGATGAGGACCTGCAGACCGGCTACGTCCATTTCGGTAACGCTGGATAGGTCAATCACCAGGGTACCGGGCTCTTGTGCAAGTGCTAACAGCAACTGCTCCTTAAGCTCGGCAGCCCGGTAGATGGTCATTTCGCCTGTAATAGGGATCATGGTGCTGGCCTTTGCTGTATAGGGCTACGCCGTTAAGGCAAAACCAGTTTCTGAACTGCGTTGAGCATGACCTCGGGGCGGAAGGGTTTGACCACCCAGGCCTTGGCACCGGCGGCCTGACCCTCGGCCTTTTTGGACTCTTGCGACTCGGTGGTCAGCATGATCACGGGCGTGAACCGGTAGGCGGGCAACTGCTTGAGTGCCTTGACAAAGGTGATGCCATCCATATTGGGCATGTTGACGTCGCTGATGACCAAGTGCACCTTTTGCCCGGTTAGCTTTGCGAGTGCGTCACGCCCGTCGCAGCCCTCGATCACGTCGTAACCCGCACCCTTGAGTGCAATGCCTACAACTTGTCGCAGCGAGGCGGAATCGTCTACCACCATGATGGTCTTGGCCATGTTGTCTATCCCCTAAAAAAATGTGATTTCATCAACTGGTGCAGCAGCAACAGCAGCCTTGGGCGACGACCCCTTGTGCACGGCACGTTCGTCCGCCATCACATAGGTGCTTTCCAGCTCGGCCAGCAGGCCGGCCGCGTCCAACGGCTGCAAGGCCTGACCCTGGTGGTAGTCGTTGTGCGCTTGGTTCAACAACTCAGGCAAGCGGTCCATGTTGTGTTTGACGTGGGTCAGGATCTGGCTGATACGGTCCTGGAATTGCAGGTGCACCAGTGCCTCGCTCACTTCGCCCTGCAGGTAGTCGCGTCCACTCTTGAGGTGGTTGCTGGATTCAAGCAAGGCATCGGTAGCCTGGCGGAACTGGGCCAGCACAGTCTCAATGGCCTCCTTGGACGTGTTGACCGATTGCTCTTCCTGCACCAGCGACTGCTCGGCGGCGCCACAGGCTTCGCGGATGGTCTCGCTGATCACGCCCACCTTGCCTGCGATGCGGCGGCCGGTTTCTGCCGACAGGTTGGACAGGTTGCGCACCTCATGCGCCACCACTGCAAAGCTGCGGCCCTGCTCACCGGCTCGCGCGGCCTCGATGGCGGCATTCAGTGCCAGCAAATTGGTTTGGGCCGCGATGCGGGCCACGTCGGCCGCCATATCTTGCAACTCCACAATGAACTGCTCCAAGGCCTTGACCTTGCCCAACATAGCCTGGTTGCTGCCCATGGCCGTTTTGAGCGACTCCACGACCCCGCCCAAATTACGCTCACTGGCGGAAAACACTGCAACCAGTCCCTTATCACCACTCGCCATGGACTCTGCCGCCACATCGGACTGGCGGGCCGTCTGGTTGAGCTGGTCCACAATGCCCGAGAACCGCAGGGCCAGCTCGGATATAGCGGATTCCATCTGGCTGCGGGACGACTCGATGTGGCCCGTCCAGACCGGCAACAGATCCGCACCCAATTGGTGCAGGCCCTGTAAGTGTTCGGCAATGGCCTGTTGCATGGCGAGCTGTTTTTTGCGGCTCTGCAGGCTGATCACCCCTCCCGCAACCACCAAAGTCACCGCAATGGCGTAGGCCAACCAGTCGGTATACGCAACGCCCAACAAGGCACCTGCCGCCACGACTGCCAAAGCCAGCGGGGCAAAACCTGCCAGGCGGCCCTGGCCGGCTGCGCCCACAACAGCACCAGCAGGACCAGCTGTCATGTGTAAGGCTCTTGCATCGGACATGGGCACATCCCTTTCTTTGGATTGGATCGGTTTTGTTACTTTTCAAAACGATTAGATCGAATTTATCGGTTTAAAATGATCGTGTCAATCGTTTATATCGCTTTTGCAGAATATTTCGTAACATTGTTGACAGGCTATCGACAAGCGTATGCTGCAAGCACATAATCGATTAAACCGACCAAATAGATTTATTCCCATGGACGAGACACAGGATGACAAACCCTACTTGACCCCCGCTGAGGTGGCCAAGCGGATGATGGTTTCCCCCATCACGGTGCGGGGCTGGTCCCAGCGCGGGCTGCTGGAGGCCGAGGTGACCCCTGGTGGACACCGCCGATACCACCGCGATGTGGTCGAGCGTTTTGCCCGCACCTGGAATCCAACAGGCAACAAGGGCCCTATACGTATATTGATAGTGGACGACGACCACGCCCTGGTAGGGTTTCTGTGCGAACTGCTGGGTGACCGGGATGGGCAAACCGTGCTGGAAACCGCAAACGATGGGTTTGAAGCCGGACATAAGGTGCACACCTTTGGGCCGGATGTGGTCTTGCTGGATTTGATGATGCCGGGTATCAGCGGCGTAGAGGTATGCCGCCGCATCAAAGACATTCCGGGCAACAGCCGCATCCGCATCCTGGCCATGAGCGGTTACCTGACGCCAGAAAACGAAGAGGAACTCCTGGCCGCTGGGGCCGAGCGTTGTTTTGCCAAACCGCTGGACACGGCCCAACTGCTGCTGACCCTGGGCATTCGGGACTGACTGCGCCACGCCGCGCGCCATCACCATGGGAGCCGACAACGCAGCGCAAACGCTGGGCCGCCAAACCCGTTTGTTGCTGGGTGCCGCATTCATTGCCGCGGCGGCCAGCCTATTGCCGCTGGACACCGTCCATATCCCTTTAAGCGCTTACGTGCCTGCTCACTCCATCTTGGAGTTTGTGTCGATCGTGATCGCCTGTCTGGTGTTTGCAACGGCCTGGTATACGCCGTCTCGTGAGTCTTCGGCAGCGGTGGTTGTCATCGGTATAGCCTTGCTGACCGCTGCGGGACTGGACTGTTTGCACCTGCTGTCCATCGTTGGTATGCCCGACCTGGTGACGCCCAATACCTCGCAAAAAAGCATTACCTTCTGGCTGGCAGCACGTATCTGTGCCACCCTGGGTTTTTTGGCCGCCAGCTACTTGCCAGCCACCGCAGCCCTGCCCAGAAGCCGGCGCCGCTGGGTGGCGGCCGGGTTTGCGTTGTATGCAGCCGCCGTTACGGCGGCCGCGTTGTACGGCGAATCCAGCCTGCCGACCTTCTTTCAAGCCGGCACGGGCACCACGGTGCTGAAGAGCCTATTAGAAAGTGCGCTGGTCACTGTGTTGGCATGGATTGCCTGGCGGTACTACCGGTCCGCGCGGGCCAGCCAGGACAGCTTCGAGGCACTGATGTTTGGCGCCATGGGCATGGCATCGCTGACTGAGCTGTTTTTCGCCAATTACGCCCTGGCCAACGACACCCAGAATCTTTTGGGGCACCTGTACAAAATCGCGTCCTACGGTCTGATTTTTCAGGCCCTTTTTATCTTGAGCATCCGCAAGCCGTATCAACGGCTGGCCATCAAGACCCAGGGGTTGCTGGACGCCAACGAGGCGCTGCGTGTGCAGTCCCTGGCGCTGGAGTCCACGGCCACACCTGTCATGGTGACCGACACCACGGGCAAGGTGACCTGGCGCAACCATGCTTCGCGCACACTCAAACCAGCAGCCTCGGAAGAGGACCTGAATCTGTTTGCCCCCACGGTTACACCAGACCCCGAGGTGGCGATCCAGATGCGCAACCGCCTGGATGCCGGTGAAGTGTGGCGTGGCCGCGTGCGGCTGGAGTCGGCGCTGGGGCAAGACCTGTATCTGGAGCGCACGGTTACCCCGGTGCGCAACACACAGGGCTTGCTGGTCGGTTATGTGTCGGTGTCAGAAGACATCACGGAGAAGGTGCGCACTGAAAACAGGCACCGGCGCATTTTGGAAACGGCCCTGGACGGTTACTGGGTGACCGATACACACGGCAGTTTGCTGGAGGTGAACGCCGCCTACGCCAGGATGTCAGGCTATTCGACCCAGGAGTTGCTGGGCATGCGGGTTCACGACCTGAAGTTGGCGGATGAGCAGGACGACATCCATGCCCGAATGTTGAAGGTCAAACAGCTGGGGCAGGACCGGTTTCAGTCCCAGCACCGCAAGAAGGATGGCTCCGCACTTTACGTAGAGGTATCGGTCAACTACGACCTGGCAACGGACAACTTTTTTGTGTTTGTACGTGACCGGACCGAATACGAGCTTTCTGCGGCCACCAAGCAGGATCTGGAACGGCAGTTGCAACATGCCCAAAAAATGCAGGCCCTGGGCCAACTGACCGGTGGTATTGCCCACGACTTCAACAACATATTGGCGTCCATATTGGGCTACTCCAATCTGGCTTTGAGCCGCTTTGTGCCAGACAAGGAATCCAAACTGGCCAAATACCTGCAAGAGATCGTGCTTGCCAGCGAACGCGCCCGCGACCTGATCGCCAAGATGTTGACCTTTACCCGCACCCAGCCCAGCGGTACCTTAAAAGCCATTACGCCATCGCTGGTGGTGAAGGAAGTGGTGGCCATGCTGCGTCCGTCAATCCCTTCCAGCATCCAGCTGCGCTGCAATGTGGAGTCGGACCAGGCCATACGCATGGACGCAGGTGAACTCAACCAGGTCCTGGTCAACCTGATCATCAATGCGCGGGACGCCATAACCGAGCAGGGCCTGATCGATATCCGCGTGCGCAAGGTGCGGATCAAAGATGCCCTTTGCGCCATTAGCCACCAACGCCTGTCTGGGGAGTATTTGGCGATTCAGGTGGCGGACAACGGCTGTGGCATTTCCGCCGAAAACCTGAGCAGTGTGTTCAACCCGTTTTTCACCACCAAAGACGTGGGCAAGGGCACGGGGCTTGGCCTATCCATGGTGCAGGGCATTCTGCAAAGGTGCGGTGGCCATGTGGTGGTGGCGTCTACGCTCGGACACGGCAGCCAGTTTCAGCTGCTGTGGGCCGCGGAGTCGCGCCCTCCGGCCCAACACAGCGCACCGGTGCGCCCATCCGGTGACAGCACGGGTACCGGCCAGACGGTATGGGTATTGGACGACGAGAAGGCCGTGGGCGGTTATGTGGGCGAATTGCTGGCTGACGCGGGTTACAAGGTGCGGGTCTTCACGGACCCGCTGCACGCACTGAGTGCATTCAAGACCGATCACAGCAACGTCAACCTGCTTATCACGGACCAAACCATGCCAGGTTTGAGCGGGTTGCAACTGGTGGGGTTGTTGCATGGCATACGGGCAGACCTGCCCGTCATCATCTGCACGGGTTTCAGCCAAGGTATTGCCGCCAAAGAACTGGAGAGTCATGGCATACAAAGGCTGTTTATCAAACCTGTGGCCGCCGACCAATTGCTGCAAGTGGTGGCCGACATTCTGGTGCCCCACATGCAAGGAGCACTGAAATGAAGCAGCTGAGCACCTCCAACCGCCTGATCCTGTTGGTCGCTGTGTTGTCTACTTTGCTATTGCTGGTGGGCACCTTTGGACTGGTCGGGCTCTACCGGTCCAACGATGCGCTGAAGTCGGTGTACGCCGACCGCACGGTGCCCATGTGGCAGTTGTCGGAAATCCAGCGTTTGATGCAGCGCAGCTGGCTGATTGTGGCCATCGGTCTGGATGTGAAATCGCCAGCCTTTGCCGAACAGTACATTCCCGATATTGAGGCCAACCTGGCTACGGTCAATGGGCTGTATTCGCAATATTTGCAGACCTTCATGACCCCGGAAGAAAAGGTGCTTGCAGAAAATTTTCAGCGTGAGCTGGCAGATTTTCAGACCCATGCCTTGCGCCCTGCCTTGGCGGCGCTGCGGGCGCAGGACTATAAAGAGGTGCGACGGCTGCAAATGGAGGTGATGATTCCCGCCTCCAATACCTACCGCACCCATCTTCAGGCACTGAGCAAGTTACAACTGGATGTTGCCAGCCATGAATACCAACGGGCCATGGCGCGCTTTGAAAACGTGCGCATGGCTTCAATCATTTCCATGGTTTTGGGGGTGGTGTTTGCCCTTTTGTTCGGGGGATTTCTGGTGCGCAGCATGGTGCGGTCACGGGTGGAGTTTGAGCAATCGCTGCTGGCCAAGCGGGATCTGGAGCGCCAGCTCCAGCAGTCACAAAAGGTGCAGGCGCTGGGCCAGCTGACCGGTGGCATTGCGCACGATTTCAACAATATTTTGTCGGCCATATTGGGCTACTCCAACCTGGCCCTGAGCCGCCATGTGCCCGACAAGGACTCCAAACTGGCCAAGTACCTGCGCGAAGTCATCACCGCCAGCGAGCGGGCCCGCGACCTGATCGCCAAGATGCTGACCTTTACCCGCACACAGCCCAGTCAAGACGTGACACTGATATCCCCGGCCACCGTGGTGCGCGAGGTGGAGTCCATGATGAGCCATTCCATTTCTGCCAGCATCGTGCTGCACAGCCGCATTGAGGACGATACCCAGATACTGATGGACGCAGGCGAGTTGAACCAGGTGCTGGTCAACCTCATCATCAACGCACGTGACGCCGTACAAGGCCAGGGGCAGGGCCGTATCGACATACGGGTGCACAAGGCACAGGTCACCAACCAGATCAGCCTGACCAGCCATCGCCGGTTCACGGGTGAGTTTTTGGCGGTTGATGTGTCAGACACCGGCACTGGCATAGCGCCAGAACACCTGCCCCGCCTGTTTGACCCGTTCTTTACGACCAAGGACGTTGGCAAAGGCACTGGGCTGGGCCTGTCTATGGTGCAGGGCATCATGATGCGCGCCGGTGGGCACATCCTGGTCCACTCCATTCCCGGCAGGGGTAGCTGTTTTCAGCTGCTGTTCCCACTTCCTTCAGCACGTCAGCTGGTGGCCACGGCAACAAGTGACGTTGCAACAACATCCACCGGGAAGGGACAGCTGATCTGGCTGGTGGATGACGAGCCCGCAATTACCGGCTACCTGGAGGATTTGCTGGCCGATTGGGGCTACACCACACGCAGCTTCAATGATCCGCAGATTGCGCTACGGGCATTCCGCGCCGAGGCGCCGCAGGTAGACTTGCTTATCACAGACCTGACCATGCCAGGCCTGTCGGGCGCCGACCTGGCAACCCATATGTGTACCGTGACACCCAACATGCCGGTCATCTTTTGCACCGGATTTTCCGAAGGGTTTGAGCGGGTGCATATACCCACTTTGAATTTCAGCAAACTGCTGGTCAAGCCCGTGGCCAGCGGCGAGCTGGCAACGGCGCTCGGCGATGTAATGCAACTGACGCAGGGAGGCACCCAGTCGCAGTAAGATCCCATGCAATCTGCAACCGCTTCTTACCTACCACTGCCATGACACCCCTCAACCCCGCAGCCCGCGCCAACGTCCACCTGATCGACCACCCCCTGGTACAGCACAAGCTGACCCTGATGCGCAACAAAGAGGCCAGCACCAACAGCTTTCGCCGCCTGCTCAACGAACTCTCCAGCCTGATGGCCTACGAGGTGACGCGCGACATGGCCACGCAGGACATCGAGATCGACACCCCGCTGGAGAAGATGACCGCCAAGGTCATCGACGGCAAGAAGCTGGTGTTTGTGTCCATCCTGCGCGCGGGCAACGGCATCCTGGACGGCGTGTTGTCCGTGGTGCCCGGCGCCCGCGTGGGCCACATCGGCCTGTACCGCGACCCGGCCACACTGCAGCCCGTGGAGTATTACTTCAAGATGCCAAAGGCCATGGAAGAACGCGACATCATCGTGGTCGACCCCATGCTGGCCACCGGCAATTCGGCAGCGGCGTGTATCACCCGCCTGAAGGTCTGCAAACCCAAGTCCATCAAGTTTTTGTGCCTGCTGACCTGCCCCGAAGGCATCAACACGCTGTACAAAGAACACCCTGACGTAGAAATCTACACCGCGGCCATTGACCGGGAGCTGAACGACCACGGTTACATCCTGCCGGGACTGGGTGATGCGGGCGACCGGATTTTTGGCACGCAGTGACTGTAAGTTATTGATTTCATTAATAGTTCAATGTAATATTTGAAATTCAAAAAATACATTGAACATGCCTCCCCACACACCGTCAACCACGTTGTTCCTCGACCAGTCGGAAAGCCAGAAGCGCCAGTACATTGACGCAGAAACTGTATTCTTGGCGCTGGCCAAGGCAAAGAAGGCAGCAGCCGAAGTACGTGGCAGCATGCTGTGGCGGGAGTTGCGTGGCAAGCCGACACTGATCCGAACGTCCGCAAGCGGTGCGCAAAAGTCCTTGGGAGTGCGCAGCGCCGAGACAGAGGCCATCTACGCCAGTTTCATGGCACGCAAGCAGTCGGCCGAAGAGCGGCACAAAGCACTCAAGGCCCAATTGGCTACGCAGCAACGCCTAAACCGTGCACTGCGCGTGGGCCGCGTACCCAATGTCGTGGTCGGCGTGATCAATGCACTGGACAACATCGGCGTGCAGGACCACTTCATGGTGGTTGGCACCCACGCCCTGTTTGCCTACGAGACTGCAGCAGGCGTGCGCATAACCGAGGAAGCCATGGCCACCCGCGATGTGGACATCCTGTTTGACACCCGCAAGCGCATTTCCTTCTTCACCGCGATGAAGAAGCTCGACAGTTCGCTGATCGGTGTCCTGCGCAAGGTGGACCCCAGCTTTGAAGTGGTGGAAGACCAGCTATACACCGCACGCAACCAGGACGGTTTTGAGGTCGACATCATCCGCCGCACGGCAAAAGACGCCGATCCGCACCCGCTGCGTATGAGCGATGAAGACGACGACTTCTGGGCCGTACAAGTCTCCATGGGCGAGAAGCTGCAATCGGCCCGTCGTATGGACCAGGTCGTAGTGGCGACGTCGGGCGAGATGGCGCTGATGCGTACCGTCCACCCGCTGGACTTTGCGCGCATCAAGCTGGGGCTGTCCAGGCAAGTCGGGCGCGACCCAAACAAGAGTGGCAAAGACGCGCTGCAATCCCGTATCGTCACCGAACTGGTGAGCGAATACCTGCCGCACTTCTTGCCTGCCGAGGGAGAGGCACCGTTAGTCCAATAGGGCTATAGCCCCCGTCACTATTACGTTAGCAGCTATCAAATTTGCAGTAACTACCCATACAACACCATGCTCGACCTGCTGATCCACAACGCCACCCTGCCCGACGGCCGCACCAATATGTCTGTGGCGGTGCAAGCCGGCCGCATCACCGACGTAGCACCTAGCCTGATGGCGCCAGCCACGGAAACGATTGATGCCCAAGGCCTGCTGCTGAGCCCACCCTTCGTCGACGCCCATTTCCACATGGACGCCACGCTGAGCTACGGCCTGCCGCGCGTCAATGCCAGCGGCACGCTGCTCGAAGGCATTGCGTTGTGGGGCGAGCTCAAACCGCAGCTAACCCAGGAGGCACTCGTCGAGCGCGCCCTGGCTTACTGCGACTGGGCCGTGGCCAAGGGCCTGCTCGCCATCCGCAGCCATGTGGATATCTGCGGAATTAGCCCCCAAGGGACTGCGTCCCGCCCCCCCACGGGGGTGCCCCATGGCTTGGGGCGGCCCGGCGCCATGGGTGGCCTGCTGGCTGTGGAGGCGCTGCTGGAGGTTAAACGCCGCGTCGCGCGGTATCTGGATCTGCAACTGGTCGCCTTCCCACAAGACGGCGTGTTACGCGACCCCCAAGCCATGGACAAGCTGCAACGCGCGCTGGCCATGGGTGTGGACGTGGTCGGCGGTATCCCCCACTTCGAGCGGACCATGGCCGACGGCGCCTTGAGCGTCAAGCTGCTGTGCGAACTGGCTGCAGCGCAAGGCAAGCTGGTGGACATGCACTGCGACGAGTCCGACGACCCGCTGTCGCGCCACATCGAAACCCTGGCGTTTGAAACCCAGCGCCTGGGCCTGAACGGCCGCGTCACTGGCTCCCACTGCACATCCATGCACAGCATGGACAACTACTACGTGAGCAAGCTGCTGCCGCTGATCGCCGAGGCCGGTGTCAGCATCATCAGCAACCCACTGATCAACATCACGCTACAAGGCCGCCACGACACCTACCCCAAGCGCCGCGGCATGACCCGCGTGCCCGAGTTGCTGGCCCACGGCGTGACCGTTGCCTTCGGCCACGACTGCGTGATGGACCCCTGGTATTCGCTGGGCAGCGCCGACATGCTGGAAGTGGCCAGCATGGGCCTGCACGTAGCCCAGATGACCAGCCAGGCTGCCATGCGCCAGTGTTTTGAGGCCGTGACCACCAGCGCGGCGAAGATCCTGCATCTGGAAGGCTATGGGATTGAGAAGGGGTGCAACGCGGACTTTGTGTTGCTGCAGGCGCAGGACCCGATTGAGGCGATACGGCTAAGGGCTACGCGGTTGCAGGTGTTCAGGCGCGGGAAGCGGGTGGCTCAGACGCCGGCGGCTATCGCGACGTTGAACTTGCCGGGGCGTCCACAGACGACCTCGTTGATGCATTCTGGGTGCTAGCCCCCGTGGATATTGCGTAAGCCGCTACAAAAAATGCAGCAAATACCGTCGCCACAGTGCAGAGTTCTTAAGTATGTCGCAGATGAAGTTGCTCATGGTGATTGAAAGCATCAAGCAATTACAGGAAAAGGAATCGCTCATCGCCGCCTTGAAAATCATGGCCTTGGGTGAGAAAGACCGCAGGCAAGGCAAAGGCATATCCATTGCAGAGTCACGTGCGCAACTGGCCGCAGTGCGCCAACGCCACAAGTAATGGCCATCAACATTCTTCCTGCTACGAGAGAAGAAAATTTGACCGTCACACGGACTGCCTACTTGCTGGCCTTCGCTTGCGCCAACAACGCATCCCAGTCATCCGGCGGATGCCCACTCTCCAGCATTTTTCGGAATACGCGGTAGGCATCATCACTGCTGTCGTAGGCACGCTTAGTGTCGTCGTCATTGACCCACGCCAGCACAATAATTTTTGCTTGCAGGTGGTATCGGAAGAACAGACGGTATTGCTGAAAAAACTTGGCGCGAAACCAGTGTTTGTATTCGTCGCCCAAGGTGCCGCCCTGGCGGTATTCGACACGTGTGGGGTCTTGGGGAATGACTTCAAACGCCAACTTTTGAATGGCCGCCAAACGCTTGGTCGCGTTCTTTTTGATGTAGCCCTGCGGGTCTTTGGTCTTTAGAGTTTCAACCTGCAAGGTTAGGGTCTGCAACTGGGCCAAAAACAGCGGATGTGCAAATACCGACCAGCCATTCACCACCCAACGCGCTGACGGACTGCTGGGCTTCTTACGCTCACTCATCGTCAGGAGACAACGACGCGTCCATATCCAACTCCACACCTGCGGTCAGCGCCTGAATACGCTCCACCAAATCAGCATCCACCGCTTGCAGGTGCTCCGGATGCTGGGTCATGTCGTGTGCCAGAAAGCCCAAAAATGCACCCATCGCAGGGTCGTCCGCCTCCACATCGGCAGCTCGACTCAACACCACCTCGCCGCCAGGACGGATGCTGTAATGAATTTTGTCGCGTTTACCCAGGCGCAACGCACTGCGTACGGAGGCGGGCACCGTGGTCTGGTAGCGTTCGGTCAAGGTCGATTCGACTTCCATGGTGGTGGGCATGGTGCACTCCGGTTCAAAAAAGAGATTTTTCACATGGTAATGCATTTGCATTACCAACACCATACCAGACGTTGGTCCAGCAGCTCAATTCAAAATTCTCACCGACGCAACGGGTTAGCTTGGCGCAAACTTGGCATCAAAGCGCAACCGCGCAAGAGTGCCCCAGGTCACTTTAATCTTAAAGGTTCAAACGAATGGAATGCAAATGCATGCTCGCCGACACAATTGCCAACAACAACCGCACCTGGGCTGAAATCGCCCTCTTGAGGTTCGCAAGATAAGGCAAGCGCGACAATGAAACGTGCGACGAATACTCTGGCTCAAGCATTCCCGGATATTGCAAATAGCTGGGACCATGATCGCAATGGAAACCTCACCCCTGCGGACGTTGCCCCGTTCTCACGCACAAAGGTTTGGTGGAAGTGCGACAAGTGCGGGGAAAGTTGGCCGGCATCGGTTGCATCGCGAACTTCAGGCAGACCGTCGGGTTGTGGCTTCTGCGCAGGGAAACGGGTGTCTCCTTCTCGGTCGCTGGAAGCACAATTCCCCGACATAGCCAAGCATTGGGACGCGGAAAAGAATGGCAGTTTTAAACCAAGCCAAGTCATGCCCAAGGCAAATCGCAAGGCTTGGTGGAAATGTGACCTAGGCCATTCTTACCATTCGCGTATCGCTGGACGAGTAGCAGGAAGGGGCTGTCCAATCTGCTCCGGCAACATGGTCATCGAGTCTACAAGTCTCGCGGCGAAGTTTCCCAGTCTTGCCGAGTCGTGGCATGCCGAGAAAAACTCTCCGCTGACCCCTGCTGATGTTGCTCCGAAATCAAACCGCAAGGTTTGGTGGAAGTGCCAATCAGGGCATGAATGGGCAGCGACCGTTGTAAACCGATCATTGGCTGGTTCTGGTTGCCCGTATTGCGGTGGCCAGAAAACTTCGTCAACCAACTCGCTGCTCGCCATCAACCCAGAGCTGGCCGCAGAATGGCACTCGTCGCGAAACGGAGAAAAGACGCCAGCACAGTTCACGCCATTGTCGAGTGTCAAAGTCTGGTGGAGCTGCGCGCGCGGGCACGAATGGCCTGCCACGATAAGTTCACGTCAGTACGGCGTAGGGTGTCCTTTTTGTGGCGGAGGAACCTCTGCTCTTGAAGCGCGCGTTTTCACAGAACTGAAAGCGCTTTTTTCTGACGTAATTTGGCATAGCAACGCGATGGGCGTTCAAGTCGATGTACTTCTGCCGACCCTGAAAATCGGTGTCGAAATCGACGGTCATTACTGGCACTCTGGGAAGGTCACAGCGGACCTTCGGAAAAATGCAACTTGCGAAACGCAGGGTGTAAGAGTGATCCGGCTGCGCCAGCTCCCACTGAAGAAACTCAACAGCTGGGATATTGAGTACCTGCGCTCGGACACTGACCTGTCAGTCATTCAACGGCTTGTGTCCGCAATATCCACAGTGGTTGCAAACGTAGAAACTTGCAGAATCGTAGACGGTTACCTCACCACAGATCGCTTGTTAGCCGACGCTGAGTATCGAAAGATCATTGCGAATCTGCCGTCTCCCCCGGATGGGGCGTCGTTTGGCGCAATTTATCCGAAGGCAGCGGCCGAATGGCATAGTGAGCGCAACGCTCCACTGGAACCTTCGATGTTTGCGCCGAAGGCAAACCGAGTGGTGTGGTGGAAGTGCTTGGCGAATGGCCACGAGTGGCAGGCTGCGATTTACGCCCGCGCCGTCGGCGGCGGATGCCCGTATTGCGTCAACAAAAAGATTGGAGCGGATAACAGTCTGGCTGTGCTCCGACCTGACCTGGTTCCTGAATGGAATTTCGAGAAGAACAACTCAGTTGCGCCTGAGCGCATCGGACCAGGGTCGCACAGAAAGGTGTGGTGGAAATGTTTAAAAAGAGGGCATGAATGGGAGGCCACCGTAGATCGCAGGGCAAAAGGTTCAGGCTGCCCATACTGTTCCGGTCTGTACACCGATGCAAGCACTTCCCTGGCTGCCCTCTATCCAGAAATTGCAGCAACCTGGGATTCGGAGAAGAACGCGCCCCTTCAACCCGAGGACGTTCGCAGTCAGTCAGGCCGCAAGGTCTGGTGGAAGTGCGCTGGCTGCGATACCTCGTGGCAAGCAAATGTGCAGCACCGAGTGATTGCAAAGCTCGGGTGCCCGAAGTGCTCCCGGACGCTTGCCGGCGAACAGATGAGGTTGAGGCGACTAAAGTTGTACGGGACCCTCAGGGAAAATGCGCCCGAATTGGCAATGAGATGGCATCCCACACTCAATATCGGCCTTACACCTGACGACGTAGGGCGACAAAGTACAAAGTTGGTTTGGTGGCTTTGCCCAGATTGCAATCATGTGTGGAGCGTATCGCCCAACTATTACCGCCGATGTCCGCAATGTGGATCAAAGTAACGGGCGGCTGGCGAGTACCGCCTTAATGTGGTTGCCCTCTGGGTCTGCAACCAGCCCAAAGCACTTTCACCATGGACGTAGCTTAAAAGCAATGGGTTCAAGCCGAATTTTGCTTCATCGCCACAACGAAACCACCCGAGGAGGGTGGCGTGGCTTACGGGCGCAGGCCGCACTTGCGGTTGCCACTAGAGCTGGCGTGCCTGGCGGGTGTTAACGCAATCGCGCAGGTTAACCAGCCCTGTCCACCCGCGACGCGAGCCGGAGAACGTGAGCCACGGCGCCCGCCGTACGCGAACCACAAACAGGCTTTAGTTTCAAGAGAAACGGGCCGCTAGCCCTCGTCCAATATGCGTGAATCGCTACTGATTCAATAGCAACCAACAGACGACTTAGCAAGCACCAAACCCCTCAATGGTGGTGCCCATGCTCCCCGTGCACGTGCTTGTGCGCAATCTCTTCTGCCGAAGCAGCACGCACTTCCACCACCTTGATGCCAAACTTCAGCGTCTGGCCGGCCAGGGGGTGGTTGCCGTCCAGGTGCACGGTATCGCCCTTGATCTTGACGACGTTGAACACATGCTCTTCGCCGTCTTCGCCACGGCCTTGCAGATGGCCGCCGACCTTGACGCCGGGCGGGAAGTCCTTCTTGGCAATGGTGGTGATCAGTTGCGGGTTGTGCTGGCCGAAGGAATCTTCGGGCGCCAGCGTCAGCGTGACTTCGTAGCCAGCTTCGTGGCCTGCCAGCGCTTCTTCGACCTTGGGGAAGATGTTGTCGTAGCCACCGTGCAGGTAGACCATGGGCTCAGTGCCCTTGTCGATGACCTTGCCAGCGGCGTCGGTTACGGAGAAACGCAGGGTGACGGCGGTGTCTTTGTCGATTTTCATAATGGGATTGTGCAAAATGCGTGGAATTAAGGAATGGGCGCTATTTTCGCCGCAGTTCAGTCCCCTCTATTCCCGATGGGGTGCGATGGACTCGGCGTAATCGTACAGGGCACCCAAAATGGCCTCGCCGCGCTCGTCTACCGACTCGGACAACTGGTCAATTTGGTCAAACAGCTGCTCCACTGTGCGGTAGCCACTCGCCCCGTCAAACAGGCGCTCGGCCCGGTGCGCCTCCCAGCGTTCGGACTCTTCGTCCGTCAACACCTCGGGGAAATTGCGCGCCCGGTAACGGAACAGCAGCTCTGGCAGCCGCGCGTCTTCAAAAGCCGGATGGGCGCTACTCAACTGCTGGGGCGACATGGCCCTCAGATCGTTCAGGCGGCGTCTATCCGCATTGCCCACAAAACCGCCGTACAGGTCTTCATCTACGTCCAGCGGCGCAAGGGCTTCGGGCCGCTCAAACACCTCGGGCCAGATGGCGCTCATGTCCGGCAGGTCGCGCGCCCACTCGGCGTGGCGCAGTTGGGCTTCCACATCAATACCCCAGCGCTGTGCCATGGCGGGCGACAGCACCTTCAAGTTGGCCATCACCATCGGCGATTTGTTCAGATGGATGGTCTTGACCGGCAAACGCGCCACGCCCTTGGGCAAGTCTGAGGTCTTGCTGAACAGCCGCAGACGCAGGTCCGCAGGTTTGAGCGACTCCAGCTCGCGCGGGTCAAAGGCTAAATCCCACGCAATCAACTCGTTTTTGTTCTTGGGGTGCATGGCCAGCGGCCACATCAGGGCCAGGCAACCCCGCTCGGCTGGGAACATGCCTGATACATGCCAAAAGGGCCGGGCGTTCCGCGGCGCGGTGGGCAGGCCCAGCTCTGCCGCCACACGGTCTTTTTTGTGCAGGCCCAGGCAAAAGTCAAACAGACGGGGTTGTGCAGTCTTGATCAGCCGGGCCAGCGCGATGGTGGCACGTACATCGCTCAGCGCGTCGTGCGCCGCCTCGTGCAGCAGGCCGTTGGCGGCGCTGAGGTCGGTGAGCTTGAAGCTGGCACCGCCTTCGGGCTTGGTCGGCCATTCAATGCCCTCGGGGCGCAAGGCATAGGCCGTACGCACCACATCCAGCAAATCCCAACGGCCACACTGGTTCTGCCACTCACGGGCATAGGGGTCGATCAGGTTGCGCCAGAACATGAAGCGTGTGATCTCGTCATCAAACCGGATCGTGTTATAGCCCACGCCTATGGTGCCGGGCAGGCTGAAGGCCTGTTCAATCGTCGCGGCGAACTGGTGCTCGGGCACGCCCTGCTGCAAGCACTGTTGCGGTGTGATGCCGGTGATCAGGCAGCTCTGCGGGTCGGGCAAAAAGTCAGGCGCGGGCTGGCAGAACAGCATGATGGGCTCGCCCAGCTCGTTCAAGTCTGCATCGGTGCGGATGGCGGCAAACTGGGCGGGCCGGTCGCGCCGGGGCACGGCGCCAAAGGTTTCGTAGTCGTGCCAGAGGAAGGTGTGGCTGCTGCTGAGGCTGTTGTCCATGGGGGTGATGGACGACGCCAGTCCTTAGAAGGTTTCCCAGTCGTCATCCGCGCCGCGGGCGGCTGGTTTCGGGGCAACCGCGGCTTGGGGCTTCGCGGGTGCTGCCAGTTTCTGCAAGGGCTTGCCGGCTGGTTTGGCCGCGGGTTTTGCAATGGCCTTGGGTGCCGGCGCACGGTTAGCCGCAGCGGCAGGCCGGGCGGCGGGCGCGGGTTTTGCGCGGTGCGGGGCGGCCTGGGGCGGCGCACCGGCCATATTGCCCTGCAGTTTGAACTCACCCACCAGGGCGTGCAGCTTGGCGGCCTGGTGTTTCAGGCTTTCTGCGGCTGCGGTTTCCTGCTCCACCAGCGCGGCGTTTTGTTGCATGGCCACGTCCAGATGCTCCAGCGTGGTGGATATCTCGTGCAGACCCCGTGTCTGCTGCTGCGACTTGCCGCTGGCCTCCACGATCAGGCTGGACACCTCTTCGATGGCCTTGACCACTTCGCCCATCTTCTCGCCCGCGTCATTGACTAGGCCGGCGCCCTTCTCCACCTGCTCGACCGAAGCGGTGATAAGGCTCTTGATTTCCTTGGCCGCTTCGGCAGAACGACCGGCCAGGCTGCGCACCTCAGATGCCACCACGGCAAAACCACGCCCCTGCTCGCCGGCGCGGGCCGCTTCCACGGCGGCATTCAAAGCCAGGATATTGGTCTGAAAAGCAATGCCATCGATGACGGAAATGATGTCGGCAATCTTGCGCGACGAGTTGTTGATCTCGCCCATGGCCGCCACGGCCTGGTTCACCACCGCGCCACTGGTGTGTACCAGGGCGCTGGTGCCCTGGCTCAGGCTGGTGGCCTTTTGCATGGCTTCTGAGCTTTGGGCGGCGGCGTCCGTCATCTCTTTCATCGCGCTGGAGGCGGATTGCAGTTCGGAACTGCCCTGCTCGGTACGGCGACTCAAATCCTGGTTGCCGGCGGCGATTTCGCTGGATGCATTGCTGACCTGCCAGGCCCCTTCATTGAGCGCGCCCAGCATGGAGCGTATGCGTGTCTGCAGCGCCTGCATGGTGCCCAGGCCTTCGCGCAGCGTGGGGTTGCCAAAGCTGGTGGATACATCCTTGGTCAAATCACCCTGGCCCATGCGCTCGGCGCCCGAGATCAGCTCCTCCACAAACTGCCTACTGGCTAGCGCGCTGTCCAGATACAGCCATAACATGAACAGCCCCACGCCCAGGCTGCTGAGGATCAGGGTCATCTTGCTCCAATCCATCAACACGCCGGTGACCACCACTACCTGCAGGGTGACGTTGAGCAACAACTGAAGGACTACGCGTTGCTTGAGGGTGAGCTGATTGAACATGCGGCAGGTCTCCTGGGTTATGGAGCTAATTTAGCAGACGCGGGGAGGCCATGGGGCAGTGTGAACCCGCGAAAAGGGGTGCAAACCAGCAGGCGCGGTTCAGGCCAGCGCGACCAGACGCTCCAGTTCCCGCAGGTTGGATTTGCACACCGTGCGAAAACGCGCGCTGATACGTGGGTCGGCCGCAGCCACTTCCCAAAAAGCCAATGCTGCGCGGCTGGCCGCCAGCCAAGCGGCACGGTCCTTTGGCGTGGGCAGGCCGGGGGCATACACCGTCTTAGGGATTTCGCCACCAGCCAGCGGCGCGTAGGCCATGGGCAGCATGTCGTACACCGGCGCAACCCGCAGGCTGTTGGCCTCCGGCACAAAGCTCACATTGCCCTTGTGCATGTCTGCATTGGCGATGAGTTTGCCAAAAGCCCAGATGGTGCGCAATTGCACCGCAGCTTCACTGCCTAGCCAACCCTGGGCTTGCATCTTGTCGCCCGCATCACCCCAGTCGGTACTGGTAGTAGGCAATATGGCGGCCTCCAGTGCGTCCAGGCTGCACAGGGGGCTGCGGCCAAACAGGCCGTGGCGATCAAACCGCTCCAGCTCCAGGAAGGTGCGCCCGCCGTGTTGCAACACCCGGCTGTTGGCACTGTGGACCTGTGGGATGGTGCGTATGGCCTGCAGAGCCAGGTGTTCGCAAACCAGCAGGTCCGACCAGCGCTGGACCGTATCCGACGTATCGTTGGCCGAAAATTTCACGATGGCATGTGGCGTGTGGGCGCCCTGCAGCGCACGCTGCACCGTGAACTTGGGGAATTCGCCCCCGGCGCTAGAGCCTGCAGCACCCCGTGCACTGGCCTGCTCTGCATACGCCAGATAACCTGCCAGTGTGTCGCCCTCCGCGAGCACGGCTTGCGGTCCGGCCTTGTGCTGCAGCCACAAGTCCAATGCCGTATCACCGACGATGAGGTTGCCACTGGTGTCCACGCCCCGGCCCAGCAAGATGACCAGCACATCGTCATCACTCCACTCCCTGGGATTAGGTGAAACACCCAGCCCCTTGGACTCCAGGTGTGCAAACTGCCGTCCCAGAAAACCCTGGGGCTTCATATCCTGCAGCGGGTATGGCAGGCCGTCGGGCCATACGCCCTGGGCAAATTCCTGCTCGATGGGCCAACCCATGGCCGCCACATCCAGCACCGTGCCCCGCGGCGCAATCAGTTCCAGCTGGCCCACCTGGGACGGGATGCCCTCGCGGTTGATGGCATAGACGGGTGCGGAACTGGTCTGCCCCCGCAGGGCGCGGCGCAAAAAATATCGCGTACCACGGGCCTTGCCCAGGCGCAAAACACTGTCACCGGCCTCATTGAGCATGCGCACCATGGTGGGCGTACTGACCTGCGCCAGGGCCGCCAGCTCCGTGCTTTTGGCGCCGGGGCTACTTTGCAACAGTCGGGGCAGCTGCGTGCGGGGAATGTCCAGTATTTTTGGCGGCATGTGATTCGATTTTTGAATCAATATTTTGCCACATGAAAACTAATTTACCAATGGATTAACATGTAACTTATGCCAACCCTGTGGTTTTTGTGATTCGATATTTTATCGATTTACCTTCACCGCCGCCGTGCCGCCCGCACCCCATTCAGGTCCGCCACAATGCCCAGCACCCGGTTCAGCCGGCCGGAATCACTCACCTCCACGGTGAACGTCATCCACGCAATACCGCGTATCGACTGGGTCTGCACGCCGATCACATTCATCTTTTCCTTGGCGAACACCTCGGAGATGTCGCGCAGCAGACCCTGGCGGTCGTTGGCCTCCACGGCCACATCGACCGGGTAGACAGAGCCATCGCCCCCGGTCTTGCCACCCCACTCCACCTCAATCACACGGTCGCCGCTGCGGGTGACCATGTTGCGCAGGTTGGAGCAGTCGGCGCGGTGCACGCTGACGCCCTTGCCGCGGGTCACAAAGCCGCAAATGGCGTCGGGCGGTGCCGGCTTGCAGCATTTGGCCAACTGCGTCATCAGTGAATCGACCCCCACCACGAGAACACCACCTTTGCCGCCCGTGGCGCGTGGCTTTTTGAGCGGCAGGTAATCGTCTTGCGCAGCCGCAGGCTCGGGCGGGCGCAGCAGCAGTTCGATGTTGCGCAGCGAGAACTCGTCTTTGCCCACCACCTCAAACAAGTCGTCGGCGGAGTTAAAGCCCAGTTGTGAAGCCAGATCGTCCAGCTTGACGGCCGTCTTGCCTTCACGCTGCAACAGTTTCTCCACCGCCTCGCGGCCCTTTGCAACCGTCTCGCCCATGGCCAGCGCGTTGAACCAGGCGCGCACCTTGGCGCGCGCGCGGTGGCTGACCAGAAAGCCCAGCTCCGGGTTGAGCCAGTCGCGCGACGGGCCACCCTCCTTGACCGTACTCACCTCTACCGTCTGGCCGTTTTTGAGCGGCGTATTCAACGGCACCATGACACCATCTACCCGCGCGCCGCGACAGCGGTGGCCCAGGGTGGTGTGCACGCTGTAGGCAAAGTCCACCGCGGTGGCGCCCTGGGGCAGCTCCACAATGGCCGCGTTGGGGGTCAGCACGTAGATGCGGTCGTCAAAACTCACCCTGTCCTGCTGACTGCCCTCTTGTGCGCCCGACAGATCGCGCTCCCAGGCCAGCAGTTGGCGCAGCACGGCGATCTTGGCGTCGTACTCGCCCGCCGCGGTGACGCTGCCACCGTAGCCTTTGGCACCCGCTTCCTTGTAGGCCCAATGGGCGGCAACACCGGTCTCGGCATGGTCGTGCATGGCCTGGGTGCGCACCTGTACTTCGATGGGCTGGCCGGTCGCGTCACGCACCACGGTGTGCAACGACTGGTAACCATTGGCCTTGGGCCGGGCAATGTAGTCGTCAAACTCGTCGGGCACCGGGGTGAAGTGGTCGTGCACCCAGCCCAGGGCCGCATAACAATCGGGCACCGTGGGCACCACGATGCGCAGCGCGCGTATGTCGTATACCTGGTCGAAGCCCAGCGACTTGCCGCGCATCTTTTTAACAATGCTGTAGATGTGTTTGGGACGCCCCTGCACGGTGGCGTGTATGCCCTGCTGGCTCAGGTCATGCGCCAGCTGCAGGCGCAGTTTCTCGACATGGGCTTCGCGCTCCACCCGCTTTTCGTCCAGCAGCCGGGCAACATGGCGGTAGGTGTCGGGCTCCAGGAAGCGGAAGGACAGGTCTTCTATCTCCCACTTGATTTCCCAGATACCCAGGCGGTTGGCCAAGGGGGCAAACACCTGAAGCGACTCGCTGGCCAACCCGGGCGGCAGGACAAGCTTGGTAGCTGCAAAGTGGCGCAGCGTCTGCAGCCGCGAAGCCAGGCGCAGCATGACCACGCGCAGATCACGCGAGAAGGCCAGCAGCATCTTACGCACACTCTCGGTCTGCGCGGCGGCCGTCTGGGCCATGGGTATGGGGGTGGCGGCGTGGCTGGCCGACTGCTGGGCGATACGCGCCATGCGCTGCACCCGCACCAGCTTGGTGGTCTCCATGGCCAAGTCGGCAAAGTTGCTGCCAAAGGCCTTGGCAATCACCTCGTGCGGCTTGTTCAGGTGGTCGCAGGTGTAGACCAGGTAGCAGGCCGCCTGCATGGCCTGCGATCCACCAATGCTATGCAGGATGCGGGCCACGGCGTCGGCATGGGCCAGCACGTTTTCACCGGTATCCAGCTCCGCGCTGCTGAGCAGCGGTTCGGCAAAGGCGCGGGCACGCGCCAGCGCGTCGGCCTGCTCGGGCAGGCTGGCAGCCGTGGCAGCAATCACCGGCGCTGTGGGCGCGTGTTCGGACGAGAGACTCTTCATGGAAGCACAACAGGCATGGATTCAGCCCAGCACAAAGCCGGTCACAGCCTCCACCTGGTCCGGCGCAATCAGCGTGGGCGCGTGGCCTACACCGGCAAACTCCACCAGACGCGCCTTGGGGCCACGCTCGGTCATCATCTTGGCGGTCTGCGGCGACAGCAGGTCGGACTGGGCGCCACGCAGCACCAGGGTCTGCGCCTGCAGGCCGTCATACAAGGCCCACAACATGGCCTCACCCTGGGTGGCAGCCTCTTGCGTAACTGCGGTAAAAGGCACGGCAATGGCAGGATCGTAATGCAGTGTGACCGCAGAGTCAGATCCCGGCACGGGCTTGACCATGTGGCGGGACAGCTCCATCCACTGCTCGGGCGTGTGGGGCCCAAAACTGGAAGAAATGGACCACATGGCATCGGCCGCCTGCTGCAGCGAATCAAACTTGACCTCACGCCCCAGGTAGGCACCGATGCGGGCCAGCGCCTCCCACTGGATGCTAGGCCCCACATCGTTGAGCACCAGGCGGCGCACCTGCAGCGGCAGCGGAAACTGCTTTTGCCCAAACACGGCCATGCCGATCAGGCCGCCCATGCTGGTGCCCACCCAGTCCAGCGTCTGGGTGGTCGGCTTCAGGTGCATCAGCAGGGCCATCATGTCGCCAGCGTAAGAGGGAATTTGGTAGCCCTGCGGGTCTGCCAGCCAGTCGCTCTTGCCGCGGCCCACCACGTCGGGGCAAATCACACGCAAGGCACCACCGGCCTTGGCCACCAGGGCCTGGGCCAGCACATCAAAGTCGCGCCCCTGGCGAGACAGGCCGTGCACACACACCACGACGTGGGTGGCTTGCGGGTCGCCCCACTCCCAAAATGCCATGCGATGGCCCGAGTCGGTGTCGGGGCACGGTAAGTAATTCAGCTTAGGGTCAGACATGGTGCAATGGGGGTTTGATAATGAAGGCCAGGGCATTGGTCATGTGTGAGATGGGTTTCGCAAGTTCAATGCCATGGGTGAATCGTAATTGATTAAAAGGATGACCATGCTCAAAGGTAAAACAGCTCTTGTTACCGGTTCCACCAGCGGCATTGGCCTCGGCATTGCCAAGGCTTTGGCGGCCCAGGGCGCCAACATCGTGCTCAACGGCTTTGGTGATGTGGAAGGCCCCAAGGCCGAAGTGGCCGCTCTGGGCGTGCAGGTGGCCTACCACGGCGCCGACATGAGCAAACCCGCCGAGATCGAAGACATGATTGCCTTCGCCAGCAAGACCTTTGGCAGCCTGGACATCCTGGTCAACAACGCCGGCATCCAGCACGTAGCGCGCATCGAGAACTTCCCGGTGGAAAAGTGGGATGCCATCATCGCCATCAACATGAGCAGCGCCTTCCACGCCACCCGCCTGGCGCTACCCGCCATGCGCGAGCGCAACTGGGGCCGCATCATCAACGTGGCCTCCATCCATGGCCTGGTGGCATCTGCCGAAAAGTCAGCCTATGTGGCCGCCAAACACGGTGTGGTGGGCCTGACCAAGGTGACCGCGCTGGAGAACGCCACCACCGGCGTCACCTGCAACGCCATCTGCCCCGGCTGGGTGCTCACACCGCTGGTGCAAAAACAGGTGGATGCCAAGGCTGCTGCCCTGAAGATCAGCAACGAAGAAGCCACCAAGCTGCTGCTGGGCGAGAAAGAGCCCTCCATGCAATTCACCACACCCGAAGAGCTGGGTGCACTCGCCGTATTCTTCTGCTCCCCTGCAGGTAACAACGTGCGTGGCGTGGCCTGGAACATGGATGGCGGTTGGACGGCCCAATAAGGGCTTTGAACGATTTTGGGCTCTAGCCCCCGCAGAATCTTACTACGGCGCTATCAACTTTGTAGTGGATGTGGCTCTGGTAGATTCTGCAGCCACTATTGGCCGTCACCGCGCTTCTTCGACGAGTTCCAAGTCATTCTCCGCCGCCCAAGCGCGCAGAGCTTCCTGCACGCCGGCAGATTCGTAAGCGTACCAAGCCTCAAGAGCGCCCTGGGCATGCAGCAGATCCTTGAATTTCGCGTACGCCCCAGGCTTGCTGAAGAAGCCTCTGATCTGCGAAGCGTACTGCGGCAGCTGTGCGTCGGCAAAACGCAATGCAAGGCTTCTCCCAAGATCAAGTTCGTTCTTTTTCGGGACGGTGGCGTACAAGGACTCGTCGCCCACGTCTTCCGGTGGTTCCTCCCCCATGTCGTCGAAGTCTGAGACTAGCCAAATTTGCCCCGACTCGCGGCTCACATAAGCAGCGTTCGCGTAGGGCCCGGTGGCACTAGCCCACTCGTAGGCATCGAGGAGGAGGGACAATTGAACGCGTGCGGTCATTTCAATCTGACGGACACCGTTGACGTCAAGCAGCAACACGTTTGGGCGTCGTCGGGCTTGGACGACCAGTTGCATTCTTCGTTGACCGAGGCCTGCGGACCAAACGAACCTCCAACTTGCACCCCAAGGCATCTGCATACTTGGTCAGCGTTGCCAGAGATGGTGAATGCTTGCCACTACCCGATTCCATACGCGCAACTGCAGACTGCGTGGTACCGATCTTTTCTGCCACCTGCGCTTGGGTCAGACCTTGCGCCGCCCGAGCCTTCAAGAATTCGTCCAAAAGCGAAAACTCGTCAGCCAGTTTTTCGTATTCCGCCTTTACCTCAGCAGTAGCCAATGCCTTGGTGCGAAGTTGTTTATGTGTCAACATTTTTCCACTCCTTCATTCGCTTGCGCGCAAGTGCCAATTCTTTAGGAGGTGTCTTATCGGTCTTCTTTACAAACTGGTGGAGCATGACGATCTTGCGATCCACCAAAGTGCAATAAAACACCCGCCCAATACCCTCACGGGATTTCAAACGCAACTCGAAAAGCCCCATGCTCATTGCCCGCGTGTGAGGCATTCCTAAATCTGGACCAAACTCAACCATACGATCGGTGCAATGAAAGTATCTGGCCAAAATTCCCGGCGGCAATGCCAGCACATCAGCCTGCAACTTCTCATCGTGATATTTGATCTCCCACTTCATGCAAAGAATATAGCACTTTTGAGATAATTAGGTGATGCTAGCCTCAAGCAATTTGCGTGAAATTTAACGTGAAGGTGCCCAACTTGGCATGCGTCGCCAAAAGGGAAGTTCAATACTCCACGTTCCGAATAGTTCGAGGGCTGCATAGGTAGCTCTCTTGGTTGGTCAATCGCCAGTCATTGGACTCACGCATAGTGCGATTTAACGTAAAGATGACCGGACCACCAACACGAGCGGTGAAGCCGCAGCCTGCCGTTGTGGGTCCGTGTCGATTGACAAGTTATCCATCATGCTTCCTCCCGCTGTACGCGACCTGAGTGAGTGCATCGTGCAGGAACACCCCTGCGCCTGTTGCGCTGTGATACCAAACCATCGCCACACCCACCTCTCATGGTGGCCCCCGGCTCGATGGCATCATCGTGCGCGCTGGCGCTGGCAGTCGTGCCGGCCCCTGCAACACGGCTGTGATGTGCAGCCGTCCCACCTTGCAACAGGGACACAAGTGCACATCGATTTTGGCCACCCGTGCCATAAAGTCTCGGGCACACTCCATGGCCTGCACGCTTGGCTGCGGCATGTGCAGGGACTGACGGGCCGCTGTGAGTTGGACTCCTTTGCAGGCTGAGGCGAGCACCCCGTAGTGGCGGATGCGCTTGAGACCGGTGGGCAGGATGTGCGACAGGAAGCGGCGCACAAACTCCTCGCCCTGCAAGCGCTCCAGGCGCTCCAGGCGCTTGCCACCCTAGACGTAGGCCACTCTGATGTTTCCACCACCATGATCTACACCCATGTGCTCAAGGTGGCAGCAGGTGGCACGGCCAGCCCGCTGGATGCATTGGCAGCCGGTAATTAGCTACGGCAGCAACTGCGCCACCCGGTTCAGATCATCCAGCGTATCAATGTCGGTCACGGCACCGGCATCGGTCACTACAAATTCCATAGCATGGAAAGCAGAAAGTACGGGGGCTGCACCCTGATTTCCCTTAAGAGACTCCAGCCCTGCACGGCACTGCGCCGAGAAACCTACAGGGTGGCCACGCTGGCCTTCGAATGTAGGGAACACAGCCGCGTGGTCGGCCAACGCCTGCGCCATCGCGCGCAAGGTGTCTGGCTGGATGAGCGGCAGATCACCGGGCAGAATGAGCCACCCCGCAGCATCACGCGTAGCGCGCACGGCCGCTGCAATGGAATCCCCCATGCCGAGGTGCGGCCCGTTTTCCACATGGAAAGGCAAGCCACTGGCACGCACTGCATCCACCGTGTGTTGCAGCACGGTTTTGCCATGCAGCAAGGCCTGCAGCTTGGAGCCTGTGCCGCCTGATGCGATGAAACGCCGGCCCCGGCCGCTGGCCAGGATCAGGACGGTGGGTGGGTGGTGGCCAGGCAAGCGCCGGTCTCCGCCACAGGCTGCCCTTGGGGGGCCGCGTTTTTGACCTGCACGACCTGGGCAATGATGGACACTGCAATTTCGGCAGGTGTCTTGGCACCTATCGACAGCCCCACCGGGCCATGCAGCCGTGCGAGCACGTCAGCGGTCAGGTCGAAGTGTTCGGCCAGGCGCTGTTTGCGCGCCTGCTGGTTGCGCCGCGAGCCCAGTGCGCCTACGTAGAAGGCGTCAGAACCCAGCGCCTCCAACAGCGCCATGTCGTCCAGCTTGGGGTCGTGTGTGAGCGCCACGATGGCGGTGTGGGCATCGGGAGCCAGCGCGCGCACCGCGTCGTCAGGCATACCCATCACGCGGGTCACGCCGTCCATGCGCAAGGTGGTCACGTATTCGTCACGCGGGTCGCAGACCAGCACTTCAAAGTCCAGCATCTGCGCCATTTGGGCCACGGCTTGCGACAGCTGGCCCGCGCCAATCAGCAGCAGACGCCACTTGGGGCCGAATACGGTGGTGAGCACACTGCCATCAAACGCCATGGCCTGGCCGCGCGTGGCAGGCAGCAACTGCACAGCCCCCGTCGACAAGGTCAGCTGGCGGGCTACCAGCTTATGCCGGGCCGTGCGGTCCAACAGATCCTGCACCCAGGCCGTGTCCAGCAGCGGCTCGCGCACCAGGCGCAGCGTGCCGCCGCAGGGCAGGCCAAAACGTGCAGCCTCTTCTTTGCTGACGCCGTAGGCCAGCATGGACGGGCGCTCTTGGTCAGGCGATGCTGCACGGTTTTGCAGTGCGGCCTTGGTCTGGGCGATCAGGTCGTCTTCCACACAGCCGCCAGATACAGATCCGCTGACGGCGCCATCGTCCCGCACGGCGAGCAAGGCACCGGGCGGCCGGGGGGCGCTGCCCCAGGTCTCCACCACGGTGACCAGCGTGACGGCGTGGCCGCTTTGGCGCCACTGCAGCGCGTCGGCCAATACCCTCAGGTCCAGGCTTTCCATTGGTCTGATCAGGCCAGCTTGAACGGCAGGCTGCGGGGCGTCTTGCCGGTCAGCTTGGCAATGGCATTGCCAAAGGCCGGGGCCAGTGGCGGCAGGCCAGGTTCACCCATGCCAGTGGGCGGCTCGGCGCTGGGGACAATGTGCACGGCGATCTTGGGCATGTCGGTGATACGGGCCACCACGTAGTCGCCAAAATTGCTTTGCTCAACCAAACCATCCTTGAAGGTAATGGCAGACCCAGGCAGGCAGGTGCCCAAGCCCATCAGCGCGGCGCCCTGCACTTGCGCTTCAATGGTCTTGGGGTTGACGGCCAGGTTGCAGTGCACGGCAGCAGTGACCGCATGCAGCTTGGGCACGCCCTTGGTGACCGATGCCTCGGCCACATAGGCCACCACGGTGTCAAACGACTCGTGTACGGCCACGCCCCAGGCCTGGCCCTTGGGCAGCTTGCGTTTGCCATAACCCGATTGCTCCACCGCCAGCATCAGTGCGGCTTTGTGGCGCGGGTGCTTGTCACCCATCAGCTTCATGCGGTAAGCCACCGGGTCCTGGTTGGTGGCGCGGGCAATTTCATCGACCAGGGTTTCCATGACGTAGGCGGTGTGGGTGGAGCCCACGCTGCGCCACCACAGCACCGGCACGTTGACCTTGGGGTGGTGCACCGACAGGCGCATGGGCACGTCATACGGCTCGCGCATGCCTTCGACGATGGTCGCGTCCACGCCGTCCTTGATCATCATGCCTGCAAAGGGTGTGCCCTCCACAATCGACTGGCCGACGATGACATGGTCCCAAGCCAGCACCTTGCCCTTGGCGTCAAAACCGATCTCGGCACGGTGCACGTGCATGGGGCGGTAGTAGCCGCCTTTGATGTCGTCTTCGCGGCTCCACAGCACACGAATCGGTGCACTGACTCCGGCTGCCATGGCAACCTTGGCCACAGTGCAGGCCTCAACCACATAGTCGGCCGTGGGCACGGCGCGGCGGCCAAAACCGCCACCGGCCATCTGCACATTCACCTTGACGTTTTGTGGTGGCAGGCCCAGCACCTTGGCTGCTGCCATGCCGTCAAAGCCGGGCATTTGTGTGCCCAGGTAGATGGCGGCCTTGGCATCTGCACCACTGCCGGTGACATGCACGGTGCAGTTCAGCGGCTCCATGGGCGCATGCGCCAGGTAGGGGAAGGTGAACTCGGCGCTGATCTTCTTGGGCGCCTTGGCCAGCGGCGCCATGTCGGCCTGGTATTTCAGCGCGCCGGTCTTCTTGGCCAGGGCCTTGTAGCTGGCCAGTTGGGCGGTGCTGTCGACTTTCTCCACGCCAGAGGTGTCCCACTCCAGCTTCAGCGCATCACGCGCCTGCTTGGCGGCCCAGTAGCCTTGGGCGATCACGGCCACGCCCTCCCCGCCCCGGTCGGTGGGCATGCGTAACACGGCTTTGACACCGGGTACCGCCTTGGCGGCCGCGTCGTCCAGCGACTTGATCTTGGCGCCAAACACTGCCGGGTGGGCCACCACGGCGGTCAGCATGCCGGGCAGTTGCACATCGATACCGAAGTTTTGCTGGCCGCTGGACTTGGCTTTGCCGTCCAGCCGCGGTGTGGCTTTGCCGATGATGCGGAAGTTCTTAGGGTCCTTCAGCGCCACTTTGTCGGGCACGGGCATCTTCATGGCGGCATCCGACAGATCGCCATAACTGATGGATTTGCCTGCGGGGCCCAGGACCATGCCGTTTTCGGTGCGCAGCGCGCTGGCATCCACACCCCACTGCGCAGCCGCAGCGGCCACCAGCATGGCGCGGGCGCGGGCACCCAGTTCGCGGTACTGCATGAAGGAGCGTTTGATGGAGCCCGAGCCACCTGTCAGGTGCATGCCAAAGGCAGGGTCCACGTAGGCGGCGTTGGCATCGCCGTGTTCGGCGGTGACCTTGCTCCAGTCGGCGTCCAGCTCCTCGGCCAGGCACATGGGCAAGGCGGTCCACACGCCCTGGCCAAACTCCAGGCGGTTGATGGCGACGGTGACCGTGCCGTCCTTTGCAATCCGCACGAAGGCAGAGGGTTGCTCGAAGGGTTTCAGGCCAGCCGGTGCCGCGGCTTGTGCGCCCGCCACCAAGGGGTAGGCACCCAGTGCAAAGCCAGAGGCCGCGCCCATCTTCAAAAAGCTGCGCCGGGCCAGCCCTTCAGTTGCTATTGATTTAGAAGCGCCTTGAGACCGTTCCACGCGGGCTAGAAGCCCTTTTGGCAGTTGGTCCATCAGTTCGGGGGATGCGGAGTCGAAATGCATGGTGATTTCCTCGCGTAATGTTTTAGGCCAAGGACGCGGCAGCGGCGTGGATGGCGCTGCGCACGCGGGCATAGGTGCCGCAGCGGCAGATGTTGCCGGCCATGGCGGAGTCGATGTCGGCGTCGCTGGGCTTTTTATTGGTCTTGAGCAGCGCCGTGGCGCTCATGATCTGGCCGCTCTGGCAGTAACCGCACTGCACCACATCGTGCGCGACCCAGGCGTTTTGTACAGCCAGCCCAACCTTGTCCGTGGCAACGGCTTCTATGGTGGTGATTTTCTTGCCCGCCGCAGCGGAGATGGGCGTAACGCAGGAGCGTGTCGCCACACCATCCACGTGCACAGTACAGGCGCCACACAACGCAGCGCCGCAACCGAACTTGGTGCCGGTCATGCCCAGCGTGTCGCGAAGGGCCCAGAGTATGGGGGTGGTGGCATCGGCGTCAACCTGCATGTCTTTGCCGTTGATGTTCAGAGTGGGCACAACAATCTCCTCGGTCTGGATCGCGGCCACAGTGGCCGGGTCGGCCGAATGTAATGCAATTCCGCGAAACGTGCTGAATGCGCTAGTGCGCTGATAGCCCCATGGGCAGTGTGGCGTACAAATCTTCAAAGTCTTCCGCTGGCAAGCCCGGCGAACACAGAAAACCCTGGAAGGCTTCGCACTGCAAACCGTGCAGGTAGTCACGCTGGGCGCCCGTCTCCACACCCTCGGCCACCACGGACATTTTGAGAGCGCGGGCCATGGCAATGGTGGCACCCACAATGGCACGGTCACCTTCGTCTTCGGGCAAGCCCATCACAAAGGCGCGGTCGATCTTCAGTTTGGAAATGGGAAACTTCTTCAAGTAGGCCAGACTGGAATAACCGGTACCAAAGTCGTCAATCGCCAGGCTGATGCCCAATGCAGCCAGGGCCTGCAGGCGCGTCAGGGTTTCATGGATGTCCTTGATCAGGATGGACTCGGTCAGCTCCAGCTCCAGCAAAGCCGGGTCCAGCCCTGCATCGCTGATGGCGCTGGCCACACGCTCCACAAAATCACCCTGCTGGAACTGCAGCGCCGAGACGTTGACCGACACCACCACCGGACGACCGGACTCCTGCCAGGTGAAAGACTGGCGCACCGCTTCGGCCAGCACCCAGTTGCCTATATTGATGATGAACCCAGACTCCTCGGCCAGCGGGATAAAGGTGGCCGGTGACACATTGCCCAATTCGGCATCGCTCCAGCGGATAAGCGCCTCCACGCCCAGCAAGCGCCCATCCAGCAACGATATCTGCGGTTGGTAGTGCAGGCGAAACAAACCCTGTTCCATGGCAAGGCGCATGGCATGGTCCATCTTGACCCGCGAGAGCAGGTCCACATTCATTTGCGGCTGGTAGAAGCGGAAGTTGCCTCGCCCGCGTTCCTTGACCCGGAACATGGCCGTGTCTGCGCATTGGACCAGCGTGTCCAGCGTGCGGCCATCTGCCGGGTACATGGCGATGCCGATGCTGCACCCCATGGAAAAATTCACACTGTCCAACACAAAGGGCTGGGCCAATTTTTCCAGAATGCGGCGGGCCACTATCTCGGCACCTATGGCATCGGCCTCTTGCAAAAAAGCAATGAACTCATCACCGCCCACCCGGCACAGGGTATCTACCTCGCGCAGCGTTTGTTGTATGCGTGCCGAGGCTTCTACCAGCACCCGGTCACCAAAGGCGTGGCCCAGCGAGTCGTTGATATTCTTGAAGCGGTCCAGGTCCACAAACAGCAGGGCAAAGGTCGAGCCATTGCGTTGTGCGGTGCGCAGTGCAACCGCCACCCGCTGCCCCAGCAGCAGCCGGTTGGGGAGCCCCGTCAACACATCGGTATAGGCCAGGGCTTCAATGCGTTTTTGGGCGTCCAGCCGCTCGGTCAGGTCGCGGAAGGAATACACCCGCCCCACCACGCGGCTGCGGCTAGTCTGGGGCAGGGTTACACGCTCCAGCATGCGCCCCGAGCGCAACAACAACACGTCGGTGCACTCCATCTCGGGGTCATCACCAATCAATCCCAGGCGTTCCTGGTAACTCGCTTCATCCTTGACGCACCCACGCATATGGGTCAGCAATGCCGCATCGTCATGCGCCTCCAGCATGTCCGGCGGCACATTCCACAATTCTACAAAACGGCGGTTGTAGTGGCGCACCTCGCCAGCGACGTTGAGAACCAGAATGCCATCACCCGAGGACTCCAGTGTGGCCCGCAACTCCGACATGCGGTTTTCCAATTGTTCCTCGGCACTGCGCTGGTCCCGCAAATCACGCAGCCCGACCAGAAACACCGGCTCGTCGGGTGCAACCCACACCCGGCTGACCTTGCGCTCTACGGGTATGGCGACACCCTCACTGCATCGCAATAGCGATTCCGACAGGATGTGGTCCGCCAGACCTGCAGCCACATCCTCCCAAAAAAACAGGTCTTCCGGAGAATTGGTCAGTTCCACCACGGGTTTGCCGACAAACTCTGCACTGGGCAATCCCACCAGTTTGGCCATGACCCGATTGGCCATGGTGATACGCAGGGACTTGGGGTCTACCAGGCAGACCGCCTCTATCATGGCGTCCAATAAGGGGCCACACGTGGCGGGTGTCATGCAAGCGCACCCATCTGTGAGTCAACAACCCGCTCAAAAAAATAACTCACGCGCTGGCGCGGTGCCAGAAAGTCCATAGCTGCGCTGGGCAAGCCCGAGGGTTTGAGGCTGCGCCGGATACCGATGTTAGGTGCATGCTCCAGATCCAGAATCAACGCCTCGTGTTTGGCCACACCGGCTTCATGCACGATGATGCGGGGCTTGAGCGGCCGGGTAGAATTGACCGACACCACCATGCCGTAGCGTTCATCAATCAACTGCACCACCGAGCCGGGCGGGTACACCCCCATCATGCGGATAAATGCACTGAGTGCCGCCGTATCAAACCGTGTTTTGAGCTGTGCAAAAATCAACGACAGGGATTCGTGCGGTGTCATGGCCGCAGCCGGCCGGCTGGGGTTGCACAGGTTGTCATACCGGTTGACCAGCGCCAAAATACGCGCGGCCACCGTCATGGATTCACCCTTGGCACGGGTAGGAAAACCACTGCCATCGGTCAGCTCATGGTGCTGCGCAATCGCCAGCAAGGCGCCCTTGGACAGCTCCATGGCCTTGCCCACCTGCACACTTTTGGCCACATGCTCCTGGTAGAGCTTGTACTCTGCGGTTGAGAAATTTTCTTCCAGCCAGCGTACCCGGTCCGGCAGTTGGGCCTTGCCGACATCGTGCAAAAACGCAGCCATGCCCAGGTCGATCAATTCAGCCTGGGACAAACCCATGGCCTTGCCAAGCAACAAGGAGACCACCGTGACATTGACCGGGTGCATGGACGACTTGTCACCCGCGGCTTCGGACAGTAGGCGAATGGCGGAATCGCCTTCGCACAAGATGTCGCCCACAAAGGTGTTTACCAGCGTGTGGCAATGTTCTGCGGCGGCCTTGGGTTGGGTCGGTATGGCCTCCAGCATCTTTTTGTACTGGCGCACAGCGTCACCAAATTGCCGCTCACAAACGACCAGACTGCGCTGTTGCACCGCCAGTTGTTCGGCGCGTTGCTGGCGCAGCTGGGCTTCACGGTGCGCGGCTTGGGCGCGTTCCACGGCCAGTGCGTCCATGGCGGGTTTGGCAACCACCGCATCCGGATCGGGATCGCTTTTGGCCAGGTTGACACGCACTTGCTGCATGCCCAGTCCACAAATAGTTTCGATTTGTTTGGAAGACGTCAGTTTGAAGCTGCCGGTGGGAAACGGATGGGCCAACCAGCCTACGTCCAGCTCCACATACATGCCTATGCGCAGGGACTTGCAATCCACCAACCCGACGGTATCGTCTTTGCTCTTCATGGGCCACCATCCTTCATCGATTCTCACAACCCAAGCTTGCCGGCCACCGTCCTGTTCTGCGGCAACCGTGGCATGCTGCAAAGCGCATTCCACAGCCTGCGACAGAGGACTTTGCTTGTTCTAAAGCAAGCATACCCCATGTTTTTGGCCCATTTCTGCAGATACTACGCGGCTTATGGGCACTCGCCATCCCATAAACATGTCAGTTACACGTCAGGCGTAAAAAAACCCGCCAAAGCGGGTTCTTTTGACTCGATATTGCGACTTCTGGTCGCAAAGCAACTCAGCCCATGTGCAGGCCGCCGTTGACAGAAAATTCTGCACCTGTTGCGTATCCGCCCTCATCCGACGCCAGCCAGGCGATGATGGATGCAATTTCGCCGGGCTCACCCAGACGTTTGACCGGCACTGTGGCGATGATCTTGTCCAGCACTTCCTGGCGAATGGCTTTGACCATGTCGGTGCCGATGTAGCCTGGGCTCACGGTGTTGACGGTCACACCCTTGGTTGCCAACTCTTGGGCCAGCGCCATGGAGAAACCGTGCATGCCGGCCTTGGCGGCCGAGTAGTTGGTCTGCCCCGCCTGGCCCTTGACGCCATTGACCGACGAGATGTTGATGATGCGGCCCCAGCCCTTTTCCACCATGTCGCCGACCACCTGCTTGGTGACATTGAACATGCTGTTAAGGTTGGTCTCGATCACGGCGTCCCAGTCTTCGCGCGTCATCTTCAGGAACATGCGGTCCTTGGTAATGCCGGCGTTGTTGATCAACACATCGATAGCGCCATGCTCGGCCTTGGCTTTGGAGAAAGCCTCTACGGTCGAATCCCAATTACCCACATTGCCCACCGACGCGAAGAAGGTGAAGCCCAAAGCCGCCTGCTCGGCAATCCACTTGGCGTGGTCACGGGTAGGGCCGCAGCCCGCAATGACCTTGAAACCCTCTTTGTGCAAGCGCTGGCAGATGGCGGTACCGATGCCACCCATACCACCGGTTACGTAGGCTACTTTTTGACTCATGTTCACTCCTCTTTGGTTTTACTTGCTACAACATTAGTAGCTGTAACCCCAGTATTTACGGGGGCTAACAGCCAATTTATCTCTCAATCGTCAGGGCCACGCCCATGCCGCCACCGATACACAGGCTGGCAATGCCCTTCTTGGCATTGCGGCGCTGCATTTCATGCAGCAGCGTGACCAGAATACGGCAACCGGACGCACCAATGGGGTGGCCTATGGCAATGGCGCCACCGTTGACGTTGACCTTGCTGGTGTCCCAGCCCATTTCGTTATTCACCGCGCAGGCCTGGGCGGCAAAGGCTTCGTTGATTTCCAGCAGGTCCAGGTCCTGTGGCTTCCAGCCGGCACGCTCCAGCGCCTTGCGCGATGCGGACACCGGGCCCATACCCATCAGCGCAGGGTCCAGGCCACTGGTGGCAAAGCTGGCGATACGGCCCATGGGGGTCAGGCCCAGAGCTGCCGCCTTCTTGGCGGTCATCACCATCACCGCGGCGGCGCCGTCGTTGATGCCCGAGGCATTGCCTGCCGTCACGCCACCCGCCTTGTCGAAGGCGGGACGCAGGCCAGCTAGCGCGTCGGCGTTGGACTTGCGGTTGATGAACTCATCGGCTGCAAACACAATCGGGTCGCCCTTCTTCTGCGCAATGCTGAAAGGCACGATTTCGTCCACAAACTTGCCGGCGTCTTGTGCGGCAGCGGCCTTTTGTTGGCTGGCCAGCGCCAGTGCGTCCTGCATGTCGCGGCTGATGCTGTAGGCCTTGGCCACGTTTTCGGCGGTAATGCCCATGTGGTACTGGTTGTAGACATCCCACAGGCCGTCCACAATCATGGAGTCGGTCATCTTCCAGTCGCCCATGCGCTGGCCGTCACGGCTGCCCAGCAACACATGGGGTGCGGCGCTCATGTTTTCCTGGCCACCAGCGATCACAACTTCGCTGTCGCCATAGGCAATGGCTTGCGCAGCCAGCATCACAGCCTTCAGGCCGGAGCCGCATACGGCATTGATGGTCAGGCCGGGCGTTTCTTTGGCCAGGCCACTCTTGATGACGGTCTGGCGGGCGGGGTTTTGGCCCGAGCCGGCGGTCAGCACCTGGCCCAGGATGACTTCATTGACCTGCTCAGCAGACAGGCCTGTACGGGCCAGCAAAGCCTTGATGACGGCGGCGCCCAGTTCGGGTGCCGGAGTCTTGGCCAGCGTGCCGCCAAATTTGCCGACGGCGGTGCGGGCGGCTGAAACGATGACGATGTCTTCCATTTTTATCTTCCTTCGGTGGGTCAAAATTAATTCAGATCAGGCCTTGGCCTTGACGTAGCTGCCTGGGGCTGCTTCGGTCGCTTTGTACTTGCCTTTTCCGTATGTTTTGGGCGCAGCAATTTGTTTGCCTGCATGGGACTTGAGCCATGTAGACCAGTCTGTCCACCAGCTGCCCGGGTGTTCCACTGCACCGTCCAGCCACGCGGTCTGTGTCTTGGGTAATTTGCCATCGGCACGTATCCAGTGGCTGCGCTTGTTTTTGGCGGGCGGGTTGATGACACCGGCAATGTGGCCAGACGCGCCCATCACAAAACGCTTCTTGCCTGGCAACACCTGGGTAGAGGCATAGGCACCACCAATCGGCACGATATGGTCTTCGCGCGATCCATAGATGTAGACCGGGATATCCACCGCGTTCAAATCCACCTTTTCGCCACACACCGTCAACTTGCCGGGCTTGACCAGGTTGTTTTCCAGGTAGGTGTTGCGCAGGTACCAGGCGTAATAGGGGCCGGGCAGGTTGGTGCTGTCGGAATTCCAGTACAGCAGGTCAAACGGTGGCGGGGTTTCGCCTTTCAGGTAGTTGCCCACCACGTAGTTCCAGACCAGGTCGTTGGGGCGCAAAAAGCTGAAGGTACTGGCCAGGTCCTGGCCTTTCATCAAACCGCCCTTGCCCATTTCTTTCTCGCGGAACTGCACAAAGGCTTCGTCGATGAAAACATCCAGGATGCCGGTGTCGGTGAAGTCCAGCAGGCTGGTCAACAAGGTTGCGCTGGCAACAGGCTCTTCTCCGCGTGCTGCCAATACGGCCAGTGCCGTGCCCAGCATGGTGCCGCCCACGCAGAAGCCCAGTGCATTGATGCTGGGTGCGCCGGTGATCTCTTGCGTGACTGAAATAGCCTTGATGACCGCCTGCTCGATGTAGTCGTCCCAGGTGGCCTTCTCCATGGAGGCATCGGGGTTGCGCCAGCTGACAACAAAGGTGCGGTGCCCTTGCGCCACGGCGTAACGCACCAGCGAATTGTCCGGCTGCAGGTCCAGGATGTAGAACTTGTTGATGCAGGGTGGCACCATCAAAAACGGCTTCTCGTAGACCTTGGCGGTCAGAGGCTTGTACTCGATGAGCTGGAAGAAGGCGTTCTCGAACACCACGGCGCCTTCGGTGGTAGCGACATTTTTGCCGACCTCAAACAGGCTCTCGTCCGTCATGGACACATGGCCTTGTTGCAGGTCGTGCACCAGGTTTTGCATACCTTTGGCAATGCTTTCACCTTTGGTGTCCAGCGCCTTCTTTTGGGCTTCGGCGTTGAAAGCCAAAAAGTTGCTGGGCGCCGCAGCGGCCATCCACTGCTCGATGGCGAAGCGGATGCGGTTGCGGGTCTTGGCATCGGCTTCTACTGCGTCGGCCAGGCCCATCATGGTGCGGGCATTGAGCAGGTACACCGCGGCGGAGAAGGCTGCCACCGGGTTGCTGCCCCAGGCCTCACCCGCAAAGCGTTTGTCGCCTCCGGTGCTGGGTGCGGACATGCCCTGGCTGAAAAGACCCATCACATCCTGCAAGTACTGCTGTTGCAGCGCCTGCAGTTTGTCGGGTGCAAAGCGGATGTCGGGGGCTTTGGTGGCAGTGCCGGTGGGCAGGCTGGCGCCCATTGCACCCAGGTCCATGCTTTGCAGGGACTGCACCGCTTTGCTCCAGTTTTCGGTCATGGACTGCTGAAACTGCTGGGCGGCTTGGGTCCAGAATTCGGGGGCTTGTTGCGTCACACTGTCACCTTTTCTATTGTCTGCGTGCAGGCCCTAGTATCTCAGCATCCGGCCTACGATTCCCTGACATGTGGTAAACACGCAGTGCACTTATGTACATCATTCCTATCGCCTGGTTGTATGTCGCTGTCATGATGGCAGTGGCAGAAGCCACCAACACCAACGGCTCCATCCTCGGTGCCATTGTGACCTTTGTTCTTTACGGTTTGTTACCAATTGGGCTCATTCTGTATTTCATGGGAGCGCCCGCGCGCAAGCGCGCCATCCGGGCCCGTGACGCTGCAGAGCTGGAAGCTGCGAAGGCATCAGTCCAACCAGATACAGGCAGCCTGCCGACCACTGATACGGTCACGCCGGTGGGAAAAGAAACGTAGCGGCTGACCCACGGTGCACCACGGCGCACTGCCGTCGTTGCCAAACACCTGGGTGATGCCCAGAGCCGCCAACCGCTGCCGCGCCAGTGCGGGCAAATCCGCCAGCCACTTGCCACCGGCAAGCGGCTTGAAACACGCTGCCGCCTGCGCATGGGTCTGCGCAAACGCTGCAACCACATCGGCCCCTACTTCAAAGGCATCCGGCCCTATGCAAGGGCCGAGCCACGCTATCAACTCAATAGCACTATTGTTAGATACAACGGGGGCTAGAGGCTTAAAAGACTTATAAGCATTTTCCAGAATGCCCACGCCATCCACCCCGGCCAGCCCACGCCATCCGGCATGCACCGCGGCCACCTGGCGGCCTTGCACATCACACAACAACACGGGCAAACAATCGGCCACCATGATGGTGCAGGCCAGGCCACGTTTGCGCGTGTAGGCACCATCTGCCGAGGCGCCATCGGGCGTGTCCTGCGCCAGGGCCAGCATGTCGGTGCCATGCACCTGGTTCAAAAACACGGGTTTGGCCCCCAAGGCTTCTTGCAGCAGCCCACGGTTGTGTGCAACGTGGGCCGTGTCATCACCTACGTGTGAACCCAGGTTCAGACTGTCATACGGCGCGGCGGACACCCCGCCCGTGCGTGTGGTGCAAAGCGCCCGCACATGGGCTGGTGCGGGCCAGTCGGGTTGTATCCAGTCGGTGCCAACAGAGGGGGAGCGTGTCATGCAAACAAGGATAAACCAAGGCCGTTACTATTAACCCATATTCAACTTGCACCCTTCAACCACCAACACCTTCCGAGGCCCCGCCATGATTCTCGAACTCGCCGACATCCGCATCCACCCCGGCCAGAATGCCGCCTTTGAAGAGGCCATCCAGCGCGGCCTGGCCACCGTCATTTCCCAGGCCAAGGGGGCGCGCAGCTTCTCGGTGAACCGCGGCATTGAAAGCGCCGAACGGTATGTGCTGCAAATTGTGTGGGACACGCTGGAAGACCACACGGTGGGCTTTAGACAATCCGATGCCTTTACCCAGTGGCGCGCAATTGTGGGTCCGTTTTTTGCCGGCCCACCCACGGTGGAACACTTTGAACTGGTGACCCAGTCGGTCTGAGCCCATAACTTTGCCATCGCACGCCATGTCTTACGTCTTCACTCCACCGGCAACGGTCAGCATTCCCGTGGTCGGCCACAGCGACCTATTTCCCGTGCACCGCATCTACTGCGTGGGCCGCAACTATGTTGAACACGCCCAAGAGATGGGCCACACTGGGCGTGAGGCGCCGTTTTTCTTTATGAAACCGGCCGACGCCGTGTTGGTGGCGACACCCGGCAACACGGTGGCCATGCCCTACCCCAGCCTGACCAGTAACCTGCACCACGAAATCGAGCTGGTGGTCGCCATTGGGGTGGGCGGAGCCAACATCAACGCGGCCGATGCATCCAAACACATCTACGGTTACGCCGTGGGCCTGGACATGACCCGGCGCGACCTGCAAAACGACATGAAGAAGCAGGGCCGCCCCTGGTGCATCGGCAAGGGTTTTGACCATTCGGCACCCATCGGCCCCATCACCCCCGCGGCCCAGGTGCCCGGTATTGGCACCGCCGCCATCCACCTGCAGGTCAATGGCCAGGACCGCCAGCGCAGCAACATTGCCAAGTTGATCTGGAACATTGCCGAGACCATTGAGCAACTCTCCGCCGCGTGGACACTGCAAGCCGGCGACCTGATCTTCACAGGCACCCCCGAGGGCGTGGGCGCCGTGGTGCGCGGCGACACGTTGGTGGGCGGTATAGACGGCCTGCAGAACATTAGCGTGCGTGTGGAGTAAAACCCTTGTCCAGCACCACAGCCCTGCCCGCCTTTGCCTACGCACCGCAGGCGGGCGACACCACCCGCTACCAGTCCACCGAACTGACCCGCGGCCCCTGGCACCCCGACCACCAGCACGCCGGTCCACCCATTGCGCTGGTCTGTGGCGCGTTTGAGGCCGCGGCCCAGGCCCATGGCTTGACGCATATCGCCCGCCTCACCGCCAACCTGATACGCCCCGTGCCGATTGGAGAACTGCAGGTGCAGGTCACACCGGTCTACGTCGGGCGCAATGCGGGCCACTTCTCGGCCCAGTTGCTGGCCGATGGCAAAGAGGTGGGCATGTTCACCGCCCTGGCCCAACGCGAAAACGCGTTTGAACTGCCTGAGGGCCTGCCCGGCCACCCGCTGCCGATGGCACCGCGACCGCCCGAGGATTCACCTGTGGCCAACTTCCCGTTTGCGGGCAGACGAGTCGGTTATTCCGACCTGGTCGAAACCCGCACCGCCCAGGGCCGCATCTTCGACGGCCCCTGCGCCATCTGGTTCTGCCTGCGCCACCCGCTGCTGGACGGCCATGCTCCCAGCGCCTACCAGCGTGTGGCGGTGGCGGCCGACTCGGGCAACGGCATCAGCGCCGTGCTGGACTATGAACGCTACAGCTTCGTGAATTCCGACCTCACCGTCCACCTGCTGCGCCCGCCCGTTGGTGAGTGGGTGTGCCTGGACGCACGCACCTGGCTGGGCGACAACGGATGCGGCCTGGCCGAATCGGCGTTGTACGATGCGCAGGGTTTGATCGGCCGCTCCACGCAAAGCCTGGCCGTCAAGGCCCGATAAATCAACCGATTCGAATACACGTCCCACTACTTTTTAACGGAATTTCACATGATCAAACTCAGCATTTCAGTTCTTGCCGCGCTCCTGGCCTCGGCCTGTACCACGACACCCAGTGCGCCATCGGCCTCGGCGGAGCTGGTCCCCACAACCGGCAATATGGTGAGTGGCAGGGTCACGTTTACCCAGCAAGGCAATGCGGTATTGATCGCAGGCGAAGTGCGCGGCCTGGCACCCAACAAGGAACACGGCTTTCACATCCACGAAAAAGGCGATTGCTCCAGCGGCGACGGCATGGGCACAGGTGGCCACTTCAACCCGAACGCACAGGCCCATGGCGCGCATGGCCACAGCAGCCACCATGCCGGCGATTTGGCCAGCCTGAAAGCCGACGCCAACGGCGTAGCACGGTTCAGCTACACATCAACCACCATCGCTGTGGGCGCGGGCACCACCGATGTATTGGGCCGCGGGCTGATCGTTCACCGCGATGCAGACGACTACAAGACCCAGCCCACCGGCAATTCTGGCCCACGTGTGGCCTGTGCCGTCATCACCAAAGGTTAAATCCCTTTTCTCCTACAACCATGCTGCGCAGCCCCATCAAACATTGCAAACAGTGCGGCACGGCCGTGGTCTACCGCCTGCCGGATGACGGCGACACCAAGGAACGCGCGGTTTGCCCAGCCTGCAGCACCGTGCACTACGAGAACCCGCTGAACGTGGTGGGCACCGTGCCCCACTGGGGCGACAAGGTGCTGCTGTGCAAACGCAATATCGAGCCGCGCTGGGGCAAGTGGACGCTGCCGGCTGGCTTCATGGAGCTGAACGAAACCACGGCCGAGGGCGCCGCGCGCGAGACGGATGAAGAAGCCGGCGCACAGATCGAGATGGAAGGCCTGTTCACGTTGCTAAACGTGTCGCGGGTTGGCCAGGTGCACCTGTTCTACCGCGCCCGTCTGCTTAGCGACGTATTCAACCCGGGAACCGAGACGATTGAAGCGCGCCTGTTTGCCGAGGACGAAATTCCCTGGGACGAGATCGCCTTTCGCACGGTCAAGGAAACGCTGGAACACTACTTTGCCGACCGCAAAAAAGGCCAGTACGGCTTCCACCAGATGGACATTGTGTAGCCATGGCGTCCAAGCCCGCCCCCAGAGACAACCCATTGACCGACGCCGTGTTGCAACTGGTCTTGCAGGTGCCAGGCAGCACCGAGCCCGTGCGCGCCCACCCGGCCGAGCGGGCCCATGCCATTGCGCGCAAGGCGGCCCGCACGGCCAGTGTGGTGTCGGGTTCGCTAGCCCTGCCACCAGGCATCTTGGGATGGCTGACGGTGATGCCCGAGCTGGTGGGAGTCTGGAAACTGCAGGCGCAAATGGTGTCTGATATTGCCAGCGTGTATGGCAAGAGCAAGACCCTGGGGCGCGAGCAGATGTTGTACTGCCTGTTCCGCCACATGTCGGCCCAGGTGTTGCGCGACGTGGTGGTGCGGGTGGGTGAGCGTTTTGTGGTCAAAAAAGCCTCGCTCAAGGTCTTGCAGGCCGTGGCACAACAACTGGGTTTACAGGTGTCCAAAGCCGTCATCAGCAAAGGGGCCTCGCGCTTTGTGCCGCTGGTGGGTGCGGTGGGTGCCGGCGCCTATGCCTACTTTGACACCCTGCAGGTTGCCAAAACGGCGGTGGAGCTGTTCGAGCGCGAAACCGTGGTTGATGCCGAAGGCGAAGTCTGGGTGGATGTGGACGTGCATACCCACGATGGTCTGCAAGAGAAGAAGACCACTGCAAGCACCCCCCAGACCAAGGCAACGAGCAAAAAAGGCCTATAGCCCCCGTAAAATCTTATTGAGTAGCTATAAAAACAGGAGCATTTGCCTTGGATATCTTGCACAACCTGCAATGGGTGCTACCCCTGCGCAGCCCGGCACTCACGCAGTTTGCCGTGGGATTTTCGTGGCTGGGCTACACCACCTTCATCATCTTCTTCATCGCCATCGGTTACTGGACCTGGAACAAGGCCCTGTTCTACCGGCTGCTGGTACTGGTGGCGATCAACGCCCTGGTCAACGCCTATATCAAAGACCTGGTGCAAGACCCGCGCCCACCGTTGGACCTGCGCCTGGACGATCTGGTGGGCACCAGCTACGGCCTGCCCAGCGCCCATGCCCAGATGGCAGTGGTGATGTGGCTGTGGCTGGCGTGGGAAGTGCGCCGTGCCTCCTTGTGGGTTCTGTGCATTCTGATCGCGCTGGGCGTGATGCTGAGCCGCATGTACCTTGGCGTGCATGACCTGGAAGATGTGCTGGTGGGGGCCGCACTTGGCGGTGCCAGCCTGTTTGCGTTTGAGCGCCTGCGCCGCGACCACTGGCCGTGGGAGCAATCCGTGGGATTGCGCGTGCTAGCCATTGCCGCAGTCACCGGTGCGGCCCTGCTGGCCTGGCCCAACGGCTTCACCGCGCCCGACTACATTCCGCTGGTGGCCGGCTCCCTGATCGCCGCCACCTTGGGCATGCAGTGGGACAAGAACCATCTGCGTTTTGCAGCACCACCCCAGTTCTGGCGCCGGGTGGCCATGGGCTTGGTGGGCACCGCCATTTTTATGGGTGAACAAAAGCTGCTCAAGCTGCTGGGCCCCGTGGTACCGCTGGACCCGATGGTTTGGGTCTTTGTCAAAGGCTTGGCCAATGGCCTGTGTGTGGCCGTGTTGATGCCGGCTGTTTTTGTGGGGCTGCGTTTGGCGCTACCATCTGCAACCCCGGCCCCTGGCCCCCCCCCGACAAACCCCTCTCCGCGTCCCGCTGACCTGCATCCATGGCCAAACTTTTTTTTCGCTACTCGGCCATGAACGCCGGTAAATCCACCGCGCTGCTGCAAATCGCCTACAACTACGAAGAACAGGGCCAACGCGTGCACCTGTTCACCGCAGGTATTGACGACCGCAGCGGCGCCGGTTGTATTGCCTCGCGGCTGGGCCTGCAACGCCAGGCTGATGTGTTTGACGAGCACACCGATTTCTTCACCCTGCTGTCGCGCGAAGACGCTCTGGCCTGTGTGCTCATCGACGAGTCACAATTTTTGTCGCCTGAACAAGTACGCCAGCTGCACCGCGTGGCCAATGTTTGCGGCGTGCCGGTCATCTGCTTTGGCCTGCGCTCGGACTTCCAGGGCAATGCCTTTCCCGGCTCGGCCCAATTGCTGACCCTGGCCGACGATATTGAAGAAATCAAGACCATTTGTGGCTGCGGCCGCAAGGCGACGATGAACATCCGCATCGACGACAAAGGCCAGCGCGTACACGCCGGTGCCCAGGTGGAGATTGGTGGCAACGAGCGCTATCAGCAGGTGTGCGCACGCTGCTTCTATGACGATAAATCCGGCGTCTGTTGTAAAATGAGGTAACAGTTGTGGTTGGCTACATTGGATTGTTTGAAAAGTCATTCCTTGAATATCTTGCCCCAACGGGTTACTAATTTTTATGTGAGCAACCAACTGAAGGGGAGTGATATGTCGAGAGTGGTGAATGGTCTTGTAGCCGGAACTTTAATGGTCTCCACATTTGCACAAGCCGGTAATGTGAGCGGTTTTCTGGCCCAGCGAGATGCCATGTACGTCTACAACATGAATGTGACAGAGCGGGTATCCAAAGAGTTCTGGGGTATAGATTGTGATGTTTTCCAGGTGTTGTTCAAAATGGACAGCGGCAGCACAAGTTTTCGACATGTGCAATCGAACTCGGGGGCCACGGCCGATACGCTGAGCGCGCGGACGTGGTTCCCTAACCCGCTTTACTCTTACCAGAGCCAGTTTGCCTACAGTCTGTCTGATACAGCCACATATAAAGTATTCGGTTTTGAATCCGCTACGTTGAATGGCGTTGCAAGTACTGGCCGTGGCACATTCTTCGCCTATTGCTTTTCTACAAATCCAAACGCCCGCATATTTTTGTGGGATGGCGAGGCTTGTCGCATTAAATACTCTAACGGAAGTAGCGTGTCCTCTGTCTGCATGTAATTTCATAGAGGGATAGCCTCTGCGTCATTTGATTCAATAGAACCCCTTGAATGACGCGCCCTGTTGAACTTTAGATTTGCCCTGGAATCTCCCTGCTATTGTTGTATTTGAGACACCCAATATGGAGCAACATTATGATGAACAACGGCATTCTCGTCGTTGCAATTGCATAGACCTTAGTGGGGTACAACATGAGCATGACCATCGGCAACGCAACCTCCCATCTCGGAGATGTCAAAGGCAACTTCGCAATAGGGGCGAGAGAATTCAAGCAGGGCGCGCCAAAAACGTTTGCTGAAGTACAAGCCAACGAAATTGCGGCAAACAGTTTTACTGGCTCTGTCGATAGGGAAAGAGCTGCTACCACAGGCAGTGGTACACAGTCTTTGGATCTTGAAGGGTCTCAAACAACAGATCAACTGTTGTTGCAGCGCCGAATGGCGAACCAACTCGGTGTGGACCCGAAGGCTTCTCTCGACTCAACACGCGTTAGCCAGCAATCGTCAGCATCTGAAAGCACGTACAGCCCACAAGCGACGACTGACACGCTGTCCGCTTTCCAAGGGCAAGATCAACTTCTGAAGCAAAGTCGACCAGCTACTCAACAAAGCGAGGATCCCAAGTGGGCAGCTGACGGCTCAAACGTTGTCGTACAGGCTGCCGCTGCTTTAATGTCCAACACAGTGCAAGCAATTGTCACTACGCCTCTGGCGACGTTGACAACGCTTGAAGAACAGGCCGATCGACCTTAATAGAGGCGAAGTCCAAGCACCGTTTAAGGCACACCCACTGATGTTAAATAGGCTGGCTAGGTGGATTGCTTAAACGCCATCACCGCCTGGTTGCGCAGGGTGCGCAAAAGGGCCAGTTCCTTCTCATCCAACTCCAGGGATCCCCGGTTCTTCTTGTCGGCATAAATCAGGCCAAAAGGGGCACCCTTTATCATCAGTGGCAACAGCAGAAAAGTGTGGGCGTTCAGCCCCTTTCGGTACCACTCGGGCAGACGCTGGGCGAGTCGGGGCTCGGTGGCGTCACTGATCATGGTGTCGGTCCCTTTTTGGCACACCACGGCAAACAAATCGGGCGTTGCCGTCTTCAGAGGCACTTTGAACCCCTTGGCAAACACCTCCACACCTTGGCCCAAGCCAAATCGTCCCGTCATGGTCTCGGTCTTGGCATCACGCATGCAGAAGATGATGTGGTCGAAATGCAGGGCACGTATCATGGTTTCCAGGATCATGCGCAGCACGTCGGTCAGTTTGAAATCCTCCACCATGGCGTTGGTGATGTCTTGAATGCCGGCGGTGAGGGTCTCGGTCACCGAGGAATCCTTGGGCGCCGCAAAACTCTTGCCATCGGGCAAGGTGGTATTGGTCGCATGCAGCGCAAAGGCGGCCAGGCCACTGTCGGCCTCCTGTGCTGCGCCCTCTTCGTCGTCCTTGCCACTGGGCAGGGTTGGCATGGACAACAGATTGGCCGCGGCAGAGCCGGGCGAGACCCGTATCTCCATCGCAGCGGCCAGCTCAATCAGTTTTTGCCGCGCGGCGGTGGTGGCAGCCTGCACCGCCTTGGACCCTACCCCCAGCGCCGATACATATTTGCGGGTGACCGCCTGTACCCGGGCATCCACATCTTTCGGGGCGGAGTGCAACAAAACATCGGCAATTTCATTGGCGGCCAGGGCGATCCAGCGCATGCGTTCGTCGTAATCCGAGGGCGCCTTGGATGGCACCGCACCCGTGGGTTTGCGCATGCAACGCTGCATGCTCAGCGGCAAGCCCCAGGCCTTGGCAATACCCAGACCCAATTCCTCAAAGGTGAGGCCCAGTACCTGGGAGGAGGCAGCACTCTCGCTGACGGGTTCGCGGGTGGACTGCACCATCTTGCGGACCTGGCTGGCTTCTTCGGGAAAGTAGAACTGCACCAGCAGGCGGCCCAGGTTTTGGAACATGGCACCAATAAACGCCTCTTCACTCTCCCCCGCCCCTGGACACAACTCACCACCAATGGAACCTGCCATCAGCGAGCGCAAAAACTCTTCCTTCAGTTGGCTTGCATGGGCCTTGTCTTGCATGTGCTCCAGCAGAACAAGGCTCAGCGCCATATTGCGAATGCCATTGAAGCCCACCAGGTTGACCGCCCGCGACACGGTGTTGATGCTGCCGCGGTGTGCATAGTGCGCACTGTTGACCATGCGCAACAGCTTGTTGGTCAGGGCCACATCCTTGAGGATTTCATTGGTGACGCTGTTGACACTTTCGGTGTCGGAGTTGGCCATGTTTTGGATGCGCAACACGGAGTCCGACAGTGCCGGAAAGTCGCTTTTATGGCGCATGCGCCGCAGCAGAAAGTCCAGCGTGCTATTGCTGCCGGCTCCACTGGCTGTGGCAGCCGGTTTGGCCCATTGCTCCAGCTCGGCCTGGAAGGCCCGGGCCGTGGGAAAGCGTTGCCGCGGGTCACGCGCCAGCGCACGCAACACAATGGCACGCAGGCGGTCGTCCACATCCGCATTCATCTCATCGGGCAAGACCATCTGCTCGTGCACCACGCGGTAAATGGCGCGGTAGGGGTCTGGCTCGTCAATCAGGGGCTTGCCGGTCAACAGCTCCGCCAGGACCACACCCGCCGAAAAGATGTCCATGGATGCGGACGGCGCGCCACCATTGGCGGCTTCGGGCGACAGGTAGCCCACCGTGCCCCCGCCTGCCACAACCGGATCGGTGCTGTTGCGGTCCGGTATACGGGCCGCTATGCCAAAGTCCAGCACGCGGGCGCGCCCTGTGCCATCCACCAACACGTTGGAAGGCTTCAGATCGCGGTGCACCACGTTGACCGCATGGGCCACCGCCACCGCATCCAGCACATCCCGCATCAACGCTACGGCCTCCTGCGGCGGGATGGCGCCGCGTTGCTTGAGAATCTGGTCCAGCGTGTTACCGGCGATGTATTCAAACACCAGGTAGGGCTGGTGGTCCTGGATATCGGCCTCGTAGACCGGGACAATGCTGGGGTGTTTGACGCGCCCCACGCTACGCGCTTCATCCAGCCACTGCACCAGGGCCTGGGGGTCGGAGCCGCTGCCCGGCCGCATGACCTTGATGGCCACCTCACGCTCCATGCGGGGGTCAAAGGCCAGCCACACCGTGGACTGTGCGCCCTGGCCCAGAATTTTTCTCAGTTCGAATCGCCCCAGCGTGTCGGATACGCGCAACGAGCCGGTGGCCAGCGGTGAGCGGCCGTTTGTAAATGTGTTGGGCGTGGGCATGCTCTGGCTGTTGGAAGGGTGCGCAATAGGTGATTTGCAAACCACAGTATGACACCGCCCTACCCCGCAGCCAAGCATTGGTATCTGGGGGTGAAATACCCCCTTTTCTGCCGCTATTGCTGGCGCAACTGCTGGCGCAAATCGGCCCGTTCCCGGTCACTCATCTGGCGTGGGACAGGGCTTGTGTTTGCCCGGGCGAAGGCGACATCGGGTTGAGATTTGAGCGACGCCCGCAGCAAGGCGCGGCGTTGTTGGGTGTCGCTCTCGCGTGCGGGCTCGCGGGTTTCAGCCCTTGTTGGCTCCGCTGCCTCTGGCGTCGGTTGGGCATTGGCACCGTGTGCCACCATGGCCAGAAAGGCATACACAACACGGGGGGCAAACATGGTGGAATGGGGTCCGGTGGTCGGTTTATTGGGCTTTTTTTGCATTGTTGGACGATCCACCGCAACAGTCTGCCGATTTTTGTAACTTTATGTCAATGCCTCGAAATTAAGCAAAGCCAAGCCCCGGAAGCCGCGCAAAATCACGGCTGTTACAAATTCCACACCCCCCTATGCAGAACACGGCAACCCGACCCAACAAGATCCTGGTGGTAGATGATGACACCCGCATACGCGACCTGCTCCGGCGTTACCTGGCACAAGAAGGTTTTGACGTGCTGCTGGCAGAAGACGGCAAGTCCCTCACGCGCATCATGCTGCGCGAAACCGCAGACCTGATCGTGCTGGACCTGATGATGCCCGGTGAAGACGGCTTGTCCATTTGCCGGCGATTGCGCGCTGCAGGTGACGTCACCCCCATCATCATGCTCACCGCCAAGGGCGAAGATATAGACCGCATTGTGGGCCTGGAGGTGGGTGCGGACGACTACCTGGGCAAGCCCTTTAACCCGCGCGAACTGCTGGCCCGCATCCATGCCGTCCTGCGCCGCAGACCCACCCCCGAAGTGCCGGGCGCCCCGTCTACCGAGAACGAAGTCGCACGTTTTGGTGTGTTTACCTTTGACCTGGCAGCCCGCACCCTGCACAAGGAGGGCAAAGAACTGACCCTGACCACCGGCGAATTTGCCATGCTCAAGGCGCTGGTGCGCCACCCGCGCGTACCCCTGTCGCGTGAAAAGCTGGCCCAGCTCTCGCGCGGCCGTGAGTTTGAACCGTTTGACCGCAGCCTGGATGTGCAGGTTTCACGTTTGCGCAAACTGATAGAGAAGGACCCTGCCTCGCCCCACTTCATCCAGACGGTATGGGGTGTGGGGTATGTCTTTGTGCCGGACGAAGCGGCCTGAGCTTGGAATTTCCCGCCACGCAGCAGACTCAAACGGTGTCGCAGGACGACTCCGAGTACGAGTCCTCGCCGGTTGGCCTCAACCTGTTCTGGCGCACCTTTTTCCTGATCGCATTGCTGCTGCTGGGCAGCATGCTGGCTTGGTTGCAAACCCTGCATTCGCTGGAGTTTGAAAGCCATGCCGTAGGTACGGCGCAAGAACTGGCATCACAGGTCAACCTGAGCCGCGCGGCTCTGGTCTACTCCGATGCCATTGCACGGGTGGCCTTGCTCAAGACCATGAGCGACCAGGAGGGTTTGCGCATCGTGCCGCGTGAACCCAGCGACAAATTCACCCTGTTTGATGGTGACGCCCTGAGCCGCCGTGTTGCCAGTGAACTGGCCAAACGCCTGGGCGCGGGCACGGTGGTGGCCAATAGCGTCAATAGCCAATCTGGCCTGTGGATAGGCTTCAAGATTGATGGCGACGACTACTGGCTGCTGACGGATGAGGCCCGATTCCGCGCGGCGGAGGGCAAAACCTGGGGCGTATGGCTGGCAGTGGCTACCGCCTTGTCGCTGGTGGGGGCCGCATTGATAGCCCGGTTGATCAACCGGCCGTTAAAACAACTGTCTTTCGCCGCCAGCCGGGTACGCGAAGGCGACTTTGAGGCCAGTCGGCTGGACGAAAACGTGCAGACCGGCGAGATCCGCGAGGTGAACATCGGCTTCAACCGCATGGCCCAGCGCCTGGCCAAGATCGAGCAGGACCGCGCGGTGATGCTGGCTGGCATTTCACACGACCTGCGCACCCCACTGGCCCGCCTGCGCCTGGAAACCGAAATGAGCGTGACCGACCTGGACGCCCGGGCCCATATGTCAGCCGACATCGCCCAATTGGACGCCATCATCGGCAAGTTCTTGGACTATGCACGGCCAGAACGAACCAAACTGGCCCCCGTGGTCTTGGCCGACGTGGTGGAGGCCTGCACCTACTCCTACAAAAAGCAGACCGACGTCAAGATCAAAGTGCAGCTGGAAGACAACCTGCTGGTGCTGGCCGATGAAGTGGAGCTAGGCCGCATCCTCTCCAATCTGCTGGAAAACGCACGCCGTTATGGCAAATCCGTCGATACCGGCATTGCCCGCATCCACCTGGCAGCCATCTCGCGGGACAAGTGGGTGCTGATCAAGATTCGCGACCACGGTGTGGGTGTGGCCACCGAGCAGCTCACCAACCTCACCCAACCGTTTTACCGCGGAGAAGCCGCCCGTACGGCGGCCAACGGCGCCGGCCTGGGCCTGGCCATCGTTGACAAAACCGTGCAGCGCATGGGCGGCGCGTTTTCGCTGGGCAATGCACCGTCTGGCGGTTTGTCCTGCAATATTCGCCTGCAACGCGTCAGCAGCCCTTGAAAACTACAGGCTAGCCGCGAGGGTGGCACCCTCGCGGATCGCGCGCTTGGCATCCAGTTCGCTAGCCAGTGCAGCGCCACCGATCTTGTGGAAACGTGGCGCACCGGGCACCACCGGTGTATCGGCTGGGGGCATCAGCTCGGTCAAGGATTCCTGACCGGCGCACAAGACCACATGGTCAATTTCCAGCACCTGGGACTCCCCATTGACCGTGATGTGCAAACCAGCGTCGTCAATACGGCGGTACTCCACACCCGCCAGCATCTTGACCCCATTGCGCTGCAACACCGCACGGTGCACCCAGCCGGATGTTTTGCCCAAGCCAGCCCCCACACGCGTGGTCTTGCGTTGCAACAAATACAACTCGCGATACGGCTCGGCCGGTGCAGCGGGCACTAATCCACCATGGGCCTGGGCTTGCAGGTCAACACCCCACTCCTGGCACCAGTGTTCTATGGACAGCGGCAGCGCCACCGCCGGGTCGTGCAGCAAAAACTCACCCACATCAAAACCAATGCCACCGGCGCCGATGATGGCCACCCTCTTGCCGGGCACCACCTTGCGCTGTAGCACGTCCAGGTAGGACACCACATTGGCCCGCTCCACCCCCGGAATGCGCGGTGTGCGCGGCACGATGCCCGTAGCCAGCACGATGTCATCAAAGCCCTGGGCCAACAACTCTTCACGGCTGACACGCTGGTTGAGTTTGACGGTGACACCCGTTATATCCAGACGCCGCGCAAAATAACGCAGGGTCTGCGCAAACTCTTCCTTGCCCGGCACCTGCATGGCGATGTTGAACTGACCACCGACACGGTCGCTGCTGTCGAATAGCGTCACGTCGTGGCCACACTCGGCTGCCACCGTAGCCGCAGACAAGCCCGCAGGCCCCGCACCCACCACCGCCACCTTCTTCTTGCGGGCGGCCTTGCGGTAGACCAGCTCGGTCTCGTGCGCAGCCCGCGGGTTGACCAGGCAGCTGGCACGCTTGTTGGCAAAGGTATGGTCCAGGCAGGCCTGGTTGCAGCCTATGCAGGTATTGATTTCGTCCACCCGACCGGCAGCGACCTTGTTGACCCAGTCGGAGTCGGCCAGAAACGGCCGCGCCATGGACACCATGTCCACACTGCCACTGGCAATCAGTGCCTCGGCTTCATCCGGCATGTTGATACGGTTGCTGGCGATGACCGGTACCTTTACGGCCTGCTTCAGGCGTGCCGCCACGCTGGCAAATGCCGCGCGAGGCACCGAGGTGACGATGGTGGGCGTGCGCGCCTCGTGCCAGCCGATGCCGGTGTTGAACAGGTTTACACCCGCCGCCTCCAGTGCCTGGGCCACTTGCACCACTTCGGGCCAGGTGTTGCCGCCCTCCACCAAGTCCAGCACCGAGTGGCGGTACATCAGAATGAAATTGGGTCCGACCGCCGCGCGCACCTGGCGCACGATCTCCACCGGCAGTCGCATGCGGTTCTCAATGTTGCCACCCCAGCGGTCGGTACGCTGGTTGGTGCGGGTGCACAAAAACTGATTCAGCAAATACCCTTCGCTGCCCATGATTTCCACGCCGTCGTAACCCGCCTTTTGCGCCAGTTGGGCGCAGCGCACATAGGCCTTGATGGTGGACTGGATGCCGCCCTCAGTCAAAGCCTTGGGTTTGAACATGGAGATGGGGGATTTGATGCTGGACGCCGACACTACAAAGGGCTGGTAGCCATACCGACCCGAGTGCAGAATCTGCATCAAAATCTTGCCGCCCTCTTCGTGCACTGCGTCGGTCACCTTGCGGTGGTTGCGCACATCAAAGACTGAATTCAGCGTGCCGCCAAAAGGCAGCAGCCAACCCTGGCGGTTCGGTGAAATGCCGCCGGTGACTATGAGGCCAACCCCACCCTTGGCCCGCTCACGGAAATAGGCCGCCAGTTTGGAGTAGTTGTAGAAGCGGTCCTCCAGCCCCGTGTGCATGGAGCCCATCATCACGCGGTTGCGCAGCGTGGTAAAGCCCAAGTCAAGCGGTTGCAGCAGGTGGGGATGTGCAGTGGTTGGCATATCAGACATGGTTAATCAGTACGATGGCACGGGCCTCCATGGCCAGGCCTTCGCCGACCGGCCCCATTTTTTCGGCGGTTTTGGCCTTGACGTTGACTTGCTCCACGTCGATGGCCAGCACCTGCGCAATACGCGCACGCATGGCCGCAATATGCGGTGCCAGCTTGGGGGTCTGGGCAATGACGGTGCTGTCCACATTGCCAATCTCAAAGCCTTTTTCGCGCACACGACGGGCAGCCTCGGCCAGCAACACGGTGGAGTCCGCGCCCTTGAACCGCACATCGGTATCCGGAAAATGTGTGCCTATATCGCCCATGGCTGCCGCACCCAGCAGCGCGTCGGTGATGGCGTGCAGCAGCGCATCCGCATCCGAATGGCCCAGCAGGCCTTTGGTGTGGGGAATGTCCACACCGCCCAAGATCAGCTTGCGGCCTTCCACCAGGGCGTGAATGTCCCAACCTTCTCCAATACGCAATCGCATAGTCTTCCTGTTTACTTGTTCCAATCGAGAATAGCCGAATTCCATGGGCGTTACATTTACGCTTTAAGCTCACGCACCTAAAACCCCCCCATGAAAATACTTACCCTTTTGGCCCTGTTCGCGTTCACCAGCATCACCCACGCCCAATCCACCCCCACCAAGCAAGAGCTGATCGCACGCATATTGGCAGCACAACAGCCAGCAATTGAGCAGACCGCACAAGCCATCGTGGAACGCCCGGCCATCCAAATGCAGCAACAGGCAGGCTTGGCCCTTCAGGCCCGCGTGGCACCCGAAAAGCGCGAGGCCGCTGCAAAACGCATCCAGGCAGACCTTAAAAAGTACATCGATGAAGTGGGCCCCGTCGTGCGGGCACAGGCCGTCAAGCTGGGACCCTCAACCATTGGCGCCTTGCTGGATGAAAAGTTCACCGAAGACGAACTGAAACAATTGATCGCCATCATCGAATCACCCGTCAACAAAAAGTTTGCACAAATGGGTGGTGAGTTTCAAAAGTCCCTGGGCGAAAAACTGGTGGCACAGACGCAGGCCAGCGTAACGCCCAAGGTCAAGGCGCTGGAGCAATCCATTGCAGGGCATTTGGGTCTGCCAACAACGCCATCGGAACCTGCTACCAAAGCACCCAAGAAATAGTCTAAGTCGTCTGGAGCCGCGCCTGCAGCACCGCTTGCGCCAGCGCAAAGTCCTGCGGGTAGGTGACCTTGAAGTTTTGCGCACTGCCCTCGACCAACAGCGGTGCTTTGCCGACAAACTCCAGCGCGCTGGCTTCATCGGTCACGGCATCACCCGCCACCAGCAAGGCCTGTTGCAGCTCCGCGATCCGAAACATCTGCGGGGTCTGGGCCAGCCACTTGTCGATGCGCTCCACGGTCTCGGCCACCCTGCCACCCACTTCACGCTTCAGCGTGTCGGGCAGCTTCAACGCCAACAGGCCACCGACTGCGTCGCCCTGGCAGGCGTCGATCAGTGTATTGATCTGCTCGGGGGTTATCAGGCAACGGGCCGCGTCATGCACTAGCACCCAGTCATCCGGGTTTGCACCGCGGTCCACCAAGGCAGTCAAACCGTTAAAAACGCTTCCAGCCCTCGTGGAACCTCCACATGGCGCTACCAAAACAGTAGCGCCCTGGTTGTCAAAGAAGGTATCACCACTGGACACCACGACCAAGACTCCGCTGAGGCGTGACACCGCTGCGAAAGCGGACAGCGTGTGTAACACCATGGGTTGGCCCGCCACCGGTTGGTACTGCTTGGGGCCGTCGGAGCCAGCACGGGAGCCGGTGCCGGCACAGGGGATCAGCGCCCATAGGCGGGCGGAGGGAGCGGTAAGGGATGCGGTGACCGGAGCTGTCATGGAAGAGGTATTTGTTGGGCTGGCGGTCTAGGACGGGTGCGCCATTCTAAAATCGACGCAACCGGTTCCCCTTTTTCTTCCCTTTCCCAGCGGTTGCAGCGCCCTCCACGGCCCGCCCCGCACCCCAAAGCCCCATGGATTTACCCAAACTAACGGTCGGCAAACGCTTCACCCTGCCCCGCCCCGCTGGCTCTGCCGACGCGATGTTGCTGGCCCGCCTGGGCGAGCGCGAAAAGGCCGCAGGCAAGCCCATGACCGTGGTCACGGCCAATGCCAATGACGCCCAACGCCTGCTGGATGAGATCAGCTTCTTTGCCCCCACGCTGCGCTGCGCGCTGTTCCCCGACTGGGAAACCCTGCCCTACGACACCTTCTCGCCGCATCAGGACCTGATCAGCGAACGGCTGGCGACCCTTTGGCGCATCAGCCAGCGCGACAAGGACACCGGCGCCGATGTCGTCATCGTGCCCGCCACCACGGCCTTGTACCGCCTGGCGCCACCCAGCTTTCTGGCCGGCTATACCTTTGAATTCAAGGTCAAGCAAAAGCTCAACGAGGCCAAGCTCAAGGCCCAGCTCACGCTGGCGGGCTACAGCCATGTGACCCAGGTGGTCAGCCCCGGGGAATATGCGGTGCGCGGCGGCCTGATCGACCTGTTCCCCATGGGATCACTTGTTCCTTTCCGTGTGGATCTGTTTGACGACGAAATCGATTCCATCCGCACCTTTGACCCCGACAGCCAGCGCAGCCTGTACCCGGTGCCCGAAGTGCGCCTGCTGCCCGGGCGTGAGTTCCCGATGGACGACGACGCGCGTGCGCGTTTTCGCAGCCGCTGGCGCGAGCTGCTGGAGGGGGACCCCACCAAGAGCCGTATCTACAAGGACATGGGCGCCGGCGTGGCCACGGCCGGTATCGAGTACTACCTGCCGCTCTTCTTTGAAGAAACGGCCACCGTTTTTGACTATCTGGGGCCGGACGCCACCGTGGTGCTGCACGGCGACCTGGAGCCAGCCTTCCAGCGCTTCTGGCAGGACACCAAGGACCGCTACCGCCTGGTACAGGGCGACCCCGAGCGCCCCGCGCTGCCACCCGAGAGCCTGTTCCTGGGCACTGAGCAGTTTTATGCGCGGGCCAATGGCTACGCGCAGCTTGCTATCAAATCCGCAGCGCAACCTGTAGATTTAACGGGGGCTACAGCCCAGATTGGCAATGAGGCACCGGCCTCACCCTATACAGAGCTGGACACCCTGCCCCCCATGGCGGCCGAACGCGGCAGCGAAGACCCGCTGGCCCGCCTGAAGGCCCACGCACGCAACACCCAGCACCGCATCCTGGTGTTGGCAGAGAGTGATGGCCGCCGCGAAAGCTTGTTGGACTTCTTGCGCGCCAGTGGCATCAACCCGCCGTCGTTTGATTCCCTGCTGGAGTTCCAGACCAGCGACGAGAAATTCGGCATCGCCACCGCCGCGCTGAGCGTAGGTTTCAGCTGGCTGGAATACGGCATTGACCTGGTGACAGAGACCGAGCTCTTCGCCAGCGCCCCCACCACCCGCCGCCGCAAAAAGCAGGAACAGGTCAGCGATGTCGAAGCGCTGATCAAGGACCTGAGTGAACTGAACGTGGGCGACCCGGTCGTGCACTCCAGCCACGGCATCGGGCGTTACCGCGGTCTGATCAACCTGGACCTGGGCAACAAGCTGGCCAACGGCGAGCCGGAGATGCAGGAGTTTCTGCACCTGGAATATGCCGACAAAGCCACGCTGTATGTGCCGGTCAGCCAGTTGCAACTGATCAGTCGTTACACCGGTGTCAGTGCCGACGAAGCCCCCTTGCACAAGCTGGGCAGCGGCCAGTGGGAAAAAGCCAAGCGCCGCGCCGCCGAGCAAGTGCGCGACTCGGCCGCTGAGTTGCTGAACATCTACGCCCGCCGCGCCGCACGCGAAGGCCACGCTTTCCGCTACTCGGCCAACGACTACGAGACCTTTGCCAACGACTTTGGCTTTGAAGAAACCGCCGACCAGAAGGCCGCCATCCACTGCGTGATCCAGGACATGGTCAGCCCCCGCCCCATGGACCGCCTGGTCTGCGGCGACGTGGGTTTTGGCAAGACCGAGGTGGCGCTGCGCGCCGCGTTCATCGCTGTGACCGGCGGCAAGCAGGTGGCGATTCTTGCGCCGACCACGCTGTTGGCCGAGCAGCATTTCCAGACCATCTCCGACCGTTTCTCCAAATGGCCGGTCAAGGTGGCGGAGATGAGCCGCTTTCGCTCTACCAAAGAGACCAACCTGGCGCTGAAGGGCGTGGCCGATGGCACGGTGGACATTGTGGTGGGCACGCACAAGCTGCTGTCGCAAGACACGCACTTCAAGAACCTGGGCCTCTTGATCATCGACGAGGAGCACCGCTTTGGCGTGCGCCACAAGGAGCAGATGAAGGCGCTGCGCGCCGAGGTCGATGTGTTGACGCTGACCGCCACGCCCATTCCCCGCACCATGGGCATGGCGCTGGAAGGCCTGCGCGATTTAAGCGTGATTGCCACCGCGCCGCAGCGCCGCCTGGCCATCAAGACCTTTGTGCGCACTGAAGGCAACGGTGTGATCCGCGAGGCGGTGTTGCGCGAACTGAAACGCGGCGGCCAGATCTACTTCTTGCACAACGAGGTGGAGACCATAGAAAACCGCCGCGCCAAGCTGGAAGAGCTGCTGCCCGAGGCCCGCATCGCCGTCGCCCACGGCCAGATGCCGGAGCGCGAGCTGGAGCGCGTGATGCGCGACTTCATCGCCCAACGCTACAACCTGTTGTTGTGCTCCACCATCATCGAGACCGGCATCGACGTGCCCACCGCCAACACGATTGTGATGAGCCGCGCCGACAAGTTCGGCCTGGCGCAGTTGCACCAGCTGCGCGGCCGCGTGGGCCGTAGCCATCACCAAGCCTATGCGTATCTGATGGTGCCCGATATTGAAGGCCTGACCAAACAAGCCACCCAGCGCCTGGACGCCATTCAGGCCATGGAAGAGCTGGGCAGTGGTTTCTATTTGGCCATGCACGACCTGGAGATTCGCGGTGCTGGCGAGGTGCTGGGCGAAAACCAGAGCGGCAACATGCTGGAAGTGGGATTTCAGCTCTACAACGAGATGCTGAGCGAGGCCGTGCGCTGCCTGAAGGCCGGCATCGAGCCCGACCTGCTGAGCCCGCTGAATGTCACCACCGACATCAATCTGCACGCCCCAGCGCTGTTGCCCGACGACTACTGCGGCGATGTACACCTGCGCCTATCGTTCTACAAAAAGCTGGCCACCGCCAAAACCGCCGACCAGGTGGACACTCTGCTGGAAGAAATCGTGGACCGCTTCGGCAAACTGCCACCGCAAGCCCAGACCTTGATCGACGTGCACCGCCTGCGCGTGCTGGCCAAGCCCTACGGCGTGCTGAAGGTAGACGCCGCGCCCGGCATCATCAGCATCACGTTCCAGAAAAACCCGCCAATCGACCCGATGAAGATCATCCATCTGATCCAGAAGAACAAACACATCAAGCTGGCGGGGAATGAGAAGCTGCGTATCGAGCGAGAGTTGCCTGAAGCCAAAGACCGGGCGCAGATGGTGCGGGATATTTTGAAGTCGTTGGGGCAGCCGGTGGTGGAGGCGGAGGCGGTGGCTACTGCTGCGGTTGCAAAGTAACTGGGCAATCGCAGTTTGCTTCGCCCATCTATGGCGTGGGAGGCAGAGTTTGGATCGAAAAAACCGACCAACAACGAAGCAGACGCGTACGATAGGACAACATCAACAGTGATTGACTGAAATTGTCGATTCTCAGTATCCCCTTCGAGCACACAACACAACTCACATGACGAAGATAAATCCGTTCAAACCGAACAGCCCCGTTCCAACTGCAATGTTTGCAGGTCGCATAAATGAAGTTGTTGCGCTGGAAAAAGGCCTTTACCAAACCAAGCTGGGGCAACCAGCAACCATTCTGATGACTGGCGACAGGGGCATTGGAAAATCCTCACTCTTATTATTTCTAAAGGCGGTGGCCGTCGGAAACATTAAAAGTCCCGAGTATGAAAATTTTGATTTTTTGTCAATTCATATACCAGTATCAGACAAACTAGACATTGGCACTTTATTGAAGTTAATAGAACGCAATATTTCGCGCGAAATTGGCAAAGTCGAGAGCATCCGATCCTTTGTGGCGAATACTTGGTCATTTATACAAAGAATTAAAGTTATGGACTCTGGCGTCAGTGCAGCAGAAGTAGATTCTGAAGTTGAGCTGCAACTTGACCAGTTCTCATATAGTCTTGCCGAAACGTGCAAGCGAATTGTCAAACCGGAGCGAGGGGAAAATAAAAAAGATGGAATCCTCTTTTTGTTCGACGAGTGTGACAATGCGACGCCTTTGCTTCGAATAGGTTACTTTTTTAAGACAGTCACAGAGGCCCTGCAACGACAAGGATGTGACAATGTAATGTTTGTGGTCGCAGGTCTACCAGACACCCCCGAAAAACTGTCAATCTCTCACGAGTCATCTGTTCGCATTTTCACGCCACTAAAAATAACGGAACTCAGCCTGGCGGACAGAATATATGTCATTGACAAAGGACTTGAAGCTGGGAATAAATTGAATGTTGAACAAACAACAATATCCGACGCGGCAAAAGATCAAATAGCTGCCCTTTCCGAGGGATACCCACATTTCATACAACAGTTTGCGTATTCTGCGTTTGATCACAACACAGATGGTGAAATATCTCTTGAGGATGTCTTTGATTCCGCATTCAAGCTAGGCGGAGCAATCGACGCTATCGGCAACAGCTATTACGCGAGTGCATTCAACGAAAAAATCAAATCCGATGAGTATCGGCAAGTCTTGTCGATCATGGCCGAAAAGATGAATTCTTGGATTACAAAGGCGCAGATTCGCCAAAGTTTCACCGGCGATGACTCGACGCTTACAAATGCGTTGCAAGCTCTAACGACTCGAAAAATTATTCTGAAAAACCCATCAAAAATTGGTGAATATCGGCTCCAGCAACGAGGCTTTGCATTGTGGATACGTCTCTTCGGCAAGCGAAATAGGGACAAAAAGTAAGCTTGATTCGCCAAAAGCAAATAGGGGCGACGCCTGTAATCACGCGGTCAATTCGCCCCGGCGATTGTCTCGTATGCGATTTGCATCCAAACCATGACCGTTGATATCGGCGCATCCAAACACGCGGGTATGACGCTGATTGTTGTTAGCTGAAGGGTCCTGAAATAGCCACTCCGTCCCCGCTGGACAACCGTGATCACCTAATTTACTGACACTTATATAATTGTTCATGTAATTATTTGGAGAACTGCCATGTCCCAAGTCACCATCTACATGGACGAAGAAGCAATCACCAGAGCCAAGGCTTCCGCAGCTGCAGCCAAGCTGTCGCTCAGTGCGTGGATATCACAGCTGGTCAAGGAGCAAACCACCGCCTTGGACGCAAACGGCTATCCCTTGGGGTTTTTTGAAGAAATTGCCGCCCAAGCCAGCGCTTGGCAAAACTTCCCGCTATCGCCATCGCTGCGTGCGGGTGACACGCCCGACCTGCCGCGCGAAGCCCTGTAGTGCCTGGGAACACCTGACGTGTTTGCCCTGGACACCAACACCCTCATCTACTTCTTCAAGCAAGAGGGTCAAGTCGCTTCACACTTAAAAAGTATTCCGGCCAACCAAGTGTTTGTGCCCGCCGTGGTGTGGTTCGAGCTGGAGTACGGCGTACTGCGGTCCACCCGACCCGAGTTGCAGCGCCGCGGCATGGAGTCGGTACAGCGTGCGTACCAGATACTGAACTTTGACTCTGCCAGCGCAAAGTCAGCGGCAGTCATTAAACACACATTGGATGCGGCGGGGACGCCTATCGGAAATTCGGACCTGCTGATTGCCGCTACTGCAATGGCCCGCGACCTCACGCTGGTCACCCGCAACACCCGGGAATTCGAGCGGGTGCCGGGTTTGCGGGTTGAAAACTGGTATGGCAATTAGCCCTCGGTCCAAGGCATATGCCAAGGCATAGGCTAAAATCAAGCCTGCACTCCTGAGGAGGTTGACCATGTCCACTTCAAACCACCACTCCACTCACCATGCTTCGGAAACAATAGCACCCTTTCCAGAAAATTCGGGGGCTAGGACCGTAAAACTCTTTAGGAATGGCGCAAACCAGGCGGTCCGCATCCCAAAGGAGTTCGAGTTACCCGGCACTGACGCGGTGATGCGCCGAGAAGGCAACCGGCTGATTTTGGAGCTGGTTCCAGACAAACCCAAGAGGGGTACAGCGGCAGCCTTGGCCGCAGCGCTTATCAGCATGAAGGACTGGTCTGTCGTCGATGAGCCGTTCCCCGATGCTGGCGAGGACTTGGCGCCGCTCGACGAAATTGACCTATGAGCCTGTATTTGCTGGACACCAATATCGTGTCAGACATGATGCGCAATCCGCAGGGCCCCGCCGCCCGCCGCGCCATTGCGATCAGCCAATCTACGCCTGAGGCGCAATTTCAGACAAGCGTCATCGTGGACTGCGAACTGCTGTACGGCTTGGCACGCAGACCGCAAGAGCGCTTGCAAGCTGCCTATGAGCGAACCATGGCGACGCTAACCATTCTCCCGCTGGGCACCGAAGTGGCTCAAACCTACGCCAACATGCGCAACGCGGTGACGTCGATAGGCCAAGGCTTGGACGCCAATGACACGCTGATCGCTGCGCACGCACTCACGCTCGACGCCACACTGGTCAGTGCCGATGCGGCCTTTACCCGCATTCCTGACCTCAAGCTGGAAAACTGGCTACAGGCAAAGCCTTAAGGCAAATAGGCCTCCAGCCCCCGTACAGATTTCGTAAGCAGCTCCCAATTCAATAGCACTTTTTACACAATGCAAGCCACAGAACTCTCCCCCGGCCTGGTCCTGCGCAACTTTGCGCCCGGCACCCAAAAGCTGTCCGACTTCAAGCTCATCGCCTTCGACATGGACTCCACGCTGATCAACATCGAGTGCATCGACGAAATTGCCGACGCCGTGGGTCGCAAGGCCGAAGTGGCGGCCATCACCGAGGCCACGATGCGGGGCGAAATTACCGACTTCCAGACCAGCCTGCGTCGGCGGGTGGCGCTGCTCAAGGGTGTCACCGTGGCCGACTTGGAGGCGGTGTATGTGCAGCGCTTGCAGCTCAACCCCGGCGCGGCCGAACTGGTCACGGCGTGCAAGGCGGCTGGGCTCAAGGTGCTGCTGGTCTCAGGCGGTTTCACCTTTTTTGCCGACCGGGTCAAGGAACGCTTGGGCATTGACTTTGCGCGCTCCAACCGGTTGGAAGTGGGCGGTGGCCCTAACTGCGGCGCATTGACCGGCGGCCTGGTGACCCAGGCCTGGGGCGAGATTTGTGATGGGGCGGAGAAACGCCGCACGCTGCTGGAGGTGGCCTCACTACTGGGGATAGAGCCCGAACAGTGCATCGCCATGGGCGATGGCGCCAACGACCTGCCAATGATGGGCGCCGCTGGCCTGTCTGTGGCCTACCACGCCAAGCCCAAAGTGCGCGAGCAGGCCATGGTGTCGATCGAGTCTGGTGGCCTGGACCGTCTGCTCGAAGTGCTGCAGCCGGGCTAGACGTACGGCTTACGCCGTGGCCACGATCTGCCGCAGCGCCTGTTCAAACACCTCAGGGGGTTGGCCGCCAGAAATGAGGTGCCGGTCATTGATGACCACGGCCGGCACCGAGTTGATGCCCTGGCGCAGGTAAAACTGCTCTTGGGCGCGCACTTCGGCCGTATAGGTGTCGCTGGCCAGGATGGCCTTGGCGCGCTCGGTGTCCAGGCCCACCTCACCCACCACCCGCACCAACACCGCATGGTTGCTGGGGTCTTCGCCGTCGGTGAAATAGGCCTTCAAAAAGGCTTGCTTCAGCGCCAGCTGGTGACCACCACCTTCCTCATGCGCCCAGTGCAACAGGCGGTGAGCGTCAAAGGTGTTGTAGATGCGCGAGCGTTTGTCCAGGTTGAAGGTAAAACCCAGCTCGGCACCGCGGGCACGAATGGTCTCGCGGATGGCGGCTGCCTGCTCGGGTGTAGATCCGTACTTGTTGCGCAGGTGTTCGGTCGTGTCTTCACCTTCGGGCACCATCTTGGGGTTCAGTTCAAAGGGTTGGAAGGTAATGTCCACCTTCACATCGGGTGCCACGCGGTCCAGCGCAGTCTGCAGCGAGGCCAGGCCGACCGCGCACCAGGGGCAGGATACGTCGGATACAAAATCAATTTTCAGTGTCTTGGTCATGAAAGGTCCTTGGGTCAATACCGCCAGTTGGGGCCACTGGGCGGGTTTTCACCCATGATAGAGAGGTCAGCCAATCTTTTTTTCCGGCAGCACAAACCCCTTGCGCGGGTATCATCAAACGAACCATGACAACCGCCGCGCGCTTCCTGCAGTCCGTCTCGCTCCCCGTGATGCCGGAAGTTGCGCAGGCCCTGATCCGCACCCTCAAAAGCGAGAGTGCCGACGTCGCCACCGTCACAACCATCATCGCCAAAGACCCCGGGCTCACCGCGACCTTGCTGCGCATGGCCAATAGCGCCATGTTTGGCCTGTCGCGCAGCGTGCATACGTTGGACAGCGCGGTCAGTGTGGTTGGCATGGCGCACATTCGGGCCCGCGCGTTGTCGATTTGCATGGCCAGGGGCTTTGAATTTCCTCCAGCACTGGACAGGCTTGATTTTTGGCGCCAAAGCATGGTGTGTGCCGGTTATGCCAAATGGCTGGCTGGCCATTGCGCTCTGGACGAGCAAGAGGCCTGGCTGACCGGCATGATGCTGCGGCTGGGTGAAATCATCATCGCGCAGCGCATGCCGGATGCACTGGCGCAGATCGAAGCACAACCTTGCGCACCGGCAGAACGCTGGAAGCGCGAGCGTAGTGTGGCCGGTTTTGACGAAGGGCAGATTGCCGCAGAAATTGCACGCCGATGGGATTTCCCCGAGACCGTGGCCATGGCACTGGAGTACGCGGCGCGCCCACTGACCGCCTCGGCGACCCGCCTGGCGGCCGTGGTGCACTTGGCGGCCTTCATTGCCGACCAGTCGGCAACATCAGCACCGCTACTGGCCGACCTGCCGGTCTCGGTTGTGCAGAATCTGGGCCTGGATGCGGAAAAACTGCAAACCCAGATGCCAACCGCCGAGGCCTTCAGCGATATTTCCATGCTGCTGGCCTGATGCCAGCGCCAGGGCCGACAATAGGCCCATGCCTTTTCTCTCCCTCGGATTGCTCCCCACACTGGCCCAAGCCGCCAGCGCGCTCGGGTTTACAACCCCCACCCCCATCCAAAGCGAAGCCATTCCGGCGGTTTTGACCGGGGCCGATGTACTGGCTTCGGCCCAAACCGGCTCTGGCAAAACTGCAGCCTTCGCCCTGCCCCTGCTGCAGCGCCTGCAAGAATTGCCCGCCGAAAACCGCCACTCCTACGGGCGGGCCATCCGCGCGCTGATCGTGGTGCCCACCCGTGAATTGGCCGCCCAGGTGGGCGACGTGGTGCGCAGCCTGGCCCAGGCCCTGCCCCAAAGCCCCAAGGTGGTGGTGGCCTCCGGCGGTGTCTCCATCAACCCCCAGATGATGGCCCTGCGCGGCGGTGCGGACGTGCTGGTTGCCACACCGGGCCGCCTGCTGGATCTGGCCGCGCAAAACGCGGTGCAGCTGGCCACGGTGCGTCTCTTGGTACTGGACGAGGCCGACCGCCTGCTGGACCTGGGTTTTGCCGAAGAGTTGGGCAAGGTACTCACCCTACTGCCGCCCCGCCGCCAAAGTCTGTTTTTCTCTGCCACCTTTCCGCCCGATGTACGGGCCTTGGCCGGCCAGATGTTGCGCGACCCGGTCAACATTTCGGTGGCCTCTACCGAGATTCCGCCCGCCGACATCACGCAACGCGCCATCCGGGTGGACACCGACAAACGCACCCAATTGCTGCGCCACCTGATCAAAGACCAAGGCTGGAAACGTGTGCTGGTCTTTGTGGCCACCAAATACGCAGCCGAGCTGGTGGCTGAAAAGCTGTACAAGGCCAAGATCTACGCCACCGCCTTCCATGGCGACCTGAGCCAGGGCGCACGCAAGCAAGTGCTGGCCGAGTTCAAGGACGAACAGTGGGAAGTGGTCATCACCACCGACCTGGCCGCACGCGGCATTGACATTGCCAAGCTGCCCGTGGTGGTCAACTACGACCTGCCCCGCTCAGCGGTCGACTACGTGCACCGCATAGGCCGCACCGGCCGCGCGGGTGAGCCAGGCCTGGCCATCAGCTTTGTCACCGCCGACACCGAGGCGCACTTCCACCTGATCGAAAAGCGCCAGGGTTTGAGTCTGCCGCTGGAAGAGGTCGCAGGTTTCGAGCCCACTGAGGTTGCCACACCCATCGTGCCGCAGATCGCCGCGGACAAAGGTGGCATCAAGGGCAAGCGCCCCAGCAAAAAAGACAAGCTGCGCGCACTGGCAGCCGCCCAGACCAAGCCCGACTAGGCTTTAACCATGGACGCCTTGCGGTCTGCGTCCACCCGCTGGGCTGAGGGCCGCTGGCCAATGAACTTGATGTAGGCCTTGTAGTCGATGCCACCGGCCAGCAACAGGTCTTCACCGTAGATGGCCTTCGTGGCCATACCCACCAACGGCAGACTGACATAGGCGGCGCAATCCGCCAGCGTAAAAGTGTCGCCCGCGGCATAGGGCGCAAACTTCAACAAACGCTTGGCTGCGGGAATACCTTTGTCCAACTGCTTGCGCACCCGAGCCTGGGTGCCCTCGCTGACCGTGCCACCAAAAAACGCCTGGTAGTACAACTCGCGGGCCACCAGCTCCAGGTGCAGATCAATGTAGATGCACAACTCGCGCACCTTGGCCGCGGCAAAGGGGTCAGATGGCAACAAAGGCGGGTTGGGGTAGGCCGCTTCTATGTACTCCACAATCGCTTCGCTCTCGCACAGCGTACCCTGTGGTGTGCGGATGAAAGGAATTTTGGCCAACGGAGAGGCCGATAACACGGCCTCATCGGTCAGGCCGGTCTTGACGTTCTCTTCAACAAAGGGAACGTTCTTCTCCAGGAGCGCCAGTTTGACCTTGTTGTAGTAGTTGGAAACGGGGAAACCACACAGCGTCAACATAATAAAACCTTCTCCTGGTCAAGATACAAAACGAAGTTACTCCCGTGGATCGGCACCTGCTGGGCGCGCCTGGCGGCGGCCATGCGATGCCAATATCTCCACATAAAACTGCTCACCGCCCGCTGTGGCAATACCGTCAATCAGGCCGGTGAGCGTAGCGAAGTGGACCACAACGGCCTCAGCCTCGGTGGCACCAAAGCGACAATCAAAGTCCCAAAAGTCCACGCCCTCGGGCAGTTCGCGGCGGCGCTCGCGTTTAACGTATTTGCGAATCTCGTGCTTGACGGCGTCCAGAACACGGTCGCGGTTCTTGCCTTCAATATTCAGTTTGAATGTTTTTTTCATGCAGCGATTATGCTGCGCTGCCGCTTTGGCCCTGCCAATCCGGCACACTTGCTCCCCATGCACACCACCCACCCTACCCCCAGCAAAGAAGAAATCGCACTGCTGCAGCCTTTTGACCGTCTTGGCTTACACCACATTGTGTTGGTCGCCACGGCCGAACAGGCCAGACGTGCCTGCGCGGAACTGGCAGACGCCCAGGCGCTGGGCTTCGACACCGAATCCAAGCCCACCTTCTTCAAAGACCAGGTGTCGGAGGGGCCACACATTGTGCAATTGGCCAACGCCCACAAGGCCTGGGTCTTCCAGCTGCATGACCCGCAGTGCAGCGCCATGGTGGCAGATTTGCTTGCACACAGTGGCATCACCAAGGCCGGCTTTGGTTTGGGAGATGACCGCAAACGCATCATTGCAAAACTGGGTGTAGAGCCCGGTGGTGTGCTGGAACTCAACACCGTCTTTCGGGAGCGCGGATACCGCAAAGACATGGGGGTTAAGGGTGCCGTGGCGGTGTTGTTCAACAAACGATTTCTCAAATCCAAAAAGGCCGCAACGTCCAACTGGGCCAATCCACAACTCACGGAAGCCCAACTGGTCTACGCCGCCAACGACGCGTACGCCGCATTCCGCGTGTTCCAGGCGCTCAAACTACACCAACCATGATTCCATTCTCCGTACTCGATCTCTCACCCATCACCGAGGGCAGCGACGCCGCACAATCATTCCGTAACACACTGGACCTGGCCCAACATGCGGAGCGCCTGGGCTTCAAACGGTACTGGCTGGCCGAACACCACGGCATGCCCGGTATTGCCAGCGCAGCCACTGCCGTGCTGATTGGCCACGTAGCGGGTGGCACGTCCACCATTCGCGTGGGCGCCGGCGGCATCATGCTGCCCAACCATTCACCTTTGGTCATTGCCGAGCAGTTTGGCACGCTGGAATCGCTCTACCCGGGCCGCATAGACCTGGGCTTGGGCCGCGCGCCCGGCTCAGACCAGTTGACAGCCCGTGCACTGCGGCGCAACCTGGCGTCCGACGCCGATGAGTTTCCCCAGGATGTGGCCGAGCTGATGGACTTTATGTCGGACCAGCCCAAGCAAAAGGTACGCGCCGTACCTGGGAGGGGGCTCAAGGTGCCAATCTGGATACTGGGCTCTAGCCTGTTTGGAGCGCAGTTGGCGGCGATGATGGGCTTGCCCTATGCCTTTGCTTCGCACTTTGCACCCGCACAGATGATGGACGCCATAGAGTTGTACCGCGCCCGTTTCCAGCCCTCGGCCCAACTGGCCAAACCACATGTGATGCTGGGCTTCAACGTGTTTGCTGCGGATACGGATGAAGAGGCCCAGATATTGGCGACCTCCATGCAGCAGGCCTTTGTCAACCTGCGCAGCGGTCGCCCTGCCCGCCTGCCGCCCCCCAAGCCTGGTTATGCCCAGCAGGTTGGTCCGGCCGAGCAAGCTTTGCTACGCAGTGTGTTGTCGTGCACCACCATAGGCTCGGCAGCAACCATACGCAAAGGATTGCAGGATTTTGTGGCACGCACCGGCGCAGACGAGCTGATGATCACATCACAGATGTTTGACCACACGGCCCGCAAATGTTCCTACGCGTTGACCGCGCAGGCGATGCGAGACTAGCCTTTGCCCGGCAGGTGAAAATTGAGCAGGCGTGTGGCAATCACCGTCTCCGCCAAGAAGCACAACAGGGCCAGCAAAAAGCTCACCACTCCCGACAAGAAGCCCCCCACGGCCCAGCGGCTGACCTTGAAACCCGTAGTCTCCCCCACGAACAACACAATGATGGTCAGGCCGATCAAAAAGGCACAAAAGGTCAACAAGGCAATACCGCCATTGGCCAGGCGGCCCCGCAGGCGCAGCTCTCCCAGTTCCTTGAAGGCACGCGCCAAAAACTCCGGGTCATTCGACTCACGTGCCCGGTCTTCCACCAGACGCGCCCGGTCGATGATGCGGGCCAGGCGGCCCGCAATGGCACCAATCATTCCCGACACGGCGGTCAGCAAAAACACCGGCGCCACGGCCAGTTGGATACCGTGGGTTACTTCGTCTGCGTTAAATGTCAGCATGGTGTGGCTACCAAATCTTCGTAGTAATGGAATCCGTGGCAGGAACTGGCCCAGTGCCCGTTGGTGGTACTGCGTGCACCCAGACCAATCACCCGGCGCCCGCTGGCCTTGATCTTTTGCGCCAGTGGCATGAAGTCGCTGTCACCACTGACGATGACCACGGTGGCTATATGGCCATGGTGTGCCACATCCTCCATCGCATCCAGGCACAGCCGGATGTCGGCCCCGTTTTTGGCGGCTCCACCCGGGGGAAACAGCTGGATCAGTTCCATGGCGTGGTGCAGCAGCGCATCGCGGTATCGCCCGAAATACTGCCAGTTGCAGTAGGCACGGTTGATGGTGATGGGGCCCAGGGTAGCCGCCAGCGCCACCACGGCGTGCACATTCACCAGAGGCTCCTGCACCCTGAATCGGTTGTCCTGCTTGCCATAGGAGCCCTCCTGGCGGGCCTCACACAGCGCGGCATGCAGGTTTTCAAAGTCCCAGTACAGGGCTACAGAGGCGGGGTTGGGGCTGTCCATCCGCCAATACTAACCGCCGGCGCGCTTGACCTTGTGCCCCTGGGTCGTGAGGATTTGCATGACCCGCTCGATGTGGTCACCCTGCACTTCGATCACCCCGTCTTTGACGGTGCCACCGGTTCCGCAGGCGGCCTTGAGCTGCTTGCCCAGTTCCGCCAAGGCCGCGGCGTCCACCAACACGCCCTTGACCAGGGTGACGGCCTTGCCGCCACGGCCCTTGGTTTCGCGCGAGACCCGCACAATGCCGTCACCCGTGGGCGCCACAGGCTGCTTGCAGGTGCACTGCGCCACCGGTTGGCGGCAATCCGGGCACATACGCCCGCTGTCGGTGGAATAGACCAGTCCGCCCAAGGCGGCGAGTCCGGATGCTTTGGCTTTCAGAATGTTTCCCAATCGTCGTCTCCGCCCGCAGGCGTCACCTTGGTGCTGGTTTTGGGGGCAAGCCGGGGTATGGCCGGCGCTTCCGCGCGGGCCGGCAAGGTCGCGGCCTTGGGTTTGCTCACGGGTTTTGCCGTTGGCTTGGTCAGGGGGCTGCGTGGCGCTGGAGCATGGACCGGGCTGGGCCGCGCGCTGTAGCCCATGTCGGACTCGCTCAGGCGGAACGCGGCCACAACCTGCACCAGATCCTGTGCCTGAGACTTGAGCCCGCTGGCAGCGGCCGCCATTTCTTCCACCAGTGCCGCATTTTGCTGGGTGGCCTGGTCCATGTGGGTCACCGCCTCCCCTACCTGTGCCACACCCAAAGCCTGTTCGTCGCTGGCCGCGCTGATTTCACCCACGATGTCGGTCACACGTTTGATGCTGCTGACCACCTCGGTCATGGTGGCACCGGCCTGGTCGACCAGGGTGGTGCCACGTTCCACACGCTCCACGCTGGCGCCAATCAGCCCCTTGATCTCCTTGGCAGCCTCAGCACTGCGGCCGGCCAGGCTGCGCACCTCAGACGCCACCACGGCAAAACCACGCCCCTGTTCACCGGCCCGCGCCGCCTCTACCGCGGCATTCAAGGCCAGGATATTGGTCTGAAAGGCAATGCCATCGATCACACTGATGATGTCGGATATCTTGCGCGACGAGTCATTGATGCCCTTCATGGTCTCTACCACTTCGGCCACCACCTCACCACCCCGTATGGCCACGCTGGACGCATTCATCGCCAGCTGGTTGGCCTGGCGGGCGTTGTCGGCGTTTTGCCGCACCGTGGAGCCCAACTCTTCCATGGACGCTGCCGTCTGCTCCAGCGCGCTGGCCTGCTGTTCGGTACGCGAAGACAGGTCGTGGTTGCCCTGGGCAATTTCGGAACTGGCTGTGGCAACCCCTTCGGAGCCCTGGCGCACATTGGTCACCACCTTGGCCAGGGCCAGCCGCATGGATTCCAAAGCGTGCAGCAACTGGGCGGGCTCATCGCTGCCCCGCGGGTGCAGTGCATGGGTCAGGTTGCCATCGGCAAACTCCTTGGCCGCGTGCACAGAAAAGGCAATGGGTTTGGTGATCTGGGGAATGATCCAAAACGCCATGCCAGCCGCCAAGGCCACCGTTATGCCCAACAACAACACCACACTCCATTGGGAGCCGGCATAGGTAGACTTGGCGCCCTCGCGGGCCGCAGCAGCGCCCTGTGTGTTGTGGGCCGTCATGGCCTCAATGTTCTTGACCAGGGTGCGGAATGCAGTGCGTGATTCGCCGTTCAGCAACTCGGTGGTAGCCATCGCTTCGGCGGGTCCAATATCGGACATGGTCAACAGCTTGGTGCTTACGGTGTAGTAAGCAGCCAGGTCCTTGCTGAAGGTCTCCCAGTTTTGCTTTTCAGCGGACGTATCCAGCAGGCCTTCGATCTTCTTGCCGACCTCAGCGAGCTTGGCCTTGTCCGCGTTGATGCGGTCCGCCTCGACCTTTTTTTCTTCCGCCGTCACGGCCATGGCATGTTGTGTCTCGGCCTGGCGAAACTCGTTGAGCAAGCCCTGGAGTTCACCGGTGTACTGGATGCTGGGCAACCAGTTGCTGGCCATTTCCTCGGTGTTGGCATTGATGCGCGCCAATTGGACCAGCGCAAATCCGCCAATAATGCCAGTCAACAGCACCATCAGAAAAAAGGCGCCGCTCAATTTGACGCTGATCTTGGTGTTAGAAAAATTCATGCTGCAGCTTCCCCAATTGGTGCGCACAACGAGCGCAAGTGGGCCCAATTATGGTGCGGCTATCTGTTCAATTGACAGCAATGTTTGCCGATTACCGCCGCTTTGGCCACAGATGTCGCCCGGGTGACAAAAGCATGCACGCGCCCTTGCCGACGCGCCCCACTTGTGACAGCGCAAAAGCCGGTTCCCGGAACCGGTGTAAAGTTCCGCCCACGTTCAACCCAAGAGACTCCATTCTTATGTCTACGATCCGCATTTTGTCCACCTCGATTTTGGCTGCCACATTGCTGGTTCAGCCTGCCATGGCCCAGAACAAAGCGGCCATTGGAAAATCCGTCACCGAGTTCATCAAGGTGTCCCAAGGTCTGGCTACCAGCCTGGCCGACCTGTCCAAACGCGCCGGCACCGCATCCCCCAACGACAAAGACATGCTCAAGCTGGTGAACACCCAGTTGGGTCTGGTGGATGCCACCGCCGACGGCGTGGTCGCACTGGGCCTGGTCGCCGCCGAGATGCGCGACGCCAGTGACCTGGCAGCCGCCAAAAAACAATTGACCACCCGCTGCACGGCACTAAAGTCCCTGGCGGAAGCCTCTGGCAAGTATGTGGGCAGCCTGGCGTCCAATATCGCGGCCGTAGCCACCGCGGCAGAAGTCAACAAGGCACGCGACCTGGTGGTGCAAATGGGCCAACACGCCCTGTGCAACCCCGGCAAGGCGTAATGGCATGAAAGCACCTCTCACCATGCCATCCTTTCGCTTGAATGCCGTGCTACTGGCCTGCGCCCTGGGGGCGCCAATGGTCTGGGCACAAACGCCGGCCGCACCAGCAAGTGCAGCGTCGGCTCCCGCTGCGCCGACCATTCGCGCGGAACTGCGTACCCTGTTGCTGGAAACACAAACCCTGCTGACGGACAAGAAGTTTCCCCAGGCCCGGGAAAAGGTTCAGTTGGCAAACGCCGTAGCGGACAAGACCCCTTACGAAAACTACATCGTGGCGCGTATTGCGCTGTCCATCGCCATTGCAGACGATGACGCACCCAGCGCCCACAAGCTGCTGGAGCAGGTGCTGGAGCTCAACGCCAAGGGCGCCTGGCTCACGACCGAAGAAACCCTGCCCCTGATGCACGCCGTGGGCATTACCCACTACCGCACCAAGGACTACGCCCAATCCGCCAACTGGATGGACCGCAACATCAAGGCCGGTGGCACTGACCCCGCCGTCAAGAATGTACGCATCCAGGCCTATTTGCTCGGCGGCAACCTGCAACGCGGCAGCGACCTGATCAACGAGGAAATCGCAGCCAGTGAACAGGCCAAAAAAGCCCCCGCTCAAAACCACCTGGAAATGCTGGCCCAGGCCCGCAACAACCTGAAAGACGCCGCGGGTTACACCCGGGCCCTGGAAATGCTGGTGCAGTATTACCCCAGCAAGGACAGCTGGCGTTTGCTGATCAACCGCCTGTGGAGCCGCTCGGACCTGGCCAGCCGCTTGCAACTGGATGTGTTTCGCCTGGCCTTTTACAACGGCACGCCCGAAGAAGCCACCGATTACTCCGAATACGTGGACTTTGCCCAAAAAGGCGGCTTCTCTGGCGAAGCACTGAATGCCTATGACCAAGGCGTAACCGCCGGCCTGCTGGGCAGCACCGACGCCCACAAGAAGCTGCGCGCCAAACTGGTGCAAGAGAACGAGCTGGACCGCAAAAATCTTGCCGCAGACACCGCTGCCGCCCAGAAAAAGCCTGACGGTTTTGCGCTGTTCAACATCGGACTCAACCTGGTGGGCATGAAGCAGTTTGACAAAGGCCTGGAGCTGATGGAAAAAGGCATTGCCAAGGGCCTGCCCCGCCGCCCCGAGGAAGCGCGTTTGCGCCTGGGCGTGGCCTATGCACAAGCCGGGCAAGCCGACAAAGCCGTCCAGACCCTGGCCACCGTCTCCGGCCCCGAGGGCCTGACCGAGCTGGCGCGCTACTGGACCCTGGCCGCGCGCAAGCCCTGATCGGCGAGTAAGGGGGCATTGGCACGTGTTCAGACTGCTGCTTGCCTCAGGGCTCGCCGTGTTGTTCAGCGGTTGCGCCAGCCTGGTGCCGCCGCCGGAGCCCACCAAGCCCCTGGACACCGTCAACCCCAAATACGGCTACCGCTTCTCCAACCTGCAGCCAGGCCCCGACAACAGCGACGGCCTGTTCATGGTGGTGGCGTTCTCGGGGGGCGGCACCCGCTCTGCCGCGCTGGCCTATGGGGTGCTGGACAAACTGCGGGACACACCGATCCGCTGGAATGGCCTGCCCCGCCGCTTGCTGGACGAAATTGATGTCATCAACTCGGTATCGGGCGGCAGCTACGCCGCGGCCTACTACGGCTTGTACGGTGATGCCTTTTTTGACGACTTTCCTGACCGGTTTTTGAACGCCGACTTCCAGACCGAGCTGTGGGACCGCTACATCTCGGTCACCGGCATGACCCAGGTCATGGGCTGGTCTACCAATGACCGGGTCGATCTGCTCAGCGCCATTCTGGAACGCCGCCTGTTTGCCAAAAAAACCTTCGCCGACCTGCTGGAGCGCCAAACCCGACCGCTGGTGGTGATACACGCCACCGACCTCAACCGCGGCTCCGACTTCCAGTTCACCCAGGACCAGTTTGACCCCCTGTGCACCGATCTCTCCAGCCTGCCGCTGGCCCGTGCCGTGGCGGCGTCCAGCGCCGTCCCCATCCTGTTCGGGCCGGTGGTGTTGAAGAACCATGGCGGGCGCTGCGGCTACAAGCGGCCCAGTTGGATACAACCCACGCTGCGCGGCCCACAAGACCAGGGTTGGGCCCTGCGGGCACAGCGCCATGCCACGGTGGTGGACTCCTACATGGACTCCAGCCCAGAAACGGGCCGCCCCTGGATCCACCTGATCGACGGTGGCATCTCGGACAACTTGGGCCTGCGCGGGCCGCTGGAATCCAGCATCGCGCGGGGCGGTTTTGCACCCCTGCTCAAACGCCTGGGTGTGAAGGGTGTGCGCAAGGTGGTGTTCTTGGTGGTCAGTGCCGAGGTCTTGCCGGAGTCGGGCATAGACCAGTCGGGCAAGGCGCCCAGCATCCGCCAAATGGCGTCCCGTGTGCTGGACACCCTGATGGCCAATATTTCGTTTGAAACCCAGACCTGGCTGCGCTCCAGCTTCCACTACTGGCGCCACGAAGCGCGTGAACTGATCGACAACCCCGACAGCCCCTACGAAGGCCAGCCCGATTTCTACCTGATAGAAACCAGCCTGCGCGACATTGCCGACCCCGCCGAGCGCAAGACCATGATGGCCATACCCACAACCTTCAAGCTGGACCCCGAACAAGTGCAGTCGCTGCAACAGGCCGGGCGCACCCTGCTGGACAACGCACCGGAATTCAAACGCCTGGTCCAGGATCTGCAATAACCACTTTAAGCAAAATGAGCCTCTAGCCCCCGAATAGTCTATACCTATTGCTACTATTTTTATAGTATCCAAGCATGCCAGACACCAGCCGACTGCAAACCGCCCTGGCCCTGCTGCACGCCAACGCCCGGCCCGAGGCGCTGGAAAGCCTGGAGCGTTTTGGCATTGTGGGTGACGGGCGACTGGGCCTGTCGGTACCAGCCATGCGTAGCATAGCCCGCAAGCTGGGGCGCGACCACGCGTTGGCCCAGGCCCTGTGGGACACCAGCATCCCCGACGCACGCATCGTCGCCAGCATGGTGGCCGAGCCCGCCCTGCTTACGTCTCGCCAGATGGACGCCTGGGTCAAAGGATTTGCCGCCTGGGATGTGTGTGACCAGACCTGCCTGAACGCCTTTGTGAAGTCACCGCTGGCCTGGCGCAAGGTCGATGCGTGGGCTACGCGCAAAGACGAGTTCGTGCGCCGCGCTGCGTTTTCGCTACTGGCCACGCTGGCCGTGCACGACAAAAAAGCGGGCGACGAGCCCTTCATCGCCGCACTGGCGCTGGTAGAAGCAGCCGCAGACGACGACCGCAACTTTGTGAAGAAAGCCGTCAACTGGGCTCTACGCGGTATCGGCAAACGCAATACCGCCCTGCGCGCGCAGGCTATTGCGGCTGCGCTGCGGATTCAACAGCAGGGAACTAAATCGGCGCGGTGGATTGCGGCGGATGCTTTGCGGGAGTTAGACCCGAAGGCGGTTGCGCGCTGATCATGATCACCTGGAGGGGGATGGATTCGGTGGCGGCTTCAGACACAAAGCGGGCGGGGCGGTTTGCAATGAGCTTGCTCTAGACCGGTCACTCGCAGTCAGGGAGCGGGCAACTGCTTTATGGTGAGCACTTCGTCAAACCGAGCACCCGCCATGGGCTGGAAGCCCTCTTCCAAGATATTTCATTCTTTTGACCGAGAGAAAAAAACGATGAGAAGTCCACCAATCACGGGAATGAAAACAATGGCCCCGAGAAATGCAAAACCGCGCCACTTATTTGTGACTTCTGCCTTCTTCACATCTGATGGCAACTCACGAGTTGGCCAAACAAAGTCTGAAACCGCATGCAACTTTCCAAACTGCCATCGTTCTTGTGCAACCTCCTGCCCAATGCTTAGTTGCGTCCATAACTCTTCTGAGTAGCACTTTTTCTTTGTAGACCCATCCAACAACCATCGAATATCGGTACGGTACCTGCACCCCCTAGAGCCCGTGTAAGACTTGGCAACTATCTCTCCCAGGACAGTAGCCGACTCGCCCCGAAAGCTGACGTATAGCCCACCGAGGCCCGCGACAGCACCGTGGACTGTCATGAGTGCCATGAAGACTACGACTAGAACCGGCCCAATGAGGAACTGAAACTGCTTCCAAAGCTTGCCTTGAGAGTTTTCAACTAGAAAGCGATGCCCTGGTTTGGTAAAGCAAATAAACGCGAAGGTTACTGTTCCTAAAGTCCATCCAACTTTACTCAACACATCATCAAGCCACGCTGGCAATGGTTCTAATTTGGGAGCTGGGCCCAACATAGCCGTCCAAGAGCCCAGTGTGAACACAAGCATGAGCAACACGAAGACCTGAAGAATCCTAGTTATGCCTCTATTCATATTAAGCCTTCATACCCCGTTGGTCTATCTTTGAGAAAAAGGAAGACGATACCTGCGTCAAGAACCAATCGTGCTTTCGTTGGGAGATAGAGTATCGCAACTTGTTTAGTCAACTCTGGGCTATCTTGGTTGAAGAGAAGTTGAAGTACGAACGATCGCTATCACGGGCACAACCGAAATGCTCGAGCGACCGATGACGGGCAATAGATTGGACTGCCAGTAAGCAGCCATTCGCCAACGCCGGCTTCCGCCCCACTCCAGCCCAATGATCCACTCCAGAAACCATTGCAGCGTGTGGGGCAGTAGGCCCCGCCGATTTGTGGGCCTGTGACACCATGAGGCGGGGCCTACTGCCCCACACTCTGCCGCCAACAACGCCAAGATCAAAAGCGATTAAAGCGCCTGCGCCAACCGCCCCACCCCTTCCTCAATCTTCGCCACATCCGCAGTCGCAAAACTCAAGCGCAGGGTAGACAGATCGGGGTTGGATGCATAAAACGGTGCACCCGGCACAAAGGCCACGCCCTTGTCGATGGCGCGCTTGGCCAACTCGGCACCGTCTTTAACCTTGCCGCCAGCGCCGGTCAGGCGCGCCCATACAAACAGGCCGCCCTGGGGCTGCACAAACTCAATCGCATCGCCCAGCTCTTTGCGCAAAGCGTTGCCCATGGCCAGCGCACGCTCGGCGTACACCTTGCGCACGTGGGCCAGCGTGCCGGGCATGCGGCCAGCCTTCAGGTATTGGGCAGCGGTGGCCTGAGCAAAAGTGCTGGTGTGGGCATCGCTGAACTGTTTGCACATGGTGGCCTTGGCCAGCAGTTCGGGCGGGGCAATCATCCAACCCACGCGCAGGCCGGGGCTCAGCACCTTGCTCAACGAGCCGCAGTGCACCAGCAGCTCACGGCTACCGGGCACACCGGCGCTCAGCGCCAATAAGGATGGCGGCGGCGCGTCGTTGAAGTACAGATCGCCATAGGGGTCGTCTTCCACCATCAGCGTCTGGTACTGCACGGCCAGCTCCAGCACACGTTTGCGGCGCTCCAGGTTCAGCATGGCGCCACTGGGGTTGCCAAAGGTGGGGATCAGGTAAACGAACTTGGGCTTGTGCTCGGCAATCAGCGCTTCCAGCTTGTCCACTTGCACGCCGTTGGCATCGATGGGTGCGCTGATCAGTTGCGCGCCATACAGGCGGAAGCACTGGATGGTGGCCAAAAAGGTGGGCCCTTCCACAATGACCTTGTCGCCTGGGCTGATCATGGTCTTGCCCAATAGGTCCAGGCCCTGCTGGCTGCCAGTGGTGACGATCATTTGCTCGGGCGAGAGGTCTTTGACACCCTTGGCCTGCATGAAAGCCGCCAGTTGCTCACGCAGCGGGTTGTAGCCCTCGGTGGCACCGTACTGCAGTGTGGCACCGGCCTCTTCTGTCAGCGCAGTGTTGACGGCTTCGCGTATGCCCTCCACATCAAACATGGCCGGATCGGGAAAGCCGCCCGCAAAACTGATGATGCCGGGCTTGCCCAACAGCTTGAAGAGTTCGCGAATGGCGGAGGTTTCTACGTTGTCTAGACGAGTGGCGAATTGGAGCGGCATGGCGGTTTCGGTGTGATGGTTGTGGCGCAATGGTAGCGCCTGCATTTGCAGCGTCTCTTGCAGCAGTACTTTTCAAGCCCATTCAGCCCGTCTAATTGCATCATGCATTTTTTGCATAACGCCATGAATGAGGGCATTTCTGCATATCCAGCAGACGTATGCGCGCCTAGAATTCGCGTCATCCAAAAGATAACCCCGGAGCAAACAATGACCTCTTCCGCGCTCACCGAGCTGCTGTCCTACACCCAAGAACATGCAGGCCCGGCCTCCAGCCGTATCCACGATTTTGTGGCGGCCTACTTCGACAACACCGACCCCGATGAACTGGTGGCACGTGGCCCGTCCACGCTGTTTGCCATTGCCAACGCGCACTGGCGCCTGCTCGATGCACCCCGCCCACCCAACACGGCCAAGGTCCGCGTCTTCAACCCCACACTGGCCGAAGACGGTTTTGTCAGTGACCACACCGTGGTGCAGATCGTCAATGACAACATGCCCTTCCTGGTGGACTCGGTCACCATGGCCATCAACCGCAGCAACCGCACGGCCCACTGGATTGTTCACCCCCTGCTCAGCGTGGCCCGTGATGCCAAGGGCAAGGTGCAAAGCGTCAGCAGTGCAGCAGCCGCTACCGCAGCCGGCAGCACCAACCCCGTCGAATCCCTGATACAGGTGGAATGCGACCGCATCGTCGGCGTAGCAGACCAGCAGGCACTGGCCGACGAGCTGGAGCAGGTGTTGAACGATGTACGCAGCGCCGTGCAAGACTGGAGCGCCATGCTGGAGCGTGCGCGCAAGATGGCCGCCGATGCATCCCGCTCGTCGCTGTCGCCCGCTGGTCGCCAAGAGGGCGTTGACTTTTTGAGCTGGCTGGAAGACCGCCACTTCACCTTCCTGGGTGCGCGTGATTACGACCTGAAACGTGATGGCGATGTGGTCAGCATGGTGGCCAAGCCCGAGACCGGCCTGGGCATCTTGCGCGGCCCGGTCCACACCCTGGAAACCGTGTTGCCACCCGAAGCCGTGGCCCTGCTGGAAAGCAACGAACTGGTGCTGGTCACCAAGGCCATGACCCGCGCCACCGTGCACCGTCCGGCCTGGCTGGACTATGTGGCCGTTAAACGTTTTGACGAAGCCGGCCAGGTCATTGGTGAGGCCCGCTTCCTGGGCCTGTACACCGCTACCGCCTACACGGCAGCGGTCAGCGAGATCCCCCAGGTGCGCAGCCGTGTCGCCGCGGTGATGGCCGCCGCCGGTGTGGTGCCCGACAGCCATGCCGCCAAGTCGCTGCAATCCATTCTGGATGCCTACCCGCGCGACGAACTTCTTCAGATAGACACCCCCACGCTGACCGAACACGCCATTGGCATCCTGCGCCTTCAAGAGCGCCAGCGCACCCGCCTGTTCCTGCGCCGTGACCCGTTTGGCCGCTTCACATCGGCCCTGGTGTTTGTGCCACGGGATCGCTTCAATACCGAGCTGCGCATCAAGATAGGTAGCGAGCTGATGACCGCGCTGGACGGCCTGTCCATCGAATTCACTCCCATGCTGACGGACAGCCCACAGGCCCGCATCCACTACCTGGTGCGCGCCAAGGACAACGCGCCGCATGTGGCCAACTTTGCTGCACTAGAGGCCCGCATCACCCGCCTGACCCAGCGCTGGGAAGACGATTGCACCACTGAGCTGCTGCGCGCCCATGGAGAAGGCCCGGGCCTAGCCCTGGCCCACCGTTTTGCCGATGCATTCCCCACGGCCTACCGCGAAGACTTCTCGCCCCAAGTGGGTGCCGAAGATGCCGATATGTTGTTGGCGCTCTCCCCCACTTCGCCACTGGCCGTCAAGCTGTACCGTCCGCTGGACGCTGGCACCGGCATCCTGCGTCTGAAGATTTACAACACCTCCAAGGTTGCGTTGTCTGACTCGCTGCCCGTGCTGGAGCGTATGGGCGCCCGTGTGCTGGACGAACACCCCTACCGCATTGGCAACAATGGCGACACGCTGTGGATACACGACCTGGGTCTGCAACTGCCGGCTGACACGGACATTGCCAAGGTCAAATCCCGCTTTGAAGCGCTGTTTGCCACCGCCTGGCGCGGCGGTGTGGAGAGCGACGATCTGAACCGCCTGGTGCTGGTCACCAACCTGGATGCACGTGCCATCTCGGTGCTGCGCGCCTACACCCGTTACTTCAAGCAACTGGGCTTTGCCTTCAGCCAGAGTTACATCGAAGCGGCGCTCAACAAAAACGCCAGCATCGCCCAGTCCATCGTCGAACTGTTCATGGCCCGCTTTGACCCGGCCTTTGCGGGTGACCGTGCGGCCGCGCAGCAGCAGATCAAGCAAACGTTGGACACAGCCCTGAGCAACGTGGCCAGCCTGGACGAAGACCGCATCCTGCGCCAGTTTGTGGCCACCATCATGGCTACGTTGCGTACCAATCTGTGGCAGACCGCTGCCTCGGGCTCCGAGAAGCCCTACATCAGCTTCAAGCTCAACCCGCGCGAAGTGCCCGGTGTGCCAGAGCCCAAGCCGCTGTTCGAGATCTGGGTCTACTCGCCCCGTGTGGAAGGTGTGCACTTGCGTGGTGGCAAGGTGGCCCGTGGTGGCCTGCGCTGGTCGGACCGCCGCGAAGACTTCCGCACCGAGATTCTGGGCCTGGTCAAGGCCCAGCAGGTCAAGAACACCGTCATCGTGCCCGTGGGCTCCAAGGGTGGTTTTGTGCTGAAAAACGCGCCGCCTGCCAGCGACCGCGAGGCCTACCAGGCTGAGGGCATTGCCTGCTACAAGATTTTCCTGTCTGGCCTGCTGGACATCACCGACAACGTGGTCAAGGGCGCCGTGGTACCCCCCACCAACGTGGTGCGCCATGACGTGGACGACCCCTATTTGGTGGTCGCCGCCGACAAGGGCACGGCCACCTTCTCTGACATCGCCAACGGCGTATCTGCCGACTATGGCTTCTGGCTGGGCGACGCGTTTGCATCCGGCGGCTCGGTCGGTTACGACCACAAGAAGATGGGCATCACCGCACGCGGTGCGTGGGAAGCGGTCAAACGCCACTTCCGCACCCTGGGTGTGAACACACAGACCACTGCCTTCACCGTGGCCGGTATTGGCGACATGTCGGGCGACGTGTTTGGCAACGGCATGCTGTTGTCCGAACACATCAAACTGGTGGTGGCCTTTGACCACCGCCACATCTTCATCGACCCCAACCCAGATGTGGCCAAGTCGTTTGCCGAGCGCCAGCGCCTGTTCAACCTGCCCCGCTCCAGCTGGGATGACTACGACAAGAGCCTGATCTCGCAAGGTGGCGGCGTGTACCCGCGCAGCGCCAAGTCCATTCCCCTGAGCCCCGAGGCACGTGCCGTCATCGGCATCACAGCCGAAGAGCTGCCACCGCTGGAACTGCTCAAGGCCATCCTGCAAGCGCCTGTGGACCTGCTGTACAACGGCGGCATTGGCACCTATGTCAAAGCCAGTTTCGAGACCCATGCCCAGGTGGGCGACAAGTCCAGCGATGCGTTCCGTGTGAACGGCAGCGAGCTGCGTTGCAAGGTGGTGGCTGAAGGCGGCAACCTGGGTTGCACCCAAAACGGCCGTATCGAATACGCCCAGAAGGGTGGCCTGATCTACACCGACGCCATCGACAACTCCGCCGGTGTGGACTGCTCCGACCACGAAGTCAACATCAAGATTTTGCTGGGCGGCGTGGTCGAGGCCGGTGACCTGACGCTGAAACAGCGCAACGACCTGCTGGCATCCATGACCGACGAAGTGGGCCAACTGGTGCTGCAGGACAACTACTACCAGACCCAGGCGCTGGACATTGCCACCCACCGCCCCCTGTATGTGCTGGACGGCCAGCAACGCCTGATGCAGTGGCTCGAAGGCAGCAACCGCCTGAACCGCGCCATCGAGTTTTTGCCAACGGACGATGAAATCGCCCGCCGCCGCGCCCGCAAGGTTGGCCTGACATCGCCCGAAAATGCCGTCGTGTTGGCCTACGCCAAGATGAGTGTGTTTGACGAACTGGTGGCCAGCAACCTGCCGGACGATCCGTTCTTCAGCCGCGCACTCAAGGCCTACTTCCCCCAGGTCTTGACCGAGAAGTTTGGCCCCGCCATTGCAGCCCACCCGCTCAAACGCGAGATCATTGCCACCCATATCACCAACACGGTGGTCAACCGCACCGGCGCAACATTCGTCAACTTCATTGCGTCGGAATCGGGTGCCACGGCGGCGGACGTGATCCGCGCCTTCACACTGGCCCGCGAGATTTTTGACCTGGAGCCCATCTGGGACCAGTTGGATGCTCTGGACTACAAGGTCGATGCCAGCCTGCAGCTCGACCTGCTGAGCAAGCTCACCGCCATTGCCCAACGCGCCTCACGCTGGATGCTGCGCATCCGCGCCCAGGGCACCGACCTGCCCACGCTGATCCAGCGCTACCAGCCCGCCGCCCGCGAGCTGCGCCAGAACCTGGCCACCTGGCTGCCCCAGAGCGCACAAGACAGCTGGCAACAGGCCACCGACGTGCTGGTCAAAGCCGGTGTGGATGCGGCTTTGGCACAGAACCTGACGGCGCTGGAATTCATCTTCCCCGCACTGGACCTGGTGGACCTGGCCCAAAGCGCCAACACCGGCCTGGAACAGGCGGCACGGGCCTACTTCGGCATTGAGGCCGACCTGGCCCTGACCGAATGGCGTGCGCAGATCAACCGCCTGCCCACCGACACCCTGTGGCAAACCCAGGCCCGCGGCAGCGCGCGTGACGATGTGTACTCCATCGCCCGCCAGATCACGCTGGGCCAGCTGTCACGCGGTGCGGAGGGTGTGCAAGCCTGGCGCACAGAACATGGCCAAGCAATTGGCCGCCTGCAAGCCCTGCTGACCACCATCAGCACACAGGGACCGGATCTGGCGCCGGTGTCGGTGGCATTGCGGGAACTGCGGCACCTCGCCTAACTGCAGATGTACCTGCGCCGACTGGTGGCCGTCAAGGTCAACAACAGTCGGTGCAAGTATTTGCTACTATTTACATAGCGCAATAGTCATATTTTACGGGGGCTCCAGCCTGAATCGGCATATACCCCCTTCAATGCGACCCAAGCCGATCGCATCCACCGTTCTTGCTAAGAATTCGCTTGCACTGCAAATTTTGCTGGCATGCTGATTACGGTTTCAAACGGGCGATAGCCGTCGCTTGCGCTATTCGCCTGCGGGTCCAAAAAGCGCAGCTCGATAGAGCCTTCCTCGCGTTCTACAAAGCTCTTGACAGCATCCATCCCAACTCCACGGCCCGACACCTCGGTGACCTGCTCGGCAGTGGAAAAGCCCGGTGCAAAAATGAGCTGCGCAATTTCTTCTGGTGACAACTTCTGATCTTCGGTAATCAGTGCCTTTTCAATAGCCTTTTTGCGAATGTAATCGACTGCCAGTCCGCGCCCATCGTCACGTAGCTTGAGTTGCAACTTGCCCTCGGCTAGAGCCAGTTCCAGCTGGATACTGCCTGCCGCTGGCTTGCCCTTTGCAACACGCTCAGACCCGGTTTCGATGCCGTGATCCATCGAATTGCGATAAAGGTGCATGAAGACGTTTTTCAACAAATCCGCGATTTGCGTGCGCAGCACAATGTTGTGGTCCACGATGCTAATGTGCGGCGGCTCTTTGGACAATTCTTGGGCAAGTGATGGAAGGGATTCCAAAATGCCCTCCAAGGCTTCCTGAACACGCACGGTGCCCAGCATTTGCAACATGTTGTGCACCCGCTGGTGCGCCGCTCGCATCGATGCCAGATCGGTCCCGCGTATCGAATCGTCCATTACATCCAGAGCGTCTTGAATGTCCTGCTTTTGCACCATGAGGTATTTCTCCACACCTGCGCGACGCCCAGGGCCAGTCCTGCCCAATTTAACCTTGTTGATATGGGCGTATTCTTCAATTGCATCGGATGCACTGGCTAGCTCGCGGAGTAGTTTTTCTTGGTCCCACACGGCATCTGGGTTTTTGCGCAGGTCGTCGTAGGTTTGTTCGGCCTCGTGCACCATGTTGGTCAAGTGCAGAAAACCGTATGTGCGCGCATTACCTTTGATCGTATGCATGTTGCGGAACAACTCGGTGACAGTTCCTGGGTCCAGGCCGTCTTTGGGAGTTGCGCCCACTGCATCGATAATTTTCTTGTTTTCAGCCAAGAACTCGACCGATCCCTCAACAAACCCTGAGAATTTTTCCTGGCTGATCGCCAATATTTGACCGATGATGTCCAGCTCGCGTTTTTGTTTCCCAGCTGCGGCTGCCAAGGCTTTGAGCTCGGTGACATCGCGTACGCACAGCATCAGGCGTACAACGGTATCCATATCGTCGGTGATGGGTGACCAGCTCAAATCGAGAATCTTCACACGTCCGTCAGGCATTTTCTTTTCAACTTCGCTCACCAAAAGGTGCTCATTGAATTGAAAATTCATACTGTCTTCGCCAATGCAGGCGCTAACTGCAGCTTCGACCTGAGACAGAATTTCCGCATTGAAACTGCTATTGGCAAAGACCAGCTCCAGTAGGTCGCGCCCAGCAATGTCTTTGGTTTCTAAAATGGTTTCCAGATAGGCGGAAAACTCTGGATGCACCTTGTTGCCTGCTACAACCGTCAAGATACCCTGCGGTATGTAATGCATCATGGCCTGGATGTCGGCAGTTTTTTGCTTGAGCTGTTGCGAGCTTTCCTGGATTTTTCCGATCATGGCATTAAAGGCCACGATGGACATTCCAATTTCATCCATGCGCTCAACCGGCACGCGACGCGAAAAGTCTTGGCTGGTGGCAATTTCGCTCATCATGACTTGCATTTGGGTGATGGGCTGTACCACACTGTTGGTAATGCGCCAGGCAATGAAGCCGCCCATGGCAAGTGCTACTGTCACCAATATGCCCAAAGTGACAAATACAGTACGCTGCAACGACAGCACGTCTTTGTTGGCATCCTCATTGATCTTGCCCTGCAGATCAATCAACTCAGAGACCTTGGCCCGCAGGATCACCTCTGCAGGTCGCACCCGATTGCTGAGAGTGAGCACAGCGGCGACGGTGTCGGCGTCCAGCGCTTGCTCCAGCGACTCTGCGGTCGATGGGAGTACCTTCTTTCCGGCCGCCGAAATATCGCCCATCAACGCGCGTTCTTTATCGGTCGCGTTGTCGCCAACCATCAGTGCATTGAGCGCTTCTTCAGTCTTAAGAAAGGATTTTTCGGCAACTTTTGCTGCGTCGAACTCGACCTGAAGCTGTTTAGTATCCATGTCCGTAAACAATGCGGCAGACCTCGCGCGAATTGCCAGGTCATTGATGCTTTCCATCAATTCATTCGCCAATGTGGTTTTGACGTTATTGACCTGAACAATGCGCTGCACCCGCTGGCCTTGCAGTTGCAGGGCATAGATACTGGTAATGGCTACAGCAAGCAAAAGTATGAGAACGCTGGTAAAACCCAGCGATAGCCGGCGGGCCAAAGACATGGATTGAAAGTATGAATTGATCATATATTTCTGCTGTCCTTCATGTGCTGTCATCTTGTCGAGTCCAACTCTCGATGCAACTTTTGGCAATAGTGCTAACTTATTATGCGGCCAATTCTTTGACGCACCTAACCCGTGCGGGGTTCACCGCAACAACCGATTGCACCGTGGCGCGGTCGCTACAGTCTTAGAAAAATTGCTAGGTATTTGCTAGCGACCCAAACAGGGCGCAAGAGCCACATCGAAGGACATTCCAGGCATTTTCGAAGATCGAATCGCTCTTTTGTAGCACTTGATGGCGGCCTATGTTAGGCTTAGTCACACCACGCATTAATTGATAGAGGTGCCATGGGCAACACAACATTGGTTCTACTTTTTGCGGCAGTCGCCGCAGCGTGTTTCTTGGGCTGGCAGGTGTTGAAGCTCAGGCGTGCGCTTGCAAAGACGGTTGATGCACAAGAGGCAAAAGCGCAAGAGCAATATTGGAGCGGGTTGCTGGAAGCGCAACGTAGGGAAAGCGAAGATTTTCGTGAATCTTCAGAGCGGAAACACGCCGCGCTTGAGGCCGAGTTGGCAAATTTGCGGCAGGACGTGCGCCCGGATGTAATCGCCCAGCTGGAAAAAATCCAGCAGTCCAGTTCAACAGCACTGGATGGAAGCAAAGCTTTGGCCGGCGAAATTCTCACCCTGCTGGATTTGGTCAAGACCTTCGAGCGCTGGCATTCCGATATGAACGAGCTCATCATCCATAACCGCGCGATGCATGACAAGAATGACGAGTTTGCATCGATCGTCAAGTACATGATTATTGTTACGCTCAATGCCTCCATCGAGGCGGCGCGGGCCGGTGCGTCCGGGCGGGGCTTCGCAGTGGTTGCTGACGAAATGCGCAATCTGGCGGCGCGAGCCGAGAGCCTGTCGGAAGGCTACCGCAATAGTCTCTACCAAAATGACCTGATTACCACCACGACGTTTCAAGACCTGCAAGCGGGTGGCAAGATGATCATCGGTTCACTCACAGGACTGAACTTGATCAACAACAAGATCAAAGATGGATTAACTTCTTGAGTTGAAACAACATGATCAGTAACCGGGTGCGAGACAGTTTTGACCAGATGCTGATGATGGGCATCAAGGCCAGCATGGGAGGATCATCGCCCGAGAACTGCGAGATTGCAGTGCTGGCGAATCCGAAGGAAATTCGGGAAACCACGGTGGTCATGTTGACCGTAGCATCGTTTCTGTTTCGACTGTCCGTGGTGATTTATTTTTCGTCGGATGACGCTACCAAAGCCCACTTTGCAAGCCTCAACAATATTGATCCGGCGGAGATGAGCGACCAGGCATTCTTGGACGCCATGCGGGAATGCGGCAACATTTGTTGCGGCACATTGAACCGTGAACTGGCGCGTGTCTACCCACATGTGGCCATGTCAACCCCCAACATTATCGAGCGGGAGTGCGTCGACCATCTTGAATCTTTGAAAGGCGGACATCTCCAGTATTTTCGCGCCACGATTGATGGAAACAAGCAGTTTCACGTGAGCGTCTGCGTGCGTGACTATGCCGATATTGATTTCGAATGGACGATGGTCGAAGAAACCACGGCTGCGGGTGAGATGGAGTTCTTCTAACGGCGATTGCATATTCTCGAAGGGAATAAAAATGACCGAACAGACGAAGATAGTCAGCAAAGTATTGGTACTTGACGGCGATACAGCGTGCTTTGATAGCATCAAAGATTTCTGCGACAGCAATGGTTTGGTAGGCCTCAAAGTCCAGCCAGACAACGTCATGTCAGTGCTGCGTTCTAACTTGGACTTAGGCGCGATTTTGTTGTCCGAAACGTATTCAGACAGCGCGCACGGTGGCACCGTGTTGGCGCGAAAAATCCATGCAGTTCGTCCGGAGTTGCCCATTTTTTTGCGCCGCGAAGCGACGGACAGCCTGGACGACTTGTCGGGCCGTGACCGATTGCTCTACAGTGCGGCTTACACCATCGGCACGATTTCCAAACTGCAGGCAGTTATAGAGGAGTTCATCTTCAGCCGGTCGTACCCCAATGCACTGATCCGTGGCATCACAGAAATTGCGATCCCTGCACTGCAGAGCCAATTCAAGTCCATGCAAGTTGAAGTTGAGGCACCCTACTTGGTGCGAGACCGCTTGATCTTTGGCGAAATCTTCACGCTGATCCCCTTGGAAAGTAGCTGGTGCCGCGGCTACATGATGCTTCAGACAGAAGAAGAGGCCATGATGCACTACGTGAAAGCGGGCCGGACTTTTATCAACCCTGAAGAATCCTACGACTTTCGCAACCTCAATGGGCTACTCGGTGAAATCACCAACCTGATTTGGGGGGCTATCAAGAACCGCTACCTGTCCAGTGTTCGCGAGGGGGTCTACTTGTCCCAGGTGCCTATCATCATCAACAATTTGCACCGGTATATTTCTTTTGGATCGGATAACCCACAACTGTGTTTCAAATACACCGTCTCCGATCCCAATGATCCGGCGTTTAGGCCCCTGGTGTTGCAACAGAAGTTTGTTTTTAATTTGAGTTGGTCGCCTGAAGAGTTTTCGGAAAATCTCACTTCGGTAGACGAGTTGGTTTCTTCAGGTGAATTGGAATTTTTTTAACACGTTAGGAGTCTGGATATGGCGCAAATTTTGGTAGTAGATGATTCGAGCACCGTTCGCAATGAAGTGGGCGACTTCTTGCAGAAGAATGGTTTGACCGTTGCCCTGGCAGTTGACGGGCGGGATGGTTTGGTCAAGCTCAAGGCAGATCCCGCGATCAAACTCATTGTCTGTGATGTCAATATGCCCAATATGGACGGTCTGACGATGGCTGAAAAAGTCCGTAGCGAACTCAATAACAATACGGTCAGCATTGTCATGCTCACAACCGAGAATTCGCCGGTCATGAAAGAACGTGGCAAGGCTGCCGGTATCAAAGGCTGGATTGTGAAACCATTCAAAGGCGACGCCGTGTTGCCCTCATTCAAGAAGCTGGTTGGCGTGTAACTTAAATCTTGCCCCCCCCGCTACCGCGGGGGGGGCAAGCTGTTTGGAACCTGGTCTAAGCTATCGCCTGAACTGCAAACTTGCCAGGCATGCTGATCACCGTATCAAAGGCTCGATAGCTACTGTCGGTATCGGCACTGCGGAACACCAATTCAATGGTTCCCTCTTCGCGCTCGACAAAGCTCTTGACCGCGTCCATACCAACACCCCTGCCCGACACCTCGGTCACCACTGCTGCAGTGGAGAAGCCCGGGGCAAAGATCAGTTGCGCAATTTCTTCGGGGCTGGCTTGCTGGTCGGCACCCAAGAGGCCCTTTTCAATAGCCCTTTGACGTATCAAATCAACCGCCAGACCAGCACCGTCGTCACCAAGCTTCAACACGACGCGCCCGTCTGCCAATGACACATCCAGGTTGATGTGGCCAGCTGCGGGCTTGCCCTTGGCCAGGCGTTTCTCTGGCGCCTCAATACCGTGGTCAATGGAGTTGCGGTAGAGGTGCATGAAGACGTTCTTCAACAAATCTGCAATCTGTGTACGAAGCACAATGTTGTGGTCGTCGATGCTGACGATTGGTGACTCTTTGGACAGCTCCTTGGCAAGTGAGGGTAGAGATTCCACAATGCCCTCCAACGCTTCCTGCACGCGAACGGTGCCCAGCATTTTCAGCATGTTATGTACCCGCAGGTGTGCTGCTCGCATGGCCTCCAAGTCATTCCCACGCACAGAGTCGTCCATCAAATCCAGCGCGTCTTGAATGTCTACCTTCTGCACCATGAGGTATTTCTCGACACCGGCGCGACGCCCCGGACCTGTTCGGCCCAATTTGACCTTGTTGATATGTGCGTATTCTTCAATCGCAGCCGATGCTCTGGCCAATTCACCAAGCAGTTTTTCTTGGTCCCACACCGCATCGGGGTCCTGCCGCAGTTCTTCGTAGCTCTGTTCAGCCTCGTGAACCATGTTTGTCAGGTGCAGCAAGCCGTAGGTACGCGCATTGCCTTTAACGGTATGCATGTTGCGAAACAACTGGGTGGCCGTATCGGGATCAAGGGCGCCCTGGGGCGTGGGGCCAACGTCTTCGATAATTTTCTTGTTTTCAGCCAAGAACTCGACGGAGCCGTCGATAAACCCGGAGAATTTCTCTTGGCTGATGGCCAGAATTTGGCCAATGATGTCGAGCTCGCGTTTTTGCTGTCCCGCCTCTGCTGCCAATGCCTTGAGTTCGGTCACGTCTCGTACGCACAACATGAGCTTATCGACGACGCCGCTGGTGTCAGAAATTGGCGACCAGCTCAGCGCTACCGCTTTCACGCGCCCATCCGGCATCGTCAGGTCGAAATCGGTAACCAGCAAGTGCGAGTTGAAGTCGTACTGCATCTCGTCTTCACCGATCACGGAGTCGATGGTGGTTTCGATCTGGGACAGTATGTCGGCGCCAAGGTTGGAGCCGCCGAACACCAGCTCCATCACCGGCCGATCAGCGATATCGTTGGTCTCAAAAATAGTCGCCATATAGGCGGAGTACTCGGGGTGGATGACCCCGCCTTTAACCACCGTCAGCACACCCTGCGGCATATTCTGCAGCATGGCGTTGATGTCGTTGGTCTTCTGGCGAAGCTGCTCTGTGCGCTCGGCCAAGCGGACCTGCATTTCGTGCAGGGAGTACAACAGGCTCTGTGTGTCGTTCTGGGCCAGTGTGATCTCCATTGTCAAATCGCCGTCGGCAATGCGGTTGGCAATGGATTTGGCATAGGCAGGCTCGCCGCCGAGTTGGCGCAACAAGCGCACGATGACCCAGCTTCCCACGGCGATGGACATGGCTACCAGCAGCAACACGATACCAATCACCCATATCACCGAGGTCTTGTAAATCTCACCCGTCTGTTGCAGGGTGGCCTTGGCCGACTGGCCACGCTGGGCCACCAGCGTGTCGACAATTTTTTCGACCTTGCGGGTTTCATTGAGCAAACCAGCGTCTTCCAAAGAGACTCCAACATCCATCTCCAAGTAGGACAGCGGTTGCTCCTTGACGAACTTCACGTATTCGCGCAAGCGCTTAGACCACTTGGCAAGGATTTCAACCAACTGTTTGGTCGTTGCGACCGATTCTTCGCTGCTGGACAGTCCCTGAATGACCGCGATCTTTTTATCCGCGTCGGCCAAGCTGGTCTCAATGTCTTTACCCAAACCTTCGCGTTCTTGTGGCGTGCTGGCGGTCAACAACTGGGTTTGCGCGCGGCTGGCACGCAACACATTGCCGCGCACCTGCTCGGCGGCTTGCCCTGCGGTGTACTCCTGGTCGTAAATGATGCGGGTGGAATCATTGAGCCTCCCCATCTGATATAGGGAAAACCCGCCAATGACCACGGCACCGGTCACCACGCAGGCAAAAGCCAGCCCAAGGCTGGCGCGCACCGACAGGCCATCAATCGCCTCACGCATCGTCTGGGCCATGCCACGCGGCGCGTTCAAGGCCGGGTTCTCAGGAGGTATTTGAACTTCTGAGCGTGAATCAGATGCCACTGCCAACGACTTTTTTGTTGTATCAGGTTCCATCATGCGATTCCTATATTGGACGATGAAAAGAGTTCAGGATAGCCGTGTTTAGTGCTAATGCTGCCATTTTTTTGCTCATACAGATAGCGCCAGCGGCTGCCCGCCTGGAGGCGGAACATCAATGGCCTAAGCGAAAGACAACCCATCGAGTCAAAGCAATAATCACGCCACATCTATTCTCTGTAGACATGACGCCCGGCCGACGGCATTCAGTGCATTCACGTTCGTACAATGAATGCATCGAACGCAACTTGGGAACTTCCTTGGCCATGTTGACGGTAGGCAATCCGCCGGACGACGCGCACCTGCATGGCGGGTGCACTCCAACGTCGCCTCCGAGGCCATAAAACCTGATCCTCATCCTACGACACGGCGCCCTACTCTGCTGCGCAAGTAACCGTCGTCAAACCATCGGAGCACCCATGAAGCCCGCCCAAATCGAAGCCTTCTTCGCCACACTGAAAGCCGCCAACCCCATGCCGGTAACCGAGCTCGAATACACCAGTGTGTTCGAGCTGCTCACCGCTGTGTTGTTGAGCGCGCAGGCTACCGATGTGGGGGTCAACAAGGCGACGCGCAGGCTGTTTCCCGTGGCCAATACACCGCAGGCGATTCTGGATCTGGGTCTGGAGGGACTGGAGTCGTATATCAAGACCATTGGCCTGTACCACAGCAAATCCAAACACCTGCTGCAAACCTGCCGCATGCTGGTGGACCTGCACGGCGGCAAGGTGCCCGGCACCCGAGAGGAGCTGCAGGCCCTGCCCGGCGTAGGCCGCAAGACGGCGAACGTGGTGCTGAACGTGGCCTTTGGTGAACCCACCATGGCTGTGGACACGCACATTTTCCGCGTAGGCAATCGGACGGGGCTGGCCCCGGGCAAAACGCCGGAGCAGGTGGAGCAGCAATTGCTCAAACGCATTCCCGCGCCTTACATGGTCGATGCCCACCACTGGCTGATACTGCATGGCCGTTATGTGTGCCAGGCCCGCAAACCCCTGTGCTGGCAATGCGGTGTTTTTGCCCAATGCGGCTTTGGCGATAAGACGCCTGCACCAGCGAACTGAGCCGCGATGACCCAATCCATACGCTTCACCCTGTTGTCCCTGCGCGACCTGTTGGTCTCGGCCGGCCCCTTTGTTGCCCTGGCGGTGGTACTGCTGGCCCTGGCCTATTGGTGGCTGGACCCCAACCCGCCCAAACGCGTGACCCTGGCGACCGGCCCGGAACAAAGCGCGTACGAGGCCTTTGGCAAGCGTTACGCCACACTCCTGGCCAAGGACGGCATCACCGTGGAACTGCTGCCGTCTGAAGGCTCGGCAGACAACCTGCGCCTGCTACGCGAAGGCAAGGCCGATTTTGGGTTTGTGCAAGGTGGCACGCGTGAGGCCGATGGGCCGGACGATGCCGATCTGGAGTCTTTGGGCAGCCTGTTCCTGGAGCCGGTGTGGCTGTTTTACCGCGAGGCCGCGGCCCCGGCCACCACCACACCACCCCACACCCTGGAATCACTCACACAACTCAATGGCCTGCGCGTCAACGTGGGCACACCCGGCAGCGGCGTGCCCAGCCTGGTGCGCAAACTGTTGGACAGCAACCGGGTGGACCTGAGCAAACTGACGCTGTCCGAGCTGGAGCAAACGCCCGCCACGGTGGCCTTGTTGGGCGGTGATCTGGACGCCATCGTGTTTGCATCCGCGCCCGAATCGCTGATGGTGCAGATGCTGCTGCAAACACCGGGTATCAAGCTGATGGACTTTGCGCAGAACGAGGCCTACTCCCGCCGCTTTGCCTTCCTGAGCCCGGTCCTGCTGCCGCGCGGTGTGGTCGATCTGGCCAGCGACGTGCCACCGAGCAACGTGCGCCTGGTAGCCCCCACCACCACGCTGCTGACCCGTGCCAGCACCCACCCGGCCCTGCTGCAATTGTTCGCACTGGCGGGCAACACCATACACGGCAGCGCCGGCTGGTTCAAACGGACCCGCGAGTACCCCAATGTGCACAACAACGAGCTGCCGGTGGCGCAGGAGGCCGAGCGCAGCATCCAGGGCGGTGCGCCGCTGCTGCAGCGTTACCTGCCCTTCTGGGTGGCCAACCTGGTGGAGCGCATGTGGCTGGCCATGGGTATTATTCTGGCGGTGCTGCTGCCGCTGTCGCGCGTGGTGCCGCCGCTGTATGCGTTCCGGGTGCGTTCGCGCATCTTCCGCTGGTACGCGCAACTGCGCGCGCTGGAGGCACGGGCCGAAGACTGCACGGACACCGCGCCCCTGCTGGACGAACTCAACCAAATGGACCGCCATGCTGAGAAGATTGTGGTGCCGCTGTCCTACACCGATGAGTTGTATTCGCTGCGCAACAACATCCAGCTGGTGCGCAAGAAACTGCTGCAGAACAACAACACAGCGCGACAGTAGGCGGCCTGCTCAGTAGCCCGCGCCGCGCACCTGCAGGAAGTAGGAGCCCAGGCTGCCCATGTTCTGAATCACGCCGTCGGGGCCCATGTAGTAGACCGTACCATTGCGCGTGCCCACATAACTCCGGGTGCCGGAGTAGTAGCGGTAGTAATAACCCTCCAGCGTGCCCGACACGGCAGCATTGGGTGACAGGTATTGGGCATACACGGCCTCGGCCCAGTTGAAGGCGCGGTTGGATTCAGCGGTGGTGGCCGTTCCATACAACACGGCACAGCCATTGGCGTCATCACCACGCAGGGTGATCATGTAACTGGTCGAATGGTAGGGGCTGGCATACATCACCGAGGCCGGCACATCCGAGTGGCTCAGGCCCAGCGCATGGCCGATCTCGTGTGTCATGATGCCCTCCAGCTCAGTCATGGTCCAGAACTGCGCAGTGTTCATCACGATGTCGGCGTCGATGTAACTTGAACCTATCCACCAGCTCTTGGTCACCGCCGAATAGGGTGCGTTGTCACCTTGCAGCAGGCCCCAGCCGAAAACGTTGACCTGGTCCACGGAGGACGCAGGGCCATCCAGGTTGGGCAAGGTAGACGTGAGACCCAGGTAGTTGAACGTCACCCGGCACATGCCGCTCCAGCGAGTCGCCGCACGCTGTATGGCTGCTACCACCTCAGTGGTGGACAGATTGGAGGGCTGGTTGAGCGGGTTGTAGTACCAGTTGATCTGGCCACCCGCCCACGACTGGAAGGACGAGCCCAGCACGTACTGCGGACTTTCTCGCTCACCATGCAGTGGGGAGCTCTTGAAGTCCTGCGCATGACTGGCCGCCGCCGCCAACAGCAGGATGAAACAGTTCAGGTGGCGCATAACACGGTATTGGAAAGAGGTAAACCCATTATTGGGCAAATATCTCCACCGCGCCATGGCCACACTGACCGCCTAGTACCCCCAGCTGGTGACCCAGGGCGAGTAGTAGTCCAGGGTACCCACGTCGTAGATGAGCCCGGTAGGCCCCATGAAGTACACCGTGCCGTTGCGGCTGCCCAGGTAGGTGTTGGTGCCCGGGTAGTAGCGGTAGTAGTAGCCTTCAAACGTGCCCGACACCGAGGGGCCGGGCGCGATGAACTCGGGGTAGGCTTCTTCGGCCCAATTGAAGGTCCGGTTGGAAGTTGCGGTATCGGCTGCGCCATACAAGGCAGCACAACCCTTGGCATCATCACCTCGCAACACGCGCATGTAGGCAAAGCTGTTGTACGGGTCAGCCGACATCACGGAGTCCACGGTGTTCGAATGCTTGATGCCGACCATATGCCCGATCTCGTGCGTCAGCACACCGTCGAGCCGCTGAGCCGTCCACGGAATCGGCATGTCGGTGTTGATGGCGATGTCCGCGTCCAGCAGTACGCCGCTGTTTGACCACGAATAGGTAATGGCCGCCGCATCACTGTCCTCGCCTTTGAGCAGGTCCCATCCCACCACGTTGCGACGGTCAACCGCAAAGGAGTCTTCGCCACCGTAAGGCCGGTTCGTTGTGGTGCCCATATAGCGAAAACGGACGTTGCACATGCCACTCCAGCGATCGGCCGCAACCTTGATCGCATTGACCACCGTTTCGGTGCTCAGACTAGCAGGCTGGCTGGTGGGGTTGTAGTACCACAAGACCACGCCGAGAGGCCATTTTTGTTGGGTAGTGCCCAGGACGTAGTTCGGGGTTTCCCGGTCGTCGGGCATGACCCTTGCCTTGTGGTCATTGGCATGGCTGGAAACGGCGCACACGAGCAGCACCGCAGTGGTTATTATTTTGCGCATTTTGCGCTCTCCCTGTCAGAACGAAAGGCGCGATGCTAGCACGGCCTACAGGTCCAACTGCTGCCATTCTCCCCACGCGGGAGCGGTCTTTGGCCATGCGCTGGCATTGCGTATTTGCCGCTGCCCTTGCGCCAACAGCGTGGCCGCGCGAATGACCCCTGCATGGGTGATCCACACCGTGGGTTGCTGCAAGGCCCGGGTTTCGTCCCACACGGCGCCCACGCGGCGCATGACGTCGGCCACGCTCTCGGCGCTGCCGCAGCGCCAGGTGTCAAAGGCGGCGGTCCAGCCGTCCAGCTCGGCGCGGGGGATGCTGTCCCAGCGTTGGCCCTCCCATTGGCCGAAGTCCATCTCCACCAGTCTGGCATCATGCCTATAAGTCAAATCAGGCCGTAGCCCCCGTAGAACCTCAGTGAGCTGCTCACATCTTTGTAGCGGTGACGACACCACGCAGACACCCTGCGGCAATACGGCGGCCAGGCCCTGTGCAGCCTGCTGTGTGGCCGCGGGGTCTGCAGCGATGTCGCTGGCGCCATAACACATGCCGGCCTCCACCAGCGGTTGGGCGTGGCGCACCAGCCAGAGCTTCATATGGCCAGGGCCAGGCCCAGGTAGAAGGCGATCTCACACACCTGCTGCGTGGCGCCTAGGCCATCACCGGTGAAACCCTGCAGGCGGCGCCACAGCAGGCGGCCCATGTAGACAAAGGCCAGGCCAGAGGCCAGCAGCGCGACAGCCAATGGCAGCAGTGCCGCCCACGCCCCGGACCCAATAACTCCTATATTCATAGCAACCAATGCAGCAAATACGGGGGCTAGAGCAACAAAACACCAAATGCCTGCCGCCACCAGACTACCGGTGCTGATCTGGTCCGCCAGGGGTTTGGACTTGGACCCCGCCGCATCCCCCACATGGGGCATCAGCCGGATCAATAACAGCGGCCAGGTGCGCGACACCACATGGGCCGCAAAGATGCCCAGCAACATCCACGGCGGGCTTTCCGAACCAATCAAAGCCAACAGCGACACCTTGGCCAGCAGGGCCAGCACCACGGCCAGCACACCAAAGGCGCCCACACGCGAGTCTTTCATGATGACCAGGGCCCGCTCGCGGTCGCTGCTGCCACCCAGGCCGTCGGCCACATCGGCCAGGCCGTCTTCGTGGAAACCGCCGGTGACCATCACACTGAGCACCGTGCCCAGCACGGCCGCGACCAGCGGCGTAAACGGGCTGGGTGGCAGGCAGGCCAACAACACGGCGGTCAGTGCCGCCACCAGCAGTCCGACAACCACACCCACACCCGGAAAATGCGCGGCGCTGGCGCGCAGCATGGCCGGGCTGTAACCCACCCAGTCCGCCAGCCGCCCCGTCACCGGGATGCGGGTGAAGAACTGGATAGCCAGCAGGAAGTGGCGAACGGTCTGGACCATGGGGTGGATTGTTGGTGCAGGGATCAGGCCGTGTGCGCGGGTGCGTCAGACTTTTCTGACACACCGGCCGACGCAAAGCTGGCCATGTCGCTCAGGATGGCGCAGCTGGACAACAGCAGCGGCCAGGCCAGTGCCGCGCCAGAACCCTCGCCCAGGCGCAGGCCCAGGTCCAGCAGAGCCCGCACGCCCAGGTGCTGCAGCATGAACTCGTGGCCGCGTTCGCCGGAGCGGTGGGCAAAGATGCAGCGCTGCAGCACCAGTGGCTGCAAGGCGTGGGCCACCAGCACGGCACTTGTGGCGATAAAACCATCGACCACGATGACACGGCGTTCGGCCGCGGCCTGTAACACGGCGCCCACCATGGTTGCAATCTCAAAACCACCCAACGCGGCCAATACATCCAGCGGGGCCTTGGCATCTGCATGGCGGGCCAGCACTTCGCGCAGCACCTCAGTCTTGCGCAGCACGGCAGGTGCGTCCAAGCCGGTGCCCGCGCCGGTGCATTGCGCAATGTCCAGCCCCGCCAGACGCGCGAGCAGCAAAGATGCGGCCGACGTATTGCCAATGCCCATTTCGCCCAGCAGCAGCGCATTGCCGGGCAGGCCTTTGACCAGGTCCACGCCGTGCTGCAGGGCCTCCCCACACTGGGCAGCAGTCATGGCGGCCTGTGCGGATGAGTCTGCCGTGCCCTGCTCTGCCCCTTGGGCCTTGCGCACTTGCAAACCTGGGCGCTGCGTGCCCGCCGCCAGGCCGGCCAGAAAGTCGTGTTTGACACCGCAGTCCACCACCGTCAGCGCAATGCCGTTTTGCAGCGCCAACACACTGACGGCCGCACCACCGGCCAGAAAGTTCTCCACCATCTGCCATGTCACATCGCTGGGAAAGGCCGACACGCCGCGCGCGGTCAGACCATGGTCACCGGCAAACACCACCATTTGCGGCTGCTCCAGCACCGGCTGCTCCGTGCCTAGGATCTGGCCGATCTGCAAGGCCAGGTCTTCGATACGGCCCAGGGACCCCAAGGGCTTGGTCTTGTTGTTGAGTGTGGTTTGCAGGGCCTGGGTCAAGGCAGCGTCGTGGATATCGGCCAGTTGGGGGATGGGAGTGTTCATGGTGTGGGACAGGTAAAGAATGGAGGACAGAAAAAATCAGGGCGCAGGCGGCGCAACACCGGCCCAGTTGCTACACGGCTGCGCCGCGGCACTGGGGTAGCCGGCAGGGTCCATCAGCGGCATCAGTGTGGGCGACAAAACCTTCAGCAGTTGCACCGGCAAGGCGCTGGTGAAATCGTAATCGGCCGCCTGCGGGCCGTACACATAGGCGGTGATGCTGCCAAAGAAACGTTCACCGATATTAAAAACAAAGGTGGCCGAACGGCTGACCACGCGCGAATCCAGCAGTTGGCCCTGGCCGCCAAAGGTCTCGTACCGGTGGTCGCCGGTGCCGGTTTTTCCGCCCACTGCCATGACCGTGCCATCCACGCGCTTGAAGACATTCTTGACACGCCGGGCCGTGCCCTCGTCCACCACATCACGCACCGCGCCCAGCGCGGCCTGGGCCACCTCGGGTGCCAGCACCTGTTCACTCGCGCCACTGTGGTGTTGCAACACAGCTTCGTACGGCGTGCTGGACGCAAAGTGCAGCGCCGCGATACGCTGCGTAGGCTTGCGCAGGCCACCGTTGACGATGATGCCCATGAGCTCCGCCAGTGCCGCGGGGCGGTCAGCCGACGCGCCCAGTGCCGTGGCATACGATGGCACCAGCGAGCCGAACGGGTAACCCATGCGTTTCCACTGGCGGTGGATCTCCAGAAAACCCTCCACCTCCAGCAGGCTCAGGATGCGTTTGTCCTGCGCGGGTTTGAGTTTGCTGGCAAACAGCCACTGGTAGACCACCTGGCGTTCGGCTGCGCTGGCGGCCACCATCTGGGCCTGCGTAGCGCCGGGGTTGGCACGCAGATAAGCCACCACCCACAGTTCCAGCGGGTGGACACTGGCGCTGTAGCCCCGGTCGGCCAGCGACATCTTCTCGGGCCCATACTGCGTGTACAGCACGGCCAGGCGCTCGGCCGTCACCTCACGCCCCTCGGGCAGGTTTTCTTTCAGGAAAGCGCCCAATTGCGCCTGTGTGGCCGTAGGGGCAATGGTGCGGAAGATGCTGCTCAGGCGCACCGGTGTGGGCCGCACGTTGTGCAGTAGCAATTCCTGCGCCTGCTCGGCCGTCTTGCCCTGGTACTTGGCGACAAAGCGGTTGATGAACTCCTTGCCTTCGCGGTCGGCAAAACGGCTCAGGTAGTCTGCGCGCCGTGGGTCCTTGCCATCTTGCAGCAGTGTGGCAGACGAGCCCGGCACCTGGAACATGTAGTGGTGCACCACGTCGCGCAGCAGGCGCACAAAAACAAGGTTTACCGAGTGGCGCAGGCCCTCACGCACGGTCACGATACGGTTGTTGTCCTCGCGTTTAAAGTTATTAAAGGTGTGTAAGCCACCGCCGGTGTAGAAGCTTTCATCCGGGTTGGCGGAGTATTTGCGATCCAGCGCGGCCTGCAACAGCGTCGGCAGATCGGCAGATGGGTTTTGTCCCAGGTAGTCCAGCACCCAGCGCGAGAGTTTGTCCTTGGGGTCCAGCACCACCTGCCCACGCGCGGCGGCGTCCATGGCGCTGTAGCGCTGGTGCAGGCCGGCCATGATGTCCAGGTAGGTCACCAGCGTGCGCAGCTTGGCGGTAGAGCCCAGGTCCAGCTTGGCACCGGCATTGATGTCCAGCGGCTGGTCGTAGTTGTCGGTCTGCAAGCGCAGGTAGTTGGTGTCTTCACCGCGCTCCAGCAGAGTAAAGCTGTAGACCACCTGGGCCGGGTCGCCATTGCCCAGCAGACCCTTGCCCGTCAAACCGGCTGCCTTGGCCACCTCGGCGTCGCGCAACTGGCGCAGCACCGTGGTCACGGCCTCTTGCGTCTGACCGTCCAACGTGCTGACCGCGCCCAGGTCCAGCCGGTCCAGGCTGTAAAAATTGGGCACACCCAGCAGTCCCAGCAACTGGCTGCGGATGGCGGTGGAGGCCTTGCGGCTGACGAACGATGGAGCGGGAGCCGGCACGGGTGCCTGGCTCCTGTCGCCCAGCTTGACCGCCAAGGCCGCGTCGCGCAGCGCGTCAGAAATCACCTCTTGGCTGGCCAACAGGCGCAGGTGGCTATCGGTCAGATCTTCCAGGTCACTCTGGGGGTCGGCCAGGTAATAGGACGGTCGCCGCTGCGCAATGACCAGGCTCAGTGCCTGTTTGTAGGCCAAGGCCTGCTCGGCCGTCGGCTGTGCGGCCGCAGCGGCCGCATGCAGCAGCGCAGTCGCCTGCTCAAAATCGCGCCCGTACCAGACCCACAGGCCGTCCCCCATGCCATTCACCTCGCCAAAACCGGGGCGTGCGGACAGGGGCACCGTGTTGAGGTAGTCCAGCACCAGCTGCTGGCGCGCCGCAGTAGTGTCCTGGCCTGGTTGATAAGCCCGCACCGTGGCCGATGCCATCTGGCGCAGCTTGTCGTGTAACGAGGCCGTGCGCCCATCGGGCGAATGCCGGTACTTTTCGATCTGGGTCGCCAGTGTGCTTCCACCGGGCGTGCGGCCATCGGCACCAAAAACCTGGCCCACGTGTTCAAACAGGGCGCGGCCCAGGCGACTCCATTCCACCGCCGGGTTGCGCAGCGGGTAACGTGGGTCCAGCAGCTCCCGGTTTTCGATGAACAACAAACTCTTGACCAGCAGCGCCGGGGTTTGTGCAAAGCTGGGGTAGCTGCGCTCCGGGTACTGCACGGCAAACAGCGGCTGCTTGCGGCAGTCATACACCGACAGACCCTGCTGCGTCTTCTCGCGGTAGGGTGCAAACAGGCCCTCATCAATGCTATCCACCATGGCCGGTGTCATGCGCGCCTGGGCGCTGATCTGAAAATCCTTTGCCTGCAGCCGGCCCAGATAGTCCGGCATATTGGAATAACCCATGCGCTGGTCATAAGGTCCATCAGCCGGGTAACGCACTGCTGCGGCCGGAGTGGGACCGGGCTGCAGCGCAAAGCCCATACGCCCAGCCCATTCGGCAAAATACTTGGCCTGCCATTGCGAGGTGCGCATTTCGTGCCAGGCCAACTGCCCCACGATGACCAGCAAAGCCAGCAGCACCAGCAGTACAAACCAGACGATGACACGCCGCGTGGTGAACGGCGCTTTGTTCAAGGTCGGCCCCGCGCTGGCAGTCGCGCCATACGGCGGCAATGGTGTCGCTACCGGCTGTGGGGCACGCGGGCGCTTTTTGTCGCGGTAACCCGCAGCACCAGCCGCCCTGCGGCCCAGCGAACGCACCGCATGCAGGTAGGTGTTAGGGTGGCGCCAATGCGTTTTTTTACTCATACCCGGGCAATGAGGCGCTCCAGCAGCTGGGGTGCAAAGTGTTGTTCGATGTAATCCGCCAGACCATCAAAAACGGTGTCCAAAGTGGGCACCGGTCCATTGAGCTTAGCGCCAAACAATGCCTGCAACACTTGCGCATCCTCAAACAAACCGTGCAAATACACACCCATCACATTGCCCGTTGCGTTTTGCCAACCCAGACCATCCGGCAACACGACGCGCGCCACATCCCCCGCCGCTGCCATGGCCACATGCTGCTGCGTTTGACCATGGTGGATCTCGTAACCGCTGACCGACACGCCAGCAAGGGTTGCCCAAGGCGACAGCGATGGCGCACCAGCGCCCAAGCCGGAGGGGCCCGGGCTGGGGGCCGATTTGTGCGCGTTTGGCACCATGAGGCCCCCAGCCCGGGCCCCTTCGGTGTGCGAAAGCCCATCAGCGTGCGCGGAAAAATCATCAGCAAACCGCGTCGTTGTATGCCTAACCGTCTTGTCCTCCGCAAACACCGTCACCAACGGCAACAACCCCAAACCGGGTGCATTGCCATCAATGCCATGGGTATCAATCAGCGCCTCCCCCAGCATCTGCAAACCGCCGCAGACCCCCAACACCGCCCCACCCCGCCCGGCATGCTGCGCCACCGCCGCATCCAGCCCCTGCGCGCGCAGCCAGGCCAGATCACCACTGGTGTGTTTGGAGCCCGGCAGGATGATCCAGTCTGTCGGCTTGAGGCTGGCAAGTTCGCTGGGGCTACGTACCCACTGCAGACGCAAACCCGGAATGTTCTTCAGCGGCTGGAACTCATCCAGATTGCTGATGCGCGGATAGGCCACCACGGCCACGGTCAGTTCCACCGCCCCCTTGGCCACACTGCGGTCATCAAAGACACCATCTTCTTCCGGCAGCCCATGGTGCCACCACATAGGCAGCGTGGCCACGGTGGGAATACCGGTTAAATCCTGCAGCATCTGCGGCGCCGGCGCCAGCAAGGTGGCATCACCGCGGAACTTGTTCAGCACAAAACCCTTGATCAAGGCCCGCTCGTCCTCTGGCAACAAGGCCCAGGTACCGTACAGGTGGGCAAAGGCACCACCGCGGTCGATGTCAGTCACCAGCAGACAGGCGGCATTGCAATGCTTGGCGACACGCATGTTGACGATATCGCTGCTGGAGAGGTTGATCTCGGCCGGAGAGCCCGCGCCCTCGACCACCACCACATCGTTCTCGGCACACAGGGCATCCAGCGCCGCGGCGATTTGCGGCCAGACCAGAAGGCTGCGGCCGCGCCAGGGCAAGGCCGTCAACTCGGCACTGACCTGGCCCATCAGCACCACCTGGCTGTGGGTGTCGCGCTCGGGTTTCAGCAACAAGGGGTTCATGCGTACATCAGGTACGGCATTGGATGCAAGGGCCTGGAAGTATTGGGCGCTACCGATCTCGCCCTGGCCGTTGTCAGAAGCGACCACACGGGCGTTGTTGCTCATGTTCTGCGCCTTGAACGGCGCGACCCTAAGGCCCTGGCGCGCGTAGTAGCGGCATAGGGCGGTGGTCAGCCAGCTCTTGCCGGCGCCGCTGGTCGTACCCAGCACCATCACACAACGGGCGGTCATGCGGATGTTGCGTTCTTTAGATAGACGTTGTCTTCGCGTAATTCTGCAAGATACATTTGGTGATTTCTTATCTGTTGTCTGCTATTCGGGCACGCAGCCTACTTTTTTCCAGCTTTGACGATTTCATCGCCGGGCAGCGCCGCAACATTGGGTACCGCATTTAAAAATGCATCAAAGTGCTCGCGCTTTCCCAAAGCGGCTTCTTGCCGCAGGTAATCCAGCGTCTGGAACGACGCCATCTTTTCCGCCGCCGCGCTGGCAATGAACTGGTTCACCGAAATGCCGTCTTTGCGCGCCAGCGCCTTAATGCTCTCGTGCACTGAGTTGGGTAAACGAATGGTCAATGCTGTCATGTCATTGCTCCTTCAAAAGGTTCAAAAAATCACCGGGCGTGATCGCTTGCACACCCAGCTGTTCACTACGGCGAAAGTCTTTAACGTTATGCGTCACGATGTATTGGCACCCTGCGGCCACCGCACACTCCAGCACCATGTCGTCATCTGGATCTTTCAAAAAAGGACGCCACAAAAAGTGAATGTCTTGCAAATGCGCCAGAGATGCCAAATACCGCACAAAGCCCATTGCAGCATCGGCGTCCAACCCGGGCGGCAAGTGCTCTGCCCGCGTCATAACGGCTTGCCATTCGGTATAAACCGCCACGGAAAGGCATATTTGGAACTTGGGATGCGGTAACGAAGCGATCAGCGCAAAGCTAGCGCCGTTGCGCGAGCGCGCAGCTGACACCAGCAACGATGTATCAAAAACAACTTTAATGGTTACACCCATATAACCATTATACCATTCCAGCTGCACCTTGCCAACGCTTGCAGACACCGGTGGTGATCAGGGCTGATGCGCACAGCGGCGCAGGGCGGTGTCGGGCCTGCTTACTGCGAAAGATTGAATCCGCAGCCACAGGGCATCTTGCAGACTTTTCCAATGGGGCAAATCGGCGGCAGCCTGCATAAACTCCACACGCATGCCATCCCGTACAAAGGCGTGGTGGCAACTCGCGTTCGGGCCATCACAGGCCATCCAGCTCAGTGGCGCGCCGCTGGCGGCATCCTTCTCAACATACTGCATGCGCGGAACCTGGTTGGCCGCGGTCACGATCTCCTGCCGCTCCAGTCCGTGCACGTTGTTCACGGTGCGGACCTGGTGCTTGGCATCGCCCGGCTGGTACCAAGGGTGGATGTTCTCCGGCGCACACAGGGTGACAGTCACGTTCTGGGCGATTTGTGCCCAGGGTTGCGGCCCATGGCGTACCAATGACCCCGGGGGTGGACCAAAGTCTTTGCCGTGGGCGTAGAACTGCAGGCTGGCCGGCTTGTCACCCGCCTGGCCCGCATAACCCGCGGGTATGCGCCACTGCCCACCGGCCAACCAGAACACGGAGTCAGGGCTCTGCGCCCCCACGCCCGATACCTGGCGCTTGCCCCACCATGGCAGCTTAGCGGCATAGTCCGCTTGCGGCACACAGGTCAACACACCGCCCCTGGATTCGGACACGAACCCTGCTTCGCGGTACGACCAGTAGCTCCAAACCGGAGCCTGTACCGTACCAGTAGCCAGTTGCGCATGCCGCATGGCACCGCGGCCGGCCTGCATGGAGAACCCGGCCAGATCCAGCACACTGTTGACGGGCTGCAAGCCTTGCTCGGTGGCAGACAGCAGGCAATAAGCTTGCCCACCCGCCGCCACCTGCGCCACATGTGCAACCCGCTGGGCGGAATACACAGACCAAGCCAAGGCCAGCGTGATCGCCACGGCACCAACCCAGCGCACCACACTGGCGGGGTGCAAAGGCACCGCCGTGTGCATGGACGCACCACGCCAAGCGCGAGGGCTCAGCACCCACCAGGCCACTGCCAGCAGCGCAACCGCACTGTGTGTGATCCAGCCCGCATGGAATAACGCGTTGCAGACCTGCACCAAAAACGCCGCCAGAAACACCGCCCCTACCAAACCCGCCACCCCCCACAGATAGACCCGCGCCCAGTAGTAACTGCGACCAGACACCTCCAGCGGCTGCTTGCGCCACGCAAACAGGTACCGCAGCCCCAGAATCAGCAGCATCAGTTGCAGAAGGGCCGTCAGCAAGAACATGCCCATCACGTCGGCAGTTTCGCCGTGCATGCGGCTGAAATATATGCACAGTACCCCCCAGACCACGGCCAGCGTGGCCAGCAGTGGCGCGGCCCATTGGCGTGGAACCAGAGTCGCCAGCAGCACGGGTAGGCCGAAGAAAAGTATCAGAAGCACGCACCCTCCACCACTTTGCTGGGAGACAGGGACTGCAGTGCATCCGCCAAAGCCTGTTGGGCAGCAGGCGGCAGCACACCCAGGCGCACATGGCCGGGCAGCCCAAAGGACGCCGCATCGCGCAGCTTGATGCCCCGGGCGCGCAGGGCCTCGCAGAGCGCGGGCACGTCCACGCCTTGCGGCGGACGGGCGCAAAAGTAGGGTGTATCGCTGGGCAGCACCGTCCAGCCCAGACCTTGCAGCAGCGCCACCTGGCTGGCCTTCCAGCCACGCAAGCTGTGCAGGCTGGTCAACAACCAGTCTTGCGTGGCAGCTTGTGTCCACGCCTGCAGCATGGCCACGCCGTGCGCGCCCAGCACCCAAGACGGCGCCAGCGCGTCCAGTTGCGCAACCGCGGCCTCGGCACCCAGAGGCGCAATGGCAAAGGCCGCACGCACACCGGTAAGGCCCAAGGCCTTGTTCGGGGAAAACAGTTGCCAGACCCGCTGGCGTTGTGCATTACCCAGGCTGGGGGCACCGTCCAGCCGCAGGGGTGCATACGCGCAGTCCACAACGAGGACCTGGTCTGTACTGGCGGCATGCGCAGCATCGCCCTGCAGCCACGCGGGCCAGGGGCCATGGTTTTGCCCCAGCGGGCTAGAGGGTTCGCAAGCCCACGCCAAGTCCGCATCGTCGGGGCTGGCCACCACCCGCAAGCCCCAGGCCTGCGCAGCATGGGCGTAGTCGCCATAGGCATGGGCTGGCAGACTGACCGTGTTGTCACCCTGCTGCCGCACCCAGGCGGTGGTGCGAAAAATGCACTCGCTGGCACTGCCTGCCAGCAGGATGCGCCCAGCGTCCACGCCGTAAAAATCGGCCAGGCGCCGGCGCAGATCGGTGTAACCAGGGTCGGGGTAACGCGTGGCATCGGCTTGCTGTACGGCTGCCAAAGCCAGCGGACAAGGGCCACAGGCATTGCTGTTGGTGGAGAAGTCGTGCAGCGGCGCGCCCTGCCCGTCCGGACCACCATGGATGCGTGGCAGCTTATTCAAGGCGCTGCCCTTAACACTACAAAAATAATAGCTATTGAGGCAATACCGACGGGGGCTAGAAGCACATTTGATGCATACCGTATGGCCCGGGACGTGTCCTGCGCCTGCGGTGCAGGGGCCTCACCATTGAGCACATACCCTCCCGGTTTGCCCAGGCGCACACCCAGTGCCAGCGCCATGGCGGCCATGGGCCAGCCGCTATTGGGCGATGGGCTGCGAGTGGCCTCTGCACGCAGCCGCTTCATCTGCACGGCACCGGTCACCGCCACCAGCAACAAGGCGGTGATGCGCGCCGGCACCCAAGCGAGTACATCATCGGCCCGCGCCGCCCATTTGCCGGCCCAGGCCCAGTTGCGGCCCTGGCTGTCATTGGGGTAAAGGCCGGGGTAGCCCCACATGGCGTCGGCAGTGTTGGCAAAACGGAACAGTGCCGCGCCCGGCAGGCCCAAGAGCGCAAACCAGAACAGCGGCGCGATGACAGAATCGTTGAGGTTTTCGGCCAGCGTCTCGATGGCACTTTCGCGCACCTGCGTTTCGCTGAGCGTGGTGACATCGCGGCTGACCAGATAGCGCAGGCGTTCACGGCCCGATTCCAGTGACCCGCTGTACGGATTGCTAAGCGCGTGCTCCACGGCCAACACTTCGCTTTTCAGCAACGCCCAGGCCAGCAGGGGTTTGAGCAACAGGCCCAGCAGCAGCCCCGATACGACCCAGCCGCACAGGTCGCACAGCCACACCACACCGATTTGCAAACCTGAAAAAACTATCAAAATGAGAGCACCACCACCAATCCACGCGAGGGCTCCGAGCCAAAATGCCTTAAGGTCTTGGGCCGCAGGCAAGTCTTGTTGGGTGTGGGCCTGCACGTGGCGCCCTGCCCAGCCCAGGTAGTTGCCCATCCACACCACGGGGTGCCAGCGCACAGGCGGCTCACCCAGCCAGCGGTCCACGGCCAAGGCCACCAGCACAGCCAGGGCTGGAACCAGCGTGTCCATCAATCAATCAGTCGCGTGGCTGGGGCTGGCCTGTCTTCAGGCCCAGGCGGGCCAACAAATCCAGATCGGAATTGCCGGCCGGGTTGGGCGTGGTCAGCAGCTTGTCGCCATAAAAGATGGAGTTGGCGCCGGCCACAAAACACAGGGCCTGCACGGCCTCGCCCATGCCCTGGCGGCCAGCGGACAGACGCACACGCGCCTTGGGCATGGTGATGCGGGCCACGGCGATGGTGCGCACAAATTCCAGCGGGTCCAGATCGGGTTGGTCGGCCAGCGGCGTGCCTTCCACCTTCACCAGGTGGTTGATGGGCACGGACTCCGGGTATGGCGACAGGTTGGCCAGCTCAGCTATGAGGCCGGCGCGCTGCAGCCGCGATTCGCCCATGCCCACGATGCCGCCGCAGCAGACGCTGACGCCGGCATTGCGCACACGGGTCAACGTGTCTAGGCGGTCCTGGTAGTCGCGGGTGGTGATGATGTCGCCGTAAAAGTCGGGCGCGCTGTCCAGGTTGTGGTTGTAGTAGTCCAGGCCCGCATCACGCAGGGTCTCGGCATGGCCGTCGTTCAGCATGCCCAGCGTGGCGCAGGATTCCAGCCCGCACGCCTTGACGGTCTTGACCAGCTCGGCCACCGCCTTAATGTCGCGATCCTTGGGCGCGCGCCAGGCTGCGCCCATGCAGAAACGGGTCGCACCCGCGGCCTTGGCGGCCAGCGCAGCTTCGCGCACGGCCTCTACACCCATCAGCTTGCCAGCCTCGACGCCGGTGTCAAAGTGGACAGACTGCGGGCAATAACCGCAGTCCTCAGGGCAGCCGCCGGTCTTGACGGACAAGAGCGTGGCCAGTTCGACCATATTGGGGTCGAAGTTGGCACGGTGCACCGTCTGCGCCTGGAACATCAGGTCGTTGAACGGCAGCTCCAGCAGGGCTTGGATTTCGGCAACGGTCCAGACGCGTTGTGCCACGGCGTGGCGCGCTTTGGGGGACTTGTGCGGGGCGTGGAAGGTTACTGGCTTTTGGATGGGGGCGTCTACCTGGGTCATGTTCGTCGTCTTTGTATTTTTTCAGTCTTCGATTCCGCGCTGTGCAGGGATGCCCGCCTTAAAAGCGTGCTTGACCATCTGCATTTCGGTCACGGTATCGGCCAGTTCGATTATCTCAGGCGGGCAGCGCCGCCCCGTCAGCACCACGTGCACATGGCTGGGTCGGGTTTTAAGTGTCTCCAGCACATCGTCCAGCGGCATCCAGCCGTAGATCAGCGGGTACGTGATTTCGTCCAGCGTGACCATGAAATAGTCGCCACTCAGGATGGCGGCCTTGGCCTTCTGCCAGCCATCGCGCGCCAGTTGGGCCGAGTGTTCCAGGTCCTGACTCTTCCAGCTGAAGCCGTCACCCAGACCTTCGATGGGTATGCCAATCTGCTCAAACATGCGGTGCTCCCCAAAGCGGGCCGAAGGCACCTTCATGAACTGAAAAATCTTGACCGCCTTGCCGCGCCCATGCGCACGCAGCGCGAGCCCAAAGGCAGCCGTGCTTTTGCCCTTACCGTCACCGGTGTTAACGATGACGATGCCGCGGCGCTCGCCCTCGGCTTTTTCATACGGTTTGACAGAAGGTGGTGTTTCGATTTGCATAGGTTTTTCTGTAACTAAGCTTCAAGAGTGCACAGGCCCCGAGGAGACCGGGGTGGGCGTTCTGCGCAGGTAAAGGAGGAGCCCGCACAGCGGGCGGGGGACACGGAGCAGAACGCCCACCCCGGTCTCATCGGCGAGCACAAAAAGCGCGACAAAAGCAAGAAAGTCATTTGTTCTTAGGCAACGCCACCCATTGCCCCTCAATCGAATGAATAGAGATCCGCTGGTCAAACACGTCAATCAATGCCCGGTGGGTCTCAGCGTCACCGCTGGCCCCATGGTGCAGCAAACGTCCTTGCGCCATCACCACCACACGGTCCGCATGCAAAGCCATACCAATCTCATGCAACACACTAACTACGGTATTGCCCTGCTCTACCAACGCCTCCACCACCGCCAACCAATCGGCCTGGTGCGGCGGGTCCAGATTCGCCAGGGGTTCGTCCATCAGCAACACCTGGGCCTGCACGGCCAAGGCACGGGCCAACAACACACGCTGGCGCTCACCACCCGATAGCTGACCCAGCGCACGGCAGCGCCAGTCCCAAGCCTGGGTGGCGCGCAGCGCCTGTTCGACGGCGGCTTCATCGGCCGCGCTGGCCGGTGCCAACCAGGCCTGGTGCGGCAAGCGGCCCAGCATGGCCACATCCCACACGGTCAGGTCATCGGCCGAAGTTTCGTTCTGGCCCAGCCACGCCATTTGCCGGGCGCGTTCACGCAGCGGCACACTAGCCAGCGGAGCGTCCCACAGCGACACCGTGCCGGTATGCGGCAACACGCCTGCCAATGTCTTCAGCAGCGTAGACTTGCCGGCGCCATTGGGCCCGACGATGCTGGTCCACTGCCCTGCCGCGATTTCCAGCGACAGGCCGTGCAACACGGCTGTTTTGCTGGGCCCGCTGCCCATGGATGCGTGGACGGCGTCTGCCTTCAGCGCCACGGCCCCAGTCTTGCGCAGGGTCGTTGTCATAACGCGCTCCCCACCTTGGCCGGGCCGCGGTGCATCAGCCACAGCAGGTAACCGCCGCCCAGCACCGCGGTCAGCACACCCACCGGCAATTCTTGCGGCGCAATCAGCCAGCGGGCCAGTGTGTCGGCGGCCATCAGCAGCACTCCACCGACCAGGCTGGCCAGCAGTATCAGCTGGCCGTGTGTGGTCTTCAACACAGATCGCACCAGGTGCGGCGCTGCCAGGCCGACAAAGGCGATCAGCCCGGTCTGCGCCACCGCAGTACCCGTAGCCAGGGCCAGTACGGCCACCAGCGCCGCGCGCATGGGCACCACGGCCAGACCCAGGCTCTGTGCGGTGGCGTCGCCCAGGCTCAGCCCGTCCAGCACACGGGCCAGCAGCCAGGCGGCGATAACGCTGACCACCCAGGCAATCACCATCACGGACACCGACACCCAGCCCACAAACGCCGTAGAGCCCAACATAAAGGCCCACATGGCCTGCAGCGAATCGGGTGACAACATCAGCACCAGGTGCGTGACCGCGCCCAACACCGCACCCACCACCACACCGGCCAGCAGCAGGCGCAGCGTATGGCTGACGCCGCGTGACAAAACCAGAGTCAACAGAATCGCCAGCACAGCCCCTGCAAAGGCCGCACCAGTGAGACCCAGGCGCACCCACAGGCTGCTGGAAAACACGCTGACCGCCACACCGCTGTTCATCATGTTTCCAGCACCGCCCAACATCCCGGCGCCCCCACCCATGGCGGCTAGTGCCAGCGCAACGCCCAGGGACGCGCCGGATGCACTGCCCAGCAAATACGGGTCGGCCAGCGGATTGCGAAACAGCCCCTGTGCCACCGCACCGGCCAGCCCCAACAAGGCACCGGCCGCCCAGGCGCCCAAGGTACGCGGCAGGCGTATCTCCCACACGATTTGTTTGGCCATGACCGTGCGGTCGGGGTCCAGCGTCGGATTCAGCAGCGGCTGCAGCAGGTTCTCGAACCCGACACTGCCGACACAAATACCCAAGGCGGTGAGCGCCACGGCACCGACCACAGACACCCACAGCATCCAGCGAACACGTGACTGCATCATGGCTTGGACTTGTCCATGGCCAGCGCGCTTGTATTTGGGGCTTTACTCTCCAAACATTTCGCCATCAGGCGCGCGCCTTCTGCCATGCGCGGCCCGGGTCGCACCAGCACATTGGCCTCTTCCGACGGAAAGATGCACAGGCGTTGCTCACGCAGTGCACGGATGTTTTGCCAGCCGGGACGCTGCTGCAGGCCATCGGCGCTGCGCTGGCCAATCATGATCAGGTCGGGGTTGGCGCGCACGATGTATTCGGGATTCAGCTTGGGAAACGGCCCCAGCTTGGCCGGTACGATATTCTTCGCGCCCAGGCGCGTCAGCGTCTCGCCAATGAAGGAAACCTCACCCGCCGCATACGGCCCCTGATTCACTTCAAAGTAGACGCGGGCACCCCGCACGTTGGCCGGAATCGACTGGGCAGCCGCTGACACACCGGCATCGATGGCGCGCCAGATGCGTTGCGCGTCCTGCACTTCCAGCAATTGACCAATCTTTAGCATCACACGCTGCACGTCGGCATGGCTCTTGGGTTCCAGCGCCACCACCTTGATACCCAGGGCCTCCAGCCGGTCGCCCACGCGGGAAGACTTGGCCATCAGCACCACATCGGGACGCAGGGCCACGATGGCTTCCACGTTAGGGTCCAGCCCGCCGCCGACCACCGGCAACTTCTGCACGCTGTCGGGGTAGTTGGAATAACGGTCCACACCGACCAGGCGGGCGCAGTGGCCCAGCTCACACACGGTCTCAGTCAGCGACGGCAAGATGCTGACAATGCGCTGGGGTGCGGCCGGCAGCGTCACAGTCACGCCCCGGTCGTCAATAACCTGGGCGGCGTGCAGCGCGGTGCAGGCCAGCAGCACCGCGCTGGCCAGAAGTTTGAGCATGGAAAAACGCTTCGTCATCATCATGGAGAGGCTTTCAAAACCAAAGGCAGGCCGGCCGCCATCAGGGTCACACGCTGGCACACACTGGCCACATCCTGGTTCAGGCGGCCCAGGGCATCGACAAAGGCACGCACCTCGCGCCCCATAGGGATCACACCCAGGCCGATCTCGTTGCCGACCAGCACCACGGGGCCAGGGCTGTCCTGAATTGCTATCAAAAGTGAAGCGCTACGGGCATATTCTTCGGGGGCTAGAGGCATATTTTGCTCCAAGCCTTCTGGCTGGACGGGCATCAGCACATTGGTCAGCCACAGCGTTAGGCAATCGACCACCACCAACGTGTGGGGCTTGCTGTGCGCGGAAATGGCCTCGGCGAGTGCCAGAGGCTCTTCCACCGTAGCCATGCCCGGCACCCGCAGGGCGCGGTCGGCCTGGTGGCGGGTGATGCGTTGACGCATCTCGTCGTCCCAGGGTTGGGCGGTGGCAATCAGCACGGCACGGTGTGTGTCCGACTGGTCCAGCCAGGTGCGGGCCAGCATCTCGGCACGGCGCGACTTGCCGCTGCGCTGACCGCCCAGGATGAATTCGCTTTTGGCGACGGTGAGTGCGCTCATGGCGCAGACCCCACGCCGCTCGCCTGAGCATCCATCCATTGCATGATGATTTTGTGCATCTTGGTCACCCCATCGGTCAGCGCGGCGGGGCCCGGCTGCAGGATGTCGGGCGATTTGATTTCATACAACTGCGCGTCGCGAACCGCGTTTACTGCACTCCAGCCTTCCCGTGCCACCACGTTCTCGGGCCGGAATTTCTTGCCGCACCACGAACCCAAAACAATGTCCGGGTTGCGCCGGACGATCTCGGCACCGTCGGCAATGATGCGGTTCTTGCCCAGCGACTCCAGCGACAGCTCGGCAAAACAATCGTCACCTCCGGCAATCGCCATCAGCTCCGACACCCAGCGTATGGCGCTGATATGCGGCGTGTCCCACTCTTCAAAAAACACCTTGGGCCGCCGGGCTCCGGCTGCCACACGCGCCGCCACCGTGGCCTGCATGGCGCGCAGGTCAGCCTGCATGGCCTCAATACGCTGCATGCCCTGCTCCGCCTCGCCCACTATTGCAGCCACCTGGTACAGCATGGAAAAAATCTCGGCCACGCTGCGCTGGTTGAAGATGGTGACCTGCACACCCCTGCGCACCAGCTCAGATGCGATATCAGCCTGCAAATCCGAGAAGCCCAGCACGCAATCCGGCCGCAGGTCCAGGATCTTGTCGATCTTGGCGCTGAGAAATGCGCTGACCTTGGGTTTTTCTTCCCGCGCGCGCTTGGGCCGCACGGTGTAGCCCGAGATGCCGACGATGCGCGCCTCTTGCCCCAGCAGGTACAGCCATTCGGTTGTCTCTTCGGTCAGGCAGACGATGCGCTGCGGGCCTAGTGAAAAGTTGAGCATGTCGTTGTCGTCCATGGTCAGTCAGCTTTCTCATGGCGAGGTGCCGAAAACAGTTCTACCACGGCCGCCGGACAAGACGGGAACCAGGCATGGAAGTAGCTGGCACGCAAAGCGCCCTGCTGCCACAGTGCTTCGCCCGCATCCGGCTGCGGCGCGGTATCCGGTCGTGCCGTGCGTGCCACCGCCTGCAGCGACGTGCTGGTCGTCGAGTAATGGAAGGTATGGCCGCGCAATGTACCGCTGCCGAGTACCAATTGCTGTGGCCCCAGACCCGCCAGGCGCTTGTGCATCGTCACCTCACCCGGCAGCAAACCCCACTGCGCGTGGCGCTGAGCATCCACAGTGATCAGCGAGTCAAACAGTGCCATCATGCCACCGCACTCCGCCCACACGGGCTTGCCAGCGGCAATATGCTGGGCCAGGCTGTCACGCAGCGCGGTGTTTGCGGCAATGGTTGCTGCGTGTAATTCAGGGTAGCCACCCGGAATCCACACGGCATCACAAGCGGGCAGCGTCTGGTCAGCCAAGGGCGAAAAGAAAACAAGCTCAGTCCCTAGTGCGGTCAGGCAATCCAGGTTGGCGGTATAGATAAAACAAAAGGCCGCATCCCGCGCCACAGCAATCGTTTTGCCAAGCAAGGTAGGGAGTGCGGGCGGCTGGGCCTTCTGCGCAGGTAAAGGAGGAGCCCGCAAAGCGGGCGGGGGACACGGAGCAGAAGGTCCAGCCGCCTGCACTCCCGGGGCAAGGTGCACTGCGACTTCAGGCCCCTCAAAAGAAACGGACCACCGCTGCAAATCATCCAGTGTCATCCGCCCCAAGGGTGTTGAGGCAAGCGCATCCGCAGCAACATCCAGCCGCGCCAGCGCATCCGGCACCTCACTGGCAACCGTCAGCCCCAAGTGCCGCTCAGGCAGCACCATGCCTGCATTGCGCATCAACGCGCCCATCCACGCTTGCGGGTCTTGCAGGCTGACCTGCAACATCTCCGCATGGCGCACACTGGCCACGCGATTGGCCAACACACCCGCCCAAGGCATGTCAGCACGGTAATGTTGCAGCCCAAACGCCAACGCACCAAAGGTGCCCGCCATGGCAGACGCATCCACCACTGCCAGCACCCGCAAACCAAAACGTTGTGCCAGGTCCGCCGCACTGGGCTCGCCATCAAACAACCCCATGACCCCTTCGACAAGGATCAGGTCCGCCTCTTGCGCGGCAGCAAACAGGCGCGCACGGCAATCGGCCTCACCCGTCATCCACAAATCCAGCTGGTAAACCGGCGCACCGCTGGCCAGGCTGTGCCAGTACGGGTCCAGAAAATCCGGCCCGCACTTGAACACACGCACCCGCCTGCCCTGGCGCGTGTGCAGGCGCGCCAAGGCACTGGTCACTGTGGTCTTGCCCTGACCAGAAGCCGGGGCTGCGACCAATACAGCAGGACAGGTTGCGTGCGCCACCATGGCCTTACAAGGACCAGTTCAGGGACACAAACACATTGCGACCCGGCGTGGAGTAGGTATTGGCCAACATATATTTTTCGTCCGTCACGTTATTGACACGCGCCAAAACAGACACGTTCTTATGTACGGTGTAGTTCATGCCCAGATTGAGCACGGTGTAGCCCGGCAAGATGTCGCGTCCACTGAAGGCCAGGTTGTTGTCTTCGCGGTCGCTGGACACCTTGACTTCACCAAACACCGCCACATCACCCATGCGGTGGTTGGCCCGCGCATTGAACACATTGCGTGCAATGCGCACTAGGCGCAGGTCGTTGGACGCCGGGTTGGTGGAATACGAGCGGGGGTCCGCGTAGTCATACGACAGCGAATAGCTGCTGGCGCCGGACTGCACATCGGCACTCAGCGTAAGCCCGCGCAACACGCCCAACGCGCTTTGTACATTGGTGGCTGGCAAGATAAAGCCCTGGATGTCATTGTGGTACACCACTGCACCCATGGACAGGTTGGCGGCGTGGTAGCGCAGGCCCAGCTCCGTAGCGCGGTTGCGCTGCGGCACCAGGGCTTTGTTACCAAAGTTGGGAAAGTAAAGCTGGTTAAACGACGGCGCCTGGAAACTGGTGCCCATACTGGCCACGCCCCGCACTGATTCTGTGATGCGGTAGCCGCCCGAAACCGCCCAGTTGTTGAAACTGCCAAACTGCGAGTTGTCGTCGTTGCGGGCTACCAGCAGCGCATTCCACACAGGCCGGTTCACGGCATACGAGACCAGTGCGCTGCGTACATCGCGGCTGGTCACGGTGTAGGCGGTGGAGCTGTCTACATTTTCATGGCGGTTCTCCAGCATGACGGACATCACGTCTTTGTCCAGCGTGATGTCGTTCTGCCAAGTGAGCTGGCGTCGGTTGGTGTTGAAGCGGGTGTTGCCGCCCCAGGCACCGTCAGACACACGGTAATAGTCGCCCATCGAACGTTCGTCACTGGTGCCCACAGTCAACGCTGCGTGCCACTGGGGCATCCACTGGGCGTCCCATTTCATCGTGGTGTGGTGGAGGTTGATCTTGGAGCGCGCGTCGGTCGTCAATCGGCTCAGCCCCAAGGGGTTGGGCGAGGGTGTGGCGTCAAACTGGTACTCGGTGTCGTTGCGAAGCAAGCTCAGGCTCAACGCATGTTCGCGGTTCAATTTGGCCGTCAGTTTGGCATCCACACTGGAGGCGCTGAAACCGTCTTCATCCGGGTTGTAGGCATTGGCCGCGGGGTTGGAGATCACGCTGATGCCGGTCGCCTTTTCACGCGACACGCCCAGGCTGTAGCCCAGGATTCCACTGGTGCCGCGCACCGATGCGCCAGCTTGCTGCTGGCCGTCGGTTCCGCTGCCGATGTTGGCATCGGCTTGCAGACCTTCGCCGGCTTCACGCGTAAAAATCTGGATCACGCCACCCACGGCATCCGGGCCATACAGGGCAGAGGCCGCACCACGCAGTACCTCAATCCGCTCGATGCGCGACAGGGGAATGTTTTCCAGCGACGCGCCGCCCGATGTGGCCGAACCCACTCGAACACCGTCAACCAGCACCAGGGTTTGTGAGGTGCTGGCACCGCGCAGGAACAGCCCTGTAGTGGAACGGTAACTGCCATTGCTGGCGAACTGCACACCCGGTAATTGGGCTAGGACATCGCGTAACGAAGACTGGCCTGCCAGCTCCAGCGTTGCGCGGTCCACCACCGAGATATCGGCCAAAACATCCGTCACCGGAGTGGCCACGCGTGAAGCGGTGACCACAGTTTCTGCCAAACTGACTTGGGCGTGGATGGGGAATGCAGCAGCCAGAGCCAGCGATAACGTGGCCAAGCGCGCACCAGAAGTGCTTTTTTTCATAGTAATAGAGAGACTCTTCGACAGGAGCCCTCGCCGTCTTCCCCGACAGCGCATGGGCATCACGGTTGCGCGACTAGCGTGCAACCACCGTATTGGCCGGTATCCGGGCTGGTGGAGCAACTCCCATCGCCTTCCCAGGCGCGTGTTCAAAACGCCCAGTGGCTGTGATGGGAGCGAAATCGCGGGGCGACTCGTCCACTTACCGTTGCGGGGGCAGCGCAGGTTAGACTTGCTGTGGACAGCGCACCCTCCTGCTTCCCGTTGAACTGCAGCGTGTGAACCACGCCGCGAGAACCAACGCAGCAATTTTACGTCACTTTGACGTGGTAAACCCTACAATGCCCAGTCTATGGCGAACCAGAACCACATCGACCAAATAGCCGAGCGCGTTGACCGCTTGTTGGTGCGTTATGCCGAGTTGCAGCGCACCAACGCACTGCTCACCGGCCAGGTGGAGGCACTCACCCATGAGCGTGATGCGCTCAAATCCCGCCTGAATGCCGCACGCGCCCGGGTGGACGCCCTGCTGGAGCGATTACCGGATACGACGACTGCGGTGCAAAAAGATCCATCATGAAACAGCTTGAAGTTCAAATCATGGGGCAGACCTATTTGCTGGGTTGCCCGGAAGGCGGCGACGCCCGCCTGCTCGAAGCCGTAGAGCGTGTCGACACCGCCATGTGCAAGATCCGTGATGCGGGCAAGGTGCGCGCCCGTGACCGCATCGCTGTGCTGGCGGCCCTGAACCTGGCCTTTGACGTGCCACAACAGCAGACCTCCGCACCCGCCGTACCGGGCCAGGTCGCTACCGCCACGGACGAGCGGTCCGCTGAACACAATCCCGATTCCGATGTACTGCTGGTCTCCCTGCTGGAACGTCTGGACGAAGCGCTGAGCGAAGACGGCAGATTGCTTTAGGCCTTTGCCGAAAAGCCTACAATGGGCCCGTCTGCAGTGCTCTCCGGGCTTTATATTTCCTGCAACCAATGCTCTTTGAGCCCGGGCTTGGAATATTGCCCCGCTAGCGTGATCATCTCGCGTCAGATGAACCCAAAGCGTGTGCTGACCTCGCCCACCTGAACCCAGGTTCAGGATGCCGGCCCGGTGGCATTTGCAGACACCTTATTCGGCCCATTACCGCTACGCGCTTCTTATGAGTGCACGCCACAATCCGGTATTACCCATAGGCCGGGAGTCCGGCAAACACTTCAACGACATATTAAAAACATGACACGGACAAAACCTCGAATCTTCTTGAATTTTGTTTTGGTCCTGTCACTATTCTTTCTTGCCGAGAAAAGCTCCTATGCCGTCGAGAACATTGGTGCACCCCTAGCGCTGCTAAAACAACGGCAGCTTGGTGATCTTGACCGATTAATGAACGGGTATTTGGACGGGTACAAACGCGATACAGACAAAGAGTTTGACGCGGCAAACGCCTTTGACACACTCAGTGTCAGGGACTTGAACATTTCCCATTTGTTTGACGAATGGATTATGGCGTTTCCAAAGTCTGCCGCTGCTCGATTAGCCAAGGGAAGGTACAACTATGAAATGGCTTGGTTGTCGCGAGGCGGAGGTTATATCTCAGAAGTCCCGCAAGACAAGATCAGCGGAATGGAAAGCTACATCAGCAGATCGATTGAAGATCTGCGTCGGGCCTGCGAACTAGATCCATCGCAAGCACTATTTTCTAGATACCTCATTCAAGCCTACATGACGCTGGGGCAACGAGAAGACCTATATAGAGAATATAAGAGAGCGATCACACTGGACCAGCACGTGAGAGGCGCTCGATACGCTTACTTGTTCGCGCTCCTCCCGCAATGGGGCGGGAGTTACCAAGAAATGGAAGGGTTCCTCAGCGAACTTAAAGGAATACCGGACACTCCCAAGACGATAAAAACAAAAGGGGACTTAGAGCAGGTGTACTACTTACAAAGATCGCAGCAATCTTTCCGAGAAGCTGACTTCGAACAAGCACTGAAATTTGCAAACCAAGCCGTCGCAGCAAATCGCAGTCAACCCGCGCTTTCTCAGGTAGGGTATGTCTTGGTCAAACTCAACAGGCATTCGGAGGCGATCAGCATATTTACTGAGGCGATAGACTTGTCGCCCGCAACAGCAAATGAATTGCGTGGTCCCCGCCAAAGTAGAGCCTTTGCCTACAGGACCCTGCTACAGAACAAGGAAGCTCTTGACGACTACGCAATACTCGCAGAAAGAGGTAATGCTTACGCTCAGTATTTTTTGGGGTACGCATATGTCAAGGGTTGGGGTGGAATAAAGCAGAATCAACCTGAGGGAATCAAATGGCTATCGCTAGCAGCTGATAGAGGAAATGAAAGTGCTAGAAAATTAATATTGGAAATAAAGTCTAACGAGATTAGGTAAGTACTTCTGGGGCATGGCTGTGAAAGCGGTCTCCTGCTCGACTATCTTTATAGTTTCGCAATTTCGCAGTTTGGCGGTAGCCAAAGTTAAAGCTCAGATTCACTGCCCATGCTCTCCCCTCTCCTGATTGTTGAACTGGCCGCCTTGGGCCTGGCCACCGGCTTTCTGGCTGGCCTGCTGGGCATTGGTGGAGGCATGCTGATCGGGCCTTTCATGACCCTCATCCTGTCGGCGCTGGGTGTTCCGGCCGACCTGGCGGTCAAGATGGCGATTGCCACCTCCATGGCCACCATCATGTTCACGTCCATCTCCAGCGTGCGCGCCCACCACAAGCGTGGCGCTGTGCGCTGGGATATCGTCAAAGGCCTGGCACCCGGCATCGTGATCGGCGGTGCGCTGGCCAGCGCCGGGGTGTTTGCCCTGCTCAAAGGCAGCTACCTGGCCATCTTTTTTGCGCTGTTTGTCGGCTTCTCGGCTACCCAGATGTTTCTGGACAAAAAACCCAAACCCAGCCGCCACATGCCGGGTACTGCGGGGCAGGTGGCCGCGGGCAGTGTCATTGGTTTTCTGTCGGGCTTGGTGGGTGCCGGTGGCGGCTTTATCAGTGTGCCGTTTATGGTGGCGCACAATATTTCCATCATCAACGCCGTGGCCACCAGTGCGGCGCTGGGTTTTCCCATCGCACTGGCCAACACGGTGGGTTATGTGGTCAGTGGTGCAGCGCTGCCCGATCTGCCGCCCCACTCACTGGGTTATGTATGGTTGCCCGCCTTGGCAGTGATTGCCAGTTGCAGTGTGTTCACCGCGCCCCTTGGGGCCAAGGTGGCGCACCGACTGCCTGTGGCGAAACTCAAGAAGGCCTTTGCGTTGATTCTCTACGTCTTGGCCAGCTACATGCTCTGGAAGGGTATGAACGGTTAACTAGAACGGAATCGCGCATGCTCCACACGCGGTGGGCAAATCCGATTGAGCGAAGTCACTCAGCCCGGTATGCGTATGGCAGACAGCCGCCGCTCCACAAACCGCTCAAACAGCAGCGCAATCACCATGCAGACCAGCCAGGCACCCGCGGTGAACCAGGCGGCGGCCCCGGCAAAGGTCCAGGCCCATTGCACCCACAGCACATTGCCTAGCAAGACGATGGAAAAGTGTGTCAAAAACAGCGCATAAGAGCTGCGGCTGAGCACCCGCAGCAGCCGAGTTGCCACTGACAACTGGCGCGCAGGGGTGGTGGAGGTGGTGTGGGCGGCCTGTGCCACACGCCACCGCACCACACCCAGACCGATGGCCACCAACACGGCAAGGGCGATACGCAAGCGAAAGTCCCACACCAGCGCGGCAGCGCCTACCACCGCCAACACAACCAGCCATTTGCCCGCGTTGCGCGAATGGCCCGCCCACCACGCAAAGGCGCCCAGTCCGTAGGAGCCGAAGAAATACAAGGCCCAGATGTCCACCGATTCGTGCAGGTTGAAAAAGAAGAGCGAACCCAACATGCAAACGCCCACCAGCCACAACGCCGCACGCCCACCTATCCATAGAAACAAGGCCATCACGGCGAAGAGCTGAAAGTCTATGGCCACGTACCACACCCCGACCGATAACGCCTCGTAGTCAAAGATGTCAAACAGCAGTACAAAGTGCGCCAGCAGCGCGATGAGGCTGGGTGCCGTGGGAATGAAGTCGGCATCCAGCCAGAGCCTGGCCACGGCGCTGCAGGCTATCACCAGCAATAGCGCCGCACCAAAGGGCAGCGCCAGACGCACATAACGTTGGGCAATGTTGTGCCAGGGCGACGTACGCTGCAAGTGCCCGTGGGGCGCCAGGGTGCCGGCGGCAAGGTAACCCCCAATCACCAAGAAAACCTGCACCGCCATGCGGGCGTACTCAAAAAACCATTCGGTCAAACGGGGGGCCACAAGGTCCAGCGCTTCGGCCAAGGGGCCGTAGACCGTGAAGTGGTGCAAAACAATGAGGTGGGATGCCACCACCTTGGCGGCATCGATATGGGTTTGGCGGCGGGGCATGCTGGCTAGTATGCGGGCAACACCAGGTCGGCCGTGCCAGGGCACACCCAGCGTGCAAACTCCCGCGTGGTGTCCATGCAGCCGCCCGCCGCGGTGTAGACACCACGCGGCTCCCGGTAACGCTGCATGTAGGCGGCGATGCGCGACACCTCCGCAGGGTCGGCCTTGGATGACTGCACCAATTGCTCCACCTTGGCCTCGTTTATGCGCTCTTCACCCTCGGCATCCTTGTACAGGCCGTGGCGCCAATGGTAGATCTCCAAACACTTGTCGACCAGTGTGTAGGGCTGGTCCCGCTTCCAGAAATTGTTGAACAAGCCGTTACCCAGGTACATGACCCATGAGCCCTCAAAACCCGACGCATCGGCCGAGGGCTCATCCGGGTTGCGAAACCAGGTGCGGTCACCGGGCACAAAAAAGCGTGGTGGCAGCGGTTGCTCCATGCTGCCCTGCTCGCGCAGGAAAACATCATGGAACATCCCAGACTTGATCGGGTGCTCGGCCCAAAGGGTCTGCAGCTGTGCGTACAAGGCCGGGTTGCAGTGCTCCAGCTCCTGGGCTATGCCCAGCAGAATCAGATACTCCGACGCGCGGTAACAAGAGAATGCATACAGGTCACCGGAAACCTCGGGCTGCGTGGCCTTGACCAGGGCCTTCGTCAGCGACGCACCGGGCAGAATCACAAAGCCGCGGTCTTCGTCGTACCGCCAGCAATCGGTGGGGCGATTGACCTCTACCGTGTGGAAGGCCAGTGTCGTCTTGCGCGCCGCGTGTACGGTGTTGATGCGGATACGCACCGCGCTCAGCAGCTCTTCCACACTGGGAAACTCATACGCCACGGGGCACATCAGCATGCACACCACAATCTCACGGGTTAGATCCTGAACGCTGCCTACGGTGTCGAGCTGCAGAATGCTGGCCACCTTCAAAGTGTCCAGGCAAGGCGCCCACTGGTGCACATGCTGTGGGCGCAGGCGCATGGTGACAAAACCACCTTGGTCGTCGCACCCGGCTTCAACTATCAGCATGGGGAGCAGGTCCGCCAGACCCAGTTGCTCCAGCACACCCGCACACACTGTGGTTGGCGCTACATTGCCATCACTGCGCAGGCGGTAGCCCTTGCAATCGAGCGCCGACTGTCCCATCCAACGGTCCACCATGCTCTGTCTCCTACATCAAATAGCTTGTATTTTTTGGACGAGACAATGTAACCCACAATTTCTGAGAGGAATTAGTCAGCAGAGATCTTTTGCGGCGCCGATCCCCAGGGGACTGCTTCGGCTCTGGGCCAGGGGGCCTTAAGCCAAATTGACCTCTAGCCCCCCTGCAATATCACTAGTTTGCTATCAAATCAGGATTTTTTGGTTTGCACCAGCACCCCACCGTCCAGCGGATCCATCACAAAACGCAACGGCAGGAACTGCTCTATCACCTTGGCATTGGTTCGCGTGTGCTCGGACATGCTGGTGGCCCAGTACTGCCCGGCCTTGCCTTGTAGCGCGGCCAGGGCCATGGGGAGCATCAACTGGTCCGCCAGGTGCTCGCCCACTGGCGCGCGGTGTGCCAAGTAGGCCTGTGTCTCGCGTAGCACCGTGCGCGCCACTTCTTCAGCGCTGATACTTTTCTCGCCAAAGGCGGTCAACACTTCGGTGATGTGCTCAAACTGCAGGATCACCTGCAACGCATTGCCCGGCCCTTCGTTGCTGCGCAGGGCGCGGTCGCGTAGTTGGTCTTCCGTCCAACCGAGCGCGCGGCCCAGCACGTCTAGCTCGCGGCCGGCCACGCCCTTGGGAATGCCGGCGTGCAGGCATTCGGCCCAGGCCTCCAGGCGCGCGCCGCGCTCCATCAGGTGGATAGCAGCAAGGCCGTCCGCAGGCGGCGCGATGCGCACGCGCACCTCGCCACCACCAGCGGGGTAGAAGCCATGGCGTTGCACTTCCAGCGCATACACGGACTGGCCACCGCCTGAGAAGTACGGCGCCATGCGGTTCAAGAACGTGGCCGAAGGCGCCATGGGGTTGTGTGTACCGCCGCGCAGCACGATGGTGGAGGCATGTGCAGCCAGGGCCAAGGGCCACAGCACGGTTTGCAGCACCAGCATACAGCTGCCGGCAGAGCCGACTGCGAATTCGTAGTCACCGCCATGCACTGGCCCAGGAGTGAAGCTGAGTTGGCTGGCGCCAATCTGCACCGCATTGCCATCCGCGTCCACAGCTTGGCAGTGTTCAGGACCGCCGCCCACAGCCACAGCCGCCTGCACACAAGCCAGGTGCTGGCGCATCAGGCCGGGCTTGGGGCGCTTGGCGCGGATGTTGACCAGGTTGAAGGCTTTGCCCGTGATCAGGCTCAGTGCCAAGGCCGTGCGCAGGATCTGCCCACCGCCCTCGCCTTGTGAACCGTCGATTTCAACCGTTGTTGTTTGTGTTTCTGTTTTCACCATTTTTCTTCTTCTCGATTTTTAATGCCATACCGGCCTGGCTTACGCGCCGGGCCTTTTCGACCCGCGCACGCTCCAGCAGGCGGCAGGGTCGGCAACGCACGGCGCGGGTGTCGATCTGCCCCTTGGCAATCTCGTACCACCACTTCTGCTGCTTGGCTGTCCATATTTCTTGCGCACCGCAGTTTTTGCAGACAAAGGGTGTGTCGATGTAAAACGACGGCAACAGGCCGTAGGTGTTGTTATGGGCCAGTTGTGCAGGGTCCGCTGCCATGGCACCCAAAGGCACCGCCTTGCTTGGCATAAAGGGGTTGGGCGCCTGCGCAGCGCGCAGGCGCACCAGGCGCTTGGCTTTGATTTCCTCCCGCCTTTGTTTTCCGCTTTTCATCACACACACTTCCTTTGCGGGGTTTCCCGCCCCGCTCTGTTATCCCTTCACACACACCACCTGCTTCAGCGTGTACACCACTTCCACCAGATCGCTCTGGGCCAGCATCACGGCGTCGATGTCCTTGTAGGCCATCGGGATCTCGTCGATCACATCAGCGTCCTTACGGCATTCCACACCGACGGTGGCGTCAATCTGATCCTGCACCGTGAACAGCTTTTTGGCCTTGGTGCGGCTCATGGTGCGGCCTGCACCGTGGCTGCAGCTGTTGAAGCTATCCGGGTTGCCTTTACCGCGCACGATGAAACTCTTGGCGCCCATGCTGCCGGGAATAATCCCCAGCTCACCCGCCTTGGCGCTCACCGCGCCCTTGCGGGTCACGAACACCTCTTGCCCAAAGTGCGTTTCCTTGCTCACATAGTTGTGGTGGCAATTCACCGCCTCCAGATGCGTCTCGAACGGCTTGGGCACAGACTTGCGCAGCGCGCCAATCACGGCCTGCATCATCACCTCGCGGTTCAGACGCGCAAACTTTTGCGCCCAACCTACACCGCGCACGTAGTCACCAAAATACTGGGCACCTTCTTCAAAATAGGCCAGGTCCTGGTCCGGCAGATTGCGCTGGTGCAGTTCGGCATCCTTCTTGGCCAGCTCAATAAAGTGCGTACCAATGGCGTTACCCACGCCGCGCGACCCGCTATGCAACATGATCCACACACTACCGGCTTCGTCCAGGCAGATCTCCACAAAGTGGTTACCCCCGCCCAGCGTTCCCATATGGCGGTGGTTGTTGGTGTTCTTCAGGCGTGGGTAGTCCACGCACAGCGCATCAAACTCGGTCACCAGCTGTGCCCACGCGGTGTCGGCGGCAGCGGGCGTGTTTTCCCACGAACCTTTGTCGCGGTTGCTCCCCTCGCGGCGGTACTGCTTGGGCGACATACCGTGCGGCACGGCCTTCTCAATCTCGCTACGCAGGCGACCCAGGTTATCCGGAAGGTCGCTGGCCACCAACGTGGTCTTGCAGGCAATCATCCCGCAACCAATATCCACCCCCACCGCAGCGGGAATGATGGCCTTGATCGTGGGGATCACGCTACCAATAGTGGCGCCGATACCGTAGTGCACATCCGGCATCACGGCCACGTGGCTGAACACAATCGGCAGCTTGGCCGCGTTTTCCAGCTGGCGCTGGGCCTCGGCCTCAATCGGCACGCCCTTGGTCCACATCTTCACCGGCACACCGCCGGGTACGTTGAGTTGTTGGTAGTTCATTCTTCTCTCAGTTTTCAGTTCTTTGTCGTCGTCATTCTTTTGGTCGTCATGCTAACGCTCAACGCAACTTCACCAGCCCGTTAAGCACCTGATCCAAACCGCCGAACACGGAGATCTTGTCAATGCGTTCAGCAACCCGTTCCAGCGTCTCCAACTCTTTCATACGCAAGGCGATGGGGTTGTCCTCCATCAGCTTGGCGGTGTTCAACAGCGAACGCGTGGCAGCCGTTTCTTCGCGGCGGCGGATCACGTTGGCTTGGGCCGATTTCTCGGCTTCCACCACCTGGGCCAGGATGGTCTTCATCTCGCCGGGCAAGATGATGTCCTTCACGCCCACACCTTCCAGCGTGATGCCTGCGGCCATCAGCTTCTGCGCCGCAAAGTCCTTCACGATGGTGTCGATCGTTGCCTTGTCTTCCAGCAACTCGTCCAATGTGCGGGTACCCACTGCGGCGCGCAGACCAAACTGCAACTCGCGGTACACCAACTCTGCGGGTTTCGCGGTGTTGGCAAAGGCCTTTTGCACGTCTTCATAGCGCCACGTGGCCGACAGGTTCAAGCGCAGCCCCACCTTGTCCTTGGTCAAGATTTCTTGGCCACTGATCTCCAGCGCCTGCGAACGCAAGTCCACACACTCCACCTGCACTTGGCGGTTGTAGCGCCAGAACCCGTAGGCACCGGCACCCAACAACTCTTGCAACTTGCCGTCCACGGTCAGCACACCCACGTGGTAATCCGCCACTTGCACCAGCAACACACCGGCCAAACCGGCCACAGGGCGCTGGCGCAACTGTGTCTGGTTCAGCCTGGACAGCAGTTCGACTGACAGCTTTTCGCTGGCGGCAATATCGACCACATCTACACGCACGTCGTTCAGGCCTTTCCAGTACAGCTTGCGGGTGGCAGGTGGCAACACTTCAACCAGCAGCCCGTTTTCATAACGCAGGCCCACTTGGGCGTCCGTCAACGCGGCATGCACAAACTCTTGCGCCACAACTTCTGGCTCCTTGGCCATGAAGTAATCGGACAGGCCGTGCACAAATGCCGTTTGCTCCATGGCAAAGGTCTCGATGCGCACGGGTGCGCCCCAGGTAGCAACCCAGTGTTGACCGGGCTGCAACACACGCTCGAAGTCGCCATTGCGCAGCAACAGGCCACGTTCGTTTTTCTTGATGGTGATGCGTTTCAAACCTAGCATTTTTTTCTTCCTATTTTTCTTTATCAATCTCTCACGTGAAGGGCCGCTGCAGCAACAGGCGCGGACTCCGGGTGCAGGCACCGTTTGGCAGTGCTTTGAAGTCCCTGGGCGTCACCCTGGTCTCAGCACACTGTCGCGCGGTGTCGCAGATCCTTTGCTCTGGCGACTGCTGCTGGTGGGCTTTTGACGACCCACATGCGGCACTTCTCTCTCTTCGCTTTACTTCCAAGTAAGCTGGCTTTTTACGACCAGCGTTCGGCGGGAATCGAACCCGCGACAGACGCGTTATCAGCGCGTTGCTCTACCAGACTGAGCTACAGAACGTGGCATCCGGGATTCGAACCCAGCGGGAAAGCTCCTTTGACAAAGCTCCCCGTGACCGACATTGCCTTTGCCCCACGTTTCCAGGTCGCGGCATACAAAGAACCGCTGGCATGAACCAGGCCTCTCTGCACCAGCGGGGCCCGGTTACCCGGAAACCCCTGCTTGTCAGCGAACACCTTCTGCGTGTGGCCCTTTCCATATTGCATGGGGCGTGCCAACTCATTCATTGCGCCAAACATTTCTGTAAGTTATTGAATCCATTGATTATTTTTCTATGCAGCTCAAAGCTTTGCAAAACTCACCGCATGAACATTTCAGCCATTTATCTTTATAGCTAGTAAACTAGCCATATGAAAAAACTCGTCGTCATAGGATTCCTGGGCACCCAACTCGACTCCGGCCTCAGCCCCACGCGTTGGGAGAAATGGCGGCCCACGGTATCGCTGGCGCAGCATGAAGACCTGGTCATCGACCGGCTGGAGCTGTTCCATGACGTGCGCAGTACGGCACTGGCGCGGCAGGTACAAGCTGACTACGCGCAGTTATCCCCCACCACCGAGGTGAAGTTGGTCGAGATGAGTTTGACAAACCCCTGGGATTTTGGTGAGGTCTACACCGCGCTGTACGACTGGGCAGCGGCTTACCCATTTGACCCGTCCAAAGAGACCTACCAGGCCCACATCACCACCGGCACCCACGTCGCACAGATTTGTTTGTTTCTGCTGGTGGAGGCGCGCTTTATTCCTGGCGTGCTGCTGCAAAGCGCCCCACCCCGCGGGCGCCAGGGGCGCGGCCCCGGCAGCCACGAGGTGATTGACCTGGACCTGTCGCGCTACGACGCCATCAACCAGCGCCTGCATGTGGCGCAGCAAGACGCCGTGTCGTTCTTAAAGAGCGGCATTGCCACCCGCAACACACGCTTCAACACACTTATTGATGAGGTAGAGCGCGTAGCAGTGCAAAGCAAGGCTCCCATGCTGTTGACCGGCCCCACCGGCGCGGGCAAGTCGATGCTGGCGCGGCGCGTGCATGAGCTGAAGAAGGCGCGCCACCAGATTGATGGCGAGTTTGTCGAAGTGAACTGCGCCACGCTGCACGGCGATGGCGCAGGCTCCACACTTTTTGGCCACAAGAAGGGTGCCTTTACCGGCGCCATCACCGACCGCCCCGGCCTGCTGCGCACGGCGCACAGTGGCCTGCTGTTTCTGGACGAGATTGGTGAGCTGGGCCTGGACGAACAGGCCATGCTGCTCAAGGCCGTGGAAGAAAAGCGCTTTCTGCCCATGGGGGCCGACCGCGAGGCGACCAGCAACTTCCAGCTGATCGCTGGCACCAACAAGGACCTACGCGTGGAGATCGCCGCTGGGCGCTTCCGCGAAGACCTGTTCGCCCGCATCAACCTGTGGACCTACACCCTGCCCGGCCTGGCCCAGCGGCGTGAAGACATTGAGCCCAACATGGACCACCAACTCGCACTGGCTGCGCAAGAGCTGGGCAAGCAAGTGCGTTTTACCGCCGAGGCACGCAGTGCCTACCTGCGCTTTGCCACCGCCGTGGATGCCAGTTGGCGCGGCAACTTCCGCGACCTGAGCGCCTCCATCACGCGTCTGGCCACACTGGCAGACCATGGCCGTATCGGCATTGACCTGGTCAACGCAGAAATCCAGCGGCTGCGCTGGCAGTGGCAAGCGCTACCAGCGCCGCAAGCGGGCGGCAGCCCCTGCCAAGCAGCAACATCCCCAACAAGCCCTTCGCTGTCAGACCTGTTGGGTGATCAAGCCACCACACTGGACACATTCGACCAACTACAACTCAAGTCCGTGATCGCGGTATGCCGCAAACACGCCAGCATCAGCGATGCGGGGCGTGAACTGTTCAACGTATCACGCCAGCAGCGCAGCGTCATCAACGATGCGGACCGTCTGCGCAAATATCTATTGAAGTTTGGGCTGGACTGGGATGCAGTTTCGGGCTAAACAGCGCATTGCCGCCTGATGGCACCAGCGAGGACGACGCTATAGTCTGTACCTACATGCATATTGCTCGCACCACTACAAATATTGAACCTGCCGCTGAAAAAATCCTCCGCAGTTTGCCCATGTGGTTTGGGCAGGAAGAATCAACGCTGGAGTACATCCGCGGTACATCGCAGTACCCGACGTGGGTTGCAATGGAAGGCGACACCATTTTCGGATTCATAACCTTGCAGCGGCATTACCCACAAGCGTGCGAGATCCACTGCATCGCCGTTCACGCGGCTAGCCGCACCACCGGCGTTGGGCGTGCCTTGGTTCAGGGCGCAGAGGCCTGGGCCCACGCACAGGGTACGCGCTTCATGCAGGTCAAGACGCTGGCCGACTCACACCCCAGCCCCGAGTACGCACAAACCCGTGCTTTCTACAAGCGGCTTGGCTTTGTTCCCATGGAGTTGTTTCCCACGCTGTGGGGTGAAAAAACCCCATGCCTTCAAATGATCAAATACCTCGCTGGGTGAGGTTTTCTGGCGCGATGGGGTCTGCGCTGTGTACGCTGCCACACGGACAGCAGCACCGGAGCATTGAACAATGGCCCATCGCTCACTACCACCCACAAGAGGTTTCGCCATGCTGTACACCATTGCCGTCATTTTGGTCATTCTTTGGCTACTGGGTCTGGTCACTTCGTTCACCCTGGGTGGATTCATCCACATTCTGCTGATCGTTGCCATCATTTCCGTTCTGTTGCGCGTGATTGGATAGAATCAAACCCATAATGGGTTTACCACGCCAACCGCTCCCCGCCCCACCCCGCGCCAGCCTGGCCGATGCCTTGTTTCCCAAGGTGCGCCAGCGCGTATTGGCCGTATTGTTTGACGCCCCCCAACGCAGCTTCTACATGGGTGAAGTGATAGCGCTGGCCCAATCGGGCACGGGTGCCGTGCAGCGCGAGCTGGCCGACCTGGCCGCTGCCGGCATTCTGAGTGTGCACAAGCAGGGCAAACAAAAGCACTTCCAGGCAAACACCCAGTCACCCGTATTCAAAAGCCTGCACACCCTGGTTTCCAAAACCATGGGTGTACGCAATGTGCTGACCGCTGCACTTGCGCCCGTGTCACGCCAGGTCAGTGCGGCCTATATTCTGAACAAACCCGCCGCCGCAACGTCCAGCGCAAAGCCCCCCGTAGTCACCCTGGTCTTGTTTGGCAGCCAACTGGCGGAACCCGCAGTGGCCAGCGCAGTGGCCGAGGCCCTGCAGGGCGCGTCGAACACAATGGCGCGGCAGGTGAAGTTTTCCATGCACACGCCTGAGACGCTGGCCAGCGCCATGGCACACAACGACCAATTCCTCCACCACCTGTTGCGGCCGTCCAAGACCTGGCTCAAGGGCAGCGAGGACAATCTCTTTGGACATGCAACGTGAACCCGTCAGACGCATCTTTTTTTACCGCCCGCAGCGAAACCGAAGACCTGCAGGTGGACGCCAGTGACACCGATGTGCTCTTGTTGTCCCTGGAAATGGGCGGCAGCAACTGGCCCAGCTCCTGCCGCAATGGCACCTGCCGCACCTGCATAGGCCAGTTGCAGAGCGGCCAGGTGCGCTACGCTGTGGAGTGGCCCGGCCTGAGCAGCGAGGAGCAGGCTGAAGGCTACGTGCTGCCCTGCGTGGCCTACCCCTGCTCGGATGTGGTGCTGCGCCAGGGCTACTGAGCAGAACTACCCCGTATGAAAAAAATCCAAGTCTATACACGCCCTGCCGGTGGCTGGGGCGCGCTGAAAAGTGTGGCCCACCAGTTGCTGGAGCAAGGCATTCCCGCCAAGGGCGCACGCACCCTGCTCTCCGCCAACCAGCCCGATGGGTTTGATTGCCCCGGCTGTGCCTGGCCCGATGCCGACCACACGTCTACCTTTGAGTTTTGCGAGAACGGTGCCAAGGCCGTGGCGGCCGAATCGACCGCGCACCGCGCCACCCCCGCGGTGGTGGGCGCGGAGACAGTCACCGCGCTCAAGGCCCGCTCCGACCAACAGCTCGAAGCGCTGGGCCGCCTGACCGAGCCACTGCAATACGACCGTGCGACTGACCGTTATCTGCCCATCAGCTGGGATGCAGCCTTTGCGCTTATAGCGGACAGGCTCAACTCCCTGCCCCGTCCGGACGACGCCATCTTCTACACATCCGGCCGCACCAGCAACGAGGCGGCATTTTTGTACCAGCTGTTTGTGCGCGAGTTCGGCACCAACAACTTCCCCGATTGCTCCAATATGTGCCACGAGCCCTCGGGCGTGGCCATGCGCCAGGCCATCGGTGTGGGCAAGGGCACGGTGCAGCTGGCAGACTTTGAACTGGCCGATGCCATCTTTATCTTTGGCCAGAACCCCGGCACCAACCACCCGCGCATGTTGGGCGAGCTGCGCAAGGCCGCCAAACGCGGAGCACAAATCGTGGCCTTCAACCCGCTACGCGAACGCGGCCTGGAGAAATTCCAAAACCCGCAGAGCGCGATGGAGATGCTGACCGGTGGCTCCACCGAGATGACCACGGATTATTTCCAACTCAAGATCGGTGGCGACCTGGCCGCCGTCAAAGGTATGGTCAAGTGTGTGCTGGAGGCCGACCAGGTGGCTCAGCAGCACCGCCACACCCGCGTCATCGATGCGGTCTTTATTGAACAGCACTGCGCCAATTTCGACGCCTTTGCAGACGACGTGCTGGCTGAGTCCTGGGAAGTGATCGAGCATGAGTCTGGCCTGACCAAAGATCAAATTGCCCGCGCGGCCCTGGTCTACATGCAGTCCGAGCGCGTGATCGCCTGCTGGGGCATGGGCATCACCCAGCACCAGCAGGCCGTAGGCAGCATCCACATGCTGATCAACTGGCTGCTGCTGCGCGGCAATATGGGCAAACCCGGCGCGGGCGCCTGCCCCGTGCGCGGCCACAGCAATGTGCAGGGTGATCGCACCATGGGCATTTTTGAACAGCCCACGCCCGCCTTTCTGGACCGGCTGGGCCAGGTGTTTGACTTCGCCCCGCCCCGTGCCGACGGGCTGAACACGGTGGCATCCATAGAGACCATGTTGAAGGAACCTGGCAAGGTGTTCTTTGCCATGGGCGGCAATTTTGCGGCCGCCACACCCGACACCGTACGTACCCACCAGGCGCTGCAAAACTGCGCGCTGACCGTGCACGTGGCCACCAAACTCAACCGCAGCCACCTGGTGCACGGCACCGAGGCGCTGATACTGCCCTGCCTGGGCCGCACCGAGATCGATGTGCAGGCCGGTGGACCACAAGCCATCACCGTGGAAGATTCCATGAGCATGGTGCACCTATCGTCCGGCATCAATGCACCCGCGTCCCCACACCTGCTGTCCGAGCCCATGATCGTGGCGCGGCTCGCCCAGGCCACCCTTAAAAACAGCAGGACGCCCTGGCAGTGGCTGGTGGATGACTACGACCGCATACGCGACAAAATTGCTGCCGTGTTTGAAGACTTTGCCGACTTCAACACGCGGGTCAAGGTGCCGGGCGGCTTTCACCTGCGCAACCGCGCGGCAGAACGCCTGTGGGTCACACCTACGGGCAAGGCTAACTTCCATGTGCATGCGGTGCCGGTTGACTTGCCCATCCACCGCGCGCGCGCAGGTCGTGACCAAAGGGTCTTCAACCTGACCACGCTGCGCTCCCACGACCAGTACAACACCACCATCTACGGCCAGAACGACCGCTACCGCGGTGTGTTTGGCGAACGGCGTGTGTTGTTCATGCACGCAGACGACATCAGCAGCCTGCACTTGCAAGCCGGTGATTGGGTGGACCTGCAGAGCGTGGCCGATGACGGCATAGAACGCACCGCCAAACGCTTCATGCTGGTGGCCCACCCCATTCCGCTGGGCAACCTGGCAGCCTACTTTCCCGAGACCAATGCGTTGGTGCCGCTGTCCAGCGTGGCCATTGGGGCGGACACACCGACGTCCAAAGCCGTGCCGGTGGTGGTGACGCCGCACGTGGCTTAACCGCCATGGAGGTAGCCGACGTTGCCGCCGCGGTGGTGCAAGAGCTGGCCCGGCATGCAGAGCCCATCTCTAGCGCGCGCCTGTGCAAGGCGCTGGGCATACGAATGAGCACGCTTTTACGCGCCCTGGCCTACCTGGGCGAGGCCGAGATTGCCGGCCAGGCCGGGCTGGGCTGGGTGAAACAACACCAAGACGGTGAACGCCTGATGCTCAGCCTTGCACCCACACTGCCAGCGCCCACCCGGCAGCAGCCGGTGCTGCGCTACCGCGGCGCCCAAGCACACGCCGCCCAGGATGCCCTGGCCGAAGAAACACCCGTTGCCCTGGTCTACAACGGGGTCTCCCACGCGGTAATGATGGCCACGCCAACCGATCTGGAGGCCTTTGCCATGGGGTTCAGCCTGTCCGAAGGCATTGTGGACAGCACGGCGCAAATCTACGACATCAGCATCCAGACCCAGCCCCAGCCCCAGGGCATGGAGTTGCACATCAGCTTGGCCAGCGCCCAGTTCGCCGCGCTGAAAGACCGCCGACGCCAGCTGGCCGGGCGCACCGGATGCGGCCTGTGTGGTCTAGAGAGCCTGAAGGCACTGGACCTGGACGTGGCACCCCTGGAGCACGCCGTGCACCTGCGCCACAGCGACATACTGGCAGCGCTGCAGCACCTGCCCCAGCACCAGCCGCTGAACGCGCAAACCGGCGCCCTGCATGTGGCGGCCTGGGTCAACACCGATGGCCAGTTGCCGTATGCCATGGAAGACGTGGGCCGCCACAACGCGCTGGACAAACTGGTCGGCATGCTGGCCCAGAACAAGCTTGATACAGTCACCGGCTGGGTGCTGATGAGCAGCCGTGCCAGCTACGAACTGGTGCAGAAATGTGCGCGGGCCCGCATCAGCCTGCTGGCCACCGTGTCGGCCCCCACGGCCATGGCGGTGCGACTGGCGCAACAGGCGGGCATCTGCCTGGTCGGCTTTGTGCGGGAGTCCGGCCTGGTGGTCTACAGCTTTCCCGAGCGGGTGTTGCCAGGCTAAGCCATACAACCCCATTTACTATACTTTCAATAGCACCCTAGGTCCATCCGACGGGGGCTAGAGGCCATTTTTTCAGGCGGATTCAAGTACAAAGCGCAACGGAATGCAGTGTAAGAGGTCTGACGGGTAGGTTGTAGAAGACCTCATGCGGTGTGCGATAGCCCAGGCACTTACGAGGCCGATGATTGAGTAAGTACACAGCTTCATCGACCTGAGCCTGTGTCACCTTGAGCAAACTGCACCCCTTTGGAAAGAACTGTCGCAGCAGCCCGTTGGTGTTCTCATTGAGCCCACGCTGCCATGAGCAGTAGGGCTTGGCAAAGTACACCTTCGCCCTCAAACAACTTGCAATGAATTCGTGCTCAGCGAACTCCTTGCCGTTGTCAAGGTCAGTGTCTTGCAGGCATGTCTGTGGGGGCGCAGCAAATCGACAATGGCCTGCGTCACCCCGCACTGTGCTTGGGCGTAGTGGATGCGCCAAGGTATAGCGGGACTTGCGTTCCACCAGTGTCACCAACACGCCTTTGCGCCCCCCGCCGATCACCGTATCGCCCTCCCAGTCGCCTATGCGCTTCTTGCTATCCACCACTGCGGGGCGATGTTCAATTCCGACCCGGTTCTTGAGTACCCCACGGCGCTCTCGACCACTGGCATAGCGCTTTCTACGAAGTTTTGACAGCGCAAGTACCCGACTAAATCACCGCCCTGGGCTTTGTTGGCATAGGCGTATTGGTAGATGGCTTCGGTGCTAATCGACAAACGATCCTCTAAAGCCAGGCGGTCACTGACTTGCTGGGGAGACAAGCTCAGGCGCAGATACAACTCCACGAGTTGCCACTGCTCTGGATCGAACTGGCGGGCATTGCGACGCTGTGTCTGTCTCTGAGTCGCTTTGTCTTGGGCCAGTGCAGGTTGGTAGCCCCGGGCACTGGCATTGCGCCTGAGCTCGCGGCTGATCGTCGAGCTGCTACGTCCAAGCTCTGCTGCAATTTGCGACAGATGAATGCCTTGGCGCGTGAGGTTGTGAATTTGGTATCGTTCTTCTTGGGTCAAGTGTGTATAGGTCATGGTGCAACGTTTGGGACTGGCCGGTCACAAAAGTGCATCCTATTCACTCTTGGCCTAACCCGTTTCTAAAACGTTGCACTTCGTACTTGAATCCGCCTCATATGAACATCCCGGAACAACCCACATTCGACACCCCATTTGCATGGATAGGTGGTGAAGACAGGGTCAAGGCCCTGGCCGAGCGTTTCTACGATCTGATGGACCTGGAGAGTGGGTACGCCGAACTGCGCGCCGCACACGGCCCCGACCTGGGCAGTGCCCGCGAAAAGCTGTTCTGGTTCTTGTGCGGCTGGCTGGGCGGCCCCCAGCACTACACCGACCGCTTTGGCCACCCCCGGCTGCGCATGCGCCACATGCCATTCAAAATTGGCGAAACCGAACGTGACCAGTGGCTGGCCTGCATGGCCCAAGCCATGGCCGAAACCGGTGTGCCAAACGAACTGGCCGAGCGGCTGAAGGAATCGTTCTTCAAGACCGCAGACTGGATGCGCAATACTGAAGGGTGATGCGCTTGGGGTGATCAGACCGATGCCAGCCGGGGCGCCGTAACCGCGGGTTTGGTACGCGGCAACGCAGCCCATGACCTGGACCGGGCGGTCACTTCAGACACGCTCACCGGGCTGACCTCGTGGCCTTCAGCCAGCTTGAAGATTGCCACCGTCTGCACCAAGTCACCGGCCTGGCTCCTGAGGCTGCTGGCGGCTGCGGCCATCTCTTCCACCAGGGCCGCATTTTTCTGGGTCGTGTGGTCCATCTCGGTAATGGCATCACCCACCTGCGACACACCGGCACTCTGCTCGCTGCTGGCCGCGCTGATCTCACCCATGATGTCGGTCACACGGCGTATGCTGGCCACAACTTCGGTCATGGTCTCTCCGGCCTTGTCTACCAGGCTGCTGCCCTGCTCCACACGCTCCACACTGGCGTTGATCAATTGTTTGATTTCCTTGGCCGCCTCGGCGCTGCGGCCGGCCAGACTGCGCACCTCGGACGCCACCACCGCAAAACCACGGCCCTGTTCACCCGCGCGGGCGGCTTCCACCGCAGCATTCAGCGCCAGGATATTGGTCTGGAAGGCAATGCCGTCGATGACGCTGATGATGTCGGCAATCTTGCGGCTGGACTCGTTGATGCCCTTCATGGTTTCCACCACCTGACCCACCACTTCGCCGCCCTGCATGGCGACTGAACTGGCACTCTGGGCCAACTGGTTGGCCTGGCGGGCGTGGTCGGCGTTTTGCTGCACGGCCGAGTTCAGTTGCTCCATGCTGGCCGCTGTCTGTTGCAGGGCGCTGGCCTGCTGTTCGGTGCGGGAGCTGAGGTCCTGGTTGCCCTCGGCGATTTCGGAGCTGGCACTGGACACGGTTTCCGAGCCATGGCGCACCCGTGCAACCACGGTAACCAGGCTGTCCTGCATGGTCTGCAGGGCGCGAAACAGCTGGCCGGTTTCGTCTCTGCTGCTGACATCAATGTGGGAGGACAGGTCGCCCGCGGCCACGGTTTCCGCAATATTGACGGCCCGCAGCAAGGGACGGGTGATCTTGCGGGTCATGACCACGGCCAGGGCGGCGGCACCCGCCAGCGCCAGCGCGATGGCGGCAAACAATTGCAGGCGCAGGCTCTGGTTCTGCGCCATGGAGGCAGCCACCTCGCGGTCGCTGATGTCGTGGATTTCCTTCTTGGCCGACTCCACCGCCGCCACCAGCGCAATCAGCAGGGGGCGGCAATCGGCGACGATCGACTTGGATGCACCTTCGCGGTCGCCAGCCAGCGCCTTCCTGAGAATCTCGGTGGCCACCACTTCATAACGGCTCTCGATTTTTTCGATCGCTTCGACCTTGCGCAGCAGTCCCGCCGATTCCGGCCCGCCTGCCGCCAGCATGGTCTTGAGTGTTTGCATCGAGCTGCTGATGCGCGCCAAGGCCACCTCGATATTCTTTTTCTCAGTGGCAATTTCTGACGGGGAGTCTAGCAGCACGATGTTGCGTGCCGCTACCGCACGGGCGTTAACAGCATCGAACAGGTTGGCGAGCAAGTCGACCTCCTTCTCGACCACAGTGACCTGGTGCTCGAAGTTGTACTGTGACGCCGCAAGATCGGCGATGGCCATCGCCGACACCACAATCAGCGCCAGCGCCATCACCGCATAACTGAAGATCAGCCGGGCTTTGATCGTGACAAGGCTGAAGACGCCCGCTTGGATGGGGTTGTTGTTCATGGGTTTGACCTCCTTGGAATAGACAGCGTTCATGAACGTCCATAGGCCGGACGAACTGCCTCCAAAGACTTTGCTGCAGCGTCACGCGCTAAGCGTGCACTGCAGCTTTTCTGGTCGACGAACTGGTTGGGCCAATCGCTTGGCATTCCCTCAAACACAGCCCCGGTACCGCTCCGTATCACCCGTAGGTGTCAGACGCCATGTTTTTTCTACCGGGGCGAGAAAATATTAACCAACTTATTGCAAAAGTGGGGATTTATTTGAACAAGCGATGGAGCCCTAGTATTTCAGCGCCGACGCCTTGCCCCAAAACACCCGGTACGCATACACCGTGTAGCCAATGATGACGGGCAACACCACCACCACGCCGTAGAAGATCACCATCAGCGCCTCGGGTGAACTGGCGGCCTGCCAGATGGTCATGCGGTCCTCCACCAGCCAGGGGAACAGGCTGTAACCCAGGCCGTAGAAGGCCAACAGGAACACACCCACGGTGGCGGCAAACGGCACACCGATGCCGTATTCGTTGCCCTGGGCCAAACGAACCGGCAGGCGCTTGACACTGCGTGCAATCACGCCCAGCAACACGGCCGTGACGAGTGGGATAGGGAAGAGCAACACGATATTGGGAAAGGTGAACCACTTGCCAAAAATGCGCTGGCTGACCAGCGGCGTGACCACCGAGATAGCCGCCACACCCGCCGCCGTCAGCCACAGGCTGCCCTGGGCCCAGCGCACGGCCTTCAATTGCAAGGCACCCTCGGTTTTCATGATCAGCCAGCCCGCGCCCAGCAGGCAGTAGGCGGCTACCAGGCACAGGCCGATCAGCGCGTTGAACACGTTGGACCAGACATCGGTGCGAAAACCGGTGATCAGCCCACCCAGCATGAAACCCTGCGACCAGCTGGCCAGCACGGAGCCCACGTAAAACGCGGTATCCCACAGTGGCTTGTGCTGGTCGCGCGCCTTGACGCGAAAGTCAAAGGCCACGCCGCGCAGCGTCAGGCCAAATAACATCAGCGCCACCGGCATATACAGGGCGCCCAGGATCACGCCATGGGCTTGCGGAAACGCCACCAGCAACACGCCCACACCCAGTACCAGCCAGGTCTCGTTGGCATCCCAGAACGGGCCAATGCTGGCGATCATGGCGTCCTTCTGCTCGCGGTCGTCGGCGCGGCGCAGCAACACACCCACGCCCAGGTCGTAACCGTCCATGATCACGTAGGCCAGCATGGCCAGCGCCATCACGGCGGCAAAGACCAGGGGCAACCAGCCCTGGGGTTGGGTCAGATCCGGCATAACGTCAAACATGATTTGGCCCTCCAGCCCCCGTCGGTATTACATCAGTCGCTACTGAATCAGGAGCAACCAGCGGTTCAAAGTTTTTCTTGGCCGCGCTGGTGGCCAGGTAGAACACCACCGACACATAGGCCAGCAGCAGTGCCGCATACAACACCAGGTACATGGCCAACGTAAACGCGATGTTGGGTGCGGGCACAGCAGAGGCCGCATCTGCCGCCAACAGCAGGCCCTGCACCAGCCAGGGCTGCCGGCCAATCTCGGTCACATACCAACCGGCCACCAGGGCCACCCAGCCGGCAAAGGTCATGGCCACCAGCACACGCAGCAGCCACACATTGGGCTGTCGCCCTCCCCGCGTCTGCCAGGTGCCAAACCAGCTCACGGCCAGCATCAGCAGGCCCACACCCACCATGGTGCGAAAGGCGAAGAACACCGGCGCCACGGGCGGGTGCTGGCTGCCAAAGGCGTCTATGCCTTTGATCTCGCCATTCCAGTCGTGGGTCAGGTAAAACGAGGCCAGTTTGGGGATGGCCACTTCAAAGCGGTTGCTTTGTGTGGCGGCATCGGGCCAGCCCAGTAGCACGGCTGGGGCGCCGGTTTGCGTCTTCCAGATACCTTCCATGGCGGCGATCTTGGCCGGCTGGTGCTTGAGTGTGTTCAGGCCATGCAGGTCACCCACACCGATCTGCAGCGGGATCAGTACCGCTGCCAAGACCAGGCCCGTGCGCAGGCTGGCGCGTACTTCGGCACCCTTGTCGCCCTTGAGCCAGCGCCAGGCACTGATGCCGGCCAGCAGAAAAGACACCGTAAGGCCAGAGGCCAGCAACATGTGTGTGAACCGGTACGGGAACGACGGGTTGAAAATGACCTGCAACCAACTGGTCACATGGGCCTGGCCGTTGATCATCTCAAAGCCGGCCGGGGTGTGCATCCATGAATTGAGCGCCAGTATCCAAAACGCCGACAACGTGGTGCCGCCCGCCACCAGCAGCGTGGCAATGGTGTGCATGCGTTCGCTGACCCGGCCACGGCCAAACAGCATGATGCCCAGCATGGTGGCCTCTAAAAAGAAGGCCGTCAGCACCTCATAGGCCAAGAGCGGGCCGGCCACATTGCCCACCGTGTTCATGAAACCCGGCCAGTTGGTACCAAACTGGAAACTCATGGTGATACCGCTGACCACACCCAGGGCGAATGTCAGCGCGAAGATCTTGACCCAGAACTGGTAGGCGTCCATCCAGTGCTGCTGGCCGGTGCGGGCAAAACGCAGCTTGAAAAACAGCAGCACCCAGGCCATGGAGATGCTGATGGTGGGGAACAGGATGTGGAAGGTGATGTTAGCGGCGAATTGGATGCGCGCCAGGATGAGGGGGTCCAGGGTGTCCATTGTTCAGTGCTCGTTTTTGGGAGAGGTTTCGGGTGTGCTCGCGGGCGACTCCAAGGCCTGGCTGGGCGCGGCATGCGTGGCGTCCGGCGGCTCGGCATCACTGGTGGCGGACGCCATGCCAAACACCTGTTTGACCTTGTCCTTCATCTCCAAGAGCTTTTGCACCTTGGCGCCCATCTTCATCAGGCTGGCCAGCGTGGCCGAGTCCATCTTCTGCACCTCGTCCAGCCAGTCGGTCATCAGCTCGATGAAGGCGTGCATCTGGCGCATGCGCTCCTGGGCCACCCGTTCGTCTTCGCCACTGGGCGTCTCCATCAATGCGTCGCGCAGCATGGAGAGCGTGGGGTCGATCTCGCGCTTGCGCCGCTCGGTGGCCAGCGTGCGGAAGATCTGCCATACGTCTTGTGGGGACTGGAAGTATTCGCGCCGGTCATTGGGCAAGTGGATCAACTTGACCAGGTTCCAGGACTGCAACTCTTTGAGCCCCATGCTGACGTTGGAGCGGGAGAAGTTGAGCGCTTCGGCAATTTCGTCCGCATTCAGTGGCTTGGCCGACACATAGATCAGCGCATAAATCTGCCCCACCGTGCGGTTGATGCCCCAGCGGCTGCCCATCTCGCCGAAATGCAGCACAAAGGATTGGGTCAGGGGGGGTAGGTTCATGGTTTTATTGATCTAGATCAAATTCTTGAATTTTCAGTATTTTCTGAAATTACATAAAACCAAGTAGACCCAGCATGGCATACCCCACCAATACCCGGGGGAATTACCTCACCCCCGTTCCCCGCAGATTGCCCTCACCTACGCCGCAACCGCCACCGGCGGACGCCCGGCGCGCAAACGCCGGGTGACTTTGGGCTGAAGCGCGGTGGGCTGGCGCACGGCAAATGCCGCAGCCCCGGCCTCAGCGCTGATCCAAACTTTGGCGTTCAGCGGCACGGTCCAGTGGTCATGGGTCTTGAGCCACACGTCCCGGCTATGGCCCTCCAGCGTGAGCCAGATAACGCCCTGGGTCACCTGCACCATGGCGCCCGCTACCAGGTGGAGCGCAAGGGTCTGTTGCGGTGTGTCCAGTTGGAAGTGTTGGTTTGGCTGGCTGGTTTGCATGGTGAACTCCTTCAGTGGTGGTTACCCATCAGTGAAAGCAAATGGTGCTTGCACATTGGTCATGCCAGTGTAAAATTTGTACCGATACAGTACCTGTACAGTTGAGTAGAAACTTTATTCAACTGGCTAGGTATTAACACCAGTACGGATGCACCATGCCGATGACCGAACCCAGCGCTTCCCTCGCCACCACAACAACTTTGTCCGAACAAATCGTGCAGTGGGCCACCCACCGCATCCAGGAGCAGGTGTTCAGGCCTGGCATGCGCATGCCCTCGGTGCGGCAGCTGGCGGTGGACCGTGGGGTGTCCCGCTTTACTGTGGTCGAGGCTTACGACCGGCTGGTCGCCCGTGGTTATTTGCAGGCCCGCCAGGGCTCGGGCTTTTTTGTGCGCGAGCGTGCCAACAAGCCATTGCGCCGCGCCAAGCCGGCCGCTCTGCCCGCACGCCCCATCGACATGGGCTGGCTGGTGCGCAATATGCAAAGTGGCATTGCCGCCGATATGTCGCCCGGCTTTGGGTATTTGCCACCCGAGCTGTGTGGTGGCGAGCTGATGCGCGCTGGCCTGCGCTCGGTGTCCACCACGGCCGGGCTGCAGCTCTCCCACACCGCACTGGCGCACGGCTACACGCCCCTGCGGGAGCAGCTCAGCCGCAAGCTCGAAGAGATGGAGATTGCCAGCACACCGGCGCAGATCCTCACCACCTCGGGCTCTACCCAGGCCATTGACCTGGTGGTGCGGCATTTTTTGCAGGCGGGTGACACGGTGATCGTGGGCGACCCGGCCTGGTCGGCCCAACTGGCATCACTAACCATGGTGGGTGTCAACGTGGTGGGCATGCCCTACACCGCGGCGGGGCCCGATGTCAAAGCCCTGGCCGAACTGGCCGCCACCCACAAACCCAAGATGCTGCTGGTCAACACGCCGCTGCACAACCCCACCGGCACGCTGCTGACGGTGGCAGCGGCCTACCAGATACTGCGCATTGCCGAGGCCCACGACATGGTGGTGGTGGAAGACGATATTTATGCCGATTTTCTGCCCAGCGGCGTGCAATACGCGCGGCTGGCCAGCCTGGACCAGCTCAAACGGGTGGTCTATGTGGGCAGTTTTTCCAAAACCCTGGTGCCCGGCATACGGGTGGGTTACCTGGCAGGCAGTGCGGATCTGGTCGAATCGCTGGCCGGGCTCAAGCTGCTGACCTCGTTTGCCACCCCCGAGATCAATGAACGCATCGTCTACCAAACGTTGACGCAGGGCAGCTACCGCAAACACTGCCAGCGCATGCACGGTGCGCTGGACGCCCTGCGCGAGCCGGCGTTCAAGCGGTGTGAAGCCATGGGTTTGAAGGCGTTTTGTCGGCCGCTGGCGGGGTTCTTGGGCTGGTTCGATACGGGTGTGGACACGGCCAGCCTGGCAGCTATGGGACTGGAGGCCGGTTACCTGCTGGCGCCGGGCGCCATCTTTTCACCGCAACAAACCCCCAGCACCTGGATGCGCATCAACATTGCCACCAGCCAGAACCCGGCCATGCTGAAGTGGATGGCCAAGACACTGGAGCAGTTGCGCGGCGCATAGGCCCGGCAGGCCACAGGCCTGTCTACTCGGCGGTCTCCACCCGGTTGCGGCCTTTGGTTTTGGCGCGGTACATGGCTGCATCGGCACGGGCAATCAAGCTGTCCACCGTGTCATTGCCTTGGGAATTGGTGGCCACACCGATGCTGACCGTGCAACAGGGCTCCGTGTCGGCTGCGGCACAGGCACTGCGAATGCGCTCTGCCACACTCAGCGCTTCGGACAGCGATGTCTCGGGCAGCAGCACAACAAACTCTTCTCCCCCAAAACGGCCCAACTGGTCAGGTCGGCGCAGCAAGGTGTTGACCTTGCGCACAAAGTCCACCAGCACGCGGTCGCCGCGCTGGTGGCCATGTGTGTCGTTGACCTGCTTGAAATGGTCCAGATCCATGATGAGCAGCGCCATGTTGTGGCCGTTGCGCTGGCTGCGCTCCAGCTCCATGGCGCACACTTCATTCATGTGACGGCGCGTGAGCGCATTGGTCAACGAATCATGGCTGGCCAGGTAGGCCATTTCAGTGTGCATGCGTTCAGCCGCCAGCAGCACAATGCTGACCGACAACAGCAAAATGAAGACCGACAGCGCGCTCAAATAGACCATATGCAGGGGCGAGCTGTCGTAGATATTCACCCCTACAGGCCAGATCAATGCCGTCAGCAGGCGCATGCCCACAATGGCACACATGCTCAGCAGCACGCCCATGGTCAGAATCTTGGCAAACGAATTCAGACCCTGCTTGCGCAACAGGTTGACAAAGGCCACAAACAGGCAAACGGACAATGCGCCCGACACCCGCAGGCGCGCAGCAAAATTGGGCTCCCCAAACGTGAACCACATGTGCACCGCGACAGTGATGGCAATCAAGGTCAACCAGGGCCAGTAGCGTGGCGTCTCGCCAAAGAAGCGCTGGGCCCCGACATAGCCCAGAAACAACCCAGCCGGAAAAAGAATGCGCGGCAGCGTGATGGAAAAAAAGTTGGGAAATGTGCCCAGGCCAAACGCCAAGGTGCTGCCCACCGTCACCAGCAATAGCGCTACACCCCATTCGCCCAAGCCCTTGATGCTGGACGGGTAGCTGCGCTGCAGGAAAAACATGATCAGCGCCATGAAGCTGCTCATGACACCCGCCAACAAAACCACCGTTCGGGGATCTATTTGCGGCATGGGCGGGTGTGAATTCCTGTCATGGGGCAATTATTGCTGCTATTGGTTAACGTTGTGCACGCCAGCGTCGCAAGTGTTCCTCGATTGCGGGTGTTGTGGCAATTTGCGGTTCGGAATGCTGGTTCTCTTCCGTCTTGCTGACCTGTTTGAAGTCGTCGTCCTCCCATTTCTGGACCAGCGTCTTGGCATGCTGGAACGCCTCGGTAAAGGACTTGCTGGTGGGCAGTGACTCTTTGAAGAAGGCACGGCCGAAATAGGTGAAGTCATTCTCGTCGGCGCAGCCAAACGAGCGCCGGTCTGCGCGCGAGGCCGTGATCACCAGGGTGTGTGCATCCTGCAACGGTTCTATGAAACCACCCGAGTAACAGGCCGATACCACCACCACCTTCCAGCGGATGCCGGATTCTTTTAACAGGGTGCCCAGCTCCTTGGCGCCCAGGTTGCGCAGATCCATGCCGTTCTGGTCCAGCGTCAACTGGTGGTCCGCAGACCCATGGCTGCTCAGGTACAGGAACAGTATGTCGTTCTCTTTGTCCATGCGGCTGGCGATGCCCTGGATGCCTTCCCGTACGCTGGTCAGTGTGGCCATGGGCAGTTGTGACACGGTGGTACGGCTGTTGACCAGCACCAGGGAGCGGCCCTGGGTGCGGAAGTCGCGGTCAAACTGCTGCTGCACAAAATCCACCTCGCGGCGAAACACCTCCTGCGATCCATCTCCCCCCACCGCCATCACATACAGGTTGATGTCCTGTTTGGGATCGCGCGGTGCCAGCGCTGCCAAGGCACTATCCAGCAGCGTGCGCTGGTTGTACAGGGCGGCCTCCACATTGGCGGCAGTTTTTTGTGCGGCCTCCTTGTTGGGCAGAGTTCCGTAGCGCCAAACACCGGTCTTGTGGGTGGTGCCGTCCTTCTGGGGCTTGGCAAAGGTCAAGGTGCCCTCACCCTCGAACAGACCGTCTGCAAACGCACCCTTGTATTCATCACCGTTGGCATGGCGAAACACGCCCTGGCCGTCGTATATCCAGTTCTTGAATTCCCCCTCGTAGCGCGAGCCGTCTTTGCCCAGCATACGGCCCGGCCCGTTCAGCGCGCCCTCGGTAAACGTGCCTTCGTACACATTGCCCTTGGCATCGGTATAGGTGCCAACCCCATGCGGCCGCCACTTGGCGAACTGGCCCCGGTGTTCTATGCCGTCGGGGCGTTTGTAGGTACCGGCCCCGGAAAAGATGTTTTTCTCAAAACTACCCTCGTACACCTGGCCGTCGGGCGTGCTGTAGACACCGCTGCCGTGGAACTGGCCCTGCGCAAAATCACCCTTGTACCTGCGTCCGTCCTGGTACTTGAGCTCCCCCTGCCCCGCGTAACGCCCAGCCTTGAAGTCACCGGTGTATTCCTCCGTGGGGCCGGTCAGCTTGCCCTTGCCGTCAAACACACCGTTGGCAAAACTGCCTTCGTAACGCACGCCGCTGTCCCATTCCACGCGGCCCTGGCCTTGGCGCAGGCCGTCGACCAACGCACCGTAGTAACGGCCGCCATCAGGGGTCACCGCGTCGGGCCGAGGGGTGCTTTGGGCATGGGCTACCAGGGGCATGCTGGTGGACAGGCACAGTGCAGCCACCAGCATGGCGCTGCACAGGGGCGAGCGATAAAAAGCTTTATGGGTGGACAAGGTGGTCGTGTGTTTCTGCATGTGCCCGATCCTATCGTGTCGGATTTATTCAAGACCGGTCCAGAGGCCTGTTTTACAGTCGCGCCCTGTTGACACCCTTCGAAACCAGAACCCATCCACCACCATGATCCCTCAGCTACTTTCCACTTCGATCACCACCACCAAAATGGATGAAACCCGAGACTTCTATGTGCGGCATTTCGCGGCCCGCATTGCGTTTGACTCCGGCTGGTACCTGCATCTGGAATTCGGCAGCAAATGGGCGTCGCTGCAGTTCATGGCGCCCCAGCCCGGCATGCCGCTGTGCAACCCGGCCGGCTTGAGCTTCAACTTCTGTGTGGCCGATGTGGACGCGGAGTATGCAAAGCTGACCGCTGCAGGCCTGGCCACCACCATGCCGCTGGAGGACCACGCCTGGGGAGACCGGGCCTTTGCGGCGGAAGACCCCAATGGCGTCACGCTCTACATTTATTCCGAGCGCGAGCCCAGCGCCGAATTCAAAGTCTTCTACAAAACCTAGGCGTAACCCGAAGCCACCACAACCGCAAGCACATCGGCCGAAGCCAGCAAGGCACTGGGTGTGCGCCCCAACCAACGCTGGAACTCCCGCGTCATGTGCGCCTGGTCGGCAAAACCGTGGTCGGCCGCGCAGGCCGCCAGGGAGGGTGTGTGTGCCAGGCTGGCCGCCGCACGCCGAATACGGGCCAGGCATTTCCAATACGCAGGCTGGCGGCCGGTGGCGCCCAGTACCAGCCGCTGCAGGGTGCGCTCGGCCACGCCCAACTGCCGAGCCGCTGCCGCCACGCTGGTGCTGACCGACAGACTGTGCAGGGCCTGGTCTACACGGGCGTCTACGCGCACACAGGCATCGAGCCACGGCAACGCGTCATGCGCGTCCCGCAGCGGGCGGGCCTGCAAGGCGGCCAACAGCGTGGCCTCGTCAATGCAGGCGCCAGGCTGAAGACGAAAACCCCAGAACTGCTCCCCCACGGTGCCCGGCACGTCGTATGCTGCATCGGCCAACGGTGTCACAAACCAGTAAGGGCGTTGGCCTGGCGGGGCACGCAGGATCAGATCACAGCAGCCGTCCGGCAACACAACCGTACGCGCTGTACTGGTGGATGTGTGCTGCCATGCATGCAGAACTGGTGCGGGTAGAGACATGGTGGGCAAGTATCGCAGCTGCCACACCAAGAATAAGTACTACTGAATTTATAGCACTACCGGCATATTAGTCGGGGGCTAGAGCACGATTTGACCACTAAGTCTTTTGCAAACGCAGCACCCCATCGTTCAGCCAGGCCTGCAACCAGCCGCCCAGACGCTGGGGGTCGGGCAACACGGCGGTACCGGCCAGCGCCGTGGCGGCTTGGTCCACCGATTGACCGGCCTGCAGGCAGCGCAGGAAGGCAGCCTCGTCGGCATCCATAGACTGGAAATGCGGCTGCAAGCCCTTGCGCCACACGGCCAGAAAGCGCTCTTCGGCCCACTGCTGCGCCGGGGGCACATCGGTATCGGCGTCCATGGCGCGCCAGAGTTGTGCGACGTTGGTTCGGATGCTGCGCAGCACCAGACTGGGGTGCAGTGGTGTAGGCCAGCCCAGCCAGGCAGGTGCTTGGCCATCTGCTGCGGCCTGCGCCGTGTCGGGGTCCAGCGCTGGCACATCGGCGCCATCAAAACGGGTGCGCAGGTCCCAGTCCAACTGGGCCAGTTCGTGTAGCTCGGGGTTGTCCGGGTACAGGCCGGCCAGGAAGGCAGGCAGGTCGGCCCCATAACGGCTCAGGCTGCGTGCCATTGGCGGATGGGCCACGGCAAAGGCAGTTGCGTGTTCGGCAAAGGTGTCGGAGCCCATGTACAGGCAGGTCTTGGCAAAACTGTCGGCCAGCACATCGGCCAGGCGCACACGGTAGGCGTTGTGGTAGATGCCCAGGCGCTGTGCGCTGTCCACACCCTGCCGCTCGCGCACCAGGCTGGCCACACCAGTGCTGGCTGCTTCCTCGTCGGTGCTGGGCCTGTCCAGGATGTAATCGGCCAGGCGCCTTTGCACCTGCGGCAATGCGGGCGCGTGCGGCGCGGTGTGGGTCCATGCCGTCCCGCGGCTGGTGTCATGCGCATAGGCTGCGGGCGGCGCTGCATTGGCAGCGGCGCGCTCGGTCCATATCGGCTCTGCAATGCTGCGGGCTACCTGCAGTTCGGTTATCAGGGTTTGCAGCGGCGGAATGTTGTCATCCCGTTCGATCATGGTGGCCACGGGGCCAAAGCGCTTGCAGGCCTCGGCATACAGGTCCCACACGGGCTGCACTACCGGGTGGTCGTGGGTGTCAACGATGTAGCTGCCGCAATCGGAGTGGCCGGCCAGGTGCATCTGCTGCACACGCTGCGCTGGCAAGGCGTTTAAATAGTCCAGCGGGTCAAAGCCGTGGTTGACGCTGCTGACATAAATATTGTTCACATCCACCAAGAGCAGACAGTCGGCCTGCTGCGCAATGTGGGCCAGAAACTGCCATTCGCTGGCGGCGTTGTGCTGGAAGTCTATGTAGCTGGATACGTTTTCCAGCACCAGCTGGCGTTGCAGCACGTCTTGTGCACGCTGTATCTGCTCCACCACGTGGCGTGCCGCCGCGTCGGTGTAGGGCATGGGGTACAGGTCGTGTAATTGTTCGGGGCCGGGGCCGGTCCAGCACAGGTGGTCGGACACCCACAGCGGTTCGATACGGTCTGCCAGCGCCTTGACCTTGCGCAGGTAGTCCAGGTCCACACCACCCGCCGCACCAATGGACATGGCCACGCCGTGCATGGCCATGGGGTAATCACGGCGAATGGTGTCCAGCATCACCAGTGGCTTGCCACCGTCGACCAAAAAGTTATCGGTGATGATCTCCAGCCAGTCCAAGGGCTGCTTGGCGGCCAGAAAATCTGCGTAATGCTGGGTGCGAAGCCCCAGGCCAAAGCCGGGGCTGGGTTGGCGCATCACGCGTTGATGTCGCCAATCACGCCGTTGCCCTTGAGGCATTCAGCGGCGGTCTTGGCCTTGAAGCCGTGGCCCTTGCAGGCGTTTTGGCCTTTGCACGCATGTTCTGCGGTCTTGCAATCGCTGTTGCCCTTGCAATCGTGCACGTTGTAGCAATGCACCTTGTCATTGGCGGCAATGGCTTTTCCGCTGGAACCCTTGGGCGCGTCGGCAGCAAATGCGGTGGCGGACAGGGCCAACAAAGCGGCGGTCAGAGCAAAGGAGGTGGTGTGTGTAGAAGCCATGGTGAAAAATCTCCGAAATAAGTAGTAAACAAAGAGTGAACCCGGCCAGGCTGTGGGGCCTGGAAACCGCTTCAATGTGTTGCGGTCTGCTCTTTAATTCGCCGGGTCGGGCCGTTTGGTTACAGCCGCTGCAAAATTTCTTTCAAACTTATTTCACCGAGCCCCATCGGCGCACGAGCCAGTGGTCCACGGAAAATCGGCCAGGCCCATAAATGGCGATGCCCGCCAGCAAGGCACCCCAGAACACATGCTGCTGCAGGGCAGCTGGCGCAATTTCGGCCAGTGACAGCACCGCCACCACATTCACCACGGACAGGCCCAGCGCCGCAAAACGACCACCCAGGCCCAGCACCAACAGCACCGGCAGCACCAGTTCACCCGCTGTGCCCATCACCGCGGCCAACGCGGGTGGCAGCAATGGCACCTTGTATTCATCCATGAACAGGGCCAACGTGATGTCCCAGTCGCGGATCTTGGTCAGCCCGGACAGGAAAAAGACCTGGGCTACGTACAGCCGGGCCAGCAGCGCCGCCACGGGTTGTAAGGAATTGAGCGCTTGCGCGACAGACAGGGCAAGCCTGGCGAGGGTTTGGATCAGGGTAGTGGGTTTCATGGACCTCTATTCGTACAACTCGGCGTTTTGGTTACACCCGGGGCACCGTCCCCATAAAAAATATTTGCTGCACGCTGTAACCAGATCGCTACTGTGAACGAATACACCTTGGAACGCAATCAGACCCAGAGGGACGGAGTGCACCGCATGCAAGCAGAGGAAGACCGGCTGCGCACGCTTCTGTTGCTGGGTTTGACGGGAGATGCAAAGGCCTACCAGGCATGCCTGCAGGGCATGGGCGCCCATTTGCGGGCATTTTTTAAACGCCGTCTGGCGTCTTTACCCAGTGAAGTAGAGGATCTTGTGCAAGAAACACTGTTGGCGCTGCACAACCAGCGCCATACCTACCACAGCGACCAGCCCCTGACGGCCTGGGTGCATGCCATTGCACGCTACAAACTGGTAGACCTGTTCCGCGCACGGGGCCGGCGTGACGCACTGAACGACCCGCTGGACGATGAGTTGCAGGTTTTTGCCAGCAGCGATACCGACGCATGTGATGCACGCCGTGACCTGGGCCGCCTGCTGGAGCAACTGCCCGACCACCAGCGCCTGCCCATCGTGCACATGAAACTCGAAGGCCTCTCCGTCATCGAGACCGCCCAAGCCACCGGCATGTCCGAATCCGCCGTGAAGGTGGGCGTGCACCGCGGCCTGAAGGCATTGGCTGCCATGATTGGAATGAAAACACCATGAAAACCGACGACCTGATTGCTGTATTGGCCCGGGGTGTAACCCCCGTGGATACCGATGCCACGCGCAAACGTTTCCAGACCGCCCTGGTGTGGGGTGTGCTGGGCGCCCTGGCGGTGATGTTGTCTGGCTACGGCATACGGCATGACCTGGCGCAGGCGGCAGCCTTGCCCATGTTCTGGGTCAAACTCGCCTTCCCCTTGGCCATTGCCATCCCCGCCGTGTTGCTCACCCTGCGCCTGTCCCGCCCCGGCATGCCGCTGGGCAAGACCTGGATGGCACTGCCCCTGCCGTGGCTGGTTGTTGCGCTTATGGCCATTGCCACCCTAGCCCATGCCAGCCCCGATGAACGCCTGCCGCTGGTGATGGGCAAGTCCTGGCTGTCCTGCGCCTTCAATATCGCCTGGGTGTCCGCACCGGTTCTGGTGGGCATGTTGTGGGCCGTCAAAGGCATGGCCCCCACACGCCCTGCCCTGGCTGGTGCCTGCGCGGGCCTGGCTTCGGCAGCCGCAGGTGCAGTGGTCTATGCCTTGCACTGCCCGGAAATGCAGGCGCCTTTTTTGGCGGTCTGGTACATGTTGGGGATGTTGATACCGACGGCGGTTGGGGCGGTGGTGGGGGCTAAGTTGCTGCGCTGGTGAATATGTTATCCGCGCCATTCCGTTTCGAGCAGTTTGACCGACACACTATTTGAGGCCAGACGCGCAGAAAAAGAACTCACGTGTTCTGTACCGCAAACAAAAAGTATGGGCCAAACGTTCAGGACATCTATGCGCTGCAGCCATATGGTCTCCCGACGGCGAAACTCTTCATCTAGCGCAGCCTGCACTTCAACTTCAGATTGGTCATTCATCTCTGCTGAAGCCAAGATCCAGTTTTTTCCATGTACCCCCATAGTGGCTCTTTCCGCCTTGTCTGCCTCGCAAAATTGGTGGGGTAGACCGAGGTCTTCGGCGAGGCTCTGGAGCACTGAGACGCGCTTACCAGCATCAAGCACGCTCTCTTCGTTTAACTCCTCAGCAACTGCGTTTACTTAGCACTTGAAGACACTGGAACGAATGAACATTCGGAATGCTCTTTCTTGTGCTTCTGTACATGCATGTTTGATCCCCCGCTTCGCACCCACGCCATACTGGTAAAGGTGGTGTGTACCAATCAAATAGAGGACGCGTTCAGTCATGATGAGTACTTTAATGTCAAGAGAGATAGATGCTGGACTTTGCTGGAAAAGTTGAACATCGAATCCCTCTGAATGTGGATTGCAGTCTAGGATGCGCGGTTTCTTCTCGGAAAGCCGCAATCCCAGCCGCAGAGTTTGGGGCATTGGTCCCTGCCGATTTCTGGGCCATTGACAGTATGAGGCGGGGGCCAATGCTCCAAACTCTGCTGCCACCAATACCAAGCGCAGCGTTCAAGCCGGACTGGACACACTCCACTCTTTCACCCGCTCCCCAGCCCCATTGACGCTCTCCAGCGTCACACCAAAGCCCCATAGCCGGGCCGTGTGTTTCATGACCTCCAGCGTGCTTTCACCCAGGGGCCGGTCCTGGTACTGGGTGTGGCGCAGGGTCAGCGTGCGGTCACCGCGCAGGTCTACATCCCAGACCTGGATATTGGGCTCACGTGTGCCCAAATCGTATTGGGATGACAAGGCCTGGCGGATGCGCTGGTAACCAGCATCGTCGTGGATGGCGGCTACCTCCAGGTCGTTGATTTTTTCGTCGTCGTGGATGGCGAACAGGTGCATGTCGCGTATCAGCTTGGGCGACAGGTACTGGCCGATAAAACTCTCGTCCTTGAAATTGCGCATGGCGTGGTGCAGCGTGGGCAACCAGGGTGTGCCGGCAATGTCTGGGAACCAGGCGCGGTCTTCATCGGTGGGTGCCTCACAAATGCGTTTGATGTCGGTGTACATCGCAAAACCCAGGGCATAGGGGTTGATGCCGCTGTAGCCGCGGTGGTCCACCGGCGGCTGGAAGATGACGTTGGTGTGCGAGGTGAGCCACTCCAGCATCACACCATCGCTCAGGTGGCCATCGTCGTATAGCGTGTTGAGCAGCTTGTGGTGCCAGAAGGTGGCCCAGCCTTCGTTCATGACCTGGGTCTGGCGCTGCGGGTAAAAGTATTGGGATATCTTGCGCACAATACGCACGATCTCGCGCTGCCAAGGCTTGAGCAACGGTGCGTTCTTCTCGATAAAGTACAGCAGGTTTTCCTGTGGCTCAACCGGAAAGCGGTCTACCTGCTGTGATTGGTCACCTGTGCCCTCTTTCACCGGCACGGTGCGCCACAAGGCATTGATCTGCTGCTGGGCATGGGCCTCGCGCTCCTTGCGCTCTTGCACCTCCTGTGCCAGCGTGCGTTTGCTGGGGCGGCGGTAGCGGTCCACACCAAAACTGGCCAGTGCGTGGCAGGAGTCCAGCAGGTCTTCCATCTCCTGCTGGCCGTAACGCTCTTCACATTCGGCCACATAACTTCTGGCATAGACCAGGTAGTCAATGATGCTGGACGCATCGGTCCACATGCGGAACAGGTAGTTGCCCTTGAAGAAACTGTTGTGGCCATAGGCCGCATGGGCAATCACCAGGGCTTGCATGGCCGTGGTGTTTTCTTCCATCAGGTAACTGATGCACGGGTTGGAGTTGATGACGATTTCGTAGGCCAGGCCCATGTGGCCGCGGCGGTATTTTTTCTCGGTGGCGATGAATTCCTTACCGTAACTCCAGTGCCGGTAGTTGATAGGCATGCCGACCGAGGCATAGGCGTCCATCATCTGCTCAGCGGTGATGATCTCCAACTGGTTGGGGTAAGTGTCCAGCCCGAAACGTTCTGCAGTCTGGCGGATGGTGTCGTGGTAACGCTCGATCAGATCAAACGTCCAATCACTAGGGTCTGGCAGAGGGACCGCAGCCCGCGGTGGCGCAGGCAATGGCGCTTGCAAGGGCGTATGGGGACGGCGGTCCCCGGTGGGTGGCACACGCGCCAGGTGCTCCATATGGCGCCGCTCCAAAACGGGTTGGTGTTCGGCCGTCATGTGTTCGCCCCTTCCTTCTTGAACAGATCGCGGAACACGGGGTAAATCTGTGATGCCTCGGTGACCTTGCGCATGGCGAAGTTGCTGTGCTGGGCCTGCAAGCCCACATACTCGCGCCACAGGTTTTGTTCTTCATCCGCCACCTGCACATAGGCAAAGTAGCGGCACAGGGGCAGAAGTTTGTCGGTCAGCAGCTCGGTGCAGCGTTCGCTATCGTCCGAAAAGTTGTCGCCATCACTGGCCTGGGCGCCATAAATGTTCCAGTCGCCATGGGGATAACGCGCAGCAATGATCTGGTGCATCAGCACCAGCGCACTGCTGACCACGGTGCCACCGCTTTCGGTGGCGTGGAAGAAGGTGTCTTCATCCACCTCTTGCGCCTGGGTGTGGTGGCGAATAAAAACGATGTCGATCTTGTCGTAGTGCCGGGTCAAGAACAGATACAGCAGCGTGAAGAAACGTTTGGACAAGTCCTTGCGCTCCTGGTCCATGGAGCCCGACACGTCCATCAGGCAAAACATCACGGCCTTGCTGGTGGGCACCGGCACCTTCACGCGGTTGCGAAAGCACAGGTCTATGGGGTCCAAAAATGGAATGTTCTTCAGCCGCCGCCGCAGTTCCAAAATGTCGCGCTCCAGCGCCAGGATTTCGCTCTCGCGCCCTGCGGGGAATCGCTTGAACTCCGCCAGCAGTGCTTCTTTTTCATGCAGCTCGCGCCGAGCGGAAGTGCCCAATGCAATGCGGCGGCCCAAGGCACCGCGCATGGAGCGCACGATGTGCAGGTTGTTGGGTGTACCGTCGTGTGAATAACCGGCGCGGTGGCTTTTCCATTCGGGGCTGTCGCCAATTTGCGTGCGCAGCAGGTGCGGCAAGGCCAAGTCTTCAAAGAAGATCTGCATGAACTCTTCTTTGCTCAGCGTGAAGGTAAAGTCATCTTCTCCCTCGCCCGAGTCACTGGCCTGGCCACCCCGCCCGCCGCCACCGCCCTTGGGCCGGGCAATACGGTCGCCACGCACATAGTCCTTGTTGCCGGGGTGTACGGTGTCGCGTATGCCGCCCTGGCCGTGGTGAAAAACCGGCTCGCTGATGTCTTTGCGCGGAATGGTGATGTCTTCGGCCTGCTCCATGTCGCGTATGCCCCGGCCAGACACAGCACGCCGCACCGCGTCGCCAATCTGCTCCTTGTAGCGGCGCAGAAAACGTTCGCGGTTGCCTATGGACTTGTTTTTGCCCGAGAGGCGGCGGTCAATGATCTGAAGGGGCATTGCGGGCCTCCGTCATTAGTGCCAACTCTTTTACGAACTCTTTCGAACGCGCAGGTACCACTCGCACAACAATCGCACCTGCTTGGCCGTGTAGCCCTTGGCCACCATGCGGGTCACAAAGTCTTCGTGTTTCTTGGCCTCGTCCACACTGGCCTTGGCGTTGAAGCTGATGACCGGCAACAACTCTTCGGTGTTGGAGAACATTTTTTTCTCGATAACCAGGCGCAGCTTTTCGTAGCTCGTCCAACTGGGGTTCTTGCCCTGGTTGTTGGCACGGGCCCGCAGCACAAAGTTGACGATCTCGTTGCGGAAGTCTTTGGGGTTGGCAATGCCGGCGGGCTTTTCGATCTTCTCCAGCTCGGCATTCAGCGCCGAGCGGTCGAAGGACTCACCCGTATCGGTATCGCGGTACTCGTTGTCCTGAATCCAGTAGTCGGCATAGGTAACGTAACGATCAAAGATGTTTTGACCGTATTCGCTGTAGCTCTCCAGATAGGCAGTCTGTATCTCTTTGCCGATGAATTCGGCATAACGTGGCGCCAGGTACTCCTTGATGAAGCCGGTGTATTTGGCCTCCAGCTCGGCGGGGAACTGTTCACGCTCGATCTGCTGTTCCAGCACATACATCAGATGCACCGGGTTGGCCGCCACTTCGGAGCTGTCAAAGTTGAAAACCTTGGACAAGATCTTGAACGCAAAACGGGTAGATACGCCGTTCATGCCCTCGTCCACACCGGCGTAGTCGCGGTACTCCTGGTAACTCTTGGCGCGCGGGTCGGTGTCTTTCAGGCTCTCGCCATCGTAGACCTGCATCTTGCTGTAGAGGCTGGAATTCTCGGGCTCCTTGAGCCGCGTAAGTATCGAGAACTGCGCCATCATCTTGAAGGTGCCGGGCGCACACTTGGCATCACCCAAAGACGAATCCCGCACCAGCTTTTCGTAGATGCGGACTTCTTCACGCACGCTCAGGCAATACGGCACCTTGACGATGTAGATGCGGTCCAGGAAGGCTTCGTTGTTTTTGTTGTTACGAAATGTCTTCCACTCGCTCTCGTTGCTGTGTGCCAACACAATGCCATCAAATGGAATGGCGCCAAAACCTTCGGTGCCTTTGAAGTTGCCTTCTTGTGTAGCAGTCAACAAGGGGTGCAGCACCTTGATGGGTGCCTTGAACATTTCCACAAACTCCAGCATGCCCTGGTTGGCCAGGCACAGGCCGCCGGAGTAGCTGTAGGCATCGGGGTCATCCTGCGCATAACTCTCCAGCTTGCGGATATCGACCTTGCCGACCAGGGAGCTGATGTCCTGGTTGTTTTCATCACCGGGCTCGGTTTTGGCCAGGCCGATTTGTTTGAGTATGCTGGGATACCGTTTGACGACCTTGAACTGGCGGATGTCTCCACCAAACTCATCGAGGCGCTTGACGGCCCAGGGCGACAGAATGCGCTGCAGGTAGCGGCGCGGAATGCCAAAGTTCTCTTGCAGGATGGGCCCATCTTCTATGGGGTCAAACAGGGCCAAAGGTGTCTCGTTGACCGGTGAACCTTTGATGGCATAAAACGGCACCTGCTGCATCAGGAACTTGAGGCGCTCGGCGATGGAGCTTTTGCCGCCACCTACTGGCCCTAGCAAATACAGAATTTGTTTGCGCTCTTCCAAGCCCTGCGCGGCGTGGCGGAAGTAACTCACCACCTGCTCGATGGCGTCTTCCATGCCGTAGAACTCGGCAAAGGCCGGGTAACGTTTGATGGTCTTGTTGGCGAACAGGCGGGACAGGCGGGGGTCATTGCGCGTGTCCACCAGCTCGGGTTCACCAATGGCGGTGAGCATGCGCTCGGATGCCGTGGCATAGGCCAGCGGGTTGCGTTTGCACTCCGCCAAGTAGTCGTCAATGGAAAGTTCTTCTTCGCGGCTACGCGCATACCGTGCGACGAAGTTGCCAATTGCATCCATAGAGCCTCCTGTTTCAACAAGGTGCCACCAGCAACAACTGGCAGCGCCTACAACCTTAGGTACAGACAACAAGCGATAAGTTCATTTGAGCACTTACGCGCCTAAATTACCACAACATTAAGGGGATAAATATGGTCTTTACCCCGCAATGCAACAACCACCCACACTCAACGCGCGATGTGGTGCATGTGGCTACTGTAGGTTGAATTGCAAGGCCGCGCTGGCATGGCGCGAAGCCCGCTTGTGTTAGCAGTGGCATGGCGCCGCTGCTAACCACCCGTGCGGGTGACCGTTAGAACAGGTTGAGGTACTGCTGCAGGCTGGCGTGTTGTGCACCGCGGTAACGCGCACAGATGCGCACCGACTCCAAAGACTGCGACAGGGTTTGGCTCAGGCCGGTATAGGTCTTGGTCAGCGGCGTAAAGAAGGCATCCACCCGATCTGCCTCTTTGACACTGCAGGCCCCATCAAACAGATTCGGGAAACGTGTGACCGCTTCCTTGGGCAGTTTGGCAGCGAGCGCATCGAAGTGCTGGGTCACAAAGTCGAACATGCCTTCGCGCAGTGCTTCGGTGCCGCCGCGCACGCGGGCGGCGGCCATCAGCTCGCGGATGTCGTGCTGGGGTGACAGCCACAGGTCGCGCGCCGCCTGTGCCAGCGCGGGTGCGCGGAAGCTGGCCAGGGCGGCGTAAATGTCGGCCCGTTCGCGGCGGTCGGGGTTGCCCACCGACGCGGCAGTTAACGCATCAAAATAGGCACGGTCGCCGTGGTAAGCCGCCGCGCGCAAGACCAGCGCGCGGTTGGCTGCGGGCAGACTCTTTTTGTCCTTGAGCCATTGCTGTGCCAGACTGGTGGCCTGTGCCGTCAAGACACTGTCGGCACTGAGGGCGATGTAGCGCGGGAGCCAGGTAGCCCGCATGGAGCGGTCGTCCGCACTGTCCTGCGCCTGGTCCAGCAAGCCCAACTGACGGGCCTTGGCACCGAATGCGGATTGCCACACCCGTGCATAGGCCTCGCGCTGCTGGGGCTCCAGCAGCACTTCCACGTTGCTGATCACCTTCAACGCGGACTCGGCAACGTCATGCTCAGCGTGGCCAACAAATCGGCTTGCAATAGCCAGTGACTCGGCGACCGTCAGGTCGCCCGACTCCACCATCGCCTTGACATCGTTCAGGTTGGCCATCAGCTCGGCCTCGGTCAGGTCGGCCTTGGCCATCAGTTCGGCCATCTTCCCGGGGCTATAGACCGCGCGGTAATAGCCGGAGCCCTGGGCGTTGGCCTGCACCCAGGCGGGGCAGGTCTTGTCGGGCAGTGGCAGTTGGCCCTGTCGGTCCTTGAGCAGCATCTGGGCCGTGCCAGACGGTGTGCGCACGGTAACGGGAACCCACCACAACGAAGCTTTGGGTGCACGCACACCTGCGGGCAAGAAGCGTGATTGGGTCAGCTCCAGTCGGGGTTGGCCATCACACTTCAGCTCCACCGCCACACGGGGAATGCCGGGCTGGTGGGTAAAGGTCTTGAAGGCGGCGGCCAGCGTCTTGTCGCCCTGGGCCAGTGCCGCCACAAAGTCTTCGCCTGTGGCATTGCCCCAGGCGTGTTTGGCCATGTAGCGGCGCACACCGGCCTGGAAGCGCTCTTCGCCCAACCAGGTTTCAAACATGGCCAGTGTGGCTTGGCCTTTGCCGTACACAATGGCCGAGACCTGGCCGCCCAGTGGGTCGCCCTGCGAAAAAGTCTTGCTGACCGGTTGGTAGATTTGAGAGGTTGACAACAAGCGGTCGGTCTGCATGGCCCAGGCCCGCGCAGATTGTGTGGCGTTGTCGCCGTGTAATTCGGGGCCCATTTGGATGGCGATTTTTTCTGCCATCCAGGAGGCAAAGGATTCGTTGAGCCACAGGTCATCCCACCAGGCCATGGTGACCAGGTTGCCAAACCACATGTGGGCCAGTTCGTGCGCCTGGATCTCGACGAAGGTGCGCTTGAAGTCCACCGTTTCCTCACCCGGTTTGGACAGGCTGTACAGCGAGACAAAAGTAACCAGGCCGGGGTGCTCCATGGCACTGAAGCCCATCGCCAGCGGCAACACCAGGGTGTCGAGCTTCTCGTACGGGTAGGGCATGCCGAAGTAGGCTTCCAGCTTGGCCAGGATGGCAGGGGTCACGCTGGCCGCGAAGCTGGCATCCTGTGCGCGACCGCGCGGTGTGATGAAACGCACCGGTGTATTGCCGGCCATGCCGCCGTCCAGAATGTCAAAGGGTCCAACACCAAACGCCAGCAGGTAGCTGGGCAGCGCTTTGGTGGTCTGGAAATCGACCCGTTTCTGGCCACCTGCCAACGCCACCTCGCGCACCACGGGTGTATTGGCCACGGCTGTCATGGCCTGGGGAACGGTCAGCGACAGGGTCCATGGCACTTTCCAGCCCGGCTCGTCAAAGGACGGAAACGCCTGGCGGGCGCTGATGGATTCAAACTGGGTAAAGGCATACCAGTCGCCGCCCTCTTGCTGGCGAAACAGGCCCTGGCTGTCCTTTTCTTCGATACGGCCCGTAAACACCATGCGCAGTTGGCCCTTGCCTGTGGGAAAGGTCTGCGCGAAGGTTAGGTCCAACACATCGGAGGTGCGCTGTTTGGCACGGGCGGTGTAGGTTTTGCCGGCCATGGTCAACACCGCGGATTGCAGCGTGATGTCCACCGCGTGCAAACGTATCAGCTGAGCGGGCTTGGTGATGTCTACCGCAATGTTCACTTCACCGCTGTGGGTGGTTTGGTTGGGGTCTACCGTCAGGGCAAGCTGGTAGGCCGTGGGGGTGATGGTTTTGGGCAAGCGCAGCGGAATCTCCTGCGGCGCCGCCCAACTGGTCAGCGTGTGCGCTGCCAGCAGTACAAATCCAAACAACAACTTCATTCGCGTGTCTCCATTCTTGAAACCCGGATAGGGTTTGCAAATGCTATGAATACGATAGCAATACAGTGATTAATCACGGGGGTTTGTGGCCATTTTTACTTAAACGATTTGGCTGGAACAGCGCTGAAATCCCCACCCAGGGGCATGGTGGTGCCCCGGTAAGCCCGCTCAGGCAAAGCCGAAGCGGTCTATTGCATAGGGTTTCAGGTCGATGGGACTGGTGTTGGTCTGCATCAGCTCCGCCATTACAGCGGCGGTCACGCCGGCCAACGTCAGCCCCAGGTGCTGGTGGCCAAAGGCGAAGAATACATGCTTGTGGCGGGGTGCCGCGCCCAAGACCGGTAAATGGTCGGGCAAAGAGGGCCTGAAACCCATCCAGGTGCGCATGTCGGCCGTGTCTATGCCGGGCAGCAGCGCCTGCAACTGGCGCTTGAGCAACTGAAAGCGGCGGGGGTCCGGTGCCAGCTTCAAGCCGCCAAACTCCACGGTGCCGGTCATGCGCAGGCCCATGGACATGGAGGTCATGATGACCTTGCGCTCGGTGGACGCTACGGGTCGCTGCAAGCCAGGAATCTGGGTGGCGAAGCGTTCTGCTCCGTGTCCCCCGCCCACTGCGTGGGCTCCTCCTTTACCTGCGCAGAACGCTTCGCCACCCAGACTCCTGGCGGGGCTGGCGTGCGGCGCGGTTGGCAGGCCGCCGACACTGATGTGGTAACCCCGTTCGGTGTCCAGTGGCACTCGGTAGCCCAGGCTGGCCGCCAGGGGTTTGGACCATGCGCCTGCGCACACCAAAACTTGCGCACTGTGCAGTTGGCGGCCGTCTTCCAGTACAACGGTTGCCTCGTCCGGGATGTCGGCATTTATGCGCACCGCCCTGCCCTGACGCACCTGGCCACCACTGCGCACCAGGGCGTCGCGCAAGCCCTGGCATACGGCCCAGGGATCGTCCACATGGGCACTGCCCAGGTATTGCACGGCGCCCTGCACGTCGGTGTTGAGCGTGGGCACCTGGGCGCGCACGCCCTCGGCCGACAGCTGCGCCGATTCCACGCCATAGGCCATCAGCCGGTTGGCCTGGGCCTGCGCGGCCTGACCACCGGCCGCGGTTTCAAAGACTTCCAGATGGCCATTGCGGTGCAACAAATGGCCAATACCCGCATCCGCCAACAGATCGGTCATGTCCGCCAGCGCACTGTGCTGCAAGGCTACCAGCGCGGCCACGCCACGCACGTGGGCGTGCTCCCGCGCAGCCCATGCAAAACGGGCCAACCAGGGTAGTAACGGTAACAGGTAGCCCGCCCGCACACGCAACGGGCTCTCGGCGTCCAGCAGGTAACGCCAGCTTTGGCGCAAGACCTCTTTGCTGGCCAGCGGGAACAGTTGCTCAGTGGCGATATGGCCGGCGTTGCCGTAACTGGCCGCTGTCTCTGGCCCGTCCGCGTTCACCAGCAGCACCGCGCGCCCGGCCTGCGCCAGGCGAAAGGCGCAGGCCGCACCGATGACACCGCCACCGATGACGATGACCTCAGCATCCCGTGTGGGTAAGGAGGCGCGTGAAGCTACTTGCACCATGCGAACGTCAGACTGCTGGCAACTGGGGCTTGGTGACCAAGGCCTGCTTGATGACGGCATTGGCCTGGGCCAACTCTTCGCCTTCCAGCACCAGACGCGGTGCCCGCACGGCCTGGCTGCCCATTTCCACATGGGACTGCACCAGTTTGATCAGTTGCACAAACTTCGGGACAACGTCCATGCGCAGCAGTGGCAGGAACCAGTGGTACAGCGGCTCGGCCTCGGCATAACGTCCGGCGCGCGCCAGTTTGAACAGCGCGATGGACTCCTTGGGGAAGGCATTGACCAGGCCGGCCACCCAGCCGGTCGCACCGGCGGCAATGCCTTCCACAATCAAATCATCCACGCCGACCAGAATCTGCAGCCGTGTACCCAGCGCAGACTTGATGGCCGCAATGCGGCGCACATCGGCGCTGGACTCCTTGACCGCCTCCAAGTTGGAGTGGGCGGCGGCCAGCTCTTGCATCTGCGTGGCCGAGAAATCGGTGCGGTAGGCAATCGGGTTGTTGTACAACATGCACGGCAAGGGCGTGGCGGCAATCACGGTGCTGACGTGGGCCTTCATCTCACGCCAGTCAGTGGAGTACACATAGGGTGGCAGCACCATCAGGCCGCTGCATTTCTCTTCCGCCGCCATCTGCGCAAAACGCACCGCGTCTGCGGTGGCCAGGGCCGCCACACCCGGCACCACGGCACCACGCCCGGCAACGGCCTTGACCACGGTGCGCAATACGGCTCGTTTCTCGTCAAAGCTCAACGTGGCGGTTTCACCCAGCGAACCCAAAGGGACTATGCCCGTGCTGCCGGCCTGCATCATCAGGTCCACATGGTGGGCCAGGAAGGTGTGGTCTACCTCGCCATTGGGCAAAAAGGGGGTGGTGATAGCGGGTAAAACGCCTTGCCAGAATGTGTTCATGGTGTGTCTCCTATGGGTTGTTGTTTAAAAACTTATTGCAGTGCTGCGGTCTATTCCAGACCCCAGCAGAAGGGGTCGCGCCGGTCCAGCAGCTGCGTGGTTTCGGCCACCACGTGGGCCTGGCCGCGGATGCTGGGTAGCAATTGGTCACCCACCAGCCGGTAGCGGCCTTCAAAGACGCTGCCCACCACACTCTCCTGCAGCCAGCGTTCGCCCTCAGCCAGCTTGCCGTCCGCCGCCAGGCAGGCCAGCTTGGCGCTGGTGCCGGTGCCGCAGGGTGAACGGTCATAGGCGCCGCCGGGGCACAACACGAAGTTACGGCCGCTATTGCCGTGGGTCTGGGCGGGGCCCATCAGTTCAATGTGGTCAATCTCGGCGCCGCCGCTGCCGGTGATGTGGTGCTTGCGCAATGCGCGGCGGATGGCAACAGAAAAGGCGGTTAGGTCTTGCACCCCCGCCAGGTTCAGAGGCAATGCACCCGCGTCGGTCAAAAAGAACCAGTTACCGCCCCAGGCCACGTCGCCCACCACCTGGCCATAACCCGCCACGTCCAGCACCACGCCGGCCAGGTGCCTGTGGGCGGGCACGTTGTCCACCTCCACCCAGCCTTTGCCATGCAAATGGGCCTGCACGGTGCCCACCGGCGTGTCGATGGCATAACTGCCTGGCGTGATACGGCCCATATGCTGCAACGTGGCCAGCAGGCCAATCGTGCCGTGCCCACACATGCCCAGGTAACCCACGTTGTTGAAGAAGATGACCGAGGCCAGCGAGCCGGTGTTCACTGGGGGCAGCAGCAACGCGCCCACCACCACGTCGTTGCCCCGTGGCTCACACACGGCGGCCTTGCGGTATTGGTCGTGCTCCGTGCGCAACCGCTCCACTGCCGCGGGCAAGGGCAAACCCGCCAGATCGGGAAAGCCGGACACCACCACCCGGGTGGGTTCGCCGCCGGTGTGGGAATCGATACAAATGATTTTTTCCATGCCCGAATTTTGGCGAGCGGCGAGGTTGCGGTCTAGATCAAAGTCCGGCACCGGAATGCAGAATTCGGCACAATGCGGCATGGACATGCTCACCGCCCACCACGCCCTGTTTGACCGCCTGCCCGACGCGGTGTATTTCAGCAAAGACACTGAGGGCCGCTACACCCACGCCAACCAAACCTTGTTACAGCGACTGGGCTTGCCAGACTTAAAAGCGCTCAAAGGCAAGACCGCGGCCGACGTGTTTCCGGCACAGCTGGGAGAGCACTACTGGCAGCAGGATTTGCAAGTCATCCGCAGTGGCGCCAGCATGGTGGACGTACTGGAGCGGCATTTGTTTCCCAACGGTGAATCTGGCTGGTGCCTGTCGGTCAAACACCCCATACGGGAGGATGGCAAGGTGCGTGGCATTGTGGGTATCTCACGTGACCTCAAGGGCCCTTCCACGCAGAACCCGGTCTACCAGCGCCTGGCCAGCAGCCTGGCCTGGGCGCGCCAGCACTGCACCGACCCCATCAGCGTGGCGGATTGGGCACAACACGCCAAGCTGTCGGTGGCACAACTGGAGCGCCACGTGTTGGCCCTGCTGCAGCTCACACCCAGTCGATGGCTGTTGTCCTTGCGCCTGGAGTTTGCGCTGGGCCAACTGGCTACAGACCACTCGGTGGCGCAGATAGGCCTGGACAGCGGCTTTACTGACCACAGCGCGTTCTCCCGCGCCTTCAGGCGGCATGTGGGCATCTCACCCAGTGACTACCGCCTGCTCAAGCCGGGTGGTGGTTGAACCCAAACCCAGCTGTTCCCCTCAAGACAGCAGGACAAAGGCGCTGCACAGCAACAAGCCGATGCCGCTCAGCCTCTGCAAATGCACGCCCGCCACGGAGCCGAAATGCCGGGACTGCCGCAAACGGCCAACCAAAACAATCAAGGCCGCAAAGTAGACCAGGTTGATGGCTTCAAACAGTGCGCCCAGCAGATAAAAGCTGCACATGGCCGACGGCGCGGAATGGTCGATAAAGCCCGGGAAGAAGGCTGAGAAAAACAGTATCGGTTTGGGGTTGCTCAGCGTCAGCAACAGTGCTTTCGCAAAGCCACCCGCAGGTGGCGTGCCGTGTGCCACCTGGCCTGGTGATGGTTGGGGCATGAGCAGCTCCAGCGCCAAGTAAGCAATGTACAGGCCACCCCCGAACTTCATCACGTCCAACAGCCGCGGCCACTGCGCCACCAGGGTCGCAAAACCCAGGCCAGACACGGTAATCAGCAGGATGTCGCCCACCACGATGCCCAGCACCGCCGAGAACCCGCTGCGCGCCGAGTGCCGTGCCCGCCCTGCAACATAGAGGGTTGCCGGACCAGGCACCACGATCACCAGCGTGGCGGCCAGCAGAAATGCCGGTAGTTGTGCAATACCTTGCATGGCAACTGCTCCATCTAGGCGGCAAGGGCACTGGGCCTGTGCTGGCGCACCAGATGGGCCAAGCCCTTGTACAGATGGCCGAAGTGGTAACCCAGCGCACCGGCACGGCTGGTGTCCATGGTGTAAGGCGCGGGGTAGTCAAACGGACTCAGGCCAATACCGTGCAACGGGCTGGTATCCACTGCTGTGTACACGGGTAGCCCCAAGGCTTCGCCCACACGGCGGTGCAACTCGGGGGCGGACAGTGCGCCGTTGCAGGCTGCGTTGACAGGGCCAACAAAGTCCTGCATACCTACCCACACCAGAAAGTCGCTGATGGCCTGTGGGTATAAAAAAGAACTGGCACCCGCGTCTGAGGTGTAACGCAGCGGTGTATGGCTGCGGGCCAGGTCCACGTAGTGCGCCAGGCGCCCAGTAAAGTCTTCCGGCCCACCCAGCACGTGGCCTATACGCACCGTAACCACAGGCAAGCCACTGTGGCGGTACAGGTAGGCCTCGGCTTGGCGCTTGCCCCGCGCATAACTTTCTTCCGCCAAGGCCGGGTCGTGCCAGGGGTAGTCCATATCAATGGTCTCCTGGGAAGCGTCCCAATCGGCTTCTGCGAAGGGCCTGTTTTGCAGCCCCACCATGGAGCGGTAAACCTCGATGGTGGACGCCATCACGTAACGCTGGACCCTGCCGGTAAACACCCATGCCGAAATGGCGGCGTCCAGCGGGCTGTAGCACATTTGGTCATATACCAGGTCATAGTCTTCACCACCCGCAAAGGCAGTGCGCATGGCGGCTGCATCGCGACGGTCTACCCTGATCCGGCGAACCCGCTCGCCCCAGCCATCAGCCGCATGGCCCCGGGTGGCGAGCGTGACACGATGGCCAGCCTGGAGCAGGCCGTGCACCAGCAGTTTGCCGAAGTACCGCGTTCCGCCAATAACCAATATATTCTTTTGCATAAAATTTCCTTGTTTGTGTGATGCGCCATATTTTTGAACGACAAATTCAAAGACACAAACCAGAAATATTGACCCTATGCACAAGAAAATATTAGCCATTCAACTCCCATGACACACCCATTGCGCTCACTCTCCGGGCTGTTGGACTTTGAATGCGCGGCACGCTGGGGCAGCTTCAAACTGGCCGCCCACGAGCTGCACAAGACCGCTGCAGCCGTTAGCCAGCAGGTTAAACAATTGGAGGACAGCGTGGGCTTCGCACTCTTCATCCGCCACCCACGCCACATCGCTCTCACCGCCAAGGGCCAGGACCTGGCGGCCACGGTCAGCCGACTGGTGGGCGAGCTGCGGGCAAAAGTGACGGCCCTGCAAGACGGGGACGAGGAGAGCATTCTGCGGATCTCGGCCACCCACTCGTTCGCCATCAAATGGCTGGTGCCGCGCCTGCACCGTTTCACCCTGTTGCACCCGGAGCTCGACATCCGGCTGGATGCGAACGATCAGCCCGTCAACCTGGACGACGACAGCACCGATGTGGCGATCCGTTATGGCGCAACCACGGGCAGCAACGCCGATACGGTCTTCCACGACCCTTTGGTAGTGGCCTACAGCCCGGCATTGCTGGCGCCAGGGCAAGCCGCGCTGAGCCTGGCCGACGACCTCCCCCGCCAGCCCCTGTTGTACGAGGGTTCTACCGAGTGCTGGATCACACTGCTCCACGCAAACAAGGCGCTGGACCAAACGTACCACTTTGCGCGTGGCTACAGCCACTCCGGCTTGTTGACCCAGGCAGCCGTTGCCGGGCAAGGCGTGGCACTGGTGCCCTACATGATTGCGTGTGAAGATGTACGCAAGGGTGCCTTGCAACTGCTGCCCTGCCGCAGCACACCCTCGGGCGAGAGTTACCGCCTACTGGTCAACCGCTCCAAAGCGGCCATGCCCAAGATTGCGCACTTTCGGGCCTGGATGCAGCAGGAGATGGACGACATGGTGCGCGAGATGCCGCGCTTTGCGCGGGGCGAAAGCCCTTAACTGCGATACTTCCGCGCCATGTCTACCGCACTGAACTGTTTGATTTGCCGCCCGCCGGAACTGGAACGCCTGCTCCAGGCCGACCCCGCCATGGAGCGGGTGTGGCTGGCCTTGCCGCGCCGACACCTGGCACCCAAAGAGACCTTGCACGCCGCCGGAGACACCTTGACCCGCAGCTGGCTGGTGGAGCAAGGCCTGGTACGCACCTATTACCTGACTGCGGAAGGGATAGAGCGCAACCGATCGTTCCACGCCGAAGGCAGCTGGCTGGGTGGTGGCGTGCCACCCGTGCCCAGCATCTGCCCCTACACCATGGAGGCCATGGAGCAGACCCAGGTGGTGGAATTACCTTACGCCACCTTGCAAGGCTGGCACGATGCATTCCCTGCGATTCGCCCGCTGCTGCATGATGCGATGAATTGCCTGTTCACCGGACAGGCGCAGCGCGAGGCCGAATTGTTGACCCTCTCGCCGCTGGAGCGTTACCAGGCGTTTATGGCAGACCAGGCGCCCATCGTGGGGCGTATCCCCATCCACCATGTGGCCAGTTATCTGGGTATTTCCAACGTTTCACTGTCACGCATTCGGGCGCGTTTGGGCATGGCCAATCAAGGGCGCGGCGCCCCGTAAACAGGCGGTCGCTCAGGGCTTTTGCGGCCACGCCGAAAACGTCTTGTCCCGCGCAGGCATCTCCACACGCGGCAAACTGTCTTTATCCATGACAGCCGTGGCACTGACCAGACCATTCATGTGTAACAACTGCGCCGTGATGGCGTAGACCTCGTCATCGCCCAAACTCTTGGGCGCGTGGTAGGGCATGGCGCGGCGCACATAGTCAAACAGCGTGGTGGCATAGGGCCAGCGCGCGCCGACGGACTGCACCAGCAAGGGGTAGTTCTTGATGCGCAAAACCCGCAGGGGATCGGTCCAGCCAAAAAAACCGTCGGACCCCACCAACCGAGCCGCCGGGCCTTCAATGCCTTTGGGGCCGTGGCAACCCGCGCACTGCGCCTGGTACAGTGCCGCGCCCTGTGACACGCTGCCCTGGCCTTTGGGCAAATTGCGACCGTCCGGAAACACGGTGATGTCAAAACGCGCAATCTGCGCCGCGTCCAATGGCTGGCCCAGATCCACGGCGTGCGCAGCCTGCCCCCACAACACAAATCCTAAAACCAGGGCCAGCAGGAGTGCCATCAAGCGTTCACGCATAGGTGTTCTCCACCCGGCCATCACGCCCCACCTGCCAAGCCTGTATGGCGTTGTAGTGGTTGAAAGAATGGGCGGCATACCGGCTTTTCCACGCGCTGCGTGTGGGCTGCACATTGCCGTGTTCGTCGGTGGCGCGGCTCATCAACACCGCCTTCTTGCCCTGCCATTGCCAGGGCAAGGTGAAGCGGGTGAAGGCACGGTCCAACACTGGCGCTTGCAAAGTTGCAGAAGCCCAGGTCGCTCCGCCGTCCACCGACACCTCCACCTTGGTGATGCGCCCCCGGCCGGACCAGGCCAGGCCCCCAATCTCGTAAAAACCTTTGGCCTCTGGCAGGGTCTGCTGGCCCGATGGATGGGTGATGAGGGACTTGACCTCCATGGGAAAGGCAAACCGCTCGATGCGCCCGTCCTTCAACACCTGGGTGTAGAGGCCGGACTCGTCCTTGGTGTAGGCCGGTGCATCCACCACTTCCAGCCGGTGCAGCCACTTCACATTGACGTTGCCCTCCCACCCCGGCATAAAGAGGCGCAGTGGGTAACCTTGTGACGCCCGCAGGCGTTCGCCGTTTTGGTACAGCGCCAGCATGCCGTCTTTTGCCAGGGCCGACAGCGGCAGGCTGCGGCTGTGGGAGCCACCGTCTGCCCCCTCTACCACCACCCATTGGGCGCTGTCTTTGAGACCCACCTCGTTGAAGATGTAGGACAGGGGCACACCCGTCCACTCTGCACACGACACCTCCCCCGCCAGATCACCCAGCGTGTGGTCCAGCGCCGTCAACGACAGTGCATTGGCCGCCGAGTTGCCCGCGCATTCCAGAAAGTGGACCTTGCTGACCATGGGGTAACGCGCCAAGCGTTCCATATCAAATTTCAAGGGGCGTTGCACCAGGCCGTGGACCATCAACACGTGTTGTTCGGGTGTTATGTCCGGTATGCCGTTGTGGTGGGTTGCAAAGTGCAGGCCATTGGGGGTGATGATGCCGCGCTGGTGCTGCAAGGGTGAGCGCCAGACGCTGAAACCAGCTGCGCGGGATTCGGTGCGCACCACGCTGCTCTCATGGGGCGAAGGCAGGCCATAAGCCAGATCAGAGCCCCCGGGTGTTTTCATGGCGTTCGGCAGGCGCTCACCCAGGGGTGTAACCACTGGGCCTGCGCCGCCAGCGCTCGCCACACCCGCCCATGCGGCCGCGCCAAGCCCCATGCCCCTGCGTAAAAACTGCCTGCGCGGCGCTGCTGCGCCCGCCTGTGCCTCTGCCGTGTCCCAAACCATGTGTTGAACCCTGAAGATATACGGCACCGTTTGGCCGCCGGGCAAGTGTTGTCGCTTACAGGGATAGGCGCATTAACAATGGTTAAGACCGCAGACTATCTTTCTCTCGCCTGCGGCTACTTGCCACCGGTCATGCGGGCCAGTGCGCCGGCATAGAGCTGGTATTTTTTGTTGGCCGGGTTCAAGATAAAAACGCGGTCCAACAGGGCACGAACTTCCTGGATCAGGTCTTCGCTCTTACCTTCCTTGTTCATCAAACCTATCAACAAGGCGCACAGGTTCAGTATCACCATTTCGCTGTTGGGCAGGTTCTTCACCGCGGTGCGGAGCAGCTTGGCGCCTTCCAGGAACTCACCCTTCTTGGCCAACACCACCCCTTCGTTGTTGATGTTGATAACCTCCTGCTTGGACTCCTTGATCAACGCCGCGCCTTCCGCACCCAGGTTGGCCCCCTGGAAGACGGACTCGATCTGCCGCGCAATTTCCACATTTTCGTGGTTGTTCTTGACCAGGTCGCGCATCAGATTGCAGGCCTGGTCTTTTTTGCCCAGGGCGAACAGGGCCTGGGCCATTTCCATGGCGGTTTCAGGGGTCGCCTTGCCAGGCAGGCTGGCCATCAACTGCTCCGCCTGGGCCATGGCAGCCTGGGCCTTGTCGGCCTGCCCCATGGTTTGGTAGACGGCACTTTCTGCGGCAGCGGTCTGTATTGCGGCCTCCGGGTTGTCCTTGAAGGCGCTCTTGCTGCGGGCCAACACTTTCAAGGCTTCGTCTGGCGCATCCTTTTTCGACAGCACCCTGGCCAGCCCGGCGTACACCGCCGCACTCTTGTGTGCGGAGAACTCGCTGATCTTGATATTTTTTTCGAACGCCGCCTGTGCGATGTCCATTTCGCCATTCCTGTACGCCGCTTCACCCAGGGCCTTTTGCCGCGCCGACGAATTGGGCGAAAGTTTCACCGCGTCCAGCAACACCTGTTGGGCCTGGCTGCCTTCACCCAGAGCGACCAGGGATTTGACCAGCCAGTCGGAGGCCTCGATAAACATGCGGTTTTCATTCAGCACCTGCTGGAAGACATCACGGGCCGCAGCGTAGTTTCCGGTCAGGTAGTGGACCTTGCCCAGTCCCGTTCGGGCCCAGGGCACACTGCGCGTAGCCAGCACCGATTCAAACAATGCACGTGCCATTTCAAAATCGCCCAGCGTAATCAATAGGTCACCCTTGATGCGCAGAATCTCCTGAGGGTTGGGGACCTGACCCTGCAGTTGCTGGTCGCACTGCGCCACCGCACCGGCAAAGTCCTTGGCTTTGATGGCCGCTTCAATACCGCCCAAGGACTGTTTCCTGAGAATGAGCTTTTCCAGCCGGGCCTCCAACAGACTCTGGTTAATCGGCTTGAGCAGGTAGTCGTCGGGTTTGACCTCGGCCGCGCCCATCACCATGTCGGTGGTTTTTTCGGCCGTCACCATGACCCAGATGGTGGACACGCCGATGTAGTCATGCATGCGCGCTTCATCCAGAACCTGCTGGCCATTCTGGCCAGTGCCCAGGTTGAAGTCGCAGATCACAATGCTGTAGCGCGTGTTGCGCAACTGGCTCAAGGCTTCCTTGCCATTGGCCGCCGTATCCACATGGGTTACCCCCATGGCCTTCACAAAATCCCGCAGCATGGTGCGCATGCCCTGAAAGTCGTCAATCACCAGTATCTTGGCCTGTGTCAGGGAAACCGTCATGGTTTTGCTCTTTCTCTGCAAACAGAACTAGGGAAGCCGCAGCACAAAACATCCGCCGCCATACGCGCCGCCGTTCTCTATGGTCAGCGTACCGTGGCGGTCGGCATTTTTGTGCATGCCCGCCACCTTGGACGAAAAGTAGAAGCCCAGCCCGGTGCTGCCACTTAAAAAATTGATGCTCTTGTTGGCGGACACCCCGTCTGTGAGCAACATGCCCGCAGGGTAACCGCGCCCGTTGTCTTCTACCCGCAGCTCCAGCATGCCATCGTGCAGCGCCGCCGCGACGCGTATCTTGTCGTGGGTGTAGTTGTAGGCGTTGTTCAGTGCGTTGACCAGCACACCCTCCACCAGGTCCCGGTCTATGTACCAGTAGCAGTCTGCCGCGCAATCGACTGTGATGGACACGCCCTTGAACTCCATGATGGATTCATTCTGCAGAATGGCATCCTGTATCACTTCGCGTACGGCATGCTCTGCAATGTCAATCGGGTAAATGGAGTTGCCCAGTTTGTAGAGGCTGAGCAACTGGATGAGGTTAGAGTTCATCCGGTTGGCCTGGTAGATCACATGGCCCAGGTTTTCGAAGGTGGGGGTGTCGCCCCGCTCGCGGCACTGCGTGGCAATACGCTCCAACGCGCTGACCTGCACATTCAGCGAATTCTTCATGTCGTGGATGGTCGACGCAATCAGATCGGTGAAACTGATGTCCTCTTGTGCCATGCCTTACACCTTCTGTTTCAAATTCGGGATGGGAAGCAATACCGCCACGATCGGACTCCTGGGGTTTAATCGCAGATCGCAACGGCTCGATGGCCGCAAAAACACTGTATGTCAAATATGCAATATTCACAAACTCCTGGGCGCATGCTGGCGACCAGGCTGGGCGCGGCACTGGTCTTGGGTGCCTGCACCATGGCAGCACATGCTGCACCCCGCACACCCGTGCAGGACAGCGAAGTCATCGAACGCCTGCAACTGCGCCCGGGTGATGCCACCGCACGCGAGTTATCGGCCCTGCGCGCGGCAGTGGCCAGCCAACCCAACAACCCTGAGCCGGCAGTTGCCCTGGCCCAGCGTTACTTTGCATTGGCTGCAGAGCGCGGCGACCCACGGTATGTGGGTTATGCAGACGCACTGGTCAACCGCTTTGCAACCCAGATGAACGCCCCGCTGTTGATGGTGCGAGGCATGGTGCGGCAGTACCGCCACGGCTTTGCCGAGGCGTTGGCGGACTTTGAAGCCGCCTTGAAACTGGACGCTGACCTGGCTGGGGCCCATGCCTGGCGCGCGGCCATCTACCTGGTGCAAGCCAACTATGGCGCGGCGGCGCAGGAGTGCACGGCGCTGCAGCGCCTGCAACGCCCTGTGCTCCACGGGGGCTGTGCGGGGCTGACACAGGCCTACACCGGCCAACTGGGTGCGGCCTACAAGACTTTGCAACTGGCGCTGGCCAGCGCACAAGACGAGGACCAGCGCCTGTGGCTGCACACGCGCCTGGGCGAGGTGGCAGGCTGGCAGGGGCAGACCAACCTGGCTGAGCAACACTATCGACAAGCCCTGGCCTTGGGTGTGGACGATGGTTACCTGCTGGCTGCCTGGACCGACTTTCTGCTGGATGCTGGACGCCCAGAACAGGTGATCCAGCAGCTGGCCCAATGGGAGTCCAACGACGGTCTGTTGCTGCGCCTGGCAGAAGCAGAAACGCTGTTGAAGCTGCCGGCGGCTGCAGCCCATACCCAGACCCTGGCGGACCGGTTTGCTGCCGCCAAGCTGCGTGGCGACACCACACACCAGGCGGAAAAAGCGCGCTTTTACCTGCGGCTGCGCAAAGACGCCAAAGAGGCGCTGCGCCTGGCCAACGAAAACTACGCCGTACAAAAAGAACCGCGCGATGCCCGCATCGTGCTGGAGTCTGCCCTGGCCGATCGCAATCCCGCCGCTGCGGCCGCCGTGCTGGAATGGCTTCGCACCAGCGGGTTTGAAGGCACTGTGCTGCGAGCCTTGGCCCAGCAGTTGCAGCCGCAACAAACCTCGACCGCCGGAGGTGGCAAATGATGATGCGCACATTGTTGCTATTGCCCCTGCTGTTCTGCCTGCACCTGAGCGCCTGGGCCCACAAGGCCAGCGACAGCTATCTGGTGGTCCAGGCAACAGGCACCACAGTCACGGTGCAATGGGACATCGCCGTGCGCGATATCGACTTTGCACTAGGCCTGGACCAGGATGGCAGCGGCGATATCACCTGGGGGGAGCTGCGGACCCGCCAGGCCGACATGGCGGCTTGGGCACTCAGCCGACTGGAGCTGACACGCGGGGGTGGTGTATGCCCCCTGCAGGTCCAACAATTGCAGGTCGATGAACATACCGATGGGGCTTTTGCCGTGCTGCAGATCGCGGGCACCTGCCCCGGCGCTGCGGGTCCGTTGGGGCTGCAATACCGGTTATTGTTTGACCTGGACGGCCTGCACCGCGGCCTTTTGCGTGCCACGGTAGACGGCGGCACACACACCGCAGTGTTGTCGCCTACCAGCGGTGCCCTGCAGTTTGGAGCCGACGGCATTTCACGGCTGGCGCAGTTCAAGCAGTACCTGTTCGAAGGTGTGTGGCACATCTGGATTGGTTTCGACCACATCCTCTTTTTGCTGGCGCTTCTGCTGCCGGCAGTCCTCGCGCGTACTAGCCCCCAGGGCCAGTGGCGCGGTGCAGAGCGTTTTGGCCTGGCATGGAAAGAGGTGTTGTGGGTGGTGACCTCGTTCACCGTCGCCCACTCCATCACCCTGTCACTGGCGGCGCTGGGCTTGGTGTCCTTGCCTTCGCGCCTGGTCGAGTCGGCCATTGCCTTGTCTGTGGTGCTGGCGGCGGCCAATAATGTGTGGCCCGTGGTGGAAGGTCGGCGCTGGGTGGTGGCGTTTTGTTTTGGCCTGATCCACGGCTTTGGTTTTGCCAGTGTGCTGGCCGAGCTGGGTCTGCCCACCGATGCACTGGCCTTGTCTCTGCTGGGTTTCAACCTGGGAGTGGAAACGGGTCAGCTGGCCATCGTCGCCGTATTCCTGCCTGTCGCCTTCGCGCTGCGCCACACGGCGTTCTACCGCAAGGGTGTGTTTGTGGGGGGCTCGCTGCTGACGATGTTGGTGGCTGCGCTGTGGCTGGTGGAGCGGGTGTTTGACCTCAAACTGTTCACCGGCGCCGGCGGGTAATTTCCCCGCCGGGCCGCCCCAAGGGGAGGACTCGGGGTTTTGCCAAATGCGCCCCCTCGGGGGGCAGCGCAGCACACGAAGTGGCAAGCGTGGGGGCAACATAAACGACAATCGGGGCATGACCGATGACGCCACCCCCCACCAACGACGGGTGCGCTATGCGGGCACCCACCCCAAACGCTTCGAGGACAAATACAAGGAGCTGGACCCCACGCGCAATGCGGACGCGGTGCAGAAGGTGCTGGACCGGGGCCAGACCCCGGCCGGCATGCACCGCTCCATCTGCGTCGACGAGATCCTGGGCATCCTCAAACCCCAGCCTGGCGAGATAGGCCTGGATGCCACGCTGGGCTTTGGCGGCCACACACAAGAAATCATGCCCAAGCTACTGCCGGGCGGCCGCCTGTACAGCATGGACGTGGACCCCATCGAGCTGCCCCGCACCGAGGCGCGCCTGCGCAAGCTGGGTTTTTTACCCACCGAGCTGGTCATACGCCGTATCAACTTCTCCGAGCTGGCCACGCTATTGCCCGAGGCCGGTGGCGGTTTTGATGTGGTGCTGGCCGACCTGGGCGTGTCGTCCATGCAGATCGACAATCCGGCACGGGGCTTCAGCTTCAAGGCCGACGGCCCGCTGGACCTGCGGCTGGACCCCAGCAGCGGCCAGTCGGCGTCTGAACTCTTGCAATCCGTGACCCGCCAGCGCCTGCGCGATCTGCTGGTCGACAACTCGGACGAGCCCTATGCCATTCCGCTGGCGGCCGCCCTGCAAGGTCAGTACCTGGAGACCACCACACAGCTGGCCGACCTGGTGCGGCTGACGCTGGACCTGGCCTTCAAGCGCAGCATGCCCGAGGAAGAACGCCTGGCCGAGACCAAGAAGGCGCTGCAACGCACGTTCCAGGCCTTGCGCATTGAGGTGAATGATGAGTTTGGCGTGCTGGACCGTTTTCTGGCACTGCTGCCCTCCTGCCTGAACCCCGGCGGCCGGGTGGCCATTCTGAGCTTCCACTCGGGCGAGGACCGGCGCGTGAAAAAAGCGTTCCAGACCGGTGAGCGCAGCGGTGTCTATTCCAGCGTGGCCAGTGACCCGATACGTGCGTCGTTTGACGAGCGGAGGGCCAATCCGCGCTCCACATCCGCCAAGCTGCGCTGGGCGGTCATGGCCTGACACCCCATAAACACTATATTTTTGATAGCAATACAGCTATATTTCTCGGGGGCTAGAGGCCAATTTAACCAACAACCACTTGGCTGCGGGGCCCCGGCCAGTGGGCATTGAGCAAGCGATTGGAGATGGACACGCCGGGCGGCGGTTCGGGCTGCACATCCTCCGGACCGAACCAGCGGGCCTCGGCGATCTCGCTGGCATCGGGTGTGATCTCGCCGCTAGCGTATTCGGCGGTGAACGCAATCATCAGCGAGTGTGGGAAGGGCCAGGACTGGCTGCCAAAGTACTGCAGATTGGTCACCCGCAGGCCCACCTCTTCCATCACTTCGCGGTGGATGGCCTCTTCGATCGACTCACCCGCCTCCAGAAAACCCGCCAGTGCACTGAACCGGCCAGTGGGCGACACCACGTGGCGGGCCAGCAGGATGTGGTCATCCTTTTTAATCAGCACCATCATCGCCGGCGAAATGCGGGGGTAAGCCACCATGCCGCAGGCCGGGCATTTGAACGCACGCTCACCAGTGGCCAACTGCATGGGGTTGGCGCAATGGCCGCAGAAACGGTGGGTGCGGGCCCACTCGGACAACTGGATGGCGCGGCTTGCCAGGCCCAAAAGAGGTTCGTCCATGCTGCCGAACAGCGACCGCAGGGGGACAAAAGCAAAACCGGCCTGGGGTTGCAGCTCGGCATCCACCCAGGTGGTGCAGCAGTAACGCTCCTGCCAAAGCCCTACCGGGTGGAACTGCGCCAGCTCCAGCCCATGCAGTGGCAGGCCCAGGCGAGCGTCGGGCAGCGACAGGTCATCCTCACGAACCAACAATTTGCCGCTACGAAAGACGAAGGCCAGAGGATCGGGATGACCTTGCGCGGTCATCAATGGAACAAATTCGCTGGGTGTCTGGAGCATGGTGTTTCAGAGGGAAATTGCAGAGGTTGACCAGTATCGCAGCTAATGTTGCCGCTGAATCGGTACGCAAACTAATGTAAAACCGGCACATAGCGTTACATTTCACGCACATTTTTGGAAGGATTTTGCGCATGAAAGTCATCGTATTGGGCAGTGGTGTCATTGGCACGTCGGTGGCGTATTACCTGGCCAAATCCGGACACGAAGTTGAGGTCATAGACCGCCAGCCTGGCCCCGCGCTGGAAACCAGTTTTGCCAATGCCGGTGAGGTGTCGCCCGGTTATTCATCCCCCTGGGCCGGGCCCGGTGTGCCGGTCAAGGCCATCAAATGGCTGCTGATGCGCCACAGCCCGCTGGTGATCTGGCCCGTGCTAGACCCCAACATGTGGCGCTGGGGTCTGTCCATGTTGGCCAATTGCACCGAAAAGGCTTATGCCATCAACAAGAGCCGCATGGTGCCCATTGCCGAATACAGCCGCGACTGCCTCAAAGAGCTGCGCGCCGAAACCGGCATTGGGTATGACGACCGCGCCCAGGGCACGCTGCAGCTGTTTCGCACACAAGCGCAAATGGACGGCATTGCCAAAGACGTGGAAGTGCTCAAGGACTACAAGGTTCCGTTTGAGGTGCTGGACCGCGCGGGTTTTGTCAAGGTGGAACCGGCTCTGAAGTTGACACAAGAGAAGTTTGTCGGCGCCCTGCGCCTGCCGGGTGATGAGACCGGTGATTGCTTCAAGTTCACCAACCGTCTGGCCGAAATGGCCGAGGCCCTGGGTGTCAAGTTCCGCTACAACACCAGCATCGACGGCATCGAGGTCAGCGGTGGCAAGGTCACGGGTGTGCGCACCAGTGCTGGCACCTTGACCGCAGACCACTACGTCACCGCGCTGGGCAGTTTTACGCCCCAGCTGGTCAAGCCCATTGGCATCCATATTCCGGTGTACCCGGTCAAGGGCTACTCCATCACGGTGCCGATTACCGATGCCAGCGGCGCGCCCGAGTCCACCATCATGGACGAGACCCACAAGGTGGCGGTGACGCGCCTGGGCGACCGCATCCGCGTGGGTGGCACGGCCGAGCTGGCGGGCTTTGACATGACGCTGCGCGAATCGCGCCGCGACACGTTGAACCACGTGTTGACCGACCTGTTTCCCAAGGGGGGTGATGTGTCCAAGGCCACGTTCTGGTGCGGCCTGCGCCCCATGACACCGGACGGCACACCCATCGTCGGCCGCACGCCTTACCCCAACATGATGCTGGCCACGGGCCACGGCACCCTGGGTTGGACCATGGCGGCGGGTACCGCACGGGTCATTGATGACTTGATCTCCGGGCGCAAACCTCAGATCTCGCTGGACGGTTTGTCCATGGACCGTTACCCGCGGGCTTGGCGGCCCTGAGACCGGAAGCCCTGCCACGGGTTGGCAAGGCACTTTTGATATGTAAACTTTTTTGTTGACATATCGGTTGTTGCATCTTACATTTGTAAGCATATAAGTTTACAAATAAGCCATGCAATCCACCCTCCTCATCGCCGCCGCCTGCCTGGTGGCGTTTTTCTCTACGGTGGGAGCGGCACTGCCCTACCCCATATTGCCGCCTTTGTTTGCGGCCGACGCGGCCAATGACCTGAACAACTTCATGGGTCTGCCGCCCAAACTGCTGTTTGGCCTGGCGCTCACCATCAACCCGATTGGCTTGTTGCTGGGCTCGACACTGCTCGGCCCCTTGTCCGACCGGTTTGGACGCCGCAGCATCCTGCTGTTGACGTCCTTGGGTGCCGCAGTAGGCCATGCGATCACGGCGGTCAGCCTGGTCAACCAGTCCTATCCCTTGTTCATCCTGGCGCGTTTTGCGACCGGGCTCATGGAGGGCAATGGCAGCGTGGCGCGTGCGCTGTTGGCAGACCAGTTGCAGGGCGCGGTGCGGGTGCGGGCGTTCTCCATATTCAATGGCGCGCTGTATATGGGATGGCTGGCGGGCCCTTTGCTGGCGGGCCTGACCCTGGGGTGGGGTATCACCACACCATTTTGGGTGGCCGTAGTGGCCCTGCTGGTCACCGCTGGGGTCGCGTGGGTTGCCATACCGCGGGAAAAACTGGCAAGCAAAGGCCCGGGTTGGTGGCAGGTGGTCAGGCATCAGCATGCGTTAACCCTGCTCAAACACGCAGACTTGCGCACCCTGCTGATCATTCAAATGGCCTACACCTGCGGCGTAACGGCTTTCTACGAGTTCAACCCCCTGTGGCTGGTGGAGGTGTGGAAATTTGATGCCCAGGGCATTGCCTGGATTACGGCCGCCCTGTGTGCGGTGATGACCATCAGTTCGGTCTTTGCAGGCAGCGTGGTGCGCAGCAATCCCTTGCAACAGGCAGGCGGCTTTGCAATTGCGACCGCCCTGTGTATTGCTGCCGTGGCTGCAGGAGGCCCGTCACTGGGCATGGCAGCCATTGTGCTGTTTGGCATTCCCAACGCCTGTTACAACGCCATCATGCCGGCCTGGTGTGCGGAGCGTTTTGGCCACCTGGGCCAGGGCGCGGTGATGGGCCTGTGGTCGACTATTTTCTGCCTGTCGAACATTCTGATGGCGGTTGCCGGTTCCGTGCTGACGCTGATCGATACCCGGCTGATCCTGTTGCTGGGCGCGATACTGTCGGGCTGGGCAGCTTGGCGCATACTGCGCTGGGCACACCACGAACCCTCTGCAACGGCAGGCGCAGAAGTCAATCCATGAACACCAGCGACCACATCCTTTTCCTGCTCAAGACCCGCGGCCCCAGCACGGCGCAACAGTTGGCCGAGCAATTGCAACTTACATCGATGGCCGTGCGCCGCCACCTGGAGCAGGGTCAGGAGAAAGGCCTGCTGTTGACCGAAGACCGGGCCGACAAGGTGGGCCGCCCCGCCCGTTACTGGTTGCTCAGCGAGGCAGGCCACGCACGTTTCCCCGACCGGCACAGCGAGCTCACGGTGCAGTTGATTGCCCAGGTGCGCACCTTGTTTGGCGAAGATGGTCTGGACAAACTGATCACTGCACGTGAACAGGTGAGCGAAGCCAGCTACGCCACACACATGGCGGGCAGTAAAACCCTGTCGCAAAAAGTTGCCAAACTGGTGGAGGCCCGGGATGCAGAGGGCTACATGGCAGAGATGGAGAAGCAGGCGGATGGCAGTTTTCTGCTGGTCGAAAACCATTGCCCCATCTGCGCGGCCGCCACCGAATGCCAGGGCTTTTGCAAGTCCGAGCTGGATGTTTTTCGGCGCACCCTGGGGCCTGGCAGCACAGTCGAACGGGTGGAACACGCGCTGGCCGGCGCGCGCCGCTGCGTCTACCGCATCACACCGGTGTAGTGACGCCGGCGGGCTGTGTTTCGGCCAAGGGGGCAACCAGTGGCAACAGCAGGGTGAAGCAGGTGCCCTGACCCACCTGGCTCTGGACCTGCACCGTGCCGCCCAGGCGGTCATGGACCAGGTTGTAGGTGATATTGAGCCCCAAGCCACTGCCACCCTTGCCCAGTTTGGTCGTGAAAAACGGATCAAACACCCGGCCCAAATGGGTTGACGGTATGCCCACCCCATCGTCCTGCACCGTCAAACGCACCCTGTCGTCTACCAACACTTCTGCGGCAATGGTGATGGTGCCGTTTTCACGCCCTTCGAAGCCGTGAAACAGGGCGTTGTTGACCATATTGGTCAACACTTGGCCTAGCGGGCCGGGGTAACTTTCCATCGTGATATCTGCCGGGATATCAATCACCACACGGTGGGTCGTCTTGCGAATGGTGGGGCCCAAGGTCAGCATGATCTCATCCACCGTTTGCCGCAGGTCAAAACGGCGGCGATTGGTGCTGGTCTGGTCCACCGCCACCTGCTTGAAGCTGGACACCAGTTCGGCGGCCCGGTGCAGGCTGCGCATCAGAATGTCGGTGCCTTCGCGGGCGCTGCTGACAAAGTTGTCCAGGGCACTGCGTGTCAAACCTTTGGCCACATCGGACTCAAAACCTTTGACGTAGTTTTCCATGGTGCTGGCCACAGTCAGGCTATTGCCTATAGGGGTATTGAGCTCATGGGCCACCCCCGCCACCAAGGCGCCCAGGGACGCCATCTTGTCGGCCTGCACCAGGCTGGCCTGGGTTTGTTTGAGGCGGTCTATCACCTGTTGCAGCTCGGCCGTGCGCTCGGCCACACGGGTCTCCAGGGTTTCGTTCATCAGGCGCAACTGCTCTTCCTGTTCCTTGCGTGCGGTGATGTCGGCGTGGGTACACACCATGCGCAGGGGTTTGCCCGCAGCATCGCGGCGCACCACACGGCCCCGGTCCACCACCCATTTCCAGCTGCCGTCCTTGCACAACGCACGGTGCTCGGCGGTAAACGTGTCGGTCTTGCCGGCAAAGTAGTCCAGCATGTTGGCCTTGAACAGAGCCACATCATCGGGGTGCACCCGTTGCTCCCACCCTTCCAGCCGCTCGGGAATGTCTTCGCGCTGGAAACCATGCATCTGCAGCCAGCGGTCGGAGTACAGCACAGTGCCACCGGCAATATCCCAGTCCCATACGCCGTACCCCGCGCCGTCCAGCGCAAATGCCAGTCGCTCTTCACTCACCTGGATACGGGCTTGGGCGCGTTCTCGCTCCCGTTTCAGTCGCTTCAGATGGACGGCCCATGCCGCAGTGGCCGACAACAACACCACAGCCAAGCCCCAAAACACCCAGCGGAAATCGGGCCTGGGGTCAGGGTCGTATAAAAACCCGGCCAGTGAGATGCCCTTGGGCAGCATGCCCAGATCCGCGTACACACTGCCTATGTGCTGCCACCGGCCAGGGTTCATGTAGCCCATTTCCACCAACACGGGCTGCACCAGGGCCTGCATTTGCCGGGCCTCGTACAACAGGTGTTCGCGGCTGTTGCGTTTGGAATACTTGGCCAGAATCAGATCGACCAACTCTTCCGGGTGGGCCATGGCGTATTGCCAGCCACGCATGCTGGCCTGACGGAAAGCCTTGACCCGTGCGGGGTGGTTGGCGATCTCCCGCTCGCTGGTGAACAGGTTGTCACCGTAAAAATCAATACCGGCCGAGCGCGGTGTATAGGCCTGATAAGCAAAGCCCTTTTTGTCCAGGTAATCCGTTTCATTGGTGGCATAGGCCGAGAAGCCATAGACCTTGCCACTGATCAGATCGTCGGGGTTAAAACTGTGCTCGACCTTGGTGAAGTCAGAGACCGATATGCCTTCTTTCTTGAGGTAAGCCACCAGGTCTTCCGACTGGGCTGCCAGCATGACACGTTTGCCAATGATGTCGTGAATGCCTTGCGTGGGGCCGGTCTGCGGTGCCAGCAGCACGTAGGGCGAGTGCTGAAAAACCACCGCCAGCACCACCACCGGTTTGCCCGCCTGGCGGGCCAACAACAGACCGCTGCTGCCCACCCCAAACTGGCTGGTGCCAGCCAGAACATTGGCCAGTGGCTCGTCACCGGTGTGGCCTTCGGCAATCGTGACGTCCAGGCCAGCCTCCCGGTAGTAGCCTTTTTCCAGCGCTGCGTAATAGCCTGCAAACTGGAACTGGTGCAGGTACTTCAACTGCAGGTTGATAGGTTCCAACGCGTGGGCGCTGGGGCCAACCAGGCAGGCAAGCGTGATGCCCCATGCCGTGAACCATCGACACACGATCCGCGCAAACGCGAGAGTTGCTAGGTCCAAGTGAACGCCCCCTTAATAGGACAGATTGCAGGCTTGTCTGCCTCCAGTATGCGCTCATTGATATCGGCCATCAAGCTATCAATGGCAGGCCTTCGGCCCCAATGGATTGCCCCAGGAAATCCAGAAAAACCCGCACCGCGGGCACCATGCCGCGCCGCGTGGGGTACACCGCATGGAAGATTCCGGGTGTGGGATTCCAGCCCGGCAAGACCTCAACCAAGCGACCGGCTCGCAAATCTTCCTCACACATGTAGTCGGGCATAAAACACATGCCTATGCCGCCCAAAACCGCAAAACGCAGGGTGGCCAGATCGTCTGCGCAGTAACGCGGCTCGTGCACCAGGGTGTGGGTGGCGCTGCCCGCCCCCCGCAAGACCCAGGTAGATTTGCCGTCCACCGCCGACATGGCAACCGTGTCCAGCCCCGCCAGTTGCTCTGGTCCGGTAGGCTGCCACTGGCGCTGCATTTGTTGTGGGCTGGCGACCAACAGCGTACGGCTCTGGCCAAAATTCTTGACCACCAGGCTGGCACTGTCTTCCAGGCTGGGCCGTACCCGAAGCGCAACGTCAACACCTTCTTCGATCAGGTCTACGACGCGGTTGCTGACCCGCATGTCGATGTGTACCTGGGGATACCGTGCCAGAAAGACGGGTACCAAGGGACCGATGGTGCTCAGGGCCAGCGTCAACGGGCATGCCACACGTATGTTGCCGCGCGGCTCGGTCTGTATGTACTCGACCGCCTCTTGCGCGGCCTGGGCCGCGTCCCGCATGGCGCTGCAATGGCGCAGGTACAGGGCGCCTACGTCGGTCAGTGAGAGCTTGCGGGTGGTGCGGTGCAACAGCCGCACACCCAGGCGCCCCTCCAGCTCCGCCACCCGGCGCGAGATCTTGGATTTGGGCACACCAAGGCGCCTGGCCGCCGCCGCAAAACCACCGGACTCCACCACTTCGGCGAAGTACAGCATGTCGTTCAAATCTTGCATGGACGCTCCATTGTTCTACCAATAGAACAATTTAACGCATATTTGCTGACTTATCAAAGAATGGTTTCGATTCGACAATTAATCCATCGCTACCAACCACCTGAAAGGTTCACCATGAAACTCTTGCACATTGACTCCAGCATCACCGGCGCCCAATCCGTCTCCCGCCAGCTGACACGCGACATCGTGAACACCTGGACGGCCAGCCACCCCAATACCGCGGTGGAGTATCTGGACCTGGTGGAGAACACCCCCAGCCATTTGTCGGCGGAGTCCTTGGGTTTTCGCATGCCACCCAGTGCCGAAAACCTGACCGAAGCGCAGCGCCGTGAAAACGCAGTCTCTGAAGCCCTGGTGACGCAATTCCTGGCAGCAGACGTGATCGTGGTAGGCGCACCGCTGTACAACTTCAGCATCCCCAGCCAGTTAAAGGCCTGGATTGACCGCGTGGCCCAGGCCGGCCGCACCTTTACCTACACCGCTACCGGCCCCAAGGGTTTGGCCGGTGGCAAAACGGTCATCGTGGCCTCCACCCGCGGCGGCGTGTACTCCACCAGTGAAGGCGGCCGCGCCATGGAGCATCAGGAAAGTTATCTGCAGACCGTGTTTGGCTTCCTGGGTATCACCGACGTGCGTTTTGTGCGCGCCGAAGGTGTGGCCATGGGGGATGCCAAGAAGGCCGAGGCCCTGACCCTAGCCGCGGCACATATCAAGGCCAGCACGCAGGGTGCGGCGAACGAAGACCAACGGGTGCAAGCAGCCTAACCAAAGCGTGCGCGGTATTCGGAAGGGACCACACCCAGATGGGCAGAAAACGCCCGGCGCAGGTTGTACTCTGAACCAAAGCCGGTCTGGCGAGCTACCAGTTTGATGGACGTGTCGACACGCTCCAGCAGCCCACAGGCCGCGTCCAGCCGCATGCGGGTCAAAAACTGTGCGGGCGTGACGCCAGACTCTTCTGCCAACTTGCGGTGCAGTGTGCGCACCGACAAGGCCAGGGCCTGCGCCATGTGTTCGACCCCAATGGCCTGATTCAGGCGCGGCTTGAGCCACTGGGTCAACCGCGCACCGACGCCCTGGTCGTCCGCTTGTGCCAGCAGCTCGGAGCTGAACTGGCGCTGCCCGCCGGGGCGTTTCAAGAACACTACCAGGCGTTTGGCCACACGCTGCGCAACTAGGCGGCCCAGGTCCTCCTCCACCAGACTCAACGACAAATCAATACCTGCCGTGATGCCGGCAGAGGTGTAGAGCGTTCCGTCTTTGACGTATATCGCGTCTTCCTGCACCCGTACGGCGGGATAACGCTGTTGCAGCTGCGCCGCATCTTGCCAGTGTGTCACCGCGCGCCGGCCGTCCAGCAAGCCGGCGTGGGCCAGCACAAAAGCACCCGTGCACACCGCACAGCAGCGCGCAAGGCGCGGGCAGGATCTGACCACCCAGTTCAGGGTCGTGGCATCTGCCAGAGCCTGCTCACACCCCCGGCCACCGGAAACGATCAGCGTGGCCCCTGGCAAGCCAAGCCGCGGCAGCTTGCGGGTCAACACCGTGACGCCGGAGCAGGACGTCACCGGGCCGCCGGTCTTGGACACCAGTGTGATGCGGTACGGCGCCGGCAAGCCAGCATCACGGGCGTCGTCGTTGGCGGTGGAGAAAACCTGCACGGGACCGGTTGCGTCCAGCAATAAAAAGCCGGGGTACACCAGTACCCAGATGGTGATGGAAGGTTTAGGCTGCATATTGGCAGATATTCAACGTCCAATGGCATATCTGTCAACCGCATTTTCGCCATCATGTGGGCCTGCACACGGCGCATTGACCCATTTTTTTGTGGAGCCTCCATGACACGAACCATCGGCATCTATGTTTTTGACAACGTCGAACTGCTGGACCTCGCAGGTCCCTACGAGGTATTCACCTGTGCTTCGCGCGTCCATGCGCGGCTAAACCCCGGCACAGAAACACCGTTCAAGGTGCTGACCGTGGGACAAACCTCTGCACCAACCCATGCCCGCGCCGGACTGCGTGTTCTACCCGACGCTGTTTTTGCGGACCGCACCAAGATCGACGTGTTGGTGGTTCCAGGTGGTGTCGTATCTGCAGAATTGGTCAAACCAGAGGTCATCACATGGATCGCCCAAACCGCGCGCGGTGCCGAACTGGCCACGTCGGTGTGCACCGGGGCATTTCTGCTGGCGCAAGCGGGTCTGCTGGCCGGTAAACAGGCCACGACCCACTGGGAAGACATGGATGATCTGCAAACCATGTTCCCCTCTGTCGAAGTGGTGCGTGACAAACGCTGGGCGCGTGACGGCAACACCGTGACATCTGGCGGCATCTCTGCAGGCATCGACATGTCCTTGCACCTGGTGGAGACACTGGTCAGCCGCGAACTGGCCCTGCGCACCGCACACCAAATGGAATACGCATGGAATGAAAATGCATAAAACCTCGGGCTAGCCTACTCAATCAGAATGGCCCGAAAGTCGTTCACATTGGTCAAGGTAGGGCCTGTCACCACAGAGTCGCCGAGCTTGCCAAAGAAACCATGGCCGTCGTTGTCGTTCAGGCAGTCGTGGGGTTTGAGACCCAGCGCATGCGCCCGTTCCAGGGTGTCGGGGCCGATGCAGGCGCCTGCAATTTCGGCCACACCGTCCACACCATCGGTATCACCTGCCAGTGCATGGATGCGGGGGTGGCAGCCCAAGGCAATACCCATGGACAGCAGGCACTCCACATTGCGCCCGCCACTGCCCATGCCGCGCAGGGTGACCGTTGTCTCTCCACCCGAAAGCAATACGCAGGGTGCCTGGACCGGCTGGCCACGCTGCGCCACCTGCAGCGCAATACCGGCCAGTACCTTGCCAACATCGCGTGCTTCACCTTCCAGCGCATCCCCCAGGATGTAGGCGCCATAACCGGCATCCCGCGCCACCTGGGCGGCCGCTTCCAGCGCCATTTGCGGGGCCGCCACCATGTGTACGCTGTTGCGCGCCAAACGCGGGTCGCCTGGCTTGACCGATTCGCAGCGGTCCGACTCCAGCGCTGCGCGCACCTCGGCGGGTAAATCGATGGCGTAGCGTTTCACAATGGCCCGCGCATCGTGCGCATGGGTGGGGTCGGCCACCGTGGGGCCTGATGCAATATTGATAGGGTCGTCTCCCGGCACATCCGAGATCAGCAAGGTCACCACCCGCGCCGGGTGACAAGCCACCGCCAGGCGGCCACCTTTGATGGCAGAGAGGTGGCGGCGCACGCAGTTCATCTCGCTGATGGTGGCGCCTGATTTCAACAGCGCGCGATTGACGGCTTGTTTGTGTTCCAGCGTCAGCCCCTCCAAGGGCAACGGTAACAAAGAAGAGCCTCCACCGGAGATGAGGCACAGAACCATATCATCCTCGGTAAGCCCCTGTACAAACTGCAACATACGCTGTGCTGCTGCAAGCCCTGCGGCGTCGGGCACCGGATGCGCGGCTTCCACGATCTCGATGCGCGCGCAGGGTACGCCATAGCCATACCGCGTGACGACCAGGCCGGACAATGGGCCAGGCCAATGGTCCTCCACCGCACGCGCCATCGCCGCCGATGCTTTGCCGGCGCCAATGACGATAAGCCGCCCCTTGCCCAACGACTCAGGAGTGGGTAGATACGGCGGGACGCACAGCGCAGGTTGGGCGCTGGCGATGGCGGCGTCGAACATGCGGCGTAGCAGGTCGCGCGCAGTTGGATGTGAAGGGTTGGTTGAAGTTGTCATGGTTTGGGCAAATCTGATGCGGACGTTGTTGGCTCCAAGTACGGTTTGAGCCAGCCCAAACCCGCAATTGTAGTGGTCGTGGGTTTGTATTCACAGCCGATCCATCCGCTGTAACCCAGGCGGTCCAGATGGTCGAACAGAAAGGGAAAGTTGATTTCGCCCGTGCCTGGCTCGTGGCGCCCCGGGTTGTCCGCCAGCTGCATATGGCCTATGCGGGGCAGTTGCTGGGCAATGGTGGCGGCCAATTCACCTTCCATGCGTTGGGCGTGGTAGATGTCGTATTGCAGGTAGACGTTGCCAACACCGACCTCGTCGAGCAGTGACAGTGCCTGGGCCGTGCGGTTCACATAAAAGCCGGGAATGTCAAAGCTGTTGATGGGCTCCACCAGCAAGCGCAGACCCGCATCCCTGAACGCCCCTGCGGCAAAGCGCAGATTGGTCACCAGTGTGCGCCGCAGCACATCGTCCGCAATGCCCGCCGGTGCCCTACCGGCAAGGCAGTTGAGCTGGCCCACACCCAAGACTTTTGCATAGGCAATGCTGTGGGCAACACCGGTGCGGAATTCATCCACCCGATCGGGGTGGCAGGCAATGCCACGCTCACCCGCGTCCCAGTCACCCGGGGGCAAGTTGTGCAACACCAGGCGCAGGCCGTGGGCATCCAGGCGTTGGCGAATGTCCTCTGCCGCGTAGGCATAGGGGAACAAAAATTCCACTGCGTCAAAGCCTGCCTGCGCGGCCAACGCAAAGCGGTCCAAAAATGCAACCTCGTTGAACAGCATGGTGAGGTTGGCGGCGAAACGGGGCATGGTTTACTCCAATGGCGGGCGCGCACGCGGGCGACCACCGCCATGTTAGCGGTCCTGCGCAACGCTTCGCTGAGTCAAATGGGCGACGCATGGCTGGAATGCCAGTGTTAGCATTTCAAGGCACCACTCCACGAGACACCCCGAATGAACCAAGCCTTTATCTGTGACGCCATCCGCACACCCTTTGGCCGCTACGGTGGCGCATTGAGCAGCGTGCGCACTGACGACCTGGCGGCCGTGCCGCTGGAGGCGCTGATGGCGCGCAACCCTAATGTGGACTGGCAGGCGGTAACGGACGTCATCTACGGTTGTGTCAACCAGGCGGGTGAAGACAACCGCAATGTGGCCCACATGGCCAGTCTGCTGGCGGGCCTGCCGCTGGAGTTACCCGGCACCACCATTAACCGCCTGTGCGGCTCGGGCATGGACGCTATTGGCACTGCAGCCCGCGCCATCAAAGCCGGAGAAGCTACATTTATGATAGCAGGCGGTGTGGAGAGCATGAGCCGCGCGCCCTTTGTGATGGGCAAGGCCGAGAGCGCCTTCAGCCGCGCGGCGCAGATGTACGACACCACCATTGGCTGGCGCTTTGTCAACCCGCGCATGAAGGAACGTTACGGCATAGACGCCATGCCCGAGACCGCCGAGAACGTGGCGGCCGACTACAAGATCAGCCGCGAAGACCAGGACAAGATGGCACTGGCCAGCCAGCTCAAGGCCGTAGCGGCGCAGAAGTCCGGCTTCTTTGATGCGGAGTTGACGCCGGTGAACATACCGCAAAAAAAGGGCGATGCCATTGTGGTCACCAAGGACGAACATCCGCGAGAGACTTCACTGGAAGCACTGGCCAAACTCAAGGGCGCCGTGCGTGCGGATGGCACTGTGACAGCCGGCAATGCCAGTGGTGTCAACGACGGCGCCTGCGCCCTGCTGCTGGCCAACGAAGCGGCCACCAAGCAGAACGGTCTGACGCCACGCGCCCGCGTGGTGGGCATGGCCACCGCCGGTGTGCCACCACGCATCATGGGTATTGGTCCGGCCCCGGCCACGCAAAAGGTACTGGCGCTCACAGGCTTGAGCCTTGCACAAATGGACGTGATTGAACTCAACGAAGCCTTTGCCGCGCAAGGCCTGGCCGTGCTGCGCCTGCTGGGCCTGCAGGACGACGACCCGCGCGTCAACCCCAACGGCGGTGCCATTGCCCTGGGCCACCCCTTGGGCGCATCGGGTGCCCGCCTGGTCACCACGGCAATCAACCAGTTGCACAAAACAGGCGGTCGTTACGCCTTGTGCACCATGTGTATTGGTGTGGGCCAGGGCATTGCGGTGGTGATTGAGCGGGTCTGAGGCTACTGATTCCGCCTATCCATCGGGCGTTCCACCCATAACGCCCTGCGGGCAGTTCGTCGCATCGGGGGTGCGTGCAGCGCCTGGGCGTCCTACAGTGCGCCCTTCCCTGCACCAGGGGTCTTTCCATACCTACCCGGAGCCCATGCATCCATGCAACTCAATCCAAAAACCAACCAATGGCTATGCCATGCCCTTTGCGTAGTGGCCGCATTGACCATCACCAGTACCACGGTCCACGCGCAAACGCCCAAAACCACAGCACCCACAGCTACCAATAAATCCCACCAACTTCAAACACTGCTGCGGCAATACCACGCCATCGGCCAACTGGACGGCGTGGTATTGGTCGCCGACCACGGCAAGGTGCTCTACCAGGGCGCCTTCGGTTTGGCCAGCCGCGAGTGGAAAATCCCCAACACGCCGGACACCGCCTTTCGCATCGCCTCGTTGACTAAACAATTCACCGCCACATTGGTGATGCAACTGGTGGAACAAGGTAAACTCAAGCTGGACGACACCATAGACATGTATGTGCCAGACCTGCGCCCAGGCATAGGCAACACGGTAACAATCCACCAGTTGCTCAACCACACGTCGGGCATCGTTGATTACGCCAACTTTCCCGGATTCTGGGAAAGCCGCTTGGGTGCCAAAGTCTCCCGCGCGGAGTTAATGGAGATCATGAACCGCGATCTGGAGTTTGCGCCGGGCTCTGCTGGCAAATACAACAGCTCCGGTTATTACTTGCTGGGCTACGTGATCGAGAAAGTGACGGGCAAGCCCTACCAGCAGGCGCTAGACGACATGATTCTGCAACCGCTGCGCATGGCACGTTCCGGCTACGAAGCGCCTGAGCGCGTGGTAGAGCGCAAGGCCACCGGCTACCTCAAAAGCCCTGGTGGTGAATACGAGAGCGCGGCGCCCATGCACATGGCCAATGGTTACTCCGCGGGCGGCATGTACAGCACAGTTGGAGACATGTTGCGCTGGGACCGTGCGCTCTACGGCACCACGCTGCTATCCGAATCCGCCAAACAGCGCATGTTCACCCCCTACGCCAAGGACGACGTGCGCCGCGATCTGGGTTTTGGCTACGGCTGGCTGGTGGGCACCCGCAAGATTGGCACACGTGACGTCGCCGTGCACGAACACGGTGGCAACACCAACGGCTTTCGCAGCCTGATCACCCGTTTTCCCGATGACCAGCGGCTTGTCGTTATCCTGCTAAATGATGGTGGTGGCACGATCACGCCGGCCATCTACCAAATGGCGGAGTCTGTCACCCGTGTGTTGTACAACCTGCCAACGCCCGCGCCGAAACGTAGCCTGGCGGACATCCTGGCCCAAACCATTGCCAAACAAGGCGTTGGCGCAGCGGTCGGACAGTTTCAACAGCAGCGCAAGACATTCCCCCCAGCCAAAAGCCCCAATGAACTGAACCTGCTGGGCTACCACTACCTGTTGAAAAACCGTCTGCCAGAAGCCGTGGAGGTTTTCAAACTCAACGTTGCGCTGTTTCCTGAAGATGGCAACAGCTACGACAGCCTGGGTGAGGCTTACGTGGTGCAAGGCGACACGCCCCGCGCCATACTGAACTACCGTCGGGCCGTGGAACTGGACAGCACCAATACAAACGCGGTGGAGGTGCTGCGCAAGCTGGAGCAAAAGTAGGCATTGCTGCCATATCCTAAAGCCCAAGAAAAAAGCACCTGGCGTTTCCGCAAGGTGCTTTATCTTTACCGTATTTGGTGGGCAGTACAAGTTTCGAACTTGTGACCCCTGCAGTGTGAATGCAGTGCTCTACCCCTGAGCTAACCGCCCTGATTATTCATCAGAATAGCCTCAAATTATACAACAATCTTCAGGCCAGCTTTCGCCACAGTGTTTTGCCACCGCTGGATTTGTCCATTTGGACCAGCACCTCGTCGTGTGCCGCCAGCTCCTGGGCATTGGCGGCTACCACCGGCAGCTCAAAACCACGCAGATCAACCTGCACCACCTTGATCCCGCTCTCGTTCGATGAACCTACTTCCATCAGGAGCGCATCCTGGCCGCGCGTCATGTTGATGTATACGTCAGCCAGCAGCTCGGCATCCAGTAAGGCGCCGTGCAAGGTGCGGCCGGAGTTGTCCACTTCCAGGCGGTCGCACAAGGCATCCAGGCTGTTGCGTTTGCCGGGGAACATCTCCTTGGCCATGACCAGGGTATCGGTCACCGAGCCAATGTATTTTTTGAACGGCTGGTGGCCGGCACGCACCAGCTCTGCATCCAAAAAGGAGAGGTCAAACGGTGCGTTGTGGATGATGATTTCGGCACCGGCCACGTAGTCCAGCAAGTCTTTGGCAATGGCCGCAAACTTGGGCTTGTCGCTCAAGAACTCGGTGGTCAAGCCGTGGACACGCAAGGCGCCCTCGTCGCTGTCCCGCTCGGGGTTCAGGTAGAAATGCAGGTTGTTGCCGGTGAGCTTGCGGTTGACCAGCTCCACACAGCCGATTTCGACCATGCGGTCCGGGTTTTGGGCCAGGTTGGCGTTGAAGCCGGTCGTTTCGGTATCCAGAAAGATTTGACGCATGCGACGCTCCCCACTCTTTCAGTGATTCTCTTTGGCGTGGTTGAGGGAGTACTTGGGGATCTCCACTACCACATCCTTCTGGGCCAGAAAGGCCTGGCAGCTCAGCCGGGAATTGGGCTCCAAGCCCCAGGCGCGGTCCAACAGGTCTTCTTCCGTTTCGTCCAATTCATTGAGCGATGCAAATCCCTCGCGCACGATGACGTGGCATGTCGTGCAGGCGCAGCTCATATCGCAGGCATGCTCGATGTTGATGTGGTTGTCCAGCAGGGCTTCGCAGATGGAGGTGCCAGCCGGTGCGCTGACCTCAGCGCCTTGGGGGCAGTACTCGGGGTGCGGCAGGATTTTGATGATGGGCATTAGAGTGTCTCAATGTTTTTGCCTTCGAGCGCCTGGGCAATGCCTTTGTTCATGCGCATGGCGGCGAAGGATTCGGTGGCCTGGGCCAGGGCTTTGCTCAGGGCTTCAATCTGGGCGGCATCGGTGCCAGAGCGGCCGTTGGCCAAGGCCAGCATGGCGGCATCGATCTCGGCACGCTCCAGTTGGCTCAGCAAATCGGCATCGGCATCCAGCGCACTCTGGATAGCCAGCAACAAGCGGTCGGCATCCACCTGGGCCTCGACCACGGCGCGGGTGCGGATGTCTTGTTCGGCGGTGGAGAAGCTGTCTTGCAGCATCTGCGCGATCTGCGAGTCACTAAGTCCGTAAGAGGGTTTGACGTTGATGTCGGCCTGCACACCGCTGACCTGCTCGTGGGCGGACACATTCAACAAGCCATCAGCATCAACGGTAAAGGTCACGCGGATACGCGCCGCGCCCGCTGCCATGGGTGGAATGCCGCGCAGCTCAAAACGCGCAAGGCTGCGGCAGTCGCTCACCAGGTCACGCTCGCCCTGCACCACGTGTAAGGCCAGGGCGGTCTGGCCGTCCTTGTAGGTGGTGAAATCCTGCGCCATGGCGGTGGGAATGGTCTGGTTGCGCGGAACGATGCGCTCCACCAAGCCGCCCATGGTCTCCACCCCCAGCGACAGCGGAATCACGTCCAGCAACAGCAAATCACCGGCCGTGTTGTTGCCCGCCAACTGGTTGGCCTGGATGGAGGCGCCCAGCGCCACCACTTCGTCGGGGTTCAGGTTGTTCAGCGGTGCACGCTCAAAAAACTTTGCCACGGCCGCCTGCACCTGGGGCATGCGGGTAGAACCACCTACCATGACAACACCCTGCACATCCTGCACGGCCAGGCGCGCATCACGCAGGGCCTTGCGGGCGGCTGCCAGGGTGCGGGCTGTCAAATGCGCGGTAGCGGCCTCGAACTGGGACTGGCTTACATCAAAATGGGCTGTAGCCCCCGTCAAATCTGCATGGAACGCTACACTATTTGCAGTAGACAGGGCCTCTTTGCAAGCACGGGCCGCCACCTTCAACGCAGCCTTGTCCGATGCATTGGCTGCCTTCACACCGGTCTGGCCCAGCACCCAGTCAGCCAGCGCATGGTCGTAATCATCCCCACCCAGCGCAGAGTCGCCGCCCGTGGCGACCACTTCAAACACGCCCTGCGTCAGCCGCAATATGGAAATGTCAAATGTACCGCCGCCCAGGTCGTAAATGGCGTAGACACCTTCGCTGGCATTGTCCAGGCCATACGCAATGGCCGCCGCAGTGGGCTCGTTGATGAGGCGCAGCACTTTGATGCCGGCCAGTTGCGCAGCGTCCTTGGTGGCTTGGCGCTGGGCTTCGTCAAAGTAAGCCGGCACGGTGATGACTGCGCCATACAGGTCGTCGTTAAACGTGTCTTCGGCCCGGTAGCGCAGCGTGGCCAGAATGTCCGCGCTGACCTCAACCGGGGATTTTTCTCCGGCAACGGTCAGCACACCCAACATGCCGGCGTGGTCAGCAAAGCGGTAGGGCAGTTTCTCGGCACCTGCTACGTCGGCCAGGCTGCGGCCCATGAAGCGCTTGGCCGAAGCAATCGTGTTCTCCGGGTCACTGGCCAGGGCGGCTTGGGCTGCGTAACCAATCTCGCGCTTGCCCCCCTCCAGATAACGCACCACTGACGGCAGGATCACCCGCCCGGCGTCGTCCGGCAGGCATTCCGCCACGCCATTGCGCACCGCGGCCACCAGGGAATGGGTCGTGCCCAGGTCTATGCCGACCGCAATACGGCGCTCGTGTGGATTGGGCGCTTGGCCAGGCTCGGAAATTTGTAGAAGCGCCATTTTTTAATCGCATGGCGGTCGCGCTACGCACCACACAGGGCCGTAACCGGTTCCGCCGGGTTTTGAATTCAGGTTTCCAACTTGTCAAACGCCAGATCGAGATCGTGCGCAAACTTTTCGATGAACATCAGCGCACGTACCGACTGCACGGCAGCTGGGTAATCGTGTTGTACGTCCAAACGCTGCGCACATTCTTGAATCAGGGCTCGCTGCGCAGCCTCTACATTTTCGCGCAAAGCATTCAGCGTATTGTCATCATGGGCTTCATCCAGCTCTTCGCGCCACTGCATCTGCTGCATCAGAAAGGCGGCCGGCATAGCCGTGTTGCTGTGGGCGTTGATGGGGGCACCGGCCAGTTCGCACAGGTAGGCGGCGCGTTTGAGCGGGTCTTTGAGGCGCTGGTAGGCCTCGTTGATGCGCACGGACCACTGCATGGCCACACGCTGTGCGGCGTCGCCCTGGGCGGCAAACTTGTCGGGGTGGGCCTCGCGCTGCAGCTCTTTCCAGCGGGCGTCCAGCGCGGCACGGTCCTGGGCGAACTGCTGCTTTACGCCGAACAGTTCAAAATCATTCGATTGCAGGTTCACACGCGGAAGGACTCACCGCAGCCGCACTTGTCGCGTTCCCGCGGGTTGTTGAAGCGAAAGCCTTCGTTCAAACCCTCACGCACAAAATCCAGCTCGGTACCGTCGAGATAGGCCAGGCTCTTCGGGTCCACCAGCACCTTGACGCCGTGGCCTTCAAACACCAGGTCCTCGGGTGCCAGTTCATCCACGTACTCCAGCTGGTAGGCCAGGCCGGAGCAGCCCGTGGTTTTGACGCCCAGGCGCACGCCCACGCCCTTTCCGCGCTTGGTCAGGTAGCGGGTGACGTGCCGTGCAGCGGCCTCTGTCAGAGTAACTGCCATTTCAGTTCAGGTGTTTTTTCTTATAGTCATCCACGGCCGCCTTAATGGCGTCTTCGGCCAGGATGGAGCAGTGGATCTTGACTGGCGGCAGTGCCAGTTCTTCGGCGATCTGGCTGTTCTTCAGCGCAGCCGCTTCGTCCAGCGTCTTGCCCTTGACCCACTCGGTCACCAGAGAGCTGGACGCAATGGCCGAGCCGCAGCCATAGGTCTTGAAGCGTGCGTCTTCGATCACGCCGGTTTGTGGGTTGACCTTGATCTGCAGCTTCATCACGTCGCCACAGGCGGGCGCGCCCACCATACCCGTGCCTACGCTGTCGTCGCCTTTTTCAAAGCTGCCGACATTGCGGGGGTTTTCATAGTGGTCAACAACTTTTTCTGAATATGCCATTTTCAATTCTCCTTAATGCGCAGCCCACTGGATCGTGGAAATATCAATGCCTTCTTTGAACATGTCCCACAGGGGGCTCAAGTCACGCAGCTTGGCTACATTTTTCTTGATGGTGTCCACGGCGTAGTCGATCTCGGCCTCGGTGGTCCAGCGGCCAATCGTCATGCGCAGGCTGCTGTGGGCCAGTTCGTCACTACGGCCCAGTGCGCGCAGCACGTAGCTGGGTTCCAGTGAGGCCGATGTACAGGCGGAGCCGCTGCTGACAGCCAAGCCCTTGATACCCATGATCAGCGACTCGCCTTCGACGTAGTTGAAGCTCATGTTCAGGTTGTGCGGCACGCGCTTCGTTTCGTGGCCGTTGATGAAGACCTGCTCCACATCCTTCAGGCCGGCCAGCATGCGTTCATGCAGGGCGCGGATGCGGATGTTGTCGGAAGCCATCTCTTCTTTTGCAATCCGGTAGGCCTCTCCCATGCCCACAATCTGGTGTGTGGGCAGGGTGCCGCTGCGCATGCCGCGCTCGTGGCCGCCACCGTGCATTTGCGCTTCCAGGCGGATGCGGGGCTTGCGGCGCACAAACAATGCACCCACGCCCTTGGGGCCGTAGGTCTTGTGCGAGGTCAGACTCATCAGATCGACGGGGAGCTGGGACAAATCAAATTCGACCCGGCCAGTGGCTTGCGCTGCATCCACGTGGAAAACGATGCCTTTTTCACGGCAGACCGCGCCAATACCAGCGATGTCTTGGATGACACCAATCTCATTGTTCACAAACATGACACTGACCAGGATCGTGTCCGGACGAATGGCAGCCTTGAACACGTCCATATCGATCAGGCCATCGGCCTGCACATCCAGATAGGTCACCTCAAAGCCCTGGCGCTCCAGCTCACGGCAGGTGTCCAGCACGGCCTTGTGCTCGGTCTTGACGGTGATGATGTGTTTGCCCTTGGACTTGTAGAAGTGCGCGGCACCCTTCAAGGCCAGGTTGATGGATTCGGTCGCGCCGGATGTCCAGACAATCTCGCGCGGGTCAGCGCCAATCAGGGCGGCAACCTGACCGCGGGCGTTTTCGACCGCCGCTTCAGCCTCCCAGCCCCAGGCGTGGCTGCGCGACGCGGGATTGCCGAAATGGTTGCGCAACCAGGGCACCATGGCATCGACCACGCGCTCGTCGCACGGCGTGGTGGCGCTGTAGTCCATGTAGATGGGGAAATGGGGTGTGGAATCCATGGCAGTTAACTATTAAAACTAGGGGAATCAGTTTTTGGAGAATGCATTGCCCAAGGCAAACACGGAATTGGGCGCGTTGATGCGTATGGGCTTGGTGATGGGCATGGCCGAGATGGCACGCTTGACACTGGGCTTGTCTTCCACCAGCAGACCTTTGGACAGTTGGTCATCCACCAGTTTTTGCAAGGTGACCGAGTCCAAAAACTCCACCATGCGCACATTCAATGCGGCCCACAGGTCATGGGTCATGCAGCGCTCACCCTCACCCAGGCAGTTTTCCTTGCCGCCGCAGTGGGTGGCGTCGATGGGCTCATCCACCGAGACGATAATGTCTGCCACGGTGATGTCCGACGCTTTGCGCGCAAGGGTGTAACCGCCGCCGGGGCCACGGGTGGATTCCACCAGTTCATGGCGGCGCAGCTTGCCAAACAACTGCTCCAGGTACGACAGCGAAATCTGCTGGCGCTGGCTGATAGCGGCCAAGGTCACGGGCCCGCTGCTTTGTCGCAAGCCCAGATCAATCATGGCGGTGACCGCAAACCGGCCTTTGGTAGTGAGACGCATGGAAAACTCCTTCAGTCCTACTTGGTTGACTATTCCACTCAAGTATACCAAAAAACCTAGGGTTTTCCTCAGGTATTTAGACTGATCAGTCACAAACCCGTTTATTTGCCCGCCGCGGACAGGACAACGATGTTGTCGCTGCCCGGCGCGCCAAAGGCCTGCTCCTTCAAAATGTGCAACTGGTCCCGCACTTTGGCCGCCTTTTCGAACTCCAAATTGCGGGCGTGCTCCATCATCAACTTCTCTAAGCGCTTGATTTCACGGGAGATATCCTTCTCGCTCATGTCTTCCGCTTGGGCCCGCTGCATGGCGTCGCGCTCCAGGCGCTCGGCTTCCTTGCCAGCCTTTTCGCTGTAGACGCCGTCGATCAGGTCGCGCACTTTTTTAACGATGGCTTTGGGGGTAATATTCCGCTCCAGGTTGTGGGCAATCTGCTTTTTGCGGCGCCGTTCGGTCTCGCCAATTGCCCGTTCCATGGAATCGGTGATGCGGTCGGCATACAGAATGGCGCGGCCATTCAGGTTGCGGGCGGCCCGGCCTATGGTCTGTATCAATGAGCGCTCGGAGCGCAAAAAGCCCTCCTTGTCGGCGTCCAAAATCGCCACCAGCGACACCTCGGGAATGTCCAGGCCTTCGCGCAGCAGGTTGATGCCCACCAGCACATCAAAGGCACCCAGGCGCAGATCCCGCAAGATTTCTACCCGCTCTACCGTGTCCACATCGCTGTGCAGATAGCGCACTTTCACGCCGTTGTCGGTCAGATAGTCGGTCAGTTGCTCGGCCATGCGTTTGGTCAGCGTGGTGATCAACACGCGCTCGTTCTTCTCCACACGGATTCGAATTTCCTGCAAGACGTCGTCCACCTGGTGGGTGGCGGGCCGCACTTCCACTTCGGGGTCCACCAGACCTGTGGGGCGCACCACCTGCTCCACCACCTGGCCGGCATGTTCTTTCTCGTAGTTGGAGGGTGTGGCGGATACAAAAATGGCCTGCCGCATCCGTGTTTCAAACTCCGCAAACTTCAGCGGCCGGTTGTCCAGCGCGCTGGGAAGGCGGAATCCGTATTCCACCAGCGTGGTCTTGCGCGAACGGTCGCCCAGGTACATGGCGCCAAACTGGCCGATGGTGACGTGGCTTTCGTCAATGAACATGACCGCGTCCTTGGGCATGTAGTCCGTCAGCGTGGAAGGCGGGTCGCCAGGTGCGCTGCCCGCAAGGTGACGGCTGTAGTTTTCAATGCCCTTGCAGTGGCCGACTTCGCTGAGCATTTCCAAGTCAAAACGCGTGCGCTGCTCCAGGCGCTGGGCTTCGACCAGCTTGCCTGCGGACACAAACTCCTTAAGCCGGTCCGCCAGCTCCACCTTGATAGTTTCCACGGCCATCAGCACCTGGTCACGTGGGGTGACGTAGTGGCTGCCGGGGTACACCGTGAATCGCGGAATCTTCTGGCGGATGCGACCGGTCAAGGGGTCGAACAGTTGTAGGGATTCGATCTCATCGTCAAACATCTCCAGGCGCAGCGCCATCTCGGAATGTTCGGCCGGAAAGATGTCGATGGTGTCGCCCCGCACGCGGAAGGTGCCGCGGCTGAAGTCCATGTCATTGCGCTGGTATTGCATACGCACCAGTTGGGCGATGGCATCGCGCTGGTTGAGCTTGTCGCCGGTGCGCAAGGTCATGATCATCTTGTGGTACGCCTCGGGCTGGCCGATACCGTAGATGGCGGACACGGTGGCCACGATGACGACATCGCGCCGCTCCAGGATGGATTTGGTGCACGATAGGCGCATCTGCTCGATGTGCTCGTTGATGGCGCTGTCTTTCTCAATGAACAGATCGCGCTGCGGCACGTACGCCTCGGGCTGGTAGTAGTCGTAGTAGCTGACGAAATACTCGACCGCGTTGTTCGGGAAGAACTCGCGGAACTCGCTGTACAGCTGCGCGGCCAATGTCTTGTTGTGCGCGAACACGATGGCCGGGCGGCCCAGGCGGGCGATCACATTGGCCATGGTGTAGGTCTTGCCGGAACCGGTCACGCCCAGCAGGGTCTGGAACACCTCGCCGTCGATCACGCCCTCAACCAGTTTGTCAATCGCCTCTGGCTGGTCACCAGCCGGTGGGTAGGGCTGGTACAGCTCAAACGGTGAACCGGGGTAGCGGATGAACTGACCGGTGGGCGCGGGCGCGGCATTTGGGTCGGCGATGGGGGTCGGGGCGGTCATGGATTGGTTCGGCAAATGGGCAAAGATGGAACTGTAGTCCATGCGGTGCGTTTGCGTTTGTGGGGGCGCGCACGCCGGGCCAGCGGTGTGGGCCGAGCGACCCTGCTGCGTGGGCCCTGCGGGCTGCCTTGCGGTGCTCGCGTCGGGCGGGGTCTGGCTAAACTCGCCCTGCGGGCTCAAACAACGCCAGCCCTGATCCGCCCGGCCCTGCGCGCCTCAGCCACGCACAAGGGATCGCCCAGCCCGCACCGCTGGCCCGGCTTGGGGATTGATTGCAGTGGATGAGAGTCAACACCCCGACTTATTTAGTGTGGGGTTGTGTGCTATTTTTATGGGAGCAGACTTTGTATATTCGACGTGGGCTAGGTGCCATTTTCATGCAGGATTCCGTCAGAGAATCACGCATAGTTTTACGGTCTGCAATTCGATGAACGCACTCGTGGACACAGCGCTCGTCGCTGCCGAAGTTGAAAACCTTCATCAGTTCATCCAGCAATGGTTCAATGGCTCCATCCCAAAGTCAGAAGAGGCATTTGCCAGGCTCTCAACCTCTTGGCCCCATGGCTTCACACTCATTGATCCTCACAACGAATGCCATTCGTCTACCGAGTTGCTGAAATCCACATATCAGTTGCATGGTCAGTTTCCAAACCTTTCGATCCAGATCAAGAACATGAAGGTCAGCAGCCACCTGCCCGGCACAGCTGTCGCGGTCTATGAAGAGTGGCATGTGGAACCAATCGAATCGGAAGCTAGGCTATGCAGTGCAACTTTTGCCCTTGAAGCAGTTCATCCAGGCCGCCTCAGTTGGGTCCACATACACGAGTCAAAGCTGGCTATCTGAGCAACTGCGCTCTAACCCCAACGTTTTGAATAGTTTCTGGTAGCGATCACCCGAAAGCATGAGGCATCGCTCCGTGCCACCCTTGGGCGGTGCCGAGCAGCGCAGCGGCGGGCGGATCAGGGCTGGCGTTGTTTGAGGCGTAGCCGAGTTTAGCCAGACCCCGCCCGGCACGAGCAGTGCAGGGGAGTCGCGCCAGCGACCATCGCCCCAGGGTGGCACGGAGCGATGCCTCATGCGCCCCCGTCTGCAACAATATTGCCCATGCGCCCCACCCCCCTCCCCCCACCCGACAACGTCTTCACCTGGCCCGTCCGAATCTATTGGGAGGACACCGATGCAGGCGGCATCGTCTTCTACGCCAACTACCTGAAATTCTTCGAGCGCGCCCGCACCGAATGGCTGCGCGCCAAAGGTGTGGAGCAGCGCCAACTGCAGCAAGACCTGGGCTGCATCTTTGTGGTGAGCGACGTGCAAATCAAATACCTGCGCTCGGCTAGGCTGGACGACCAGTTGCTGGTCACCTCGCACTTGAGCGAGCTGGGGCGGTCGTCCTTCACCATCCAGCAAGAGGCGCGGCTGGTATCTGCGGATGCCGCGCCGGTGGTGCTGTGCACGGGCTCCGTGCGCGTTGGCTGGATACACGGCCAGACCTCCAAGCCCGCGCGCATACCGCCCGAACTGCAGCAGGCTCTGCAGGGCTGAAGAATCCGGTGATGTGGCGGGCTGCAGAATCCATGCAGTATCCGCATCACATCCCCACCTCGGGGTAAACCCACCCCGGTAGAATGAGGGCCGACACCAGCCCCGTGCTGCTGCTTCGCACCCCTCCCGAATCTTTCCCACAGGACCCGCTATGTCTCTCTTCTCCTCCGTCGAAATGGCCCCCCGCGACCCTATCCTGGGTCTGAACGAGCAATTCAACGCCGACACCAACCCTGCCAAAGTCAACCTGGGCGTGGGCGTGTACTTTGACGACAACGGCAAGCTGCCCCTGCTGCAGTGTGTGCAGGCCGCTGAAAAAACCATGATGGACAAGCCCACCGCCCGCGGCTATCTGCCTATCGACGGCATCGTGGCCTATGACAACGCGGTCAAGAGCCTGGTGTTTGGTGCCGACAGCGAACCCCTCACCTCGGGCCGCGTGGCCACCGTGCAAGCCATTGGCGGCACCGGCGGCCTGAAGATTGGTGCCGACTTCCTGAAGAAGCTCAACCCCAACGCCAAGGTACTGATCTCCGACCCCAGCTGGGAAAACCACCGCGCGCTGTTCAACAGCGCTGGTTTCGAGGTCGACACCTACGCCTACTACGACGCCGCCAAGCGCGGTGTCAATGTCGAAGGTTTCCTGGCCAGCCTGAACGCGGCCGCGCCCGGCACCATCGTGGTGCTTCACGCCTGCTGCCACAACCCCACCGGCTACGACATCACTCCCGCTGACTGGGACAAAGTGATTGCCGTGGTGAAGGCCAAGGAACTGACCCCCTTCCTGGACATGGCCTACCAAGGCTTTGGTTACGGCATTGCCGAAGACGGCGCCGTGATCCAGAAGTTTGTCGCCGCCGGCCTGAACTTCTTTGTGTCCACCTCCTTCTCCAAGAGCTTCAGCCTCTACGGCGAGCGCGTGGGCGGCCTGTCCGTGCTGTGCAAGGACAAGGAAGAAGCCGGCCGCGTGCTGAGCCAACTCAAGATCGTCATCCGCACCAACTACTCCAACCCACCCACACACGGTGGCGCTGTGGTGGCAGCCGTGCTGAACAACCCCGAGCTGCGTGCCCTGTGGGAAAAAGAGCTGGGCGAAATGCGCGTGCGTATCAAGGCCATGCGCCAGAAGCTGGTCGATGGCCTGAAGGCTGCGGGTGTCAAGCAAGACATGTCTTTCATCACCACCCAGATCGGCATGTTCAGCTACTCGGGCCTGACCAAGGACCAGATGGTGCGCCTGCGCAGCGAATTCGGCGTCTACGGCACTGACACCGGCCGTATGTGTGTGGCCGCGCTGAACAGCAAGAACATCGACTACGTATGCGCGTCGATTGCCAAGGTCGTTTAAGCCAAATTGGGCTCCAGCCCCCGTCAATACTACGTAGGCCGCTACCAATACAGTAGCGGCCTACTGGTTCGTGGCGGAGCACTTGTTTGGGCGGTGTACTGCAACCCCACCCTACAGTCCCTGTCACCAAGCTGACAAACACCGGGAATCTACGGGGTTTCCTAGGGCCAAACGCCAACCCCGCACACGTGTAAAGCTGGTATATTGCACTGCAACATTTCTATTGTTGAAACGTTCTTCCGAAAGCGAGTCTCCCATGCTGTACCAGTTCTACGAAACCCAGCGGTCCTTGATGGAGCCCTTTTCTGACCTGGCCCAGACCGCCGCCAAAGTGTTTGCCAACCCCCTGACGCTGGCCGGCCAAAACCCGTTTGCGCAACGCATCTCTGCGGGTTACGACCTGATGCACCGCCTGGGCAAGGACTACGAAAAACCCGAATTCGGCCTGCGCACCATTGATGTGGACGGCGTGGAGGTGGCCATCCACGAACGCGTGGAGGTTGCCAAGCCCTTTTGTGAACTGCGCCGCTTCAAACGCTTCACCGACGACACTGACACACTGGAAAAGATCAAGGGCCAGCCCGCAGTGCTGATCGTGGCGCCCTTGTCGGGCCACTACGCCACGCTATTACGCGACACCGTCAAGACCATGCTGAAGGACCACAAGGTCTACATCACCGACTGGAAAAACGCGCGCCTGGTGCCCCTGTCCGAGGGTGGCTTCAACCTGGACGACTATGTGAACTACGTGCAGGAGTTCATCCGCCACGTGCAGGCCAAATATGGCAACTGCCACGTCATGAGCGTGTGCCAGCCCACCGTGCCGGTGTTGGCCGCCGTGTCGCTGATGGCCGCGCGTGGCGAACCCACGCCGCTGACCATGACCATGATGGGTGGCCCTATCGACGCGCGCAAATCGCCCACGGCCGTCAACAACCTGGCCATGAACAAGAGTTACAGCTGGTTCGAGAACAACGTGATCTTCCGCGTGCCCTCCAACTTCCCCGGCGCGGGCCGCCGCGTCTACCCCGGCTTCTTGCAGTACACCGGCTTTGTGGCCATGAACCCCAGCAACCACGCCAACAGCCATTACGACTACTTCAAGGACCTGATCAAGGGTGACGACGCCAGCACCGAAGCCCACCGCAAGTTCTACGACGAGTACAACGCTGTGCTGGACATGGACGCCAATTACTACCTGGACACCATCAAGGTCGTGTTCCAGGACTTCAGCCTGGTCAACGGCACCTGGGACGTCAAGGGTGTGAATGGCAAGGTTGAACGGGTTCGCCCCGAAGCCATCAAGACCACGGCACTGTTTTCGGTGGAAGGTGAGCTGGACGACATCTCCGGCTCCGGCCAGACCCAGGCCGTGCATGACATCTGTACCGGTGTGCCGCGCAGCATGCAAAAGCACTTTGAAGCCAAGGGAGCCGGCCACTACGGCATCTTCTCGGGCCGGCGTTGGCGCGAACATGTGTACCCCCAGGTGAAGTCCTTCATCCTGTCCCAGCATGTTCCCAGCACCCCCGCGGTTGCTGACCGGCGGGCGGCTAAACCGGCTGCTGTGGTTGAGCCCAAAGCCGTTGTAGCCCCCGTGGCAAAGAAAGTGGCAAAACCGGCTGCAGCCCCCGCAAAGGCTGCTCGTACCGCTACTAAAAAGGTAGCGACCAAACGCAGCACTGCCAAGAAGTGAGTAGCCCGGCGCAACCGCTGGGGCAACTTGCGGCCCGCATTCTGGATGCGCTGCCGCAAACCCAGTGCACGCGCTGCGGTTACCCGGATTGCGCGGGTTATGCCCAGGCCATCACGTCTGGAGAAGCGGACATCAACCAATGCCCACCCGGCGGACAGGAAGGCGTGGTCCGTCTGGCGCAGATCACCGCCCGGCCAGCCAAGCCCTTGAACCCTGACTTTGGCCTGGAAGCGCCGCGCCAGGTCGTTTTTATTGACGAAAACTGGTGCATAGGCTGCACGCTGTGCCTGGATGCCTGCCCGACCGACGCCATCATGGGCAGCAACAAACGTATGCACACCGTCATCGAGGCCTATTGCACCGGTTGTGAGTTGTGTTTGCCCGTCTGCCCGGTGGACTGCATCAAGCTGGAGAATGCCAGTGGTGACGCCACCGGCTGGGCCGCATGGTCACAGCCAGCGGCCGACCTGGCGCGAACACGTTACGCCGCCAAGACCGAGCGCACTGCGCGCGCCAAGGAAGCGCACGCACACAAACAGCAGGCGCAGGTACAGGCCAAGCTGGCCGACCTGGCGGCGCATTCCCGCATCACCGACCCCGCCGTGCTGGACCACAAACGCGCCATCATCGAAGCCGCCATGGCTCGCGCCCGCAGCAAACGCGCGGGCCTAGACTAGGCCTGCACCAGGTTCTTGTAGACGCCGCAGCCGACGTAGAGCCCGTCCACCTTCTGTACGAAGGACATCTTGGCCTGCACCTTGCCCGTGGTCGGGTTGGCAATGTTGTACTCCACCCAGCCCGGCTCGTAGTCTGCCTGGTCAATGATCGATTGCAACAACCCCTGGCCGTCGATGCCAGGAATGTCCTGCAAACGCGTGCCGACTTTGGCCGGGTTGCCCCCAAAGGCAAGGTAACGGCCGGTGTCGTCCAGCACAAAGACGTACATGTCGCGGTCCATAAAACCCTTGGTCGCATCGGTCACGTCCCGCAGGAAGGTCTCTTTGGACACATGCTGGCGGTGGGCCACGGCGCGCTGCACCAGGGCCAGAGCCTCTTCGGCCGAGCCCTGCTGCAGTTTGAACAGCGCCACCGATTCCACCAGCGTACTGGCCCGCCCTTCCATGGCCACGGCCTGGGTCACGGCCTGCTCCACCATCTGGGCATTGCGCTGGGTGATTTCGTCCAGTTGGCGCACAGCCGAAGTGATCTCACTCAGGCCCGAACTCTGCTCCGCGCTGGACGTGGAGATTTGCGACATGCTGGCAGCTACATCGCGTATGCCGCCAACTACTTGGTTGATGGTAGTGCCTGCCGCGCGGATTTTCTGCACGCTGGACGCCACCTGGCTGGACGAAGTGCTGATCAGCAGGCGAATTTCTTTGGACGCCTCGGCAGAACGCTGCGCCAGGGAGCGTACCTCGGTCGCCACCACGGCAAATCCACGGCCCGACTCACCGGCACGTGCGGCCTCCACGGCTGCATTCAGGGCCAGGATATTGGTTTGGAAGGCCAGGCCGTCAATGACACCCACAATTTCATCCATGCGTTTGGCACTGGCCTGTATGGCTTCTACCGACTCCACCGCCTGCACCATGGTGGCGGCACCCTGGTCGGCCACATCACGCACTTCGCCCGCTTTCTGGTTGGCCCGGCTGGCGGTGTTGGCGTTTTCTTGCACGGTGGAGGACAGTTCTTCCACGCTGGCGGCTGTCTGCTCCAGGTTGGCGGCCTGCTGCTCGGTGCGGTCCGACAAATCGCTGCTGCCGCGGGCCAGGCTTTTGCCCGCGTGGTTGACAAAGGCCGCATTGCTGCGCACATTGGCCACCATGGCCGAAACGGTACGGCCCAACTGGCCTACGGCCCCCACAAGCTGCCCCAATTCATCGCGACCGCTGGCGGTTAAGGACTGGCGCAAGTCACCGGCCACCATACGGTCCACAGCCTTCACGACCACGCCCAAATCCAGCGTCACACTCAGGTAGAACGCCACCAGGAAATAGACCAGCAGGCCAGCCAAGCCACACAGCACCCACAGGCTGGCCGGCCCCGGCCTGGAACCATCACCCACCACGACCTGCCACAACACAAACACCAATGGCAACGCTGACAACACTGCAACCAGTGCCAGCTTGCCCCCCAGTGACAAGTGACGCATCAGGCCAAGCCCAAGCCCCAACAACTTGGAAGAACCCATATCAAACACCTCGCTATACCGGTACCACAACAATACATCCAGACCGGGCCGAAGGCTAGCCCTTCAAGCTGACGATGAACCTACATAGGAACCCGGTACAAACCCTGTATCAGGCGCGTTGCGAGAAGAATTTAAGCATGCGACCCAGCAGGTCGTCCTGGCTTGCCACCGGCTGGCCTGCCTTGGCCAGCAGCACGCTGCGTTCGGCATTGCGCGCCTCAACGATGGCGCTCATGTCTCTGGCAATCTCGGGGCGTTGTTCCAAAACCTTGGCAAAACCCGCCTTGTCCAGACGGTAACAATCCACGGCTGTAACTGCCACCACGGTGGCGCTGCGGGCCTCACCGGTCAGCATGCCCATCTCGCCAAAAATATCGCCATCGTGCAAGGTGGCCACGGGTATGCGGCCGTCCGGCCCATCCACCAGTACCTTCGCCTCACCCCGTATGACCAGGTAGAGCCAATGGGCGACAGCGCCCTGGCGGGTAAGAATGTCCCCCGCGGCAAACGGTGCATGCACCAGGTGTTCGGCCAGCATGTGTTGCTCGGCGGAAGGCAAATTGGCAAACAGATCGGTGCGGCGGATCGCGTCCAGGCGCAGGTCAAATTCGCGCTGGTCCGACGCGGCCCGCCAACTGTCGTTTTCCTTGATCAGCAGGCGCTCTTCTTGCGGCACGCCCAGCTGTATGCCTGCACGGGCCAGGGCCGCCAGTGCATGCACCCGCACCGAAGAATCGCCGGGCTCGTCAAACTGCGGATCGCCCAGCCAGTAACGCAGGCTGAAGCGGCGATACCCGGCCACCACATCACTCAAGATGGCATTGGGGGGTGGCTGGGTCAACACATGGGGAATTTCGGCGTCCAGCACGGAGCGCTCCAGCACACGAATGACGGCCTCCGGATCGGCCGACGGTGTGATGCAGAAGTGAACCACACGGCGCCACGCCAGCGGCGCAGCGTCGGAGCCCCGCATGACGGTGAAGCGGTTTTTCATCAGCCAGCTGTTGGGCACCATGACCAGCTCGCAGTTGCGGGTCTCAACCGCAGTAAACCGCCAATGCACATCGGTGACACGGCCGCTGATGTCGTCCAGTTTCACCCAGTCACCTACGCGCAGCGAATTATCCAGCTGCAGGGTCACACCACCCAACACATTGCCCAGAGTGTCCTGCATGGCAAAGGCCAATACGGCGGTAATGACGGCCGAAGTGGCAAACAACGGCGTGGGATCGACCCCCGACAGCCGCAGGCAGAAAATTCCCCAGACCAGGGCCAGCCCGGTAAAGCTCAGGTCATGGGCAATGCGGGGCACGCTGAAGCCCCACAGCGGCAGCAGGCCGCGAAAAAACACCGTCGCCACCAGATGCGCGCAAGCTACACCCCACAGAAAAATGGCCAGCACCAAGGCGGTATTGGCCAGCATGGGAGAACCGCGCAACCCCCTGACCGCCGACAGCGCCACCAGCACCAGTGCCGACAACACCCAGGTAACCCGAAGCGCCCGGTATTCTGCAGGCCGCACCAACCGAAAAACCACCGCCGCCGCCACAACGCCCAACCAGGCCCACCACAACACGGGTTGTTGGGCCATTGCCAGATCAAGTACGGTCATGGACGGGCCCGCGTGACAGCTTTAGCGGCTTTGTCCAGGATGGGCCAACTGTGAAAACGCCTTGACCACCTCGGGCGGTGCCTGCACCAGCTCGATCAACACACCCTCACCGGCAATCGGAAATTCATCGTTGCTCTTGGGGTGCAAAAAACACACATCAAAGCCGGAGGCACCCTTGCGGATGCCACCCGGCGCAAAACGCACACCCTGAGCAGTGAGCCAGTCCACGGCGGTGGCTAGGTCATCTATCCACAAGCCCACGTGGTTGAGCGGCGTGTTTTGCACGGCGGGCTTTTTCTCGGGGTCCAGGGGTTGCATCAGGTCCACTTCGACCTTGAACGCACCCGCGCCTATGGCACAAATGTCTTCGTCCACGTTTTCTGACGCACTGCGGTAGGTACCGGTGACCTCCAGCCCCAGCATGTCCACCCACAGCCTGTGAAGGCGCTTCTTGTCAGTGGCACCGATGGCGATTTGCTGGATGCCCAGCACATGAAAAGGACGCAGCATGTCGATACCCTCACCTTGTTTGACAAACTTCACTTTCGCATATTTTTGCGATTTACAACCCCGCGTTTACGCGAACTCCACCGTCGCGTTTATGCGAACTCCACAATCGGCTGGTCCACCGTCAACGACTCACCTTTCACCGCCAGCACCTTGCCCACCACACCGTCGGCGGCGGCAAACAACACGTTCTCCATCTTCATGGCTTCGATCACGGCCACGCGTTCACCTGCCTGTACTTTCTGCCCAGGTACCACCGCCACATCCACCAACAGACCCGGCATGGGCGACAGGACATAACGGCTCATGTCGGGTGCGGCCTTGTGTGGCATCAGCGCATGAAGCTCGGCCATGCGTGGCGAGATCACCAGTGCATCGATACGCGTGCCGTTGTGTTGCAGGCGCAGCGCCAACGGGTTCTTGGGCGTACCCCGCTCCACCTGGGCGGTGAAGGGCACGCCATTGACCGTGCCGTTGATGGCAATGTCGTTGATGCGCGAACCACTGCGAATCTCGTAGCTGTTGGCACCCACCCGCACGCGGGCCGAGCCGGTCTCACCGACAAACTCATCCACATGCACCGGCGTGTAGCTGTGTTTGCCGTCGTGTGCCAGCGTGACCACCACATAGTCCTTACCCACCTGCACGCCATACCCCGGCAACTGCCCGCTGATGCCCGCCGCGCGTTCACGCGATTTGCGGCGCACAAAGGCGGCCAGGGCCACCAGGAAAGACGGATCGGGGTGTGGCACATCTTCAGCCGCAAAACCCTTGCCATAGTTCTCGGCAATAAAGCCGGTGTTGAAGTCACCCGCCACAAACCTGGGGTGCGCCAACAGAGCCGCCTGGAACGGAATATTGCTGCTGATGCCGCGGATCACAAAACCATTCAAGGCCTCGCGCATCTTGGCAATTGCATCATTGCGGTCCGTGCCGTGCACGATCAGCTTGGCGATCATGGAGTCGTAAAACATCGGGATCTCGCCACCGTCCTGCACACCGGTATCGACCCGCACACCCATCAGCGCATCGGTATTGCCTTGCCACATGGTTTGTGCGGGTGGCGCAAAACGCACCAGGCGACCGGTGGAGGGCAGGAAGTTGCGGAACGGGTCTTCGGCATTGATACGGCACTCAATGGCCCAGCCATTGCGTTTGACCTCAGCCTGGGTCAGCGGCAGCTTCTCACCTGCGGCCACACGGATCATCAGCTCCACCAGGTCCAGCCCGGTGATGCATTCGGTCACCGGGTGCTCCACCTGCAGACGCGTGTTCATCTCCAGGAAGTAGAAGCTCTGGTCCTTGCCAACCACAAACTCCACAGTGCCCGCGCTCTGGTATTTCACCGCCTTGGCCAGCGCCACGGCCTGCTCGCCCATGGCCTTGCGCGTGGCGTCGCTGATGAAGGGAGATGGTGCCTCTTCAATCACCTTCTGGTGGCGGCGCTGGATGGAGCATTCGCGCTCGTTCAGGTACAGCACATTGCCATGGCTGTCGCCAATCAACTGGATCTCGATATGGCGGGGTTCTTCGACAAACTTCTCGATGAACACGCGGTCATCCCCAAAACTGTTGCGTGCCTCGTTGCGGCAGGAGGTGAAACCTTCGAACGCTTCCTTGTCGTTGAAGGCGACACGCAGACCCTTGCCGCCGCCACCGGCCGAGGCCTTGATCATGACGGGGTAACCAATGCCCTTGGCAATCTCCACGGCCTTCTCGGCTGTCTCAATCGCGTCGTTGACACCGGGAATGCAGTTGACCCCCGCCTTGCCCGCCAGCTTCTTGGACTCGATCTTGTCGCCCATCGCAGCAATCGAATAGTGCTTGGGGCCGATGAAGATGATTCCCTCTTCTTCCACCCGCTTGGAGAACTCTGCGTTCTCGCTCAGAAAGCCATAACCCGGGTGCACAGCCTGGGCACCAGTCTGTTTGCAGGCGGCAATGATCTTGTCGGCCAGCAGATAACTCTCGCGGCTGGGTGCGGGGCCGATGTTGACGGCCTCATCGGCCAGCTCCACGTGGCGTGCCTCCTTGTCGGCATCGGAATACACGGCCACGGTCTTGATGCCCATCTTGCGGGCGGTGGCGATGACACGGCAGGCGATTTCGCCGCGGTTGGCGATCAGAATTTTTGTGAACATGAAAAGTCTCCTATTCGGGAATCAGTTTGTTGGCCTTGCGGATAGACGTGAAACGTCATCGTCCGAACCAAAAAGGCATGTGCGGTCTCAGGCATACCAGTCCCCCAAGAGCGGTTTGCCCAGGGGCTTTGCGCAGGTAAAGGAGGAGCCCGCAGGGCGGGGGACACGGAGCAAAGTCCGTGGGCAGACCGCTCGCACGCGATGGAAGATGCAACACATGAAGTGCATTCCTACAGCGGAATATTCCCGTGCTTGCGCCAAGGGTTCTCCAGCTTCTTGTCCTTCAGCATCACCAGCGAACGGCAAATGCGCTTGCGGGTTTCGCTGGGCAAAATCACATCGTCAATAAAGCCGCGCGCGCCCGCCACAAACGGGTTCGCAAACCGCGCCTTGTACTCCGCCTCTTTGGCCGCCAGCTTGGCCGGGTCGCCCTTGTCCTCTCGGAAGATGATCTCCACTGCGCCCTTGGCACCCATCACCGCAATCTCGGCATTGGGCCAGGCCAGGTTCACATCGCCACGCAGATGTTTGGACGCCATCACGTCGTACGCACCGCCATAAGCCTTGCGTGTGATGACCGTGATCTTGGGCACCGTGCACTCGGCATACGCATACAGCAGCTTGGCCCCGTGTTTGATGATGCCGCCGTACTCCTGCGACGTGCCGGGCATGAAACCGGGCACATCCACAAAGGTGATGACGGGGATATTGAACGCATCACAAAAGCGCACAAAACGCGCCGCCTTGATGGAACTCTTGATGTCCAGGCAACCTGCCAGCACCAGCGGCTGATTCGCCACGATGCCAATCGTCTGTCCGTCCATACGCGCAAAACCGATGATGATGTTCTTGGCGTACTCGGGTTGTATCTCGAAGAAATCGCCATCGTCCACCGTCTTGACGATCAGTTCCTTCATGTCATAGGGCTTGTTGGGGTTGTCCGGGATCAGGGTGTCCAGGCTCAACTCCTTGCGGTCAATCGGGTCGCCGCTCTTGCGCACGGGCGCCTTTTCGCGATTGGAGAGCGGCAGGTAGTTGTACAGGCGGCGCAGCATCAACAGCGCCTCCACATCGTTCTCAAACGCCAGATCGGCCACACCGCTCTTGGTGGTGTGGGTGACGGCGCCGCCCAGCTCTTCGGCCGTCACCTCTTCGTGCGTTACCGTCTTCACCACTTCAGGCCCGGTGACGAACATATACGACGAGTCTTTCACCATGAAGATGAAGTCGGTCATAGCCGGCGAATACACCGCGCCGCCAGCCGAAGGCCCCATGATCAAGCTGATCTGCGGGATGACGCCGCTGGCCATGACATTGCGCTGGAATACATCGGCATAACCGCCCAAAGACGCCACACCCTCCTGGATGCGGGCGCCGCCGGAGTCGTTGAGGCCAATGACCGGTGCGCCCACCTTCATCGCCTGGTCCATGACCTTGCAAATCTTCTCGGCATGGGCCTCGGACAGCGCGCCGCCAAACACCGTGAAGTCCTGGCTGAACACAAACACCAGGCGGCCATTGATCATGCCGTAGCCGGTGACCACGCCGTCGCCCGGAATCTTCTGGTCTTGCATGCCGAAGTCCACACAGCGGTGTTCAACAAACATGTCCCACTCTTCAAACGTGCCCTCGTCCAGCAGCAGCTCCAGCCGCTCGCGGGCGGTGAGTTTGCCTTTTTTGTGCTGGGCGGCGATGCGTTTCTCGCCACCACCCTGGCGCGCGAGCTCGCGCTTGGCTTCCAGTTGTTCAAGGATGTCGTGCATGGTGTCCTTCTTTGGTAATCAGTGATTGAAGTTTCTGAAAAATGCTATGAATTGAATAGCTACTTAACTAGTAATGGCGAGGGCTGCAAGCAGATTTCGTGCAGCAGTCGAGGCCGCCAGCTGCCCTGCAGCCACCGCACGTGTCATCTCTGGCAGACTGGCCTGCACGGCGGGGTTTTGGCGGAAGGCCTGCTTCAAGCCAGCATCAATACGCTCCCACATCCAGGCCAGGGCCTGGTGCTGGCGGCGCTGGGCCAGCTTGCAGTTGGCTTGGCCGAGGCTTTGGAACTCGGTGACGGATTCCCAAAAGGTATCGACACCCGTGCCCTTCAGGGCGCTGAGTTGAATCACCTTGGGGTGCCAGTTGGTCTTGACATGGGGCTCGTGGTCCGGGCTGCCATGCATGCCCAGTAGCCGCAGGCTGGAACTGATCTGTGCCCGTGCCCGCATGGCAGCATCGGGATCAATATCGGCCTTGTTGACGACCACCAGGTCCGCCAGCTCCATGACGCCTTTTTTGATGGCCTGCAGGTCGTCACCCGCATTGGGCAGCTGCATCAGCACAAACATGTCCGTCATGCCCTGCACCGCCGTCTCGCTCTGGCCCACACCCACGGTTTCGACAATGACAATGTCGTAACCCGCCGCCTCGCAGACCAGCATGGCCTCGCGCGTCTTCTCGGCCACACCGCCCAGCGTGCCGCTGCTGGGGCTGGGGCGGATGTAAGCCTCTTCGCGCATGGAGAGGTGCTCCATACGCGTCTTGTCACCCAGAATGGAGCCGCCCGATACCGTGCTGGACGGGTCAATGGTCAGCACCGCAACGCGGTGGCCTTTGCCAATCAGGTACAGACCCAGGGCTTCGATAAACGTGGACTTGCCGACACCCGGCACACCACTGATGCCCAGGCGGAACGACCTGCCCGTGTGGGGTAGCAATGCGGTCAGCAGCGCATCGGCCTGCACGCGGTGGTCGGCACGGGTGCTTTCCAGCAGCGTGATGGCTTTGGCGATGGCGCGGCGCTGGGCAGGCCCGCGCGACAGCAAATCGTCCACCTGAGATGCCAGAAAGTCAGACAACCCAGTTCTCCAGCTTCAAGCCCTCAACACGCTCGAACTCGCGGGTGTTGTTGGTAACCATAGTGGCGTCGAGTGCCAAGGCTTGGCAAGCCAGCAGCAAGTCCCGCTCGCCGATGCGTTGCCCTTTGGCCTCCAGCGATTTGCGTACCCGCCCGTACACCCAGGCGGCATCCTGACCCCAATCCTGTATGGGGAACTTCGACAGAAAATTCTCCAGCTTGGCGCGGGCCCCGGGGCGTTTGCTTTTTTCAATGCCAAAGGCCAACTCCGCCACCGTGACGGTGGAAATCACCAGTGACTCGCGACCGACCTGAATCAAGCGCTGCAGAACGTGCGCAGGTTGCTCGTTGATCACATAGATGCAAATATTGGTATCCAGGAGATAGGTCATGGCAACAAGGGCTCCCGATCGGGTTGGGGCCACTCGTCGCTGCGCTCCAGCTTGAAGTCGGGCTCAAACGCGGCCACTGCGGCCAACACCTGTTGCGCCCAGGTTTCGCGGTCTGGTTTCGGTCGCAGAATGATGGCATCCCCTTGCCGCTCAATGGTCACTTCCGCTGTGTTGAAGCGAAACGCCTTGGGTAGGCGTACGGCCTGGCTACGGCCAGTGGTGAATACCTTGGCGACGCTTGGCGCCGGCATCGCAGAATCCGTGGTGGTTCGGGTTGTGGCGGTCATGATGGCTCCCGGCTATTTGATATATACCAATAGTACATATCAAATCCAAAAACACAAGTGTCCAATTTGCTCATGGCATTTGCGCCCGTGGGTCTGCAGTGGGGTCAAAGCGGGTCACGCCCGGAAAGGCCTGCGGGCTGCGCCAGGCGGGTGGTGCCTCTACGGTGGCCCAGTATTCGTCCACTCCGGCAATACGCCCGTCGTCCACCCGGAAAAAAGAGGTCGCAAAAAACTGGTTGGGCGGATGGTCCACACGCGCCAGTGACAGGACACGCCCGTCCTGCAAGTGCTCCACCTCCAGCAGGTGGATGGTCCAGCCCTCGGGGTAGCGCGCATTCACGTCGATCAATGCATCGGCTCCGTTGATGCGTTCACCACTGGTCCACCACACGGTTTGCACGTCGTCGTACAACAGGGAGCGGGCCTTGGGCCAATCGCGCGCCTGCAAGGCCGCCCAGAAGCGGCGCACGGCGCGCACGCTGGGCGTGGCGGGCATGCGCAAATAGTCGTTGTCCCACTCGCCCTCACCCACCTTGGCAAAACCCCAGCGCAGGTAGAAACGGTTGGCATCACTGCCCTTGAGAGCGCACAGCTCCACCGGCAATTGTTCGGCATCGGCCTGTTTGCACACCCAACGCATGGCCTTGGCGCCCAGGCCGTGGTTCTGCCACTGCGGGTCAATGTAAAGATGGTCCAGGCGGAAGGCGTGCGACAAATGCTTGAGCACGATAAAACCCACGCGCTGGCCTCGCACTTCAATATGGTGGGTGCTCTCAGGGGAAAATCCCTCGGCCAGACGTTCGCGCGCACGCGCCTCGTCGTAGCGGCCCAAGCGTGTCAGGCTCTCGCGCATGGCGCGCAGGCGCAATGCCAGTAGGGCCTCAAAGTCATCGGCTGTGGCGGGCACCAGGGCCCAACCACCGTGGTGGGACGCCATGGGTTCTACCCCAACGCTTTCTGGATCTGGTCCAGCACATCGCGCGCGCTCACCGGGATGGGCGTGCCCGGGCCGTAGATGCCCTTGACGCCGGCCTGGTACAAGAAGTCATAGTCCTGGCGCGGTATGACACCACCCACAAACACCACAATATCGTCCGCGCCCTGTTTCTTCAGTTCGGCAACGATGGCGGGCACCAGGGTCTTGTGTCCTGCTGCCAAGGTGGACAGGCCCACGGCGTGCACGTCGTTCTCAATCGCCTGGCGGGCGCATTCCTCGGGTGTCTGGAACAGCGGTCCCATGTCCACGTCAAAACCCAGGTCGGCAAAGGCCGTGGCAACCACCTTGGCGCCACGGTCATGGCCATCCTGGCCCAGCTTGCCTATCATCACGCGCGGGCGGCGGCCCTGGGCTTCGGCGAAGCCGGCGATGTCTTTCTTGAGCTGTTCCCAATATTCCATCGTGTCGCCCGTAGCGGAGTCGTAGGCGGCGGCATACACGCCGCTGACCTTGTTGGTATCTGCGCGGTGGCGGCCAAAGGCTTTTTCCATCGCATCGCTCACCTCGCCCACGGTGGCGCGCAGGCGGATCGCTTTGATGGACAGGTCCAGCAGGTTGCCTGAATTGCTTTCTGCTGCAGAAGTGATAGCAGACAAGGCAGCATCCACGAGGGCTGCATCGCGTTTTTGCTTGATAGTCTTGAGCCGAGCGATCTGCGAATCACGCACCGCCACATTGTCAATGTCACGCGCGTCGATGGCATCTTCGGTCTTGAGCTTGTACTTGTTGACGCCGACGATAACGTCCTGCCCGCTGTCGATGCGCGCCTGTTTGTCCGCAGCCGCGGCTTCAATCTTCAGCTTGGCCCAGCCGCTGTCCACGGCCTTGGTCATGCCACCCATGGCTTCCACTTCTTCGATGATGGCCCAGGCGGCGTCGGCCATGTCCTGGGTCAGCTTTTCCATCATGTAGCTGCCAGCCCAGGGGTCGATCACGTTGGTGATGTGGGTCTCTTCCTGGATGATGAGCTGGGTGTTGCGGGCGATGCGGGAAGAAAACTCGGTCGGCAGTGCGATGGCCTCGTCAAACGAATTGGTGTGCAACGACTGTGTGCCGCCAAACACGGCAGCCATGGCCTCGATCGTGGTGCGCACCACGTTGTTGTACGGGTCTTGCTCGGTCAGGCTCCAACCGGATGTCTGGCAGTGGGTGCGCAGCATCAGGCTCTTGGGGTTCTTGGCATCAAAGCCTTTCATGATGCGGCACCACAGCAGGCGCGCGGCGCGCATCTTGGCCACTTCCAGGTAGAAGTTCATGCCAATGGCCCAGAAGAACGAGAGGCGCCCGGCGAACGCATCCACATCCATGCCCTTGGCGATAGCCGTCTTCACATATTCCTTGCCGTCTGCCAACGTAAAGGCCAGCTCCAGCGCCTGGTTCGCGCCGGCCTCTTGCATGTGGTAGCCGCTGATGGAGATCGAGTTGAACTTGGGCATGTTCTGTGCCGTGTACTCGATGATGTCGCCAATGATGCGCATCGATGGCGCAGGCGGGTAGATGTAGGTGTTGCGCACCATGAATTCTTTCAGAATGTCGTTCTGAATCGTCCCGATCAATTGGTCCTGCGCCACGCCCTGCTCTTCGGCCGCCACCACGTAACCTGCCAGCACCGGCAGCACCGCACCGTTCATCGTCATCGATACGCTGACCTTGTCCAGCGGGATCTGGTCGAACAGGATCTTCATGTCCTCCACGCTATCTATCGCCACACCGGCCTTGCCGACGTCGCCCGTCACACGCGGGTGGTCCGAGTCATATCCACGGTGGGTGGCCAGGTCGAACGCAACGCTCACCCCCTGGCCACCTGCCGCCAGTGCCTTTCTGTAGAAGGCATTGCTCTCCTCGGCCGTCGAAAATCCTGCGTACTGGCGAATCGTCCACGGCCGCACCGCGTACATGGTGGCCTGCGGGCCGCGCAGGTAGGGCTCAAAACCGGGCAGCGTGTTGGTATAGGCCAGGTGGGCCGTATCGTCGGCGGTGTACAGGGGTTTGACGGCAATGCCGTCGGGCGTGATCCAGTTCAGGGCATCCACATTGCCGCTGGGGGCGGACTTGGCGGCCGACTTGGCCCAGTCTTGCAGCGTGGCGGCTTTGAATTCGGGTTGGCTTTGGGTCATGACGGGTCCAATGAATCAATGTGCAGGGGCCATATCCAGGTGCCGATCACCAGGTGCGCAATCGAAGACCATTGTGGTACGGCGCCGGAATTTTGGCGATGCCGAAGTTTACATTATTTATAATTATTGATTCAAAATACGTATTCACACCTACAATTCAGGCATGCCAGACTTGATGACCGCCGCACGCTCCGGCCCTTCCCTATCCCACCGCGCGCTGTATGAAGACGTGGCCGAGTTGCTGCGCCAGCGCATCTTCAAGCGCGAGCTGGAGCCCGGTAGCTGGATAGACGAACTCAAGCTTGCCGAGGAATACGGCATCAGCCGCACCCCCCTGCGCGAAGCCCTGAAAGTGCTGGCCGCCGAAGGCCTGGTGACTATGAAGGTGCGCCGCGGGGCCTATGTGACCGAGGTGTCCGCCAGCGACCTGGCCGATGTGTACCACCTGTTGAGCCTGCTGGAGAGTGATGCGGCGGGTGTAGTCGCCACCAAGGCGACGGATGCAGAACTGGCCGAGTTAAAGGCCCTGCACGCCGAACTGGAGGCTGCAGCCCTGCCCGGCACCGCCAACACCGACGCCTTTTTTGCAGTCAACGAACGCTTCCACATGCGCCTGCTGGAGATCGCCAACAACCGCTGGCGTGACCAGATGGTGGCCGATCTGCGCAAGGTCATGAAGCTGAACCGGCACAACTCGCTGCTCAAGACCGGGCGCATTGGGGAATCACTGGCCGAGCACCGGGCCATCATGGCGGCGCTGCTGGCGCGGGATGCACAAGGCACCGCGCTGCGCATGCGGGAACACTTCAGCAATGGCCTAGCAGCGGCTAACTAGGCATCCAAGCATGCTACTATTTTAGTAGCAACCTAGTTATATATTTCGGGGGCTATCGACCGATTCGGTCATTAACCATGCCGCTCACAGCTTTACCAAATGCTCTGCACGTGCACCATGCACTGCACTCAGCGGGATACGCTGGTCAAAACTGACCAAGCGCCCGCCATTCTTTACAGCCAAAGCCAGTAGATACAAATCGGTCAGCTGGCCGTGGCTGTGCATATGCGTGTGGTGAAAATACTTGGCATCCAGCAGGCTGATGTCATCACTCCACAACATGTGAAAAGCCGTGGTGGTGGAGCCATGCAACATGGATACCAACACCGCCAACGGTTGCGGGCTGCTGTAGCCAGGCTGGCTCATGATGCGCAAGCAGCCGTTTTGTGTCAGCGGGCAACTGGCCCAGCCATGCACGATGTTGGATTCGAACCAAAGTGCTGCGCGCTGGTGGTGTACATGGTCCCCGTCATGCAGGGCAATCAGCACATTAATGTCCAGCAGCGCGCGCATGGCGTTAAATGCCCTCGGCGTCGCGCAGCCGGTCTACGAGCTCGTTGCTGACAATGCCTCCCCGCGTAGGCAAGGGGTGAATGCCATAGCTGGCCAACCGTTCGGACACTTGCGGGGCTGCCGCACCAGTTGCCCCTGCAGCATGCGTAATGCCTTCGGGATTCAGAAAGGCACGGCGTGCAAGGTCGCTGATGATGGTGCCCAGTGGCTTTTTCTCGCGCTGCGCAATTTCTTTGGCGGCATAAAGCACGTCGTCTGCAATATCCAAGGTTGTACGCATCAAAGCCTCCACTTACCAGATGCTTGATGTTAACGCATCAAACATCACTTGTCACCACCGAATCATGCCGCGGCGGGCGAAAGACTGGACCACGCCACGCCGTTAGTGCATTCTTACGCCAGTGCCGCTACGGGAACATGCGTCAATGGCCCACCACCAGCAAAAAAACCAACCCAACAGCGCCGTATACGACAGGCTGGCGCAGATACGGCTCAATCTGATCGAACGCATGTGGTGGACCATGGCCGGTCTGGCCGCCGTTGCGCTGCCGGTCATGGTGTGGCGGCTGCATGTCAAATATCTGGACCCCGAGGCGGGTTCACCGCAGATCAATCTGATCTTCGGCGGGGTTTGTATATGTATGTTGGCCCTGTTCCCGCTACGCCGGCGCATTCCCCTGGCAGCCCGGTCCGCCGTACCAGTGGTCTTGTTGTCGGTCTCGGGGGTGGTCAGCCTGTTTTTCTTTGGCGCCGCGTCCACCCTGTTTATCTGCCTGGTGCAGGCCAATTTTTTGATCAGCACGCTTTACACCTCGCGGGCGGGGGCCTGGGCCAACGTGGCCACGACCACGCTCGCCCTGCTGGTGGGCCTGGGTTATGTGACGGGTTTTCTGCACACCGATAGGGATCTGAACGAATACGTGCTGTTGCCCAGCACCTGGATCATCTTCCTGCTGGGTTCCACACTGCTGCCCACGCTGATTTTGTATGCCATTGGGGACTACCAGAGAACCATTGTGGCCTTGTTGCAGGAGGCCGAACGCGCCACCACCGCCAAGACGCAATTTCTGGCCCACATGACCCACGAGCTGCGCACGCCCCTGGCGGGTGTGATTGGCATGTTGGAAATGGCGCACCAGCGCAGCCACGACCGAGCCGTCAACCACTTGCTGGATGTTGCGCGGGACAATGCCGAATCCCTGCTCAACCTGGTCAACGACGCGCTGGACCTATCCAAAATCGAGGCAGGCAAACTCACACTGCAAGAAGAGGTCTTCAACCTGCCGGAGTTCCTGGCGTACAGCCTCAGAATCTTTGCGCTACGCGCCGAACAAAAGGGCATCGTCTTCAGCCACAGCGTTGACCCAAGCCTGCCCCCGCTGCGCCGTGGCGACCCGCACCGTTTACGCCAGTTGCTGTTCAACCTCGTCGGCAACGCGCTGAAATTCACCGACCACGGCAGCATACGTGTGGAGGTGCAGACAGCCCCCGCCGTTACACCGGCCGACGGCGGCAACGGAATACGGATCACGGTGCGTGACACCGGCATGGGCATTGACCCGCAAGACCTGCCCAACCTGTTTGGTGCCTATGTGCAGGCCAACCCAGCGGTGGAACAACGCTTTGGCGGAACCGGCCTGGGTTTGCGGATTTGCCAATCGCTCGCGCAGGCCATGGGTGGCAACATCGCCGTGGAAAGCCGCCTGGGTGAAGGCTCGTGTTTCACGGTCACCTTGGCGCTGCCCCTCGCCACCGATGCAGACCGGGCTGCACACCCATCGACCAACAGCCCCATTACAACACCTGCGCACAACAGCCACCGGCTCAACGTATTGCTGGCCGAAGACACCCCCACCAACCAGATGGTGGTGATGGAGATGCTGCGCGGTATGGGGCACACCGTCACCCTGGCTGTGAATGGAAGGGAAGCCCTGCGCGTGGCCGGGCAGGACGTGGTTGACGTGATCCTTATGGACCTGCGCATGCCATTGCTTGATGGCCTGGCTGCAACACGGCTGCTACGCAAAGGTGGAGATGCGTCCAACCCGGTGCTGGACCCTGACATCTACATCTGCGCTCTGACCGCCAATGCCATGCAACACGACCAGGACGCAGCACAGGCCGCGGGCATGCAGGACTTTTTAGCCAAGCCCGTACGCCAACATGCACTGTACGTAGCGCTGCAAAGAGCCATTGACTACCAGCTGGCACGCGGCAGACCACTGGAGCCGGTGTCGGTGCCGCCCGCAAACGAGGGCGACCGGCAGCAGTTGGAGGCATGGCTGGGCCTGGTTCCGCAGCCCCCCACCCCGTCAGACGGGCTGCAAGCAGTCTTTCTGCAAGATGCGGCCCAGCGCCAGGTGTTGCTGGCCCAGGAAGTGGCCCACGCCAACTGGCCCGCGGTGCACGAGATTGCGCATGCAATAAAAGGTGCCGCGTTGACGGTCTCCAGGGATACACTGGCATCGGCAGCCGGCGCGCTGGAAGCGGCCTGCCAACAGGGCGGCAATGGCAACATCGACCACAGGCAGCAGCTTGCGCAACATTTGTTGCGGTTGTTGCAGCAGGTCCAGGAGGACGGGGCATGAACATACTGCTAGCCGACGACGACAACGTCTCCCGAATGGCCCTGGCCGAGGCCTTGGGTGGCCTCTGCCGCAATGCCCCACTACTGGTCAACGACGGCCAACGGGCGCTGGAAAGCTTGCAAAAAGGCTACCTGGCCGATCTGGTCATCACTGATGTGCGCATGCCAAACCTGGATGGCCTGGGCTTGCTGAAAGCGCTCCGGGCCGACAGCCGCTTTGCCCCACTGCCCGTGATGCTGATCACAGCCTTCTCTGAACGCGATCTGGTCGCCCAGGCGCTGCAACTGGGGGTGCAGGGTTTCATTCTGAAGCCGGTCACGCCAGACGCCCTGCTGCGCGCGCGCAATGTGGTGGGACGTTTCCACGCCAGCTTGACCGAAGGCATGACCGCCACCATGCACCGCCTGTCCATACTGCCCGACCGGTACTGGACCTACGTGGAAACCTTGGCCGCACAGGGCCACACCCTGCAGGAAACCGCTCCGCTGAAAACGCTGCTGGCCGATACAGCCGGGCACTCCATTGCAGATGTGCGCTCGGCCCTGAACGCCTGCCTGGGCGCCAGCAAGGTCCTGGGCGCCCGCCCGCTAGAAAAAGCCCTGCTGCAACTCGATGCCTTGCTGGTGTCTGCGCCCCAGCCGGGAGACCCCCGGTTGGCTTTCGCCGTACACACCACCCGCCTGCACCTGCACTGGCTGGAGGTCTACCTTCAGTTCAACCGCGCCACGGCCACGCCTTAGTGCAACGGCAGATTGCTATTTTTTAATAGCTACTCGTCTATATTTTACGGGGGCTAGAGGCACTTTTTACCACTAGCGTTTGCTCACCAGGTAGACCCCCGGCAGGATCAGCGCCGCACCGGCCACATGGTGCCAGCCCAGTGGCTCCCCCAGCACACCCCAGGCTGCAACCGCTGCGTACAGCGGCCCCAGGTACAGCGTGACGGCCACGCGGCTGGCGCCCAGAATCTTCTGTGCCCAACCGTAAATCCAGTAGGCCCCCAGGCCGGGTGCCAGCGCTGCCGTTACCACCATACCCGTCGCGGACCACGACCATGGGGGCGTGCCGGGTTGCAGCGATTCCCACACCGCGCAGGGCAGCAGCACTGACACACCACCCGCGCAAATCGCCGCCAGCCGGCCGGTAGACCCCAGCGGGCTGGGCCAAAGCTTTTGCAGCAGCGCGTACGCCGCCCAGGCCACCATGGCAGCCACAATCCACGCGTCGCCTGCCACCCACTGCACACTGCCCAGCGCCATCCACTGCCCTTTGACGATGACGTGGACTACGCCGCTCAATGCAACCACCACACCCAGCGCCTGCAACCAGCGAAAACGCTCGCCCAAAAACAGAACTGCCCCCAGCGCGATCAGCACGGGGGATGCGGAATAGATCAACGCTATGTTCATGGCCGCCGTGGTCTTGGCGCCTATATAGACCCAGGCCCCACAGACCAACATGCCGCAAAAGCCCAGCACCACATATTGATACCACACCGCCGCAATGGCACGCCGCTGCGTCCATAGCTCCTGGCGCGCAACGACCGCCAGCAGAATACCTGCCAACGCCCATCGCCCCAGGGCCAGTGCATAAGGCTCGATGACACCAGGCGCGCGCCGGGCCACGATGTAGTTCACCGCCCACAGCGCGGGAACACCCCAAATAGCGAGGCGTGCCAAACGCTCCAGCCGCTCACGCTGGGCGGGTGCCTGCGCCGCGTCAAGCTGCGGCAAAGGCGCTCCCGTGGGCTTGCTCCATCACCACGTGGGCGGGTTGGGTCTTCAGGTGATGATCACTCCACACCTGGCGCCAGTGCCGTGCACCGGGCATACCATGGCGCAGGCCCAGCATGTGGCGGGCAATGTGGCTCCAGGGCGTGCCGTGCTCGGCGGCCTCGCGCGCCATGTACTCCACCATCTGCTGCTCCACCGATTCGCGGGTGATATCGGACGGCGCTGCGCAGTAAAACGCGGCGTCCCATTCGCTCAGAATCCAGGGGTTGTGGTACGCCTCACGGCCTATCATGACGCCGTCCACCTGCTGCAGTTGCTCGGCCGCCAGTGCGTTGCTGTTGATGCCCCCGTTGATGGCGATGGTCAGGTGCGGAAACTCTTGCTTGAGCCGGTGCACCAGCGCATACCGCAACGGCGGCACCTCGCGGTTGGCCTTGGGAGACAGGCCCTTGAGCCAGGCGTTGCGGGCATGCACGATGAAAACCTTGCAACCCGCCTCGCTGACCGTGCCCACGAAATCGCGCACAAATTCATAACTCTCGGTCTTGTCGATGCCAATGCGGTGCTTGACCGTGACCGGCACATCCACCATATCGACCATGGCCTTCACACAGTCGGCCACCAATTGCGGCTCGGCCATAAGGCAGGCCCCAAACGCGCCGCGTTGCACGCGCTCGCTGGGGCAGCCGCAGTTCAGGTTGATCTCGTCGTAACCCCACTCTTCGCCCAGCTTGGCGCAGCGCGCCAGGTCAGCTGGCTCGCTGCCGCCCAGTTGCAAGGCCACAGGATGCTCTTCGGCGTTGAAACGCAGGTGGCGCGCCACATCGCCATGGATCAGCGCACCGGTGGTCACCATTTCGGTGTACAGCAAGGCGTTCTTGCTGAGCAGGCGGTGGAAGTAGCGGCAATGGCGGTCTGTCCAGTCGAGCATGGGGGCGACGGACATGCGCCAGGGATTGGGTTCGGTCATTGTTCTGCGGGATCGGGGAGTTGGGTGATTTTCGCAGATTGACTGCTCCGGCAGTTTCAACCGACCGGCTTTGCGTGCGCTTTCAGATAAGCCACGTCTTCATGCACGGGGTTTTTTGGGCTGGCACCACCGTAGCATTCAGCATCGGTCTCGGCCACCATGCGCTCAAAGTTCGGGTTGCTGGCCAGGTAGGCCAGCACCAGCCGTGACAAACCTGTTTCAGTATCGAAGTGAGACAGCGTGGGATCTCCAAAGAAACCCCTGCGTGGGCTGCCATCATTGGCCAGCGCATCTAGACCCTGAATGCTGTGCATTTGGTCGATCACAGCCGGCAGTCTGGAGTCGATTTTATGGGTCCACTCCGCCAGATCGTCCGCCGTCTGGATGGAGAATGCCCCTCCAACGATCTCGTCAAAGTTTCTTTTGTAGGTCAAACTGTGCCCTCGCCCGGGAACGCCGGTCGACAAGGCTTGCACATAGTGGTTAAGTACCGAGAAGCGCATAGTGACCCAGGCTCCACCTTCATTGGGATATCCGCCGTGCACAAAGTCGCAACGAATGTCTACTTGGTCAGTCTTGGCAACAAATGACTGGTGGTCGTCGCCGCTACTTACCTTGGTGAATCCCTTGGCAAGCAGCACGGGCTCCACGTGCGGGAGCAGGGATTCCGCAATGTACGGGTGGGCAAGGATCGGGATCGGGACAAGCTCCGTGAAACGCAGCTCAGGATGCGCGCGGTGTCGGAACCCACATATCTGCTGCACGAGTGACGCGGGCACGCCAAAAACCGCGTCGTAGCCTTTCTCACGCCTGTCTTTCTTTGCTTGCGCCAGAATGCCTGCAAGCAACTGAGGAGGCTTGCCTTCCACCGCGAGGTGGTCGTCACCCTCATCCAGGGTATGCGTAACCTGCCACTGTTGCAGGCCTTCGCGGTAGAGGAAGGCGAGCGAGGTGTTCACGTTGTCGTACTCCGAGCAGCCCACCACCACACAGCCGTTGGACAAGACTTCCATGGTTGAGCGCTTGATCAGCGGGTGCCAGAACTCATCCATCACCACCACAAAGCTGCCATTTGGCAGCACCGCACCGGCGATCCTGCAGCTGCCCTCCCGGACTTCTATCCCCGTATCTCGGAGCAGCAGATGTTTAAGAACGGCATTTGCAGGCTTCATGCCAACCGAAATCCACGAGACTGCTGTACCCATATTTACCCTCCCCAAGTAGAGCCGCAGGATCCGTAAGACGACTCCGCGACGGTTAGATGATTCAGTTCTTTCAGAATTGTCGGCAGTTGATCCCGGTCAAGCCGCACCGAATATAGGCTATCCATACTGCGGGCATTACAAACCACGGGAGTTCTGCCATGCGTTCAAATCTACCGGTTTTCCAGCAGGAATATGCCTTTCCACCGGACCAGACATTGGTCTCGGTGACAGACCTGAAAGGGCGCATAACGTATTGCAATCCCGCCTTTGTTGAAGTCAGCGGTTACCAAGCCGCTGAATTGCTGGGCCAGGCACACAACTTGGTCCGCCACCCGGATATGCCAGAAGAGGCGTTTAGGGACATGTGGGCCACCATTCAGGCCAAACAACCGTGGACCGGGTTGGTCAAGAACCGCCGCAAAAATGGAGAGTTCTACTGGGTGCGTGCCAATGCCACCCCTATGGTTGACGGTCAGCAAATCACCGGTTACCTGTCGGTACGCACCGCACCAGCACGCGAAGAGGTAACCGCGGCTGAGGAGTTGTACAAGCGCATGCGCGCCGAGGCCGCCTCGGGTCGCCCGGTTCACGTGCTGCGCCAGGGCAATCTGTTTCGCAACGACTGGATCGGAAAGCTGCAACGCATGCTTACGCCCGGTCCCGTGGCACAACTGGTGCTTGTTCAGTGCCTTGCGGCTCTCGCGCTGCTGGGTGGCGTGTCGCTCGACTTGCCTATGTATGCATTGGCAATGGTGGCAGCCGGTGCCGGTGCTGCTGCGGTGTGGTACACCTTTGCCCTCACCATCCGTCCACTGTCTTCTGTGTTGCTGGATGCGAATCAATTGGCCGCAGGTGATCTGTCGCACAAGGTTCGGGTGGGCGCCACGGGTGTGGTGGGCAAACTCCAGCAGGCGATGATGCAGATGTCTGTCAATCTGCGCACAGTGGTCAGCGATGTTCGCCACGAATTAGATCAGTTCAGTGTTGCAGTCCGCGAAATTGCGGATGGCAACCACGACTTGTCTGCCCGCACCGAGGCCCAAGCCAGTAGCCTGGAGGAGACTGCGGCCTCTATGGAACAGATCCACGGGACCGTGCAGCAAAGTGCTCAGGCCGCACAACGCGGGTCTCAAATGGCCAGCGAAACCAGCGCCATCGCATTGCGCTCCAATGCGTCTGTCCAGACCGTAGCGCAAACCATGGAGGCTATTGCGACATCTTCAGGCCGAATTACTGAAATCATTCACCTGATCGAGGGCATAGCCTTCCAGACCAACATTCTGGCGTTGAACGCGGCGGTAGAAGCTGCAAGAGCCGGCGATGCGGGGCGTGGATTTGCCGTGGTAGCCAGCGAAGTGCGCTCGCTGGCACAGCGCACATCGGCCGCGGCGCGTGAGATCAAGACGCTGATCGGTGAATCCTCAGTTTGCGTGGCCAATGGCGGCCAGCAGACGAAAGAAGCCTTGGCCCGGATGGACGCTGCGCAAATGGCTGTCGACAAGGTCGCCGCGGTTCTGGATGAGATCAGCCACACGTCACATGAGCAGACCTTGGGCATCTCGCAGATCAACGAGGCTGTCACCCAGATGGATAGCATCACCCAACAAAACGCCGCCATGGTGGAGCAATTGGCTGCCACCGCTGGCGCGCTCAACGAGCAAGTTTTGGGTGTGACCAATTCCATGCGCCTGTTCCGACTGAAGTCAGGCGACCGGACCGTGGCCCAGGCCGACGCGGTGGACTTGCGGCGCACCGCCAAGCTGTCCGCGCAACTAAATCCCCAGCAGCTGGTCCGCGGCGCCGTGCGCCTGCAGCTTGCACACGCGGCATAAGAAACATACGTGTCAAGCGCGTCATGAAACCAGTACCCAAACTCATGCCTGATAGTCCCCGAGCACGTTTCATCCTGTACAGCACAGCGGGGTATTTTGTGCTGGCCATGGCATGGATATTCCTGTCCGACAAGTTGCTGTCAAATCTTATTGATGTGCACTCCATGGTTTGGCTATCTACCGTAAAGGGTATGTTTTTTGTGCTTGCCACCACCGCCATGTTGCGCATCGCATTGCGGATTGTTTCCACGCTGCCAACCGCAAACGGGGGATCCGTTCTCTCCCATGTGGCGCACAGTCATGGCCCAATCAAAGGCCCCAATGTAACCAACTATTTCCTGGCAGTGGGGTTGCCATTAACCATGCTGTTGGTGCGACAGTCGGTCGGCAGCACTGACCACCCTCTGTTGATCTTGCTGGTTCTGCCTGTCATCCTCAGTGCATTGCTTGGCGGGCTTCTGCCGGGCTTGTTAGCCACCGCAGTGGCTGCAGTCGGCTCTACCATCGTTGATCCGGTGCCGCACGGCCTGCGCACCATGGACGGGCGCGACGCGCTAGCGCTGGCCCTGCTGGTGCTCAATGGCGTTGTAGTCAGCTTCCTGAGCGAGTTGCGCCGCCGTGCACAAATCAAAGCCCATGAGAACGAGGAACTCCTGAACGCCGTAGTCTCCGGCACGTCTGATGTGGTATTCGTCAAGGACCTTCAAGGACGCTACCTGCTGATCAATGGCGCAGGGGCGCGCATGATGAAAATGGCGCCGCGCGATATCCTTGATAAAGACGACACCCATCTTTTCCCCTCGCCCAATGCCCAGGAACTCATGGCCAGTGACCGTGCCATCATGCAACGCGCGATGACCCAGACCCATGAAGAGTCTCTGCCCTTCCCTGACGGTCAGGAACACGTCTTCCACGTCACCAAAGGGCCCGTAGTAGACAAGCAAGGACAGGTTAGAGGTCTGTTCGGCATATCGCGCGACATCACGGAGCGCAAGAAGGCCGAGATCGCGCAACAAATCGCCACAACCGTATTTGAGGGTAGCCAGGAGGGAATTTTGGTGGTCAACCCGCAGAAGCGGATTGTCAAGGTCAACCCAGCCTTCTGCCGCATTACGGGTTACGCTGCCGAGGAAGTGTTGGGACAGCAACCCCACATGTTGTCATCAGGGCAGCATGACGCAGCGTTCTTTCGCAGCATGTGGACCGCCATCCATGATCAAGGCTTCTGGCGCGGGGAAATCTGTAATCGCCGAAAGAACGGTGAACTGTATTCAGAGTTCCTGTCGATCTCTGCGGTCCGCGGTCCTGATGGTTCGGTTCAAAACTATGTGGGCTCATTCACAGATATCAGCAAGTACAAAGAGCATGATGAGCAATTGAACCGTATTGCCCACTACGATCCCCTCACCGGCTTGCCAAATCGTCGCCTGTTGGTCGACAGATTGGAGCAAGCTTTGCGCAGTGATGTGAGCAACAAGCGCATGTTAGCGGTGTGCTTTCTGGATCTGGATGGGTTCAAGGGCATCAACGACCAATATGGTCACGCAGCCGGTGACGCACTTCTAGTCGGTGTGACCCGGAATCTGGCGCAGGAGCTACGCGCAGAGGACATACTGGCACGAGTGGGTGGCGACGAGTTTGTGCTATTGCTTGCAAACATGGAGTCTCCCGAAGCCTGCAGCCAGGCGTTGGACCGTATGCTGCTGGCGGTTGCCACACCGGTAGATTTGCCGCAAGCGGGCATCAGCGTCAGCGTTACAGCCAGCCTCGGTGTGACGCTATACCCACAGGACGAGGCAGACACCGATTCGCTGCTGCGCCATGCCGACAAAGCCATGTACATAGCCAAGGAATCAGGGCGCAATCGCTACCATCTGTTTGACTCCGACAGCGACCGACGCGCACAGCAACATAGCAAGATGTTGCATGTCTTGCAGAACGCCCTACAAGCTGGCGAGTTTGTGCTGTACTACCAGCCGAAGGTGGATCTGTTGAACGGTCGCGTAGTCGGAGCAGAGGCACTGATTCGCTGGGCACACCCCGAAAAGGGTGTTCTGTCCCCAGCAGCTTTCATTGACCATATCAACGGAAGCAGCTTGGAACAGCCCATAGGCCAGTGGGTCATCGAGGCAGCATTGACCCAGGCCGAGCAGTGGTACTTGCAGGGACTGAACTTGCGGGTCAGCGTCAACATCAGCGCCCACCACTTGCTGCATCCTGATTTTTGCGAGCAACTGAAACTAGCACTGCAACGCCACCCCAACCTGCCACCAGCCAACTTCGAGTTGGAGGTGCTGGAGACCGCAGCGCTCAACGACATGGACCAGGCGGTGGCCCTGGTTGAATGCTGCAAACAATTGGGTGTGCACTTCTCGTTGGACGACTTTGGCACAGGCTACTCTTCGCTGTCCTACCTTCGCCGCCTGCCGGTGGACGAGTTAAAAATCGATCAAAGTTTTGTGCGAGACATGCTTACCGATGACGACGACAGAGGCATCGTGCAGGCTGTAGTGCAACTGGCCCGTGCCTTCGGGCGTAAGGTAATTGCAGAGGGCGTAGAAACCAAGGCGCACGGTGCTGCCCTTCTTTCTATCGGGTGCCATTTGGCACAAGGCTACGGCATTGCCCGCCCTATGCCCTCTCACGAATTCAAGGACTGGACGGCCCGCTGGCACACGGAAGCGCCGTGGAAGGAAGTTGCCCAAGTAGCGACTGAGATGGAGACGATTGCTTTTTCGTGATCAATCCAGACGACGGCATGGTAGGTTGGCAAGTAAAGGGTACCTGAGCAATGGAAGAGTGAGGTCCAAGATGCAGAAGAGTGCGCGCAGGCGCTTTGATCTTTGTTAACAAGCCAGTCGTGACCGTATATAACAACCGGTGGGAACAGCCTTGAGGTGTTTGAAACACCCTACGTTGTGCAGCACAGCTGCTCACTGCATCTAAACCAAAGTTCCCAGAAGCACTGCCTGTACAACGCGGCGCCGCGCGTCGTCCGGAAGTCCGCTGCCAGTCCGCTCCGACAACGCCGCTGCAAGAGCGGCAGTACGGTGTTGGGCAGACGCCAGGCCTTGAAACACGGGTATGCCTGCATACAAGGCGATTTGCTGAACCAGCTCCACGTCCATGCCACCGCAATCCAGTGCGTCGTAAAGTTGGCCGAGCATCCGCGCGGTGCTTTCCACTTCTTGTGCAGTGCTGGATTGGGTCAGCCCAGGGCGTATATGGGCAACCTGCGCACCCATTTGCGTGGCCGCAAGCTCAAACAACTGAAACTCCTCCCCAATGACTGCGGGGTAATCACCGGTGAATTCGGACAGCAAAGCCAGCCTGCGGCCTTTCAATAGGCCCGCCAGCATTCCTTTCTTCGCGGCGCTGCCCATGATGCGGAGGTTTTCCAAGACAGCATTTTTCTCCTCTGGCGACATCGACCGCTCTGAGGAGGGCGTGCAAAGCGTAGGCAGAAAGGGCATGGCGGAGCGACTACAGATCGTGCAAAGTGGCGTACTGCCAAGAGTAGCCAAACTGCCTAGTTCGCTATTGACCTAGGTCAAACGAAAGGCGGTCAACGCACACCGCTGTTGGTTTGATACACACGGTTCACACAGTGTTACCAACCGATGCATGGCATTGTTACTGCATTTTCTGCACCCGTTCAACATTCAGTCCATCGCGCCACACCATTGACTGATCTGGAGACGACCATGTTGAACTACTCACCCGCCCCCATTGCAACCCGTGCCCCGATCATCGCGTGCAGGCCGGCTAAGTCACATACAGAATTTGACGGCCGCACCAGCCAACACATCGTCGAAGTACTCAACCTGCTACTTGAAGTGCTGGAGCCGCAGCGGCGTATCGTCCGGCCCGGCGAAGCCGTATACAAAGCGGGCGATGGTTTTGGCAATCTGTACGTACTGAACTCCGGCTTCTGCAAAATCGTCAACCAGACTGCAGACGGACGCGAGCAGGTTGTTGGTCTCAAGTTCCGCGGCGACTGGATGGGCTTTGACGGCATTGCCAACGGCCGCTTCGTCTGCGACGCGGTAGCACTGGACACCGGTGAGGTCTGGGTCATCGGTTACGACGCGCTAATGGCTGCCTGTGCACGCCATATCAAACTGTTGTCAGTGCTGCATGAGGCCATGAGCCGAGAAATTGCGCGCGACCGCGACTCGTTGATCTCGGTCTGCACACTACCGGCCGATGCGCGCGTTGCCGACTTTTTGCGGTACTGGGTGCATTGCCTTGGGCGCAGTGGCATGCGTACCGACCAGTTCACCTTGCGCCTGACGCGCGCGGACATTGGCAACTACCTGGGCATGACCATAGAAACCGTGAGTCGCTCACTGACCCGCTTGGCACGCAGCAAATTGATCGGATTTACCGAAAAAGGACGTCGCGACATCCACATCCCGGAGATCGATGCGTTGACGACCTTTGTGCAAAGCTACCTGACGCCCCCAACCAGCACAGCTCTGCACTGAGTCAGCCGCGGACCGCGCGGACTCAAGCCGATTTGCGGATAGCCAACACGCGGACAATGGCGCCAGCCAATTCCTCACGGCTATAGGGTTTGCGCAGCAGTTCCCATTCGTGCGGGGAGTCTCTGTCTGCGTCCAGCAACTCAGACGAGAACCCAGACATCAGCAACACGCCCAGTCCTGGAAATCGCCTTTGGGCGAGCAACGCCAGTTCGGTTCCGCGCATACCGGTGCCCAATGCGATATCGCTAACCAACAAAGCATGATCGGCCTCAGGAGTCAGTAGCAACAATGCCTGCTCTGCATTGACCGCCTCGGTCACGGCGCAGCCCAAGGCGACAAGAAAGGCGTGCACCACTTCACGCACTTCATGGTCGTCCTCGACCAAGAGAACCCGAAGCCCTTTTGGAACCTCCACATCCACGCTTTCCGCCAGCACGACCGGGTGGCCCACGCCTTGGTTGGGGCGCGGTAGAAACAGAGTGACCATGGTGCCTTGACTGGGAGTGCTGTCCATCGCTACGGCGCCATGCGACTGTTTCGCGAATCCATAAACCGTGCTCAACCCCAATCCGGTACCCCGGCCAGCCTCCTTGGTGGTAAAAAAAGGCTCAAAGGCGCGGTCGCGCACTGCATCAGGCATACCGCAACCTGTATCTGTCACGCATATCGCTACAAATGTGCGGTTTTGGCCGTCCTCCAGCTCGCTACGGACCGCGGCAGAGGGAACTTCGCAGACCCGTGCCGAGAAACGCAGCAACCCACCGTCGGGCATGGCATCGCGCGCATTGATCGCAATATTGAGTAGCGCAGCTTCGAGCTGTCCAGGATCGGCCTGCACCGCCGGACAATCTGGCATCACGCCCACCTCGATGCGTATGCGCTGGTCCAAGGTTCTGCGCAGCATGCCCGCCAGCGAGCCCAACAGCGCGCCCACATCCACGGAAGAAGGTTGCAAGACTTGGCGACGGGAAAACGCCAAGAGCTTAGCGGTAAGTTCTGCCCCTCGTTTGCTGGCACGTGTAGCGGCACTTACCAGTTGCTGGCCGAATGCGTCTCCATCCAGGGCGGGCAATTCTTCCAGAACCTGGAGGTTGCCTTGTATCACGGTGAGCAAATTATTGAAATCGTGCGCTATGCCACCTGTCAACTGGCCAACACTTTCCAGCCGCTGAGCATGGTTGAGGGCATCTTCAGATTGGGCCCGCTGCAAACTGGTAGCTAGCAGATTTGACAACGACTCCAGAAAGCGCATTTCGTCGCTGTCGAATCGTTTGCCCTCTCGCGAACGCACGGCCAGCGCACCAATCACGCGCCCGCGGTCCGACAGCGGTACGGCCAGCGCGCTGACTAAGCTGGCCTCCAGATAGGTAGGCGGCACCGTAAATCGTTGCTCGGTGCGATAGTCTTGCACCACAACCGTCTGCCCACAGTTCAATACGTATCCGGGTGGCGTGTCGGGCCGATTGGCAATCAGCGACCCAACCTCTTCCCCGGGCAATTGGCCTATACCGCTGGCAATGCGGAATTCCAGTCGGTTGGGCTCTAGCAGGAAAACCCTGGCCACTTCTACCTGCAACGCGGCGGCGGCGATCACTGGTACCTGGTCGAGCAGTACCTGCGGGTCGCGCGTATCGACCGCAAGACGCCCCAGTTGGGCCAGGTGCTCGCTGTAACGAGCCCGCTGCAAGGCCTGCTTGACGCGAGGGTAGGCACCGATGTCGCGAATGGCCGCAACAACGAACGGCAGACCATGGCTCTGCAGAGGACTCAGCGCAATCTCGACCATTACCTCGCTGCCATTCTTGCACCGCGCCACAAGGTCCATTTGTGTACCCATGGGCCTTTGCCTCGGCGAACTGCCATAGGCCTCCCGGTAGGCGGCGTGCCTTGGGCGAATACTGTCTGGCACCAGTGCGTCCACTGGCATACCTTGTAACTCCTGCACACCATACCCCAACAGCTTCGCAGCAGAAGGGTTGGCCAACACGATAACTCCCGACTGGTTTACGAGTAGCAATGCGTCCGGGTAAGCGAGAAACAGCGATCGGAACACGCTGTTTTCGTCCGCACCGGAGAGAAAGTCGCGCGGCGCGAAGTGATCATCCGGTAGTTCGGCCTCTTCAGACATGGGTTACCAATGGTACGAAGATGTAGCCTGCGCCACGTACAGACTTCAGGATTTGCGGGTCTTCGGGGTCACTCTCGAGTTTCTTGCGCAGTCGTCCAATCTGGACGTCGATCGTGCGGTCAAATGGAGCGGCTTCACGGCCTCGCGTTTGCTCCAAAAGAAAGTCTCGGGACAATACACGCCCTGGGCTCTTGGCAAAGGCACACAGCAGTTCGAATTCGCCGGTAGTCAGCGGTACATGTTGACGATGCGGGTCGAGCAACCGACGTGCTGCAGTGTCCAGCTCCCAGCCAGCGAAGCTCAGTGCAGTACCTGCAGCGCTGGGTGTAGATTGTTCGGCAGGGGTCATGCGCCGCAAGACCGCCTTGATACGTGCCAACAATTCGCGCAAATCGAAGGGCTTTGTAACGTAGTCGTCCGCGCCGACCTCCAATCCAACCACTTTGTCAACTGCATCGCCACGGCCAGTAACAATAACCAGTCCACAGCGCCAATGCTCGCGCAACTGGCGCGCGATGGAAAAACCGTCCTCGCCAGGCAAACCCAGGTCCAGGAGCACCAAGATAGGTGGATCCGAGCGCATAAGGTCCATCAGCGCGCGGCCATTGTGCAGTTGGGTAACCCGATAGCCGTGGGGTTTCAGGTAGTTGGCCAGCAGCAGCGTAATGTCGGCCTCATCGTCGAGGACTGCTATATGGCCTGTAGCGGTCGCGGGCGCAATTGCCATTGGAGTTCTCATCCCTTTAGCACCGTATTCAGTGCAATCGCAGTCTAGCAGAGGCACAGTAGTAAGGTCTTTATGGCCCAAGCTCCAGAAAGGTTGGTCGGCAACCCTTCGACCGGGACCCCTCACTAATATCGCACCGCCAAATTGACCGAAGCCAGCGCATCGCCTACAGTGCGCACAGGCACCCAGGCCTTAACCTGTTCTTGCCAAAGAATTAAGCACAACGGCCCTAGCAAAGAACATAAAACATGAGCAAACTGTCCCTACTCGACCTTGGTTTTTTCATCGCAGAGACCGAGGCCAGCCCCAAACACGTAGCCGGTTTGCTGATCTTCAAACGCCCACCCAAGTCCACGCCCGCGTTTGCCAAAAACCTGTTCAAGGAATACCTGGCCGCCAGTGATGTCAAGCCGCCGTTCAACCGGGTGATCCAGTTCACGATGGGCTCCTGGCCCTACTGGCAGCCGATCGAGAAGCTGGACATGTCGCAACACGTGTTCTTCCACACCATGCCCAAGGGCGCCAACGACCGTGCCGCGCTGTACGCCTTTGTGTCCCAGCTGCACACTCCCATGTTGGACCGCAGCCGCCCGCTGTGGGAGGTGCATGTGATTGACGGCCTGCCAGACGGCAAGTTTGCGCTGTACCAGAAGATGCACCACGCCTATGCCGATGGTGTGACCATGGCGCGCTGGACGGCCGAGTGTTATTCCACCTCCCCCACCGACATGGACCAGGTCCCGGTATGGACGCAAAAACACGGCGGCCACGGCGGCAGCCGCAGCGCCCGGGCCAAGCAGGAGCTGTTGCAGATGACCTGGAAAGAGGTGACCGGCAACACCCGGCGCTTCCTGGGCATTGGTCGCCTGGCCGCCATGCTGCTGCTGGAAAGTGTGAAGTTGACCAAAAACGCCATCGCCCTGCCCTTTGTCTCCAGCGCCAAAACGCCATTGACGGGCCAGGTCACATCCGGCCGCCAGTTCGCCACCGCCGGTGTGTCCATGGAGCGGGTCAACGCCATCCGCACCCGCACCCGCTCTACCCTCAACCACATTGCGCTGACCTGCCTGGACGGCGCGCTGCGCCGCTACCTGCAAGACCAGGGTGTGGAGTTGCGCCGCCCCATCACGATCCAGATGCCCGTCAACCTGCGCAAAGAGGGCGAGAAAACGGCGGGCAACAAGATCGGCATCATCCAGGTGGAGCTGTCTCCCCCCACAGACGACCCCTATGTGCGCCTGCGCAACATTGGCTACAGCCTGCGCAATGTGCGCACCATGGTCGACAGCGTGGCGCCAGAGGCCATTGAGTCCTACACCATCATCACCGGCCTGGTGGCCCAGATTGCCGAGACACTCAAGCTCAGCAACAAGATGCCACCCATGGGCAACACGCTGGTGTCCAACGTGCCCGGCCCCAAGGAACACCTGTACATCAAGGGTGCCCGCATGGAAGAGATGCACCCCATCAGCACGCTGCCACCCAGCAATCTGCTGAACATCACGCTGTTCAGTTATGCGGGTGATCTGTTCTTTGGCCTGATTGCGACAGACGAACTACCCAACCTGGAGCGCCTGGGTGTGTATGTGGAAGAGGCCTTTGGTGAGCTGGAAGCCTCGGTGCGCGACGCGCACATGTAGAGCACGCTGGGGCTACGGCACCACACACCATGGCGCGGTGTTATGCGCCAGGGCCATCCATAAGGCCCAGCCCGAACTGGCTGCCAGCGCCACGCCTGCCAGGCGCACACCCCACTGCCCGCTGCCAGGGTGTGCGGGCGAGCCACGCAGGCGCAGCCAGAGCACGGGCCCCAAAAACAGGGTGACGCTGGTACCCAGCGCAAACAGCGCCATGACCATGGCTCCGCCCGCCACGCTACCCGCCAGCGCTGCGACCATCACCGCCGAATACAGCAAACCGCAGGGCAACAGCGCCCACAGGCTACCCAGCAGTAGGGGCGCACCCGCGCCACCCGTGCCGGCAAAAGACCGTGCGCGTGCCCAGACCTTGCGTGCCCCCTGCTCCAGCCACACCGGCTGGCGCGCCTGCACCAGCAGCACCATACCCAGCACAAAAGCCGCCACATGGAACAGCGACCACACTGGGCGCAGCGCGGCAGACTGCACGGCCAACCAGCCCAGGCCTTGTAACGACGCAGCCGCCAGACCACCCAGTACCGAATAACCTGCTATGCGCCCCACCTGGAAGAGCAATAGTGCCGATTGCTTGCGCGGGCCGGCCGCCTGGCCAATGCCCGCGCAGGCGGCGCCACACATGGCGACGCAATGCGGGCCGCCCACCAGGCCCATCAGCAAGGCGGTGAGCGCCAGGGATGATTGCATGCAGTGCTGTTAGATGATTTTTGAAAAGCGGGCCCGCGTACGGTCCGACTGCAAGTATCGGTCAAACACCATGGCCACGGCACGCACAAAAAACCATCCCTGTGGCGTCACCTCGATGCCGGACGCATCGATTTGGACCAGCCCCTGGTCTGCCAGCGGCTTCAACTCTTCCAGCTCCTTGGCGAAGTAGCTCCGAAAATCCAGCAAGTGGGCCGCTTCAACGGCATCAAAATCCAGTTGCCCCTGGCACATCAGGGCCATGATGACGCAGCGGCGCACCAGGTCATCACGTGTCAGCGCCAGGCCACGTACCACGGGGAAACGTCCCTGGTCCAGAAAATCGCAATACTCCTCCATGGTCTTGGCGTTTTGGCTGTAGGTGGCGCCTATGCGGCCAATGGCCGACACGCCCAGGCCGATCAGGTCGCAATCGGGCTGGGTGCTGTAACCCTGGAAGTTGCGGTGCAGCCGCCCCTGGCGCTTGGCCACGGCCAGGGCATCGTCCGGCAAGGCAAAGTGGTCCATGCCCACATACACATAACCGGCCTTGCGAAAGGCCTCCAGCGAACGCGACAACATGGACACTTTGGCACCGCCGCTGGGCAACTCCACAATCGCAATACGCCGCTGCGGCTTGAAACGCTCGGGCAGGTGGGCATAGGCGTACAGCGCAATGCGGTCCGGGCGCAGGGCGTTGACCTGGGCCAGGGTGCGGTCAAACGACTCGGGGCTTTGGCGCGGCAGGCCGTAGATCAGGTCCACATTGATGGACTCAAACCCCCGCGCCCGTGCGGCCTCTACCAGCGCAAACACCTGCTCCGCCGGTTGCACCCGGTGCACGGCTTTTTGCACCGCGGGGTCAAAGTCCTGCACACCAAAACTGAGCCGGTTAAAGCCCAGCGCGGCCAGGGTATCGAGGCGGGCTGCGTCCACCGTGCGGGGGTCTACCTCTATGGAGTACTCGCCCCCAGGTGCCAGGGTAAAGCTGCGGCGCAGCATGGCCATCAACTCGCCCAGCTCGGCGTCGTTCAGAAACGTGGGGCTCCCCCCGCCCAGGTGCAATTGGCTGATGGTCTGCCCCACGCCCAGGCGCTCGGTGTGCAGGTCTACCTCGCGGCTCAAATACCGCAGGTAGGGCGCGGCACGGTCGTGGTGCTTGGTGATGATCTTGTTGCAGGCACAGTAGTAACACAGGGACTCACAAAACGGGATGTGCACATAAACCGACAAGGGCATGGGCCGCGCTACCACCCCGCTGCGCCGCTGGTCCAAGGCCCGCCCATAGTCTTCAGCCCCAAAGGCCTCCACAAAACGGTCAGCCGTGGGGTACGAGGTGTAACGTGGGCCGGGCACGTCAAACCTTTTCAGCATCTCGTCTGATACGGTTTCAGCGGCGAACGTCATACAAAACTCCTGAACATATGGCCCGCACTGTGCGGGAAAATCGCCTGTGACAGCTTGATTTGCATCAAAGACTTCGAATGTGAGTAAACTGGACCGAATCCGCACCTCTTTGCACCCCATGCTTGACCACACCCCGCCATCGACACCGAGCCGCACCGATACGAAAGCCAAACCGACCATCGGAATAGCGGCACATTCCATCAAAATTGCATGCTCCAACTGCAATTTGCGTGAGTTGTGCATGCCCATGGGGCTAAGCCAGTCCGAGCTGGACCGCATCGACGAAGTGGTGGCCAGCCGGCGCAAGGTCAAACGTGGAGGTACGCTGTTTCGCAATGGCGAAAAGTTCACCAGCCTGTATGCCATTCGCACCGGCTTTTTCAAAACCTGTGTCACCACCGAAGACGGCCGCGACCAGGTGACGGGCTTTCAGATGGCCGGTGAAGTGATTGGCCTGGACGGTATCGTCAACGATGTGCATACCTGTGATTCGGTCGCGCTGGAAGACGCCGAGGTCTGCGTCATGCCCTTTGACCGCATAGAAGAACTCTCACGCGAGGTGAATGCGCTGCAGCACCATGTGCACAAGATCATGAGCCGTGAAATCGTCCGTGAGAACGGCGTCATGCTGCTGTTGGGCAGCATGCGGGCCGAAGAACGCCTAGCCGCCTTCCTGCTCAACCTGATGCAGCGGCTGCATGCGCGGGGGTTTTCACAGTCCGAGCTGGTGCTGCGTATGACACGCGAAGAAATCGGCAGTTATATGGGCCTGAAGCTCGAAACCGTCAGCCGCACCTTCTCCAAGTTTGTTGAAGACGGCATCATCGAAGTGAAGCAGCGCCAGATCCGCATCATCAATGGTGATGCACTGCGCAATATCGTGAGCGCCCGGGCCGACTGCTAATCGTTCACCTCGGGCGACGACATGGCCAGCAGCACCGTCAGTCCGCCTGACACCGCGGTGATGGCCCAGAACACAAAAAAAGCGGCGGTGTAAATCGCCTGGCGTGACCACTCCAGTGGGGCACCAAACCAATGGATGTCTTGCGGGTCTACCATGGCAAAAACCAGCACCTCTAGCACACCGGCCATCAAAAAGGCGGGCCACACAACCCACATCAGGCGTTGCTGCAACATGGCGGTTTACTGGGGTGCCTTCACACCGGTAGCGGCATGGTTGCGGGCCTCTTTGGCGGGCGCCAGGCTGGCCGGGTTGTCACTCAGCGTCTTGTTGATGGCCAGGCCCTTGCGGTAATAGTCTTCGTCCACCACCGGGTCCTGGCCCACGATGGCCAGATAGGCTGTGATAAACGAAGCCACCACCACCAGAACCGGTCCTGCAATCACCAACCACACATGGCCGTAACGCCACCAGGGGCGCGACTCGGTGGCGGGGGTCATATTGGTGTGCTGCATAGAGCCTCCTGCAGGGTTAAACATTAACGGGGAACAATAAAAACGGACTTCTCGACCACACGGCCCAAGGACGCAGGGCCGGTTATCACAAAATGGATGGTATGCGAGCCCGGGGCCGCAGCATCGGGTGGCAGTTGCAAGCGTACGGCGACCCAGCGGGCCTGGGTGGAGTCGATGCTGACATCCTTGTCGGACACCACCACCAGCCCAGGCAATCCCTCAACCCCGATGCTGAAGTCTTGTGCGGCCTCGGTGGCGTTCATGATCTGCAGCCGGTACACGTTCTCAATACGGCCGGCCTCCACCATGCGGGCCAGCATGCCACGGTCACGCACCACATCCACCTTGAACGGGGTGCGCATGGCAAGGCTCACCACCATGGCCAGCACAACCGTGCCCAAAATGGCCGAATAAATCAGCACGCGGGGGCGCAACACATGGCGCAGGGTCTGGGCCTTGGTCCAGTGCTGGTTGACGGCGTTTTGGGTGGAGTACTTGATGAGGCCTGGCGCGTACCCCATCTTGTCCATAACACCGTCGCACACATCGGCACAGGCACCACAGCCAATACATTCGTACTGCAGCCCGTCACGTATGTCGATGCCGGTGGGACACACCTGCACACACAGGCTGCAGTTGACACAGGCGCCCAGATTCAGGGTCAAGGGGTCAGCCTTGCGCGATCGGGCACCACGCGGCTCCCCACGCTCTTCGTCGTAGGTGACGATCAGCGTGTCCTTGTCAAACATGGCGCTCTGGAAGCGCGCATAGGGGCACATGTGCAGACACACCTGTTCACGCATGAAGCCCGCGTTGCCATACGTGGCAAATGCATAAAAGATAGACCAGAACACTTCCCAGGTGCCCATCTTCAGCTGAACAAACGCACCTGCCAGCTCGTGTATGGGGGTGAAATAACCCACAAAGGTAAAACCAGTCCATGCCGCCAATACAAGCCACAGAAAATGCTTGGCCGATTTACGCAGCAACCAATCCGCATTGCGCGGGCCACTATCCCGCCGCATACGGGCAGATCGGTCACCCTCGGTCTTTTTCTCCAGCCACAGAAACATCTCGGTATAGACCGTCTGGGGGCAGGCATAACCACACCACAAACGCCCTGCCACCGCCGTGAACAGAAACAATGAAAACGCCGAGATGACCAGAAGTCCCGTCAGGTAAATAAAGTCCTGCGGGTACAACACCAGGCCAAAGATGTAAAACCGCCGCGCGCCCAGGTCAAACAGCACGGCCTGGCGCTGGCCCCACTCCAGCCAGGGCAAGCCGTAAAACACCAGTTGGGTCAGAAACACCATGCCCCAGCGCCAATTTGAGAAAAAACCCGAGACGCTGCGCGGGTAGATCTTCTGGTGCGCCTCGTACAGCGACACCATCTCCGCGTCGGCTCCCGCTGGGGGAGCTATGGGGCTCTTGTCCTTTGACGCCGCAATGTGGATGACCTTGCGGGGCGTGGCGGCGGTATCGTCCAAATCCTGTGTCTTTCTGGCGGGTGTTTACTTGGGTTTGGCGCTGTTGTTCGACAGGCCCCACACATACGACGCCAATACCTGGATCTGGCTGGCATTCAGGCGGTCGGCCTGGGCCGGCATCTGGTTGACCTTGCCATTGTTGACCATTGCGGCGATAGCGTTTTCGCCAAAGCCGTGCAGCCAGATGTCGTCCGTGAGGTTGGGGGCGCCCAGGGCCTGGTTGCCCTTGCCATCCATGCCGTGACAGGCTGCGCAGGCCATGAACTTCTCTTTGCCCAGGGCGGCACGCACCGAATCGTTGGGGCTTTTGGACAGGCCCAACACATAGTTGGCCAGATTCTTGACGTCTTCACCATTGCCCACGGCAGCACCCATGGGGGGCATGTTGCCAGCGCGGCCCAGTGTGATGGACTCCTTGATCTTGTCGGGCGCACCACCGTATAGCCAATCGCCGTCCGTCAAATTGGGGATGCCTTTAGCACCGCGGGCGTCCGAACCGTGGCATTGCGAACAGTTGTTCATGAACAAGCGCTCGCCAATGGCCTGGGCCTGCGGGTCCCGTGCAATATCTTCCGGAGTCATGGCAGCAAACTTGGCGTACAGGGGAGCGGTTTCACGCTCACCCGCGGCAACCTCGGCTTGGAGCGCACCCACCTGCGTCCAGCCCAGCTTGCCGGCGTAGCTGCCCAAACCGGGGTAGAGGACCAAGTAGGCCAAGGCAAACACAATCGTGATGACAAACAACCAGGCCCACCAGCGTGGCAGCGGGTTGTTCATCTCACGCAGATCGCCATCCCACACGTGGCCGGTGGTGTTGTCATCGGCTGTCATGGCACGTGCCTTGCCACTGAACCACAGAAGCAGCAGGCACGCCAGTATGCTCACCACGGTGATACCGGCTACATAAATCGACCAGAAGTCGCTTGTAAAGTCGCTCATTTTCTAATCCTTCTGGCTGGGTTCAGTCCTGCTCGAACGGCAGTTTTGCGGCTTCAGAAAAGTCGTCTGCGCGGCGCTTGGACCAAGCCCACCACACAATGCCAATGAAAGTCACAAAGCTGGCCACGGTGGCGGCGGACCGCAGGGTGTTGATGTCGAGTTCCATAGTCCAATCCTTGGTTGTTATTTCAGGGCCAGGCCCAGCACCTGCAAATAGGCGATGGTGGCGTCCAGCTCGGTTTTGCCCTTGACATCGTCTGCCGCGCTGGCAATCTGCGCGTCGGTGTAGGGCACACCCACCGTGCGCAGGGCCTTCATGCGGCTGGCCATGCCGGCGGCATCGACTGGTGCTTTCTCCAGCCAGGGGTAGGCCGGCATGTTCGATTCGGGCACCAAGTCACGCGGGCTGATCAGGTGGGTGCGGTGCCAGTCATCGCTGTACTTGCCGCCCACGCGCGCCAGATCAGGCCCGGTGCGCTTGCTGCCCCACTGGAACGGGTGGTCGTACACCGACTCGCCCGCCACGGAGTAGTGGCCATACCGCAGCGTCTCGGACCGGAAGGGGCGGATCATCTGCGAGTGGCAGTTGTAGCAGCCCTCGCGGATGTAGACATCACGCCCCGCCAGTTGCAAGGCGGTGTAGGGCTGTATGCCTTTGATCGGCTCGGTGGTGGACTTCTGGAAGAACAGCGGAACAATTTCCACCATACCACCCACCAGCAGCACCAGCAGGATCAGCACAATCATCAGGAAGTTGTTGGTCTCGATCTTTTCGTGCGAGAACGGAGAGTTTTCGTTGTTGTTAGCCATGGTTTTTCCTAATCACTAATGCATTCGCTCAGGCGTAGGCCACACTGGTGGGAACCTTGACATCCACGGCACGTCCGGCGGTGGCGGTCTTCAGCGTGTTCCACAGCATGATCACCATGCCACCCAGGTACAGCAGACCACCCAGCAAGCGCAGCACATAAAACGGGTAGGTCGCCTTGACGGACTCCACAAAGGTGTAGGTCAGCGTGCCGTCGGCATTGATGGCGCGCCACATCAGGCCCTGCATCACACCGGCAATCCACATGGCGGCGATGTAGATCACGATGCCGATGGTGGCGGTCCAGAAGTGCACCTCGATGGCCTTGACGCTGTACATCTGCTTCTGGCCAAAGAGTTTGGGGATCAGGTAATACATGGAGCCCATGGTCACCAAGCCCACCCAACCCAGGGCTCCCGAGTGCACGTGGCCCACGGTCCAGTCGGTGTAGTGGCTCAGGGCGTTCACCGTCTTGATGGACATCATGGGGCCTTCAAAGGTGCTCATGCCGTAGAAGGACAGGGACACAATCAGGAAACGCAGGATGGGGTCATCGCGCAGTTTGTGCCAGGCGCCCGACAGGGTCATGATGCCGTTGATCATGCCGCCCCAACTGGGCGCCAACAGAATCAGTGAGAACACCATACCGACCGACTGTGTCCAGTCCGGCAGCGCTGTGTAGTGCAGGTGGTGGGGGCCGGCCCACATGTAGGTGAAGATCAGCGCCCAGAAGTGGACGATGGACAGGCGGTAGCTATAGACAGGACGCTCAGCCTGCTTGGGGATGAAGTAATACATCATGCCCAGGAAACCAGCAGTCAGGAAGAAACCCACCGCATTGTGGCCATACCACCACTGCACCATCGCGTCTTGCACACCGGCATATGCCGAGTAACTTTTCATCCAGTCCGCGGGAATGGCGGCACTGTTGACCAAGTGCAAGATGGCCACGGCCAGAATAAACGCACCAAAGAACCAGTTGGCCACGTAGATGTGTTTAACCCGGCGTGTGCCAATGGTGCCAAAAAACACAATGGCAAACGACACCCAGACCAGGGTGATCAGAATGTCAATGGGCCACTCCAGCTCGGCGTATTCCTTGCCTTGGGTGTAGCCCAGTGGCAGGGAAATGGCGGCCGCCACAATCACCAGTTGCCAACCCCAAAACGTAAATGCGGCCAGTTTGTCGCCAAACAGCCGCACCTGGCAGGTCCGCTGCGCCACGTAATAAGCCGAGGCAAACAAACCGCAACCCCCAAACGCAAAAATCACCGCGTTGGTGTGCAGCGGTCTGAGCCTGCCGTAACTGAGCCAGGATATGCCGAAGTTGAGTTCGGGCCAGGTCAGCTGCGCGGCGATGATGACACCGACCAGCATGCCCACCACGCCCCAGACGACCGTCATGATGGCGAACTGGCGCACAACCGTATCGTTGTAAACAGTCGCTTTTTGATTTGCAAATGCCATGTTTCTCTCTTTTGGGTTGAAGCTTGTGGAGGATTTTTGCTGGTGAGGGGCTCGGTGACCTTGACCCAGGTCAAGCACACACCAAAGACCTTAAAAATATTCAGGTATCTTTCAGAATACGTTCGCCTTCGGCCTCAATGTCTTCAAACTGCCCGCGGTCTATGGCCCACCATAAACCGCCCAGTATGAAAAACACCAACACCACCGACAGCGGGATCAGCAAATACAGAATATCCATCAGACAGCCTTTCTTGGCGTGGGCAAAACAGCGACCCGACTGGGCGCAAGGCGCAGGGCATTGAGTACCACCAGCAAGGAGCTGGCGGCCATACCCAAGCCGGCCAGCCAGGCTGGCAGCAGGCCCACAACGGCCAACGGTACACAGGCCGCGTTGTAAAGTAAAGCCCACCACAGGTTCTGCCGCACCACGGCCATGGTGCGCCGTGCCAACTGCAGTGTGTGCACCACAGCCATCAACTGCTCGCCCAGAATCACAAAATCTGCCTTGGACTGCGCCAGTGGAGCAGCCTGGCCAAACGCAAACGAGGCATGGGCCCCGGCCAGCACCGGACCGTCGTTCAGGCCATCACCCACCATGGCCACGGTGTGGCCCTGGGCCTGCAACTGGCGCAAGACATTCAGCTTGTCCTGGGGTGTGCACGCACCATGGGCCTGGGTAATGCCAGCCTGGGCGGCCACCCGGGCCACGGACACAGATCCGTCCCCCGACAGCATCAACACATCAACACCCAGTGTTTTCAGTGCAGACACGGCCTCTGCGGCCTGGGGGCGAAGGTCTTCCTGCAGGATGAAGCTTGCCAGCCAACCCTGGTCGTCGCGCAAATGGACCTGCAAGCCGGGTACACAACGCGCAGGCACCGCGCAGTAACTGGCCGACCCCAGGCGCAAAGCCGCCACGCTGGGTTCGGCGGCATTCAGGCCCACCCCGTACGCCAAACCAGCCACACCCTCCCCTGCACTTTCGGTGACGGCTTCACAGGTCCAGGTGGGTTCTTGACCACCCTGTTGTGGGGTGCTTGCCAAACGCGAGGCCTGTTCTTTCACCAAGGCACGCGACACCGGGTGCAGTGAATGCTGCGCCAGAGCCGCAGCCATGGCCAGTGCCTGCTGTGCCGACACACCCGCGCGTGTTTCCACAGCATCCAGCACCATGGCATCGCGCGTCAGCGTGCCGGTCTTGTCAAACACCAGCGTGTCCACCTTGGCCAGGGCCTCCAGCCCCTGCAGGCGGCGCACCAGCACACCACCACGTGCCAGGTTGCCGGCAGCGGCCAACATGGCGGCCGGTGTGGCCAGCGACAAGGCGCAGGGGCAGGTCACCACCAGCACGGCCACCGCCACCATCAGCGCATGGCCGGGGTCACGCCCCCACCACCAGGCGCAGGCGCCCGCGGCCGCCAGCAGCACGGCAATCAAAAAAGGCTTGGCAATACGGTCGGCCAGCACTGCGCCCTCGGGCTTGGTGGCAGACGCACTTTCCATCAGCGCCACGATCTGCGCAAAACGGGTGGCTGCACCCACGCGCTCCACACGCAGCTGCACCGTGCCCGTCAGGTTGTGGCTGCCGGACCAAACCAACTCACCCACGCGGCGGGCCAGCGGGCGGGACTCACCCGTCAGCAAGGCCTCGTCCACGCGGGTGCTACCCACCGTCAACACACCATCGGCCGTAAAGGTCTCGCCCGGGTGCACCCGCAGCACATCACCCACCTGCACGCGGCGGGCTGCCACGCGGGCAAACTGGCCGTCGGGCAACTGGCGCTCCACGCTGTCGGGCAGGCGGTTCATCAGGGCCTCCAGCGCGCCTGCGGTGCGGTCCCGCAAACGCAGCTCCAGCCAGCGGCCGGTCAGCAAGAAGAACACAAACATGGTCAGCGAGTCGAAATACACCTCGCGGCCAAAAACACCCTGTGGCTCGAAGGTACCCACCGTGCTCACGGCAAAGGTGATCACCATGCCCAGGGCAACCGGCAGGTCCATGCTGACCCGCGCGTGGGCCAGGTCGCGCAGCGCATTGCGAAAGAAGGGGCCACAGGAGAACAGCATGACCGGCAGCGTCAGCACCCAGGATGCCCAGCGCAACAGCTGCTCCATCTCGCCGCTCAGGTCACCCGGCAGCGCAACGTAGGCCGGGTAGGCATACATCATGACCTGCATCATGCACAGCCCCGCCACCAGCCAGCGCCACAGGGCCTGGCGGGTCTCACGCTTGCGGCGCTCGCTGGCAAACACATCATTGGCCGGCACGGCGCGGTAGCCGCTGGCCAGCACGGCCTGCATCCACACCGATGGCATCACATGTGCGGCCGACCACACAATTCTGGCCCGGTGGCTGGCCGCACCCACCTGGGCGCTCAGCACGCCGGGCACGGCTTTGAGCGCGTCCTCCACGGTGAGCGAACAGGCCGCGCAGTGCATGCCTTCGATCACCACATTGGACTCCCAGCACCCCGGCTCCTGCGCAGACGGCCGGCTGAAGGCGCTCCACTCCTGCGGGTCATCCAGCAGGGCCAAAACGTCCCGCGCAGGCACGACCGCTGACGACGGATCGACGGGCAAAGCCTGGATCACGGTAGCGGTAGTAAGCATGGGGGCCATTGTGCGGCGAAATGTTCGCATAGCGCTTGACCTATATCAAGCCCTGCCACGGCCGTGGGCAGTACGCTGGAGCCCTACAACTCGCAAGGAGCAAAAGCATGTACCAACGAATTCTGGTCGCTACCGATGGCTCGGAACTGTCCCAAAAAGCGGTCACCAGTGCCATAGACCTGGCAGCACTGTGTGGCGCCGAGTTGGTGGCCGTATCGGTGGTACCACGCTACCCCCAAAGTTACTTCGAAGGCGGCATGGTGCTGCAACCCGAAGAGATGCAGCGGGTCGAAAAACAATGGGCAGACAAGGGTCAGTCGGTGGTGGATGCCGTCAAACACACCGCAGCCGCCAAAGGTGTGAAGACCCAGGCCATCACCCTCACATCCGACGTGGTGTCCGACGCACTGATATCCGCCGCCACCAAACACCAGTGCGACTTGATCGTCATGGCCTCACACGGCCGCAGGGGCATTCAGCGCCTGCTGCTGGGCAGTGAGACACAGCATGTGCTGACCCATGCCAGCATTCCGGTGTTGGTTCTTAAGTGAAAATGGCCTGCAGCCCCCGCGAAACATAATCATACAGCTATCATATTAATAGCAGAATTTGAGCATGCAGGTAGGGAAAGACGCACTACGCCGCTTCTTCCTGGTAGCGATTGCGGATCTCCATCACATCTTCCCAAGCGTTCAAAAAGGCTTGAACGCACTGTGGGTCGAAATGAGTACCGGAGCCAGCGACCAAAAAGTCAACCGCCGCTTCCAGGGTCCATGCTTCTTTGTAAGGCCGTTCAGAAGTAAGCGCATCAAAGACGTCAGCGACAGCGACTATTCGACTGAATAAAGGGATGTCCGCCCCCCGCATACCCGCTGGATAACCTGTTCCATCGAACTTCTCGTGGTGCCCAAGGGCGATTTCGGCCCCGGCTTGCAAGACCTTGGAAGAACTCCCCTTCAACAGCTCGTAGCCAAAAACGGCATGCATCTTCATAACCTCAAATTCGTCTGCATCGAGTCGCCCCGGCTTGAGCAGAATTTTGTCGGCTATCCCCACCTTGCCAATATCGTGCATGGGCGCAGCTTCCAGCAACAATTCCTGATCCTCTAAAGCCAAGCCCAGACCACGAGCAATCAATTGGGAGTAGTGGGCCATACGCAAGATGTGGGCACCTGTCTCCGGGTCTCGGTACTCAGCAGCCTTGCACAGTCGAAAAACAGTCTCCCGCTCCCGTGCCACGATTTCCACTGTGGCTTTTCGTACTTCGTCAGCCAGCCACATGGCGCGGTCCGTCAGTTGTTTGCGCGCATCACTCACCAGCAACATATTGCGTGTGCGCGCCAGAAACTCCACTTTATCGACAGGTTTTGTCAAGAAGTCGTTGGCACCAAGGTCCAATGCCCGGTAACGCAGCTGCTTCTGGTCATTGGCCGTAATCATGACAACCGGAACCACATCCCGGCCGGGAATTTCGCGCAACAAGCGCATGAACTCCAGGCCATCGATATCGGGCATCATGTAGTCCACAATAATCAAGTCGGGATCATTACCAACCAACCAGGCAAGTGCTTCACGGGCTTGCGCAAAGGTGTGTGGCACACAATCACCAAGCTTCTTCACCAGCGCGGCAAACAGAATGAGATTGATCTCAGTGTCGTCAATGATCAGTACTTGATGGGCCACGGACAGGTACTCATTAAATATGGAGACATCTTAGTCAGTTTGTCTCTTCAAGAGGTATGACCGGGATCAGCTTCTCCATTTCTATTTCCAGCAAACTCAGCCGCACCTGAGCGCCCGCCGCGTTCTGAGCGATCGCACATTGCTCCATTTCGAAAGCCAAGGCACCTGCCGGCTCCGCCCCAAACATGGCCAGAGTTCCCTTGAGGGCGTGTGCTACGTGCAACACTGACTGCAGGTCGCCCTGCGCAAGGCCGTCGCGCAATCTTTTCAACTCCTGCGGCCACTGGTTCACAAAGGGTTGAGCAATGATGTGCAGCACATCCTGGTCGACCAACGTAATGCCATGGGCATAGTCGAATGCCGCCGACGGGGGTGGGCTTGCAGCAAGGAGAGCAGCCTGCGTCTGCAGACGCAGAGCGCGAGGTGACGAGAAATGCTGCAGCATCTGCTGCAACTCCTGGGCCTTGATGGGTTTGGACAGGTATTCGTCCATGCCTGCGGCCAGGCAACGCTCACGGTCGGACTCCATGGCATTGGCGGTCATGGCAATGATGGGGGTATGTCGGTCGGTCTCCATCGCACGGATACGCCGCGTGGCTTCCAGCCCATCCATCACGGGCATCATCATGTCCATCAGGATGACGTCAAATGCATGTTGCGCAAACATATCCAGTGCGATCTGGCCATTGGCAGCAACTTCCACGTGGTGGCCCCATCGCGTCAACAGGGTCACGGCCAGTTTCTGGTTGACAACATGGTCCTCCACCAGCAACACATTGAGCAGCACCTGGCTCTCGCGGATGAGATGACTGGTCACCAGCGCCTGGGGTTGAGAGGTATCTGCATTCAACACCCGCGCAAGCGCCTGCAGCAGTTCATCCCGTGCTATGGGTTTGCTGAGGTAACCCACTATGCCCACGTCACTGGCCCGTTGCGCATCGCCCTTCACGCCTGCGGAGGACAGCATCACAATGGGGATCTTGCGCAACTTCTGCATACGACCAACCTGTTCGGCTGCGGCAAACCCGTCCATATCAGGCATTTGCGCATCCAGCAGAATCAGATCGCAGGGATGCCCCTGCAGCGAAGCTGCGTCCAGCCAGTCCAGAGCCTCCTGTCCGCTAGCCGCGGTGTGGGTGATCACCCCTTCACTTTCCAGGGTACGCGATAACACCAAGCGATTGACCGCGTTGTCATCGACGATCAGTGCCTTGCTTCCGGCGAACCGCACAACGGGAGCCAGCAACACAGGTGCACTGGTATCCACATCCATTTGCAGCGTGAAGTGGAACGTGCTGCCTTGGCCCGGCACACTCTCGACCCAGATACGGCCACCCATAGCCGCCACCAGGCGTGCACAAATGGTCAGGCCCAGGCCGGTACCGCCGTATCTGCGGGTGGTCGAGCTGTCCTCCTGCGAGAACGCATCAAATATGGCCTGTTGCTTGTCCAACGGAATGCCGATGCCACTGTCACGCACGGAAAAGTGCAATGTCGCTGGCCGCTCATGCGCACTGGCATGGGCGACACGGACCACTATTTCGCCCCTTTCGGTGAACTTGATGGCGTTGCCAATGATGTTCAACAGAATCTGGCGCAAACGCCCTGGGTCGCCTAGCACACCCATGGAAACATCTTCTGCCACGTCAGACACGAGTTCCAGACCCTTTTCATTGGCGCGCAGAGCAACCGACTTCAGGGTGTCTGCAACCGCATGGCCCAGATGGAAGGGTATGTGTTCTATCAGCAGCTTACCGGCTTCTATCTTGGAGAAATCCAGAATGTCGTTGATCACCCGTAGCAGCGCATCCGCAGACGACTTCACGATGCTGAGGTATTCCCGTTGCTCCGCATCCAGCGTGGTATCGAGCAGCAGCTCCGTCATGCCAATGACGCCGTTCATGGGTGTCCGAATTTCATGGCTCATATTGGCCAGGAAGTCCGACTTTGCATGGCTTGCGGCCTCTGCGTCGTCTTTGGCTTTTTGTAGCTCAGCCTCAGCCTGCTTGGAAGCGGTAATGTCGGTGAAATAGCCATTCCAGACCCAACCGCCATGGGAGAGCTGGCGCGGGTGGGCTTCGCCGTGTACCCAAACGATGGCACCGGTTTGCAGATGCACCATACGAAAGTCCACCGCTTGCGCCTGGGCATGGGCATTCGCTACCCCCAGCCCAGTGGAGAAGACATCCTGGTCTTCAGGGTAGACGCGGTCCAGCAACAGCGCAGTGGTGTCCAGAATGGCATCTGCACGCACACCGCATATCGCTTCGATAGAGTCGCTGATGAAGGTGATCTTTAGCCTTCCGTCGGGCTCCGCGTAGTACTGAAATACGGCTACGGGGATATTTTCAGTCACTTCACGCAACCGTGAATCTGCCTCTTTGAGCGCAGTAATGTCTTGCCAGATACCCGTGAATACCGTGGCACCATCGCTTGCCAGGTCGGGTTCAGGATCAATTTCTGCACGAATCCAGCGCAGAGCCCCCTCTTGCAACCGCACCCGGTAGTCGCCACGCCAAACAACGCGCCTGCGGGCCGCATCCAGCACACCACTGACCACTCGGGCGCGGTCTTCCTTGAATATCTGCGCGGTGGTCAATGTCGCGTCGCGCTTCAACTCTTCTGGCGTGAAGCCCAACACCTCGCGCACACGCTCGCTGATGAAGGTGTAACGGTAATGGTCTGGCGCGACATGCCACTGGAAAACAGCACCCGGCACCGTGTTGGTAATGTGGCGCAGGCGTGCTTCTGCCGCCTTCATGGACGCTTCCATGCGCTTGCGCTCGGTGATGTCGGTACGAATCGCAATGAACATCGTGGGCCTACCCGCGTCATTGGCCAGAGGGACGATGGTGGCAGCCACCCAGTAGAGAGTACCCCCCTTGTTGCGATTGCATATCTCACCATGCCAGACCATGCCAGATGTGATTTGCTCCCACATGTCTGCGAAAAACTCGGGGCTATGGGTCTTGGAGTTGATGAGCCTGTGGTTTTGGTTCAATACTTCGGCGCGTGAATAACCACTGATCTGACAAAACTTGTCGTTCGCGTAAGTTATGTCGCCGGCCAGGTTGGTGATGCTGACAATTGCATGCTGGTCAAGCGCAAATTTTTGATAAGCCAGGTCAGTCAGCGCCTCCTGCAAGTCGCGCTGGCTTTCTTCGTGCTGGGTAACCAGTTCTCGCATCAAGGCAGACAGGGTCTCAAGGTTATCGTCAGCGGCCAGAGTCTGGTCTGTGTCGATAGAAGCCATGAGGTCACGCGCTGAGGCACGCAGGGAGTCAATGGCACGGGTGCGACTGGCAAGATCTTCGCGCAGGCGGGCATTCTTTTGGGTCAGTTCGACCGAGCTGAGCTCCAGACTACGGGTCTTGAGCTCCAGGTCACGGTCACTCTGCGCATAAGCTTCATCCACCCGCTGCAGAAAGACAGGCAGACCATGGAGAAGTTGTGCAGCCTGCACAGACAGCACTCCGCTGGACGCCAATCGATTGAACTCCTGCTGCAGCGCAGGCAGACACAGTGGATCGACGTCCAGGACGCGCTTGATCTGGCGCGCAAGCAGCTTGTGCATGTGACCGGTTTCAGGCCGTTTCGGCGATGTAGGTAATGGTCATTGTCTGGTTGTGCAGCTTGCACTCAACCTCGGGGCTAAAAGGGCTGATCTCTCCGTAAGAGTAAAACCCAGCCAAAGTTGCACCTTGGCCAAAGACATCACCCACGGCCTCCACCTCTTCATCCACACGTCCGCCCATAACCAGTTTGCGGCCCACACAACTCACCAGCAAGGCCAACCCCTGATGGGGCCCAGTTTGTTGCATGGACTTTGCAGCTTCGGCAGCCGCTTCCGCACCATCCACCAGGGCGTCAGTGCTGGCATGCATAAGCCGCAAATAGCCGTCGGGATCGATATCTCCGGCCAGGGTCAGACTGCCTGCTGCTTCGTCAACACCCAAGATCGTGCGGATCAGACCCACTTCGGAATGGTCACTACCCAGCATCGCAAACGGAAACAACAGACCGGATGCTGGCAGGCCTTTGGCATGTTCACCGAGGTAACGCTTGTAGACCTCCAGCGCCGATTCGCCATCCAGCTCAAACAGCACATTGTTCACAGACCGCGTAACCTTGCGTGCCGGTCCGAACGGCGACCAGCCGCCAAAAGAGCCATGCGAAAACTCCAATGCTTCACCATACAGGCCAATACAGGTGAGGCGGTTGTCGCTGATGCCCTTCGCGTCCAGCACCCAGGTCTGCGCAAATGCACCACCATCACCTGCCAAGCCTCCGGTAATTGGCACCTTGGGACCCAGAATTTCTGTCATACCGGACAAAACGCCGCTTCCGTTGATGGCAACGCCCTGCCCAAAGATCAACACCGCCTTCAGTCCCAGTATGGGTAGACCCGATGCCAGGCGCTTTCCAGCAGCGAAGGAGTCCTCCATATTGGTCAACGCTGTGCTGAATTGGGCTATTTTTGTGCGCTCAAAGTGCATGGCCGTGATGACCAGGCTGCCGTCCTCTACCCCAACCGCGGATATTTCCCCAGCGGTCGAACAACCGGCACGATGCGCAGCGGGAAAGGCTTTTGCGATTGCCGCAGCCCCAGCCTGAAGCGTTGCCACCGATCCAAATGCCAGCACGAGGTTGGGTTGAATCGCCGTGAGCGCAGAAAAATCATGCGCGTTGGGATTGCCGTAACGTACAACGGTTTGCGACACTTTCATCAAGATGACTCCCCTAAGTTGGGCCAGCGTACTCCGCGCGCAACAGATTTTTCTGCACTTTTCCCATGGTATTGCGTGGCAGCTCGGCCACCACGTAACACCGCTTGGGTATTTTGAAGTTTGCCAGCATTGTCTTGAGCGCGGCCACAATATTTTGCGGCTCCAGCTTGACGCCTGGCTTGCAGACAATCACAGCGACCCCCACCTCGCCAAAATCCGCATCCGGTACACCCACCACCGCACTTTCGGCAACACCGTCCAGGCTGTTGATATATCCCTCGATCTCCGCCGGGTAGACGTTGTAGCCGCCGCTAATGATCAGGTCCTTGCTGCGGCCCACAATGGTCACGTAGCCATCGGCATCGACCTTGCCCACGTCGCCGGTCTTGAAGAAGCCGTCGGGCGTGAATTCTTCTTTCGTCTTCTCCGGCATCTGCCAGTAGCCGGCGAACACATTGGGGCCTTTGACCTGGATGCCGCCAATCTCGCCCACTGGCAGATCTTTGCCATCGTCGTCCTGCACGCGCAGTTGCACGCCTGGCAGCGGAAAGCCCACCGTGCCACCTCGGCGCTGACTCTGGCCACCGTAACGCGCATCGGCTGCGTAGGGGTTGGAGGTCAACATGGCCGTTTCACTCATGCCATACCGCTCCAGAATGGTGTGGCCGGTGCGGGCCTGCCATTCGGTGAAGGTTTCAATTAGCAAAGGGGCGGACCCTGCTATGAACAGGCGCATATTGCGCACCACCTGTTTGTCCAGCCCCGGCTCGGCCAGCAGGCGCACGTATAGCGTGGGCACCCCCATGAAGACCGTTGCCTCGGGCAGTTTTTGCAGCACACGTTTGGGCTCGAATTTGGCCATCCAGAGCATCTTGCTGCCGTTGAGCAACGCGCCATGCACCGCCACAAACAGGCCGTGGACGTGGAAGATGGGCAACACATGCATCAGCACATCACCCGCTTGCCAACCCCAGTAGTCCTTCAGCACCTGGGCATTGCTCAGCAGGTTGCCGTGGGTCAGCATCGCTCCCTTGCTGCGGCCGGTAGTGCCGCTGGTGTAGAGGATGGCGGCCAGGTCATCGGCCGCGCATTGGGCCACGGTGTGTTGGTCGCTGCAGTGCGCCGCCCGCTCCAGCAGGGAGCCCGTACGGTCATCACCCAGCGTGAACACGTTTTGGGTGCCGGCCTTGAAGGCGATCTTGCTAACCCAACCAAAGTTCTTTGGGCTGCAGACCACCACGGCCGGTGCGGCATTGCTTATGAAGTATTCGATCTCGCCGCTTTGGTAGGCGGTGTTCAGCGGCAGGAACACATAACCGGCGCGCAGCGTGGCCAGGTACAGCGCCAGTGCCTCGACCGATTTCTCGACCTGCACGGCGATGCGCGAGCCTGCAGGCAGTTTCAGCGACTGCAGCAGGTTGGCCAGCATGGCGGTGCTGCGGTCCAGGTCACGCCAGGAGTAGTTCAGGCCGTTGTCGGTCTCTACCGCCACGGCGTCTAGGTCGGCGGGAAAGGCCGCGCGCAAGGCGGCAAAGAGGTTGTGGTTGAGGTTGTTCTGGGGGCTCATCATGGGTCCATCCGTCAGGCTATACGGCTAGGGGAAACATCCGCAGCCGCAGTTTAAACACCGCCGCCAAACCGGGGTGGGCGCTTCTCGGTAAAGGCGCTGATGCCCTCCACGTGTTCTGCGGAGCTGGCGTAGTGGTAGGCGTTTGCTATCAAGTCAGTAGCGATATTATGAGCAATTACGGGGGCTAGAGCCCGAAATGTCTGTTTGTTCATGCGTGCAGCCTGGGGCGCCAGCGGGCGCATCCGGTCCACCACCGCGGCCACAGTCACATCCAGCGTGGGGGCTGCGACCACTTGGTTCAAGAAACCACGGCGATGCATCTCGGCCGCATCCAGCACGGCGGCCGACAACAACATCTCCCGCGCCGTCAACTCCCCCACCGCGCGCGCCACCAGGGCCGCCTCACGCGGTGCCATGGGGAACCCCAACTTGGCAATCGGTGCGCCAAAACGGGCCGTGTCGCTGGCGATGCGGATGTCGCAGCAGCTGGCGATCTCCACGCCTGCCCCCATGCAGTTGCCGTCTATCTGGGCGATGACGGGCACATCACAGTCCAGCACGGCCTGCAGGCCGCCCCAGACATCGTTTTCGTGGAAGTCACGCAAGCTGCTTTCTTCAAAACGGAAATCGGCGTATTCGCCAATGTCGCCGCCCGCGCAAAAGTGTCCGCCCTGCCCGCGCAACACCACGCAGCGCACACCGGCATCCTGTTGGATTCCCTCAAACACACTGCGCAAGCTGCGCCACATGGCGCGCGACATGGCGTTGAATTTGCCCGTGTGGTCCAGCGTGACCCACACCACGCAGCCATCTGCCAGCGCTACCGATACCGTTCCTGCCATCGTCTGCCTTCTATGTACTAGTCGAGCTTGGCGCCCGCAGCCTTGACCACGGCGGCCCAGCGTTTGACCTCGGCACTGACAAAGGCGCCAAACTGCTTGGGCGTCAGGTTGGGGAACTCGGCACCGTTGCCGGCCCAGGCGGTCTTGATTTCGTCCTGCGCACCCAGGCGGCGCACTTCTTCCACAATGCGGGCCTGCACGTCGGCCGGCGTGCCCTTGGGTGCCCACAGGCCGTACCAGGTGGTGACGGTGTAGTCGGGCAGGCCCAGCTCGGCGGCGCAGGGCACATCGGGGAAGGCGGCATTGCGCTTGGCACCGGACACCATCAGCGCTTTGATACGGCCACCCTTGATGTGTTGGGCGGATGAACCCAGGCCGTCAAACATCATGTCCACACTGCCGCCTATCAGGTCTTGCAGCGCCGGGCCAGCACCGCGGTAGGGGATGTGGGTGATAAAGGTCTTGCTCTGCTGCTTGAACAGTTCACCGGCCAGGTGGTGCGATGTGCCGCCGCCAGCAGAGCCGTAGTTGAACTGGCCCGGCTTGGCCTTGACCTGGGCCAAAAATGCGGCAAAGTCGCCCGTCACATTCTTGGGGTTGACCACCAGCACCTGGGGCACATTGGCCAACAGCGCCAGCGGGATGAAATCGGTCTCGATGTTGTAGTCCAGCTTGGGGTACATCGACGGCGCAATGGCGTGGTGCACGGCCCCCATGAACAGTGTGTAGCCGTCGGGCGCGGCGCGGGACGCCAGGCTGGCGCCCAGCGTGCCGCCAGCGCCACCTTTGTTGTCGATGACCATCTGGGTGCCCGTCAACTTGGAGAACTGCGCCGACATCGGCCGGGCAAAGGCGTCTGTACCGCCGCCCGCCGGGAACGGCACCATGACCGTGACCGGCTTGGCGGGCCAGCGCGCCTGGGCCAAGGCGGTCATGGGGGCACCCGCCAGGGCCAGCGCGGCGGCTGCACCGGCCTGCAGCCAATGGCGACGCTGGGCGTCGTGGGGGGATTCAGAAATGTCCATGGTCTTGTCTCCTGCTTTGTTATGGGTGAAATATACGCACTGCTGACACACTAGAAAACCAGTTTGCGGATGGCCGATGCCACGGGAATCTTGCCCTGCGCCAGCAAGGCGCGGTGCTGGTCCAGGCGGTGCAGGTCATACAGGTAGTTGACCATCAGGCCATAGGATTGTTTGAGCCCTTTGGGCGATGGGTCGCTGGCCCAGTTGAGCCGCTCTACCCGTGCGCCATTGCCCAGGTGGAACCGCGCCACCGGGTCAATGGGGCGGCCCTGCACCGTCTCTTGCCCCAGGTACTGGGCGGCGCAACGCAGCAACATCTGCCGCACGGGCGATGTGGGTTTGAGCGCCAGTGGTGTTTCGGCCGCGGCCAAAAAGTGTGCGGCAGTCACCGGCTCAAAACCCACGGCCTGGCCCAGTTCTGCGCGGGACCGTGGGTCCAACTGCTCCAGCAGACTGGCCGCATGTTTGCCCAGCCAGGCGCGAAAGCCCGGTATCGGCGACAGCGTGGCAAAGACCCGGAGTTTGGGGAATTCGGCCTTCAACGTCTCCACCACCCGCTTGATCAGCGAATCACCAAAACTCACGCCCCGCAGACCGTCTTGTGTGTTGCTGATGGAGTAAAAAATCGCGGTGGTGGCGGCGTTCACGTCATCTGCATCGGCAGACTCGTCCAGCAGCGGTGTGATGCTGTCGGCCAGCGCATCCACCAGCGCCACTTCCACGAAGATCAGTGGTTCATCCGGCAAGCGGGGATGGAAGAAGCCGTAACAACGGCGGTCGGAGTCGAGCCGGTTCTTGACGTCGGCCCAGCTCTTGATGTCGTGCACGGCCTCGTACTTGATCAGTTTCTCGACCAGCGAGGCCGGTGAATCCCAGCTGATGCGGCGCAGCTCCAGAAAACCCACATCAAACCAGGTGGAGAACATGTATTCCATCTCCACGTCCAGCGCCTGCAGGCGTTTGTCGCCCTTCAGCGCATGCTGCATCTCGGCGCGCAGGTTCACCAGAAAACGGATGCCCGTGGCATCGGCGCTGAAGCGCTGCAACACACGCCGCCGGGGCGACACGGTGGCGCGGCGGTAGTGCACCTCGGCTGCAGCCTCATCGGGCGTGCCCAGTGCGGCGGCAAACTGCGCCTGCGCGGCCTTGACCTTCTGGGGGTCGGCCACAAACATCTCGCTCATCAGCAGCCACATGTCCTGGCGGCGCTCGGGGGTGGCACCGGCATACCAGGCCATCAAGGCGGCGGCGCGGCGCCCGCCCTCCACCTCACTGACACGGTCGTCGATGACGGCTTGCAGCTCTTGCAGCGTGCGGCGCAACATGCGGGGGGACAGGGCCTCACCCGTGTGGCGCAGCGTGGCCTGCAGGCGGGCGCGGGTGCTGCGCGGGCTGGCGGGCGCCTTGGCGACAGGCCTGCCCGCAGCACCTGCAGAGCCATTTGCTATATTTTCTATAGCTTTACTATTAGGTTCTACGGGGGCTATAGCCTCATTTGGCTTAGAGGCCTTGGGCAGCAGACGTGCCACGTTGCGGTTGATCCAGGAGTCATGGGTATTGTTCATGCCAGCAACCTGCTTTTCTGGGTACGTGCCAACTCGCGCAAGGCCTCGCGCTGGCGCAACAGATGGGTGCGCATGGCGGCGTCGGCCGCTTCGCCATCACGCGCCTTGATGGCGGCAAACACGGCCAGGTGCTCACTCAGGCTTTGCTCCAACCGGCCGGGTGCATGCAGCTGCTGCAGGCGGGCCAGCTTCAGAATCTTGCGCAGGTCGGCAATCACCTGGGCCAGCCAGCGGTTGTTGGCCAAGGTGATGATGGCCTCGTGGATCTGGTAGTTGACGGCGTAGTAATCGGTGATGCGTTTGGCACTGGCGTGATGCTGCAGCTGGGTGTGCAGTGTTTCCAGCGCGGCGATGTCGGCGTCTGTCGCGTTGCGGGTCGCCTCCAGCGCGCAGCGCCCTTCCAGCAGCGCGATCACGGGGAATATTTCATCCAGGTCCTGCTCGGTCACCTGGCTCACAAAGCTGCCGCGCCGTGGCTCGTGGCGCACCAGGCCTTCGGCGGCCAGTACCTTGAGCGCTTCACGCAATGGCGTGCGTGAGATGGCCAGATCCGCACACAAGGCCACTTCATCGATAAAACTGCCGGGCGCCAACTGGCCATCAAAAATCCGCGCACGCAGGCCATCGGCAACGGTGTCGTGCAAGGAGTTGTGGATCAGGCGCATGGGAATGGAGGTTCGCTAATTCACCATAATTTCCTGTAATTATGGGTAATTACTGGTTCGCCGTAAAGAGCCCGGAGACCGTCCGGGATGGGGATTTACCCTAGATTGGCTTCACGTGCGCGCAGAGCGACGGCTGGCCCAAAGCCAAAGGCCGATACCGCCCACGATCATGGGCACACAGAGCCACTGCCCCATGCTCATGCCCAGGCTGAGCAGCCCCAGGTGGGCATCGGGCTCGCGGAAAAACTCGGCAATAAAACGCATCACGCCATAACCAAACAGGAAGGCAGCCGCAACCTGGCCCTGTTTGCGCTCGGTGCGCGCATAGAGCCACAGCAGCACAAACAGCAGCAAACCTTCCAGCAGAAACTGGTACACCTGCGAGGGGTGGCGTGGCAGGTCACCCGCACCACGGAACACCATGCCCCACGGCAGGCTGGGGTCGGCCAGTCGACCCCACAGCTCACCGTTGATGAAATTGCCGACCCGCCCGGCCGCCAGACCGGTGGGCACACAGGGCGCCACAAAATCCGCCACCTGCCAGAACGACCGCTTGCGCGAGATGCCAAACCACACCATGGCCACAATCACCCCCAACATGCCGCCGTGGAAGCTCATGCCGCCCTGCCACACATAAAACACTTCCAGTGGGTGGGCCAGGTAATAGGCCGGTTTGTAAAACAGGCAATACCCGATGCGCCCGCCCAGCACCACACCCATGACCCCCATGAACAGAATATCTTCCACGTCACGGCTGACCCAGGCATTGGGGCCCTTGGTGGCCGCAAATGGCAGGTGCCGCAAACGCAGGCGCCCCAAAAATACAAACAGGGCAAAGGCCGCCAGGTAAGTCAGGCCGTACCAATGGATGGCGAGTGGGCCGAGTTGCAGGGCTACGGGGTCGATTTGGGGATGGATGAGCATGCTAGTATTTTGCACGCAAGCCCGAGGGGCTTCTTTACGGAAGATAGATATGCGTCTTGTCTCGGGTTTACTGGCGTTGGTGGGGGTGGCGGCTGCACCATTGGCACATGCCCAGGTCTTCAAATGCACGGAGGCCGATGGCAAAACCGTGTATTCACAAGCGCCCTGCACCAAGGCCGACAACAAGGAAAAAGTTGTCAAGCTGATGGATGCACCACTGACAGACTCCACACCTTCCGAGGCCAAGAGCGGCAACTACAACCAGGCCAACATCAACTCCGCGCCCGACACACCAGCCAAAAATTACCAAAAGCCGCCGTCCAACCGCTTGCGCCAGTTCCCGCAAACGCCCGTCAACACTGGCCCGACCAACGAACAACTGATAGCCGAATGCGAGGCGAACAAAGGTGCGCGTTGCAGCAGTGCCGCAGAAATCGCCTACCGCAGGCAAGAAAAGCGCACACCCAGTGCCCAGGAACAGGCCACGATCCAGGCCGCCATCCGCGCGCGCCGGGAGCGTGAAGAAAACGAACTCCGCAACCGCCACTTCAGGCGTTAAACCAGCGGTGGCGTTCCAGCAAGGGCTGGTGCAAACGCCAGAAAACGCTCCAGCACCGGGTTGGAACGGGCCCACACCAGACTGGTTTCGCACTGCGGCACGGCCCCCGTCACCCTGCGGTAGACCACACCCGGCCGCTGGAACTGCTGCACGCTGGATGGCACCCAGGCCAGGCCCAGGCCTGCGGATACCAGGTTCACGATGGTCTGCATCTGGATCGCCTCTTGCGCCACCTGCGGCAGGCGCCCTGCCCCGTGGTACAGCGCAAACACCGCGTCATACAAGGAGGGCGCGATATGCCGTGGAAAGATCACCAGCGGCTCGCCCAACACCGCATCCAGCGTCAACTCCGCTTGGCTGGCCAGCACATGCTGCTGCGGCAGTGCCACAACCAGAGGCTCGCTGGTGATCAACTGGCTTGCCAACGCAGCGGGGGCAAAACCCGGCGCATGCAGCATAAAGCCGGCGTCCATCTCACCGCGCTCCATGGCCTGCAGTTGCACGTCTCCCGTGGCTTCCATCAGATCCAGTTGTACGCCCGGGTGGCGCTCGCGCAGCGCCCGCACCCACTCGGGCAACAAGGCGAAACCCACCGTGGACACAAACCCCAGGCGCAGACGGCCCAGTTCACCCGTGGCGGCGGCCCGGGCGTGGGCGGGCAGTGCCTGGGCGCGCTGCAGCAGTTCGCGCACCTCGGGTACCAGCGCGGCGCCGGCCGGGGTCAGGGCCACGTAGCGTTTGGTGCGGTCAAACAGGCGCACCTGCAGCCGCTCTTCCAGCAGCGCAATAGCCTGGGTCAACGGCGGCTGGGACATGTGCAGCCGAAGCGCAGCGCGGCCAAAATGTAATTCCTCCGCCACGGCCAAAAACTGGCGCCAAACGCGCAAGCCAATAAGACCCCCACGTTCGCTCACTTCGTGTGGCTCTCTGCCCCCCGAGGGTGCGCCCTTCGCCTTGGGGCGGCCCGGCGGCGAAATATTATGCTCATTCATATGCACTGCATATTAATACACGCTATTAAATATATTTGATCAAGTGTTTGGGGCGATGCATACTTTGCGCCTGCCCAAAAGCATCCTCCAACCATTCGACGAGACAAGCACCATGACCACCAAACCCATCGTCCTGAACCCCCGCAGCAAAAACATCACCGAGGGCAAGAGCCGCGCGCCCAATCGCTCCATGTACTACGCCATGGGTTACGAAGAGGGTGATTTCAAGAAGCCCATGGTCGGTGTGGCCAACGGCCATAGCACCATTACCCCTTGCAACAGCGGTTTGCAAAAGCTGGCAGACGCGGCGATTGCCGGTATTGAAGAAGCGGGTGGCAACGCGCAGGTGTTTGGCACCCCCACCATCTCCGACGGCATGGCCATGGGCACCGAGGGTATGAAGTATTCGCTGGTCAGCCGCGAAGTGATTTCCGACTGCATCGAGACCTGCGTGCAGGGACAGTGGATGGATGGCGTGGTCGTGGTCGGTGGCTGTGATAAGAACATGCCCGGCGGCCTGATGGGCATGCTGCGCGCCAACGTGCCCGCTATTTATGTATACGGCGGCACCATCCTGCCCGGCAGCTACAAAGGCAAAGACCTGAACATCGTCAGCGTGTTTGAAGCCGTCGGCGAAAACGCTGCGGGCCGCATGAGCGACGAAGACCTGCTCCAGATCGAGCGCCGCGCCATCCCCGGCACCGGCTCCTGCGGCGGCATGTACACCGCCAACACCATGTCGTCTGCCTTCGAGGCGCTGGGCATTTCGCTGATTTATTCCAGCACGATGGCCAACCCCCATGACGAGAAAATGAACTCGGCCAAAGAATCGGCCAAGGTACTGGTGGAAGCCATCAAGAAGGACCTGAAGCCACGCGACATCGTGACGCGCAAGAGCATCGAAAACGCTGTGGCTGTCATCATGGCTACCGGCGGCTCCACCAACGCGGTGCTGCACTTCCTGGCCATTGCCCACGCGGCGGGCGTGGAGTGGACCATTGACGACTTCGAACGTGTGCGTGTCAAGACACCCGTGCTGTGCGACCTGAAACCCTCTGGCAAATACCTGGCTGTGGACCTGCACCGCGCCGGTGGCATCCCCCAAGTGATGAAGACCCTGTTGGCCGCGGGCCTGCTGCACGGCGACTGCATCACCATCACCGGCCAGACCGTCGCCGAAGTGCTGAAAGACATTCCCGATGTGCCACGCGCCGACCAGGATGTGATTCGCCCCATCGACAACCCGATGTACAAACAGGGCCACTTGGCAATCCTCAAGGGCAACCTGAGCCCCGAGGGCGCAGTGGCCAAGATCACCGGCCTGAAGAACCCGGTGATGACCGGCCCGGCCCGCTGTTTTGACGACGAACAATCCGCGCTGAAGGCCATTCTGGACAACAAGATTGTCCCCGGCGATGTGATGGTGCTGCGCTACCTGGGCCCCAAGGGCGGCCCGGGCATGCCCGAAATGCTGGCGCCCACCGGAGCACTGATTGGTCAGGGCCTGGGCGAAAGTGTGGGCCTGATCACGGATGGCCGCTTCTCTGGCGGAACCTGGGGCATGGTGGTGGGCCACGTGGCGCCGGAGGCCGCAGCCGGTGGTGTAATTGCGCTGGTGCAAGAGGGTGACTCCATCACCATTGATTCACGCCAGTTGATTCTGGAACTCAATGTGCCCGAGGCTGAGCTGGCTAAACGCCGTGCAGCGTGGACAGCGCCCGCCCCCCGTTACAACCGCGGCGTGCAGGCCAAATTTGCGTTTAATGCGTCCAGTGCGAGCAAGGGCGCGGTGCTGGACAACTACTGAGGCGACCCGCGCAGCGGCGGGGCGTGGGGGTCATGGGTTCACCGCCGGGCCGTCCCAAGGTGTGGACTTGGGGTTTTGCCAAACGCGGCCCCCTCGGGGGGCAGGAAGCCACACGCAGTGGGCGACCGTGGGGGCCACATCTCTAGCGCTTTTTCTTTTTCTTCGCGCTCAAGAACCCCATGGCTTCGCGGTTGCGGTCAATACGTTCCTGCTTGCGGCGGTCCATTGCCTCCATCTCTTTGCGTTTGGTGTAGCCGGTGGCGTCCGCCCAGGCCCACCAGGCCAGAGCCAGCCCAAAGGGCGACAAGATGATCCACCAGTCCCACAAAGCAACAGGGCCGATTTCCAGATATTTCAGGGCCATAAAAAGCACGCCCAAACCGACGAAATACATAGCAGACTCCTGATTCGTTTTCGCGTCCATCGTAACCCAGCCAGTCCCATCATGGCTCCCCGATAGCTGCGCCAGGGCCAAAAAAAGCCCGCAACAGCGGGCTCTTGTCAGGACATGCCGCGCAAGCCCTTAGTAGGCTTGGCCCAGCTGGTCCAGAATCGCCGGATTTTCCAGCGTAGAGGTGTCCTGTGTGATGGCCTCGCCCTTGGCCAGCGAGCGCAACAGGCGGCGCATGATCTTGCCGGAGCGGGTCTTGGGCAGGTTTTCTCCAAACCGGATGTCCTTGGGCTTGGCAATCGGGCCAATCTCTTTGGCCACCCAGTCGCGCAATTCTTTGGCTATCGCCTTGGCCTCGTCGCCCTTGGGCATGGGGCGTTTGAGCACAACAAACGCGCAAATGGCCTCACCCGTCAGGTCATCCGGGCGGCCCACCACGGCAGCCTCAGCCACCAGGTCGGTCTTGGACACCAGGGCGGACTCGATTTCCATGGTGCCCATGCGGTGGCCCGACACGTTGAGCACATCGTCAATACGCCCGGTGATGCGGAAATAGCCACGGTCCGCACTGCGCACGGCGCCGTCGCCAGCCAAGTACAACTTGCCGCCCATTTCTTCCGGAAAATAACTCTTCTTAAAGCGCTCGGGGTCGTTCCAGATGGTGCGGATCATCGACGGCCAGGGGCGCTTGACGACCAGAATACCGCCAGTGCCGTTAGGGATGGGGTTGCCCACTTCATCCACGATGGCGGCCATGATGCCGGGTAGTGGCAACGTGCAACTACCAGGCACCAGCGGTGTGGCGCCAGGCAGTGGCGTCATCATGTGGCCGCCGGTTTCGGTTTGCCAGAAAGTGTCGACGATGGGGCAGTTTTCGTGGCCCACGTTTTTGTAGTACCACATCCACGCTTCAGGGTTGATGGGCTCACCCACCGAACCCAAGATGCGCAGGCTGGACAGATCGCTGCGGTCCGGGTGCACGGCAGCGTCGCCTTCTGCGGCCTTGATCAGCGAGCGGATGGCGGTGGGCGCGGTGTAGAAAATGGTGCACTTGTGGCGCTCGATCATTTGCCAGAAACGCCCCGCGTTCGGAAACGTGGGCACGCCTTCAAAAATGATCTGCGTGGCTCCCGCTGCTAGCGGGCCATACGCGACATAGGTGTGGCCGGTGATCCAGCCAATGTCTGCGGTACACCAGAATACGTCGGCGGGCTTCAGGTCAAACGTCCAGTCCATCGTGAGCTTGGCCCACAACAGGTAGCCGCCCGTGGAGTGCTGCACACCCTTGGGTTTGCCGGTGGAACCGGAGGTGTAGAGGATGAAAAGCGGGTGTTCGGCGCCCACCGGCACCGGTGCACATTCCGTGCTTTTGCCCGCCAGGGCCTCGGTGAACGTCTTGTCGCGGCCAGCCACCATATTGCAGGCGGTACCCGTGCGCTGGTACACATACACGTGCCGGATGGATTCGCAACCGCCCATGGCCAGGCCTTCGTCCACGATGGCTTTCAAGGGCAACTCCTTGCCACCGCGCATCTGGTAATTGGCGGTGATAACGGCTACCGCGCCCGCGTCGATGATGCGCTCCTGCAATGCCTTGGCCGAGAACCCGCCAAACACTACGCTGTGGGTGGCGCCAATGCGGGCGCAGGCCTGCATGGCAATCACACCCTCCAGTGTCATGGGCATGTAGACCAGCACGCGGTCACCCTTCTGGATGCCATCGGCCTTCAGGGCATTGGCAAACTGGCTCACACGTGCCAGCAGCTCCTTGTAGGTGGTCTTGGTGACGGTGCCGTCATCGGCTTCAAAGATGACTGCCGTCTTGTTTTCCGTCGGCGTGCCCATGTGTTTGTCCAGGCAATTGGCGCTGGCATTGAGTTCGCCATCGTCGAACCATTTGTAGAACGGGGCGTTGGACTCGTCCAGCGTGCGCGTGAACGGTTTGTTCCAGACCACGTTTTCGCGGGCCAGTTTGGCCCAGAAACCTTCGAAATCGCTTTCTGCCTCTGCACACAAGGTGTTGTAGCCCTCCATGCCCGAGATGCGGGCATTCTTGACCATGCTGTCACTGGGCATGAACACCCGGTTTTCAATCAGCATGGATTCAATGGCGGACGTGGGGCTGCTCATGGGGAAGTCTCCTCGGTTATCAGTTTGAACTGGCGCGTATGGTGTTGGACTGCACTTACAACTCACTGACTTTACACAACAAAGAAGCACACACGTAACCCCCATCGGCCGGGGGGATTGGGGTACTGCGGGAGCAGGCTTTTACAATGGCTGTCTTTGCCACCAACCCGCCCCCCGCATGCGCAACACTCCACCGCCCAAAGCCTCACCCCAGTCCATGAACCTGCTGTCACAGGTCATCTTTTCCAGCCGCTGGTTGCAGCTACCGCTGTACCTGGGACTGATCGCAGCGCAAGCCGTGTACGTGTTTCACTTCTGGGTGGAATTGGTGCACTTGATGGAGGCCGCATTCGGCAACCAGGAAGCATTGGCTCAACTGGTCAAAAGTATTGGTTACAAGGACTCCCTGGAAGTAACATCCCGGGTGACTGCGCTCAATGAGACCATCATCATGCTGGTGGTGCTGGCGTTGATCGACGTGGTGATGATCTCCAACCTGCTGATCATGGTGATTGTTGGCGGCTACGAGACCTTTGTGTCCCGCATGAACCTGGACGAACACCCCGACCAACCCGAATGGCTGAGCCATGTGAACGCCTCCGTGCTCAAGGTCAAACTCGCCACGGCCATCATTGGTATCAGCTCCATCCACCTTCTGAAGACTTTTATCAATGCTGACAATTTACAGGAGCATGTGCTGATGTGGCAAACCATCATCCACATCACGTTCTTGTTGTCCGCCATCGCCATTGCCTACACCGACAAGCTGATGTCGCATTCGCCGACCAACAACCATTAATTCACAGCCGCCATTCACATCCTCCGCCGGAACCCACACCATGAGCACCACCACCGTTATCCGCCAGGCCGACCTGATCGAATCCGTTGCCGCCGCGCTGCAGTTCATCAGCTACTACCACCCCACCGATTACATCGCCCACCTGGCGCGTGCCTATGAGCGTGAACAAAGCCCGGCGGCCAAGGACGCGATTGCGCAAATTTTGACCAACAGCAAGATGAGCGCCACGGGCCACCGCCCCATCTGCCAGGACACTGGCATCGTCAACGTGTTCCTGAAGGTGGGCATGGACGTGCGCTGGGAAGGCTTCACCGGCTCTTTGGACGACGCGATCAACGAAGGTGTGCGCCAGGGCTACAACCACCCCGACAACACGCTGCGCGCCAGCGTGGTGGCCGACCCCGAGTTCCTGCGCAAGAACACCAAGGACAACACACCGGCCGTCATCTTCACCGAGATCGTGCCCGGCAACACCGTGGACGTAACGGTGGCCGCCAAGGGTGGTGGCTCGGAGAACAAGAGCAAGATGTACATGCTCAACCCCGGCGACAGCGTGGTGGACTGGGTGCTGAAAACCGTGCCGACCATGGGCGCCGGTTGGTGCCCACCGGGCATGCTGGGCATCGGTATTGGCGGCACAGCCGAGAAAGCCGTGCTGATGGCCAAGGAGAGCCTGATGGACGACCTGGACATGTACGAACTGCAAGCCAAGCAGGCCTCTGGTGCAGAACTCGACAACGTGGAAAAGCTGCGCCTGGAATTGATGGAAAAAGTCAACGCCCTGGGCATTGGTGCCCAAGGCCTAGGCGGCCTGACCACGGTGCTGGACGTCAAGATCAAGATGTACCCCACCCACGCCGCCAGCAAGCCGATTGCCATGATCCCCAACTGCGCGGCTACCCGCCATGCGCACTTTGTGCTGGATGGCAGCGGCCCGGTCTACCTGGACCCACCCTCGCTGGACCTGTGGCCCAACGTGAACTGGAAACCCGACTACGTGAAAAGCAAAAAGGTGGATCTGAACACCCTGACACCCGCCGAAGTGGCGAGCTGGACACCGGGCCAGACCCTGCTCTTGAACGGCAAGATGCTGACCGGCCGCGACGCCGCCCACAAGCGTATCCAGCAGATGCTGGCCAAGGGCGAAAAACTACCGGTGGACTTCACCAACCGCGTCATCTATTACGTGGGCCCGGTCGATCCGGTCCAGGGCGAGGCCGTTGGCCCTGCCGGCCCCACCACCGCGACGCGTATGGACGGTTTCACCGAGATGATGCTGGCCCAGACCGGCCTGATCAGCATGGTCGGCAAGGCAGAGCGTGGCCCGGTTGCTATCGAAGCCATCAAGAAGCACAAGAGCGCCTACCTGATGGCCGTGGGCGGCGCCGCCTACCTCGTGAGCAAGGCCATCAAGGCTGCCAAGGTGGTCGGCTTTGAAGACCTGGGCATGGAAGCCATCTACGAATTCGACGTGGTGGACATGCCGGTCACCGTGGCAGTGGATGCGGGCGGCACCAGCGCCCACATCACCGGCCCGGCAGAATGGCAAAAGAAAATTGCCACCGGCGAGTTCAAGAATATCCCCGTTACTGCCAACTGAGCCTTGTCTGCGGCCGCCTCCAGCCCCATCGGGGTCTTTGACAGCGGTGTGGGCGGCTTGAGCGTGCTGCGGGCCCTGCGCACTGAGCTGCCACACGAGCGGTTTGTGTATGTGGCGGACAGCGGCCATGCGCCGTATGGTGAGCGGGATGACGCCCATGTCATAACCCGCTCACACGCCATCACCCGCTACCTGCGGGATCAGCACGGTATCAAGGCGCTGGTGGTGGCCTGCAACACCGCCACAGCTGCCGCCATCCGATTGATGCGACAGGACTACACCGACCTGCCCATCATCGGCATCGAACCCGCCCTCAAGCCCGCCGCGGCCAGCAGCAAGACGGGGGTGGTAGGTGTCATGGCCACACGCAGCACGCTTCAAAGCCAAAAGTTTCTGGCCCTGCTGGCCACGCTGCAGGACCAAGCGCGCTTTGTGCTGCAGCCCTGCGATGGCATGGTGGATGCCATTGAACGTGAAGATGCTATTAAAAAAGAAGCACTATGTTCAGCTTACACGGGGGCTATGGGCCGATTTGGCTTAAACGATGGGGAGATGGACACCCTGGTTCTGGGCTGCACACACTACCCCTTTGTCGAGCCTGAGCTGCGCCGCTGCATCGGTGAGCAGGTGTCCTTGCTCGAAGGCGGCGCCCCGGTGGCCCGCCAGACCCGGCGCCTGCTGGCTGAACAACACCTGCTGGCCCCTCCCCATGCCCAGGGCTCTGGCGTGACATTTTTCACCACCGGCAAGGCCGACATGCTGGCCAACGCGGTACGGCGCTGGCTGCAACTGGACGCTCCAGTCAGCGCACTGCAGATCGCTTAGTTCGACCTTCATCAGGAATTTTCGTGCAGACTCACCCCACACCTTTGGCCAAATTGCTGGGCCTCTTCGCGCTGGAACACACCAAGACCGACCACTATTTGGGGCAGAGCCTGGACTTGGGGTTTCGTAACCTCTTTGGCGGTCACATTCTGGGCCAGGCACTGGTGGCTGCAGGCAATACCTGCGAAGCACGCAGCGCCCATTCGCTGCACGCCTACTTTATCCGTGGCGGTGATCCCCATGCCCCCATCGATTACACGGTGGACCGCATCCGCGATGGCAACAGCTTCAGTGTGCGCCGGGTCACAGCCTCGCAAAACGGCCAGGCCATCTTGATACTCTCGTCGTCCTTCCAGACCGATGAAGGTGGCTTCGAACACCAGTTCGCGATGCCGGATGTGCCGCCACCCGAATCACTGGCGCAGACCATCACCAGCGACCTGGCGATTGACATACGCCCGGTGGACCCGGTAGACCGTTACCAGCCCACCAAGAAGTCGCCGCATCAGCACATCTGGTTTCGCGCCAACGGCAGCGTGCCCGACGATCCCGCGCTGCAGAAATGCTTGCTGGCCTATGCCTCCGACTTCAGCCTGCTCAGCACCTGCCTGCGGCCCCATGGCCTGACCTACTACCAACCCAATATGGTGACGGCCAGCCTGGACCATGCCATGTGGTTTTACCGGGACTTCCGTATCGACGACTGGCTGCTGTATGCCTGCGACAGCCCCACCACCGGCCATGCACGGGGTCTGAACCGCGGCAACATCTTCAGCCGCGACGGCCAATTGGTCGCCAGCGTGACGCAAGAAGGCCTGGTGAGACAAGTGGGAGATCGCCAGAGCGCCGATTGAGACAGGCGCTGGGCAAAAGAACTTTGGCCAGCCAGGAGGGACTCGAACCCCCTACCCCGAACTTAGAAGGTTCGTGCTCTATCCGGATGAGCTACTGGCTGTTTACGCCGTTGATTTTACCCAGAAGCGCACTGACTAGAATCGGTGCTCCCCCCACACCCAGGAAACGCTCCAATGCAACATGGCTCAGCCACATGGTCCCTTATCGCTTTGTTGGCCTGTTGCCTGTTACCGACCAGCGCCTATGCTGAAGAAAAACCGTTGTGGGAGTTGGGTGCAGGCGTAACAGCCCTGCAACTTCCCGCCTACCGCGGCTCTGCGGAAACCCGAACCGATGTCCTGCCCATACCCTACCTGGTCTACCGGGGAGAACATGTGAAGGCCGACAAGGATGGCGTACGTGGTGTCTTGTTTGATTCAGACCGTTTTGAGGTCAACCTCAGCCTGGCTGCGTCGCCCCCCGTAGACAGCGACAACGTCAAGGTGCGCCAGGGTATGCCCAGTCTGCATTCCAGCCTGGAACTGGGCCCATCGGTGGACATCACACTCTGGCAGTCCAGTGGGCACGATGCCAAGCTCAAACTGTTTGTGCCCTTGCGCGCCGCCATGACGCTGGAACGCGATCCCAAGTACATCGGCTGGCAATTCACACCACGCCTCAATCTGGACGTGGCCAACCCCTTGGGTCAGGCCGGCTGGACCTTCGCCGTGGTCGGTGGACCGGTCTTTGGCAGCCGGGAGCAACATGACTATTTTTATGGCGTATCACCGCAATACGCCACGGCGTCACGACCGGTCTTTGACGCCACATCGGGTTATGCCGGTATGCAGGTCTTGTCGGCGCTGTGGAAGCGTTTTCCATCCTTTTGGGTGGGGGGCTTCGCGCGTTACGACAATGTGCGGGGTGCCGTGTTTGAAAACAGCCCCCTGGTCACTCAAAAGAGTGGTTTCTCCGGTGGTGTCGCCATCACCTGGGTGCTGGCACAGTCCAAACAACGCGTCGTAATCGACCAGTAAAACCCCATGATTGAAACAGCGAGATTTGTCGAGGAAACGCGTTTTGGCAACTGGTTCCTGAAAACCAAAGTCTGGAAACGTAGCGTATTGGTGCGTGCGCTCGATGATTTACAAAGACTGGTACTGCCGCAGGCGATAGCTGCGAAGCCCCGCATTGTGGACGTGGGTTGTGGGTTTGGCCATTCCTTCGCCGAGCTGGCGCAGCGGTTTTCTCCGTCCGTCATTGTTGGCTTGGATGCCGACCCCGGGCTGCAGGAACGCGCTGGCGAAGAAGCGAAGGCCTGCCCGTGTGAGGTGCAGTTGAAGGAAGCCAACGCAGCACGCACCGGCCTGCCGGATGCAGATTTTGACGTGGTGTTCTGCCACCAGACCTTCCACCATATCGTCGAGCAAGAAGCCGCGATGGCCGAGTTCTACCGCATCCTCAAGCCGGGCGGCGTGCTGCTGTTTGCGGAGTCGACCAAATACTATATCCACTCGCTGCAGATACGCCTGCTGTTTCGCCATCCCATGGAAGTGCAAAAAACCGCTGACGAGTACATTGCCATTGTTCGCAAGGCGGGATTTAATGTGCCCGACAACAAGGTGTCTCTGCCCTACCTGTGGTGGAGCCGTCCGGACATTGGTGCCTTTGAATGGATGGGCTTCAAGGTTCCGACCAAGCGCAACGAAACCCTGGTCAATCTGGTTGCCGTGAAACCAGCGGCTAGTTCTGCGCAGTAGGCGGGAAGCACCCGCGCCGGGTGTCTCCATTCTTGAGGCCCAGGCGCACAGCAATGGGCGTTGCCAAGGCCGTCTTGTCGCACACATATAGCTGTTTTTGGGCACGCACCTGACCCGCACGCACCATCGCATCCCGATCAGCATAAAACGGTTCACTCGCAAGCGGTAACCCGACTGCAGCGCTCTCCTCAACCAGTATGTGCAGGTATTCCGTCATATGCTCGGCGGTGTACGAGTTGGTATCGTGCAGGGCCACGATGATCGGCAACACACCATCCGCCTCAGGCAAATGCCCGGCTATTCGTGCCTGCGCTACCCGCTCCAGGGTGCTGCGCAGATGGGTGCGCCGACGCGGGCTGCTGATCCAGCCGTAAATCTTTCCATCATTCACGCTGGCGTCTGCTTGCAGCATCTGCAGCTGTGCACCCTGGTAGGCGGCCAACGTGGCGTCGGTATAGACCCAATCGGGTGGCCGGACAAACGCCACACGCCCCGGGCACTGCTGCTCTATCGCCAGATTACCCTGCGACAGCGACACGGCAAGCTCTTCGGGTGCAAGGCGGGGATGGGGTATATGACCCCGTGGTGTGCCAGAGTGCAGGCCTAACAGGTGACCAGCCGCACAGGTGTCGCGCATGAGCTCCCGCCCCAGGTCACTGTCACCATGGCGTTCGTGGGTAGCCTGCACAAAAAACAGCGCTTTGATACCCGGCATGACCGGGTTGTAGGCCAACTGCTGCTGGATTGTCGCCGTTAACGAGGGGGTTCCAATATCGGGGCCATCGTCAAACGTAAGAAGGAATCGCACGGGTGCCAGTGGCTGCGCAGTAGCACACCATGTAAATAGCAGCAATGGCAAAACCAGCAAAGCGCGGGCAACATCAAACATGCAAAGAAACCTTCAAATCACAGAATCGCTTACACATAACGGTGCCATTGGACAGGGTCCGCACGCCAATGGGCAGGCCAACGCGCTTGCAGCTGTCGCAGGTCGTTTGCCGCAAGAGACACCACCACACCCATTTGGACAAAACACCATGTCCCCCCGTCTGCTTCAATTTCATCGACAGGCGTCGTTTGGATCGCGCGCAGCGCGGCGATATCAAACGGAAGGCCGTGTTGCTTCAACCTAGCCTCCTTGCGGGTCCACAGGCGATTGAACTGAAGTGGGTCCACATCACCGTCTGGTACGCGCAAGCTGCGCTGCTCCGCTGCGCTGCAAACCCACTGTGCCATGTCGACCAAAGGCCGACGCGCATTGGTACGCTCCAGGTCTATGCCCACGACCTCATTCGCCAGCGCGCAGGCCACATAGTCCCCACTATGGGCGATGGATATCTGTACGCTGTGGTTCAGAACGCGGGGTTTGGTATGGGGGTCTGTGCTGATGCACCATGCCGCCGGTGTCCCTCCGATGGCTTCACACAGCATGGTCTTGGCCAGCCAGCGGCCCGCCAGAAACTGTCGACGCCTGGCGGCAGAAAGTATCGCATCTGCGCGCAGGCTCTCTTCTTGAGACAGACCTTGCGTACCTGGGCCTGACTGCCATTCTGCGAGCAGCGCCTCACAGGTCTGGAGCGCAAACCGGGGGCCCACCGTGCAGTTTATTCTTCGATGGTTGCGTAGGTGCCTTTTAGCGCAACACCTGACATCATTGCGCCAGCGTGGCATTCAACCGTGGTGTCGCTGCTTGTCTCATTCTTCTTGTAATAGCTGGTGATGCCGACGACGGCATTGGCTCCAGCCTCCTTGGCAGACTTCTGAAGGCTGATCAAGGTACTGAGCGCCACCCATTTGCAACTGGCGTCATCACTTTTACCCACCGCATTGGTCTTCAGGTTGGAGACATCCTCTCTGAATTCTTTCACCACCTTGGGTGTGCTTTGTCCAGCCAGAAAGAACTTCACGCTACCGTCCAGTTTTGCTTTGGCCTCCGGCATATCGAGCACATCGGCCAAGCGGATGTTGACAACTGTGTCCCGGGCATAAGCAGGCGCAAGCAACACGGTCGTGGCGAGTGCAAGGGTGATCAATGTTTTCATGGAAAGCTTTCAGGTCTGAGAGAAAGGTGTTGGACGAAAGACTGTCAGTCTTTCCAGCGCTTGAATATCAGCGAGGTGTTGATGCCACCGAACGCAAAATTGTTGCTCATGACAATATCGGTCTGGAGTAGACGACCGTCTCCGGTGATGTAATCGAGCGCCGCACATTTGGGATCGACCTGCTCCAGGTTGAGCGTGGGCGCAAACCAGCCACTGCGCATCATCTCTATGGTCATCCATGCTTCCAGCGCGCCACAGGCGCCCAGGGTGTGGCCCATATAACTCTTGAGCGAAGAGATGGGCATACGCTCACCGAAAATGCTGTGGGTTGCATGGGACTCGGCCACATCGCCATGGTCTGTGGCAGTACCGTGTGCGTTGACATAGGCGATTGCTTCGGGCGGCAGACCCGCATCGTCCAGTGCCAGATTCATGGCCTGCGCCATGGTGTCGGAATTGGGCTGTGTGACGTGGCGTCCGTCGCTGTTCGTGCCGTACCCAATAATCTCAGCATGGATCTTTGCGCCACGCGCCAGGGCATGCTCCAGAGATTCCAGCACCAGCGTGCAAGCCCCTTCGCCCAGCACCAGACCATCGCGGTTGGCGTCAAAGGGGCGTGGGGTCAGGTGGGGCGTGCCATTGTGTTTAACACTGGTTGCAAACAGCGTGTCAAACACCGCCGCTTGTGTGGCGTCCAGTTCTTCTGCGCCACCGGCCAACATGGCGACTTGCTTGCCACTTTGTATCGCCTCGTAGGCGTAACCAATGCCCTGGCTGCCCGACGTGCACGCTGTGGACGTCGGCACAATGCGCCCCGTCAGCCCGAAAAACACACCGATGTTTACCGCTGCAGTGTGCGACATCATCTTGATGTAGGTTGTGGCGTTGATACCTTCTGTCGACTTGCTGATGATCATCCGGCCGAAATCGCCAATCGATTTCGGCGTGCCGGAGGAAGAACCATAGGCGATACCCACGCGCCCGCTTTTGAGGATTGGGTCGTTCAACAAACCGGCATCCTGCAACGCCATCTCACTGGCACGCACGGCCATCAGCGCCACGCGACCCATGCTGCGGGTGGATTTTCGGTTGTATTTTTCGGGCGACAGATCAAAGGGTTGGGCCCGTGCACCAACCCGTGTGTTCAAGCCCTCATAGCCCGCCCATTCGTCCATGGCCTGCACAGCGTTTTGGCACTGCTTCAATCGTGCGTGGACGGCATCCCAATCATGCCCCAGTGGACTGATAGCCCCGAAGCCGGTTACTACTACACGTGTCATCCGACCATTCCCCCGTTTACGGAAATCACCTGCCGTGTAATGTACGCAGCATCGTCACCCATCAAAAAACTCACGGTCGCCGCGACCTCGCTGGGCTGGCCTACGCGTCTGGCAGGGATCATCTTCAGCGCTTCATCCAGCACATGCTGGTCTACCATCTCGGTATCAATCAGGCCGGGGGCCACACAGTTCACCGTGATGCCACGGCTGGCCAGCTCGACGGCCAGGGCCTTTGTGGCGCCGATGATGCCAGCCTTGGCAGCGCTGTAGTTAACCTGCCCGCGGTTGCCCATGATGCCGGATACCGAGGACAAGGTCACAATGCGGCCCGGCTTGCGCCTGCGCACCAACGGCATGGTCAAGGGGTTGAGTACGTTGTAAAAGCTGTCCAGATTGGTGTGTATAACAGCGTCCCAGTCTTCCGCGGGCATGGCCGGAAAGGCATTGTCACGGGCGATTCCAGCATTGCAGACCACCCCGTAGTAACAACCATGGAGCTCAATGTCCTCCAACAACAAACGGGCGGTTGCTTCGCGGTCAGCCACATCAAACTGCAGCACACGCGCATTGCGCCCCATGCCGCGAATCTCCCCAGCCACTTCCTGCGCCTCTACGATCCCGCTTCGGCAATGCAAAACGATGTCGTAACCATCCCGCGCCAGTCTTAAGGCAATGGCACGACCAATTCCCCGGCTGGAGCCGGTCACCAAGACAGTTTTGTCACTCACGTGTCGTTCCCATTAAAAATTCCTCAGCATTGGTAGGCTCAAACACGGTCAAAGTTGCGCTGGCCACTACTTGCCCGTCCAGTTGAATCCTGCAGTCAAACTGCCCAAGACCATTGTCGGCCTGAAACTGCCGGTGTACATCTATGCGGTAGGTTTGCCCCAGCGTAAATCGGGGGCGAGAGCATTCGTAACGGCGGCTGCCCAACAAAAACCCGATGCGTGGTGCTTCACCCCGCAGGCGGGCACGCCAACCCGCCCACGCTGCCACCGTTTGTGCCATGTACTCAATGCCGACCCAACCGTCCACGCCACCATTGGAGAAAAACAAACCGTCTTCCCGAATGGTGACCTCACAGCTCAGGCTTTCAGCGTCGCCTTCAATCGGACGGTCAAGCAGGCACATCTTGCCGGCATGGGGAACAATGGCAGTGATGGGATAAGTGACTGGCAGTCGCGCAGTGGGTGTATCCGCGTACATGTTGCTATTCATCCCTAACCTTGGGCCAGGACCAAACTCGCATTGCTTCCCCCAAAGGCGAAAGAATTGCTAAGCAGGTAGTTGGGGGTATGCCCCAGCTTGAAGCCACTGTTTACGAGTTTGAGCGACGCCAGCTCGGGATCCACCTCACCGTCCCACCAGTGGGGCGGCAAATACCCTTGCGGGTTGTCGCGCAGTGTGAGCCAGCAGAGTGCGGCCTCCAGTGCTCCGGCGCCTCCAAGGGTGTGCCCGGTCAGGGGCTTGGTGGAACTCACAGGAATCTCCGACGAAAACACCGCCTGCACGGACAGGCATTCAACGGTGTCGTTCTGCCGCGTAGCTGTCCCGTGCAGGTTGATGTAGTCAACGGCGTGTGGCGCAATCCCGGCACGTGCAAGGGCTGAGCGCATGGCCGCCTGTGCACCGGTTCCCTGGGGAGACGGTGCGGATATGTGGTACGCGTCCGATGACTCCCCCCAACCTGCCAGACGAACATCGCCTGGCTCGCGTGTCATCAAGAAGAGTGCTCCGCCCTCCCCTATGTTGATGCCGCTGCGGTTTCGGCTTAAGGGGTTACACAACGTGTCACTCAGGGCCTCCAGAGCCGAAAAACCGGTCACCGTAAATTGGCTTAGCGCATCCATGCCGCCTGCAATCACCGCATCGGCCATACCTGCATTCAACAGACGTGCTGCACTCGCCAAGGCTTTGGCGCTGGACGAACAGGCGGTAGAAACACCCACAACGGGGCCACATAGTCCCAACTCGGCATTCAGAGCCATCACCGGGGAGCCCATCTCCTGCTGGCTGAAATGAAAGGCTGGTGGAAGTTCATGGTGGGCCGCGTAGTGGGCCATGGCAAGCTGCGCTTCACCAATGCCGGCAGTGCTGGTGCCAACCACCACCGCCACCCGGTGCGCACCGTAACGGCTGATGGCAGCATCCACCGCTCCGCGGATCTGCCGCAAGGCAGTCAGCAGCAGAGCATTGTTGCGGCTGCGCAAGGCATGGGGCAACCCACCCACATCTTCTAAGGTCTGCGTCACCGCGCCCAAAAAAAGCTCTTGCCCCGGGACAACACGCGTGTTAGCGGCCACTCCAGATTGCTGGTCTGCAAACAAACCAGCGCGCACGCTGGCGGAGTCAGCACCCAGAGCACAGACCACACCGACTTCATTCAAAAAAACTGATGACCGCACCACGAAAGTCAGCTCCCCGCCTGTTGGGCAGATTCTATCGTCAGGCTGTAACCTTCCAGACGGTTTTCCATTCGGGTGCGCCCGGTCCAGCGAGACTCGGTGTCGTAGTGGATCAGCAATATGGGTGTCGCACCATGCATAAGAATCCGCGCGTTACTGCTGTCCTCCAACTGCCAGCCACCCGGCAATACCTGGCGCAAGGATGCCACTGGTGCATACATCCATTGCACGTCACGCAACACATAGGCGGCATCAACTTCAGGTGGCAGCAAGGGATGGCGTTCGCTGGTTAGCGTGTTGCCATCCCACGTTAACGTCAACACGCGCTGGCCCAGCGCAAATGCAGCCAGACGCAAACTTTCTGTATCTAATTCCAGCAGCGTGTCCAGGCTGCGGGTCGCCACGGGGCGCCCTTCCGGTGCACGCTCAACCGTCAAACGCTGCGCAAGACTCAGAGTCACACCCATGGCCTGTGGCGCCAAGCGCGGTTGCGGCAACTGCAAGGTCTGCACAACTGGTGCCGTGGTGCACGCGCTGACAAGCAGCGCAACTATCAGGGTTATCAAGCAGCGCACACTTGTTCCAAAGTCTTCAGTCGCTGGGGTTGGGCAACATACGGGTTGCGCACATCCCATGCGTAACCTGCAAGAATCGCGGTGATCATCTTCCTGACCTCTGGGGACTGGTCTGGGTAAAAAATGACGTCCTGGAAACCACCGGAGTACCAACTCTCCACAAACGAACGAAACGCGTCTACGCCCGCGCGCAGTGGGTCGGCGTATTCGAGCTGCCAGTCCACAGGCTCGCCGCGGAAAGCACGTTCAATGGCCGCAGCAGCCAAGCTAGCCGACTTCACGGCAATCGTCACACCACTGGAAAACACGGGATCCAGAAACTCGCCAGCATTTCCCAGCAGGGCAAAACCCTTGCCGTGCAGGGATTTCACATTGGCAGCGTATCCCACCAACTTGCGTGCGGGCGTGTCCCATACGGCTTTTTCGAGCAATGTTGCCAACGTCGGTGTTTGCGCAATGATGGCTTGCAAGCGTTGGGTCTCGGTTCCTGGGAACTGGTCCAGAAACTCACTGGCAGCAACAACCCCTACCGAACAACGGCCATTTGAAAATGGAATGGTCCAGAACCAGACATCCACATGCTCGGGATGGACGGTAATCAGTATCTTGTTTCTATCAAAAGTGCCCACCGCTACGTGGTCTTCGATATGTGTGAAATAGGCACCACGCACCGGAAACGCAGACGGTGTTTCCAGATCCAGCAGGCGCGGCAGCACGCGGCCAAAGCCGCTGGCGTCCAGCAGGAATTGGGCACTGACCTGGTAGATCTCCTTGTCTGGCGACACAACCTGCACCAACGGTTTCTCGCCTGATACTTCGACAGCAACCACCTGGTGTTGGAAGCGCACCTCGGCCCCGGCTTTTTCAGCAGCACGTATCAGGACATGGTCGAAGTCCGCGCGCTGCACCTGGTAAGTGGTTCCCCAGCCTTTGGAGAATTTGTCGCGAAAATCGAAATTCGTGTGTTTGTCCCCACGCACGAACGCAGCACCATTCTTGTACTGGAAACCGGCCTCCACAACGTCTTGTAAAAACCCGGCAGCCTCGATGTACTCCATGCTCTGGGGCAACAGGCTTTCGCCAATGGAAAAGCGCGGGAACTGCTCCTTTTCGATGACCAGCACCCGCCGACCTTGTTTGCGCAACAAGCCAGCCGCCAAAGAACCCGCAGGTCCGGCACCAATGATGAGAATGTCAACGTTTTCCGTCTTCATGGGTTACTCTACTTTCTGTATTGGTTTTATCGTGGCAGGTAAAAACAGAGGCGTCAGCAGCCAACTCAGGCCGATGCCGAACAGCATGGTCAGACCAAAGGCGCGCAAGGCTGGCGTTGCCGACAAGGCCAAAAGCCCAAAGGCCAGCAGCGTACTGGCGGCGGCCAACGTGACCGATAAAAATGGGCGGACTGCGTCGCGGTCAGGTTGCTCCAGCATAAATATGCCGTAGTCCACGCCCATCCCCAGAATCAACAACAACGCCAACACATTAAACAGCTGCAGAGGCTGCCCTAACACGGCCAACAAGGACAACGTCAGGCAACTCGCCAACGCGGTTGGCAACAGTGCCCGCCATGCCTTCCGGCCAAAGCGCCAGGCCAAAGCGGCAAACACCAAGCCATAACTGGCGGCAATGACACCACCCATGCGGTAACGGTACCGCGCCATGACATCAGATACTTGCGCAACGGTATCCACCCACCGCACCCCAGGTAATCCAGGGGCAAGTGCGGCCGCACGCTCCAGTTTGTCTGCCCCATCGATTCCGCGCAGCAACACAATGCTGGCATAGCCGTCTCCAAAACGCCCCAGCCACTGCTGGCGAAACGGTTCCGATGCTGTGCTGCTCAACCAGGCGTCCAGACGCAGAGGTTCAATTGGAGCTGGCACAGCCATCGGTTTCGCAGTCTCACCCAGTTTCGCCATCGCCAAAGCCCTTACGCCAGCCGCTCCTTGGACGACACGTTCGACCATAGCCGCATCTGCCCCCTGTTGGCGGGCGGAGGGTACCCAGTCTGAAATAGCCTGGTAGCCGGACAAGCCTCCATGAGCCTGCAGGGTGTCGAGTTGTGCTTTCAGCGCTTCCTCACGCGTCAGCACTTCCTCCTGGTTGCTGCCCTGTACCAGATAGAACTGCCCCGGGCTGGGCAACTGCAGCAGTTTGCCAATCCGCATCTGCTGGTTGATCAACTCCGGCGGTGCGTTTTGCAGCAAGCGAATGTCGTCATTCACCCGAATCGAGCGGGCACCCAGCACCAGCAGGGTGATGGCAAGCAGTGAAAAAACCAACGTAAAGCGGTTGCGGCCCAGCACCGGCCATAGTGCGCGGCGGCTGCCTATCCACAACGCCAGTCGCGTCGCACCCATGGTGCCTCGGTCCAGAAAGGGGAACCACCACAAGACAGTGACAAAGGCCGCCAACAATCCCACCGCAGAAAACACCGCGATCTGGCGCAAACCCGGAAATGGCGTCAACGCCAACAGGGCGTAACCAATCGCGGTAGTCAGCATGGCAAGCCACATCACAGAGCCCTGCTCACGCAGCATGTGCCAGCGTTCGGAAGGGTCTCGCCCCAGGCGGTTGCTGAAGTAATTGGTGCCATAGTTTTCCGCAACGCCCACCAAACTGGCACCAAACACCAGTGTGATCAGGTGCAGGCGCTCGAACAACAGCACACACACCGATATAGCAGCCATCAACCCCACAGCAATGGACAAGGTGACGAGCAGACGCGGGCGGATCGCACTGAACGCAAACAAAGTCAAGAGCACAATGCCCAGCAGAGACCCGGCGCCAATGGTGTGCATTTCGTGCTGCCCTTGCGCGGCGGCAGCAGCAGCGTACAAAGGGACGCCAATGGCGAGGACTTCGACCGTTGGCATTGCGCCACCGGCCTGCTGCTTGGCATGGGCAAGAATCGGCATCAACGCCTCTTGCGCAGCCATCGAGAACGCAGAGCCACGCTGATCCAGCATTAAAAGTGCGTAATGGCGTTCCCCGTCCACGAGTGACAGGCGCCCGTCCGCTACACGCACCCGGCTCTCGCCAGCGCGTGTCGCCAGCCAAGTGCCAAAGAGGTTCAGGGGGTCATCGCCCCACACCCCCACACGCGGCATTCCCATTGGGCGATACAGTGCTTCAACTGCGCGGGCAGCGAGTTGCTCCGGCGGCTGGCTGCCCAGCATGTGACGCTGCTGGGTTGTCAATAATTGGTTGCGCCACGGTTGAAAGAAATCCACCATTTGCGCTGCCATCGCGTCGTCCACACGGTATCGCACAGAAACCACCTGGTCGTACGGGGACAGCGCCTGGGCATAGGCATCTGCAGCCCGCCGTGCGCCAGACCAATCGCCACCGCCCACCAGCACTACGATCCGCCGAGAGGCTGAGTCGGTGAGCTGGCGCGTGACATGCTGCACCGTTGCATCGCGCTCATCCAGCGGCAGCATGGCAAGCACATCGGTATCGAGTTGCAGCCTGGCGCCAGTCCACAACCAGGCGTTGTGGCCGAGCATGGCCAGCACCAACACAAGCCAGCCCAAAGCAAGCCAGCGGGTGCGAGACACGGATAGATGCGGTTCAATCAAACTGGGCAACCTCATCTGCACTGAGTTTGGCTGGCTCTGGGGTTTGTTTGTGGAATTGGATCACCGTTCGATCACCATTGGCTTCGTCCATGGCAATCCGCCGCACGTACACGTCCCCGCTGAGCTCAATTCGAGTCAGTATTTTTGCAAAGGCTGCTTGCTTGGGCACCAAGGTCAGGGACCAGGACTTGGCCTCTGCAGTGCCTGCAATCTTGAATTGCTCGGCCAACGCAGCTATGTCGCCATTGAGCATGGAAAACATCAATCCATTGATGACACGCACGCTAGGTTCCGTATTGGCTGAAAGCCTGAATGCGATCTCACTTCCTTGTGTCGCCACAATCTCATGGGGCGTGAGTTTCAACACGCTGGCAAATGGTTCACGGGTGCGCCAGATCACACCCCGGTCACGGGCCACCAGAAAGTCGCCTTTTGATAACAAGGCCTTTTTAAAGCCCGCAACCTGTTTGCTCTGTTCGAATTCGCCGCGCAGCACGGCAGGCTGGCCCAGGCGCGAACGAACATCCACCATCAGGTCCGCCGCATGGGAGGCGAGCGCCAAAAGAAACAACATGCATCCAAGCCCGATTTGCTTCATGCCGACTCCACTCCCAGCTTGCGCCACAACACATCGGGACACAGGTATTGCATCTCACGGCTGGTCATGTCCACGGCTACTTGAATGGTGTAGGCCTTGTTGATCTTGTTGCCGGTCAGGGCATCAGAAATCAGGTACTCGATTTTGAGTCGGTTCTCCCATTCAACAATCTCGGCACGGATGCGGATACGTTGACCAAATTCAGTTGTCTTTACGTACTTGAGGCGCATGTCCACGATGGGCCATGCATAGCCCGAATCACGCATCTGGGGGTAGTCGTAGCCAAACTTGGCGAGCAAGGCACAACGCGCCAATTCGAGGTACTTCACGTAGTTGCCATGCCAGACGATGTCCATCGGGTCCAAATCGTGGAATGCTGGCGATAACTCAATTTCGTTGCTCAGATCAGGGCGCATACAGGCTCCAGGCTTCGCTGCGTATCGCACCAAGGAGCGCAATCAATTCATGGTCCAGCGCCCGGTCTTCCACCACCAGCGGAATGCGCTGCGATAGATCCGCATGCATGGTAGCCAACCTCTCGGGCAGTGCGACGCCTGCATGGTCGCGCTGGCGCAGCTCTACTGCCTGGCGTGCAGCGATCAGCATGGCAGCGATCACCTGTTCGGTCAGCTCCAGTACGCGCAAGCAATCACGGGCGGCAATCGTGCCCATACTGACTTTATCCTGGTTGTGGCACTCGGTTGAACGACTGAACACCGATGCGGGCATGGTCAACTTCAAGGCCTCTGCGGTCCATGCGGAGACGCTGATTTGCAACGCCTTCAAGCCGTGGTTGATGGCCGCACGCGGGCCTGTGGCTCCCGACAAGTTGCTCGGCAAACCGTGGTTAAAGCGGGTGTCCACCAAGAGCGCCAGTTGGCGGTCCAACAGATCCGCTACATTGGCAACCGCGTTCTTGAGTCCGTCCATGGTGAACGCAATGTGACCACCGTAGAAGTGCCCACCGTGGAGCACTCTTTCATTGTCCGCATCCACTATCGGGTTGTCATTGGCACTATTGAGTTCATTCTCAATCTGCGTACGGAAGAACGGAAGGGCATCTTCCAGCACACCAATGACGTGGGGTGCGCAGCGCAAGGAATACCGATCTTGCAAACGCTGTTCATTGCGGCTGGGCTGGTCGCAGGCCAGATCTTCACGCATACGGGCAGCGGCCAATTGTTGACCGGCATGGGGTTTAACCGAGAACAGCACTTCATCAAAGTGGTGGGCATTGCCGGCGCTGCCCCACACGTTCAGGGCAGTGATGCGCGTCGCCAGCTTGCTGAGGTAGCTGGCGCGTTGCCATGCGAGGCAAGCCAACGCGGTCATCACGGCGGTTCCGTTCATGATGGCCAAGCCCTCCTTGGGGCGAAGCCACAGCGGGGCAATACCCAATGCATTCAACACGCCAGCAGCCGGTCGGACCTCGCCTTGGTACAACACGTCACGCTCACCACATAAGACAGCAGCCAAATACGACAAGGGGGTCAGATCGCCGCTGGCACCGACCGACCCTTCGGCCGGTATCAGCGGGAGCACATCGTGGCGCAACAACGCTGCAATTTGCTCCAGCAGACCCACGCTGACGCCAGACATGCCGCGCGCCAACGACGCCATGCGCGCTACCAGTACTGCACGTGTTTCCTGCGGTGTGAGAAAACGGCCCAGGCCGCAACCATGGTAGGCATAAAGATGGTGCGGGAGCTCATTGACCAGGGCCGATGGAATGCTGACGGTGCAGGAATCGCCATAACCCGTGGTCACGCCGTAGATGACACCATCTTCCGCCAACAAGCGGTCCAGGAATTCAGCTCCGCGCGCAATTCGTTCACGAAACTCCGCTTGCACAGAGAGATGTGCGATGCGACTTTGCTGCGCAATGGCCACCACATCTTCAATGCAGAGGCGGCTGCCGTCAAAAACGACGGCTTCAGGATTGGATGGAGGCATGTGTAGGATTCGCTGCTTGGTCCCAAAAGGGGAAAAAATTGAACCAGTCGTATGGCGACTGCACCAGTAAATCTGTCAACGTGTCCGCATAATGCTGGGCATACGAGGCTAGCGCAACATCACGTTCGCGCCGGGGCAACTGCACACGCTCAGCAAGCTGTTTGAAATGCAGGCGGTAGCCCAGGCCTTCGTGGATACAACCCAGCATGTAAACCGGGCATTGCAGCAAATGGGCCAATACATAGGGCCCAACTGGAAGCGGCGCTGAATGCCCCAAAAACATGGCGTCCACCGTTTTGCTGGCAAACACCGGTATGCGGTCCCCAGCAATGGCAATAAACTCACCTGCGGCCACTTTCTCGGCCAGTAACACAGCAGTGGCGGGGCCGACTTCTGTTACTTCGATTAACTTGAGATCGTTGCAAGGATTGAGTCGCTTCAGCACCCGGTTGAACTGTTCTGCGTGGCGCGTGTGCACCAGTACGTTCAACCGCAACAGACCCTGGCTTTGCTCGATGTTTCGGCAGAGCTCAAGGCAGCCCATATGGGCTGTAACGATAAGGCCGCCACGGCCACTTTGTGCAGTGGCATAAACCGCCTCGCGTCCGGTGCTTTTAACCCGGTCGACCGGATAGCGGCCCGAAGCAGCCACCAATTTGTCCAGCATTGTTTCCGCAAAGAGGGCTAGATGCCGGATTCCGTCACGCCAGTTGGGGCTGTGGCCCAGTGCGCCAGTATGTGCCTGAAGACGTTCAAAATACTGCTGTGATGATTTGCGCACAAGAGGCCGTGTCCACCAGTGCACTGCAACTACAGGATAGATGCAGATACGAAACGGCCAACGCCCCAAAACGCGGTGAATCCAGTACAACAACCAAATCCCAGCAACAAAGGTGCTTTCGCCTATTTCGGCCCAATGTGGATTTTTGTCAACGGTGGTGGTCATGTCCGCGCCTTACGCCAGAGCAATGCGGGCAAGCGTAACAACATGCCTAGAAACAGCTTCGCGTGCATGCGCGAAATCAACACATTGTCCAGCCAGACGCGAAAATGAGACACACCGTCAGTGGGATAACTCACACGCGTGGGCTGGTTCACATTCCCTATGCCACGCCAATGCAGTCGAACCAGTATCTCCACATCAAAGTCCATACGTCGGCCTATAGAGGTCGCATCAATCAGCGCCACGGTAGCAGAGAGTGGATAAACCCGAAAACCACACATAGAGTCCCGTATGGCAAACGAAAGGGTATTGATCCATACCCAGACGTGGGTCAGATAGCGACCGTACAAACGTCCCTTGGGAACGCTGCCGTCATATATGGGGCAACCGCATATCACGCGATCCGGGTACAACCGGGATGCAGCCAAAAAGGCAGGAACATCTTCTACGTTGTGCTGCCCATCGGCATCTATCTGCAAGGCATGGCTGTAACCCTGTTGGAGTGCCAAACGCAGTCCTGCCATCATGGCTCCACCCTTACCCTGGTTCACCGGCAACCGGGTCAACACCACACGCCCGGGATGCACCGACGCGATGTCAGACAACACGCGCGCGCATCCCGCATCGCTACCATCATCCACCAGGACACATGGCAGGCCATGGACCAATACCGAATGCACAACCGCACCAATGGCAGCGCCGTGGTTGTAGACCGGTATGACTGCACAGACATTCATTCCGCGGATCCAAAAATAATGCGACCACTTGCATGTGGGCCTGCAGCCGAATGCAACGCGAAGCTCAGCCGCCCGCGTTCAGCCTCAAACTGAATAGCCATTTCAATCGGTACACCCGGCTTGATGACTTGCTGAAATTTGACAGCTTCCATGCGCAGAAAATTAGGCGGCAACTCAAAGTACTCTCGCCCGAACAACACAACCCAATCCAACTGGACAACCCCCGGGAGAATCGGAGCACCCGTGAAATGGCCGTCGAAATAAGGCGACTCCGGCCTGAGCTCGATTTGCAGCGATACCGTGTCCGCGGAACGCGTCAATAAACGAGTATGGGGGCGTCTGGAATCAAACAAGGCCAAAAGATCGGCTTCCGTTGTTTTGCCCTGTGCGTTGACAGGTAGCGCCGAAACATACCGCCACCGCCGCGGCAAAACACTGGGCTCGATGACCCGTTCTAGTGCCGCGCGCAAGCGCGCGTTAAGTGACTGTTTGCCGCCCTGCTCAAATACAGACCAGCCCGCATTGCTCGGCACGGCAGCAACGATCAGCTGCGTACGTTGCCCGATCTGTACCAACACGCGAACTTCATCAACCAGCCCAGTGCGCAGTAGTTCCTGCTCTACTGCATTCAGTGAAACACGCTTCTCTTCAATTTTGAAGACACGGTCAGAACGACCCAGCAACTCGAATCCGCCCTGGACCACGCGCACACGGTCTGACATCGTCTGCCAACCCGCAGAGTCAGTGTGTGCCGAGCGAACCTGCAAGGCGTCATCATCAAACCTGATCTCTACGCCAGGCAGCACTTGCCACGCGAATATTCCATCCGGTTGCCGTTGGCGCCAAGCCACTCCACCAGTCTCAGAACTTCCGTAGACCTCGATGGGAGTTTGCCCCAGCAACCGCAGGCACACAGGCAAGGCTTCATCTGGTAGAGGGCCTCCAGAGGAGAAAACTGCACACAAATTTTGCTGTACCTGGCTCCAAGGCAACTGGTCAGGCAACCGTTTTAAGTGCGCAGGACTGGCAATCAGTGCGCGGACGCCACTTTGGGCCAGTTCAGTTGCAATGTCTTCTGCAAATACCAGGCGCTGGGCGGAAAAAGGGCGACCAGTCGCCAGCGGCAGCAATACGGCAAACAAGAGTCCGTAAATGTGTTGATGAGAAACCGTAGCGCAAATGCATGCATCACCAAGCCGGTTGTCAAAACATTGTGCCAATGCACTGACTTCATCAAAAAGCTGGGACAGGCGCTTGCGAATGGCTACGGGTGGTCCGCTGGATCCAGAGGTGTACACCACCAGTGCTGGGCACAGCCTGTCCAGTGTTTGCCAAGCCGGAATAGCACCATCAGTGATCGGCTGGACACACAAGACACCCGAAATGTCGCCGGCAAAACCATCAACCAAGGACTCCGACTGCAAACCCGCAACATTGGCAGGTAAAGCATCCGCCAGTAAGAACACCGTCTTATTGGCATGCCAAGCGCCCAACAGTGCCGTCGCAAAAGCGTAGGTGTCTTGAAAATAGAGTGCAAAGCGAGTGCCACTATGCATTGCAAACGCCCGATGCCAGGCGGCAACATCCCGCTCGAAAGTTGAGAAACTCAAGCGGATAGGCCCGCGCAATGCGACGGGATGGTCAACCGCCCGCCCGAGGCGCATCAACTCGGCGATGTCCAAGAACTCAGGCATCGTGAGCCTTCGCCTTTACCCGCTTGCGAATCAACCATTCACCGACAAACAACAAGCCCATCAATGCGTAGCTAATCACGCCGTTGTACAACGCCCACCCGGCGTCCGAAGCAAACAAAGCCGTCAACAAGGAAACACTGCCATTGACGATGAAAAAACCACACCAAACTTGCGTGACGCGCCGTGTGTAGGCCACACCAGCCGCGGGTAAATCCGGTTCTTGCAGGCGTGCCAAGCGTTCGATCACGGTTGGTGGATACACCAAGCTGATGGAAAAAACGCACAGTAAAGTCGCACTGACAAGTAGCGGATACAGCTTGAGCGGCATCGCATGATTGCCCCAAAAGCTGAGCGCAGCCAACACAAGGGCGCCACCTGCCGCCGCCAACCACACACGCTCGCGACCAAATGCTGCGCGCATCAAGGCAATAAAGACCAACAACAACGCCAGCCAGCGCGGTTCGACCTCATGCCCTAGGCCAAAATAAACCAGCACTGGGTAGGCCAATGTCAAAAGCGTAAGCCCGAAAGTCCGCATTGGGATGGATCAGGCGGGAGACGCACTATCTAGCAAACTATGCACAGCATCCACTACATCCTGGATGGTCCGAACCAATTTGAAGGCGTCGGGTTGCATCCGTTTTCCCACAATGGGTTTTAGTTTCACCAACAGGTCCACCGCGTCGATACTGTCGATATCCAGATCTTCGTACAGGCGCGATTCAGGTTTGATGTTCGCAGCTTCGATATCAAAAGTTTCGTGGAGTATGGCGACTAAATGGTCAAATAATTCTTGCTTGGTCATGGTTGGCTACCTAATGCGATGAACAGCACCGTCATAATGTTCGTAGTTATATTTACTTGGTTCTGGCAGCGTCAACAAATGCTGCCAACGCGCGCACGCTGGAAAAGTGACGCCGCGTTTCCTGGGCATCGCCGGACATAGCCACGCCATAACGCTTTTGAAGAGCCAAACCAAGCTCCAGCGCATCGATAGAGTCCAGACCTAATCCATCGACGAACAACGCGGCGTCTGGGTCAATATCGGTGGGACTGACATCTTCCAAGTTCAATGACTCAATGACGAGCGCAGTAATTTCTTGTTCAAGTGCCTGCATGTGTCAAGACCTCCGTAGAAAAATAGTGTTGGAGATGATGCGTCAGGCGACGTGCCGCAATAGCGACCTCACCTTCAGCGCGTTCAATAAATGGCGCAACTGCTATCGGATCGTGCACGGTAATGGTGAACTGCATGCGCTGACGTGGCACCTTCCACCACGGCAGTCCCTTTGTCAAACTTAGCGGCACACAACGGATGGTTACGGGGGTGATGTCACAGGCGCCGCGTACCGCAATGTTCGCAGCGCCACGCTGCAAAGTCATCACGCCACCAACGGGGGTACGAGTCCCTTCAGGAAAAATGACCAGGCTGTTTCCCATCTTGACCGATGCAATACAGTCTTGGACCAGATCCGCACCGACGTCGTTGCAGATGTAATTCGTGGCCCGCACTGGCCCCCGTGTAAAGGGATTTCGCGCCAAACTTGATTTGACTACGCAATCCGCATTGGGAAGCAGTGAGATCAGGAACACTACATCAATCAGTGTTGGATGGTTGGCTAGCACCAACTGCCCGCCACGACCCAGTTTTTCGAGACCTTCAATGCGGTAGCGCAGAATCCCCAGTGCACGCATCAATCCGATAAATGCACGAAACGCGTAGTGAATGGTCAACCTCGCGTATTTGATGCGGTGCCCGCGGTCCCATACAAAAAAAGCAAGAAAAGGAAAGGCAACCACGCGCAGAGCCACGCCACCGAGACCGAACACACTAAAGGCAATCGCCGTCGCAACCACGCGCCAGCATTGGTCTATTCGTTCAAGCATGGCGACTCCATACCCAGCGTCGGGCTCCCACCGCGTGAACGTATTGGCTGTCACCATCCGAGACGAGGAATTTGAGCGCAGCCAGATCAGAGGGCAACGCCGTTGGTTCGTCGCGGTCTCCCAATCGATCAACAGTTGGGCCGGCCTGCAAACTGCAGCCACCGGACTCTACCAAACGGATGCGATACGCCATCGCACGCGCAAACTCAGGGCGGTCCTGGAAAACATCATAGGGCGCGGGCATGGGTTCGTCGTAGTACACCAACAAGACCTCGGACTCACCGTCGACCAGTTGTCCAATCGCTTCGACAAAGGCCGCCTCGATCGTTTCCTCCCCGGCTGCAACCGCTGTGTATGGCCCCGTATGCGCAGTAGCAATGGAGTACAAAGCGCCGATCGCATTGTGAACGGACATACTAAATGCTGCAGGCGAGAGCGGCTCTCCTATCGCAAGCTGATGCAGCAGCTGAAGTGAGCGGCTGATGTCGCCACGACGCGAGGCGAACACTATGGGGCAGGGGTGGGCCTCGCCCTGCCCCCAGTACGTTGCTTGTAGCGCGACTCGCCCAAGTCGTTCCACTCTGCGACGGATCATCGCCGGCATTTCGAGCAGCGCCGGTTCATCCTGAAAAAGTATTGTGTGTGGCTGGCGCAGCCATGCCCGCCAAGCCGCTTGGTCGCACAGCCCAGGGGCCCAAGCAGCCCAACGTTCAACAAAAAACTGAACAGTCATAGTTCGCGCGAATTTTGAAATATATAGTTAGCGCGAAGAAATTGCGACCCAATGGAGTGATCTAGCTTACAACCACCTCCCGTGGTGTCAAATGCCTACCAGACGAAGGGGTATTCTAACAAATGACTGTTGCGTGAAGCACTGAGATTCAACCGCACTGGCGGTAGGTCAGAGTCGCACAAAAAAGGGACTGACACAAGCGTGCCTATCCACAAAACTGCGAGCTTGGCCAAGAAACGAAAAAGGCCCCAGAGTCTCACAACTTCGGGGCCTGTCTCTTGCAATAGTGGTCGGCGTACAAGGATTCGAACCTTGGACCCCCTGCTCCCAAAGCAGGTGCGCTACCAGGCTGCGCTACACGCCGACAGCTAGTATTCTAACCGCATCAAAGCCGTGTCTTTTTCCGCGCAGTAATATATTTCCTATTTCGTTCGGTGTCTACAACATTCCATGCCCAAGCCAACCACTACTTTGCCCTGGCTGGAGCCCGGCGATTCTTTTCCTGACGTCAATACCGCCTGGGGTCCGGAATCCGAAGCACCGGGTCTGCTGGCTGCCGGTGGTGATTTAACTACCAATAGCCTGCTCAACGCCTATGCCAGCGGGATTTTTCCGTGGTTTAGCGAGGGGCAGCCCCACCTGTGGTGGAGCCCCGATCCGCGCATGGTCTTGCAAGTGGCCAACTTCCAACTCCACCGCTCCCTGCGCAAAACACTCACACGGTTCGTCAAAACGGCACAGTGTGAGATTCGGTTTGACACCGCGTTTGCGGAAGTCATCAGCAACTGCGCGCAGGTTTCGCGCCGTGGCCAGCCGGGAACCTGGATACTGCCACCTATGGTCGAGGCCTACATCCGTTTGCATGCAGCGGGGCACGCCCACAGTGTGGAAACCTGGGTGGGCCGTAATTTGGTGGGGGGGCTGTACTGTGTCGCCCTCGGAAAGTCGGTTTTTGGAGAATCCATGTTCACCCAAGTACCCGATGCCTCGAAGATCGCACTGGCGGCCTTGGTGGGGTTTTGTCGCCACCAAGGTGTTGAACTGATCGATTGCCAGCAAAACACGGCACATTTGGCTTCCCTGGGCGCTGCCGAAATGCCAAGGAGTCGCTTTTTGTCACACATCCGCCGGACACAGTCTGCAGCCGAACTGGAATGGCGCTTCACACCCCTATACTGGAATCACATTTTGTCTGCCTGATGCCTCACCTGTGACAGACCTTAAAGACTTTCCGCTACAGGCGCTGCAGTTTTACGCAACGGCGCCCTACGAATGCAGTTACCTGCCAGATCGGCAGGCACGCTCGCAGGTGGCCACACCCAGCCATCTGATCAACAACTCCACCTACTCTGAGTTGGTAAGCAAAGGGTTTCGGCGCAGCGGCATGTTCACCTACCGCCCCTACTGTGACGGCTGCCAGGCCTGCACACCCTTGCGCGTCATTGCGAATGACTTCAAGCCCAATCGCAGCCAACGCCGCGCCTGGAATCGCCACCAAGGCCTGCAAGCGCGAGTGCTCAAGTTGGGCTTTGTGCCGGAACACTATGCCCTGTACCTGCGCTATCAAAATAGCCGCCACGCGGGCGGTGGCATGGATGAAGACAGTGTGGACCAGTACACGCAGTTTTTGCTGCAGAGCCGGGTCAACTCCCGGCTGGTCGAATTCAGGGAGGCCCAGGCCGATGGATCACCCGGCCCCCTCAAGATGGTGTCCATTCTTGACGTGCTGGACGATGGTTTGTCGGCGGTTTATACATTTTTTGAGCCAGACGAGGCTGCCAGTTTCGGCACATTTAATGTGCTCTGGCAAATCCAACAGGCGCGCCAATTGGGACTTGCGTTTGTGTACCTGGGCTATTGGATACAAGACAGCCCAAAAATGAACTACAAGGCGCGGTTTGCGCCCATGCAGATTCTGGTGGACGGCCAATGGTGTCAATACGATGCGATGCCGCGCGATAAGATAGAAGACTAAGTACCCACCATGACAAAACCCATATCCGACATCCCCAGCAAGCCAACGGTCCAGGTCATCGAGCGCATGTTCACGCTCATTGACGTTCTGGCTTCACGCGAAGACTCCATGAGTCTCAAGGACATCAGCGAGAAAGCCGGCCTGCATCCATCCACCGCGCACCGTATCCTGAACGACTTGGCAACCGGCCGTTTTGTAGATCGCACACAACCGGGGAGTTATCGCCTCGGGATGCGTTTGCTCGAATTGGGGAACCTGGTCAAAGGGCGGCTGAATGTACGCGACGCGGCCGTGGTGCCTATGCGGGAACTGCACAAGCTGACACAGCAGCCAGTCAACCTGAGTGTGCGCCAAGGCGACGAAATCGTCTATGTGGAGCGTGCATTCAGTGAAAGGTCGGGCATGCAGGTGGTACGGGCTATCGGTGGGCGGGCACCCCTGCACCTCACATCGGTAGGCAAGTTATTCCTCGCTGCGGATGACCCCCAGCGCATACGCGCCTATGCCGCACGTACCGGTTTGCAGGGGCACACCAAGAACAGCCTCACCCAACTGGAAACCCTGGAAAGGGAATTGTCCAAGGTGCGGCAATATGGCCAAGCCAATGACAACGAAGAGTTGGAGCTGGGTGTGCGCTGTATGGCAGCAGGTATCTACGACGACCAGGACCGTTTGGTCGCTGGGCTTTCCATTTCAGCGCCTTCTGAACGTATGGAAGACGGTTGGTTGCCCAAGCTGAAGGAAACGGCGAGACAGATTTCAGAGACGCTGGGACACAAATCAAGCCCAGCTTGAGCGTCAGGAATTAGTTGGCGATGACCTTGGCATCGGAGGCCAAGCTGGCCACCGGAGTTGTTTTGGCGGTTGGAGTGGACTCCACCCAGCGCTTCACCCGCTCAGCGTCACCCAAACGGCTGAGTTTGCCAGCCGAGTCCAAAAACACCATGATGAGCTTGCGACCCGCCACTTTGGCCTGCATGACCAAACACTGACCGGCTTCACTGATATACCCGGTCTTTTGCAGACCGATGTCCCAGGCCGGATTCTTGACCAGGCGATTGGTATTGTTGTACTGCAGAGTGCGGCTCCCCACTTCGACCTGGTGACCTGTCGAGGTCGACAGTTCACGCAACGTTGGGTCACCATAGGCAAAACTCACAAGCGTCGCCAGATCACGCGCGCTGGACTGGTTCTTACTCGACAACCCCGTCGGCTCCACATACCGGGTGTCCATCATTCCCAATGCCTTCGCCCGGGCATTCATCAAACCAACAAATACCGGCATGCCACCGGGATAGCTGCGCCCCAGCGCATTGGCAGCCCGGTTTTCACTGGACATGAGGGCCAGATGCAACAACTCACCCCGGCTTAACTCGGTACCAACCCGCAAGCGGGAAGAACTGCCTTTTTCCAGGTCCACATCATCCTGCGTGATGGTGATCATCTCGTCCATCGGCAACTTGGCTTCGCTGACGAGCAGACCGGTCATCAGCTTGGTGATGGATGCAATAGGCAGAACAGCCAGATCGTTCTTGCGAAAGAGCACTTCCTGCGTGTCCTGGTCTACGACCAAGGCAACACTGGACTTCAAGTCGAGAACATCATGCGCCGCGTGCAGGCCGGCCAATTGGCCGAAAGAGGGCACTTTTGGAGCCGCAGCTACGCGAAAAGTCGCTTTCTTCCGAACAACCTTCCCTTTTGCAACGGGTTTTTTGTTGTATTTGGCGGTAACCGACCGGTGTTTGGAAACTTCCGCATGGGCCGATGTAAAAATCAGCGATGAGAATATGGCGAGGACGCCAAAGCGGAAAAGTAGTCTATTCATGTTGTATCCCAACGGCAGTACCTGGTGAGCGAATAAATCAGTCAATACGATAGGCTGCAGTGGGAGTGTAAACAAAAAAGTCGCGCAAGATCAACTACTTGCGCGACAAACTTCAAGAAATACCTGGCTTATTCGGGCTTACCCTGACTTCAACCCTGGGCCGCGATGCTTTCGGCCTTGCTGTGCAGCTTGTTCAGGGCGCTTAAATAAGCCTTTGCGGATGCTACGACGATATCTGGGTCAGACCCCACGCCGTTGACAACACGGCCGCTGTTTTGCAGCCTGACCGTAACCTCACCCTGACTTTCGGTGGAACCGCTGATGGCATTGACCGAATACAGCACCATCTCCGCACCACTTTTCACGTGTTGTTCGATGGCCTTGAGGGATGCATCCACCGGACCATTGCCTTCCGATGCGCCTGACACTTCCACGCCATCCACGGTAAACACAATGCTGGCCTGCGGGCGTTCACCGGTCTCGCTGTGCTGGGACAGGGACACAAAACCATATTGTTCTTTGACGTGGGTAACGCTTTCGTCGCTCACCAAGGCCAAAATATCCTCGTCAAAAATTTCACTCTTGCGGTCTGCAAGCTCCTTGAAGCGTGCAAATGCGGCATTGACATCCACTTCGCTATCCAGTTGCACACCCAACTCTTGCAGGCGTTGCTTGAATGCATTGCGGCCGCTGAGCTTGCCCAAAACAATCTTGTTGGCGGTCCAACCCACATCTTCAGCACGCATGATTTCGTAGGTGTCGCGCGCCTTCAGCACACCATCCTGGTGGATGCCCGATGCATGGGCAAACGCATTCGCGCCCACCACCGCCTTGTTGGGCTGCACGACAAAACCGGTGGTCTGGCTAACCATACGGCTGGCGGCCAGGATGTGCTGGGTATCGATGCCCAACTCCAGTCCGAAATAGTCCTTGCGGGTTTTGACCGCCATCACGATTTCTTCCAGGCTGCAGTTGCCGGCTCGTTCACCCAGACCGTTGATCGTGCACTCCACCTGGCGTGCGCCACCAATCTTGACGCCTGCCAACGAGTTGGCCACGGCCATGCCCAGGTCGTTGTGGCAATGCACAGACCAGATCGCCTTGTCCGAATTGGGGATTCGTTCGCGCAGCGTCTTTATGAAATTGCCATACAACTCAGGAATGGCGTAGCCCACCGTGTCGGGCACATTGATGGTAGTAGCCCCTTCGTTGATGACAGCCTCCAACACCCGACACAGAAAATCCACATCGCTGCGGTAACCGTCTTCGGGGCTGAATTCAATATCGTCCACCAGATTGCGTGCGAACCGAACGGACTGCTTGGCTTGCTCAAACACCTGGTCCGGTGTCATGCGCAACTTCTTTTCCATGTGCAGAGCCGACGTGGCGATGAACGTGTGAATACGTGCCCGATTGGCGCCTTTGAGCGCCTCTGCGGCCCGTGAAATGTCCCGGTCATTGGCCCGCGACAGCGAGCAAATCGTCGAATCCTTGATGTTGTTGGCGATCAGCTGCACCGCGTCGAAGTCACCATTGGAGCTGGCGGCAAATCCGGCCTCGATCACGTCCACCTTCAGGCGCTCCAACTGGCGGGCAATACGCAGTTTCTCGTCGCGGGTCATGGAGGCGCCCGGAGACTGCTCACCATCACGCAAAGTGGTGTCAAAAATGATCAATTTGTCAGCCATGTCGTAACTCCTGTGGAACTCTTAAATTGGTGTTGGGACTACTTGTGCAGGCCGCGCTCGTCCGGCTCATCGGTAGACGTACTGATCACGCTGGTCTGCTGGCCGCGCGCCCTGCGCCGTGCATACACGACGTACCCGCTGAACCCGTAAAGGACAAAAATACCGAACATGACAGTCGGCGGGTCAATGGTCACCACGGCAAAACCCAACACAATGAGAATCGTCACCGCAAAGGGGACGCTGCGCTTCATCTGGATATCTTTGAAACTGTAGAACGGCACGTTGGTGACCATGGTCAAGCCCGCGTACAAGGCCAACGCAAACATCATCCAGGGCACGGGCAGTGCAATGGGGCCCAGCACCAGCGTGCTGGTTCCCTTCAGGCCGTTTTCGGTCAGCAGCCAGATAAAGCCCGCTATCAGTGCAGCAGCAGCCGGAGAAGGCAGACCCTGAAAATACCGCTTGTCCACCACCGTCGTATTGACGTTGAAGCGTGCCAAACGCAACGCGGCACAAGCGCAGTACACAAAGGCCGCAATCCAGCCCCAGCGGCCCAATCCCTGCAAGGCCCAAACGTAGGAGATCAGGGCCGGCGCAGCACCGAAGGACACCATATCCGACAGCGAATCCATTTGTTCACCGAAGGCGCTCTGCGTATTGGTCATGCGGGCCACACGGCCATCGAGGCTGTCCAGCACCATGGCGCAAAAAATGCCCACAGCGGCCTGGTCAAACCGGCCGTTGATGGCCATCACAATCGCGTAAAAACCGCCAAACAACGCTGCGAGCGTGAACAGGTTGGGCAAAATGTAAATGCCCTTGCGGCGCTTGCGCACCAAGACATTCACGTCATCCGCCGATGCGGAATCCGCGCCATCATGCATAAATTCTCCTAGCAAGACTCAAGCTTACAAGTGTAAGCCAGCGGTGGCGCACTTGGCCGTAACGGTCGGCTGCCAAAAATACAAAAAGGCCACCGAAGTGGCCTTTGCACGCAAACCGCAAATGCATCAGTTGCGGGACTGGTCCACCAGCTTGTTCTTGGCGATCCAAGGCATCATGGCGCGCAACTGGCTGCCGACCTTCTCGATGGAGTGGTCAGCGGTGTTGCGGCGGCGGGCCGTCATGCTGGGGTAGTTCAAACGGCCTTCCTGGATGAACATCTTGGCGTATTCACCGTTCTGGATGCGCTTCAGGGCATTGCGCATGGCTGCACGGGACTGGTCGTTGATGACTTCAGGACCGGTCACGTACTCGCCGTACTCCGCGTTGTTGGAGATAGAGTAGTTCATGTTGGCAATGCCGCCTTCGTAGATCAGGTCGACGATGAGCTTGAGCTCGTGCAGGCACTCGAAGTAAGCCATTTCAGGCGCGTAACCGGCTTCGGTGAGGGTCTCGTAACCCATCTTGATCAGTTCGACCGCACCACCGCACAACACGGCCTGTTCACCAAACAGATCGGTCTCGGTTTCTTCCTTGAAGTTGGTCTCGATGATGCCAGCCTTGCCGCCACCGTTGGCCATGGCGTAGCTCAGGGCCAGGTCACGGGCCTTGCCGGACTTGTCCTGGTGGATGGCGATCAGGTGGGGCACGCCGCCACCCTGGGTGTAGGTGTTGCGCACCGTGTGGCCGGGGGCCTTGGGCGCCACCATCCAGACGTCCAGATCGGCACGGGGCACGACCTGGTTGTAGTGCACGTTGAAACCGTGGGCGAACACCAGCGAAGCACCTTGCTTCAGGCTGGACTCGATCTCTTTGTACACGCCGGCGATGTTTTCGTCCGGCAACAAGATCATGACCACGTCAGCGGAGGCCACTGCCTCGTTCACTTCAGCAACCTTCAGGCCGGCCTTGGCGACCTTGTCCCATGACGCGCCACCCTTGCGCAGACCGACCACAACCTTGACGCCACTGTCGTTCAGATTTTGTGCGTGGGCGTGCCCCTGGCTGCCGTAGCCAATGATGGCAACGGTCTTACCCTTGATCAAACTCAGGTCGCAATCCTTGTCGTAAAAAACTTTCATTTCAATCTCCTAAATAAATGGTTTGCTGGCGAAATGCCCATCGACAGGCTCAGGGCGAACGGTGACCGTTGATCGCCACTAGCCAGGTCCGTTCGCGTTGAGCCTGTCGAAACGCGCGCTCGGACCTACGGAAAAATCAGACTCGCAATATACGCTCACCGCGGCCAATACCGCTGGAACCGGTTCGTACCGTTTCCAGAATGGCGGCACGCTCCAGGGCTTCCAGGAAGGCATCGTTCTTGGACTGGTCGCCGGTGAGTTCAATGGTGTAACTCTTGTCGGTGACGTCGATGATGCGGCCGCGGAAGATGTCGGCCATGCGTTTCATCTCTTCGCGCTCCTTGCCCACCGCACGCACCTTGACCATCATCAGCTCACGCTCGATGTAGGAGCCTTCGGTCAGGTCGACAACCTTGACGACTTCGATCAGGCGGTTCAGGTGCTTGGTGATTTGTTCGATGACGTCGTCCGACCCCGTGGTCTGGATGGTCATGCGCGACAGGCTGGGGTCCTCCGTGGGCGCAACGGTCAGGGACTCGATGTTGTAGCCACGGGCCGAAAATAATCCAACGACGCGGGACAGGGCCCCGGGTTCGTTTTCCAAAAGAACTGCAATGATGTGTTTCATGAATGGGATTCCTCTTTTCGCCGCCCTCCCCCGCAACCGGTAAGTTGCGGGCTTGGCGGACAATAGATTCGTCTACTAAAACGCTAGCATTTTGATAGCTAGCTACGCTTATTTTACGGGGGCTAGAGCCTCAAATTGCTTAAAGGTCTTCGCTTCCCAGCAGCATTTCCGTGATGCCTTTGCCGGCCTGAACCATGGGGAACACGTTCTCGGTCGGGTCGGTACGGAAGTCCATGAACACGGTGCGGTCCTTGAGCTTACGGGCTTCGCGCAGCGCGGGCTCCACATCCTGCGGCTTTTCGATCAACATGCCGACGTGGCCATAGGCCTCGGCCAGCTTGACGAAGTTGGGCAGCGCATCCATATAGCTGTGGCTGTAGCGGCCTTCGTATTCAACCTCTTGCCACTGGCGCACCATGCCCAAATAGCGGTTGTTCAACGACACGATCTTGATGGGCGTGTTGTACTGCAGGCAGGTCGACAGTTCCTGAATACACATCTGCACCGAGCCTTCGCCGGTGATACAGAAGACTTCGCTATCGGGCTTGGCCAGCTTGATGCCCATGGCGTAGGGAATACCAACACCCATGGTGCCCAGGCCACCGGAGTTGATCCAGCGCCGTGGCTCGTTGAACTTGTAATACTGCGCCGCCCACATCTGGTGCTGGCCCACATCGGACGTGATGTAGGTGTCCACATCCTTGGTCATGTTCCACAGGGTTTCAACCACGTACTGGGGCTTGATGACGTCACCCTTGCCCATGCTGTATTTCATACAGTCGCGTTTGCGCCAGCCGTCGATGGTTTCCCACCATGCACCCAGAGCGCCAGCCTCGGGTCGGACCGGTGTCTCTTTGATCATTGCGATCATTTCCAACAGCACGTCTTTGACGTCGCCGACGATAGGAATATCCACCTTGACCCGCTTGGAGATGCTGGACGGATCAATGTCGATGTGGATGATCTTGCGTTCGTTCTGCGCGAAGTGCTTGGGGTTGCCAATCACACGGTCATCGAACCGCGCGCCAACGGCCAGCAAAACATCGCAGTTTTGCATGGCGTTGTTGGCTTCCACCGTGCCATGCATTCCCAGCATGCCCAGGAACTTGGGGTCGGTCGCCGGGTAGGCGCCCAGACCCATCAGGGTGTTGGTGACCGGGTAACCCAGTATGTCCACCAGGGTGCGCAACTCGTTGGAGGCGTTGCTTAGCAACACGCCACCGCCAGTGTAAATATAGGGACGTTTGGCAGTCAGCAGCAGTTGCAGGGCCTTGCGAATCTGACCCCCGTGGCCCTTGCGAACCGGGTTGTAGGAGCGCATTTCCACCGATGTGGGGTAGCCGGTGTAGGGTACCTTTTTGAAAGACACATCTTTGGGGATGTCCACCACCACGGGGCCCGGACGGCCGCTGCGTGCGATGTGGAAGGCTTTTTTCAGTGTCTCTGCCAGATCGCGGGCATCCTTCACCAGGAAATTGTGCTTGACGACCGGGCGGGTAATACCCACGGTGTCGCATTCCTGAAAGGCATCCAGGCCAATGGCGTGCGTGGGCACCTGGCCGGTGATGATCACCATGGGGATGCTGTCCATGTACGCCGTCGCAATACCGGTCACAGCATTGGTCACACCGGGACCGGAGGTCACCAGGGCCACACCCACATCGCCCGTTGCGCGTGCATAGCCGTCTGCAGCGTGCACGGCACCCTGCTCATGGCGCACCAAAACGTGCTGGATCGTGTCTTGTTTGTAAAACGCGTCGTAAATGTGCAAAACCGCACCGCCGGGGTAACCCCAAACGTACTTGACGCCTTCGGCCTGCAGCGCCTTGACCAGAATTTCCGCGCCGCGGAGTTCCAGGGTACTGGAGGTAGTCCCTTGGGACTTGCTGGAGTGGGATGCAGCCGTCGCCGAAGCGATTTCAGCTTTTGAAATTTCCATGATGATGAACCTTTGTGAATTTCTCTAACGAAAAACCTTGGGTGCCCCTTCACAAAGCTCTTGTGGAGCCGCGTCGGAACTTAAGATTTTGGCCATGGACGCATTGAATGCTGCGCCGAACCAAAACCCGTTTGCCTTTTGAATGCAAACCACATTATCGCACCTGCAGCATGCCGTTTGGCACCAAGCCATAAATTCTGGGGCACACAAATGCCATAATTCGCGCCTGTTTGCCGTAATAGCCACTGTTTTGGCCTTCCGGTGTTTGTTGATTCCCCTCATTTCCTCGGCTTATTCCTCTTGGCCTCAGAACGCGAACTGTCCGATTTTTTGAAAAGCGTGGAAAAACGCGCATTCAAACGATCCGTTTACCACGTTCGCAATGACGAATCCGCCCTGGATATTGTTCAGGACAGCATGATGAAGCTGGCCGAGCACTACGGACACAAACCCGTTGAAGAACTGCCCATGCTGTTCCAGCGCATTCTGTCCAATTGCACGCTGGACTGGTTTCGGCGCCAAAAAACGCAGAAAGCCCTGTTTTCCACCATGAGTGACTTTGAAAGCGCGGGGGACGACGACAGTTTTGATCTGCTGGAAACCTTGAATGCCGCCAACGGCGGGGAACAAAACGAAAGCACGGAGACTCAGACCGAGCGGGCACAAACATTGCGAGAGATAGAAATAGAGGTTCAGCAGCTCCCCGCGCGTCAACGAGAAGCCTTTTTAATGCGTTACTGGGAAGAGATGGATGTTGCTGAGACTGCTGCAGCTATGGGCTGCTCACAGGGCAGTGTCAAAACACACTGCTCCCGAGCCGTCCAAGCCTTGGGCAAAGCCTTGAGCGCCAAAGGAATACGACTATGACAACACTAGACCCCAATTCGACCACCCGCTACCAGGACCGTCTGGGCCGCTCCATAGCCGCTCGCCTGTCTGACTCGACCCAAGGTATTCCCAACGATATCTCCGAGCGACTGAAGGTTGCCCGTATGCAGGCCGTGGCCAAACGCAAAGTCGTCAAACTCCAGACGGCAACCAACGTCAATGTACAGGGCGGTGCCGCTAGCCTGAACGCGGGAGATTTTGAGGGCGGCCTCTGGAGTCGCCTGGGCGCCCTGATCCCCTTGCTGGCCTTGGTCGCCGGTTTGTTGACCATCGCCGTGGTGCAGGAACAGCAGCGTGCCAGCGAAATCGCCGATGTGGACGTAGAACTGCTGGCCGACGACTTGCCACCCGACGCGTATACCGACCCCGGCTTTGCACACTTCCTCAGCATCAACCGACGCGACTAGCGCTTTCCCGACTCCCATGCCCGTACACCGTCTGCTTGCACCCCTTCGATCGCTATCTACGCTCCACTGGGTACTACTTGTGACGGTGTTGGTCGCTGCTGTAGGAATGGCAGTAAGCGTGGCGAGGGGCCGAGGTGAAGCCCAGGTTAGCCCCCCCCCTGCCCCCACTCCCGTATCCGTTGTCCAGCCGACTGGCTCACGCTGGCAAGACCTGACCCCCGCACAAAAACAAGTTTTGTTGCCTCTGGCCGGGATCTGGGACACGCTCAACAGCGCACACAAGGGCAAATGGATCGCCCTGACACAGAGTTACGGAACCCGATCCCCCGACGAGCAGAAAAAAATGCAAAGCCGCATGCTGGAGTGGGCCGCCCTGAGCCAAAGCCAGCGAGAACAGGCGCGTCTGAATTTTGCGGAAACCAAAAAAATCTCTCCTTCTGCCCGGGCGGCCGATTGGGAGACCTACCAGAACCTCAGCGCCGAAGAAAAGCAGCAGCTTGCTGCCAAAGCCAAAGCCAAGCCCACCGGTGCGGCAGTCGCTGTGACGCCCGTACCAGCCGGCAAACTGACCGCTGTTCCGATCACGCGCCACACGGTAGCCCAAGACAGCACAACAGCCGCCATCAAGCCCAGAATCGACGCCAATACGCTACTGCCGGTACAGACACCCCCAGCTCCGATTGCCCCGCCCGCTCCAGCTCCGGCGCCTCCTAGCCCCACGGTGCCTTTGGTGACACCCGAAACCCTTTCCCCGAACTAGCCCAGACCGCACACCAGCGTCTGGCGGCGGTGATTGGGCCGCAGCGGGCCTCGACCTACAATCCCCGTCGGTCCGAGATCCACACAACAATGCACACTGAAATAAACACCCCCGGTTTGTGGCGCCGCATGGCGTGTTGGCTGTACGAAGGCATGCTGATGTTCGGCGTCGTTTTCCTCGCAGGTTATCTGTTTGGTACGCTGAGTCAGACGCGCAACGCCCTGGACAACCGCCACGCCCTGCAAGCGTTTTTATTTGTCATTTTTGGCATTTACTTTGTATGGTTCTGGGCCAAAGGCCAGACCCTGGCCATGAAAACGTGGAATATCCGCGTGGTGGGGCGCGACGGGCGGGCCATTTCGCAGTTGCGTGCACTGGGGCGTTATGCACTGAGTTGGATATGGTTTTTGCCGCCGCTGATGGGGCTTTGGTTTTTCCAGATCAGTGGCGCGGAGACGGCGGTCATCATCATCGGCTGGGTGATCGTCTGGGCGCTGCTGAGCCGCTTCCACCCGCAAGGCCAGTTTTGGCACGACGCGCTGGCGGGCACCCGCCTGATCACGTCACTGCCACTGAGCCGCTGAGGCACTGATTCCGTGCAAGCCAAAACCAACACACCATCGGTCGTCAACCCGCAAAAGAGCCGCAAAGGCCTGAACCGTGTCTTGCATGCGGCCGGTTATTCACTGGCCGGTTTGCGGGCCGGCTGGGGTGAAACGGCCTTTCGACAGGAAGCCATTGCCGCGTTCTTCCTGCTGCCCGCTGCGCTCTGGTTGGGGCGCAATTGGGTGGAAACTGCTCTGCTGGCCGCCAGCGTGGTGCTGGTGATGGTGGTCGAATTGCTCAACACGGCGGTAGAAACCGCCATTGACCGCATAGGCCCGGAGTGGCACGACCTGTCCAAACGCGCCAAGGATATGGGCAGCGCCGCGGTGCTGCTGAGCCTGCTGGTGTGCGCAGGTATTTGGGCAGCGGCGCTGTACCACCGCTTTACTATCTAGACCGCTGATTCGTCCTGCTCGCCGGTGCGGATGCGCACGACACGCTCCACGCTGGTGACAAAAATCTTGCCGTCACCAATCTTGCCGGTGTGGGCTGCCTTGACGATGGCGTCCACGCAGCGGTCCACGTCTTCGGTCTTCACGACCACTTCGATCTTGACCTTGGGCAGGAAATCGACCACGTATTCGGCGCCACGGTAGAGCTCCGTATGGCCCTTTTGGCGGCCAAAACCCTTGACCTCGGTGACGGTCAAGCCGGTCACGCCGCATTCGGCCAGTGCTTCACGCACCTCTTCGAGTTTGAACGGTTTGACGATGGCGGTGATTTGCTTCATAGGATTTCCATTTAATCAGTTGAGGACAGAGCTCCGCTGCGCTACGGTCTGTCCCGCAATGCCTCACGCACGGAAGTAATTGGTTATAGGATACCGCCAATCCTTGCCAAAGCTGCGGTGTGTCACTCTAATACCGACCGGCGACTGGCGGCGCTTGTATTCGTTGAGCTTGATCAGGCGGGTGACCTTCTCCACATCGGCCCGGTCGAACCCGGCGGCGATGATGGTTTCTATGCTCTGGTCGTTCTCCATGTACCGGTCCACGATGGCGTCCAGCACTTCGTAGGGCGGCAGGCTGTCCTGGTCTTTCTGGTCCGGGCGCAGCTCGGCGCTGGGTGGGCGCGTGATGATGCGTTCGGGAATTGGGCTGGCGCCCGTGCCATAAGGGTCGTTGGCATTGCGCCAATGCGCCATCTTGAACACCAGCGTCTTGGCTAGGTCCTTGATGACCGCAAAACCACCGGCCATGTCGCCATACAGCGTGCAATAGCCGGTGGCCATTTCAGATTTGTTGCCGGTGGTCAGCACGATGCTGCCAAACTTGTTGCTCAAAGCCATCAACAGCGTGCCGCGAATGCGTGCCTGGATGTTTTCTTCCGTCGTGTCTTCGGCCCGCCCGGCAAAATCCGCCGCCAGCGACGCCTTGAAGGCCTCAAACTGCGGGACGATGGAAATCTCGTCATACCGCACGCCCATGCGCTGCGCCATTTCACGCGCGTCCAGCCAGCTGATGTCAGCCGTGTAGGGCGAAGGCATCATCACTGCGCGCACTTTGTCGGCACCCAAGGCATCCACCGCAATCGCCAGCACCAGCGCGGAGTCAATGCCGCCGGACAGGCCCAGAAGCGCACCGGGGAAGCCGTTTTTGCCCACATAGTCGCGTACGCCCAGCACCAGCGCGTCCCACAGGTCCTGCTCTGGTGTGCGCACAGGCTCCACCGTTGCTTCTATTTTGATAGCGCCTTGCGTAGATTCCACGAGGGCTACAAAGCTATTTTCCTTGAAGCTCGGAGCGCGACCAGCCAGCGTGCCGTTGGCGTTCAGCGCAAACGAATGGCCTTCAAACACCACCTCGTCCTGCCCGCCCACCAGGTGCGCATAGACCAGCGGCAAACCGGTCTCTTGCACCCGCTGACACATCATCTCCTCGCGCTCGTAGCCCTTGCCCACATGGAAGGGCGATGCATTGATCACCGCCAGCAATTCGGCCCCCGCCTCCTTGGCCAGGCGCGCGGGCTGCTCAAACCAGGCATCTTCACAAATCAGCAGCCCCACGCGGAGGCGCTGGCCTTCGGCACCCGCCTCGAACACGCAGACCCCGTCACCCGGTGTGAAGTAACGCCGCTCATCAAACACCTGGTAATTGGGCAGCTCGCGCTTGGCGTAGGTGGCAACCACCTGTCCCTCGCGCAGCACACTGGCGGCATTGAAGCGTTTTTGCACCGCAGTGGACCGCGTGCGGCTATCGCCGCCGGTGGGGTGTCCCACGACCACCGCCATGTCTTTTAACCCGGCCAAAGCATGGGCCACCTTTTTCACGGCATCATCACAGGCTTGGATGAATGCCGGACGCAGATACAAATCTTCGGCGGCATACCCGCAAATCGACAATTCGGGGGTCAGCAGCAGGCGCGCGCAATCGGCATAGGCGTCCTGGGCCGCGGTGATGATTTTTTGGGCATTGCCCTCCAAATCACCCACGATGAAATTGAGTTGCGCAACGCACAGTTTGAGAGTCATGAAGCAGGAATATTTCGAAAAATTCGTTAAGCGCCGCGCCAGCGGAGCGCGCCCTGCGCATAAGGTGCGCCTTGGCTGAGGATTATGTCATTCGGGTGCTGGGCTCGCCGCTGGATGTGGACGCCGCCGCATGGGACGCCCTGCTGCAGACCCAGCCTAACCCCAGCCCCTTCATGCGCCACGCCTACCTGGCGGCGCTGCATGCCAGTGGCAGCGCCGCGCCCGCTACGGGGTGGACGCCGCATTTCATCACGCTGTGCATCGGCGATGAGCTGGTCGCCGCCTGTGCCCTCTACGAAAAAATCCACTCTTACGGTGAATACGTGTTTGACTGGGCCTGGGCCAATGCCTACGCCCAACACGGCCTGCCCTACTACCCCAAGGCCGTGGCGGCTGTGCCCTTCACACCCGTGCCCGGCGCACGGCTGATGGCGCGGGATGCCGCCGCGCGTGTGGCACTGGTGAAGGCGATGGTGCAATGGTGTGACCAGAGTGGCATGTCGTCCCTGCACCTGCTGTTTGCCAATGAAGAGGATGCTGCCGCCTGCACACAGGCGGGGCTGATGCTGCGCCACACCGTGCAGTTCCACTGGACAAACATAGAACAAGGCTATCCCCATTTCGACGCCTTTCTGGCGTCTCTGTCGCAAGAGAAGCGCAAGAAAATCCGCCAAGAGCGGCGCAAGGTGGCCGAGGCTGGCGTCAGCTTCCGCTGGTCATTGGGCCAAGACATCAGCCCCTCCGATTGGGACTTCTTCTACCGCTGTTACGAACGCACCTACCTCGAACACGGCAACGCCCCTTACCTGAGCCGCGACTTCTTCCACCGCATGGCCAGCACTATGGCCGAGCACTGGCTGTTGTTCATCGCAGAGCGTGGTGGCAAAGCTATTGCTAGTAGTTTGATAGCGCTTGATGCTTATACAACGGGGGCTGTGAGCCAAAACACCTCAGGAGAATGGGCGGCAATGCGTTCTGCGCAGGTAAAGGAGGAGCCCGCCAAGCGGGCGGGGGACACGGAGCAGAGCGCATTGCCGCCCAGTCTCCGTAGCGAAATGAAAAGAGTAGCCTACGGCCGCTACTGGGGCGCCCTGGAGCGGGTGGACTGCTTGCACTTCGAGGCCTGCTACTACCAGCCCCTGCAGTGGTGCATCGAACACGGTTACCACCGCTTTGAAGGCGGCGCTCAGGGTGAACACAAGATGGCGCGCGCCCTGCTGCCCGTCAAAACCACCAGCGCCCATTGGCTGGCTCACCCGGCGTTTGCCGATGCAGTGGCGCGGTTTCTGGAGCGCGAAGACCAGGGGATCAGCAACTACCTGGATGACCTCAGGCAACGCAGCCCGTTCAAGCCTGTGGATTAAAGGGCCTTGGCCACGTACTCCACCATCCAGAAATTGTCCAGCGCGGAAAACTCGATCTGCTCCCCGAACTCTGCAAGCAGGGCGACCAGCTCCGCCTCGGTTGGGAAATTCTTCAGCACCCGGTGCATGGAGCCATCGTTCAACTGCCGCATCTGGTAGGTATTGCCCGCAGCATCGGTCTCCACCAGGGGAAAGTCGCGGAGTTGGACTTCGTTGTTATCCATGAAAACAACCCTGGCGCCGGGCTTCAGAAGTCTATGCAGCCCTTGCAGAAAGGCAACGCGCGCTTCTACTGGTACGTGTGAGAACCACAAGCCCGCAAAAGCGCCATCAAACACCCCCAGGTCCAGCGGCAGCGCATAGGCGTCCGCCTGGCGAAACACCACTGACACCGTGCCTGGGCGCAGCCGTGCAAAATCGAGTGGCTCGATGATCCAATCCGTCGCGACCAAGCGCTTTGCGGATGTTGCGATGTGCTGCGTCCAGTACCCTGTGCCACAGGCCAGCTCCAAGACTTCACGACCGCGGAATCGGTCTGGCAGGTGTTGGGACAAATATGCAATGTCCTCTTGGCGTTCGGGTTTCAAGTAAACCGCGTCATAGTAAGGCGCACGCTGTGCGTAGTAGGCATGCATCTCGGTGGAAGCTTGGGTCATGTGGGCATCACAACGGGTTGATCAAGACTAGGCCCTAGCCTAGCTGATTTTCACGGTGCCGCCTCTCCCGCTCTCAACGCTTCCAGGCTGGCAGCACCATCCGCCCTTTGCGCTGGGCCAGTACCACCATCACCATGCTGGCCAGCACCACCAGCACCAGGTCCACGGCCGAACCTTCGATGCCAAATGCGCCACCAGTCAACCAGTCCGGGCCACTGAGCTGGGTTGTCAGCAAGCCGTTTTTCACTTCGTGGCCAGACACTGCCAAGGAGAAGATGCCATCCTGGGTAAAGTTCCAGCCCGCATGCAAAGCGGCGCACAACCACAGGCGCCCGGTCAGCAAAAAGGCTGCGGCGAAGAACACGCCAGCCGCAGCGATGTTGGCAATGGCCAGCACTGTGATGTTGTCGTTGATCAGGTGCATGGCACCAAACACCAGGCCCGAGGCCAACAACGCCAGCCAACTGCCAATGGATTCCTGCACAACCCTGAAGAAAATGCCGCGCAGCACCATTTCTTCGATCAGACCCACGGTGATGTGCATCAGCAGCGGCAGGATGACGATGCTGGTGGGCGCCAGGGCCATTGTGCTCAGCCCGCCGAGCGCAGCAATCGACGCCACCGACAGGCACACCATCAGGCTGCCCAGCACAAAACCCGCGCCGTACTCTGGCAGCGCACCCTTGAGCCCCAGTTCAGAGACCGCGCGCTTTTCTATCTTGGTGACATACAAGACATACGACAGGCAGCCCACAACTGCACCCAACAATTGCCCCATGCGCGAATACAGTTTTTCTTCAAAAAAGTTCGTGGACGCTGCTTGAATGAGCAAGAACGGCACCATAAAAAACACCAGTGCCAGCACGATACGGGTCAGGGGGAAGCGCAAGATGCGTTGGCCCAGCGGGGCAGTCGCCGTGCCGCCCATGTAGATATTGCTTGCAGTGGTCATGGAGAGTGGCTTTCTGTGGGGAGATGGATGAACGGGTTACGGATGTTTTTCCGATGGGCGCGACTGTAGTCAGCCCACTGGTGCCAAACCAGCACCATGCGACAAACCGTCGCAAAGCCGGAACAGGCTGCAGTTCAGGCCTCGGCCGAGCCTGCTGGCAAAATCAGTTCCATGCACGCCCCCTCCCCGGACATCCCCGCCCCCATCACCCACTACGAAAATTTCCCAGTCGCGTCCTGGCTGTGCCCCGCGCATCTGCGTGCGCCCATCGCCGCCATCTACCACTTTGCCCGTACGGCGGATGACATTGCGGATGAAGGTGATGCCAACGCCGAACAAAGGCTGGACGAATTGCAGGTCTATCGCAACGACTTGGATGCAAGCTGTGCGGCTGCAGCGGGTGGTGTGGTGCAGACAAGCACCCGCTGGCCCCATGTTTTTGGGCCCCTTCAGGTAGCACTGCAAAGCCACCAGTTACCACCCCAATTGCTGCATGACCTGCTGGACGCCTTTGTGCAAGACACGCGCAAGTCTGCCACCGCCGAGGAGTATGCCACGCACGATGAATTGCTGGACTACTGTCGCATGTCTGCCAACCCCGTGGGCCGCCTGTTGTTGCATCTGTATGGTGTGACCGATGCATTGGCCCTGCAACGCAGCGACGCCATTTGCAGCGCCCTGCAGCTGATCAACTTCTGGCAAGACCTGAGTGTGGACATCCCGCGCGGGCGCTACTACCTGCCCGCAGACGATTGCGCCCGGTTTGGGGTACCGCAGGCCGACATATTGGCCCGGCGCCAAACGGCTAACGCTACGCAATTGATAGCGAATTGTGTAGCATTGGCGGGGTCTAGCATGGCATTTGGCTCAAGCCTTGTGCACCAGATACCAGGCCGAGCCGGCTGGGAGCTGCGCCTGGTGGTGCAGGGCGGCCTGCGGATTCTGGACAAGATCAAAGGCTTGGGCTACGCCACCCTCAACCAGCGCCCCACGCTGCGCTGGTGGGATGTGCCGGTGATGCTGTGGCGCGCCGTCTGGATGTAGGCCTGGCCCCAGATCAGGGAATAACGGCGATACCTGCCAAGGCCGCGCCGTTGGCCACATTGCCCAGCGCTTCGGCCTTGCCGGATTCCAGATTGACCAGGTAGAGCCGGGTTGGGCCCTCTGCACTGGTGCGCAGTGCGGCAAAGGCGGCGCCGCTGACATCGGCAATGTCCAGCGACGCATCTACCAGCGCGCCGGTGCCCAGGGCACCCACGGTGAACAGGCGACCCGTGTTGGGCGACACCACGGGTTGTGTGCCTTCCACCGAGCCCTGGCGCACCAGGGTGCCCGTGCGGCCGTCGATGGCAAAGTTGGTGGTGATTTTTTCGTCTTTCTTGTTGTAGGTGTAGCCGGCGGCCAGCAGCTGTGGTTTTTGGCCGGCCTGGGTATCACCCGGCTCGTAACTCAGCGGGGTGTCCACGGCGACCAATGTGCCCATGTCAGGGTGCAGACGCAGGTTTTGGCCGGTGTGGCTGACCACACGGATGCGGTCGGCCGCAGGGTTGAAGTCAAACCCAAAGGCCGTGCCATCCAGGGCGGTGCTGATGGGCCCAGTGCCCACCGGGGTGACCGCGCCGTTGTCGGTGTTGATGGTGTAGACACGGCCGCTGCGGGACAGGCCAAACAGAACGCCCTTGGCCACGCGGTAATCAATACCCACCAGTGTCTCGGTCGCTGGCAGCCCCTTGAGCGCCACGGTCTGCAACACCCGTGCGGGCTGGCCGGTGTTGACCGTGAGCAGTTTCATATCCTGGGTCAGGGCATGCAGGGTCTCTTTGCGCGGCGAACCCATCTGGCTTGGATTGGTGCTGCAGCCTGCGGCCAACACCATCACGGCGAGTGCAACACCCCCCACAACACGATTCACTGGGTTCATCAAAGGTTCTCCTGTACCACGGCCAAGCCCGTGCGCCACACTATACTTCGGCGAACACTTTTTTGCTGCTTTTTGCGTCACCCCGCGCAGCGCAAACGGGCCAGGCCCACCGTGACTTTCTTTTGATCCCAGCCAACGCCCATGACCCCTGCGCAATACGTACAAGACAAGGCAGCCGCTTCCGGCAGCAGCTTCTACTACGCCTTTCTGTTTTTGCCAGCACCCAAGCGTGCCGCCATCACCGCCTTTTATGCCTTTTGCCGCGAGGTTGACGATGTGGTGGACGAGATGGTCGACCCCAGCGTGGCCCAGACCAAGCTGGCCTGGTGGCAGTCCGAAGTGGCCAAGGCCTTTGCCGGCCAACCCAGCCACCCGGTCATGCAGGCCCTGATGCCGCTGGCGGGCAACTTCAAGATCGAGCAGCGCCACCTGCAGGCCGTCATCGAAGGCTGCCAGATGGACCTGACACAGACCCGTTACCTGGACTACCCCGGCCTGCAGCGCTACTGCCACCTGGTGGCCGGCATCGTGGGCGAAGTGGCGGCCGGCATCTTCGGCCAGACCCAGCCCCAGACCACCGCCTACGCCCACAAGCTGGGCCAGGCCCTGCAGATGACCAACATCATCCGCGACGTAGGTGAAGACGCGCTGCGTGGGCGCATCTACCTGCCAGTCAACGAGCTCCAGCAGTTTGATGTGAAGGCGCACGAGATTTTGAAGCGCACCTATTCAGACAACTTTACCGCGCTGATGCGTTTCCAGGCCCAGCGTGCCCACGGTTTGTATGACGAAGCCCTGGCCCTGCTGCCCGCCGCAGACCTGCGCGCCCAAAAGCCCGGCCTGATGATGGCCAGCATCTACCGGGCGCTGTTGCGCGAGATCGAGGCCGACAACTTCCAGGTGCTGCACCAGCGCATACGCCTCACGCCGCTGCGCAAGATGTGGCTGGCGTGGAAGGTGCAAGCCCTCGGCAGGCTGTGACCTCTTTGCGCATCGGCATCGTCGGTGGTGGCTGGGCCGGCATGGCCGCAGCAGTGGCAGCTTGCCAGGCGGGCCATACCGTCACCGTATTCGAAGCCGCCCGCACTTTGGGCGGACGGGCACGGGCGCTGCAAAGCAGTCTGCCCGATGAAACACCCCTTACGCTGGACAACGGCCAGCACATCCTGATTGGCGCCTACACCGAGACCTTGCGCCTGATGCGCTTGGTCGGCCTGGAGCCGGAAACACTGCTGCTGCGCCAGCCCCTGTCCCTGCCCTTTCCCGATGGCACGGGCCTGCAGACACCGGCCTACGCCACACACTGGCCCGCGCCGTTGGACGCCATTGCAGCCATCGCCACCGCACGCGGCTGGACTTGGGGCGAGCGCCTGTCGCTGATTCGCGCATCGCTGGGCTGGCAGCTCAAGCGTTTTAGCTGTGCGCCCGAGCTGTCGGTGTCGCAACTATGCAAAAACATGGCGCCACGCGTGCTGCATGAGCTGATCGAACCACTGTGTGTATCGGCACTGAATACACCGGCCGACCAGGCCAGCGCCCAGGTGTTTTTGAAGGTGATGCAAGACGCCCTGTTTGGCGTGCGCGGTGGCTCACATCTGCTGCTGCCTCGCACCGATTTGAGCGCCCTGTTCCCAGAGGCTGCGGCACGGTGGATCACACACCGTGGCGGCCAGGTGCACCTGGGCCAGCGTGTGGGCAGCCTGCGTTGGCAAGCGCCCCACTGGCTGGTGGATGGCCAGGCATTTGACCGCGTGGTGTGGGCAACCTCTTCGTCAAATGCGGCTACAGCCCTCGCAGAATATAGCAGTGATGCTACAGACTCCATAGCAAATGCGCTGCAAACCTGGGCCACCACAGCCGCTGCGCTGCGCTTTGAAGCCATTGCAACCGTGTATGCGTGGGCACCCCGTGCCCGCCTGCCCCACCCCATGCTGGCACTGCGCAACACGGCCACCGCCCCGGCGCAGTTTGTGTTTGACCGCGGCCAACTGGGTGGCCCGCAGGGGCTGCTGGCCTTTGTGGTCAGCGCCAGTGATGGCAGCCGTGAGGCCATACAAACCGCCGTGTTGCAGCAGGCATCAGTGCAATTGGCATCGTTGGGTGTACCCGTATTGCTGCCCGTGCAAACCGTGGTGGAAAAGCAGGCCACCTTCGCCTGCACACCGGGTCTGCAGCGCCCGCCCCAAGCGATCGCACCGGGCCTGCTGGCCGCAGGTGACTATGTGCAAGGCCCCTACCCCGCCACGCTGGAAGGTGCGGTGCGCAGCGGCTGGGTGGCGGGCAGTTTGCTCTAGATCAAGCTTTGCGCTCGGCAGGCTAGCCAGCGCGGCGGTGGACTCCTACTATGGCTGCAGGTGGTGCGCGTATCCCCAGGTAGAGCCGGTTCCCGGCACCGACGCTTGCCCCGCTTGCGAAGGAATCGCCATGGAAGACTATGACCTGCCCGCCCTGTTGCGCATGGTGGTGGATTGCAATGCATCCGATCTTTTTCTGACCACCGGCGCGCCGCCCCAGGTCAAGGTGGATGGCAAGGTACAGGCCCTGCCGCTGCCGGCCCTGCGGGTAGGCCAGGCGCACAAGCTGGCCTACTCGGCCATGAGCCCACAAGCCATTGCCGACTACGAGCGCAACCTCGAATGCAATATGGCCTACGCGCCCGATGGCATTGGCCGCTTTCGTATCAACGTCTACCAGCAACGCCGCGAGACCGGCCTGGTGGCCCGCCTGGTGCGCAGCCATATTCCCACCTTTGATGCCCTGGGCCTGCCACCCGCCGTGCGTGACATGGCGCTGCAGCCGCGGGGCCTGATCCTGGTCATTGGTGCCGCCGGCTCCGGCAAAACCACCACCCTGGCCTCCATGGTGGACTACCGGGCCATGCACAACAGCGGCCACATCCTCACGGTGGAAGACCCCATCGAATACCTGTTCCGCCACGGCCTGTCCACCGTGGACCAGCGTGAGGTGGGTGTAGACACCCACAGCTTTGCCAACGCGCTGCGCAACGCCATGCGCCAGGCCCCCGACATGATCATGATTGGTGAAATCCGCGACCAAGAGACCATGCAACACGCGCTGGCCTATGCCGAGACCGGCCACCTGTGCATCTCCACCCTGCATGCCAGCAATGCCAGCCAGGCCATCAAACGCATACTGAACTTCTTCCCCGAATCGGCCCACGCACAACTGCGCATGGATTTGTCGCTAAACCTGAGTGCCATCGTGGCGCAGCGCCTGCTGCCGGCCCGCGCTGGCGCGCGAGTGCTTGCCACTGAGGTGCTGTTGCAATCCGCCCATGTAGCCGATCTGGTGCAACGCGGTGCCGTGGACGAACTTCGCCAGTCGCTGGAAAAAACCAGCGTCATGGGCACCCACAGTTTTGACCAATCTTTGCTGGAGCTGTACCAGCGGGGTCTGATCGACCAAGAGGTAGCGCTGGCCCATGCCGATTCGCGCACCGACCTGGGCCTGCGCATGCGCCTGCACTCCTCACACGACCCCCACTGAGTACTCCACTGGCGCACAATAACTGCATGGCCATTTCACACCTTGACCGCGCACAGTTGCGCCTGTGCATCAACGCCGAAGCCCTGGGGTTTTCGGATACTTCCGAGCTGCTGGAGCAGCCCCTGCCCTGGGTAGGCCAGGCGCGTGCCGAACAGGCCGCGCGTTTTGGGCTGGCCATGGAGCAGGCGGACTACAACCTGTTTGTGTTGGGTGAGGTGGGTAGCGGTCGCTCGTCCATGCTGCTCAACACCATGCAGGCCGTAGCAGCGGGCCGCCCCGTGCCGCCCGACCTGTGTTACCTGCACAACTTCGACGCGCCCGAGCGCCCCCGTGCGTTGCGCATGCCACCCGGCCAGGGCCGCCAACTGCGCCAGTTGATGCTGGCGCTGACCCACACCCTGCAAACCGAAATCCCTTTGCGGCTCAACAACCAGGACTTCAAGGCCGAGAGTGAACGCATCGTCCACGCCTACAAGGTGGAAGAAGCCAAGGGATACGCCGAACTGGACGCCTTTGCCGAGGCACGCCACTTCACCCTGTTCCGCGAGCAGGGGCATCTGGTTTTCACCCTGTTGGGCGACAGCGGTCAGGCGCTGACAGAAGGTGAGGCCCGCGCCCTGCCCAAGGACAGGCGTTTGGAGATCGAAAAGTCCGAACAGGAACTGCGCGTGGAAATCGCCCGCTTTCTGGAGAAAACGCGGCCCCTGGAACGCATCCGCAACGAGGCCTTGGCCGCGCTGCGCCGCCAGGTTGTCAAGCCCCTTCTGGAACATGAGCTGCAGGACATACGCAACAGCCTCAAGAAGCAGATCAAGGACTCGGTCAAGCTGGGGGGCTACCTGGACCAGGTGATGCACGATGTCCTGGAGCAGTTGGACCTGTTTACACCGTTGGACGAAGAAGAGGCCGAGCTGGAGCGCCACACCGCGCTGGCACAACTGCTGTCCCGCTACACCGTCAACCTGGTGGTGGACAACGCGGGCCTCAGCGGTGCACCGGCCATCGTGGAGCAGAACCCGGTGTCGCGTGCGCTGTTTGGCAGCATCGAATACCAGGCCGAAGAAGACGTGTTGATGACCGACTTCTCGCGCATCCGCGCAGGCAGCCTGCTCAAGGCCCATGGCGGATTTTTGATGCTGCACCTGCGCGACCTGCTGGCCGACGAGCTGGTGTGGGAGCGCCTGCGCCGCTACCTGCGCAGCGGGCGTGTGCAGATCGACGAACCCGGCACCGCACTCATGCCTATGGCCGCCATGTCGCTGGAGCCCGAGGCGGTGGACGCCAACGTAAAAATTGTGCTGATAGGCTCGGTGGAACAGTACTACGCGCTGCAGGAAGGCGACCCCGAGTTTGCCCGCCGCTTCAAGGTCAAGGTGGACTTTGCCGAGAGCTTTTTGGCCACCGACGAGACTCGCAACGGCACCGCCATTGTGGTGGCCCACCTGTGCCGCAAGCTGGGTTTGCCACACTTCACCAGCACAGCGGTTGCCCGGCTGCTGGAAGACGCCCACCGCGAGGTGGACGACCAGACGCGCCAAAGCGCCATCTTTGCCCGCTTTGAAACCCTGGTCGCCGAAAGCGCCGCCCTGCGCCGCGCACGCACCGGCTCTGCCAGCGGCACATCCCTGGTTGATGCGGTGGATGTGGAAGCCGCGCTGACGGCACGCGGCCTGCGGCACGATTACCCGGAGCAGCGCCTGCGCGAATCAATCACCGACGGCGACCACCTGATTTCGGTGCAAGGCACATGCATAGGCCAGCTCAACGGCCTGACCCAGATCGACCTGGGCGACTGGCGGTTTGGCCTGCCCGTGCGGGTGTCGGCACGCACCCATGCCGGCACCAGCGGCCTGGTCAATATCGAGCGCGAAGTAGAAATGTCAGGCCCCATCCACGACAAGGGTGTGCTGATACTGCACAGCTATTTGGTTGCGCTGTTTGGCCATCTGGCGCCACTGGCGCTGAACGCATCCATCGTGTTTGAACAGGACTACCAGGGTGTGGAAGGTGACTCGGCATCGTGTGCGGAGCTGTTTGCCATCTTGTCGTCACTGGCCCAGGTGCCACTGCTGCAGGGCATAGCTGTGACCGGCGCGCTGAACCAGCATGGCGAGGTGCTGCCCATAGGCGGTGTGAATGAAAAGATCGAGGGGTGGTTCCGGGTCTGCGAAGCCGCGGGCCTGGACGGGCACCAGGGCGTGCTAATACCCGCGCGCAACCAGCGCAACCTGATGCTGGGCTGTTCGGTACTGGATGCCGTGGACCAGGGCATGTTCCATATCTACACCGCGTCGCACATCCGAGATGGATTGGAGTTGATGACGGGCCGCGCCAGCGGACTATCGTCGGATACGATGCCTGCGCGCTATGCAGCGGACAGTGTGTTGGGGCTTGCGGAGCAAACGCTGCTGACGTTTCGGCGGGCTTGTCGGTTGGCTGGACAGGGACGGCTGCCGCGTCGTGGGCGAATGTAGACTGCAGATTCGAAGCGTAGGACTAAACCGCTCCCGCGGTAGTCCCCACGCCAGCGCATGTAGTTTGCGCTGAGGACCTGTGCATACCTATGTTGTGAACTGAGGCAATTGGCCTCGTTTCACAACAGGAGCACAGCCATGCAATCACCCAACCACCCGGTCTCACCCTTGCGCCTACGCATGCTCGAAGACATGCGCCTGCGCCAACTCGCACCCAAGACCCAGGCCGCCTACATCCGCGCCGTCTCCAAACTTGCGGCGTTTACCAAGCAGTCCCCGACACCGCCAGCGCCGAAGACCTGCGCCGGTTCCAGTTGCACATGGTCGATGCCGGCACCTCCCCATCACGCTCAACGCCACCATCACCGGACTGACGTTCTTCTTTGACGTCACGCTGGGCCGCCCCGACGTGATGGCCAGGATGCAGTCGGTTCGAGTGCCTCAGAAACTACCGACGGTCCTGAGCCGCGAGGAAGTGGCCAGACTGCTGGGCGCGGTCGGCCACATCAAGCACCAGACCGCGCTATCGGTGGCCTACGGCACCGGATTGCGTGTCAGCGAAGTGGTGGCGCTCAAAGTAACGGACATCGACAGCGAGCGCATGACGCTGCGCGTGGAACAAGGCAAAGGCAGCAAGGACCGCTATGCCATGCTCTCGCCCATATTGCTGGAGCGCCTACGGGTCTGGTGGCGCGTGGCACGGGCCCAGGGCAAGATGCTTGACGGCGGTTGGCTGTTTCGGGGCGCGACCCCATCGAAGCGTTGACGGCCAGGCAACTCAACCGCGCCATCCACGAAGCCGCAACACTGGCCCACATCGACAAGCGCGTATCCATGCATACCTTGCGCCACAGCTTTGCCACACATCTACTGGAACAGAAGGTCGACATCCGCGTGATCCAGGTCATGCTGGGCCACAAGAAGCTGGAAACCACCTCCAAGTATGTCCAGGTGGCCACCGACATCCTGCGCGAAGTGCTGTCTCCTCTGGAAACGCTACAAGCAGCATAGGCCACCTCCATGGGGCCTGGTGCCCTGGAGGTGGCGGACATCTTCCGCACCCATGGGCCAGCCTTTAGAGCGGCGCAACGCTCACACCTGAGCCTGGGCCAGCTCAAGGCCATGTCAGTTATTGAACAGTGCCGCACGGCGGCACTGGGGGGACACGTTTTGCGCTGTCCGGACTGCCAGCAGGATCAGGTGTCCTACAACTCGTGTCGCAATCGCCATTGCCCGAAGTGCCAGGCTAATGCCGCCAAGCGCTGGTTGGAAGCCAGACAAGCTGATCTGCTACCGGTGGACTACTACCACGTGGTCTTCACGCTGCCAGCACCTATCAGCGATATTGCGTACTACAACAAGGCGGTGGTCTATGGCTTGTTGTTTGAGATCGCGGCTGAAACGCTGATCACCATTGCCGCCGACCCCAAGCACTTGGGCGCACAGGTGGGAGTGACGTTAGTGCTGCACACCTGGGGCTCGGCACTGACGCATCACCCGCATGTGCACGGCATCGTCCCAGGCGGTGGAATCTCGCTCGATGGCAAGCGGTGGGTATCCTGCAAGCCGGGCTTCTTCCTGTCGGTGCGGGTGCTCTCGCGTTTGTTTCGCCGGCGGTTTCTTGAATCACTGGAGGAGGCGCACCATGACGGCAAGTTGCAGTTCTTTGGTGACCATGCAGGCCTGGCTGATCCAAAGGCCTTTGCGAAGTGGCTGGCGCCACTGCGCCAATGCGAATGGGTTGTCTACGCCAAGCGTCCGTTTGCCGGGCCTGAGGCCGTGCTGGCCTATCTGTCGCGTTATACGCACCGGGTGGCGATTGCCAACTCCCGCTTGCTGACAATGGACGAGCGTGGGGTAACCTTCCGTTGGAAGGACTACCGGGACAAGGGCGAGCCGGACAGACCACGCCACAAGACAATGACCTTGAGTGCCGATGAGTTCATGCGCCGTTTCTTGTTGCATGTGCTGCCCGGCGGGTTTCACCGCATCCGCCACTTTGGATTGATCGCCAACCATGGGCGCACAGAGAAGCTCGCCCGCGCTCGGGAGTTGCTCGGCGTTGCGCCAGCGGTCATCACCGAAGCCTCTGAGGTCGGCACTGAAACTGAAGTCGATGGGGTTCGCCCGACCTTTGTTTGCGCCCACTGTGGCGCGGCAATGCTCGTCCTCGAGACCTTGGTGCGGGGGCACGCCATTCGCGCGCCACCGCCAAAGCGGGTGTCACTATGACGCACTGCCCAAAGAGCACCTATTGCAGGCTGACTATGCATTCAGCGCAGTTGGTGGGGATAGGTGTTGCCACACGGTGCAAAAGTGATCTGAAGGGTCTTCATTCACACCGCAGTATCCTGTTTCTCACCCGCCGATTCGTCGATCTGAACCTGGTGCGCGTGCAGTGGGGGCCGCCGTTTCTGGTTCCAGCTGCACTGTTTCGCATCCAATCGCCATAGTCTTGTAGCGGCCTCAACCAGTATTGGCACTCGCCGCGGTTTCCTCCTTCGAGGCTTGTACGACGCCCACCCTTCATGGGTGATCGTGGCGCCCTTGGCATGCCTGCGCGGGCGGGCATCCTACAAACCTAAACTGAAGCGGTCGTTCACCAAGTCGGTCCAATTGCCTGTTTTTTGGCGCGTTGGCACCTAGAATCTGGCAATTGCTATCTGCGGGGTTTGTTGGATTTTTTATACCTGTATAGATTCAGGTAAAACCGCTGCAAGCAAGGCCCCAAGCCACTCTCAAGAGAAGTTCATGTCCAGATTATCCCGCAACGCCCAGATTAATCCGCAGGTATTGCGGTATACATTGCGTTAAAGCGCAGGAGGTATCCTTGCAATCGCCACCTTTGGACAACTCCGGAAAAGTCGTAGCTGTTGGTGCGCATGTGCGCTTGCTGTGCCTTTCGGGCCGTTGGTTGGAGGAACTCCCAGCAGAAGAAAAGCAGGACGTCCTTTCCATGATCGGCGAAGTCTTTGAAGTTGAAGAAATTGACGAACACGGCCACCCGTGGATTCGTAAATCTTGGCCGAATGAGGAAGAAGGCAGATGCAACTCGCATTCGATTGCGCTAGAGTCCTATGAAATGGAATTGATAGATGAACCTGCGCCTTAACCCGTTGATCGATTGGACCGCCAACGGCGATCAGCGTCGCAGTCATTCTTCGACAGCGATCGCGCCGTTGACCCCCAATCATCGCCAACGTTAGGCTGATCGATTGTGCGGCCCGCGCTGATATCCGCAACCATTGGTTTGCTTCTATTCTTGACGCTTATCTGGAGTTTTGTCGATCCGCAGGTCTGCTCGGAGGGATGCGGCAGCTACCTGTTTGGCCTGGTCTTCCTGGCGCGCGAGTTTTTTGGCCTCATTGGCGTTAGATTACTGTTGCTCGGATTGAGCCTTATGTTTGTTGGCTTCACTGTGAAGTCCTTTTGGGAGCGTTGAAGGCAATGCGACGGAATCAGCCTAACGGGTTCGTCGAATGGACCCACAACGGCGGCCATCTTGGTCGCCATTCTTCACAACTGAGTGCGCCGTTGCGGCCCATTCACGGCCAACGTTATCCATGACCAAACGCAACGCTTCTTCAACGCCGCCATCACGATTGATGATGGTGGGCGCGTGGGTTGGCGGAATCGCTTCTGTAGGCGGCTTAGTCGCGATGGTCCTCATTGCCATTGACAAGCTCAATACCGGGCATGGCCTCGACACCTATCGAACCAAGTGGATGGTTCAAGACAATTGGATCGGATTCATTGTCTTTGTCGTCGTGACCACAGTTGTGGTTTTGGCGGCGGCAATAATTGGGTGGTTTCAGCGGCGAAATGAGCAGCGCGAAGTTCAACAACTTCAAGCGAAATATTCTGAGGGGCATCATGGATAACAGGTTGATCGATTGGACCACCAACGGCGGCCTATGCCCACGCCATTCTTCGGCCAGCAGTGCGCCGTTGTCGTCCAATCATCGCCGACGTTAGCCCGCTTGGTTATTAACTCTATTGGAGAAACTCATGCGCTCCCTCATTGCATTGGTTTTCTGCTTCCTGCTGGCACCCTTGCAGGTACATGCTTGTCTAGGACTTTTCGCGAATCAGTTTATCTTCTTTGAGGCCATACCCAATGTGCAGGCTGAAGGGGATGTTATTGCGAAAGTTTTGCTGTCGGGCGTACATGAAGAAACGAAAACAGCAGCAGTTACGGCAACAGCAACTGTCATGCAGGTTTTAAAAACATCTGACGCAAGGGTTCAGCAGGGCGCAAAAATTATTGTGAGATACAAATTCACAAGCTGCGGCCCAAATCATAGAGACGGGGATGAAGGAACGATCATTGCCAGAACTGGTACTGACAGCAAGGGGCTTTTTGTGTTGTATCCGTACGCGTACAGAAGATATGGTGATCGTCGCATCTTTCCACCCGAACTCTGACGGGATTTCAAGAGCCAGGCCTTTGCTTTTTGTGTGCATGATTTATGGCCTATCGTTTTTCTCCAGCTTTCTCTGTGCAGGCTAACATTTCTCTCGGCACGGACACGCAGCAGCAGGATGCCGCTTCGCTGCCCTTGCCGCGTGCCGGGCAGCGTCGACGTTAAAACGCATGATCAACCAGTCTGCCGACGAAGCGATTTCTCAAGTCCTCGCGGAATTGAGGCGGGAGAAGGTGAGAGTTCGGAACGCGCAGTGGCTTGCAAATGCTTTAGGAATCATTTCCTGTACTGGGAGTCTCGCTGGCTGGGCGATCCTCGTCAGGGTATACATTGGGCTGCAGTCTTGGCCTGATGCTCCTGGTCCCAATGGGTTGAGTCAGAATCTCCACGCGATGATCGGAGCCGGTTACATCTTCCTGTCGTTGCAGGCCGCCGCCGCCGTGTTCCTCGTATTCGCCTTGATACCAAGTCGGGACAGGCGGAAGACCCTCTTGTTCGGCGTCCCGCTCGCACCATGCGCCATCGTGCTTTGCTTTCTGCTTCTTCGGAACATCGCGAGATGACACGGCATTCCTTCAATGCGCGGCGGATGGCGTGGCCCGCGGGCGCAGGCCGCATTTGCGGTTGCCACAAAACAGGCCATCCCACCACAGCGTTGATGCAATAGCAGCGGCATGCCAACCATGCCCGCCCGCGACGCGAGCCGGAGAACGCGGGCCACGCCGTCCGCCGCGCGCGGCACAAAGGTAAGCCACCTCATTGCGTATGATTACCCCTCCTTAGAAGAGAGTGAGACCCATGCACATTGCAGTGAAAATCGTTGCCGCCACCGTCACCGCAGCCATCGTGGCTGTGGGTGGTGCAGCAGCCTGGCATATCCACACCAAACAACCGGTACGCAGCGGCAGCATCGCACTCAAGCAACTGCAAGCACCCGTCAAGGTGTCGTATGACGAGCGCGGTGTGCCCCACATCCAGGCCGAGAACGAGATGGATATGTACCGGGCGCTGGGGTATGTGCATGCACAAGACCGCCTGTTCCAGATGGAGATGGTGCGCCGCCTGGCGCGCGGTGAACTGGCAGAGATTCTGGGGCCCAAGCTGCTGGAGACCGACAAGCTGTTCCGCACGCTGGGCATTCGCGCCCGCGCGGACGAAATGGCCGCCAAGATCAACCCCATAAAACCCGCCGACATGGCGCTGATCTCGTACCTGGACGGCATCAACCAGTACCAGAACACCCACCCGGTGCCGCTGGAGTTTGACATCCTCAAAATCCCCAAACGCCCCTTCACGCCGGGCGACACCTTGGCCGTGGCGGGCTATCTGGCCTACAGCTTTGCCCAGGCATTCAAGGCAGAACCCGCGCTGACCCATATCCGCGACAAGCTAGGCCCCAACCACCTGAAGATGTTTGACCTGGATTGGAACGCCGAAGGTGTTATCAAAAGCAGCACCAGCAACCAAAGCGCCAAGGCCGCACCATCGGCCAACCGTGCCGCGCTGGCGCTGGACGCCCAAGATTGGGCTGGCTTGGGCCGCCTGGCCCAACTGAGCCAGGATGCGATGGATGCCGCGGGCGTGCCCGCCTTTGAAGGCAGCAACGCCTGGGCCATTTCAGGCAAACGCACCGCCAGTGGCAAGCCGCTGCTGGCAGGGGACCCGCACATTGCGTTTTCGGCCCCGTCCGTCTGGTACGAGGCCCACCTGACCGCCCCCGGCTTTGACCTGTACGGCCACCACCAGGCGCTGAACCCCTTTGCGCTGCTGGGCCACAACGGCCAGTTTGGCTGGACGCTAACCATGTTCGAGAACGACGACGTGGACCTGATCGCCGAAAAAATCAACCCAGCCAACCCCAACCAGGTCTCCATCAAAGGCCAATGGGTCGATCTGAGCACCCGCACCGAGACCATCAAGGTCAAGGGCCAGGACGATGTGCAGTTGGCCCTGCGCCGCTCGCCCCACGGCCCCATCATCAGCGATGCCTTTAAAGAGAGTTTTGGCAGCACCCCCATCGCCATGTGGTGGGCATTCTTAGAGACCGAAAACCCGGCGCTGGAAGCCTTTTACGAGCTGAACCGCGCCAACACCCGCGAGAAGGCCCGCGGCGCATCCGAAAAAATCCATGCCCCCGGCCTGAACGTGGTCTGGGCCAATACCGCGGGTGATATTGGTTGGTGGGCCGCCGCCAAACTGCCCATACGCCCGGCAGGTGTCAAGTCGTACTTCGTGCTGGATGGCAGCACGGCCGAGGCCGACAAGACCGGCTTCTACAACTTCAGCTTCAACCCGCAGGAAGAGAACCCAGCGCGCGGCTACATCGTGTCGGCCAACCACCAGCCCAAGCCCGCCAGCGGCGTGCCCGTGCCCGGCTACTACTGCCTGCCCGACCGCGTGCAGCGGCTGGACGACGTCCTGCGTGACTCCGACAAAAAATGGGACACCGCCGCCGCCCAGGCCCTGCAGTTGGACGGCAGCACCGGCTACGGCCCGCGTGTGCTCAAGGACTTGATGCCCATTTTAATGAACGTCACCACCGACCCTTATGAAAAGGCGTTTCTGGAGCCGCTGCTCTTGTGGGATGGCGACTACAGCCGCGACAGCATGGCCGCCCTGCTGTTCACCCAGCTGATGTACGAGCTGGCCCACGCGGCCATGTCCGACGAAGTGGGCGAGGCGCAGTTCAAGAACCTGCTGCGCACCTTTGCGCTGGACACCGCCCTACCCCGGCTGGTGGCCGACGCCAATGCCCCCTGGTGGGACAACGTCAACACCAAGCAGGTGGAGAACCGCTTTGAGACCGTGCGCATTGCCTGGGTCAACACGCTCAAACACCTGGAATCGGTCAACGGCAAAGACCTGCAAAAGTGGAACTGGGGCACCGCCCACACTCTGACCCACGCGCACCCGCTGGGCCAGCAAAAGCCGCTGGACAGCATCTTCAATGTGGGCCCCTTCAAGGTGGCTGGCGGCCGCGAGACGCCCAACAACATGAACTACCACGTGGGGCCCGCGCCCTGGGCCGTGCGCTCAGGCCCGTCCACCCGCCGGGTGGTGGACTTTGCCCAGCCGGACAAGGCCGTGGGCATCAACCCCGTGGGCCAAAGCGGCGTGTTGTTTGATGCGCACTACTCTGACCAGGCTGCCTTCTTTGCCGAAGGCATTTACAAGCCGCAACACCTGAGCGCGGCAGATGTCAAAGCCAACCGCAAGAGCCTGCTGACGCTGTCGCCCGCGCCCTGAGGACAAGCCTTGCCGTGGGCCTATCCGTTGGCTCGTACATATGCGCCATCCGTCAGCAGGGGTACACAGCTACTTGCATTGAGGGCGGTCGCCAGTTGAACATCGGCCGCGAACCCTCTGCCAACAAGCTCCACGCCCGACGCGCAAGAGCCGATGATGGAAGAGAGTTGATTGCGGGCACCAACAAACGCAGCCTCCGCGACGGAGGCTTCGGGCGATCTGGAACCTTGCAGATGGTGGATCACCGCGCCGGCTCCCAGCAGGTCTTCCACCGCGGGGCGGAGCGTTCCATCGTGCCACCGCTCACCTGCGGCCACCACGGTCACAGGCCCCGGATGGCGGGATGCGAAGGCGGCAACGGCCGCAGCATTGCGCAGGCAGCCCGCTAGCACAACAGGGTCTGTGCAAGCTAGCGTAAGTGTTGACCCGTTGGGCGACGGCAGTAACAGCCGCGTGCCCGCCTCAATCTCCAGCAGCGACTGCGGTGACAGACAGAGCCCGCCACCTGATCGTTCGCCGGCCAACACTGCGTTGTTGGCGCTTGCAAATGCTGCAGCCGATGTATCCTTGTGGCGGTAGGGCAGCACATACGCATTTCGGCTGCACACGATGTCCACGCAGGTTGAAAACGACAGAACATCCACGATGATGGTGACACCACCCACATTCGCAAGCTGGCTGACGCCATGGATGCCCCACTCAAACCGGATGGCGTGGGGAGACTGGGTGGTGAAAAGCATGGTGGCTGAGGCGTTGTCCAAAGGAAGAGTCGGCGAGAATAACGCATGCCCTTCTCCCCCGAACCTCCTTACTCCCACGGTCAGGCACCCCGCACCGCCGTGCTCTATTGCAACCTGGGCACGCCCGATGCGCCCACACCCAAGGCGGTGCGCCGCTATTTGAAGGAATTTCTGAGCGACCACCGCGTCGTGGAAATCCCGCGTTTGCTGTGGCTGTTGATCCTGCATGGCATCATCCTGCGCTTTCGGCCGGCCAAGTCGGCCGCCAAATACGCCAGCATCTGGACACCCGAAGGTTCACCACTGAAGCTGTGGACCGAGAAACAATCCAAGCTGCTGCAAGGCTGGCTGGGACAACGCAACCATGCCGTCAAGGTGCGCTACGCCATGCGCTACGGCAGCACGTCCATCGCCTCCCAGTTGGACGCACTCAAGGCTGAGGGTGTGACCCGCGTGCTGGTGGTGCCCGCCTACCCGCAGTACAGCGGCACGACTACGGCCAGTGTGTTCGATGCCGTCTATGCCTGGGCCGCGCGCACCCGCGCCCTGCCCGAGCTGCGGTTTGTCAACCACTACCACGATGACGCGGGCTACATAGGCGCCTTGGCTTCCAGCGTGCAGCGCCACTGGAAAGAGCATGGTCGCCCCGACCAACTGGTGATGAGTTTCCACGGCGTGCCGGCCCGCACGCTGACGCTGGGCGACCCCTACCACTGCGAATGCATGAAGACCGCCCGGCTGCTGGCCAACAAGCTGAACCTGACCAAGGAGCACTACAAGGTCACATTCCAGTCCCGCCTGGGCCGGGCCAAGTGGCTGGAGCCCTACACCGAACCCACGCTGATCGCGCTGGGCCGCGCAGGCGTCAAACGCGTGGATGTGATTTGCCCCGGCTTCACCAGCGACTGCCTGGAGACGCTGGAAGAAATCAGCATGGAAGCCCGCGCCGCCTTTCTGCTGGCGGGCGGCAAGACCTTCCACTACATCACCTGCCTGAACGACGACCCGGAGTGGATCACCGCGCTGTGCAACCTCAGCGAACAGCACATGGGCGGCTGGAACACGCAAGACGAACCGGATGCGGCAGCGATGGCGACCTCGCGTATTGCGGCGTTGGGGATGGGGGCTAAGCAGTAGCGCCTATTCCCCGCTTGATTCGCTATATATTTGATAGTGAGTCAAGCATATTCGACGGGGGCTAGAGGCCAATTTAACCAAAACACACCCGGTTGCGCCCCTGCTCCTTGGCCCGGTACAGCAGGCCGTCTGCCTTGCTTAACATGGCATGCACCGTGCCCGCGGCCACATCCGCGCACAGGCCCATGCTCATGGTCACGCGCAGCTCGGGGTGCACATTGGTCCAGGGGAAGCTTTCAATCACCTGGCGCAGCTTGTCGCACAGTGCGGCGGCCTGGGGCAGTGGGGTCTCTGGCAGCAGGATCACAAACTCTTCACCGCCATACCGCGCCACCACGTCGGAGATGCGCATATGGGTGCGCAGAATCTCGGCGATCTGCTTGAGCACCACATCGCCGGTGGCGTGTGAGTAGGTGTCGTTGATACGTTTGAAGAAATCGATATCACCCATTACCACGGTCATGGGGTGGCCGTGGCGCACGGATTGCTCGAACAGCTGCTGGGCTTGCTCGTCGAAGTGGCGGCGGTTGTAGAGGTCGGTCAGCGCATCGCGGATGCTCATTTCCTTGAGCTGGGTGGCCTGCTCCAAAATGGTTTTGTTGGACTGCTGCAGCGCCTCGTGGCTTTGCGCCAGCTCTTCGCTCATCTGGTTAAAGGCGGTGGCCAGCGTGGCAATCTCGCCACCACCGCCATCCACCTCCACCTTCTGGCGCAAAGCCCCGCCGCGCATGGCCTTGACCGCGCCCGTCAGTTGCCGCAACGCGGCGCTCAGGCCGGTGCCCAGCAGCAGGCCCAGGCCCAATGCCAACGCGGTGGCGGCCGCTGCGCCATACAGCAGAGCCTCGCGCATGGCGGCCAGGTATTCGATGTCCTGCTTGCCGGGCGCCAGCACGCCCTGGGGCGCGATGTAGGCTTCGACCTTGTCGTTGATGACGATGGGCATGGCGTCGCGCTGCAACTCGGGTGGCGCAACACTATCGTGTGCGTATTCACCCGCGCCCAGCAGCACGCGGTACTGCGCATCCAGCAAAATGAACTTGAACGGCGGCTCGCCACCGCGGCGGGGGCCGTCCGGGCCACCACCACCCGGCGGACCCTGGTCTGGCGGACCGGCTCGGCGGTCGTCGGGTGGTCCTGGGGGCCTGCCTTCTGGCGGGCCGTCTGGCCGCGGGGGCCGCGGCCGCGCGCCGACGGTCGGGCCCTGCTGCTCCATGAACTGGCGAAACGGCATCACCGCGCTGGCGGCTTGCCAATTGCCACCGTAACGCGTCAGGTAGTCGGTCACCGCGCCCTTGAAATGCATGCTGGCCTGCTGGCGCCGCAGCGAATCGAACTTGTTGGTCAGCTGCACATAGGCCACACCACCCACCAGTGCCACCGAGGCCAGGCTGCTGAGGAGCAGGGCAAGGACAAATTTGAAGCGCAGGGACATGGGGTTTCCTCTCAACAACCGACGGCAGATTTCGCGGAGATTTTAGGTCTGCCACCGTGGGCTTGTCGGGCCTTCTTTAACACAGAGTCTCTTTAGAATGCGGCCATGATTGCACTGCACGCGCCTCCCGCGTTCAACACTGGTGCACTACATAACAAGCATGCCCGACCCCATTTCCCTGCTGCGCTCTGCCGTGCCCCAGCGTTGGCTTAACCCCCATCGGGAGGGCCTATTCGCAGCGCCCACGGTTGGGGAGACACGTTTAGGCCCGGCCGACATGCAAGGAGCGCAGGATCGCTTCACGCGTTTTGCACCGCTGCTGGAAGACTTGTTCCCTGAGCTGGCCAACAGCCAAGGCCAGATTGAATCCGCGCTGACACCCGTGCCCCGCATGCAACAGGCCATGGGCTTGCCACCCGAACAAGGCCGACTCTGGGTCAAGTCCGACCACAGCCTGCCGGTGGCTGGGTCGATCAAGGCCAGAGGCGGTTTCCACGAAGTGCTGGAGTGGGCTGAGACGCTGGCCTTGCAGCACGGCCTGCTGCACGCTGGTGCCGACTACCGCAGCCTGGCGCTGCCCGCAGCGCGCGCGCTGTTTGCACCGCACCAGGTGGCCGTGGGCTCAACCGGCAATCTGGGCATGGCCATTGGCGTACTGGCCGCGGCACTGGGCTTCAAAGCCGTGGTGCACATGTCCACGGACGCCAAGGAATGGAAAAAAGAACGTCTGCGCCAGCACGGCGTAGAGGTTGTGGAACACACGGGCGACTACGAACAGGCCGTGGCCCAAGGCCGCGAACAAGCCGCTGCGGACCCGTTGTGCCACTTTGTCGATGACGAGCGCTCCCTGTCGCTGTTTGTGGGCTACAGCGCCGCAGCGCTGTACCTGCGTGACCAATTGTATGCCCAGGGTGTGGTGGTGGATGCCGAACACCCTTTACTGGTCTACATCCCCTGCGGCGTGGGTGGCGCACCGTCTGGCATTGCCTGGGGGCTGCACCAGCTGTTTGGGGAGCATGTGTTTTGCTTCTTTGCCGAACCCGTGCAATCGCCCTGCTTTCTGGTGCAGATGCTGGCAGAGCCGGGCAGCCACCCGTCGGTGTACGACTTTGGCTTGACCAACCAGACCCAGGCGGATGGCCTGGCCATTCCCCGCGCGTCGTTGTTGGCGGCACAGGCCATGCGCGGCGTATTGGCCGGCGTCTTTACGGTGCGGGACCAGTCACTGTTTGAGCATCTGGCGCTACTACATGCCAGCGAGGGGATGCGCATAGAGCCCTCGGCCGCGGCGGGCTTCAGCGGGCCGCTACAGTTGCGCGGCCATGCACTGGCCTGCGCGGGCGCCAACCACGTGGTGTGGACAACCGGCGGGCTGCTGGTGCCAGAGGCGCAGTACCAGGGTTTCTTGCAGCAGGGTTTGCTATCACTCTAGTAGCTACTCGATCATATTCCACGGGGGCTACAGGTCAATATGGCACTTAACTCTCCCGCAAGATACCGATAATTGGGGCTATCTACTTCCCCACCCCATCAATAAACGCCGCCACACAATCGAGCTGCTCCGGCACATTCAGCGCGGGTGCGTGGCCGCAACCCGGCACTTCCACCGTCTGCAGCAGCCCGGCCTGGCCTGGGCCGCGTGTGCGCATGCTCTCGATGGTCTCGGCGAGCACCAGGTCTGACTCTGCACCGCGCAGGCTCAACACCGGAATCTGCAGCGCGTCGTAGTGCTCCCAGATGCGGTAGTCGTCCGGGTGGCTGATGAACTGCTGCACCATGGCCGGGTCGTAGTGCGGGGTCACCCGGCCATCGGGCAGGCGGCGGGTGGAAGTCTCGGTCAGGCGGCGCCACTGCGCGTCACTGAGCCAGCCAAAGGGTTGGTAGACCTGGCGGAAAAAGGCCTCCAGTTCCAGCACCGTGTCAAAGGCTGGTGGGTTGCCGGCGTAGGCGCGTATGCGCGCAATGGCGGGGGCAGCCAGTTGTGGCGCGTTGTCGTTCAATGTCAGACTGACAATGCGCGAGCGCATGGACGGCTGCAACTGGCCCGCGGCGCACACCGTACCGATCGCGCCGCCCATGGAAGTGCCCACCCAGTGGGCCTGGGTTATGCCCAGCTGGGTAAACAGATCAGCCGCTATCTGCGCATAAAACGCCAGGCAGTATTCCTGCTCAGGTTTTGGGCTCCACTGGCTGAGGCCACGCCCTATCGTGTCCGGGCAGATCACGCGGTAGCGCGGGCTCAGGTGGGCGGCCAATTCGTCCATATCGCGACTCGTTCGCGCCAGGCCATGCCAGGCCACTACCACCGGCGCCTGCGCTGCCCCCCATTCCATGTAGTGAATCTCCCGGCCAGCGCAGGTTATGAAGTGGGAGGTGGGTGTCATTGGCAGGATTCTTTCTGGACTGGGGTTGCAGCGTGCTCATCGCAACAACTTGCCCGATGCACCGATCACGGTTACTTCCACAAAACGTGATCCGATGCGGTTGGTGGGTGAATAGCCGACGCGGGTGCCACCCAGGTCAAAGTTATCGATGGTTTCCAGCGCCTTGACCAGCTTGGCACGCGTGGGTGCCGGGCCAGCGCGGCGCAAGCCTTCCACCAGCACCTTGGCACCCAGAAACTCTTCAAAGCTGGTGTAGCTCACGGCCTGGCCGCCGCCGTATTTCTTCATCAGCGCCTGGTATTCACGCACAGCCGGTTTGTTGGCGCCGAAGGGAAAGGGCACCACCTGCGAGATGCCCAGGCCGTGTACGGCCTTCACACCTGCCAGCTTGACCAGCTCGGCCGGGTCCACCACCGAGATGTTGTACAGCTGCCCGCCACCACCGGCCGCGCGGTACTGCTTTGCGAAGGCTGCGGTGCTGCGGTTTACCGAGATCATGATGGTGGCCTGGGGTTCTGCCACCTTGATCTGCTTCACCGCGTCTGCCACCTCGTCGGTGTTGCGTTCATAACTCGCTGCCACCAGCATCTTCATATTGCGTTTGGCCAGCGCAGCCTCCACACCGGCCAGACCGGCCTTGCCAAAGGCATCGTTCTGGTACATGACCGCAATACGGGTCATGCCCAGTGTGGCAGCCTGGTGCACCATGTGTTCGGTCTCATCCATATAACCGGCACGCACGTGGAAGATGTGGGGATTGAAGGGGCTGCGCAGCGCTTCGCCCCCCGTGTAGGGCGCCACCAAGGGCGCCCCACCCACATCCAGCACACCGTCAGTCAGCAGCTTGCTGACATTGGCCGTGCCCGCAAAACCAAACAGCGCGATGACTTCGGGGTTGAGCAAGGCCTCCCGCGTGAGCCGCACGGTTTCATCCACCTTGTAGCCATCGTCCAACACCGTGTGTTTGATCTTGGCCCCGTGGATACCACCTTGCGCGTTGACCCAGTCAAAGTAGATTTTTCCGCCCAGCACCATTTGTTGCCCGGTGCTGGCCAGCACGCCCGTGAGGGGCGCGACTTGTACCACGGTGATGTCCGTGGGTGGTGGTGCCGCACACGCCAGGCTGCTGGCGCCCAGCGCCAGCACCGCCAGCGCGTGCTGACTCTGTCGTAACAATGCAGAAAACTTGAACATGGTTACTCCTTCTTTGTCTGCAGTGGTTTAGTTGGGCACGTTGACGGATGTACCGCTGAAGCCGATCACGTCGGCCACTGCCGGTGTGGCGCTAAAGCCAGGCACGTGAGCCGCAGTCAGTGCCGGGGCAGCGCCGGGTGTACCACCGCGCACCGTGGTGCGCACCACCTGGCTGGCAGGCAAGGCTGTACCGTTCTTCAAGTGGGCATACATGCTGTTGAGTGCCTGCACAAAGTAGGTATGCAGCGGCACAAATCGGGTGTCAAAACCCGAGAAGGCGTTGAAGCTGTCGAAGTGCTGGGCATTGGTCACTTCGATGTAGCTGAGCTTGCTGGCCGCACCTTCAACCAGTTTGTTGTACGCGGTATAGGCACGCTCCGAATGGTTGATGGGCAACAGTGCATCGCTGCGGCCTGCCAGCATCAGTGTCGGTTTGCCACGCAGGTTGCCATTGAGCTGCACTTCGGCCACACCGGCACGCACGGCGTCGCTCTGGGCCTTGGTGGGTGTAGACGTGGTGGTCAGCGCCGCACCGGTCACCACATTGGTTCCGGTCACGAGTGCACGCTGGCACAACGCGGCGTCCAACGAGAAATCGGCCACACCGGAGCTGGGCGACACACCCAGGTTCCAGGCCTTGGCACCACCCACCGAGTCGTTGTAGATGACGGTGGCAGGTGTCCCGTTGACCGTGCCGTTGCCAGTCGCAAAACTGGCCGCCTTCACATTGGCGGCCATGGCAGCGGGTGCACCGGCGGCCACGGCGGCTGCGCTCATGCCACACAGGTTGTCAACGACCGAGATGCGTCCGTAGGCATTGGTGTACATCATGGAAATGATGACGGCGTTGCCCAATGCGTAATGGGCGTTGTGCATGGTGTCAGCCTCGGCGGTCCAGCCTGCTGCACGCATCTTGGACAGGGCGTCGGTCGCCTGCTCTGCCGTGGTGCTGCCCGTGATCAGCCCCTTGGCGGCCAACTGCGTACAACGGTTGGTGGCAGTAGCGGTTTGGGCCGTCAGGGCCAAGTAGTTGTAGATGGACACTTCGGCCAAGGCTGCAGCGGGGGCCAGTGCGGCGCACGGCTGGTAGAGGTTGGCAATGGTGAAGTAGTCCATCAGAGACTTGCCGTAAGACGCCACCGGCACACCGCCAAACTGCACGCCATAACCAGCCGTGGTATTGGGCTGCGCACTGGGCTCGCCTGCCACCACACCGTCAATCAGGCCCGTCGTATCCTGTTCTGCTGCACGCAATACCGCAGCACCGCCGTTGGACACCGATGCCGCAATCACCATGGTGTTGGCAGCCGTGAAGCGGCGTGACTTGGCAGACGTGCTGCCGGTGGCCACGGGTGCGTACTGCTGGTTGAGCGCGTACAAGGCGTAGGCGGTTGCAGTCAGTGTGTCATTGCCCCAGTCTTTCTCAGGGTTCATCTGCGAGTGGGCCTGCTTGAGCGCCACGCGGTTGGGGTGCACCGCGTTGTAGGCGGTGCGCACCGCGTCGGTGATATTGGCCGCAAAGTGCGACAGCGTGCCCGCCACGGTGCGGGTGGCACGGGTGCCGTCGATGCGGTGCACCGTGTCGTCACCCAGGTCGTACAGACCCATGCCTTTGCCGGCGTCGGTCAGTGCCACAGCGCAACCGCGCTTCAGGCCCCAGTCGGATGCGGAACCAATGGCACCGTACACACCGCGTGAGCCGGACGATGGGCCAACCACCACACAGGGTGCGTTGACGTCAAAACTATCGGGAATCTGCACCGCCATGGTCACGCGTTTGCGGCCGCTGCCGTCGTCCAGCACGCCCACATATTCCAGACCAGGCACCAGGCCTTCGCCCAAGGTGCTCTTGCCCGTCAGGTCAACGTTGGGGCCATACAAGACGCCGTAGCCGCCGTTGGCGGTGTTGTCCACCAGACCGCGGTAGTTGGACTGGATCGCGTTGCGGCGCAGTTCGTCAGCTGTGGGGTTAGCCGGGTCGGCAAACGCGGTCAGCGCCGCAGCAGCCGTGCTGGCGATACCACTCTTGCCCAGGCCGCCGGTCAACAAGTCCTGACCAGCTGCGGTGCTGGCGGCCCCCGTTGCGGTGGCACGGTAGGCCTTGGCGCCAAAGTCTGTCACGCCGCTGGGCAAGGCATTGACGTCTTGTGCGGATGGGGATGAGGACGAGCCGCCACAACCGGTGAGGAATGTGGCTCCGGCCAGGGCCAGTGCCGTTGCCAACGTTGTCAAGGCGCGTGTTTCGATAGGACTATGCATGCATGTCTCCAGTTGTAATTCGAATGGATGGGGAACGAGAAAGGGGGCGAGAAAACGGGAAAGGCGTGGTCAGGACTGCGCACTGCGTGCGCGCAGTCTCCCCACCACACCGGAGGGGAAGTAATAAACGGACAACACAAACAACACACCCAGCCACAACAGCCAGCGGTCGGGGGATAACAGGGCGGACAACCAGGGCAGCGCACTGGCGGCCTCACTACCCAGCCGCAGCAGGTCTTGCAGGTAACTTTGCGCCACCAGGAACAGTGCGGCACCCACGATGGCCCCGTACATGGTGCCCATGCCGCCGATGACGACGATGAGCAACACATCCATCATGATCTCGAACGACAGCGATGTATCGGGCCCGTTGTAGCGCAGCCAGAGCGCCAGCATGGCCCCGGCCAGGCAGGCAAACAGCGCCGACAAAATGGCCGATGTGGTGCGGTAGACCACGACGCGGTAACCAATGGCCTCGGCGCGGAATTCGTTTTCGCGAATGGCTTGCAGCACGCGGCCGAATGGTGAGTTGACGATGCGCAGCAGAGCCAAGAACAACACAACCGCCGTCACAAACAGCAGGTAATAACACAGCAGCCGCCCATCCAGCGAGACACCCAAAAATGGCTGGTCACTGAACTCATAGCTGGGTGACAGAATCTCCGGCACCTTGAACGACAGGCCGTCTTCACCACCGGTGATTTCATGCAGTTGCGACGCCAGTGTCAGAAAGGCCGAGGCCACGGCCAGCGTGATCATTGCGAAGAAGATGGCCCGCACCCGCAGTGAGAACAGCCCCACCAGCAGCGCCAACACAAAGGACAGTGCCAGGCTACCAGCCACACCTACTGCCAATGCCTCCCAGGTTGGGCCCATGCGTGTGGTGGCCACCGCAATGCCGTAGGCGCCTATGCCAAAAAACATGGTGTGGGCAAAGCTGACGATACCGGTGTAACCCAATAGCAAATCAAAGCTGGCCACCAGCACAATAAAGACCAGCACCTTGGCGGCCACATTGAGTGCCTTGACACCAGGGAAGATGAATGGTGTGAGCGCCAATGCCAGCACCAGCAGAACAAGCAAGCCTGCAAGCCAGCGGCTGCGCGGTAAATCGTGAGAGAGCAGTCGTTGCAACATATGGATACTCCTCTAGCGGCTGGTGACGGGGTAGACACCCTGGGGGCGCCACAGCAGGATGGCGACCATCAGCGCGATGTTGGAAAACAGCGCAACCTTGGGTGCCAGGAAACCGGTGTAATTGGCCATCAGGCCGACCAGGAGCGCGCCTATCAAGGCGCCACCTGTGGAACCCAGGCCGCCGATGATGATGACGATGAAGATCAGCACATTGACGTGGGCGCCCATCTGCGGTGTCACGGTCTGCTGGTACAGGCCCCACATCACGCCACCCAGGCCGGCCAGCGCACTGCCGACCACAAACACGCCAATGAACAGGCGCTTGATGCGGTAACCCAGGCTCTCCACCATCTCACGGTCTTGCACACCCGCACGAATCAGTAATCCAATCTTGGTGCGGCCCAAGACCCAAGCCAGGGTTGCAAACACGGCAAGCCCCACGACCACGGCCATCAGGCGGTATTTTTCGATGGCGGCATCACCCAGGTAGAGCGAGCCCCGCATGGCTTCGGGCAACGGCAGTGCGATCTGCGCCGGGCCCCAGATGACCTTGATCAGTTCTTCACCAATGATCATGCCGCCCATAGTGATCAGGATCTGCTTCAGGTGTTGGCCATAGACCGGGCGCACGATGAAACGCTCAAAAGCCAGCCCCAGCGCGCCAGCCACCGCCATGGCCACAAACATGGCCGGGAACACCGCCACCAGGTTACGCCACAGCTGGTCTGATCCGGTCCAGTCGCCCATCATCCCCAGTACGGTCGTCGCCACAAAGGCGCCGAGTGCAATGAAGACGCCATGGCCGAAGTTCAGCACGTCCATCAAGCCAAAAACCAAGGTCAGGCCCGAGGCGATGATGAAAATAATCATGCCCATTGCCAGGCCTGCCACGGTGAGCGTGACCCAGGTAGAAGGTGAGCCAATGAATGGCAATACCAGCAGAGCCAGCGCGGGCACCAAGACCAGCGGCTTCCAATCAAAGTTCAATGTTTTCATATTGCCAACCCCAACAGTGCGTGTTGCAGGTCTTCGTTGTCGGCCAGCTCTTGCATCGAACCGGCGTGGACCACCTTGCCGTTGTCCATCACCGCAACCTGGTCGCCCAGGCGCTTGGCGAAACTGATGTTTTGCTCCACCAGCAAGATGGTGGTGCCGGTTTGTTTGAGCTGCGCGAAGGCATCAATCATGTTGTTGATGATGGCGGGGGCCAGGCCTTTGCTGGGCTCGTCGACGATCAACAACTTGCGTGGCTCCACAATGGCGCGGGCCACGGCCAGCATTTGTTTTTGGCCACCGGAGAGTTTGCCCGCCGGGTGGTTCCAGAACTTCTCCACCGCCGGGAACAGCTTGAAGATCCACTCCAGGCGTTTGCTGTCCATCTGCTGGGCGTTCTTCGCGCTTCTGGCCGCCAGCAGCATGTTCTCCTTGACGGTCAGGTCCGCGAAGATGCCCATGTTTTCGGGCACATAGGCGATATCCAGACCCGCTATATGCGGCGTTTCGGCGGCCGTGATGTCCTGGCCGTCAAACACCAGCTTGCCTTGTGACGCATGCCACAGGCCCATGATGGTGCGCAGTGTGGTGGTCTTACCGGCGCCATTGCGCCCCAGCAGCATCGTCAGTTGTCCGCGTGGCACAGAGAGGTCCACGCCATGCAGGATGTGGTACGCGCCGATATGGGTGTGCACACCGGACAGGGTGAGCAGCGGCTCGTGGTGTGTAGTCGCTTGGCTCATAGGTCTTCTCCATTGCGTCCGCCCTGCACTTGTTGCGGGACTTCGGCAGGCTCGGCTTGCGCAGGCGTGGGGCTCACACCCAGATACGCCTCTTGGACAACGGGCGAGGCAATCACTTCGGCCGGATCTCCGTCGGCTACCAGCGTGCCGTTGTGCAACACGATGATGCGGTCGGCCAGTTCACGCACCACGTCCATCTTGTGCTCCACCAGCAAAATGGTCTTGCGTTTGTCGTCCTTGAGTTTGCGGATCAGGTCCAGGATGACGGGTGCCTCGTCGGCCGACATGCCGGCCGTGGGTTCATCAAACATGAATACATCAGGCTCCAGCGCCATCAGCAATGCCACCTCCAGCTTGCGCTGGTCACCGTGTGGCAGACTGGCCACGGGCGTGTTTTGTTTATCGTTCATGGCCACCGCGTCCAGCACTTCTTCCGCCAGTTGGGTCAGCGCCTTGTGGTCGCTCCACACGCTCCACAGGTTCAGCCCCCGCAAATGGGCACCAGAGCGCGCGGCCTGTACGGCCAGACGCACGTTTTCCAAAACGGAGAGATTGGGGAACAGATTGGTCAACTGAAACGCCCGGCCCAGGCCCGCCCGGGTGCGGGCCGACGGGCTCATGCCCGCCAGGTTGTTGCCGTTGAGCAGCACGTCACCACTGGTGGCCTTGATCTGACCGGAGATGAGATTAAAAAACGTGGTCTTGCCGGCGCCGTTGGGGCCTACGATGGCCGTCAGCGTGCCTGGTTTGAATGTGCAGCTCACGGCGTTGACCGCCACGTGACCTCCAAATCGCACCGTCAAGTCTTTGGTAACTAACACTCTTGGTTTCTCCCGTTCAGATCAATGCCCTGCTCAGGGGCAGGTGCCAATGACGTAGTAGTTGGTACCGGTCTTCTTCAGCGTGGTGGTGGTGTAGATGTTCCACAGCCCCATGTTCTGGTTGGAACCGTTGGCGTAGGTATAACCATACAGCGCTGTGGCCCGCCCTGCTATGGTGTGGGCGTAGTTGGACGCGGTGTAACAGGTGGCGGCCGGTGGTGGTGTACCCGTGGTGGTGCCAGCTGCTGCTGCGGACACAGCCCCTTCTGCACCATTGGCATCGGCGGCCTTGACGGTCCAGCTGTAGGTTGTGGCTGCGGCCAGCCCGGTATCGGTGAAGTTCAACGCCGTCACGGGCAACGCATTGGTCTTGCTGTTGTTGCGGTAGACGTTGTAGCTAGATGCACCGGTGACGGCGCTCCAGCTGATGGTCATGGCGCTGGCCGTGGGGTTGGACGCCGCGACATTGGTCGGTGCGGGCAAGGCTGCAGGAGGTGGTGTGGTGCCGCCTGCGGAGAGCTGGTCCACCATGGCCTTGATAGCGGCCATTTGCGGGCCGGACTTCTTGGCATAGTTGGCGTTGTCATAACCCCACCAGTCCCAGCAGCTGTTCGTCGCGGCCGTGCTGGTCTGTGGGTACAGCATGACCATGTTATTGGTGTCAGCCCAGCGGTTGTAACCGGTGTTGCGCACATACTTTTGCTGCACCAGGGTCACGTTCTGCTGGCAGCCATGCAGCACCACGTGCAGGCGGCAGTGGGTGCCGGTGGTGCAGGCCTGGGGAATGTAGGCCCAGCCGGTGGGTGCCATGCCATGGTTGGTGATGAACTGGCTCTGGTTGAATTCGACGAAATTGCCTTCGGGCAAGGTGTTGTTGTTGCGGGCGTTCAGCGTGCCGTAGATGTGGCCCAGAATGGCGCCAGCCAGGTCGAAATTGCAGTCGTTGATATACGGCGAGGCCTTGGTGGAGCAGGCGCTGCCAAAGTCGTCAGTGATCATGGCGTGTTCGGCCGCGATGTCCTTTTTGTAGACCACGTTGGCAGTTGGCACAAAGCTGTTGTAGTAGGTCTTCAGCGCATCCATCACACCCGGCTTGACGGTGCTGTCTATGGAGCCAGAGAACAGGTAAACCTTGGATGCCTGCAGATTGGCCACCGGGTCAATACTGCCTGCACTGGCCCAGCTGTTGGTGGTGTTAACCAGGGTGCTGGTAGGAATGCCGGCCGGGCTGGCCATGCAGCGGCCTGTGGCGTTGGTAATGGAACCCTCAGCGCAGTAGAACGGCCCTCCCGCCACAATACCTGCGCCTTTTTTGAAGGTGGCCGAATGGCCCACGTGCAACTGCACGGCCATGAAGCCACCCGACGACAGGCCGGACACCGAAGTCTGGGTCTTGTCGATATTGAGCTGGGGCAGATTCACAGCGGCGATAGCACCGCCGCTGGCCAGCGCGAGTACACAAGCGCTCAGGCGAAGAACGGGAAAACGGTTCATACGATTTGTCTCCTGGTTTTTTGGGCGAAAAGCATCCCTGGCCCCCGTGTACCCGGGGGTTAAAAACTGAACTGAGAGGAGGCAGGGCTGCTTGTCTGTCAGCCCTGCAGAAACCGCGCTGTGTTTAGCGCTTGTTCCGGATAGGGATGTTCATCTCTTCCGGTTTGATCTCGCGCACCAGCTCGGGCACGCCCCAGGCAAACGCGGGGTCGGCCTTGATCTTGAAGTGGTACATGCTTTGCATGGCCTGGTGGTCTTCCTTGCGGAAGGTCATCTTGCCCTTGGGCGTGTCAAAACTCATGCCTTCCATGGTCTTGATCAGCGTGTTGGCCGAGGTGTCGCCCTTGCTGTTGTTCAGCGCCGTCACCACCGCCATGGCAGCGGAGAAACCGCCGGCTGTGAAGAAGTCTGGTGGTGCCTTGAACTCTTTGTAATGGCGGGCCACCATGGCTTCGTTGATGGGGTTCTTGGGAATGCCGAAGTAGTAATACAGCGCACCTTCCATGCCGGGGAACTGCTTGTAGGCCACCATGGCGGGCAGGATGTTGCCACCCGTTGCCAGCTCGATGTTGTAACGTTTTTTCAGGTCCAGATCCGCAATCTTGCTGAACGGTGCGGGTGCGCCCGACCAGCCCACCGAGATATATTTGTTGCCAGGCTGGTCCTTGAGCTTGTCCACGATGCGCTGCAGTCCAGCAGTGAAGTCCGTGGTGCCCACGGGCAGGTATTCCTCATGGACGATCTTGGCGTTCTTCAGCGATTCACGGGTGGCCTTGACACCATCGCGGCCAAAGGCGTTGTCATTGGCCAGTGTGGCCACCACATTGCCCGGCTTGTCCAGCGCGGCGGCATTGGCTGCAGCGTCCTGGCTGGAGTTGCGGCCGGTGCGGAAGATGTATTTGTTCCACTTGTCACCGGTGATGGAGTCGGCCACAGCAGGCTCCACCAACAAGATTTTTTTGTATTCTTCGGCCACGGGGAGCATGGCCAGGGCAACAGGTGATGCGGTAGGGCCAACGGCCAGATCAACCTTGTCATCGCCATAGGCGGCGGCCAGCAGGCTCTTGCCGATATCGGGCTTGCCCTGGTCGTCTTTTTCAATGACCACAATCTTCTTGCCGGCCACCATCATGGTGCCGCCCGTGGCGTAATCCAAACCCATCATGAATCCAACTGCAGTCTGTTTGCCATAGGCCTCCAGCGCACCCGTCTTGCTGTAAATGTGGGCGATCTTGATTTCCTTGGATTGCGCCATGGCGGTAGTGCCCATGAGGGCAGCGGCACACAGGCCGGTTGCGGCTATCGTTGCTTTAAGAATCCAGCGACCTTGGTTCATCTGTCTTGTCTCCTGTTGTAATCGTTCAATCCAGATTGGTGCGCAGGAAGCGTGCCAACCTCCGAATCGTTGTTTTGATTAGGGTTTCTACGCACTAAAGAGGTGAATACGCAGGAAATTGCCTAATTTCAATACAACTGCATGTGACTGAAATTTATACATATGTTCAGTTTTCAGTCATCGCCCAAACGAGCATACAGCGTTGCCCGCGCCACGCCCAGCATTTTTGCAGCCGCCACCTTGTTGCCCCGGTTGGCATCCATTGCGGCCCGAATCGCCTTCTGCTCCAGCTCGGTAATCTGCACCGACAGGGGCCGCAACAGGGCTGCCATATCGTGGGACTGCCCCTCATCCAACAAGGCCGTCACCACCGGCAGGCTGGATAACGCCCGCGCAGGTGCAACCTCCACCTGCTGCAAGCCGGATTCACGCAGCACGGCCTCCAGCTGCGGTACCTCGATGCGCTGGGAGTCGCTGCGCATGGCGGCCTGCTCCAGCACATTGCGCAGCTCGCGGATGTTGCCGCGCCAGGGCTGGGCCTCCAGCAGTGCCAGGGCCTGGGCCGACAGCTCGGGTGGCAACATACCGCTGCGCAGCGCCACGTCTTCACCCAGGGCTTCCAGCAGCGCGGCAATGTCTTCCCGGCGTTCGCGCAAGGGTGGCACACGGATGGGCAGCACGTTCAGGCGATAAAACAAGTCTTCGCGGAACCCCCCCTCTCGCACCAGGCGCGACAGGTCGCGCGAGGTGGCCGCAATCACCCGCACGTCAAACGGGATCAGCTTGTTGGAGCCCAGGGGTTCGATCTCGCCCTCCTGCAGGGCGCGCAGCAGTTTGGACTGCAGGGCCACCGGCATGTCGCCAATTTCATCCAGGAACAAAGTGCCTCCGTCGGCCAGGCGGAACTTGCCGTCGCGCCCTTTGCGGTCGGCGCCGGTAAAGGCGCCGGGGGCAAAACCAAAAAACTCGGCCTCCAGCAAGGTATCGGGCACGGCTGCGATATTGACGCTGATAAACGGCCCACTGGCGCGGGCGGAGGCCGCGTGGATGGCATGGGCCAGCAGTTCCTTGCCCGTGCCCGTCTCACCCAGCAACAGCACCGGGCTGGACGACTGCGCGGCCCGTCGCGCCTGGCGCTTGACCTCGACCGCAGCAGCACTGAGGCCTATAAAACTGGCAAAGGTGTATTTGGATTGGCGCTGTCCGGTCTGGCGCAGGCGCTGGGTGGCCAACTCCCGCCGGGCGTCGTCCAGGTCGCGCTGCAGCAGCGAAAATTTTTCGATCAGCGGTTGCAGCGTGGTCTCGGCATGGTCAAACAACACAATGCCCAGCGCACCGATCACATTGCCCGCCGCATCACGCAGCGGGATGCGGCTGACCACAAAGGTGCCCGCCTTGTTGGACAACAAATCAATCAGTATGGGTTTGCCGGTCTCCAGCACCTGGTGCATCTGCGTGTTGTGCACCACAGTCGAGACCGGGTGACCCACAAAATCTTCTTCACGCTCGTAACCCAGGGCCGGCAGAAACCGCTTGTACTGGTCGTTGATCCAGACCACGCGGGCCGCGCGGTCCACCAACATCATGCCCTCGCTGGCATTGGCGAAGAGGTCAAACATGGAGCGCGCAGCCAGCTCCAGAATGCTCTGTGCGTCGCGCGGCAGGGTGTCCAACTTGTCCATCCGCGCATATTACCCCCGCAATATCCAAACGGAGTCAGCCAAAACCCCACCACCGCATTGCTATAAATTAAATAGCAATATAAGCATATCCGACGGGGGCTAGAGGCTGACTTTTACCTGACGACTTCAGCCAAGCGCCAAACCGGAGCGTCTGGACAGACGCTTCACCAGGCGAGGCACCAACAGGACCAGCACCACGATGACCAGCAGCGTCAACGACATGGGCCGCTGCAGGAAGACCAGCGGGCTGCCCTCACCCATGGCAATGGCATTGCGCAACTGGGCCTCGGCCAGCGGGCCCAGGATCATGCCCACCACGACCGGTGCCGTGGGAAAGCTGAAGCGCCGCATCACCAGCCCCATCACACCCACGCCATACAGCAGGAACAAATCAAACGCGCTCTGGCGCATGCCGTAGGCACCCACCGTGGCGAAGATCAGGATGCCGGCGTATAGCTGGGGCTTGGGCACCTTGAGCAACTTGACCCACAAGCCGATCATGGGCAGGTTCAGCACCAGCAGCATCACATTGCCGATGTACAGCGACGCAATCAGCGCCCAGACCAGGGCCGACGAACTGCTGAACAACTGCGGGCCGGGCTGGATGCCATAGTTCTGGAACGCCCCCAGCAGCACCGCCGTGGTGTTGGACACCGGGATGCCCAGCGTCAACAAGGGAATCATCGCGCAGGTGACCGCGGCGTTGTTGGCGGCCTCAGGGCCTGCCACGCCTTCGATGGCGCCCTGTTTGCCGAACTCTGCCTGGTTCTCGCCCTTGGCCAGCTTCTTCTCGGTGGCATAACTCAGAAAGGTGGGTATCTCGGTACCCCCGGCGGGGATGCAGCCAAAGGGTGCACCAATCGCCGTGCCGCGTATCCAGGCCGGAATGGAACGCCGCCAGTCGCGTTGTGTCATGGTGACCCGGCTCATCTTGTTCTCGGACTCCTTCACCTTGCCTTCAAACAACACAGCGTGCAGGGCTTCGGCCACCGCAAACAGGCCCACGGCCACCAGCACAATGTCAATGCCATCCAGCAGCTCTGGCGTATCGCCGGTGTACCGCGCCTGGCCGGTGATCTGGTCCATGCCGACCAGGCCAATGGCCAGGCCGACAAACAAGGCCGTCAGACCCCGCAGCGTGCTTTGCCCCAGCACCGCACTCACGGTGGTGAAAGCCAGCAGCATCAGGCAGAAATATTCGGGCGGCCCCAGCTTGACGGCAAACTCCGCCACGATGGGCGCAAACAGCGTCACCATGACGGTTGCGACGGTACCGGCGAAGAAGGAGCCAATGGCTGCCGTGGCCAAGGCAGCGCCCGCGCGCCCGCTCTTGGCCATCTTGTTGCCCTCCATCGCCGTCACCATGGTGGCAGTTTCACCCGGTGTGTTGAGCAGGATGGACGTGGTGGAGCCGCCATACATGGCACCGTAGTAGATGCCTGCAAAAAAGATCATGGATGCGGTGGCATCGACCTTGGCCGTGATGGGCAGCAGCATGGCCACTGCCGTTGCAGGGCCGATGCCAGGCAGCACACCGACGGCTGTGCCCAGTGCGCAGCCTACAAAGGCCCACATCAGGTTGACCGGCGTGCCGGCGGTGGCAAAACCTTGTAGAAGTTGGTTCCAGATTTCCATCAGATCCACCCGCTTGTTGTGAGGCCCGGCAAACTGATAGCCAGAAACTTGGTAAACATCCAGTACACCGGCGCGGCGATCAGCAGGCCCACAACGATGTCAATCATCCATGAACGCGCGCCATCGGTGGATGGGCCCTTGGCATTGCGCAGGCCGCGTGCTGCCAGCACAAAACACAGGGCACAACTCAGGATGAAGCCCAGCTTGGTGATCAGCGCCGCATTGAGCAGCAGACCGGCAGACATCCATACAAAGCCGGGCCAATAGGGCTTGCCCCCCGCAAGGTCTTCCTCGCCCTCGTCCATATCCCGAAAGCCACCACTGCGCGCCTCGTAGACCAGAAAGGCGCCGCACACCAGCAAGGCTGCGGACACCAACCAGGGTAAAAAATTGGGGCCGACGCCGGAGTAACCGGCATCCGCCGGTATACCCACGGCGCCCCAAGCCAAGCCCATCGCCACCAGACACACACCAGTGCCAACGATGGTCTGGTAGCGCCGGCTCAGAGCCGCTTGGGTCATACCATGCCTGCCAGGTGCATGATGCCGCGCAGGTTGGAGAACTCGGCATCTACAAAGTCGTCAAAGGCCTTGCCGGTGAGCAGGGCTGGCGTCCAGGCATTTTTCTCCAGCGATTCGGTCCAGGACTTGCTTTTGGTCGCCTTGATGACCAGTTCGGTCAGGGCTGCACGTTGCTCGGGTGTGATGCCAGGGCCACCGTACAGGCCGCGCCAGTTACCCAGCACCACGTCGTAACCCATCTCCTTCAAGGTGGGGACATTGATACCGGGCAGGCGCTTATCGGATGTGACGCCAATCGGGCGCATCTTGCCAGCCGTGATGTATTCGGCCATCTCGCTGTAGCCACCACCGCCCACCGTCACATTGCCACCCAGAATGGCGGCTGTTGCTTCACCGCCGCCGCGGAAGGCCACGTAGTTGACCTTCTTGGGGTCCACACCCACCTTGGTCGCCAGCATGGAGGCGCAGATGTGCTCGGTGGTGCCGCGCGAACCGCCACCCCACTTCACACTGCCGGGGTCCTTGATCAGCATGTCCACCACTTCCTTCATGGTCTTGATGGGCGAGGCTGCGGGCACCACAAACACGTTGTACTCGCTGGTCAGGCGGGCAATGGGTGTAGCCTTGTCCAGGGACACCTGGGGCTTGCCGGTGATGATGCCGCCCAGCATCACGGCACCCATGACGATCAGCGCATTGGGGTCACCCTTGGCGGAATTGACAAATTGCGCCAATCCAATGACACCGGCCGCGCCGCCCTTGTTGTCGAACTGCACGTTGTCGGCCACCTTGGCATCCAGCATGGCTTTGCCAAAGGCACGGCCTGTGCCGTCCCAACCACCACCCGGGTTGGCGGGGATCATCATCTTGATGCTGGCAGCGGCCTGTGCCGACAGCGGCAGGCCCGCAGAAGCAGTCAGAGCGAGCAGGGATTTGAGGAAGGTATCGCGGCGCATGGATGTCTCCTGGTGTTGTTGAATTCCCCTCTATGATGCGCGGACAGCCTGTCAAACCGCTGTCCAAAAACCCTAGGGGAAACCCGCATACCACCCTTTCCCGACGCCTGCTTGCACCATGCATCTGCTCTTGATTGAAGACGATTTGGCCCTGCGGACCGCACTGCAACGTAGCCTGGTGCGTGCGGCCATGCGGGTGGATGTGTGTGGTGACGGTGCCCTGGCGCTGGAAGCCTGGCAAACACTACAACCCGACGTGGTGCTGCTGGACCTGAGCCTGCCGGGCAAGGATGGACTGGACATATTGCAACAGGCCCGCAAGGCTGGGCTCCACACGCCGGTGCTGATACTGACCGCACGTGGCACCGTGGGTGACCGCATCCTGGGGCTCAACGCCGGGGCTGACGACTACCTGCCCAAACCCTTTGACCTGGACGAACTGGAAGCCCGCGTACGCGCCCTGCACCGCCGCCGCACGAGCCCTGCCGCACGCGAAGAGTCGCCCGAACAGGGTGCGGTAGGTGCCTTGCGGTATGACCGTGACAGCGGCGCCATCTACCACCAGCACCAGGTGCTGGACCTGACACCGCGCGAACTGGCCCTGATGGGCGCACTGATGGCCAGGCCCGGCCATGCGGTGGCCAAGGAGCGCCTGTTTGAAGTGGTTTTCCCTGGCGAAACGCAGGTGCAGTACGAGGCGATTGAAGTGGTGGTCTACCGGCTACGCAAGAAGCTGGTAGCGACCGGCGTGACGCTGATGACACTGCGCGGTCTGGGTTATTTGCTCAAGGCCAGTGCCTGAAATGGCCAGCCCCCACACCAACCCACGACCGATCTCACTGCGCCGCCATCTGTTGGTGGGCATCCTGCTGCCGATTGTGCTGTTTGTGGTGGTGGACACCTACAGCCTGTACCGCCAGGCCCTGAACGCGGTCAACATCGCCTACGACCGCACGCTGTTGGCTTCGGCCAAGGCCATCGGCGAGCTGCTGGAGGTGGACGGTGTGGGCGACCAGGCGGTCATCCGTGCGCAAATCCCCTACTCGGCGCTGGAGGCTTTTGAGGCCGACAACCGCAGCCGCATGAGTTACCGCGTGTCCGACGCCAAGGGCAAATGGATAGACGGCGTCCAAGACCTGCCGCAGTGGACCGGCACCCTGCCCAACCAGGGCCCGTATGCCGCGCTGGTCGATTTTTATGACGAGACCTTCCGCGGCGATGCGGTGCGGGTGGCTGTGCTGCTGCAGCCCGTTGCCAGCACGCGCGGCCAGGCCATGGCCACGGTACAGGTCGCCGAAACCCTGGAACTGCGCCACACACTGGCCCGCAAGATTTTGCTGGACACCCTGCTGCGCCAGATGCTGCTGATCAGTGTCATCACGGCCGTAGTGCTGGTGGTGGTACACCGGGTCACCGCGCCTGTGCGCCGCCTCAGCGACAGCCTGCGCCAGCGCGACGAGGACGACTTAACCCCGCTGGAGGCATCCGACATCCCCCGCGAGATTCAGCCCCTGACCGATGCCACCAACCAGGTCATGCAACGCCTGCAGCACACTCTGGACCACCAGAAGCGTTTTGTCCGCGATGCGGCCCACCAGCTGCGCACACCGCTGGCCGTGCTCAAGGTGCAGGTGCAGTCCGCACTGCGCGGCGATGTGGCCGCACCGCTGGCCCTGCAAGAGATACAAGTCACCGTGGACCGCGCCACGGCCCTGGCCAACCAGATGCTGTCACTGGCCAAGGTGGAGCAGGTGCGCCAGATGCAGGATTTTGTAACGCTGGACTGGGCCGAGGTGGTGCGTGCCGTGGCGCTGGATGTATCGCCACTGATTGCCGAGAAAGACATCGACTTTGAACTGGTCACCCTGCCCTGCAGCATCCACGCCCATGACTGGATGCTGCGTGAGCTGACCCGCAACCTGCTGCACAATGCCGCGCGCCATACACCCACCGGTGGTCAGCTCTCGGTCCGCATCCAGCCTGTGGGCGACAACGCGCAACTGGTCGTTGCCGACACCGGCAGCGGCATCAGCGAAGACATGCGCCAACGACTGTTCCAACCCTTTGCCACCGGCGACACCAAGTCTGGCACGGGCCTGGGGTTAACCATCGCTCGCGAAATCGTGCAGGCGCTGGACGGCAGCATCCAATTGAACAACCGGCTGGAGGGTGGAAGAATAGTGGGTCTGGATGCCTGCATCACCCTGCCGCTGAACAACCCACCACAATAATCCATGGACAAAACCCGTATCGACAAATGGCTGTGGGCCGCACGCTTCTTCAAGACACGGTCCCTGGCCACAGAGGCCGTCAACCGCGGCCATGTGCAGATCGATAAACACGATGTCAAACCTGCACGCGACGTGCGGATAGGCGATGTGCTGACCATCTGGCAAGCCCAACTGCCCCGCACGGTGGTTGTCATGGGCATCAGCGAACAGCGCGGTTCGGCACCGGTTGCGCAGCAGTTGTATGCGGAGACCCCTGAAAGCATGGAGAAGCGAGCCAAAGCCGCCGAACAACGGCGCCTGAGCCCCGAGCCCGCGCTGGCCATGGAACACGGCCGCCCCACCAAACGCAACCGCCGGGATCTGGAAAAGACCTGGGGCGAGCGCTGGAGCGCTTCGCTCGATACCTGAATGCTCTGAGAATGGAAACAAGTCCATCCCCACGGCAGCTCGTCATTTGTTGTGACGGCACCAACAACAATCTGACGGGGGGTGTGGACGACACCAATGTGGTGAAGTTGGCGCAGTTGCTGGCCCAGTCGGCCCCTAACACCCGGGCACTGGTGTTTTATGACCCCGGGGTTGGCAACCCGGCAGAGTTGCCGGGTGCCACCTGGGTGGACAGCATCCACCGCAAGGCGCAACGGGTCGCGGGCCTGGCCTTTGGTCGTGGCGCTTACGAGAACATTGCCGAGTGTTATTTGTTCCTGATGCGCAACTACCAGCCGGGCGATCAGATTTTCATCTTTGGGTTTTCCCGTGGCGCCTTTACCGCACGCAGCGTAGGCGGCCTGGTCAACATGTTTGGCGTCTTGCGGCCGCGCATGGAGTCCATGCTGCCCACCTTGATCCATACCTATTTCTCGGACCGCAAACAGGGACATACCGACGCCAACCAGATAGCGCAGCAAATTTCGGCGCTGTTTGCCGACACCCACTCGCGGGTCGTGGAGATAACGTTTGTCGGGGTATGGGATACGGTCGAATCCGTCGGCATGGGCCCATTCAGCGCAAAAATCACCGCCATTCCGACGATAGACAACAAACGATTTTTGAATGTGCGCCAAGCGCTGGCGCTGGACGAGCAGCGCGCACAGTTCAAGCCACGACTCTATGGCAATGAGAATGGAACTTACCGCACGTCCACGGGCAAGCCGGCAACGATTCAACAGCTGTGGTTCCGAGGATCGCACTGCGATGTGGGTGGCGGTTATGCCAAGGGCCACACCGGTATCTCGGACCGAGCGCTGTGCTGGCTGGTGAGCGAGGCGGCACAGTGCGGTCTTGTTCTACACCACAACGGTGTTTCGCTAGACTCTGAAACTGCTGTAGCGACCGCGTTGAATCTTCCACTCGGCATGGCCTCTGCCCCCACCGTCCATAGCCAGTTGCACGACAACTGTCTCTGGGCATTGACTGGGCTGGCGGTACGGGAAACCCAGAAGATTGACCTGCACAAGACCACTCCCACATTCGTCACCGCAGTCGAACACAGCAGTGTGAGCGAAGGCACCTACCGGTTTCCTGAAGACACCCTCTGGACCAACCCAAGGCCCAAGCGCTGGTTGTGGATTTCGATGCTGGCCATGCTGGTTTTTCTTCTGGCACATGGCGATGCATTGAACAAGGACACTGTGCCGCTCGGTCTGGACTGGCAGGCGTGGCTGGCACGCGGATGGGAAGCCCTGCAGCAGAACTGGGAGTACGTTCGCTGGCAGTTGCTGTGGCTGTACGACGGCAGCCTCATGGATATACCCCACCGTTTGGCCTCACCGACATGGGCCATGGTCTGGGACCTGGGTTTGATTGCGGCTTACGCCTATGCGTTGTCCTGGTTGGGAGTTGCTGCTTTTACCCGCCACGCCGGGCTGCACCGGGCAGCGCATGCGCCAGCCAAATACCTGAACATGCTGGGCTGGGCCTTGCCCGTGGCGGTCTTCAGCGATCTGCTTGAAGACATAGCCACTTGGCTGGTCATCCAATGCGCCACCACGGACCACCCGGGATGGGCATTCGTGTGGGGATGCTGCATGAGCATTTTTTTGATGGGCAAGTCTGTGGGCCTGTTGGGCACACTGCTTCTGATCGGCCTGCCCGCCAAAGAAAAAAACCCTAAGTAAATGAATTACTTAGGGTTTTATCTTGGCGGAAACGGAGGGATTCGAACCCTCGATGAGGCTCTACACCCCATACTCCCTTAGCAGGGGAGCACCTTCGGCCACTCGGTCACGTTTCCTGAACAGCGAGCATTATCTCACGACTTTGCGCAGTTTTTAGCTCCGGCGTAACTTGCATGCAAGTTGTCTGCACTGAAACTTTGTTTTAGCTGGCAGGCTGGTCCAGATCAAACGCTTTGTGCAAAGCACGTACCGCCAGCTCCATGTACTTCTCGTCGATGACCACGGACGTCTTGATTTCGGATGTGGAAATCATCTGGATGTTGATGCCTTCCTCGCTCAGTACACGGAACATGCGGCTGGCCACACCCACGTGGCTGCGCATGCCGATACCGACGATGGAGACCTTGCAAATCTTGGTGTCACCCACCACTTCTTCCGCGCCCAGCGTGGGCAACACCACGGTCTTGAGCAGGTCCACGGCCTTGGCGTATTCGCCACGGTTGACCGTGAAGCTGAAGTCGGTTTTGCCGTCTTTGCTCAAGTTCTGGATGATCATGTCCACTTCGATGTTCGCATCGGCCACGGCGCCCAGAATCTGGTACGCAATACCGGGCTTGTCGGGCACGCCCATCACAGAAATTTTGGCTTCATCGCGGTTGAATGCGATGCCCGACACAATGGCTTGTTCCATTTTCTCGTCTTCCTCAAAAGTAATCAGGGTGCCGGACTTGGCTTCCTCTTCGATATCGATATCCCAGTCGGTGAAGCTGCTCAGAACACGCAACGGCACCTTGTATTTGCCAGCAAACTCCACCGAGCGGATCTGCAGCACTTTGGAGCCCATGGAGGCCATTTCCAGCATTTCTTCAAAGCTGACGGTCTTCAGGCGGCGGGCTTCGGCCACCACGCGCGGGTCGGTGGTGTAGACGCCGTCCACATCGGTGTAGATCAGGCATTCGGCGGCCTTCATCGCTGCAGCAACTGCCACGGCTGAGGTGTCCGAACCGCCACGTCCCAGCGTGGTGATATGGCCCTGCTCGTCCATGCCCTGGAAGCCGGTGACGATGACGACCTTGCCGGTCTCCAGATCAGCACGCACACGGGCGTCGTCAATGGATTCGATGCGGGCTTTGGTGTAGGCGCTGTTTGTGCGGATCGGCACTTGCCAACCAGCGTAACTGACCGACTCCATGCCTTCGGCTTGCAGCGCAATCGCCAGCAACGCGCTGGAGGCCTGCTCGCCAGTGGCGGCCAGCATGTCCAGCTCGCGGCCATAGGCGTCCCCCTGTTTGGAAGGTGCCAATTCCTTGGCCAGACCCAGCAGGCGATTGGTCTCGCCGCTCATGGCCGAGGGTACGACCACCATCTGATGACCCGCGCGCGCCCATTTGGCGACGCGTTTGGCGACATTGCGGATGCGTTCCGTTGAACCCATCGACGTGCCGCCGTATTTGTGAACAATCAGTGCCATGAAATGAGTAATTTTTGAAGCAAAACCTAGGGATTGTACCAAGTCAAAACATCGCTGCTGCGCTGCACAAACCCGCTGCCCACTTTGATGTGGATGTGATGGCCACGCGTGGTGCAGTCGGCCACCTGGTCCAGCAGCTCCGCCAGCTGCACGGTGCTGGGCACACACTGGTAGTTTTGCTTGAGCCAATAGCGCAGTGCGTTGGCTTGGCGCGGCCGGCTCAAGCCCTGCAGCGCCTTGATACGCGGCAGGCCATCCGTGCTGCGGGCAATGGTTTGCACGTCCTGTACAGCCACCTCGTCCAGAAGTTGCTGGCCTTGGGCTGCATGGCTGGCGCTGCGGGCAAAGGTATCCAGAAACTGCGGAAAGGCGGAGCGCAGTGCTGGCATCAGCCGCGCGCGGATGCGGTTGCGGGTGAACTGCTCGTCACTGTTGGTCGGGTCTTCCACGAAAGCCACACCCCGCTGCACAAGCCAAGCGCGGATGTCGGCACCGGCCACCTGCAACAAAGGCCGGTAGTAGTCCAAACCATCGCGCTGCCAGTGCGCGGGCATGGCGCTCAGGCCCGCCAGCCCCGCGCCGCGACTCAGGGCCAGCAACAGCGTTTCCACCTGGTCATCGGCATGTTGTGCGATTGCTATTGATTTGATAGCTACACCACCATATTTATCGGGGGCTAGAGCCGAAAAAGCCATATAACGTGCCTGGCGGGCGGCATCCTCGGGGCTTTGTCCAGCCTGTTTGCTGGCGTTCACCGCCTGTACGTGCAGAGGCACGTTCAGGCGTTTGCACAGCGTACGGCAGTGGTCTTCAAACAGTGTGGCAGCGGCCTGCAGGCCGTGGTTGATGTGCACGGCACTCACCTGCCCTGGCCATTTCTCGGCAGAGGCTACCAACAGCGCAACCGAGTCAGCACCTCCGCTGAGCGCCACGGCCAGCGGTAAAGCCGGATCAAAGCCAGCCATGGCCTGATCAACCGACTGGGTCACAGGAAACACTCACGCGCACAACGCGCGTACCGATGAGCCTGGGCGGCAGAGCGTTCTGCGCAGGTAAAGGAGGAGCTCGCGCAGCGAGCGGGGCTCAACGTCGCAACCGGGGAGCAGAACGCTCTGCCGCCCAGGCTCCCAAGCGAGGTGACGAACGCGTCCAGGGACCTAGCGCCCCGCAGTCTTGGTGTCAGTAAAGCGCCCATAACTCTGCAGGCGCTCGTAGCGGCGGTCCAGCAGCTCCTTGAGCTTCAGGTCGCTGATCTGGCGGTAGGCATCGGCCAGCGCACGCTTCAGGAAAGCGGCGGCCTGCTTCATGTCGCGGTGCGCACCACCCACAGGTTCGTTGACGATCTTGTCAATAACACCCACGGCCTTCAGCCGGTGGGCCGTGATGCCCATGGCTTCGGCTGCGTCGGATGCCTTGTCCGACGTCTTCCACAAAATGGAGGCGCAGCCTTCGGGGCTGATCACGGAGTAGATGGAATACTGCAGCATGATGACCTGGTCCGCCACCGAGATCGCCAGCGCACCACCGGAACCACCTTCACCAATGATGGTCGTGATGATGGGCACTTCCAGCTGGGCCATCTCGAAAATATTGCGGCCAATGGCCTCGGACTGGCCGCGCTCTTCGGCGTCAATGCCGGGGTAGGCACCGGGGGTGTCCACAAAGGTGAAGACCGGCAGCTTGAACTTCTCTGCCAGCTTCATCAGGCGCAGCGCCTTGCGGTAACCCTCGGGCTTGCTCATGCCGAAGTTGCGCAGACCACGCTCCTTGGTGTCACGCCCCTTCTGGTGGCCCAGCACCATGCAAGGCGTGCCGTTGAAACGGGCCAGACCGCCCACGATGGACAGGTCATCCGCAAAGTGGCGGTCGCCGTGCAACTCGACAAAGTGCGTGAACAGTTCGTTGATGTAGTCCAGCGTGTAGGGGCGCTCGGCGTGGCGGGCAATCTTGGTGATCTGCCAGGGCGTCAGGTCGCTGTAGATGTCCTTGGTGAGCTGCTGGCTCTTCTTGCTCAGTTGCTCGATCTCGGCGGAGATATCGACGGCAGACTCGGTCTGCACGTAACGCAATTCTTCGATCTTGGATTCGAGCTCGGAGATGGGCTGCTCGAAATCCAGGAATGTCTTCTTTGCCATGGTCACATCCTATTCTTTTGGGGACAGAGCGGAAGGTCGGTCCCGCAATACCATTTTGCTTAATTGGGGTCAGAGCATCTTTGCCATGCAACGTGGTTTGACCCACAAAGTATCAATAATCCACTTGCACCGGGTCCAACGAGCGCCAAATATACCAAGTTGCGACGGTGCAGTACGGCGCCCAGGCTGCGGCGACTTCGCGAGCATCGCTGCGGCTCACCACATCGCCAGAGAAATAATTATGGCTGATGCCGGTGATCAGGCCTACATCGTCCAGTGGCAACACATTAGGCCGCATGAGGTGAAATATCAAGAACATTTCTGCCGTCCAGCGGCCAATGCCGCGGATAGCGATCAGTTCAGCGACGATTTCGTCGTCACTCATTGCATCCCAGGATTTGACGTGCAGGGCGCCGTTGTCGAAGTGCAGTGCCAGGTCCACCAGATATTCGACCTTGCGGGCCGAAAGGCCAGCGGCGCGCATATCGTCCACCTTGAGCTTCAGCACATTGGCCGGCGTCAGCTTGCGCGGCAGCAGCTCAAAGCGCTCCCACACGGTTTGTGCGGCCTTGACCGAGATTTGCTGGCCCACGATGCTGCGTGCCAGCGTCACAAAGGCATCACCCCGGGTTTCCAGGCACGCGTCGCCAAATTGGGGGATCAGGCGCTTCATGACCCGGTCTTTTTTGACCAGGTGTTTGCAGGCTTCTTCCCAGAAATACGGCGTCTGTCGCTCAGCCGGTGGCTTCTTGACCGCAGCCATCACTGCACTGCTTCCCAGCTCGTTCCGGTGGGTGAGTCCTTGAGCACAATGCCCTGGGCCAGCAGATCCTTGCGGATGTTGTCGGCCAGTGCGAAGTCTTTTGCCGCCTTGGCTGCAGCACGTTCCTGAATTTTTGTCTGGATCGCCGCTTCATCCAAGCCAGCGCCCGCCTGCAAAAAGGCTTTGGGGCTGTCCTGCAGCAGGCCCAACACGCCGCCCAGCGCCTTCAGCAGGCCAGACAATTCGGCGGACTGGGTGCGGTTGACTTCACCTGCCAGGTCAAACAACACGGCAACCGCTTCGGGTGTGCCAAAGTCTTCGTCCATCGCAGCCTTGAAACGGGCCGCGTGGCTTTGGGTCCAATCGATGCCGTTAGCCAGTGGCGCCGGCGCGACCAGATCCAAGGCGGTATAGAAACGCTTGAGTGCATTGCGGGCGTCGTTCAGGTGCGCGTCGCTGTAACCAATATCGGACCGGTAGTGGCCGCGCACCAGGAAGTAGCGCACGGTCTCCGCGTCATACTTGGCCAACACATCACGGATCGTGAAGAAGTTGCCCAGGCTCTTGGACATCTTCTCGTTGTCCAGCTGCACCATGCCGTTGTGCATCCACACCTGGGCCATGGGTTTGCCGGTCACGCCAACCGTTTGCGCCAACTCGTTTTCATGGTGGGGGAATTGCAGATCCGCGCCACCGCCGTGGATGTCAAATGTCTCACCCAGCGTCTGGCAGCTCATGGCCGAGCATTCAATGTGCCAGCCCGGGCGGCCCACGCCATAGGCATGGCCGCTGGCGGCGCTGTCCCATTTGGCATCGGCAGGCTCTTCAGGTTTGGCGGCCTTCCACAGCACAAAATCCAATGGGTCATTCTTGCCGTCATCCACCGCCACCCGCTCACCGGCGCGCAGGCTTTCCAACGACTTGCCGGACAACTTGCCGTAGCCCTCAAACTTGCGCACGGCGTAGTTCACATCGCCCGAGCTGGCCTTGTAGGCCAGGCCCTTGCCCTCCAGTTGGCGGATCATGTCCAGCATCTGGGGCACGTATTCGGTGGCGCGGGGTTCGACCGTGGGTGGCTCTATGCCCAGGCGGCCAATGTCTTCGTGCATGACGCCAATCATCTCGTCGGTCAACGCGCGTATCGGGATGTTGCGGTCCAACGCGCGGCGGATGATCTTGTCGTCAATGTCCGTGATGTTGCGGACATAGGTGACGCGGTAACCGCTGCTTTTGAGCCAGCGCTGCACCACGTCAAAAGCCATCGCCATGCGGGCGTGGCCGATGTGGCACAGGTCATAAATCGTCATGCCGCAGACGTACATGCGCACATGACCGGGTTCCAGGGGGGTAAATGGCTCAAGCCCACGCGACAGCGTGTTGTAAATGCGCAAACTCATGGGTATTTCTAGGCCGCCTGCCAGGGACAATGGGCCTGGGCAACAGCGCTAACTCGTTCAGGTCTGGTAAGGGTAAGTCTCGGTCTCTCACCGGAGGGCGGGTGCACCCCCTCAGCTACAATTCAACACAGTATAAAGCCCCTTTTTCGAGGGCACATCCACCGTCTGAGAATCTGAAAGCCCTATGACGCACTCCCGTTTGACTGTACTTGGACCCCTGCGCCTGGTCGCCCTTGCCGCAGCCCTGATGTTTTCAACGGCCTATGCAGATGAATATGCGGATGTTGCGCAACTGGTGCGCAGCGGCAAATTACCCGAAGCCCTGAGCAAGGCCGACCAGTACCTGGCCACCAAGCCGCGCGACCCGCAGATGCGTTTCCTCAAGGGTGTGATCCAGCGCGATTCGGGCAAGACCACCGATGCTATTGCCACCTTTACCCGCCTGACCGAAGACTTCCCCGAGCTGCCCGAGCCCTACAACAACCTGGCCGTGCTGTACGCCGGCCAAAGCCAGTTCGACAAGGCCCGCACGGCGTTGGAAATGGCGATCCGCACCAACCCCAGTTATGCCACGGCGCATGAAAACCTGGGCGACGTCTACGCGAAGCTGGCCAGCCAGGCCTACAACAAGGCGCTGCAACTGGATGGCGCCAACGCAGGCGTACCGCCCAAACTGGCGCTGATCCGTGAACTCTTCAGCCCCACCGGTGCCAAGAACCAGCGTCCCGTTACGCCTCCGGTCGCCACACCCGCAATACCAACGCCCGTTGCCGCCAAACCGGCTCCCACCCTACCTGGCCCCGTTGCAGTCAAGCCCACCGTTGCGGCAACACCTGCCGTGACCGCTGCGGCACCTACAACACCTACACCCACAACACCGTCTGCTTCGATTGCTGCACCCGTGGTTGCAGCACCTGTGGCTGCCGCGTCCAGCACAGCGCCGACACCCGCCCCAACCGCGCCTGTTGTCGCATCCAACAGCAACAGCGCCAGGGACGCTGAAAACGCGGTCATCGCCTGGGCCAAGGCCTGGGCCGCACGCGACGTCAAGGCGTATCTGGCCACTTATGGCAAAGACTTCGATCCCCCTGGTTCCCAGAGCCGCAGCGCCTGGGAAGAGGAGCGCCGCCAGCGCATCACCAGCAAATCCAAAATCACGGTAAAACTGGAAAATCTCACGGTTACTGTTTCCGGCAACAACACAGCGGTCGCCAAGTTTCGCCAAGACTACAAAGCCAACGACTTGTCGGTTTCCAGCCGCAAAACACTTGATCTGGTCAAAGTGGGTGACCGCTGGCAGATTGTCAAAGAATCCACCGGTACATGATGCCGCGATGGTCGGCTGTTGGCATGCTTAAAGCGCATCGCAATACTTGGCTATTCACACTGGCGTTCGCAAGCCTGGCCCTGGCACATGCGGCCAGTCCCAAACCCGGGTCCAAGCCAACACGGGCGGAAGCCCCTGCGCCCAAAAACCAGGACGGTGTCGCTGAGGCGCGGCTGATAGAGGTCTACAAGCTCATTGGCCAGGCCAAAAACCGGGAAGCACTGGCCAAGGCCGATAGCCTGGTCGAAGACTTCCCCCATTTTCAACTGGCCCAACTGGTGCATGGTGATCTGCTGGCTGCACTGACCCGGCCCATCAAGACCTTTGGTGACGTCCCCGAATCGATGGTTCTCAGCGCGCGCCCGGTGTTGGCCGAACTGCGCGAGGAGTCACAACGGCGCGTCCGGGCCCTGCGCGAACGCCCTTTGCCGGGTACCGTGCCCTCCCAGTTTTTGGCCATTTCGCAAAAGTCCAAACATGCCATTGCGGTAGACGCCTCCCGGTCTCGCCTGTACCTGTTTGAGAACACGGCCAATGGCCTGAACCTGATCGCCGACTATTACATCTCGGTGGGCAAAGCGGGCACGGCCAAGGCGGTCGAAGGTGACCAGCGCACACCTCTGGGTGTGTACTACATCACCAGTAACCTGGACCCCAAGTCGCTGAAAGACTTCTACGGCTCGGGTGCCCTGCCCATCAACTACCCCAACATGCTGGATAACAAGCGCGGCAAAACCGGCAGCGGCATCTGGCTACACGGCACACCGCCCAACCAGTTTTCGCGGGCACCGCAGGCCACCGATGGCTGTGTGGTGCTGGCCAACCCGGACCTGCAGCACATCATCCGCACGGTCGAAGTGCGCACCACACCGGTGGTCATCGCGACCCAGTTGCAGTGGGTGGCGCCGCACAGTGTGCGCGCGGAAAGCAAGCCTTTTGAAGATGCCCTGCTGGGTTGGCGAAATGCAAAAACCTCGGGCAACCTGCAACAGGTTTTGACCTACTACACGCCCGACTTCAACAGCAACGGCAAATCCCTGGCACAGTGGACACCGGTGCTGAAAACCGAAATCGACCAGACGCAGGGACGCACCATACAGCTCAAAGATGTGTCTTATTTGCGCTGGACCGATGTGGCCGACACCATGGTAGTGACCTTTGGCGAAGTCGCCGAAGGTGCCCGGGTCGGTTGGACCAAACGGCAGTACTGGATTCGCCAGGAAAACCAATGGAAGATTTTTTTTGAGGGAGTGATTTGATATGACCAAGTTATGGAATCTTTTGAACCGCCGTGCCGCACTGTCGGTGCTGGCGCTGACCGCGTTGTCTGGCACCGCGTATGCAAGTGAGGCCGCACCCCAGGTCAAGTTTGAAACCAGTCTGGGCAATTTTGTGGTCGAGGTCTACCCCGACAAGGCCCCCAAAACGGTGGAGAACTTCCTGCTGTACGTCAAAAGCAAGCAGTACGACGGCACCATTTTTCACCGCGTGATCCCCAACTTCATGGTGCAGGGCGGTGGCTACAACGCCAAGTACGAGGAAAAAATCGCCCGCCCCCCAATTGTTTTGGAAGCGCAAAACGGACTCAAACACGAGACCGGCACCATTGCCATGGCCCGCACCAATGAGCCCAACTCCGCCCGCGCCCAATTCTTCGTCAACGTCAAGGAAAACCCGTTCCTGAATGCCAAGGGCTCTGCCGACGGCTACACCGTTTTCGGCCGCGTGGTGTCGGGCATGGAAACCATCAACAAGATCAAGGATGTGCCAACCGGTTCTGGTGGCCCATTCCCGACTGACGTGCCCAAAACGCCCGTTCTTATCAACTCCGCTACTTTGGTGAAATAAATCATGAGCAATCCACAAGTCGAACTCCACGTGCTGGACTACGGTGTCATTACCCTGGAACTGGACCAGGACAAGGCCCCCAAATCCGTTGAGAACTTCCTGGCCTACGTCAACAAGGGCCACTACAACGGCACCATCTTCCACCGCGTCATCCCCGGCTTCATGGTCCAGGGCGGTGGCATGGAACCCGGCATGAAGCAAAAGGATTGTGATGCCCCGATCCAGAACGAAGCCAACAACGGCCTGAAGAATGCCAACTACACCGTGGCCATGGCCCGCACCGGTGACCCGCACTCGGCCACCGCACAGTTCTTCATCAATGTGGCCGACAACGGTTTCCTGAACCACACTGCACCCAGCGCCCAGGGCTGGGGTTATGCCGTGTTCGGCAAGGTTGTCTCCGGCTCCGACGTGGTCGACAAAATCAAGGCCGTCAAGACGGGCCGCAAGGGCTTCCATGACGACGTGCCCAAAGACGACGTCATCATCGAAAAAGCCGTCGCGCTGTAAATCGGGCCATCGGCGGGATGGAACTCGTTGCACCATCCCGCTGGGCCTGTGTCGATTTCATTTCGGACATCCACCTGCAGGCGTCCGACGGCCTAACCTTCCAGGCCTGGCGCGACTACCTGCTCCACACCACCGCCGATGCGGTCTTTATCCTGGGTGACCTGTTTGAAGTCTGGGTGGGTGACGACATTTTGTTGTCCCCAGAGGGGGGCTTCGAGCAGCAATGTGCCGATGTGCTGCGCGCCGCTTCTGGCCGTATGGACATCTACATTCTGTGTGGCAACCGCGACTTCCTGATGGGTTCTGCCTTGATGGCTGCTTGTGGGTGCACGCTGCTGCCCGAGCCTTGCATTCTGTCGTTTGCCAACGTCCGCTGGTTGCTGGTCCATGGTGACGCCCAATGCCTGGACGATACGGACTACATGCAGTTCCGGGCCCAGGTGCGCAAACCAGAGTGGCAACGCGACTTTTTGGCAAAACCTCTTGCCGATCGCATGGCCATCGCACGCGGCATACGGGCTCAAAGTGAGGCACGCAAGCGCAGCGATACGGTGTATGCGGATGTGGATTTCCAGGCTGCCAACGACCTGTTGGACTCCACACATGCACGCTACTTGGTGCATGGTCACACGCACCGTCCAGCCAAACACCGCTTGAATGTGGGTCGCGAACGCCTGGTGCTCAGCGACTGGGACTTGTCCGCGCAACCACCCCGCGCAGAAGTGTTACGCCTGCGCCTTGCCAGTGTAAAAAACACCACCGAGCGTTTTACGCTTGAACGTATCCCACCGTCCATGGCAGTGGGTCCACACGAAAACTAATTCCAGGCCCGCGCGTCCACGGTATCAATCTGCCACGGGTCCAGAAACTGGTGGGCATACCGCAGGTAAACACCTTCGTTGAAGAAGATATCAAACAGATCCGGGTCAATGTGCCCACCGGTCTTGAACTTGTACATGATGCCCATGGCCTGGGACAGTTTCATGCCTTGTTTGTACGGCCTGTCCTTGGCCGTCAAGGCTTCAAAAATATCGGCAATACCCATGATGCGGGCCTGCACCGACATCTGGTCCCGCGTCAGGCCTTTGGGGTAACCCTTGCCGTCCATACGCTCATGGTGGCCACCCGCGTATTCCGGCACGTTCTTCAAATGTTTGGGCCAGGGCAACTGTTCCAGCATCTTGATGGTGGCAACAATGTGGTGGTTGATGGTGTTGCGCTCCCCGGCCGTCAGCGTGCCACCGCGTATGGTCAGGTTTTCGATCTCATCGGGCGTTAACAACTCGGACTCCAGCCCGTTCACATTGCGCCAGGTGTGGCGCTGGCCAATGTCGCGCACACGCTGCAGATCAGCGTCCTTCATGCCTTCGGCCCCGACGTTGACAACCCGCAAGAAGGCGCGGTCGGCCTCAAGGGCCGCGATGTTGTCTCGGCACTGCGTCCACGCCTGCGCCTCGGCCGCGGCGTCGCTCTGTGTGCGCAGCTCCAGCTGGGCGCGCAGGGCCGCGATCTCCTGGTCGCGTTTCAAGACTTCAATACGCGTGTCCACCAATTCGATACGGTCGAACAGCGTCTGCAACTTGGTCGCTTTGTCCACCACGTGCACCGGTGTGGTCACCTTGCCGCAGTCGTGCAGCAGCCCGGCGATCTTGAGCTCGTAACGGTCGCGTTCGTCCATGGTGAACGCCGCCAGCGGCCCTTCGCGGTTGGCGTTGACGGCCTCGGCCAACATCATGGTCAGGGCAGGCACGCGCTGGCAATGGCCACCGGTGTAGTGCGATTTTTCGTCAATGGCCAGATTGATCAGGCTGATGAAGGATTCAAACAGCTCTTCCAACTGCGACATGAGGTTGCGGTTGGTGATGGCAATGGCAGCCTGCGACGCAAGTGACTCTGCCAGGCTTTGGTCCGCCGTTGAAAACGACACCACTTCGCCGGTGCGTTTGCGCTTGGCATTGATCAGCTGCAACACACCAATCACATCACCCTCATGGTCCTTCATGGGCACGGCCAGGAAGGATTGCGAGCGGTAGCCGGTGCGGGCATCAAACTGCCGGGTGCCCGAGAAATCGAAGTTGGGTTCGGTATAAGCGTCGGAGATGTTGACAGTTTGCTTGTGGATGGCGGCATAGGCCGCGACCAACGAGTCGTTGGGCTGCCCGCTGGCATCCTGCAAAGGCAGATTGGGAAAGTCGATCGGTCTGCCCGACGTGCCGCCCATGGCGATCTTCAGCGAATCGGTCTTGATAATTTCAAACCGCAGGGCCTGCCCATCCTCCGTGACACGGTACAGGGTGCCACCGTCGGCATGGGTGATGGTTTTGGCAGCCACCAGTATGCTTTCCAGCAGCCGGGTGATGTCGCGCTCTTTGGACAGCGCCGAGCCAATGGCGTTGAGCTGTTCCAGGCGCCGCAGCAGGTCTTCGATGGAGTCCACAGTTTCCCCTTGTACAAGAAGCCATGTCCACCGCGGTGGACTGCCCATTCTTCCACAATTACCTGCTGCCGCACAGGTATCGCCGCAAGGCCGCGCGCGACCGTGCGGGCGATCGCTCGCTATTTTTTCAGCAACACTTTCAGCACATTTTGCACCCGGCGCGCCGCCTGCGGATTGAATGGACCAGCAAACACAGCGGCCGTGTCCTGGCCCCAGGTTTGCGCCGGTGGCGGATCGTTGCGGCGGGTCAGCAACTGCAACTGCAGGCTGCGGCGTGCGTCCAGGTCTTCGGCCGGGGTTGGCACTTCGGCGGCCATCTCCAGACGCAGCAGCGCCACATGCGGATCGGCCGCTTTAGCCGTCGCCGCGGAGGCTTCGCCCAGTGCGTGCACCCAGGCATTGCGGGTCGCCGGTGGCGCGCGGTTGCCAAGGTCTTGTGCGCCAGGCACCAGGCTGGGGTCGCGTTTTTCCCACGCGGTCAGCAGTTGGGTCAGTGCTTCACCGTGGGCCTGCATGGCCAGTTTCTTCAGTGCGTATTGCGCTTGCTCCAAGGCGTCGCGTTGGGCGCGGAAGGCGGCATCGCCCAGGCGTGGTGCTTCAGGCCGTGATTCGTATCCACCGCGCGTGTCGGAACCAAAACGGCCACCGGTACGGCCATCACCACGCGGTGCGCCACCACGGTCGTCCGTACGGGGGCCAGACTTGCCATCGCGTGGGCCGCGCGGGTTGCTGTCCTTGCGGTCGCCAAACTTGCCGGCCCCACGGGGACCGGCAGCCGCCGGTGCTTCTTTCTTCATGCCAGGGCGGTCATCGCCCCGCATCGCAATCACTGGCTTGGGTGCGGGCTTGGGGGCAGGGGCAGGCGCAGGCGCGGCATCGGCCACAGGAACTTCCTGCACCGTCTCGGGATTTACTACAACTTCTGTAGCACCAGATGTAGATTCCGCGGGGGCTAAAGCCACACTTTGCTCAGAGTCATTGGCCTGAACAGCAGCCTTGGCCTGGCTTTCCTGGGTGCCCGCATTGGTGACCTCGGCCTGCGCCTGGGCTTGGCCCTGCAATGCGGCTTCCAAAGCAGCCATGGCGGCGCGGATGGCTTGGGCATCGCCCGAAGCATTGGCGGCGTCCAGCGCCTTGGCAGCTTGCAGCACCATCTTGTCCCGTGCGCCCAGCGAGGCTTCGGCCTTTTCACGGTCTGCAGTCTTGCGGTTGAAGGCGTCGTCAATCGGTTTGCGGAAGGCGTCCCACAGCTTTTGCTCCTGGCGGCGGTCCATGGGCACGCGGTGCGCCTGGGCTTGCCAGCGCTGCTGCAAGGCCTTGACGGCATCGATGCGCAACTCGGGCGCTGTGCCCAGAATCTTGGCCTCTTCGATCATGGCGTGGCGCAGAGCCAGGCTTTCGGCCTGCAGGGCTTCCAGCGGCGCAGCGGCGTTGCCAATCGCGGCCTTCCACAGGGGCTGCAGTTCGGCAAACGCCTTTTCACCCAGGTGGCCCGCTTCGCGCCAACGGTCGCCGAACTGGTGCAGGATACGGTTGAAGCCTTTCCAGTCGTCGTCCAGCGCGGTGCGGTTGGCGGCAGCCCATGCGTTCACTTCTTCGATCAGCGCCAGGCGCTGGGCCTTGTGTTCGGCGGATTCGGCGCGGACTTTGTCCAGCCAGGCTTCGACCACTTTGTGGGCTTCGTTGCAGGCTTCGTCAAAACGCTTCCACATGGCGTGGTTGGGCGCACCGCCTTGGTCGGTTTGTTTCCACTGGTCACGCAAGGAGCGCAGGGTCTCCTGCATCTTGCGACCACCGATGGCCTGGCCTTCGGGGCGCTTGAGCAGGCCTTCTGCCTGGGCGACCAGCGCTTCGCGCAGCTGGTCGGCGCGCCAACGCTGCCAGCCTTCCAGTTCACCGGCGGCGGCCAAGGCGGCATGTGCCTGGTTTTCGAGCTTGTCGTCGATCAGGCGGCCAAATTCCTTGAGGGCATGGCGCAGCGCGTTGGCTGCACCGGCGCTGGCCTTGCCATGGCCTTCGGCAATTTCGGATTCCAGCGTGGTCAAGACTTCGCGCACGCTGGCAGTAGCCTTGGCGCGCACTTCGGGGTCGATCTTGGGTTTGGCCTGTTTGGCCGGTGCCTCGATGGGCACACCACGCGCAGTGCGCAACTCGTTGGCCCACATGGGCACGGGGGGCAACGGTGCCGCGGCGTCTTGCGCAGCAGCCACGGCCAAGGCCAAAGCGCCCTGGAAGGCTTCCCACACCACCAACAGTTGGCCGCGCGAGGCGTCCAGCAAGGGCGGGAACTTGGCATCCACACTGGCCCAGCTGGTATCGGCCGCCAGTTGGGCGGCTTGGGCCTGCCACTGGTCGACGTCAACCCGCAGAGCATCCAGCGCCGCCTGGGCGTCTTGCCAAGACTTGGTGGACAACACCTCAATGCGCTGCGCCAGCAATACTGCAGCTTCGCGCTGCACCTGCACGCGGCGCTGCAGGTCTTCGATGACCCGCACGCGCTCGGCCAATTGGGTCTTGAGCGCAGCCAGGGGCTCGCGGCTCAACGGCGCACCGGCTTTGGCGGCATCACGCTGCCAGGCCAAGGCGTCGGCAATATTGAGCTTGACCATGTCCAACAGCGCCTGGGCCTTGGCGGCCCAGTCGGCGGCCAGGGATTCCTGGCCCTTTTGGCGCTTGGCTTCGTCGATCTTTTCACGGACGAGTTTGGCAGCGCCCTTGTCCTTGATGCTCAGCTCTTTGAAGACATCGGCCAGCTGTTCGGCGCTGGGGCTGGTCAGCAACCAGTCCCGCACGCGGGCAGAACGCTCGCCGGAAGTGGGGGCTGTGAAAGCGCCACCGGTCAGACTGTCTAAATGGGCTATATCGTTGTTTTTGGCGGTAGAAGTCGACGTCACGGTAGGCTCGGGAATAGGTTGAATAGAAATCTGCAACCCTGTATTTTCGCCGCGAAATGGATCGAGGCATATGGTTTTTGTCCGGGCCCATTGCAGGCACACTGCGCAGCCTCTCATTCAGTTGAACTGTAAACGTGAAATGAGCCCCTAGCCCCCGCAAAATAAGGCCATTCAGCTATAAAAACAATAGCTAATGACGCTCCAACGCTGTCGCTACTGTTTCTTGGTCATGAGGCCCTCCTCCAAGAACACCATGCACCAACACACTATATATAGAGTGCCGCCGCGCTCACTGGGCATTTTCTAGGGAGAACAAAAGGAGGAAGCCAATGAAGAAAGCCCGGGAGCCTAACCATACGGCCAGTCTCTCGGGCTCGACGGCTGACCAGAGGTCCATGCCGTCAGGGCTGGCAGTGCGGGAGATTGAAGTCCCGCATTGCACTAGAAGCAATAGATTGCCTCCTTAACAGTTACCGGGGCCGCTTCATCACAGGTACCCTGGGGTACGGACTGGCTACTGCCGGAACATAACCTGAATCAACAGGCAACTGCAGTCTAATCCGCCGCCAACACGATTTCAAATCGGTTTTTCAATGGATTTGGGGGCTGTGATTGGGAGATTTTCAGGGTCCGGCAACCCGCTGAAATGCAGCGTCCAGCCTAGGTTTGGCGCTATTAACGATGAAAAATAGAATAACAAACCTATTTAATATTGTTGACTCGGTATATCCAGGCCCCCTAGAATCCGCCCATTCCTAGTTTTGCCTAGGGATAACCCGCAACCGCTGCCGAACCCGGCATATTCAAATCGCTGCACATGTCGAAACGACGCCGCAGGATATTGATAGCGTACCAACCCAAACGTGGTGCCTGACGTCATCGCACTGTCCACAGCGCGAGAAACTTGAAGCGCCCGCCTAAGAAGGAAGAGCTATGACAGCGACCGAAAAATTCACCAAGGGCATGGCCACAGTGGCCAGCGATATCGCCCAAGGTTTCTTTGAAATCACGCACAACGGATTCGCCCTCTTGGGCCTGGCCGTCATGTTTGCCGTGATCACCCTGACCGCAAGGCCAGAAATCCGCCAGGCGGGAGAAGTCCAGTTGATGAGCTGGCTCCAATCCCGCCAGACCGTCGTCACCGGCATTGTTGGTGATACCGAAGCCGTCGAACGTGCTACGGCAGCCAACCCGCAAAGCCTGCCTAAACAGCAAGCCGCCGTTGCCTTTTGGCTGAGCAAGAAGTACAACGTGGCACCTGAGCCCTTGAGTGCTCTTGTTGCTGAGGCCTTCGAGATCGGCGCCCGCGCCAAAATCGATCCAACCCTGATCCTGGCCATCATGGCCATCGAATCGGGCTTTAACCCCTTTGCCCAAAGCCCAGTGGGCGCCCAGGGTCTGATGCAGGTCATGACCAAGATCCACAGCGACAAGTACATGGGTTTTGGCGGCAAACTCGCTGCTTTTGACCCTGTGTCCAACTTGCGGGTGGGCGTCAAGGTGCTGCAAGAGTGTGTTGCACGTGCCGGTTCCATCGAAGGTGGTCTCAAACTTTATGTCGGCGCTGGCAATCTGGAAGACGACGGTGGTTACACCGCTAAAGTGCTGGCCGAACACAACCGTCTGCTGATGGTGTCCACAGGCCGCAGTGCGCCGGTTACCGAGCCCCGGCTGATTCCCGCGAAACAAGCTCCTGTTGAAGCGCCGACAGAAATTGCGCCCGAAGTGGTGGCCAGCGTACTGAACTCTTAACCAGCAGCCCGCCAGGTTGGCGGGCTGGCTCGGGTAAACTCCATACCGTACGCGACTGGCGATAGGCGCCCAAGCCCAAAGGTTTGAGGCGCTGACGTGGGATCACCACTGGGAAGCGTGCCGCAGCATCTGCACAGGTGTTTGCGTTCAGCCGTTCGCCTGGGCAGCCCTTGTTTCATGTCGTTTCAACACGCGTTGACCCAAGGTTCATTGTCTTAAAAGGACTGCCATGTACCACCGCAATATCCTCGTCGAACAAGCTGACCCCGAAGTGTGGGCCGCCATCGTGGCCGAGAACGCCCGCCAGGAAGACCACATCGAGCTGATCGCCTCTGAAAACTACTGCTCCCCCGCCGTCATGGCCGCGCAAGGCAGCCAGCTGACCAACAAGTACGCCGAAGGCTACCCCGGCAAGCGCTACTACGGCGGCTGCGAGAACGTGGACGTGGTCGAACAACTCGCCATCGACCGCCTCAAGCAATTGTTTGGCGCCAACTTCGCCAATGTGCAGCCCAACTCGGGTTCGCAGGCCAACCAGGGCGCGTTCTTCGCCCTGCTGCAGCCCGGTGACACCATCATGGGCATGAGCCTGGCCGAAGGTGGCCACCTGACCCACGGTATGCCGCTGAACATGAGCGGCAAGTGGTTCAATGTCATTTCCTACGGCCTGGACGCCCAGGAAGACATCGACTACGCCGCCATGGAAGCGCTGGCCCGCGAGAAGAAGCCCAAGCTCATCATCGCTGGCGCCTCGGCCTTTGCGCTGCGTATCGATTTTGAACGCTTTGGCAAGATTGCCAAGGAAATCGGCGCTTACTTCATGGTCGATATGGCCCACTACGCCGGCCTGGTGGCCGCGGGCGTCTACCCCAACCCCCTGCCCTACGCCGACGTGGTCACATCCACCACACACAAGAGCCTGCGCGGCCCGCGCGGTGGCATCATCCTGACGAATGACGAGGCGATTGCCAAGAAGATCAACTCGGCCATCTTCCCTGGTATTCAGGGCGGCCCACTGATGCACGTCATCGCCGGCAAGGCTGTGGCCTTCAAAGAGGCGCTGACACCCGAGTTCAAGGCTTACCAGACGCAAGTGGTCAAAAATGCCAAGGTTTTGGCTGACACACTGACCGAGCGCGGCCTGCGCATCGTTTCCGGCCGCACCGAGAGCCACGTCATGCTGGTGGACCTGCGCCCCAAGAACATGACCGGCAAGGAAGCCGAGGCGGTTTTGGGCTTGGCCCACATGACCTGCAACAAGAACGGCATTCCGAACGACCCGCAAAAACCCATGGTCACCAGCGGCATCCGCCTGGGAACCCCAGCCATGACCACCCGCGGCTTCAAGGAAGACGAGGTGCGCGCCACCGCCCACCTGATCGCCGACGTGCTGGACAACCCGCACGATGCAGCCAACATCGACGCCGTGCGGGCTAAGGTGCATGCCTTGACCGCGCGCTTCCCGGTCTACGGTTAAGCACTATGCAAAGCGCAGTTACTATAACTTTGATAGCATACTGCGCTTGTTTCACGGGGGCTAGAGGCCAATTTCACTTAAGGGCCTTGGCCCACTACCCCCTATGAAATGCCCGTTCTGTAGCCATTCCGAAACCCAGGTTGTGGAGACCCGGATAGCCGAGGACGGGGATTTCATCCGCCGCCGCCGCCAGTGTGGGTCGTGCGAAAAACGCTTCACCACCTACGAACGCCCGGACGTCAACTACCCTTCCATCGTCAAGAAGGATGGGCGCCGCATTGAATATGAGCGCGCCAAGCTGTTGGCGTCTTTCAATCTAGCCCTGCGCAAACGCCCGGTCAGCACCGAACAGATCGACAGCGCCATTGAGCGGATTGAAGAAAAGTTGCTAAACCTGGGTCTGCGCGAAGTCCAGTCCGGCCGTATTGGTGAACTGGTCATGCGTGAGCTGAAGAAGCTCGACAAAGTGGCCTATGTGCGCTTTGCCAGTGTGTACCGCAGTTTTGAGGATATTGACGACTTCAAGACGTTGGTGGATGAGGTGAGGCGGTAGGCCTCCCTGCGGCAACTCACCACCTCCAGCTTTGGCTCAACCAAGTGTCTGGCCCATTTGTCGAGCAAACCGTGCCGCTTGGCGGAAATCCTGTGCGAGGATAGCCGGCCCGGTGTCTAATCAACCAAGATCGCATCTTCAGTGATGTACCAATACGATGAACTACGCCAATTTAAGCACTCCTGGGTTCCGCCTACGTGGTTTCACGATCATTGAGCTGATGATTACTGTCGCCATACTGGCCGTGTTGCTTGCGTTGGCAGCTCCCAGTTTTCAGGCAATGATCGCCTCGTCGCGGTTGACGACCGCGACCAACGATTTAATTGCAGCATTCGCACAGGCGCGCTCCAATGCCATCAAAGTGGGCAACCGTACAACAGTTTGCATGAGCGCGGATGGCGCATCGTGCACAGATACTGGTGGTTGGCACCAGGGCTGGATTTCATTTGTGGACACGACGCGCAGCGGAACATCAGCGGCTGTGGATACCGGTGAAACGGTAGCCACGATCTATCCTCCGTTACCAGCTGGCATCGTAGTCAATGGCAATTTGCCTTACATTTCGTACTCGGCAGACGGTCAATCAAAGGCCATGAGCGGCGGCGGTTTTTGGACCGGAACCATACGTGTCTGCAGTACATCATCTGCTCTAACTAATGACAAGCGAGCACGCAATCTGACGCTAAACAGCGCTGGACGTATCACCATGACCGTGCAGAGCAACGTGGCTGATACATGCCCTTCACCTTGATTACGCTGGATATTGAAATGCAAACCAGACAACCATTTGCCCGCTCACCCAATCGTCGATATGCGGGTGGCGCCACCTTAATTGAAATTCTGGTGGCCTTGCTCGTTTTGAGTCTGGGCGTACTGGGTATGGCGGCGATGCAAATTCGAGCTCTCAAAGGTAACCAAAGCAGCATGCAACGCACGCAAGCCGTCATGATGAGCTATTACATTTTGGATGCCATGCGTGTTGACAAAGACAGCGCCAAGTCTTTGAACTACAACACGGGTTCTCTTTCCGGCGGGGTGATTGGACCCTATTGTGATGCAGCAGCCGTCACCGGAACCAGCTTGGCCAAAGTTAACCTCAAGCATTGGGTTGAATCGCTTAAGTCAACCATTGGCAACGCCAGTGACTCCACCACTTGTGGTGCGGTTTTGTGCGACGCTGACGGAGTTTGCATCGTTCAGGTGAAGTGGGACGACACTCGTGCTGGCGGGATAGGTGAACAGATAGTGGAAACAAAGACAACTCTATGACGCCACGAACTATGTCCATCTTTTTGCAACACCTCGGTAACCGCAAGCCTCAATACGGCTACGTCTCTGGGCCGTCCAGCTTAAAGGGCCAGAGCGGTTTCACACTCGTCGAGCTCATGGTCTCGATAGTGCTTGGGTTGGTTCTTATAGCCGGCGTGCTCAATGTTTTTGTCACCAATAGGGAGTCTTTTCGAACCAACGAAAATATTGCACGCATGCAGGAAGACGCGCGGATAGCGTTTGACTTTATGGCACGCGACCTGCGCGAAGCTGGTACCAACCCGTGCGGCACCCCTCTGGTTGCAAATGTGATTCGCGCATCCTCTGCGATTCCGTGGTGGGCGGATTGGAACTTGGGCACGATCCAAGGCTACGACGCGGGCCAAGATATGACTGCCATGGTGGCAATTGGCACTGGTAACGCAGACCGCGCTGCTGGAACGGATGCCGTACTGGTGATTCGTGCCGCCCAGGACGGAAAAATTGTAAGTGCCCACGACACATCCACCCACGACATCACTGTTGACTCGGTTACAGATCTTGACCCCAAAGACGTTCTCATCGCCTGCGACATGAATTCCGCAGCTATCTTCCAGATTGAAACGGTAAGTCCATCCACCAAAAATATCAATCATGCGCAAGATGCGGGTAACTACAACTGCAGCGGTGATTTAGGTTATCCAACTCCGAGCGATTGCCCAACAACACCGCCTGCCGTCAAACAGTTTACAAGCGGGGGCGTAGTAGTAAAACTCTTATCAACGTTTTGGTATGTGGGCGTTAACAGCGCAGGCAAGAAGTCTCTTTACCGGACCAAAATCATCAGAAAATCGGTGGGCGGCGCGATGATTGCCACGACCGAACGCGAGGAAATCTTGGATGGTGTTAGCGACATGCAGATTGAATACTTGACAAAGAATAAAACCGCCAACACCCTCGCCACCTCTTGGATTCCGGCGAATGACCCTACCGTGCCGGCCAACCCCAATCCAATTTTCTCAACAGCTAACGGAGGATGGACAAAGGACAATGTTGAGCAAGCCGTCGCCGCACGCATAACCTTGACACTGCAAAGCGATGAAAAGGTTGGGGAGAATCATGTGACGATTGAACGCAAGTTAATTCACGTCGTAGGTTTCCGCAGTCGCGACCTCTTATATTGATAGCTGCCATGAAAACTCTATTTCTACAGCGCACCAAGGTGGCACCTGCTCAAAAGGGTGTAGCACTAATTATTAGTCTCATCTTGTTGCTGGTGATGAGCTTGCTGGGTGTCGCGGCCATCCGTGGCATAGCCATGGAAGAGCGCATGGCAGGACAAACATACGACCGTAGCTTGGCGTTTCAGGCAACCGAATCAGCATTGCGAGAGGCAGAAGCCCTGGTTGAAGGCAAACCGGCCGACCCAGTAGGATCGGGTTGTGCGGTTGTCAGTGGGCTGATGCTTTGCTCAACTCCTCTTGCGAGTGATACACCTCGATGGATGAACAGCAGCTTTAGTGACTGGAAAGATGCGACAACCGTAGGAAGCGGTACGCTGGCGGTCACCCCGCAATATTTTGTTGAATTTCTAGGTACAGGTTTTCCCTGTGACCCTTCGGACAATATAAACAACCTGAACTGCAAGCGCTACCGAGTCACCGCTCGTAGTCGCGACAACACCGATGGCAGGGCTTCGGTCATGCTGCAATCAATCTACGCCATTGATTGACCCAAAACGCGTATTTTCTTCCAGGAGTCACCATGAAAACCCATAAAGATTTGAACTTCAGTTTCAAATTTGTTGCGTTGGCAGTCACTGCGTTCGCGGCAGTAGGGACTAGCGCTGTCACGATTCCAAACACGCCTTTGGTGGCGCAAGTATCCGCCACGCCCATGGTGATGCTGGTCGCTGGCAAAGACCACAAATTGTTTTACGAGTCCTACAACGATACCAGCGACATTGATGGCGATGGCGTATTGGATATTGGCTTTATACCCAACAATCCGAATATTGTTTACTACGGCTTGTTTGATCCCAAAATTTGCTACGTCCACAACAACGCTAGTGACAACACCGGGCTTTTCACACCTAGCTCCGCCACCAGCGACGGAAAGTGTGTGGGTAAATGGTCAGGCCTTTGGCTGAATTACGTGACGACCAGCCGAATGGATTCGTTACGCAAAGTGCTCTACGGTGGCCACCGTGAAGTGGACACTGCGTCGCAGACCATATTGCGCCGCGCCTATATTCCGGCAGATGCCCACAGTTGGGGTAAGGAATATACGAGCATTGCCGTCAATGGTTACGACATTCGGGACTACACACCGTTTGCTCTTCCTACGGCGGCCGATAAACGACATTTTTTTGGTAGCCTGACTGCCAACTACAGCACCAATTGCGCCACACTCAATAATTGCAGCAACTTGCCGCCCCTGTTGCGTGTACGTGAAAACGTGGGGAGTAACAAGCGCATTTGGGAATGGGCGTCTAAGGAACGACCAGTTTTATCCACCACACTTGCCAGCGGTGGATTTCCAGCGGGTACCGGTGCAGAAAAGAATTACACGGTGCGGGTGGAAGTATGCACCTCTACGTTTAATAGTGAGTGCAAGTTGTATCCCAACGGGTCTTACAAGCCTGTAGGCCTTTTGCACAACTATGGTGAAAATGATGCCATGTTATTCGGTCTCTTGACTGGCAGCTACGACAACCACATGTCGGGCGGCAGGCTTCGCAAGGTGGTGTCATCATTCAAGGACGAAGTAACAGCCTCCAACGGGCAGTTTACTGCGGGAGCCAAGATCGTAAATGCCTTCAATTCGATTCGTATCCGCGGCTACAACCAAGCCAGCACTACCAGTGAATACTGGAAGAGTGGTCCCTACACAGATTCCGCCAAAGCGCCGACAGAGGGGGAGTTAGTGGATTGGGGCAACCCCATTGGCGAAATGCTGTATGAGGGCGTGCGCTATTTTTCTGGCAAAAAATCTCCGACCTCCTACTTCAACACCGCTACAACACACGATACGGCTGTAGGTTTGTCTTCGGTGACGTGGGATGACCCATTCGAAAGCACCAGCGCCGCCAAGGCCCCCTACTGTGCGCGCTCGAGTTTCTTGACTATTTCGGACATTGACCCATCGTTCGACTCCAACCAGGTACCCGGAAGCAATTACATTGGAAGCTTTACGGGAGATTTGGCCGCACTCAATGTCAAGAATGAACTTGATGTAATTACTGCAATCGAGACATCTGTCAAAGGTAACCACTTCATTGGGGAATCAGATTCACTTACGGATAAAGCGCCTACTGTAAAAAACGTGACATCCCTCGGAACGATTCGTGGTCTCGCACCTGGCGAACCTGCCAAACAAGGCAGCTACAACGCTGCGGGTGTGGCATATTTTGCGAAACGTTCGGATCTACGCTCCACACTTGCAAAACAACAGTCCATTGATACCTTTGTAGTCGCGCTGGCGTCACCATTGCCCAAAATATCGGTGCCTTTGGCAGGTGGGACCGTCACACTGGTGCCGTTTTCCAGAACTGTAGCCGGTTCGGGCGTTAGTGCCACCAAAGGCAACTACCAGCCAACCAACCAAATTGTGGACTTTTACGTTGAGCAGCTCGCCAACACAATACCCAATACCGATATGACTGTTAATGGCGGCCGTTACCAGGCGCGCTTCATTATTAACTATGAAGACGTTGAGCAAGGTGGCGACCACGATATGGATGCCATCGCCGTTTATGACGTTGTTGCAAATGCTGGTGGCACTGTTACTGTTACTGTGACGCCTACATACCAAGCCGGCGGTATGAAGCAAAACATGGGATACGTGATATCCGGTGTCGGCACCGCTAGTGGTGTCTATTTGGTGGGTCAGGATGAAGCCGGTGCCCAAAATTATTTCTTGAATGTCCCAGCAGGAAGAGCGCCCGGATATTGCGATGTGGTGACACCACATGCTAGCTGCGGAACCCTGCCAACTATTGGAGGTGTGGCGTCCACTTTTACCTTTACGCCGAATGGTACTGGTGCAACGCTCTTGGACGGCCCTCTTTGGTACGCGGCAAAATGGGGCAGCTTCAATGACCTGAACCCCGAATCACCAGTGAATCCCGCAAACTCCAAGCCGGATTTGATACCGGAGTGGGATGCGGACGCCAATGGTGTACCAGACAATTACTTCTTGGTTCAAAACCCTTCCAAACTGCCCGATCAACTCAAGAAGGCTTTTGATAGCATTGCAAAGAAGAATTCCAGCGCTAGCAATGTAATTGCCAACAGTTCAAGTGTCTCCAACAACACTCGGGTGTTCCAGGCACGCTTTGACTCTAGCTATTGGTCAGGTGATTTGGTAGCCTATCCGCTTACTTCATCGGGTGTTTCCATCAGTGTTGATTGGGCTGCAAAAGATAAGCTGCCAAACGATACGGGGCGAAAGTTGTACTACCGTTCCAGTGATGCGCAGACTAAAGAGTTTCTGTACGCCAACTTGACTGGAACTGATCTGACGGATATGGGTGCTACGACAGCAGAGCGCCAAGACGTGATGAGTTATTTACGTGGCGTACGCACCAAAGAACTACAAAACAGCGGTACGTTTCGCAACCGTTCGACCACTGTTTTGGGGGATATCGTCCATTCTTCGCCGTTCTACGATAAGGCTAGCGACACCGTTTTTGTTGGTGCCAACGATGGCATGCTGCACGCGTTCAAGGCTAGCAATGGAAGCGTTGCTGGTAGTGCCGGAACCGAACTATTTGCTTTCGCTCCAGCTCAAAGCGTTTTCCGCCTTAAGAAGCTGACGGAGGCATCCTACACTCACACCTACTATGTTGATGGTGATGTCGTTGTTTCCCCCCAGACCGATGAGACCAACAACAAAAGCTATTTAGTCGCTGCACTTGGGCGAGGAGGCAAAGGTTTATTTGCGCTAGATGTCACATCACCAACAACATTTGGTCCGACTAATTTCTTGTGGGAATACACACCCAAAGGCAGTGCTGCTGCGGCGTTGGATGACGACCTCGGTTTAATGGTGGGGCGTCCAACTTATGTAACCGTGAATTGCCCGATTGTTAGTCCCGCCACAAGTTGCAAGAGAGGTGCCGTAATCATTGGCAATGGCGTAAATAGTACGAGCAGCAAAGCTGTTTTGTATATCTTCTTGCTCAATACCAATGGATCAATTGCCAGTATCAAAAAGCTGGATACCAATGTTGCGGGTGACAACGGTCTCTCTGCCCCCACGGGATTCGACGCGGACAATAACGGAACCATTGACTACATTTATGCCGGTGACCTGAAAGGTAACGTCTGGAAGTTCGACGTTAGCGCAGGTTCCGACAGTTCGTGGTCTATTGCAAACACTGCAACTCCGATGTTTGTAGCAAAAGACGCGTTAGGCACACCACAACCCATTACGGCGCCGATGTCAATTGGAATCAACACCATCTCTGGTAGTACCCATGCGGGCAAGCGTTATGTCTTCTTTGGCACTGGCAGTTATTTCAAAACCGGTGATCCGGCCGATGTTTCCGCACAAACATGGTATGGCTTGATCGATGAAGGCAGTGTTATTTCGAGTCGTACATCCCTCAAGGAACGTACTTTCTCTGCTACCGGTACGCTAGGAGGCAACCCTGTGCGAACTTTCTCAGCAGCTGTTGCTGGAGACATGGTTGGAAAGAAAGGCTGGTATATCGATTTGACGAGTACCGCAGGTGAACGCATGGTGACCAAGTCGTTGTTGGCGGTACTTGTGGAACCCGTACTATTCGCGAGTTCCATCATTCCCGATGCCACAGACCCCTGTGTGGCTGGCGGAAAAGGCTATGTCAATGCGATGAATCCGTTTTCTGGTGGATCGACGACGGCTGGAATAATGGATGTCAATAAGAATGGGAATTTTGTCGACGACAAACTCCCTTCGGGTTCGCCCGGAGGCTCAGATCCTGTAGGATCCGTTGATTTAGACGTGGGTTTACCTAGTGAGCCGATTATTGTTGGTGACCAGTTGTGTGTCGGTGGAACAAGTGAGACGAACCCGGTCGCATGCTTGAAGGTGAACGCTGGGAACAAGCGTAAGGGCCGCATTTCCTGGCGCGAAATTATTAAGGATTGATGATGCGTTCAATACACACCAACAAAGGTTTTACTTTGATTGAGTTAATGATCACGGTTGCAATCATTGGAATCATCGCTGCGGTGGCATTACCCAGTTACCAAGAACACGTTTTGCGAACGCGCAGGGGTGCAGCATCGGGGTGTTTGACTGAATTTGCCCAATTGATGGAAAAGAGGTACGCAACCAATATGTCTTATGCTGGAACCACGCTTCCTTCAACAACATGTACAAGCGATCTGACTAGTTTCTATACCTTTGCTTTTGCCGCTGATCCTACGGCGACGGCTTATACGGTAAACGCTACACCGACAGGCGCTCAGACTGCCGATACAAAATGTGCAACACTGACAATTGTCGAAACAGGTAAAAAGACTGTCTCCGGAACTGAATCCAGTGTTGATGAGGGCCGTGCGTGCTTAAAGTAACATGAAATACAGCTTCGACATCTGAGATAATTTGAATGGAGGAGTTGAGAGCCGCACTAATATTGGCGGCACAGGTAATCCAAAATACTCCACCAAACCCTAGTGTGGGCTGTATCTTGATAGCGAAAGACTGCTCCATTGTCGGAAGGGGTATGACCCAGCTATCCGGCGGCCCACACGCAGAAGTCATGGCTCTGCGTGATGCGCAAGCGAAAGGCCATTCAGTTGTCGACGCCACCGCCTACGTAACATTGGAACCCTGCTCCCACCACGGCCGCACCGGACCCTGTTGTGACGCGCTGATAGCGGCAGGCATCAAAAAGGTCGTGGCAACCATCGCCGACCCCAATCCCTTGGTGGCAGGACAAGGTTTTGCCAGGCTTCGGGCTGCCGGTGTTGAAGTGGAAGTTCTAGCACCCTCTGACCCCTTGGCCCAACAATCCCGAGAACTCAATATCGGCTTCTTCAGCCGCATGGTTCGCAAAACGCCTTGGGTGCGCATGAAAATTGCCGCCTCGCTGGACGGTAAAACGGCGCTGGAAAACGGCACCAGCCAGTGGATAACCTCCAGTGAAGCACGTGCCGACGGGCATACTTGGCGAGCCCGATCCGGAGCCATTCTGACGGGTATTGGCACAGTCTTGCAAGACAACCCGCGCCTGGACGTGCGCCTGGAGGATGTGCGCCGCCAGCCGCCCCTTGTCATCGTAGACAGCAGCCTTCAGACGCCGGTAGACGCTGCCATCTTCGTGGACGGGCGCCCCCTTTATATCTATTGCGCCCAGAAAAATGAGGCGCGGCAGAAAGCGCTGGAGGCGCGCGGCGCCACCGTTATCCATTTGCCGGGCGCCCTACCCGACGGATCCAATACTGGCAAGGTAGACTTAACGGCCATGCTGCATGATTTGGGGCGACGTGAAGTCAACGAGTTGCATGTAGAGGCAGGCCAACGTCTGAATGGTGCACTTATCCGCGAAGGCCTGGTGGACGAGCTTTTGCTGTACCTCGCGCCTAAGCTCTTGGGCCAAGGTCGCGACATGGCCGGTTTTGGCCCCTTGGACGACTTGGGCGAGGCCCTGCAGTTGGACTTTCTGTCCACTCAAATGGTCGGGCCAGACCTGCGTTTACTGGCACGCGTGCGCGGGCGTGACGTTTTTTAGACCCTTTTCCTGACGCAGGTCCAATCCCTGCGAAAATCCAGCGATGTTTACAGGAATCATTACCGGCGTAGGCCGCATCGTGGCTGCGCACGCACTGGGCAACTCGCCCACCCACGGCAAACAGCTGATAGTTCAGTGTCCACCACACTATTTGGACGATGTGGGCTTGGGAGACAGCATTGCGCTGAACGGCGCCTGCATGACAGTCACAAGCTTTGACACGAAAAATTCGACGTTCACCATCGATATTTCCGCAGAATCCCTGGCAAAAACGACGGGCTTGGGCGAATCGGGCTCTATTAACTTGGAAAAGGCCCTGCGTGCGAACGACCGGTTGGGCGGGCACCTGGTGTCGGGCCATGTGGACGGCATTGGCAATGTGACCCACTTTGCACAGCTTGGCGAAAGTTGGGAGCTGAGAATTCTGGCACCCAAGGCACTGGCCAAATACCTGGCCTACAAAGGCTCCATCACCGTAAATGGGGTGAGCCTTACGGTCAATCGTGTAACAGACGTGGCTGACGGCTGCGAAGCCAGCATTAACCTGATTCCCCACACGGTGGAAAATACCGCCCTGGGTAGTTTGCGATCAGGTTCACAGGTAAACCTGGAAATTGATTTGATTGCGCGTTACGTAGAACGCATGCTCAACAGCGCCACTCCTACGTCAGCCTGACACATTCGTGCGCTATACCGACATACAAATCCTACAAGGAAGACAATGAAACGAGTCGATGATTTCCGTTTGAAGTTTGGCAAGAAAGAATATGTACCCCTCATGATTGGCGGTATGGGGGTAGATATTTCCACAGCGGAGTTAGCACTGGAAGCCGTACGTTTAGGTGGAATTGGCCACATTTCCGACGCAATGGTGCCAGATGTTTCTGATCGGCGCTTTGACACCGAGTTTGTGAAAGAAAAGACCAAGTTCTACAAATACAACATTGCGAACTCAGACAAAAGCGACATCAAGTTTGACCTTGGGCGTCTGGCTGAGGCAACCCGGTTGCATGTGGGCAAAACCATGGAAGCCAAGCAGGGCGAAGGCATGATCTTCGTCAACTGCATGGAAAAACTCACCATGAACGCGCCCCGCGAGACCCTGCAGGTGCGGTTGAACTCCGCTCTGGATGCTGGCATTGACGGCATTACTTTGAGCGCGGGCCTGCACCTGGGTTCGTTTGCTCTGATGGCTGACCACCCGCGCTTCCGAGATGCCAAACTGGGCATCATCGTGTCGTCGGTGCGCGCCTTGCAGCTGTTTTTGCGCAAAACCTCGCGTTTGGGCCGGTTGCCGGACTACATCATCATCGAAGGCCCCCTGGCAGGTGGCCATTTGGGCTTTGGCATGGACTGGGCCCAATACGACCTGGCCACCATCGTGGCCGAGATTGCACAGTTCATGAAGACGGAGCAGTTGGACATACCGCTCATTGCTGCGGGCGGCATCTTTACCGGCAGCGATGCGGTGGGATTTCTGGAGAACGGAGCAGCTGGCCTGCAGGTGGCCACACGTTTCACCGTGGCCAACGAATGTGGTTTGCCCGCCAAGATCAAGCAGGAGTATTTCAAGGCCAGTGAAGAAGACATCATTGTCAACACCGTGTCCCCCACGGGTTACCCCATGCGCATGCTGCGCAGCACTCCTGCCATTGGCGCCGGCATTCGACCCAATTGCGAAGCCTATGGCTACCTGCTGGATGGCAACGGCAGCTGCGCCTATATCACGGCCTACAACGAACAAATCGTGATCCATCCGGATGGCAAAAATATCTCCGTGATGGACAAGACCTGTTTGTGCACGCACATGCGCAACTTCAACTGCTGGACCTGCGGCAGCACGACCTACCGCCTCAAGGACACCACACGAAAACTGGCCGATGGCAGTTACCAGACCCTGAGCGCCGAACACATATTCAAGGACTACCAGTTCAGCGTTGATAATCAAATCGCCCTGCCGGACTGATTGACACACCCGGTGCCACTACCGCCAAGCTTGCTCTGAAAATCGGCTGTCTTTTAGGGGCAGCCTCCCTTCTGGGACAATAGCGGGTCTCTGTTGCCACACACTAGAAACCATGAAACCCCAGACTCCAGTGCCCATTTCCCCTGTTGAAGACATTGTTGCCGACATGCGTGCCGGGCGCATGGTCATCTTGGTAGATGAAGAAGACCGAGAGAACGAAGGCGACTTGGTATTGGCGGCAGACCATGTAACGGCGGACGCCATCAATTTCATGGCCCGTTTTGGCCGTGGACTGATATGCCTGACCCTGTCCCGCGAACGCTGCGAAAAACTGCAGTTACCTCCTATGACGGTTCGCAACGGTGACAAAAAAGGAACCGCCTTTACGGTTTCCATTGAAGCAGCAGAAGGGGTAACAACCGGCATTTCAGCGGCCGACCGCGCCCGTACAGTACAGGCAGCAGTAGCCAAGGGTGCGGTGCCCGAAGACCTGGTGCAACCCGGACACATTTTTCCCTTGCAGGCGGTAGACGGCGGCGTGCTGATGCGCGCGGGCCATACCGAGGCCGGATGTGACCTGGCAGTTATGGCGGGTTGCTCACCCGCCTCGGTCATTTGCGAAATCATGAAAGACGACGGCACGATGGCACGTCTGCCAGACCTGCAATTGTTTGCAGGCGAGCATGGCCTCAAGATCGGCACCATTGCCGATCTGATCGCGTACCGCAGCCGAGTGGAATCGCTCATCGAAAACATGGGCACACACACCATCAATACCGCGTTTGGCGAATTCACCGCCCACGCTTTCCGTGACACCACAGGCAAAGGCGTGCACCTTGCGCTGGTGCGGGGCGAGTGGGCGGCATCTGACGCCATTTCGGTGCGTGTGCACGAACCGCTGTCGATACTGGACGCACTGCAAATCGGCCGCACCATGCACTCGTGGAGTCTGGATGCCACCTTGTCCCACATTGCGACCGAGGGCAAAGGCGTTGTTGTGCTGCTCAATTGCGGCGAAAGTGGTGAGCAGTTGCTAGCCCAGTTTGAAGGCACGGCACGTCCGGCCCATGCACCCGAGCGCGGCCGCATGGACTTGCGAACCTATGGCATTGGTGCGCAAATATTGCGCCAGTGTGGTGTGCACAAAATGCGCCTAATGGGCAGCCCGCGCCGCATGCCCAGCATGACCGGATACGGCCTCGAAATCACAGGCTACATCACGAAGTAAATGACTTGAGGGCAGGCCTAAGACGCGGTCCTCTATTGAAAGGAAAAATATGTTTGGCGCAGACAAGGGCAGCGTTGCCTCCACCGATGACCGTATGAACGGCAAGGGACTCAAGGTGGGTATTGTTCAGGCACGTTTTAATGCCAGTGTGACCGACGCTCTGGCACACGCCTGCAAGGCCGAATTGCTGGCGCTGGGCGTTGCAGACAAAGACATTGAACACTTGACCGTACCGGGCGCACTGGAAGTACCCGTGGCCCTGCAGGCCATGGCCGAGAAAACCAGCTACGACGCGCTGGTCGCCATTGGCTGCATCATCCGGGGCGAAACCTACCACTTTGAACTGGTTGCCAATGAATCTGGGGCCGGAGTGACCCGCGTTTCTCTGGATTACCAGTTGCCGATTGCCAACGCCATTTTGACAACCGAAGACATGGCCCAGGCCATCGTCCGCCAGGTTGAAAAAGGGCGAGATGCCGCCCGCGTAGCCGTGGAAATGGCCAACTTGATGGAGGCGCTGTAATGTCTGACATGAATACCCCCGCTTCGGCCAACCGCCCTCCCCGCCAGCCCCGTACCGGGCTCACCAGCACCGGCGCCCGCAAAGCCGGTAGCAAGTCTGACCGCAGCCGCGCACGCGAATTTGCCTTGCAGGGCTTGTACCAACACCTGGTCGGCGGCAACCCGGTCGACGATATCGACAGCTTTACGCGCGACCTGGCTGGCTTCAGCAAAGCCGATGCCGTGCACTTCGATTCACTATTGCAAGGGTGTGTGGCCGAGGCCGCCCAGTTGGACGCGCTGATCACCCACCTGCTGGACCGCCCCATGGCGGAAATCTCGCCGATAGAACACGCCATTATGTGGATTGGCGTGTATGAACTGAGCCACTGCCTGGACGTGCCATGGCGGGTCGTGCTCAACGAATGTGTGGAGCTGGCCAAAGAATTTGGTGGCACCGATGGCCACAAATATGTGAACGCTGTGCTCAACGGCATAGCGCCCACGTTACGTGCTGCCGAAGTGGAATCCGACCGCGGCCAGGTCAAAAAACCCCGCGCCTGAGCGAGGCCAACCGATACCCATGCAAATATCGTCCCGCGCGCAAAAGATAGAACCGTTTTATGTCATGGAGGTGGCCAAGGCCGCCGCAAGCCTGGGCCAAAAGGTCGCGCACACGGATGCGCCCATGATCTTTCTGAACATTGGAGAACCCGATTTCACGGCGCCGCCGTTGGTGCAGCGCGCTGCTGAACAGGCCATCCAGGGTGGTCGCACCCAATACACCGCCGCCACGGGCCTGCCTGCGCTGCGTGAACGCATCAGCCATTGGTATGGCCAGCGTTTTGGTGTGGATGTGCCCGCCAGCCGCATCGTAGTCACTGCGGGCGCATCGGCCGCGTTGCACCTTGCCTGCATGGCCCTGATAGAGCCAGGTGACCAAATCCTGATGCCGGACCCCAGCTACCCCTGCAACCGGCACTTTGTCAGTGCAGCGGAAGGCTGTGCCGTGTTGGTGCCCACCACCGCCGAAGACCGTTTCCAGCTCAGTGCGGATGCCGTGCGCTCCGCATGGGGCCCCCGCACACGCGGAGTATTGCTGGCCTCGCCATCCAATCCTACGGGCACGTCTATCCATCCCGACACCTTGCGCGACATCCACCGCGTGGTCCAGATGCATGGCGGCATCACCATCGTCGACGAGATTTACCTGGGGCTGGGATTTGATGACCAGTACGGACACACCGCGTTGGCTTTGGATGCGGACATCATCAGCATCAACAGTTTCAGCAAATACTTCAACATGACCGGCTGGCGCCTGGGCTGGATGGTGGTACCCGAACAGCTGGTACCGGTCATCGAACGTCTGGCACAAAACCTGTTCATCTGCCCCAGCACCATTGCACAACATGCCGCCATGGCCTGTTTTGAGCCCGAAAGCCTGGCCTTGTTTGAGCAGCGCCGCAGCGAGTTCAAGGCCCGCCGCGATTACTTCATACCCCAACTGAACGCCATGGGACTGACCGTTCCGGTGATGCCCGACGGCGCCTTCTACGCCTGGGCCGATTGCACGGCCGCCTGTGCCAAGCTGGGTGTCAAAGACAGCTGGGAATTTGCCTACGAAGTCATGAACAAGGCCCATGTTGCAATAACACCAGGGCGTGATTTCGGTTCGGCACAAACACAAAACTTCGTCCGTTTTTCCACCGCAAGCTCCATGGAACATTTGCAGCAGGCCGTAGCGCGCCTGCGAAACCTTTTGGTATAACCGCCGCTCTAACCGGCTCCATCTCTCCCACGATTGCGCAATGAACCAAGACTTATCCATACTGCACCTGGTGCTCAACGCCAGCCTCGTGGTGCAAGCCGTCATGCTGCTGCTGATGCTGGTATCCATCACCAGCTGGGCCGCCATATTCCGCAAGTACTTTGCATTGAACCGCGTCAAATCACTCAACGAAGCGTTCGAGCGCGAGTTCTGGTCAGGCTCCAGCCTGAATGACCTGTTTGCCGATGCGTCCAAAAGTGCCGGCAAGGGTGGGCCCCATGGAACGCATTTTGCCAGCGGCATGCGCGAGTTTCAGAAGCTGCGTGAACGCCGCATCACCGACGTCGGCACCCTGATGGATGGTGCCCGGCGCGCCATGCGTGCCAGTTTCCAGCGCGAAATGGACGTCATCGAAACCAACCTGTCGTTCCTTGCATCGGTTGGTTCTGTATCACCTTATGTCGGCCTGTTTGGCACGGTGTGGGGCATCATGCATGCGTTTGTTGGTCTGGCGGCCTTGACTCAGGTGACGTTGGCGACCGTAGCTCCTGGTATTGCGGAGGCATTGGTAGCGACCGCCATCGGCCTGTTTGCGGCCATCCCGGCCGTGGTGGCCTATAACCGCTTCGCCCGGGACATAGACCGCATCGCGACACACCAGGAGACCTTCATCGAAGAGTTCTCCAACATCCTGCAGCGCAACGTGGGCGCACAGCCCAGCGCCGCCCACTGACCATGCCAGCCGTATCCCACCGCGGCCGCGGCCGGCGCACCATCAACGAGATCAACATGGTGCCCTTCATCGACGTGATGCTGGTGCTGCTGATCATCTTTATGGTGACTGCACCGCTGATCACGCCCAGCATGATTGACCTGCCCAGCGTAGGCAAAGCCTCTCGCCAACCCGACCAGATCATCCAGATTGTGCTGGGCAAAAACGACAGCCTGGAAATGAAGGTCAAGGACAAAACCACCGCCCTGAGCCTGAAAGAACTGGCCGGCGCAGTCAAAGTGGCGCAGGGTCCGCGTGACGCTGCAAGCGCCGCCAATTCTGCGGTGGTCATCAGCGCCGACAAGAATGTGAAGTACGAGAGTGTGGTCAAGGTCATGGACACCCTCCAGCGCGCCGGTATTCAGCGGGTGGGCCTGTCCGTACAGTTGGCCAACTAAAGGCGGATACGCCCCTCCACCACGCTGCACACACCATGAACGCCCATTCCGCACGCATGGAATTTGCACCACCGCCCACACCGGGTCTGATGCGTGCGCTGGGACTGGCCATCCTGGCCCATGCCCTGCTACTGGCCGTGTTGACCGTGGGTGTGCAATGGAAGCGTGATGCCATACCCGTGACCGTAGAAGCAGAGCTGTGGTCGGCACTACCCGTGCAAGCGGCACCGAAGGCACCCGATCCCCTGCCACCGCCCCCCGAGCCAGAGCCCGAGGTAAAGCCGATTGCAAAAGTCGCACCGCCCCCAGAACCCGTGGCACCACCCAAAGGGCCTGACCCCAGCATTGCCATCGCCAAGGAAAAGGCCAGGCTGCTGAAAGAAAAGCAGATGGAGCAGGACCGTCTGGAACTAGAGAAACGCCAGAAAGACGCCCTCAAGGCCAAAAAGCTCCAAGACGAAAAACAGGCACGCGAGACCGCCCTGCGTGAAAAGGAGGCCCGCGACAAGAAGCTGCAACTGGAGCAGCAAAAACTGCAGTCCGCCAAGACGGACGCCGATGCCAAAAAGATCGCCGAATTGCGCAAACTGCAAATCGAACGCATGAACCGTATGGCCGACCAAGCGACAGGCTCCGGTGAGTCCAATGACAAAGGTCTCGCAAAACAATCCTCGGGGCCATCGGCCAGTTATGCGGGGCGCATCGTCGCGCGTATCAAGCCCAATATCACCTATACCGAGTCCATGAGCGGCAACCCGGTGGCCGATGTCGAGGTGCGCACCTCACCCGACGGGACCATCATCAGCCGCAAACTCATCAAATCCAGCGGCGTGAAGTCGTGGGACGATGCCGTCATCAACGCCATCGACAAGACGGAAAAACTCCCACCCGACGTCGATGGGCGGGTCATCCCCTCTCTCACCCTGGGCTTTCGCCCCAAGGACTGATGCGGCACAGGCCACAGCGTTGTGGCCCCAGGGGGAAGGGCCGATAACCCAACAACTTGCTATATTTTATATAGCGACAAATGCTTATTTCACGGGGGCTAGCGGCACAAATCGCTCTTAACGCTTCCGCCAAAGAGTGGTCAGGCCTGTACCAGGGTGGTCACACGCCTTCTGGTGCGTTCCCGCAGAGAGCACTCGCGCAACGTGTCGGCCAACACCTCCAGATCCGCCACGCCAAAGATCACCACGGTTGAAAAGTTGGTATCGCTAGAGCGCAACTGCAGCAGGCAATGCCCCACGAGGCGCATGCCCAGTGGCTTGAGTACATCAAAATGGTCGATGCGGAAAAGCTCCACACTTTCCTTGGATTTGGACAAAATCCCCTGCTCGACACGGACCCGCTGGCTGGTGATCTCGTAGTGGGTGGACAAACCACGTACCCAGTAATAGATATAGCCCAGACCCAGCGTACACACAACCACAAGCCATTGCCATGCCGAATGAATGGCGGCGGGGTGACCGGCGAACAGAACCCTCTCGGTATCAGCCTCGCGTGCAGCCGTAAATGCCAGCAGGTCCGTATTACAGAACCGGCATTTGATGGCAGCGGCCTTGATGGTTTCTGCGCAGACGGGGCAGGCCTTGGTGTCATCGCTCATGGGGGTTTTCCTTACGCGACCGTTGCAAATCCACAAAGAAAAAAGCCTGCTATTGAATCAATAGCAGGCTTTATCTATATCAGTTGGGGTGGCTGATGGGGCTCGAACCCACGACAACAGGAATCACAATCCTGGACTCTACCAACTGAGCTACAGCCACCGCGAGTCTAAGATTATAGCCTCTGTTTTGGACTATTCTGCGGCAATTGCCTGATCCACTGCACCGGGTGTAGGACGCGGCACTTTAATAGCCACTTTGAAACGTTGGCTGAGCATCTTGTAATAGGCCTTGTTTTCGGCACTGGCAACCCACTGTGCATATTGCTTGCGCTCCTGCTCGGCGGTAGCTGCCACGGCTGGGGTGCGCGGCAACACCTTGTTGACACGCACCACCATGTAACCCTGGGCACCCAGATCAACACCCACCCATGCGGGCAGCGTGCTGGTGTCGGCCTTCAACACAGCCTCCAGTACCGGGCCAGGAACCGTGGCTGCGCTGCCACGTGACACCATGACGGCTGCTGGCAGAGTGTCTGGCGCGGTGGTTTTCCAGGCGGCAAGCTTCTCAACGCCGTCCTTGACCGCCATTTCAGCAGCCTGTTTGGCGATCAAACGCTCTTTCACATTGGCCTGTACATCAGCCAAAGGGCGTGTACTGGCCGCTGTGTATTGGGTGATACGCGCAGCAGCCAACTGGTTGACGCCCACTTCAATGGCTTCTGTGTTGCGTTTCTTTTCCAAAGAATCCGCACTAAACACCGCTGCCAGAAACTTGGCGTTGGCCAATACACCGGTCACGCCCGCATTGGGTTTGCGCTGCAGATTCTCAACAGTTTTGACCTCCAGCTTCAGGCGTTCTGCAACACCTTTCAGACTGTCAGACTCTTCGTACACACCATTGGTGAATGCTTCGGCGGCTTCGGCAAACTTGCGTTGCGCCTGCTGCGTCTTCAGGTCGATTTCGATCATGGGGCGCAGTTCTTCAAAACTGCGTTGCTTGGGCGCCTTGACATCGGTGAGCCGGATGATGTGGAAGCCGAAGTCCGACTCGACCACATCACTGATATCACCCTTGTTCAAAGCAAACGCAGCGTCTTCGAAAGGCTTGACCATGGCGCCGCGCGCGAAGAACTCCAAATCGCCCCCGTTGGGTGCAGAGCCCGGATCCTGCGAATTCTTGCGGGCCAATTCAGCAAAGCTGTCGGGGGCTTTGCGCACTTGCGCCAACAAAGCGTCTGCACGTTCCCGTGCTTTTTTGCGCTCGTCTGCAGACATGTCCTTGGGCGCGGTGATCAGAATGTGGCTGGCGCGGCGCTCTTCCTTGCCGCTGAGGCGGCCAACATTCTGTTCGTAATAGGTCTTGACATCGGCCTCGTTGAGGGAGATGGCGTTGCGCACCGTAGTGAGGTCCAGCACCACGTATTCAATACTGGCAGATTCGGGCGCCTGGAACAGGGCCAGGTTGTCTTTGTAGAAACTTTCAATCTCTGCGTCCGTAGGGCTGACCTTGCCCGCATAGTCTTTGGGGCTGAAGCGGGTCACTTGCGCTTCCCGCTGTTCGTAAAAGGCGTTCAAAGAAACTTCTGACAACGCGGCGGGAGAAAAAGCTGTGCCCAACATGCCGGCTTCCACTTGGCGCTGGGATAACTGGCTGCGTACATTGGCTTCAAAACCGTCAGTGGTCAAGCCCTGGTTGGCAGCCAGTTGGCGGTATCGCTCGATGTCCAACGTGCCATCGGGTTTGCGCAGTGAGGCAATGGTTGGGTCTTGCTGCAGCTCACGGGCCAAGCGCGCATCAGAGGTACCCAGACCCGAGTCTTGCACCGCTTCGGCCAACACACGTTCGCGCACCAGGCGCTCCAGCGTAACGTAGCGTGCTTCCGGAGAGTCCAGCAGCTTGGCATCCAGATTGGGCATTTGTGCACGCAAGCGGTCCACCTCGACCTTATGGGCAGCATCCCATTCGGCCTGCTTAATGCTTTGGTTGCCGACTGTCGCCACCGCTTCACCACCTGCATTGATGTTCTGGAAGCCATCCACACCAACCAGCACAAATGCAGGAATGATCATCAAGAACATGAGAATCATCATGACTTTTGTGTGCCTGCGAACAAATTCAAACATGCGCGATCTCTCCATCAAAAAAACAAAAAGGCGAACATCGTGTTCGCCTTTGCTGTGTGGGGGTGGTGAGTGATGACGGGCTCGAACCGCCGACCTACGCCGTGTAAAGGCGCCGCTCTACCAACTGAGCTAATCACCCCACATAAACAACTAAAAAATCAATTCAGGGCATCTTTCAATGCTTTGCCCGGACGGAACTTTGGAACCTTGGCAGCCTTGATTTTAATCGCAGCGCCGGTACGGGGATTGCGACCGGTGCGCGCAGCACGTTTACCAACCGCAAATGTACCAAAACCTACCAGTGATACCGTGCCGCCTTTTTTCAAGGTGGTTTTGACCGCACCAATAGTGGACTCCAGAGCACGCGTAGCTGCGGCCTTGGAAATATCAGCATGCTTTGCAATGTGCTCAATCAGTTCGGTTTTATTCACAAAGACCCCTTGTAGGAAGCAGAGTTAATCGAATTGTCTCTTCAAATATTATTTTCACCGGACGCAGTTCAAGGGTTCTCTGCACATTGCGCAAGCGGGCCTGAGGCTGGTCTGGATCACATTTGTAGCAACCGTGGCTGCTGCATCCCATTAAAGCCACGGGTCAAATCCATGTCAATACGCCATGCAGCTTTACAACGGTGCGGTGGCAGATTCTAGTCGCATTTATTCCAATAATTTGACCCGAAAATCAAGAAAAAAAGTGGCCACTGTAAGCCCATTTGCACCCCGGATGGTGTATGGGTGCGGTGTGATCCGCTGTGGGGTTTAACGGGCCCGTGCGCGAATTTCGGGTATGGCTTTTTGCAAGTAATACACCATGGACCAGATGGTAAGGACCGCGGCCGCCCAGATCAACCAGACACCCCATACATGGGTGTTGATCAGGCCAAACAACATGCCGTCGAACAACAAAAACGGAATTGCAACCATTTGTGCCACAGTCTTGAGTTTGCCGATCATGTGCACTGCGACACTCTTGGATGCGCCGATCTGGGCCATCCATTCGCGCAGCGCGGAGATTGCGATTTCGCGGCCAATGATGATGAGCGCCACAAACACATCGGCACGCTGCAGATGCACCAGCACCAGCACACAGGCACAGACCAGAAACTTGTCTGCCACCGGATCCAGGAAAGCACCAAACGACGATGTCTGGTTCAGCTTGCGCGCCAAGTAACCATCCAGCCAGTCGGTGGCGGCAAACACAACAAACATGACCGTTGCAATCAGGTTTTTCTCCGCCACGGATGCCATGGAGTCGGGCAGGTAGAAGACGCCCACAATCAGCGGTATCGCGAAGATACGCGTCCACGTCATGATGGTTGGTATGGTCATAAACATGGCTTGATTGTGGCACGGCTTAGGTGTCGCCGGGCCGCCCCAAGACACGACGGCCCCAAAAGTGGGCAGCGACCCGTGCAACGGCGGAGCGTGGGGGTAGCTTAATGCAGTGCTCGGTAAATTTCCTCGGCTAATTCTTTGGAGATGCCATCGACTGTTGCAATGTCAGCAACACTGGCCAACGCCACGCCGCGCACACCACCAAATCGCTGCAACAGCTTGGCCCTGCGCTTGGGGCCAACGCCGGGGATTTCCTCCAGCTTGCCGCCACCCACCCGCACCTTGGCACGCTGGGCACGCATGCCGGTAATGGCAAAACGGTGGGCCTCATCGCGTATCTGCGCCACCAGCATCAGCGCCGCGGAGTCGGAGCCCAGGTAAACCTTGTCGCGCCCATCGGCAAACACCAATTCCTCCAGCCCCACTTTGCGTCCCTCGCCTTTTTCCACACCCACGATCAACGACAGGTCCAGCCCCAATTGTTCAAACACTTCGCGCGCCATGGACACCTGGCCCTTGCCACCGTCTACCAGCACCAGGTCCGGCAATCGGCCGGTTCCGGCTGGCGCTTGGCCCGCGTGTTTGGCTTCCCGCAGGGCTTCCGCTACCTTGCTGTAACGGCGGGTCAGCACCTGGCGCATCGCGGCGTAATCGTCTCCCGGTGTGATGCCTTCGATATTGAAACGCCGGTATTCGGCGTTTTGCATCTTGTGGTGGTGGAAGACCACACACGAGGCCTGCGTGGATTCACCCGCCGTGTGCGAAATATCAAAACACTCGACCCGCAGCGTGTCCAGGTTGTCCAGTGTCAAATCCAACGCCTCGGCCAACGCGCGGGTGCGGGCCTGTTGTGAGCCCTCTTCGGCCAGCAGACGGGCCAGCTGCAATCCGGCATTGGTTTGTGCCATGTCCAACCAGGCCCGGCGCTGTTCGCGCGGCTGGTGGATGGCACTGACCTTGAAGCCAACCTGTTCGGACAGCGCCTTGAGCAGGCTCTTGCTCACCGGTTCGCTGACGACCAGCGTCGGTGGCATAGGGACTTCAATATAGTGCTGCGCCAGAAAAGCTTGCAAAACTTGCACCTCGACCGAGTCAATGCGGGCCTTGGTGTTTGTTGGGGTTTGGGTTCCCCCCTCCGCGTCAGGGTTGTTATCTGCATCCATGGCCGCCTCGTCTGACAGACCCACGGCATCTTCCACATGCACCGGAAAGTAGGGCCGGTCGCCCAAGTGTCGGCCGCCGCGCACCATGGCCAGGTTGACGCAGGCCCGCCCGCCCTGCACCTTCACCGCCAAGATGTCCACATCGCGGTCTTCCACGTTGTCCATGGCCTGCTGGTGCAGCACATTGGACAAGGCAGCCACCTGGTTGCGCAGCTCGGCTGCCTGCTCAAACTCCAGCTTATCGGAGTGCGCCATCATGCGGGCCTCCAAATGGCGCATCACCTCCTGGGCATCACCGCGCAAGAATTTCTCGGCGTTGGCCACATCCTGGGCGTAGTCGGCGGCGGAAATATGGCCCACGCAAGGTGCCGAACAACGCTTGATCTGGTACAGCAAGCAGGGTCGGCTGCGGTTGCTGAAGACCGGGTCTTCGCAGGTGCGCAGGCGGAATACCTTTTGCATCAGCAGGATGGCTTCCTTCACCGCCCAGGCACTGGGGTAGGGTCCAAAGTAGCGGTGCTTTTTTTCCACACCGCCGCGGTAATACGACACGCGGGCAAAGTTGGCAGCCAGTGGCGACGCGGTGGCTTGCGGTGTGGCGGGCACACCGGTCATCTTCAGATAGGGATAACTCTTGTCGTCCCTGAACAGGATGTTGTACTTGGGATTCTGCGTCTTGATGAGGTTGTTTTCCAGCAGCAGGGCTTCGGCCTCGGAGCGCACCACGGTCGTCTCCATGCGCACGATTTTGCTGACCATGTGGCCGGTGCGGGTGCCGCCGTGGTTCTTCTGGAAATAACTGGACACCCGCTTCTTCAGGCTGATGGCCTTGCCCACATACAACAACTGGTCCTGCGCATCAAAGTAGCGGTACACGCCGGGCAGAGATGGCAGCGAGGCCACTTCGCGCAGCAGCTCTTCCGAGTGAACCGGCGTAGCGGGGATGTCTGGGGTATCGGCTGTCATGGGCCGCTATTGTCATTCTTTTCATGGGTGCCATGGACCGCGTGGACAATCGGTGCATGCCCTCTACCGCAAGCCTGCAACAGACCCCGCACGCCACCGCCCAGCCCAACTTACTGTGGGACGTGTTCTGCCGCGTCATCGACAACTTTGGCGACCTGGGTGTGTGTTGGCGCCTCAGCGCCGACCTGGCGTCGCGCGGTCACCGTGTGCGCCTGTGGGTGGATGATGCGTCGGCCTTGCAATGGATGGCGCCGGGTGCGCTGGACGGACGCTGGCCCGGTGTACAGGTGCTCCCCTGGAACCTCTCGCACGACGCTGCCTTCCTAGCCAGCCTGCCTGCAGCCAATGTGTGGGTTGAAGGGTTCGGTTGTGAAATAGCTCCTGACTTTATAGCGCATCATGCATATTCCACGGGGGCTACAGGCCAATTTCTTGTAAACAACCCGGTGTGGATCAACCTGGAGTACCTGTCGGCCGAACCCTTTGTCGAACGCTCCCACGGCCTGCCCTCCCCCATCATGGGCGGCCCAGCCAAGGGATGGACCAAACACTTCTTCTACCCCGGCTTTACCACCCACACCGGCGGGCTGCTGTGTGAACCAGACTTGTTACAACACCAGCGGCACTTCTTAGACAACGCCCCTACCGGCGGGCAGCGTGCAGCCTGGCTGGCGCAGATGGGGATCAACGCAGAAACAGGCGAAACACTGATCTCGCTGTTTTGTTATGAGCCTGCGGCCTTGCCGGCCCTGTTGGCACAACTTGACACACGGCCCACGCCCACCCACCTGCTGGTGACCGCAGGGCGGGCTGGTGCGGCCGTGCGCAAGTTTATGGACAACGGCCCCACGCTGCGCCAAGTGCGCATCAGCTACCTGCCACCGCTGAACCAGGTCGATTTCGACCATTTGTTGTGGACCAGCGATTTGAACTTCGTACGGGGCGAGGACTCTGTTGTGCGTGCCCTATGGGCCGGCAAACCGCTGGTCTGGCAGATCTATCCGCAGGACGACGACGCCCACATCCCGAAGTTGGATGCCTTTCTGGACATGCTGGGGGCAGAGGCCGGTCTCCGCGCGTTCCACCAGGTGTGGAACGCCGGGCCGTCGCACCCCGGCACCGCGACCCTGCCCGCGATCGACCTGCCGTCCTGGTCACAAACCGTACAGGCTACCCGTGAACGCCTGCTGCAAATGGACGACCTGACGAGCCAGCTGCTTCAATTCGCGCAGAAAAAACGGTAAAATCCGAGGCTTTGCTGAATTTGCCTCCAAAGATCGGAAGGCAAACCATGCTCCGCCGCCGGTACATATGGACGGCGTCTTCGCCGCCGTGAGCGGCCTATCACGCTGACAGCAAATCTGGCTGGCAGCGACAACCGCGTAAAGCACATGAAAATCGCACAAGAAATCCGCGCCGGCAACGTCATCATGCACGGCAAAGACCCAATGGTCGTTCTGAAAACCGAATACAGCCGCGGCGGCCGCAACTCCGCCACCGTGCGCATGAAGCTCAAGAGCCTGATCGCCAACTTCGGCACCGAAGTCGTGTTCAAGGCCGACGACAAGATGGACCAGGTCATCCTGGACAAGAAGGATTGCACCTACTCCTACTTCGCTGATCCCATGTATGTGTGCATGGACGCGGACTACAACCAGTACGAAGTCGAAGCCGAAAACATGGGCGACGCACTGAACTACCTGGAAGACGGCATGGAGCTGGAAGTCGTGTTCTATGACGGCAAGGCCATCTCCGTCGAACTGCCCACCGGCGTTGTCCGCGAAATCACCTGGACCGAGCCAGCCGTCAAGGGCGACACATCGGGCAAGGTGCTGAAACCTGCCAAGATCGCCACCGGTTTCGAAATCGGCGTGCCCATTTTTGTGGCCCAGGGCGACAAGGTTGAAATCGACACCCGTACCGGCGAGTACCGCAAGCGCGTCTAAACCTCGCAACGGTTCTCGACAAAAAGGCTTCTTCGGAAGCCTTTTTTTGTTGGTCACTGCGCAAACAGCCGCTCCTGCAGGAAGGCCACAAACGTCGCCGTTTTGAGTGCCAGCCACGGCCGCGCAGGGTACACCACATACACAGGTAGCCCGGGCCGCAGGCTGTAGTCGGTCAACAACTCCACCAGCTCCCCGCGCGCCAACTCCGGCGCAACGATCAACCGATCCATCAGCGACAGCCCCCCACCCGCACAGGCGGCTGCGGCGAGTGACATGCCGTCATTGATCTGGATCTTGCCCTGTACCTTGACCACCGTGGTCTGCCCATCCTGGATAAAGCCCCACTCGTCATAGGTGCGCGCGCCGCTGGTGTAGACCAGGCAATCGTGCTGCGCCAGATCCGCCGGCGTGGTGGGGGTGCCGCGGCGCTGCAGGTAGCTGGGCGCAGCCACCAGCACACGTGAGCTGTCCGTCAACTTACGGGCCACCAACGTGGAGTCCTCCAAGTGCGCCACGCGGATGGCCACGTCGATGTGTTCAGCGATCAGGTCCACCATGCGGTCTTCCACCGACAGCACGATGTCCACCTGCGGGTAGCGCTGCGTGAACTCCACCAGCAGCGGCACCAGGTGGCGCTGGCCCAACGGCATGGGGCAGCTCACGCGCAGCCGGCCCTTGACCTCGCTCTGGTACTGGCCGGTCAGCTGTTCGATGTTGGACAACGCCCGGTCAATCTGCTGGGCCTGGGCATAAACCTGCTCCCCAATCTCGGTCAGCGTCAGGCGGCGGGTGGAGCGCTGGATCAGGCGTGCGCCCAGCTCGGCCTCCAGCTTGGCCAACTGGCGCGATAACACCGACTTGCCGCAGCCCAGCCCCAGGGCCGCCTTGCTGATGCTGCCGGCTTGCACGATGGCCGAGAAGTTGGCCAATCGCTGGGGATTCATCACCGTTTTTGCCATATTGTTGCCCTATAGACAACAATATTATGCAATTCAACGGTCTATTCAGCCAACTTATTGCTTTCTACACTCCAGTCCATAGTTTCGACAATCCCGTTGGATACCACCAAAAACCCTGTTTTCACACCCGGAGATCACCATGAGCAACACCACCGTCAACCACCAATTCAAACTCGCCGCCCGCCCTGTGGGCCCCGTCAAGGTCAGCGACTGGAACCACACCCAAGAGCCGCTGCGCGACCCGGCCGAGGGCGAAGTCGTCATCCAAGTGCTGTACATCTCTTTGGACCCCGCCATGCGCGGCTGGATGAATGACAGCAAGGCCTCTTACATCCCGCCCGTGGGCTTGGGCGAAGTCATGCGTGCGCTGGCCGTGGGCCGTGTCACCGCCTCCAAGAACCCCAAGTTCGCTGTCGGCGACCATGTGACCGGCCTGCTGGGTGTGCAGGACTACGCCTATTCCAACGGCCAGGGCCTGACCAAGGTCGATCCCAAGCTGGCACCCCTGCCGGTCTACCTGAGCACACTGGGCATGCCCGGCATGACGGCCTACTTTGGCCTGCTGGAAGTGGGCCAGCCCAAGGCCGGTGACACGGTTGTGGTCTCCGGTGCCGCCGGTGCGGTAGGTGCCGTCGTGGGCCAGATCGCCAAGATCAAGGGTGCACGCGTCATCGGCATTGCCGGTGGTGCCGACAAGTGCCGCTACCTGGTCGAAGAGCTGGGCTTTGACGCCGCCATCGACTACAAGTCCGAAGACGTGGCCGCCGCGCTGGCCAAACATGCGCCCCAGGGCGTGAATGTGTACTTTGACAATGTCGGTGGCGACATTCTGGACGCCGTGTTGACCCGCCTGGCCCGTGGTGCCCGCATCGTCATCTGCGGCGCCATCTCGCAATACAACAACACCACACCGGTCAAGGGCCCGGCCAACTACCTGTCGCTGCTGGTGACACGTTCGACGATGACCGGCATCGTGGTGTCCGACTACTACGACCGCGCCATGGAAGCCGCGATGGTGATGGCCGGCTGGATTGCATCGGGCAAGCTCAAGACGCGTGAAGATGTGGTCGAAGGTCTGGACAACTTCCCCAAGGCTTTTGACATGTTGTTCACCGGTGCGAACAACGGCAAACTGGTGCTGAAACTGGCAGCGGCTTAAGCGCCGGGCGGTGGCCATTCGGGTGTACGCTTATGGCATGCACATTGCACCCGATGGCCAAGCGCCCAACACCCCGTCAACCCCACCCGCCCCGGCACTGACCACCCTGGCATTGCGCCGGGTGGCGATAGACACCTACCGTGAAAACGTGGCCTACCTGCACCGGGACTGCGCCGTGGTGCGGGCCGAGGGTTTTCAAGCACTGTCCAAGGTGGCGGTGCGAGCCAATGGGCAACGCATACTCGCTACCCTGAACATCGTGGATGACCCGGTGATTGTGGGCTGTGATGAATTGGGTCTGTCCGAAGATGCTTTTATGCAACTGGCTGTGGCAAACGGCTACCCGGTTTCCATCTCCCAGGCGGAGCCCCCTGAGTCGATTGGCGCTTTGCGCCGCAAGATTTCCGGGGAGCGACTCAACCAGGCCGATTTCAAGGCCATCATCCGCGACATCGCTGACCTGCGGTACTCCAAGATCGAACTGACCGCCTTTGTTGTTGCCACCAACCGCGACGAGTTGGACCGCGAAGAGGTCTACTACCTGACCGAAGCCATGGTCGCCAGCGGGCGCCGACTCGACTGGAACGAACCCCGCGTGGTCGATAAACACTGCATTGGCGGCATCCCCGGCAACCGCACCTCCATGCTGATTGTTCCGATCGTCGCCGCCCACGGTATGTTGTGCCCCAAGACCTCGTCACGCGCCATCACCTCACCCGCCGGCACAGCCGACACCATGGAAGTGCTGGCCAATGTGGAACTGCCTATTGAGCAACTCCACGATCTGGTCCGCAAACACCGGGCCTGCCTGGCCTGGGGCGGCACGGCCCATTTGTCACCGGCAGACGACGTATTGATCGCCGTGGAGCGCCCGCTGTCGCTGGATTCACCGGGGCAGATGGTGGCTTCCATCCTCTCCAAAAAGATCTCCGCGGGCTCCACCCACCTGGTGCTGGACATTCCGATTGGCCCCACAGCCAAGGTGCGCTCCATGCCCGAGGCACAACGTCTGCGCCGCCTGTTTGAATACGTCGCCCAGCGTATTGGCCTGTCACTGGACGTGGTCATCACCGACGGCCGCCAACCTATTGGTTTTGGCATTGGCCCGGTGCTGGAGGCGCGTGACGTGATGCGGGTGCTGGAAAACGATCCCCGTGCGCCCATGGACCTGCGCCAAAAATCCTTGCGCCTGGCCGGACGCCTGATTGAGTGTGACCCCGACGTGCGCGGCGGCGACGGCTTTGCCATTGCCCGCGACATACTGGACTCGGGCCGCGCCCTGGCCAAGATGAACGACATCATCGCGGCGCAGGGCGCCAAGGGTTTCGACCACCGCACCACCGCCTTGGGTGCCTTGAGTTTTGACGTGCGCGCACCGGTTGCCGGCATGGTGGTCGGCATCGACAACCTGCAGGTGGCCCGCATCGCCACGCTGGCCGGTGCGCCCAAGGTCAAAAGTGCGGGCGTTGAGTTGTTGTGCAAGCTGGGCGATACCGTCGCAGCCGATGACGTGCTCTACCGCGTGTACGCCAGCTTTGCACCAGACCTTGAGTTTGCCCGCCAGGCCTGCCAAAAGTCCAACGGTTATGCCATCGGCAAGGCCGCCGACCTGTCCCATGTTTTTGTGGAATCCTGATGCCCAACTCCGCCCTGTTATTGCACTTTGAAGAAGACCAACCCAGCGCGGCGCGTATCGCCCAAGCCGCAGGGCTGGAGATCGCATGTATTGCGCGCCACCGTTTCCCCGATGGTGAACTCAAGCTGCGCCTGCCGCCCGAACTGCCTGCCCGTGTCGTACTGCTGCGCACTCTGAACGATCCCAATGAAAAGCTGGTCGAGTTACTGCTGGTGGCGCAAACCGCACGCCTGCTGGGTGCCCACCACCTGACGCTGGTCGCGCCCTACCTGGCCTATATGCGGCAAGACATCGCCTTTCAGGCCGGTGAGGTGGTCAGCCAGCGCGTCGTCGGCAAGTTCCTGGCCTCGCTGTTCGATGCCGTCATCACGGTGGACCCCCATTTGCACCGCATCGCCAAGCTGGAGGAAGCGGTGCCTCTGGCCCAAGCCCTGGTGCTCAGCGGGGCGCCGTTATTGGCAGACCACATTGCCACCCAGCGCCACAACCCGCTGTTAGTGGGCCCTGATGAAGAATCTGCGCAATGGGTCGCCCAGGCCGCAGCGCGGCACGGTTTCGACCACGCGGTGTGCCACAAGATTCGCCGGGGGGACAAAGACGTGCAGATCGCCTTGCCCGACACGGCGGTTGGCGGTCGTGCTGTGGTGCTGCTCGACGACGTGGCCAGCAGTGGCCACACGCTGGCCGGTGCGGCCAGGCTGTTGCTGGCCGCGGGCGTTGCATCGGTAGATGTGGCGGTCACCCACGCTTTGTTTGCGGGCGACGCCTTGCAGGTCATCCAGCAGGCCGGTGTTGGCCACGTGTGGAGCACCGATTGCATCACCCACCCCAGCAATGCCGTTAGTATGGCAAGCAGCATTGCTGAATCACTGGTTACCCATATCCTCTAGAAAGCTGTCACTTGGAATCTCCGAAATACCTGAACGAGCGTACATTGGCCGATGCCTGGGCCGATTTAAAAGCCCATGCCGACGCCGGTATCCCCCTGCAACCCGACGCCTACCGGCTGGCCTTTGCCGACCCCGAATTTTTGTTGCGCCGCGAGACCCGCGGCATACGTTTCCAGCTGGAAATGCTCAAGCCCGATCTGGAGCAGCATGAGCAGGGTATCGAGAACACCATTGTTGTTTTTGGCAGCGCGCGCTTCAGCGCGCCTGAAGACGCGCAGCGCATCATGGAGGAGGCCCGCAAGAGTGGCGACGCCGCAGCCATAACACAGGCCGAACGCCATCTGCGCAACGCCCACTACTACGAACAGGCCCGCCAGTTTGGGCGCATCGTGGCCACCAAAGGTGCCAGCATGCCGCCGCGTGAACGCCTGTATGTGTGCACCGGCGGCGGGCCGGGCATCATGGAGGCGGCCAACCGCGGTGCGTCCGAAGTCGGTGCCCTGACCGTTGGTTTGAACATTGCACTGCCACACGAGCAGGCGGGCAACCCCTACCTGACACCCTCACTGAGCTTCAAGTTCCACTACTTTGCGCTTCGCAAAATGCACTTCATGATGCGCGCCAAAGCCATGATCGCCTTCCCTGGCGGGTTCGGCACGCTGGATGAACTGTTTGAAGTTATTACCCTGGTGCAGACCCGCAAGGCCAACCCTATTCCGATCATTTTGTTTGGCTCAGAGTACTGGAAACGCCTGCTGAACCTGGACGTGTTGGTGGAAGAAGGCGCCATCTCGCCAGAGGACCTGAGCCTGTTCCAGTACACCGACACGCCGCAGGAAACCTGGGACGCCATCGAGGCCTTCTATAAGACCTAAAAAAACTCGCCCCCACGCTCCGCCGCTGCGCGGGTCGCTGCCCCCCGAGGGGGCTAATTTACCTTGGGGCGGCCCGGCGGTAAATTGCGACAAAAGGGCTACGGCCTCAGGCGCCAGGCAAGAGGGGCTCCAGCCCCTACCATCGCGCCCACGGTCCAAAAGACCACCGACACCCCCACGACCAGCCCCGCCGTGCCAAACAGCATGGGCATCAGCACGCTGGACAGGTTCAGTGTCATCAACCGCAAGCCTATGGCTTGGCCGTGTAATGCGTGCGGGGTGATCTGGTGCAGCGTGCTCAAGATCATGGGCTGCACCGTGCCCAAGGAGAGGCCCAGCAGCACCGAGCACAGCCCCATGGTCCACGGTGATTCCATCAGCGGGTAGACGGCAAACAGCAGCGCTGTGGTCACCATGGCGCCAGTCACAACCACCCACTCACGCAAGTGTGCGGCCACCAGCGGCAGGATCACCCGCACCACCGCACCCGACACCGCCATGCACCCCAGGAGCACACCAATCACCGAAGCGCTAAACCCCCGCTCGTGGCCCAGCATGGGCACCACAAAGGTGTGCACATCCCAGCAAGACGACAGCAGCCAATTCACCATCAACAGGCGTCGCATCTGCGGGTCGCGCAGCAGATCCCATATCTTGGACTGGGAGGAGCCGGCTGCCTGTTCTAACGGCGGCAATTCCTGCGTATGGCGCACCCAAAACCAGGTCATCAGCGGCATCACGGCCATCAGCAAAAATGCTGCCCGGAAACCGTTGGTATCACCCGCAGATCCGCCCACCCACAGACCCACGTGGTCAATCAGCAGCCCTGCGGCCACCGGGCCCAGAAAGTTCGATACGGCGGGGCCAATGGCCAGCCAACTGAACACCTGTTTGAGTTCGGTCGTGTCCTGCGCAGCCCGCCCCACATGGCGCTGCAGCGCCACAATGGCCACCCCGGTGGCGCCGCCCATCAACAAGGCACTGATACACAGCATCGCAAAGTGCGGCACAACACCGGCAAGCGCCCCACCCATAACTGCGGCGATCACGCCCAGGCGCATGGGTTTGAGCAGGCCATGGCGATCGGCATAACGCCCGGCGGGTATCGCCAAAAACACCTGAGACACCGAGAACTGCGCCAGCAACATTCCCACCGCCAGCGCGCTATAACCTTCGCGCAGCGCCAGCAGGGGTGCGGCCATGCGCATACCCGCCATGCTGCCGTGCAGAAAGATCTGGCCGAGTATCAGCCGGGCCAAGGCCAAGGCGCGGGACGGTTCAGCGCTGGGCGCAGGACTCATGCGCTGGTGTCGGCGTCGGGCTCGCCACCGGCGCCGTCAAAGTCTTTGTCGAAGGGAATCAGGGCTTGAGCCTGCGTGTCGGGCAGGGCTTCCACCTTTTTCAGTGCACGGCCCATGGCGCGGCTGCGGGTCTCGGCGTTGTCCAGCGTGTTGAGCACGGTCTGGGTCTGCGATTTAACCTTGGCCAGCACACCACCAAATTTTTCGAACTCGGTCTTGACGGCACCCAGCACCTGCCAGACCTCGCTGGAGCGCTTCTCCAGCGCCAGCGTTCTAAAGCCCATTTGCAGCGAACTCAACATGGCCAGCAAGGTGGTAGGCCCGGCCAGCGTGACACGGTGGTCGCGCTGCAGACTTTCCATCAGGCCGGGGCGGCGCAACACCTCGGCGTACAGGCCTTCGGTGGGCAGGAACAAAATCGCAAAGTCGGTGGTGTGCGGTGGCTCCACGTATTTTTCGACCATGGACTTGGCCTCCAGCCGTATGCGCAGCTCCAGCGCCTTGCCTGCGGCCTCGGCGCCCAACACGTCCGCCCTGCCCTGGGCATCGAGCAAACGCTCGTAATCTTCGTTGGGAAACTTCGCGTCTATAGGCAGCCACAGCGGCGCGCCGGAGTCGGACTTGCCGGGCAGCTTGATCGCAAAGTCGACGACGTTTTTGCTGCCTGGGCGCGTCGCGATCTGCACCGCGTACTGGTCGGGTACAAAGACCTGTTCCAGCAGGCTGGCCAGTTGTGCCTCGCCAAAGATGCCGCGGGTCTTGACATTGGTCAGCAGGTGTTTGAGGTCGCCCACACCCTGGGCCAGCGTCTGCATTTCACCCAGGCCTTTGTGCACCTGCTCCAGGCGGTCGGCGACCTGTTTAAAACTCTCGCCCAATCGCGCCTGCAAGGTGGTCTGCAGCTTTTCGTCCACCGTGGCGCGCATTTCGTCCAGCTTGGCAGAGTTGGTGGTTTGCAGCTGGGCCAACTGTTGGTTCAGGGCATCCCGCACGGCCGTCATGCTGCGGGTGTTGGTGTCGCTCAACTCGGCCAGGCGGCGGGCCGTGGACTCGCCCATGCCAGAGAGTTGGGTGTGCAGGGTGTCGGCCAGCGTCTTTTGCATCAGCGACAGCTGTTGGCCAAAGGCGTCGATTTGTGTGTTTTGAGTGCGCGTGGCCTCGGCCCCTTGCTGTGTCAGCGATTGCTGGAAGGTGGCCAGGTTCTGTGTCAGCTCCTGGCGCGCGCCCTGGGACGATTCGGCAATCTCGCGGCGCAGCTCGCGCTCCAGGCGCTCATTGGCGGATTGCAGCAAAACCCGCAGGTCCTGCAGCTCCTTGCGCTGCAGTTGTGCGTCCAGCCCCGCCTGGGCATCACCCGCACGCAGGCGACCCAGCGCCAGCGCCGTCCAACCGGCCACGAGCAGCGTCACCAACGTCAGCGCCAGCAGCGCCCAAACCATTCCATCATTCACCGTATCATCGCCTTCTAAACCAGTTCCATATGAAAAATGGGCCTCTAGCCCCCGTCGGATATAACCATTTCGCTATACTTTTAATAGCATATTGATAGGTTTATGCAGTGCCTTGCTGCACCAGCCGGTCGGCATTCAGCGGCGTCACCGCCTTGCCGTGCACCAGATACCCGATCAGATTGTCCACTGCCAGCATGGCCATCGCGCGGCGCGTGCCCATGGTGGCGCTGGCGATGTGGGGCGTCAGCACCACGTTGGGCACGCTCAGCAGGTCCGGGTGGACATTGGGTTCACCTTCAAACACATCCAGCCCCGCTGCGGCAATGCGTTTGTCGCGCAATGCGGCGGCCAGTGCGGCATCGTCCACAATGCCGCCGCGGGCGATGTTGGTCAGTGTGGCAGTGGTCTTCATCAGCGCCAGTTCGGCCGCACCTATCGTGTGGTGAGACGCGGCAGAGTACGGCACGACGAGGACCACGTGGTCGGCCGTCTGCAAAAGCTCTTCTTTACTGACATAACGTGCCTTGCAATCGGCCTCGGTCGTGGCGTCCAAGCGGCTGCGGTTGTGGTACACGACCTGCATGCCAAAGCCCAGGGCGCCGCGGCGTGCGATGCCCTGGCCAATGCGGCCCATGCCGATGATGCCCAGTGTGGAGCCATGGATTTCGGCCCCGGCAAACATGTCGTAGCGCCAGCTCTTCCATTGGCCGGCGCGCAGAAAGTGTTCACTCTCTGTCACCCGGCGCGCGGCGGCCATCATCAGCGCAAAACCGAAGTCGGCCGTGGTTTCGGTCAACACGTCGGGTGCATTGCTGGCCAACACGCCGGCGGCGCTCATCGCGTCCAGGTCGAAGTTGTTGTAGCCCACGGCCATGTTGGCGCAAATCTTCAGGTCCGGGCATTGGGCCAGCAGGGCGGCGTTGATAGCGATGGAGCCCGTGGTGAAGGCGCCCGCCTTGCCCTGCAGGCGTTGTACGAGTTCGGCTGGTGTCCAGTTCACATCGCTCTGGTTGGACTCTACGTCGAAGTGTTCAGACAGGCGCGCGATCACATCGGGGAAGACGGCACGGGTGATCAGTACACGGGGACGCTGTGTGGAGGTTGATGTCATGGATTCGTCTGCGCCCTATTCCAGCCAGGTGGTGAAGTCTTGCGCCGGCACGCGGGGCGTGTGGAAGCCATTCACCACGGCAGATTCATCCGCATAACCCAGTGACATGCCGCAGACCAGCATCTCGTCTGGCCCGGCGCCAATATGCGGCAGGATGATCTTGGCAAAACCGTTCCACGCAGCCTGCGGGCAGGTGTGCAGGCCATGGCCGCGCGCGGCGACCATGATGTTTTGCAGAAAGGCTCCATAGTCCACCAACGAACCGCGGCCAAGGACACGGTCCACGGTAAACATCAGGCCTACGGGAGCATCGAAGAATTTGAAGTTGCGCTGGTGCTGGGCGTGCATCTTGTCCTTGTCGGCCTTGCCTATGCCCAGCAGACCGTACAGGCCCCAGCCGTTTTCGCGGCGCCGGTCGATGTAGGGGCTGACCCATTTCTGCGGGTAGTAGTCGTACTCTTCCACATACTCGGCGGCCAATGCCGGGTTGGCACGGATGGCGTCGTGCGCGGCGCAGACCTGCTCTACCAGTTGCGCCTGCTTGGCGCCCTGCAGCACATAGACACGCCAGGGTTGGCAGTTGGTGCCTGAGGGTGCGCGGCTGGCGACCTGCAGGATGTGTTCGATGGTGGTGCGGTCCACCATCTGGTCGGTGAAGGCCCGCACGGACATGCGGGACGTGATCGCTGCGTCGACGGCAGCGGAAGATGGTGATGTCATAACAATGCTTCCAATACAGTTTTGAGCCGCTGTGGCAGGGGTACGGGCCTACGCGTGATTTTGTCTACATAAACGTGCACAAAATGCCCCTTGGCGGCCGTGGTGTCCGCGTCGCCAAAGATGCCTACCTCGTAACGCACACTGGAAGTGCCCAGGTGCGCCACCCGAATACCCACCTGCACGGTCTGCGGAAATGCCAGGGATGCAAAGTAGTTGCAATGGGTCTCTATCACCAGGCCTATGGTCTCGCCGGCATGGATGTCCAGTGCGCCGTGTTCGATCAGGTGGGCATTGACCGCGGTGTCAAACCAGCTGTAGTAGACGACGTTGTTGACATGACCGTAAGCATCGTTGTCCATCCAGCGGGTGGTGATGGGGCGAAACGCCTTGTAGGCGCTGCGGGACTCGGGCGCGGGTTTGGGGGGATTGGTATTCGGCATGGCTTGATTCTGCCAGCCCCTACCTGCCAAATCTGGTAGCTTGCGCCGCGATCCATCCGCACTGACACTTGTGTGACCCGGCCATGACAAACGCTGGATATAGAGAAATTGTTCTAAATTGTTGCGACGCAGCAAAAAAGACTTGCGCTGCGGTGCAGCATCTCTATAATTCAAACCATGCTGCACTGCAACATCAACAAGCCATCTGGGCAGTTACGGAGCAGATAGTAAATTTTTACCGCAACTCTAGGAGATATTGACATGATGACTGTTGAACAACTGATGACTTCCCACAAAGCCAACATCGAAACTCTGTTCGGCCTGACCAGCAAGGCTTTCGAAGGCGTCGAGAAGATCGTTGAACTGAACCTGACTGCTTCCAAGGCAGCTTTGGCCGAAGCCAACACCCACACCCAGTCCCTGCTGAGCGTGAAAGACGCACAAGAACTGTTGGCCCTGCAATCCGGCCTATTCCAGCCTTTGGCTGAAAAGACTGCTGCTTACAGCCGCCACCTGTATGACATCGCGACCGGCACCACTGCCGAGTTCGGCAAGAACTTTGAAGGTCAGGCTGCTGATGCCCAGAAGAAGTTCATGGGTCTGGTTGACAGCGCTGCCAAGAACGCACCTGCTGGCTCTGAGTCCGCTGTGGCGATCATGAAGAGCTCAGTGGCTGCTGCCAACAACGCTCTGGAATCCGTGCAAAAGGCTGTGAAGCAAGCCACTGAAATGGCCGAAGCCAATTTCAATGCCGTGGCCGCTACTGCGACCAACGCTACGAAACAAGCCACTGCCAAAAAGCGTTAATTAGCCCCTGGTGAAGGCGCAGGCCACTGCGTTTTGGAGCGCCTTCTCTAGCTGTCAAGGGAAAACCCTGACATAATTAATCCAACACGGAAACACATGTGTTTCCTACCGGTTGTCTCCTCGGGTCCTTTCGAAACCATCAGGTTCAGGGATCCCTTCAAGGCCTCGTTGCAAGACGGGGCCTTTTTTTTGGCCCTACTTTCCGATGCCGTACTTCAGCGGGTTTTGGCAGCGATTGCGGCCCGCAATTGTGGCAAGAGTTGCAACATCGCTTTGCGCCCCGCTTCGATGGACTTTTTGCGTGAGCCAAAGTCCGCACTGGCGACCCCGACCAAACCGGGTTTGACCACGATGTCCGCTTCCTTGAGCTCAAAGTAGTTGATGCTTTTGCCCATGATGGCAAAGGTCTGCAACAACACGTCCAGCGTTCCGCCGGACAGATTGCCCTCCGGTGCGCTGGAGATGTCAACCGCGATCACCAATTCAGCGCCCATCTGGCGCGCGGCGCGCACGGGCACGGGCGAGACCAAGCCACCGTCCACATATTCACGGCCCGAAATTTTGACGGGCTGAAAAACAGCCGGAACTGCGCTGGACGCCCGCACGGCAGTGCCAGTATCACCACGCTGAAACAACATGCTCTGGCCACTGTTGAGGTCTGTGGCAACAATGCCCAGCGGTAAAACCATATCCTCGATCAGGCGTGACCCCACTTGGCCATTGACATACCGCGCCAGCGCATCGCCGCGCAGCATGCCGCGGTTGAACAGCGGCAGTGTCCAATCGGCGATGGTGGCCTCCTCCATGGTCTCGGCCACGTTTTGTAGCTGTTTGCCCGTTTTGCCGCTGGCATAAAACGCGGCTACCAGGCTGCCGGCGGAGGTACCGGAGACCATGGAAGGGCGGATGCCAGCCTCCTCCAAGACCTGGATTACACCGACATGCGCAAAACCCCGGGCCGCGCCACCGCCCAGGGCAAGACCTATACGGGGTGGTATTTTGGGAGCTACAACAACAGCAACCGGCGGCGTAACAACAGGCGTGTCGATGACCGGCGCATCTTTGGGTGTTGACGCGCAGCCTATGAGAGCAAGTGTGGCAACCAGTGAAATATAGAACTTCATGAAAGCAGAATCCGGGGAAATACCGGATGTATTGATTGCGAATGATTCGCGTTTGTAATATGATGAGGGCACTCTACACCCAAACCGACACCGAGGCTTCCAAATGAAAACCCGTATTGCCCTAGCCTGTTTGCTCAGCATCGTTTCCGCGACCACCCTGGCGCAGGAGCAGGTTCTGAACATTTATTCAGCACGCCATTACCCGACGGACGAAGCACTCTACGCCAACTTTACCAAAGCCACTGGCATCAAACTCAACCGTGTGGACGCCGACGACGCCGGTATTCTGGCGCGCCTAAAGGCCGAAGGTGCAGCATCCCCGGCTGACATCATTTTGTTGGTCGATGCCAGCCGCCTCTGGCGCGGTGAAACCGATGGTCTGTTCCAGCCCATCAAATCCAAGCTGCTGGACGATGCGATTCCCGCCCAATACCGTGGCAAAGCCAATGCCAATGGAGAAACACCCTGGTACGGTTTTTCCACGCGCGCGCGCGTCATCGTGTACGACAAGCTCAAGGTGAAGAAAGAAGACGTGGACACCTACGAAGAACTGGGTGACCCCAAGAATACCGGTAAATTGTGCATCCGCTCGGGTTCGCACCCGTACAACCTGTCGTTGTTTGGATCGGTGACCGAACACATGGGTGAAGCCGCCGCTGAACAGTGGCTCAAAGGCATGGTTGCCAACATGGCACGTGCGCCAAAGGGTGGCGATACGGACCAGATCAAGGCCGTCGCATCGGGAGAATGTGGCATTGCCGTTAGCAACTCGTACTACCTGGCGCGCCTGATGCGCTCTACCAAGCCCGAAGACCAGACCGTCATCGAACGTGTGGGCGTCGTCTTCCCCAACCAGTCCACATGGGGCACCCACGTCAACATCGCAGGCGGCGCAGTGGCCAAAAATGCCAAGAACCCGGCAAATGCCATCAAGTTCCTGGAGTACCTGGCGAGTGCATCCGCACAAGACCATTTCGCCAACGGCAACAACGAATGGCCCGTCGCAAAAGGGGTGAAGATCAACAACCCTGCTCTGCAGGCCATGACAGGCGGTAGCTTCAAAAGCGAGACCATACCCATCAGCGTGGTGGGTATGAACCAGGTCAAAGTGCAACAAATGCTGGACCGCGTGGGCTTCAAGTAAACACCCGCCAACAAGCGGGCAAAAAAAGGCCCCATTCGCTTTTGCGAATGGGGCCTTTGTGTTTGAGGCTTAAATGTGCTGCATTAGCCCGCAGTTGCCTCTTCCGGCTTCGACTTGCCCTTTTTCTCGGGCAAGGGCTGGATATCCAGCAGGACCTCGGTCTTGCTTTCGTCCTTGTCATCCAGGTCCACCGTCAGGCGGCCACCTTCCGTCAGACGTCCAAACAGCAGCTCGTCGGCCAGCGCACGGCGGATCGTGTCCTGAATCAGGCGCTGCATGGGTCGGGCGCCCATCAGGGGGTCAAAGCCCTTCTTCGCCAAGTGCTTGCGCAGCTTGTCGGTGAAGGTAACGTCGACTTTCTTCTCAGCCAGCTGGGTTTCCAGCTGCAGTAGGAACTTGTCGACCACACGCAGGATGATGTTTTCGTCCAGCGCCTTGAAGCTGACGATGGCATCCAGGCGGTTGCGGAACTCGGGGGTGAACAGGCGTTTGATGTCCGCCGCTTCGTCCCCAGCCTCCCGCGGGTTGGTAAACCCGATGCTGGCCTTGTTCATGGTCTCCGCACCCGCATTGGTGGTCATCACAATGATCACGTTGCGGAAATCGGCCTTGCGCCCGTTGTTGTCCGTCAGTGTGCCATGGTCCATGACCTGCAACAGCACGTTGAAAATCGCAGGGTGCGCCTTTTCGATTTCATCGAGCAGCAACACACAGTGCGGTTTCTTGGTGATGGCCTCGGTCAGCAAACCGCCCTGGTCAAAGCCCACGTAACCCGGAGGCGCACCGATCAAACGGCTCACCGCGTGCTGCTCCATGTATTCGCTCATATCGAAGCGAATCAGGTCAATGCCCATGATGTAGGCCAGCTGTTTGGCGGCCTCGGTCTTGCCAACACCGGTGGGGCCGCTGAACAGGAAGGAGCCAATCGGCTTGTCGCCCTTGCCAATGCCAGAACGCGCCATCTTGACGGCTGACGACAATACGTCCAAGGCCTTGTCCTGGCCAAACACCACATTGCGCAGATCACGCTCCAGCGTTTTAAGCTTGCTGCGGTCGTCATTGGACACATTGGCCGCGGGGATACGGGCGATCTTGGCCACAATCTCTTCGACCTCGGCCTTGCTGATGGTCTTTTTGCGCTTGCTCGCAGGCAAGATCCGTTGCGCCGCGCCAGCCTCATCGATGACGTCAATCGCCTTGTCCGGCAGATGGCGGTCGTTGATGTACTTGGCACTCAACTCTGCCGCCGCTTGCAAGGCCGCCACGGCGTACTTAACGTTGTGGTGCTCCTCAAAGCGCGACTTGAGTCCTTTGAGAATCTCAACAGTCTGCTCCACAGTAGGCTCAACAACATCCACCTTCTGGAAACGGCGCGACAGCGCTGCGTCTTTTTCGAAGATGCCACGGTACTCGGTGAACGTGGTGGCGCCAATGCACTTCAAGGCACCTGAGCTCAGTCCGGGCTTGAGCAGATTGGACGCGTCCAGTGTTCCACCCGATGCGGCACCCGCACCGATCAAGGTGTGGATTTCATCAATAAAGAGCACGGCATTGGGTTTGTCTTTCAGTGCTTTCAACACACCCTTGAGACGTTGTTCGAAATCACCGCGGTACTTGGTACCGGCCAGCAAGGCGCCCATGTCCAGCGAATACACAATGGCTTCCGCCAGGATTTCGGGCACATCACCCTGGGTGATGCGCCACGCGAGGCCCTCTGCAATGGCGGTCTTGCCGACACCGGCTTCGCCCACCAATAAGGGGTTGTTCTTGCGGCGGCGGCAGAGGATCTGGATGACGCGCTCGACTTCGTATTCACGGCCGATCAGCGGATCGATCTTGCCGTCTTTCGCGAGCTGGTTCAGGTTGACCGTGAACTGCTCCAGCGGAGAAGCTTTTTCGTTCTTCTCGCCGTTACCTTCTTCGTTCTCGACCGGGTTTTCATTGGCCTTGGCCGATGACTCGGGAGGATCATTCTTCTTGATGCCGTGGGCAATGAAGTTCACCACGTCCAGGCGTGTCACGCCCTGCTGGTGCAGGTAATAGACCGCGTGGGAATCCTTCTCGCCAAAGATGGCGACCAGTACATTGGCACCGGTTACTTCCTTCTTGCCACTGCCGGTGGATTGCACATGCATGATGGCGCGCTGGATGACGCGCTGAAAGCCCAAGGTAGGCTGGGTGTCCACATCATCGGCCCCTGCTACCTGCGGCGTGTTGTCCTTGATGAAGTTCGACAGCGACTTGCGCAAATCGTCGATGTTGGCCGAGCAGGCGCGCAACACTTCGGCGGCGCTGGGATTGTCCAATAGGGCGAGCAACAAGTGCTCCACGGTAATGAACTCGTGGCGCTGCTGGCGTGCCTCAACAAACGCCATGTGCAGGCTGACTTCCAATTCTTGGGCAATCATGTGATTTCCTTTAGCCTTGCGTTGATGATTAACTGTAAACCGTTTCCCGGTTCGCTGTTCACTAGTTTCGATATCACTTTACAAATCCACGGGTTCACAAATGCATTGCAAAGGATGGCCCGCCTTGTGCGCAGCGTCCAGCACCTGGTCGACCTTGGTCACCGCCACATCCTTGGAATAAACCCCACACACAGCTTTGCCATCCAGGTGGATTTTCAACATGATGCGGGTCGCTGATTCCAGATCCTTGCCGAAAAACTCCTGTATCACCACCACGACAAACTCCATGGGGGTGTAGTCGTCGTTGAGCATGAGCACCTGGTACATCTGCGGCGGTTTGACCCGCTGGGTACGACGCTCCAACACAACAGAGCCACCTTCATCAGGGTTGGGCGGCTGAATGGGGGGTTCTAGTGGTTTGGACGGGATATTTGTAGCCATGAAATCGATTCTATCGGTCACCCCAAAGGATTGCACCGCTCAGTTGAATTGGAGCCACTGCGGCCCAATTCAAGCCACAGCCATAAAAAAACCGCCTCGGACCCCAAAAAGCCCAGGCGGTTCCGCGCAACAAGCATACCCCGTGAGCCCAAGGGCCACGGGATATTCCCATTACATATTGTCGATCATGACCTGCCCGAAGCCGGAGCAGCTCACCTGGGTCGCGCCGTCCATCAAACGTGCAAAGTCATAGGTCACTTTCTTGCTCTTGATCGACTTTTCCATGGAGCTGATGATGAGGTCTGCCGCTTCCAGCCAGCCCATGTGGCGCAGCATCATTTCAGCGGACAGGATTTCAGAGCCCGGGTTCACGTAATCCTTGCCTGCATACTTGGGTGCCGTGCCGTGGGTGGCCTCAAAACACGCCACCGAGTCCGACAGGTTGGCACCCGGTGCAATACCGATGCCACCAACCTGTGCGGCCAGAGCATCAGACACGTAGTCGCCATTCAGGTTGAGCGTGGCAATCACGCTGTACTCGGCGGGACGAAGCAGGATCTGCTGCAGGAAAGCGTCGGCAATGCTGTCCTTGACCACAATGTCTTTGCCAGACTTGGGATTCTTGAACTTGCACCAGGGGCCACCGTCTATCAACTGCGCGCCAAACTCCTTTTGCGCCAGGTTGTAGGCCCAATCGCGGAAGCCACCTTCGGTGTACTTCATGATGTTGCCCTTGTGCACAATGGTCACGCTGGGCTTGTCATTGTCAATGGCGTACTGGATGGCCTTGCGCACCAGGCGCTCGGTGCCTTCACGCGACACCGGCTTGATACCAATGCCGGAGGTGTTGGGGAAACGGATTTTCTTGACGCCCATCTCGTCCTGCAGGAACTTGATCAGCTTCTTGGCCTTCTCACTCTCGGCTTCAAACTCGATGCCGGCGTAGATGTCCTCCGAGTTTTCGCGGAAGATCACCATATTGGTCTTGTGCGGTTCTTTGACCGGGCTGGGCACACCGTCAAAGTACTGGATGGGGCGCAGGCACACGTACAGATCCAGTTCCTGGCGCAAAGCCACATTCAGGGAGCGAATACCGCCCCCCACAGGCGTGGTCAATGGACCTTTGATGGACACCACGTACTCACGCAGGGCCTGCAGAGTTTCTTCTGGCAGCCACACATCGGGGCCGTACACATTGGTAGACTTTTCGCCAGCATAGACTTCCATCCAGTGGATCTTCTTCGTGCCGCCATAGGCTTTTGCCACCGCTGCGTCCACCACTTTCAGCATCACGGGGGTGATGTCCAGACCGGTGCCGTCGCCTTCAATAAACGGAATGATGGGCTGGTCGGGCACGTTCAGGGACATGTCCGCATTCACGGTGATTTTTTTACCTTCGGTAGGGACTTTGATGTGCTGGTACATGGGGAAAAGGTCTCCGTTGAATGGTGGGATCGCAATTACCTGAGAAGTTGTGCTTCAGACAGTGCACAAATTCTATTCCTAAAAAATTACCCCTTGCTGCCTGACGCCCGGTACGCCACCATCGGTCAGGCGCGTGATTCAGCCACAATAGCGGCATGAAAACCATTGTTTCTACCTTGTTGGCTACGCTCTTGTTTGGTCACGGACTTGTCAACGCGCAAGACATGCCACAGACCGAATTGCCACGCACCAAACTATCCGTCGGCATGTACCAAATCGATGCACAAGTAGCCGCCAGCTCCGAGCAACGCGAGATCGGACTCATGTTCCGCAAAAACATGCCCCAGCACGAAGGCATGCTCTTCATCTTCGAGAGCCCCAGCCGACTGTGTTTCTGGATGAAAAACACACCGCTGCCACTGACCGCTGCCTTTGTTGCCGACGATGGCGCCATCGTCAACCTGGAAGACATGAAACCACTCACCACCGAATCCCACTGCTCGACCAAACCCGTGCGCTACGTTTTGGAGATGAACCAGGGGTGGTTTGCGAAAAAGGGCATCAAGCCCGGCGCAAAACTTTCGGGACGCCCGTTCACCCCATAAAAAAAGCCGACCCAAGGTCGGCTTTTTCACAGGTGCAAGGCACTCAGGCGAAATTGGCTTCGGCAAAGCCCCAGTTCACCAGCTTGTCGAGGAAGGTTTCGACAAACTTGGGACGCATGTTGCGGTAGTCGATGTAGTACGCATGCTCCCACACGTCCACGGTCAGCAGGGCCTTGTCGGCTGTGGTCAAGGGCGTACCGGCAGCGCCCGTATTGACGATATCCACAGAGCCATCGGGCTTCTTCACCAGCCAGGTCCAGCCAGAGCCAAAGTTGCCCACGGCAGACTTGACGAAAGCCTCCTTGAAAGCTGCGTAGCTGCCCCACTTGGCATTGATGGCTGCAGCCAATGCGCCGGACGGCTCACCACCGCCAGCGGGCTTCATGCAGTTCCAGAAGAACGTGTGGTTCCAGATCTGGGCCGAGTTGTTGTAGATGCCGCCGCTGGACTTCTTGATGATCTCTTCCAGCGACATGTTTTCGAATTCCGTACCCTTTTGCAGGTTGTTCAGGTTCACCACGTAGGCGTTGTGGTGCTTGCCATGGTGAAACTCCAGCGTTTCTTTGGAATAGGCAGGGGCCAGAGCGTCGATCGCATACGGCAAAGCGGGCAGGGTGTGTTCCATGGAATCCTCTCTTGGGTTGGCAAAAACGCTGATTGTAGGAATTAATTTTGACCCCGGCCGTTGACGGTCAAGTCAACCGCGCCATCGGTAAGGGTGGCCCGCACCTGCTGCCCGGGAATAGCCTGCGCCACATGGCCCAGTGTTTGTCCGTTTTCCAGGCTCAGCCAGGCATATCCCCGCTGCAGCACCAGCGAAGGATCCAACAACCCCAAACGCAACTCGGCGCGGCGGTTACGTTCGTGCAAGCCCTGCAAAGCCCTCTGGATGCGGGGCTGCCAGTCCTGCTGCCTGCGTGCAATATCCGATTGGCGGATCTGCAATCCCATGCGCGCGGCGTGCTGCATGCGTTGCTCTAGCGCGGACAACACCAGGCGCTGGCGGTGCGCCAATGACGAGGGCCTTCCCAGACGCGAGGTTGCCAGATCGATACGCTGTGCCTGCCGGTCCAGATAACGCCCCACGGCATCGCACATACGGGTCTCCAGCTCCGCCACCAGGTCCAGCCACGCAGCGGTAGGCTCTGAAACCAGTTCTGCTGCGGCAGTGGGGGTCGGCGCTCGGATGTCAGCGACGAAGTCGGCAATGGTGAAGTCCGTTTCGTGGCCCACACCACACACCACAGGAACCGGGCTGCGCGCCAACAGGCGGGCCAGCTGTTCGTCGTTGAAAGCCCAAAGGTCTTCCATGGCGCCGCCGCCACGCACCAGCAAGATCACATCAATGGCAACGGCAGCGTCCGCACTGGCCGCCTGGACCTGGGCGTACAGACTGGACAGCGCCTGCACCAGCTCACGCGGCGCGTTTTCGCCTTGCACTGCCGCAGGCGCCAGCACCACCGGTATGTGCGGCACACGCCGCTGCAGGGCCGTCACCACATCGTGCAAGGCAGCAGCCCCCAAAGACGTCACCAGGCCAATTGCACGTGGCATGGCGGGCAGCGGCCGCTTGCGTGCACTGTCAAACAAGCCTTCCTGCTCCAGCTTGGCCTTGAGCTTGAAGAATTGTTCAAACAACGTGCCCTGCCCTGCGGGCCGCATGCTCTCCACCACCAGTTGCAACTCGCCCCGCGCCTCGTACACGCCAAGGCGCCCGCGCACCTCCACCCGGTCGCCATCGCGGGGACTGAAGTTCAGCAGGCTTGCCGCCCGGCGGAACATGGCACAGCGGATCTGGCCGGTTTCGTCTTTCAACGACAGGTAACAGTGTCCGCTGGCCGCGCGGGTGAACCCGCTGATCTCGCCGGCTACGGTGACCGGGTTGAAGCGGGCGTCCATGGCATCGGCAATGGCCCGGCACAAGGCCCTCACCTGCCACACCCGTACGGTCGACGCGGCGGTTTGTGGCGCTTCAAACATCGTGCATTCCAAGCGCCCCAAGCCTGTAGTGCGCGCTAACACTCCACAGATACGGGTCTAGCCCCTTGCCAGCGGGCAGACCCCGCGCACAACACGGCGTGGCGTAATAAGTTGTTGATTTCATTGGATTTTTTATTGCTGAATTTGTCATCAATTTGTCAAAACCACGCTTTGGTGCGGCTTGGCGCCGGGTCGGGCAATAGTTTTGCACAAACTTATCCACATGTTCTGTGGGTCACCGGCGTACGCCATAATCGCGGGGCATTGCATCTGTACGGAGTGACCATTTGTTTTCCATCATACAAGCCGCTGGCTGGCCAATCTGGCCCCTCATTGCCTGCTCCGTATTGGCCCTGGCCATCGTTATTGACCGTTTCATCAGCCTCAAGGGCAGCAAGGTTGCGCCCCCGCGCCTGCTGGACGAGGTGCTGAGCGTCACGCGCAACGCCATACCGGCACCGGACGTGGTAACCCAGCTGGAAAAGAACTCCGCCCTGGGTGAAGTGTTGGCCAGCGGATTGCGCGCCATCAACTCCGATCCCCGGTGCACCGAAGACGACCTGCGCGCGACCATGGAGAGCACCGGCCGCATCGTTGCCCACCGCCTGGAGCTGCGCCTGAGTGCACTGGCCACCATTGCATCGGCCGCACCGCTGATGGGCCTGTTTGGCACTGTCGTTGGCATGATCGAGATTTTCGGCTCGCAAGCGCCTGGTGGGTCCACCGGCGGCAACCCGGCCCAACTGGCACACGGCATTTCGATTGCGCTATACAACACGGCCTTTGGTTTGCTGGTGGCCATCCCTTCCCTGATTTTCTGGCGCTACTTCCGTGGCCAGGTGGATGCCTACCTGCTGACACTGGAAACCTCTGCCGAACACCTGGCCCGCCACCTCAAGGTGTTCCGTAAAAGCAAACCATGAACTTCCGCGCCCGTACCACTGAAGAGCCCGAGATCAACCTGATCCCGTTCATTGACGTGCTGCTGGTGGTGCTGATCTTTTTGATGCTGTCCACCACCTACAGCAAGTTCACCGAAATGCAGCTCAAGCTGCCGGTTGCCGACACCGACGCCCAGCGCGACTATGCCAAGGAGCTGATCGTAGCCATCAGTGCCGACGGTGCCTACAGCGTGAACCGGGTGCCCGTGGTCGGACGCACGCTGGAAAACGTGTCGATGGCCATGACCGATGGCGCAAAAGCAGGCAAAGACACAGTGGTCATCATCAGCGCAGACGCCAGTGCCAAGCACCAGTCGGTGGTGACGGTTATGGAAGCCGCGCGCCGCTCGGGTCTGCACCAGATCACCTTCGCTACCCAGTCTTCAGCCCAGGCGGGTGGTCGCTAGCGCCATGGCCGGTGCTTTGCGGCCCGCGCTGCAAAGGATTCTGCTGCGTGCCTGGACCGGACGGACCTGGCTGGCGTGCCTGTTGTGGCCCGTTTCACTGGTTTTTCAGAGCCTGGTTTGGCTGCGGCGCCAGATGTACCGGCATGGCATTGCCAAGACCCAGCGTGTCGACGCCGTCATGGTTGTGGTCGGCAATGTGATTGCCGGAGGCGCAGGCAAGACACCCACCACCATGGCCTTGGTGCAGCATTTGCATGCGCAAGGACTCCGTGTGGGGGTCGTCTCACGCGGTTATGGGCGCCACAACAGCACTGCCTGCATCGAAGTTCTGGACGAATCCCGCCCCGAAGACGCAGGGGATGAACCGCTACTCATCCGGCGCAACTGCCAGGTACCCGTCTTTGTGGGGCCGACACGTTTTGACGCCGCCACCGCCCTTTTGGCGCGTTATCCCAACACCCGCATCATCCTCTGTGACGACGGCCTGCAGCACTACGGCCTGTACCGCGATCTGGAAGTTTGCGTGTTCGATGACCGCGGTTGTGGCAATGGCTGGCACTTGCCCGCGGGCCCTCTGCGCGAAGGCTGGCCCCGCAGCGCCGTGGCCCGCGTCGGCCAACGTGCGGATCGCCTGCTGGTGCTGCACACCGGCAGCCAGCCAGCGTTTGCCGGCTACACCGCACAACGCAGTCTGGCGCCCTTCGCTGTTGGACGCGATGGCGTTCACATCCCGCTGGAGGCATTGCGCGCGCCGGGTGGCAAACCGCTGATGGCGTTGGCAGGCATTGCCCAGCCCGAAGCGTTTTTCGCGATGCTGCGCGCGCTCCCCCTGCCATTGGCGCAGACGCTTGCGCTACCGGATCACTATGCATTTGATAGCACATCAAGCATATTGCACGGGGGCTACCGGCTGATTTGCACAGAGAAAGATGCCGCGAAACTGTGGCCCCTGGCCCCGGACGCACTGGCGGTCCCGCTGGTGTTCAAGCCAGAAGCCGCGTTCTTCTCAGCCCTGGACACTGCCCTGGCCCCACTGCTTGGCGCAAAGTTATCATCTGCCCATGGACACCCGACTACTTGAACTCATTGTTTGCCCCGTTACCAAGGGCCCCCTCGAATACGACCGCGAGAAGCAGGAGCTGTGGTCACGTAGTGCGCGCCTGGCCTACCCAGTGCGCGACGGCATTCCGGTCCTGCTGGAAAACGAAGCCCGCACGCTGAGCGACGACGAACTCGGCCTGTAAGCCACGCCAGCATGGCCTACACCGTACTCATACCGGCGCGGCTGGCCTCCACCCGCTTGCCCAACAAGCCGTTGGCCGACATCGGCGGCGTGCCCATGGTGGTGCGTGTGGCGCAACGTGTGCGCTCGGGCGTCCCCGCCAGCGCCCGCATTGTGGTCGCGGCCGACCACGCCTCCATCCTCCAGGCCTGCCAGCACCATGGCATTGAAGCCATCCTGACGCGACAAGACCACGCCTCCGGCAGTGACCGCCTGGCCGAAGCCTGTGAGGTGCTGGGGCTGCGCGATGACGCGCTTGTGGTCAATGTGCAGGGCGACGAGCCGCTGATAGACCCCGCCCTCGTGCAAGCCGTGGCCGATGTGTTGCAAGCCCAACCCCTGGCCAGCATGGGTACGGCCGCACACGCTATAAACAGCGTGGCCGATTTCACCAACCCCAATGTCGTCAAGGTGGTGCTGGATGCCGCTGGCATGGCCCTGTACTTCAGCCGGGCCCCCATTGCCTGGTGGCGTGATGGTTTTGCCCAAGGCGTGCAGACCCTGCCCCAGCCCGCGCCACTGCGCCACATTGGCATCTACGCCTACCGCGTCGGGTTTTTGCGCCTGTTCCCGCAACTACCCCAAGCACCTATCGAAGTGACCGAGGCGCTGGAACAGTTGCGCGCTATGTGGCATGGCCACCGCATTGCCGTGCATGTGAGTGCGCAAGCGCCAGGGCCGGGCGTGGACACGCCGGAAGACCTGGAACGGGTACGGGCCTTATTTGTTGCCAGCAACGGGTAATCCGTAAGTTAGGCGAACGGTGGTCCATGCTATTCTCGGGAGGCAGCCGCGTGTCGTGGCGCACCACGACGGTGCAGCATGCCGCGCCAAAGGTTTTTGTTCTATCCGAGGGTATCCATGAGACTAATTTTGTTGGGCGCGCCAGGCGCAGGCAAAGGCACGCAGGCCACGTTCATTTGCCAAAAATACGGTATTCCACAAATCTCCACCGGCGACATGCTGCGTGCCGCCGTCAAGGCGGGCAGCCCGCTGGGACTGGAAGCCAAGGCCGTCATGGCTGCGGGTGGGCTGGTCAGCGACGATCTCATCATCAACCTGGTCAAGGAGCGTTTAACCCAGGCCGACTGTGCCAACGGTTTCCTGTTCGACGGTTTTCCCCGCACCATCCCCCAGGCGGACGCCATGAAAGCGGCTGGTGTGGCGCTGGACTTCGTGGTGGAAATCGATGTTCCCTTTGACGCCATCATCGAACGCATGAGTGGACGCCGCTCGCACCCCGCATCGGGCCGCACCTACCACGTCAAGTTCAATCCCCCCAAGGTCGAGGGTGTGGACGATGTGTCCGGCGAGCCGCTGATCCAGCGCGACGACGACAAGGAAGAGACCGTGAAGAAACGCCTGGACGTGTACAGCGCGCAGACCCGTCCCCTGGTGGAGTATTACTCCGGCTGGGCCGCCAAAGATCCGGCCAGCGCCCCCCAGTACCGCGCCGTCAGCGGCATGGGTGATGTGGAAGTCATCAAGTCGCGTATTTTTGAGGCGTTGGGTAGCTGAACACGCTGTTGCCCCAAATCAAAGGCCGCAATCGCGGCCTTATTTACGCCATCAATTCCAGCATCAAGGCAATACGGGCCTTGACCGGAGGCAGCCCCTTTGAATGCGGGAAGTCACCTTCCGCAACACCTGCCACGATGCCCCCGTAAGCACAACGGCTTGCCCGCACAATACGCACCCCTTGCACTTGCGCCACACGCAAGGCCGCTTCCAGATCCTGGTGGATCGTGCCGTTGCCCGTAGCCGCTACAACGATGCCCTGCACCGCGGCGTCGGCACACAAAGCCCGCACGATGGCGCCGGCCGCGCCAGCATAACTGGTGATGATTTCGACGCGTGGCCAGGGGTCTTTTGCCAAGGCTTTCAACGGAAAGTCTGCTGCTGCATCGGCGTCAGGGCAGGCATGCAACCACCGCACCCTTCCCTCTTCCACGTAGGCCAATGGCCCGGCATCGCCCGAATCAAAGGCATTCAACCGGTAGGGGTGGATTTTCTGGACATCCCGCGCCGAGTGCACCGTCCCCGCACACACCGCCAACACGCCGCGCGCCTCTGCCGAACCGGCCACTGCCACTGCATCCAGTACGTTTTGCGGGCCATCTGGCGCCAATGACGAGGCCGGTCGCATAGCGCAGGTCAGTACCACCGCCTTCTGTGCGAGTAGTTTTTTAGACAAGACACGCGACAAAAAGAAAGCCGTCTCCTCCAGCGTATCAGTACCGTGTGTGACCACCACGGAATGCACATCGGGCTGCGCCAGGTGGTACTGGATGCGCTGCGCCAACACACGCCACTGGGCCCAACCCATGTCCTTGCTGTCGACCTGCACCACCTGCTCTGCCAGAAAAGCGTGTGGGCCCAGCGCCTGTTGCAGGCGCGGTATGGCTTGCAGCAATTGCCCCACACCCAGCTGCGCCGCGGTGTAACCCACGTTGTCGCTTGCCTCAGCCGCGGTGCCTGCAATCGTGCCACCGGTGCCCAAAAAGACCATCTTTTTCAACATATTTGCGCTTTCCACTTGCAAACAAAATAAAACTGGTTAAAAATACAGCTACTGGATGCCGAAACAGTGTGTACAGACCAACAGCTTACACGGCCCATAACCAAGGAGTCAGCATGCTTGAAAGTCCCAAACTCACCGCGCGACAACAACAGATTCTCGATCTGATCCAAAACGCCATCTCCCGCACAGGAGCACCGCCTACGCGTGCAGAAATTGCGAGCGAACTGGGCTTCAAGTCTGCCAATGCGGCCGAAGAACACCTGCAAGCCCTGGCACGCAAGGGTGTGATTGAGCTGGTCAGCGGCACCTCGCGCGGCATCCGGCTCAAGAGCGACACCCTCAAGTCCATCCATGAATCCCGCTTCAAGCAGTTCTCCTTGCCATTGCCCGGCTTGGCCCAGTTGGCCCTGCCCCTGGTAGGCCGGGTCGCGGCGGGCTCACCCATTCTCGCCCAGGAACATGTAGACAAAACCTACTACGTGGAGAACAGCCTGTTCCAGCGCCAGCCCGATTACCTGCTGAAAGTGCGCGGCATGTCCATGCGGGACGCCGGCATCATGGACGGTGATCTGTTGGCCGTGCAAGCCACCAAAGATGCCAAGAACGGCCAAATTGTTGTCGCCCGCCTGGGTGAAGAAGTCACGGTCAAGCGTTTTCGCCGCAATAAACACCTGATCGAACTGCACCCCGAAAACCCGGACTACCAAACCATAGTGGTGGAGCCCGGCGAGCCCTTCGAGATCGAAGGTCTGGCAGTTGGTTTGATCCGCAACACCATGCTCATGTAATTCCGCACGAAAGTCACTCCCATGAACACCGCTCGATTTGCCAATTCAGATTTCTTTGGACCACTGCAAGGCCTGATGCGCTGGTGGTCGGCCAGCCGCACGCCGGTTGTGGGTGTACCGCTGCCCCAGCGGCAAGTGCAATGCTTTACTCCTAAATCAGTAGCAGCAAATGACCTACTGACGGGGGCTACAGGCCAAAATCGCACAATACAAAAGCCGCTGCGCGTCTTGCGTGTAGTCGAAAGCGGACAAGCCCGTTCCAGCGTGGGCCGTATGGTCATCTCCGGGCGCATGGCCGATGTGTGCGCCGAACTGGACCGCTTGGCTGCCAAGGAAGCGGCACTGTCATAAGTTGATACCTTCTGGGGCGCGGCATGGCCCTTTGACAGGGCACAATTGCATCCATGAATATTGTGATATTGGATGACTACCAAGATGCCGTGCGCAAACTGGAGTGCGCTGAAAAGTTGGAGGCCTACCAAGCCAAGGTGTACACCAATACGGTCAAAGGGATTGGCCAGCTCTCGGTACGGCTCAAGGATGCGGATGTCATCGTTCTGATCCGCGAACGCACCCACATCAACCGCCAACTGATCGAAAAACTGCCCAAGCTGAAAATGATTTCCCAAACCGGCCGTGTCGGTGCACACCTGGATGTTCAGGCCTGTACAGAGCGGGGCATCGCGGTGGCCGAAGGTGTGGGTTCTGGTGTGGCACCGGCTGAGCTGACCTGGGCCCTGGTGATGGCGGCCATGCGCAGGCTACCGCACTACATTGGCAACCTCAAACACGGTGCCTGGCAACAGTCCGGGCTGAAGTCGGGTTCCATGCCCGCCAACTTTGGCATGGGTTGTGAACTGCAGGGCAAGGTACTGGGTATCTGGGGCTACGGAAAGATTGGCCAGATGGTCGCCGGTTACGGTCGGGCCTTCGGCATGAAAGTCATGGTCTGGGGCAGCGAAGCCTCACGCGAAAAAGCGCTGCAGGATGGGTATGGCGCATCACCCAGCCGCGAGGCCTTTTTTGAACATTCTGACGTCTTGTCGCTCCATCTGCGGCTGAGTGACAGCACCCGCAATCTGATAGACCACGCCGATCTGGCCCGCATGAAGCCCACGGCACTGCTGGTCAATACGTCCCGGGCAGAACTGATGGATACCAATACCCTGATCAGCGCGCTGAACCGGGGTCGCCCGGGCATGGCGGCAGTTGACGTTTTCGACACCGAACCAGTGTTACAAGGGCATGCCTTGCTGCGTTTGGAAAACTGCATCTGCACACCGCATATTGGTTATGTGGAGCAAAACAACTACGAGACGTTGTTCGGCGCCGCCTTTGACAACGTGATCAATTTCATCAAAGGGACACCTACCAATATCGTCAACCCCGGCGCATTACAAGTCAGGCGTTGACAACGCCCTTCAGCGTCCTTTGCCTTTTGCGCCCTCAGGCTCCGATGGTGACCAGCCGCTGGTATCAAAGTCGATCAGGTTGCCGTTGTGTGGTTCCGACAAATCGAGGTCAACGCCCACCTCCGCTGCGACCGACACTGGAATCGGTGCGGTTTTGGCAGCGCTGAATGCCATGAACCCCGAATCAAACGATGACGATGCGATGCGGTTCGCCACGCCGTGCAGCATCAGCAGATCACGAAACGCCTCCAGATCGAAGTCTTGCCCCCCGCTTTCCCTGCGCGTACGCACCAGGCAACTCTCGATATACGCCACAGCATCCTCTGAAGGCCACAACGCCACAATCCGGTTGCACACCTGCGGGTAGGCCTCCAGCCCGCTCCCCGGTTGGCTGAATTCGGCATACACCGGCACATGGCCGTTGAAGATGGCATTGAACACACTGCGGTAATAGTCGTACTCTGCCTTGCGGCCCAGCGTGTGCAATACCTTGAGCAATTCCAGAGAGACCAGCGGGTTGGCATCGGGGCCAGCTTCCACACTTTCCCGCAAGAGTGTGATGGCCTCGTCGTGCTGCCCCAGGGTCATGAAAAACTCGGCCTGCTGGCGTACATCCAGCATCTCTTTGGAATTGACAGAACGCAGCAAGCTGGCAGACATGCTATGGCCAAAGTCCACATGCCCCGCAGCTCGTGACAAGGGCTGGCTCTGCGCAACACTCGCAATGCGTTTTTCCACACTGCTGGTGACCGCCTTGGACGGGCCAACGTGCACGGGGTCATCCCCATGGAGAGGGATGTCGACCTGCGCGACGCTAGCCAAAGGTGGCGCGGGTATGTTGTTCAAGCCAGTGGATGGCGGCACCTCTGCTTGCCTCACATCGCGCGCGGCATGGGGGTCCGCTTGTGGCGCCCCGTTTTCGGGAAAATCAACTGTTTCCGACTTATCACCAAGCCCCTCATCACGCCACCACGGGTCACGGGTCAAGGCACCGCTTTGGGCGCGACGCCACATCCAGGCAATCAACAAGCCGCATACCACCAGGGATAGCAAAAGCCCGTAAACCACGGGGTTGGCATAACGTCCGGCCTCCGCCCGGTCCAGCCGGCGCGTCATGTCTTCCAATAGCTGCCGATTTTTCGTTGTTATGCCCTGCAAGCTTTTGAGGTCCGCCCCAAGTGCCTGCTGGCGACTGTCCGTTGCCAGTATGTCTTGCGGCGTGGTATTCAACGAACGCCACAGCGCATCCGCCCGCGCGCTCCGTTGCAGGTCGCCGCCTTCTTCAACCACCAGTTCCGTGCTGAGCTTCAGGGTGGGATCACGATCCTGCGTTACATCCAGCGGTTCAAGCTTTAGCTGCGCCCCACGGCTGGGTGGCACCCTGGGTGGTTTGGCAGGACGTGGCGCTGCAGCGGCGCGACTCTCGTTTTGGGGCGTTCGCAAAGCGGGCAAGGGGCGGGCCACTGGCGGAACCACGGGCAGTGCGCTGGCGCTGGGCGGTGGCACCGCCACGGCCGGCGCCACTTCGGCCAGCAGAACGTAACGGCGGGTGGTTTTAGCTTCGCACCCTGCACGCAAGTACACCGTAACCACGGGTTCATCCACCGCGCCTTGCGCAAAGATGGTCACGTTTGCCAATGGAGTCTGGGGCAACAACTCGCTGCTAACGGACACTCGGCCGGCGTCCAGGCGGGTATCACCGTAAAAAACATCGGCTTCAAAACACAGCGACGCCCTACCCTCGCCCACTTCCATCTGAACGGGCACCGTCAGTTTGAGCGCCTGCCCCAAAAAAACAGACCCTTTGGCGCGCCCCAAAGTCAGCGCTGCGCTGTTCATCGCAACACACAGCGTCGCAACGCCCAATGTCGCAAATAAATATTTTCTATGGGGTTTCATCTATGTGACCGATTTTCGCATAAGGGCCTTCCAACCCAGCACCATAGCCGCCAAGCCCTCATGCATTCCACAAGAGAGGCGCGTAATCCCACCCTATTTGTCTCTTCCACCGCACAGGGCAAACCTGGAAGAGCAGACACGCGCGCGACAAACACAGAGACAAACGTCTGCCGCGCAGGTGACAATGGACCTGTCATTTCCGACATCTGCAGTCACCAAAAAGACAAGCTATGGACGAACCCATCCTTACTATCGACGAACGCTCAGCGATCAATGGCGGTCGCTGGTTTTCCACGCTGTCCCCTTCACTCAAACACGACATTCTTCGATGCGCATACGTCAAACGTTTCAAAGACGGCGACCTGATTGCAGCCCGCGGCGAGCCGCCGGAGGAGTGGATTGCATGCGCGAAAGGGGCTGTGCGGGTGAGCTCAACCTCCATTTCCGGCAAGCAGATTACGCTGGCCTACGTGGAGCCTGGCATCTGGTTTGGGGACGTTGCGATTTTCGACGGGGACAGGCGTACCCACGACGCCTATGCCCACGCAGACACCACGATTCTGTGTGTGGCCAAGGCCGATTTCAAAAAGATTCTGGCCCTGCATGTCGAGTTGTACGAAGCGCTGCTGCGGCTGCATGCACGCCGCATTCGGCAGTTGTACGGCTTGGTGGAAGACCTCAACACCCTGCCCCTGCGTGCGCGGCTGGCCAAACAGTTGTTGCACCTGGTCCGCAGCTACGGTGTTCCTTCGCTCAGCGATGCGACAGAAGTGCGCATAGGCCTGCAACTGGCCCAGGAAGAGCTGGCGCAACTGCTGGGTGCGTCCCGCCAGCGTGTCAACCAGGAGTTGAAGTCCATGGAGCGGGACGGAGCCATCCGGATCGAGCAAGGTGGCCTGGTGGTGCGCGACCGCGCTGCGCTGATGCACATCATTGATGCCGACAACTGACCTCTATACAACTTTACCGACACAACATCCCCATGAGTGAATTTGACCATTTCCTAGGTACACGACCTGTCAGTGAACAGCATGCATTTGATGTTGCTGCACTGAGCACCTGGCTGGAAGAAAATCTGCCGGGATATGCCGGACCCATGGCGGTGGAGATGTTCAAAGGCGGGCAATCCAACCCGACCTACAAACTCGTTACGCCCGGCAAGAGTTATGTGATGCGCGCCAAGCCCGGCCCCGTTGCCAAGCTGCTGCCGTCTGCCCACGCCGTAGAGCGCGAATTTGCCGTCATGCACGGGCTGCAAGATACTGGTGTGCCCGTGCCCCATATGTACTGTCTGTGTGAAGACGAATCCGTCATTGGCCGTGCCTTTTATGTCATGGAGTACATGCAAGGTCGTGTTCTATGGGACCAGTCGTTGCCAGGCATGGACCGTAGCCAACGCGGTGCCATTTACGACGAAATGAACCGCGTGATCGCGGCCCTGCACAAGGTTGATTTCAAAGGCCGGGGGTTGGCGAACTACGGCAAACCCGGCAATTACTTCGAGCGGCAAATCGGTCGCTGGAGCAAACAATACAGCGCCTCCATCACCCAGCCCATTGCGGAGATGGACAAGCTGATGGAGTGGTTGCCGCAAAACATTCCTGCGATGGCCCGTGACGACAGCATGGTCAGCATCGTGCATGGCGACTACCGGCTAGACAACCTGATGTTTGACGCAGAGCAGCCCAAGGTTGTCGCCGTCCTGGATTGGGAGTTATCCACGTTGGGCCATCCGTTGGCAGACTTCAGCTACCACTGCATGGCCTGGCACATACCACCGGGATCGTTCCGCGGTATTGCAGGGCTGGATTTTGAAGCGCTGGGTATCCCCAGTGAAGCGGAATACATACGCCGCTATTGCGAACGCACGGGCCTGGCCACACCAGAGCAACTCCAGGCCGATTGGAACTTCTACATGGCCTACAACCTGTTCCGCATCGCCGCCATCTTGCAGGGTATTGCCAAGCGCGTCGAAGCCGGCACCGCCTCCAGCGCACAGGCCGTCAGTTCAGCGGCGGGCGCTCGCCCCTTGGCCCAAATGGCTTGGAAATTTGCCTGCGCTGCTTGAGCACCGCCATTCTTTTTGAGAACAAACACCAACGGAGATCCCATGGACTTTGACTATTCCCCCAAAACAAAAGACCTGCAGGAACGCGTGCTGCGGTTCATGGACGAGCACATCTACCCGTCCGAGGCGGCTTACCATGCCGAAATCGCTGCCAACACGGCAGCCGGCAAACGCTGGACCCCGCTGCAAACCATTGAAAAAATCAAACCCAAGGCCCAGGCCGCCGGTTTGTGGAACCTGTTTCTGCCGGTGGATAGTGCACAGGCATCGGGCTACCACGGCGCCGGCCTGACCAACCAGGAATACGCACCCCTGGCCGAAATCATGGGCCGCGTCATGTGGTCCAGTGAAGTCTTCAATTGTTCAGCACCCGACACCGGCAATATGGAAACCATTGCGCGGTATGGTTCCGAGGAAAACAAAGCCCGTTGGCTCAAGCCCCTGCTGGAAGGCCAGATACGTTCCGCCTTTGCCATGACAGAACCCGATGTGGCGTCCAGCGATGCCACCAATATTGAAACCCGTATCGAACGCCAGGGCGACGAATACGTCATCAATGGCCGCAAGTGGTGGACATCGGGTGCGGGCGACCCCCGTTGCTCGGTCTACATCACCATGGGCAAAACCGACCCCGAGGCCCCTCGCCACTCACAGCAAAGCATGGTGCTGGTGCCGGCAAACACCAAGGGCATTACCGTGGTCCGGCCCTTGAACGTGTTTGGATATGACGACGCACCGCACGGCCATATGGAAGTGTTGTTTGAAAACGTGCGTGTCCCAGTCAGCAATATTTTGCTGGGTGAAGGACGCGGCTTTGAAATCGCCCAAGGCCGACTGGGCCCCGGTCGTATCCACCACTGCATGCGCCTGATTGGTCTGGCCGAACGTGCACTGGAGTTGATGTGCAAACGTGCCTCGTCACGCATCGCCTTTGGCAAACCCATCGCGGCCCAAACTGTGACGCAGGAACGGATTGCCGAAGCGCGCTGCAAGATAGACATGGCGCGCCTGCTGACACTCAAGGCGGCATGGATGATGGACATTGCTGGCAACAAGTTTGCCAAGAATGAAATTGCCATGATCAAGGTGGTGGCGCCCACGATGGCTTGTGACGTGATCGACTGGGCCATGCAGGTCCACGGTGGCGCCGGCATGTGTGATGACTTCCCTCTGGCCTACAGCTACACCAACGCGCGCACACTGCGTTTTGCCGACGGTCCCGATGAAGTGCACCGCAATGCCATTGCCAAAGCAGAGCTGGGCAAATACGCAGTCAAAGCACCTGCTGCCTGAGTTGGTAGGGTGAACGATTGCTGGCGCCGTACTCCCAGCTCGGCGCTGGCAACATTACCAATGGGTCTTGTTGAACCCGGACCACAATTCGTTGAGGTCCGTAAACCGCCATTTAGCCGGATCTTCTCTGCTCACAATCTTTTCGGTCACGCCGGGTAGGGATAAGTCAATCACTTCCGGCGGTATGCGCAGATTCGACTTTGTGGAAAAAAACACCTTGACCGATGGCGTGGTCAGTGACTTCCCGGTTTGCTCCACCACAACCCCCAATCGCCCAGAGGTAAGCTTCACCAGTGAACCAATGGGGTAAATGCCCAGGCTCTTCACAAAAGCCTGAAACACCTTTCCGTCGAAGTGCCCATTCGCCCACTCGGCCATTTTGCGCAAAGACTCGGCAGGATCCCAACCCGACTTGTAGGGGCGATTGGAGGTGATGGCGTCGTACACATCACACACCGCGCCCATCTTCGCAAACAGACTGATTTCGTCGGCTTTGAGTCCCTTGGGGTATCCAGATCCATCGGTCTTTTCGTGGTGGTGCAGACAAACATCGAGAACCAAGGCATCCACCTTGTCGCCAGACGATAACAAGCGATGGCCCTCCGATGGATGGGTCTTGATGACATTGAACTCGGCAGGAGACAATTTACCTGGCTTGTTTAAGACCTCCATGGGCATCAAAGCCTTGCCAAGGTCATGCATCAGGCCGGCCATGCCAGCTGAGCGGGTCTGCGCCTCGTCCAGCCCCAGCTGTTTGGACAAACCGACCATCATGGCGCAAACGGCAACGGAGTGCATATAAGTGTAGTCATCAACGGTCTTCAGGCGCGCAAGACTGATCAGCGCACCAGGATTCCGCGCCACTGAATCCGAAATATCTTCAACCAGTTGCTGGGCACCGCCTATGTCTACAGCTTTGCCCATCCGAGCTTCCTGAAACATGGAAATGACTGCTTGCTTGGACTGGAAGCAAATCTTGGCCGCACGCTCCAACTCTGCCCCGATCGATACGGGCGCCAACTCCCGTTGGTCGGTCGCGGCCAGTTGTTGAAGCTGTTGTTCGACCTGGGCTTCAGACTCTGCCTCGGTCACCGAAGGGGTGCTCCCGGAAGTATCGAGCCCCTTGCTGGTATCTATCCAAACTTCCTTGATGCTGCTGCCAAGAACTGCAGCAATGTCTTTCGGGTCCGTGATGACGAAACCGGTTCGCCAAAAGGGATGTTCCATCCAGGAGCCGCAAAACTCCTTCAAATGCATACCTACCGTAAGCTGATCAACATTTATTTTCTTGAGCATGTTGAGTCCGCTTGGAGCACCTTGTAATCAATGCAGATGCCGAGGCTTACGACCGCCACCGTGGCCGCCACCATGGTTGCCACCCGACCCACTGGGTGGTTTTCCCAGCGCAAGAGAACTCACCAAGGCATCGAAACGCTGGGTGAAAAGTTTATCGACCTCGCCCACAACACCACTCAATTCAGCCCCATCAAAATGGCGCTCCATCAGACTGATGACATCCTGTACCAGCAAGTCCCGCTGAACTTGCATGATGGCAGCGGGGTTCGGGCCTACAAACAGCATCAGGAAATCATCCCGCGATTCGCTCCCGGGTTGGCTGTCTTCTTCATCGAAGTCTGCATCGTAGAACGTCACTTCAATGGCAGCGCCGGTATCTGCGACCTCGTTCAAATTCATGCAGAGTTCGTCCAAGGTCTGGCGAAAATCGTGGTCGCCCGCTACCGTCCAGCACATCTGCAATACGTGGTCTAACGCATCAAATTTAATGCCGGGCTCGTCCTCATAGGAGCTATTCGCTCCGTCTGAAAGTGAACGCGCGCCTGCGTACTTCCAGAGTGGTTTGAGCGCATCTTGCAACTGCTCAAACTGGACATCCGTGCGCAAGGCAACCTGTCCATGGACATGGATTTCAAAGGGGGCGTTGTAGCGTGGCATAGGCTGAAGTGTAGTGCTGAAACCACTGAATGACTGGGTGGTGCCCGAGACCGGAATCGAACCGGTACGCCCGTTATTCACGAAGCGGCGGATTTTAAGTCCGATGTGTCTACCTATTTCACCACTCGGGCACAAGTTCAGTCTATTGTGGAACAAAAATGCCCCGGCAGCGAACGTTGACGGGGCATCTATGACCAAAATATTTGGAGGCGCGGTCCGGAGTCGAACCGGACTAACCGGATTTGCAATCCGGGGCATAACCGCTTTGCTACCGCGCCACTATCTTGTTAGTTCCAAGGCCAATTTGGCCCCGGTCCACTGAATGAAAAAGGGAAGCAACTAGCTTCCCTTTTTCTTGCAATATGGAGCGGGAAAAGAGGTTCGAACTCTCGACCTATACCTTGGCAAGGTATCGCTCTACCAACTGAGCTATTCCCGCATTTCAAGCCTCAAATTATAGCGCGATTTTTTGGGCTTTTAGTAAAGAGTCCAAAAATCGGTAAATTTTTGCGTGCCTTCACCTTGGCTTAGTGCTTCACCGAGCCTTGCAAGCCAGAGACCGGCACACTCGCTGCCACCACATCCGGTGCGGATGGCGCCTCCTCTTCCGGCAAAGGAATAGGCTTGGACTCCAGAGCCAAATCCAACACTTTGTCGATCCAACGCACGGGGATGATTTCCAGCCCATTTTTGACGTTGGCGGGAATGTCCTGCAAATCCTTAGCGTTGGCTTCTGGTATCAGAACGGTTTTGATACCACCGCGCAATGCGGCCAGCAACTTCTCCTTCAAACCACCAATCTCAGTCACCTCGCCGCGCAGGGTGATCTCACCGGTCATGGCCACATCCCCCCGCACAGGAATGCCCGTCAACGCAGAAACAAAAGCCGTGGTCATAGCAGCACCAGCGCTGGGGCCGTCTTTGGGCGTTGCACCATCGGGCACATGGATATGGATGTCCTTCTTCTCAAAGATCTCATCCTTGATACCCAAGCGTCGCGCACGGCTTCGCACCACGGTGCGGGCGGCCTCAACAGATTCCTTCATGACATCGCCCAGAGAACCGGTCCGGGTGATCACACCCTTGCCGGGTGTCAACGCGGCCTCAATGGTCAACAGATCACCACCGACTTCCGTCCACGCCAAACCGACGACCTGGCCCACCTGGTTCTGTTGTTCTGCGCGGCCATAGGTGTACTTGCGCACACCCAGGTAATCGTTGAGGTTGTCGACCGTCACTACCACTTGGGGCTTGATCTTCTTCAACAACAAGCCCTTGACCACTTTGCGACAAATCTTGGAGAGTTCACGCTCCAGCGAGCGCACACCGGCTTCACGGGTGTAATAACGAACGATGTCGCGCACCGCGTCTTCCGTGATCGACAGCTCGGCTTCTTTGACGCCGTTGTTCTTCATCTGCTTGGGCAGCAGGTAGGTGATCGCAATATTGGTCTTCTCGTCTTCGGTGTAGCCGGACAAACGAATCACTTCCATACGGTCCAACAGGGCCGACGGAATATTCATGGAGTTCGATGTGGCGACAAACATCACATCGCTCAGGTCGTAATCCACCTCAACGTAATGGTCTCCAAACTTGTGGTTTTGTTCGGGGTCCAGAACTTCCAACAAGGCGCTACTGGGGTCACCACGGAAATCCGTACCCAACTTGTCGATCTCATCCAGCAGGAATAGCGGATTGCGCGTACCAACTTTAGACAGGCTCTGCAAAACCTTGCCCGGCATGGCGCCAATGTAGGTGCGGCGGTGCCCACGGATCTCCGCTTCATCACGCATACCCCCCAGGGCCATACGCACATACTTGCGCCCGGTCGCCTTGGCAATGGATTGCCCCAACGAGGTCTTGCCTACACCCGGAGGTCCCACCAGACACAGAATGGGGGCCTTGAGTTTGTCAACACGCTGCTGCACCGCGAGATACTCCAGAATGCGGTCCTTGACCTTGTCGAGACCGTAATGGTCTTCGTTCAACACGGCCTCAGCGTTTGCCAAATTGTGCTTAATTTTGGTTTTGGCCGCCCAGGGGAGTCCAACCAGCACATCAATGTAGTTACGCACCACAGTGGCTTCCGCTGACATCGGCGACATCAATTTGAGCTTCTTCAACTCACCCTCAACCTTCTTGAGAGCATCCTTGGGCATCTTGGCGGCCTTGATCTTTTTCTCGATCTCCTCGATGTCGGCGCCTTCTTCACCTTCACCCAACTCCTTCTGGATGGCCTTGACCTGCTCATTCAAATAGAAGTCGCGCTGGTTCTTTTCCATCTGGCGTTTGACACGCCCACGGATCTTCTTGTCGACATTCAGGATGTCGACTTCACGCTCAATCTGTTCAAACAGATTCTCCAAACGGTCTTTGACGCTGGACAACCCCAACACCGATTGCTTGCTATCCAGTTTGAGCGGCAAATGTGCCGCAATGGTGTCAGCCAAACGGCCCGCATCATCGATGCTGGAAATGGACGTCAGGATCTCTGGCGGAATTTTTTTGTTGAGTTTGACGTACTGGTCAAACTGCTGCATCACCGCACGGCGCAGCGCTTCCACCTCGCTCGCCTTGTTGCCACGCCCCTTTTCCGGGACGTCTGCAACAACAGCAATGGGTGTGATATTCGCGGTGAAATAGGCTTCACCTTCTTCGATTTTGTTGACCGATGCGCGCTGGTGACCTTCTACCAAGACCTTGACGGTACCGTCAGGTAACTTGAGCATTTGCAAAATGGTCGAGACACAGCCCACATCGAACATGTCGGACACGAGCGGATCGTCTTTGGCGGCCGTGCGTTGGGCGACCAGCATGATGCGTCGGTCGGTTTCCATCGCGGCTTCCAGCGCCTTGATGCTTTTGGGACGACCCACAAATAGGGGGATAACCATATGGGGAAAAACAACCACATCACGCAAAGGCAACAGTGGTAGTTCGAGAGGGGTAGCAGGCAGTGGTGTGTGGCCAGACATAAGGGACCTTTTTATTACCTGTTGAATATGGACTACGAATCCTGAATTTCAAGCGCTCTGCCATTATCGAAGCAGGCCGCTTTCAAATACTCTGCTATTCCGGCACAAAAGCCCGTCATTTCGAACCATTGTGCCGGGCAGGGCTCAGGCCTTTTTAGCGATCTCGCGGTACACCAACAACGGCGGCTTGTTCTCATCAATCGTAGACTCATCGACCACGACCTTTTCGACATTGCTGGCGTTAGGCAATTCATACATCGTGTCGATCAGCGACTGCTCCAAGATGGAGCGCAGACCCCGGGCGCCGGTCTTGCGGGCCAAAGCCTTTTTCGCAATCGCTTTCAACGCAGAAGGACGGATCTCCAGTTCTGCGCCTTCCATCGCCAGCAGCTTGGTGTATTGCTTGACCAGGGCGTTCTTGGGCTCGGTCAGAATTTGTACCAAGGCGTCCTCAGTCAACTCAGCCAGGGCCGCAACCACGGGCATGCGCCCCACTAGCTCCGGGATCAGGCCAAACTTGATCAGGTCCTCTGGCTCCACCTCTTTGAACATGTCGGTAAGGCTGCGCTGCTGCTTGCTCTTGACGGTTGCGCCAAAGCCCATGCCAGACGCTTGCGTGCGGTTCTCAATAACCTTTTCCAGGCCCGCAAAGGCACCACCACAGATAAACAGGATATTGGTCGTGTCGATTTGCACAAAATCCTGATTGGGATGTTTGCGGCCACCCTGGGGCGGGACACTGGCCATCGTGCCTTCGATCAGTTTCAGCAGCGCCTGCTGCACGCCCTCGCCCGACACGTCGCGGGTGATGGAAGGGTTGTCCGATTTGCGGGAAATCTTGTCGATCTCGTCGATGTACACAATGCCGCGCTGTGCACGTTCTACCTCGTAATTGCAGCTCTGCAACAGCTTGAGAACAATGTTTTCCACGTCCTCACCCACATAACCGGCTTCGGTCAGTGTGGTGGCGTCAGCCATCACAAACGGCACGTCCAGCATGCGCGCCAAGGTCTGGGCCAATAAAGTCTTGCCTGAACCCGTGGGGCCAATCAGCAAGATGTTGCTCTTGGCCAGCTCCACTTCGTCCTTCTTGGCTTTTTCCTTGTGGCGCAGGCGCTTGTAGTGGTTGTACACGGCCACCGCCAGCGTACGCTTGGCGGGCTCCTGGCCAATCACATAGTTGTCCAGGTTCGCCTTGATCTCAGACGGAGTGGGCAACTCGCTCTTGGCATCTTTGCCTTCCGTGGTGGCAGGCAATTCATCACGGATGATTTCGTTGCACAGCTCTATGCATTCGTCGCACACAAAGACGGATGGGCCAGCGATGAGTTTCTTGACTTCATGCTGGCTTTTGCCGCAAAAAGAGCAATACAGGGTTTTTTCGCTGGAAGAGCCTTTTTTCTCGGCCATGTGACGCTCGCCTTTTCGGTTGATTCCCGAATGATACTCAAATAAAAAACGGTGCCCGCCTCACTGCAGAGCACCGCCGGTGGGATACAACCCGCTCGCTCAGGCGCGCTTGGCAATCACCTGGTCGATCAGACCGTAATCCTTGGACTCTTCTGCGGTCATGTAGTAGTCGCGCTCGGTGTCGCGCGCAATGCGCTCCAGAGGCTGGCCCGTACGTTCGGCCAGCACTTTGTTCAGTTGTTCTCGGGTCTTGAGGATCTCGCGCGCTGCAATCTCGATCTCGGTCGCCTGGCCCTGGCTGCCACCCGATGGCTGGTGGATCATGACCTTGGAATTGGGCAAACAAAAGCGCTTGCCCTTGGCGCCCGCGGCCAACAGGAAGGCACCCATGCTGGCGGCCATACCAATACACAAAGTGGATACTTCGGGCTTGATAAAGTTCATGGTGTCAAAAATCGCCATGCCTGCACTGACCGATCCGCCGGGTGAATTGATATAGAAGGAAATATCCTTGTCTGGATTCTCACTCTCCAGGAACAGCAACTGGGCTACCACCAGGTTGGCAGTCTGGTCATTCACCGGACCCACCAGGAAAATCACACGCTCCTTGAGCAAGCGCGAATAGATGTCGTAGGAGCGCTCACCGCGACCCGATTGCTCGATGACCATGGGTACCATGCCCAGAGCTTGCGTTTCCATGCCGTTCGTCCGCCCGTAATTCACATTCATAACGTCTCCAAAGAACTGTGTTGACTGTACCGAAAAATCCTGACCCTTAACGCAAATGGGGCTTGCATGCAGGACTGCAAGCCCTGCCCAAGCCCCATCACGCCAAAAGTGTGTTCGCCACAACGTGCAGCGAACAGCCCCTTAGTTCTGGCCCATCAACTCATCAAACGTGATGGCCTTCTCGCTCACTTTGGCTTTTGCCAAAATGAACTCGGTCACGTTGTTCTCGATCACAATGCCTTCGACTTCGGCCATGCGGCGGTTGTCACCATAGTACCAGCGCACCACATCGGCTGGTTTCTCGTAGCTGGCAGCCAGCTCATCGATATGGGCCTTGAGCTGCTCAGGCTTGGCATGCAAGGCATTGGCACGCACCAATTCGGCCACAACCAGACCCAGGCGCACACGGCGCTCGGCTTGGGGGCGGAAAATGTCGTCAGGGATCGGGGTGGTGTCCGCGTCCTTGATACCGCGTTGCTTCAGGTCGGCACGGGCGCTAGCGATCATGCGGTCCAGTTCGGCCTGCACGCTGGATTTTGGCAAATCGAGCTCGGCCTTGGTCAGCAAAGCGTCCATGGCCACCTGTTTGTTGCGGGACAACAGGCGGTACTTGACTTCTCGCTCCAGGTTTTTGCGGATATCGCTGCGCAGGCCTTCCACGGTAGCGTCGGCAATGCCCAAAGACTTGGCCAATGCACCGTCCACTTCGGGCAGGTTGGCGGCTTCGATCTTCTTCACAGTGACCATGAAGTCCGCCGTCTTGCCGGCGACGTCCTGGCCGTGGTAGTCGGCAGGGAATGCCAGGGGGAAAGTCTTGCTTTCGCCCAGCTTCATGCCGCGCACGGCTTCTTCAAATTCCTTCAGCATCTGGCCATCACCCACGATGAACTGGTAGTCTTCTGCCTTGCCGCCAGCGAAAGGTTCGCCGTCGATCTTGCCTTCAAAGTCCACCACTACACGGTCGGTGTCTTGCGCAGGAGCATCCTTGGCTCGCAGTGCGAAAGTACGGCGCTGCTTGCGCAGAATTTCAACAGTTTTGTCAATGGCCGTGTCGGTCACTTCCGCGCTGACTTTTTCCACTTCGGCAGTCGCCAAATCACCAATCTTGACTTCGGGGAAGACTTCGAAAACGGCATCAAACGCCATCTGGCCTTCAGGGGAAGTTTGGCTTTCGGTGATGCGGGGCTGGCCTGCAACGCGCAGTTCGGCTTCGTTGGCGGCTGTGGCAAATGCCTGGCCGACCTTGTCGTTCATGACTTCGTAGTGCACCGAATAACCATAACGCTGAGCCACCACGTTCATGGGGACCTTGCCAGGACGGAAACCGTCCATCTTGACGGTACGCGCCAGCTTGCGCAAACGCGAATCGACTTCGGTCTGGATCGCTCCGACTGGCAGTGTCAGGGTGATTTTTCGCTCCAGCTTATCCAGAGTTTCTACAGTAACGGCCATGGTCAGTCTCCTAAACGAAAGGTTTGTGGACAGGGCGCGTCGCTAAACAACTGCGTACTGTCCTTCATCAAATAAGTGGTGCGCGGGGGGGGACTCGAACCCCCACACTGTTGCCAGCGTCAGGACCTAAACCTGGTGCGTCTACCAATTTCGCCACCCGCGCAAAAAATACAAAATGGGTCGTCAAGTACCCGGCAAACATTGTTTACCGAACCCTGACCACCCATTTGAAATTGGTCAACCCAGTATTTTAACCTGCAACCAGGCTCTCCCCATTTACCCTAGGTTGGAGCCACTACGGTTTCGCGCTTGACGCGGAACCAAGCCGCATACATGGCAGGCAACGCCAGCAGCGTCAGCACGGTGGCAACGATGAGACCACCCATGATGGCAACCGCCATGGGGCCCCAGAAAACCGAGCGTGACAGCGGAATCATGGCCAGCACTGCGGCTGCGGCTGTCAACACAATGGGACGCAAACGGCGCACTGCAGACTCCACAATCGCGTCCCACGCCGGAACCCCTGCGGCTCTGTCCTGTTCAATTTGATCGATCAGGATCACGGAATTGCGCTGGATCATGCCCATCAAGGCAATCACACCCAGCAAGGCCACGAAACCAAAGGGTTTACCCGACAGCAGCAGCGCACCTGCAATACCCGCAATACCCAGGGGGCCGGTCAGAAACACCAGCATGGCGCGGCTGAAACTGTGCAACTGCAACATCAGCAACGTAAAGGTGATGAACAGCATGATGGGAATACCAGCCGCAATCGATGACGATCCCTTGCTGCTTTCCTCCACCGCCCCCGCCACTTCAATACGGTAGGCACCCAGGCCCTTGGCTTTCCAGCTTGCCTCCAGCGCGCGCAGCTTGGGCAAGAGTTCGTTGGTCACCGTGGCGCCTTGCAAGCCTTCCACGATATCGCTTTGGACCGTGATCGAGTACTCGCGGTTCTGGCGCCACATCACACCTGGCTCCCACACAAAGGTCGGCTTGGCAATTTGCGTCAGCGGAATGGACTTGCCACTGGCGGTAGGCAAGTAGGCATTGGCAATGTCGGTAATTGCATTGCGCTCGTCCAGGGGCTGGCGCAACACAATGTCTATCAGCTTGTCGCCTTCGCGGTATTGCCCCACGGTAGAACCCGCCAGCAGCGTCTTGGACGCCTGGGCGATGGACTGGCTGGAAACACCCAGAGCACGTGCTTTGGCCTGGTCCACTTCCAGCCGGATGACCTTGACGAACTCGTTCCAGTTGTCGTTGACGCCGCGGGTATTGGTGCTGGCGCGCATCACCGCCGTCACCTCGTCGGCGCGCTCGCGCAGCACGGCAGGCTCTCCGCCGAGAACGCGGAACTGCACCGGATAGGCCACCGGAGGTCCATTGGGCAACAGCTTAATACGTGCCCGCACCTCGGGGAACTCCTGCGCCATCAGGGTCGGTAGTTTGATTCGGATCGATTCGCGCAGCTTCAGATCCTTGGGAATGACGATGAATTGCGACACATTGCTTTGCGGGAACGCGTTGTCCATCGGCAAATAGAAGCGCGGCACACCCGACCCGACCCAGGTGCTGACACTTTCCACACCCGGCTCCTGCATCAGACGCGCCTCGACCCGCTTGGTCGTCTGTTCGTTGGCCGCCATGGACGTGCCTTCGGGGTACCAGATGTCCACCAGAATTTCAGGGCGGCTGGAATCCGGGAAGAATTGCTGTTGCACCACACCCATACCCACAATTCCCAATGCAAAGGTCATCAGCATCATGCCAATCGTGGCCCAACGGTACTCCACACACCAGTTCACGGTCTTGCGGAAGGTGTTGTAGAACGGGGTGTCAAACAGTTCATGCGGCTGGTCACCCGCTGCATGCGGCTTTATCTTCAGCAGCAGCGTGCCCAGGTAGGGCACGAAATACACCGAAACAATCCAGCTCAGCACCAGTGCCAGCACGGTCACGCCAAAAATGGCAAAGGTGTATTCCCCGGTCGCCGACTTGGCAATGCCGATGGGCAGGAAACCCACGGCGGTAATCAAGGTTCCCGTCAGCATGGGCATGGCCGTGATTTCATAAGCGAAGGTGGCTGCGCGCACCTTGTCGTAACCCTCTTCCATCTTGCGCACCATCATTTCCACCGCAATGATGGCGTCATCCACCAGCAGCCCAAGCGAAATGATCAGCGAGCCCAATGAAATCTTGTGCAGCCCAATGCCCCAGTACAACATGCCGATAAAGGTCACGGCCAGCACCAGTGGAATGGTGATACCGACCACCAAGCCCGGACGCATGTCCACGTAGTAACGCTTGAACCAGGGCATGGAACCGCTGCGCTTGTGCAGGCCCAGACTGATGAAGCTGACCGCCAGCACAATCACAATCGCTTCGATCAAGACCCCCACAAACTCATTGACCGATCGGGCCACGGCCTTGGGTTGGTTCTGCACATTGACCAGGCGAATACCTGCTGGCAGGGTCTGGTCAATGCCGTCGGTTGCCGTCTTGAGCGCCTTGCCCAGCGCAATGATGTCGCCACCCTTGGACATGGATACGCCCAACGCGATGACTTGTTTGCCTTGGTGGCGGACCTTGACGGTCGGGGGGTCGACATAACCGCGCTTGATGTCCGCAATGTCGCCCAAACGCAATTGGTTGCCCGAGCTGCCCCGGATGGGCATGTCGCGCAGCTGTTCCACCGCCTCAAACTGCCCACCCACGCGCACCTGCACGATGTCCAGCGGCGTTTGCACCGTGCCGGCAGCTTCTACGGCATTTTGCTGCCCCAGTTGGGCCAGCACCTGGTTGAAGTCCAACCCGAGCTGGGAGAGGCGTTTTTGCGAAATCTCGACGAACAGTTTTTCGTCCTGCACGCCAAACAGTTCCACCTTGTTGACATCGGTTACGCGCAGCAGCTTCTGCCGGACAGCATCGGCGAAGGTCTTGACCTCGGCGTCGGAAAAACCGTCAGCCTCCAGTGCATAAATGACACCGTAGACGTCACCAAATTCGTCGTTGAAGAATGGACCCTGCACGCCCACGGGCAGGGTCTGGCGGATGTCGCCGATTTTCTTGCGCACCGTGTACCAGATATTGGCGACATCGGTGGCGGGGGTCGAATCCTTGACCTGGAACAGAATCGTGGACTCGCCGGGCTTGGAGAAGCTGCGGATCATGTCCGCTTTGGGCACTTCCTGCAGCGTGCGCTCAATCTTGTCGGTAACCTGTTCCGCCATCTGCTGGGCTGTAGCGCCCTGCCAGAAGGTGCGCACCACCATGATGCGGAAGGTAAACGGCGGATCCTCATCCTGCCCCAGCTGGAAAAACGCCGCCGCGCCCAACACCAGGAGCACAACGATCAGATAACGGGTCAGCGCGGAATGGTCCAGCGCCCATTTGGACAGGTTGAAACCTGGCTTGGGTTGTTCTTGGTTCATGGCTGGCTCACTTCGCAGACGGAGCGCTGGCCTGCGCGGCAACAGTTGGAGCAGCGGTGGCAACAGGTGCTATCGCTTCAGTAGCACCTGAAGCAACAAATACGGGGGCTGCAGCCACCTTTTCCTTATACAGGGTGACCTTTTCACCGGGCGCCAACACGTGTACACCGGCGGACACCACCTGCATACCAGGCTGCAGTCCGGAAGCGATAACAACTTCATTACCATCAGCCGTTGCAATCTGCACCGGCTGCAACTTAACCGTCATCGTGTTGGTATCCAAGACCCACACGGCAGACGTCTTACCATCCTGGCGCAATGCGCTGGTGGGCAACTTGATGACCTGCACAGTGCTGCGGTCAAAGGCCTGGGGAATGATGGACACCGTGGTCCCCAAAGCCAGCGCATCCTTGGCATCCAGGGCTTCCAGTCCGACCTTGACCGTGAATGTGCGGGTGATGGGGTCGGCACTGGCCGCCACTTCACGCACCACACCCTTGAACGACGTCTTGCCAGCCCAGGCCCGCACTTCGACACCCGAACCAGCCTTGATCATGGCCACCTTGTCTTCCGGCACCGCAAACACCACATCGCGCGGTCCGTCCTGCGCAATACGCAGCACCGGCGTGCCGGCTGCCACCACCTGGCCTGGCTCGGCTTCGACCGCTGTGATCACGCCAGAGCTATCGGCCACCAAGGTCGTATAGGCAGCTTGGTTGCCCTGCCCCCTGGACTGGGCCTGGGCCTGGTCCAGTTGCGCCTGGGCGGCCTTGAGCGCGGCATCGCGGCGCTCAAGCTCGGCACCGCTGATGAAATTCTGGTCGCGCAGTTCCTTGAAACGTTTGAAATCGGCAGCGGCAAGGTCGCGGTTGGTCAATGCAGCCGCTACTTGGGCCTGGCCCGCTTGGGCGGCCAACTGGTAGTCCTGCGGGTCCAACTGCGCGAGCACATCACCCGCCTTGACCCGCTGACCCAACTCGGCCTGGCGGCGCACCATCTTGCCCGCGACACGGAAGCCCAGCCGGGATTCGACACGCGCCCGCACCTCGCCCGCAAATTCGGCACCGGAGCGCATGTTGTCGACACCAACTGTCAGCACCTTGACCGAACGTATCGGTGCTTCGGGTGGGGCGGGCTTGGAGCAGGCACTGAGCAAGAACGTGGCGGCGACAAGCGCCAACGCGGTGGGAATGAGTTTGGAAGGCATGGCGGGACCGTTTAAAAGGTTGAAGACAGCAAAATTTCGTTTAATGACCAGATGGTTAGTAATTTAGTCTAAACGAGAATGCCTGTCAACCAGAATGCCGACATTTCTGTGCGCCCGGGCGCTGTGGGCGTCGACATGCACCGCCCGGCCCCCAACCAAACCGCTACAGTGTTTATAGCGACTCAGTTATATCCGACGGGGGCTAGAGGGTTATTTACTCCAAATACCTCCGGGGTGGGGCTTAATCGTAGGCAATGACCGCTTTGCCCTGGTCCGCCTGCGCCCGCCAGCCGGCCAAGGCCGCGTCGCTAGGGTAAAACCGCGCGTTTTCGCCCAATTGCAGTTCTGCCGTGGCGCCGTTGCACAACGCGTCGCCCGCTGCCTCCGCGGCGCCCTGCTCCGCGCCGGCTATGACGCGCTGCACCGCCAGCCGCACGGCCAGGCCGCGCACCAGCTCACCCTGCTCCGTCTGTTCACGCTTGGCCGGGAACTCGCGCACCAAACGCGCCACATCCGGCCCTTGTGCACTGCCCGCCGCATTCACCGCCACCCGCAGGTACTTGCCAAAGCGGCAGCGCGCCTGCTCCAGGTCCCACACCTGCGTGATCGTGAGTTGTTTGCCGCCCGAGAAGCGGTCATCGCGCACCTTGCCCATGACGATGATGAGTTCGTCGTCCTTGAACAGGTGTTTGTTGGCGGCGATCAGCTCCTCTTCGGCCCGCGCGTCGATCATCGCGGACTTGTCGTCCAGTTTGAACAGCGCCAGTTTGCCGCGCTGGCCATTGATGACACGAAAGTCGGTGACGATGCCGGCCAGCAACTGCGGCTCGCGGGTGTCGATCAGCTCTTCGATCGGGCGCTTGGCAAAACGGCGCACCTCCAGCGTGACCTCGTCAAACAAGTGTCCAGACAGGTAAAAGCCGATGGCCGTTTTCTCGTAGGTCAGCCGTTCTTTGATACCCCAGGGCATCACATCCACCAGTTCGGGCTCTTGGGTGCTGGAGCCATGGTCGTCTTCACCGCCCATGTCGAACAGGCCGTGCTGGTTGGCGTTGGCCGCACTGGCCGCCGCAAAGTCAAAGGCCCGGTCTATGGATGCGGATAGCGCTGCTCGGTTCAGCTGCAAGGTGTCAAACGCGCCAGCCTTGATCAGCGCATCCACACAGCGTTTGTTCAGGCGGCTGCGGTCGACCCTGCGCGCAAAGTCGAACAGGCTGGTGAAGGGGCCGGCCTCCCCGGTTGGCCCCTTGCCTTCGCGCGCCGCCACGATGGCTTCGATCGCCTGCTGGCCCGTGCCCTTGATGGCGCCCAGGCCGTAGCGAATTTCCTTGTTGGAGATGGGCTCAAAACGGTGACGGCCGCGGTTGATGTTGGGTGGCTCAAAACTCAGGCCCATCTTCTCGGCGTCTTCAAACAGCACCTTCAACTTGTCGGTGTCGTCCATTTCCACCGTCATATTGGCGCAGAAGAACTCGGCCGTGTAGTGGACCTTGATCCAGCCCGTGTGGTATGCCAACAGCGAGTAGGCGGCGGCGTGTGACTTGTTGAAGCCATAACCCGCAAACTTCTCCATCAGGTCAAACACCTCGTCGGCTTTTTCCTGCGGGATGCCGTGGGTCTTGAGCGCACCGGCACGGAAGATGTCACGGTGCTGGTCCATCTCCTCTTTTTTCTTCTTGCCCATGGCCCGGCGCAGCAAATCCGCGCCGCCCAGCGAGTATCCACCCAGGATCTGCGCGGTCTGCATCACCTGCTCCTGGTAGACCATGATGCCGTAGGTTTCACTCAGCATCTCGGCCACGGCCGGGTGCGGGTACTCCACCACCTCGCGCCCGTGTTTGCGGGCCACAAAGCTGGGGATCAGGTCCATGGGACCGGGGCGGTACAGCGCATTCAGTGCAATCAAATCCTCCAGGCGGGAGGGTTTGGCGTCTTTCAGCATGCGCTGCATGCCGGTACTTTCAAACTGGAACACGGCTTCGGTTTTACCGTCGGAAAACAGCTTGTAGACCTTGGCGTCGTCCAGCGGCAGGTTTTCGTAGGCAAATTTCTCTTGGCCCGGATGGCGCTGCATGATGAACTCGCGCGCGATCTCCAGAATGGTCAGCGTGGCCAGACCCAAGAAGTCGAACTTGACCAGGCCAATGGCCTCCACATCGTCCTTGTCGTACTGGCTGACGGCCGACTCGCTGCCAGGCTGCTGGTACAGCGGGCAAAAGTCGGTGAGCTTGCCCGGCGCAATCAACACGCCGCCGGCGTGCATGCCGATATTGCGTGTCATGCCCTCCAGTTTGCGCGCCATTTCCAGCAGGGTCCTGACGTCTTCCTCGTTGGCCTCGCGTTCGGCCAAGATGGGTTCGGCCTCACTCGCGTAGACGTATTTGTCGTTCTTCTTGCCGTCGGTAGGCGGCAGCTGCAGCGTGACGTTGGTGCCCGGCTTGTTGGGGATCAGCTTGCTGATGCCATCACAAAAGGTGTAGCTCATGTCCAGCACACGGCCGACATCGCGGATCACTCCGCGTGCGGCCATGGTGCCGAAGGTGGCGATCTGGCTCACCGCGTCCTTGCCGTATTTGTCTTTGACGTAGTCGATGACCAGGTTGCGGTTGGTCTGGCAGAAGTCGATGTCAAAGTCGGGCATGGAAACCCGCTCGGGGTTCAGGAATCGTTCGAACAGCAGCTTGTAACGAATCGGATCCAGGTCGGTGATCTTGAGCGCATAGGCCACCAGCGAACCGGCGCCCGAGCCGCGCCCTGGGCCTACCGGGCAGCCGTTGTTCTTGGCCCAGTTGATGAAGTCCCCCACGATCAGAAAGTAGCCCGGGAAACCCATCTTCAGGATGGTGTTCAGCTCAAACTCCAGCCGCGCCACATACTCGGGCATTTGTTTGTCGCGTTCGGCCGCATCGGGGTACAGATGCGCCATGCGCTCCTTCAAGCCTTCGTGGGACGCGTAGCGGAAGTACTCTTCCGGCGTCATGCGCTGGCCATTGACCAGGGGCGTTGGAAACTCCGGCAAATAGTTCTTGCCCAACACCAGCGTCAAGCTGCAGCGCTTGGCAATTTCCAGCGTGTTAGCCACGGCCGACGGGATGTCGGAAAACAAGGCTTCCATCTGTTCGGCAGACTTGAAATACTGCTCGCGTGTGTACTTGCGCACCCGTTTGGCATTGCCCAGGATTTCGCCGTCCGCAATACAGACACGGGCCTCGTGGGCCTCAAAGTCGTCCGCCGTGGTGAACTGCACCGGGTGGGTGGCCACCACGGGCAGGCTGATGCGCGCAGCCAGCTGCACGGTGGCAATCACATGGGCCTCGTCGTCCGTGCGACCGGCCCGTTGCAACTCCAGATAAAAGCGGTGCGGGAACAAGCCGCCCAACTGCAAGGCCACTTCGCGCGCACGGGCTTCGTCACCCTGCACCAGTGCCTGCCCGACCGGCCCAGCCTGCGCACCCGACAGGGCGATCAGGCCTTCGTTCAATTCCTGCAACCACGCCAGCTTGATGACGGCCTGGTTTTTGACAATGTTCTTGGTGTAGCCACGCGCCAGCAGCTCTGACAGGTTCAGATAACCCTGCTTGTTTTGCACCAGCAGCACCATGCGTGACAGGGCCGTGGTGTCGCCACCCAGGCCCTCCAGGAATATCTCCACACCAATGATGGGTTTAGTGCCTTTGGCCCGTGCTTGCTTGTAGAACTTGATCGCGCCAAACAGGTTGCTCAGGTCGGTAATGGCCAAGGCGGGCTGGCCATCGGCCACCGCCGAGGCCACCACGTCATCGATTCGGTTGGTTCCGTCCACGACGGAAAATTCGGTGTGCAGGCGCAGGTGTACAAACATCCGGGGATTGTAGGTTTGAAACCGCAAACAGCGGGTCTAAGCAACCGCTATTCGCCCCTTGTACTCCTTTGCATTTACCTATTGTTCCGGCACAGCCAGGAGCATCGCTATGCACACCCCCACACCCACCCAGTACGAGCTGCGTTTCCAGTCCCTGTTCCACAGCGGGCGCGGCTTTTCATTCCCCTGCGATAGCGAAGGGCATGTGGACTTGGACGGCTTGGGTGACAGTGTGCGCGAGAGCTACCTGTATGCCCGCGCCGTGGTCGGCCGCGAACTGGCCGCGCCCGCCATCCTGCCGTGCACGCTGCACTAGGTTAGTGCCGCGCCCACTGGGTCAATCAGGCCGTCGCGCCAGCGGCCTTGGCAGCCAAGGCTGCAATGCGCACACCAAACAAACGACCGGTCTCCAGATCACCTGCATTCATTTCCGCACCACTGGCGTCGCCCGGTGTTTGTGCCATGGGGCCCGCGCTAGAAGCCAGGTAATTGACATCGCTGCGCTGCGAGGCCTTGGTGTTGTTGTAATTCAGGCCTGTGCCCGCCCAAAGGCCGCCGTGCTGCATGGCCAGCGTCATGAAGTAGTGCAGCGTGGAATGTTTGTCGCCATTGACATTGGCGCTGGCCGTGAAGCCGCCAAAAATCTTGTCCTTCCAGCTCTGGGTGTACCAGGGCTTGCTGCTGGCATCCGCAAATTTTTTGAACTGCCAGCTGACACTGCCCATGTAGGTGGGCGAGCCAAAGATGATGGCATCGGCTGCGGCCAGGGACTCCCAGGCGCCAGCCGGCAGGTTGCCGTCTGCGTCAATGGCGATCAGCTCGGCATTCGCGCCCTGCGCCACCGATTGCGCCAGGCGCTGGGTGTGGCCGTAGCCAGAATGGAAAATCACAACTACTTTGGACATCAAAATTCCCTTTGTAAAACCTTGCGGGACAGACCTTTAGCTCTGTCCTCAACTGATTAAATAGGCATCCCGACGGGATGCTCTAAGCGTGTAGGTCGAAAAACAAAACTTCGGCGTCTTTCGCCTGGTCCAGGCTAACCTGGGCTTCGCCTTCCAGCAGCGCTGCATCACCGCCGCTGAGCGACACACCGTTCACCGAAACGGCACCACGCACCACATGCACATAAGCCTTGCGCGTTGGGTCCATGGCCAAAGAGGTCGACTGCGCACCATCGAAGAGGCCGCTGTACAAACGGGCATCGGCATGGATCAACACCGAGCCCTGCGCCCCGTCTGGCGATGCCACCAGGCGCAGCACGCCTTGCTTATCCGCATCACTAAACGCCTTCTGCTCATAACTGGGTGGGATGCCGGTCACATTCGGCTCGATCCAGATTTGCAGAAAATGTGTGGTGTCGTTCGGCGCGTGGTTGAACTCGCTGTGCTGCACACCACGCCCTGCGCTCATGCGCTGCACGTCACCGGGGGGAATGCCTTTGACGTTGCCCATGCTGTCCTTGTGCGCCAGGTTGCCGGACAACACGTAGCTGATGATTTCCATGTCGCGGTGGCCATGGGTGCCAAAGCCAGTGCCGGGGGCGATGCGGTCTTCGTTGATGACGCGCAGATTGCCCCAGCCCATGTGCTCGGGGTCGTAATAACCGGCAAACGAAAAGCTGTGAAACGACTTGAGCCAGCCATGGTCGGCATAACCGCGGTCGGAAGATTTGCGTACGGTCAACATAGTGTTCCCTTAATTTGTTGGGGACAGAGCTTGCGGCTTGGCCGCTGCGGACTGTCCCGCAAGCTTTCAGAAGGATTGAATTTTGCGACCGCCAGGGCCACTTTCCATCCACGCTGATTGATGGCATCATTCAAATTAATTCAATTTAATAGAGCCATTCATGCAAACTGCACGTGATGTGCTCACACCTGACGCCCTGGCCATGTTGCAGGCCATTGCGGAGGCGGGCAGTTTTGCCGCAGCCGCCCGTGCCATGGGCATGGTGCCCAGTGCGCTGACCTACCGGGTGAGACAGATCGAGGACGCGCTGGACGTGCTCCTGTACGACCGCAGCGCGCGCCAGGCCAAACTCACACGTGCGGGTGCCGAACTGCTGCAAGAGGGCGCACGCCTGCTGCTGGAAATCGATGCGGTTGCCAACCGGGTCAAACGCGTGGCCACTGGGTGGGAGTCTCAACTCACCATCGCTGTGGACACCGTCATCTCCCGCGGCACGGTGATGGAGCTGTGTGAGAGTTTCTTCAGCCTGAACCCGCCCACCCGCATCAAGCTGCGCGACGAAGCCCTGACCGGCACGCTGGAGGCCCTCACATCGGGCCAGGCCGATCTGGCGCTGGGTGTGGCCCTGGACGCCGCCAATATGGCCGGCATCCAGAGCAAACCGTTGGGCAGCATGGAGTTTGTCTACGTAGTGGCGCCCCACCACCCCCTGGCCGGCGCCGCCGAGCCCCTGAGCGACACACTGATACAGCAGCACCGCGCCGTGGCCGTGGCCGACTCCCTGCAACGCGGCGCTGGTGCCACCTTTGGCCTGCTCAGCGGGCAGGATGTATTCACCGTGGGCACCATGCATGCCAAGCTGGACGCGCAGCTGCGGGGCCTGGGCGGCGGCTACCTGCCCTTGTGCATGGCCGGTAGCTACATTGAGACCGGGCGCCTGGTCATCAAGAAGACCGAGCGACCCCAACGCCAGGTGCCACTGAGTTTTGCCTGGCGCGGCGCTACCACCTCCACCCAAGGCCGCGCTTTGCAGTGGTGGCTGCAACAGATGGAAAGCCCCAAAACACGCGCCGCCTTGCTGGAACAACACCGCGGAAATTCGTGAGCGCGTACGAGTCACGTATAAACTGGCACAAACAACCCAACAACTCTTGGAGACAACCCCCATGACCGCACCTAGACACATTGCCATCGTTGGCGCCGGTATGGCCGCTGTCACCTGCGCACGCACCCTGGTGCAAGCGGGGCACCGGGTCACGCTGTTCGAGAAGAGCCACACGGTGGGCGGTCGCATGGCCACGCGCAACAGCGCCTTTGGCACCTTTGACACCGGCGCGCAGTACTTCACCGTGCGCGACCCCCGCTTCATGCAGGCCCTGCAAACCACGCCGGCGGTAGCCAAGCGCTGGAGCGCCAACACCGTGCAGGTGCTGGACGCCCATGGCCGCGTGGCTGCCGCCGGCCTGCCCGCACGCGAACCGCATTGGGTGCCCAGCCCCGGTATGAGCACCCTGGTGCGCCGCTGGGCACAGCCCCTGGTAGCAGCCCAGAGCCTGGAACTCAACACCCAGGTCACCCATATCGAACGCGACACCCTGAACAAGGCCCAGTGGCAACTGCGCACCACGGGTGCAGACGACAGCAGCCACGTCTACGGCGGATTTGATGCCGTGGTGCTGGCTGTGCCATCACCGCAGGCCAAGGCGCTGCTGGAGACAGCACCCAAGGCCGCCAATCTGGTGAAGAAAATAAGCCGCGTCACCGTGATGCCCTGCTGGACACTGATGCTCGCCTTTCCGCAGGCCATGCAACCCGGCCTGTTGGCGTTGGGCCCGCAGTGGAATGCAGCGCGCAGCACCCACCACCGCATAGCCTGGATGACCCGCGAATCCAGCAAGCCCGGCCGCGGCGCCGTCGAGCGCTGGACCGTGCAGGCCAGCGCCGCTTGGTCGCAAGAACACATACACGACGATGCCAAACGGGTACAGGCCAAGCTGACCAAGGCGTTTGCCGAAGTCACTGGCATACGCGCCCAGGCCGCGCATGCAGACACCAAACGCTGGCTCTATGCCAAGACCGAGCATCCGTTGGGGCAGTCCCACCTGTGGGATGCCAGCTTAGGGCTTGGCCTGTGCGGCGACTGGTGCCTCGGCCACCGCGTGGAAGATGCGTTCGTATCGGGCTTAGAGCTAGCCCTTGCGATCATTTGAGTCCAACGGCGATTTACAGGGGCCGTTTCGCGCCCTCCCCCACCGGCCCCTTACACGCAGGCTCACTGGTGGCGGCGCTGGCCAGTTGGCTCGACGCCCGCGCCCATGGCGGCCAATGGCTGGTGCGCATAGAAGACGTGGATGTACCGCGCACCGTGGCGGGCGCTACCGAACGCATCCTGCAGCAGCTCAGCGACTGCGGGCTCACATCGGATGAACCAGTGGTGCGGCAGTCCACTCGCTCGGCGCTGTACCAAGAGGCGCTGTACCAACTCATCACCGCCCAACGCGCCTACCCTTGCTGCTGCTCCCGCAAGGACATTGCGGCTGCCATCCAGGCCCAGGGCCGGACCCGCGCGAGGCATGGCGAGCTGGTCTACCCCGGCACCTGCAGGCTGGGCATGCGGCCCAGCACCTGCGCCGACGCTGCGCCCAACACAGTCCCACCTTCCACAGCCTGGCGATTCTTGACCGAGTCGCTTAAGCAAAATTGGCCTCTAGCCCCCGTCGAATATGAACCTACCGCTATTAATTCAGTAGCATTGCATACAACACACTGGCAAGACCGTTGGATGGGCGCGCAGCAACAGGATGTGGCAGCCGAGGTGGGCGACTTCGTTCTCAAGCGCGCCGACGGCTGCGCCACCTACCAGCTGGCCGTGGTGGTGGACGACGGCGCCCAGGGCATCACCCATGTGGTGCGCGGTTTGGATCTGGCGGATAACACGGCCCGGCAGGTGATGCTGCAACAGGCGCTGGGCCTGCCTACGCCGCAGTACTTGCACACACCGCTGGTGCTGGGTGTCAATGGCGAAAAGTTGTCCAAACAAAACGGCGCGCAGGCCTTGGACACGTCCAGCCCCGCCGCCGCGCTGGCGGCCCTGCAACACGCGGCCCAGGTGCTGGGTTTGCCCGCCAGCACGCAGACCACCATCCCCCAGGCCCTGTCCGATTGGACAGCCGCATGGCATCAGACTTATCTTGCGACCGCGATGCGCATGGACCGCGCCACGTAGAGCAGGCACAACACGGTCAAGCCTGCACCCACCAGCACACCTGGCAACACACGGGCCAGCGTCAGCGCTTCACCCTTGAGCACCAGCATCATCAGGGTATTCTGGGCCAGCCCCGGCACCCACAGGTACCAGGCGGCATCCCCCCCGGGGTTCAACAGGCTGACCATGGGCGCCAGCCCCACCAATGTGACGACCAGTGCACTACCCGCCTGCGCTTCCTTGAAGGTCTTGGAGCGAATGGCCAACGCCATCAGCACCGCACCCAGGCCGGCGGCCAGTGGCAGCTGCAGCAGCAAAAAGACCACCACCTCGTACCAGCCAAACTGGAACATGGCCTGCAGGCTGTCGCTGCGCAGCAGCCACTGCGCCGGCACAAAGCTCAGATTGGCCAGCAAGGCCACGGCCATGCCCAGCAATGCCACTGCACCCCATTTACCCAGCACCAGTGCAAAGTGTTGAACCGGGTTCATCAGCAGCGGCTCCAGTGAGCCCCGCTCACGCTCACCTGCCGTGCTGTCCAGCGCCGCGGTCAGGGCGCCGTAGAGCACGGCCATGATGATGAACATCGGAATGATGCCGGTGATACGTGCCGCACGGGCCTGGGTGCTGGCCAGGTCACGCTCCTGCACATCCACGGCCTGCAGCAGTTCGGTGGACACACCGCGCAGCGCCATGCTCAGCGTGGCGCGTTCGCGGTTGAAGCCCTGCAGCAGCCGCACGAGTGTGCCCACACCGGCACCGGCGCGCTGGTTGGCACTGTCGCTGACCACCTCGACCGTGGGGCGCTCACCGGTACGCAGAGCGTCTTCAAAGTCTTTGCCAATCACCAACACCGGCTCCAGCAGCGTGGTGGCGCGCAACCGGGCCTCGTAGTCCGCCGGTGCGGCCTTGAGGGTGTAGGTTTGGCGCTCCAGGAAGTTGCGCAGGCTGGGCGCGTGTTCGATGCCCACTACCATCACCTCACGCTTCTCGGCGCGCTCTTCCAGCGAGGAAATCAGGGTCGACAGCGCCAGCAGCAGCAACGGCCCCATCAGCACGGCAGGGACCAGCAGGCGCAGCAGAGTGCGCCGGTCGCGTAGCGCATCCATCACTTCTTTGGTGAAGACGATCCAGAAGCCTTTCAACAAAAACTTGCTCATACAGATTCCTGGCTTGCCAGAGAAGGCAAAGGGGGCTGAGGGGGAAAGGCCAGCTTGACAAAGGCGTCTTCAAACTTGGTCTCACCGGCCTGCTCCAGCAGCTCGGCCACCGTGCCCTGGGCGACACTGCGGCCCTGCGCCACCACGACCACGTGTTCACACAGCTGCTCCACCTCTTGCATGATGTGGGTCGAAAAAATGATGCACTTGCTGCCGCCCGCGGGGGAACGCAGGTGGCGCAGGGCCTCACGCAAGGCGCGCGTGGCCAGCACATCCAGACCATTGGTGGGTTCATCCAGCACGATGTTGGCCGGGTCGTGCACCAGGGCGCGGGCCAGCGCGGTTTTCATGCGTTCACCCTGGCTGAAGCCCTCGGCCCGCCGGTCCAGGATCTTGTCCATGTCCAACAGGCGCGACAGCTCTTCGGCGCGTGCGCTGGCGGCATCGGCCTCCATGCCCTGCAGGCGACCAAAGTAGATGATGTTTTCACGGGCTGACAGTCGTGGGTAGAGCCCGTGCGCGTCGCCCAGAATGCCCAGGCGTGCCAGTGCCTGGCGGGGTGCCTGCTCTACAGCAATGCCATCGACCGTAATGCTGCCGCCATCGGGCTTGAACAAGCCACCCAGCATGCGCAGCGTGGTGGTCTTGCCCGCACCATTGGCCCCCAGCAGACCGGTGATACGACCGCTGGCCGCGTGCACGGTGACACCCTGCACGGCATTCACAGTTTGTTTGGCGGCGCGCTGGAACAAAGAACCACCGGTGCGTGACACAAAGTGTTTGCTGACGTTGTCAATATGGATCATGGTTGGACCGGCACAAATACGCTGGGCCGCGGAATACGGGTCGCACAACTGGCATCTTGTGGCAAGGCGGTGCTGGCTTGTTTGGCGTCTATGAAACGGAACAACACCTCGTTCATACAACCCACAGCCGCCACACCATGGCCGGCCTGGGGCACCACAACATGCTGCACCAGGGACTTGTCTTGCGCGCCCAGCGCCTGGGCCACACGTTCTCCATGGCGCGGTGGTGTGGCCGGGTCTGCCCCGCCGCTGAGTACCAAAACAGGCGAGCGGGTTGGGCCCACTGTGAAGAACTCGGGGGGCACGGCACCTTTGGGCCAGTTCTGGCAAGCATCTGCATAGAAGCTGGCGTCGGCACTGCCAAAGTCCGCGCCCGGCTTGTCACTTGCAGCGGCCAGGCGCGGCACATCTTCTGCGCACACCACCGAGAAATGCATGCCCATGGCCACTCGCATGGCCTTGCGGGTAGCCACCGCGCCAGCCAAACCCAACAGACCTTCAAAACGCCCATGGCTGGCCGCTGCGTCTATGGCGGCGGGCAAGGCGGCGGTTAAAGCAGGCACATACAACGGGGTGCGCACGCTGCGCAACAGCAGATCACGCGTCAGCGTGAAACGCTCGGGCAGGCCCGTCACCGGATGGTTGACGCTGACGTCACGGGGCAGACTTTGCAGCAACGCAGCCCACTGCTGGCGCAGTTGTGGGTACTGCGCCCTACATGCCGTGTCCTGTTCACAGGCCAACAGGCTGGCATCGAGTGCGGCCTGGCTATCGGTGGAAAAACTGGCGGGCAACACCATGTCGGGCGGCGCCACACCGTCCAGCACCGTGCGGCGCACACGGTCGGGGTACTGCCGCTGGTACTCCAGCGCGGCGCGGGTGCCGTAGGAGGCGCCGACCAGGTTCCACTGTGGTGCGCCCAACTGCTGGCGCACAGCCTCAAAGTCCTGCATGGCGATGGTGGTCGTGTAGAAGCGCAAATCCCCATAGGGCAGCTGCATCAGCGCGGCGCGGCACTGCTCCAGCCGGCGGGCCTGTGCAGCAGGGTTCACCGCTTCCACCAGGGGCAGCTTGCTGTCGTCTTCACACTGCAGCGGGGCCGATTTGCCGGTACCGCGTTGGTCGACAAAGACCAGGTCGCGGCGGTAGTTCAGGCGTGTGAACCGGGACAACATGGCGGGGGCCACACCTATGGCACTTTGGCCGGGCCCACCGGCCAGCATTAGCACCGGATCGGGCTGTTTGTTGCGCGCCATGGCGGGTACGACCAGGTAGTGCACGTCGATCTGCACACCCTTGGGGTTTGTAGGGTCCAGAGGGCGCTGGATGACACCACACTGCAACTCGTTGGGCAGGCCTTCCACGCGGCAGACCTGTGTAGCGGCCCATGCAGGCACAGTCTGTACTACGAGAGCCCCCAGCGCAATCACCAAGGCACCTCGTGCACGCTGGCGGAACTGGGTGGGTGTAAAAGTAGGAAGTTGTTGGTGCATATCCGTTCTGTGCGGGCTGAACCGATGGGACGCCATTATGTGTTGAAGCTGCGAAGCGGCGTGCTGCACACGCCCACATCAACCACACAGCCTACTGAGCAACAGGGCTACCGATTCAAATCTAAAACGTAACGGCTGCCTAGTCGTGCCTTGAAGATTCTGGCCAACTCGCCACTTCTTTGCAGCTCCGCCATGCCACGCACCAGCCGGGCCCCAAGCTCTGGCGACAAATTTTGCGACAACATGAGCCACACCGGTTTGGATGCCAACACCACGCGCTGGGCTGTGGCAAAACGTGCCTCCAACCCCGCCCCAGCCAGCGCATCCAGCAAGGACTCATTGACCGTGCAAAACCCGTCGATACGCTCTGCCAGCAACATGCGCACGCCCGACTCCTGTGACGACAAATCCTGGAAGCGCCATGCTGCGGACTTGTCATCTGCCAACTCCTGACAGCCGCCGTTCAATCGCCCAAGTTCCATGCCTACCAATGCTCCGCGACCGGCAATCCGCAAGCCCGGCCGCATTTGCACAATCTGCTGCGTATTAAAAACCACCAAGGCTTCCACAACCTTTCCCCGTGTGAATGCGTTTCTGAACATCAAAGTGGCATCGGCAGATCCAGAGGCCACCACGGCAGCGGCCCGCGCAAACGGAACCACTTCCACACGGATGGCCAGCCCCGTTTGCCTAGACAGGGCCGCCACGATGTCCGGGTACAGCCCCTGCGCCTTACCGGTCTCGTCCAACCAGCCAAAAGGTTTGGACTGCAACACTGGCATCAATAGGACACGTTCAGACGCACACAGGCTTGGGGGCAAAACAACAGCCAACACCACCAACAGCGACCTGCATACCGCCAAGAAGTAGGTGTTGATCAGAACTGCTGGAGCAACAGTATGGACGATATGCATGCGAACATCGTAGTGCATTTAAGTGTGATGAAATCATTCAAGACCGTTGCAGTATTTCGGGCCATCAGCGCCCGTTATGAATTGCCCCATTGACGCGCGACGACAGAGCCCTCCATCGGACCGAGTCAACCGCCCGTCCACCCTCTTCCTGGGGAACGTAGATGCGCAGGTGCATTGCCGATATGCTCCGCTCCCAGCCCGCCGGACACCTGGCACCTACAGAGGGGAAACACATGTTGAAACACAAATTGCAAGCGCTAACACCTTCGTGTGTGGCCGCGTACACCGGGCCTTGTCTGGTGGCTATGGGCTGTTGCCTGGCGCCGCATTTGGGCGCACATGCCATGGATGTTTTCAACCCGGTGACGAACCTGCTCATCATGGACCAGATCACCGTAGCGGGCCTGGGCATGTACACCGATGTCAGGGCCACGATCCATTCCTACTCCCTGCTGGAGGTTGACGGCAGCGTGCCGCAGACCGCTGCATTTGATCCAGCCACGAGTCTGCTCACGCTAGCGTCCGTCAAAGTAGATGGGAAGATCTATAACAACGTGCGCGTCAAGATCCATACGCATGCCCTGCTCAATGCCGAAAAATCGGGCGCAGTGCCCACGCCAAGCCCATCGCCAACACCCACGCCCACTACCGCGGGCACCTACTATTTTTCCGATTGCCAAGCCGGTTCCTCCGCAAGCTGCGTCCAGGGCAACAATGCCAACCCAGGCACCCAGGCCGAACCCAAACAGAGTCTCATGGGCTTGAATGTGAATGCGCTGCCTGCGGGGACGCAGTTGTTGTTCAACCGGGGCGGCGTGTGGAACTGGACGTCCACCGTGCGGTTGGACAACCGCAACACCAGTGCAGCCGCACCGCTGACTTTCGGCGCCTATGGCAGCGGAGCGGCTCCCGTGCTGCTGGTGTCAACAAACCTGGGTTTCGAGACCGGCGAATGGCAAAACACGGTACCGGACGGTGGTTATGTTTTTCGCGGACTGAAGTTTGAAGCCACGGCATCTGCCCCAGACAACGCCTGGGCCATCTGGCTCCGTGGCACGGTGGGTGACGTGCTGATCGAAGACGTAGAGTTCACCAACTTCGGCATTGCGCTGAACGGCCAAGGCCATGACGATATCCAGCGGGTCACGGTACGCAACTCACGCTTCCTCCGCAACAAGAGCATGGGTGTGCTGGGTACCTTCAACCATTCGCTGTTCGAGGGAAATGTGTTTGAAGGCAATAACTTCTCGGGCAGCGGCTTCAACCACGGCACCTACTTCAGCAACGTCACCAACCTGACCTTGCGCAATAACCGCTACCTGCGCAACTCGGTGGTGAACGGCATTTGCACCGGCGGCAACATGACATTCCACGGTATGAACGATGGCCTGTTGATAGAGGGCAACACCATCGAGCAGGACACATCGGCGCCGGGTTGCTGGCTGATGTCGATCACGCAGGGGTACGACACTGCCGAAGGTTTTCGCAACACCGTGGTGCGCAACAACCGGTTGATCAATGGTGGCAACAATGCCATGAACGCCCAGTCTGCGGCGGGCATCCTGGTCGAGGGCAATACCATCATCAACACCACCCCCACCTACCAGGTGGCCATCAGTGTGGGCCACACCGACTACCCCAACGGTGACTTGGCCGACGGCAACGCCACCGTGCGCAACAACACGATTTGCCAAGGTGGCGGTGCAACCGGGCCTGCCACCACCGTCATTGCACCCAATAGCACGGTCAGTAACAACGTGGTGGTGTCCGGTGTGGCAGCCACCACCGGGATCTGCGCACGTTAAAGTCTTCCTGGGTGCCCCGTGCGGTAGCTGTCAGGGAATGGGCGCGGGCCGACCAAACAGGTAACCCTGAAAATACTTGCAACCCAACAAGACCAAGGCATCACGCTGCGCCTCGGTTTCCACCCCCTCTGCAATAACCTGCAGTTGGAGACTGTCACCCAACGTGATGATGGCGCGAACAATACTGGCGCTGGAGTGGTCCGACAGCAAGTCATGCACAAAGGACCGGTCAATTTTGAGCTGGTCCAACGGCAGACGCTTGAGCACATTCAGCGATGAATACCCTGTGCCAAAGTCGTCCAGGGCAATGCGCACGCCCAATGCCTTGAGTGCATCCATTTTCTGCACCACGCCACCCAGGTCATCAATCAGCTGGCTCTCGGTGAGCTCCAGTTCCAGGCGCTGCGGGTTGGCGCCTGTGGACAGCAAGATGGACTGAACGTCGGCCACAAAGTCACCTTGGCGGAATTGACGGGCGCTGAGGTTGACAGCAACCGACAGCATGGCTGTGTCCTCTTGTGCCGACCACCGCACGAGCTGGGTACAGGCGGTCTCCAGAATCCATCGGCCTAGCGACAAAATCAGACCTGAGCTTTCGGCTATGGGAATGAACTCAGCAGGCGACACCAGGCCACGCACCGGGTGCTGCCAGCGCACCAGGGCTTCCACACCCAAAGTCTGCCCCTGCTGGTTCACCTGCGGCTGGTAATACAGCAGGAACTGCTGCTTGTCCAACGCACGGTGCAAATCGGTTTCCAGCGCAGTCCGCGCGCTGACCTGCTCCTGCATCTGCGGGTTGAAGAAGCGTACGGTATTGCGTCCATCCGCCTTGGCCTGGTACATGGCCAGGTCGGCCTGTTTGAGCAATTCGTCTTGGTCAACGTCCGCGCCACCGAACAACGCCACGCCTATGCTGACGGAGGTCTGGTAGCGGTGGTTGTCCAGCACATAGGATTCGCTGAGCCTGCGCAAAATCTTCTGTGCCAGGTGTTGGGCGTGCACAGCGGCCGCATCGGCTGTGGGGCCTAGCCCCTCGACCATGGCAACAAACTCGTCCCCGCCCTGGCGCGCCAGAGTGTCCTGAGCACGTGTGCAGGCCGAAAGCCTTGCGGCGATCTCACACAGCAACAGGTCTCCCGTGCTGTGGCCCAGGGTGTCATTCAAATCCTTGAAATTGTCCACATCAATGAACAACAGTGCGCCAAACCCGTGGTCACGCACCTGCACTGCCAGCGCCTGTTGTAACCGCTCCATCAAGAGACGCCGATTGGGTAGGCGGGTCAATGGGTCATAAAACGCGAGTTGGTGGATGGCGCGCTCAGCCTCCTTGTGTTTGGAGATATCGGTAGAAATGCCACACAGTGCATACACCGAACCGTCGGGCCGCCGCAGAGGCAGCTTGATGGAGAGGTAGGTTTGCTCTGGGCCGCCATCTGCCCCGCGGTTGATCTCCTCCTCCTCCACCCGCTCACCCTGGCGGACAACGCGCAGATCGTTGACCCGCAACTTGGCAACCGTAGGGGCATCAAAAAAACGCTCATCGGTTTGCCCCACGACCTGGTCTGCAGTAGCACCAAACAGCTCACAAACCTTGCGGTTGGCGTACTGGTAACGCAAGGCCGTGTCCTTGATGTAGATGTAGGCGTCCACGCCGTCCAAAATGGTGTTCAGCCTATCCTCGCTGGCGCGCAAACTCCGGGTCTTTTCGGCCACCTCGCGCCGCAACAGCCAGGACGCACCCAGTGCAAGTGCCAACACCCCCCCAAGACCTCCCAAAGCCCACCACACTGCCCTAGGGACCATGGTTTGGGGGCGCACTTCCATCCAGCGCTTGAGCACCACAAAATAGTGTGACTGCGGATCGGCCTGCCAAGCATGCAGGTGGGACTCTATGGTTGCAATCAGGTCTGCATTTTTACCCTTGCCCGTGGCGAAGAACAACTGCGCGGGCTGGAACAGTATGGGTGTCGATGCCAGCTTGAAACGCGGCGCCTGCAAGTCGCCAAAAAACCGGTTGGCCACTGCAGCATCCAGCGTGCCGCGGGCAGTGAGAGCGAAGGCATCCTGCAAGCTGTTCACTGGCACCAATTCCGCCTGCAAGCCGAAACCTTCCAGCAGGTTGCGCAGATACGCCTCCTGCACCGACCCTTTCAACACCCCTATTCGCAGGCTCTTCAGGTCCAACGCTGAGCGGATGTTGAGGTCCGAGCGGGCGTAGATTTGTGACCATGCCAGCAGCGCGGGCGTGACGTGGAAGTCAAACAGCGTGGCACGCTCGGGTGTGGATGCAACATCGGGCATCAAGTCAATGTGGCCGCTACGAAGGCCGTCCAGGCAAGCCTGCCATTCGCACGGAACGGGCACCAGTTTCCAGTTGTGCTGGCGCGCCATCTCACGCGCCAAATCCCCAAAAATGCCCGAGGGCTGTTGTTGATCGTCGAGGAAGATTTTGGGTTCGTTCTGGTACACACCCATGCGCACCTCACGCGGGTTGTCCGCGTGTGCCACGCCAGCAAACCCCAACAGGCTGATCCACACGAAGATTGCCAGCAGACAACGGTGCCGTGGCACGACAATCCAACGTGCCCGGGCCAGACGCATTGCGACTGGACCAACCTTATCGCTGCACTTTGGGCTCAAATTGGATCTCCATCGGAAGGCACGACGCGCGCAAGAGTGTGTCGCAGTGCCCCCCATAGCTACTTTAAATCAAGTATCGCACCAGTAACGACCACTACAGCCGCGGCCTATACTGGTCGGCTCGTTGAAAAAATGAAACCGTACACAGATTTGTCCAACAACGCCGACGAGAGTAAGGTTTTATGACACCCACACCGAGTTCACTGGAGTCGCCCGAGCGCGACCAAACCGACTCAAGCCTTCGCGAAGAACGCGAAAAAGCGGACCGGGAAATGACGGCAAGCCGCAAGGCCGTGGAAAAAGACGCCGACGCGGTTGTCGAACACGCCAGGGAAAATGCCGATGCCATCATGGTTGCGGCGCGCGAAAAAGCAGACGAGAAGGCTGATGGCACTTCTCCACTGCCAACACCATCCAGCATTGCGATAGACCGGGAGATGGAAGACCAGGCTTTGCGCGAGGAGCGCGCTGCGGCAGACCGCAGTGTGCGCCGCGAGCGCGAAGCGCGGGCCCGCATGCTGACACGGCTTTTGCCGCTGGAACGTGACGCGACGGATCAGTACCTGTTGACCGAACGCGCCCGTTCCGACGACGCGCTGGCAACCCGCGACGATTTCCTGGGCATGGTCTCCCATGACCTGCGCGACCTGCTGAACGGGATAGTGGTGAGCTCCCAGTTCCTGGCCCAGAAGCTGGAGAAACACAGTGACAGTGCGCAGTTGCTCATCGAGACGGCACGTATCGAACGTTACGGCACCCGCATGAACCGGCTGATTGGTGACCTGGTGGATGTTGCGAGCATCGATTCCGGCAAACTGGCCATGCATGCCGTTCCGGGCGACGTTGCAGCGCTGGTTGCCGAAGCGGTAGATGCCCTTCAGGTCACGGCAGCAGCAAAGGGCATTACCCTGGCAGTACAACAACCGCAGGAATCTGGCACGGCAGAATTTGACCACGACCGCCTGCTACAGGTGTTGGCAAACTTGATTGCCAATTCGATCAAGTTCACGCCCAAGGGTGGCAGTATTCGCGTGCACAGCAAACACGTAGGTGATACGTTTGAATTCTGTGTGGACGACACAGGTGAAGGCATCCCCGTGGCGATGCTGGAAGCGGTATTCGAGCGCTTCTGGCAGGTCGGCAAAAACGACCGGCGTGGGCTGGGTTTGGGTCTCTACATTTCGCGCTGCATTGTGGAGGCCCACGGTGGCAGCATCTGGGCGCAAAGCAGTGCGGGCCACGGTACACGCATGCTCTTCACGTTGCCCATCAGCACCACGCAAAACAACTGACGCCTTGCCGCGTTTGGACAGCAGCTGGCGGCACTCGCCAGCGGCGACCGTTACCTATCGCACGCAAAGTCAATCGGGCGTGATCCGAATGGATGTGCTTTCTTCCAAATAACTGTGGCTCAGCGCACCGAGCCATCAGTTACAAAAAAATAAGCTCGCCGCGAGTGATGGATTTTCATCACCCACGTCTCATCCTTCTAGGAGCTCTCTATGAAACTTACGACACAACTGACGGCGCTTGCGCTCGCCCTGACGGGTGCCATCGGCGGCGCACAAGCGACGGTACTGATCATCGACACACCCACCACCTCGGTGGATGTCAGCGGCTCGTTCTTCGGAGGTACCCTGGTCGCTTCCGCCATCACAGACATCAGCAATCTGAGCTACCAAGGTATTGCACGCACAGCGGTATATGACACGGGCACGGGCCTGGACTTTTATTACCAGTTTTCCAACGCGTCGACGTCTAAAAATGGCGTGGAGCGATTCACAGGTTGGGATTTCAGTGCGCTGGGCAGTGGCGCGGTAAGCGTATTCCAAACCAATGCGGCCTTTGGCGCATTTACCTCCGGCACCGAGCCTTCGGACTATGCGGACCGCACGGCACTGGGCGTGATCGGTTTCAACTTCGTGGCGGATGCCGGATCCAAAATCAACCCAGGCAAAACCAGTTTTGTTCAAGTGATTCGCACCAACGCACGCCACTACCAACCCGGCAACTTCGGTCTGCTCAACGGCATTGGCGACAACGCGCCCGGTTTCGCTGTTTCTGCCGTGCCAGAACCAGAAAGCTACGCCATGATGTTGGCCGGTCTGTGTCTGATGGGGACTATCGCGCGCCGCCGCAAGTCCAAGCAAGCCTAGCATTGCTGCTTTGGGTTAGGCGGAGGCTGCTGGGTGTTGGTCAAACCGCTGCCTCCGTGACGCGACCACCGTGAACATCGGAACCTGTGCGTTCTGGTGCTCACACTTTTGTGCGTGGTATGAAACGCGGGCTTCTGAGAAGCCCAGCAGTTCCAACGCTGACACGATGAACTGTGGCGAAAACTGCCACCAGGTATCAAACTGCCGGATCGAAGGGTTCGGCATGAAACGGCAAACAGGCTCGGGGCCGAGGGCCGCGTTGTAGTTATCCACCACCACCATCGTTTGCGTCACCCGCCGCGACAGGCTCTCCAGCAGCGAGAAAGGGGAGCGGGTGTGGAGCAAAACACAAGCCAAAACGCCTACGTCATGGTCACCCATTTCGCTGGGGATGTTGCAAGGGTCGGCCTCGAACAATTTCGCTTGTGAGCGATGCAATGCGTGGCAATACCAGAAGGAATTTCTGATCCGCTCAATGTGATTTGCAAATTCGACGCGCACCGCGTCGGCATCAACGCCTGGAAACGGAACCGTATCCCATAAATGGGACATCGAGGGTTCCAGACAACTGACCGTTGCACCCGCTTGCTCCATGTGGAATGACAGGAAACCGCTGGCCGGGCCAATCTCAAGCACGTTACGGCCATTGAAATCCACGTGTCCCAGATAGGTATCTGGCGAAGGACGCAAATCCCACTGGCCGATGACTTCACCCGTCGGCAAGATCTGGGAGTGGTAGAAGTCGCAGTCGCCCAGTTGCGGATAACGCGGCGGCACGTGTCGACAGATAGACGGGGTTGGTAGCTGCATGGTGGAGACAGTGTGCTGTTCAAACTGGCGAGACCGGCGCCTCACCGGCAAGGTGGCGGCGGGCATTCTCCACGAAGCGGTCTACCGAGGCCTGAACGGCCTCTGGTGACCAGCCGGCCACATGGGGCGTGAGCACCACAGAGTCGAGATCCAGCAGGTCGGCCGGCGGCGCGGGCTCACTCTCATACACATCCAGACCTGCGCCTGCCAGGCGTCCCTCGCGCAGCGCCTGGGCCAATGCAGCGGTGTCGATGACGCTGCCCCGCGCGATATTGACCACGTAACCACGCGGCCCCAGGGCATCCAGCACTTGGGCGTTGACGAGGTGCTGCGTGCCCTGGCCGCCCGGTGTGGCCACCAGCAAAAAGTCTGCCCATGCGGCCAACGACACCACATCGTCAAAGTAGCGGTAGGGCACGTCAGTGCGCACGCTGCGGCTGTGGTAGCCCACCTGCAGGTCAAAGCCCAGCGCGCGCCGCGCAATCTTCTTGCCAATGGCGCCCAGGCCCACAATGCCCAGACGTTTGTGCGAGACATTGGGCGACAAAGGCAGGGCCGTGCGCCACACGCCTGCCCGGGTGAGGGTGTCGAGCTTGGGGATGCCACGCACCGCAGCGATCAGCAGGCCCATGGCATGGTCGGCCACACAGTCGTCATTAGTGCCCGCACCATTGGCCACCACGATGCCGCGGGCCTTGGCATGGGCGACGGCTATGTTTTCATAACCCGCGCCCAGTGCACACACCAGCGTCAGTGCGGGCAACCCATCCATCTGCACAGCCGAGAGGCCAACGGACCCTATGGTGAGCACCACCCGAACGCGTGCCCCGTGCGCAGCTATTGCCTCCGGGTGCCCCGCTGCATCCGGCGCATAGACCAGATCGAAGGTCTCGGAGAGTTGGGTGCGGTGTTCTGGTGTGAGAAATGAGAGGGCAAGCAGGACTGGTTTCATGGTGAAACGGATGGGGTGTTCAAAGGCATGGGCGCCAAGTATGGCATGTGGCTTGGCTGTTACCAACCGTTACCCAATAGACCCACCGAAGGCCTGGCGCAACAGACTTCGTGGCTGAGAATGTGTGGGCCTTGCGACCCTTGGTGAAACCCCAGCGCAATGCCAAGACTTCCACGATATTGAAGGCTGACCAAAACCATGAAGAAGACCATCACAACCCTGCTGCTGTTGGCAACACTGGTGGGTACCGCCCACGCTCAGGTACGCAAATGCATACTGCCGGATGGCAAGGTAACCTACAGCGATGTCTTGTGCAACAAAGACGTCGCGAAGCAGGCCGATGTCAACCTGAAAGCCAACACAGTGGACACATCACCTGCGCGTGCGGAAGCGCGTAAATTCGCCATGGACAGGCTTGTAGCCCTGGCCCGGCAGCGGGAACCCAACCGCTGCAAGTTCACTGTGGAGCCCAGCGTCCAGGGCGATGGGCAACAACTTGCCGAAGCCGCAACCTATGAATGCTTCGCCAACATCGTGGCCGAGCAAACAGGCCACCCCCTACGCAATGAGGCGTTCGAGCGCTGGTTCGAGAACCAGCAACTGGCCGAAGGCAAGCGCAGTGCCAGCGGCAAACCGGGGACAGATCGATCGTCGTAGTACTGAGCCGGGCTGTGCGACAGGCTGTTCAGCGCACACCCTCCACCCGCGAGTACCGCTCAGCCCACACGGCGAATTTCAATCTGGCTTCGTTTCGGTTTGCTCAGCACATATTCCTGGTGGTGCAAAGACTTGCCCCAGAATGCCTCCAGTGTTGGCCCACTGGCCGTGCGTTTGTCCTTGAAGAAGAACTGAAACACTTCCCGAAACCAGACACGCCTACCCATCCGCGTGTACCAGCGCATCGCCCAAGCCACATCACGGTCGCGGCTGAACAGAGTACGGACCAACGCTTTGGGCCGCATTTGCAAAATCATTTCAATCGACTTGACCCATAACAGCACGCGCCAGGGGGGCACCTTTTTAGTCTCCAGCACCTGGTGTTTGTAATCCCACTTGCGGGTATCGGTCTGGATCACGCGGCGTGTGGATACGGTGGGAAAGTAAGGTGTCCACCGGTGCGGCGTGACATACAGCATCTGGATTTGATCAGGGTCATAACGCAACAGATGGCGCATCGAACGCCAGTAATCGATGTCGGTCTCTTCTTCAAACCCGACAACGTAAGTTGCCATGGAAATGATGCCATGCTGGCGTAGCAAGGCAATGGCCTGTTGGTCTTCGCTGGTGCTGGCACCTTTCTTGATGGTTTTGAGTGTCGCCTCGTCATAACTTTCAATGCCGAGCAAAAAGCGAATCACGCCCGCCTTTTTGTACAGATGCAAAATGTCCGCGTCGCGCACAATATCGCCAGCCCGTGTTGAGCCAACCAGGATCAGGTTCACGTCTTCGGCAATCAAGGCTTCCAGAAATGCCTTCCAGGCCTTGCGCGAACCGGTTGGCAATTCATCGGCAAAATTGATCAGCTCCACACCGTGTTCGCGCGCCAAATGTGCCATTTCCTTGGCAAATTTGACCGGGTCACGGTGACGCCATTGCGTCCAGAAGCCGCGCTGGCCGCAGTAGCTGCACAGATAAGGGCAGCCGCGTGAAAACTGCACCACCACCGCACGCTTGCCGCCCCAGTAGGAATAACGTGCATGGTCAATCAATTCCCAACCGACGCGGTAATCATCCAGATTGCGAATCATTGCCGCGGCGGGGGTGGCAAACACGCTGCCGTGCTGCCGGTAGGCGATGCCATCGACTTCCGATAAATCACCACCGGCTTGCAGCACTTTCATCAGCTCGCAGGCTGTGTGCTCGCCTTCACCGCGGACCACAATGTCAAACGCGGCGCACTCGTTCAACACATCTTCAAAGTGGTAAGTGGGGAACACACCACCGTACACAATAAGCAGGTCCGGCAGTGCGGCTTTGAGCATGTGGCACAGCTGCACCACGATGACATGCACGGAAGTGGAGCCGGAGTGCCCGATCAAAACAAAGTCCGGCGCCATACGCTGGCATTGCACAACAATTTCTTCCAGCGGCATGGGGCCAAATTCGGCGTCTAACAATTGCACGGCAAAGCCAGCGTCTAACAGCGGGCCGCCTATGGCCAGCAGGCCTAGCGGTGGTAATTGTTCTCGCGGAACCCGGCTACCGATGGCGGTATGCGGTGGGTTGATCAGCAAAACCCGGTTGCGAAGATTCTGAACACGCATCAATCTTTCCTTCATTCTGTTGCATTGCCGTGCAGCGTAGCTACGGTGTTGGCAGGCTTGATGAAGTCAATGTGCGTTTTGTGTGATGCGTGTTCCTGGCAGACTAAGGCGCGTGATCGTAGTTATCGTCCATGCTGTGGTCGCGGATGCGGGCCATTTCGCCAAGAGAGACGGGGTGTATGGCTAGGCCACGCCGACCCCGTTGTGCGCCACGCGGGCCGACCGCGGGTGACGCTTGCCATTCAGCAACGTGCTGATCCAGGTATGGCGCACAAACAACTGGTAGCTGCCCACGCAGACCAAGGTGGTGGCAGCGATGTTGATGGCAATTTTGACCAGGGCGGGCATTGGCAGTTGGTACAGCAAGGCCCCAAAAAGAATGGTCAACGGAAAGTGCAGCAAGTAGACCCAGTAGGCACTGTCGGACAGATAGCCCAGCACCACATGGCGCGACTGCAGGAACTTGAGGGCCAGACCGATGGAGGCAAAGCTCCACAGCCAGCCTGCGCAGTGGTAGCTGTAAGCGCCCAACAGTTCCGGTCCGTGTCGGAGCATCACTACACCGGTGCCCAGGTAAAACAGCAGGCCCGCCGCGGCACAGTGCGCCCAGCGGCGCTGGAACTGCGCAAACAGCTCGGTCTGCCTGCCATGCAGCATGAGCCCGAAGACGAAGAACATCCCGTTGTGCAACCACTCGTTCCAGGGTGGCAAGAATGCGCCAGAGGCCATGAGGATCCCACGTGGGTAGCCCGCGCCTGCGGCCAGCAAGGGCAGCGCGAGAACCGCGAACCCCCAGGGCTGGCGTGCCAGCCAAGCCAACAAGGATGCCGCCGGTGCGAACCAGGCACGCGGCAGGCGCAGCAGCACCGAAGTGGCCACACAAAACCACAGCAGCATCCATAAAAACCACAGGTGCACCGTGCTAGGCCCTTGGGGAATCGGCAGGTTCGCGATCACGGTTTGGTCCAGCCCCCATTGGCCCAACACGATCCGGTTCATGAAGGCCAGCGCAGCGAAACCCGACGCTACCCACAAGAAAGGCCAAAACAAAGCGAACGGCAGCGCGAGACGCGCTAGCCGGTGGCGCAACAGGCCGCCCGGCCCACGGGACCGGGCAAGCAGCATGGCAAAGAACCCCGCCAGAATAAAAAACGCTGGCATCCTGAACGCATGGATGGAAGTCATCAGCAGGTCTGCCACGACCGTGCGCTGCTCATCACGCCAGATGATTGGCGAAGGCTCGAACCCGTAGATAGCGGTCACATGCAGCACGATGCCCAACCACATCAGGATGGCGCGCAGGTTGTCTAAGGCATGGAGGCGTGCTCCGGCGGCTAGGGGTGTGGAGATGTCGTTCATAGCTACCTTGAACGATAACAGGCCAATTGACCCAGGGCGGCCCCACCGTACTCTCCGCATCCACGCCAAAAAACCTCACACAGCCGCCCGCGTGTCGCTACGGCCAAAACCATGCGTTCCTGGCATGAGGTAGCTGCGATCTTTTGACCTACTCTTAGTTGCAGCGCGCTCCACTTTCTGCGCCAAGATGCGCATCCAGGAACCCAATCACCTTTTCGGCGTACGGGACCGGATGCGCTGCAAAGGCATGTGTATGTTCAGCGTTTGGAACTTGCCAGAATTCAGTGTGGGTCTTTTGTTCCAGGGTGCGCCACAACAACTTGCCGTCTTCGACCGGGGTAAATTCATCGGACTCGCCATAAATCAACAAGAGATTTGGGCTGCCCACCAGATGTTCGGCGGCGTAGGTGGGGCGCAAGCTGCGCTCACCGGCGGGATAGAACAATTTGGAAAGCTGAATACCCAACTTCGGAACGGGATAACGACGCCAAAAGTGCAACAGGGTCGGAAACGCAGACTCCAGAACGGCCGCCTTAAAAGGATGATGGGGCTGCGCCATGGCGCACACACTCATGGCCGCCCCCATCGAGGCGCCCAGAACCGCTACCGACAAGTCCGGGTATCGCGCTTGCAAAGCCTGCCCGGCGGCCAGTACGTCCAATGGATAGTCCATGGTGGTCGAGGTGCTTTCACCAAAGCCATTCAAGTCAAACACCATCACGTGGTAGCCAGCCCGACGCAGCATTTCGCTATGCCCGTATTTCATCCAGAAGCCTTTGGCCACGACCCCCATCGGGTGCGACATCAACACCGCACCTTTGACCTTCGCAGTGTGTGCAGGCCCTAACAAGGCAGAAAGAGTAGCCCCGGATTCGCTTGCAATCTGCAATCGCTGCCAATGCTGCCGATCAGCCTGCTCTGGCCAACGCCAGGGTTTGACAAAGCGACCAAAAAAGGGCTTTTTGAACAGTCGATAGGCGGTGTTTTTCATGCGGGAAATCCTTGTCAAGTTGAACGCTCAACGCCAAGACTGACGCGGCGAGCCCGTACTGTAGGCATTGACTTGAACCGCCGCCATCGGCAAAAATGACTAATTTCATGCCATTTTTGCCACGCATCCCCGCTAAACACCCAGACCCATATCCAAACCATGCACATCACGGTATTGATGGCCGATCAATGTTCTGCGACCAGCGTCGCCGCCACCCTGGAATTTTTTGAAACTGCCAACGTGCTGCATCGCCACGCAGGCGGCAAAAATGTCCGAACCCATGTGGACCGGGCCAACTTGTTCAAGGTTAAAACTGCCTCGGTAGACGGCCGGGCCGTCACGTGCACTGGCGGACTTCTATTGACACCCGATAAGGCCTTTGCCGATGTACACAACCCGCAGCTCATCATTGTTCCGGGGTTCATGTTCAATATCTTGGGCGTACTGCCATCGCTGAACACAATGGTTCAATGGTTGCAACAGCAGCATCAACGGGGCAGCTATATCGCCAGCATGTGTACGGGAGCCTTCGTGACCGCCCAGGCAGGATTGTTGGATGGTCGCTGCGCCACGACACACTGGGCCTTTAGTGAGCAGTTTGCCCAACGCTTCCCGCTAGTAAATTTGCAAACCGAGCGCACAGTGACAGAGGACGGCCAAATCATGTGTTCCGGTGGATCCACCAGTGGCACGGATCTATTGCTGCATTTGATTCGAAAATTTGCGTCGCCTCAATTGGCTGCCGAATGCGCAAAGAAGTTACTGGTGGATATTTCTGCGCGCAGCCAGACGCCCTATGCCTGCACTACATTCAAGAAAAATCACACCGACGCTGAAATCTTGCGCATTCAAATCTGGCTGGAAAATCGCATTGGCACCAGCATCACGATGGAGCAGGTAGCGGACGAATTTGGTCTGAGCATTCGCAACTTCATCCGCCGATTTAAAGCGGCAACCGATCAAACCCCTATCCTCTACCTGCAGAACCTGCGGATTGAAAAGGCCAAACATCTACTGGAAAGTAGCCAACTGGCGTTCGACCAGATTACCCAAAAGGTGGGTTATGAAGATGGGAATTCGTTTCGGCGGCTGTTCAAACAGAGGGTAGGTTTGGTACCCAGCACTTACCGCAAGCGGTTTGAGAATGTTCGCAGCGAACAGCCCCTGGAAAGTTCGCCCCTCTGAAGCACTTTTACTCCTGCACTTGAGGGGAAATCGGGCTGAACGTAGTAGAGAACGTCCTGTTGCTCCACCCGCAGCCTCTTTCTGCTTTTGACGCCTAGCCCCTCACCGCTGGGTTAGGATTGACGCTCAGTAAAAAACTTAAAGTTAGGGATCTGTATGTCAGAAGCACGAGATTATCTGGAGATGAGTTATCACTCGATTCAATGCTTTACCAACGATGGCAAGCTGGATGCAAACGAGCTTGGAAAAATTGTTGCAATTGCGGAAAAAGATGGCGTGATTGACTCTAACGAAATCAGAGTCCTGACAAGCATCATTTCGAAAATCAAGCCCCATGAAGTGGACGCGGCCATGCAGCAAAGGCTTGCTGACATCAGTAAGAAGATCGCAAAGGTCTAACTTCTGCGCCAGCGGTGGCCCAAGTGCCGTGGATGCGTCCACCTGCTATCAGGCCACCTGCCCCAACGCCGCCCGCAAAATACTCGCCGCATCCACCCCAAAGTAGCCCCGCAACGCGGCCCGCGTGTCACTGCGGCCAAATCCGTCGGTGCCCAGCGTGAGGTAGCTGCGGTCTGCAGGCAGGAAGGCGCGCACGCTTTCCGGCACGGCGCAGACGTAATCGGTGGCGGCGACGATGGGGCCGGCGCTGCCTTGCAACTGCTGCTCGATAAACGGCACGGGGGCGGTCGCGTCGCCGGCCATTTGGCGTTGCAGGCTGTCGCGGCCATCACGGGCCAGTTCGCTCCAGCTGGTGACGCTGTACACAGTCACCTCTACGCCTTGTGCGGCCAGCAATTGCGCGGCCTTGACCACCTCGGTCAGGATGGCACCAGAGCCCAGCAGCGTAACTACCTTAAGCGATTTGTGGCCATAGCCCCCGTCGGTACTAGCTGAATAGCTACTGAATTTATAGCAACCCTTAACCACATCGGCCTCCGAACCTACAGGCAGGTCGGGCTGGGCGTAGTTCTCGTTCATCAGCGTGACGTAGTAGAAAACGTCTTTCTGCTCGACCAGCATCTCACGCATGCCGTGGTCAACAATGACGGCCATCTCACCGGCAAAGGCCGGGTCGTAAGCCTTGCAATTGGGTATCGTGGCCGCCACCAGGTGACTGCTGCCGTCCTGGTGCTGCAAGCCCTCGCCGCCCAGTGTCGTGCGGCCCGATGTTGCGCCCAGCAGGAAGCCACGCGAACGCTGGTCCGCTGCGGCCCAGATGGCGTCGCCCACACGCTGGAAGCCGAACATGGAGTAGTAGATGTAGAACGGCAGCATGGCCAGGCCGTGCACGCTGTAGCTGGTGGCGGCAGCCGTCCAGCTGGCGATAGCACCGGCCTCGCTGATGCCTTCTTCCAGAATCTGCCCGTCCATGGCTTCGCGGTAGCTCAGCACCGAGCCAATGTCTTCCGGCTCGTAACGCTGGCCTACGCTGGAGTAGATGCCGACCTGCTTGAACAGGTTGGCCATGCCGAAGGTGCGCGCCTCATCGGCGACGATGGGCACGATGCGTGGCCCCAGTTCCTTGTCTTTCAGCAGATTGCCCAGCATGCGCACAAAGGCCATCGTCGTGGACATTTCCTTGCCAGCAGCCGCCGTGGCAAAGGCTGCGTAGCTGGTGAGCGCAGGCACGGGCACAACGTCAGCCGCCGTCTCGCGGCGTGGCAGGTAGCCGCCCAGTTGGGTGCGCTTGGTGTGCAGGTAGCGCATCTCGGCACTGTCGTCTGCGGGTTTGAAGAATTCGAGATTCGCGGCCTGCGCGTCGGTCAGTGGCAGGTTGAAGCGGTTGCGGAATTCGATCAGCGCGGCTTCGTCCAGCTTCTTTTGGCTGTGGGTGGTCATCTTGCCCTGGCCGGCCTGGCCCATGCCATAACCCTTCTTGGTGTGGGCCAGGATCACGGTGGGCTGACCACTGTGTTGCGCGGCCGCGGCATAGGCGGCGTGGATCTTGACGATGTCGTGGCCGCCGCGCTTGAGGCGGTCGATTTGCTCGTCCGTCATGCCCTGGGCCAGTTGCTTCAGCGCTTCGTTCTGGCCGAAGAAACTGTCGCGGTTGAAGCGGCCGTCTTTCGCGGCAAAGGTCTGCATCTGGCCGTCCACGGTGTTGGCAAAGGCCTGCACCAGGGCGCCGGTGGTGTCGCGGGCAAACAGGCCATCCCAGTCGCTGCCCCAGACGAGTTTGATGACGTTCCAGCCTGCGCCGCGAAACAACTTCTCCAGCTCGTCGATGATGCGGCCATTGCCCCGCACCGGGCCGTCCAGGCGCTGCAGGTTGCAGTTGACGACCCAGACCAGGTTGTCCAGCTTTTCGCGGCTTGCGAGCGTCAACGCGCTCATGCTCTCCGGCTCGTCCATCTCGCCATCGCCAAACACGCCCCACACCTTGCGACCGGCGCAGTCCAGCAACTGGCGGTGCGACAGGTAACGCATGAAACGTGCGTGGTAGATGGAGCTGATGGGGCCAATGCCCATGGAGCCCGTGGGGAACTGCCAGAAGTCGGGCATCAGCCAGGGGTGCGGGTAGCTGGACAGGCCGCGGGCACCCTGGTCGGGCGCGGTGATCTCTTGCCGGTAGTGGGCCAGGTCGTTCTCGGTCAACCGCCCTTCCAGAAAGGCCCGCGCATACACGCCTGGTGCACTGTGGGGTTGGAAGAACACCAGGTCACCACTACGTGAACCTTTGAAGAAGTGGTTAAAGCCCACCTCGAACAAATCCGCGGCACTGGCGTAGCTGGCGATGTGTCCACCCAGCTCTCCGTAAGCGCCATTCGCGCGGGCCACCATGGCCAGCGCGTTCCAGCGCATCAGCGACGCCAGTTTTTCCTCAATCGCCAGGTCACCGGGGAAGGTCCCCTGCTGGTCTACGGGGATGGTGTTCACATACGGCGTGGCCAGCTCGGGTGACCAGCCGACCTGCGCCGTGTGCGCCAGGCGCACCAGTTGGTCCAGCACAAACCGCGCGCGCTCGGCGCCGTGGGTGGCAACCACGGACTGGAAGGCTTGTGTCCACTCCGCGGTTTCAGTGGGATCGGCGTCGACAGGGGGCGTGGGGATGTGCGAGGTGGTATTCATGGGCTCTGACTATACAAACGCAGGCACCGAATGTGCTGCCAATCTGCATGTAAAAAGCCAGGCCGTGCAGCACAAAATGCCAAAAAGACAGGGAGCAACAGCAGCATGCGCCCCAAGGTCCGCGGTTACACGGACTTGGGCGCATGGCGGTTACCCTTCCGCGCGCTGGCGCGGGACTACGGTTTAGGCTGGCTGGGCCACCGCAACGCAGCGCAATGCCTGCGTAATATCCGCCACGATGTCTTCGATATCTTCCAGCCCAATGGACAAACGAACCAGGCCTTCGCTGATACCACAGGCCGCGCGCTCTTCGGGCGTGTACGTACTGTGGGTCATGCTGGCTGGGTGTTGGGCCAGCGATTCGGCATCGCCCAGGCTCACGGCGCGGGTCACCAGTTGCAGCGCGTCCATGAAACGCATGCCAGCTTCCATACCACCCTTCAGTTCAAACGCGATCATGCCGCCGAACTGGCGCATCTGGTGCTTGGCCAGTTCATGCTGGGAGAAGCTGGGCAGACCGGGGAAATGCACCACGGCCGTGGCGGGATGGGCTTCCAGCAGCTCGGCCACGGTTTGTGCGCTTTGGCAGTGGCGGTCCATGCGCAGGGACAAGGTTTTCAGGCCACGCATCACCAACTGTGCATCCTGTGCGGACATCACGGCACCGGTCATGTCCTTCAGGCCCACCAGGCGCACCTGCTTGGCCAGTTCGGCGTCGGCAAACACGGCCGCACCCGCGGTCAGGTCACCGTGGCCGCCCAGGTACTTGGTCATGGAATGCACGGACACGTCGGCGCCCAGCAACAGGGGCTGTTGCAGGTAGGGTGTGCAGTAGGTGTTGTCGACGATCAGTTTGGCACCGCCCTGGTGGGCGATGGCTGCCACGGCGGCAATGTCCACCAGGCGCATATTGGGGTTGGCCGGGGTTTCGCAGTAGACCACCTTGGTCTTGGGACCCATGGCCTGGGCCACCTGCTCGGGGTCGGTCATGTCCACGTGGCGCACGGTGACGCCAAAACGGGTCAGGCCGTGGTTCAAAAAGGCAAAGGTGCAGCCATACAGCGTGATGTCGGCCAGCACTTCGTCGCCCTGCTCCAGCATGGACCACATGGTGGCCGTAATCGCGCCCATGCCCGAGCCAAAAACCACGGCACCTGCGCCCTGCTCCAGGCTGGCCAGACGCGCTTCCAGCAGGGCCAGCGTGGGGTTGGAAATGCGGGTGTAGAAGTAACCTGGCTCGGTGCCGGCAAAACAGCGTGCACCGTAGGCGACGTCGGGGAACGCAAAGGTGGACGAGGTGTACAGCGGCGGCACCAGGGCGCCATTGTGGTCGGCCGGGTTGTAGCCCCAATGGATGGCACGGGTGCTGAAACCACCGGCCTTGGGCTTGGCGGCTGGGGGGATAGCGTCGAAGGGCAGGTCGTTGGCTTTCATGGCGGTGTCTCCTATGGGTTTTGTATAGGAGAATTTTTATGCAACCCGGGTGGATAAATTTCGCAAAATTCCAAGCATTCAGCTTTCTTTGGGGTGAAAATTTCCAAATTCACTAGACTGAAGGCAAAATTCACCTATGAAGCCTTTTGACCCCACTGACAAGGCCATTTTGCTGGCCTTGCAGCGTGATGCACGCCAGACCATGGCCGAGTTGGCCGAACACGTTTCCCTGTCGCAGTCGCCGTGCTGGCGCCGCGTACGGCAGTTGGAAGAGTCCGGCGTGATCGAGGGTTACCACGCCGCGCTGAGCCGCAAACACCTAGGCTACGGCGTGACCGGTTTTATCCACTTGCAAATGCAGGACCACACGGCTGAGACCACTGCGGCCTTCGAGCGCGAGGTCATGGCCCTGCCCCAGGTTGTGGCATGCCACAACCTGTCGGGCAACTACGATTACCTGATCGAAGCGGTGGAGGCGGACCTGGAGAGTTTTTCCACCCTGGTGCGCAACAAGATCCGCTGCCTTCCGGGCGTGAAGGAAATTGCGACCAGCTTTTCGCTGAAGGAAGTGAAGGCCTCGGGCAGCCTGCCGGTGGGCACCTGAGCTGCCTACTTACAATGCAGGCCAGTTTGCCGACCCTGCGTTGGCCTCAGAAAGACGACAAATGAGCACCCAACTCCCCCCCAGCGAACCCCTCGAAGCATCCGCCACCGAAGGCCAAACGCCCGCCAAGCCCTTCATGCGCACCATCAAGAGTTTTGTGAAACGCGCCGGCCGCACCACCACCGGTCAGGCCAAGGCGTTTGAAGACCTGGGGCCCAAATTCCTGCTGCCCTACCAGCAAAGTGCTATCAATTTCGAAGCGATATATGCTGATTTCACGGGGGCTACAGCCCAGAATGGCTTAAGCCACTCCCCCATAGTCCTGGAAATCGGATTTGGCATGGGTGAGGCCACGGCCCACATTGCGGGTGTGCTGCCCGACACCCGTTTCCTGTGCTGCGAGGTGCACGAGCCTGGCGTGGGCGCGCTCTTGAAACGCATTGGCGAGCAGAACATCAACAACATCCGCATCTGTGCCCATGACGCGGTGGAGGTCATCGACCACATGCTGCCCGAAAAGAGCCTGGACGGTGTGCACATCTTCTTCCCCGACCCCTGGCACAAGACCAAACACAACAAGCGCCGCCTGATCCAGTCTCCGCTGGTGGCCAAACTGGCGCGCCGGCTCAAGCCGGGTGGCTATCTGCACTGCGCCACCGACTGGGAGCCCTATGCCCAGCAGATTCTGGAAGTGTTGACCGCCGAACCACTGTTGAAAAACCGCGCGCTGGCCTCCAACCCCGAGTTGAATGGCTACGCACCCAAGCCGCACTACCGCCCACTGACCAAGTTTGAGAACCGCGGCATCAAGCTGGGCCACGGTGTGTGGGACCTGGTGTTTGAGCGAATTTAGAAGATGTGCGCCGACAACGGTCAGGACGGCAGCGGGTTTTGCGTAGGTAAAGGAGGAGCCCGCACCGCGGGCGGGGGACACGAAGCAAAACCCGTTGCCGTCCTGACCGTTGGCCCCCACGCAACCCATGGCCCTGCACCGGCCTAACGCGCCCCCCAGCCGAAACGGCGTGGGCGCCAGTTGCGTGGTGCTTCCCGCCGGGCCGTGGTTGACGATGCACGAAGGTCTGGTTGCGCGCTTTCCCGGTGTACCCGCCGCACTCTGGCTGCAACGCCTGCAGGAAGGCGACGTGGTCGATGACCACGGCCAGACCATCAAGCCCGATACGCGGTACGAAGCCGGTCGGCGCCTGTACTACTTTCGCGCGCTGGCCGCCGAGCCCCGCATTCCGTTTGAGGCCACCATACTCTGGCAGGACGAACACCTGTTGGTCGTGGACAAGCCGCATTTTTTGCCGGTTGTGCCTTCGGGCAAGTACCTGCAGGAAACCGTGCTGACCCGCCTGAAAAACGCGCTGGGGATCGATGCACTTTCCCCCATCCACCGCATCGACCGCGACACCGCAGGCCTGGTGCTGTTCTCCAAACAGGTGGCCAGCCGAGGCGCTTACCAGGAGCTGTTTCGCACCCGTCAAGTGGACAAAACCTATGAATGTGTTGCGCCGTGGAACCCGGCTCTGCCCTGGCCACTGCGCCGTGAAAGCCGCATAGTGCCCGCGACCCATTTCATGCAACAAACCGAAGTGGACGGTGCGCCCAATGCGCTGACCCACATCACCCCCATCGAGGTGCTGGGCGGACTGGCCCGCTACGCGCTCAAACCCGTCACCGGCCAACGCCACCAGTTGCGCGTACACATGGCGGCGTTGGGCCTGCCCATCGTGTGGGACGGCATCTACCCGACCCTGACGCCCGAGGGCAGCGCGGACTATGGTCAGCCCCTGCAACTGCTGGCCCAGACCATTGCGTTTACCGACCCCATCACCGGCGCCAGACGCCAGTTCTCCAGCCAGCGCCAACTGCGGCCCTTGGCACTGTTATTGGCCTAAAGCGTGTCGTCTCTGCTCTGAAAAAAGAAGCAGTGACATTTGCCAACAAGCGCCGCACAATGGGCTTGGACACCCGGCTGTTTCAACCAAAAATAACGAGGAGAGCGCCCATGTTCCGTCTGCAGTCCGTCACCATCGCCCAGCGCCTGGGCCTGCTGATTGCCAGCTCCATCTTTGGCATTGTGGTGCTCAGCGCCCTCTTCCTCTGGAGCGAGCGAACGCTTGTCATGGAAGAGCGCCAACTGGGTGTGCGCCAGACGGTGGAGACCGCCCACGGCATGGTGGCGCACTTCCACGCCCAGGTCGCTGCCGGCAAGATGCCCGAGGACGAGGCCAAGCAGCGTGCGCTGGCAGCCCTGAAGGCCTTGCGCTACAGCGGCAATGAGTATTTCTGGGTCAACGACATGAGCCCCAAGATGGTCATGCACCCCATACGCCCCGAACTGGATGGCAAAGACCTGAGTGACAACAAGGACCCCACGGGCCAGCGTCTGTTTGTGGAGTTCGTCAAGGTCGTCAAGGCCCAGGGCGCGGGTTATGTGGCCTACATGTGGCCCAAGCCGGGCAGCGACAAGCCAGTGCAGAAAGCCTCGTATGTCAAAGGATTCGAGCCCTGGGGCTGGATCATCGGGTCGGGTGTGTATGTGGACACCGTCGATACGGCCATTGGCAAACGCCTGCTGAATGCCGGTATGGGCACCGTGGTGCTGGCCGCCATGCTCTTGGGCCTGAGTGTGCTGATCACCCGCAGCATTCTGCGCCAGCTGGGGGGTGAACCTGCCGCCGCAGCCGACCTGACCCACCGCATCGCCCAGGGCGACCTGACGGTGAACATAACACTCAAGCCCAACGACGACTCCAGCCTTTTGCACGCCATCGAAGGCATGCGCGGGAGTTTTGCCGGCATCGTGGGCCAGGTGCGCAGTGGCTCGGAAAGTGTGGCCACGGCCAGTGCCGAAATCGCCCAGGGCAATAACGACCTCTCTGCGCGCACCGAACAACAGGCCAGCGCGCTGGAAGAGACCGCCGCCTCCATGGAAGAGCTGGGCTCCACCGTCAAACAAAACGCCGACAGCGCCCGCCAGGCCAACCAGCTGGCCCAAAGCGCCTCCACCGTGGCGGTCAAAGGGGGCGAAGTTGTGGGTCAGGTGGTGGAGACCATGAAGGGCATCAACGACGCCTCGCGCAAGATCGCCGACATCATCAGCGTCATCGACGGCATTGCCTTCCAGACCAATATCCTGGCCTTGAATGCCGCGGTAGAGGCCGCACGGGCCGGTGAGCAGGGCCGTGGTTTTGCGGTGGTGGCATCCGAAGTGCGGTCCCTCGCGGGGCGCTCGGCCGAAGCCGCCAAGGAGATCAAGCAGTTGATCAACGCCAGCGTGGAGCGTGTGGAAAAGGGCACGGCCCTGGTGGACCAGGCCGGCGAAACCATGACCGAAGTGGTCAGCTCCATCAAGCGTGTGACTGACATCATGGGTGAGATCAGCGCCGCCAGCAATGAGCAGTCTATGGGTGTGTCCCAGGTCGGAGAAGCGGTGACCCAAATGGACCAGGCCACACAACAAAATGCGGCCCTGGTCGAAGAAATGGCCGCTGCCGCCAGCAGCCTCAAGGGTCAGGCGCAGGACCTGGTGCAGGTGGTAGCGGTGTTCAAGCTACGCTCCGACGGCGGTGGCCACAGCGGCCGAACCAGCACACCGGGTGGCTCAGCGCCGCGGCTGCCCCGCTGACACAACCCACCCATAAGAAAAGGCCCCTCGGGGCCTTATTCTTTTTAAGCTAGCTTCAGCTCCACTGCACCTTGTCTTTGCCACCGTACCAGTTGTCCACCTTGGGGGCCACCTCGCCCTCGATGCGGGCACGGCGGATTTTCATGGTGGGGGTCAGGAAGCCGTTTTCGATGGTCCAGGGCTGCTGGGCAATCACGATGAATTGCAGCTTTTCGTGGCCGACCAGATCGGCGTTCACATCCTTCAGCAGTTGGCTCAATTCGGCTTCCACATGTTTGCGGAAGGCAGGGTCTTTCTGCTTGGGCCGCTCGTTTTCGGCCAGCACCACCATCGCATACGCAGCGGGTTGGCCAGGGCCGGAGACCATGCTCATTTCCACCAGCGGGTGGGCGTTCAGACGGTTCTCGATGGGCGCGGGGGCCACGTATTCGCCCTTGGATGTCTTGAACAGCTCCTTGACCCGGCCGGTGATCTTGAGCAGGCCATCGGCACGGCGCTCGCCACGGTCACCGGTGCGGAAGTAACCATCCGACGTGAACACTTCGGCATCCAGATCAGGGCGCTTGTAGTAGCCCACCAATTGGCCGGGGGACTTGATCAGGATCTCGCCCTCTTCACTGATCTTGACCTCTACGCCCGGCAGGGGCAGGCCCACACAACCGGGTGCGTTGACCTCGGGTGTGGAGTTGTGCGAATAGGCAAAGTCTTCCGACATCGCATACCCCTCCACCAGGTTCAGGCCCAGGCGTTGGTACCAGGTGATCAGCTCGGCAGGAATAGGGGCCGATCCGCTGCCGGCCAGCAAGGCCTGGTCCAGGCCCAGGTTCTTCAGCACCTTGCGTTTGACGATGCCGCTCAGGATAGGAATGCTGAGCAGACGGTTGAGCTTTTTGGGCGGCATCTTGGCGAATACGCCCTGCTGGAACTTGAGCCACAGGCGCGGCACCGAGATAAAGGTGGTGGGCCGTGCGCGGTTCAGATCCTTGACAAAGGTGTCCAGCGATTCGGCAAAGAACACATGGGTTTTGCCGTCCACCATGGATGCACACTCCACCCAGGCCCGCTCGAACACGTGGGCCAACGGCAGGTAGGACAGGATGCGGTTGTCTTCGATGTCACCGATGCGCGACTTGATGTCCTTGCTGATGTTTTCACTGACCTTGGTGATGCGCTCAAAACTGTGCATCACGCCTTTGGGTGTGCCGGTGGAGCCGGATGTGTACAGCAGGATCGCAATGTCCTTGCCTTCGCGTGTAACGCGCCCGGTCATGGGTTTGGTGCGCGCCACGATCGCATCCCAGCCTTCGTAGCTGTTCTTGGGTGCCAACGGGAAAGAGATGCAAGGCAGAGATGCGGGCACACCAGGTTTCTGCGCGTCCCAGGTGTCGAGCTTGCCGACAAACAACATGCTGGCGCCGCTGTGCTCCAGAACGTAACTGATAGTCTCTGCGGTCTCGGTGGGGAAGATGGCGACGGTGGTGCAGCCCGCCATCCAGATGGCCAACTCGGCCATGAAGAAATGTGCGCAGTTCTTGGACAGAATGGCTACACGTGCACCAGGCTCCAGGCCTTGCGCCTTGATATGTGCTGCCATGCGGCGGGACTGATCCAGGGTTTGTTTCCAGGTGTAGTCAATGACCTGGTCGTTGCCGATGGGCTGGGTCAAATAAACCCGGTCTGCCAGCTTGGCCTCGTGATCAAAAACGTAGTCCAGAATCAGTTTGGGTTTAGCCACCGCATATCTCCTTATTGGTTAGGACTACAGAATACTCCATTACATGCCCCAAACTGCTGTTAAAAGACTCTAAACTCTTTAAGCGTTAATCCCTATGGCATGGCCCCGCCGCTGCCCTCTTTTTGCGCCCTGCGCACACCCGTGTCCCTTGTTCTTCTGGATGGAATTGTTTGAGCTCTGACCGATTGGCCGACCTGTCCCTGGCGGCTTTTGAAAAAGTAGTGGGCGCAACACCCGGTTTCCGGCCCCGCCTGGGCCAGCACGAGATGGCCGCCTGTGTGGCCGCCACCCTGGCACAGGCCGACCTGGGTGAACACCCCACACCGACCAAGGCCATTGCCGTCATACAGGCCGGCACCGGCGTGGGCAAGTCGGCCGCCTATGCGTCCACCGCCGTTGCCTTGGCGCTGGAGCGCAAGACCCGCGTGCTGATCTCCACCGCCACTGTGGCACTGCAAGAGCAGCTGATGAGCAAGGACTTGCCCGCGCTGGCCCAGACCATGGACAAGCCCTTCGTTTTTGCACTGGCCAAAGGCCGCGGCCGGTACGTGTGCAAGCTCAAGCTGGAGCGCCTGGTGGGCAACGGCGGCACGGCAGACGATTTGTTTGATGCCGACAACGATGCACCTGCGCCGCAGAAGTTTGGGTCGGTGCTGTCGCAGGAAGAGGCTGAAGAGCGGCGCATCCATTTGTACGAATCCATGGCCACGCTCTTGGCCACCAACAGTTGGGACGGTGACCGCGACACACTGGCCGACGCACCCGACCCGCGCGACTGGTCCACCGTGGCCGCCGAGCGCCACACCTGCACCGTGCGGCACTGCCCGCGCTTTCGTGACTGCAGCTACTACGAGGCCCGCACGCGCCTGGCCGAGGCCAATGTGATCGTCGCCAACCACGACCTGGTTCTGGCATCACTAGGCATGAAGACGCTGCCCGACCTGGACAACTGCTTGGTGATCTTCGACGAAGGCCACCACCTGCCCGCCGTGGCGCTGGACCAGTTTTCCAGCAGCATGGACATGAGCAACCTGCGCTGGCTGGACAAGCTGCCCAAAATCGTGGCCGAGGTCAGCAGTGCGCTGCACCTGCACGCCGGTGAAGACGTGGCCACCGTCACCAGCCAACTCAAGGGCGCGTTGACCCAACTGGCCCGCATGGCCATGGATCTGGTGTGGGGACAGACTGGCCAGAACGCCGATGACGGGGGCAAGGACGGCACACTGCGCTTTGCGCACGGCGTATTGCCAGAAGCGCTGACCGAACCCGTGTCCCAAATCCACGCACAGTCGTTAGGCCTGTCCAAGGCCCTGGAAGCTCTGGGCCTGGAGGTAAAGGCCGTTGCCAAGGAAGACCCCAGCCAGGCGACGCTGTGTGCGCAGCTCTACGCCAAGATGGGTGCACTGGCGCCACGCCTGAATGGTGTGGTGTCCACGGCCAGCCTGCTGCTGGAGCACGGCCCCCAACCCTTGGCCAAATGGCTGCAGGCCGAGAGTGAACACGGCTACCTGACCATGACCGCCCACGCCTGCCCCATCGTGCCCGGTGACCTGTTGCGCCAGTTCCTGTGGAGCCAGGTGCGCGGTGCGGTGTTGACATCGGCGTCGCTGACCAGCTGCGGCAGTTTTGATTATTTTCTGCACGAGGCAGGGCTCATCAATAACCCCAACGTACAGGCGCTGGAAGTGGCCAGCCCCTTTGACTACAACCGCCAAGGCCTGCTGACCGTGGTCCACACCACGGCCGACCCCAAACAGGCCGACGCCTACACCCGCGAGATGGTGGCTGAGCTGATGAAGGACCTGACCCAGGTCGAGACCGGCGCCCTGGTGCTGTTCACGTCCCGTGCGCAAATGCGCGTAGCCACCGACGCCCTGCCCGCATCGCTGATGGAAGTGGTGCTGGTGCAGGGCACGCAATCCCGCGCTCGCCTGCTGGCCAGCCATATGGCGCGCGTGGAGGCCGGGTTTCCTTCCGTCATCTTTGGCATGCAATCGTTTGGTGAAGGGCTGGACCTGCCCGGCAAGTTATGCGACACCGTGTTCATCACCAAGCTGCCGTTTGCCCCGCCGTCTGAGCCGGTAGACGAGGCCCGTGCCGAATGGCTGCGCAGCGTGGGGCGTGACCCGTTCAACGAACTGGTGATACCCGCCACCGGTATCAAGCTGCTGCAGTGGACCGGCCGCGCCATCCGCACCGAAGATGACCATGCCGCCGTCATTTGTTACGACAAACGTTTGACCCAGACTGCTTACGGCAAACGCATGCTCAACGGCCTGCCGCCTTACCGGGTGGAACAGCGCAAGAGCCGCGGTATTATTTGAGCCCCATCCTCGCCCCCAAGAACCCGCCATGAAAAAGCTGACCGCCTTGTTACTGCTGGTGTCCTCCCTGCTAGTGGGCTGCGAATCGATGTCGCCCACCGAATGCAAAGTTGCCGATTGGGGCCGGGTCGGCCATGCAGATGGCACGCGGGGAGAAAGTGACCGCCGCATAGCCGACTACACCGAAGACTGTGGCAAGGTCGGCGTTGTGCCCAATGCGCAGCTTTACCGTTATGGTTGGGACCAGGGCATTGTGAACTTCTGCACACCCGCCAACGGCTGGCGTGAAGGCATTGCTGGCAACTCCGGCAAGGCATCGGTCTGCCAGGGCCAGGCGGGGTACCCGGGTTTCGCGCGCTACCTGGACGCCGGCTTGCAGGTGCACAACACGCAGTCACAGATGCAGCGCAACGCACGCGAATCCGAACGCCTGCAGCGGCGCCTGGAAGAATCCAAGAGTGATGAAGAGAAGAAAAATATCCGCAACGAGTTGCGCCACATCGACCGCGAACAGTTCCGCCTGCGCAACCAGCTGACCCAGCAGCAGATGCTGGGGCCCTGAGGGCAGCCCAGTACCCGCAGTGACAAGCCGCGGGGCTTTTCGTTTAGGCGGTATGGCGCGCGAAACTGGCCTTGATCTCGGCCATCGTATCCAGGCTTAAGCGATTACCGTACTGGGTCACCACGCGGCCCGCGGCCTGATTGGCCAGCCAAGCCGCTTGGGCATGGCTGTGGCCATGCGTCACCGCGTATAAAAAGGCTCCGGCAAACATGTCCCCTGCCCCATTCGTATCCTTGGCGACCACATTGGCTGCCGGCACGGCGGTGCTTTGCCCACCTTCCAGCACCAGACAACCCTTGGCACCACGTGTCAGGCACACCGTGCGGGCCCGTTTGGCCAGTTGGGCGCAATTGGCGTCCAGGACTTTGGAATTGCACCAGACCTGGGCTTCTTCTTCGTTGCAGAACAGGTAGTCCAGACCGTCACCCAGCATGGCCTCCAGGCCTGCACGGCAGAAGTTGATCATGCTCATGTCGCTCAGCGTTGCGGCCAGGGCCACACCCGCTTCTTTGGCAACCGCACGGCCTTTAAGCGCAGCATCCAGCCCCGTGGGGGACGCGGCCAAATAACCTTCCATGTAATACACCTTGGAACGTTTGATGTCCTCTGGCTGCAAAGAGGTATGGTCAATGTCTGCGGTGGCGCCCAGAAAGGTGCTCATGCTGCGCTCGGCATCGGGCGTGACCATGACCATGCAGCTACCGGTCTGGCCGGCGGGCGACTGGCTATTCGTCAGGTTGCTGGCGACACCATTGGCGACCAGGTCGTCGCGGTAAAAGGCGCCCAATTCGTCATCTGCCACGCGGCAGGAATAAAACGCCTTGCCACCCAGCTGGGCCAGCGCTACGACTGTATTGCCGGCCGAGCCGCCACCCGTGCGGCGCGCGTGCAGGCCCTGCACCTGGGACTGCAAATAGGCCTTGCGGTCGGCATCGATCAGCGTCATGTGCCGCTTCTCAACCCCCATGGTCTCCAACTGCGCATCGCTCACTTCGTATTCAGAATCCACCAAAGCGTTGCCAATGGCGTAGAGGTCGTAATGTGTAGTCGTCATGCGGAGGGCGGGCAAAAAAAGTTAACGGCCCCGTAGGGCCGCAGAAAAAGCGTGGCTAGGCCAGGGAAGTAGCGAGTATCGCGCGGTTTCAGCGAACTGGGCGCGTGATTTACTGCTCGACGAACGCGCGCTCGACGACGTAATCGCCCGGCGTGGTGGTACTGCCCTCCACAAAACCACGGGCATCCAATAACTCGCGCATGTCCTTGTTTAGCGCCGGGCTGCCGCAGATCATGATGCGGTCACGTGATGGATCGAGCTTGGGCAGGCCCAAATCTGCCTCCAGCTTGCCGCTGGCGATCAGATCGGTGGCGCGGCCACGGTTCTTGAAAGGCTCGCGCGTCACACTGGGGTAGTACAGCAACTGCGCCTTGGCGAATTCACCGAGGAACTCGTTATTGGGCAGGTCGATATTGATGAAGTCGGCATAAGCCAGCTCCTCCACTTGGCGCACGCCGTGGAACAGGATCACTTTTTCGTACTTCTCGTACGTGGCCGGGTCGCGGATCAGGCACAGGAACGGAGCCAGGCCGGTGCCGGTGCCGATCAGGTAAAGGTTTTTGCCGGGCAACAGGTAGTCAATCAGCAGCGTGCCCGTGGGCTTACGGCCAACCACAATCTTGTCACCGACCTTGATGTGCTGCAGGCGCGACGTCAGTGGACCGTCCTGCACCTTGATGCTGAAAAACTCCAGGTGTTCTTCGTAGTTGGCGCTGACGATGCTGTAGGCACGCAACAGCGGCTTGCCGTTTTCCTGGCGCAGACCAATCATCGTGAAGTGCCCATTGGAGAAGCGCAGAGACTGGTCACGGGTCGTGGTAAAGCTGAACAGGCGGTCTGTCCAGTGGTGGACGCTCAATACGGTTTCTTCCTGGAATGCACTCATGGGTACCCTTGCAATGTGTCAAAACAACGAATTCGGGAAAACCCTTTAGTGTAAATCTTTGAAAAGCCCCTTCTGTCACTCGCATGACTGAAAAGGCCTTCGCTTATACAAACTTGTAATTTGCAAGACCACTTTTCAATCTAAGCAAACGCCGCCGCATTGGCCACCGCCAACGCCGTCATATTCACCACCCGCCGCACGGTAGCCGATGGTGTGAGGATATGCGCCGATGCCGCTGCACCCAGCAGGATGGGCCCCACGGTCACGCCATTGCCCGCCGTCATCTTCAGCACGTTGAACAAGATATTGGCCGAGTCCAGGTTCGGGCAGATCAACAAATTGGCTTCGCCATGCAAGGTTGTATCCGCCAATGCCGAGCGGCGCACGGTCTCGGACAGGGCTGCGTCACCCTGCATCTCGCCATCACACTCAATATCCGGCGCCATCTTGGTAAACAGCTCGCGCGCCAGGCGCATCTTGCGGGCGGATGGACGGTCGGAGGAGCCAAAATTGGAGTGCGACAAAAACGCCACCTTGGGCGGCAGACCGAAGCGACTGACCTCCTGCGCCGCCATCAGCGCGATGCTGGCCAGTTGCTCAGCGGTGGGGTCTTCGTTGACATACGTGTCGGCGATGAACAGTGCATATTTCTCCAGCATCAGCGCGTTCATGGCGGCCAGACCAGGCGCATCGGCACGCAGGCCGATGATGTCGCGCACGTGCCCCAGGTGCACGTCGTAACGCCCCACCATGCCGCACAACATGGCGTCGGCGTGGCCCAGCTTGACGGACAACGCGGCAATCGTGGTGTTGGAGCGGCGCACTGCCGCCTTGGCTGCTTCTTGTGTGATGCCGTGGCGGCCCATGAGCTTGTGGTACAGCTCCCAGTACTGGCGGAAGCGGGGGTCGTCTTCGGGGTTGACGCAGTCCGCGTCACGCCCGATCTGCAGGCGCAAACCTGCCTTGGCCAGGCGCGCCTGGATGACTGCGGGCCGGCCGATCAGGATCGGATAGGCCAGGCCCTCGTCCACCGCCACCTGGGCGGCGCGCAGCACACGCTCATCTTCACCTTCTGCGAAAGCCACCCGTTTGGCGGCGGGCAACACGGCCTTGGCGGCGCTGAATACCGGGCGCATGAACATGCCGGTCTGGTAGACAAAGCGTGACAGTTGCTGGCGATAGGCCTCCATGTCGGCAATAGGCCGGGCCGCCACGCCAGAGTCTGCAGCGGCTTGCGCCACGGCGGGCGCAATGCGCAGAATCAGGCGCGAGTCAAACGGTGTGGGAATCAGATAGTCGGGTCCAAACACCAACTCCTTGCCGGCATAGGCATTGGCCACTTCTTCGCTGATGTCGGCCTTGGCCAGGTCGGCAATCTGGCGTACGCAGGCCAGCTTCATGGCCTCGGTGATCTTGGTCGCACCGCAGTCCAGCGCGCCACGGAAGATGTAGGGAAAACACAGGACGTTGTTGACCTGGTTGGGGTAGTCGGAGCGGCCGGTGGCGATGATGCAGTCTGGCCGTGCGGCCTTGGCCAGCTCGGGGCGGATCTCGGGCTCGGGGTTGGCCAGCGCCAGGATGATGGGCTTGTCGGCCATGGTCTTGACCATCTCCACGGTCAGCACACCGGCGGTGGAGCAGCCCAGGAACACGTCGGCACCGTTCACCACATCGGCCAGCGTGCGGGCGGACGTGTTCTGCGCAAAACGCGCCTTGGACTCGTCGTAACCACCGGGGCGGCCTTCGTAAATAACGCCCTTGGAATCACAGGCAAACACGTTCTCCACCCGCACACCTAAGCCCACCATCACGCCCAGGCATGCCAGCGCCGCAGCACCTGCGCCCGACACCGCCACCTTGACATCTTCAATGCGTTTGCCAACGAGCTCCAAGCCGTTGATCAAGGCTGCCGACGAGATGATGGCTGTGCCATGCTGATCGTCGTGGAAGACCGGAATGCCCATGCGTTCGCTGAGTTTCTTCTCGATGTAGAAGCACTCGGGCGCCTTGATGTCTTCCAGGTTGATGCCGCCCAGCGTGGGTTCCATGGCGGCAATGATGTCCACCAGTTTGTCGGGGTCGTTCTCGGCCAGTTCGATGTCAAACACGTCGATGCCGGCAAATTTTTTGAACAAACAGCCCTTGCCTTCCATGACCGGTTTGCCGGCCAATGGGCCGATATTGCCCAGGCCCAGCACAGCCGTGCCGTTGGTGATGACACCCACCAGGTTGCCGCGCGACGTGTACTCCACCGCCAGCGAGGGATCAGCCTGGATGTCCAGGCAGGGATAGGCGACGCCGGGTGAATAGGCCAGCGACAGATCGCGCTGGTTGGACAGCGGCTTGGTGGGTGTGACAGAAATTTTGCCGCGGGTGGGCGTGCGGTGGTATTCGCGGGCGGCTTCGCGCAGGGCTTGTTCGGCGGGGGACAGTTCGTGGCTCATGGTTTTTATTCTCCGGGGTATCGGTAATCGGTAGTCGGGTTCTGGGGTCAGGGCTGGTACTGCGAGTGGGTACTAGTCGCCCATGCAAATGCCAACATCGCGCGCGGTTTGCAGCGTGTCGCCATCCAGTGGCACGGCCTTCATGCGGCCGGCCACGTCGTGTAGGGGTACGTAATTTACATTGGGAAAGGCCAGCGCCACCATGACGCCGGTCTCACCTTCTTCCAGTGCGCGCACGGCAGCCGCGCCGAAACGCAGGGCCGCCAGGCGGTCAAAGGCCGTGGGGCTGCCGCCGCGCAACAAATGGCCCAGCACCACCACACGGGTGTCTTTGCCGGTGCGCGCCTGCAAGGCATTGGCCACCTGCTCGCCCATGCCGCCCAGACGTTCGGCATGGCCGGCCTCGGCAGGTTGCAGCACATGGGCATGGCCATCACGCGGCGCGGCGCCCTCGGCCACTACCACGATGGAGTAGGTTTGGCCATAGGCGTCGCGTGCCTGGATGTGCTCTGCCAGTCGGTCAACGTCAAAAGGGATCTCGGGAATCAGGATGCCATGGGCGTTGCCGGCAATACCGGCATGCAGCGCAATCCAGCCGGCATAACGGCCCATGACCTCCACCACCATGACGCGCTGGTGGCTCTGGGCCGTGCTGTGCAGGCGGTCCAGACACTCGGTGGCAAAGCCCACCGCGGAGTCAAAACCAAAGGTGGTCATGGTTTTGTCCAGGTCGTTATCTATGGTCTTGGGCACACCCACCACGCGCAGGCCCTTCTGGTGCAGGGCGTTGGCAATGGTCAGCGAACCATCACCGCCCACGGACACCAGGGCATCGATGCCGTGTTCGGCAAAGTAAGCCACCAGCTCATCCGAGCGGTCCTTCTCACCCAGGGTTCCATCCGGCAGACGGGTCTGGCAATGGAAGGGGTCACCCTTGTTGGTGGTGCCCAGGATGGTGCCGCCCTGGTGGGCGATGCCACGCACCAGGTCGCGGGTCAGGCGGACCACGCCGCCTGCCGGGTAGCGCTCCGGGAACAGGACGCCGTTGAATCCGTCGCGTATGCCCAGACATTCCCAGCCCCGGCGGATGGCCGCAATGGTCACCGCGCGGATCACTGCGTTCAGGCCCGGCGCATCCCCGCCTCCGGTGCAGATGGCAATGCGGCGAATGGGGGACACGGGCATGCAGACGACTCCAGCTCAAATACTGGATTATGGTCACGCTTGGGCCCATATGCCATGCAAGTTGGGGATGAGGTCATACCGGGGATTTACGGGTAGCGATCTGCGATCATTGGGCCATGCAGACTTCCAATTCCACTCCACAGGCCTCACCCCCCATGCTGGTGGCCTGCCTGTGTGCCGACTGGTGCGGCACCTGCCGCGACTACCAAACCAAGTTTGAACAGCTCCAGGCGCAATTCCCTGGCGTGCGCTTCGTCTGGATTGATGTGGAAGACGAGTCCGAGCTGGTAGACCCGATTGAGGTGGAGAACTTCCCCACCCTGCTGATGGCCAGCCGGGAGCGGGTGTATTTTTTTGGCACGGTTTTGCCGCACCTGGAAACCCTGCAGCGGCTGGTAGAAACACAACTGGCACCCGGCGCACCTGCCAAGGCGCAAGAGCCCATGGTCGCGGCGCTGGCCCAGCGCCTGTGGGCCAAGACTCTTTAAGCCAAATTGGCCTCTAGCCCCCGTCGGATATAACGGTACCGCTATCTATTCGATAGCATCCCGCTACACCATCAGAGTTTGGAAGCCACCCAGGCCTGCACGCTGGCCAGCGCTGCGGGCAGCTTGGCGGGCTCGGTGCCGCCGGCCATGGCCATGTCGGCCTTGCCGCCGCCCTTGCCGCCCACTTGCGCGGCGATAAAGTTGACCAGCTCCCCGGCCTTGACCTTGGCAGTCGTGTCTGGAGTCACGCCGACCGCGATCTGCACCTTGTCGCCATCCACCACACCCAGCACCACCACGGCGGTCTTGAGCTTGTCTTTGAGCTTGTCCATGGTGTCGCGCAGGGTTTTGACATCGGCACCGTCCAGCTTGGCGACCAGCAGCTTGATACCACCGCCAATATCCACGGCCTGGCTCAACATTTCGTCGCCCTGGGCGGAGGCCAGCTTGCCCTTGAGGGCGGCGACTTCCTTCTCCAGCGCCTTGACGTGGTCCATCACATGGCCCAGCTTGGTCCCCAACTCAGCCACGGGGGCTTTCAGCGTGGCGGCGGCAGTGCCCAAAGTGTCTTCCAGGTCTTGCAGGTAAGACAGCGCATTCACGCCGGTCACGGCTTCTACCCGGCGCACACCAGCAGCCACACCACTTTCGGCCACGATCTTGAACAGGCCGATGTCGCCGGTGGCTTTAACGTGGATTCCACCGCACAGCTCGCGGCTGGAGCCAATGTCCAGCACACGCACGGTTTCGCCATACTTCTCGCCGAACAGCATCATGGCGCCGGTCTTCTGGGCCGATTCGATGTCCATCACGCGGGCTTGTGCGGCGGCGTTGGACAAAATTTCAGCATTCACGCGGTTCTCGATCTCACGGACCTGCGCATCGGTCACCGGTGCGTTGTGCGCAAAGTCAAAACGGGTGCGCTCGGCATTCACCAGCGAACCCTTTTGTTGCACGTGCTCGCCCAGCACTTCGCGCAGGGCCTTGTGCATCAAGTGGGTGGCGCTGTGGTTGCGCACGGTGGCGGCGCGAATGGAAGCGTCCACATGGGCGGTGACGGCGTCGCCGACCTTCAGCGCGCCGGTCTTCAGCGTGCCGTGGTGGCCGAATACATCGGCCTTGATTTTTTGGGTGTCGCCCACTTCAAACAGGCCACTGTCGGAGAACACTGCGCCCTCGTCGCCAGCCTGACCACCGCTCTCGGAATAGAAGGGGGTGGAGTCCAGCACCACAACACCGTTTTGGCCAGCCTTGAGTTCGGACACGGGTGTGCCATCGGCGTACAGCGCGACGATTTTGGCGGCTTGCGTCAGCTGGTCGTAACCGACAAAAGTGTTGCCAGCGCCGGTGTACTCCAGCGCCTTGTCCATCTTGAACTTGCCGGCAGCGCGGCCTGCGGCCTTTTGTTTGTCCATGGCGGCGTCAAAACCGGCTTCGTCCACCGTGACGTCGTTTTCACGGGCCACGTCGTTCGTCAAGTCCAACGGGAAGCCATAGGTGTCGTGCAGCTTGAAGGCCACATCGCCGGGCAGCACTTTGACACCGCCAGCCAGGGCTCCGTCGAGGATTTCCATGCCGGTCGCCAGGGTTTCAAAGAAGCGCTCTTCTTCGACGCGCAGTACATCGGTAATACGCTTCTCTTGCGAGGCCAGATTGGGATATGCCGCACCCATCACCTTGACCAGATCGGCCACCAGCTTGTGGAAAAACGGCGTCTTCTTGCCCAGCTTGTAACCATGGCGGATGGCGCGGCGCACGATGCGGCGTTGCACGTAGCCACGGCCTTCATTGCTGGGCAACACACCGTCGCTGACCAGGAAGGCGGTGGCGCGGATGTGGTCGGCAATCACGCGCAGGGATTTATTGTCCAGATCGGTACAACCAGTTTCGCGGGCGGCGGCCTTGATCAGTGCGTCGAACAGGTCGATCTCGTAGTTGCTGTGCACGTGCTGCAGGATGGCGGCCAGGCGCTCCAGGCCCATGCCGGTGTCCACGCAGGGGGCGGGCAGCTTGTTCAGGCTGCCGTCGGGCTGCATGTCGAACTGCATGAACACGTGGTTCCAGATTTCGATGAAGCGGTCGCCGTCTTCACCAGGGCTGCCGGGTGGGCCGCCGGGGATGTGGTCGCCGTGGTCGTAAAAGATCTCCGAGCAGGGGCCGCAAGGGCCGGTGTCGGCCATCATCCAGAAGTTGTCGCTCTTGTACTTGCCGCCCTTGTTGTCACCAATGCGGATCACGCGCTCGGGCGGCAGGCCGATTTCTTTGGTCCAGATGTCGTAGGCCTCGTCATCGTCGATATAAACGGTTGCGGTCAGCTTCTCGGGCGGCAGCTTGTAGACGGTGGTCAGCAGCTCCCAGCCCCACTTCAGCGAATCACGCTTGAAGTAGTCGCCAAAGCTCCAGTTACCCAGCATCTCGAAGAAGGTGTGGTGGCGGGCGGTGTAGCCCACGTTTTCCAGATCGTTGTGTTTGCCACCGGCCCGCAGACAGGCTTGTACGGAGGCTGCGCGCACGTAGGAGCGCTTGTCGGTGCCCAAAAACACGTCCTTGAACTGCACCATGCCCGAGTTGGTAAACATCAACGTGGGGTCGTTGCCAGGCACCAGCGGGCTGCTGGCCACCACGGTGTGGCCTTTGGAGGCGAAGAAGTCGAGGAAAGACTTGCGGATTTCGGCGACGTTCATTACAGCTTGGGTCATGGCGTGGGCTCGTTCAACTACAGACAAAAAAGGGGAATCGAAAGCCTTCTATTATCGCTGCGACTGGCGGGCTTAGTCCCAAGCTTAGCCTTGGGGCGAGGGCCGGGTGTTGCGAAGTTGACTAACATTGCACCCGGAGTTCGCTACAGTCAGCCCCCAAACACAATAAATCCTATATCCAAGAGACCCCATCCATGCCTACACATCTGCCCGGCCCCCTGGCCCTGCTCAAAGACCCCAGCCTCTTCAAAACCGACGCCCTGGTCAACGGCCAATGGCTGGCCGGCGCCAGCCGTTTTGACGTGCTGGACCCCGCCACTGGCGAAAAACTGGCCGATGTGGCCAACCTGGGTGCTGCCGACGCCGAAGCGGCCATCGCCGCCGCCAACGCCGCCTGGCCCGCCTGGCGCAGCAAGACCGCCAAGGAGCGCAGCACCATCCTGCGCAAATGGTTTGATCTGCTGATGGCCAACCAGGAAGACCTGGGCCGCATCATGACCGCCGAGCAAGGTAAACCGTTTGCAGAAGCCAAGGGCGAAGTGGCCTATGCGGCCAGTTTTGTGGAATGGTTTGCCGAAGAGGCCAAACGCATCAACGGCGAGACCCTGCCCCAGTTTGACAACAACCGCCGCCTGATGGTGATCAAACAACCGATTGGTGTGTGCGCGGCGATCACGCCGTGGAACTTCCCCCTGGCCATGATCACCCGCAAAGTCGCGCCCGCGCTGGCCGCCGGCTGCACCGTCATCATCAAACCTGCCGAACTGACCCCCCTGACCGCGCTGGCCGCGGCCGAACTGGCCCAGCGCGCCGGCATTCCCCCCGGTGTGCTGAACCTGCTCTGCGCCGACAGCAGCCAGTCCATCGCCATTGGCAAGGTTTTGTGCGCCAGTGATGTGGTGCGCCACATCAGCTTTACCGGCTCCACCGAAGTGGGCCGTATTTTGATGGCGCAGAGCGCACCCACGGTCAAAAAACTGTCGTTGGAGCTGGGTGGCAATGCGCCCTTCATCGTGTTTGACGATGCGAATATCGACAGCGCGGTGGAAGGCGCCTTTGCCAGCAAATACCGCAATGCCGGCCAGACCTGCGTGTGCACCAACCGCTTTTATGTGCAAGAAGGTGTGTACGACCAGTTTGTCGAAAAGTTTGCTGCCAAAGTGCGCACCGCCAAGGTCGGCAATGGTTTTGAGGACGGCGTCAACCAGGGCCCGCTGATCGAAGAATCCGCGCTGGAAAAAGTGCAACGCCACGTGGACGACGCCGTGGCCAAGGGCGGCCGCCTGGTGGCCGGTGGCAAGCGGCTGAAGGCGCTGGGTTCGGGCCAGTTTTTTGAACCCACCGTGGTGGCCGACGCCACCGCCGACATGTTGTGTGCACGTGAAGAAACATTTGGCCCTTTCGCCCCGGTGTTCAAGTTCAAGACCGAGCAGGAAGCCATTGACGCCGCCAACGACACCGAGTTCGGCCTGGCCAGTTATTTCTACAGCCGCGACATCGGCCGCATCTACCGCGTGGGCGAGGCGCTGGAGTACGGCATGGTGGGCATCAACGTGGGCATACTGGCCACGGAACATGTGCCCTTTGGTGGAGTCAAACAGTCGGGTCTGGGCCGCGAGGGATCACACTTTGGCATGGATGACTATGTAGAAATCAAGTACCTGTGCATTGGTGACATTCAGCAGGCCTGATTTTTTTGACACAACAGCAGTTGAACAAACGGGGGACGCCATGGCGCGACAGGACGATAAAGAACCCAATGTTTGGGTCACAGCGCTGAAGCTGGTGTTGGGCGCGGCGGTAATCATCGGCGGCGTGGGTTTTGCGCTGTGGATGGCGGCGCAGGGCCCTTCCTATTCACCTGCTTTGGAGCAGGCCAAGGAGGAAGTGCGGGCCAAGTCGCCCAATTCCACGAGCGACTCGTCATGGGGCATTTCCAAAGACTCACCCGTGCGCAAATAGGGCACTAACAGGCGGCTGGCGGCGCCCTTACAGCTTGCCGAAGCGCGACGGCGTGCCACCCAGGTGGTGTTTCTTGAACAGGGCCGTGATCTCGGCCATACATTCCTGGGCCACCTGCTCGCCCTGCGTGGCGGCCACCAGGTGCATCAGCTCGGGGCGCAAGAACCAGAGTTCGGCTATCTCGCGGGCGAAGTTGATTTTCATGTCCAGGCGAATGTGGTCGTCACCGCCGTACTCTTCCACCACCAGCAGCATGGCCTTGCGCACGCGCTCCAGCGCCACGTCAGCGGAGTCTGACGGTTCACTGCGGCCCAGGACGGCCCAAATGCTGCTTCGTATGCCCATTCCAACAACTCGGGTGTTTGGCACGCGCGGACGTACGCGGCTCGGGGCCTCATTGTGCACGCACCGCGCGACCCACCCATGACGGGAACAGGGTTAAAGATCGATAGGCGCGCTGGCAGCAGCTGCCAAACTACCGCCACTGAAGTTCCATGCAAACGGTGTCAGCGCCAGTGTGCTGCGCTGGTCACCCACCCGCAGTTGCAGGCTACTGGCACTGTCGTAACCCACCACCCGCAGGCGCAGCGGCTTCCAGCCTGTTTGCAGGGCGCTGACATCCAGCGTAAGCACATCGCCCGCACGGCTGGCCGTCAGGCGGTAGACGTTGCGCACGCCGCGCTGGTAGCCGTAGCTCAGGCCATCGTCTGCCACGTAGTCCAACGTGGCAGTGCCGGTGCTGCCCGCGCCGAGGATCACGTGCAGTTCGATGTCGGCCAGGTCATTGGCGGCCGTGGTGCGCACACCCACCTGCATGGGGACCAGGCTGCCTTCTTTCAGGTAAATCGGTGTGCTCTCGGTGTTGCTGGTGACATGGATGCCGCGGCCTCCCGCAAGGAAGTCACCCGTATTGACATCCATCCAGCGCCCAGTGCCAGGCAGGATCACATTGCGTTGCTGTTGGCCTTGTTGAACGAGTGGTGCCTGCAGGATGGCCGGGCCAATCAAAAACTGGTCGTCGATGCGGTCCAACTCCATGGCATCGGTATTGGCGTAGTCGTGGAACAGCGGGCGCATGACGGCCGTGCCGTTCTTCTCCTGGTCGTTCCACAGCTGGTACATGTAGGGCAAGAGCTTGTAGCGCAGCCGCACATGGTGGCGGATGACCTGCAGGGCCTCGGGGCCGAAGACCCAGGGCTCTTGGCGCGCGGTGCCAGCATTGGCGTGGTTGCGCATAAAGGGGAACAGGCAGCCGGCCTTGTACCAGGCGATGGCCAGCTCCTTGTCGGCATGGCTGCCGAAGCCGGGCACATCCGGTCCGTTGAACGGGATGCCCGACAACGCCAGGTTCATGCTGCAGTGGATGCTGGTGCGCAGGTGGTGCCAGTTGCTGTGGTTGTCGCCGGTCCACAGTGCGGTGAAACGGCTCGATCCCGTGTAGGCACTGCGCGCCAGCAAGAACGGACGTTCGTCCGGGCGCGCCGCCAGAAAACCGTCACGCGTGGCCTGGGCCATGCCGACCGCGTATTGATTGTGGTACGTCCAATGCGGCCAGGTACCGCGGTTGAACAGCATGTCATCCACCTCGGCAGCGCCGGTGCTGGGGTCGTTCATGTCCAGCCAGGCGCCGTCAAAGCCGGACTCGCGGAAGGCCTTGGAATATTTTGCCCACCAGTCGCGCCCTTCGGGCAGCGAATAGTCCGGGAACCAGGTGCGACCCGGCCACACAAAACCCACATACGGTTGACCCTCGGGGTTGTGGCAGAAGATGCCGGCGGCCGTGCCGCTCTCGGCCACTTCGTAGCCCTCTTCCACCTTTACGCCGGGGTCCAGAATAGGCACGATGCGGCGGCCATTGGCCTGCAGTTTTTTGAGTTCCGCGCCCAAGTCACCAAAGTGTTCGGGGCTGGTGGTGAAGACCTTGTAGCGGTCCATGTAGTCGATGTCCAGCCACAGGCCGTCGGCGGGGAATTCGTGTTCAGTAAACCCTGCATCCAGCGCGTTCAAATCCTTGGTGCCGGCGTAACCCCAGCGGCACTGGTGGTGGCCCAGCGACCACAACGGCGGCAGCGGCGTGGTGCCCACCAGACGCTGCAGACGCTGTGTAACGGATGCGGCGCTGTCACCGGCAATCACATAAAACGCCGGCACACCTTCATCCGCACCAAACCAGAAGGCGGGCGGTGCATTTTGGTCGTCCTTGCCGGAGAAGAACCAGTTGGAGCCCGTGTCCATAAACACCGCGCCGGGATGGTCTACCAGAATGCCGACCCAGCGCGTGCCATGGCGCACCAACAGGTAGGGCACGGCCGCGTATTGCGGATCGGCCTGGCCATTTTCAATGGTGTGCATGGCGTGGTCGGCCCACACGTCGGCATTCCAGAACTTGGTGCGTTTGCCGGTCTTCTCCAGGCCGGTGGTTTTTTCACCCTGGCCGAAGAAACGCATATCGGCATTGCGCGCAAACTGCACCAGCCAGGCACTGCCGCAGACGCCCACACTGGCACTGGCTACGCCGCTGAGCAGTTCAGCACCGTCGGGTGCGGTCAAAGCCAAGTGGCCAGTGGCGGAGATGCCGAGTTGGTACTGCGACGGATTGATTTTGAAGGCATCGTCATGCAACGGCAACACACGTGCATCCAGCGGCCAGCGCTTCGCATCATTCAACTCCAGATGGAACACGTCTTCACCCAAATCGCGCACCGAAGCTTGCACGGTTTTGGCGCCCACACTCAGCGTCTGGTTGGCATATGCGCTGGCGAAGGTGAAGTTGGACGGGTGGCGAATTTTGTTGAAGTACATGGTGGCGAAGCGTGTGAGGTTGAGGCTAAGGATAGAGCGTGTGTTTACGGTTGCAAGCGGTAGACCTGCACCGATTGGGCAGGCAGGCTCAGGCGGAGCCCGCCGCGGGCATTGGCGGCTACGGGCTTGGCTTTGGCGGGATAGGCAGATACAAGTGTTGCCATGGGCTGCAAGTCTTTGAGCGCGAGTTTGCTGGCCTTGGTGTCGTAGTTGACAACAACCAACGTGGTCTCCGCCCCCAGCGTGCGCCGGTAGGCCATCACCCCGCCCTGCACCACCGGCGCGTCATAACTGCCACTGGCAAGCGATGGCAAGGTGTTGCGCAAAGCAAGCATGCTTTTGTAAAACGACAACAAAGAGTTGGGATCGGCCAACTGCGCCGCCACGTTGTAACGCGCCACATTGGGTGCGATGGGCCGGAAGGGCTTGATGCTGGTGGTAAAGCCCGCGCCGCGCTTGTCTGACGTCCAGCTCATCGGCGCGCGCAGGGGCTCATCACCATCCAGCCCCTGGATGCCCGCCATACCAATCTCTTCTCCGTAGTAGATGAAGGGTGTGCCAGGTTGCAGCAGGTAGGACGCCGCAGCCAGCTTGTACTGCGCCAGGTTGCCACGCAACTGGTCCCACAACCGCGCACCGGCAAAGATGTCGTGGTTGGCGGCAAAAGTGGCCATGGTCTGCGGTGCGGAGGTGAAGTAGTCAGCCACGTAACGAATGGCCTTCTTGTCACCCTTGGCAGCCTTCACCAAGTTGCGCTCCAGCCCAAACGCAAAGGCGCTGCCGCAAATATCCGCCGCGGCATACACCTGCGGATTGGCCGTGGCCTCACACACCACATGGCGCTGCGAATACGCGGTGATCAGCGCGCGCAGCTCACCGGTGATACTGCGGCTCTCGGGCTGGTCGTTCCAGTCTTTGGCACTGTTTTCCACCAGGTGCGGCACGGCGTCCAAGCGGAAGCCGTCCAGCCCGCGGTTCAGCCAGAAACGCAGACTGTCCTGGTGGTAGGCCAACACGGCAGGGTTCATGAAATTGAAGTCCGGCATGTGTTTGCCAAAGGTGCCGAAATAGTGGCCCTTGTGTGTACGTGTCCACGGGTTTTTGCCCCAGATGTCCCAACCCTGGGGCGCATCTTTCTCCCACACAAACCAGTCGTAAAAGGGGCTGGCCGGGCCGTCTTTGAGCGCGCTGATAAACATGGGGTGGTGGCGGGCGCTGTGGTTGATGACGTAATCCATGACCACACCAATGCCGCGTGCGTGCGCCTGGCGCAGCAGTTCATCGAAATCCTCCAGCGAGCCGTAGGCCGGGTCTATGCCACGGAAGTCGGTGGTGGCGTAGCCGTGGTCGCCATCGGCGCTGGTGGTGATGGGCATCAGCCAGATGCCGGTGACTCCCAAGTCTTTGAGGTAGTCCAGTTGCTGGGTCAGGCCCTTGAGGTCGCCCACGCCGTCACCATCGCTGTCTTTGTAGGCGCGGACAAAGATCTCCATAAATGCACCGCGCTGCCAATTGGTTGGCAGTGTGCTGGGCTGGATGGCGGCCAGCACCGGGCTGGTGTCGATGGCAAAGCTGGCCGCGCCAAAGCACAGCCCGGCCAGCAACAGCGCAGACCGGGCAGCGCTACGCAACCCCCGTTGACATGCCACCCACTTGGCGGCAAAAGGCAGAACCATTGAAACCTCTTTGTAGTCAAACTACTTATAAATATTCAACCCGAAATGGTTAAATACCGTTGATTATTCAAACAATTTTACACAACTCTGAATGTTTATGTAACCATACTACCAAGTAAGATGGAAATCTTGTAGTAAAACACCGCGTACACCCCATCCCCAGTGAAAGATCGCCACACCAACAAGATTGCTATTACATTGATAGCGCATGAGGCATATTTCACGGGGGCTAGAACCCGATTTAACCTATGACACTTTCCCTCAACTGTCTTAACCGCCTGGTCAGCGGCTGCGTACTGGCTTGCACACTGGCGGCTGCTGGCAGCGGCGCAGCGGCTACTACGACCCCCTCAGCCGTGCTGGCTGCCTGCAACGCCAACAGCTTCCAGACCGTGCTGCACGCCGTGCCCAACTCTGCGCAGGCGAGCCCGCCTGCACCCCAGGCCGTGTGGCTGAGCCGGCAATTGCTGCAATGGCCCGGCGCCACCGCACAGGGGCGCTTTGCGCTGCACCACTCCAAAACCGGCCAGTTGCAGGCCGCCCCCGGTGTGCCCGTCACCGGGTCGGACGGCGCACCGCTGGCGCTCATGCTGCACACCAAACCGCTCCCGGCAAACATGGCCCAGCGTTTCGCCTACGTCAAACCCGGTACGTTGCTGGTGGTTCACACCGCGGACCTGCGGCGCCTGCACACGCTGCGCCAGGGCCAATTGCTGCTGGTGCAGGAAGATGCCAACGGCCGCGTACTGCAGGCCACACCCTTGCAACAGGCCGGCGCGTTGGACGATGCCTATGCCGCAGCAGCCCGCATCCCTGACCTGGGTGCCAGCCTGGGCGCGCGCCACACCCAGCTCAAGGTTTGGGCCCCTACCGCCCAGCAAGTCCACGCTTGTCTGTTTGACAGCGCGAATGGCGCCACCGTTGCAGTCCTCGCGCTGCAGCGCGATGTTTCCAACGGCGCCTGGCGCTACCGGCACGGCAGCAATCTGAGCGGTCACTACTACAGCTACCTCGTCGATGTGTTTGTGCCCGGCGTGGGCCTGGTGCGCAACCGTGTCACCGACCCCTATGCCGTCAGTCTGAACGCGGATTCGCAGCGCAGCTACATCGCCAACATGGGCGACGCCAAACTCAAGCCCGCCGGTTGGGACCAACACACCACACCACGGCGCGTCAAAGCACCCGTGGATATGGCCATCTACGAATTGCATGTGCGCGACTTCTCGGTAGGTGACGCCACAGTGCCCGAAGCCCAGCGCGGCAAGTACCTGGCTTTCACCCAAACCGAATCCAACGGCATGCGTCACCTCCGTGCACTGTCCAAAGCGGGCATGACCGATGTACACCTGCTGCCCATCTTCGACCTTGCCTCCGTGCCCGAACACGCCTGCACCACACCTGCCATCGCCACACCCGCGAAGGGCGACAGCGAAGCCCCCCAAGCCGCCAGCACGGCGATGGCGGCCAAAGACTGCTTCAACTGGGGCTACGACCCCCTGCACTTCAATGCACCCGAAGGCAGCTACGCCAGCGATGCAAACGACGGCGCCACGCGTATCAGAGAGTTGCGCCAGATGGTGATGGCCCTGCACGCTGCAGATTTGCGCGTGGGCATGGACGTGGTCTACAACCACACCAGCGCATCCGGCCAACACGCCCAATCGGTACTGGACCGCATCGTGCCCGGCTACTACCACCGGCTGGATGCCAACGGCGGCATTGAGCGCTCCACCTGCTGCGACAACACCGCCACCGAGAACACGATGATGGGCAAACTCATGGTCGACTCGGCGGTGCTATGGGCCAAGCAGTACCGCATCGACTCCTTCCGCTTTGATTTGATGGCACACCAGCCACGCGCCGTGATGGAGGCGCTGCAGGCGCGGGTGAACAAGGCCACCGGCCGCCACGTGAACCTGATTGGTGAGGGCTGGAATTTTGGTGAAGTGGCCAACGGCGCACGTTTTGTGCAGGCATCCCAACTGTCGCTCAACGGCAGCGGCATTGGCACCTTCAGCGACCGGGCGCGCGACGCGGTGCGCGGCGGCAGCGCGGGCGACAACGGTGAAGCCCTCATTCGCAGCCAGGGCTATACCAACGGCATGGTCTACGGCCGCAATGTGCTGTCCACCGCCACGCAGCAAGACCTGCTGCGCACGGCCGACATGGTGCGTGTGGGCCTGGCCGGGTCCATCCGCAATTTTGAGATGTTGACCCACACCGGCCAGCGCAAAAAACTCTCCGAAATCGACTACGCCGGCCAACCCGCGGGGTATACCAGTGAGCCGTCCGAAGTTGTGAACTATGTAGAGAACCACGATAACCAAACGCTGTATGACAACAACATCTTCAAGCTGCCCGTGGGCACCAGCACCGAGGATCGCGCACGGGTCCAGGTGCTGGCCATGGCCATCAATGCCTTCAGCCAGGGCGTGGCCTACTTCCATGCGGGCACCGAGATCCTGCGCTCCAAGTCGCTGGACCGCAACAGTTATGACTCCGGCGACTGGTTCAACCGGCTGGACTGGACTTTTCAAACCAACTTCTTCGGCACCGGCCTGCCACCCAAGGCCGACAACGCAGAGAGCTGGCCGCTGATGCGCCCACTGCTGGCCGATGCCAGCCTGCGCCCCACGCCAGCCGACATTGCGTTTACGCGCGATGCTTTCAATGACCTGCTGGCCATCCGCGCCAGCTCCACGCTGTTCCGGCTGCGCACGGCGGCCGACATCCAGCAGCGCCTAAGCTTTCCCAACACCGGCCCCACACAAAACCCTGTGGTGTTGGTGGGCCATCTGAACGGCCGTGGTTACGCCGGTGCAAATTTCCAGGAGCTGCTGTATTTCATCAATGTGGACAAGGTGGCGCACACCCTCACGCTGCCGGATGCGGCGGGCAAGGCATACCGCTTGCACCCGGTGCAGGCCGCCGCACACGCAGCCGATACGCGGGTACGTGACGGCGCACGGGTTCTCGGCACCACAGGGCAATTTACGGTGCCAGCGCGCAGTGCCGCCGTATTTTTCAGTCGATAGTGCAGTCGATAGTGGTTGGTGCCTTGCAGGTACCCTGGTGCAGTAGTGGCCGACTGATTCGCAGAAGAACTATCATTCCGCCAACACCACCACCCACATCCCACCTGCCATGCCCATCCTGTCCAAGACCCTGGTTGTTCTGTCCATCACACTCGCTATGGCTGGCCATGCCAGCGCACAGCAAACGACGGACGCCCCGATCAAGTCCAACCCTGGCCCCGTTGACAAAGTGGCCAATGCCATCAAGCGTGGCGCCAGTGCAGCAGCCACCGGCATTGAAAAGGGTGCGAGAGCGGCGGCCAGCGGTGTTGAGCGCGGTGTCAATGCTGCAGCCAAGGGCGTTGAGCGCGGCGCTGAAGCGACTGCGCGTGGCGTGGAACGCGGCGCCAATGCAACCGGCAAAGCTGCGAACAAAGTGGCCGACAAGATCGGTGGATCTTCCGATTCCGCCAAGAGCCCTGCTTCTGTGCCAGTAACGGACTAGCTTCACCCTGCAGGCGTGGTTTCAGCTTGCCGCCTACATGCACACCAGCTCAGCAACCATTTCTCCCTCTTCATCAATCTCCAACTCTCGAAAGCCAAAGCTGGCGTAAAAAGCCTGCGCCTGCTGGTTGCCTGGCACGTAGGAGATGAAAATGCGGCGCGCATCGCCACGGGATTGAATCTCGGCCAAGAGCAAGGCCAAGGCGTGGCGACCATACCCCTTTCCTTGGTGATCTGAGTCAATCATGAACCGCCAGATGCCGTACTCGCCGGGAGGTTCTTCACCAGGCTCAGGGTAGGCATACATCATGAAACCCACCGGCAGTTCGTCAACATACACCGCCCGTGTCGCCAGGCAGGGGAAGAGACTTGCCTCTGCAATGGAGTAGGAGTTGCTCGCAAGAAAATCGCGTTGATGGTCCAACAGGTTCAGGCCTGTAATGGCCTCAAAGTTTTCTCGCGTTACCGGGCGCAGTGTGATATTCATAAACGCAGATTGGATGTTGTGCATTGTGACCAAGGGGCGGAGAGTCTAACTGCTGCTGCGCGCACCCGCAGTGCAAAGGCCGGGCAGGATGCGGCACACTTGGGGCATGCCCGCAACAACACCCCCCTCCTGCGACTCTGGCGCCCAACTCCGCGCACTGTACGAACCCCAAGGCGGCACAGGGCAGATTTTTTCATCCAAGGTCAACGACTACGTCGCCTCGCGCCCCGACTACCCCGCAGCACTGTTTGATGCCTTGCGCACCAAATGCGACCTGCACCCCGGCGCAGAGGTGGCCGACATTGGCGCAGGCACCGGCCTGCTGACCCAGGGGCTGCTGGCACAGGGCTACGCAGTCACTGCCATAGAGCCCAGCGACAGCATGCGCGCTGCGGCCGACCACGCGCTGTCCCACCTGAAGGGCTACAGCAGCGCCAGCGGAACCGCCGAAGACCTACCCTTGCCCGCAAACTCCGTGGACCTGATCACCGCGGCACAGGCCTTCCACTGGTTTGACATTGCGGCGGCTCGGACCGAGTTCTTGCGTGTCCTCAAACCGCAAGGCCAGGTCGCGCTGATCTGGAATGACCGCTTGGGCGGCGACCCACTGCACACCGCACTGGACAGCATCTTTGCCCAGTACGGTGGTGCCAAGCGCGGTGCCATGCTGGCGCATGACGAACGCAGCCAGGTACCGGCCTTCTTCGGCACCCAGACGCCGCTGGTGCTGACCTGGCCGCACGCTCACCGTTTGAGCGAAGCAGGACTGTTGAGCCTGGTGTTCTCCCGTTCGTACATGCCGCCGCGGGACTCTGCCCAGGGGCAACAAGCCAGCCAAGACGTGCGCACGCTGTTTCAACAGCTCGCATCCGGTGGCACCGTCGCTGTGCGCTACACCACCGTAGCCATGTTGGGCAGGCCGGTGTGATGGACGCCGCACGGCAGCTGTCTGGCACCGCATTGGCACAGGCCCTGCGCGACAGCCGCCAGCAGACGCTGGCGGCTGTCCTCGATTTGAGCGCAGCACAGTGGAGCCCCCACCCGCAAACCGGCATCAACCCGGTTGCGTGGGAGCTGGCACACATCGCCTGGTTTGCAGAGTTCTGGATACTGCGCGGACCCCACCACCGTGACGCGCAGGGTTATGCACAGGCGCAGCATCCACCGCGGTTTGCCGGGCCCGATGCGCTGTTGGATTCGGCACGTCTGGCCCATGCCCGGCGCTGGACAGAACCCATGCCAACGCGCGAAGCGCTGGGCACCATGTTGCAAGACCAGCTGCAAGCCTGCCTGCAAGCCCTGCCAGATGCCGCTGACACGGCAGCCACCCTAAGCCACGACGCGCTCTACTTCCACCGCCTGGCACTGTTCCACGAAGACATGCATGGCGAGGCCTTTTGCTGGATGCGTGCCACCCTGGCTTACCCCGCCCCCGCAGGTATTGCGCTGCCGACGGTCACCGAACGCAGGAGCCTAAACGTGTCTGCGGCCGACGTCTGTTTGGGCTACCACGCAGGCGACCCCGGCTTTGCATTTGACAACGAGAGCCCGGCACACACCGTGCCATTGCAAACCTTTGCCATTGACAGCGCGCCCGTGTCCGCCATGGACTACGCCCGCTTTGTGGACGCCGGTGGCTACGACAACGCCCAATACTGGCCATCGCAGGCCGGTGCGTGGCGGGCACAGTCGGGCTGTGCACACCCGCAGCGCTGGCGTCGCACGGCCAGCAGCGGGTGGGAGATGCGCTGGTTTGACCAATGGTTGCCACTGCCACCCCATGCACCGGCCCTACACCTGAACGCATTTGAAGCCCAGGCCTATTGCCTGTGGGCCGGCAGACGACTGCCCAGCGCCGCCGAGTGGGAATACGCCGCGCGCACACAGCTGGACTTTGCATGGGGCCACAGCGTATGGGAATGGACGGCAGACAGCTTTGCGCCCTACCCGGGCTTTGCACCGGGCCCCTACCAGGAGTACTCACAGCCCTGGTTTGGCGGCGACCACCGCGAGCTGCGTGGCGGTGCATTTGCCACCCATGACCGCATGCACAACCCGCGTTACCGCAATTTTTTCCAGCCGCATCGTGCCGATGTGTTTGCGGGGTTTCGTACGGTGGCTTTGTAGGTCGGTGAAGTAACTGGCGTTGCGCGGCGCTATCGTGCAGCGTCTGTATGGGCCGCAGGGTTGGAGCCGGCAAGCCACGCTGGCCAAACACAGGCGGAAAGTAGCCACACCGTTGCCAGAAGTAGAACGACGCACGAAACGACAACTTCTGATGCGTGAGTCACGAAAACCAGGCTTAGGGTAGCCATGCAGGGAAATGCCATCAGCAATGTAACGACTATGCGCAGCAGTACGCTTGTGGCAACTCGCATTGGATAGAACGCAACAGACAAGTATCCAAGTGCAGCGACAAATCCGCCCAGCGCAGACGGAGCGACCCAGGAAAGGCTGATCGGCCTGGATGGCTCAACACTGGCGACGAACAGAGAAAGCATCACGGGTACCGCGATTACCACTCCACCGAGAGTCAAAGCAACGAGGCGAACAAGAATGGGCATAGGCTCCAACGATTGGCGTTTATCAGCCGCGATGCTATTCCATTGAAAACCACTGACAACTTACGTGACCGATAGACCATGGTAGACGGCTTACTGAACGACAAGCAGAACCCCACATCCCAGTATGCCCACCCTTCATGGCGCCAAACGGTGCTCATAATAAGGCCGCTCCCTATCCTCCAGGATGTCATACAGCGAGTCCAGATCGTTGGGGTCTGGGTCCAGCCAGGCATCGACGTTTTCTCGCTTGAGCGGGATGATGCAGCGGTCATGCCCCGCGGCCAGCACCTCGGCAGGTGGGTTATCGGTGATAAAGGCGAAGGAGTAGAGGTCGTCTTTGCCCGGCGCTGTCCAATGTGACCACAGGCATGCCACGTACAGGTTGTGCCCGGTGTGGGGTTTGAACTCCAATACAAGCTTTGCGCCGTCCGCACCCACCACGTATTCGTAAAAGGCGGTGACGATGGCAACGCCATGCGTGTAGCCAAACTGCTTGCGCCAGAAGCCGTCCAGGTTGTCCAGGCGGGCGTTGTAGGTGCCGGGGAATCGGGTGTCAAAGTTCTCGGGGCTTCCGGCCACCCTGCATTGGTAACGCATGGGCCGCACGATCTTTTTGCCGTCTTCCATGATCAGCACCGGCACGTAGTAGCCTGGGTACATTCTGGAATCGCCACTCTTGATGTCCGTCCGCTGCAGATCGGCCAGCTTTTCCAGTGCGCGTTCTATCTTGTTGGTGGCAATGCGCTTGTCATCCGTGGCCTTTTTTGTGGGCTTGGTTTGAAGGCATAGCTCGGCCTTGGCCAGCCTTTCGCGTTGCTCCACAATTTCTTGCCCCAGTTTGCTGACCTGCTGCGCCCTGTGTTGTTGTATGGCGTCTCGAATCCGTTGCATCTCGGTACGGGTGTCGGCAGCAAAAGCTGCGTCCATTCCGGGTGGGGTCTTGATGCGGTTGTCATAGAGTTTCATCCCGTACAGGTGGGAGAAGGTCTCGATGTCAATGTCTGCGCCAAACTGTTTGCAGTACTCGTCGTAAGACTCTTGAACTTGGGCGGAGTAACACATACGCCCTACCGCGACAGCGCCTTGCGCACCGCATAGCTCAAGGCATCCACCAGCGCCACCAGCACCAGCATGGCCAGCAGCACGGTGCTGGTCTCGCCCATCTGGAACAGGCCCATGTGGAAGGCCAGCATCTGGCCCAGGCCGCCAGCCCCCACCACACCTAGCACGGCAGCGGCGCGGATATTGTTTTCCCAGCGGTACAGGCTGTAGCTCAGCAACTGCGGCAGTACCTGCGGCAGCGTGGCATACAAAAACACGCGCCCCTCGCCCACGCCGCGCACGCGCAGCGCAAAGGCGGGGCCTGGTGTGGTGTTTTCAATCGCTTCTGCAAACAGGCGGCCCAGCACACCTGCCGTGTGCAGCCCCAGGGCTAGCGTGCCGGCAAAGGGGCCCAGGCCTGCAGCAATCAACAGCAGCGCGGCCCACACCAGCTCGGGCGTGCTGCGCAGGGCATTGAGTACTAAACGTGTCAGCCCGCGCCAGCGGGCCGGGTCTTGTGCGTGCACACGTGCGGCAGGCAGCGCCAACAGCAGGCCCAACACCACGGCCAGCAGCGTGCCCACGGCCGACATGGCCAGCGTTTCCAGGGCGGCCAGGGCCACCTTGGCCACAAACGCGCCGCCCATGGCCGGTTGCAACAGCTCCGCCAGGAAACGCCCCATGCGTTGCATGGCATCCCACGACCAGAACTGCGCCCACTGCAGGTTCAGCGTTGCAAAGCTGGCGACCACCAGCACCACCACGCCCAGCACCAGCCAGCAGGCCTTGCACCGTGCATCAAACAATTTGGGCGGCAGCTTGTAGGTGTCGTTGGCGGCGCACTGTGCCGTGGCTGGGGGTTGTGGGCTTTGCATGGTGTGTCAGGCCAAAGCCTTGCGCAACGCCGCACTCATGCGGTCTGCCAACCAGACCAGCGCCATAAAGACCAACAGAATGCTGGCCACCTCGGAACCATTGAACATCTTCATCGATGAGTCCATCAACTGGCCCAAGCCACCCGCGCCCACAAAGCCCAGCACCGCGCTGGAGCGTATGGCGCATTCCCAGCGGTAGACGGTGTAGCTGGTCAGCTCGGCCGCTGTCTGTGGCAGCAGCGCGTAAAAAAAGGCCTGCAGGCGCCCCGTGCCGTTGCGCAGCAGACTGGCCGTGGCATGGGTGTCGCTGCTCTCCAGAATGTCGGCATACACCTTGCCCAGCATGCCGCCGTAGGTGAGTGCTATGGCCAACACACCCGATGTGGGGCCCAGCCCCACCACGCGCACAAACACCAGTGCCCACACCAGCTCGGGCACGCTGCGCAGCAGGGTCAGCACCCAGCGCACCAGTTGCCGCACCACCAAAGGCACGGGGGCCATGGCGCCGGCCAATGCGGAGAGCGACAACACCCGCACCGACAACAGCGCCAGCGGCACCGCCAGCAACAGCGCCAGCGTCAGGCCTGCCGTGGCCATGGCCACGGTGCGCCAGGTCTCACGGGCCAGCAGTACCAAAAATTCCGTATCCGCACGCGGTGGGAAGAAGTCGCCCACAAAGTGCAGTGCCGGTTTGAGCGCACCCGGCTCCAGCAGCACCCAGGGTTTGAACTCGGCCAGCACCAGGGCCGGCCACAACACGGCCAGGCCGGCCAGTGCCCAAAACACCCGCGCAGCCCAAGCGGGGTCGCGCACGGTGGGGCTGATTACCTGCATTGCATGGCCACCGGGGCGGGTGCAGCGGGTGGCCCATCTTCTGGCGCGGGGGCAGCGCCATGCAGCTCGTGCAGGTGCTGCGCATACAGCGCTTGCAGGTGTGCGGGCGTCACATCGGCCGCGGGCAGGTCAAAGGCCAATGCGCCGTCGCGCAAACCCACGATGCGCGGAAAGTGGGCCAGCGCCATCTCTACATGGTGCAGTGTGGCCACCAGCGTGGCGCCCCGCGCGTGTGCGGCCTGGGTCAGGGTCTGCACGGCATGTTGCGAACGGGTGGGGTCCAGCGCCGACAGGGGCTCGTCCACCAGCAGCAAGCTGGCCTGCGACACCAGGGCCCGCGCCAGTCCCACACGCTGGCGCTCACCGCCCGAGAGGCGGTCCACACGCTCAAACAATTTGTCGGCCACATCAAACCCGGCCAAGGCACGCTCGGCACGGGGAATGTCGACCGGGTAGAACAGACTGCGCAGGCTGGTCCACAGGCCCTCGTGGGGCAGGCGCCCTGCCAGCACCGCGGTGACGACCCGCTGGCGCGGTGGCAGCGGCGGCACCTGGGGTGCCAGAAACAGCGCAGCGCGCTGCCTTTGCAAGGCGCCGCGCGACAGTTGCCAGGGGTCTTGGCCGTCCAGCAACAGGCGGCCCGCCGAGGGCTTGAGCGCACAGGCCAGCAGGTGCAGCAGCGTGGTCTTGCCAGCGCCCGATGGCCCGATGATGGCCACCTGCTCACCCGCTGCCACCTCCAGGCTCACCGCGTGCAGTGCGGGTGCAGCGCCGGTCTTGGCAGCCGGGTGGCAGCCCGAGAGGCCTTGTAGCTGGATCTTCATATGCGAAATTGGCCTTTAGCCCCCGTGAAATATAGGTAGTTCGCTATCAACTTCGAAGCAAACGCCCGTTGACACTATTTCAACAATCCAGCGCTACGGGCCGCTGCCTCAATGCCCTTGTAGTTGTCCGCCTTGGTGGGGATGAAACGGGTGGCGCGTTGCAGCTCCAGAATCTCTTTGCCTTCGGGCGTGCTCTTGTCCAGGCTCAAGAAGGCCTTGGTCAGCTTCTCGCGCTGAGCGGCGGGCATGTCGGCGTGCACGGTCCAGTTGTAGTCAAAGTAGCCGGGCGTGGTGTAGAAGACTTTGACCTTGGTGGTGTCCACCTTGCCCTCGGCCACAAACTTTTCCCAGACCGAGATGTTCAGCGCACCGGCCTCGACCTTGCCAGCGGCCACGGCGGCGATGGTGGCGTCATGTGCGCCCGAGTAGGCCACGCGTTTGAAATCCTTGTCGGGGTCGATATTGGCCTGCAGCAAGAAGCTACGGGGCATCAAATGGCCCGAGGTGCTGGACTGTGATCCAAAGCTCACGTTCTTGCCCTTCAGGTCGGCCAGGGTCTTGATGCTGGGGTCGCTGGTGATGAAGACCGAGCGGAATTTTTCATCTTCTTCGCGCTGCACCAGGGGCACGGCCTTGCCGCCAGAGCGCACATTGGCCTGCACAAAGGTAAAGCCGCCGTACCAGGCCAGGTCGACCTGTTTGTTGGCCAGGGCCTCCACCGACGCGGCGTAGTCGGTCACGGGGGTGAACTCGACCTTCATGCCCAGGGTCTTCTCCAGGTACTTCACCAGTGGTGCGGCCTTGCGGGCCAGCTCGGTGGGCGCCTCGTCAGGGATGGCGGTGACCTTGAACACGGCTTGCGCCTGTGCCAGGGATGCGGACAGGGTCAAGGCCAGCGCCAGTACGGCGTGCAGGGGGCGAAAACGGGGGGTATTCAGCATGGGGATAACTCCAAAGGGAAAAACAACCGGTCGATTAGACTCGAAACGCACCCGCCCTGCACACCAAGCCACCCGCCATGCCCCTGCCCCGTGTTCTCATCATCAGCCCGGCCGCGGCATCGGCCAACAATGGCAATTGGCAAACCGCCTGGCGCTGGTCCCGCATGTTGCACCCGGCCTACCACACCACCATTGCGCAAGACTGGCACGGTGAACCCTTTGATGTGATGCTGGCACTGCACGCCAAACGCTCGGCCGGGCCTATCGCCCGCTGGGCGCAGGCACAGGGAGCCGCTGCCAACGCACCCGGTTTGGGTGTGGTGTTGACGGGCACGGACTTGTACCGCGACATCCAGACCGATGCATCGGCCCAGGCCTCTTTGGTGTACGCGCGGCGCCTGGTGGTGCTGCAAGAGCGCGCGCCCGATGACCTGCCGCCCCAACACCGCGCCAAAACCCGTGTGATTTTCCAATCGGTCACGCCACACAAGCCTTTGATAAAAACCCAGCGGCACCTGCGGGCCGTGATGGTGGGCCATCTGCGCGATGAAAAATCTCCCCAGACCCTGCTGACTGCGGCCCGCCTGCTCGCACACCACACCGACATTTTGATAGACCACATTGGCGACGCGCTGGATGCCGATCTGGGCCGGCAAGCCCAAGCCTGTGCCGCCGCATGCCCGCAATACCGCTGGCTGGGTGGCCTGCCCCACGGCGCTGCACGCCGGCGCATCCAAAACGCCCATGTGCTGGTGCATGCCAGCCGCATGGAGGGTGGCGCCCATGTGCTGATGGAGGCCGTGTGCAGCGGCACCCCCGTGCTGGCCTCGCGTATTGCGGGCAACATGGGCATGCTGGGTGCCGACTACGCGGGTTATTTTGAACACGGCGATGCCCAGGGCCTGGCCGACGCGCTGCTGCGCTGCCGTGCGGCCCAACAACACCCTACCGCCGACCCGTTGTACAGCCCTTTCTACAGCCAGCTGCAAGCCCAATGCGCCCAGCGTGCCCCCCTGTTTGCGCCCGCCAACGAGCAAGCCGCCCTGTTGCAGCTGGTGCGCGAACTGCTCGTACACACCCCCGCCACCGAGGCACTCTAACCGCATGCAAGCCCCTGACCAACCGATTCTGCGCGACATTGTTTTAGTGGGTGGTGGCCACAGCCATGTGGCCGTGCTCAAAAGTTTTGGCATGCGGCCCATGCCCGGTGTGCGCCTGACCGTCATTTGCACCGATGTGCACACCCCGTATTCCGGCATGTTGCCCGGCTACATCGCAGGCCACTACGATTTTGATGCCGTACACATCGACCTGAGCCGCCTGGCCGTGTTTGCCGGTGCACGGCTCTACCGCGACGAGGCCGTTGGCCTGGACCGCATCAACCGCAAGGTGTTGTGCCGCAACCGCCCGCCGGTGCCGTACGACCTGTTGTCCATCAACATGGGTGCCACACCGCAGGCCCATGGTGTTCCGGGCGCCGCGGAGCATGCCGTAGCCGTCAAACCCATCGCGCGTTTCAACGACCGCTGGCTGGCCCTGCTGCAGCGTGTGCAGAGCCACCCCGGCACAACCACGGTGGCCGTGGTGGGTGCCGGAGCCGGTGGTGTGGAGCTGCTGCTGGCCATGCAATACCGCTTGCGCAAGGTCTTGCAGTCTTTGGGCCGCAACCCGGACGAGCTAGTCTTTCACCTGTTCACCGACCGCGATGTGATCCTGCCCACCCACAACTCCGGCGTGCGCCGGCGGTTTGACACGGTGCTGTCCGCGCGCGGCGTGGTTGTGCACCGCCAGGCCGCTGTCACCCAAGTCACGCACGGGCGATTGCTGACGGCGTCTGGCGCAGTGGTGGATGCGGACGAAATCGTATGGGTCACCCGCGCCGGAGCCGCCGCCTGGCTGCAAGACACCGGCCTGGCCCTGGACGCCGATGGCTGCATACAGGTGTTGGACACGCTGCAATCGGTTTCCGACCCAAGCATCTTTGCCGCGGGTGACGTAGCGTGTATGGTCAACCATCCGCTGGAGAAGGCCGGTGTGTTTGCCGTGCGCCAGGGGCCGCCCTTGACCGAAAACCTGCGCTTAAGCGTGCAAGGCAAGGCACCCAAACCCTACCACCCGCAGCGCAAATGGCTGGCGCTAATCAGCACGGGCGACCGCTATGCCATAGCCTCGCGCGGCTGGCTGGGTTTTGGGGGTGCCTGGGTCTGGCGCTGGAAAGACCACATTGACCAAGGCTTCATGCGCAAGTTCCAGGTCCTGGCGCCCATGCAAGCCGGTGCAGCGCCCCAGCAGGCGCCCAGCCCCAGCACGGTGGCGCTGACGTCTGAAGAATCACTGCAAGCCATATCGGCCATTGCCATGCGCTGCGGCGGCTGTGGTGCCAAGGTGGGGGCCACCGTGTTGTCGCGCGCACTGGGCCAGTTGCACCCGGTGGACCGCGACGATGTGGTGGTGGGCCTGAAAGACCCCGACGATGCCGCCGTAGTACGGGTGCCGCCGGGCATGGCCATGGTGCATTCGGTGGACTTTTTCCGGGCCTTTATCGACGACCCCTACCTCTTTGGCAAGGTAGCCGCCAACCACACTTTGGGCGACATCTGGGCCATGGGTGCCCAGGCGCAATCGGCCACGGCCATTGCCACCGTGCCGCCGGGCCTGGAGAGCAAGGTCGAAGACCTGCTGTTTCAGATGATGACCGGCGCGCTGGAAGTGCTCAACGCCGCCAACTGCGCGCTGGTGGGTGGCCACACCGGCGAGGGCAAGGAGCTGGCCCTGGGCTTTGCCATCAACGGCCTGATTGCCGACGACCCCGCGCAAATTCTGCGCAAGAACGGCATGCGCCCGGGCGACGTGCTGATCCTCACCAAACCCATAGGCACAGGCACCCTGTTTGCGGCCCACGCCCGCCTGGCCGCCAAGGGCCGCTGGATAGACGCGGCGCTGCAATCCATGGTGGTGTCCAACCAGCAGGGGGCTCAATGCCTGCGCGAACACGGCGCCACCGCCTGTACCGACCTGACCGGCTTTGGCCTGCTGGGCCACCTGGTGGAAATGACACGCCCCAGTGGGGTGGACGCCGAGTTGGACCTGGCCGCCCTGCCCCTGCTGGACGGCGCACAGGAGTGTGTGGCCGCCGGCATCGTCAGCTCGCTGCAGGGGGCCAACGTGCGCCTGCGCCGCGCCCTGCGCAACCAGGAGGCCATGGTCTCGCACCCGCGCTACCCGCTGATTTTTGACCCGCAAACCGCTGGTGGTCTGCTGGCCAGCGTGCCCGCCGACCGGGCCGAAGCCTGCATCGCTGCGCTGCGCCAGCTGGGCTACCCACACACGGTGGCGATTGGCCGGGTGCTGGCGCAAACCGATGCGCTGGAGCCTATTACGCTCCGCGGGTGAACTTTTTGCATAACCGCAGGTCCCAAGGTCCACGCCTCTAGCCCGGCGTCTTTTCTGAACCCGGTCGATGGTGACCCAACAAGGAACTACAGCAATGATGACGATGAAACACACAATCGTGGCAGTGGCCGCGCTGGCAGCCAGTCTGGCGTTTGTGGGACACGCCCACGCACAAACCCAGGTGGGGCAACCGGCACCCCAGTTCTCGGCGGTCGACACGGCCGGCAAAGCTGTGTCGCTGGCAGACTTCAAGGGCAAATACGTGGTGCTGGAGTGGACCAATCCCGAATGCCCCTTTGTGCAAAAACACTACACCAGCGGCAACATGCAGGCCACCCAGAAGCACGCCGCCAGCAAAGGGGTGGTCTGGCTGCAGGTCAACACCACCGGTGGCAGCGAGAAAGACAGCAAGCTGGCCGCCGAATTGGCCCAGTGGTTCAAAGACCAGAAGACCACCGCCCAGGCCCTGTTGATGGACGGCGGCAAACTGGGCCAGGCCTTTGGTGCCAAGACCACTCCCCACATGTACCTGATAGACCCGGCCGGCAAACTGGTTTACGCCGGTGCCATTGACAGCAAGGCCAGCGCCAACCCCGGCGACATCGCCACAGCCACCAACTACGTGACCCAGGCCATCAACGAGACGGCTGCCGGCAAGCCCGTCAGCAAACCGGTGACCGGGGCCTACGGCTGCTCGGTCAAATACGCCAGCGCGGGTTAATCCACCAATTCGCCACCAACCCACCGCGCCGCGCACGTGCCGACCAAGCCACCTTCGGGTGGCTTTTTGCTTTCAAAAACATAGCAATACATTGAATATTGACGGGGGCAAGAGGCCGATTTTGCTCTAAGCCATCCGCTCCAGAGCGCGCTTGATCACCTAACAATCTAATATCCCTTAGAATATGCGTATCAAATAATCCTTTGGCTGCCAGGACGGCCACAACACCACCATGTTTTTCAAACAACTGCCCGCACATGCGTCGTCTCTGTCCTACTTCTTCGGTTGCGCGGGCCATGGTCTGGCGGTGGCTGTTGACGTGGTGGCAGGTGACGAAGACTGGTTTGTAGAGCAGGCCCAGGCTGCGCAGGTGCGCATCACCCACGTGATCGACACCCATGTGCACGCCGACCACTACAGCGGGGGGCGGGCGCTGGCGGCGCGCGTTGGCGCACCGTATTGCCTGCATGAGAGTGCCCGATCCTTCGTGGGCTTCGACTTCACCCCACTGGTGGACGGACAACTGCTGGCGCTTGGCAATGTCACGGTCCAAGTCATACACACACCGGGCCACACACTCGACAGTATCTGCCTGCTGGTGACAGACGCGCGGCGCGGTGACGAACCCTGGTTCGCCATCACGGGAGACACTTTGTTTGTCGGTGCGGTCGGGCGCCCGGACCTGGCTGGGCGAGAGCAGGAAATGGCAGGACTGCTGTTTGACAGCCTGAGCCAGAAGCTGCTCAACCTGCCCCATCAACTGGAAATTTTCCCCGGCCACCAGGCGGGCAGTGCCTGCGGAGCGGGTCTGTCGGGCAAGCCGTCTTCCACCATGGGTTTTGAGAAGCGGTGGAACCCGTTTTTGAGCATGGACCGCGACACGTTTGTGCGTGAGCTGACGGCCACCGCCACACCAAGCCCCGCTGAGATGGACCGTATGGTAGCCGCCAATATTTCGGCCTGAAACAACCATGGAACTCCACCACGGCATCCGCCACAACCGCGGGCAATTCCTGCACTTGCTGCTGCAGGTGTTGCTGGTCGGGCTGACCCTGGGCATGACACGCACGGTGGTGCCCGCCCTTGCAGAGTCCGACTTTGGTGTGCCTAAAAATTCGTTTCTGCTGCTGAGCTCTTTTGTTGTCGCCTTTGGCCTGGTCAAGGGTGTCATGAATTTTGTGGCGGGTCGGTTGTCGGAGCGGGTGGGCCGCAAGCGGGTGCTGCTGTTGGGCTGGGTGGTGGCGTTGCCCATTCCCGTCATGGTCTGGTACGCCCCGAGTTGGAGCTGGGTGGTGGTGGCCACCGTGTTGTTGGGCATCAACCAGGGGCTTACCTGGTCGATGACACAAACCGCCAAGCTTGACATCACACGGCTGGAAGAACGCGGATTAACACTCGGGCTGAATGAGTTTGCAGGTTACGTGGGGGTGGCACTGGCCGGCATCCTCACGGCCTACCTGGCCACGCGGTTCGGCGCGCGCCAAGGCCTGATGGTGTTCGGCACGGTGGTCATAACCTCGGCCCTGCTGCTGACCCAACTATGGGTCAAGGACACGCTGCCCTGGGCCAAGGCAGAGGCAGCCAAACATGCGCCGGGGTCTGCTCAGCAGTTGCGTCCACGGTATCCCACGAACGTGTCTGCCAATCCATCCACCTGGGAAATTTTCACCCTCATGAGCTGGCGCGACAAACGCCTGATGGCGCTCAGCCAGGCGGGGCTGGTGGAGAAGTTTGTCGACGCGCTGGTGTGGGTGTTCTACCCCGTGTTCTTGTACCAGCAGGGCGTCAGCCTGACCAACGTGGGCTGGATCATTGGTGTGTATGGGTTGGTGTGGGGTGGGTCCCAGCTTTTCACCGGCAGGCTGTCGGACCGGATCGGACGCCACGGTCTCAACATTGGCGGCATGTGGATATGCGGGACCGGTGTGGCCGCCATGGTGCTGGGTGACGGCGTGGCGTGGTGGGCGGTTGCTGCCGGTGTCTCGGGCTTGGGCATGGCCATGTTGTACCCCAACCTCTCGGCGGCGGTGGCCGACATTGCACACCCTGCCTGGCGCGGTTCGGCCATAGGCATCTACCGCTTCTGGCGCGACCTGGGCTACGGCATTGGTGCCCTGGGCCTGGGTCTGGCGGCGCACTTCACCGGCCAGATGCAGGCAGCCTTCTGGTTTGTGGCCGTGTCGATGTTGGTATCGGGCGGCGTGTTGTGGTGGTTGGGGGAGGAAACACACCCGCGCCTGAATCCGGCAAAACCGCTGACCACAACGGCCTGAGCTTCACTTTGCCAGCGGCAAACCCGCAGCCTGCCACTCGCTGATGCCATCACTGGTTTTACGTGCGCGGTAGCCTTTGGCTTGCAACAGCTTGACCGCCTCATCCGACATCAGGCAAAACGGGCCACGGCAGTATGCCACGATGTCCACATCGCGCGGCAGTTCATCCAGACGTTGGGCCAGCTCGGCCAAAGGCATGGACCGTGCGTGGGGCAAGTGTGCAGTGTCAAACTCGTTCTGCGGGCGCACATCCAGCACGATGACCTCTCCGCGTTTGGCCTGGGCCATCAACTCCTTGCGGCCCACGCTGACCAGGTGGTCGGGGTCCGCTGCCATCTTCTGCACCGCCATCTGCAGCTCCACCAGATGTTCTTCTGCCACCTGGCGCAGCACCACGCCAAGCTGCGCCACATCCGGCCCCGCCAGTTTGTAATAGATGCGTTTGCCGTCACGCCGGGTTTGCACCAGGCGGGCTTCTTTCAGAGCCTTCAGGTGGGCACTGGCCAGTTTGTTGTCGATGGCGACTTCGGCGGTGATGGTTTCAACCGCCTTCTCCCCCTGGGCCAGCATCTCCAGAATCTCCAAACGCTTGGGGCTGGAGAGGGCCTTGCCCACACGGGACACCTGTTCGTACAAAAGGTCTTTGAGGGCGCGGTTGTTCATGGCTTCATTCTAATACTCACTAGATTGAATCCAAGCCATCCGCCCATTCGGGCGATGTGCAAACACGACGCGATCAATGCCCATGCCGATGGTGGACATCGGGAAAATGTTCATGGCTGTGGCGGACGGTTCCATGCGTGCGCGTGTGCTCGTAATCCAACGGTCCATGTTCGTGTTCGTGCGCGTGCTTTTCGGTCAAGTGCAACCAGACACCAATGGCCATTAGCAGCGCCGCGATCCAGAACTGGGGTCCGGCGGACTCACCCAGCACCACCAACGCAATCAGCGCGCCCACAAATGGCGCGGTAGAAAAGTAAGCGCCGGTGCGCGCGGTGCCCAGGCCCCGGAGGGCCAGCACAAACATCACCAGGCTGAAACCGTAGCCCAGCAGACCCACCGCCATCGTTTCCAGGGTGGTGACCACACTGGGCAAGCTAGCACCCAGGCTCAGTGCCAACACCGTATTGGCCAGGCCGGCCATGATGCCCTTGCTGCTGGCGATGAACAGCGCGTCCGACGCCGACACTTTGCGTGTCAAATTGTTGTCAATGGCCCAGCACAGACAGGCAAGGGATACGAGCACGGGCCCCGACCAGTCGACCAAGCGGGTGCTCTGCGCGGGCCAGGACAACACCAGGCCGCCTGCCACGATGGCGGCCATGCCCAACACAATACGTTTGTCGGCGTTCTCCTTGAACACCACCCAGGCGATGACCGCCGTCAACACAGCCTCCAGGTTCAGCAGCAATGACGCGCTGGCACCACTGGTTGTCATCAAGCCAAACATCAGGGCGACCGGGCCGGCCACACCACCAAAGAAGATGGCGCCCAACAGCCAGGGCCATTCCGCACGGCTGAGCCCCGGTGCCTGCCAACCCCGGTCCCGCACCAGGCGGATCAGCGTCAGCCCCAATCCACTGCCCAGGTACAGCAACCCAGCCAGCAGCACCGGTGGCATATGCCCCACCAGCAGTTTGGCAAAGGGTGTGCTGGCACCAAACAGGGCGGCAGCCAAAAGTGCAAAAAGGACGCTACGGTTCATACGTGAGCCATCAGGCCGTGCGATGCCCCAGCGCAATCACTCCCGCCCCGGCCAGTGCCAGGCCCACACCCACGTAATCATTCCATGTGGGCGCAACGCCATCCACAAAGTACAACCAAGCCAGCGCCGTGGCGATGTACACCGCGCCATAGGTGGCATACACACGCCCACTGGCAGCAGGATGCAGGGTCAGCAACCAGACAAAGACCACAAGGCTGAGGGCCGCAGGCACCAGCAGCCAGGCTGGGCCTTTGCCAGTCAGCCACAACAGGGGCAGGTAACAACCCACCAACTCGGCAACTGCCGTGGCAACAAACAAGCCAAAGGTTCGGGTCAACGCCAGGGTGTCCATCGTCATGTGGCGGCAGCCATGTCCGCCAGAATGCAGCAGTCTTTGGTAGGCCCTGCGCTGCAGGTGGCATCACAATTGCCCACCATCAATTCCAAGCTGGCCTCCAGCTGGCGCAGTTCGGCCAGCTTGGCGCGCACGGCGTCCAGGTGCTGCTGTGCCTGGTCACGCACCTCGCGGCAGGCACGGTCACCTTCCTCAAACAACTGGGCCAGCACCCGCACCTGCTCAATGGGGAAACCAAAGTCCCTGCACCGCTTGATGAAGGTCAGGCGGGTAAGGTCGCGGCGGCTGTAGTAGCGGTGGCCGTTGGCCGCACGCCCCGGGTTGGGCAACAGGCCAATTTGCTCGTAGTAACGGATGGTAGGCACACTGCAGCGCGTGTGGGCTGCCAGGGCTCCGATGGTGAGTGGAGAGTTGGACATTTCGAAAATTTCTCTCAAAAAGGGCTTGCACCTCAAGCTGCTTGAGCATCTACCGTACGGCCTGCACTATTGCACACAACACAAGGACCGTTCCATGTTTTCCATTCACAAAGCCCCGCCCGCCACAGGGAAAGCCACAGCCGCCGCCGTTGCAGCGGCTGTTGTGGCCTGCGGGGTCTGCTGTCTACCTTTGGTCGCGCCCCTGGCCGCAACCCTGCTGGCCAGCCTGGGCGTGTATTCCGCCAGCGATTGGTTGGCAAATGGCTGGTGGCTGGCAGCGGCGGCCCTGTTGGTGATCAGCCCCTTGGCGGTCTGGCTGTGGCGCAAACGGCAGCAGCGCGCTGCGCCACCTGCGTGTGCCACTGACTGCGGTTGCAAGTCCACCGGCAAGCCCTGAATAAGCAGACTACAAGCCACTATAAAAACAATAGCGTATGAATGAATAGTTACGGGGGCTAGTGGCCGATTTGGCTTGAACTACTTCAGCACAAAGCGTGCAGTAGACGACTTGCCGGCCAGCGACACCACGGCCACCACCTTGGTGCCGGCCGGCACCTTGAAGCTGCCCTTGGCTTCCAACTTGTCAGCCATCGGTTGCAGTTCGACCTCTTGTTTGTCGGAGCCCACCAGCAGGGTGAGTTTGGCCTTTGCCTTGCTGGCGTCCAGGGGTTTGCCATGGTCGCGCAGGTAGAGCTGCAACACATCGGGCTTGGCGACCAGTTCATAGTCCATGGCCTTGCCACCCACAAAGATGCCACCGTGTTGCGGGGTGTGGTCACCGCCTGCAAATGCCGCACCCGCGGCGACCAGGGCAAGGCTTGCGAAGAGTTGAGAGAGTTTCATACAGTTTCCTTTCAGGGTGGTAAAAAATCAGAATGCTTCTGCGTTGCGGTCATCCAGCAAACGCTCGGCGTCTTTGCGGCCAAACAGCCAGAACAGAACCGGTGTCAAAAACGTGTCTAGCAGCGTAGAGCTGATCAGGCCCGAGAAAATCACCACCGCAACGGGGTGCAATATCTCGGTCCCTGGGCGCTCGGCTTCAAACAGCAGAGGCGCCAATGCAAAGGCTGTTACCAGCGCGGTCATCAGCACCGGGCTCAGCCGCTCCAGCGAACCACGCACAATCATCTGGTGGTCAAACGCTTCGCCCTCGATGCGCATCAGATTGATGTAGTGGCTGACCTTGAGAATGCCGTTGCGCACCGAGATACCGGCCAGCGTGATAAAGCCCACCAGCGCCGCGACCGACAGTGGCTGGCCCGATAGCCACAAGCCCAGCACCGCACCCACCAGCGCCAGCGGAATATTGACCATGATCAGTGCCGACAGCGTGACCGACTGGTAACGGCTGTACAGCACCACAAACATCAGCACCAGCGACACGATGGACAACAAGCCCACCAGCTTAGACGCCTCTTCCTGCGCCTGGAATTGCCCGCCCAGCGTGATGAAGTAACCCTCGGGTAGTTTGACGTCGGCCACCACCTTGCGGATGTCTTGCACGATATCGGTCAGCGCCCGGCCCTGCGCATTGGCCGACAGCACGATGCGGCGTTTGCCATCGTCGCGGCTGATCTGGTTGGGGCCATCACTGTCTTCAATCGTTGCCACCTTGGACAGCGGCACGGCCCCTGCAGGCGTTTGCAGCAGGATATTGCCCAGGCCTTCCACCGAACGCGCAGACTCGGGCAGGCGCACCACCAGTGCGAAGCGGCGCGAGCCTTCCACAATCTGGGTCACTTTCTCGCCCTCCACCAGGCTTTGCAGCGTGGCCAGGATCTGCGGTGTGGGCACGCCGTATTGCGCGGCCGCCGCGTAGTCCACCCGGACCTTGATCTGCGGCGCAAGCACCTGCTTTTCGATCTCCAGGTCGGCCAGGCCGGGCACGTTGGCCAGCTTGGACCGCAGCACATCGGCCTGCCCGCGCAAGGTGTCCAGGTCATCACCAAAAATCTTGATGGCGATTTGTGAACGCACACCCGACAGCATGTGGTCTATGCGGTGAGAGATCGGTTGGCCAATCGCAATAGACGCCGGCAGATTGACCAGGCGGGCGCGGATGTCGGTAGAAATGGCGTCCATGGAGCGTGTCAACTCGGACGCGGGCTTAAGCCCCACATCCAGCTCGCTGACGTGTACACCTTCGGCATGTTCGTCCAGCTCCGCCCGGCCACTGCGCCGCCCCACATACGTGACCTCGGGCACCTGCCGGACCAGCTTCTCCGCCTGCTGCGCCAAGGCAGATGTCTCGGCCAGTGTGACACCCGGGTTGAGCCGCAGGCCGATCAGCAAGGTGCCTTCGTTAAAGGGCGGCAAAAAGGTCTTGGCGAAAAACGGCACGGCCACCACGGCCAGCAACACCGCCACGCCACTGGCCACCAGGGCCGCCTTGGGCGCAAGCAGCACCCGCTGCAGGCTGCTTTGGTAGCCCCGTTTGAGCCAGGCCAGCAACCGGGTATCCCCATGGTCTAGCGCGCGCATGCTGGGCAACAGGTAGTAGGCCAGCACCGGTGTGACTGTGACCGACACCAACAGCGAAGCCAGTGTGGAGACGATAAAAGCAATGCCCAAGGGCACGAAGAGCCGACCTTCCATGCCTGGCAGCGCAAACAGCGGCAGGAACACCAGCACGATGATGACGGTGGCGTAGAGGATGCCCGAGCGCACTTCCATGCTGGCTTTGGCGACCAGCTCCAGCGGGTTCAACCGGTGGTCGGGGTGGCGTTCGCGGTCCACCTTGAGGCGGCGCATCACGTTCTCCACATCCACTACCGCATCGTCCACCAGACCACCAATGGCGATGGCCAGGCCACCCAGTGTCATGGTGTTGATGGACAGCCCGAAGTACTGGAACACCAGCGCCGTCGTGAAGATGGACACCGGAATCGCGGTCAGCGCAATGATGGTCGGCCGCAGCGTGCCCAAAAAGAAGAACAGGATCACCGCAACAAAAATCGACGCACCGATCAGCTTGCCCTGCAGCGTGGTGATGGATGCCTCGATAAAACTGGCCTGGCGGAAAGTGACCTGGGGTTCGTCCATGCCCGCAGGCAAAGAACGCTTCATGTCTGTCAACGCGGATTCGATGGTGCGGGTCAGCGCAATGGTGTCGGCTGTGGGTTGTTTCTGGATGCCCAGAATCACCGCCGGCTTGCCTTCAAAACCCGCGTCGCCCCGTTTGATGGCAGGTGCAAATACCACCTCACCAATCTGGCGCAACAAGATGGGTTGGCCGTTCTTGGTCGTCAGTGCAAGGTTCTTCAAATCGTCCAGGCGCGAGGTTCGGCCCAGGTTGCGGATCAGGTATTCGCGGCCATTGAGCTCCAGAAAACCACCCGAGGTGTTGGACGAAAAACCTTTGAGCGCGTCCTCCAGCTGGTCATGGGTGATGCCCAGCTCGGCCATACGCGCCGTATTGGGCTGCACCTGGAACTGGCGCACCTCGCCGCCAATCGGTATCACCTGTGCCACGCCGGGCACGGCCATCAGCCGCGGGCGCAGCACCCAATCGGCATACTCGCGCACCTGCATCGGTGAAATTTTTGCTGTGTCGATGGGGATCGCAATTTGCAAAATCTCGCCCATGATGGAACTGATGGGCCCCATACGCGGCACCACACCGGCGGGCAAGCCTTCTTCCATGGCCGACAGGCGTTCGGACACCATCTGCCGCGCGCGGAAGATCTCCGTACTCCAGTCAAAGGTGACATAAATAAAGGACAGGCCGGCGCTGGAGACCGAGCGCACACTCTCCACACCGGGCAGGCCGTTCATCGTTGTTTCCAGCGGGAAGGTGAGCAGTTGCTCCACCTCTTCGGCTGCCATGCCACCGGCCTCGGTCATGATGGTGACAGTGGGTTTGTTGAGATCGGGGAACACATCCACCGGGGTGCGCGACAGCGTGAACGCGCCATAGGCCATCAACACCAGGGCGGCGATGAGGACCAGCAATCGGTTGGACAGGCTGTTATGGAGAAGCCACTTGAACATAATGTTTGTGACTCCTGCTTAGCGGATCTGGTTGATCAAGGTAGCCCCTTGTGTGGCGAAACGGTCACCCGCCTTCAGGCCCGATGTCACCGCCACCGATGCACCATCCAGCACCTCTACCGTGACGGTGCGCGGCTCAAACCGCTCGGGCGCGGTCTTGACCCACACCACGGCCTGGTTGGCCGGGTTCTTCAGCAGTGCCTGGGCAGGCACACGTAGGCCTTTGACACGGGTGGCTGTCTGCACATAGACCGTAACCGGCTGGCCCACGGCGAGTTTGGACAAGGCCGAACCCTCAGCGCTGAACAGCATGGGCAAGGCCTGCTCGCGCAGACTGCGTGCCGCGCCGATAAAGCGCAAAGCCACGGTGTCGCTACCCAGAGCCAGAGTGGCACCCGCCACATTGCTGGCCACGGCTGTGTCATAGGCCAGGGCCTCGATGCGCAGGCGGGCCGGGTCCACCACCTCAAACACCAGCTCGCGTGCATCCACCACCTGGCCAGCCACCGCGTTGCTGGACGCGATGACGCCTGAGACAGGGGCCACCAAAACGTCGCGGTTGTTCAGCCCGCCACTGACTGCGGCCATGCGTTCGGTCAGGCTGCTGAGTTCGCTCTGCGCAGCCTCTATGTCCTTGCGCGGCACGGTGTCAGCCAATGCTTGCAAGCGTGCCACACGTTTCTCGGCCAGCGCCTTGGAGGCCCGCAACTCGGCCAACACACTGGCCTGGTTGGACCGCTCGATGGCACCGCTGGACGGCACCACATAGGCCAGCACATCGCCTTTCTTGACCGCCTGGCCCACGCTGGGCAGACCCCGCGCACCGGCTTCCAGCCGCCCAGCGACCAGGGCCTGGACCTTGCCACCGGCATTGGGGTCCATCACCACCTTGCCCGCCAACTCCAGCGAGCGGGGCAGTTCGGCTTCCGTCACCTGCAGCGTGCGCACGCCGATTTGGCGTTGCGCGGGTTTGGGCAAAAACACGCTGCCATCGGGCAGGCGTTTGGGACCGTCGCCGCTGGCGGCGGCAGGGGCCGCATCGCCATGGTCGTGGCCCGCATCTGCCCACACAGGAGCGGCTACGGTCAGCAACACGGCACTGAGGACTTGGCAAGCGGCCAGTGTGAGAAAACGGGGCTTGTTCATGCGGCACCTCCAACACGGTTGTTGCGCTCTGCGCCCAGACGGCGCACGGCAAAGGCCAGCAGAGCCAGGACCAACAGCCCGCCGATGGCCCAGGCGCTATAGGTCTTCCACGTTGTGCCGTGTGCGCCGTCGGCATGGGTGTCGGCATGGATATCCAGATCACCGGCCAGCAGGTCGGTCACAGCACCTGCGACCACCGTTGCGGACACACTGATCTCACCGGGCTGCAGTTCTGCGGCCAGGGTGGCCTCAAACTCACCTTCGCCATGGGGTTGAACGGCGACTTTGGTACCACCCAGTTCAAGCTCCAGTGTTGCGCCCTTGACCGGGCTGTTGTCCGCCGCGTGGTCCAGGTACAGCACGATGTGTTTGCCGTCGACCACACCCACCAGTTCAAAGGCTTCGGAGGTGGCGGTGAAGCGGGGTTTGGCCGGGCCACCCACAGCGGCAGGTGCCTCGCCATGGTCGTGGCCTTCGCCAGACCAGCTGCTAAGGGATGCGGCAGCTAACAGTACCGCCAGTACAAAAGGCTTGCGTCGTGTCAAAAAATTCATCATGTCTGTGTTTCTTAGAAAGGGATAGGTAGTGCCGAGGGATGGCCGGGCCTATTCCGGCAACAGCCCCAGGGTTTGGCGCAAGTGGGACTGGGCCGCGGCCCGGTCTATCTGCGCGCGGGCGGCCTGGCGTTCGGCATCCGCTGCCTCGCGTTCGATGCGCAAACGGGTGGGCAGGTCGGTCTCGCCCATGTGATACGACTTTTGAAAGAACGCACGTGACTCTCCCGCCAAGTGCGCACGCTGCTGCGCAGCTTCCAGTTGGGTCTGGGCGGAGGCCAGGCCCACGCGGGCAGCCAGCACCTCACCCTGCAGACGTTCGCGTTCCATGCGCAAGGCCGCTTCGGCTTCGATCGCATCGGCCTGGGCGCTGGCGCGTTTGGCCATGTTGCGGCTGTCCGATCCCAGCGGTATGCGAATGCCCAGCGTGATGCTGTGCTGGTAAGCCTCATCGCGTTGCCCGCGGTCGCGGCTGGTGGCCAGTGTTATCTCGGGGTTGGCGCGGGTTTGCACCTGGGCCAGCTCGGCAGTGCGCTGGGCCACGTCGACACTGAGCTGCAGTTCGGCCACGGCCGGGTGGTCAACGTCCAGGGGCACAGCATCCTCTGGCCCAGTGCGCTCAGGCTCGGCCCCGGCGACGGCAGCAGATGGCGTTGCAACAAGCGTCGCGGTCGGCGTGGGAGACTGTGACACCAGACCGGTCAATGCGCGCAGCCGCTGTTCAGCGGTCGCAACTGCAGCCGTGGCTTCGGCAAGCGCCACCTGCGCACCCGCCACGGCGCCATCGGCTTGGTGCTGATCGGCTCGCGCCATATCACCGGCGCGCACACGCTTGGCCACATCCTGTGCCAACTGTTGGGTGTGCACCAACAGATCACCGGCCAGACCGTGGTCCGCGCGGGCACGGGCCCAGGCCCAATACGCCTCACGCACCTGCGCCGCGGTGCGCAACTGGGCCGCCCGCACCCGGCTACCCGCCGCGCGGGCCTGCGCATCGGCCACTGCAAGCGTGCGTGTGCGTTCGCCCGGCAGCCACAGTGGAATGCTGATGCCAGCCACGGTTTCATCACGCCCCAGGTTTTGGTTTATGCGGTCGGTCTTGGTCGACAACTCCAGCGCCACCGGCTCTACTGTCCAGCGGGTAGCCGCCTGTTGCTGGGCCACGGCCGCGTCTTGCCGGGCTTGCTGCGACAGGGCTTCGGGCTGGCGCTGCCACGCGGCTTCAAACGCCTGATTCAGCGTGGTGGCCGTTGTGGTGGTGGCTGTTGAGGGGCCAGCAACCGGTTCAGCGGCGGCGCTGACCGTGGCAGCCAGGGCCAGCACGGCACAGGGCCACCAGATAACTTGATTGTTTCGGAACATCCGATTCTCCAAAAATGAAAAACATTTGGGGGAATCGGCGAGAGGTGATCAACAGGACCCGGCACCACCGCCACGCACTGCACAAGGCATTGCGTACACGCGAGAGGGGTCGGGATTAAGAAGCCAGCCTCGCCGATCAGGCGAGGTGGGCCCAGTTGGGGCGTTCTGGCAGAGAAGCGGGTTGGGAGGACAAACGCAGTGCAGACAGGCTGTGTGTCTCGGACGGCAAGGTTGCCATAACCAGGGAGAGCGACTGCAACATGGCGGTGCAACAGCCGGCGTGGCAGGTGCCACAGTCCACATCAACCGCACCGGTTGTGGCGGGGTTGGCGCTTGCATCGTTGCCATCAGCGGAAGCTATGTCATCCGCCTCGTGCTGGTGTTCGTGGTGCCCCAGATGCTGGGTCGTGGCGGCTGTGTCACTTTCATGCTGGCAATAACTGGCCACTGCAGCCCAACTGAGCTGCATCGGTAAGAGAACCACGAGAAAGATGAGGAGCCAGCGACGCATAACAGCCAAAGTGTAGCAGCCGACTTTTATTGACCTTGACCCGCGTGTGTGTTTCATGCTGTGGCTCGGATACGCGCGACATTGCGGTTCATGCCGTGGCGAACAACGTTCACATAGAGCCAACGCTTGAACCCGCTCAGGTTGACGCCATGCTGCATGTAAAAGTCGTCTGGTGTGTCGTATAGCCCGAAGTCATGGTTGATCCCGTCCTTCTGGATAAAGGTGTCCTTGCCAACCCAGTCCACTGGCGCGCATTGCAGATTGGGCGTTGCCGCACCGTAGCCACAAAACGGTCCCTTGTGGTCCACAAATTTACGTTGCAGCGCTTGCAGGTAGGGCCGGTCCAGTATGAAACCTTCCAGGCGAACCCACTGGCCTGCGCTCCAGATCTCCACCCAGCTGTGGATGATGTTGCGCGGTGCAAGCTGGTAGGCCAGGCCGGTGATGGCCCCCTTTTGCAGCGCCTTGTCGATGGTGAACCCGTGGAAGCGGCAGGCCACGCCGACCGCACGCAATAGCGCCATCAACAGGGTGCCTTTGGTGTTGCATTGACCAATGCCATCGGCCAGCACCGTGGAGGCCGGAAGGTCATCGGATGCGTTGTAGCCAAAGGCGATGTCGTCACGTACAAAGTTGTAGACCGCGCCGATGCGTTCGTGTTCGGCAAGTTGCATCCATCCGCGTTGCGCGATCAGGCGCTGTATCGCCGCATGTTGGTAGTCCAGCACCGGACTTGTTTGCCGCCAGCGGGCCAGATCTGCAGCCATTGGTGCCACGGAAGAGGGTTGAAGAATGTCCATGGTCTCAAGCCTCGGCGCGCACACGCAACAGGCGCAGCCCATTTCCCACCACCAGCAGGCTGGCACCCACATCGGCAAACACCGCCATCCACATGGTGCCCGTGCCAAGCAGTGTCAGCACCAGAAACACGGCCTTGATGCCCAGCGCCAGAGCTATGTTTTGCACCAGCACCGCATGGGTGTGGCGGGACAGGCGCACAAAACGCGGCAGCTTGCGCAGGTCGTCGTCCATCAGCGCCACGTCGGCCGTTTCGATTGCAGTGCCGGTGCCAGCGGCCCCCATCGCAAAACCGATGTCGGAGCGCGCCAACGCAGGTGCGTCGTTGATGCCGTCACCCACCATGCCTACAACTCTCTTTGCACCGCCCACACCCATTTTGGCCTCGATGGCCTTGAGTTTGTCGTCGGGCAACAGGTCACCATGCGCTTCGTCCATGCCCACCTGCGCGGCAATGGCGTCTGCGGTGTGGGCGTTGTCGCCGGTCAGCATGAGGGTCTGGATGCCCAGTGCGTGTAATTCAGCAATGGCCTGGCGACTGCTGTCCTTGACCGTGTCGGCCACGGCAAACAAGGCGTGCACCTTGTGTTCGTCGGCCAACAGGATGACGGTTTTTCCTTGTTGTTCCAGCGCCGACAACTGCGCCTCCAGCGCGTCGGAGCAACGGCCTTGTTCATGGATCAGGCGGTGGTTGCCCAGGTAGAACAAGGTGTCGTCGATGCGGCCTTGGGTGCCACGGCCTGGCAAGGCCTCAAAGCCGTCCACATCTCGAAGCGCAACAGCATCCGCTTGCGCAGCCTGCGCCACGGCACGCGACACCGGATGGTCGGAGCGGCTGGCCAGGCTGGCGGCCAGGCTACGCGCCTGCACCGCATCACCACCGTTCAGTACCGCAAAGTCGGTTTGTACGGGCTTGCCGTGGGTGATGGTGCCGGTCTTGTCCAACGCCAGCCATGTGAGCTTGCGCCCTTCTTCCAGGTAGACGCCGCCTTTGATCAAAATGCCCTGTCGCGCCGCCGCGGCCAGACCGCTGACGATGGTGACCGGCGTGGAGATCACCAGCGCACACGGGCAGGCAATCACCAACAACACCAGCGCCTTGTAGATCCAGTCAAACCAGGCACCACCCATCAGCAAAGGCGGCAAGATGGCGACGACCAGCGCAATCGCAAACACCACCGGCGTATAGATTTTGGCGAACTGGTCCACAAAACGCTGCGTGGGTGCGCGCGCACCCTGGGCCTCTTCCACCGCGTGGATGATGCGGGCCAGCGTGCTGTTGTTCGCCACGGCGGTTACCGTGTATTCAAACGAGCCAGACGTGTTGACCGTGCCAGCGAACACCGGGTCGCCCTCGGCCTTTTCCACCGGCAGGCTTTCGCCCGTGATGGGTGCCTGGTTGATGGCCGAGCGGCCGCTGAGGATGGTGCCGTCCAGCGCGATACGTTCACCGGGTTTGATGCGCACCCGCGCTCCCACTGCCACCAGTTTGGCATCCACATCGGCCCACGTGCCGTTGGCCTGCATCACCGTGGCGCGCTCGGGGGTCAGCTGCATCAGCCCTTGGATGGCGTTGCGGGCACGGTCCAGCGACTGGGCTTCGATCAGCTCGGCAATGGTGAACAGCACCATGACCATCGCCGCCTCGGGCCACTGGCCCAAAAACAGCGCACCGGTCACGGCAATACTCATCAACGCGTTGATGTTGAGATTGCCGTTGCGGATGGCAATCCAGCCTTTCTTGTAGGTGGTCAAGCCGCACGCCAACACGGCAACCAATGCCAGTGCGGCAGCCACCCATGTGGGCAGGCCAAACCAGTGAGCGGCTTCAGAGCCTGCGGCTGCCACACCGGCCAGTGCCAACGGCCACCAGGGTTTGTGGTGTTCGGCAGCGGGCGCCTCCTTCGTCGATGCTGCACTGGTTACTTCGGGCGTAAAACCCAACGACCGCACGGCCGCCAGAATCGGCTCCAGGGCCAATGGCGCATGGCGCACGGTCAGCACACGCTGCATCAGGTTGAACTCCAGACCCGCCACACCCGCCATGCCACCCAGTTTCTTGCGCAGCAGGCCTTCTTCTGTGGGGCAATCCATTTGCAGGATGCGGATGGCGGTTTGTACGTTGCCGTCCTGCGCCACAGGCGGTGGCGCTTCGGGCGGCACCCGCACCGGGTTTGCGGCTACAGGCGGGTGGTCATGGCCGCAACAAGGGGCATGGGGCGGAAGTGGATGTTGGGCTGGCATAGGGTTTCCGTTAACAGATTCAGCCTATTACACAAGCTGTAGTTACTATAGAGTCAAGCTGTTTCTGGAGTTTTGTGATGAAAATCGGTGAACTGGCACGCAACGCCCAATGCACGGTCGAGACGGTTCGTTATTACGAGAAGGCTGGCCTGCTGGCCGAACCCGCCCGCACCGAGGGCAATTTCCGCGTCTACGGGCCGGAGCACCTGGAGCGCTTGCGCCTGATCCGCAACTGCCGCGCGCTGGACATGAGCCACGAAGAAATCCACGCGCTGCTGAAGCTGGCCAACACGGCAGATGGGGACTGTGGTGCAGTCAATGCGGTGTTTGACCAGCACATGGCCCATGTGGACACCCGCATCCGCGAACTGACCCAGCTCAAACTACAACTCAGCAGCCTGCGCCAGCGCTGCAACAGCGGCACGTCGGTGGACGCCTGTGGCATTCTGCAGGGGCTGGCAGCCATGGAGACCGAACAGCAACCGGGGCGCCACACACATTTGGGTTAACAAACGGTTACTATAAAAACAATAGCGCATTAGGTATATTCCACGGGGGCTACAGGCCAGTTTTTTGCAAATCACTTGGTCCTGCGACCCAACGCAGGCTACACTGTTTGTCCCACATCAGGAGTTCAATTGCCCCCGGTCGCTCCCACTGCCAATGGTTATGTCTACACCCGCCTGCGCCGTCTGGGCCTGTCGGACGCGCTGGCTGCGCAGACGGCGCCCGGCGTAAAGGTGCAGGCATTTGAAGCGGGCAAAAAAATCTGGACCAAGGGCAGTGAGGTGCAGCACTGGCAGTACATCATGAATGGTCTGGTGTCGGCCTCCATCCCCACCACCAATTCCGAATCCACACCCATATCAATCTACGGCAAGGGCTCATGGTTTGGTGAGCAATCCATCATCAACCGCAAGCCCAGTTTTGCGGACTATGTGTGCCTGACGCCAACCGAGGTGCTGCGCATGCCGGCTGCTACCTTTGACGCACTGTTTGGGCAAGAGCCCGAGTTCGCGCGTTATGTGGCCAAGCTTATGGCCTGGCGGGTGCAAAAAACATCCGAGACATTGACACTGATGAAGCTGGGCAACCCCTGCCTGCGCGTGGTGATGGGCCTGGCCCAGTTTGCCGAGGCACTGGCCTACCGCTCGGAGCGACCGCCCACCGTCGCCATGGGCGAAGGGGTAGAGATTCCGATTGCGCAGAACACGCTGGCGTCGCTGTGTGGTGTGTCACGCACGCTGTTTTCGGAGTATGTGCAGCAGCTGGCGCAGAAGGAATGGCTCAAGCTGCACTACGGCAAGCTGGAGATTTTGAACATTGCCACCTGGCTGCGTTTTGCGCGGCGCCAGCGTGAGGACAACGTGAACACCCTCAACCCCACCATCTCAGAACTACTGGAAGTTCTTCGCGTCCTCGGTGAGATGAAGCCTGCGCAGTAGAGAACGCGTGAGGGGCTTTTCTTAAAACGCGACTTCGGTCAAAACACCGCGGGCGCGCAGGTTCAGGCTGGAGATAGGGTCTTGTGCCGGGCTGCCCAGAAAATAACCCTGCGCCAGATCGACACCCAGCTTGCGCAAGGCACGCAGCTCGGCCTCGGACTCTACCGATTTGGCCAGCAGCACACAATCGTGGTTCTGGGTCAGGCGCACCAGGCTGTGGAACATGGCGCTGTTTTCGGTCACCGTATCCACATTGCGGGTCCAGCGTGCGGCTACTTTGACAATGCTGGGCAGCAGCTTGGTCCACACCCGCATGCTGTTGTCCGACACCTTGAAGTCATCCAGCGCAATGGCCATGCCCGCAGCGCGCAGCGGTTGCACGGCCTCCACCAGCGTGGTGATGCTGGGGATGCGGGTGTAGCCCGTGATGTCCAGCCCCATACGTTTGGGCTGCAGCTTGTGTTTGCGCAGCACTTGCAAGAGGGTGTCAGTGCCACCCGACTCGTGCAACTGCACCAGGGTGTAGGCGCTGATATTGACAAACAGCTGGCCCTTGGGCTGGTCGGCCAGAAAATGCTCAATCGCAAGCTCCAGACAACCCAGCTCAAACTGCTTCTGGAAGTGTTGCTCTTTGGCGGCCGCCAGCAGATCTTCGTACGACCAGTCCCCCACGCTGCGGGGCGTGCGTATCAGGGCCTCGTGGCCCATCACCGAGCCGGTGCGCAGGTCAACCATGGGCTGGAACACGGTTGCCAGGGATCGGCTGTCCAACAACTCGCTCACCCGCGGCGCACCAGTGGCGTCAGGGTTCTGGCGGGCGCGCCACCAGTGTTGAATGTTTTGGGTCCAGAAACGCACGGAGGAGGTTTTCATAAGGCAAACGGGGCAATGGGCTACTACAGGTGTATGTATTACAGACAATTCCCCCGTGGGCCGCAAACCCAACCGTCCAGCGCTGAACAATTCAGGGTATTCACCGTGAAAAGGCAAACTCCGTCTGGTCCCGCTTGGCCCGGTACATGGCCATATCGGCCTGTTTGACCAGCGCATCCACTGTACCCCCATCCAGCGGGAAACAGGCAATACCCATGCTGATGCGGATGCTGATACGCCCCACGCTCAGGTGGCACGGGGCCTGCACACAGTCAATGATCTTCTGGGCCAGACTGGCGAGTGTGGGTGTGTCGTTTTCACCCATGACCAGGTACAAAAACTCGTCACCCCCCACGCGGGCAACGGTATCGTCCTCCCGGGTGTTTTCCCTGAGCCGGTCGGCCACCGTTTGCAGCAGCGCATCACCCACATCGTGGCCGTGGGTGTCGTTGACGGCCTTGAATCCATCCAGATCCATAAACATCACGGCCAGTGTGAGGCCGAGCCGCTTGGCCTGCGCCAGCCCGTGTTCCAGCCTGTCGTTGAACAGGGAGCGATTGGCCAGGCCAGTCAACGCATCGTGCATGGCCGCATGGCGGGCCGTCAGCTCCTGCTCGGTGATTTCGGCCAGTTGCAGGTGCAAGTCCTGGCGTTCACTGACCTCCGCACCCAACGCCGCTGTCACCTTGGCCAGCTTGCCCGATGCCTCCTGCACCTTCTCCTCCACCGCCTGGGTTTTACGCAAGGCCGACTTCAGGCTGCCGGAGGGGCTTCCTGGCCGATTCTCCTGCTTCAGGGAGGTGTGGATGGTGGAAAGCTCGGCCGCACTTTCGTCCACCAGCACTTTGACATGCCGGGTTTGCCCCAGCACGTCGGTCAGAGACTCGGTGGGCTCTGCGCCATTCGGCGGGTTGGAGTCTGCGATCATGGGCTGGCCTTATCTGCGGTAATACGCCGAGAGTAACGCCGCCAGAACGGGGCGTCTGTTCGCAAACACACGCTCGGGTGTGGCTCAACGCGTCAGTGCAGACAGCGCAGCAAAACCAATGGGCGCCTTGGCCTTCCAGGGCAGCACATAGGTACGTTGGGCCAGGCCTTGGGCAATGCGCTGCATCTGTTTGTGCTCACCCTCCAGGCGGGCACGCAGCAAGGGGTCTTGTGTGCCCGCCGCGGCAATGCTTTTGTTGATGACCCAGGCAAAGGGTTCAATCTGGGCGCGGCGCAAATCCTCTTGCAGCGCCTGGGCCTGTGACACGGGAGTGGTCTCGGGCAATGTGACCAGAATGATGCGGGTGTAGTCCGGGTCCTGCAGGCGCATCAACGGGGTCACCATGCGCCCGGCGGTATGCCCTTCCAACTCCCGCACCATCTGGCGATGGTAGGCGCCGGTGGCATCCATCAGCAACAACGAGTGGCCGGTCGGCGCGGTGTCCAGCACCACAAAGGCACTGCGCGCCTCGCTAACCACCTTGGAGAAAGCGTGGAACACGGCCACCTCTTCGGTGCAGGGCGAGCGCAGGTCTTCGAGCATCAGCGCGCGCTCGGGCTCACTCAGGCCCGCACCCTTGGTCGCCATGATTTTGTCCACATAACGCTGGGTTTCGGCGACAGGGTCGATACGGTCTACCCGCAAGCCTGGCACCGCGCCGTCCAGCGTTGCAGCCAGATGGGCTGCGGGGTCGGTCGTGCTCAGGTGCACTGTTTTGCCACGCTGCACCAGGCCAATGGCCACAGCAGCGGCGATGGTGGTCTTGCCCACACCGCCCTTGCCCATGACCATGATGAGGCCATGTTCGGCCTGTGCCAGCGCGTCCACCAGGGCATCCAGGCCCTGACCCGCGGGCATGGCGGGGAGCGCCGTGGTCTGCATGCCCACCGCGTGTGCCGGGTCACTAGAAAGCAGTGCCCGCAGCGCCGCCAGCCCCACGGTGTCAAAGGCGCGCAGGGGCACACGGTCTTGCGGCAAGGCCAGCAGGTTTTGGGGCATGGCTTGTAGGGCCTGGGTGCCCAGCGTTTCTATGGCCGCGGCGATGGCATCGTCCGGGTCGCTGGCGTGGAAGACACCGTTGACCACCAGGCGCTGGTTGTGCAGACCCAAGGCAATCAACTCGTCCGATGTGCGCGACGCCTCGTTGATGGCGCCGGCTTCTGCACGGGTGACCAGGACCACGGTTGTTTGGGCGGGGTCACTCAGCGCACCCAGTGCAGCCTTGAAGCGCTCTTCCTGCATCTTCAAACCCGAATGGGGTCCCAAACAAGACGCGCCCCTGTCATTACCCGCCAGAAAACCGCTCCAGGCCTTGGGCAGGCTTAACAGGCGCAGCGTATGGCCCGTAGGCGCGGTATCAAACACGATATGGTCATACCGCTGGTCCGCATCGGACAGCAGCGAGGCAAACTCGTCAAACGACGCAATCTCGGTGGTGCAGGCGCCCGACAGTTGCTCTCGCACGGTGGAGAGTTCGGCGTCGGTTGTCCCCTCCTCCATCTGCGCGACCACACGCTGGCGGTAAGACTCTGCGGCGGTGTTGGGGTCGATATTGAGTACCGACAGTCCGGCTACGTTGGGCACGGGCGTCGGCGTGTTCTTCAGTTCCACACCCAGCATCTCATCCAGGTTGGACGCCGCATCGGTGCTGACCAGCAAGACCTTTTTGCCCGCGTCCGCCAAGTGGATGGCCACCGCGGTGGACAACGAGGTTTTGCCCACGCCGCCCTTGCCGGTGAAGAACAGGTGTCGGGTGGGGTGGCTCAGCAGGTCCAGGCGCTGGGTTCTAAGCCAGCTCTCTACTTTCTGGTGTGTAGGGATGCCGCCGCTATGCACCACCACGCCCCTCATCATCACAGCGGGTGTCGCGGTAATTCCGAGCCGGTGTATTTCGTCTCGGTCTTCGGTTTTGGTGATGCTGACAGCCACGCCCATATCAGTAGCTACCCGTTCAATCATGGCAACTGTGCTTTGACACTTTGCGCAGCCTGACCCTAAAACAACAAGTTCCATATTCATCTCCTCACGTCGAATGACAGCAGCCAATATGGCCCCATAGTTGCAGAAACACCCTTGTATGGCGGTACTCCAGCGCACGTTATTTGGTAGGCGCCGCCAACTGGCTTTGCTGCACGACGGTATGCGAAGCCTGGCATGGGCGCTTTCAAAGCTGTTTCAGCATTTGCGCCAGCTTAGTAACCTTGGCTCGGTACATGGGTGCGATCAGGCAGTAGGTTGACCTGGGTCAAACATTTGGCGGCCTGCCGCGCAGTCTTTGCGCTGGATTGGCGGCATCATTATGAACAAAATGTGCCTCTAGCCCCCGTGAAATATAAGCTTATAGCTATCTATTTCATAGCATATTTCATACACCACGCTTTCACGCTTTACTTCTTTTGCGCACAGGCACCATCGTCGCAGGAAGTCCGCGGGTGCTGCGCGCCTATCGCGGCCCCATCGGGCACCCACAGCACCGGCGCGAAGCCACCACCCTCCGTGCGGAAGTTGGTGGTCTGGCCGCTGTAGGTGCGGGCGGCCAGCAGTTGCACACGCCCAGCATAGGCATAGGCGCGCAGGTCAAACTTCAATTCGGTGGCAGAGTCACCCACCTGTATGGCGCGCAGCGGTGGCGGCACCAGCGCCTGGGCGATGTACTCGCCTTGCAGGATCTGCTCCCACACTTTTTTGGTGAGCTTGTCGCCCCGGTAAACCGCGCGGGCACCGAAGCCATCCAGCGGTTTGAAGAAGAAGTGCTTTCGTTGTTCCCAAAGCGCTGCGGCGTTGTCAGCATTCACGCGCTCACAGGCGGGCACCGCGGACAGTAAGGTTTTCTGGTCAGCGTCCGAAACTCCCAAGGCCTGCAGTGCCACCGCCTGACCGAGCGTGACCAGATGTTGCTTGTTGGCGCGCAAAGCGTGTGCACGCGGATGCGGCGTCACCGCCACCACATCGTCGATGTACGCTTGCGCCAGCGCCGTATGGTCAGGTTCAGAGAGGTCAAAGTCGGTCAGGCGGTTGTAGACCAGATCCAGAGGTGTGTCTGTGGGTAGCGCGCCGCTGTACAGCACGCCGTCACGCAGTTGCAGGCTGGCCGGGTCGGTCACTACGGCCTGTATGCCGTGGCGCTGGAACAGCTCGGCAAACAGCGCGAACTCGGGCGCCAGGTACTGGCTTTGTGGCGCCGCATCCACGATGGCGACGGTGCGCAGGGGGCGTGATGCTTGCCCGCGGGACTGGTTGAACAGGTCCCACTCGGACTGGAACATGGCCACAAACTCTTCTTCCAGCGTGGCCATGTCGCGGTAGCCGTTGAGCGCCTGGTTCATCAGCCCACAGCACACGGCTTGCGCGCGCAGCAACACGGCGTTGAGCATGGCGCCACCGGCGTTGGTGTTGATTTCAATGAGCTGCGGGCCTGTGGGCGTAATGTGAAAGTCGTAACCCATGAACACGCCCAGTGGGCCGCGGTCCACTTGCGCAATGGCGCTTGCTCCGGGCAGCACCTGATCTGCCCAGGTGGGCAGCGATAGTGTGCATTCAATGGCCGCCACCGCAGCCTGCACCGCTTCTATGGTGGCTTGTGCGGCAAACACAGCCGTGCTGGAAAACAGGTGCGGGTGGGTTTGCGCCAATGTGCTGGCTACATCGCGCAGGCCCGCATTGCGGCCAATCTCCTGGCGCAACTGGTCTGCGTCAAGTGTCTGGCAGCGGCAGCCGTGGTTGAGAGCATCCGCCAGCGCGGTGGGAGCAAGGTTTGGGGGATGCATAACTTCTATGGATTTAGCTGGCGCAAGGTGTAATTAGGGGTCTTGTGTTCGTTTGCAAGGTGACATGGGTGATTTCAAACCTATCGTGCAGTTGGTCTGTTGCCGCCTCCAGAAAGTCATCGTCCCCGCCACCTTGCGGCATCACCAGGTGGGCAGTCAAGGCAATCTGTGATGTGCCCATTGCCCATATGTGCAAATCGCTGACTCCTGCCACGCCGGGCAAACCTTCCAGTAGCTTGCGCACCGCTAGCGGGTCCACGCTGTCCGGTACGCCATCAAACAGCAGGTGCAGCGACTGTTTGAATAGTCCCCAAGTCCCGAGCAATATGACGCCCGCAATGGCCAGGCTGACCACCGGGTCCAGCCAGGTCCAACCCATCCAGAGCGTCAATGCGCCCGCGACCACCACGCCCGCCGATACCAGTGCATCCGCTGCCATGTGCATGAAGGCCCCGCGAATGTTGAGGTCGCTATCGCGCCCGCGCATGAATAGCAGGGCCGTTGCGGTGTTGATCACAATTCCTACGCTGGCCACCGCCATGATGGTGACGCCCTGCTCCTGCAGCGACACGTCGCCCGACACAACGCGGCCAATGGCTTCCCATGCCAGACCACCCATGGCAACCAGCAACATCAGAGCGTTGGCAAACGCAGCCAAAATAGTGGCGCGCTTCCAGCCATAGGTATGGCGTGCATTGGGTCGCACTTTGACGGCCAGAGCACCGCCCCAAGCCAGCACCAGACCGGCCACATCACTCAGGTTGTGGCCCGCATCGGCCAAGAGCGCCAATGAGTTGATGCGCCAGCCGTAAAAGGCTTCGATGACCACAAAAGCAATGTTGAGCGCAATGCCAATGGCAAACGCACGGTTGTAGCTGGCGGGGGCGTGGCTGTGGCCATGGTCGTGCGTGTCGCTCATACTGAAACCCCAAACAGCATGCCCACTCCCGCCGTAATCGCCATCGCCAGGCTACCCCAGAAGACCACACGCAAAATGCCTTTCACTATGCCCGCGCCACCGGTATAGGCGGCCAGTGCGCCCAGAACCACCAGAAACAGGAGCGAAGTCATCGCCACCACCGGTGACAGCAGGTCAAAGGGCGTTAGCCAAGCGGTAAGCAAGGGCAAGCCTGCCCCCACCACAAACGACAGTGCCGACACCAACGCAGCCTGTAGCGGGTTGGCGCTGCTTGTCTCAGAGATACCCAGCTCATCGCGGGAGTGCGCGCCCAACGCGTCATGTGCAGTCAATTGTGCGGCTACCTGTTGGGCCAGATTCACGTCCAGCCCGCGCTGCACGTAGATGGCGCTCAGCTCGGCTAGTTCACGAACACCGTCGGTGGCAAGTTCATTTTTTTCGCGCGCAATGTCAGCCCGCTCGGTGTCAGACTGCGAACTCACCGACACATATTCACCGGCAGCCATCGACATGGCCCCTGCCACCAGGCCTGCCAGGCCAGCGACCAGCACTGGACCTTGTGTAGTGCTGGCAGCCGCCACACCCAATATCAGGCTGGCGGTGGAGACAATGCCGTCGTTAGCACCCAATACTGCTGCACGCAGCCAGCCTACGTGTTGGGTTCGATGAGCTTCTGAATGCATAGTGGATCAAATCTTTCTTACGACATTAGTCGCTAAAACTCGCGCGCCAAAGAGGCCGCACTGTATTCCGATCGTCTACTTTGGGCCATGTGTCGCAGCGCCTCTGTGCGCTAAGGCGCCGACAGTCAGGTTCTACGCCTCTATTTCGCACAAGGGCCAAGACTTTTTAGGAAGGCTAAGTGTGCGCATACCGATGAAGACGCTGGGCTACTCAAAAAGATGCACCCTCCAGAAACTATTTACGCAAAACGTGTCCCTAGCCCCTATGCACACAGCGTTATATGCTCCTGAATTGATAGCTACTGCAACGCAGGACGTGACACCAAGTCTTGCACATGGTCCGAGGCATCCAGTTGCACCTGGCAGGCCACCGTCATCTGCTGCTTGACGCGCAACCGGTCGCCGAGAGTGTTGCGCGCCGCTTCGAATAGCCAGGCGCGGGCATTGTTGACCGAACCAAACCGCTCACCTTCCCGCAAGGCCGTGAGAATCATGGCGGGTGCTCCTTGGTGCTGAGGCCTAGATTGAACGCTGGTTGACACGTTTGCTCAGTGCGTCAGCAGACTCTTTGCGTTCGCTGTAGCGGTCTACCAGATAGGGCGAAACGTCGCGCGTGAGCAGCGTGAACTTCACCAACTCTTCCATCACATCTACCACGCGCTCGTAGTAGCTGGACGGCTTCATGCGGTCGTCGTCGCCAAACTCCAGAAACGCCTTGGCCACCGAGCTTTGGTTGGGAATGGTGAGCATGCGCATCCAGCGGCCCAGCACACGCATCTGGTTCACCGCATTGAAGGATTGCGAACCACCACTGACCTGCATCACCGCCAACGTTTTGCCTTGGGTCGGGCGCACTGCGCCCAAACTCAGCGGAATCCAGTCGATCTGCGACTTCATGATGCCGGTCATGGCGCCATGCCGCTCGGGCGATGTCCATACCATGCCTTCGGCCCAGGTCACCAGTTCGCGCAGCTCTTGCACCTTGGGGTGGGAGTCGGGCGCGTCATCGGGCAGCGGCAAACCACTGGGATTGAAGATGCGTGTCTCGGCCCCCATGGCTTGCAACAAGCGCGCGGCCTCTTCGGTCAACAAACGGCTGAAGGACCGCGCCCGCAACGAGCCGTACAACAAGGCGATGCGGGGTGAATGGGACGATGGTGCGCCTGCGTGCAACTGGCCCGCGTCAGGCTTGCGAAAGTGTGCTGCATCCAACTGCGGTAGGGATGGATACATGGGCTCGGTATTGGAATCAGACACGTTGACCCTGTGTGTTGATGACTGCTTCGCCGTCTTCCTTGGTAAACGCGCCGCGCTGGGGATCGGGCAAGATGTCCAGCACCCGTTCGCTGGGGCGGCACAGCATGGCGCCCAGTGGCGTCACCACCACGGGGCGGTTCATCAGAGCGGGGTGTTGCACCATGAAGTCCAGCAGTTGGTCTTCGGTCCACTGTGGGTCGGCCAATCCCAATTCTGCGTAGGGCGTGCCTTTCTCGCGCAGCAGTTCACGCGCGCTTATGCCCATGACTTGCAGCAGCTGTTGCAAACGCTGCTTGTCCGGTGGTGTCTTCAGGTATTCGATGACTTCGGGCTCGGCTCCGCTGTTGCGGATCAGGGCCAGGGTGTTTCGGGATGTTCCGCAGGCAGGGTTGTGGTAAATCGTGATGTCAGACATGTTTGTGTTGTTCGGGTGTGTCGGCTTCAAGCCAGGTAAAAAATGCCACGGCCAGGCCAGCGCCGGCTATCTGCGCCAAGATGAAACCGGGCGCATCGGCGGGCCGGATGCCGGAGAACGTGTCGGTGAGTGAACGGGCTACCGTAACCGCGGGGTTAGCAAAGGATGTGGACGCGGTGAACCAATAGGCCGCGGTGATGTAAGACCCCACGGCCACCGGCACAAAGTCGGGCCGTGTTTTGGCCACATTCAGGATCACGGTGAGCAGGCCGAAAGACGCTACCGTTTCGCTCCACCACTGGTGGGGCCCAGTGCGGGTGTGGGTGGATTCCATCAGCAGCGGCAGCTCGAACATGTAGTGGGCGGCCACCACACCGGCAATGGCACCTAGCACCTGCGCTAGCAGATAAACACCCGCGGTGGCCCAAGCCAGGCGCTTCAGTGCTGCTTCCGTCAACGTGACCAGGGGGTTGAAGTGTGCGCCAGACCGCGGGCCAAAGGTCGCAATCAGCGCGATCAAAGCAGCACCGGTGGCCAAGGTATTGGCCAACAGTGCCACGGCGACATTGCCACCGGCCAGCCGCTCCCCCATGATGCCGGAGCCCACCACGGTGGCCAGCAGCAGGGCCGTGCCCATGAACTCGGAGGCGATGGCTTGTTTACTCACACCCATAACCTCAGTCCTTTGCCAAGGCACGGGCCGTGGATTGCAGCATGGTCTTTTCCAGCTTCTCGGGTGGCAGACTGGTCATCAACTCCAGGCGGCGGTGGAGCGCATGCAGGGTGTGGCGAAAGGCCTCCAGTTTTTCCGTATCCGTGCCGTCGCCAGCAGACGGGTCGGGGTAGCCCCAATGGGCTGTGGCTGGTTGACCCGGCCAATAGGGGCACACCTCGCCCGCCGCGTTGTCACACACGGTGATGACCAGGTCCATGTGCGGTGCACCGGGCGCGGCGAATTCGTCCCAGGTTTTGCTGCGCAGCCCCGCGGTTGAAATACCCGCAGCGGCCAGCACCTGCAGGCCCAGTGGATTGGGTTGCTGGTTGTCCCGTGGGCTGCTGCCAGCCGAATAGGCCTTGAACCGGCCCTGGCCGATGTGGTTGAGGATGGCCTCGGCCAGGATGCTGCGCGCCGAATTGTGGGTGCACAAAAACAATACGTTGATCGCTGTATCTGACATGTCAGTTGTCTCTCTCAGTGGGTTGGGGTTTAGGGTGTGCAGCACACGTCTGCAGGCTGATTTGCTTCACATGCCTGGCCACCGCAGCAGTTGGCGGTGAGGTAGGCAATAAGGTCGTTCATAGCCGCAAAGTGGGCGCTGTAATAAATCTTGCGGCCATCGGGGCGCGCCCCGATCAAGCCCGCATGGCTCAGCTCTTTGAGGTGAAAGGAAAGCGGTGACGCGGCAATGCCCAGCGTCTCGGCGATGCCACCGGGCGTGAGCCCGTCGGGCCCTGCCTGCACCAGCATGCGAAAGACCGCCAGGCGGGTCTCATGGGCCAACGCCGCCAGGGCTTTCACCGTTTCAGCAGATGTCATGGGCATGCTCAATCATTTTAATATTCATTGAATTATAGTATCAACGAAATGAAAGATGGCATGCTGCCCGCTGCTGCACAACAGTCCCAGGGTCAAGCGTGTTGCTGCGCCCAGGCCAAGGCCGCAACACCCACCAAGGTGGTGATCAGCATCGCCCACAGGCCTGGGGTGTAGCCCGCCGATGCAGACCACATCCACCCCAGGGCCAGGGGCGCCGTGGCACGTGCCAATGCCACCGGAACACCCAAAGCACCATTGAGCGTGGCCACGTGTTCGCGGCTGACGTACTGGGCCATGGCGGTGCCTTTGACAATGGTCAGCATGCCATTGCCCATGCCAAACAACACCACAAACAGCACCACGACCCCGGTTTGTGCAGGCCCTGCCCACGGCGCGGCCAGCAAGGCCAGCAGACCCAGCGGTATCAGGGCGGGTATCAGGCGGTTGGCCAGGTGCAGGTCAAAGTGGTGCTCAAAAAAATACAGCAGCAAACGCCCCAGCACCTGAAACGCGCCAATACTGGCCGGAATGGCGATGACCCAGGCCTCGCTCAAGCCGTGTTCGCGCAGCAGGTTGATCATGTGCGCTGGCAGCGCTGACGCCACGGCAGTCATCAACACCAGGAAACTGCCCACCAACAAAAAAGCGGGGGACCGCATCAAACTGGCCAAACCCGCTGCAACCTTTGCGCGACCCTGCGCCGTGTGGACCTTGGCGGGCGGTGCGTGGCGCAACTGCATGGCATGCAAGGGCGCGCAGACCAGCAGGTGAATGGCCGCCAGGCTCAGCATGGCAGCACGCCAGCCCCAACCGCTGATCAACCAGGCCGTCAGCGGAATAAATACCGTGCTGGCCAGCCCGCCCAGAAAGGTCATGGTGATGATGGCCCGGCGAAAGTCGAGCGGAAAACGCCGCGTGACCACCGCAAACACCGGCGTATAAAGAATCGCCGCCATGGCCGCACCCAAACCAGCCCAGGCCAGGTAGAAACCCATGAGACTTTGCACGTTGGCCAAGCCAACCAGACAAATGCCCGCCAACACGGAGCCCGAGGTCATGACGATGCGCTCATGCCCCCGGTCTATCCACCGCCCCACCGGGTAAGCCAATGTGCCCTCCACCAGCAGCGCCAGGCTAAAGGCGAGTGACACCTCCACGCGGGTCAGTGCCAGTTCGGTCTCCACCGGCCCCATGATCAGCGCAAAGGTATAGAAGATGCTGCCCCAACTGATGAGTTGGGCCAGAGATAACCAGCCGACCAGGCCGCGTTGGTAGGTGTTTGTTGCGTGCACTGCTGAATCGTACCGTGGTACCTGCAGCCTATGCGCAGCAACTCACTTTCGCCGCCTGCCCCTTGGCAGGAATGGCGCAACAAGCGCTACCACTGGCCACCGGTGCATGGCCCGCCAGGTTGGTAGAGCAAACACCGGTTTGCGGTAGATCCAACTGCACTTGGTCAGCGGCTGCCATATCGCCGGTAATAGCGGCGACCACCGAGCGGGCCTGCTCGTAGCCGGTGGCCATCAGGAAGTTTGGCGCACGCCCATAACTCTTGGCACCGATGGCGTAAAAACCCTGCTCTGGATGCGCCAGCTCGCGGTGCCCGTGTGGGCGCACCGTGCCGCAGCTGTGTTCATTGGGGTCGATCAGGGGCGCCAAAAGCTCGGTGCTCTCCAACCAGGCATCGTGCTGGGTGCGTAACTCATTGGTGATGTGGTGGTCGGGTCTGGCGCCAGTGGCACCAATGATTGCGTCAACCCCTGACACAGCGGGTAAATCGGGGTTGTCGGCCATGACCGTGAGCGCACCATGCACCTGCACCAGGGCCGCAATCCGAAAACCCAAGTGCACCTCCAGTCGCCCCGCATCCACCAGCTTGCGCAAACGCTCGCCCAGCGCCCCACGTGCGGGCAGACCATCTGCGGCGCCCCCGCCAAACACCTTGGTCGTGTCGCTGCCGCGCACCACCCACACCAGGCGGGTGTGGGGCTCTTGCTCGGCCAGGCTCGCCAGTGCAATCAGGCTGCCCGCTGCAGAGTGCCCGGCCCCCACCACCAGCACCTTCTTGCCAGCGTAACGCACACGTTCCGCGCCCAAAATGTCCGGCATGCCATAACGGATCTGGTCGGCATGCTCCCGCTCACCCAATGCGGGCAGGCCATTGCCACCCAACGGATTCGGCTGCGACCAGGTACCCGACGCATCGATAACAGCCCGCGCGTGGAACTCCTGCACACCCCCGGGCATGTCTACACGCAACACAAATGGCGCAGACGCCCGCCCGCGGGTCTTGACCTTGTCAAACCCCTGGCGGCTGACAGCCTGCACCCGTGCATTGAGATGCAAATACGGTGCAATGCTGGGCAGGCGGCTCAGCGGCAACAGGTAGGTATCGACCAGTTCGGCGGCCGTGGGCAACACATCAGCGGCAGGTGTTAACCAGCCTGCCTGGGCCAGCAGGTCTACCGCCGCCTTGTCGGTGTTGTACTGCCAGGGAGAGAACAGCTGCACCTGGCGATAGCCCTGCAGATGGGCGGCAACGCTGTTACCGGCCTCAAACATTACAAATGGCTGGCCGCGTTGCACCAGGTGGGCAGCCGCGGCCAGGCCAATGGGGCCAGCACCAATAATGGCCACTGGCAATAGGGTTGAAGGAATCAAGTTTTGCATGAAATGTCTCTCGGTGGGTTGATGGATACACACCGGTAAAGACGCAGCTTGCAAAAAAGGTCGCATCTGCCATGCGTTTTGCGCAGCGGCCATTGGTTCAATAATGGAGGCAGCGCGTGGCCCCCAAATTTCTTGCAACCTTTTGGAAGTATTACGTCTTTGGTCTTGTACAGACTGCAACCCCCTACCCACCATGACCCACCAGACGCTCACCGCCACCAACGCCCAAACCATGGAACTCTCGGTGGCCTACCGCACCATGCGCCAGACGCTGCTGGGGTTCTTGCGCAACAAAGTATCAGACCCGACAGTTGCCGAAGACCTGTTGCATGAGGTGTTCCTCAAGGCTTTGACGGCTTTGGAGCGCGGCAATGCGCCCAGCAATATGAATGGCTGGCTCTACACCATTGCCCGCAACGGTGTAGTCGACTTCTACCGCAGCAAGCGCCCCAACGAGGTTTTGCCAGAGGATCTGGCGGCCGTCGAAGCCCATGACGACCTGGCCGAGCAACAACTGGCGCTGTGCCTGAAACCCTTTACCGAAGAACTACCCAGCCTCTACCGCGAGACGCTGCTGGCCACCGACTTTGGCGGACGCAGCCTGCAAGACCTGGCAACACAGTGGGACGTATCGGTATCCGCCGTCAAAAGCCGCGCCAGCCGCGGCCGCAAACTGCTCAAGCAAAAGGTGCTGGATTGCTGCAAGGTCGAAGTCTCCAACACCGGGCATGTGCTGGACTACCATCCGCACGTCAAGTAGCCAGGCGTTTCAGAATTGCATCCCAATGCACCGGCTCGACCGGCGTGATGGACAGGCGGCTGCCTTTTTTGAGCACCAGCAGTTCTTGCAGCTCGGCATCGGCCCGCAAGGCGGGCAATGTCAGATTGCGGGTCTTGCGCAGCACCTGCACATCCACCATCAGCCAACGCGGTGCTTCGGGTTTGGAAGCCGGGTCGTAGTAATGCGACTGCGGGTCAAACTGCGTGGGGTCGGTGTAGGCGCCTGAGGCCACCCGTGCAATGCCCACAATGCCCGGCTCGGCGCAACTGGAGTGGTAGAACAACACGCCGTCGTCCACCCGCATACCATCACGCATGAAGTTGCGCGCCTGGTAGTTGCGCACACCGGTCCACGGCACGGTGGCCTTGGGGGCGGCCAGCGCGTCGTCCACCGAGACTTCGCTGGGTTCCGACTTCATGAGCCAGAATTTGGCCATGTCTTATTGGCCCGTCGCAGGCTGGCGCCCACGCCGCTCCTTGGCTTCAATCAGGCGCTGCACCATGGTGCACACCGCCTTGGCCTGCGCTTCATTCACGTCGATGTTTTCAATGACCGAACGCTTGAACTTGATACCGCTGACGTGGCCACTGCCTTCCACAAAACCCAGGGTCAGAGTGCGGTTCAGGAAGTAGTAACCCAACGCGAACACAAAGCCCACGGCGCCGGCGCCCAAAAAAATGGACGCGCCATTACCCACGGCGCCGGTCCGTGCGGCGTCGGACGCAAACGAGGTGCCAATGAACAGGAAAAACGCCACGATGCCCACCGCAGCCTTCCAGGGCTTGTGGTAACCGTAGTAGGTGGAGCACACACTCTGCAACGGTATCAGTCGCGACTGCGTACCCGCCAGTGACGAACTGGAAAACTCCACCCGGTCCATGCCCACCCGGATGGTGGTCACAGGGTCCACACCCATCAGCGACAGGATCCAGGCGACCAGGCCACTTTCGCGGCCGGTGATGCTGACGTAGTTGTTCTTTTCGTCTATGGGTTTGCTGTCAGCTTTCCAGGATTTGATAACCAGTGCGCTCATGAATAAATTCCCTGCTTGATGTGGTGTAGTTGACGCGCCCGAAAGAGGGCCGGTGAAGCATACCGCAGCCAACAGCGCAAAGGCCCGCCCTAAGACTGCATCACGCCCGTATAAATAAACGCCCCATACCCACCCAACAGCACCACCCCCAGCAACCGCGGCAAACGCCCCACCAGCAGGATGCACATGAAGTGCAGCGCCGCCGCCCCCGCAATGGTGTAGATACCCACCTTGAAAAAACCAGGCACCGTGATGGGGTCAAACAGTGCGAACAGACCAACACACATGGGGATGCAGATATGGCCATCCCCCACCTGGGAGCTGACCACCACATCTTGCCGCCCGGCAAAACCAAAATACAGCGCGATAAACGCATTGGGCAACACCATCAGCGCGCCGCTGAGCCAACCCAGGTCTTTGGCGCTGATATAGGGGCTCTTGACGTGCGACACCCAGTTCACCAGGTAGTCAACACTTTTGAACACGCCATAGGCACTGATGGCGATCAGCACCAGATCGAACACGATCGACCACTGGAAGCTGCGGTTCTTGCGCACGTTGTTCTTCAGAATCTCAAACACATGCAGCGCCTGCCAGAACAGGAACAAGCCTACCAAGACCAGGCCGTCATAAAAGTCCAACACACCGTCCTTGGCCAGCGCCCACAGTGTGCCGGTGAACATAAACAGCGCCACCAGCGTCAGCAGCAGGTCCAGCCGGTTCAGGCGCTGCACAGGGTCGGGCTGCCGGGACCTGGCATGAGCGGCCTTGCCACTTTTGTTGCCATGGGCTGCTGCCGCGCCAAAACACAGCGTGGTCAAGCCCAGAATCAGTGTCAGGTTGGTCACGTTGTTGACCAGGCAGTTTTCCATCACGGTGCTGCCCTGGCCGCCCTGGCGGCTCATCACGTAGGCAAACACCAGGTTCGCAAAGCCCGAGCAGTACGGCATGATCAAGGTGCCCAGCACGGTGCCCTCAAAACCTTTGCTTTCAATGGCCTGCAGGCGCCAGATCATCAGCGCCGATGCGGCCATAAATACGCCCAGTTGTGCCACGGGGTGCACCAGGTGGACAGAGAGCTGCTGGAGATGGCTGAGAACGGAGGTTGGTAAGGGATGGAGCTGCATGGCGTGGCCGCCAAGCATACGCGTTTTACCGCTTCACGCAGCGTCACTTTTGGGCGTGTTTCGGGATTGTTTGTGGCGTCTGTGCGACTGAACTTATGTACACTGACCGCTTCTCTGAAAGACCGCCTCCATGACCACTTCGAGCAGCCTGCCCGCCGACACCACCGCCGAGCGCATCGTGCGCCATTTCCAGGCCGAAGGCTTTCCCGGCATCACCGAGGCGGTGCTGGTGCGTATACGGCTCAAAAAGGGGGACAGGCTGGAGGTGGACGCAGCATTTGACAGGGCGCTGGCGCGGGATGCCGCGCCGCCGGTGCAGGAGTATTTTCAGATCCAGCTGTATGGTTTTTACTCCGAGATCCGCAGCCTGCTGAATATCAAAACCGCCTTTGCCGATGACTTCACCAGCGGCCTGCGCGCCGAGCTGCCCAGCATTTATTTTGATGCCGCGCCCGTGGTTGCCAACGATGCGCTGGCCACCGGCACCAAGTACGACGCCATGCTCAAGCTCGGCGACAACGCAGACGGTTATGCGGTGGCCGTGTTGCTGAACGACCCCACCTCGTCCTTTTTTGAATACATGGAATCCCACGTCGGCTACGACTGGGCCACCATCATCGGCACGCTGGGTGCCGCCGCCACCTCCTTTGTGGCGGACGAAGACCTGCTCTGATCGTTTACTGGGCGCCGCGCTTCTCCGACTGCACCCAGGCATTCACCGTATCGCGCAACATGGGCATGGGCAACTGGCCCGAGGTCAGCACCAGGCGGTGGAATTTCTTCACATCAAACCGCGCACCCAGGGCCGCCTCGGCCTCACGCCGCAGGCGGCTGATCTCCAGCTGGCCAATCTTGTAGCCCAGGGCCTGGCCGGGGCGGGCAATGTAACGCTCCACCTCGGACACCACATCACTCTCGGCCATGGATGAGTTGGCCAGCATGTAGTCGATGGCCTGCTGGCGGCTCCAGCCCTTGTAGTGCAGCCCCGTGTCCACCACCAGGCGCATGGCGCGCAACTGCTCGTCGGACAGGCGGCCGTACCACTGGTAGGGGTCAGTGAACAGGCCCAGCTCCTTGCCCAGGCTTTCGGCGTACAGCGCCCAGCCTTCGACAAAGGCCACGTAAAACGTATTGAAGCGGCGGAACTTGGGCAGCGCCGTGTCTTCCTGCGCAATCGCCACCTGGAAGTGGTGGCCGGGCGAGGCCTCGTGCAGCGACAGGGTCTCCATGCCAAAGATGGGCTGGGCCTTCAGGTTGAAGGTGTTCACATAAAAGACCCCGGGGCGAGAGCCATCGGCCGAGGGACTGTCGTACGAGGCGCCGGCGGCGCTTTCCGCACGGAAGGCCTCGACCTCGCGCACCTCGTAGTCGGCCTTGGGGGCAATGTCAAACAGCTTGGGCAGCAGGCCGTTGATGCGGGTCTGCAGCGCGCGGTAACCCGCCAGCAGGTCTTCGGGCTTCTGGTAGTAATAGCGTGGCTCGTCTTGCAGGTGTTTGAAGAAGGCTTTGAGGTCACCGTCAAACTTCACCTCGCGGCGCACGGCGTCCATCTCGCCCAATATGCGGCCCACTTCCTGCAGCCCCAGCGCGTGGATGGCGTCGGGCGTGAGCGTGGTGGTGGTACTGGACTGCACATAGTGGGCATACCAGGCCTTGCCATTGGGCAGGGTTGACCAGGCCGTGCTGCTGCGGGCCTTGGGCAGGTAGCTGTCGCGCACAAAATTGTGCAGCCGCTGGTAGGCCGGGGTGACCTTGGTGCTGATCAGCTGGCGCATCGCAGCGGTGATACGCGCACGGTCTGCGGCTGGCACGGCATCGGGAAAGGCCTTGATGGGGCCCCAGAAAATACTTTGTTCGGGGTCTGGTGTGATCAAGGCGGCCAGCTGCGGCAGCACTTTCTCCACCACCGGCCGTGGCTGCACCACACCTTTAGACATGCCCACGCGCATATTCGCCACCATGCCGTCAAACTGGGGCACCGCCAGCGTCAGGCGCTGCATCCAGTCGTCGTAATCCTTGGTGGTGCGAAACGGCTGCAAGGACTGCCCCGATCCCAACTGCGCCAGAAAGCTGGGCATGCCACCGGTCTGGCTGATGGGCAACATCCAGTCTGGAAAACGCTGGCCTTGCAGTGACTCTTCCAGCTGCAGTTTCAGGATGCCATAGGACAGGCGGTCCCGGGCATCCAGCGCCTGGGGATTAAACGCCTTGAGCTGCTTGAGCTGGCGTTGCAGGTAACGCTGGTTCTCGGCCCGCCAGGCCGCGGAGGTGTCGTCCACCAACTGGCCGTTGTAACGCGGGTCGCCCAGCGAGGTGGCCAAAACAGGCTCCCGCTTTAACGTTTCTTCCCAGCTGGCATCGAGCCACTGGTTGAAGCGTTCGCTCTCTGACGGTTTGGCAGACGCCGTCAGGGTGACGGCGGCGATCAGCAGGGTGGCAAGGAATTGGCGCATGGACGGATCCAGATTGAAATACTATAAAAATACTAGCGTAGTAGCTATATTCTGCGGGGGCTATAGGCACAAATGACTTAAAGCATTCAGCCAGCAGCTGCTCTGTAGCGGGCCACCAGCCGGTGGTGCCGGTGGCGAAAGACGAAACTATAGATGAGTCTGAGCAGCGGGGCCATCCAGACCATGCGCGGCGAAAAAACAATGCTGTCGCGCACCGTGCAACCAGCGCCAGCGGCCTGGACGGTGCGCACATGCTGCCACATGCGGTTGGTCCAGGACGAGGAGTTCTCCACAAAGCCCGACTCAGGTGTAAACGTGAACGAGCCAAAGCGATGCCGGTCCACCGGCAACACGCCCAAAAACAAAACCCAGCTGGCAAACAAGGCATCCCCACCCTGCCAGTCCGCCAGCCGCACCGCACGCCACTTCTTGGGCGCGGTCATGTGAATCCACGGACCCAGTTCGTAGTTGACCGTGGTCAGTGACTGCTGGGCCCAGAAGTCAGTGGGCGATATCGAAAGCGTGCTGGAGAAAGTGAGTGCGGTCATCAGGGTTCTCTTTTGGTGAGGATGGTGTGGATGCGCGCAATTCTCAAACCCTGTAGCTGCTTCAGGGCAAGCCAAAACCTAAAAGCCGAAGGGCCAAATTGATCCAATGGGTCAAAACGCCCCGTGCTCCGGCGCTGCGTGCCACTTGCCCGGGTTGGGCATCCATGCCGGATCTGCTTCCCTTTCAAGTAGCGCACAGACCACAGCACCCAGCGCCATACCCAGATGTTCTTCTGCTGCCGCCGCACCCGCATCCCCCAGATCAGCGGCCAGCACAAAGCTGCGGAACCGCTCCCAGTCAGCGCCCAGCTGCGCCACCACAATACGCGCCAGGTCGTAAGACAGCATATTGCCGTCATCGTTGCGCAAGAAGGATTTGCCTGACCAGAACTCCTGTATCTCCGCCGCGCCCCAGAAGCCCTGGTGTTTGTCGTGCATCTGCTGGGGCGTGAGCAACCCGGGGCCGGGTGGGCTCAGCCGGTGTTCGGTGTTCACGGCCAGCCCTTCATTGAGCCAGGCCGGAATGGGCAGGTGGCTCACACAGCTGTGCGTCAACTCGTGGGCAATGATGGGCTCGATGAGCCGCATGTCGGCCTTGGCCGTCACGAAGTGGCCACAACCCGCATTGATGTACATGCCGCTGCTACCCGCAAACTCCCCCGCCTCGGGGTAGTAGTGGGACACATAACGGTAGTAGGTCTCTTCGTCGTCGAAGACGATCAGCAGGTCCTTGCCCCACGCCGGGGCCTGTGCAACGCCATCCAACAAACGGACGATTCTCTGCAAGGTCTTGCCCATGTAATCCAGCATGGCGCGGGCCACGTGAGGCTCCAGCGTGGATAGCAGCACCGCCCCACCCTCTTGCCGCAGCTGGTAGGCAGGGCCCAGGCTGGCCTGCAGGTGCTCCAGCCACGCCAGCTCGCAGCGCGCCCATGCGTCCGCCTGCAGCGTGGGGTCACCCAGGCCATCCACCCAGGTCTGGGCCGCTGCCCAGTCCAGATACGGGAATCCGTTGTGGTGCGACAAATGGGTGGACAGCGGGAAGCCTGGAGAACCAGATGCGGTCACTTCAGTAGTCGGCACTGGCACGTGGCGGGCCACGGCCTGTGGATCCGCTGCACGCTTCGGGGTGGATACGAGGGATCGAAAAAACTCAAGCATGGGCGCCTTGCGGTGATGGGATTGGAAATGCTGCACAACGCAGACCCGTTGGTGTCCCATACGGAAATCGATATACAAGAGCACTAGGGTTAACCCTATACTGCGCCGCAGCATCATCACTTTTACAAAAAGGAATTGTTATGACCACCGCTACGTTGAACACCTCAACCATGGCTTCGGCACCATCCACCACCATCGGATTTGCCGCAACAGAACTCGCCGTCGCCGCACAACGCCTGGCACTGGCCATCTGGACGGCATTGGCCGCAAGCTTCACCTGGCACGCAAAGGCGCTGACGCCCCAACAAGCCGCACAACAAGCGGCCCAGGAACTGCGTGTATTTGCGAGCTCCATCGCAGCCAACGACCCCAGCCACGCCAACGACCTGTTCGCCGCGGCTGACCGCCATGAGTTCGGCGACAACTCGTAATCGCTACAAAATCAATAGCGACTCCCTCATATTTCACGGGGGCTAGAGGCATAAATCGCTTACAAGCCATCGGCTAAACGGTCATACACCCCAATAGGGAGTTTTATCGACTATGTGAAGTCAGATGCGCCAGCGGCCCAGCCGCACTGACGCCTGGCCCCTTGCGCCGCGCACTGGGTGCAGGCTGGCCACCAGGGGCCACTTCGTCCAGGCCCATGGTGGCATCGCTGCCCAGGGCTGGCACACTCGCGCCGCGGTGTAGGGTAACGCCCACCACCAAAATGTCCACCATCAGCAAGTGCAGGATGCGGCTGATCATGGGCACCTGGGTGGCAATGTCTTCCACGTGGTCAACGATCAGCGCCAGGTCAGCCTTGCGGGCCAGCGGCGACTGGCTTTCGGTGATGGCGATCACCTTGGCACCGCGTGCCTGCGCGGTCTCAGCCACGGCCAGCAGCTCGGCGATACGGCCGCTGCTGCTGATGATGAGCACCACATCGTCGCTGCGCAGCAGTGCGGCAGAGAGGGTTTGCAGACGCGGGTCGGTGTAGGCCACGGCAGATACACCCACACGCAAAAACTTGAACTGCGCATCGCTGGCGACCGCACCGTAGTGGCCCACAGCATAAATCTCCAGGCGGCTCGACCCGGCAATCATGCGCATGGCGCGGTCCATGCTGTCGCGGTTCAGGTGGTCACGCGCCTGCAAAATGGCCGATGCAGTATTGCCCAGAACCTTGGCGCCCAGCTCCAGCATGGAATCCGATCCCGTGACTTGGGTGTGGGTGATGGGTATGGTGCCCGTCAGGCCCGAGGCCAGGCGCAGCTTGAAGTCCGAGAGGCCCTCACAGCCCAACGAACGGCAGAAACGAATCACGGTGGGCTGGCTGACGTCGGCCGAGCGGGCTATTGTTGCAATCGGGTCGTTCAGCACCGAGCGCGGTTGGGCCAGCACATGCTGGGCCACACGCTGCTCGGCCGGTGACAGGCTGGTGAGTGCACGGCGAATCTGGCCCAAAATGGCCGAGCCGTTGGCACCCTCCAGCTCGCGCAGCTGTGATGCAAGGATGACGGATGCGCCCAAGAGCGTGGCATCGGTTGCGGTGATGACAAAGGTGGGGATGCCCTTCATGTAATCGGTGAAGCGGCCCTTGTCTTCAAACCGCTGGCGAAATGGCGACTGGTCGAAGTACAGCCCCAGGCGCGGCACGATGCCACCACCAATATAAATACCGCCAAAAGCACCCTGGCTGACCGCCAGATTGGCCGCCGCCGTACCCAGGATGGCGCAGAACACGTCAATCGTTTCCTTGCAGATGGCGTCACTGCCCTCCAGCGCCAGTCGGGTGATTTCGGGTGCGTCCAGCGTGCGCTGCGGCTGGCCTGCGCGGTCGGTCAGGGCATTAAAGATCAGCTCGATGCCGTGGCCCGACAACAGTCGCTCGAACGACACGTGGTCATAGGTGCGCCAGGCGTATTGCAGGATGGCGATTTCGCGTTCGTCATGCGGTGAGAAGCTGGTGTGGCCGCCCTCGGTGCCCAGCGCAATCCAGCCATCGTCGGCCGGTATCAGGCCCGAGACACCCAAGCCGGTACCCGCACCAATCAGGCCCACCATGCTGCGCGGCACGGCGGCACCACCGCCAAACTGGCGGCGCTGTTGGGGTGTCAGACTGGGCACGGCCATGGCCAGTGCCGTGAAGTCATTCACCACCACCAGGTTGTCCAGGTGCAGGCGCTCACGCATCTCTTCGATGGAGAACTGCCAGTGGTAGTTGGTCATGCGGACCTGGTCACCCGCCACCGGGTTGGCAATGGCGACTGCCGCGTGTTTGATATCGCCGGCCGTTACACCCTTGAGCTTGGCGAGGTAGGCCGTGACGGCCGCGTGGAAGTCTGTGAAGTCCTGGCAGCGCAGGGATTCACTTTGCTCGAACACATGGGGCGCCACCTCCAGCGCGAACCGGGCGAACGTGCCGCCGATGTCGGCGATCAGGCGCGGGTGGTCAAAACGCGGTTCGGACATGTCGGCTTCCCTTTGTCATTAATTCATCAGTCAAGGGTGAAAGCTTAACCGGGCCGCCGCCCCTTGCGATCAAGGCAGCGTATCGAGCGCGCAGCTGGCCCCAACCAGTGCGGGTGTAGACGCGGTGATCACCCAGACCGGCAGCGTGGACAACAAGGCGCGGTAACGCCCCTTGCTTTCAAAACTATTGCGGAACACGGCGGCGTCAAACGCATCACCCAGGCGCGGCACGATGCCGCCGCCGATATAAACACCACCCAATGAGCCCAAGGTGAGCGCCAGGTTGCCGGCCACATTGCCCAGGAAGCGGGTGAAGTAATGCACGGCCTGCACACATTGCGCATCCGATCCGGCTACCGCAGCGTCGGTCACATCCGCGGGCTCCAGTGCCCGCGCGGGGAGCCCTTCCATGGCACAAATGGCCTGGTAGATATTGACCAGGCCCGAGCCCGACAACACCCGCTCGGCGCTGACATGCTCAAACTGCTTGCGCAGCAAGCCCAGCAGGGTGGACTCTACATCGTCATTGGCCGACAGCGTGACGTGGCCGCCCTCGCCTGCCAAGGCGCTGTAACGGCCATTGGCATCCGGCACCAGGCCCGACACACCCAGGCCGGTGCCTGGGCCGAGCAAACCTATGGTGGAGCCCGCCACTGCGGTGCCGCCACCCAAAGCGCGCAGATCCGTAGGCTTGAGCGCGGGCAGGCTCATGGCCAGCGCGGTGAAGTCGTTCACCACCAGGCAGCGCTCCAGGCCCATGGCCTTCTGGAATGCGGCGATGGAAAAGCGCCAGCTGCTATTGGTCAGACGCACATCGTCGCCGGTGATGACCGTGGCGATGCCGATACCGGCCCAGCGGGGGTTTTTATGGCCATGGGCCAGCAGGTAGTTGGCGGCGGATTCTTGTATGGAAGCGCTGTCTTCGCAGGGCTGCACGGAAATGTCTTGCAGCTCGGCACCGGCCGACGCCTGCCATGCCCAGCGGGCATTGGTGCCACCAATGTCTCCCAACAACCTCGGATAACCCTGATTCATTCCCAAAACTCCCTGGTGCCCCACCGGAACACTGTGTATGTAGTTAAACGACAATAAGTTTACAACCGACTACAAAAATACTACGTTAGGGAAAACGTTGATTTTTATAGGTATTGCCCAATTTTCGCCATGTGACAGGATGCGACAATTTATTAAAACAACAAATTGATTGACAACATCGCAGCCAAAACACGCAAAAACCGGAACAAGCAGCGGAGTTTAACCACATTGGTCGGATAGTGTTTGTAATTTGCCTACATATTCAGACGACGTCGGTTACATGAATGCGCTTTCATGCTGCAATTTTAGGCACATTGTGTTGCTTTTTCGCTTAAACAGCCGGTTTTAAGTGATCTTCAGGCACTACAAATCCAAAACTGGTATTTACCCCTATGTTTGTAAATATCTAGTTTTGATACAAACTAGTCTGTGAGTTGGGAAAACGCCCTCCCATTTACGTGTCTTTCAAGCCCCCGCTCAAAAGACGATTAGCCAGCCCCGAGTACCAGGAGATAAACCAAAATGAGTTCCACCGTTCAGCGCTCCACGCGATCCACCGCGCGCAGCTCCCTCTTCAAACTAGCCCCCGTGGCAGCCGGTTGTGCCGTGCTGATCGTGACGTCGTCTGGCGTTTTTGCGCAGACGGCTGCACCCGCACCCGACCTGAACACGGTCACCGTGGTCGGTATCCGCAAAGGTATTGAAGACGCGATCTCCGTCAAGAAGAACTCCACCTCCATCGTGGAAGCCATCTCGGCCGAAGACATTGGCAAGCTGCCCGACGTCAGCATTGCAGAGTCCATCGCCCGTATGCCCGGTCTGGCGGCACAACGCGTGGCAGGCCGTGCGCAAGCCATCAGCGTGCGTGGTCTGTCCCCCGACTTTGCGACCACCCTGCTCAATGGTCGCGAAATGGTCAGCACCGGCGACAACCGCAGTGCGGAATTTGACCAGTACCCCTCCGAATTGCTGAGCGGCGTCACCATTTACAAGACACCCGACGCCGGCCTGGTGGGCCAGGGCCTGTCTGGCACGCTGGACATGCAAACCGTGCGCCCGCTGAACTTCAAGGAACGCACCGTCTCCATCAACCTGAAGGGCGAGAGCCGCTCCATCGGTTCCATCGCCGACACCAAGGCCACCGGCAACCGCTTCAGCGTGAGTTACATCGACCAGTTTGCCGACCGCACTGTGGGTATCGCGCTGGGCTTTGCCCACCTGGACTCCCCCATCCTGGAAAACCAGACCGGCCTGTACGAGCCCTGGAAAAAAGACACACGCCCCGGTGTAACACCTGGCACCTATATCCATGACGGTATCAAGTCGCTGGCCAAGAGCGGCAACATGAAGCGTGATGGTTTCATGGGTGTGCTGGAAGTGCGCCCCAACAAAAACTGGACCAGCGTGCTGGATGTGTATGCATCCACCTTCAAGCAGACCGACACCAACAACCAGTACGAAGTCAACCTGAGCGGATACAACGGTACCAACCCGTACATCCCGTTCACCTACTCCGCACCTATCATCAGCAACGGCGTGTTGGGCGGCGCCAATGCGGTCAACGTCTACCCCCTGGTGCGTGGCCAATACAACAGCCGCGAAGACAGCATCAACGCCCTGGGCTGGAACAACAAGTTCAAGTTTGACGGCTGGTCTTTGCTGGCCGACGTGAACTACTCCAAGGCCAAGCGCAACGAGCTCTACCTGGAGAACAACACCCAGCTGGCCGCCACACCCAATGGCTCTTCGCTGGACACGCTGTATGTGAACTGGGCCAACGGTGGCTTCCCCACCATCAAGGGCAACCGCGACTACAGCGACCCCACCAAGCTGTTGACCGGCAACTCCATCTATGGCCAAGGCTACGGCCGCAAGCCCCAGGTGGAAGACGAGCTGCAAGGCTACAAACTGGTGGGCACCATCCCCCTGTCCAGTGGATTCTTCAGCGGTGTGGATGTGGGTATCAACCTGTCGGACCGCAACAAACGCAAGCGCCAGCCTGAAGGCCCGCTGGAAGCCAATGGCACACCCACCATTGCCAGCGACCTGCTGTATTCGCCGGTGGACCTGGGCTTCTCGGGCAGCGGCATCATCCCCTCATGGAACGTGCCTGGCGTGATCGCCCGTTACTTCCAGCCGTTCAACCCCTCCGAGATCAACTCCGGCGCCATCAGCCGCGCCTGGGACGTGAAAGAGAAAGTCACTACTTCCTTCGTGAAGGCCGACATCGACACCGAGTGGGGCTCGGTGGGTGTGCGCGGTAACGTGGGTGTGCAGGTCATCAACACCGACCAGTCCTCCAGCTCCGCCTATGTGGACAACGCCTCCAGCGGTGCGGTCAAGCCCGTTTCCAACGGCAAAACCTACACCGATGTGTTGCCCAGCATGAACCTGGCATTCGGTCTGGCAGATGGACAGACCGTGCGCGTGGCAGCGGCCCAGCAGATCGCCCGTGCCCGTATCGACCAACTGCGCTCGTCGTTTGAGTTCAACGTCGACCAGACCACACGCCGGCCATCAGCCAGCGGCGGTAACACCCAGTTGGACCCATGGCGCGCCAATGCGCTAGATATTTCTTACGAGAAGTACTTCGGCACCAAGGCCTACTTTGCGGCAGCGGCATACTACAAGGAGCTGAAGACCTACATCTACGAAGAAGGCCGCACCATGGACTTCTCCAAGTTCACGCCCGGCACCATTGCCATCACCAACATGGGCCAGTACACCGCACCGTACAACGGCAACGGCGGCACCATGCGTGGTTTTGAGTTGTCGGCATCGCTGCCCCTGAGCATGTTGACACCGGCACTGGACGGCTTCGGTATCTCGGCCAGCACCTCGTACAACGACAGCGCCATCCGCGTGCCCACCAACGGCTTCAACAGCTCCACCGTGGGTACCGACACACCGCTGCCAGGCCTGTCCAAGAATGTGTCCAACCTGACCGTGTACTACGAAAAAGGCGGCTGGTCCACCCGTATCAGCCAGCGCCACCGTTCGGAGTTCATTGGTGAGATCGGCAACTTCGCCGGTGACCGCAGCCTGCGCTGGGTCAACAGTGAGAAGGTTGTCGACTTCCAGGTGGGCTACAACTTCAACGAAGGCAGCATGAAGGGTCTGGGTCTGGTCCTGCAGGTCAACAACCTGACCGATTCGCCTTACAGCACCTACGCCGATGCTCCAGACCATCCGCTGGAGTACATGAAGTACGGCACCACCTACTTGTTTGGTTTGAATTACAAGTTCTAAGCGTTTCGGGTTTTCATTAGGGTTCGCCCCACTGCTCACGCGGTGGGGTTTTTTTTGGCCGGTACTATAGGGGCTGATCGCTTATTCAACCTTTCAACTAGAAGTCCCATGAAGCCCTTCTTAACTTGCGCAGCTCTTGTTTTGGCCCTCGCCTTGCCCACACTCACCTGTGCCCAAATAGCTGTTACGCCACAAACGAACCATGAACTATTGCTGGCAGCCTCAGACACACGCCTTGCCGCCAATAAGCGCCTGGTCTATGACTTCTGGCGCGAAGTTTTCGAAGGCGGCCATATGGAGTTGGCCGATAAATACCTGGCAGAGGGTTATATACAACACAACCCGAATGTAGCAACGGGGCGCGCAGGGTTTGTCGAGGCCTTCTCCAAATGGGTCAAACCAAAACCAATCGAGGCCAAGGTCAAGGCCCCGCTGGTTGCTATCACCGCAGAGGGCGATTTGGTCATTCTGAGTTTTGTGCGAGAAGGCGTTGACCCCAAGGACGCATCCAAGAAATACACCACAACTTGGTTCGACATGTTTCGCATCGAGGCAGGCAAGATTGCCGAGCACTGGGACCCTGCGCCCAAGTCATAAGCACAACTTGGTTACCGTGGATTTGAGCCCGGTACTGAATGGCCATTGGGGAGATTGCGCCCATTCGTTCTTTATAGAACAAGAGCTCTTGTTTTTGCCGCACGCTTACGGGGCGTTTTACGCGGCGATAACCCACGTTCACCAATCGTTTACACAACCCATTTACCATTTTTTCTTATGCCAACCCAATCCGAACTATCCGCCTTCCTCATCAAGGAATTTCCCCAAACCCAATGCACCATAGAAACCGTGGGCAACATGGGCGCCACAATACGGCACCCGGTGGGCGCTGGCGAATTGCGGCCCGGCGGCACGGTGTCCGGCCCGGTGATGATGGCGGTGGCAGATGTGGCCTTGTATGTCGCCATCTTGGGCGAGATCGGCATCGTGCCGCTGGCGGTCACCACCAACCTCAACATCAACTTTTTGCGCAAGCCCGCCGGTGACCGTGCCGTCATCGGTGTGTGCAAGCTCATCAAGGTGGGTAAGACCTTGGCGGTGGGTGAAGTGTCTTTGTATTCCGAGGGCAATGACGCGGTGGTGGCCCATGTGGTGGGCACCTACGCCATTCCCCGGGACCGTTAACCATCAGTGTCATAGATGTCCATGCGCCACCACACTGCATTCGTCCTCAGCCTGGTAGCCACCTGTTTGCTCGGCATCATGGCCGGTTTCTTTTATGCCTTTGCCATCGACGTGGCTCCAGCCATGGCGAATCTGGATGCGTCGGCTTACATCACCACGCAGCAGTGGATCAACCGCGTGGTCCGCAACGCCACGTTTGGCGCCACCTACTTTGGATCGGCGCTGCTGCCCCTGGCCGCGGCACTGGCAGCCTTTTGGTGTAGCCAGCGGCGGGTAGGCTTGGCGTGGCTGGCTATCGGCTTGGTGTATTTTGCGGGGGTGTTCTGGCTGACACGCACGGTCAATGTCCCGATCAACGATGCCCTGGCGACCTGGCAGGCCGCCAGCCCGCCCAGTGACTGGGCACATGCGCGTGACAACTGGAACGATGCCAACCTGGTGCGAACCTGGGTTGCGATGGCATGTTTTGTGGCCGCCGTGGTGCTGGTTGCTGTCACACAAGGACGTACACGATGAACTTCACAGAAAAACTGCTGCCGATGGGCACCGCGCTGGCGGTATTGGCTTGCAGCCTGCTGGTTGTGCCGCACCCGGCCTCTGCCCAAGACAACGCCGCGCCAACCAGCCTGCGCGAGCGCATCAAAGAGCGCCGCCAGGCCAGGCAAGAGGCCCGATCGGGTGCACAAACCCCAACCGCAGGCGGCAACCGGATCGAACAACCCGGTGACTACAACTTTACGCTGGAACATGGCGGCCATACCCGCCATTACCGCGTGCATGTGCCGCGCAACTACCAGACGGGGAAGCCCACACCACTGCTGATGGCCTTCCACGGTGGCGGCGGCAATATGGACTACCAGGCATCGGATGAAAACTACGGCCTGATCAGCAAGTCGGAGTCCGCTGGTTTTATTGCGGTTTTCCCCAACGGCTATAGCAAGCTGCCATCGGGAAAATTTGCCACCTGGAATGCAGGCAACTGCTGTGCCGACGCCCGGGACCACAACGTGGACGACGTGGGTTTTGTGCGGCAGATCCTCAGCGACCTCCATGGCCGACTCAGCATAGACCGCAAGCGCATCTACGCCACAGGTATGTCCAACGGCGGCATGATGGCCTACCGTCTGGCCTGCGAGATGCCCGACACCTTTGCCGCGATTGCTGCCGTGGCCGGCACGGACAACACCGCGCAGTGCGCCCCCAAACGCCCCATCGCCGTACTGCACATCCATGCCCAAAACGATGACCGCGTGCTCTACAACGGAGGGGCGGGCCGCAAGTTTGGCGACGTGTCCAAGGTGACGGATTTCACATCGGTGCCCGCCACGGTATCTAGATGGGTGGCGCACAACAGCTGCAGCCCCACACCCCAGCGCACGCTGTCCACAGCGGGCGCCTACTGCGACCGCTACGCGCCCTGCCAGGGCGGCACCAGCGTGCAACTGTGTGTGACCGACAGCGGCGGACATTCCTGGCCGGGTGGCCACAAGGCGCGTGCAGGCGAGACGCCATCCCAGGCGATTTCTGCCAACGATGTGATGTGGGAATTTTTTACAGCGGTATCGGGTGGAGTGGGCTCCCAGCGCTAAGAGTCTTAGAGCGAAATAGGCCTCTAGCCCCCGTGAAATATCACAAGGTTGCTACTTATTTTATAGCATTCAGAAAAGAATGGCTGGTGACCCTGCCAAGCCACCGCTGCGCACCGCCGTAGTGAGGTGCCTGACGACACAGTCCTACCCCTTAACCGCGGATTCCTGTGGAATCCCGCACGATTTTTCGGCTCTTGGTGATGGCCTTCTCGTCTCTGCTGGATGCCAGACACACACGGTGGGCCGGACCTATCAGCCAGAGTTTGTGCAGCATGCGTCCACCATTCTCAGCACGGGAGTCGATGGTGATGGTCGAAAAATCGGACAGCCTGTATTGCTTTGAGTGCACCGTGACGACCAAGCTTAGTTGCTTGGTGATCCAGCCCTCGTTGCGGTTGACGCGGTAGGTGACACGCAGAAAAAGGCAGAGAAAGCCGAAACCAAAGATGGCGACACCTATGCCGCGGATCAGATTGGGATCCGCCATTTGTACGACCCCATCCCGCAATGTGCCCGTTTTCCACCCCTCTGGATGCAACAACATCACCAGACCGAACACGCAGGAAAAAAGACCCGCAACGATGAGGGACCGGGTCGGTGGCTGGAAGAGTAGCGAACCACCGGAGGCATGGGGAACAACGCGGAACATGATGGACGTTAGCGTGGCGCAGGAATGTAGTCAACAACCACCTGGCTGCTGGAATCTGCAATCCGGTTGCCGCCGCGCAGCATGCGGTCGTAACGCACCAGGCGCATGGTGGTGGGCTCTATCCACAAGGTGCCGGTAAAGTGCCCATTGGCGCTACCCAGGTTGACAAAGCCATCAATGGCTACCTTGTAGGTCTTGAGGCGGGCACCCGGTATGTCCAGGTCTTCCAGCGCCACCGTCTTGAAGTCCAGGCTGACACGTGCATCAAAACCTGCCACGCGGTTGAGAAACGTAGCGCGCCAGCGCTTGCCCAGCGAAATGTCGGCCGGGACCATCATGGTGGGTGGGTCCTTCAAACCAGAGTCGTCGCGCACCAGGGCGCCCATCTGGTCATACACCGTCATGCCCCCATTGATTTCCACCCGGTTGTCGTCGGCAAAGGTCACCTTTTGCACTTCGCGCCGCTGAATACCGGTCAACCGATCGGTCGTCACCAGCGTGAACTGGTCACCCAGCGCATACCGGTTGGTACCGCTGGGCAGGGTGGCAATGCCATCGCGCCGGCGCTGCGCCACCAGCAGTGGCCTTTGCAGTTGGTCCGCCCGGAACTGCGCCATTTCGCTGATGAAGCCATTGGGGTAACGCTGCAAAAAGCCAAAAAAATCTGCCGCCTGCTGGGATGCCTTGATACGGTCCCACGCAGCCTTCTCGGCGTCATACCGTTGCTGTCGTTGGCTGGCACCCTCGGGGTCGGCCTTGGCAAACCCGGTGTCAAAACTGAAGGCCTCATCCAGATTGGAACTGTCCGACGGGATCTGCCGCCCTGCACTGTGCAAGCGCACCTGCAGGCGTACACGCGTGAAGACGTCTTCGACACGGGCCATGGGTTTTTGCAGCTCTAGCAGCAAGTACCGGGTGTACAGGCCATTGGCCGAGTTTGGCGTGTCGCCATCCGCGGCCACATTGCCGGGTGTGGTGGCGAAGGCCATATAGGTACCGGGTGGTGCATCCACCGGGGCCAGGCCTTTGGTGGCCAGCTGGTTGTCAAACGGGTTGTCGCGGCAGGCGTCCAGCACCACCAGGTTGAGGCGGTTGCCGGCGGCCTTGAAGGCATCCAGCACGCCGCCCACATCCAACGTTTGCGCTGGAATGTCGGCCGCGTCCTTTAGGCGGGCATCCACCGGCACCATGAAGTTGCGCCAGTCGTACTGCAGGCCATGGCCTGCGTAATACAACATGCCAACGCCCTGCTTGCCCTGGAGCTGGTCACGCACCGTGGTTATGGCCTGCGCCATCTGCTCACGTTTGCCATCCCGCAGCTCCACCACCTGGAAGCCCAGGCCCTTCAGCGCAGTGGCCATGGCAGCGGCATCGTTGCCGGGGTTGGCCAGTGCCGCGCCGTCGGGGTATGCGGCATTGCCAATCACCAACGCAATGCGCACATCTCCCGGCGCCCGGGCACTGGCGCTGGCGCAAAGCAGAACCAGCGCACACAAACCAGCACGCAGCCAAGGGGTCAGTGCGGGCAGGCATTGCACCGTGTCTCAGCCCAGGTAGTTGCCGGGTGTGGTGGCGTGCCGCTTCTTGAAGTGGCGCTGGAAATGGGCCTGGTCCGCAAAGCCCAACTGGTGCGCCACATCCGACAAACCCGCGCCCTGCTTGAGCAGCGTCTTGGCACGGTTCAGGCGCTGGTCTATCTGGAAGGCGTGGGGGGTTTGCCCAAAGGCCTGTTTGAACTTGCGTATCAGCTGGTAGCCACTCCAGCCACTGGGTTGTGCCAGTTGCGCCAGAGACAAATCGCACTCCACCTGCGCGCAGATCAGCGCGCGCACTGCGTTCACCACCTGTTCATCTGCACCGGGTTGGGTGGGCACCCCACGGGGTACAAGTGCGTGTTGTGCGATGAAGGTGAGCAGCCATTCGTCGACCTCCAAGGCATCCGCACTGCGGTGGACCAGGGCATCGGCAATGCGGCCCAAGGCCTTGTACACCTGGGGCTTGTCGGTGGCATGGTGTGCCAGTTGCAGGCGCGGCGGGTGTACGGCATCGGCCAACGGCAGAAAACTCTGGTGCACCCACCGGGCGTCCACAAACAACATGCGGTAGGACCAGGCCTGGTCGGCATCGGGGTTGCAGGCATGCGCCAGTCCGGGCTCCATCATCACGGTCATGCCAGGCTTCAGGGCCGTGTTATGGGCGCCGTGGGTATAGACGGCCTGGCCTGCATCGATAGTGCCAAAGGAGTATTCGTCGTGGGTGTGGGTCTGGTAACAGTCGCGCGAGCCGGTGGCCGTGCGCAGTTCCAGGTGGGGCAAGCCGGGGACACGGACAAACTGGTGCGCGGCGGGCTTGGGCATAGACATGGCCGCCATCCTAATCCGAAACGCAGCCACCACATTCAACCGGCCTGCGCCAGCATGCTGTAGACCGTGAACACCAGCAACGCGGCCAACGCCCGATTGAACAGACGCTGGTACGGTGCATGGGCCAACCAGCGGCGTATCAGACGGCCCAGCGCCGCCCAAGCCGCCACCGAGACAAAACACACCACACCCGAGATGGCACAGAACATCACCAGGCGCGCGGCGCTGTCGGGGCCTTCGGGCACAAACAGGCTGACGCCGGACAGCGCCACGAGCCACGCCTTGGGGTTCAGAGACTGGGTCAACACGCCTTGCAGCAAGCCCTGCGTCCAGGCGCTGAGTGTGTCCACACCTGGGCCTTCTGCGCCCGACACACGGGGCGGTGCTCCAGCAATCCGTGCGGCCAGGTACAACAAATAGACGGCGCCAGCGTACTGGGTGGTCTGCGCAATTTGCGGATACAGCGCCAGCAGCACCTGCAAACCGTTGCCCATCAACCAGACCACGGCGCAATAACTCAGTGTGGCGCCCAGCACATGCGGCAACGCGCGCACAAAACCCTGGGTCGCACCCAGCGCCGACGCAATCACATTCACCGGCCCCGGAGAAATGGAACCGGCCAACGCAAACACCGCCATAGAAACCCACACCGCCTGCATAACGCACTCCCTTTCCAGTTGATCTGGTGGGGAGTATTGCGAGAGCGCAGGTTTTTGTATTGAACGAAATTGCACGGGCCACAACGAAGGCTTGCCTGGCGGTGCATGCCAACAGGCTCAACGGTCCAGTACAAGATCAGCCATCACCGGAAAGTGGTCCGATGGATACCGCCGGTCCTGCGAATCGCTCAGGGTGCCAAACTTCAGCACGGTGATCTGGGGGCTGACGAAGATGTAGTCGATGCGTTCGGTGGGTGTGGCGTCCCATCGAAAACCGTTGAATGTGGCCTGAGGGCCATAGGGCGGCGTGGCGCTGTGCTCGCGTGCATCGCGCAGGGCATTGCGCATTGTCGCCATGGGTTCGGTGTCGGGGGTGGAGTTGAAGTCACCCACACAGACGACCGCGTGGTCACCCGCAATGGTTTGGATTTTGTGCAGCAGCAGCTTGGCCGACTCGCGCCTTGCGACTACACCCTGGTGGTCAAAATGCACCGAGAACACATAGAAGTTTTTGCCACTGTGCAGATCGCGCAGTTTCACCCAGCCGGCGATGCGGTTGCAACACGGTGCGTCCCAGCCTTTGGAGGGAATATCCGGCGTCTCACTGAGCCAAAAGTGCCCCTGGTCCAACACGCTGAAACGCGACTTGCGGAAGAAGATGGCTGCGTGTTCACCCGCTGAGCGGCCATCATCACGGCCCACACCCACATGTGCATACCCATCCATCTGCGCAAGATCGATGATCTGCTCTGCCAGACCCTCCTGGGTGCCAAACACATCCAACCCATGGAAACGGATTGACGCGCTGACAAATGTTTTGCGGTGTGACCAGTCATTGGCACCATCACCCGGGTTGGCGTAGCGCAGGTTGTACGAGGCGACGCGCAGGCCGTCTTGCACGGGTGCCGCCTGCACCGGCGCAATCACCCCACAGCAGGCCGCAAGCCAAAGCCAAACAAGGACCTTGGCCACGGCCTAACCCTTGACGCCGCCCGAGGTCAGCCCCCGACACGATCCAGCGTTGCGCGGCCAGAAACACCAGTGTGATCGGCAGACCCGACAACACGGCCGCGGCGGCAAAGTCGCCCCACAGGTAGCGCTGTTCGTACAGGTAGTACTTGGAGCCGACCGCCAACGTCAGGTTGGGCTCTTCGCGCAGCAGCACGGATGCAATGGGGTATTCGATGATGGTGCCGATAAAGGCCAGCACAAACACCACCATCAGAATGGGAACGGCCATAGGCAGCAATACGCGGTAGAAGGTTTGCCACGAGGTGGCGCCGTCCACCTTGGCGCACTCTTCTATCTCGGTGGGTATGGTCTCGAAGTAACCCTTGATGGTCCAGATATGCATGGCCACGCCGCCGATATAGGCCACGATCAGGCCACCATGGGTCTCGATGCCCAACCAGGGAATGAAACCACCAATGGCTTCAAAAATGGCGTAGATGGCCACCAGGGCCACGGCCACCGGGAACATCTGCAGCAACAGCATGCTGTTCAAAATGGTGGTCTTGAAACGAAAGCGCAGGCGGGCAAAGCCATAGGCCGCGGTGGTGGACACAGCAACGATCAACAACGACGAGATGGTGGCAATCTTGATCGAGTTCCACAACCACAACATCACCGGGAACGGCGGCTGCACCACCACGCCGTCGGCCTGTGTATGCGCAAAACCCAGCGCCAGCTTCCAGTGCTCCAGGCTGATCTCAGTGGGGATCAAAGAGCCGGTCGAAAAATTGCCTGGCCGCAGCGAGATAGACACCACCGCCAGCAGCGGAAACAGCGTGACGGCGATCAACACCCACAAACCCACATGGGCTGCGACCACACGCCAGCGTTGGCTTTTACCGGTAACAACGGCCATGGCTAGTGCCCTCCTTTGCGTGGTGTGTCTTTGGATTGCGACAGCTTCAGGTTCACCAGCGACAGGATGGCGATCAAGAAGAAGATGACGGTCGATATAGCCGCCGCCAGGCCGAAGTTGGCCCCGGCATCGGTAAACGCAATGCGGTAGGTGTAGGACACCAGAATGTCCGTGGTGCCGGCTGGCAGCTTGGTGTTCAGATAATCGGGCCGACCATCGGTCAACAAACTGATCAGCACAAAATTGTTGAAGTTGAAGGCAAACGACGAGATCAACAAGGGCATCAGCGGCTTGACGATCAGTGGTGCGGTGATGCGCCAGAAGTTGGTCAGAGGCCCGGCACCCGCAATGGCCGAGGCCTCGTACAAATCAGCCGGCACAGACTTGATCAACCCCGTGCACAACACCATGATGAAGGGATAACCCAGCCAGACATTGACGATCAAAATCATGATCTTGGCCAGCAATGGGTCGGCAAACCAGGCAGGCTTGATGCCGAACACGGCGTTCAAAATGGCATTGATTTCGCCAAAGTTCTGGTTGAACAAACCCTTGAACACCAGGATGGAAATAAAGCCCGGCACGGCGTACGGCAGGAACAGCAGCGTGCGGTACAGCGTGCGGTACTTCAGCGCCTCCCAGTTCAGCAGCACAGCCAGCGTCATGCCTATGGCCGTGGCAAACAGCACGGTCAACCCGGCAAAGGCGACCGTCCACACAAAGATGGAGCCAAAGGGGCCGCGCATGTCGGCATCACCAAACAGGCGGGCGTAGTTGGCCAGCCCCACACCGACCTTGAAGCCGGGTTGCAGGCGGTCACCTTGGGCGTCTTCAAAAAAACCGGTGTCGCGGTTGGGCAGGTACAACACACCATCGGCCAGACGCTTCAGTGCGCCATCCGCCTGGGCTTGCCACAGCGGCTCGAACACGGCGAACTCGCGCAGGCCGGCGTACAACAGCGTGTGCTGGTTGGGCAGTTGCAAACGCAGAGCCATCAGTGCATTGCGATGTTCGATGGTCTGGCGCAGCGTGTAGGCTTGGCCCAATGCCACGTCGCCCGTCAACGGCTGCATCACGATCGGCGTGGTGCTGGCCTTTTGCAAGGACAGGGGTGGCGAAATAAAACGCTCGCCCCCCACACCTTCACCCTGCGGCGTCAGCACCAGGCGTGCGGTGTTACTGGCGTCGGCATACACACTAAAGGCATAGGCACGTGACTCATTAACGTCGGCCTGCTCCAGCAGGTAGTACCGTGCACGGTCTTCACTGAGCAGGTTGCTGGCCGAATAGTTGGTAAAGCCAATTTGTATGGTGTAGACCAATGGGAAGGCCACAAACACCAGCATGGCCATGACGCCGGGAAACAGGTAGCGCCAGGCCAGTGTCTTGGCCGACACATACACGTACAGGCTCAGCGCGCCCAGGCTCAGCACCAGTGCAGCCCACACCGCCTGGCCGCTGGTGTAGATGGCAAACGCCAGCCACAACAGGCCCAGTGCCACCATTGCGGCGATAGTGTTGGAGACCAAAGAGGAAGGAGTGTTGGGTGTTGTCATGTCACTTCACCAACATACGTGCGGCCGCGCCGTCCAGCGCGTCCTTAGGTGTTTGGCGGCCCTGGCTGATGGCCTCCAGTGCGGCGTCCATGGCCGGGAAAAATCGACCCAATTCGGGGATGTTGGGCAAGGGCTCACCCATGCGGGCGTTCTCCATCGTGGCGCGGATATTGGCGTCACCCGACAGTTCGGCAAAATAAACCTTGTTGGCCGGGGTGCCCAGCGGCACGTCAGCAGAGATGGTCTTCAGGCCTTCCACGCGCAGCATGTGGTTCTCAATAAATTCACGCGCAATGTCTTTAACCTTGCTGGGCGCGGCAATCATGCAACCCAACACACCCACGAAGGATTTGGACGGCTTGCCGGGGATGACGGAGGGCACCGGCGCCACGCTGAAATTGACCTTGGCCTTGCGTGCGTTGTCCCAGGCCCAGGGGCCGGTGATCATCATCGCGATCTCGCCACGTGCAAAACCGGACTCCATCTCGGCATACCGTGCGCCGCGCGGCATGTAACCCTCTTCGATCAGGCGCGACAACATATTGGCACCGGCCACGGCACCGGGCGAATTGACGCCCACCACCGACGGGTCCAGTTCACCCTTGCTGTTGCGGCCAAACACCTGGCCACCCGCACCGGCCAGCATGGGCCAGGTGAAGAAGGACTTGTTGTAGTCCCACAGGATGGCTTTTTTGCCTTGTTTGACCAGCTCTTTGTCCAGCGCCATCACCTCGTCAAACGTGGTGGGCACGGTCTTTACTAGGTCGCGGTTCACAACCAGGCCCACAGCCTCGATGGCCAGCGGGTAGCCCCAGACCTTGCCCTTGTAGGTAAAGGCCTTCCATGCGGATTCGTCAATCTCGTCGCGCACGCGTTTGGACGGGTGTATGGGCACCAACAGGCCCGAGCGCGCCCACTCACCGGTGCGGTCGTGTGGCCAGCAAAAAATATCGGGGCCCTTGCCGGCAGCGGCAGCGGCCTGGAACTTGTCGGTGGCACCTTCGGGGTGTTGCACCACCACGTTCACACCAGACTCTTTGGCAAAGGCATCACCCACTTTTTGCAGGCCGTTGTAACCCTTGTCGCCATTGATCCAGACCAGCAGCTTGGGGGCATCGGCTGCATACACGGGCACTGCAAAACTTGCGGCCAAAGCGGCCGCCAGCCCTATCAAAACCTTGCGCTGAACCATCATGCCGCCTCGTGTGCAGAGGCCACCGTGCGTTTGAAGGCCTGGCCCGCGGCATCAAACAGGTAACAGCTGTCGGGCTCTACCCCCAGCTCCAGCGTATCGCCCGCTTTCACACGCACTACACCGGTCAGCTCACAGGTCAGGTCTTCCTGCACGCCGGGGAAAGCGCAATAGGCATGGGTGACGCTGCCCAGAGATTCGACAAAGGTCACCTTCGCCGTCAAGCGGTTCGCATAGGGCACGCGGGTGATGTGTTCGGGGCGGATGCCCAGCGTCACCTTGTCGCCAGGCTTGGCTGTAGGGGCGCTCACCGCACACTGGATCAACGCGCCATCGTTCAGCCGCACGGTCACATCGGTCGCATTGCGGGACACAAACTCGGCAGCAATAAAGTTCATACCCGGCGAGCCGATAAAGCCCGCCACAAACAGGTTGTCGGGGTGTTCATATAAATCCAGCGGTGAACCCACCTGCTCCAGCTTTCCAGCCGACAACACCACGATGCGGTCGGCCAGTGTCATGGCCTCCACCTGGTCGTGGGTCACGTAAATCATCGTGGTCTTCAGGTCGGTGTGTAACTTGGCAAACTCGTACCGCATGCGCACGCGCAGGGCCGTGTCCAAGTTGGACAGCGGTTCGTCAAACAAAAACACCTCGGGCTTGCGCACAATGGCGCGGCCAATGGCTACACGCTGGCGCTGGCCACCGGACAGGTCTTTGGGTTTGCGGTCCAGCAGGTGTTCTATGCCCAGAATCTTGGCGGCGTTTTGCACCAGGCGGTCCACTTCGGCCTTGGGCATTTTTTTGAGCTGCAGGCCAAAGGCCATGTTGTCGTACAGGTTCATGTGCGGGTACAACGCATACGACTGGAACACCATGGAGATTCCGCGCTCGGCCGGAGGTACGTCGTTGACTAGGGCGTCACCAATGTGCAGCGTGCCGCTGCTGATGTCTTCCAGGCCGGCAATCATGCGCAACAACGTGGACTTGCCGCAGCCGCTGGGGCCGACAAACACCACAAATTCACCGTCACGGATGTGGAGGTCTATGCCCTGCAATATGTTGATGTCGCCAAACGATTTGCCCACACCCGATAACTTGACATCCGCCACCTTGTACCTCCATCAAAAAACCCGGTCCAAGCGACACAAGGCATCTCTGAGTATACTCATCACAAAGTAGTAATACAACATGGTAAAAATACCAATCCGAGTAACAAGTCGGCCGATTTTCTCTGACAATTCAAGGGTTTTCCCTAGTCAAATGTACTATTACTACTTACGAAAACTACACCACCGAAGCTATTGATGCCCAAAGAAAACACCCACCGCATTGGCCACAAACCACATCTGCTGGCCATTGCCTGGCCATTGCTGGCGGAGTTGGTATTGGGCTTTGGTGTGGGCTTTGTGGGCATGTGGCTGGTGTCGAAAGAGTCTGACACGGCATCGGCCGCTTTTGGCCTAGCCAACCATGTACAAGGCGCATTCTTCTTACTGTTTCGCATCATCAGCATGGGTGTGGGTGTGGTGATCACGCAAAACCTCGGCGCCGGCAACCGCCGCGATGCCAACCGTACCGCCCTGGCAAGCCTGGGTGCCAGCACGTGGTTGGGTCTGGGCAGTGCCCTGGTACTGTTTGCGGCCACCGGCCCGCTACTGACCGCCATGCAAGCCACGCCCGACGTGCGCGCGTTGGCCACCCCCTACTTGCATGTGCTGGCCTTCGCCCTGTTTCTGGACGCTTTTAATGCCAGCATGGCGTCGGTGATGCGTTCGCACCTGCATACGCGTGAGACCATGTTCAACATCTTGTCCATGCACGCCCTGCACCTGGCCCTGTGTTTTCCGCTGATGCGGGGCATGGGCGCAATGCCCGCCATGGGCATGGTGGGTTTTGCACTGGCGCTGACCATCAGCCGCGGCTTCGGGCTGGGCGTACACCTCTGGTTGTGGCGCGCGGTGCTGGGTTTGTACCCCACCTGGCGCGATGCGGTGGCGGTGCGCTGGGACACCCTGCGCAGTTCGATTGCCATTGGTTTGCCCGGCGCGGCCGAGAACATTGCCTACCGCGTGGCCATGCTGGTGTCGGTCACTGTGGTGTCCACCATCGGCACGGCGGAGCTGGCCACACAGGGTTATGCCATGCAGATCATGAATGTCATCGTCTTGTCCACCGTGGCACTGGGCTTTGCGGGTGAGATTCTGGTGGGGCATTTGATAGGTGCTGGTGAACTGCGCGCCGCCTGGAAACTGGTGCGCAAATGCCTGTTCTGGGGGCTGGGGGTGTCACTGGCCATCGCCATCCTGACGGCCGCTACCGCGCCGTGGACCATGCGCCTGTTCACCCACGACCCGGCCATCATTGCGCAGGCCACTACCCTGCTGTGGATCACTGTGCTGCTGGAGCCGGGCCGCACCTGCAACATTGTCATCATCACCGCGCTGCGCGCCGCGGGGGATGCGCGTTTTCCGGTGGTGGCTGGCGCGGCATCCATGGTGCTGGTGATGGGTTTTGGCTCGTGGCTGCTGGGCATTCACTTTGGCCTGGGGCTCACGGGTGTGTGGATTGCCTATGCGCTGGACGAGTGGGTGCGCGGCGGCATCATGGCAGCACGCTGGTTCCGACTGGGGTGGGTCAAGCAGGCGGTGGCTTCGCGCAGGCTGGTGAACCGGACATCCGCCGTCTGAAGGCATACACTGGCGCCTCCCTACTACGGAGCAAACACAGATGTCCTCAGGTGACTGGAAAGAGATGTTCGACGCCGCCGTCGACGGCAATATACCCCTTTTGCGCTACCACTTGGTGGCGGGCGTAGATGCCAACTACCAACACCCGGAATACATGTGCACACCCCTGGTCGCCTGCATCCTGGCCAACCAGCACGAAGCTGCGGCACTGCTGCTGGAGCATGGTGCCAACCCGCACCTGCGGTCAGAGATCGAGGCGATGACACCGTTGCAGGCGGCCCGCCATGTCGGCAACCCGGAGTTGATCGCGCTGATAGACCCAACCCAAGCGTCCGCACCACCGCCCCCAGCACCCACACGCAAACGGTTCTTCGAGCGGTGGATCGGTTCATGATGTACAGGATGAAAAGTACACACCTTGCGCTGGCAACATGCCTGGCCTGCACCGTGGCCAGCGCCCAACCCGCGGGCACAGCGGCTGCGGCGCAACCGCCTGCAGCACTGGTCACCATCCCGTCACTGGACGTACCCCGCTACATGGGCACCTGGTTTGAAATCGCCAAGTACCCCAATCGCTTTCAGAAAAAATGTGTGGCCGATACACGGGCCCAATACCAGCTGTTGCCCGCAGGCACCGTGCAGGTGACCAACCGCTGCCGCACAGCCAGCGGTGAGATGGACGAAGCAGTGGGTGAAGCGCGGCAAATGGGCCCCGCCACGTCGCCCAAGTTGCAGGTGCGGTTTGCGCCGGCCTGGTTGTCGCTGCTGCCGTTTGTCTGGGGAAACTATTGGGTGATCGATCTGGACGAGGCGTACCAGCTGGTGGCCGTGGGTGAGCCCAAACGGGAGTTCTTATGGATACTGTCCAGAACACCCACGGTCAGCCCGGCCGCCTACGATGCACTGGTGGCACGGCTACAGCGCCAAGGGTTTGAGCCCGCACGCCTGGAGCGCACACCCCAAACGCCGCAATGAAACCACCGCTGTGACCCAGTACCCCGTTACCTGCAAGGCAACGGGACGCACACTCAGTTGACGGCTGTTGAGCTACCCACCGATTTGGCCGGCGCATTGCGGGCAGCGCCGTTGTTGTTCACCGACCAGGGAATAACGGTGGCCTGATCCAACGGCTTGGCTTTGGTGAACAGGGCCTGCCAGAAGAAACCGCTCTGGAAGGCAATCACTTCAAACAGGATGTAACTTTGTGAGCTGCTGCTGAGCCACAGGTTGTAGGTGGGGTAGAAGACTATGGGCGACACCAGCAAGGGCAGGATGATGCGCTCCACCTGCACCGACTCCAGGCCCTTGCCCAGATTGAACAGGTCCCAGTAGTAGTTGGAGAACATGCCCAGTGTCATCCAGCAGGCCAGGTGCCACACAAACACAATGCCGTGGTTGCGGGCCAAGAGGCCAATCCAAGGGGCGGAGCCTTCGTCAGCATTGACGATGAGGACCATGAACGTACCCGTGGTGAGAAACACCACGAAGTAGATGAACATCAGGAATTTGAGCGCTCTGGACATGAATCCCCCGGTGTAATAGTTCGCGCTATCTTACTCGGGGAATCGGCGCTTTTTGCGTTTGGACAAGGGGCAACACTAGTGGTCTACCCCAGCCTGCATTAGATCAACGGCACACCCGTTTTGGACTGCACGTCTTCGCGGCTGACACCGGGTGCCAGCTCCACCAGCTTGAGGCCTTCGGGCGTGACATCCATCACCGCCAGGTCGGTGATGATGCGGTCCACCACACCCACACCGGTCAAGGGCAAGGTGCAGTTGGGCAGAATCTTCAGGTCGGTACTGCCATCTTTTTTCTTGGCCACGTGTTCCATCAGCACAATGACGCGTTTGACACCCGCCACCAGGTCCATGGCACCGCCCATGCCCTTGACCATCTTGCCGGGGATCATCCAGTTGGCCAGGTCGCCTTTTTCGCTGACCTGCATCGCACCCAGGATGGACAGGTTGATCTTGCCGCCACGGATCATGGCAAAGCTGTCGTGGCTGCCAAACAGGGACGAGCCCTTGATGGTGGTCACGGTTTGTTTGCCAGCATTGATCAGGTCGGCATCCACTTCGTCTTCGGTGGGGAATGGGCCAATGCCCAACATGCCGTTTTCACTCTGCAACCACACCTCTTTATCGGCGGGTACAAAATTGGCCACCAGCGTAGGAATGCCGATGCCCAGGTTCACATAAAACCCGTCTTGCAATTCTTGGGCAGCACGTGCCGCCATTTGGTCTTGGCTCCAGGACATGATCAGACTCCCTCTTTCGATGTGATGGTGCGCTTCTCGATACGCTTCTCGGGGTTGGCGTTGAGCACGATGCGGTGCACGTAAATGCCGGGCAGGTGCACCTGGTCGGGCACCATGGCGCCGGTCTCCACAATCTCTTCCACTTCCACAATGCAAATCTTGCCGGCCATGGCCACAGCCGGGTTGAAGTTGCGGGCTGTCAGGCGGAACTGCAGGTTGCCCGATTTGTCGGCGCGGTGCGCCTTGACCAGGGACACCTCGGGCACCAGGGCGCGTTCCATCACATAGGTCTCGCCATCAAACTCGCGCAGCTCTTTGCCGTCGGCCACGATGGTCCCCACACCGGTCTTGGTGAAGAAGGCGGGAATGCCGGCACCACCGGCGCGCAGCTTCTCGGCCAGCGTGCCCTGGGGTGTGAACTCCAACTGCAGCTCACCGGCCAGGTACTGGCGCTCAAACTCCTTGTTCTCGCCCACGTAGCTGGAGATCATCTTTTTGATCTGGCGTGTCTCCAGCAGCTTGCCCAGGCCAAAGCCGTCGACACCCGCGTTGTTGGAGATGACCGTAAGGTCTTTGACGCCGCTGTCCTTCAGCGCGTCGATCAGCGCCTCGGGGATGCCACACAAACCAAAACCGCCAACGGCCATCAACTGCCCGTCTTTCACGATTCCATCAAGTGCGGCAGCCGCACTGGGATATATCTTGTTCATCGCACCCATCTCCTGTGAAGATTCAATAACCGTACGATACTACTTAACTAGCTACGTAGTTTTTCGTAACGCACAACCCTATGGACATTGACTACCGACTGGCATTTGATCTGGCCCCTGTGGGCCTGGCCCTCTCACGCAACCGCACCATCATGGATTGCAACCAGCGCCTGTGCGACATGTTTGGGTCCACACACGAACGGCTGGTGGGCCAGTCGTTCCAGATACTGTACCCCAGCGTGGATGAGTTTGAACGCGCGGGTGTGCGCCTCACACCGATATTGAATCGCAATGGCACCTATGCCGACGACCGCCTGATGCGCCGAGTGGATGGCCGCTTCAAGGACGAGGTGTTCTGGTGCCACGTGACCGGGCGCGCACTCAACCGCGATGCGCCCCACGAAGCCGGTATCTGGTGTTTTGAAGACCTGAGTGCGATACGCCCGGTCAAGGCCGAGCTGACTGCCCGCGAGCGCGAAGTGGCCGCCCACCTGATGCAGGGCATGACCTCCAAACAGATCGGCAAGACGTTGGAGATCAGCCACCGCACGGTTGAGATCTACCGCGCGCGGTTGATGCGCAAGTACAAATCGTCTACAACCGCGGACCTGGTGCACAAACTGATGGCGGGCTGAGGACGGGGGTTTTTGGTAACCGCTTGGTACCAAAACCCCACAGCAAGCGTGGTCAAGTTAAATCAAACGATTGATTTAACTAGGCTAGAATTCGGCGCTTATGAATAAGGCCCCTCCCTCCCCCGTCCAAGCCAAGACCCTGCGCAGCGATGGTGCCGAGGCGCGCAACCGCCTGCTGGATGCCGCGCTGGCACTGTTTGCCGAGAAGGGTTACGCCAAGACCTCCACCCGCGAAATCGCCCAGGCCGCGCTGGTCAACATCGCCTCCATCAGCTACTACTTTGGAGACAAGGAAGGCCTGTACAAGGCCGTGTTCACCGACCCCCGTGTCAATCCGACGGTCCCCCCCGAACACATCGACAACCCCGATCAACCGCTCGAATGGTCTATCGCCAATCTGATGCACTCGTTCGTAGACCCGCTCAAGCAGGGCAATCTGGTTCAGCAGTGCATGAAGCTGCATCTGCGCGAAATGCTGGAACCCACTGGACTCTGGAAGCAGGAAGTGGAGTGCAACATAAGGCCCGCACACAACGCCCTTGCCGCCGCGTTGTGCCGCCACCTTGGTATTTCTCAGCCGGATGACGAAATCCACCGCTTGGCGCTGGCGATCAGCGGCCTGGGCGTGATATTGCAGGTTTGCACCGACGTCACGATCGCGGTGCGCCCCGGGCTGATTGCGTCCCATGGCGCGCTCGACACCTACTGCAACCGGCTGGTGGATTACGCCATGGCCCTGACCGCTGCCGAAGCCCAGCGCCGCGCGCTGCCAAGCAGTTCCAAGGCAAAAAAGCCAACAATCCCACGCGCGCATACCAAACCTGCACACCCCGCTTCTCAGGCTCAAGCTTCCAAACGTACAACCACTCCAACCCGATGATGATGATGAACCCGCACCCTCTTCGCGCATTGGCGCCCCTGGCCGCCGCACTGACTTTGTCGGCCTGTTCCACCTTCATGCCCCCCGCCCAGGTCGAGGCGCAGGCTCCTGCACAGTGGCACACCCCCCTGCCCCACCAGGGCACCGTGGGCGGGCTGACCCAGTGGTGGGAGCGCCAAGGCGACCCCTTGCTGGTGGAGCTGATAGCCGCCGCACAAGCGGTCAGCCCTTCCATCTCGCAGGCGCTGGCCCGCGTGGAGGCATCCCGCGCCCAGCAGGCCAGCGCCCGTGGCGCCCTGCTGCCCAACCTGAATGCCCAATACGCCGCCAGCCGCGGTGTCAGCCAGCCCAATTTCCCGGTGACCAATACCCAGCAACTGGGCCTGCAGACGCAGTGGGAGATTGACCTGGTGGGTGCCAACCGCGCCGTCAGCCGCGCCGCCCAGGCCAATGTAGACGGTACCCAGGCCCAGTGGCACGATGCCCGCGTATCGGTGGCCGCCGAAGTGGCCAACCTGTATTACAGCCAGTCCACTTGCCTGCAGCAGTTGGCGCTGGCCGAGCGGGACGCCACCTCGCGCGGCGAGACTGCACGCCTGACCGAGATCAATGCCAAGGCAGGTTTTCTGGCCCCGTCGCTCGGAGCCATGGCACGCGCCAGTGCGGCCGACGGCAACAGCCGCCTGACCCAGCAACGCGCGCTGTGTGAGCTGAACACCAAGGCCCTGGTCGCCCTGACCGCCATCCCCGAGCCAGACCTTAAGAAAAAACTGACCTCAGCCCCCGTCCATACTACACAGAATGCTCCTATTACTGTAGCAAGCGTGCCCGCCCAGACCATTGCCCAACGCCCCGACGTGTTCAGCGCCGAGCGGGATGTGATGGTGGCCAGCGCCCAGGTGGGTGCGGCCAAGGCCCAACGCCTGCCGCGCCTGACGTTGGCCGGCTCCATTGCCGGTACCCGCCTGACCACAGGGGGTGTGGACACCGAAGGCACCACCTGGTCCTTTGGCCCGCTGGCGGTGAGCCTGCCCATCTTTGACGGCGGCCAGCGCGCGGCAGCGGTCACGGCGTCAGAAGCCAACTACGACGCTGTGGTCAGCGCCTACCGCGGCAAGGTTCGCCAGGCCGTGCGCGAGGTAGAAGAAGCACTGATCAATCTGGCCAGCACCGAGGCCCGCACCCAAGACGCCATCGTCTCCACCAAGGGTTATGCCGAATCGCTGGCGGCCACCCAGTCCCGCTTTGGCCAGGGCCTGGCCAGTCTGGTGGAGCTAGAAGACGCACGCCGCAATGCGCTGGCCTCTGAGTCGGCCCAGCTGGCCCTGGCCCTGGAGCGCAACCGCGCCTGGGTGGCGCTGTACCGCGCACTGGGCGGCGGCTTTGAGCCCGATATGGCCAGCAAGAGCGCAGCCAAGTAAACCAGGCCCCACCCAAACCCCTTTTCTTCATTTATTGATGCGACGCGACCACACCATGAACCTCCAAGCAACAACCTCCACCCTGGCCCAACAACTGGGCGTCAAACCCCTGACCCTGGGCCTGATCGCCGCCAGCGTGATCACCCTCGCCGCCCTGGGCCTGTTTGCCTCCGGCAGCCATGCCGCAGACGCCACCAAACCCGGCGCGGCCAAACCCGCGCTGACCGTGTCGCTCACCCAGCCCAAGAGCAGCATGCTGACCATCAAGCTGGCGGCCAACGGCAGTGTGGCCGCCTGGCAGGAAGCCAGCGTGGGCGCCGAGGCCAATGGCCTGCGTGTGGCCGAGTTACACGCCAACATCGGTGACAAGGTCAAACGCGGCCAGCTGCTGGCCAGTTTTGCCGCCGAGAGTGTGCAGGCCGACGTAGCCCTGGCCCGCGCCGCCGTGGCCGAGGCCCAGGCCAACGCCGCCGAGGCCGCAGCCAACGCCGACCGTGCCCGTGCCGTACAAGGCAGCGGCGCCATCAGCGCACAGCAGGTCAACCAGTACCTCACACAAGAACAAACCGGCAAGGCCCGTGTGGCATCGGCCCAGGCCCAACTGGATGCGCAACTGCTGCGCCTAAAGAACACGCAACTATTGGCGCCCGATAGCGGCATCATTTCCGCCCGCAATGCGTCGGTCGGCTCTGTGGTCGGCGCGGGCACCGAAATGTTCAAGCTGATCCGCCAAGGCCGCCTGGAATGGCGGGGTGAAGTCACCTCCAACGAGATTGGCCGCATCTCCCCTGGCACCGTGGTACTGGTGACCGCACCTGGTGGTGCACAGGTCAAAGGCAAGGTGCGCACCTTGGCGCCCACCGTGGACGCCGCCACCCGCAACGGCCTGGTCTATGTGGACCTGCAAGCCGCCGAGAAAGGTGTGGCCAACAGCTTCAAACCTGGCATGTATGCCCGCGGTGAATTTGAACTGGGCAGCTCCGGCGCGCTGACCGTGCCACAAACCGCCGTGGTGGTGCGGGACGGCTTCAGTTATGTGTCCCGCGTGGGTGCCGACAACCGCGTCAGCCAGCTCAAGGTGCAAACCGGCCGTGTGGTGGGTGACCAGGTGGAGATCCAGAGCGGCGTCAAGGCCGAAGACAAGCTGGTCGCCAGCGGCGGCGGCTTCTTGAGCGAGGGTGACCTGGTACGGGTGGTAGATGCCGCCAAGCCAGGTGCTTCTACATCAAATACGGCTCCAGCCCCCGTGTTACCTGCCTCTGCAGCTAGCAAATAAGGAGCAACTGTTATGAATGTATCTGCTTGGTCCATTAAAAACCCCATACCGGCGGTCATGCTGTTTGTGCTGCTGACGCTGGCGGGCCTCATGTCCTTCAGCGCCATGAAGGTGCAACAGTTCCCGGATCTGGAGCTGCCCACCGTCACCGTTTCGGCCAGCCTGCCGGGTGCTGCACCCGCACAGCTGGAAACCGAAGTGGCGCGCAAGATCGAGAACGCGATTGCGCCCCTGTCGGGCCTGAAAAACATCTACACCAATGTGTCGGATGGCAGCGTCAGTGTGACGGCCGAGTTCCGCCTGGAGAAGCCCACACAAGAAGCGGTGGACGATGTGCGCAGTGCCGTGCAGCAGGTGCGCAGCGATCTGCCCGGCGACTTGCGTGACCCCATCGTCAGCAAGATGAACCTGTCGGGCGCGCCCATTCTTGCCTTCACCATCCGCTCCAGCAACATGGACGATGAGGCTTTGAGCTGGTTTGTGGACAACACCATCTCGCGCGCGCTCTTGGGTGTGCGGGGCGTGGGCTCTGTGGCCCGTGTGGGGGGTGTAACCCGTGAGGTGCAAGTGGCGCTGGACCCGCTCAAGCTGCAAAGCCTGGGTGCCACCGCGGCCGATATCTCGCGCCAGCTCAAAATGGTGCAGACCGAAAGCGCCGGTGGCCGTGCCGACCTGGGTGGCTCCGAGCAACCCATGCGCACCCTGGCCACCGTGGCCACGGTAGAAGAGTTGTCCCGCCTGGAGCTGAGCCTGTCCAGCGGCAAACGGGTGCGCCTGGATGAGATCGCCACCGTCAAAGACACAGTGGCCGAGCAACGCAGTTTTGCCACGCTCAATGGCAAATCGGTGGTGGGTTTTGAGATCACCCGCAGCAAGGGCGCCAGCGAAGTGGAAGTGGGCGCCGCCGTGCAAAAAGCACTGGCCGACCTGAAAGCCGCCCACCCCGATCTGGAGTTGACCCAGGCCTTTGACTTTGTGACACCGGTGCAAGAGGAATTCGACGCCTCCATGACCATGCTGTACGAAGGCGCCGTGCTGGCGGTGATTGTGGTGTGGTTCTTCCTGCGCAGCTGGCGCGCCACACTGGTGTCAGCCGTGGCGCTGCCGCTGTCGGCCATTCCCGCCTTCATTGGTATGCACTACATGGGCTTTACCACCAATGTGGTGACCCTGCTGGCGCTGTCGCTGGTCATCGGTATTCTGGTGGACGATGCGATTGTGGAAGTGGAAAACATCGAGCGCCACCTGCGCATGGGCAAGACGCCCTACCAGGCCGCCATGGAAGCGGCAGACGAAATCGGCCTGGCCGTGATCGCCACCACGTTTGCGCTGATTGCCGTGTTTTTGCCCACCGCCTTCATGAGCGGTGTGGTGGGCAAGTTCTTCAAACAGTTTGGCTGGACCGCCGTGTTTGCCGTATTTGCGTCACTGGTGGTAGCCCGGGTGCTGACGCCCATGATGGCGGCCTACATCATGAAGCCGTCCACCCATGTGCACGAAGAACCCACCTGGATGCCGCTGTACCTGAAGATCACGCGTTGGACACTGCACCACCGCTGGACCACCATGTTTGCGGCCATCGCCTTTTTCATCGGCTCGCTGATGCTGGTGCCGCTGATACCCAGTGGTTTTATTCCGCCGGACGACAACTCGCAAACCCAGGTCTACCTGGAGCTGCCCCCGGGCACCACACTGGCGCAAACCCGGGTGGCCTCTGAGCGCGCCCGTGAACTGATCGGCAAGGTCAAACACGTGCAAAGCGTCTACACCACCGCCGGTGGCGGTGCCGTGGGCTCGGACCCTTTCCAGGGTGGCGCCAGCACCGATGTACGCAAGGCCACCTTGACCGTGCTGCTGGACGAACGCGGCAAACGCCCGCGCAAACAGGTGATTGAGGGCGAAATGCGCACCGCGCTGGCCGAATTGCCGGGTGTCCGCTTCAAAGTGGGCCTGGGTGGCTCGGGCGAGAAGTACCAGCTGGCCCTCAAGGGTGAAGACCCGGTAGCCCTGGCACAGGCCGCGGCCGCGGTCGAAAAAGACCTGCGCAAGATCCCTGGCCTGGGCAATATTGCATCCAGTGCCAGCCTGACACGGGCCGAGATTGCCATCCGCCCCGACTTTGCCAAAGCCGCCGACATGGGCGTCACCAGCGCCGCCATTGCCGAAACACTGCGCATTGCCACCGTGGGTGATTACGAGTCGGCGTTACCCAAGCTCAACCTGAGCCAGCGCCAGGTGCCCATCGTCGTGAAACTCGCGACCGATGCACGCCAAGACCTGGACCTGCTGGGCCGTCTGATGGTGCCCGGTGTCAAGGGCCCGGTCATGCTGAGCCAGGTAGCCACCTTTGAAATGTCGGGCGGACCTGCCGTGGTCAGCCGCCTGAACCGCGTACGCAATGTCAACTTCGAGGTGGAGTTGTCGGGTGTGCCGTTGGGCGAGGTAACCGAAGCCGTGGCCAAGTTGCCGTCCATCGTCAACCTGCCCGCGGGCGTGCAGCAGCTGGAAATTGGTGATGCCGAAGTACAGGGCGAAATGGTCGCCGGCTTTGGCGTGGCCATGCTGACCGGCGTGTTGTGCATCTACATCGTGCTGGTGCTGCTGTTCAAGGACTTCCTGCACCCCATCTCCATCCTGCCGTCGGTCATTTTGTCCTTCGGCGGTGCCTTCCTGGGCCTGCTGATCAGCGGCAAAATGTTGTCCATGCCGTCTTTCATCGGCCTGGTGATGTTGATTGGTGTGTCGACCAAGAACTCGATCCTGCTGGTGGAATACGCCATCACTGCACGCCGTGAGCATGGCCTGAACCGCTTCGACGCGCTGATGGATGCCTGCCACAAACGTGCACGCCCCATCATCATGACAACCATTGCCATGGTGGCCGGCATGCTGCCGCTGGTGATTGGTATTGGTGATGCCGACAACAGCTTCCGCGCACCGATGGCGGCGGCAGTGATTGGGGGCCTGATCACCTCCACCATCCTGAGTCTGCTGGTCACGCCGAGCTTCTTCTCCATCGTGGACGACATCGAACACTTTGTAGGCCGCGCCAAACGCAAGCTGCTGCGGCAAAAGGAAAGCGCGGTGGCAGTGCACACGCCTGCGCCGGAAATCCCGTAAGCCTGCGCACCGCGCGCCCCCCGTCAAGACGCCCCAGGGAAGCCATCCTGGGGCGTCTTGTAGTTTGTGCGGTGGGTGAGTACACTGAATTTGCATCTAGCCCCCACGCTCCGCCGCTACGCGGGTCGCTGCCCCCCGAGGGGGCCGTGTTTTCCCCTTGGGGCGGCCCGGCGGGGAAACTAACCGGAGTACCCGATGTTTGAATTTCTTGGTCTCGGCAAGAACAAGGCCGACAAATCGGCCGATGACCACGGCCCCGACACCCACCCCCAAACAGTTCAACTCAGCGCCACGCAGATCGAGATGGTGCGCATGACATTGCACGGCGTGCTCAAGCTGCACGGCATTCCCGGCACCTGGATCACCGGCGAGGTGGTTCCAGTGCGTATACCGGGCCAGGGTGAGGCCCTGTTGCTGCAACTGGAGGTGCAGCACTGGCACGACGCACTGGTGCTGCACGCCCCCGCCTTTCAGCAGGCCCTGATGGACGGCTTGCGCCGCTTTGACCCGCAGGCCGACCAGACGCGTTACCTGTTTTCGTGGAAGTTTTCACCCCAGTGCGGTTGCCCGCATGTCCACCTGCCAGAACCCGATTTCTGGACCACCAGTGAGCGTGTGGTGCTGGCCCCCATAGCGCCCCCTTCGGCCCATACCCTGGCGGCGCGCGCCCGTGGCACGGCACACATCAGCCTGCCGCAGGACGACCACGACAGCCGGGGTGACGATGACCACGGCTTTGCCCCTACGCAGATCCACGACGTTCGCTGAGCCGAAAAACTGCACCGTTCCAGCGCTGGGCTGGCGCGCATATTCCGCAATGCGCTATGCGCAATCCCCGCTACACGCCCCATTCAATCCATACCATTGAGATCAAATAAATACCTCACAGTTCTCAATGTTACTATTCAGTTCATAAAATTCCATCGCGCCACATTTTTGGCGAACGCAAAACACTTAACCGTGATGGAGATTTGTATGAAAAAGCTACTGATTGCATCCGTTCTGACCGTGGGCTTGACACTGTCTGCCCATGCCAAAGACATCGTCGACACCGCCGTAGCAGCTGGCAGCTTCAAAACGCTGGCGACCGCTTTGGGCGCAGCTGGTTTGGTCGACACGCTCAAGGGCAAAGGACCGTTCACCGTGTTCGCCCCCACTGACGAGGCATTCGCCAAAATCCCGAAAGCTGATCTTGACGCCCTGCTCAAGGACAAGGCAAAACTCACAGCCGTGCTGACTTACCACGTGGTGCCAGGCAAGGTCATGGCGGCGGATGTACGCGCGGGGAAGGTCAAGACCGTGCAGGGATCTGAGCTGACGGTGGCGACAGCCGGCGCTGTGACAGTGGATAACGCCAAAGTCATCAAGACCGACATCGTGGCGGACAACGGTGTCATCCATGTCATCGACAGTGTGATCATGCCCAAATAATTGGACTGCCACTTGAAGGAGACCGCCGTGCACATTCCACTCGCGTTTAACCGGCAAACCCGGGCACTGGCTGCAACGGCGGTCTTCTTCATGGTCCTCGCGCCGGCTTCTGCCCAGGCGCAATCTACTGCGCCTGGCGTGGTTGAGGCCGCTGCGACCCCGCCAGCCATGCTGATGGCATATGGCAACAGTTGGCAGGCGAAGGGATCGGGGACGCTCCGATTCTTCGGGTTCAAGGCATACGACGCAACACTTTGGTTGCCCAATGCCGATGCGGGGCTGAGTTTTGCACGTCCATTTGCCCTGGAGATCCGCTATGCCACGTCCGTCAAGGCGCGTGACATTACGAACACTTCACTCATCGAATTGCAGCGCATTGGGCAATCGTCGCCGGAACAAATCGTGGCATGGTCTGGCCTGATGGAATCCATCTTTGTGGATGTGGTGAGCGGAGACAGGCTTATCGGTGTGCATTTGCCACGCGAAGGCGTGCGCTTCTTCCACAATGGCAAGCTGCTGGGCGAGTCTTCGGATGTAGCCTTCAGCGAAGCCTTCTTCAAGATCTGGCTGGATCCCAGAACCAAGCGACCTGAATTGCGCACCGCGCTTCTTGGGCAATCCGTGCGGACCGTGATGAGTCCGAATTAAACCTTGTTGCCTGCACTGACCACTTCATTGGCAGTACGAAACGCCTCCACTGCGGCCGGCACGCCGCAGTAGACGGTGGCGTGGAGCAACACCTCCTGTATCTCCTCGACCGTGGCGCCGTTGTTCAGCGCGCCACGCACGTGGCCCTTGAGCTCGTTCTGTTTGCCCAGCGCGGTCAGCATGGCCACGGTTACGAGGCTGCGTGTTTTCAAATCCAGCCCCGGGCGCTGCCACACATCGCCCCAGGCCGCGCGGGTGATGTGCTCTTGTATGGGCTGGGTAAATGGCGTGGCGTTGGCAAAGGCCGCTGCTACAAAATCTTCACCCATGACCTGTTTGCGGGTGGCCAAACCCAAGTCGTAGGCAGTGGCGGGTGGTGGTGTTGGCATAACAGCGGTGCTCCCAAGCAAAAAACACCATGGTAGCCAAACCCACGGGGGTAACCGTGCGGTCACCTGCAGCTTTGGCGACAAGTCGTTTAGACTGTATTTACAAAAAAATTGGGAGCCTGCATGCCAGCGAATGCGCCGGAGTTTGGAGCCCCGCCACCCGCCACATTCGAAAGTAGGTCCGCCTCCGCATCGGAGGCTCGGCAACTGTTGTGGCTGGCGGCGGCAGTGGTTGTGGTGACGGCTTGCCTGGTCGCCCTGGCATTGGCCTACCTGCGGGCCGAGGCTATTGATACCAGCGAACGCCTGACGGAATCCTTTGCCCAGGTCATAGAAGAACAAACCACCCGCACCCTGCAGTCGGTAGACCAGAACCTGCAGATCACCGCTACCCGCCTGGCGCAGATGGAACAGCTGGGCACTCTGAATGAGGAAACTGCACGGCAGTTGCTGCGCCAGCAGTTGCAATCCATGCCCTTTGCCCGGGTGTTGTGGGTGACCGACGCGCAAGGCCGTCTGCTGCACGAAACCGGCGAGGGCCACAACGGCACCGATCTATCGGACACCGCCTATTTCAAGGCCCTGCAGGCCGCGCCCCAGACGCCGTTTCTGGTGGCGGCACCGGTCAAGAGCAAGTTGGACGGGTTTTGGCTGATTCCTGCGGCACGCCCCCTCCTGGCTGCGGACGGCAGCTTTGCCGGCACCATCGTCGCCTCGATCAACCCCCTGTTTTTTGACAAGCTCTGGCAGTCCATAGACCTGGGTGTTGGCGGCTCGGTATCGCTCTTGCGTAAAGACGGCGTGATGATGATGCGCAGCCCCTTCCATGAACCCAGCATGGGCAAAAACTTTGGCAGCGGTCTGGTGTTTACCGACTACCTGCCCAAAACCCCGTCGGGCCATCTGCAGAACGTCAGCACCATCGATGGTGTGAGCCGCCTGTTCGCCTACCGCACGCTGTCAGCACAGCCTGACTTCGTGGTGGTGGTCGGGCAGTCTTTTGACCGCGTATTGCAGGCCTGGAAACGCCTGGCCGTCTTGGTCGGCGGTATCTGGCTGGCCGCGGCCGTGGGTGGCCTGGTGTTGTGCCGGTTTCTGGGCCGGGCCTGGCGGCAAAGGGCCCAGGTGCAGGCGCAGGCGGTGCAAGCGGCTGAACGGCTGCGCCTGGCCACCGACGCGGTTGGCGTCGGCATTTGGGATTGGGATGTGAGCCGCGCCGACCAGTGGTATGCCAGCCCCACCTACTTCACGATGCTGGGTTACGACCCGCAAGAGGGCCTGGCCGACCGTGCCCAATGGCTGGCACGCCTGCACCCGGATGACCGTGCGCCGGTGAACACCCGCATACAGGCCGTGCTGGCCGGGGATGACGTGCCCTACCACTATGAGGCCCGCATGCTGCATGCCGATGGCAGCTACCGCTGGATCAGTGTGGCCGGGCGTGTGCTGGCGCGTGATGCCAACGGCAAGGCCACCCGCCTGATCGGTGTGCGCCAGGACATCACCGACCGCAAACAGGCCGAAGCCGCACTGCGCCTGAGTGAAGAAAACCTGTCCATCACCCTGCAATCCATTGGTGATGCGGTGATCGCCACCGACGCCACCGGCAACATCACCCGCATGAACGCAACCGCCGAGCGGTTGACGGCATGCCCCCTGCCAGAGGCCCTGGGCCGCCCGCTAACCGAGGTGTTTCGTATCGTGAACGCCCAAACGCGGGCCCCGGCAATCGACCCCGTCCACCTGGTCATGGAAAAAGGCGAGGTGGTGGGCCTGGCCAACCACACGGCACTGCTGGCCCGCGACGGCCAGGAGTACCAGATCTTCGACAGCGCCGCCCCCATACGCGACCGCACGGGCGACATTGTGGGTGTGGTGCTGGTCTTCAGCGATGTGACCGAGCAATACCGGGTGCGCGAAGCGCTGGCCCACAGCGAGACCCGTTACCGCGCCCTGTTTGAATACGCCCCGGACGGCATACTGATTGCCGATGCCAACAGCACCTACCTGGACGCCAATGCCAGCGCCTGCCGCATGCTGGGCTACACCCGAAGTGAGCTGATCGGCCTGCACGCATCCGACATCGTCATCCCTGCCGAGGTGCCCCACATCGATGCGGCACTGGACAGCATCCACATGCAAGACGACTACCACCGGGAGTGGCAGTTCCGGCGCAAAAATGGCAGCGTGTTCTCGGCCGAAGTCATGGCCACCCAAATGCCCGATGGCAACCTGATGGGCATGCTGCGCGATGTGTCGGAGCGCAAGCGCGCAGAGGCCGCGCTACGCGAGGCCGTGGTGCACACCCAGACCATTCTGGACAACATTGTGGATGGCGTGGTCACCTTCGACGACCGGGGCGTGGTGGAGTCCTTCAACCTGGCAGCCAGCGCCATATTTGGCTACGCGCCACAGCACATCATCGGGCGCAACGCGGCGCTGCTGATACACGACCCTGATTCACACTTTGAAGAAGACTACCTGCGCCACCGCTTCAGCTCCGAGCGGCCCAGGCCCGCCAACATCTCACGCGAAGTACAGGGCCGGCGCAAGGACGGCGAACTGTTCCCCGTACACCTGTCGGTGTCGCGCATTTTCAGGAACGGCCAGGCCCATCTGATCGCCATCGTGCGGGACATCACCCAACAACGGCACGACGAAGAAGAGATCCGCCGCCTGGCGTTCTTCGACCCCCTCACCGGCCTGCCCAACCGCCGGTTGCTGATGGACCGGCTCAAGCAGGCCATGGTGACATCGGCCCGCACCGGCAAACACGGCGCGCTGATGTTTTTGGACCTGGACCACTTCAAACTGCTCAACGACACGCAGGGCCACGACGTGGGCGACCTGCTGCTGCAACAAACCGCCACCCGCCTGACGGACTGTGTGCGCGATGGTGACAGCGTAGCCCGGTTGGGAGGTGACGAATTTGTGGTGTTGCTCGAAGCCCTGAGCGCGAACAGCCGCGAGGCCGCCACCCAGGCCGAGTCGGTGGCCACCAAGTTGCTGGAGGCTTTTAAAACGCCCTACAGCCTGAACAAGTACAGCCACGAGGGGACCACCAGCATTGGCATTGTGGTGTTCATGGGTGAATATGACTCCATGGACGATTTGCTCAAAAAGGCCGATCTGGCCATGTACCAGGGCAAGTCTGCCGGGCGCAACACCGCGCGGTTTTTTGACCCCACCATGCAAGCCGCCGTGGCCGAACACGATGCCCGGGAGAAAGACCTGCGCCGCGGCATCGCCATGCGGGAGTTTGTGCTGCACTACCAGATACAGGTCAACGACAAGGGACAGACCATAGGTGCCGAAGCGCTGGTGCGCTGGAACCACGGCCGCAAAGGCATGGTGGCGCCCGGTCAATTCATCGCGCTGGCCGAGCAAACCGGGCTGATACTGGCTCTGGGCCAGGAGGTACTGGAGACCGCCTGCGCACAACTGGTGGCCTGGGCCAAACAACCCGACAAGGCGCATTGGACCCTGGCCGTGAACGTGAGCGCTTCGCAGTTTGCACAGAACAGTTTTGTGGACAACGTGTCACGCGCGCTGGCACAGGCCGGCGCCAACCCCAAGCTGCTGAAGCTGGAGCTGACCGAGAGCATTCTGGTGCACGACATAGAAGACGTCATCGTCAAAATGACCGCCCTGCAGGCCCTGGGCGTGGGCTTCTCGCTGGACGATTTCGGCACGGGGTATTCGTCGCTGTCGTACCTGAAGCGGCTACCGCTGGACCAGTTGAAGATCGACCAGTCTTTTGTGCGCGATGTGTTGACCGACCCCAGCGATGCCGTCATCGCCCGCACCATCCTGGCGCTGGGGCATAGCCTGGGCTTGTCCGTGATTGCCGAGGGTGTGGAGACCGAGGGGCAACACGCGTTTCTGATGGAAGCGGGGTGTGATGCGTTCCAGGGATATTACTTTGGACGGCCTGGGCCGGCGGAGGCTTTGGGGTAAACCGCGCTTAGGATACCGGTCTACCGCAGTCCTCTTTTTCTGGAGACCCATGCCCGCTTCCAAACACCCCATCACCATAGCCGACCTCTGGTCCCTCAAACGCCTGGGCACCGGTAGCCTGTCGCCAGACGGCCAGTGGACCTGCGCCACCGTCACCAGTTACGACATGAAAAAAAACGAGAGCAGCACACAGCTGTGGCTGCTCTCTACCGATGGCAAGACGCAGCGCCAACTCACACGCGGCAAGCGCGATGGCGATCCACAGTGGTCGCCCGATGGCAAATGGATTGCCTTCGTCTCCAAACGCGGCGAGGGCAAAGACGCCGATGCCGCCGGGCAGATCTACCTGATTGCGCCCGATGGTGGCGAGGCCCGCCGCGTGGCGCAACTGGCCACGGGCGTGAGCGCCCTGCGCTGGTTCCCCGACAGCAAACGCCTGGCCTTTGTGTCCTGGGTCTGGCCCGAGCTGACCACACAGGCTGCGCAAGAGAAAAAATTCAAGGAGGACAAAGACGATAAGGTTCAGGCCACGGTGGTGGAGCACAATCACTACCGCTACTGGGACCACTGGTTTGCCCGCGGCCGCAAGCCGCATATCCATGTGGTGGACATCCCCAGCAAAGGCGGCAACGGCAAAATCCGCGACCTGTTTGCCGGTACTGCGTTCCACCTGCCGCAGCAGGAGCCCGATGCCGCGCTGTTTGACATCAGCCCCGATGGCAAGGAGTTGGCGTTCACCTTTGACGCCAACCCCGACCCGCGCGATTTTTCATTCACCGACATCGTGGCCATGGATGTGAAGACGGGCAAGACCACCACGCTGACCACACGCGACAAGGCATTGGCCCAGTTTGCGTTTGAAGGCCCACGTTATTCACCCGACGGCAAGTACCTTGCCTTTGTGGGCTGCGACTTCACCCATCAACACAACGAACAGAACCGCGCCTGGCTGTTGGAACGCAAAACCAAAAAACCAATCCCCTGGAGCACCACCTGGGACCGCGGCGTCAACGGCCCGCTGCATTGGGCAGCCGCCAGCGATGCGGTGTACTTCACCGCCGAGCATGGCGTGGCACAACCCATCTGGCGCCTGGCCGTGGATGCGAAGGTGCCCACCGAAGTGTTGCGCGGCCCCGGTGAAGGCGGCACAGCAGGCGACCTGCGCATCAGCGCCAATGGCAAGACACTGGTGTACGCGCGCTCCAGCATGCTGCACCCACCCACGCTGCTGGCCTGCAATGCCGATGGCTCCGGTGAACGCGCCATTGAGAAGTTCAACTCCAAGCTGATGGCTGGACTGCAGATGGGCGACGCTCGGTCGGTAGAGGTTGCAGGCTTTGATGGCGACACAGTCCAAATGTGGATCGTCTCGCCGCCGGGCTACACCGCCAACACTAAGAAGAAGTGGCCGCTGATGCAAGTCATCCACGGCGGGCCGCACACCTGCTGGAGCGACACCTGGCACTGGCGCTGGAACATGCAGATGTTTGCCGCCAGCGGGTATGTCACCTGCGCGGTGAACTACCACGGCTCCAGCGGCTTTGGGCAAAAGTTTCTGTCCAGCATCAACGGCGACTGGGGCCGCCGCGAGATGGCCGATGTGGAAGCCGGCACCGACTACATGTTGGCCACCAGCACCATCGACGCCAAGCGCATGGTCGCCACCGGCGGCAGTTATGGCGGCTACATGGTGGCCTACATGAATGGCAACCTGCCCGCCAAGCGTTACCAGGCGTATGTGTGCCACGCAGGCTGTTACGACTGGGTGTCGATGATGGGATCAGACGGTTATTTCTGGTTTGGCCACGAACTCGGCGCTTTCCACTGGGACGACGAAGCCCGCGTGATGAAACAGTCGCCCCACCACTACGCGCAGAACTTCAACACCCCCACGCTGGTGATGCACGGCGAGCTGGACTACCGCGTGCCCTACTACCAGGGCCTGGCCTACTACAACACCCTGCGCGCGCGCGGCATACCGTCGCGCCTGGTGTTTTTCCCGGATGAGAACCACTGGATTTTGAAGCCACAGAACTCCAAGCTTTGGTATGCGGAGTTCACCGGGTGGTGTGACCGGTATACGAAGGGTAAGGGGTCATCTAAGTTGGTGAAATAGCTTGCTATAGACTTGATAGCTATACAACTATATTTTTCGGGGGCTAGAGGCATATTTCGTCACTAGCGCTCTGGCTCTGGGGCTGCAGAGTTTGGAGCCGGGGTCCGCGCCTCATGGTGTAAAACGCCCACAAATCGGCGCGGACCCCGGCTCCAAACTCTGCGCGGGGCGGTGCGGGATTGCGGCGCGTGTTGGGGGTCAGGGTTTCGATCTGAATTGCTTTGGACATTGAGTTGTTAGGATTCACAAATGCACTTTTCGCGTCGTGAGAGAGCTTTCCTGACGGGGGTTTTGGTTGTTTCCTGCCTCTTGGGCGGACTCGCAGGCTATGCTGCCTTGACCGATGAACTGCACCTGCAGTCTTGCGGGGGTGTTTTAGATGAGGACGTGCAGACTGTGATGTGGCACAACACTTGGACCACTGGCATTACATTTTTGGGGTTTGCTCTCATCGCCTTTTTCACCGTGGGAATAGTGCCGGTGATCCTGCGACGACTTCTCTCCAAAATGGGCGGGGCGTGATGCCTGTCAGTTGGCTCCACAACGGCGGCGTTCGTTCCTGCATTTCTTTACAGTTGGGTACGCGGTTGTGGGCCACCCACGCTGGCCGACACTTGCCTTAAATGAGTTTGTTTCTACGCGCCGCCACACTTGCCGATGCGCCAGCCGTCGCCGATGTCTACCTATCGTCTAGGGCCACGTTTCTTGCCTACGCACCTCTTGCGCACAGCGAAGCGGATATTCGCCTGTGGATCGAGTCAAAACTAATCCCTGACGCATCCGTCACCGTTGCCCAGGTTGGTGGTGAGGTCGTTGGGTTTGTGGCAACGGCCATCGATGGTCCGCTGTTGTGGCTTGATCAACTATATGTTCGACCGGACTCGGTCGGCTTGGGTTTGGGTAGCAAACTGCTGGAGCATGCACTGGCAGGTGTCACGCAGCCAGTTCGCCTCTACACGTTCCAGGCCAACGCCGGTGCCAGGCGCTTCTACGAGCGGTATGGCTTCAAACCAGTGGAGTTCTCGGACGGGCAGTCCAATGAAGAAAAATGCCCCGATGTTCTGTATGAACGCGCAGAGCATCCAGCCTGAGCAACTACCCTCCGCAACCAGACATCAATCGGCGTAAACCGCAGCGTCAACCGTCGCCACAGCTCTGAACGCAGGCTTGGCAAACAGATAACCCTGCATCAGACGAATACCCGCGTCACGCAAAAAGTCTCGCTCTCCCAGGGTCTCAATGCCTTCTGCGACCACCTGAATGTTCAGCTCTTCACAGAGACGCACCAAGCTGCGCACGATGACCTGGCGTGGATGATTGGTGTCGATATGGCGTATCAGGTCCATATCGATCTTGATGATGTCGGGCTGAAAATCCGACAGCAGCTTCATACCCGCATAACCCGCGCCAAAGTCGTCAATGGCGGTCTTGAATCCGCAGCGTTTGTATTCGCGCAGAATCTGTGCAAACCAGGGGCCGTCTTCGATGCGCTCGCCCTCCGTCACTTCAAAGATGATGCGGTCCAATGGAAAGTTATGCACCTGCGCCGCTGCCAGCGTGGTGCGTATGCAGACTTCGGGTTTGTAGATGGCGTTGGGCAGAAAATTGATGGACACATACTCTTGTATGCCCAACTGGCTGGCCCCACGGATGGCCTTGACGCGGCAGGCCTGGTCGAACCGGTAGCGGTTCTGCTCATTCACCTGCGACAACACAGAGTAAGCGCCTTCGCCATTGGGCCCGCGCACCAGAGCCTCGTGCGCGAACACGGTCTTGCGCTCTACATCGACTATGGGTTGAAACGCGTAGTCAAACTCAAAACCCACACGTTCTGCCTTGCCGCAATCCACACAGTCTTGCGGTGTGCCGGCCAGCGGCTTAAAGTCTATCGGGAAGGTGGGATTGACTCCGGGCGGGGGGACAAGCTTCATCGGTAGAACTCCAAAACGGCGTAATTTCAAGGACCATCATGCGCTGAGCAAGCTTAATAAAAATCTATCCCTGTGCCAACCATGTTATCGACCCAACGTGCTGCCCAACAAAGTGGGCAAGGGTACTTCTGGCGCGGCTGCCGGGGCGACCAGGGGCAGCCTGATGGTGAAACAAGCCCCCTGTCCGGGAGGGCTGTCCACCTTCAGTTCGCCACCCATCATGCCAGTTACCAAGTTGTACACGATATTGAGTCCTAAGCCACTGCCGCCCTGGCCAAATTTGGTGGTGAAAAATGGGTCAAAAACACGGGCCAGGTTGGCATCTGGAATCCCGCTACCGTTGTCACAAACCGTCAGCTCAACCTGCGCGTCGTTCAGTCGTCGAACGTTTAAGGTAACCACTCCATTTTCGCGGCCATCAAAGGCATGCAACAGCGCGTTGCCGATGAGGTTGGTGAGTATTTGTGCCAAGGGTCCAGGGTAACTGTCCATCGTGATGCCTGCCGGTACGACACTATGCACCGCGTGTTGCGACTTGCGAATACTCGGGCCCAAGGTCAGCAAAATCTCCGCAACGGCGGCATCCAGTTGGAACACGCGCCGGTTGACACTGGCCTGGTCAACGGCGACCTGCTTGAAGCTGGCAACCAGTTCTGCCGCGCGGTGCAGGCTGTGCATCAGAATATCGGAGCCCTCGCCAACCGTTGTCAAAAAAGCATTCAGGCGACTGCGGGTAATTCCTTTTTCGACATCGCTGGTGAAGGCTTTGACATGCTCTTGCAAGGTGCTGGCCACGGTCAAACTGTTGCCAACCGGTGTATTGAGCTCATGTGCAACCCCTGCGACCAGCGAGCCCAATGCCGACATCTTTTCCTTGCGCACCAACTCGGACTGCGCAGTGGTCAGTTGCGCCAGCGCTTCCGATAGTTCCTGTGTGCGCTCGCCGACACGTCGTTCCAGCGTTGCGTTGAGCCCGAGAATATTCAGCGCCTGCTGGTGGTTGTCGGTGACGTCTTCGTAGGCCAGTATCAGCATGGGCTGTTCCGCCATGGCAAGCACTTGTCCGGATATTTCACACAGGATGCTGGGCCGGCCATCTCCGGGCTGCATCCAAGCCTGGTGGCGGGAGATCACACCCTTTTGCTCAAGCGTCCGCAACACCTCTTGGCGCACTTCTTGGCTGACCCACATGCCATTGTGCGCGCCACTGGTTCCCAGTATGGCCTCTCGGCTGCGGCCAAACAGCCGCTCCCAGGCGCCGTTCACATCCAAAATGGTGAACGCCCCGCCCATTTGCGAGACCGAGATAGCTACGGGTGATCCGTCGAAAATGGCGAGAAACTTGGCCTGGCTGACACTCAAGGCAGCCTCCGTGCGCCGCCGCACCAGCAGTTCCTGGGTCAAGGCGTCGTTCTTTTGGTCGCGCTCGGCGATCAGGCTCGATAACTCGGTGCGCATATGGTCCAGGCCCTGGGCCAAGGTCCCCAGTTCGTCAGCGTGGCGCCATTGCAGAGGCTGGGTGAGTTCGCCACGTGCCAGTCGCGACGCATCGGCCTGCAACGCCCGCAGCGGCCGCATCATGCGCCAGTCAAACAGCAACCAGATCAAGGCAAACGAAATGGCCAGCTGGGCTACCAGCGCCAAGGCCTGTTTGGCAATATCCCGAAAAATGTCCGCTTGAATCCGTGCAGTCGTGAGTTCAAGTTCCAGGTACCCGATCACCAGGCCCTCGTGCACGATGGATCGCCTTTCAATCAGAGGCGTGCTCTGGAGAGCCAGCCCACTTTTTTTGTGAACAAGGACTTTCTGAAACTCGTCTCTGACGGTGACACTGACGACATCCGGGTTGCGCATGACTGCGTCAGTGAGCCCGGTTGTCACGTCTTTATCGACCGTCCAGATGGCGATTGCCAGACCGCGTGACAGTACGTCTGAGTACAACTGCATCGGCACCCGAACCCGCTGGTTGACCTCGGTTTCTAGCCTGCTGGTGGTCTGAAAATAGGTCAACAACAAGGCGGGCAGAAAAATCCCCAGCCCCGCACCCAGCATCAGGGTTTGCCGCATGGACAACTTGGTCCAGCGCTGGAATAGAGTAGTCCCCAGGGAAGTATTCACTACGGCGCGTCAGGACTTTGATTGCTTTCGCCAAAGCTGAATATTGGGTTCAATCAGTTTTTCCATGGCCTTCTCTTTGTTCAACTTGAGTACGGCTTTGGTGATGAGCGCACGCATCTCTGGTGTGTTGCAGGGGGATTTGTGGGAGAAGGTCAAAAACAGAGCTTCACTGCTGACCTCGGTAGCAGCAATTTTTAAGCCAGAAATATTCAATTTGGCCATGTAGGCCAGACCGGGAGCCTCTTCATAAATCATGTAGTCGGCACGCGCCAGCGCCAGCATCTGAATCGCCTGCTCCAACGTCGGTACGGTGGTTATCTTGAGGTTGGCCTTGGCATACTGATCAAATGCCTCACCAAAGCTGTTGTTGATCACGGTAAGGCCGTGCAGGCCGCGCAGATCGTCCCAGGCCTTGAAGGGCACCGGTTTGGCAGCAGCGCTCCAAACCACGCTGCGGGTGCCTTGAAACGGTGGATGGAAATAGTCCATGTAGTCCAGTCGGGCCTGCGTAAAAAAGGCCCCCGCAATCAAATCGATTCGACCGATTTTTGCTTCTTCCTGCACGCGGGCCCAGGTCCCTACATAACGGACTTCAATGGGGATGCCCAAGGCTTGGGCCAGCAGTTGCATGAGGTCGGCATTGGCGCCGATCAACTTGCCGGGTTCCTGCGTGTCACGCCAAAGGTAGGGCGCGTACTCTGGGTTTCCAGTGGCGACCAGCTTCTTGCAGGTATCCGCCCTGGCGGAGTGTCCCAAACCCAAAATACCGACCATGGTGCAGGCAACCAAGACCCGTACGATATTCCCCACCCGGTATCCAACATCAGCGGCCATGGAATTTCACCTCGTTTGAGTTAGCTCCCCGTATGCAGTCTAGCGTGTATCCGTGGACGTGCCAACGCGCCATTTGCGAGGCAACACCCCTGCCAGTCCTGCGCAATTGCAGATCTGGCAGGCATGGCTAAACAGCTCAAGCCAGGTCGAAGCGGTCCAGGTTCATGACCTTGGTCCAAGCGGCCACAAAGTCCTTGACCAGCTTTTCCTTGCCGTCGGCGCTGGCATACACCTCGGCATACGCGCGCAGCACCGAGTTGGAGCCAAAGACCAGGTCGGCCCGGGTGCCGGTGTATTTCACCGTGCCGGTCTTGCGGTCTTTGCCTTCAAACACTTCGCCCTCGCCGTCCGCTGCCTTCCACACCGTGCCCATGTCCAGCAGGTTGACAAAGAAATCGTTGCTGAGCACACCCACCGTGTCGGTGAACACGCCATGTGGGCTGCCGTCGGCATTGGCGCCTAACACGCGCAGGCCGCCGACCAGGGCGGTCAGCTCGGGCGCGGTCAGTGTCAACAACTGGGCCTTGCCGATCAACAGGGCCTCGGTCGCGGCGCCGATCTTGCCCTTTTTGTAGTTGCGAAAGCCATCCACCTGCGGCTCCAGTACGGCGAAGGATTCCACATCGGTTTGCGCCTGGGTGGCATCTACGCGCCCTGGGGTAAACGGCACCTCCACCGCCACACCGGCCGCCTTGGCCGCCAGTTCGACACCCACGCTGCCGGCCAACACGATCACGTCTGCCAGCGATGCCTTGCCAGATGCCTTTTGGATATCTTGCAGCTTGGCCAAGGCCTTGATGGCAATCGCGTTGATGGCCCAATCCTTTTGCGGCGCCAGGGCCAGGCGTGCGCCGTTGGCGCCACCGCGCTTGTCGCCTCCGCGGAAGGTGGAGGCCGAGGCCCAGGCCACCGACACCATTTCGGAGACGGACAGGCCAGAGGCTGCGATTTTTACCTTAAGGTCGGCAAGGTCCGCGGCCGTGGGATTCAGCGTTGCGGCGGGCAACGGATCTTGCCAGATCAGGTCTTCCTTGGGAACCTCAGGCCCCAGGTAACGCGCCTTGGGCCCCATGTCACGGTGGGTCAGCTTGAACCAGGCGCGGGCAAAGGCTTCGGCAAAGGATTGTGGGTCGTCATGGAAGCGCTTGGAAATCTTGCCGAACTCAGGGTCGAAACGCAGCGTCAGGTCGGTAGTCAGCATGGTGGGCTTGTGTTTCTTGCCCGGCACATGGGCGTCGGGAATGATCTCCGGCGCATCCTTGGCCACCCACTGCTTGGCGCCCGCGGGGGAGTGGGTCAGCTCCCATTCGAACTTGAACAGGTTCTCGAAGAAGTTGTTGCCCCACTGGGCGGGGGTCGTGGTCCAGGTCACTTCCAGGCCGCTGGAAACCGTGTCTTTGCCATGGCCGGTGCCGAAGCTGCTGTTCCAGCCCAGGCCCTGGGCTTCGATGCCCGCGCCTTCGGGCTCCGGGCCCTTGTGTGATTCGGGTGCGGCACCGTGGGCCTTGCCAAATGTGTGGCCGCCCGCGATCAGCGCAACGATTTCTTCGTCGTCCATGGCCATGCGGTAGAAGGTGGCACGGATGTCTTTGGCCGCGGCCAGGTAGTCACCGCTGGCGTTGGGGCCTTCGGGGTTCACATAGATCAGGCCCATGTGGGTGGCGGCCAGGTTTTTGTCTAGCTCGCCCTCGCCCTTGTTGCGGTCAAATGCAGCGCCGTTGGGGCCACTGAAACGTTTGTCGGCGGCCAGCCATTGGGTCTCGGCGCCAAAGTTCACGTCCATGTCGGGTTCCCACACGTCTTCGCGGCCACCGGCAAAACCAAAGGTGCGAAAGCCCATGCTCTCCAGTGCCACGTTGCCCGCCAGAATGAACAGGTCGGCCCAGGAAATCTTCTGGCCGTATTTCTGCTTGATAGGCCACAACAGCCGACGCGACTTGTCGATGTTGACGTTGTCGGGCCAGGAGTTCAGCGGGGCAAAACGCTGTTGCCCGCGTCCGCCGCCGCCACGGCCATCCAGCGTGCGGTAGGTGCCGGCGCTGTGCCAGGCCATGCGCACCATCTGCGGGCCATAGTGACCAAAGTCGGCGGGCCACCAGTCCTGGCTGTCGGTCATCAGTTTGACCAAGTCGGCCTTCAGGGCCTTGTAGTCCAGCTTCTTGAATTCTTCGGCGTAGTTGAAGGATTCACCCAAGGGGTTGGACTTGTTGCCATGCTGGTTCAACAACTCCACGCGTAACTGGTTCGGCCACCAGTCCTTGTTGGTGGTGCCGCCGCTGGCAGCGTGGTGGAAGGGGCATTTGGCTTCGCTTGACATGGGTCTCTCCTTGGATGGTTTGCACTAGACTGACTGGGTCAGTGTAGATTTCGAACATCTATCAATCAAGTTAGTTTTATTAATTTAAGCTATAGCGCAATCCAATGTCCACACCCCGTTATCCCCTGCCCGACCTCAACACCTTGCCCGAAGACATCCGCACCAAGATCCTGGAGGTGCAAGAAAAGTCCGGCTTTGTGCCTAATGTGTTCCTGGCCTTTGCCCGCCGCCCGGCCGAGTGGCGCGCGTTCTTCGCCTACCACGACGCGCTGATGCTGCGCGAGGGCAGCAGCCTGACCAAGGGCGAGCGCGAGATGATCATCACCACCACCAGCGCGGCCAACCACTGCCTGTACTGCGTGGTGGCCCACGGTGCGATCCTGCGCATTTATGAGAAAAAGCCGCTGGTGGCCGACCAGGTGGCGGTGAACTACCGCAAGGCCGACATCACGCCACGCCAGCGCGCCATGCTGGACTTTGCGATGAAGGTCTGCCTGCACTCCGACACAGTGGAAGATGCCGACTTCACCAAACTGCACGCCCACGGTTTTGACGAGGAGGACATCTGGGACATTGCCGGCATCACGGCCTTTTTTGGCCTGTCCAACCGCATGGCCAATGTAACCAGCATGATGCCCAACCCCGAGTTTTATCTGCTGGGGCGGGTGCCCAAGCAAAAATAAGCCGGAATGGGCAGATGGGGAGGGAGGGCCTGCCGGCAATCGTTGTTGGCGAAATATGCCTCTAGCCCCCGTAAATACTAGCTTATTAGCTACTTATTTTATAGCAAACGACGGGTGCTTGAGCAAACCCCGGCCAACCGCACTGCCTACAATCCCGCCATGGCCATCCCGCAAACCTTTATCCAGGAACTCATCGCCCGCGCCGATGTGGTGGAGATTGTTGGCCGCTACGTGCAGCTCAAGAAGGGCGGCGCCAACTTCATGGGCCTGTGCCCCTTCCATGGGGAAAAGTCGCCGTCGTTCTCGGTCAGCCCGGCCAAACAGTTCTACCACTGCTTTGGCTGCGGCAAAAACGGCAATGCCATCAGCTTCTTGATGGACCATGCCGGCATGACCTTCATCGAAGCGGTGAAGGACCTGGCCCAGCAGTACGGCATGCAGATCCCCGAGGACGAAGCCTCACCCGAAGACCGTGCCCGCGCCCAAGAGCAAAAGCAGAAGCAGAACACGCTGACCGATGTGCTGGAGAAAGCCGGAGACGCCTACCGCCGCGCGCTGAAGGACTCACCCCGCGCCATCGCCTACTTCAAGGGCCGCGGCCTGTCCGGTGAGATCGCCAAGCAGTTTGGGCTGGGTTATGCACCCGAAGGCTGGCGCAGTCTGGCCAGTGTCTTTCCGCACTATGACGACCCGCTGCTGGTGGAAAGCGGCCTGGTCATCTCCAACACCGAAGAAGGCGGCAACGAAGAGAAACGCTACGACCGCTTCCGCGACCGGGTGATGTTCCCCATCCGCAATATCAAGGGTGAATGCATAGGCTTTGGCGGCCGTGTGCTGGGCGACGACAAACCCAAGTATCTGAACTCACCCGAAACGCCGGTCTTCAGCAAGGGCCGCGAGTTGTACGGCCTGTTTGAGGCCCGCAATGCGCTGCGCGAACATGGTTATGTGCTGGTCACCGAGGGGTATATGGACGTGGTGGCGCTGGCGCAGCTGGGTTTCCCCAATGCGGTGGCCACTTTGGGCACGGCCTGCACGGCTGACCATGTGCACAAGTTATTCCGTTTTACCGATGCAGTCGTGTTCAGTTTTGACGGCGACTCGGCCGGCAAACGCGCGGCGCGCAAGGCGCTAGACGCCGCGTTGCCCTACGCCACCGATGTACGCAGCATCAAGTTTTTGTTTTTGCCCGATGAACACGACCCCGACAGCTTTATCCGCGCCCACGGCCAGGATGAATTTGCTCGGTATGTGTCCGAAGCCACACCGCTCTCCCGCTTCCTGGTGGAGGCGGCGCGCGAGGGCTGTGACCTGAACACGGCCGAGGGCCGCGCCCACATGGCGGCCAATGCCAAACCGCTGTGGGGTTTGTTGCCCGATGGCGCCCTGAAGCTGCAATTGCTCAGTGAACTGGCTGCACAGGTGCAACTGCCCAGTGCCGAACTGGGTGCGCTGTGGGCGGGGGCCAGCCAAACGCCGCAGAGCCACAGAGCCCCACCCGCCGTGCGCCACAGCGGCGACTGGCAGCCCGACGACTATGACGAGAACAGCGTGGGCGCTACCTCTTGGGGGCACCCGCTGGATGGTGAAGGCGCCACGTCCACTTGGAAAAGCAAGAGCAAGTGGGAGGGCAAGAGCGAGTGGAAGGGCAAAGGCAAGTGGGAAGGCAAAAACAAATGGGACCGTGATCGCCCTGTGCGCCCACCACTACGCGGCCCGCTGGCCAGCCGCGCCGACCACGCCACGCGCATTTTGCTGGGTCACAGCGAATTGTGGGAGGCATTAACCAACGAGGACCACGCCCTGTTGTGCGAACTGCCCGCGCCCCACGGCCCGCTGATCGCCTGGCTGGAGGCCCAGTTGCACGAACACGGCCCGCTGGCCTGGGGCGCCCTGCGCGACGAGCTGAAGGGGCAAACTGCAGAAGAATTGGCGCTGCGGCTGATGTCTGATCCCACCATGTCCAATGGGGTTGCAGGCGAAGGTGCGGGTGACACCGGTTTGGAACTGCGCGATCTGCTCAACCGCATGCTGATAGACCGCATCAAGGAGCAGGAAACCCTGGCTATTGCTGCCATCAGTACGGACCCGACGGCCCAAGCCCATTACCGCGAGTTACATGCCCGCCGCTTGCAACTGGAGTTGGCCAGCCGCCCGCCTGCAGCCGCCACCTGAGGCGACTCTGCGCCTTGAATTTCCGCAATCCGCCAATATCATCCAATAACACGCCGCATTCCGGCTATACTACTTGGTTGTTTCGGCAAGAGCGACAGCAGCACCTCCGGGCCAGGCCAAGCGTTGGTAGATCACAACCGGCCACCTTACCGCAAGGACTGCATTCCAAATGTTCGCCCTCCCATCTTGCCACTAGGAAGTTTTTCCTGCCCTGCCAACTGCGCCTGCCTCTGTAGCGGTGTAGACGGCGCCCGATCTGTTCGCCCGTTTTTTTGATGTCCTGAGGTTATCGCATGCCTGCTCAAAAATCTGTCAAAGCTGTCCAGTCCCCGACCAAGTCCGATAAGAAAGCCAAACCCGTGCCCGCATCCAAGCCACCTGTTGTTCCCAAGTCGAAGGCCCAGCTCTTGAAAGACGCGGCAGACGCCCTGCTCAATGCTGGCGCAGCAGCCAAGAAGAAACCCGGTCGCCCACCCAAGGCCGCAGCGGCGGAGTCCGACGCGCCGCCCAAGACAGGTGCCAAACGTGGCCGCAAGCCCAAGGCAGGCGCAGCTGCAGAATCCTCGGGCGATGACATGGACATGTCGGACATTGAGGCCGATCTGGTCGGTGAACCCGAAGCGGTTGCCGCCACGGGCGAGAAGGTCAAGCCCCTGCGCATGAAGATCAGCAAGGCGAAGGAACGCGCCTTGATGAAGGAATTCGGCCTGGACGAAACGGTCCTGTCTGAAGAGGACATTGCCAAGCGCCGCCAGCGCCTCAAGGCCCTGATCACCCTGGGCAAGACCCGCGGTTACCTGACCCACGGCGAAATCTCCGACCACTTGCCCGACAAGCTGGTCGACGCGGAAACGCTGGAAGTGGTGATCTCCATGTTGAACGACATGGGTGTAGCGGTGTACGAACAAACGCCGGATGCCGAGACCCTGCTGCTGAACAACAATGTGTCCACCGCCGCCACCCAGGAAGAGGCCGAGGAAGAAGCCGAGGCTGCACTGTCCACGGTAGACAGCGAATTCGGCCGCACTACCGACCCCGTGCGCATGTACATGCGTGAAATGGGCACGGTGGAGCTGCTGACCCGCGAAGGCGAAATCGAAATTGCCAAACGCATTGAAGGCGGCCTGATGGCCATGATGGAGGCGATCAGTGCATCGCCCGCAACTATTGCCGAAATCCTGCGTTTGGGCGAAGACATTCGCGAAGGCAAGGTTGTTATCACCACCATCGTGGACGGCTTCTCCAACCCCAACGAGGCCGACGACTACGTGGCCGAAGAAGATTTTGATGAGTTCGACGCCGATGACGACGACGACGGCAAGGGCGGCTCCAAGGCACTGACCAAGAAGCTCGAAGAGCTGAAAAAAGAAGCGATGTCCCGCTTCGACCGCCTGCGCGAACTCTTTGAGAAAGTGCACAAGGTTTACGACAAGGAAGGCTACGGCACACCACACTACATCACCGCCCAGAAGGCGCTGAGCGAAGAGCTGATGTCCATACGTTTCACCGCCAAAGCGATCGAGAAGCTGTGCGACATGGTGCGTGGCCAGGTGGACGACATCCGCAAGAAAGAGCGCGAACTGCGCCGCATCATTGTGGACAAGTGCGGCTACCCACAAGAGAACTTCATCGCCGACTTCAGCGGCCGTGACAAGAATGGCAACAAGATTCCATCGCAATTGCTGAACCTGAAGTGGATCGAAAAGCAGGCAGCTGCCGGCAAGTCGTGGAGCGCGGTGATGGGCCGCAATATCCCGCCCGTGCAAGACCTGCAGCAAAAGTTGACCGACCTGCAAGCCAAGGTCGTGGTGCCACTGGACCAGTTGAAAGACATCAACAAGCGCATGAACGCGGGCGAATACGCATCGCGCGCCGCCAAGAAGGAAATGATCGAGGCCAACTTGCGCCTGGTCATCTCCATCGCCAAGAAATACACCAACCGTGGCCTGCAGTTCCTGGATCTGATCCAGGAAGGCAACATCGGTTTGATGAAGGCCGTGGACAAGTTTGAATACCGCCGCGGCTACAAGTTCTCGACCTACGCCACCTGGTGGATTCGCCAGGCCATCACCCGCAGCATTGCGGACCAGGCGCGCACCATCCGTATCCCGGTGCACATGATCGAAACCATCAACAAGATGAACCGCATCAGCCGCCAGCATTTGCAGGAGTTTGGTTTCGAACCCGATGCATCCGTGCTGGCCGAGCGCATGGAGATTCCGGAAGACAAGATCCGCAAGATCATGAAGATCGCCAAAGAGCCGATCTCCATGGAAACACCCATCGGCGACGATGACGACAGCCACCTGGGCGATTTCATCGAAGACGGTGCCAACACCGCGCCGATGGAAGCCGCGATGCAGGCAGGCCTGCGCGACGTGGTCAAGGATATTCTGGACAGCCTGACGCCCCGCGAAGCCAAGGTGCTGCGCATGCGTTTCGGTATCGAAATGACCTCCGACCACACGCTGGAAGAAGTGGGCAAGCAGTTTGACGTGACCCGTGAACGCATCCGCCAGATCGAAGCCAAGGCGCTGCGCAAGCTCAAACACCCCAGCCGCAGCGACAAGCTGCGCAGCTTTACCGACAACTTATAAGTCTGTGGCCCCGTACAAGCTGGCAGGGGTCATGGGTTGGCCGGTGGCGCATTCGCGCTCACCGGTCATCCACAACCACTGGATTGCGGAGCACGGCCTTAGCGGCGCTTACGTGTTGCTGCCGGTCCAACCAGAACGCATAGAAACCGCGCTGCGCGCCCTGCCGGTGTTGGGTTTTGCCGGTTGCAACCTGACGATTCCGCACAAGGTCGCCGCGCTTGCCGTGGTGGACCGGGTTGAGTCGCTGGCACAGCGCATCGGGGCTGTCAACACCATCGTGGTTGAGGCAGACGGTTCACTGACCGGGCGCAACACCGACGGATTTGGTTATATCCAGAGCCTGTTGGACGCCCAGCCCGGCTGGAAGGCCGACGCGGGGCCTGCAGTTGTTTTGGGCGCTGGGGGTGCGGCGCGCGCCGTAATCGTCGGCCTGATGGACAGCGGCGCCACCGAGATTCGCCTGACCAACCGTAGCTGGGCCAAGGCCCACGACATGGCACAGGAGTTTGGCGGGCCGGTGCGCGCCATTCCCTGGGAAGACCGGCACGATGCGCTGGCCGGTGCTGCCCTGCTGGTCAACACCACCAACCAGGGCATGCATGGTGAAGCAGCGCTGGACCTGCGCCTGGACCAGCTCCCCGTTCAGGCGCTGGTATCGGACATCATTTATGTGCCACTGGAAACACCCCTATTGGAGGCAGCAAGGCTGCGGGGGCACGTAACAGTGAATGGGCTGGGCATGCTGCTCAACCAGGCCAGACCGGCATTTGCGGCGTGGTTTGGCGTGCAGCCCGGCGTCACGCCTGCGCTGCTTGCCAAAGTGCTGGCGACGTTTTAGGCCGCGGCTTTGGTAGAGCGTTCGAGCACAAAACCAAACGCGAACTGCAGCACTTCTTCCAGCGACAGTTCAATGGCGTGGCGCTCCTGCTCGGTCAGGTAAAACATCAGATCCACGTCGTGGCGTACGTAGCGCGCCGGCAGGCGGTTCAGGGCCACGCAGGCGACGTCACCCAGCATATCGGGTGAAAAGTCCTGGTATTGCTCTGAGCGGCGAGCCACTTCTTCAAAAACAAGACGCTCGTAGTAGTTGTGTACCTGCTCAAAATTAAACACCATGGGAATCTCCAAAAGGCGGCCCAAAAACTTGCTTTGGGCACAACCTTAGCACCTCTGCCATCCTCTGACAAGCGACCGGAGGCCGTGCCACCAGCTATGAAACTTGTAGCATGCCGAAAACTGCGATATAGTTTCACCTGATTAAATAGGCCGGGCAAAATTGCAGTGTCGGCCGTCGTGGCCAAGCAGTTGGTCGGCCGAGAACCCGCGTCAAGGAGAGGTAAGTTAATGAGTGCTAAAGAATCGGTCGCCATCGGCCAGTTGCTGAGTCTGCTGGAGTCTCGCTACGCCATGCGCGTGTTGTGGGCCCTGCGCGACGGCCACGCACAAACATTCCGTTTGTTACAGGACAGCGTGGGTGGCATCACCCCCAATACGCTGAACACCCGTATCAAGGAACTGCGTGAAGCCGGGTTGATGACCCATGGCAGCGACGGTTATTCCGTGACCAATCTGGGCGCCGATTTGCTCAAACGTTTGGGTGACCTGCAGGCATTTGCCGGCAAATGGTCCACCAGCCAGGCCAAAAAGGCAACTTAAGCCCCAGTTTCGCAACTCGGCATCCCCAAAGACAGGTTTTAACCTGTCTTTTTTTTGCCTGCGGCATAATCCAAGGCTTTGCCGAACGGGATGAAGTGCCATGCCTGTCTGCCAGGCAGCCTCCGTTCGCGCGACGATCCGTCCAATTTTCACCAAAGGATTTCCCATGACCACCACCGCTACCGGCCTGCAATACGAAGACACCAAAGAAGGCACCGGCGCTACGGCTACCAAGGGCCAGAGCGTGACAGTGCACTACACCGGATGGCTGTACAACAATGGCACCCAAGGCGCCAAGTTTGACTCCAGCAAGGACCGCAATGACCCGTTTGTTTTCCAGTTGGGCGCTGGTATGGTGATCCGCGGATGGGACGAAGGCGTCGCAGGCATGAAAGTGGGCGGCGCACGCACACTGATCATCCCGGCAGACCTGGGATATGGCGCACGTGGCGCTGGCGGCGTTATTCCTCCCAACGCAACCCTGAAATTTGACGTGGAACTGCTGGGCACCTCGACCTGATTGGCGCCCGGACTGCCGGGTACCACGCCAAAAAAGGGCCCTATGGCCCCTTGAATTGCGCTGCTGAAGCCCCATAACTAGGCTCAGCAAAACAACCCATAGTCAAACCTACACCTACTTGCATGTCTGACCAGCCATCTACCCCCCAACAAGAGCCTTCTGACGCCAGTTTTCAAAGCACCGAAGGCATGTTTGCGTCGCAAAACACTGCAGAGCCGGACATTCTGGCCCAGGTGCAAGCCGAGTTGGCAACTTTGCAAGCCAAGACCGGTGACCTGGCAGACCAGTATCTGCGTGCCAAGGCCGATGCCGAAAACGCGCGCCGCCGTGCCGAAGAAGAAATTTCCAAGGCGCGCAAATTCGCGGTGGAAAGTTTTGCTGAGAGCCTGCTACCGGTCGCCGATAGCCTGGAAGCGGGCCTGACCATCAAGGACGGCACTGTGGACCAGATTCGCGAAGGTGCCCAAGCCACACTGCGCCAGCTGACGGCAGCACTGGAGCGCAACAAGGTTATGGCCATTGCCCCAACCCCCGGCACCAAATTTGATCCGCACCAGCACCAGGCCATCAGTGTGGTGCCGTCCGAGCAGGAAGCCAACACGGTTGTCGGCCTGTTGCAAAAAGGCTATCTGATTGCGGACCGCGTGTTGCGCCCCGCCCTGGTGACCGTTTCGGCCCCCAAATAAGCCAGATCCACGCAATTACCACTTGAAATCCGTACATCTGGCTTCAAGTCATCCTCATCTGTAAATTCATCGAATAACCTTGCGGGACGGGCCACTGGTTCTGTCCCCAAAACGACTAGGAGTAAATCATGGGAAGAATCATCGGCATTGACTTGGGTACCACCAACAGCTGCGTCGCCATCATGGAAGGCAACACCGCCAAAGTGATTGAAAACGCAGAAGGTGCACGCACAACGCCATCCATCATTGCGTACCAGGAAGACGGCGAAGTGCTGGTGGGTGCATCTGCCAAGCGCCAGTCGGTGACCAACCCCAAGAACACGCTGTACGCCGTCAAACGCCTGATCGGCCGCAAATTCTCCGAAAAGGAAGTGCAAAAGGACATCGACCTGATGCCCTACAAGATTGCAGCTGCCGACAACGGCGACGCCTGGGTCGAAGTGCGCGGCAACCGCATGGCGCCCCAGCAAGTCAGTGCTGACATCTTGCGCAAGATGAAGAAGACCGCCGAAGACTACCTCGGCGAAGAAGTGACCGACGCCGTGATCACGGTGCCCGCCTACTTCAACGACGCACAACGCCAAGCCACCAAAGACGCCGGCCGTATCGCTGGCCTGGACGTCAAGCGCATCATCAACGAACCCACAGCAGCTGCGCTGGCATTCGGCCTGGACAAGAACGAAAAGGGCGACCGCAAGATCGCCGTATATGACTTGGGTGGCGGCACGTTTGACGTGTCCATCATCGAAATCGCCGATGTCGATGGCGAGAAGCAGTTCGAAGTGTTGTCCACCAATGGCGACACCTTCCTGGGCGGCGAAGACTTTGACCAGCGCATCATCGACTTCATCATTGCCGAGTTCAAGAAAGAACAGGGCGTGGACCTGGGCAAGGACGTGCTGGCCCTGCAACGCCTGAAGGAAGCAGCCGAAAAGGCCAAGATCGAACTGTCCAGCAGCGCGCAGACCGACATCAACCTGCCCTATGTGACGGCCGATGCCTCCGGCCCCAAGCACCTGAACATCAAGCTGACCCGCGCCAAGCTGGAAAGCCTGGTCGAAGAGCTGATCGAACGCACCATTGCGCCTTGCCGCACCGCCATCAAGGACGCTGGCGTCAAAGTCTCTGACATCCATGACGTGATCCTGGTCGGCGGTATGACCCGCATGCCCAAGGTGCAAGAGAAGGTCAAGGAACTGTTCGGCAAGGAACCCCGCAAGGACGTGAACCCCGATGAAGCCGTGGCCGTGGGCGCCGCCATCCAGGGCCAGGTGCTGGCCGGTGACCGCAAGGACGTGCTGCTGCTGGACGTGACACCACTCTCCCTGGGTATCGAGACCATGGGCGGTGTGATGACCAAGATGATCACCAAGAACACGACCATCCCGACCAAGTTTGCACAGACTTTCTCGACCGCCGAAGACAACCAGCCCGCTGTGACCATCAAGGTGTTCCAGGGCGAGCGCGAAATCGCGGTCGGCAACAAGATGCTGGGCGAGTTCAACCTGGAAGGCATTCCACCCGCAGCCCGTGGTACACCCCAGATCGAGGTGTCGTTTGACATCGACGCCAACGGTATCTTGCACGTGGGCGCCAAGGACAAGGGCACCGGCAAGGAAAGCAAGATCACGATCAAGGCCAACTCCGGCCTGTCGGAATCCGAAATCCAGCAGATGGTCAAGGACGCCGAGTTGAATGCTGCCGACGACAAGAAAAAAGTCGAACTGGTGCAAACCAAAAACCAGGCCGATTCCAGCATCCACAGCGTGAAGAAGAGCCTGACCGAGTACGGTGACAAGCTCGACGCTGCCGAGAAGGAAAAAATCGAAGCCGCCATCAAGGACCTGGAAGAAGCCATCAAGGGCGACGACAAGACCTCCATTGACGAAAAGAACACCGCACTGATGGCAGCCAGCCAGAAGCTGGGCGAGAAGATGTACGCCGACATGCAGGCCAAGCAGGCCGCAGAAGGTGGACAGCCAGAAGGCGGCGAACAGCCATCACAACAAGCCGCCGGTGGCGGTGGCGCATCGTCGGCACATGCCCACGATGACAACGTGGTGGACGCCGAAGTCAAGGAAGTCAAAAAGGGCTAAACCACACGCGTAAAGCGTGCTGATTTGGCGCGCCGCGCCCGAAAGATTCGTCAGGAATCATCGGCGCGGCGTTTTGCATCAAGTTTGCGCAACGATTCAAAGACCAACAACACTGTCTGGCAACCATGGCTACTAAAAGAGACTTTTACGAAATCCTGGGTGTTCCCAAAAACGCCTCTGAAGAAGACATCAAGAAGTCTTATCGCAAGCTTGCGATGAAACACCACCCGGACCGCAACCAGGGCGACTCCGGCAAGGTGGCGGAAGAGAAATTCAAGGAAGCCAAAGAAGCCTACGAAATGCTGTCGGACCCGCAGAAACGCGCGGCCTACGACCAGCATGGCCACGCCGGTGTGGACCCCAATATGCGCGGCCCGGGCGGTGAGGGTTACGGCGGTTTTGCCGAAGCCTTTGGTGATATTTTTGGCGATATGTTTGGCCAACAGCGTGGAGGCCGCCCCGGCGCGGGTGGACGCCAGGTCTACCGCGGTAGCGACCTCAGCTACGCCATGGAAGTCACGCTGGAAGAAGCGGCCCGCGGCAAGGATGCCCAGATCCGCATTCCCAGCTGGGATTCTTGCGAAGTGTGCAAGGGCAGCGGCGCCAAACCCGGCACCCAGGTCAAGACCTGCGGCACCTGCACCGGCACCGGTTCGGTGCAGATGCGCCAGGGCTTTTTCAGCGTGCAGCAAACCTGTCCTACCTGCCGTGGCACGGGCAAGGTTATCCCTGAACCTTGCATGGCCTGCCAGGGGCAGGGCAAAGTTAAAAAGCAAAAGACGCTGGAAGTCAAAATCCCTGCAGGTATCGACGGCGGCATGCGCATCCGCAGCACCGGTAATGGCGAACCCGGAACCAATGGCGGGCCGCCCGGCGACCTGTACATCGAGATCCGTCTCAAGAAACACGACATCTTTGAGCGCGACGGTGATGACCTGCATTGCTCGGTGCCCATCAGCATGGCAACAGCCGCGCTGGGCGGTGAAATAGATGTGCCCACGCTGGCCGGAAAGGCCGCCATTGATATTCCCGAAGGTACCCAGACCGGCAAGCAGTTCCGCCTGCGCGGCAAGGGCATCAAGGGTGTGCGCGCAAGTTACCCCGGTGATTTGTACTGCCACATCGCGGTCGAAACTCCGGTCAAACTCAGCGAACACCAGCGCCGTTTGCTGCGCGAACTGGATGAGTCCCTGAAGAAGGGCGGTAACAAACACTCACCATCCGGTGACAGCTGGACCGACCGCTTGAAGAGTTTCTTCAGTTGATGCACATCAAGCTTTGCGCTTAGGCACTGGCCAAAACCATGCCGCCCAGTCTATAAATGACTCGGCGGCATTTTTATTGCCGAAACAGCAGTCTGCGCAAACTTGGGGGTCTGGGAATGGGTGTCAACATCACGTTTTTGGGTGGAGCCAACACGGTCACCGGTTCTAAGTACTTGGTGCAACACGGTGGGCACAGTCTGCTGATCGATTGTGGTCTCTTCCAGGGCTACAAACAGCTGCGCCTGCGCAACCGCACGCCACTGCCCATTGCGCCCGATGGCATTGATGCGGTGGTGTTGACCCATGCCCACCTGGACCACAGCGGCTACCTGCCGCTCTTGGTGAAGGAAGGTTTTGGAGGCAAGGTCTACGCCACGAAAGGCACGCAGGCTTTGTGCAAAATTTTGCTGCCCGACAGCGGCCACATCCAGGAAGAAGACGCCGCCTTTGCCAACCGCCACGGATTTTCCAAACACAGCCCTGCCCTGCCGCTGTACACACGCCAGGACGCCTTGGACTGCCTGCCCCTGATCAAGGCGGTAGACATGGGGAAAACCTTCCAGCCCATACCTGGCTGGCGCATCACGTTCAGCCCCGCAGGACATATTCTGGGCGCAGCCAGTGTGTTGCTGGAGGTCGCTGGCAAACGCATTCTGTTCTCCGGCGACCTGGGTCGACCCGATGACTCCATCATGTACCCGCCTGCCGCTGCGCCAGCAGCCGACACGGTGTTGATCGAATCCACCTACGGCGACCGCAGCCACCCCGTGGAAAACCTGACGGCCGAACTGGGTGAAGCCCTTCACACGCTCGCGTCGCGTGGTGGTGTGGCGGTTATTCCGGTGTTTGCGGTGGGGCGTGCGCAGGCGGTGCTGCATGCTATCGCACAGCTCAAAATCAGAGGAAAAGTGCCCAAGGCCCTGCCGGTGTTTCTGGACAGCCCCATGGCAGTGCACACCACCCACCTGTTCGAAAACCACATTGGTGAACACCGACTCAGCCCCCACGATGCCCACGCCCTTACCCGCGGTGCAACCATGGTCAACAGCACGGACGAGTCCCGGGCGCTGGCGTCACGCCACGGCCCCATGGTCATACTGTCGGCCAGCGGCATGGCAACGGGTGGCCGTGTGCTGCACCACCTGGAACACCATTTGGGCAACCACCGCAACATGGTCATTCTCACCGGCTACCAGGCACCCGGCACGCGGGGCGCAACGCTGGCCAGCGGGGCCAAAAGTGTACGCATACACGGCCGAGATATCGATGTGCATGCGGAAGTTGTGCAACTGCAGTCGGCCTCGGCCCATGCCGACGCCGGTCAACTACTGCAGTGGTTGCGCAGCATGCCCAACCGACCGGACCAGGTTTATGTGGTGCATGGGGACCTGTCCGCGTCCGATGCTTTGCGCGCGCGCATTGAACACGAACTGGGGTGGCGGGCCCTGGTGCCCGAACACGGCGCGTGCTGGCCGTGTTGAGTTATCTCACCAGTTGTCGGAGCGAACCTGGGCTTCCCACTGCGCCGCACGGGCAGCAGAGACCCCAATAACGCCGTAACGCTGCTCACCCGTCTCGTCCCAACGCATGGAGCCCGTCACTGGCGCATAACCGTCGATTTTGCGCAAGGCCTGGACGATGTCCGCGGGCTTGGCCGATTCGGTACGGCGGATCGCCGCTGCCAGAACGTGCATTGCGTCATAGGTGTAGTGGCCCGCATAGGCGGGCGCAACCTTGTAGGCCGCGAGATACTTTTCCAGGAAGGCCTTGCCGGTGGGGAACTCGCGCGCCTCCAGAATCGGTGAGGTTGCGTAGAGGCCGTTGACAATACCGGCGCCCTTGAGCATGTCAGTCGTCTTGATGGTGTCACCACCCAGCATATTGACATTGGTGTAGCTGATCTTCTTCAGTGCTTCCAGCAGAGCCAGATTTTGAAAGTCGCTCAGCGTGGTGACGATCACCTCCACACCGGCAGCTTTGATCTTGCCTGCAAGCTCATCAAATTCCCGTGTCTTGTCGTCAAAGGATTGCTTCAGCGTGATGTCTTTCTTGGCAGCAACCAGTTCCTTGATGGCACCCGCCGCCAGGTCTTTGCCATACGGCGTGCTGTCGTCCACTACCGCGTATTTGGTAGCCTGGAACTTTGACCCCGAGAAGCTACCTATCGCTTTGGCCTGCAGGGTGTCGTTGGCCACCAAACGGAAGGTTGTTGGCAAGCCCAACTGGGTGAACTTGGGGTTGGTCGAAATCGCCATTTGGGCGATATTCTTCTCGGCATAAATCGGTGCGGCGGCAATGCTCACGCCCGAATTGAGGTGTCCAATAACGGCCACTACCCCGGAATCCACCAATTGGCGGGCCACCTCTTTGCCGGTATCCGCACTGGCACGGTCGTCCATGGCGACCACTTCCAGCGTCACCAGCTTGCCTTTGACGCGGAACCCTTCTTTGTTGAGCTCTGCCACCGCCAGATTCACGCCGTTGAGCAAATCCTGGCCCAGGGCCGCCAAATTGCCGCTCAATGGCTGGGCAACACCGATCTTGATGGTCGATGGGGGGCTATCGCAGCCCTGCAGCATAAGGCTGGAGCCAACAACAGCCAGCGCAATGGCGCGCAGCGCGTGGCGACGGGGAGAGTGTGGTGTTCGCATGGTGTGCTCAGTAAATTAAGAAAACGGCCGTGGGAAAATGGGTTCGGTCACTGTATGCAGCTACGCATCAAATGACGCGAGGGTTTTACCTTGGTCAGCGCAAGATTGCAGAGGTATTAGTGCGCCTTATAGGCTAGCACATGGAAATACATACAAAACAAGAATGTAACCCCCTAACGATAACTGCTTCCAACAGTGCAAAGCAAAAAAGACGCCAGCTTTTACAATACACCCATGCAGAACCCAAGATTTCTCACCGCCGCCTTCTACAAATTTGTTGAATTGGCCGATTTTGAAGACCGCAAAGAGCCTCTGCTGGCATTTTGCGAACAGCACCATGTCAAAGGCACCATTCTCCTGGCCCGCGAAGGCATCAACAGTACCATAGCCGGCGCACCGGACGATGTGCGTGCCGTTCTGGCGTATCTGCGCAGTGATCCGCTGCTGGCCGACCTGCAACACAAGGAGTCGTATGCCGAGACAGCACCCTTCTACCGCATGAAGGTGCGCCTGAAACGCGAGATCGTCACCATGGGCGTGCCCGGCACGGACCCCCGGCACATCGTGGGCACCTATGTCAAACCCGAAGACTGGAACGCACTGATTGCCGACCCCGATGTGGTGGTGGTGGACACGCGCAACGACTACGAGGTGGCCATCGGCACCTTCAAGGGCGCGATTGACCCAAACATCCGCACCTTCTCCGAGCTACCGGCCTGGGCTGAGAACGCCGAGGCATTGCGTCCCAACGCCGATGGCAAGAAGCCCAAGGTGGCGATGTTCTGCACCGGCGGCATACGCTGCGAAAAGTCCACCGCGTACATGAAGGCCCAGGGTTATGACGAGGTTTACCACCTAGAGGGCGGCATCCTCAAATACCTGGAGACCGTCCCCCCCGAAGAAAGCATGTGGGATGGCACCTGCTTTGTGTTTGACGAACGGGTGTCGGTGGACCACGGCCTGACGCCGGGCACCCACAAGCTGTGCCGAGGCTGCCGCATGCCGCTGGAAGACGGTGCGATGGAGTCGCCCCTGTTTGAACTGGGGGTCAGCTGCCCCCGCTGCCATGCCAGCACCAGCGAGGTACAAAGAAACCGCGCCCGTGAACGGCAACGCCAGTGGGAGTTGTCCAAGGCCAGGGGCCAAGTCCATATTGGTAACACCATGCCGGTCAAGACGGGTACCGAGTCGCACGCCGAGCCGTAATGGCCCAGTCCGCACCAGCCAACGCGCCCTATCCTGTTCTGTATTCGTTCAGGCGCTGCCCCTACGCCATGCGTGCGCGGCTGGCGCTGGTTGCCAGCGGCACGGTCTGTGTATTGCGCGAAGTGGTCCTGGCCGCCAAACCGGCCGCCTTGTTGCAAGCCTCGCCCAAGGGGACGGTACCCGTGTTGGTGCTGCCGGATGGCACGGTGCTGGAGCAAAGCCTAGGCATCATGCTGTGGGCCCTGCGCCGCAAGGACGTGCAACATTGGCTGCCCACCCATCCGCAGGAAATGGACGCTGTGCTCCAGCTCATCGCCGCATGCGACGGTGATTTCAAACACAACCTGGACCGCTACAAGTACCCCAACCGGTATGCCCTGCCCGATGGTGCGGGTCACCGTGATGTGGGGGCGCAGTTTCTGCTGATGCTCAACGGACGACTAAGCATCCAACGCCACCTGATGGGCGAACACTTTGGGTTGGCCGATGCCGCGATTGCCCCCTTTGTACGCCAGTTTGCCCATACCGATCCGGCATGGTTTGCCAACCAGCCCTGGCAAGCCCTGCAGCAATGGCTGCAGAACTTTGAAGCGTCCCCCCACTTTGCCACAGTGATGGAAAAGTACACCGCGTGGACCGAAGACCAGGCCGTGGTGCTGTTTCCACCTCTTTGATACTATAGTTTTGATAGCTATACAGTCATATTTTACGGGGGCTAGAGGCACATTTTGCTTTGATCCATGTGGTGAAACGGTGTTTTTTTAGCACCCCACAACCAACCCAGCCCCCCTTCGCCAAGGCCCTGCGTTGGATCGGTTACTATTCAGCCATGAACACATTTGCACTAGTGCTACTACTAATCCCCTCCGGGCGGAGACGGTAGCGCACGCGTATAGCGCAAGTCACACGGCCCGTAGCTACCAGCAACGGGCCGTTTTTCATTGGGTTGCTGGTTCTTGTTTTTACTCAGGAGACCCCAGCATGTTGCAAGATCCCAGCCGCAAGTACCCCGCCTTCCAGCCTATTGGCTTGACCGACCGCACCTGGCCCAACGCCGTGCTGGCGCAAGCCCCCATCTGGCTCAGCACCGACCTGCGCGATGGCAACCAGGCACTGATCGAGCCCATGGACATGTCGCGCAAGCTGCGCATGTTTGCCCACTTGCTGGAGATTGGGTTCAAGGAAATTGAGGTCGGCTTCCCTGCCGCCTCACAAATCGAATTCGATTTTGTGCGCCACCTGATCACACACAACCTGATTCCTGACGACGTGACCATCCAGGTCATGACCCCCGCCAAGGACGCTTTGATCCGCCGCACCATGGAAGCCGTGGTGGGCGCCCGGCGCGCCATCGTCCACGTGTACAACGCCACATCACCCGTGATGCGCAAGGTTGTGCTGGGCATGGACGAGGACCAGATTGTGGAGCTGGCGACCAGCCATGCCAAACTGATCCAGGACCTGGCACGCGAGCAACCCGGCACCCACTGGACGTTCCAGTATTCGCCCGAGCATTTCTCGGGCACCGAACTGGCATTCTCCAAACGTGTCATCGACGCCGTCACCGCCATCTGGCAGCCTACGCCCGACCACCCCTGCATCATCAACCTGCCAACCACAGTCGAGCATTCTTCGCCCAATGTGTTTGCCGACATGATCGAGTGGATGCACCGCAATCTCGCACGACGCGACAGCGTGGTGCTGTCGGTGCACCCGCACAACGACCGCGGCACCGGTGTGGCTGCGGCCGAACTGGCGATGATGGCCGGCGCCCAACGTGTGGAAGGCTGTTTGTTTGGCAATGGTGAACGCACAGGCAATGTGGACATCGTGACCATCGCACTCAACCTCTACACCCAGGGCGTGTCCCCCCAACTGGACTTCTCGCAGATCGACGAAGTTCGCCGCATGGTGGAGCACTGCAACCAGTTGCCGGTGCACCCACGCCACCCCTATGTGGGCGAGCTGGTCTACACCTCGTTCTCGGGCACCCACCAGGACGCGATCAAAAAGGCGTTTGCCTTGCGCGCCGGTGCGGCGCCGGACGATGCCTGGGCCATTCCCTACCTGCCGGTGGACCCGATGGACTTGGGACGCAGCTACGAGGCCGTGATCCGTGTGAACAGCCAGTCGGGCAAGGGCGGCATTTCGTACTTGTTGGAAACCGAATACGGACTGGAATTGCCACGCCGCCTGCAGATCGAATTCAGCCAGGTGGTGCAAGCCGTCATGGATACCGAGGGCAAGGAATTGAGCGCGCAGGATTTGTGGGAGCTGTTCCAGCGCGAATACGGCACGACACATATCACCAATCCGGTGGTCGAACAAACCGCGTCCGGCGATGGCGTGGCGCTGACGGCGCTGTTGGGTGGACAGCCGATACACGGAATGGGTGCGGGACCTATCGAGGCTTTTGTCAACGCGGTCAATGCGGACTCCGGCACCAAGGTCCGCGTGCTGGACTACCACGAACACGCTCTGGGGGCCGGCGCCAACGCACGGGCTGTTGCCTACCTGGAGCTGCGCATCAATGAACAACACACCGTGTTTGGCGTGGGTATGGACGCCAATATCGTGTCCGCGTCGCTGAAAGCGATTGTGAGTGGCCTGCAGCGGGGTCAAACGCGTGGAATGGCCGGTGCTGCGCAGGCGGATCTGGCTGCAGCCAGTTGACGCTTCTGCGCGTGCTGCACCTGCACTGAAAGAGAAAACCGGTCGGCTCAGTTCACACTATCGGCCCAGGCCAGTGCTTCCAGGTGGGCCATGTTGACCTGGTGAACGGAGTAGCCCAGGTGCGCAAAGGCCTGGGCAAAAGCCTGTTCGTCGTCGGACTCGCAGGCCACCACCAGATTCAACATGTCGCCAAACTTGCCGCTGCGGTGCAGCAGCGCATCGCTCACCGCGGGGTCTAGCGCCAGTCGTTCCAGCACGGTGGCCATGGGTGTGCCCAGCATGCGGTCCAATTGAGACAACAGGCCCACCAGAAATGCCGAGCCGGCCTCGTCTGCCGTCATATTGTGTTGGGCCAACAACTCCATCATGCGCCCGCGCACCACGGCAGACGCGCCCAGCAGGCTGGTGGTGCTCTGGCTTGCCGATGTCATCAACATGGCAGACCAGCGCGCCAGTTTTTGGTAACCCATCAGCTGCACCACCTGGCGCAATGACGTCACCGTTTGTTTGAGCCCCATGGCCGCCGAATTGATGATGCGCAGCAGGCTCAGGCCCAAAGCCGCATCCTTCTTCAGGACCAGCTCAACCGCATCGAGCGGCGCTTCCTTGCGTACCAGGTTAAAAAGCTCCAGCGCCGTCAGTTCACCTGGGGTCAACACCCGGGGTTGCAGCACCTCGGGCACCGAAAACCAGAAGCCCTGGAAACGGTCCACCCCTTGGGCTTTGAAGGCTTCAAATTGCGCGGCAGTTTCGATCTTTTCTGCCACCACAATGGCACCGGTGCGAGCCCTGATAGCAGCAATCAGTGCCGGCAAATTGGGCTCAGTTGCCGGAGACAACTCGATCTTCACAAAATCAGCCAGTTCCTGCCAGGGCTTGTAGACGGGCGCCACCACACTGTGGCGAAACGACAAACGGAAACCCCGTGCCCGCAAGCCCTCCAGCACAATGGCCGACTCTGCAATCTGCTCCGGCACATGCCCTGGAATCATGGGCACTTCGATGACCGTTTTGGCAGGGTCTATGAAATCCCAGTGAGAGCCACCCAACGCCTGGTGCACCGTGTTGATGAACAGATCGCAGTGGGAGATGGAAAAAGGCGCCCCACTCTCTACCAGGGCATGCAGGGCAAAGGACACATCGCTGGACAAGGAGTGCGACGTGGTTGACTGGGATCGGTTGAACAACTCATACGCCACCACCGTGCGATGCGCATCGACTATGGGTTGGCGGGCAATGGACAACTGGTCCATGGATCAACCCAGGATGCGCACCAACCCATAGATGGCCAGCGCTCCCGATACCACCATACATCCGTTTTTAGCCGTGCGGCCCCCCACCAAAAGGCCGATGAGATTGCTGGCGAGGATGGCGCCCAGGATGTAGCTAGTTTTCATACCCCGATGGTAAAGCAAGCCTGCACCGGACCCGCGGCCCGGAATGGTTGAAAATAGGCAACCATTACCGACCGGACACCCCCTTGAAGCACCACATCGAAACCAGCCTGCGCGAAGCCCAGACATCACTGGACGCCCTTCTGGCCAACCCCAACGCCCTGGCCACCATCGAACAGGCCGCGGCCACCTTGATTGCAGTCTTCACCGCCAAGGGCCGCGTCTACGCCTGTGGCAACGGCGGCTCCATGTGTGACGCCATGCACTTTGCCGAAGAGCTGACTGGCCGTTACCGCAAGGACCGCGCAGCGCTGCCCGCCACCGCCATCAGCGACGCCGGGCACCTGACCTGTGTGGGCAACGACCTGGGTTACGACCAGGTTTTCTCGCGCTACATCGAAGCCCATGGCCGACCCGGCGATTGCCTGGTGGCCCTGAGCACCAGCGGCACCAGCAAAAACATTGTGCGGGCTGCGCAGGCGGCGCAAGCACAAGGCATGCAGGTCATTGTGCTCAGTGGCCGCGCCAGTGCAGCGCTGGAGGCCTTGAGCACGGTCTATGTGTGTACACCCGGTGGCAGTTTTGCCGACCGCGTGCAAGAGCTGCACATCAAGGTCTTGCACATTCTGATCGAGTTGGTAGAGCGCCACTTTTACCCCGAGAACTACCAGGAGTAAGCCTGTGATGGACCTTGAGACACTTCTGAAAGCCGCCTGGAACGACCACGCCGACGACCCGCAAGCGGTGGCCGATCGGCTGGTCGCCAACGGCCACCAGGTTGCAACGTCCGCACAGGTCGCACCCTTTGTGCGTCTCTTGGTCCATGTGTATGGCGAACACCTGGGGCAATGGCAACGGGGTGCAGATGCCATCAACACGCTGCGCCAGCAACTGGCGTTTGCACCCGATGAGACCGCCACTGCCGCGCTGCAAAAAGCGGTTGCAACCCTGCGTTATGCCGGTGGTGACGCGGCGGCCCTGGATGGCCTTGACGGACCGCAACGTGTGTCGGCACTGGCCACCGCGGCATCGGCCTTGTTGGGCCGCCAAGCGTCGACCCTTGCCATTGTTGCGTTTACCGAGGCACTGCGGATTGCAGAACGGGGTTTGCCAGCGGGTTCCCCCACCCTGCGCGATCTGGCAGTGACCAGCAACAACCTGGCGGCGACATGGGGGGAAAAACCCCACCGCCAGCCCAACGAAACCACCGCCATGCTGCTGGCGGCCCATGCCGCATTGAAATACTGGAAGCTGGCCGGCACGTGGCTGGAAGAAGAACGCGCCGAGTACCGGCTGGCGCGCAGCCTGCTGCAGGCCGGGCAGGCCGATGCCGCAATGGACCCTGCACAGCGTTGTGTGGACGTGTGTATGCGCAATGGTGCACCGGCATTCGAGCTGTTTTTTGCGTATGCCGTGTTGGGCATGGCACAGCGCGCCGCGGGCCAGACGGACGCCTTTCACCGCAGCCATGCGGCGGCACTGGCGCAATGGCAACAGGTACCCGAGGAAGACCGTGCCTGGTGTCAGGACGACCTGGCCGCACTCGGCAGCCCCACGGCCATCTAGGCCTACCACCCACAAGCACGCTTCAGAACTTTATTTTTTTTACCCTTTGGAAAGACAGTCCATGCCGCACAGCGCCAAGTTCCCGCACGGGGTTATTCCCCGCGTTATCGCCACTGTATTGGCCGCCAGCGCAGCCGCCACGTGGGCGCAGTCGCCCCCTGCGGTACCCGCCCCACCGGCTTCTGCCGCTTCTGGCCGCTTCGCGGCCACTCCACCATCGGCGGCGGCGAGTGCACCACGCCCCGACGCCGCAGCGCCCAAACCGTTTGCAGAGGTCATCAAAGGCGCCAAGATCACACCCGGCTACTTCACGCTGTACCAGAAGGATGAAAAGGTGTGGATCGAAGTCAAGCCCGAGCAATTTGGCAGCGCGATGTACTTCCAGATCAACTCCACCCGGGGCCTGGGCCAAAGCAGGATTCATTCCAATTCGATGCTGCGTGGCCACCTGGTGGAGTTCCACAAGCTGGGCAATACCGTGCAGCTGATCGCCAAAAACCACAGCTTTACCGCCAAGGCCGGCACCCCGATTGCCACCGCCGTGCGGGAGAGTTTTACCGACAGCATCCTGGCCGTCACCACCGCAGCCAGCGCCCCGCACCCGGAGCGCAAGTCCATACTGATCGACGCCAATGCACTGCTGCTGGCAGACCTGCCGGGTATGTCCACCCAACTGGAAGCGACCTTTCGCATACCCTACGCTTACGACGCCCGCAACTCGGGCTTTGTCACAGTGCAGTCCACCGAAGACATGAGCACCTTCAACGTGACGGCCCACTATGCAGTGCCCAAGCTGCCGGTGCCACCGCTGGTGCCTTCTCCTGCCCCTACACCACCGCCCCCGTCCAACTTGCCGGACAACCGCAGCATGCTATTGGGGTTCTATTACTCCCTGTCCAAGCTGCCAGACACACCCATGGCCAGCCGCGCCGCAGACAGCCGCGTAGGCCACTTTGTGACCCGCCAATGGGATTTCACCGACGACATGAGGGCCTTCCCGCGCAAGTACCTGGTGAACCGCTGGCGCATGGAGAAAAAGGACCCGGCCGCGCCCCTGTCCGAACCGGTACAACCCATCGTCTACTGGCTGGACAAAAACATCCCGCTGAAGTACCGCGCCAAGGTGGCCGAGGGTGTGCTGGAATGGAACAAGGCCTTCGAGAAAATTGGTTTTACCCATGCCATCCAGGTCCGGCAGCAGGCCGATGACGCCACGTTTGACAACAACGATACACGCCACGCCTCTGTGCGCTGGTATGTGGACACCAGCGACGGCGCACTGGCCAGCGGCCCCAGCCGAACCGATCCGCGCACCGGCGAAATTCTGGACGCCGACATCTCCTTCTCCGATGGCTGGACCCGCCTGCCACGCCGCCGCGCGGTGGAGCAGCTGCAAAGCGTGGCGCAAGGCAACAACCACAGCCACAGCCATGCGGGACAGCACTCGGCTGACGAGATTCTGCGTGGCCTGTCGCGCGGTGAGTTGCCCCAGCTGTGCGAGTATGAACACAACGCCATGCAGGAAGCCGGTTTTGCACTGGACCTGTTGGCCGCGCGTGGAGACATAGACCCCGACAGCCCGGAGGCAGAAGCCATTGTTCTGGAGCAGCTCAAGGACGTAGTGACACACGAGGTAGGCCACACGCTGGGCCTGACACACAATTTCCGCGCCTCCACCATCTACACGCTGGAGCAGTTGGAAAACAAGTCTTTCACAGCGGTGAATGGCCTCTCGGGCTCCGTGATGGAGTACAACGCCCTGAACATTGCGCCCCAAGGCAAAAAGCAGGGCCAATACGCCCAGAGCACCTTGGGCCCCTATGACTATTGGGCAATTGAATACGCCTACAAACCCCTGGATGCCGCCACCGAGTCCAAGGTACTGCAGGCCATTGCGGGCCGCTCCAATGAACCCTTGCTGGCTTTTGCCAACGACCTGGATGCCGGCTTGGGCAATGTCGAAGGCATGGACCCCGAGGTCACCCGCCGCGACCTGGGTGCTGACCCGCTGGCCTTTGCACAGCGCCGCATGCAGCTGTCGCAAGAACTGTGGACACGACTGCAGACCCGCAGGCTCAAGCCCGGCGAACAATACGATGTGCTGCTGCGCAACTTTGTCAGCGCCAACGCGCAGCTGGACCTGGCCGCCACCGTGGCCTCCAAATATGTGGGTGGTGTTGTGCATTTGCGCGACCATGCGGATACCGGACGCGTGCCGCTGAACCCCGTGCCAGCAGCCACACAGCGCAAGGCCCTGGGGCTGATCACCGATGGTCTGTTCCGCTCCAATAGTTTTGCCTTCAAGCCCGAGTTTGTGGCCCGCCTGGTCCCCAACCAGTTTGACCGTTGGTTTGCCGGCTTGGGTGGAAGCAGCCTGGCCGCTACGGTAAACCCCGACGCCAGTATCAGCGGCGCGGTGTTGGCCTTGCAGCGTGCCTCACTGGACCGCCTGTTGGCCGACAGCGTGGCGGCGCGTATTCTGGATGCACCCAGCAAAATGGCCCAGCCCCAAAAGGCACTGCAGTTGTCCGAGTTGTATGACACCTTGCAAAACGCCATCTGGAGCGAATTGCAAAGCGGCTCTGACATAGACGCCATGCGCCGCAATCTGCAGCGCGAGCACCTGCGCCGAGTGGTCAATGCCCTGATACGCCCCGCGGCCACCACACCGGCGGACGCCAAGAGCCTCATGCGTGCCAATGCGCAGCAGTTGCAGCAGCACATCCGAGCTGCACTGGGCAAACCCGCGACCAAGGTGACCCGTGCACATTTGTTGGAGAGCCTGGACCTGTTAACCGAAGCCCTGAAAGCACCGCTGCAACGCGCGGTGTAAGTGTTGTCCTAAGCGGACTGGCGGCTTTTCCAATAGCGCCAGCCCAACCAGGCGCCGCCTATCAGTAGCAGCCCGAAGATGCCATGCTGGAACTGGCGCAGGATGCCGAACATCCAGTCCCAGTTCTGGGCACCAAAGTAGCCCAGGTACACCCAGATCGGCACGCTGATGAGGGCGGCACAACCGTCCATCAGCAACCAGGTCGCAAAGCTCACCCGGTGGCTCATGCCTGCCGTAAAAAAGACGGGTGTTCGCAGGCCCGGCAAAAAGCGGGCAACAAACATGACCCATTTGCCATATTTGTGAAAAGCGTCCTGCGCCTTGGCAAACCGTTCCGGAGTAAGTACCCGCCGAAACCCCGGCAGCTTGACGATGCGTGGCCCATACAGGCGGCCCAGTCCGAACATGATGCCATCGCCAACCAGCACCCCGGCCATGCCTACGGCAAACATGGTGTGTACATCGGCGTGGCCCAGGCCGGCGATGACACCACCGGCCACCAGCGTTACGTCTTCGGGAATCGGGACTCCAAATCCGCAGATCAGAAGCATCACGAAGACGGCGATGTAGCCATACTCCGTAAAAATCGGCATCAAAGTTTGAAAAACGTCCATGGATCGCAATACCGGCAGGGCCTGTAGACGCATCCAATAGCATCCCCGCAGGACCCAGCGCGGCCCAGTGTAACGCCAGTGGTCTGCACCGTATGAGATGCGGCCGCAGGGCCGCGCGGATTTACAGCGCCAGACGTGCCCTGGCCTGCGCGTATTCCCGCTTCAGCTGGGCCACGAACTCCGCCGCACCCTGCACCTTGTTGATCACACTGATGCCCTGGCCACAGCCCCAGATTTCTTTCCAGGCCTTGGCGGAGTTGCCGCCAAAATTCATCTTGCTGGGGTCGCTGACCGGCAGGTTCTCGGGGTCCAGCCCTGCGGCGCGGATGCTGGGCGCCAGATAGTTGCCGTGCACACCGGTGAACAGGTTGCTGTAGACGATGTCGTCGGAGCCCCCATCCACAATGGCCTGTTTGTAGGCTTCGGTAGCACGCGCCTCTTCGGTGGCAATAAAAGCCGAGCCGATGTAGGCAAAGTCCGCGCCCATGGCCTGCGCCGCCAGCACCGCATCACCGGTGGAGATGGAACCCGACAAGGCCACCGGCCCATCAAACCACTGGCGTATTTCCTGGATCAGCGCAAACGGGCTCTTCACCCCCGCGTGGCCGCCTGCACCTGCGGCAACGGCGATCAGGCCATCGGCGCCCTTTTCAATCGCCTTGCGTGCATGTTTGTTGTTGATGACGTCGTGCAGCACCACACCGCCATAGCTATGGGCCGCGGCATTGATGTCTTCGCGCGCACCCAGCGAGGTGATGATGATGGGCACCTTGTACTTGACGCACAGCGCCATGTCATGCTCCAGCCGCTCGTTGCTCTTGTGCACGATCTGGTTGATCGCAAAAGGTGCGGCAGGTTTGTCGGGATGGGCGGCATTGTGGGCGGCCAGCGCCTCGGTGATTTCTATCAACCACTCTTCCAACTGCTCGGCCGGGCGCGCATTGAGCGCGGGCATGGAACCCACTACGCCGGCAATACATTGGGCAATCACCAGCTTGGGGTTGCTGATGATGAACAGCGGCGACCCGATGACGGGAAACGGCAGGCGGTCAAGGGGCGCAGGGAGCTTGGACATGGCAATTCCTGTTGTGAACCAATAGTTTTATGGAAAAAACACCTCTAGCCCCCGTCAATACTCGACAGGTAGCTATTGATTTAATAGCAACCAATGGATCTCAGAATGCATCCAGTGGCAGGGCCGTGACACAATCCGCGCCTTCCACAATGCTGTCGCGCAGGCCACCGGCCTTGACCAGCAGGTGGTCGGCATAAAAACGCGCCGTGGTGATCTTGGCCTGCATAAAGGCCACGTCGCTGCCTGCTGCGATCTGCTCTTGAGCAACCAACAGCGAACGCGCCAGCTGCCAACCGGCCATCACATTGCCGGCCAGCATCAGGTAGGGCACGCTGCCCGCAAACACGGCATTGGGGCTGGCCTTGGTGTTGCCTGCGACAAAGTTAACCACGTCCACAAAGGCTTCACGGGCAGACTTCAGGCGCTTGGCAACCGCCAGCGCATCCGCTGTACCACTCTTCAACAACTCGGCTTCGGTGGTTTCAATCTGCGCCGCCAGCGCCTTGCCGGTCTGGCCGCCATCACGTGCGGTCTTGCGCCCCACCAGGTCATTGGCCTGGATGGCGGTGGTACCTTCGTAGATGGTCAGAATCTTGGCGTCGCGGTAGAACTGCGCCACGCCGGTCTCTTCGATAAAACCCATACCACCATGCACCTGCACCGCCAGGGACGTCACTTCCAGGCTCATCTCGGTGCTGTAACCCTTGACCAGGGGCACCATGAATTCGTAGAACGTCTGGTTGTCCTTGCGCACTGCGGCGTCCGGGTGGTGGTGGGCGGCGTCGTAGGCGGATGCGGCCACGCTGGCCATGGCGCGGCAGCCTTCCACGTAGGCACGCATCGTCATCAACATGCGGCGCACATCGGGGTGGTGGATGATGGGCGCACCGGCCTTGATGGAGCCATCGACCGGGCGGCTTTGCACCCGCTCGCGCGAGAAACGCACCGCCGTCTGGTAAGCCAGTTCGGCAATCGCAATGCCCTGCACGCCCACGCCGTAGCGCGCGGCGTTCATCATGATGAACATGTATTCCAGGCCACGGTTTTCTTCGCCGACCAGGTAACCAATACCACCACCGTTGTCACCAAATTGCAGCACGGCCGTGGGGCTGGCCTTGATGCCCAGCTTGTGTTCGATGCTGACGCAGTGCACGTCATTGCGCGCACCCAGCGAGCCATCTTTGTTAACCATGAACTTGGGCACGACAAACAGGCTGATGCCCTTGACACCTTCGGGCGCGCCGGTGACACGGGCCAGCACCAGATGGACGATGTTCTCGGCCATGTCGTGTTCACCCCAGGTGATAAAAATCTTGGTGCCAAAAATCTTGTAGCTGCCATCGGGCTGGGGCTCGGCACGGGTGCGCACAGCGGCCAAATCACTGCCGGCCTGGGGCTCGGTCAGGTTCATGGTGCCGGTCCATTTGCCACTCACCAGGTTTTCCAGGTAGGTGGCTTTCAGGTCGTCCGAACCTGCAGTCAGCAGGGCTTCAATCGCACCGTCGCTGAGCAGCGGGCACAGCGCAAAACTCATGTTGGCGCTGTTGACCATTTCGCCACACACCGAACCAATGGTCTTGGGCAGGCCCTGGCCGCCGAAATCGGTGGGGTGTTGCAGGCCTTGCCAGCCGCCTTCGGTGAACTGTTGGAAGGCCTCCTTGAAGCCCGGGGTTGCGGTGACAACACCGTCCTTCCAGCTCGACGGGTTCAGGTCACCGGCGCGGTTCAGCGGCGCCAGCACACCCTCGGTGAACTTGGCAGCTTCTTCCAGCACAGCCTGCGCAGTGTCAAAGCCGGCATCTTCAAAGCCAGGGATTTGTGCGATCTGGTCGATCTTGGCCAAATGCTGGATGTTGAACAACATGTCTTTGACGGGCGCAACGTAACTCATGGGGAACTCCGGGGATAACAAATAGAGAGAAGAAAGCAAAAAAAGGGCATCCCGTGGGATGCCCTGTTCGGGTCGCGCTTTACAGCGCTGCGGTTAACTCTGGCACGGCGACAAAGAGGTCTGCCTCCAGACCATAGTCGGCCACACTGAAGATGGGCGCTTCGGGGTCTTTGTTGATCGCAACGATGACCTTGCTGTCCTTCATACCGGCCAAGTGCTGGATGGCGCCGCTGATGCCGGCTGCGATGTACAGCTGGGGCGCAACGATCTTGCCGGTCTGGCCCACTTGCCAGTCGTTGGGCGCATAACCGGCGTCCACCGCTGCGCGGGATGCACCCAGTGCCGCGCCCAGCTTGTCGGCCAGCGGGGTCATGACGTCCATGAACTTCTCGCTGGAACCCAAAGCGCGGCCACCGGAGACGATGATCTTGGCGGCTGTCAGTTCAGGGCGGTCGTTCTTGGCGATTTCAGAGCCCACAAAGGTGGCTTGTGCGCTCGCACCGACGGCTGTCAGCACTTCCACTGCGGCGCTACCACCAGTGGCAGCAGCGGGGTCAAAACCAGTGGTGCGCACGGTCAGTACCTTGGTGGCTTCCGCGCTTTGCACGGTGGCGATGGCGTTGCCCGCGTAGATGGGGCGCTCAAAGGTGTCGGGGCTGTCGACCTTGGTGATGTCGGAGATCTGGCCCACGTCCAGCTTGGCAGCCACGCGCGGGGCAATGTTCTTGCCCGATGCGGTGGCGGCAAACAGGATGTGGCTGTAGTTGGAAGCCACGGCCAGCACCTGGGCTGCTACGTTTTCGGCCAAGCCGTGGGTGAAACCATCACCTTCGGCGTGCAAGACTTTGGATACGCCGGCGATTTGCGCAGCGGCCGCGGCAGCGGCGCCGGCATTGTTGCCAGCCACCAGCACGTGCACGTCGCCACCACACTTCAGTGCAGCGGTCACGGTGTTCAGGGTTGCACCCTTGATGGAACTATTGTCGTGTTCAGCGATAACGAGGGAAGTCATGGTCGTGTTCCTTAGATAACTTTGGCGTCGTTCTTGAGCTTGGAGATCAAAGTGGCCACGTCGGGCACCTTGATACCGGCGCTGCGCTTGGGTGGCTCGACCACTTTCAGGGTCTTGATACGCGGCGTCACGTCCACACCCAGGGCTTCGGGCGTCAGCACATCCAGTTGTTTCTTCTTGGCCTTCATGATGTTGGGCAAGGTCACATAACGGGGCTCGTTCAGGCGCAGGTCGGTGGTGACAACGGCGGGCGTGGTCAGCGACACAGTCTCGGAGCCGCCGTCCACTTCGCGCGTCACATTAACCTTTCCATCGACCACTTCGACCTTGCTGGCGAAGGTGCCCTGGGGCAGATCGGCCAGCGCAGCCAGCATCTGGCCGGTCTGGTTGCAGTCGTCATCAATGGCTTGTTTGCCCAGGATGATCAAACCGGGTTGTTCTTTTTCGACCAGGGCCTTGAGCAGCTTGGCCACCGCCAGCGGCTGCAACTCAACCGCGGTTTCGACCAGGATGCCGCGGTCCGCACCGATGGCCATGGCGGTGCGCAGGGTTTCCTGGCACTGGGTCACGCCGCAGGAGACGGCGATGATCTCGGTAACGATGCCCTTTTCCTTCAGACGCACAGCCTCTTCGATGGCGATCTCATCAAAGGGGTTCATGCTCATTTTGACGTTGGCGATGTCCACGCCGGTGCCATCGGACTTGACCCGCACCTTGACGTTGTAGTCCACCACGCGCTTGACGGCGACCAAAGCTTTCATAGCTCTCACTCCAGTAGTTAGAAAAAGGGGTTTACCTTTACGTAAACGTCAACTCACTCGATTCTATGCCGCACTGCGTTCAGGAGAAACGCCTGTCGTCCAGCCGACATGAATATATCCAAAAAAAAGAACGATCGTGCTTTTTTGAATTATACCCTGACATTTTCGCCCCGCCAGCCCGCTGCAGGGGGCCCAGCTGTCACCTTTGGTGCACCACCCGCTGCGGGTAGGGAATCTCGATGTTGTTGGCCCGCAGCGCCGCCAGGATGGCGCGGTTGATGTCGGAGCGCAGGTTCATCTGGCCGTTTTGCACGTCGCGCACCCAGTAACCGACGGTGAATTCCAAGCCGTCCGCACCAAAAGCCGACAGGTAAATAGCGGGCATGGGGTCGCGCAGCACCCGCACCTGTGCCAGGGCCGCCTCTTGCAGCAGTGCAGTAACCTGGTTCACGTCACTTTCGTAGGCGACCGACACCACAGTCGTCTGGTACACATGGGGATCGGCCAGCGACAGGTTTTCCACCCGACTGGTGATCAGCATCTCGTTGGGCACGATGGACTCACGCCCACCCGGGGAGCGCACCACGGTGTAACGGGCGTTGATCTGCGTGATAGCGCCTTCAAAGTTGTCGACCCGCACGGTGTCACCAATACGCATGCTGCGTTCGGCCAGGATCACAAAACCACTGATGTAGTTGGCCGCCAGCTTTTGCAGGCCAAAACCAATACCCACACCGACCGCACCGCCCAGCACCGACAGCGCTGTGAGGTCGATGCCCACCACCGACAGCGCCACCATCAGACCGACAAACATCAACAACGCCCGGGTCGCGTTGCTCACCGCCTTGCGCAACGACAGCTCGCCCCCCGTAGCCGACCGCAGCAGGCGGGTCTCTATGGCCGACGATATCCACAGCGTGAGTATCAGCACAGCGCCGGCCGTCAACAGGCCTTCAATCATGCTGCGCACGGACAGCGTGGCGCCACCCACCTTCCACTTGATCAAATCCAGTTCGTTCAGCACCACGGGCAACAGGCCGCTGACCCACAGCACCATGGCCAGCCAGGCCACCCAGGAGATGGTGTGCTCCAGCGAACGGGCCCAGCGCGCCTCTTCAAACGCTACGCGCAAGACCTTGACCCCCATGCGGATGACCACCAGGGACACCAGCACCGGTATGGCCACCTTGAACACCGCAATCCGCACAAAATTGCCCAGCACCGCCATGGCCACAGAACCCAGGCACAACAGTACCAGCGGGAACAACACGCCGTCCACCGCCCGTTCACCAAACAGGATGGACTTGCCGTCGTACGTGCCCAGCGTGCGGCGCATCAGCGCGACCAGACCCCAGGACATGCCCACACACAGTGCCAGCGCCGCCAGCTCAACCAATACTGTTGTTTGTGTGAAGGCTGCCAGCCAGCCGTCCAGGTCGTCTATGGGTTGGGGTGCGGAAGTTTTTGCCATGTTTGCCATTACAGATCTGCCAATACGCGAATGTGGGCTTCCACGCTTTGCGCCAATGCGTCCAGGTTGTAGCCACCTTCCAGGCAGGACACGATACGCCCCTTGGCATGGCGCTGCGCCACCGCCTTGACGCGCTGGGTGATCCAGGCGTAGTCCGCCTCCACCAGGCCCATCTGGCCCATGTCGTCCAGGCGGTGGGCATCAAAACCGGCGCTGATAAAAATCATCTCGGGTTTGTAGGCTTCCAGCCGGGGCAACCAGTGCGACTCGACCAGTTCCCGCACCTGCGGGCCTTTGGTATAGGCCGGCACCGGCACATTGACCAGGTTGCTGGCATGGGAGCGGGAGCCACCCTCGGGGTAAAAAGGGTGCTGGAAAAAACTGACCATCAGGATGCGCTGATCGCCCTTCACGATGTCTTCTGTGCCGTTGCCGTGGTGCACGTCAAAGTCGACGATGGCCACACGCTTGAGGCCATGGCGCTCCAGCGCGTAACGCGCCGCAATGGCCACGTTGTTCAAAAAGCAAAACCCCATGGCCTGGTCGCGGCAGGCATGGTGGCCGGGCGGGCGAATGGAGCAAAAGGCGTTTTCCAGCTCACCGGCCATCACCGCATCCGTGGCCGCCAGCGCCGCACCGGCAGCACGCAGGGCGGAATCCCAGGTGTGAACGTTCAGGGAGGTGTCGGGATCTATCTGTGCATGCTGTGGGCCACCGGCGGCAATTTCCTCGCGCAGGCCATCGGTCAAACCCCGCAACGCCGCCACATGCATGCGCCCGTGGGCCAGCTCCAGGTCGGCGATGGCAGCAATAGGCGCCTCGCGCCGGTCCAGCGCGTCACCCACACCACTGATCAATAGTCGGTCTTCAATGGCAGACAAACGCTCGGGGCATTCGGGGTGCCCCGCGCCCATTTCGTGTTTCCAGCAATCGGGGTGGGTAAAGTAACCGGTCTTGTTCACCAATGCACTCACAAATCAAAATTTTCGGGTAACGTCCTGCCATGGACGCTCAACACAAACTCAAATCCCTGCTCGACCAGCTTAACACGGTGATTGTGGGCAAACCCACACAGATCCAGGATTGCGTGGCTTGCCTGCTGGCCGGTGGTCACCTGCTGATCGACGACGTGCCGGGGGTTGGCAAAACCACGCTGGCCCATGCCCTGGCCCGCACCTTTGGCCTGCAGTTCTCGCGGGTGCAGTTCACCTCGGACCTGATGCCCAGCGACCTGTCCGGCGTCTCGATTTACGAGCGTGGCAAAGAAGCCTTTGTGTTCCACCCCGGCCCCATCTTTGCCCAGGTCTTGCTGGCCGACGAAATCAACCGCGCCAGCCCCAAGACCCAAAGTGCGCTCTTGGAGGCCATGGAAGAAAAACAGGTCACGATCGAAGGCGAGACCCGTCCCCTGCCCCAGCCCTTCTTTGTCATCGCCACCCAGAACCCGCTGGACCAGTTGGGCACCTATGCCCTGCCTGAGTCGCAGATGGATCGTTTCCTGATGCGCATCTCCATCGGTTACCCAGACCGCCTGGCCGAACGTGAACTGTTGGCCGGCCACGACCGGCGCGAGATTGTGGAGCGCCTGCCCAGCCTGCTCTCGCAGTCCGAACTGCAGCACCTGCAGGAACAGGTGCTGGCCGTGCATGCTGCTGGCCCGCTGCTGGACTATGTGCAAGACCTGATCGCCTCCACGCGCTCGGGCAAGTGGTTCCTGCAGGGCCTCTCGCCGCGTGCCGGCATTGCCGTGGTGCGGGCGGCCAAGGCGCAGGCGTTGCTGAGCGGACGGGACTATGTGGCCCCGGATGACGTGCAGGCCATGCTGCCGCAGACCATTGCGCACCGGCTGATCCCAGTGGGTGACTCGGGGCGTGGCGCAGTAGAGCAAGTGCGCGCCATGCTGGCTGCAGTGCCGCTTCCGTAATGGCTTCTGCAAACGCCCCCCGGTGGTGGAACCCCGTTGCACTGGTGCGGGGGCGCTTCCAGCGTTGGTGGCAAGCCCGGTTGCCGCTGCGCGACAGCACCACGCTGACCCAGCGCAACGTCTACATCCTGCCCACCGGGCCGGGCTTCATGCTAGGGGCCACGCTGCTGGTGCTGCTGATTGCCTCCATCAACTACCAGCTGAATCTGGGTTATGTATTGACCTTTCTGCTGACAGGTAGCGCCGTGGTGGGCATGCATGTCTGCCACAGCACCCTGCGCGGAATAACTATGACTTTGATAGCACCAGAAGACCATTTCGCGGGGGCTAGTGTCACAATTGGCGTAAACCTTCTGAGCGACAAGCGCTCCGTACGGTATGGCATAGGTCTGGCAGTGTTGGGCACCGACCACTGGAGCTGGACCGATGTACCGGCCCAGGGCCGGGCCAAGGTGCAGGTGGCATTTCAGGCACCACACCGCGGCTTGCACCGCGTGCCGGCACTCACGGCAGAGACACGTTTCCCACTGGGCACTTTTCGCGTCTGGACCGTGTGGCGCCCGGCCGCCCAGGTGCTGGTCTACCCCGCACCCGAGCTGCACCCGCCGCCACTGCCCCCCGGCGAGGCGAGGGCCGGTGGCCAGGCCACAGTGCAGCGCCAAAACACCGGTGAGTTTGATGGCGTGCGCGCTTACCGCCGTGGCGACCCCCTCAAACTCGTGGTGTGGAAAAAAGCCGCCAAGACGGACGAACTGGTCAGCCGCGACGCCCAGCAAGTGCAACGTTTCGAGCTGTGGCTGGACCTGGCCCACACCGGCATCGCCGGTGCTACTGCGGGTGGCGCGGCGATGGAACAAGCCCTGTCGCGCCTGTGTGCCTGGGTCTTGCTGGCGGACAAACAAGGCCTGCACTATGGCCTGCGCCTGGGCGGCCAGGAAATCGCCACCGGCAGCGGCGAAGCCCACCGGCGCAACTGCCTGCAAGCCCTGGCGCTGACCCACACTGGCGCGGCGGAGGTCTGATGCTGCAAGCCCTTAAAAACCTGCCCCGTGAAGCACGCGACACGCTGTTTCTGCTGGCCGTTATCGCCTGGGTGATCGCACCCCAGGTCAGCAACCTGCCGCTGTGGTGCAGCACCATGGCGGGGGCCTTGCTGCTGTGGCGCGGATACCTGGCAGCGCGCAGCCTGGCGCTGCCATCGCGCTGGTGGTTGTTCGGTCTGCTGGTAGTCGCTACCGCAGCAACTTACTACACCCACCGCACGCTGGCCGGGCACGAGGCCGGCGTGACCTACATCGTCGTATTGTTGAGCCTGAAGACGCTGGAGATGCGCACCCAGCGTGACGCTTTTGTGATCTTTTTCCTGGGTTTCTTCACACTGTTGAGCAACTTCTTTGTCTCGCAGAGTCTGTTGACCGCCATGGCCATGCTGGTGGGGCTGCTGGGCCTGCTCACGGCCCTGGTCAATAGCCATATGCCGGTAGGCAGGCCGCCGCTGCTGCAGGCCGCCAAAACAGCCGGCTGGATGGCCTTGCTGGGTGCGCCCATCATGGCCATCCTGTTTGTGTTGTTCCCACGCCTGGCGCCGCTGTGGGGGGTGCCAGGTGAAGCACCGGGTGCCCGCAGCGGGCTGTCTGCCAGCATGCAGGTGGGCACCATTGCCAGCCTGGCGCTGGACGAAAGCATCGCCATGCGGGTGCGTTTTCGGGGGACGCCACCCGGCCAGGGCAGCATGTATTTCCGCGGGCCTGTGTTGTCGACGTTTGACGGCCGCGAGTGGCGCACCTTGCGACCCGGTGCACGCACCGCGCCACCCACCGGCGCCGAGCTGCAAGTGCTGGGCAACCCCGTGGACTACGAGGTCACGCTGGAGCCCAACAACCGCCCCTGGGTCATGGTGCTGGATGCCACGGAGAACCGGCCCGATCTGAAAGGCTACCGGGTCACGATGGCGCCCGATCTGCAGTGGTTTTCCGACCGTCCCATCACCGAACTCGTGCGGTACTCGGTGCGCAGCCACACCGCCTTCCGCTACGGGCCGTCGGAACGGGTTCCCGCTCTGCAGGACTACCTGGGCCTGCCCCTCAATTCCAATCCCCGCACCCAGCAGTTGGCAGGCGAGATGCGCCGTGATCCGCGGTACGCCGGTGCAGGTACCCCTGCCATGGTGGCGGCAGTGATGGAACGCCTGCGCACCGGCGGCTACACCTACACCCTGGAGCCCGGCGTGTTTGGCACCCACACGGCGGACGAATTCTGGTTTGACCGCAAGCAGGGGTTTTGCGAACACATCGCATCGAGTTTTGTGGTGCTGATGCGTGCCATGAACATACCGGCGCGTATCGTCACCGGATACCAGGGCGGCTCGCTCAATACCGTGGATGGCTTCTGGACCGTGCGCCAAAGTGATGCCCACGCCTGGGCCGAAGTGTGGGTGGCAGGCCAGGGTTGGATACGGGTAGACCCCACGTCGGCCGTGGCACCCTCGCGTATTGCCAGCCTGACCCGGCTGGTGGCGCCCAGCAACGTGTTGTCCCAAGCCCTGAGCCGAGTGAACCCCGCCTTCACCGCCCAATTGCGTGCCATGTGGGAGGCTGCCAACAACAGCTGGAACCAGTGGGTGTTGAACTACTCACAAAACAAGCAGCTGGAGCTGCTGCGCAACATCGGGTTCGAGTCCCCCAGCTGGGAAGACCTGACCTATGTGCTGATCGCCCTGGTGGTGTCAGCCAGCGCCATCGGTGCCGCATGGACGCTTTGGGAGCGCCACCGCCAGGACCCCTGGCTGCGCCTGCTGCACGGTGCGGCGCTGCGGCTGCGCAAAGCCGGGCTGCAAGTGCCAGACACAGCGCCGCCGCGCCACATCGCCGCCCTGCTGCACCCGCCCACAGCGGCCAACCAGCACGCCAACCCCGACCTGGCCACCATCGCCCAGTGGTTGCTGCGCATGGAGGCCTGGCGCTATGGCCCGCATGCCCGCCCTGCGCGCGCGCAACAACTGGCTACACTGCAACGCGAGTTCCGCTCTCTGCCCTGGCCCCAACGCATACCGTGAATCCCATCCCCACCGTGATACGTTATCTTTCACTATTTACTACAGTTTTTATAGCTATACAGGCAATATCGGCGGGGGCTAGCGACCTAAAACCCTTAAACCCTCCGGCCAAATCCCGTTACGAGGCAACACCGGCACCAGCCAGCCATGGGCATGCAGGCCCCAGCAAACGGGCCAAGCGCAGCAAACCCGCAGCACCCCGCAAGGCCGAGACCACCGGCCCGCTGTACGCCACCCGCACCGACGCCATGTTGGCCGCCGACGGCATTGCCCAGCGCCTGGGCCTGGAACCACAGTGGGTGCGTCAGGCCATTGGCCAGTCGAACTACATGCCCGGCATTGCCCGTGCAATTTCGCCCCCACCCGTGGGCACCCAAAAGAACTGGACCGTCTACCGCAGCCGCTTCATAGACCCCATACGCATCAACGCCGGTGTGAAGTTCTGGCGCGACAACCGCGAAACCCTGGAGCGTGCCGAGCAGCAGACCGGGGTGCCGGCCGCCATCATCGTGGGCATCATTGGCGTGGAGACCATCTACGGGCAGCAGGTCGGCACCTACCGCGTCATGGATGCACTGACCACACTGGCCTTTGATTTCCCCAGCCAGCACCCCCGCGCCGAAGCACGCACCGCGTTTTTCCTGTCCGAGCTGGAAGCCTTTCTGGCCCTCACCCACCGCACCGGCACCGACCCGCTGGCCCTACGCGGCAGCTATGCCGGCGCCATGGGCCTACCGCAGTTCATGCCGTCGAGCTGGGCCAAATACGCGGTGGATTTTGATGGTGACGGCCGCGTGGATCTGTTCCACAGCGCGGCGGACGTCATTGGCTCGGTGGCCAACTATTTCAAGGCCTTCCAGTGGCGCCCCGGCATGCCCACGCACTACGCGGTACGCATGAACGCACAGGGCGAAGACAAGGCGGCCCTGCTGGCGCCCGACATCCTGCCCACCTTTACGCCCGCCACCATGGTAGCCAAGGGTGCCGAGCTGGACATCTCGGCCATGCAGCACAGCGGCCCGCTGGCCCTGGTAGAGCTGCAGGACGGCGACCGCCCGCCCCTGTACCTGGCGGGCACCGAAAACTTTTACGCGATTACCCGCTACAACTGGAGCAGCTACTACGCGCTGGCCGTGATTGAACTGGGCCAGGAAGTGACCAACGCCATGTCAAAATAAACCATGATAGAACCCGCACTGTCCACCAGCACACCGCCACCGGAAGAAGACGTCACCACCACGCTCTACCGCGCGGCCATAGGCCCGGTCAGCAACGGTTACTACCTTCCTATCTTCACCCGCTTTGAGGCAGCAGACCATGCTGGCATCAGCTGGAACTCGGCGGCCAGCCTATTGACGCTGAACTGGCTGGTGTTTCGCAAACTGTGGGTGGCCGCGCTGGCCTATGTGGGCATCCTGGTGGCGGTGGCGCTGCTGGTGTTTGGCATTGCACGCCTGGTGTTCCAGTTTTCCGACACGTTGATGATGGCGCTAGGCATCGGCTTTGGCCTGGCGGCCTTTGTGCTGCCTGGTCTGTTTGGCAATGCCCTGTTCCACACCGAGTGCCGCAAGGCCATGGCCAAGGCACTGACGGGCCACGCCAATGTGGCCGACGCGCGGGATGCCCTGCTGCGCCAGGCCAGCACCCGCAACCGCCTGTTGGCACTGGCAGCGGCCAACGTTGCCGTTATGTTGCTGGCGGCACTGGCCTACCAGCAGTTTTCTGCACTGAGCCAGGTGACCGTTTTGCCACACGGTGCGCTGGAGGCGGGCAACGTGGCCGTCGGGCGAACCACGGACGCGACAAGCCCTGTTCGTGTGGTGCCGGCGCCCGTAGCCAGCGCCGCGGCATCGGCGGCTGCAGTCGCGGTCTCTGCTTCCGCGTCTGCGCCCGCGTCTGCTGCATCGGCTTCAGCCACTGCCGCCTTGGAACCTGCATCCGCGCCGGCGCCTGCAACATCTGCCGCCGCACCTGGCTTGGCACTGGCAGCCAACCAAGCAACAGCCGCCGCATCCCTGCCGACGACGGCAACCGCCAGTGCGGCAACGGCGGCCGCTACCGTGGCGGCCTCTGCCGCTGCCTCTGTCACTTCCGCTACGGCAACGCCTGCGCCAAGCACAAAAGCATCAGCCCCGCCCGCCGCCCCCGCCCCTGCAAAACCCGCGAGCGCAAGCGCCAGCAAGACCAAGACAAAACCGCAGCCTGTTAGCGCCAAAACCAGCACACCAGCGCCCGCACCTGCCGTTCAGGTGCGCGCCGCCAAAGAGACCGAGAAAACCAAGGCGACCAAGAAATCAAAAGCCGCTGTAGCCAGCGAACCGGCGCAAAAGGCGGCGAGTGCAGCGTCCAGCATCGCCGCTGCGCCCACCAAGTCTTTCTTCATCAACGTGGGGCTGTTTGGCGTGCCCGAGAACGCCGCCAAGGCGCATGCCAAACTGCTGGAGGCCGGGCTGCCATCGGTGATGAAAGAGCTCAAGTCCAAGACCCGCCAGATCCGTGTGCGAGTAGGACCCTATGGAACCCAGGCACAAGCCGACGCTGCTGCCGAGAAAATCAAGGCGCTACAACTGGACGCCTCCATAGTCCAACTGTAGCCCCCACGCTCGTCGCTTCGCGTACTGCGCCGCCCTCAGGCCTGCTCCAGCCGCTCGTATTCGGCGATAACCTGCGCGCCGATCAGCAGCAGGGCGGCCACAATTTCCATGCAAAACAGGGCCACTACCGCGGTGGTCAGGGAGCCATAAACCACACTGGTCTTGGACAGGGTGGTGAAGTACCACACCAGCAGGTGGCGGATGATTTCCCAGACCAGGCTGGCGGCCAACCCGCCAATCAGCGCATGGCGCACCGGCATGCGCCCAACCGGCAGCGTCAGGTAGATGGAAGCCACAATCAGCGTCTCGGCCGCAAAACCCATCAGGTAGAAAAACACGCCTGACACGCCCACCAGCGACCATTCGCGGCCCAAGAGCCAGATGCTTTCTTCCGCCAGTGTCTGCAGGCCAATGGTGGCCACGGTCAGCACCAGCAGTGCCAGACCTAGGGCCAATACAAAGGCGTAAGGGATCACTGCCGAGACCAGCCGGTGGCGCTTGAACCGCAGCCCGCGGTGCGCAAAAATTTGCCCCATGGCCTTCTCCAGAATGCCAAAGGCCAGGGAACTGAAAAACAGCATGGTCACCAGCAACAAGGCCCCGATGGTGACCCGGTTGTCCAGAAACACATTTACATCCCCCAGCACGGCCTTGGACTGGCTTGGCACCAGCCACTCCAGGTAACGGCCCAGGGCCATCAGGAGCTCGGACTGGTCTACCCAGTGCGACAGCGCTATGACCGACAGAATCAGCAGCGGCACCATGGACAGCAGTGCGTAATAGGCTATGGCACCGGCCAGCATCAGGCCCTGGTTGGCACTAAAGGCGCGCAGCACCTGTAGGGCAAATGCCAGCGGGTGGGCAACGATATACCGCGTGGCTTTGCCAGCCGGAACAAAAGGCAGGTTCATCATCCGCCGACTGTAAGCCCTGCGAAGCAAGCCAACCGGGCCTGCCACGGCCGAGCCACCACTACCGCCAGACCCGATTCAACCCAACGCCACCGCATCAAACTGCGGGTGCAGGGCATCCAGCCAGTCTTCCACCTCGGTACCGTCTACGGCCAGGCAGGCCAGGCAGGCGGGCCCATACAGGGCCCATTCGCGGTGTTCTTCCACCCCCTCATGCTGGGCTACCAGATGCTCGGCCACCAGGCCCATGGCCACCAGGCCCATGGCCACCAGCATGCGCACCTCGGCTAACACAGCTTTGTCTTGCAGCACGGTGAAGTCGTGGTGCACGCGCACGGCCTGGTAGATGGGGGTGGGCAGGCGCCAGGTGCGGGCCACCAGGGCGCCGACCACGGCATGGTCGGTCTTGTGGGCCGCGTTTTCGGTCTCGGTAAAACTGCGGTCCTGGCGGGCCAGGGCCTCGGTCAGCGTGCCGGCATAACCGCGCACACCCTGCATCAGAATGGGTATGCCCACATGGCAAAACAGACCACAGGTATAGGCCAGATCGGGTTCCACACCGTAGAGCTGTCGCGCAATATGGGCCATGGCCAGCGCGCGGCGGGTGGACGTATCCCAAAAGTGCTCCAGCAGCGGTGAGCTAACGCGGATGGAATTGCGGGTCAGGAAGGCAGTGAGCAGTTTCTCGGTCATGCGCAGGCCCAGCAGGCTCAGCGCTTCGTTGACCGAGGTCACCGGGCGGCTGCGTGCGTAGTAGGGGCTGTTGGCGGTGCGGATCAGCGAGGCGGCCATGGCCACGTCGCGGCCTGCAATATCGGCGATGGCTTGCGGATCGGGGTCTTCCTTGTCCATTTCACGGCGCAAGGCGATCAACAGCTCGGGACAGGGCGGGATGACAATATCGCGCAACGGGCCCGAGGCCAGCGCGCGGTCCAACTCACGGTCGGTGTCGGTTGGGGTGCTGCCCTGCGCTGCCTTGCTTTGCATACCAGATCCACTCAATAGAAATGACAGGACCATTATTGCCGGGTTTGCGCCAAAACCGACCGGCGCATCGCCAACCCGGTGCAATCAGGCGCTGACCGGCACCAAAAATTCCCGGCTGATGTGTGCACCCAGGTCGTTCACACGATCCAGAAACTGCGTCAGGTAGGCGTGCAGGCCAGTGGCCAGAATTTCATCGATGCGGCCGTACTGCAACTCGGCCCGCAGCTTGCCGGCACGGCGCAGGGTTTCGCTGGACGGGTCACTGGCCACCAGGGCCAGATTGGTCACCACCCCGTTGAGGCAGGCATGCATAGAGCGCGGCATGTCGGGCCGCAAAATCAGCAACTCACCCACACGCTCGGGTTTGATGACGTCACGGTAGACCTTGCGGTAGACCTCAAAACCGGAGACGCTGCGCAGAATGGCGCTCCAGTGGTAGAAGTCGTACTCTTGGTCCTTCTCCTCCGCCGTGCCGAAGAAGTCGCTTTGCAGAGCGTGGAACTTCACATCCACCAGACGCGCCGTGTTGTCGGCCCGCTCCAGGAAGGTACCCAGGCGCATGAAGTGCAGCGCCTCGTCGATCAGCATGGTGCCCACGGTGACACCGCGCGACAGGTGGGAGCGGAACTTGACCCACTCAAAAAACTGCGCCGGGTCGGCTTCAAACTCACCCGCCTTGAGCATGCGTTTCACTTCCAGCCAGGTGGTGTTTTGGGTCTCCCACACCTCGGTGGTCAACGCACCCCGCACGGCGCGGGCATTCTCGCGGGCGGCGCCCAGGCAAGAGATGATGCTGGACGGGTTGCTCTCGTCCTTGACCATGAAGTCCATCACGTCTCGCGCCTCGATGGCGCCATATTTCTCGGTGTAGGTGGGCAACAACTCGCTGATGCTGAGCAACCCCTGCCAGCCCAGCTGCGCCACGGCGTCGGTCTGGGGCAAGAGCGAGGTCTGGTAGTTCACATCCAGCATGCGAGCGGTGTTCTCGGCCCGCTCGGTGTAGCGGGACATCCAGAAAAGATGGTCGGCGGTGCGTGACAGCATGAGAGTTCTCCCCGGGTATCAGGATTGCGATTGGGTTTGGGATTGCGTGGCCGCAGCGCTGGCGTCGTCTTCCAGAATCCAGGTGTCTTTTGTACCGCCGCCTTGTGACGAATTCACGACCAGAGAGCCGTCTTTCAACGCCACGCGGGTCAGGCCGCCGGGCACCATCTGCACCGTTTTTCCACTGAGCACATAGGGCCGCAGGTCGATGTGGCGCGGTGCAATGCCGCTCTCCACAAAGGTGGGGCAGCTCGACAGACTCAGTGTGGGCTGGGCGATGTAACCGCTGGGGTTGGCCAGGATGGCCTTGCGGAAGTCTTCGATCTCGGCCGTGGTGGACGCGGGCCCCACCAGCATGCCGTAACCACCGGCACCGTGCACTTCTTTGACCACCAGGTCTTTGAGGTTGGCCAGCGTGTAGGCCAGCTCGTCCTTGTTGCGGCACATGTAGGTGGGCACGTTGTTCAGGATGGGTTTTTCGCCCAGGTAGAACTCGATCATCTTGGGCACATAGGGGTAGATGGACTTGTCATCCGCCACACCCGTACCCACTGCGTTGCAAATGGTCACGTGGCCTGCCTTGTAGGCGCCCAACAAACCGGCACAGCCCAGTGTGGACGTGGGCCTAAACACCGTGGGGTCCAGAAAATCATCGTCCACCCGGCGGTAGATCACGTCCACCCGGCGGGGGCCGCGTGTGGTGCGCATGTACACAAAGTTGTCTTTGACAAACAGGTCCTGCCCCTCGACCAGCTCCACACCCATCTGCTGGGCCAAAAAGGCGTGTTCGAAGTAGGCGCTGTTGTACATGCCGGGCGTAAGCACGACCACCGTGGGCTCGGCCGTGGTGGCCGGGCTGCTGGCGCGCAGGGTCTCCAACAACAGGTCGGGGTAGTGGGCGATGGGCGCGACGCGGTGGGCGTTGAACAGCTCGGGGAAGAGCCGCATCATCATCTTGCGGTCTTCCAGCATGTAACTCACGCCGCTGGGCACGCGCAGGTTGTCTTCCAGCACGTAGTACTCGCCATTGCCGTTGGCATCGGGCGCGCGCACGATGTCGATGCCGGAGATGTGGGAGTAGATCTGGTGCGGCACATCCACGCCCACCATCTCGGGGCGGAACTGGGCGTTGTTCTCGATCTGGTCCCGCGGCACCACACCGGCCTTGATGATCTCCTGGTCGTGGTACACGTCGTGGATAAAACGGTTCAGGGCGGTGACGCGCTGCACCAGGCCTTTTTCCATGCTGGCCCATTCGTGGGCAGGGATAATGCGGGGGATCAGGTCAAAGGGGATGAGCCGCTCGGTGCCCGCGCCGGATTCATCTTTCTCGCCGTAGACGGCAAAAGTGATGCCGACCCGGCGGAAGATCATCTCGGCCTCCTCGCGCCGCTTGGCCATCATGTCGCCAGGTTGGCGCGCCAGCCAGGCGTCATAGATCTTGTAGTGATCCCGCACCTGCTCGCCCTTGGAAAAGAACTGGTAAGGCAAGCTGGTGTACATCTCGTCGAACTTCTGCATAAACCCATCTCCTGATACCGTTTGCGACCTGTTCAAAGGTCTTGTAGCTTGGCCTTGACCAAGGATTAGCAAGGATAGTGCCACCGCCAAGCACCACTATGGCACATTGTGGTGCCAGTAACGCCGACCCTGCAAGCGCAGGCATGCACTATTTTGGGCTTGCCACGATTGCCAGGTAAACGCCCCGCAGTGGGGTGAGTCCACCACCAGGACCTGGCGCTCCCGCAAACGCTCCACCACGGGCGCCGCCGGATGGCCAAAGCGATTGCGGTAGCCGGATTGCACAATGGCCAGCTTAGGCGAAACGGCATCCAGAAACTCACCGCTGCTGGAGGTCTTGCTGCCGTGGTGGGGCACCAGCAGTACGTCTGCCGATAAGTCAACACCCTGCGCCACCAGCCGTGCTTCCTGCGGCTGCTCAATATCGCCCACCAGCAAGGCCGTCTGCGCACCGTTGGAGATGCGCAGCACGCAGGACATGGCATTGGACTTGGCGGCCGTGTCGTAATCCGCCGCCTGCGGGTGCAACACGTCAAAATACACACCGTCCCACTCCCAGTGTTGCCCCGCCTCACACCGCTTGGCGGGGCGCAGGGCCTGCAAGGGATGGGTGGGCTCGATGGAGCTGAGCAATTGCGCCTGCGGCTGCATGGCCAGCACGGCGTGCGCGCCGCCCACGTGGTCCATGTCGCGGTGGCTCAGCACCAGGGTGTCCAACTGCGTGTTCAGGGACTGCAGCAGCGGCACCAGCACGCGGTGGCCGGCGTCGCTCTCCAGGCTGTAGCGGGGGCCTGCGTCGTACAGCAGGGCGTGATTGGCCGTGCGCACCAGCACCGCATTGCCCTGGCCCACATCGGCGGCCAGCAGTTCAAACTGGCCCACCGCAGGCAGCGGCGCGCGCCAGAGCAGAACCGGTAGCAGCAGCGGCAAGCCCAGCAACCGCATGCGCCAGCCCCAAGGCAGCACCAGCAACACGCCACCCAGCACACCCGCCGCGCCAGCCCACAGCGGCGGCACCGCCACCGTGATGGACGCCCACGGCCAGAGAGCCAACCACTGCAAATACACATACAACCAGCCAATGGCACCGGCCGCCACATCCCACAACACCGGCACCACCACACCCAGTAGAGCCAGGGGTGTGACCACCAGAGTGATCCATGGAATGGCCAGCGCATTGGCCACCAGGCCCACCAACGACACCTGGCCAAACAACAACAGCGTGAGCGGTGTCAGCGCCACGGTGATCACCCACTGCTGATGGAATGTGGCCCCCACGCTCTTTGCTGCGCGTAATACGCTGCCCCCCAAGGGGGCTAATCTTCCCTTGCGGGGCTGACCGCCAAGCGGTTCAGAGCCTTGGGGCGGCCCGGCGGAAGATTCCAGACGATATTGGCCTCTAGCCCCCGTACTATCTATCTCATACGCTCCTATATTCGTAGCAAACAGAATCCCCACCGCCACAAAGCTCAGCCAAAAACCCGCTTGCAACAAGGCCCAGGGGTCACTCACCACCACCACGGCGCAGGCCAGCATCCACACATCGGGCCAGGGCCAGCGCGCGCCGGACAGGCGTAAGAGCGCCACGGTTGCCAGCATCAGGCAAGTGCGCTGGGCTGGCACGCCCCAGCCCGAGAACACGGCATAGGCGGTGGCCAGCAGCACACCGCCCACCAGCGCCGCACTGGGTGCGGGCAGCGCGATGCACAAACGGCCGGAGCGCCGCCACAACCAGCCCACCAGCAAAGCAGCACCCCAGGCGAACATGGTCACGTGGACGCCTGAAATTGCGACCAAATGTGCCACGCCTGTCGCGCGGAACACATCCCAGTCCAGCCGGTCGATGGCGGTCTGGTCACCCACCACCAGCGCGGCCAGCATGCCGGCCACCGCACGCTCCGGCACCTGCTGGTAGATGCGCTCGCGCACCACCTGGCGGGCCAGCACCACGGGGTATTGCCAGGTCTGCTCCAGGCGTTGCGGCAGCACATCTTTGGCACTGGTGCGCACGTAGGCAGTGGCCTGCACACCCTGCTCCCACAGGTACAACTCGTAGTCAAAGCCGTGGGGGTTGCGGGCGCCGTGGGGTGCTTTCAGCCGCAGCGTCATCTGCCAGCGCTCACCGGCCCGCAGGTCGGGCGGCGGCAAACGACCCGTCGTATCGCCCGTCTGCGCAGCGGTGTCGCCATACCAGCCCACATCCACCCGCGGCGGCACCTGCACCGGCTGGCCATCCAGTTGCGCGGACTCCACCTGCAGCCGGAACCGCAATCCCGATTCATTGCGCTGCGGCAGCCGGGCCACCACACCGGTGACGCGCACATCGCGCCCTTCCAGTGCCGGGTCCAGGGCCTGGTGCAGGTACACCGTGGCCCTCAGGCCGGTGGCGCCAAAACCCAGCAGCCCCAGCGCCAGGGCTGTAACCACACAGCGCCATGCAATTGCTGCATTTTTTATAGCGTTACATGCATAGATGACGGGGGCTAGGACCACAATTGCCGCATAGCCTTGCCACGCAAACAGCGGCCCCTGCTGCAACTGCAGGGCGGTGCCCAGCACCAGCCCCAGCAGTGAGGCAAACAGCACCCGCGCATGGGCCTGGAAGTGGAATAAAAACGTACGCACCGGGCCATGCTACCCGGCAAAAAAGCCGTGGCGCAGGAATTGCTTAGTCTTAGCAATAGCTTGCTACCATGCAAGCAACGCTTCAACCGAGACCCGCCATGTCCATCCACGCAGCACTGAACCACGTCACCCACTACAGCTACGACCGCCTGGTAGCACTGGGCCCCCAGGTTGTGCGCCTGCGCCCCGCGCCGCATTGCCGCAGCAAGATCATTTCGTATTCTCTAAAGGTAGAGCCGGCCGAGGGCCACTTCCTGAACTGGCAGCAAGACCCGTTCGCCAACTACCAGGCCCGCCTGGTCTTCCCCAACAAGACCCGCGAGTTCAAGGTCACCGTGGATGTGGTGGTGGAGATGGCGGTCTACAACCCGTTTGACTTCTTCCTGGAGCCCGAGGCCGAAGAGTTCCCCTTCAAATACGCACCCCTGCTGCAAGAGGAGCTGCTGCCCTACCTGATGGCGGGTGAACGCACACCGCTGGTCAATGACTACCTGGCCAAGATCGATTACACCAAGCGCCGCACCATCGATTTTCTGGTGGACATCAACCAGATGATCCACAAGGACGTGAGCTACACCATCCGTATGGAGCCCGGCGTGCAAACGCCGGACGAGACCCTGACCAAAGGCTCCGGCTCCTGCCGCGACTCGGGCTGGCTGCTGGTGCAACTGCTGCGCCACTGCGGGCTGGCGGCGCGGTTTGTATCGGGCTACCTGATTCAGTTGAAGTCTGACGTGAAAGCGCTGGACGGCCCCAGCGGCACCGAGGTCGACTTCACCGACCTGCACGCTTGGTGCGAGGTCTATTTACCCGGCGCCGGCTGGATCGGCCTGGACGCCACCTCGGGCCTGCTTGCCGGAGAGGGCCACATCCCGCTGGCCTGCACACCCCAGCCCTCGGGTGCAGCGCCGATTGAAGGCGGTGTGGACGAGAGCGAGGTGGAATTCAGCCACCACATGCAGGTGACCCGCATTTATGAATCGCCCCGCGTCACCAAGCCCTACACCGAAGAGCAGTGGGCCGATGTGATGTCCCTGGGCGCCGCGGTGGACAAAGAACTGGTAGCCGGCGATGTGCGCCTGACCATGGGCGGTGAGCCCACCTTTGTGGCCGTGAACGACCGCGACGCCGCCGAGTGGAACACCGACGCCCTGGGCCCCACCAAACGCGGCTTTGCCACCGCACTGGTGCACAAGCTGCGCAACGAATACGGCCAGGGTGGCTTCCTGCACTTTGGCCAGGGCAAGTGGTACCCCGGTGAGCAGTTGCCACGCTGGGCGCTGAATATCTACTGGCGTGCCGACAAACAACCGGTTTGGGCCGACCCCAGCCTGTTTACCGACGAGCGCGACCCCACCCACTACACCAGTGCCGATGCCCATCGCTTTACCCAGACGCTGTGCAAACGCCTGGGCGTGACCGACCAGTACATCCTGCCGGCCTATGAAGACAGCTGGTACTACCTGTGGCGCGAACGCCGCCTGCCGGTGAATGTGGACCCGTTCAACTCCAAGCTCGACGACGAGATGGAACGCGCCCGCCTGCGCCGCGTGTTCGAACAAAAGTTGGACACGGCGGTAGGTTATGTGCTGCCAGTCAAGGCGAGTGAAGGTCCGAATTTAGCCGGACCCAAGTGGATGACCGGCCCCTGGTTCTTGCGCGACGAACGCATGTATTTGATGCCCGGCGACTCACCGATGGGCCTGCGCCTGCCGCTGGATTCATTACCCTGGGTCAGCAAGGCTGATTTCCCTTACTTGGTGGAGACCGACCCCAGCGCACCGCGTGGACCCCTGCCCACCCACACAGCATTGGCTGCACGTTATGCCGATGGTCTCCCCGCTGTCACCACCGGCACGGCCACAAGCGCTGCACCAGCAGCCCGCAGCAGCGGCAACACGGTCCCCATCCTCACAGTACGAGCAGATGTGCCCTATCTCAGCGGTGCGACTACACCACAGGAAGCCGCGCGCAAATTCCAGAACGCGCTGAACGGCAAGACCGACACCGCATCCGCCGCCGTGCCGCCCTATGTGGGCACCAGCACCACACTGGCCGACATGGCCGCACGCCGTGCGTCCCAAGCCGAACCAGCCGACTACGCCCGCGTACCGGCACGCGGAGAGTCCGCCCACTGGGTCAGCCGCACGGCACTGTGTGTGGAAGTGCGCGACCCCCGCCGCGCCAGCGGTCCCAAGGCCGAAGCCGTGGGCACCAAGTCTGGCGTGTTGTACGTCTTTATGCCACCGCTGGAGAAGCTGGAAGACTATCTGGACCTGCTGGCCGCGATTGAGGCCACCGCCAAAGAACTCAGCATGAAGCTGGTGCTGGAAGGCTACCCGCCCCCGCGCGACCCCCGCCTCAAACTCTTGCAGGTCACGCCCGACCCCGGCGTCATCGAGGTCAATGTCCACCCCGTCAACAACTGGAAAGAGCTGGTCGCCAACACCGAGTTTTTGTACAACGCGGCGTTCGAGTCGCGCTTGAGTGCCGAGAAGTTCATGACCGACGGCCGCCACACCGGCACCGGCGGTGGCAACCATTTCGTGATGGGCGGCGCCACACCGGCCGACAGCCCTTTCCTGCGCAAACCCGAGCTGCTGGCAAGCCTGCTGCTGTACTGGCACAACCACCCATCGTTGAGCTATTTGTTCAGCGGCATGTTTGTCGGCCCCACCAGCCAGGCCCCGCGTGTGGACGAGGCGCGCAACGACCAGTTGTACGAGCTGGAAATTGCGATTGAACAAATCTACGCCAACCGCGAGTTGTATGGCCAAAGCATGCCGCCGTGGATCGTGGACCGCACGCTGCGCAACATCCTGATCGACGCCACGGGCAACACCCACCGCAGCGAGTTTTCCATCGACAAGATGTACTCGCCCGACTCGGCCACCGGTCGTTTAGGCCTGCTGGAGCTGCGCGCATTTGAGATGCCACCCCACCCGCGCATGAGCATCGTGCAGCAGCTGCTGCTGCGCGCATTCGTGGCCCGCTTCTGGAAGGCGCCCTACAAGGCGCCCGTCACCCGCTGGGGTACCGAGCTGCACGACCGCTTCATGCTGCCCACCTTCATCAAGATGGACTTTGACGATGTGGTGGAAGACATGCGCGCCGCCGGTTATCCGTTTGACCCGAGCTGGTTTGCACCACACGTGGAGTTCCGCTTCCCGCTGGTCGGCTCCATCCAATCGGCCGGCATCGAACTGACGCTGCGCTGCGCGCTGGAACCCTGGCATGTAATGGGCGAAGAAAGCTCGGCCGGCGGTACCGCCCGGTATGTGGACTCTTCACTGGAGCGCATGGAAGTGCATGTGAAGGGCCTGAACGAAAGCCGTTACGTCATCACCTGCAACGGCCAGGCATTGCCCATGCAAAGCACCGGCACGGTCGGTGAGTTTGTGGCCGGCGTGCGCTTTAAAGCCTGGAACCCACCCAGCAGCCTGCACCCCACGATTGGCGTGCACGCCCCGCTGACCTTTGACATTGTGGACACCTGGATGAAGCGCTCGCTGGGCGGCTGCCAGTACCACGTGGCGCATCCGGGCGGATTGAGCTACGAAAACTTCCCGGTCAACTCGTTTGAAGCCGAAAGCCGTCGTTTGACACGCTTCACTGCGACCGGGCATACGCCAGGTGTGATGCATGTGCCGCCGGCGACGATCAATGTGGCGGCTAGTAAAGAGTTTCCGTTTACGCGGGATTTGCGGCGCGGGTAGGTCGCAGTGCGGAAAGGGTCAATGGGGTCAGATCACCGTTCGCACAGCGAACGTGTGCTCTGACCCCATTTGTCCGCTGTAGCCGAACAGTCTCAAGCGAAATATGCCTCTAGCCCCCGTCAAATCTCATTGCGTTGCTACATATTTTGCAGTGATTAGGTTCTTGAACCACAGTTCGTTTGCGCGCTTGCATGGTGTGTGCGCGGCGTAAGTCAGTTGTGCAGAGGGGGCCGATATTCAAGTAGATCGCCCACCTGGCTATAGTCGGGCGTAATGAAACGCCGAGCAAATCAATTCGGCGCTAACCAAATTTCGCCAGGATAGGCGACAAGGTTTAAGGGTACGGAAATGACTTCACTTTCTTTGGGAATTGGCTGCGAAACAAGCCTTTGTGCGTCTAACAGCCTCATGGGCGATGAGCATTCGCAAGTGAAATTTGGGTATATCCCGTCGGATATCCCGGGAGCCCAGAATATTCGCCCATCCACATCACGTTGGGCATCACCCACACACTAGCTTCCGCATGCAATCCGTCTACGAAACAGATGCAACGTCAGCTGCGGTTGCTGGCTTCGATCATTTTTCTGCCGTTTTTACCTGGTTCGGTGTCGCAGGCGGACTATTGCCATGGCTCGTAGTCCCTGCGTTCTTTGCGATGCCTTGGCTTACAGCGTTGTCATGGACCGCAGCGACATTGCTGGTGCTCTCCATCCTCGTTCTTCCGTTTCGGTTCCGAATTTCTATAACTCCAACAGAGATAGTCTTTGAGCGCTCGTGGGCGGCTGTTTGGTACAAGCGAGTTGAAATCCCAAACAACTCAGAAACTCGATTTGTCGTTAATGGCACAGGGGACTGGAACGATGAGGGAATGTGGCCAGGAAAACACTACTGTGAGGTAGTGTCGCCAGGAACGAGTGAGCTGATGTTTGGAACACCCGGCAAGGCCGAACAACTGGCCGCATGGCTTGCGTCAAATGCCCAGCGGGTAGCGCGCAGTGATGCCCAACCCTTCATTGCAGCTGACCCTGGCCGGCTGCGCCGTCCGGTCGGCTGAATTCAAACGTTAGAAGGCACGGAGGCGCTGTTTGTATGAGTCAAGCACAGTTCATTAACCGGGGCGAGCAGTTCTTCGTTATTGAGGGGACGACGCGCTATGAAGGTGATTGCGTATGGTCGCGGGTAAATGAATCCGAGGTGATTTCAAAGCCTGCTTATCCCGTGAGAATCTTCGTCAAATCCATCCGACGCTGCGGATTGATTGGTCTCGTCCCGCTGTCTCAAGCCAAACGCCTACGAATCGCGCGGCTGGCGAAGCAAGTTCTGGAGTCCAAAGAGGGCGACGGTTCTATCGAACTTCTGGAGGGCTACTAATCGCATGAGCACATTGCTTCTGATTTTGCACGTGCCTCCTAACCGTTTGCTGCATCGGACGGCTTCGCCGCCCGCTGAGCGCCAACGCTAGACCGCACAAAGCACACTACACGTGAAATCCCTCCTTCAAGACCTCCAAGCCCTCGAAGTCGAACTACACCACCCCGGCGTTCGGTGCAGTCGCGAGCGGCTGAACCGGCTGCTGCACCCTCTGTTTCATGAGGTCGGCCGCTCCGGTCGGGCATACACAAGAGACACCGTCATCAACTTCCTGGCCAAGCAAGAAACTCAACCCGCGGTGGTGTCTGACGAATTTGCAGTCGCGGAACTGGGTCCTGGGGTTGCCCTTCTCACCTTTCGCTCAGCGCACCTGGGAAACGACAACATCTTGGTAAACCATACCCTGCGGTCATCCATATGGGTCAAGACGGACGCAGGTTGGCAACTTCGCTACCACCAAGGCACCGCCGCCGCAGAAACTTGGTGAAGTCTCGTCAGTGCGCGCGAAGGCGTCCAACGGCAATGCGGCCTACCGTGCCGCCTGCGATAACAAAGTGGTCCATATTCACCCACAGTGAATCACGCGGAATGAGCCCATAAGCCATCCAGCGCAACCACTTGCAGACCCAACTTGCGCCTGATGCGATCCGAGCAAACAAGGGCTTCAGATGGCAAGCGACCATGGGCCAATAGTGGTGAAGGTAACCGCCCAGTAGCAGCAGCACCAAATCGGCTCCCAGAAAATCGAGAATGAGCAGGAAGGCCCGCAACTCCGGATTGGCCGCCACGACCAGCAGCACCGCGATGGTGACCGCCAGCGACCTGGTTTTCCAGTTGAATTTGCGCATAGTGAATATTTCAGTTGGGCGAAAGCGCCGGGTCCGCAACAGAGCCGGTAGACAACACCTTGAGGTCACTGTTAAACACCACGGTAAAGATCTTGGCGTCCGACCCGTTGGGTCCGTCCATGTAGCGCCAATCGTAGTGCCATACATTCTTCAACTCATACGGCGTCATCTTCATGGGCTTGCCCAGCATTCTGCGCACTGTTTCCATGGGCATGCCGGGCTCTATCTTGGCAAAGACATGGGGCGCCAGCACCTGGCGCAGCGCGGTCATCTTGCCATCCGGCCCAATGGTGATCATGTAGTTTTTGGCGCCGGCTGGTTGGCGGTTGTACTCAAAAATGCGGGCACCGTTTTCGCCGTCCCAAACCTTTTCAGGCTCGCCAAATTTCATGCGTACGTCACCTTCGGTGGCTACGCCTTCTTCCAGCTCACGGATGCGTTGGTCATCGCAGGCGGTCATTAGCAGAGTGGAGCCCAGTACCGCCAAGCCGAACATCCATCCAGCAGCCAAAGAACCGAAAGTGTGGGAGCGTGGTTTCAAAATTTAAGCCTCGTTATGCAAATCTGTTGGTCACGCCAGCATAGTAAGCTCTGTGGCACCCATATTGCTTGATGTCCCCACAGCCCAACCAACGGAATCCACAAAAAATGACCTCCCTAAACGCCCCAGGCGGCACGCCCCCCGCAACGTCCAAAATCCACATGATCGGTGGCGAAAAAGGTGGTGTCGGCAAGTCCATGGTGTCGCGCCTGCTGGCCCAGTACTTCATCGACAAGGACATTCCTTTTGTTGGCTTTGACACCGACCGCTCGCACGGCGCGCTGCTGCGCTTTTACAGCGACTACGCGTCGCCCGTGTTGATTGACCGCTTTGAAGCGCTCGACCACATCGTGGAGGCCGCGGTAGAGCTGCCCGGTGTGCGCGTGCTGGTCGATCTGGCCGCGCAAACCCATGAGCCGCTGGTGAAGTGGATCGATGATTCGGGCGTGTTGAACATGGCCGATGACACCGGTTTTACGCTGCACTACTGGCATGTCATGGACTCTGGGCGTGACTCGGTGGACCTGCTGGCGCGCCTGCTGGACCGGTATGGCAAGAACCTGAACTATGTACTGGTGCTCAACCAGCTGCGCGGTGACGACTTTGGCCAGTTGGAGCGCTCGGGCCAGTTGGAGCGTGCGCTGGGTCTGGGTGCCAAGGTCGTCTCCATCAAACACCTGAGTGACGCCGTGGTGCAAAAAATAGACGCCAACAACAGCAGCTTCTGGGCGGCCAAGACGGATACATCGGGTGGCGATGCCAGCCTGCGCCTGATGGAGCGCCAGCGCCTGACCATGTGGCTGCAGCACGCCTACGAAGAACTGGCCAAGGCCGAAGCCTAGTCAAGAAACTTAAACTACCAAGCGCACGGGGTTGCCGTCGGTAGACAGCGCCTGCTGCGTGTGCTGGGGCATCACAGCGCCAATCACGGGGTTCACCACCGCCGTGGCCAGCAATACCGGCGCATGGGCCTGCACATTGCCAAAGATGGTGGCAAAGGCCACATCTGCCGCGTCGCGCCCGGTGCCAAAACGGATCAGACCCATGGGAATGGCGGTGCCCGAGGGGTCAAAGATGTACCAGCGGTCACCCACAAACACCTCCACATAAGCATGGAAGTCTGGCGGGCCCAATACGGGGTCTGCGCCATAGTCGGTACCGGTGGTGAAGCGGGCCGGCATGTTGAGCGCGCGGCACAGGGCCACCATCAAATGCGCAAAGTCCCGGCAGATGCCCACCTGGCCGATCAGCGTGTCAATGGCAGATGTGTTGCTGGTGGAGCTGTTGGACGTGAAGGCCACGTGGCGCTGCACCCAGTCGCGCACCGCAAGCACCCGGCCATAACCCTGGGGCAGATGGCCAAAGTTGTTGCTGGCCAGTTTGAGCAGCCGGTCAGACTGGCAGTAGCGGCTGGGGTAAATGTAGCCCAGCACCTCGGGTGGCAGCGCCTGCACCGGCACCTCGGCAATATGGTTGGGGTCGGCCATGTGGTGGATCAGGTCCACCGTGGCCACGTACTTCACATTCAGTTCACCCTGCTGGGCGTGCAGGCGCATATAACGGTTGCCGCTGTAGGCGTCGGTGTGGACCTGGGTCTGCACGGGTTGGCTGACCCACAGGTTCTCAAAGGTGACCTGCTGGCAGGCGGTTTGCGCGGCGTGGATGTTGAACACAAAATCGGCGCCTTGGGCGTCGACCTGGTAGTTGAGGGCAAGTTGGAGTTCGATACGGATCATGTTGGATCCCAGTATCCGGGTAAATACGAATCTGCTCTGTGGGCTTGCGCACATACGGGCGGGCCAGGGCTTTGCACAATGGGTTCTATTTAAGGACTCTCCACCATGAACGCCATCAAACTGGTCGCTATTTTTCTGATTGCTGCCGGTGCACTGGGCTTGCTGTACGGCGGCTTCAGCTACACCAAAGAGACCAGCAGCGCCAACATCGGCCCGCTGACCCTGCAGGTCAAGGAGACCGAACGCGTCAACATCCCGCTGTGGGTGGGTGTGGGCGCCATTGTGGGCGGCATTGTTTTGCTGGTCACTGCGCGCAAGTCATAAGCCGGTATAAGCCGATAAGCGCCGCCAGAAGGCGGTGAACCAAGGGGTGCGTAAACGGTTTACGGCATACTTGCGGGCAGTGAGCCATCTTTCCGACTTTCCTGCCCTTGTGCCTGCCGTGGCCGACCCCGCCCAGACCGCGCTAGACCACGCCCTGGCGTCTGAAAACGCCGCACTGGGCCACTTCGACGAGCTGCGCGCGCGCGCGTCCGACGCAACACCCCCTCCCGACGATGCTACACAATCGATAGCAGAACAGTCAGCTATCTCGGGGGCTTGGCGCCAATTCTTTGAACACACCCAGTCCGACGGCCTGGGTGACATGCACCTGCGCACGGAGACACTGGCGCGCCAGATACGCGACAACGGCGTCACCTACAACGTGTATGCCGACACCGACGGTCCCCAGCGCCCCTGGTCGCTGGGCCTGTTCCCACTGATCATTTCGCCCGACAACTGGCAACACCTTGAGGTGGGCATCACGCAGCGCATGCGCCTGCTCGACCGGGTGATGGCCGATGTGTACGGCCCACAAGACCTGCTGGCCCAGGGCCTGATACCGCCGGCGCTGGTGCAGGGCCACCCCGGTTATCTGCGCGCCATGCATGGCGTCAAGCCGGTGGGCGGCTCGCACCTGCATGTGGCCGCGTTCGATTTGGCCCGCGGGCCGGACGGCAACTGGTGGGTGGTGTCACAGCGCACCCAAGCCCCCTCGGGCCTGGGTTACCTGATGGAAAACCGGCTGGCCATCTCGCGCCTGTTCCCACAAGCCTTTGAGCACCTGCAGGTGCAGCGCCTGGCCGGTACCTACCGCGCGCTGATCGACAGCATGAAGGCCATGAGCCCGGCCGGGCAGGACGCCCACATCGCGCTGCTGACACCCGGGCCCTACAACGAGACCTATTTTGAACACGCCTACCTGGCCCGTTACCTGGGGCTGACGCTGGTCGAGGGCAATGACCTGATCGTGCGGGACCAGCGCCTGTTCCTCAAGACCCTGCGCGGTCTGGTGCCGGTGCATGGCCTGCTCAAGCGGCTGGACGACCAGTTCATGGACCCGCTGGAATTACGCTCCGACTCCACGCTGGGTGTGCCGGGTCTGCTGCAGGTGATTCGTGCTGGCAATGTGCTGGTGGCCAATGCGCCGGGCTCTGCCTTTCTGGAGTCGCCCGCGCTGCTGGGTTTTATGCCCGCCCTGTCCAAACACCTGCTGGGTGAAGAGCTGCTGCTGCCCGCCCTGCCCACCTGGTGGTGCGGCGAACGCTCGGCCATGGAGGCCGTGTTGCCGCGCCTGCATGCCTGCGCCATCAAACCCACCTACCCCGGCTCGGCCGTGCATGGCAATTTTGATGCGGTGCTGGGGCGCAAACTGAGTGAGCGCGAGTTGGCCGAATGGGCGGGCCGCATTGCCCTGCAGCCCGACGACCACACGGTGCAAGACTACATGCCGCTGTCGCAAATGCCCACCTGGCACAAACGTGCTGCAGGGGATGCCGCGGGAGAGACGGCAGGTGGTGGCATAGTGCCCCGCTCGGTCATGCTGCGGGTGTTTGCCGTGTCGCAAGGCGCCCAATCCTGGTGTGTGTTACCCGGCGGCTTGGCCCGCGTGTCTGGCGATACCAGTGTGGACGTGGCCTCCATGCAGCATGGGGGCAGCAGTGCCGATGTCTGGGTCATGACCCACGGCGCCGTGGACAAGACCACGCTGCTGCACCCGCCGCTGACCCCCGCCGTGTTGACCCAGCGCACCCGCCAGGTCACCAGCCGCGCGGCCGAAAACCTATTCTGGCTGGGCCGCTACACCGAGCGCGCCGAAAACTCCGTGCGCCTGGCACGCCTCACGCTGGAGAGCCTGGCCGGTGAAGACCAGTCATCCCCCACCCTCTTGAGCTGGTTGGGCCAAATGGCGTTGAACAACAACCTGGTGCTGGCCGGTGTGCCCGCCCTGACACCGGCGCCCCATGTGCGCCGTGTGTTTGAACGCTCGCTGATCGCCAGCCTGGGCAGCAGCAAACAGGCCACCAGTGTGGGCTACAACCTGCGCGCCGTGCGCCTGGCCGGTGCCGCGGTGCGCGAGCGCCTGTCGCAAGAGCACTGGAGCCTGATGCAGCGCACCGAAGACGCCTTCTTCCAGAGCTGTGCCCACACCCCCACCGGGGCCGATTACTCTGCCCTGCATGCACTGACCGCGCTCAAACGCGCCAGCGACCACCTGGCCGCCATCACCGGCCTGCAGACCGACCGCATGACCCGCGACGACGGCTGGCGCCTGCTCAGCATTGGCCGCCATGTGGAGCGGCTGGGCTTTTTGTCGCACGCGCTGGCCACCGGTTTTGCGCATGGCGCCGTGCACCACGATGGCGGTTTTGAGGCCATGGTGGCGCTGTTTGACAGCACCATCACCTTCCACGGCCAGTACCAGCAAAGCCACGACATTGCGCCACTGGTAGACCTGCTGGTGCTGGACCGCGACAACCCCCGCGCACTGGCCTGGGTGGCGCACACGCTGCGCGGGCGCCTGGCCAAGCTAGCCGGCAGCGCGCCGGACCAGTTGGGCCTGCTGTCGCACAGCGTGCCCGACCCACGCCAGTGGCAGCTGGAAACACTGTGCGAAGCAGGCGCCGATAACGCATACACCAGCCTGACCGACCTGCTGCTGGGCTGTGGCGAGGCGGCCTACCAGGTGTCCGAAGAAATCAGTGCCACCTATTTCACCCACTCCGGCGAAGCCGGGCAAAGCCTGGGTGCTTAGCGCAAGAGGGTTTGGCCATGCAATTGCACATCACCCACGAGACCTGTTACGACTACACGCCGGCGGTGAACATTGCGCAGCACATGGCCTACCTGCGGCCGCTGAACACGGCCAACCAACAGGTGCTGAGCCACACCCTATCCATCACGCCCGAGCCCACCCAACAGACCGCGACGCTGGATGTGTATGGCAACACCCGGGCATTTTTCTCGCTGCAGACCGCCCACACCCAGCTCCACGTAGTGGCCCGCAGCCTGGTGGCCACCCAGGCACCCGACCTGTGGGACAACACGGTGCGGTGGGAGCAGGTGCGTGAACGTTTTCGCTACTGCGCCAAGAACCCGTTTGATGCCGCGGCCGATTTTGTGTTTGCGTCGCCCTATGTGCCACGCCATGCGGATTTTGCAGACTATGCCCGCCCCAGCTTCAGCGCGCAGCCCACGCTGCTGCTGGCCGCGCGCGACCTGATGCAACGCATCTACCACGACTTCACCTACGAGAGCCACAGCACCGAGATCAACACCCCGGCACGCGAGGCCCTGGCCCAGCGCACCGGTGTGTGCCAGGACTTTGCCCACATCATGATTGCCTGCCTGCGCGCCTACGGTGTGCCGGCGCGGTATGTCAGCGGTTACCTGCTGACCCACCCCGCGCCCGGCCAACCCCGCCTGGTGGGCAGTGATGCATCCCACGCCTGGGTCTCGGTCTACCTGCCCGATGCAGAAGACGGCGCCGTGGGCGGCCGCTGGTGCGACTTTGACCCCACCAACAACCGCGACGGCTGGGGCAACCCAGGTGAAGACTACGTGACGCTGGCCCTGGGCCGCGACTATGCCGACGTGTCCCCGCTGCGCGGTGTCATCCACGGCGGCGCCAACCACCGGCTGCGGGTGGCCGTGACGGTGGAACCCGTGGAGCGCGAGGCATGGACGGGCCAAAGCCAGAACCAAAGCCAGGGGCAGAATCAGTCACAATCTCAGTCCCAGACCCTGTAGGATGGATTTTTGCTACTATTTACATAGCACTACAACCATATTACACGGGGGCTAAAGGCACTTTTTACCAACAACCACCCCGCCAAGAGGCCACCATGAACATTTACGACACCCTCACCAGCCTGAACATCACCCTGCCCCCTGTGGCGATTCCCGCTGCGGCCTATGTGCCCTTTATGCAAACCGGCAACCTGGTCTTCTTGAGCGGCCACATTGCCAAGAAAGATGGCAAACCCTGGGTCGGCCAGCTGGGCAAAAACATGGAAACCGAAGAAGGCAAGGCCGCGGCCCGCGCCGTTGCCATCGACCTGATGGGCACCCTGCACGCCGCCGTGGGCGACCTGAACAAGGTCAAACGCATCGTCAAGCTGATGTCCCTGGTCAACTCCACCGGCGACTTCACCGAGCAGCACCTGGTCACCAACGGCGCCAGCGAGCTGTTGGGCCAGGTCTTTGGCGACAAGGGCGCCCATGCACGCAGCGCCTTTGGTGTGGCCCAGATCCCCCTGGGTGCCTGTGTGGAAATCGAATTGATCGCCGAACTGGCCTGATTGGGGCGCCGGCTGCCGCCTGCGCGACGGCCGGTGCCACAGGACCGCCACACGGTCATTTCTTTCTGTAGCTGAAACTGGCACACTGCAGCCATGCTTGTGAAATGTCTCGCTTTGCTGCTCTGTGCGCTGGCGCTGGCATTTGCACCGCCCGCGGGCGCGGCCACCAGCCCCAGCTTCCCGGTTTTTGAACTGGATGCAGACGGCCCCCAGCGCCTGGAGATCGGCACCCGCATGGGTGTGCTGGTCGACAGCAGCCGCGCGCTGACACTCCAGCAGGCCCGCACCCAGGCTAATGGCTGGCAGACCATCACACGCCAATCCCCCAATTTCGGATTTACGCAAGACGGCTACTGGTTCCGCTTCCAGTTGCACAACCGCAGTGCCAAGGTGCTGCCGCGGTTCCTGGAGCTGCCCATACCGTTTCTGGACGATGTACGCCTCTACCATTTAGTGGGCGACGCAGTGCAGACCCAGTACAGCCTAGGCGACGAACAACCCTTCGCCCAGCGGGCGGTGCGCCACCGCAACTTTGTCATGCCGCTGCAACTGGCGCCCGGCAACAACGAGATTTACCTGCGCCTGGTTTCCAGCGGCACCATAGAGGCGCCGCTGCGGGTTTGGGACCCGGTGTTTTTCCACGCCGCCAGCAACGACGAGAACCTGGCGCAGGGTGCGGTGATCGGCATTCTGCTGATCATGGTGGTCTACAACCTGTTTGTTTTTGCCTCCACCCGCGACATCAACTACCTGTTTTATGTCTGCTTTGTGGCCAGCTACATGCTGTTCCACCTGACGCTGACGGGCCACACCTTTGCCCACCTGTGGCCCAACGCGGTGCGTTGGAACAGTTTTGCCATTTCCACCTTTGCGGCCGGTGCGGCCATGTTCACCTGCCTGTTTACCAACAGCTTTCTGAAGCTGCGCAGCTTCTCCCGGCCAGCGAGTTACCTGGTGTGCAGCATGATGGTGTGCAGTGCCGCGCTGCTGGTGCTGAGTTTTGTCGTGCCCTACAGCCTGAGCATACGCATCGTGGCCGCCATCACCCTGCCCATCACCATCACCGCCCTGATACTGGGCTACTGGCGCTGGTGGCGGGGAGCCCGTTTTGCGCGTTTCTACTGCCTGGCCTGGACGGCCATATTGATTGGCATCACGGTGCTCAATGCCAGCAAGTTCGGCTGGATTCCTACCAATATCTGGACTGAAAACGCGTCGCAGATCGGCATCGTGCTGCTGGTGGTACTGCTGTCATTCACGCTGGCCGACCGCATCAACAACGACCGCACACTGCGACTGAACGCACAGGCTGTGGCGTTGGACCTGGAACGCAAGGCACGGGCCAGCCAGGCGGCCCTGATTCGCGCCAAGGAACAGGCCAACCTAGACTTGGAGCAACGGGTGTTGTCCCGCACCAATGACCTGAACGCCGCCATGGAACAGCTCAGCCAGGCCAATGCGCGGCTGCAATTGCTCTCCACCACCGACGGCCTGACCCAGATCGGCAACCGCGCCTATTTCGATGCTGCTGCCATCACCGAAATGCGGCGAGCCGAGCGGCAAAAGGGCCACCTGAGCATCATCCTGTTGGATATCGACCACTTCAAGGCCATCAACGACACCTTTGGCCACCCGGCGGGTGATGCCTGCCTGCGCGCGCTGGCCGACATGCTGCGCCCCCGCATCGACCGTGCGGGCGACATCCTGGCGCGTTACGGTGGTGAGGAATTTGTCATTGCACTGACGGGGGTGGATCTGGCAGGCACTGTCACCCTGGCGGAGGAACTGCGCAAAGCGACCGACCGACTGCGGGTGGAGTTTGACGGAAAACCCCTGCGTTTTACGGCCAGCTTTGGGGTGGTGTCGGTCGTTCCACAAGCCGCACTCAGCCTGGAAGACCTGGTGGCTGCGGCCGACCGCGCCTTGTACGCAGCCAAACACGACGGGCGCAACTGCGTGCGCCACGCCAGCGTCACCTGAAACGCATTACTGCATCGGCTTTACCGCAGCGCCAAAGCACTGTGGTGCTCGGCGGAGACCCGGAACACCGCCACAGACTCTTTCATGCGGTCGGCCTGTTCCCGCAGACTCTCTGCCGCGGCGGCGCTTTCTTCCACCAATGCGGCATTCTGCTGTGTCATCTGGTCCAGGTTGCCAATAGCAGTGTTGACCTCTGCAATGCCACTGCTTTGCGAGTGGGCGGCTTCGGTGATCTCGCTGATCACATCGGCCACACGGCGCACGGATTGCACAATCTCTTCCATGGTGGCGCCGGCATCTGTCACCAAGCGCGTGCCCGACTCCACCTTTTCCACCGAGGTATTGATCAGTCCTTTGATCTCCTTGGCCGCCTCGGCACTGCGCTGGGCCAGGCTGCGCACTTCGCTCGCCACCACGGCAAAACCGCGGCCCTGTTCACCGGCGCGGGCGGCTTCCACAGCAGCATTGAGGGCCAGGATATTGGTCTGAAAGGCAATGCCGTCAATGACGCCAATGATGTCCGCAATTTTTTTGCTGCTGGCATCGATCTCCTGCATGGTGGACACCACCTGGGTCACAACCGCACCACCGCGCTGCGCCACGGTGGACGCACTGGCTGCCAATGCGCTGGCCTGGCGCGAGTTGTCGCTGCTGTGCTGCACGGTGGCTGTGAGCGCATCCATGCTGCTGGCCGTGGACTGCAGGTTGCTGGAGGTCTGCTCGGTGCGTTGGGCCAGGTCGTTGTTGCCACTGGCGATTTCGGCACTGGCCGTAGCGATGTTGTCGGTACTCAGACGCACCTGCGCCACCATACGGCCCAGGGAGTCGTTCATCGTGGCCAGGGAGCGCAACAGCGTGCCAAATTCATCCTCACGGTGTGTGCTGATGCGTGAACTCAAATCACCCTGCGCAATACGGGCCGCAATGTCATTGGCCTGGTCCAGAGGGTCCCGTATGGAACGCACCAGCCAAACCGTTCCGGTAGCGATCAGCACCACCACCACTACCAAACCCGCCACTATGCCCATGCTATTGGCCTGGCGGCGGCTTTCGGTGGCGGCCTGTACATCCACCACGCGCTGCTCCTGCATCTTGACCAGTTCTTTCTGCGCCGCGATGTAGCTGGCCATGGCCGGCAGGTACTGGGCGTTGAGGATTTGCATGGCCTCGTCGGCTTTGCCTTCACTACGGGCACCGCGAGCCTTTTCACGCAGACTGATCACCAGCTTTCGCAAGTCGGCAATTTTTTGCAGTTGAGTCTTGTCCGCATCGGTCAGGGGCAGGCTTTCCAACTGCTTTTGCATGAGCGATATTTCATCGCTGGTGGCGTTGACCGGGCCTTTGAAGGCCTCGGCAACCGCAGGCTCGGTGCTGATAATGATGGCGTGGTTGCGGGCGGCATTGGTCTCTGTCAAACCATTCCAGCGGGTGGCCACCTGCACCATCTGCAAAGCCACCAGTTGCTGGGCGCGCCCTTCGCCCAAAATGGCCGAACTGCGTGCCAGCCCTATGCCCGCTATACCCACCAAAAGACCCAATACCAGGATGATGAAGACCCACAACTTGGTGGCAATCTTGAGACGGTTGAGGCCCATGGTGAATGTGCTCCTGTTGTAGTTACCGACCACGCGTGTACAGCCTGTTACAGAATAGCACCATAGTCGTGCAAGGTCCAATGCCGCCCCGGCAGGCGTATCCCACTTCAGGGCATGCGTGTAATGTCTTGCGCCATAGTGGTGCGCAGTTGGGCGGCGGAAACATGGTGTGGAGCGATCTCGGCCAATGGCAACAATACAAAGGCCCGCTGCCACATGCGGGGGTGGGGAATGTCCAGCGCCGCGCTCGATACCTGCGCGTCGCCATACAACAGGATGTCCAGGTCCAGCGTACGCGGCGCGTTGCGGTAGGGCCGCTCCCGGCCTGCTGCCGCCTCAATGCCCTGCAGACAAAGCAACAGGGCAGGTGCGGTCAGCGTGGTGTCGACGGCAACAACAGCATTGGTGTAGTCGGGCCCACTGGAATCGATAGGCGCCGTGCGGTAGTACGAAGACCGGGCCGTGACGGTGATGCCGGGGTGTGCGTCGAGTAGCTGCACTGCTTGCTCTAGGGCAGTCGCCGGGTCACCCAAATTGGCACCTAAGCCTAGATAGGCGGTGACGGGTTCACGCATGGGCGACCCGTTTAGTTGCCGGAGTCGCCCCCGCCTCCAGCATCCGCATTGCCACCTGCCCCCTTGGCCGCACCGGTGCGACGGCGGCGGCGGCGTTTGCGCGGGGCACCGGCGTCACCTTCGCCAGGGGCTGCGGTAAATTCTGCGGGGCCTCGCGCGGCGGGCGGCACGGCACCTGCCTGGCCCGGCGCGCCCTCGCCCATTGGTGCGTCCGCCCGCGGCACACGCGCCACACGGGGCGCACGCTGGCGCTTTTGTTGTTCTTCACGCACCTGGTCCACCAGGTCCTGGCGCAGGTTGTCGTCGGCCATGCTGAACTCTTGCCACCAGTCGGCCAATACTTCTTCCACCTCGCCAATGTCGGAGCGCAGGCGCATAAAGTCGAACGCGGCACGGAAACGCGGCTGGTCCACCATACCAAAGGGCGTGCTGCCCACACGCTTCTCAAAGCGCGGCTGCATGACCCAGATCTCACGCATGTCACCGGCCAGCTTGCCTCCGCCGGATACATCACCAATACGGGAATGGAAGACTTCATCAATCGCGTCCATCAGCGCCGGATGTGAATGTTGGCGTTGCTCCAGACGACGGTTCCAGCCATCACGCACATCGGCCCACAACACGCAGGCCAGCAGGAAGCTGGGTGCTACCGGTTTGCCTTCGCCCACGCGGCGGTCGGTGTCTTTCAGCGCGGCGTTGACAAAGGGCTGCTCGGCACGCTCCACCACCACATCCAGCAGCGGATAGATGCCGCGGGCCATGCCCAGCTTCTTCAACTGCTCGATGGATGCCAGCGAATGCCCGGTCTGCAGCAATTTGAGCATTTCGTCAAACAGGCGGCTCTGCGGCACATCGGCCAGCAGTTCCTGCGACTTGACCAGCGGTGCCGCTGTTTTGCTCTCCAACGCAAAACCCAGCGGGCTCAGCTTGGCGGCAAACCGCACGGCGCGGATGATGCGCACCGGGTCTTCGCGGTAACGGGTGGCCGGGTCACCGATCATGCGGATGACGCGGTTCTTCACATCCTTGAAACCATTGTGGTAGTCCACCACGATCTGCGTCTGCGGGTCGTAGTACATGGCGTTGATGGTGAAGTCGCGGCGCACGGCGTCTTCTTCCTGCGGGCCCCAGACGTTGTCGCGCAACACACGGCCGGTGGAATCCACAGCGTGTTTCATGCCGGCCAGTTCGCTGCGGCTGGTTTTTTCATTGCCGGCCACCTGTTCGGCGGCGGCGTTGTCCAGGTAGGCGCGGAAGGTGGAGACTTCAATCACCTCGTGCTCACGCCCGCGGCCATACACCACGTGGACGATGCGAAAACGCCGGCCAATGATGAAGGCGCGGCGGAACAGGCCCTTGACCTGCTCGGGCGTGGCGTTGGTGGCCACGTCAAAGTCCTTGGGCCGCAGGCCGACCAACAAATCGCGCACCGCGCCGCCGACCACATAGGCTTCAAAACCCGCATCCTGCAGGGTGCGCACCACGTTGATGGCCCGTTCGTCGACCAGGTTGGGGTCAATGCCATGGGTTGCTACCGGCACATCCACCCGTTTGCCAAATTTGGCCTTCTTGCTGGCCGCGCCGCTGGAGGTTTTGCCCAGCAATTTATCGATAAATTTTTTGATCATTCTTTTCTCATGCAGAACGGTTTGCCGTTCTTTCCATGGCGGGCTGGCGCCCGCCCTTCTCTCTCAGTCAAAACAGGTCAAGTATGCGCCATCCGCGCGCCAGAGCCAACGCACGCAGGCGCTCGTCGGGGTTGGTGGCGACCGGTACGATGGCTTTTTCCAACAGTGGCAGGTCGTTCATGGAATCCGAATAAAACGTGGTGTGCACGGTGTCCCAGCTCAAACCCCGCTCCTTCAGCCAGGCCTCGACCCGCACCACCTTGCCCTCGCGGAACGACGGCACGCCGCGTATCGCCCCGGTGAACCAGCCTGTACCGTCGGCCGAGGGCTCACGCTCCAGCTCCACGGCGATCAGTTCGTCCACACCAAAGGCCTGGGCGATCGGGCGGGTCACAAATTCGTTGGTGGCGGTGACGATGGCCACCACATCCCCCGCACGCTGGTGCTGGTGTACCAGCTCCAACGCCTGGGGCATTATGACATTTTGTACCTTAGCCCCCATGAAATCTCGATGTGCCGCTATTGAATTAATAGCACCCTGGCGACGAATGGCCTCCGTGGCAAATCGGGCATAGGCCTGTATGTCCAGGGTTCCGGCCTTGTAGTGGGCGTAGAAGTCGTCGTTCTGGCGCTTGAACTCGACGGGATCGACCCAGCCCCGCTCGATGGTGAACTCGCCCCAAGCGTAGTCCGAGTCAATCGGTATGAGGGTGTGGTCCAGGTCAAATAAGGCAATGCGGGTCATCAATGGTTGTCCATCATGGATTTGATCAGCGGTATGGTGATGGCGCGCTGGGTTTGCAGGGCGTAGCCATCCAGCAGTTCCAGCAGCTCCATCAGGCTGCCCAGGTCGCGGCTGAAGCGGGTCAACATGAAATCCATGACCTCGTCACTCAAGAAAACGCCGCGCGCATCGGCCGCCTGGCGCAACACGGCACGGCGCTCGGGTTCGCTCAGGGGCTGCAGGCTGAAGACGTGGCCCCAGCCCAGGCGGGTGCGCAGGTCATCCCGCAGTTGCAGCTCCACCGGCGCAAATTCGCCAGCGGCCAGCACGGGGCGCTGGTGGGTCTGGGCATTCACAAACCAGTTGAAAGCGGCGTGCTGCTGCGCCGCGGTGTACAGGTGCACATCGTCCAGCAGCACGGCAGCCCAGGATTCATTGAACTCCGGCGCCTCCAGCACCGATGCATCCAGCCAGCCCACACGAGCGCCCTGCTCGCGCAGGGCCTCGCGCGCCGCCTTGAGCAAATGGCTCTTGCCACTGCCCGACGGACCCCACAGGTAGGTGGGTACCGGCGAGCGGTTGGCGGCACCAGCCTGGGACTTGGCGCCCACCCACAGCTCCAGGTGGCGCAGGGCCGCCAGGTTGGGGCCGGCACAGAAGTTGGCCAGGGTGGGTCCGGTAGACAGCCCAATATCCAGTGCCAGTTGTTTCATCATGGTGGAACGCTGTCAGCCCTGGTACAGCCCGCTGGCCAGGTAACCGGTGCGTACGCGGCGTATCGCCACCAGCAACACGGCACTGACGGGCAACGCAATCAGTACACCGACAAAACCAAACAGCTGGCCAAAGGCCAAGAGCGCAAAAATGACGGCTAGGGGATGCAGGCCAATCCGTTCACCCACCAGGCGGGGTGTCAAAAACAGGCTCTCCACCACCTGACCTGCACCGTAGACCACCGCCACCATGATGACGGTGTAGCCCAGACCGGACGCGGCAGAAAACTCCAGCAACCCGGCCAACGCCGCCAGCACCAGACCAATGCCAAAGCCCAGGTAGGGCACAAAAATCGCCAGCCCGGTAAAGATACCAATGGGCAGGGCCAGGTCCAGCCCAAACAGCGCCAGGCCCACGCTGTAGAACACTGCCAGTATCAACATCACCAGCAACTGGCCACGCAGGTACTGCCCCAGCACCGAATCCGCCTCGGCCATGAAACTGTCGGTGGAGCCACGCAGACGGGGCGGGATCAGGTCCCGTACCTGGCCGACCAGGCGGTCCCAGTCCATCAACAAATAGAACAGCGCCACCGGAATCAGGATGGCATTGCCGATCAGGGAGAACGCCACGCTGCCCCCCAGCTTGAGCGACGCCAGCAAAGAACCCACCACATCCTCCACGTTGCCGTTCAGATGCGTCAGCACAAACGACTTGATGCTGGCCACATCCAGCGCAACGTGTATGCCAAACTGCGCCAGCCAGGGTTTGAGTGTGGTGCTCACACTGTCCATCAGCACCGGCAGTTGCTCACGCAACAGGGGCAACTCCTTGGCCACGATGGGCACCATCAGCAGCAGCACGGCCAACACCGCCACGATGAACACCAGCTCCACCACAATCACCGCCAACATCCGGGGAATGCGGCCACGGCCCAAGTCATCGAGCCAGTCCACCATGGGCGTCAGCGCGTAGGCCAACACGGCCGCCACCACAAAGGGTGTCAGCACCGGCGCCAGCAGCCACAGCACACAGGCGAGCAGCGCGGCGATCAAACTCCAGGCCGCAAAAGTTTTTTGGGGAGGGGTGAATTGCATACTTTGTTAGATGTCCCGTAAAACGCAGTTTCAGCGAAGACTGACAATTGCCCGGAGGGCTTGTCCAGTCGAAGCTAAAATGTAGGCAAATTCTATCGGGCTCGCCCAGGCGATCACGGCCCACCCCTTCAAATGACCGATTCAAGCACTCCCACTCCCCTGTCCTACAAAGCTGCCGGTGTTGATATTGACGCTGGTGACGCCCTGGTTGAACGCATCAAACCCCTGGCCAAAAAAACCATGCGCGAAGGTGTGATGGCCGGCATCGGCGGTTTTGGCGCCCTGTTTGAAGTGCCCAAGCGCTACAAGGAACCCGTGCTGGTGAGTGGCACCGATGGCGTGGGCACCAAGCTCAAGCTGGCATTCGAGTGGAATATGCACGACACCGTGGGCATCGACCTGGTGGCCATGAGCGTCAACGACGTGCTGGTGCAAGGCGCCGAACCCCTGTTCTTCCTGGACTACTTTGCCTGCGGCAAGCTGGATGTGGACACCGCGGCAGCCGTTATCGGCGGCATCGCCAAGGGTTGTGAATTGTCGGGCTGCGCGCTGATCGGCGGCGAAACCGCCGAAATGCCCGGCATGTACCCCGCCGGTGAATACGACCTGGCCGGTTTTGCGGTCGGCGCGGTCGAAAAATCCAAGATTCTGACCGGCGCCAGCGTGAAGCCTGGCGACGTGGTGCTGGGCCTGGCCAGCCATGGTGTGCACTCCAACGGTTTCAGCCTGGTGCGCAAATGTATTGAGCGCGCGGGAACATCCGCACCCGCCACACTGGACGGCAAACCCTTCAAACAGGCGCTGATGGAGCCCACCCGCCTGTACGTGAAAAACGTACTGGCCGCGCTGGCCGCCCACCCCATTAAAGCTTTAGCCCACATCACCGGTGGCGGTTTGCTGGAAAACATTCCCCGTGTGTTGCCCGAAGGCACGGCTGCCCACCTGAAAAAAGGCAGCTGGCCACAGACCGAGCTGTTCGCCTGGTTGCAAAAAACTGCCGGTATCGACGACATCGAAATGAACCGCACCTTCAACAACGGTATTGGCATGGTGGTGGTGATTGACGCCGCCAACGCTGAGGCCTGTGCCCAGACCCTGCGTGCCGCGGGCGAGACGGTTTACAGCATTGGCGTGATTGCTGAACGTGGTGACTCGGCTGCCGTAGTGGTCGCCTAAAAGTCCGGTCGCCGAACCTGCGGCTGGGGTTGCGCCCCAGCCACTGCTAGGATATTTATAGCTACCAACCCGCATAGTTACTGGACTTATCGCGATTTTTGATCCAGAATCCGGCCATCCAATGGTGGTGAAACGGATGTTATGCCGGTAATCGCAGTGATCAATCGCAAGGGTGGCAGTGGCAAAAGCACGATGGCCACCCACCTGGCAGCCTGGCTGGCACGCCAGGGCGCGGCCGTCATGCTGGGCGATGTCGACCGCCAACAATCCACCCGCACCTGGCTCAAACGCCGCAGCCCCACGCTGCCAGCCATCGCCCCCTGGACCATAGACCAAAAAAATGTGCTGAAAGTACCGGTGGGCGTGACCCATGTGGTGCTGGACACACCCGGCGGCATCCACGGCTTTGAGCTGGCCAAGGTGGTGATGTCGGCGCACGCCATCCTGATTCCGGTATGCCACTCGGTGTTTGACCGCGAATCCGCCGCCGCCTGTATTGCCGAGCTGATGGCCCTGCCCCGGCTGGCCAGCGGCCGTTGCAAGCTGGGCGTGGTTGGCATGCGCATAGATGCCCGCACCCGAGCGGCCGAAACCCTGCAGGAGTGGGCCGATGGCCTGAACATCCCGTTTCTGGGGGTTTTGCGCGAAACCCAGATCTATGTGCGCAGCCTGGACAGCGGCCAGACCATCTTTGACCAGCGCAGCACGCTGGTGCAGGCGGACTTGGACCAGTGGGAGCCCATCCTGCAGTGGCTGCAACCCGTCACCCAACTGCAGCCACCCGCACCACAGCCGGTGGCTGCCCCCGCACCAACGCCGGTGCATACCCCCCGCGCACCCAGCCTGATGCCTGCCCAGGAGTCCCTGGTGCACGGCAGCCGCCTGTCGGTCTTTGCCCCGGCCCCGTTACGGCAATAGCGTGGACGGGCGGGCATCACAATGATGTCCTAAAATGATCGAATGTCGTCCAGATCGGAATGGCTTGCATCTGGCATAGAAGCAAAAATACGGGCTTCTACCACTGCTTTCAAGGAAACCAAGCCATGAACACCTGTCTGATTGTGATCGACGTCCAGGAATCTTTTCGCAACCGCCCCTACTCCACCGAACGCGACATGCCCGAATACCTGGCTGCGCAAAATGCGCTGATTGCGGGCTGTGTGGCCCAGGGCGTACCCATTGTGCGTATCTTGCACACCGACGGCCCGGCCACCCCCGACAACGCCTTTGCCCGCGAGTCCGGCCATGTCGTACCGCTCAAGGGACTGCTGGATTTCGAAGCCGCAGCCACGTTCTACAAGAACCGCCACAGCGCATTGGTCGGCACCGGGCTGGACGTGTGGCTCACCAGCCACGGCATGCAGCGCCTCATCATCAGCGGCATTCGCACCGAGCAATGCTGTGAAACGACGACCCGCCACGCCTCGGACCTGGGCTGGAGTGTGGACTACTGTGTGGACGCCACCCTGACCTTTGACATGGTGCAGCCCGATGGACGCCCGTTGAGCGCCGCCGACATCAAAGCCCGCACCGCCACCGTGCTGACAGACCGGTTTGCCACGCTGTGCACGGTGGACGAGGCGCTGAGCCGCGCCCGATAAGCCTGGCATGGTCAACGTCTACTTTGTCCTGCTGCCCAATAGTCTGATACTGGACTGGGCCGGCCCGGCCGAGGCGCTGCGCATGGCCAACCAGGCCCTTGTCGCGCAGGGCCAGAACCCGCGGTTTTCACTGCACTTTGTCAGCCCGCTGCCCAGTGCGCCCAGCTCGGTCGGCGTGGTGCTGGGTGGTCTGCAGGGTTTGCCCGTGCTGGATTCCCCAGACGCCAACGCACCCACCACTTGGGTGGTGCTGGTGGGCCAGGCGGGTGATGGTGCCCTGCGGCTGGACTCCGACGCATCACGCACCGTATTGCACTGGCTGCGGGGACTGAAGGTGGCCGCTGGGCGGCTGGAGCTGATGACCATTTGCGCCGGTGCCGTGCTGGCCGCCCACGCCGGCCTGCTGGCCGGGCGCCGCGCCACCACGCACCACCAGCACCTGGACGAGTTGCGCCGGGTGGAGCCGCAATGCGACGTGGTGGCCAACCGCGTGTTTGTGGAAGACGGCGCGGTCTACAGCAGCGCCGGGGTAACCACCGGCCTGGATCTGGTCTTGCACCGCATCAGCGCGGAATGCGGCCCGGCGCTGGCCGCACAGGTCGCGCAAACCATGGTGGTCGCACTGCGCCGCGGTCCCAACGACCCGGAGTTGTCGCCCTTTCTGGCCTACCGCGCCCATATGCACCCGGCCCTGCACCGCGTGCAAGACGCTGTCAGCCAGGCCCCCGAAACCGGTTGGACGGTACCCGGCATGGCCGCTGTAGCCCACACCTCGCCGCGCCATCTCACCCGCTTATTTCTGGACCATGCGGGTATCGCACCCCTGCAGTACCTGCGCCGCATCCGCCTGGCTGTCGCACAAACGGCGTTGCAGTCCGGCCGCAACGTGACACAGGCGGCCGAGATGGCCGGTTTCAGTTCCGACACCCAATTGCGCCGCGCCTGGCACCAGTTTGAACTGGCCGGAACACCATCCGATCCACGGCTGGGTGCTTAGCGGTCGGGCCGGTTTGTCCGCCAAAAACAGCAGTCTTTCGCGCGGAATTGCCATTCGTCACATTCAGGATGAAATTTGGGCGACCCATGCCTACATTTCACCCATCGGACCGCTGTGGCCCGCCAACCGGAGAAGACCATGTCGCACAACTACCATTCCCAGATCAAGCTTGTTGCTTTCGCGTTTGCCGCGGTCATGACACTGGCCGTCAATGGGTCCATGTTGTTGCACTTTGACGATTTGGCACAGGCTTCCCCTGCGAACACCGTCACCCTGCCCACTGTGACCGTCTACGGTCGCCAAGCCTGATGTGCACCCGGGAACACACCATGCAAACCAGCCCACGGCTTCTCTCTGCGGTTGCGTCGCTGGCTCTGGCGGGCGTACTGACTATGGCCGTCACGCCGGTGCAGGCCGGCAATTGGTTCGGAAATAAAACGGTGGCAGGCTCCGGCACTGCCAGCAGTGTCAAACGCGAACTGGCACCCTTCCATGCGATTGCCGTCGACATGCATGGCAAGATCGAGTTGATCCAGGGTAATGCCGAAGGCGTGGTGGTGGAAGCCGACGACAACCTGCTGCCCTTGATTGAGACCGTGGTTACCAACGGGCAGTTGCGCATCCGCACCGCGAAGGGCGTGAACCTGCCGGGCAGCACCAAGGTCAAGGTCACGGTCCATGTGCGCAACATCGACAAGCTGTCGCTGGCAGGCTCTGCGGACCTGTCTGCGGCGCGCCTGTCGGCCCCCAAGCTGGCCAGCAATATCGCCGGTTCTGGCACGATCACGATCACGGACCTGCAGAGTGATGACCTGAAGGTTTCGATCGCCGGTAGCGGAAGCTTTGAAGCACAAGGCGTGGCCAATGCCCTGGTGGTGAACATCGCGGGGTCCGGCGATGTCAGTGCCTCCAAATTGTCCGCACAAGAGGTGAAAGTCAGTATTGCCGGTTCGGGCGATGCAAGCCTGTGGGTGCGCAAAGCCTTGAGTGTCAGCATCGCCGGTTCCGGTGATGTGCGCTACTACGGCGAAGGCAGCTTGCGCGACGCGTCCACCATGGGTTCGGGCAGCATCAAACAACTGGGTGCAGCGCCCCCCGTGTAACAAGCAGGCCCGCGCAGGCCCTCAGACCTCGCCGCGCACCATTCTCAACAAACGCCCCAACACTGCGCCGCCATCGGCGCGCAGTCCGTTGTGCTCGTATTCATTGGTCATCCACAGCTTGATGTTGGGCACCAGCGCAGCGGTTTCTTCTGAAAACTCGCGGTGTACATACATGTCGTCGTAGTAGACGGCCGCGGCCACGGGCACCGTGTTCTGCTTCAGGCGCTGCACATCGTAGAGTTGCGGCCAGTCTGCCCGAGCGGCCAGAATGTTCGCAGCGTCCTTGAGTGGGCGCAACTGGGTGTAAGCATCCAGCATCCACGGGTACACCATCTCGCCCGTGAACAGCACGGGCTCTACACCATCCAACGCGAACTCGGGGCATTCGGCCAGCAGGCGCTGCGCCGACCACTGGCTGGCAGTGCCCTGGGTGTAGCAGGCTTCATGCAGCAGCGTGTAGATGGGGTTGGTGTCGAAGTTTTGCATCTGCTCCAGATGGAACAGAAAATTCCAGTTCAGCAAGGCCTGACCATCCGCACCGGTCACAAAGGCTTCTTCCAGCAGGTAATGCAGGGCCTCAAAGCCACCACTCATGCCCAGGTGTAGGCCCAGCTGCAAAAAGCGCTGCGGAGTCAAATCACCGCCACCGGGCAACTGCACCGCGTGGGTACGCAGGTGGTCCACGATTCTGCGGACCAGTGCTGCGTCATCGGGGTAACGCTGGTAGTAAAGACGGTTCTTGTCCGCCACGCGGCGGTAGGTGGCGCGGTACACATCGTCGGCAGGCCGTGTGAGGGACGGAATGCCGCCCGTGATCAAGACATGCTTCAGGCCCTGTGGCGAGGCACTGAGGTAACGCATGGCGCAAAAGCCGCCATAACTCTGGCCCAAGATGCTCCATGGCTGGTCGCCCAGGAGCTGCTGGCGAATGGCCTCCGCATCACGCACGATGTTGTCGGCACGGAAGTGCATCAGGTAATCGGCCTGCGTCTGGGCATCGCCCAACCCCGCCAGTGTTTGCGCAGTGACTGGCGTGGAACGCCCGGTGCCACGCTGGTCCAGCAGCAGCACCCGGTAGTCTTGCAGTGCTCGCCCTATCCAGCCGCCAGCATCGGCCGGCCGCGGAGCGCCGGAGCCTGGGCCGCCCTGGAAGTAAACCAGGTAGGGAAGATTTGCATCTTCTTTGCCTGGCGCAACCACTTCGCGCGCATACACGTTGATGGTGCGGCCCGGCTTGGCGTAATCCAGTGGCAATATAAACGTATGGTCGCGCAACACCAGACCGGGAATGCGATGGGTAACCTGCGTCACGGTACGGGCACTCATGTTACTTGCCGGAGATTTCGCGGAAAAATGCCTCAGAAGACGGCTTGCGCTGCAGGAAGGCCTCCACCAATTCGGACGGCGCCCGCTGGCCACCGCTCTCCAGAATCAGCTTGCGGTAGCGTGTGCCCAGCCGGGTGTCCATCACATTGTTCCCAAAGGCCGAGCGCATATCCAGCGCCAACACTTCGGACCACATATAGCCGTAGTAGCCGGCCTGGTAGCCTCCCATCACATGGCCGAAACCGGCAGGCACCATGGTCCCGGCTTCATAGCCCAACGGGGTTTTGCCCTCCAGCTCGGCCCAGGTTTGCATGGCGTCTACCACCTTGGGGGTATGCAGGGACATATCCCAGGCTGCGTACAGGCGCTGGCGGGCGTACTGGATGCCCTTGCCAAAGGCGCGTGATGCATTCATGCGCTCCATCAGCTTGGGGTCGATCGGTTTGCAGGTAGGGCAGACCTGGGCAAACATGACCAGCGTTTCAGGGCGGCGCGACCACTCCTCAAACATCTGCGACGGCGCTTCCACAAAATCACGTTTGACGCCGGTACCGGCATTCAGCACGTAACGCGTTTTGGACAACACGCCGTGCATGATGTGACCAAACTCGTGGAACAAGGTCTCCAACTCGTTCTGGTCAAAACCCTCACGGTTGAAGTTGGTCACCAAGACCGAGATGGGGGTGCGCCCACCCACCGCGGAGACGCCCCGCACCGGGAAAGCTGCCGCGTGTTTGTATTTGCCATCGCGCGGAAACAGGTCCAGATAGAAGCTGGACAGGTATTGGCCGCTGGCCGTATCAAACACGTCATAACCACGCACATCCGCCTGCCACACGGGCAGGCTCTTGTTGGCTTTGAAATGCACACCATAGAGCTTGCTGGTGACCTGCATCATCCAGTCAATCGTCGGGTCGGTGGGAAACTGGGCGCGCACTGCGCTCTGGTCCACGCTGTAGCGCAACTTCTTCAGGCGCTGCTGGTAAAACGACACATCCCAGCGTTTGAGCACTGCGTCCTTGTCACCCGTGTTTGCCACCTTTTCGGCGCGCAACTCGTCCAGCTCCTTGCGCTCCAGGGCCTCCACCTTGCCCTGAACGTCGTCCAGGAAGCGGGTCACGTTAGCCGCTGTGCCCGCCATGCGGCGCTTGATGGTCCAGTCGGCAAAATTGGTTTCGCCCATCAGCTGCGCCAGCTCCAGCCGCAACGTGACAGCCTCTTGCAGCAAACCCAGGTTTTCTGTGCCACCGCGTTGCTGGAATGCGGTCCAGAACGCCTTGCGGGTGGCTTCTACCTGCACGTTGTTCATGATGGCATCAAACTCGGGGTAGTCCAGACCAAACAGGTAGTTGCCCTGCTCGTCCTTGGCACGGCCAGTCAGTGCGGCGGGCAAAACACCCTGCAATTGCGCTTCGGAAAACGCCAGTTTGGTCTTGGTGTCGCGCACATTGCGCGAGAAGTCTTGGGCCAGTTTGTCCAGCCGCTCGAAGATGGCCTTGGCCCGGTCGCGTTTGGCGGTGGGCAGGTTGACGCCACGTTCTTCAAAGTCATCCAGAATGCTCTGGCGGGCCATGGCGTCCACCGGGTCGGTAGTCTTCAGCGCCTTGACGCGCTGGAACAAAGCCTCGCTTTGCAGGTATTCATTGGGCAGTGCCGACAGCAGCAAGTCGCAGGCTTCAGCGGCCTTTCGCACCTCGGGGTCGGGACTGGTCTCAGACAACAGGCCGATAGGGCCGCCGATGTCCTGCAAGCCCATGTCCAGCGCGTTCCACGCGTGCAACACGGTTTTGGCATTCACGCGGTCCAAAGGTACTGCCTTGATCTGCTCAATACGAGTGCGGGCTTGGGCGATGCCTTGCTCACACAGCTTGGGAATGGCGGCCGCCGTGGGCAACGCAATCACACCGCGCAAAGCGGGCGTAGTGGCTGCCAAGGCATGGGGTACAAAACAAGCGGCAAGGGCCGCAAGCACCGTGGTTTGAAGCTTCATGGCAATCCTGGAATCGGGGTTGAGAAAGGGATTGACCGGCAGGTGCCGGCGGGCCCGTGGCCGCCTTCTGGGCGGTTGGGCTGCGGGATTATAGGCAGCGGAAATGGGGCCTCAGGACCGGCTTTACCCTAGGAGCGCCGCAGTGCATCCACCCAGTCGGCAATGGCATCCAGGTTGACCTGGTCTTCGGCATGCACCAGGTAACACTCCAGGTCTGACAGGGCCTGTTCGATGTGGCCCAGTTCGGCGTGGGCCAGTCCGCGGTCGCGGTATTCGGGCCAGGACTGGGGCAGCAAAATCACCAGGCGCTCCTGTACCGCCAGCAGGCGCTGCCAGTCGTTTTGCGACTTGTGGATTTCCTTCAGGTTGCGCAGCATGCGGGCAATGATGTCGCGTGAGGGTGCGGTCTGCAGGTACAAGCCCAGGGGGGTTTCCAACTCGTCGAGCAGGCCGCTGCGCTTGCGGTAGGGCTCCAGCCGCTCGGACAGTTCCTCGCGGCTCATCGACTTGCCGGTTAATGGGTCGATCACCACCTGGCCCATGGGCAAGTTGACCTTAACCAGAAAGTGCCCCGGAAACCCCACGCCCCGCACCGCCAGCCCCAAGCCTTGGGCCAGCTCCATCCACAAGACTGCCAGTGTGATGGGGATGCCGCGGCGTGTGTGCAGCAAGCGGTGGATGAAGCTGTTGTCGGGGTCGTAAAAATCGTTGGCATTGCCACCAAAGCCCAGATCCTGGTAGAAGAACTGGTTGAGCACCCGCAGCTTTTGCACGGGGCCCGTGTCCGCCGCCAGGCGCCTGCGCAGGCGGGCCAGCAGCTGGTCTACCTCGCCCAGCACGGACTGCACATCCATCTCGGGGTATTCGTCCTGGGCCAGGCTGACGGCTGCCTCAAACAGCGTGAATTCACCGTCACTCTCCACGAGGGAGGCGAAGTATTCCAGCGGCGTGGGTTGGTCAAAGGACAGGTTCATGGTGGCAAACCTTTCAAGTGCTAGCGCCGCAACAATTGTCGCAAGTTCAGGCCGGCAGCCCAGATTGCTACAAAATAGATAGCGATAGCGCTAGATACGTAGAGGGCTAGCCACCCAACACGCTGAAGCTTCTCGGCTTTCAGGGCCAGCCAGGGCACCGAGCCATTGGCCCACATCAAAAATACCGCCAGCAGCGCACTGGCTGCCAACACTTGCAGGGCGAAACGCCCCCAGCCAGGTTGCGGAATATAGGTGCGGTTGCGCAAAAGCCCGATCAGCAGCCACAGAGCGTTGACCATGGCGCCTACGCCAATGGCCAAGGCCAAGCCAGCATGGGCCAGCAGCGGCACAAAGACAAAGTTCAATGCTTGGGTGATGACCAGCACCGCTAGGCCAATCAGCGCCGGGCCTTTGATGTTCTGGCTGGCGAAATAACCCGGCGTCAGCACCTTGATGGCGACCAGGCCCAGCAAACCGGCGCCGTAACCCATCAAGGCAACCGAGGTCTGCATGACGTCGTTGTCGGTATAGGCGCCGTTATGAAAAATCACCGAGGCCAGCGGCTGCGCAAAGGTAACCAGGGCAATCGCACTGGGCACCGCCATCAATACCACCAGGCGCAGACCCCAATCGATCATGCTGGAGAACTTGGCAGCGTCGTTGGCAGCCTTGGCAGCGGCAAGCTGCGGCATCAGCACCACCCCCAAGGCCACACCCAGCATAGCGGTGGGGAACTCCATCAACAATCCGGCATTGTTCAGCCAAGTCACCGAGCCAACCCCCAAATGTGACGCGATTTGTGTATTGATGATCAAGGAAATCTGGGACACGCTGACACCCAGCAACGCAGGGCCCATCAGATGCACTATTCTTTTGGTAGCAGGCTGCGCCCACGCGGCGCGGGCTGCAGCAATATTGAGCCTGATCTTTGGCGCCAATCCCATGCGCCGCATGGCCAGCAGGATGGCCCCCAGCTGCAATACACCGCCCAGCATCACACCTGCGGCCATGGCGTAAATCGGCTCTATGCCCAACTGCTGGAACCACGGCGCGCCCAACCAGGCCGCCAGAATCATGGCTACGTTCAACAATACCGGTGTGGCTGCGGGAATGGCAAAGTTCTTCCAGGTGTTGAGCACGCCAGCCCCCAGCGCCACCAGCGACATGCAGGCGATGTAGGGGAACATCCAGCGCGTCATGACAACGGCGGCTTCAAAACCTTCGGGCTCCATTCCGCTGGCCAACAGATAGACAAGAATGGGCGCGCCCGCAATGCCCACCACACAGGTCAGCAGCAGGGCCATGGTCAGCAGGGTGGCAACGGAATTGACCAGGGCGTGGGTAGCTTCCTCGCCCTCTTTTTCTTTGCTGGCGGCCAGCACGGGCACAAAAGCCTGGCTAAAAGCCCCTTCGGCAAACATGCGGCGCAGCAAATTGGGGATACGAAATGCCACCCAAAACGCATCCGTCATGGCGCTCACGCCAAAAATGGAAGCCATCAGCAGGTCACGCACCAAACCGGTGATACGGGACGCCAGGGTCAGCACGGAAACGATGGAGGCGGATTTGATAAGGCTCACCGTGCCAGTGTAGCCCCCGTGGATGGCGCCTCCCCGAGCCCCGCTGCTCGGCCAAGCGGCCCTGGATTGCCTGCCCAGACCCAAAATGCTACAATCGCGGGCTTTGCTGGCATCATCCTCAGACACAAGGAATACTTAATATGGCATCTACCAAACCCAAGAAAAAGAACCCACGCCTGGCGTCGGGCCGTAAGCGCGTCCGCCAGGACGTCAAAATCAATGCAGCAAACACTTCCCTGCGTTCCAAATACCGCACCGCGGTGAAGAACGTTGAGAAGGCAGTTCTGGCCGGTGACAAGACCAAGGCCACCGAACTGTTTGCGAAGATGCAAGCCGTGGTTGACACCGTGGCTGACAAGGGCATCTTCCACAAGAACAAGGCAGCACGCGACAAGAGCCGCTTGTCTACCAAGGTGAAAGCCTTGGCCCTCGCAGCAGCGTAAAACCTGCACGCCTGATCACTCAGGCACACATCGCACGGGCCTCTCGGGGCCTGCCGTTTGCACCGGGTGCGCTGCCAGCAAAGCAAACAAGCCGTTCATTGAACGGCTTTTTTGTTGTCTGGACAAAACCACGCCCGCCGCTATAGTGGCGCGATGTCTTCACCCACCCCACTTTCCGTTCCGTAAACGCACCCCATGGACCGCATCACCCTTGCCTTCTGGTCCCTGGTGCTGGGCTTGTGTGCTGCCACGGTCTTTTTTGTGACCGGCATCTATGGCCAACAGGCCAACCAGCAGCAACGCGAAGCCAAGCTCGACAGCGGTGACCTGGTCCAACTGGTGAAGGTTATAGATGGCGACACCGTTGTCGTCAGCAAAGAAGGCCAGGGCAACGCCACCGTGCGCCTGCTGGGCATCAAAACCCTGGAATCCAAACACGGCAAGGACGAAGTAGCGGTCTACGGCCGGGCGGCCGAAGAGGCCCTGAAACGCATCGTCGGCGACAAACCCCTGCGTGTGCTGCTCAACACCCCACCCCGTGACCGCCATGGCCGCACCATTGCCACGCTGTATGCCGGTGACCAGGACATTGGACTGGGCCTGGTTGGTGAAGGACATGCACTGGTCTACTCGGTGTACCCGTTTGCGTCCATGCCGGTGTACCTGCAAGCGCAGAACCTGGCACGCTCCAAAAGCCTGGGCCTGTGGGGCAACCCGGAAGTCGGCTCCAGGGCCGAAGCCATGATCAACGAATGGGCGAGGCAAGGATCATGATGCAAGTGCTGTTGCGCCTGTTCCAGCGCAATCTGGTCGTGAATCCTTCTGTGCAGTTGCGCGCGGTGGTGCTGCTGACGGCCATATTGGCCTATGGCACCAGCGGATTTTTGTATTTCGAACTGCCCGCCAACCCAGACCTGACGTGGACCGACGCCCTGTGGTATTCGCTGGTGACCCTGACCACGGTGGGTTATGGCGACTTCTTTCCTAAAACCCCGGGCGGGCGTTTTCTGGTGGGCGTGCCGCTGATGGTGATTGGCATAGGCCTGCTGGGTTTTATCCTGTCCGTGGTGGCCACTGCATTGATCACGTCCAAGACCAAGGAGCTAAAAGGTATGAGCAGCGTCACATTTTCCGGGCACCTGGTGCTGATCAACTTCCCTGGCCTGCCCAAGCTGTTGCGCCTGCTGGACGAGCTGGCCAATGACCCACGCATAGGCCGCAACACCGCCATCGTGCTGGTGGACAAGGACCTGGAAGAACTACCCACCGAACTGGGCGCGCGCCATGTGCGCTACGTGCGCGGCGACCCCACACGGGACGAGACCCTGCAACGCGCCGGTATCCATAGCGCGCAACACGCCATTGTGCTGACCCGCAATGCCAACGACAGCGCGTCCGACGCCATCAATGTCAGCATTGCGCTGGCCATTGAATCGCGCGCACGCCAGGTCAACACGGTGGTGGAGTGTATAGACCCCGGCACGCGCGAACTGCTGGCCAAGGCCGGCTGTGACCGCGTGGTCTGCAGTGCGCACTTTGACGCGCTGTATGTGAGCCAGGAGTTGCTCAACCCCGGCACACAAGACATCGTTGCCGACCTGCTGAGCAACGGCCAGGGCCAGCAGTTTTACCTGACCCCGCTACAAGGGGCCACCGCTGGCAAATGTTTTCGGGATGTGGCGACCCAGGCGGCCGCCGCGGGCCATGTGGCCATAGGCCTGCGCCGCAACAACACCAACCAGCTCAATGTGGGTGCCGACTACCCCGTGCAGGCAGACGATATGGCCATCAGCATTGGTGAGCACCGCGTGGGCAGCTTCGCACTGTGAGCGCCTGAAGACCGGGTCTACGAAGCGGACCTAAAACTCGGGCCGTGTTTCGCTCACCTGCAGCTCGTTGTCCTTGGCAAAGTTCAGGCAAAAGTCCCAGGCCATGACGTCGTAATCGCGCAGATCGCGGTGCACGATCACACACTTCACATTGCCAAACGAGGTGGGCACACACCACGGTGAGTACCCCAGGTGACTGCCCGGCTGCGGACCACCCGGGCGAAACTGGCTCATGACGCCGGCCAAGCGCTCTGCCCAGTCGCTGGGGCGGAACGTTTTGCCGCTGCGGGTCATTCCCAGGATGTAGAGTTCTTTAGACGGAGGCGTGAGGGACATGGTGTTGACGGAGACGGGTTTGCAACACCCAAAAATGCGTTGCGACGCGCGGCGATTTTATCTGACACAGGGCTACACATTGCTGACACACCCAGCAAATTACGTGCCCGAGTAGGCCCATCGCGCCCAGCAGAGCGCGCGCCCGGTGCGCGCCGCCCAACATCACAGTGATGCCAATTTGTCAAATAAGTGCTGCAGTGCAGCGCCTAGAATCCCTTTCCACCGACCTGTTTCACGACGACAACCCTGGAGTTTCCACATGACCGCTGCTGTTCCCACCACGCCCTCTTCACCCCACGTGATGAACACCTACGGCCGCCTGCCCATTGCCTTGAGCCATGGCCAGGGCTGCCGCGTGTGGGATGTGAACGGCCGCGAGTACCTGGATGGCCTGGGTGGCATTGCCGTCAACACGCTGGGCCACAACCACCCCAAGCTGGTGGCCGCGCTGCAGGACCAGGTGACCAAACTGATCCACACCTCCAACTACTACCACGTGCCGCTGCAGGAAGAGCTGGCCAGCCTGCTGGTGGAGCGCTCGGGCATGACCAATGTGTTCTTCTGCTCCACCGGCCTGGAAGCCAACGAAGCGGCGCTGAAGCTGGCGCGCAAGTTTGGCCACGACAAGGGTATTGATCGCCCCGAGATCGTGGTGTACGAGAAGGCCTTCCACGGCCGCTCGATTGCCACACTCAGCGCCACCGGCAACCCCAAGGTGCAGGCCGGATTTGGCCCACTGGTGGAAGGATTTATCCGCGTGCCGGCCAACAACATCGAACAACTGATAGCCGCCACGGCCAACAACCCCAATGTGGTGGCCGTGTTTTTTGAAGCCATCCAGGGTGAAGGCGGCGTCAACCCCATGCACATGGACTACCTGCGTGATGTGCGCGCCCTGTGCGATGAGCGCGACTGGCTGTTGATGATCGACGAGGTGCAATGCGGAATGGGCCGCACCGGCAAGTGGTTTGCCCACCAGTGGGCGGGTATCAAGCCTGATGTGATGCCGCTGGCCAAGGGCCTGGGGTCGGGTGTGCCGGTGGGCGCGGTGGTAGTGGGCCCCAAGGCGGCCACCATATTTGCGCCCGGCAACCACGGCAGCACCTTTGGCGGCAACCCACTGGCCATGCGCGCCGGTGTCACCACCATCCGCACCATGGAAGAAGAGAACCTGCTGGCCAATGCCGCTACCGTGGGGGAACACCTGAAAGCCGCTCTGGAGAAAGGCCTGGCGGCCGAGCTGGCCAGTGGTACGGTGAAGGAAATTCGCGGCCAGGGCCTGATGCTGGGTATTGACCTGATCAAGCCGTGCGGCGCCTTGACCCAGCGCGCAGTGGATGCCGGCCTGCTGATCAGCGTAACCGCCGATACCGTGGTGCGCCTGGTGCCTTCGCTGATACTGACCACGGCCGAGGCCGATCAGATCGCGGCTATCCTGTGCCCCCTGATCTCTGCATTGTTGAAAGAATAAACGCCATGAACCCGCTCAAAGGCATACCCAGCACGCTGCCCCAAGGTGCGCCGCCCGTGCGGCACTACTTGCAGTTCACCGACTTCACCACCGAAGAGTACGTGTACCTGCTGGAGCGCGCGGCCTTTATCAAACACAAGTTCAAGACCTTTGTGCGCCACCACTCGCTGGTAGACCGCACGCTGGCCATGATTTTTGAGAAGGCCTCCACCCGCACCCGTGTGAGCTTTGAGGCCGGCATGTACCAGCTGGGCGGCAGCGTGGTGCACCTGACCACGGGCGACAGCCAGCTGGGCCGCGCCGAGCCGATTGAAGACAGCGCCAAGGTCATCAGCCGCATGACCGACATCGTGATGATTCGCACCTTTGAGCAGACCAAGCTGGAGCGTTTTGCCGCCCACTCGCGCGTGCCGGTCATCAACGGCCTGACCAATGAATTCCACCCCTGCCAGATCCTGGCCGACATCTTCACCTACATCGAGCACCGCGGCCCGATTGCAGGAAAGACCGTGGTCTGGGTGGGTGACGGCAACAACATGGCCAACACCTGGCTGCAGGCCGCCGCCATCCTGGGCTTCCACCTGCGGGTGAGCACACCCAGCGGTTATGAGTTAGATGAAAAAGTGGCCGTCACCCCCCGTGGAATGGGCTCTGGTAGCTACAGAGTTTATAGCAATCCGCTGGAAGCCTGCAAAGATGCCGACCTGGTCACCACCGATGTGTGGACCAGCATGGGCTTTGAGGCCGAGAACGAAACCCGCCGCAAGGCCTTTGCCGCCTGGTGTGTGAATGCCGAGATGATGGCCGCCGCCAAACCCGACGCGTTATTCATGCACTGCCTGCCCGCCCACCGCGGCGAAGAGGTGGATGCGGATGTGATTGATGGCCCGCAATCCGTGGTGTGGGACGAAGCCGAAAACCGCATGCACGTGCAAAAAGCGCTGATGGAATACCTGCTGCTGGGCCGCCAGGCCTGAAATCCTATTCGTTGCGGATGCCCTGGCGGGTAATCACGCCCGCCAGCAGCGACGCATCCTGGCGCATGCGGTTGGCCAAGCCCTCAGGCGACGAACCCACCACCTGCCAGCCTTGGGCAAACAGGCGCTGGCGCATCTCGGGGCTGCGCACGATTGCACTGACCAGCACCGCCAGTTTGTTGACCACAGCGGCTGGCGTTGCGGCCGGCACTGCCAAGGCATTCCACACTTCCAGGTCCACACCTTGTATGCCCAGCTCGGCCAGGCTGGGCAACTCTGGCACCAGGGTGCTGCGCCCGGCCGATGTGACCGCGATGGCCTTCAGGCGACCGGCTTGCACCTGCGGCATGGCCAGCCCCGGTGGCAAGAGCGCCAGTTGGATCTGGCCGCCCAGCATGGCATTGACCACCTGCGGGTTACCAGGGTATGGCACATGCACCGGGCTTATGCCTGTCTTGGCCTTCAGCAACTCCATGCCCAGATGCGCCACCGTGCCTTGACCGGGTGTGCCGTAGCTCCAGGTATTGCCGGCCTGCAAACCTGTGCGAACAAACTCTTGGGGCGTACCTGCATAACTGGCCGGCACCGCCAGCACCAGCGGTGCCGTGGCCACCAGCGACACGGGCTGCAAATCCTTGAACGGGTCGTAGGGCGTCTTGGGGTTGAGCAGCTTGGCAATGGTGAGGTTGCCGTTGATCATCAGACCCAGCGTGTGGCCATCGGTCGCCTTGGCAACCAGGTCGGCCGCAATATTGCCGCTGGCGCCGGGCCGGTTGTCCACCACCACCGGCTGGCCCAGCGCCTTGGACAGGGGCTCGGCCAAGGCCCGCGCGGTCAGGTCCGGGCTGGAGCCACCAGGGAAACCCACCACCAGGCGGATAGGTTTGCTGGGCCAGGGCGGCGGCGTGGCCACTGCGCCCGAAGCCTGCGCCGCGGCCAGACCGCCCAGCGCCAGGAATGTACGTCGCACTATCGTCATATCGGTCTGTTTCCTCGTTATCCGCGGTAGAGCCAGGGCACATCCAGCAGGCGTTCGCCCAGCAGGCGCATGGACACATCGCGCCCCCAGCGCACCAGGCCCGTGGCATGAAAAATCCGCCCGTTGCGGATAGAGCGGGCCTGCACGCGCGCATTGCGTTGCCAACGCTGCTGTGCGTAATGTTGAAGCCGTTGTGCCATGGGCAAGCCGCTCTCGGCCAACACACGCTGCAGGCAAGCCGCATCCTCCAGGGCCATGCCCGCGCCCTGCGCCATATAGGGCCGCATGGGGTGGGCTGCATCACCCAACAGTGCCACGCGGCCTTGCGCCTGCTCATGTGCACCGGCCATAGGAGTGCGATCACACAAGGCCCACAAACGCCAGGTCTGGATCGCGGCCACCAAGTCCTGTAACGGGCGGCAGGTGTTGCCCAATGCGGTTTGCAAATCGCGGGTGTGGGTGGCGTGGTCCCAGTCCTGCACGTCGCCACCGTCGGCCACCGCACCTTCCACAATGGCCACCACATTGAGCCATTCACCACCGCGCACGGGGTACTGCACCACATGCAGCTTGGGACCCAACCAGACGGTGACCTCCTGGCCGCGCAGGGCCGCCGGCAGATCGCTCTGCGGAACCATCGCGCGGTAGGCCAGGTGCCCCGTCACGCGCGGTGGTGCATCATGCAGCAGTTGCTGGCGCACGCTGCTCCACAAGCCGTCGGCACCCACCAGCGCCTGACCCTGCAGTTGCAATCCGTCTGCGGTCTGCGCCTGCACCCCGCTGCCTGTATCGACAAAGGACTCCAGACGCTGGCCCACATGCAAGGCCGTGCTGCCCTGCTGCACCACTGCACTGAGCAATACACGGTGCAGGTCGGCGCGGTGGATGGTGGCATAGGGCGCACCGTACAGTGCGCGTGTGCGTTCGCCCAAGCGCAGGCTTCCAAGCTCGTCAGCGTTAGCCGCCGAGCGCACACGCAACACATCCGGAAAAGCCGCTACCTGCTTCAACGCCTGCTCCAGCCCCCAGCCCTGCAACACCCGCACCACGTTGGGCCCCATCTGTATGCCCGCCCCCACCTCGCCAAACGCTGGCGCGCGCTCCACCAGTTGCACGGCCCAACCGGCACGCGAGCAGGCCAGCGCAGCGGCCAGGCCACCAATACCGCCACCGGCGATCAGAATCTGTTGGTCGTCTTCTTGCATGGCTGTATTGTCATCGCTGCGCACGGCAAATGCGGGTTCGAGCCGACGAGCTGGGCTATAGTGCGGCGCTCAAGAGTGGTTCCCGCTACGTACCCGTATACCAACACACAGCAGCACGCCGTCGAACCAATCCGAAGGGCGCACCAATGAAACATAAACTGTCCGAACAGATAACCCGCCAATACAGGACTTATGGGCTAATGGGCGGCGTTGCGATAGGTCTCTTGACTGGAATTTTGGTTAGCGGGCCTCATTTTCAGGAGTGGCCCGTTAGCCGTTCCCTAATCTTTATTCTTTGCTCTGCTGCAGGAGGGGCCGTGATAGGTTGGACATTCCTGGCAATCATTATTGGATTCATGGGTGGCGGATTTTCTACCAACTCAGAGCTTTTGCGGGACGAAGATCAGTTGGACGATGAGAGGCAGGCGCGGTCAGCTACAAGCGACAACGATGTCTGATGACCACCACATCCACGAATACATTCATGAAAACACTGTACGAAGCATCGAGTGCTGTTGAAGGCCATATGCTGCAGGACCTCCTCCGGCAGGAGGGAGTATCCGCAAGGCTTGACGGCGCATTCCTGCAAGGCGCAATGGGCGGGTTGCCCGCATCCGGGCTTGTTCGCCTAGTCGTTGACGAAGCCGACTACGAAAATGGCCGAGCGATTATTAAACGCTGGGAAGCCGCAGAGCCTGTGGCCCAGCCAACCCCACTTGCCGCGCGGAAATCATCTGGCCGATTAGTCGCTGCTTTGATGGGAGTGCTCATCGGCGCTGCGGGGACCTATGCCTTTCTGCGATCACCGGTGTCCGTCAATGGCATTGACCACGACCGGGATGGCATCCTCGACGAGCAGTGGACGTTTTCACCAAGTGGTGCACCCGTCGGGTCCCAGATGGACCGAAACCTGGATGGCAAAATCGACTATCTCCTTCACTACGATCAGCGCGGGCACATCGAGTCAGCGGAGGGCGACGATGACTTTAATGGCAAGTTCGAATCCAGGTATCGCTTCCGCTTCGGCAATGTGGAAACCAGTGAAATCGATACGGATGCCGATGGATTTCCAGACATGCATTCCTATTTCAAAAGCGGGGTGCTTGTTACGACAAAGTACCTCAACCCAAAGACCGGTCTGCCACTGCGCGTGGAGCACTTCCACATTGGACGGGTTGCCTTCTCCGAAGTTGATTCCAACCGGGATGGCAAGTTAGACAAACGCCTGACCTACTCAGTCAGTGGGGAAGTTACCCAAACCGAAGACATGGCCCCATCCAAATAGTGTTGCATGGCTTTGTTGTGCCAGCTATCACTTTGCTTGGATTCGTCCTCTTGGCCATCATCGTCGCAGCAGCGTGGTTTACGCTTCCCACTTGATACGTTTCGTAGGCGCACCGCTCTTTAACAACAACCGGAAAAAACAAGACCAAAACATGCTTACACCCGAAGTTCACGCCGCCATGGAACGCAGCATGCTCTGCTGGTTCGCCACGGTCAGCGAAGCGGGGCAACCCAATGTCTCCCCGAAAGAGGTCTTTGCACCCTTCGATGCCGAGCACCTGGTCATCGCCAACATCGCCTCACCCAACAGTGTGCGCAACGTGTTGTCCAACCCCAGTGTGTGTGTCAGCTTCGTTGATATCTTTGTGCAAAAGGGTTTCAAGATCGTTGGCACGGCCCACAACATTGGGCGCCACGCCAGCGACTACGCGCATTGGGTAGGCCCGCTGCAGGCCAAGGCCGGAACACGTTTTACGATACACAGTGTGCTGGTGGTCAAGGTCCTGTCGATCGAACCCATTCTCGCCCCCAGTTATCGGCTGTATCCCGAGGAAACGACCGAAGAGTCCCAGATCGCGTCTGCCATGCATGCGTACGGGGTTCGACCCGCACCATGAACGTACGACGGCGTTCAAGCCAGGCCAGCGTGGGCCTGGTGGTATTGGGTTTGCATCTGGCTGGTTTTTTGGCATGGTGGACTGTGGGGCAGCACAACATGCGCCTGGTACGGACCAGCGCACGGCTTCCGTCCATTTCCGTCTGGTTGCCCGAGCCTGCAAAGCCTGCTACAGAGCAGCCGCGCCGACCACCCATCCAACAAGACCCGACGGACGCCACGCGCCCACGCGACGCCAACAAACCGGCAGACCCCACCCACGCAACAGACCTTGCAACCGCGCCTGCGTCCAACGGCGCCACCCTGCCAGTGGAAGCCAGTGGGCCCGTCGAGGCACCTGCAACGTCACACCCCGCACTCAACCTGAACCTGTCGCGCAAAGACATACTCTCCAACGCACCCCGCAGCTTTGCAGAGCAGTCTCCGTTCCGGGGGCGCTTGCCCAAAACCGTGGAGCGGCAAATTGCCAGCGCAGCAGCCGAGACCGGGCCGTGGACGGAAGAGCGTGTTGACAACGATCGCATCCGCTTTCGCCGTGGCAACACCTGCGTGATGATGCAGCGCCCGCGGGCAGCGAGTATTGACCCATTTAGCGAAGCAGCAGGTCGTATCCCTTGGCGGAGTTCGGAGCCGGAAGAATGCACCGACTAGGCTCTCATTTACTCCTATTTTTGTAGCGACAGCTATATAGCCGACGGGGGCTACAGGCCAATTCTTCATATAAGACTAACCCTAGACGGGCTTTTTGACGGTTTGAAGCTGCAGGCACGGCGCAGAATCCGTCCATGCCACGCATCCCCTCTATTGCCCACGCTCTCACGCTCTGCGCCCTGGCGCTGCTGTGTCTGCCACCCATGGCCACTGCGGCCGAGAAGCTCAAGACTGTCGTCGTGCGCCAGGCGCTGCTGGACCTGACCGTAGAACTGCGCCAGGTCAAAGAAGGCGAAGAAGACCAAGACAACCCTGAGGCCAGCGGCGGCGCCTACACCGTGGGCACCGCCAACCGCGCGGTGGACTTTGCGCCGCAGCAGGTGCGGGTGCGCAATGGCGAAAAGGCCAGCCTGCAGATCAACCAGTCCATGCCCATGCAGTGGGTGCAAAAGATCGAATCACAAAGCGCCACGCTCAGCGCAGCGGGCACCTCGGCCAGCAGCAATTCCGGTGGGGTGACGCAGGCGGTAACGTGGATGGAATCGGGCCAAAGCCTCACAGTCAAGCCCCAGTGGCCGGGTGGCAAGCTACCAGTCAAGATTGAGATTGAGGTGCAGTCCTCCGCCGTGGATGAGCGCACCAGCGCAGACCTGCCCGCCACCCAGCGCCAGCGCTACACCAGCACGGTCAGCGCCCCGCTGAACCGGTGGGTCACCATTGCCAGCAGCGGCAAACCGGCTCGGGCGGGCAGCTACAGCAGCGCCGGCAGCAGTGACGGGCGGCGGCTGATGCAGATCCGCGTGTCACGCGAGCCATAACAGCTTTACAAACAGAGCTCGCGCAGCGCGGCCAGGTCCACAATCTCCAGCGCACCGCGGTGCACGCGGATCAGGTCACGGGCTTTGAGGTCATTGAGTATCTGGTTGGTCGTCTGGCGCGACACTCCAATCATCAGCGCCAACTGCTCCTGGGTGATGGCCAGCGCCCGGCGCGAGCTGCCTTCGTCCGCGCCCTGACCATAACCCTGGGCCATCTGCACCAGGCGGCGCATCACACGCACCGCCGCAGGCAGCACCGCCTGCTCTTCCATATTGATAAAGGCCATGCGCAGCTTGTCGGCCATCAGTAAGGCCAGGTCGCGCCAGTACTCCGGGTGGGCCTGCAGCCAGGCCTGCAAGGCCTCATGTGGCACCTGCAGCAGCGTGCTGGGCTCGGCGGCGTGGGCGTCGTGGGTGCGGGTGGATCCGTCAAACACCGAAATCTCGGCAAACCAGGTGGGGGGCGTCAACAGTATCAACAATGCCTCGCGTGTATCGTGGCGCGCATCGACCAGACCCGATATGCGGATGGACCCACGCACCAGCGCATACAGGCCACAGGGCGGGCCACCGCGCAAAAACAGCGCATCACCCGTCTGCAACTGGCGCAGTTTGGCCATATCCAGCAGCGCGGTAGAAAAGGCCACGGGCAACTGGGCAAACCAGCGGCCCGCGCGCAGGGTCGGCAAGTAGGCGGCGAGATCAGGCATCAGGCATCAGGCAATGGGCATCAGGGTTAGCCCCAATCTGGCAAAACGGGTTGTGTCGGGTACTTGACAGACACCCAGTATGCATCGGCCAGATGATCACGGCATCGCCATTTACCCGAGGCCACTGCCATGAAAACCCTGACCGACCACCTGAGCCAGTACGCTGCCTACCACCAGGACAGCCGCAATGTCGCCACCCACTTTGTGGGCATTCCGATGATTGTGGTGGCGGTGGCCACGCTGCTATCGCGGCCCCTGTTGCTGGTGGGCGATGTGCCCTTGACGCTGGGTGCCATTGTGAGCCTGCTGAGCTGCCTGTTTTACCTGCGCCTGGACATACGTTTTGGCATCACCATGACACTGCTGATGGTCTTGTCTGTTGCGGCCGGTTACTGGTTTGCCGCGCAAGGCACCGCGGTCTGGCTCAGCGCCGGGGTGGGGCTGTTTGTCATCGGCTGGGCGTTCCAGTTTCTGGGCCACTACTACGAGGGCAAAAAACCGGCCTTTGTGGACGACCTGTCGGGCCTGATCGTCGGCCCCCTGTTCCTGGTGGCCGAGGCAGCTTTCCACTTCCAAATGCGTTTGGAAGTCAAGGCCGCCATCGATGCACGCCTGGGCAAACAAGCCCAGCACCGCGGCAATCAAACGGTAGCCGCAGCGTGACCAACCTCACCGCGATGCTGCCAACGCTGCTGTTGCTGGCGTTGGCGCTGGTGATGTTTGGCCTGGGCCTGTCCTTATCACTGGACGATTTCAAACGCCTGCGCGAGCACCCGCGCTCGGTGCTGCTGGCGCTGGGCTTGCAAACCCTGGTGCTACCGGCTGCAGCCTACGGGCTGATCCTGCTGTTTGGCATGGAGCCCGTGTTTGCGGTGGGCCTGATGCTGCTGGCCGCGTCGCCCGGCGGTGTGTCGGCCAATCTGTTCAGCCACTTGTTTGGCGGCAATGTGGCGATGAATATTTCGCTCACCGCCGTCAATACCGTGTTGTCCATCGCCAGCCTGCCGCTGATCGCCAACTGGGCTATTGCCACCTTTATGCAATCCGGCCAGGTGGTACCGCTGCAGTTTGGCAAGGTGCTGGAGGTGGTGGGCGTGATCCTGCTGCCCGTCATCATTGGCATGGTGGTGCGGGTCAAGGCACCGGGTTTCAGCGAACGCATGGGCTCCCCCATGAAGCTGTTCAGCGCGCTGGTGCTGGCGGCGTTTGCGCTATTGGCCATTGTTAAGGAATGGGCGGCATTGACGGCCTCGTTTGCGTCGCTGGGGCCGCTGGTGCTGGCGTTTAACCTGATCAGCCTGTTGGTGGGGTACTACCTGTCGCGTGCGGCGGGACTGAACAAATCCATGTCCACCGCCATCAGTTTTGAGATTGGCATCCACAACTCCACACTGGCGATTTATGTGGCGCTGTCGGTGCTGGGCAATCTGCAGCTGGCTTTGCCAGCGGCGCTGTATTCGGTCAGCATGTATTTGACGGCCACGCTGTTTGGTCTGCTGGTGCTGCGGCGCAAGGGCGGTTGAGAGTCACCTGCGTTATAGACACGGGCTTGGGGCCCATGCGTAAATGGCTTTTTCGCCACTTTGCGCCATGAGGACCCCCATGCAAGACACGACGACTGACACGACCACCACCCACCACCGCATCTGCCCCCTGTGCGAGGCCTGTTGCGGCCTGGAGATCAAGGTCCAGAACAGCAAGGTCATCAGCATCCGCGGGCACGATGCCGACGTGTTCAGCGCCGGTTATATCTGCCCCAAGGGCGTGGCACTGAAAGACCTGCATGAAGACCCCGACCGCCTGCGTACGCCGCTGATCAAGCGCAACGGCGTGCATGTGCCCGCCACCTGGGACGAAGCCTTTGCCGAGATTGAGCGCCGCCTGCCCCCCATCCTGGCCGCGCATGGCCGCAATGCGGCGGGTGTGGTGGTCGGCAACCCGTCCGCCCACAAGATCGGCCTGCTGACCTACTTTGGCAAACTGGCCCGCGCGCTGGGCACCAAGAATGTGTTCTCGGCCTCCACGCTGGACCAGATGCCCAAGCAGCTGTCCAGCGGACTGATGTTTGGCCACTGGTTGTCCATCGCCCTGCCCGACATCACCCGCACCGACTACCTGTTGGTGCTGGGCGCCAACCCTCTGGTCAGCAACGGCAGCATGTGGACCGTGCCCGATTTCCGCGGCAAGGCCAAGGCGCTCCAAGCGCGCGGCGGCAAGCTGGTGGTGGTGGACCCGCGCAAAACCGAAACCGCGTCCGTGGCCGATGCCCACCACTTCATCCGCCCCAATTCCGACGTGTTTTTGCTGGCCGCCATGGTGAACACCTTGTTTACCGAGGGCTTGGTCAGGCTGGGCACGGTCGCTGAATGGGTCAACGGTGTGGATGCCGTCAAGCAGGCCATAGCGCCCTTCACTCCCGAGGCCGCAGCCGACCGTTGCGGCATCAGCGCCGACACCATCCGCACACTGACCCGCGAGCTGGCCGCCGCCCCACGCGCCGCCGTGTACGCCCGCATCGGCACCTGCACACAAGAGTACGGCACGTTGGCCAGCTGGCTGGTGGATGTGCTCAACACCTTGACCGGCAACCTGGACAAGGAAGGTGGTGTGTTGTTTGCCAAGTCCGCCGCCTTCGCATCCAACACGGCTGGCAAGCCCGGCATCGGAAAGGGCGTCAGCACCGGCCGCCACCACGCCCGTGTCAGCGGCGCTCCCGAGGTGTATGGCGAGCTGCCCATGACTTGTATGGCCGAAGAAATCGAGACCCCGGGCGAAGGCCAGATGCGTGTGTTGTTCACCGTGGCCACCAACCCCGTATTGTCCAGCCCCAATGGCCCGCGTTTAGCCAAGGCACTGGACACACTGGACTTCATGGTCAGCATGGACATCTACCTGAACGAAACCACCCGCCATGCGGACGTGATCCTGCCCGGCCAATCACCGCTGGAAGACTTCCACTACGACGTGGCCTTCCCCCAACTCTCCTGGCGCAACCATGCGCGCTACAGCCCGCCCGTGCTGCAAGCCGCGCCCGGCCAACCCGAGGAATGGCAGACCCTGCTCAAGTTGGCAGCCATCGTGCAAGGCAAGGGCGCGAACGCGGATGCCAATACGCTGGACGACGCCCAGTTTGCCGAAGACGCACAACGCATGTTTGGTGAACACGCCAATGCCGTCATCGAAGCCACCAAAGGGATTAAAGGCCCGCAACGCACGCTGGAAGTGGCGTTGCGTAGCGGCCCCTACGGCGACCAGTGGGGCCGCAAACCCGACGGCCTGACGCTGGCCAAGGTGCAGGCATCCAACACCAACGGCGGCATTGACCTGGGCGCGCTGCAGCCCCGCATCCCCGAAATGCTGCGCACCCCCAGCGGCAAGGTGGAGCTGGCACCGCCCACGTTGCTACAAGATTTGCAGCGCGCAGCCCAGGATGTGCGGGGGCCAGCGCCCGATCTGGTCATCATCGGCCGGCGCGACGTGCGCACCAACAACAGCTGGATGCACAACCTGCCCATCCTGGCCAAAGGCCCGTTCCGCTGCACTGCGCTGGTCCACCCCACCGATGCCCAACGCCTGGGCCTGCAGGACGGCGCCCTGGCCGACATCCGCAGTGCCGGTGGCCACGTTCAGGCTCAGGTGCAAATCACCGCCGACATGATGCCCGGCGTCGTCAGCCTGCCCCACGGCTGGGGCCACAACGCGCCGGGTGCGCAAATGCGGGTGGCGGCTGAACGGCCGGGGGCGAACCTGAATGCGCTGCTGGATGACCAGCTGCGGGACCCGCTGTCGGGGAATGCGGTGTTGGGTGGGGTGGCGATTACGATGCAGGCGGCTGTAGTCTGATTTCGGGAAGAGGCTATTGGTCAAATCGGCCTGTATCCCCCGGATTTATTACCTTATACGCTATCATAACAGTAGCGCATTGACGTCTGCGTGGTAGCAGAGTTTGGGGCCGGAGCCCGCGCCTCATGGTGTCAAACGCCCACAAATCGGCGCGGACCCCGACCCCAAACTCTGCGGGTAGCGGTGGTGGGTTGCGATGCGGGTTGTGGGTGCAATTGACTACCGGTTGTGGGCGCTATCGGGTGTTGACCAGTGTGCCCTTTCTTTCTGACACCCAATTGCAATTGCTTGCCAAGCAATTGGGTCACAGCGACTCGTCAATCCCACAGACAGTTAGACAGGAAAGGCTGATTGCTCTGAAGTCAGACGTCTTGCTAGCGGTCTTACACTCCAAAGCTCCAATGCCAAACACAACAGTGAATCAGAGTAGCCGTCAAATTGGTGCAATCAAGGGGGACACAAAAGATGCCAATAACACATCGCTTACCCTCCACTCGGACAGTCAAGGAGCTTTACGCGAACGCGTTTCGATGCGCAGCTCCAAGCTGCCAGCGCCCGCTTTATAAGTTAGATCCAGAGACCGGTGCCCGAACTCTCAACTCAAACGTATCTCACATCTGTGCGCGCAGTGAAGGTGGCCCTCGCTGGAATGCGAATCAAACGGAGGATGCAAATCGATCTGTTGACAATCTTTTGCTGCTTTGCCTTGAGCATGCGTGGGAAGTTGACCAGCCAAATAGAGTTACTGATTTTCCTCCAAAGCTATTGAAGGAGTGGAAGCAAAGCCAGTTGGATGATTTCGACGGACTGGGGCATCAGGGCTGGGCCTTGACCCCCGATATGGTTGATGAAGCGTTGAGATCGTCATCTACAACCATGAATTTCAACAACTCGACCGTCAGTCTGGGTGGTGCTGGAGGTAATGCACCTGGAGCGGGTGGAGGTGGAGGCGGTGCGATTGGCCAAAACGCTCGCGGTGGAATTGGTGGTCCCGGTGGGGGAGTCCGTTATGAGGGTATCCCTTTCCCTGAGAAAAGGGACCCTGAAACTTCAGAATCCAATAGTCGCCAATGTGTTCACGATCTAGTGAAATCTGCTTTCCCCGCTGACTATCGGCTACCTTCTGACTTGGCTCCCGGTGCGGGTGGTGGCGGTGGCGGAGCGGTCGGACCAGACGCAGTTGGAGGCAATGGCGGCGGCGGCGGTGAGCAAGTCCTCGCAATGATCGACCTAAGCGAGTTTCACTCCGACGGGCCTGTATACATGGAAGTCCCTGTCGGAAAGGGAGGTGTTAGCAACACTTTTCCCTGGGAACATGGCAGGGATGGTGAAAACTCCAGCATCAAAGTTATTGCCGCAGACGGTCGCATATTGCGCACCATAACGGCCGCCGGCGGAACCGGTGCACGGGCCAACTTTGAGTTCCCAGAAGGTTCGCGCGAGGTGAGTGTTGATGACATAAAGAATGGACTCACAGTACCAGTCCTAATAACCGCTGAGTTTGTTCAGGAAAAGAACGGCCTTCTGTATGTTCTCGGAGGTAACTGGAGTATCTGGGCTGCGCCTCAGTTGCCGGTCGCTGTGCAATCTGCGCTGACTTGTGTGGTGTCCTTTGGACAGGCAATACCCAACTGCATACTGATGTTCTTCATTGTTGTAGAGGACCCGTCTGGTCAAGAAGTTATACGGATGCCATTTGCTGCCACAAACGAATACATGCGCCCCGTCGCCAATGTCATGCGGGGATTCGAGTTGCAATTCCATGCAGATGTAGCAGGGGTCTGGAACGTAAGAGTGCTTTCTGGACGCTTTGAATTGGCCAGATTACCGCTGGAGGTTCGGATGCTGGAAGCAAAGGCTTGAGTTTTTGATCTTTGGCGTCAAAACGGAGTTTTGGGTGATAGGCGACGAAGTGTCGCTACGGCGTTAAACCGCTGACCACCGAAACGCTACGCCGAGGGCTACTGGGTATTCCGAGCGACCGTGACCGCCGGAATACGCAACGGTTTAGTTCAATATCCAGCTCAAGCCAAAGCATCCATCGGAACGCCAAACCGCTTTGCCAACGCTTGGACTTGGCGCAAGTTCAAGTCCCTTTTACCGGACAGCACCGCAGACACCAAGCTTTGCGCGCCCACCTCAGGCAGATCGCTCTGGCGCAGGCCGTGTTGCTCCATCAAAAAGGCCAGCCGGGTCGCGGGGGTGCTGGTGTCGGGCCATGGGTGCACACGGTCCTCGTACTCGCGGATACGGTCTGCCACCAGGTCCACCAACCCACCCATTGGGCCACTCTCCAGCGTGTACGCGTCGCCCATCAGGGCTTCGACCACGCCCATAAGCTCGTCATAGTGCGCCTCGTCACGCACAGGCCCACCCAAGCCCAGTGACTCGTGCAGGGCAACCCAGTGGGCAGTGATGTCTGAGAGGTTCATTTCCATGCTCCTTTGTCGTAATCGCATGTAGAACAACGGGTGCGGTGGGTCAATCTCTGCTCCCGCACCGCGGCGGTAGAAGCTGGGATTTGTTCCAGCTCGGGCTAATGCCAAGAGACTCTCGATCCCATGGCCCTCACCACTGGCAAATGTCCTTGTAAAAACTGCATCATGACGCAGTTTTTGCAATATTAAAGTTGCCACGCGTGGTCATTTGAAACCGATATGATGCAAACAATGATGCGAAATTGCATCAATATTTAAATCGGAGCATGCATGAGAACCACCGTCACCATTGAAGACGCCCTGTACGAAAAGGCTTTGGAAGTCGCCGACCCCACGATGGAGAAGTCGGAAATCTTTCGTGAGGCCATGAAGACTTTCGTGCGGGTGCAGGCCGCTAAACGCCTGGCCGCTCTTGGCGGAACCTTGCCGAACATGCAGGACATTCCCCGCCGTGGCTCGGATATCACCACCCCATGAGTGTGTTGATCGACACCTCGGTGTGGTGTGACCATTTCCGCCGTCGCAATGGCGTGCTGGCGGAATTGATTCAACTCGATCAGGCCCTCACCCACCCCCTGGTTGTCGGTGAACTGGCCTGCGGCACCCCGCCAGAGCCTCGCGTAAGGACCTTGGGCGACATCGAATTGTTGCAAGCCGCCAACCAGGCCAGCGTTGACGAAGTCAGAGCGTTTATTGAGCGTGAAAAGTTGTACGGACTGGGATGCGGCTGGGTGGACTTTTCGTTGCTGGCCTCAACCCTGATTACACCCGGCGCACGGCTGTGGACGCTGGACAAACGCCTTGCTGAGCTTGCTGTGCGGTTTGGGCGCAGCTTCATCACGCCATCGGTCCACTGAACGTACCGGCCCCACCCAGCCCGGCCAGATACGCATCCAGCGCCTGCGCACCCACCACCTCCAGGTCAAAGGCCTCGGGCTGCAACAGCCAGTTGGTCATCAGGCCGTCCAGCAGGGCGAACAGGCCCACGGCGGCGCTATGGGTTTCCAGCTGCGGGCGCACCTGGCCCTTGGCCTGGGCCAGGGCCAGCACGCGGGCCAGGTCCACCACGCGCTCCGCACGGTGGGCAATGTGCCGTTCGCGCACGGCCTGCAGGTCGTCGCCGTACTCCACGCGATGTGAGGCTATCTCAAACACCCGGCGCACCTGCAGGTTGTGCACGGTTTCGTTAAAAGCCGCGGCCACGTTCTGGCGCAGGTGCGCCAAGGGGTTGTCGGATTCGGCCTGGGGCTGGCTGTTGAGCCGGGTCAACATGGGCAGCTTCACGCGCTGCAGCATCGCGTCAAACACATCGGCCTTGTTCTGGAAGTGCCAGTAGATGGCGCCGCGGGTGAGCTGCGCCTCTTCGGCAATCTCTTGCAGCGCAGTGCGCGCCACGCCGCGGCGCAGGAACACCCGCTCGGCCGCGTCCAGTATCAGGTCGCGGGTGATCAGGGCGTCTTCTTTGGTTCTGCGGGCCATAGGTTTCGGGTTATGCGTATCGGACTATGTTGACAACAGGGTTATTGCTTTCTGCACGCAATTTACATTCATTCATGTATGTATACTAATCCAGATTTTCGAAATTGCCAGCCTCTTATGCTGCGCCCGCCTCCCGCCAGGTCCCCGTTTTGCCCTCCCAAAAGGATTTTTTATGTCCTCGTACCGCACCGTTGCTGACTCCGCGCGTTATCCCGCTCCCCCCTTTTCCCTGACCCGCCCTTTCCTGCTGGTGTTGCTGCCACTGGTCGCCGCCCTGGCCGCCTGTGGTGCCAAAGATGCCGCACCCGGCGGCGGAGCCGGTGCTGGTGGCCCACCCCCCGCCACCGTGGGGGTGGTGACGGTGGCCAACGAGGCCGTGGCAATGCAAACCGAGTTGCCGGGCCGCGTCAGCGCAGTGCGGGTGGCGCAGGTGCGGGCACGGGTGAATGGCGTGGTGCTCAAACGCCTGTTCCGCGAGGGCAGTGAGGTGAAAGCCGGCCAGGCCCTGTACCAGATTGACGCCGGCCCCTACCGCGCCGCGCTAGAGAGCGCCCAGGCCAGCCTTGCCAAGGGCCAGGCCAATCTGGCCCAGGCAACTGCCCAGGTCGAACGCTACAAACCGCTGGTAGAGGCCAACGCCATCAGCAAGCAGGAATACACCACCCTGCTGACCACCCAGAAGCAGGCCGAGGCCGATGTGGCCACTGCCAAGGCGGCTGCACAAACGGCACAGATCAACCTGGACTACGCCAGCGTCAACGCACCCATCTCCGGCCGCATCGGCCAGTCGCTGGTGACCGAAGGTGCCCTGGTCAGCGCAGCAGAGGCCACACAACTGGCCGTGATCCAGCAGACCGACACGGTGTATGTCAACTTCACCCAGTCCACCACCGACGTGTTACGCCTGCGCAAAGCCATAGCGGCCAAACAGGTGCGCAGCGCAGGTGATGGCTCGGTGCCGGTGCGCGTGGTGCTGGAAGACGGCAGCGAATTGGCACGCCCCGGCAAACTGCTGTTCACCGATTTGACGGTGGACGCGACCAGCGGCCAGATCACGCTGCGTGCCGAAGTGCCCAACCCCGATGGCATGTTGTTGCCCGGCCAGTATGTGCGGGTGCGCCTGTCGCAAGCCGAGATTCCTGCCGGCATTTTGCTGCCACAACAGGCGGTCACCCGCACCAACCAGGGCGACACCGTGCTGGTGGTGGGGGCAGACAGCAAACCCACACCGCGCCCTATCAAGATTGGCAATGCCCAGGGCAACCAATGGGTGGTACTGGACGGGCTCAAGCCCGGTGAGCAGGTCATTGTGGATGGCTTCCAGAAGATGATGGTGCCCGGGGCGCCGGTCAAGCCTGTGCCATGGAAGGCTGGTGCTGCGGCCTCTGCGCCTGCATCCGCGCCAACATCAGCGCCAGCGGTTGCCCCATCCGCCGCGGCCAGCAAATAAGAGGCACAACACATGGCCCAGTTTTTTATCGACCGCCCCATCTTTGCATGGGTGATATCGCTCTTCATCATGGTCATGGGCGGCGTGGCGATCACGCAATTGCCCATTGCCCAGTACCCACCGGTGGCGCCGCCCACCATCGTCATTTCTGCGGGTTACCCCGGTGCATCGGCCAAGATACTGGAAGACAGTGTGCTGTCCGTTATCGAGCGCGAAATGAATGGCTCGCCCGGCATGATCTACATGGAGTCGGTGGCCCAGGCCAACGGCACAGGTTCCATCTCCATCAGTTTTGAGCCCGGCACCAATGCCGACCTGGCGCAGGTGGATGTGCAAAACCGCCTCTCACGCGCCACACCGCGCCTGCCTGCGGCTGTTACCCAGGCCGGTGTGCGGGTGGACAAGGCGCGCTCCAACTTTTTGCTGTTCACCATGTTGTCCAGCGACAACCCGGACATCGACATCGTGGCCCTGGGTGACTACGCCTCGCGCAATGTACTGCCCGAAATCCAGCGCCTGCCCGGCATTGGCCAGGCCCAGTTGTTTGGCACCGAGCGCGCCATGCGCATCTGGGTGGACCCGGCCAAGCTGAGTGGCTACAACCTGTCTGCGGCCGAGGTCAACGCCGCCATACGCTCGCAAAATGCGCAGGTGTCGTCCGGCACCATTGGTGAGCTGCCCAATATTGCCGGCCAGACCATTGCTGCCACCGTGGTGGTGGATGGCCAGCTCAGCACCGTGGAGCAATTTGGCAACATCGTGCTGCGGGCCAACACGGACGGCTCCACCGTGCGCCTCAAAGACGTGGCCCGTATCGAACTGGGCGCCCAGACCTATGCCACCTCGGCCCGCCTGAATGGCAAGCCCGCCGCCGGTATTGGTGTACAGCTGGCACCCAGCGGCAATGCACTGGCCGCAGCCAAGGCCGTGCGTGAGCGCATGGCGCAGTTGGAACCGTATTTCCCCAAGGGTGTGAAGTGGACCATTCCTTACGATGCTTCGCGCTTCGTGAAGATCTCCATATCGCAAGTGGCCGAGACGCTGATTGAGGCCGTCATCCTGGTGTTTTTGGTGATGTTCCTGTTCCTGCAGAACTGGCGCTACACCATCATTCCCACCATCGTGGTGCCGGTGGCTCTCTTGGGCACCTTTGCCACGCTGCTGGCACTGGGCTTCTCCATCAACGTGTTGACCATGTTCGGCATGGTGCTGGTGATCGGCATTGTGGTGGACGACGCGATTGTGGTGGTCGAGAACGTCGAGCGCATCATGAGTGAAGAAGGCCTGCCACCGCTGGAGGCCACCCGCAAGGCGATGGGCCAGATCTCTGGCGCCATCGTCGGTGTGACTGTGGTGCTGATTGCGGTGTTTGTACCGCTGGCATTCTTCCAGGGCTCGGTGGGCAATATCTACCGCCAGTTCTCGGCGGTGATGGTGGCATCCATCGGCTTCTCTGCCTTCATGGCGCTTTCGCTCACACCCGCGCTGTGTGCCACCCTGCTCAAGCCGGTAGAGGCTGGGCACCACCATGCCAAGACCGGCTTCTTTGGCTGGTTCAACCGCGGCTTCACTCGCACGGCCAAAACGTACGAAGGCTGGGTGGCTCGCATACTGTCGCGCGCTGGCCGCTACCTGATCATCTACGCCGCCATCATTGCCGTGGTGGGTGTGATGTATGTGCGCCTGCCCACCGCCTTCTTGCCCAATGAAGACCAAGGCACCATGCTGGTCAGCATCCAGCTACCACCGGGCGCTACGCGTGAGCGCACACAAAACGTCATGCAGCAGGTAGAGGTCTTCATGCTCAAGCAGCCCGAAGTGCAAAGCATGGTGGGCGTGCTGGGCTTCAGCTTCTCGGGCCAGGGGCAAAACGCCGCCTTCGGGTTTATCACGCTCAAAGACTGGTCTGAGCGCAAGGGCGAGGCGCATTCTGCGCAGGCCATTGCCGGGCGCGCTTTTGGTGGCCTGATGGGCATACGCGATGCGTTTATCTTCCCCTTGAGCCCACCGGCCATTCCCGAGCTGGGCCAGGCGTCTGGCTTTACCTTCCGCCTGCAAGACCGCGCTGGCAAGGGGCATGAGGCCCTGGTGGCCGCACGCAACCAGTTGATGGGTATGGCATCCAAGAGCAAGGTGCTCACCCAGGTGCGCCCGGATGGTCTGGAAGACGCGCCGCAATTGCAAATCGACATTGACCGCGACAAGGCCAGTGCGCTGTCGGTCAGTTTTGATTCCATCAACAGCACCATCTCCACCGCGCTGGGCTCGGCCTACATCAACGACTTCCCCAACCAGGGCCGCCTGCAGCGCGTGGTGGTGCAAGCCGACGCCACGGCGCGTATGCAGCCGGACGATATTTTGAAGCTGACCACGCCCAACGCCCGCGGCGTGCCGGTGCCACTGTCTGCGTTTGCCAGCACCCGCTGGGTCAAGGGTGCGATGCAAACCATCCGTTACAACGGCTACCCCGCCATGCGTATTGGTGGCTCTGCAGCGCCGGGCTACAGCACCGGTGACGCCATGGACGAGATGGAAAAACTGGCCGCGCAATTGCCCGAAGGTTTTGCCTTTGAGTGGACCGGCTTGTCGCGCGAGGAAAAAATCGCCGGCTCACAAGCCTTAGTCTTGTATGGCTTTGCCATCCTGGCCGTGTTCTTGTGCCTGGCCGCGTTGTACGAGAGTTGGTCCATCCCGCTGTCCGTCATTCTGGTTGTGCCCGTGGGCGTGCTGGGCGTGCTGCTGGCCACGGTGATGCGGGGTTATGCGAACGACGTGTATTTCCAGGTCGGGCTGATCACCATCATCGGCCTGTCTGCCAAAAACGCGATTCTGATCATCGAGTTTGCAAAGGACTTGCAGGCCCAGGGCAAGACGGCTGTGCAAGCCGCACTGGCTGCGGCGCATATGCGCTTCCGCCCCATCTTGATGACGTCGATGGCTTTTATGCTGGGCGTGTTGCCGCTGGCTATCAGCAGCGGTGCAGGCTCTGCCAGCCAACGCGCTATCGGCACCGGGGTGATTGGTGGCAGCCTGGTGGGCACCATCCTCGCCGTCTTCTTTGTGCCCATCTTTTTTGTGGTGGTACGCAGCATCTTCAAGGGCAGCGAACGCCAGCGCCAGTTTGATGCGGCACACGGACACCAGTCAGGAGTGCAAAGCCATGAGTAAGTTACGTTTGGCGCCACTGTGTGCGGCCATGGCCCTGTCAGCCTGCAGCTTCATACCTACGTATGAGCGCCCCGCTGCCCCGGTGGCCAGCAGCTTCCCCGCAGACGGTGCAACCGCCACCGGTGCCGCGCCCACGGCTGCAGCCGATATCGCCTGGCAAGACTTCTTCAAAGATGCCCGCCTTAAAAAGCTGATCGAGCTGTCTCTGCACAACAACCGCGACCTGCGCATCGCCGTGCTGGCCATCGAGCAGACCCGCTCCCAGTACAACGTGCGCCGTGCCGACGAACTGCCCACGCTGAATGCCGGCATCACCGGCAGTCGCGGCCCTGTTGCTTCGGGGGCTATTAACAGCACCTACACCGCAGGCTTTAGCGTCACCGCCTACGAGCTGGATTTTTTTGGCCGCGTGCGCGCGCTCAGCCAGGCCGCACAGGCCCAGGTGCTGGGGTCTGAAGAGGCACGCAAGACCGTGCAGATCAGCCTGATTGCGGCCGTGGCCAACACCTACCTGAGCCTGCTGGCCAATGACGAACTGCTGCGCGTCACCCGCGAGTCCCTGGCCACACGGCAAGAGTCTCTGCGCCTGACGCAATTGAAGTTTGACAACGAAGCCGCATCCAAGCTAGAGCTGAGCCAAGCCCAGAGTCTGCTGGAGGGCGCCAAGGCCGCCTTCGCCCAGACCACCCGCCTGCGTGCGCAGGACGAAAACGCGTTGACCCTCTTGGTAGGCCAGCCCCTGCCCGCCGACCTGCCGGCCGGGCTGCCCATCACCGCCCAAGGCATGCTGCCGGATCTGCCGGCCGGTGTGCCGTCTGAGCTGCTGACCCGCCGCCCGGACATCCGCCAGGCCGAACAACAGCTGCTGGCCAACAACGCCAACATTGGTGCGGCGCGGGCTGCCTTCTTCCCCCGCATCACGCTGACCGGCAGCGCGGGTGTGGTCAGCAACGATCTGGACACCTTGTTCAGCAACGGCACGTCCGCCTGGACCTTTGTGCCCCAGTTGCTGCTGCCTATCTTTGACTATGGCCGCAACCAGGCCAATCTGGAATCTGCCAAGGTGGCCCGCGAGATTGCGGTAGCCCAGTATGAAAAGGCCATCCAGACCGGATTCCGCGAAGTGGCCGACGCTCTGGCCGGCCGCGCCACGCTGGGTGAGCAACTGCGCGCCCAGAATGCCCAACTGGCCGCCGAGAAGACCCGCATGGACCTGACCGACCTGCGCTTCAAACACGGCGCGTCCAATGCTTTTGACGTGCTGGACGCCCAGCGCTCGCTGTTTGCGGCGCAACAGGCGGCGGTGCAGGTGCAGGCGCAGCAGGTGCAGAATTTGGTGACGCTGTACAAGGTATTGGGAGGCGGCTGGAAATAGCAGGGTATGTGTCAATTACATATCGTTACACGGGCTATAGAATCTGACAAAGGTTGCTGAGCCCAGGCAACCTTGTCCTACTTTCGTTCACTACCAAGGCCCCGTCAATGTCTAAACTACTCGACTACCTGAACCACCTGGATTCCAATGCGACAGCCATTGCGGCTCACAACGCTGATCCGGCGGCCTATATGACGCAGTTTGGTTTGAATGCGAATGAGCAGCAAACGTTTATGTCTGGGGACAAGGCGGCAATTGCTGTTTTGGCCGGAATTGATCCGGGAGATTTGCCAAAAATTCAAGTGATGAACGTTGATGAGACCTTTTAACCTGAGCTAGATTCCACTTTGCGAAGTCGATGGTACGTCACAACATCATCAGGGCACTTGTTTGCCTTGCATTGGGATGGACTTATTCGTACGGTGTTATTGCTGAGGGGCAAGCGACTTTCGAAACCATCTTTGCTGAAGCGACAAAGGAATTAAGTACCTCACCGAACGAAGTCAGTTCAAGACTCGAACAGCTCAAGGCGTTGCAACCAACGTTCACACCTGAGCAGAATGAAAGATATCACTTGCTTTATGCATTTTCCCTTGGCGCAAAAGGGATGCATGAAGAGCGGGTCGCGTTAGTAGAGTCTTTTATTGGTCAGGTAACCTCACCTGCGCGGCGAGCGCGTTTCCAATACGAATTGATTGATGCCAACACCGCGTTGGGTAAGTATGAGCGGGCACTGCAAACAATGAATGAATCCATTGTGTTGCTACCTGCGATGGAAAAAACGTCGCAAAAGATCGTCGTCTTGCAAGGCGCTTTGAATTTATTGAACTCACTGCGGGCCTATGACGAGGCGCTGGAGTTCGCGGAGCGCATTTATGCATTGCGCGGTGACACTGCAGGCTCCTACGCAGCTTGCGTGGGCTTAGCCAACAAAGTTGAGACGAACTACATGCGCGGAAGCAATGCCACAGCCCGCGGATTGGTGCCAGATGCCATCCTGGCCTGCGATGCCAATAAAAATCAATTCTTTTCCCTGATCGTCAAAGTCTATGCGGCTATTGATGTGATTGACTCTGGTGAGCACACAAAAGGTATCGCCACAAGCCTACCGCTGCTGAAAGACTTCTCGACACTGAGCAAAGACTCGGATTACCTCACGCAGTTGGAAGAGGCCCTTGCCCGCGCATACCTCAAGACCGGCAACACGGAACGTGCCGAACACTACGGGCTGAAGGCCTACCAACGGGCTCAGTCCAGCCGTGTCCTTGCATTGCAAGAAAAAACCAGCGAAACCATGGCCGCCATCAAACGCGCCCAAGGCCAGTTGGCCGCCGCCATAGGTTATTACGACATCAACCTGGACCTGAAGAAAAAAGTATTGGACGACCAGTTGCACAAAAACCTGGCCTACCAGCGCGTCAAGTTCGACACCCAAGACAAGGCCAACCAGATGGCCTTGCTGGAGCAAAAGAACAAAAACCTGAACACCGAAAAAGCCCTGCAGCAAAACGAGTACCAGAACCTGATTCTGTTGTTGACGCTGGGCGCTGTGGTGCTGGCCATACTTGGCGCGTGGCTGTACAACACACTGCGCCTTAAAAACATCTTCCGTGTGTCGGCCCAGGTGGACGGGCTTACGCAGGTGAGCAACCGCAGCCACTTCACGGCGTCGTCGCACCTGGCTTTCAGCGACCCCATGCGAAACGTGAGCCTGGTTTTGTTTGACATGGACTATTTCAAAAAAATCAACGACACCTATGGCCACGCTGCGGGTGATTGGGTGCTAAAAACGGTGTGCGCCACCGTGAAGTCCGAGTTGCCCAAAACTACCTTACTGGGGCGCCTGGGTGGTGAAGAGTTTGCCCTGTGCCTGCCCAATGTGCAGCACGAGGACGAAGCCCGCGCCCTGGCAGAACGCTGCCGCGCAGCCATAGCGGCTATCAACACAGCTCCCAGCGGTTTTGACTTTGCCATCACCGCCAGTTTTGGTGTGGCCACGCGCAACGCCCACCTGACCGACAGTTTTGAAGAGACATTGGTGCAGGCCGACAAGGCGCTGTACCTCTCCAAAAACGAAGGACGCAACCGCGTCACCGTATACCAGCCTTCGGGAAAAGCCTAGCTCTCCGATGACCAAGTCAGCAGCAGATGCCCATTGCGACTGACCTTGGGTTTTGTATCCGTGCGGTGCTGCTTGTGGTCTGGACCATGGCCTCTCCGCTGCTGGCCTTTGCTACCGAGCCGGACACTGTGGATGCGCTCCTCTCTGAGACTTCCAAACACCTGTACTCGGCGCCAGAGAAGGCCTTGGCTCCGCTTGAAAAGCTCAGCGCGCTGCAGCCTGCTTTTACACCTTCACAGAAGGAACGTTACCACCTGTCGCTTGCCAACTCACTGGGCTTTCGTGGGCAACATGCGCAACGCGTGGCCCTGGTGCAGTCCTTCATCGGCGAGGTGACTACACCTGGGCGCCGTGCCAGTTTTCTCTACGAATTGATCGACGGTTACACCTCATTGGGCCAGTACGAGCAAGCCTTGCAGGCCCTGAACGAATCCATCGCCCTGTTGCCCGTGCTTGTAAAAACCGGTGACAAAATTGCCGTGTTGCAAGCTGCCCTTGCCGCCACCATCGCCTTTGAGGACTATGAGGTGGCGCTGGACTTTGCCGAGCGCATCTATGCCCTGCGTGGGCCCGACAAGCCCGGCACCTACGCTGCGTGTGTGGGCCTTACTGACAAGGTAGAACTGCACTTCATGCGTGGTGCCAGCGCGCAGGCGCGTGCCCTGTTGCAAGACGCCATAGACGTCTGCAAGACCAACAACAACCCGTTCTTTGTGTTGATCAACCAATCCAATGCGGCGGTAGACCAGATCAACGCCGGTGACTATGCGGCGGGCCTGGCCAGTGGCTTGCCACTGTTCGCAGAACATGCTGCGATAAACCAGGGCTCGGACTATGTCACCCAGCTGGAAGAGGCGGTTGCCCGTGCCTACCTGCAAATGGGCAATACCGAACGCGCCGAACACTATGGGCTGCAGGCCTACCAGCGTGCGCAGGTCAGCAAGATATTGGCCATGCAGGTCAAGACCAGCAAGACCATGGCTGCCATCCACCGCGCGAAGGGCGCGCCGGACCGTGCACTGTTTTACTACGACGCGCACCTGGCACTGCGTAAACAATTGCTGGACGACCGCTTGCAACGAAACCTGGCCTACCAGCGGGTGCGCTTCGACACCCAGGACAGGGCCAACCAACAGGCCCTGCTGGAGCAGATAAACAAGAGTCTGGGCATTGAGAAGGCGTTGCAACAGGGCCGCTACCAAAACCTGGTGCTGCTGATGACACTGGGCCTGGTGGTGCTGGCCATAGTGGGCGCTTGGCTGCTGCGCACGCTGCAGCTCAAGAACCGGTTGCGCAAGTCGGCTCAGGTGGATGGGCTCACCCAGGTTTGCAGCCGGGCCCACTTCATCGCATGCGCACAGCAGGTATTTCGCGACACCGACCAGGACACCAGCCTGATGTTGTTTGACATGGACTTTTTCAAAACCATCAACGACACCTACGGCCATGCCACGGGTGACTGGGTATTGCAAGCGGTGTGCCACACCGTTCAGCAGCAACTGCCCAAAACCGCCCTGCTGGGGCGCCTGGGTGGGGAAGAGTTCGCCATCTGCCTGCCGCAGTTCAGCGCACAAGAGGCTCGCGCGCTGGCCGAACAATGCCGCGCAGCCATTGCAAACATTGGTGCACACCCCAGCGGATTAAACTTGGAGATACGGGCCAGCTTTGGTATTGCCACACGCAGCGTCCAAGGCCCCGCCAGCTTTGAAGAGACACTGGCCGCGGCCGACAAGGCCCTCTACGTCTCCAAAAACGAAGGACGCAACCGCGTCACCGCTTATCAACACTCAGGTGCCCATTCCACATGATCCCAATCACCAAGCAAGGCAAACTCATCTGCGTAGGCACCGGCATGCGCATGGCAGGGCAAGTAACACCGCTGGCGCAGAGTTATCTAGAGACAGCAGACGTGGTGGTGTCCGCCGTGCCCAACATCTTTACACGCAAGTGGATTCAGGGCCTTGCCAAGGAGTTCATATGTGTGCTGGGCTATTACGAAGACTGCGATGTAGACGGCAAAGACCGCCGCGACACCTACCGCCGCATGGCCGACACCATTCTGGACCAGGTGCGCGCGGGCAAGACGGTGTGTGCGGCCTTTTACGGCCACCCCGGCATTTTTGCCTGCATCTCCCACATGGCGATCAAGGATGCACGGGCCGAAGGCTACAGTGCCGAGATGTTGCCGGGCATCTCGGCCGAAGACTGCCTGGTGGCCGACCTGGGCATTGACCCCGGCCGCACCGGCATGCAGTCCATGGAGACCACACAGTTCATGATTTATGAACGCAACATCGACCCCACGGCCCTGTTGATCCTGTGGCAGCCCTCACTGGCGGGAGAGCTGAGCCTGAAGCGTTTCGAGACCACGGCGGCACGCATACAGGTGCTGGTGGACAAACTGGCGCGGCACTACCCGCTGGACCACACTGTGATCCTGTACGAGGCAGCCACCAGCCCGCTGGAAACAACACGTATCGACAAAATCGCGCTGCGCGACCTGCCCACGGCCCACCTGGTCAGCTCCACCACCCTGGTCATCCCCGCTGCATTTGCATTGAAGCGGGACGAGGCCATCATCGCCCAACTCAACGCGCTGCCCGAGGCGCCGCGGCTGGAAACAGAAGCGGCTTAAGCCACCCGGGTGATCGGCGGCGATCGGTGGCGCTCAGCGAGCCATCGCCTCCAGGAAAGCAAAGGCGTTCGGGAAGCTATTGGGTTCTGGTGACCGCGGCCAGATGTGGCTGGGTGGGGGGGCACCAAAATACTTCAGGTAATCCGCCTCCAGCAGGCGCAGCTTTTCACGCATGTTCTCGGCCGATGCGATCTGCTCCTCAATACCACCACCGCCTGTCTCCGGAGAGTGGTGGATGAATGTGCCTGCTATCTCCTGGCAGAAGCGCGCGTAGTCTTTTGTAAACAGGATGAAGGTGTGCCACATGGCATCCACCTGCCCGCCCGTTGCGTACGTCTTCTCAGGGTGCAAAGCGCATAAGGTGAACCACCGCTTGAGTTCCAGCAAGGTTTCAGCGGCCGACTCCAAAGGCACATTGCCATCTTTGGCATACCGGGCAGTGACCTTTGCGAAGTCAAACATGGAAATTTTGTCGAACAAGCGTCTGGCCTGTTCGGTGTCTGGGCTTGTCGCAAAGGTCATGGTGCTGGTTTGCGGGTAGGCTTGTATCGGTGGTCGTGTATCTTAAGCTGCCTCCAGGATGGGCTGGGGCCGTGGCGACGGTGGCTGCGGGTCGCCGGATACAACTTGTTACCTGGGCTATAGAATCCGTGGCGGATTGAAAGTCTGCACTGCCTCATCCACCAAAAAATAGGATTCTCCATGTCGAAACTGTTGGGCTACCTCAATCTCCTGGACACAGACGCTGCAGCACGCGCAACCCACGCGGCGGACCCTGCCACTGCGATGACGCAGTTTGGCTTGAATGATGCCGAACAGGGCGCAGTGTTGTCTGGGGACAAAGCGGCGATTGGGCAGCTGGCAGGCGTTGATTTGAAGGATGGGCTGACTACACAGAGCGGCTGTACAGGCGACGCGAGATAAGGATCGAACGAATGCGATGGTTCATAAGAGCCGTTGCGTTGCTTGTATGCGTACTGGGCTGCGTGGGCCTAGCGCATGCAAACGCTCAGAATCCAGTAAATCTTTTACTGGATGAATCGCTGGCGTTGATTCTTTCAACACCGGAGAAGGCGTCTGTCCCGCTCACCAAATTGCAAGCACTGCGGGACACCTTCACACCAGATCAGAATCAGCGCTACCACGCTCAGTATGCAAATTACCTGGGTTTCCAAGGCAGACATGAAGAGCGCGTCGCCTTGGTACGGTCCATCATTGACCAAGTTTCAACACCGTTGAGACGGGCCTCCCTGCTTTACAACCTGGTGGATGGTAACCGCGCCTTAGGCAACTACGAAAGTGCTCTACAGGCAATGAATGAGTCCATTCTCCTATTGCCGTCACTCGACAAGATCAACGCCAAACTTTTGGTGCTGAACGGTGCCATATCCCTGTTGACTACCCTGCGTGCGTATGACGAGGCCCTCGATTTGGCAGAGCGTCTGATCGCCTTGGATCCAGGCGCAACTGGAACCCGCACGCAGTGCCACGGTCTGGCTGCCAAAGCGGAGCTGAACTTCAAGCTTGGCAACAGCCAACTGGCCGAGTCCTTGGTGCCACAAGCCGTGCTGGCCTGCGACGCCAGCAAAGAACACATGGCGTCCCTGATCGTCAAGAGTTTTGTAGCCATTGACTTGGTCGATGCAGGGCAATACGCAAAAGGCATCACCACCAGCCTGACCCTGGTACAACAGTTTCAAACCGTAGGCACGGGTTCGAACTGGTTGGCTGCAGTTGAAGAGGCGCTGGCCCGCGCCTACCTCAAAACCGGCAATATGGAGCGCGCCGAGCATTTCGGCACGCTGGCCTACGACCGTGCACAGTTAGCCAAAGATCTGGAATGGCAAGAAAAAACCAGCGAAACCATGGCTGCGATCAAGCAGGCCCAGGGTCAGTTGGCAGCGGCCATTGCTTACTACCAGACCAATCTGGCCTTCAAGAAGAAGGTACTGAACGACCAACAGCAAAAGAACCTGGCCTACCAACGCGTCAAGTTCGAGACCCAGGACAAGGCCAACCAAATGGCTTTGCTGGAGCAGAAGAACAAAACCCTGAGCACCGAGAAGGCCCTGCAACAAAACGAATACCAGAACCTGATTTTGCTGCTGACCCTGGGTGCGGTTGTGCTGGCCATACTCGGTGCCTGGCTGTTCAATACCCTGCGGCTGAAAAACATGTTCCGTGTTTCTGCGCAGGTGGACGGGCTCACGCAGGTCAGCAACCGCGCGCACTTCACGGCGTGTGCGCAGGCGGCATTCAACGACGCGGCAAGCAGCGTGAGCCTGGTGTTATTTGACATGGATTTCTTCAAAAAAATCAACGACACCTACGGCCACCCGGCGGGGGACTGGGTGCTCAAGACCGTGTGCACCACCGTAAAAGACCAGTTGCAAACCGCTGATTGCTTAGGGCGCCTGGGTGGTGAAGAGTTTGCCCTGTGCCTGCCCAATTCCTCCGACGAAAAAGCGGCGGCTCTTGCAGAGCGTTGCCGCGCGGCAATTGCTGCAGTCGACACCCATCCCAGCGGCTTTGATTTTTCCATCACTGCCAGTTTTGGCATTGCCACGCGCAAGGCACACGAAGCTTCCAGTTTTGAGGAAACGCTGGTAGCGGCGGACAAGGCGCTGTACTTCTCCAAAAACGAAGGGCGCAACCGCGTCACGGTCTACCAACACTCCGGTGCCTATTAACGATGACACCAACACAACACGGCAAACTGGTCTGCGTCGGCACCGGCATGCGCATGGCCGGGCAACTGACACCACTGGCGCGCAGCTATATCGAGACGGCGGACGTGGTGGTTGCGGCGGTGCCCAACCGTTTTGCACGCAAGTGGCTGCAAGATATTGCCAAGCAATACATTTGCCTGCTGGACTACTACGCAGACTGCGATATCGAGGGCAAAGACCGCCTCGACACCTACCAACGCATGTCAGCAACCATCCTTGATGAGGTGCGCGCAGGTAAAACAGTTTGCGCCGCCTTTTATGGTCACCCGGGAATATTTGCCTGCATCTCACACATGGCCATTGAGGCTGCGCGGGCCGAGGGTTTTAGTGCAGAAATGCTGCCCGGCATATCTGCGGAAGACTGCCTGGTGGCCGACTTAGGCGTAGACCCGGGCCGTACGGGCATGCAGTCCATGGAGGCGACGCAGTTCATGATTTTCGAGCGCCGCATCGACCCGACGGCGCTATTGATTCTGTGGCAACCCTATATTGCCGGTGACCTGAGCCGCAAGCGTTTTGACACCACGGCCGCCCGGTTGCAGGTACTGGTGGACAAGCTGGCGCGGGACTACCCGCTGGACCACCCAGTCATCCTGTACGAAGCCGCCACGAACCCGCTGGAAGAGCCGCGCATGGAGACTATCCTGCTGCGCGATTTGCCTAGCGCCGTGTTGAATGGCATCACCACGCTAGTCATTCCAGCCGCATACCCATTGAAGCTGGACGAGGCCATCATCGCCCAGCTCCAAGCGCTGCCCGAGGCACCGCTGCTGGAGGCGGTTTAAGCAAAATAAGCCTCTAGCCCTCGTGAAATATAGTGGTATAGCTATCAATTCATGAGCGACTGAAGTTCAGAAAGTGGCCTTTATAGGCCTCACCCGTGCTCTGCGTGCTGCCCGCGCGCTGCAGATCCAGCGTGTAACCTAGCGCTTCCATCTTGCGGCAAAAGCCCTTGCGGTTGCCGCGGTCCGGGTCCAGCACGATGATGCTGACGGGGTCGGCCGAGTGCAGGTGGATGAACTGCGACAGTGTCTCGGGTTGGTCCCGCTCATACAACACGTCGCTGGCAATGATCAGGTCGAACTGGCCTAGCCCCAGGTTCTCGCGGCCCCAGTGGCCGGTCTGGTACTTGAGCGCCGGCAGGTCGTTGCGCAACACGTTGTCGGCCAGAAAAGCCGCAGTCAGCGGGTGGCAGTCACTGGCGGTGATGTCGCCCAGGCGGCGGTGGATGACCAGGCTGGCCAGCGCCAGGCCACAACCAATCTCCAGAATGCGCTTGCCCGCAATGTCGTAGGTCTGCATGGCGTTGGCCAGCATACGCGCCGACGGCCACACCATGCCAAACAGCGGCCAGCTGGCCGACGAGATGCCCGCAGCCAGCGCCGCGCCATCCGGGTCGGCATACTGCTGGCGGTCCAGCAGCGAGCGAATTTCAAAATGGGATGTACCCAGCAAGTGGGTCTCGAACTTGACCTGGTAGCCTGGCATGTCGCCGCTCCTGAAAGCCAATGCTGTGTGGCAGGTGAGAAAAAATGCTTTTGCTCATCAGACACAACACGGGCAAGCGTGCGATGTGGGTGGACCGGGCACCGAGTGCGGGCTTTGTGGCCCGCTGCCCGAGTGTAACGGGCCACCCTAGAATGGGCTTTGCGAGGGCTGCCATGCCCCGCAAGCCAGCATGCCCACACCCTCTCCAGCCACGGCCCACCAAACTGATCCGCCCCACGCGGTCCGCGCACTGCTGCTCGACCTGGATGACACACTGATAGACGACCGCAAGGCCATGGCGGCTGCGGTCTTGCTATTGCGTGCACAACTGGGGTTAGCGCCCAGCGAAGACAACGACGGCGTCGCGGCCCGTTGGGATTCGATAGGCAGGGCTTTATGGGGCCGGTGTGCGGCGGGCGAGATCAGCTTTGCGGAGCAGCGCCGCGTGCGCCTGCGCGAGACCTTTGGCATCGCGCTGGCCGACCGCGAGGCAGACGCCCTGTTTGACGAATACCTGCGCTTCTACGCGCTGCACTGGGAACTGTTCCCCGGTGCCACAGAATTCCTTGCTGCCACCGCACACCTGCCGCGAGTGCTCGTGACCAACGGCCACCGTGCCCAGGTAAACAAAAAACTGCAGACGCTGGGGCTGGCAGGCCATTTCCAGTTTGTGGTTACGCCGGACGACTGTGGAGCCAAGAAGCCTGACCCGCGCATCTTTTTGCGTGCGCTAGAGCTTCTGGGTGTGGCACCGCAACACGCCATGATGCTGGGCGACAACGCCGTGTCGGACATTGCGCCCGCAGCTGCACTGGGTATGCAAGTGTTCCATGTAGACCACCGTGTGCAAGGCCAGTCTATTGCGGATGGCATTCGCCACGCCGTGGCAAGTCACTACTAACTTAATTGCTAGCGGGCCAGTCTCCTCCATCCAACCCTTAGCCAAGCGAAAGGTTGGCGGCCAGATAATGGTCGCCATGCATCTACTACTTATTGAAGACGACCTGGATTTGGGGCGCGCACTGCAGCAGGCGCTCAAGGCCGAAGGCTTGAGCAGTGAATGGTTTCGCCGCTCGGGCGACGCCCTGCAGGCCTTTGCAAGCGGCACTTTTGACTGCGTGCTGCTCGATCTGACACTGCCAGATGGCGATGGCATGGAGCTATTGGCGCGCTGGCGGCGTAGTGGCATGACCCTGCCGGTCGTGGTGATCACCGCACGTGCTGAGCTTGACGACCGCCTCGCAGGGCTGGACGGTGGGGCGGACGACTTTGTCGTGAAGCCTTTTGCAACCGCAGAGCTGGTGTCGCGTATACGGGCGGTGTGCCGCCGTTCGGTGCAGCAGGCCAGTGAACAGTGGACGTTTGGTGACCTGGATATTGAGCCAGGGCGGCACCGGGTCACGCTCAAGGGCCAGGTAGTGGATCTATCTCCCCGAGAGTTTCAGCTGATGCTGGAGCTGGCGCGGCAGGCTGGAAAAGTGGTGTCCAAGAGCGTACTCTCCCGGCGCCTGGAGCCCTTGGGTGACCCCCTGGAATTCAGCGCGATTGAGGTGCACTTGTCCAATTTGCGGCGCAAGATTGGCGCCCACCATGTGCGCACGGTGCGCGGCGTGGGCTACATGTTGCAAGCATGAACGTAAAGCAATTTTTCCGCCCAACGCTGGTGCGGCGTGTGATGGTTGCGCTGATGATTGCGTTTGCGCTGATGTGGCTGTTCTTGTTGGTGGTGCAGTTTCTTTCAGCCAGCAGACCTGATCGGCAAGACCGCGAATTGCGTGGCTTTAGTGACGATCTGATCACGACACTGGAAGCGTTTGACGACCAAGCCGAGGCAACGGTTGTGGCTGCTGCGTCCGAGGCGCAGGTGAACCAGATGCACAGCCGCGCCAAAACCCCGCGGTTGGTATTGGTACAACTGCATGATCTCAACGGCAACTTGCTGTACGCGCCGCAAGCGGCGCACAAAGCGGTGCTGACTGGGGAACTGGGTGGCATCACCCAGGCCGAATTTGCGGGGCAGACGCTACGGGTCTACCACACCCAAGGCAAACGCTGGCGCGTGTTGGTAGCGAGCACACAATTGCCCAGACTCTGGATACTGGGCCGGTTGGCGGCAGAGTTGTCGTTTTACATGCTCATCGCCTTTCCCTTTGTACTGGTGCCACTTTTAGCGGTGTCGCAGGGCCTTCGGCCACTGCGCGAGATTTCTGAAGAAATTGATGCCCGCAGCGCAGACGATTTGTCGCCCACCGGCCTGACGCCGCGATACCTCGAGCTCAAGCCGTTAATCCGGTCGCTGGATTCATTGCTCAGCCAGTTGCGCAGCAAGGTCAAACGCGAGAGCGCCTTTGTGCATGAAGCGGCCCATGAGTTGCGCACCCCCATGGCCGTGGTCTCGGCCCAAGCCCATGCATTGGTGCACGCGCCGACCCCGGTCGAGCGACGCGAGGCAGAAGCACGTTTGGACCATGCCATTGCACGGGCATCCCACCTGGTGGAGCAGTTGCTGCAATTGGCCAAGGTAGACAGTGATTGGTCACAACCGGCGCAATCGGTAGACCTCACCCAGGAACTACAGCAAGCGCTGGCCATGCTGGCACCGGCTGCCATGGAGAAGAATTTGGAGCTCAGCCTGGACGCTCCCGACTCGGTGGTGCATGTGCTGGAACTCAACGCTTTTCGGTCCATTCTGCATAACCTGGTGGGCAATGCCATTTTGTATGTGCCGGCGGGTGGGCAGGTAGAGGTCACACTGGCAGTGGACAGCAACCGATTGGTCATGGCCGTAGCGGACGATGGGCCCGGCATCCCGGAAGAACATTGGCCATTGGTGTTTGAACGGTTCTTCCGAGGCACAGGGCACGACCAACCCGGCTCGGGCTTGGGGCTTGCCATTGTGAAACAGGCCAGCGCCAAGCTGGGCGGCTTGGCATGGGTCGAACGGGGCCTGAAGGGACGGGGTTGCAAATTTGTGGTGTCACTGCCGCGCAGTGCGGTGCGCTGATCTTTAGCCGACCTAAAGGTTGGCAACGCAACAATACGCCTGACACCGGCCCTGCGCATGGCATGGGCCCAGGATTTACTTCACCATCGGGTTCGAAAGCGCCCGCAGAGAACACAACAATGCATTGGATTACCTGGACTCAGTATGGCTTGCGGCTGATGGCATTCGCCATGATTTTCACAGGCGTTCATGCGGCGGACTTTGAGAAGCCCCCTTCTGCCAACCATGGATTTGTGTTCGTCACTTTGCCTGGCAGTGAACCCATCGATGCGCTGGTGTTGCGCTCAGTGGCCGACATGACGGACTATCGGCTCGCCAAGATTCCCAACCGCGAGGGCAAAACATTTGGACTGTGGTTGCCTGCGGGCGAGTACAAGATACAGAAGTGGCGCGACTCCTATTTAAAAGAGTACCCCAACCTTTCAGTGGCCCCAGGTCAACTGACCGACATGGGCAGCCTGGTACCGGTGCCGGTGGGTGATGGCCAGTTGGTGCTGCTGCCCCTGCGCAACGACGAAACACGGTCCAAAGCGCAGGCCACTGTGGCAGAACTTCAAGAAGCCCTGCCGTCAAAAGACATGCGCCCATGGGTTGTGGACCGCGTGCCCCCAGCCATTGCCGATTTCGTCGACGCCGACCCTGCCAATCGCTTTGGCCTGATTGGCGCGCTGCTCATGTACTACGAAGGCCGTGCCAATGCATCGCCCATCAGCAAGCAACTGCGTGCTACTACGGGTGTTGATGCGTTTCTGGCCTTGGCCAAAACTGCTACGCCACCGCTCACCCAAAAGCTGGTCGTCGATGCAAAAAGGCGCAGCTACTTTGGCGCCGCCTTGTGGCAGATCAGGGTGCGCGATACAGGCGGCGTTTGGGGCGCTCTGGACACCGGCTCCTTGCACAACGTGACAGCCGTGGCAGCATGGGAAGACACACTGCTGGCCGGTTTCGAAAACGGCGTGGTTCGCATGAGTACGGACGGCGGTTTGAGCTGGAAGCTGGTTGCAACTTTGGACCGCGGTGTTGCTATCACGGACATCTCGCGCATCGGCGACCAGTGGCTGGTGACTGCGGCCCGGGGTGTGGTGGTGCGCAACTTGTTTCGCAGTGTTGACCAGTTGAGCATTTACGTGGCCCGTGCTGCAGACTTGTCAGACATCGCCAAACAGCGCGAGTTGGCGGTTGAGGTCGAGCCCCTGTTGCGTCCGAGCGCCGTGGCCTACAAGAACTTCTATTTCGTCAACGCCTATCCCAAGCTGTGGCGACTGGACACTTCGACCATGCAGTGGAGTGCGGTGGGCCCCGACACCGATGTGCATGGCTTTCAAGTCACCCCCGGCAACGGCACTTTGGCCGCGTACCGCATCAAGGGCGGTTTCTCCAAGCTTTTTGTTTCAACGGATCTCGGGCAGAGCTGGACCAAATACGACAACCCGCCCTACGTCATCATGGACATTCGATTCACCAACGCCCAGGATGGACAGGCCGTCCGCTGGAATGCGGGCGCTTTCTCAGGGGTGATCGAGCTTCTGCAGTATGACCGGGCCAAAGACGCCTGGAGCAAATTTACCGACGCGCCTGCGGGCTGCAAAACCATGCTGCCCGATGTGTCGAACATCGCAAAGCTCTGCGTGACCCGTGGCGGCAATATTTTGAACTTTGCCGACGGCAAGTGGCTAGCCGAATTTGCGGTGGATTGATCCACGCAACACACAACAAAATAGGAAATTGACGTGATTATTTGGGGAAAGAAAATTGTCAGGAGTCACCTTGGCTATGCCGCGGACTTCTGTCCCGTTTGTGCATGCGCAAGGCCATTTGCGCTGAACCGCGTGGGGTCGGCGGGGCATCTCTATTTCATAGCTGTGGGCGATGGTGACCTGGTGGGTTATGAGCGTGCTTGCATGGTGTGTACGGTTGTGCTCAAAGCAAACCCCACCCAGTATGCTGAAGTGGCGACCCGCCCCAGCGCGATTCTGGACCTGGTGAAACAAACCTTTCCGAATTTGATACAGGTGTACCAAGAGCGTTTGACCCTGGAGCGTGCTATCCGGCTTGATCCCACGATGGTGAGCGACGCCAACAGACAAACGCTCCTCATGGAGCCTTTTCTTCTGCTATCGGTCAAAGTGTCAGAGCGCTTCGAGAATTCGGCGTTCAGCGCCAACACGGGCTTCCTGAAGAATGAAGTGCTGCCGATACTGGCTCGCGCCCTGCGCCGCTTGCGCCCCACAGAAGCGGAGTTGAAAACTGCGTTGACGCGTATGGTGCAAATGAAGGAACCCATAGGTTCCAAGATCAAACTGGCGGATCTGATGGCCGCACTTCAACAGCCGGCCTCGAACGATGCGGCGTTGGCACCTGCAAAAGCAGGAGGGCAAGCGCCGGTGCAGGTTGGGCACGCGGCCAAGCACCGCACTAATGCGGGAAAGCTGATGCGATGGTTGTCGTATTTCATCGCAGTGGGCGTGCTGGGTCTGGGCCTGTTGACACTTGTGCCCAGCGAAACCAAACAGGCACCTTCCGCGCTGTGGGTTATCTTGGCATTGGCAGGAATGGTCGGCTTTGCCGTCTACCGCGCGAGTGCAGCAGTCATGCAGGGATTGACCTGGGGGCGCACCGTGGGCAGCGCCTTTGGTGTGTTGCTGCTCTTTGGATTCCCGTTCGGCACAGCCTTGGGCGCGTACCTTCTGTGGTGCTTGGGGCTGAAGTGGACCAGCGCTGATTTGGCTTAAAGTTGTCAACCCAATAGCTATAGTATTTATAGCAATACAAGCATAATTCACGGGGGCTAGAGCCTCATTTGACTCAAACCTCTTTAGCAAATCACTCCACCCGCGTTACCGCGTTGGGCTTGAAGCCCAGGTCTGCCGCCTTGCCCTTGCGCCCACGTGCGGCGCGGGCGTTGTTGAGGCTGCGGATTTCCAGCGTCTCGTCGCGCTCTTTGCCACCGCGGCCAATGCCGTCGATGCGGATGCTGCGGGTATAGGCTGCCGCGCCGGCCAGGGTGTCTTTGGCTTCCAGATCAATCAGCATAAGACCACGGCCACCATTGGCCATGGACTTGAGTTCGCTGATCTCAAAGGTCAGGATGCGGCCACCGGTGGATGCACAGGCCACATGGGTGGCAACGGGCACCATGGCGGCTGGCGTGCCCGCCACCGTGACCTTGCCCTGTGCGCCCGATACCAGGGAGGGGCAGCACAGCGTCTCGCCATCGTTGACGGACACAAAGGCCTTGCCCGCCTTCTGGCGCGAAACCATGTTCTCCACTGTGGCCATAAAGCCGTAACCGGCTGTGCTGCTGAGCAGCAGCGTGGCGGCGGCCGGACCGGCAAAGTAGTACAGCAGTTGCGTGCCGCTTTCCAGCTCAATCAGCGTGGTGACGGGCTGGCCATCGCCCCGGCCACCCGGCAGCAGCGACACAGCCACCGAGTAGACGCGGCCGTTGGAGCCAAACACCAGCAGCGTATCGACACTGCGGCACTCAAAGGTGCCGTACAGGCCGTCGCCGGCCTTGAAGGCGAACGAGGTGGCCTCGTGGCCATGGCCGGTGCGGGTGCGCACCCAGCCTTTTGCGCTGACGACCACGGTGACGGGTTCGTCCACCACTTTGATTTCCAGCACAGCTTTTTTCTCGGCCTGGATCAGTGTGCGGCGCTCGTCGGCAAAGGTCTTGGCATCGGCCTCGATCTCTTTGACCATCAAGCGGCGCAGCGCTGCAGGGTTGCCCAGAATCTCTTCGAGCTTGCCCTGCTCGGTGCGCAGCTCCAGCAGCTCTTGTTCGATCTTGATGGCTTCCAGCCGGGCCAGTTGGCGCAGACGGATCTCCAAAATGTCTTCGGCCTGGCGGTCGCTCAGGTTGAAACGTGCGATCAATGCCGCCTTGGGCTCCTCGGCCTGGCGGATGATGGCAATGACCTCGTCGATATTCAGCAGGACGAGTTGGCGGCCTTCCAGAATGTGGATGCGGTCCAGCACCTTGGACAGGCGGTGTTGCGAGCGGCGCTCAATCGTTGTCTGGCGGAATGCAATCCACTCCAGCAGCATCTGGCGGAAGGATTTTTGGGTGGGCCGGCCATCCAGACCAATCATGGTCAGGTTGATGGGGGCAGATGTCTCCAGGCTGGTGTGGGCCAGCAAGGCGGTAATCAGCTCCTGCTGGGAGATACGCGAGGTCTTGGGCTCGAACACCAGACGCACGGTGGCGTCTTTGTTGGATTCGTCGCGCACCACGTCCAGCACCGACAGCACACTGGCCTTGAGCTGGGTCTGGTCTTGCGACAAGGCCTTTTTACCGGCCTTGACCTTGGGGTTGGTCAGCTCTTCAATCTCTTCCAGCACACGCTGGCTGCTGACACCGGGCGGCAGTTCGGTCACCACCAGTTGCCACTGCCCGCGGGCCAGGTCTTCGATCTTCCAGCGGGCGCGCACCTTGAGCGAACCACGGCCGGTGCGGTAGGCATCGGCAATGTCGCTGGCGCTGCTGATGATCTGGCCGCCACCGGGGTAATCCGGGCCGGGCACCAGGGCTGCAAGCGCATCGTCGGCCAGGGCTGGCGTCTTGATCAGGGCCACGCAGGCGTCGGCGATCTCGCGCAGGTTGTGGCTGGGGATTTCGGTGGCCAGGCCGACGGCGATGCCGCTGGCGCCATTGAGCAGGCTGAACGGCAGGCGGGCCGGCAACTGGCGCGGTTCTTCGGTAGATCCGTCGTAGTTGGGCTGAAAGTCCACCGTGCCCATGTCGATTTCATCGAGCAGCAGGCTGGTGATCTTGGCCAGGCGGGCCTCGGTGTATCGCATGGCAGCGGCGCCGTCGCCATCACGGCTACCAAAGTTGCCCTGGCCGTCGATCAGCGGATAGCGCTGCGAAAAGTCTTGCGCCATGCGCACCAGCGCGTCGTACGCTGCCTGGTCACCGTGGGGGTGGAAGCGGCCCAACACATCACCGACCACGCGGGCGCTTTTGACGGGGCGGGCACCGGTGTTGCCATTGGCCCCACCAAAGCCCAGGCCCATGCGCGACATGGAATACAAAATGCGGCGCTGCACGGGCTTTTGGCCGTCGCAGACATCGGGCAAGGCGCGGCCCTTGACCACACTCAGGGCGTATTCCAGGTAGGCACGTTGGGCGTAGGTGGCTAGATTCAGTTCGTCATCACCGCCATCACGGGGCGGCTCGGCGGTCAGGTCAAGAGTGGCTTGGTCGGTCATGGAAACTTGTTAATTCGACAATTCTGTAAGGGACTGTGCCGCCTTGGCGGTCTGGCCCGAGCCGATCACCAGATCGTGGGCGTGCAAGGGGTCGCGCCATGTCTTTTTGGCCTGGGCGTCTCCCTCTTGCGGGCTGCTCACGCCGTCCCATCGCAAATTGACATTGGCGCTGTGAAACTGGCCCTGCACACGGGCGCCTGTCGATGCCGCAGGGACAACCCCACGGGCCTGGGGATTGAGGCGCTGGTACAACTGCATGACGGAGCGCACGTAGTTCTGCGTTTCCTTGTAGTTGGGTATCTTGTTGCCCGCCCTTTGCACCGCGCCCTCGCCCGCGTTGTAGGCGGCAACGGCCAGCTCCAGCTGGCCGGGGAACATCTTGATCAAGTCGCGCAGGTAGCGCGCGCCAGTCTGGATATTGGTCTTGGGGTCGGTCAGCTTGGCGGATACCGTGCCGCGCTGGTCATTGGCCAAACCGTAGCGCTCTGCGGTTGCCGGCATGACCTGCATTAGACCGACCGCACCCTTGGGCGACACCGCTGTGGGGTTGAAGCGGGACTCGGTATGGATGACGGCTTGTAGCAGCGCCATATCCAACTGGTGGGCATCGGCCGCGGTGCGCAGATGGTCCTTGACGGCCATGAAACCGGGAGACACTTCAATGGCCGCCACGCTCTTGGCCGAGAACTCGGTTGTGCGGGCTTCCATTTGCCCGCTGCCAACAACCTCTGCGGTGTCCGCGCTGGACGCGGGCAGGCCGCGGAACATCAGCTGGTAACGTTTGTCGAGCTGGCTGGACGCAAAGTGTTTCACGCCCTTGGGATCGGTGTAGATCCACATATCGGCATAGGCCGCCTGACCTGCCAGCAGCACCAGACCGACCAACAGGTTTTGGAGTTTTGCAGCCATCACACGTCCACCTCGACCGAGTCGCCGTGCAACTCCATCAGTTCGCGCCGGGCGGCGGCCTCGCCTTTGCCCATGAGTTTGGTGATCAGCGCCTCGGTATCGCCAAAATTGATGGCGCCCAGTGTGACCGGCAGGAGGCGGCGGGTGTCGGGGTTCAGGGTGGTGTCCCACAACTGCTCGGCATTCATTTCACCCAGACCCTTGAAGCGGCTGATGCTCCACGCGCCCTCGCGCACGCCTTCTTTGCGCAATTTGTCGAGAATGGCGACTAATTCACCCTCATCCAGCGCGTACGCCTTGGAAGCGGGTTTTTTACCGCGCGCGGGGGCATCCACCCGGAACAAGGGTGGACGGGCCACAAACACGTGGCCGGTTTCGATCAGTTTAGGGAAGTGGCGGAAGAACAGGGTCAACAGCAGCACCTGGATGTGGGAGCCGTCCACGTCCGCATCACTCAGTATGCAAACCTTGCCGTAGCGCAGGCCGGACATATCCGGCGAGTCGTTGGGGCCGTGGGGGTCGACCCCGATGGCGACCGAGATGTCGTGGATTTCGGTGTTGCCAAACAGGCGGTCGCGGTCCACTTCCCAGGTATTTAAGACCTTGCCGCGCAGGGGCAAAATCGCCTGGTTTTCCTTGTCGCGGCCCATCTTGGCGCTGCCGCCCGCAGAATCACCCTCGACCAGGAACACTTCGTTGTAGGCAATGTCCTTGCTTTCGCAGTCGGTTAGTTTGCCGGGTAACACGGCCACACCAGAGCTTTTGCGCTTCTCCACCTTTTGGCCGGCTTTTTGTCGGCTTTGCGCGGCTTTGATCGCCAACTCCGCCAATTTCTTGCCGTAGTCCACGTGCTGATTGAGCCACAGTTCCAGCGCGGGGCGCACAAAACTGGAGACCAGACGCACGGCGTCACGGGAATTGAGTCGTTCTTTGATCTGGCCCTGGAACTGCGGGTCCAGCACCTTGGTGGACAACACATAACTAGCGCGGGCAAACACGTCTTCGGGCATCAGCTTGACACCTTTGGGCAACAGCGAATGCAGGTCGATGAAGCTTTTGACAGCGGTGAACAGGCCATCGCGCAGGCCGCTTTCGTGGGTACCACCGGCGCTGGTGGGGATCAGGTTGACGTAACTTTCGCGCACGGGTTGGCCGTCTTCGGTAAAGGCGACACACCAGGAAGCGCCCTCGCCTTCGGCAAAGTTGTCACTTTGGTTGTCTGCAAAACCTTCGCCTTCAAACAAAGGGATGACGGGGTCGCCAGTAAGCGTTTGTGTCAGGTAGTCGCGCAGGCCGCCTTTGTAGAGCCAAGTTTGGGTTTCTTTGGTTTTCTCGATCAGCAGCGACACGCTGACACCGGGCATCAACACCGCTTTGCTGCGCAGCAGGTGGGTCAGCTCGGCCATCGGCAGCGCGGCGGACTCAAAGTATTTGGCATCGGGCCAGACACGTACCGTGGTGCCGGATTTACGGTCACCCTCGCCCGTTTTGCGCGCTTCCAGCGCCTGGGTGACGTCACCGTTTTCAAAGACGATGGTGGCCACCTGGCCCTCGCGATATGAAGTAGCCTCCAGGCGCTTGGCCAGGGCATTGGTCACGCTGACACCCACGCCGTGCAGACCACCGGAGAAGCTGTAGGCGCCGCCCTTGCCCTTGTCGAACTTGCCACCGGCGTGCAGGCGGGTGAACACCAGCTCGATGACCGGCGCCTTTTCTTCGGGGTGCATGCCAAACGGGATGCCGCGGCCATCGTCTTCTACGGCGATGGAGCCATCCACATGGACGGTGACTTTGATCTTTTTACCGTAACCGCCCAGGGCCTCATCGGCCGCGTTGTCCAGCACTTCCTGGATGACGTGCAGCGGGTTGTCGGTGCGGGTGTACATGCCCGGACGTTGTTTGACGGGCTCCAGGCCTTTGAGGACCCGGATGGAACCTTCGGAGTATTCGGGGGTAGCTTTGACGGACATAGGGCGGTGATTGTAATCGCCACACCCTAACACAGCTGTATGCAAATACAGCCAGCAGGGAAAACGGCTTTGTGTTAACCCCAGCACCGCACCTTCGGATTGGCGACAATCTGCCAATGCACCACGCCCCCAAACCGCTTTCCACCGCCCAGGTATTGGCCTGCGGCGCCATCATCGTCACGCTGTCCATGGGTATACGCCACGGTTTTGGCCTGTGGCTGCAGCCCATCACCACCGCCCAGGGCTGGACGCGGGAGACCTTTGCCTTTGCGATCGCCATCCAGAATCTGGCCTGGGGCATTTCCGGCATTTTTGCCGGCATGGCGGCGGACCGTTTTGGGGCATTCCGGGTCATCATTGTGGGATCGCTGCTGTATGCACTCGGGCTGGTGGGCATGGCCTATGCCAGCACGCCCTTGCTGTTTTCCCTGAGTACGGGCGTGTTGATTGGCATGGCGCAGGCCGGTACCACCTATGCGGTGATCTACGGCGTGATCGGCCGCAATGTGAGTGCCGACAAACGTTCCTGGGCCATGGGGGTGGCTGCGGCAGCGGGCTCGTTCGGGCAATTTTTGATGGTACCAACCGAAGGCTTTTTGATCAGCCACTTTGGCTGGCAAGAGGCGCTGGTGATGCTGGGCGTGGCGTCGCTGCTGATGATTCCGCTGGCCTGGGGGCTTCGCGAACCGGCGTTTGGGGGTGCTTCTGCTGCACCCCGCGAGCAGACCATCACCCAGGCGCTGCGCGAGGCCTTCAAATACCCCAGCTTCCAGTTGCTGATGGCGGGTTATTTCGTCTGCGGCTTCCAGGTGGTATTTATCGGTGTGCACATGCCCAGCTATCTAAAAGATAAGGGCCTGTCGCCCCAGGTGGCCAGTTACGCACTGGCGTTGATCGGCCTGTTTAATGTGTTTGGCACCTACGCCGCCGGCGTGCTGGGCCAGAAGATGCAGAAGAAAAACATACTGGCCTTTATTTACTTCGCCCGCGCGGTGGCCATCAGCCTGTTTCTTCTGGCGCCGCTGACGCCCGCCAGTGTGTATGTGTTTTCCAGTGTGATGGGGCTGCTGTGGTTGTCCACAATTCCGCCGACAAATGCCACCGTGGCGCAGATTTTTGGTGTGGCGCATTTGTCCATGCTGGGTGGTTTTGTGTTCTTCAGCCACCAGATCGGCTCCTTCCTGGGCGTCTGGCTGGGTGGTTATCTGTATGACAGGACCGGCAGCTACGACATCGTCTGGTACATCGCCATTGCACTGGGTGTAGCGGCCGCACTGGTCAACCTGCCGGTGAAAGAGGCGGCCATCGTCCGGCCCCTGCCACGGGATACGGTCACGCCATGACGCTGCGCAAGCGCTTGGCTGTTGCAGCACTGGCCCTGGCCGTGTTGGCCGGGGTGTTTGTGCTGTACACCCGGCCAGACTTCATGGTGCAGATGGCCAACCAGGTGTGGGCCTGCTTTTGAACAGCCCCTCCCCTTGGGTTGAGCGCTGGTCGCATTTGCTGGCGCCTGGCACCACCGTGCTGGACGTGGCCTGTGGACCGGGCCGACACCTTGCCTGGTTTGCCGGGCGGGGCCACGCGGTCACGGGGGTTGACCAGGACATTGAACGGGCCCGCCAGCAGGTACCCAGCGCGGAGCTGGTGTGTGCCGACATAGAAGCCGGGGCCTGGCCGCTTCAGCGGGACGGGCAGATGCGCACATTTGGCGCGGTAGTGGTCACCAACTACCTGTGGCGTCCGCTGCTCGACAACATTGTGGGCAGCGTGGCGCCCGGGGGCATACTGTTGTATGAAACCTTCGCCGCGGGCAACGAGGCGTTTGGGCGCCCCAGCCGGCCCGATTTCCTGCTGCAACCCGGCGAACTGCTGCGCGCCTGCACCGCGATGGACGTGGTGGCGTACGAGCACGGTTACCTGCCCGATCCACCGCGGATGGTGCAACGCATAGCAGCGCTGAAGCCCGCTGCTGATGGGGCCAGGCCACCAGAATCGAAGCGCATTGCACTCTAGGTAAAATAGTTGATTACTGACCAAATGACCGACATGAACCAACCCCAAGGCCCCCTTACCGGCAGCATCGTCGCCCTGATCACACCCATGCAGGAAGACGGCTCCGTAGACTACCCGGCGCTGCGCAAACTGATCGACTGGCACATCGCCGAAGGCACGGATTGCATAGGCGTGGTGGGCACCACCGGTGAATCCCCCACGGTCAACGTCGAAGAACACTGCGAAATCATCCGTGTTTCCGTCGAACAAGCCGCCAAACGTGTGCCCATCATGGCCGGCTGCGGCGCCAACTCCACCGCAGAGGCTATAGAGCTGGCGCGTTTTGCCAAGAAGGTCGGCGCCGATTCGCAGTTGCAGGTGGTGCCCTACTACAACAAGCCGACACAAGAAGGCCAGTACCTGCACTTCAAGGCCATTGCTGAAGCCACCGGCGACCTGCCCGTCATCCTGTATAACGTGCCCGGCCGCTCGGTAGCCGATATGGCCCACGACACGGTCATGCGCCTGGCCCAGGTGCCTGGCATCGTCGGTATCAAGGAAGCCACCGGCAATATCGAACGTGCGCAGTGGCTGATCAAGGAAGCGCCCAAGGGTTTTGCCATTTATTCAGGGGATGACCCTACGGCAGTGGCCCTGATGTTGTGCGGTGGACATGGCAATGTCAGCGTCACCGCCAACGTGGCGCCACGACTGATGCACGAGTTGTGTGTTGCGGCCTTGGCTGGCAATGTGAAGCGCGCCATGGAGATCCAATTCCAGTTGCTGCCCTTGCACAAATCGCTTTTCGTAGAATCCAACCCGATTCCCGTCAAATGGGCTGCTGCCCGCATGGGTCTGTGCACAGACGCCCTGCGCCTGCCATTGACCCCGTTGACACAAGCCAATCAGCCGGCACTGGAGCGTGTGATGCGCGCCACCGGTCTGATCTAAGTTCCTGTTCCATTTCAAGGATTTCCGTGAACCCTTTCTTTAAATTGACGCTTGTCAGTGCAGCGATCGCGCTGTCAGCCTGTACCGTTCTAGAGTCTGACAAGGTGGACTATCGCAGTGCAGGTGGCGGCGTAAAGGCGCCCGCACTGGATGTACCGCCCGACCTGACCCAGCTGTCCAAAGACACGCACTATGCGGTGGTAGGCGGCACGGTTTCGGCGTCTGGTTTTAAGGCAGGTCAACCCGCCGCTGTGGCAACTGGCGCTCCTTCCGTTGCGGCCGTCACCATGGGCGATGTGCGCATAGAGCGTTCTGGCAACCAGCGCTGGCTGGTGGTCAACCGCCCCGCGGACAAGCTGTGGGACCCGGTAAGAGAGTTCTGGCAGGACAACGGCTTCCTCTTGGCCATGGACCAGAACACCCTGGGCATCATGGAGACCGACTGGGCCGAAAACCGTGCCAAGATCCCGCAGGACTTCATCCGCTCCTCGCTGGGCAAGCTGTTTGACTCGCTGTATTCGACCGCAGAGCGCGACAAGTTCCGCACCCGCCTGGAGCGCAACGCCAACGGCGAGACCGAAATTTTCATCAGCCACCGCGGCATGATTGAAACCGTCACCACCACATCTGCCAAAGAATCCGGCGGCACACTGTGGCAACCCCGCGCTGCAGACCCCGAACTGGAAGCCGAATTTTTGCGCCGCCTGATGGTCAAGTTGGGTGTTGCCGAGGCACAGGCCAAGACATTGGTAGCAGCCCCCACGATCACCAAAAAGAGTATTGCGTCGGTTTCCACCGAAAACGGACAACCCGCCGTGCGTATTGAAGAGGGCTTTGATGGCGCGTGGCGCCGTGTGGGTCTGGCACTGGATCGCACAGGCTTTACGGTAGAAGACCGCGACCGCAAGCAAGGTATCTACTTTGTGCGCTACGTGCCCCCGAACGCCGAAAACACCGAGCCCGGTTTTTTCAGCAAGTTGTTCAGCAGCAGCAAGGCTACCGACGCGGCCAAATTCCAGATCGCTGTACGCAGCGTGGCCAATGTGACGACGGTGTCCGTGCTCGACGCCAAGGGTGCACCAGAGACTTCGGTCAGTGCCCAGCGTATTGTCAAAGTCATCGCGGACGACATCAAATAAGCAAAACGAGCCGCATCCTGGCGGGCTTGAACAGCCCTTTCAGGGTGTGACAGGCGAAAAAAAAGCCACCGAACGGTGGCTTTTTTGCTGGGCGCTCGATTTAGCTCTTTGCTGGCTCGGAAGCAGTAGCAGATGCTGGAGCGGCAGGAGCCGATGCGTCAGCAGCAGGAGCGGAAGCAGCAGGTGCAGCAGGAGCTGGAGCGGCGACAGGAGCGGGAGCAACTACTGGAGCAGGAGCTTCTTCTTTCTTACCGCAAGCAGCCAAGGCAGCGGCAGCGATAACGGCTGCCAAGACGAGTGATTTGTTCATTTTTAAAAACTAGAGTGAGTTAACGAAACAATTTTCGGAAATTGTCAAAGCAGCGCGCCGCCCAGACTCAGACAAAAAGCATTCGATCTCTTTTTGCCTAACCGGCGAGTATACAGGATAGTCCCTCTATACACGGGAAAACCCTCTATACCGTGGCTATAAACCCAAAGTTGTTGCCGAAAATCCAGGTGAACTTTGGCGCCGGCATTCGTCAAGCTCTTCCTTGAGCAGCACCCGCCGTGCCGGTTCCAGGTCCGCCACACCGGTGCTACGCACCAAATCGAGGCGCCGCATGGCCCATTGTGGGCTCCACAGAGCACTGGGCATTTCACTGGCGTCAATATTCTTGCAAACCCGGCACTCAATGATGTGGTCCCACGTCTTGCGCCAGGTGACAAAGCGGGGTTGGTAACGGATGACAGAGTCGTAACTGCGTGCTAGGAGCACCAATTGACGGCCGCTTCCGGCCCAGGCCTGCAAGGATTCGGAAACGGCACGCTCTCCGAGCGGCCATTCTTCAAAATTCGCATCGCTCCAAACCATGGACGGCCAGTTTTCTTGCGCTGCGCGCGCCAAAGCGGCCCGAATGGTCTGCGCAAACGCCTTGGGCCCGCTGAATGGGCCCTTCAGCACCTCACCACCACTGTCTTCACCGGTTTCAGTTGTCGCCATGGATCCACCCCGCTTCCAACCAGTCTTGCACCAATTCACGGGCCGGTGCACTCAGCCGTTTGACGCTAGTTGCGCCTAAAACCCGTTCATCGGCAAGCAAACGCATCAATTGTGCGTCCCGCCCAGAGGCCAGGAAACTCTCGCCGTTGATAAACACATGTTTGGCGTCATAGGCCATGCGGGTGCGCCGGTCCAGAACCAAACCGGCGTCCGCCTCGCCCGTGGCTTCCGCGTCGAACAGGACATGCCCCTTGGGCTCGGTCAGATACTCGCCCAATATCCGTTGGAGGGCAAGCGGGTCGCGCAGTGCATCTTCCAGAGCCTTGCGGGCGAACGCGACGAGTGTGTCGGGAATCTGCCCGGCCTGGGCCACTGCCGCCTGTTTGGGATCGGCATACAAGCCCTCACCCACGGCATCTCCCGCATCTTCGGCCAGACGCTGCAAAAGCTCGCCAGCCAATTCTGATCGACTGGGCGCCCTGAAACCTATGGAATAGGTCATGCACTCGCCCTCTGCAATACCGTCGTGTGCGTAACGGGGCGGAAGATACAGCATATCCCCCGGATTGAGCACGAACTCCATTTCAGGCTCAAAGTGGGCCAGTATCTTCAGCGGCATGCCAGGCTGCAGGCTCAGGTCTTTTTGTTTGCCAATACGCCAGCGCCGCTGGCCATGGGCCTGCAACAAAAACACGTCGTAACTGTCGAAATGCGGTCCCACACCGCCGCCGTCGGTGGCGTAGCTGACCATCACATCGTCCAGACGCGCATCGGGCACAAAACGAAACTGGTTCATCAGCGCGTGCACGCGTTCATCGAGCAGGTCCACACCCTGCACCAGCAGCGTCCAGCCAGTCTGTTTGAACGGGGGCAGGGCCTTGCGGCCAAACGGCCCGTGTTTGAAACGCCAAGGCTGTTTGCCACCCTCGCTGGCCTGCACCACCAGGCGCGACTGCACCTCTTCTTGCGCCGCCAGGTCGAGCAAATCGCTGCGGTCCAACGGGGGGACAAAGCCAGGAATCGCCTGGCGGATGACCAAGGGCTTTTTTTGCCAATGGCGTTGCATAAAGGTCTTGGGTGCAAGCCCGCCCAGGAGCTGCAGAGGTGTATCAATGTTCATGGGACAATTCTGCCCTATGGAAATCACTGAACAATGCGTCGTTGCCCTCACCTGGACGCTGAAAGACACTTTGGGCGAGGAACTGGACGTTTTGGACGAGCCAGTGGAGTTTTTGGTCGGCGGCCACGACCTGCTGCCCGTGATCGAAACGGCGCTGCAAGGCCACGGTGTGGGTGCCAGCTTGCAACTGCAGATCGAGCCCGAACAGGCTTTTGGTGACTTCAACGACCAGTTGTTGTTTCTGGAGCCCCGCCACCTGTTTCCGGCGGATCTGCAGGAAGGCTTGACCATGGAAGGCAGCGCCCTGCCCGAAGGTTGCCATGCCGATGCCCCGAAAGACGCGCTGTACACCATCACCGACATCTACCCCGACCACGTGGTGCTCGACGGCAACCACCCACTGGCCGGCATTGCCATCCGCATCAGCCTGAAGGTGGAGGCCGTGCGCGACGCGACAGAAGAAGAAATCGGGCGCGGCAGCTGCGGCACTGGCTTCTTCAAGCTGCAGGTTGGGCACACAGAAGACGATGTGCACGCAGACCGAACGCTGCACTAGAATCTCTTAGGCAAAACCCACCTCTAGCCCCCGTCGGTATTCAGTGTATTGCTATTGTTATGATAGCAATGTGCAGATAGCCTCAGTGCTTGCCGGTCGAGCCATAACCGCCCGCACCGCGCTCCGAGGCCACAAAGTCCGCCACGATGTTGAACTGCGCCTGCACCACCGGCACGATGACCAGTTGCGCAATACGCTCCATGGGCTCTATCGTGAAGGCCACATCACTGCGGTTCCAGGCGCTGACCATCAGCTGGCCCTGGTAGTCGCTGTCGATCAGCCCGACCAGATTGCCCAGCACGATGCCGTGTTTGTGGCCCAAGCCCGAGCGCGGCAATATCAGCGCGGCATACGCCGGGTCTTGCAGGTAGATGGCCATGCCGGTGGGCACCAGTTGCCACGCATTGGGCGCCAGCGTTAATGGCTCGCTCAGGCAGGCCCGCAGGTCCAGCCCGGCGCTGCCCGGCGTGGCATAGGTCGGCATCTGCTCGTTCAGGCGGGTATCAAGAATTTTGACGTCAATCTTCATTTTTCAGTGTTGGGTTACAGGGGGAATACGGCCGGCAATCTCGGTTATGAGTTGCCGGGCCAGCGCGAGTTTGTTGTTGTGGGGCAGTTCGCGGGTGCCGTTGGCGTCCACCAGCAACATGGCATTGTCGTCCTTGCCAAAAGTGGCCGGACCAATATTGCCGACCAGCAGTGGCACGCCCTTGCGGATGCGCTTGGCCGTGGCGTGTGCCAGCAGGTCATGGCTTTCCGCAGCAAAGCCCACGCAGAACAATGCGCCACTTTGCGCGCGTGCAGACTGAGCAATCGTGGCCAGGATGTCGGTGTTCTCCACAAATGACAGGGTGGGCGTCTGGCCGGAACCGTCCTTCTTGATCTTCTGGTTGGACGCCTGCGCAGGCCGCCAGTCCGCCACCGCCGCAGTTGCTACGAATACGCTAGCGGCTTGTGCACTCGCCACGCAGGCTGCGAGCATATCGGCCGCAGACTGCACGTCGATACGCTGCACACCACGCGGGGTGGGTAGCGACACTGGCCCCGCCACCAGCGTGACCTGCGCACCGGCCTCCTGCGCCGCACGCGCAATGGCGAAACCCATCTTGCCGCTGGACCGGTTGGTGATGCCGCGCACCGGATCAATGGCTTCAAAGGTAGGCCCGGCCGTCACCAAAACGTGTTGGCCCGACAGGGGCTTGGGCTGAAAGAATGCAATAACGTCTTGCAGCAATTCCTGCGGTTCCAGCATACGGCCATCACCGGTTTCACCGCAGGCCTGGAAGCCACTGCCAACACCTAGAATCGAGGCGCCGTCCGCCGCCAGTTGAGCCAGGTTGCGCTGGGTCGCGGGGTGGGCCCACATCTCGCGATTCATGGCGGGTGCGACCAGCAGCGGCACGGTGTCGATGGGCCGGGCCAGGCACATCAGGCTCAACAAATCGTCGGCTCTGCCATGCAGCAACTTGGCCATGAAATCGGCACTGCAGGGGGCGATCAAAATAGCGTCAGCCTCGCGGCTGAGGTTGATATGCGCCATGTTGTTATCGGGGCGGGCGTCCCATTGTGAATCGAAAACCGGGCGGTTGCTCAGTGCTTGCATGGTCACGGGTGTGATGAACTGGGCGGCGGCCTCGGTCATCACGACCTGCACGGTAGCGCCCTCTTTGATCAGGGCCCGGCACAACTCGGCCGCCTTGTAACAGGCGATGCCGCCAGTAAGGCCCAGGACGATGTGTTTTCCAGCGAGGTCGTTCATGGGGGGCAATGTAGCAGAGCGCGTCTGGTTTGCGAGACCGGATGAGATGCTAGGCGCGGGCCACCGCAAAGGCTGGTGCCTTTGCAAGGTTCGCAACGCCGCAGATCGCCGGTATCGCAAACCTGACACGTATAATCTCGCTTTACCACCTCCCTGAGCCTACAAGCTCCCCCTGACATGACCAAATTTGTCTTCGTCACCGGCGGTGTGGTGTCTTCCCTTGGCAAGGGAATCGCCTCAGCCTCCCTCGCTGCGATACTGGAATCGCGGGGCCTAACAGTCACCCTGATCAAGCTGGACCCCTACCTCAACGTCGATCCGGGCACCATGTCACCCCTGCAGCACGGTGAAGTTTTTGTCACCGACGACGGCGCAGAAACGGATCTGGATTTGGGCCACTACGAGCGTTTCATCGAAACGCGCATGCGCAAGGCCAACAACTTCACCACCGGCCAGATCTACAAAAGTGTGCTCGACAAAGAGCGCCGCGGCGACTACCTGGGCAAGACCGTGCAGGTCATCCCCCATGTCACCAATGAAATCCAGGAATTCGTCAAACGCGGTGCGCGTTTTGGCGAGCCTGATGCGGTGGATGTAGCCATTGTCGAAATCGGCGGCACCGTGGGTGACATCGAGTCCCTGCCCTTTCTGGAAGCCGTGCGCCAGATGAGCCTGAAACTCGGCCCCAACAACAGTGCTTTTGTGCACCTGAGTTATGTGCCGTGGATTGCGGCTGCGGGTGAACTGAAGACCAAACCCACACAACACACGGCCAAGCAGTTGCGCGAGATTGGCATCCAGGCCGATGCCTTGTTGTGCCGCGCCGACCGCCCGATTCCGCACGAAGAACGTTCCAAGATCTCACTGTTCTCCAACGTACCCGAATGGGGCGTTATATCGATGTGGGATGTGGACACCATCTACAAGGTGCCACGCATGTTGCACGAGCAGGGCTTGGACGGCCTGATCTGCGACAAGCTGCGTCTGAACACACCACCCGCGAACCTCAAACGCTGGGACGATCTGGTCTATGAGACCGAGCACCCGCAAGGTGAAGTCAGCATCGCCATGGTCGGCAAGTATGTGGACCTCTCCGACAGCTACAAATCGTTGAACGAGGCGCTGCGCCATGCTGGCATGAAAAACCATGTCAAGGTCAGCATCGACTACATCGACTCTGAAACCATCACCCCCGACAGCGTTTCGCGTCTAGCCAAGTTTGATGCGGTGCTGGTGCCCGGTGGTTTTGGCAAACGCGGCATTGAAGGCAAGATTTGCGCGGCCCGTTTTGCCCGTGAAAACAAGGTGCCTTACCTGGGCATCTGCCTAGGGATGCAAGTGGCCACTATCGAGTTCGCCCGCCATGTGGCTGGCCTTAAAGATGCCAACAGCACCGAGTTTGAGCCCGACTGCGCCAACCCCGTCATCGCGCTGATCACCGAGTGGAAAGACGCCGACGGCACGATCAAGACGCGCAACAAAAACTCCGACCTGGGCGGCACCATGCGCCTGGGCGCACAAAGCTCCGATGTGGCCAAGGACACGCTGGCGCACGAGATTTATGGCGACGTGGTCACCGAACGCCACCGCCACCGTTACGAGGCCAATGTCCATTACCTGGATGGGCTGCGCAAGGCCGGTCTGGTGATTTCTGCGCTGACCCAGCGCGAGCAGCTGACCGAAATGGTGGAGTTGCCCAAGGCCACGCACCCCTGGTACATCGGCGTGCAGTTTCACCCCGAGTTCAAGTCCACGCCCTGGAACGGCCACCCACTGTTCAACGCCTTCATCAAGGCCGCGCTGGACCACCAGACTGCGGGCAAAAACTTAAAGGCGGTTGCTTAACATGAAGCTTTGCGGATTCGATATCGGACTGGAACACCGCTTCTTTTTGATCGCAGGACCCTGCGTTGTCGAATCCGAGCAATTGCAGATGGATGCCGCCGGGACGCTGAAGGAAATCACCTCCAGCTTGGGCATTCCTTTCATTTTCAAAAGCAGTTTTGACAAGGCCAACCGAACCAGCGAAACGGCCTACCGCGGCTTGGGGATGGAAAAGGGCCTCGAAATTCTTGCCAAGGTCCGGCGCGAGATAGGCGTCCCCGTTCTCACCGATATCCACCGCGAAGACCAGATCGCCCAGGTCGCACCGGTGGTGGACGTGTTGCAGACGCCAGCCCTTCTGTGCCGGCAGACCGATTTCATCCACGCCGTGGCGTTGTCCGGCAAGCCCGTGAACATCAAGAAGGGGCAATTCATGGCCCCCGGCGACATGAAGAACGTCATCGTCAAAGCGCGCGCCGCTGCGAAAGCCGCTGGCCTCTCCGAAGACAACTTCATGGCCTGCGAACGGGGTGCCAGCTTTGGCTACAACAACCTGGTCAGCGACATGCGCTCGCTGGCCATCATGCGTGACACCGGCGCCCCCATCGTGTTTGATGCCACGCATTCGGTGCAGTTGCCAGGCGGACAAGGCACCAGCAGTGGTGGAGTTCGCGAAATGGTGCCCGTGTTGGCGCGCGCCGCCGTTGCGGTGGGCGTCGCAGGCCTGTTCATGGAAACCCATCCTGACCCGGCCAACGCGCTGTGTGACGGCCCCAATGCCGTCCCCCTCAAACACATGAAGGCGCTGCTGGAAACCCTGGTCGCGCTGGACCATGTGACCAAAAAGAATGGCTTTCTGGAGAACCATTTTTCTGCCTGACCTGCGTGGTTACCAGCTGAGAACAATCGGCACGGCCGACGGCTCCAGCGCAGCAAGCCATGCAAAAATCGCCCGCAACCGTTTTTTTAACTTAGGAAATAAAGCATGAGTGCCATTGTTGATATCGTAGGCCGCGAGATTCTGGATTCGCGCGGTAACCCAACCGTTGAATGTGATGTGTTGCTGGAATCCGGCACCATGGGCCGCGCCGCAGTGCCATCCGGCGCATCGACCGGTAGCCGCGAAGCCATTGAGCTGCGCGACGGCGACAAGAAGCGTTACCTGGGCAAGGGCGTGCTCAAGGCCGTGGAACATATCAACACCGAGATCTCCGAGGCCGTGCTGGGCCTGGATGCTTCTGAGCAAGCCTTCCTGGACAAGACCCTGATCGACCTGGACGGCACCGACAACAAGAGCCGCCTGGGTGCCAACGCGATGCTGGCTGTGTCCATGGCCGTGGCCCGTGCCGCCGCCGAAGAGTCCGGCCTGCCCCTGTACCGCTACTTTGGCGGCATGGGCCGCATGTCCATGCCCGTGCCCATGATGAACGTCATCAACGGTGGTGAACACGCCAACAACAACCTCGACCTGCAAGAGTTGATGATCATCCCCGTGGGCGCACCGAGCTTCCGCGAAGCCCTGCGTTACGGCGCCGAAGTGTTCCACGCGCTGAAGAAAATCCTGCACGACAAGGGCATCAGCACCGCCGTGGGCGACGAAGGTGGTTTTGCCCCCAACGTGGCCAACCACGAAGCGGCCATCCAGATGATTCTGGAAGCGATTGACAAAGCCGGTTTTGTGGCTGGTGAACAAATCGCCCTGGGCCTGGACTGCGCAGCATCCGAGTTCTACAAGGACGGCAAGTACCACCTGGAAGGCGAAGGCCTGACCCTGAACGCCGAAGAGTGGACCAACATTCTGGCCACCTGGGTCGACAAGTACCCCATCATCAGCATCGAAGACGGCATGGCCGAAGGCGACTGGGATGGATGGAAACTGCTGACCGATCGCCTGGGCAAGAAGGTGCAGATTGTGGGCGACGACCTGTTCGTCACCAACACCAAGATCCTGAAGGAAGGCATTGACAAGGGCATCGCCAACTCCATCCTGATCAAGATCAACCAGATCGGCACGCTAACCGAAACCTTTGAAGCCATCGAGATGGCCAAGCGCGCGGGCTACACCGCCGTCATCAGCCACCGCTCGGGCGAAACCGAAGACTCCACGATCGCCGACATCGCTGTGGGCATGAATGCGGGTCAGATCAAGACCGGTTCGCTGAGCCGCTCGGACCGCATGGCCAAGTACAACCAGTTGCTGCGCATAGAAGAAGACTTGGGTGATGTGGCCAGCTACCCTGGCCGCGCCGCGTTTTATAACCTCAAGTAAAACACGGCGAAACCTTCCGTTTAGATGGGCAAGCGCATTGTTCCTGCAGCCTTGATCGCCTTGCTGGTGATCTTGCACGGCCAGTTATGGTTTGGCAGGGGCAGTGTGCCCAACGTCTCGCTCTTGGTGCGCAAACTCGACGAGCAACAGCTAAGCAATGCCCAGGCGGCCCGCGCGAACGAGCGTGTGGCCGCTGAAATCCACGACTTGCGCGAGGGTCTGGAAATCGTCGAAGAAAAGGCCCGCTCGGAGTTGGGCATGGTCAAGGCCAACGAAATCTACGTGCAGATCGCCAAGTGAAGATTGCAGTGGTGGGCGCCCCCGGCACCGGCAAGACGACCCTGGTGCAGGCATTGCGCCAGGCACTACAAGCGGATGCAGACACCCTGGCCTTCACGGTCTCCGAAGAAGGTGCGCCGCAACAGCCCCACCCCTACGATCTGACCTTGCTGATGGGCCTGGACCTGCAGCACCACCGTGCCAACACCGATCCCGATTTGCTGCATGCCGACACCCGCTTGCGGCACACACTGGGCAGCCAATCAATAAGCTACGCCGTGGTCTACGGCAGCGAACACGCCCGCACCGATTGCGCTTTGCAGGCTATTGACTACCACCGCAAGCACTCGGCCAGGCGGCCTTCAACGGCCGCGTCCGGCTGGCACTGGAACTGCGAAACCTGCTCCGACGCCGATTGTGAACACCGCCTGTTCAGCGCCCTGGTAGGCGCGAGCCGCTCAGTGCGGCAATGAACCACCAGGGTCCTGCAACACTTCTGGCGGGGTAAACAGTTGGGCCGCATCCACCGCATCAAAGCGGTACTGCACACCACAGAATTCACACCCCACTTCGATATCGGCGCGCTCCGTCAGAATACTTTCGGCCTCGTCACGCCCCAAGCTCACAATCATGCGGCCCACCCGTTCGCGACTGCAGGAGCAGGCAAAACGCGGTGCCGTGTCGCCCTCCAGCGGTTCAAACCGGGTCAGCGATTCTTCCCAGAACAACCTGCGCAGAATGGTGTCCACATCCAGCGTCAGCAACTCTTCCCGCTTGAGGCTGCTGGCCAAGATGGCGATGCGGTTGTAGTGCTCGTTCAGGCCAATCTCATCTTCGTTTTCCTTGCTGACCATGCTGCCCGACAGATTGTCCGTGCCCTGCATGGGCAGACGCTGGATCAACAGGCCGGCGGCCACTTTGTCGTCTGCAGCCAGCACCAGTGTGGTGTCGAGCTGTTCACTCTGCAGCATGTAGTGCTCCAGCACCGCGCTCATTTTTTCGATCTTGTGGCGGCGGTCGTCAAACAGCGGCACCACGCCCTGGTAGGGCTGCTGGCCCGGGAATTTGGTTGTAGGGTCCAGCGTGATGGCGCAGCGACCCTCGTTGCCCACATTGACCATCTGGCTCAGCGTGGCGTCATCCGCCACCTCGCCCACCACGGTGGCCGTAGCGCGCAGCGCCAGATCGGGCTGCACCTCCACCACCGCCAGCTTGACCGGGCCATCACCAAATATCTGCAGCACCAAGGCGCCATCAAACTTGATATTGGCCTGCATCAGGCTGGCCGCGGCCACCATCTCGCCCAGCATGTCGCGCACCGGCTCGGGATAAGCACCGTGTGTAGTGTTGGATGCGCGCCGGCGCAGGATTTCGATCCAGGTGTCGGTCAGGCGCACCACCATGCCACGCACGGGCAGGCCATCGAATAAAAACTTGTGCAATTCAGACACGTTGCGCTCCCCTGCCGTCAGGCAATTTTTTTCAGGCCGCGCTGGAAGCGCTTGGCGTTTTCTATGTAGTGGATGGCGCTCATCTTGAGCGCATCCTGCTGGGTTTGGGAGAGCTCGCGCACCGCCTTGGCGGGGCTGCCCAGGATCATGGAGCCGTCGGGGAACTCCTTGCCCTCAGTCACCAGAGAGCCCGCGCCCACGATGCAGCCCTTGCCAATTTTGGCACCGTTGAGCACCACGGCACCGATGCCGATCAGCGACCCATCACCAATGGTGCAGCCATGCAGCATGACCTGGTGGCCCACGGTCACGTTTTCGCCGATGGTCAGTGGCTGGCCAATGTCGGCATGCAACACGCTGCAATCCTGGATGTTGGAGCCGCGGCCGATGCGGATGGTTTCGGTATCACCCCGCACCACAGCGCCAAACCAGATGCTGGTGTCTTCGGCCAGCTCCACATTTCCCATCACCTGGGCGCTGTCGGCCACCCAGGCAGTGTCTGCCAGGCGAGGGGCAATGGTGTCGAGTTCGTAAATGGCCATGGATTTCCTATGCAGTGGGGGACGTAGCTTCTTACCTAGAATTGTAAGTATGGAACTCCGTCAGCGTGCCCTAGCGGCCTTTTGCCTCACCGACCCCCAACAGAAGGCTGCCGCCACGGCGGCTATCCAATACGACCCCACCGCGCCAGAGGCGCTGGACCGCGACATACACCTACCTTACGCGGGCCCACCCGGGCGCCCTGCCCTGCCAGCGCTGGTGCACCCCCAGCAGGTGCCGCGGCGCTCGCCCTTTACGCTGGAAGGCCATTGCGCGCTGGTGCATTCCATCGCCCACATCGAGTTCAATGCCATCAACCTGGCGCTGGACGCCATCTGGCGCTTTGCCGGCATGCCCGCCAGCTACTACCAGGATTGGCTGCAGGTGGCCCAGGAAGAGGCCAAACACTTCACGATGCTGCGGGGCCACTTGCTGGAGCAGGGCCACGACTACGGTGATTTTGTCGCCCACGATGGCCTGTGGACCATGTGTGAGAACACCCGCCACGATGTAACCACCCGCATGGCCCTGGTGCCCCGCACCCTGGAGGCGCGGGGGCTGGACGCCACTCCCATCATCCAGGCCAAGCTGCGCAAGGTCGGCACACCGCAGGCGCTGGCCGCCGTGGGGATTCTGGACGTCATCCTGGCCGAAGAAGTGGGCCACGTGGCCATCGGCAACCGCTGGTACCACTGGCTATGCCAGCGCGAGGGCCTGGACCCCACGGCGTTTTACGCCGACGTGGCGGCGCGCCATGGGGCGCCCCGCCTCAAGCCCCCATTCAACCTGGTGGCGCGCAAACTGGCGGGTTTTACAGACCGAGAACTGGCAGATCTGCCTACCGGGGAAACTACGTAGATGCTATGAATAGCGTAGCAACTTTACTATATTTCACGGGGGCTATGGCCATATTTTGCATATACTGATTTGGTGAAAGCGGGGTGTGGCGGCATTATTTGTGCATAAGCAGGGGTACAACAGGCACAATCCACAAACCTCGCCCTCGGCACACCAAACGCAAGCCACCCGCTGCCAACCACAAACGATGAGTACACCGCAAGCCAGCGCCCAACCGCATGACGGTAGCCCCAAGGTGGTCGCGCTGATTGTGTTTGTGCTGGCGGCCCTGGCCAGCGGTACCTATGTATGGACGCTGGAGCAGCGCAACACGGCATCTGAGCGCATGCGCATGGAGGCCATGGCCAGTGACCACGCGCACGACATCCAGACCACCATGGAGCGCGCCCTGTCGGCCACCTACTCGATTGCGGCCATGGTGCGCCAGGGCAAGGGCCATGTGCCCGACTTTGAAGGCGTGGCCGCCGAAATGCTGCCCTGGTACCCCGGTGTGGCCATTCTGGGCCTGAGCCCCGGTGGTGTCATACGCCGCGTGGCGCCGCTGGAGGGCAATGAAAAGTCCATCGGCTTCAACCAGTTGACCGACCCCAAACAGGGCCGCGAGGCACGCATGGCCCGCGACACCGGCAAGCTCACCCTGGCCGGGCCCTTGAAGCTGGTGCAGGGTGGCCTGGGCGCCGTGGGCCGGCTACCCATTTTTCTGGATGACGCCGATGGCAAACCCGTGTTCTGGGGGCTGACCTATGCCGTCATCCGTTTCCCCCAGGCACTGACCAATGTGCGGCTGCACCAAATGGCGGAAAACGGCATTGCCTATTCGCTGTGGCGCATCAACCCGGACACCGGCGTGCGCGAGACCATCGCAGGCTCCGAAACCGTGCCGCCGTCGCCGGTAGAGCGCAGCCTGACCGTGCCCAACGGCCAATGGACGCTCAGTGTGGCGCCCGTGCGGGGCTGGGGCGACACCTCGGGCCTGATCCTCAAATCGGCCATTGCGCTGGTATTCAGCCTGATGCTGGCCTATGCCAGCAAACTGCTGGTCAAACTCAAGGCCCATGAACGCGGGCAAGAGAGCCTGATCGCCCAGCGCACACTGGAAATAGCAGCGTCGCAAAACAAGCTCAAGGCCACGCTGGAAGCCATACCCGACGTCATGCTGGAAATGGGGTTGGACGGCACCTACCACGACTACCACGCGCCCCGGTCCAACACCTCGTTCCCGCCGGCCGAGTTTTTTCTGGGCAAAAAGGTAACCGACGTACTACCGCCCGATGCTGCCCGCGCCGTGATGGCTGCCCTGCAAGAGGCCAACGAACAGGGGCACTCCGAAGGCCGCGAGTTTGCGCTGGAGACCTCCAAAGGCAACTACTGGTTTGAGATTTCACTGACTCGCAAACAGGGCACCACCAACGGTGAAACCCGCTTCATTGTGTTGTCCCGCAACGTGACACAGCGCAAATCGTCTGAAGAAGAGATCAACAAACTGGCGTTTTACGACCCGCTGACCAACCTGCCCAACCGCCGGCTGATGGTGGACCGCCTGCGACAGGCACTGGCCATCAGCAGCCGCAGTGGTTTTATAGGTGCCCTGCAGTTTATTGACTTGGACAACTTCAAGACGCTGAACGACACCCAGGGTCACGACATGGGCGACCTGCTACTGCAACAGGTGGCCAAACGCCTGACCGCCTGCATGCGCCAGGGCGACACCGTGGCCCGCCTGGGGGGCGACGAGTTTGTGGTCATGATCGAAGAACTCAGCGAAAACCGCGAAGAAGCCGCCGCACAGGCCGAAATGATTGGCGAGAAGATACTGGCCGCCATCAGCGTGCCCTACAAGCTGGCCGGGCTGGATTACCAGATCACACCCAGCATAGGCATCACGCTGTACTCCGACCACCAGCAGTCCACCGACGAACTGCTCAAACAGGCCGATCTGGCCATGTACCAGTCCAAGTCGGCAGGGCGCAATACCCTGCGCTTTTTTGACCCTGCCATGCAGGCGGTGATCACCACCCGCGTGAAGATGGAAAACGATATCCGCCAAGGCATCTTAAAAGGCGAGTTCGTGCTGTATTACCAGCCCCAAATCAACCGCGAAGGCCGCACCGTGGGTGCCGAGGTGCTGCTGCGCTGGCCCCACCCCATCCGGGGTATGGTGTCACCGGCCGAATTTATTCCACTGGCCGAAGACACCGGACTCATCTTGCCCCTGGGCAACTGGGTACTGGAAACCGCCTGTACCCAACTGGCCCTGTGGGCCAAAAACACCCACATGCAACACCTGACGTTGGCTGTGAACGTGAGCGCCCGCCAGTTCAGGCAGCCCGACTTTGTGGAGTACGTGCTGGACCTGATCAGCTACACCGGTGTGGACCCCAAACGGCTCAAGCTGGAGCTGACCGAGAGCCTGCTGGTCAACGACATCGAAGAAACCACGCTCAAGATGACGGCACTCAAAGCCCGCGGCGTGGGCTTCTCTTTGGACGACTTTGGCACCGGCTATTCGTCGCTGTCTTACCTCAAACGCCTGCCGCTGGACCAGCTCAAGATTGACCAGTCCTTTGTGCGCGACCTGATGACCGACCCCAATGACGCGGCCATAGCGCTGGCGGTCATCACCCTGGGCCATGCGCTGGGGTTGACCGTCATCGCCGAGGGGGTGGAAACACAGGCCCAACGTGACCACCTGCACAGCCAGGGCTGTGACGCCTACCAGGGCTACCTGCTGGGCAGGCCCATGCCCTTGCAAGATTTTGAAAGCAGGCTGCTTGCACTGTGATCACACGCCACCACTGCCAACATGACTGAGACCCAGACGCTTCCTCTACCGCCCGCCCTGACCCTGTCGCCATTTGCCTTTGCGCACCAGGCCATTCTGGACCAGCAACACGCTGTTTTCGGATATGAGTTGTTTGACCGCTCTGCATTGGCACACGGCCACACTGCATCGAGTGATGCGCAGTTGTTGTTCAACGTATTGAGCGCAGTGGGTGGCGAGTCACCGCTAGGCAGCAAGACCATATTTATCAACTGCACCCATGACAGCCTGGCCGGTGGCCATCTGGATCTGGTGCCACCCCAGCGGGTGGTGCTGGAGGTGCCTCCGTTGGCCGTGTCCGACGTAGACCAGATCACCACCCGCCTGCCCCATTTGCAGGACCTGCAGCGCCAGGGTTTCCGGCTGGCGTTTGACTATTCGGTGCTGACACAGCCGTATGCCGCGTGGCTGGCCTTGGCGTCGTTCATCAAGTTTGATTTGTCGGTGATACGCCCCCAATCGGTAGGCTCGTTTGTCAAGCTGGCGCAGGCCAAGTCGGGCGCACGCCTGATCGCCGAAAAAGTGGAAACCCCGGCCCAACACACCATGGTCAGTGATCTGGGTGTGGGCTTGTTCCAGGGTTTTTGGTTTGCCAAGCCCGTGCTGGTGCAAGGGCAGTCAGTACGCCCGGCGCAGGCCGTGATCCTGCAGCTTATCAACCTGGTGCGCAAACAGGCCAGTACGGCCGAGATAGAAGAGGTGCTCAAGCGCGACCCCACGCTCTCGTTCAACCTGCTGCGCTTCATCAACTCGGCCGGCTTTGGTATGCGCTCGGAGGTCACGTCTTTCAAACACGCGGTCATGCTGCTGGGCCTGAACCGTTTGTTCAAGTGGGCGGCGTTGTTGCTGACCACATCACAGGGTGGCGACTTGCCCCCAGCCGTGGGCACCACGGCCGTGGCGCGTGGCAGGCTAATGGAGTTGCTGGCCGCAGAGCTGCTGCCGCCCGAGGAATGTGACAACGCCTTTGTGGTGGGTGTGTTCTCGCTGCTGGACACCATGCTGGGTATGTCAATGGAATCCGCCCTGGCCACCGTGGCCCTACCCGAATCCGTGACACACGCACTGCTGACACGCACCGGCCCGCTGGCACCTTTTTTGGAGTTGACGCTGGCCTGTGAGACCGGTGACGACGAAGCCTTTGCCCGCAGCGCCACACAGTTGGGCTTGAGTGATGGACAGGTCAACTGGGCGCATGTGCAGTCGCTGGCTTGGGCGGAATCTATGGGGGTTTAGGGTCTGCCTTGTTTGTCGTCAGGCTCTGACAGTGGCGGTTGAGTTTGGGGCCGGGGCCCGCGCCTCATGGTGTCAAATGCCCACAAATCGGCGCGGACCCCGACCCCAAACTCAGCGGCGGTGGGTGGTTTGAACAATGACGCAAAAAATCAAGAGTGGGGCGGATGCGGACGTCCAACTGCTCTGCCCCCTTTTGGACTAGAAATCAAAGCAAAACCGGCGACATAGACACCCTACTTTCTGACTAATGATGATCACACTTGAAACGCTTCAGCAAATGTTTAACAACATTCGGGAGAATACGAAATGGTCGATTGATGGCCCCATGTTGTGGGGCTACTTCTTTACAGACGCATCAGCCAATAAATTGAAAGATCTAGTACCAATTCTTGAAGCCCAAGGCTACCGGTACGTGGATATGTTCATACCCAAGCTTGACGATGGCGAAGATGAATATTTCTTCCTTCATCTTGAAAAGGAAGAGGTGCATACGGTGGAATCACTCAACGACAGAAACCAACAACTCTATGCATTGGCGGAAGCATACGAGCTTGCAAGCTATGACGGTATGGACGTTGGACCAATATCAACGGAAGTTACTCTTCAATAGGCAGTGTGGCCTCCGCATCGGGGCGGAGACGTTCATCCGTGTGGACAGGTTTAGCGGGCTATAGTTGCGACTGATGACATCCAATGTTCGTTAAGCCTCATACCTTCCATGGACGAAGACCTCACAAATCGCAATCACCTCGTTGGCGAGTTGGTCACGTCGCTCGCTGACGGCAAATTCTCTGAGGCAGTAGCTAGCTCACGAGGCTCTCTAGTTACGGCACAGCAGTTGCGCGATGCAGTAAGTGACTACGGTCGTCAACTCGTGCCGCTCCCTCCAGAGGGTTACGAGCTCATCGACTACATTGCAGTGTTGGGCTCCCGGCCTCTTGAGTGGTCGGTAGTAGTGCCTCTCTTCACAAAGGAGGAAGGTCGTTCGGATCTATCGCTGGAGTTGTCGGTCATGGGAGTGTCAGAATTTCTGTGTGTGAGGCGGTTTCAGAAATCAGCTGATGGGTAAATTTTATTCAAACTAAGGCCCCTGCCAGGCCGCCGGAGGCCCCCCCCGGTAGAACCCTGAGTGGCAGGGTTCAGCTCCTTCATTTTGCACCCCCGTGAGTGGGCTGCGTGAACCTGTCGCCGTAGAGGATGGCAAACTGGTTCATGGCTGATTTCCAGTGGTTAGCCGCACGTCCCCAATCCTCGGTAATGTTGCGCAGTGCCAGCCAGATCAGCTTGGTGGCCGCATCGTCACTGGGGAAGTGTCCTCTGGACTTGATGATCTTGCGCAGTCTGGCATTTACGCTCTCAATGGCATTGGTCGTGTAGATCACACGGCGTACCTCGGGCGGGAACGCAAAGAAGGGAATCACTCTGTCCCAAGCCCTGCGCCAGGCTCCCACCACGGTGGGGAACTTCTGGCCCCAGGGACCTGCCTCAAATGCATCGAGTTCAGCCTGTGCTGCCTCTGCGCTCACCGCCGTGTAGATGGGTTTGATGGCCGCAGCCAGCGCCTTGCGATCCTTCCAACTGGCAAAGTCCAGGCTGTTGCGTATCAGGTGCACGATGCACGTTTGCAGTGTCGTGGCCGGGAACACCGCGCCCAGGGCCTCTGGCATGCCTTTGAGCCCGTCGGTGACGGCAATCAGGATATCCTGCACACCTCGGGTCTTCAAATCGTTGAACACTTTCATCCAGAATTTGGCCCCTTCGGTGTTCTCGACCCAGATCCCCAGGATGTCGCGGCTGCCATCGGCCAGCACGCCCAGGGCCAAGTACACGGCCTTGGAGCGCACCACCCCGTCCTCACGAATCTTGACGCGCAGCGCATCGAAGAACACCACCGGGTACATGGATTCCAATGGGCGGCTCTGCCAGGCTGTCACCTCGCTCATGACTTCGTCAGTCACGCGGCTGATGAGGTCGGGCGATACATCGACCGAGTACATCTCGCTCAAAAACGCCTGTATCTCGCGCACGGTCATGCCACGCGCGTACATGGCGATGATCTTGTCGTCAAAGCCGGTGAAACGGCGCTCGTGTTTGCCGATGAGTTGGGGTTCGAACGTGCCTTCCCGGTCGCGCGGGACGTCAATGCGCAGGGCTCCTGCATCGGTCAGTACCGTCTTAGCGCTTTTGCCGTTGCGGTGGTTTGCAGGCGCTCCCTCGGGTTTGGCCTTGCCCGGCGCGTAGCCCAGGTGATGGCTCATTTCTCCAGCCAGTGCCCGCTCCAGCACGGCCTTTTTGAACTGGTCAAACAGTCCCTGGACTTGACCGGCTGTCATGGGGCCGGTCACCAGTTGGTCCAGCAACTCGGCTGGGATTTGAAGTTGTGTTGCGTTGTCCGCCACCGTGGCGCTCTTTGTCTTGCTTGGCATTCATGCTCCTTGTTGACATGTTATGCCTCGCACACAAAATTTCTGACAGGCTCTCGGTCATCGAGTGTCCGCGCGGTGGCCACACGTTCCAAATCAATGGCCTCCACGCTCTCTAGCCACCAGACGCAGAGTGGAAGTCAGCTATGTGTCTTTAAGGAACTGCTTTCGTGACTGGCAAACAAACAAACCGAAAATTACGTCCCGACGTAGATCGGTACGGTCGAACTCAGCTTCACTATGCGGCAGCCGGTGCATTGTGCGATGAAGTTGAGTCTTTGCTGGCAGCTGGCGCAAACGTCAATCTGCAAGATGACAATGGGTGGTCCCCGCTTCACTTTGCTGCACAAGCGGTCTCACCGGAGTGCACCCTCTCGCTTATTCAAGCGGGAGCAAACCTCTCGCTTCGGGATTCGTTCGGGAACACTGCCCTGTTTCGAGCTGTCTTCGCTTCGGCCGGTAACGGCGCGGTCATTCAGTCGCTGCTCAATGCGGGCGCGGACCCAAATTCAAAGAATCACCACGGTACCTCGCCATATGACTTGGCTCGCACTATTGCAAACTACGACGTCGCACAATTTTTTCGAGATACAGAAAAGTGAGTGTATGAAATCAATGGTTTCAACATCGGGACATTACGACCAGCATCATGAACGTCAAATCACAACGTCGCACAGTCGGGATAGTTCTTAAGGTTCCTTTGTCACCGGAGCAAGCTTGCTTTGCTGTAACTCTGCCAGAGGCTGACTTTGCATTCTTCGGACCAAATGCAACGGAACATGCAGGGTCTGCGCGCCTCTTTGAGCATCCGATACTCTTTCGAGTAGCTGTTCACAAGTCGGCTTGGTCGACTGGTCGCTGGAGCAAGCGTAGCAAGGTCGATGTGCCCTCCGAAGTCCTCGCACCAGTGCCTAAGTTCATTCAAGACGCGCTCGATCCAAAGAAGTTTGAACTTTACATTGACGGACAGATAAGGGCCGCTACGAGGCCGGAATGCGAGGGCTATGAGCGCGCAGCGGTATGGGAACCTGATCAGGTAGAGCAGCGGTTGCGTGATCATCTCGCGGGTGTTCAGAATGGCTGGGTTGAGCAGCGTCGCATCAAATGATGCCCTCCTATTAATTGAGCTGACGACAAACCATTTGTGTCCGTTGGGTACCACTCATGTTAGAGAGCAATGACTGCGTCGGAGCGCTAGCGGAGTCGGCTATGTGTCTTAACCCGCCGCCCTGTTCCGCCCGGCAACCCGCCACCCGAAGGCGGATGGTGGGGCTTGCGGGCGCAGGCCGCAGTCGCGGTTGCCACACAACACGCATACCCACCAACGGCTTCACGAAATAGCACCAGCGGACCAACCCAGTCGCCCGCGAGGCGAGCCGGAGAACGTAAGCACGCCATCCGCCTTCGGGTGGCAGCGCGACACACAGGCGTTTACCCCCGCGGATGGTGCTGCGCATGCAGCGTCGCCAGCCGCTCCCGCGCGATATGCGTGTAAATCGTCGTAGTAGAAATATCCGCATGCCCCAGCAACATCTGCACCGCCCGCAAATCCGCACCGTGGTTCAGCAGGTGCGTCGCGAACGCATGGCGCAGCGTGTGGGGTGACAGTGGCACGGTGATGCCCGCAGCGGCCGCGTGTTTCTTCACCACCATCCAGAACATCACGCGTGACATGGCGGTGCCGGGGTTGGTGCCGCGCACGGTGATAAACAAGTCGTCGGTCTGTTTGCCGGCCAGCAGCTCGGCGCGGGCGCCTCCATTGAGGTACTGGCGCAGCCAGGTGCTGGCCACCTCGCCAAAGGGCACCAGGCGCTCCTTGCTGCCCTTGCCGAACACCCGCAACACGTTGTCATTCAGGCTGACGTTAAAGGTCTTCAGCGTGACCAGCTCGCTGACGCGCAGGCCGCTGGCATACATCAGCTCCAGCATGGTGCGATCACGCAGGCCCAGGGCCAGCGAGGTGTCGGGCGCGGCCAGCAAGGCCTCTACCTGGGCTTCGGTGAGCGTCTTGGGTACACGCAGTGCCTGTTTGGCGGATTGCAACTTCAGCGTGGGGTCTACCTGCGCCAGGCCTTCGCGCAGGGCCCAGCGGAAGTAGCGTTTGAACACCGTGAGCCGCCGGTTGGCCGTGGTGGCCTTGGTGGCGGCGTGTTTTTCAGAGAAGTAGGCCTGGAGATCGGGCTCGGTGGTCTGCAACAAGCTGTGGGTGTTGCGACCCGCCAGCCAGGCGGCGTACAGCGTCAAATCTTGTCGGTACGCCGCCAGGGTGTTTTTGGACAGGCCCTCTTCCAGCCAGATGGCGTCGATGAAAGCATCGATCTCGGCCTGACCAAAAGACTTCGGGCCTGCCGTCATTCCAAACGCAACTTGGCGGTGTCCACCACTTTTTTGTAGACCTCGTATTCGGCCTTCATCTGGGCGCCAAACTGTTCGGGCGTGTTGCCCACCACGAAGGAGCCGGTTTCTTCAATGCGTTTTTTCACGGCCGGGTCTTCCAGCACCTTGCGCACGGCGGCATTGATCTTGTCCACAATCTCCTTGGGCATGCCCTTGGGGCCGTAGATGCCGTAGAAGGCCATGCGGTTCACCGGCTCCAGGCCCACTTCTTTAAACGTGGGCACATTGGGCAACTGGGCCAGGCGCTGGGGCGCGGCCACCACGATGGGGATCAGCCGGTTGGACTGGATGAAGGGCAAGGCCGACGGCATATTGTCAAAAATCAGCGGCACCTGACCACCCACCGTGTCGTTCAGGGCCGGGCCGGCGCCGCGGTAGGGAATGTGGGTGATGAAGGCACCGGTCAGGCTCTTGAAAAGTTCGGTCTGCATGTGGCCAATGCCGCCCGTGCCGGACGATGCGTAGGAATACTTGCCAGGGTTGGCCTTGATCTCGGCCATGAAACTCTTGTAGTCCTTGGCGGGGAAGCTGGGGTGCACCGCAATCACATTGGGCGTGGCCGCCACATTGATGACGGGGGTGAAGTCGGTCAGCGGGTTGTAGGGGTTCTTGGGGTTGATGGCCGGGTTGGCCGCCACGGTGGACACGGTGGCCATGCCCAGCGAATACCCATCGGGTGCGGCCTTGGCCGTCTCGTTGGCACCGACCACGCCGCCGCCGCCAGCCTTGTTTTCCACAATCACGCTTTGGCCCAGGATCTTGCCCAGGGGGTCGGCAATGACGCGGGCCACGATGTCGGTGGTGCCGCCCGGTGCAAAGGGCACCTGCAGTTTGATCACTTTGTTGGGGTAGGCCTGTGCCATGGCGGCACCGGCTGCAAATGTCAGGGCAAGGGCGGTCAGGCCCGAGGCCAGTCGTGGGTGGTTTCGCATGCGGGTTGGTCTCCAGTAGTTGTAGTCTCAGTCACGCAGTGCAAATAGTAACCGCTGACACGCGGCACACAAAACCACACATAGCAGGCTGGTATTCTTGGCTGGTGAATTACGCCCAACTGCTTTTCCCCGATTTTTCCCTCATCCTGTGTGGCTACCTGGTGTGCCGCTACACCGCCCTCAACCGCCCGGTCTGGGCCCAGGTGGATGCGCTGGTGTACTTCTTTTTGTTCCCGGTGCTTTTGTTCCAGTCCATCGTCAAAAGCCCGCTGGATGTAACCGCGGCGTCGCGCCTGATGGGTGCCGGCTGGGCGCTGGGGCTCAGTGGCATAGCGTTGGCCTATGCCCTGCCCCACATCCCACTACTGAAACGCTGGATCGACAAACGCGACCATGCCAGCAGTGCGCAGGTGGCGTTCCGCTTCAACTCCTTCATTGGCCTGGCCATTGCTGACCGCCTGGCGGGCGCACAGGGCCTGCAGCTGTTTGCGGTGCTGATTGGGGTCTGTGTGCCGCTGTTCAATGTGGGCGCCGTGTGGCCCATGGCCCGCCATGCCCAAACGGGCTTGGTGCGTGAACTGGTGCGCAACCCGCTGATCATTGCCACCGCCTCCGGCCTGGCGGCCAATTTGATGGGCTTCACCATTCCGCACTGGCTGGAGCCCACCACCACCCGCATCGGCGCGGCATCCCTGGCGCTGGGCCTGATGGCCGCGGGCGCCGGCATGCAACTGGGTGCGCTGGCCCGCGCCAAAACGCTGGCGGTATCCGTGCTGGCCATACGCCACCTGCTGCTGCCGCTGGTGGCCGCGGGCATTTGCTGGTTGTTTGGCTTGAGTGCGGCAGAGGCCACGGTGCTGATGATTTTCTCGGCCCTGCCCACGGCCTCCAGCTGTTATGTGCTGGCGGCGCGCATGGGTTACGACGGCGCCTATGTGGCGGGCCTGGTCACGCTGTCCACGCTCTTGGGGATGCTGAGCCTGCCCTTTGCGCTGGGGGTGTTGCGTTAGCCGGGTGCATTTAAGCAAAATTGGCCTCTAGCCCCCGTATTATCTATCTACTGCGCTATTTAAATAGTAGCAACCCGCTTCAAGCCGGCACCGGCTGCGCTACCACTTGCATCTTCTGCCAGGGCTGCCCACGCAGCAACACCAGCACCATACCCGCCAACACGGCCACGACCAGGATGGCGTTTTGCATGCCCGCCACAAAGGCCGCAGCGTCTACACCCGCTGGCAACCATTTGGAGATCGGCTCCAGGTAGTAACGCACATAAAGCAACAGCAGCAGCGGCGCCATCCACACGCCCACGCGGGCCGGCCAGCCACCGGCTTCGGCTAATACCGCCCGGCTGGCCAGCAGGAAGAGTGCAGACGCAATAAACACCACGGTGAACAACGTGCCCATGATGGGTTTGGCGGCACCGAAGGATGCACTCCAGTAGCTGTAGGGCGCCCAAGCCATACACGCCAGACCCAGGCCCAATGCCAGACCGCGGGCACGTTTGGGGCCCAGTGCATCGGCGTAACGGCTTTCACCGGCAGCGGCGGGCTTGAGCCATGGGATCACCAGAATGCAGAACAGTCCCAAAATGCCGTCCACCATCATCGTGGTGGGGTAGCCCCAGGCTTCAATGGCAATGCCCTGCCAAGTGGCGGAATAAGAAATCGCCAGGTTCATCAACGCCATGTAGGCGGTGAACTGGGTCGCGGCCACGGCGGGGTTGGTCACGTCCATCATGATGGCCGAGCGGGTGCCATACATCAGGCCCTGCGCCACGGAATAGAACAGCGTGGCAATCCACAGCGCAGTCACCAGCGCCACCGGCACCTGGGGGCGGTTCTCGGCGCCCTGGGGCACGGGCATGACCCAGCCGTATTTGGACAACTCGTTCATCAAATAAAACACCGGCAGACTCATCAGCGCCAGGTACACGGCCAGCGTGCGCCGGCGGCCCAGCCGGTCCGACACATAACCACCCAGCACACAAAAACTGGCGTTCAGCATGGACGACCAAAAGCCCAGCGCGGCCACCTGGTCATTGCTCATGCCCAGTTCTACTGCCAGGTTGGATTGCAGGGTCAGGCCCAGGCACATGGCGCCGGCCGGCAACAGCGCAAACAGCAGGCCGCCATAGGCGCCGGGGCTGCCCAGGAAGGAGCGGAACGCGTCGACGGCAAACGTGCGCATCTCGCGCCCGGCCTGGGCTAGCTTGGAGCCCACCACCGCGGCCCGCGCAGGGCCTGGCACTTCCTTCATCGGCAACACCACAAAGGCCGTCACCGCCAGAATGGCGCCCGACACAAAAAAGAAAGTGGGCTGGAAGCCGGTCATGCCGCTCAAGAACAACACACCGCTGCCCCCCAGCATGCTGCCAATCATGGCGCCGCCAAACATCATGCCGTTGGCCAGGCCGCGTTCTTCTTCCTGCAGCGTGCTGCAGGCCAGCGCGTCGATGGCCACGTCCTGCATGGCGCCAAAGGTGTTGTGCACAAAGAGGATGATGGTGAAGAGCCATAGCTGCTGCGGCAGGTCCAGCATCACCGTGGACAGCAGCGTCAGCGCCATCAGCACCTGGGTCACCAGAATCCAGGCGCGGCGGCGGCCAAAACGGTCGGACGAGAACACGTCCACCAGCGGGCCAAAGGCCCATTTAAAGGCCCAGGGCAGGTAGAAGGAGCCAACAAAGGCGCCGATCTCGGCCGGGCCTACATCCAGACGGCGCAGCATGGTGGCCACCGCGGTGGCGGCAAAGCCCAGGGGGATACCTTCGGTGAGGTAGAGCAAAAAGAAAGCCGTCAGACGGCCATTTTTGGTGGCCAGCAGATTGGGTAGTCGCATAAGGTTGTGCCTTTTAGTGAGGGCGGGATCATCGCACAGGGGCGACGGTGTCTTCCCCCATGTTTTCCCTCGCCACAAGGGGACGGCAGATGGCCTGTTTAGCCGGTTTGCGCCAACGCCCACACAATGTGCTCCCGCACCAGCGGGCTGGAATGCTCCGTATGGCTCCGCAGGAACGGGGCTACATCGGCGCCCTGCCGCAGCGCATTGCCCAAGGCCACAGCAATATTGCGCTGCCAGCGCTCGTGCCCTATGCGGCGTATCGGGCTGCCCTCGGTGCGCTGCAGGAACTCGGCCTCGGTCCAGCTGAACAGTTGTTCTAGCTGCTGCCCGCTCAAGCCCTCGCGCGGGTCAAAGTCCTCCAACGGGCTGCGCTGCGCAAACTTGTTCCAGGGGCAGACCAGTTGGCAATCGTCACAGCCATAAATGCGGTTGCCCATGGGGGCACGGAATTCCTCGGGTATGGGGCCCGCATGTTCAATCGTCAGGTACGAAATGCAGCGCCGCGCATCCAGCTTGTGTGGCGCGACGATGGCCTGTGTGGGGCAGGCGGTGATGCAGGCGCTGCAGGTGCCGCAGTGGCCTTGCACGGGGCTGCTTGCGGGCAGCGGCACATCCACATAAATCTCGCCCAGGAAAAACATGGACCCCGCCTCGCGGTTCAGCAAGAGTGTGTGTTTGCCGCGCCAGCCCTGGCCGCTGCGGGCGGCCAGCTCGGCCTCCAGCACGGGGGCGGAGTCGGTGAAGGCGCGGTGGCCAAAGGCGCCGATCTCCTGCGCAATACGTTCGCTCAACTTTTGCAGGCGGCTGCGCAAGACCTTGTGGTAGTCCCGCCCCCGGGCGTAGACGGAGACGATGCCCTCGCCCGGGCGATTCAATCGGTCCAGCTCCACCGTGGTCCAGTCCTCGGGCGTGTCCTTCGGCAGGTAGTCCATGCGCGCGGTGATGACGCTCAGCGTGCCAGGCACCAGCTCGGCAGGCCGAGCGCGCTTCAAGCCGTGGCTGGCCATATAGGCCATGTCGCCGTGGAACCCATGCTCCAGCCAACGCAGCAATCCGGCCTCGGCCGACGATAAATCCACAGAGGCCACGCCAATTTGGGAGAATCCCAATTCCCGGGCCCAGGCCTGCATTTGCGAAACCAGCTGGTTGCCATCGAATTGAGTGCTATTGATCGTCACGCCCCTATTGTAAAAACCCTGCACTGGCCGGACGAAGCGGCCACGCAGCAGTTTGCCAAGTCACTGGCGGCCTTGCCTGATGTGGGCCATGCCTTCATCGCCCTGCATGGCGACCTGGGTGCGGGCAAGACCACATTTGTGCGCCACCTGCTGCACGCGCTGGGTGTGACCGGGCGCATCAAAAGCCCGACCTATGCGGTGGTGGAGCCTTATGAGTTGTCGAATCTGAACATCTGGCATTTCGACTTCTACCGCTTTGCCGATCCACGCGAATGGGAGGATGCGGGCTTTCGCGACATCTTTGCCAGCCCCGGCCTGAAGCTGGCTGAGTGGCCCGAGAAGGCCGGCACCATGCTACCCTGCGCAGACATGGACATCACCATCGTCACCACACCCGACGCCGCGCGCCAAGTGACCCTGCGTGCCAACACGCTTGTGGGTGTGGCCCTGCTGCTGGCTGCCCCAGCCGAGGGACCGCAGCCTTGACGATGCAACGCCGCACCCTGCTCAAATCCGGCGGCAGCATTGTGCTGAGCCTGGGGTTGGCGGAATTGGCCCATGGCGCCACCATCATCACCGTGCGGGTTTGGCCTGCGCCCGAGTATTCGCGGGTGACGATTGAATCCGACAGCGCGCTGACCACCAAGCAGACCTTTGTACCCAGCCCGCCCCGCCTGGCGGTGGACATCGAAGGCATCACGCTGAACCCGGCACTCAAGGAGCTGGTGGCCAAGGTCCGCGCCGATGACCCGAATATTGCGGGCATCCGCGTCGGCCAGTTCGCGCCCAATGTCGTGCGCCTGGTGGTGGACCTGAAGTTGCCGATACGCCCGCAGGTCTTTGCGCTGACGCCGGTGGCAGCCTACCAACACCGCCTGGTGCTGGACCTGTACCCGGCGCAGGAAGCAGACCCGCTGGAAGCCCTGATTGCGCAGCGCTTGCAAGAAGGTGGTCAGCCCCCCGCTACCTCTGCCAAGCCAGCAAGCACTGCCACCCCCAACCCCAGCGACCCGCTGGGTGATCTGATCACCCAGCAAACACGCAAGCCAGACCCCGCTGCGGGCACAGCCACCGCACCTGTCAACGCCCAAATAGCTACACAATCGATAGCAACACCATCAGCAAATACGGGGGCTAGTGGCCAAAATAGCCCCAAGGTATCTGGCAAAACCTCTACCACCGAACCCACGGCGACCGACCGCCTCATCATCATTGCACTGGACCCCGGCCATGGCGGCGAAGACCCGGGCGCTGTAGGACCCGGTGGCACGCGCGAGAAAGACGTGGTGCTGCGTCTGGCCCATTTGCTGCGGGCACGTATCAATGCCACCACGGTCAACGGCAACGCCATGCGTGCCTACCTGACACGCGACGCAGATTTTTTTGTACCGTTGCAGGTGCGGGTGCAAAAAGCCCGCCGGGTGCAGGCCGATTTGTTTGTCAGCCTGCATGCCGATGCTTTTTTTACACCCAATCCGCAGGGTGCCAGCGTGTTTGCGCTCAGTCAGGGCGGCGCCTCCAGCAGTGCGGCGCGCTGGATGGCGGCCAAAGAAAACAAGGCGGATTTGATTGGCGGCCTGAACGTGCAAAGCAAAGATGCCACAGTGCAGCGCGCACTGCTGGACATGAGCACTACTGCCCAGATCAACGACAGCCTCAAACTGGGCAGCAGCCTGCTGGGGGAGATTGGCCGCGTCGGCAAACTGCACAAGCCCAAAGTGGAACAGGCTGGTTTTGCCGTGCTGAAGGCACCTGATATTCCCAGTGTGTTGGTAGAGGCCGCATTTATCAGCAACCCCACCGAAGAGGCCAAGCTCAACAGTGACGAGTTTTTAAACCAGTTGGCAGACGCACTGATGCGTGGCATCGAACGCTATTTCTCCAAGAACCCGCCGCTGGCACGCAACCGGGTCAGGGGTTAAACCGCTGCCTTGCTCCGCGTGCGCCAAGCGCCAAACAAAACAATCAGGCCGGGAACAAAAATCATCGCCCAGATGATCTTGTCCAGATTCGCCTTGACCCAGGGGAAGCTGCCCAAGAAGTAACCTGCCGTGCAGATGCCCAGCACCCAGATCAGGGCGCCCACCACGTTAAACAGTGTGAATTTGGCACGATTCATCTGCGCCACGCCACCCACAAACGGTACAAAGGTGCGCAGGAAAGGCATGAAGCGCGCGGCGATGATGGTGAAGCCACCATAGGTTTCGTAAAAGGTGTGCGCCTTGTCAAACGCCGCCTTGTTGAAAAACCGGGACTGCTCCCACTGGAACACCTTGGGCCCGAAGTAGCGGCCAATCGAGTAGTTGCACTGGTCACCGAGGATGGCCGCCACGAGCAACACGCTGACCGCAACCGGATAACTCATCAGACCGGCACCACACATGGCGCCCACTACAAAAAGCAGCGAATCACCCGGCAAAAACGGCATGACCACTACGCCGGTTTCTACAAAGATGATGACAAACAACAAGGCGTAAACCCAGGTGCCGTAGTTCTGGACAAAGGTCTCCAAGTGTTTGTCCACGTGCAGGATGAAGTCAATCAAGAAAGCGGCAAATTCCATGGGGGGGGTCTAGTTGCGTGTTGAAGGTCGGGGAGTTTACAGAGTCCCCGGGATGTGCCAGGCAGACTGCATTTCTTATCCCCGAATCGGACCAGGTTCAACCAGCAGGCTGATCGCCTGCGCCAAACTGGCGGGGAACCGTTTGCTATTGCGGCCTCTCGGCGTAAGCCGATAGCTGTTTCCCGACGGCAGCACATGCAAACCCACCCCAAGCAGTTCCAAACGCTCCTGTGCGTCGATGCTTTCATAGTTAGACAACATATTGCGTCCGTCAACAATGGTTACTGCGCCTCGCCCGATAATTTCAATTCCAACACCCCGCTCAACAATCAGCGCAGTGTCTTCATCTACACCGACCCCCAAAAGCGATGGGCGTTCAGCAAGTACGGATAACAATCGCCCTAAACGGCCACGCTCCGAGAAATGCTGATCGATGATGGCATTTGAGATAAGCCCCAAACCAATATCGAGTTGAGCGGCGTCTTTTTCCGGGAGCTTTGTGGCGCCGCCGTATGCAAGCATATTGCGTGATAAAACGGCGGCCCCTGCACTTGTTCCAGCCATGCAACAACCTCGGACGTGGAACGCCACATGCAGCGCGCGAAACACTTCGGTTTCCCAGATCAAGTCCATGAGCCGACGCTGGTCGCCACCGGATAGAAATATTCCGTCCGCCTCCAAGATCAAGTCAACCACCGAAACCGCGTTGGCGGCCTCTCGGTCTGGAATTGGGATAGGCTGGCAATCGTCTACACCCAGTTCGGCAAATACGCTTTGGTAGCCCAACCATGCAAGATTTGGGTCTGAGCTTGCAGCACTCAGAACCCTGATGCGACTCGCCGGTCCACCGCAAAGATCCACGAAGCGCCGAAGGATGACACGGTCCTGGAGTCTGTCTTCCGCCCCCCCAATAATGACCAGTCGTCCAAGACGCCTTGCTTGGGCATTTATTGGCAATGGCAAAAGCGCGGGCGCCATAGACAGTAGAGAGCGTCGGTTCAACATTTGTTGGAATAGCCTCGCTGACGAGAATCAATGGTTTGGGACAACCTTTGCCGTTGCGGGATCAACGAGAAGCAACACACGTCGCCCCCGTGGATGCAAACCGTACATTTCATAACATCCCATCTCGATGCGAATAGACTTTTCAATAGAAAAGGCCGCTAAGTGGTTATTCCTAGCGGCCTTGTCGGTTGGTATGGTGGAGCTGGCGTCAATTGAAAGAAGGCTGGAAACCCGCATCAACACTAGCTTTTCTATTTCCGCAAGCATTTTTGTTCCCCCGCTTGTTCCCCCGAGTTGCTTCCGCTACCCGGCAAACTGGAGCACGTCGGCAATGTATCACAAGGCCCATCGCATACCCAACAACACGGCACCGTTCACCGTTCACCGTTCACCGTTCACCGTTCACCGTTCACCGCTTACTGTTCACCGCTTACTGTTCACCTTTTTCCAAACCTGTTCACTAGCGGAATGTTGCGCCTCTACGCACCCTTGCGGGGTATGTCTCAGGAGTACCTTTCCAAGGTCAATCAGCACAACACAACCCCCTTACGAGCATCACGAAACAGTCCGAATCCGCGACTCTACGCACCCGTATCAGCTTTGCCCCAGGAGTACCTTTTGAGTGTTGATCCAGCCAAGAATGCATGCAGCCAGTGAACGGAATCCGATGTGATTGATTCAGTTCAACTTCGGCTAGCCTCACGCCTCGGCCCTTTAACAAAACAGATAGGCGTCTACGTTCCGCCATCGTCAGGCCCTCGTTGTCGGGGTACCAGCTTGGAAATGCAAGCGGGTAGAACTGGACGCGAATCCAACCCGCTGCAAGACCCTGCCAGAGCCCTTTGGCGCAAGCAGGCCCGCCACACCGGGCTCTGTCGTAAGGTACTGCGCGCCAGCGTTCATGTCCGCAACAGCGGTGTTGGACCCTTTAAAGTAGACCACCGCTGGCGTCCCGGCCAGTGCGGCTTCCAATACATAGCCCATGGCCTCGTAACCACTCGCTGTGGCATCGGCAAGCCGCACACGAAAGAAGCCGCCATCGTCAAAAATATTGACCAGAGCACCGGCAAAAATGTCCTGTGAGGCTTGTATCAGCGCCATGTCGGCCGTGACCCAACACCAAGGCGAAGCAAGCCTTTTAGGATCTGTAGTTCAGGGACGCGGGGGCGAGCTATTCGGGTTTTGATTTGCATCACCGCTGATGCTGCATAAATGACAGTGCAAAATCTTAAAAAACGTGCACTATTTCACTGTTTGCGGTGGTTGTAACGCTTCGCTTTTTCGCCTAACCACCATCACCGACGCCATGGGCATGTGCGGGCAAATTTTCCCGGACGATGCCCCGAACAGTAAGTTGCGCTCTCACGCTCCCTGGCAACTTTCTGCGCTGCTGGCTGTAGCCTAGGAGAGTGGGGATACGGTCAGAGAGTCGGACTCCAGTGCAATCTGCTCTTGCAAGCTGACTTGCTCAGCCGCCATCGCTGTAAATTTCTCTCGCCTAATGGGGTCAATGTCTTCACCCGCAGCGATCTGCAATATGCCAAGCAAGATTGATGACGCGCTCACCAAAAACTGAGGCCCAGACTCTCGACCAACGTCCCCACGCACCCCAATAATTTCCGCTTTCGCATTAACAGGAAGGTATGCGTCCAGTGCAACAAGCGAAGCATGGGAAAACGCATTCAATCGCCTGTACATTGTGTTGTAGGTCTCCATGTTCCCGCTCTTATCAGCCCAGTAATGCGCGTTGAACCCCGATTGTTCCATGGTCAACTCTGATAGCACTTTCTCGATGCTGTCATCTGTCAACCACTCCGGGCGAGAGTCCAAGGAAACAGTCTTCAGTCCCTTTAAGGCTTTGCGGTTTTCCCCAAGGCTTTGTTTGGCCAACACGTCAAGCTGCTCGGGCGAATCATTAACCACGTGCAAAACAAGTACCAATTCAAGCAACACCCGTAGGACTGCCCCGGCGGGTTCATACAAATTCGATTCAACTAGGCTGACCACAGCTCGAAAGTAGGTGAGCGCCCTTCGACCTGTGGCCATAGCAAAAATGCGGACCTTTTCAGTTTGTAGCGCTTGCATGGTGCCAAGCTCTGACACAGCAAGGCGGTCCATTTCGCGACTATGGGCAACTGCGGTTGAAAGTGTTTGAGCATTCATGCTGAAGAGGCTACGACAGAAATCTCGTTTTTGCCAGTTTTCACGGGGTGATCTGGTCCAGGGGAAGGCATATTCGCGGTCATTTCCAGTCAGGTGCGCAGGCATCCGGGGCGGTGGTCTGCGTTGAAAGAATGGCAAAACGTGGCAATGGAACAAGTACTGATAGAGAGTTTGCTCCCTATTTGCTCCCTATTTGCTCCCTACATTGCTCCCTACTGCAATCGGGCTGCAGCCCGCATCGTTGCTGCGTTCCTTCATTTGTCCCCGCTGCTCCCTACAAAAACACATGTCCAGCCGAAACTAACCTCCATCGAGCGAAAAAAGCCGCCCGACGGCGGTACGAGGCTGTTTGGAACGGCGGCTGACTGGATTTGCACTGGCCTAACATTTCAGGTCAGTGAACGTTGAGGAAAAACTTCCGCCACGCTACTCAACACAGTTCTGTGTTCAGCCCTGCTCGGTCTACCCCACTTTTGGGGCCGTAATTTTGCGAATCCAATGAAGTTCTATGCCGCCCGCTGGGGCATGGGAACAACGTCCGCGCCCTTGCGCAGCTTGTCCAGGTAGTCGGCCCAATGCTGGATCTGTTCGAAGCGCTGCGCCAGGTACTGGGTGCGGTTGTAGCTGCGGCCGTTGGAGTCTTTGACGGCGTGGGCTAGGTTGGCTTCGATGGCCAGCGGATCAAGGTTCAACTGATCGACCATCATCGTTCGGGCGCTGGCCCGGAAGCCGTGCCAGGTCTGTGCCTTGCCAAAGCCAAGCGCATACAGGGCGCTGCGCACCGAGTTGTCACTGATGGGGCGGTCGTGACTGCGTTCACCGGGGAAGACATAGCGACCATGACCGGTGATGGGGTGCAGCTCTCGCAGTAACGCGACCGCTTGCGTGGGCAAGGGCACCACATGCGGGTCGCCTTGCTCCTTTGCCGCCTTGGTGCGCTTCATTTTCGCGCTGGGGATCGTCCATAAGGCCGCGTCCAGGTCGAGCTCTATCCACTCCATTTCCCGCAGGTTGCCCGGGCGCTGATACACCAGCGGTGCGAGCTGCAGGGCCGTGCGCACAATCGTGCCGCCCTTGTATGCCGACATTGCCCGCAGTAGCACACCAAACTGTGCAGGCTCCACGATGGCCGCAAAGGTCTTGCCCCGGTACGGCGTCAGGCGTTTTTTCAAGCCCTCGGTGATGTTGCGTTGAGCGACCTTCGCCGTGGGTAGCCAGTAGTCCCAGATTTGACGGCACAACATCAACACGCGGTCAGCCGTTTCGACTGCGCCCCGCTCCTCCACCTTCTGAAGCACCGCAAGCAGCTCCAGGGCGTGAATTTCTGCAATGGGGCGCTCACCAACCCATGGGTACAGATCGCGCTCCAACTGGCGCAAAGACCGGTCGGCATGGCTTGGGCTCCACTGGGGCACTTGCTTGGCATACCACTCCGTCGCCACCGCTTTGAATGTCGCCCCATCCGGTATCGAGGCTTTCAGCTTTTCGACCTTGCGGGCCGCCACGGGGTCCCGGCCCTCGGACTTTTGCGCCTTGGCCGCGTCACGTGCCTTGCGGGCATCCTTGGGGCCAACGTCTGGATAGCTCCCCAAAGCCATACGCCCCTCTTTGCCGTCTTTGCGGTACTTCCAAAACCACCGCTTGGAACCATTGGGGGCGACCTCCAGGTAAAGGCCACCGGAGCAAGCCATGCGCACCCGCGTTTTATCTGCGGGGCAGCTTGCATTTTTACATTCAACATCGGTCAGCATGGGGAACAGCTCCAGAGTGAAAACGGGGGAACAAACTCAATTTCCGGAGTCTACCCGCACTTTGTTCCCCCGTCTGTTCCCCCACTTTGCACCGGATGTACACGGACTATGGCGGACGAATATGGAAGCACAACGACCGTAAGTCATTGATTAGACAAAGAAAAAGGCCGTTTGCTGGATGTTAGCAAACGGCCTTGGACGTATGTATGGTGGTGGGGCCGCACCCCCTCTCAAACCCAGCAAACTGGGCTCGTTTTAGCTGCCAATGGCTGCTGCGAAAAAATGCGGAATCCACAAGCCTCGCTAGCGAGTCTATCAGAGGGAGATCATCCGACCTTTCGCAGGCACCAGGTTCAATTTCAAATCCGCAATCCACACTTGAACCGCCGTCCGCATTTTTTACCCGATAACCTGGCTTTGGTACGAAAACACACCTTCATGGAGCGCCGCCAACTCTTGCGAAGGAGACCCGTGGACACCAAATATCTGGGGCTAAGACAACAGGCAGGGTGATCAAGACTGCGTTCTTGCACTTTCCGGATTGTTGGTTTACAATTTCAGTACGAAACTACATTTTTGTAAACCACTCAAGGCACATCATGTTCAACACTCGACTCCACCGAGCTCGTAAGGCTGCAGGGCTTTCCCTGCGGGATCTTGGTGAGCGTGTGGGGGTGTCTCATGCCTCTATAAAAAAGTACGAAGACGGTGATGCAATGCCGTCGTCAGACATCCTGCTTCATTTAGCACGGGCCCTGCAGGTGCGCACGGAATACTTTTTCCGCCCAGCCCCCGTCGTGTTGGAGGGCATTGAATACCGCAAGCGCAGCTCCCTCCCCAAAAAGCGGTTGGATGCGATTACCCATGAAGTCCTTGATCAAATTGAACGCCGTATCGAACTAGAGAACCTGTTTCCACAGTCTCCAGTAAAGTCATTTGCACCTGTTGAAGAGGTCAATGACCAAATCACGTCGATGGATCAGATCGAGGATGTTGCCGATCGGGTCCGCAGCGCATGGAACCTCGGTTTTGATCCTATCCCGGATTTGATCGACGTTCTCGAGACAAACGGTATCCGTGTCTTCATGATTGAGGCCGACACCGAAAATAAATTCGACGGCCTTGCGGCTCGTGTAAGTGGCATGCCGATTGTGGTCGTGGGTCGACACTGGCCCGGCGATCGTCAACGCTTTACCTTGGCCCATGAACTTGGACACCTGATGCTGGAAGGACGTCTTTCTCAGGATCTAGATGAGGAAAAAGCATGCAACCGTTTCGCAGGTGCTTTCCTGTTCCCACGCGAATCGGTGCGCCAAGAGCTTGGTGATCACCGCAATGCGATTGAACTCAAGGAACTTGGACTGATTAAAGAAGAGTTTGGTTTGTCCATGACTGGAATTCTTCATCGCGCCCACGATCTCGACATCATTTCCCCTGCCTATCGGGAAGGTCAGGTTAAGTTGTTTCGCTTCAAAGGTTGGTACTGGAAGGAACCGGGTCAGCCCTATCCCGCAGAAAAGGCACACATATTCGAGCAACTGGTGTTCCACGCCTTGGCTGAAGATTACATCGGCGAATCAAAAGCTGCAGAGCTGATGAATATGCCATTGCAACAGTTCCGGCGCGTCCGCTCCATGGAGGGCGGCGATGCTGCTCCTAATAAGTGATGCCAACATATTGATGGACGTTGAAGTCGGTGACCTTGTGGCGCCGATGTTCAGCTTGGGCTACGAATTTGCCGTGCCCAACGTCCTCTACTATGAAGAACTGGAGGATCAGCATGCACATCTGCTGGACATGGGACTGCAGGTCCGCACTTTGACAGCCAAGGGGGTCGGACGCGTCCAGTCACTGAGTCAGACCTACGCTAGACCCGGTCGCAATGACTTATTCGCTCTGGCATTGGCCGAAGCGGAACAATGCCCCCTTTTAACCGGCGATGCGGCTCTTAGATCCGCGGCCGAATCAGAAAATGTCGTGGTCATGGGAACGGTCTGGCTAGTTTCAGAAATGGTGCGTCAGCAGCGCATCACGGTTGCCGTCGCAAGGGCTGCGCTTCACAGGATGCGTGTCAACGGTCGCAGACTTCCGTGGGATGTTGCTGAGAAGGCACTGAATGAACTTGAAACTCCACAACCGAAAACCGGGGGGGCTGATTGACTAGTTGAGTTTGAAAAGAAAAAGGCCCTGAAGTGCTAACTACACATCAGGACCTTCGGTGAGGTGAATAAGGGTCTACCAAACCACCACATACCAGTCTTGGGGAAGACGAGTGAGTTTACAGCTCCTTGGTGTGCGGCGCAACAAAAACCCTTCAACTTTATGAGGAGGAACTTCATGTTCTATCTCCGATTGAAGAGTGTCGCTGTCCGCGCATACACCCGCTTTCGCCTTGGGCGAGTGGAGTCTGTGTGCAAGCATTGGCGCTCCCATCCCGGACAGCTACAGCTGTTCACATGACGCGGTTCAAAACCGGGACGTAGCGCCCGGCCGTGAGGCCGGTGTCCAACACCGATGGTAGTTGGAATTGAAGCCCGGGCAATAGCCCGGGGATTCCTCAAACTTTCACATGGAGCCAATCATGGCCAAAACTCCTGCCAATCATGGCAAAAGCTGGACACCCAGCCAAAATCAGCAACTGAAACAGCTTGCTCAGGGAAATACACCAACCCGCGTTATGGGCTTGAAACTCGGACGCACGCCCGAAGCAGTTCAAAGTCATGCACAAGAACTCGGTGTTTCACTGAAGCCGACAAATCAGTCGCCTTACGGAACTTCAAAGTAGGAATCTGCCTATGTCCACATAGGCATAAACCTCCTCCGCTTTTACTACTTGAGCGGAGCCCCGCAAGGGTTCAGCCCGGCCTAAATCCGCTGGGCTTTTTATTGCATTCAATACTTGCTGGCATCCGATTCAATTGGCCTCTCAAGCGAGAGTCGACTCAATCACGATGCGACAGACCGCTGCGCCTTTCACAGCCCAGTTCACATACGTATTTTTGTATGGAGAACTCGAATGGAACCCAAAATCTGCCCCTGCTGCGGCGAAGTCTTTCAACCCCGCCCACAGGTCCAAAACCAAACCTATTGCTCATCCCCAGCCTGCCAACGGGAACGACGCCAAGCCTGGCAACGCAAAAAGCTGCAGGACGACCGCTTCTACCGCGAAAACCGGCAGGACGCGCAGCGCGCCTGGCGAGAACGCAACCCGGACTACTCAAGCAACTACAGAGCCAAGAACCAGCAATACGCGGATCGAAACCGCGATCAGCAACGCGCCAAGCCCAATGGCGTCCAGAGATTTGAACTCTCGAAGACGGACATGTCAATTTTGATGAGCGGCATTCCCGCTGGGATCTACCGAATCCGGCCTGTTCCACTGAGCCAATCTGCAAAGATGGACGCGTGGATTGTGGAGATTTCTCCAGTGTGCGGCGACTGCCCCTGCAAAACAGACGCTTGCAAAGATAGGACGTGATAGCCAAATGACCGACCAGCCATTAACGTCCTCACCAAATGAACTCCACACGATCAGCGCCATGTCCACAGAAGAATCAAAAGACGAAGGGTTGGACTCGCCCGCCCAATTCCGGGCGGCAGAGTACGTTCGGATGTCGACCGAACATCAGCAGTACTCCACCGAGAACCAAGCCGACAAGATCCGCGAATATGCCGCGCACCGTGGCATAAAAATCGTTAAAACCTACGCCGACTCAGGCAAGAGTGGCCTGAACATCGGGGGGCGACTCGCGCTGCAGCAATTGATCAAGGATGTTGAATCAGGAGCAGCAGACTTTCAGATCATCCTGGTCTATGACGTCAGCCGCTGGGGGCGCTTCCAGGATGCCGACGAATCAGCCTATTACGAGTACATCTGCAAGCGCAAGAACATCCAGGTTGCCTACGTTGCTGAGCAGTTCGAAAACGACGGCTCGCCGGTGGCCACCATCGTAAAGGGCGTCAAACGCGCAATGGCCGGTGAATACAGCCGGGAACTGTCGGCCAAGGTGTTCGCTGGTCAATGTCGACTGATCGAATTGGGCTATCGCCAAGGTGGCCCGGCCGGATACGGACTGCGTCGCACGCTCCTAGACCAGACAGGATCCGTCAAATCGGAACTTGCTCGCGGTGAGCACAAAAGCCTGCAGACAGACCGGGTGATCTTGATGCCCGGGCCGGATGACGAAGTGGAAGTTGTGCTCCAGATCTACCGATGGTTCACGGATGGCGCTTTGACTGAGTCAGAAATCGCGTTTCGTCTCAATCAGCAAGGCGTCCACACAGACCTAGGTCGTTGCTGGACCCGTGCCACTGTCCGTGAGGTACTGAGCAACGAAAAGTACATTGGCAACAACATCTACAACCGTCGGTCGTTCAAGCTGAAAAAGCTCCGGGTGGAAAACACCCCGGACATGTGGATCAAAAAAGAAGGTGCGTTTAAGGCCATAGTGCCGCCGGAAATGTTCTATGTGGCCCAAGGCATCATTCGGGCACGGTCGTACCGATTCTCCAACGTCGAACTGATTGAGCGACTGCGTTCGCTGTACCACGACCGTGGCTTTTTGTCCGGGCTGATCATCGATGAGACCGAAGGGATGCCTTCTACATCGGCGTACATCCACAGATTTGGCAGCCTGATTCGAGCCTATCAGGAAGTCGGGTTCACGCCCGACCGGGACTACCGGTATCTGGAAGCCAACCAGTTTCTGCGGCGACTCCACCCACAAATCGTTGCACAGACAGAGAAATCAATCGGTGATCTGGGCGGCACTATTCAGCGCGACCCGGCAACCGATCTGCTCTTGGTCAATCGGGAATTCACAGTGTCACTGGTACTGGCGCGCTGCCAAACCCATGACAGCGGGCGCAATCGATGGAAAGTTCGGTTCGACACCAGTTTGGCCCCAGACATCACTGTGGCGGTGCGCCTTAACCATACCAATGACGCTCCGCTGGATTACTACCTCCTGCCGCGTTTGGATTTTGGGCTCCCCCGCATCAGTCTTGCTGATCGCAACGCTATCGAAATTGAGAGCTACCGCTTTGACACCCTGGACTATTTCTACGGCATGGCTCAGCGTACCCGCATACGGAGAGCGTCATGACCAGAAAGCAGCCACTGGGCGATTTGCGCATGATCCCAATCGATCGAATCGAGGTGCTCAACCCTCGTGACCGGAACAAGGCGGTTTTCGATCAGATTGTTGAAAACATCAAATCGGTGGGGCTCAAGAAGCCGATCACCGTGACACCTCGCCCGACTGACGACGGCGGAGAAAAGTATCTGCTCGTCTGTGGCGAGGGACGGCTCAAGGCCTTCATGGCTTTGGGCGAAACCACTATCGCTGCCCTGGTGGTCGATGTCAGCGAGGAAGATGCATTCATCATGAGCATGGTGGAGAACATCGCCCGCCGCAAATCCAGCCCACTAGAACTACTGGCAGGCATCCAGCAACTGGTGGCCAAGGGTTATGACAAGAAGACCATTGCCAAGAAGACTGGCCTGAGCGTCGAGTACGTTCAAGGAATCATGTTACTCATAAAAAATGGCGAGGAACGTCTGATGGTGGCCGTTGAAAGTGGCCGCATACCGTTAAATGCCGCGCTGGCAATTGTTGGCGCTGGAAACAGCAATGAGGCGGTGCAAGCGGCACTTCAGGAAGCGTACGAATCTGGCCAGCTGCGCGGAAAACAACTGCTTCAGGCCCGCCGTGTGATCGAGAAGCGTCAGACCTTTGGTAGGACTCTGGGCCGGGGTACGCCACGTGTGGCGGTCGACATCACCGCCTCAAGCCTGGTCCGGACTTATCAGAAAGAAGTCGAGAGGCAAAAGCTGATGGTGAAAAAGGCAGGCGCAGCACAGCAACGCCTTCTTTTTGTGATCGGCGCACTGGGGCAACTCCTGGTCAATGAAAACTTTACCAACCTGCTCCGGGCGGAAGGCCTGGACACGTTGCCAACCTACCTGGCCGAGCGTGTTTGGCCTAAAGGAGCCTGACATGGCCCAGCTATCGCTCGCGTTTTTGCCCAATCCACTTTCCATTCCCTTGGACTTGATTCTTCCGTCACGCAAGGCGCAGGCCGTCATATTGACCACCAGAAAGTTCCTGCAAATTCAAGCCTCCATAAAAGCAGTCGGTTTGATCGAACCGCTGACGGTCGGGCCTGCGGATAAAAAAACAGGTCACCGAGTACTGATCGATGGTCATCTACGCCTCCTTGCGCTCAGAACGCTGGAGCGCGCTGAAGCACCATGCCTGGAATCCACGGATGACGAAAGCTACACCTACAACACGCGCATCAACCGTCTGTCATCCATTCAAGAACACGTGATGCTATGCAGGGCTGTGGAAAAAGGGGTTACAGCACAACGTCTGGCCGATGCGCTGGACCTTGACGTTTCCACCATCACCCGGAAACTCAATTTGCTGGACGGTATCTGCCCCGAAGCAGCCGCACTACTGAAAGATCAGCAATTTGCATCGGACCTGGGCACAATTTTGAAAAAAATGAAGCCGATGCGTCAGGTCGAGTGCGTCGAGTTGATGGTGGACGCCAACTGTGTCACCCTGGCCTATGCCAATGCGCTGTTTACTGCAACGCCAGCCTCGCAGTTGGTCGACCCAGGCAAACCTAAAAAGGTCGCTGGCGTGAGTCCCGCGCAAATGGCCAACATGGAACGTGAGATGGGAAGCCTGCAGGAGCAGTACAAACTCGTGGAGCAAAACTTTAGCCAGGACGTACTCAACTTGTTTCTCGCCAGCAAATACCTGTCCAAATTGCTGGAAAACGTTGAGGTCAACCGCTACCTGCAAATGCACCACCCGGAGATTCTGACGGAACTTAAGGCCATCGTGGAATCCGAGACACTTGATGCGTAGATGAATGCCAAGCCGCCAATATTTGCATCCACCGGCCAATCGGGGGCTGAATAGCGACGCAATCGCCCAGCCAGTGGACGAGCAGTCCGAAGACGACTCGCCAGACACCCATCGCAACGCACCTCAGCCCGATCCAGTCTGCCTGTACGGTCTGGTTGGTGATGTGGCCCGGGCCGGAAGTGAAGGCACTGAAGCCAATCCCTATGCAATAGCGGCCAATTTCATGGCGTACTTGTCTTGCGCCATTGGCCGTGGTCCCTACCTGCCAATTGGCAACACGTGGCATCACGCTCGTCTTTATATCCTGCACATTGGCAGGTCTGGTCGGGGCCGGAAAGGCGATGCCGTCTCACTTGTCAACCGCCTGGACACAGCGCTGCGTCAACTGCGGGAAACGGCAGCCCCCCCCATTCACCGAGGTGGTTTGTCAAGCCGTGAAGGTCTGGTATCACTATTTCATGATGGCTACAAAAATGGCAAGCTGGAAGTTCCGGCGATTCAAGATAAACGGTTGTGGGTTGTCGAATCGGAGTTTGCCAATGTTTTGCATCAGGGACGACGTGAGGGCAACACCCTGTCGGCAGCCCTGCGCGACTGCTGGGACGGCGTCAGCCTGAAACCCGCAACGAAATCGAACCGCCTTTATGCGAGTCATCCTCACCTGTGTTTGAGCGGAGCCATATCGCCTAGCGAACTTTTGTCATTGATGCGCGCGCGTGAATTGACGAACGGCTTCGCCAACAGATTCCTGATGATTTGGGCGGAGCGGGAAAGGATTGTGCCGTTTCCACAAGCAACTCCGCAGGACGCGGTAGACGCGCTGGCCGCCAGAATTCTCAGCGTTTTGGAATTTGTCCAGGCCGAGCGAGTCAATGAACGGGATCACTTGCCAGTAACCCTGACAGCACAGGCACAAAGCATTTACTCCCAGCTCTATCGCGGTGAACTAATTGACGATAGCGCTGGCGAACATGTCACCGCAGTATTGGAGCGTCGTGCGCCGATGTTGCTGCGACTGGCGATGATTTTTGCTCTCTGCGACTTACAAACACGGATTGACGTCCAACACATCCAGGCCGCCATGGGCTGGATTCGCCATGGTGTCGAGTCAGCAAAATTCGTGTTCCTCAAAGCCACTGACGCGGCGGACACGATTCGAACCAACGCAGCGGTCAAGAAGATAGTCGAATTTTTGCGCCTCAAGGGGCAATCTACCCGATGGCAAATCACCAGCGAGTGTTTTCAAGGGCATGCCTCGAAAGCCATCATTGACGCAGCTATCGAGAGGCTGCTGTTGGCCTCGCCACCTCAAATCACTGTCCAGACCCAACCACGCGCCCGAGGTGCGCGTGGTCCCCAAACCAACATCTACACCTTGTCCGCTACACGGCAACTTTCGGCATGAGAAATTTATTGCAACCGCGTGTTCACTGCTGAAACGCTTCGCGCACTTCGTATTTGGTGCGAAGAGTTATTCGGCTGCAAGCTGTTGAATTGCAAAGACAAAAAACTCTTCGCACACTTCGCATGAAAATGCGAATAGACGCAAATTTCTGGCGCTAATGAATCCCAAATCAACCATCGACGCCTGAACGCGGAAAAGCCTCTTGGTTCAGTCCTTTGGTCAGCAATTTAAGCCGTTGCCAAGCCAATACGATTGCAGGATCCTGCTCTTTGTCGAGTTGTGCACGACTGCCATGGAATGAGTTGGTGAACAGGTGGTCGCGTCGCGCATCACGAATTGCAGGCTCAAGTAGCTCCCAGGGTGGAAGGCAAAGTGCCTCACGCCGTGGCAATGAGGCAGCCATAGACAAACCGCGCGGATCAAAATCAAAAAAGGCCAATGTCGGCCGGTGATCGTTCTCGATAAGCCGAGCCGCACCATCGGTTCCAAAGGTGTGGACCATACCTCGGAACAAGCCTAAAGTCGGCCTGCCCTTAATCAGATCCGTCAGCCACAGATAGTCCTTGATCTGCAAAAACGTTTCAAGGTTTTCGCACACCAGCAGAACTTGATATTGCATCGAAATGGCACTCTGCCACGGCATGGCCAAAAACCCATCTTTCGGGGAGGACACTTCCATTCCAATGGGAAACACCGCCACCAGGTCTTGCGCTACGGCCCTAGCACCACTTTTCTCCGAGCCTCCACGCGGAGCCTCGCTTCGGGTAAACCCTCGCGGTGGCGACTCCAGACCGAAACCACGCGTAATGATCAAACTGGCTGCACGCTCAAAATCCTGGGCACGATAGGTCACCTTGGAACCCAGCACTACCCCGAGCCCCTCTTCCCGAGAGAACTGGATTGCCAAATCACTGCGCCGCTCGACGGGTCGATCGGCAACAAGTCGGCGCAAGAATTCAACTTCCTTGGTCTTCAAACGGCAGCTCCTTGCCGGTGCGCGACATTAGGAATCATCTTTCTCTTGGGAAATGCACGTGCATCCCGGAATGTGTGTGCAAATCGCTCACCATCACGCGGCAAATTGTGGACCAAATGAACCTCATATTGACCTGCACGTAATGCCGCCAATGCCAACACCAGCCAAATAGATGGAGGCATGGTCTGTGCATCGACATTGCCGTCACGCCATTCAATGAGGGACAAGCCACTTTCCGCTGTACTGACGTCACGCAGTAATCTTCCCAAGGCCTTCATCGCGGGGGTAATCGGCCTTGGTGCAGGTGGGTCAACGATTCGTGTGTATCGTTTCGGCTCTTCAGCAGGTATTGGAGGGGCTGCTCTGGAGGGCAACGCACGTGCCAACGTGGCCATCTCATCAACCATCCCACTGTCGCTCTCCATCGGTTCGCTATGTGCGACCAGAGGCGAAAGGCACGTGGCCAACAGGAAATCTGGAATTTCGCCAGAAAAATCCACTTCGAATCCGCGCCATCCGGGTTGCTGACGCAGCAGCATGTCAGTTCGGGCCAGCAACTTTAGATCTTGCTCCACTACTCTTAAACGGTAGATCTCATTGCGTAGGAACGTCTGCATGTCCGACAGTCCATGCTGCCAGGACATCATGTTGGTCAGCAACTGACGGCGAATGAAACGTGCCAGGTCATCTCGACCCCGGATGCTGGCCTCGCGCTCGACCCGTTCAGCCTCACGCGACAGACGCTGCACGTCGCCACTGAGGGCACTGGTCTGTTTTTGGTAGAAACGGTTTTGACTCTTCTTCGCGTCCAGGGAACGCACATTGCCGTAGCGCGTGCTCATGAGAATTTGCAGCTGCAGCATATTGCGATTCATCGTGTCGCCTATGTCGAGCACCGTGGTCTGCAATTCATCAATCATGCCGACAACCGACTCACGATCGCCACGCAGAAGCTCAACCTCATCCCAGAGCGATTTCAAAAGCGTAATCTTGGCTCCAATGTCTGCCAGGCTTTGAAATGCCGGAAATAGTTGAAGGTGATCCTGCAAGTATTCACGCAACCTGGGATGCAAACGGTAACCGTCGTCGCCTACCGGTCGCAAGGCCCCGACTTGGCGCAAGGCAAGAATCTCGGCGTGTGATACATCGTCGCCAACCACAACCACACCGGCCAAGGCCTGTGCCACTAAGTCGGCATGGCGACTCAATGTCTGCAGGACGTCCTTGATCGGCGTGCTCATGGGGATTGCAGCCCACTGCGGTCACCGTCTGGAACATCCAGTCTGAGCTGGGTATCAATCGAATCAACCACCCCATCATCTGACAACAGCGGCGTATTCTCATTGATGAAATTGAGTAACTGGTAAAGGTACTGAACCTTCCCCGTCACCTGATAGCCCTTGCTGGCAGCGTTGGTCTCCGCGATATAACCAGCTTTAACCAGCTGCTCCAGTACTCGCCTCACTCTGTCGATGGAAGAGTCAGTTGTTCGAGAACCACTGATCTCCCGCATTTCGTTCAGGGTTCTCTCCAGCCGAGAGTTGGCGCGCACTGCTTCGCTGATTTCCGACTCCCAGATCATGTCCCCAGGGTGAATGTGTGGGTCACGCCCTTGAGTCTCGCGCAGTACTTCAAGAAAATGAACAATCGGATCCAGCTTGGTACGGACCGCGCGCATTTCTTCTCGCAAACCGGATCGCATCTCGTTCGTCACGATGGAATGCGCCATAAAAAATGCACCATCCTCGCCAAGACGGGCAAGTCGATATCCGATTAGCCCCAACCATTCCTCGGCCTGACGCTTCCCACCCGCTTCCTGGAGAGTTTCAAATTCATCGGGGTAGTGATATGCGCAAACAAAGCAGCCCTCAGCAAGGCGCTTGAGAGCGGATTCAATTCTCGACATAGAAATCCTCCTCCGCATTGATACGTGTGGTTGCAATAGCCCCCGTGTTCTCGAAATAGCTTAGCCGACTGAATTGCCTAGCAAGTGCTGGATCCACGCTTGGCGAAGCACTGATTACGTCGATCTGATGGTCATTGAGCGTCTGCATAAATGACGCAAGATTGCCAGCATCAAACCGCCCGACCTCGTCAGTCACCCAAGTCAGTCGTACGCCGGAGTCAGTACCCCGTATCATTTGGACGAAGCCCATCAGGAACATTGCAGTGATTAGCGCCGTATTGCCATTGGACGAAACAGCTTGGAACTCCTCTTGGTTGGTGATGCGACGAGCCTGACCGTTTTCCACCAGCGAGCACTCCAGCCGAACATGTTCGCTGAGATTAACCTGCACCCGACCATCGGCTGGCAAGATGTCCTTGAACTGACGAACCAACATCACGTCATCAACGGTCGGCAGCTCGCGCTCCTGAATGGAATGTGTGCGCCAGCTGGAATGTCGACTCAAAGACACATCGCGCATCTTGCGCAGCACATTGAGATATTCAATTTGATTCACACCAGACTTTACAGTGACCGACAAATCGCGAAAGCGTTCAAATTTGGCGGTGTCGGACAGGGCCTTCTGAAGCTGGGTGTTGAAAGTCTGAATGCGCCGGTCAAAAAGGTCCAAATCACCGACAAAGGTGCTGGCCAGATCCATAAATCCGACCATTTCCTTATTGAGCTGATCAATGTACGGGCCACATTCCATGGGTTCGAACCAGTCAATCAGTACACGAGCCTTTTCACAAAACCATTCGTGCTCGTGCAACGTTTGCTCATCAGGTAACTCCTTCTCACGCAACTCAACCCACTGCTGGACGCCGCCAGCCTTACTGAGCATCAAGTTGCGCAAGGCACGTGATTTCGCTTGGAGGTCCAGCGCATCAACCCTGAGGCTCTCTCGCAGTCCTTCAATCTTTTCCTTGAGCGTTTCAACACTCCAATCAACATGCAACTTGGAAGGAACATATGCGTCGAACATTGCCAAGGGCCCGTCGCGCAGCGATTTCAAGGACGTGAGTTCCTGCTCCCTCTTCTGTATGCCAGTATCCATTCGCTGAAACTCCAGGCGTGCGTCGGTCTGCAAATTTGTGAGGGACCGCCCATGCTCAAGGCGCACGCTCTTTTCTTTATCCAAACGTTCTTTCGCCTCTTGTGCCTCGCGCCGCCAGGTTGGCAACAATGGCTCTATCTCTACACGAAACTTGCGCCATAAAGTTACCTCATGGCGATTGGAGGCAATTGAATTTAAGAGCCCGCCCAGGTGGCTTATTTCACTTTCCAAAGAAGCTACACGTTGCGGGTCGATGCCAAGCCCCGCGAGTTCACGTGCAATGTCAGCTTCCAGGGCCATCTGCTGGTCTTTTCTGCGCTGCTCCGCCCCCAGTTGTTCCCCATCGAGTCGCTGCGTTGCCTCGTTGTACTCGTCCCGCAAGCGGTCTCTGCGTGCCGTGTAATCGGCCTTTAGACTGGTCAAACGACTTGCTGCTTCTTCGTTCAACTTTCGACCTTCTTCTGCCAAGTCATGCAGTTGTCGACGAACGCTGGCCAGTTTCCTCTCTGCGCCAGTCTTACAGGCCAACTCCTCCTGAAGGACTACATTTTCGGCTCGTGTAACGTTGGTCTCAGTGTTTCCCATCGCAGCATCGGCCAACGCCAAAGTCGCCTCGGCCTGTTCTCGCAGACTTTTGGCAGCAACAAGAGCCTTCGCTGCTTTCTTGGCATTGTCTTGTGCTTCGGTCTGCAAGCGCGTTGCCTCAACACGCCCGGCTTGTGCCTTTGCTATTTGCTCTCGCAAATCCTTCATATCAACCCAGGACGGCACATCCAGTTCGGACACCCGCAAGGAAATGCCACCAACGTCGGCATGTTCTGCTTGCCGCGCATCGCCAGAGTCATTTACGACAATATGCGGAGCAAGATCTTGCCGACTGAGCAATGCGGGATCAATGACTTTGGCTGTATCTGACCAAAGCTGAGGATCAACGCCTCGGAAAAATGCCAGCAAGGATCCAGGGGCAGGATCCAGTTTCGCGTTTAAATTTTCTATTTCAGCGTCAATGATCTGAATTTGCTGACCATACGACGTAAGCCGATCAGTGGCCTGCTTAGATTCAAACTGACAAGTACGCTCGGCGGCTTGAGCAGCGAGAAGTCCTTTACCGGCGACCCCATGCTCTGATCGGATTCTGCCTACCTCGGATCGTGCAGCGCATAAATCAGCCAACGATTGGCTACTGGCCGCAGGGCGCTTAATGGTTACACCCAGCTCTCCGACCTGAACATTTAGGCCATCAATTTCAACGGGGATTTGAATGAGGCGCGCTGGCTTCTGCAGTGACTCTTCGTCTTTATTCTGCTGAGTCTCCAGGCTTTTTGACATGGTCGACAGCTGCTCGACCTCAGACTGGCGCGCCGTACTGATTCGCCCGTGCTCCTTGGTGTATTCAGTCTCAATTTCCTGGTTCCGTGCGACCTTGCGCGTCGCCACGTCTCCACCAGCTTTGTTCAACTCAGCTAGCTCCGCTTCTTTCGAAACTTTGGTTGATTTGTGACTCGCCTCTGACGCTTCCTGATCGGCAAGGCTCTCCACATTGATTTTGGCGAAATACTCGATGCGAGATACAGCTGTAGCGACCCTGGAACTTGCAACTGAAGCAGCATCTTCAAGAGGCGGAATCGAGAGGTCTAGCTGAGCGATAGCCTCCTCTATGCCTTCCGCTTGAGCGGTAACTTCCTCAGTGCGCTGCTCTTTGCGCTTGACCAATTCGTGATGCTCTTTCTCGACCTGGCTGATCGCCGCCTTTACTGCCAATTTCAGCGCACTGAGTTCTAGGTGAAGTCCTTTGACTCGGTCGGCTTTCGCCTTGAGCTTTTGCGCTTCCGGTACTGCCTTGGATACAGCGACCATATGGTCATGTGCTTCCAGCCACTGAGAGACATCATTGCGACTTTTCTTGAGTTCACGCCGACTTTGCGCCGGGTTTGCCACGTCGCCCTGCAAATCGGATACGCGCTCAATCACGATATTCTGCAAATCCCGAAAATTGATTTTTTCGTTAGCCATGGCGGCGGCGATTTGTTCCAAGTTTGTCAGGGGCTTGGGCCCCAATGAATGTACCGCCGCAAGACGCCGCAAGTCTGCTCCTTCCTTGGTGGAAAGACGCTCATTGAGAATCACACTTCGATACTGATTGAGCATCAGTTTGCGCGTGACCTCGTACCCCATTTCCTCAACACGCCGAGGATATTCATCCCGCAATACAAACTGGTTGTTTTCGTCGTAGAAGAAGTCCTCACGGAATCCTGCATGGATGATCCGAAATTCCGGAGCGTCGGCATTGCTTTGACAATGCATCACAACGCAACGCAGATCATTCGCAGTCTCACGTTCGTATTCATAGACCACGCAGCTGCTCGGATCCGGCAGCAGGTAGGCAATTAGTGAATCACGTCCACTTCCGCGCAGAATTTGAGAGGTGGTCGCTCCATAGAAAACGGGTAAGAGGCGCAAAAACGTTGTCTTACCAACACCGTTTTCGCCGATAGCCAGCACTCCACCACGAGGATCAAGCTCTGCGACACGACCAGTAGGTAGTCGTGTGATGGAATTTTTAATATTGATGGCGACGATGCGCCGCAATTGGTATGGCACGGTACCCCCTAGTAGTTTTATTCGCTATCAACCTGTCGGCCGCCACTCCGTACCGTGGCAAAGTCACCCAAGGAAATCACATTGACTCAAACGCATTCGAAAGCAGGATTGCACTCAATATATCATCAAATTGATGATATTAACGTTAAATATTTAGCCTATACAATGACTGTTTTAAATCTCCATAGTAGTCAACTTAAGATTAGGCCATGGTACATATGCATCCCCAAAGGGCTGAGAGTTTGAGTCACGGCCAGCGAGAACGACTGGCCTACATCGACTTTCGCCTTTACTTTCTGGGCGAAATTGGCCGCCCTGATCTGGCGAACCGTTTTGGCGTCGCCCCTGCGGGAGCTACACGGGATCTGGCGCTCTATAGAGAGATCGCTCCACAAAACATCGAGTTCGACGGCAGCGGAAAGATCTATCGCATTGGCAAGGGCTTCGCGCCGATCTTTGTCCATACCTCTCAGCGAGTCCTGTCGGCACTTGCATTTGGTTTTGGCGATGGCGTTAGTGGAGATTCACAACCTCTGCTACCTTGTGAATCGCCTGCGGTCTTGAGCAGCCCAAAGATGGAAGTTCTGGCTCCGATTTGCCGAGCCATTCACGCCAAACGCCCTGTGGCAATCCGCTACCACTCAATGAGCAGCGGCGGGTCGGAGCGTGTAATCGTGCCCTTTGCTTTGGTCGACACCGGCTTGCGCTGGCATGTTCGGGCGTTTGATCGCAAGAGTAGCGAGTTCCGCGACTTCGTCGTCACCCGCATTGAAGTTCCGACCTTGCTCGATGAAGAACCCAAGGCGAGCGAGCGGCCGGACAACGACATTCAGTGGACGCGGATCGTGGAGTTGGACTTTGTACCCCACCCACGCCTGAGTCATCCTGAAATCATCAAGATGGATTACGGGATGAAGGATGGTTCGATACGGATGCGCGTTCGCGCGGCGGTAGCTGGCTACATGCTGCTGCGATGGAGCGTGGATGCGTCTCCAGACCACAGCTTGACAGAAGAACAATACCGCCTCTGGCTGCGTGACCCGCTGGCCCTTTATGGCGTCGAGAACGCAAAGCTGGCACCGGGATATCGATCGCCAGGCACACAAAAAGTCTTAGGCAAGGCTGACTGATGAGCCGCGCCGACACAGAACAACCAAATTTGACTGGATTTCCTACATGCCCTTAACCCTGCCACAGCTAGAACGCCACCTCTTTAAAGCCGCCGACATCCTGCGCGGCAAGATGGATGCCTCTGAGTTCAAGGAGTACATCTTCGGGATGCTGTTCCTCAAGCGCTGCTCCGACGTATTCGACCAGCACTACGAAAAGATAATGCAGGAGGAAATGGCGGCAGGTTTGACCGAAGCCGAAGCCATCGAAAGCGCCAACCAGAAAGACTGGTACATGGAAGAAGGCTCGTTTTGGGTGCCGCCGCAGTCACGCTACGAATACCTACTGAACGATGCGCACCAAAACGTCGGTGACTTCCTGAACAAGGCACTGGCTGGGCTGGAAACCGGCAACACCAGCCTCTACGACGTGCTGGAGCACATCAACTTCACCCGCAAGGTGGGCCAAAGCAAGATTCCCGACATCAAGCTGCGCTCGCTGATCACGCATTTCAGCCTGCATCGCTTGCGCAATGAAGATTTCGAGTTCCCCGACTTGCTGGGTGCTGCCTACGAATTCCTGATTGGTGACTTTGCCGACTCCGCTGGTAAGAAAGGCGGCGAGTTCTATACGCCGCGCACGGTCGTGAGCATGATGGTGCGCCTTATTAAGCCCGAATTGCAGCACCACATCTACGACCCCTGCTGCGGCTCCGGTGGCATGCTGATCTCTGCCAAGGAATATATCGACGAGCAAGGCCAGGAGGGGCGCAAGGCAAACCTGTACGGCCAAGAAGCCAACGGCACGGTGTGGTCCATCGCCAAGATGAACATGCTGCTGCACGGCATCAGCACCGCCGACCTGCACAACGAAGACACTCTGGCCAAGCCTCAGCACGTCAAGGGCGGAGAGCTGCGCCGCTTCGATCGTATCCTCACCAATCCACCGTTCTCCATTCCATGGGGCACGACCGACAAAGACCAGAGCGGTCAGTCCGCCTGGGCACCCGAGTTTCGCTCAGAGCGCTTTAGCTATGGTGAGGTGCCACTCGGGGCCAAGAAGGCCGACATGATGTTCCTGCAGCACATGGTCGCTGTGCTGGCCGATGGCGGGCAGATTGCCACAGTCATGCCTCACGGGGTGCTGTTCCGGGGTGGCGAGGAAAAATCCATACGTACAGGCATGATCGAGGACGATCTACTAGAAGCGGTCATCGGCGTAGCCCCAAACCTGTTCTACGGTACGAACATCCCGGCGTGCATCCTGGTGCTTCGCCAGCGCGTGCAAAACGGTGCGGAGAGGGTTAGCGGCAAGCCGAAGCCTCGCCAAGGCAAAGTGCTGTTCATCAACGCCGACCGAGAATACTTCGAGGGCCGAGCGCAGAGCTTTCTGATGCCTGAGCACATCGAGAAGATCGTCACTACCTTTGAGGCCTTCAAAGAAGAGCCGGGCTTTTCGGCCATTGTGGACACCGCCACGCTCAAGGCCAATGGCTACAACCTCAACATCCGTCGCTATGCCGACAATGCCCCACCGCCCGAGCCTCATGACGTGCGAGCCCATTTGCTGGGTGGCGTCCCGAAGGCCGAAGTGGCGCACCCCGCAAAGAAGGCCCTATTCGAAGCCCACGGGCTGAACCCCGTTGACATTTTTATCGAGCGTGACGGTACTTACTACGACTTCAAGCCCGGCTTCACTGCGAAGACCGAGCTCAAACCTGCCATTGAGTCCAACGCAGGGTTGCGAGCCAAGGAAGCCGCCATCCGCGCCGCTTTCGAGGCGTGGTGGACGGCCCATAGCCAGCGCATCACCGATCTGGCAGGCGCCCAAAGCTTTGTCGCTCTGCGTAACGAACTACTGGCCAGCTTCAGCGGCTCACTTGAACAAGTTGGTCTGCTCGACCCCTTCCAGGTGCGTGGCATCGTGGCCGGTTTCTGGAACCAAACCAAGTACGACTTCCTCACCCTGATGGCACGTGGCTCGCATGGTGTGGTTGATGCCTGGCGCACCAGCATCGTCACTGCGCTGGAAGACAAAGCCAAGAAAGAAAGCCCGCTGGAACACAAGCTAGTCAAGTTCCTAATGGGCAGCTTCGTCGATGAGATCGAGGAGCTGGAAGCCAAGAAGGTCGAGCTGGAATCGCAGATCAAGGCCAATGACGCGAGCGAAGAGGAAGGAGGCGAAGGCGAAGAAGCGCCCGAATTTGAAGATGACGACGCGGTGGATGAGGCCCAGCTCAAGGCCCAGAAGAAAGACCTTGAGGTCAAGATCAAAGAGATCGCCCGGGTGGTGAAGGCAATCGAAAAAGATAAAAAGACCAATGCCAGCGCTCTCAAAAAACTCGACAAGCCAAAGGCCCAGCAAGCCAACGCAGCCGAAATCGCCGTTCTACAAGCCGAGATTGCTGGGCAGGATGCCGAGCTGCTTGTTCATGCGAAGAAGCAGCAAGCCATCGAAACGACGCTGCAGCCCATCCTGGATCAAATTGCCGTGTTCGACGAACTGCGCATTGCCCTCAAAGACGTGAAGAAAGAGCTGGCGGACCGCAAGAAGCTCTTTGCCGATCACCTGAACGTTGCCGTTGATGGGCTGCCCCCCAAAGAAGCCGCTACGCTGCTGCTCACCATCTTGCACGACGACATGAAGCGCATCGTCGAGCGCTACATCACCAACCAGCGTCAGAAAATTGTGGCGGCATATGAAAACTGGTGGGACAAGTACAAGGTCACGCTCACTGAGATCGAGCGCGACCGCGATCAGGCTGCGACGCGACTGCAGGAGTTTTTGAATGGGCTCGGCTATGTCTAAATCAGTAATTGATATCCCAAATGAAGCCGGATGGCCGGAACGAACTCTAGAACGTATGTGCTCGACCCTTTCGAGGGGAACAGCACCTGTTTATGTCGAGCATAGCGATGTGCTAGCAATTGGCCAACGGTGTGTTACCGCACTTGGATTTGATCCGTCCTTTGCGAGGCCGCATTCAGCTCGTGCGATGCGAAATGTTCTGAAACCAGAAGTTGGCGATGTTCTTCTCAACTCCACAGGTACTGGAACGATTGGCCGCTCCTGCGTCTTTGACAGTTCGAAGGTCTTCATTGTTGACGGCCACGTTACGTTGTTGCGCTCGGTACCTGATCAATTTCGAGGCGAATGGCTTGATGCAGTCCTGAGATCGTCTTGGTCCCAAAATCACCTCGAGCGGTTTTGCTACGCTGGTTCAACCAATCAAGTGGAGTTAAGTCGAACGGAACTCGCTGCGACTTCGCTTCCTGTTCCAAGTATTAATGAACAAAATGACTTCGTAAGAATATTCAATACCCTTGACGGTGCAATCCGAAAAACGGAAGCCATCGTCGGAAAGCTGAAGCAGGTGAAGCAAGGCTTGCTGCATGACCTGTTAACGCGTGGAGTGGATGCGAACGGGGAAATGCGCCCTACCAAGGATCAGGCGCCACATCTCTACCAAGAATCCAGATTGGGCTGGATACCAAAGGACTGGACTCTGCGATCCGTTGCCTCACTTGGTGAAATTAGGTCTGGAAGTACGCCCTCTCGCGGGAAGGCCCATCGCTACTTTCATCCCGAAGGAACGCCTTGGGTGAAAACTCTTGATCTGAATGAAGATGTCATCCGAAAGACGGATGAATGCATCACAGTCGCGGCACTACGGGAGAGTTCCTGCTCAGTACTGCCAGTAGATTCGGTATTGATTGCAATGTACGGCGGCTGGGAACAAATTGGACGAACTGCAATTCTGGGCGTTCCTGCCGCGACAAATCAGGCTCTCAGTGCTTTGACGATCAGCGACCCTGACGCCGTGCCGGAGTACGTGCTAAGGGCACTTCAGCATGGAAGACCCAGATGGAAGCGGGTTGCAGCCAGCACACGGAAAGATCCAAATATCACAAAGGCAGACGTCGAGACGTTTGAACTGGCGATGCCGTCTACCAAAGATGAGCAGGACGCGATCGTGACGCGATTCCGCGCCTTGTTGACCAGGTTTGCGATTGAAGAAGTGGAGCTTCACAAGCGACACGAAGAAAAAACCGGTGTCATTGATGACCTCCTCACCGGCCGCGTCCGAGTCACCCCGCTGCTGGCGCAATAAGAAGAAGGACTTGACCATGGGATGGGAACTCAAAGACGTCGAAAAGCCGTTCGTCGAGCAACTGGAAGGCCTGGGGTGGACACACATCTCGGGGAGCATCGATGAGCCGGCTGTCACCGGCCGCGCGAACTTCACCGAAGTTATCCAGGAGGGCGTGCTGCGCGCCAAGCTGGCTGAAATTAATTTGCGCGAGGTGGATGGGGCATTCTTGCCCTGGCTGGATGATGAACGTCTTTCTGAGGCGGTTGCGGCGATCACGCGTATTGCGCGGCCCAAGCTCATCGAAGCCAACCAGGCGGCTACCGAATTGCTGTTGCTTGGTATTACCGTCGATGGCTTGCCCGGCTGGGACGGCGGGCGCGGACAGACCATCCGCTTCATCGACTGGGACACACCTGAGAACAACAGCTTCACGGTCGTCAACCAGTACCGCGTAGATTGCCCGCCCGGCTACAACAGCGGCAAGGCCTTCATCGTGCCGGACCTGGTGCTGCTGGTAAACGGCATTCCGCTGGTGGTGGTGGAGTGCAAGAGTCCATCCATCCCGGAGCCGTTGAGTGAGGCCATCGACCAGTTGCGCCGCTACAGCAACCAGCGGCACGCCAACTACGAGGTGGAAGACAACGAGGGCAACGAGCCGCTTTTCTTCACCAACCAGTTGATGATTGCATCCAGCTTCGACGAAGCGCGGGTGGGCACCATTGGCGGCCTGTTTGAGCACTTTGCCACTTGGAAGACCGTGACCCCGGCGCGCGAAGAAGACGTTGCCGCCAGCATGGGGGTTGCCGCACTGTCCGAGCAGCAACGGCTGGTGGCGGGCATGCTCACCAAGACGAACCTGCTGGACATCGTGCGCCACTTCACCCTTTTCATGCAGGCCGGTGGGCAGACCATCAAGGTGGCGTGTCGCTATCAGCAGTTCCGCGCGGTCAACAAGGCGATCGGGCGCCTGCAAAGCGGTAAGACCCGCCTGCAGGACGGTGAATACGACCGGCGCGGCGGCGTGATCTGGCATACCCAGGGTTCTGGCAAGTCGTTGACCATGGTGTTCCTGGTGCGCAAGCTGCGTACCAACGCAGCCCTGCGCCGCTTCAAAGTGGTGGTGGTGACCGACCGCAAGGACCTGCAGGACCAGCTTAGCGCCACTGCAGCGCTGACCGGCGAAGTGGTTGAGGTGGCCACATCGACGGTAGCCGTGCAGAAACTGGTGCGCCGCAAGGGCCCCGGACTGCTGTTTGCCACGATTCAGAAGTACCGCGACCCGGATGCTGCCGGTGAGCCAGGCCTGACCGAGGATGACATTCCCGAGGGCTGGCACGACGGACAGATGGGCGTGAAGGAGCCTGCGGCGGCCTATGTAGCCAAGCCAGCCGCCAAGACTTTCGAGGTCTTGAACGAGGACGAGACCATCCTCGTACTTATCGATGAGGCGCACCGCACCCAGGCGGGTGACTTGCACGCCAATCTGCTGGCGGGGCTACCCAACTGCGCGCGCATTGGCTTCACCGGTACGCCGATCATCATGGGTGACAAGAAGCGAACCCATGAGATTTTCGGCGAGTTTATCGACCGCTACACGATCAAAGAGGCTGAGGAAGACGGCGCGACCGTGCCCGTTCTGTATGAGGGCCGCACCGCACAAGGTGCGGTCAAGGACGGGGCCAGCCTGGACGAATTGTTCGAGGACTTGTTCCGCGAGCGTAGCGCCGAGGAGCTTGAGGCGATCAAGCAGAAGTACGCCACAAAAGGGCAAATCTTCGACGCCCCGCTACTGATCGCGGACAAGGCGCGCGATATGCTGCGCCACTATGTGACCAACATCCTTCCCAACGGCTACAAGGCGCAGGTGGTGGCCTACAGCCGCTTGGCAGCGGTACGTTACGCGGCCGCGTTTGAAACAGCCAGGTCTGAATTGCTGGCCGAAGCAGATGCGTTGTCACCCGAAGACAAGGCGCTCGACGACGAGACGCTGTGTCAGCGTCCGCCCAAAGTGCAGGCCATCGTGCAAGCCTGGCGCTACCGCAACACACTGAAAAAGATCGAGTTCGCAGCAGTGATCTCCGGTGGCAACAACGACGATCCGGCTTGGAAGCAGTGGACAGACGCTGCGGCTAACGAGACACGGATCAAGCGCTTCAAGAAACCGCTGTTCCACGCTAAGCCGGAGAAGACCGACCCGTTGGCTTTCCTGGTCGTGAAGTCGATGCTGTTGACTGGCTTCGATGCGCCGATTGAAGGCGTGATGTACCTCGACCGCCCGATCCGCGAGGCGGAGTTGCTGCAAGCCATTGCCCGCGTGAACCGCACCGGGTTTGGCAAGCGCTGCGGCATCGTGGTGGACTATTACGGCGTCGCCCAGCACCTGAAGGAAGCCTTAGCGGCCTACGCCGACGAGGACATCCAGGGTGCATTGCAGAGCCTGAAAGACGAAGTACCTGCGCTACGCGATCGACACATGCGCGTGGTGGACCTCTTCCGCAGCCGCGATATTGAGTCCCTGGACGATGTAGAGACCTGCGTTGAAGTCCTGGCGGACGAACGGCTGCGCGCGGAATTCACCGTCAAACTGAAGCAGTTCCTGGGGTCACTGGACATGGTATTGCCCCGTCCAGAGGGCTTGCCCTTCTCCAAGGACGCCAAGACCCTCTCATACATCTACGCCCGAGCCCGCAACCGCTACAAGGACACCCCGGTTCTGGGCAAGGACGTAGGCGCCAAGGTCCGAAAGTTGATCGACGACCATGTGATCTCGCTGGGTGTCGATCCCAAGATTCCGCCGATTGCACTGACCGACGCGCAGTTCGACACGCATCTGTCGCGCCAGGCGAATGACCGCGCCAAGGCGTCCGAGATGGAGCACGCTATCCGCTCCCACATCCGCAAGCATCTGGATGAGGACCCTGTGCTGTTTCGCAAGCTCAGCGAGCGACTGAACGAGATCCTGAAGACACTGGCGGATCAGTGGGATGACCTGATCGACGCGCTGCAAAAAATCATCAGCGACATGCGCGCGGGCGCCTCCAGCGATGACGCAGGCCTGCCCGACATGCCTGAACACTACGTGCCGTTCCTACGCATGCTGCTGGAGGCCGTGGTGGGCACCGAGAGTCCGAGTGATGAGCAGTTGCTGAAGATCCGCGATCTGACCGTAGAGCTGGTCGAGATGATTACCGGCGAACTGACCGACACCTTCTGGGAGCCGCACAAGCGGCCGGCACAAGACGCTTTGGGGACGCAACTATTCAAGCTGATCGTCTCTTCGAAAGTGGTGGCAAGGTCGGATGTACCAGCATTGCGTGATCGATTGATGGATCTTGCGCGGGCCAATTCAGACAAGTTGCGAAAGGCATGAGCGTGCTGACCGTAGATGACCTCTCCTTTGAGCTTAAGCAGAGCAGTCGGCGCAGAACGCTGCAGATTACCGTGGATCGCAGCGGTGATTTGGTGCTGTCTGCACCGCCCGATGTCGAAGAAGAGCGTCTGCGGAAGTTCGTCCTGGAAAAGCGCTTCTGGATCTACACGAAGCTGGCAGAGAAGGATCGCCTGCAAAAGGCGGTACCGACCAAGAGCTATGTCGATGGCGAGGGCTTTCTGTACCTGGGCCGAAGCTACCGGCTGCGATTGGTTGACGACCAGGATGCGGCTTTGAAGCTGCTGAATGGGCGCTTCATGTTGCGCCGAGACTTGGTCGAGAACGCCCGAGCCCATTTGGTTCAGTGGTACAGCGCCCGGGCCAAGCTTTGGCTGTGGGACAAGTTACAGGACTATGTGGCACGCATGGAGGTCCGGCCCGTTGGTGTGAAAGTGCAGGATCTGGGCTTCCGCTGGGGCTCATGCGGCAAAGGTGACTGGCTGTACTTCCACTGGAAGACCATCCTGTTGCCGCCGCGCATCGCAGAATATGTATTGGTGCATGAACTGGCGCACCTGCATCAACCGCATCACACGCCGGAGTTCTGGCAGCGGGTCGAGCGCGCTTTACCGGATTTCGAGCGCCGCAAGATTTGGCTGGCGGAACACGGCATGGACGTAGAAGGAATTTAAAACGATGGCACAGAACTATTTCAACAACGACCATTTCAAGTTGCTGAACAAATGGAAAGGGACGGTCTACGACAAGACTAACCCGGAACAGCAGCGCGTCTATGAGGAGCTGGGGAAAGCCTACGACGTCACCAAGAATTGGGCCGAGGCGCTGCAACAGCAACTGTTCAAGGGCGGGTGGACCAAGACTGTTCGCAAGCCGACTGATCAGTGGCAGAAGAAGTTCATCCCATACAACTGGGCGCGGATTTACCCTTCGAACAATGCACCCGAGGGGCTGGCCTACACCGTTGGCATCGAAGCTGACCTCGGTTTTGTCGTCAAGATTGACCTCGTGGATATCAAGGTTGACGACGCCGTCTTGCGAAAGAAGTATGAGCAGATTCGAGGGCCATACACATCCTCGCCCATCGTGGCTATCAAGTCGGCTGACGAGGGGCTCGCACTGGACTTCACCGCACTGGTCGATTGGAGCGTCGAATCGATTAAGAACTTCAAACTGACCTACGACGACGTTGCCGATCAACTGGGTCTTTCTGCAGGGCAAGACCAGGAGACTTTGCTGCTCCACTTCCAGGGGCACGAGGACTTTGTTGATCGGCAGCCGCTGTGGACCGCAACGACGACAGAGTTGTTCGGCCGACTTGCCCGCGCAGTGAACGACATGGGGCTGGACTGGTGGTTCACCCGGGCCACCAACAGCCAACTGCGCTTCGGACGCAAGGAAAAGGGGGCTATCAAAGGTGGGCCTGTCGGATGGCTGTTCTTGCGCAAGGATGGCATTCGAGTGAGTTGGTCTGCCTTTGCCGGACTGGATGATCTGAACTCTACCGATCTCACTAGCGAGCTTGTCCAGCTCTTCGAGGCAGCCGACAAGGACGAAGGCAGTTGGCCATCCAAACTTGGTGCACGCTCTGGACGCAACGGCTACTGGCCCGACGACTACGACATTGAAGACGAACCCAAAAGTGACAAGCCCCCAAAGAATGTCATCTACTACGGCCCGCCCGGTACCGGTAAGACATTCGACCTACAAGCCCTGCTCGTGTCTGAATACACCGATGGAGAGTACGGCGAGCGCTACGAGTTCGTCACATTTCATCAGTCCTACGGGTACGAGGAGTTTGTCGAGGGCCTGCGCCCCGTGATCATCAAGCGCGGCAAGAAGCGCGCGGTGGAGAGTGAGACAGCCGCTGCGTCGGATGGTGAGGTGCGTTACGAAATCAAACCAGGCGCCTTTTTGAGGCTGTGTGACCGGGCACGCAGGAACCCATCGCGGCAGTACGCGATGGTGATTGACGAGATCAATCGCGGAAACATCAGCAAGATTTTCGGCGAGCTCATCACACTCGTAGAAGTAGACAAGCGCGAGGGTGCGAAGTATCCCGTCGCCGTAACGCTGCCGTATTCCGCAGAGAGTTTCAGCGTGCCTTCGAACGTTGATGTGATCGGGACGATGAACACGGCAGACCGATCGTTGGCGCTGGTTGACACCGCGCTTCGCCGTCGCTTCGAGTTCATTGAGTCAATGCCCAAGCCCTCGGTTCTGGCAGGCTCCATCGTTACCCACAACGGCGTGGACATCAACATCGAGCAGTTGCTGACAATGCTGAACAAGCGGATTGAGGCACTGTACGACCGAGACCACACGGTGGGGCATGCCTACTTCACGCGCATCAAAGACCTGAAAGATGAAGCTCGTTTCAGCGAGCTGAAGACCGTTTTCAGGAACAAGATCATTCCGCTCCTGGAGGAATACTTTTTCGAGGACTGGCAGAAGATTCGACTGGTCCTTGGCGATAACCAGAAACCGAAGCAGGAGCATCAGTTCGTGCATGAAATCGGCCGCGAGGAGGATCTGCTGGCGCTCTTCGGCCGTGAGCACGAGCTGGATCAATATGCTATTCGTTCTCGCTACCAGTTGAACGCCGCTGCTCTTGATGAGCCAGACGCGTATGTCGGCATTTATGCCGCCAAACCTGCCGTGACCGCCGGATGAATTCCCTGACGATCTTTGAGTTCGACAAGGTGGTCGAAGCAAAGGCCGGAGCGGTCGGGCTTGCTGTGCCCAAGCGTGTATTCGCATGGTTGGACACGCAGTCCCTGAGAAATGATGAAGATGCCCCTGGCTGGCTTAAGCCGACTCGACTGAACGGTCAAAGGGCAATTCAGGTCACTAGCTATGTTGGTGTAATTCGCGCCCCTTGCGGTTTTCAGATCGAGGTACTGCCAAAAACCGGAAGGAATACATCGCCTGAGGAGGCGCGCGCACTCCTCATCTCGATGTTGAAGTGCCTGGCCGGTTTTCGGCATATCAAGACAGCCAACGCAGATTTGGTCGCTGAACGCATGCCTCTATTGGAGGTTTTCATCCAGGAGTTCCTGTTTGCCGTCGGTTCGCTGGTTAAGCGCGGACTTCGCAGTGACTATGTCGCGCGACAGGACAACCTCTTCGCACTTCGTGGCCGGTTGTTGGTGGCAAGGCAGATTTCCCAGAATTTGGTCAGGCGAGACCGGTTTTTCACCGAGCATGACGAGTTTTCGCAGGACCGCGCAGAGAACCGACTGATTCACACGGCGCTTCGCCAAGTGCTCACTCTGTGTCGATCTCAGGAGAGCCAGCGTGTCGCACGCGAACTTGGTTTTGTCTTCGCGGATGTTCCTCTGTCAGTAGATGTCGCCCTAGACATTCAGCGGATCAGGCTAGATCGCGGCATGGGCTACTACGAGTCCGCACTGGACTGGGCGAAGCTAATCCTGCAGGGTCTCAGCCCAATCTCCGGTATGGGAAAGCACCATGCCCCGTCACTGCTTTTTCCTATGGAGGCGTTGTTCGAGGCTTATGTCGAGAAGCACTTGGTGAAGCAGTTACGCGAAGACTTCGTCCTGAAGGCACAGGCAAGTAGCCAGCACCTCGTTGCGCACGACGATCAGCGATGGTTCCGCTTGAAGCCCGATCTGTTGGTAAAGCAGAAGCAAACCACGCGCTTGGTCCTGGATACGAAGTGGAAGCTGTTGGATACGGCGAAGAAGAACGGACGCGAGAAGTATCAGCTCAGCCAGGCCGACTTTTACCAGCTTTACGCCTATGGTCACCACTACCTGGACGGCACTGGGGACATCGTATTGATCTACCCAAAGACGGACACATTCACCGAGCCGCTGCCTGTCTTCGAATTTACGAAGGCGAATGGGATGCGGCTTTGGGTGCTGCCGTTTTGTCTCACGAAGCGCCAGCTCATGCTTCCAGATTCGCCAGCATTCGACACCACTTTCATTCATGACAATTCAAACAAAGCCCGAGCCGACAGCTTGAACGCTGTTCCGGCTTGAGAGCAATGAATATGAGGAATACATAGATGGCACTTAACCTCGGCAAAGTGGTGGTGGATTACCTGGCCACGCATCCAGAACACAAGTTCTCTGCTCGACAGATCGCCGAGTGGATTTTTGAAACCTATCCTGCAGAATGCCAAGAAAAAAGATCCAATAGCCGAGGCGATTACATCAAAACTGATGCCGACTTGGTGCAACAACTGGTTGCGGAGATCAGCTCTCAGCGACCTCGCTTGCAGAAACGGAACCCAGAGCTGAAAACAACCGAGGGGCGGCCGCGCAAGTACTACTACTCGACAATGTCTGACGTCGCGGAAGTGGCTGCCGTTGAGAGCGTGATTGCCGTGCCTGCGGCAGACGCAAATGGTAAATCGCAGGGAGAGCACGCGATGTACCCGCTGCTCTCGCTGTATCTGTGGGAAGAGTTTGGCGTCTACTCGAAACGCATCGATGAGAAGCGCTCATCGAACAAGCGCGGGCCGAACGGCAACCGGTGGCTGTACCCGGACGTGGTCGGGATGGAGGACTTGGGCGCGGAGTGGCACCAGGAGGTGCGGGACTGCGTGAATCAGTATTCCGACAAGCGCACCAAGTTGTGGTCGTTCGAGGCCAAGTTGCTGATCAACCGGTCAAATGTGCGCGAGTGTTTTTTCCAGGCGGTTTCCAACTCGTCGTGGGCTAACTTCGGCTATCTGGTCGCTGCAGAGATTGAGGGCCAGGACACGCTGAAGGAATTGCGAATGCTGTTCGCTGCGCACGGCATCGGCCTGATTAAATTGGATGCCGACAACCCGGCAGAAAGTCAGGTCTTGATTCCGGCCCGCGAGCGAGACGAGATCGATTGGGACATGGCCAATCGACTGGCCACGGAAAACAGGGATTATCTGGAATACGTAAAGCTGGTGAAGCAGTTCTATCAAACCGGCGAAGCAAGACTGGCCGATTGGGATGTGCCAGAAACTACGGACTGAAGATCTTCACTCAAGATGGCCAACGACATCGAGGTGCTGTTCGCCGCGTTGAAACACCCCAATCCACCCGGTACGTGAGTCGGTGCGAACCCGGCTCACGTGTAGTACAAAACCATCGCAGTCCCGCATTTGGGCTGTGGCGAAATCCGACGTGTCGAATTTGGCCTCGCGCACCAGCGTGGTGGCTACCGACTTCATGGCCGACTCGAATAGATCTAGCAGGTAGTCTTGCTGGCTGGTGTCGATGTTGCGCGCGGTCACGTCGTCAATGACGGCGCGCTTGAATCGGTTACTCATTGTTAATGCTCCTTGTTGGCGTGGATGACATGAACGCGCTTTTCGGGGATGAAGCCAAGCTCTTCCGGACGTTTCTGGTTCAGGTGTTGCGAAGCAGCCAAGTGGCCTCTGCCTCCCGCCGAGTGACAAGTCCCGATAGCACTCTTCCGCCGCCATAGACCCACCGTCGCAGTTCCTGACTAGCTGCGGTCCAATCCCGCTGGTTAACCCTTCGACGCAGCGTTGATGTCTGCAGCCGCCCCGCGCCGAGGTTGAAAGTGAAGTCGACGATGGCCGCGAGCCGCCCCTCCGACTCGGTGGCCAGTACTGGGCAGTAGCGCAGCGTCGCCGCCAATGCCGTCTGCAGATCACGCGCCAGATGGACCTCGGCTTCTGCCTCCGTAATCGGTGGATGCTTCGGGTCGCAGAGGTGGCCGTACCCAATCGTCCAGAAGCCCGCAGGGCAGATGTAGGGAATTGCGGAGATATCAATCCCACGCTTCACCCGGCGCTCGAACCCCTCGAAGCGCTTAGCCAGTTCGATGGCCATTTTTGGCACTTTGATCACGACCGCGCCCGATCGAACACGCGACCGAGGAACCAGAAGTTCAGCACGCCAGCCCACAGCGCCTGGTCCGCTTCTGTCCAAGCATGCAGGATCGCTGTACCCCAGCCTGCACCAGCGGTGACAGCCGCCATGAACGCGGCAGTCTTGGCGGCGCAGTACAGTGCCATGAACCAGTACGTGATTACCGGGCGGACGCTTGCAGACAAGGCATCGGCCCATTGCACTCCCGTTTTCTCGCCCTGAGTACGCACAGCATCGCGCAATGCGTCGATGGCACCGGTGTTCCAGGCTGCATCCGCGCCGGCCCCAATCTCTGACATGCGCTGGGCACCACGAATCTTTTCGAACTCCAGTGCTTTGTCCTGCATCGCCAGTTCGTGGCCGCGCTCGCCATTACGGTCCATCCATTTGAGAATTTCGGGTGCCAATCGGAACACGCCACCTAGCAATCCGCCCAGAAGCGTCTCGATCATTGGCCACCCCCGAAAACTTTGAATTTGATTACTGCACCCGCCACCAAGGCCAGCAGCAGGCCAGTAGTGACTGCTTTCACGACCGTTCGCCATGCGGTCATGCGCGCTTCACGCCAAGCATCGAGCAGATTGCGCAGCGCACGAATGTCGCGTGCTGCGTCCTCACCATCAAGCCCAACCTCGTGCAAGGCATTCAGCGCGCCGCGCTCTGCAGCGCGTTCCAGCACAGCCTCAAACTCTTCCTGTGGAAGCGTAACCATGCGACGTCTCTCAATCTGTGTCGTTTCCATTTTTCATGCTCCAGAAATGCGAAACCCGCGCAATGCAAGGTTGCATTGGCGGGTCTCAGGGTTAACTACGAAATACCAGTTGCGTTTTAGATGTCAATGATTTCCAGAGTCAGGTTCGGTGCGATGGCTTCCACTACCGCATCGCGCACAAAGACCTTCTGACCCACAAACGCGTCGCCACGCGCTTTCAGGAGCCCACCACCGGGCATCTGCAGGGTGACAACTCCCCCGCTTACCGCGATGACAGTGCCTACCTGCAATGGCGGGTCTGGCAGCAACGCACGAAACTGCTGATACAGGTTATGCATAGGTCTGCACTCCCAGGGTTTGCCAAACCTCCGGCAATCCGGCTTCAACTTGTGTGGATCGAACGAGGCCACGCCGGGAAACACTGCCATCCTGGTAATCCACGAAGGCACCCGGAACAATGATTCCTGTCTCAGCCAACACCGGCAGGCGCAAACTCACTTCGATTTGGCGTCCCGTATCCGCCAAAAGAGCAATGCCACGCTGGCGTGCCGCCGTGGCGTTGGTGACCAGGGCATCCACCACCATCGGAGCCAGGATTTCTCCAGCGGTGCCAGTTCGGGTCACCTGTCCGAGCACTCCCACTTCCTGCCCGGAGACAAACACCCGGTTGTAGGCTGGCTTTTCGATCCAACGAAAGGACTCCCGCGAGGTGACGTCGGCAGGCAGCTGAAAGTCGGGAGTCACCGTGTCCCACTCCCACGGTACGGTGGGATAGCGCGGAAGGACCTTGACGATCTGGCTTGATGCATGCGGTTGCACGTAGCCACCGGCCGAGGCTGCGATTTTGTTGAGCGCTCCGATGTACGAACCCTGGTGATTGAATACGCCTGCAGGGATTGACCAATCAACCAGTCCCCACTGCACCTCCCAGCCCAGTGGCACGCCGTTGAAGGTCAACACATCTCCCATGAGCTGCTGCGCAGTTCGACCCTGACTGTTTGTGAAACTGAGCGTCGGCGCATAGGGAGCATCCAGCAACGCCGTCTTGCCGCGCCCCGAAACTCGCAAATTGTTGCTACCAAACTCGCGGGTTCTCTCAATGCTCTCCACCAAGGAGCGAAACGTCGTGCCATTGATGACCGCCTCAACCTCAACTGGCGAGCCATTGCCAGCAGGCTCCAGATCGGCCAAGGCACGACCGGGCAAAGCCGCGCTGAAGCTCCAGGTCCAGGAGTCCACATCCAGACCGACGGTCATGCTAAAAGTAGGCAGCAGAATATTACCGTCCACGCGGTGCAGACTGGCATTGTTAACAACCATGTAAATCCTCCGTATGGGCACCACCACCGTCTCGCCGGTTGGCAGAGGTGTTGCGTTTCGTTCGCAGATAAAAATCAAACCGGTGTCCATCGCCCATGTAGCGTCGAACAGCAAATGGGTGTCAGGCAAGTAGCAAGGGTCCCGCACCGGCGGCGTTGTGGGTACGGTTGCCACCCAGCGGCCCGCCCTGGGCCGCCATCCATCCTGGTGTCCCAGTTGCCAACCTCTATTGCCTCTCAATGCCCGTCCGGCACCGCTCAGTGCGCCGAATCGATACCCGGCGGCTGCGTTCCACCGACCCTGCAACACGGATGGGGTTTTGACACCCGCATTGAAGAAGTCCCGCACCCGCGATGCGCCCAACCTGGCTGCGACCTGAAAGGCGCTCTTGATGCGCAGACGCACTGCTGGATCACCGCCCTGAAATGGCAGGCAACTCGGCTCGGGACCTTTGTGCAAGGCGACTTCAAAGGCTGCCAAGGTTCGCGTGTCATGCCCGAGCGCCGAATACTGGGCAGCGGACACACCTAACAAAGACCGATCTGCAGAGGTCCAGTTATCCTGCGTCCCCAATGGCTGACGATTTGCCACCGTGTGCTGCCCCGTAGCTCCAAACTCCTTCGCGGTCGCACTCTTTGACCACGGCACCCCCACCTTGGCTACGGTGGGTCGTTGCGTTTTGCTCTGATACAAGGCACTGGACGCAAAGGTCATCTCCGGAAAGACAATCACCAAGTTGCACGGAATGATGGAACTGGCGCGACCAGCAAAGCTCAGTTCTGCAAACTGGCCAGCAAACTCCAGTGTTCTGGCCGGAGCCTCACCCAGCAGATCACCAAACAACAGCGTCCAAGGCGGACCCGCAGCAGGCGTGCGCTCAAAGAACAGGTCAACGGATGCCATGCTTCTCCCTCCAGGATTTACCCTCCAAGGGTGCCGCTGACCATGCGAGTTTCGCCCCCTTCGAACAGCACCGTGTTCTGAATCTTGATTTCGCCGGTCCCGGTGGTGTCCGAGACATCGCAGTCAAAGGCAGTCTCGCCATTGCCATTGACCACTCGAGCCCATGCCGCCACGCCACTATTGGCGTTCAGCACTGGATCACCGGGTACCAGGGTCAGCAAGCCGTCGAGTACCGAGCCACTGGGTTTCTGCAGGGGCAACTCCGCCAGAAAGCCCCCATTGGGAGCAGCACCTACCAAGACTCGCACACCCGGGTAAATTCGCACCCGGGCTACACCGGCACCTGTGTCAAGAAAGGCGACAACGGCGCTGAGCCTGGCGTTCTTCAGATCAAAGGACACGGACAGGGTCATGGCGCAAACTCCGCGCTGATGTTGTCTGCCACGACCGCCCGGTAGTTGTTGTCGTAATCAAAGGTCACGACCGTGTATTTGTGGTCCATGCTGACGTACAGAAACTCGTAGGCCCCGGTCACCGGATCGCTGAAAACTTCACGCACCAGCATCCCGGTTTTTTCATTAAAGAGACGCACGCGGCGCTGCACTGGTGTATTGGGTGAACCCTTGATGGCCACGCTGCCGACGATTCGGCCGTTCCCACCCAGGTACATATTGCGACGCCACAACTCTTGCCCCCGGTAGTAACCCACCGCGCCGCCCTTGATCCTTGCCAGCGGAACGCTGCTGTCAAGTCTGCCAATTCCACCGGTCATCCGGGATGAAGTGATCCCTGAAGGTGTTGCTTCTGGCACCGTATAGACCCCTCTGCCTTGGGTGGGTTGGAGCCCTTGAAAGCCCAAAACGCCCAAAGGGGTCAACGGCGCATCCCACACCTTGATGCTGTGCAGGCGCACCGTTGACTGGTAAATGAAGACGCCTGGCCGCAAAGAGGGAAAGGTGGACGCAGTGACCAAACGCAAAACACCATCAATACGTGCCTCGACCGAAAGCCTGGACATACCTGCACCGGCCCTCATGTCCCAGCGCAGATTGAGTAGTCGGCGATCACCCAAGACATTGAAGGTGTCCGCTGCACCCTGCTGCACGATGGTCTCGCCAGTATTTCCAGCCCACCAGGTTCCATCCCAGCGGCCCAATCGCCAGTCCGCTTGGTAGTGCCCAAACCGAAAGCCATTGCTTCCAACGGCTTGTCCAGCGACCGCCCAAGCTCCGGCGTGGCGGTAGTTGTTGGGGCCCGAAAGGTCTGCCACCCACTCCAGATCAAGCTCCATCTCTCCCGCAACAGTCAACGGCGTCGAGGTGATGTCCCAAATGCACTGACCAGCCGCACTGTTGCTCAAATCCACCGCTTGGGCGGTTGGGTTGTAGGTGGCTGTCAGTGTTCCCGCCTGCGCCCAGGGTGTTGCGAAATTGGCAGGAATCGCCGTGGCAAAGGTCTCATCTAAAACCAGTGCCATGTTTCACCACCAAGGGCCAGTGATGTCAAACGCGTAGCGCGCCACTTGACCTGCCGTGCTGTAGCTGTTGCAGACGATCAGGAACTTGCGACCGGGGTAGCCGACTACGCCGCTGACCACATTGAGGTCGGCCATCGGACTGTCGTTATGCACCCAGAAGATGCCTGGCATCTTGCCGCGCAGGTGGCCAGGTGACTCATGGCGCAGGTACACCGGATGCAGAATCAAACCGTAGTCGGGGCCGTTGGGCCAAGGGACACCATTGCTGTACCCGGTAATCTGCTGGGCGTTGTTGGTGTTGAGCGCCAAGAATCCCGCCCGGATGTAGCCCCCCACTTGCATGTGGTCGCGCATAAGCACCTTGCCCGTGAAGTCCAAGGACCGGTTGCAGTAGCTCTGGTAGTCAACGCCGTTGTAGCCCATGTTGGAGCTTGCAGCGATATATGAGTCTGTGGCCGTGAGCAGCGTGTTGTACGCATCACCCTGACGGAAGCTGGCGAAGTCGGTAAAGAAGTAGCCTGCACGGCCATAAACACTCACCTGCCATTCGTTGAACAAGTAGAAGCCCCGGTCGTCACCAATGAGTACCCAATTCTTGTTGCCACCGGTACCCCCCGCACTTTCCGAACTGTTCTGGTCAAGCCGGGAGTGGTACCACTTGTACCAACCGTCGACGGCACCACCGCCAGTGCCAGTACCAACTGTGTTTTGAAGGGGCCGATTGGGATCAAACGGTGCCTGCGCACCCACCACTGTGTCGATATCCGACATGTTCTCAGCCATCAAGACCTTGGCCTTCTTGGCGTAAGTCGTGGTGTAGGACGGATCCAACGAGTTATCCACGCGCAGGAACGGGCGATTGCTCAGTATGTTCTTGCTGCGATAAACCCGCTTGTTGGCGGCACTGAACGCCTTCTCAAAATTCAGCGGTGCCACCTTGACGCTGAGTGAGCCGGTGGCCGGTGTGACTGGCGTGCCGACCACGGCAAAAGTGAACTCCAGCGAAGTCGTGCTCAGAACCCGCACCTCGCCGTTGTACTCGGTCTGATTTGCGCCCTCAATCAACACCACCTGATCGACCAGGTACAAATGCCCGGCGTTGACTCGGGCGGTAGCGATTCCGTCGGCGAAGGTCAAGGTGTCGATGGTGCGCAGGTTGAAGCCGTCCACCAGGACCGCGTCCAGGAGCGCAGTCATGTCACCCCATGCGTTTGCCAGTTGAGGGGCACCCTGCATGCCAAAGTTGTAGTGCTTTACTGCAATCGTTGTCATTCTGATTCCTCGAAATTGAAACTATGAAAGGCTTAAATCAGGGGCGGTCCACGTCACCACGGACGAGGATGGTGAATTTGTCATTGATGACGCTTTCAGGGCCTTGCTGAATCGTGCGGACAATCCAGACCGGAAACAGCGCACCTACGGTGTTAAAGCGCAGCACATTGCCCACCGCCCAACCGCTGCCCCAGCCAATGCCCTTGATCGTGAAATACGGGCTGCCTGTTGCGGGGTTGATCGGAGATGTGTCGGTAGTGATGTTCCCGTTGGAGATCGTGCCGACGTGCTCACCAATCACTTCAAAGGTGGTGGTGTTGGTAAAGCGCAGAGCCCATTTCTCGGTCACCGCCCCGTTGTTGGTCACGATCAGGGGTGCCAAGACATCGTTGTAGGTGCCCGGCGCAACCGATCCAGTCACCGCATCGGCATAGGTCACCGAGTCCCAGGTGGCTTGGTCAAAGAACACGGACACCCGGGCCTTCAAGTCTTGCGCCACCAGCGCGCTGGAGATAAAGCTGCCAGGAAACGGATAGGCGTGGGTCACCTGGCGGGTGAACGCCAGTTGGCCATTGATCTGGACATCGGAGACCTGGACCATGTCCTCAATCCGGTGCTCCACCACCACGGGCTGCACGTAGCCGCTGACCGACGTGAACGTCACCGTGCCAGCCTCCAGGTCTGCGGTGTAGCCAGTATTGATGACATTGCCATCCGCACCAATCACTCGGACCCGGCTCAGGCGCACCCGAGCACAGTTGATCACCTGGCCATTGGAGACCGTTGCAGTGATGCTGGCGGTGTGACCCAAAACGGCAAAACCACCGGGTCGAAAGATCGACACTTTCCCGTCCTGTGGCAGGCGGACCGGGTCGAGTCCGAGGATGTCCGCATCCAATGGCAGGTAAGTGAACCCTACTGCGTTGAAGCGAATGGTGTCGGCAAACACGGGAGCGGGTTTGAAGATCTTGCCATCCGTTCCAACCCCAGCGGCCGAGTACCAAACTTGTGTCTCATTACCAGCGGCCACCACATACGCGCCAAAGCGCAGCCGAACCACGCCCGTCTCATAGTCCACATGGCCAGAGACATCGACCCCGACGAAATCGCCAGACGTATTGGCCGAAACATTGACCAATCCACCGGCCAAGCGCGTGGCCAGCACTTGAACAGACCCGGTGCGCAGCGGAGCCACGGGCGCGCGAAACGTCACCTCATCCACTGGATGACCATCCATGGAGGTCAACATCGATTTGACTGACACTGCCGAACTGGCTCCGGTGGTCCAAGCATCCAGGGTCACTTCGCCCGACTGGTAGTTGAGCGTTCCCGCCTTGGTGGCATTGCCCGTGGCAACGTCCAGGTTGTAGTAAAGATTGCCAGCGCGGTCAAAGTAGGTCTTGCCGCCCATAGTGAAGTTGACACTGCCCGGAACGATGTTCTCGGAATATTGGTTTGTCAGGTCAAATTTGAGTGCTCCCGTGGCAATTGGGGCACTGATTGAGGAATCTGCATCCATGGTGCGGTACTTCACGCTCACATGCGCTGACTCGTCGTTAGGCATATTGGCACCGACCGGGTAGTACTCCCATCCCTGAAAAAGCCACCGTCGCATGGCAAAGCCCTGCGGCGAATTCCCAAGAGAAACCCATGCGTACTGAGCCCGGGGCATCCCTACCGTGGTTTCAGTCTTCAAACTGAGAATCCCAGTGGTGTAGTTCACGGTGCCGTGGTCCGCACCGAGGGTGTCCCGCAGCCGCCCCAGACCATCGTCGCGTACCGTCTTGTAGGGGTCGCGCGGTGGAAACGCCGTCATGGTGACCGGGTCATACGGGTTGTACAGAAGGTTCCAGGTGACCTCCACGGTGTTGGGCCGCAAATTTGCCTTGCTCAGCGTCAACGGCACCTCACCATTGATATCACGCAGCGGCGCAGGATACTCCTGCACATCGGGTGGCCCGAAGGCGTAGTCCACGGTGTAGATCTGGCCTCCCGCTGGCAACAGCGTTGGCTGCAGCTGGATCAATCCCGTTTGATACCGAATGGTGCCGGTGGCGCTACCGGAGATGTTTCCCTTGCCATCGTCTGAAGCCGTGCGGGCGGTCCCGTCATTCCAGGTGATCACCACCGTGCCCGGCGTGATTCCTGTTTGCGCCAGTTGGAGTGGAATCTTGAGTGGAGGCAGACTGGCAGCAGCGCGGTTGATGTAATTCACCCGGGAGCCCCAGTTCAGGATGATTTCACCACCGACATCGGGGAGTGCACCCAAGGTGACCGCCACGGTGCCGGTGACGTAACTTACGGTTCCTGCACCGAACGCCACGTCGGCCCCCACCAGTTTGCCTCCACCGTTGTCGCGCAAGTCGTACCACTTCCCGTTGGATCGGTAGCTCACCCGGGTTGTGGCGGGCGCAGGGGGCGGACTGATGGTCTGGATGTAGTTGTAGGCGCGTGTTTCTTGTGAAACAAAGATGCCTGCCGAGTCCGCCAACTGCAGTGGCGCGCCAGCGGCCTTGTAGGTAATTGTCTTGGTGCCGCCAATGGACGGAGAGGATGGGGCCAAGGTTGCGGTTCCGCGCGCATAGTCCACCGTACCAATCACGGTCGTGCCCTGTAGCAGGTCGCCCGAAGCATCGGTCAGAGCACCACCTGAATAGGCAATGTTGAGGGTGCCGGGAAACACCGGGTTGCCAAAGTACAGCGCGACGTTCGGACTGAAACCAATGGAGGTAGTGATGCTCACAAAGCCATTGGAGGCATCCACCACCGTGTCGTATTCACCGGCGGCGTTGGCATCGATGACGGGAATTTCCGTCTGCGCACTGGGCACCAGCTGCGTGAAGATGGACTTTGCCTTGGCACTCAGACTTCCCATGGTCACTGCATCGGTCAGTGGAACGACGCCAAAGTACTGTGCAGCATCGGCCACCGTGGTGTCGCGCACCAGTGCGGACGCAGGCGTTTTGCGGAAGAATTCGCTGGGTGGTGAGCCAATGAAGTCGTAGCGCAGCGCATCGCTCAGATCGGCAGTGACGATCAAGGCCTTGTATTCCTGCCCGTTGTCCTTGATGAAGGTACGCAGCACGGAGGCGGTACGCGTTACCCGCACGTACTGGAGTTTTTCGGTACTCAAGCCCTCGTTTTGCACAATCAGCAGCGTGTGGCCGACTTCCGGAGCCGTGCTGTTAGGCATTTGAAAAAGCTGGATGGAGCGCTGGCCGATGATGTGGTTCTCGAACAGGAAGCCGCCCCAGGCTGGGCCAGGGGCCAGATAGGCCTCTACGCGTTTCTTGGCCGAGTCGCGCCGATCAAAAATCTCCTTGGTGCTGAACAACGTGACACTCACGTTCGGATCACTGGGCGGATCGGCCACGATGACGTTGCAGCCTAGGTAGGTGTCGGTGTCTGGGGTCTGCACACTCACATGCACTTTGCGCAGATTGACCCGGCCACCCGAGCGATCCAACTCGGAGATGTCCGGAAAGATCGCGTTACTGGTCGCGTCCAGGATGACCTTGGAAGTAGGCGCGCCGCCACCCTCGGGAACATCGAGCATCACTTGGGAGGCGACCAACTTGATGTCGCCCGTCAAAATTGCCATTTTGTTTGCTCCAGATTTTTCAGAGTTGCATCAGCCGCACGGTGATGCGATAGAAGTCAGAGTCCAGCCGTGCGGGAAAGCCCGTCACAGGTTCGGACTCGATCGCCGTCTCACCATGGCGAAAGGCAACCGGGAAAGCTCGCCCATCGGCCAGCGTCAAAGTAAAGCGACCGGCATTCGCGGACAGAGGAACTCCTGCCCATGCATGCAACTGGCCCAGCACGGCGCGCGTGATCCAGGCCATGTCTACGGCACCAACCAAGGTGATCGGACGCCCAGCCTGGCGCAAGGCGGACTGCACCAGCAGTGCACCATTTAGCAGGTAGGACACGGAGGACACAGCGGGACTCCAGCTGTGCTCGTCACTCCACAGGAGATCGTCAGGCAGGAACAGGGATACCCCGTCCGAGAGGTTGGTCAGTAGCATGATGAAAAAACGGTTGAGTGAAATGGAAGCGTTCAAGCAGCGCGCTTCATGCCGCTCGCCTCATGCCGCCCGCATTTGGGCGCTTTGCAGCAACTGCAACAAGCGACCTTCGTCACGCTCGTCGATCTGGGCGTTCACCTTGCGCCCATTGGCGGCAAGCTCCACCCGCACCGTGCGCGTGGGGCCGGTTGCTGCGTCGAGCACTGGCCGATCAATGCCGCCTCTGGCCATAGCGCCGCTGACCAAACCACCTGTAGCGAATCCCTGAACCCCCTTGGCCAGTGTCTGTGCAGGCATGGAGAGGTTGTTCAGTGACTCAAAGAAGCCAGCGCCAAATTTGGATACCGCTGTTCGATTGACAACATACTCGCCGGGGGTCAGCATCGCAGGAACACTGTCGGACTTGGCTATCCCACCGCCCCGAAAAAACTCACCCTGGTGTTGCTCCATGTAGTCCATCAGGTCGCGCTCCAGATCCTTGCCGTACACCAGCGGCTGCGCCATCGCGTTGCGCCAGGTCTGTTTGATCGCGTCCAGTTTTTGCTTTTCATTCGCAGTGAGCTGCGCCCGTTTGGGCAGCGATTCGAGCGTCTGGCGGTCGGTTGCAGCCTGCTGGCCGTAATACTTCATGGTTTGCCACTCCATGTCGATACTCAGCGACGCCCCATAGTGGCCTCTGAGCCACGAGGTGTACTCGCGCATGCCTTGCAAGCCCAGCTCAATCATCTTTTGCGCCTCGAACGCATCACGGTTGTGCTTGATGGGGGCGGGCCCCGTGGGTGTCACCGAACCGCCCGTGGCAAACCGTGCAACACCATTGGCAAGTTTTGACAGGATATTGCTGCCGTATTTACGCACTGCCGCCTTGCGCAACACAAAAGCGCCTGCCTCCAGCGTGCGTGGCACCGTGTCTTGGTCTCCCGAGCCGGGCACCGATCCACCACTCATGCGGGTAAACGCTGCGCCAAGTGGTGAAGAAACGGAACCACCATCGGCAAAGCGGCCGATTCCCGCACCCGCCAGTCCGCCCGTAGCATTGGTTTCAACCTTGGTCACATAGATCGTGTGGGTGCTGGACGTATTCATGCCGTTGAGGCTCTGAATCTGTCCTTTTGCAGCGTCTGCATTGGTGCTCACGCTGTGTTGGGACTCCGTGCGAATACGGTCCAGCGCTTTGATCATTCCCTCCACGTTGGTGATGGATGCCTGGGCATTTTCAGTAGTGACCCGCAACTCCAGCAACGAGTTTTCTTTAGCATAAGCAGTCAGCTTGTCCAAGGCCTGTTTGGCCTGGGTCACGTCCGCTCCCACTGGCAGGGTTTTGCCTTCCTTGAGTAACTGCTCGAAATCCTGCAACTGCTTTTGCGCCTGCTCCAGATCGGCTTTGATAGGAAGGAGTCGCTCCTTCTCGGCCAGAGCCTTGTCCAAGTCAGCGATCGCCTTATCGAAACGGCTGGTATCGGCGTCCAGCGTGATCTTCAGACCCTCTTTGAGCTTGTTGGTGATCTGGTCAATCTGCGCTTCGGTATCGCTCAAAGTCTGCTTGACCTGCTCACGAGCGGACACCGCTGCCTGGGCTGCCTTTTGATGGGCCTGGGCTTGTGCATCCAGAGTTTTGTTTAGGATTTCCTCGGACTCACGGATGTCTTGGATGGACCGGTTAACACCTTCTTTGCCCTGGGTGATGGCAGCATCTGACTCTTTGGTCTTTTGCGCCAGTTCAGCGCGCAACTGCTCGGCCTGGCGCATGAGGTTTTCAGCGGTGGCGTACTCCTGCTTGCGGGAGGCCTCGCGCGCCTGCGCTTCCAAGGCTACAACTTGGGAGTGGGCACTTTCGGACTGTTTCTTGGCTTCTTCCGCCTTCTTGGCCTCCGAGGTCTGGGTACTGGCCACCTGGGCAGCCAAGTCCATGGCTTTTTGCGCGAATTGGCGTGCCTGCTCAAACTCACCGTTGGCCAGCGCCTCACGCGCCTTGGTTTGCAACTCAACGACCTGACGTTTGCGGTCTTCGGTAGCCTCAAACTCGGTCATACCCTGGCGACGGATATCGCGAATGCGCTCCTCCGTCGTCATGGTGAGTTGGCGTTTGGCCTCTTCGATGCGCTGGATTTCCGCCAAGTGCCGGTTGGCCTCGGCGTTCAAAGCGTTGATGTGCGCCGTGTACTCGGCGGCCGCCTGCGTCATGGTCTGGCGCTTGGTGGCCAGAATCTCGTTTTCTACCCGGGTGACGTTGGCGCTGCGCTCCGCCTCGGTCAAACCCTGACGGGCCGCCGCCGCAATGCGGGCCGCAGACTCCTCATCAATGAGTTTGAGTGTGTCCGTGGTGGCCTGGCGGCGCAGCGTGGTCTGCTGGGTCAGTGCATCGGTCAACAACTGGGTTGATTTGGCGATCTGGGTCGCCTCAGATGCCTTGGACAAATCCAGTGCGGTTTGCTCTTGCTGGTATCTTGCCTTGATGGCATCCACCTGCTTTTGGAGGTTAGCCTCCACCACGCCGGTGAGTCCCTTGTAGGCCTCGGCCATTTTGGCGGTCGCATCTGTAACGACCCCGTTGGCTTTGGATACCGCCTGCTCGACTTCACCCAAACGCGATTTGAGTTTTTCGACCGCTGCATGGACCGCTTCAACACCACGTCCGACGGCTTCCTGAGTACCTTGGCGGACAGCTTCAAGTCGCCGAGCAATTTCCTCTGCCGTGTTGGCCACCGTGGTCATCGCTCCCTTGGCGGCGTCAGAGCCCTTGATGGCATCGGCATACATCGCAGCAAAGATCTGATTCATCTCTGCCAAACGCGCCTCGTGGCGCTTGGTGGCAGCATCGATCGTGTCGTTGGTGAAGATGGCTGCAAACGCCTCCCAGCGGTACTGCAATTGCTCAATGGCCTTGACCAGGATCTCGACCATGAAGATGCCTGCCTTGCGGACGATCTCAAATTTCTCGGACAACCAGGTGCCAATCTCCCAGCCCACCACAAAGGCTCCAAGCACAGCGAAGGCAGTTTTGAGTAAACCCAAACTTTGCACGGCGGCTGTGACCGACAGATTCGCTGTGGCCCAGGCTGCCGAGGTGGCGGTGGCTGCCGTCACGGCTGCTGCGCCTGCGGTTTGCCACGCGGTGATGAGCGCCGGAATCAATCGGTAAATCAGGACCGACAAGCCCACTTCAGCGATGGTTTTCAGCCACTGCATCACTGTTTGCAAATTGGTGGCAAGCCACGTCATCGCGTCTGCCAGCTTCTTGGTGATGCCGGTTGACGCATCGACTTGGGCAACCCACTGGCCGAAGGCGTTTTGCAGACGCTGAAAGGCTTGGCTTACCGTTTGGGGCAATTGGGTGTACTCAGCTGCCAGCTTGTCCTTTTGCGACAGGAGTGCATTTACCACCACGTCAGCGGTCAGTCGCCCCTCTTCGGCGAGTTTGCGCAGGCGACCAATGGGCACATTCAAACCGTCGGCCAGGGCCTGCGCCAAGCGAGGGCTGTTTTCGACAACGGAGTTGAATTCTTCGCCGCGCAGCACGCCAGAGGCCAGGGCCTGACCAAACTGCAGGAGCGAGGACTGGGCTTCTGTGGCCGACGCACCGGAGAGCCGCAGGGCCTGCGAGATGCTCTCGGTAATGGTTAGCGCATCCTTTTGCTCACCACCCAACATGCGCACCGCTTGCTGCAACTTGCCGTACAGGGTGGTGGTCTCCTGAATGGGCACACCTATGCGCTGGGCAATGTCGAACAGTGCCTTTTGTGCCGTGGCGAATTCATTGTGACCAATCGTTGCCAGCTTCAACCTGGCCGACATCATGTTCCACGCATCGGCGATCTGGACGATCTCTTGCACCTTGCCTGCCGCCCAGTTGATGGACAGAAAGGCCAGCAGTTGAGTCTTGGCTGAATTGACTTGGTCGCCGAACGCGGACATCCCGGCTTTGACCTCAGCCAGACCGGCTGCGGCCTTCTGTCCGGCGGTCTTGGCATTTGTGGCCAGATCACCCAGGCTCTGCTGGGCTGAATTCAAGGCGCGTTTGAGCCCGTCATCAGCGCCTTCGAGGGCAACAAGAACGGAAATGCGGTTGGTGGCCATGAGTCAGAAGAATTGAAGACAGTGAAGGCAAAGCATCAATCCATCGTTTGGATTTGCTTGCCAATTTGAGCCGCCAAGCGGGGAATACGCCTTGCGACCAATCGTTCGATGTCGAGCCGCTTCTTGAGCACTACGCGGGGCACAAGGACGGCTATGGGAATGTCCGCACCACGTCTGAGACGTTTGACACCGTCGGCTTTACGGTAACGGCGCTTAAATCCGGCCAATGGACGATCGTGCTCTTTGATGTTCTCGGCCATCAGCACAATGTTTCCCTTGGCATTTTTAATGAAATACGCATTTCCACCGCGCATGAGCTCAGCAATTTGCGCCCTGAACTTCTTGCGCCCAACCCGCCCATGCAAGGGAATCAGCATCTTGGCCGAGATGGATCCGCCACGCTCGTGCATGCCAGACCAGGGAATCCTCGAGCCCACATACAACGCAGGCAAGCGATTCGGGTCCTGGTCCAGCACCTTGGCGTTGAAGCCTTTGAGGAAGGATTTCTTGACCACCGACATTTGGGAGGCCACTTGGGCGCGAACCGCCTCCTTGATCTCGGTGGCTTCGCTACGCATGGCGCGTGCCACCGCCTTTTTGACCTTGTCGCGGTATTCCCCACCCCAGCGGCGCAGTTGCGCCTGCGCCAGGGCGCTATCGATACGGACGGAGATTTTCATGTGCCTTACGCTTGGTTTGCGTGTTCGATGAGTCGGTCCAGGGTCTGGTCGAGGTTTTTGGCGTCACCCCGGGTTCCGACCGCGATCAGGGACAGCAAACGCGCCTCAAATGCAGCCTCCTGCCGGTTGATCGCATCGAGAAAACCGCGCGTTTGCGCCAAGGTGTAGTCAAGAATGTCGGGCAGACGGTGGCCGTGGGCGATCAGGCGCTGGATGGCATCGAACCAGATGCCGGGCCTGTCGGCGTGGCTGGCACTGGTGCGAGGTTTTTGGCCTGCGTGAACAGACCGTCCAGTTTGGGCATCACCGTCCGGGTAAAAAAATCGGCATTCACCTCAATCACCTTGGCTGCCAACAAAATGGCCTCGTCGGCGGCCAGCTCATCGACCCACTGGCGCGGTTTACCCACCGCAATGGCGATTGCGGACAGCAGATCGTCGCCACGCTCGCCAAATAGGGTGAGCCAGTCGATCTCGGTGCGGCTTAAGTGCTGCATTACCGGCGAAATCGTTCGCAAAAAGGCCGGCATCTGGCCAACCTTGAGCGGTTTGATGGCCAGAGTCTCGCCATTCACAGTCAACTCAAGCGCCTGCGGGATGAGTTTTTCCAGATCGGTCATGGTGATTTCCCCTTTTCTGGCTACAACTGAATGATTCGGCCAAATTGGCCCAGCGCCGCGTCGAAGGGCTTGGTGGCATCGGCCAACAAAGAGCCTTCCATCTCGAACTTGTTGTAGTCATCCGAAATAAACGAGATTTCCTTCAAAGGATCGAAGGCCACGCGATACAACTCGACCAGCACCTTGGCGTTGCCCTGCGCGGTGTTGAGTCCTTCCAGTCGCAAGTAGCGTTCTGGCAGCGGTTGCGTAAAAATTCCAATTTCGGTGGTCACACCAAAGCCGTAGCTGGCCTTGAACGGGGCCGTAAAGCCGGTGACCTCCAAAAACTGGATGGCACCGAAGTCAGTTTCGGCGGTGTAGTTCGTACCCAGCACCAGGGTTGCCGGTGTGGCGGCCGAATCCGTAACAACCAAGGTCGAGACCTTGGGATGTGCCAGAAAATAGCGGTCCCCAATGACGGGGGCCACCCCGCCAAGCGGCTCGCCGGTCACGGTACCGGCAGCACCCGTCACAAAGTTGCCGTACAGCGCCAGGGCGAGGTTTTCTTTGGTGAATTCCTCAATGGTCAGTTTGACCGTGGCAGACTTTTGCTTGACCATGCGGTGGTCCAGCGTACGCTGGCCAGTCTGGCTCTCGTAGTGCTCCAACACATCGGTTTTGAGGGAGAGTTTGAGTTCGGCCACGTTGCCCGGCGAGCGGACTTCGATGGGTTCACCATTGGCGTCGCGTTTGCCGAGGTAGACACGGCCTTGGAAGGATGCATAGGTGCTCATGGCTTGGGTTCCTTGATGGGTTTGGAAGGGTGGGACAGATTGACTGCGGCTGTCTCTGTGCTGGAGACAGACTTTTGGGGCGGGACATCTGGTCGGGTGATGCCCTGTGACAGCAGCCACTCAAACGTTGGTGCATCGACCTCAAGTCGTTCACCGACCTGGAAAGTTTTGCCTGCGTGGGTGTGCGGTTTCAAGAGAACAAGTTGTGGCATGGGTCATCCAATCAGTGAAAGGTCATGGGCCATGGTTCGATAGCTGAACTGGTAGCGCGCGGGAAGTGCGGCGATCAGCGCGTCGGCATCCTCCACATCCCACTCACAGTCCAGTTCTCGCAGACCCACGCAGAGCCCGCTCAAATTGGCATTGGCAAACAGAGCCGCGTGGGCTGCAACCAGCAGACCGTCGGCGATGGTCTCGGGTGCTTTGCCCACGGCTTCACGCGAAAGCGCCACGATACGAAGCACCAGTTGGCGCTCGACGCGGTCGTTGACACGCGGGGACACGGTGTCCGATTCCGGAAAGATCAGCAGTGCGGGGGACTGCTCACGGGTGAGCCCGTTGGGCGGCGAGCGAATCAAGGTGACACCATTGGCCAATGCAATGGGTGCCAGCAAGGCCATCACCGCCTGAATGATGCGTTCGCGAAGAGATTCGTTCATGAGAAATTGCCTCGATTCGTAAAATGAAAAATTGAAAAAAAGCGCAACGAAGAAGAACCATGGCCACCACAGCACCCAAGAAGCCTCACCGCAGCAGTCAGTCGTCACCGACCCGCTACACGCTCCTGGTCGAACTGGAAGAAACCAGTCCCACCATCTGGCGGCGCATCCACATTGATGGCCGTGCACGACTGGATGCGTTTCACCACGTTTTGCAGGCAGCAATGGGCTGGTCCAACTCGCATTTGCACGAGTTCGAGATCCGGGAGCGCAAGTACGGCACCCCTGACCCGGAATTCCTGGATGAGGACCATCCCGTCTTGATCGAGAAAAAGTTCCGACTCAACCAAGTCCTCGGCGAAGGTGACACCTGCACCTACCTGTATGACTTTGGGGACAGCTGGGCTCACCGCATCACGGTCGAATCCATCGAAGACCTGGACGAGAAGAGAGCCCAATCCCGCACTGTCTGGATTGAAGCCGGAGCCAGGGCCTGTCCACCCGAAGACGCCGGTGGCGTGGGGCAATACCAAGACTTCCTGGAGTCTCTGGAAAACGACCCCTACGGTGAAGAAACCAAAGCGACCCGGGAATGGGCCGGACTGGACTTTGATCCTGAACGCTTTGATCGCCAAGCTGCCAACAACGCCATCGGCCGGCTGCTTTGGAACGGCTGGATCAAAATCGGCGCATGAAATTCGACGGTCAATCTTGACCTACAGCTTGCTCAGTGACGCACGACGCTCCGAGCCATCGCCTATTGCCGTGATTTCACGCACGCGATAGGTCTGGCCAGAGATCTCCAGTGTGTTACCCGCAGCCAAAGACGGGAGCCAGGTCAGGGGATACCGGATGGCATAGTCCCGACTGACGCCCATGCCGCTAAGTACATCCTCATCGGGTGCACGGAAGTCAACCATGACCTCCGTGCTTTCCAAGAAGGCCTTCTGAAGCATTCCCGCGTTGGCCGCCGCGCTGTAGAGAAACTCAACGCTGAGCATCAGACAGAGCGTTACGCCACGGTCAGCTTGACCAACACGCCCGGACGGTGGCACATGGGCAGCGGATTGGCCTGCGTGTGCAGATCCGTACCACGCTCGAACTTGCGCGGCTGCTGCTTGGCATACAGAACCTGCCCCAGCGTGTTGGCGGTCTCGTTAAAGTCCGCCGGTGCAAAGTAGGTGCTGAAGGTGTCAATCGTGCCCAAGGGGAATGCGTGCGCCTCACCAGCGGCAATGAAGCGCCGCGATACACCGCTGAAGTCGGTTGCCTGACCACGGTATTCCTCGAAGGTGATACCCCCAAAGGTGAAGCCTGCGCGCATGTCGTTGATGAGCACAGCGCCTTGCTGCCAATAGGTGTAAGCCTTCTCGACCTTGGCGTGCCCTGTGAGCGCGTCAAAAAACTCAGGCGAGCACAGCACGTGAATTCCAGTCATGAATTCACCTTTGAGGTTGTCCTCCAGATGGCGTAGCACCTCGGCGCACTTGGTCTTGACGTTGGTATTGGCGTTACCCAGATCAAAAGGCACGGTCGCAGGCGAGATGCCAAACTCGTCGTACAGGTCGTAGATCACCGAGCCGTCAGCGTCCAGGATCACACCCTTGAGGGCGCCCATGCGCAGATGTTCGAGGGTGATGGCGTGCTTGTTGCGCATGGTCTCCAGGTGGCGGGCCATAACGCCTGCGACGCTCTCCATCTCGGTCTCAGAGCCGAAGGCCCGGATGCCCTGGACTTCTTCCGGCAAGACCACATCGTCATGGGGAATATGGGGAATCACAAAGGAGCGCACCTTGCGCTTGCCACGTGTTCCCACGGTTCCGGGCGAGCCCGGAGGCATGGTGGGCAGCAGGTTCAGGACACCGTTTTGCTCTTCCACGATGACCTGGCGGGTGCGTACTGGCTTGACTGGAAAAAGGTTCAAGGCCTCCATGCGACCGTAACGGTTGGGGATGATGTTGATGGCAGCAGTGAGTGCGGCCATCGAAAACGCGGGGGTGTTGAATGGATTGTTCATGGTGAGGTGTCCGATCAAGGTTAAAAATCAAGCCAATCAAGCGGATTGGCGAATCAAGATGCCAAGCGACGCCAGCTGCGCGGTGATGGCTGCCTGCTGATCGGTGGAAATCTCCACCGGCCAAACGACAGCTTTGGATGCGACCACGCCGTGACGGGCGAGGATCAAAGCGTCTTCACGGTCGATGAGCGTGGCATCCACCGCACCCAGCAGGATTCCCACTGGAAAGTGGGATCCATCCTCTGCTCCAGGGTCGAGTTGCTTGACCTTGGCGGTGGCTGTCACACGGCCCACGATGCAACCCAGTGGTAGGTTCTGGCCTGCCTCCACCGTCACAACATCGCGCGAGTAGTTGAGGCTGTCTTGCTCGTACTTGACGAGGTCGCCCAGGTTGAGGGCTTCATTGATGACGTTCATGGCTTGGATCCTTCCGAGTTAAATCTTTTGAGTGAGTTTCTTGACCGCTGCCATCAAGGCACCGGTGTCGCCTGAAGCGCCCGCGCTCTTAGGTGCTGCGTCGGGGGCGATGAGTGAGGTGATCTCTTCGCTCTGTGCACGGCTGGCCAGCAGGGTCTGGCGCACCTGAGCTGCCGAAAGACCTTGGGTGAGAAACGTGGCGATGCGATTGCTTTGCCCGGCAAGTTGGCATAGCTCGGCAATTGAAATAGCCTGGGCAACGGCCTCAGCCTTGGCTGAATGGACGGCTGCGGAAATGGCGACGTCATTTACCGTGGGTGTCAATGGCGCTAACGGAGCCAACGGTGCCACTGATGGTGTTGGCGAGGGAGACTTCACGGTCGTGTCGGACGGTGCAGCTTCTTTGCGCCGCACCTGATCAGCTTCAGCGGTTGGGTCGTCAGGGTCGGCGATCGCCGGGTCATTTGCTGTTTCTGGATTCATACGAATCTCCTTGGAGTTGGTTTGGAGGACAAGGGAGGCGCTGGACTGAACGTCCAGGGCTTTGGCACTGATCACGCGGGAGGCCACACCTCTCACGTTTCTTGCGCCAAGGTAGGTGGTGAACTCGGATACGACCTGCTCGGTACTGGCCAGCGAATCCGCAAAGCCAGAGCGAACCGCGTCAGGTCCGAAGAACAAACCGGCCTGCGTATCGCGTATGGCCTTTGCTTGCATCCCGCGCATAGATGCCACGTGGTCTACAAACAAGCCATAGAGCCGATCCACTTCGGTTTGCAGTCGGCCAAGTGCTGCTTTGTCGATAGGCTCATGCGGGGACAGATCGTTCTTGAAGTCACCAGCAGACACCGCCGTGAAGCGGTACCCCTCTTGGGCATCGCGCACCGACTGGTCCACATGCATGGCAATGACACCAATGGAGCCAACACCAGCTGTCTGCGTGACAAACACCCGGGATGCTGCGCAGGCAATGGCGTAGGCTGCAGAAAACGCCGAGTCACACGCCAGCGCCCAGACCGGCTTGATGGCATCAACGGCGCGAATACGCTGTGCCAGCTCAAACACGCCACCTGCCTCGCCACCTGGAGAATCGATGTCCAGCAAGATGCCAGACACCGTCGGGTCGGCCGCAGCCGCATCAAGCATCGCAGCAATGTCGCCGTAGGACGTCAACCCGGAAGCAGCATCAAGCGCAATAGCCCGGCGCACCAGCGAGCCGTGCACAGGGACAACCGCAATGCCAGTGGCAGCCATATGTTGACCTGAAGGGGATGCACGGGGCGGCGGCAAGGCCAGTTCTGACTGAATGGGCCAGTCAATACGAGAACCCAGAACCGAGAGAATGATGTCGAGTTTGGTACGCGCAAGCAGAAGCGGCGTCCCGTACAAACGAGACGCCAGGTGTGGCAACAACATGGTCAGCGTCCTTGTGAAGGCGATTCGGGATGCGGCATCTGCACCTCTTCGGGGGCAGCTGAGGGGGACTTGGTCAATTCGTGCCGGGGGTCGGAATCAAAGACCAGCCCAAGGTCATCGGCGCGAGCGTTGTCGGCAGCAATTTCCCGGTCCACGTCTTCTGCGTCGTAGCCGTTGGCGGATATGGCCTCCGAGCGGCTCATGAGTCCGGAACGAATGGCGGCCTTCATGGCATCGGCCTCTTTGAGCGGATCCACCCATTGCCAGCCCTGTGGAATCCACTTGCAAGCCTGGTACTCGCGGCGTTTTGGTTGTGCAGAACCGTATCCCGGCAGCGTCAGCGCGCCTTCGATAACCGCTTGGTCCATCCATGCCGCCCAAATCGGTCGGCACAGTTGATGCACGATGACGCCGTGCTGCAAGGATTCCACGCGGCGTCGAAACTCCAGGAGCCCGGCCCGAATGGATGAGTAGTTGACCTGCGTCAGGTCGCCCGTGAGTTGTTCATAGGTGACACCCATGGCAGCGGCCACCGCGCGAAACTGCATACGCAAGAATTCGGAATACGAACCACCCACGTCCGCAGGCTGAGAAAATTTGATGTCTTCGCCTGGCTCCAGGATTTGCATAGTGCCGGGCTCCAAACCTGCCAGCGCGACTCCATTGGAATCGGCATTGCCTTCGCCCATCAGGCTGTCCTCGGGCGACAGACGGGTCACAAAGCCCGCGAACATGGCGGCAGTTTTCTTGCGCACCAGTTCAGCGTCGTCGTACTGGTCCAGTTCGTTCAGTTTGACCAGCGCACGCGCCAGCCAGGGTTCTCCCCGGATCTGACCCGGCCGAAGCGGCCGGAACAGGTGAATGATTTCTGCGGCATCCACCCGCACGGTGCTCAAACCACCATCGCCCGACATGGGCGCAAGCAATCCGTCCTCCGGGTGAGAGCGATACAGGTGGTACGCCACCCGCCGCCCCAGCCGATCAAACTCAATGCCTGCGCGAATCAGGTTGCCGTTTTCTGCGGTGATGTTCATCTGAACGGGTAGATGCTCAGGTTCCAGAACCTGGATCTGCAGTGCAACACTCAGGACATCGTCAGGCCTGCGGTAGCGAAGGCGAATCAGTGCCTCGCCACCTTCGAGCATGGCGCGGCATGCCATCGCCTGCAGTCCATAAAAGTCGGTGAGTCCAGCTGCATCAGCTTCCACGGTCCAGTTGCGCCAGAGCGCCTGGACTGCCTCGCGTTGCTGCGCATTGGCCAGCATCGACTGGGGCTTGATACCCGTTCCGATGGCATTGGCCACATAGGACTCCAGCGCAGAGTTGGCCCACGCGTTGCGGCGCACCAGATCGCGGCTCTTTGCACGCAATTCATTCTGGTTGAACAACATGGCTGCAACCGCGCCGGGATTGCCCACCGACCAAGACAGTGCGCGCCTGCCGCCACCCACTCCGTCGTAGGTGGGCGTGGAGGCCAGCAGCCTCTTGCGAATAGATTTAAACCAGCCCATCAGGTGCCTTTAGACGTGTTGATACGGATCTGGCGTGGGGCACCGGGCCACAGACCCGTGGCCGTAGCCTGCTCCGAAAGCCCACGACGGACGTCACGCATGGCCACGCGCAGTTCTTCCACCGAGCGGTACTCCACCGTCTTGTCACCAAAGGTCACCCTGCGTTCACCTTTGGCAAGAGCGCTCTCTAATGCCTGGAGTTGGGTTTCTGTAAAGGCCATCAGCGATACACCACGAGGTTGATTTCAGAGGAGTCGTCAAACGACGATGCAGCGGTCGCGCAGGAGATGTCGACGTACTGCACAGTTTTAAGGTCGGAGCTGGCACGCACCAAGACCAAGCGCTGCTGGCCGGTATTGGTGCTGCTGCGAGCCAGCGCCGTCCAGCAGTAGTTCGTATCCGGCATCGCCACAGCGAAACGCACGCGGTACCGGCCCGCCGCTGTGCGCGCCACACTAGCGACGTTGTGCGAACCATGGATCACCACCTGACCACCCACGTAGCCAAAGCTCACCCATACCCGGGCAATACCGGGATGCGTCGCGTCGATCTTGGTTTTGACCTCAATGCCAATACGCGCAGCCAGGGCAGCAATGCTGGACGCAAGACTCATCAGACCAGTGCCCCATTGAAGATCAGGATAAAGTCGGTATCGGTGTTGCCCACATCGCTGGCTGCGACTGCCCCAATGTTGGTGCGGGCCTGAAGCTGTTCAGCCACCGTCAAGGTCTGCGCCGCATCGAAGCGCACGCGCAAATTGACGGCACTCAGAATCGCGTCAAGGCCGCTTGTGCCGTTCTGCAGAGCCTGCTGGATCTCCAGCAGAGTGTCATAAGCGGCGTCGGCACCACCCAAAATGTCGGCCTTGAGCGCGTCCAGCAGAGTCACGATCTTGTTGGACGAGTAGGTGCTGGTCGTGGCGATCTGGCTGTCGTCGATGGCGATCGCGGACAAGACTGCTGCCTTGAGTTCGTTAATGGCAGCGACCAGGCTCGATTTGTCGGTCGTCGACAGGCTGGCCAGACTGCCTGCGGTGGCCCGGACATCGTTAAATTCCTGAGCAACCCGGATGACCAGGCTCTCAATACGCGTAGCGAGACTCATAAAAACACTCCTTTAAAAATTCATGACAGCCATCGGCTGCGCACCACACGCCTGGCGACCCTGCGCCCGTCAGAAATAACAAGGCCACCGCTAGGGGTGGCCAGGATTTCAGTGGGGATTGCAACGGGTTCGGGCGGTGGTGCCAGACCAAGTTGCTTTTCCAACTCGCGCCAATGGCGCTCCTCGAACCGGTCCAGGCCTGCCGCACTGGCACTGGCCCGGGCATAGACATAGCAGTCCAACGCCTCGTTGCGCTCGCGCATCTTTTGCCACTCACGGATGGCGAAACCATTGCGGTCGCGCCGGGTGACCAGCTGCTCGGCACAAAGTTGCTGCACGTATTCCGCATCAACCTTGGGCAGGTGCACGAAACCAGCGGGGTACTTGACGGTGACTCCGTCCTCCTGGACGTCTGCGGCCTTGCGCAGGTTGTTGTAAAGCTCCAGCTTTGCCATGCCCACCGTGACGGAGAACACCTTGATACCCCGGCGCAGCTTCTTGCCGCCCTGCGTGATGTCGACAGCCGTCGGCGTGCCGATCAAGGCTGCACCGCGCGCTACGCCTTTGACCGCCATCACGCGGGAGTCACGGCAGGCACGCACAAATGCATACGCTTCCTGCGTGGCAAAGCCGGTATCCAGTGCAAACCGCACCAGGGGCAGCGACGCACCCGACTCGTGTGTCCAGGTCTCTGCGAGCATTGCCTGGAGTTGCTTCCAAACTGCGTCTCGCGCGGTATCACCCATCAGAACCCGGTGTTCGACCAACCAGCATTCCTTGCCTCTACCGAAGGCCCAGACCGAGGCTTCGATCCGGTCCTTCTGCACGTCCGCACCGCCCACTAGCAGCAGGCCGCCAAGGGGCACAGTGCCTATCGAATAGTCCTCACGGCGCTCAATGAGCCGCTGCCAGTCTGGCGCTTCACCTTCTTCGACCCAGGTCTCACCGAGTTCGGTGTTCTTGAAGGTCTTGATGGCCGCTGCTGAGCCAGATACCTTACTCACAGCGCCTTCCCAGGCCACAGCAATGTCCTTCCAACTGCGCCAGCCCACTGGGCTGTACAGGCTGGAGAGGTGAAAGCCTGCAGTCTTGGTGCCGTGCTCCGGGACCATGGCCCGCCACTCACCGTGCTCAAGCATCCAGGTTTTGTGGTGCTCAAGGATGGCGGTGTCACAAGACTCGCAGATATAAGCTGCGGTCTCTGCATGTCCTTTGTCCCAGCGCAATTGCTCGAATCTCAGCCATTGGCGGTGTGCACAGTGCGGACACGGCACGAAATAGCGCTGCTGGTCGGAGTCCTCGTACTCCCGTTCAATGGCACTCACACCAGAGATCGTCGGCGTCGAGACTATGAAAATCTTGCGCCGCGCGAAGGTCCGGGTGCGGGCCTCGGCCAGCGAAATCGCGTCGCCTTCGCCTTCCACGTCCAGCGGGTACCCATCAACTTCATCCAGGAACAGGTAACGCACTGGCATCGAGCGCAAACCCACCGCGCTGTTGGCACCGGTCATCACCAGAACACCACCCCGAAACTCCTTGGCCAGGATGGTGTTGCCCGAATCACGCGACCGGGCTGGAGAAATCAGAGCCGACAAGGCTGCGGACTCCTCAATCAACGGATCGATCCGTTGTTTGGAGTTGCGCTTGGCCATGTCCACCGTGGGCCAAACCGCCATCATGGGCCCTGGCGCGTGGTGGATCACATAGCCAATCCAGTTCGACCCCATCTCGGTCGCACCCAGCTGCGCCGCTTTCATGAACACCACCCGCTCCACCGCCGAGGTGGGCGACAGGCAATCCATGATGGCCCTCAGGTATGGCGTGCGGCTGGTGCGCCAGCGGCCCGGCTCAGCTGACGCTTTGCTGGAGAGCATGCGGTGCCGATCCGACCATTCCGAGACCGAAAGCAGCGGATCTGGAGTCAGCCCCTCCCGCCAAGCCCGCTCAATTTCTTGGGCACCTTCGTAATCTTCCATATACCGTGCCCCAACTTATTGCTCGGATTCAATCTACCCGGGGACGCAAGTCACCCAGTTCCTGCAGGTGGTCGCGCAGTGCGGCTTCTAGTGCCACGTGCATGGCGTGCGCATCCACGCCCAATTTGGCTGCCATCTGGGCTGAGACCCGTGCGGGCCAGTTCAGCCAGGCATCGCGCTCCGAGCGCGCCAGCTTGAAAACATGCGCGATGGCCTGCGGCCGATCCACCAGTTCACCCTTGAGCCTGGCCAGTCGGACCTTGTTCGTTTGCGCCTTGACCACTTCGTTGACGGTGCGCGCCTGAAGTAGTGATGTGCCGCCAGTACCCGGTGAGGATGGCAACACTGCGGACGATTCGCCGTTGGTCTCCCGGACCACCACGCTCTCTGCACGCTCCCTTGTTCCCCTTTTGGGCGCATCGGTATTGCGTGCCCAGTCGGCATCGGCCCGGTCCGCATCAATGGTTCCATCAGCTTCTGGCGTGACACGGCCAGTGCGAATTGCCTTGTGCACAGCGGTGTCGGTGACCCCCCTGTGGCGGGCATAGGCACGAATCGAGATTCCCATTGGATATTTCAAACATTTGTTTGTCTTCTTGCAGATTTAGCTTGGCTTCCATCTGGAACAGCGCGTTCATAGAGGCATCGCAACACCACACGGAAACAAGCAAATGAAATCGATCAACGCACAAGTCACCGACACCAACCACCGTCCACGCGGCGAGATGCGCATCCAAGTCGACTTTGACAAGACTGGCCCCAGTCTGGTCGAGCACGACGGCCAGACCTACTGCTACACGTACAAGGCGGGCACCAACCGCAAGACCGGATTGGAAGTGCGCGAGATGGCCACCATCGAGGACGCACGCCTTTGGATCACCCTGGACGGCACACAAGTGTGGGAAGACTGAAAGCCACCCCGCTGAAAAACACTACCAAGCAGCAAATCTTCAACCCAATCACCAACCGACCTAAGGATCTCAAATGACCACGATTCAACTCACCCACACCCAAACCCAAGTCCTGCAATACGCACTGGATCACAACGACGGCCAGGTCGTCTGGTTTCCTGAAAGCGTCAAGGGCGGAGCCCGCAAGAAGGTGCTCGACGGACTTTTCAACCGCGCCTTGGTCACCACCGATGGTGGCACCCACTGGTATGTCGCGGCCGAAGGCTACGACGCACTGGGTCGTCCACGCCCCACAGTCGCATCGATCGCACCTTTGGCACCCTTGGTCGCAGACCTGGAAATGGAGGCCACTGTGGCGCAACACGAGGCTCAGTGGGCCAATGAGGCACAAGCCTCAGCGCCCGCGGCACCGGCCACAGATCTGTCACCCGATCCCGTCAAGGTCCGCACCCGCGAAAACAGCAAGCAAGCCACTGTGGTCCAAATGCTCAAGCGTCCCGAAGGAACAACGATCGCGCAGATCTGCGAGGCCACCGGCTGGCAGGCCCACACGGTGCGCGGCACCTTTGCCGGAGCCTTCAAGAAGAAGCTGGGCCTGACCATCGAGTCCGACAAGGTCCAGGGTGGCGAGCGCGTTTACCGCATCGCCTAACTCAAAGTATTGATCGAAAAGATGCTGCAAATAGCTTGGCTTTTGATCGGAACAGCGCGTTCATGCAATTGTCGTGATTGACAACGAATAAACGGGATATCCACTATGAACGCACCCACCACCATGACATCAACCATGACCATATCCATCGAGCGCACGCCACTCACCATCACCCGAGAGGGCCTTGCCATCCAGGTCGAGGAGTTGAGCGTGCGCCTGCCCTTTGCCAGAAAACCTGCCGACCTCAGCGAGGTGGGCGGCTTTGGCAACACCAGAATCCTTGTCACCGAGACACGGGAGATGACCCAAAGCGACTTCGACTCCTTTGCCAGCAACCTGATGAAGTCACGCGACTGGCTGCGCGGCAAAGGTGGCGGGACCGGCGATGGCTACTTCTGCGTGGAGGTCCACGCGCCCGGTCGCCCGTACCTGTATGTCAACCCGGAGGGCGGCGACTACGCCCGGTATGTTGCCCGCCTCGGATGACTCAAAAAATAGATTGAAAAGATGCCAAGAACAACTTGGCTTCTCAGTGGATCAGCGCGTTACTACGGGTGTCGCAACAATCACCATCAAGGTCCAAACCATGAACACCAACACCAGCATCCCCGCCACTCAGAATGAAGACTGGGGCTTTTGGGGCACGATGCAAGATAAAGCACCAGCAGCATGGGCGATCGCATTGCCTGCCATTGCACAGATCACTGGCTGCGCTCCCGACGCAGTCCGCGCGTTTCTGGACAGCCGCCATGGACGCCACTTTGCGGACGAAGTGCAAAACCATCTGTATCTTGGCAAGGGCTTGGAGCAGGCGGTGCAAGCAGCCACCCAAAAGTGGATGGGCTGGAGCATCGGACGCCATACTGCCAAGGACTACGGAATCCCTCGCGGCCTGCCTTACCTCACAGGATTTGTAATTCACTGCGAAATTTCTGAAGAACAACTCGCTGACTGAGCATCAAATGCCACTCCGTCGGACTCGCGGGTGGCTTGCTTGCCAGTCCAGTCCTGCCAGCGGCGCACGATCACGTCCACGTACTTGGGATCCAACTCGATCATGCGGCCCACGCGCCCCGTTTTTTCTGCTGCGATCAAAGTGGTGCCGGAACCGCCAAAAGGATCCATCACCGAATTTCCCGGCCGACTCGAGTTGCGAATGGCACGCTCCACCAGTTCGACCGGCTTCATCGTGGGGTGCAAATCGTTCTTGTGGGGCTTCTTGATCTGCCACACATCACTCTGGTCCCGGTCGCCACACCAATGGTGCTTGCCACCCTCGGGCCAGCCATAGAGGATGGGTTCGTACTGGCGCTGGTAATCCGAGCGCCCCATGGTGAAGGTGTTCTTGGCCCAAATCACAAAGGTCGACCACTTGCCACCTGCTTCCCGAAAGGCTGACTGGAGTACGTCCAGCTCACTGGAGGACATGGCCACGTAAATGGCACCCTTGCAATTGGCGACCGTAGGCGTCAGCGCCGCCAGCAGGAAGTCATAAAACCCATCGCCCAGGTTGTCGTTGAGGATGGCGCGGTTTTTACCGCGCATCTTGTCCTTGGCGGTATTGGCGTAGTTGACGTTGTAGGGTGGATCGGTGAACACCATGTCCACTTCCTCGCCTTGCAGCAACTGCGCATAACTCTCCGCCAACGTGGAGTCGCCACACAAAAGCCTGTGTGGACCAAGCAACCAAACGTCGCCAGCGCGTGAGATTGCGGTCTCAAGGACCTCCGGCACGTCATCGTCATCGGTGTTGCCTGACTCATCACCGCCGCCTCCGGCCATCAATTCGGCCAGCGCATCGGCATCGAAGCCGGTGAGCGACATGTCGAAGTCGTCGAGCTGCAGGGCCTCCATTTCCACGCGAAGCATGGTCTCGTCCCAGCCTGCGTTCTCCGCAATCCGGTTGTCCGCAATGACCAGGGCTCGGCGTTGCGTGGAGCTCAAGTGCTCCAGCACCACCACCGGGACCATCGCCATGGCAAGCTTTTGGGCTGCGGCCACCCGGCCATGACCCGCGACGATCACACCGTCGGCACCGACCAGGATGGGGTTGGTAAATCCAAACTCTGCGATGGACGCCGCAATCTGCGCCACCTGTTCGTCAGAGTGGGTCCGGGCATTGCGGGCATAGGGAATCAATTTTGCAACAGGCCATTGCTGGATCTTGTCTGCCAGCCAGGAAGTGGTCATTGCACCACCTCAGCCGACTTACTGCGCTCGGCCACCACTGCCCCATAGGTCTGACCGGTCGAGAGCAGTTTGACCGGCACGCCGGGAAAGGTCTGTTGAAAGCGTTTGATCGCAACGTCCACGTACTCGGGCGCAATCTCAACCGAGCGACACTGGCGAACAGAGCGCTGGGCAGCCAGCATGGTGGTGCCACTCCCACCAAAGGGCTCGTACACGATGCCCCCAGTGCTGGAATAGGCCTCCAGAATGAACTCAGGCAGCGCGACCGGGAACACTGCCGGATGATCAATGTCTTGGCCGATCTTGCCCTTGTGGCGCATCACCCGGATCACCGAGTCAGGAATCTTGCTGTCCTGTGTCGGCTGACCCTTGTGTGCCCAGCCACCGACTTCACCTTCCTTGCTGCGCATGGCGGTGGAGGACCCGTCCGCGCGCAGGTGCGATTCTTCACCCGCATGCTTGCAGGGAACGATCTTGTTGGGTGTACGGCTTTGCCGGTTGAAATGGAAAACGAACTCAAAACTCGGGGCCAACCGTCCTGACCAGTCACCCGGCATGCCCGGACCCTGGTCCCAGACGTACCAAGCAAAGCGCCGCCACTCTTGCGTGCGCATCCAACCAAGCCAGCCGTCCCAGTACGCAACGACCTCGTTGTCGCGGTGGATCAAGCCCAAATTGACCAGAACCTGTGCGTCGTCAGTCACCGGCAGTTTGGCAAACACACCACGCATCAGGCCATCCCAATCGGTGATTCCGCCACTGGTGTAGTCCCGCTGATTGCCATAGGGTGGCGAGGTGAAGCACAGAGTGGCTTTGTCACCCTGCATCAGAGTGGCGACCACAGACTGATCGGTGGCATCGCCACAAATCAACCGGTGCTGGCCCAAAGCCCAAACATCACCCGTCCTGGAGATGGCGTCCACTGGCGTTGGCGGAACATCGTCCGCTGCGTCCTCACCATCGTCAGGATCGCCCCCATCGGAATCGGTTGCACTTTGTGCGCCAAACATGGTGTCCAGTTCGACATCGTCAAATCCTGTCAGGGTAAGGTCGAATCCTGCGTCGGTCAGCTCGGCAAGCTCAAGCCCCAGCAACTCCTCATCCCAACCCGCATCGAGTGCCAATCGGTTGTCGGAGATCACGTAGGCGCGTTTTTGGTTGGGCGACAGGTGTGCCAGTTCGATGACCGGCACTGCGTCCAAGCCTAGCTTACGGGCAGCCGCCAACCGACCGTGGCCAGCAATGACGCCGTTCTCACCATCGACCAAAACCGGGTTGGTCCAGCCAAACTCCACGATGCTGGCGGCAATCTTGGCCACTTGCGCCTCACTGTGCGTGCGGGGATTGCGGGCGTACGGAATGAGCGCCTCGACCTTTCGGTACTCGACGTTGAGTGTTTTCAAGCGACGGATCCTCAAAATAGAAAACCCGCCGACAGTAAATACCGTGGGCGGGTCGAAGGGAAAACTGGATGGGCCTGCGGGGCGGTCTGGGCTGCAACCCTGCAAACCCTGCAAACCTGGGTTTGCACTCTGTCGCTAGGGGACTCTTGCGCTCGCTCCCCCCGCATAGCATTTCGGTGAGGGAGGACCCGTCGAAATCTGACGGGCCATCTGATTTCTCAGACCTCTCGCAACCATAGCTGTAAATGTAGAGCAATGACCTGTGAAATGCGACACCCTGTTTTGAAGGTGAATCCGCATCGGCTGTCGAAGGTTGGCATCTGTTCTACCCACTTATCAATTCCCTTCAAACTTACGCACGAACCTTCAAGGCACTGTTGAGTTGCTCGGTTACGCGCTGAAGCGACTGTGCCCACCTGCGTTGTGCTGTCTTGGTGCAGCAGCCAAAGCGAATGCTGATCTCGCGCCAGCCGTAGCGCTTGGCTCGCATCCACACGAGGTGACGCTGCTCAACCTCCAGCCACTGAACCCAGTGCATGACCTCAAGCATGGCATCGACCTCACTCGGACTGGGTTGGAAGTGCATCTTGGGTCGTTCATCTGCCGACATGCGTTCCCACTCTGACCGCACCACTGTGGGCCAGAGGGTGAAGTAACCCTGCACACGAACAGGTGGCAGGCGACGTGCCGTGCTGGCAGCCTCCTCAAAGCGGTTGGCCACATCATCGGCAGTCCAGTTTGTCTTGATGTTAGCCATTGCGCTTGCCCCCCTGACCAAACAGCCGCTCACCGATCCGTTTGACAAACGCCTGCTCGACGAAGTCCAGGCGCGAGTCCGTCTCGCTGACCACCAGGATGTGCTGCTCGCGCCATCCCGTGCGTTTGATCTCATCCAGGTCTGCAACCTGTGGCTGCAAGCGACCCAGCGGGCATTGGTAACGATGGGGTGTGATCTTCATGTCAAAGCTCCTGTGTATCGATCGCCCAACCCAACAGGGCCAGAGCATCTGCTTCGTTGTCGTCGGTGACCGGGTGGCCTTTCGCACGCATGGCCGCAATGACCTCTGCCTTTCCAGCGTTGCCTTTGCCCGTGGCGTGCTTCTTGATCGTGCCCACAGGGATGCCCTGGTATGGCACGTTGTGGTGCTCGCACCAGGTCGTGAGCGTGGCCATGAGGCCTCCGTAGACGTGAGCGGCATCGACACCGCTGTGCCGACGCACCTCCTCAAAATAGACCGAATGGATTTCACCGACCGCGCCTGTGATCTCTGAGAGCCAGCGCTTGAACCGCAGGTAGCGCATGCCACCGCCTTCAAAGCGTTGGGGTTTGAAGTTCACAAAGCCATGTGCGATCTGCCCGTCGCGTGAACGCAATGCCCAACCGGTGGTGGTGCCCAGGTCTAGGGCCAGCACAACCAGTCGTGTCGATCGGGCTTTACTTCCATCCGCATCAACACTCCCACGTAGGTCAGAGGGAACTGCTGTTCCCTCTCCTACGTAGTAGGAGAGAGAGTTTTCGCCAACTGCAATATCCCCGAAAACCCAATAGGCATGAGGGTTAGCGCCAGTTGGCAAGTTGGCAGTCTTGCCAACTGCCAGCTTTGCCAACTTCGGCATAAGCTGTTGATTTTTAAAGGAATGAAGTTGGCAGGGGTTTGCCAACTGAGCCCAGTTGGCAAAAGTGGGGTTCCAGTTGGCAGCGATTCTGCCAACTTGCGCGCACGGATTCATGTGGACTCCTTCGGGTCGGTGATGTCGTCTTGGTAAACCCACACATCCGGGTTCTCAACGGGCATTGCAGCACCGGATTGCGGGCATTTGTAGTGGGTGGGAAGCACTGCGAGCGCCCGAATAGGCAGCTCGCCAGTGAGCGGGTCAGGCGTGTCGCCCGGCATGTTCAGGACCATGCCTTCGACGCACAAATAGCCGAACTTGCTGCGGCCACAGGACGGCAGACCGTAGTCCTTGCCATTGCGGAAATACTTGATGTAGCCCTGGGTGGACAGGACCGAGAGACGCTCGCGAATGGTGCGCTCGCCGCCAAGACCTGCCTTGCCCTCGAAGGTCTCTGCGAATTGATTGCCGGTGTAGCCGCGACCCTGAGCTGCCTCCTCAAACAGGATCTGCAAAATGGCATCCCGTTTGCGGCGGCGCTCTGCGTCAAGGCGCTCACCGTACTCCTTCAGGACCAGACGATCATTGACATCGACTTGTCGCCATTCATCGTCAACCTTGTCAACAAACTTGTTGGGAATGGCAGCACCGTTGCGCAGCTCATAAATCAATTGCCGAGTGGTGCGCGCCTCGTCGGGACGCTGCAGCAACATGCCAGTGGAGTAATAGCCGCGCAAACTTCCTGCCCCGGCAAGCGCCTGAAACGGGTCCTCTTCGAACTGTTTTTTGGAGAGTTTCTTGGTGTGGTGAGCCAGAATCACACCCGCGTCGACATTGACCTCACGACGGATCCGATCCACCCGTTGCGACAGAAAGAACAGCATGGCACCGTTGTCGTTCTCGCCACCGGCATCGCCGCCATCAAAGACATTGCGAATCGGGTCGATAACGATGATGTCGGGTGGCGGACCGCCAAAGGCCATCTGAATGGTTGGAATGATTTGGGCAAGACCCGCGTCGTTGAGCAGCGTTTGAAGCTGGGGAGTGGCCACAAAATTGACTCTGGCCAACAAAAGTGCGGGTTCTGACAGTCGGATCTTTTTGGCACGTTCGCGCAGGTAGTGGTATTGCACTTCGGCTTGCAGATAGAACACCCGCAGTGGCCGTGCTGGTGTCATGCCCAAAAACGGCTGCCCTGCCGACATGTGGGTTAGCCATGCCAGCAAAAAGTCACTCTTGCCGACCTTGGGCGCTCCGCCGAATACCAGCATCCCACCAGGAGTCACTACCCGGGGAGCAATGAGATCATCTGGCAAGGGCGTATCGTCATCCAGCAGCTGACCGAGGGTGAAACTTGGCAGCAAAGGGGTGGCTGCCTTGACGACCCTGCGCTCGCCGTCTCCGATGAACGCTTTGCAATCAAACCCTTCTGCCAAACCGTCTGCAGCATCCCACTTGGCGGGCTTGTCAGTCGGTGGGACCAGGATCGCCACGGAATTGCATCCTGCAAGTGCACAGGCCTTGGCCGCGTTCTCTGCATACTCCCAACCCGGTGAATCCCGGTCTGGCCAGATCAGGACATCCTTACCTCTGAGCGGACTCCAGTCTGTCTTGTCGATAGGAGCCTTGGCCCCATTCATGGCCGTCGTGGCGACAATGCCCAGGCCAATCAAGGCGTCGGCACATTTCTCGCCCTCTACCAACACAATTGCGCGTGAGGTTGATACGGTTGGCAGGTTGTAGATAGGTCGGGGGTCGGGCGCGCGCCACATACGGGCACGCACGTCCCAAGGGCGAAACTCCTTGCCGGTTGGCGGGTCATACCGGTAGACACACGCAATGAGTTCGCCCTGGGCCGTGCAGTAGTCCCACTTGGCGGTATATGGCCCCAACTCATCTATCGGCACAGTGCGCGTGTCGCGCATGACGGGTCGGACGATGGGTGGTGCAAAACCCAGCCATTGCCGGATCTCATCGACAACCCGCGGAAAGTCATGACGCGCTGACAAGCCTTGGGACATCGCCCAAAGGTCAAGGACATCACCACCGTCCTCCGTCGAGAAGTCCTTCCACAACCCGCGTCTGGAACCATCCAGTTCGACCACCATGCTTTTGCCTGGTGTGCCGTCGACATCACCAATGTAGAACTTGCTGCCTCTTATCCGCCCCTGCGGAAACAGGTAGTGGAGAACGGATTCGAGTCGATCTAGCAGCGCTGCCCGCAGCGTCTCAGTATCGGCAGCCAGGTCGTCGCGCTGCTCAGGAGCGTTGTTGTAGTCCAACCAGACAATGTTGTCCTGGGTCATGCACCACTCCAGCACCGATCCTGCCAAGCGCAGAACTTGCACTCCAGATGGGTCGGCGTAGTGGTATGGCGTGCGAGCGTCTCCCCCACAGCTGTGGCGGTAATCACCCGCACTCCGCGATCTGACATGCGCTGCGCCAGCCCGCCGTCGAAAGGCAATAACTCGAACCAAAGCTCCTGGGTGTCCTTGTTGATCGCAGTGAACAGCGCCGGGTTACTTGCAACGCCGGGTACCGATGCCTCCATGTAGGCCTGGTAAATGGCCACTTGAGCCGCATAGATGGGTTTCGACTTAGCCACGCCTTGTTTGACGGTATCCCGCCAGGACTTGTCATTCATGGTTTTGAACTCCCAGATGGCCGGGTAAGCCATGCCGAAATCCCCAAGAACCGGAGGACCGCCATTCAGGATGCCGTCGACGTGACCCTGAATCCGGTCACCCGCCACAGAGAAGCCAAACTGACCACCTTGTGCCTTACGGGTATACAAGTCGAACCCTGCCAGCTTGAGCCAACGGATTGCCAAGTCCTCCAGGGTGTGCCCGACTTCAAATATGCGCAGCAGACGGCCGGAAAACTCACGATTGACGTCTACAGGCGTCCTTGTGTACTCATATTGAAGCGCGCGCTCACAGGCCACGCCGAGTCGGGACGCGCCCAGGTAATTGCGCGGCACCTGGCTCTCGCGTTCCCGCGCCAATCCCATATCGATCAACGCGCTGATCTGTTCATCAAGCTTGGGGCGGTGATTGAAGTCCAACGTCACATTGCACCCCTTATTTCCGCAGTCGTCTGCTGCTGCGCGATGCGCTGCTCCAGAAACGTGCGGTCTCGGGCTGCCATGCGCTCATGCTCCGCGAGCATGTGCGCCTGATATGCCGAGACCACTACATCGACCAGAGTCAAGACTTCCTCGCGGCTGTAATCCGCCAGAGGTCGCGTCATACCAATTTCCCCAACATACTCACCCAATGGTGAGAGACAGGATCGCATCGCGGCGATTTCCATTTCCGTGGGATCAATCATGTGTCCCTCCGTTTTGTTCATGATTTGAGAAAAGGCGTTCTGGCACGCCATAGAACAGAACACCCACCGGTCCGAATACCTGCCTGGATCGCTGCGGCGCAAGCGGGCGTTAAACCAGCCCAGCCCCTTGGCCTGGCGACTGCAGACAGCGCATTTCAAGCTGCCTCCCGGTAGTTGTCGTTGGCAGCGACGACCAGGCGTTGGATCTGTGCCTTGTTGAACTGAAAGGAGAGCAGCGCCGATGCCTGATATCGGGTCAGGCCAAAGTCGGCACGCATCGGCTCGGGCAGAAAGCGCAGTTGCTTTTCAGTGGGCGGCTCGTTGAGCCAGCGCCGCGTCTTGTGAGCGGAATCCTCCGACTCATGGTCGTTAAGCCAATCGTCGGCCTTAGCCATGCACACAGTACGCTCGCCAACTGCCAATAGATGGGTACCCATGCCTTGACCGCCACCCACTGCATGCCAGCGACCAGCCAGGAAAAACACACCACCCCAAGCTGTGAATCCGGTGGCCATCAGTGCGTCGTCACAGCCAAAAAGGTCACACCAGCGAAAGTTGGAGCGCTTGAGCAAATCGATTTCACTCATCACGAAGTCGCTCAAAACACCGCCATCCTGCGGCTGACGCTCCCATGTATGGCCACAAAACGGACACTCCATGACCGCCAAGGGAACAACGGCACCACATTCCGGGCAATCTTTGGTTAGGGCCTCACCATCGTGCTGGTGGCCATCCAAGTTGACATCCTGCTCCAGTGCGCCATGCATGAGGCTGGCCGTACCAAAGTCGAGCACGATGCAGTCTGTCTTGATGACGTGCGGATGTTCCTCGGGGTCCACTGTGCGCAGGCCCCGGCCCACCATCTGAATGAAGGTGGATTTGTAGGAGCTTGGCCGCAGCAACACAACACAGGCGGTTGGTGTGAAGTCATAGCCTTCGGTAAGGATGGCCACGTTGACTATGACCTGCGCATCGCCGCATTCGAAGCTGGCGATACAGGCTTTGCGTTCGCTCTCTGGTAGATCGCCATGAATGACCACTGTGGGAACACCGGCCGCATTGAAGCCATTGCACACGCACTGGGCATGAGCGACGGTCGAACAAAACACGATGGTCTTGCGATCGCTGGCTTTTTCCTTCCAGTTCCTGATGACGGCATCGGTGATTAGGGTTTTGTTGAGAATGGACGCGACTTCGTCCATGTCAAAGTCCACTGCAGTGCGCCGCACCTTGCTCAACGCTTCCTGCGCGCCGACATCGATCACAAAAGTACGCGGCGGAACCAGGTGCCCGCTTGCAATCATCTCGGCCAGAGTGATCTGATCTGCAAGATTGGAAAACACATCACGAAGACCCTGACCATCGCCCCGGTTCGGAGTAGCAGTCAGGCCGCAGATAGCAGCATCCGGATTGCGGCTTTGCACCTTGTCGATCACTGCTCGGTAGCTGGGCGATGACGCGTGATGCGCTTCGTCAATCACCAGCAGGTCCAGAGTCGGAATCTGGTCCAGATTTGCACCCTTTGAAAGGGTCTGCACCATGGCAAAGGTGGCCCTGCCGGACCAGGATTTCTCGTTGGCATCGACCACCGAAGTGGTCAGGCTTGGATTTACACGAGAAAACTTGGTCCGGTTTTGACCAGTGAGCTCGGTGCGGTGTGCGAGGATGCACGCTTTAGCGTCCGGCTCGGCCAACACACTGCCAGCCACCGCCGACAGCATGATGGTCTTGCCAGAGCCAGTGGGAGCAACAGCCAGCGTGTTGCCATACTGGCGCAAGGCCGCCAGCGTGCGCTCAACCAATTGGGTTTGACGGGGACGGAGCATCATGGCGGCGGCTCCTTACTGCGCCCAGCTGGGGCGACCCGGCACTGGCGAGCGACCGGTAGCCTGCGCATAGGCGTTCGGGGCCGGTGATGCCTGCGATGGCGGTGCAGACGGCTGGCGTGCGGCGCCCATGAGTGCGGCGTAGTCCTTATGGTCTGGCGTGACTGCTGACTTGATGACGCTCTTGTCCTGGCCGTTCTGGTCCTTATCCCAATCGACTTTGCCGAGAAATTCAATGCCTTCCAGGTCCGAGAAACCACTGATACGGCGCGCGTTTTGTGCAGCAGGACTGCTGTCGCCTGGGTGGATGCCGCGCGCAGAATTGAGAATGGCCTTCACGAAGGTGCGACCCATGTTGGCCCACTCTGGGCCCTTGGGGCTGTGCAGGCCAATGAGGGACCACATCTTGCGACGCGCATATTCACCCTCCATCACCACAAATTCGCAGTTCAGATAGACGGAACCAGTGTTGATGTTGCGCGTGGCAAAACCACCAGTCCAGCCTTGGGTCGCGTCGTCGTGACCGCCGGGTTTGATGGTCATGCGCACACGCACGACAGTGCCTTTTGGGATCAGGTCGAACGAAGTTTGTTCGGATGCGGAATTGAAATCGAAGTAGGTCATGATCAGATCTCCTGAGTTGCAATGGATTCGGGGATGGCGGGAGCACCAGCGGTACTGGCAGAAATGGGGCGCGCAAAGGCAAGTCGCTCGCTGGCGGGCTTGGCGGGGCCAGCGATCTTTTCCATGAGGCGACCCAGGTGCGGCTCCTCAATGGCATCGAGTCGACCGGAACGGTCCTTGGCTGGGTATCCCCAGGTGTTGAGCGTGTGGCAGACGAATGCCCGGTAGTTCACTCCGTCGTCCCCCTTGACCTCAGCCAAGGTGACGACCTCATCAACAATTCCTGGCAACTCCAGACCGGTCTTCGAGCCGTCGATCTGCAAAGAGAAAATACGGCGATTGAAATCGTCCAGTGACTCATTGAGGATGCCGACAAACCAGACGTTCTTGCGACGGGTGTGTTGCAGATGCGTGAGCCAGGCAATCATTTCCTGGCCCATCAAGCCGTAGGCACCACGGCTGTCGGGCTTGCCAGTCTTCTCGGAGTACGCCTGAGGCTGTCCCTTGCTCCACTGCAGGCACAGACGACCGGCGACGGTGATCGAGTCCACAAATACTGTGTCGTATTTGTCCAAATCTGTGGGTTCGCCAAAGCGTGTGCAAACCGCATCGAAATGCGCTTTGCTGTAAGGCTGGTCATCGCGCAACGCTGGGTTAGGACCACCAATGAAGACAGCGAAATCACGGCATTCCTGCCATGTGCGTGGACGGATGGTGTCGCCCGCCCAACCCTCGACCGCCAAGTCACCTGCTTCCAGGTCAAAGAACAAGGTGGCTGTAGCTTTCAGTGTCCAAAGCTGAGACGTCTTGCCTATGCCGCTTTTGCCAACGAGCACGCCCTTGACGCCACGCTGCTCAGCAAGGCGCTGGTCCGCAGTAATGATGGGGAGTTTCATTTGCGCAACTCCTCATCAGACAGGGACGCAAAAGCATCTGCAACCGTCGTGGTGCCAAGTGCACCGCGTTTGCGCGCTGCCTCGTACAGTTCTTTCAAGGCTCCCGAGCGGCGAATGATTGCGCTGCATTCAGCTTCGGTACCCTGGATGGCAAATGCAATGTCATCAATCGTCGCATCAGTCAGATTACGAATCACTTCGTCGGGACGGGTTGTGCCATTCGCGGGAATGCGTACAGAATCGGGCAAAGCTACCGAATGAAACGACAGGTGCTTGCGCAGCCGTGACATCAGCGACTTCGGTGCGCTCGGCGCGAGAACGAGGGGCTTGGGGCCGGAAACCTTTGCGGCGGTCGGTTTTTTGAAACTTGGAAACTTCATGGTGGTTACTCCTGAATGAGTGCGAGACGGAAGCTGGGCTTGCCAGTTTTGAGGGTGCGCGCCTGCACGAAGGCAGACTTGAGTGATTCAGGCCATGCGCCGAACTTGGTTTCGGACACGCGGTAGCTGATCTCCACGTACTGGACGGGGTCATCGCCATTGGCTGCAATGCGGCGAGTGATTTCTGCCAACTTGGACTGATCCCAGTCGACCTTCTTGGGCAGGTCGGCAGTGATACGCACACGACCATCGTCAAAATGGACAACGCCCGTGTCCTTGCCCGCTTCCAGGCGAAGACCATGCGCACGATCGGCGAACTTGAGCTCAATGGCGCGATCAACGTGATCAGCTTTTGCTTTGGCCGCAGTTAGCTGATCAGCGGCTTCGTTCTTGAGCTGGAACAGAACCTCACTGGAATGCGCTGCCAAATCTCCAGCGGGTGTGGCGATCGCCTGTTCAAGGGTCAGTTGGCTCATGCTGCACCTCCTGCGTCTGCACGCTCAGAGGTACTCTTGCGCAGGCTGTTAGTCTCGAACGCTTCCACGTCCTCGACGCGGTACAGCACGCGCCCTTGCAGTTTCAAAAATACCGGTCCGATACCTTCGGTCCGCCAGCGTTCCAGTGTGGCTTCGCTAACGTCCCAACGGTCGGCCAGTTGGCGTTGGTTGAGGTGTTTGACACTCACGTTTTGGTCCTTTCATGTGATTGCTAAAACGTGCTGCCAGTTTCGAATTGGGGGGGTGGGCAAACCGGTGGGCAAAGTGGACAACCAGGGTGGGCAAATTCAGCAAATAGGCCTGGTGCAATCCAAACGGACGAAAAAAAGCCCGGATGTTTAGTCCGGGCTGTGTAGGAGAGTCTGGCCAGGGTGCTGGTCAGCCTTTCGGCGGATAAGGGTCGTTTCCGTAGCTATTGCGCTCGCGGATACGACCGTTTTCTCCATGAATCAAAACTTCACTTTTTTGATTCATGGCGATTTCTCGTGCCGCGCGTTCAGCTTCTGACTGGGTGCGGTGATGCGAGGTGTCGCGACTATTTCCAGCGCCGCGAACAGCCCATTGGTCATCGCGGGGTACAACGTGTTGATTTTTTCCGGCCATGGTGGGTCCTCATGAAGTTGGTCAATGCTTGGGGTATTTGGGGCTTACTCTCTGATCAATACCCCCTTTCCAAAACCAGGAAATCCGGGTGCAACCAGTAATTGCCTTGTTGGTCGCTCTGGACGAAGGTGTCAAACACTGTGCGATGGTGTTTCTTGATATCGGCATAGCGGAAGTTCTCAGCTATACCTAGTGCGGCTGCGATCTTGCGTTTGTGGACCTCATCACCGTCGGCCTCATCTAGTACTTTCAGGAATCCGTAAACCTGGGGTGACAATGAAATTTCGGTTCCCGCAATCAGTGCAACACGCTTGCTGTCCAGAAGGCGCAGTGAAGTCTCATCTGTAACTGCTGTGCGGGCGAGTCCATCAAAATAGGCATCCAGACCTTCAATTGCAAAATTCCCTTTGCGCAGTTGCGCAATGGCTTGCAGCGGAATGAATAGACGCCCCTTCAAGTTCGTGGACTGCAGTGCCAGTAGATCACTTGTTGTGATTACAGCCTCCGTTCCAGGAGACGCAAGTCGGTCGATTTCCCCCTGAATTGCGTTCGCGTCACCACTGAGCAAACACCCAAAAAAGAAGTTGTGTCGCTTGCGCTTGTGCTCCCGCGCGCCAAGATGCCAGAGTCTCCCTCTTACCACCTCGGAAACTGGGTGCCGAATTTTCAATCCTAAGGCTGCATTGAGCCAAATCGCCACCTTGGATGGATTTACCTGCCAAAGCCTTGCTCGCTCTTTTGGCAGATCAACCCACCCACATTCGCCGCAATAGCATTGATAGGGGAGTTCAGCTCCTGCATGTGTTGGCACTGGTCGAACTGAAACACTCAGGCAGTCAGGGCAAAGCACACACTCCGCAACGTCACCAGACAAGCTCAACGCCTCATTGCTGCGCAAATGTTGGTAAATCGATGGCTGTCCACTTGCCCAAACGGAATCTGGCAGCAACTGATGTGTCGGCTGCTCCAGAAGCGCGCAGAGTGCGGCCATGGCTTGTGCATTGATTGGCCCCAACTCAGACCTCTCCGCTGTTTTCGGTTGCCGGTGCTGGCACAGTCGAGTTCGGTGGGAGCTGCATTACCCCAAGCGCCTGCATCAGTGCCTCTGCCAGCCCCGCGTCAGCCTCCTCCATGTCACGCAGATTGCTGATTCCTGTGGGCTTCAGTCCAATGTGCACCGAGCGCCCCTTACGGGACTCGCCCTCCGGGTCGAAATACAGACTGACAACAGCACTGATGATGTTGAATCCTCCCCCCATCAACGAGTGAAGGTGTTGAGCCTGTAGGCATTCCAGGGCATCCGGTGCGGTCCGCTCGGAGGGAGGCTTGATAAAGTAATCGCATAGCGGTGCCGAAATCGATCGCACGCGGAACTCCGAAATCCGCACCTTGCCAACTCCGTGATCACGCAGGTCCAATCCACTGTGCTCATCACAGTTGACGCCGTGACGCAAGCGATTCAACAGAAAGAGTGGTTGCGGCACCGCCAAGGGTTCGATTGGATGCTTGAATACATGAGTGCCAAGAGGCGCAAGGATCTTTTTGCGGGCTTTCTCACCGCCAAAGACCAACAAGTCCATCACACCGCTGTCCGGATAGATGATCACTGTCATGCGCAGCGGCGGACGGATGTCACGCCATGTGGTTCGATCGTCTGCACCGAACTCAAGGTTGCGTTGCAGGTTGTCTTCAACACGAATATCGAGCTGTACCCCACCGTCCAGATGGCGTGTCAGCACGTCAATCTCACAAGCCCGGGGACGGCCCTTGCGAGGCGTAAATGCCTCTGCCAATGCTTGCCTGAGTGGATCGATATCCGCCGCCGTGCAATGCAATACCTGACTTGGCGGCAGATGGATGCGCCGCCAAATACGCTTGCCAACTTCCGCATCAGCATTCAGGAAAGCCTCAGCGATGGCAAAACGTCCAGGCCAGTTTGTCATAGCCCACAGCGCACGCTCCGCATCACTCACATGGTGCTCAAAATCATCCAGCATCGCGTCACCCAGCGGCACGGTATTGCGCAACGCTTGGACACCACGCAAATGGGCCAGAGTCTTGACACGACGAAGTTCAGCGTATGTGGACGCTTGCCTGTCGTCGGTCAACGCCTCCAGCGCTGACAAGATGGGTTGGTGCAACTCCTCTGCAGCTTGCTCCCAAGAGGCACCCTCGAGCAACGGAATTGCTCGTGCATTGAAATAGAAATTCCAACTGCGCGGTGGGATCAATCGAACGAGGTCACGGTAATTGAAGGCTGCCATTGGTGGTTTTCTCCTTTAAAGACATGGCCGCCATACGCCTCCCTTAACTTGGCGCATTCAGGGCCTACAGTGTTGGGTCGACAGTACTCACCAAGCATTGACGACCAATATCGTTCGGTGTACCGAACTTGATTGAATTATGAATGGCTCCTAATGGGTTTGTCAAGCAGGTACGCAATCGTTCGGTACGGTGGTATTATTTTGGGCTTGAATCAAACAATTTAGGAGAAAACAGTGCCTTCACCCCTGGGCGACAAGATCCGCGCACTGCGAAAACAAAAAAAGCTCAGCCTTGAGCAACTGGCAGAGCTGACAGAGTCCAGCAAAAGCTACATCTGGGAGCTGGAAAATAAAGACGATCCGAAGCCATCGGCTGACAAGATTGGCAAGATTGCGGCCGTCCTCGAGGTCACTGCCGAGTTCCTGCTCACAGAATCTTCGGCCACACCGGACGAGGCAGTGCTTGATGAAGCGTTCTTCCGCAAATTCAAAACCATGTCCGAACCGGACAAGAAGAAGATCCGAAAAATCCTGGATGCCTGGGAGGACGAATGACGGAGGCGAAAGGTCCCATGGTTGAGGCCAACCGCATCTCGAAGATGCTCAACATGGTGCTCGGCCCAGAACGATTTCCGGTCAAGGTTGATGAGTTGGCGCAGGAATATTCGCGGCAGTGCTTTGCAGATTCCCCGATCGACAAGGTTCAAGGCGAAGACCTCGACGGATTCGACGGCCTTCTGAAGGCAAACAAGTCACGATCGAAGTGGTTGATCCTCTATAACAGTGCAGTCCGATCCGAGGGCCGCAAGCGTTTCACGATCGCGCACGAGTTTGGCCACTATCTTCTGCATCGTCATCAGCAGAGCGAATTCCAATGCGGTGACGATGACATTGAGACTGGTGATCGCAACAAGAACGACATTGAAACCGTCGCAGATCAGTTTGCATCAACTTTGTTGATGCCACTTGACGATTTCCGAAAGCAAGTTGACGGGCAGTCAGTCAGTTTTGATCTCCTGGGACACTGTGCCGATCGGTATGGCGTATCCCTGACTGCAGCTGCATTGCGATGGATTGAGATCGCAGACAAGCGAGCAGTCCTTGTGGCCAGCCGCGACGATCACATGCTTTGGGCAAAATCGAACGAGTCTGCGTTCAAGTCTGGCGCGTATTTCGCAACACGCAAACGGACAATCCCCGTCCCGCGCGCGTCATTGGTTTACAGCGATAACTGTTCAGGAGCCGCGCAATCTCAGTCAATACAGGCAAAGGTCTGGTTTCCGCGTGAGCCTGCCTATGTTGAACTGACAGAGATGTCGAAGATCGCAGGAAATTACGACTACACGCTATCCCTGCTATTGATGCCTGAAGCCGAGTGGCGGCAGCCTCAGCACGACGACGGCGAGCCCGAGGAAGATAGCTTTGACCGATTCATAAATAACGGCCAATTTCCAGACAGAAAGTAATCGGCCCCAGTCCGGCTTTTCGCATTAGCCCGCATCCACCAGCGTTCGCCCGCAACTCCCTCATGGCGTTGGCCGCAGCCCTTCAGGACAATTTTGCTTCGAGCAAGTTGGACAAAAAGGACCGCTAACCAATGCATGAAATCAACCACACACCACCGGAGCGAATGACTCCAGAGCAACGCCGACTTGAGGTCGCGTCGCTTTTAGCCAGAGGGTTGGCGCGCCTTCGGACAGCACATCCCGCCCAGTCCGCAATCGTTGTCAAAAGCAGCGATGTTTCACTTGCCTTTTCTGGCAACCAGCGCGTTCATTCAGACCCCGTCAACAACAGACATACGGAGTCCTGATGAGACCAAGCAAGCCAACCCCCACCACGCCACTGTCTGTGGCATCGCAAATTTCTCAGTTGCCCGAACTGGCCATGGCGGACATCAAGTCGCTTTGGCAACGGCTGTTCCACGCTGCGAACCCCACCCACAACCGGCAATTTCTGGAACGCCGGATTGCCTACAAATTGCAGGAAATCGAGTTTCGCAAGGTCGACCCAGGACTTCTTGATCGCAATAAGCGCCGCATCGAAAACTTGATTGAAACCGGCAAGGTCAAGACTCGCGATCCTGACTACCGTCCTGTGGCTGGCACCATGCTCACCCGCGAGTACCAGGGCAAGGAATATCGCGTCATTGCCAGCGCCGATGGCAATTACAACTTTGACGGCCGGACATTCCAAAGCCTGTCCCAGATCGCGCGGGAAATTACGGGCACGCGGTGGTCGGGGCCGGTTTTTTTTGGTCTCAAAGCGCGTACCGAGAAAAAGGCAGCGACTAGGAAGGGAGGTAGGTCATGAGCGACGTGCTGAAACGGCGCATGCGCTGCGCCGTCTACACCCGTAAGTCCAGTGAAGAAGGGTTGGATCAGGAATACAACTCGATTGATGCGCAGCGTGACGCAGGCCATGCATATATTGCCAGTCAGCGCGCCGAAGGCTGGATTCCGGTCGCCGACGACTATGACGACCCGGCCTTCTCCGGCGGAAACATGGAACGCCCCGGACTCAAGCGCCTGATGGCCGACATTGAGGCAGGCAAGGTTGACGTGGTTGTGATCTACAAGATTGACCGACTGACGCGCAGCCTGGCCGACTTTTCCAAGATGGTCGAAGTGTTTGAGCGCCAGGGTGTGTCCTTTGTCTCCGTGACGCAGCAATTCAACACCACAACCTCCATGGGGCGACTCATGCTCAATGTGTTGCTTTCGTTTGCACAGTTTGAACGCGAAGTTACAGGGGAGCGGATCCGGGACAAGATCGCGGCCAGCAAGCGCAAAGGCATGTGGATGGGCGGTGTCCCACCCCTTGGCTACGATGTGGAAAACCGACGCTTGGTCCCCAATCCACAGGAGGCCAAATTGATCCGCCACATCTTCACCCGGTTCGTTGAACTGGGGTCCAGCACCAAACTGGTGAAAGAACTGAAACTTGATGGCGTGACCTCAAAAGCGTGGACTACGCAGGACGGCAAGGTTCGTGAGGGCAAGCCCATTGACAAGGGTTTGGTTTACAAGCTTCTGGGCAACCGAACCTACCTGGGCGAACTTCGCCACAAAGAGCAGTGGTACCAGGCCGAACACCTGGCGATCGTCGATCAGCCTGTTTGGGACAGCGTGCACGCCATCTTGGCCACCAATGGACGCTCTCGCGCCAATGCCACACGAGCGACAACTCCATTCCTGCTGAAAGGTATTGTCTTTGGCCATGATGGTCGGGCATTGACACCTTGGCACAGCACAAAGAAAACAACCGGAAAGCGGTACCGCTATTACTTGCCCATGCGTGACCTCAAGGAGCATGCTGGTGCATCCGGATTGCCTCGTATGCCAGCGGCTGAATTGGAGTCGGCGGTACTCGACCAACTGCGCAACATTCTGCGCGCCCCAAATTTGCTCAGCGACCTGGTGCCGCAAGCAAAGAAACTGGATCCAACTCTGGACGAAGCCAAAGTCACGGTGGCCATGACGCGCTTGGACCTGATCTGGGATCAGCTGTTTCCGGCAGAGCAGACTCGCATCGTGAAGATGCTGATCGAGAAGGTGATTGTGTCGCCGAGTGACCTTGAGGTCAGGTTACGGGCGAATGGCATTGAACAGCTGGTCCAGGAATTACAGGCGGATCGAGCGAGCACAAAGCGTGAAGAGGCAATGGCATGAATGAGGTGCGCATCCACAAAACAGGGGAGCCAGAAATCATCCAGTCAAGCGACGGTAGGCTGACTTTGTCGGTTCCCATCCAGTTCAAACGGCGTGCTGGACGCAAGCAAGTGACGCTGCCCAATGGTCAACCCAGTCTACCTCGACCGTGGGATACGGCTGCGACTTCATTGCAACTGGCCCTGGCCAGGGGCCACAAATGGCTGGCAATGATGGAGTCTGGAGAGGTCAGCACCTTGACCGAAATAGCCAAGAAGGAGGGTATCGACAACAGCTACGTCAGCCGGATGGTCAACCTGACAACCCTGGCACCGGACATCATTGACGCCATTCTGCTCAATGAATTGCCGGACCATCTGACACTGTTCGATCTAGCTGTGGACCCACCCGCGCTGTGGGATGAGCAGCGCGCACGGCTTCAGATTGTGTAGACCAGCCGATGTGACTGGGATAGAATTTCCGCAGGTGCCCACCATACTTGCACACGAGTAAAAAAAGGCGTTTCCTCACAATTGTTGAAAACCTCTCTTTGAGCCTCGCCGTCGGGGACTTAAACGTGTGCGTCTGACCCGAAATTGGCGTGGCACACAGGAAAGGTTCGTTATGACAATCAAAGAGCTCGCGTATTCCGCGCAGCAACAACTCCAAGCCAGCACCGGCAAACCCCTCAAGAGAGCGCACATCTACGAACTGCTGGCAGCCTCGTTCGGCTTCAACTCCTACGCCGCACTCGGGGTTGATTCCATTTTTACGCAGCAACGCCCGGGAGACAAGCGCCTTGGCGCCGACAGCGCTTTAGTTAGTGGGCGCTGCATCGAGCTTGGGTATCCACCGGAAATCGTGGATCTGGTCTCGGTTTCGCTAGGGTCCTTCCTGGCAGAGCGCCAGATTGGCATCGTGCGGATTTCAGCGTTGATCAGCCAACTTCGAGGGGATTGGTCCGGCCCAGAAGGCAATCCGATTGGCGGCGACACTGAGCAGTTCAACGGCGAGAAAGTCGATTGGTTCGCTGATCGGTGGGGCGATAGTGAAGAAGGTGATTTCGCACCGCTCATGCTAGATGGGTTGGAAACTGCGGCCAGCAAAGGCAACGCTCTCGCTCACTACGCACTGGCGCTGATCCATGCCCCCGACAACGATGAAGACACCGATCAGGGTGCTGGAAGCCCTTATTGGCATTCCCAGGCACAAAAAGGTCATGTGCTCACCGGCGTAGAAAAGGAGTGGGCAGACGCTCATGCAGCTCGACTCGCCCAGGATGATAAGTACGCCCGCCATCTTCGCGAGGCCGGTCGACTCGGCAACCAACATGCGCTCATCGACCTTGCGGAGCGGTTTGACAATCCGTCGTTCTTTGAGGTGCCGCGTCACGATGTTGGGGCAGATCCATCGGCCGTTGCCGAGATTGCCGAGCGGCTCGGGCGCGTGGCTGATGCAAAGCACTGGCTTACCGTGGCTGCCGAGAGTGGGGACACCCGTGCCATGCTCCGCTTGATCGAAGAACACGATCAGGGAGATCTGGCTCGGCGCTGGACTTGGGTGTACCTGTCTCGGCTGGTAGGCACGGACCTCTCCAAGGACGATCACTACGCAATCAACGAGGACGGCTCGGAGTACGACGACGATGTTGGCGGTCCCGTCTATGCAGCGGGCCGCGACGGCGTAGATCTCGAGTCTCTCAGTGCGGAGCAAGATGCCACAGCCAAGGATGCCGCGCGGAAACTTTTCGATCGAATTCAACGAGCTGCTGCTCCGACGCACCGAGGGTAGGGTGGCGGAAGTTGCTCCCTCCGGGTAGCAATGACGAAATCTAACTGATTGATTAGTCCGGACGTAACCCATTGATTTTTATGGGCATGAACCGAAAATCTTGCGGACTTCGGGTCGTTTGGGGTGCTCTCCGCTGCGGAGACTATCGGCACGGAGAGAGCAAAAGTGGCGAATTTCTGGGTGCCAGGAATAACCGCGAAGTCCGCAAGAACCCTCGGGAACCCCAATGAACACGCGGGGATAGGCAAAAAAAATCCAACCGGAGACCCGGTTGGATTTTTAATCTGGTGGAGCTGGCGGGATTTGAACCCGCGTCCGCAAGCCTTCTTCGAACAGTTCTACATGTGTAGCCGTCTGGTTTAAGTCTCGCCTTTTGCATCGCGCAGTGGCACGCTACGCAAAACGCCAGTAACCTATTTTCTCGACCCGCCCTAAGTCACCCAAGGCGGGCCCAGCCGAATGAAATTACCCCACAGCCTGGACAGCCCGACCTTGCGATCTGACTACCCTTGCCCAGCCTATCGGCTTGCTGTTGTGAGGCTCACGTGCAATTAAGCAGCGAGTGCGAAACGTTCGTCGTTTGCAGTTAGTTTTTTTCTGCGGTTTTACGAGGTAACAGAACCTCGACATGCCCTGCTGCGCGTCCGAACCCACGTCGAAACCAGTGCAGCCCCAAGTCTTCTATTTTAGGCGCTTGCCAGCAATTGCAAGAGCGCAAGTGGTGAATTAATCTCGGCGTGGGCGCCCCAGGCGTGAATTTCGGTCTTTTTACCCAAATAACCGTAACTGGCAGCAACGGTTTTCATGCCGGCAGCCAGACCAGCCACAACATCGCGCTCGTCATCCCCCACATACAAACACTGTGCAGCATCCACGCCCAACTGCCGTGCGGCCTCCAGCAAAGGCGCCGGATGGGGCTTGGCGTGTGGTGTGGTGTCACCACTCACAATCGTCCCCGCATTGGCGAACAAGGGCATGGCACGGGTCAGCGGGTCCGTGAAGCGCGACGACTTGTTGGTCACCACACCCCAGGGTAGTTTTCGCTGCTCCAAATGGGCAATCAGCTCCTGAACGCCATCGAAGGCATAGGTGCGCTCGGTCATACAGGCCGCGTAGTTAGAGAAAAACTCTTCCCGCATGGCATCAAAACCCGGGTCTTGCGGAGCAATGCCAAAGGCGATCTCCAGCATGCCACGGGCGCCCGCACCGGCCATATGGCGGTAAGAAACCAGGGGCAGAGAGGGCATGCCACGCGCAACACGCATTTGGTCTGCAGCTGCGCCCAAATCTGGTGCACTGTCAATCAGGGTGCCGTCCAGATCAAACAGAACGGCGGCGATATTCGGAAAAAGCACGGTGTTGGGCAAGACTAGAGAGGCTTTTGGGTGGCCAACAGGTAGTTGACACTGGTGTCGCGGCTCAGGGAGTAACGTGTGGTGATGGGGTTGTATTCTAGGCCGCTGGTTTGGCGAACGTCCAGCTCTGATTGGCGGCAGTAACCGGCCAATTCACTGGGGCGTATCATTTTGGCGTACTCATGGGTGCCGCGTGGCAACATGTTGAGCAGGTACTCGGCCCCCACAATCGCAAACAGAAAAGACTTGGCATTGCGGTTGAGCGTGGAGAAGAACACCCAGCCACCGGGTTTGACCAGATCGGCACAGGCCTGCACCACGGACGCAGGGTCGGGCACATGCTCCAGCATCTCCATACAGGTCACCACATCAAAGGAGGCCGGGGCTTCTGCCGCCAGTGCTTCGGCACTGACTTCACGGTAGTTGATATTGGGGGTTTGCGCCTCTAACGCGTGCAGTTGGGCTATTTTGAGCGCTTTTGTCGACAAGTCGATACCCAGCACATCTGCAGCGCCCCGTCTGGCCATGGAATCGGCCAAAATACCGCCCCCGCAGCCCACATCGAGTGCGCGAAGACCGGTCAGGGGACAGATGGAGTGGATCCAATCCAGCCGCAGCGGATTGATCATGTGCAGCGGGCGGAATTCGCTGTCCATATCCCACCAGCGGTGGGCCAACTCGGAAAATTTGGCTAACTCAGCCGGGTCTGCGTTCACTGTATCGTTCATGCCGCAATTATGTCCAGATTGGGGCGACCACATTTCAACAGGCAACAAAAAACCCGCCGAAGCGGGTTTTTTGGAGATTAGCCTGGGCTAGTCGAATTACTTGTTGGTACGTGTACCAACAACTTCGATTTCCACGCGGCGGTTCTTGCTACGGCCTTCGGCGGTCTTGTTGTCAGCAACGGGTTGCTTCTCGCCCTTGCCTTCGGTGTACACGCGGCTCTTTTCGATACCTTGAGACACCAAGTAAGCCTTCACAGCTTCGGAACGCTGAACGGACAGCTTCTGGTTGTAAGCATCAGTACCGACGGAGTCAGTGTGACCCACAGCGATGATGACTTCCAGATTGATGCCCTTGACCTTGCTGGCCAGATCGTCCAACTTGGCTTTGCCTTCGGGCTTCAGGACAGCCTTGTCGAAGTCAAAGAATGCGTCAGCAGCGTAAGTCACCTTGCTGGCAACTGCGGGAGCAGGTGCTGGAGCGGGTGCTGGCTTGGCAGCAGGTGCTGGAGCGGGTGCTGGAGCAGGTGCTGGAGCGGGTGCTGGAGGAACAATGGCGCCATCGCAGCCAGGGGCTGCAGTTGCAGGAGTCCAGAAATTGCTGCGCCAGCATTCGCCAACAGAGTTCTTCCACACTTCACCGGAGCTGTTTCTCCAGTTTTGGATCTCTTGTGCACCAGCAGCGGTGGCGAGTACTGCGGCAGCGAGGGCGATTGCTACTCGATTCAATTGTTTCATGGCGTTCCTTTTGCGTAACAAACTGCAGCATCGCTGCGAATAATTTTAGGGACGCCCCAAATAGGGACGTTCCGGTCATTGTGCCATACCACAACGACTACTTTTGACTGCTATTGCATAGTCCTGCGCACAATTGGCCCGAATGTTGCCATCTAACGACATCTGCCGGGCCGTAGAATCCTGGGTTGTCTTTGATATAGCTTTAAGCCATCCATGACCCAGTTCGCCAAAGAAACCCTGCCCATCAGCCTTGAAGAGGAAATGCGGCGCAGCTACCTCGATTACGCCATGAGCGTGATTGTGGGCCGCGCCCTGCCCGATGCGCGCGACGGCCTCAAGCCCGTTCACCGGCGTGTGCTGTTCGCCATGCACGAGCTGAACAACGACTGGAACCGGGCTTACAAGAAGTCGGCCCGCATTGTGGGCGACGTGATCGGTAAGTACCACCCCCACGGCGACCAGTCGGTGTACGACACCATCGTTCGCATGGCGCAGGACTTCTCCATGCGCCACATGCTGGTGGATGGACAGGGCAACTTCGGATCGGTGGACGGCGACAACGCGGCGGCTATGCGGTACACCGAAATCCGTTTGGCCAAGATTGCACACGAACTGCTGGCCGACCTGGACAAGGAAACGGTTGATTTCGGCCCCAACTACGACGGCTCCGAAAAAGAACCCCTGGTACTGCCCACCCGCTTGCCCAATTTGCTGGTCAACGGCTCCGGCGGCATTGCCGTCGGTATGGCCACCAACATCCCGCCGCACAACCTGAACGAAGTGGTGGATGCCTGCCTGCATTTGCTGAAGAATCCGGAAGCCTCGATTGACGAGCTGATGGAAATCGTGCCAGCCCCCGATTTCCCAACTGCCGGCATCATCTACGGCATCAATGGCGTCAAGGACGGCTACCGCACCGGCCGCGGCAAGGTGGTGATGCGCGCGCGCTGCCACTTCGAGGACATCGACAAGGGCCAACGCCAAGCCATCATCGTGGACGAACTCCCCTACCAGGTCAACAAAAAGACCTTGCAGGAGCGCATGGCCGAGCTGGTGCACGAGAAGAAGATCGAAGACATCAGCCACATCCAGGACGAGTCCGACAAATCGGGCATGCGCCTGGTAATCGAACTCAAGCGCGGCGCCGTTCCCGAGGTGGTGCTCAACAACCTGTACAAGCAAACGCAGTTGCAGGATACGTTTGGCATGAACATGGTGGCCCTGATCAACGGCCAACCCAAGCTGTGCAACCTGAAGGACCTGATCGAGGTCTTCCTGCAGCACCGCCGCGAAGTGGTGACACGCCGCACCGTGTTCAACCTGCGCAAGGCCCGCGAACGTGGCCATGTGTTGGAAGGCTTGGCCGTTGCCTTGGCCAATATCGACGACTTCATCCGCATCATCCGCGAGTCACCCACACCGCCGGTTGCCAAGGCCGAGTTGATGACCCGCCCCTGGGACAGCAAGCTGGTGCGCGAAATGTTGACCCGCGTGCGTGCCGATGGCGGCCTGATCAATGCCGATGACTACCGTCCCGACGGTCTGGAAAAAGCCTTTGGCATGGGCAGCGATGGCCTGTACCGTCTGTCTGACACCCAGGCACAAGAAATTCTGCAAATGCGCCTGCAACGCCTAACCGGGCTGGAGCAGGACAAGATTGTTGCCGAGTACAAAGAAGTGATGGCCGAGATCGACGACCTGCTGGACATTCTGGCCAAGCCCGAGCGGGTTTCCATCATCATCGGTGAAGAACTGGGTGCCATCAAACAGGAATTTGGCCAATCCAAATTGGGCGCACGCCGCAGCCTGGTCGAACACTCTTCCTACGACCTGAGCACCGAAGACCTGATCACCCCCACCGACATGGTGGTGACAATGAGCCACAGCGGCTACATCAAGAGCCAGCCGCTCAATGAATACCGCGCGCAAAAACGCGGTGGACGCGGCAAACAGGCCACCGCCACCAAGGAAGACGATTGGGTAGACCAGCTGTTTGTGGCCAACACCCACGATTACATGCTGTGTTTCTCCAACCGTGGCCGCATGTACTGGCTCAAGGTCTGGGAAGTGCCCCAAGGCTCGCGCGGTTCGCGCGGACGCCCCATCGTCAACATGTTCCCACTGCAAGAAGGCGAGAAGATTAACGTGGTGCTACCGCTCACAGGCACCAACCGCACCTTCCCGGCCGACCACTACATCTTCATGGCCACCAGCATGGGAACGGTCAAGAAGACGGCCTTGGACGAGTTCAACAACCCCCGCAAGGGCGGCATCATTGCCATTAACCTGGACGACGGCGACTATCTGGTTGGCGCCGCGCTGACCGATGGCAAACACGACGTGATGCTGTTCAGCGATGGTGGCAAGGCCGTGCGTTTTGACGAAAACGACGTGCGCGCCCTGGGCCGCAACACACGCGGCGTGCGCGGCATGGACCTGCCAGACGGCCAGTCAGTCATCGCCATGCTGGTGGCCGAGGACGAGCAGCAAAGCGTGCTCACGGCCACCGAGAACGGCTACGGCAAACGCACCAGCATCACCGAATACACCCGCCATGGCCGCGGCACCAAAGGCATGATTGCGATCCAGCAATCCGAGCGCAACGGCAAGGTGGTGGCAGCAACGCTGGTACATGTGGACGACGAAATCATGCTGATCACCGACAAGGGCGTGCTGGTGCGCACCCGCGTCAGCGAGATCCGCGAACTCGGCCGTGCCACACAAGGCGTGACCTTGATCGGTCTGGACGAAGGCTCCAAGCTCAGCGGCTTGCAACGCATCGTAGAAAACGACGCGAATGCGGCCGGAGAAGACGACACGTCTGACGCAGCGGACGGCAACGAGGCCAGCGACCAATAAGAACCATGACAGAACCGAGTGCACCCCTGCCCAATCTGTCGGAGCTGCGCGTCCAGATTGACGCCATAGACCAGCAACTGCTGCGCTTGCTCAATGACCGGGCACTGGTGGCCGAGAAGGTGGGCGAAGTTAAAAAGCGCGAAGGCACAGCCTTCTTCAGGCCAGACCGTGTGGCGCAGGTTATCGACAAAATCCAGACCGCGAACCCAGGCCCCCTGAAGGACGCCCATGTGGCCGACATCTGGCGTGAAATCATGTCGGCCTGCCTGGCGTTGGAAGCGCCACAACGGGTGGCGGTGTTGGGCCCGGCGGGTACCTTTTGTGAGCAAGCCGCCATTGAGTTTTTTGGCGGTGCCGCCAACCTGATCTATTGCGCAAACTTTGACGAGGTCTTCCACGCCACGGCCGCTGGCAGCGCCCAATACGGTGTGGTGGGTGTCGAGAACTCGACCGAAGGCATGGTCACCCGCTCCTTGGACCTGTTCCTGCACTCGCCAACCCATGTCATCGGCGAGGTGACCCTGCTGGTGCGGCACAACCTGCTGCGCCTGGAAAACTCCCTGGAAAATATTGAAGCCGTGCTGGCCCACCCATTGGCGCTCGCCCAGTGCCAGGCCTGGCTGACCAAACACTTACCCCACGCGGAGCGCCGCCCCGTTTCCAGCAATGCCGAGGGTGCACGCCTGGCCACCACCAACCCCGCGTGGGCGGGTTTGGCCAGCGAACGCGCTGCCACGCAGTTTGGCTTGCACATCGCAGCCCATGCGATACAGGACGAAGCCTACAACCGCACACGTTTTGCGATCATTTGCCTGCCGCAGACACTGGGCACACCGCCGCCATCGGGCAAGGACTGCACCAGCCTGATCGTGTCCGTACCCAACAAGCCCGGTGCCGTGCATGACCTGCTGGTGCCGCTGAAGGCGCATGGCGTGTCCATGACGCGTTTCGAATCACGCCCTGCACGAACCGGCCAATGGGAATACTATTTCTATATCGACCTGCAGGGCCACCCCTCGCAGCCCCACGTGGCGTTGGCGCTCCAGGAGCTTCAGCGTCTGTGTGCCTTTTACAAAGTACTGGGTACCTACCCGGTCGCCGATTGATGCCAATCTTCAGGAACCCTTATGTTTGAACAGCTTGGCTTGATCGGATGCGGCCTGATGGGCGGCTCGTTTGCACTCGCACTCAAACGTGCGGGTTTGGTCAAACGTGTGGTCGGTTACAGCAAGTCGCCCAGCACCACGGAACGCGCCCGGTTGATGGGCGTCATCGACGTGGAAGCGCCCTCCGCGCTGCTGGCCGTGTCGGGTGCCGATATTGTGCTGATTGCGGTGCCGGTAGCTGCCACCGAAGCCACGTTCAAGGCCATCAAACACCTGGTCACGGCCAATATGTTGGTCATGGATGTGGGCTCCACCAAACGTGACGTGATCGATGCGGGCCGCCGCGCTCTGCGTGAGCACGTCGGGTCGTTTGTGCCTGCCCACCCCATCACGGGCAAGGAAGTCTCGGGTGTGGACAACGCCGACCCCGATTTGTACGCGGGTCGCCAGGTCATCCTGACACCGATCGAGCGCACGCTGACCGTGCAGCTGCAAAAAGCTGTGGACGTGTGGACCGCGCTGGGTTGCCGGGTGCTGAAAATGTCGCCCGAACAACATGACGCCGCGTTTGCAGCCGTCAGTCACCTGCCGCATCTGATTGCCTTTGCGTTGATGAACGCCATTTCGGGCCAGCCTCAGGGCAAGGACTACCTGTCGCTGGCCGGCCCAGGCTTCCGCGATTTCAGCCGTATTGCCGCCAGTGACCCCAAGGTCTGGCGCGACATCCTGATTTCCAATCGGGAAGAGCTACTGGCCCAGTCCAAAATTTTCCAGCGCAACCTGCATGCGTTGGAGCTGATGATTTCCAGCGGCAACACCGAGGCGCTGGAAGGCCTGCTGGAGCAAGCCAGCATCACCCGTGGCACCTGGAGCATGACCTCCCGACACAATCCCTGATGTATTCCACCGCATTTTTAGACATCCCCCCACTGGCCGGCGCCGCTGGCACGGTCACCCTCCCCGGCTCCAAAAGCATCTCCAACCGGGTTCTGCTGCTGGCGGCCATGTGCACCGGCACCACCACCGTCCATGACCTGTTGGATTCGGACGACACCCGCGTCATGCTGGACGCCCTGCGCGTGCTGGGCTGTGGCCTACGCCAGTCGGGAACCACCGTGCAAATTGACGGATTGGGCGGCAAACCGGTGTCTACACACGCCAAACTATTCCTGGGCAATGCGGGCACTGCCATGCGCCCGCTGACCGCCGCCTTGGCGGTACTGGGTGGTGACTTCGAGTTGAGCGGCATCCCCCGCATGCACGAGCGCCCCATCGGCGACCTGGTGGATGCCCTGCGCCAACTGGGTTGCCGCATTGACTATTTGGGTAACGACGGCTTCCCGCCGCTGCACATTGGCACGCCGGCCTTGGTCCTGGATGCGCCTATCCAGGTACGGGGCGACGTATCCAGCCAGTTTCTGACCGCACTGCTGATGGCTCTGCCCCTGGTTGCACAGAAGGACATCGTCATCGAGGTTGTGGGGGAGCTGATTTCGCGCCCCTATATCGAGATTACCCTGAAGCTGCTGGCGCGTTTTGGCGTCGTTGTGCAGCGTGACGGCTGGCAGCGCTTCACCATTCCGGCGGGGTGCCAACTGCAATCCCCGGGTGACATCCATGTCGAGGCCGACGCTTCATCTGCTAGCTATTTCATAGCGCTAGGTTCAATAGCGACGGGGGCTACAGGCCAAAATTCCATAAAGATACTGGGCGTTGGGGCCGATTCGATCCAGGGCGACATCCGTTTTATGGAGGCGGCCCAGCAAATGGGCGCACACATCGCAAGCGGGCCTAACTGGCTGCAAATCTCCCGTGGCAGCTGGCCCCTGAAGGCCATAGACCTGGACTGCAACCACATCCCCGATGCAGCCATGACGCTGGCAGTGATGGCGCTGTATGCAGAAGGCACCACTACGCTGCGCAATATCGCCAGCTGGCGTGTCAAGGAAACGGACCGGATTGCCGCCATGGCCACCGAACTGCGCAAGCTGGGCGCCACCGTCGTGGAAGGCGCGGACTTTATCCAGGTGACGCCGCCCGCCGCCAAAGAAGCCTGGAAAGCAGCCAGCATCCACACGTATGACGACCACCGGGTTGCCATGTGTTTCTCGCTGGCAGCCTTCAATCCGGCCGGGATTCCGGTGCGTATTGAAGACCCCAAATGTGTGGCCAAGACCTTCCCCGACTATTTTGAAGCCCTGTTTTCGGTCGCGCACACGCCACAACCCGGCATTCCTGTGGTCTGTGTGGACGGCCCCACCGCTTCGGGCAAAGGCACGCTGGCCGTGGTGCTGGCACAAAAGCTGGGCTACCACTTTCTGGATTCCGGTTCGCTCTACCGCATCACCGCATTGGCGGCCCAGCGCGCGGGCCTGGGGCTGGATTTGGCGCACGAAGCGGCCATCGCGGAGCTGGTCAAGGGCCTGCACATCCACTTCACCAACGGCCGGGTTCTGCTGGACAGCGATGACGTAAGTGACACCATCCGCACCGAAGAAGCCGGCATGAACGCATCCAAAGTGTCCGCTTTGCCCCGCGTACGCGACGCTTTGATCGATTTGCAGCACAGTTTCCGCCAATTGCCGGGCCTGGTGGCCGACGGCCGCGACATGGGTACGGTGATCTTTCCGGACGCCCCGCTCAAGGTATTTCTGACCGCCAGCGCCGAGCGCCGGGCCGAGCGCCGTTATAAGCAGTTGATTTCTAAGGGTATTTCAACTACACTCCCATCTCTTCACGCGGACCTGGAGGCACGTGACGCCCGGGATTCATCCCGAGTGGTCGCACCGCTCAAGCCCGCAGAAGACGCCCGGTTGCTGGACAACTCGGATTTGACGGTTGAAGAATCGGTAGATCTGGTGTTGGACTGGTGGCAGGGCAAACAGCCTTTTCAAACCGTTTGAAATAGCTGGTCGGTCCTCACCGCCCCTCTCGCGCAGCAGCGCACTGGTGGTGTGGTTCAACAACTTAACCCCGCGGTCATTTGACCGCAAAGCAAATGTCAGAATCTTTCGCAGACCTATTTGAAGAGTCACAAAAACGCTCGGAAACCCGCATCGGTGAAGTCGTTACCGCTGAAGTCGTTCGCATCGAACACAACTTCGTCGTGGTCAACGCCGGCCTGAAGTCCGAAGCGTATGTTCCATTGTCCGAATTCAAGAGCGACAAGGGTGAACTCGAAGTTCAAGTAGGTGAGTTTGTGTCCGTGGCTATCGTCGCCATGGAAAACGGCTACGGCGACACCATCGTCAGCCGCGACACCGCCAAGCGCCTCGCTTCGTGGATGTCTCTGGAAAAATCTTTGGAATCCGGCGAATTCGTCACCGGTACCACTTCCGGCAAGGTCAAGGGCGGTCTGACCGTTCTGGTCAATGGCATCCGTGCCTTCCTGCCCGGTTCGTTGGTTGACACACGTCCTACCAAGGATCTGTCTCCGTACGAAAACAAGACCATGGAATTCAAGGTCATCAAGCTGGACCGCAAGCGCAACAACGTCGTGTTGTCCCGCCGTGCCGTGGTCGAAGCCTCCATGGGCGAAGAGCGCGCCAAACTGATGCAGACCCTCAAAGAAGGTTCTGTGGTCCAAGGCGTGGTCAAGAACATCACCGAATACGGTGCGTTCGTGGACCTGGGCGGTATCGACGGCCTGCTGCACATCACCGACATGGCATGGCGCCGCGTCCGTCACCCATCCGAAGTGGTGACCGCTGGCCAAGAGATCACTGCCAAGATCCTGAAGTTCGACACCGAAAAGAACCGTGTCTCGCTGGGTCTGAAGCAAATGGGCGACGATCCTTGGATGGGCGTCAACCGCCGTTACCCCCAGTCGACCCGCATGTTCGGCAAGATCACCAACATCGCCGACTACGGCGCGTTTGTGGAACTCGAACCCGGAATCGAAGGCCTGGTCCACGTGTCCGAAATGGACTGGACCAACAAGAACGTTGCTCCTTCCAAGATCGTTGCCCTGGGTGACGAAGTCGAAGTCATGGTTCTGGAAATCGACGAAGACAAGCGTCGCATCTCCTTGGGCATGAAGCAATGCAAGGCCAACCCATGGCAAGAGTTCGCTCAAAACACCAAGCGCGGCGACCGCGTGAAGGGCCCGATCAAATCCATCACCGACTTCGGCGTGTTCGTCGGTCTGGCTGCTGGTATCGACGGTCTGGTGCATTTGTCCGACCTGTCCTGGAACGAAACCGGCGAAGCTGCCGTGCGCGAATTCAAGAAGGGTCAAGAAGTCGAGGCTTTGGTCTTGGCTGTGGACGTGGACCGCGAGCGCATCTCCCTGGGTATCAAGCAGTTGGATTCCGATCCTTTCACCACCTTCGTGTCGATCAACGACAAGGGCCAGGTTGTGACCGGTAAGGTCAAGACGGTTGATCCTAAGGGCGCTGAAATCGACCTGGGCGATGACATCATCGGTTACCTGCGCGCTTCCGAAATCTCCCGCGACCGCGTGGAAGATGCTCGCAACGTGCTGAAGGAAGGCGACGAAGTGACCGCTGTGGTTGTCAATGTGGATCGCAAGACCCGCAACATCCAGTTGTCCATCAAGGCCAAGGACATGGCTGACCAAGGCGAAGCCATGGCTGCCCTGAGCCAGTCTTCTGCCCGCGAAAACGCTGGCACCACCAGCCTGGGCGCTTTGTTGCGCGCCAAGCTCGACAACAACAACTAATCAGCTGGGGACAGGGTTAAATCTGTCCCTCAAGATTATTTGACATGCTGTTGAATTGAACAAACGGCCGGCGCCCCAAGCGTGTGTTTGGGAACCGGTCGTTTTTTCTTGGATAAAAATACTTTGCCATGACACGCTCCGACCTTGTTGAAGAACTCGCCAACCGTTTTGGCCAGCTCACCCATCGCGATGCCGAATTTGCCGTCAAGGCCATTCTGGACGCCATGAACGACGCCCTGGTCGCAGGCCACCGCATAGAAATTCGCGGTTTCGGCAGTTTCTCGATCAACCACCGCCCGCCCCGCATGGGTCGCAACCCCCGCAGCGGCGAAAGTGTGGCCATCCCCGAGAAGCGTGTACCCCATTTCAAGCCTGGCAAAGCCCTGCGCGAATCCGTGGACCAGCGCACCGCTGAACTCGAAGGCAAAGTCAAAGCCTGACAGGCTTGGGGCGCTTCTGCCCCGTTAGAATCCCTCGACACCGAGGAGATCAATGAAACAACTTGCATGGTTTTTGAAGTGGGCGCTGAAGGCGGCCATTTTTTTTACCCTCTTCGCCTTCGCACTGAACAACCAGCACGATGCCACTGTGCGTTTTTTCTTCGGCCAGCAATGGACGGCGCCGCTGGTTCTGGTGGTGCTGAGTGCATTTGCGCTGGGCCTGGTGATTGGCGTACTGGGCATGGTGCCCCGCTGGTGGCAACACCGCCGTGCGGCGGCCCTGGCGCGCAAGGAATCCGCAGCCGCAACCAGCCTGACACCCACCGAAAAACCTTCCGCACCGCAGCAACCCCCGTATGGAATTTGACCTGAGCCTGATATTGCTGGCCTTGCCCATTGTTTTTGTGCTCGGCTGGCTGGCATCGCGGTTTGACCTGCGCCAACTGCGCATTGAAAACCGGCAAGCACCCAAGGCCTACTTCAAAGGTCTCAATTTCCTGCTGAACGAACAACAGGACCAGGCGATAGATGCCTTTATCGAGGCGGTACAAAACGACCCCGACACCTCCGAACTGCACTTCGCACTGGGCAACCTGTTTCGCCGCCGCGGCGAATACGAACGCGCGGTGCGGGTACACCAACATTTGTTGTCACGCGGCGATCTGGCGCAGGATGACCGGCACCGCGCCCAACACGCGCTGGCACTGGACTACCTCAAGGCCGGCCTGCTGGACCGCGCGGAAGAGGCCCTGCTCAAGCTCGATGGCACCCGCTTCGAAGCCCAGGCCCACCTGGCCCTGCTGGCCAACTACGAACGCTCCCGCGACTGGGAACACGCCGCGCAAATTGCACGCAGCCTAGAATCCAAGGGCCAGGGCAGCTTCAAGGGGCGGCTGTCGCACTATTTGTGTGAACAGGCACACGCCTGCATCGCCACTAACGATATGGCCCAGGCCGAACAGCACCTCACCCAGGCCATGCACACTGCGCCCGACGCACCGCGCCCCCGCATGGACATGGCCAAGCTCCAGTTTCTGCAAGACAAACCCGCACTCGCCTGCGAAACACTGACCCAGGCCCTGGTCACCGCCCCCACCGCCATAGGCCTGATTGCACCCCTGCTGGCCCAATACGCCATTGCCGCAGGACAAGGCGTGCGGACGCTGGCCCGCCTGAAGGCCGCTTATGCCCATACACCGTCACTCGACGTGCTGGACGCCATCGTGGCGCTAGAGGCGGCCAGTGGCGCCCCTACCGCCACCGCACGAGAGTGGTATGCCCGCCACCTGGAAATTGAACCCTCGCTGGTGGCAGCCGCCAAATGGATTGCAGGCGAAAAACTGGAGCACGAACAATTCCACCCCCAAGTGCAGCGCGCACTGGACCAGGCCGTCAAACCACTCACTCGCTACCGCTGCGCCGCCTGCGGGTTTGAGGCCAAACAACATTTCTGGCAATGCCCCGGCTGCCAAGCCTGGGACAGTTACCCCGCCCGCCGTGTAGAAGAACTATGACTATCTCCAAAGAAAAAATGGCCACCGCCCAGGTGCTGGTGGTCGGCGATGTGATGTTGGACCGTTACTGGTACGGCGCCGTCGATCGCATCTCGCCCGAAGCACCGGTGCCCGTGGTGCGCATCACGCGTGAAGAAGAGCGCAACGGCGGTGCGGCCAACGTGGCTTACAACGTGGTCACACTGGGCGCGCAGGCTTCACTGCTGACCGTGGTGGGGGACGATGAAGCCAGCCACAAGCTCGAAGCCCTGGTGGCACAAACCGGTATCCAGCCCCATTTCGGGCGCGATGCGGAGCTCAAGACCACGGTCAAGCTGCGGGTGATTGGACGCCAGCAGCAGTTGTTGCGCCTAGACTTTGAAAACACACCCAAGAACGAGTTGCTGGCCTCACAAACGGCCGCGTTCGAAAACCTGTTGCCGGTGCACGGGGCCGTGCTGTTCTCGGACTACGGCAAGGGTGGACTGGGCCACATCACCGACATGATTGCCCGCGCGCGCGCCGCCGGCAAACCGATCCTGGTTGACCCCAAGGGCAGCGACTTTGCACGTTACACCGGCGCCACCGTCATCACCCCTAACCGCGCCGAGCTTCAACAGGTCATTGGCGCCTGGGCAGATGAGGATACCTTGCGCAGCAAGGTACATGCCCTGCGTACCGCGTGCAAGCTGGACGCGATTTTGCTGACCCGCAGTGAAGAAGGCATGACCTTGTTTGATGCCCAGGGCGACTTACACGTCAGCGCTGTCGCCCGTGAGGTGTTCGATGTGACCGGCGCAGGTGACACGGTGATCGCCACCATGGCGGCCCTGGTGGCCGCAGGCATGAGCCTGCGCGACGCCGTGCCCATCGCCAACCGGGCCGGTGGTGTGGTGGTGGGTAAGTTTGGTACGGCTACCGTCAGTTACGACGAGCTGTTCACCAACCGCTGAAGAGGAACAGAAAACATGACACGTATTGTTGTAACCGGCGCCGCAGGTTTTATTGGCAGCAACATCATCAAGGGTCTGAATGCGCGCGGCATTGACGACATCATTGCGGTGGACGACCTCAAGCAGGGCGACAAATTCCGCAACCTGGCCGGCCTGCGCATTGCCGACTATGTAGACGCCGACATCTTTTACGAGGCCTTTGCCGGTGGCTCCTATGGCCAGATCGAAGCCGTGTTCCACGAAGGTGCCTGCAGCGACACCATGGAACTCGATGGCAAATACATGATGGCCAACAACTACACATTGTCGTGCCAGTTGTTCCACGCCTGCCAGAAGCGCGGTGCACGCCTGTTGTATGCATCGTCGGCAGCCACCTACGGCGGCTCGGACACGTTTCGTGAAGAACCGGCCTTTGAACTGCCGCTCAATGTCTATGGCTACTCCAAGCTCTTGTTCGACCAGCGCATGCGCAGAGAATGCGGCAGTGATTTTCAGCGCACCAAGGCCGGCAAGACCAACCAGGTCGTGGGCTTTCGTTACTTCAATGTCTATGGCCCGCACGAGCAACACAAGGGCCGCATGGCCAGCGTGGCCTACCACCAGTTCCACCAGTTCCATGCCGAGGGCAAGGTCAAGCTGTTCGGCGACTACGGTGGTTATGCAGCCGGTGGCCAGATGCGCGACTTTGTCTACATCGACGACGTGGTGGCCGTCAACCTGTGGTTCTTCGACCACCCCGGCGAATCTGGTATCTACAACCTGGGCACAGGCCAGGCACAACCGTTCAACGATGTGGCACTCACCGTGGTCAACACCCTGCGCGAGCAGCGTGGTGAAAGCGCGCTGTCGCTACAGCAGGCGGCCGCAGATGGGCTGATCGAATACATCGCCTTCCCCGAGGCCTTGCGTGGCAAATACCAAAGCTACACCCAGGCCGATCTCAGCGCGCTGCGCAGCACCGGGTGCCAACACGCGTTTGCCAATGTGCAAAGTGGTGTGCGCGCCTACGTACAGGCATTAACAGCCAGTCGCTGACCAAGGGTAGGTGCGGGCGGGGTTGTCGGCCGGTCAGTCAACCGCGCCAAGCTAAGGTACGTTGTAGGCTGGACACCAAGACTCTGGTGCCAGCCTCTTAGTTAACCACTCCACACACTCCTGAAGGAATGCACATGTTGAAGAAAATCCTGGTCCTCGCCGTGCTGCTGTACGCAAGCCTTTCTTTTGCTGCAGTCGATGTCAACAAAGCCACTGCGGCAGAGCTCGACGGCATCAAAGGTATTGGCCCCGGCATCTCCACCAAGATCATTGACGAGCGCAAGAAGGGCAATTTCAAAGACTGGAACGACTTCGTCGAACGCGTCAAAGGTGTGGGTGAAGGCAATGCCGCCAAGTTCTCTGCCGAAGGCATGACCGTCAACGGCGCAGCCTTCAAGGGCGCCGCTGCTGCACCAGTCGCCAAGGCAGATGCCAAGCCTGCCGCTGCTGCACCAGCCGCCGCACCGGCGCCTGCAGCAGCCCCCGCTGCCAAGGAAGAAAAGAAAGACCCCAAGGCCGAAGCCAAGATGAAGGCTGAGGAAGCCAAGAAGGCCAAGGCCGAAGAAAAAGCCAAGAAGGCAGAAGAAGCCAAGGCCAAAAAAGAAGCTGCCAAACAAGCCAAGGAAGATGCCAAGAAAGCCAAGGCTGACGCTGCTGCAACCGCAGCTCCTGCCACGCCCGCAGCACCTGCGGCACCTGCCGCCAGCGCACCCAAGGCCACTGCCAGCGCCGCCAAGAAATAAGCGCTACGCCGCTGACCCCACCCACCCGCTTCGGCGGGTTTTTTGTTTCTGGTTTTCGCCATTGCGGCGACGGATGCGCCAGCGTATGCTCGCGCTTGCCAGACCGGCCAGAACCCCAAGACAAAGGCACACCCCATGACCCCATTGCCCCTGGTGAAGCTGAGTTGCATGGTGCTTTTGGCAGGCGCTGTGTCAAGCGCCCATGCACAGTGCACACGCCTGGTCTTGGCTGCAGACCCGGACTACCCACCCCTGCACTGGTACGACGGCAACACCATGCACGGCGCTTCCATCGCCATTGCCAAGCGGGTGCTGGACGATCTCAAAATCCCCTATGAGGTGCGTTACCTCGGCCCCTTCCCCCGGGTGATGGCGGCAGCCGAACGGGGCGATATCGACATGGTGGCCACCCTGAAAAAAACGCCGGAGCGCGAAGCGTTTTTGCTGTACCCCAAAACAGCGGCCTTTGTGAACCCGGTCGCCGTCTTCACATCCAGAGACCGCCCCATCACCTTCAACAGCCGCGCAGACCTGATTGGCCTCAGGGGCGGCATCACACGCAGTAATGTCTTTGGTGATGGTTTTGACGAATACATGAAGCAGAACCTGACCATCGAAGAGGCCAACAGCCCCGCGAACAATTTCAGCAAACTTGGCGCGGACCGGTTGGACTACTTCATCACCGGGTATTACACCGGCATGGCCCACCTGCTCAAGCGCGGCGACGAAGAGCGTTTTGTCGCCAAGTCACCGTTCCTGGTGGAGACCGCCAACTACATGGTTCTGACACGCAAAGGCCAGTGCGCCGACAAACTCGACGCCATTGACACCCGCCTGTCCCTGCTCAAGAAAAGTGGCGCGCTGGATGAGCTGATACGACAGAGTTTTGCCCAGTGGAAGGCCAACCCGGTGGTGGTGGTGAAGTGACTTCAAGCAAAACGTGCCTCTAGCCCCCGTGATTGCTAACAGTAGTGCTATTATTTATATAGCTACTGGCATGCGGTTCAATTGCGAAGACTGAGCCGACCCCACCCGGTCGAGCACACGTTTGCAGGCGGGTGCGACCAAGGGGATGGTGATGGTGAATGTCGCACCCTGCCCCTCCACACTGTCCACCGCCACCGTGCCACCCAGCACACCCGTGGTGATGTTGTGCACGACGTACAAGCCCAGGCCCGAACCCCCTTGCCCCAGCCGGGTGGTGAAGAAGGGTTCAAACAGGTGGCGCCTGTGCGCCAGCGGAATGCCACTACCGAAGTCACGCACGCTGATGGTGGCGTGGTCTGCCCCCACACAACACGCGTCCACCGCTATATGACCCGCGGTTTGGCCCTTGTCGTAGCCATGCAAGATGGCGTTTTCAATCAAGTGTGTCAGTACCTGGCCCAAAGGACCTGGAAAACTGTCGAGCGCCGCGTCCTGCAGGGCATCACATGTGAGCGTACAAGCCGACTTGGCCACCAGGGGTTTGAGCGTCAGCAATATCTCTGCAATCGCCGTGGCCAGGGAAAACTGCCGGCGCTGCGAACTGGTCTGATCTACCGCCACCTGCTTAAAACTGGTGATCAGCGTGGCTGCGCGGGTAATGTTGCGCCCCATCAGGTCGGTGGCCTGGCGCGAATCGTCCAGAAAACTTTGCAGGTCTGAGCGTTTGAGCCCCGCCTCCGCCAACTGCGCCAGTTCGGCGACACGGTAGTCCAGTGCACTCACGGCCGTCACGCAGTTGCCAATGGGTGTATTCAACTCATGGGCAACACCCGTGACCAGCGAACCCAACGCTGCCAACTTTTCCGATTGGACCAACTGGTCTCGGGCCAGCTCCAGCGTGGCCAGGGCCTGCGTCAACTCCTGGTTGACCAACAGCAACTCCGCAGTGCGCTGGGCCACACGCGCCTCAAGCTGGGTATTGAGCGCCAACACTTCCTCTTGTGCGAGCCGACGCTCGGTGACATCGAAATAGGTGAACACCACCAGCGTACGGGTGGCCTCCACAAATGATCGGCTGGACAGCGATACCCAGCGAATGGCACCATCGGCGCGCTGGAGCTGGGCTTCTTCGTTATGTATAGCCTCGCCACGCAAAGCGCGGTCCAACCGATGCACCCGCTCCTGGGGATTGACCCACAACCCCAGGGTCAGGCCCGACTGACCCTGGGCCGCGGCGCGGTCAAAGCCAAAGGTTTCAAACCAGGCGTCGTTCCAGACCGTCGAACTGAAGCCATCGCTACTGGAGGAATATCCCATGGGCATGGGGGACTGGTCAAACAGCCGAACAAAACGCGCCTCACTTTCCTGCAAGGCGATGCTGGCGGCCCGCGCCAGCGTCACGTCTTCCATCAACCACACCGCACCTTCATCAGGGTTGTCTGCATGGACCCAACTGGCCGTTACCCGGCACCAGATGGGTTCACCCCGGTGGTTGCTGTAGCACAGCTCTCCATCGAATCGTCCATGCGCAGACAGCGCAGGGTAGACCAATGCACCATTCTCCGCCCAGGCCTGGTCACTGGCATACATGACCCGCGTGGGCTGGCCCTGCATCTGGTTATGCTCCCAGCCGAAGATGGCCTCAAACGCCGGGTTGCAACGCTGGATGCGCCGGTCCCTGGTGAACAGAATGCCCGTCGCCGCCCGGTCAAAGATCATCTGCTGTTCTCGCAGCAGACGCTCGGTCAGCGCAACGGCTATGTCGACACTGTCTTTGGAGTTCATGGTCGATCCCCGATCCGGTCGGTGCAGTTGGCGGCGGCGTTACGCGCCGTACCCACCACCCCCTGGTGTGGATATTTCGAAGATGTCGCCAGCGTGCATCTCGGCCTGGCCGATATGCCCCAATTGCTCCACCTCCCCATTGGCCCGCAGCACCCGATTGACACCCACCTGCCCTGGCTGGCCACCCGCCATTCCAAACGCGCCGTGGCTGCGGCCGTTGGACAGAATGCTGGCCGTCATGTTCTCCAGGAAACGCACACGGCGCACACCACCGTCGCCACCGTGCCACTTGCCAGCGCCACCCGAACCGGCGCGGATTTCGTAACTCTCCAGGCGCACCGGGAAGCGGAACTCAAAAATCTCGGGGTCGGTCAAGCGCGAGTTGGTCATGTGGGTCTGGACCACGCTGGTCCCGTTGAAGCCACCCACTACCTCGCCTGCGAGATTGGTCATCACGCCAGCGCCCGAGCCACCCGAAATGGTTTCGTAGTACTGGTACTGCGCATTGCCAAAGGTGAAGTTGTTCATGGTGCACTGGCTGGCCGCCATCACACCCAGGGCGCCGTACAGGGCATTGGTGATGCAGCTCGATGTTTCAACATTGCCCGCCACCACCGAGGCCGGCGGATTGGGGTTGAGCATGGAGCCCTGCGGAATGATCACCTCCAGCGGCTTCAGGCATCCGGCATTCAGCGGAATGTCGTCGTCCACCAACGTGCGGAACACATACAGAACCGCCGCCATACACACCGCTGTGGGTGCATTGAAGTTGTTGATCTGCTGGGGCGAGGTACCGGTGAAATCGATCACCGCACTGCGCTCCTTGGCATTGACGCGAATCGCAACCTGGATCTGCGCGCCGTTGTCCAGCGGCAGCGTAAAGGCTCCGTCTTTCAAACGGGTGATGACGCGGCGCACGGACTCTTCCGCGTTGTCCTGCACATGGCGCATGTAAGCCTGCACCACGTCCAGGCCAAACTGCTCCACCATCTTGCGCAGCTCTTGCACACCCTTTTCGTTGGCAGCGATCTGCGCGTTCAGGTCGGCCATGTTTTGCTGGGTGTTACGTGAGGGGTATTCACCACTGCTCAGCAGCGCCACCATCTCGGCCTCGCGCAGCACTCCGCGGTCCACCAGCTTGAAGTTGTTGATCTGTACGCCCTCTTCCTCGATGCGCGTGGAGAACGGAGGCATGGAGCCCGGTGTAGTGCCGCCCACATCCGCATGGTGACCGCGGCTACCAACGTAAAACGTGGGCTTGCCGTCCATGTAGACCGGCGTAATGACGGTGATGTCAGGCAGGTGGGTGCCACCATGGTAGGGATCGTTGAGCACATAAACGTCACCCGGCTGCATGGTGTTGGCGTTCTCGCGCACTACAGTCTTGATGCTCTCGCCCATGCTGCCCAAATGCACTGGCATGTGGGGTGCATTGGCGATCAGGTTGCCGGCGGCATCGAACAACGCGCAACTGAAGTCCAGGCGCTCCTTGATGTTGACCGAGTAAGCGGTGTTCTGCAGTTGCAGGCCCATCTGCTCGGCAATGTTCATGAACAGGTTGTTGAACACCTCCAGCAGCACCGGGTCCACGGTAGTGCCTACTGCATATTTGATAGCACGCTTTGCAGTGCGGACGAGGGCCAGGTGGTCAAACTCTGTAAGAGTTGCCTGCCAGCCGGGCTCCACCACGGTGGTCGCGTTTTTCTCTGCAATGATGGCCGGTCCGGGGATCACGTCACCGGGACGCAAATCTTCGCGCACCACCAGCGCTGCCTGTACCCACTCGCCGCCGGAGTACATACGCACCATCTCGCGCACCGCGCCGCTGGCCTGCAAATCGCGCGGCGCGTGCATGGCGTGGCGGGGTTCCGCCGGTGCATCACCGGCAATCACGGCCTCGACCGACACCGCTTCCACAATCAGCCCCTTGCCCTCCATCAGGAAGGCAAAGCGCTGGCGGTAGGCAGCCTCAAAACCGGCCACGATGCGGGCTGCCACGTCTGCGGCGTTTGCACCGGCCGTTGGGTAGGGCACCACCAACGCGGCATCGCTGCCCTCGTAGCGCACATGTACGCGGCGGTGGGTGGTGATGTGACCATGGTTGACCTGCTGGCGGGTCAGCTCACCCTGGGCATGGGCGGCCAACTCATCCAGCTGGACCACGATGGCTGCCAGGGCTTCGGGATTGAGTTTGACCTCCACCGCTTGTTCGCGTATCACCGACTGGTCGGCCAGACCCATGCCATAGGCGCTGAGCACACCGGCCAGCGGGTGCACAAACACTCGGGTCATGCCCAGGGCGTCGGCCACCAGGCAGGCGTGTTGGCCACCGGCGCCACCAAAACATTGCAACGTGTAACTGGTGACGTCATAACCACGGGCCACCGAAATTTTCTTGATGGCGTTGGCCATCTGTTGCACAGCGATGTTGATGAAACCTTCGGCAACCTCTTCGGCCGGGCGCTGGGTCCGCTCGGCCAGCTCACCAAACTTGGTCTGCACAGCCTCCAGGCTCAGGGCTTCGTCAGCATGGGGCCCAAACACCTTGGGAAAATAGCGCGGCTGAATCTTGCCCATCATCACATTCGCGTCGGTCACGGCCAGTGCACCACCCCGACGGTAGCTGGCCGGGCCAGGGTTGGCACCTGCACTCTGTGGCCCCACGCGAAAGCGCGAACCGTCAAATGCCAGCAACGATCCGCCACCCGCCGCCACGGTGTGGATGCTCATCATGGGTGCACGCATGCGAACACCGGCCACCTGGGTCTCGAACTCGCGTTCAAACTCACCAGCGTAGTGCGACACGTCGGTAGACGTTCCTCCCATGTCAAAGCCAATGGTTTTCTCTATGCCCGCAATGGCCGCGGTGCGCGCCATGCCCACAATGCCACCGGCCGGGCCGCTCAGGATCGCGTCCTTACCCTGGAAGCTGTGCGCGTCTGTCAATCCGCCGCTGGACTGCATAAAGAACAGCTTCACACCGGGCATCTCACCGGCCACCTGCTCCACATAACGGCGCAGGATGGGTGACAGGTAGGCGTCCACCACGGTGGTATCGCCCCGGCTGACAAACTTCATCATCGGGCTGGTTTCATGCGAGGTGCTCACTTGGGTGAAACCGATCTCGCGTGCCAGGTGGGCTGCAGCCTGTTCATGGGCGGTATAGCGGTAGCCGTGCATGAAAACGATGGAAACACTGCGTAGCCCCCGTGCATATTGCTTGGTCAGCTCTTCTTTTAATAGCGCTTCATCCAGGGCCTGGACGACTTCACCATGGGCACCCATGCGCTCCTGCGCCTCCACCACAGCGCTGTACAGCAGCTCAGGCAACATGATGTTGCGGTCAAAGATGCGGGGGCGGTTCTGGTAGGCAATGCGCAGGGCATCGCGGAAGCCGCGCGTGGTAACCAGCAGGGTGGGCTCGCCCTTGCGCTCCAGCAGCGCGTTGGTGGCCACGGTGGTGCCCATCTTCACACACTCCACCAGATCGGGGGTCACAGGTTCACCTTTTTGTAGGCCCAGCAGGTGGCGTATGCCGGCCACCGCCGCGTCCTTGTACTGCTCGGGGTTTTCGCTGAGCAGTTTGTGGGTGACCAGGGTGCCGTCGGGGCGTTTGCCCACGATGTCCGTGAACGTGCCGCCACGGTCAATCCAGAATTGCCAGAGTTTGCGGTCGAGGGTGTTGTTATGGTTTTGCATAGTAAGAAGTCTCTTGTAAGGAAGTGACAGACAGGTCTAGTTGAAGTAATAGGGAACAAAGATATCGCTTGCGCCGTGGCCTACCGAGCGCACCCATTCGCGGGAGAATCGTTCGCCAATGCGTTTGAGATCGGACTCCAGCTCGGCGGATATACGGTCCACCTTGATGCCGTTGGCCTGCAGTTCTTTGGTGGCCGATTGGGCAATCGCCTCGCTGGCCACCCAGCCCCGGCTTTCCGCTTCGGCCGCGGCCTTCACCACGGTGGCACGGGCATCGGGCGCCAGCGCGTCAAAGGCCTTGGCGTTGACAAATACGATGTTCTTGGGAAACCAGGCGCTGATTTCGTAATAGTGTTTGAGGGGGCCCCAGACCTTGTTTTCCACACCGGTCACAGCCGAGGTGATCATGGCGTCCATGCGGCCTTCATTGGCGGCTTTGCCCACATCCACCATGGCCACATCCACCGAACGGGCGCCCAGCATTTCGGCCAGGCGCACCGTGGTCTGGTTGTAGGTGCGCATCTTGATGTTCTTGAAGTCGTTCATGGACTTCACCGGCTGTGTGGTGTACAGCCCTTGGGGGGGCCAGGGCACGGCGTACAGAATCTTCAGGCCGCGCTGGGCAAACTCACGCTCCATGCCCGGGCGCTGCAGCTCCCACAGGCGCTGCGCACGTTTGTAAGAGCCCACCACAAAAGGGATGGAGTCCGCCCCGGCAATGGGAATGTCCTTGACCATGCTGGTCATGATAGTTTCGCCGGCCTGCACCTTGCCTTCTTCTACGGCCTGGCGTATGTCACCCAGCTTGAACAGGCTGCCATTGGGCGCCAGATCGATGGCCAGCTGGCCCTTGGTTGCGGCCTTTACGTCCCGTGCGAACTGCGCAATGTTCTCCGTGTGAAACGACTCGGCCCGGTAGCCGGTGGCCAGTTTCCAGGATGTTTGGGCGTGCGCTACCGAGGCCGCGCACAGGGCCGCAATCAGAATCGTTTTCATGGGAGTCTCCGAAGAGGTTAAGGGGGTGCCTGGTAGCCCCAGGCGGGGCAAGAACGTCAGCTCATGTTGCGGGGCATCCACAACACAATGTCGGGCACAAAGTAGGTCAGGAACACCATGACCACCATGACCATGAAGAAGGGGAACGCCACCTTGGCCAGGTACATCAGTTGTTTCTTGGTCAGGCCCTGCAACACAAAGAGGTTGAAGCCCACCGGCGGCGTGATCTGCGCCATTTCCACCACCAACACGATGAAGATGCCGAACCAGATCAGGTCAAAACCGGCCTTCTCTACCGTGGGCAACAGCACCGCCATGGTCAGCACCACCATGGAGATGCCATCCAGGAAGCAGCCCAGTACGATAAAGAAGCCAATCAACATCACGATCAGCATCAGTGGCGACAGATTGAGGCCACCGATGAATTCAGCCAGGTGCCGTGGCAAGCCTATAAAACCCATGGCCAGTGTCAGAAAGGCAGCACCGGCCAAAATCAAACCGATCATGCAGTACACGCGGCAGGCAGCCATCAGTCCCGACTTGAAGGTGGACCACGACAGTGACCGCTCGATGGCAGACAAGAACAAGGATCCACCAACACCCAGTGCCGCCGCTTCGGTGGCAGTGGCCACACCCGAATAAATGGAACCCAGCACCAGTGCAATCAGCGACACCACGGGGATCAGGTTGCGTCCCTCGTAAATCTTCTGCACAAAACTCATGGAAGCGTCGGCGGCGGGTATCTTGTCCTTGTTGAACAGCGACCACACAATGATGTAACCACTGAAGAGCGCAGCCAACACCAGGCCCGGTATCACACCAGCCATGAACAGCTTGGCAATCGACACATTGGCCGCCACGCCATACACAATCATGATGATGGACGGCGGAATCAAGAGGCCCAGGGTGCTGGCGCCGGCCAGGGTACCGATGGAGATGTCATTCGGGTAACCGCGCTTCTTGAGCTCGGGCAAAGAGATCTTGCCGATGGTGGCGCAAGTAGCGGCGCTAGACCCCGACACGGCCGCAAAAATCGTGCTGCCGATCACATTCACATGCAGCAGGCGACCGGGCAGCCAACCAACCCAGGGTGCCAGGCCCTTGAACAGGCCTTCCGACAGTTTGCTGCGGAACAGGATCTCACCCATCCACAAAAACAGCGGCAAGGCGGTCAGCGTCCAGCTGGATGTGGACCCCCAGATAGTGAGCAGCATGGCGTCACCCACCGGGCGCTGGGTGAACAGCTCCATGGCAATCACCGCGACCCCCAGCAGAGACAGACCGATCCACAGGCCGGAGCCCAGCACAATAAAGAGCATCAGAATCAATGCCGCGGCAATCAAGATATCCATGGTGTTCTCGCTTTAGTTATGGATGGGGTTTATTCGGCACGGGCGGATTCGCCATCGACTTCTTCAAAAAAGGCGCGACCCTGGATACGGCTGACCAAGGCATCGATAAACGCCACGGCAAAACCAATACAACCCAACAGCATGAAGACTTGGGGAATCCACAGCGGGGTGACATCGGCACCGGCTGACACGTCGTGGTAAACGTACGACTGCCACACCATGCGACCGGCATACCAGGCAAAGAAAATGGTCAGTGCAGACGCTGCGGCCAGGCACCAGTACTCCAAGATGTTGAGCACGCGGGGGTGGCAGTTTTGCAGCACCATGTTGACGCGGATATGGTCACCGTGGCGCAGGGATGCTGGCAAGGCCAGGAACAAGGTAGCGGCTATGGCGTAGCCTGCATAGGCATCCAGGCCGGGTATGTCCCACAGAAATTGGCGGGCTGCAACACCGAGCAGGATGATGCCAAACGTAGCAACCATGGCCACGCCCGAGAGGGCCAGCAGCAGCTTATAGAAATTTTTGACGAGCGTATTCATGGCGTACTCCTGGAGGACCACACAAGTTGGGTTTATGGGGGGGGTTGCAGGCCTGCGCAACAGGCTTCCTGCTCCGTACCGGGCAAGGGCGTCCGCCCTGCCCCGATACGTGTGATGCGCTGGATTTACCGCTTTTTGTACGCTTCGATGATGGCGATGCCATCGGGACCGGCGGCGGCCATCCATTCTTTCACCATGGTGTCACCAATGGCACCCAAGCCGTCCCGCACTTCGTCAGTCGCCAGGCCCGTGGTCATGCCGTTTTTGCCCAGTTCTTTCACATAGGCAAAGTCCTTGGCCTTGCTGGCTTCCCAGCCACGCACTTCGGCGGCTTTACCGGCAGCGATCACGGCGTCCTGGGTGGCCTTGTCCAAGGCATCAAAGGCCTTCTTGTTCACCACCGTAGCATTGCGTGGCAACCATGCATTAACGATGTAGAAAAACTTGGTTTGTTCGTACAGCTTGCTGTCAATACCACTCGCGCTGGATGTCAGAAAATTGTCTACCGCACCCGTAGCCAGCGCCTGGCCCAATTCAGCCAGCTGAATGGTCACGGGCTGCGCCTTGACCAGTTGTGCGATTTTGGTCGTGGCAGGGTTGTAGGCTCGCATTTTGGTGCCAGCAAAGTCAGACATCTTGGTGATGGGCTTGATGGAGTACAAAGACTGGCCGGGCCATGGCACCGAGAACAAGAGCTTCATACCCTGGCTCTCCAGTAGTTTTTCGGTGGCGGGCTTGGCAGCTACATACAGCCGTTGCGCCGCACCGTAACTGGTGGCCAGGAAAGGAACGGAGTCCACGCCAAAGATGGGGTTCTCATTGGCATAGGCCGACAGGATGAACTCACCGGCCTGGGTCTGGCCGCTTTGCACAGCACGTTTGATTTCGGGCATCTTGTACAGCGACGCACCGGCGTGCACCGTGATCTTGAGCTTGCCACCCGTGGCCTTGGCCACGTCATCGGCAAACTGCTGCACGTTCTCCGTCTGGAAGGTGTTGGTGGCATAACCGGTGGGCAAATCCCACTTGGTCTGGCCAAAGGCCAGGGGTGCTGCCAGTGTGGAGGCGCAGGCAATGATGAAGGCTAGTTTTTTCATGGTGGTACCTCGGGTGGTTGCGGTTAAAAGGAAGCGAGTTGTTGGTTGAGCAAATCGGTGATCAGCATCGCCCCGGGCGCGTGGGTGATGCAAAACGCCGGGCGGGCCTGGACCAGGGCTGCCTGTGGTGTCACACCACAGGCCCAGAACACGGGGATTTCGTCGTCCATGACCTCTACGGCGTCGCCATAGTCCGGCGTATCCAGGCGGGTGATGCCAATTTGCGCCGGGTCTCCCATGTGCACGGGTGCACCATGCACATTGGGGAAACGCGAGGTCACCTGCACCGCACGGATGGCGGCTGCGGCTTTCATGGGGCGCATGGACACCACCATGGGGCCGCTGAAGATGCCGGCCGGCTGGGTCTGGATGTTGCTGCGGTACATGGCCACGTTTTTGCCCTGTTCGATGTGGCGCAGTGGCAGACCGGCCTCCAGCAGCGCCTGCTCAAACGAGAACGAGCAGCCCAGCACAAAGGTCACCAGGTCGGCACGCCACAGCGCAGAAATATCGGTGGGCTCGTCCACCACTTCACCATGGCGCCACACGCGGTACCGCGGCAGGTCGGAGCAAATGTCGATATCACCACCCAGCGTCGGCAGCTTGGCCTGGCCCGGCTCGGACACGGCCAGCAAGGGACAGGGTTTGGGATTGCGCTGGCAGTAACGCAGAAAGTCGGTAGCCAGGCTTTCGGGGAGGATGACCACATTGCCTTGCACATGGTCGCTGGCCAGGCCACTGGTGTGGGAATGCCAGTCGCCCTGGCGGATCAGCTTGCGCACATGTTGCGCTTTGCCGACCTTGTCAGCGTCGAATACCGAGGCGATGGATTGCGATGCACGAGTCACTTGGTTTCCCCAATTCACATGTCAATTCGATGACGATGGGCGAATTGTGGGAGCCAGGTTGGTGTTCTGCAAATTCAAAATATTTCGCTACTGGCATCGATTTTTTTGATATACAGGGTTAACCCTTTATGGGGTTTTTGACAGTCTTTTTTGGTGCATGGGATGCACCTTCCACGAAGGCAATGGCCGACTTGACCACGGTCTCCACGGTTTGCGAGGTTGGGTCTTTGCGGTAACTGGCGTGTATGGGCAGGGCCTGCAATCGGGCATCACAACTGAGCAGTTTCAGACTGGCAAAACCCGTCAGGCGCTGCACGGCGGCCTTGGGAAGCAGGGCCACGCCAAAGCCGCCTTGCACCAGTTGCACCATGGCCGAAATCGAGGAGATGGCGTGCACCCTTTTGGGCTCCATCTGGTTCTGCCGGAACAGATCGAGCAACGTGACATGGGGTTGTGAGCCTTTTTGAAAGGTCAACAACTCCATTTCGGCCAGTTCATCGAGCCGGTATTTTCTTTTTTTGTGCAGGTTGGGGTTGCCCACAAACGCCATGTCCATGGTCGGCAATGCGCGGTTGCGCACCCCGTCGGCCGATGCGGGCAACACGGCAAACACCAAATCCAGGGTGCCGCGCTGGATCTGGTCCATCAGAATGGGTGTGGTTTCCACCGTCAGCTCCAGCTCCAGGCCGGGCTGTTCTTCTCGCAGCTTCTCCAGCCAGGGGATCAGCCAGGAGTGCAGTACCGATTCAATCGCACCGATGCGCATGGAAACCGCCATGGGTGCACCGGAGCCCATCTCGGCCTTCACCTCGCGCTGCAGCTCCAGCAGCTTTTGGGCATAAACCAGAAAACGCGCGCCCGCGGCGGTGAGCTTGAACTGTTTGTCACGCCGGTCCAGCAGCAGCACGCCCAGCTCGTCTTCCAGCGTGGCAATGCGGCTGGACATGGCGGACTGGGTCAAAAACAGCTTGTCGGCCGCGCGGGAAATGCTCTTGAGTGAGGCCACCCAGTAAAAGGCTTCTACAAAACGCAGGTTCATGGTGACTAGTTTCCGGCTGGCCTTGGCCAACGGGGGTGGCCCGTAGCACTTGGCGTAGTATTTGCACGTATCCTATTGTTACCGTCAACCTCTACCCCTGTCACCCTGGAGCTTCGATGAAGATTACACATGCACTGACACTGGCACTGCTGGTGACCCACGCGGCAAGCTTCGCTCAGACCAAATGGGACCTGGCAAGCGCCTACCCGGCCACCAACTTCCACACCGAAAATCTGCAACAGTTTGCCAGCGACGTGGACAAGGCCAGTGCCGGCAAGCTCAAGATCACCATACACGCCAATGCTGCGCTGTTCAAAGCCCCCGAGATCAAACGTGCGGTGCAGGGTGGCCAGGCCCAGGCGGGCGAAATCTTGCTGGTGAACTACCAGAACGAGTGGCAATTGTTTGGTGCCGACGGCCTGCCCTTCCTGGCCGACAGCTACGATGAATCGACCAAACTGTACAAGGCACAAAAGCCCGCTCTGGAGAAGAAACTGGGTGATCAGGGCATGAACCTGCTGTATGCCGTGCCCTGGCCACCGCAGGGTATCTACAGCAAGAAGCCCCTGGCCACAGCGGCTGACCTGAAGGGCATCAAGTGGCGCGCCTACAGCCCGGCCACCAGCCGTATTGCCGAACTGGTGGGCGCGCAGCCGGTAACCGTGCAGGCGGCAGAGCTGTCGCAGGCCTTTGCCACCGGCGTGGTCGAGGCAACCATGACATCCGGCGCCTCCGGGGTGGACAGCAAGCTGTATGAAAACCTGAAGTACTACTACGACATGCAGGCCTGGTTGCCCAAGAACGCGGTCATCGTCAACAAGGCCGCATTTGACGCGCTGGACAAGCCCACGCAGGCCGTGGTGCTGAAGGCTGCGGCAGATGCCGAAGCGCGGGGTCTGGCCGCCAGCAAACGGGTCAACGTGGAGTCCATCGAAAAACTCAAGGCCAATGGCATGGCCATCGTGGTGCCCTCTGCCCAACTCAAGGCTGACATGAAAAAAGTGGGCGACACCATGGTCAAGGAATGGCTGGACAAGTCCGGCCCTGAAGGCAAGGCCGTGGTCGATGCCTTCAGCAAACCCTAAACCAGCCCCAACGGCGTGATGCGCAAGGCTCTCAATGCACTGTACGACGGCGCGGCTGCCCTGGCCGCCGTGTTTTTGTTCGGCCTACTGGTCATGGTGCTGCTCTCGATTGGCGGGCGGCAACTGCACTTTTATGTGCCCGGTACCGATGCGTATGCCGGCTACCTGATGGCGGCCAGTGGTTTTCTGGCACTGGCGCACACACTCAAACGGGGCGAACATATCCGTGTGACCCTGGTGCTGGCCGCCCTGTCTGGCCGCTGGAAAAAGGCTTTGGAAGTGTGGGCCCTGGGCTTTGCCACGGTGCTGTCCTGCCTGTTTGCGTTTTACTGCTGCCGCCTGTCCTGGCAGTCGCACACGTTCAACGACATCTCCACCGGTAGCGACGCGACGCCACTGTGGATTCCGCAAATTGCCATGGCACTGGGTACCGTGATTTTGGCGATTGCCTTTATCGACGAGCTGGTACTGGAAATTCGGGGCCACCGCACCACCCACACCAGCGAAGAACCTCTGCGCAATGAATGACCTCACCATCACCGCCGCCCTGCTGGTGTCCTTGTTGCTGATACTGGGCAGCGGTGTGTGGGTGGGCCTCACGCTGACCGGTGTGGCGTGGATCGCCATGGCCCTGTTTTCTGCGCGTTCTGGCGGCGACGCCATGGCCGTCACCGTGTGGGGCTCCAGCAGCAGTTGGACGCTGACCGCCCTGCCCCTGTTTGTGTGGATGGGTGAGATTCTGTTCCGCACCCGGCTTAGCCAGGACATGTTCAAGGGCCTGGCGCCCTGGGTACAGGTGCTGCCCGGGCGGCTGCTGCACACCAATGTGATTGGCTGCACCATTTTTGCTGCGGTGTCAGGGTCGAGTGCCGCAACCTGCGCCACCATTGGCAAGATGACACTGCCCGAGCTCACCCGGCGCGGTTACCCGGACCACATGGTCATCGGCACACTGGCCGGCGCTGCGACGCTGGGCCTCTTGATACCGCCATCCATCATCATGATTGTGTATGGAGTGGCGGCCGAGGTGTCCATCTCCAAGCTGTTTATCGCCGGGGTGCTGCCGGGGCTTTTGCTGGCGGGCCTGTTCTCGGGCTACATCATGTTCTGGGCACTGCGCCACCCCGACCAGGTGCCCGCAGCCGATAGCCAGACCAGCTTTGTGCAGAAGCTGGCAGCATCCCGCAGCCTGATCCCCGTGGTCTTGTTGATCACCGCCGTGCTGGGCTCCATCTACTCCGGCATTGCCACCGCCACTGAGGCCGCAGCCGTCGGCGTGGTGGGCTCGCTGGTATTGTCTGCGGCCCAGGGCTCCCTGAACTGGGCCACGTTTAGAGACGCCATCATGGGCGCCACCCGGCTGTATTGCATGATCGCCCTCATCCTGGCCGGTGCCGCGTTTTTGACGCTAGCCATGGGTTACATCGGCCTGCCCCGCCACCTGGCCGAGTGGATTGCCACGCTGGGTCTGAGCAAGGCTCAGTTGATCATGGCGCTGTCGGTGTTTTTCATCCTGCTGGGTTGTTTTCTAGACGGCATCTCCATGGTGGTGCTGACCATTGGTGTGCTCATGCCCACGGTGCAGGCCGCCGGCATTGACCCCCTGTGGTTTGGCATTTTTGTGGTGCTGGTGGTGGAGATGGCACAGATCACCCCGCCGGTGGGCTTCAACCTGTTTGTGCTGCAGGGTATGACCGGGCGCCAGCTCACCTGGATTGCCAGGGTGACCATGCCCATGTTTTTCCTGATGTGTGTAGCGGTAGCGCTGATTTATGTTTTCCCCGGCATCGTCACCTGGCTGCCACAACACATGGCGAAATAAACCTATGTGGCCTGTGCTTGCTATTTGTATCGGTGCCAGCGCTGGCGCCCTGGGGCGCTGGGGCCTGGGCCTGTGGCTCAGCCCGGGCGGCGCCATCCCGTGGGGTACGCTGGCCGCCAACCTGGTTGGGGGTTACCTGATCGGCATCTGTGTGGCGGTGTTCCAGGCCCTGCCGCAGCTGGACCCCGTGTGGCGGCTGGCGCTGGTCACCGGTTTCCTGGGTGGCCTGACCACCTTCTCCAGCTTCAGCGCGGAGGTGGTCGCCCTGCTGATGCAACAGCGTTATCTGATGGCTTTGGGCACGGCCAGCCTACATGTGGCGGGCTCGCTGCTGCTGACGGTGGCCGGGATCTGGACGGCCAACCACTGGCTGGCGCCTGCGTAGATTCCACGGTCTTCTGGGTGGTAGTGGCTGCCCGCGTGCTGCCTGTGTGCGTTACAGCACGGTGATTGCAGGCGCTTGCGCGCACCATAGGGTCTTTAGGAGCCCGCCATGAGCCAGTACACCATTGCCGTTTTTGTCGGCAGCCTGCGCCGCGATTCGTTTAACCGCAAACTGGCCCACGCCATGGCGAATCTGGCACCGGCAAACTTCACCTTCGAACAATCCCAAATCGACGACCTGCCGCTGTACAACCAGGACGACGACGACCTGCCCGCCTTGGCCGTGGTGCGCCTGAAGGCCGAAATCAAGAAGGCCCACGGGCTGCTGTTCATCACCCCCGAATACAACCGCTCGCTGCCGGGCATGCTGAAAAACGCGATAGACCATGCGTCGCGCCCCTACGGCCAAAGCGCCTGGACCGGCAAGCCCGCCGGTGTGTTGGGCGTATCAGTAGGGGCCGTGGGTACCGCGCTGGCACAACAACATTTGCGCAATGTGCTGGCCTATCTGGATGTACCCACGCTGGGCCAGCCCGAGGCCTTTATCCAGGCCAAGGACGACCTGTTTGACGCCAGCGGCAACATCGGTGAATCCCACCGCAGCTTTATGCAGGGCTGGATGAACCAGTATGTGGACTGGGTCAAGCACTATACAGTCAAATAGGCCTCTAGCCCCCGTCAAATATCACTCAATCGCTATCAATAGCATAGCAATTACTTAAAGAGAACACCATGCTGCTGTCACCCACCCGGATCGCTGAATCCACCTGGACCGTCCCCCTGGTTGCACTGCTGCTCGTGGGCATGTTGGCCGCGTTATATGCGGTGGTCAGCAACGCTGCCGAAGCCGGCCAGTTGCGCCGAAATGCCAGCGCCACACAGGCTGCAGCGGTCAAACGCTGCGACGCCTTGCCCGGCTGGCACCTGGGCAAAGTCTGCCGCCAGGATCTGGACGTGCAAGCGTCCATTGCGCTGGCGGCCCGCTAGGCCTACAAACGCGGCATGTCGTAGTCCAGCTTGGCAAGCTTGCCGCGCCAGTAGGGCCAGCGGCCCTTGGGGGTGATCCAGGCCACCTCGGCCTCCATCGGCACCCGCATGCCGTCCTGCAACTGGTAGGCGGACAGGCGCACCTCCCACGGCATGGTCACCATCGCCCCGTCCAGCAAGGCACTGCGCTCGGTGCTGGTGATGCGTTCTACCAAGCCATCGGCACCAAAGGTGAACAACAGGCTCACGGTCAGGCTGCCATCGGTCAGCGTGGCCTGCGCGGACTGTGCGTCCACCGCCTTCCACTGCACACCCTGGCTGGGCAGCAACACGGTGGGGTACCACACACTCTCGGCAAAGTACCGAATCAACTCCCCACGTGTTATGTCTTCCGTGCCTTCGACCCCACCCACATCGACCAGGCCAAACACGGACGGTTGCAAGCTGCCAACCCCCGCCACATAGGCATCGACCACCCGCACGGTGATACCGGGCGACATGCGGATGGCCGCGTCCCACACAAAACCCGGCCGCTTGGTGGCCACCCGCTGGCGGGCGGTAAAGGGCTCCCACTGTTCGACCATGGGTGTGCTGCTGCGGTTAAAACTGCCGGTCTGCTCCAGGTACAAGCGGCGCACCAGGGGCTGGTTCATGTTGAGCGCCTGTGACAGGTAGCGCCGCACCACGGGCGGCACGGCCTTCAACTCTTCGTCGTCATACCGCTGGGAGCGTGTAGCGGGGGTCGCCGCCTCTAGCGCTGCCAGGCGGGCATCCACATCGCGGGTCCAACGGAAATTGGCCGTGGCTGCCAACAAGACGGTCAGCACCAGCAGCGTTACGCCGCCACGCACGGCCCACTTCAACGGAGCCCATTTTTTGAGCGGCTGGTCGGGCGCGTAACTGGGCACCACAAAGTCGGCCAACACCGGGGGCTTGTCATCAGGGGGCAATGGTTTGACTGTAGTCATGGGATGGAAGAAGGGGGTAAGAACCGACGCGCGGCACAACCGTTGACTGCACTGACCACGGCCCCGAATTTTAACGACCAAAACCAGCTGACGCCGAATGAAACCCCTGGTAAACCCTAGGTCTCCAGCCGCTGTTACGTCAGGGTTTGTTCAGCCGCAGACTGGGCATTAGCCCTTAGACTCTGCTGGCACATAAATGGACCGTGCGGGCTTGCACCGCGCGCACCCCACAACCTTTGGCGGAGACACCATGACACCATTTCTTTCGCTGTCCCGGCTGATCGACACGATCAGCACCTGGGTCGGCAAACTCACCATGTGGCTGATCTTGGCCACCACACTCATCAGCGCGGGCAATGCGCTGGTGCGCAAGGCATTTAACCAAAGCTCCAACGGCCTGTTGGAGATTCAGTGGTACCTGTTTGCCGCCGTGTTCATGCTGGGCGCGGGCTACGGGTTTCTGAAAAACTCGCATGTTCGTATTGACTTTATCTCCACCAAGCTGAGCGACCGTGCCCGCAACTGGGTGGACGTGGTGGGTATCGTGGCGGTGTTGTTTCCGTTTTGTGCGATTGGTATTGCGCTGGGCTGGCCCTTCTTCCTGCAGGCCTATACCAGCGGCGAAATGTCACAAAACGCCGGTGGCCTGATCCGTTGGCCGGCTTATGTTTTGATCCCTCTGGGTTTTGGCTTGCTGATGTTGCAGGGTGTGTCCGAGCTGATCAAACGCATCGCGTTCCTGACCGGCAACGGCCCTGACGTGCTCAGCGGCGAAGAGGCCAAGTCCGACGAGCAAAAGCACCTGGAAGAACTAGAAGCCCAGGCCGCCCGCCTGCTGGCAGGAGACAAATAAATGCAAACCACCTTTCTGGCACAACAATTTGTGCCCCTGATGTTTATTGGCCTTTTTGTACTGCTGCTCACCGGTTTCCCCGTGGCATTTGGTCTGGCCGCCACCGGCCTGGCTTTTGGTTTTATCGGTATTGAGGCCGGCATCTTCCCCGCGGCCATGTTCCAAGCGCTGCCCTTGCGTATCTTCGGCATCATGCAGAACGACACGCTGCTGGCGATTCCCTTCTTTACCTTTATGGGAATTATTCTGGAACGCTCCGGCATGGCAGAGGACCTTCTGGAGACCGTGGGCCAGGTCTTTGGCCCCGTGCGGGGTGGTGTGGCCATTGCCGTGATTCTGGTGGGCGCCCTGTTGGCTGCTACCACCGGTGTGGTGGCTGCTGCCGTGATCTCCATGGGCCTGATCTCGCTGCCCGTGATGCTGCGCTACGGCTACAGCCGCACCATTGCCACCGGCACCATCACCGCATCGGGCACTTTGGCGCAGGCCATTCCGCCCTCCCTGGTGCTGATTGTGCTGGCTGACCAGTTGGGCCGCTCCGTGGGAGACATGTACTCCGGTGCGCTGATTCCAGGTTTGCTGCTGGTGGGTTTGTACATCGCCTTCATTGTGGCTGTGGCCATCTTCAAGCCCGCCATGGTGCCGGCCCTGCCGCCCGAAGCCCTGTTGTTCAAGGAAGACAACGGCGCCTCTGGCCACCGCTCGCTGCTGGTGCTGGTACTGATCTGTGCAGCTGTGGGTTACAGCTGGGCCCAGGTCCACAACGGTCTGATGACCCAGTGGCTGGAGCGCGCCGTGCCATCCGCCGGTGATGAAATTGTGATCCTGTCATTGACCCTGGCCTCACTGACCGGCTTGGCACTGGCCATCATCAACAAGGTGACCAAACTGCACCTGCTGTCGCGTCTGGCCGAGCAGGTGACCTTTGTGCTGATGCCACCGCTGATCCTGATCTTCCTGGTGCTGGGCACTATCTTCTTGGGTGTGGCCACCCCCACCGAAGGTGGTGCGATGGGAGCCCTGGGCGCCATGATTCTGGCCATTGGCAAGGGCCGCTTGAGCTTTAGCCTGACCAAACAGGCGCTGGAAAATACGGCCAAGTTGGCGTCCTTCGTGTTGTTCATCCTGATTGGCTCCACCGTATTCAGCTTCACCTTTAATGCGGCCGATGGCCACATCTGGGTCGAACACCTGTTTGACAAGATTCCCGGTGGTGCCTGGGGCTTCCTGGTTGTGGTGAACGTTCTGGTGTTCATCTTGGGCTGCTTTATCGACTTTTTCGAAATCGCCTTCATCGTGATTCCTTTGTTGGCGCCTGTGGCCGAGAAGATCCTGCCCGGCCTGGTGCCCGGCATGACCCCCGACCAGGTCATGATCTGGTTTGGTGTGATCATTGCGATGAACCTGCAGACCTCGTTCCTGACGCCACCCTTTGGTTTTGCGCTGTTCTACCTGCGCAGTGTGGCGGCCAAGTTTGACTACAAGGACCGGGTAACTGGCCAGATGATCCCGTCCGTCAAGACAATTGAAATCTACAAGGGCTCCATTGCCTTCATCATCTTGCAGTTGATCATGGTGGTGGCCGTCATCGCCTTCCCGGTGCTGGTCACTGGCGGCATTGAAAAGCAGGAGTCCCTGAGCTCCGAGCAGATCATGAACCAGCTGGAAATGCCCAAAACCGAAGAGGCTGCGGACCCAACCGCCGGCATGGACACCGGTGCCAAGACCGACGAACCCGCCAAAGCCGAAGATGACCCGATGAAGGCCATGCTGGAAGCCAACGAGAAAGACGCAAAGAAGAAGCCATGACAACCATGCAAATGGTAGGGGCGGCGCTGTTCGGCATCGCCATCCTCCACACCTTTTCGACCAAGTTTTTCGAGTGGCTGGCCCACCACCGGCCCGCCCATGCTGGCCTGTGGCACATACTGGGCGAAGTGGAGGTGGTGTTTGGCTTCTGGGCCATGGTCATGATGTTTGCCATGATCGCCATCCTGGGCACACAAGAGGCTGCCACCTACCTGGACACCCGCAATTTCACCGAACCCCTGTTTGTGTTCGCTATTGTGGTGGTGGCCGGCAGCCGCGCCGTGCTGCATCTGGGTCGGCAATGTGTGGGCGTGATTGCACGTTTTGTGCCCCTGCAGGGTGGCATGGCTTTCTACTTTGTGGCCCTGTCGTTTCTGCCACTGCTGGGCTCCTTCATCACCGAGCCCGCGGCCATGACATTGGCCGCCATGATGCTGCGTGACCGCGTTTTTGGCGCGGGGGTGTCGACCAAACTCAAGTACGCCACACTGGGTGTTTTGTTTGTCAACGTGTCCATTGGGGGCACCCTGACGTCCTTCGCCGCACCACCGGTTTTGATGGTGGCGGCCAAGTGGAACTGGGACAGCTGGTACATGTTCTCCCACTTTGGCTGGAAAGCGGCCGTCGCCGTGTGTGTGAACGCCATGGTCACCACCGTGGTTTTCAAGCGCGAACTGGCCCACTTGCCCAAAGCGGTCACAAGCAATGAATCCCCCATGCCTGCATGGGTGACGCTGGTCCACGTGGTGTTTCTGGCCGGCGTGGTGATATTGGCGCACCATCCAGCGGCTTTCCTCGGCCTGTTTTTGTTCTTCATCGGTTTTGCGCAGGCTTACCCCAAGTTCCAGGACGAGCGCCTGCTGCTGCGCGAAGGCCTGTTGGTGGCATTTTTCCTGGCCGGCCTGGTCGTACTGGGCGGGCAGCAGCAGTGGTGGCTGGAGCCGCTGTTGTTGGGCATGGATGCCTCCACCGTGTATGCCGGCGCCACCGCCCTGACCGCGGTCACAGACAATGCCGCGCTGACCTACCTCGGGTCTCTGGTCGAGGGGCTGAGCGATGAATTCAAATACGCGCTGGTGGCCGGTGCTGTAACCGGTGGCGGGTTGACCGTGATTGCCAATGCACCCAACCCCGCAGGTTTTGCCATCTTGCGGGGCAACTTTGAAGACGAGTCCATCCACCCGCTGGGCTTGTTGATTGCCGCAACGCCACCCACCATCACCGCCATCATTGCGTTTCGCATGCTCTGAAGGCCCTGTAGGCCCTGCAACACGGGCCTACACCATGCTCTGCGGCAGCACCCAGGCATCAAAGTCCGCAGCCGCCACAGACCCCAAGGCCAGGGCTGCAGCCCGCAAGGACAAGCCGTGCTGGTGCGCGTGTTTGGCAATCTCCGCCGCCTTGTCATAACCAATGTGCGGGCTCAGCGCGGTGACCAGCATCAGTGAGTTGGCCACCAGTTCCGCAATACGCGCACGGTCGGGCTCCAGCCCCTGGGCGCAGTGGTGGTCAAAACTGGCCATCGCGTCGGCCAGCAGGCGCACGCTTTGCAAAAAGTTGTGGATGATCAGCGGCTTGAATACATTGAGTTCAAAGTTGCCCATGGCGCCGCCTATGCCCAGCGCCACATCGTTGCCCATGACCTGGCAACACACCATGGTCAGCGCCTCACACTGCGTGGGGTTGACCTTACCCGGCATGATGGAACTGCCGGGTTCGTTCTCTGGCAGGCGCAACTCACCCAGGCCGCCACGGGGGCCGCTGGCCAGCCAGCGCACGTCGTTGGCAATCTTCATCAGCGCAACAGCCAGTGTTTTCAACGCCCCGTGGGCACTGACCAGTTCGTCGTGGGCTGCCAGCGCGGCAAACCGGTTGTCGGCGCAACGCAACGCCAGGCCCGTCTCCTGCGCAAGGCGTGCAGCCACCCGGGCGCCAAAGTCGGGGTGGGTGTTCAGACCAGTACCGACCGCGGTGCCACCCACGGCCAGCTCCAACAAAGGGTCCAGGCTGCGTTCGATGGCCTCTTGCGCGTGCACCAGCTGCGCCACCCAGCCCGAAATTTCTTGACCCAGGGTGATGGGCGTAGCGTCCTGCAAATGGGTGCGGCCCATCTTGACCAGGGTGGCAAACGCATCGGCCTTGGCGATCAGCGTAGCCTGCAACGCATTCAGGGCAGGCAGCACGTCTTCAGTCAGTCCGGCCAACGCGGCCAGGTGCATGGCCGTCGGAAAAATATCGTTGGACGACTGGCCCATGTTGACATGGTCGTTGGGGTGGACCAGGCGGCCCGTTCCGCGCGGGCCACCCAGAATCTCGGAGGCGCGGTTGGCCAGCACCTCGTTCATGTTCATATTGGTCTGGGTGCCGGAGCCGGTTTGCCACACCGACAGCGGAAACGCATCGTTGTGTTTGCCCGCCAGCACCTCGTCCGCCGCCTGCGTTATGGCTTGGGCCAGCTTGGCATCCAACAGGCCTAGTGCACGGTTGGCATGGGCGGCAGCCCGTTTGGTGCGGGCCAGCGCAACCAGCAGGGCCTGCGGCATACGCTCGGTTGAGATGGCAAAGTGCTGCAGCGAGCGCTGGGTTTGCGCACCCCATAAGGCGTCGGTGTGGACGGCGATGTCACCCATGGAGTCGTGCTCCATGCGTTGCGCGGCGGTGGTGCTCATGGCAGTGCTTCCTCGTGCAACCACCTGGCTACGGACAACGCGCCACAGCGGTTATTCGGATTGTGGCAAATCCTGCAGCAGATCAGCAAGCTCGTCGGCGTGTTCTTCTTCGACGGCCAGAATACCTTTGAGGATGTCGCTGGTGGTGGGGTCGTCGTGGCCCAGGTAACGGATCATGTCGCGGTAGCTGGTGATGGCGACACGCTCGGCCACCAGGTCTTCGCGGATCATGTCGACCAGCGTGGTGCCGGGCATGTATTGCGCGTGGCTGCGACCGGTCAGGCTGTCGGGTGCAAAGTCGGGCTCGCCACCGAGCTGCACGATGCGTGCAGCCAGCAGGTCGGCATGCACCAGTTCTTCGTTGGAATGGGCCAGGAACTCGGCTGTGATGCCGCGGGCATGGATGCCACGCGCCATGAAGTAATGCCGGCGGTAACGCAGCACACACACCAGTTCGGTGGCCAGCGCCTCATTGAGCAGGATGATGACCGCCTCACGGTCGGCGCTGTAGTCTGCGGTGACGGCACCCTGCTCCAGGTGTTTGCGCGCATCGCTGCGCAGGGTTTTGACATCGGTCAGATGGGGCTTGTTGTGCATGGTGGTCTCTCGTGAAAGTAAAGCGCCAAGAGTGCCCCAGTTGGCCGCCGCAATCGGTGCGATGGCACACCGTTCAGTGTGCGGTCAGCGAGAAACTGCTGTGCTCCGCTTGGGTTGCGCCACCGCGCACGGGCGGCAGATGGGGCTCCCACATGATCCACTTGGCGTCCAGCCCTTCGTTGATGGGCATGTTGCAGCTTGGCACACTGGACACGGTGAACCGGGTGGCCTCTTTGAACTCCACCCAGCCTTCGGTGTTGGACCAGAATCCGGCGCCATTGCCTCTGACCAGTTGGTGGGTGGAATACAGCACAAACTGCATGTGGTGGGGGGTGTGTTGGTTCATGGTGATGGCTCCACAAGGGGAAAACACACCCATGCTAGGTCGCCCCCTGTGCAGAGGTCCGTGCGCCCTCGCACACACAGGCATAAAAAAAGCCCTGCAGTTGCAGGGCTTTGCGGTGTGCTGGCTAGAGCAGCAGCTTACAGCTTTTGCGCTTGCATGAAGCTGTCGAAACGTGCTTCAGTGAAGCGGAACCACAGGTTCTCGTCCTTGCGGAATTCGGCGTAGTCAGAGTAGACCTTCTTCCAGTTTTCGTTCTTGGTGCTGATTTCAGCATACAGAGCCATGGACTCTTTGTAGGCCAGATCCAAAACGTCTTTGGGGAAAGGCAGAACCTTGGTCTTGGCGCCCACCAACTGCTTCAGGGCATCGGGGTTCTTGGCATCGTACTTGGCCTGCATTTCGGTGTGGGCAAACGCCGCAGCACATTCGATGATGGTTTTGTTTTCAGCAGACAAACCGGCGTAGGCCTTGTCGTTGACAAACAGGTCCAACTGGGGACCGCCTTCCCACCAGCCGGGGTAGTAGTAGAACGGAGCCACTTTGTTCAGACCCAGCTTCTGGTCGTCGTAAGGGCCTACCCACTCAGCGGAATCGATCGTGCCTTTTTCCAGCGCGGTATAGATTTCACCGCCAGGGATGTTTTGTGGCACGCCACCCATGCGCTCCAGCACACGGCCAGCAAATCCACCAATACGCATTTTCATGCCCTTGATGTCAGCCACCGACTTGATTTCCTTGCGGTAGAAACCACCCATTTGTGCACCGGTGTTGCCCATGGGGAAGTTCACGATGTTGTACTTGGCGTCACTACTGTCCGGTAAATTCTCCCAAAAAAGGGCTCAAACCTAAGCTGGCTGGGGGTTTCAAGAGGTTTTGTGATTCGGACGATTTCAAACGCGATTTTTTGCAGTTGCGTATCGTGACCTCATTTTTCGAGGTTTCCGCTCTATGCACACTGGCCGCACAGTATTTGCACAACTTCTCGAAGTGGTGCCATTCAAGCACTTCGAGCATCTCGTAAACAAATACCAAGCCAACCGCTGGACACGGGACTTCACCGCATGGAGCCACTTCATCTGCATGGCCTACGCACAGTTCACGCGCAGGGAAGGCTTACGCGACCTGATCGTGTGCCTGAACTCGCAAAGCACCAAGCTCTACCACTGCGGCCTACGTCAGCGTGTATCGCGCTCCACGCTGGCCGATGCCAACGAACGGCGTGACTCACACCTGTTCGAAGCACTGGGGCAACGCCTGATCGAAATCGCTTTGGATTTATACAAAGACCATGACATTAGCTTGAGTCTCAAGGAGCCGCTGTATGCCATGGACTCCACGACCATCGACCTGTGTCTTAAGCTGTTTCCCTGGGCGGACTTTCGGTCCACCAAAGCGGGTATCAAAGCCCACACCGTGATCGACCTACGGGGTGCGATTCCGGTCATGCTGTCGATCACCACAGGCAAAATCAGCGACGTGGGGCAACTCGATGCATTGAGACTGCCAAAGGGCTCCATCGTCGTGCTGGATCGCGGCTACGTGGACTTTGCGAGGCTGTACCGTTTGGTGCAACGGGAGTGCAGCTTTGTGGTGCGCGCCAAAGACAACCTGAGCTTCAATTGCCACGAAGCGCACGCCATCGATATCCAGGCCGGCGTGTACTCGGATCAAACCATTGTGCTGACTGGCGAACGCTCCAAAAATGTCTACCCCGCGCCCTTGCGCCGGGTACGTTTCTATGACGCAGTAAGTTGTTTGGAACTCGTTTTTCTGACCAACCGCTTGACTTATCCGCCCTCACCATCGCAGCCATCTACAAGCAGCGCTGGCAAATTGAATTGTTCTTCAAATGGCTCAAGCAGAACTTGAACATCCAGCACTTCTTTGGCAACTCTTTGAACGCCGTGCGTTCGCAAATCTGGATTGCGGTGTGTACTTATTTGATAGCCTTGGTCGCACACCACGGGCTACGCACGGAGTTGTCACTACGCAATTTCTTGCATCTGGTGGAGGTCAACATGTTTGAGAAAATTACTTTGGCTCAGATGGTCGACAACGCACTCAAAGATGAAAGCTTTGAAGAGCTGAAGTCGCAGGTTGAGCTATTCTGAAAATTGGTCAGAATTTACCGGACAGTAGTGACTTGGCGTAGAACTCGCGCATCAGCTTGCCGCCGTTGCCTTGGTACATCCAGGCCGTCATCTGGCGGCTGTTCAGACCAAAGGGAATGGCGCAACCCAGTGCAAAGGTTTCGTCCTTGCCATGGAAGTAGTAAGGCGCGGTGTGGGCCATTTCGACCGTACCGTTTTGCACGCCGTCCACCACACCAAATGCGGGCATCAACTCGCCGCCAGCGTGGGTGGTGATGGTGAACTTGCCACCGGACATTTCACCAACCTTTTTGGCAAATGTATCTGCTGCACCAAAGATAGTGTCCAGAGCCTTGGGGAAGCTGGACGCCAGGCGCCAGCGGATGGCTGCGCCCTGTGCATGGACAGCAGGCGCTGCACCGGCAGCCAACACGCCAGCGATGCCAGCGTTTTTGATGATTGAACGACGATCCATTCGTGGTACTCCAAAAAGAGGTTTGAAACAATCTCACCGCGATGGAGATTCCACACGGCAAGGACTGCTATGAGTCAGAGCGCATTGTAGGAACCGATATCACCCCACCCGTGGGGGTTTTCCCTCGATAACAGAGCCGAAATGCGGCTCTTCAGGATTCTGAAAGGATTGAATGCAGAGTCTGTTTCTACACGTGGCGGCGGCCTAGGCGGCCCGCGCAACGGGTGCCAGCAGTTCCGCAAAACGGCGCGTGATGGAGGCCTGGATACCGGCCGCATCCAGCCCCTGCAGGGTCAGCAAACGCGCTGGGTCGCCGTGTTCGATAAACGTGTCGTCCAGGCCCAGCTGCAACACCGGCAAGGCCATACCGGCGGCCACCAGGGCCTCCAGTACCGCACTGCCCGCACCGCCCATGGCACAGCCTTCTTCCACGGTCACCAGGGCTTGGTGGTTGCGTGCCACTTGCAGCAGCAACTCGGTGTCCAGCGGCTTGGCCCAGCGCATATTGACCACCGTGGCGCCCAGGGCCTGCGCCGCCTCCAGTGCAGGGTGCAGCAACGTGCCAAATGCCAGGATGGCAATGCCCTTGCCCTGGCGGCGGATCTCGCCCTTGCCAAAGGGCAGGCCTTCCAACCCGGGCTGCTGAACCGCACCGATGCCAGCACCGCGTGGATACCGCACAGCCACCGGATGGTTTTGCGCAAACGCCGTGCTGAGCAGTTGGCGGCATTCGTTCTCGTCCGACGGGCAGGCCACACTCATGTTGGGGATGCAGCGCAGGAAGGCGATGTCGTAGGCGCCTGCGTGTGTGGCGCCATCGGCACCGACCAGGCCCGAACGGTCCAGAGCAAACACCACCGGCAGGTTCTGGATGGCCACGTCGTGGATCAACTGGTCATAGGCACGCTGCAAAAAGGTGGAGTAGATCGCCACCACGGGCTTCAGGCCCTCACAGGCCATACCGGCGGCGAAGGTCACCGCGTGTTGCTCGGCAATACCCACGTCGTAATAACGGTCCGGGAAACGTTTGTGGAACTCCACCATGCCCGAGCCCTCGCGCATGGCGGGGGTGATGCCGACCAGGCGAGGGTCGGCCTCGGCCATGTCACACAACCAGTGGCCAAACACCTGGCTGAAGGTGGGCTTGGGCGCCACGGCGGGTTTTTGCACACCCACGGCCAGGTCAATCTTGCCGGGAAAGTGGTAAGTCACCGGGTCGGCCTCAGCCAGTTCGTAACCCTTGCCCTTTTTGGTTACCACATGTAAAAACTGCGGGCCTTCGAGCTGTTTGATGTTTTCCAGCGTCGGAATCAGCGAATCCAGGTCGTGGCCGTCAATGGGGCCTATGTAGTTGAAACCAAATTTCTCGAACAACGTGGCGGGCACGACCATGCCCTTGGCATGTTCTTCGATGCGTTTGGCCAGTTCAAACAGGGGCGGTGCGCCCTTGAGCACGGTCTTGCCGGCGTTTTTGGCAGCGGTGTAAAAACGGCCACTCATCAGCTGTGCCAGGTAGCGATTCAGCGCGCCTACGGGCGGGCTGATGCTCATGTCGTTGTCGTTCAGGATCACCAGCAGGTTGGTGTCTGCAATACCAGCATTGTTCAGCGCCTCAAAGGCCATGCCGGCCGTCATGGCGCCGTCACCAATGACAGCCACCACACGCCGGTCTTCACCCTTGTGTTTGGCGGCCAGGGCCATGCCCAGCGCAGCGGAAATGGAGGTGCTGGAGTGTGCGGTGCCAAAGGTGTCGTAGGCGCTTTCGGTTCGCTGCGGGAAGCCGCTCAAGCCGCCGAGCTGGCGCAAAGTGGCCATGCGGTCACGTCGGCCCGTCAATATCTTGTGGGGGTAGGTCTGGTGGCCCACGTCCCAGACGATGCGGTCTTCGGGTGTGTTGTACACATAGTGCAGGGCCACCGTGAGTTCCACCGTGCCCAGGTTGGAGCTGAGGTGCCCGGTGGTCTGCGCCACGCTGTCGAGCAGATAGTTGCGCAGCTCATCGCTGAGCTCGCGCAGCTGTGCACGTGGCACGTCGCGCAGGTCCTGCGGGTCATTGATGGTGTGCAACAGGGGGTACTTATCTTTTGACATGTGCTATAATTTTAGTAGCTGCATACCCATATTATTCGGGGGCTAGCGGCTGATTTCATCAATAATCACTGGGCGGGCCGCGCTTCAGTGCGCCCGGTTGACCACCATATTGGCCAAGGCACGCAGAGCCTCGGTATGGGCCAGGCCGCTGGTATCCAGCGCGTGCAGGGCCTGCCCCAGCAACTGCTGCGCGTAGGCCTGGCTGGCCTGCAAACCCATCAAGGACACATAGGTGGGTTTGTTGTTGTCGGCATCCTTGCCGGCGGTCTTGCCCAGCGTGGTGGAGTCGGCTGTCACATCCAGTATGTCATCGACCACCTGGAACGCCAAGCCCATGGCTGCGCCATAACTCTGCAGTGCCTGCAGCGCCTGGGCACTGGGCGTTGCGCACTGCGCACCCATGACCACACTGGCCTGCAACAGCGCGCCGGTCTTGAGCTCGTGCATCTGGCGCAACTGGGATTCGGTCAGGGGCAGGCCCACGCTGGCCAGATCGATGGCCTGGCCACCGGCCATGCCGGCACTGCCCGCGGCACGGGCCAGCAGGGCACACAAACGGGCCTGTGTGGCGGGCAACACGGAGCCGTCTTGTGGGGTCAAAAATTCAAAAGCCAGGGCCTGCAAGGCATCACCGGCCAAGAGCGCGCTGGCTTCGCCAAACTGCACGTGCACGGTGGGTTTGCCACGGCGCAACACGTCGTTGTCCATACAGGGCATGTCGTCGTGCACCAGGGAATAGGCATGGATCAGCTCCACGGCACAGGCGGCGCGCAAGGCAGCCTCATGTGTGGCGGCACCATCGCCCAGGCACACGGCCTCGTGTGCGGCCAGCACCAGCAGGGGACGCAGGCGTTTGCCACCATCCAGCACAGCGTAACGCATGGCCTCGACCAGTTGGGCAGGGGCACCGTGGCTCAGGCCCTGGGGCACATCGGCGGTGACCCAGCGGCTCAGCGCCTGCTCGACCTGGTGCAGGCGGATGCTGCTCCAGGCGTCCAGGTCAAAGGCGGTAGGCGCCGCTGCGCCTGCATTGCGCGCGGGGGCATCCAGTGTGTTGTCGGCCGTTGGGGTCATGGTGCTCATTGGGGCTTCCACGCTTTGAGCGTGCCATCGTCCAGGACCTTGATCTGGTCTTCTACCGCCTGCAGTTTGTCGCGGCACACCTGCAGCAGCTGCGCGCCGCGCTGGTAACCCGACAACAACTGGTCCAGCGGCAAGGCGCCCGATTCGAGCTGGCCCACCAGTTGCTCCAACTCACCCAGCGCAGCCTCGTAGGTCGCGGGCACGGGGGCTGCTGTGCCGGTATCAGCGGCGGGTTCGGTTTTGGCGGGGGCCTTGGGCATGGGCGGGTCGGAAAGGAAAAAGGGGGCAGAAATCTGCAAAACGCGATTTTAGGCGCTCGCAGGGGCCCAAACCTAGGGCGTTGTGCCCACGGGGTACAATCGCCAACCCTAGGCAGCTCTCAAGGTAGCTGCCTCCACGACCCCCGGCAACGGGGGTTTTGCATCCAGAGGACCGAGAATTGTGCAAACAATGTGCAGAACTGACGCTCCACCGATCGTCAAAAAACCCGTAAAGCCCGCCCATTCCGCTATCCCCCCAGGGCTGCGGGTTCCGACAGAGTCAACCACCACCACTCCGTCACAACTACCAGTTTCAAGCTATTTTGATAACGCGCTGTACCAGCGCGAGATGCAAACTATCTTCCAGAACGGGCCCCGGTATGTGGGGCATTCGTTGAGCGTGCCCAATGTGGGCGATTACTACGCCCTGCCGCAAGAGCAGGAAGGGCGGGCGCTGATCCGCAAAGCCAGCGGCGTGGAGCTGATCTCCAACGTCTGCCGCCACCGCCAGGCGCTGATGCTCAAGGGGCGTGACTCGCTGATACACCCCGCCACCGACAACGGCCGCCAGGTCGCCAGCGCGGGCGGCAACATCGTCTGCCCGCTGCACCGCTGGACCTACAGCGGCGCCAACACCCATGGTGCGCCATCCCCTGCCGGCACGCTGATTGGTGCCCCCCACTTTGAGCAAGACCCCTGCCTCAACCTCAAGAACTATCCGCTGCAGGAGTGGAACGGCCTGCTGTTTGAGCAAAACGGGCGCAATGTGGCGGCCGACTTGGCCGGCATGGGCCCCCGCGCCGCGCTGGACTTTGACGGTTTTGTGCTGGACAAGGTGGTCATGCACGAGTGCAACTACAACTGGAAGACCTTTATCGAGGTCTACCTGGAGGACTACCACGTAGGCCCCTTCCACCCCGGCCTGGGCAAGTTTGTGACCTGCGACGACCTGAGCTGGCAGTTTGCCGACAACTTTTCGGTGCAGACGGTAGGCGTAGCGGCGCAACTGGCCCGTGCAGACGCAGGTGCCGGCTCGCCCGTCTACGAACGCTGGCACAAGGCGCTGCTGGACTATCGCAACGGCGTGCCCCCGAAGCAGGGCGCGATCTGGTTGACCTACTACCCCCACATCATGGTGGAGTGGTACCCGCATGTGCTGACCGTGTCGACCCTGCACCCCATGGGGCCCAACAAGACCATGAACATGGTCGAGTTTTATTACCCCGAAGAGATTGCCGCGTTTGAGCGCGAGTTCGTCGAAGCCCAGCAGGCCGCCTACAACGAAACCTGCCTGGAAGACGACGAGATCGGCGAACGCATGGACGCCGGCCGCGCCGCCCTCTATGCCCGCGGCGACGACGAAGCCGGGCCGTACCAGACGCCGATGGAAGACGGTATGCCCCACTTCCACAACTGGTACCGCCGACAAATGGGACTCTAGTCAGTGCAAGCCTTGTGGATGGTGCTGGGCGCGTTTCTGTTTGCCACCATGGCAGTCGGAATCAAGTTCGCATCCACCAGTTTTGGCACGGCGGAGCTGGTGTTCTACCGCGGCATCGTCAGCGTGCTCTTTATGGCGGTGGTGCTAAGGGCACGGCGTACCCCACTGCGCACCCCCGTACCCATGATGCACCTGTGGCGCAGCACGGTAGGTGTGTTGTCGCTCAGCGCCTGGTTCTACGCCATTGCCCACTTGCCGCTGGCCACCGCCATGACGCTGAATTACATGAGTGGCGTCTGGGTGGCGGCCTTTATCGTAGGTGGCGCCCTGCTCTACGGCCAGCCCCAGCGCCAAGGCCCATTGATGGGCACCGTTCTGTTGGGTTTTGCCGGTGTGGTGATGACACTGCGCCCCACCATTGACCAGAACCAGCTGTTTGCCGGCGTGATTGGTCTGCTGTCGGGCATGGGCGCAGCCCTGGCCTATTTGCAGGTGACCGCCTTGGGCAAGGTGGGTGAGCCCGAAGTGCGCACCGTGTTTTATTTCTCCGTTGGCACGGCCGTGGTGGGTGCCGTGGGTTCCTTGTTCACCGGGTTCACGCCCTGGTCTGAAGTCAGCTGGACGGCCGCTGCCTGGGTGATACCGATTGGGGTGCTGGCCTCGCTGGGCCAATGGTGCATGACCCGCGCCTACAGCCACGGCGCCACGCTGGTGGTGGCCAGCATGCAGTACACCGGCATCGTGTTCGCCTCTATCTACAGTCTGGCACTGTTTGGCGAATACATCGCGCCCATTGGCTGGGCCGGTATCGCCGTTATCGTGGCCAGCGGCGTGTTGGCTACGGCCTTGCGTTCGCGTGCCCTGCCCGATACTCCCGCCGAAGACCATTGATCTTGAAAGAAGGCCCCACACCATGTACACCACCCTGATCTCCGTAGACCAACTGCAGGCCCTGCGCGCCAGCGGCCAGCCCCACACCGTGTTTGACTGCAGCTTTCTGCTAACCGATCCTGCCGCCGGTGAGGCCATGTATGCCGAGACCCATATCGCAGGCGCGGTCTACGCCCACCTGGACAAACACCTCAGCGCCGCCAAGGACCCTGTCACCGGCAAACCCGCACCGGGCAGCAGTGCATCGGGCGGACGCCACCCACTGCCCGCACGTGAAACCTTTGCAGCCTGGCTGGGCTCGGTCGGTTTTGACAACACACAACAGGCTGTGGTGTACGACCGCCAGGGCGCCAACTACTGTGGCCGCCTGTGGTGGATGCTGAAATGGGCGGGCCACGAAAACGTGGCCGTGCTGGACGGTGGTCTGCAGGCCTGGCAAGCAACCGGGGGCGCTGTGGAAAGTGGGCCTGCACCCAGCCGTTCTGCATCAAATTACGCTCTAGCCCCCGAGAAGACTGTATTGACTGCTATCGATACCGTAGCAAAACAGGTTGGCAAGTCGACAGGCCCCGGTGGCCAGACCATCATCGACGCACGCGCCACGCCCCGCTTCCGCGGAGAGGTGGAGCCATTGGACCCGGTGGCCGGCCACATACCCGGCGCGCTGAACCGGCCGTTCAACCTCAACATCGGAGCCGACGGGCGTTTTCGCCCCGCTGTCGAATTGCGTGCGGAGTTCGATACGTTGCTGGGTGGGCGTGACCCGGCCACCGTGGTGCACCACTGTGGCAGCGGCGTCAGCGCCGTGCCCAACATCATCGCCATGGAAATCGCTGGCCTGGGCCGCACGGCCTTGTTTGCCGGCAGTTGGAGCGAATGGTGCAGTGACCCGGCGCGGCCGGTGGCGCAGGGTTAGGGATTGGACTCGTCGCTACTAACCCAAACAGCATTCCGGGAATCGCGGGCAGGACAGCGCTCAGCGAACTTCCGGAAGGGACACCGAGTCCTTTGTTTGCTGGAAGACGGACCATGCTTCTCTGACGACACTATCGAATTCATTGGCGGGAAGAAGTGCAACACCTTTGAAGTTGCTATTTGACCCGTAATACAACCGATCAACGTCACCATCCTTTACAAGAAACATGACATCCCCGTCGTCATACACACCGAAGGGCACTGCCAGATATTCTCGACCTTCTGGCTGACCAGTATCAGCACTTGGAAACGTGTACTCATTAAGCAAGGTGTAGATTTCACTGTCACTTTGGCCAAAGTGGTCTTTGATGAAAGAACCTTGCGTTAGGTGCAGGGCTGCGTGGTGGAGCAATTCAAAGAGATTGGAGCCCACTTCATGAACGATATTCTTGCGATTTCCAAGCAAGGTGAAATTCACGTAGACGTCGAAAACGCCGTTATGAATGGTTGGCGTACTCCAATCAATAACAATATTCCAAGCAATGGCAAATTTTGAGGGATCGCCGATCAACATAGGTTGCACCTTCTATAGTTTTACGCCTAGCATCCCGCACTCCAGCACCAGGCAAGGCGCAGGTGTTCTGCGCAGGTCAAGGAGGAGGCCGAAGGCGGGGGGACACGGAGCAGAACACCTGCGCCCTGCCTGGTGCGGGCGAAGAAAGTTGCCGCATGAAGTCAGTGCGCGTGGGCCAAACTGCTCATCACGGTCACCAACCCAATACCCAAGCCCAACCAGGTGATCTGGGCGAATGTTTCAGACAGCGACAGGCGCTTTTGCAGCTGGGGTATCAAATCGGCCAGCGCCACGTAGACAAAACTGCTGGAAGCCACCACCAGAAAATACGGCAGGTAGTCGTGTAAGGCATCGACTAGCCAATAACCGGCCAGCCCACCCAAGGCGGTGACGGCGCCGGCCAAGGACACTTTGACCAGGGCCATGCGTTTGTTGCTGGCGCCCGAGCGCAAGACCATCAGGTCGCCCATGTGGTGGGGCACCTCGTGGGCCAACACGGCCAGCGCGGCAATGGCGCCCAGACGCATGTCGGCCATAAACGCCGAGGCAATCAGGATACCGTCGCCAAAACAGTGCACGCTGTCACCGGTCAGGATGGCCCAGCTTCCGGGCTGGCTGGGTGCATGGGCAGCAGGCACGCCGTGTGCATGGCCGCCATGGTCATGGCTGTGGCTGTGGCTGTGGTGATCGTGGTGGTCATCGCCGGCATGGTGGTGGTGCTCATGGCCGTGGTGCCACAGCTCGGCCTTGTCCAGCAGGAAAAAAAACACCAGGCCCAACAACAGGGTCAAAAACAACTCATGGGCGCCCACCGGACCTTCAAACGCTTCCGGCAGCAGGTGCAAAAAAGCAGTGGCCATCAAGGCACCAGCCGCCAGGCTGAGCATGTGTTGTGTATAACGGGCCAACACACCAAAACTCAGGGCCGCGGCCAACCACACGGAGCCTATCCCTGCCACCAGGGTTCCTACCAAAATTGCTACCAAAGTCATAGCGTACTACGTAGATTCCTAGGGGGCTAGAGCCCCAAAACACTAAAAGTCAAAAAACAAAACCGCCCCGAAGGGCGGTTCTGGCTGAGCCGGGATGGCGAATCAGACGCCATGGGCCTTGAACCACTCCAGCGCCCGCTGGAAACCGTCTTCCGCGGCTTCCTTGCGGTAGCTGGGCCGGTAATCCGCATGGAAAGCATGGGGGGCTTGAGGGTACACCACAAACTCGCTGGCCTTGGCGGCCTTGTTGCCTTTGGCACCGGCATCAGCCAGTGCGTCCTTCATTTCGTTGACCGTGGTCAGCGGAATGCCACCGTCCTGGCCGCCATACAGGCCTAACACCGGCGCCTTGAGCGTAGCCGCCAATTGCACGGGGTGTTTGGGTGTGAGGGCAGATGCGGCACCCACCAAACGACCGTACCAGGCCACACCGGCCTTGACGTTTTTGCTGTGCTCGGCATACAGCCAGGTGGCACGGCCACCCCAGCAAAAACCGGTCACGCCAACACGTTTGGTGTTGCCACCGTTTTCGCTGGCCCATTTCACGGCACCGTCCAGATCGGCCATCACCTGCGCATCGGGCACCTTGGCCACCACTTCGGCCAGCAGTTTGCTGACATCGGTATATTTGCTGGCGTCACCCTGGCGGGCATACAGATCGGGGGCGATGGCAAGGTAGCCTGCCTTGGCAAAGCGGCGGCAGGTGTCGGCAATGTATTCATGCACGCCAAAAATTTCCTGCACGACCAGGATCACCGGGAGATTGCTCTTGCCCTCGGGGGCCGCGTAATAAAACGGCACCGAAAAGCCTTCCATGTCGTAAATGCCCTCACCCGCGGCCAGGCCCGTGGTGGGTGTCTTGACGGCGGTTTGGGCCATGATGGGCATGGCAGTGGCGGCATAACCTACACCCAAAGCGGTCTTGAGCGCGGTGCGGCGGGTGGCGCCGGCCTCCGTCGTCTTTCCAGGCAACAGCGAATCCAGTCCGTTCTTCACTTCATCCAGCATGTCTATCTCCGTGGTGGGGTTAAAAGCGTTCCAGTGTAGGCAGTAAGGTCTGCCCTGTGTGACCCAGGGGACTCTTGATCTCCGTTAAAAGGTCTCCCAATCGTCGTCCCCTCCGGCGGGAGTAACCTTGGTGCTGGTTTTGGGGGGCGCTGGCGTAGCGGATGAAAGGGCAATCTTGGCGGCAGCGGGACGCGCCACCGCGCGTACGGGTGCGGACTTTGCAGCGGATGGCGGCACCGGTGCTGCCTTGGCAGGCGTGGCGGCGCGGGCCCTGGGCTGCACCACACTGTGCTCGGAGTCACCGAGTTTGAATACGGCCACCACCTGCACCAGGTCTTGCGCCTGACCCTTGAGTCCCGTGGCTGCGGCAGCCATTTCTTCCACCAGGGCCGCATTCTGCTGGGTGGTCTGGTCCATCTGGGTCACTGCTTCACCCACCTGGGCCACACCCGACGCCTGCTCGCTGCTGGCCACACTGATCTCACCCATGATGGAGGTCACACGCTGGATAGAGCCCACCACCTCGGCCATGGTCACACCGGCCTGGTCGACCAGGGTGGTGCCGTGCTCCACACGCTCGACACTGGCGTTGATCAGTTGTTTGATCTCTTTGGCGGCCTCTGCCGAGCGGCCGGCCAGGCTGCGCACCTCGCTGGCCACTACAGCAAACCCGCGGCCCTGTTCACCGGCCCTGGCAGCTTCCACCGCGGCATTCAGCGCCAGGATATTGGTCTGGAAGGCGATGCCGTCGATGACGCTGATGATGTCGCTGATCTTCTTCGAGCTGTCGTTGATGCCCTTCATGGTTTCCACCACCTGGCCCACGACCTCACCCCCTTTGACCGCCACGGTGGACGCACTCTGGGCCAACTGGTTGGCCTGGCGGGCGCTGTCGGCATTTTGTTTGACGGTGGAGCCCAGCTCCTCCATGCTGGCCGCGGTTTCTTCCAGCGCGCTGGCCTGTTGTTCGGTGCGGGCAGAGAGGTCGTTGTTGCCCTGGGCGATTTCTGCACTGGCCGTGGCTACGCCCTCTGCGCTTTGCCGCACCTGGGCCAGCACACCCTGCATCTTGCTGACAAACTGGTTGTAGCTTTGCCCAATGGCGGCCAGTTCGTCATTGCCATCGGCCGACAGTCGCAGCGTCAGATCACCACTGCCTGCGCCGATCTCGTGCATGGTGTCGCGCAGCACCAGCATGCGACCCAGCAGACGGGTCAGCAACATGCCCATCAGGGCGACCGCCACCAATGAAATCACAAAGCTGCTGATGAAGGATGCACGCGACATGGCGGTGATGCCGGCCAAGGCCTCGTCCTTGTGCAGGGCCACCACCAGCAGCCATTCGGTGCCGGGGATAGGCTCCATATGTACCAGGCGGTCCACGCCGTCTACCATGATGTCGGTCAGGCTGTCCTTGGACTGGCTGGTCAGGCCCGCGCCGCCCAGGCTGGGGGCAATGTCGGTCACGGGTTTGAGCACCATGCCCACGTTTTCATGCACCATGACCTTGCCAGCCTTGCTGACAATGAAACCAAAGGTGTTGGGTGTTGGGCGGATGGAGGCCACGTTGGAGGCCACGCCGTCCATGAACACATCGAGCGCCGTCACGGCTTTGACCGTACCGCCGTCCTTGACTGCACCCGCAAAGGTAATCACCAGTTTCTTGGTGGCGGCATCCACATAGGGCTCTGTCAGCGCAATGCCGCTGGACGCCGAGGCCTGCTGGTACCAGGGGCGGCCGGTGGGGTCGTAACCGGGTGGCAGATCCTGCTTCTCGGAGAAGATCATGCGTTTGTCGGGGTAACCCACGTAGGCGGTGTCCACACCGCCGGCAATCTTGGCCTGTTTCAAAGCCTCCACCGGGTCCGGCATGTCGGCCGTGGGGGCCATGCTGCGCACCACCTGCTGACGGGCGGCAACCCACAGGCCAATACTCTCGGCATGGGAGCGGGCCAGCGCGGTGGTTTGGGCGTTGAGGGACTGCAGGGCATGGTGTTTGGCAATCACCATGTTGGTCACGGTCAGGATGATCAAGCCGACGAAGGTCAGCAAACCCACCACAAAGATGATGCGGCTGCGCAGACTGGAAAACTGAGGCATGGTGTGCTCCTTATTCGCACCCACAGCTTACCCCATGGTCACACAATCTGTAACAAAAAAACTTCAGTGCGCCTTGTCCCAGTTGGGGCCCACGCCGACCTCGGCCAGCAGCGGTACTTTCAACTCCGCCACACCGGCCATCAGGCGCGGGATTTCGGTCCTGAGCCAGTCCACCTCAGCCTCAGGCACTTCGAACACCAGTTCGTCGTGCACCTGCATGATCATCTTCGTGCCGCGTTGCTCACGGTCCAGTACCTGCTGCACGGCATTCATGCTGAGCTTGATGAGGTCGGCCGCCGTGCCCTGCATGGGCGCGTTGATGGCGGCGCGCTCCAGGCCCGCCAGCTGCGCGCCCTTGGCACTTTGGATGCCGCCCAGTTGCAGGCGCCGGCCAAACACGGTTTCCACATAACCCTGCTGGCGGGCCAGCGCACGGGTGGACTCCATGTAGTTCTTGACTCCCGGGTAACGCTCAAAATAACGGGCGATGTAGTTCTTTGCGGCCGTGTTGTCTATGCCCAGGTTGCGCGCCAGACCAAAGGCACTCATGCCGTAGATCAGACCGAAATTGATGACCTTGGCGTAGCGGCGCTGTTCGCTTGACACTTGGTCCACGGGCACACTGAACACCTCGGCTGCGGTGGCGCGGTGCACGTCCAGGCCGTCGTGGAAGGCCTTGAGTAACGCTGCGTCGTCGCTGATGTGGGCCATGATGCGCAGCTCGATCTGCGAGTAGTCGGCGCTGGCAATCACACTGCCAGCCGGTGCCACAAAGGCCTCACGCACACGCCGGCCCTCGGGTGTGCGGATGGGGATGTTTTGCAGGTTGGGGTCGTTGCTGCTCAAGCGCCCGGTCACCGCCACCGCCTGCGCATAGTGGGTATGCACACGGCCGGTACGTGGCAGGGCCAGTTGGGCCAACTTGTCGGTGTAAGTACCCTTGAGCTTGGCCAGGCCGCGGTGCTCCAGCAGCTTGGCCGGCAGCGGGTAGTCTTCTGCCAGTTTCTCCAGCACTTCTTCGTCCGTGCTGCGCGCGCCGGTGGCGGTTTTCTTGACCACCGGCATGCCCAGCTTGTCGAAGAAGATTTCGCCCAGTTGTTTGGGGCTGCTGAGGTTGAACGGCTGGCCCGCGATTTCATAGGCCTCGGACTCCAGCTGCAGAATGCGCTGGCCCAGTTCATGGCTTTGTTTGGCCAGTGTGGGCGCGTCGATCAGCACACCATTGCGCTCGATGCGGTACAGCGTCTCGCTGCTGGCGATTTCGAGTTCGTAGATGAACTTGAGTTTGTCATTCGCCTCCAGCTGCGGCCACAACACGCGGTGCACATCCAGCGTCTGGTCCGAGTCTTCACAGGAGTATTCCGCGGCCTTGGCAATATCGACCTGGTCGAACGAGATCTGGTTGGCACCCTTGCCACACAGGTCTTCAAAACTGATGCCGCTGCGCCCCACATGGCGTTCGGCCAGGCTACTGAGGCCGTGGGGCAGGTGCACTTCCAGCACATAACTTTGCAGCATGGTGTCGTGCGCGTAGCCCTGCACCTCGATGCCGTGGTTGGCAAAGACATGGCGGTCGTATTTGATGTGTTGGCCCAGCTTCTTTTTCGCGGCGTCTTCCAGCCAAGGCCTGAGTTTGGCCAGTACTGCGTCACGGTCCAGTTGTTCTGGCGCGTCGGGGTAGCGGTGGGTCAGCGGGATGTAGGCGGCCTCCCCAGGCTGGACGCTGAAGGAGATGCCGACGATTTCAGCGCGCATCTCGTCCAGCGAGGTGGTTTCGGTGTCCAGCGCGGTCAGCTCTGCAGCCTGCAGCTTGACGAGCCAGGTGTCAAACTGCTCCCAGGTCAGGATGGTGTCGTAGGAATGGGGGTCGGATCCACGCAGCGCAGCGGAGCTGGCTCTGACCCCCATTCCGGTGTCGGAGGAAGTGTCGTCATCGAACAGACCGGGCGACGACGTCTTCGCTCGCCCGGAAACGGGGTCAGAGCCGGCGCCGCTTTGCGGCTTGGATCCGACCCCATTTCCTGCGGCCAGCTGAGCCTCCAGCGACTTGGCCAGTCCCTTGAACCCATACTTCTCGCAAAATATGCGCAGAGCCCCCGTATCTTGTACTCCTACAGCTATCGAATCCATAGCAGGCAAGCCAGATACCCAACCCGTCAGATCACAATCCGTCTTGATGGTCAGCAGCGAACGCCCCGTGGGCAGCCAGTCCAGCGCCTGGCGCAGGTTCTCACCCACCACACCTTTGATGTTGGCGGCGTTGTCCACTACGCCCTGCAGCGAGCCGTATTCCTGCAACCACTTCACAGCCGTCTTGGGGCCGACCTTGGAGACACCCGGCACGTTGTCCACGGTGTCACCCACCAGGGTCTGGTAGTCCAGCATCAGACTGGCCGGCACACCAAACTCGGCCTCCACCCCCGCCATGTCGCGGCGCTTGCCATTCATGGTGTCAATGATGGTGATGTGTTCGTTGACCAGTTGGGCCAAGTCCTTGTCGCCGCTGCTGATGATGACTTCGATGCCCTGGCTGGCGGCCGCGGCGGCCAGCGTGCCGATGACGTCGTCGGCTTCCACGCCCGGCACATCCAGCACCGGCCAGCCCAGCAGGCGCACCACCTCGTGGATGGGCGCAATCTGGCTGCGCAAATCATCCGGCATGGGGTCGCGGTTGGCCTTGTACTGGGGGTAGATGGTGTCGCGGAAGGTCGGGCCCTTGGCGTCGAACACACAGGCCACATACTGGGCCGGGTACTCCTTGCGCAGGGACTGCATCATATTGACCATGATGCGTATCGCACCGGTCTTTTGCACCGTGCCGTCGGGCAGCGTGATGCTCATATCGCCGCCGCCTGCAAAAAAGGCACGGTACAGGTAGCTGGAGCCATCAACCAGCAGCAGGGTTTTCTTATCAGTCATGCGTGCATTTTGCCCTGAGGGCAGCTCTACAATCCGGACACGCACTTCTCTCTTACTACCATCACCCGGCCCCCTCCTCCTGAATCAGGGCCGGCTTCTGACTTTCGGGCTCACTGACACATGGCGGTTTACACAGAGGTCTCATTCGACGAGGCCGCGGAATTCTTGCAAAGCCTGCAATTGGGAACCCTCCAGACGCTGGCGGGGTGCTCGGGCGGTATTGAAAACACCAACTATTTCGCCACCACCGACGAAGCGCCCTATGTGCTGACGCTGTTCGAGCGGCTGAGCATGGAGCAGTTGCCCTTCTACCTGCGGTTGATGAAACACCTGGCCCACCATGGCATCCCCGTGCCGGACCCGGCCACCAACCGCGATGGCGACGTGGTGCATGCCTTGAAGGGCAAACCGGCCGCCGTGGTCAACCGCCTGCGGGGCAAGAGTGAACTGGCCCCCACCGCGGCGCATTGTGCAGAAGTCGGCGCCATGCTGGCCCGTATGCATTTGGCTGGGCGCGACTTCAGCATGCAGCAGCCCCATTTGCGTGCGCTGGACTGGTGGAACGAAACCGTGCCGGTCATCCTGCCCTTTGTTCCCGCCGACCAGGCCGCCCTGTTGCAACGTGAACTGGCCTACCAGAACCACGTGGCCACGTTTTCGGCCTATGGCGCCCTGCCCCAAGGCCCCATCCACGCCGACCTGTTCCGTGACAACGTGATGTTCGAGACCCCGGAAGGCGGCACAGGCCAGCCGGTTCTGAGTGGATTCTTCGACTTTTACTTCGCCGGCATCGACACCTGGCTGTTTGACATTGCCGTGTGCCTGAACGACTGGTGCATAGACCTGGCCACCGGTGCCCGTGACGATGCCCGCACACACGCTTTTATGGATGCATATGTTTCCGTGCGGCCACTGACCGCGCAGGAGCGCCAGTTGTTACCGGCGATGGTGCGCGCCGCTGCGCTGCGCTTCTGGATTTCCAGGTTGTGGGACCTGCACCTGCCGCGTGAGGCCGCGGTTTTGCAGGCCCATGACCCCGACCACTTCCACCGTGTACTGCGCCAGCGTATCCTCTACCCCATGACCTCTTCACACATCGGCGCCGCATGAAACTCCACATCGTCCCGGCCAGCAGGGGCGCCCAATGGGTCAAGTTGGGCATGCGAACGTTCTTCAAACAACCTTTGGCGATGTCCGGGCTGTTCTTCATTTTCCTGGCGGTGATGTCGGTGCTCAGCGTGTTGCCCGTGGTCGGCAACGCGATTGCCTTTGTGCTGATGCCGGGGGTCACACTGGGGTTGATGGCCGCCACACTGGAGTCCAGCAATGGCAAATTCCCCATGCCCACCATTCTGGTAGCGGCCTTCAGGGCCGGGTCGCTGCAAAGGCGTCACATGTTGGTGTTGGGCGCGTTGTACACCCTGGGCATTGTTCTCATCCTGTGTGCAACACCACTGATCGACGGTGGAGGCTTCGCCAAACTCATGCTGTTGGGCGAAGCGCCAGCCGCCGATGCCCGGCAGGACATGGACTTTCAACTGGCGATGTTGTTCGCGTCGGGGCTCAACATGCCGCTGACCCTGCTGTTTTGCCACGCCTCGGCATTGATTCATTGGCATGGCACAAGCCCGGTGAAGAGCCTCTTCTTCAGCCTGGCGGCCATTGCAGGAAATTTCAGGGCGTTTGTCGTATACGGGTTGGTCTGGATGGGCGTTTTCTTCGGATTCGGCATCATCATGGCCATATTGGTTGCCGCAGTGGGCACCGTAGAAACCGTTGCCGCCATTGCCTACCCCGCTGCCATGCTGGTCGCGACCATGGTTTTTACGTCCATTTACTTCACGTTCCACGACAGCTTTGAGTTCACTCCAGGAGATGACACATGACCCAGCACTATCTTGAGGGAAGAAGCGAAAGCGAGCTCCTGTGGTTCCAGCGGCGTAGTTTTTTGCAGGCCGCAGCGGCCTGGTCGGCCGTCGGGGGTCTGAGCGCAGCCCATGCACAGGCCCGGGGCAACGTGGTGGAGTTGCGGGGTGATGCAACGGTGAACGGCAAGGCCCTGGAGCCCAACCAGTCGGTGCAAACCGGCGACGAAATCGCCACCGGCCCACGCTCCACACTGATCTTTGTTGTCGGCAACTCCGCTTTCCATGTGCGCCAAAACTCCAATATGGTGGTGGAGCGCGGACCTACCATCAACGCCGTCAGCCTGTTACGCCTGCTAACAGGCGCCGTGGTCAGCGTGTGGGGCAAGGGCAGCAGCCGCCAGATCGTGACACCTACGCTCACAGCCGGCATTCGGGGAACCGGGGTCTACACCGAAATATTCTCCCAGCAAGGCGGCCGTACGTACTTCTGCAACTGCTATGGCGTGGTGGACCTGGCCTCGGGCAACGACCGCGAAGTCTCGGAATCCAACTACCACCAAGCCGTGTGGGGCGAACCCATGTTGGACGGCCGTGCCGCCCTGACCCCCGCCCGGGCCATCAACCACACGGATGAAGAACTGGAATATCTGGCACGCCTGATCGGTGAACGCACGGCTTGGCAAATCAGTGGCAAAAAAGGCAGCAAAGAGACGGAGCGTGAATACGGGGGTTGAAATACCCAGGTGTTGCCAAAGCCACAACAAATCCCCTAAACAACATGAAAAAAGCGGTAGAAGGTGTTGATTTGTCTTGTTTTTATGGTTCTGATCGCCTGATAATGAAACACGTTGATGGCGCGGCAATGGCGTCTTTGTTTTAATAACCTTGGATAAAGGGGGCTACCTTGATTCCCAAAACTCTGATGCAGATGGCAATCGGTGCCGGCGCGGCGTTGCTGGTCGGCTGTGCTTCATCGCCGATTCCGGTTTCTGCAAATTTTCCTATTACGGTTGAGCCCAAAGTTCGTTCCGCTGGCCACTGGGCCCTGTTGTCCAACGATGTGGTGAAACAAACGCTGGAGTCGTTGGGCAAGCTGGGCGTTAGCGGCAATTTGTATGTCGCCCTCCCCGCCAACGCGACGTCGTTTGACCGGGCGTTTCAAAACTTCCTGATCACCGATCTAGTCAAGAGTGGCCGCGTGGTACAGCAGTACCCCGACAAAGCGCTGGAAGTGAGCTACCAGACCCAGGTGGTGCGCCACAACAGCCCACGTCCCCATTTTGTTCCCGGACGTTTCACCATGATCACCGCGGGCCTGTATGCAGCCTACGGCCTGGGCCTGGCACCGGTTGGTGACAAGATGGCCGGTGGCCTGGCGTATGCCGCGGGTGCGGACTACATCGCCAGCGAATACTCGGGTGGCCCAACCCACACCGAATTGATTTTGACCACCACCATCGCCCAAGGCGGTCGCTACCTGGTGCGCAAGACCGACATCTACTATGTAGAAGAAGCTGACACCACCTTGCTGCAATACAGAGCTCCCGCTCCCGTCATGAAGGTAGTAGGCCCATGAACTTCAAATTGATACTCACCGCCGCCACCGCCGTGGCTTTGTTGGGTGCCTGCGGCACGCCAAGCAATGTCCGCACGGATCCCACGTACGACGAAGCGGCTGCCAGCAAATTCGTGTCGCTGAACAAAGAAGCCGTCAGCAAGCTGGTTGCAGACTTTCCCGGTGGCGATTCACCCGTTTTGGTAGCCACCGTTGTGAATGTCAACGACATGCGCCGCACGGCTCCTTTGGGCCGCACGCTGTCTGAGCAATACGCTTCGCAATTGGCGACTTCTGGCTTTAATGTCAAGGAAATGAAGCTGCGTGGCGACGTGTTCATCCGTGAAGAAACCGGTGAACTGCTGTTGTCCCGTGAAATCAAGGACATTGCGCGCAGCCACAACGCCAGCATGGTGCTGGTCGGTACGTATTCGGCCGCTGCCAACTTCACCTATGTCAGCCTGAAGTTTGTACGCACCGAAGACAGCCGCATTGTGCGCGCCTATGACTACGCCCTGCCCAACGACAAGGACGTCACCAAACTGCTGCAGGTTGCTAACGCCAACGCGCGTTAATAAGCACTTTAGACCCCAAAAAAAGCCCGGCTCGCCGGGCTTTTTTTATTCTGCTCTGCTCAGGGCACTGGCGTCAGCTTGGCCACGCTGAGCGCCAGCCATTTGGTGCCGTGGCGGGGGAAGTTGATCTGGGCCCGCGCATCATCGCCAGCACCTTCCAGCGTCAAGACCGTGCCCTCGCCAAACTTGGCGTGGAACACCAGCATACCCAAACGCAGGCCATGTTTGCTGGGATCTTCCTTACGCACAACGGTTTGGTTAAAAATACCTCCAGCCCCAGTGGAACCTGAATAGGATGCTCCTGATTGCATAGCAAAATCTGCATTCCAGCTACGGCCAAAATTCTGGTTCTTGGGGGTCAGCCATTTCAGCGCGGCCTCGGGCAACTCCTCAAAGAAGCGACTTTTCATGTTGAAACGGGTCTGGCCATGCAGCATGCGCGACTGCGAATGGCTCAGGTACAACCGCTTGCGCGCGCGGGTGATCGCCACATACATCAGGCGCCGCTCTTCCTCCAGGCCGTCACGGTCGTTCATGGAATTCTCATGCGGGAACAGACCTTCCTCCATGCCGGTGATGAAGACCGCGTCAAACTCCAGACCCTTGCTGGAGTGCACGGTCATCAGCTGGATGGCGTCCTGCCCAGCCTCGGCCATGTTGTCACCCGCCTCCAGGGCGGCGTGGGTCAAAAAGGCCACCAGCGGCGACAGGGTCTCACCCGTGTCGCCCAGCACATCCGGTGGCAAATCGGGAGCGTTGGGGTCCAGCCCCTGGCTGGCCGGGCTTTGGCCCGCAGCGGACACGATCATGGCGGCGGCATCGCGGCCAAAACCTTCCTGCATCACAAAACTCTCGGCGGCGTTGACGAGTTCGTCCAGATTCTCCAGGCGGTCGGCACCTTCGCGGTCGGCCTTGTAGTGCTCGACCAGGCCGCTGTGGTCCAGCATGTGCGCAATGATGTCGCGCAGGTTCATGCCCGCCGTCTGCTCGCGCAGCACATCGATCTTGGCAACAAAGCCTGCAATCACCGCGCCCGCGCGACCAGGCAGTACGCTTACGGCGTCGTGCAACGAGCAGCCCTGTACACGCGCCAGGTCCTGCAATTGCTCCAGGCTGCGCGCACCAATGCCGCGCGCCGGAAAGTTGACGACCCGCATGAAGCTGGTGTCGTCGTTCGGGTTCTCCAGCAGGCGCAAGTAGGCCAGCGCATGTTTGATCTCGGCCCGCTCAAAAAAGCGCAGACCGCCATAGACGCGGTAGGGCATGGCGGCATTAAACAGCGCGGTTTCTATCACCCGGCTTTGTGCATTGCTGCGGTAGAGCACGGCGATCTCTTTGCGCGCAAAACCCGCCTCGGTGCCGTTGTCGCGCACCAGTTGTTTCATCTCCTCGACCATCCACTGCGCTTCGGCAAAGTCGGTGGGGGCCTCATAGACCCGCACCGGTTCGCCCGCGCCCTGGTCGGTGCGCAGGTTCTTGCCCAGGCGTTTGCTGTTGTGGCTGATCAGCGCATTGGCCGAGTCCAGGATGTTGCTGTAGCTGCGGTAGTTCTGCTCCAGCTTGATCTGGTGCTGCACGTTGAACTCGGTCACAAAGTCGGCCATATTGCCCACCCGTGCACCGCGGAAGGCGTAAATGCTCTGGTCGTCGTCACCCACCGCAATCACCGCACCGCCCGGCGTGTCCGGGCTGGCGTTGGCACCCTGACCAGCCAACATCTTGATCCAGGCGTACTGCAGCTTGTTGGTGTCCTGGAACTCGTCGATCAGGATGTGGCGAAAGCGCCGCTGGTAGTGCTCACGAATGGGATCGTTATCGCGCAGTAACTCGTAGGAGCGCAGCATCAGTTCGCCAAAGTCCACCACGCCTTCGCGCTGGCACTGTTCTTCGTACAACTGGTAGATATCGACCTTGCGCCGGGTCTCGTCGTCGCGCACTTCCACCATATTGGGGCGCAGGCCGTCTTCCTTGCAGCCACTGATAAACCACTGCAGTTGTTTGGCCGGAAAACGCTCGTCGTCCACATTGTTCTGCTTGCACAGGCGCTTGATGGCGCTCAGCTGGTCTTGGGTGTCCAGGATCTGGAAGGCCTGGGGCAGGTTGGCCATCTTGTAGTGTGCACGCAGGAAACGGTTGCACAGGCCGTGGAAGGTGCCTATCCACATACCGCGCACGTTCACGGGCAGCATGGCAGAGAGGCGCGTCATCATTTCCTTGGCCGCCTTGTTGGTAAAGGTGACAGCCAAAATTCCGCCCGGCGCCACGTAACCACCTTGTAACAACCAGGCGATGCGGGTTGTCAACACACGGGTCTTGCCCGAGCCTGCGCCGGCCAATATCAGCGCGTGTTCTGCGGGCAATGTGACGGCAGCACATTGCTCGGGATTGAGGGTGGCCAGCAAGGGGGAAATGTGGTCGGCAGCGGTAGGGGGGATCGAAAACATGACTGATTGTAGAAAGCCCGCGGTAACTGGTCTGCTTGCTCTCTAGGTGTCTTCCCGAATGCACGCCAAAAGGCACTGCCAACCAGTATCATGGCCCGGGCTATACCACGTTAAGGCGCTACGCTGCATGATCTTTACAAACAAGCTTCTCAAATTACTTCTGCTTGCAACCACGGCACTGCTATGGGGCTCACCGGTGCTGTCGGCCACGCTGGATGTGGGTGGTGTGAAGGTCGAAGAGTCGCTCACCATCTACAACAATACGCTGCTGCTCAACGGTGCGGGTCTGGTGTCGAATGGAAAGGCGCCCAGTTATGTCGCGCAAATTTACGCCAAACAAAAGTTCAAAACGCTGGACGAACTGTTTGCCGTGCCCGGCCCCAAAAGGCTGGTGCTGACCGCGGTCAAGGAAGTGGACACCGGCCCCATCGTCAAGATGTTCAACCGCAGTGTGGACGAAACGGCTGGCAAAAGTGACCGGGCCAAACTGATTCCCGGCCTGATGAGTATTGGTGAAATCTTCAAGGCCAACCGGGTGCTCAAGCCCGGTGAAGTAATGACCCTGGACTGGGTGCCGATCTCAGGCCTGGTCATCTACCTGGGCGGCAAGCTGCAGGGCCAGCCCTACCGCGATGCGGAACTGTTCCGAGCCGCCATGTGGGTTTGGATGGGCGATTTTCCGGTGGACGCCAAGGTAAAGGACGCGCTGCTGGGCCGTATGTAGGGAATTTCCACACGAAACATTACGGTTGTATACAATCGGTCACCGGGCCCAAGCAATTGGGACCCGGTTTTTTTATGCCGGGTCCCGTCCAAGCGCCTATTGTTGACATCACAAACTAAGGAGCTTGGGCCATGGAAATTTTTGACTACGACAACATTCTGCTGTTACCCCGCAAGTGCCGGGTGGAGAGCCGCTCGGAATGTGATGCCGGTGTAGAGCTGGGGGGACGCAAGTTCCGTATCCCCGTAGTACCGGCCAATATGAAAACCGTGGTCAACGAGGACATCTGCGTCTGGCTGGCCCAAAACGGGTATTTCTACGTGATGCACCGGTTTGACTTTGACAACCTGCAATTTGTCAAAGACATGAAGGCCAAGGGCCTGTTTGCCTCGATCTCGCTGGGTGTCAAACCTCCCGATTACGCGACGGTAGACGCCTTGTTGGCGCAAGGCCTGGCACCCGAATACATCACCATCGACATTGCCCACGGCCATGCTGACAGTGTGAAGAACATGATTGCCTACATCAAGGACAAGCTGCCGACCAGCTTCATCATCGCTGGAAATGTGGCAACACCAGAAGCAGTCATCGACCTGGAAAACTGGGGTGCGGACGCCACCAAGGTGGGTATCGGCCCCGGCAAAGTCTGCATCACCAAACTCAAGACCGGTTTTGGCACCGGCGGTTGGCAATTGAGTGCCTTGAAGTGGTGTGCACGTGTGGCGACCAAGCCCATCATTGCCGATGGCGGCATCCGCGAACACGGTGACATCGCCAAGAGCATACGCTTCGGCGCCACCTTGGTCATGATCGGCTCCATGCTGGCTGGCCACGAAGAAAGCCCCGGCCAAACCGTGGAAGTGGATGGCAAGCTGTACAAGGAATACTACGGCTCGGCCAGCGACTTCAACAAGGGCGAGTACAAACACGTGGAAGGCAAGCGCATCCTGGAGCCCATCAAGGGCAAGTTGGCGGAGACCATGGTCGAGATGGAGCAGGATATCCAAAGCTCGATCAGCTACTCGGGTGGCAAAAAGCTGATGGACATCCGCAAGGTGAACTATGTCACGCTGGGCGGTGACAACGCGGGTGAACACCTGCTGATGTAGGCCCGCGCAACCAAAGCGTCACCGAGCCCGTCAGTTGCCTGACAGCAATCCCCGCCCAACTGCCACCCCCTAGCAGCGATGGCGGGGTATTCTGGTGCCATGCGGAGGACAACAGCATGAAAATTGCAGTACTGGGTATTGGCCTGATGGGATTTCCAATGGGCCGGCGTCTGTGCGAGGCCGGACACACCGTCCACGTGTGGAACCGCACGCTGAGCAAGGCGCAGCGCCTGGCCAGCGCCGGGGCTATCGTCCACGCCCTGCCGACAGACGCCGTGCGTGATGCGGACATCGTCATCACCCTGCTGGACAACGGCGCCATCGTCGGACAGGTACTGTTTGACATGGGTGTAGCAGACGCCATGCCGAGCAGCTGTTTGGTGGTTGATATGTCTTCCATCAAGCCGGCAGAGGCCAGGGACCACGCGGCACGGCTCAACGAGCGGCATATTGCCTATCTGGACGCCCCGGTATCCGGTGGCACCATTGGCGCGGACAACGGAACACTGGCCATCATGGTCGGCGGCAAAGCCAGCAGCTTTGAGCGCGCCCTGCCCGTGCTGAACGTCTTTGGCCGCGCAACCCATGTAGGCCCTACTGGTGCCGGCCAACTGACCAAACTGGCCAACCAGATGATTGTGGGCGCCACGATTGGCATCGTCGCAGAAGCGCTGCTGCTGTGTGAACGCGGCGGCGCACACATGGGCAAGGTCAAGGAAGCCATCACTGGTGGTTTTGCCGACAGCCGCATCCTGCAAGTACACGGCCAACGCATGGTGGAGCGCGACTTTACGCCGCGCGGGCGCATGGCGGTGCAGCTCAAGGATTTGCGCAACGCCATGGCTACCGCAGGCGAGATTGGTTTTGATGCCCCTATTACCGCGCTGTTCGAGCAGTTGTATGCCCAGGGCATCGAGCACGGGCTGGCCGACCTGGACCACTCGGGCTTGTTTGTGGAATTGGCCAGTCGCAACGGCATGGACTGAAAACGTTCGCGCATAAAAAAAGGACCTTTGGAGGTCCTCTTTTTATGGTTTGCTGACGGTCAACCCGTCAGCGGTGATCCATCATCAATCAAACGTGCGGGCCGCGCGCTTCTTGGCATCACGGGGCACAAACACCTTGCCAGCATTGCCGGGTTTCACACCCATGGGCTTGCTGAAGGCGGGCTTGCGGGCCGCGAAATCACCGCGCGGTGCGCCACCACCGAAGTCACCACGTGGGGCATCGAAGTTGCCGCGTGGCGCCTGTTGGAAATCACCACGGGGAGCGAAGTCTCCGCGGGGAGGACGTGCATCACCGCGGGGTGCGCCTTGGCCGCCGGCAAAGCGGTCGTTAAAACCACCCTTGCGTTCGTAGCTGAAGCCTTCTTTGGCTGCGCCGCCGAAATCACGTGCGCTGTTGCCAAAGTCGCGTGGGCCTGCAGCCGGTGGGCGTCCACCGAAGCCGCCACCACCGTGGCCACGGTTGCCACCAAAGCCACCTTCACGGGGGCCGTTGTTGAACTTGCGGTCACCACCGAAGCCGCCACCGGGGTTGGCACGGCCCGCAAAGCTGGGGCGTGACTCAGGTGCGCGCTGTTGTGGCTCCAGGCCAGGAATCGTTTCAGCCTTGATGGGCTGGCGTGTGTAGGCTTCGATGTCGAAAATCTTGCGGCGGTCGCGCATTTCGGCAAAAGTGATGGCCAGGCCATCGCGACCGGCACGGCCAGTACGGCCAATGCGGTGGGTGTAATCCTCAGCCTTCATCGGCAAGCCGAAGTTGAACACGTGGGTAATGGTGGGCACGTCAATGCCGCGGGCGGCCACATCGGTCGCCACCAGGACTTGCACTTGGCCATTGCGCAGCGCCATCAGGCGGCGGTTGCGCAGACCCTGGCTCAGGGCACCGTGCAGGGCCACGGCGTCAAAACCGTCTTGCTGCAGGTCATTGGCCAAGCCATCGCACTCGATCTGCGTGCTGGCAAAAACGATGGCCTGGTTGATACCGGTATCGCGCAACCAGTGGTCCAGCAGCTTGCGCTTATGCTGGGCGTTGTCGGCCCAGAACAGCACTTGCTTGATGTTGACGTGTTTTTCTTGTGGGTTGTCGATGGTCACGCGTTGTGGCTCGCGCATCACGCGGGCAGCCAACTGCTGAATACGTGGGGCGAAGGTTGCGCTGAACATCATGGTCTGCTTGCGGGCGATGGTGAGCTGGTTGATCTCGGCCAAGTCATCCGAGAAGCCCAGGTCCAACATGCGGTCGGCTTCGTCCACCACCAGGAATTGAACCTGGTCCAGCTTGATTTGCATGGAGCGTTGCAGGTCCAGCAAACGGCCCGGTGTTGCAACAACCAAGTTGGCGTTTTGCAGCTTGGCGATTTGCAACTGGTAGGGCATGCCGCCCACGATGTTGGCGATGCGCAGACCACGGCAATGTTGCACCAGGTCGATCGCATCGTTGGCCACTTGTTGGGCCAGTTCGCGGGTGGGGCAGACGATCAAGGCGCCAGGGGCTGGGGCCTTGAAGTTGCGGGGGTTGGTGGGGTCTTTGCGCTTGGAGCGCTTGGGAGGTGCTTCGCCACGGGCTACGGCTTCGGCCACTTCACGCTCAAAGGCTGCGCGCTCGTCGGCTTCGGCTTGGGCCAATTGTTTCAGCAATGTGTGCAACACGGGCAGCAGGAAGGCTGCGGTCTTACCGCTGCCGGTCTGGCTGGAAACCATCAGGTCGATGAATTTGCCAGCCTTTTCGCCATCGCGCTCACCCGGCAAGGCCAGGGGAATGGTCTTCATCTGAACCGAGGTAGGCTGGGTATAACCCAGATCCTTGACCGCAGCGACCAGCTCAGGAGCCAGACCCAGGGTCACAAAGCCATTGGGCACTTCAGGAACGTCGGCTACTTCAGGCGTGTCCATGCCAGTGTCAACGTCGGCTGTGGTTACAGCGTCGTTGGCGAAAGATGTGTTGTTGGAAATTTCGGCAGGCGCAAAGGCACCTGTCACTTCAAAAGCGTCAGTCATTGTTTTACTCACACGCGAGTGCCGCAGGGATTGCGACTGCTCCGTCAATGGTTAAAAAACATCAACCATCAAACGGAACCTGCGTCTGAAAAACTGTTCAGCGCTTGGGGCCCGACTTTGCGAACCCGGTGAATGAAGGGAGATGTACAAATATGCACTGCTGTTTGCAGCGCAGCCTTGGATTATGGCATGAATTCGGGTTTCTACCTAATCCAATTTTAAAAAATGCTTTCGGTAGTGCTCCAGCTCATCAATCGACTCGTGCACATCGGCCAGGGCTGTGTGGCGCTGCTGCTTCTTGAAGGATGCATGCACCTCGGGCCGCCAGCGCTTGGACAGCTCCTTCAGCGTGCTGACATCCAGGTTGCGGTAGTGGAAAAACGCCTCCAGCTTGGGCATGTACTTGACCAGGAAACGGCGGTCCTGCCCGATCGAGTTGCCACACATGGGCGAACCATTGGCCGGCACATACTGCTTGAGAAACGCAATCAGCGCATCCTGCGCCTGCTCTTCGGTCACGGTCGATGCCTTCACCTTATCGATTAGGCCACTTTTGCCATGGGTCCCCTTGTTCCAGGCGTCCATCTTGTCGAGTTGGGCGTCGCTCTGGTGGATCACAAAGACGGGGCCTTCGGTGCGGTTCTCCAGATTCGGACCGGTCACGATGACCGCGATTTCGATGATGCGCTCGGCTTCGGGGTCCAGGCCCGTCATCTCGCAATCGAGCCAGACCAGGTTTTTGTCGGATTTGCTCAAAGGGCTTGTGGTGTTGGGTGCGTCCATACTGGCAATTGTCGCCTATGGCCTAAACTCAGAGACCATGAATGAACTCTTCTCGGGCAACACCGCCTCCCTGAACACGACGGTCGCCTTCGCGCTCGCCCTTACCCTGAGCCTGGTGCTGAAGTTCTGGCTGGCCAGCCGCCAGATCCGCCATGTGGCGCAGCACCGCAGCGCGGTACCCGCTGCGTTTGCAGAAAAAATCACGCTGACGGCACACCAAAAGGCCGCTGAGTACACCATCACCAAAACCCGCTTTGGCCTGCTGGAACTGTCCTGGGGCGCGGCCATTGCCATCGCCTGGACCCTGCTGGGGGGGCTATCGGTGTTGAACCAGTGGCTGGTTAGTGTCATGGGCCACGGCATCGGCCAACAAGTGGCGCTGCTGGTCGCGTTCATGGCCATCGGCAGTGCTTTGGATTTGCCCTTCACGCTGTACCAGACCTTTGTCATCGAAGAGCGTTTTGGCTTCAACAAAACCAGTCTCAAGCTGTGGCTGCAGGACTTCGCCAAATCGCTGCTGTTGTCTGCACTGATCGGCCTGCCCTTTATCACGCTGGTGATCTGGATGATGGGCGCCACCGGCCCCTGGTGGTGGCTGTGGGTGTGGGGCGTGTGGATGGGCTTCAACCTGCTGGCCCTGCTGATCTACCCGACCTGGATTGCACCATTGTTCAACAAGTTCCAGCCGCTGGAAGACCCGCAGGTCAAGGAACGCGTGTCGCAGTTAATGGCGCGCTGCGGCTTCACCTCCAAAGGTTTTTTTGTGATGGACGGCAGCAAACGCAGCGCCCATGCCAATGCTTATTTCACCGGCTTTGGTGCCTCCAAACGGGTGGTGTTTTATGACACACTGCTGGCCCAGCTGAGCCCGCCAGAAGTGGACGCGGTGTTGGCCCATGAGCTAGGCCACTTCAAACACAAACACGTCATCAAACGCATCGTCTCCATGTTTGCGATCAGCCTGTTGGGATTTTTTGCACTGGGTTGGCTGAGTCAGCAACTCTGGTTCTACACCGGCCTGGGTGTGCTACCCAATCTGGGTGCGCCGAATGACGCCCTGGCGCTTTTGCTGTTCATGATGGTGCTGCCCTTGCTTGGCACCTTCATGGGTCCGCTGTTTGCGCAACTGTCGCGCAAACACGAGTTCGAGGCCGACGCCTATGCCGTGGCGCAAACCAGCGGCCCGGCACTGGCCGGCGCCCTGCTCAAGCTGTTTGAAGACAACGCCTCCACGCTGACACCCGACCCGGTCTATGTGCAGTTCTACTACTCACACCCGCCGGCCACCGAGCGCCTGGGGCGTATTCTGGGCACGGCGCACTAAGCGCGGCACACATGGCAACACCCTCCCCTTTGGAACCCGGACTGGTCATAGCAGGCCACGGCCGCCACGTATGGGTGGAAACGCCGGACGGTCGGCGCCTTATTTGCCACCCGCGCGGCAAGAAGAGCCAGACCGTGGTCGGCGACCGCGTGTTGTGGCAAGCCACTGAAGACGAGGGCACGATCGAAAAGGTGGAGCCGCGGCGCAACCTGTTTTACCGGCAGGACGAGATCCGCACCAAGATGTTCGCGGCCAACCTGGACCAGGTGCTGATACTGATCGCCGCCGAGCCCGAGTTTTCCGAGAGCCAGCTGTCGCGCGCGCTGATTGCGGCCGAGGCCGAACACATCCGCCCCATCATCGCGCTGAACAAAAGCGACCTGGCCGAGCCATTTGGCCGCGCGTGGGCCCGCATGGGTGTGTACCGCGACATGGGTTACACCGTGATGCCCATGGCGCTCAAACCGGTGGGTGATGCCGATCCGCAAACGGAGCACAAGCTGGACGCCGTGCTGGCCGGCAAAACAACCCTGGTGCTGGGGCCATCGGGCTCGGGCAAAAGCACGCTGATCAACCGCCTGATCCCCCAGGCCCACGTGTTGACCAATGCGATATCTACCGCGCTGAACTCGGGCAAACACACGACCACCAGCACCACGTTGTACTGGGTGGATGCAGCAACCCGGACCACGGCGGTCATCGATTCACCCGGCTTCCAGGAGTTTGGCCTGAACCACATCGAACCCATGCACCTGGCCAGCCTGATGCCCGATATCAAGGCCCACGCCCAAGACTGCAAGTTCTACAACTGCAGCCATTTGCACGAGCCGGGCTGTGGCGTGATCACCGCCCTGCAAAAGGCGTCTGATGGATTTTTGGCCCCTGGCCCCCGTGAAATAAGCACAAGTCGCTATAAAATATATAGCAGTTTGTTTGCCGAACTGTCTGAGAAGCGCTACTAAGCGCACCTCGCCAAGCTGCTCCTAGCCCAGCAACCTGGCCAGCGACAGCAACGCCAGGAACACCATCCACATCACCACGGTGCGCCACACCAGGCCGACCACCGCACGCAGGTGCACCGGTTGCGGTGTTGCCCCCACGCCAGGGCTTTCTGCATCGCCAAGTTTCACATTGACCGCGCCAGCCGTTGCGGCCAGCACCACGCCATTGTTGTCGCCGGGGTACTGCGCCTCGCGCTGGCGCCAACTGTCGACGGCCTCTTCAAAGCTACCGACAAAGGCAAAACCCAGGGCCGTGATGCGGGCAGGCACCCAGTCCATGGCATACCAGGCCAGGCTGGCGCTGATCTTCAGCGCATCACTCAGCGGTGCGCTGGAGGGACGCAGAGGCCGGTTGGTGTAACGCGCCACATACTCGGCCACGCGGTACAACACGGCGGCCCGCGGGCCCAGACCCAGGGCGGCCAGCAGCGAGTACCAGGCAAAGACACCAAACACGTGGCGGTGTGCGTTCAGCACCGAATGCTCGATGACATGGCGCACGATCTGGCTGCGCGGCAGGGCGCTGACATCCATGCGCATCCATTGCGCGAGCTCCTTTCGGGCCACGTCTTCTTCACCGGCCAGCAGCGCGTCGCGTATGGCAGTGAAGTGGTAGCTGAACTGGCGAAAACCCAGCGTGGAATACAAGATCGCGATGCTCCACACTGCAGCCGCAATCCAGCCAATGGACCAGACCAGCAGCCAGTGCACCGCAAACACCAGGGCGGCGGGCACCACCACGGCGATCCACCAAGCCAACCAGGCGTGGTGGGCCTTGCCGGTATCCAGATTGCGGATCACCCAACGCGTCCAATTGCGCACACCCAGGTGAATCGGATTGCCCTGCCCCAAGGGACGCGCCTGCTCCAGAAGCAGCGCAAATAGGATGGAGAGAAAACTCATGGGGCAATCATAGCGACCCCAACCACGCGGAATCAGTTGAGGACAAAGCTACGCTTCGCGACGGTCTGTCCCGCAAGGACACCCCCGGTCAGTTGAGGACAGAGCTACGCTGCGCTGCGGTCTGTCCCGCACGGTCTCAGAAAAGCAAAAAGCGGTAAAAGTTGCGCAACATGCCTGCCGTGGCGCCCCAGATAAACCGCTCGGCCGTCGCATCGGTGTAAGGCATGGACAGCCATTCGCGGCGGGAGCCAGCCCAGTCCACTGCGTGGCGGCGGTGGTTGGCGGGGTCCATCAAAAAATCCAACGGCACCTCAAAGACATCGGCCACCTCGTGCGGATTGGCCGTAACCGAATGGGCGGCATCCACCAGGGCCACGACCGGGGTCACCAGGAAGGCGCTACCCGTGGTGTAGATGGGCAAGGTGCCCAGCACCTGCACAAACCTGCGCTCCAGGCCGATTTCTTCTTCGGCTTCGCGGAGCGCCGTATCAATGGCGTCGGCATCTTCGGGATCGGCCTTGCCGCCCGGAAAGGCGACTTGGCCGGAGTGGCTGGACAAATGGGTGGTGCGTTCGGTGAGTAAGACGGTGAGGCCGCTGTCCCGCATGACCAGGGGCATCAGCACCGATGCGTGCACGGGGGCACGTTGCGAGAAGCGGGGTTCGGCCAGCAACTCGGGCGTCCAGGCATGGGCACTGGCAAAACGCCGCACCAGATCCTGTGCCTGCAGGGCCTGCGCGGGTACCTTGGGCAGTTGGGCGTCAACGCCCACCACCGGCACCTGGCGTGGGTCAAAATTCAGCGGGGGAGATGATGGCGGAGTGGTCATAAAAAAACCGCCACAAGCTTTCGCCGGGCGGTTTGGTGGGAAGCAAGGGCTTGAAAAATTAAGCCGCTGTCTTCTTGGCTGGCAGCTTTTCCTTGATACGTGCCGACTTGCCGCTGCGGTCACGCAGGTAGTACAGCTTGGCACGGCGCACGTCACCACGGCGCTTGACTTCGATGCCGGCGATCAGCGGGCTGTAGGTCTGGAACGTACGCTCAACGCCTTCACCGCTGGAGATCTTGCGAACGATAAAGCCGCTGTTCAGGCCGCGGTTGCGCTTGGCAATCACAACACCTTCGTAGGCCTGCACGCGCTTGCGGCTGCCTTCAACCACGTTGACGCTGACAACAACAGTGTCGCCAGGTGCGAATTCGGGGATGGTCTTGCCGAGACGAGCAATTTCTTCTTGCTCAAGAATTTGGATCAGGTTCATGGTTTTCTTTCGTGATCTTGCGCGCGCCTGCACCGGAGGGTGCGAAGTCAGTGTGTTGAAAACGCACTGCTTTGGCCGTACAGAGGATCTGGTTAGCCTTGCATTATAGCAAGTTCAGCCCTGGGCCTGCAATACCGCCTCGTCCTGACGGCTCAGCAGGCCTGCCGCACGGGCAATCTCCAGCAAATCGGGGCGGTGTTGGGCCGTTAATTTGAGCCGCTGGTCGCGCCGCCAACGTTCGATCTGACCATGGTGCCCGGACAGCAACACATCCGGAACGCCCACACCGGCCCACTCTTCGGGGCGCGTGTAGTGGGGGCAATCCAGCAGGCCATCCAAGGACGGGTTGAAGCTGTCCATATGGTGGCTGTCGGAATCCGACAAGACCCCAGGCTGCAAACGTGCCACGGCGTCCAGCAAGGCAATGGCCGGCACTTCGCCACCCGACAGCACAAAATCGCCCAGGCTGATTTGCTCGTCCACCTGGGTGTCAATAAAGCGCTGGTCTATTCCTTCGTAACGGCCGCAGACCAGGATGGCACCGCTGCTATTGGACCAGCGTTGCACCGCGGCATGGTCCAGGCGTTTGCCTATGGGAGAGAACAATACGACTGGGGCTGCGTCGGTGCGCTGCGACCGGATATGGGCCAGAGACAACTCCAGCGGTTGCGCCATCATCACCATGCCGGGGCCGCCACCAAAAGGGCGGTCATCAACACGGCGGTAGTTGCCAGTTGCGAAGTCGCGGGGGTTGGTGCATTGCACATCCACCTGGCCGGACTCAAAGGCCCGGCGGGTGATGCCTACCGATAAAAACGGGGTGAAGAGTTCAGGGAACAGCGTGATGACGTCGAAGCGCATACGCAGAAACTCAGTAGTCAGCTTGCCAGTCCACGCGAATGCGGCGTGCCTTCAGGTCGACGTCGTCCACGTAGACAGACACAAACGGGATCATGCGCTCGGCGGTCTTTCCGTCTTCTTGGTATTCCATCACCAGCACGGTCTGTGCGCCGGTGGACAACAACTCTTTGACGGTGCCCAAGGCGATGTCTTCCCGGTTGATGACGTCCAATCCGATCAGGTCGACCCAATAATATTCATCCTTGGCAGCCGTGGGGAAGCTGGAGCGTGAGACAAAAATGCGGGAGCCGCGCAAGGCTTCGGCCGCCGTGCGGTCATCCACGCCATGGGCAGTGGCAACAACGGTGTCGGAATGCTCTTTGGCTTCCTTGACGGACAGGGCAGCAACGCCCGTGAACGTCTGCGCACCGCGCTCGGTGGGCAACAGGAACCAACGCTTGGAAGAAAAGAGCGCCTCAGGATCAGCGCTGTAGGGTAAGACTTTGAACCAACCCTTGATGCCCCACGCGTCCGCAATCCGTCCGACTTCAATGGCATCCGCTGGCAATTCAGCAGCTTCGAGTCCGGTGAGCATACGCGTAAGGTGCCGACCAGAGAGCACTAGGCCCTCTTCGCGGCACAGTGGCTTATTAAGCGGCCTTCTTGGCGGCTTGGTTGATCAGGCGTTCCACGGTGGGGGAAGCCTGGGCGCCAACGCCCTTCCAGTAAGTCAGGCGATCCTGCGCAATGCGGATGCTTTCTTCACTGGCAGTAGCAATGGGGTTGTAAAAACCGATACGCTCGATGAAGCGTCCATCACGGCGTGTGCGCTTGTCAGCCACAACGATGTTGAAAAACGGGCGTGCTTTTGCACCGCCACGGGCGAGTCGAATGACGACCATGATTTATCCTTTGGGTGGTGGAAATGATTTCCAACCTTTACATTCAAAGTTGAGACACGCAACTGACCACCCGGCCAGTGACACTCTGAATAGCTCTCCATTATAACCTGTTCCCCATCCATGACCAAGATTCGCCCAAGCCTCGACTCCGACCTCCCCGCGATCACTGCCATTTACACCCACCATGTACTGCATGGAACCGGCACCTTTGAGACCACGCCACCCAGCGAGCAGGACATGGCGTCCCGGCGTGCGGACGTTCTGTCCAAGGGCCTGCCCTACCTGGTCATAGAAACCGCCGACGGAGTGTTGGGTTTTGCCTACTGCAACTGGTTCAAGCCCCGTCCGGCCTACCGTTTTTCAGCCGAAGACTCCATTTACCTGGCCCCAACAGCCGCGGGCAAAGGCCTGGGCCGTCTGCTGCTGGAAGAACTGATGGCACAGGCCGAGCGAGCCGGCGTGCGCAAATTGATCGCGGTGATAGGAGATTCTGCGAACCTGGGCTCCGTAGGCGTGCACAAGGCCTGCGGCTTCCAGCCAGTGGGCGTGCTGGCCAACTGCGGCTGGAAGTTCGACCGCTGGCTGGATGTGGTGCTGATGGACCGCGTCATCGGCCTGGGCAGTACCCAGGCTCCGGCACAATCACAGGCATGAAAAACAAAACCCTGGCCGCTTGGTTGACCTTCGTCGGTGGGCCTTTTGGGCTGCACCGCTTTTATCTTTTTGGCTGGGCCAATCGCCTGGCCTGGCTGCTACCGATACCCACGGTCCTCGGGCTGTACGGCGTGCACCGCGCCCGCACCATGGGTCTTGACGATCCCTTGAGCTGGGTGCTGATTCCCATGTTGGGCTTCACCATTGCGGGATGTGCCATCAACGCCCTGGTCTACGGACTCATGAATACCGACAAGTGGAACGAACGCTTCAACCCCGGATCCGCAGCCGACGCACCGGCAGGTCAAACCAATTGGTTGACCATAGGCGCCTTGGTGGTGTCACTCTTGCTGGGTACCACGGTACTGATGGCCAGCATGGCCTTCAGCTTCCAGCACTTTTTTGAATACCAGGTGGACGAGGCCAAAAAGCTCTCTCAACCGGGCCTGGTTAAAAAATCTGCAGACTGATCCAGTACGCGACCGCAGCCACAAAGGCACTGGCAGGTATGGTGAAAATCCATGCCCACACAATATTGCCAGCGACTCCCCAACGCACCGCACTGGCGCGCTGTGTAGAACCCACACCGACGATCGCACCCGTGATGGTATGGGTTGTTGACACCGGAATACCCAAGGCTGTTGCCAAAAACAGGGTGATGGCACCGCCGGTTTCTGCACAAAACCCACCTACGGGTTTGAGTTTGGTGATGCGTTGGCCCATGGTCTTGACGATGCGCCAACCGCCAAACATGGTGCCTGCCCCTATCGCCGCATAACAGCACAGTACCACCCAGTTGGGCGGAGCGGCATCACCTGCGGCGGTATAACCGGTAGCGATCAACAACATCCAGATGATGCCGATGGTTTTTTGTGCGTCATTACCGCCGTGACCCAGGCTGTAGGCGCCCGCAGACACCAGTTGCAACCGCCTGAACCACTTATCCACTTTGGATGGCCGCGTTCTGCGGAATATCCAGGCAACGGCGACCATCATCAGTGAGCCCAATACAAAGCCCAACAAGGGGGACACAAAAATAAAGGCGACTGTTTTGAGAATCCCGGTGGACACCAGCGCGCCAGCCCCCGCCTTGGCGATCACCGCCCCCACAATGCCGCCAATGAGGGCATGTGAAGAGCTACTGGGAATACCGTAATACCAGGTGATGACATTCCAGGTGATAGCACCCACCAATGCACCAAACACGACGTGGGTGTCCACGATACCCGGCTGCACAATGCCCTTGCCAACCGTGGCCGCCACACTGAGCTGAAAAACCAGTATTGCCACAACATTAAAAAAGGCGGCAAACAATACGGCTTGCCCTGGCTTCAACACACCCGTGGAGACCACGGTTGCAATCGAATTGGCTGCATCATGAAAACCATTCATGAAGTCAAACAGCAATGCCAGAGCCACCAGCATCACGACTACCCACAGGGTCGTTTGTACGATTTCCATAGCGGTGTCTGCGATGCGATCAGGAGTTTTCGAGGATGATGCCCTCGATCACATTGGCCACGTCTTCACACTTGTCGGTAATGGTTTCCAGCAGCTCGTAGATGGCCTTGAGCTTGATGACCTCTCGGACATCGGGCTCTTCTCGGAACAACTTGCTCATGGCGGTGCGCATCACGCGATCGGCATCAGACTCCAAACGGTCGATTTCTTCACAGGTCTTGAGTGCAGCCTCTGCGGTGCTGGGCTCGGCGATATGGGCCAATAATTTGACGGCATCACGCAGACGCTCACAACATTTCACGCTCAAATCCGTCAGACGCGTGATTTCTTCGGTCATGTGCCGCACGTCATACAAGGCCATCGTCTCAGCCGAGTCCTGGATCAGGTCAGCCACATCGTCCATCGTGTTGATCAGCGAGTGGATCTGTTCGCGGTCAATGGGGGTGATGAAAGTAATGTGAATGGCCTTGTTGCACTCATGCGTGACGCGGTCGGCCGCGCGCTCGGCGTCATCCACCTCTTGGTTGTACTTGGCGCGCAAATCCAGGTCACTGTAATTGGCAACCAACTTGGCGAAGGCCTGCGCAGCCTCCACGATGCGGTCCGCGTGCTGGTTGAACATTTCAAAAAAATTGCCCTCACGCGGCAGGAGTTTTCCAAATAGCATCACGGTTCCTTCACCCAAACAACAAAACTTCTTGACGTTTTCAAGACGGCGAAGTTTAACCGCACGGCCCAAAAGGACATTCGCTGGTTAACCCGAGCGGAAAATAAAGTAAACCGCGCCCACCAGGCACAAACCAGCCCATACGTAGTCCAGTTTGAACGGCTCGTTCATGTACACCATCGCAAAGGGCACAAATACGCTAAGCGTGATCACCTCTTGCAGGATCTTGAGCTGCGCCAGGGTGAACCCGGCCTGCTGAAAACCGATGCGGTTGCCGGGCACCTGCAACAGGTACTCAAAAAGCGCAATGCCCCAACTTGCCAACGCGGCGAAATACCAGGGTGACGTTGCCATGTTCTTCAAATGCCCGTACCAGGCGAAGGTCATGAAAACGTTACTCGCAATCAGCAGGAGTACGGTCTGAACAGAAAAGGGGAGTGTCAGGTGCAGATTCATGGCGGGCATTATCTGTCCCCAACGAAAAAACCCCGTGGCCTGAACCACGGGGTTTTTAGAAGTCAATGCTAGCGAATGCAGGCTTTAGACAGCGACGCCATCTTTCACAGTGGCCGCGGACTCGGTGTAGTCGTCAATCTTGTCAAAGCTCAAATACTGGTACACCTTGTCGCTTGCCGCGGTGAGCACACCCATATCGGCCAGGTACTCTTCCTTGGTCGGAATACGACCCAGCTTGGAGCAGATGGCCGCCAGTTCGGCAGAACCCAGGTACACATTGCTGTTTTTGCCCAGGCGGTTGGGGAAGTTGCGGGTGGAGGTGGAGAACACGGTTGCGCCCTCCTTCACCTGCGCCTGGTTACCCATACACAGGCTGCAGCCCGGCATTTCCATACGCGCACCGGCGCTGCCCAGCACACCGTAGTGGCCTTCGTCGCTCAGTTGTTTGGCGTCCATCTTGGTCGGTGGGGCGACCCACAGCTTGACCGGGATGTCGCGCTTGTTTTCCAACAGCTTGGACGCTGCGCGGAAGTGGCCGATGTTGGTCATGCAGGAGCCGATGAACACCTCGTCGATCTTGGCGCCCGCCACGTCGGCCAATGTCTTGACATCATCTGGATCGTTGGGGCAGGCCACGATGGGTTCGTGGATATCGGCCAGGTCAATTTCAATAACCGCTGCGTAGTCCGCATCCGCGTCGCCCTTGAGCAATTCGGGGTTTTTCAACCAGGCTTCTTGCGCGGCAATACGGCGGGCCAGTGTGCGGGCATCGGAATAACCATTGGCAATCATCCACTTCATCATGGTGATGTTGCTGTTGACGTATTCGATGATGGGCTCTTTGTTCAGGTGCACGGTGCAACCGGCAGCAGAGCGCTCGGCCGATGCATCGGACAACTCAAACGCCTGTTCCACTTTCAGGTCTGGCAGACCTTCGATTTCGAGAATGCGGCCCGAGAAGATGTTCTTCTTGCCCTTCTTCTCGACGGTGAGCAGACCGGCCTTGATGGCGTACAGCGGGATCGCGTTGACCAGGTCACGCAGGGTCACGCCGTTTTGCATCTTGCCCTTGAAACGCACCAAGACAGACTCAGGCATGTCCAGGGGCATCACACCCGTAGCAGCCGCAAACGCCACCAGGCCGGAGCCCGCAGGGAAGCTGATACCAATGGGGAAACGGGTGTGGCTGTCACCGCCGGTGCCCACCGTATCAGGCAACAGCAGACGGTTCAACCAGCTGTGGATCACGCCGTCGCCAGGGCGCAGCGAGATACCGCCGCGGGTGCTGATGAAGTCGGGCAACTCGTGGTGCATCTTCACGTCCACGGGCTTGGGGTACGCTGCCGTGTGGCAGAAGGATTGCATCACCAGATCAGCGCTGAAGCCCAGGCAGGCCAGGTCTTTCAGCTCGTCGCGGGTCATGGGGCCGGTGGTGTCTTGCGAACCAACCGAGGTCATCTTGGGTTCGCAATAGGTACCAGGGCGCACGCCTTGGCCTTCGGGCAGACCACAAGCACGTCCGACCATCTTCTGCGCCAGGCTGAAACCTTTCTTGGTATCCACCGGGTTCTGCGGCAGGCGGAACAATGTGGAGGGCTTCAAGCCCAGGGCTTCGCGTGCCTTGGCAGTCAGTCCACGGCCGATGATCAGGGGGATACGGCCACCGGCGCGTACTTCGTCAAACAACACATCACTCTTGACCTGGAAGGATGCGATTTCCTTGCCTTCCTTGAAGGCCTTGCCGTCGTAGGGGCGCAACTCGACCACGTCACCCATGTTCATGGAATTCACATCCAGTTCGATGGGCAGAGCGCCTGCATCTTCCATGGTGTTGTAGAAGATAGGGGCAATCTTGGTACCCAAGCAGACGCCGCCAAAGCGCTTGTTCGGCACATAGGGGATGTCTTCACCAGTGAACCACAACACGGAGTTGGTGGCGGACTTGCGGCTGGAGCCGGTACCCACCACGTCACCCACATAAGCCACCAGGTTGCCACGCGCGCGCAGGTCTTCGATGAACTTGATGGGGCCGCGTTTGCCGTCTTCTTCGGGCGTGATGCCGTCGCGCTTGTTCTTCAACATAGCCAAGGCGTGCAGCGGGATATCGGGGCGGCTCCAGGCATCGGGCGCGGGCGACAGGTCGTCGGTATTGGTCTCGCCGGTCACTTTGAGGATGGTGACGGTGATGGACTGGGGTACTTCGGGGCGGCTGGTGAACCACTCGGCATCGGCCCAGCTTTGCAAAACCGCCTTGGCAAAAGTGTTGCCCTTGTCGGCCTTTTCCTTGACGTCATGGAACTGGTCGAACATCAGCAGGGTTTTCTTCAGGCCTTCAGCGGCCTCGGCAGCCACGGCTGCATCGTCCAGCAAATCGACCATGGGGCTGATGTTGTAGCCGCCCAGCATGGTGCCCAGCAGTTCGGTAGCGCGGGCGCGGGAGATCAGGGCACACTTTTCAGTGCCATGGGCCACAGCGGCCAAGTAGCTGGCCTTGACCTTGGCGGCATCGTCCACACCGGCGGGCACGCGGTGGGTGATCAGGTCTACCAGAAAGGCTTCTTCGCCTGCAGGTGGCGCCTTCAACAACTCAATCAGTTCACCGGTTTGCTTGGCAGACAAGGGCAGCGGCGGGATACCCAGGGCGGCACGTTCGGCCACATGGTCACGGTAGGCTTTCAACATCGTATTTACTCCTTCTTATGCAACACAAATTACTCGCCAGCCCCCGTCAAAAGGGACTGGACTGCTATCTATTTTGATTTTTTCTTGGCCTTGGCCTTGGGTGGTGGCTCGGGGTTGGGAACCAGCTCCTGCACGGCTCCACCGGCACCAATGGGCACCAAAGCGTCCTTGGGAGCGTCCAGCAAACCAGGCTGCGGGTTGCGCTCCAGCGCTTGGGCCACCAGCAACTGGTCGGGGTTCATACATTCGTCCGCCAGGCGTTTGCCTTCTTTCTGGTTCATCAACATGGACTTGTTGCCCAGCTGTATCCACACCGCGCCGCTGGATTCTTCTTCCAGGCGCACGGCTCCGGTGCTGGTCACCACGGGCAGCATGGTGTAACGTTTGTTACCCATATCCAGAAAGAAGCGCCCTGGCGAATGCTCGTCATGCGTCATCAGCACCACCGAACCCAATTCGCAGTTGATTTTGCCGACCAGCACCTTTTCGGCGATCCCCATTTGCTCGGGCGACAACACCACAGGCGTCATGGCTACTTGTTCTGCCGCCAGCGCACGCGCGGCACCCCTTGCGGGGGTATGGGTGGCTTTGGCAGCCGCCTTGGCGGTGGGTTTATCGGCCGCAACCGCCGGAAAAGCCATGGCCAGTGCCAACAACAGCAGGCCGGGTGTGAATTTATTCGTCATGGAAAGTTGTGTCCTCGTTTTTATATTAGTGAACCCGAGACGGGAAATACTGGCGCATCGGCTCAGGAACGGTGCATCCGGTTTGGTGGGCCCGCTCCAGCACCTGCCAAAAATACCGAAAACTTGCGCGGTCGTGTAATTTGCCATCGACCGCGATGGGAGCCCAATCCGCCGCAATGGCCTGCTCGACGATGCGTGCAGCCAAGTCAATCTCAGCCTCTGACGGCGTAAAGGCCCGCAGGATGGGGCGGATTTGGGATGGGTGGATGCTCCACATCCGCGTGTAACCAAAGGACATGGCTGCAATCTGTGCGGAGCGTTCAATCACACTGGTATCACGCAGCTCCGTCACCACACAGTGGGATGGAACCTTGCCCGACGCATGGCAGGCGCTGGCGATATCCAGCTTGGCCCGTACGACCAAGGGGTGGTGGAATTGGTCCAGCGTGACTGCATCGTCTGCAGCACGCACACCCATGGCCGTGTGGGGGATGGCGCCGGCGTGGGCCGATACAAAATCCATCAGGCCAAAACTGATGGACTGGACCCGGGGATGGGCCGCAATCTCAAACGCCCTGTGCGCGGCCGCTGGGGATTCGATCAACACATGCAGTGGTACATCGCCGTCCCGCTGGCCGGGCCGCACGGCAGCGTCGATGGCGGCAACGGCAGTCTGCACATCGGCCAGTGACTCCACCTTGGGAACCATGATGTAACTCAGGGATTGGGCTGCACCGCCCATAACGATGTCCACATCCGCCGCAAAAGCTGGGTGGTCCACCGCGTGCAGGCGGGCGCCAATGCGACGCTTCAGCTTACTTGCTACCAAATCAGGAGCGGCATGTGCAGCATTGGCGAGGGCTACGACCAGATTTGCCTGATCACGCTCACCGCCAACGGGCGCTCCGTCTTCGCAGTCCAGTGTCACGTCAAACACGCAGACACCGAACTCTTGTGCCATCTCCGCCTGCAGCTGCAGGCTTTTGACCATCCGCGCTTCGACACCGCTGTAGTGGTCGCAAACAGGCAATATGCCTGCCGCGCCCTGGGCGCCCAAGAGTACGTCGCGGGGGTGTTGAGCCCCCACGCTTGCCATTCCATGTGCTGCGCTGCCCCCCAAGGGGGCTGTGCTTGCTTGGGGCGGCCCAGCGCTGCGCACGGTCACTTTCGCTTATTACAGCAGGTGGGCGACGCCAGCTTGCTCGTCTTGCAGTTCTTTCAGCGTGACGTTGATACGCTCTTGCGAGAACGCGTCCACTTCCAGGCCTTCCACCAGCTTGTATTCGCCGCCTTCGCAGGTCACGGCAAAGCCAAACATGGTGTCCTTGGGGATGCCGTACTGGCCATCCGATGGGATACCCATGGTGACCCACTTGCCATTGGTGCCCAGCGCCCAGTCGCGCATGTGGTCGATGGCCGCGTTGGCAGCGGACGCGGCGGAGGACACGCCACGGGCGGCGATGATGGCCGCGCCGCGCTTGCCTACGGTGGGCAGGAAGGTATCTTTGTTCCAGACTTCGTCGTTGATCATGGCCTTGACGCTTTCACCATTGATGGTGGCGAAGCGGTAGTCGGCGTACATGGTGGGCGAGTGGTTGCCCCACACGGTCATCTTCTCAATGTCGGCCACGGCCTTGCCGGTCTTGGCGGCGATCTGGCTCAGGGCACGGTTGTGGTCCAGGCGCAGCATGGCGGTGAAGTTCTTGCGTGGCAGATCAGGCGCGCTCTTCATGGCGATGTAGGCATTGGTGTTGGCGGGGTTGCCGACCACCAGCACCTTGACATTGCGGCTGGCCACAGCGTTCAGGGCCTTGCCCTGCGCGGTGAAGATTTCTGCGTTGACGGCCAGCAGTTCGGCACGCTCCATGCCAGGGCCACGGGGGCGCGAACCGATCAGCAGTGCGTAGTCCACATCCTTGAAAGCAGCCAGCGGATCGCTGTGCGCTTCAATACCCACCAGCAGCGGGAATGCGCAGTCTTGCAGTTCCATGATCACGCCCTGCAGGGCTTGCTGGGCTTTTTCAACCGGCACTTCCAGCAGGCTCAACACCACGGGCTGGTCTTTGCCCAACATTTCGCCAGAGGCGATGCGGAACAGAATGGCGTATCCAATTTGACCGGCTGCTCCGGTGACGGCAACGCGAACGGGCTTTTTGCTCATGGTGATAACTCCAGGAAGTGTTGTAAAAACGGCGACTGTTCGTGGACCCAAGCAAAAGGGCTGAATCCTTCAGAATGTCTCAGAGTTTACCCTTGAAATAGTCACAAAGTCAATTTGTCTTATGTCTTATATAAGATATGATTGCACATGATTTCGAGACTGACTCCAAGCTGACTTACAGAAGCCCACGCATGTCCGCAACGTCCACACTGCAGAGTACCAATATGTCCGCCGGCGAACCCGAGACCGGCGGTGTGGCCCTGTCTGCACCCGCCACGCCAGCGTTCAGCCCCCTGTACCAGCAGATCAAGGTTTTGATACTGCAAAGCCTGCAAGCTGGCGAATGGAAACCCAGCACGGCCATACCCAGCGAGATCGAACTGGCCGGTCGTTTCAAGGTCAGCCAGGGGACCGTGCGCAAAGCCATCGACGAGTTGGCTGCTGAGAACCTGCTGGTGCGCCGCCAGGGCAAGGGTACGTTTGTAGCCACCCACGCCGAACGCCAGATACAGTACCGCTTCCTCAAGCTGATTCCCGACAACGGTGATCCGAACAGCGAGGGCCCGGCCCAGCGCCACATCATCGATTGCAAGCGCACGCGGGCCTCGGTAGAGGTGGCCAAGGCGCTGGCCATTCGCACCGGCGACGCCGTGCTGCAGGTGCGCCGCGTACTGTCCTTTGCCAACATTCCCACCATTCTGGAAGACCTGTGGCTGCCTGCTGCGCCGTTTAAAGGCTTGACGGCTGAGCGGCTGCGGGACTACAACGGCCCCATGTACGCGTTGTTCGAAACCGAATTTGATGTGCGCATGGTGCGCGCCGAAGAAAAAATCCGCGCAGTTCTACCCGACGCCGAGCAATGTGAACTACTCAAAACCGATGCAAAAACACCGCTACTGAGCGTGGAGCGTATTGCCTACACCTACAACGACGCCCCCATGGAGATGCGCCGGGGCTTGTACCTGACCAGCAAACATTACTATCGAAATGCGTTAAATTGAACAGGTTGTTGCTGCAAGTCCGGCGTCAGCCTGCTGCAGTGCAATAGAATTTTGGTCCGTCACGGCAATAATTACATACGGTTACCTACACAGAAAGCCCCTCCATGTCTGAGCTCCCCTCATCCACCCGGGCCAAGCGGCCCGAGTTCCGCAACATCAACGCCTTCAAAGACTTGCCAACGTATCGCATGACCGTGGCAGCCATCGTGTCCATCTTGCACCGTGGCAGCGGGTTGTTCATGTTTTTGTTGATGCCCTTCATCATCTGGATGTTTGACACATCCGTCAGCTCCGAATATTCGTTTGCGCGGTTTACCTCCGCGTTCAACCACGGTATTGGTTTTGTTCCCGGTTTCATCGTCAAGCTGGCAGCCCTGTTGCTGATCTGGTCCTACCTGCACCATTTCTTTGCCGGTTTGCGCCACATCCGCATGGACCTGTTCCACACGGTCAGCAAAGAAGCGGGCCGCTCGACCGCCCAATGGACCTTGGTGCTGAGCCTGGGCCTGACCGTCGTTTTCGGCGCCAAGCTGTTCGGTCTGTACTGATCGCAACATCCCGCCGCTTCTGCATACGATTTTTAAAACCAGGAACTGAACATGTCTGTTAACTATGGATCCAAGCGCGTTGTTGTCGGCGCGCACTATGGTCTGCGCGACTGGCTGGCCCAGCGCGTCACCGGCCTGCTGATGGCTCTCTTCACACTGATCGTGTTGGGCCAAGTCCTCTTGAGCAAAGGCCCTATGGGCTACGACAAATGGGCCGGCATCTTCTCCACGCAGTGGATGAAGACCCTGACCTTCTGCGTCATCATCTCCCTGCTGTACCACGCCTGGGTGGGCATGCGCGAAATCTTCATGGATTACATCCAGCCCGTTTATGTGCGGCTGGCACTCCAAGTGTTCTCCATTGTCTGGCTTGTTGCCTGCGCAGGCTGGGCCATCCAGGTCCTGTGGCGCCTTTGATTCCACCGAACAATAGAGATTGAACCCATGACCTACTCCCCTGTAACTCGAAAATTTGACGTCGTTATCGTCGGCGCCGGCGGCTCCGGCATGCGCGCATCGCTGCAACTGGCACGTGCCGGTTTGAATGTGGCGGTGTTGTCCAAAGTATTCCCCACCCGTTCACACACCGTGGCTGCCCAAGGCGGCATTGGTGCATCGCTGGGCAATATGAACGACGACAACTGGCACTACCACTTCTACGACACCGTCAAAGGTTCGGACTGGCTGGGCGACCAGGACGCCATCGAATTCATGTGCCGCGAAGCCCCCAAGGTCGTGTATGACCTGGAACACATGGGCATGCCGTTTGACCGCAACCCCGACGGCACGATTTACCAGCGTCCGTTTGGTGGCCACACCGCCAACTACGGTGAAAAGGCTGTTGAACGCGCCTGCGCCGCGGCCGACCGCACCGGACACGCCATGCTGCATACGCTGTACCAACAGAACGTTGCAGCCAAAACCAGCTTCTTCGTGGAGTGGATGGCACTGGACCTGATTCGCGACGCCGAAGGCGATGTGGTGGGCGTCACTGCCCTGGAAATGGAAACCGGCGATCTGCATGTGTTGCACGCCAAGACCGTACTGCTGGCCACCGGCGGCGCGGGACGTATTTTTGCGGCCTCCACCAATGCCTTCATCAACACCGGCGACGGCCTGGGCATGGCGGCGCGCGCCGGCATCCCTTTGCAAGACATGGAGTTCTGGCAATTCCACCCAACCGGCGTAGCCGGCGCTGGTGTGCTGCTGACCGAAGGCTGCCGCGGCGAGGGCGCAATTCTGCTGAACAGCAATGGCGAACGCTTCATGGAGCGTTATGCACCCACGCTGAAAGACTTGGCACCACGCGATTTCGTGTCCCGCTCCATGGACCAGGAAATCAAGGAAGGCCGTGGCTGCGGTCCCAACAAAGACTACGTGCTGCTGAAGCTCGACCACCTGGGAGCCGAGACCATCCACAAGCGCCTGCCGTCGGTGTACGAGATTGGCGTCAATTTCGCAAACGTGGATATCACCCGCGAACCCATCCCCGTGGTACCCACGATCCACTACCAGATGGGTGGCATCCCCACCAACATCAACGGCCAGGTTGTCACGCCCAAGGGTGATGTGCACAACGCCGTGGTGAATGGCCTCTACGCGGTCGGTGAATGCTCTTGTGTCAGCGTGCACGGCGCCAACCGCCTGGGCACCAATTCGCTGCTGGACCTGCTGGTGTTTGGCCGCGCGGCGGGCAACCACATCGTCGACTTTGCAAGCAAGACCAAGGCGCACAAGCCGCTGCCCAAGGACGCGGCAGACCGCACGTTGGAACGCCTGGCACGCCTGGACAATTCCACGACGGGTGAATACGCACAAAACGTGGCCGACGACCTGCGCGCCAGCATGCAGTTGCACGCCGGTGTGTTCCGGACGCAAAAGAGCATGGACGAAGGCGTGGTCAAGATTGCCGAGCTGCGCAAGCGCGTCGACGCCATCACGCTGAAGGACAAGTCCAAAGTCTTCAACACTGCACGTATCGAAGCGCTGGAAGTGGACAACCTGATCGAAGCCGCACAGGCCACCATCGTGTCCGCTGCCGCCCGCCACGAAAGCCGCGGTGCCCACACCGTGGACGACTACAGCGACAGCCCCGAACACCCCAACGGCCGCAACGACGTTGAATGGCACAAACACACGCTGTGGCACAGCGAGAGCAATTCGCTGACCTATAAGCCCGTGCAAATGAAACCGCTGACGGTTGATTCCGTGCCCTTAAAAGTCCGCACCTTCTAAAGCGAGAAACAGAACATGACCAAACGCACTTTCTCCATCTACCGCTACGATCCAGACAAGGACGCCAAGCCTTATATGCAGGACATCGAGGTCGAACTCGACGGCCACGAACGCATGTTGCTTGACGCTTTGATGAAGCTCAAGGCCGTGGACCCCACCATCTCTTTCCGCCGCTCGTGCCGTGAAGGTGTGTGTGGTTCGGACGCCATGAACATCAACGGCAAGAATGGTCTGGCCTGCCTGACCAATATGCTGACACTGCCCGGCAAAATTGTGTTGAAGCCCCTGCCCGGCCTGCCCGTGATCCGCGATCTGATCGTGGACATGACACAGTTCTTCAAGCAGTACAACTCGATCAAGCCCTATTTGATCAACGACACCGTTCCGCCCGAGAAAGAACGCCTGCAGAGCCCCGAAGAGCGCGAAGAGCTCAACGGCCTGTACGAATGTATTCTGTGCGCGAGCTGCTCCACGAGCTGCCCCAGCTTCTGGTGGAACCCGGACAAGTTTGTAGGCCCCGCCGGTTTGCTGCAGGCCTACCGCTTCCTGGCCGACAGCCGCGACCAGGCCACTGGTGAACGCCTGGACAACCTGGAAGACCCCTACCGCCTGTTCCGCTGCCACACCATCATGAACTGTGTGGATGTGTGCCCCAAGGGACTCAACCCCACCAAGGCGATTGGCAAGATCAAGGAAATGATGGTGATGCGTACTGTCTGATGAGCATGCCACACGTTGAAGACGAGCTGCTGGATGAACGGGCCCTGAGCAAGCTGCGGTGGCGCTGCCGCCGCGGGTTGCTGGAGAACGATTTATTCATCGAGCGGTTCTTTAAAAGCTTCAGCGCGTCGCTGACCGTACGCCAGGGCCACGCATTGGGCCTGTTGATGGATTTGAGCGACAACGACTTGCTGGACGTGCAATTGGCACGTAAATCGTTGGCACAGGTATCAGAGACATTAGACCGCGAAGACGGTGTGCACGAAGTTTTGAGTATGTTGAGAAAAAACTGTTGAAAGGTCGAAAATGAAATTAGCTGACAACAAAGCCACACTGTCCTTCAGTAATGGCAGCCCCAGCGTTGAACTGCCGGTGTACCAGGGTAGTGTCGGACCCGATGTCGTAGACATCCGCAAGCTCTACGCGCAAACCGGAATGTTTACCTACGACCCGGGCTTTTTGTCCACGGCGGCGTGCCAGTCAGCGATTACTTACATCGACGGCGACAAAGGCGAGCTGTTGTACCGCGGCTACCCCATCGAGCAATTGGCCACCAATTGCGACTTCATGGAAACCTGTCACCTGCTGCTGTACGGAAACCTTCCCGATGCCGCAGGCAAGGCCGACTTCACCAGGCGCGTGACCCAGCACACCATGGTCAACGAGCAGATGCAGTTCTTCCTGCGCGGTTTCCGCCGTGATGCACACCCCATGGCCATCATGACCGGCCTGGTGGGCGCACTGTCGGCCTTCTATCATGACAGCACCGACATCAACAACCCCGAGCACCGCGACATCTCCGCGATCCGTCTGATTGCCAAGATGCCGACCCTGGTGGCCATGGCCTACAAGTACAGTGTGGGCCAGCCCTTCATGTACCCCAAGAACGACCTGAGCTATGCCGGCAACTTCATGCACATGATGTTTGCCACGCCTTGCGAGCCCTATGTCGTCAATCCCGTCATCGAGCGTGCGCTGGACCGCATCTTCACACTGCACGCCGACCACGAACAAAACGCGTCCACATCCACCGTGCGCCTGTGCGGCAGCTCGGGTACCAACCCGTTTGCCGCCATCGCAGCCGGTGTGGCCTGCCTGTGGGGCCCCGCCCACGGCGGCGCCAACGAGGCCTGCCTGAACATGCTGGAAGACATCCAGAAGATGGGTGGCATCAGCAAGGTTGGCGAGTTCATGGAAAAGGTCAAGGACAAGAGCTCCGGCGTCAAGCTGATGGGCTTTGGCCACCGCGTGTACAAGAACTACGACCCTCGCGCCAAGCTCATGCAAGAGACCTGCAAGGAAGTGCTGGCGGCCCTGGGCCTGGAAAACGACCCGCTGTTCAAGCTGGCCATGGCCCTGGAAAAGATCGCACTGGAAGACGACTACTTTGTGCAACGCAAGCTCTACCCCAATGTGGACTTCTACTCCGGCATCGTGCAACGCGCCATCGGTATCCCCGTGAGCCTGTTCACCGCCATCTTCGCGCTGGCCCGCACCGTCGGCTGGATTGCGCAGTTGAATGAAATGATTGGCGACCCCGAATACAAAATCGGCCGTCCCCGCCAGTTGTTCACCGGCTCTGAAAAGCGTGACGTAGCGCCCATCGCACAACGCTAATCCGCTGCCTCCCTTCAAAAGCCCGCCAGCGGTCAACGCTGGCGGGCTTTTTATTTGCTATATTTTTGATAGCTACATATCCATATTTCTCGGGGGCTACAGGCCATTTTTCCTTAGAACGATCCGCCAGCACGGTTTACCATACCTTCCATCGCCATACGCGATGGCAAACCAGCCGATACTGTAGGAAAATACGCCTACGCATCGCCATCAGCGATGTCTTTGACATCCCATGAACACCCCTGACCGCAGTTTTGCCCGCCGCATGGACCTGACCTCGCTTCAGCTCTTTGCCGCTGTCTGCGAGCTGGGAAGCATCGGCAAGGCCGCGCAGCGGGAGTTCATTGCACCTTCGGCCCTGAGCAAGCGGCTCAGTGATCTGGAGGCCACGTTGGGCACCGCACTCTTGCACCGCCACTCACGTGGTGTGCACCTCACGCCTGCAGGTCAAAACCTGCTGCAGCACGCGCGGGCCGTGTTGTTCAGCCTGGAGCGCATGCAGTCCGAGTTCAGCGAATACGCCGACGGTGTACGCGGCCAGGTGCGGGTGCATGCCAGCATCTCGGCCACGGTGCAGTTTTTGCCCGAAGACCTGGGTGCCTTCGTCCGTGCGCACCAGGGCGTCAAGATCGACCTGGAGGAACACCTCAGCAGCGAAGTGTTGCGCGCGGTGCAAGAAGGTGCAGCGGACCTTGGCATCTGCAACACGGCCGATGGCGTGGGCGAACTGCAGACCCTGCCCTACCGACAAGACCAACTCGTGCTCATCGTGCCCACAGGCCATGCGCTGGCTGGCAAGCCCCGCGTGGCCTTTGAAGAAACCCTGGCCTACGACCATGTGGGTCTGCACTCCAACAGTTCCATCTATGTGGCCATGCGCCAGGCCGCGGCCGCGCTGGGGCAAAGCATCAAGCTGCGCATCCAGGTCAGTGGACTGGACGCCATGGGCCGCATGATTCTCAACGGACTGGGCATAGGCGTCATGCCCTTGCGCGCCTTTACGCTGATGCACAGCGCGGGCGGGCTTACTGCTGTGGCCCTGACCGATGCGTGGACCACGCGCCGCATCGAGCTAGTAGCCCGCGATTTCTCCACCCTGCCGCACACCGCACGGCTGCTGGTGGACCACCTCACCGCCATGCCTCCGCAGCCGGGGGCCAAGGCCTAGAATCCCGTTTCACAAGGAAAACATCTCCATGGCACGCACGCTTTACGACAAGCTTTGGGACGACCACGTTGTCCACACCGAGGAAGACGGCACGTCCATCCTCTACATCGACCGCCACCTGGTCCACGAAGTGACCAGCCCCCAGGCCTTTGAAGGCCTGCGCGTGGCGGGCCGCAAGGTCTGGCGCGTGAGTTCCATCGTGGCCACCGCGGACCACAACACCCCCACCACGGGCTGGGAATTGGGGTACGACGGCATCACCGACCCGACCAGCAAAGAGCAGGTCACCACCCTGGATGCCAACATCAAAGAGTTTGGCGCCGCGGCCTTCTTCCCGTTCCTGTCCAAACGCCAGGGCATCGTGCACGTCATCGGGCCTGAAAACGGCGCGACCTTGCCTGGCATGACCGTTGTCTGCGGCGATTCCCACACATCCACCCACGGCGCCTTTGGCGCACTGGCCCACGGCATTGGCACCAGCGAGGTCGAGCACGTCATGGCCACGCAAACCCTGTTGGCCAAGAAGGCCAAGAACATGCTGGTGAAAGTGGAAGGCGCCGTTGCCCAGGGCATTACCGCCAAGGACATCGTGCTGGCCATCATCGGCAAGATAGGCACGGCCGGTGGCACCGGTTACACCATTGAGTTTGGTGGTTCGGCCATACGCGCCCTCTCCATGGAAGGCCGCATGACCGTCTGCAACATGGCCATCGAAGCCGGTGCACGCGCGGGCCTGGTGGCCGTGGATGAAAAAACTATCGATTACGTCAAGGGACGCCCCCTGGCCCCCGGTGCCAATGCCACAAGCCCCGAGGCAGCGGCCGTGGAATGGGACCAGGCGGTGGCATTCTGGAAAACACTGCACTCCGACACCGGTGCACATTTCGACACCGTGGTCGAGCTGGATGCCACCCAAATCGTTCCGCAAGTGACCTGGGGCACCTCGCCCGAAATGGTGCTGGGCATTGACGCCCGCGTGCCAGACCCGGACAAGGAAAAAGACGCCAACAAACGCGGAGCCATCGAGCGTGCGCTGACCTATATGGGACTGGAGCCCGGCAAGGCCTTGAACGATTTGTTTGTCGACAAGGTGTTCATCGGTTCCTGTACCAACAGCCGCATCGAAGACATGCGTGAAGCCGCAGCCGTAGTCAAAAAGCTGGGGCAGAAAGTGGCCAAAAACATCAAGCTGGCCATGGTGGTACCGGGCTCCGGCTTGGTGAAAGACCAGGCGGAACGCGAAGGTTTGCACGAAATTTTCAAAGCCGCCGGCTTTGAATGGCGCGAGCCCGGTTGCTCCATGTGCCTGGCCATGAATGCCGACCGCTTGGAGCCGGGCGAACGCTGCGCCTCCACCAGCAACCGCAATTTTGAAGGCCGCCAGGGAGCAGGTGGACGCACCCACCTGGTTAGCCCGGCGATGGCTGCGGCAGCGGCCATCCATGGCCATTTTGTTGACATCCGCAAATTCAGTTAACTCCAAGCCCACCGAGAGGAAACCACCATGAAAACCATCGTTTACGCTGTGTGCGCATCCGCCCTGTTGCTGTTGACTGCCTGTAACACCGTCAAGGGTGTGGGACAGGACGTCCAGAAGGTTGGCGAAAAAATCGAAGACGCGGCGAAGAAAAAATGAACAAATTCACCATCCACAAGGGCCTGATTGCGCCCATGGACCGCGAGAACGTGGACACGGACGCCATCATTCCCAAGCAGTTTCTCAAGTCCATCCGCAAGACCGGTTTTGGCCAAAACCTGTTTGACGAATGGCGCTACCTGGACGCGGGTTTTCCCGGCCAAGACCCGACCAGCCGCAAGCCTAACCCGGACTTTGTGCTGAACCAGCCACGTTATGCCGGGGCCAGCATCCTGTTGGCGCGCAAGAACTTTGGCTGCGGCTCGTCGCGCGAGCATGCGCCCTGGGCGCTGGACCAGTATGGTTTTCGTGCCATCATCGCGCCCAGCTACGCCGACATCTTCTTCAACAACAGCTTCAAGAACGGCCTGCTACCTATTGTGCTGAGCGAAGCGCTGGTGGACCAGTTGTTCAGTGAGGCTCTGGCCTTCCCCGGCTACCAGCTCACCATCGATCTGGAGCGCCAGGTCATCGTCAAACCCCAGGGTGAAGAAATCCCGTTTGAGGTGCAGGCTTTTCGCAAATACTGCCTGCTCAACGGCTTTGATGACATCGGCCTGACCCTGCGCCACGCGGACAAGATCAAGGCATTTGAGGCCGAACGTCTTGCACAAAAACCGTGGTTAGCCCGCACGATGTCTGCCTAAGCAGCTACAAATTCAATAGCACATTAAGGACCCCATGAAAATCGCAGTGTTGCCGGGTGACGGCATTGGTACCGAAATCGTCGCCGAAGCCGTCAAGGTCTTGAACGTTCTGGACTTGCCCCTGGAAATGGAAAGCGCCCTGGTTGGCGGTGCCGCCTATGAGGCCCATGGCCATCCCCTGCCTGAGTCCACACTCAAGCTGGCCAAGGAAGCAGACGCCGTGCTGTTCGGCGCCGTGGGTGACTGGAAATACGACAAGCTGGACCGCCCGCTGCGCCCCGAACAGGCCATTCTGGGCCTGCGCAAGAACCTGGGCCTGTTCGCCAACTTCCGTCCCGCCATTTGTTACGAGCAGTTGGTCGGTGCTTCCAGCCTCAAGCCCGAACTGATTGCCGGCCTGGACATTCTGATCATTCGCGAACTGACCGGCGACATCTACTTCGGCCAGCCCCGCGGTCGCCGCATAGCCACCGATGGCCACTTCCCCGGTGCCGAGGAAGCCTATGACACCATGCGTTACTCGCGCCCCGAGATCGAGCGTATTGCCCACGTAGCTTTCCAGGCGGCGCGCAAGCGCAAGGCATCGGGAAGTGAGGGTCGCGTGACCAGCGTGGACAAGGCCAATGTGCTGGAAACCTTCCAGTTCTGGAAAGACGTGGTCTCCGAGGTCGGCCTGCAATACCCCGACATTGCGCTAGACCATATGTATGTGGACAACGCCGCCATGCAACTGGTCAAGGCGCCCAAACGTTTTGACGTGGTGGTCACCGGCAATATGTTTGGCGACATCCTGTCGGACGAAGCCTCCATGTTGACCGGGTCGATTGGCATGCTGCCCTCGGCATCGCTGAATTCCAGCAACCAGGGCCTGTACGAACCCAGCCACGGCAGTGCACCCGACATTGCAGGCAAGGGCATCGCCAACCCGCTGGCCACCATTCTGAGTGCGGCCATGATGCTGCGCTTCAGCCTGAACCAGGAAGCTTCTGCCCTGCGTATCGAAGCCGCCGTGCAAAAGGTGCTGGCACAAGGCTTGCGCACGGCCGACATCTACAGCGAAGGCACAACCCGCGTCAGCACCCGCGAAATGGGTGATGCTGTTGTCAAGGCCCTGTAAATATCTGCCTTACAATCGGCCCATGCAAATCCATCGCCCCGTTTCCCTGGTACTGCCCTTCTGCGGCGGTACAGGCGCGTGGGCCGGTGTGCCGTCGGCTCTGCCTGCGACCACCAAGACGACAACCATTAAAGGCTAAACAAGCCCGGTTCGTCGCGCCCCTACCCGGCCAGACGAGCCGGGCAGACCAAATTCTGTGTTTTGAATTTTTTCTGAAAGGGCAATGTCATGAAGGTAGGTAATCTCGTAGGCCTCGTCGGTTGGCGCGGCATGGTGGGTTCGGTTCTGATGGACCGTATGCAAACCGAGGGCGACTTCGATTTGATCGAACCCGTGTTCTTCTCCACCTCCAACTCCGGTGGCAAAGCCCCGGCCCAGGCCAAGAACGAAACCACGCTGCAGGATGCGTTCAATATTGACGCCCTGAAGCGCTGCGACATCATCATCAGCGCCCAAGGTGGTGACTACACCACCGAAGTCTTCCCAAAATTGCGTGCTGCAGGCTGGAACGGCCACTGGATCGATGCCGCATCTACATTGCGCATGGACAAGGACGCCGTCATCATCCTGGACCCGGTCAACATGCCTGTGATCCAGAAGGCGCTGGCCAACGGTGGCAAAAACTGGATAGGCGGCAACTGCACCGTCAGTTGCATGCTGATGGGCGTGGGTGCGCTGTACAAGGCTGGTCTGGTGGAGTGGATGAGCACCCAGACCTACCAGGCGGCTTCTGGCGGTGGCGCGCAGCACATGCGCGAACTGCTTACCCAGTACGGCACACTGAACGCTGAAGTCAAAGCCCTGCTGGACGACCCCAAGAGCGCCATCCTGGAAATTGACCGCAAGGTTATTGCCAAGCAGCGAGCACTAACTTCCGCAGAAACGGCTAATTTTGGCGTACCGTTGGGCGGTTCGTTGATCCCCTGGATCGACAAGGACCTGGGCAATGGCCAGTCCAAGGAAGAGTGGAAGGGCATGGCCGAGACCAACAAGATCATGGGCATGGGCGAAGGCTTCAGCACCCCTGCCATCCCCGTGGACGGCTTCTGCGTGCGTGTGGGCGCCATGCGCTGCCACAGCCAGGCTCTGACCTTCAAGTTGAACAAGGACGTACCCGTGGCCGACCTGGAAGCCATGATGGCTGCCGATAACGAGTGGGTCAAGGTCGTTCCCAACACCCGTGAGGCGACTATCAGGGACCTGACACCGGTGGCAGTGACCGGCACCATGACGATCCCGGTCGGCCGGGTGCGCAAACTCGCCATGGGCCCGCAGTACGTTGGCGCCTTCACAATTGGCGACCAGTTGCTCTGGGGAGCCGCGGAGCCATTGCGCCGGATGCTACGTATTTTGCTGTCTGCGTAATTAATTGCAACTCGGGAGTACCGGCACAGATTACACTCCCGAGTCGTTGTCGCAAGGCAACAAAAAAGTACCAAGTTGGCATGGCACAGGTCCGGCCTGTAAAGTTAAGCGCTTTCTTAGCTTGTCAGTCTAAGACATTGATGTTATGGTACTTTTTACGTTTTGAGAGTCTGGCTTTTGGGCCGCAAAGAAGCAAACAAATTGCTGCTCGCGTGAGCTGCACCGGAGGCATATAAATTGATAGCAAAGTCACATCGTTGGCAAAAGACCGCTGTAGCGGCTGCGGCCATTGCGCTACTGGGTCTTACCACCACTGGGGCTTTGGCGCTTTCGCTTGGCCGCATCACGGTACAGTCAGCGTTGGGCGAACCCCTTCGCGCGGAAATTGAAGTCCCTGACATCAACGCCGAAGAAGCCTCATCCCTGAAAGCCAGCGTTGCGTCCCCCGCAGCTTTCGCTGCCGCAGGACTGGAATACAACGCAGCCATGGCCGGGTTGCAGGCCACATTGCAACGTCGTGCCGATGGCCGTGCCTACATCCGCCTGAGCAGTGACCGTCCGGTCAATGACCCGTTTGTGGACATGATCATCGAGGCCAGCTGGTCGTCGGGTCGCATCCTGCGCGACTACACCATGCTGTTTGACCCGCCCGTTACGCGAAGCCAGGCACCGATTGCGACCACGCTGCCACAAACATCCACGCCTTCGGCCTTGCCCAGAACTGGCCGAGCGACCGCACCATCTGCTCCCGCAGAGCCCACACGCAGCGCACCCGCGCAGCGGCCGGTGGCAGCCAGCCAACCAAAACCTGCCGTTGTGGCGTCACCGTCCGACGACACACGCCGTGTAGTCGTCAAATCCGGCGACACTGCCAGCAAGATTGTGGCCAATGCCAAACCAGCGGGGGTCTCGCTGGACCAGATGCTGGTGGCACTGTTGCGCACCAACCCGGACGCGTTTGTCAACAGCAACATCAACCGCATCCGCGCCGGCGCTGTTGTGGATTTGCCAAGCGCCGAGCAGGCCCAGGCCTTGTCGGCGGCTGAAGCAACCCAAACCGTGGTTGCCCAAAGCAAGGATTTCAATGAATTCCGCCGCAACCTGGCAACCAATGCGCCGGCAGCTGCTGTAGCGGCACCCGCACGCAAGAGCAGTGGCGCTATTGATACCAAGGTCGAGGACAAGAAGACCGCCGCCGTCACGCCGGACAAGTTGACACTGTCCAAAGGCTCCGTCCAGTCCAAGACAGACGACACCAAGATTGCCAAGGAGCGGGCTGAGAAAGAAGCCGCTGCGCGCGCTGCTGAAATTGCCAAAAACATCAGTGACCTGAAGAAGCTCGGTGGCGCCAGTGCGGCAGCCCCTGCCGCCGCTGCAGTGGCATCCCAACCCAAACCTGCGGCTACGCCGTCGGTGCCGGCACTTGCCGTTGCGGTGCCACCACCCGTGGTGCCGGTCGCCCCGCCCTCTGCGCCAACCGCTGTGCAGCCTCCAGCGCCCGTTGCTTCGGCTCCCGCATCTGCTGCTGCAGTAGCATCCGCTCCAGTTGTTACGCCGACGGCAAGCGCTCCTGCCAGTGCGCCCGCTTCTGCGCCAGCAAAGCCCAAGGTGGTGGTGCCGGCGCCCCAACCGGTGGAAGAGCCCAGTTTGGTGGATGAGTTGTTGGGTAACCCCTGGCTGCCGTATGGCGCAGGCGCTCTGATTGCCGTGTTGGGCGGTTTTGCATTCTGGCGTACACGCCAGCGCAAGAACAGCCAGTCGCACATGGACAGTTCCTTCCTGGAAAGCCGTCTGCAGCCAGACTCGTTCTTTGGCGCCAGTGGTGGACAACGGGTCGACACCAATAACGAGAATTCGGCCACGGGCTCGTCCATGGTCTATTCTGCAAGCCAGCTGGATGCAGCAGACGACGTCGATCCAGTGGCGGAAGCCGATGTGTACCTGGCCTATGGCCGCGACCTGCAAGCAGAAGAGATCCTGCGCGAAGCAGTGCGCACCAACCCTGGCCGCTTGGCCATTCACACCAAGCTGCTGGAGATTTTCGCCAAACGCCGCGACGCCAAAAACTTTGAAGCCAGCGCAACCCATGCATTCCAGTTGACGGGCAGCAACAGCCCAGACTGGACCCGCATCTGCGAAATGGGCATGGGATTTGACCCTGGCAACCCCTTGTACCAACCCGGTGGTGCACCCACGGGCGATGGCGGTGCTACACAGCCGATTGCTGCGGTAGCTAGCTCTACGTTTGGCAACAGCACCATACCGCAACCCGTGCGCGCCGATGCGGGCGAGTCTGTGTCCGGCGTCGACCTGGATCTGGATCTAGATTTCTCACTGGATGACGAACCGGCACCGGCCGTTACCGAACTGAGCAAGAACGACTTCAGCCAGGCCAAGGTTGAGCAGACCGTCAAGATGCCAGCCGCGCCTGGTGCAGATGCCCATGCGCCGATGGACATGGATATGGACATGGACTTCGAAATGCCCATCGAAGCACCCGTTGCCGCGCAGGCCGCTGCGCCCCAGTCCATGTACGAGCCGCCTGCCAGCGCATTGCCGGAAATTTCCTTGTCCATGGATTTGGATGAGCCCGCTGTGGACCACCACCCGGTGCCAGAATTTAATGCCACATCGCCGGCTCCGGTGGTATCTGCAGCGCCAGCTGCAGACGCCAAAGACTCTGGCATGCTGGAATTTGACCTGGGCTCTTTGTCGCTGGACCTCGATGGCCCGGCATCTGAGCAGCACACTGCGTCGGACAACCTCACCGAAGACCCGTTGGAAACCAAACTCGCGCTGGCCGATGAGTTTGTATCCATCGGCGACGAAGACGGCGCCCGCGCGCTGATCGAAGAAGTGGTGGCAGAAGCCACCGGTGAGATGCGCGCCAAAGCGCAACGCGCCCTCGCCAACCTGAGCTAAGCCCGCCCTCGGGCGGAGCGCTCCTGACGCATACAACATTGCCGTGAGGGTCGCGCTTGGTATCAGCTACAACGGACAGGCCTACCAGGGCTGGCAAAGCCAGCTCTCCGGTCTGACCGTACAAGACAAACTGGAAGCAGCCCTGGGCAAGTTTGCCGCCCAGCGCGTGTCCACGCTGTGTGCCGGCCGCACCGATTCGGGCGTACACGGCATCATGCAGGTGGTGCACTTTGACACCCCGCTGGAACGCGACACCTACTCCTGGGTCCGTGGCACCAATGCCAATCTGCCCCGTGACATTGCGGTGCAATGGGCAGTTGTTCCCCCCGAAGGATTCCATTGCCGGGCCTGCGCCACATCGCGCCGTTATGCCTATGTGCTGTACGAGTCCACGATACGCCCCAGCATTGACCAGGGCCGTGTGGGCTGGGCGTTTCGCTCGCTGGACGCAGATGCCATGCGCCAAGCGGCAGACATCCTCATTGGCGAGCACGATTTCACATCCTTCCGTGCCTCCCAATGCCAGGCGCTGACTCCCGTCAAGAATCTGATGGAGATCGCCTTCAGCAAACGCGGTTCCTACTGGCGCATCGAATTTGAGGCCAACGCCTTTCTGCACCACATGATCCGCAACATCATGGGCTGCCTGGTGCAGATCGGCCAGGGCAAGAAACCACCGGAATGGATGGCCGAGGTGCTGGCCGCGCGGGACCGCCGCGCCGCCGCTCCCACCTTTTCTCCCGATGGCCTGTACTTTCTGGGACCACGCTATGACGCCAAGTGGGGTATCCCCGACCGTGCGCCTGCGTATGATGGGCTGCCATGACATACATTGCCCCCACGCTTGCGACTACGTTTGCTGCGCTGCTCCCCGAGGGGGCGCAATCCGCCTTGGGGCGGCTCGGCGGCGGATTCATCCGAACCCGCATCAAAATCTGCGGCTTGACCCGCGAAGACCAGGTGGACGCAGCCGTTGCCGCCGGTGCCGATGCGATTGGATTTGTGCTGTACGCCAAGAGCCCGCGTGCGGTCACGGTGCAGCGTGCGGCCGAATTGGCCAAACGTCTGCCACCCTTTGTCACACCGGTGCTGCTGGTTGTGAATGCAAATGCTACAGAAGTAATAGCAGCATGTTCAATGATCGCGGGGGCTACTGTCCAATTCCATGGAGACGAAAGTCCAGAGGACTGCCATCTGGCCACGCTGGAGAGCAAGCGCCCCTGGGTGCGCGCGGCGCGTATACCGCTGGACGATACCGCTGCCAGCTTTGACCTCGTACAATTCGCCAACGATTACTCAAACGCACAAGCCATTCTGCTCGACGCCCATGTCGATGGATTTGGTGGCAGCGGCAAGGCATTCAATTGGTCACTTCTTCCTCCAAGCGTCAACGCTCACCTCGTCTTGAGTGGTGGACTCACACCTGCAAACGTGGGCGATGGGATCGCGCTGGTTCGGCCGCGCTGTAAGACGCTGGCCGTGGATGTGAGCTCCGGCGTTGAAACCGTGGACGCTCAGGGTAAGCCCCTCAAGGGCATCAAAGACCCCATCAAGATTCAACAGTTTGTGGCCGCCGTGCGCGCTGCCGACAACCAGCGAATCCAATCTCCAGCGGACTAGGCCTCGCCTTCGCGTGCCGGGTCCGCGTTCTGAAACTTGCGGGGCAGACCGCGACACACCGTGACCGCTCTGTCCTCAACACGAGAGAAAAGACCATGTACGCATACCAACAACCGGACCCGACCGGACACTTCGGAAAATACGGCGGCAGTTTTGTGTCCGAGACACTAACCCACGCCATCAACGAACTCAAAGACGCCTACGCAAAGTACCAGCACGACCCGGCCTTCCTGGCCGAGTTCCAGTCCGAGCTGGCCCACTTTGTAGGCCGCCCTTCCCCGGTCTACCACGCAGCCCGCATGAGCCGTGAAATGGGCGGTGCACAGATCTTTCTGAAGCGCGAAGACCTCAACCACACGGGCGCCCACAAGATCAACAACACCATTGGCCAGGCCATGCTTGCCAAACGCATGGGCAAGCCACGCGTGATTGCCGAAACCGGCGCCGGCCAGCACGGCGTGGCCACTGCCACCATCTGCGCCCGTTACGGACTGGAGTGCGTGGTCTACATGGGCAGCGAAGACGTCAAACGCCAAAGCCCCAATGTCTACCGCATGAAGCTGCTGGGCGCCACCGTGGTGCCAGTGGAGAGCGGAAGCAAGACGCTGAAAGACGCGCTGAACGAAGCCATGCGCGACTGGGTTGCCAATGTGGACAACACCTTCTACATCATCGGCACGGTGGCCGGCCCCCACCCCTACCCGATGATGGTGCGCGACTTCCAGAGCGTGATTGGCAACGAATGCCTGGTACAGATGCCCGAGATGCTAAAAGCCGCAGGTTGCAAAGGCGAACAGCCCGACGCGGTGGTTGCCTGTGTAGGCGGCGGGTCCAACGCCATGGGCATTTTCCACCCCTACATCGCCCATGAAGCCACGCGCCTGATCGGCGTCGAAGCGGCTGGCGAAGGGGCAGACAGTGGCAAACACTCCATGTCCATCCAGCGCGGCAGCCCCGGCGTGCTGCACGGCAACCGCACCTATGTGCTGCAGGACGACAACGGCCAAGTGACCGAGACACACAGCATCAGCGCCGGTCTGGACTACCCCGGAGTGGGCCCTGAGCATGCCTTCTTGGCCGATATCGGTCGCGCCGAATACGTGGGCATCACCGACAAGGAGGCGCTGGAAGCCTTCCACTACCTGTGCCGCACCGAGGGCATCATCCCCGCGCTGGAATCCAGCCATGCGGTGGCCTACGCCATGAAGTTGGCCAAGACCATGCGACCGGACCAATCCATTTTGGTGAACCTGTCGGGCCGTGGCGACAAGGACATTGGCACGGTGGCCGATTTGAGCAATGGTGAGTTCTTCTGTCGACCCAGTTGTACAGGTCAATCGGTCAAGGGAAATGTGGCCCTAGCCCCCGTATCTGCTGCATTGTCTGCTATCAAGGTGGTAGCATGAGCCGCATCACCTCCACCTTCGCCACACTGAAGTCCCAGGGCCGCAAGGCGCTGATCCCCTTCGTCACTGCGGGTTACCCGTTTGCCGACGTTACCCCCGAGCTGATGCACGCCATGGTGGCGGGCGGCGCCGATGTCATCGAGCTGGGCGTGCCCTTCTCCGACCCCAGCGCCGACGGCCCGGTGATCCAGAAGGCCGGTGACAAGGCCCTGGCCTTTGGTATTGGCCTGGTCCAGATTCTGGCCATGGTGCGGGAATTTCGCCAGACCAACACCAGCACGCCCATCGTGCTGATGGGTTACGCCAACCCGGTGGAACGTTACGACCAGAAACACGCCAAACCCGGTATCAGCAGCCCGTTTGTGAAGGACGCAGCAGAGGCAGGAGTGGACGGCGTGCTGATCGTCGACTACCCGCCCGAAGAATGCGAAGCCTTTGCCGCCGACCTGCGTGCCCACAACATGGACCTGATCTTCCTGCTGGCCCCCACCAGCACCGAGCAACGCATGCAGCAGGTGGCCCGCGTGGCCAGCGGTTATGTGTATTACGTGTCCCTCAAGGGGGTGACGGGTTCGGGCGCGCTGGACGTGGGCGCGGTGGAAGCCATGTTGCCCCGTATCCGCCAGCACATCCAGGTGCCAGTGGGGGTCGGTTTTGGCATACGTGATGCGGCAACGGCCAATACCATTGCCCAGGTGGCTGATGCGGTGGTCATTGGCAGCAAGATCATCCAGCTGCTGGAAGACCAGCCGCGTGACCAGGTCGGTTTCACAGTGCAAAATTTCCTGAAAGAAATACGGGTCGCTTTGGATTCATAATGGCACCCTTGCGGAACCAGGCGCGGCGGCCCGCAGCCCTGCGCCGGTTCCCCCTTGAGATGAAGGAACACCACCCATGAGCTGGCTCGAAAAACTGCTTCCCCCCAAAATTCAGCAAACCGACCCGGCCGACCGCCGCAGCGTCCCTGAAGGCCTGTGGGTCAAGTGCCCCAGTTGTGAATCCGTGTTGTACAAGACCGATCTGGAGCAAAACCAGAACGTCTGCCCCACCTGCAGCCACCACCACCGCATTGGCGCCCGCGCCCGGCTCAATGTGTTTCTGGACAACGAAGGCCGTTTTGAAATCGGCCAGGAAGTGCTGCCGGTGGACCCGTTGAAGTTCAAAGACAGCCGCAAATACCCCGACCGTCTGAAAGAAGCCCTGGAAAACACCGGCGAGACCGATGCCCTGGTGGTCATGGGCGGTGCCGTGCATGGTGTCAGCCTGATCGCAGCCTGCTTTGAGTTCGACTTCATGGGCGGCAGCATGGGCTCCGTCGTCGGCGAGCGTTTTGTTCGGGGCGTGGAAGCGGCCGTTGAACAAAAGGTGCCTTTCCTGTGTTTTACCGCTACCGGTGGCGCACGTATGCAAGAAGGTCTGTTGAGCCTGATGCAAATGGCCAAGACCAATGCAGCCCTGACCCGTCTGGCCAAGAAGGGCCTGCCCTACATCAGTGTGTTGACCGACCCGACCATGGGTGGCGTCAGCGCAGGTTTTGCGTTCCTGGGTGACATCGTGATTGCAGAGCCCAAGGCCCTGATCGGTTTTGCCGGTCCGCGCGTCATTGAATCCACGGTGCGGGTGACGCTGCCAGAAGGTTTTCAGCGTTCGGAGTTTTTACAGACCAAGGGGGCTGTGGATCTGATTTGTGACCGTCGTGAACTGCGCAAGACCGTGGCTAATTCGCTGGCGATGCTGCAAAGGCAGCCTGCTGACGCAGTCATCATCTAAAGCTTATTGCTTTTTGGCTACACCGCGGGGATTGCGGTGAGCCGGTCTCCTCATGGTGCCAAATGCGCACAAATCGGATACCGGCTCACCGCAATCCCCGCTCTACATTTGCGCTGCGTAAAAGCCAGACCTGCACTACAGCGCGACTAGCACGGCGGCCTGCACATTCCCCAGCACAATGCCTGCGATTTGCAGGATGACGAGCAGCACCAGCGGTGACAGGTCAATACCGCCTACCAGGGGCACGACGCGGCGAATGGGTATCAGCAGGGGCATGACCAGCCGCTCCAGAAAGTCGGCCGCCACTGACTGGGTCTGCACCCACGACAAAATGGCATAAATGATGACCAGGCCGGTCATGCCCGAGATGGCCATACGCACCAGGCCAAACGCGGCCAGCACCAGCACCGACAGCAGATTGGCACCCATGCCGGTGAGACCCCACAGGATCAAAAACTGCGCCAGCTGGATCAGGAAGGCACCCACCAGGCTGGCCAGGTCCCAGCGCCCCACCGCCGGGATCACGCGGCGCAGCGGCAGCACCAGCCAGTCGGTCAGCGCAAAAATGAACTTGGCCAGCGGGTTGCCCGAGCGCACTGACATGGGTATGCGCTGGTACTGCATGTACAGGCGCAGCAGGCAGGTGCCGGCCAACAAACCGGCGGCCACTTCCAGCAACAGAGAGGAGATTTGGTAGAGCATGGTGTCCAATGAAAAAGGGCCTTTGCATCATAGCCGCAGCGGCTCTTCCAGGCCGCCGCGCCGGGCCGCCCCAAGCAAGGCCGCACCCCCTCGGGGGGCAGCGCAGTACGCGAAGCGACAAGCGTGGGGGCTTAGAACTTAGAATCTAGGGTTCTGGCCGGCAAAAGCGGCCTTCTCTTTGACCCACCCTCTGCCCACCTCCATGTCTGACTCCAACGCATCTGCTCCCGCCCCCGCACCCCAGGACGAAAACCAGTTGATCCTGGAGCGCCGCGAAAAACTCAAGGCCATTCGCCAGCAGCAGGTGGACGGCAAAGGCGTGGCCTTTCCCAATGACTACAAGCCCAGCCACAAGGCCGAGGCCCTGTTCGCCGAATTTGACAGCCGGACCACCGAAGAGCTCGAAGCCCTGAACATCACCGCCAAGGTGGCCGGCCGCATGATGCTCAAGCGTGTCATGGGCAAGGCCAGCTTCTGCACCCTGCAAGACGCTTCTTTTGGCACGACCGGCGGGCGCATCCAGATTTACGTGAAGGGTGAAGATGTGGGTGCGGAGCTGTACGCCGCGTTCAAGCACTGGGACCTGGGTGACATCGTCGCCGCCGAAGGCAGGGTGTTCAAGACCAAAACTGGCGAATTGTCGATCCACGCCACCAGCGTGCGGCTGCTAACCAAGAGCCTGCGTCCTCTGCCAGGCGACTTCTATGGCATGAAAGATCAGGAGCAAAAATACCGCCAACGCTACGTGGACCTGATCACTGACGTGGAAGCCCGCAAGCGCTTCATGGCGCGCAGCAAGGCCGTCAGCGCGTTGCGCGACTTCATGGTGAGCCACGACTTCCTGGAAGTCGAAACCCCCATGCTGCACCCCATTCCCGGCGGTGCCAATGCCAAGCCCTTCAAGACCCACCACAACGCGCTGGACCAGGAGATGTTCCTGCGCATCGCGCCCGAGCTGTACCTCAAGCGCCTGATCGTCGGTGGCTTTGAGCGCGTGTTCGAGATCAACCGCAGCTACCGCAACGAAGGTATCAGCGTGCGGCACAACCCCGAGTTCACCATGATGGAGTTCTACGCGGCGTACTGGAACTACCAGGACCTCATGGACTACACCGAGGCGCTGATCCGCGACGCCGCCCAGCGCGCGACCGGCTCGCTGCAACTGACCTACGCCGGCAAACCGGTCGACCTGAGCAAGCCTTTTGAGCGCCTGACGATTGTCGAAGCCATCCGCAAGTACACCGATGCGGGTGACAACGTCAACGACCCCGTCTGGCTGACCAACGCCGTCAAGAAGCTGGGCCTGACCGAGGCCAAGAATCGCCTGGAAGGCCGCACCCTGGCCAGCCTGCAGGTGCTGTACTTTGAAGAGACCGTGGAAGAGAAGCTGTGGAACCCCACCTTCATCATGGAGCACCCCACCGAGATCTCGCCGCTGGCCCGTGCCAATGACGAGCGCCCCGAAGTGACCGAGCGTTTTGAGCTCTACATCACCGGCCGCGAATTCGGCAACGGCTTTAGCGAATTGAACGACGCCGAAGACCAGGCCGCCCGCTTCCACGCCCAGGTGACCGCCAAAGACAGCGGTGACGACGAGGCCATGCACTTCGACCACGACTTTGTGCGTGCACTGGAATACGGCATGCCCCCGACCGGCGGCTGCGGTGTGGGTATCGACCGCCTGATGATGTTGTTGACCGACAGCGCCAGCATCCGCGACGTGATCCTGTTCCCTGCCCTGCGCCGAGAGGTCTAAGCGTTTTAGGCCTCCAGCCCCCGAAAAACATGGTTGCATAGCTATGAAATCGGTAGCAACCGTGCAATGGAAGTTTCTGCAAGGCTACCCGCCCGACACGCTGGCCCAGGTGCAGCAGATGCTGGACGGGCAGCGCACGGGCGCCTGGCTGTTGAAAAAATACCCCACGGCCCACGGTGTGCGAACCGACCGGGCCTTGTACGACTACGTGCAGGGGTTGAAGGCGGAACACCTGCGTGGTGCCGAGCCTGTATCCAAGGTGGCGTTTGACAGCAAGCTGCAAATCGTCCAGCACGCGCTGGGCACACACACCACGGTATCCCGCGTGCAGGGCAGCAAGCTCAAGGCCAAACGCGAGATCCGAATTGCATCCCTGTTCAAGGACTGCCCACCCGAGTTTCTGAAAATGATTGTGGTGCACGAGCTGGCCCACTTGCGCGAGCGCAACCACGACAAGGCCTTCTACCAGCTGTGCACCTACATGGAGCCGGCCTACCACCAGCTGGAGTTTGAAGTGCGCCTGTACCTGACGCACCTGGATGCAGTGGGTACGCGCTGCTGGGCTGCTGCCGACAGCGCGCCTTAGGCACCCCAGCCCGTCAGGGCCGGGTGAGCATCTGGACGATTTCGTCTTTGATCTTCAGACGTTTCTTCTTTTCGATTTCTAGCGCCTCGTCCGTCATGGCTGCGCCGGCACCGCCCGTTGTCTCCACCTTGGTGATGGCATGGTTGACCAGGTCGTAGCTCTCAAATAGCTTGGCGAAATGGGCGTTGCTGGCCCTCAGGCTCTGTATCTTGTCCTTGAATTGGGGGAACTCGGTGGCGATGTCGTGTTTGAGCAGGTTCATGCGCATCCTTAAAGCGTTGAGGGATGGGATAAGCGGTGCGCGCAAAGACGACGCGCACCCCGGGTGTACCACAGGCCCTCGGTGCGGGCTAGCAGTTCTTTTGTAGATCTGCTTCGCGGGTGACCGCAGGGCCAGAACAGCACAACTTCATCAAAGAGCGACCTTTTCAAACTGCGACAACAGCAAGGCATTTTGTCCAGACCAGCGCTCCAGTGCCGCGGTGTCTTTACCGTGGAGCCGGTTCAGAAATGCCAGCGCCAGCTGGCGGGTCGCCACCTTCACTTTGGGATTGAGCGCAGCGCCGCCCGTGCCCATGCGGTCGGTAAAAATGCTGTGCGAGCCATCCTTGAAAACCGCCAGCACTTTGGCGGCCTGCGTGCTTGCACCGGTCGCCTGGTACAGCGCCAAGCGGTCGGCCACACCAGAGCTGTAGCCAGGGATTTGTATGTCATCGGCGGTCGCGGTGATGTGCAGTGTGGGCACATCGATGCCAGACACAATTTTGAGCGGATCACCCAGGCCATAAAACGGGGGCGCAGAGATCAATATCGCGGCACCAAAGCGCGGGTCTTTGACCCACACGGTATTGCCATTCATGTCCACCTTGGCGCCGGCCAGCAGCATCGTTGTATTGGCACCGTAGGAATGACCGGCTGCGATGAGGCGTTGGCCATCAATGACCTTGCCCACCGGATCGCCCAGCAGGCGGTCGAGTGCGAACTTGACATCCTTCACGCGATGCAGCGCCTCGGTGTCTTGGGCTGCATCGGACAAGCGCGAAACCAGCGTCAGCGGGTTGCCGCGCCAGAGTTGGCGGTCGCTCCCCACATGCTGCACGTGCAAGCTGGCATAACCGTGTGCTGCAAAGTAGCGCCCCAGGTAGCTGTAGCCTTCCATGGAGCCACCAATCCCGTGTGAGAAAACGACCAGAGGCACCGTGCCTGCATCCAAGCCAGGCCCGGCTGGCAGATAAATCTTGGCCGGCACCGGCCGGTCGCGGGTGGTATCCTTCCATTGAAAGGTCTGCGTGGTGAACAACGACGGATCTACCGAAACTGCTTCTGAAGCGGCAGCCGTCGCGTCCGGTTTCGGCGCGGCCTCCACCGACGCCGATGTGGCTGCCTGGGCACCGAGTACGGCCAGGCCAAGCAAAGCCGCCGCTATGCCGCGGTATATCCAGGTTTTGGCACCAGGCGTGGTGAGTGGGATGCGCGTGAGGAGGTTCATAAGTCTGGCTCTGAAGGTTAGCGTTGTGTGGTGACCGTACCTAGCGCGGGGAGGTCGCCGCCCCACATGCGGGCCCACAACCAACGCAAGCTGTCAGCTATGGGTGGGCGGGCCGTGTGCTGGATGGCAGGCGGTGGTGTCGCGCCGGGGTGCAAAGGCCGCCCCAGTACAAAATCGAATACATAGGCGCCCTCCTGCCCCATGCGCAGATCGGTCAGCCACAGGTGACCGTCTTGAAAGCGCATCCGCATCAGGCCATCGGTAAAACGCAGCATGCGTTGTACATGGGGGTGGTTTGCATGGGCCTGCACCAGGTCTTGCCCAAGGGCATGTTGGGTCCAGCGCACCGGGCGGTTGCCATCCAACAATGCGTAATACCCTTCGTAGTAGTGGTCGCCCTGCACCGCTACCGCACGCCACAACAGCGTGTTCAAGGGGGCCGGGGTGACCAGCAGCGCCTGGGGTTGCAAGCCCTGGCTTGCCAATGAGCGCTGCACGTGATCGGTAGCCCAGGCCTGTGCCAGCAGACTCCAGCCCAGGTAGGCCGTACTCAGCGCCAACAGCGAGCCATTCCACCGCAAGCCCGTATGGGCGGGGCGGCGCAGGGCCATGGTGACCCCCACGAGCAAGGGCAGCGTGTACAGCGGGTCAATGATGAACATGCTGCCCACACCATAGGCCTCATCGGTAAAGGGTTGCAATAGCTGCGTGCCATAAATGGTGAGTCCATCCAGCAGTGGGTGGGTGGCCATTGCTGCAAACATCGCCAGGCACCAGCGCCATCGCAAGGGCCATTCATGGTGCAGCCTTGCCGCTAGCAGGCCCAGCAGTGCGCCACCGAGTGAGGTCCACAACAAGGAGTGTGAGTGCCCCCGGTGCAAGACCATGTTGAGCACGGCATCGCCGTGGTCCAGCAATACGTCAAGGTCTGGCAACGTGCCAGCCACACCGCCCCACAGTGCTGCTTTCCATACCGCGGTACGGCGCCCCATGAGGGCAATGCCAATACTGGCGCCCAGTGCCAATTGCGAAACAGAGTCCATGGAAATGCGGCTGTTGGCGCCCTAGGTGGTTGAGGCCCGAATGTAGCGAAAGGGGGAAGCCCATACCCCATCTGGGGACGAAAAAGCCCCCCCCCGAGCTACATCACCACTTCATGTCGCCCTTGTTGACCTTGGCACCAATGTCCAGCGCCATGGCCATGCCCGCATCGGGGTACGCCTTTTGCAGGCTGCTGATCAGCTCGGCGCTGGTCTTGGTGGCGGCTGCGTTTTTCTCAAAGGTCTGCAGGTAGGTCTTGGTGTAGGTGATGGCGCTGGCATCCAGCTTGGTGCCCGCGTTCATGTGGCCAGGCACCACAACGACCGGGTTCAAGGCCGCCATCTCGTCCAGCTGTGCCGCCCATGCACTACGCTCGGCGGTGGTCTGTGTATCGGCCGTCCACACATGCAAGTTGCCAAACACCGCGATATTGCCAACGATGGCCTTGATGGAGGGAATCCAGGCATAGGGCCGGTGCGCCAGCAGGCCCTGGGTGCCGCGAATCTCAACCTTTTCACCATCCACGGTCAGCGTGGTACCGCTCAATGCCTTGGGCAGCACCGGCGTCTTGGGAGCATTGGCACCCATCTTGGGGCCCCAGAAAGCGACCTTGCCAGCCATCTTGGCGCTCAGCTTCTCCAGCACGGCGGGCGTGGCCAGCACCTCGGCCTGGGGGAAGATTTCCTTCAGCGTTTCCACGCCAAAGTAATAGTCCGGGTCGGCCTGGCTCACGAAGATGGTCTTGAGTTGTTTACCGCTGTCCAGCACATTGGCTGCTATGCGCAGCGCGTCGGCGCGGGTAAAACCAGCGTCTATGACCAGGGCTTCCTTCTCGCCGTAGACCAGCGTGGAGTTGACGTTAAAGCTATTGTCGTCGCCGTTGTAGACCTTGATCTGCAATGGCTGAGCGGCTTGGGCGCCAGAAAAAGCGATGGCCAAAGTGGCGGCGATGAGGGTGGTGCGGAACATGGTGATTCACTCCAAAAAGAGGGTTGTTGCTGTACAAGAGCCTGCAGTTTAATTTCGTGAATCGTGCAGATATACCCCATAAAATGGCCATTACTGTTTCACAAATTGAGCAAACACAATGGACCGACTCACCGCCATGCAGGTCTTTGCCGAGGTGGCAACCAGCGGCAGCTTCACCGCCACAGCCGACAAACTGGACATGTCCCGCGCCATGGTCACGCGTTATGTGGCCGAACTTGAGCAGTGGCTGGGCGCCCGCCTGCTGCAGCGCACCACCCGCAGCGTGACGCTGACCGACGCGGGCGAGACGTGCCTGCGCCGCAGCCAACAAATGCTGGCGCTGATGGAAAACGTGGAGGAAGAAACCTCTACCGCCACCGGCGGTGCGCTGCGCGGCCAGTTGCGTTTGACCTGCGCAACATCCTTCGCCTATGCCCACCTGGCCGCGGTGTTGTCTGACTTCCTGGCGCTGCACCCGCAATTGAAGATCGACCTGAACATCAGCGAAGGTGCGCTGAACCTGGTGGACGCCCGCATAGACATGGCCATCCGCATCAGCGCAGAGCCCGACCCCATGCTGATCGCCCGGCCGCTGGCGCGGTGTGACTCGCTGCTGGTGGCGTCACCCGCCTATCTAGCCAGCCACGGCACACCGAAATTGCCGCAAGACTTGGCGCAGCACCGCTGTCTGAGCCATGCCAATTTCGGCAAGAGTGTGTGGCATTTGTCGCGCGGTGAAGAGTCTGCGAAGGTCAGCGTGGCCAGCCACTTCAGCGCCAATGAGGCGACCGCGCTGCTGAAGGCCGCCATGGCGGGTGGCGGCATTGCGATGTTGCCTAGTTACCTGGTCAACCCGAGCGTGGCTACGGGTGCATTGCAGGTGGTCTTGCCGGAATGGAAAGTGCCGGCCTTGACGATTTATGCGCTGTACCCGTCGCGGCGGAATTTGTCGCCAGCGGTGCGGGCGTTGCTGGATTATTTGGTGGGGCGGTTTGAGGTGGTGCCGTGGTGAGCGTACCGGTGGTAGTTCAGGCTTTTGGCACTGGCAGGTTTGATGTGGATGAACTCTGTTCCCGAACGATACGGGTAACGCCAAGTCGGAGTCCGAGCATCCCCAAAATGCGGTTCATGGTTTGAACGGTGCCTTCGCTGCGTTCCTGCTCGATGTCTTGCATGGTGCGTGCTGAGACACCAGAGAGTTTGGCCATCTCGGCCGTGGTCAGACGCATGGTCTTCTTGAGGTGGCGTACAGCTTGTGCAAGCGACCACTCTGGATGCGCTATGACGTCTTCTACGGCTTTCTTGCGCAGATCCAGTTGCTCCGATACCGACAGGGTGTTGAAACGTTTGTCCATGGCTATCAGACGAGAGTGGCCAACTCGTCGGCCCTGGCCAGAATGGATGGGCGCAAGAACGCAGCGACGTCTGGCTCCAGCCCCATGGCCTGGCCTGCATCAGCAACCTCTCGCAAGTGGGGCTCCATGGCCTTGAGACCCGCCACCAGTGGCGCACGCTCAATCAGCACCCGCTTGCTGCGCCGCTCTTTCTGAACCGCTGTTCCCAGTTCACACACGCGGTCTACGACCCGCGTCCAGTTCGTTTGGCCAAAGTCGTTGTTGTCCCACCGAATACGCCGGGCGATGCCATCCGGATGGAGGTACATCGGGGCGAAGTCGTACAGCGGGGTCAGTGAGATGTGATTGTCAAAGTTCCGTTGCACGGCCGTATTGCGCGCATGGTTGTCCTTGTTGAGCAGCGCTAGGTTGACAATGTCCCGCTTCAGATATTCCAGCACTTCAGCCTGCGGGTCCGTGCAATGCCGAATGAGTGCCTCGCAGATTTGGTCGTGGCTTGGTACCGCTTCGAACCCTGGCATGCCGGTCAAGGTGGCCACACTTTCTTGCGCCAGCCGCGTCACTCCACCACCGGCGCCAACGATGCGGTCGAACCGGGGAATGAAAAGGGCACGTTTTCGGAGAGCCAGCGGCGCGTGCACACGCAGGCCGAGCCGGCGAGCAATGTCCATATACGGGGCCTCATGCCTCAGGATGCTCGCCAAATGTGGGTCGGCGCCCCTCCCGAACTTGACGATGAAGTGCTCTACCGCCCGCGCGTCGGGAAGGGTGTGGTCGAGGTACAGAAGCCCGTCATCCGCCCGGGTCAGGAGAATTTTGGGCCACTCACCTTGAACGCCGGAAGAACCGGCAACGAAGAGTCCATGCGACGCCAGGTATTCCGAGAATGCCTCGCCACGCTCTGCTACGTTGTCGTCCGTAAATCCACGCAACGGCCCAGCGTTTTCGGCCAGCCACATGGCAGCCTCTTTGACCCGAAGGTTTCCAATCGTATTGCCAGCGCCAACCAACAGCAGCTTCCAGTCCACACCCAGACCTGCAGTGGGGGACTCTCCGATGCGTCTGAGCAACTCCTGCCTTCCGAAACCCTGCGGCAGCATATCGATGAGGAACACCGGCCAGTGGTCCTGCTCCAGGGCTTCCAAACCTACCGGCCAGCGCACACAGAGGGCATGTCCGTCCGCGGCCTTGGCGTGCGCAAACGCCCACTCCACCGCATAACCTGAATAGGTCTTCGCCTTCCATCCCTGTGCCGCAGACCCAAGCAGGCGGACACTCGCTACGTCGTGCCAGGCATTGTGTGCGTGCAGTTGGAGGGTGCAGGTTTCATACATTTACACAGAATTTTATATATATCGATACAGCTTGTCGACTTAAATAGTATGTTTTTATGTGCAAATAGAAATTATTGAAGTCTTCTACTCCAAGGCCGACGCCGGTAGAGACCTGGCACAACACCGCTGTTTGAGCCATGCCAATTTCGGCAGGAGTGTGTGGCAGCTGTCGTGAAGCGAAGTGTCTGCGCAGGTCAGCGTGGCCAGCCATTTCAGTGCCAACGAGGCCACCGCGTTGTTGAAGGTCTTTGTTTCTGCCCTTTGTGGAAACTGTCCCGATCCTGATGGCAAGAGCCATCTTGCACTGCGTTCGGTTATTCAAGACCACTAAAGTATGCGAGTGACATGGGCTGCAGTTGCTGATAGCGTCGCCGCTAACACTTCAGCCTATGAACACAATCCACACATTTCTTCTGACCTGTATCGGCACTGCATTTTTGACAGCCTGCGGAGGCGGTGGCGGTACACCGGTCCCACTTGGCATAGGCGAACCAGTAACAGGCTCATTGGTCATCACGCCTGCCAATGCAAAAGCGGTGGCAGCCCATGCGCTGTCACAAACAACCAACAGGCTCTACACACTCGGCGCCGCCGGCCCGCTAGTCGCATATACGGAGTTTCTATCGCCCTCAAAATCCAGCTTGGCCAACCCAACCGTGCTGAACTCCAACTCACTGAAAACCGGTCAAGTGTGTGGCGCTGGTGGCGCCGTCCAAGTGACCGGCTCGGTTGCCAATACTTCGGGGCTTGGCACCGGTGATGTGGTCCAGTCGACATACAAAAACTGCGGCGTTCTTGCATATGGGTTGTCTCCCACGTACCTAGACGGAAGTGCCATGCAGACGGTTACCAGTGGCGGTGCGGCAACCATGCCGTTTCAGATCGTGCTGGAAGGCAGTCTAGACAATGTGCGTATAGGTATCCCGCAAGCCGGCGGCGGTTTTTCAGAAATCCAGGTCCTCAATGGGATCCCGACACTGCAATGGAGTGCAACCAGCAAAACGGTGCAAACCCTGACTATTTTTGGCAGGCCGCTGACGATCAAGAGTACGGTTGGTGGCGTCCTGCGCACCCACAATTGGCAGGGGCACCGCCAAGTCATAAGCATCAATGGTGTCTACACAGGCTATTCCCTGGACGCTTTGGTCTATTCGGACAACCCCCTTTTTGGCCCAACCGGTGGCAGCTATGTCCTGAGGACCCTTACACCCGTAATCAAAGATACCGTGTCCAATGTCCTGACTGCCGGTGTGCTCCGGGCCGAGGGATACTTCAACGCGCGGGCGCTCATCAGCATCGGCACCAACCAAGTGGTGCAAGTGGATGTGGATGCCAATGGTGATGGGATGTATGAAACCACCGTCTTCAGCACGGTGTCGGAGTTGAGTGGCCTCTTGTAGCCAGGCGTTCAGCCACCCCGCAACGGCTTCAACAAATCACCCAAGCCGTTGTGATCAATCTCATGCATCAGCGCCAGCAACCTCCCAATCTCCCCTTTGGGAAAGCCCGTGCGGGCAAACCAGTTCAAATAATCTCCGGGCAGGTCGGCGATCAGACGGCCCTGGTATTTGCCAAAGGGCATGGTGCGGGTCACCAACAGGGAGAGGTCTTCGGCTTGCATGGTTGGAGCGTAGCGTAGATTTGCTACTTATTTGATAGTGAAACAGTGATATTTGACGGGGGCTACAGGCCAAAAACGCTTACAACGACCTGGTGACTGGGTCTTGCAAGGTCCTGGCTGCCACCCGCTTCCATCAGGCCAGCGGAATACTCTGCGGAAACCTGAAGATATTGTCGGTGTCGTATTTACGCTTGACCTGCGAGAGGCGCTGCAGATTTTTGCCGTAGTAGGCGCTGGCCCAGTTCTCCTGGTCGCGGTTCGGGAAATTCACATACGACTGCGCCAGCACATAGGGCTTCATGGCGGTGAAGTAGCGGGCCAGCCATTCGCGCTGGGCGCGCACCACCTCAGGCTTGTCCACCGGTGCCCAGGCGCACTCCATTTCGAAGATGTAGTTGGCGTTGCGGTGCACGTAGGCGGTGGCGTCTTGCGCCACGCTGCGCACCTTGCCGCCAATGGCAAACAGGATGCCCATGTTCTCGGGCAGCAGCGCGCCGCCTGGCCATTGCATCATCCACTGCAGCATGGTCTCCAGCCCGGCCTCTGGCATGGCGTCGGCCACATAGGACGAACGCAGGTCGTACATGCCGTTGGGGTCGTCCGTCACCAGGTAGTCGCGTGCCTGCCAGTAGCCCATGGTGCGGATGTCCACGCTCAGGGGCGCCAGCAGGCCCAGTGCAGGGGCCAGCGCCTTGCGGGTCTGTTCTTCATTGCCCCAGTAGATGCCCAGCGTGGCGACCTGGATGTCGGCCAGCTTGGGGTTGGGCCCTGCCTTGTCGGGGTAGGCCTTGGTGCGGGTGGAGATCATCTGGCCGTGGTTGTTCTGGATCTCTTGCAGCGTACGCAGCATGGCAATCTGGTTTTTGCCGGGCCACAGGATGTTGAAGATGGTGACATCCCCCACGCGGTGGGTCTGAAAGGTGAAGGAGGTGTTGACGCCAAAGTTGCCGCCACCGCCACCGCGCAGGGCCCAGAACAACTCGGGGTTCGCGGTGTCACTGGCGCTGACCAATTGTGTGTCTGCCAACACCACATTGGTCTGGCGCAGGCTGTCGGCCGTCAGGCCCGAGTGGGTGGCGGCAAAGCCCCAGCCACCGCCCAGCACCAGGCCGCTGACGCCCACGGTAGGGCAGCGGCCCGACGGCACGGCAACCCCGATGCCCGACATCGTGTTGGCCATGTCCTGGTTGGTGGCACCGGCCTGCACCCAGGCCAAGCCGGTGCTGGGGTTGTAGGACACCTTGTTCATGGGCCGCACGTTGATGAGCAGGCCGGTGGTGGTCGAGAAACCCGCATACGAATGCCCGCCGCAGCGGATGGCAAAGGCCTCGCCCTGGTCGCGCGCCCAGCGCAGGCACAGCTGCACATCGGCCTCACTGGCGCACATGGCAATAGCCTTGGGGAACACACCGGCCCAGCGTGCATTGTTGGGGTAGGTGGCCATGTAGTAGCCCTCGTCCCCCGGTAGTAACAGGCGGCCCTGCATGCTGCTGCGCAGGGCCTGCAGGTTCTGTGGCGAGTGGATGGCCAGCCCGCTGGCGCAGGCGCTGACCAGGCCCAGCGTGCCCAGGCTGCCCGCAGTTGCGGCCAGGCCACCGGCCTTGAGGAAGAGGCGACGATCAAAGCGGTCGTCCAAGGTGCTGACGGTCATGGGAGCTTTCCTGTGCGGGAGTGGGTGAAGTGTCTCGTGGTGGAATTCAGCGCATATGGCGCATGGCATGTTCGGCGGACAAGAACGCCCCTTCCTGCCAGCCAGGCAAGGGCGAGAGCTGGTCGCCTATGGCGATGAAGCGGCCCTCGGGCTGCAGCAGGCGCTGGTAGAGGGCGGTGTGCGCAGGGTTGGTGCGCTCCCAGGCCGCATAGCCGGCGCTTTGGCCTTCGGCCTGGTGCCAGGCAATGCTGACGGCCTTGCTGGCGGGCAGCAGTTTTTCGTCGGCAAACTCGGGGTGCAGTTTGATGGCATCGCGTCGGGCCACGCGGATGCGTTCGGCCAGGCTCATGTTGCCAAAGGCGCGGGCCTGCGCGTCGTAGGTGTAGCAGCCGGGGATGATGCCTTTTTTACCCATGTAGTCGTTGGAGGGGTACCACATCTGTGTCATCGGGGAATCGGTGTAGCTGATGCCGCCAAAGATGTTGTAGGGCGCCTCTTCCCAGAAGCGGCGTTCGGCCTGCCACGCCAGCTTGTACAGCTCCCCCACCGGGAACGCGGCCAGGGCCTGCTGGTAGTCGGCGCTGAAGTTGTTTGGGATGGCAGCCAGCTTGGGCAGGGGGATGGCGCTGAGCACGTGGTCGGCGCGCAGGGTGTGGGTTTGGCGGGTCTTGCCATCGCGGTAGACCACCTGCACACCCTTGTCCTGGTTGGTGATCTGTACCACCTGGGCGCGGTAGCGAATCAGGCTGCCCACATGGCGGGTAAAGCCCTCCACCAGCTTGTCCATGCCGCCCATGGGTTGGAACAGCGTGGGTTCCCAGTCACCCTCGATGGGCTGGAAGAAATTGTGCTCCCAGAAGCCCGAGCGCAGCATGTCGTCCAGCGCCAGGCGGGGGTTGGGTGCACACATGGCCTGCACGGTCATGGGGTGCAGGCACAGGTTGCGAGGGGTGTCGGATGCAGAGCCCAGCGCGTCGTCCAGCGGCAGGCCGCCAAAGCTGCGTACCATGGCCATGAAGCGCTGGCGATCCTCGGGGCTCAGCTCGGCATCCAGCGCACCCCGTGCGTTGGCCTTGCCCATCATCTCGGCGATGTGGCTGTTGACGTCGTTACCCAGCCGGTAGCGGGGCACGGCCTTGCCTCCAAAGGCCTTGTCCGACTGGAATAGGTTGGCCGCGGTGGACATGACATACACCTCCAGCGGCACCTTCAGTTCCTTGCAGTAGTGCATGAGCCGCGGGTGCTGAAACGGCAGGCGGGCCGGGCCCAGGTTCATGTACTGCCCGGCGTCAAACTGGCAGACCTGCTCGGTGCGGCCCTGGGGGCCGGTGTCTTCCACCACACGGGTGCCCCGCCGGGCCGTGAAGTTGCGGCCGCCGGGGCGGCCCAGCGCCTCCAGGATGACACAGCGGTAGCCGGCCTTTTGCAGCTCGTAGGCGGCCATCAGACTGGAGACACCCGCACCCAGCAGGGCCACGGTCTTGCCGTGACCGGCCGGCAGCTGCAGGCCCGATGGCCCGGCCCAAGCAGACGGCGTGTGCAGCAGGCCCAACGTGGCCATGGTCTGGTAGAGGGCGGTGGCACCGGCGGTTTTGCCAACCCACTGGAGCAGGTGGCGGCGTGTAGGTGTTTGCATAGAGCGGGGTGGGTCTGGAGGGTTAATAACGGTAGCAGTTGCCACCGGCCTTTTTGGCGCGGTACATGGCCTCGTCTGCGTGTTTGATCAGCGCATCCACCGTGTCGCCGTGGTCCGGGTACAGGCCCACGCCGATGGACGGGCTCACGCGCAGGGTGTGTCCATTGAACAGCACAGGTTCGGCCAACGCGGTGATCAGGGCGTTGGCCACACGCTCTGCACTGTCGGGGGCCGCTATACCGGTCAACAGCATCAGAAACTCGTCGCCGCCCAGTCGCACCACCAGATCGCTCTCACGCACCAGGGTTTGCATACGCCGTGCCACTTCTTGCAGCAGCGCATCACCGGCATCGTGGCCATACGTATCGTTGACGGGTTTGAAGCCGTCCAGGTCCACAAACAACAGGGCTACCAGGTGGTTCTGCCGCCGCGCCTGGGCCATGACGCGGGGCAAAAACTCGGCCAGGTAGTTGCGGTTGGGCAATTGTGTCAAGACATCGTGCAGGGCCAAAAACTCGATACGCGCCTGGGCCTGCTTGTGCCGGCTGATGTCCCGCACCACAGCCACCCGGTAGCTGCCGCCCTCGTCGGGCATGGTTTTGCCGACCACCTCTACCGGCACCCGCCGCCCGTCGCGCGTGAGCAGTTCGGTTTCGTAGGGCTCTTCTTTGCCCGCCGCCAGGTAGGCTTGGGTGATGTGTCGCAGCTCGGGTGCCATCAGGTCGGTGGTCAACATGCCTTGCAGCTCGGCGCCGCTGTAGCCGGTCAGGTGCTGGACCGCGGCATTGGTGTCCGAGATCACGCCCTCTTTGTGCACCACGATGCCTTCCGCCGTAGCCTCAAAAAATTTCTGCAGGCGCACACCGGCGTCCCGCACGGCTTGCGCTGCCTGGCGCTGGGCTGTGATGTCATTGATGAGCACAAAAAGGCCGATGACCCGGCCCGCCTCCAAGTGGGGAACCAGATGGACGTTTATCCAGCGCCGATGCCCCTTGGGCAGGGTTTGCTCGCGTTCGTAATTCTGCGGCTGGGCGGTGCGCAAACCTTCGGCAAGAAAAGGAGAAATAAAGCCCCACCCGACCTCGCCCACAATGTCGCGCACTGTTTTGCCCAGCATCGACTCGGGTGTGCAGCCGTGGTAGTCGGCGTAGCGTTGGTTGGCGAAGCGGCAGCGCAGGCCGTCGGCGTCGAAATAGGCGATCAGCGCGGGCACAGAATCGGCAATCAGCCTGACCAGCGTTGCCGGCACTTCGGTCCAGGACTCTAAGGGGGCATCCGACATGGTCTCCGATCTCCAGCGTCTGCGGATTGGCACTGGCCTGCATAATGTTCTCAGGCTAGGATTCGCTTCTTATTCTGAACCACCTGAGCGACTTGCGGGGGAAATTATGGCTTGTAGTGTCGTTCGCCAAACGCAACCTGGCAACCTGCGTAGGCTGTTCTTGCTGTGCACCGTGGCCCTGCTGCAGGCCCTGCCCGCGGTGCAGGCAAAAGAGCTGCGCATTGTCACAATAGAGTCCGCGCCATTCGGCTTTGTAGGCCCTGATAGACAACCCACGGGCATGATGTACGAGATTGGCAACCTGATTGCCACCGAAGCCGGCTTCACCTACAGCAACCAGTTGACCCCCTACGCCCGATCAGCCCATGCGGTGGTACATGGGGACGCCGATTTTGTGCTGCGCTACAGCAGCGCCGAGCTGGCAGCGGCGGCCATCCCGGTGACGGGTGTGCTGCGCCTGCCCACCATTGTGGTGGGCAAGCCCGCGTCCAGATTTGAGTCACTGGCAGATTTGCATGGCAAGACCGTGGGCACGCCACGCGGGGGTCGGTTTGATGCAAGCTTCGAAGCCGATACCGCCATTCTCAAATACCAGGTCGCCGACTATTCACAAATGCTCTAGATGTTGATGAATGACCGCTTTGATGCCGGCATAGGCTCATCCATTGGGCTGTACTACAACGCGCATGTGCTCGGCATTCAACGTGAGCAACTGGGCAAACCCCTGGTGCTGAGCACCCAAACCTTTGAGCTGCATTTCTCCAAAAAAACGGCGGATGACAACACGCTGACCGCACTGCGCGAGGCTGTTGCACGGCTCAAGGCCCGCCAAGCCTTTCGCAAGGTGGTGGACAAATACCTGGGTACCTTTGACTGGAACGTAGCGCCTCGGGAGGCCAGAACCATCGTGCAACCGTAACGTTATGCAGTGAGGATGAATCAGGCCTTTCATTTGCTACCATTTTGATAGCGACCTAACCAAATAATACGGGGGCTATGTGCCACAATGGCACCTAGCGATTGCCCCGCAGAGAACGAGTAGAAAAGGATTCCACCATGTCGCGTCCCCATGTTTGGGCCAGCAAGATCGTCACGCTGATTCAGGGTGGCAACACCCAGGCGGCGCTGGCGCAGATCAAAGTCGCCCCGTCCGTCACCGATGTCGAGCAGTTGCGCACCCTGTTGACCAATGCCAAGCTGCTGGCCCGTTACCCGGTGCTGGACGCTGCCACACAAGACCAGATCAACGCGCTCAAGGGCTCGCGCCTGCACCGCGCGCCATAGGTTTGGTTGCCGCCCCCGTCTGACCCGGAGAAGCCCTTTGAAGAATGTCTACACCGTGCCGCTTGGCGCAACCGTTATCAGCCTGTTGCTGACCGCCTGCGCCAGCAGCCCGGAAAACCTGCCGCCCTTTCCGGCAGACGCCCTGCCCCCACCCAACCTGCAGGTAGACGCCGGCAAGGCGGGTATGGCAACGGTGAGGGTGGTGCTGCAGTTCAAGTCGGGCACACAACAGGCCTTTGACGACGAAAATTTTGTAACAGGCCTGCAGGTGCAGGCCCAGGTGCCGATGCACTACATAACATCGGTATCTGCAGACACCCATGTCTACGGGCTGGAGCTGCCCGCCACTGCCGGCGCGGCACCTGCGGTACAGCGGCTGCAAGCGTTAACATCGGTGCAGCGGGCCGAGTTGGACACAAGGGCCACAACCAAATAAGCAAAGGGAGCGTCATGTCCGGATATCGAATTCTTGTAGCCATTGCCTCAGGCACCGCATTGGCAGGTGCTTCGTGGTTTGCGCAGGCCCAGGCGAACACGCGTGCGGCGGCCGTTGTTTCATCTTCAGCCAAGGCTGAATTGCGCGTGGCCCGATCAGGCGCCGGGCAGCGCATGAACCGGTTAATTGTGCAGTTCAAAAACACTGTAGATAGCGATAAAAACGGGGCCATGCAGTTGGCCTCGGCGCAGGAACGTGTACAAAGCCTGAACACGTTCGCTCTGTCCAGCAGGGCGGGTGGTGCAACCCTTTCGTACCTGAAATCGGTCTCAGCCAACACCCATGTGGCGCAGACCAGTGCTCCCATGGATTACGCCGCATTGCGCGCACTGGCCCAAACCCTGGCCCAGGACCCGCGTGTAGAGTATGCCGAGGTGGACGAGCGGGTGTTCTCCCACTTTGTACCCAATGACACGTTTTACGCAGCCCAGCAGGGCAACCTGCAATCGCCGTTTGTGCAAGCCGGTGGGGCCAACCTGCCCAACGCGTGGGGGCGCTCCGTGGGGGGTGTACCCGTCAGCGGATCAGGTGTTACGGTAGCCGTGCTGGACTCGGGCTACCGACCCCATGCAGATCTGGTGGCCAATATTGTGGCGGGCTACGATTTTGTCAGCCAGGACGGCGTCGCTGACTTCACCACCGCCAACGATGGTGATGGTCGCGATGCCAATGCGCTGGACCCGGGCGACTGGAACTCGCAGAAAGACCTGTGCGACGTAGAAAACTCATCGTGGCATGGCACCCATGTGGCGGGCATCATCGGTGCGGTGGGCAACAACAATGCAGGGGTGATCGGTGTGGCCTACCGGGCCAAAGTTCTGCCGGTGCGGGTGCTGGGTGTGTGTGGTGGCTACACCTCCGACACCGCTGCGGCCCTGCAGTGGGCTGCGGGCCTGGCCGTGCCGGGTGTACCGGCCAATGCCAACCCGGCCAAGGTTATTAACATGAGTTTTGGCCGCAGCGGTGCGTGCTCTGTAACCTACCAAAACGCCGTGCGTGCAGTCACTACGGCGGGTACCCTGATAGTAGTCTCCACCGGCAACGACGGTTCCACCGACGCCATCACCCAGCCCAGCAATTGCCCTGGGGTCATGGCCGTCACCGCGCACACCAGCACGGGTGCCAACACGGACTACGCCAATGTGGGTGCTGGCACCTTGATCAGCGCGCCGGGGAACAGCATCTATTCCCTCAGCAACACGGGTACCACAGTCCCGGGTGCAGATAACTTTATTGCACGCACGGGCACCAGCTTCTCGGCGCCACAGGTTGCGGGCGTGGCAGCGTTGCTGGCGCAGATCAAGCCTGGCATCACCCCGGCCGAAATCATCACCCACATCACCACGTCGGCCAGGCCCTATGCCGCGGGCACGTATTGTGTTGGCCGGCCCGAGTGTGGTGCGGGCCTGCTGGATGCTTTCAAGGCGGTGTATTCGGTGCTGCAGTCACAGGGCGTGGCCAACGCCGCACCGCTGATGGCGGCGCTGCCCCAGCAGTATGTGTTGCCAGGTGGTGCGCTGCAGTTCACCGCCACGGCGAGTGACGCCGACGGTGACGCTGTGGCCTTTATCGGCAGCGGTCTGCCCGCTGGCGCCACCTTTAATGCGGTCACCGGCGTCTTCAGCTGGCCCAAGGCCCAGCCTGCGGGTGACTACAACTTTGTAATCCAGCCCACCGATGGCGCCACTCTGGGTGCCAGCATCACGGTGAAGATTTCGGTGACCACGGCGATACCGGTTGCACCGGTGGCGCCGGTAGAGCCCACACCACCAGCGGTAACCCCCACGCCGCCGCTCACGCTGACACCCATTACCAACAGTGGCGGCGGCGGTGGGGGCGCCATGGGTTGGATGGATATGGTGGCTGGTCTGCTGTTGTTAGCCGCCAGTGCCTGGGTCCGCCGGACTGCCCCGCCGCAACCCACGCGCAGCTAAGGGCAGCAGCCACGCCGCGCACACCACGGCCAGCAGGCCACCCACAGCCCCGGCCTCGTGGGCCGGGTAATAGGTTGCAAAACCCAGCCAGCCAGCCTGGGTGGGGGACGTACCAAAGTGCTGCACCAGCAGCTTGGCCGCCAGCCCCAACAACACACAGCAGGCCAGTATGTGCATGCGCTGACGTGTCATGGGCAACTGCGGGGGCGACGCCAGCAACGCACAGGCGCTACCTGCCAGCAGACCATGCAAGGCACCCGATGCGCCGGCATACACCGTGCAATGGGGGTCCAGCGCCAGCACCACCGCCACACCGGCATACCCCCCCAGCAGAGCCACCACTTGCAGGTGCCCGCTGATCAGCCCCTGGAATACCCGCAGCAAGACCACCAGGCCCAGCGCATTGGCGGCCGCGTGTAAGGTGCCCATGTGGACCCATTGGGCGGTGAACAGTTGCCACCACGCACCCGCTACATAAGTAGGGCGCACAAACTGCAAGTTTTCGGCAGCGCCCGGCAGCCATTGCAGACCCAGCGTCACCACCACGAAGCCCAGCGACCACAGCCCAGCCCCGCTCCACAGACTGTGGCGCACAGCCATATCAGGCAATCCAGTCCAGCGCGTGCATATAGGCTGGCTGCACCATCAGGGCGTCCCACTCCACGGCCGGGGTGGCTGGCAGCAGCGCACGGCGGCGCAGCTCACCCGCGTCGCTGGGCTGCCACTGGCCTTTGACCTGGGCTTCGGTCAGCCCGTCCAACACCGCGTCAATACCTTTGCCACCCCCTTCGCTGCTGGCCAGCGACTGGTTGCACAACAAGACCATGTCGCAACCCGCCGCCAGCGCAGCCAGGGCGGCCTGCGTGAAGCTGACTGGCTGGCCATCCACAACCCGCGCACCGGCCATGGACAAATCATCGCTAAAGATGGCGCCACCAAAACCCAACTGGCCACGCAGGATGTCGTTCAGCCAGATGCTGGAGAAACCCGCCGGCCGCGCATCCACCTTGGGGTAGATCACATGGGCGGGCATCACACTCAGGGTCACGGTGTTGAGCCAGCGGTAGGGCGCGGCATCGTCGGCCAGAATCGCTTTGAGGCTGCGTTTGTCCACGGGGATGGCAGTGTGGGAATCCGCAGCCACAAAGCCGTGCCCGGGAAAATGTTTGCCGCAGTTGGCCATGCCGCTTTGCAGCATGCCCTGCATCAGACTCTTGGCCAGCAGGCTGACCACCCGCGGGTCGCGGGCAAAGGCGCGGTCACCGATGACACTGCTGCCACCGTAGTCCAGGTCGAGCACCGGCGTGAAGCTCAGGTCCACACCGCAGGCGCGTAACTCGGCGCCCATTACGTAGCCGCAGGCGGTGGCAGCATTGGTAGCGTCCATCGGACCGGCGTGGCCTTTGGCGTCAGCACCCGCCTTGGGCGGCTGCATCCACATCTCACCCAGCGCGCGCATGGGCGGCAGGTGGGTGAAGCCATCGGTCTTGAAACGCTGCACCCGGCCACCCTCGTGGTCCACACAGATCAGCAGATCGCTGCGTATCTTTTTGATGTCGGCACACAGGGCCGTAAGCTGGGCGCGGTCTTGCCAGTTGCGTGCGAACAAAATCAGCCCACCCACCAGGGGGTGCTTCAGCCGCTTGCGGTCCGCGGGCGTCAACGTGAGGCCTGCAATATCGATGATGAGGGGTGCGTGGAAGGTCATGGTGTGTGTGCCGGGTGGTGGCTTGCTATTAATTCAGTAGCTATAGGTTTATATTGTACGGGGGCTACAGGCCATTTTGGCTTAGAGTCTTTGGGTAAAACACACCTCTGCGTCGGGTCAAACGACCTGCGGCACACTACGCAGACACATCCCACACACACATTGGCACCACTGACTTCCATGCGTGACTTCCCCGCGCTGACCACACCCCGCCTGCACCTGCGCGAAATCGTAGCCGCCGACGTCCCCGCACTCTTCGCCATCCACAGCAACACCGAAGCCATGCGCTGGTTTGGCGCAGACCCTCTGCAGACCCTGCAGGATGCCGAAAAACTGGTCGAGATGTTTGCCAGCTGGCGCAAGCTGCCCAACCCCGGCACGCGCTGGGGCATCACCGACCGGGCCAACGGGCAACTGTTGGGCACCTGTGGTCTGTTCAGGTGGAACCGCAACTGGCGCAGCTGCGCCATAGGTTATGAACTGGCACCGGCCGCCTGGGGCCAGGGCCTGATGCACGAGGCGCTGAACAGCATGCTGGACTGGGGTTTTGAACACATGGCCCTGAACCGGGTCGAGGCCCAGGTGCACCCGCACAACACCCCGTCCATCAAACGGCTGGAAGCGCTGGGCTTTGTACGCGAAGGGCTGTCGCGCCAGGCCGGTTTCTGGTTGGGCGAATACCGCGATCTCCTGCAATACGCGCTGCTGCGCAACGAACGACCACCCCTCTCTGGAGCCACCACACCATGACACTGCAACAACACCTGGGCATAGAACTCCCAATCATCCAGGCGCCCATGGCCGGCATACAGACCAGTGCCATGGCCATCGCCGTGTCCAACGCCGGCGGACTGGGCTCCCTGCCCGCCGCCATGCTGACACTGGAAGTGCTGCGCCAAGAGCTGAGTACTATCCGCGCCCAGACCGACAAGCCCTTCAATGTCAATTTCTTTTGCCACACACCACCCGCACCCGATGCCCACCGCGAGGCCGCCTGGCGCAGCACGTTGACACTCTACTACGCCGAATACGGCATTGACCCCACGGCGATTGCGCCCGGAGTGGGCCGCATGCCCTTCAACACCGAAGTGTGCGACGTAGTGGAGCCGTTTGCGCCGCCGGTGGTCAGCTTCCACTTTGGCCTGCCCAATGCAATCCTGCTGGCGCGCGTGCGCGGCTGGGGCGCCAAGGTGTTGTGTTCGGCCACCACGGTGGAAGAAGGCCTGTGGCTGCAGGCCCAGGGTGTGGACGCCGTCATCGCCCAGGGCCTGGAAGCCGGTGGCCACCGCGGGCATTTCCTCAGTGACGACCTCAGCCAGCAAATGGGCACCTATGCCCTGCTGCCGCAAATGGTGCGCGCATTGCAGGTTCCTGTGATTGCTGCGGGCGGCATTGCAGATGCCAAAGGTGTGTCCGCCGCACTGGCCATGGGGGCCGCGGCCGTACAGGTTGGCACAGCCTACATGTTGTGCCCCGAAGCCACCACCAGTAGCCTGCACCGCGCCGCATTACAGAGCGACGCAGCCCGCCACACGGCGCTGACCAACCTGTTCACCGGGCGGCCGGCGCGCGGCATTGTCAACCGCGTGATGCGGGAGCTGGGTGCCATCAACCCGGCGGCACCACATTTCCCGCAGGCCACCACGGCCATCGCCCCGCTGCGGACCAAGGCCGAGGCTTCGGGCCTGGGGGATTTTTCGCCCCTGTGGTCGGGCCAGAACGCCAGTGGCTGCAAGGCGGTACCGGCTGCGCAGTTGACGCGGGAGTTGGCTGGGGTCTAGCATCGCGTGGTACACAGGGGATTGGCGCATGCAAGATCACCAGGACGACGCGAACCACGGAACACCGACCAAGGGCTGGCCCGGCCTCTTGCAAGCCCAGGGCCTGCAGTTCGACAATCCTGCGGAGGAACAAAGGTTCGCCAAGGAGTATGTAGAGGACTACCGGCAGTTTCACCAGCTCTCGATCTTCCTGGGGATCATGCTGTACTACATCTTCTTTCTGTGGGACCGCATCATCGACCCGGTGAACTACGGCTACACACAGGCCATACGCGGCCTGGTCTTTGCACCCATGGGTCTGGTCTGCATAGGCCTGCTGCAACTGGACCGCATGCGCAAGGCCCACGAATGGCTGGTCATCACAACGCTGACACTGGCCAATATGGGCCTGACCGTCATCTACTGCATACTGACCGATGGCATGAACTACGGCAGCGTGGGTATTGTGCTGGTCACGCTGTTCACCTTCATGCTGCTGCGGGTGCGCTTTGTGTTTTACCTGCTGTACAGCGTTGCCACACTGGTGGCCTTCAACCTGGGCCAGTGGTATGCCAACACACAGGCCGGCATGTTTGGCATCAACAACTTGTGTGTAGTGTCCGCTGCGCTGATGGGCCTGTTTGCCGCCTTCCACCGCGAGCGCGACATGCGCCGCAAGTTTGTCGTCGAGGACGAGCTGCGCGCCGCCAAGCGTAAGGTGGAGGAGCTGCTGTACTCCATGCTGCCCGACGACATCGTTCGGCGCATCAACCTCGGCGAGAAAGTGATTGCCGATTCGTATGGAGAGGTCAGCATCGTCTTTGCCGACCTGGTAGGTTTTACCCATCTGGCGCGCAAGCTGTCGCCCAATCACTTGGTTGAAACATTGAACCAGTTGTTCTCCGAATTCGACCAGTTGGCGGCGAAGTTCCAGATTGAAAAGATCAAGACCATTGGCGATGCCTACATGGCAATCTCCGGTGTCGGCAAGGACAAGGAGGGCCAGGCGGAACGGGCCGCCGACTTTGCCATCGGCATCCGCGAGATCGTGGCCCGCATGTCCGACCGTAACGACTTTGACATGCATGTGCGCATAGGCCTGCACATTGGCCCGGTGGTGGCCGGCGTCATCGGCAGCGCACGCCCGGCCTTTGACTGCTGGGGTGACGCCGTCAACCTGGCCAGCCGGCTGGAGGCCAGTGCTCGCAGCGGCGCCATCCATATCTCCGAGCAGGCCTACTGGCGACTGCGCGATACCTTTGTCATTGAGCAAGGTGAGGACGTAGATCTGAAAGGCATGGGCAAGACGCCGTCGTTTGCGCTGCTGGGGCGGCGCGGGGCCGGCACTGCGACGGGGTATTGACCGCGATTGGGGGGCGATTTCCGGCCCAGGGCATGGCAAAATCAGGCCCCACCCAGCCTGGCACGCAGCTTTCTGCCCAGCCTGCGGCCACATACTGCATCTACCCACCACCACCATGTCAACTTTTGAAATTGAAGGCGGTATTCCGCTGCGCGGTACCGTGCGTGCCTCGGGCAACAAAAACGCCATATTGCCGATGATTGCGGCCTGCATACTGACCGACCAGGAGATGGTGCTGGACAACGTGCCCGACATCATAGACGTGCGCCATATGTTGGACGTCCTGGTTGCGCTGGGCGGCAAGGTCGAGCGCAGTGGCCAGCGGGTCAGCATCCACATGGCGCAGATCAACGGCAGCGAGATCAGCCGCGAGCTGTGCAACAAGGTACGCACCTCCATCCTGTGCGTGGCGCCACTGCTGCACCGGACCGGCAAAGCCAAGCTGTACCCGCCCGGTGGCGACGTGATTGGCCGCCGCCGCCTGGACACGCATTTCTACGGCCTGCAGAAGCTGGGCGCGGTGCTAGCTTCCAACGGCAGTTACGACTTTGCGGTGCCCAACCGGCTGCGGGGTGCCGAACTCTTTTTTGACGAGCCTTCTGTCACGGGTACCGAACACATCATGATGGCCGCCGCAGTGAGCGAAGGCCACACGCTGATCCGCAATGCTGCCTGCGAGCCGCATGTGCAAGACCTGGCGGTGATGCTCAACGCCATGGGCGCCAAGATCAGCGGCATCGGCACCAACCAGCTCAGCGTCGAGGGTGTGCCATCACTGCACGGCACTACACACATGGTGTGCCACGACCATATTGAAGCGGCGTCTTACCTGGCCCTGGCCGCCGCAACCGGTGGCGAGATCCGGGTTGAGGGCACCGACCTGCACGCCTACTGGATGTGCCACCGCGTCTTTGAGACGCTGGGCGTCAAGATCGAGCTGTACAAAGACCACATCTACCTTCCGCCGAACCAGGAGCTGCGCATCCTGCGCGACAACGACGGCACCATGCCGGTGATTGGCGACGGCCCCTGGCCCCAGTTTGCCAGCGATCAGATGAGCTGCATGATCACGCTGGCCACGCAGGTGGAGGGTAATGTGTTGTTCTTCGAAAAGATGTTTGAGTCGCGCCTGTATTTTGTGGACCGCCTGATTGGCATGGGCGCCAACGCCATCGTGTGTGACCCCCACCGTGTAGTCATCAGCGGGCGCTCCAAACTACGGGGCACCACCATGAGCTCCCCCGACATCCGTGCAGGCATGGCATTGCTGGGTGCGGCCCTGTGCGCCACCGGCAAGTCGACGGTACAAAACGCCAACATGATCGAGCGCGGTTATGAGCGTGTCGAAGAAAAGCTGCTGAGCCTGGGCGCTCGGATCACGCGCAAGGGTTGATGTTGCCGGTAGTCCCGCCCGTCCACACCCCGTGACAAAGTCCGAACGCTCACAGACCCGCACCCGCGCCGGAAAAGGCGCAGAGGCTCTAACCGTGTTCGCCATCGTGTGGGACACCATCGTGCTCAAGCTGATGGTCCCCACGGGCGATATTCCGTTTTGGTTCAAGGCACTGTTTGTGTTGGCGGGGGTGGGGGTGACCTGGGGTGCGCTGTACCTATGGCGCCAGCGTCTCAAAGGGGGCGGCGCCCGCCTGAAACTGTCCCAGGACCCGGTGCCGCATGGTGTGCCGGTGACGGTAGAGTTTCAGATCGACCGGTCCATCACCGCAAACCAATGGCAGGTAGAAGCAAAGCTGGAGTCGTCAGCGCGCAACCAAAGCGGGTTTGGCTTGGTCTGGAGCCAGGACTACCCCGCCAGGGCTGTAGACGCCCACCACATCCGGGCGGAGGTGACCCTGCCCAGTGACATGCCCAGCACCGCGGCGTCCGACCGTGACATGGCGTACAGCATGACACTGACCTTGCGGGCAGACGGCGTGGAATGGACCTTCGACTTGAAGACGCGCAAGGCCCGCGAAAGCGAGTTGCAGTTTGCACCGCGTGACACCCGCAACCTTGGCAACAAAAAACCCACATACACGCCAGAACAAGTGGCGGCCATCCGCAAGCGGTGGGCTCCATGGGGCTGGGGCTTGATTGCGCTGGCGCTGGTGGCGCAGTTTTCGTTTTTTCTGGACCTGAATGTGTGGACGCGTGCCAAGGCCCTGATCGGTGCAGGTGCCGAGACCACTGGCGTCGACACCGAAGCGTTTGACATCCGGGTCACCAATTACCTGGTCAACGATTGGGCGTTGCGCGGCCGGCTGGTGGGCAAGGCGCACGTGGCCCAGGGCGTGCTTATCGTGCAGGTTGAATCGCTGGACGTGCAACCCGTGGGTGCCTGCGAGGCGGACAGCCGCGTGTGTGAAGTTGAATCGGTGAGTCTCTTGCTCTCGCAAGACGGAGAGAAGAATTTTTCCACGCTCGCGCAGAGTGGCTCGATTGCCGTGAACGCCAATCTGCGGGAGGTCACGCGCTGGAGTCTGCCGCCACAGAAAAAGGGTGTTGAGATCCGCATGCCCCTACCTGCGGCCGTGGAGACACACGGTGTGCGGCTCAAACTGCAGATCCGCTCGGCGGGTGGCTCCACGGTCTACCCGGAGCACGGCCCCTACCTCAATCTGCACCGTGCCCTGGCCAAGGCGCGCGGGGCCAGCGATCCTTGTGAACAGGTAAAGGGTGAACTGGAACTGGTACGCGCGGGTTGCGGCGAGCGCCTGCGCGGTGCTGCAATACAAGACAAGGATGGTCTGCTGCTGGAAGCGCTCAAGACCGAAAACTTCGACACGGCCACGCTGCTGCTGGCCGCCGGTGCCCGTGCCGACGCGCATAGCGCGGAAGACGCCGGCCGCACGGCCCTGGGTTATGCGGCGGCGAGTAATGACGTAGCGATGGTCGAGCGGCTATTGGCCACCGGCGCAAATGTGAATGCCCGAAAGACCAACGAACAGGGGCAAATCGTGACCGCACTCACGCAGGCATTGCGCACGGACGCGGCGGCCGCTGTCCACCGCCTGATCCAGGCCGGCGCAGAACCAACCACCAACGACCCGACCGGCTGGACGCCCATGCATATTGCGGCGTATGAAAGCGCCACGGAGTCGATCGCGGAACTGGTCCGCGCGGGCGCCGACATCAACGAGCGCACCCCGGCCTACCGGAAACAGACAGCCCTGCAAACGGCCGTGCAGTTTGGCAGTGCTGCGACCGTGCAAGCCTTTGTGCAGCTGGGTGCCGACCGGTTGCTCCAAGACAACCAGGGCCAGAATGCCTGTGATTGGGCGAAGTTTTTTAAGCGCAACGCCGAGATCCAGGCCACGGTCTGTGCAGAGTAGCTCCGCTGTGTGGACAGTGGCGCGGGCCGTCTATCGTGGCCTAGGCCTGGAGCTGGGTCTCGACCACGCAGAAGCTGGCCGCGTAGTCGGTCTCGTCCGTCACGCTGATGTGGGCACTGAGCTGTTTGGCGTCAAACCATTCCTTCAGCACGCCGTGCAGCACGATGGTGGGCGCGCCGCTGGGCAGCTTGGCCACTTCACACAGCCGCCAGGTCATGGGCATGCGCATGCCCAGGCCGATGGCCTTGCTGAAAGCCTCCTTGGCTGAGAAGCGCGTTGCCAGGAAACGGATGCCGCGCTCGGGCCAGCGGGCGCTGCGCGCCTTCCAGGTCTTGAATTCCCCTTCGCTGAGGATCTTCAATGCGAAGCGGTCGCCGTGTTTGTCCAGACTGGCCTTGATGCGGCGCACGTCGCAGATGTCGGTGCCTATGCCGTAGATCATCAGACCAAACAATCCAGATAGGCCTTGACGGTGGCGGTATAGCCCAGCTCCAGCGCGTCGGCAATCAGCGCGTGGCCTATGGACACCTCATCCAGTCCCTGTACAGCGCGGGCGAAGGCAGGCAGGTTGTCGCGGTTCAGGTCGTGGCCGGCGTTGACGCCCAAGCCTGCATCCAGCGCGGCCTGGGCGGCCTGCGCGAATCGCCGCAGCTGTGCATCCTGGTCAGGTGTGCCCCAGGCCGCGGCATAGGGTTCGGTGTAGAGCTCGATGCGGTCGGCGCCCACGGCCCGGGCGGCAGGCATCGCGGCTACATCCGCATCCATGAAGAGGCTGACGCGTATGCCCAAGGCGTGCGCCTGGTCAATCAGTGGCTTCAAACGCGCGGCATCCTGCGGGAAGCTCCAGCCGTGGTCACTGGTGAACTGGCCTTCGGAATCGGGCACAAAGGTGACCTGGTGCACCGGCAGCTTGCGCGCCACGAGGTCGGCCACACAGTCCATCAGGTTGTGGAAGGGGTTGCCCTCGACGTTGTATTCGCGGTCCGGCCAGTCCTGCATCAGCGTGGCCAGTTCCACCACGTCGTCGGCGCGGATATGGCGCGCATCCGGCCGCGGGTGCACCGTGATGCCCGCCGCGCCGGCTTGCAGGCACAGCAAGGCGGCCCGGGTCACGCTGGGAATACCCAGGTGGCGCGTGTTGCGCAGGTGGGCGACCTTGTTGACGTTGACCGATAGGTTGGTGCGGGGTTTGGGGGTCATAGTGTTTTGCCGCCGGGCCGCCCCAAGGCAAAACTCGCCCCCTTGGGGGGCAGCGTCGTACACGAAGTGACAAGCGTGGGGGCCATATTGCTATAAAGATTGAATGTCCACCATCATCTGGCGGGTGCGCAAGGTTTTGACACCACAATGGTAGTGCAGCAGAGCCCGCAGCTGGGGCTTGAGTTCGGTGGTGACCTCGGAGCAGGCGCGCAAAGTTGTGGTGAACGGCGCGTTGTCTGCCAGCGCGGCCTGCAGAGCTGTCCACTGCGCACCGCTCAGGCTGGCCCGGTCATCGCCATGGGCCTGGCGCAAGCCACCTTCTGGCACCAGGCAATAAGCGGTATCGGCAGCCAGCGCGCCCAGCGTCATGGTTTGGGCATTCAACTGTGGCAACAGACCGATTTCGCGAAGCAGCAGCAGCTCGTAGGTGCGCAGTGCGGCCTGGAGTGCCTCGCCGTGTTCGCTGGCCAGCACACGCACCACGTTCGCGTAGACATCGAACAACCGGGGGTGCGGGTCGTCCCGCGCTAGCAGGGTCAGCAACAATTCATTCAGGTAGTAGCCCGACAGCAGCGCATCACCAGTGGGCATGACATGCCCACCCTGCCATTCGGCGCTCTTGAGGGTGCGGATTTCGGCATCACCGCCATAGGCCACATGCAGCATCTGCAGCGGCAGCAAGACGGGGCGGAAGCTGGAACTGGGCCGCTTGGCCCCCTTGGCCACCAGCGCGATGCGGCCATAGTGGCGGGTAAAGACCTCCAGTATCAGGCTGGACTCGCTCCAGTCGTAGCGGTGCAGCACATACGCGGGCTCGTCGGCTATGCGCTTGGTAGCCACTTATTCATAGCCAAAGGAACGGACGCGGGCTTCATCGTCTGCCCAACCGGATCGCACCTTGACCCACAACTCAATGAAAACCTTGGCATCGGCCAGCTTTTCCAGTTCGACGCGGGTTTCCATGCCGATGCGTTTGATACGTTCACCCTTGTCACCAATGACCATGGCCTTGTGGGTGTCGCGCTCGACGACGATGGTGGCGGCAATACGCAGCAAACGCTTCTGGCCTTTCTTCTGGGGGGGCTCTTCTTCGAACTTGTCGATGACAACCGTGGAGGTGTAGGGCAGTTCGTCGCCCGTCAGGCGGAACAGCTTCTCGCGCACCAGTTCGCTGGCCAGGAATTTTTCGCTGCGGTCGGTCAGTTCGTCTTCGGCATACCACCAGGCCTGTTCGGGCAGGAATTTTTCGCAGATGCCCAGCAGTCGGTCCACGTCCTTGGCGTTCTTGGCCGACATTGGCACAAACTCGGCGAATGTGTGTTTGTCCTGCATGGTTTGCAGCCAGGGCGCGATATCGCCACGGCGGTGGATGTTGTCCAGCTTGTTGGCGATCAGCAGCGTGGGAATGTTCTTACCCAACAGCGACAACACGCGGGCATCGGCCGGCGTGAAGCTTCCCGCCTCCACCACAAACAATATCAGGTCGACATCGGCCACCGCGCCTTGTACGGTCTTGTTCAGCGACTTGTTCAGCGCATTGGCATGCAGGGTCTGAAAGCCGGGCGTGTCCACAAACACAAACTGTGTAGCGCCGCGGGTGTGCATGCCGGTGATGCGGTGGCGCGTGGTCTGCGCCTTGCGCGACGTGATGCTGATTTTCTGGCCGACCAGGGCGTTGAGCAGCGTGGACTTGCCGACATTGGGTTTCCCGACGATGGCGACCAGGCCGCAGCGCTGACCCATCTCGGCTGCAGCGCCGGGCTGCGCCAGCTTGGGTGTGCTTTTAAGCACGCCTTCGAGCATGCTGTCCAGATCAGACTGTTGGTCATTTGTGCCGCCAGCCCCCGCAGAATTTCCATGAGGCGCTATGGTTTTTATAGTAGATGTTTTTTTGGATGTCATGGTTTGACTTTTGCCTTGATGGTGAGCAGCATCGCGGCAGCTGCAGCCTGTTCGCCGGATCGGCGGGAACCACCTATGCCCCGTTCGGACAGGCGCAGTTCGGGAATTTCACACTCCACGTCGAAGCTTTGTTTGTGCGCCGCACCGATGGTGGCAACCACCTTGTACAGCGGCAGCTTCATTTTGCGACCCTGGAGCCACTCTTGCAACTCGGTTTTGGCATCCTTGCCAATGGCCTCCATGCCGGGGTTGATCTCTACGTCCTTGAACAGCCTCTGCACCAGGGTCTGGGCCGCGGCAAATCCGCTATCCAGGTAGACGGCGCCAATGATGGCTTCCAGCGTATCGGCCAGGATGGAGGGGCGCTTCTGCCCACCGGAGCGGACTTCGCCCTCGCCCAGGCGCATGACGTCTGGCAAGCCCAAACCGACCGCCAACTGGTGCAAGGTTTCCTGCTTGACCAGATTGGCCCGCACACGGGACAAATCACCCTCAGGCAAATTGCCCAGGCGGGTGTAGAGAAGATCGGAGACTGCCAGATTCAGCACCGAGTCGCCCAGGAACTCCAGGCGCTCGTAATGGTCGGCGGAGAAGCTGCGGTGGGTCAGTGCCTGGGTCAGCAGCGCAGCATTGGTAAATTCATGTTGCAGGCGACGCTGCAACTCCAGTAAACCAGATGCCACGCTATTTAGAGTTGCCGGCGTACTTCAACGTTAACCAGGCGGGGCCTGTCAAGTGAATTTCACGCTCGTAGGCAAAACTGACCACCACTTTGTCTCCCTCTTTGGTGATTTCAAGATCTTTACCACTAATGGCTTTGAAATCGTCAATCGCTTGCATACGGTCAAACGCAGCGCGAACTTCCACCACTGAAGTACCTTCAGCCGATTTCCTTGCTGCCTTCTTGATGGCTTGGTACTCTACAAATGTCGGGAAGACTTGCGCTGCGACCACACCGGTCACGGCCAACACCACACCCACAAAAACCAAACCAAAAAAAGTAATGCCGCGTTGCTTGGATCTGCTTTGCACTCTCATGTGTACTTTCCTTTCAATCAAACGAACCGATACGCTTGGGATTGCTGAAATTCATCCAGACAAAAAAAGCCTTGCCCACAATATTTTTCTCTGGAACAAAGCCCCAATAGCGCGAATCCAGTGAATTATCGCGATTGTCACCCATCATGAAATAGTGACCTTCCGGTACCTTGCAGCGCACACCCTCCACGGAATACAGGCAGGCATCACGGCCGGCAAAGTTCTCCACACCAGGCACAAAAGCCGGGCGTTCCTCATCATTAAGGACCTTATGCTTTTTGTCACCCAGCGTCTCTTCATACTGCTTGAAGTAACGCATGACGTCTTCATCAAAAAAATCAGGCACACCCGTGGTGACAACGGATTGGCCGTTAACCGTCAAACGCTTGTTGATGTACTGAACGGTATCCCCCGGCAACCCCACCACACGCTTGATGTAGTCCAGACTGGGCTTGGGTGGATAGCGGAACACCATGACGTCGCCACGTTTGGGTGCGCTGCCTTCCGTGATTTTGGTGTTGAGCACCGGCAGGCGCAGGCCATAGGTAAATTTATTCACCAGGATCAGGTCGCCGACCAGCAGTGTGGGGATCATGGAGCCCGACGGAATCTTGAACGGCTCTACGAGAAACGAGCGCAGGAAGAAGACGGCGATGATGACGGGGAACAAACCAGCGGTCCAATCCAGCCACCAAGGCTGTGCCAACAGGCGACTCTTGGCTTCTGCAATATCACCATCAACCTGTTTGATGCCCATCTTGCCCAGATCTTCGCGCCGTTTGGCGTCCGAAGCTTCCAGCACCGCTGCGGCGGTTTGCCGTTGTGGCAAAAAGTAGAACCGTTCAGCCAGCCAATAAGCGCCAGTGACCACGGTTGCCACAAACAGCAGCAAGGCAAAGTTGCCTTCCACATACCCGAAATACCAGGAACCGGCGTACAGCACAAAAGCCGCCAGCACGGCAGAGGTCAGCGCCTGCATCAGTTAGTTCCCCCCACGCTTGCCGCTGCGCGTACTGCGCTGCCCCCCAAGGGGGCCATCGCGCCTTGGGACGGCCCGGCGGCGCTCAATCTTCCACCTGCAAAATAGCCAGGAAGGCCTCTTGTGGCACTTCCACCGATCCGACTTGTTTCATACGTTTTTTGCCTGCTTTTTGTTTTTCGAGGAGCTTCTTCTTGCGTGAAATGTCACCGCCATAACACTTGGCGAGCACGTTCTTGCGAAGGGCTTTGATTGTCTCACGGGCAATGATGTTGGCTCCTATGGCCGCCTGGATCGCCACGTCGTACATCTGGCGGGAAATGATTTCGCGCATCTTGGCCACCACGGCCCGGCCGCGGTACTGGCTCTGGGCGCGGTGCAGCATGATGGATAAGGCATCGACCTTTTCGCCGTTGAGCAAAATATCCACTTTGACGACATCGGCCGCGCGGTATTCCTTGAACTCATAGTCCATGGAGGCATAACCCCGGCTCACACTCTTGAGCTTGTCAAAGAAGTCCAACACGATTTCAGCCAGCGGCATTTCATAGGTCAGTACAACCTGGCGGCCCTTGTAGGCCATATTCATCTGCACGCCGCGCTTCTGGTTGGCCAATGTCATGACCACTCCCACATATTCCTGCGGCATGTACAGGTGCATGGTGACAATGGGTTCACGGATCTCGGCCATCTTGCCCACGTCCGGCATCTTGGAGGGGTTCTCCACCATGATGACTTCGCCGTCGTTTTTCATAACCTGGTAGACCACGCTGGGTGCGGTGGTGATCAGGTCCTGGTCAAACTCGCGCTCTAGGCGCTCCTGCACAATTTCCATGTGCAGCAAGCCCAGGAAGCCGCAGCGGAATCCAAAACCCAGCGCTTGCGACACCTCGGGTTCGTAATGCAACGATGCGTCGTTGAGTTTGAGCTTTTCCAGTGCGTCACGCAGCGAATCGTATTCACTGGCTTCGGTCGGGTACAGGCCCGCAAACACTTGGGGCTGGATTTCCTTGAATCCAGGCAGAGCCTCGGTGGCCGTCATTGCCGCGCCGCCAGTGCCAGGCTTGATCAGCGTCACCGTGTCACCCACCTTGGCGGCCTGGAGTTCCTTGATGCCGGCAATGATGTAACCCACTTCTCCCGCTTCCAGCGACGGACGTGGCTGGTTGGCTGGCGTGAACACGCCCAGGTTGTCGGCGTTGTACATGGCGCCCGAGGCCATCATCTTGATGCGTTCACCCTTGGCCAAACGGCCATCGACCACACGGACCAGCATCACTACACCGACATATGGATCGAACCAGCTGTCGATGATCATGGCTCGCAGCGGGCCATTGGGGTTGCCTTTGGGGGCCGGTATCTTGGCGACGATGGCTTCCAGGATGTCATCGATACCCAAGCCAGTTTTGGCGGAGCAGACAATGGCATCGGTTGCGTCGATGCCAATCACGTCTTCTATTTCGCTGCGTGCGTTGTCGGGGTCCGCGTTGGGCAGATCAATCTTGTTGAGCACCGGCAGCACTTCCACATGCAGATCCAATGCGGTGTAACAGTTCGCCACGGTCTGTGCTTCAACACCCTGACTGGCATCCACCACCAGCAACGCACCTTCACAAGCTGACAGTGAACGACTCACTTCATAAGAGAAGTCCACATGACCGGGTGTGTCGATCAGATTGAGGTTGTAGACCTGCCCGTCTTTCGCTTTGTATTGCAGCGCGGCGGTCTGCGCCTTGATGGTTATCCCACGCTCTTTTTCGATATCCATCGAGTCAAGAACTTGCGCTTCCATCTCACGTGCTTCGAGGCCGCCGCAACGCTGGATCAATCGGTCCGCGAGTGTGGATTTGCCGTGATCAATGTGCGCAATGATCGAAAAATTTCTGATGTGATTCATCAACGAGAACGCTTAAGTGGTTGAATTAAAAAGGACGCACAAGAAAAAAGGGCGCGTCGGATAGTGACGCGCCCTGAAACCAACAATCATTGGCAACTGCGAAGGTTGGAACTTCATTGTAGGCAAAAAGCCCTGAATGCAAAGCCCCCAAAACGCCAATCGGGTGAAGTTGCAACTCAACAACAGTTATCTTATTCACAGCTTATCAACAATTCGAAGGGGGAAGTTCTGTACAACTTGTGGGTGATCTGTGGATCAGCTGTGGGGGACTTGTCGTCATCCCATATGATGGATTTTTACCCATCCATATACCCAAAAAGTACTTTGTAAGTGCCGCATTCTAACCAATTTTCGAACGAACTCGAAAAGTTAGTAACTGCAAACATTTTGAGGGGATTTTTACCCCGATATAAAAAATCTATGGTTCGGCCTCCCTAACACGCCAAAACCCCACCGTAACGTGGGGTTGTTGGGTGGCCGAACGCCTTAACGTGCCGGCTTGATGATGACAAACTGGGCCAACTCTCCGCGGCGGATCAGCACCGGCAAAGGTTTGGTCTTGTCATGTTTTGCCAATGCCGCTTCAAACTCTTTCACGGACAGCACATCCACATTGGCCAAGGCCAAGATCACATCCCCCTCTCGCAGACCTGCGCGAGCTGCGGCGTCTACGGCGCTATCAACTTTGACACCGCCTTTGACCTTGAGCTCTTTTTTCTGTACATCGGTCAGCTCGCTGACGGAGAGCCCCACAGCCTGACCGGCAGCCGAGGCTTTGGGCTTCTCATCACGCGACGAGGTCTTGACCGATGGTTTGTCGGCCTCAACTTCTGCAATGGTGATACTCAGGTCCTTGGATGTACCACGGCGAAACACGGTAATAGTGCTCTTGGTACCAGGCTTGGTACCGCCCACCATGCGTGGCAGGTCGCTTGATTTTTCAATGACCTTGCCATCAAAACGGGTGATGATGTCGCCCGCTTCGATACCGGCTTTCTCCGCAGGTGATCCGGCTTCCACACCGCGCACCATGGCGCCCACCGATTTGCCCAGGCCGATGGACTCCGCGACGTCTTTGTTGACCTGTTCAATCTGAACACCAATGCGACCACGAGACACGCGGCCCGAGCTGCGCAGTTGGTCACTCACGCGTACCGCTTCATCCATGGGAATGGCGAAGGAAATTCCCATAAACCCACCCGAGCGCGAATAAATCTGGCTGTTGATACCCACCACTTCACCACGCATATTGATCAAGGGTCCGCCCGAATTGCCAGGATTGATCGCCACGTCCGTTTGAATGAAGGGCAAAAAGTCTCCCGTATCGCGTTGTTTTGCACTCACGATACCTGCCGTAACGGTGCTCTCCAGACCAAAGGGTGAGCCAATAGCCATAACCCATTCGCCAACGCGCAGTCGGCTGACATCGCCCACCTTGACCGCCGGCAACCCAGTAGCCTCGATCTTCACAACGGCAACGTCGGTCCGTTTGTCTGTACCAATGATCTTCGCCTTGAACTCACGCTTGTCAGTCAACGTCACCAAAACCTCGTCTGCACCATCCACCACATGGGCATTGGTCATGATGAAGCCGTCAGCCGTCAGGATGAATCCGGAACCCACACCACGGGGCTGTTCCTCTTCCTGCTGGGGCTTGTTTTGCCGCGGGACCTGGCGCGGATTTCCAGGCACATTGGGCATCGGAATGCCAAAACGCCGGAAGAACTCCATCATGTCTTCGTCACCTTGGGCGCCCGGCTGGCGGGCCACCACCTTCTCCATGGTGCGGATATTGACAACGGACGGGCCCACCTGGTCCACCAGATCAGTAAAGTCGGGCAACGCTCGGGCTTGCGCCATGGCGGGCTGTAACGGCGCCGTGGCGACGAAAGCACCGGCTGACAGGCTCAACGCGACCAGGAAAGCACGCAAAGTCTTGTGCACGAAAATTTTCATCGAGAATATCCTCCATTCAAAATACAGGTACTGCCATAGAGCGCCCTGCGCTGGCGGTGTTCCCCGCGCAGCGCTATTTTTTTCGTTCCAGGGCCTGCGCAAACGCATTCAATGTGGCCAGTGGCACCTCACCGACCGCGGTCACCCACCACATATCTATGCGGCGGGTCAGCGTGTGTGTGGCGCCCCCCATATCGGTGGCGCCTTCACGCAGGTGGCGCCGGGCATCGAAGGTCTCTACAAACAGTGACAGCGTTGCGACACCATCCGAGAACACCCATTGCATTGTGGGTTGCGCTTTACCCTGCTGAGTGGCCTGCGGCTGAACCACAGCGGCGCGCTGGTAACAGCCCATCGGCTTGAATCCGTCCACAGGCTTTTGAAGCGCCCAACCCTGGGCATCTGCGGTCGTCTTCTGCAAATCGGGCCGCACCACGCGGTAACCATCCGTGTTACCTGAGCGGGTCAGTTTGGCCACATTGACCGCGGCACCCAGTTGCAACTCGGAAAACGCGGACTGTTCCAAAACCTTGCCGCTCAGATCCAAGGTCTGCAACTGGATGATGAGGCCCGACTTTTTTTCACTCCACACCCGGTAGCCAAAGCGCAGTCCGTCTTTGGGCTGCAGCAGAAAAATTTCGGTGTCAAAGCCCGCTATGCGTTCGTTGCCCAACGCTTTGAGCTGGTAAAAATCACCGATTGACGAGTCACTGGATTTGAGCAAGTCGGGGAACAGGCCCAGGGATTCGCGCACTTCTGCAACCGCAATGCGGGACTGTGGAAAAAACGTGACTACTTGGTCGTTGTGCCGAAATATGGCCCTGGGTATCCCGCTGAGGGACTCCACCCGCTCCAGTTGTTGTGCACCATCGCATACATGCCAGATACGGGCACTGGCCATGCCGGCGCTCGATGACACTACAAACGTGCCGGTATAGACACTTTGCCGTGCCGCCTGGTGCACGCGCAACAACCAGGCATTCAAAGACGGGGGTTCGGAAACTGCTGGCTGCGCAAAGGCACTATTGTGCGACACCAGCCCGTACAGTGCCAGCAACAAACTGACGAAGAAAAGCCGAGTCTGCCTCACCGGGCAGGTCCTTCATAAGTCGCGTTGCGCAGAAAGCCCGCTGGCACCTGCAATGCGGAATGGCCACCCAACTGGCGGTGGGCCGCCATCAACTCGTCCAAACGCGGGTCGCGCAACATAGTGCCCGCACCCGTGTCGGCCACGACAACCGTTGTGGGTGCACGCGGTGCAACAACCTCCTGAGCGACCAGTTGCGCACCACTACGCGAGCCCACTTGTGTCCAGAGATTCAGACCTACGACACCCACCAAGGCAAATCCGGCCACACCGGCCAGCATTTTCCAGCGGAACACCGAGGCGTTGGCGCTGGGCACATTGACCGTGATGGTGGCAAGTTGTACTGGGCTAACCACTGGGCGTATGGGCTCTTGCGCCAGCCTACGCTCCAACCGCTCCAGAAAAGCATGGTCACTGCCGGACGGAGCCAGCTCCGAGCTGCGCAGCACATCACCAATCACATGGTAGGCATGCCAGGTTTGCACCGCTTGGCGGTCCGACAACAAGGCATCTAAGGCATGTGCGCCCTCGCCGTCCGGCACATGGCCGTCGACCAGATCACAGATACGTTCGTTGGGTATTGAATTCATCTTTTCCATGTGCAACCCTCTGCCACCGTTTACCACCGTTTACCTGTTTGTTTGTCCAATAGCGGCCGTACTCGCGCAGAAATAGCCTCCCGGGCACGGAAGATGCGCGAACGCACGGTTCCGACGGGGCAATCCATGGCGGCAGCAATTTCTTCGTAACTCAAGCCTTCAATCTCTCGCAACACGACAGCCTGGCGCAAATCGACGGGCAGGTCATCCATGGCGGCATTCACGACGGCTGCAATTTCTTTGGCAGCAAGGATGGATTCCGGTCCGTCATCGGCTGTTGGTTCGTTTTTCTTCCAGGAAGTTTCATCGTCGTCGTCATTGGCCAGAAAACTCTCCGATACCGTGGGATCGTTCTTGAGCTCCAGCAGGAACTTCTTGGCCGTGTTGACGGCAATGCGGTACAGCCAGGTGTAAAACTGGGCATCGCCGCGGAACTGGTGCAAGGCACGGTAGGCGCGGATAAAGGTTTCCTGGCAAATGTCTTCCACCAGATCGACATCGCGCACCATACGGCCAATAAGGCGCTGAATGCGGCGCTGGTACTTCAACACCAGCAAGCCATAGGCGCGCTGATCACCTGCCACGGTGCGCTGCACGAGGACCGCGTCGCTATCCTGGGGGGTTGCGGGCAGGACGTCGCTCACGCAAGCTCCCCTGCAATGCCAGTGCTGGATGTTTTGCTTTTGCTGTTGGCTTTAGCTTGACTAGACACGATTGCACGCCGCAAAGGCTTCCAGCCCGTGTCGCCGGGAGCCGCCTCCAGCCACAGGGAAATTGGCGCCCGGCCTTCGGTCGTGACATGGACCACAACAACACTCTGAAAGTCCATCAACACGTCCAGGCGACACTCCGGGTTATCGCCAAAGCCCGACCAGCGCCAATGCTCGCCGTCCCAGCGCAAGCTGCCCTGCGGGGAATTCTTCCACCCCACGAGCGCCACGCCACTGGCAGCCAATACAGCCAGGGCCAATCCTCCGGTACGAAGGTCCAACACGGTCTGCGTCCACGCGAAAGTTACCAAGGCAAGCAAGGCCAGCAGGCTTGCGGACACGATAAGCCAAGCCTGCCAGCGCGAACGTTTGACGAGAAAATTGACCGCGGGGGCCCGGTGCATGGAATCTGACGAAGGGCCCGTGCGCCTAGACGCGCTTGAACACCAGGGAACCGTTGGTGCCACCAAAGCCAAAATTATTCTTCACCGCGACGTCAATGCGCATGTCACGGGCAACATTGGCGCAGTAGTCCAGATCACATTCGGGATCCTGGTTGAAGATATTGATGGTCGGTGGGCTCTTTTGGTGGTGCACCGCCAACACAGTAAACACCGATTCAATGCCACCAGCGCCGCCCAACAAATGCCCGGTCATGGACTTGGTCGAATTGACCACGATCTTTTTGGCATGGTCACCCAAGGCCGCCTTGATCGCGTTGGTCTCATTCAAATCACCCAGTGGTGTCGAGGTGCCATGTGCATTCAGATAGTTCACCTGATCAGCGTTGACACCGGCATTGCGCATGGCACTCAGCATGGCGCGGCGTGGGCCGTCCATATTCGGAGCGGTCATATGACCGGCATCGGCACTCATGCCAAAACCTGCCAATTCGGCATAAATCTTGGCACCACGGGCGACCGCGTGTTCATACTCTTCAAGGACCAATACGCCAGCGCCTTCGCCCAGCACAAAACCATCGCGGTCCTTGTCCCAGGGGCGCGACGCGGTCGCAGGGTCATCGTTGCGGGTGCTCAAAGCGCGCATGGCGGCAAAACCGCCGATGCCCAAAGGCGACACGGTAGCCTCGGAACCACCGGCAACCATGACATCGGCATCGCCGTACTCAATCATGCGGCCGGCTTCGCCAATACAGTGCAGGCCGGTGGTGCAAGCGGTCACGATGGCGATATTGGGGCCTTTGAACCCATACTTCATCGACACATGGCCCGCAGTCATGTTGATGATGGTGGCAGGCACAAAAAACGGAGAAATACGGCGCGCGCCCCGGTTGGTGAGCTCGGTGTGCATGGTCTCGATCAATGGCAAGCCACCGATACCAGAACCGATCACACACCCAATACGCGTGGCTTCTTCTTCGCCCAGTGCGTCACCCGTGGGCAGACCGGCATCCACAACGGCCTGCATGGCCGCAGCAATGCCGTAGTGGATGAACGAGTCCATAGTCCGCGCTTCTTTCGGACTAATGTAGGAATCCAGATCGAAATTGCGAACCTCGCCAGCGATCTTGCAGGCGAAAGTGGAGGCGTCAAAACGGCTGATCAAATCGATGCCAGACTTGCCGGCAAGCACATTCGACCATGCCGCGTCTACCGTATTACCTACGGGACTGACGCAACCCAAACCAGTGACAACAACGCGACGACGGGACATAGCAATCAGTTTTCAGCTTTGGTCAAAAAAAGGCCGATCAAGTCGGCCATGTTCTGGATAGGCACTACCGTGACCCAAGCCACGGTGTTTGCCAATATCCATGCAGCACCTGGGTGCCGCAAAGGCCTTTATCAGGCCTTCTTGTGCGTGCTGGCGTAGTCGACAGCGTTTTGCACGGTGGTAATCTTTTCTGCGTCTTCATCGGGAATTTCAATTCCGAACTCGTCTTCCAACGCCATCACCAATTCGACGGTGTCCAGAGAATCTGCACCCAGATCGGCCACAAAGGCTTTTTCGTTGGTGACTTGGGACTCTTCCACACCGAGTTGTTCGGCAATAATTTTTTTGACGCGGACTTCGATATCACTCATGGCTTCCCTCTAAGGGTTGTAAAAGAATCCGTAATTTTACCCGGGCTTAGAGTCACAACTCCAAACGGGTCGCCGAACGGACAAATCGGCTGAATTTTTGCGCGCAGTACCTTAGCTTGGTACCTACATGTACATGCCGCCGTTGACATGCAGTTCCTGCCCCGTCACATACGCGGCCTGCGGGGACGCCAAGTATGCAACAGCATGGGCCACATCGGCCGGTTTACCTAAATGGCCCAGTGGAATCTGGCCCAACAGGGCTTTTTGCTGGTCCTCGCCCAGGCTGGCAGTCATGTCGGTCTCGATAAAACCAGGTGCCACACAGTTGACCGTGATGTTGCGCGAGCCCAGTTCCCGCGCCAGCGCACGCGTCATGCCTGCGACGCCAGCTTTGGCGGCGGCGTAATTGGCCTGACCCGGATTGCCGGACGCACCGACCACCGACGTGATGTTGACGATGCGACCGTAGCGTTGTTTCATCATGGTGCGCATCACAGCGCGGCTCATGCGGAAGACGCCCTTGAGGTTGGCCTCCATCACGGCGTCCCACTCGTCGTCCTTCATGCGCATAGCCAAGTTGTCGCGGGTGATGCCGGCGTTGTTGACCAGTATCTGCAGGCCGCCATGCTCCTTGACCAAGGCATCCACCAGGGCTTCGCCTGCGGCGCTCTGCGTTACGTCCAGCGTACGACCGGCACAGCCGGGAAAAGCAGCCAAGGCATCGGCGATCTTGGCTGCGCCCGCATCCGTGGTCGCCGTGCCAATGACTTTGACACCCCTGCGGGCCAATTCCAGCGCAATCGCTGCGCCAATACCGCGCGACGCGCCTGTTACCAAGGCCACCTGGCCTTCAAATTTCACGTCGTTCATGCCTCAGCACCCTTTAAAGCTTCTTGTGTATCTTGCAATGTGGCGGGGTCATATACCGCCAGCCCCATCAACTCGGCATCTATGCGTTTGACCATGCCAGCCAACACCTTGCCCGGGCCACACTCCACCAGTGTAGTCAAGCCGCGTGCCTTGATGGCCTGCACACATTCCACCCAACGCACTGGACCAAAGGCCTGGCGGTACAGGGCGTCGCGGATACGGTCCGCATCCACTTCCACGGCCACTTCAATATTGTTGATCAGCGCAATCTGTGGCGCTGCAATGTCCAGCGTCTCCAGATGGGCCTTGAGTTTCTCGGCAGCCGGCTTCATCAGACTGGAATGAAACGGTGCAGATACCGGCAGCGGCAATGCGCGCTTGGCGCCGCTTGCCTTCAGCACTTCACAGGCCTTGTCCACTGCAGCCTTGCTGCCAGCGATCACGGTTTGGGCCGGATCGTTGAAGTTGACGGCCTCTACTATTTCGGCAGAACCGGCTCCGAAAGACTGCGTGACTTCGAGGCACCCCGCAGTAACCCGCGCCGCATCCATACCCAGAATGGCCGCCATGGCCCCTACACCCACGGGTACCGCCTCTTGCATGGCCTGTGCACGCAGACGCACCAAGGGCGCCGCCTGTTTCAACGTCAGGGCACCGGCGGCAACCAAGGCCGTGTATTCACCCAGGGAATGACCGGCAACGGCCGATGGTGCAACGCCCACTTCCGACATCCAGACCCGGTAGGCCGCCACACCCGCCACCAACATCACCGGCTGGGTATTGGTGGTCAGCGCCAATGCTTCTTTGGGGCCTTCGTGGATCAGTTTGGCGACATCTTCGCCCAGCGCATCGGACGCTTCCTGCAAGGTCTGGGCAACCACGGGGTGGTCACCCCAGGCGTCCAGCATGCCGACTGATTGTGATCCCTGTCCGGGAAATACAAATGCAAAGTTTTTCATAACCACTATTAGTTAAAAGTGCCTCTAGCCCCCGCAAAATATGCGTGAGTAGCTACAAAATCAGGAGCAATGCGCCCCAGGTGAAACCACCGCCCACACCTTCGAGCAGCAAGGTCTGGCCGGGTTTTACCTGGCCCGAGCGCACACCGGCGTCCAGGGCCAGCGGAATGGACGCAGCCGACGTATTGCCATGCTGGTCCACCGTGACCACCACCTTGTCCATGGACAACTTGAGCTTGCGGGCCGTACTTTGCATGATGCGGATATTGGCCTGGTGCGGTACCAGCCAGTCGATATCCGCCTCGGTCAGATTGGCCTTGGTTAACGTGGCGCGGGCCGCACTCTCCAGCAGGCCAACCGCCAGTTTGAAGACCGCCTGACCATCCATCTTCAACAGCGGATCACCCAAAATAGCTCCACCCGACACATGGCCCGGCACACACAAAATGCCCACGTGTTTGCCGTCGGCATGCAAATCGCTGGACAAGATGCCGGGCGTATCCGACGCCTCCAGCACAACCGCGCCGGCGCCATCGCCGAACAGCACGCAGGTCGTGCGGTCGTTGAAATCCAGGATGCGGGAGAATATTTCGGCGCCCACCACCAGCGCACATTTGGCTGCGCCGGTCTTGACCATGGCGTCCGCCACCGTCAAGGCGTAGACAAAGCCGCTGCATACGGCCTGCACGTCAAAGGCAGCGCCACCATTGGCACCCAGCTTGTTCTGCAAGATGCAGGCGGTCGATGGAAAAACCATGTCGGGCGTCGATGTGGCGACGATGATCAAATCCACATCCTTGGCCGTACGGCCCGCAGCCTCCAGCGCCTTTTTAGCGGCTTCCAATCCGAGATCGCTGCTGAATACACCGTCCGCCGCAAAGTGCCGGGCACGGATGCCAGTGCGCTCGACGATCCACTCGTCCGATGTTTCTACGCCTTTGGCTGCCAGTTCAGCCACCAAATCGGCATTTGTGAGTCGGCGCGGGGGTAAATAACTACCCGTGCCTGTAATTCGCGAATATTTCATGGTGGGGTTGATGACACCCGATCAGGTTTTTTATGGAGCGCTGTCAGCCGTCGCCAAAAGCGGTGCTGCGTGCGCGATACGTGCCTGAACGCGGTCAAGCAAGTTGTTTCGGGCTGCATCATACGCCCGGTTTAACGCGAACCCAAAACCCAGCACATCAGCCGAACCATGGCTCTTGAATACCAGACCGCGCAGACCCAACAAGGCCGCACCGTTGTAACGCCTGTGGTCTACGCGAACTTTGAGCGCAGTTAAAACAGAATAAGCGGCAATTGCCGCAACTTTCGTGAAAATGTTGCGAGAAAACTCGGCCTTCAGAAAATTGCCGATCATGCCGGCAAGGCCTTCACTGGCTTTCAGCGCCACATTGCCGACAAAACCGTCACAGACCACCAGGTCCACCGTGCCCTTGAAAATATCATTGCCTTCGACATTGCCAAAGAAGTTCAAATCGCCGGCTTTAGACGCAGAACGCAGCAGTTCACCCGCTTTTTTAATGGTTTCGTTACCTTTGATGATTTCTTCACCAATATTGAGCAAACCTACCGTGGGCGACTGTTTGTTATTCAGCACCGATACCAAGGCAGAGCCCATGACGGCAAACTGCAATAAGTGCTCGGCCGAACAATCCACATTGGCACCCAGATCCAGCATCGTGGTGGCACCACCCGTGGCATTGGGTAGTTGGCCCGCAATGGCCGGGCGCTCAATACCGTCAATGGTTTTGAGGATGTAACGTGAAATAGCCATCAATGCGGCCGTGTTGCCGGCAGATACGGCCGCCTGGGCCTTGCCTTCTTTGACCTGCTGGATGGCAACACGCATGGACGAATCCTTTTTGCGGCGCAGTGCAATTTCCAGCGGATCATCCATCGTCACCACTTCACTGGCAGGCACGATGGTGGCACGGGGGTGCGAGAAACCCGCCAGCTTGTCAGCCAAACCCACCAATACCAAGGCGGCGTCGGGGTGCTGCTCCAGAAACTGCGTACAGGCAGGCAGCGTGACTTGGGGGCCGTGGTCGCCTCCCATACAGTCAACAGCAATTGTGATCATGGGGTAGACGCCCAAAAAGTGAGGAGATCAAACATTGGCCACCACCATGGAATGCAGGGCCAAAAACGACAAAAGCCCGACGCTACAGGATTTGTAGCTCCGGGCTTTGGTTGAAAAACCTGGGTCAGGCTTCAGATTTGGTCTTCAGCACCTTGCGACCACGGTAGAAACCGGTGGGGCTGATGTGGTGGCGCAAGTGGGTTTCACCGGTGGTGGATTCCACAGCAATGCCTGGCACAACCAGTGCATTGTGCGAACGGTGCATACCGCGCTTGGAAGGCGACTTCTTGTTTTGTTGGACGGCCATGACTTGGCTCCTCAGCTGGGGTGCTGCGCCATGCTCAAAGCAAAATGCAACACTGGGGGTTAGTAAAAAACGCGGCAAGTTTCACACGCGAAGCCTCAGATTATAGCCCAAAGCAAGCGAAAGGGCTAGGGACGCTTTTTCAGCTGCTCCAGAACCGCAAACGGATTGGGCTTTTCCTGCTCGTCCTCGGCGAAATCGGGGTCAGCCACCTGCAACTTGACCGCTCCCGGGCATACGTCGTGTTTGGGGACCACAGGCAAGGCCATCAAGAGTTCGTCTTCCACCAGTTCCAGCAGGTTGAAGTCGCGGCTGAGCACCAGCACATCCTCTTCCGACTCCTCGTCCTCCACCTCGGCCACCTCTTCACTGACCACAAAACGAAACTCCCGCTCAAAGTGCACCGGCACGTCCACAGGGCCCAAGCAGCGCTGGCAGGTTTGTGGCAGGGCCACTTCGGCGCTCAAAACCAGCCAGATCTGTTCACTGGTGGCGCCGTTGGGCCGCGTCATGCCGGTGGCCGTAAAGTGCACCGGGTTTTGGGCGCCGGCGCCTTGCGCCTCCTCCAGCAAACGGTCAAATTGGGCCAGGTTTTGACTGGCGGTGATGCTTCCGTTGGCCTTGGCGAATGCCTCAATGTTCAGGTGCTGGGCGTCGTAGTCGTGTTTCATGCGCGCAGTGTAAGAGAATCAGGCCATGCCAGATACTTCCCATAGAAAACTCATACTCGGCTCCACATCGGTCTACCGGCGGGAACTGCTGGGCCGTTTGAACGTTCCTTTTTCGGTGGAATCGCCCCATGTGGACGAAACGCCGCTGCCCGGCGAACAGCCGGCCGCTCTGGCCCAGCGGCTGGCGCTGGCCAAGGCCCTTGCCGTAGCCACACGATTTCCGGATTGTGTGGTGATCGGCTCGGACCAGGTCGCAGATCTCGATGGGCAGGCACTGGGCAAGCCCGGTACCCACGAAAGGGCCGTCGCGCAATTGCGCCAGATGCGTGGAAAAACCGTGGTTTTCCAGACGGCAGTGGCCGTGGTCTGCCTGGAAACGGGTTTCAGCGAACAGTCTCTGGCCCCGGTTAAGGTGCTGTTCCGCAGCCTGGACGACTCCGAAATTGAAAACTACCTGCAGCTGGAGCAGCCCTACGACTGTGCAGGCAGCGCCAAAAGCGAAGGACTGGGCATTACCCTGCTGGACGCCATCGACAGCGACGACCCGACGGCGCTGGTTGGCCTGCCACTGATACGCACCAGCCGTATGCTGCGGGCGGCAGGTGTCCCATTGCTGGGCAGCAAACGGACGCCGGCATGACAACAACCCCCTTGCCAGCCAACACTCCGCGTGACAAACCGCTGGGTACTTTGTACCTGGTACCCGCCCCCCTCGATTTCGGCTGTGACAGCCAAGTGAAGCTGGACCGTGCCTTGCCTGCAGCAACCCTGGAAGTTGCCGCGGGGCTGAAACACTGGATCTGTGAAAACGCAAAGTCCACACGCGCGTACCTCAAGCGAATAGCCGAGACCCACCCTCTGTGCCAGCCTTTGCAGGCCATGCAACTGCAGGAGCTGCCGCATGAAGTCCACAAAAAGGGCGACCACCAGGGTCACTTTGATGCGCGTTACCTGCTGCAACCCGCGGTGCAGGGCGAAAACATGGGTTTGGTCAGTGAGGCCGGCATGCCCGCCATTGCCGACCCAGGCTCCTCGGTGGTTCGCGCCGCGCATGATCTGGGACTGCCCGTGGTGCCCTTGGTCGGCCCCGTGTCCTTGTTGTTAGCCCTGGCTGCCAGCGGGCTCAGTGGGCAAAACTTTGCTTTTGTGGGTTACTTGCCCAGCACACCCGCTGAGCGCAGCCAGCGCATCCGCGAACTGGAATCCCTGGCGCTCAAAACCGGGCAAACCCAGTTGTTCATTGAAACGCCGTACCGCAACCAGGCCATGCAACAAGCTCTGTTGCAGACCCTGCAGCACAACACACGCCTGGCGACGGCCAGCGGGCTGACGTTGGATACCGCACAGTGCCACAGCGACGTGGTGAAGAACTGGAAACACAAGCCCTGGGCCCTGGCAAACACCGTACCCACGGTGTTTGCGCTAGGCCGCTAGGCCCATTGGATTAACGCAGGGCTGGAACGCCCCGCATGGCCTTTACACTGCCTTCTCCGATGGCCGCACCAAAGCGTTTGACCAGGCGTTCGGCTACGTTGTCTTTGCGGGTGTAGTCGATCAATTCTTCGGCCTTGACCACTTCACGGGCCACATAATCCAGATTGCCCAGTTGGTCAGCCAAACCCATGTCAATGGCCTGCTGGCCGGTCCAGAACAGGCCGCTAAAAGTTTCCGGATTTTCTTTCAGGCGTTCGCCACGGCCAGCCTTCACCACGGCGATGAACTGCTGGTGGATCTGGTTCAGCATGGCCTGGGCAAACTCACGCTGCTTGTCGGTCTGGGGGCTGAAGGGATCCAGGAAACCCTTGTTTTCACCGGCTGTCATGAGGCGGCGCTCCACACCAATCTTCTCCATCAGACCGGTAAAGCCAAAACCATCCATCAACACACCAATGCTGCCAACCACGCTGGCCTTGTCGACAAATATCTTGTCAGCACCCGCGGCAATGTAATAAGCGGCCGAGGCGCAGGTCTCTTCCACCACCGCGTAGACCGGCTTCTTGTGCAGGGCCTTGAGCCGGTTGATTTCGTCATTGATGATGCCGGCCTGCACCGGGCTACCGCCGGGTGAATTGATCAACAACACCACCGCCTTGGCACCCTTGTCTTCGAACGCGCTGCGCATGGCGGCGACGATGAGTTCGGCACTGCCCTCGGATTCTGAGGCAATTTCCCCCTGGATCTTCACCAGCGCGGTGTGGGGGGTGGTGGGGTCCGCTGCACTGCCGCCACGGTCCATGCCCAGCCACAACAGGGCTACGAAAAAGCCCAGCCAAGCCAGGCGAATGCCGTTGCGCCAGCGGCGGGCCTGGCGCTGCTCGGTGATGGCTGCCAGGGCCAGTGTTTCCAGCGTTGCGCGCTCCCAGCCCGGCGCCTGATCAGCACGGGTTGTGTTGACGGATGCTTCTGTTTTTATAGCAGCATCGGTAATGTCTTCGGGGGCTTGGGGTTGATTTAATGTCATAACGTATGGCCAGGAGTGTTCAAGTCAAAGGGTTCAGAATTCGACGGCTTGCAGGTGGGGGGCAGTATGCCAGTGCACCACACCATCGCGCTCGGTCATGGCTATCTTGACCAGGCCGCCGCGGCAGGGCCCACCAATGCAGTGACCCGTCTGCGGCCGGTACATGGCGCCGTGGGTGGCACACATCAGCCAACTGCCACTGCTGTCGAAAAAGCGGTTGGGCTGGTAGTCCATCTCCATGGGAACGTGGGCACATTGGTTCAGGTAGCCATAGACCTGGCCTTCAAAACGGATGGCAAACCCGCGGGATGTGCGCCCGCAATACACCACGTCAAAGGGAACGGCTTCGCCACTGTCCACTAGGTCGGCAGAGTTGCACAGGGCTATGGGTGGTGTATCAGGCATGTTCTGCAAACCAGGCATGGAGCTCAGGCACGGTGTGGGCTACGAATATGGGTTTGAGTGCTGCAAAAGCGGCTGGCTCGTGGGCGCCATAACTGACGCCCACGCTGGGGCAGCCGGCGTTTATCGCCATTTGCAGATCGTGTGTGGTGTCGCCCACCATCAACACACGCTGCGCGGGCACGCCAAACTCCTGCATCAGCTCCTGCAACATCAGGGGGTGGGGCTTGCCCGCGGTTTCGTCCGCGGTGCGGGAGGCATGGAACAGGCCCTGTAGCTCTGAGGTTTTCAGCACCTCGTTGAGCCCACGCCGGCTTTTGCCGGTGGCCACGGCCAGTACGTAGTTGCGCGCCTTCAGCTCGGCCAAGAGGGGCAGGATTCCGTCAAACAGGCTGATGTCGTTCTGGTGCGTGGTGTAGTGGTGCTTGTAACGGGCACCCAGTTCGGCGTATTTGCTGGGCGGCACGTCGGGCGCGGCATGGGCCAGCGCCTGCATCAGCCCCAGGCCGATGACATAGGCCGCATCCTGGTCGCTGGGTTTGCGCCCCCCCACATCCACCACCGCGGCCTGGATGCAGCGGGTGATGATGGCGGTGGAGTCAAACAGGGTTCCGTCCCAGTCAAAAGCGATCAGGTCAAAGGGGCGCGTGGGTTTGGTCGGCATGGAAAAGAATCAAAAAATGGGCAGGCGCTCAACTGGCCTGTGGCAAGATCTGTTGCACAAATTGGGCCAGTTCGGTCGGCAGATTCGCCTGCAATTCCAGGCGCTCGCCGGTGGCGGGGTGGTTGCACTGCAGCCGCCAGGCATGCAAAAACATCCGTTTGAGCGGCGTGGTGCTGTTCGCGCGGGCCAAGGCCTTGTTGCTGTCAAAGTCGCCGTATTTGTCATCCCCGACAATGGGCAGGCCTTCGGATGCCAAATGCACACGGATCTGGTGTGTGCGGCCAGTCTTGATGGTCACCTCCAGCAGGGAGTAGCCGCGGTCACTACTGACAGGCGCCTGGTGCGTACCGGGGACCACACCACCGGCTGCACGCACCTTGACCAGGGTCAGCGATGGCATGCCGTCCGGATCATCCTTGGCCACCACTTTGACGCGGCGCTCGCCATCGGGCAACAAATACTTGTGCAGCGGCTTGTCCAGCACCTTCTTATTAGCAGGCCATTGGCCAATGACCATGGCCAGGTAAGTTTTGCCGGTTTCCCGCTCGCGGAACTGGTCTTGCAGGTTTTTCAGCGCGCTGCGCTTCTTGGCGACCAGCAGGATGCCACTGGTTTCCCGGTCCAGCCGGTGCACCAGCTCCAGAAACTTGGCCTGCGGCCGGGCCATGCGCAACTGCTCGATGACGCCAAAACTGACGCCTGAACCACCGTGGACTGCCACGCCGGCCGGTTTGTTGATCGCCAGCAGGCTGTCATCCTCAAACAAAACGGCAAATGCCTTGGCTGGCACATGGCTGGCCACTTGTTCGGCCATGGCCTGGGCTTTCTCGGCCACCCGTTCGGAGATACGAACCGGGGGCACACGCACCTCATCCCCGGCGTTCAGACGGGTTTCTGCCGATGCCCGGCCCTTGTTGACCCGCACCTCGCCACTGCGGATGATGCGGTAGACGTGGGTCTTGGGAACACCCTTGAGGTGGCGCATCAGGTAGTTGTCTAGCCGCTGCCCAGCCCCATCTTCGTCGATGGTCAGGGTTTTCACCTGGGGCGGAACATGGGCGGATGGGGGCGCAGGAATGCCCCCTATAATGTGTTTCACTAGCGTCGCGCTGTAAGTGGTTGATTTGTCTGGAGTTTAGTCCACACGCCATACACAGACACGCTGGAAGGTCGATGCCGCCGGGTTGCGCTGCAAACAAACCACACGCCAAATGCCTGTGGTGGTCTGCAAACAACACGGTCAAGACTGCGAAACGAAATACTGATACGGAATACCTACAGTTTGCAGACCCCTCGTCTGTGAACGGAATGAAACGAGATGTTTGTGCTGATGTGCCTGATGTGTCTTTGCCTACGGAGCGTTTTCGCGCCGTTGCTTGGCACAAATCGGCATCTAGCCCCCGTCAAACGGGCGCAATCCGCTATGCAATTGATAGCAAACCCACAAACGCACCCCCTCGCTCCCCTCCACGCGCCTACGCTTCGTCGCCTCATTTGAGTCGAAGTTCTCCGGCAATTCCTTTTCGCTTCGTTTCGTTCAGTCCAGGTATCAATAGCCCCTTGAGGGCATGTAAAACTGATGAAGGACGCAATCCATGAAACGGATGCTTATCAACGCCACGCAGGCTGAAGAACGCCGCCTGGCCATTGTCGATGGACAAAAACTCCTCGACTACGAAATCGAAATCGAAGGGCGCGAACAGCGCAAGGGCAATATCTACAAGGCCGTCGTCACCCGCGTAGAGCCATCGCTGGAAGCCTGTTTTGTCGACTACGGCGAAGACCGCCACGGTTTCCTGCCGTTCAAAGAAATCTCTCGGATGTACTTCAAGGAAGGCGTCTCCGCCTCCCAGGCCCGCATCCAGGACGCCATTCGCGAAGGCCAGGAACTGCTGGTCCAGGTCGAAAAAGAAGAACGTGGCAACAAGGGCGCAGCCCTGACGACCTTCGTCTCGCTGGCCGGCCGTTATGTGGTGCTGATGCCCAACAACCCGCGTGGTGGTGGTGTATCCCGCCGCATCGAAGGCGAAGACCGCGCCGAGCTCAAAGAAAACATGGACCAGTTGGAATACCCCAACGGCATGTCCATCATCGCCCGTACCGCCGGCATCGGCCGCAGCGCACCCGAGCTGCAGTGGGACTTGAACTACCTGTTGAAGCTGTGGACCGCTATCGACGGCGCAGCCAAGGGTGGCAAGGGTGCCTACCTGATCTACCAGGAATCCAGCCTGGTGATCCGCGCTATCCGCGACTACTTCAACCATGACATCGGCGACATCTTGATCGACACCGACGACGTGTATGAACAGGCCCAGCAGTTCATGGCCCACGTGATGCCCGAACACGCTGCCCGCGTGAAGCGTTACCGTGACGACGCGCCGCTGTTCAGCCGCTTCCAGATCGAACACCAGATCGAATCGGCCTATGCCCGCACCGTGACCCTGCCCTCCGGCGGCGCCATTGTCATCGACCACACCGAAGCCTTGGTGTCCGTGGACGTCAACTCGGCCCGCGCCATCAAGGGTGGCGACATCGAAGAGACTGCCACCCGCACCAACCTGGAAGCCGCTGACGAAGTGGCCCGCCAGATGCGCCTGCGCGACTTGGGTGGCCTGATCGTCATCGACTTTATCGACATGGAAGAATCCCGCAACCGCCGCGAAGTGGAAAACCGCTTGCGCGACGCGCTACGCCAGGACCGTGCCCGTGTGCAGTTCGGCACCATCTCCAAGTTCGGCCTGATGGAAATGAGTCGCCAGCGCTTGCGCCCTGCGCTGAGCGAAGGCGCATCCATTCCTTGCCCCCGTTGCGGTGGCTCCGGCCACATCCGTGACACCGAATCCAGCGCTTTGCAGATTCTGCGGATCATCCAGGAAGAGTCGCTCAAAGACAGCACAGCCTCCGTGCTGTGCCAGGTGCCCGTCGACGTGGCCTCGTTCCTGCTGAACGAAAAACGCTCTGAAGTGGCCAAGATTGAGCTCAAGCAACGCATCAACGTGCTGCTCGTGCCCAACAAGACACTGGAAACACCCAACTACAAGCTGGAGCGCCTGAAACACGACGACCCACGTTTGGACAACATCGAAGCCAGCTACAAGATGGCCGACGTGGTGGAAGACCCGACCAGCGTCACGCGCCGTTCGCAAGAGCCTACCAACAAACAAACACCCATCATCAAGGGTGTGTTGCCGGATGCACCGGCGCCTATCGCAGCACCGCGCCCCGTCGCGCCTGCGGCACAGCCCGCCGCGGCCGCACAACAACGCCCCGCGGAGGCCAAACCGCCGGTCGCGGCAGAAAAAGGCTTCTTCGGCTGGATCAAGAGCCTGTTTGCGGCGGAGCCAGTGCCGCCCGCCAAGCCCGTACCCGCTCCTGCGCCCAAGGCCCCCGAGGGCCGTGAAACCCGTGACGGCCGCAACCGTGATGGCAACCGCAGCGGCGGCAAACCCGGTGAAGGCCGTGGTGATGGCCAACAAGCCCGCGGCGGCGAAGGCCGTGGCCCACGTGGCGAAGGCCGCGGTGACGGACGCAACAGCCGCGGTGGACGTGGTGGACGTGGCGGCAGTGGTGGTGCAGACCGCCAAGGCGGCGCGCAGCGCGAGCGTTTTGACGCCGAAGGCAAACCCGTGCCCATGGACGCCAACCTGCAAGCCGGTGGCCAGGCGCCAGGCGGCCCAGAAGGCAATCGCCAGGAACAACGCCCTGATCGCGCACCCCGCGAGCGCGGTGAACGTGGCGGCCGTGGTGGACGTGGCGGCGGTGAGCGCAATGAAGCCGGTGAACGCAACGAGCAGCCCCGCGCAGAGGGCCGTGCCGATGCCGTGACCGAAGGCGGTATGGACATGCCCCGCAACGACGGCCAGGCCCGCGAAGGCCGTGGTGAGGGCCGCGAAGGTGGCCGAGACGGTGGTCGCAACGGCCGCGGTGGTCGCAATGGACGTGGTCCCCGCCAGGATGGCGAAGGCCGCAATGCAGGTGGTGAAAACAACCAGCAAACCCAGCTTGGTTTCGCGGAAGCGGACAACAGCACTGCCACCCCCACTGCTGACGCACAACCGTTGACCGATGCCAACGGCCAGGCGCCACGCTCTGACAACGGTGAAGCCCGCGAGAAGCGCTCACGTGACCGCTACGGCCGCGAACGCGCCCCCCGTGGCGACCGCAGCGAGCGTGAAGAGCGTCCGGACCTGCGCATCCCGGTCCAGGCCGCGGCCCAACCTGCCGAGACCGGTGAAACATCAGCGGCGGCGCCCCAAGAACTGCCAGCCGCAGCTGCTGCACCTGTTGCAAGCGCTGCACCAGAGGCACCTGCCGTGCAACCGGCTCGCGCAGCCGCGCCAGTCGCTGCTGCACCCGTCGCCGCTGTTGCCACGGTGGCAGCCGTGTCCGCGGATCGCATGCCAAAGGTCACGACCTACACCTTGCCCACCGAGAGCCTGGTTGAAGTCGCGCAAAGCTCGGGTTTGCAATGGGTCAACTCGGATGCAGCCAAGATTGCGGCCGTGCAGGCAGCCATTGCAGCCGAAGCCAAGCCCATCCACGTGCCCCGCGAACGGCCGGAACCCGTCAGTATTGACGCTGGACCTTTGGTTCTGGTGGAGACCAAACGTGACCTGCGCAATATGACCCTGCCATTTGAGCAGCCACCAGCCGCCTGATAACTGCTGCTACCAACAGAAAGGGCCCCTCGGGGCCCTTTCTTCTGGGTGCCTGTTAGGAACTCAGAATATATCGACGGCGCCAACTTTGACGGCATCACCAAAGAGCCCCTTGCGCACCAGATCGTCGTAACTGTGGACCTGGTTGCGTCCGTTGCGTTGTGCGTAATCGACGGCCCGCTCGGCCCGCTCAAGCGTGGTGCTGGGTGAATCGTCCGCAGTCACGCGGGTGAAGCCTGCGCATGCAGTAGCCCGCCCGACCTGGGGGAAATTGAACTTCTCCATGTTGGCGCGGAAACGCTCGAAGGCCGCCAGCACCAGGGCTTCATCCGGGCAATGCATCAGCACCGCAAACTGCTCTCCGCCCAAGCGGTAGATGCGGTCGTAAGTGCGGAAGGTGTTGTTCATGATGCGAGCCACCAGCAGCAACACCTCTTCGGCGATCAGATGGCCGCTCTTGTCATTGATGACACCAAAATGGTCCACGTCGACCGTGCCCAGCCAATAATTGGGTGGCACGCGGTGGCGGCGCTCGGCGACCGGCAGCACACTGGCCTCCAGCACCGCAGTCTCGCCCTCCAGGCCGTGGTCCATTTCTTCGAGCACGGCACTGTAAAACGTGTCGTCCAAAGACTTGCGGTTGAGCAAGCCGGTCAGCGCATCCCGGTCGCTGTAGGCCAACAGGCGGTACATGTTGCGAAACACGTGCACGATGTCCTCTATGACCTGCACCTGCCCTTGGCTCAGTGCGGAGCCGGAATGCACCTCGATCACACCTTCGTCGTCGCTGGCGGAGTCGGCAAACAAGGGGATAAAACTGATGCGAGGCCCCTCTTCACCGGCCCAGGCATATTCGACCAGGCTGCGGGTCTGCAAACAGCGCAAGCGGTCTTTCTCGTCGGCCAGTTCACGCAGCGAATCAAAATCCACACGCAGGGGGTCTACCACCTTGCCACCGCCCCGCACATCCAGCGACGCAACCTCCAGCCATCGCTTGACACCTTCTTCACTGAGAACCCTTGCGATGACCACACGGTCAATGCGCAACAGGTCAATCAGTGCCTTGGAGAGGGTCAACTCCAGAAGCTCCCGATCCCGGTGGTCGGTCAGCTTGATGATGTGTTCGGTGAGTGTTGCCATGGCCGCATAATAGCCCTGAATCCCACTCCCGTCACCTTTTCGCGGCCTCCCGGTAGGCCTGTGCCGCTGCAGCCATATCCTGGCGCTGCTCGGCCATCTGGGCCAATGCCAACCAGGTGTCACGGGCAAGTTCCGAGTCCTGCAACATGGCCAGTGACTGCTTGAACAACTGCTGCGATTTGCCCCACAGGCTCAGGCGCATACACACCACACCGGCCAGGTATTGCAACACCGCGTCGCGCGGGTTGCTCATTTGTGCGGTCTCTATGCGGCTCAACCACGCGGCATCCGGGGCACCGTCAGCAGCCGCAAAACCACGCTCCAGCACCCGGGCCAAGCGTTCCCGCTGTGCCAGCGTCAACGCGTCATGGCGTTGCACCATGGTGTCCCAAACGGGCAACAACCACTGGCGCGACACGGCCACCGCGCCACCGTGCGCGAGCAGACGCTCCGCCGCTTCAAACACAACCTCTGGCACCTGTTGCTCTGCACTGTCCAAAGAATCCCATGCCCGCTGGATCTGCACACTGTCGTGTGCGGACCGGATCAGCTCGATAGCCAGACCCCGCGCAATGCTTTTGCCTGCGGCTTCCGAATAGGCCCGGTGCTTAGTCAACAGGCGCACCGTCTCCAGGGCCAACTGCAATTGACCCGACTGGCGTGCAGCCCTGAAACGCAGGCGCAGGGCCAACGTGCGCCGGGAGGCACCTTGCGGCAACTGATCCAGCCACTGCACGGCGGCAGGCGCGTCGCGGTCGTCCAGCGCCCATTGGGCCCCCCTGAGCTGCACACCCTCGCGCACGTCTTGCGATTCGCGTCCCGCGGCCTCCTGCAGGGCCAACTGGAAATGGTTGTCACGCAGGCTGCGGTTCTGCAGGGCATGGGCGCTTTCCGCGGCCAGCACATGGGACAAGGTGCGCAGACGCCCACCGTAAGCCAGGCGTTCTCCGCTGCGCTTGAGCGAATCTTCCAAAGAGATGACCAGTTCGGCCGCCTTGCGCGCCCGCACATAACGCCCCGCTGCCAGGTGCAACAGCGAATCCAGCAAGGTCGTGTGCATGGCACGTTCTTTTTGCTGCAAACGCCAGTTGCGCGCCTGGTGTGGAATATTCGTCAGGGCAGACAGGGCCCGCATGGCCAGGTGCAAGGTCAGAAACCCGGCCGCCAACAACAACAAAAACAGGTTCAACGACAGGTCCACCCGGTGGGGTGGCAGGAACAGGGTCACGGTGCCTGCGTTGTTGCCCGCAAACAGCGCGCTGGCCACTGCGACCGCGAACAGCGCCATCAGCCACAGTGCGACCCGCATGCTCAGCGCCCCGCCGCAGCCGTTGACAAGGCCGCCAGGGTGTCCTCCACCCGGGGCAGCTCCAGTGCTTTCAACTGGCCACGCACCTGCTGCAACTGCGCACTGGCGGTCTGCGTCTTGCGCGATGACGCATCAAAATACCGCCCCACCGCCACCGACGCGGCGGCCAGATCCGAACGCACCGAATCGATCTGGCGCGACAACAAGCCCAGGCGGGCATTCAGCAGTTTGAGCTTGAGGTTTTCCCGCAGAAAAAAAGACTGTTCGGGCGACAACAGGGCCGCGTCCGGGTCTGCAATACGGCTGACCCGCACCAGGCTGCGCACCTCATCCCGCACCAACAGGCCCAAGCGCACCCACCAGTCAGCAACCGCTTCCTCGGGTTTGCGTTTGAGCGTGTCATTGGGTCGGCTAGTCGGCAGGGCGTTGGCAACCGGCAATTCATCCGCCAGCAAGACCAGCTCGTCCAGCTTGACCAACAGGGCGGGCGTGTCCGCCAGGGCCGTAGCCTTGATGCGGCTGATGTCACGGGTGATGGCACGTTGCACCGGTGTCAAGCGGGGCTGCGCCGCCCGGGCTACGCGCAGTTCAGCACTTTTGAGCGCGGCCAGCAGCGGCTCCACACTGCCGGTCAATTGGGCCTGTTGTTGTGCCAGGCGCAGCGCGCTTTCAATATCAACCACCAGGTTTTCGTCACGCGAGCGCGACAGGCTTTGCATCAGCTCTTCGAGCTGGCTGCGTTGCAGGGAGACTTCACTGAGCCGGGCCTCGGCAACCGCCAGCTTGGCGGCGGTCTCCATGGCCAACTCCTGGGCTTGCCGGGCGGTGGCCCGGGCCTCGACAGCTTGGCTGCCCGCATCTGCACTTTGGCGCGCCAGCTGTTCCTGGATGTTGCCCAATTTTTGCCACAGCAGCACACTGATAACCAGGGCAACCCCGGCGACTAATGCTATGGCCCATTGCAACCGCATAGCCGTTGACTTGGGCTGGCCTGGGGCGGGTGCCGGCGAGCCCTCCGAAGGCGCACTCGCCACGGTAAGGCTGGGCTCTGTGTTCATGCCACCGATTCTATAGACGCCATCAAAGCGGCCAGCGTGGGGCGTGACTCGCAAACAACAGAAAAACCAGCCTTGCGGGCCGCTTGTGCAATGCGGCTGTGGGTGACCACTGCCTTGGCCTGGGTCCAGGACTGGTCAGCGCAGGTGGCGACCAGATTGCCGATGGCTTCCGAGCTGCTGAACAGCCACACGGAGCCGTCGGCCGCCGCGTCGCGCACCAGGGCGCGGTCACTCTCCGACAGTTCGGGCGGACGCCGCTGGTACGAGACCACAAACTCCACGCTGCCGCCCGCGGCGCGCACCTGTTCGGCAAACCAGTCGCGCCCCACACCGTCGGCCGCCTTGTCTGCGCCTGTTGCGCCGGGCGAAGCATCACTGCTGCTACCGCTGCCCCGCACGATCAACACGCGGTAACCAGGCTGCACCCGCTGCGCCACCACGGCCCACAACGCCTCGGAGTCAAACTGCTCGGCCGCACGGTCCGGCATGTCGATGCTACGCACATCCACCTGCGCCCGCTTCAGAGCCGACAAACTGCCAGGTCCGGTCACGAATGCTCTGATATTGGTAGCACCAGGCATACCAAACACGGGGGCTGCAGGTGGTTTTGACGCAAAGAAATGTTCTACGGCATTACCGCTGACAAACATCACGGCGTCGAATTCGGTGATGCGTTCCCAGGCGGCGGCCACGGCCGCCGGGTCGGGTGGGGGCAACACACCAATCAAGGGCAGGGCCAGGGCTTTGTACCCGGCATCATTCAGCGCATGGACCCACTGCGCGGCTTCCTGGGTTGGGCGGGTAACGATGACACGCATGAATCAGACCCCTTGCTCGGACTGCTGGCGCACCTTGGCCTGCAATTGGCGCGCGACTGCTTCACCCAATGCCGTGGCGGCTGGCGCATCTGTTACGGCACCCTGCGCCTGTGCGTGCACCAGAGGCAACACACCGTCCGGGTCACCCCAGACTGCGCGGATGCTCAACACATCACCCTGCAATGTGGCGTAGGCCGCCAGCGGCATGGAGCAGCTGCCACCCATCACGCGGCTGACAGCCCGCTCGGCCGACACGGCCAACCAGGTCGGCGTGTGTAACAGCGGCTGCAAAACCTGCACCACATCGGCACGGCCCGCGCGCAACTCGATACCCAAGGCGCCCTGACCGGCCGCCGGCAGCATCTCTTCGGGGCTGAAGGTTGCACGGATACGGGACTCCAAACCCAGGCGCTTGAGCCCGGCAGCTGCCAGCACAATGCCGTCGTACAGGCCATCGTCCAGTTTCTTCAAACGGGTGTCCAGGTTGCCGCGCAACCCTTCAATTTTGAGATCGGGGCGCAAGGCGCGTACCAAAGCCATGCGCCGCAGGCTCGATGTGCCGACCACCGCGCCCTGCGGCAGATCGGCCAGGGAGGCATAACGGCTGGATACCCAGGCATCGCGTGGGTCTTCCCGCTCCATGACACAGGCCAGGCTAAAGCCTTCGGGCAGCTCCATGGGTACGTCTTTGAGCGAATGCACGGCCAGGTCAGCCTGCCCGGCCTCCAGGGCGACTTCGAGCTCTTTGACGAACAGGCCCTTGCCGCCGACCTTGGAGAGTGAACGGTCCAGAATCTGGTCGCCCTTGGTGGTCATGCCCAACAGGGTGACCTGGTGGCCTTGCTGTTCGAGCAATGCCTTGACATGCCCCGCTTGCCACAGAGCCAAGCGGCTCTCGCGTGTGGCGATTGTTAAATTGTGTGCTGCCATGGCCTCTAGTCGTAACCCATTTGTAATCTATTGCGGGTGGTCAATGCTAGCATGGGCACCATGAAAACTGTACCCGCCCCAGCCCCCGCCAAACGCGCAAAAGACAACGAACGCCCCCTGGTGGAGGACATCCGCCTGCTGGGTCGGATACTGGGTGACGAAATCCGCGAACAAGAGGGTGATGCGGCCTTTGAGTTGATAGAAAAAATCCGCACCCTGTCCGTCGCCTTTCGCCGCGATGCCGACCAGGAAGCTGACAAAGCGCTCAAGAAGCTGCTCAAAGGGCTGAGCGGCGACCAGACGGTGAGTGTGATCCGCGCCTTCACCTATTTCTCGCACCTGGCCAACCTGGCCGAAGACCGCCACCACATCCGCCGCCGCGCCATCCACGAGCGCGCGGGCGACACACAAGAAGGCAGCATCGATGTAGCCATGTCGCGCCTGCGCTGGGCCGGCATTGCGCCCAAGACCATCTCCAGCACACTGGCGCAAAGTTATGTGTCGCCGGTGCTGACCGCCCACCCCACCGAGGTGCAGCGCAAGAGTATTCTGGACGCCGAGCGCGGCATTGCCCGACTACTGACCGAGCGTGACGAGATCAAGATGCGCAGCGCCTTTTTTGAGAACAAGAAGGATGCCCTCAGTGCCCGCGAACTCGCCGCCAATGAAGCCCAGATGCGCGCGCGTGTCATGCAGCTGTGGCAGACCCGGCTGCTGCGCTTCAACAAGCTCACCGTGGCCGATGAAGTGGAGAACGCGCTGAGTTATTACGAATCGACTTTCCTGCGCGAGATACCCAAGCTGTATGCCAACCTGGAGCAACTGCTGGGTAACAACCAGCCCGTGCACAGTTTCTTGCGCATGGGCCAATGGATCGGCGGTGACCGTGATGGCAACCCCAACGTCAGCGCACAGACGCTGGACTACGCGCTGCGCCGGCAGGCCGAAGTGGCCCTGCGCCACTACCTGACCGAGGTGCATTACCTGGGCGGCGAGCTGTCGGTGTCCGCCATGCTGAACGAGTGCACGCCGGAGATGAAGGCGTTGGCCGAAAGCTCACCCGACCAGAACGTGCACCGCATGGACGAACCCTACCGCCGCGCCCTCACCGGCGTTTATGCGCGCCTGGCCGCTACCCTGAAAGAACTGACCGGCACCGAGGCCGCGCGCCACGCGGTGGCACCACAAAACCCGTACAAACGCTCGCAAGAGTTTGCGGCCGAGCTGCGCACCATCGAGGCCTCGCTCAAAGCCAACCATGGCTCTGCGCTGGTGGCCGAACGCCTGCACCCGCTGATCCGCGCGGTAGATGTATTTGGCTTCCACCTGGCCACGGTGGACCTGCGCCAGAGCTCCGATAAACACGAAGAAGTGGTTGCCGAACTGCTGGCCACTGCCCGCATCGAGACCAACTACTCCGCCCTGGACGAAGCCGCCAAACGCAAGCTGCTGATGGGCCTGCTGGGCGACGCGCGTGCGCTGCAGGTGCATGGCATCAGTTACTCGGCGCATACCCAAAGTGAGCTGGCCATTTTCTCGGCCGCCAAGGTGATGCGTGAACGTTTTGGCCACGAGGCGATACGCCACTACATCATCAGCCACACCGAAACCGTCAGCGATTTGCTGGAAGTGCTGCTGCTGCAAAAAGAGGTGGGCTTGATGCGCGGTGTGCTGAACGGCCCCGCCACTTCTACCGGCGCTGACCCGCTGAGCCCCGTCTGTGACCTGATTGTGGTGCCGCTGTTTGAAACCATCGAAGACCTGCGCAATGCCGCGCCCATCATGCGCGAGTTTTACGCCCTGCCAGGCATCGCGGCCCTGGTACAGCGCAGTGGTGGCGAGCAGGACATCATGCTGGGTTACTCCGACAGCAACAAGGATGGCGGCATCTTCACCAGCAACTGGGAGCTGTACCGCGCGGAGATTGCGCTGGTGGAGTTGTTTGACGAACTCGCGAAGAGCCATCCCATCCAGCTGCGCATGTTCCACGGCCGTGGCGGCACCGTAGGCCGCGGTGGCGGCCCCAGCTACGAGGCGATTCTGGCCCAACCCCCGGGCACGGTGCGCGGCCAGATCCGCCTGACCGAGCAGGGTGAGGTGATTGGCTCCAAATACGCCAACCCCGAGATCGGCCGACGCAACCTGGAAACCCTGGTCGCCGCCACGCTGGAAGCCACGCTGCTGCAACCCACCAAGTCCGCCACCAAGGCCTACCTGGACGCAGCGGCCGAACTGTCGCGCAACAGCATGGCCGCCTACCGCGCGCTGGTGTACGAGACCCCCGGTTTTACCGAATATTTTTTCAGCTCTACGCCCATACGGGAGATCGCCGAACTGAACATCGGCTCGCGCCCTGCGTCGCGCAAGGCCTCACAGCGCATTGAAGACCTGCGCGCCATCCCCTGGGGCTTTAGCTGGGGCCAGTGCCGCCTGACCCTGCCCGGTTGGTATGGCTTTGGCTCGGCCGTGCAGGCTTTTATCAGCGCCGGCACACCTGCGGAGCAAAAAGAGCGCACCGCCCTGCTGCAGAAGATGTACCGCCAGTGGCCCTTCTTCAAGACCCTGTTGTCGAACATGGACATGGTGATGGCCAAGAGTGATCTGGCGCTGGCCTCACGTTATTCGGAGCTGGTGGCCGACGCGCGGCTGCGCAAGAAAATCTTCACCGCGATTGAGGCCGAATGGCACAGCACGGCCCAGGCACTGGCCACCATCACCGGCGACAAGAACCGCCTTGCCAACAACGCGGCGTTGCAGCGCTCCATCCGCCACCGCTTTCCGTATATTGACCCGCTGCACCATTTGCAAGTGGAATTGGTGCGGCGATACCGGGAAGGCAAGGCGGATGAGCGGGTGCAGCGGGGGATTCATATTTCGATCAACGGGATTGCGGCTGGGTTGCGGAATACGGGGTGAGTTTCGAACTTCCGAACTTCCGACTTCCAATATCCGACTCCCCACTCCCCCCAGCCCCCTCGCCCCCGTCGGGCGAGGGGGAGTTTTTAACTGCCGATTTGGGGGCGTCGCGCCGAATGCGGCACTACAAAAGTGGGGTTACGTTACGGACCTGCTCACTCAGGTCTAGCGCCAGCGGTCGTAAATATTGCAACCGCTTTCGCGCACAGCCACTGGCACGCGCAGCGGCCAGAGTTGGCATACCCACCCAGAGCCGTTGACTACGACCGCCACAAACAAAACCTGGGTACCCACACCACCCACCGCGCCGTATCGCCTGTAAACGGGTGTTCGGCGCGACGCAGCCAAATCGGCTGTCCGCCTTAACTCCCCCTCGCCCGGCGGGGCGAGGGGGCTGGGGGGAGTGGGGGCCGGAAGTTAAAAAAATGAGAACCTACCGCGAAACCAACTCCCGCACCGCCGCCAGTTGCCGCCGCGATACCGCCAGCAACTCATCCACCCCATTCAGCCGAACGGCCCAACCTTCACCCTCTTCCGCATCAAAGTGTTTCTCCAGCGCCCGTACGGCGCGCCGGGCGATCAGGGCGTTGCGGTGGATGCGCACAAAGTCGGCGCGGTGTTTTTCTTCCAGCTCGTTGAGTGAACCGTCCAGGATGTAGCTGCGGCTGGCAGTGCGCACGGTCACGTATTTGAGCTCGGCCTTGAAGTACAGAATCTGCTGCAGCGGTATGCGCTCGGTGCGGCCCCGCTCCTGGATGATCAGCACATCGTCTTGAGCCAAATTGGCCTCTAGCCCCCGTCGGGATTGAATGTATCGCTCTACTTTTTGTAGCGCCTGCTGCAAACGCTCCAGCCGCACGGGTTTGGTCAGGTAATCCACCGCCTCCAGATCAAAGGCCCGAACGGCGTGCTCTGCGTGGGCCGTTACAAAAATCAGCGCCGGTGGTTGCGACAAAGACTGCAGGGATTGCGCCAATGCCAAACCATCCGCTCCGGGCATGTGGATGTCGAGCAATGCCACATCCACGGCCTGATGCTGCAACATTTCCATGGCCTGCACCGCGTTGGCAGCTTCACCCACACAATGCACCGTGGGGGTCTTGCAGTCCCCAAGCAGCGTGCGCATGCGGGCGCGGGCCAGGGCTTCGTCGTCCACCACCAGCGCTTTGAGCACGACGCCCGTCATATTGGCACCTCCATGCGCACCTGAAAGACACCGTCTTTGAGTGCGCTGCGAAACTGGCTGTGCACATCGTGCAGCAGGTCCAGCCGCTCACGCACATTGCGCAGCGCCAGGCCCTGGCCTTGTTCACCCTGCCCGTTGGGCACGGTATTGGTCACCTTGATCACCACCATCGACCCCCTGCGTTGTGTGGAAATTCGCACGTCGGCACCCTTGTCACTGGGCTCCACGCCGTGGCGCACCGCATTTTCTACCAAAGGCTGCAGCAACAACGGGGGCAGCAGCGCGCCGTCTGCATCGGGGTCCAGCGCCCACTGCACCCGCAGGCGGTCACCAAAACGCACCTGCTCAATCGCCAGGTAACGCTGCGCCAGTTCGATCTCCTGCGCCAGCCGCACCGGCTCGCCAGAGTCTTTCAGGGCCTCGCGGAACAGGTCGCTCAGGTCTTCCAGCAGCGCTTCGGCCTTGGCCGGCTCGGCCCGCACTAGCGCAATAGCACTGTTGAGGGTGTTGAACAAAAAATGCGGGCGTATGCGGGACTGCAGCTCAGCCAGCCGGGCCGACGTATCGGCCGGCATGCGGCCCTTGCTGCGCATAACTAACGCCGCCACCAAAATGCCCGACAACAGGGCGCCGCTGAAAGCGCTGGCCACCCAGGGTGGGCTGATCATGATGCCCGACCAGGCCAACATGCCACAGCCATACAGGCCCGCCACTGCTCCCATGAGCACCGCCACCATGTACTGCGCCACCGGCGGCAGGCGCGCCAACACCCGCTTAGACACACATGCCAGCAACAACCACGACAGGGTTGCCGGCAAGGCACCACCGGTCACCATGGCCAGGCGTATCACCCAGTCCATCGCATCGTGGGCAAAAAATGCAACACCCACACCCGCAGACACTTCTACAAACAACACCGCCCGCAACACCACCCCGGTCTGGCAGGCGTCAAACACCAAACCCGCCTCTACCGGCTGCGCGCCCGCGGGCCTGCCGTCGTCGGCTGGCGGGGGCATGTCGTGGAACGCCGATAATATTTGGGTGTCTTTCATGAACCCGGATTTTGACTCCATTACCCGCCCTGCCCACCATGTCCAAAAACCAACTCGATAAAAAATCCCAGGCGTGGTCCGCGCTGTTCTCTGAGCCCATGAGCGATCTGGTCAAACGCTACACCTCCAGCGTGTTTTTTGACAAGCGCATGTGGCAGGCCGACATCACCGGCAGCCTGGCCCACGCCGAGATGCTGGCGGCCCAGGGCATCATCGGTGCCGAAGACCACGCGTCCATCCAGCGCGGCATGGCGCAGATCACCGCAGACATTGAATCCGGCAACTTTGAGTGGAAGCTGGACCTGGAAGACGTGCACCTGAACATCGAAGCCCGCCTGACCCAGTTGGTGGGCGACGCCGGCAAGCGCCTGCACACCGGCCGCAGCCGCAACGACCAGGTCGCCACCGATGTACGCCTGTGGCTGCGCAGCGAGATTGATTTGATTGGCGAACTGCTGGTGGATCTGCAAAAGTCTCTGGTGGACGTGGCCGAGAAAAATGTGGACGTCATCCTGCCCGGTTTCACCCACCTGCAGGTGGCGCAGCCCGTGAGTTTTGGCCACCACATGCTGGCCTATGTGGAAATGTTCAGCCGCGATGCCGAGCGCTTTGCGGAAGTGCGCCGCCGCACCAACCGCCTACCCCTGGGCGCCGCCGCCCTGGCCGGCACCAGCTACCCACTGGACCGCGAACGTGTCGCCCGCACGCTGGGCATGGTCGATGAAAATGGCAACCCGCAGGTCTGCCAGAACAGCCTGGACGCAGTGAGCGACCGCGACTTTGCGATCGAGTTCACATCCGCCGCCACGCTGACCATGGTGCACATCAGCCGCATGAGCGAAGAGCTCATCATCTGGATGAGCCAGAACTTCAGCTTCATCAAGATTGCCGACCGCTTCACCACCGGCAGCTCCATCATGCCGCAGAAGAAAAACCCCGACGTGCCCGAACTGGCGCGCGGCAAGACCGGTCGTGTGGTCGGCCACCTGATGGGCCTGATCACGTTGATGAAAGGCCAGCCCCTGGCCTACAACAAGGACAACCAGGAAGACAAGGAGCCGCTGTTCGACACCGTGGATACCCTCAAAGACACACTGCGCATCTTCTCCGAGATGATTGGCGGCCAGTTGAACCCTGCAACCGGCGTCAAAGAAGGCGGCATCACCGTCAACGCGCCGGCCATGGAGCAGGCCACGTTAAAAGGTTACGCCACCGCCACCGACCTGGCCGATTACCTGGTCAAGAAAGGTTTGCCGTTCCGCGATGCACACGAGATCGTGGCCCATGCCGTCAAGGCCGCCACCTCACACGCCTGCGACCTATCCGAACTGCCGCTGGCGGTGCTGCAGGAGTTCAATCCGATGATTGAGAAAGACGTTTACGAATGTTTGAGCCTGCGCGGTAGCCTGAACGCACGCAAGACGCTGGGGGGTACTGCGCCGGTGCAGGTGCAGGTGCAGATTGCGCGGCATCGGGTGCGATTGGCTTAGGTTTGCTTCTATTTTAATAGCGGACTATTGATATTTCACGGGGCTACCGGCATATTTTTAGGCAATTACCCGCCAAAGTTTTGTGGAACTTGGAGGTGATGGGGCGTTGCAGTCGGCCGCCAGTGACTGCTTTATGGAAGTCCAATGCTCTCCCCTCGCCATACGTCGCAGTTTGCACGAGGAGCAGACGCTCTGGCCTATCCAGGAGTAGGCGACGAAGCAGTCGTGCCCGCAGTTATCACACCTTGCGCCGGCAAAACCGCTGGCGAAGATACCGCATTCGATGTATTTTCGAAAGGCTTGGCGCACAGAGGGCCAAGGGGTGTGGTGGTCGCCCTGGCCGTCAAACTGCGCTGCACTGAACAGTGCCACGTCTCGAGTTGTGCGGCAATTGTCATGTAGGGAAGTGTGCGCTCAGGGTGTTGAGGGTTGTAGAGAGTGCCGGGAAGCGGCAGCTCCGCAGGCGCGCCAAGTGGCGTGGCTTGGACGTCGCCTATTTGCCGCAGGCAAGTGATGCAGCGGTATAAGCCGAGAAACCTATTCAGGTCGGCCTCGGTTTAGTGCCTACTAACCATCGTGCTTCGCCGACTTCACAAGCCGCAGCACTTAAGGCCTCACTTCGGCTGAAAACCCGGCACGCCCGCGTGCCAGAGGAAGAAAGACCAGCGGTCTGCCGTGCGCTGCTGCCCCTGGATACGCGTGGAGCCCACTCCATGACCCGCGTCGTACTCCAGGCGCATCAACACCGGCTTGCCATCGGGATTGGCCGCCGCGAAGCGTGTGCCTGCCTTGGTGCTCATCCACACGTCCACGCGCGTGTCGTTTACGCCATGCTCGAACATCAGCGCCGGGTACTTGGTGTTGGGCTTGATGTGCTCATAGGTGCTGTTGTTGCGAAGGGCGTGGAACTCTTCTTCGATCTTCACCGTGCCGTACTCGGGGATGTTGCCGGCCCCATTGGCTCGCGTCTCGCTGCGAATCTGGTCCAGATTGCCCACACCCATGGCCGCAGCGGCAAACAGATCGGGCCGCTCGGTGACCACGCGTCCAACGAAGATGCCGCCGGCGCTGCCGCCATACACTGCCAGCCGCGACGCCGAGGTGTAGCCCTGACGGATTAGCCATTCGGCCGTGGCAATGCCGTCACGCCAAGTGTTGAATTTGGTGGTCTTGTGGCCGGCCTTGTGCCACTCATCGCCCAGGATGCCGCCACCCCGCGCATGGCAGATCACCATCACCCCGCCCTGCTCCAGCCAAGCGAGGGTGCGCGGGCTAATGCCCGGCTCCTCTACGGTGCCATAGGCGGCATAGCCGTAGAGCATGGTGGGGTTTCGGCCATCGAGCTTGATGTCGCTGCGCGAGATGATGGATACCGGTACTTCCACGCCATCGTGGCTTTTCACCTTTACCTCGCGCGCTATCACACCGGCTGGCGCATCAAACTTGCCTTTGGGTGCCAGGTTCAGCTCTTTGGGCTCAGTGTCTGTGGCGGCCAGAAAGTAGTGTCGGGCTGATCGCGTCCATCCCGAGAGCTGCAGCACCACGCCAGGCAGCTCGGCGTCTGCATCGGCAATAGCCACATCGCCTTCGAACGGCAGCTTGATGGCTTGCGCCGCAGCGCCCGCTTCCGCGCCATGCGGCAGACGGTACAGCCTCTTGGCAGCGCCATCGCGGCGGGTGAAGTACAGACCCTCTGGGGCGGAGGCGATCGCCGTGATCACCTCCGCGCCGCCGGGCACCAGCACCTCGGCACGGGCCATGTCCGCCTGCGGCAGCGCCAGACGCAGCAGCTTGTAGCGCGGTGCCTCCTTGGCCGAGCGCAGGTACAGCCAACCTTGATGGGTGCTGATATGGCTCACCTGCGCGGACTGATCAAACACCTTGCGCCACTGCGGCTTGCCGGCCAGCAGCGCCGCAGTTTCACTCATGTACAACGAGCGGTAGCGGCTCACACCATGGTAGACAACGGCCAGCGCCACGGGCTGCCCGCGCAACACAAGCACGCTAGCGCCGTCGGATCGGTCCAGGCCCAATTCGGGGTGCACCGTGGGGCCGAACACCGCCACATCCTTGCCCGGCTCGGCCAGACGGCGCAGATAGACCGTGTTGTCCATGAAGCGCTCGGCACGCGGGCGATTCTCCCAGCCTAGGGCCAGGCGGGAGTAGAAGAAGGCCGAGCCGTCATCGAGCCAGCTCGCATCGCCGCCACGAATGCGGTCGATCGGCGGCATCACCTCCTGGCCAGACTCGGTATTGATCACACGCAGGGTGCCAATTTCGGCTCCGCCGGCTGAAATGCTGTACGCCACCAAGGTACCGTCGCGGCTGTTACTGTAGGCGCCGATGGCATGTGGCTTGCCGGTGGCCTTGGCCAGTGCTTCCGGGTCCACCAGCAGCTTCTCGGGGCCGTCGAAGCCACGGCGCAAGTAGAGCTTGAACTGGTTGTCGCTGGCCAGACGCTTTTCATAGAACAGATTGCCCTTGGCATCGCGGCTCACATCGGTCACGTTGGCAGGCACCTCGGAATCCAGCTCCTGGATGCGCTTGAGCAGCGGCTCCCGGCCCGGAATGCGTGAGAGCACTTTCTCGGTGGCCTCGGCCTGCGCCTTCATATAGACCTGTACGCCGGGCTCGCCCAGGTTCTCCAGGCAGCGGTAGGGGTCTTCGATTTTCACGCCCCAGTGCGTATCGGTCACAGGGCATGGCGCATGCGCAGCGGGCAACTCCACGCCAGCGACGGCAGCGGCATGAACAGGAAGTGCGTTGGTCAGCGCTATAGCAAAGGCAATGGCAACGGTTCTCAAAAGGCTTCTCCAGTGAGCGGCATGGAACATACAAAAAACGAGCGTAACACGGACAGTAAGTTCAACCACTGAGGCCAAGAATCGACTCTTGGAAGAACCCTCACCCCACGTAGAAACCTTCACCGCGCCCGCAGTAAGACCGTGCTTGGCCGGTCCACCGCTGCCCGGCAGTGAGTCTTAATCCCCGTTTTGCCCGGTCACCAGTTGATGCACTGATCGACCTCATATTGAAGGGGCGGTTGTGCAGCCAGATCCCAGTCTGGATCGGCCGTAACACCCTCACCGACATGCGCATCGAAGTCATCCCACAAAGGTGGCGCGCGCCGGGAACACATGGCCGGTATGGAGAAGGAAAATCGCTGTCCACTACTTCCGCTCTGCGTCTTTTCCAGCCTTGCGTATAAAACAACCCGTCTGCACTGGCGTTTCTTACAGCGCGATAGTGCCGACCCTGCCCACCCAGCCGATGCGCGGGTCCGATACTTTCACCGAGCGCTTGTTCACCATGCGTCAGCTGGACGACTGCCTGCGATAAAGACACCGGGCTACCAGCGGGATTGGTGGTCTTCTGTCACCCCCACTAGTGCATGAACCTGCCGCGCTGTGGCGTTGGGTGATGTTTTCACGGTCCCGCTGAAGCTGCCTATGGGCTGAATGTAGTAGCTGGCTGCCACCAACAGGTTCTTGCTTTGTTGGCGGGCGCCTTCGGGCTGAAACCGCAGGGCTAGCAGGCCGTCGTCGGTGTGGATGTCCCAAGGTGCCAATGGGGCCTTGGGCTCAAAGTCAAAATGCGCATTGTCCAAGGGAATCAACTCACCATCCAGCCACAGCGCATTTTCATGGTTGCCAAAGTAGCCCTGTTGCAGATTGAAACCCACGCTGGGTGAATGGGCCGAGGCCCAGCGCCACTGGGTATCGCGGGCCAGCAGGCCATTGGAGTAATCAAAACTGGCCACGCCACCGCCAAGGTCAAAGGTTTTTCCGCCCGCCCTGACCTGGCCGCTTAACGACAGCGCCGACGATTTCACCGTGGAGTGGGCACAGCCACCCTGGCCAATGGGACCAATGGCGCAGAGGAACGGTGGTGCCTGCGCGCTGTCCAGCTCGGCATCCATCTCCAGATCCTTGCCGATACAGACGTGCAAGCGGTAGCGGCTGCCTTGCAAATGCTCATAACGCATGCTGCTGCCGATATGGCGAAACCACGTCACCGCTCCGTGTGTGGGGCGGTCACTGACCTGTGCGGTCAGGCCGGGCAAACCATCTTGGGAATAATCGACGAGCAGCTTCTTTTGCTGACGGTCAAAAACATAGGCAAAGGCGGTATTGGTCCAACCAAGGTCCACAATGGCAAGCCCTACAAAACACTGCTCCGTGGCCATGGCAACGTAGTGCCAGCGCTTGTGGTGAAAACGCTTCCACAAAGCCGAGCGTTGGAAGGCGCCTTGCAGACCCGACCAATCGACGTGTGCCGGGTTTCCGGTGTAACGCCCGGTAGCGGGGCTGCCGTCCAACACCACGGTGGGCGGAGCAGGAGGGAGAACACCATTCATTCTTTGACCCATTCGATTTGCGCAGACACTTTATGCAACACCCCCCGGACTAAAAAGCAGGATCCCGCATCTCCAACCGAATCGCATCAATCGCCGCCAACGTCTCAGGCGCCAGCGTCGTACCAAACGCGTTGATATCCTCATCCAACTGGGCCACCGAAGTCACCCCAATGATGGTGCTGGCCACCTGCCATTTGGTGTAACAAAACGCCAGCGCCAGCTGCGTGGGTGTCAGCCCCACCGACTGCGCCAGCGCGTTGTAGCGCCGGGCGGCGGCCAGAGACTGCGGGCGGCCCCAGCGTTGTTTGCGTACCGATTCAAAGCGGGCAATACGCGCCTCCTGCGGCGCGTTCGGCCCCTCGGTACCCGATGCGTCGTATTTGCCCGTCAACAACCCAAAGGCCAGCGGTGAATAGGCCAGCAGGGAAACGCCCAGTCGGTGCATCGTTTCATCCAGCCCATTCTCCAGCCCCCGGCTGATCAGGTTGTAGACGTTTTGCACGGTGGCGATGCGTGGTAGGCCATGTTGCTCGGCCAGGTGCACCATTTCATGCACGCCATACGGCGTCTCGTTGGAAAAGCCAACCGCCCGCACCTTGCCGGCCTTGACCAACTGGCCCAACGCTTCCAACTGGGCATGAAGGCTGGTCACTGCGCTGTCGTCCGCGGGCTTGTAGTACAGCCCGCCAAACATGGGCACCGAGCGATTCGGCCAGTGGATTTGGTATAGGTCGATCACATCGGTCTTGAGCCGCTGCAGACTGCCATCACACGCATCGATGATGTCCTGCGCCGACGTGTCGCCCTTGCCGCCGCGCACCCAGGGCATCCCGCGCGAGGGGCCGGCCACCTTGGTAGCGATGGTGAGCTTCTGACGCAGGCCCGGGCGCTCGGCCAGCCAGTTGCCCATGATTTTTTCAGTGGCGTTGTAGGTCTCGGCGCGGGCCGGCACGGCGTACATCTCGGCCGTGTCCAGGAAATTGATGCCACGCTCCACGGCGCGGTCCATTATGGTGTGGGCGGTGGGCTCATCCACCTGTTCACCAAAGGTCATGGTGCCCAGGCAGATGGGGGTGACGTGTAGGCCGCTGCGGCCGAGTTGTACTGTTTGCATGTTGTATCGACGGTCTTGGTATTGGGGTTTCCCGGGGCATTCTTGCATGTAGAAGCCGTATAGTTGTTTACCATGGAAAACGTCAATACCCACGCAAGGGGCACCCTCGGATGCTGAAGCAGCACGGCTTGGCGCTTGGTAGGGCCTGGTGGGCCTGCCTGTTGCTAGCCGCCGCCATGCTGCTGCCGACCGTACACGCCGCAGCGGGCGCGGGCATTCCCCTCACCACGGAGCAAACCGCCTGGCTGGACCACAACAAGGCGCAGACCTTTACCGTAGGTTTTGACCCGTTTGGCGGTGTCGACAGTTTTGAGTTGCGTGGCAAGCGCCACGGCTTTCTGCACCTGCTGCTGGCTGATATCCACAAACAGACAGGGCTGCGCCTGGTCCCGGCCAATAGCTCCGACTGGGACGACGCCTACAGCCGCTTTGTGGCCGGCAAGATCGACATACTCTACGGTGCCAACCCGACGCACGAGCGCGAGAAGATCATGCGGTTTACCGCACCCGCGCAGCGTTACCCCTATGTGGTGTTGGCCCCCAAGGCAGGCAACGTGCAAACTCTGAGCGAGCTCGATGGCAAACGCCTGGGTGTGATCGCCAACGACTTTGTGCTGGAGGCCCTGCCCCGCTTTTACCCCAACATCCACTTCAAACCCCTGGTGTTTTCTGACCAGAACCTGGCCCTGGCGGCACTCACCCAGGGCAGCATTGATGCATTCGTGACCTCGGGCGGCGGGGTGGAGGTGGAATACCTGGTGGGCAACCCAGAGCTTGCGGTGATGGCTCAGCTGCGGGCCATCACCTCCGACATGACGCTGGCCGTGCTGCACAAGGATGCGATGCTGGCCAGTATTCTGGAGCGTTACCTGGACCATAACCAGGACAGCATCACCACCATGGCCCGCGATGCCCGCAAGATCTACAACCGCAAGGCACTGCGGTTGTCCGATGCCGAGCTGGACTGGCTGGACGCGTCCAGTGAAGCCGTGGTGGGCGTCGCCGAAGACTACCTGCCGTTTGACTACTACAGCAACGGCCGCTACCTGGGCATCGCGGGTGAGTATTTCCGTGCCATTGCAGACACCGTTGGCATCCGTTACACGGTGGTGTCAGCGCCGTTTGCCAACATCATGGACCAGGCCCGCGCCGGCAAGGTGCACGTGGTGGACATGGCCAAGACCGAAGACCGGCTGCGCGACTTTGTGTTCCCCCACCCCATCAGCCAGGAGCGCGATATTGTGGTGGGACTCAAGACCAGCCCACCGGTGTCGGACATCTATGCGCTGGATGGATTGCGGGTCGCCGTTATCGAAGGTTTCTGGCACGAAGAGTACCTGCGCAAGAACCTGCGCGACCCGCGTATTGTCAAGACGCAGGACATCATGGAATCCCTGCAAAAGGTGCGCAAGGGCGAGGCCGACTACCTGATAGAAAACCCGACCGTGGCCGAGTTTTATATTAACGGACTGGGTTACCAGGACCTGGTCAAACGGGGCAACACCTCCAGCGACTCGTTTGTCTACTTTGGTGTGAGCCGCACCCAGCCACAGCTGGCCAGCATCATGGACAAGGTGATTCCGCTGCTGTCGTTTGAAGAAATGAAGTACCGCGGCGTGCAGGGGGTGCCCACCCTGACCAACGAGAGCACTGGCCGCCTGCGCTGGATCGCCGGGCTGCTGAGCCTGGCCCTGGTGGCCATTGTGGTGGTGACCGCCGTTACCGCCCGCAAGCTGACCAACGAACGCCTGACCACGCAGTTTCTGCGCGAACGCGAAGAGCTGCTCTACACCGACACGCTCACCGGCCTGTTCAACCGCAACCACTACAGCCACCATGCCGATGCGCTCAGCACCAGTCTGGGCTTTCCGCAGGCGGTGGTAGTGGCCGACCTGAACAACCTGAAACGCACCAACGACACCTACGGCCACGCCGCCGGTGACCGCCTGATCCAGATGCTGGCCGAGGCTGCCCGCGCCCATTGGCCCGCAGCCAAGGGCTACCGCATGGGGGGTGATGAATTTCTGTTCCTGGTGCCGCTCACCGATGCCCACGCCTCTGTGCAACAACAGCTCGAAGCCTTTCAGACGCGCTGCGCCACACTGACCCACACCCTGCCCGACGGCACGCCCATGCACCCCAACAGCGCCTTGGGTTACGCCTTGCGTTTGGACAACAGCAACACGCTCGACCACTGCCTGGCCACCGCAGACGCACGTATGTATGCGATGAAGGCCAGCCAAAAAAAGCGGCGCACCGATGTGGGGTAACAGCATATGACAGCAGAGACACCGTTTTGGCACCGCATGGTGTGGGACGAGATCGAGTCGGTGGTTTCCAACGCCGATGTGCTGGCGCTGCTGTTTGCCTGGCAGGCGCTGCCCCGGCGCAATGCCGACCTTCCCGACGTTGACGACTTCGCGCTGCACCGAGAGCCGGTGGCAGAGCCATTGCGCTTGTACGTCCCCAAGGTCATGGTGTTGGACGCTCTGGACGATGGCGACTTCAAATACTTGCACTACGGCGTAGAGATCAGCCGCCACAGCCAGATCAACATGACCGGTAAACGGGTCTCCGAGTTTGGCGGTGTGCTGGCACCCTTTTTCCTGGACTGTTACCGCAGCGTGCAGGCGCAACGAAGGCCCCTATACACCTTGCACTACTCGGACCGGGCGTCTTCGGTGTTTACCTGGGAGCGCCTGATACTGCCGCTGCAGCGCGCCGATGGTGGGCTGACACTGGTCGTCTACAACCAGCCCTTGGAGATGCGTGCCCACCTGCTGGATGCGGTGCTGGATGGCAGCCACGATGCCATCTTGGCGCTGCGGCGTGTGGTTGGTGAAGTACCGGGGCGCACCGACTGGATGGTTTTGGTAGCCAACAAGACGATGTGTGAACTGGCCGACGCAGGCACCGCCAAGATAGAAGGCCGGCCAGTGGCCCAGGCACTTCCCCGCTGGCAGGCGCTCGGGTTTGCGGACCTGTGCGAGCGGGCGCTTGCATCGGCGCACGAACTGGAAGAAGAACGCTTTATTGCGGCGCACCCAAGCCTGGATGGCGAGGGGCGCTGGTTTTCGGTCTACTGTGCCCCCCTGCAAGAGGGCTGCCTTGTGCGCTTGAGCGATATCACCGAGGCCAAGGTCCGGGAGCAACAGCTGGAAAAGCGTGTTGCCGAGCGCACCGAGGAGTTGAGCAATATGCTTGCGCTGCTCAAGCGGTCTCAGGAAGAGCTGGTCGATTCAGAAAAGCTGGCATCACTGGGCTCTTTGGTGGCGGGGGTGTCGCATGAGCTCAACACCCCGATTGGCAACGTACTGATGCTCTCCAGCACGCTGCAAGACCGCGTGGCCGAGTTCAGTGACCTGGTGAACGGCACTGAATTAAAACGCGCCGAACTGCAACGGTTTCTGTCGTTTCTGGGCGAGGTCAGCGCACTGCAGGTCAGCACCATCCGCAAGGCTGCCGACCTGATCACCAGTTTCAAGCAAGTCGCGGTTGACCAGACCTCTCAACGGCGACGCGACTTTCTTTTGCACGACGTGGTGGAGGATGTGCTCAACACCCTCGGCCCCACCATGAAGAAATCCAGCGCCGTCCAGATCCGCAACGCCGTGCCGTCCAACATTGGCTGCGATGGCTTCCCCGGCCCCCTGGGCCAGGTCATTACCAACCTGGTGCAAAACTCATTTACCCACGGCTTTACCGGCGGGCCCGATGACGCCATCACGCTGCAGGCAACACTCGACGCGGCCAGTGGCTGGGTGCACCTGCAAGTGATGGACAACGGCGTGGGCATGGAGCTGGGCGTGGTGTCGCGCATCTTTGACCCCTTCTTCACCACCCGCCTGGGGCAAGGCGGGTCGGGCCTGGGCTTGGCCATTTCGCACCGCATCGTGACCTCGCTGCTGGGTGGCAAATTAACGGTCGAATCCACACCCGGCCAGGGGAGCTGCTTCACCGTGGCGTTCCCGGCCAAGGCGCCCACGCAGCTTTAGACCAAGCGGCGTTTTATGGCGTCACAGGCTGGGCCGCCGGCCAGTCGGTATCACCGGTGCGTTTGAGCGTCATTTCGATGATCTGGCGCGGCGGCTGGTCTTTGGCCAGGTAGTGCCCCACTTCGCGCCACACGCCATCTTCAATGGTGATGGTGTAACGCACGGTGGCGTTCGGCCCGGCCGCCAGCTCCCATACCACACCGTTGGGAATGGACTCCATGCGGTAGTTGCCGGACCGGCCCTGCGCATAGGCCTTGAAGTCGTACGCACCGGTCTTGGCATCGGCCGACACCGTGCCAAAGGCGTTGAAGGCCAGCGAGCCGTCGCTCTTGTAACCCCGCCCCTCTATCACCAGCACATCGCCGTTCAGCATGGAGCCCACCCGTTCGGTTTGGCGCACCGTGTAGGGCTTGCCATCTGGCCCCACACCCTTGGCGTCGCCCACCCAGGTGCCTTTGAGGATGTCGAGCTTGCGCATCAACGTATTGGGTGCTGCCGCGGCCTCTTGGGCGGTAGCGGCGCCACCCCACAACAACAGGGTGCAGGCCAGCCATACGCTGCCCGCCATCCGTGCGGTATGTGCCAAAGCCATGCTGCGTGTGTTCTTGATCTTCATCATCTTGAAAGGTCCTGGTGGATGGGAAAGCCCGAGCTTACGCAATCGCGGCCCGCAGGCATTGAAGATTTCGGACAAGTGGGCGGCAAAAACTTCAGCCCGCACCCTGCAGCTCCACCACATTGGTGTGCTGGATCTGGCGCAGGTACTGGTGCAGCAGCTGCGGCGTCATGCCAAAAACCGTACGCAACTCGCGCGAAAAGTGGGCTTGGTCGGAGAAGCCGTGGTCAACCGAAATGCCCGCCACCCCCGACGGCGCGTGCAGCAACAGATCGGCACAGGCCCTGCGCACCCGCCGCAAGCGGGAAAAGACCTTGGGCGTCAACCCCACCTCAGCCACAAAGCGCCGGCGCAGCTGCCGTTCACTCAAGCCGAAGGACTCCAGCAGCGCACCGAGCGGCGCCTCCCCCTCGCTCTGAATCAACAAAGCCACCAGCTTTTGCACGGCGTCATCTAGCACGTGCGTATGCTCGGCACGGTCTGCAAACAGCTGCCCTGCCTTGGCGGAGAACTCGACCAACGACTCTGGCAAGGGCGACAGGCCTTGCTGCACGGCTGCATAAACATCGGGCAATAGGGCTTGCAGCGGCATGCTCTTGTTAGCCACCAGCGCCACATCCAATCCCAGAAAAGCGCGCACCGCGCCCGGCTTGAGCCGGATGCCGCGGTAGCGAACCCCCCTGAAAACCGGCACCCGCAGCGCCACGGCACAGGGCCCCGTCAGCGATGCATACATCTGCCCACCCGGACCGGGTTCGACCAGGGTCAGGTTGCAGGCGCCATCTGGCATCACCACATGGTCGATTTGCGCGGGGCCGCCGTTGGAGACATCGAAGGCCCAGAAGCGGTCTACGAAGTCGCTCAGGGCCAGGGGTGGGGGTTGTTCTTCGTAGTGCATGGGAGAGCCGGACTAGACGGTGTGCGGAGAGGGATGAAATGCTTGATATGGTCAGTTAACAAACCACTGTGGTCCATCTAACCGCCGATTCCAATTCCTAGCGTATATCGGACACGTTTGGCTCGGTCACATAGTTCTTCGCGGTTTTCATTGAGATTCACCCCGACGCTCCATGAGCGGATCTCTTCGCCTGTGTACGCAACTTCCCGGTATACGCCCCCATGGTGTGTCGATACTTCATACGCCAAAAAAGGCTCCCCATCTTCAATCATGAATCTATAAGTGACAGTGTCTACAAAATTATGCAATTCGATCGGCTCTTCACTGTAAAACGTTGCCAAATCGATTTGAATGTGAAGGTCTCGCGCTGACTGAATAAGCTTCTGTAGTGCGCCCGCATAGGCGAGCTCCGATGGAACGACGAGATTCGACATTGTTCCTATAGAAACAATAGATTTTGGGCGGTTAGTCATAGACGAGTTTTTTCAGGTAGCCACTTGCAGAATCATTCGTGGCGCTCGGTCACAACTATAGAGTGTGAGACCGTAAAAATCGGGACCACTCGCGCCTCCCGCAGAGCTTGGGTCAGTGGTCCCCGCCGATTTGTGGGCGTTTGACACTATGAGGCGGGGGCCACTGACCCAAACTCTGCCGCCCGCCACACAAAATCACTTCAATTTTAATAGCTACTCAGGTCCATCCGACGGGGGCTAGAGGCCAATTTACCTTAAGAACTTCCGTACAAACAGCTCACAGCGGCACACCCCGTGTTAGCATCCCCGCGCCCTGCCACCGCCAGCCTCCCTGCCACCCTCCCCCCTTATGTCCCCGCTGAACCGCGACGACAACCGCTTCGACATCCTGCGCCTGTTCGCGGCGTGGCTGGTGTTGTTCAGCCACTGTTATCCGCTGGGTGGGCGCGGCGGCAACGAGCCGTTGGCCAGCGCGCTGGGCATTGACACGCTGGGTGGCGTGGGGGTGGCTATCTTCTTTGTGCTCAGCGGCTACTTGGTAACGCTGTCGCTGGAGCGCAGCCCCAGCCTGTTTGAATTTGCTCGGCGCCGTGCGCTGCGCATCTACCCGGCGCTGGTGGTCATCTGCCTGCTGTGTGTGCTGGTGCTGGGGCCGCTGATGACGACCTGGCCGCTGGCGGCGTATTGGTGGCACACGGTGACATGGACCTATTTACAGACGGCCAGCGCCTGGGTCATCCACTACCCGCTGCCGGGTGTGTTTTATGCCAACCCGCAGCCCATCAGCGTGAACGGTGCCTTGTGGTCATTGCCATATGAGATCACCTGCTACGGCGTGCTGGCGTTGGCCAGCCTGTTGCCGGGGCCGCTACGGATCAAGGTACCGCTGTTGGGTGCCGCGCTGTTGGCGCTGCTGTTGCTGCGCCCGGTGGGGCCACAGCTGGGTGTGTTTGATCTGTTTCTGGGCATGGACTACTACCACGGCAAGCTGGGCCTGCTGTTTGCGCTAGGCGCGGTGTTTGCCTGCTGGCGCACGCACATTCGACCCCTGTTGTGGCCCGCGCTGTTTCTCTTGGTGTTTGCAGTGTTCTTGCCCAAATCAAGCAGCTGGCAACTATTGGCCTACCTGCTGGGCGTGGGTACGTTGACGCTGTGGCTGGCCCTGTATGCACACTGGCTGCCGCGGGTGCCGGCGCGTGTGGGCGACTGGTCGTATGGCGCGTATCTGTATGGCTTTCCGGTGCAGCAGGTGCTGGCGCACTACAAGCTACACGAGGCCAGCTTTACGGCTTATGTGCTGGCCAGCACCGTAGTCACATTTGCACTGGCCGGGCTGTCGTGGCACCTGGTGGAGAAGCAGGCGCTGCGCTGGAAGTAGCTCCCGCGCCGCGTCTCAATCACCACCGCCGCAGCCGCCGCCGCCTCCCCCATCTCCGTCACCAGAGCCGCCCGCGTCGCTGGACGAAGATTCGCTGCCGCCAAAGCTGCCGGCGTCGCCAGCGGAGCCTCCGTCTGCACCGCCGCCATCACCAAAGCTGGTGCCGCAGTAGTCGCCCGAGCCGCTTTTGCGGTCGATGTCGCTGCAATCCGGCACATAAGCAAAGCCGCCGGCAATGGCGAATTTTTTGTCCAGCGCAAACAGCAGGGGCAGGCGGGTGGGTTTGCGCGGGTTGATGCTTTCTTCTTTGCAGGCCCAGTACCAGGTGCGGCGCAGGCCGTCGTTGCGCTTGGGGTCGCGGCCCAGCACCTCGGCGGGTGTGTGGTGCATCAACTTGCCAAAGGCGGCGCTGCACCAGGCTTCATACGCGCGGGTGTGCAGGATGAACTCGTGCCAGGCGGCATCCGCCACCTGCGACGGCATGGCCACAAACTGGCGCTGGCTGCGCAGGTGGGCCATGAAGAACTGGCGCAGGCCATGCAGCACCAGCTCCACATCGCGCGCACCCAGTTGCGGGTACTGCGCACGCAGCTTGGCACCCAGAAAACGCGGCAAGGTGGACTCGCGGATGAACTGGCGGCGCAGGCTGGTCTCCCAGGCCCGCAGCGCCATGAACAATATGAAGCCCAGAAACACCGCGCACACCAGCATCACCCCAAACATGCGGCCCCAGGGCCGGTTGGCGAGCACCAGCAAGGGCAACACAGGCACCACCAGCCATTTGCTCCAGTCCAGCCAGCCGATACGCCGCACCAGCGTGGGCTTGAATGTGGACTTAAGCGCGAGCGGCTGCATAACGCTCTTCCTCTTGCAGGCGCAGCACGCGGCGCTGCACCTTGCCAGTGGTGGTCATGGGCAGGGCGTCAACGAACTCAATCTCCTTGGGGTATTCATACGGTGCCAGCAGACCTTTGACGTGGGTCTGCAGTTCCGCCACAAGATTTTCACGAAATTGGTCCCTAGCCCCCGTATCACTTGCATACTGCGCTACAAAATCAGGAGCAATGACCACATACGCCTTGACCAGGGCGCCCCGTTCGGCGTCGGGCTTGGGCACCACCGCCGCGTTGGCCACAGCCGGGTGTTTGACCAGGCAGTTCTCGATCTCGCCCGGGCCTATGCGGTAGCCCGCGGCCTTGAACACGTCGTCGCTGCGGCCCTGGTACCACAGGTAACCGTCGGCATCGCGCACGGCCATGTCGCCGGTGCGGCACCAGTCACCGGTGAACTTGGCCTGGGTCGCCGCGTTATTTTTCCAGTAGCCCAGAAAGAAAATGGGGTCGGGCTGGCCATTCACGTCAAAACGGTTCAGCGCAACGTCGCCCGGCACGCCCACGGGGCATTCGTTGCCCGCATCGTCTATCACCTGCACGCGGTGGCCGGGGTAGCCCATGCCCATGCTGCCAGGTTTGGACGGCCACAGCGCGTTGCAGTTGCCCACGATGTAGTTGATCTCGGTCTGGCCAAACATCTCGTTGGGTTTGACGCCCAACTGCTGCTCACAATAGGCAAACACGGCGTCGCCCACGGCCTCTCCCGCGCTCATGATGGCTTGCAGCTGCAGATGGAACTGCTGGCGCACGGTACGCTGCGGCGTGCCGGGAAAGGCCTTCATCATGGCCTTGAGCGCGGTGGGGAACAAAAAGGTGTGGGTGACGCCGCAGGCTTGCATCAGCTCCAGCGCAGCCTGGGGGCTGAAGCGCCCGCGGTACGCCACGATGGGGCGGCCAAAGTACAGCGTGGGCAAGAGTGCGTCCATCAACCCGCCCGTCCACGCCCAGTCCGCGGGGCTCCAGAACACGGCTTGCGAGGTCGACTCGGCGGCATTTGGGTCAAAGCCAAACCAGTTCTGGCTGGCCACAAAGCCCGGCAGGTTGCCGATGAGCGCCCGGTGCGCCAGCAGTGCACCCTTGGGATTGCCGGTGGTGCCGCTGGTGTAGATCAGGATGGCGGGGTCGTCGGCCAACGTATCCACCGGGGTGAAGTGGGTGCTGAATTGGGCCAGCGCGTCGGCAAACTCACAATCTGCATGGCCTTGCACGGCATCCGGTGCGCCCACCCCCATAACGGTGCGCAATGTGGAGCAGTGTTTGCGGGCCAGTTGCAGGTCGGCCAGCGCGGTGCTGTCGGCAATGGCCAACACGGCCTCGCTGTCCTGCAGGCGGAACTCCAACGCGTCGGGCCCAAACAACAGCGAGAGCGGCATGGCCACCGCCCCCATTTGCAATACGGCCATGTAGGCCACCGCCGTTTCAAAACACTGGGGCATCACGATGGCCACGCGGTCACCGCGCTGCACGCCCTGGGCCACCAGCACGTTGGACAGGCGGTTGGCCTGCTCCTGCAGCAAGGCGTATGAGTAAAAAGTGCTATCAGCCCCCGTGGAATATGACTGTATAGCTATGTTTTCAGTAGCATCCGGCAAAGCAGCCCAGCGGGCACAGCACACCTGGGCAATATTGAAGTGTTGGGGCACGTCCCACGCAAAGCTGCCGTGTACACGGCTATAGGCCGGGGGCACGCCGCCCAAAGATGCAGAAATTTCCCGACTGGTGGTTTTGTATTTGTCGCTGTGCTGACTGACTGGCATCCACTGCCTCCGTATGATTGATCAAATGTACCAAGTCAAAAGAAAATTCCGTAGCGAGTTTGTCCCTATACGCAATCTGCAGTACCACGTGCAAATTTGGGGCCAACCCTCTCCCGACAAGACCCCGCTGGTCATGGTCCACGGCTGGATGGACGTGGCGGCCAGTTACCAGTTTGTGGTGGACGCCTTCAAAGACGACCACTACATCATTGCGCCAGACTGGCGCGGTTATGGCAAAACCCCGTCGGGGAACGTAGACAACTACTGGTTCCCCGACTACATGGCCGACCTGGACTTTCTGCTGGACCACTATTCGCCCGACCAACCCGTCAACCTGGTCGGCCACAGCCTGGGCGGCAACGTGGTGATGCTGTACGGCGGTGTGCGCCCCGAGCGCATCCGCCGCCTGGTCAATCTGGAAGGTTTTGGCCTGCCCGCTACCACGCCCGACATGGCGCCCGGCCGTTATGCCAAGTGGATGGACGAGCTGAAAAAACTGCACCGCGGCGAAATGGACCTCAAAGCCTATGACGCCGTTAGCGGCGTGGCCCGCCGCCTGATGAAGACCAACCCCCGCCTGAGCCAGGACAAGGCCGACTGGCTGGCCCAACACTGGGCCGCCGAAAACGCCGAAGGCAAATGGACCATATTGGGCCAGCCTGCGCACAAGGTCATCAGCGCCCACCTGTACCAATCGGAAGAGGTGCTGGAGCTTTACCGGCGCCTGAGCATGCCGGTGCTGGCCGTGGAAGCGTCTGACAACAGCCTGGACTTGTGGTGGAAAGGCAAGTTCACGCTGGAGCAGTACCACGAGCGCATCAAGAATGTGCCGAATGTGGAGATCGGCTTCATACCCGATGCCGGCCACATGATGCACCACGACCAGCCGGAGGTTTTGGCGGGCTTGATCGAACGGTTTATCGCCTAGTGGCTGCACCCCTGGTCAACCTGGCCCTGCAGGGCGGTGGCTCCCACGGTGCCTTTACCTGGGGCGTGCTGGATGCGCTGCTGGACGACGGCCGCGTGGCGTTTGAAGGCATCAGCGGCACCAGCGCAGGTGCCATGAATGCAGTGGCCATGGCCCACGGGTTCGCCCAGGCGCAGGGCCAATCGGCGCTGGCCCAGCGCGAATCGGCACGTGCATCACTGGCCGCCTTCTGGGAGGGCATTGTGGACATGGGTGCGGTGTCGTCTTCCGTTGCCCAGGCCCAGCGCGCGCCGCTGGACATCCTGTTCGGCGGTTTTGGTGCACTTACTGGCAACCGCCAGTCGCCCAGCCAGTTACTCAGCGATGCGGTAACCAGCTTTTGGGCCAGCAGCGTGTCGCCCTACCAGAGCAACCCGCTGGACATCAACCCTCTGCTGCAATTTCTGCACAAGCAAATCGACTTTGAGCAACTGGCGGCATTCCAGGACCTGAAGCTGTTTGTAGTGGCAACCACCGTGACCACCGGCAAGGCGGAGGTGTTTTCCGGCAAGCGGCTCACGGCCAAGGCCGTCATGGCCTCAGCCTGCCTGCCCACCGTGTTCCAGGCGGTGGAAATCGACGGTCAGCACTACTGGGACGGCGGTTACGCCGGCAACCCGGCCATCCACCCGCTGATCTACCAGTGCGAAAGCCGCGACGTGGTGCTGGTGCAGATCAACCCCATACAGCGCGAGAAGCTGCCCACCACGGCCGCCGAGATCATGGACCGCATCAACGAAATCACGTTTAATGCCGCGCTGATGGCCGAAATGCGCGCCATAGATTTTGTCAAACGCCTGCTGATGCAGGGCAAGCTGGACCCCACGCGCTACAAAAACGTGCTGATGCACCGCATCGACGGGGGCGAAATACTGGGTAGTTATCCCGCATCCACCAAATCCGCGACCGACGCCAAGCTGATCCACACCCTGCGCGACCTGGGCCAGGCATGCGCCAAACGCTGGCTGGCCAGCCACTTTGCGTCGCTGGGCCATGCTTCAACGGTCAACATCGCGCGCGACTACTTGGACGATCTGCGCGTACCGGGGCGCTAAACCAAGCCTAATTGGCGCTCTTTAGCGATGTCCCACCTAAAATGCTGGGTTATTCCCCGAATTCACGCATAGGACAGCACCATCATGGAAGCAGAACGCATCAACCTCATCGGCACCCAACTCACGGACCTGAGCGCAAGGACCCAAGAGTTACGGGGGTATCTTTGACTACGATGTCAAAGCCGAACGCCTGCGCACCGTTGTTGCATCGCTAGAAGACCCCACCGTCTGGAACGACCCCAAACGTGCCCAGGAACTGGGCAAAGAGAAAAAAGCGCTGGATGGCGTGGTGGTCACCATCACCGAGCTGGAAACTGAACTCAGCGACAACCTCGAACTGTTCGAGATGAGCAAGGAAGACGGCGACGAGGCCGGCCTGATGACGATTGAGGGCGAGACTGCCAAGTTGGCCGCCATCATCGAAGGGCTGGAGTTCCGCCGCATGTTCAGCAACCAGGCCGATCCGCTGAACTGCTTTTTGGACATCCAGGCCGGCGCAGGCGGCACCGAAGCCTGCGACTGGGCCAGCATGCTGCTGCGCCAGTACCTCAAGTACGCCGAGCGCAAGGGCTTCAAGACCACGATTGAAGACGAAACCGCGGGTGACACCGCCGGTATCAAGGGCGCCACCATCAAGATCGAAGGCGAATACGCTTTTGGCCTGCTGCGCACCGAAACTGGCGTGCACCGCCTGGTGCGCAAGTCGCCGTTTGACTCGTCGGGCGGGCGCCACACCAGCTTTGCCAGCGTGTTCGTTTACCCCGAGATCGACGACTCCATCGAAATCGAAATCAACCCCAGCGATGTGCGCACCGACACCTTCCGCGCATCGGGCGCTGGTGGTCAGCACATCAACAAGACCGACTCGGCCGTGCGCCTGACCCACATCCCCACCGGCATCGTCGTGCAGTGCCAGGACGGACGCAGCCAGCACAGCAACCGCGACGTGGCCTGGAAGCGCCTGCGCAGTCGCTTGTATGACTTTGAGCTGCGCAAGCAGCAGGAAGCCCAGCAAAAGCTGGAAGACACCAAGACCGACGTGGGCTGGGGCCACCAGATCCGCTCGTACGTGCTGGACAACAGCCGCATTAAAGACCTGCGCACCAATGTCGAGGTATCTGCTACGCAGAAGGTTTTGGACGGCGATTTGGACGTCTTCATCGAAGCCTCCTTGAAACAAGGCGTCTAACGCTTTTTCACCACAAGAATTTCTGGAGAACCCCATGCTGCAATTCCGAGATAACGAAGGCGCCCCCACCGTCATCAACCGGGCCGACTACACGGCGCCGGCCTACCGCATTGACACGGTAGAGCTGACCTTTGATCTGGACCCGGCCAAGACCCGTGTGCTGAACAAGATGACGCTGCGTCGCAACCCCGACGTGCCAGCCCAGGCGCTGAAGCTGGACGGCGAAGAGCTGAACCTGGCGCGTGTGCTGGTCAACGGCCAAGGCACATCCTTCAAGATGGATGGCGAGCGCCTGGTGCTGGAAAACCTGCCGGAGGGCAACGAACCCTTCCAGCTGGAAATCTTCACCACCTGCGCGCCGGTCAAGAACACCAAGCTGTCGGGCCTGTACACCAGCAACGATTCGTTCTTCACGCAGTGCGAGGCCGAGGGCTTTCGCCGCATCACCTACTTCCTGGACCGCCCGGATGTGATGGCCATGTACACGGTCACGCTGCGCGCCGACAAGGCCAAGTACCCTGTGTTGTTGAGCAACGGCAACCTGGTGGACAGCGGCACGTTGGAGGACGGCCGCCACTTCGCCAAGTGGGTTGATCCGCACAAGAAACCGTGTTACCTGTTCGCGCTGGTAGCGGGCCAACTGGTGGCACGTGAACAGCGCATCACCTCCCGCGCGGGCAAGGACCACCTGCTGCAGGTCTTTGTGCGCCCCGGTGACCTGGACAAGACCGAACACGCGATGAATTCGCTGATGGCCTCCGTGGCCTGGGACGAAGCCCGCTTCGGCCTGCCGCTGGATCTGGAACGCTTCATGATCGTCGCCACGGCCGACTTCAACATGGGCGCCATGGAGAACAAGGGCCTGAACATCTTCAACTCCAAGTACGTGCTGGCCAACCAGGCCACCGCCACCGATGTGGACTTTGCCAACATCGAAAGTGTGGTCGGCCACGAATACTTCCACAACTGGACCGGCAACCGCATCACCTGCCGCGACTGGTTCCAGCTGAGCCTGAAAGAAGGCCTGACCGTGTTCCGCGACCAGGAATTCAGCCAGGACATGTGTTTTGAGCCCTCGGCACGCGCTGTCAAACGCATCGAAGACGTGCGTGTGTTGCGCACCGCCCAGTTCCCCGAAGACGCAGGCCCCATGGCCCACCCGGTGCGCCCGGACAGCTACATCGAGATCAACAACTTCTACACCGTCACCATCTACGAAAAGGGTGCCGAGGTGGTCCGCATGATGCAGACCCTGGTGGGCCGTGACGGTTTCGCCAAGGGTATGAAGTTGTACTTTGAGCGTTTTGACGGCCAGGCCGTCACCTGTGACGACTTTGCACAGAGCATGGCCGATGCCAACCCGAGCTCCAGCCTGGCGCAGCTGCTGCCCCAGTTCAAGCTCTGGTACAGCCAGGCCGGCACACCCCGCCTGTCTGCCCGCGGCAGTTTTGATGCGGCTGCGCAGACCTACACGCTGCAGTTCACACAAAGCTGCGCCGCCACGGCCAACCAGGCCACCAAACAAGCCTTTGTAATCCCGGTGCTGCTGGGCCTGGTGGGCAGCAACAGTGGTGCGGCCTTGCCACTGACCGTGCAGGGCAGCAGCGACGCCGCCGCCGACAACCACCTGTTTGTGATGACCGGCGACACCGCCAGCATCACCTTCACCGGTGTGGCAGAAGAGCCCGTGCCCTCCATCCTGCGCGGTTTCTCCGCGCCTGTAGTGCTGGATTTTGACTACAGCGACGCCCAGTTGCTGACGCTCTTGGCCAACGACCCCGATCCATTCAACCGCTGGGAAGCCGGCCAACGCCTGGCCCTGCGCAGCGCTATCAATGCGATAGTGGATACATCAGCATCCACGGGGGCTAGCGTGCTAAATGACGCATACCTCTCGGCCATGCGCAGTGTGTTGCGCTCGCCCCAGCTGGACGCTGCGTTCAAGGAACTGGTGCTGACACTGCCGGGTGAAACCTATATCGCAGAGCAGTTGGACGTGGTCGACCCCCAACGCATCCACGCCGTGCGTGAGGCCATGCGCCTGCAGATCGCCACCGGCCTGCAAGCGGACTGGGAATGGGCGTTTGATGCCCACCAGGACAACGGTGCCTACAGCCCGGACGCTACCTCGGCCGGCCGCCGCGCACTGGCTGGCATGTCCCTGAGCTACCTGTGCCTGGCCGCCACCCAGAGTGGTGACGCGGTCTGGCCTGGCAAGGCGCTGCAGCGTTTCAAGGACGCTGGCAACATGACAGACCAGGCCAATGCGCTGCAGGCTCTGGTGACCAGCGGCCACGCATTGGCTACACCGGCCCTGGCCCGCTTCCACGCCATGTTCAAGCACGAAGACCTGGTGCTGGACAAGTGGTTTGCACTGCAAGCCGGTGCGCCAGACCGCGGTGGCAATGTGCTGCCCGCCGTGCGCCAGCTGATGACACACGCCGACTTCAACATCCGCAACCCCAACCGTGCGCGCAGCGTGATCTTTAGCTACTGCAATGCCAACCCGGGCGGCTTCCACCGCGCGGATGCTGCGGGTTATGTGTACTGGGCCGAACGTGTCATCGAGCTGGACGGCATCAACCCCCAGGTCGCCGCCCGCCTGGCACGTGCGCTGGACCGCTGGAAACGCCTGGCCGAGCCCTACCGCAGCGCCGCCCGCGAAGCCCTGGCCCGCGTGGCTGCGAAGTCAGACCTGAGCAACGATGTACGCGAGGTCATTGACCGCGCCCTGGCGGACTGATTTCACAAGGAACACTATGGCATCCAAAATATCACTCACCCGCTACCTGGTTGAAGAACAACGCGTAGACGGCTCCATCCCCGCCCAACTGCGCCTGCTGCTGGAAGTGGTGGCCCGCTCCTGCAAGAGCATCAGCCATGCCGTCAACAAGGGCGCCTTGGGTGGTGTGCTGGGCACGGCCGAGAGCGAAAACATCCAAGGTGAAGTCCAGAAGAAACTGGACATCATCTCCAACGAAGTACTGATCGAAGCCAACGAATGGGGCGGCCACCTGGCAGCCATGGCATCGGAAGAAATGGAAGGCATCTACCTGGTGCCCAACCGCTACCCGCAGGGCGAATACCTGCTGCTGTTTGATCCCCTGGACGGCTCCAGCAACATCGATGTGAATGTGAGCATTGGCACCATCTTCAGCGTGCTCAAAAAGCCCGAAGGCGCGGGTGTCTCGGAGCAGGACTTTTTGCAGGCCGGCTGCAAGCAAGTGGCCGCTGGCTACTGCGTCTATGGCCCCCAAACCACGCTGGTGCTGACTGTGGGCAGCGGCGTAGCCATGTTCACACTGGACCGCGAGCAAGGCTCGTTTGTGCTGACGCAAGAGAAGATGCGCATTCCCGAGGACACCAAGGAATTCGCGATCAACATGAGCAATATGCGCCACTGGGACGCCCCGGTGAAGCGTTATATCGACGAGTGTTTGCAGGGCAAGGACGGCCCCCGCGGCAAGGATTTCAATATGCGCTGGATTGCCAGCATGGTGACCGACGTGCACCGCATCCTGACCCGCGGCGGCATCTTCATGTACCCCTGGGACAAGCGTGAGCCCGAGAAGCCCGGCAAGCTGCGCCTGATGTACGAGGCCAACCCCATGGCCTGGCTGGTTGAACAGGCGGGCGGCGCTGCCACCAACTGCAGGGAGCGCATTTTGGATATCGCGCCCGGCAAGTTGCACGAGCGTGTCAGCGTGTGCCTGGGTTCCAAGAATGAAGTGGAACGTGTGACCCGTTACCACGTGGAAGGCTGAGGCACCAACGGTATAATTTTTGACTGGTTAGCCGCTTTAGCTCAGTTGGTAGAGCAGCTCCTTCGTAAGGAGAAGGTCGACAGTTCGATTCCGTCAAGCGGCACCACAGTACAGAGCCCTGGTATTCATTTATCGGGGCCTTTTTATGTACGCAACGCACGGCCGCAAGCTGCTACTAGTCCATATGGACTATTGCCGCACCAGTGGGTGGCTGATAACGTCAGAATGTATCTTCAGAACACCTTCGACCATGAAAATCTCCCATTTCGCCCAGGCTGTTGCGGCCCTCACCTTCGTTTTCAGCGGTGCGGCCAATGCCACCATTCCATTGTCTGGTGAATACTCCGTTACTTCATTTGCCAGCGGCGTGGGTGCTAACACCTGGCAGTTTGACTACTCGGTGACAAATAACAACCAGGGCATGGGTGGATTTACTGGTCTGGACGGCTTCACGATTTTCATTCCAGAATCGGCGACCGTCATTGACTCAACATCGCCAGCCCCATTTAATGGAGCGCCAGGCTTCTGGTCTGTCTCCATCGGCACCGGACTGGACCTTCAGGGCAATGGTTCGGCAAGTCTGTTTGCACCCGCCGGATTCAAGTCGTTTACCTGGTGGGGTAGCGACCCGTCTTCTGTCTATACCGTGGGATCCACTGCGGTGTTCAGCGTCACGCTGGGTAATGTCAGCGTCGGCAGCAACACCGTGGGCATCACCACCTACTTTGGCGGCTTGGTGCCAGCGCAGGAGCATACTCAAAACCAGTGGGGCAACTACTCCACCATCATTGGCAAATTCACATCCCCCGTATCTGCGGTACCTGAACCCGAAACCTACGCCATGATGCTGGCCGGCCTGGGACTGATCGGTGCCATTGCCCGCAGAAGGCAGCAGCGCAAAGCCTGATACGGTTGACGCGTTGGCAGCACAAAGGCGACTTCGGTCGCCTTTGTCATTTTTGCCATTGGGTTTTTCAGTGGCTACAATCGCGCCAGGGTCAGCAGTTCACCCAGGCGTTGCCAGAGTCTTGTTTGGACTCACGCTAAACCTGATTGGTAATCGCAAGTACGCATCAAAAAATCTTTTGTGTGCCTACGCTGCAAGTGGCAACCCCAGCACTCTTGACAGAGTCAACGGCGCACGAGGAACTTTGATGACTCGCATGCTTTTACCCCTGTCCATCGCGGACATTTCTTCCTTTGCGAAGACGCTCAAATCAGACTTGGACGCACGCGCCGACCAGGGCCAACCGCCACCCAGCCACCTCGAACTGCTCAACCTGCTGGCCCGTGCGGCTGGCATGCGCAACTTCCAACACTTCAGAGCCACGGTGGAAGCCAGCCCCACTGCAGTGCCGGACGCCCTGCCAGCCCCTGTACAAGCCACCGATGATAAGGCCACGCCAAACTTGGGCAGCTTGTCCCCTACCGTACGCAAAACGCTGATGCAATTTGACACGGCTGGCCGCCTGGTGCGGCTGCCCAACAAGTTTTCCGTGCAGCAGATGGCCATGTGGTGGATGTGGACGCAGTTTGCAGTGCGGCGCAAATACACTGAGAAGGAAGTGAACCAGGTGCTCAACGCCCACCACACCTTTGGTGACCAGGCCACGCTGCGGCGTGAACTGGTCAACATGAAGTTGCTGGGGCGCAAATCCGATTGCAGTGAATACTGGAAAGAACCCGTGCGACCCAATGACGAGGTTCAGGACTTTCTGCGTACCCTGCGCCAGGTCACCGCGGGCGCACAACCCACCAAAGCCTTGACCGCGTTGAGTACGCGGACCCGACCCACCCACCGAGTAAGTACCCATGCAACGACGTGAATTTGTAGAACTGATGGCCCTGACAACAAGCGCGACCATGGCAACCCAATCATTCGCCAAAACCCCCGGTGTGCCTTTCGACGTGGCGGAGAAGTCGGTTGTCGAATTACAAGCTGCCATGGCAGCGGGCCGCACAACGGCGCAGCAACTGGTTCGCCTCTACCTGGCGCGCATAGCGGCGGTCGACAAGGCGGGACCGAAACTGAACGCCGTGATAGAGCTCAACCCCGACGCACTGGCCATTGCCAAGGCGCTGGATGCAGAGCGCAAGGCCAAGGGTCCACGCGGGCCTTTGCACGGCATGCCGGTGTTGCTCAAAGACAATATTGCCACTGCGGACAAGATGCAGACCACGGCCGGCTCCCTGGCCCTGGTGGGTATGAAGCCACCGCGGGATGCAGCACTGGTGACCCGCCTGCGCGATGCCGGTGCGGTGATCCTGGGCAAAACCAATCTGTCGGAGTGGGCCAATATCCGCTCCACACGTTCCACCAGCGGTTGGAGTGCGCGTGGTGGCTTGACACGCAATCCCTATGCACTGGACCGCAATACCAGCGGCTCCAGTTCGGGATCGGGTGCCAGCATGGCGGCCAGCCTGGCTGCGGTCGCCGTGGGCACCGAGACGGATGGCTCCATCACTTCGCCCTCGTCCATCGCTGGTCTGGTGGGCATCAAACCCACCGTGGGCCTGGTCAGCCGCGCCGGCATCATTCCCATTTCTCACTCGCAAGACACGGCAGGCCCCATGGCCCGCACCGTGGCCGATGCTGCAGTATTGTTGACCGCCATGGCCGGTAGCGACGGGCGTGACCCTGCCAGTGCACCTGCTGACCAGAAAAAGGCTGACTACACCCGTTTCCTGAACAAAGATGGACTCAAAGGTAAACGCATCGGCGTGGTCCGCGCACAAATAGCCAGCGCCAATGACCGCGTTGCAGCCGTTGTGCAAGCGCAGTTGGCCGTGCTGACGGCGCAGGGCGCAACACTAGTGGATGTGGATGACGTGCCCAACAGCGACAAATACGGCGAGTCCGAACTGACCGTGTTGTTGTACGAGTTGAAGGCCGACATGGCCGCTTACTTGGAGGACTACGGCCCCAATGCCCCCATCAAAACCCTGGCCGATGTCATTGCCTTCAACGAGAAACACCGCACACAAGAAATGCCGTTCTTCGGCCAAGAACATTTCATCCAGGCGCAGGCCAAAGGCGGACTCGACAGCCAGGAGTACCGGGACGCACTGGCAAACAACCACCGGTATGCCCGAGCAGAGGGTCTGGACCAGGTCTTGCAGCAACACCGGCTGGATGCCCTGGTAGCACCCACCGGCGGGCCTGCTTGGCTGACGGACCTGGTCAACGGGGATGCGCCCGGCGGCAGCTTCACATCGCCTGCGGCCGTAGCCGGTTACCCCCACATCACGGTGCCCTGCGGCACGGTGCACGGCTTGCCCATTGGATTGTCTTTTGTAGGCGGCGCCTGGTCCGAAGGGCCCTTGATTGCGATGGCCTATGCCTACGAGCAGGCCAGCCTGCAACGGCGACCACCCACCTATGTGTCGTCACTCAATCCGAAAGCTGCATCCCACCGTTAACTGGCGTGTAACCACTGCGCTTCGGGCAATGCCCTGAGGAAGGCAGCCACCGACTCCAATGCGCCGTGTTCTGCGGCCCACTCGATGTGTTCGGCCAGGCGCAGAGTTTTGAGCGGAGCCGGCGTGCTGTCCCAGGCTTCCAGAATCAAGGGCAGGGGTGGCTCCCAACCCAGCGCCGTACGCTTGCGGTTTGGCAGCATCTCAAACAAGGCGTTCCAGCTTTGGGGCATGGGGCACACCCGGTTGTTCCCCCGGCAAAAGGCAATCAGACTCTGTGGCGTTTCTGGCATGGCCTGCACTCCCGGACCTAAAACTGCTTTATCGGCCCAGGAGCGCCCCATGGGTATTGCTGTAAACCCTCGCCGCCGGGTTTAATCTTCCTGGAATGCCTCTTCCCGCTTCTTGCGCAGATTGGGGCTGAGCACCACCATCATGGCCACGGCGGACAGTGTCAGCATGGTCGCGCTGATGGGGCGCTGCACAAACACCATGGGGTCGCTGTGTGACAGCAGCAAAGCCCGGCGCAGGTACTCTTCCATCATCGGTCCGATGATGAAGCCCAGCAGCATGGGTGTTGCCTCGCAATTCAACTTGGCGCAGATGTAACCCAGCAAGCCAAACAGGGCCATCAGGTACACATCGAACTCGTTGTTGCTCAGACTGAACACGCCAATGGCGCAGAACATCAAAATGGCCGGGTACAGGCGGTGGTAAGGCACCGTGATCATCTTGACCCACAGGCCAATCATCGGCAGGTTCAGCACCACCAAAAAGAAGTTGCCGATCCACATCGACACGATCAGGCCCCAGAACAACGCGGGCTGCTCGGTCATCACGGCCGGGCCGGGTTGAATGCCCTGAATGATCATGGCACCAATCATCAGCGCCATCACCGGGTTGGACGGAATGCCCAGCGTCAGCATGGGAATGAACGACGTCTGCGCACCGGCGTTGTTGGCGGCTTCAGGGGCCGCAACACCTTCGATGGCGCCTTTGCCAAACTGTGCCGAGTTCTTCGATACTTTTTTCTCGATCGAATAGGCTGCAAACGACGCCAGCATGGCCCCACCACCCGGCAGAATGCCCAGCGCCGATCCCAGCACCGTGCCCCGGAAAACCGGCGCAACGATGCGTTTGAAGTCGTCCTTGGTCAGCATGAGCCCGGAAACCTTCTTCATCACCAGGTTGCGGGTTTCGTCATGTTCCAGGTTGCGGATGATTTCACCAATGCCGAACATACCCATCGCCACAATGACGAAGTTGACACCGTCCGCCAGTTCCGGCACGTCAAAGGTGTAGCGCGCCGTACCCGAGTTGACATCGGTGCCGATCAGGGCGAGCAACAGGCCGAGGATGACCATGCCAATCGCGTTCAACATCGAACCACTGGCCAACACAACCGATGCCACCAGCCCCATCACCATCAGGGAGAAGTATTCGGCCGGTCCAAATTTGAGCGCCAGGTCTGCCAACGGCGGTGCAAACAGTGCCAGCAACACGGTCGCAACGGTGCCGGCAACAAACGAACCGATGGCCGCTGTCGCCAACGCCTTGCCTGCCTGGCCATTGCGCGCCATTTGGTAACCATCGATCGCCGTCACTACCGAGGAGGATTCCCCTGGCAGATTGACCAGGATGGCGGTGGTTGAGCCGCCATACTGCGCGCCGTAATAAATGCCCGACAACATGATCAGCGATGAAATGGGCGGCAAGCCAAACGTGGCCGGCAGCAGCATCGCGATGGTGGCGACCGGACCCAATCCGGGTAACACACCTACGGCGGTGCCGACAAAAACACCGACCAGGCAATAGAACAGGTTGGTGAGGGTGAAGGCGGTATCAAGGCCCAAGGCCAGATTGCTGAATATTTCCATATCAATTCCCCATCAGAAACCAAACCAGGGGCCGAGCATCGGCATCGGCAAGCCCAGCAGCTTGACGAACACCAGCACACTGAAGGCAGCCAGGCCACCCGCCAGCAACAGCGCAGAACCCCAGTGGAATTTGGGACTGGCATAGGCACTGAGTACAACCAGCACAACAACGGCGGGAATCAGCCCGGCACCGCGCATCAGCGCGCCGAACAGCAAAACCGCCGACAGAATCAGGATGATTTCCTTGATATAAAACTTACCCACCGGCTCGCCGTCGCGCACAAAGGAGCGGATCACCGCGGTGGCCCCGATCAGCGCAAGCAGCGAGCCCAGTACGGTGGGAAAGTAAGACGGCCCCATTTTTCCTGCAGTGCCCATCGGGTAATCCTGGCCGAGGATCACCGCCGCCAGACCGAAAAAGAGAAAGATGGTGCCGGTCCAAAAATCTTTGGGATGGCGTATGAATGATGGCACTTTGGGTCCCTAACTGGTTAGTCGGCGTAGGCGCCGGCCTTTTTGATGATGGGGGCCCACTTGTCGACTTCGGCCTTCAGGTGGGCTTTCAGTGCTTCCGGCTTGGCGCGGCTCTCTGCCACGGGCTCGGTGCCCAGGTCGGCAAAACGCTGTTTGACCATCGGATCCTTCAGCGCAACCTGCAGCGCGCCGGAGAGTGTGTCGATGATCGCCTTGGGCGTACCCTGTGGCGCATACATGCCATGCCACACGGCCACTTCAAAGCCCGGCAGGCCGGCTTCGTTCAGGGTCGGCACATCGGGCAACGAGGCCACACGTGTCTTGGTGGTGACGCCATATGCCTTTACCTTGCCGGCCTTGATCTGGCCCGTGGTGTTGGTGGTTTGGTCACACATGATGTCCACCTGGCCGCCCAGCAAGTCGTTCATGGCCGGGCCGGTGCCTTTGTAGGGAACCGTGGTCAGATCGGTCTCAATGGCCGTCATGAACAACATGCCACACAGGTGGGATGCTGAGCCCAAACCCGCATTGGCATAGGTCACCTTGTCTTTGTTGGCTTTGACATAGGCCAGCAATTCCTTGAAGTCCTTGGCTGGAAAATCCTTGCGCGCCACCAGTGTCATGGGCACATCGGTCACCAGGCCGATCGGCTCGAAACTATCGATCGCGTTGTAGGTCAGCTTGCGGTACAGCGCAGGCGCGGTGGACTGGCCGATATGGTGCAGGAATAGCGTGTAACCATCGGGTGCCGACTTGGCGACACGCGCCGCGCCAATGGTGCCACCGGCACCGCCAACGTTTTCAACAATGATTTGCTGTTTGAGTTTGACGCCCATGGATTGGGCGACCAAACGTGCCACGGTGTCGGTAGGACCGCCGGCAGCAAAGGGCACAACCATGGTGATGGTCTTGGTGGGATATTCCTGCGCATGGGCCGCAGCGCCACCCAGCAGCGCCAGGCAGACGAGGGATCGCAAAAATTTGCTGTTCATAAAAGAAGCTCCTTTAGTAGTAGTAACAGAGTGAGAAAAAGTAAGGCCGTACACGCGATGCAGTGGTTTATTTGACGAGTAACACGGGCATATCTGCCAGGTGGATGATCTTGGTGGCGACCGAACCCAGCAGCAGGCTGGAGACCGCGCCCAACCCGCGGGTGCCGATCACAATCTGATCGCAAGCGTTTTCTTTGGCAAAACGCGTGACGGTCTCGGCGGGCTCGCCAACAAAGAGGTGGGAGTGGTAGGGCACATCGGCAGCGTCCAGCAGCGCACGTGCTGGGGCCAGCGTCTTTTCCCCCTCCGAAGCATGGTATTCCTTGATCTGCGCGCCATCGACAAACGCGCTGACGCCGCCGTGGACCGGGTATTGCACATTGATCACATGGATCTCCTGCGCGGCCTGGTCACCGGAAAAATTCTTGATCACATGTCCGACGGCACGCAGCGCTGCCTCTGACCCGTCTATGGCCACCACTATTTTCAACATAGCTAACTTTCTTGGGTTCTTGATTCGTGCAAAACAAATCTGGCTGTAACAGCTGGTTGGTGGAGCCTGGTTAAGGCGCGCGGCTCTCGTGGGCCAGGTCTTCTAGCGGTGCCAACGCACGCTTGGCTTCACTGCGGGCGGCCAACCATTTGCCCAGTGCAACGACCAGCAGCGCACCCACTACCGGGCCGACCCATTGGGAGGCAGGAATGGTGTTCTTGAACCAGGCATTCACTGCCACATCACCGACCACCATGCCACCGGCAATCCAGCCCAGCAGCGCACCACCGGCCACCACCACAACAGGGAAACGGTCCATCAGTTTGATGACCAACTGGCTGCCCAGCACGATGATGGGAACACTCAGCACCAGGCCAAAAATAATCAAACCCCTGCTGTCACCCGCCGCGCCGGCAATGGCAATCACGTTGTCCAGGCTCATCACGGCATCCGCGATGATGATGGTCTTGATCGCTGCAAACAAGGTCACATTGGCCTGGATGTTGTGTGCGTCTTCCTCCTCTGGCAGCAGCAGCTTGACACCAATCCACAGCAACAGCGCAGCGCCGACGATTTTCAGGAACGGGACCGTCAACAGCGTGACGGCAAAAAATATCAGGATGACCCGCAAACCGATGGCGCCGACCATGCCCCAGAAGATGCCGTACTTGCGCTGTTGGTCCGGGAGCTTGCGGCAAGCGAGCCCGATGACAACGGCGTTGTCGCCGCCCAGCACGATGTCGATGGCAACGATCTGCAAGACCGCGATCCAAAATTGTGGACTACTGAAATCCATGGTTATCCTAAAAAGTGAAAGATGAAAGTGGAGCGGGTGGTGCCTTTACGGCGCGTTCGCGTTGAATCCGGTTTCTTTGTAGATCGCCTCCAGCAGGTCTTTGCCCACCCGGTCAGCCATCTTGTTGTGCACGGGTGCCATGGCTTTTTTCAGCGCCATGCGCTCCTCCTTGCTCAGCACATAAACCGTTGTTTTTCCTGATTTGCGGACCGCTTCCAGAGAGAGATCGTTCTCTTCCTGGGCGATCTTGTTGGCATAGGTGGTGGCCTCTTTCATGGCCTGCTCCAACTGGCCGCGTATGTCGCCAGGCAGTCGGTCCCAGAACTTCTTGTTCACAATGACGGCGTAACCCAGGTAGCCGTGGTTGGAGATCGACAGGTGCTTTTGCACCTCGTGCATCTGCTGGCTGTACAGGTTGGAAATCGGATTTTCGGTACCGTCCACCACGCCGGTGCGCAGCGCCTGGTACACCTCAGAAAACGCCATCACTTGTGGAGTGCCACCCAGTGTGCGAATCTGCTCTTCCAAGACTTTGGAGGACTGGATGCGGAACTTTTTTCCCTTGAAATCGACCGCACTCCGCAGCGGTGTATTGGCCGAGAATGACTTGAACCCGTTGTCCCAAAATGCCAGTCCCTTGACACCCTTGGCATCCAGTTTTCCCAGCAGGCTTGCACCCACGGGGCCCTGGGTCACGCGGTGCAGGTCGGCGGTGTCGTCAAAGATGAAGGGGAAGTCAAACACCTCAAATTCCCTGACGCCCAAGGGGCCGAACTTTGCAAGTGATGGCGCCAGCATCTGCACGGCCCCGATCTGCAAGGCCTCCATCTCTTCCTTGTCTTTGTAGAGCTGGCTGTTCGGGTACACGTCTACCTTGACCTGGCCTTTGGTCAATTCGGCAGCACGTTTGGCAAAAAAATCGGAGGCCTTGCCCTTGGGCGTGTCGGCGGCCACCACATGGCTCAGTTTGATGGTTATAGCTTTCTGGCCAAAGGCCAGCATGGACAACGATCCAAGCAGCAAACCAAGAACAACCGAGCGGATTCTCATTGCGATTTCCATTAGTGATGAGACGGAAGCGAAGGTTAATCGGATGGCTAAAACCCACAAGTGTGGAGCTCCACTAAGTAGTAACCCTAGACCCCAAAACCATCACGTACGATTGCGCAACCCACTACCAAACCACACACGCATGACCATCCTGGCAACTCTTCTTTTTGTGTTGACGCAACCCCTGTCGTGGGTACTGTTTCTGCTCGCCCTGAGCCTGCTGGCGAGTCGCAGACCGGCGCTGGGGCGTGGGTTGGTGGGTAGCGCCATGGCGCTGCTTTTGCTGCTGGGGTGGAAACCATTACCCGATGTGCTGATACGCCAACTGGAAGCGCAGCACCGCGAGATACCGCCCCAGGCGGACTTGCGGGCCTATGTGGGCATGGTGGTGTTGGGTGGCTCGACCGAGCCCAGTTTTGTAGCTGCTGCCCATGCACATCCCCTGCTCAACAGCGCCGCTGAGCGGATGACAACGCCTCTGGTAATGCTGCAAAAGAATCCGCACCTGAAGCTCGTTTACACCGGTGGTGGCACCGAGACGGGTGCCAGTGTGATCAAAGAAGCACAACTCGCCAAAGTCTTCTTCGACAGCATGGGTGTGACGGGAGCGAATGTGCTCTACGAAGGTGCATCACGTACCACCTTTGAAAACGCCACTTTGACTGCGCAATTGCCGGGCGTGGACATCACGCAGCGCTGGCTGCTGGTCACATCCGCATGGCACATGCCGCGGTCCATGGCCACGTTCACCAAAGCGGGGTGGAATGTGACGGCCTACCCGGTGGACTTCCGCACGGGCCCAACTACACCCTGGACAGAATATTCACTGGGGCCGGCTTTGCGCAGCTGGCAAATGGCCTTGCATGAACACCTGGGCACTCTGGCCTACCGCATAACGGGCCGTCTGTAACACCTGCCGGTGCCGTTCAGGCGCTGCGGGCCAGCACCTTGTCAATGCGCTTGCCTTCGAGTGCCGTCACCTCAAACTGCCAGTAGGCGCAGTCAATGCGTTCACCCACTTTGGGCAATTCGCCCGATACAGCCATCAGCAATCCAGCCAGGGTGTTGTAGCGCCCACGGTCTTCCTGGGGCAGCTCATCAATGTCAAGACGCGCCTTGAGCTCACTGACGGGCATCAGTCCGTCCAGCGCCCAGGAACCGTCGGGCAAGTGTGTTGCCCAGGCTTGTGTCTGGCTGTCGGGTTTCAACTCGCCGGTAATCGCTTCCAGCAAATCGTGCGGCGTCAGCAAACCTTGCACCACGCCGTACTCGTCCACCACAAACACCATACGTGCAGACTGGGCGCGGAACTGCTCGATCAGCTCCATGCCACTCAGTGTCTCGGGCACAAAGGCAGCGGGTTCGGCAACCGACTCCACACTGCCCGTGTGCTGCAAGCCCAATTGCAGCAGGCGCGCCACACTGACCAGGCCCACCACCTGGTCCAGTGATTCGCGGCACACCGGGTACCAGGAATGGGTGCCCTTGTTGCCGCCATTGCTGGCCTGCTGCAGGCACTCCGCTACCGTGGCAGACGCCTCCATCCATTCAATGTCGGCGCGCGGCAGCATCATGGATGTCAGTGTGCGGTCGTCCAGGTCAAACACATTGCGCACCATCTGGTGTTCATGCTGCTCGATGATGCCGGCGTCTACACCCTCTTCCAGGCTGGCAGTGATTTCCTCTTCGGTCACCGCACGGTTGTCGGTGGTGTCTATGCGCAAGATTTTCAGCATGCCATGTGTGCACACCGACAGCAGGCGCACAAAGGGCTTGGCACCGGTTGCCACCCAGGTCATGGGCAGTGATACAAAGCGCGCGACGGTCTCGGGGTACAGCTGCCCAATACGCTTGGGCACCAGTTCCCCAAACAGGATGGTGATGAAGGTGATCACCGTCACCACTACCGCGGTGGCCCAGAGGTCTGCGGCACGCTCGGAGATAGGCAATGTGGCGAGTAGCCACTGCGAAAGGCCATTGCTGAATGCGGCCTCACCCACAATACCGTTGAGCATGCCAATGGACGTGATACCCACCTGCACGGACGACAAAAAACTGGGTCGGGTTTGCAGCAGCTCCATGGCGGCCTGTGCGCCTTTGCTGCCCTCTTCCGCCATGGCTTGCAGGCGGATTTTGCGGCTGGCGGTGAGCGCCATCTCGGACATGGCAAACGCACCATTGAGCAGCGTCAGCAGCACGATCAGAATAAATTCCATGAAACCCAAGCGAGAATGAAAACCATGGCACTTTACCTGATTGGCGATGTGCAGGGCTGCGACGCGGCGCTGCAGGATCTGCTGGACACCCTGGATTACTCTCCCAGCCGCGACACTTTGTATGTGTTGGGCGACCTGGTCAACCGCGGGCCGGACTCCGCAGGCGTGTTACGCCGCCTGATGGGCTACAGCAACGCCGCGCAGTGTTTGTTGGGCAACCACGACCTCAACCTGCTGGCCGTGGCACAGGGACTGCGCAAACCACACCGCAAGGACACGCTGGACGCCGTGCTGGGAGCGGAAGACCGCCACGCCATGCTGCACTGGCTGCGCCACCAAAAAATGGCGATGCTGCTGAACCGGGGCGGTGTGCCGCTTCTGATGGTGCACGCCGGTGTGTTACCAACCTGGAGTGCAGACCAGACGATGGCTTTGGCGCACGAAGTGGAAACCGCCTTGCAGGGGGGGCACGCGGCCGAGTTCCTGAAATCCATGTACGGCAATACACCCAGCCAATGGAGCGAATCATTAACCGGCATGGACCGCCTGCGGGTGATCGTCAACGCGCTGACACGCTTGCGGTTTTGTACCGCAGAGGGTGCGATGGAATTTGACAGCAAAGGAAGGTGCAGAGGTGCGCCCCAGGGTTATATGCCCTGGTTCGAGGTACCCAACCGCCAGACGGCGCAGATCAGCGTAGCATTTGGCCACTGGTCCACGCTGGGCTGGCTGGACAGACACGACGTGTTATCGCTGGATACCGGTTGTGTGTGGGGGGGCAGCTTGAGCGCACTTCGCTTCAATCTGCAGGACCAGACGCAGGAGCTGATCCAGGTGCAATGTGCTGTTTCCCAGCACCACGGAGAACATTAACAAACACCTGGCGCAGGTCGCGCCAGGGTCAACACACAATCAGGCGGACTTGAACAGCGCCGCGACTTTGACCTTGGGCTTGATGTTGGCCGAGATGCCACGTGCTTGTGGGCGGGCCGAGGCTTCCCACGAGGGTGCTGCAGCCGCTTCGCCGGGCGCAGATGGTTCATAAGGTTTGTCAAAAAATGGGTCACGTGCGGCCTGGGCCGGACGGCCATAGTCGCTACGCGGTGCACGTGGTGTGCGCGATGCGTAACCGTCATCCCGCGCGGTGCGTTGTTGGCCACGGCCACCGTTGCGGCCGTTATCACCACCGCCACCGTTCTCCCCCTCTTGCGCATACATGCGACGGCCGTCGTTGATACGGCCCTGCTTGCGGATATCGGGTGCGTCTTCGTCGTATTCAACCGCTTCGAGCTCAATCTTGGTCTTGATCAGCTTCTCGATGTCGCCCACCAGGCGCGCATCGTTGTTGCCGCCGACAAAACTCACGGCCAGGCCGGTGGCACCCGCGCGGCCGGTACGGCCAATGCGGTGGATGTAGTCTTCGGCGTTGAACGGGATGTCGAAATTGAACACGCAAGGCACATCCTTGATGTCCAGCCCACGGGCGGCCACATCGGTACACACCAGCAGATCGACTTCACCCTTTTTGAAGGCATCCAGAGCCTTCAGGCGCTCGTCCTGGCTCTTGTCGCCGTGCAGTGCGGTGGTCTTCAGGCCTTCGCGCTCCAGAGAGCGGGCCAAACGGGCACAGCCGAGTTTGCTGTTCACAAACACAAAGGCCTGCTTCATACCTCGGGTCTTCAAGATCTGGTGCAGCGCGTGGCGCTTTTCGTCTTCGGGCACGCTGTAGAAACGCTGCTCCACCGTGGAGGCCGTCGCATTGGGACGCGCCACTTCGATGGTGACCGGGTTTTGCAGGTAACTGCTGGCCAGGCGTTTGATTTCGGGCGAGAACGTGGCAGAGAACAACAGCGTGGTGCGTTGTTTGGGCAGGTAGGACAAGATGCGCTGCAGGTCCGGCAGAAAGCCGATATCCAGCATGCGGTCGGCCTCGTCCAGCACCACGTATTCGACCTGGTTCAGCACCGCGTTTTTGGCCTCGATGTGGTCCAAGAGGCGGCCGGGTGTGGCCACCAAAATTTCAACACCGCGCTTCAATTCCAGGGTCTGTGGCTTCATGTCCATGCCGCCAAACACGACCGCACTGCGCAGGTTGGTGTACTTGGCATAGAGCTTGACCTGTTGCGCCACCTGGTCCGCCAGTTCGCGGGTGGGCAGCAGCACCAGAGCACGCACGGGGTGGCGGGCAGGAGATGTCGAGCTGTTTTCGTGCTTCATCAGGCGATGCAGCAGGGGCAGCGAGAACGCTGCCGTCTTGCCGGTGCCGGTCTGGGCGGCGCCCATGACGTCTTTGCCGGTAATAACCACCGGAATGGCCTGGGCCTGGATGGGGGTCATGGACTCGTAGCCCATTTCGGCCACGGCACGGGCCAGGGGTGCAGCCAGTTGCAACTGGGCGAACGCCATCAGGGGCGTATCGGCGTTCAGTTCGTTCGAAATTTCAGTGGATGCAGGGGTAATCAGTTCAGTATTCAAGTCGGTCACGCATAGCGAAAAGAGGTGCTATCCGTCCGATAGCTGAATGGCGCCCAACGCTGGGAGCACCCCGTATTATCCCCTAGTCTTATAAAACGCGGGTTGAAAACGTGTCGCAGGCCTTCACACTGCCGTTTTTAAGACCATTCGCAAACCAGCGCTGCCGCTGGGCACTGGTGCCATGGGTGAAACTTTCCGGCACCACCGCTCCGCCGCTGCCACGCTGCAGGGCGTCATCCCCGATGCGGGCGGCCGCATTGATGGCCTCCTCCACATCGCCCTGCTCCAGCAGTTGGCGGGCATTGTTGGCGTGGTGGGCCCAAACCCCGGCAAAACAGTCCGCCTGCAGTTCCAGACGCACGCTCAGCGCGTTGTATTCGGCCTGGCTGACCTGGCCCCGCTTTTGCTCCACTTTGTTGCTGATACCCAACAAATTCTGCACGTGGTGACCGACCTCATGGGCAATCACATAGGCCTGGGCAAAGTCCCCGGGCGCGCCCAAACGGGTTTTCAGGGTCTCGTAAAAGCCCAGGTCGATGTAGACCTTTTGGTCCGCCGGGCAATAAAACGGCCCCATCGCGGCCTGTCCCTGGCCACAGGCTGTGGGCGTAGCGCCACGGAACAACACGAGTTTGGGGTCACGGTAGGTGGCACCACCTTTGGTGAAGATGTCCCGCCACACGTCTTCGGTGTCGGCCAGCAGCGTTTTGATGAATTTCTTCTCTGGGTCGTCCGCAGCCGGCCCCTGCGCGGGCGCTTGTTGCACTTGCACTTGGGGTGCACCACCCTCCCCGCCGCCCAGTACGCCCAGGATCGTCAGGGGGTTGATGCCGAATATCCACCCGCCCACCAGCGCAATGACGATGGTGCCGACTCCAATGCCGCGGCCACCCAGCATGCCGCCGCCTCTTCCACCGCCCCCCGCCCTCACCCCGGCGGTCTTCGACATTGTCGGATTCGCGGTTGCCTTCCCATTTCATGCTGGCTCTCCTGGTTTGAAGCGTTGGTCGCTATGGCGGGGGCTCAGCAATAAATGGCTGACGGCCTCTAGGCCTTGGGTAAGGTCACCCCGACCTGGCCCTGGTATTTGCCCCCCCGGTCCTTATAACTGACCTCGCAGACATCGTCCTTGTCGCTTTCGAAGAACAGCACCTGTGCGCAGCCCTCCCCCGCATAAATCTTGGCCGGCAGCGGTGTGGTGTTGGAAAACTCCAGCGTCACATACCCTTCCCACTCGGGCTCAAAGGGCGTCACGTTGACAATGATGCCGCAGCGCGCATAGGTGCTTTTGCCCAGGCAGATGGTCAGCACGTTGCGTGGGATACGAAAGTACTCCATGGTGCGGGCCAGCGCAAAGCTATTGGGCGGGATGATGCAGACGTCGTCGTTGAAGTCGACAAAACTCTTTTCGTCAAAGTTCTTGGGGTCCACCACAGTGCTGTGGATGTTGGTGAACACCTTGAACTCGGGTGCGCAACGGATGTCGTAGCCGTAGCTGCTGGTGCCGTAGCTGATGATTTTTTTACCCTCGGCCTGACGGACCTGGCCCGGCTCAAAAGGCTCAATCATGCCGGTCGTTTCAGCCATGTGGCGAATCCACTTGTCGCTTTTGATGCTCATGGGGCTTCTCTCCTAGTGTGCGGGGGATTGTAAGCAGGGGCGCCTGGGAACTTATTTGTGCGCCGGCTTTGGGTGGGCACCGGCATGGGATGGGCGGCGGCCTCAGAGGCGCTGCGCTTGCCAAGTCGGCCGCCGCCCATCCCATGCCAGTGCCAGATACGCTGCCGGTTCGCCGCCGTTGGTGAAAGTAGCGCCACTGCTCGCCGGTGAGGGGAATGCCGGGGGCTGATGTGGCAAAGCGAAGCGCCTCTGAAGCCCCCGGCATTCCCCTCACCGGCAGGCTCGCAAACCAAGTGTTCGCAAGATGCTACGAAAGGTATAGCTTCTCAACCAATAATGACGGGGGCTATAACCTCAAAGAGCTTGAGACACCACCGTACGTTCGACCAATCGGTCGTCCCCCAGCACAATCATCGAGAACAGCAGTTCATCCAGATTGGCAGCCAGCGCCGTCTTGCGGGCCAACAGCGGTGTGGCCTTGGGGTTCAACACCACAAAATCCGCCTCGCAACCGGGCAGCAGATTGCCAACGACGCCTTCCAGCCCCAAGGCCCGTGCCGCGCCCGCCGTGTGCTGCCACCACAGGTGCTGCGGGTGCAAGGACAGGCCCTGCTTGGTCTGCCCTTCCCTCCCCACGCAATAAGCGCCCAACATCGTGTGAAAAGGACTAAAGGATGTGCCACCGCCCACGTCACTGGCCAGACCGTACTGAAAACCCACCCGGTCCGCACCGGCGTAGTCAAAGAAGCCACTGCCCAGGAACAGATTGCTGGTGGGGCTGATGGCAGCTGCCGTGCCCGTGTCGCGCATCAGCGCCCGGTCAGCGTCATCCAAGTAAATACAGTGGGCGTACACGGCACGCTGGCGCATCAGGCCAAAGTCGTCATACGTGGCCAGGTAGCTGCGGGACTGGGGGAACAGTTCACGCGCCCACGTGATTTCGTCCTTGTTCTCCGCCACGTGCGACTGGATCCACACATCGGGGTACTGCTGGGCCAGATCACCCGCGCCGCGCAACTGCGCTTCGGTACAGGTTGGCGCAAAACGCGGCGTGATGGCGTAGCCCAGGCGGTCCTTGCCGTGCCAGCGCTGGATCAGCGCCTCGGTGTCGCGCAGGCTTTGCTCGGTAGCACCCACCGTGCCCTGCCCCTGGTTCAGAAGCTCTGCAGGCGCGTTGCGGTCCATCAGGCACAGGCCGGTGATGATGCGCATGTGTTGCGCCTGGGCCTCGGTGAACAGCGCGTTGACTGACTCGGTATGCGAAGTGGCAAAGGTCAATGCGGTGGTAACACCGTTGCGCAGCAGTTCCGCTATGAAAAAAGTAGCGGCTTGTGCACTGTATTCGGGGGCTGCAAAGCGTTTTTCTTCAGGGAAGGTGTAGTTCTCCAGCCACGGCAGCAAGCCGTCGGCGGGCGAACCGATCACATTGGTTTGGGGGTAGTGGACGTGCATGTCCACAAACCCGGGGGCAATGATCCGGCCCGGGAAATGCTCGACGGCCACACCGGGGTAGCGGTCCACCACATCCCGGTAGGAGCCAATCGCCTGAACCACCTGGTTGCCCGCAGCATTGGGGCCAACGACCAGCAGTCCGTCTTCTTCAAACAGGGCACGTACGGGGCCCTCGCTGTGCGGGGCAAACCAGAGAAGGGAGGCACGGTAGGCTTTCATGGGGAGTAGCTTAAACCGGGAATACCGTGCAGCGCATATGGCGCATGGCATAAACCCTATCCAAGCGCGCCGGGACGTTACCAATACTTGCAATTCGCCACCATAACCCGCACCCCGGGCGCGCTACAGTCAACGCCACTATGCAAACCAACGCCACACTCAAGCTGCTCTTGGCGGCCTGTGCCCTGCTGGGCGCCAGCGCCCGGGGCGATGACCACTTCCCCACTGCCGGCAACCCGCTGGGCAGTTGTGCGGTACCGGCTGCCGCTGTGGCGGAAGACGTATCCACGCCCACCACCGTCATTGGCAACGGCACACCCGCCAGCTGCACGGGCGCTGCCGTGGTGCAGGGTGTGGCACGCGGTGGCGTGATCACTTTCAACTGCGGGCCAGACCCGGTGACCATCACCCTGGCGCAACCCGCCAAGATCGTCAACAACACCGGTCCCAAGATCGTCATCGACGGCGGTGGCAAGGTAACGCTCAGCGGTGGTGGCAGCTCGCGCATCTTGTACATGAACACCTGTGATGCCGCCCAGGTGTGGACCACCTCACACTGCCAGGACCAGGACCACCCACAACTCACGGTACAGAACCTAACGTTTATCGATGCCAACTCCAGCGGCCTGAGCCCGTATGACGGTGGCGGCGCCATCTGGGCACGTGGTGGCCGACTCAAAGTGGTGAACAGCCGCTTCTTTCGCAACCAATGCGACGCAGCGGGACCCGATGTAGGCGGTGCAGCCATCCGCGCCTTCAGCCAGTCACAGAACCTGCCGGTCTATGTGGTGGGCTCCACGTTTGGCGGGCGCACGGACCTGGGCAATGTCTGCTCCAACGGTGGGGCTTTGAGCAGCATTGGCGTGTCCTATTCAGTGATCAACAGCCGCTTCACACACAACCGCGCCATCGGCGTGGGTGCCAACCCGGCGCGGTCCGGCTCGGCCGGTGGTGGCAGCGGCGGCGCCATCTACAACGATGGCAATACGTTTCAGCTGCAGGTGTGCGGCAGCGATATCAACAACAACACGGCCAAGGAAGGCGGTGGCGCCATCTTCTTCGTCAGCAATGACCGCAGCGGCACCTTGGCCATCACCAGCTCGGTGCTCAGTGCCAACCCCAGTGCAGGGTTCGAGACCACGGGTTTGCCAGGTATCTTTTATCTGGGCAGCGGCAGCGCACAGGTCAGCACATCCACGCTGGACCGTGGCAACACCACCACGTCCGCCAACTGCGTGTTCAACTGGGGCGAACACCACTACGCCAGTCTGCTTTACCCCGGCCCCGCAACCTCGCAAACCAAGGCGCCCTACTACTACCGCCACTACACCGGCACCAATAGTTACGTCGGTATTTCGTCGCAAGACGACCGCCTGCGCTACATGGGCAGCGCCAGCAACCACCAGATGCTGGACCTGGGCAGCATGAGCACCTGGAAGCAGACGGCTGGTTGCCAGTGACGTGCATGTGGTGAAAATTGCTTCGTTATTTTTTTGCAACACCCCAGCGCACGATACGCAGAAAACGCTTGAGTCCATGCGCCAAGCTCTGACAGAATCGCGGCTTCGCTGATTCGAGACCGCTGCGCAACGAATGTCCTTGCGCAGTCAACCCCTTGAAAGGGCCAAACCTATGTTGTTCCTCACCTTTACCTAAAACGCACCTCTGCCGCCCCGGCTGGATGTGTGCGATACCGTCCAGCCAGCGCCCGTGCCGCATCCGCAGCCGCAAGCCCTGGTTACCACAGCCGGGGCTTTTTGCTTTTGGGAGTGTGCTCACATGAGTGCCAAGGTTTTTTCGCGCGACTACGCGCTAGGTAAGGTCAAGAAGCTGCGACGCATGAAGCAGCCCTTGGCCATCAAGGTAACGCTCAACCCGCCCCGCAACCCCGTGGTTTTTGCCATGGCGCACCGCGCAGCGTCGTCTGCCGCGGGCAAACACATTCGCGCCCAAGGCGCAATGCGCCGCGCGGAGAAGGTGAGCCTGCAAAAGCTGGTGCGCCAGTCAGAGCAGTAGAAGGAACAACATAGAAATGAACACGATCATCAACAACGCAATGCATACGCATATCGCCGAACGCAGCGCGCGTTTGGCGGACATCGCCGCCGAGCTCAAGACCGAGCTTTTTGGCATAGACCCCATCATCGACCGCGTCATCGAATCCCTGCGCGCCTGGTACGTGATGCCCGAGCTCATCAAGCGCCCGGTCATCATTTGCCTGTGGGGACTGACCGGCACCGGCAAGACCCAGCTGACGCGCTTGATCGCGCAGAAGCTGAACCTCTACGACCGTTTTGTCGAGGTGCAGATGGACGGCTTCAGCAACAGCACCGGTTACCGGCCCAACACCATATCGGGCATGCTGGCCGAGTCCGGCGTGATCGAAGGTGCGCCGGGCATTCTGGTGCTGGACGAGTTCCAGCGCTACCGCACGCTGGACAAGGACGGCGACGACGTCAAGGTCGAGCGTTACCAGGATGTCTGGACCCTGCTGTCCGACGGCCGCCTGGCGCCGACTTTGTCCTTCATGTCCGACATGGAGTATTCGCTGGGCCGCACACAGTACGACCAGGAGCGCGAAAAAACGGATGACAAGGAGGTCAGCAAGTTCAAACTGCACCTGTCGCCCTACGAAGCGCGTGACCTGAAGCAGGCGCTCAAATTGCAGGAGCCTTTGCTGGACATCATGCGCTGGACCTCCGACGAGATCCAGGCCCGCATGCAGGCTTTTCAGAACTCGCCCGAGGCGTGGGAGACCGACTACAGCAAGCTGCTGATTTTTGTGGCCGGCAACCTGGACGAGATGTACCGCCAGACCGCCGCGCGCGTGGAAGACTGCGACACCGATGCCGATATCTTCCACGCGCTGACGCAAAAGCTGTCGCTGATCGATGTGAAGAAGGCGCTGGGCAAACGCTTCAAACCGGAGCAGATTGCGCGCCTAGGCAACAACCACGTGATCTACCCCAGCTTCAGCCGCGCCACCTACCAGCGGCTGATTGCCAACATGTGCGAAGGGTATGTGCGCGACCTGGAGGAATCCTCGCAACTGCGCTTCAAGATCGACCCGGCGCTGCAGGACGAGATCTACGCCAACGCGGTGTTTCCCGCCCAGGGCACACGGCCGCTGTTCTCGTCCATCCATGCCATCGTCAGTGCGCCGCTGGTCAATGCCACGTTGTGGGCAATAGAGAACGGCGCCACTCCGGCAGACGACTTGCGGCTGAGCCTGGGCGCCGACAAGCGCCACCTGCTGGCGCAGTTTGGCTCGCACAGCAAAACCTACCCGGTGAGCTTTGAACTGAACCGCCTGAAGCAGCGTGCCAACCTCGACTTCCGCGCACTGCTGGCGGTACACGAGGCCGGGCACGGCCTGCTGTACGGCGTGTTGTTTGGCCATGCGCCGCAGGAGATCAAGATCAACGTGGCGTCGTTTGATGGCGGCTACAACAGTTACACCAGCCTGCGCTCGGAATCACGGCGCAACCTGCTGGATGCCATCTGTGTCAGCCTGGGTGGCCGTGCGGCTGAGGCCATGGTGTTTGGTGACGAGGCTTGCACCACCGGCTCCGAGCAGGACCTGAAGCAGGCCACAGCCGACGCGGCGCAGTTTGTGCGCCACTACGGTTTTGGTGGGCGCCTAAGCCGGACGGATGTGGCCCACGAGAGGGACGAAGACCTCAACACCGACGTCACCCCTACGAACGAGGCCATTGAGGCGCTGCTGCAAACGCAGTACGCGCGGGCGACGCAGCTGTTGCAGGAACATGGCACCGTGTTTTTGCGCATCACGCAGGCCCTGACCGAAGATGGCGAGGTGCCCAAACAGGCACTGGCCCAGTGGCTGGGTTTGTCTGCGGCGGTGGAGCCCAGTGTGTTGGAGCCGTATGCAGAGCATCTGGCGGCATTTGCGCAGCAGCGGGGGGCGTTAGGCCAGGTCGTGCGCAGACCCCATACACAAGCGTACCCCGCAGCACCCATCCCTGAGTTGGCCTTGCACGCCAGCTGTTGATAGTCGCGTTACGAACCAGACTGGACGGCCGCACCCGTCAGCGTCTTCTCACCCAGCACAAACGACGCTTTCTGGATGCGCCCGTTCACCACCTCGTATACACACAACATCTCCAACGTGCCCCGGCCTTCGGGGAAGTTTCGTGTGACCAGCTCCGCATCGGTGACCACATGGCCGACAACGACGCGCGACAACAGCTTGGCGTGTAAATCAGGTTCGGCAAACCGTGCAAGGTAGCGCGCACGCATCTGCGCGTGGCCATGCGCAAGCAATTCGCCATGCAGCGTGAACTGCTGCGCGTCTGGTGCGTAGGTTTGCAGCAACGCGTCTATGTTTTTGGCGTTGTAGGCTTCCAGTTGGGCCTGCACCACGGTCAAGGGACTGAGAAATGTCATAACTGTATCTTCCATTATGTGTGGTTGTTGGACGCCACCCACTCACGCTGCAACAGGCCGTACAACGCGGTGTCGGACACCTCGCCGTCCACAATCCAGCGTTCGCGCAAGAAGCCCTCGCGGGTAAAACCCAGGCGCTCCAAGCTGCGGGCCGAGGCGCTGTTGCGGGGGTCAATATCGGCTTCCACGCGGTTGAGATTCAGCGCGGAGAAACCAAAGTCCAACAGGGCACGTAGGGCCTCGTGCATATAGCCCTGGCCCCAGGCCGATTGCGCCAGTCCATAGCCCAATTCCGCACGGCGGCAGGTGGTGTTGATGTCGAACAGTGTGCAATTGCCAATCATCGCACCGGTGTCGGTCCGCACCAGGCCCAGCCGCAGGTAGTCCCCTGCGACCATGGCCTTCTGGTCACGCGCGACCAGGGCATGGGCCTCGTCCATGCTGGCCCAGGGAGGTGTACTCCAGTAACGCATGACCGCAGGGTCTGAAAAAATGGCAAACAGCGCTGGGGCATCCGCCTCGACCAGCGGGCGCAACAACAGCCGTGCGGTTTGCAGATTCACGTGTTCAAAAGTCGGCATACGAAGCTTTGTGTCAACAGGTGCTAAACGGTGACGGGTTTGCTATAAGCATAAAACACCTCATCCCGCGTCCAGCCCAATGCGGCATACAGCGACTGGGCCGGCAGATTGGTCTTGGCCGTCGTCAGGTCCATGCGGGACTTGCCATTGCGGCGGGCCTGCTCTTCGGCCGCCAGCAACAGCAGGCGTCCGGTTCCAGTCTTGCGGTGTTCGGGCGCCACAAACAGGTCGTACAGGCTGTAGATGGGGGACGCATCCACGGAGCAAAACGTGGGGTACAGCTGGCAGAAGCCGGTCATGGTCTGCTCTGCATCCTCGGCCACCAGGATGACGGACTCGGCATTGTGCAAGCGGCTGGAGATGAACTGCTCGGCCAGCGCCACATTGGGCGCCTGCTCGTAAAACTGGCGGTAGGCGTCGAATAACCTGGCCACCGCGCGGATATCGTGCGGCGCGGTCGTGGCCAATCGGATGGTGATGGCGTGGTGCATGCGGGGGTGGCTTGTCTCTGGTGTGTTTCTCATGGTTTCTCAACAACGGTAATCGGGTGGTCCACGGTACCGGCATACACCACGATGATGTCGGCAGGCACGGTGCCGTCGTTGACGCCGTAATGCACCATGTTGACCGTTTCCACAATCGGATCGCCGGCTTTCAGGTGCAGTACGGCGCCACTGACCGTCTCTATCTTCAACTGGCCCGTCAGCAACACGCCGGCATTGATGACCGGGTGGTGGTGCAGGGGCAGGCGGGCGCCGGGCGCAATACTGATGCGCAGAATGGTGATCTCGGGCTGCGTGGTCGGGTAGGCGGGCAGCAGCTTGCCATCCCAACTGGTCTTGCTTTGCACCAGCTTGGTGGCGACGATGGGCTGCGCCGGCGCTTCTTTCTGCGCGGGTGCCGATGCGCAGCCGAACAACACGGGGAGCAGGAAGACCGGAAGTACAGTCAGGGTGCGCAGGCTAGGGTGTTTCATGGTGTGCACTGGGTTAGGGAATGGTGGGCCGGCATGTTACTGGCGCCGGGGATTGGGCGCAACGGTGCCGCCATAAAACACGTTGAACGGGTGCAACTTGTACTGAACGACCTAGCACCCAGGACCAGGTGACCTGCATCCCGCAGGCGTTTGAGGTTCACGCTGTGCTCACGAAAGTGCAACTGCGCCTGCGCCGGCTTGGACGCATCCCACTTCGGCCCGGTCGTGATCTCCACAGCAAACAGCAAAGGGCCGAGAAGCCCGAAACTCACTCTGAGTTCTGGCCTATGCGCCACAGCACACCCGATGGGTCGGTGAGGCAGAAGTCGCGCATCCGCCAGGGTTGGCGCTCGATACCCGATACCGTCACACCATACTTGGCGACCACGCCGCTGGCGTGGATGCGATTCCACCATGCGTCCACATCCTCGACCAGGATGTGCATCATGAAATTCCTGGCCAGTTCCCCAGCGCAGAAGTCCTGCAGCAGAAAGCTCGCATGGTCCATGTGAAAGTAGGCCACGCCGTCACCTTCCGAGGCCATGGTGAAGCCTATGTCCTGGTAGAACTGCTTGGACAGAGCGAAGTCATTCGACGGCACAAAGGCCTTGATTTCGGTGATGCGAAGTGGGCTCATAATTGCTATGCATTTAATAGCTATACGATTAATATCGACGGGGGCTAGAGGCCGATTTGACTAAAAACCACATTGACTTCACTCCCTGTCGGACACGTGGTTGATTCCGTCCGAGGTCGGGACCTCTCCCAGGTCGAACGGGTTTACGCCTTCCAGGCAGCCCACGTTGTAGGCAAAGACATGGGGGTCTGACCGACGCTGGTGGTGTGTGTAGGTGCCGCAGACCCGGCAAAAATAGTGCTTGGCCGTTCGTGTGTTGAACGTGTAGAGCGTAAGAAACTCCTGGCCCTGCACTACCTTAAGGCCCGCCAAAGGCACCGACGCGCAAATCGCGCCGCGACGGCGGCAGATGGAGCAGTTGCAACGCCTGGGATCTTCTACTCCGTTTGGGAGCTCCAGCTCAAGAATGATGCTTCCGCAATGGCAGGTCGCCCTATGGCGGGATTCGATCTTGGTATTACCGATCTGAAAATAGTTTGGCATGCACTGGTTTTCCCAACGGTCTCACTCAAAGGTCTCAAACACCGCGTCGAGCCGTTGCACATACTGGCTGCGCAGCGACGCGTCGATGAAACTGGCGTCAAAGCTGTTGCGTGCCAGCCGGTAAGCGTGGGCGGATGTCATGCCCAGTGCGGCGAATGTCTGGGTGAAGTTCTCGTTGATGTAGCCACCAAAATAGGCTGGGTCGTCGGAGTTGACGGTGGCCATGATGCCGGCGTCCAGCATGCGCTGCAGGTTGTGCTGCGCCAGGGAGGGGAAGACGCGCAGTTTCAGATTGCTCAAGGGGCACACGGTCAGCGGTATGCAGTCCTTGGCCAGACGTTGTATCAACGCTGCGTCGTGTATGGCCTGCACGCCGTGGTCTATACGCTCCACCTTCAGCACATCCAGCGCACTCCAGATGTAGGCTGGGGGCGCCTCTTCCCCGGCGTGGGCGACCAGGCGAAAGCCCAGCTCGCGGGCCCGGGCATAGACCTTGGCAAACTTCTCGGGCGGGTGGCCTACTTCGCTGGACGCCAGGCCAATACCCACAATCTTGTCGCGCAGCGGCAGCGCCTGCTCCAGGCATTCAAAAGCCTCTTCTTCGCTCAAGTGGCGCAGGAAACACAGGATCAGCGAGGCCGTCATGCCAAACTTGGCCGGCGCATCGGCGCAGGCGCGGTGCAAGCCGTTGATGACGGTGGCGGCATCCAGACCATGGCCGGTGTGGGTCTGGGTGTCGAAGAAGATTTCGGTGTGCAGCACATTGTCGGCCTGCGCCCGTGCCAGGTAGGCGCAGGTCATATCGTAGAAGTCCTGCTCGGTCTTGAGCACCATGGTGCCCTCATGGTAGATGTCCAGAAACTCCTGCAGGTTGTTGAACACATAGGCGTCGCGCAGGGCCTGCTCACTGGGGAAGCGCAGCGCCACGTTGTTGCGCTTGGCCAGGGCGAACATCAGCTCGGGTTCTAACGAGCCTTCGATGTGCATGTGTAGCTCGGCTTTGGGCATGCGGCGCAGCAGCTCGGGCAGGCGCTCTGGGGATACGGGTTTGTGGTTCATGGGGTTCTCCATCTTCTATTTCAGTCTATGGCAGGGGTGGGGTTCAGCGGATCTTGGCAGCTTCCAGCTCCATCTGTGTCACCAACTCCTGCATCTGGTCCACCACGGCCTGCACCGTTTCGCGTTTGGACAAATCCACACCGGCCTTTTGCAATTGCGCCATCGGGTGGTCGTTGCCACCGCTGCCCAGCAGTTCCAGGTAACGTGCGGTAGCGGCCGTTCGGGATGCTGGAGCACCGGTCGTCATGTCCTTGAACAGCTTGGCCGACGATGCAAAGCAGGTCGCGTACTGGTACACGTAATACGGCGAATTGAAGAAGTGCGGGATGCGCGACCAGGTGTACTTGTAGGCATCGTCTATGGTCACCGCATCGCCGTAATAGGTCTTCAGCAGGTCCAGGTAAATGCCGTTGAGCACGGCAGCGGTCACCGGCTTGCCCTGCTCCACCAGCTTGTGGGCCTGCAGTTCAAAATCGGCAAACAGCACCTGGGTGTAGAAGGTACCCACGATAGAGTCCACCGCGTGTTGCAACAGCAGGAAGCGCTCCTTGGGGTCCTTGGTGGTCTCCAGCAACTTGTTCAGCAAAAAGCGCTCATTGGTCGTGGACGCCACCTCGGCCACAAAGATGGTGTAGCTGGACGTGACATAGGGCTGCTTCTCGTACGACAGGATGGTGTGCATGGCATGGCCGCCTTCATGGGCCAACGTGAACAGCGCGTTTTGTGTGTCGTTGTGGTTCAGCAGCATGTAAGGACCCACGCCGTAGACACCCCCCACATAGGCGCCCGAGCGTTTGCCGTCGTTTTCATACACGTCGATCTGTTTGCCCGACAGGAACTTCTTGTACTTGGCCATGTAGTCCGCACCCAGCGGCGCCATGGACTGCAACACCGTCTCCTTGGCGTCGTCATACGGATAAGTGGCCGTAGTCTTGTAGATGGGGATGGAGCCGTCGTACAGGTGGTACTTGTCCAGGCCCAGTAACTTCTTGCGCAACTTGGCATAACGCTGCAGCGGCGCGGTGCCGGCGCGCACAGTGTCCACCAGGGTCTTCACCACGTCCATGGGTACCGCATGGTCGTCCAGCGCGGCCTCCAGCACGGTGGGGAAGTTGCGGGCCTGCGCGGTAAACCAGCCCTTTTGCATGACGCCGTTGTAGATGGCGGCGTAGGTGTTGGACGTGGCGGCGTAGGTGCCCAGGAAGGCATCAAACGCCTTGGCACGGTCGGCCTGTACGTAGTTGGTTTGCAGCACACCCTGGTAGGTGCCGGGCGACAACGTGATCTCCTTGCCATCCGACAGCGTCACTTTGGGGAACTTGATGTCCGAGGTGGACAGCTCCTGGAAGGTGGCCGTTGGCGTCTGGCCAAAACGGGTGGCAAAGGACAACAGCTTCTCGCCCTGTTCGTCCAGCACATGGGCCTGCTGGCGGTAGTTGTCGAGAATCGTGAATTTGTAAGGCGCCAGAGCGGGCGTGTCGCGTATCCACTGCTCCATAGTGGCTTGGGGAATCTTCAGCAGCTCGGGCGTGAACCAGGCCGTGGCCGTGCCGAACTTGGCAAACACCGCCCCCACGCGCTGAAACTTGCCCGCCACTTCCTGGTTGCGCGTCTCCACGTCACGCTGCAACTGCGGGTAGCGGTAGACCTTGTACTGCAGCATGCCAATCTCATCGAAGGCCTGGTAGGTGCTCAGCACCGCAGCCGGGCCATTCTTCAATGTGCCCTTGCGTGCGGCAAAGGCATCCATCTTGGCCTCGATGCTGGTCATGGCAGCGTCCCACTCTGCCCAACTGCCGTAAATGGGAGAAAAGTCCCACTTGTACTGGCCCGATATCTCGGCACGGTTTTGCGTGGCGGGTTTGGGCGCACTGGCCGCCATCGCGCCCACGGCAAACAACAAATGGACGGATGCGGCCACGGTGCCGAGGAGTAGTTTCTTCATGGTGCACAAACCTCTAGAAAGCGGAACAAAAAAGGGCCGCTCGTAAGCGGCCCGGATCACAGTTGTACTGTTTACTTGCTGCCGGGGATCTTACCTTCCACGCCCTTGACGTAGAAGCCCAGTCCGCTCAGGAATTTGTCATCGGCCACCGTGTCTTTGGCGATCTGTTCCTTGCCGGTGTTGTCGATGATGGGGCCCTTCCAGATCGCGAAGGTTCCGTCTGCCAGACCCTTCTTCACTTCCTCGACCTTGGCCTTGGTTTCCGCAGGCACGTCTTCGGCAATCGACACGATGTCAATCGCGCCCTCTTTCACACCCCACCAGGCCGATGTACCGCCGGTCCACTTGCCTTCCAGCGCTTCGCGGGTGGACTTGATGTAGTACGGACCCCAGTTGATAACGGCGGACGCCAGGTGGGCCTTGGGACCGTAGGCGGTCATGTCGGAATCCCAGCCGAAGGCGCGCTTGCCCTTGTCTTGTGCCGTCTTCAGCACGGCGGGGGAGTCGGTGTTCTGGAACAGAACGTCCGCACCACCGTTGATCAGGCTGGTGGCGGCTTCGGTTTCCTTGGGTGGGTTGAACCACTCGTTAACCCACACCACCTTGGTCTTGATCTTGGGGTTGCTGCTTTGTGCGCCCAATGTGAATGCATTGATGTTGCGAACGACTTCGGGGATTGGGATGGATGCCACCACACCCAGTGTGTTGGACTTGGTCATCTTGCCGGCAATGATGCCTGCCATGTACGCGCCTTCGTAGGTGCGGCTGTCGTAAGTGCGCATGTTCTCGGCGGTCTTGTAACCGGTGGCATGTTCAAACTTCACGTCCTTGAACTCGGGCGCAACCTTGAGCATGGGTTCCATGTAGCCAAAGGTTGTGCCAAACACCAGCTTGTTGCCACTGCTGGCCATTTCGCGGATGACACGTTCGGCGTCTGCAGACTCGGGCACGTTTTCCACGATGGAGGTGACCACCTTGTCGCCGAATTCTTTTTCCACGGCCTTCTTGCCGTTATCGTGTGCAAAGGTCCAGCCACCATCACCCACCGGGCCCACGTAGGCGAAGGCAATCTTCAGCGGCTCAGGCTTGGGTGCGGGTGCCGATGCCACAGGTGCTGGCGCAGGGGTGGCGGCCACGGGTTCCTCTTTCTTGCCACAGCCAACCAGTGCAGCACTTGCCACGGCCGTCATGGCCGCGATTCTCAGTAAGGCGCGTTTTTGCAGATCTGTCATGTCAGTACTTTCTATAAAAAACTTGGGTTGCGGAACAATAAGTGGGAGAACGTCAGGAAACTAGGAGCCAGGGTAAAACGGTTTACCAATGGCAGCAGGCATGTTAATGCGAATCCAGCGCGGGTTGCGCGATATCAGTGCCAAAACCACGATGGTCGCCACATAGGGCAACATGCTCAGGAACTGGCTGGGAATCTCCACCCCCACGCCCTGCAAATGGAACTGCAACATGGTGACGCCCCCAAACAGGTAGGCACCAAGCAACACCCGTGCCGGGCGCCAGGTCGCAAACGTGGTCAGCGCCAGCGCAATCCAGCCCTTGCCCGACACCATGCCCTCCACCCACAGCGGCGTGTAAATGATGGAAATGTAGGCACCGGCCAGACCGCACAGCGCACCACCCACTACCACGGCTGCTAGGCGTATCCAGCGCACGGGGTAACCCAGGGCGTGGGCCGATTCAGGGCTCTCACCCACGCTGCGCAAAATCAGGCCGGCACGCGTGCGGTACAAAAACCAGATCAGTGCAAACGCAAACAGCACGGCCAGGTAGACCAAGGGGTGCTGGCGGAACAAGGCCGGCCCCACCAGCGGGATGTCGGACAGAAAGGGGATAGCAAAGCTGGGCCGCTCGGGCATTTTTTCCTGTACGTACCGGATACCGGCAAAGGCCGAGAAGCCGCCGCCAAACAGGCTCAGCGCCAGCCCGGTGGCGTATTGGTTGGTGTTGAGCCAGATCACCAGCACACCAAAAACGGCAGCCATCAAGGCCCCTGCGCCCATACCGGCAGCAAAACCCATGCTGTCGCTACCAGTGGCCACCACCGTGGCAAAACCGGCTATAGCGGCGCAGAGCATCATGCCCTCTGCGCCCAGGTTAACGATGCCAGCCTTCTCGTTGATCAACAGGCCCAGCGAGGCGATGGCCAGTACGGTGCCCGCGTTCAGCGTGGCGGCGATCAGCAATGCGTAGGATTCCATTATTTTTTCCCCCAGCGCAGCCGGTAGTTCACCAGCGTGTCACAGGCCAGCAGCGAGAACAGCAGCAGGCCCTGGAACACACCCGTCAATGATTTGGGCAGGCCCAGGCGGGACTGCGCCAACTCACCACCGATGTAGAACATGCTCATCAGCAGGGCCGAAAACACCATGCCCACCGGGTGCAGTCGCCCCACAAAGGCCACGATGATGGCGGCAAAACCGTAACCCGCCGGCACATACGGCGTGAGCTGGCCAATGGGCCCCGCCACCTCCAGCCCCCCGGCCAGGCCCGCCATGCCGCCCGAAATCAGCAAAGCTGTCCACAACGCGCGGCGGGACGAGAAACCTGCATAACGCGAGGCCGCAGGTGCCAGCCCCCCCACCTGCTGCGCAAAACCTGCGCGGGTGCGGAACAAAAACACCCACACCCCGGCCACACCCAGCAGCGCCAGGATGACGCCGATGCTGACCCGCGAGCCGTCGAACAGGCGCGGTATACGCGTCACCGCTTCAAAACTCTTGGTCTGTGGAAAGTTGTAACCGTTGGGGTCTTTCCACGGCCCAAACACCAGATAACCCAGCACCTGCACCGCCACATAGACCAGCATCAGACTCACCAGAATTTCGTTGGCGTTGAACTTGTCGCGCAGCAGCGCCGTCAGTCCCGCCCAGGCCATGCCGCCCAGCACACCAGCCAGCAGCAGGACCGGCACGATCCAGCCGCCGGTGGTCTTGTCCGCCATCAGCGCCACACCACCGGCGGTGATGGCGCCCAGGATGTATTGCCCCTCGGCACCAATGTTCCACACATTGGAGCGGAAACACACGGCCAGACCCAGCGCAATCAGCAACAGCGGGGTGGCCTTGACCACCAGCTCACCCACCGCATAGCCGCTTTTTATAGGGTCCCAAAAAAACACCTGCAGTCCGCGCACCGGGTCTTTGCCCAGCAGCACAAAGAGGATGACGCCGATGACGACGGTGCACAACAGGGCCAGCAATGGGGAAGCATAGGTCCAAACTTGCGAAGGCTGAGGCCTTGCTTCTAACTTAAGCATGGGCCACATCCTTCTCCCACAAGCCACTCATCCATTCGCCAATTTTCTCCACCGTTGCCTCCGCAATGGGTACCGAGGGTGACAACCTGCCACGTGCAATCACATGCAGGCGGTCGCAGACCTCAAACAATTCATCCAGTTCTTCGCTGACCACCAGCACGGCGCAACCGGCGTCGCGCAGCGCCAGAATCTCGCCGCGTATCTGCGCCGCTGCGCCCACGTCCACCCCCCAGGTGGGTTGCGACACGATCAGCAGCTTGGGGTTGGCATCGATCTCGCGCCCCACAATAAACTTCTGCAAATTGCCACCCGAGAGCGAACGCGCCGCAGCCGTAGGCCCATTGGCCTTGACCTTGAACTGCGCAATGAGGCGCGCGGCATGGGCTTCCAGCTGGCGCACGCGAATCCAGCCACCGGCAAAACGCGGCATGGAGATGGATTCGGTGCGGGTCAGCAACAGGTTGTGCGCCAGGCTGAGCGTGGGCACGGCGCCACGGCCCAGGCGCTCCTCAGGAACGAAATGCAGACCCAGCGCACGGCGCTTGCCCGCGTGCAGGTGCGACACATCGGCCTCACCCATATGGATACTGCCGCGCGGTGCCCGGCAGTCTTCACCAGACAAGGCGTAGAGCAACTCCTTCTGGCCGTTGCCCGACACACCGGCAATGCCCACCACTTCACCGGCACGCACGTGCAGGTGGATGCCATCCAGGTCCACGCCAAACTGGTCTTCACGCTCCAGACTCAGGCCCTTGACGTGCATCACCGCCGCACCCGCCGTGCGGGCCGCACGCTCCAGGAGTGGGGGCTCGGCACCAATCATCAGGCGTGACAGGGATGCATTGGATTCTTCCTGCGGGTTGCACACACCGGTGACCTTGCCGCCGCGCAATACGGTACAGGCGGTGCACAACTCGCGAATCTCGTGCAGCTTGTGGCTGATGTAGAGGATGCTGCAGCCCTCGCTGGAGAGCTTTTTGAGCACCACAAACAGCTTCTCCACCGCCTGCGGCGTCAGCACCGAGGTGGGCTCGTCTAGTATCAGCAGCTCGGGGCGGGTCAGCAGTGCGCGGATGATTTCCACCCGCTGCATCTCGCCCACACTCAGCGTGTGGACCGGGCGCTGGGGGTCAATATCCAGCCCATATTCGGTGGCCTTGGCGACGATGCTGGCGGTCACGTCCTGCAGCGAACTGCGGGTCAGGCCCAGCCATACGTTTTCGGCCACCGTCATGGTGTCGAACAGGTTGAAATGCTGGAACACCATGCTGATGCCGTTGGCCCGCGCCTCTTTGGGGTTGCGGATGTGCATCTCCTGGCCGTTGAGCCGCACCTGCCCTGCATCGGGTTTGACCGAGCCGTAGATGATCTTCATCAGTGTGGACTTGCCGGCACCGTTTTCACCCAGCACGGCGTGGATCTCGCCGGGCATCACCGTCAGGGAAACATCGCTATTGGCAATGACGCCGGGGTAGGCCTTGGTGATGCCGCTGAGCTGAAGTCGAGGCTGGAGTCGGGGTTGGCTGGTCATAGGCTTGGGATGGGGCTCACTCTTTTTTCAACGCTGCGGCCACCGACTTTACACATTCACGCAGCCAGCGGCTGGATGCCGAGGTGTGGGTGCGTGCATGCCAGAGCTGGTAATACATCAATCGGGGAAACTCCACCGGGCACGGCAATATAGTGACCGGCAGGCTGCCGGTGAAACGTTCGCAGTACTGACGCCCGGTGGTCATGACCAGCAAGGTTGATGCCACCATGGCCGGTATCTGGCCAAAGTAGGGGCAGCGCGCCGCTATGTGGCGGCGCAGGCCCAGGCTGGTCAAGTGGTCGTCAATGACACCCTTGGCACCCGGGTGGGTGGCGCCGGGCGCAATATGGTCTGCCGCCAGCCACGAGGCTTCGTCCCAACCCCGGCGCACGGCGGGGTGCTTTTTGGATACCAGGCACACCACGTCGTCACCAAACAGCCGACCCAGGTGCAACTCGTCCGGCGGCTCAGACCAATTGCCTATGACCACATCCACCTCACCCTGGGCCAGCTGGGCACGGTAATCGGCACTGCCGGACAGCGACAGGATTTCGATCTCCACCAGCGGTGCCTGCGCTTTGATCTGCGCCACCAGCTGGGGCAGAAAAAACGGGTCTAAATAATCACTGGCGGCCACGCGGAAGGTGGTGCGTGCGGTGGCGGGCTCGAAGCCTTTGGCGTCCGAAAACAGCATCTCAGCGGCACGCAAAATGCTGGCACTTGGCTCCAGCATGCGCAGCGCCACATCGGTGGGCACCATGCCGGAGCCCGAGCGCACCAACAGCGGGTCCCCGGCGAAATCACGCAGCCGTTTGAGTGCACTGCTCACCGCTGGCTGGTGCATGCCCAGGCGGATGGCGGCTTTGGAAACGCTGCGTTCAGTCAACACGGTATGGAGGACCCTGATCAAATGAAGGTCTATCTTGTCAAACAGGGAATGGTTTCTCATACGGTGTTATCTATTTGTGTCATATCCTAAGGAATATGGTCTAGCGCTGCTACCCGATTTACCCTCAAGGACCGAGAACCCCGCCCATGAAGCCCATGCCCACCCAGCCCCTGCGATTTGTCCGACGCGGCGAAATCGTCACCCTGCCCGCCGTAGAACCCAGCCGCACCCTGCTCGATGTATTGCGTGAAGACTTGCACAACTGCGGCACCAAAGAAGGCTGCGGCGAAGGCGACTGTGGCGCTTGCACCGTTGTGATTGCCGAGCCCGATGCAAAGGGTGATGGTAAGGGACTGAAATACAGCGCCATCAACAGCTGCATCCGCCTGGCCCATTCGATAAATGGCATGGCGCTGTGGACCATAGAGGACTTGAAGGCCGCCGACGGCAGCCTGCACCCCGCCCAACAGGCCATGGTGGACTGCCACGGCTCGCAGTGTGGCTTTTGCACACCCGGTTTTGTGATGAGCCTGTTTGGCCAGTACCAGAGCAAAACCTGCAAGGGCCAGGCCATTAGCCGTGCCGACGCGCAGGCCGCACTGTCCGGCAACCTGTGCCGCTGTACCGGCTACCGCCCCATCCTGGACGCGGCTGAGGCCATGCAGGCGTTGCCGCTGCAGCGAGTGAACGAAGCCGAAGTGCTATCGAATATAGAGCGTATCAGCAAGCAGGGACGGGGGCTAGAGGCCAATTTTTCATATATGCCCCCCCAGAACCTGCCCCAACTCCTGACCGACCGGGCACGCCACCCGGACGCCCAGCTCGTGGCCGGCTGCACCGACGTGGGCCTGTGGGTGACCAAGATGCACATGCAGTTTGCCAAGGTGCTGGACGTGACCCAGGTGGCCGAGTTGCGCCGCGTGGAGCAGTACCCGCACCACATCGCCATTGGCGCCGCCGTGTCGCTGACCGACGCCTTTGCAGCCCTGGTGGCAGACCGTCCGCAACTGGCCGAATTTGCCCACCGCTTTGCCGGCCTGCCGGTACGCAACAGCGGCACGCTGGGTGGTAACGTGGCCAATGGCTCACCCATCGGCGACTCCATGCCGCTGCTGATTGCGCTGGGCGCCCATGTGGTGCTGATGCGCCAGAGTGGCAAGAAACAGGCCCACCGCTCGCTGCCGCTGGAAGACCTGTACACCGGCTACCGCAAAAACGTGATGGCACCGGATGAGGTGCTGGCGTGGATCAAGGTGCCAAAGACAACTGAAGGTGAATTCAGCCGCGTCTACAAGATTTCGAAACGCTTTGAAGACGATATCTCTGCCGTCTGCCTGGCCATCAACCTGCACATTTCCGACGGCGTGGTGCGCAGCGCATCCATAGGCGCTGGCGGTGTGGCCGCCACCCCGGTGCGCGCCCGCAAGACAGAGGCCGCGCTGGTCGGCCAGCCCTGGACTGAGGCCACCATCCAGCAGGCGATGCAGACCTTGCGCGACGAGTTCAGCCCCATCTCCGACATGCGCGCTACAGCCGGCTACCGCAGCACGGTGCTGGGCAACCTGCTGCAGCGCTTCTGGCTGGAGAGCCAGGGCTGTGTGCAGACCGATCTGCGCAGTCTGGAGGTGGCGGCATGAACACCCTGAACACATCGGTCAAGCCCGAACATCTGCGGGGCTTGCCAGCAGTGGCCCCATCCCAGGCCGCCGGCGTCAGCCGCCCGCACGAAAGTGCGGTGGCCCAGGTGGCCGGTGGCGCCACCTACATCGACGACATCCCCGAGGTGCGCGGCACGCTGTTTGCCGCGCCCATACTCTCCACCGTGGCACACGGCCGTCTGTTGGGTGTGGATGCCACGGCAGCACTGGCCATGCCCGGCGTGCGCGATGTAGTGCTGGCGCGCGACATCCCCGGCGACCCCATGCTGGCCGCTTTTGCCGGTGATGAGCCGGTGTTTGCGATGGATACTGTGCAACACATCGGCCAGGTGATGGGCCTGGTGGTGGCCGACACGGTGATGCAGGCACGCCGTGCCGCACGCAAGGTCAAGCTCAATATCGAAGCCCTGCCCGCCGTCCTGACGATCCAGGACGCGCTGGCCGCGCAAAGTTTTGTGCTGCCACCGGTGTTTGTGAAAAGGGGTGACGCGGCAGCAGCCATGGCCCGCGCACAACACACACTGACGGGTACGCTGGAAGTGGGCGGCCAGGAACACTTTTACCTGGAGGGTCAGGTGGCCTACGTGCTGCCGCTGGAGCAAAACCAGTGGTGGGTCTACTCCAGCACCCAGCACCCGGGCGAGGTGCAACACTGGGTGTCGCACGCGCTGGGCATAGACAACCACGCGGTCACGGTGGAGTGCCGGCGCATGGGTGGCGGTTTTGGCGGAAAGGAGACCCAGGCCGGGCATCTGGCCGTGTGGGCTGCCATTGCCGCACACAAGATACAACGCCCCATCAAGCTGCGCCTGGACCGCGACGACGACTTCATGGTCACCGGCAAACGCCACCCCTTTGCCTACGAATACAGCGCCGGCTTTGACGACACCGGCCGCCTGACCGCGCTCAAACTCATGATGGCCGTGAACTGCGGTTTCAGCGCCGACCTGTCCGGCCCGGTGGCCGACCGCGCCATCTTCCACACGGACAACGCCTACTACCTGCAGGATGTGGACATTGCGTCCTACCGCTGCAAGCTCAACACCCAAAGCCACACCGCGTTTCGTGGCTTTGGCGGGCCACAGGGCGTGATCCTGATCGAGACCGTCATGGGCGACATCGCCCGCCACCTCGGCATGGACCCGCTGGACGTGCGCATGCGCAACCTGTACAGCGACGAGGCTGTTCCCCACACGAACCAGAAGCGCGACACCACGCACTACGGCATGCAGGTGGAAGACAACATCCTGGCCCCTCTACTATCAAAACTAGAGCAGACTGCGCAGTACCGACGGGGGCGGGAGGCCACTTTGGCTTGGAACGCTGCCAACCCCATCATCAAGAAGGGCCTGGCCATCACCCCGGTTAAGTTCGGCATCAGCTTCACAGCCACGCTGTTCAACCAGGCCGGGGCGCTGGTCCATGTCTACACCGACGGCAGCGTGCAGGTCAACCACGGCGGGGCCGAGATGGGCCAGGGCCTGAACACCAAGGTGGCGCAGATCGTGGCCGATGAACTGGGTGTTCCCTACCACCGCATTTTGTGCACGGCCAGCGACACCAGCAAAATACCCAATGCCTCAGCCACGGCCGCTTCCGCCGGCACCGACCTGAATGGCCGTGCCGCCCAGTTTGCCGCCCGCCATGTGCGCGACAACCTGGCCGCCTTTGTCAGCGGGCTGGATGCCTGCGGCGCCGGTGCGGTGCGTTTTGAGCATGGCCAGGTTATCTCCCCCACCACCACCCGCAGTTTTGACGACGTGGTGAAGATGGCCTATGCCAACCGCATCCAGCTGTGGAGCGACGGCTTCTACCGCACACCCAAGATCCACTATGACAAGGCTACGCTGAGCGGACGGCCGTTCTACTACTTTGCCTACGGCGCAGCCTGCACCGAGGTTGCCATCGACACCCTGACCGGCGAGAGCCGCGTGCTGAAGGTAGACATCCTGCACGACGTGGGCCGCAGCATCAACCCGGCCATCGACATCGGTCAGATCGAGGGCGGTTTTGTGCAAGGCATGGGCTGGCTGACCACCGAGCAACTGGTGTGGAACGACAAGGGTCTGCTGACCACCCACGCCCCCAGCACCTACAAGATCCCCACTGCGGGGGATGTGCCCAGCCACTTCAAGGTAGACCTGTGGCCCGAGCCCAACCGCGAGGACAACGTCTTTGGCAGCAAGGCCGTGGGTGAGCCGCCGTTCATGCTGGCCATCAGTGTGTACGAGGCGCTGCGCGATGCGATTGCGTCGGTGACAGGGACAGACAAAACGGTGCGGTTGACGGCACCGGCTACCGCGGAGAATGTGTTGAGGGCATTGGCGGCGTGACAGCCATTGGCTAGTCTAGGCTCACGCCACAATGGCTTCGAGACCTTTTTTATCAATCAATTGAAGCAGCTTGGCTGCGGCGCCACTGGGATGTTTTCCAGAGCTGGGGGACTCCCACTTCTGCACCGCCGATACGCTGACATTTAATATCGATGCCAACACCGCTTGGCTCACCTTGGCTTTTCCCACGCGAATGGCAGTCACACGCTCCGGCGTGTATTCCGGAGGCGCCTCGCAAATCAGCTGCATCTTGGCCATGTCTTGCTTGGAGATAAGACCGTGTGGCGCAAGCGCTTGGGCCATCTCCATCATTTCTGCAAGAACACGGCTCTTGGCATGGCGGCTATCACGTGACATTGCAAATCTCCTTCAAAACATCTGCGGCGACCAGTTCATCCAGTTTTGTGGCGTCGGCCGCCTGGAGGCCCGCACCAATGATCTTGGCGGCATCCACTTCCTGATCTGAGAAATCGGATCCCGGTTTGCTTTTCTCTCGACCCACCAAAAAGAAGATCGCGTCCTTGTGCTTCTTCGCGACCAATGTGCGCAACGATCCGCTCTTGCCTCGACCAGGCAAGGCGACACGCTTTTTGCACAAACCACCGCCCAAGTCTGCCTCAAACAAGCCCTGCTCAATTTCACGCGCCGCCTGGCACAACGTGGAATCACACAGCACTTTGTTGGCCCAGCGGCTGAAGGTCTTGGTCTTGAAGACCCTTTTCTTGATTGACATTCTATCCAGCTATAGCACTAGGTGCAATACGACGTGACTTACAGGCGCTGCAAACCGGTAAACCCCTTACTCAGGCAAATGGCACACCGCTTCAATGTTGTTGCCTTCCGGATCAATGACAAAGGCGCCGTAGTAGTGGGCGTGGTAATCCGGGCGCAGGCCTGGGGCGCCATTGTCTTTGCCGCCAGCAGCGATGGCCGCGCGGTAAAAGGCATCCACCTGCGCACGGTTCTCGGCGCGCCACGCCAGATGGCAACCCGTGGTCGCAGGTGGCCCGCCGTAGGGCGAAGGCCCGTCCAGGAACCACACGTCGGCCTTTTTGCCATCCGGCTCACGAGGGTCTGGGTAGGCAAACCCCAGTATGTTCATACCGAAATTGCCTTCGAAGGACAGGCTGTAGCCCAATGGCGCAAGGGCCGCGGTGTAAAACGCTTTGGCGCGACCGATATCGGTCACGCGGAAAGTCATGTGGTCAAGCATGGTGAATCGCTCCTGGTGTGAATGGGGTAGGGTGTGCGTGCTGCACACGAATACTGTATATAACTTCAGTGTTTGTGACAAGCGTTTTAGCGCCATCCGAGGGTCGCCACCTGTGTCGGTGTGTAACCGGCAGTAATACACTGCGGGTTTCGTTTTCTGCTGTGAGCCCCCCATGCCCCAGTCCCACCCGATGAAGCGCCGCACCACATTACTGGGCGCCGCCGCTGCCCTAGGCTCCTTGGCGTTGCCCGCAGTCGCCCAGACCAAGACCGTGCTGCGCATCTCCACCCCCGCCGTACCCGATGCGTGGCACGCCAAGATGTGGACCGTGTTCAAGGACGCGCTGGACAAAGCCGCTCCGGGCGAGTTTGATGTGCAGATCAACCTGAATGCATCCCTGTTCAAACAAGGCGCGGAGCCCGCCGCCATGGCGCGGGGCAACCTGGAGCTGACCTCCATGTCACCAGCCGACATTGCCAAGCTGGTGCCAGAGTTCTCGGTCTTCACCGCCGGCTACATGCTGCGCGACCCGGCGCACCAGCAGAAGGTCTTTACCGGCCCCATAGGTGCCGAGCTGTTCAAACGGGTGTCCGAAAAAATGGACATCACTGTGTTGTCCACCTGCTACCTGGGCACACGCCAGGTCAACCTGCGCGAGGCCCGTGCCGTCAAGACCCCGGCCGATCTGAAGGGCATCAAGCTGCGCATGCCCGGCTCCAAGGACTGGCTGTTTCTGGGCAATGCCCTGGGTGCCACGGCAACACCGTTGGCCTTTGGCGAGGTGTACCTGGGCCTGAAGACCGGCACCATCGATGGCCAGGACAACCCGCTGCCCAGCGTGCGCGCAGCCAAGTTCTACGAGGTGACCAAACAGATTGTTCTGACCAGCCATTTGGTGGACAGCCTGTTCATCGCCATCTCCAACAAAAGCTTCAACGCGCTGAATGCGGCCCAAAAGCAGAAGGTCACCGCCGCAGCACAAGCCGCTGCGGTTTACAACAACGACAACACCGTACAGGAAGAAGCCCAACTGGTCGACTTCTTCAAGAAAGAAGTCCTGCAGGTCAGCACACCCGATGTGGCGGCCTTCCGCAAGTCCGTACAGGCTGTCTACCAAAGCTCTGACTACGCCAAGGTGTGGCCCGCGGGCTTGGTGGACCGCATCAACGCCACACACTGATCCAGGTATCCATGGCACGCTGGCTGCAAGGCTTCGCCAACGCGATCGGTGGCGGGCTTTTTCTGACGCTGTTCATCGTTTTTATCGTCCAGATCACGGCCCGCTTCGGCTTCAAGCTGCCGTTGCCGTGGACCGATGAACTGGCCGTCATCTTGTACATCTGGGTCATCCTGTGGGCGGCAGCTTTTGTGGTGCCAACACGCGAACACGTGGTGTTTGACCTGGTGTGGAACAGCGTGGGCCGCCGCGCACGGCAGGCCATGCAAATCGCCGGCAACCTGATGATCGGCGGCCTGGCGCTGGTGGGCCTGCCCGCCAGTTGGGACTATGTGCACTTCATGGCGCGCGAGGGCACGCCCGTGCTGGAGGTGCCGCTGATGTGGGTGTATTTACCCTTTGTGCTGCTGATGGTGGCGCTGGTGCTGCGCAGCGCCTGGGCCATCTGGAATGCGGTACGCGGCATAGGTTTGGACGCGACCGAATTGGGAACCCCATGAATTTGGCCTTGTCTGCTTTGGTTGGTGTACTGGTGACCGGCATGCTGCTACGCATGCCCATAGGCTTCTCCATGCTGGTCTCCGGCTTTGCCTACCTGCTGGTCAAGGGGCAAGACCTGGGCCTGGTTGCCGAGCAAGTCGGCAATGGCCTGTACAACAGTTATGTGCTGCTGGCGGTGCCGCTGTTTGTGTTTGCGGCCAACATCATGAATGCCGGCACGGTCAGCGAACGCATTTTTGACTTCTGCCGCATCCTGGTGGGGCGCATGCGCGGTGGTCTGGCCCAGGTGGACATTCTGGTCAGTGTCATCTTCTCGGGTATGAGTGGCAGCGCCATTGCCGATGCGGCCGGCCCGGGCCTGGTCACCATCAAACAGATGCTCAAAAAGCCGGAGTATTCACGCGGCTTTGCCGGTGCAGTGGTGGTGGCCAGTGCCACGCTGGGGCCCATCATCCCACCCAGTATTCCGATGGTGATTTATGCGCTGGTGTCGGGCGCATCGGTGGGGGCGCTGTTCCTGGGTGGCGTTGTGCCTGGGTTCTGCATGGCGGTGCTGATGATGGTGGTGGTGCACTTCATTGCCGTTAAACGCAACATGCCACGCGAAGACCCGGTGCCGCTGCGCGACTGGCCGGCCATTTTGTTCCGCGGCGCTCTGCCCTTGTCCATGCCCATCGTGCTGCTGGGCGGTATCTACTCCGGCGCCTTCACGCCCACCGAAGCGGCAGCCGTTGCAGCCTTGCATGCGTTGATCTTGGCCGGTGTGGTCTACCGGGCGCTGACCTGGCGCAGCTTCTGGGGTGTGGTCATGGAGTCCACCCGCGGCAGCGCCGTCATCACACTGATACTGGCCGGCTCCTTCATGCTGAACTACGCCTTCACCGCCGAGGGTGTGCCCCAGGCCATGGCGCAGTGGGTGGACAGCATGCAGCTGTCGCAAATCAAGTTTCTGCTGCTGGTGAATGTGATGTTTCTGGTGCTGGGTTGTTTTTTGGATGTGTCGGTGCTGCTGCTGGTGTTTGTGCCCATGCTGTTGCCCGCGGCCAAGCTGCTGGGCGTGGACCTGGTGCACTTTGGTGTGCTGGTGGTGTTGAACATGATGATTGGCCTGATACACCCGCCCTTTGGCATGCTGCTGTTTGTGACCAAGGCGCTGACCGGCATTCCCATTGGCGAGATGATGAAAGAGGGCTGGCCCTTCCTGGTCATGCTGCTGGCGCTGCTGCTGGCCATCACCTGCTTCCCCCAGATCGTGCTGTGGTTGCCACAGACCATGGGCTATGTCACCCGCTGACGGCAGAGGCCAGAACTGGGTTCTCTTCTATAAAATCTGCACGGATATGAACACCCCAGACCCCACAGACGCCGAGCCACAACCTGCAGCCACGCCAGCCATGCGAACCCGGCCGCTGGTCGAGTCTCCTGCGTTAGCGGCCAAGGCCGTTCAGTTTCTCAGTGAAGGCCCGTCCGGATTCCGAATGAGCCAGGACGAAGCGCAACGTGTGGTTGCCTACATGCGCTGGGTCAGTTATGCACCCCAATCCTTTCTCTACCGCGAAGGTGACAGCACACGCACCAGTTATATGCTGATGGTGCTGGAAGGCGATGTGTCGGTGGACACGGCCGCGTCCGGTCGCGCCGACCGGGTCGCTATTTCTGTGTTGGGGCCTGGGGCCTTGATCGGTGAGATGGCACTGCTGGACGGCGCCCCCCGTTCGACCAGTTGCACGGCTATCACACCGGTGCAGGCGGCCGGCATGTCGCAAGGTGGTTTGGCGGCACTGGCCGACGAGCACCCCGCCGTGGCGTTCAAGCTGATGACCTTCATGGCACGCAGCACCGCCAACCGCCTGCGCGCACTGGGCGAACAGTTGCATATGTACGACCAGGTGATTGCAGACCTGCACCAAGAAATAGACCAATTGCGCGCCGCCAAAGAAGGCCGCTACTGATATGCCACTGGACGCCATCCGGCACGGTGCACACTGAGCACCGGCAAACCATGCCCACCCTGCTGATCAAAAATGCCCGCTGTGTGGCAACGTTTGACCACCATGATCCCCAGCAGGCGCGGGAACTGGTCAACGCCTCCATCTTCATACAGGGCAACCGCATCGCCTTTGTAGGCCCGACCGCAGGCTTGCCCCCCGAAGCGCTGGCCGCTGATGAAGTCATCGACGCCCGCCAACACTTGGTCACGCCAGGCCTGGTCAACACGCACCACCACATGTACCAGAGCCTTACCAAGGCGATACCGTCTACGCAAAACGCGGAGCTGTTTGGCTGGCTCCAAGGGTTGTATCCGATCTGGGCGGGACTGACGCCCGAGATGGTTCGGGTCAGCACCCAGGTGGCCATGGCCGAGCTGATGCTCAGCGGCTGCACCACCAGCAGCGACCACCTTTACATCTACCCCAATGGTGTGCGGCTGGACGACAGCATTGAAGCCGCACAGCAGATCGGCATGCGTTTTGTGGCCAGCCGCGGCAGCATGAGTGTGGGCCAAAGTCAGGGTGGCCTGCCACCCGACAGTGTGGTGGAGCGCGAAGACTTCATCCTCAAAGACACACAGCGCCTGATCGAGCAGTACCACGATGCCAGCCATGGCGCCATGCTCAACATCGCCGCGGCCCCCTGCTCACCGTTCAGCGTCAGCCGCGAACTGATGCGTGAATCGGCCCTTCTGGCCCGCAGTTTCAAGGGACAAGGCGTGCGCCTGCACACCCACCTGGCCGAGAACGACCACGACATCGCCTACTCCCGCGAAAAGTTCAACTGCACCCCCGCCGAATACGCACAAGACCTGGGCTGGCTGGGCGCTGATGTATGGCATGCCCATTGTGTAAAGCTGGACGATGCCGGCATCAGCCTGTTCGCCGCCAGCCGAACCGGCGTGGCCCACTGCCCCTGCAGCAATATGCGCCTGGCCAGCGGCATTGCACCGATACGCCGCATGCTGAACGTGGGTGTACCGGTGGGCCTGGGTGTGGATGGCTGCGCCAGCAACGACGCGGCCCACATGGTGAACGAGGCGCGCCAGGCCCTGCTGCTGGCCCGCGTGGGCCGTGCCATGCAGCCGCCCGAGGTGCGCACCCTGCCCAATGGTGATCGCCGCACATTTTTTGGCTGCGACCTGGGCCCGACCGAGATGACCGCGCGTGATGTGCTGGGCATGGCCACCCGTGGCGGCGCACAGGTGCTGGGCCGCGACCACGACATTGGCCATATCGCCGTGGGCATGTGTGCCGACCTGGCGCTGTTTGACCTGGGCACGCTGGGCTTTGCAGGTGGCGCGGTGCACGACCCGGTAGGCGCCCTACTGCTGTGCGCCAGCCCGCAGGCCGATTACACCGTCATCGATGGCCGCGTCGTGGTGCGCAAGGGCCAGCTCACCACGCTGGATCTGGGGCCGGTGGTGGAGCGGCACAACGCCTTGGCCATCCAATTGGCAATGGGTGTATAACCAACACCCTCTTTAAGACAACCGACAAACACCAATCAAGGAAGAACCGACATGGGCGCGCAGTGGAAAGCAAAAGGTAAGGAACTGGCAGCCAATGCCAAGGGCAAGTTGTTTGGCCGCCTGGCCAAGGACATCATGATCGCGGCCCGCGCCGGTGCCGACCCGGCCGGCAACTCGCGCCTGCGCCTGGTGCTGGAACAGGCCCGCAAGGTGTCCATGCCCAAGGAAACGCTGGAGCGCGCCATCAAGAAGGGCGCAGGCCTGACCGGTGAATCCGTGCACTTCGACCATGTGATGTACGAAGGCTACGCACCGCACCAGGTGCCGGTGATGGTGGAATGCCTGACCGACAACGTAAAGCGCACCGCGCCCGAAATGCGTGTGCTGTTTCGCAAGGGCCAGTTGGGCACCTCGGGCTCGGTGGCCTGGGAGTTTGACCATCTGGGCATGATTGAAGCAGAAGCGACCACGCCAGGTGCTGATCCGGATGGCGCGGCCATCGAGGCCGGCGCGCAAGACCTGGAGCCCGGCGAAGAAGCGGGTACAACCTTGTTCTATACCGACCCGGCCGAGTTGGACCTGGTCAGCCGCGCCCTGCCCGCCCACGGTTTTACAGTGTTGTCCGCCAAGCTGGGCTACAAGCCCAAAAACCCGAAAGACCCCGCCAGCCTGAGCGCGGCCGATCTGGAAGAAGTGGAAGCCTTTCTGGCCGCCATCGACGGCAATGACGACGTGCAAAACGTCTATGTCGGCTTGGCGGGCTAACCCGTAACGGCCAGCGCCACCGCGGCTTCGTCCACACGGGCCACTCCGGTGCTGCCCACCTTGAACACGATGCCGGGCTGGGTAAAACCCACCAGGTGCAGGCCTGACGCAAGCACCAACGCCACCTCGCCACCTGTTCTGGCGCGTGACGCCCGGCGCACGCTGCCGGGTAGCAGATTGATGCCCGCCGCTGGCTCAAATGCCGTGCCCATGGTCACCGCCGTGGCCTTGCACAAGGCCAGTACGGCCACACCGGGTTTCAGGTTCAGCAGTTGCGCACTCTCACGCGTGATGCGCGACCACAGCGGCGTCTGGTCTGCTAGGCGCAACCCCACCCGGATGGCACCGGCATGCGGTTTTAACGCCTGCACCGTGCACGGCAGCTGGTTGCGCATACTGGTGCGCAGTGCCAGCGCAGACAGGTTGGTCAAACCGGCATCACCACTGCGTGCCTCCGATGCAATTTGCTGCAGCACATCCAAACGCGCCGCGTGGATGCGGTCGGCCGCCTGCAACACGCGGAGCCCTGCAGGCGTGAGCCGCGCACCACCGCCACCAGCGCCGCCCACCGCGCGCTCCAGCAGCGCCACACCGGCCAGGTTGCTCAACGTGTCGATGGCCTGCCACGCCGCCTTGTAGCTGACACCGGCATGGCGTGCCGCCTCGGATATCGACCCCACCTGGCCTATGCGCCGCAGGATGTCGATGCGCTTGTCGGCGGACTGTTGACCCAGGGCCTCGGCCAGTTGCAGTTGTGCTTTCTTCATGGCGGGATTGTCTTCCGAAATACGCCCCATCTGTATACTTCGCTATCCCTTTTTGGAATAGCGAAAGAGAACATGCACAACGTCATCAAAAGTATTGGCCTCGCCATCGGAATAGTGCTCCTGGGTTCAACGTCATTCGCAGCCGAAGTCAGCGTGGCAGTTGCCGCCAACTTCACTGCGCCCATGCAAAAAATTGCGCAGACTTTTGAGCAGGACACGGGCCACAAGGCGGTGCTGGCCTTTGGCTCTACCGGCAATTTCTACGCACAGATCAAGAACGGAGCACCCTTCCAGATCCTGCTGGCGGCGGATGACGAAACGCCTGCCCGTATCGAAAAAGAAGGCCTGGGCGTGACCAACTCCCGCTTCACCTATGCCACAGGAAAATTGGTGTTGTGGAGCAAGAAAACCGGCCTGGTCGATGACAAGGGGGATATTTTGCGCGGTGGCACCTTTGAACGCCTGGCCATCGCCAACCCCAAGCTGGCACCCTACGGCGCCGCAGCTATGGAGACCATGAGCAAGCTGGGTGTGCTGCAAAGCCTGCAACCTAAATTTGTGCAGGGTGAGAACATTTCGCAGACCTACCAGTTCATCGCCACTGAAAACGCCCAACTGGGGTTTGTGGCCCTGTCACAGGTGTTTGCCGATGGCCGCCTGAAAGAAGGTTCGGCCTGGATCGTGCCCGCCAACCTGCACCAAGCGATCCAGCAAGATGCCGTATTGCTGAACAACGGCAAAGACAACCCTGCCGCTGCTGCCCTGCTCACCTACCTGCGCACCGATAAGGTCAAGGCCCTCATACGGTCCTTTGGCTACGATCTATGAACCCTCTGCTGGATGTCGATGCCCTCAGCGCCATCCGGCTGACCCTGGAACTGGCCAGCCTGACCACCGTACTGCTGCTGCTGGTGGCAACGCCTCTGGCATGGTGGCTGGCGCGCACGACATCCTGGTGGCGCGGGCCTGTGGGGGCCATCGTCGCCCTGCCCCTGGTCTTGCCACCCACCGTGCTTGGTTTTTACATGCTGATTGCCTTGGGGCCGCAGGGACCTATGGGCCAGATCACGCAGGCGTTGGGCTGGGGCACTTTGTCGTTCACGTTTTATGGTTTGTTGATCGGTTCGATCATCTATTCGCTGCCCTTTGCCGTGCAGCCCATCCAACATGCGTTTGAAGCCATGGGTGAGCGCCCCATGGAAGTGGCGGCCACGCTGCGCGCCACGCCGCTAGACGCCTTTTTCAGTGTCGCCCTGCCGCTGGCCCGGCCCGGCTTTATCACCGCCGCCATTCTGAGCTTTGCCCATACCGTGGGTGAGTTTGGTGTGGTGCTGATGATTGGCGGCAACATTCCCGGCAAAACCCGTGTGGTCTCCACCCAAATCTACGGCCATGTGGAGGCCATGGAATACACGCAGGCCCACTGGCTGGCGGGTGGCATGCTGGTGTTTTCGTTTGTGGTGCTGCTGGGCCTGAACCTGCTCAACCGCAAGACCACACGGGTCATGCCATGAGCAACAACACCCTTGCTGCCAAACGCAGCCACATTCGGCTGCAGCTGGTGCGCCCAGCCTTTGCGCTGGATGTGGAACTGGACCTGCCGGGTGATGGCATCACCGTGTTATTCGGCACATCGGGCTCCGGCAAGACCAGCCTACTGCGCTGTGTGGCGGGCCTGGAGCACACACCCGGCGCGCGGGTCAACATTGCCGGGGAAATCTGGCAAGACGACGAGGCTGGCATCTACCTGTCCACCTGGCAACGTCCACTGGGTTATGTCTTCCAGGAGGCCAGCCTGTTTGCCCACCTGAACGTGCGCAAGAATTTGCAGTTTGGCCTGAAGCGCTCGCACGCCCCCACCAATGCCACCGCGCTAGATGCGGCCATCAACCTGCTGGGCATTAGTGGCTTGCTGGACCGCGCCACGGGCCAACTGTCGGGTGGCGAGCGCCAGCGTGTGGCCATTGCCCGCGCACTGGCCACACAGCCGCGCATGCTGTTGCTGGACGAGCCTTTGGCCTCGCTGGACCAAGCCCGCCGCCAGGACATCCTGCCCTGGCTGGAGCGCCTGCGCGACGAACTCAAAATCCCCATGCTGTACGTCACCCACTCTTCGGACGAGGTGGCCCGCCTGGCCGACACGCTGGTGGTGCTGGATGCCGGCAAGGCCAAGGCCTGCGGCCCGGTAGCGGAGGTGCTGGCCGCAACCGACGCAACATCTGTTCTGGGCGATGACACAGGCGCCTTGCTGGATGCCACGGTGGCCGAGCGTGACGCGCAATGGCACATGGCGCGGCTGGCATTTACCGGAGGCAGCCTGTGGCTGCGCGACTCTGGCCTGGCCTTGGGGCGCAAGGTCCGCGTGCGTGTGCTGGCACGCGATGTCAGTATCGCCACACAAGAGCCGCAGTTGACCAGCATCCAGAACCTGCTGCCCTGCGTGGTGCAGTCCATCGTGGCCGATACCCATCCGTCGCAGGCGCTGGTGCGTATGGCCTGTGGAGACAGTGTGGTGTTGGCGCGCATTGCGGCCCGGGCGGTGGATGCGCTGCAACTGAAAACCGGCATGGCGGTGTGGGCACAAGTCAAGTCCGCTGCTTTGGTGGAATAGAGGCTGAAGCAGGAATCCGTACTACGATTGCTATGTACTTTGTAGCACTTAAGTTATATGGCACGGGGGCTACAGCCACGATTTCCATAAACAATCCCACCAGATTGGGACTTTTGCGACTACGAAAACCCACTACACTCAACGCAAAGCAGGCACACAGCCTGCCGGGAGCCCCATATGGACAAAACAGTTCGCGGCATGTATTGCTTGCGCTGCAGCAGCAAGCAGGTGGTGCGTGGATCGCTCGGTGAGTCAGCGCGTTTCTACCCCTTGCGGGGATTTTTCAAGGCAATTCTTGGCAAACCGGTCTTCATCAACGACCAGTATTCGCATGCCTGCCTCGACTGCGGCTTGGTCTGGAACGAATTGGAGACCGGCGCCCTCAAGAAGAACATTCGCAGCTTCGGCCTTGCGCCGCACAGCACCGGAGTCATGCGTGTTGTGCGAGACGACGGGAGCCATTGAGCAAACGTCCGCACAGGGCGACCGCCATGTCTGGCACGGCACCACAAACAACTGGAAAAATCGCCACCAACTGCTACGATTTAGAAGGTCCCCGCAGTTTTAATCACTCGCACACAGGAGCGTCAAATGCACCACCTACGATTGCCCATTGCGTCACTCTTGCTCGCTGTAGCATGTGCAACCAGCGCGATTGCCCAAGACGGCCCCGTTTCCGGGAAAGAGATTCAAGAAACATGGGTGGGCAAAGAGCTATTGGGCACAACAGCCAGTGGCGCAAAAGTCAGCATGAAGATCGACGCCAATGGCAAAGCTGCGTTAAGTGCGGGCAACACCAGTGACACAGGAACTTGGCGCCTGACCGAGCAGGGCTACTGCACCACCTGGTCCACCATCCGTGCGGGGCAGGAAAGGTGCTTCACCGTCACACGGTCAGGCAGTGTATTCAAAGTTTTGAATCCAGACGGCTCGCTCAGCGGCAGCTTTCACAGCATCAAGTAAGCGCAAACGCAGCGCAGCTGCCCCAAGGTGATGGATATCACCACACCTTGCAAGGCTTGGCCGACACCATAGCCGCCCCTGGCTTGCAGGCAAACGCCTTCCCAAACTCCGGCATATTGACCACCACCCCATTCACCCGGTACTTGCCGGGTGAATGGGGGTCTGTAGCAGCCTGCACACGCAGCGCCTCGGGCCGGTTGTTTTCACACGCCCATTGCGCAAACCCGATGAAGAAGCGCTGCTCGGGGGTGAAGCCGTCGCGGCTTTCGGGTTTGACCAAGGTGGTCTGCACCTTCCAGGCGGTCCAGGCCAGCACCAGGCCGCCCAGGTCGGCCATGTCTTCGCCCAGCGTGAGTTTGCTGTTGATCTTGATGTTGTCCACCACCGTGTATTGGGCGTACTGGTTGACGATGCACTGGGCACGTTCCTGGAACTTGGCGTTGTCCTGCGGCGCCCACCAGTTCTTCAAGTTGCCCTGGGCGTCAAACTTGCGGCCTTCGTCATCAAAGCCGTGGATCAGCTCGTGGCCAATGGTGCCGCCGGTGTTGCCGTAGCCGGGCGCGTCGTCCATCTTGGGGTCGAACAGCGGCGGCTGCAACACACCAGCAGGGAAGTTGATGTCGTTCATTTGCGCGTTGTAATACGCGTTCACCGTGGGTGGTGTCATGCCCCACTCGCCACGGTCCAGCGGTTTGCCGATCTTGTCCAGCTGGCGGCGCACTTCAAACTGCATGGCGCGGGTGACATTGCCATAGAAGTCGTCACGCGCAATGGCCACGCTGCTGTAGTCGCGCCATTGGTCGGGGTAACCAATCTTGTTGACGATGGTTTTCAACTTTTCGGTGGCCTTGAGTTTGGTGGCAGGGCTCATCCAGTCCAGGTGCTGCAGTTCCATCAGCATGGCCTGCTCGATCTGCTCGGTCATCACCAACGTGCGCTGCTTCAACTCAGGGCCAAAGGCGCGGTCCACAAACTCCTGGCCCAGGGCCTCGCCCAGTTGCGCATCTACCAGGGCCACACACCGTTTCCAGCGCGGCTGTTGCAGCGGTGTGCCGTGCAGGGTCTTGCTGAAAAAATTGAAGTTCTCGGTGACAAAGGCACTGGACAAAGCGGTGGCCTGTGCATGGGCCACGTGCCAGCGCAGGTAGGTCTTGATGTCGTCCAGGCTGCTGGTCTTCCAGTGCTGGGCCAGGGCTTTGTAGAACCTGGGCTCGGTCACGTTCAGCGTGCGCACGTCCGCCAGGCCTGCGGTTTGCAAATACTGGCCCCAGTCAAAGCCGGGGGTCAGGGCCTGCAGCTGGGCCACGTCCATCTTGTGAAACAGCTTGTAGGGGTCGCGCCGGTCCAGCACAGACAAGGTGGCACGGGCCAGTGTGGTCTCAGTGCGCAGCACGGTCGGAGCGTGTTTCTGGGCCAGTGCCGGTGCATCGCCCATCAGTACAAACATGCGGGCTATGTGGGCCAGGTACTTGGCGCGTATGTCCTTGGACTTGGCATCCGCCTGGGTGTAGTAATCGCGGTCCGGTAGGCTCAGGCCACCGCCGGTGGCGAAGGCAATCACGTTGGACGAGTTGGAGAAATCCTGCTCCGAGCCAAAACCAAAATACAGGCCGCTGCTGGCGATGGACAGGTGCAGCGTGGCCAGCACGGTGGGCAGGTCGGCCTTGCTCTGCATGGCGTTGATGCGGTCCAGCACAGGCTGCATGGGTGTGGCGCCGCGCTGTTCTACCGCCGCTTCGTTCATGCAGGCGGCATAGTAGTCGCCAATCTTTTGCTGGTTGGCGGTGTTGCCCGTTGTCTTTTGCGACAACGTTTCCAGAATGCCCCACAGGAAACGCTGGTTGTCCTGGTACAGCTTGCCGTAGACACTCCAGCGCGATTGGTCTGCCGGGATAGGGTTGTTTTGTATCCAGCCGCCACAGCTGTACTGGTAGAAGTCTTCACAGGGGTTGGCCGTCTTGTCCATGGCTGACACGTCCAGCCCCGGTGTGTAGGGGAATTCGGTCAGGGGTTTGTCTTGCGCCGCGCTGGGGGTGCAGACCCACAGGGATTGGGACATCAACAGGGCAAGCAGGGTGCGGCGCATAACAAGTGACCCAAAGGGCCGGATAACAAAACAGCAGGTGATTATGCGGCGGCCAGATTGGCCAGCAGGCCTTGCAGCATGCTGCCGCGCCGCAAGGTGGCACGGGTGCGCAGCTTGCGCTCCAGTACGGCGTTGGAAAACTTGGATTGGCTTTGCAGCGACTGGCAGATCCAGTACAGCTCCTGGCCATCACACACAAAGTCGTCCTGCGTATTGCGCAGCGGTGCGATGGCGGCTTCATCATCCGCCGTCAGCTCCCGCTGCAAAAAGGCGACGTTGATGTCGCCCTCGGGCCCTATGCGGCTGCGCAGCGCCAGGGCTTGGGCCGCAACGGCTTGTAGCTCTGGCACAGCGCGCACAAACGCCTCGGCGCGAAAACCCAAGAGCGGCTCCAGGCCGTCTTCCAGGGCCGTGGCCAGGCGTGAGGTGGACAGCTGGCGCGACTGGAACAACACGTTGCCGCTGTTGATATAGGTTTTGACGTTGGTATGGCCCAGCGTGCGCACATGTTCTGCCAAGTCCACCATCTTGATGAAGCGGCCGGTGACGTTGATAGCCCGCAGAAAGGCGACGTACTGTGGCAAAAAAAATCTCTAGGCTTTGGCGACAGGCTTGGCAGCGCCCGATGGTTTGGCAGCGCGCACATAGTAGTTGTCAAACTCACCCTGCCCCAGCAGCTCAAAACCGTGGCGCAGGTAGAAGCGGTTGGAGTCGCTGTCCTTCAACGAACGCAGGTGCACGGATTTGCGCTCGGCATCGGCCCGGGCACAGACATGCGCCAGCACCGCTGCACCGATGCCCTGCCCTTGCTGCTCTGGCTGGATGTAAAGGTGGTCCAGCACCAGCCGTGCGGCTTGCGGCTTGACCACCAAGACGCCCACGCGTGCACCGTTCCACTCGACATGTTGTGTGAACTGGGGCTCGAAACCGTCCAGGAAACGGTCCCGCGCCCGGGCAAGGTCAAAGCGCCCTATGCGCTCCAGGCTCTCGCGCATGGCGGCTATGCGCAGGGCCACCAGGGCCTCGGCGTCCTTCGCAACGGCAGCCACTAAAGCCAAGTTGGGGTTTGTGTTGGTGTCCATGCGCGCTCCTACCAGGTCTTGGCCGCAGCCACCAGGGTGACCGCTGCCACCTCGCCATTGGCACGGCGCAACTTCAGTTGCAATGGCTGGCCAATCTCTTTTTCAACCTGTGCCTTCAGGTCGTTGCCCTTGGCGCCAGGCACCGGCTTGCCAGCCACTTCCAGGATTTCATCACCGGTCACCACACCTGCTTCGGCCGCGGGCGACTTGGGTGCCACGCTGGCAATCTTGACGGAGCGCAGGGTCGGGTTCCAGAACATCCCGTTCCCGTCGATGGTGAGCGCAAAACCAAAATAACCCTTTTCACCCGCCCATACGGCAGATGTCAGGGAAAAAAGCAGCGCGAATATTGCCGCAGAAAGTCTGGTTTGCATGCTGAAAGTGCTCAGTAAAAAAGTGGCGCTACTGTACCAGCGCAGCGCCGCTTTCAAACCATTGTTTGATCAAATTGCGCTCGGCATCGGTGATACCGGTCGCGTTGTTCATGGGCATGGCCTTGGTAATGACCACCTGTTGGTAGATAGCCTGCGCATTGCGCTGAATGTGCTCCAGGGAATCCAGCCGCACATTCTTCATCTGCGCCTGCTCACCATGGCACAGGGTGCAGCGCTGGTCCATCACCGCCTGCAGGGTCTTGTAGCCAATTTGGCCTGTAGCCCCCGTAGATACTGGTGGTGTAGCTACAGAATGTGTAGCAACCGCGGCTACCGGCGCGGGCCTGAGCCACACCACCAGAACCACCAGGGCCAACACACCCACCAGCGCGTAGGGCCAGGGGTGGCTGTTGCGCCCCAGTTTGAAGCCATGGCGCAGCACAAAAAACTGGCGGATGGCGGCGCCGGCAAACATCATGGCCACCAACACCAGCCAGTTCTGCGGGTGGGTGTAGGTAAAGCTGTAGTGGCCGCTGAGCATGGCAAACAGCACCGGCAGCGTGAAGTAGGTGTTGTGCACGCTGCGTTGTTTGCCGCGTTTGCCGTGGATAGGGTCCACCGGCTCACCGGCCTTGATGCTGGCGACCATCTTGCGTTGGCCGGGGATGATCCAGTGCGCCACGTTGGCACTCATGGCCGTGGCCATCATGGCCCCCACCAGCAAAAAGGCCGCACGCCCGGCAAACCAGTGGCAGGCCAGCCAGGCGGCAATCACCACCAGCACACCCACCAGCGCGCCAACGATGGCATCCCCATGTTTGCGCTGGGCAAAAATGCGGCAAATGCCGTCATACGCCAGCCAGAACACCACCAGAAAGCCCAGTGCCACGGCAATGGCCGCGCCGCTCGACCAGTCCATCACCGATTTGTCGATCAGGTAAGTGCCCGCACTCCACAGGTAAGACACCGTGAACAGCGCAAAACCGCTGAGCCAGGTGCTATAGCTCTCCCAGTAAAACCAGTGCAGATGTTTGGGCAGTTGAGGCGGTGCCCCGGCAAACTTGACCGGGTGGTAGAAACCACCACCGTGCACGGCCCACAACTCGCCGCTGACGCCCTGGCGCTTGAGGTCTTCGTCTTCGGGCGGCGTGAGGCTGCTGTCCAGAAACACAAAATAGAACGAGGAGCCGATCCAGGCAATGGCGGTGATGACGTGGACCCAGCGCAGCAGCAGGTTGGCCCAATCGAGCAGGTAACTTTCCATGCGGTGTGTGTTCTCAGTGGAGTGTTTGCAAAGTGTATACAGTTTTACTGTGCTTTGGTGGCACCGCTAATGGCCGTGAGTTGGCGAATCAGTTCATAAGCCGTTTCTTGCACCGCTTGGCGTGCGGCGTTGGTTCCAGAGTTGGTCATCACTGCCACCGATACACCTAAATCTGGGGCGATGACCAGGAAACTGGCCCCGCCCTCTTGTTGGCCACCGTGGTGAATGACGGCCGTGGGCTTGTCTTTGCCGAACATCCTGGTAGATGTGTCGATCCTCCACCCCAGCGCATAGTTTTGTTCATTGGCTTGGCCATCTGCCAACTTGACCGGCGTCCACATGGACTTGCGCGCAGCCTGTGACAAAAAGCTGTCTTTCTCAGCACACATGGCCAGTCGCACAAGATCTGAAGGTGTTGATACGAGACCTCCTCCGGCAATGCGATTGCTGGTGTCCATGGGGGCTGCCAAACTGTAGCTTCCGCTCTCCGCCTGGTAGAAGCTCGCACGCGCCTTCATGGGGGCAATTCCGTCGACCGCCGTGTCTTGCATGGCACAGGGTTCAAAAACAAAGGTCTGCAATAGCTGCGGGAACGAAGAACCGGCGGCCAATTCCAGCTTGCGTGACAACAGCGAGTAGCCCCAAGTCGAATAGAGGAATTTGGTACCCGGTGCAAACCGCAATCTGTCGCCTATAAAACTCTCCAAACCTTCGGAGACACTTGCATAGTGCTTGGGGCCACTGAAACCTATTGAGCTGGACAATATCTCTGATAACGCGTAGTGGCGTATGCCCGATACATGGGCCGCCAGTTGCCGCGGGGTAATTTGGCGGTACTCCTCCGAGAGCCCGGCGATGCCCGTACCCAAGGGTGTATCCAGTTCCAGCAGTCCACGGTCTACTAAGCGCATCATGGCCACGCCTGTGATCGGCTTTGCCACACTGCCCGTGCGGTAACGCGTGGAGGGCGATGCAAGCGCACGGCTTTCAATGTCGGCCCATCCATAGGATCCGGCCCATCTGAGCTCACCCTGGGTAGCGATGGCGGCCGACATGGACACCACACCAGCCTGTAGCACCGCGGTGCGCAGTGCTGCGTCCAGGACGGCCGCATGGGATGCGGAGAAGCCGGTGGATGACATGCTGGTGCTTGCCGTCGCTGCAGGCACAGCAGGAATGGGTTTTTCTGAAAACGCGTGTGTGGAGTAACTGAATACGACCGTTGGCGCGATGGCGAACAATAGCTGCGCGAACTTACGAAGTTTTTCCATAAGAAGTCCAAAAGTTGCGTGATGAAGAAATGGTATCCCTGGGGCGCTAGGGTTTGTTCTGGCTAGCCACGCAGCTGCAGAATCTGTGCCGCAACAGCCACCGCAATCACTTCCGGCTCTTTGCCCGTGATGCCAGCCACGCCAATCGGGCAGGTGATGTGGGCCAGCTCGGCCTCGGTAAAGCCACGCGCTTGCAGCCGCTGGCGGAAGGACGCCCATTTGGTCTTGCTGCCGATCAGGCCCACATAGGGCAGATCAACCCGCGCACGCTGGCGGGCCAGGCAGGCAGCCACCACATCCAGGTCTTCGGCGTGGCTGAAGCTCATGATCAGCACATGGGAGCCCGCTTGCAGGTCCGCCACCGCGGCGTGCACCGGGTCGGAATGCTCACACTGCACAGCGGGCGGCAGGTCGGCGGGGAATATCTCGTCGCGGCTGTCCACCCAGGTCAGCTGCATGGGCAAACGGGCCAGCACCTGCACCACGGCGCGCCCCACATGGCCACCGCCGAACAATGCCACGGGAACAAGCGCGCGGGTCAGCCGCTGGAGCAGCGCCGGTACATCGGCCGCACCAATCCTTTCAAAATGTAAAACCATCTCACCGCCGCAACACTGGCCCAGGCTGGGGCCCAGCGCATAACGCACCACGGTCTCTGCGCTGCCGTGCGCCAGCAACAGGTGGGCATGGGCCATGGCGTCAAACTCCAGGCGGCCGCCGCCCACCGTCGCCACGGTGGTGGTGGCAAACACGGCCATCCAGGTGCCCACCTCCCGCGGGGTAGAGCCGCGGGTGGACTGCACGGTGACCAGCACTCCAGGCTCATCACGCTGCAGCTGGTCCAACAAGGCGGTTTGCAAACTCACATTCAGATACCTTTTCAACGGATTACGTGCTGTTGCAAAATGGACAATCGGAAACCAAGTATGCATCGACCCTCTGGCCCACCCCACCTGAAAACCGTAAACATGCTATTGCAAAAGTTGTATCGCGCCAGCCTGTGGACCGGCATTGTGAGCCTGGTCGTTGCCTGCACCAACCCGCCACCGGTGCTGCCACCGCAGCCCGCGCCTGCACCGCCGGTAGCCGCCCCCCCTGTATCGGCCGATAGCCCGGCCACCACCGGCATATCCACCCGCACGTCGTACGCCGCCACACCCCGCGACTACCGCCGCGACGGTGCGGCCCACCTCTACGCCCGTAACACCCAACGCATCTTCAGCGGCAAGATGCCACCCCTGCTGTACGCCATTGGCGTGATCCAGGTGGACATCAATGCCAGCGGCGCGGTGACCGCCATCCGCTGGATGCGCGCCCCCCGCCATGCACCCGAGGTGGTGGCCGAGATTGAACGTTCGGTACGTGCAGCAGCGCCCTTCCCCGCCCCCATCAAGATGGGCAAGGTCACCTACACCGACACCTGGCTGTGGCACAAAAGTGGCCAGTTTCAGCTGGATACGCTGACCGAAGGCCAGCTCTAGACTCACTGGCCGATTCCCACGACAAATCCGCGCAGGGCCGCCCCAAGCGGATTTAGCCCCCTCGGGGGGCAGCGACCCGCAAAGCGGCGGAGCGTGGGGGCACAATTTCACGCCAACCGGCGGCATTTCGCGCCGCGGTTCGCCATTTCGTCTCAAAGCAGCTGCGTGAAAGGCGCGGCGTTCAGACACTGCAGTCCTCATTCACTTTTACGAGGACGCAGCCATGAACCACCGCACCACTTTTTCCCGCCGTATTCGCCACATCGCGCTGGCAGCCAGCCTGGTCTGCCTGAGCGCTACCACCATGGCTGCGCCCGAGGCGCAGTTCCAAACCGCCTTCAAACATTTCATCCAGGCCAGCCAGGGTGACAGCGCAGCCATCGAGCAGGCCGCAGACGCATTTGCCGGACTGCTGCTGAGCGACCCCACCAACCCCGTGCTGATGGCCTATGCGGGTTCGGCCACCTCCATGAAGGCCAGCACCACCATGCTGCCCTGGAAGAAGATGGCCTATGCCGAGGACGGCCTGGCCAAACTGGACAAGGCCCTGGCCCTGCTCGGCCCCGCCCACGACGCACCGGTGCAACACGGCACACCCGGCGTGCTGGAAGTGAAGTTCGTCGCCTCCAACACCTTTTTGGCGGTGCCCGGTTTCATGAACCGCGGCGAGCGCGGTGCCAAGCTGCTGGGTGAAGTCGTGCAACACCCCCTGCTGGCCACAGCCCCGCTGCCGTTCCGGGGTTCGGTCTGGTTGAGCGCCGCCAAAGAGGCCAGCAAAGCCAAGAACACAGCCGAAGCCAAGCGTTACCTGGACCTGATCGTGCAACAACAGGCACCCCAGGCCGCACAAGCCCAGGCCCTGCTGAAGACCCTGTCCGCGTCATGAACACCGCTGCACATTCTGACCATCACGCGGTGGTGTCCCTGCACGGCGTGTTCAAAACCTACCGCCTGGGCCAGCACACCATCCCCGCGCTGCAAGGTGTGGACCTGACCGTGCAGCGCGGCGAACTGCTGGCGCTGACCGGCCCCTCTGGTAGTGGCAAAAGCACCATCCTGAACTTGTGCGGACTCATCGACACACCGGACTCGGGTGATATCGCGCTGGGCGGCCAAAACATCAGCGGCCTGAACGAGGACCAGCGCACACTCATGCGCCGCGACGCACTGGGTTTTGTGTTCCAGAGCTTCAACCTGGTACCGGTGATGACGGTGGCCGAGAACGTGGACTACCCGCTGTTCCTGGCCGGTGTGCCTGCGCCTGAGCGGCGCGAACGGGTGGCGGCCCAGTTAAAGGCCGTGGGCCTGCAAGACCACGCCCACCACCGGCCCGATGCGCTGTCTGGCGGACAGCGCCAGCGTGTGGCGATTGCCCGTGCACTGATCAAACGCCCGCGCCTGGTGATTGCCGACGAACCCACGGCCAGCCTGGACTCCCACACTGCCGACCAGGTACTGGACCTGATGCGCGAACGCGGCCACGCCGAAGGTGCGGCTTTTGTCATCGCCACCCACGACAGCCGCCTGACGCGCCGCTGCGACCGTGTGGTGGCCCTACTCGATGGAAAGATTGAAGGAGCAGCAACATGAACATGTGGCTCAAATTCGCCATACAAAACACGCTGCGCAACCGCCGCCGCTCCCTGGTCACGGTGTCGATTGCCGCACTGGGAACGGCCGCCATTTTGTTGGCCGGTGGTTTTGCGCTGTTCACCTACCAGGCGCTGGCCCAGGCTGCGGCCCGCACCACCGGCCACCTGATCCTGGGCAAGTCCGACCACTTTGCCAAAGACGAAGACGTGCCACTGCAGCACGGTATGGACGACGTGGCCGCGCTGCGCACCGCCCTGCTGGCCGACCCTGCCGTGCGCCAAGTGCTGCCCAAGGTGGAGTTCAGTGGCCTGATCAGCAACGGTGACAAATCCACGGTGATGATGGCCGCCGGTGTGGACCCGGATAACGAGTTCGCGGTCAAAGGCCCCTTTCTGACGATGACCGAGGGCAAGGTGCTGGTATCCGGCAGCGCCGATGCCGAGGTCATGCTAGGCGCCGGCCTGGCCCGCAGCCTCAAGGCCACACCGGGCAGCAGCCTGACCCTGCTGGCCAGCACGACGGATGGCGCCATGAACGCGATGGACGTGCGGGTCAAAGGTATCTTCACCACCGGTGTGCCGGACGTAGACAAGCGCCTGGTCTACACCGACATCGTGACCGCGCAGAAGCTGCTGGTGACACAACGTGTGTCGACCTTGGGCATCTTCCTGGACCGCATGGAGTCCACCGAGCCCGTGCAGCAGCGCCTGGCCGCCCAGCACCCGCAGTTGACGGTGCAGACCTGGATGGACCAGGCCTTCTTCTACCGGTCGGTACGTGATCTGTACAACCGCATCTTTGGTGCACTGGGGCTGATCATTGGTGTGATCGTGGTGTTTGTGGTGACCAACGCCATGGCCATGGCCATCATCGAACGCACCCGTGAGATCGGCACGCTGCGCGCCATGGGCACACTGCCCGGCCAGCTGCTGCGTACTCTGGCGTTGGAAGGCATGGTGCTGGGCGGTGTGGGTGCCATCACCGGCGCAGCCCTGTCGCTCGGCATCTCGCTAATGCTCTACGTGGTGCCCGTGCACATGCCACCACCACCCGGCCGCTCGGTGGGGTATCCGCTGAACATCGCCATCGATCCGCTGATGTACATCGCCACGCTGGCCGCCATGGTGCTCTTGACCATGCTGGCATCCAGCTGGGTGGCACGTAAGACCGTGCACATGCCGGTGGTGGATGCGCTGGCCCATACCTGAGACCTTGCGGGACAGACCGTAGCAAAGCGCAGCTCTGTCCTCAACTGATCCTAAATACTCCTGAATTCATAGCGATAGAAGTAATGAATTCGGGGGCTAGAGGCAAATTTCTCACAAACACTCTCTGCAGAACGACCATGAACCATTTTTACAAAACCCTGGCCGCCCTGGCGGTAGCCGCAGCCACGGCAACCCCCGCCCTGGCGCAAGACATCAACACCCTGCTCAAGACCGCCGACCGCTACCGCATGAGCGCCGAGAACCTGCAGGTGGACACCCAGGTCACCGTGCTCAACACCGATGGCAGCACCGACAAAGAGCGCCGTTACACCGTGTTTGCCCAGTCCGACCGCAAGTCCCTGGTGCTGATGCAAAGCCCGGTCGAGAAAGGCCAGAAGGTGCTGATGCTGGCCGACGACTTCTGGCTGCTGATGCCCAACACCCAGCGCCCCATGCGCATCACGCCCATGCAGAAGTTGTTGGGTGATGCGTCCACCGGCGACATTGCCACCATGAACTGGGCTGGCGACTACACCGGCACCGTGGTCGGTGAAGAACCCTGCACACCCGACAACAGCAAGGCCACCTGCCTGCACCTGAGCCTGCAGGCCAGCCGCAAGGGTGTGACCTACCAGCGCATCGAGTTGTGGATCGGCAAGACCCGCCACGAGCCGGTGCGTGCCGATCTGTTTGTGCAGTCCGACAAGCTGGCCAAACAGGCCCGGTTTGTGATGGACAAACCCACCAACCCGACAACCGTGTCCGAGATGGTGCTGGTGGACCAGTTGAGCAACAAGAAGGAAACGCGCATCAAGTACCTGGCCCGCAAGGACCGCACGGTGCCGGCGGAGTGGCTCAATCCGATGTTCCTGGCCCGCAATCCTTCACTGGAATAGAGAGCATGTCTACATTTTTAATGCGCCGCTCTGTGCTTGCTGCGTTGGGAGCCTGCGCGCTGGTCGGCATGGCCCACGGTGCCGAGGTGTCAGGCCAGGTGCGCGCCGCCTGGGTGGACCGCCAGGTGGCGGATGCCGGGCCGCTGGCACAGGCCAACCAGATACAGCCGGGCTCAGCCAGCAGCGAGCCTTCTGCTGGCACCGCGCAGGCCGAGCTGCGTGCATCCGCCAAGGCGGGCCCACTCACACTCCACGCGGTTGCAACGGCGCAGGCCCGCAGTCCGCAGGGTGGCACCACCACCAGTGATGGTTGGATCAACGAAGCCTATGCATCCGGCCAGGCGCTGGGCTGGCAGTGGAGCGCGGGTAAGAAGGTGGTGTCCTGGGACGTGGGTTACGGCTTTAGGCCCAACGACATGGTGCAGCAGGAGGTGCGGCGCACGCTGGCGTCTGAGGCGCTGACCGGCAAACCCCTGCTGATGGCCGAACACTTTGACGCCGACACGGCTTGGTCGCTGGTGTGGGTCAACCCGCTGGAGGCGCAATCCAACACCGGCGCCAAAGAGGCGGCGCTTGCAGCACGCGTCTACCGGCGTGCCGGCGCGGTGGACTGGCATGGGTTTGCCCGCCACGGCGAACACACGGGCGCAAGCCTGGGCGTGGCTGCATCCTGGGTGGCGACGGACGCGCTGGAGCTGCATGCATCCCTGCGCAGCTACCAGCATGCCAACAGCCTGGCCAGCAGCAACACCGGAACCAGCCTGTCGCCCACCAACCCCTGGCAGGCCACCCGCACCGGCGCCGGTCAGCAATGGCTGGTGGGCGGCACCTGGACCCACGAGAGCCAGATCGGCGTGATGGTGGAAGCCTGGCACGATGACACGGCATTGAGCGACGCACAGTGGAACGACTGGGCTGCACGCAACCAGGCCCTGCCGCTGTGGCTGACCCGGCGCGTACCGGCCTCCGCCGTGGCGGGCAACCTGGCCTGGCAGGGACACGCCTTTGGCGCGTCCACCAACCTGCGCCAGGACAATGTGTTTGTGCGCCTGAGCTGGCAGCATGAGCGCTGGCAACCCGCGCTGGATGTGCTGTACCACCCGGCCGACCAGGGTTGTGTCACCACCGCATCGCTGCTGTGGTCTGGCGACCATGTGAAGCTGGAAGCGGGGCTGCGCACCCATGGCGGGCCGGACAGCGCCATCGTGCGCCAAGTGCCGGTGCAGCGCCAGGGATATGTGGTGGCGACCTGGGCGTTTTGAGCCAGTAAACCTAGACCACGGTGACGCGTTTACTCATGTCCTGCATGCGGGTGGCCAGGATGGTGCCCAGGGCCATGCTCACCGCCAATGCCACCGTGGGATTGGCGTGGGACAGGCGGTCAAACTCCTCGGGCGGCAGTATCCAGATCTTGCAGTCGCTGTAGGCCGACACGGCGGCAATCCGCGGCAGGTGGGAGAAAAAGCTGGCCTCGCCCACCACGCTGCCGGGGCCCACGATGGCCAGGTGCACGATGCCCTTGTCGGTGTGCATGTCCACCTTCAGATCGCCCGACTCCACAAAATACACTTTGCGGTCCAGTTGGCCCTGGCCAATGACCAGCTCACCGCGCACATGTTTGGCCGGGCGGATGTAGTCCGCCAGCACCTTCCAGCGGTACAGCTCCAGAAATTTGCGCAGGCCACCGGCCTCGGTGTTGCGCGCCACCGCGGCAATCAGCGCGGTGACATCGTGGGCAGGGTGTTGTGGGCTGGGTGCGGCAGGGCTTGTCATGGCAGTCTCCCCGGGTGGCGTGGATGCGTAAGCACTGCCATCTTGCCCCTGATGGCGGCAAATTGCAACACGCCGTGGCCTTGCCCGCGGCGGCAGCGCGCCTAAGCCGCCTCGGCCTGTTCCGCGCGGGCCAGTTGGGCGTCCTGCAGGGCCAGATTGGCCAGGGTAACGGCGGCCTGTGCGGCCAACGCCTCCACCAGCGGCTCCAATTCTGGCGGGAATGGGACCACGGCGCCCGTATCGGCATCCAGTTTGTTAATGAACTGCAAAACACCCACCACCTGCCCGCCCCGCGGGATCAGCGGCACCGTGAGTGTGGACACGGTTTTGAAGCCCGTGGCCTCGTCAAAACTGCGGGTGCCGGTGAGGTCGAACCGGTCCTCGGCATACACGTTGTCGATGCGCAGCGTCTGCTTGTGGTTGGCACACCAGGTTGCGGCATACCGGCCATTGGGCAGTCCAGTGGCGTCGTCCAACAGCGGGAGCTCCTTGTCGGCAAGCTGGTCCCCCCGGGTGCGCATGCTGAAGCGCAGCGTCTGGCGGTCGGTGCGCAGGTACAGCGTGGCCGCATCGCAGTGCAGCAGGCGCCGTCCCTCAAACAGCGTGTGGCGGATGAGTGCGGTGCGGTCCCGCGTCATGGACATCAGCAGGCCGTTTTCGATCAGCATATTGAGCTTGGCCGTGCGGGCCTGCACCTCGCGCTCCAGGTTGTTTTTGATGTCCTGGCTGGTTTTGTAAATGTCGTGGATGGTCAGCAGATTGCGCACCCGCAGTGCTACATCGATGGGGTCTATGGGGCGCACCACATGGTCGTTGGCACCGGCCAGCAGGCCGGCGTTGCACAGTTCGGCCAGGCCATCGTCGCTGATCGCCAGAATGGGCAGCTCGGCGGCGGAGAAAGTTTCGCGTATCAGGTAGATGGCCTTCAGGCCGTCCAAGTGCGGCATGCGCAGATCCACCAACAGGGCGTCAAAGGGGCTGGCACTGAGTGTGGACAGCAGGTGGCGCGGGTCGGTGATGGGGGTGACGGACCGGTAACCCATGCCCTCCAGCAGGTTGACCACACTGGTCACATCCACCGCGGAGTCGTTGAAGACCAGAATGCGGCTGTGGGCGTGTTCGGGTGCGGCGGTGTATTTCTTTTTGGTGATCACGGTCAGGTTTCGATAGGGAAAAGCGAATGACCGTATTTTCAGGCCGGTGGGCGGAGCCACCCTGCGCACTATTTCACGGAAGTCCCGATTGGTTGCGTGCGGACATACTCAAGACCCGCGGTAAGTGGAATAACTCCAGGGGCTGACCAAAAGCGGAACGTGGTAATGCTGGTCTGCATGGGCCACACCAAAGTCCAGGCTGACAAGGTTCAGGAAATTGGGCTCCGGCAGGCTCACGCCGCAGCCCCTGAAATACCCCGCCACGTCGAACACCAAGCGGTAGGTGCCCACCTTCAGGTCGGCATGTTCGTACAACAGGCCGTCGGGGTTGCGGCCATCCGCATTCAACACAAAAGACTTGACCAGCGTAGCCTGCTCACCCTGCGTGGTGTACAGCGCCACCTGCATGCCGGCGGCCGGTGTGCCATGCATGGTGTCCAGTACGTGTGTGCTCAAGCCCATGGCGGCATCCTTTCAGTGGGTATTCCGGTCGCAACCGACAAAGTGTATACACTTTTTACCATTGTCGCTATGATGGCCGCATGGACTCCACCACCACTGGCTTCATTGTCGAAACGCTGACCCGCTCCATCGTCGAGCACCGCCTGCAACCCGGCGCCAAGCTGGTTGAGCAGACCTTGGCCGACCAGTTTGGCGTGTCGCGCACGCTGATACGCCAGGCCCTGTTCAAGCTGTCGCAGAACCGGCTGATCCACATGGAGCCCGCACGCGGAGCATTTGTGGCGGCCCCTTCGATAACCGAGGCAAAACAGGTGTTTGCCGTGCGCCGCATGCTGGAGGCGGGTATGACCCAGGCCTTTATCCGCACCGCCACGCAGGAACACATAGACGCGCTCAAAGACCACATCACCGAGGAAGAAGCCGCCGTGATGCGGGGCGACGTGCCGGGCCGCACCACCCTATTGGGCGACTTCCATGTGCGCATGGCCCAACTGATGGGCAACGAGGTGCTGGCGCATCTGCTGATGGATTTGTTGTCGCGCTGCGCGCTGATCACATTGATGTACCAATCGGCCGGCGCCGCCGAACACTCACACGAAGAGCACCGCAGCATAGTGGAAGCGCTGGAAGCGCGTGATGAGGCACGGGCCTTGCGTCTGATGGACGAACACCTGCTGCACGTGGAAGCGTCGCTGATGCTGGCGCCCACAACAGCCCACGCCACACCATGAAAAATTACGACTCCACACAAGCCTATCCGCGCGACCTGGTCGGTTATGGCAAAGACGTACCCCACGCGCAGTGGCCGGGCGGCGCCCGCATCGCGGTGCAGTTTGTTCTGAACTACGAAGAGGGTGGTGAGAACAGCGTGTTACATGGCGACGCGGGTTCGGAGCAATTTTTGTCCGAGATGTTCAACCCGGCCAGTTACCCCGAGCGCCACATCAGCATGGAGGGCATCTACGAATACGGCTCGCGTGCCGGTGTGTGGCGCATCCTGCGCGAATTCGAGCAACGTGGCCTGCCGCTGACCGTGTTTGGCGTGGGCATGGCACTGCAGCGCCACCCGGAGCTGACCGCCGCCTTTGTGGAGCTGGGCCACGAGATCGCCTGCCACGGCTGGCGCTGGATCCACTACCAAAATGTGGACGAGGCCACTGAGCGCGAACACATGCAGCTGGGCATGGCCGCGATTGAACAACTCACCGGCCACAGGGCGCTGGGCTGGTACACCGGCCGCGACAGCCCGCGCACCCGCCGCCTGGTGGCCGACTACGGCGGTTTTGAATACGACAGCGACTACTACGGTGATGACCTACCCTTCTGGATGCAGGTGCAGAAGAGTGACGGCACGGTGGTGCCCCAGCTGATCGTGCCCTACACGCTGGACTGCAACGACATGCGTTTTGCACTGCCCCAGGGTTATTCCCACGCCGACCCGTTCTTCCAGTATTTGAAGGACACGTTTGATGTGTTGTATGCCGAGGGCAACCCTGCCGGGCACAATCGCCCGTCCATGATGAGTATTGGCATGCACTGCCGCTTGTTGGGCCGCCCCGGCCGCATCACCGCGCTGCAGCGTTTTCTGGACCACATAGCCCAGCACTCCCACGTGTGGGTGGCGCGCAGAGTGGACATTGCACGGCACTGGAAAGCCACCCACCCGTTCCAGGCCTAACACCCCCCATTCCTCCTACCGAACACCACCCATGGCGATCACCCTGTCCCAACTCAACCAGGCCACGCTGGCAGATGCCACCCACCTGCTGGCCGGCCTGTACGAACATTCGCCGTGGATTCCCGAAGTGGCATTGCAGCAGCGCCCTTTTACCAGCCTGGCCCAACTGAAGCACGCGATGGTCGGCGTGCTGAACGCTGCCGGTGTCGAGCCCCAGTTAGCGCTGATACGCGCCCACCCCGAATTAGCCGGCAAGGCCATGGTGGACAAGAGCCTGACGGCAGAGTCCAGCAACGAACAGAGCAAGGCGGGCCTCACGCACTGCACGCCGCAAGAGTTTGAAACCATCCAGCAGCTCAACCGCGACTACAACGCGCGTTTTGGCTTCCCCTTCATCCTGGCAGTGCGCGGGCCGCGCGGCACGGGCCTGTCCAAGGCCGAGATCATCGCCACCTTTGAGCGCCGCCTGCACGGCCACCCGGACTTTGAACGCCAGGAGTGTGTGCGCAACATCCACCGCATCGCCGAAATCCGACTGAACGACCTGTTTGGCTACACGCCGGAGTTGGGCAATACGGTATGGGACTGGCAAGAGACCCTGGCACAACACACCGACCCCAGTTATGCCGAACTGGGCCAACTCACCGTCACCTACCTGACCGACGCCCACCGCGCCTGCGCACAGCGCATTAGCATGGACATGCGCCACGCGGGCTGCGATACGGTACACATCGACGCCGTGGGCAATGTGGTGGGTTGTTATAAAAACGATAGCGCATCAAGTCCATCCGACGGGGGCTACAGGCCAGTTTCTCATAAGACATTGCTCACCGGAAGCCATTACGACACGGTGCGCAACGGCGGCAAGTACGACGGTCGCCTGGGCATCTACGTGCCGCTGGCCTGCGTGCAGCAACTGGCTGCTGCCGGCAAACGCCTGCCATTTGATATCGAGATCGTCGCCTTTGCCGAAGAAGAAGGTCAGCGCTACAAGGCCACCTTTTTGGGTTCCGGCGCGTTGACCGGGCATTTCAACCCGGCCTGGTTGGACCAGGTGGATGCGGACGGCATCAGCATGCGCGCCGCCATGCAACACGCAGGCCTGTGTGTCGACGACATCCCCAGCATAAAACGCAATGCCGACGACTACCAGGGTTTTGTGGAAGTCCACATCGAACAAGGCCCGGTGTTGAACGAACTCGACATTCCGCTGGGCATCGTCACCTCCATCAACGCCGGTGTGCGTTACCAGTGTGAAGTGGTCGGCATGGCCAGCCACGCCGGCACCACACCCATGGACCGCAGGCGTGATGCGGCAGCGGCCGTGGCCGAGCTGATGCTGTTTGTAGAGCGCCGCGCCGCGGCCGACGGCGATTCGGTCGGTACCGTCGGCATGCTGCAGGTACCCAATGGTTCCATCAACGTGGTGCCGGGGCGCTGCCTGTTTTCGCTGGACCTGCGCGCGCCCAACAATGCGCAGCGCGACAAGCTGGCAGACGACGTTCTGACCGAACTGGCCGCCATCTGCACCCGCCGCGGTGTGCACCACAGCGTCACTGAAAACATGCGCGCCAGCGCTGCACCGAGCGCCCCCGAATGGCAGGCCCGTTGGGAAAAGGCGGTGGCAGCCCTTGGCGTTCCCTTGCACCACATGCCCAGCGGGGCAGGACACGACGCGATGAAGCTGCATGAAATCCTGCCCCAGGCCATGTTGTTTGTGCGTGGGTTGAACTCTGGCATCAGCCACAACCCGCTGGAGTCCACCACCAACGACGACATGCAACTGGCCATCGACGCCTTTGCACATTTGCTGGCCGACATGGCCCAATCGCCTGCGGACTGATCCGCGTACTACCACTCCCATCCGACATTCCAATGAACACCTACGAACAACTCGACGCCTGGATCGACGCCCACTTTGACGAACAGGTGCACTTCTTGCAGGAACTGATCCGCGTCCCTACCGACACGCCGCCGGGCAACAACACACCCCACGCCGAACGCACCGCCGAGCTGCTGCACGGCTTTGGCTTTGATGCCGAAAAACACGCCGTGCCCGAAGCCGAGGTACGCACCGCCGGGCTGGAGACCATCACCAATCTGGTGGTGCGCCGCAAATATGGCGAAGGCACCACGGTGCTGCTCAATGCCCATGGCGACGTGGTACCCCCCGGCGAGGGCTGGACCAAGAATCCCTACGGTGGCGAGATTGAAGACGGCAAAATTTATGGCCGCGCGGCAGCCGTCAGCAAGTGTGATTTTTCCACTTACACATTCGCAGTGCGTGCGCTGGAAGCAGTAGCCAAACCAACCCACGGCAGCGTGGAGTTGTTATTCACCTACGACGAAGAGTTTGGTGGTGAGGTCGGCCCGGCCTGGCTGCTCCAACACAAGATCATCAAGCCCGACCTGATGGTGGCCGCCGGCTTCAGCTACCAGGTCATCACGGCGCACAACGGCTGCCTGCAGATGGAAGTCACCGTGCACGGCAAGATGGCGCATGCGGCCATACCAGCATCCGGCGTCGATGCGCTGCAGGCCGCCAACCACATCCTGACTGCGCTCTATGCGCAGAACACGCTGTACCAGAGCATCACGTCCAAGGTCGAAGGCATCACCCACCCTTACCTGAACATTGGCACGATTGAAGGGGGAACCAACACCAATGTCGTGCCCGGGCGCGTCAGCTTCAAGCTGGACCGCCGCATGATCCCCGAAGAGAATCCCACCGAAGTCGAAGCCACATTGCGCCAACTGATCCAGGACACGGCCGCGGCATTGCCCGGTATCACGGTGGATATCAAACGTATCCTGCTGGCGCGCGCATTACAACCCCTGCCCGGCAACCGTCCGCTGGTGGACGCGATCCAGAAACATGGCGAGCAAGTGTTCGGAGAACCCATCCCCGCTTTGGGCACACCGCTGTACACCGATGTGCGCCTGTTCTGCGAGGCGGGCATCCCCGGTGTGATCTACGGCGCAGGGCCGCGCACCGTGCTGGAGTCCCATGCCAAGCGGGCGGACGAACGCCTGGACCTGGAAGACCTGCGCCGTGCGACCAAGGTCATGGCGCGCACACTCAGCGATTTGTTAATCTGAAACTTTGCGGGACAGACCGCAGCCGCGAAGCGGCAAGCTCTGTCCTCAACACTTCACACCATGCCCTGGCACGCTCAGCTACAACTGGACTACACCCTGGAAGCCGGCCGCACCGTGGCCCGCCACAGCCACAGCGGCCCGCTGCGCATTCTGCAAAGCCTCTACCCCGAGGGCGACAGCATTTGCCACAACGTGCTGGTGCACCCGCCCGGCGGTCTGGTCGGTGGCGACACGCTGGAGATCAACGTGCACGCCCAGGCCGGCAGCCACGCGCTGATCACCACGCCAGGCGCCAGCCGCTTTTACCGGTCCGACGGCCTGACCGCTTTGCAGAAAACCCATTTGCGGGTGGAAGCCGATGCGCGCCTGGAATGGCTGCCGCTGGAGGCGATCTGTTACAGCGCCTGCCTGGCCGAAAACCGTCTGACCATGGAACTGGCGCCGGGCGCCGAACTGATGGGCTGGGATATCACCGCGCTGGGCCTGCCGCTGGCCAACCTGCCTTTTGTGGCTGGCCATTTCCGCCAACATATCGAGGTGCCTGGTGTCTGGCTGGAGCGCGGCGCAATAGAAGCCAGCGACAGCCGCCTGCTGGACAGCCCGGCGGGCATGGCCGGTCACAAATGCGTGGCATCGTTTTTCTTTATCACCGGTCAGCCCATCCCCCGCGAGCGCCGTGAACGCGCGCTGGACAGCGCCCGCGCCGTGATCGCACAACACGCGCTGGCAGGTACGGCGGGCGCCACCAGCCCCCACCCGCAGGTGCTGGTGGTGCGTGTGCTGGCACCGGTGGTGGAGCCTGCCATGGCGCTGCTGCGCACCCTGCGCAACACCTGGCGCCAGGAGCTTTGGGCCAAATCGGCCTCTAGCCCCCGTATTTGGTCCATGTAGTGCTATCCTTTTGATACTGAACTGCAAAAGCCTTCTCGGACCGCTGCACGCCACGTTATTTTTGGAGCACACTGTGCCAATCTGATGGTCACCCAGGAAGACGACTTCTCAAACTGCTCCGCCCTGGTGGTGGACGGTAATCCAACGTCCCGCTCCATCCTGGTCTCACAGCTGCGGGAGTTTGGTGTCGGCGCCGTGGTGCAGTGCGCCCGCGCAGTCGATGCGCGCCGCCAGCTGGAGTTTCGCGCCTTTGATTTTGTGCTGTGCGAGCTGCATTTCGCCGACGAGAACAGCTCTGGCCAGGACCTGCTGGACGACCTGCGGCGCAACCAGTTGCTGCCCTACTCCACCATCTTCATCATGGTCACCGGCGAGGCCACCTACGCCCGCGTGGCCGAGGCGGCCGAGTCCGCGCTGGACGGTTACCTGCTCAAGCCGCACCGGGCCATAGACCTGGGCGAACGCCTGGTGCAGGCCCGCGTGCGCAAGGTCTCGCTGCAGGACATCTTTACCGCGATCGAAAACGAAGCATTCGAAGAAGCGGCCGCGCTGTGCATGGAGCGCTTTGAAAGCAAGGGCAAGTTCTGGCTCTACGCGGCACGTGTCGGCGCCGAGCTGCTGCTGCGCGTGGGGCGACCAAACGACGCGCAAAAGGTCTACCGCGCCGTGGTCGAGGCCAAGACCCTGCCCTGGGCGCGCCTGGGCGTGGCCCGGGCCCAGCTGGACGCCGGCCAGATCAGCCAGGCCACCAGCACGCTGGAGAACCTGATCAGCGCCGAGCCCAGCTTTGTCGATGCCTACGACGTGATGGGCCGTGCCCAGTTTGAGTTGGGCCGGCTGGACAAGGCGCTGGAAACCTACAAGATGGCCGCCACGCTGACGCCGGCGTCCATCACCCGGCTGCAGAACCTGGCCATGATGACCTACTACGCGGGCGACCATGTGGAGGCCGAGAAGCTGCTGGACCGCACAGCGCGCCTGGGCCTGGAATCCAAGATGTTTGACGCCCAGTGTCTGGTACTGCTGGCCTTCGCCCGGCTGGAGAACGGCGACCGCAAAGGGCTGCAGCGCTGCCTGGACGACTTCAACCGCCTGATGGAAAAGAGCCCGGACAGCCCGCGCCTCAAGCGCCTGGCAGATATTGTGGTGGTGCTGAGCCTGATACAGCAACACCAGTTTGCGCAGTCTGTCGAGGCAGTGCGTGGCCTGGCCAAAACCGTGCGCAACAGCGAGTTCGATTTCGAGTCCGCCAGCAACGTGCTGGCCCTGGTCGCCCAGCTGGCCAACAAGGCCATACAGCTCAACGAGGTGGAATCCATCGTGGAGTCCATTGGTCTGCGTTTTTGCAGCAACCGTTCACAAACCGAGCTGCTGGCCGCCTGCGCCCGGGCCCACCCGCCCTATGCGGAGCGCATGCAGGTGTGCCAGGCCCAGGTGCTGGCAATCGCCGAAAACGCCATGGCGTTGAGCCTGTCGGGCGATCCGGCGGCGGCGGTCGGCGCGCTGGTCGAGCATGGCCGGACCACACTCAACGCCCGCCTGATCGACAACGCCCACCAGGTGCTGTTGAAACACGCCGGAAAGATCACCGACGCGGGTGGGCTGTCGGCCGATCTGCAGGAACTGCGGGCCAAGTTCGGCATACAAAGTGTCAAGGCGGCGATGGGTGAACAACGGCGCCAGTCCGGTGGGCTGGTGCTGCGCACCGGTGGGCCTAAACCGGCAGAGCCACCGATCTAGATCGCCACGAGTTTGCGCACGCCGTTGGCTTCCATGTCTTTGCCCAAGCCGCTAGCCACCACGGCTCCACGTTCCATCACCACATAGTGGTCGGCCAGTTCCTGCGCAAAGTCGTAGTACTGCTCCACCAACAATATCGCCATGTCGCCGCGGTCAGCCAGCATGCGGATCACGCGGCCAATGTCCTTGATGATGCTGGGCTGTATGCCCTCGGTAGGCTCGTCCAGAATCAGCACCTTGGGCTTGGCGGCCAGCGCACGGGCGATGGCGAGTTGTTGTTGTTGCCCGCCCGACAAATCACCGCCGCGGCGTCCCAGCATCTGTTTCAGCACGGGGAACAGTTCATACAGCTCCGGCGGTATCGGTGTGCTGGCGCTTTTGTAGGCCAGGCCCATCTGCAAATTTTCTTCCACCGTCAGGCGGCCAAATATCTCGCGGCCTTGGGGAACAAAACCAATGCCGGCACGTGCCCGCTCATAAGGCGTGGCCTTGTGGATGGCTTTACCGCCCAGCTCGATAGAACCGGTCTTGATCGGCACCAGACCCATCAGCGACTTGAGTAGCGTGGTCTTGCCTACGCCGTTGCGGCCCAGGATGACCGTGACCTTGCCGAGCTGGGCTTCGATGCTGACGTCGCGCAGGATATGCGAGCCGCCGTAGTACTGGTTGATGTTTTTTGCGTTCAACATAGTCAGCGCCCCAAATAGACTTCAATCACGCGCTCATCCGCCTGCACCTGGTCCAGTGTGCCCTGGGCCAGCACTGAGCCATCACACAGCACGGTCACGATGTCGCTGATAGTGCGGATAAAACTCATATCGTGCTCCACCACCATCAGTGAGTGTTTGCCCTTGAGTGTCAAAAACAACTCGGCGGTGCGTTCGGTTTCTTCATCCGTCATGCCGGCCACCGGTTCGTCCAGCAACAGCAGCTTGGGCTCCTGCATCAGCAGCATGCCGATCTCCAGCCACTGCTTCTGGCCGTGGCTCAGGTTGCCGGCCTGGCGCCCTACGCTATCCGCCAGGTGGATGGTGTGCAGCACTTCGGCCAGCCGGTCGCCCTGGGCCGAGTCCAGGCGGAAGAACATCGACGACTTGACGCCTTTGTTGGTGTGCAGCGCCAGCTCCAGGTTCTCGAACACGGTGAGTTGTTCAAACACCGTGGGCTTCTGGAACTTGCGACCAATGCCCAGTTGCGCAATCTCGGGCTCGGTGTAGCGCAGCAGGTCTATCGTGCTGCCAAAGAACACCGTACCGCTGTTGGGTCGCGTCTTGCCAGTGATGATGTCCATCATCGTGGTCTTGCCAGCCCCATTGGGGCCGATGATGCAACGCAGTTCACCCGGCGCAATGTCCAGCGACAGGCCGTTGATGGCCTTGAAGCCATCAAAGCTGACGTGTACATCTTCCAGGTACAGGATGCGGCCATGGGTGATGTCGACCTCGCGGTCCTTCACCACGCGCCCAATGCCTGCCGAGCGGCCACCGGATTCGGTTTGCCCGGCGCGCGCCGCCAACGCAGCGGCACGGGCCTCTGCGCGCTTGGCGCCTTGTTCCAACAGTTCGGGCGTCATTTGACTACCCCCTTCATTCCCTTGAGCTTTTTCACCAGGCCCACGACCCCGTCTGGCAAATACAGCGTGACGCCAATGAACAGCGCACCCAGAAAGTACAGCCAGAACTCGGGGTAGGTCACGGTCAACCAGCTCTTGGCACCGTTGACGATAAAGGCACCGACGATAGGCCCGATCAGCGTGGCGCGCCCACCCACCGCCGCCCAGATCGCGATCTCAATCGAATTGGCCGGGCTCATCTCGCTGGGGTTGATGATGCCGACCTGCGGCACATACAAGGCTCCCGCCACACCACACATCATGGCCGAGATGGTCCAGATGGTGAGCTTGTAGCCAATGGGGTTGTAGCCCGAGAACATGACCCGTGTTTCAGCATCACGCACGGCCTGCAACACACGGCCAAACTTGGCATTGACCAGCCAGCGCCCCAGCAGGAAAAAGGACAGCAACGTGAGCGACGTCAACACAAACAGCACCATGCGCATGTTTGGCGTGGCGATGGGGATGTCCAGGATGCGCTTGAAATCAGTGAACCCGTTGTTGCCACCAAAACCGGTCTCGTTGCGAAAGAACAGCAGCATGGCCGCAAAAGTCATGGCCTGGGTAATGATGGAGAAGTACACCCCCTTGATGCGCGAGCGGAAGGCAAAATAACCAAACACAAAGGCCACCAGCCCCGGCACCGCCACCACCAGGAACAGCGTGGCAGCAAAACTATCGCTAAACGTCCAGTGCCAGGGCAGCTCTTTCCAGTCCAGGAACACCATGAAGTCGGGCAGGTTGCTTTTGTAGTTGCCATCGGTACCAATCTGGCGCATCAGGTACATGCCCATGGCATAACCGCCCAACGCAAAGAACAGGCCATGGCCCAGGCTCAGGATGCCGGTGTAGCCCCAGATCAGGTCCATGGCCAGCGCGCAGATGGCATAACACATGATCTTGGCCGCCAGCCCCACGGCAAAGTCACTCAGGTGGAAGACGCTGGTGGCAGGCACCACCAGGTTCAGCACCGGCACCAGCGCACACAAGACGATCAGTGCGACCAGCCACGCGCCCCAGCCGGAGCGCGTCAACAACGGCGCTCGGGACGGCAAAACCAAAGTAGAAGTAGTTGTCGTTGTGGTGCTCATGCTTCTGCACTCCGGCCCTTCATGGCGAAGATGCCTTGTGGACGTTTCTGGATAAAGATGATGATGAAGACCAGCACGGCAATCTTGGCCAGCACCGCACCGGTCCAGCCTTCCAGAAATTTGTTCAGGATGCCCAGGCCCAGCGCCGCATACACAGTGCCCGCCAGTTGGCCCACACCGCCCAGCACCACCACCATGAAGGAATCCACGATGTAGCCCTGGCCCAGGTCCGGCCCCACATTGCCAACCTGGCTCAGCGCACAACCCGCCAGACCGGCGATGCCAGAACCCAGTGCAAAGGCATAGGTGTCGATGCGGGCGGTGTTGACGCCCATGCAGCTGGCAATGGGGCGGTTTTGCGTGACGCCGCGCACAAACAGGCCCAACCGTGTTTTCTCGATCAAAAACCACACACCGGCCAGCACCGCAATCGCAAAGCCCACGATGACCAGCCGGTTGTAGGGAAGGGAGAGGTTGCCCATCAACTGCACACCGCCACTCATCCAGCTCGGGTTTTCCACACCCACGTTTTGCGCGCCAAAGATCGTGCGCACCAGCTGCATCAGCATCAGGCTGATGCCCCAGGTGGCCAGCAGCGTCTCCAACGGGCGGCCGTACAGGAAGCGGATCACGCTGCGCTCCAGCGCCGCGCCCACCAGTGCCGACGCCAGAAAGGCCACCGGCACCGATGCCAGCAGGTACCAGTCAAAGGCGCCGGGCAAATACTTCTGGAACAGGCCTTGCACCACGTAGGTGGCGTAGGCGCCAATCATCATCAGCTCGCCGTGGGCCATGTTGATGACACCCATCAGCCCGTAGGTAATGGCCAGGCCCAGCGCGACCAGCAGCAAGATGGACCCGAGACTGATGCCGCTGAAAATGGCGCCCAGGCGGTCGCCCCACGCCAGGCGTGACTCCACCTTCCCCAGGCTCATCTGCAGAGCGCCTTTAACGCCTGCGTCGGTCTCCACCTGCAGGCGTTCAATCAATAGGGTTTTGATTGCGGCCTGCGAACTGTCGGCCAGCAGCTTGGCCGCCTCCAGGCGTTTGGCCGTATCCGCGCTGCTCAGCAACGCAGCGGCGCGTAACAGGCCCAGGCGTTCTTTCAGCTCCGGCACCGTCTCTTGTGCGAATGCCTTGTCCAGCATGGGCAGCTTGCTTTCGTCCACCTCGCCCTGCAGGGTCTTGATGGCGGCGGTGCGCACCGCCACATCGGGCGACAGCAGCTTGAGTGTCGCCAGTGCGCTGTCAATTTCGCCGCGCATGCGGTTGTTGTTCATCACATCTTCGGCAGTGTCCGGCAGTGCCGACTCTGTCCCAGTTACAGGGTCTACCGCCTTGTCGTCCTTGACGACGACTGGCTTGCCCGCCACCACCTTGACCGCGTCGTCGGATAGGGCCTGGATAAATTGCACGGTCTTCTCATCGGCACCGGCTACCGCTGCGCGCAAGGCTTCGACACGGGTGTCGCTTTCTCCGACGGCAATGGCTTTTGCGGTCTCGGCCGTTAGGGAATATGCATGGCCAGCTATAAAAATAGCAGCAGCTGCAAGCAATCTGGATAGTCGATATGGCATGGCTGAACCTGTTACGTCAAAGGCCATCTCCCTCGAAGTGAGGTGATGGCCGTAGCGAGCGGTCCGATGTGTGATCGGACCGCGCAGAAGGCTAGCGCCTTACTTTGCTACCGGCTCGTCAGGCTTCTTGTCGTTGCCTTCGATGAACGGAGACCATGGCTTGGCTTTCACAGGGCCGGGTGTCTTCCACACCACGTTGAACTGGCCATCAGCCTTGATTTCGCCGATGAACACGCTCTTGTGCAAGTGGTGGTTTTTCTCATCCATCTTGCTCACGATGCCGCTGGGTGCCTTGAAGGTCTGACCAGCCATGGCTGCGATGACCTTGTCGGTATCGGTGGACTTGGCTTTTTCAACAGCCTGTTTCCACATGTTGATACCGATGTAGGTGGCTTCCATCGGGTCATTGGTCAAAGGCTTGTCGGAGCCAGGCAGCTTCTTGGCCTTGGCGTAGTCAGACCACTTCTTGATGAAGGCCGTGTTGTCTGGGTTCTTGATGGACTGGAAGTAGTTCCAGGCTGCCAGGTGGCCGACCAGCGGCTTGGTGTCCACGCCGCGCAGCTCTTCTTCACCCACCGAGAATGCGACCACGGGCACGTCCTTGGCCTTCAGGCCGGCATTGCCCAGCTCTTTGTAGAAGGGAACATTGGAGTCACCGTTGATGGTGGACACCACGGCCGTCTTGCCACCGGCAGCGAATTTCTTCACGTCAGCCACGATGGTCTGGTAATCGGAGTGGCCAAACGGTGTGTATTTTTCGTCGATGTCAGACTCTTTGACACCCTTGGACTTCAGGTAGGCGCGCAGGATCTTGTTGGTGGTGCGGGGGTACACATAGTCGGTACCCAGCAGCACCCAGCGCTTGGCGCCGCCGCCTTCTTTACTCATCAGGTAATCCACCGCGGGGATGGCTTGCTGGTTAGGGGCCGCACCGGTGTAGAACACGTTCTTGGACAACTCTTCACCTTCGTACTGCACGGGGTAAAACAGCAGGCCGTTCATTTCTTCAACGACTGGCAGAACCGACTTGCGCGACACCGATGTCCAGCAACCGAAGATCACGGACACCTTGTCCTGGCCCAGCAACTGCTTGGTCTTTTCGGCGAACAGGGGCCAGTTGGAGGCTGGGTCCACGATCACGGGTTCGAGCTTCTTGCCCAACACACCGCCCTTGGCGTTGATTTCGTCAATCGCCATCAGCACGGTGTCTTTCAACACGGTTTCCGAGATGGCCATGGTGCCCGAAAGGCTGTGCAAAATGCCGACCTTGATGGTGTCAGCGGCAAAGGCTGGCACTGCGGTCAGTGTGGTGAGGGCAACGGCAGCCGTAAGCGCCTTCAGGGTAAACCGGCGTGAGTTCGTAGATTGCATGGGTGTGACCTTCCGAAGTTAAAGAGAAACCAGCTTCGCTGCGCTCGGGCTGTGGCAATAACAGTCCTTGCTCAACGATGGGTTCACTGTAGGGAAGGTCGGGGGAACGCGAAATACGCCGAGTGGCGTATGAACATAGCCCCCACGCTCCACCGCTTCGCGGGTCGCTGCCCCCCGAGGGGGCTAAATCCGCTTGGGGCGGCCCGGCGCGGATTTGCTGCCCCCAGGGGGTCGCCTTATTTCAAGCCCACGCAGTTCGCGTAGTAGGTCACGGTGGCCGGCCAGTCTGAAAAAATGCCGAGGATGCCGACGTCCTTGGCCAACACATCCAATGCCTGCAGGATGTCGCCTTCTCGGTGTATGGCCTGGTTGACCGTCTGGTAGTACCAGCCGCCCTTGCCGGTGGCCATGACACCGGATCGCTCCAGGCTCCAGGTGATGATGCCCAGGCCCGCTTGTTTGGCGTTCTTCGCATAGGTCGATGCCACCAGCTTGCCGTCCTTGGTATCCAGCAAGGCAAAGATCGGTGGCGCCACGATTTGGATGCCGTCCTTCTTGTAGCTGATCAGCTTCTCCAGGTCGGGCAAGTCCGCGGCCTTTTCCGCGCTGTCCAGAAAGACGGCCTGCTTGCCAAAGGCAGGTTCGGCCTTGATCCAGTACAACACATCGTTCTTGTTGAAGGACTGCGCAAAAACCTGGCTCGGTGGCACGTTGGCAGCCTTGTATTCGTCCAGCATTTTTTGCGCGTAGGCCTCTTGGCTGAAACCGTCAAACGGCATCGCCACGCTGGCGGACTTGAGCTCAGGTGTCATCTTCACGCCCATTTTCTTGAACAGGGCGATGCTCTCCTGGTGCGTCATCAACGTACCGCTGGTCGGGCCGCTGTACAAATCGGTGCGCCAGTTGGCCGTACCACCCATGAACTCCTGCACGGTTTTGGCCATGGGGTTGAAGGCGTCCATCTTGCCGCGCAGGGTCTTGAACTCGGCCAGTGTGATGTCGCTGGTGCGGCACTCGGCGCTGGCTGGTATCTTCTTCTCGGCGTCATAGGGTGTGAACGCCTTGGTGCATTTGGCGGCCAGCGGTGTGGCCAGGATATTGGTCGTGGTGTGCAGGTCGTTCTGGGCGTGGCGGCAGACCAGCTCCTTGTCCTTGGTAAAGGTGACGTCGCATTCCACAATGCCGGCACCCATGCGCACAGCAGCTTCATACGATTCCTTGGTGTGCTCGGGGAACTGCATGGCTGCTCCACGGTGGCCTATGGAAAAGTTGGTCTTCTCAAACGGTCCATTGGCACAACTCTGCAGCTTGGCCTTGAGCGGGCTCTCGGCCATGTCCGACACCAGGAAGTAAGGGCGTGGCCCGAGCTGGATATTGGTGATAGCGGCGGGGCTTTGGGCCAGTGCCGAGAACGTGCAGCCCAGAAGCGCCAGGGCAAACGGGAGACGGGTGGAGCGCAGCAGATGCATGGTCATTTCCTCAAGTTCCCCAACATTGGGCAAACGCCCATAGTAATTAACTAGCGTGACCAATCAGTGACGCGGCAAATTCAATTGGAAAACCCTGTGTTTACAAAAGCTTGCATTTCATGCACGGGCCGCACACACAAGCTGGCCTTTTTTGGTTTAACCTCGCCGCTCCATGTGACGTCACGAACCTGCGTGCGCATTTGCGAACCACACGCACTCTCACCTGACCACATGGTGGTTTTCCAAAGGAGAGAAAGAACATGAACCCCGTCCCTACACCCGCCACACCCCCCTTGGCCACGGCCAACTGCACCGCATCGGAAGCCGAGATTGCGCAGCTGGTGGGCCAGGTGTATGCGATTGCACCCCCCACCGTGCGCACACGCTTGCTGGAGCATCTGCTCAAGCCCCTGGGTGTGCTCTCTCTGGTGGCCATTGCCAATGGCATCTTTGCCACGATACGGTTTCGCAGCGGCTCGTCCGACCTCCACGTGCGGGTGGAGGATGCGCAAAACGTGCAGCCTGGTGACGTCATCACACTGGTCAGCCACGTGCAGCAGGTCAGCATCCACGCCGTCGACGGCCTGGCCGACATGCTGGCCACGTCGCCGGTGATGACCGGCTCGGCAGCCGCTGCCTTATTGATGACGCTGCTGATGCAGCGCGCCCGCAACCGCCGCGCAGAGGATCGCGAGGTCTGATTTTTCTTCGGCTTACAGCGCGGTCACACCACCATCCACCGGCAGCGCAACACCCGTCGTAAAGCCCGCCGCATCGCTGCACAGATACAGCACAGCAGCGGCAATTTCTTCTGCCTGGCCGATGCGCCCAATGGGGTGCATGGCCCGTGCAAAGGCGCCCTTCTTGGGGTCTGTGGCCTCGGCGCGGCGGAACATCTCGGTGTCAATCACCGCAGGGCACACCGCATTGACGCGGATGTTTTTCTTGCCATACTCCACCGCGGCCGACTTGGTCAGGCCGATCACCGCATGTTTGGTGGCGCAGTAGATGCCCATCTTGGGCGCTGCAATCAGGCCCGCTATTGAGGCCGTGTTGACAATGGCGCCGCCACCCTGTGCCAACATGATCGGGATCTGGTGCTTCAGGCATAGCCATACACCTTTGACATTGACGTTCATCAGCGCGTCGAACTCCGCCTCGGTGCTGTCGGCCAGCCGGCCTTGTTCAATGTCGATGCCGGCGTTGTTGAAGGCATAGTCGAGGCGGCCATAGGTGGCGACGGTGGCATCCACCAAGGCCTTGACCTCGGCATCACGCGTTACATCGCAGCGCACAAAGCTGGCCGTGCCACCCGCGTCGCGGATCTGGGCCACGGTGCCCTCACCGCCATTGGCGTCCACATCCGACACCACAACCTTGATGCCCTGTGCGGCAAAGGCCAGCGCAGTGGCGCGACCGATGCCGTTGCCGGCGCCCGTGACCAGGGCGACCTGGCCGGAGAATGTTTTGCTCATAAACGTGTTTCTTTCATTTGGCCAAAGCGGCGGGATAGGGTGCGAGTTCTTGCTTGGCAATCGCGTTGTTGTGGACTTCGTCCGGGCCGTCTGCGGTACGCAGGTGGCGGGCGTAGGCGTAATAAGAGGTCAGCAAAAAATCCTGGCTGAAGCCGCCCGCACCATGGGCCTGGATGGCCCAGTCAATCACCTTGCAGCAGTTGTTGGGGGCGGCCACCTTGATCATTGCAATCTCCTTGGCCGCCACTTTATTGCCAACCGTGTCCATACGGTGTGCCGCATGTAACACCAGCAGCCGCGTCTGGTCGATCAGCGTACGGGATTTGGCAATACGCTCGCGCCACACACTCTGGTCCGACAGCGGCTTGTGGAAGGCCACACGCGACACGACACGTTTGCACATCAGCTCCAACGCGGCCTCGGCCATGCCGACCACCCGCATGCAATGGTGGATGCGTCCGGGGCCGAGGCGGCCTTGGGCGATCTCAAAACCGCGGCCTTCGCCCAACAACAGGTTGCTGGCCGGCACACGCACGTTTTCAAACAAGACCTCGGGGTGCCCGGCCGGGGGGTCCATAAAGCCGTACAAGGCCATGTCGCGCACGATGGTCACGCCCGGCGTGTCCTTGGGTACCAGGATCATGGACTGCTGGCGGTGCCGGTTGGAGTTGTCGGGGTCGGTCTTGCCCATCAGGACAAAGACCTTGCAGGCCTCGGCCGCCGCACCGGTGATGTACCACTTGCGGCCATTGATGACGTAGTCGTCGCCATCGCGCGTGATGCGGCATTCGATGTTGGTGGCATCCGACGAGGCCACTGCCGGTTCGGTCATCGCAAACGCGGAACGGATCTCGCCGGCCAGCAGGGGCTTGAGCCAGCGCTCCTTTTGTGCCTCGGTGCCGTAGCGCTCCAGCACCTCCATATTGCCGGTGTCGGGCGCCGAGCAATTGAACACCTCGGCCGACCAGTACTGGTGGCCCATCATTTCGGCGATGGGTGCGTATTCCAGGTTGCTCAAGCCAAAGCCGTGGGCGGATGCGGGCAGGAACAGGTTCCACAACCCCTGGGCCTTGGCCTTGGCTTTGAGTTCCTCCATCAGCGGGTAGTTGACGTAGGCGTTGCCGGCCTTGGCATTGGCGGCGATTTCTTCCTCGCGGCGCTGCCATTGCGGGAAAACCTCGGCGTGCAGGAAGGCCTTGACCTGGGTGTGCAGGTCCCTGACCTTGGGTGAAAAGTCGGTGTACATGGGGATGTCCTTGTGGCGGTGTGGGTGTGTAGGTGTGTCGATCTATGGGCTTGAGATTAGCGGCCCAGCCCCCTGCTGACCAATGCTTTGTTTTCAGCAAAACTATTCATTTGGTGCATGGTCCGGCTATAGTGACCCCGCCATGATCCATATCAGCCGCATCGACCTGAACCTGTTTGTCGTGTTCGACGCCATCTACACCGAAGGCGGCATCACCCGCGCCAGCGAGATCCTGAAACTGACACAACCGGCGGTCAGCCACGCGCTGGCGCGCCTGCGCACACTGGTGGACGACCCGCTGTTTGTGCGCCAGGGTCATACCATGTCACCCACACCCGTGGCGCATGAGCTGATTGGGCCGGTGCGCCGCGCCATTGCAGAAATCGAGGGGTCGCTGAGCCAGTTGTCACGTTTTGACCCACAAACCTCGCAGCGTGAATTCAAGATCGGCATGCATGCCATCGTGGAGCTGGCGACCATTCCGGCGCTGATGGAGCTGATAGGCGCGGCGGCGCCCGGCATACAGATTTCGTCCGTGGTCCATAACCGCAGCGATTTCCAGACCCAGCTAACCAGCGGAAAACTGGCCGCCGCCATCGACGTGCTGGTGCCGGTCACCCACAACATCCACAAACAACGCCTGGCCGGCGGCAAGATGGTGGTGGTCGCCCGCAAGGACCACCCGGTGGTCCAGGGCCGCATCAGCCTGGAGACCTATCTGGCGCACGAGCATGTGTTGTCCAGCACCCGCATGGAAGGCCCGGGCATGGAGGATGTGGAGCTGTCCCGACTGGGCTGGACGCGGCGCATCAAACTGCGCTGCCAGAACTACTGGACGGCCTGCAAAATCGTCAGCACCACCGACCTGCTGCTGACCATGCCTGAGCGTTACGCACGCGCTGCCAATGCACCGCTGGACAACCAGTTGCTGTCCTTCCCCATCCCCATGAACGCACGCGACATTTACCTGTACTGGCACGCCAGCGTAGAAAGCGACCAGGCCAATCGCTGGCTGCGGGACAACCTGATTGCTTCGTTTGATGCGCCCGCAGCAGAGTTGGGGCAAACGCCGACGTTCGTGTCCTCCGCCCTGCGGGCTCCCCCTTGACCTCACTTTGGCGCTTACCCCAACCCTGCTGCTCGTGATATCTATGCCGAAACCTATGAACACCGCAAGCCAACGCACGCTGGCCCATTACAACGAACATGCCCAGGACTTTTTTGCCGGCACGCGCGACCACGACGTGCGACAGAACATGGACGCCCTGCTGCAACACATCGAAGGCACAGCGCCGTTCACGATTCTGGACTTTGGCTGCGGCCCGGGCCGGGATCTGAAAGCCTTCAGCGCGCTGGGCCATACAGCGGTGGGCCTGGAGGGTGCCGAGCGTTTTGCGGAGATGGCACGTGCCTACAGCGGCTGCACGGTGTGGCACCAGGACTTTTTGGCGCTGGACCTGCCAGCCGAACACTTTGATGGCGTGTTTGCCAACGCGTCACTGTTCCATGTGCCCAGTGCGGTGCTACCGCGGGTGCTGCGGGAGGTACATGCCACGCTGAAACCCCGCGGCATTTTGTTCAGCTCCAACCCACGGGGCAACAACGAGGAAGGGTTTAACGGTGAACGGTATGGCGCCTACCACGACATCGCCGCCTGGCGCGCCTATGTGACCGCGGCAGGCTTTGTCGAACTGATGCACTACTACCGGCCACCGGGTTTGCCAATCGAGCAGCAGCCCTGGCTGGCCAGTGTGTGGCGCAAGACCTCTTAGCGGATCGGCTTCACACGCCCCGCGGGGTCGGTCCACACCACACCGGTCTCAGGGTCCAAGGAAAAAACACCCTGGCTGTATTCGGTCCGCAAGTGTGCCGTGGTACTGACCACCGTGAGGTCCACCGGCCCAGCCACACCGCCCGCGCCGACCTGTACTTTGGCCCTCTGCATGACCGCCAATTGTTTTTCCAACTCCGTCCGCTCGGCCAGTGACCGGGACCACACCTGTACCGCCTGTTGCCAAGACGCTTTGACCCGTTCGAGCATACCCTTGGGGTCGCCAGTGGCGGTCAGTTGTTTGGTCAACTTGCTCAGGTTTTCTTCATGGGTCTTTTCGGTTTCCAGGCGCTGTAGCAAGGCCTGCATCTGCGCTTCCAGCTCAGCATTGGCGCCCACGGTCACACGGGTCAACCCGCCTTTGTCGGAACCCAAGAGCGGGCACCGGACCAGCATCATGGCCTTGGCACTGCCGCCCACCAAACGCCCGCGCTTGGGTGCTTTTTCACCAACGATGATCTGGTTGCCGGACTCCAGCGCGCAGTCCAGCGCCATGTCTTCCAGCATGATGGTGGTGCCCGCGTGGATGCTGCAGTTCTCGGCAAAACGGGCAGAGACAGCACCCTCCGCCTGGACCTGGGCCTGCGCAATGATGCCGCCGGCCACACGGATATCGCCACCGGCGTCCAGCAGACCGCCATCCACCGTGCCCCCCACCACAATGTCGCCCTTGGCCTGCACTTTCATGCCGTGGGAGACTTCGCCGTCGATCTGTACCGTGCCGTCAAAGTAGATGTTTCCCACGGCCAGGTTGACCCCGGCCAAGCGCAGTACCGGCTCCACCATCACCCCATGGGTCACCAAAACAGGCTGACCACCCAACGTGGCCTTCAACAGATTGGAGTCTTCCAGGGCGGCCTGCGCACCGACGAGTGACGGTGCAAAGGGCGCATCCCGTCCGGCACGCGCCGGCAGCTCCCGCCCCAGCACGGTGTGGCCCGCAACACCGGGTGTGGGCGGAATGCGGCGCATCAGGGGCTCACCGACCTGGACCACGGTGATGCCGCCGTGCTCGCGGTAATCGATCAATCCATTGGCATCGACTTTGGGTGCACGGTCAGCGGTTTCGGGTATCAGCGCCTGGAAGACGGTGTCGTGGCCGTGTTCGGGTGGGATTGCAAACGCCACTTCCACATGGTCTGCCTGGCCTAGTGCACAGGCTTGCTCCACTGCGGCGGTGTCAATGCCAAATGCCACACTGGCCTCGACCAGGGCCCGCAAGACATCGGCAGCCGTGGCCGGTTTGCCACCCTGTGGCGCTACCAGGCTGATCTGCGCGGTCATCTCATCGGCGGCCATGTGTACCTGCACTTGTGCATCGCGCCGCTCGGCGACCTGGACCACAAACGATACCGGATGGGTGTTGCAGTCGCTCGCGGCCTGGGCAATGGCCGTAACGTCTTTGGCGCACTGCTCGAACCCAGCCTGTGCCAGCGCTGCGGTAAGCATGCTGGGGTCAACTGCAGGACGTCCTGCTACCGGCAGGTTGTGCAAGAACACCTGCCCGTTGACCTCTGTAAAGGAGATGCCCGGCAAGTCCACGTCCATCAGCCCGTCCTTTCTGTGGCCGAACCATGCAAAAAGTGTAGGAGCTCTATACGCAGACGCAAGGGACTATTTTGTAAGCACAGGGCACAGGCCGCTGGTCCACGCAATTAGCTATAGTATTAATAGCATACTCTATTTATTGCACGGGGGCTAGAGGCCAGTTTCTTATAAACCCTCTAGTCTTATCCAATGAGGTTTGATCCTGAACGGCTTTTTTGATTCCAACGAGGTTTGATCCTCAGGCGATTCAGTAAATTGGAACCGGCGGCAGGTGAGCAAGCCAGTCGATCATCAATGAATGGTGATTGACATGAACCTACTGAAGCTCAAGACGATGGCGCAGTTGCGCCAGTTTTTGGACAGTACACAGGCTTTGGAGTTCGCAAGCCTGGCCGACACCACAGCGTGTTATGCCCATGTCGCGCAGACCATCCAACGCTTCGCCCACGCCAGCCTGTGTCGCTCGGATCGTTCCGTGGTGCTGCGCTACCTGGAACGCACCAGCGGCTACTCCAGCGCACAGGTCAAACGCCTGGTATCGCGTGCTCTGGACGGGGAAGTTCTACAGCGTCGCTACGTGGCACCCAACACGGCCTACGCACGACGCTTTACGGACCAGGACATTGCCCTGCTGGCCCAGACCGACCGCGCCTTTGACACCCTCTCCGGGGCGGCCACAACCCATGTGCTGTGGCGCCAGTGGCATGTGTATGGGGACGCCCGCTTCGAGCGCCTGAGTGCTATCAGCGTTTCGCACCTGTACAACCTCAGAAACAGCGTTCGCTACGAGCGCGAGCGTGTGTACCGCAGCAAGACCACCGCGTCGCCGCGCTGCACCCAGATCGGCGAGCGACGAGCGCCAACACCGCAAGGCCATGCTGGTCACATCCGCATCGACAGCGTGCACCAGGGCGACCTTGACGGTCTCAAAGGGGTCTACCACATCAATGCAGTTGATATCGTCACCCAATGGCAGGTGGTGGTGTGCACGGAGTACATCAGCCACAGCTTTATGAGCATCGTCGTTGAGCTGCTGATCGAGCAATTCCCCTTCCAGCTACGCGGCATTCACGCCGACAACGGCGTGGAGTACATCAATGAACGCATGCTGGAGCTGATGGAGAAAGCCCGTATCGAGCTAACCAAATCACGCCCCCGGCGCAGTACCGACAACGCGCTGGTCGAAGGCAAGAATGGCGCGGTGGTGCGCAAGATGTTTGGCTTCAAACACATCGCGCGCAGCAAAGCGGGGCTGATCAATGACTTCAACCGAGAGCACTTCAACCCGCTGAACAATTTGCACAGGCCCAGCCTGTTTGCAAGCCTGAAGGATGACCCCAAGAAGCCTGGTCGCACCCTGAAGCGCTACTACGCCCGGGATGCCCAAACTCCGCTGGAGAAGTTGGCCAGTTTGCCAGCACGCCTGCGTCACCTCAAGGCGGGGGTAACGATCAAAGATTTGTTGGCGCAGGCGAACAAGCAAAGTGACTTGCAAGCCGCTCAGGCTCGTAACGCCGCCTGGGAGGAACTGGCTCCAAAGCTATATGGCAAATGCGCTTGAACGCGGTGTGGCAAGTCTGCAAGAGGGGGGCGGCGCAAGCGCCGCGAGCATCCGATTAAAAGATCAAAGAAGTCAAAAACCAGGCAGTTTCGGTGATCCCGTAAACTGCCCGTACCTTAACCAATCGACTGGACCTGAACACAGCCGCTATGCCCACTGTTCAGGATCAAACCTGATTTGGAAAAGACTCCTCTCTAGCCCAAGGCATAGTCATACCGGATAAAGCCGTGGTGCATGGCAACCCGGTCGTACAGCCCCCGGGCGCGGGTATTGTCGCGGTGGGTCAGCCAGTACAGCTTGGGGGCGCCGCGTGCCCTGGCGGCATTGGCCACCTGTTCAATCAGCGCCTGGGCCAGGCCCTGGCCACGGGCGGCCTCGTCCACAAACAAATCCTGCAGGTAACACACATCGGCCGACCAGATGCTGGGCTGGAACAGGTAGTGGGTGATGCCCAGCAGCTGTCCGTCGACCCGCGCCGCCAAGCCGTGGATGCCGTCGCCCTGCATCAGGCGCTGCCAAGTGCGCGCGTAGGTTGCCTGCGGAAACTCCCGCTCGTAAAAGCGGTTGTAACCCGCGCCCAGGCGTTGCCAGGCAGCGTAGTCGGAAGGCTGCAGCGCGTCGATGGTGACGGCTGCCTTGGGGCTTGTGGTGCGTGTGTTCATGCCTTGATCCTTTGCTGCACCAGCGCAGCCATTTGTGCGGCGGCATCACCGGGCTGTCCGGCCAGGCCGGCAGCCACGCCCTGCTGGTCAGACGCCGGGCGGTTCTGGCTGACCTTCCATTTGCCGACCCAGCGCTGCACGGGTATCTCTATACCCACGATGACACGCAGCAGCTTGTGGATGAAGTCGGCCGGTGCGTCGGACACCTGCCAGGGCAGGGCCTGGTTGGCTTCGTGTACCTGGGTCAGCCGTGTCACCACATCGAGGATGCGCTCGGCATCTTCAAAGGCCTGGGGTACGCCGTGGGCGTGTACGGTGGCGTAGTTCCAGGTGGGCACGGCCATGCCATTGGCGTGTTTGCTGGGGTACCAGTTGGGCGACACATAGGCCTGTGGCCCGGTGAACACTGCCACCGACTGGGCACCCGCTGCCAGCGCCTGCCATACCGGGTTGGCACGCGCCACGTGGCCCACCAGCGTGCCATGTTCACCCCGGTGGGTATCCAGCAGCATGGGGATGTGGTTGACCAGCAGTTCGCCTTCATGCTGCACCACCCAGGTGGCCAGCGGATGGCTGCGCACCAGGGCATGCAGCGTGGCGGTGTCGGTCTCGGCAAAGTGCGGGGGCGAATAGGTCATGGTCGTCGGGGCCTTACTTAGAGAACGGGCTCACACACCACCTCGGTCTTCACCGAGTTGGCAATAAAACAGGAAGCATGGGCGCGGTGGTGCAGGTCCTGCAGCGCCTGTGCCGTGGGGCACTGGCCCGGCGCAAACTGCACGGCCGGGCGCAGCACCACACGTGTCATGGCCTGCTGGCCTTCGGCGTTACGGGCCAGCGTTCCGATCGCCTCGTCACGGTAGCTGTCCACTACCCAGCCGGCGCGCGCGGTGATGTCCAGAAACCACAACATGTGGCAGCTGGACAGGGATGCGACAAAGGCTTCCTCCGGGTCCACCGCCGCCGCGTCGGAATAGGGCAAGGGCACCACGTGTGGTGACGAGGAACCGGGCACCACCGCGCCCCCATCAAAACGCCATGTATGGCGGCGGCTGTAACGGTGGTCGGTGAAGGCGGCGTTGTCGTCCCGCTGCCAGAGGATGGTGCTGCTGTGTTGGGCCATGGTGTGTAGGGAAGGTGAATGCTAAAGTGGCTCTTTAGTTTAAGAATAAATTTCATCTATCAAGGGGCCAATTTTCCATGACCCAAAGAACCAATCCCACCCGCCCTAAGCACCGTGGGGAAACCGTGCGCCAGCAGGTTTACCTGGAGCTGCGCCGTGCCATCGAGCAAGGCACGTTCAAGCCCGGCACACGCTTGCCCGCATCGCGCGAGCAGGCGGTCACGCTGGGTGTGTCACGCAACAGCGTGTTGTGGGCGCTGGAGCGGCTGCAGTCTGAGGGCTATGTGGTGGCGCGTGTGGGTGATGGCAGTTATGTGGCCGACAACCTGGGGGCCTTGGTTTCCTCCAGTCTGGCCACCAAGGGCCTGCGCCCTGCGGTTACCGCAGGCCTGTCACAGCGCGGGCAACTGGTGGCCGACACGGTATCGCGCTGGAACCCGCCACTGGTGGCGGCCCACCCCTTTCGTATTGGCGCGCCGGAGATCGGCACGTTCCCGTTTGCGGTGTGGGACCGGCTGGCGCGCCAAGCCTCCAAAGAGCAGCGCATGGCCCAGGCCCAGTACCTGGACCCTGCCGGTGCACCCGCGCTGCGCGATGCGATTGCACAGTGGTTGTGGGTGTCGCGCGGCATACGCTGCGAGGCGGCGCAGGTAGTGGTGTGCTCGGGTTCGCAGCAGGGCATAGACCTGGTGGGTCGGCTGCTGCTGGACGTGGGTGACGAGGCCTGGGTCGAAGACCCGGGTTACCCCGGCATACGCGCCAGCCTGGTCGGCCACGGTGTAACTGTGCGGCCGGTGCCAGTGGACAGCGAAGGCCTGGTGGTGGACCAGGCCGCAGCACTGTGGCCCGCAGCCCGGCTGGCCGTGGTGACACCCACCTCGCAGTTCCCCACCGGCGTGCGCATGAGCCTGCAGCGCCGCTTGGCCCTGTTGGACTGGGCCAATGCCCAACGCGCCTGGATTGTGGAAGACGACTACGACGGCGAGTTCCAGTACGGCACCCATCGCCTGCCCGCGCTGTGCAGCCTGCCCCATGCACAGCGGGTGCTGTATGTGGGCACCTTTTCCAAAACGCTGCACCCCGGGTTGCGCCTGGGTTTTATCGTGCTGCCCCATGCACTGGCAGGAGCCTTTGCGATGGCCCGCGCACTGACCGACCGCCACGCGCCCGGCGATACGCAGGACGTGCTGGCCCGCTTCATCACCGAAGGCCATTTGCTGCGCCACCTGCGCCGCATGCGTGAGCTGTACCCGCAGCGCCAACAGGTCCTGATTGAGGCTATGGCCAAGGCCAGCCAGGGCCAACTGGTGTTGCAGTCCAGTGAACAGGGCATGCACCTGCTGCACGAACTGCCCGCGGGCCAGGACGACCAGACGCTGTCCGCGCGCGCCCAACAGGCAGGCCTGTTGTTAGCACCGCTGTCGCGCTACACCATTGCGTCCAGGCGGCGGGGGTGGTTGTTTGGGTATGCGGGGTATGACACGGCTGCGCTGCGCAAGGCGGCAACCGTTTTGGGGAAACTGCTGCGCAATGTATAGCGCACAGCCCTCGCAGTTAGTCCATTTGGACTATTGAGGTTTCGCCAGCAAAAGGCAGAATGCACTGCGACATTTTTTTACCTACTGGAGAACACATTGAGATTCAAGACTGCTTTTTCGGCTTCGGCCATTGTTGTAGCCAGTTTGTTTGGCATGACCCAATCTGCCAATGCTGCAGATAGTTACATTTTCGGTTACAGCAATCTGAACGCTGGCAATCGTTTGAATGTCAATGGATCCACTTTCTTGTCGACGATTGATTCGGGCTGGTACAACAACAGTGGTGCCCACGATCCATCCAACACCAACTACATTGTTGGTGCCTGCTGTGGTGCTTCAGAGTTCCGCAATTGGTTTGTGTTTGACATCAGCGGACTCACATCGCCTGTGTCGTCATTGTCTTTTGACTTGTATTCTTACAGCGTGACCCTGACTTCTGGCAACTACTACGTCAACGACGTGAGCACATCTATCTCCAGCCTGGTGGGTGGCACAGGGGGTTTGTCGGCTTTCAACGATTTGGGAACCGGATCTAACTACGGGTTCAACTTCTACCAGAGCGGCACAGACTCCAACCAGTTCCACACCATCAGCCTCAACAGTGCTGCTGTTTCCAGCTTGAATACGTCTATCGCTTCAAATGCTGGCACGTGGGCACTCGGCGGCGCATTTGCTGCTGGCAATGTGCCAGTGCCTCCCATCAGCCCAGTGCCAGAGACTGAAACCTATGCCATGCTGATTGCAGGTTTGGGTTTGATGGGCGCTATTGCCCGTCGCCGCAAACTGAAACGCGCCGCCGTTTAATTTCTACGGTTTGATCGAACAAAACGGGAGCCTAGGCTCCCGTTTTGCATGGTGACGAGCTATGCGTACATCGTTACCGATAGGTGCAAGCGGCGCAAGACGATCACCATTTTCAAAAAACTGCTACGTAATCAATAGCACACCAGGCAATATAAACGGGGGCTAACGGCAGTTTAGAGGCAGATACTCTTTGGAAATGCTGGTCTTGTTCTCACCCATAACCGTCATATTGTCGGGGCCATTGGCAAAACCACACACCCAGGTCACCGGCACCACCTGCGCATCTTCCACCACGGCCGGGCGCAGCGTCAGTATCTTGTCCTTCAGGTGGCCATTGGCACGGTTGCCGTAGGTGATGTGGATGGCACCATCTTGCACGGTGACGGCGCGCACCAGGTTGTTGACGATCTTGTCGGCGGCGGGCAAGGCGATGCTGGCGTTGTCGACCGGCAAGGTTTTGGTCGCGCTCCATTGGGCGGCTATCGGGTCTTTGGCAAGCTTCGCCAGGGCGCTGCCCTCCACAATCTGGTCCCGCACCAGCTTGCCCTGGTAGCTGGGCAGGGCCATCAGCGCCAGAATGGCCAGCACGGCGACCACCATCATCATCTCGATCAGCGTAAAGCCTGGGTTCTGTTTTTTCATGCGGGGACATTCAGCAGCGAGTACGGCCTGATTGTCACCGGTACGCGCCCCTATGCCACCCGGCGGCCGGACCTGTGCGGTGAAACAAAAAAACACAGGTTGAACGGTCTGATTCCGGTTTAATGTTTGAACATCAAACAAAACGAAACAACCCCAAGGAAAACGATCTATGGCATTCCCGCGCAGCACCCCCGGCCCACAGTTCCTGCTGGTCAGCCTCATCATCATGGGCCTTGGGGCACCGGCACACGCCCTGGACATGCCCAAGCGCAAAAGCGGACTGTGGGAGATCACCACCAGCATGGAAGGTATGCCCAAGGGCATGGGGCCCATCCAGCACTGCATCGACCAGAACTCCGACAACCTGATGCAGCAAAGCGCCGAGAAATTCAAGCAGCAGTGCAGCACCAACGACATCAAGCAGCAGGGCGACCGCATCACCGTCCACTCGGTCTGCAAGATGGAGACCACCAAAAACACCACCACCACGACCACCATGAACGCGGTGTTCACCGGTGCTTTTGACTCCGCCTACCGCGGCGACATACAAACCCGGTTCAACCCGCCCCTGCACGGCATGGCGGAATCCAAAATGGCCATCACCGCCAAATGGCTGGGCGCCTGCAAACCCGGTCAAAAGCCAGGCGACATCGTCATGCCGGTCAAAGCCGGCAACTTCAACCTGGATGACGCGATGAAAAAACACAACGCGCAGAAACCTTAAACCCGCACCATGACCCCGCTGATGGAGCTGCTGTCGCAGCGCGAGTCCGTATCCGCCAGCGAACTGTTGGTGCAGTTGAAAGAAGGCCTGCCCCGTGTGTCCGCGCAGTCGGGCACCGGTGCCGCCACGCACCAGTTGCTGCTGGACTTTTTCAAACTCGATGCCAAGGCCAGTTCCAGCAGCTTCGGCGATGCCTTCAAGCGTTACCCACAGACCGCACAAGCGCTGCTGAATCTGTGCCAGGACCAAGGGCTGGTTGAGTTATGCGCCTTGATGCAATCGGTGATAGACGCCAAACCCCGCCCCTCCGGTGTCTTTAAAGAAAGCCTCCAGACCCAGGTTGACGAAGCCAAGCCAGCGCTTGCCAAGGGTATAGCCGCCTTCATCCAAGGTTTCTCCAGCGTCGCCTTTGCCAACCCCGACAGCGAGGCCGACATTGAACTCTCCCTGGCCTGGAGCGCGGTGGAAGACTGCCTGCTGGACCAGGTGGCCGCACATGCCGATGTGATCGCCTTCGACTGGGGGCCCGCGGTGCGCGCGCAACGCCAGCGCGAGCAGACGGTACGCAAGGCGCTGGCCGGTAGAAGCGCCTTGCAGATGCTGCAGTCCTTGTTGAACGACACCGCGCCCCAGGTCATCGCCCAACCCTGCGACTACGACATGGGCCACGCCGGCGCGCCCCGGCAGCCCGTGCACATCGCCGTCCACCACGTGGGACCGCACCAGGCATTGCCGGCCGCGCAAGCCACCAACCTGGCCCGTTACCCGGTTGCAGCGCAGTTGCTGGCCGTGTACCAGACCCTTAACGGAGCCGCCCTGTTTTGCACCGATGCCCATGACCTGTGGTCCGCAGGTTTTGTGTTTCTGCCGGCACAGCAATGGGAGACCGCAAGCGCCGAGGTGGTGAACTGGCTCAGCAGTGTGGACTTTCAGGACGACCCCAACGCCCTGCCCAACTGGGTGCGCAGCGCCATCGCTTTCGGAAAAATACCCGGTGACGCCAGCTACTGGATCCTGCCAGTGGAGGGGCCCTACGCCGGCACGGTGATGTTGTCCAACGACGATGTGAGCGCCGAAGAACCGCGCTACGCCAGTTTTGACACCTTTGTGGCCACGCTGTGCCTGCAACCGGAATTGGTGTTGGGCTGCGGTGGATATGTCAGCTACCCGGCGGCCAGCAACAACTACAACCTGTACCCTGTGGGCTACCGCAGCGGCGACACCTGAACAGTGTCCCTTCAAGCCAGCCTGCGCCGGTAGCGCGCTGGCGTCTCCCCTACCCTGCTGGCAAACAGACGGGAGAACGTGGGCACATCGGCATAACCAACCGCTTCGGTGATCTGCGCAATGCTCCACGCACTGTCGCTGAGCAACTGCTTGGCCTTGTCCACCCGCGCCTGTTGCAACAGGGCCAGCGGTGAATTCCCCGTCTGCGCCTTGACCCGGCGAAGGAGCGTGCGGGTGCTGACATGGAAGGCCTGGGCCAGGCGCTCCAGATCATAGGTTTCGGTCAGGCGTGTGCTCAGCCACTGCGCCACGCCGTGTGCAAACGATGGCAGGTCGGGCGGGCCCAGGAGTGCGCGGTCGACAAACGGCGCCTGGCTGGCCCGGGGTTGGGACAACAAGGCCAGCCGGGCAGTGGCGGTCGCCACCTCGGCGCCCAGCGTCTTCTTCACCAGGTGAATGGCCAGGTCAAACGCCGAGCTGACCGCCCCCGTGGTGGTGACCGCACCGTCTTCCACCAGCACGGCATCGGTACTGAGTGCGGCTGCCGGATAACGCGCGGCCAGCTCGGCCGCGCACAACCAGGCGGTGGTGGCCTTGCGGCCCTCCAGCAGTCCGGCCTCGCCCAACAAAAACGTGCCGATGCATACCGAGGCCACCGGCGTGCCGCTGGAAAAGCTTTTGCGGATAAAGGCCAGCTCGCGGCGCAACGGGGCGAGCTTGGAGTCCCATTCATCCAGGCGGCGGATCTCCAGCCCCGGCACGATGAGCAGGTCGTACACACCCGCGGGCTTTTGCACCCCAACCGAAAAACCACCGGCCACCGTCACCGTGCGCCCACCAACGCCCACCACATGGACCTCAAAAGGTGGTGACGCGGATTTGCGCATCGCACGGGCAACGTGGGTGGCGATCAGCAGCACATCGGCCACGGCAAAAATTTCGGTCGCCATACAGCCTGCATAGGCCAGGATGGCTATGCGTGGGGGTCTGCTTTTTTGGGGGGATGGTGGTTTAACGGGCATATGGCGATAACACCATCAAATATGGCAATACCGCCACTCTATCCGATCACACCGTTTTTGGACAATGGACCGGTACAGCACATTCCCGCACCATCCCCACCGGAGCACACCCCATGCGAATCACCCAACTGCGCAACGCCACCCTCATCGTGCACATCGGCGAACGCCATATCCTGGTCGACCCCATGCTGGCGCCCCAGGGTGCCCTGCCACCGTTGCGCCTGCTCGACGGCAAGCGCCTGCGCAACCCCACGGTGGACCTGCCTAAACAAGCGGTGGCTGCGCTCGGCCAGGTCACCCACTGCCTGATCACCCATTGCCAAAAGGGCCACTTTGACCACCTGGATGGCTTTGGTAAGCAGTGGCTGCGTGAGACCCAGCTGCCCGTCATCTGCACACCGCACGACGCCGTCTATTTGCAAAAACGCGGTCTCAACGTGCAGCCCCTGCCCGAGGGCCACAACCAGCCCCAAGCTTTTTTTGAGGGACACATCCGAACCGTGCGCTGCACCCATGGCGAAGGTGTGGTGGGCCGCATGATGGAGCACGGCGTGGGCTACCTGATCGAGATGCCGGGCGAACCCCGCCTCTACCTGGCGGGCGACACCATCCTCACGCCGCGCGTACGCGACTTTGTCAGTCAGCACCAACCCGGCGTCTGTGTGGTGCCCGCAGGCGGGGCCCGTTTTGACATCGGCGGGGACATCATCATGGGTGTGGACGATGTGATGGCCTTTACACGGCTGGCAACTGGCACCGTGGTGGCCAACCACTTGGAGGCCATCAGCCACTGCCCGGTGACGCGCACCGAGCTGCTGGCCGCCGGCCGCCGCGCCGGTGTCAGCCAGCGCCTGTTGGTGCCGGCCGATGGTCAGACCCTGGAGGTCTAGTCGGCACCCTGTTCCCGGGCTGCAAATGGCAGGCCCTGCCGCGCATCTTTGTAAACTCAGGGATGGCCGATCCACACGACACCGACACCTATCTCGTACAGGCATGGGCACATTACGAAGCCCACGCACTGGACGCCGCTATCCAGGCGGCGCGCAGTGCCTGCGAGGCCAGCCCTGACAGGCCGGACAGTGCTGCGGCGCTCGGATGGTTCCTGCTGGAGAGTGCGCAGCTGCCGCAAGCCACGGAAGTGTTGCGCCATGCGCTGGAGCGGCACCCGGATTTCCCCACCCTCCATTGGTATTGGGGCATGCTGTGCTTTCGTGAACGCAGGCTGGATGCTGCACACCAATCACTACAGCGGGCGCTGCAGCTGGACCCGCAACTCGATGAAGCCGCCTCTGCATTGGCGTGGGTACTGCACGACATGGGTCGGCTGCCCGAAGCGTCGCAGTGGGCACGGACCGCGCTAGATGCCAAGCCAGGGGCGCAGCGCCATGCACAACTGGGATGGCTGCTGTTGGCGCAGGAACGGTGGGACGAAGCACTGGTTCCGTTGCGCGCGGCTTTGGCCCTGGAGCCGGATCTGGCTTCAACGCGCACCCAGCTGATCCAGGCACTGACACAGCTGGATCGTGCCGCGGAAGCCGATACGGTGCGAGCAGCCGGTTTTGTGCGGGAAGATGAAGCCCGGCTCCGACGCGCCGCTTCCCGGCCGGGGCCACAGGGCGCACAGGAATCCATCGTGCTGCCGTTTGGGGACTACGTGTCCCCCGGCCTGAAAGTCGTGCAACCCGACGCGCACTTTCCGCACATGGTGCGGGGCGACACGAGCCGCTGCGATTGGCCGTACTTCCGGCGGGAGATTCCCCACAACTGGTATGTTGATCCGCACGACCCCGAGTGCGGGTTCATCAGCCGTGATGAGGCACTGGTGCTGTACAACACCGCATTGATGTTCAAGGGCAAGCAGGCGCTGGAGATCGGTTGCTGGATGGGCTGGTCGGCCTGCCACATGGCACTGGCTGGCGTCCATCTGACCGTGGTCGATCCGGTGCTGGACAAGTCACCCAATCGGGAGCGTGTAGCGCAGTCTCTGTCGTCCGCCATGCAGGCGTATGGCAGCGTCGGTGATCTGTCGCTGGTCACCGGGCTCAGCCCGCAGGCCGTTGACGCGCTGGCCGCAGGGGAGCGAAAGTGGTCCTTGTTCTTCATTGACGGCAACCACAGTGGTGATAACCCGTTGAATGATGCGATGGTTTGCGAACGGCATGCCGAGGCCGACGCGCTGATCCTGTTCCACGACCTTGCGTCGCCTGATGTGGCGCAGGGTTTGAACTACCTGGCACGCAAGGGATGGCACACCATGGCCTACAACACCATGCAGATCATGGGGGTGGCCTGGCGCGGAAATGTGGAACCGGTTGCGCACATTCCGGACCCCAAGATTCCGTGGACCCTGCCACCGCACCTGCAGCACACCGCAGTCAGCGGCGTATCGCAAACCGAGGACGCCGGTGAGTTCCTGCAACTGCTGGCCAGTATCAGACCCTTTACGCTGCTGAGCACCGAGCGCCTGTTCTCGCTGTACACGCACGCCAAGTTGCTGTGCCAGCGCGATATACCCGGCAATTTTGTGGAATGCGGCAGCTACCAGGGTGGCGCGGCGGCGCTGCTGGCCAGTGTGGTCCAACGCCACAGCCTGCGGCCCCGCAAGGTCTATGCGTTTGACACATTCCAGGGCATGCCAGAGCCTGCCGAGGTGGACCGTCACAACGGCACACCGGCCAACGACACTGCGTTTGGCGCCGGAACACTGGCAGCCCCTGTGGCCGAATACCTCGCCGTGGTCTGTGCGCGTTTGGGCGTTACCTCCATTGTCGAACCGGTTCCAGGGCTGTTTGCCCACACACTGCCTGCGCGCAAGGCAGATGTCGGTCCCATTGCGTTGTTGCATGCCGACGCGGACTGGTATGCATCCACCATGGACATTTTTTCCACCCTCTACGACGCGGTCAGCACGGGTGGTGTGGTACAGATCGATGACTTTGGCTACTGGGAGGGATGCCGCAAGGCGGTCCGCGATTTCGAGCGGATATCCGGCGAGGTGTTTGCTCTGCAAAGGATAGACCACACCGGGGTCTGGTTTCAGAAGAAGTCCTCCACTCCCTGCGGCTAAGATACCGCCTCGAAAAGGGGCCGCCGTGGACAGAGCAGATTTCATTCATTTGGTTCGGTTGAACGAACACGCCAGCGCCGAAGACAGCGCCGCCTACCGCCGCAGCGTGGCGGGGTTTGCGGCCCTGGGCTACTTGTGGGTGGTGGGCTGTTTTGCAGTGGCCGTTGCGCTGCTGGTGTGGACACTCGCCACCATGGCCCACGGGCGTGTCAAGGGCTACCACTTCATACTGCTGATCACCGGCGCCGGTCTGTTGTGGACCAGCTTGCGCGCGCTGTGGCTGCGCCTGGAGGCGCCACACGGTAGCCCTATCACCGCCGCCGACGCCCCCGCGCTGTTTGAGGCCCTGGCCCGCATCCGCAAAAAGACCAAAGGCCCAGCCATAGACCATGTGCTGCTGGACAGCAGCTTCAACGCCAGCATCAGCCAGCTGCCGCGTTATGGCCTGTTTGGCGGCGCCACCAACTACCTGACCATTGGCCTGCCGCTGCTGTTGGCCATAGACAAGCCGCGGTTTCTGGCCGTGATGTCGCACGAATACGGTCACCTGCGGGGTGGACATGGGCAATTCGCCGCGTGGATCTACCGCACACGCCTGAGCTGGATGAAGCTGGAACACGGCATGCGTGACGACTCCGGCGTCATCGCCATGGCCACCCAGGCGTTTTTGCGCTGGTACTTCCCGCGCTTCATGGCCAAGACCTTTGCACTGGCCCGCCAGGACGAATACGAGGCCGACCGTATTGCCGGCAAACTGCTGGGGCGCGATGTGGCTGGCGCGGCACTGACAGAGATTGCCATCAAAGGCAGATGGCTCAACACGGAGTTTTGGCCGCTGCACTGGGGGGCGGCCGCCAAGAGCCCCCAACCCGTGGGCCCGTTTACCGCCATGCGCACCCTGCTGTCACAACCCGTGGTCGACGATTTTGCCCGCGACGCCTTGCGCCAGTCGCTGGTGCAACTCAGTGATGAGGATGACACCCACCCGGTGCTGCGGGACCGGCTGGAAGCCCTCAAGGTGACCAAACAACTGCCGGCCTGGTCCACACGCCCGGCACTCGAACTGTTAGGCCCCAGCGCCACCAAGTGGCTGGCCCACTTTGACAAGGAATGGTGCGTGGAGAACGCCAGCGACTGGAAGCTGCACCACGCCTACCTGCAGCGTGTGCAGGTGCGCATAGACACCCTCACAGCCAGCCTGCAGCGCAACAACGCGGACGAAATGGCACAACTGGGCGACCTGAAGAAGCGCCTGGATGCCAAGGCCGACGTGCGCAGCTGTTATGAACGTGCACTGCAGATAACACCCGGTCACGCCGGCGCCCTGCGCGGTTTGGTGGGTTGTCTGCCAGAAACCGACTTTGCCAACCGCATCCAGTGCCTGACCCAGTTGTTTGAAACCAGTGCCGCCAACAAGTGGTGGGCCTGCCGCACGGCCGTGCGTATGCTGGAGAAAAGTGTGGCCGCAGGCAACCTGGACGACAAGGCGCTCAAGCTGTGGCGTGAACGCCTGAAGCAAGCCGACGAGGCCGAACAACGCGCCTGGAACGAAATGACGGACACCCCGTGTTTCCACTCCATTGCACGCCACGACCTGAATGACTTTGAACGCGGAGAGTTTGAGTCCGACATGGCACGCTGCAAACCCGTGCAACGCGCCTGGCTGGTGCGCAAGGCGCTCAAGGAGTTTGCCTACCGGCGCTGCTACATCCTCTTCATCGAACTACCGGGCATGGCCGACGAAGACCGCTACCACCTGTGCCGCAGCCTGGAGCGCACGCTGGACCTGCCCGGCCCGGTACTGGTGTTGTGGGCGGGCCATTCACCCACCCTGCAAGAGATCCAGAAGTACGCGTTTGACGCGGTCTACGCCAGGGCGCTGCGCTGACGCAGCGGGCGACCGCGGGGGCCCATTCAAGCGGGTTTGGCCATCGCCCGCTGGAGGATGGTGCCAATGTCAGTGGTGATGCTGATCAGCTCGGTGGCCACCACCGCAAACTCATTGCCCACTGCGCCCGCACGGGCCGCCACGATGCGGGCATTCATGGCGACCACCTGCGCCTGTTTGGAAATGGTCTTGATCTCTTCCATAGCGCCGTGCAGCTGGTGCTCCACCCGGTGGGCGTGGTCACGCGCCTCGGTCTCGTACAGCGCGGTCAGGCTGTTGAGCACGCCGAGCAGGGACGACGAACACTCCACCAACTCCTCCAGCAGAGCCGGTACCTGGCGCTGCCAGCCGGAGGCAATGGCAAACAGCACCCTCTCCGCCAGCGCGATAAATCCCAGGATTTTTGCGTTGCCCTGAGCTGACCCGAAATAGGCTTGCTGCAGGGGCTCTCCAAAAACACCGGGCAACACCTTGTTGCCCTTGATCAACGTGGTGTGTGCATCGCGAAACAGGTCCAGCGCCTCGGTGGCAATGCGGCTGGCCTCGGGGTGGTTGCTGGCCGCGAGCACGGTGTACAGCACCACGCGTTGCGAGGTAAAACGCCGGCGGCCCGACAGGTTGATCAGCGTGGCAAACACCTCACCATTGCGTTCGACGGTGTTGGCGGCCGGCGGTGCAAGGGCAACCGCATGGGCAGGTGTGGGGCGTTCGGTGACAGACAGGTACATGGTGGTCCTCCTTTTTTCAATGCTCGGCCGGGTACTTGCCCAACAGGTCTGCCAGCGCCAGGGGGCGCTCCAGCAGATAACCCTGGATCAGGCTGCAGCCGGCCTGGCGCAGGATGTCCAGCTGGGGCTGCGATTCAACCCCTTCGGCAATCACCTCCAGGCCCATCTGGCAACCCAGGTCCACAATGGTTTTGACAATGGCGCGGTCATTGCGCTGGTGCGGCAGGTCACGCACAAAGGAACGGTCGATCTTCAGCGACGAGATGGGCAGGTTCTTCAGCAGGGCCAGCGATGAATGCCCCATGCCAAAGTCATCCAGGCTGATGCCAAAGCCCAGTTGGCGCAGCGCCCGCATGACCGGTATCACCTGGTCGGGCCGCTTCATCAGCATGCCCTCGGTCAGCTCCAGTGACAAGCGGTGCGGCTCCAGTCCAAACGCGCCCACCAGCGCATGCAGTTCCTCCGGCAGGCTTTTGTTGGTGAACTCGGGCGCGGCCATGTTGACGTGCACCTTTAACGCGGTGAAGCCAGCCGCATCCAGTATGGCCAGGTCACGGCAGGCCTGGCCCAGCACCCATTTGCCAATCTGCACAATCAGATGGCTTTGTTCGGCAATGGGGATGAACACGTCGGGCGGCACCATGCTGCCGTCGGGTTTGCGCCAGCGCACGAGCGCCTCGATGGATTCCAACTGCCCCCCGGGAAATATCAAAATCGGCTGGTAGACCAGGCACAGGCCATTGCCATCCAGCGCATGGTGCAGTTCGGTCTCCAAGGCCAGGCGTTGCGCAATGGACGACTGCTGCTCTGCCAGCGCATGGGTGTTGCTGATGGACGAAAAATGGCAACCGTTGCGTCCGTTGTTCTTGATGCGGTACATGGCCGCATCGGCACTTTGCAACAACGCAGCGCAGTTGTCGCCACACTGCGGGAAGGTGCTGACACCCACGCTGGCCGACACCGTCAGTTCGATGCCTTCGTACACAAAAGGCGCGCGGGCAGCCTGCAGAATGCTTTCCAGCAAGTGGGCAGCTTCCGCCAGTGCAGGGGTGGGAATCAGCAGCGCAAATTCATCGCCGCCCAGGCGGCCCACTTTGCTGCCCACGGGTACCAACGCCTGCAGGCGCTGGGCAAACTCCCGCAGCACCGCGTTGCCCGCCTCGTGCCCAAAGGCATCGTTGATGGGTTTGAAGCGATCCAGGTCGATGAAAGCCAGACCAAATGCGCTGCAGTCTTGACTTGCGTCGGCACAGGCCTGGCTGACCAGATCGTGGAAATGGTTGCGGTTGGCCAAGCCCGTCAGTGCATCGACCTGGGCCAGGTACAAAATAGTGGCCTGGTGCTCCATGCGCTGGGCCATCTGCGCAATGAAGGCGCCAATACTGGCCGAGACCTTGGGTAACTGGGCCTCGGGCTGGCGCGACAAACAGCTGTAAAACTCCAGCACACCAGGGCTATGGGTATGCCCATCGGCCGACACATAGGTCACCGGAAACACATAACCCGACCACAGCTTGCACTCGCGGTCATTGGTGCGCTGCGAGAAGCGCAGGTCGTTGACCATGTCTTCCACCCAGTCGGGCCTGCCGCTTTGCCACACCGCGCCCACCAGGCCTTCACCCGGCGCCAGCGACAGCGTGGCGCTCTCGGCACCAAACGAGGCCAGGTCCAGTTCGGGCTGGTGCCAGAAATACTTGCAGGCCAGGCGTGGCGGTGCATCCGCTGACGGTGACTCGGCCGCCCAGTACGCACCCCAGTCCCAACCCAGGTTTTTGCAAATCAGCTGGATCACATTGGTGATGGCATCCCCCAGGGAATGCGTGCCGACCAAAAACTCGGTCAGCTCGAAACCCAGGCGCTCACGCATGGCCGCATGTTTGAGCGGTGTGATATCGGACAGGATGCCGCTGACTAGCCTCGGGTTGGCCGGGTCCTGTGGCAGGTGCGCCAAGCGCAGCCAGCGCATGCCCTCCACCGGGCTGATGACGCGAAAATCGTTTGGAGCCCCGCGCTGCGCGCCGTGCGGCAGCTGTGCAATCAGCCCCAGCATGTCGTCGGACACCACATGGATAAAGCAGCTGTCCAGCCCCGTGTGGTGCAGCGCCTCCACATTGAGGTACCGCGCGGCCAGAGCGGACAACACGATTTGCGACGATGCGGGGTCAAACCACCAGCGGCCAAAACCCGCCGCTTCCTCCAGCGCACTGGGCGATGCGCCTTGGGTCAGCGCCTGGGACAGGTGCTGCGCAAGGCCCACCGTGGTACCTGGCGCTTTGAGCGTGTAGCCTGTGTCGAGCGTCGTGTGCATGGTGTCTGACAGAGTGGCCATGCCAGGCTTGGCAGCACATTCCATGCCACGCTAAATCGGCTGTTCAGACCCATGAATACCCGGGTTTACCCTATATATGGGCAAACCTACCGTTTTTGGTGCGGTGGCACCCGTTCTGGTGCCTGGCCGCTCAGGAGAGCCAGCGCGCGTTTTGGATCACTTCGGAGAAAAACGCCCGCAGCGTGGTGGCGCTCATCTTGTACGGGTCAAAGTCTGCCGCGCTGGAGTACTTGAGGAACAGCTGGCGGTTCTCTTGCGTGGCGGCTATCAGGCCCATGGCCCAGCTACCGAACTGCCGGACCGGGATTTCCGACAGGTCCAACACCGCCGGGTCTTTGTGGCGTGGGTCTTTCAGGATGCGGTGGTACAGCGTGTTGACGGCTTGGCGATCCCCTTCGAGCTGCTGCAAAAAGATGCCATTGGCCAGGCACAACGCCCCGGTCACACCCGCGGCCGTGTTGTTGCGTGCGGAGCTTTGCAGGATGTCTTTGACATCGCCGGGGCCCAAAATGCTTGCCGTCTTGCTGGCATAGGTGAGTTGTACGAGCATGGTGCTACGGTTCCTGTGGAGTGCCGGAATGTGCCGGCATCTGTACTGTTGCGGGATGACCATGGAAGATAACCAAAGCGCAATACCCGTGCACCATGCCCCGTCATGCGGATGCGGCCAGAATTCAGCATGCCTTCACGGTGCCACAAGACCCTTACATGGCTCACGCAGAAGTGGTTTTCCACAAGCCGGGCCAACGCGCAAGTCGGCACCCCCGCGTGCGGTACAAGGTGCACTCTTTGACTGACCACACACCCCAGCTGCCCGGCAGGGTGCGCCATCTGGTCATCGTATTGGGTGACCAGCTCGATGCGCAATCCACGGCGCTGCAGGATTTCGACCGCACACAAGACGTGGTGTGGATGGCCGAGGTGGCCGAAGAATCAACCCACGTGTGGTCGACCAAGCAGCGTATTGCGGTGTTCCTGAGTGCCATGCGCCACTTTGCGCAGGACCTGCGTACACAAGGCCTGCCCATGGTCTACACGCGGCTGGACGCTGCTGACAACCAGGGCACGCTGGCCCTGCAATTGCAACAGGCTGTCACGCAACTGCAACCCGCGACTCTGGTTTTGACCGCCCCCGGTGACTGGCGCGTTCTGCAAGCGCTGCGCACCGTGGCGGCAGAACACCAGCTGCCGCTGGACCTGCGCGACGACACCCATTTTTTCAGCACCGTGCGCGAGTTTGCGGCCCACGCCAAGGGCCGCAAACAGCTTAGGCTGGAATACTGGTACCGCGCACTGCGGCAGAAACACGGCATCCTGATGGACGGCAAAGAACCAGCGGGTGGGCAGTGGAATTTTGATGCCGACAACCGCGAATCCTTTGGCAAGACAGGGCCACACAACGTGCCGCCGCCCACGCGTTTCGCGCCGGACACCATCACGCAGGACGTCATCACACAGGTCAACACGCAGTTCGCCGATCACCCTGGTACCCTGCACACCTTTGGCTGGCCGGTCACACGCACACAAGCGCTGCTGACTCTGCAAGCCTTCATAAACCAACGCCTGCCGCTGTTTGGACAATACGAAGACGCCATGTGGGCCGGTGAGGCCTGGCTCTACCACTCCCACCTGAGCTGCGCACTCAACCTCAAACTGCTGAACCCGCGCGAAGTGGTGCAAGCCGCCGAACAGGCCTACCGCGCAGGCACTGCACCACTGGCTGCGGTGGAAGGCTTCATCCGCCAGATACTGGGCTGGCGTGAATACGTGCGTGGCATCTACTGGACCCAAATGCCGGGCTACCTGGAGCGCAACGCATTGGACGCACAGACCGAGCTGCCCGCCTGGTACTGGACGGGCGAGACCGACATGGCCTGCCTCAAAGACGCTATTCACCAAACCCTGGAACACGGCTACGCCCACCACATCCAGCGCCTGATGGTGACCGGCCTGTATGCCCTGCTGTTGGGGGTAAAACCGCAGGCGGTGCATGCCTGGTACCTGAGCGTATATGTAGACGCGGTGGAGTGGGTGGAGCTGCCCAACACGCTGGGCATGGGCCAGTTTGGCGATGGCGGCCTGATGGCCAGCAAGCCCTATGTGGCCAGCGGCAAATACATCCAGCGCATGAGCAACCACTGCAAGGGCTGCAGGTACGACCCCGCCTTGTCCACAGGTGCCACAGCCTGCCCCTACACCACGCTGTACTGGGATTTCTTGATACGCCACGAGCCGCTGCTGAAGACAAATCCACGCATGGCCATGCAACTTAAAAACCTGGGGCGGCTGGATGGCGCTGCGCGGCTGGCCATCAGCAGCCAGGCAGCAGTGCACCGGCTGGCTACCAGCACTCAGGGCAAAACTCTGCCCTGAACCCGCAACGCGCCAGCCATTTGGTGCAAAACGACACCTTCCCCGGACTGTGGAACCACACCCGTCAATGCAGTGATGTTGACCTGGTGTGTCACCACAACCAACGTGCCAGGCCCACGCCACTCCAAAAGAAGTCGGCGTGCCTGCTCGGACTGTGCAGCCTCAGCCTGGGGGCTTGCAAAAAATGAATTAAAAGCCGGCTGTGCCTGGGGCACCGGCCCGGCCGGGTCAGCAAACGCCAGTTGCGCTGTGTGGTGTGTGCGGCACCACTGGGAGTGCCAGACCGCCCCTACAGCCACGCCGCGCTGCCGCAACACATCGCCCATTCGGCGGGCCTGCTCACGTCCTTCGGTACTCAGGTTGCGCTGCGTGGTGCAGTCCCCCAAGACCAGGCCAGGCGGGTCTCCGCCGCCAGGGGCCAGTGCATGCCGAAACAGCACGATGGCGCCGGGTGCCTTCAGCGCCGCCCAGGCTTCTTGGTTAGCGTCTTGTGCAAACGCAGGACCGGCACACCCAGCGCACAACGTAAAAAGAAGTGCCCAGATAGGCCGCGCCGTGGATAGCCAGTGAAAGGAGGTCGGTCTTACCACGGTATTTGTTCTCCCTGGTAGTCCACGAAGTGGGCCCCTTGCTTGGGCTGCAACCCTTTGAGGGTATTGAGCATGCCAGCCACCGACTCCGCAGGCTCCAGCAGTTTGGCAACACCCGCCGAGAACGGCTGCGACAACGCGGAGCGCACCGTGCCGGGCTGCAGGGCAACCACACGCAAGGCGGGCTGCTTGCGCTGCAGCTCGATGGCGGCGGTTTGCAGCAGCATGTTCAACGCGGCCTTGGAGGCGCGGTAGGCATACCAGCCGCCCTTGCGGTTGTCGGCAATGCTGCCCACCCGTGCGGACAGCTTGGCGTAGATGGACGCGCCGGGCGCCAGCAAGGGCGCAAAATGCCGTAGCACCAGCGCCGGACCAATGGCATTAATCTGGAAGGCGCGGGCCAGATGGTCTGCCTGCAAGGCGGCCAAGGACTTCTCGGGCCCCTGCCCGTCCACCATCAGCGCACCCGTTGCGTCCACCATCAGGTGGTAGGGCCCATGGGGGGCACTGGCCGCGGCCAGTGCCGCAATGCTGGCCGCATCCAGCAGGTCAAACCCCGGGTTGTGCGCGCGTGACACGGTCTCTACATGGCTGCAATACACATCGTCCTGCAAAGCCTTAACAAACGCCGCACCAATGGCGCCGTGGGCGCCGAGCACCAGCGCGCGGTAACTGTGCGCCAGCAAGGCGGCAGGCGCACAGTTACCCACCGGCCATCACCCTGTACACCATGGCATTTACTCCTACTTTAATAGCAAACAAAGCATATTTTACGGGGGCTAGGGGCATAAAACGCTTACAACCCCTCCTCAAACTGGGGGTATGGCTTCCACACCATCCTTTCACTTGCGTGTTTGTATGCGGGAGAGAGCGTTGGCCACCCATCGATGGGCTGTATCCATTTCTGTGAAGAAGCGGAAATCCGTTTGTGTGTGCTCAAACACTTCCGCGAACTTTTGCACCATGATGTACATACCTTCCACATCGGGCTGGGCCACCCAGGCCACGATGGATTTTGGTTGAACATCCTGGATGAACCTGACATAGCCTCCGCGGTAGGCGTCGAATGCCTCTGGAGACATCAGGGCACTTTCATGCCAATGCACTATCGCCGCAAAGGTGCCGTTGGGTTGCCAGCGTTTGTAGGCTTTGCGGCGCGTGACACCCAGTGCCCGGATGGCCTCCACATTGAACGGCCCTGTGGCCTCGTAGCACAGCACTTCACCATCAGAGGTCAACACAAATTCGCCGTGGGGCGCAAATTTACCGGTGCTGAACGCACTGGTATGCAGGTCGGGCGACAGTTCACTAAATCCTGAGTCGAACATGGTGTTACTGCGCCGTCCAACCACCATCAACCGGCAGTGCAACACCGGTAATGCCTGCCGCGGAGTTGCTGCACAGGAACACTGCCACCTCACCAATACGCTCGGGCGGGAGCAGCGTTTGGTTGGGTTGTTTCTCGCTGAGCAGATCCCGAATACCAGCGTTGCGGTCCCCGCCAAACTGGGCCGCACGCAAGTCAATCTGGGGCTGAATGATGGCAGTGTCCGTCCAGCCCGGGCAAATGCAGTTGACGGTTATGCCCTGCGTGGCGGTTTCCAACGCGACCCCTTTGGACAGCCCCACCAAACCGTGTTTGGCTGCCAGATAGGCACCCTTGTTGACCGATGCCACCAAGCCATGTACCGAAGCGATGTTGACAATACGACCCCAGCCGCGTGTACGCATGCCGGGCACCACAGACTTCATGGTGTAAAACGCGGCCGTCAAATTGACGGCCAATATGGCGTCCCACCGCTCGGCCGGAAAACTGTCAATGCCACACGTGTGCTGAATGCCTGCGTTGTTGACCAAAATGCTGGGCGCGGCGAGTGCGCCGGTGGCCGCCGCAACCAGGCCTTCCGCCTGCTCGGCATGGGTCAGGTTGGCACAGACGTATGCCGCACGCACCCCATAAGCCGTGGCCATGCCGGCCGCAATGGCATCACCTTCTTCTTGCGACTCCATGCCATGCAACACAATGTGCGCGCCGGCTTGTGCGAGGGACCGTGCAATGGCCAAACCAATGCCTTGGGTAGAGCCTGTGACCAGGGCAGTTTCATTTTCCAACACAGTTATTTCTCCTGACTAAGGGTTTCACGCAACGCGGTTTTGAGCACTTTGCCGTAGTTGTTCTTGGGCAAGTTGTCGACAAAGATGTAGTGTTTCGGGCGCTTGAAACGCGCAATGTGCTCCAGACACAGTTGGTCGAGGTCCTGGCTGCTCACGTTCTGCGACACCACAAAGGCCACCACCACTTCGCCCCATTCCGGATCCGATTGCCCGATGACGGACACCTCGCGCACGCCGGGATGGCGCAGCAGCACCTCTTCCACTTCACGCGGGTAGATGTTGGAGCCGCCACTGATGATCACGTCTTTCGAACGGTCCTTGAGTGTCAAAAAACCTTGTGCGTTCAGCGAGCCCATATCCCCGGTCCACAACCAGCCATCACGCAAGGCGTTGGCGGTCGCCTGGGGGTTGTTCCAGTAGCCAGCCATGACGGTTTCGCCACGCACCACAATTTCTCCGGTTGCGCCATGGGGCATGTCGACCCCTGCTTCGTCGACCACACGGACCTCCACCAGCATCTGCGCCACACCCACCGAGGCAATGCGGGCGCCCCATTGCGGATGTGTGCTGTCGGCCAGGTGTTCGCGCGATAAGGCGGTAATGGTCATGGGGGACTCCCCCTGCCCATAAATTTGAACAAAGCGCGGGCCCATGGTGGCCAAGGCGCGCTGGATGTCTTCCACATACATCGGGCCACCACCGTACACAATGGTCTTGAAGCCCGCCACATTTGCCTTTTGGGCGTGCACCTGCTCCACAAGCCGCTTGACCATGGTGGGGGCCGCAAACATGCAGATCCGTCCAACACTCTCCGCGAGGTCCAGCAGCTCCGCCGCATCAAATCCGCCGGAGACCGGCACGACATGGCGTGCGGCGTTGGCAACAATCGCAAAGTTGTACATGCCAGCCCCATGGGACATGGGCGCGGCATACACCATGGCGTCCTGGGCGTCCACACCATCCACGTCGCTGAGGTAGCAGGATGTCATGGCATACAGGTTGCGGTGGGTCTGCATCACCCCCTTGGGTCGCCCCGTGGTCCCTGAGGTGTAAAACAGCCAGGCCAGGTCATCGGGCTGCCGGTGTACGGGGGCCATCGGCTCGGTTTGCAAGGCCGCGTCGTAGTCCCTCTGGCCCGGTGTGAGCACCTTGCGCAGTGTTGGCACGTCTGGCAAGACGGGCCCCAAGGTATCCGCCAGGTCGTCCGTCACAAACAGCACACTGGCCTTGGCATCGTCCACAATAAATGCCAGCTCTTTGGGGTGCAGTTTCGCGTTGATGGGAACCACTGCCAGGCCTGCCCACCATGCGGCGTACAAGATTTCCAGATAGGCCACGTGGTTCGTCATGTAAATGGCAACCCGGTCTCCGGCTTGCAGCGCCAGCGTTTGGCGCAGGTAGGCGGCCAGATGGGATGCTCGTGCCGCCAACTGTCCGTAATCCAGCTGTAGCGCACCCCCCAACAACACGGCAGGACGGTCGGCGTGGACCCGCGCCGCACGGACCAGTAGTTGGACAATGTTCACCGCAGTCTCTCCAGGATGCTGACATAACTGGCCACTGCAGACCCGCCCATGTTGAAAACACCGGCCATGGATGCGCCGGGCACCTGCATATCGCCCGCTTCGCCCATGAGCTGCATGGCCGCCAGCACGTGCATGGACACGCCGGTCGCGCCAATGGGGTGGCCTTTGGCTTTGAGTCCGCCGGAAGGATTCACCGGCAAGGAACCCGTGGCGTGCACGACGCCATCGGCCAGCAGGCGCGCACCTTGCCCCGGTGGCGCAAGCCCCATCGCCTCGTAACTCAGCAACTCGGCAATCGTGAAACAGTCGTGCACTTCCGCCAAGGAGAGGTCGGTGATCTTGCAACCGGCCTGCGCCAGCGCCGCACTCCACGCCCGCTGCGGTCCTTCAAACGCCACGGCGTCGCGGCGCGACAGGGGCAGGTAATCATTGACCTGCACCCGGCTGCGCAATGATATGGCGCGTGGAAACTGTGCGGCCAGCTCGGAGCTGGCCACAATCACCGCGGCGGCGCCGTCCGACACCAGGGAACAATCCGTTTTGCGCAGGGGCGCCGCTACCAGCGGGTTCTTGTCTGACACGGTGTTGCAGAACGCAAAACCCAAATCCTTGCGCATCTGCGCCCAGGGGTTGCGGACCCCGTTGGCGTGGTTTTTTGCCGCGATGTGCGCCAGCGTCTCCGAGTGGTCGCCGTAGCGCGCGAAGTAGGCTTGCGCAATCTGTGCAAATATGCCGGGGAAGCTCAAACCCGCGGCAGCCTCTTCCTTCACATACGAAGCGTTGCCCAGAATGCGTGTTGTTTCGGCGCCAGAGACCGCACTCATCTTCTCGGCACCGATGACCAGCGCAATACGCGCCCGGCCCGCCTCGATGGCATCACACGCGGCATACAGTGCGGCAGCACCCGACGCACAGGCGTTTTCAACGCGTGTTGCCGGTTTCCACCGCAGGCCTTCGTCGGCCTGCAAGGCCATGGACGCGGCAAAAATTTCCGGCACAAAGCCACCATTGAGCTGCCCCAGCCAGACCGCATCGACCTCTCTCGCCGAAATGCCCGCATGCTGAATGGACTGCCCGGCCACACCGGTGATCAGGGACTCCAGGTCCAACCCGTCCAGCCGTCCAAAGGGGGTGTGCGCCCAGCCTACGATAGAAACGCCCATAGTTATACACTCCAACTTGCTACAGAACGGCAAATGTAAATAACAACCGCGACCGCTGATAGACGTACAACTACCCGATGAACACCAGGCCCCCATCACAGCAGAACCAACGTGACCCGACAGAAGCAGGACCCGAGGTGACTGACGATCTGGGACTGGTCTTTGATCTGGCACCCGTTGGCCTGTGCATCTCGCGTGATCGCATCTTGCAGCGTTGTAATGCGGCTTTTGGTGCCATGTTTGGTTATGCACCTGGCGAATTGCATGGACTCTCGTTGGAGATGCTCTACCCCTCGCCCCATGAGTTCGAGAACATCGGTGCGCAGGGTTTTTCCGTGATGAAGAAAGACGGTGTTTACAGTGACGAGCGCATCATGCGCCACCGCAATGGCCAGCTTTTTTGGTGCCATGTGGCAGGCCGATCATTACAACGCGACCAACCATTTGCCTGCGCGGTCTGGATGTTTGAAGACATTTCTGCCCGGCGCACCGTGTCACGCGACCTGACTCCGCGCGAGCGGGAGATCGCCCGCCAGTTGGCTGCCGGCCAAAGCACCAAACACATTGCACGCACCCTGGGCGTGAGCCCACGCACCATAGACGGCCACCGCGCCCGCATCCTGCGCAAACTGGGCGCAAAAAGTGCCAGTGAAATGATTGCCAAGGTGGTGGGGCTGGGCTGATTCGGCCACTGCGCAATGCCAGCTGGCAACCCGCACTACCCCTCAAACTGGGGGTGTAGCTGCCGTATGCGTGTCATCGCCATGCCGGCGGCGGCAGTACGGGTCTCCACCCCCATCTTGACGAAGATGCACTCCAGGTGTTTCTTCACCGTCATGGGGCTGCTGCCCAGGATGTCACCAATGTCCTTGTTGGTCTTGCCCTTGACCACCCAGTACAACACCTCGGCCGCTTTGGGCATGTTGACCGCATCAAGGCCGCCGGTATCTCACAGGCGGCTTGGGGAACATTGACGATCGTCAAGTACCAGTCCGGCAAATGGTAAGGCGGGTTCCCACCAGATGACGGGAGGGGCGTACAAGGGTTACCTTTTCGGCGGACTCAATGCCAAGACCAACCCTGCTGAAACTTGACGAACAATTCTTGCTTTGCCGCTTGCGCTGACTCCTGCGCCCATGACGCACCCAGGCTCCAGCCACGCAAGGCACCGCGGCGGGCCAGCCAGGCAAGTGTCGTCACGCGGGTATTGCTTTGAGCGGCGGTCAAATTGGCTTCGCCTGCGCGGTTGAAAGTTTGGTTTTGGTGCACAAGGCGAATGGCTTGCTCTGCACTCAGGTGAAGTATCAATTTGGTTTGCGCACTGCTTTCTTGCAGTGCTGCCGAGCCATTGGGGCCACTGATTCTGCCGACGCTGGCGTGCTGCTCTAGCTCCAGGCCGTACGGACCCCAGGTATCGCGCCAAGTCACTTGGGAGCTGAGGTTGTAACCCTGCCCCACCCGGTCCGCATCCACATCGATACGATCCCCCAGTGTCGCTTCGAGATTGACAAACGTCAGACGGGGCCCGGGATGGATGCCGCCGCCGATCAGCAGGCTGCGTGCTTGATGCACCACGCCGTCAAACCGTGTGCGTGCTCGGTCCAGATTGAGGTGCGCCCACCCTTCGGTCCCCGCAGCGCTCAGAATCCATATGCCGGGCTGCACGAGTTCACCCGCGAGCTGAGGGCTCAAAACACCACTGTTGAGGTCTTGCAGCGCACCGGTGTGCATGCCCCGCATAGTCAACTCCAAGGTTGAGATGGCCTTGTTCTCGGTGGGCACGATGCGTGTCACCTCCAACGAGGTTCGCTGGATGCCCGATTGCGGGACAAACCCGTTGTCATTGACAAAGCGGGGGCTGATGTGTTCGTAATGGGCAACCCAGCGCCAGTCATCCCCACGGTGGCGCCAACTCAGCCAACTGGCTTGGCCCGTTTGCGCGGGACCTTGGGCAATGGGCTGCCCTGCAAGGTCCCCATGGGGCGGTAAGGCGGTGGTGTCTTGGCTCTGCAGAAAGTGGCCACGCACCTGGTTGACATCGTCCAGGTCCACTTGACCATCAAAGCCTGCAAGCTGCGTAGTTACACCCGTGCTCCATTCCCGGGTACTGAGAATGCCCGCAAGTGACGACCTCTCGCTTACTTGTGTGCGGTGCCGCGCGAAGAAAACGTTGGACGGTTGGTCAACGGCATAGCTGGCGGTTCCAAAGGCATTGGGCCGCAGTATCAGACCTCCCCCGGCATCATGCAGTACCAGTGCCGTTCCCTCCGTCTCGTTGCCCCGGTAGGTTGAACGCAAACCCCAGCGCGGGTCGGTGATGGCCCTGCTATAGAACGCCAGCAGGCCACGGGATACGTCCCAGTTGTCCGGCGGAACCTGCCCGACAACATCGCTGCTTTCCAGGAAAAAAGTGCGCTTTTCGGTTTGGAAGAGTGCAAACCGCGTGTTGCCCGCAAGCTGCGGTTCATCCAGTTCTACCTGTGAAAAATCGGGCCTGAAGATGGCATCCACCACCCAGTCGGCGCGCGGCCTCCATTGCAGCTCCAGCCCCAGATTGACCGTGGATTCACGGGTGCCGGCGCCATCGTCCAGCGTTCGTGCGGTGCCTTCGGCGCGTATCCGCAGATGTTGCTCGTCATTGAGCTGCTCGCGCAGCGGGGCATCGACGTCAAAACGCTGAAGCTGCGTCAGCATGTGCGGTTGATTGCGTTCCATCGGTGCACTGGCAAAGGCCATGCTGATGTCGCGTGGCACCCGTCGGGTGACCATCAGCCCCCACGGGAGCTTTCCATTGAGCGGGTAGCGCAGCACCGAAAGAGGCCAGCGAATCTCAACGCTATAGCCATCTGCCAGGCGATGGCTTGCTACCTCTACGTCGTGATAGTCCGCTGATTCGTCCTCTTCGTCATCCGACGCGCGGTACACACCATCGGACATAGAGCCTGCGGCATTGACCCTGACAAACTGCGCCACCTCTGCGCGTCCAGTCGGGTCAAGCCATACCGTGACTGCGTCTTGGTCTGGGTGAATTTTGTCGCGACGCGCCAAAGGAGCACGAACGTCCTGTGGGTTGGGGTCCCAGGCGCGAATACCAAAGACCAACGCGCCACGCTCCATCAGCACGCGCACTTCGGTGCGGTAGGGGCCCACATCAAGTTCCGTGTCAGGCCGAAAGCGCCTAAACGTGGTGTAGGGGCTGGCGGCAGCCCACGCGGCGTCGTTAAGCAAACCATCTATTTGGATGGGCGCTGCATCTACAGGAGCCGCCACCAAAGGTATGGGCAATGGGTCGGCACATGCTAGCGTGAACGGTAGCGCGATAGTGGCCAGAAAAGTAGAACGATATACAGAAAACATCGGCCGATTATCGAGTGAGGCCACGTATCTAACCTTGACAGACCTGAAGGCGATGCGCCGCATCGACCCACCGCCCACTGTGAGCGCGATGGTGCGTGTTTGGATGGCACAGGCTCGGGTTGGCGTGGGGTGGTACCCCAGGCAGGTCCCAGCCCTTGCCGGGCTACCCGGCTTGAGCGTCGGCATCTGCCGTGACCTGATGCGCCGGTGCTGCCAGTGCTGCCAGTGCCGTCACTGCATGGTGTACGGCGACGGTCTTGTAGAGCAGCGTGCGCTCAGGATGACACGGGTTACGAAGCTTGGGCGTGCTACGACGGGCATCGTGCAGTGCCAACGTGAAGGACATGCACTTCAAAATTGCTAGCTGCATATGTATATTTCACGGGGGCTCAAGGCTTATTTTGCCAACAACTATCCCTCAAACTGCGGATGCAACTGCCGTATGCGTGTCATCGCCATGCCGGCGGCGGCAGTACGGGTCTCCACCCCCATCTTGACAAAGATGCGCTCCAGGTGTTTCTTCACCGTCATGGGGCTGCTACCCAGGATGTCACCAATGTCCTTGTTGGTCTTGCCCTTGACCACCCAATACAACACCTCGGCCTCTTTGGCGGTGAGTTTGAACGACAGGCTCATGGCCTCGATGACGGCGGTGTCGGACACCTCGCGCATCACGATCAGCCAGTCGCCATCTTCCACGCTGCCGTCGCTGTCACCAATCTGCTGGTGCAGCCTAAAGGTCAGGCGCCGGGCCCCTTGTTCGATGGCGAAGCGGGGTGGCTCTGCGCCCGGTGGCTGGGGTTGTGCCAGCAGGGCCAGGCAGCTGCGCAGCCAGGCCAGCACCGGCTTGGGCGTCAGCGGCGCCTGGGTGCCACAGTAACGCTCCAGCAGCTCACGGGCCAAGGGCGTTTGCCACATCAGCGCGCCGTCGCTGGCACGCACGGTGATGGTGGCGTAACCAAAGGCATCCAGCGCGTTGCGGGTCTGGCGCCGTTCACGTGCGCCCTTCAGGTGCACCTGCATGCGGGCCAGCACCTCTTTGGGTTTGATGGGTTTGGTGACATAGTCCACACCGCCCGATTCCAGCGCGGCCACCAGATACTCCGTCTCGGTCAGGCCCGTCATAAAGACGATGGGAATGTGCGCCGTGGCCGCCAGGGCCTTGAGGCGGCGCGCCACTTCAAAACCGTCCATGCCAGGCATCATGGCGTCCAGCAAGATGATGTCGGGCACGGCCTGTGTGGCGCGCTGCAACGCGGCCTCGCCCGAGGTGGCGACCAGTACGGTGTAACCGGATTCGTCCAGCGCGTCGTGCAACACCGACAGGTTGTCGGGCACGTCATCCACGATAAGCACCACATCGCTGTTGGCACGGTCCAGTGTGCCGTGCAAGGCACTGCTGGCCGATGGAGTAGCGGGTTCAAAAGGCGTCATGGTCTTCGCTGTCCAAGTCTTTCAGATCGTTCAGGTCTTTTTGCAGTTGGGCCAGCATGGCCTCAAACTGGAACTGCCGGGCCATGTCCCCCATCACCTGGGCAAAGCCGGCGCAGGCCGGATGTTCAGCGACGATGCTGGCCAGCTTGTTGGTGATGCCGCGGTAAAAGCCCAGGCGCACCAGCTCCTGCAGGGCCAATACATCGGCCCGTGGCGGCAGCGCCATGGCGGTGACTTCCGTGGCAGGGGTTGGTGTTGCGGGAGCGTCCTCCACACGGTCGGCCGTCTCCTGCCAGGTCAGGGCCAGCTTGCGCTCCAGCCAGTCCAGCAGCTCCGAATGGCGCACGGGTTTGACGATAAAGTCATCCGGCTCTATGCCCAGCACATTGTTGACACCGCGGTCAAAGGCATTGGCCGACACAATGGCCACCTGCGGCTGGTGGCCGTCCAACGCGCGGATGCGGCGCAGCGTCTCCCAGCCGTCAATGCCAGGCATGGCCAGGTCCATGAACACCACATCGGGGTCATAGCCCGCGGCCAGCAGGTCCAAACAATCATGCCCGCTGGCGGCCACCCGCAGTACAAAACCCAAAGGCTCCAGCAGGCTGACCAGCAGGTCGCGGTCGGCCTCTTCGTTGTCCACCACCAGGATCTTGCGGCGCACACCGGCGTAACCTTTGCGCGGCTGGCGCACGGCTTGGCTCAGGCGCTCCAGGCTGTGGCCAGATTGCACATGCAGCTCGGGCAGGAACAGGCGCACCTTGAAAACCGAGCCCTGGCCCAGCACACTACTGGCGGTCAGCTCACCACCCATCAGATCGGTCAGCATCTTGGCAATGGTCAGGCCCAGGCCCGAACCCGTGGCACCCACGGCCACGCTGGTGGCGCGGGCAAAGGGGTCGAAGATGTATTCCAGCTCCTGCGGGTGCATGCCGGGGCCGGTGTCATGCACCTCCACCTGCGCCATCTCGCGCGCGTAACGCAAGCGGAAGGTGACACTGCCCTGTTGTGTGAACTTGATGGCATTGCCCAGCAGGTTGATGATGATTTGGCGCACGCGCTTTTCATCGGCCTTGACCCACTCGGGTATGGCGCCTTGCACTTCGAAGCGGAAGGCCAGTCCCCGGGCCGCCGCCTGCAGTTCAAACAGGCTGGCGATCTCGTGCATGCCATTGGCAAACTGCATGGGCTTGGCACTGAGTGTCAACTTGCCGGCCTCGATCTGCGCCATGTCCAGCGTGCCTTCGATCAGCGAGAGCAAATGTTCTCCGCCGCGCTTGATAACGCTGACCGCCTGCATGCGGTGCGGCGGTATGGACGCGTCTTCGCCCATCAGCTGCGCGTAACCCAGGATGCTGTTGAGCGGCGTGCGCAGCTCGTGGCTGATGGCGCTGATGTAGCGGCTCTTGGCCTGGTTGGCCTGCTGGGCCTGTTGCTTGGCCCGCTCGGCCAGCGCCGTGGCGGCCTGCAGGGCCTCGTCGGTCTGGCGGTGGGACTCTATCTCTTGCATCAGCAAGTGGGTCTGGCGGTTGGACTCTTCCTGTGCCACCTGGCGGCTCTTGTGCGCCAGCACCAGCCACCAGGCCACGATGCCGCCCATCAGCAGCAGTGCCATATAGGCCTTGAAGAAGCCGGATCGCAGGGCATCTTGCAAGGCAGCGTTGACACCCGTTGCCTCGTTGAGGCTGGACAACTCTTGGCGGTAGAACATGCCAAACACCGTGGCCAGTAGTGGAACGATGATGAGCATCAGCAATATGAAGTGCCCCACGCCGGTATCCAGATATGGCCAGGCCCGTTTGGGCAACAGCCAGCGCAAGGCCGCAGACCATTGCGCGGACAGACTGGCGTGTGGTTTGCACAGATCACCACAGCGTGCATCCAGGGTGCAGCACAGGGAGCAGATGGCGCCGCGGTAGGCGGGACAGTGGGCCATGTCCGGGCTTTCGTATTCACGCTCGCAGATGACGCAGCGTTGCATGCGTGTCTTATCTTCTTTCGCTGGAGCCTGGGCGCCCACACGTTTTGCTCCGTGTCCCCCGACCGCTGCGCGGTCTCCTCCTTTACCTGCGCAAAACGCATGGTCGCCCAGGCTCCCGGTGCTCGTTCTGGCTATGTAATAACGGCCCTTCGTAGCCCACGCTAAGACAGGCGCGGTCACGAATGCCGTCACCAGCGCCACTACCGCAGAGAACGCCTTGGCATCGGCCCCAAACAGACCCAAATACGCCATCACCGACAAGGCTGAAGCCAGCGCCATCGACCCCACGCCCACCGGGTTGATGTCATACAAATGCGCGCGTTTGAATTCGATGCCCTTAGGGCTCAGGCCCAGCGGCTTGTTGATAACCAGATCGGCCACCACGGTCATGATCCAGGCGATGGCGATGTTGGAATACAGCCCCAGCACATCGCCCAGCGCGTGGAACACGTTCATCTCCATCAGCATGAAGGCGATCAGTGTGTTGAACACCACCCACACCACGCGCCCCGGGTGGCTGTGGGTCAGGCGCGAGAAAAAGTTACTCCAAGCCAGTGAACCCGCATAGGCATTGGTGACATTGATCTTGAGCTGCGACACGACGACAAACACCGCAGTGGCCGCCACCGCCCATTGCAGCGAGGTAAACACATACTCATAGGCCGCCAGGTACATCTGGTTGGGGTCAACTGCGCGGTCGGTCGGCACGCTATGTGTGATGGCCAGGTAGGCCAGGCAGGCACCGCCCAGCATCTTGGCCACACCCAACACCACCCATCCCGGCCCGCCCAACATCACACACAACCACCAGCGCCTACGGTTTTGTGCGGTCTGCGCCGGCATAAAGCGCAGGTAGTCGGCCTGCTCGCCCATCTGCGTGATCAGCGCAATGCCTACGGTCAATGCAGCACCAAACAAGTGCAGATTAAAAACCCCACCCACGCCAAAATCACCACCATAGTGCGTAATGCCCTCAAATGCAGCGGGATTTCGCACCAACACAAAGCCAAACGGCAAGAACAGCATCAAGAGCCACAGCGGCTGCGTCCAGACCTGCAGCCGGCTGATGACCGACACGCCGTGTGTCACGAGCGGAATCACGACCAGGGAGCAGATCAAATAGCCCCAACTGGGCGGAATGTCCAGCGCCAGTTCCAGCGCATAGGCCATGATGGCCGCCTCCAGCGCGAAGAAGATGAAGGTGAAGGTGGCGTAGATCAGCGAGGTGATGGTGGAGCCGATGTAGCCAAAACCGGCGCCGCGGGTGAGCAAATCCATGTCCACGCCGTACCGCGAGGCGTAGACGCTGATGGGCAGCCCGGCCAGGAAGATCACGATACCGGTCACCAGGATGGCCCAGAAGGCGTTCACAAACCCGTATTGCACCAGCAGCGTGGCGCCAACCGCTTCCAGCACCAGGAAGGATGCAGCGCCAAAGGCGGTGTTGGCCACCCGCCACTCGGACCATTTGCGAAATCGCTGCGGCGTGAAGCGCAGTGCGTAGTCTTCCATGGTCTCGCTAGCGACCCAGTTGTTGTAGTCGCGGCGGATCTTGACGACCCGCTGCAACGGGGCAGTGGGTGCTGGGGGCAGATCGGGTACGGGTTGCACGCAGGCATGGTGCAGATTTCATGCCACGGTAGTTGTGTATCAGTTGGGCAGCGGGTTTTGCTCCGTGTCCCCCGGCCTTCGGCCTCCTCCTTTACCTGCGCAAAACCCACTACCCGACTGATACCGCGCGACTGGTTGGGCACGCATCGGACGCAAAACTCCCTAGGTATTTACTGTTGCGAGCAAAGACTCCAGCGGCGGGCATTGGGTGGCTGTTCTGCGCAGGTAAAAGGAGGAGCCCGCACAGCGGGCGGGGGACACGGAGCAGAACAGCCACCCAATGCCCACTGCGGGCGCATACCAACAGGCATCCGGCATTTGGCGTACACGGCCAACTTGCAGGGCACGGATATTGCCTAATAATCCCAAAGACCTCTGCCAACCAACTGAGAGCGAGACATGGAACTCACCCCCCGCGAGAAAGACAAACTGCTGCTCTTCACCGCCGCCCTGCTGGCCGAACGGCGTAAGGCGCGCGGGCTCAAGCTCAACTACCCCGAAGCCATGGCCCTGATCAGCGCCGCCGTCATGGAAGGCGCCCGCGACGGCAAGACCGTCGCCCAGCTGATGAGCGAAGGCCGCACCGTACTGACCCGCGACGACGTCATGGAAGGCATTGCCGAGATGATCCCCGACATTCAGGTCGAAGCCAGCTTCCCCGACGGCACGAAACTGGTCACTGTGCACCAGCCCATTGTTTAAGACCTGCTCCCTTCCCTCTGGAGAAAACTCTCATGCGAAACCCAGTTTTAAACGCTACGCTTTCCATAGCTGTGTATGCAGTATCCGCGGGGGCTAGCGCCGTATTTGCCCATGATGGTCATGGTCTGGGCGGTGGTGCCCACTGGCATGCCACTGATGTGTGGGGCTTTGTGGTGGTGAGCGCCTTGTCTGCACTGGCGGTGTGGATCTCGCGCAAAGGAAAGTGAGCAAGCCATGATCCCCGGTGAAATCCTTTGTGACGACAACAGCCCCGAACACGTGCTCAACGCAGGCCGGCGCACCGCCACATTGGTTGTGCAGAACACAGCCGACCGCCCCATACAGGTGGGCTCGCACTACCACTTTGCCGAGACCAATGGCGCCCTGGGCTTTGACCGGGCTGCAGCGCAGGGCATGCGCCTGAACATCGCGTCGGGTTCGGCTGTGCGCTTTGAGCCCGGTCAGCAACGCACCGTGGAACTGGTGGACTTCGGCGGAGATCGCATCGTCTACGGCTTTCGTGGCTTAACGCAAGGAAAACTCTGACTATGGCAACGATTGGACGCCGCGCCTATGCGGAGATTTTCGGCCCCACGGTGGGTGACCGCGTGCGGTTGGCCGACACCGGACTGCTGATCGAGGTGGAGAAGGACTACACACTGGCCGCGGGCAGCTACGGCGAAGAAGTCAAATTCGGCGGTGGCAAGACCATACGCGATGGCATGGCGCAATCGCAGCGCACCCGTGCCGAGGGTGCCGTGGACTGCGTGATGACCAATGCGCTGATCCTGGACCACTGGGGCATCGTCAAGGCCGACATTGGCCTAAAGGGCGGGCGCATTGTCGCCATCGGCAAGGCTGGTAATCCGGACACGCAGCCGGGCGTGGACATCATCATCGGGCCTGGCACCGAGATCATCAGTTGCGAAGGTAACATCGTCACCGCGGGCGGCATCGACAGCCACATACACTTCATCTGCCCCCAGCAGATCGAAGAAGCCGCAGCCAGCGGTGTGACCACCATGCTGGGCGGCGGCACCGGCCCTGCCACTGGCACGTTTGCCACCACGTGCACGCCCGGTCCTTGGAATATTGAGCGCATGCTGCAGGCAGCCGATGCCTTCGCCATGAACCTTGGATTTCTGGGCAAGGGCAACGCCAGCCTGCCGGCGGCGCTGCATGAGCAGATCAGCGCCGGAGTCATCGGCCTCAAGCTGCACGAAGACTGGGGCACCACACCCAGCGCCATCAGCAACTGCCTGGACGTGGCCGATGCAACGGACACGCAGGTCGCCATCCACTCTGACACGCTGAACGAATCCGGCTTTGTGGAAGACACCATTGCCGCCACCAAGGGTAGAGGCCTGTGCGCCTTCCACACCGAAGGTGCGGGCGGTGGCCACGCGCCCGACATCCTGCGCGTCGTGGGGCACGACAATTTTTTGCCCAGCTCCACCAACCCCACCATGCCCTACACGGTGAACACGCTGGACGAGCATGTGGACATGCTGATGGTCTGCCACCACCTGGACGCGGGCATTGCCGAAGACCTGGCCTTTGCCGAAAGCCGCATCCGCAAGGAGACCATTGCCGCCGAAGACATCCTGCACGACCTGGGCGCCATCAGCATGATGAGCAGCGACAGCCAGGCCATGGGCCGCGTGGGTGAGGTCATCATCCGCACCTGGCAGACGGCGCACAAGATGAAGGCTCAGCGCGGGCCGCTGCCCGAAGACAACGCCCGCAACGACAACTTCCGCGCCAAACGGTATATCGCCAAGTACACGATCAACCCCGCCATTGCGCATGGCATCAGCCACGAGGTGGGCAGTATCGAAGTGGGCAAGTGGGCCGATCTGGTGGTGTGGAAGCCCGCCTTCTTCGGCGTCAAGCCCGCGCTGATTCTCAAGGGCGGCTTCATCTCCATGGCGGCTATGGGCGACCCCAATGCATCCATTCCCACCCCGCAGCCGGTGCACTACCGTCCCATGTTTGGTTCTTTTGGCGGCGCGTTGTCGCGCGGCTCGTTGACCTTTGTGTCGCAGGCGGGATTACACGCCGGCATCAAGGAGAACTTTGGCTTGGCCAAGACACTGAGCGCGGTGAAAAATATCCGCGGCGTACGTAAGCAGCACATGGTGCACAACAGCTATCTGCCAGTGATGGAGATCGATGCGCAGACCTACAGCGTGCGGGCGGATGGGCAGTTACTGACGTGTGAGCCTGCGGTCAGCTTGCCGATGGCGCAGCGATACTTTTTGTTTTGAACGGGTTCCCGCTGGCGCAGAACTATTGCGAAGATGAATCCGTCGTAGCAGTATTCGGATCAACCGTTGTCAGCGTGAAGCCGTTGGTCGTTTCCATCAAAAACACGGTGCCGTCTTTCGCATCCTTGAAAATGGGAAGAATGTCATTGGGGAGGATGACGCCCAAGCCGTCGCCGATCTCGACTATCTCTAAACTTCTCATGGTGAACTTTCAAGGTGCCCAGGAAGAGTATTCTCAGTCCTTATCCCTTCGATGACAACAAGCGAAACCCGCTCCTGCCCTCACTACTTACTAGAAGATGCTGACTGTCAACAAACTCTTGCCCCAAGCCCAAGGGCTCGCCCCCGTCCTGCTGAAACGCGCCGCCACCGTCGAACTGGACTGGGACGTCCGCCAGAAAAGCCGCTTTGACGCCACCGATTCCACCGGTCGCCAGATCGGCGTGTTTCTGCCGCGCGGCACCGCCGTGCGGGGCGGTGATGTGCTGGTGGCGGAGGATGGTTCGTTGATCAAGGTGATCGCTGCGCCCCAGGCGGTGCTGAAGATCACGCATTGCACGGAGCACGGCTCGCCCTACGACCTGATCCGCGCGGCCTACCACCTGGGCAACCGGCATGTGCCGATTGAGCTCAAGCCCGACCACCTGAAGATTGAACCGGACCACGTGCTGGCCGACATGCTGCGCGCCATGCACCTGATCGTGCACGCGGTGGACGAAGCCTTCGAGCCGGAAAATGGCGCATATGCTGCAGGAGGACACGCTCACACGGGCCACAGCCATGGCCACCATGGGCATGAACATGGGCACGACCACGCCCACGCAGAAGCGGACAAACCCACGGCCAGCAAAAAGCTCGCATCGATCCCGATTGCAACGGCTGCGGCCAAGCCCCACGTGCACGGCCCGGGCTGCGGCCACGATCACAACCACTAGCCAGGGCGCGCGCAGTACATGCTCGACTCCAGCCTGATGCAGCTGATGTGGCTGGCCTCACCGGCCCTGCCCATTGGCGGCTTCTCGTATTCGGAATGCCTGGAAGCTGCAGTAGACACGGCGCGCGCCGCTACGGAAGCTGATGCATCAGTCTGGCTGGTCGACCAATTGCACCTGAGCCTGAGCCGCTCCGACCTGCCCGCCGTAGCGCAGGCTATCAGCGCCTGGCGTGCCGACGACTATACCCGCATAGCCACGCTGAATGCCTGGGTGCTGCAAACCCGTGAGAGCAGCGAGCTGCGCCAGCAGACGGAGCAAATGGGCCGCAGTCTGCTGGATTGGCTGCGCAACCACACCACCGCCACACCGGACCAGATTGCTGTGTTGGCCACGCAGCAACCCACCTACCCCGTGGCCTTCGCACTCGCAGCCAGCGCCACACAAGCACCGCTACGCAACTGCCTGCTGGCCTATGCCTTTGGCTGGGCGGAGAACATGACACAGGCCGCGATCAAGTCCGTGCCGCTGGGCCAGAGCGCCGGTCAACGCATCCTCTCCGCGCTCACCGCCGAGATACCCGCTGCGATTGACCACGCACTCACCGTCACCGATGACACCCGCCAGGCCTTCTCCCCCATGCTGGCCATACTGAGCAGCCAGCACGAGATACAGTACTCAAGGCTTTTCAGGTCCTAGCCCCCGTGAAATATAGCGATAACGCTTCACTTTTTATAGCATTTATGTCCACACTGCACCACATCGCCAACCGCACCAAAACCCTGCCACCCCTGCGTGTGGGCATAGGCGGCCCCGTGGGCTCGGGCAAAACCACGCTGCTGGAAATGTTGTGCAAGGCCATGCGCGAACAGTACGACCTGGTCGCCATCACCAACGACATCTACACCAAGGAAGACCAGCGCATCCTGACCGTCAGCGGCGCGCTGCCGGCCGAGCGCATCATGGGGGTGGAGACCGGTGGCTGCCCGCACACCGCCATCCGCGAAGACGCGTCCATCAACCTGGAGGCCATTGACCGCATGCTGGTGGAGTTCCCCAATGCCGACATCGTCTTTATTGAAAGCGGTGGCGACAACCTAGCCGCCACCTTCAGCCCCGAACTCTCAGACCTGACGATCTACGTCATCGACGTGGCGGCCGGCGAAAAGATCCCGCGCAAGGGTGGCCCCGGCATCACCAAGAGTGATATGTTTGTCATCAACAAGACCGACCTGGCCCCCCACGTGGGCGCCGATCTGGCGGTAATGGAGGCCGACACCATCCGCATGCGCACCACACCCAAAGGACTCAAGCCTTTTGTGATGACCAACCTGAAGACGCAGACGGGATTGAAAGAGGTGATTGCCTTTATTGAAACCAAAGGCATGTTGGCTTAGGCGATGCACAACCACGTCACGATCCCGCTGTGTCTTGCCATGGCGCTGGGCCAGGCACCCAGTTGGGCCGCCCCCGACGAAGACCTGCTGGGCAAGGCGGCTGGCTATCCGGTAGCCCCCAAGCTGGCGCAGGCATACCAAGAACCCTATCGCGTGGGCTCGTTCAGTGCCATGGACAGCCTGTCGCCCCATTGCACACTGGCGCCGTCCGCCCAACCCCAGGCATTGCCCAAAGCGGCGCGGGAACCCGCCTTGCGCTACCGGTTTGACGGCCAGACCCTGTCGCTGGACGATTACATGCAGCGCCAACGCGCCACTGCCGTACTGGTGCTCAAGGACGGGCAGATCGTGGCCGAGCGCAGCAACTACGACCGCAAGCCCGAGCACCGGCTACTGTCCAACTCCATGGCCAAGACCATCGTGGCGCTTGGCATCGGCAAGGCACTCGAAGAGGGCCTGATTCGATCGCTGGACGACACGGCCGCTACCTACGAGCCCAAACTGGTCGGCACCCTGTATGGCGAAACCAAACTCATCAACCTGCTGCGCATGGCCTCGGGTGCCAAATATGTAGAAGACTATTCGGGCAAGGACGACCTGGCCCGCTTCAACCAGACCACGCGCACGCAAGGCAATGCCGCTGGCGCCAAGGTGATCGCCGAGCGCCTGGCGCCCGAGGGTGTTCAGTTCAACTACGCCAGCGCCGAGACACAGATGCTGGGCCTGGCGCTGCGCGGCGCCACCGGCACCAGCCTGTGCAAATACATCGGCGAAAAAATCTGGCGACCGCTGGGTGCCGAAGCCGCCGCCACCTGGCTCACCAACCCGGTAGACCAGACCGAGCTGGCAGCGGGCAACTTCAACGCCACCGTGCACGACTTTGGCCGGCTGGGCCTGCTGCTGGCCAACGATGGCCTGCGCGATGGCAAAGCCGTGATTGCCCGTGACTACCTGTTGCAGATGACCGATGCCAACCGACAACCACCGGCCTTCAGACCCGGCACGCTGCAGTACAAGGGCAGCACCTACACGGGATACGGCTTGCAAACCTGGCTGATGCCAGGCAACTACCGCCGCTTTGCGCTGTTGGGCATTTATGGCCAAGCGATTTTTGTGGACCCGGAACTCAAACTGGTTATGGTGCACATGGCCGTGGCAAAAGATGCCTCGGGTGACGCCAGCGGCAAGCGCTTGGGCCAAGAACGCGATGCGCTGTTCCGCGGAATAGTTGCGGCCTACGGCAACTGGTAGACAAGGCTTAGGCAGCGCCCTCGCCAGCCAAGTGCTGGTAGGCCTGCGCCGCACTCAAGAAAACCTGCCCCGTCAAATCCTTGCCCAGCAACTTGCTGAGCTTGAGCCGGTCCATGACCGGGCCTTTGACTTCGCACAGGTGCAGCCGGCGTTTTTGCTCGCCCATGTGTTTGTTCAACTCGTTGAGGGCCAGCAGCGCAGTGGTGTCCACCATGTTGACGGCCGACAACACCAGCACCACATCGCGCACACCGGGGCGCACCTGCAGCTCGTGTTCTATGCGCTCGATCACGCCGTCCATGTTGTTGAAGATCAGGTCGGAGTCGATGCGCAGCATCAAGGTGTGCGGCAGGGTCTCCACCGAGTAGCGCTCCTGGTTGCGAAAGTGCTCGGTGCCTGGCATGCGCCCGACGATGGCAATGTGCGGCCGGCTGCTGCGCCAGATCAGCGACGCAAACGACAGCACCACACCCATCAACACACCCTCCTCCACCCCCACTAGCAGCACACCCACCAGGGTGGCCACCAGCGTGGCCGCATCGCTGCGGTCATGGCGCCAGGACTCCACCAGGGTGGACATGTCCATCATGCCCACCACCGCAATCACGATAGTGGCGGCCATGGCCGGCAAGGGAATCAGCGACAACCAGGCATTGGGCACACACAGGGCCATGGCAATCAGCCCGGCCGATACCAGTGTGGCCAACGGTGTATTGGCACCCGCCGCATAGTTGACGGCCGAGCGCGAGATGCTGCCGGTCACCGCAAAACCACCACTGACCGCGCTAGCCAGGTTGGCCGCGCCCAGGCCCAGCAGTTCGCGGTTGGTGTTGATGCGTTCGTTGCGCTTTTGGGCCAGCGCCTGCGCGGCAGACTGCCCGGCCAAGAAAGCCATAAAACCAATCACCAACGACGGCAACAGCAGGCTGCGCCAATGTTCGTGTGACAGGGTCAGCCCCAGTGGCGGCAGGCCAGACGGAATCGCCCCAACCGTTTTCACACCCGTGTGCTCCAGCCCCAGCACCGCCACGGCAACTGTTGCACCCACAATCACAAAAATAGGAACCAGCTTGGGCAACATGTCCGCCATCCAGCCGCCCAGTGGCTTGAGCAGGGGTGGCAAGGCATAACGCCCCAACACCAAGAGCAGCAAGGCCACCAGACCCACCGCTGCGCTGGGCACATGGAGGGTGCCAAACGCCCAGTGGTGTGACAGACCCAACAAGGGCCGCAGCTGCTCCAGCGCAATTACCACGGCCGCCCCGCTGGTGAAACCACTCATGACCGGGCGGCTGAAAAAGCTGGACAAAAAGCCCAGGCGAAACACGCCGCACAAAAACAGAATCAGCCCGACCATCAACGCCAGTTGCTGAGACAACTGCATGTACAGCGCACTGCCCGCGGGCGCCAGGGCCGCAATGGACGTGCCCAACATCAGGGATGTGATGGCCATGGGCCCCACAGACTGCACCATGCTGCTGCCAAACACGGCATAGGCCACTGCCGGCAACAGGCTGGCATACAAACCCGTGACCGGTGGCAAGCCGGCCACCAGTGCATAGGCCATGCCCTGTGGCACCAGCATCAATGCAACGATGACCCCGGCACCGATGTCGCCTGCCAGTAGTTCCTTGCGGTAGTCTTTAAGCCAGTGCATGGGTGCCTGCAACCCTAGGCCTGTGCAGCCGCAGCGGCCAGCCATTTGGCCAGCGCTGTTTTCAGAATCTCCAAGGCCAGGGGTTTGGTCAAGAAGTCATCCATACCCGCGGCGAAACAGCGCTGGCGGTCTTCTTCAAAGGCGTCGGCCGTCAGCGCAATGATGGGGATGCGGCAGCGCCCCTGTGGAGCCTGTAATGCCTCCCATTGGCGTATGCGCTCGGTGGCGGTGTAGCCATCCATCACCGGCATGTGCACATCCATCAACACCAGGTCGGGCTGCGGCATACCCGCTGCGCGCTGGGTGATGGTATCCACCGCCCTTTGCCCATCTCCCACCAGGGTCATCGTCAAACCCAGGCGTGCTGCAAATGTCTGCATCACCATCGCGTTGATGGGGTTGTCTTCGGCCACCAGCAAGTGACCCTGCAGGCTGCCGCCTGTGGTAGGGCCGGCTGCCTTGGGTGGCACAGATTCGCGCGCAGGGCTTGCTGCCATCTGCTGCACCGCCAGCACCTCCATCGGCACACTGAACCAGAAACGTGTGCCCCGACCGGGCTCGCTGGCCACCCCCACCTCGCCACCCATGGCCTGTGCCAAAGTGCGCACCAGCGACAGCCCCAAACCCGTGCCACCAAACTCCCGCGTGACCGAGCTATCGGTCTGTGAAAACGGTTTGAACAACAAGGCCATGTCTTCCTGCGCAATACCAATACCGGTGTCGGTGACCGAAAACTCCAGCCGCGCGCGGCCGTCCACACGGCTGTGCTCTGCACAGGCCATGCGCACACTGCCGCTGGCGGTGAACTTGATGGCATTGCCCACCAGGTTGGACAACATCTGTGCCAGGCGGTGGGCGTCGCCCCGGTAGTGCTGGCCTGCAGGGCCCTGCCAATCACAGTCCAGTTGCAGCCCTTTGGCCTGTGCCGCACCGGAAAACAGATTGCGGGTGTTGCCCAGCAGGGCCGCCACATCAAAGGCCTTGGCCTCCAGCTGCAGCTTGCCAGCCTCTATCTTGGAGAGATCGAGTATGTCGTTCAGCAACTCCAACAGCGTGTGCCCACTCGTCAATATGGTTTGCGCATACTGTATGCGTGCACTCTGCGCCAGGTCTGGCGCCAGCAGCATCTGCGCCATGCCCAGCACCCCATTCATGGGGGTGCGGATCTCATGGCTCATCGTGGCCAGGAAACGGCTTTTGGCGATGTTGGCGGCCTGTGCACTGTCGCGTGCTTCTTTCAGGCTGCGTTCACCGGCGGCCAACTCGGCGGCATGTTTTTGCATGGCCCGAATGGCGCGCCGGCCCTCCAACGCGTGGGCGGCTGCCATGGCCAGGTTGCGGACGATCTCGCGTTGTGTGGCGTTGAGCTGGTGCGGCTGGCGGTCTATCACACACAGGGTGCCCACCCGGCTGCCATCCCCCATCACGATAGGCGCACCGGCGTAGAAGCGGATGTCTGGCACATCCTTCACCAGCGGGTTGTCTGCAAAACGTGCGTCCAGCGTGGCGTCGGGCACCTCAAACAGCTGGTCGTCCAGAATGGCGTGGGAACAAAAGGCGATATCACGCGGTGTTTCAGACACACCGGGCAGGCCCAGGTTGGCCTTGAACCACTGGCGTTCGCTGTCTACCAGGCTGATCAGCGAGATGGGTACTCCGCACACCAGCGATGCCACCTTGATCAGGGCATCGAACTCTTCCTCAGGCCCGGTGTCCAGCACGTCCAAGGCGTGCAGGGTGGCCAGGCGTTCGTGTTCTGTCGCCGGCAGTGCTGCAGATTGCATGGCATAACCATTTCTTATCGGTATACGGAGGCGCGGACAATGTTTGTCACTGTACTCCTTCCATACTCCGGGCGGCAACAGCCTCTTGCAGTATGGCCAGTGCCTGTTCGCTATCAAAGGCGTTCACTGCCGCTTGTAGGGCCACAAAGTGGGACACAAATGCAGCGCGGAACAGCCCAGCGTGCTCTGCCAACAAGCGTTCGGCGTTGCCGTCATCGTTGCTGAGCAAGGTCTCCAGCTGCCGGCACAACTCACCCAACCGCTGGGCATCTGCCGCTGGTGCATCGGCTGCAGTCTCCGCGTCTTGTGGCAAGGCCCGGTTTATGGCTGCAATCTGCACGCCAAGTGCATCTGCCAGGGCGGCCAATAGCGTTGCACGCACCTCGGCACTCGCGCGGCTGCGCAGGGCCTGCTCCATGGCCGCAGCGGCGCGCACCACTTCGGCAGACCCAATATTGCCAGCCAGCCCCTTGAGCGTATGCGCCAGCCGCAATGCCGTGGCCAGGTCTTGCGCCGCCAGGGCCTGGGCGATGGCCTGCGGCACATCGGCCTGTGCATCGGCAAAACCCCGGAGCATGGCCAGGTAACGGTGCTGCTTGCCCATGACGCGGCGCAAACCCGCCGCCTGGTCCAGCCCCTCCACAAATGCGGGCAAGGTTTCTGCTGGAAGGGCTGGCGTGCTGGGCAACAAGGCCGGTCTGTCGGGCACCATCGTGTCAACCCCATTGCGCGGCGCCACCCAGCACAACAATACGCGGAACAGCTCGTCCGGGTCTATGGGCTTGGTCACAAAGTCCACCATGCCAGCGGCCAGGCACTTCTCTTTATCCGAGGCCATGGCGTTGGCAGTCATGGCCACAATGGGCATGGCCGCAACCTGCGGGTTGGCGCGTATGCGGCGCGTGGCCTCCAGGCCATCCATGCCGGGCATCTGCATGTCCATCAACACCACATCGTAGGCCTGGCCTGCGGCACCGGCCGCCAGGGCCATGTCGCAGGCAATGCGGCCATCGTCTGCAATGTCCACCACAAAACCTGCATCGCGCAGCAGCTCGCTGGCCACCTGTTGGTTCAGGGCGTTGTCTTCGGCCAGCAAAATGCGCGCGCCGCGCACCGCCTGCAAAGCCAGGGGCACCAGACTGCCCAGGCTTTCCACATGGGCACCACCCAGCCGGTGCAGGCTGCCGGCCAACAACTCCATCAGGGCATCAAACAGTTTGGATGGGGCCACGGGCTTGCTCAGGGTGGCGCCTATCTGCAGCGCATCTCCCGCGGCCACCACTGCATCCACCTCGTCACCATGGTGGTGGGTCAGCGCCACCAGCTTGGGGGCACGCGCCAGTGGCATGGACCGCAGGCGCCGTGCTGTGGTGGCCCCATCCATGCCAGGCATATGCCAGTCGAGCAACACCACGTCATACGGCTGGCCCGCGGCGTCGGCCCGGGTTATCTCCTGCAAGGCGGCCTCGCCGGTGTCGGCCGTGCTGGCCACAAAACTCATCCAGCTCAGCATTTCAGACAACACCTGGCGGGTGTTCTCCACATCGTCTACCACCAGCACACGGCGCCCGCGCATATCGCTTTGCAGCTCCAGTTGGCGTGTATTGCGGTTGCCCAGCTCCAGGTTCACGGTGAACCAGAAGGTGGAGCCCTTGCCCGGCACACTGGTCACCCCCACCTCGCCACCCATCTGTTGGGCCAGCACCTTGGTGATGGACAGGCCCAGGCCCGTGCCACCATATTTGCGCGTGGTGGACACATCGGCCTGCTGGAAGCTGTGGAACAGGTTGCCAATCTGCTCTTCGGTCAGGCCAATGCCCGTGTCCCGCACCTCAAACCGCAAGACCACGCGCTGCCCGGTCTGCTCTTGCAGGCGCACCAGGATATCGATCTCACCCGCATCGGTGAACTTGAGCGCGTTGCTGGCGTAGTTGATCAGCATCTGGCTCAGGCGCAGTGCGTCGCCCTTGAGCGCATCGGGCACATCGTGGGCCACATCAAACAGCAGCTCCAGGCCCTTGCTCTCGGCCTTGTCGCCCAACAGGTCGGCCACCTTGATCAGCAAGCGCTCCAGGCTGAACTCACCAATCTCCAGCTCCAGCTTGCCCGCCTCTACCTTGGACAGCTCCAGTATGTCGTTGATGATGGCCAGCAGGTGCTGGCTGGATTGTTGGGCCTTGTGCAGGTAGTCGCGCTGGCGCGGTGTCATGTCGGTCTTGAGCGCCAGGTGGCACATGCCGATGATGGCGTTCATGGGGGTGCGGATCTCGTGGCTCATGTTGGCCAGAAAGGCCGACTTGGTGGCCGTGGCCGCCTCGGCCTTTTGCCGGGCCTGGGCCGTGTCGCGCAGGGCGGTGTGCAGCTCCACGTTTTTGGTCTCCACCTCGCCCAGCGCACGGTTCTTTTCTGAGTCAAAAATCCGTGTGTGGATCAGCAGCGTAAACACCAGCCCAATCTGGCAGGCCGCAAAGAAGAAACCCGAATACTGCTTGTTGAACTGCATGGGCAGCTCTATGCCCATCATGCCCACCACACCAAAGACCAGCACACAGGCCGAGTTGACAAACAGCCACCACAGCGTGTTGCGGTTGAAGCCCAGCATCAGGGTGGCCGTAACCGGCCCAAAGGCAAACCAGGGGATGACCGGCGAATACAAGCCGCCCGAAAAGTAGGTGCAGCCCGCCACCGCCACCAGCGTGTTGGTGCACAGGTACACATTGGCCGCCACCGTGTAGTTGCCGCCCTTGGCGATGTAGACCAGGTTGGCCAGCAACAGCAGGCCATTGAGCGACATGATGTACATGCCCGGCCCAAAATCAATCGCCCAGCTGACAAACACATAAAAGGCCGAAAAAAACACCACCGCCCAGTTGAACTGGACCAGCAGCGCCACCTTTTTGTCCGCAGCCAGCAGGCGCTGCGCCTCGGGGTCGGGTCTGGGTGTGCCACGCCGCTCGGGCACACTGGGTTGGTCAGTCATGCAGGTGAACTCCCTTGTGAATTCGCGTTCTTCTTTTATCTGTGTTTTTATCTGTCGCGTGCTGCCGCCTCCCTAGCCTGCAGCACAGGGCGCCATCATCGCCAAATTTGGGGGATTGGGCAATGCGTTTTGCGGGGCCCACCGATGCGGGAATTCGGGCAGGTTAGAATACGCGCCTCTGGAAGCTTGGCCGAGCGGTTTAAGGCACCGGTCTTGAAAACCGGCGAGGATGTGAGTCCTCCGTGAGTTCTTATCTGAACCGAGAATTTGTGCAACTAGTCGGCGAGTCTGAAGCCGCGCGCACATTGGGCCGAGCGCCCTGCATTCCAGTTGCATCTAATGCATTGCCTTTTGGGCGAGTAGCCTGTACCAAGTTGCCGCGGTACAACACATTCAAACTTTTCCGAGACCCAGTTTTTGCTGAGTGTGCCTTTAGCCTTATGCAATATTCGCGCTCAAAAAATCCAAACGGACAGCTCTAAAGTATTTTAGGGTGACCTCGATAAATCAACCGCAGCCATCGCGGTTGTACTGCACCGCTTTTGCGAATCGATGTTCCTGTCACTCTTGAACGCGAAGGCGGGCTTCGCCATCCTTCACGTTTGAAAAGCGTCGCTCCTTGCATCATCTAAATACGCAGGATTTGGCGACATTACTGAGTGACTCTTTGAACGAAACAACCAGTGTTGCCATCCGGAAAGATGTAGAGCTCGGCGACGGTAAAGTCGAATGCCGCGAGGATGAAGTCGGCGCCAAGGCGGTTCTTGATTAGGTTGCGCTTTCCCAGAAATTTGGAGAATGAGGACGCGGCCGTTTTGCCGACGCTCGATGTGGCAAGCTGCTCAACAAGGATTCGGCCGTAAGTTCAGGCTCCTTCGCCCATGGAGACGCAACTACAGTTGGGCGGTTTGGGTTTTGCGCATTCATTTCAGAGCCCGCTTGACGCCAGGAATTGCACTGCAGTTTTGAAGTCGAGGTTCTTCAGATGCATCACCATGTCAATGGCTCCTCCTCCTCCCTTCAGTGCTCTTGTGTCCCAGAACTTGCACCTGTCCGTCAATAGTTCATAGTCAATGCCATCCACAGACGCATGCCATCGAACCGTTTTGTAACTGTCTCTTGGGTGAAATGACAGGTCCACCTTTGCATGTTGTGCGACCACCTGAAGCACTTCACTTGCTTCAAGCCTCCGCCAGTGTCTCAGTTCATCTTCAGCAATAGACCTTGCGCTTTGCATGCCAAACTCCTTTCCTTCGACCAACTATTCAACCTTCATCTCATCGCCTACCCGTGATAGTTTGCCTAGCTATTTTTGGTTTGTGCAAAGCTTCTGCAGAAAGAGATATGAGGGCATTCAGTGCTTGGGAGGACTCCCGCGGGAGCAACGGGGTAGACGGACTACTGCCATTTATAAATGCCAGAACTGTTGATGCAACCGGACTCAAGATTCTGACCCGTGGAATCAAACTGATGCTAGTTGAGCTCTGGCACAAAAAGGCTGTCCTGTTGCCGACCATTTTTCTTCCTCGGTCCAATTTTCAGTATCAACATTTTGAACATGAGATTCTCGATTGGTTGATATCTTTCGACCCTAAGGAACAGGGTGTTGGGAGGCACAGAATGGACACAAAAAGATTGCACTCCCACGGGCCAAGACTACTCTTAACAACTGATTGGACACGCGTTGAGGATGTATCACTCACCGAACTCGCGCAGCTGCACCGCGCCAGCCTTCTTTCCAACAGAGGAGACTATCCCCACGCAATTGCGTGCGCCCAGTTCCCCTGGTCTCTGCTTGCCACTAGCCTTGTAAATTCCTTTCCGGACAGGGTTTCATTTAACCAACGCGACGTTTTGAACTACACCAACTGGATTGCGGTGGCACTGTCACGAAAAAGGGATATCGAAGGAATAGTGTTTTCAGATACGCCACCAAAGCGAATTCAGATTCGTAAGAAAAATCCTAAAGCAGTCGCAAAGGAGAACACGTTTTCGACTGCGGGGCAGAGGCGAAGCCAAGAGCTCAACGACCTGGCCGCTGCTGCCAAGACCCACGCGGCGATGGTACGGTTCCAGCAGCTTTGCGAGCAAATCGGCATGCTGGAAAAGCCGATAGCGCTCGGGCGCCTGCAGGAACGGTCCCTCTTTGTTGGAGACCCTAACGTTTTCATGGTGGAGCACGCCGTCGTAGTCGAGGTACAGAACCAGGCCGCCACGCCCGCGTGAAGTCGCTCTTGCTATGGTGGTGTTGTACATTCAATGTGTCTCTAGCGTGCTTCCATCATCAACAGCAGTTCCCATGTGCGGTCGAAAAAGTCCTGGCAATACACGTTCTCAGGCGGAATCTGCCAAACAACCCCGGCATCGCATACACCACGGTGAGTATTGCTGTCAAAGTACTCAATCCGACCGGACCAAATGCGCTCTAGGCTGTCCAGGCAGCCTTCAAAAAATACAGCGTTTCCAATCCCAATTGCCCGCCATCCGCGGAGCACATGGACAGGGAGAGCGGTTACTGGGGCTTCTTTCACTGCCTGTATTCCATTGAGAGTTTTTTGAGTTCAACTTAGTCGACTGATGGCATCGCGTAATTCCCAAGAACTGAGTGACGTGCATGGCAATCGACGCCCATGGACACGGAACTTACCGGTAAATATGCGTAATGATAGTGTTACTGGAATTACTAGTACTATAGTACCAGTTTAGCAGACGCACAAGCTAAAGAATGGGGGCCAACCAAAACCCCATTTATGACGATAGAAAGCGCATTCGCAAAGCTCTTAGTTGAGCAACGAGCAGTAAGTCAATTTACGCAAGGCGACCTCGCTTTACGGGCTGGGATTGCAGCCAGTTACGTAAGTTTGATGGAGCGCGGAAAACGAAGTCCGACTATTGAGACCATCTTTAAAATCGCGCTCGCCTTTGAATTACAACCAGAAGATTTGGTCAAACGCCTTCGGCTTTATACGAACGAGCAGCCCGCGACCTTAGTCGTAGGCGAGCGGGAACCTTGCGAGCCGGAACGGGTGCCAAATGCACGGACTTTGTTGGCAATTAATGTCCTTCAAAGAAGAAAGAAAATGGGCCTAACTCAGAAGGAATTGGCCGAACTTGCGGGAGTTCAGAGAGCCACGGTGGGCCAGGTTGAACATTCGGTGTACAACGCACCCACTGACCTCATCCAGAAGCTTGCTGAGGCTCTCTCGGTACCAGTTGCACGTCTGTTTGAACCTGCCTGCAAAGGATAGAGCGGAACTCCGACGCGACAGACTGACTTAGTCAGATTCGTCCAACATTAACAATGCCACAGAGTCGCTATGGCGCTTTGTGATGGGGAAAGTGCCCTCGGCGTGGGCTAAAATATAGGTTGGAAGCTTGGCCGAGCGGTTTAAGGCACCGGTCTTGAAAACCGGCGAGGATGTGAGTCCTCCGTGAGTTCGAATCTCACAGCTTCCGAATTAGATGCACAAATGAGCATCTAATATTCCCGTTGGTTTTGCCTGGTAGACACTCAGTCACATCGAACTTGAACTGGATTTCGGTTTAGATAAGGGTTCGAATCTCACAGCTTCCGCCACCGGGGCTTGTTCCTCAAGGGTTTCCGGCCAGTTGGGACCTTCTCCCCACTGTTTTGCTTGACGCGTTGTGACACTCAGTACCACAGCCGTGTCCGCTGAGCCAAATCACGATTACCGTGTTTACACAGGATGGACTGTCACACCAGGCCGCTCAGATTTCGGTGGAAGTCAACACACTACACGAGCCACGCGCCATGCATAAGGCCAACGTAACGGCGATCGCTGAAGTCTATTGAAACATCTAAACGAAAGTCTGCTTCCGCCCCAACCCGAGGTCGCGTCCAGACCCATCGCTGTCCCACACTCTTTGTCAGCACAAAGTGCTCACGATAAGGATATGGCGACAACAAACCTATCGTTTGATGACCATTCCCTGTCCAGTCGGCAATGGCACAACGCGATAGCCCCGTTTATCAAACCATTCATCTTCCGCCAGCTTCTGCGGGCGGTAGACCATAGCCCATTCGTAATCGTCCAGGATAACAATGCCCCCAGGCACCACTCGATCAAACAAGTAATCGAGTGCAGCAACTTCCGCAGGTGCCTGATTTAGGTCTATGTGCAAGTATGCGATACGGTCTGGGCAGTTGCCTTCGAAGGAGTCGGGGATGAGACCCTTGACTATGCGCACTTGCGGGTAGCCCTCGAACTTTCGCTGAACACGTTCATGGAGCTGGTGGCCAACTTCCGGCAATGGAATATTCTCCATTCCTTCCTGGTGTTCAAAGACGTCATAGGCCCAAAATTGCTTGGGAAAGTTCTTTCCTCCAAGATAGTCAACAACTGTCTTCACACCAACGCCCGTGTAGGTACCGCACTCCACAAAATCACCGTCGAGTTGAACACAATGAAAGGCCGACGTTGCCAAGATGTATCGGCGCCACACAATGCCCTTGTCTACGAACGATTCAGCATTTGACTCCCAGGCTTGTACGAACTTCTGGTCATCGAACATCGAATTGTTTCGCCCCCACGTGATGAAGTTATCAGAGGCGTGATAACCGTCGGGCATCATTTCCGTCAAATCCTTCACCGCTTTGGAAAACTCCGTGTACTTCTCTACGCCCCAAAAAACCGGGGAAAAGAAACTCGCGATTCGGTCCAACTGTGGAATAGAGCGCTTAGGCAAGGCTGGGCTGGAGGTTTTACGCCCCTTCTTGTCGGCGTTGAAAAACTTTTTCAGTGAACTAATCATCATTGACTCCGCCGATCAAGGCGCCTGAATTTTTTAGCAAGGACAGCACCACCGTCATTTGCGGTGGCGCTCATGAGAAGGCACTGAGCAAACAGCGCGATGCTGAAACTAAACCCCTTGCGGCTGTGAACAATCAATACTGTATCCGCACTCCAGATTGCTGACCCCCCATCGGGAGCGGTCGGTTGCAAGTAATGAGAATATGCCAACCATCCATTAGTTAGTCGAAGCGATTTCCGACACGAGTGACCGCATGTAGTGTTGTTCGAAAGTAACAACATCGCGCTCCTGCTGCTATCCCAATGATCTACTGCTGGTTGTTCTGCCGCAACCCATGGCTAGTCCGGCGGTCATATTCCGCATCCCGCGCCTGCAGGTTTGAATAGAGCGTGTTGTGGGTCTGGTTGGCCCTGGCGTCCAACTCTGCACACGGCACCACGCCCAGCCCCAGCAAACGCTCTTTGAGCAAGATGGCAAATTCCTTGCCATGCTGGATGTGCCCGTCTTCGTGCAGTTTGAGGCCTTTGTACGATTCGTTCCAGTAGGCCTGGTCTGCAGAGGGTGCGCTGGATTTTTCGGCCCACTCGGGCATCAGAATTTCGCCGCGGATGGTGATGACCAGGTTTTCCAGCGTGCAGCCCTTTCCAGCGGGTTTGGTGTCATACGTCTTGAGCACCTGCCACCGCGCAAAGCCCTGGAACGGGCCTGCCTGCATCATGTTGGCGAATACCTGGTGGTAGCTGTTGCCATGCACGGTGTAGTGCTTCAGGTGCATCTGGAAGTCGAGCTTGCCGCCCGCCCACTTGGCGTCTTTGGTGGCGGCAACTTTTGCACCGCCTTCACACGGTTTGTCGGTGTAGACGCCGGGGCTGCACTGGAAGATTTGCGCATGGCTGGGCAGGCTCAGAAGCGTGAACAACACAAAGGCGAGGAGATGGTGCATAGGGATATAGGGAGAAGTGCAATGTAGGCTTGCAGCACAATCATTTTAGCGAAATTGGCCTCTAGCCCCCGAAGAATATCACTGTATAGCTATCGTTTTCATAGCAAATGTGTTCCGGTAAATTTTCTACCCAAGCCCCGCCCGGCTTTCTATACTGTCTCCATCTAGACACTAACAAGCCCCGCCGCGGTGTGCAGGGGCTGTGAAAGGACTCTTGGCATGGCCTATCCGAATGTTGGCGGCGTCACACGGTGGCAGCGCAGCGCTGTGGCGCTGTTGTGTATGGCGCTGTTCACGCCGCTAGCCTGGGCCAATGTGGACCAGGGCCTGTTGGAAAAGGCCGAGGCACTGCTCAAGGCCAGCCAGTACGAAGAGGCTTATGCCCTGCTGGAGCCGTGGGAGGTAGCCGGTGCCGGTGACCCGGTGTATGACTACCTGCTGGGCACCGCCGCGCTGGAGAGCAACCGCCCCAGCAAGGCCAGCTTTGTCTACGAGCGCATTTTGGCGGTCACGCCAGACTACATCGGTGTGCGGGCCGACATGGGCCGCGCCTACCTGGCGCTGGGCGACTATGGCCGCGCCCGGATCGAGTTTGAATCGGTGTTGTCCATCCAAAACCTGCCGCCCGACCTGCGCAGCGCGGTAGAGCAATATGCCAAGGCGGCCGAGGCGCGTGCGAAAAACAAGCGCACCGTGGCCAGCGCCTATGCCGAAGTGGGTGTGGGTGCCGATAGCAACATTGGCAGCGCAACCGCGTTGACCCAGGTCAACCTGCCATCGGTGGGCCTGTATGTACCCGCACCGCCCACCGGCCAGAAAACACAGGACAACTACAGCACGCTGGGCCTGGGTGGTGAGATCAACCACCAGCTGACCGACCAGTGGGGCCTGTACGCGGGTGCCGACTACCGGGGCCGGGCCTACCAGCAGTTTGCAGATTCTGACTACGCCACGCTGGACGGCAGCCTGGGCCTGAGCTACACCGGCGGAAGTTGGCTGCTGCGCGGTGGCTTGGCGGCCGGGCAATACGTGTTGAACCGGTCACGCCTGCGTGACACGCTGGGTGCCACCCTGGACTGGCGCATGGCGCTGAACAGCCGCAGCCAGTTTTCACTGGGCGCATCGTATGGCGATGCCAAATACCAGTTGCCTATCTACAGCAGCCAGGACACACAAACCACCACGCTGTCTGCGGGCTGGTTGACATCGTTGGGTGACGGCAGCGCGGTGTTCAGCCTGACCGGGGCCTACGGCATGGAGCGCGCGGTGGGCGGGCGTGACGATGGTGACCGCCGCTTTTACGGCCCGCGGCTGACGCTGCAAAAGAGCTTTGCAGAAAAGCTGGGGGCTTATGCATCGCTGGGGGCCATGTATTCCAGATACGCCGGCACCAACAGCCTGTACCTGGTCAGCCGCGAGGAGTCTTTGTATGACATCTCGCTGGGCATGAGCATGACCGTGGGCAAGGGCCTGTCGGTGCGGCCGCAATTCAGCGCCACGCGCAACACCAGCAATGCGGAGCTGTACACCTATGACAAGAACGATTTCTCGGTCAACATCCGCTTGGATTACTGATATGGCCCAACGCCCCATTGCCATGCTCAAGCCCACAAGCTCTGTCCCTTTTGCTGCCGCGCGCCATACCCTGCGGTCCTGGCGCGCCCGCTTTCTGCTGATCGTGGTGTGCCTGCTGGCGCTGGACGCGGCATGGGCGCAAAACAGTGCGGGCGTCGTGATGTCGGTCGCCGGCCAGGCCAAGGCCATTGACCTGCAGGCGCGGGAGCGTGTGCTGGTCAAAGGCGCTGAACTGTTTGCCGGCGACAAGGTGCAGACCGCGGACGCCTCGCTGGTGCAAATGCGCCTGCATGACGGGGGCTACATCTCAGTGCGCCCCAACACGGTCATGGTGCTGGACCGCTTTGAGCATGACCAAAAGGAGCCGGCCAAATCCAACTTCCTGGTGTCGTTGCTGCAGGGCGGGTTTCGCTCCATCACCGGGCTGATAGGGCGCAGCAACCCCAATGGTTACCAAATCCGCACCAGCACGGCCACCATTGGCATCCGCGGGACCGACCACGAGCCAGTGCTGGTGCTGGACACGCCCGAGGCACAGTTGCAGACCCAGGCCCCACCCGGCCTGTACGACAAGGTAAACGATGGGGAGACCTTTATATCCAGCCAAGGCAGCGTGCTGGCGCTGCGGCGCGGTGATGTGGGATTTGTACCGTTGGCGGCCAACGTGCCGCCCCAGGTCTTGCTGAAAATCCCCGAGTTTTACAAGTTGGACCTGAAGACCGACGCCCGCGATGCCAAAGATGGAGCGGGCGCAGACGGCAACCGACGCGCAGGCGCGGGCACGCTGATGCGGCCGTCGGTCGCGGCGCGGCGCGAAGCGCAGGCGGCCGGTGGCGGCAGCGGTACAGCGCCTACCAACCCAAATACTGCCCCCCCAGCGGCTGCGCCCAACACCCCGATCAACCCAACATCACCCATAGCCGCTCCCACCCGACCCGCGCCTGCCGCAACAGGCACAGCTACCGGAACCAATACGGTGTTGACGCCCGAGCAAAAGCGCGCAGTGGTGCAAGCCATCACCCCAACGGCGCCCAGGACCACCACACCAACCCCTGTTGCACCCATTGCGCCAACTGCGCCCACTGCACCGACCGCGCCGCCACCCGCCCCCACGCAGAGATAGTTTCAACCGATTGCTGGAGCCATGCCATGAACCACTTCCTACAGCTCACGGGTTGCACACTTGCGGCCCTTGTACTTGCGAACGGTGTTGCCGCAGAGACCGCGGGCACTGTGTTGTTTGCGCAGCCCGGCACCCAGATCGTGGGCGAAACCGGTGTGGCCCGCGCGGCGGTGAAAGGGGATGTATTGCAAACGGGTGAGCGTTTGGTAACGCCGGCCGGGTCCATCTCCCAGGTGGTGCTGCCCGACGGCAGCCTGATCGGCATGCGCCCGGAATCCGAGCTCAAGATCACACCCGCGCTGGCCGGGTCTGGCAGCAAGGCACCGGTGGTGGGGCTGATCAGCGGCACCGCGCGGGTGATAGGCGCAGAGCTGATGGACAACAAGAAGATATCCAACTTCACACTGCAATCCGGCGCGGCCACGGTCAGCCTCAAGGGGGCAGACCTGGAGTCCGCCGTGGTCAAACCCGATGGCAAGCCCACAGGCCCCGCCGGTGCTCCGGGTGGTGCCGCCGCGCCCGGCAGTTACCAGCGTTTGCTGGTGGGCACGGCCAGTGTGGCGAACGGAAACCAGGTGGCGGCATTGGCACCCCAGCAGGTGAATTTTGTAGGGGGTGCAAACGCCGGGTCGGTGACGCTGGCCACCCCTGCGCAAAACGTGTTCGGCGGCAACCGCAGCAATCCGGCGCCGCAGTCTGGTGCCGGTGCGACGCACGGTGCAACTCCTGGTGGCAGAGGCGCTGCGAATATCAGCCCGGTCAATTCGCTGAACGTTGGCACCCCACCCGGCTTGGCCAGACCCGCTACGGCCATGCCACCGCTGTCTCCGATGGCGCCCAATGTCACCAACACCAGGGTTCCCGTGACAGTGCCAGCCGTCAGGCCCTGCACCCGTTTTATTGGCAAGACCTGCGTGCAGTAGGCTCCGGGCGCACCAAGCGGGGCTAGGTCCAGAGATCCAGCGGTGGGTCGGCCACCACGGCGCGCAGGATGTCGGATCGCGATACAAAACCAATGACACGGCCGTCATCGTCGGCCACCGGCAAACCGGGCAGACCCGAATCCAGCAGCACACGGGCCACACGGCGGATGTCGGCGTCGCTGGAGACGCTGGGCACGGGGGTCCACATCACGTCCACCACGCTTTGCGCCAGCATCTCGGCCCAGGCTTCGGAATGATCATTCGGCCCGGGCAGCCGCTCGGGCCGCAACAGCTCGGCGCGGGTGAAGAGGCCAATCAACAGACCCTGGGCATCCACCACAGGCGCCTGGCCCAGGTTGCCCTGCGCCAGCACCTGCCAGGCCTGCTCTACGGTAGACGTGTCGGCAATGGTGACCACGGCACTGCTCATGACCGCGTCGACACGGGTGAGCGGGTGGCGTGGCAGGCCGGGATTGCGGGTCTGCTCGTAGGCGGCCAGGGCGGTGCGGTGGGCCACGTCCACCGGTGCGGGTGGCGTCTGGGCGGGTAAGAGGTCGGCAAACCGGCTGGGGTTCTGGTCCTGCGGGTCCATGCCAATGGGCGCCACCACAGCGGTGCGGGTGGCCCGGGTGATGGGGCCCACCTGGCGCAGCTCTTCCAGCGTGCCCCTGAAGGTGCGACCAGCTTTGCCGTAGACCGAAAACATGGGCTATTTTTGCAGGAAAAGCGCCTGCAAGTCACTCAGAAAATCGTAACCTTTTACCGTGGGCCGCACGCGGGCAAAGTCCCGTTCGATCAGGCCCTTGCGCTCGGCCTCTTCCAGCGCACTGGCGATGGCGGTCACCGCCAGGCCGGTGCGCTCGGTGAAATCGCGCAGGCCAAAACCGTTGCGCAGACGCAGTGCGTTGAGCATGTATTCAAACGGCAGGTCGGCGCGCGCCACCTCATCGTCTTGTGCCACCGCATTGCCGGCCAGCGCGTGGTCCATGTACAGCCGTGGCTCCCTGAAGCGCACCTGGCGCACCACGCGGTGGGCAAAGCTGAGCTTGGTGTGCGCACCCGCGCCAATGCCCAGGTAATCACCAAACTGCCAGTAGTTGAGGTTGTGTTTGCAACGGTGGCCTTGTTTGGCATAGGCCGACACCTCATACCGCTCCAGCCCCGCCGCGCCGGTCAGGTCGGTGATGTGGTCCAGCATGGCGTAGGCCGTGTCGTCTTCCGGTATCACCGGCGGGAACTTGGCGAAGTAGGTGTTGGGCTCAATCGTCAGGTGGTAGATGGAGATATGGGGCGGCGCGAACGTCAGTGCCAGGGCCATGTCCTCCCCCGCCTGCTCCAGCGTCTGGCCGGGCAGCGCGTACATGATGTCCAGGTTGAAGGTGTCAAACGACTGCGCGGCCTCTTCCACCGCCGCCAGCGCCTGCGCGCGGTCGTGCACACGGCCCAGGGCTTTCAGGTGTGCATCGTTAAAACTCTGCACACCGATGGACAGACGCGTGACACCCGCCTGGCGGAAGGCTCGGAAGCGGTCCTTCTCAAACGTGCCGGGGTTGGCCTCCATCGTGATCTCGCAGTTGGCCTCCAGCTTGAGCCGCGCACGGATGTCGCCCAGCAGCCGGTCAATCGTGGCCGGCGCAAACAGGCTTGGCGTGCCGCCGCCGATAAAGATGCTGTGGATGCTGCGGCCCCAGATCAGCGGCAAGGCGGCTTCCAGGTCGGCAATCACCGCGTCCACATACCGCTGCTCGGGCAGTTCACCACTGCCGGGTTGTTCGTGCGAGTTGAAATCGCAGTAGGGGCACTTCTTCAGGCACCAGGGCAGGTGCACGTACAACGACAGCGGCGGCAGCGCGGCCAGCTGCAGCGTGCCGGGGCGCATGTAGTGCTGGATGTCGTGCACCACAGCCGCATCCTGCGTGGTATTCGCGAGCTTGATCGGAATCACGCCCACACCCCAGGAGCCTGGGCGGCAGAGCGTTTTGCGCAGGTAAAAGGAGGAGACCGCAACGCGGGCGGGGGACACGGAGCAAAACGCTCTGCCGCCCAGGCTCCTGGCGAGCGCAAAGCTGCCGGCATAGTGCTGCTCTTCATGACGCCAGCCAGTGCTCACGAATCAGCGCCGACATGGCTTTGGCCGAACGCCCCCGGTGGCTATGAGCATTCTTCACCTCATTCGGCAACTGCGCAAAGGTCTGCCCAAATTCGGGTATCCACATTACCGGGTCAAAGCCAAAACCATTGCTGCCCAGCCGCTCCCGCGCAATCTCGCCCACCACCCGGCCCACGGCAATCAGCGGCTCAGGGTCGTCCGCACTGCGCACGGCCACCAGCGTGCTGACCATGGCAGCGCGGCGGTTGTCGATGTGGCGCATCTGCTCCAACAGGGCCAGCACATTGTTGTCGTCACTTTTTTCATAGCCGTACTGCGTGGCGTAGTAGGCCGTATCCACCCCCGGCAGTCCACCAAAGGCGTCTACGCACAGGCCAGCGTCATCGGCCAGCGCGGGCAGACCGGTGTGGCGCGCGGCATTGCGCGCCTTGGTCAGCGCGTTCTCCACAAACGTGCGGTAGGGCTCGGGCGCCTCGGGCACACCCAGCTCGCCCTGGGGCACCAGCGTGCAGCCCAGCGGTGTCAGCATGGCCTGCAACTCGGCCAGTTTGCCCTTGTTGTTGGATGCGAGAACGATTTTCATAAAAGTCTTCTAAGCATTTTGAGGCTGTAGCCCCCGATAAATATGACGATATCGCTATTAAATTGATAGTGAACGCTGCTGTAGGTCCATCAGCTCGGTGATGCCCTTTTCGGCTAGGCTCAGCAGTTTGTCCATCTCGGCGCGGGTAAAGGCTACGCCTTCCGCGGTGCCCTGCACTTCGACAAAATGGCCGGCGCCGGTCATCACCACATTCATGTCGGTGTCGCACGCGGAGTCTTCGGTGTATTCCAGGTCCAGCAGCGGTGTGCCCTGCACAATGCCCACGCTGATGGCGGCCACTGCTGCGGTGATGGGTGACTCGGTGATCTTGCCGGCCTTCAGCAAACCATTCACGGCGTCTTGCGCCGCGACAAAGGCGCCGGTGATGGCAGCGGTGCGCGTGCCACCGTCGGCCTGGATCACATCGCAGTCCAACTGGATGGTGCGTTCGCCCAGCTTCTTCAGATCAAACACGGCGCGCATGGAGCGGCCGATCAGGCGTTGGATCTCCTGCGTGCGGCCGCTTTGTTTGCCGCGCGCGGCTTCGCGGTCGCTGCGGGTATGGGTGGCGCGGGGCAACATGCCGTATTCAGCCGTCACCCAACCCTCGCCGCTGCCGCGCTTGTGCGGCGGTACACGTTCTTCGACCGACGCGGTGCACAAGACCTTGGTGTTGCCAAACTCGATCAGCACCGAACCTTCGGCGTGGATGGTGAAGCTGCGGGTGATACGCACGGGGCGCAATTGGTCGGCTGCGCGGGCGCTGGAGCGGGCAAATTCGGTCATAGATATCCCAAAAGAAAACTGTAAAAGCAAAAAACGGCGCAGCAGCTATGCCCGCGCCGTTTGTGGTGGTGAGCGCGGCGGCGGCTACTACGCCTTGCGGGCAGCAGAGCGGCGGATGGCCTCGTTGATCTCGGCGATGGAGCGTTCAATGGCTTCATCGTCCAGATCGTCCACCGTGGAGTCCAGCCAACCGGCCTGCACGGTAGAGGCAAACACGCCGTCGTCAATGGAATCGGTGGAGATGCTGCCGCGGGTGGATTCAAACGAATCGGGCGTCTCCCACTCCATGGCGATCACGGTTACGTTGTCACTGTTGGCGCCGGCCTTGAGCAGTGCGCGCTCCACCAGCTCGGGTGCGGCGGTGCCAACGGGTTTTTGGCCCAATTGGTAGACGATGTCAGCATCTTCCAGGCTGCCCCACAGGCCATCCGAACAGAGAAGGATGCGGTCGCCCTGCTGCAGCTGCACCGGGCCGGTCACATCAAACACGGGTTTGGTCGGCGAGCCCAGGCAGGTGTACAACACGTTGCGGTTGAACTTGTCGGGCAGCGGCACGTCGGGCTTGGCGTCTTGGTGCTGCTCTATATAAGAGTGGTCACGCGTGCGGGCCAGCAGTTCACCATGGCGCACAAAATACAGGCGCGAATCGCCACAGTGCACCCAGTGGGCTGCGCTGCCTTGCACAATACACGCCACCAGTGTGGTGCGGGGCGTGTCCATCAAATGCTTCTCCGCGGCGTAGCGCAGGATCTGGCGGTGGGCGGCCATGATGGCCATGTTGAAGAAGGCCTTGGGGTCCTCGATCTCGGGCTTGGCCTCTTTCTGGTACAGCGCGGAGATGGTTTGCAGCACCATCTGGGCCGCTACTTCACCCTCAGGGTGGCCACCCATGCCGTCGGCCAGCAAAAACAAGCCAGACGCCTTGGTATAGCAATACCCCATGCGGTCTTCGTTCTTCTCGCGGCCGCCCTTGCGGCTGATCTGGAATACAGAGAATTTCATATTGACCTTCGCAGAGCCGCCTCAAGGAGGTCAACGCCCCCGCGGGGGGCAGGGAACGTAGTGAGCGTGGGGGCTGTCATTTCGGTTTGACACCCACGTTAGAGACACCCAACACACTGCGTTTGGTGTCGGTCACCATGGTGTCAAACTGCATGCGCACTTTTTCACCCACGCTCAACTTGGTGTAACGGCGCTCGCCCTCACGGCTCAACTCTTTTTGCAAGGCAAAGACGGATTGCGGCCGGGACAGCGGGTCCAGCGACATGCACCACTCCACCACCTCGATGAGGTTGTCGGAATAGACGCCGCGCAGGCGGGCCAGTGCGACGGCAATGCGGTCCTTCTCCAGGCGCTGCGGTGCTTCGTTGGGCGGAAAGCCCTGCATGCAGGCATAAATACAGGCGCCAATGGCGTAAATGTCGGTCCACGGGCCCATGGAGGCGTCGCGGCGGTACATCTCGGGCGCGGCGAAGCCGGGTGTGTACATGGGGCGGATGAAGTTGCCTTCTTTGCTCAGCACTTCGCGCGCGGCGCCAAAGTCGATCAGCACGGACTTGTTGTCGTCGGTGATGAAGATATTGGCCGGCTTGATGTCCAGGTGCAGCATCTTGTGCTGGTGCACGATGCGCAGACCGCGCAGGATTTCGTCAAACAGGGAGCGGATGGTGGACTCGCGGAACACCTTGCTTTGCTTGAGGTCGCGCGCAGTGACGATGAAGTCCTGCAGGGCGGCGCCCTCCAGGTAGTTCATGACCATATAAACCGTTTCGTTCTCGCGGAAGAAGTTCAGCACACTGACCACCGACGGGTGGGAGATTTGCGCCAGCGAGCGGCCTTCTTCAAAAAAGCTCTTCAAACCCAGGCGGTACAACGACAGTTTTTCGGGCTGGACCTGGGGCAGCAGTTCGCCGGGTGCTCGGGTAGCCAGCGACGAGGGCAGGTATTCCTTGACGGCCACACGCTGGCCATCGGCGTCCAGCGCCAGGTACACCAATCCGAAGCCGCCCGCTGCCACTTTGCGAATGACGCGGTAGCCGCCAATGGTGGTGTCGGGGGGTAGGGGTGCTGGTTTGACCTTCGACATAAATTAAGAGTTACACGCCTGTCTGATCCGTCTGAACCGGGTTATTCTCAGGGCCGTTTCATGAACCGAGAATAAGCAATGCCAGTTTATAGCATGACAGGTTACGCCAGTGCACAGCACAGCACAGGCGCCACCACACCCGACGGCGAGGCCAAAGCCCCTGCCGGACAACTGGGTCTGGAGATACGCTCGGTCAACAGCCGTTTCCTTGACCTGTCGTTCCGCCTGCCCGAAGATTTGCGCCAGTTTGAGCCAGCCTTGCGTGACCTGCTGGTAGGCGCCCTGAAGCGCGGCAAGGTCGAGGTGCGCGCCTCCATCGAGATGCAGGCCGCCAGCACCATAGCCGAACCTTCGCCCCGCATGCTGCAACGCCTGAATGCCGTGCAAGACAACGTCAAGGCCTGGCTGCCCACCGCCACGCCGCTGAGCGTGGCCGATGTGATACGCCTCTCCAGCGCCGAGCAAACCGGCTCATATGACTGGGCCGCTGTGGTGGTGCCCCTGGCCGACAAGGCACTGAAAGCCCTGCTGGATTCACGCAAGCGTGAAGGCGCCCGCCTGTCCACCATGCTGCTGGACCACTTGAGCCAGTTGCGCGCCCTGGCACAACAGGCCGTTCCGCTGATCCCCCAACTTGTGGAGCAAAACCGGCAGAAATTCCTGGCCCGCTGGAAAGAGGCCATGGCGCTGACGGACGGCGCCACCCTGCCCGAGGCGGCGCAGGACCGGGCACTGACCGAGGCCACGGCCTTTGCCATCCGCATCGACGTGGCGGAAGAGATCACGCGGCTGAGCTCTCACCTGGACGAAATCGAACGCCTGATCAACAAAGGCGGCGAGATCGGCAAACGGCTGGACTTTTTGATTCAGGAGCTGCACCGCGAGGCCAACACCATGGGTTCCAAGTCTGCCGCGCTGGAGTTGACCCATATCTCGGTAGATATGAAGGTGCTGATCGAGCAGATGCGCGAGCAGGTTCAGAACATAGAATAGGGCGATCTTCAAACCGCCGCTGCGCCCGTTATGGACTACCCCGGTAATCTTTTTGTCGTCGCCGCCCCCAGTGGGGCTGGAAAATCGAGTCTGGTCAAGGCCCTGCTGGAGCTGGATTCCCACTTGCAGCTGTCGGTGTCGCACACAACGCGGCAGCCACGGGGCCAGGAAAAGCACGGGCGTGACTACTTTTTTGTCTCCGAGCAGGAATTTGACGCCATGGTCGCCGCCAACAGTTTCGTGGAATGGGCCAAGGTCCACGACAACCGCTACGGCACCTCCAAGCGCGCCATCGAAGACCGCATAGCCCAGGGCGCCGACGTGATACTGGAAATCGACTACCAGGGCGCCATCCAGATCAAAAGCATCTTCGCCAATGCCATCTCCATTTTCATCCTGCCACCCAGCTGGGAAGAGCTGCGCTCCCGGCTGGAACGCCGGGGCGAGGATGCGCCCGAAGTGATAGACGTGCGCATGAAAAACGCCGCAATCGAGGTCGCCCAGGCCGGGAAATTCGACTTCGTTATAATCAACGAGCTGTTTGACCGTGCGCTTTTCGATTTGAAGGCCATTGTTCACTCCCAGCGGCTCAAATTTGCAGCGCAGCGTCGTGCCCGAGCCGAAACATTCAAAGCGTTGCTTATCCCCTAGTCTTTCGGAGAACTCCATGGCCCGTATTACTGTAGAAGACTGCCTGGTGCAGATTCCCAACCGTTTCCAATTGGTGCTGGCGGCCACTTACCGCGCCCGCATGCTGAACCAGGGCCACACGCCCAAGATCGAGAGCAAGAACAAGGCTGGTGTGACCGCCCTGCGCGAAATCGCTGCAGGCAAGATCGGCATTGAAATGCTGAAAAAAGTCCCCCTCTGAGCCTTGGCGCTCCCCAAAAAGCACCGCATGCGGTGCTTTTTTTTGGCCTATTGGCGGGTTGGGCCGCCAATGTTTTTAGGGCACGCTACATTTACACCATGGGTACCCCTGTCAAACCACCACCGCGCAAAGACGTTTCCACCGCGGGCGCCAGTGCCGAGTCCGTGCTGGACCCGGCCGTTGCCAACGCTGCAGCCAATGCCGCAGCCGCCAGTTTTGCCGGGCTGGTGTCCAAGCTGGACTACCTATCGCCCGAAGACCTGGAGAAGGTGCGCCAAGCCTACCGTTTTGCCGACGAGGCCCACCTGGGCCAGTTGCGCAACAACGGCGAGCCCTATATCACCCACCCGATTGCCGTGGCCGCCCAGTGCGCAGAGTGGAAGATCGACGCCCAGGCGCTGATGGCGGCCCTGCTGCACGATTCACTGGAAGACTGCGGCGTCACCAAGATCGAGTTGATCGAACGTTTTGGCTCGCCGGTGGCGGAGCTGGTGGATGGCCTAACCAAGCTGGACAAGCTGCAGTTCAACACCCGCGAAGAAAACCAGGCCGAATCTTTCCGCAAGATGCTGCTGGCCATGGCGCGCGATGTACGCGTGATCCTGATCAAGCTGGCCGACCGCTCCCACAATATGCGCACCTTGGGCGACGTGCCGCGCAGCAAGTGGGGTCGCATCGCATCCGAAACGCTGGAAATCTACGCCCCCATCGCCCACCGCCTGGGCCTGAACCAGACCTACCGCGAGCTACAGGACCTGTCGTTCCGTTACCTGAAACCCTGGCGCTACACCACGCTGTCCAAGGCCGTCACCAAGGCCCGCAGCCGCCGACGCGACCTGATCCAGAAGGTGGACAAGGAAGTGGAAGCCGCCTTTGCCGCCGCTGGCATCCAGGTGCGTATTGCGGGACGCGAGAAAACGCTGTACTCCATCTACAAAAAAATGGACAGCAAACACCTGAGCTTTGCCCAGGTGACCGACATCTACGGTTTTAGGGTGATTGTGCCAACCGTTATCGACTGTTACACGGCGTTAGGCGTATTGCACCAGTTGTACAAGCCATTGCCCGGCAAGTTCAAAGACCATATTGCCATTGCCAAGCTCAACGGTTACCAGTCCCTTCACACCACGTTGGTGGGTCCGTCCGGCGTGAATGTGGAGTTCCAGATGCGCACCGAGGCCATGCATGTGGTGGCCGAATCTGGTGTGGCGGCGCATTGGTTGTACAAGGTAAACAACCCGGAAGACGCGCCATCCGACCGACTGGGCACCAAATGGCTGCAATCCCTGCTCGATATTCAGGACGAAACCCGGGACGCTGGCGAGTTCTGGGACCATGTGAAGGTGGACCTTTTCCCCGACGCGGTGTATGTGTTCACACCCAAGAGCCAGATCATGGCCATGCCACGCGGCGCAACCATTGTGGATTTCGCCTACGCCATCCATAGCAACGTCGGTGATCGCACCGTATCTGCACGCATCAATGGCGAACAGGTTCCGTTACGCACCGAACTCAAAAATGGCGACGTTGTCGAAGTATTGACCGAGCCCATGGCCACGCCCAACCCGGCCTGGCTGGGTTTTGTGCGCACGGGGCGTGCCCGCTCCAAGATTCGCCACCACCTGAAGACCATGGCGCACACCGAGTCCGAAGAACTGGGCGAAAAGTTGCTGGTGCAGGCCCTGCGGGCAGAGGGCATAGACCTGTTCCCGGATGCAGAGCTGGACCCCATTTACGAACCGATTTGGGAGAAATTGCTGCGTTTTACCGGCAGCAAGAATCGCCAAGAGTTGTTGACCGATATTGGCCTGGGCAAACGCATCGCCCATATCGTCGCCAAACGCCTGGTGCATTTGCTGGCCGACAGCGGACAAAAACCCGACGCGCTGTTGCTGACACGCGAACGTTTTACCGCCCACGAGTCCACTTCCCAGGGCTCCATCACTCTGGATGGCAGCGAAAACGCTTCCGTGCAATTTGCCACCTGTTGCCGGCCGATACCGGGCGACAGCATCGTCGGTTACCTGGGCCGCGGCGAAGGCCTGGTGGTGCATGTGCACGATTGCCCGGTGGCCAAAAAGCTGTTGTACAAAGACAGCGAGCGGTTTATCAACGTGGACTGGTCCGACGAGCCGGTGCGCTCGTTCGAAACCGGCGTCATGGTCACCGCCAAAAATGGAAAAGGTGTGCTGGCCAAGGTGGCGGCGGCGCTGGCCGCTGCGGAGGCCGACATCGTGCACATCGACATGGGCAGCGAAGGCGCGCAGGAAGATGTGGATTTCCGTTTTGTAATTGGCGTGCGCGACACGGCGCATCTTGCAGTCGTGCTGCGCAACCTGAGCCGCACGGCGTCGGTGATGCGGGCGGAGCGCCGCAAGGTGGCGGTGCCCAATTACGGGGGCTGAGGATCTTTTAACTAACTTCGGGCGCCGGGTAGCTGACCTTCAGGACCTCAATCTCTTCCACCTTGCCAGGCATCACCAGCTTGAGCACGTCACCCGTCTGGGCCTTGAGCAGGGTGCGGGCGATGGGCGAAATCCAACTCACCTCGCCCTGCGCGCTATTGGCCTCGTCAATGCCCATGATGGTCACGGTGCGCTCCTCACCCGATTCGTCCGCATAGGTCACGGTGGCGCCAAAAAAAATCTGGTCGTTGCCGTGGTGGACGGATGGGTTGGTGACTTCGGCAATTTCCAGGCGTTTGGTCAGAAAACGAATACGGCGGTCGATCTCGCGCAGGCGTTTTTTGCCGTACAGGTAGTCGCCATTCTCGGAGCGGTCGCCATTGCTGGCAGCCCAGAACACGGCCTCGACGATTTTGGGACGCTCGTTGTCCATCAGGTCCAGCCACTCGTTGCGCAGCGCGGCGTAGCCTTTGGGGGTGATGTAGTTCTTGCCGCCACCGGGAATGGGGGGCAGTTGCAGATCGTCGTCATCGCCGTCTGCGTTGTTGTCGGACTCTTTGGTGAAAGCCTTGCTCATGGGCAACCCGGTCTGGATATGAAAAAGCCCTAGAACATTGCTGTTCTAGGGCAATCCATTTGGTGCGGCTGGCAGGAATTGAACCCACGACCCCTTGGTTCGTAGCCAAGTACTCTATCCAACTGAGCTACAGCCGCTAAGCAAAAAATTATAGCACAGGTTTTTGGGACCGCTTTTAGGTTTTCAAACCCAACATGGCGCGGGCCTCCTGCGGGCTGGCAATGGCACGGCCTGCGCGCTGGGCGCATTGGGCCAATTCGGCAATCAGGGCGCCATTGCCACTGGCCCGTTCACCATTGGGTAGATAGAAAGTATCTTCCAGGCCGGTGCGTAACATGCCACCCAAGTCTGCCGTCTTCTGGTGCACGGGCCAGATCTCGGACCGGCCTATCAGCGTGGCCTGCCAGACGCTGTTGGGCGCCATCCATTGGGGCAACAGGGCCAGCAGGTCGGCGTCGCAGGGCATGCCAGAGGCCACGCCCATGACAAGGTTGTATTCGGCGCGGCCCATCTCGGGCTTGAGCATGCCGGCCTTGATGTACATGCCCACCGAGCGCACGATGCCCACGTCAAAACATTCGAACTCCGGGTGGGTGCCGCACTCGGCCATCACGTCCAGAAACTGCTGGACCTTGGCGACAGGATTGTCAAACACCATAGGCGGCCAGGCCCACTGGCCATCTTCCTTGATCTTCAAATAATTCAGGCTGCCGGCATTACATGCGGCGATCTCGGGTTTGACGCGACGTATACAGGCCAGAGGACCAGATATGTCCTTGCCAACAACACCCGTCGTCAGGTTGATGATGACGCCGGGGCAGGCTTCGCGGATGGCGCCTGTGACCGAAGCCATGACCTCCGGGTCCCACGACGGCAGATGGCCCATGCCCTCCTCCTGGTTGCGCACATGCACATGCATTACCGAAGCACCGGCGTTGAAGGCGTCGCGCGCTTCGGCCGCCATTTGTGCGGGGGTGACTGGCACCGGGTGCTGCTTGGGGTTGGTCAGCACGCCGGTCAGCGCGCAGGTCAGTATGGCTTTTTCCATTTTTATGTTTCCTTCTTTTGTGTTGGAGCGATGTCCAGTTCCACCAGCAGCGCGCCCGATTCCACCTGCTCACCAGCCTTGGCGTGCACGGCCTGCACCACGCCAGCAGCTTCGGCGCAGAGCCACATTTCCATCTTCATGGCTTCCACACACAGCAGTTGCTGGCCGGCCTGCACCGCGGCGCCCGGCGACACCAGCACCTGGGTAACCTTGCCGGCCACCGGTGAACGGGCCTTGCTGGCGTCCTTGCGTGTATCGGCATCCGGGAAGGGTGAGACCTCGGCGAATACATACGTGTGCCCGTCCAGCGCCAGGTGCAGCGTGGTGCCGGCAAACACGGCAATGGCATTGCGGGTGACGCCGTCCACTGCATAGCGCAACCGGCCCTGCGCAAACTCCAGCCCCTGGGCGTCCTGGGTCGCGCCATCCAAGGTGAGCGCCACGCCACCCTGGCGGTCCGGGCGCACACGGATGCTGCGCACCGGCTCACCGCATTGCAGCTTCAGATCAAAAGCGGCCACGCTGTTGGCGCGCCAACTGTTTCCGGCACGCATCGCCATGGCCATCGCGGCGACGCGCCACACCTCGTCGCCTGGCACCGGCGCCTGCAACAGCGCCTCGCCCTTATCCAACCATTGGTCGATCAATGTGGTTGTCATCTCCGCCTTGCGGAAGGCCGGGTGGTCCACCAGGTCGCTCAGGAAGCGGCCGTTGTTTTTCAAGCCCAGCAAGGGCGTGTTGGCCAGGGCCGCGCGCAGGCGGCGGATGGCATCGTCGCGGTCACGGCCATGGACAATGATCTTGGCAACCATGGGGTCGTAATACGGCGAGACCACACTACCCTGGGCAATGCCGTCATCCACGCGTACACCAGCATGCAGGGCGTTCGCGGGCTGCCACCACAACACGGTGCCGGTTTGCGGCGCAAAGCCGGTGTAGGGGTCTTCTACATACAGGCGGGCCTCGATGGCGTGGCCGGTCAATGTGATGTCGGCCTGCTGGGCGGGTAAGGGTTCTCCCGCCGCCACACGCAATTGCCATTCCACCAGGTCGTAGCCCGTCACCATTTCCGTCACCGGGTGCTCCACCTGCAAGCGGGTGTTCATCTCCAGAAAGTAGTGGTTCAGCTTGTCATCTACGATGAACTCCACCGTGCCCGCACCGCGGTAGCCAACGGCCAGCGCGGCGGCCACGGCATCCTGGCCCATGGCGGCGCGCATGGCGGGTGTGACCACCGGCGACGGCGCTTCTTCAATGACCTTCTGGCGACGGCGCTGGGCCGTGCAGTCGCGCTCGCCCAGGTAAACCGCGTTGCCATGGGCGTCGGCGAAGACCTGAATCTCGATATGGCGGCCGTTGTCGATGAGACGCTCCAGCATCAGCGTGCCGTCGCCAAAGGCGCTGGAGGCTTCGCGGCGTGCGCCTTCAATACCTTGCTGCAATTCAGCTTGGGCGCGCACCAGGCGCATGCCGCGCCCGCCGCCACCGGCCACAGCCTTGACCAGCAACGGGTAACCCAACTTCTCGGCCTCGGCGGTCAACACCGCGTCGCCCTGATCCGCTCCGAGGTAACCCGGTGCGCAGGGCACACCGGCGTCCAACATGCGACGCTTGGCCAGTGCCTTGTCGCCCATGGCTTGAATGGCGCTGGCGGGCGGGCCGATAAAGACCAGATCTGCATCGACGCAGGCCTGTGCAAAGCCCGCGTTTTCGCTCAGGAAGCCATAACCCGGATGCACGGCGTCCGCACCGGTCTTGCGTGCGGCCTCCAGGAGGGTGTCGATACGCAGATAGGACTCGGCCGCCGGCGACGCGCCAATATGTACGGCCTCATCTGCCAGCGCCACATGGGGGGCATTGCGGTCCGCATCGCTGAACACGGCCACCGTGCGATAACCTAGCTTGCGCGCGGTGCGGATGACGCGGCAAGCGATCTCCCCGCGGTTTGCGATCAAAATCTTGCTAAACATCGAACACCTTCCTAAGAGTCTGGGTGGTAGAGCGCTTTGCGTAGGTAAAGGAGGAGCCCGCGCAGCGGGCCGGGGACACGCAGCAAAGCGCTCCGCCGCCCAGACTCCACGCGCAACTCTGTGTGTTGAAACGTCTCATGCTGGTACCCAACTCGGTTTGCGCTTTTGCATAAAGGCGGCGATGCCCTCCAACCCCTCGGGGCCTTTGGCAGCGCGGGAAAAGATGGCTGCGGCAGCTTGGACCAGATCCTGCGGTTCGCGCAGCCGGGCCTGGGCCATCAGCGCCTTGGTGTCAGCCAGTGCGCCGGGTGCGCAGGCCAGGATGTCGGCCAACACTTTGTCCAGCTCCGTTTGCAGATCGGCCGTATCGACCACAGCATGCACCAGCCCCAGGCGCAAGGCAGCGGCCGCATCCAGCCGGCCACCGGTTACCGCAAGGCGTTTGGCCTGCGAATAACCCAGGCGCTCGACCAGAAAAGGCGCGATCTGCGCCGGCACCACGCCCAGCGAGGTCTCGGGCAGCCGGAACTGCGCTGTCTCGCTGGCGATGGCTACATCGGCCACACAGGCCAGGCCAAAACCGCCGCCCATCACCGTGCCTTCCAGCACTGCCACCACGGCCAGTGGTGTCCGCGCATAGGCCACGCAGAGTTCGCCGAATGCGGCGTTGACTTCTGCAATGGGGTCCATTCCATCGGTGGGCGCCTGCAGGGCACGCATGCGGGCACCCGCCATGTCCTTCAAATCGGCCCCGGCGCAGAAATGGCCACCAGCACCGCGCAGCACCACCACACGCACCGCATCGGGCGTGCCGCTGGTGGCTTCCGCGTCGCGCAGCACCTGGCGCAGCTCGGCCACCATCTGCAGCGACATCGCATTGCGTGCGTCTGGGCGGTTTAAGCGAATATGCAGGGTAGCCCCCGTCCGTTCTGATTGAACAGCTACCAAATTCATAGCATTTGTCGCAACTTGCATATTCACGCTTTACCGGGCAGGGTGCCTTCAAACTTGCAGATGATGCCCAGCATGATCTCGTCCGCACCGCCGCCAATCGAGATCAAGCGGCCATCGCGGTAGGACTGGGCGATAGGGTTGTCGGCGGTGAAGCCCATGCCACCCCAATACTGCAAGCAGCTGTCGGCCACCTCGCGGCTCAAACGCCCGGCCTTGAGCTTGGCCATGGAGGCCAGTCGGGTCACATCCTTGCCACCCACGTACTGCTCCACCGCACGGTAGGTCAAGGCGCGTAGGGCTTCCACCTCGGTGCGCAGCTCGGCCAAGCGGAAGTGCACGACCTGGTTGTGCAGGATGGGTTTGCCAAACGTCTGGCGTTGGCGCGTGTATTCAATGGTCTGGTCAATGAGCCGATCCAGCGAACGCAGACAACCGGCCGCGCCATACAGGCGCTCTTCCTGGAACTGCAGCATCTGCAGCATGAAACCCATGCCCTCCTGGCCGATCAGGTTCTTCTGCGGCACACGCACGTTGTCAAAGAAGAGTTGTGCCGTATCGCTGGAGTGCATGCCGATCTTCTCGATCTTCTGGCGCGTCACGCCAGGGCTGTCCAGGCGCACCACGATCATCGATTTATTCTTGTGCGCAGCACCTTCTGACGTGTTGGCCAGCAGGCAGCACCAGTCAGCCTGCATGCCATTGGTAATCCACATCTTGGAGCCGTTGATGATGTAGTCGTCACCATCCTTGCGGGCCGTGGTCTTCAGCGCTGCCACGTCCGAGCCACCACCTGCCTCGCTGACTCCCACACAACCCACCATGTCGCCGGCAATGCTGGGTGCCAGAAACTCATGGCGCAACGCGTCGCTGCCAAAACGAGCCAGTGCGGGTGTGCACATATCCGTCTGCACACCAATGGCCATGGGCACACCGCCGGCACTGCATTCACCCAGCGCCTCGGCCATGACCATGGAGTAGCTGAAGTCCAGCCCCAGGCCACCGAACTCGGTGGGGTATTTGATGCCCAACAGGCCCAGGTCACCCATCTTCTTGAACAACGCGTGGGCGGGGAAGATGCCTGCTGCTTCCCATGCGGGCAGGTTGGGGTTGATTTCTTTCGCAACAAATTTGCGGACCGTGTCGGCGATTTGTTCGTGCTCGGGGGTGAATTTCATGGTGGTGTTCTGGTGTGGGTTTGGGTTTACATGCGGGCAACGCCGAAGGTATTGGGATGCAGCTTGCGCTGCTCGGCCTCGGCCGCCAGCGCCAAACCCAGCCCGAGAATGCGGCGCGTATCACGCGGGTCGATGATGCCGTCGTCCCACAGGCGGGCCGTGCCAAACAGCGCGGCCGACTCCTTGTCCAGCCGCAGGCGCAGGCCGTCGGACATGGCAGCCAGGGCCTCTTCATTGGCCTCCATACCGCTGCGCTCGATCTTGGCGCGGTTGACGATATCCATGACCTTGGCCGCCTGCGCCCCACCCATGACCGCCGTGCGCGCCGTGGGCCAGGCAAATATGAAACGCGGGTCGAATCCGCGACCGCACATGCCGTAGTTGCCAGCGCCGTAAGAGCCACCCAGTACAAAGGTGAACTTGGGCACCCGCGCATTGGCAACCGCCTGGATCATCTTGCTGCCGTGTTTGATGGCGCCGCCCCTCTCCGCCGCCGAACCCACCATATAACCCGTGGTGTTCTGCAAAAAGACCAGCGGTGTGCCACTCTGGTCACACAGCTGGATGAACTGCGCGGCCTTGGTCGAACCCGTGGGTTGTATCGGTCCGTTGTTGCCCAGTATGCCGACCAGGTGGCCCTGCACACGGGCGTGGCCACACACCGTCTCGGCACCGTATTCGGCCTTGAATTCCAGAAAGTCCGAGCCATCGACCAGGCGGGCGATGACTTCGCGCACGTCGTAGGGTTCGCGCTCGTCGGCGGGCACTATGCCCATCAACTCCTGTTCATCAAACAGTGGCTCGGCGAACGCGGCTGCCGCTGGCACCGTGTCCCACCGCAGCTTGTCCATCACTTCGCGTGCCATGGCGATGGCGTGGGCATCGTCTTCACACAGGTATTCACCCAGGCCGGTGACCTGGGCATGGGTTTCGGCGCCGCCCAGTTCGTCTTCCGTGCAGTCTTCGCCAATGGCAGCCTTGACCAGCGGTGGCCCGGCCAGAAAGATATTGGAGCGACCGCGCACCAGAATCACATAGTCCGACAGACCTGGCAAATACGCGCCACCTGCCGTGGACGAACCATGCACCACCGCAATCTGCGGCAGGCCCATGGCCGACATACGCGCCTGGTTGGCAAAGGTGCGTCCACCGTCAATAAAGATCTCGGCTTGGTACATCAGGTTGGCACCACCGCTCTCTACCAGCGAGATCAGGGGCAGTTTGTTCTCTTGTGCAATCTGCTGCACGCGCAGTCCTTTTTTCAGACCCATGGGCGCCACGGTGCCGCCTTTGACGGCGCTGTCGCTGGCGGAAATGATGCAGCGCTTGCCGGCCACCACACCAATACCAACAATGGAGCCACCGCCCATCACCGACTTCTTGCCGTCGTCATCGTGCATGTTCAGCCCGGCCAGGCGGCTGATCTCCAGAAACGGCGTGCCGCGGTCCAGCAGGCGGGCGACCCGCTCCCGTGGCAGCAACTGCCTGCGCTTCTCAAACTTGTCGCGTTTGGATTCGGATTCGGCAATCACCAGCCCCTCCAGGCGCTGGACTTCGGCCAGCAGACCCAACATGCGTTTGGCATTGGCAGCGAAGGCGTCGGAGGTGGGCTTTATCTTGGAACGGATGGCAGGCATTGGCAAAAGTCCTTGCGGTGGTGTCTGGCATTAGACGGCATGGTTACGTTAACGTCAACATAGTGCCGCATAGGTGTTTTCACTGATGTTTAGGTGATACTAGCCAGATACGATGCGATTCCATCACCCTGACCACACAAGGAATCTCTTTTATGAACCTCGAAGCCTGCACCCAAGCCATCCGCACCAAGGTCGGCGCCGACAGCGGCCTGAACGCCACACTCAAGTTTGATTGCGGCGCCGATGGCGTCATTCGTATCGACGGTGCCTCCACCCCCAACACCGTGACCAATGACAACGTGGACAGCGACTGCACCGTGGGCATCACGTTGGAGAACCTGAACGCCCTGCTCAGCGGCGACCTGGAGCCCACCACCGGCTTTATGGCCGGCAAGCTCAAGGTCAGTGGCGACATGGGTGTGGCCATGCGCCTGCAACGCGTGATCTGACCGATGTCCGCAAAGGACGCGCGGGCCTTTGTCGACTCGCACCGCGACGAGGCCACCACCGAACTTTTTGGTATCACCGAGTTGTGCCGCGAGTTCGGCATCACGCTGCGCGCGCTGCGTTTTTACGAAGACAAGGGCCTGCTCGCACCCCGGCGCATCAATGGTGCACGCGTCTACACGCGGCGTGACCGCGCCCGTCTGGCGCTGATCCTGCGGGCCAAGGCGATTGGCTCACCACTCTCCGAGATCAAGCGTTACCTCGACCTGTATGGCCACCAGGGTGAGGGGCGCACCCAGCAGCTGAACTACGTCATCGAGCGCACCGACGCCGAGATTGCCGAGCTAGAGAAGAAACGCGCCCAGATCGACGAGACCCTGGCCGAGCTGCGCGTCATCAACCATTACTCCCGCACCCAGCTGGAAGCCCGCCAGCGCGCCGACGCCAAAAACGGATAGCGCCAAAGCGTTTGGCTGCGGCCGGAAACTGGCTATGATGCCTTGGTGCCGTCCCTGCGCAAAGCCACCCTTCTCTACGCGAGTCAATGAACACCTGGTCCGCCCTTGCCGCTGCCAGCCTGCTCATTGCTTTGGCCATGGCTGCGCTGTATTGGCGTGAACGCCGCACCCGGCAACGCCTGACCGAGGAACGGGACGAACTTGAAAAGCAGCTGCTGACCAAAGGCGGCGGCGATGCACTCACCGGGCTGATGGCCCGTGGCATGTTTGACGCCGCCATGGTCAAAAAAGCACAAGAAGTCGACCGCGGTGGCGGCACCTTCTGCGTGTTGTACGTGGCCCTGGACAATTTTGTGATGCTCAACGATGCCTTCGGCAGTGAGACCGGTGATCGCATGCTCAAAGAAGTGGCGCGACGGCTGACCTTGGCTGACGGTAAAAAGACACGCGCCTGTTACGTGTCGGTTGGCGAGTTTGCGCTTTTTGTTGACGGCGACCACCGCAGTGCCCGCAAGTCTGCGCAGCGTGTCTCCGACGCCTTGACCATACCCTTCACCTTTGATGCCATACGCGCCCAGCTCACCTGCTCCATTGGCGTGGCGGTGTACCCCGAGCATGGCGCCATTGGCAAGCTGCTGGGCAATGCAGCGCTAGCCATGCGCAGTGTCAAGTTCAACGGCGGCAGCGATTTCTGCCTGTACGACCCCAAGATGGGCGTGGAGGTGCGGGAACAGGCCCTGCTGTTCAACGACTTGCGCAGTGCGCTGGAGAAAGGCGAGTTCGAGCTGTACTTCCAGCCCAAGATCGACGCCATCAGCTTGCAGGTTACGGGGGCGGAGGCGCTTCTCCGCTGGCACCACTCCGAACGCGGCCTGATCAGCCCCGTGGTCTTCATCCCCCTGGCCGAGCAGTATGGATTGATTGGCCCCATTGGCGGCTGGGTGATAGAAGAAGCCTGCCGCAAGGCCGCCCGCTGGCGCGAACACGGCCTGCGCATGCGGGTGGCGGTCAATATCTCGGGTTACCAAATGCGCGAAGACGACCTGGTGGAACGCATCACGGCGGCTCTGCAACGCCATGGCATCCAGCCGGACCGGTTCACCTGCGAGATCACCGAATCCGTCGCAATGGAAGACACCAAGGTCACACAGCAGACCTTTGAGAAGATGCGCAACGCTGGCTTCCATGTGTCCATCGACGACTTTGGCACCGGTTACTCCAGCCTGGCCGCGCTGCGCAAGCTGCCCGCCGCCGAGTTAAAAATCGACCGAGCCTTTGTGTCCGACCTGGAAGAAAGCGAAGACGCCCGCTCCATCGCCCAATCCATCGTCAACATGGCCACCGCCCTGAACCTGCGCGTGGTCGCCGAAGGGGTAGAAACGCCCGGGCAGCGCGACCTGCTGGTGGCCATGGGTTGCAACGAGCTCCAGGGCTTCCTGTTTTCCCTGCCCATGCCCGCCTATGAGCTGGAGCGCCTGGCGCTGGACGTGGACAACAAGCCGGACGAGATGGAGTTCCGCAAATCACTTTTCTCCGAAACTTATCTGGGAAAATTACACTGACACCCCCTCCTCCCGTTCGAACCATAAGGCAGTGCCATGAGTTTTTTTGACCGCTTCAGAACCCTGACCAAAAAAGAAGATCCCAGACCCGACTCTGCGTTAGCCAGCCCCATACAAGCCGCCATAGAACGGCGACTGCGCAAACGCAAGAACGCGCGCCAAGGGGCCACGGCTTTGATCATCGACGACTCGCCCACCGTGGTGGCCGCCTTGCGCAAAATCCTGCGTTCTGCGGGTTACATCACCCAGGATGCGGGTGACGCCGAGCAGGGCCTGGCCCTGCTGACCCAGACCAAAGTCGACATCATTTTTCTGGACATTGTGTTGCCCGGCATGAACGGTTTCAGCGCCCTGCGCGCCATCCGCAAAGACCCCGCCACCCAGCAGATCCCCGTCATCATGATCAGCGGCAACGAACACGCCACCGAGCAGTTTTATGCCAACCGCATCGGTGCCGATCTGTTCATGAAGAAACCCTTCTCGCGCTACGAGGTTTTCGCCCATATCGAGATGCTGCTGGATGCCAACCGCGAACTGCGCCGCAAGCCTGTGGGCGCGCCAAGCGCTGCACCAGCCGCTGCTGCGGCAGACGTGCAGGAAGAAATGATCCAGACACTGCCCAGCCCGCGGTCGGCCACATCGTTGGTTATGCCCTCGGGTGGCAACAGCCTGCCCGTGCTGGACGCCCAGACGCAGTGGCCCGAACTGGAAGCCCGCAAACAACTCACCGCCATGGGGCTGCAGTACTTTGACCAGGCCCAGTTTGTGTCCGCCATCCAGCGGGGTGACCAGTTGGCGGTTGCGCTGTTTGTAGCGGGCCAGGGTGTGTCAAAGGATACGGTGGTGGATGGCAAAACGCCGCTGGCGCTGGCACAAGAGTTGGGCAAAGCAGAGGTGATCGATTTGTTGCGCTGACGACCATGCCGTCGTACGATGGCTCGTCCACGACGGGGGGCTTACATGCGACACTTTTACTGGGCACGCGCCATGGCGCTGGCGTGCGGCATCGTCAGTAGCTACAGCCCTGCGCAGGCGGCTGACCCGGGCTTCACCTTCACCACCCTGGCCGGTGCGGCCGGTACCGTCATCAACAGCGTGGATGGCACCGGCAGCACCGCCCAGTTGTACGCCCCGCGCGGCCTGGCAGTTGGCAGCGACGGCACCCTGTACGTGGCCGATAGCGCCAACCACAGCATTCGCAAGGTGACTGCGGCGGGTGTGGTCACCACCTGGTCCGGCACAGCTGGCACCGCAGGCCCTGCAGCTGCAAGCCCGGCACAATTCAACGAACCTTTTGCGGTGGCCCTGGACAGCAGCGGCACGCTGTACGTGGCCGACACCAACAACCACGCCATCCGCAAGATCAGCAGCGCCGGGGTGGTCAGCACCCTGGCTGGGGGCAACGGACCGGGCAGTGCCGACGGCACCGGCAGCGCCGCCAAATTTACCGAGCCCCATGGCGTGGCGCTGGACGCAGCGGGCAGTGTGTACGTAACCGACTACATGAACCACACCGTGCGCAAAGTCACACCGGCAGGTGTAGTCACCACGCTGGCCGGTAGTGCGGGTCAGATCGGCTTTACCAATGGCCAGGGCAGCGCCGCGCGCTTTAAATCCTTGCAAGGCATTGCGGTGGATGGCAGCGGCAATGTGGTGGTGGTGGACGCGGGCAACCGCGCGCTGCGCAAGATCACGCCCGGCGGGCTGGTGAGCACATTAATCGACGGTAGCGGCAGCAGCCTGGTGGGCGAGCCCCGTGGCCTGGCCATAGACGCCGCTGGCAGCCTGTATGTGACCGACTACCGCACCCATGCCGTTTTCAAACTGACAGCGGCCGGCGTGGGGTCCATCCTGGCCGGCACCATTGCCACACCCGGCAGTGGCGACGGCACCACCACCAGCGCGCAGTTCAACGCGCCCAATGGCGTGGCCGTGGACGGCGCTGGCAACGTCTACATCGCCGACACGGCCAACAACACGCTGCGCAAGATCACGGGCGGCAGTGTGGGCACACTCGCAGGCCTGGCCGGGCGCAGCAGCAGCCGCGATGGCGCGGGCGCGGCTGCCCGCTTTGAAGACCCCTATGCCGTTGCCACCGACGGCGCGGGCAATGTGTATGTGGCCGATGCCACCGACCACTCCATCCGCAAGATCGCGCCCGATGGCACCGTGACTACGCTGGCTGGCAAGGCCGGCACGCTGGGCAGTGCCGACGGCGCGGGCGCCGCGGCCCGCTTCCAGAACCCGCAGGGCATTGCGGCAGACAGCGCAGGCAATGTGTTTGTGGCCGACACCGGCAACCGCACCATCCGCAAGATTTCCAGCACCGGCGTGGTCAGCACATTGGCAGGCTCTGCCGGGCAAGGTGGCAGCGCGGACGGCACCGGTGCGTCAGCCCGCTTCAACAGCCCCTTGGGCGTGGCGGTGGACAGTGGTGGCACGGTTTACGTCATCGACTCCGCCGACAACACCGTGCGCAAGATCACGCCGGGCGGGGTGGTCACCACGCTAGCGGGCTCGCCGGGCGGCATAGGTCTGGTCGACGGCACCGGCTCCGCCGCCCGCTTCACCGTGCCCTTTGACTTAACGGTAGATGCCGCAGGCAACCTGTACATCTGCGACCACGGCAACCACGCCATCCGCAAGGTCACGCCTGCCGGAGTTGTGACCACACTCGCGGGCTCGGGCACGGCGGGCAACACCAATAGCAACGGCCGTGCAGCGGCGTTCAAATTTCCATCCGGCATAACGGTGGATAACAGCACGGGCGCCGTGTTTGTGGCCGACACCGACAACCAGGTCATCCGCAAGATTTCTGCCACCGGAGACGTCACCACCGTTGGCGGCGCCGGGACTATTGGCTCTGCCGACGGCGCAGGCACGGCGGCCAGCTTCTACAACCCCAAGGACGTGGCCACCGACCGCAACGGCAACCTGTACGTAGCCGACCGCGCCAACCACACCGTGCGCAAAGGCAGCACGGCGCAGGCCGCTGTCTCCACCGCCACATCCGACTGCCTGTTCAACTGGGCCGAACGCACCTACCCACAATACTTTCCAGCGCCCAGCGCCGCCACGGCCAGCTTCCCGCCCTACTACTACCGCTACTACCCCGGCACCGCCAACTACCTGGCCACCTCTTCCGCCCAGGGACATGTATGGGTGCAGGGGCCGGTGTCGGGCAATACCCTGATGGATGTGGGGGCGGCCAGCAGTTTTGTGGCCCAGGCGGGGTGCCAGTAGGCAGGTCAACCCCTCAAAAAGGCCTGCGGTTCCCGCAATAGCTGCAGACTTCTCTCTAGCGGTACGCGGCGCAGCGTGCGTTGGCCGTGCTCTCGGAATTGCGGTCCAGCGCGGTGTTCATGCAGGCCCAATACCGTTTCTCGCGCTCAGCCCTGCGGTCATCCATCTGGCGTTTGGCCTCGCGCGTGCGCTGCTCCTGCATGGCCAACTGGCGGTCTTGCGCCTCGCGCTGCATTTCCAGCCTTTGGGCATTGTTGATGGCGCGTTGTTCCGATTCGATGCGCTGGCGGTTTTCGGCTTCTAACTGCCTGTCCAGCGCCCGGTTGCCCATCTGAGACGTGCGGTCAATCACATTCGCCGTGTTGTTCACCATGCCCGCCGCCAGCGCCTTTTCGGCTTCGGCGCGAATGGCATCGTTTTCTGCATTCTTCTGGGTCTGCAGAATCTGCGCCTCTATCTCTTTCTTGCGCATGGCACTGGCTTCACGCTCTTTGTAGAAGCCCAGCAGCATGTAACCCACGATACACAGGCAAACTGCCCCCACGATCACCGAGGCCTTGCGCGACTCCCACAGCTGCACGAGAACGGGCTCGCCGACGGACGACAACTCATGACCCCGCGACGGATAACGCGATGTTGGTCCGCCCGCGGTGGCCGCGCTGGAGAAAATCCTGCGGTCATAGGCCTCCCGCGACCTGGAATTGCCCAGACTCTCTCTGGCATATTTGAACTCGGGGGTGGCGAAGGCATCGCCAGACGCTACGCGGGCTTCGTAGCTGGCAATGGCATCGGCCACCTCAGCATCCGTGGCTTCCGGGGTCAGGTCGAGAACGGTGTAGAAGCTTGACTTGCCGCTCTCGCGCAGCATTTTGGACAGATCGCTGCGCAGGCGTATCAGGGCACTGCTGGGCGGCTGGGTGTTGTGGCCACCACGATTGTTGTTGCTGGTTTCGTCACCCGGTACAGGCTCCAGGGCCAGAGTGCCGGCCCCAACATCTGCTCTCTTCAGCTGTGCCAGGCGCAGGCGGATGTACAGGGCTGTCGTTTTGTCCACATCCCCACCGGCTTCGGCCAGCGCACGCGTCCACAAGGCGCGGTCGGTTTTCTTGTGCTCCAACTCATCCGCGATGGCGCTATAGAATTTTTCGTCTGCCATGGCCGCTACCGTGTCTTACTGCCGTTGATGATGAAGAGTGCTCTGGAACACCGACGCGGTACAAACATGCGTGGCCACCAAATGAAATGGTAGGGCGTGAGTGACTTGAACACTCGACCAAAGGATTATGAGTCCTCTGCTCTAACCAACTGAGCTAACGCCCCAAACCAGCGGGTGATTGTAATGGGGTTGCTGGAGGTCAATTTGTGGCGGTGCAACAGTTTGCCCAGCTACCTCAGCAGTATCTCGAATTTGGGGCGTTTGGAAGCAATTGGCCCAGTTCGGCTAGTTCGGTGCGTCGGAGACACCTTCCCCAGCAGCTTGGACTGTTCCCGCTCATGACTGCGGCGGATAAACGCGAGTTGACTCTGATCAAATGTTAAATGCTGTTTTCACATGTGATAGCAGTGACTTCAGAGAACGTTCATTTCCAATAGTGTTATTTTTCGCATCTCTTTGGGAAAGAAATGCTTCGCGTATTCTTTTGAGAAGTGCGAGCTCTTCTGAAGGACTCCAAGACGGCAGGGCCCGCCAATCCTTTGCCCATCGGGTGACAAGGGCTTCAAAAAGTTCATTATTTGCAGCTTGCACCAATGCCGTGCAAACACTGCCTGCCGCTTGCAACTCAGCGTACTGGAGTCTTACTTTTAATGGGTCCTTTGTCCTACTCAGACCCAGCTTGATGGCATTTTTCCCCGCTACGATGTGTCCAGAATGAACAACTGCGTGTCTAAGTTCGCAAAGCTTGTCATATTCTCTGAGCATTAAATCAAGTGTCCCATTGGATCGAATTTGATAATTCACAAAGTTTTTGATTGCCTTGTTAATATTGTCGGCGCTCGAAAATGCGAAAAACTCAAATGCTGACCGGTTCTGCAAATTACCCTCCGACCACAAGAGGGAACCCAACTGAACTTTTTCGTCTGCAGAATGTGCTTGAGCAATCGGACATAAGGTGAGAGTCAATCCCAGAATATCTCGAAAATAGTTCTCAGTCGACGAGATCAAACCGACAAAGAGTAAACCAGCAATTTCTTCACCGTAATTCACGAAGAAGGCTGGATCAATTTTAGTTAACGTCGTACTTGTCGAGCTGTAAAAGTTGTCGATAGCAGACGTCTTTTTGCTCGGAACTCCGACTACCAGCTTGTTGACATCCGGGCACGAGACTCGCCCGACGGACATGCAAACAGAGTTCTGCCAAGTCATTCTACAAATTCCTCAGCTAGCCCGACTATTCGAGCGGCCCAGTATTTCCCTATTCGATCAATGCTTAGCAGTTCGCTATGCTCATGGTCATATAGTATGTCCTTGATTTTTCGAATCGACGATTGCTCCTTTATTTTTTGAAGCCGAATCTTGGTAAGCGGGAGTTCATCGATATCCGCATTCATCAAGGAAAGGTAAGTTGATGGAATAGTGAGCGGCGTACCACATTTGGCACAAAATTTCGCATCTTCGAAAAGACGGGGTGTTTGGCAAACACTGCATGGTGGTAATGACAGTGCAAATGCATGATCAGGTTTAGCCTTTCCAATCAAATTGATCGAGCGTGTTCTCGTAAATTCATGGGCATTTCGCTTTGAAAAAGCTGTGACATAGTCTTGGATGCTAAGCGACTTAGCACCGATTAGCGCATTTGAGTCAATCAATCCAGCATAGTGAAGGGTGTAGATTTGAAATCGCCCCTTTTCACCGCGGCTCACCAACTCATCTTTTGGAATGCAAAGGCCAGCATATTGAAAGAGAGCAAAAACCTTAGACATTTCGTGTGACAAGTCTTCGCTGGATATTGCAATCGAAACGCTCTGCTTATCAGTGCCCTTCTCTTTGTTATATGCCTTCACTAGCCCAATGGCGTTGCTTAGGATCACCTCTCCTGTGGAAATAAAGCTTTTATATACCGGAAGTTTTGCTGACAACGAGGTGAATAGTTTCTTTGTATTTGTGAAATGCTGTTTGATTGCACGAAGAACATCCGTTCTGCTCAGATTAATTTTTTCGAGCTCGCCATTTTTTTCTATCGAAAGCTCCTGAAGCATATTTAGCAGAGTTCGGGGAATACCAAATGATGCGTAACTCAGAAGATCAATGGCTTCTGAATTTGTCAGCGTATTGGCAATTGCTTCAGGAAAGCGCGTCTGTATGAAGGCGTGCATAAAACGGAGATAGGCTTCGCGATCTGGTTTTATCCAAACATCGATCTGTTCTGCGTCATGACCAACATGGAATGAAGACGAGTAATTGGTGACTCCCGGATAGACCGCTGCCTTTGGCGATATGGCTTGAGATTTAATCTGTCGAAAAAAGTCAAAAAAGTCGCGCTGCTGATCGACGGAAAATGCATGTGCTGCATCGTCTAGCAGCAAAACGCATCTATTGCGGTTCAGGCGCTCAATTACTCGATGGATATCCGCCTCAAGCACTGGTACCGATAAAGTTTGCAGATTGACCTTAGAGGCATTTGACATCTCTAACAAAGAGGCGGCCTTGGTAGCATCCTCCCTAGAAATAGACATCTCCAAGTTACTATTCAATCGATCCAGGGTGGCATATATGCCTAGATATAGCTTTAGTATGACCCATTGATTGAACCAATAAGTGCCGTCTGTCCCAGTCTTGTAAATTGGTTCAATTGATAGCGATCTTTTGTAATTTACGTAGACTGGAAATGCTGCATCGGGGTTATGCACCATCGTGTGAAAACCCTTAAGCATTAGCGTTGTTTTGCCACACCCTCTCGGTCCAGATATGAGCTTTGCACCACCCTGTGTCAATTTTTTAATGATGATTTTTTCATCCGGATGTTCCGCATGCCACTGCGTGAAAGAATCATCTGCGAGATACTCCGCTTGTTCTACAAAAACTTGTTCGAATGACATCTTTAGATGGCGGACACGGCCGCAGTGTTTGAGTTGATTTGAGGATATGCCATATGACCGAACATAGTCTCCATGTCCACGATGTAAATTTTTAGGCAACTATACCTGTCGCTAGATGATCTGGGTAGGTTTAGGTTTTCACAGCGCATTAAGTTTATATTGCTCATTCACTTTTTAACCAAAGCAGTTGTCTTTTCAATTCTTACCAGCTTCACAGTCACTACCTATCACTTTTGAGCAGACTAATTCAGAAATACCATGCTTCGCCGATTGCTAGAATCTTCGTGATTCTTTTGAAGCTTGAGCTTTTTCCTTGTACATATTCATGTAGCTCTTTGAGGTCAATATTAAAGCTCCGCGACCCACCTTATTTGCTACTGAAACCACATTTAACTCATTCCCAAACTTGTCTGTCCAAAGAGTGTCAACCGATTCGATTTTGACTCCAAATTTCGTCTCCAGTTTCTCAGCGGAAGTTTTCGGCTTACCCAGCTTTTTAGTAAATCCCTTTACGAAAACCTGAAAAACCTCACTATTTGAGACCAACGATCCTTCACCGCTAGCGAGATCTGTAGTCAGATCATCTTTTCCAAACAAGCAGACTAACTTGACGAGAATATTCTTCTCGTTATATTCATCAGCACACATAACACCATATCCACCAATATCAATCAAACCGAACTTTGTCTTTAGGTCGGAAACTTCTTCCTTTGAAGAGTAGCCTGGATAAATTCCTACGACATCGATCCACCCTGCAGGGGCTTTTTGCGTAGGGATTTGAAATGCCTTTAAATAGGAATTTAAATATTGTCTACTTATCTTGATGACTTCCGCAGTTACACCGCCCCCTAGCAAAATGGCCTTCATTTCCTCAGAGGCTTTTCTATTCGCGCGCCATTCATTGGATCGACTGAATTGTGGTAACTCTGAGATGTAGTCATTGAGGGTGTATACAAGTAATAGCGACTTCAAGCCTTCCGTTTTCTTTCCTTGCAGTATTTTTTCTGCAGAGTCATTTGACACTTTGATTGATACATCTACAAGGGCCTTCGCTCGAAAGGTACTTCTTTGCTCTCCAAATAGAGCAATCCAATCCTCAAGAGATATGCCAACTTCACCCTGCGTGCGCCCCAAACTATTAGATTTTGCCGTTTGTGTGTCTCCAGTAGCTTGCAGTGAGTCCACTCTGTTGTCTGTGGACTTCACAGACTTCACGGGAGATCTCGTCCGACTGTGCGAGCCGGCTTCATCGGCAGAAATCAAACCCAGATTTTCGGCATGTTGGCAAACCGCCCGCAATTCATCGCCTGCTATTGTGTTGGGATATGTTGAGTAAAGACTCATATCCGACCACTGTCCACGCATGGATGTCAGGCAGTTAACTACCAGACTTTCAAGTGGCCCATAAGTCAAAGGCCCCCATCTCGAATCGAAGGCCCTTCCCGTGAATTTGAGGTTTAAACCAACCCGTTCAATAGATTCGATGTCTACTTCGCGATGGTGTAAGAATTTGCGCCCCGTTGTCAGGTTAGTTGACTCGTCGCTATGGACAAGCAACCATGTCGATGCAAATATATTTCCCGAAAATGTCAATATGCAGAAAAGTATCATTGTCCGCACAAATTTCATTAACATCTCAACTCCTTATAACGCACCGACCCTTATGAGAAAGGAGCGCCCCATATACATTATTCGAGTTTCGCACCGCATATGGTGCTGAGTAGCGCCGACCGCTGTTGAAAGAAGACTAAGGTCTATTGGTTCGCGCAACCCTTAATCGCGTAGTTATAACACCCGACTCTGCAAAGCGGGATCAGTTTGCCGTCGACTGAGCTTCGTGTGCCAGCTACTGTGAGCCGATTGCAACGGGTCACACTTATTCATCGCATAAATCATCTAATAAATTATCAAACGAAAGAAGCAATGAATTCAGAAAAATCCAACCGTATCAGCCGTGGCCTCAAAGCAGGCGTGGCAGGCCTCGTGCTGCTATGGCTATCCGGCTGCGCCTCCAGCGTCCAAATGCTCAATGGTGCAAAACTTGACGCCTCCGCCAAAGCTTGCAATGTGACTGTCTATCAAACGCTAAAACTTGCTGAGAAAAATGGGCCTATTGAAGAGGTTTGCATCATCACAGACGACTTGGGTCTACAGTCGATCGACCGTTCGATTCAAGCTAACAAGGCTAACGTCTGCAAGTGTGGTGTAAAACATGCATACGTCCAGTCCGCCAGCGGGAGCGTTCTCACGCAGGTGGTAGTGACCTTGGTAGGTTTCAAATACTTGGAACAAAACACTTCCAAGCCAGCGATTGCAGCCGAGAAGTGAAACCCAACTCCCCCACAGTAAAACTCCCGAATGACATACAGCCCAAATAGCTAAAGACACACGCCCGACTGCAATTTCACCGAAAGCCTGCTCCCATATTTTTTGGGACAGGTTTTTTTTCGTCCATACAAATCAATGCCCTGAAAGAAAACCAATGCCACTACTGACCTTCTTCGTTCTCACCATCGCAGCTATCGCGCTGATCAAACTCGGCGCGCTTGCTGTATGGGCGGGCTTGCTTGCCTTTGCCCTGAAAGTGTCCATCGCAGTCGCCCTGCTTATCGCCGGATGGCTGGGTTGGAAACACTACAAATCCGCTCGGTAGCAGACCGTTGAATTAATGAAACCGACGCCCCCAGCTTTGAAAGCTAGGGGCTTTTTTTTGCTCAATCACAACCAAGGACTCAACATGACCATTTCCCATACTCTCACCAGCGCACATCTCCCACGCGACGTCTACCAACGCCATGACAGGTTTTGGCCCTTGCCCCGCCAGTACCCCACGCTGGAGGTACCGCGTGCTCACCATTAAATCTCTCCTACACGCATCAGCCATCGTCGACGCGGAGATCCGCCGCTTGGTCGAACAGCGACTAACTGACCTCGGAGGCTTGGCCTTCGATGCGAGCGAGCTGGGCTACTTTTTGGTTCTCGAACCGGGAGACACGATGGAGTCAGTGAATGCACAGCTGGGCTTCGATATCTTGGCTAATAGATTCACCGGCACCCGCTTTGATGCTCCTGGCTTCACTCCGTCCTTCGAATTCATCGAAGCTTTTCCGGTTTCTTATGACCTAGTGTTCATTTTGGACGACTCTGGTTTTGGCGTAGAAATTTTCGTGCCCATCACGATTGATCTACCGCACCTGCTGCAGATGTGCAGCCTCCATGCCAGCTTCGCGCCAACTTAGGCCGAGTCGACCCCAGCCCCTTTGTACGCCCCTCTTACCCGGGCCTGCCATTCGCTCCAGGCTTCCCATGGTGGAGCTAGTATTAGAGTATCTTATATGAAGATTACTTATATAAGTTATATTGATTTCATCTTTAACAACATATAAAACAAGGAATTTCCATGTCTGAAAATATTTCTGAGGTTGCGTCAGAGGTTGATCCCATTGAGCCAATCTTTCAAGGCCAATGTCTGTCACTGTCCGAAAGGTCAACGCTGACATTTGCAATTGGCCGCCACGTTAAGGATGCAACCTTACATATACGGCTTCTGAAGAATAGCGGTGGCGGGCGTTTTTTTGACGGTTGGGCGGCGGGCACCGTCATTCAAGATGTCGTGCTGGGGGAGACTGGTCTTACAGCCAAATCCTTTCACATCGTCCAGCCTCAGAGGTCGGTGAACAACTCCTGCTTCCTTATGGCCGTGATTAAAGACCTCGGCCTCATACGCGCCAACGAGCAAAACAGCCGCGTCCACGACCACGTACCAGGCACCACGATGGAGCAACTTGTGTCGGCACTTCTCTCCGAGTCCAAGAACGCTGAGTCAAAGGCTGCGCGCCGCAAAGCAAAGGAGACCTGATTGGTGGCAAGCATTACCGCTGCCCTGATTGCCACCGCTGTGCTTGGAGTCTGTTTCGCCAACACCCGCATTTTCTCCGTGGCGGCAGTAGGTATCCTGACTTTTGTGCACCCCTGGTTAGTCGTCTTGATCTTGGCAGTGACTGCCGCCGCCTTCTATTTCCGTTTCAAAAACCGCAAGTAACTCTTAACCCTAAAGGACTCATCATGTATCTTTTCGACAGCATCAGTTTGGCAGCCCGCAATGCCTTTGAAAACGCCAACGAACTCCCGAGCAGCATGCTTGGCAATATTGTGATCAACGAGGCCTCAAACCGCGCTGGCCTAGATAGCGACCAGATAGGCGTTTGGTTCTGCGACTGAGCGGCCCGCAACTGCCAACGGCCCGTGGCGTCACCATGGGCCGATCTGATACCACCAACGGACCCTGCCCCGCAGCCTCACTACAAGTCGCCGTACTCCGCCGTTGCACAACCGCAACGGCGCTTCAAATAACTTTTTTTGGCCCCATGAGAGGAATGCGAAAGACATCTCGGAAAAAAGTATCACTGGCATATGAATGAAAACTTTGTGGGGATTGAGCGCAATAAGCTCAACAGAAAAGGTTCATTCATATTGAGACTTTCGTAAAGCAAGTAAGTCGATACCTTACGCAGAATACCGTTCCGTCACACGCAGGAAGTGTGTGTCACTGCACCTGAGGACGGACCCAAAACTCCCGTACGTTTCAGTACTCTTGACGAATCGTTTCCGGGTCATGCAAGATGCTTTTGTCGCTGGGCATATACGCCCAGAAGGTTGGATCACCACCTACGGCAGCTCTTTAACAATTTACTGACTTATCAATAAGTGACGAAGTGACGGTTCGAAACTTCTATGGTCTTTTTTCGTCCTGACCAAACGAATCCTAATGAGCGAGCTGCAGCCAATGCCGTTGGCGCAGTCGCAAAACAATGTAGAAACGATTAACAGAAATGACAGCAAGCAATGTGCCTTACATCTCCACCTCTCTCAACAGGGCCTATGTAGAAAATCTGCGCGCCGAGGGCAACGCGAATGGCTATAAGACTCCCGACGACAAATTGCTGAGCTACACCTTGATGGGTGACAGCCTTGTTCCGGAATCCTTCATCCAAAAGGTGAAATCGTATGTTGACGGCGCGGTGTTCACCTTCGGCGAAGTGATTGGCATTGATGACATCTTCGATCCGGAATTTCTGGAATCACTGAATGATTCAGAACGGCGCGTACTGACGCCCGTGATATTGCAATTGGTCGCGCGTGGAGACTTTGGAGTCTGCATCTGGACTGAGCGACTGACCAGGGCAGCGGCAGAAACATTTTCTGAGCGTCAACACAGCTAGCCGAATTCCGAGCGATGCGTGGTGCGCTGAATTGTCTGGCCTTGTTGATCAGTCGATAGTGACAGTACGGTTATTCTGAAAGAGCGCACCGCATCGCCGGGATATTTTTTCATCCAAACGAGAAAAATCAATGGAGATTAACCCCATTGCCCCCGATATGCCTGGCGATTTAGATGGTCGGAAAAGTGAGAATCAGAGTGTAAGTTCAGCGGTTACTAGGGCGGTGCACGATGTGCCGCCGTTTAGGGCCATTTCGGCCAATGAAAGAGAGTTTGATAGTGATAGCCCGGCGGACGTGCGGGAAATTGATGGTGATAGTGCCGCTGCCGGGAAGATGGAAGAGAAAACCGTTTTAGATAGGGCCGTTGCAGATGGCAGCGTGCCGATGGTGGCCAGCGCAACAGGTCCTCCAGATTTGAATGTGCTCGATGCAGTTCCTGAATCTGAACCACAGGTGCTTATCGATGCGAGAAAGTTGAATTGGGATGATGATGGTAGCAAGAACCAGCTATTGAACAAAGGCCTGGATGCTGCCAAAGCAATAGAGTCACCGCCGTTTCCAAATCAACCGAGATATGCGAGCGACGGTCTACCGCCGACCATTGCCAATGTCCAGCACATGCTCGATCAGTATGGAATATCAGCTCGATATAACGTCATAAAGAAAAAACTGGAGATTCGACTGCCGGACAAGGGCGGGACTGCGGACAACGCCGACAACACGGCCATGACCACGATAATGAGTTTGGCAACCCTCAACAGGATGCAGGCAGCTCCGGTACCTGCGATCGTTGAAGTCATAGGTGACCGAAACCCCTACAACCCTGTTGCAAGATGGATCTTGAAGACACCCTGGGATGGCATCAAACGTGTGCAGGCTATCTGCGACACGCTGAGGACGCGTGAGGGGTTCCCAGCGCATTTGAAGATAGTGTTGGTCTACAAGTGGCTGCTGAGTACAGTTGCCGCCGCGCTCCAGCCATCCGGTTTCAAGGGTCGCGGAGTGCTGGTCCTTCAGGGGCCTCAGGGGATTGGCAAAACCTCTTGGGTGATGTCGCTTGTACCCGTACCCAGCCTGCGTGACAAGGTGGTCAAGGTCGATCACCATTTAGACGCAAATAGTAAGGACTCCATCCTGGGGGCCATTACCCACTGGCTCGTTGAAATTGGTGAGCTTGACAGTTCTTTCCGTAAAGACTTTGCGCGTCTTAAAGGTGTTTTGACAAGTGACTCTGACAAGGTGCGCCGACCATATGCGCGAACTGAGTCGGAATATCAGCGGCGTACGGTCTTTGCGGCCACGGTGAATGACGAAAACTTTCTGGTGGATCACACGGGCAATACGCGATGGTGGACCCTCCCGCTGGTGTCGATTGACTTCAATCACGGCATCGACATGCAACAGCTTCTTGCTGAACTGGCTTGGGACTGGGCCAACGGCAAGCAGTGGTGGCTGACCAAGGAAGAGGAAGCCCTACTTGAGTCTTGCAATAGTGACCACCGTACCAACAGCGTCATACGCGACCTCTTGCTGGGCATCATTGACCTGGACAAGAAAAATGCGCCCGGCAACCCCTACAAATCGACCAGCGAATTGTTCGTGATGTTGGGCATTACCAACCCCAAAAACGGGGATTCGAAGGAACTGACTGGAATCCTGCGTGAGCTGCTGGGTGATTCAAAGAAGGTCAAAGGCATACAAAAATGGCGTATCCCCATGCGCAAGGGTGATAAGTTAGGTCGAGACCTGTTAGGGCACAGGGTCGTTCGATAAGCCCGGGTGTTGGTTTCAAGCGCCTGGCTCCTGATGCGCCACCACCTGCCGCCCCCCCGTCTGACGTGGGCCTGCGAAAACGCGTTGGGTTTCATGGGCTTGCGGGAGGGGGTGGGAAGTGGAGGCGGTTATCACCACTCTCTACCTGGGTTTTCAAAATGGATTGCCTTTCATTTTGCGCCCCCCTCCCCCCATCTACGCGGCCAAAACCCACTGCAAGACCGCGTGGTACTCAAACCTATATCCAGCCAAGTGGCTATCTGCAAGGGCATCTCATCAAGTCGATATGCGGCGGGGCCGCTTCATCTTGTTCGTCTAGCTGCACTTCGAAGTGAAACGCAACTTGACGCGCATGTACGTCTACCCCGGTAAGCAATGAAAGCATAAATGACAAGTATCAATACGACAAACCCTGGCGCTGCCCGCTTGACTTCGGCAGCCATGGACAACGACATCACGACCCCACCGACTGGCATGCATCCAGGCATTCGGCTGGACCTTTATAGCAACATCCGATACAGCACGGTTACAGGACCGAAAGGTACAACTCGCGGAATCAGTTACTCACACGGTTTCATGCCAGAGTGGGCTTTTGACCTAGTGTGGAAAAACTGCACCGCGAGTCTTTCCGCCCTCGACCCATACGATTTCCACTCAACGGAGGCCTTGTTCAACAACCCAGCGGTGTGGGACCGCTATTCGAAGAAGACACATAGGCTCTTTGGGCGATGCATGCGCGTCTTTGCGGAGGCCAAGATGCTGCCAATTAGTTGCGTCAATCCTGATATGGCCGGCCGCAGGCTGTACCTAATCCTGTAATTTTTCACCTTGCAGTCACTGACCCGAAAGGGTTGGTGATTGCATTCAAGGAGATACAAAATTCCCGTAATACAAAACTTCCAGGCCTTCATGGCCAATGGCCTTGTGTGCCCGCCCGGCAAGGTCAAAATCGAGTACAGCGTCGCAGACGAGCCCGGTCTGTTTGTGGAATGTCGCGCTTCGTCCACGGCTGTTCCGATGTGGTACCTGCGTTTAAAGAACTCCAGCGGCACCAATGTTTATCGAAAGCTAGGGGCAGTGCGCGAACTGTCTTTGGCGCAGGCTCGCAAACTTGCAAAGCAAACGCGCACTGAGCATCTTGCGGCGCGTTCGCAGGCACCCAAAGCCGATGCGCCAAAATCCGAAATCACCTTGCAGAAGTTCATGACCGACTTCTACATGCCCCATGCACTAACGCACAAGCGTACGGCAGGCAAGGACCTGGGTATGTTTAATCACCGCATTGCGTCGCGCTTCGGGCACGTTGCTATGCATGCGATTTCGCGCCTGGACGTACAGCTTTTCCACAGTGAACTAGTGCAAAAGGTTGGCGTCAGCAAAGCGACGGCGGACCATCACCTAAAGCTCATGCGGCGCATGCTGAATCTAGCAGTACAGTGGGAATTTCTCGAAAAAAATCAGTTGGCACGTATAGCGTGCTTCAACCAAGATACCCAGCTTGAAAACTACCTCGATGCAGATTCAGTTCAGCGTCTGGTCACGGTGTGTAAGTCACACCCGAAAAGAGTGATAGGGTTGCTGTTGATGTTCTTGCTTAGCACTGGCGCGCGCAAAGCCTCAGCCATGCACGCGAAGTGGGAAGACATCGATATTGCCAACCGGGTTTGGCGCATTCCCGCGTCCGACAGCAAATCTAAAAAAGTCGCTACCGTGTTCCTCAATGAAAGCGCAATTTGGGTCCTAAACCAGCTGCAGGTTGAAGGGGTCAAAGGCTATGTCTTTGTTCACGAACGCACCAAAAAACCATACTCGGGGATTGAGAAGACCTGGTACGCCATTCGCAAGTTGGCGTCGATAAGTGAAAAAGTTCGTGTGCATGATTTGCGCCACACGTACGCAAGTATGTTGGTGACGAGCGGGCGCAGCCTGTACGAGGTGCAGAAACTGCTTTCGCACAGTGACCCAAAGGTCACTATGCGCTATGCCCATCTGTCGCCGAAGACCTTGCACGAGGCGGCCAGTGCTGCTTCCGTTTTGGTAGCGTCGAATACCACTCCGGCATTGGCGCCATAGAGGGAAACTTGGGCCGGGTGGGAGTACACCACTTGGCCCACTTTTGCGCTGCCCATAGGTTCGTCACATAGTTCGACACCCTCTATCGCCAATGCGTTGATTCCATTGGGAAAAAGCTATGACGATGGTCACCGAACGGTCGGAAAGGTTCGGAGTTGGGTTCGGTTGGGAAGAGAAAAGCAGCGCCAGAAAACGAAAATTTGTTACGTTTCTTCGGCTTACGACAGGGTGAAAAAGCGTTCGAGAGGTCTTATGAGTCCTCTGCTCTAACCAACTGAGCTAACGCCCCAAACCAGCGGGTGATTGTAGTGGCCCAAAATCGCGGATTCCGTGCCAAAGTGGGTCGAATGCCACATGCTATGTATTTGATAGCTTATCAGGCATATTTGACGGGGGCTAAGGGTCAATTTTGTCCATAAGCATTGCACAATCACTGCTACCCCACCAGGAGTGCCCATGCCAACCTTGCGCGAATCCAGCAGGCCGTACTTCAACGCAAAGCTCGTCTCCCGGCTCGCTACCGTCGCGCTGGTTCTGCTGTTTGTGGTGTTGAGTTGGTCCAAAGATATCAGTGCCATGGCCAATGCGCAGGTGGACGCCGGGCTCAAACGGTCGCTGGTCAGCTTTGCTTCGGCACGGGCGCTCAACGCCATCATCTCCGTCGTACAGGGGACCGAGGTCGTGGTGCAACCCCTGGGTGTGGGCATCACCTTGGCACTGGGGCAGGTGCTGGACCCTATCAATAACCTGGTGGAGCAGTTCTCATCCATCATGCTGACGGCCAGCGTGGCGTTTGGCATCCAAAAGCTGCTGTTGGCCGTCGCGTCCAGCTGGGCGGTGTCTGCTGGGGTGACGATACTGGCCTTGGCGTGGGCCAGCCTTTTCTGGATCAATCGGGCACCCGAATGGCTGTCGCGTCTGCTTGTGGTGGTGGTTTTTCTGCGGCTGGTGATGCCGGTCACCTTGATTGGAAGCGCCTTTATCTTTGAGAAATTTTTGGCATCGGATTACGAGAGCAGTCTGCTGGTGATTGACCAGACGGGCGCGGCGTTGAAAAAACTCAACGGCGGCGCATCAACACCCACACGCCCTGGCCATCCACCCGCCTCGGCCGAGCCAAGTGCCCCTGCCTCCACGGCCAGCAAACCCGCGGCATCGCCTGAAAGGAAGGGGCTGTTCTCGGGCGCCATGGACGCCCTGGGCGGTGCAAAAGATGCGGTAGTAGCAGCCAAAGACAAGCTGTCTGATGCGCTAGATGTATCGGCAGATCGGGCACAGGCCCGGTTCGAGAACATTCAAGCCATGGCCGAGCGAACCGCGGAGCGGATGGTCACCTTGATGGTGGTGTTTCTGATGCAAACCATCGTTGTGCCATGCCTGTTGCTGTTTGGCCTGTACCGATTACTCGGCGGCTTGGTGGGGCCTGCCACTAGCAAAATAATAGCGGCATAGCCTTATTTCACGGGGGCTATAGGCCGATTTGACTCGCAACCACTCCGCCGAGCGGCGGCAGCTGCGTTCTACTTGTTGTGGCTCAGTGCATTGCTGACCAGCTTGGAGGTGATGTCCACAATCTGGATCATGCGGTCGTACGCCATGCGAGTGGGGCCGATGACGCCCAGCGTGCCGACAATCTTGCCGTCCACCTCATACGGGCTAGTGACGATGGACAGGTCTTCAAACGGCACGACCTGGCTTTCACCACCAATAAAGATGCGCACACCTTCGGCCTGGCCGGCCACGTCCATCAGGCGCATCAACTGGGCCTTTTGCTCAAACAGCTCAAAGGCGCGGCGCAGGTTGCCCATGTCGCTGGAGAAGTCGGACACCGACAGCAGGTTGCGTTCGCCGCTGATGATGACCTCGTCCTGCGTCTCACTAATGGCTTCCGAGCTGACAGTGACGGCCGCCTGCATCAGCGTGGCAATCTCGGTGCGCAGCGACTCGACCTCGCCCTTCAGGCGTTCGCGCACGTGCTCCATGTCCAGGCCCACGTAGTGGCTGTTCAGGAAATTGGCAGCCTCCACCAGTTGCGCCTGGGAATAGTCCTGCTCGGTGAAGATGACGCGGTTTTGCACATCGCCGTCGGGCGACACGATGATCACCAGCAGGCGCCGCTCCGACAGGCGCAAAAATTCGATGTGTCGGAAGACCGAGGTGCGCTTGGGCGCAATCACCACCCCCACAAACTGCGATAGATTGGACAACAGGTTGGCCGCGTTGGAGATCACCTTCTGCGGCTGGTCGGGCGCCAGGATGTGGGATCCATACTGGCCGGGCTGCACGGTGAGCATGGTGTCCACAAACATGCGGTAACCGCGCGCCGTGGGGATGCGACCGGCGGATGTGTGCGGGCTGACGATCAGGCCCAGCTCCTCCAGGTCCGACATCACATTGCGTATGGTCGCCGGCGACAGCTCCAGGCCCGAGGCCCGGGACAAGGTGCGGCTGCCAACGGGTTGCCCGTCGGCTATGTAGCGCTCAACCAGAGCTTTCAGCAACAACTTGGAACGATCATCGAGCATTGAGTCATTTTAATGATGTAATTTGCGAATGAAGTCCCAATTCCGCCAGGTCGCCTTGATTGGCAAATTCCAAGCTGTGTCGTCTGGCGCGACGGGCGCGTCCTCGCGGCTGGCGCTGGAGCGTATTGCAGACTTTTTGATGGCCCAGGGCTGCGAGGTGGTGGTGGAGGCCGACACAGCGGCCAATATGGGGCTGAACAACTACACCACGATGGATGTGGCGGCCATCGGCACCTCCTGCGATCTGTGTGTGGTGGTGGGGGGTGACGGCACCATGCTGGGCATTGGCCGCAAGATGGCGCAGTACGGTGTGCCGCTGATCGGCATCAACCAGGGCCGCTTAGGCTTCATTACCGACATTCCGCTGGACAACTTTGACGCCACGCTGCAACCCATGCTGGCAGGCCTGTATGTGGAAGACCACCGCAGCCTGATGCAGGCGCGTGTGATGCGCGGCGGGCAGTGTGTGTTCTCGGCGCTGGCCATGAACGATGTGGTGGTCAACCGCGGAGCTACTGCTGGCATGGTCGAGCTGCGGGTGGAGGTGGACGGCAACTTTGTCGCCAACCAGCGGGCCGACGGCCTGATCATCGCCACGCCCACGGGCTGCACGGCCTATGCGCTGTCGGCCGGTGGGCCTTTGATCCACCCGTCCATCCCCGGCTGGGTGCTGGTGCCTATTGCGCCACACACCTTGTCGAACCGGCCCATCGTGCTGCCCAATGTGTCGGAAGTGGTGATAGAGCTGGTGGCCGGGCGCGATGCCAGTGCCAACTTTGACATGCAGTCGCTGGCCACGCTGATGCACGGCGACCGCATTGTGGTGACACGGTCGCAGTACCAAGTGCGCTTTTTGCACCCCAAGGGCTGGACCTACTTTGACACCCTAAGGCAAAAATTACATTGGAATGAAGGAGTTGCCTGATGAACGCAGCGCAGAACCGCTTCAAGCAAGTGCACGCCCCCTTGGGGGGCAGCGAGGACACAACGTGCCGAGCGTGGGGGCCGTATGGCACTTAAACGCATCGTGCTGCGCGATTTCGTCATCGTCAGCGAGCTGGAATTGGATCTAGAGAGCGGCTTTACGGTGCTGACCGGTGAGACTGGCGCTGGCAAATCCATCCTGATCGACGCCTTGCAATTGGTCACCGGTGCCCGGGCCGACACCGGCGTGATCCGCGAAGGCGCCAGCCGCACCGACGTGAGCGCCGAATTCGACACCCCCGCCAGCGTGCGCGACACGCTGCAAGAGGCCGGGTTTGACAATGACGGCGACACACTGTTGCTGCGCCGCACCGTGGACACGGCGGGCAAAAGCCGCGCATGGATCAATGGCAGCCCGGCCACGGCCCAACAGTTGCGCACGGTGGGTGAGCAGTTGCTCGATATCCATGGCCAACACGCCTGGCAAAGCCTGACCCGCCCGGACGCAGTACGTGGCCTGCTGGATGCCTATGCCAAGCTATCGACCGCCACGCTGACAACACTGTGGCAAGACTGGCGCCAAGCCCAGGCCGCGCTGACCCAGGCCATGGCGGCACAAGACTCCTTGCAGCGTGAACGTGAACGCCTGGCCTGGCAAATTGGCGAGGTTGAAAAACTCAACCCACTACCCGACGAATGGGACGAATTGCAAAGCAGCCACAGCCGCCTAGCCAACGGACAGGCCCTGATGGATGCCGCGCAGACGGCCCTGCAGTTGCTGGAAGACGATGACAACAATGCCATCAGTCTGCTGAACAATGCCCTGCAACAGTTGCAGAGCCAGGCGCATCTGGAAAAGCAATTCACCGATCCGGTGGATGTGCTGGCTTCCAGCCTGGCCCAGGTGGAGGATACAGTGCGCACGCTGCGTGGCTACCTGCGCCACACCGAGCTGGATCCGCAAGGGCTGGCCGAACTGGACGAACGCATGTCGCTGTGGGTGTCTCTGGCGCGGCGCTACAAACGTGCGCCCGAAGAGCTACCCGCACTGCTGGCGACGTGGCGCACCGAGCTGGCACAACTGGATGCCGCCTCTGATCTGGAGGGTTTGCAAAACGCCGAGAAGAAGGCCCATGCCGCCTATCTGACCGAGGCCAAACTGCTCTCAAAGGCGCGGGCCAAAGCGGCACCGCTGCTGGCGCAGTCCATCACCCAGGCCATGCAGGGCCTGGGCATGCAAGGCGGCCAGTTCCAGGTGGTGCTGGAGGCCAGTGCCCAACCCATGCAGAGTGGTCTTGAAGAAGTGGGATTTCTGGCCGCAGGCCATGCGGGCAGCACACCAAGACCGGTGGGCAAGGTAGCGTCCGGTGGCGAGTTGTCGCGTATGGCGCTGGCCATTGCGGTGACCACCAGCCAGCTGGGTACCGCGCAAACGCTGATCTTTGACGAGGTGGATTCCGGCGTGGGCGGTGCGGTGGCCGAGACCGTGGGCCGCCTGATGCGCCAACTGGGCGCAGACCGCCAGGTGCTGGCCGTGACCCACCTGCCCCAGGTGGCGTCCACTGCGGACCACCATTTGGTGGTGGCCAAACAGATGAGCGGCAAGGTGACCTTGAGCACCGTGGCCGCCGTATTGGGCGAGCAGCGTGTCGCAGAAATCGCGCGCATGCTGGGCGGCGAAAAACTCTCCAGCACCACCCTGGCACACGCCAAGGAAATGCTGCAGTCGGGGGCCTGACCCTATGCAGGACGGCGCCCAAGCCATGGAGATGGTGCTGATCACCGGCATGTCGGGCTCCGGCAAATCAGTGGCTCTGCACGCGCTGGAAGACGCTGGTTTTTACTGCGTGGACAACCTGCCGCCGGAGCTGCTGTTGCCCTTTGTAGAACTGGAGCAGCAACACCAGGCGCGGCGCATTGCCATTGCCATGGATGTGCGCAGCGCCACGTCCCTGCCGCTGGTTCCCCATCACCTGGACACCTTGCGCAGCCGTGGCATGCACATCAAGTCCCTGTTTCTGGACTCCGACACCGAAACCCTGGTGCGCCGCTACTCCGAGACGCGTCGCAAGCACCCCCTGTCACAACCCGACCCCGGCAACCGTGCGCAGGATGCCCGCCGCGCTTTGGTGGAGGCCATTGAGCTGGAGCGCACGCTGCTGGCCACCCTGCGCGAGCAGGCCCATGTCATCGACTCCAGCATCATCCGCGCGGCCCAGTTGCAGGGTTATGTCAAAGCGTTGATCTCTGCGCCCACCGGGCAACTGACACTGGTGTTTGAGTCGTTTGCGTTCAAGCGGGGGGTCCCCACCGACGCCGACTATGTATTTGATGTGCGCATGTTGCCCAACCCGCATTACGAAGCCGACCTGCGCGCCTTGACCGGGCGGGACCAACCGGTTGCCGACTTCTTACAGGCACAGGCCGAAGTGCAGCTGATGCTGAACCACATCGCCCACTTTTTGGAAAGCTGGCTGGACGCCCTCGCACGCGACCACCGCAGTTATGTGACGGTGGCCATTGGCTGCACCGGCGGACAGCACCGCTCGGTCTATCTGGTAGAGCGATTGAGCCAGCGCTTCACGCCACAGTGGGTCACTCTGACACGCCACCGGGAACTCGACGCGCGCTAAAACCGGGCCGGGTGATCAGACGCAACGCCCTGCTGCAAAAGCTTGCGAATGGGAGCGGGCAAACCTACATCCGGCCAGGCGTCCGCGCTGACCCAGCGCCCTTCTCCCCAATCCGTCGATCGGTCTGGCACACGCAGTTGCCAGGTGTGCAGGTACAAATCTTTGTGGGTCAACACATGGGTGAAGACGGGCAGCGCTTGCACGCGGTCTTTCAGCGCGGCGGGGACCTGGCTCACCAAGGCATCTTCACTGTCAAACAGTGGCAGGCAGTGCAGCCCCGCCCAGACGCCCGGTGTGGGGCGTTTGTCCAGCCACACGGCACCGTCTTTACTCTGCACCCATAACAACCAGATGGACTGGGAGCTGCGCTTGAGGGTGCGGGTACGCACCGGGTAGCGCTGCGGGTCACCCGCAGCGGCGGCCACACAGTCCTGGTGCACCGGGCACACCAAACAGGCCGGCTTCTTGGGCAGGCAAACGGTGGCACCCACATCCATCATGCCTTGGGTGTAACGCGGCATGGCGGATGTCGCGTCTTTGCCCACGGGCAGCAACTGTGTGGCTGCATCCCATAACGCGCGCACATTCGCGCCCTGTGCCAGATCAGCATCAAAACCCAGCACACGGGTGACAACACGTTTGACGTTTGCATCCAGTATGGCGACCTGCTCACCAAAACACAGCGATGCTATCGCCGCAGCGGTGGACCGGCCTATGCCGGGCAGGGTTTCCAAAACTTCGGCCGTGGACGGGAAGGCACCGCCGTGCAATTCCATAACCTGCTGCGCGCAGCGGTGCAGGTTGCGCGCGCGGCTGTAGTAACCCAGGCCGCTCCACAGGCCCAGTACATCGTCCAGGCTGGCCTGGGCCAGCGAAGCCACATCTGGAAACCGCGCCAGGAAGCGGGCAAAGTAGTCCCGCACGGTGACCACCTGCGTCTGCTGCAGCATGATTTCGGACAGCCAGACGCGGTAGGGGTCTTGTGTGTTTTGCCACGGCAGGTCATTGCGACCATGCGTGGCCTGCCACGCCACCACCCGCCCGGCGAAGGCGCCTTGTGCCACTGCCATCAACTCAGGCCAGGGCGACGTCGACTTCGGTACCGGCGGGCCGGTTGGCGGCAATCAGGTAGTCGGTCAGCTCGATCAGCTTGAGTTCAATCTGGCTCAGCGCGGCTTCCTGCTGGTCCACATCCTGGATGCGGTCCTCCAGACCACCGGCGGCTTGCTGAATACGGTCTATAGCCTCAATGCGGCGGCTGAAGTTGCGGCGGCGCTCGCGCAGTTGTGCGTCCAGTTGGGCCGCGGCCGACTTGCTCCACAGCTCCACATCGCCCAGCGCGGCTTCATGGATGCCACGCAAACGGGTGGAAAGTGCCCGCACCAGGCGGTCGGCAAACTCAGGTTGCGCCAGCTTGAAGGCATTGCCGATACCCAGGTACTGCACGTGGCTGCGTTCCACCATGTTCAGGTCAGTCAGGTACTGCGCCATTTGCGGCTCGGTCGGTGCCTGCAGGGAGAAACCGTGTTCGCCATTGAGCTGGCGGAAGGTGGCGGCCAGCATGGACTGGATCTCGGCACACAGGGCTTGCACCCGTTCCAGATTGGCACGCAGGCGGTCAAAGGTTTCGCCGTAGGCGCGCTTCACGCCCAGCTTGAGACCCTTTTGCAGCAGCGTGGAAGTGAGATTCGCCATCTCCTTTTTCAGCGCAGTGGAGCCCAAAATGCCAAACACTTCGCGCAGCAGCTTCAGGTGCACCGAACGCACCGCATGGATCTTGGCACCACCCAGGTCGAACTCGGCCTGTTCCTGCGAAATACGGGAGCGCATGTGTTTGATGACGGCCGCATTTTTGCCTTGCAGACCCTTGAGTTCCATCATCTGCTCGGTCATGTCGCGCTTGCGGATATTGATGACTCGGGCTGTTTCGGCCCGCAGATCGGTGATACCCGCGGCCATGGCCTCGCCCAGAATACGCTGGCGTTTGCCCATCATGCCGCGGCCCAGTGCGTCTTCCAGCACGGGCAGGCAGCTGCGTTGCAGCAATTCGTCATCCTCGGTGACCTTGGCCACCAGACCCTTTTGGGCCGACACGGCAATCACACGGTCACGGGGTATGTTCAATATTTCAGCAGTGCTGGCTTTTTGCCGTTCAATCTGGGCCTGAATCTGGGCGGGGGTGCTCAGCTTGTCGTCCCACAGCGTGTCGATCTTGTTCAGGACTACCAGCCGCGCATCGGTGTCGCCGGATTCGGCAATCAGGTGCTCACGCCAGATTGAAAGATCAGATTTGGTAACGCCGGTATCAGCACCCAAAATGAACACCACGGCATGGGCCTGCGGGATCAGGCTGACCGTCAGCTCCGGCTCGGCGCCGATGGCGTTCAAGCCCGGTGTGTCCAGAATGACCAGCCCTTGTTTGAGCAAAGGATGGGCGATATTGATCAGGGCATGGCGCCACTTGGGCACTTCGACCATGCCTTGGGCGTCGACCATGGGGTTGTCTTCGGGGGCCTGGTTGTGCCAGAAACCCAGGGCGCGTGCCTCGTCTTGTGTAACCTTACGGGTCTCGGCCACTTTTTCCAAAGCGCCGGCCAACTGTTGCGGATTGTTGACATCCAGGTCGATTCGGGTCCATTTTTCGGGGACCATGCGCCACTCCATCAGCGCCTGGGGCTGCAAACGGGTCTCGATGGGGAGCAGACGCAGGCAGGGCGGCACGTCGGCGTCGTAGCCCATTTCCGTGGGGCACATGGTGGTGCGCCCGGCACTGGCGGGCATGATGCGCCGGCCATACCCGGCGAAAAACACCGCATTGATCATCTCGGATTTGCCGCGCGAAAACTCCGCAACAAAGGCCACCATCACCTTGTCGGAGCGCACCTGTGTGCCCAAGCGGCGCAGGCGTTCTTCAACCGCGGCGTCCAGCAGTTCGTTGTCCTTCATCCACTCGCCAAGCAGCTTCAGGCGCAGCGCAAATTCGCGCCGCCACGTGCCCAGTTGGTCAAATTGATCGTTAAATGAAGTAGTCAAGAGTCCCCCCGTCTAACTGTTCAATATAGCACTGCGCCCCGGCCTGTACCTCAGGGTTTTTGGCACTGGGCGCAGAAAAAGGTGGAGCGCTGGCCCTGGCGCATGGCACGTATGGGGTTTGCGCAGACCTTGCAGGCCAGTCCGGCCCGTGCGTACACCATGGCGTCGAGCTGGAAGTGACCGGCTTCGCCCTGGGCGTTGGAGAAGTCGCGCAGCGTGCTACCCCCCCGCTCCACCGCCCGCGCCAGCACATCGCGTATGGCCTGGTGCAGGCGCGCTGCACGGGGGCGGCTCAGCCGGGAAGCCGGGGTGCTGGGCCGAATGCCCGACAAGAACAGCACCTCCGACGCATAAATATTGCCAACCCCCACCACCACCTCTCCGGCCAGCAGTACCTGTTTGATGGGTGACTTGCGTTTGGCCAGCCCCAGGTGAAAGCGTTTGGCGTCAAAGTCAGCACCCAGCGGCTCCATGCCCAGTTTGCCCAGCAGCTTCTGGGCCACCGGGTCGGCTTCATGGGTGGCGAACACCACGGCACCAAAACGGCGCGGATCGTGCAACCGCAGCACACCCTGGGCGGTGCGCAGCTCAAAATGGTCGTGTTTACCCGCCTCGGGCGGGTTCAGCGTGAACGACAGGCTGCCCGACATGCCCAGGTGCACCAGCAACAAGCCGCGCTCCAGATCCAACAGCAAGTATTTGCCGCGGCGCCGCACGGCCAGCACATGTTGCCCCACCAGGCTGTCGGGGCTGCAGCCCAGGGGCCAGCGCAGGGGTTTTCCCAGTCGCACGCCCTCAATGGCTGCACCAGCGATGCGGTCGGCAAAACTGAGGCGTGTCACTTCGACTTCGGGCAATTCAGGCATGGTGCGTAGGGCTCTATGGGTTGGATTATTATGGTCCGATGTCACGTATCCATCGCCTTTGCGCCCTAGCCCTGGTTGCAACCAGCATCTGCGGCACCGCCCTGGGTGCGCCACCCAAGACCGACGCGCCCAATAACTCCAGCCTGGACGGAGAACTGTTCTACGAATTGCTGGTGAGCGAAATGACGGCGCAGGCGGGTGACCCCGGCTCGGCCTACGCGCTGATGCTGGATGCGGCGCGCAAGTCCAATTCTGCCCGTCTGTACGAGCGCGCCATCGAAATCGCGTACCGCGCCCGCAGTGGTGATGCCGCATTACAGGCCGCCCAGGCCTGGGCGCGCGCACAGCCCTCGTCCAAAGAGGCCAACCGCTACCAGTTCCAGATCCTCCTGGGTCTGAACAAGATCGCAGAAACACAAGAACCCCTCAAGCGTGAGCTGGCGGGTATGACGGCAGCGGAGCGTGCACTGGCCATCAACCTGGTGCCACGGTACTACGCCCGCACCACGGACAAGAAACTGGCCGCCACCGTGGTTGAAAAGGCCCTGGCAGCAGACCTGGGCAACCGCACTACCGGCCCTGCCGCCTGGGCGGCGATTGGCACCATGCGCCTGCAGGCCGACGATGCCGATGGTGCCTTGGATGCAGCCAAAAAGGGCACGGCACTCGACCCCGAATCTGAAGACGTGGTGTTGTTGGCGGTTGCACTGATGGGTGCCAAAGTGCCCGCTGCACAAGCCCTGGTGCGCAAATACCTGGACGGCAAGCCCTCTGCTGAAGTGCGCATGGCCTATGCACGGCATGCCATCAACACCCAGCGCTACGACGAGGCCTACACACAAATGCAGCTGCTGACAGCAGAAAAGCACGACTACGCAGAGGCCTGGCTGCTGCGGGGTTCACTGGAGTTGCAAGACGCAAAACTCTCCCTGGCTGAGTCCTCGCTCAAAACCTATGTGGCACTGAATCCACCCCCCAAGGACACAACCAGCCAAACTGCAACCATGGGTCGCGGCTTGGTGCAGGCCTACCTTCTGCTCTCACAAGCAGCGGAACAGGGCAAACGGCTGGACGAGGCCAAGTCCTATCTGGACCAGATCATTAGCCCCAAGGACGCGCTGCGCATACAGCGGCGCCATGCCGCCATCCTGGTTCGCCAGGGCAAGCTGGACCAGGCCCGCGAAGCCATCCGCAGTGTGCCGGAGCAGCAGGCATCGGATGCACTGGAAAAGATCAACGCCGAAGTGCAACTGCTACGTGACGCACAGCAATACGCCGCTGCCTACGAACTCTTGCGGCAAGCCAGTGCCCAGTACCCGGACGACACCGAACTGGTCTACGACCTGGCCATGATGGCGGAAAAGCTGGGCAAACTCGATGAGATGGAACAGCTGCTGCGCAAGGTGATTGCAAGCAAACCCGACTACCACCACGCTTACAACGCTCTCGGCTACTCGCTGGCAGATCGCAACATCCGGCTGAACGAGGCCCGTCAACTCATCACCCAGGCGCTGACCTTTGCGCCCAACGACCCCTTTATTGTGGACAGCCTGGCCTGGGTGGAATACCGCCTGGGCAACACGGCTGAAGCCATACGCCTGCTGCAAGAAGCTTTTAAGGCGCGGCCCGACGCGGAGATTGCTGCCCACCTGGGCGAGGTCTTGTGGAGCGTGGGCCAGAAGGACCAGGCCAGTGCCATCTGGAAAGAGGGCATCACGCTGAACCCCCAGAACGAGACGCTGCGCGAGACCATGCGGCGCCTGGGCGGTGCACCGTGAGTGCTGGCCTGCGCGGGAGCGCACGCAGCGCTTGGGTGATGGCACTGCTAATAGCTATATTTTTTATAGCAGGTTGTGCAAGTACTACGGGGGCTAGAGGCCAAAATGGTCCAAACGATTCCCTCTGGCAGGGTCGCCTGGCACTCAAGGTGCATAGCACGCCGGTGCAGGCTTTCACGGCAGATTTTGAACTGCAGGGCAATGCCGAAGCCGGCACGTTATCGTTTTTTACGCCCCTGGGAAGCACGGCCGCACGCCTGCAATGGAGCACCGCTGGCGCCCAGCTGCAAACCAGCGGCGAGCCCCAGCACTTTGAATCGCTGGACGCGCTGACGCTACACACCACCGGCGCCACATTGCCCATCCACAGTTTGTTTGCCTGGCTCAAGGGCAATGAGCCCACAACCCCAGGGTGGCAGGTTGACCTGCGCGCATTGGCTGATGGCCGACTCACCGCCCAGCGCCTGGCACCCGAGGTTCCGGCCGATCTGAAAATCATTCTGCAGCGCTGAGCGCCGGATAATCACCGTATGCAGTCGCTCTACGACATACCCGCCCCCGCCAAACTCAACCTGTTCCTGCACATCACGGGTCGCCGTGCAGACGGCTACCACCTGCTGCAATCCGTCTTCATGCTGATTGATTGGTGCGACACCCTGCACTTCGATATCCGTGCCGATGGACAGATCAGCCGCGAGGACCTGACCTGGGCCCTGCCCGCCGACGACCTGGTCGTGCGCGCCGCCAAAGCCTTGCAGCTGGCCACCGGCTGCACGCTGGGCGCACACATTGGCATCGCCAAATCGGTCCCCGCGCAGGCTGGCATGGGCGGTGGCTCTTCGGATGCGGCCTCCACGCTGCTGGCGTTGAACCGTTTGTGGAAGCTCCATCTGTCTGTGGAAACTCTGTCAACGATAGGATTGGCCCTGGGCGCAGATGTGCCGTTTTTCCTCTGCGGCCAACACGCGTGGGTCGAAGGCATCGGTGAAAAAATCACGCCGCTAGAATTGCCGTCCGCGCGTTTTGTGGTGGTCAAACCAGACGCCGGGTTGCAGACCCAGTTAATTTTTTCTGACCCAACGTTGAAGCGCGATTCGGAAACTGCTATAATTTCAGGCTTCGCTGCAAACAGCATTGAGCGTATTTACAAATACGGTCGAAACGACTTGCAGGCCGTTGCCCAGAAGCTGTGCCCCGGTGTGAACCAAGCCCTAGAATGGCTGGAATCGCAGGGTTTGAGTGGTCGGATGACAGGCTCTGGAAGCGCGGTGTTTGCGCAACTGCTGCATGGTATTGACGAGGGTAGCGCGCCGGCCGCGCTGCAAGTCAGGGTCTGCAGCAACATGGATGTTCATCCCCTGGTGGGTTGGGCAACCAGCGATGGGATAAAGAAGGTTTGAATGAAGGTTAAGGGTGGGCAGCTTTTAGCTGTCAACCGGTGTAGGGGAGTCGCCAAGTTGGTTAAGGCACTGGATTTTGATTCCAGCATGCGAAGGTTCGAATCCTTCTTCCCCTGCCAAATCTGTTGCCCGGTACTGATCCGGTCACAGCACGCGCAACGTACAGGCATAAACCCAATTTAATCGCTGGAATCCGTATGCAGGCCTCACCACCCCCAGATTTCATGGTTTTCACCGGCAATGCCAATCCCGGCATGGCTGCTGACATTGCAAAGCACCTAGGCATTTCGCTGGGTGCAGCCACCGTAGGCCGTTTTTCCGATGGTGAAGTCACCGTCGAAATCAACCAGAACGTGCGTGCACGTGATGTGTTTGTGGTGCAGAGCACCTGCGCACCCACCAATGAAAATTTGATGGAACTGCTGATCATGGTGGATGCGCTCAAGCGTGCATCGGCCGAACGCATCAGCGCGGTGATTCCGTATTTCGGTTATGCGCGGCAAGACCGCCGCCCCCGCTCCAGCCGCGTGCCTATCACGGCCAAGGTGGTAGCCAATATGCTGCAGACCGTGGGTGTGGCCCGCGTGTTGACCATGGACTTGCACGCCGACCAGATCCAGGGTTTCTTTGATATCCCGGTGGACAATATTTATGCGTCACCCGTGTTACTGGGGGACCTGCGCCAGAAGAATTACGAAGACCTGATTGTGGTCTCGCCGGACGTTGGTGGTGTGGTGCGTGCCCGTGCGCTGGCCAAGCAGCTGAACTGCGACCTGGCCATCATCGACAAGCGCCGCCCCAAGGCCAATGTGTCTGAAGTGATGCATGTCATCGGCGAGATCGATGGCCGCAACTGCGTCATCATGGACGACATGATTGACACGGCCGGCACACTGGTCAAGGCTGCCGAAGTGCTCAAGGAGCGCGGCGCCAAAAAGGTGTATGCCTATTGCACACACCCCATTTTCTCGGGTCCCGCCATCGAGCGTATTGCCAACGGCAACGCACTCGATGAAGTTGTGGTGACCAACACCATCCCCCTGAGCGCTGCGGCTTCGCAGTGCCAGAAGATTCGCCAGCTCACCGTGGCACCGCTGATCGCCGAAACGATTCAGCGCATTGCCAAGGGTGAGTCGGTCATGAGTTTGTTCTCGGATCAGGAAAATCTTTTTTAGATTTCTACAAAACCTTTTCTAACCGGGACAAAAAGCAGACGCCGCTGCATAGGGCAGCGATCCAGCGTTTTTGTTAAACCGGAGCCCACTGGTCGCGGTGGATTCCTTCAGGAGTAAGTTATGAAATTTGTCGCTTTTGAGCGCGCTAAGCAGGGCACGGGTGCGAGCCGCCGTCTCCGCAATTCGGGTCGCACCCCTGGCATCGTTTACGGTGGAGCCGGTGAGCCGCTGTTGGTCGAACTGGACCACAACGCACTGTGGCACGCAATCAAAAAGGAAGCCTTCCACGCATCCGTGCTCGACATGGAACTGGCTGGCAAGGAAAGCAAGGTTTTGCTGCGTGACGTGCAAATGCACCCCTACAAGCAATTGATCCTGCACATCGACTTCCAGCGCGTCGATGCCAACACCAAGATGCACATGAAGGTGCCATTGCACTTCAAGGGCCAGGAAGAATCCGCTGCTTTCAAGATCGACCATTGCCTGATCACCCACGTGGTCAACGAAGTCAACATCACCTGCTTGCCCGCCGACCTGCCCGAGTTCATCGAAGTGGACCTGAGCGGCTTGAAGAAGGGCACTTCCTTCCACCTGAGCGACGTCAAGTTGCCCAATGGCGTGAAGGCTGTGGTCAAGGGTCGTGAGAATCCCGTCCTGGTGTCCGTGGTGGCGCCTGCGGTTGAAGTTGCTGCCGATCCCGCTGCCGAGGCTCCTGCCGCTGGCAAGGGTGGCAAGGCCGGTGCCAAGGCTCCTGCTGCAAAAGCTCCCGCTGCCAAGAAATAATCGGTTGCCCACGCACTGATTCACAGCGCAAGCTGTTGACGGCCCACTTCGGTGGGCCGTTTTCGTTTGGGTTGGAATCGCCATCGATTTGCCCTACCATCCACGCCAGCTTCCAACACATCTCACGACTCCCGCTCTTCATGATCAAACTGTTTGTCGGCCTTGGCAACCCTGGCCCTGAATACGAAGCCACCCGCCACAATGCCGGATTCTGGTGGATCGATGCCCTGGCACGCGAGCTCAAGGTGAACCTGAGCATGGACAAGTCTTACCACGGCATGCTGGCCCGTACCACCGTGCATGGACAAACGGTGTGGCTGCTGCAACCCCAGACCTTCATGAACCTGTCAGGCAAGTCGGTGGGTGCACTGGCGCGCTTTTTCAAGATCGCGTCCGACGAAATATTGGTCGCCCATGACGAGCTGGACATCGCCCCTGGCCAGGTCAAACTGAAGTTTGGTGGCAGCCACGCCGGGCACAACGGCTTGCGCGATATCCACGCGCAAGTGGGCAGCGGCGACTACTGGCGACTGCGCCTGGGTGTGGGCCACCCCGGGGACAAGGCTGAAGTTGTCAACTGGGTGCTGAAGAAACCGTCGTTGGACCACCGCATTGCCATTGACCAATGTATTGACCGCTCACTCAAGGCCCTGCCGGCGTTTCTGGCCGGTGATATGGGAAAGGCCACCCTGCTGGTCCACACCAGTAAACCACCCCGCGCCCACACACCCCCGGCACCACGCCCCGCGGTCGCGGGCGCCACCGCAAGCCCTGCCGCGCCAACCCCCACCACACCCCTGCCCATCACAGCACAACCGACGCCAGGCACCCCATGAACCGAAGCCTCTCAATTGCTATTATTGTTATAGCTATCTATTCAATATCGACAGGGGCTAGCGGCCAGAATGGCGTATACCGTTGTGGCAACAGCTACAGCCAGAAGCCGTGCACCGATGCCGTGGTGGTTGACGTGCAGGACGCCCGCACCGCGGAGCAAAAGATCCAGGCCGACGCCACGATACGCCGGGACACTGCGACCGCTAACGCCATCGAAAAGGAGCGGCTGGCGCAAGAGGCCCGCCAACGTGCAGCCCAAGCCAAACTGACTGCTGCCGAGAAAAAGCAATCTGCACCTAAACCCCAGAAAACAGCAGACGCATTGGACACAGCAGACACCACGGCCGCCAAAAGCAAGCGCAAGAAAAGCACGTCTGCAAAGCAAAAAGCCACACCAGAAGTCTTCATTGCCAGCGCCCCAACCGACAAAAACAAGCCAGGCGCCCGCCCCGCCAAGCGCCCTTAGCCACTGCAAACAGGCAAGCCAAGCGCAGACGCTTGGTTTATAGTGGTCCGCGTACCAAGCCGCAATGCCGCATCAACTGGCACCCTGCGCTGGCCAACCTCATGACTTGGGTGCATCAATGACAGACGCATTTGACCGGGAAGTATTCGAAGGCCAGGAACTGGTTTTCCAGTGGGGAGACCCCGGCGACTCGGCCTACGTCATCGAAGAAGGCTGTGTGGAGGTATTAACCGGTGTGGGCACGGAGCAAAGGCGCATCGCCATCCTGACCGAAGGCGCCATGTTTGGCGAGGTGGCCCTGCTGGACCGCCAACCCCGCACCGCATCGGTCCGCGCCCTGGTACCTACGCGCCTGATCCGCATCGACCGCAGCCACGTCGAAGAACTGCTGCTGCGTTCGGACTCCGTTATCCAGTACCTGTTGCACCTGCTGCTGGCACGCTTTCGCAGCACCCATGATGCCGCCGGCCTGCAGCAACGGCTGGGCAACCCGGATGCAAACCCTGCAGATGCCGCGACTGCGGCCCTGGACCTGCACAAGGCGGCTGTGCGCACCTTATCGCTGGCGCAGGACCTGTCCGACGCCATCGACCGCCAGCAGCTCGAACTGTTTTACCAGCCCCTGATTGCGTTCGACGGCTTGGCGGTGGTCGGCTTTGAGGCGCTGATACGCTGGCACCACCCCAGCCTGGGTTTGGTCAGCCCGGCCGAATTCATACCCCTGGCCGAGAAAACCGGCCTGATACACCGCATCGGCCAGTGGGTGCTGCAACGCGCCGTGGCCGACTGGTCCGAACTGCGCCCGTTCTGTGTGGACAGTGCACGCCACCAACCCTTCATGAGCATCAATCTGTCGGCCCCCGAACTGGGTGGCGGTGACATTGTGGCTGCGGTGCAAACCTGCCTGAGCGAACATGGTATGGCCCCCCATGAGCTGCGCATCGAGTTGACCGAAACCATCATCATCCAGAACATGGACGATGTGGCGCGGTCCCTGCACCGCCTGCGGGCATTGGGCATAGGCATTGCGCTGGATGATTTTGGGACCGGTTACGCTGGTCTGGACTACCTGCAGTCCCTGCCCTTCACCTGCCTGAAAATTGACAAAACCTTTGTGCAACAGGTCAACCAGTCGGAACGCAGCCTGCACATCATCAAAGCGGCGCTGGAGCTGGCCCGCTCCATTGGCATGAGCACCATTGCCGAAGGTATAGAAGATGCCGAGATCGCCGATCAGTTAAGAGCTCTGGGTTGCAGCCATGCACAGGGCTACCACTATGGCAAACCCATGCCCAAGGACCAAATGGCGGCCTGGACCCTCAAACACCGGGCCGCGCAAATGGCCCATACTGCGGCACTTAAACCTTAGTGCTCAGAGCGGCGTCCTGCTGCAGGCGCCGGTACTTCTGCCACAGGGTTTCTTTGTCTTCTACAAACTCCGGGTTGACCGGGATACAAGACACGGGGCACACCTGCACACACTGCGGCTCTTCGAAGTGCCCTACACATTCGGTGCATTTGTGGGGGTCAATCTCGTAGATCGCGACACCCATGTAGATGGCATCGTTGGGGCATTCGGGTTCGCAGACGTCGCAGTTGATGCATTCGTCGGTAATGAGCAGGGCCATGGTGTGGGTTCAGACCTCGTCCGGCTTGGCAATCAGCACCGGTACCGGGCTGGCGTGCAACACTTCGTTGGACACCGAGCCCAGCATGGCACTGCGCAGTGCACTGTTGCCGCGCGCACCCATCACGATCAAGTCGCAGGCAAATCGCTCGGCAATGTCCACAATGGTGTGGGCCGGGTCACCCTTGGCCACCTCGCACTCATAGACCACACCTGCGGCGTCCAGCAGAGCCTGCGCAGACAGCAGCGTATGCCGACCGGCCTCTTCGCTGACCTTGTTTATCACCTCCGGATCGTGTGCCACCAGCAACTCGTACAAATTGGCGGGCTCCTGCACATTGGCCAACACCGCGTCGGCACGCAGGCCCGCCAAAATCATGCGGATCGCAAAACGCACGGCCTCCAGCGACAACTCCGAACCATCCACAGGCAGCAAGATTTTCATGGGGTTTCCTTGGTGGTTTTCAGGCGTGCTTCAATTTCTGCATCAGGCGGGCAAACACGGTCGGGGCCACAAACTGCGCCACATCACCCTTGAGTGCGGCGATCTCCCGCACCAGCGTACTGGAAATGTACTGGTAACGTGCGTCCGGCGTCAGAAACACCGTTTCCACGTCAGGGGCTAAGGCGCGGTTCATGCCGGCGAGCTGGTTCTCAAAATCAAAGTCCGTCACCGAGCGCACACCCCGCAACATGGCTTTGGCGCCATGGTCCACCGCAAAATCCCGCACCAGGCCGGTAAACGACTCCACCTGCACATTGGGATAGGCCTGCACCACTTCGCGCACCGTGTCCAGCCGCTCTTCCAGGCTGAACAGGGTTTTCTTGTGGTGCGCGGCGGCCACCGCAACGATAACGGTGTCAAACAGGTTGGCGGCGCGGCGGATGAGGTCTTGGTGGCCCAGGGTGATGGGGTCAAAGGTGCCGGGGTAGACGGCGATCACGGGGTTTTGCATCGAAAGCTCCCGGGCCACAGGGCCCAGCTATGGTTGCGATTATGCAGCGGGGGTATCAGCCGGTGCGGCGGTATCCACTGTTGCTGCAGCGGCGCGCAGCACGTGGGCATGCACCGCACCCGCTTTCAGGTGGCGGTACACCACCAGGCCAAAGGGCTCCAGCAGGGCATCGGTCCAGGCCTTGGGGCCTTCCAGGTAGATGGACCCATTCACCGCCAATGCACGGGCTGCGGCGGCCAGGGCGGGCTCATACAGCTCGCCATCAAACGGTGGGTCCAAGAAGATCACGTGGTAACTGGCGGGTGCCAGCTGGCGTAGCGTGGCCACCCCCTCGCCTCGCAGGATGTGCAGCTTTTGCGGGGCGGCGGCTTCAGGCAACTCCAGGGCCAGCAATTGGGCCTGTACACGCTGCAACTGCACCACCAAAGCGCCATCGTGCTCCACCAGCAGCACTTCGGCGGCACCACGCGACGCAGCCTCAAAACCCAGGGCGCCGGTGCCGGCAAAGGCATCCACACAGCGCAGGCCGTGCAGGTCCTGGCCCAGCCAGTTGAACAGGGTTTCGCGCACACGGTCCGGCGTGGGGCGCAGGCCGGGGCGGTCGGCCACCTTGAGTTTGATGCGTTTCCAATGGCCGCCAATCAGGCGGATCTCGCCGGAGGGGCCTTTGTGTACGGGTACGCGGGCGGGCTTTTTGCCGGGCGCTTTGGCACCACCGCTGGCGTTTTTGGAGGGGGACTTGCTGGGTTTCTTCATGTGCCAAGCTTAACCGCCGCCGGGCCGCCCCAAGACGGTTCGGGCCCCCTCGGGGGGCAGCGCAGTACGCGAAGCGACAAACGTGGGGGCTACATTCACGGACTGCAGGGGCAATGCCGCAGTGTCGACCTGGTGCTCCAGGGCGCGCCGCGTCAACCACATGGCAACGTCCTGGGCCGGCAGGGGCTTGGAATACAAATAACCCTGCAACTCGCCACAGCCTGCATCACGCGCCGCCGTGGCCTGGGCCTGGGTCTCCACACCTTCGGCGACCACGTGCAGGTGCAGGGCATCGGCCAGTTGGCAGATGGCACGCACCACGGCTACCGCATCGGGGGACGGCAACGGGTCTATCAGGCCACGGTCTATCTTGACCGTGTGCAGGCGCAGGCTGCGCAACATGTTCAGCGATGAAAAGCCGGTCCCAAAATCGTCCATGGCCACATGCACACCCATGGCGCGCAGTTGCTCCACCTGGGCGGTGGTCTGCTCCAGGTTTTGCACGGCCGAGCTTTCGGTGATTTCCAGCGTCAGCCATTGCGCGGCCACGCCATAGGACTGCAGCGTTTGTGCTACCAGCTGCGGAAAACGGGGGTCCAGCATCTGCAAAGGCGACACATTCACCGCCACCGGCACGCAGTGGCTGAACTGGGCACGCCACCGTGCAATCTGTTCACACGCCTGTTTCAACAGTGCCGTTCCCAAAGCACCGATCAAACCGGTGCGCTCAGCCGCTGCAATGAACTCTACTGGGCTCACCTGGCCCACACCGGGCCGGTTCCAGCGTGCCAGGGCCTCCAGGCTGGTCAGGCGGCCCGTGCGCGCGTCCACCTTGGGTTGGTACATCAGCTGGAATTCGGCACGCTCTATGCCGGCGCGCATGGCCTGCTCCTGCTCCAGTGCATTGCTGGAGCCACGTTCAAACGCCTTTTCAGCCAACTGGTGGGATGTGCCCGGTGTGCGCTTGGCAACATGCATAGCAGCATTGGCCGCGCGCAACAGGGAATCCGCATCCCGCGCGCTGTTGGGGTACAGGGCAATGCCCAGGGAGGCATCCAGAAAAAACTCCTGGCCCGCCACCTGCAGGGGCTTGGCCAGCAGCTGCCGCACCCGTGTCACCAATTCCACGGCCGTATCACTGCTGCCATGCGGTGCGGAGACCAGCGCAAACTCGTCACCCGCCGAACGCATGACCTCACAGTCGGCATCCATGGCCGCGCGCAGTGCCAGTCCCATGGCGCGCAAAACTTCGTCCCCCATGGAATGGCCGTGGGCCTCGTTGAACAGCTTGAAGCGGTCGATGTTCATCAGCACCAGCACAAAACGCGGCAGCGGCTCCTGCGCGGTGCAGCGCTTGCGCAGGCTGGCGATCAGGGAGGCCCGGTTGGGCAGGCCAGTCAGCTCGTCGTGCAGTGCCTGGTGGATCAGCGCTTGGTTGGCCTCGTGGCGGCGCGTCTCGTCCGAAATCAACACCTGCACCGCGGGCGCGCCGTCCCACTCGGTCGGAAAATAATGGAAATTCAGCCATAGAGGCGTACCGTCGGCGCGGTGGCGCAGCGCCTCGTAACCCGCGTCCTGCAATTGGCCGTTTTGCATGTCGGCCAGGATTTTTCCGACCTTGGCCCGTTCGGCCTTGGGTATGGTGCGCGCCACCGTCACCACCCGCAGCTCGGCCAGGCTCTGCACGCCATATATGGCCAGGCAGGCCGGGTTGGCGTAGACGATGCTGCTCTCGCCCAAGCTGATCATGATGCCCTGGTGGGAGCGCTCTGCCAGCCGCTCAAACCGCATCTGCAACTTGCGCGCGGCCAGCGCCCCGCGGTCCAATGCCGCGTAGACCAGCACCAGGCCCAGGATGATGCGCAGCAGTGAACCCAGCGTGGCCAGCAGCTCGGCACCGGCATCCTGGTAGGCCACGTAGATGAACTGGATCAGCCCCAGCATGACCAGCAAGGGCCCCACCAGCTTCTCCGAACTGAACCGGGTGGCACCGGCATTCCACAACCAGTAGCAGCACACTAGACCTAACAGTGTGTTGATGGTCCCCATACTGGCCTGCCCCACCCGCGGACCGCCAAAACCCACGGCAGAGGCAACGATGATGGACAGCACCACCAGAATCAGCCAGGCCGATTGACGCGGCAACGGCCGGTTCGCCAGATGCGCCGTACCCACCAGCAGCAGTGTGGAGTAGGCACCCGCCACGGCGGCCAGCGCAAAATTGCCGACCACCTCGCCGGTGGCCCCACCCTGTACCTTGGCCCAGTAGACCATGGGCACCAGCAGTTGGACCAGGTTGGCCCAGCCGATGTAGCTGGTAAAGGCCTGGGTAGGGTCCCGCCGCCACACCATCACCAAGGCGCAGCCCATGATGAGGCTGACAGCGGCATTGGTGATCAGGGCGTATTGCATCAAAAAGACACGGAAGACAAGTTGTTACATTGTGCAACCAGGCTTGGCGCTTATACCGACACAAACGGGCGGGATTACCCTAGTGTGAAAGCGCTCCCAGGGGGCCTTTGAGCCCGTTTCATAGAATGCAGGCACTCCAAGAAACCAGCACATGTTCAGTTTTTTCAAAAAGAAGCCTCCTCCCGCTCCCCCGGTACCTGCTACACCCGCCCTGGAAGAGCCGTCTGCGCCACCCGCGCCGCCCCCGACTCGCCCATCGTTCACCGCTCCTGCCACCGGTGGTTCGCTGATCGGCAGCGCCCTGGTCACGCCCATCGACATTCCCGAACCCGGCGCCACACCGCCCGAGCGCCAGAAATGGGTGGACAAGCTCAAGTCCAGCCTGGGCAAGACGGCCGGCAGCATCTCCACCGTGTTTGGCGGCTCGCTGATCGACGAGGCCCTGTACGAAAAGCTGGAAGACGCGCTACTGATGGCCGATGCCGGTGTGCCCGCCACGCAGTACCTGTTGACCGAGCTGCGCCGCAAGGTCAACGACAGCGGCGTGACCCACCCGGTGGCGCTGAAAAACATCCTGGTCGCCCTGCTGACCGACCTGCTGCAACCCTTGCAAAAACCACTGGTCATTGGTGAACACAAACCCACCGTCATCATGGTGGCGGGTGTCAATGGGGCCGGCAAGACCACCTCCATCGGCAAACTGACCAAACACCTGTGTGACCACAACGCCAGCGTGTTGCTGGCCGCGGCCGACACCTTCCGCGCCGCGGCACGTGAACAGCTCGGCATATGGGCGGACCGCAACCTGGTGGAGATCGTCAGCCAGGAGGGCGGCGACCCTGCTGCGGTCAGTTTTGATGCCGTCAGCGCTGGTAAGGCCCGTGGCAAGGATGTGGTGCTGATTGACACCGCCGGGCGCCTGCCGACCCAGTTGCACCTGATGGAAGAGCTGAAAAAGATCAAACGGGTGATCCAGAAGGCCGATGGCACAGCACCCCACGAAGTGCTGCTGGTCATCGACGGCAACACGGGCCAGAACGCCTTGACCCAGGTGCGTGCCTTTGACGATGCCCTGAAGCTGACCGGCCTGATCATCACCAAGCTGGACGGCACGGCCAAAGGTGGTGTCATCGCCGCCATTGCGCGCGAACGGCCCATCCCGGTGTACTTCATCGGAGTCGGTGAAAAACTGGAAGAGCTGGAGACCTTCAACGCGCGGGAATTTGCGCAGGCTTTATTGGGGTAGGCCCCAGCCTGGTCTGCCACCGTTGCGGCTATCCTTGGCACACAAAAAAAGGAGCCCTGCGGTGAAAAAAATTCTGGCTGTTGTGTTGGCCTTGGTGGTGGTAGCAGTTGCCTACCTTTTGTTGTGGCCCGTGCCCATCACACCGGCCGCTTTCAATCTGCCCAAGGCACCCGGTTATGTGGGGCCCCATGCCGTCAACACCAAGCTGGCGAATCTGAAGATCATTGACCTCAAGGGCGAGGTGGGCCCCGAGCACATTGCGATTGCCCCCGACGGCAAGCTCTACACCACGGTAGCCAGTGGCAACATCCTGCGCATTAACCCTGACGGTACGGCCCAGGAGGTGTTTGCCAACACCGGCGGCCGTGTGCTGGGTTTTGATTTTGATGCCCAGGGCAACCTGATCGCCGCAGACGCCGTCAAAGGCCTGCTGTCCATCGCGCCCGACCGCAAAATCACGGTGTTGACGGACACTGTTAACGGCGACCCGATACGGTATGCCGACGCGGTGGTGGTGGCCAAGAGTGGCCGCATGTATTTCAGCGACGCATCCAGCCGTTTTGCACCCAAAGACTGGGGCGGCACCTTCGAGGCCAGTGTGCTGGACATCATTGAAGGCGCGTCCACCGGCCGCCTGCTGGAATACGACCCCGCCACCCAGGCCACCCGCGTACTGGCCTACGGCCTGAGTTTTGCCAACGGCGTGGCCTTGAGTACCGACGAACAATCGCTCTTTGTGACCGAGACCGGCAAGTTCCGCCTGTGGAAAATTGCCACCAGCGCCAGCGGCCTCAACGTGGCCCAGCCCAGCCCGCAGGCCACCGTGCTGCTGGACAACCTGCCGGGCTACCCCGACAACCTGATGCGTGGCCTGGACGGCAAGATCTGGATGGGTTTTGCCAAACCCCGCAACCCCACGGCTGACAACATGGCCGACAAGCCGTGGCTGCGCCGCCTGACGCTGCGCCTGCCCCGCGCCTTCTGGCCGGTGCCCAAGTCCTACGGACATGTGGTGGCCTTCACCGAAGACGGCAAGATCGTGGCCGACCTGCAGGACCCGACCGGCGCCTACCCCGAGACCACCGCCATCACCGAAACCAAAGACCGCCTCTACGTCCAGAGCTTGCATGCACATGGACTGGGCTGGTTGCCCAAGCAGTAGGAACACTCCCACCATGCACACCCATCCACACCTTTCCCGCCGGACCTTTATCACCACCACAGCGGTTGGCGTGGCCGCGGCCTCCACAACGGCTTGCCAGAAAGCCAACGCGGGCGACCGCCAACTGGTATTTGCGTCCTTGAAAGACGCCCAACGCGAAATCGACCGCTTGGCCAAAGCAGCGAACCTGCGGTCTGCCACACAATGGTCCTGGCCCCAGACACTGACCCACTGCGCCCAGAGCATCGAATACTCGTTGACGGGGTTCCCCGAATCCAAATCAGCCCTGTTCCAGAACACCGCAGGCACCCTGGCGTTTCAGTTCTTCTACTGGCGTGGTCGCATGAACCATGACCTGGCTGAGCCCATCCCCGGCGCACCCGCGCTGGACACCAGCAACGATGCCGGCTTGGCGATGGCGCGGCTGCAAACCGCCATCGCGGATTTTCACAAACGCAGCACCGCGCTACAGCCCCACTTCGCCTACGGCAGCTTGAACAAGCCCGCCTACGAACACGCCCACGCCATGCACCTGGCCAATCACCTGTCAGCCTTTGACGTGGCGTCATAACTGCCCCTTTAGTCTTTTGCAGGACTGCCGATAGATACAGGGAGTCCTCCCAATAGAAAAAAGGCTTAGTGGTATGACAACATCCCTACTCCAACGACCGACGCCGCAGCTGGAACTCCTGCTGTGGAGCCGTCAATTGCAAAAAGCACGTTTTGACGAGGTGGCCGCCCTGCGCTTCCTCTCCAACGCCATGGTTTCCACGCGAGATGCCAAAACGCGTGAGCTAAGTCCTGTTGGCCGTTACCTGATGGCCCATGAAGGCATTTATGCCCTTTGCCTGGGCACCATCTACCTGCACGGCCTGCTGCCGCGTGAGCAAGAGGGCAGCCGTGCCATGGCCCTGCAGCTGGCGTTTGAACTGCTGGACATGACGGTGGATGACCTGCACAACATGCTGCTGGCCAACCGCCACCTGGAAGCAATCGCCGGCCTGGCAAAGGCCCACGTGGCTGAACACAGCGTACAAGACCTGGTGGCGCTGGGCGACCGCGCACTGGACCAAGCCAGGCTGGTTTACCCAGACTGCTTTTATTAGCCTGACCGGCACCCCGGCCGTGCGCTGCGCGGCCGGGTCCGCCTTCATGGACAATCGAGGGTTTCGCAATTGCCACCGAGCCCTTCGCCATGACCGCACCCACATCTCCGCTCCTGCCCCGCATCGAGCTCGAATCCGCCCCCAACCCCACCGCCGCCGTCATCTGGATGCACGGCCTGGGCGCCGACGGCAATGACTTTGCCAGCCTGGTGCCACAGTTGGATTTGCGCGGCTGCCCACCCATCCGTTTTGTCTTCCCCCACGCGCCCAGCATCCCGGTCACACTGAACGGCGGTTATGTGATGCCTGCCTGGTACGACATCATGGGCCTGGGCCTGGTGGACCGCCAGGACAGCGCCGGTATCGAAAAATCCGAGAAAGACATCACCGCGCTGATCGAAAACGAAGTAGCTCGCGGCATTCCGTACGAGCGCATCGTGCTGGCCGGCTTCAGCCAGGGCTGTGCCATGGCCCTGCACACGGGCCTGCGCCTGCCGCACCGCATTGCCGGCATCATGGCCCTGTCGGGCTACTTGCCGCTGGCCGATCGTTTTGCCAGCGAACGCACGCAGGCCAACGCCAGCACCCCGGTCTTTATGGCCCACGGCACACAGGACCCGGTGGTGGTGCTGGCCCGCGGCGAGGACTCGCGCAACGCCCTAGCTGCCCTGGGCCACCCGGTGCAATGGCACACCTACCCCATGCCGCACAGCGTGCACCCACGCGAGGTGGCCGACATTTCCGCTTTTCTGAAGCAGGTGCTGGGAGCGTCTGCCAGTGCCCAGTAAACCCCTGACGCTGGGCATTGACTTTGGCACTTCGAACTCCGCCGCTGCGCTGATTGGCGCCGATGGGCAGATGCACACGATCGCGCTGGACGGCGCGCGCGCCGAGATGCCCACGGCCCTGTTCTTTGCCAGCGAAACCCATACCGTGCTGTATGGGTCGGACGCCATGCAGGCCTACCTGGCCGGCACCGAAGGCCGCCTGCTGCGCTCGCTGAAAAGCCTGCTGGGCAGCCGCCTGATGGACGAGTACACGGCGGTCAATGGCCAGAGCATGCGTTTCTTTGACATCGTCGTGTTGTTCTTCAAGGAGCTCAAAGCGCCGCTGCGAGGCCAGGTCGGCCAGCCCCTGACCCGCGCCATGCTGGGCCGCCCGGTGCATTTTGTGGATGACGATGCCGACCGCGACGCACTGGCGCAGGAGACCCTCGGCCGCGCGGCCATGGAGGCCGGCTTTACCGACATCGCCTTCCAGCTGGAGCCGATTGCCGCCGCGCTGGACTACGAACAACGTGTGGACCGCGAAACCACGGCCCTGGTGGTGGACATTGGCGGCGGCACGTCCGACTTCACCGTCATCCGCCTGAACCCGACACGCAGCCAGATGCGCGACCGCACGGCCGACATCCTGGCCACCACGGGTGTGCACATCGGCGGCACCGACTTCGACCGCCTACTGGACCTGTCCACCGTGATGCCGCTGCTGGGCTACCGCCACATCGGCACCGGCGGGCGCCCGGTACCCAACAGCGTGTTTTTTGATCTGACCACCTGGCACCTGATCCACCAGGCCTACAGCCGCAAGGCCATGCACTTCGCCAAGGAGCTGTGGACCGATTACACCGACCAGACCCTGCATACCCGCCTGATGGACGCGCTGGAGGGCCAGCACGGCCACCGCATGCTGGCCGGCGTGGAGGCGGCCAAGATCGCATGCTCCATTTCGGGCGAGGACGCCCTGGTCGACCTGGATTTTCTGGGCCACGGCCCCAGCGAACACCTGGGTGCAACGGTCAGTGCGCCGGGCATGGCCGACACGCTGCAACAGGCGCTGACCCAGGTCGTGGAGTGTGCGCAGCTCTGCGTGCAGCGCTCCGGCCTGGCCAGCGTGGACGCCGTCTACCTGACCGGCGGCTCCTCCGCATTGCGTCCGCTGGTGGAGGCGCTGCGGGCCGCCATGCCCAGCGCCACATTGGTAGAAGGCAACCGTTTTGGCGGGGTGGCGGCGGGATTGGGGTATGCCGGGGCGGCTGTAGGTATTTGAGTGCAGCCAAATACTATGAAATATATAGTGGGCCAGCCATATTCCACGGGGGCTAGTGGCCGATTTAGTGTGACAACTCTTCGCGGATCACGCGGCGCAGGTCGGCTTCCAGGTGGCCGGTTTCAATCACCCGGCGCAGCGAGTCGTTGATAAGCGTCTGGTAGCCCCGGTTGCCCGCCAGTGCCTTGAAGTGTTCGATGATGGGTGCGTCCAGCATGATGTTGATGCGCTGCTTGCCAACCCTGGCACGAACTGCCGTTTGCCACTCGGCGCGGTTGACATCGCGGCCCGCCACCCGCAGCTTGGCATTGTCAAAATTCGCCTGCGTCAGTTTGGGTGCGTCGTCGCTCATGTCGTTAGAAGTAACCGGCGTTTTTGTAGAAGAGGTCTGTTTCATCGCTGTCTGCCTTTCGCATGGAAATGATGCGGATGCTGTCGTCCGATTCAACATGAACGATCAGGACGACCAGGTAGTCGAGTAGCCCAATGCCAATCATGCGCTGTTCGCCATAGTTTTCGCGTTGGTCCTCAAATAGAACCAATGGACCACTGAAAACCTTGACGGCATCCGCAAAGTCCAGGCCGTGCTTTTTCAGGTTCGACTGGCGTTTGGGTTCATCCCAGATGAAGTTCATGGCTCAAAATTATACACATGGTAATGTGTATTTCCGGGGTTGTCACCTGTAGTCGTTTGTGCTTCGATTGAAGCGTTTTTGGCTACGTGAACTGGTTCAGTGGCACGTTGTCTTTGACGTACTCGGGAATGCGGGTGCGCCATACCTGGGGTAGTGCAAGTTGTCGTTAGAGAGGATGACACAGCGGCAGTTTTGCGATTTGGCGTATCTGCGGGCCTACTCCTTGCCGATAAGCGGGTTCTTGCTCGCGGCCTTGGCCTCAAAAACCACCAGTGGAAAGCCCCCTTCTTTGCGGGTGAATGCGCATGTTTTGGCTGGGCTAGGCTCATGGCGCCCAGCTGGGACTGGCCATGATGTGCTGGCGCTGTACAGTAAAGCCATCGCCACCATGCCCCAGAACCCTGGCGCGCCTGAGCTGTTTCGCGACATCTTCAAAAATGCTTAGCCGTCCCAGGGATGCTCAGTGGAGCGAATGTGACTCAAATTACTACGTATTTGATAGCTATACATTCATATTACACGGGGGCTAGAGGCCAGTTTGGCTTAAACGTCCTCCGTAAATCACCCCACCCGGCCCATGGATGCAATACATTGCACCCATGCCCACCCCGCCCGCCCCACCCCACTGGTCCGCCCTGCCCAACGCCCCCGCACCCGGAACCGCGTTGTTGTGCCAGCGGGACGCCCTGCCGGACGGCCAGGCCACGCTGTGGGAGTTGGACACGGGTGGTGGGCCGGGCGCGGCCTTCAAGCTGCTTTTGTTGCGCGATGGTCTGGTAGTCACGGCCTTTGTCAACCGCTGTGCCCACTTTGGCGTGCCGCTGGCGGCCAAACAATCTCAGTTGATCTTCACGCCCCGGGTCAGCATCACCTGCAACGTCCACTACATGCGCTACCGCTGGTCTGATGGAGTGTGTGAGGCCGGGGAATGTGCGGGTGAGTCGCTGGTGCCGGTTCCCCTGCACATCGCCGAGGACGGCGCACTCCGTATTGCCACATCCGGCGGGTAATATCGGGGCTCCTGGCGGCTAGCGGTACGCTGGCGGTTCTGTTTTTGCCTGTGCTGGCTGGTCATGCCAGACCAAGACCATACCAGCGCCTCTTGCCAGTGCCACGCACCACCCAGCTTGGAGAAACGGTGCCAAGGCCGGCCCCTGCCCAGCCCCGTGGCTGGCAATTATTTCAAGCCCACGTAGAAAAAACCCTAATACTGGTATTAAATTGGTATGTTAAGATATTCCCACATTCAATCGACACCCCGCCTTGGGGCGTCAAAACAAGTCAAAAGCAGCAATGGTTAAGTATTTGTTGGGTGTAGACGGTGGAGGCACCGGTACCCGCGTTGTGTTAGCCACCCGTAGTGGGACCGTCCTGGCACTGGCCAGTGCGGGGCCGTCTGCGCTGGGGCAAGGCGTGGCCGCGGCCTGGCGCAACATCCTGGCGGCTGTGCACCAGGCGTTCGCGCTGGCCGAGCTGGCGGTACCGGATTGGTCTCAGTGCGCCCTGGGCGCAGGCCTGTCGGGCGTGCACCACCAGCCCTGGTGCGACGCGTTTGTAGCCACCAACCCTGGTTTTGCCCACCTTGCTGTCGAAAACGATGCCTACATCGCCCTGCTGGCCGCCCATAAAGGCTTGCCCGGCGCCATGGTGGCGGCGGGCACCGGCAGCGTAGGCGAGGCCTTGTATGCCGATGGCACACGCCACCAGGTCAGCGGCTGGGGCTTCCCGGTGGGTGACGAGGGCAGCGGCGCCTGGCTGGGCCTGCGCGCCATGTCCCACGCCCAGGAGGTGATGGACCGCCGCCTGCCCGCAGGCCCGCTGGCTACCCAGATCCACCAGTTGTGCGGTAGCCACCGCGATGCCCTGCAGGCCTGGTGTGCCACGGCCGGCCAAAACGAATACGCCCAACTGGCGCCTACGGTGTTTGCATCCGCCGCCAGTGACACCGCTGCCGAAGCCCTGCTGGCGGAGGCCGCCGCCGCCATAGAACGCATGGCCGCCGCGCTGGACCCCCAGGCAGTAATGCCCCTGGCCGTGTGTGGCAGTGTGGGCCGCCAACTTTTGCCGCGACTGGCGGGCGCTACCCGCGCACGCGCCATCGCTTCACCCCAGGACGCCGTACACGGCGCCCTGACGCTTGTCCACCAATCATTGGAATAGTCACCATGACACCAGGCGAAATGCTCACCTTCGACCCAGATCCCCGCGACAGCTCGCCCATCTACATGCAGCTGGCCCGCAAGCTGGCCCAGCTGATACGCGAAGGCCACTACAAGCCCGACGAGGCCTTGCCTTCTGAGCGCCTGTTGGCTGAGACACTGAATGTGTCCCGCGTGACCGCCCGCTCGGCGATTGACCAACTGGTATCACAGGGCCTGATCGTGCGCAGGCGCGGTTCGGGCAACTACATCGCCCCCATGCTGGAGCAGCCGCTGTCGCAGCTGACCAGCTTCTCCGAAGAATTGCTGCGCAGGGGCTACACACCCTCGTCCCGCTGGCTGGAGCGCAAGATCGATGTGGCCATGACGGACGAACAGTTATCGCTGGGCCTGTCCACCGGTGAAAAGGTGGTGCGGCTGGAGCGCCTGCGCCTGGCCGACAACGTGGTCATGGCTTATGAGGTTAGTGTGCTGCCGCAAACCATCATTGCCGACCCCATGCTGGTGGGCAACTCGCTGTACGAATACCTGGACAGCATCCAGCGTACGCCGGTGCGGGCCCTGCAGCACATCCGTGCGCTCAACGCCCAGCCCCGGCTGGCCGAACAGTTAGGCATACCCGATCGCCAGGCCGTGTTGTTCATCACACGTATTGGTTACCTGGAATCGGGCCAGGCGGTGGAGTTGACCCACTCCTACTGTCGCAGCGACTACTACGACTTCGTCGCGGAAATGAGGCGCGAGTGATGCGTTCCGTCGTCGGCAATATCCTGACGCCCTCCGGTTTTGTGCATGGGTCCATCGCCTTCACAGCCGAGGGGCGCATAGACCACATCCACGGCAAGGCGATCAGCGAAGAAGCGGCGCGTGCGTCCGGCGATCCGCTGGTGCTGCCCGGCTTTATCGACCTGCACGTGCACGGCGCCGGTGGCCGCGACATCATGGAAGGTGGCGACGCCGCGGTACGCATCAGCCAGGTGCATGCACAACACGGGACCACGTCCATCCTGGCCACCACCATGACGGCCCCCATGGAAGACCTGGTGTCTGCCATGGGCGCGCTAAGTGGCATTTGCCGTCAGCGCGCACCGGGTGGTGCACGGGTATTGGGTGTGCACCTGGAGGGCCCCTACATCAACGACGGCAAGCTGGGTGCGCAACCCGCGTTTGCGCGGCCGGTGCAGACTGCAGAGCTGAGCCAGCTCAACGCCCTGGCGCCCATACGTGTCATCACCATGGCGCCCGAGGTGCCGGGCAATATGGAGCTGATCGAATCGCTGTGTGATGCCGGCTACCGCGTGCAAATCGGCCACAGCCTGGGCACCTACGATGACGGTGTGCAGGCACTGGCCCGGGGCGCGCGCAGCTTTACGCATTTGTTCAACGCCATGACCGGCCTGCACCACCGCGAGCCCGGCATGGTGGGTGCGGCCCTGGCCCATGCGCAGTATGCGGAGTTCATCCCCGACCTGATCCACGTGCACCCCGGTGCCATCCGCGTGGCCATCCGCTCCATACCCTGCCTGTACTGCGTGACCGACTCCACGGCCGCCACCGGCATGCCCGATGGGGAATACCGCCTGGGCAGCCACCAGGTGTTCAAGTGCCTGGGTGGTGTGCGCCTGGCCGATGGCACGCTGGCCGGTTCCACGCTGACACTGGACCAGGCCCTGCGCAACCTGGTGAACACGCTGGGCCTGTCGATTCTGGACGCATCCAAACGCGTCTCCACCCACGCTGCCGACTACCTGGGTGTGGTCGACCGTGGCCGCCTGGCCGTGGGCGCCTGGGCCGACGTGGTCGTGCTGGACCGCGACCTCGCATTGCAATCCATCTACATTGAAGGGAATCCCGTTGAACACACTGATGCTCTCTGAGGCGCGCGAAGCCGCCCAGGCCGTGGCCCACCAGCTGGCCCACAACGACAAGGAATACTGCGACTTTGGCGCGTTGTTGCGCACACAAAACCCGACCGCTGTGTTGACCGTGGCGCGCGGCAGCTCGGACCATGCGGCGCACTTTTTGGCCTATCTGGTGATGGCCCGCATGGGGCGTCTGGTCACATCCCTGCCCATGTCGCTGGTCACGCTGTACCAGTCGCAAATTGCCTGCAAGGGTCTGGTCTCTCTGGCGTTTTCACAATCCGGCCAAAGCCCGGATCTGGTAGCACCCACACGTTACTTCACCGAAGGCGGCGCCATCACCGCTGCGTTTGTGAACAAGGAAGACTCCCCACTCGCCCAGGCCGCGCAGTGGGTGTTCCCCTTGCACGCCGGCACCGAGGCCAGTGTGGCGGCCACCAAGAGTTACATCGCCCAGTTGGTAGCAGGTGCCCGAATCGTCGCGGCGTGGCAAGACGACTTGGTGCTGCAGTCCGCCCTGTCCGCACTGCCGGGTGTTTTGTCCCGCGCGGCGCACGTGGACTGGTCGGTCGGTGTGGAGGTGCTGCACCACGTGGACCGCCTGTTTGTGATCGGCCGCGGCACCGGTATGCCGGTGGCACTGGAGGCCGCACTCAAATTCAAGGAGACCTGCGGCATACAGGCCGAGGCCTTCTCCAGCGCCGAGGTCAAACACGGCCCCATGGCCTTGATCGAAGAGGGTTATCCACTCCTGGTGTTCGCCCCGCGCGGCCCGGCCCAGGCCGGTTTGCTGGCCCTGGCCGAAGAGATGCGCCTGCGCGGCGCCAAGGTGCTGCTGGCAGCACCCGCAGGCACGCCGGGCGCCAACCTGCCCATCGTGGAAACCGATTCGATTGACCTGGACCCGATCTCGCTGATCCAGAGCTTCTACCCCATGGTGGAACAACTGGCACGCGCCCGCGGCCGCAACCCCGACGAGCCACGTTTCCTGGCCAAGGTCACCAAAACACACTGAGCGCAGAAGCCCACAATCATGCAACACACAAACCTGTACCCCGGGCAACTGGTGATGGTGGACATCGAGGGCACAAGCCTCGATGTATCCACCGCCCACTTCTTGCGCGAGCACCATATCCGCGCGGTATGCCTGTTCCGCAAAAACCTGGGCACGGCGGCCGAGGTGCGCAAGCTCACCGCCGACCTGCGTGAAGTCATGGGCCCACTGGCCCTGATCGGCATTGACCAGGAGGGTGGCTCCGTCATACGTGCCACCTTTTTGCCGCAGGCACCGGCAGCCATGGCGTTGGGCGCCAGTGGTGATCTGGTGCAGGCCCAACACGTGGGCGCGGCCGTGTCGCGCGGCCTGCGCAGCCTGGGCATCAACTGGAATTTTGCGCCGGTGGTGGACGTCAACAACAACCCCGCCAACCCGGTGATTGCCGAACGCAGCTTTTCTGCCGACCCGGTGGCGGTGGCCCGCCTGGCAGGAGCCTGGATGGAAGGCGCCATGTCCGAGGGTGTGGCCTGTTGCATCAAACACTTCCCCGGCCACGGTGACACCCATACCGATTCACACCGCGCCCTGCCCACGGTGGACAAGTCCCTGGCCCAACTGGAAGAGCTGGAGCTGGTGCCGTTTCGTGCGCTGGCCGGCACGGCCCCCGCGGTCATGACAGCCCACATCGTCTATCCCCAGATCGACCCCGAACACCCCGCTACGCTGTCGCGCAAGCTGTTGACCGGTGTGTTGCGCGAGTCCATTGGGTACAGCGGCGTGGTCATCACCGACGCCCTGATGATGAAGGCCGTATACGACCGTTACGGCCATGCCCGCGCCTCGGTACTGACCCTGCAGGCGGGTGCCGACCTGGTGCTGGCACAGGGCGAGCGCGCCGAACAGCTTGCTGCCCTGCAAGCCATAGGTGCTGCTCTGGACAGCGGCGACCTGGACCACACCGCCATGCGCAGTGCTCGCGACAGTGTGGACGCATTGGCCCGGCGCTTCCCGCTGCATACCCGCCCGTACGGCGAGGCACAGCAGGCACAAGACGATGCACTGATGACCACCGCCTGGGCCCGAGGGCTCACCGCGGTGGGCCAGCCCGTAGCACCAGCACGCGCACAGCCGCTGCGGGTGATCGCACAGGCATCAGTAGCCAGCGACGGCGTGTCCGAAGCCGGCCTGCCGCTGGAGCAAGTGCAAGCGTTGTTCTCCGGTTTTGCCAACGTGCAGTACCTACCCGTGGCCACACTGCACGACCTGGATGTGGCCACCCTGCCGCGTGACGGGCGTTGCAATGTGCTGGTCTCCAACCACCACGGCCGTTACGGGGCCTCCAGCACCGCAGCCGGGGTGGACCTGCACCTGGCGATCTGGAACCCCTTCCAGGTGATGGACATCCGCGCACCCGCCATCGTCACCTGGGGTTACGCCGACGGTGCCATGCGCGCGCTCAAGGCCTGGCTGCAGGGCGAGGCCCAAGCGACTGGCACCGCACCGGTTGCACTCACACACGCCTGACTTCCTTCCTTTCCAGACGGGACTTTCCATGACCACAGCCTCCACCGCCCCTGCGCGTTCGCCCATCACCTGGGTTGCCAGCCTGTACTTTGTGCAGGGCATGCAGTTTTTTGTGGTCATGCTGATTGCCGGCCTGATGTTCAAGAACATGGGCGTGGCCAACGACCAGATCGCACGCTGGACCGGCCTCTTGGGCCTGGCCTGGGCCTTCAAGCCGCTGTGGAGTCCGTTTTTGGAAATGGCGCGCAGCAAGAAGCTGATTGTGGTGGCCATGCAGTTCACCGGCGCGGCCGGCCTGGCGCTGATGGCACTGGCCTTGCAGTTGCCCATGTATTTTGCGGCCAGCATCGCGGTGTTTTTTGTGTTGGCCTATGCCTCGGCCACACACGACATTGCGTGCGACGGCCTGTACATGGCCAGCCTGAACGACAAACAACAGGCGGCCTATGCCGGTTGGCAAGGCGCTTTTTTTAATGCGTCCAAGTTTTTGACACTGGGTGGCCTGCTGGTTCTGGCGGGGCATCTGGAAACCCGATTCGGGGTTTTTAACGCCTGGTCTGCGATCTTTGTGCTACTGGCGGTGGTGCTGGCCGCACTGGCCAGCTACAACGCCTGGGCCCTGCCCGGCACCCTGAATACCGACCACGCGGATCTGACGGCAGCCAGCGTGTTGCGCACGCTGTTGGAGGTGGTGAAAGACTTCCTGCAAAAGCCGGGCATCTGGCTGGCCATTCTGTTCATCGTGTTGTTTCGTTTTGCCGAAGGCCAGGTGCAGACCATTGGCCCGCTGTTCCTGATTGAAGCGCGCGACAAGGGAGGCCTGGGGTTGAGCACCGAACAAGTGGGTGGAATCTACGGCACGGTGGGCACGGCCGCCTTCCTGATTGGCAGTATCTTGGGCGGTTACTTCACATCTTGGCTGAGCCTGCGCCGCGCCATGCCCGTGCTGATAGTGGCCATGGCCGTGCCCAATGCCGTGTTTTATTACCTGGCCAGCACCCTGCCCACCGATGTTGTCCACATAGGCGCAGCCGTGGCCATTGAGATGTTTGGCTATGGTTTTGGATTTGTCGGCATGATTTTGTTCATCATGCAGGCCGTGGCGCCCGGTCGCTTCCAGACCGCACATTACGCACTGGGCTCGGGTGTGATGCAACTGGGCTTCATCATCTCCAAGACCATCAGCGGCGATATCCAGATCAGCATGGGTTATGAACACTTTTTCCTGTGGACCATTGCCTGCGGTGTACCGGCACTGGCCTTGATGTTTTTTGTCAAGTTCCCCGCGCCTGAAGCCAAGAGCGATTGAGCCCCGGCATGCACGCCAAGCATTATTTCCGTCTGACAGCATTCGCCGCCTGTGTAGCCACGGCTGCTGCCAGCAGTTCGGCACTGGCGGCGAATGCCCCGGGTTTGTTTTTTGACGATTTCAGCCAAGCCCATGTACAAGCCCTGGGCGCGCAGGGTTGGACGCTGCGGCATGCGGCTGGCCACCCCGGCATTTCGGGTGCCCAGTGGGGCCCAGCCACGGTGGCGCTGGTACCAGACCCCCAGCAAGCGGGCAACCAGTTCCTGCGCCTGCGTGCCAGTACCGACGGCACCCCCCAGGGCACCACCCAGGCCCAGATCTGCCATGCGCGCAAGTATTTTGAAGGCACCTATGCGGCCCGCATCCGCTTTTCAGACGAACCGGTGAGCGGCGAAGACGGTGATGTTGTGGTGCAGACCTTCTACGTGGTCAGCCCGCTGAAACATGACTTCGACCCGGAGTTCAGCGAGGTGGATTGGGAATACCTGCCCAACGGCGGCTGGGGCGACCCCACCACCCGGCTGTACGGCATCACCTGGCAAACCGTGCGCATAGACCCCTGGCAGGCCCACAACCAGGCACACCAGGAAAAACGCTCGGTGGCGGGTTGGCACACCCTGGTCCTGCAGATCCAGGGTGGCAAAACGCGCCACTACCTGGATGGCGTTTTGCTGGCCGAACACGGTGGCAGAAACTACCCCGTGGTGCCCATGTCGATCAATTTCAACCTGTGGTTTTCGCCGGGTGGTCTTTTACCGGTATCAAAATCACCGCGGGTGTATGAACAAGATGTGGACTGGGTTTTACATGCCAAAGACCAGCTGCTGACGCCGTTGCAAGTGGACGCGCAAGTGCAAGCGCTGCGTGCCGGTGGCCACACTGCTATTGACAAAATTGCACCAGGAACACCCGCGCTGGCCAGCACCTGCGACTTCTGACTAACGATGGTTTCAGGGTTTTCACCGAGCGGTCGTATCGCAATTTTTCTTGCAAAAAATCATAATTGGTAGCATAGTGGCATCTTCAATATGTGACATGGTATTGATTTCCTGAGCGATGGGGGCTGCCTGAATCGGGGGCGAACGCAGTCTGTTTGGTGGGCAGGAGGATTGGTTTCTCCTGCCCCCTTTTTTGCCCACCCCGATTCCGTAACACCCCACTCCGACATGGTCACACCACCCCTCTTCCATCATCCCGTCGCCAGACTGTTCCGCACGCTGGCCATCACCGTTCCCTGCTGCATCCTGCTGGCCTGCACATCCGCGCCGCAGCCGCCCGCAGCACAGGCCGCCGCACCCCACAGCCGTTTTGTGTACGGCCCCTACAAACACTTGAACATGGCGGTTGATTCACACCACCCGGCGGCCACCACCCAGGTGCTGGGAACACCCCAGGTAGTGGCCACCACGCCGCAGTCGGTGCTGCTGCCGGGTGTCACGGCACTGACCCTGGCCTTTGCGTCGGGTGAGTGTGGCCAGGAAAAATGGGGCGATCTGGCGGCCCAGGCGGTTGCACAGGCCAATGTCGCCGCGCTCAACCGTGCAGGCCTGCCCTACATCATCTCCACGGGCGGCGAAGGCAACATCTTCACCTGTGGCAGTGATGCGGGCATGGAGCAATTCGTTGCTCGCTACGCATCGCCCATGTTGCTGGGATTCGACTTCGACATCGAGGCCGGCCAGACACCCGCGATGGTCAACAGCCTGCTACAGCGCATCAAGGTGGCCCAACAGCGCCGGCCCCATTTACGCATGAGCTTCACGGTGGCCACCCACGCCGCCAGCGATGCTGGCCAGGCCAGCCTGAACGCCCAGGGCCATCAGGTGCTGGCCGCCATTCGCGCCGTGCAACTCGACCACTACGTCATCAACCTGATGGTGATGAACTACGGCCCGGCCAAACCCGCCAATTGCGTGGTGCGCGAGGGCCGTTGCGACATGGCGGCCTCCGCCGCGCAGGCGGTACAGAACCTGCACAGCCGCTATGGCATACCCAAGGCACAGATTGCAATCACCGCCATGTTGGGCATCAACGACGTGGTGGAGAACGTATTCACCCCGGCCGACGCCATGGCCCTGGCACGTCTGGCCCGGCAAGAACAACTGGGCGGCCTGCATTTCTGGTCACTGGACCGCGATACACCTTGCGCAGGTGGTGCAACCGCCGTATCCCCCACCTGCAGCAGCCTCAATACCCACAGCGCGCTGGCCTTTTCACGGGCGTTTGCCGAGGGGCTGCGCTAAGCTTGGGCACATGCCAGCGCACTCCAACCTACAAACCGTAACGCAGGCAGGCCACACCAGCCTGCAGCTCAACACCCGGCACGGCACCGCCACCGTGGCATTACACGGCGCCCACCTGTTGTCATGGATCCCGACCGGACAACGGGAGGTGTTCTGGTTATCACCAACATCACGCCCGGCGCCTGCGGCCATACGCGGTGGTGTACCCATTTGTTGGCCCTGGTTTGGCAAACAGGGCATGCCGCCGGGGGCCATGCAACACGGGCCGCTGCGCAACCTGCCATGGGAGATCAGCGCCGTACACGCCGACAGTGCCGAGCGGGTCAGCCTCACGCTCACCCCCTGCCGCACTGCGCAAACTGCCGATGCCCTGCTGCAGTTTGCACCCCACCTGCGCGTGGCCCTGCACATCACACTGGGCGAAAACCTGGAGCAGACACTGGAGACCCACAACCACGGCACGCAAGCCTTTGTATTGACACAGGCCCTGCACAGCTATTTCGCGGTGCAGGACGTGACACAGGTGCGCCTGACCGGGCTGGAAGATCTGTGTTTTGAGGACAAGCTGCGGGGCACCACTGGCACGGTGCAACACAGCCCCTTCCAGCTCGACACCGCCTGTGATCGCATCTACCAGCACGCCACAACCAAGCCGTCGCACCACTACACACTGCATGACGACCTGTGGGCGCGGCGCATACACATCCACACCCAGGGCAGCCAGTCGGTGGTGGTATGGAACCCCGGCGCAGACACAGCGCGCAGCATGGTGGATGTGCCCGATGCAGCCTGGAAAGACTTTTTGTGCGTGGAAGCCACCAATGCCGGACAGGACGATGGTGTCACCCTGGCGCCGGGTGGTCTACACCGCCTGACACAAACCCTGTCTGTAGAGCACCGCCCGACGTAGCACGGCTATCATCCCGGCGGTAGTCACCCGCATCCTGTGGGAACGGAAGGCAGCGCATTGAAAGCATCCAAATTTCTCCTTCTGGCGGGCCTGGCTGCAGGGGTTGCCCTTTATTTTGCGTTCGACCTGGGCCGCTACCTGAGCCTGGACTACCTCAAGCGCAGCCAAACCACCCTTGCGCAACTCTATGCCGATGCACCCACAGCGGTGCGCGGCGCCTACTTTGTGCTGTACCTGGGCGTGGCTGCTTTTTCTCTGCCCGGCGCTGCCATTCTGACGCTGGCCGGTGGCGCACTCTTCGGCCTGGGCTGGGGCGTATTGCTCGCCTCGTTTGCCGCCAGCCTGGGGGCCACACTGGCGTTCCTGATGGCACGGTACGTTTTGCGTGACAGCGTACAGGCACGTTTTGGCACCCGCCTGGCCGACATCAACCGCGGCATGGAGCGCGACGGGGCGCTGTACCTGCTGGGTTTGCGCCTGGTGCCGCTGGTACCCTTTTTTGTGATCAATCTGGCCATGGGTCTCACCAACCTGCGGGTCTGGACCTACTACTGGGTCAGCCAGTTGGGCATGCTGGCGGGCACTGTGGTGTATGTACATGCCGGCACCCAACTGGCCCACATCGCGGCGCCCCGGGATGTACTGAGCCCCGGCTTGTTGGGCGCCTTTGTACTGCTGGGCCTCTTTCCCCTGTTGGCACGCCGGCTGCTCGACGCGGTGCAACGCCGCAAGGTCTACGCCCGCTGGAAGGGCCAACGCCCCAAGACGTTTGACCGCAACCTGGTGGTGGTGGGCGCTGGTGCCGCCGGGCTGGTGTCGGCCTATATTGCCGCAGCCACCAAGGCCAAGGTCACCCTGGTAGAGGCGCACAAGATGGGCGGCGACTGCCTGAACTACGGCTGTGTGCCCAGCAAAACCCTGATCCAAAGCGCCCGGCTCGCCCACCAGATGCGCCACGCCGAACACTATGGCCTGCACAACACCACGCCGGCTTTCAGCTTCAAGGCGGTGATGCAGCGCATCCAGCAGGTGGTAGCGGCCATTCAGCCCCACGACAGTGTGGAGCGTTACACCGCGCTGGGTGTGGATGTGGTGCAGGGCCATGCCACCATCACCAGCCCCTGGACCGTGGAAATTGCGCTGGCCCATGGTGGCACGCAAATACTGACCACCCGGAGCATTGTGATTGCCGCGGGTGCCAAGCCCCTGTTGCCGCAACTGCCGGGATTGGAGACCGTGGGTTACGTCACCAGCGATACCCTGTGGGAACGTTTTGCCGAACGGGACGCCCCGCCCCAACGCCTGGTGGTGCTGGGTGGTGGCCCCATCGGTTGTGAGCTGGCACAGGCCTTTGCGCGCCTGGGCTCCGAGGTGACCCAGGTGGAAATGGCAGACCGGGTACTGGTGCGCGAAGACGAGGAGGTGTCGGCCCTGGTTGCGGCTGCGCTGCGTGCCGACGGCGTTCAACTGCTGACGGGGCACAAGGCCCTGCGTTGTGTGCAGACCGATGGCGCCGACGGACCGGTCAAGACGCTGGTCGTAGCGCATGCGGGCACCGAAATACACCTGGCCTTTGACGAACTGCTGTGCGCGGTGGGCCGTGTGGCACGCCTGGACGATTATGGACTGGAAGAACTGGGCATACCCACCGAGCGGACGGTGCAGACCAACGACTACCTGCAAACCATTTACCCCAACATCTATGCAGCGGGTGATGTGGCAGGCCCCTACCAGCTCACCCACGCCGCAGCCCACCAGGCCTGGTACGCAACCGTGAACGCCCTGTTTGGCGACTTCAAGGCGTTCAAGCCCAATTACGCGGCCATTCCCCAGGCCACCTTTATTGACCCCGAGGTCGCACGGGTGGGCATCAACGAACAGGAAGCCCAGGCACAGGCCATCCCCTACGAAGTGACCCGCTTCGACATCGACGACCTGGACCGGCTGATCTGCGACCAGGGTGCCGACCACAAGACCCACGGTTTTGTGAAGGTACTCACCGTGCCAGGCCAAGACCGCATTCTGGGCGCGACCATTGTGGGGCCCCATGCCGCGGAGTTGCTCGCAGAATACGTGCTCGCCATGCAACACGGCCTGGGACTGAACAAGATACTGGGCACGGTGCATACCTACCCCACCCTGGCGGAAGCCAACAAATACGCGGCGGGGGCCTGGCGGCGCGCGCACCAGCCGCAGCGCCTGCTGCTGTGGGTGGGCCGGTTCCACGCCTGGCGGCGGGGGTAGCCATTGGCCGTGAAACAATAGCGGGCATGACTGCTTCTACCAGCCACGCCGCCCCTTCCACAGTCCACGGCACCCAGAAACTGGTGTTGCTGGGTGCCGGGCCTGCCCATCTGCAGGTGCTGGCACAACTGGCGGTGCAGCCCCTGCCACAGACACAGGTGGTACTGGTAACACCCCACCCCAGCCCACTGCTCCCGGGCATGCTTGCCGATTTGGTGGCCGGACACTACACATTGGATGACTGTGCCATCCCGCTGGAACCCTTGGTGCAACGCAGTGGCATCCGCTGGATGGAGAACAGTGCCGTGGCCCTGGACATGGCCCAGCAGACCCTGCAGCTCGACGATGGCAGCACACTGGCCTTTGACTGGTTGTCGGTGAACACCAGCCCTGTCCAGGACCGCGCCAGCATAGAACACACACTGCCCGGTGCACGCGAGCATGCCCTGTTCACACGCCCGGCCGAAGCATTTGCCGCGCTGTGGCCCCGGGTGGTTGCCATGTGTGAAGAGCGCCCTTTGCGCATCGCCGTGGTCGGCGAAGGGCCAGAAGGTGTCGAGCTGGCACTGGCAGCACGCCACCGCCTTCCCACCGCTGCCGTCACCCTGGTGTGTGGCCCCACCGCACCGGGTGCCCTGTACGCGCCCCTGGTGCAGGACCGTCTGCTCCGCCTACTCAAGCAGCGCGGGGTGACGGTGCTGCAGGATGTGGCCAAGTCGCTGCATGACGGCAATGTGCAATTGGGATGTGGCGCAGAGCTGGCCTGCGATGTTCCGATCTTGGCTGCCACCCCCACGCCGCCCCTTTGGTTAGCAGACAGCGGCCTGGCGCTAGACCCAGCGGGATTTCCCGCCGTCGATGTGTACCAGCGCTCCACCAGCCACAGCCGGGTATTTGCCATCGGTGGTGGCGAAGCCCAGACCGCGCACACTAGCGCAACGGCCAATGAACGGGACCTGCATGACGGTGCGGCCCTGGCCCACAACCTGGCCAGCGCCATGGCCGGCACGGCGCTCAAACCCCACCCGACAGCGGGCCCCGCCTGGCGCATTCTGTCCGGCGGCGGCCGGTATGCGGTGGGGAGCTGGCGCGGCTTCAGCGCACAGGGGCGCTGGGTATGGTGGCTCAAAAACTGGAGAGACCGCCGCCTGGTCGCCCGCTGTATGCGGGCCGGTGCGTAACCACCACAACCATGGGGGTAACGGACCGCTGCGTTGACCTATATTAAGAAGCACTTTCCATAAAGCGGTATGGTCGGGCCAATCTGTATCCATTCACCATGTTCAAAACATCCCCGCGCTCTGGTTCCCTGTCCGTCAAGCTGGTCCGTATTGGCGCGTTCCTGTTGGCGCTGGCCCTGTTGTCCATCGGGCTGACGCTGTTCGTTACCTGGAAACTCGAAGGTGGTGCCGCATCGGTCAACGAGGCCGGGCGCATGCGTATGCAAACCTGGCGCATGACCAGCGAAATCCAGGCCCAGGTCGCACTGGACCTGCGGCGTGCCCACATCGAAGAATTCGACCATGCGCTGGCGCTGCTGGAAAGTGGCGACCCATCCCGCCCGCTGTTCGTACCGTGGAACGACCGGGTGCGGGAGCGGTTTGAGGAAGTCAAGGCGCTGTGGACCACCCAAAAGGCGACCCGCCTGTCCGGCGCCGAGGTGCACCCGGACGAATTGATCGCCTCCACCAACGCCATTGTGTCGGCCATCAACGCCCTGGTGGACGCCATCGAACACGAGCTGTCCAAGCTCACTGCCGTGCTCAACCTGTTCCAGTTTCTGATGATGGTGCTGGCTATCTTTGCCGCCGTGGTCATGCTCTACACGGGTTACCTGTATGTCATCAACCCGCTGGAGCAATTGCAGAAGGGCCTGCACCAGGTGGAAGAAGGCAATTTCAAGGCCCGCATCGAGGTCGACAGCAAGGACGAATTTGGCCTGGTGGCACAAGGCTTCAACGGCATGGCCGTGCGCCTGCAGGACATGGTGGACGGTCTGGAGGAACAGGTGCGCACCAAGACCCAGCACATTGAGGCGCAACGCGCGCGCCTGGAAACCCTGTACGACTTCAGCGCCTTCCTGGCACGCGTGAACTCGATAGAAGAGATGTCACGCGGCTTTGCCCAGCGCCTGCGGGTGGTGATGGGTGCAGACGCCGTGACCGTGCGCTGGTCCGACGAGGCCAACCAGCGTTACCTGATGCTGGCGTCCGACTGTTTTCCACACGACATGCTGGAGGAAGAACGCAGCCTGCTGGCCGGGGCCTGTGCCTGCGGCAGCCTGCAACAGGAAGCCCGCACACGGGTCATACCCATACACAGCGACCAGGCCGCGCCCATGCGCCACTGCGCCAAGGCAGGTTACGAAAGCCTGGTGAGTGTGCCCATACGCCTGCAGAGCCGCCTGATCGGCGAGATCGACCTGTTCTACCGCAAGACGGTAGAACTGTCCAAAGACGAAGAGGTGCTGCTGGATGCCCTGGCCAGCCACCTGGCCAGCGCACTGGAGGGGCTGCGTGCCTCGGCCCTGGAGCGCGAAGCCGCGGTCAGTGAAGAGCGTGCCCTGCTGGCCCGCGAACTGCATGACTCCATCGCCCAGTCACTGGCCTTCTTGAAAATACAGGTACAGCTGCTGCGCAGCGCAGCCGACAAGGCGCAGGGCCCGCAAATGCAGGTGGCGCTGGATGAACTGGACGCTGGTTTGAAAGAAAGCATAGGCGACGTGCGTGAGCTGCTGGTGCACTTCCGCACCCGCACCAACACGGACGACATTGAAGGTGCGCTGCAGGAAACCCTGCAGAAATTCCGCCACCAGACCGGCCTGCATACCGAGCTGAAAGTCACCGGCACTGGCCTGCCCCTGCCCTCCGACGTGCAGGTGCAGGTGTTGCATGTGGTGCAAGAGGCCTTGTCGAATGTGCGCAAACATGCCAAGGCCACTCTGGTTGAACTGGTCGTGGAAAAAGACCAGTTTTGGACCTTCACCGTACAGGACAATGGCGTGGGTTTTTCCCCGGAGGCCGTGTACGGCAGCCAGCATGTGGGACAACACATCATGCAGGAGCGTGCCAGGGCCATTGGTGCCACCGTGCGTGTGGTCTCCAGCCCCGGCCAGGGCACCCGTGTGTTATTGCGCCTGCCCGAACACCCGGTGACCACCCCCAACGCTCTCGCCTTGTAGACCTGTTTAAGAACACCATGAGCCTCATCCAATTGCTGGTGGTCGACGACCACAACCTCTTTCGCCGCGGCCTGATCGCCCTGCTCAAGCAAGATGGGCGTTTTGACGTGGTGGGCGAAGCCGGCGACCTGGGCCAGGCCCTGCGCTGTGCAGGCCAGATTCAGCCGGACCTGATCCTGCTGGACAACCACTTGCCCGGCGTGCGCGGTGTGGACGGCATTGGTGCACTCAAACAGGCCTTTGCCAACGCGCGCATCCTCATGCTCACCGTGAGTGAAAACGAGGAAGACCTGGCCACTGCCATGCAGGCCGGTGCCGACGGGTATCTGCTGAAAACCGTGGAGTCCGACCAGCTGTGCCAGGCAATTGTGCGGGTGCTGGCGGGTGAACCGGTGATCAGCCCCGAAATGATGACCAAGTTTGTGGCCGCCTTCCGCACCAAGCCCCAGTCCCCTTCACCGCCCGAAACCCTGGCCCCGCTCACCGCGCCACCCCCCAGCCTGGAGGAGACCCTGTCGGCCCGTGAGCGCGAGATTTTGCTGCTGGTAGCCCATGGCGACAGCAACAAGGTGATCGCCCGCCAGCTCGACATTGCCGAGACCACGGTCAAGGTGCATGTACAGGGCATCCTGCGCAAATTGCAACTCAGCTCCCGGGTGCAGGCGGCCGTATACGCGGCGGCCCACGGCCTGGTTTGATCCAGATCAAGTGAACGCCGGATAGGGCGGCGGCTACTCCTTTAGAACTAGGTCGTTCTCAACCCATCTAGTTCCTCAGAGGGGTACACCCTGTGCCAATGGTGGATGTTCAATCCACCCGCAAACGCCGACAGTTGTTCCATCCCCAAGGAGATGGAATATGGCCTCTGATTTAAGCAACGCAAGAAAAGCCTGGTCGGTACTGATCGTCAGCACACTGGCATTCACGGTGTGCTTCATGGTGTGGATGATGTTTGGCGTGATCGGCATCCCGATCAAGAAACTGCTCAACCTCAACTCCACCGAGTTCGGCCTGCTGATGGCCACTCCGGTGCTCACGGGCTCCCTGATCCGCGTACCACTGGGCATCTGGACCGACCGCTTTGGCGGGCGCATCGTCATGGCCATCCTGATGGCCGTTACCGTACCCGCCATCTGGATGATGGGTTACGCCACCGAATACTGGCACTTCCTGACCATTGGCCTGTTTGTGGGCCTGGCCGGCGGCTCCTTTTCGGTGGGCACACCCTATGTGGCGCGCTGGTTCCCCAAGAACAAACAGGGCACGGCCATGGGCATTTACGGCGCCGGCAACTCGGGTTCTGCGGTCAACAAGTTTGTGGCCCCCGTGATCTTGGTGGCCTTTGGCTGGACCATGGTGCCCCAGGTGTACGCCGCCATCATGCTGGGCACGCTGGTGCTGTTCTGGATGTTCAGCCACAGCGACGCAACCCACCTGGTACCCAACACGGTCAGCTTCCGCGACCAGCTCAAGGCGTTAAAAGACCCCAAGGTCATCAAGTACTGCCAGTACTACAGCATTGTGTTTGGTGGCTACGTGGCGCTGGCCCTGTGGATGGTGCAGTACTACGTGGGCGAGTTTGGCCTGGACATCCGGGTGGCGGCCCTGCTGGCGGCCTGTTTCTCGCTGCCCGGCGGTGTACTGCGCGCCTTTGGCGGCATGTTGTCGGACAAATACGGCGCCCACAGCGTGACATGGTGGGTGTTGTGGGTGAGCTGGATCTGCCTGTTCCTGCTGTCTTACCCCCAGACCGATTTCACGGTGATGACGGTCAATGGCCCCGCCACCTTCCACATCGGCCTGAACGTCTACACCTTCACCGCGCTGATGTTCATCCTGGGCATTGCCTGGGCGTTCGGCAAGGCCAGCGTCTTCAAATACATCAGCGACGACTACTCGCACAACATCGGCGCCATCAGCGGCATCGTGGGTCTGGCCGGCGGCCTGGGCGGATTTGTACTGCCCATCATGTTTGGCGCGCTAATGGACCTCACCGGCATCCGCTCCAGCGCTTTCATGTTGCTCTACGGCGTGGTCTGGGTGTCGTTGATCTGGATGTACTGGACCGAGGTGCGCAAGACCGAGGTCATGGGCCACAACGCCAAGAACTTTTCCTTGCAGAACTAATGACTTTGCGGGACAGACCTTTAGCGCTGTCCCCAACATGAAAGAAGCACCATGAACACCAAACCCAACTCCAGCGCCGACATCGCCGACTGGCGCCCCGAGGATGAAAACTTCTGGGAAGGCACAGGCAAGAAAATTGCCTACCGCAACCTGTGGATCTCCATACCAGCCCTGCTGTGCGGCTTTGCCGTGTGGGGCATGTGGGGCATCATCACCGTGCAGATGCTCAACCTGGGATTCCCCTTTACCCAGGCCGAGCTGTTCACGCTGACCGCTATTGCTGGCATCTCCGGTGCCACCATGCGGATCCCGGCGTCGTTTCTGATCCGTATGGCCGGTGGTCGCAACACCATCTTCCTGACCACGGCCATGCTGCTGGCACCCGCCATTGGCACCGGTGTGGCCCTGCAGCACCCCGAGTGGCCGCTGTGGGTGTTCCAGCTGATGGCGCTGTGGTCGGGTGTGGGCGGCGGCAACTTTGCCAGCTCCATGTCCAACATCAACACCTTCTTCCCCAAACGCCTGCAGGGCACGGCCCTGGGGCTGAATGCGGGCCTGGGCAACTTTGGTGTCACCACCATGCAGATCGTCATTCCGCTGGTCATGACCGTGGGCCTGTTCGGCGCCTTCGGCGGCGAGGCCAAGGCCCTGGTGAAAGACAGTGGCTGGATCTTTGGCAAGATTGCGGCCGGCACCCCCACCTACATCCAGAACGCCGGTTTTGCCTGGGTGCTGTCGCTGGTTCCGCTGTCCATCCTGTGCTGGTGGGGCATGAGCAACCTCAAGACGGTGTCGCCCGCCACGGGCCATCCTCTGGTGGCGTTTGCCAAGATCACCTACCTGTACTCGCTGGCCTTCATCCCCTCGGTTGGCATGTTGTACCTGTACCTGCCTGCGCCTACCGGCCTGGGTCTGCTGAACATGTGGGTGGCCATTCCGCTGGACATCATTGCGGCGCTGGTCGTGATGCGCCTGGCCGCCTTTGGCGCCATGAAAGAAAACGTGGCCAAGCAGTTTGCCATCTTCAGCAACAAACACACCTGGAGCATGACCGCGCTGTATGTGGTCACCTTTGGCAGCTTCATCGGTTTCTCCATGGCCCTGCCGCTGGCCATTACCGTGATTTTTGGTTTTCAGCACATCCCCGATGCCGCCGGTGTGTTGCAACACACGCTCAAAAATCCCAACGCCCCCTCGGCGCTGACCTATGCCTGGATAGGCCCCTTTGTGGGTGCCGCCGTGCGCCCGGTGGGCGGCTGGATCTCGGACAAGGTGGGCGGCTCCATCGTCACCCAGATCATCTCCGCCATCATGGTGGTGGCATCGGCCGCGGTGGGTTATGTGATGTTGCAGGCCTACGGCTCCGCAACACCCGAGCAGCACTTCCCCATGTTCATGGGCCTGTTCATCGTGTTGTTTGCCGCCAGCGGCATTGGCAATGGCTCCACCTTCCGCAGTGTGGGTTTTATCTTTGACCGCCAACAGGCTGGCCCGGTATTGGGCTGGACATCAGCAGTGGCGGCCTATGGTGCCTTTATCGCCCCGGTGCTGATCGGCCAGCAGATCAAGGCGGGCACACCGCAGTACGCCTTTTATGGGTTTGCTGTGTTCTACGCCGTGTGCCTGGTGCTGAACTGGTGGTTCTACCTGCGCGCGGGCGCGGAGATCAAGAACCCCTAAGGCACAGATTTGCTACCAAATGTATAGCACACCAATGATATTTCTCGGGGGCTACAGCCCAATTTACCTCACAACACTTTCCCTAGAGGTCCTCTTATGAGCCATTTTCTTGATCGCCTGAGCCACTTTTCCGCCCCCACGGAAACGTTTTCCGAAGGCCACGGCCTCACCACCGGTGAGGACCGCACCTGGGAAGACGCCTACCGCGACCGCTGGGCCCACGATAAGATCGTGCGCAGCACCCACGGCGTGAACTGCACCGGCAGCTGCTCATGGAAGATTTATGTGAAGGGCGGCATCGTCACCTGGGAAACCCAGCAGACCGACTACCCCCGCACCCGGCCCGACCTGCCCAACCACGAGCCACGCGGCTGCGCTCGCGGCGCCAGCTACAGCTGGTACCTGTACAGCGCCAACCGCGTGAAGTACCCCATGATCCGCGCCCGCCTGCTCAAGCACTGGCGCGCCGCGCTGGCCGTGGCCAAGAGCCCGGTCGATGCCTGGGCCAGCATTGTGGAGAACCCCGCCGCCCGCGAGGAATGGCAAAAACAACGCGGCCTGGGCGGTTTTGTGCGCAGCACCTGGGAGGAGATCAACCAGCTGGTGGCCAGCGCCAACGTCTACACCGCCAAAAAGTACGGCCCGGACCGCATCATCGGTTTCTCGCCCATTCCGGCCATGAGCATGGTGAGCTACGCCGCAGGCAGCCGTTACCTGTCGCTGATTGGCGGCGTGTGTATGAGTTTTTACGACTGGTACTGCGACCTGCCCCCCGCCAGCCCCCAGGTCTGGGGTGAACAGACCGACGTGCCCGAGAGCGCCGACTGGTACAACAGCACCTTCATCATTGCCTGGGGCTCCAACGTGCCACAGACCCGCACGCCCGATGCCCACTTCTTCACCGAGGTGCGATACAAGGGCGCCAAGACGGTGGCCATCACCCCCGACTACGCCGAGATCAGCAAACTGGCCGACCTGTGGATGCACCCCAAACAGGGTACCGACGCCGCCGTGGCCATGGCCATGGGCCACGTCATCCTCAAAGAGTTTTACTTTGATAAACGCAGCGCCTACTTTGACAACTACGTGCGCCGCTATACCGACATGCCCAACCTGGTGCAGCTGGAAGAACGCACCCTGCCCGATGGCCGCAAAGTCATGGTGCCCGGCCGTTACCTGCGCGCCAGCGACTTCAACGGCAAACTCGGCCAGGACAACAACCCCGAGTGGAAAACCGTCGCGCTGGACGACAACGACAAGATGGTGCTGCCCAACGGCTCCATCGGTTTCCGCTGGGGCGCAGCCGACCGGGGCGACGTAGGCAAGTGGAACCTGGAAAACAAAGAAGCCCGGGGCGACACCGACGTCAAGCTCAAGCTGAGCCTGATGGAAGGCAACACCGATGGCAGCGCCGCCGACTACGAGGTGGGTGATGTGGGCTTCCCCTACTTTGGTGGCATAGACACCCCCAACTTCGACGCCAACAAACAAAGCACCGCAGTGGACGATGTGCTGGTGCGCAAGGTGCCGGTGCGCCGCGTCAAGCTGGGCAAGGCCGGTGAAGAACGTTACGCCCTGGTCGCCACCGTGTTCGATTTGACGGTGGCCAACTATGGTGTGGCCCGCGGCCTGGAAGGCGAAAACGCCGCCACCAGTTACGACGACGACACCCCCTACACACCCGCCTGGCAGGAGAAGATCACCGGCGTCAAACGCGACCAGATCATTGCCGTGGCGCGCCAGTTTGCCGACAACGCCGACAAGACCAAGGGCAAAAGCATGGTCATCATCGGTGCGGCCATGAACCACTGGTACCACAGCGACATGAACTACCGCGGCATCATCAATATGCTGATGATGTGTGGCTGCATAGGCCAAAGCGGTGGCGGCTGGGCGCACTATGTGGGCCAGGAAAAACTGCGCCCCCAGACCGGCTGGACCGCGCTGGCTTTTGCGCTGGACTGGGTGCGCCCACCCCGCCAGATGAACAGCACCAGTTTCTTCTACGCCCATACCGACCAATGGCGCTACGAAAAATTGGGTGTGGACGAAATCTTGTCGCCCCTGGCCGACAAGGCCAAGTTTGGCGGCAGCCTGATCGACTACAACGTGCGCGCCGAACGCATGGGCTGGTTGCCCAGTGCGCCGCAGTTGCAGACCAACCCCATGCAGGTGGTGAAAGACGCCCAGGCCAAGGGCCTGGACCCCAAGGACCACGTGGTGCAGTCGCTCAAAGACGGCAGCCTGAAGCTGAGCTGCGAAGACCCCGACAACCCGCTCAACTGGCCGCGCAACATGTTTGTCTGGCGCTCCAACATCCTGGGCTCCAGTGGCAAGGGCCACGAGTACTTTCTGAAGCACCTGCTGGGCACCACCCACGGCGTGCAGGGCAAAGACCTGGGTGCCGAAGAAGCCAAACCCACTGAGGTGAAATGGCACGACAAGGCGCCCGAAGGCAAGCTGGACCTGCTGGTCACGTTGGACTTCCGCATGAGTACCACCTGCCTGTACTCGGACATCGTGTTGCCCACCGCCACCTGGTACGAGAAAAACGACCTCAACACCAGCGACATGCACCCCTTCATCCACCCGCTGAGCACGGCGGTAGACCCCGCCTGGCAGAGCCGCAGCGACTGGGAGATTTACAAAGGATTTGCCAAGGCCTTTAGCGAAGTGTGCGTGGGCCACCTGGGTGTGGAAAAAGAGGTCATGCTCACCCCGCTGATGCACGACACCCCCGCCGAGCTGGCCCAGCCCTTTGGTGTGGCCGAGTGGAGCAAGGGTGAGTGTGAACTCATCCCCGGCAAAACTGCGCCCAGCATCCAGGTGGTGGAGCGCGACTACCCCAACACCTACGCCCGCTTCACCGCCCTGGGTCCCCTGTTGGACAAGGTGGGCAACGGTGGCAAGGGCATTGCCTGGAACACCCAGACCGAAGTGGCCCAGCTCAAGGAGCTCAACGGCAAGGTGCATACCGAAGGTGTGGCCAAGGGCCTGGCCCGTATCGACACCGACATCGATGCCTGCGAGGTGGTGCTGCAGCTCGCCCCCGAGACCAATGGCCACGTGGCCGTGAAGGCCTGGGAGGCGCTCAGCAAGATCACCGGGCGCGACCACACCCACCTGGCCATCCACCGCGAGGACGAGAAGATCCGTTTCCGCGACATCCAGGCCCAGCCACGCAAGATCATCAGCTCGCCCACCTGGAGCGGCATCGAGAGTGAAACCGTGTCGTACAACGCCGGTTACACCAATGTGCATGAGCTGATCCCATGGCGCACCTTGACCGGCCGCCAGCAGTTCTACCTGGACCACCCCTGGATGATCGCCTTTGGCGAGGGGTTGACCAGCTACCGCCCACCGGTGGACCTGAAGACCGTGGGCGACATCATGAACCGCAAGCCCAACGGCAACAAGGAGATCTCGCTCAACTTCATCACACCGCACCAGAAGTGGGGGATTCACTCCACCTACACCGACAACCTGATGATGCTGACGCTGAACCGCGGCGGCCCCGTCATCTGGCTCAGCGAAGACGACGCAAAGGCCGCCGGCATTGTGGACAACGACTGGGTGGAGTTGTTCAACACCAATGGCGCCATTGCGGCCCGTGCGGTGGTAAGCCAGCGCGTGAAGGTGGGCATGGTGATGATGTACCACGCCCAGGAAAAGATCATCAACACACCGGGGGCCGAGATCACTGGCACACGCGGCGGCATCCACAACTCGGTGACCCGCATCGTGACCAAGCCCACCCACATGATCGGCGGTTACGCACAGTTCAGCTACGGCTTCAACTACTACGGAACCATTGGCACCAACCGCGATGAGTTTGTGGTGGTGCGCAAGATGCGCAAGATCGACTGGCTGGACGGCGAAGCCGCTGCCACTGTTCAAGCATAAGGAGAAACACCATGAAAATTCGCGCCCAAATCGCCATGGTGCTGAACCTGGACAAGTGCATCGGTTGCCACACCTGTTCGGTGACCTGCAAAAACGTCTGGACCAGCCGCCCCGGCATGGAATACGCCTGGTTCAACAATGTGGAAACCAAGCCCGGCATCGGTTACCCCAAAGACTGGGAAAACCAGGACCGCTGGAACGGTGGCTGGGTTCGCAAGGCCGATGGATCGATAGAGCCCAAGCAGGGCGGCAAGTGGAAGCTGCTGATGCGCATCTTCTCCAACCCCAACATGCCACAGATCGACGACTACTACGAACCCTTCACCTTCGACTACGACCACCTGCAATCGGCCAAGGAGACCAAGGCACCGCCTACAGCCCGCCCGCGCAGCCTGATCACCGGCAAACGCATGGAGAAGATCGAGTGGGGCCCCAACTGGGAAGAAATCCTGGGTGGCGAGTTTGCCAAGCGCAGCAAAGACGCGAACCTGGCCAACTTCGACCAGATGCAAAAAGACATGATGGGCCAGTTTGAAAACACCTTCATGATGTACCTGCCACGGCTGTGTGAGCACTGCCTCAACCCCGCCTGTGTGGCCAGCTGCCCCAGTGGCTCCATCTACAAACGCGAGGACGATGGCATTGTGCTGATCGACCAGGACAAGTGCCGCGGTTGGCGTATGTGTGTGTCGGGCTGCCCCTACAAAAAAATCTACTACAACTGGAAGAGTGGCAAGGCCGAGAAGTGCATCTTTTGCTACCCCCGCATCGAGGCCGGCCAGCCCACCGTGTGCTCCGAGACCTGCGTGGGCCGCATCCGTTACCTGGGTGTGGTGTTGTACGACGCCGACCGTATTGCCGAGGCCGCCAGTGTCGAGAACGAGAGAGACCTGTACCAGGCGCAGCTGGACATCTTCCTCAACCCCAACGACCCCGAGGTGATCAAACAGGCCCGGATCGACGGCATCCCCGACGCCTGGATGGCCGGTGCCCGCAACAGCCCCGTCTACAAGATGGCCGTGGAGTGGAAGGTGGCCCTGCCCCTGCACCCCGAGTACCGCACGTTGCCCATGGTCTGGTATGTGCCACCGCTCTCACCCATCAACTCGGCGGCCAATGCCGGCCATGTGGGCCTGAATGGCGAGATCCCCGACGTGGGCCAACTGCGCATTCCCGTGCAGTACCTGGCCAACCTGCTCACTGCCGGCGACACCGGCCCCGTGGTGCGTGCACTGGAGCGCATGCTGGCCATGCGCGCCTACCAGCGCAGCAAACACGTGGACAACGTGCAGAACCTGGCGGTGCTTGAGCAGACCGGTTTGAGTGTGGCCGAGGTGGAAGAGATGTACCAGATCATGGCCATTGCCAACTACGAAGACCGCTTTGTGATCCCCACCAGCCACCGCGAGTACGCCGAAAACGCATTTGACCTGCGCGGCGGCTGCGGCTTCTCGTTTGGCAACGGTTGTTCGGACGGCGCCTCGGAGACCAGCCTCTTTGGCGGCACCAAGGCCCGCACCATCCCCATCAAATCGATGCTCTGACCCAGGAGAATGTCATGAAAAACAACCGTTACTCCCTGCGCGCCCTGGCCCTGTTGCTGGGCTACCCCGATGCGGCCCTGCGCGCCAACGCACTGCAGCTGGTCGACGCCATTGACGAAGAAGGCGCACTGCCTGCGGCCCGCCGCGCCGAACTGCGGGCCCTGGCCCAGGAGCTGGTGCGCCAGGACCCCATGGAATCCGAGGCGCGTTTTGTGGACACCTTTGACCGGGGCCGCGCCACATCGCTGCATCTGTTTGAACATGTACACGGCGACTCGCGTGACCGCGGCCCGGCCATGGTGGACCTGGTGCAGACCTATGAAAAGGCAGGCCTGCTGATGGGCCCCGACGAACTGCCCGACCACCTGTGTGTGGTGCTGGAATTTGCCTCCACCCAGCCTCCCGCCGTGGCCAAGGAGTTTTTGGGCGAAATGGCCCACATCCTCAACGCCATCTTCAGCGCGCTGCTGCAACGCGGCAGCCCCTATGCCGCGGCCGTGGCGGCCGTGCTGGAGCTGACGGGCGAAAGGGTACAGGCCGTACCTATAGTGGCCGATGAGGCGCTGGACGAAGCCTGGGCCGAGCCCGAAGCCTTTGGCGGCTGCAGCACCAAAGGCCAGGCAAAACCCGGCGAAGCACAACCCATTCACATCGTTCGCAAAAGTGCACCTGCACAAGGAGTGGCCGTATGAACGCCCTGCAAAACTTTGTCTTCGGGATTTATCCCTACATCTGCCTGAGCGTCTTCCTGCTGGGCAGCCTGTTGCGGTTTGACCGCGACCAATACACCTGGAAGAGTGACTCGTCGCAGTTGCTGCGCACCGGCCAGTTGCGCTGGGGCAGCAACCTGTTCCATGTGGGCATTTTGTTTCTGTTCTTTGGCCACAGCTTTGGCATGCTGACGCCCCACTTTTTGTACGAACCCTTCATCACCGCGGGCGCCAAACAGCTGGTAGCCATGGTGTCGGGTGGCTTGTTCGGCCTGCTGGGCTTTATCGGGGTGAGCCTGCTGCTGCACCGCCGCCTGGGCGATGAACGCATCCGCATCAACAGCAAACCCAGCGACATCATGCTGCTGGTGCTGCTGTGGCTGCAGTTTGCCCTGGGTCTGGCCACCATACCGCTGTCGGCCCAGCACCTGGATGGCGGCATGATGCTGAACTTGGCCGATTGGGCCCAGCGCATCGTCACCTTCCGCTCCGGCGCCCCTGAACTGTTGGCGGATGCGGGTTGGGTGTTCAAGGCCCACATGTTCTTGGGCATGAGCATTTTCCTGGTCTTCCCCTTCACCCGCCTGGTCCATGTGTGGAGTGGTTTTGCCACACTGGCCTATGTGGTGCGCCCCTACCAGCTGGTGCGCAGCCGCCGGGTGGGCATGACGCCCACCGAGCCCCTGAGCCAGCGCAAATCGACCTAAACCGCAAGGACACACCACCATGAGCGAACACGCCACTTCAAGCTGCGGCAGCAGCACCTGCCAGTGCGCTGGTGCGGCCACCACCATTCCCAGCATCAACGGCATCCAGTTGCACACCGCCGACGAACAGCCCGACAGCTTTGCGCTGCGCGAGCTGGCTTACACCGAGCTGCTGCGCCAACAAGCGGTACACCTGAGCCTGCTGCCCCGCCACACCAGCCTGGTTGCGCCCACGCTGGATGAAGCCCAGCGCCAGGTAATCGAGGCCATGGTGGAAGCGGCGGCCACCAGCCCCGTGCCCACCGAAGAAGAGTGCAGGCGTTACTTCGACGCCAACGCACACACCTTTGTCGTGGGCCGTGCACTGCATGTGCGCCATATCCTGTTTGCAGTGACCCCTGGCGTGAACGTGCAGGCGCTGACGGTACACGCCGAAAAAGCCCTGCTGAGCCTGCTGGGCAAAGACGTGCCCGCCGAACGGTTTGCCCAGGTGGCGGCCGAAATGTCCAATTGCCCCACCAGCACCCAGGGCGGCGACCTGGGCTGGATTGGACCGGACGACTGCGCACCCGAGCTGGCCAAGGAGCTGTTCGACCTGAAACATGCGCAATCGGGCACCGGCATTCACCCGCGCCTGATTCACTCGCGCTTTGGTTTTCACATCATCGATGTGCTGGAGCGCCGCCCCGGCATTCAAAAGACCTATGACGCGGTGCACGAACGCATCAAAGCCCAGTTGACCCTGCAGTCACGGGCCAAAGCCATGCACCAGTACATGAGTCTGTTGGTGGGCGAGGCGCTGGTGGAAGGCATCACGCTGGAGGGGGCTGATTCGCCCCTGGTGCAATGACACCCGCTGCAGCAGACCAGCCCCGGGGGGATGAGCTGCTGCATCGCCTGCAGCGTTTCCACTCGGACTACTTTCCGCTGCACCAACAGCGTTTCCAGGATTTGGTCACCGATGGCCAGCACCCCAAGACCCTGTTCATAGGTTGCTCGGATTCGCGCCTGGTGCCCTACCTGCTGACCGGTGCAGGGCCGGGTGAACTGTTCATCGTGCGCAATGTGGGGGCCTTTATCCCCCCCTATGACGGGTCGTATGGTTTGCACGGCACCACGGCGGCCATTGAATACGCGGTGCTCACGCTGCATGTGGAGCGCATCATTGTGTGTGGCCACAGCCACTGTGGCGCCATCCGCGCGGCCTACGACGGCGCACCCGATGAAGCCCGTGCGCTCAAGGCCTGGCTCAAGTTAGCGCAAGATGCCCTGCTGCCCGTGCAGGCTGGCCCCGAAGCCCTGGCCCGTACCGAGCAGCGCAGTGTGGTGCTGCAGCTGGAGCGGCTGATGGACTACCCCATGGTGCGCCGCGAAGTGGAGGCCGGGCGGCTGACATTACACGGCTGGCACTACGTGATTGAAGACGGCGAGATCCACGTGTTTGATGCCCAGCGTGCCGACTTTGTGCCCGCTTCCAAGGCGTCCAACAGTGGCACCGGGCCTTACCAGCCCTATGTGGAACACGACGGACAGGTATTCTCGGTACCGGCGGAAGAGCTGTGACACGCCGTGGGCATGAACAATTAAGACAATCCCCAAAAAGGCCAGACCATGATTTCCAACTTTGACGACTTGCTGCAGGCCGCACGCGCCCAGCCCTCACCCCAGCGCCTGCTGCTGGTATTTACCGGCGCCGAATTGCCGGCAGATGCCGACGCAGAACAGCGCGCCCGCTTCGAGGCCGGAGAAGGCGGCGCACTGGTGCCCTTGATGTGTGTGGACAAACGCCCCGACGAGCTGGCCTCGTTTGCCCAGCTGTGTACCGAGGCCGATGGCATGCAAAGCGGTTGGCGGGTGGTGTTGGCCGGTGCTTTGTCGGGCCCGCCGGGCGAGCCACCCAGTGACACATCAGTAGACCAGGCCTTTGAGCGCCTGCTGGGCCTGATACAGGCCGGCCAGATGGACCAGGTGCTCGCGCAAACCCTGGCCTTCACCCGCGATGGCGCAGCCGTTTCGCTGCAGGCCTGACCTTCAGCACCATCCTGCCATGTTTGTGCCGTCTGAACCAGGCCAGCAAAGGGTCGTTGCCAGCTGGGAGCAGCCTTTTGACATGCTGCGGGCCTGCCACGACCGTGTACACCGCATGCTCACCCTGCTGGGCAAGCTGCAGGCCCATGTGGTGGTGCACGGCGTAGACGCCCAGGCCAGGCAGGCGGCAAGGGACGTGATGCGTTATTTTGACCAGGCCGCGCCGCTGCACCACCAGGACGAGGAGTTGCATATCTTCCCGGCCGCCCACCGCAGTGGCAACCCGGACGCCATAGCAGCTGTCATACGGCTGGGCGTAGAACACCAGACCATGGAGGCCGACTGGCGCCATTTGCGTGCCGAGCTGCAGGCCCTGCTAGCCGAGGAAACATCCCAACCCCTGCCCCTGGCTTGGCAGACGGACCAACTGGTGCAAGCCTTCTGCGCGCGGTATGCGGAGCACATCCGCATCGAAGAGCAGCTGGTGTACCCCTGTGTGGAACGCCTCCTGACGCCAGACGACGCCCAAACGATGGGTTCCGAGATGGCCGCACGGCGGGGCGCTGGGCTTCGCCCCCCGGCGTTTTAAGTGCGGAATGCCATTCAACATTCACTTGTATGAGATCGTAAGTCATTGATTTACATCAAACTGAAAAATAAGTTGCCAATGGACATTTCCCAGTTGTGCCACTAAACATTCACTTTTTCCGATTTCGTGCCACTAAACATCCAACTTTTCAGATACGCCGATTGAGGGACCGTACTTTCACTTGGCAAGCGAACGCCTCAATGAGACTTGTGTTGCTGAGTACATTCAATACGTCGAAGCCACTCAAAAAAAACGGCCCTCGCCATACTGACTGTTTATACAGTATGGCAGAGCAAAATAGCTTCTGGGCGTATTCCGATCTAGCTGACCACCCGCGCCGGAAATTGTTGACCAGCTCTGAGCCAATTTCCGGTGATGACCAGCGATTGGTGGTTGGAATTCCTGCAGCTTCCGCTAACTAAGTTCATATTGAATGCTTGAACTAAGTCCCCGTATCGCGAAGCGACACGGGGAGTGAAAGAGCGTCACCCAGTGTGGTCTTATCTCGAAAAATGCGATTCTTCAGAGCGACCGCGAAGTAATGACACCAGACAATTGCGCCCCGCATAGGACCAGTTTCGACCCTTAGACGAGTTCCGCGTACAGCCGTTTTCGAAAGCGGACGGCCAGTGCCGTATATTCAACAACACAAAGCAGACATTCGCATGGACACGCTCATGACATATGCGCTTCTTGGCTGCGTATCTCCTTTAGCTTATCCATGTAGGCTGAATTCTTGTTTGGAGGGATGTCCGGGTTGTGCAGTACTGCAAGCGAACGCATGGACTTTCGATCCGCGTCAACAAAGGCATTGATCAGCGACTCGGCGTCGTCCGACCCGGTTCCCAGGGCTTCCAGGGAATAGCGGCCCGCGCGTACAGCGCTGTCAAACGTTTCTCTTACGATGTCATCGCAGCCGGCACTGAAAAGGTCATAAACATGAATCCGATCGTAAGCGCGCGCAACGACATGTAGATCCGGACGCAGCCGCTTGGCGTGCTTGACGATCGCTAGCACGCGCTCGCGATCATCGATGGCAACGACGAGCAAGCGTGCATTCGCCAACCCCGCCGCATCCAATAAATCCGGCCGTGCACCGTCTCCGTAGAACGCCTTCACCCCGATTGTCGTCATGGTGTCGATCATCTCTGCGTTGACATCAAGCACTACGGTTTCGTAGCCTTTGATGCGTAGAATTCGATTGACGATTTGTCCAAATCGCCCGATGCCAACGATGATCGCAACACCTTGAACATCGATTTCATCCGCCTTTCTGGCCTGCGATCTGACCATCCTGACCAGGATGATTCGATCGAACACGATGAAGAGAATTGGTGTCAGAAGCATGGATAGCGCCACGGCGAGAAGCAGTGGCTTGGCAACGGACTCCGGCATGACCGCGTTCTGGGTCGCAAAGGCAAGCAATACGAAAGCAAATTCCCCAATTTGAGCCAAGCCCAGTGAGAACAGCCACCGATCAGAACCGCCAAGACGGAATACCGTACCGATGCACCAGAGCACACCGACTTTCACGCATACGAATGCAAGTGTGATGCCGGCGACGATGGACCCATTGGCGAACAGATAGGAAAAATCGATACCCGCGCCAACGGTCATAAAGAACAACCCGAGCAGTAGGCCCTTGAATGGCTCAATGTCGCTTTCGAGTTCGTGACGGTATTCGCTGTTGGCAAGCACTACGCCAGCGAGAAAGGTCCCAAGTGCTGGCGACAGCCCAACCATCACCATCAGCAGCGCGATACCAATCACCAAGAGCAAAGCCGCACCGGTGAATACTTCGCGCAATCGTGCCGACGCGATGAAACGAAAAAGGGGCTTGGAAAGGTAGTTGCCGCCTACGATGATGAACCCAACAGCCAGAATGGTGGCGAGTGTATTCATCCAAACGGGCAGCCCAGCCAGCAGGCTGGCAACCTGTGGAGAATGCGTGGCTCCGTGTATAGCAGGTGAAAATTCTTGACTTGCCAGAAGCGGCAGAAGGGCCAGAACAGGGATGACCGAGATATCCTGGAACAATAGAACGACGAAGCTGGCTTCGCCACCATCACTTTTCAATAGCCCTTTTTCACCCAGGCTTTGCAGCACGATGGCCGTCGACGATCCCGTTGCGATCAATCCGATAGCCACACCCATTTTCCAGTCCAGGCCGACGAGGATCGCTCCCAGACAGACGGCCAATGTGGTCAACAGCAGTTGCAAGCCACCGAGCCCGACCAGCCGGTGTCGCAAGGCCCACAGCTTCCGCGGTTCCAGCTCCAAGCCAACCAGGAAGAGCATCATCACAACACCAAATTCGGCAAACTCCTGCAGCCTATGGGTTTCTATGCCGAGCAGAGAAATAAGCGGTGCGATGCAGATGCCCGCGATGAGGTAGCCCAGCACGGAACCCAGGCCAAATCGCTTGGCCAGTGGCACCGAAATGACGCCAGCGGTAAGAAAAATGAAGGCATAAAGGAGGGTACTGTTCACGTGTCAGCCTTCGATCATCTGCTCAACTCTGCACCACGTACATTCATCTCAAAATTCCTGTCGTGTCGGGCGGAAGAGGATTTCATTGATGTCCACTGCGTCCGGCTGGCTCATGGCAAAAAGCGCGCAGCGCGCGAAGCTGTCTGCCGGGATGGCGTTGTGCGCATAAAACGCCTGCATGGCCTGCGCCATGCCCTCGGCCTTGGTGGATGCCGGAAGTTCGGTGTCCACCGCGCCGGGCGACAGAAGCGTGGATCGGATGTTGTAGGGCTTGACCTCCTTGCGCAGCCCTTCGGAGATGGCACGCACTGCGAACTTGCTGGCGCTGTACACCACGCCGCCCGCGCTCACCACGTGACCGGCCACCGACGAGACATTGATGAACTGTCCGCTCTTTTGCGCCTTCATGTAGGGCAGCGCGGCGGCAATGCCATAGAGCACGCCCTTGATGTTGACGTCGATGGTCTGGTCCCATTCGTCCACGCGCAACATCTCCAATGGCGAGAGCGGCATCACCCCGGCGTTGTTGAGCATCACGTCAATGCGCCCGTGCGTCGCTATGGCGCGTGCCACTAGCGCGTGTACTTGCGCGTAGTCGGTGACATCGGTTTGTACGAAACTCTCGGCACCCAGGCCGAGTTCCTTCGCCAGCGCCTGCAGGCGGTCCAGGCGCCGTGCGCCCAGAATGACCTTTGCGCCCGCCCGCACCAGATGCCGGGCGGTCTCCGCGCCCAAACCGCTGCTGCCGCCGGTGATGACGACGACCTTGTTTTCGATTCCATGTGTCATGCTTATTTCTCTCTTGATGTTGGATCACAAACCCAGCAGGCGCTCGGCGTTGCCGTGGGCAATCAGGGCCTTGTCTGCTCTGCTGACGGGCAGGCGCTCTATAAAGGCGCGGGCGCCGTCCAGGCTCTGGTAGGGGTAGTCGATGGAGTACAGGATGCGGTCTGCCCCCATCAGCGAATAAATGAATTGGAAGTGTGGCAGCGTGAGCATGCCGCTGGGCGATACGTACACATGCTCGCGGTAGGTCTGCACGATGGGGCGTTGGAGGCCGGAGGCTTCCAGCGGAATGGAGTCTTCCAACCGCTGCAGGAAGAAGGGCACCATCTCGCCCCAATGACCGCTGATGACCTGCAGTCTGGGATAGCGATCGAACACGCCTGCCAACAGCATACGCACAACCTGAATACCGGCCTCGTTATGCCAACCCCAGGCGAACATCGCAAGCCGCGCACCCAGTTCGCGCTCGAAGCCGCCGTAGTACGGCGCTTGCACTGCCGACAGCGGCAGACCGGGGTGGACGTACAGCGGCACTTTCAACGTGTCGAAGGCAGCGAGGATGGGCGCGTAGCGCGCGTCATCGAGGAAGGTGTCGCCGGGACGGCCATTGATGAGCGCGCCTTTGAGACCCAGCTCATTGACCGCACGCTCCAGCTCCCGCGCCGCTGCCTCGGGAGCTTGCCAGGGCAGCGTAGCAAACCCCGCGAAGCGCGTAGGGTTAGCCTGCGCCGCTTGAGCCAGCTTGTCGTTCGCAGCGCGGGTCAGATCAATAGCATGCGCGGCGGGCAGCAACTGAGGGTACCCGCCGTGGGACAGCACCTGCATGGTGATGCCTGCTGTGTCCATGTCGGCCACGCGTGAAGAGCCCATTTCCAAGGCTTTACGGGCAGATTCCCTGGGCGCAATGACGTGCGGACGAGTGGTATCAGCCACACGATGACCATCCACCACTCGACTGCCCCAGTCTGGCAGGTAGGGCGCTTCAGCGCGGACGAGGCCCTGTGTGGCCCCACCGATGGCGGGGTCGAGCACGTGCTCTTCGACGCAGATCAGTTTCACCTTGTTGCTCTTCGCGTTTCAGTGGCGATCAGGCAAACAGGGCGTCGCGCAACGCTTCGCCCAAGCGCGCGGCAGACTGCGGGTTCTGTCCGGTGATGAGTCGGCCATCGACGACCACGTTGTTGGCCCAATTGGCTGCGGTCTGGTGCTGCGCACCGCGCTCAACCAGCGTCGACTCCAACAGGAAAGGCACCACGTGGGTGGACTGCACTTCTTCTTCCTCGCCATTGGTAAAGGCGGCCAACCGTTTGCCCGTTACCAGCAGGCTGCCGTCAGCACGGCGCGCATTGACCAGGGCCGCCGGGCCGTGGCACACTGCAGAGACAATGCCACCAGCCGCATCGATCTCGCGGATGGCTTTTTGCACGGCAGGACTGTCGGGGAAGTCCCACATCGTGCCGTGACCGCCCGCAAAGAAGATAGCCGAATAGCGCGAAGGGTCCACGTCGTCCAGGCGCAGTGTATGGGCGATGGCGTGGCGGAAATCGGCATCGGCCCAATAGTGGGCGATGACGGGGTCTTTCATGTCCTCCAACCCATCCAGTGGTGCGTCACCACCCAGGATGGAGGCGAACTCCACGCGAATGCCGGCCGCATGCAATTTTTCCAGCGGGTGGGTGACTTCGGCCAGGTTGTAGCCGGTGGGGATGCCGGTCGCTCCCTTCACAGCGTTGCTGGTGACGACGAAGAGGACGGGTTTGAGTTCAGAGGCTTGCTGGGTCATGGTCTAGGTTCTTGTTGTATAGCGAAGATAAAAATTGCGTTTAAGACTAAAGCTTGCCGAAGAAGGAAGCGAGTTTTGGCACTACCTGATCCAGGTATTCAGGGACGTCATACAGGTCGATGTGCGTGGCCCCATCAAGACAAATAGCTCTTTCGGCCCGTTGGAAAGTGCATAGGCCTGGTCGCTGAAGATCTTCGTGTCGGCAATGCTTCCCACGACGAGGAGCAAGGGTTGGGTCAGCAGACCCGGGATCAGGGGGAAGACCGAGAAGGCCAGCATCTTGTCCATGCTGCTCATCGGAAACAGACCCGGTGCGTTCGGATGCTGACCACGCGGCGTGTGGTAGTAGTCGTGCCCTTCGCGCATCATGGTTGGCGTGTTCTCATTGATGTCTTCGAGGCGTACTGGAACCGTCGGGAGTAAGACGGGTTTTTCTCCACGCGCTTCGGCCGTGCGCTGACTGGCCGCCGCTTCCAGCGTCTTGATCAGCTCGGCGGTTGGAATCGGCTGGCCAAACATGCTCCTGGCCGCCTCGCCCATCGGCGTCGCGCTGACCCCAGCCACTGCCTTGAAGCGGCGCTCGGTCTGCGCTACGGAGAGTGCATATCCGCCGCCGGCACAGATGCCGAAAACGCCCATGCGGGTGTCGTCCACATACGGCAATGTCGTGAGAAAGTCTGCCGCACAACGCGCATCTTCCACCCGGATCGTGGGGTCTTCGAGCAGGCGCGGCTCACCGCCGCTCTCTCCCTGGTGGGTCGAGTCATACACGACGACAACGAAGCCCAGCGCTGCGAGCCGCTTCGCATAAAGCCCGATGGTTTGCTCCTTCACGCCTCCCATGGGATGAATCCCGACGAGAGCGGGATATTTTTTGTCTTCTCGGAAGCCGTCCGGAAGGTGCAAGTGCGCCGAAATTCGTATGGCTTTGTTCGTGAATGCAACAGGCTGGATCATGGAGAATTTTTCCTGTGTGGCTAGGAGAGAGGGATGCCGGAGCGGGCCCTGGATATCAGGCGTTGCCAGATGCAAACAGCATTTCCCAGTTCAAGAAAGGCCCCAGCGGGATGACATCCCAATCAATAAGCCCGGCCTTGGCTAATGGGAATTCACGCAAGGCGGTCCTGGCGGCTTCTACCGACTCGGCCTCGGCAAGGATGGCGACGCCGGGGCGGTCCTGACGGAAATAGATGTCGCGCACGATGCCACTTTTGTAGAGTTGCCATCCGTGCCGAGCTTCGTCCAGCATGTGCGGTTGGTATTGATCCAGGCTGGCGCCGGGTTGGGGGATGTCGAGGCAAAGCAGTTTCATGGTGCGGTTCCTTGGTAGAAATGGATCAAATGGGTTGGAGTGGGTGCAAGCCCTCGGTCATGCGCTCGACCTGTCGGGCGGTTTTTTGGGGGGCTCCGTCGACCGAGGAGTTACCGTCCATGCCGGGAGCAAGTACCCGGCGGTTTGTCGCCTCACATTCCCGTCGCAACCCGGTGGCGGTATGTTATGGTAGAAATGTAGGATCTAATGTAGATATATATTCCAATGATTAGAGATCTAAATTCACCAATGACTGCAACCAATGCCACTCCAGAGCGCCAAGAGCGGCTGGATGGCGTCACCGTGTTCGTGGAAGTTGTGCGCCTGGGGGGCTTCGCGCGCGCGGCCGAGCACCTGGACCTGACACGCTCGGCCGTGGGCAAAGCGATGGCGCGGCTGGAGGCTCGCCTAGCCGCGCGCTTGTTTCACCGCACCACGCGCGTACAGAGCCTCACCGACGATGGCCAGATCTACTATGAGCACTGCCTGCGCGCGCTGTCGGAACTACAGGCCGCTGAGGCGCAAATGCAGTCGGGCCGGCACGCAGTGGGCGGGCGGCTGCGTGTCACGATGCCGGTGTTGTTTGGTCGCCATTGCGTCGCGCCCATTTTGCTGAACCTGGCGCAGCAGCATCCGTCGCTGGATCTGTACCTGAGCTTCAGCGACCGCCCGGTAGACGTGCTGGCCGAGGGCTTCGATCTCGCCATTCGCAGTGGTGTACTCGGGGCCGAGAGCGCAGGCCTGCGGGCGCGCAAGCTGGTGGTGCAACGTAAGCAGGTGTGTGCCTCGCCGGCCTACCTGGCTGCACAGGGGCGACCGCAGAGCACCGCCGAACTGGCAACGCACAGCATCCTGCTCTACCGGCGTGCCGACCGCATCAATGTCTGGCAGTTGCCAGACGCGACCGGCCGCATCGTCGACATGCCACTGACCTCACGCCTGCAGCTTGACGATTTGGAGGCCATTGCAGACGCGGCCACAGCCGGCTTGGGTCTCGCGTGGCTGCCTGAATGGCTGGTGCGTGACCGCCTGCGCACGGGGAAACTGGTCAGCGTACTGGACGACCAGCCCGGCGCGGCGAGGGACTGTTATGCGCTGTGGCCCAGCACGCCCCACATGCCGCTGCGCCTGCGGCTGGCGGTGGACGCGCTGGTTGAACACTTTGCCGAAGGGGGTGAATGAAATCGCCCACCATGAGCCGCAGTGAGTTGCCACGTGCAGCGATTTGCGCTATAAACCGTTCCGTCGAAAGAGCGCAGGCCGGATGGTAGCCCGGTCACCACCCCACACAGGGCGGCAGCTTTCCTAACAAGGTATCCACGACACCTGCACCGGCTTGCCGGGCGTATAGGTGTGCCGTGGAATCCTTGTATTTTCATCGGCACACCTTCTTTTTTTCAACCCAGAAGGACAGTCGATATGAACCTGACAACCAACACCATTCTCATTACGGGCGGAGCCGCCGGCATCGGCTTTGCGCTAGCGCGGCAACTTTGCGAACGCGGCAATCGCGTCATCATCTGCGGACGCAGCGAAGAGGCGCTGCTAAAAGCACAGGCAAAGGTGCCGGCCTTGATCACCCGCATCTGCAACATCACGGATGCCGCAAGCCGCCAGGCTATGGTGGACTGGCTGAACACCGCATACCCCGACCTCAATGTGATGGTCAACAATGCGGGGGTTCAATACCGCCGGATGTTCAAGGAAGGCGGCGCGCTGGAGCATCTCGAACAGGAAGTGGCAACCAATTTCACAGCACCGGTTCAGCTTATCGGTGCGCTCCTGCCTCTGCTGATTCGACAGCCCAAGGCCGTGATCGTCAATGTCAGTTCGGGACTGGCATTCGCGCCGATGGCTGACATCCCTGTCTACTGCGCGACCAAGGCGGCCATGCATTCCTTTACCCTCACGTTGCGCCACCAGCTTAAAGCGACGGGTGTCAGGGTCGTGGAGATGGCGCCACCCATCGTTGATACCGGACTGGGCGGCGGGGACCGCAGTGGTGGCACGACCGACCAGCACATGATGACTCCGGAAGACTTTGCCACCCAAGCGCTTGCCCAGTTGGAGAACGATCAGGACGAAGTGATGGTCGGCTTGGCTGCGGGCGCGCGCAAGATGGGCGAGGCCTTGTTCGAGCGAATGAACGGCACCTGACCAGTACCCAGACCGGTCGCCACAGGGGAAGGATAGAAGGTATGCGATGACACATATACCTTCTTCTACGCATATTGCGACAGAATCGGAAAAGCTGCGTCCCAGATCCTGTTTCAGTTCTTTGATGGTCCGTAACAACGGCGACGGTCCGACCATCAACTCAGTGGCTGACAGCGGACATTGACCACCGACCGCACCGGGCCCGTTGCCGGCTGCTGGGCTGCGCATTTTTCGTCAGGCTGATACCTTGTAAATCACACATAGGAGTCAATTTTCCTGGCTACGCGCTTGCGGACTGTCAATTGCGAGATACCAACGATGGATGCACGTGCCAGCTCCCCGGCTTGCAGCACTCCGTCCGTGTTTCGAACGACATTCAGTAAGAGTTGTACATCGGACGAAAAGTTGCTGATATAGGCCTGTAGCGAGTGCGCGCGGCGGCGCTTGTCAGATCGCTGCAAGCCTCGGCTCACCGACTCATTGAAGTCTTTCAGCAAGGCAGACAAAGCGGCTCCTGGGTCAGGTATGCACCCTCGCGCGAGATGAAAGTCTTGGGCGGCGACAACAGAGGCGAACGCGCGGTCGAAGCAGTCAGCAGCAAAGAGCGGCTCGCTCTCATGAAGGACACGGAACAACCGGTAAGTGGCCTGTTGATCGCCGAGGTAGCGGTCGATGGCCACAACGTCGGCGAACAGACCGATGTCGCGTGTGCCGTCGAGCAGCGCCGCTTGGCCGCGATCACGCACTGCTGTGAGCGCTTTGAGCGCCGCAGGGTATTGCTCACCGAGCTCCACCCAGAACGACAAGGCAAAAGAACGACGCACACCCCGCAAGGCTGGCTCTTCTGAGAGAGCGTTTTCGTGGATCCATTCAAACTCGGCAAGCGCTTCCGCGAAGTGGCCTTCCAGCGTGAGTTCTCTTGCCTTTTGTAGACGGTCGCTAGCGTTCATTTGTGCTCAACGTTACCCGATGACGCACCGCTATGTCGCGCGTTTCAAACGTCTCTCACCGAAGGCTTGGTCCTGGACGCCCAAGTTGCGGAACAAGACCTATGTAAATCATCGCCACCATAACGACCCGACAAGCCCTGTCCTACGACGAGCAACTGCAGTGCGAGGTGCCGCCCAAGCCAAAGTACTCATCCCGCTTCTTGGTGTAATACAGGGCGGCGAGCTCTGGCGACTGTTCGCTGTAGGGGTCTGCCAGCAAGGCGTGCAGGTGCCGCACCTGCGTGAAGTCTCCAGCGTCCGTGGCGCTGCGGTAGGCCTCCACCAGCATCCACTCCCTTGGGATGTACTTGGGGTTGACAAGCTTCATGGCCACCGACACCTCCAAGGGATCACGCCCGTCTTGCGCCAAGGCGGCGTGCCACTTCTGCAGCCACGTGGTCCAGCGGGCCTCCGTGCCTGCCGGGTCTTGGCCATAAGCCGCACGGCTTGCGTAGAAGCTGGGACGCAAGTCCGCCACCTCCTGGGGTAGGCTGGAAAGCTCCCGCCAGAAGATCGTGTAGTCCACCGGGGTTTGTGCCATGAGGGTGTGCAACTCGGCAAACAGTTCCGCACGAAATTCGATCAGGCCCATTTTTTGGGCCCACATGGCATGCAGCGTGCTCGCCATGCGGTCCGGTAGCGCCTGCACCACCGCGTCCAATTCCTCCATGGCGCGGGTGTCCTGTCCCAGCAAGGGGACCAAAGCGGTGCAGAACATCCTGAAATTGACTACTGCGGCCATGGGCTGGTTCATAAACGCGAAATGTTCCCCGCCACCAATCCACATTTGAAACGCAGGGTCATAGGCTTCCATGAAGCCGAAGGGGCCGTAGTCCAGCGTTCGCCCCCCCAGTGCACAGTTGTCGCTGTTGAAGTTGCCTTGGCAGTACCCCACCCGAATCCAATGGGCCACCAAATGCGACAAGCGCACGCCAAACTCACGTGCCATGGCGACGACTTTGTCCGCTAGCGTCACCTCGGGGCCGTGCAGGCTGGCGGCCAAGTCTGGATATTCGCGGTCGAGTGCATGCTGAAAGATCGCCTCCAGCTCGGCCAGCGCACGCGGGTGCGCGTTATGCCTGGCCCGCCGGCCAAACAATTCGACTTGACCGACCCGTAAGAAGGAGGGGGCCGCACGGGTAGTGATGGCCGCCGGCTCGTCCACCATGCGGTCAGGCTCCTCGGTTTTTGCACCCGGTGAATACCAAGGGCGTCTGACCGTTTCACTGCCCGAGACAAAGAGGCACAGCGCCCGCGCGCTTGGCACTCCCAGCGCCGCCATAGCTTCCGAGGCCAAAAACTCACGGATGCTGGAGCGCAGCACAGCACGGCCGTCACCACCGCGGCAATACGGGGTGGTGCCGCCGCCTTTGAGCTGGAACTCCCAAGGCTGTCCGTCGGCGAGCAGTACCTCCAGCACCGAAATGGCGCGTCCGTCGCCGTATCCATTGCCGGTTCTGAAAGGGCAGTTGTTCACCATTTCCTGCCCGTAAATGCTGAGTGCGTAGCCGGTCGCCCAGCCGCTGGAGCGCACCGTGGGGGACACCCCGGCGGCGTTGGCTGCCTCTACGACTGGGTCCAGATCACCCGTGAAGAACTGCATAAAAGCCGGATCACTGGCCACCTCGTCTGCCAACCCCAAGGCCTCAAAGAAGGCTGGGCTGTGAATGACGTAGCGAGGGGCTGGCAGCGACGTCGGGCGCACCTCAACGTAATGACCGGACTTGACCTGGCGTGCGGTCTTGTTGGGCGTATTGCGGGCCTGCTCTGGGTCCGGGACGAGATTTCGCAGCAAGGCGGGGTGCGCCCGTTGCATCAGGTCGGTGAAGGAGAGCGGGTGGGTGCTATTCATACAAGGGGTGGGTCCCAGTCCCTGAGGGTTTCTGAGCAAGGACGATTGTCTTCCAGAAAGCGGCCATGGGCCAATGACCGCACATGGCCCGTTGGCGACAGGAATGCAATCGCCATATGGATCCGAGTCTTTGGAAGAGCGGGCAACTTTCGGCTACAAGTTAGGTCTCATTTGCTCCCTTGTTGGCCCCTATGCCTAGTAAGCGAAACAGAACCGTCGCGCCAACTGTCGCTGCAATAATTGCACCCAACCATGCAATTGCCGGAAATGCGAAGGGATCAAGACTTGTCACCGAATCCTTCGATGTTTCCAACAAAACGACTGAGCCATTGACGGCGGCATGTAGAGCAATGCATGGAACCAGAGAGCTCGACCGTTCGTAGAGCCATCCAAGGAGCAGGCCAAGCAAAAATGCCAATAGGAACTGGTAGATGTTAAGGTGCGCCGCACCAAAGTAGAGTGCCGAGAAACCAATGGCAACTCCCCGCGGATACTGCTCAAGGAAGGACCTCAAAAGAATGCCGCGGAACAGCATTTCCTCCACTATTGGGGCGATAACGCATGTCGCAACTACTGCGGGCAATGTGGCGGCAAGCATATTGGAGAATGCTTGCTGTTCCCAGGCTGATACAGGAAACACGGCTTCAAGGCTGTCGATCAGCACTAAGTCCAATAACACTGTGAGTGGTATCAGAAGAAGCACGGGCGGGACCAAGAAAACTGAGGTCAAAAGCAACGAGTTATGGCTCGGGTGCACCAGGTCGCGATGACTCATTCCTCGAACGTGCATTACAGCAGTGATAAGTATCCCGTTTGCCAGCAGCATGACGAGCACTTGGCCTTGCTCGTCCGTAATGTCGAGAGACCTACGAATGTCATAGAGGGCGGCGCCAAGAAGGTACTGAAGAAGAAAACCAGACAACAGCAGAAGTGCGGCCTGTGATGCGGAAGGGAATGTTGTTTTTTCGAGGGGCATGTATGACGGGATCTTGGTAAGGCCGAATCTCAGGGAACAGCCGCGACCAAAGGCTTCCCCAGTCACGCAAGTCTACTGCCTGATAGTGGTCATTAGCGAAGGTCCGCAGTTGGCCCGAACCTGCAGTCGGTTCCAGTTTAGGTTTGTAGGATGCCCGCCCGCGCAGGCATGCCAAGGGCGCCACGATCACCCATGAAGGGTGGGCGTCGTACAAGCCTCGAAGGAGGAAACCGCGGCGAGTGCCAATACTGGTTGAGGCCGCTACAAGACTATGGCGATTGGATGCGAAACAGTGCAGCTGGAACCAGAAACGGCGACCCCCACTGCACGCGCACCAGGTTCAGATCGACGAATCGGCGGGTGAGAAACAGGATACTGCGGTGTGAATGAAGACCCTTCAGATCACTTTTGCACCGTGTGGCAACACCTATCCCCACCAACTGCGCTGAATGCATAGTCAGCCTGCAATAGGTGCTCTTTGGGCAGTGCGTCATAGTGACACCCGCTTTGGCGGTGGCGCGCGAATGGCGTGCCCCCGCACCAAGGTCTCGAGGACGAGCATTGCCGCGCCACAGTGGGCGCAAACAAAGGTCGGGCGAACCCCATCGACTTCAGTTTCAGTGCCGACCTCAGAGGCTTCGGTGATGACCGCTGGCGCAACGCCGAGCAACTCCCGAGCGCGGGCGAGCTTCTCTGTGCGCCCATGGTTGGCGATCAATCCAAAGTGGCGGATGCGGTGAAACCCGCCGGGCAGCACATGCAACAAGAAACGGCGCATGAACTCATCGGCACTCAAGGTCATTGTCTTGTGGCGTGGTCTGTCCGGCTCGCCCTTGTCCCGGTAGTCCTTCCAACGGAAGGTTACCCCACGCTCGTCCATTGTCAGCAAGCGGGAGTTGGCAATCGCCACCCGGTGCGTATAACGCGACAGATAGGCCAGCACGGCCTCAGGCCCGGCAAACGGACGCTTGGCGTAGACAACCCATTCGCATTGGCGCAGTGGCGCCAGCCACTTCGCAAAGGCCTTTGGATCAGCCAGGCCTGCATGGTCACCAAAGAACTGCAACTTGCCGTCATGGTGCGCCTCCTCCAGTGATTCAAGAAACCGCCGGCGAAACAAACGCGAGAGCACCCGCACCGACAGGAAGAAGCCCGGCTTGCAGGATACCCACCGCTTGCCATCGAGCGAGATTCCACCGCCTGGGACGATGCCGTGCACATGCGGGTGATGCGTCAGTGCCGAGCCCCAGGTGTGCAGCACTAACGTCACTCCCACCTGTGCGCCCAAGTGCTTGGGGTCGGCGGCAATGGTGATCAGCGTTTCAGCCGCGATCTCAAACAACAAGCCATAGACCACCGCCTTGTTGTAGTACGCAATATCGCTGATAGGTGCTGGCAGCGTGAAGACCACGTGGTAGTAGTCCACCGGTAGCAGATCAGCTTGTCTGGCTTCCAACCAGCGCTTGGCGGCATTAGCCTGGCACTTCGGGCAATGGCGATTGCGACACGAGTTGTAGGACACCTGATCCTGCTGGCAGTCCGGACAGCGCAAAACGTGTCCCCCCAGTGCCGCCGTGCGGCACTGTTCAATGGCTGACATGGCCTTGAGCTGGCCCAGGCTCAGGTGTGAGCGTTGCGCCGCTCTAAAGGCTGGCCCATGGGCGCGGAAGATGTCCGCGACCTCCAGGGCACTGTGGCCCATGGCGGTGGCCTATGCTGCTTGTAGCGTTTCCAGAGGAGACAGCACTTCGCGCAGGATGTCGGTGGCCACCTGGACATACTTGGAGGTGGTTTCCAGCTTCTTGTGGCCCAGCATGACCTGGATCACGCGGATGTCGACCTTCTGTTCCAGTAGATGTGTGGCAAAGCTGTGGCGCAAGGTATGCATGGATACGCGCTTGTCGATGTGGGCCAGTGTTGCGGCTTCGTGGATGGCGCGGTTGAGTTGCCTGGCCGTCAACGCTTCGATGGGGTCGCGCCCCGGAAACAGCCAACCGCCGTCAAGCATCTTGCCCTGGGCCCGTGCCACGCGCCACCAGACCCGTAGGCGCTCCAGCAATATGGGCGAGAGCATGGCATAGCGGTCCTTGCTGCCTTTGCCTTGTTCCACGCGCAGCGTCATGCGCTCGCTGTCGATGTCCGTTACTTTGAGCGCCACCACTTCGCTGACACGCAATCCGGTGCCGTAGGCCACCGATAGCGCGGTCTGGTGCTTGATGTGGCCGACCGCGCCCAGCAGTCTGGCCACTTCCTCGCGGCTCAGGACCGTCGGTAGTTTCTGAGGCACTCGAACCGACTGCATCCTGGCCATCACGTCGGGGCGGCCCAGCGTGACGTCAAAGAAGAACGTCAGTCCGGTGATGGTGGCGTTGAGCGTGATGGGGAGGTGCCGGCATCGACCATGTGCAACTGGAACCGGCGCAGGTCTTCGGCGCTGGCGGTGTCGGGGGACTGCTTGGTAAACGCCGCAAGTTTGGAGACGGCGCGGATGTAGGCGGCCTGGGTCTTGGGTGCGAGTTGGCGCAGGCGCATGTCTTCGAGCATGCGTAGGCGCAAGGGTGAGACCGGGTGGTTGGGTGATTGCATGGCTGTGCTCCTGTTGTGAAACGAGGCCAATTGCCTCAGTTCACAACATAGGTATGCACAGGTCCTCAGCGCAAACTACATGCGCTGGCGTGGGGACTACCGCGGGAGCGGTTTAGTCCAACTCGCTTGTTTCGACTACCGGACCGGGCCAGTTGCAGACATTGGCCAATGACTGCTTTCTAGCAGGCTATAGGTATCGTCCAGGCAACCATCCTAAATGGGAGACCTTAGGTCCAGTTCGAAGCGGGAATGGTCACATTGCCTGGAGGACTATTGAGCTACTATGCGACCCACGATCGGGCAGGCCATTTTCAAGCAAACAGAGTATGACAAACGAATTCTCACAACCTCAAACGATAAGAAGAGCTGCACTATGCCTTTGGATCTCCACCGCCCTCACTCTTGTTGTTACGGCTGCACAAGTGCTGAATTTGGTACCTATTGAAGGCGCTACGCTAGGCATGACGACCGCGATTGGGGTGTTAACCGCAGGACTCTTAGCGTTAATTGCGATATTGATTAACGCACGTCGCAATTGGGGGCGCTGGTTGTTTGCCGTTATTTTTATCCTGGGAACCCTGAGCGCCATAGCTTTGATATTCACTTCACCCCATGTGTTTCTTGGATTACCTAAGCTACTTCAAGCCAACATGGTTTCTCAGATCGCGCTCCAGACGGCCGCCCTTTTCCTGATGTTCAGTAGTAAATCGCAACAGTGGTTTGGAACTAAGAGGTCGTAGACGCCTAGTAAGTCGAGTAATTGCGATGTCTCTCCGCGAAGTGATGCTTTACCTTCGGGCCAAGTGCTAGTAAATCGCTTTGTTCCCACAAAGTGCAAGATATGAGATGGTCTCCGCCGGCATGTCAGCCTTTCCTACGAGCATGTCCCATCTGGTAGCTCCTAGAGCCTATGAAGCACTTCCTGCTCTCTCTCATACTTCTTCCATTGCCCGCATGGTCCGCAACACCCATGAAGACTGACGTTCTCGGAAACCCGATCCTCGATCAATACAGTGAAGAGGGGTTTATCGACTGTGTTTTCCGTATTTCGGAGCGCTCGGAGACCCCGACTCACTATCGACTCCGACTAGAAGCGTCCTATGCTGATGAGATCGTAGGACTGGCTGTCGTCGTCGTCAAAAACGTTCACGGTGGCTTCGACTCCGAAATGAACCTCAAAAAGGCGAACGTTTATCGGCAGGGGGTAGCCTTCCAACGAACTGGCCCAGAAAGTGATCGATGGACTTCACCCGCTTCCGTAGACATAAATCAACTTCCAGTTCGAAGTTGCTCGAATGCCAGCGGGCTCAGTTGGTCTAGGTGACTGTGCCTGCGGACTCGATTGTAAAAACCTTCAATGTAATCAAACACGTCAGACTTGGCGTCCTGCCTGGTGGCATAGATGTGGCGCTTGATGCGTTCGGGCCTGGCGGGACTGGTTCAAAACCAATAGGCTGCAATTTGCCATGTGGCCTGTTGGTGGGGTAGAGCCGCGTCGCTGCCTTGATCGATGGGTAGATCATCAGCTAGAACACATTCAATGGCCGTCAATTAGCAAATCTGATGCGGCAACGCGATATTTGCGTGATTTTGTTCTCGCCAACCGGGATGGGCTTTCAATCATGGCCGGCGCCTCAGGCGATAAAGCTGATGAGCCTATATCGATCCAAGAGCTTGTAGAGATTTTCTTTGCGGTTCGTGATGGGCGTTTCCCAGCTGTAGCCGAGGTACAAGCCGCAGTAGCAGATGCCTTTGGCCTATAGCGCTTTTCGAGTAGTGGTCACGAACTGATCACTTTTATGGCAAAAGTGAATGTTCAATGGCAAAGAAGTGAAAGTCCAGTGTCATTCCGCATTAAGGTCTCTGGCCCCCCCCGGTCTTGAAACTTCTTCAAATACCCTTATCATTAGCACTCGTCGGTATTGAGTGCTAACACCACCCTTGGCCGCAAGTTAATGAGCACCAACTTCTCGTAGTTGGCGCACGTTTGAGTTTGTAATTGTTTCAAAACCAGGAGATTCCCCATGAAACTGCGTCCTTTGGCAGACCGCGTGATTGTTAAACGCGTCGAAAACGAAACCAAGACTGCTTCCGGCATCGTTATCCCTGACAGCGCTGCAGAAAAGCCTGATCAAGGTGAAGTCTTGGCCGTTGGCCCAGGCAAGAAGAACGACAAGGGTGATCTGATTGCCATGAACGTCAAGGTCGGTGACCGTGTTCTGTTCGGCAAGTACAGCGGCCAGACCGTCAAGGTCGCTGGCGACGAGCTGTTGGTCATGAAAGAAGACGACCTGTTCGCGGTTGTCGAATCCAAGTAACTATCAAATTTATAGCTAGACCCGTAGTGTTTACGGGGGCTAGCGGTTTATTTCACTAATCAGGAGTCCATCATGGCAGCAAAAGACGTAATTTTCGGCGGCGAAGCCCGCGCACGCATGGTTGAAGGCGTGAACATTTTGGCCAACGCGGTCAAAGTGACCCTGGGCCCCAAGGGCCGTAACGTGGTTCTGGAGCGCTCGTTCGGCGCCCCCACCGTGACCAAGGACGGTGTGTCCGTGGCCAAGGAAATCGAACTCAAAGACAAGCTGCAAAACATGGGTGCGCAGATGGTCAAGGAAGTTGCTTCCAAGACATCCGACATCGCTGGCGACGGCACCACCACCGCTACCGTGCTGGCGCAAGCCATCGTGCGCGAAGGCATGAAGTACGTAGCCGCAGGCATGAACCCCATGGACCTGAAGCGCGGTATCGACAAGGCTGTGACAGCCCTGGTCGCCGAGCTGAAGAAGGCTTCCAAAGCCACCACCACTTCCAAAGAAATCGCGCAAGTTGGCTCCATCTCTGCCAACAGCGACGAGACCATCGGCAAGATCATCGCTGACGCCATGGACAAAGTCGGTAAGGAAGGCGTGATCACTGTGGAAGACGGCAAGTCCCTCGACTCCGAGCTGGAAGTCGTTGAAGGCATGCAGTTTGACCGCGGCTACCTGTCCCCTTACTTCATCAACAACCCAGAAAAGCAAGCCGCTTTGCTGGACAACCCGTTTGTGCTGTTGTTCGACAAGAAGATCAGCAACATCCGTGACCTGCTGCCTACCCTGGAACAAGTCGCCAAGGCTGGCCGTCCTTTGTTGATCATTGCTGAAGATGTCGATGGCGAAGCCCTGGCAACTTTGGTGGTCAACACCCTGCGCGGCATCCTGAAGGTTGTGGCTGTCAAGGCTCCAGGCTTTGGTGACCGTCGCAAGGCCATGCTGGAAGACATCGCCATCCTGACCGGTGGCAAGGTCATCGCTGAAGAAATCGGCCTGTCGCTGGAAAAAGTGACGCTGGCTGACCTGGGTTCTGCCAAGCGCATCGAAGTCAGCAAGGAAAACACCATCATCATCGACGGTGCTGGTGCTGCTGCCGACATCGAAGCCCGCGTCAAGCAAATCCGCGTGCAGATCGAAGAAGCCACTTCCGACTACGACCGTGAAAAGCTGCAAGAGCGCGTGGCCAAGCTGGCTGGCGGTGTTGCCGTGATCAAGGTTGGCGCTGCCACCGAAGTCGAAATGAAGGAAAAGAAAGCCCGTGTGGAAGACGCACTGCACGCTACCCGCGCTGCCGTGGAAGAAGGCATTGTGGCTGGTGGCGGTGTTGCACTGTTGCGCGCCAAGCAAACTGCTGGCGCCATCAAGGGTGACAACGCCGACCAGGAAGCCGGTATCAAGCTGGTGCTGCGCGCCATCGAAGCGCCCCTGCGCGAGATCGTGTACAACGCTGGCGGCGAAGCGTCGGTCGTGGTGAACGCTGTGTTGGCCGGCAAGGGCAACTACGGCTTCAACGCTGCCAACGACACCTATGGCGACATGATCGAAATGGGTATCCTGGACCCCACCAAGGTGACACGTACAGCCCTGCAAAACGCAGCGTCTGTCGCATCGCTGATGTTGACAACCGAGTGCATGGTTGCAGAAGCTCCTAAGGAAGAAGCGGCTGGCGGCATGGGCGGCGGTGACATGGGTGGTATGGGCGGAATGGGTGGTATGGGCGGCATGGGCATGTAATCTGCTCCTTGCCTGGCGACCTACAGCGTCGTTGTTTGGGCTTGCCGTACCTGTAGGTACTGTCAGCGCCCAAACGCCTAGCTGTAGATCACCATGCTGCGTCGAGGTGCGTTATTGCGCGCCTCTGCACACAACAAAAAACCCGCCGGGTGCGAACCGGGCGGGTTTTTTGTTGTCTGATTACTATTGATTTAATAGCTACTCAGGTCCATTTCACGGGGGCTAGAGCGCTATTTTGCTTACAAGCACCCGGTAGGGAGCCTATAGATACCCGAACCGGGCCGCTACATGGGTTTGCAGCTGCGGGGCCGATTCGAACTGCACCGCGTGCCAGCCCTGGCCCTGGGCTGCCAGCACATTGGCCAGCAGGTCGTCGATGAACAGGGTGTGGGTGGGCTCAAGGGCGTAGCGGGATTGCAGCAGCTGGTAGATCGTCGGGTCGGGTTTGATGTGCAGCACATCGCTGGAGAAAATGCCACCGTCAAACCACTGCAGAAACGCATGGCGCCTCTCCAGCGCGCGGGCGTAGGGCCTGGGCATGTTGGACAGGAAATACAGACGCAGTGCGGGGTGCTGGTCGCGCAGACTGTGCAAACGCTCCAGCAGCGCCACGGTTTCGGGTATGGGTTGCAGGCGCTCGCCGATGTGGGCCACCAGTTCGTGCAACACCGCAGCGTCCAGGTCCAGCCGCTCGGACGTGCGGCCGACCAGCGCATCCATCTCCAGCGTGCCCTGGTCAAAGCTGTTCCAGTCCGCGTGGGCAAACATCGCGTGTGCCAGTTCGGCAGCCGCCTCGGGTGTGCCGGCGCGTTCTGGAAAGGTCTGGGCCATCAAGTCAGCGGGCTTCCAGGTGAACAACACGGCGCCAAAATCAAATACAAAATTCATGCGGTAGTTTTCTCCAGGGTTTGTTGGTGTTGGCGCTTGATACCCCGTGCCAGCGCTGCTTTCAACCCGGCCGGTTGGGACTGCACGATTCGCACCTCAGGCGTGTCGTGCCAGGCCGCACAGTCGGTGATGGCCTGTGCCACGGCCTGCACCTGGTCGTCGCGCCACTTGCAGCCCGGCTGGGCATACAGGGCTTTGACCTCAAAGATACCCTCGGCACGGTGCGCCTTAGCGTCCAGCCGGCCAATCAGTTCACCGCGGCACAGGATGGGCAGTACAAAGTAGCCGTGGATACGTTTGGCCTCGGGCGTGTAACACTCCAGCCGGTAGTCAAAACCAAACAGGGCCGAGCCACGCTCACGGTCCCACACCACGGGGTCAAAGGGTGACAACAGGGTAGTGTGTGTGGCCTCCAGTTGGCCTTTGGCAGCCTTCTTCAGCAGAGTCTGGTTATCACGGTGTACATAGGCCGGTGCATCCCAGCCCTCTACGGCCACACGCAGAACACGGCCCGCGTCCACCAGTGCATCCAGGTCAGAGTCCCTCAAGCGCGGTTTGATGCGAAAGTAGTCGTTGATCCAGCGCGCCTGCGTGATGCCGAGCGCGGCGATGGAGCGCTCGATAAACTGGTCGTGGATCTGCTGCGCGTCCAACGCGGCGGCAGCGGCCTCCAGCGCCAGGGCGGCAGGGGCGACCCGTTCACTCAGGTCGTAGACGCGGTGGAAATTGTCGCGCCGGGTCACCATCAGCTCACCGCTGGCAAACAAGGCCTCCAGCCAGCGTTTCTCGTCCTTCCAGCCCCACCAGGCACCGCCCTGCCCTTCGGTGCGTTCAAAGTCGGAGGATTTCACCGGGCCCTTGTCGCGGATGTGGGCCAGCAGCCTGTCCAGGTGGGGGCGGTGGGATGTGTGTGTCTTCTGGGCATTTGCAAGCCCCCAATGGCTGCGCGCGCTGCGGTTGTAGGTGCGGTGCAGCAGCAGGTCGTCCGCCGGCGCAAAACAGGCTTCATGCGCCCAGGTCTCGAAGATGTGGCCCGCAGCTAGCGTATCTTCCAGCCAGTTGCGTGGGTAATGCCCCAGGCGCGAAAACAGCACCAGGTAGGGGCTGCGGGCGACCACATGGATGGTGTCGATCTGCAGCAGGCCCATGCGTTGGATGGCGCCGCGTACAGCCGCACGCGTGGCTGCCTTCGATGGCGGTGCCAGCAGGCCCTGCGCCGCCAGGTGCAGGGCGCGGGCTTGGTGCACGGAAAGACGGGGCATCGTCATGTTGGAGCAAAGTCTCAAGAAGTGGGGGCGCAGCGCGAGAGGTATGCCAGCGGGCTCATGGTGCCAAACGCGCGCAAATCGCCCGCCAGCATACCCCTCGCACTGCTCGGGTAACGCGAAAACTTTGTGCCACCCAACGACGTGGGCTTCCAGTCCGTGCGCCAGCAGGCCGACAGGCTGACTGCGGCGGGCGATTTGTGCGCGTTTGGCACCATGAGCCCGCCGCAGTCAGCCTGTTGGCCGCCGCATCCGTAGAAATGGCGCAACGCGAAAGACTCAAGCCCGCAGCAAGCCCAACAAACCTGCCGTGGAACCATCCAAGCCAGAAGCTTCGCCACTCAACAACCTAGCCTCCACGTCCTTGGCCAAGACCTTGCCCAGCTCCACGCCCCACTGGTCAAAACTGTTAATACCCCAGATGGAGCCGCTGACAAACACACGGTGCTCCTGCAAGGCAATCAGAGCACCCAACGTGGTCGGTGTGAGTTCATCCAACAACAAGAAGGTGCTGGGGCGGTTACCAGAAAAATTCTTGTGCCCACCCGTGGGCGTTATGCCCCCACGCGCGTCCACTGCGTGTGACTTGCTGCCCCCCAAGGGGGCTACGTCGCCTTGGGACGGCCCGGCGGCGTCGTGCTTGCCCACCATCAGCGCCTGCGCCTGCGCCAGCACATTCGCCAGCAGCAATGTCTGGTGGCCTTCTAACGCGTGCCTGGCTTTTTTCACCGCCACAAACTCCACCGGCACCACATCGGTCCCCTGGTGCAGCATCTGAAAGTAGGCGTGTTGTCCGTTGGTACCGGGCTCTCCCCATAGCGCGGGTGAGGTGGCAAACGGCAGGGCCTCGCCCGCGGCGTCCACGCGTTTGCCATTGCTCTCCATCTCCAGCTGCTGCAGGTAAGCGGGATAACGTTTCAGCGCGCTGTGGTACGGCGCAATGCTGCGGCTGGTAAAGCCATGGAAGTTGCGGTACCAGACATCCAGCAGGCCCAGGCGCACCGGCAGGTTGCTCTCCAGCGGCGCGGTGCGAAAGTGTTCGTCCATGTCGTGTGCACCGGCCAAAAAGGCTTTGAAACCCTGAGGCCCGATCGCCATCGCCAGCGGCAGGCCTATGGCCGACCACAACGAATACCGTCCGCCGACCCAGTCCCAAAAACCAAAGGTGGTGCTGATGCCAAAGGCCTTAGCAGCCTCCACATTGGTCGTCAGCGCCGCAAAGTGCCGCGCCGTGTCCGTGCCACCCTGCGCCGCAAACCAGGCCTTGGCCGAGCGCGCGTTGGTCATGGTCTCTATGGTGGTGAAGGTCTTGCTGGCAATCAGAAACAGTGTGCTCTCGGGCTTGAGTTTCTTCAGCACCGCGTCCAGCTCGTGACCATCCACGTTGGATACGAAGTGGAAGCGCTTGCCGGGTATCGCAAACGCATCCAGTGCCAGCACCGCCATTTGTGGGCCCAGGTCGGAGCCGCCAATGCCGATGTTGACCACATCGGTAATGGCTGCGTCGTCGCGCACGGTTTGGGCGTAGGCCAGCATGGCGTCCAGCGTGGTGTGCACCTGGCTCAGCTCTTTAGCTACATTTTCTATAGCATAACCGTTATATCCAACGGGGGCTAGGGGCGGAAAGCGCAAAAGCCAATGCATCACCGCACGGCTCTCCGTGTTGTTAATGGCCGCGCCGGCAAACATCGCGTCGCGGTGTGCCTCCACACCGCATTCGCGCGCCAGGTTCAGCAACAGGGTTTCGGTATCCGCATCCCAAAGGTTCTTGGACAGATCCGCAAACACATGGGGCGCGGACTGGCTGAAGCGCGCAAAACGTTCGGCGTCGCTGGCAAAAGCCTGGCGCAAATCCATCCCGGCGGCGCCGTTGGCAAACGCGGCTTGGAGTGCACCCCAGGCGGCGGTGCGGTCACAACGAACACGGGTCATGGCGTCACGCAGCCAGCATCAGCTGTTCGAGCTTGACGGCGTCCACACAGAAAGCGCGAATGCCTTCAGCCAGTTTTTCAGTGGCCATGGCGTCTTCGTTCAGGGCGTAGCGGAAACCGGCTTCGTCATATTGCACAGGCTGCAGGTCCAACTGATGGGCACGGTTGGCGTCCAGTGCTTTTTCCAGCGGAGCCTCCGTGGCGGCCAGAGTGGCCAACAGGTCAGGGCTGATGGTCAGCAGGTCACATCCTGCCAGCGCCGTGATTTGGCCCACGTTGCGAAAGCTCGCACCCATGACCTCGGTGGTGATGCCGAACTTCTTGTAGTAGTTGTAGATCTGGGTGACGGACAACACGCCAGGGTCGTTGGCACCGGCGCGTTCAGTCTCCACCCAGGCGGCACCGGCAGACTTCTTGTACCAGTCGTAAATGCGGCCGACAAACGGGGAAATCAGTTGCACCTTGGCTTGGCCGCAGGCTACGGCCTGGCAGAACGAAAACAACAAAGTGAGGTTGGTGTGAATACCCTTGCGCTCCAGCTGCTGGGCGGCTTGAATGCCTTCCCAAGTGGCGGCTACCTTGATCAACACACGGTCCACCGGAATGCTTTGTGCCTGGTACAACTCGATCAGGCGCTCGCCACGCGCCACGGTGGCACTGGTGTCAAAACTCAGGCGGGCATCGACCTCGGTGGATACACGCCCGGGGATGATGGAGAGGATCTCGCAACCAAAACGCACCAGCAGTCGGTCCATGGTTTCATCCAACGGGCGGTCACGGAACTGTGCCACTGTGTCCTTGAGCAATGGCCCGTAATCGGGCTTCTGCACCGCCTTGAGGATCAGCGAAGGATTGGTCGTTGCGTCCTGCGGCTGGAAGGCGCTGAGTTGCTTGAAGTCGCCGGTGTCGGCTACGACCGTGGTGAATTGTTTGAGTGCGTCGAGTTGATTCATGGTTGAATTATCCGTGAAACAAAGTTACATTACCGTGTCTTCTTTCATGTAACTCCAAAATTTTCTCTATGAGCTTTGATCTTGTCTTGTTCGGTGGCACGGGTGATTTGGCCTGGCGCAAACTCATGCCCGCGCTGTTTCAGGCCTTTCGCCACGGCTCTCTGCCCGAGGGCGGACGCATCATCGGCGTAGGGCGGGACGACCTGAGTGGCGAGCAGTACCGGTCGCTGATCCAGGCGCGATTTGACAAGGTCGACCTGGCCAAACGGCCCAGCGCAGAAGAGTTTGCGCGTTTTGCCGCCCTGTTGGACTTTGTCCGCATGGACCTGTCCAAGCCCGAGGATTACATCCACCTGGCTAACGCACTGCAGTCCCGCAATGCGGATACTGTGGTCATGTACCTGGCCACCGCGCCCAGTCTGTTCACCACGGTCTGTGAACAGCTGGCGGCCGCCAAACTCAACACGCCCCACACGCGTATCGTGCTGGAGAAACCCCTGGGGCACGACCTGGCCTCCAACCGCGCCATCAACCACACGGTGCGCCGGTTTTTTGACGAGAAGCAGGTCTTTCGCATCGACCACTACCTGGGCAAGCCCGCGGTACAAAATCTGTTTGCGCTGCGTTTTGGCAACGCCCTGTTTGAGCCCCTGTGGCGCCGTGAGCACATTGCCAACATCCAGATCACCATCTCTGAAGACCTGGGTGTGGAGAAACGCGGCGCGTTTTACGAGACCACCGGCGCGCTGCGTGACATGGTGCAGAACCACGCCTTGCAACTGCTGTGTGCCATTGGCATGGAGCCACCCATCAACTCCCACGCCGATGCCATCCGCGACGAAAAGCTCAAGGTGCTGCGTTCACTCAAGCCCTGGACACAGGAGTCTTTGACACAAGACGTGGTGCGCGGCCAGTACGCCAGCGGCAGCATCGATGGCGCCAAGGTGCCCGGTTACCGCGAAGAACTAGGCGTCAACCCGCAGAGCAATACCGAAACTTTTGTCGCACTGCGTACCGAAATCGCCAACTGGCGCTGGGCCGGTGTGCCGTTTTACATCCGCACCGGCAAGCGCCTGACGGGCCGTGATGCCCACATCGTGGTCAACTTCCGGCCCACGCCGCATGCGATTTTTAACTCCCAGATTGGGGTTGCCAATCGCCTGGTCATCAACCTGCAGCCCAAGGATGGCTTGGAACTGCATCTACTGGCGCAAGGACAAAACAACCGCCAGGCCAAGGCCGGTGCAGCGCAAGCCCTGGTGCCAGTTCAACTGGACCTGGACTTTGACAAACGTTTTGGCTCCGAGCGTGTAGGCGCCTACGAGCGCTTGCTGTTGGACGTGATCGACGACCGCCTGAACCTGTTTGTGCGCAGCGATGAACAAGAGGAGGCATGGCGCTGGGTGGAGCCCATCATGAACCACTGGACCAATGATGCCCAGGGCCCGCGCATGTATGCTGCCGGTAGCTGGGGGCCGAGTGCATCCAGCGCGATGATTGCCCGTGACGGTTATTGCTGGTCTGAAGAAAGCTAAAAGTATGTATTTGAAACCCACACACAAGGTCGGCTTGCCATGCTAGACCGTATTCAGGCTGCCCTTCCCTCTCTGGCCCCTGCGGAGCAACGTGTGGGAAAACTCTGCCTGGCAGACCCGCGCATGTTTGCCAAGCTGCCGGTCAGCGTGCTGGCCGACCGCTCACACGTCAGCAAACCCACTGTGGTGCGGTTTTGCCGCAGCGTGGGTTATGACGGGCTTGCCGACTTCAAGCGCAAACTGGCAGGCACGGTTAACGAGGGGGTGCCGTTTATCCACCGCAGTGTGGACACCGATGACAAAACCTCGGACGTGATGGTCAAGGTCATCGACAACACGGTGGCCGCCTTCCTGAAATACCGCAACGAGGCCAGCACCCTCGCGCTGGACAAGGCCATAGCCGCCTTGCTGCTGGCCTACCAGGACAAACACCGCATCCTGTTTTTCGGTGTGGGTAATTCGGGCGTGGTGGCCCAGGACGCGCACCACAAGTTTTTCCGCCTGGGTGTCAACACGGTTTCCTACAGTGACGGGCACATGCAGGTCATGAGTGCATCGGCGTTGGAGCCGGGGGATTGTGTGGTCGTCATCAGCAACTCCGGTCGCACCCGGGACTTGATGGACGCCTGCGACATCGCGCGCAAAAACGGCGCTACCACCATTGTGATCACCGCCAGCGGTTCACCCTTGGCCAGCGCGGGGCATATCCACCTCAGCGCCGACCATCCGGAGAGCTTTGACAAGTACAGCCCCATGGTCTCGCGCCTCTTGCACCTGATGATCATCGACATCCTGGCCACCTGCATGGCACTGCGCATTGGTGGAGCGACGCTGCAACCCCTGCTGCGCGAAATGAAGAGCAATTTGCGCAGCAAACGCTACACCTGAAACGACACCAAGAATGCAAAAACCCCGCTACGTTGCCGTAGCGGGGTTTTTGACTTGAAACCCTTAACTGGCTTACGCCAGCGTCAGATTAGAAGTTGTGGCGAACGCCAATGCCGTATGTCTTGGACTGAACAGCAGTCTTCTTGACAGCGGTGCCGGACTTGCCGTCATCGTAGTAAGCGCCGTACACAGTTGTACGCTTGCTCAGGCTGTAACCAGCGTAAGCCAACCAGTTGGTGTCGTCATAGCCGGTGTCTTGAGCGACGTCAACTGTGAACTTCCATGGGCCCATAGGCAAAGAAGCACCCAAAGACCAACCTTGCGATTGACCAACTGCGTCTTGGAAGGAAGCTGCAACGATGAACGAACCGAAGTTGTAGTTTGCGCCCAGAGCGTAGTTGCCGTCAGAAGCGTTGCTCAGCTTGTTGTAGGACAGAGCAGCAGCCAGAGGGCCAGCAGCGTAGATCACATTGGCGTCAACTTTGCTCACGTTTTGGTTAGGAGCAACAGCCAGGTCCAACTCGGTCACATAACCGACAGTAGCGGACAGACCACCCATCTTAGGTGTGGTGTAGCTGAATTCGCTGCTGTTGCGCGAACCGGCACCGGCGAAAGCAAACTGGTTGCCAACGGCTGTGAAGTTAGCAGCGCCAGTCAGTTCCCATGTGGCCACGCCGAAGAACGATGGGGACAGTGTACGGCCAGCCTTCAGGCGACCGAATCCGCCGTCCAGAGCCATGTATGCGTAACGGCCGTCAGATGTACCAGTAGCGCCGGTTTCGTAGTTGATGTTTTGTTCGAACTGAGCTGTCAGCTTCATGCCGCCGCCCAGATCTTCAACAGCGCGGATGCCCCAACGGCTGTTACCGTCGTTCAAAGTGCCATTGCCGGACATCGAAGCGTCGCTACGAGCACCAGCCATGTCGGTTGCGGACAAGGACAGGTCAGCAACACCGTACAAAGTAACTTGCGCCATGGAGGCGGTCGAAGCGGCCAAAACGGCCAAAGCGATGAGGGTTTTTTTCATTTCGGGTTTCTCAAAAAGGTTAAACAGCGGGCTCAGGTCCTACGGGATCAGAACCCCGGGCCAACCTCCTAGTTCAGGAAGTTGGATGTATTACACCAGACCCATGCCGGTTTGGCAAAGCATTGACCTTAAAAAGTCGGTAAAAACCCGAAATCCACAGGCTTCCGTTGCAGGGGTGCAACAATTTGTTTCCCCCGTACGACACCCTCAATCGCGCTAGACTGGCGCACTGATCTTTTTTCGGAGTGTCCCCATGGATTCGCTGCTAAACGCCGCAGATTCCGCCCTGCGCACGCTGTTTGCGAAGCCACATGCCGCGCAGCCCTGCCCTACGCTGGCGGAGCAGGCCACACAGCTCGACGCCTCGCAAAGCCGAGCATCCGCAGCGCTGATGCGGGTTAACCATGTGGGCGAGGTGTGTGCCCAAGCGTTATACACAGCCCAGGCCCTGACGACACGCAACCCCACCCTGCGCGCCCATTTCACCCAGGCTTGCATCGAAGAAACCGACCATTTGGCCTGGACCGCCCAGCGCCTGGACGAATTAAATGCCAGGCCTTCTCTGTTGAATCCGCTCTGGTATGCCGGCGCGTTTGGGCTCGGGCTTTTAGCGGGTCGTTTGGGTGACAGGGTCAGCCTGGGCTTCGTTGTAGAAACTGAAATTCAAGTTGGTGCTCACTTGCAAAGTCACTTAGACCAGCTGCCAGTGGATGATCATGCCTCACGTGCCATCGTTTCCCAGATGCGGGACGACGAATTGCGGCATGCCCACGCCGCCCAAGATGCCGGCGCCATGGAGTTGCCGCAGCCGGTTAAAGACATGATGCGCGCCGCCGCCAAGGTCATGACCACCGTGGCGCACCACGTTTAAGCGTCTAAAAGCTCAAAACTGGTCGTAATTTCGGCCATCTTCGCCAACATAATGCTGGCGGAGCAATACTTTTCATGGCTCAGGGCAATCGCCCGTTCGACCGCAACCGCTGGTATCGCCTTTCCGGTCACCGTGAAATGCATGTGGATTTTGGTGAACACCTTGGGCTCGGTCTGCGCGCGTTCTGCCGTCAGCTTGACGGTACAGCCCTGCACCGCATGGCGGCCGCGTTTCAAGATCAGCACCACGTCATACGCCGTGCAGCCGCCGGTTCCGGCCAATACCGTTTCCATCGGACGGGGCGCCAGGTTTTGGCCGCCGTTCTCCGGCTTATCAGCATCGGGGGCGCCGTCCATCACCAGCGTATGGCCGCTGCCGGTTTCGGCTACAAAACCCATCGCAGAGCGTGTGCTCAAGCCCCCGGTCCAACTGACTGTGCATTCCATGTTCTTGCTCCTTAGCGTTCGTGGCATGCCGCATCCGCGGCCAAACTGGCGATTATCATGCGTCAACACTTGCCCCTCTGCCATGACGACCCAACAGCCACACCATCTGACGCCTGACGACTACCTGAAGAAAATCCTGACCGCCCGTGTCTACGATGTAGCCACAGAATCGGCGCTGGAACCTGCCAAGCAATTGGGCAAACGCTTGCACAACACCGTGCTGCTCAAACGTGAAGACCAGCAGCCGGTGCGCAGTTTCAAATTGCGGGGCGCCTACAACAAGATGGCCCATCTCAGCGCAGAACAGTTGGCCAAAGGTGTAATTTGCGCCTCTGCCGGGAACCACGCCCAAGGTGTGGCACTCAGCGCACACAAACTAGGCGCGCGGGCCGTCATCGTGATGCCGACCACCACACCCCAGGTCAAGGTAGACGCCGTGCGCGGCTTCGGTGGCGAAGTGGTGCTGCATGGCGACAGCTACTCGGACGCTTATGCCCATTCGTTAGCCTTGCAGAAGAAGCAGGGGCTGACCTTCGTCCACCCGTTTGACGACCCCGATGTGATTGCCGGCCAGGGCACGATTGCGATGGAAATCCTGCGCCAGGTGCAAACCTTGCACAAACCATTGGATGCCGTTTTTGTGGCCATCGGCGGCGGCGGATTGGTATCGGGCGTGGCCAACTACATCAAGGCTGTGGACCCGCGTATCAAGGTCATTGGTGTGCAAACCAGCGACTCCGACGCCATGCTGCAATCGGTTACCGCAAAACAGCGGGTTACCCTGGACGATGTTGGCCTGTTTGCCGATGGTACCGCCGTAAAACTGGTGGGTGAAGAAACTTTCCGGATTGCCAGCGGCCTGGTTGATGAATACATCGTGGTGGACACCGACGCGGTGTGCGCCGCCATCAAGGACATCTTTATCGACACCCGCAGCATTGTTGAGCCCTCAGGCGCGATGGCTGTCGCGGCGGTCAAACAATACGTCGCCACAAACAAAACCAAGGGTGAGACCTATGCCGCCATTTTGTGCGGCGCCAACATGAATTTCGACCGCCTGCGTTTTGTAGCGGAGCGGGCGGAAGTAGGTGAAGAACGCGAGGCGCTCTTTGCCGTCACCATTCCCGAAGAACGCGGCAGCTTCAAACGCTTTTGTGAACTGATCGGCGAACTGCCCGGCGGCCCACGCAACGTGACCGAATTCAACTACCGCATCAGCGATTCCGCAAAAGCCCACGTATTTGTAGGCCTGACCACGCAGGGCAAGGGTGAATCGGGCAAGGTGGCACTCAACTTCACCAAACACGGTTTCCAGACACTGGACCTGACCCATGACGAGCTGGCCAAGGAACACATCCGCCACATGGTCGGCGGCCACTCTGCATTGGCAGATAACGAGCGCTTGTTGCGCTTTGTATTCCCCGAACGCCCAGGTGCACTGATGAAGTTTCTGAGCCTGATGCGACCCGGCTGGAACATCAGCCTGTTCCACTACCGCAACCAGGGTGCAGATTACGGGCGCATCCTGGTGGGCCTGCAGGTACCCAAGACCGACGACAAGGCCTTTGCCAAGTTCCTGCAAACCCTGGACTTTCCGTACGTAGAAGAGACCCACAATCCGGTCTACCGCATGTTCCTGCAAAGCTGATATGGGAATATCTCTGGACGGCAAACTGGTGGTGGCGATATCGAGCCGCGCACTGTTCGACTTTGAAGAAGAGAACCAGGTCTTCGAGCAAAACGACGACACGGCCTACATGCGTTTGCAGTTGGAGCGTTTGGACATCCCGGCCAAACCCGGCGTGGCGTTTTCGCTGGTGCAGAAACTTTTGGCCTTCAATGACACGGCGTCGCAAAAGGTTGAGGTTGTCATTCTGTCGCGAAACGACCCCGTCAGCGGTCTGCGTGTCATGAAGTCGGCCGCGCACTATGCGCTGCCCATCATTCGTTGTTCATTCACGCGGGGCGAACCTCCGTGGCGCTACCTCAAGCCTCTGCATGCCAATCTGTTTCTGAGCACCCACCTCAGCGATGTACGCGCAGCCCTGGCCGCTGGTGTGCCGGCCGCGCAGGTGTACCCGCTGTCAGCACATGCCAGTGTCGCCCACCCCCATGAAGTGCGGATCGCGTTTGACGGCGACGCCGTGCTGTTCAGCGATGAAGCGGAAAGGGTGTACCAGGACCAAGGCTTGAATGCATTCCAACAGCACGAAATGGACAAAGTGGCCCTGCCCCTTCCAGACGGCCCTTTCAAGCCCCTACTGGTCGCCTTGCATGCACTTCAACAAGCCGCCACGCCACACATGCGCATTCGTACCGCGCTGGTCACCGCCCGCAGTGCCCCGGCCCACGAACGCGCCATCCGCACGTTGATGAACTGGAATATTGCGGTGGATGAGGCCATGTTCCTGGGCGGCCTGGACAAAGGCGAGTTTCTGCGCGAGTTCGAGCCCGACTTCTTTTTTGACGACCAGACCGGGCACATCGAATCTGCAGCCCGGCACGTTCCGTCGGGCCATGTTGCCAGTGGCGTGCGCAACGGTTAAGCGCGCGAAAATCCGGCAAACCCTTTGGCCCGCAGCACACAGGCAGGACATTCACCGCAGCCATAGCCCCAAACGTGCCGGTGCGCGCGGTCACCCAGGTAACACGAGTGGGTGTGTTCCACAATCAGATCCACCAATGGCTGACCACCCAAGTCATGCGCCATGGTCCATGTAGCGGCCTTGTCGATCCACATCAAAGGCGTCTCGATCAGGAATCGTTTGTCCATGCCCAGTGACAGCGCCAACTGCATGGCTTTCATGGTGTCGTCCCGGCAATCCGGGTAGCCCGAAAAATCGGTCTCACACACCCCGGTCACGATGACCTGCAAGTCGCGCCGGTAGGCCACGGCCGCAGCCAGGGTCATGAACAACAGGTTGCGTCCTGGCACAAAGGTGTTCGGCAAGCCCGTGCTTTCCATGCGGAAAGCCGTATCACGCGTGAGAGAGGTTTCGCTGACTGCGCCCAACACCGCCAGGTCCAGCATGTGGTCTTCTCCCAGTTTGTGGGCCCACTGCGGAAACTGCGCGCGTATTTCACGCAACACCACCATGCGCGCCTCCAGCTCTACGCTGTGGCGCTGGCGGTAGTCAAAAGCAATGGTTTCAACGCGTTCGTAACGTTGCAGGGCGTGGGCCAGACAGGTCGTGGAGTCCTGGCCGCCAGAAAATAGGACAAGGGCGCTGGTGTGCATAGCCCCAATGTTAAAACACCGCACCGCCTGACCCCACTATGGCGGTCAGAGGCGCTCGTTCTTCTTGATGGTGTTGTGGTCGTAGACCAGCACTTCTTTGGCAAGGTTGCCCGGCATATCTGACGGGGCGGCAGGAACCGGCGGATTCATCTGGTTGTTCACCTGCTCCAGCTGCACTGCGCTGGCACTGGCCGTCCAGAGGTTTTTGATGTGGTCCATCAACAGCTGGTACATGGGCTTGGGCGGTGGGTCTTCTACCTTTTCAGTCGCGGGCCGGTGAATGGTCCAGTCCTTTGGCGCGGTGGCGGCTTCCGAGCCCGGTCGGCCAGGGTCCGAAACGCTGGCGTATACCGATTCATTTTCACTCGACTTGAGTGCGGGGTTCACCATGTCCACCACACTGGGCACAGGCTCCAGGGTGGGGCGTGCAGTCACCGAAGGGTTGACCGGCGCAACCGGTATTACCCTGTTTGCCCCGGCCGAGACCATGTCGGCGCCGCTGGGGCGCTGACTTGGTGATCGATCAATGGTAGGCAACTGCATTTTGGTTTGGGCTCTGGGCCCCTCCACTTACTTTTCTTCGTAGACGTAAGTTTCTTAACGGCAGATTTAGAGGGTTATTTAGGGCTATTTTTAAAAATATTTGCAAATAAACGAAAAAAGCATAAAAAAAGGCCCCAAATTCGCACCGAACTGGTGCAGGTCGGGTTTCAGCTTCACTTTCCAGCGCTGTACACCCCCACAAACCGGTCCAGGATGGCCGCATGGTCCTCAAACAACTGGTCTTCCAGACCGGCCAGGCTGTCCAGGGGAATCCACTTGGCCTCCAGCGCGTCATCGGCCCCCTTGATTTCTGGCAAGCGGACGGCGCCCAGGTCAAAGTAGAAGGCGTTGGTTATCAGGCGTCCCCGTGCACTGCGCAGCGGGTGGTCAAACACCTGGCTGGCCTTCAAGGCATGGCGCATGGTGGAATCCAGGGTCTTGAAACCGGTCTCTTCGTACAACTCGCGCAGCGCAGCTGTATAAAAGCGCTCCCCTTTGTCGACAAAGCCCCCCGGCAGCGCCCACTGCCCATGGCCTACATCACCGCCACGGCGGATCAGCAATACGTGCCCGTTGGCGACCAGGACGGCATCGGCCGTCAGGTACACATCGGCCGACCACTTCTTGCGATACTGCACCACCGTGTTGTGCTCCAGCACCCGCTGTGCATACACCGGCAGACGCGACCAGGCCTGCAGATACGCCAGCACTCCTGCGCACACATGCGGGCGCAACACGGCCAGGCGCGCGTCGGGGTCGGACCCTTCAAAAAACACATTGCGCAGGGAGGTGGCGTCAATATCGAACTCCTGCAGCACCGCCTGCCACACCCAGGTTGGGAAATGGTCCAGGTAATAACTGGTGTGGTCCTTTTTAAAACCCACCAAGGTCACCGGACCTGAGCCGCCCGTGAGCTGCTGGACGCCGGCACGCACTGCAGTGTTCCAGCGGTCGTCGTCAAAATAATCACGCACGGACAGAAACTTCACCCGGCCAACGGCGTCTGGTGGCAGTGTGGCCTGGATCATGGCCTGGCGCTCCTCCCAGTTGAAGGGGTTGCGCACATCGCGCGAACGGAATGCCGAGCCGATGACCACAATCACCTGCGCCGCAGCCGCCAGCGCGGCCTTGAGCAGGGTTTTATGGCCCTTATGGAAGAGCTGCCAACGTCCGACAATGATGGCCGTGCCCGGTGGTGGTGGGCTGGCAGGGGTGTTTTGCATGGTGCTGTGCCTTCTCTATAGGGATATCGGTCTACGCGTATTGGACTGCAGCAATGGGCACCTGGCGGCCGCTGCCAAAGGCCTTGCCCCGCACCCGCAGAACCGGCGGTGCCTGGCGGCGTTTGTATTCGTTGCGGGCAATCATCTTCTGGATACGAACGATCAATGCCATGCCCTCCGGCACAGCACGCAGTTCGGCCATCTTGGCATCGGCATGTTCACGTTCCGCATGTGCCAGGCGGTCGCCTTCAATAAGATGCTTGAGGATTTCATCCAGCACGTCATACGGCGGCAAACTGTCCGTGTCCTTTTGCCCCGGGGCCAGCTCCGCAGACGGTGGCTTATCGATGATGGCCGCGGGTATCAGCTCCCACCCCGCGGTGGTGTTGATGTGCCGGCACAGCGCAAAAATCTCGGTCTTGTACAAATCACCAATCAGGCCCAGCCCCCCATTGGTGTCGCCGTATAAGGTGCAATAACCTACCGACACCTCGCTTTTGTTGCCGGTGGTCAGCAGCAGGTGGCCAAAGCGGTTGGAAAACTCCATCAGTGTGGTGCCCCGCACGCGGGCTTGCAAATTCTCCAGCGGCAAGCCTTGCAGGGTTTCACCAAAGGATGCGGCATAGGTTTCTTCGAAGGCCGAGACGATGGATTTGATCGGATGTTCGATCAGGCGGATACCCAGGTTGCGGCACAACACCACCGAATCCGACACACTGCCCTCGCTGGAGAATTTGGACGGCATCGTGATACCCACCACGTTTGCGGCGCCCAGTGCCTCCACCGCCAAGACCAGCGTCAGCGCCGAATCGATACCACCAGACGAGCCCACCACCGCTTGCGTGAACCCGCAGCGCCGCGCATAGTCCTTCAGCCCCAGCACGATTTGTTGTCGGTAAAACTCCATGGTGGGCAAGCCCGCCTTTGGCACCGTCGGCAAGGCCGCGCCATCATGCTGGACGAAGACCCGGCCGACCGGATCAAAACTGAGGGTTGTCACATCTTCTGCAAAACGCCTGGCCTCATAAACCACCACACCCTGGGCATCTACCGCGAACGACGCTCCGTCGTACACCAACTGGTCGTGCCCGCCAATCTGGTTCACATACAACAAGGGCAGCCTGTGCCGGGCGCAGGCCGCACCGAACACCGTGTGGCGCTGTTCGCGTTTGCCGATATTGCTGGGGCTTGCGTTGATGGACACCACCAGATCCGGTGCGGCGTCGGCCAAACGCTGGAACGGGTTGACGACGTAGTCCTGCCCATCGTCATTCCAGCCATCCTCGCAAATCATCAACCCGATCTGCACATCCCCCACGCGCAGCACACGTGTCACGTCCGGGCCGGGCTCAAAATGGCGGCGTTCATCAAAGATGTTGTAGGTGGGCAGCAATTGCTTGGCGTATTGCAACACTTGCTCGCCGTTCTTCAACACCAGCAGGGCGTTGTAAAAAGGCTTACCGATGCCCGCACGGCGCACGGGCGCACCCACCACCCAATAGAGCTTGGGTGTTTCGCGTGTCGCCAACAGCAGCTGGGCCAGGCCTGCTTCCACACGTGCCTGGAAACTGGCGTCGTCCAGCAGGTCGCCCGGGTAGTAGGCGGTCAGGCTCATCTCGGGGAACACCACAATGTCTGCGGCCTCGTCACGCGCCTGGCGTGCGGCCTGCAGCATCAGAGCGATGTTGCCGGTGATGTCTCCGATGGTCGGGTTGATTTGGGCACTGGTGATGCGCAGCATGATGGTGTGTCCTCGTTGTTCCGTTGCGGCTTAGCCATTCATGTGGAAAACCTGGCGCAGGTAGGCCAGGAAGGTCTGGTCATCACACAGCGTCTTGCCCGGAGAGTCGGACAACTTGGCCGTGGGCTGGCCATTGCAACTGACCAGTTTCATCACAATGTTCAGCGGCTGGTTCCCGGTGTCGTTGCTGAGGTTGGTGCCAATGCCAAAGCCGGTTTGCACGCGGTCGGCAAAGTGGCGGTGCAGGCTGATCGCGGCGGGCACGTCCAGCCCGTCGGAAAACACCAGGCGCTTGGAATGGGCATCCAGTTTCAGTTTGGCGTAATGCGCCAGGGCTTTTTCGCCCCACACCACCGGGTCGCCGCTGTCGTGGCGCAGGCCGTCAAACAGCTTGGCAAAGTACAGGTCAAAGTCGGCCAGGAAGGCGTCCATGCCCACCACATCGGTCAGCGCCACGCCCAGGTCGCCCCGGTACTCCTGCACCCATGATTCCAGCGCCGCCGTTTGAAACCCCTTGAGCTGCACACCCACCGCCTGGAAGGTTTGCAGGTATTCGTGTGCCATGGTGCCAATGGGCACCAGGCCCAGCTTCTTGGCCAGGTAGACGTTGGACGTACCCTTGAACACCTGCGGCACCTCACGCGCCAATGTGCTGGTCACCTCTTCCTGCCAGGCACCGGAGAAACGCCGGCGCACGCCAAAATCAAAAAACTCAAACGGGTGGCGGCGGTTTTCTCCGTTGTTGGCGTAGTCGCGCAACAGCACGATCTTGGCCTGCAGGCGTTTGCGCGCCTCGGCCAACGCCGCATCGTGGGCAGTGCCCTGCGCCAGGCGGCGGAAGTACAGCTCGTTGACGATGGCCAACACATAGATCTCGAAGCCCATCACATGGACCTGCGGCCCCTTGGCAACGATGTGCAAGGTATCGCCGTGGGTACTGACGGTGATGAAGCGACGCTGGAACTGGAACAGCCGCAGAAAGTCGATGTAGTCCGACGACAGGTAACGCAGCGCGCCCAAGTAGGCCAATTCGTCTTCGGTGAAGCGCAAGACGCACAGGGCGTCCAACTGCGCATTCACGTCTACTGCCAACTCGGCCAACGGAAAGGCCGGCGTGTTTCGGCATACAAAACTGTATTCGGCCTGGTTGGTGGGCATGGAATGCAACATGGGCTGCTGCATGGTGAACTTGTACAGGTCCGTCTCCAGCAGGCTGTTTATCACCGGCTGGAACATCTCGGGCTGGGCAGTCATGTCGGTCACTCCTGAAAACGATTGGTGGTGCTGCGGGGGTTGGCTGTACGGTAGCAAGGGTTTGTTTTTGCATCCTTGGAAGGCAGTGTAGCTTAGTTAGTTGCGCAATGCAATTAACTAAGCTACGCAGAGCATCCACCTGGGAGCAGTCCTGGCCCGCCACACACTGCGCTGTGCAGCACACTCTTTAAGCCAAATTGGCCTATAGCCCCCGTATTCATTGACTATGTCACTACACTTTTTATAGTGAATCGTCGCTAAAGGCACGGCGCGATGCCTGGCTCAGGGCCGCTCGCCGGTGCCATTGGCCGCCTTGCAGCGCGCTATGTCGCACGCGGTGGGCAGGGTTGAGCGGTACTCCACGCCTGGCGTTAGCTTGCCGCCACCGCGGATGCTGCAGGTCTGGCCTTTGCCATCGTTGTAATACGACGTCACGTCCACACAGCGCCGTGAATGGGCCATCACACCAAAGAAGTGGCCCATCTCGTGCGAGACCACCATTTGCAGCGTTTCCCGTGCGTCGTGCTGGGGGTTGACCTTGCGCAGCAGCGCAAACATGGCGGGGTTCAGCGACAGGGTCTTTTGGCTCAGGTTCGCCAGCCCCATATTGCCGGCGCTGCCGGCTTCGCTCCACACCACGCGCACCATGCCAGCCGCGCCAGCGTGTGCCGTAGCAGATGGTGTCAGCGTAACCTGCGCCGCCACCCCGCAGGGTGACCATGCCTTGGCGGCCGTTCGCACCGCCAACAACACAGTGGCCGCATCAAACCATGCGGGTGCACCTTCTGGTTCCAGCACAAAGTTCAGCGCTGCGGCCGCCGCCGGGCGGTCGCGTCCGTCACCCCAGGTCTGCAACTCGCCGGGTAGGCACTGCGCGATTTCCTGCTCGCGAAGCGACGCGGAGGGCGACGCGCCGGCGCTTAACGACAGCACGGCGGACAAGAGCAACGTGGCTCCCTTTGATAGTTTCAAGGTGTAGCTCTCAACTAGGGTTGTGGCGCAACCGGGTCAAGCAAGCAGCGCCGCCAACTCGGTGAGGTTGGCCACGACGTGGTGGGGTTGTTGCTCCGTGTGGCTCCAGGCGTGCGCTTCACGGTTGACCCAAACGGTCTGCATGCCGGCCCCCAGGGCGCCCAACACGTCCAGCGCGGCGTCATCCCCCACATGCAGCACATGGGCCGCTGGCACACCCACCTTATCGGCCGCCGCGTGGAAGATGCGGGCATCGGGTTTGGCAATACCAAAGTCGCTGGCGCTGAGGCTGTGTGTGAAAAATTGCCCCAGCCCCACGCGGGAGACATGGGCGTTGCCATTGGATACGGCCACCAGCGGAAAACGTGCAGACAGTGCTGCCAAGGCGGGCAATACGTCGTCAAACAACTCCACCCGCATACGCTCGGCAAAAAACACCTCAAAGGCGGGCTCGGCCAGGCTGGTGTCTTCCTGCGCACGCTGCAGTGCAGTGCGGATGGACTCGCGGCGGATGGCGCTGAGGTCATGGCCAAAATGCGGATAGTTTTGCACCACATGTTCGCGCACCGCCAGGCGCGCTTCTTTGTCAGCAAACACCGCCGCGGCACCAGGCGCACGCTCGGCCAGCCAGGCCGCCAACGCATGCTCGGCCCGCGTGATGGTCGGCCAAATAGGCCACAAGGTGTCGTCCAAGTCCAGCGTGATGGCTTTGATGCGGGAGAGATCCAAAGTCGTCATGGCAGCTCCCGCCCGCGTGCACTCTGGTACAGCGCATACCACTGCCCACGGGTCAGGGCCACGCGTCCCGCGTCGGCACACGCACGGATGCGCTCCGGGTTGGCCGTGCCGATGACCGGCTGGATGCGCGCCGGGTGCTTGAGCAGCCAGGCCAGCACAATGCTCTCGCGGGAGACCCCATGTGCACCGGCCAGTTGTTGCACCAGCTGCGCGGTGGCAACCACCGAAGGTGGCGCATCCTGCGGCGCCCCACCGCTGTACCAGCCCTTGCCGAGTGCACCCCAGGCCTGCAATGCAATGCCCTGGCTCTCGCAGTACTGCAGCGTGTCGCCCCACACCAGGGATGGCTGACCCTGCGCATCGTTGAAGCAGGTGTCAGCATCCAGCCAATCGGTTTTGAGCAGACTCATCTCCAGCTGGTTGGCCACCAGTGGCGTCTCCAGCGCAGTGACCAGCTGGCGCAACTGGCCGGCGTGCATATTGGACACGCCCAGCTGGCGCACCTTGCCCGCGGCAAAGAGCGTGCGCCAGGCTTCGTTGATTTCATCCGGCTCCATCAGCGGGTCGGGCCGGTGCAGCATCAGCACGTCGATGTAATCCGTGTTCAGGCGTTGCAGGCTGGCATGCACGGATTCAATGATGTGCTCGGCTGACAGGTCGTAGCGCTTGGGGCCATCCGCATCCTTGAAGCGTATGCCGCATTTGGTCTGCAGCTGCATACGCTGGCGCAGGCCGGGCTGCTGCTTGAACAGCGCACCAAAACATTGCTCGGCCTTGCCCAGGGTGTAGATGTTGGCGTGGTCAAACAGCGTGATGCCGATGTCCAACGCGGCTTCGACTGCGGCTTGCGCTTGGGATACATCTGCGGCCTGCAGCGGGTGGTTGTTCCAGCCACCGCCCAGGCCCATGCAGCCGTAGATGAGGCGGGAGTGGGTGGGCAAATTGTGTGTGGGGGATGTGGTCATGGGTTGGGGCACCTGTAGCTTGCCCAAAGTATCGCACCCTGTTGCGTGCGGCGCAGCCCACACATTTCTAGCGAACTGCGGCAATTTTTCACGCTTGGCGCGCTTACTGCATGCGGCTGTCACACAGCGGGTACTGTTGCCCCACTAAACTGCCCTTTTCAACTTTTTCTTGAACGGACCCGCGCCATGGATACCGCAAAAATCACCACCTGGGTAGACCAGGCACAGCCCATTCTGGTCGCCTTCGGGCTCAAGGCCCTGGGCGCCATTGCCGTGTTTGTGGTGGGCCGCTGGCTCATCAGTTTGGCCACCAGCCTGGTCGGCGCGGGCATGACGCGCCACAAGTTGGACCCCACGGTGCAGCGTTACCTGGTGAGCTTTATCACCGTGGCATTGAACATCATCCTGGTCGTGGCCATCCTGGGCTACTTTGGGGTGGAAACCACGTCATTTGCCGCCCTGGTAGCCGGCGCCGGTGTGGCCATTGGCGCGGCCTGGAGCGGTTTGTTGGGCAACTTCGCATCGGGCATCTTCCTGCTGGTGTTGCGCCCCTACCAAGTGGGCGACTATGTGGGGGTGGCTGGCATTGAAGGCACCGTGCTGGAGTTGGGCCTGTTTGGCACCACCATCAACACGCCCGACAACGTCAAAACCATTGTGGGCAACGGCAAGATCATGGGCAGCGACATCAAGAACTTCTCGGCCAACCCGCACCGCCGGGTGGAGCTGGTGGCCCAACTGGCGGGAAGTGCGGATGCACACAAGGCCATCGCGCTGCTGAAGGAGTCGGTGTCCAAGGTGGCCAACATCGCCAAGTCGCCCGCCGTGGATGTGGAGATTCTGGAGTTCAACGAGTTCGGTCCCAAACTCGCCGTGCGCCCCTACTGCCACACCGACCACTACTGGCAGGTGTACTTCGACACCAACAAGGCCATTGCCGACACCTTGGGCGCGGCGGGCTTCCCGGTGGCAACCCGCCCAGTCAAGATTTACCCCGTTTAACAAGGAGAAGGCAACATGGGAATATTCGATGCAGTGATGGGTGCCGTCAGCGGGCACGTTCAGCAAAATGGCGGCCTGGGCGAAGTCTTGGGTGGCCTGCTGGCCAACAATTCCGAGCTGGGTGGACTGAGCGGCCTGGTGGACAAGTTCCAACAGAACGGCATGGGCGACATCGTTGGCTCGTGGATCGGCACAGGCCAAAACCTGCCCATATCGGCCGACCAGATTGCCAGCGCATTGGGCAGCGGCCCACTGGCCAATATTGCCAACCAGTTGGGTCTGGACCCGGCCCAGGTATCGGGCCAGCTGGCGCAGATGTTGCCCGGCATCATCGACCAGCTCACCCCCAACGGCACCCTGCCGCAGGGTGGGCTGGGTCAGCCTGCCGACCTGATGGGCATGCTGGGCGGTCTGCTCAAGGGTTAGGCCAGGCGGAAAACGGCCACGGCCTGTACCAGCTCTTGTGCGCGGGTTTTCAGGTTGTCGGCTGCCGCCGCGCTTTGCTCCACCAGCGCGGCATTTTGTTGAGTGGCATGGTCCATTTGTGCCACCACTTTGCTGACCACCGCAACGCCCTGGCTTTGCGCCTTACTCGCCGCACTGATCTCCCCGACCAGGGTGCTGACACCCTGGATGGCAGCCACCACTTCCTGCATGGTGGCGCCCGCACGGTCCACCAGGGCCGACCCCTGCTCCACCCGCTCCACGCTGGTCGCGATAAGGCCCTTGATTTCGCGCGCCGCACTGGCACTGCGCTGGGCCAGGCTTCGGACTTCGGTGGCAACCACAGCAAAGCCGCGCCCCTGATCACCTGCACGGGCCGCCTCAACCGCCGCATTCAGCGCCAGGATATTGGTCTGAAACGCAATGCCATCAATCACACCAACAATGTCTGCAATACGGCGTGAGCTGTCGTTGATACCCTGCATGGTGCTGACCACATCCGCCACCACCGAGCCACCCCGAATCGCCACCGTGCAGGCGCTTTGGGCCAGTTCATTGGCCTCGCCCGCACCTTCGGCATTGCGGTCAACGGTGCTGCCCAGTTCATCCATGGAGGATGCCGTTTGCTGCAGGGCCGATGCCTGGCTCTCGGTGCGGTTGCTCAGGTCGGCATTGCCTGCGGCAATTTCGCTGCCTGCCATGGCCACACTCTCTGCATTGGCGCGCACGGCAGACACCGTCTGCGCCAGGCTCTGTTGCATATTGCGCAGCGCATCCAGCAGATTGCCCAAGGGGCCGCGGTCATAGGGAATGGCATTGGCCAGTTCACCCTCGGTGATTCGGTTGGCGATGTCCGTTGCCAGCGCCAGGGGGCCGGTAAGAACTTTGAAGATCCACATGGCCAACGCGGCGCATAACACCAGCGCCACCAAACACAGCCCCATGACCATGGCGCGGACCCAGCTGGCCTCTTGTTGCAGGCGGCCTGACTCCGCTTGCGCAGCACCTGATTGCAGATCAATCTGCTTGGTCATTGCGGCGACCAGTGCGGAGCCAACCGGTGTGGTGTGCTGGCTGCGCCAGGCCTTGGCCTCGTCGTTCTGCCCGGCTATGCGCATCTCAAACCACTTGGGCCTGACCTTCTCGTAACGTGCAAAACCTTCCCGCAAGGTTTGCAGGCCCTCCCGTTCTGTAGCCGAAAGCGACTGACCGGCGTAAGCGGTCAAAGCCTGGTCGATCGTGGCGAAGTGTTTGGCTTCGGCCTGCGCCAGCTTTGCCGTGCCTTCAGCATTCGCGGACATGGCTTGCGAGATGGCGTAGCGCAGTTCCCAGAGCGCACTGTTGGCCGTGAGCAGGTGGCCGGCACGGAGGGTGCCGTCGGTCAGGGACTGGTAGTTGCCCTGGGTGCGGAAGGTGAAGGTTGCCGCCACAACGGACACCAGGGCCACAAAAACAAATATGGCGCCGAAGGCAGCCAGCAACCTGGCGTTGAGTGAATTTTTCATGTGTCGCCGTCCCTGAAAGAACCAAAACATCTGCATGGTCCCCCGGCAAGGTCTTGGGCGCCTCACACACAGGGATGCGAATTCACAACGACGGAGTAACTATGTCTGATTTCCCAGGGTCTCGCAACTGGCAATAAAACGCCCACCTACACGGACAAGCTGCGGCGCAGGTCCGCACCACTGAGCCGCTGGCCCGCACGGTGGGTTTGCAGCATCTTTAACAACTGGGCGTTGGCGGGTGCGGCCGTGCCGTGCTGTTGCGCCAGCCGCACCACGGCGCCGCACAGGTCGTCGATCTCGGTGGTGCGGCCCTTTTGCACATCGTCCCACATGGAGGAGCGCGCGGACGGGTCTATGCGCAGCATGCGCGCCGCTACCAGCTTGAACAAAAAGTCCGGCAGGCGCAGTACCTTAGGCAACAGACGCGGCGGCGCGCTGGCGACCTTGGCCGGTGTGATGCCAGCCGCGTCCATCGCACGCAGGGCTTCGGTCTGCAGCGCTGACAGCACCACACGGTAGTTGCGGTCCATCAGCTCGTCGCGCAGCGGCAAGTCCGACAGTGCGTTGACCGGGTTGTTCAGGTTCAGCAGCAGCTTGCCCCATTGCACCGACTGCATATCGGGCACCACCACCATGGGCAGGCCGGCAGCATCGCAACAGGCAACCACCTCGGCGCTCTGCTTGGATGCGCCTATCTGCAAATATCCAGTGGTGGCGCGGTGCACCTTGGCGGGGCTGGACAAGACCACGTTGTAAGGCACCATGCCAGCCACCACCTCCAAGTGCGGCGCGGCGTCACGGATACGCTGCACGTTGTCAACACCGTTTTGCAGGGAGATGACCAGTGTGCCCGCGCCAAACGCGGCACCGATTTCGGCAGCGGCCTGGGCGGTTGCACCACCTTTTACACACAACAACACCACGGCTGCGCCACTAAGGTCCACATCGGCTACCGACACCGCAAACCGCAATCGGTCCGCCGGCACATGGGCGCTGAAGCCGTCCATGTCGGACACCGTCAAGCCGTGGATGGCAATCTCACCCAGGATGGCGGGCCTACCGACCAAGCTGACCCGCTGCCCGCTGGCGGCAAGCCGCCCGCCGACATAACAGCCAATGGCGCCAGCGCCTACTACGATGAAATGCATAGACCCTCACTCGGTAAAAGAACAACACCACGCATGCAAGCCACACAGATTGCTACTATAACCATAGCAATACCAATAGATAACACGGGGGCTAGCTGCCAGTTTTACCACAATGCATCAAGCAACCAGCAACTAAACCACCTTCGTATCCAATCTCACTCTGGCCCACTGTTAGCATGCCCCCATGTCCCAACGCATCGCAATCATCGGCAGTGGCATGGCAGGCTTGGCGGCCTCGTGGTTCCTGGGTGAGCACCACCACGTCACACTGTTGGAGCGCCAGCCGCGCCTGGGCATTGGCGCACACAGTGTGCAGGCGCCGGGCGGCGTAGTGGATGTGCCACTGCGTGTCATCTACCCTGGTTATTACCCCGAACTGTTTGCGCTGCTGGCGCAGACCGGTGTGCCGGTCGAGCCGCTGGACGCATCCATCGGCTTTTCTGATCTGGGGGGTGCAAGTTACTTCCGCTACAGCAATATCCATGCGCTGGGCAAAAGCCTGCCTTGGGTGACACCCGCCACCTGGCTGCGCAGCGCACCACGGCACATCCTGTTCGACCTGGGCCGGTTTTTGTGGGAAGCGCCCAAGGCCCTCGTGGCGGGCGCTTTGCACGACCGCACCATTGGTGACTACCTGGACCTGCAGAAGTATTCCCACGATTTCACCGACCGCTTTTTGGTCCCCGCCTTTGCCGGCATCAACACGGTGAGCTGCCAGGAGGTGCGCAACTACCCCGCCGAGCTGATTGCGCAGTACTTCAACCGCGACTTCATTGTCTCCAGCGTCTACCGCGCCGTAGGGGGTGCGGCGGCCATTGCGCAGGCGCTGTCGGCACGGGTGGCGCAGTTGCGCCTGGGCGCGTGTATACGCAGTGTGCACCGGCATGCGCAGCACGTCGTCATCACCCTGGAGGACGGCAGCACCGAGCACTTTGGCGCCGTGGTCTTTGCCACACAAGCCAACCAGGTGGCGGCCATGCTGCATGACGCAAGCCCCGAAGAACGGGCTGTACTGCAGGCCGTGCGTTACGGCGGCGTGCGCGTGGTCATGCACCACTATGCGCGCCTGATGCCCGGTGACCCCAAGGACTGGAGCCCGGTCAACTACGTGGTGTCACCCGACCATGACAGGCCCATGGTCAGTATCTGGGTCAACCGCCTGCTGCCCGCCTACCAGGACGCGCGACCCCTGTTCCAGACCATCAACCCCATGCTGGAACCAGCGGCGGAACTGGTGCTGCAAGACTGCCAGCTGCAGCGCCCCATCGTGGACCTGGCCACACAGGCCAACTTGCAGCAGCTGGACACACTGCATGCGCAGCCGGGGCGGCGTGTGTTCTTCTGCGGCTCGTACGCCGCACAGGGCATCCCGCTGCTGGAGAGTGCGGTGGCATCGGCACTGCATGTTGCGCAGGCTATAACGCAGGCGGATGGCTTCACGCGCTGACCTGCACTCGGTCAGGCCCTCTCGCTCGACAACATCGCTTCCTCAAAAGCACTGGGCCGCTTCTGGCTAAACATCAGGGTCAATATGCGGCTGCAGCGGGTCATGGCCACGTACATCAGGTTGCGCTCGTCGTCCAGTGTGCCGCCATCATCCGCCGGGAACTCCCCCCGCGCGATGAATGGAATGGTCACCCGCTCAAACTCCAGACCCTTGACCGAGGGGATGTCGGTGAGGATGAGAGAGTTCTTGCGCGCCTTGGCATCCCCTAACTTCTCGTAGGAGAGATCCAGCTCATTGATGTGGCGAAAGAAGGCGGCAGCGCTGTCAAAAATCATAGCGGCCTGTTTCAAACCATCCAGGTGCGCCACGGCGTCTGCACACCGCTGGCGTTCCACCCAATGGTGGGCGGCAAGACCCGGCATGTCCAGCGCTTGCAGCATGGCATCCAGCATGGTGTCACCCGTGTGGGTTGCGGCCACGGCCATGGCGGCCTCCAGGCGACGGCGTATGGCGGGATCCGCCTTGGCGATCACTTGCCTTTTGAGGAACGTGCCCCACAAGCTTTGGTCGTGCAGGATCTCCTTGACGGCGGCATGGAGGCGTTCGTCCTGGGACTCTGCTTCGCTCTCGGCATAGTCAAACTGCACACCCGCAAGATCCACAAGCGCCTGCACCATGCGATGGCGGGCGCGGTGGCTCGTGACCAACTCAAACTCTGGACGGGATGCCGCAAGCAACGCCCTGACCATCAACACCTCCGGGCGGTGCAAGTAGGTGGGAAAGGGGTAGGTGCGGTAAGGTATTTTCTGCTCCAGCAGAAAATTCTCAATCAACACCGACTGGTGCGGATGGCGCAGCAAGACGACAAACTGGCCCATCGCCCCGCCGTGGCGCTGCCAGGCGGCCGCGTCTTCAACAATTTTCTGCGCACACTCCAATGGCGCTGCATAGAAAAACGGATGAACCTCGGTCTCGTGTTTGGCAAACGAAGCGTAAGGTTTGGCAGCCAGATTGCCGGCCAATTCCGCCAGGCGCACCGCAAACCGGTACGAGCCGGGCAGGTGCATCACCGTGGTGGCACGCCCGGTTTCCCGCGCAAAGTAGGCAGCATCCATGAACTTGGGCTCCGCGCCCGCCTTTTGGTGCAAGACCTGGTCAGGGTCTCCCACCCCACAGAAGACGGCATTTGTGTTGCTCTCCAACAGGCGGCGAAGCAGGGTGAACATCGCCGCGTTCATATCGTGGAACTCATCAACACACAACAAGTGCAGACCGCCTGGCCATTTGGAGAACAGGTTTTGGGGCATTTCCACCGACATGTCGCCCAAGGTGCTGGCCAGATCGTAGGTGGCATCCCCCGGCGCGCGGAACAACGGTGGCTCTTCTTCTGACGGCCTGCGCAAACGCTCCAAGCGCTCCAGGACCTTGAGGACCGTGTAGTCCTCACCTGCGTTGTCGGCAAGCTGGCGGTCAACACGTTCGCCCAACCACCGCGCTTCAGGCAGCACCATCTTGCCCTTGATACGCAAGCTCTGATGGATAAGCTGCTCATAAAACCCGCCGCCCTCGTCGCTGGGGACCTGCAGGTGGTGGTCGCCCCGCTGCTCGGCGCGTGTGCGCACTTCATCCATGCATTGCGCAATGTAACCCTTGAGTTCCTCGGGGGTCTTGACCGTCCTGGCGCGGCTGCCCTCCGGCTCCTGCAGCATGTAAACCGCGAATTCGTCAAAGGTGTTGATCCAGAGCTCTTTGACAACCTCGGCTGGAACACCGATTTTTTCCAACGCGCGCCTGAATGCCAACCCCGCTACCTCGGTGTAGGTCAAGGTCAGGATTTTCTTGGGCCAATACCGCCCCGTTTTGCGCCGCTGTTGCTCCAGAACCTCTGCAACCTTGAGCGCGAGGCTGGTGGTCTTGGCGGCCCCGGCGTTGGCGTCCACGATGATCGACGGGCTGTTGCTGGTTTGCAGCTCCACCTGCTGCCGCGAGGGCGTGATGTTTTGCGGGTGGAAAAGCGGTGGTGACGTCATTGCGACCCTGTTTTTGGAATGCGCCACATCTTAAGCGGATGTGCGGGGCCATCCCGCCACATTTAATTCACGCTTTTTGAATCCAACGGCCAGGCCGCTGCGTATTCACCTCTGAGCACCTTCCCGCTCCCGTTCATGTCATTCAAGGAGATACCCATGCAGTTCAAATTTGGCAACGTCGCAAAGGCGTGTTTGTTGTTGGTTACCGCCAGTGCGGCGATGGCGGCCAGCCACCGCGAAGCCCCGTTTATCACCACCAGCCCCAAGGTCGATGGCACGGACTTCTATATGTTCCGCAGCTACGAAGGCGTCAGCGCCACGGGCACCGGTGGCCGCAGTGACTACGTCACGATGATCGCCAACTACCAGCCGCTGCAGGGCCCCTACGGCGGCCCCAATTACTTCTCGATGGACCCCAACGCCTTGTACGAGATCCACCTGGATAACAACGGCGACGCCAAGGAAGACATTACCTTCCAGTTCCGCTTCACCAACAAGCTCAACAGCGTGGCCTTACCCATAGGTAGCGCCAACGTTGCCATCCCGCTGATACAGGCCGGTGCCGTCAGCAACCTGACCGACGCGAACCTGAACCTGAACGAAACCTACACCGTGGCCATGGTGCGCGGGGACCGCCGCAAGGGTACGTCTCAGTCCGTTGCCAAGACCAATGGTGCTTCTACCTTTGAGAAGCCGGTGGACTACATCGGCACCAAAACACTGGGAGATGCCACCGCCTATGAGGCCTATGCCCAGAAACACGTCCATGCAGTCAAGGTACCCGGCTGCCCTGCTGGCAAAGACACCGGTTATGTATTTGTAGGCCAGCGCCAGGAAGGTTTTGCCGTCAACCTGGGCACGGTGTTTGATCTGGTCAACGCTCCCGCGTCGTTCCTGCTGGACCCCGCTAACAAAGACGCGGCCGGCCAGGGCGGCAAACACTACATCCAGAAGAACAACGTGACCTCCATCGCGTTGGAAGTGCACAAGGATTGCCTGACCGCTGGCAGCGACCCCGTCATTGGCGGCTGGACCACGGCCAGCATGCGCCAGACACGCCTGCTCAACGGCAAACCCGCATCCGGCCATCAGACCAGCGAGAAGGCGGGCGGCGCCTGGGTGCAGGTCTCGCGCCTGGGCAACCCGTTGGTCAACGAACTGGTGATTGGCCTGCCAGACAAAGACAAGTTCAATGCTTCCAAGCCACAAGACGACACCCAGTTCCTGACCTATGTAACCAACCCCACGCTGCCTGCGCTGTTGGGCGTGGTGTTGTCGGGCAGTGCCACTGCACTGGCACCTACCAACCTGCCCCGCACCGACCTGGCTACCGTGTTCTTGACCGGTATCACCGGCGTGAACAAGCCCACATCTGCAACCCCGTCTGAAGTGCTGCGCCTGAACACCGCAATTGCCCCCGTGCAGTTTGCCGACCAGAACCGCCTGGGCGTGGCCGGTGAAGTGCTGCGTGTCGGTGGTACCGCCAACCTGGCCACGGCCAAGGATCTGGCTGGCTTCCCCAATGGTCGTCGTCCCAAGGATGACGTGGTCGACATCGCACTGGTGGCTGTATTGGGTGGCCTGTGCGTCATCAACGGTGACAACAACTCGCTGGCTCTGAACGGTGTGCCAGGCGTGCCATCGCTCACATCGGCGTGCAAGGCTTCCAGCGTACCGCTGGGTGGTACATCCGCCAATATCCACGACGGCGTGGACCAGGCCACCGTGCCCTTCCTGAACCGCTTCCCTTACCTCAACACCCCCAATGCCGGCTCTGCCGCCAACTAACCCCCACCACGTGAGGAACACACCATGCACAAAACTTTGATGAACACCCGTTGGTTGGCGGTAGTCAGTGCCACAACACTGCTGGCCGCCTGCGGTGGCGGCGGCGGTGGCACAACAACCCCCGCCGGCCCCACGCTGGTGGTAGGAACCGATGTGCCAGTTACCGTGGAGCATAGCGCCACGGGTGTAGTGGCTTTTGCTAAGACACAACTGGCAGCTACCAGTGAAACCAGTGACCCACTGGTGCTGGGCGACGCCAAGTTGGCCACTGACGATGCATCTGAGCCGGCCGACATCTAAGGCCGCGTCCATGCTGCGCAGCGTTGCGCTGCTGGGCTGCCTGTGGGGTCCAGCGGCGCAATGTGTGCAGGCACACGAGTTCTGGTTGACGCCCATCGCCTCACCGCAGGCGGTGGGCACAACGGTGAATCTCCGTCTGGAAGTGGGCGAATTTTTTACCGGCGAGGCAGCCGGTTTTTCCATTCCCACAACACGCGCACTGCGCCATTACCGCGCTGGGCAGCCCGCCCAAGAACTGCGGCCCTTTTTGCCAGCCGAGGCACCCGAGGCAGAGGTTGCTCTGGCGCTGGATACACCCGGCACCCACCTGCTGGCCTATGACAGCACGCCCCAATACATCACGCTGGAAGCCAACACGTTTCACGCGTATTTGCACGACGAAGGACTGGATTTTGTGAAGACCCAGAGAGAGCAGGCGGGCACCGCCAACTCACCCGCGCGCGAACGTTACCGCCGCCACATCAAGACGCTGATCGAGGTTGGCCCCAATCCCCAGGCCGTGCAGGCCCTGGACCCCACCTACGCCGTGCATGCAGGCCAGCGCCTGGAGCTGACGCCGGCGCGCAACCCGCTGGCACTGGCACCGGGGGACGCATTGCCCATCACAATACTGTTCGATAACCAACCCCTGGCAGGTGCACTGGTCAAGGCCTGGCACAAACACAACGGCCAGTTGGTGATGATCCGCGCCACTACATCGGCACAGGGCGAGGTCACATTCAACCTGCCCTATGCCGGTGACTGGATGGTGAGCGTGGTGCACATGACCCCGGCGGTCGATGGTGATGAAGAAGGTGTGGACTGGGACAGCTTCTGGGGCAACCTGACATTCCACGTGCCCAGCAGATCACTTCAAAAGTGATAGCAATTCAGGTATATGCGACGGGGGCTAGAGGCCACAAATGAAGAAGGGCACCAGGTTTCCCTGGTGCCCTCAAACCGACCCACAGTTTGATTCAGCCAACTGGGTCGCAGCGTCCGCTGGTTAAAGCGGTAGTCTTTGCTACAGCGTTGTTAGTGCAACTGTGCTTGACTTTCTTGGCTGTCAGCAGCCCGACATAAGTACCGGGCATGCACTTACAACGCAGACTTGCCCATGCAGTTGACCGTGTTTACTTTTGTTTACCAGGCGCTATGTTCGCTGGCGAACCGACCCTGCGTTCCATCCCAGATAAGGTTCATATGGGGTCGCATGCTTGCGAGTACAGCATGTACGATGCTATACATTAGATAGCGCAATCGTTATATTATTCGCGGGCTAGAGGCCACTTTTGCCAACACTCTCCGGGGTAAGGACCAGCGCCTGTGCATAATCCCGCCATGACTATATGGACTGATCCCCATGCGTGGCAATGGCTTGGCAAGGCCTTCGCCGCCAACTTTGTACGCGAGGGCTTGTACTACCTGCTCGCCGCGCTGCTGCTCTGGCTGGTGGTACACAAGTGGCTGCACAAACGTCTGGCGCACCGCGTGATTGCAGGCTGGCCCACCAGCGCTGACATGCGGCGCGAGATGGTGTATTCGTTCTCCACACTGCTCATCTTCTCGGCCCAGGGCCTGGTGGTGTTTGCCAGCGTCTTGCGTGGCGACATGGTCATCTACTTCAAGCCCGGCCAGTATGGCTACTGGTGGCTGGCGCTCAGCCTGCCTGCCATGCTGCTGTGGCATGACTTCTATTTCTACTGGACCCACCGCCTGCTGCACAGCCGCTGGCTGTTTCGCCGCGTGCACGGCGTCCACCACCGCTCACGCAACCCGTCGCCCTGGGCGGCGTATGCGTTCCACCCCTTGGAGGCCTTCATCAACAGCCTGGTGACCCCCCTGGCGTTGATGGTGGTGCCACTGCATGGGCTGGTGTTGCTGGTCTTCACCTTCCACCAGATCGTGCGCAATGCCCATGGGCATTTGTCCATTGAAACCATGCCGCGCGGCTTTGCCCGGCATTGGCTGGGTGGGCGCTTCACCACGACGACACACCACCACCTGCACCACGAAACCGCGCAGGGTAACTATGGGCTGTGGTTTACGTGGTGGGACCGGTGGATGGGGACCGAGCGGGAGGATTACCACGCGCGGTTTGAGAAGGTGACGCAGGCACACGCAGCACGCACCTGACCACTGGGGTCAACGGGGTTCGACCTGCACCATGTAGTCGGTGGAGCGCGCGGTCTTCATGCCGCGGGCTTGCATCTCTGCCACAAAGTCAACACCCAGTTGTTCAAAGCCTCCCACACTGTTGCAGCAATCGGTCAGCAGCACCAGCTTGGCAATGTTGTCCTCGCCAAAGTTGTTGGCAATGTCGCGCACGGTGTTGGCCACACAGTGCGACAGCGCCTCGCCGGCAACGATGACCACGTCTGCGTCGGACAGCGTGTGGATCAAGCGGCTGTTGAGCAAGGTGTCGGGGTCCGACGGGTCTGGCACTTCGGCCTGCACGGCGGAGTAGTGTTCGGTAAAGGGGTTGGTGCCCTTGGTCACGTAGTCCACCACATCCAGCTTTCTGCGTGCCCATGCGTCCAGCGATTGCGCCACGGCGGTGTGTATGTTGTGGCCCCAGTGGCCGATCAGGCAGTGCTCGGGCCACACCACCAGCGCATAACGCTGGGCCGACTCCAGTTGCTCCACGTACTGGCGGCTGCGCTCTTGCAACCGCACATCACGCGCGCGCCACAGGCCTGCTGCAAGGTCTTTGGACGTGATGACGGTAAACGGCGCGGGCGACTGGCCCTTGTCATTGGTCCACCAGGTGGGGTGGGCAATGTCGATGGGGTTGTGCGAGTCCAGCGTGACGTGGATGCCAGACAGTGTGTCGCCCACGCGGTCTATAAAGGCAGCCAGGCGCTGCATGTCCTGGTCGGCACCCGTGACCGGCAAGGCCGGCGCGGGATGGGCGCCCCGCGAAATATCGCAAAAGTCGTTTTGCGGATCGATGACGAGCAGGCGGACGTTGGTGGATGCCTTCATGGAGATGGTCCTCTTGGTGTGTCTACGGCTTCAGTATAATCATGTTATTTACATTTTGCAACTAACTAAATTCACCAATGAAATTCTCAGGTTAATCGCTAGAATGAAAAAACCATGCCAAACCCCGAAACCGACTGGACCATCATTGTCACTGTAGACGTGGTGCTGTTTGCACTGCACGACAAACAGCTGCATGTGGTGCTCAGCCGTCGCCCCAACGAGCCCTTTGCCGGCCAATGGGCATTACCCGGCGGTTATGTACACCAACAAGAAGACACCGACAGTCTGGCCGCTGCGCTGCGTGTGCTGCGTACCAAGACCGGCATAGCTCCGCCCTACCTGGAGCAGCTGTACAGCTTTGCCGATGGCGCGCGTGACCCACGGGGATGGTCAGTCAGCCTTAGCTACTTTGCACTGGTAGACCATGCGGTGCTGGCCAACGCACAGACTGCGGCACCGGGCCTTGGGTTTGATCTGGTGGATGTGAACGCCGTGCCACGCCTGTCGTTCGACCACAACCGTATTTTTGAGACTGCACTCAAACGTCTGCGCGACAAGAGTGCATATTCCACGCTGCCCTGTTACCTGTTGCCAGAGCAGTTCACCTTCGCCCAGGTGCACGAGACCTATGAACACGTGATGGGCGTGGCGCTGGACAAGAGTGCCTTCCGCCGCAAGCTGACTGAGATGGACGTGCTGGAAGAATGCAAAGGCCAGCGCGTGGGCGGCGCACACCGGCCGGCGCAGTTGTTCAAGGTGAAGGCGGATGTGGCGAACCGGCTGCGGCTGCTGGAACGACCGCTGGCCTAATATGCAGGCGCTTTTACACGTCATCACAGAACTATTGAAAGGCAGAACAGCATGAAAAAATCTACAGCCAGCCTCGCCCAGTGCGTCATATTGCTTGCAATCTGCTTGCCATCGGCGAACGCGCAAGGTGTCGAGAAGTCATTCGCCGCTTTCACATCCTGTACTGGCAGCTTCTTCAAGGCCATGGAGGCGGAAGCCGTTGCATGGCGCGCACATACCGGCATCGCCAGCAATGCAGGTGTGAGCTGGATCAAGACCGCAGACCGCAGTGCAACGAGTGGCAATGTGGCTGAGCTCAAAGGCAAGCCCGTTGTCGCAGGTGTGACGCTAACGCACTATCTGGATGAGTCCTCGAATTTAGGGGCAGGCGGCCTTTACTATTACTGGGGTTTCAAAGCAGAAGGCACTGTTGAAAGAGTCGCTGAACAGCTCAAGCCACTCATCTTTCACAGCAGCAGGCTGCGCAAAGACAAGGATGTCTTCGTACGCACGGAGGTGAAGGCATCTGATGGCCGGTGGACTGCAGTGGCCACACAAAGTGGTAGCGCACCGGGCTTCCTGTCGACCGAACGGGCTTTCCTGATTGAACCCGATGCGGATATACCGAATACTGTGAAGGTGCTCTGCTCCCTACAAGGGGATATCACAGCTGAAGTTCTGCTAAGCACTCGCCCCGACATTTCTTCCAGCGACCATCCAAAGCGATTGAATCCGAATCTCTTTGAAGAAACTGCCCCAAATGACCAGGCCCAAAACGCCATACTGGCAGCCATTGCCGGAAAACCAGACTGGAAACCAAAATTTAAACGCGTGACCTATGACACGACGTACAAGTTAGTAGAAATCGTCAGTAGTGAAGATGGGCTGGTGAACGTGAAAGAGAGCTATTCGCGCTTCAAAGTGCAGCGTCAAATGGCAGCTGGACTGCTACAGCTCAAATCAAGAATGAATACGAACCAAGCGGTGAATGTGACCGATCAACTGACTGTTGAATTGCCACCCAATTTTGATATCAGCCAAACGCTCAAGTTCAAGCAAACCAGCAACTACCAACCTCTTGCCATCGATAGTCAGCCGATGACATATGGTCTGACATGCGAAGTCAATTCAACGATCAGCGCATCAAAAATATTTGCCTCGTTAGTCGGCGATGCCGTGCTATTCAACTGTATTGATGACGAAAGCAAAAAGAGCGATGGAAAGGCATTTCTGAGAGATTTGGGAATCTTCATCGAATACACACCGGAAACCCTCACACTGCTTCTAACTACGGTTCCAGCCAAGCCAAAGTACCGTCGATTTGATGTTGAGCGCTAAGGCTGCCTTCGGGCTATCAATTTGTAGTTTGGCCAAAATTTAGCCACGACTTTTTCTTGCACTCAGGAATTTCTTCCTTTGGCACTGGAACGCGCAACTCGGGGTCGGTATCGTCGAATATCTCTTGGTTGCAGTATCCAATATATTTCCCACCGGTAAACGTAACACTAAGTTCAATCGTGTATTTTTTTCCGTTCTCAGGTGTGAAACGATGGTTAAAGGGTCCACACGACCCTCCCGCCACATAAGCACTGCTTCGAATTTGAACTGGGCTCGATCCGGGGACGTAACGAGTTAACGCCGTATCGATAGGAACGTATTTTTGGAGGGCCCTCTTGGGGAGTGTCAGAATTTCTGTGTGTGAGGCGGTTTCAGAAATCAGCTGATGGGTAAATTTTATTCAAACTAAGGCCCCTGCCAGGCCGCCGGAGGCCCCCCCCGGTAGAACCCTGAGTGGCAGGGTTCAGCTCCTTCATTTTGCACCCCCGTGAGTGGGCTGCGTGAACCTGTCGCCGTAGAGGATGGCAAACTGGTTCATGGCTGATTTCCAGTGGTTAGCCGCACGTCCCCAATCCTCGGTAATGTTGCGCAGTGCCAGCCAGATCAGCTTGGTGGCCGCATCGTCACTGGGGAAGTGTCCTCTGACTTGATGATCTTGCGCAGTCTGGCATTTACGCTCTCAATGGCATTGGTCGTGTAGATCACACGGCGTACCTCGGGCGGGAACGCAAAGAAGGGAATCACTCTGTCCCAAGCCCTGCGCCAGGCTCCCACCACGGTGGGGAACTTCTGGCCCCAGGGACCTGCCTCAAATGCATCGAGTTCAGCCTGTGCTGCCTCTGCGCTCACCGCCGTGTAGATGGGTTTGATGGCCGCAGCCAGCGCCTTGCGATCCTTCCAACTGGCAAAGTCCAGGCTGTTGCGTATCAGGTGCACGATGCACGTTTGCAGTGTCGTGGCCGGGAACACCGCGCCCAGGGCCTCTGGCATGCCTTTGAGCCCGTCGGTGACGGCAATCAGGATATCCTGCACACCTCGGGTCTTCAAATCGTTGAACACTTTCATCCAGAATTTGGCCCCTTCGGTGTTCTCGACCCAGATCCCCAGGATGTCGCGGCTGCCATCGGCCAGCACGCCCAGGGCCAAGTACACGGCCTTGGAGCGCACCACCCCGTCCTCACGAATCTTGACGCGCAGCGCATCGAAGAACACCACCGGGTACATGGATTCCAATGGGCGGCTCTGCCAGGCTGTCACCTCGCTCATGACTTCGTCAGTCACGCGGCTGATGAGGTCGGGCGATACATCGACCGAGTACATCTCGCTCAAAAACGCCTGTATCTCGCGCACGGTCATGCCACGCGCGTACATGGCGATGATCTTGTCGTCAAAGCCGGTGAAACGGCGCTCGTGTTTGCCGATGAGTTGGGGTTCGAACGTGCCTTCCCGGTCGCGCGGGACGTCAATGCGCAGGGCTCCTGCATCGGTCAGTACCGTCTTAGCGCTTTTGCCGTTGCGGTGGTTTGCAGGCGCTCCCTCGGGTTTGGCCTTGCCCGGCGCGTAGCCCAGGTGATGGCTCATTTCTCCAGCCAGTGCCCGCTCCAGCACGGCCTTTTTGAACTGGTCAAACAGTCCCTGGACTTGACCGGCTGTCATGGGGCCGGTCACCAGTTGGTCCAGCAACTCGGCTGGGATTTGAAGTTGTGTTGCGTTGTCCGCCACCGTGGCGCTCTTTGTCTTGCTTGGCATTCATGCTCCTTGTTGACATGTTATGCCTCGCACACAAAATTTCTGACAGGCTCCCCTCTTGCCAAAAATAGAATCCTTGTACTTTTCATTCCACTCTTCGACCTTTTTCTGCCGCTCAGCCTCGTCCTCAGGTGACAACTTGCTGACGGTCCCGATGCGATCAAAACTCCCACATTGCTTGCTTGCATCCGACTTGTCAAAATAAACCGTTGCCGCTCCGGTGTTGGTCGCAAAGTTGAGCTCAGCCACTGCTTTCATATCACTTGGCTCGCCTTTCGCGTTGAGCCGCATGGCATGCGCGATTTTCATCTGAAGGAACATTTCGTCCAACCAAACCATATAGTTGGGATGGATAGAGCGTACTCCGTTAGTTTCGGTGTAGTTCAGATTCTTGCTCGTGACGTATGCCGTCTTAAATCCCGCATGGTCGTAAGTGAAAACGACAGACACATAGTGGTTATTGCCCTTGTTAAATTCAAGCTGCAGGGACCCAGGGCTGTCGGATTCAACCTTATAGCTCAGCTCTTTGTATTTCCCAGCGCCTGCCAGTATGTAGTCGCGAATTTGCTCCGCGGTACGCGATGACTGTTCTTCGAACGTGTAGCTCTTTTCCACGAGGGGTGCAGATCTAGCTGCCCAAGCACCGCTCATCCCGAACAGTAGGCAGACCAGCGCAATGGCTGTTGAGACATTAATTTTCATAGCTGAGCGTATTCATTTGCACGCCTGGTTGGCAAGCAATCATACATTTACAAAGCCCTATCGCTTGAGCCAACGATGGCATCGGCGACTTCCCCATGCACACCCACACATACTCTACCTGCACGGCTTTCGCTCGTCGCCCGGATCCCCCAAAGCACGCCTCACCTCTGCTGCGGTGGCGGAGCGTATTCCGCGCATCAAATGGCTCTGCCCCACCTTACTTGCAGCTCCCAAGCAAGCGATGCAGAGCCGCAGACCGACCGCCGAGTTGTTCAAGGTGAAGGCGGATGTGGCAAACCGCCTGAGGCTGTTGGAACGGCCGCTGGGCACGCCGGCTTTGAACTGACGGCTAGAATCAAACACAGACTACCGACGTTTGGTTCGGAACGTCACAACTACCCCAATTTTGTATGCCGCCCAATGCCACAAGCGCGGGGCGTTCACTGTGGGCGCTATGGCGCCCGAAGTGGCTTGCGCTCCCTGCCAACGACCTGCTGCGTGACGCCACGTACCGGCGTCTTTGGCTGTCTATTTTGATCAGCTCCTTTGGTGGCCAGATCACCATGCTGGCCCTGCCCATGACGGCGGCGGTGTTGCTCCACGCAACGCCGTCGCAGATGGGCATTCTCACGGCGATGGAGTTGCTGCCTTTTGTTCTGTTGTCCTTGCCAGCCGGGGTTTGGCTCGACCGGGTGCGCAAGCTGCCGGTCTATGTGGTGGGCGAGGGCCTGATAGCAGTGGTGCTGGCCAGTGTGCCGTTGGCCTGGTATTTCGACCTGCTGAACATGCAGTTCATGTACATCGTGGCCTTTGCCATCGGTTGTGTTTTTGTGACGGCCGGCACGGCCGCACAGATCGTACTGACACAGGTGGTGCCCCGCGAGCGCCTGGTCGAAGCCCACGCAAAAAATGCCCTGGCTTCGTCGGGTGCTGACGTTGCTGGTCCGGGCGTTGCCGGGGCCTTGATCAAGCTGGTGGGTGCGCCGTTTGCACTGCTGGCAGACGCCGTGTTGCTGGCCTTTAGCGTGTTCATCTTGCGCGGTCTGAAGGTGACCGAGAACCGCATCAACAACGAGGCAACCCACTTTTGGCGCGACCTGAAAGACGGCCTGCGCTTTGTAGCCAGCCAGCCCCTGTTGGTGTCACTTGCGGTATCCGTAGGGGCTTGGCAGTTCTTTCACCAGTGTGCGATGGTGGTGCAGATTCTGTACGCCACGCGCGAGCTGGGCTTGAATGAAAACCAGGTGGGCCTGTGTTACGTGGGCTTGGGCGTTGGCACTGTCTTGGCCAGCATTTTCGGCAACCGCATTTCGCGCCGCATCGGCCCCGGCCCTTGCCTGGTGCTGGGGTTTTCCGTCTGTGGCGTCGGCTGGCTGCAACTTGCACTGGTGCCCACAGGCGTGTGGGGGATTGTTTCGTTTGTAGGGATGCTGATGTGTTTTGGCATGGGCGCGGTACTCCTGTTCATCAACTTTCTGGCCTTGCGCCAAGCCGTCACCCCCGAACCCCTTTTGGGCCGCATGACCAGCACCATGCGCTGGCTGATCCTGATCCCGGCGGGGCCGGGTGCCCTTGCGGGTGGCTACGTGGGAGAGCACCTGGGGCTTCGCTACGCAATGGGTATTGGCGGCATAGGCGCACTGCTGTTGGCCGGCTGGGCGTGGAACCACGACAGCATTCGGCAGATCCGCAGCTTGCCAGAGCCCAGTACAGCGTCCGCATGAAGGCGATGCACACCACCCACCTGCTGTACCTGCACGGGTTTCGCTCGTCGCCCGCGTCCACCAAAGCGCGTATGACCGCTGCTGCGGTGGCAGAACGTTTCCCGCACATGACCTGGCTGTGCCCCGCTCTGCCCGCGTCGCCCCAACAGGCCATGGAAGAGGTACTGCGGGCAACCGCAGATTGGCCGTTGACGACCACAGCCGTCATCGGTTCTTCGTTAGGCGGGTTTTATGCAACGTGGCTGGCCGAACGCTGGGGCTGCCGGGCGGTGTTGTTAAACCCCGCCGTGCGCCCCGCACGCGACCTGGCCGCACACCTGGGTGACCAGACGGTATGGCACGACCCCGATCAGCACTTTGTGTTTGAAGCCGCCTACGTGGACGAGCTGGTGGCGCAAGAGATTGCGCAGATCAGCCGACCGGAACGTTACTTTGCGGTGATTGCCAAGGGGGATGAGGTGCTGGACTGGCGCGAGATGACGGGCCACTACGCGGGCGCCACCATCAAGCTGCTGCCGGGTGGCGACCACGCGCTGAGCGACTACGACCAGCACCTGGGTGCGGTGCTGGATTTTCTGGCCTAGCGTTCGCCGCGTTTGCTCTCAAAGCGCGGCTCCCAGTAGTTCTCATGGTGGTTGTTGCGGTGGTCACGGTGATCACGGTCTCCGCGATGGTCGCGCCGGTTGTCATGACGGTTGTCATATCGATTGTCCTGGCGGTTGTCGGATCGGTGTCCGCCGTCATGGCGGTAGTGGCCTGGGTGATGGTTATCCCACCAACGGTTGTTTTGCTCCACCCGCACAAAGTGCACCGGTTGGCCGCACGCGCGGTATCGGCCACAGTAGCGACCCCAATCACTGTATTCCTGTGGTGCAACGTGCAGGTAAATGGGCGCAGCACCGTAGACCGGGCGCCCAACAATGACGGGCTGCACATTCATCACCGGTGGTGGCACATTGTTGCCAATGGATATCTGCCCAAACACACCTGGGGCAAAGGCGCCGCCAACGGTGACATTGCTGTAGACCTGCGCGTGTGCGGCGCCCGCCACACCTGCCGCCAGCACTACAACTGCAATCAGGGACTTGGTATTCAACATGGTGGATTACTCTCACTCATCAAACGACGGTCGTATAGGCTCCGACCCTCTTGAGCGAGCCCGGTTTGCACCAGGGCTTGATCCTACAACGCCAGCCAAGCCGCGGTGTTGACGGCCTTTACCTTTGTTTACCGCTCACCAACGTGTTGTTACGTACAGGCAAAGCTGCCCCCTGTGTCAATGTCGCGCAACATCGGGCTTGCTGTTGTCCCCAACTACTGGGTTCGGAAACGGTGCGAAGCAAGCACCCAACACAGAAGGAATAGACGCCGCCATCACCACCAGGAAGAAGGTCTGAAAACCCATGTGGTCGGCCAGAAAACCACTGGCCATTTGTGTGGGAATCAGCACCAGATTCATGATGGCCGTGCAGTAGGCATAGTGCGTCATGTGGTATTTGCCGGGCGATATCTGCTGCATCATGTACAGCATGTTTGCCACAAAGCCGAAGGCGTAACCGGCCTTCTCAATCGTCACCAAGGTGGCGATGACGGGCAAGGAAACCGGTGCGTCGGGCGACACCATACAGCTCAAAATGTAGAAGGTGATGTGCGGCAGATTGAGGCACAGCGCCATGAACACCAGGGTCTTGCGGGTGAGGCCAAACTTTCCTGCAAATATGCCACCCAGCAAACCAAAGGCCAGGCTGACCACGGTGCTGATGAAGCCGTCGATAAGCGCCTTGTCTTCCAACAGGTGCGGGCAGGCCGCGCTGATTGCGCTGGTGGCACACATGCCCAGCCCGCCGTTGGTCACGCTGCCCTGCATGAACAGTGGCGCCTCCAGCAATAGAAAACCCTCACCCAGGCGAAACAAAAACACAAACATCAGCATGCCCAGCAGATGGGGCTTCTGGATAAAGTCCAGAAACTGGTCCTTGAAGGTGCCGACCACGGCCGCGGTGTTGGCGGGGCGCTCTGGCACCGAACCGGGTGGGAGCACAAAGTAGTGGTAGGCCGCCAGTAGCGCCATGGCCCCCATGCTCACAGCCAAAGCCATGGCCCATGCGCTCCTTGCATCCATGCCGCTTTTTTGCAGATAACCGGCAGCACCCACCACCACCGCAGTGGCAAAAATACGGCCGGCATTCCAGAATGCGCCCTGCAGCCCCATGAACTTGCCTTGCGCCCCTTTGTCCAGCGAGGTGATGTACACCCCGTCTATGCAGATATCCTGGGTGGCGGAGGCAAAGGCCAGCAACCACAGCAGCAAAATCCCCACTACAAAATAATTGGTTAAAGCCAGTGACGTGGCCCACAGGCCGAGCAAACCCGCCATCACCAGTTGCATGGCAATGACCCAAAAACGCTTGGTCTTGAACATGTCCAGGAAACCGGCATAGAGCGGCTTCAACGACCACATGATCCCTATACTGGCTGTGGATGCGGTGATCTCACTGTCGCTATGGCCCAAATCCTTGAACATGGTCCCGGCAACCCATATCACCATGGCGAAGGGGATGCCCTCCGCCAGGTAAGCACTGGGAACCCAGGAGAATGCGGAGCGTTTGTTCTTGGTGGCTTGGGTCATAGATTTTTCAGGCGCTGACGCGATTTGAACCCCACAATAAAGTCGCGGTACCAGTGCGCACTGTCCTTGGCCAAGCGCTCTTGCGTGGAGTAGTCCACATGGAACAGGCCAAACCGTTTGGTATAGCCCGAGTTCCATTCAAAGTTGTCAAACAGGCTCCAGTAAAAGTAACCGCGTACATCCACGCCCAATTCAACAGCCAGTGCCAGCGCGCGCAGATGCTCTCTCAGGTAGTGGATCCGCTCCACATCGGGCACACGACCGTTTATGACCTGGTCGGCATTGGCCATGCCATTCTCGGTGATGAAGATGGGCGGGGGTGAATACTCACGGCTGATGCGCACCAGGTGCTGGGTCAGCGCCTTGGGGTAAATCTCCCACCCCATGTCGGTAAAGCCCTGTTTGCCGGGCGCTGCCTTGGGTGGCTGTTGGGTGCTGATGAAACTGCGTGTGTAGAAGTTGACACCCAGAAAGTCCAACGGCTGGTGGATCAGGGCCAGGTCTTCGGGTGTAACCGTGGGCGCATCCGTGCCCAGATGCTCCAGGATGTCGGCCGGGTAGCTGCCGCGAAAAATCGGGTCCATGTACCAGCGGACGTTCAGGCCGTCATCAATACGGGCAGCCCGGCGGTCGGCCTCTACGGCCTCCGCAGCGAAGGCTGGGGTGTGGTTCAGCACCACGCCCAATGGCGTCTTGCACACTTCGCGCATGGCTTGGATGGCGGCGCCATGCGCCATCATCAAATGGTGGGAAACCTGGGCCGCTGTCGCGCGGCTGGTCTGGCCAGGCGCGAATTGTGCGGTCTCGTAACCCAAGGTGGCCACACACCAGGGCTCGTTCAGCGTGGCGATGCTGGCCAGGCGACTGCCAAAGCGGCGTGCCACTTCGCGGGCATAGTCTGCAAACAGGGGCACGATGGCGGGCGACGTCCAGCCACCCATGCCTTCGTGCAGGGCCAAGGGCAGATCCCAGTGGTACAGCGTGGCGTGGGGGCGTATGCCAGCCGCCAGCAAGGCATCGATCAGGCGGTCGTAAAACGCAAAGCCAGCTTCGTTCCAGGGGCCTTGCCCTGCAGCTTGCACACGTGGCCAGGCAATAGAGAAGCGGTAGGCATCCAGACCCAGGCCTTTCATCAGGGCCACATCACTCTCAAAGCGGTGGTAGTGGTCACAAGCGACATCAATATTGCTTCCGTCATTGATGCGACCCGGCTCTGCGCAAAAGCGGTCCCAAATCGACGGGCCTTTGCCGTCTACCGCCGCAGCACCCTCGATCTGGGCTGCGCTGGTGGCCGAGCCCCACTGGAAGTCTGGGCGCAAACAGCGAGACAGTTCGATCAATGATGGGGATATGGATTCACTCAAATTCATGGAGACAGTCAGTTAGATGGTGGGTTGTACACAGGCATAAAAAAGGGTGCCGCCGCGCATGTGGTGGCGACACCCAACCGATCCGCCCCGAATCGGAACCCCATTGAAAACTGTGGGCGCCCGCCGCACACACTCGCGACGGGTAAATTGGCTGAACCGGGTTTAGAAGTTGTAGCCCACGTTGATGCCGATGGTGCGGGGCGGCTTGTACTGCGCCACGGCCAGATCAATGGTTGGCCCACCGGCCGCACTGGTTTTGATGTTGGCGTTTTCAACATTGCGGATGTAGGCATCGGCGTACCAAGACTTGCCCGAGTTGTAACGCAGACCCAGGTCGGTGCGTGTGTAGGCCGCTTGTTTGTCGAGCTCACCGTAGTTGAAAACACTCAACCAGCTGTCGGTCTCGTAGTGCAGGCTGATGCGCGGAATCAGCGTGGCGCCGTCACCCATGCGGAAGGTGTGCTCATACTGAATCGTGGCCGCAAAACTCGGCGCGTGGGGCATGCGATTGCCAGTTACGTCCAGGCATCCATTGCCGATATTGACCAATTTGCAAGGACCGGGCAGGTTGTAGTCATTGCTCAGGCCAATCAGCTTGCCCAGTTTGGTTTGGGTAAACGCCAGCGTGGCTTGAATCCGATCGTCCGGCGTCAGCTTGGCAGACAACTCACTCTCAAAACCAGAGACCGTCGCGCCTTCGGCGTTGTCGGTCAGGAAGGAGCGTGTGCCATCCGCATTCAACACGGGTGCGGAGAACTGAAAATCCTTAAAGTCTGCGTAATAGATCGCGTTGTTGAACTTGACCCTACCCCCCAGGAAGCTTTGTTTGGTACCGACTTCGTAGTTCGTCAAAGTCTCTGGCTTGTAGGTGGCGCCACCGTCTTGCACGCTACCGGATTTAAAGCCGGTGGACACACTGGCATAGACCATCATGTCCTTGCTGACGTCGTAGTTCGCTCGGGCCAACCAGGTCACCTTGCTATTGCTGTACTTGCCGTCATTGCAGCAGCCGTCGTTGAAGCCAGAACCGGGCAGCGCAGGGTTCAGACCCGGATCAATGGGACGACCAGGCACATTGGGGTCATAGGCCCAACCATGGCCACGGCCGCCGATGTTTGCACGCTCGTCCGAGGTGTAGCGCAAACCACCCGTCAGGTGCAAAGCATCGCTGAGGTTGGCGGTGACCTGCCCGAATACCGCTGCCGATTTGACCGTCTGTTTGGGTTGGATGAAAGAGCCCTGCCATCCCACAGTGCCTTGCTGTGTGCCGTTCATGATGGGAATGTCAAAGCGGATGCTATTGTCTTCGGCGGCGTAATAGGTTCCCAAGATCCAATCCACGTCGCGCTTGCCCGTGGACTGCAGACTGAGCTCATGGCTGTAGTTGGTGTAGGTGGACCAGTTGGTGCGGTCTTCCTGGTAGCTGCCACCGGTGTTGAAGCTGGTGGGCACGTTGAGCCCGCGGTCCTGGTCAAAGGTGCTGGAGCCGGTAAAGCGGGAGTAGCCGGCTGTATAGGCCAGATTCATGCCGCCCAGGTCGTAGTCCAGACGGCTGCGCACGGTATCCACGTCTCGCTTGAGATACGGCGCCGTGTCGATCAGCGCAGACCACTGGCTCTGGCCCGTGCGGGGCACTTGCATCAGGTCCATGCTGGGCGCGCCGCGGTCGGCAAACTTCTCGTACGAGATATTCCACGACAAGGCGTTCGAGGGCTTGAACATGAAGCTGACGCGTGCTGCACTTTGGTTTTGCGCGTTGTACTTCTGGCCGCCTTGTGTGAACAGGTTGTAGTTGATGGGCTGAAAGTTCGCCAGTGTGCCGCCACCGGCCAGGTAGGCCGCCTGTTGCTGTGCCACGGAATAACGGGTGGGGGCCTGGTAATCCACATATCCATCGTGTGCTTCGTGGACCACGGCCACACGCATAGCAGCCGTTTCACCCAATGGCACGTTGAAGTTGGCACGCCCACTGATCTGGTTGTAGCTGCCCAGCCCGCCTTGCACGCTACCAAACTGCTCTTTGAGCACCGGCTTGGCGGTCTGCATATTGACTGCACCCACGGTGGAGTTGCGCCCCCACAGCGTGCCCTGGGGTCCGCGCAAGACTTCGATCGAGTCCATGTCAAACAGCAGAGCGGCGGCACCCTCGGCGCGCGGTGAATACACACCGTCCACAAAAATGGCGATCTCGGGATCGGCGTATTCGGTCTTGGCGCTGTCATTGCCAACGCCGCGCAGTGTCATGGTGATGACGCCGTGGTCGCCCTGGGTTGTGCCCTGAAAGCTGGGCACCAGCGCCGACAGGTCTTGCACGGTTTGCACACGGTGTTTGTCCAGTTCCGCCGCGCTGATGGATGTCACCGCAATGGGAGTTGTCTGCAGGGTTGAAAGGCGTTTGGTCGCGGTGACAACCACCTCGGGCAACGCAACATCGTTGCCATCGGCCTTGGCCTGGGCATACACCGAACCGGTGCCAGCCAGTAGCGTGAAGATGGCAAGTTGAATGGGGGACGCTAAACCTTTTCGTAACCTGAATGCTGGACTTTTCACGTTTGTCTCCTGTCTGTGTTTGATGTTATCTGCGCACGCCGACACGCTGCTGTGGTGTCGGAGTGGCTGGATAATGCACAATTTAGACAGCGCTGTCAATTTAAATGACAACGCTGTCTATTTTTTCTGGCTGTGTCGTGTTTTGCCACCGAAAACCTCCGGGTTAACCCTGTGGTTTTTGCAGGCATCCAGCCCTACCGTTCATCCATTTCAGAAGGAAGACTCCGTGAAACCTGTTCAGAATGTACTTATCGTTGGGGGCGGAACGGCCGGTTGGTTGACCGCTGCATTTATGGCCCGCACACTCGGAAGCGGGTCGGGTTCTGGCGTCCATATCACGGTGGTCGAGTCCAGCGAGATTGGCATCATCGGCGTGGGAGAAGGCACGTTTCCGTCCATACGCGGCACGCTGGCAGCCATCGGTATTGACGAGGCACGCTTCATACGCGAATGCAATGCCACATTCAAACAAGGCATCCAATTTGTGGACTGGGTGCGCGCCCCAGGCACGCCGGGCAGCAACCACTATTTCCACCCGTTCAGCCTGCCCAGCCAGCGCGCCGGCGGCCCGGACTTGCTGCCGTATTGGCTGTTGGGTGCAGACGAAAATGGTGCAGCATTTGCACAGGCATCCACCATGCAAAAACGTGTGGCCGATGCATCACACGGACCCAAGCGCACGGGTGACGGCGACTATCTTGGGCCTCTCAACTACGCCTACCATTTCGACGCGGGGCGCTTTGCAACGCTGTTGGCCACCCATGCCAAGTCTCTGGGCGTTGCCCACAAAGTGGCAACCGTCGACACGGTGGAGTTGGCAGAAGACGGCGCCATCTCCGGTGTGGTGACACGCGAGTGCGGCACCCTGACCGCCGATCTCTACATCGACTGCACGGGCTTCCAAGCGGCCCTGATTGGCAAGGCATTGGGCTCACCGTTTCGCAGCCTCAACGACGTGTTGTTTGTGGACACTGCCCTGGCCATGCAGGTACCGTATGCCACTGCCGATGCGGCTATACCCTCGTACACCATTTCCACCGCACACGCGGCTGGCTGGACGTGGGACATTGGCTTGCAACAACGGCGCGGCATAGGTTACGTGTACAGCAGCCGCTACACGGACGATGTGCGCGCGGAGCAGGTGTTGCGCGCCTACATTGGGCCCGCCAGCGATGCGTTGACACCCCGCAAGCTGAAACTCAATGTGGGCTACCGCGATATGCAGTGGGTCAAAAATTGTGTGGCGGTGGGCCTGTCGGGCGGTTTTCTGGAGCCCTTGGAATCGTCCGGCATTGGCCTGATCGAGACCGCGGCCTACCTGGTCAGTTACCTCTTCCCGCGTGATGGCAACATGGTGCCCGTGGCCAAGTTGTTCAACGAGATGATGCGTGCACGGTATGAACGCATTGTCGATTTCGTCAAGATGCACTACTGCCTGACCCAGCGCACCGACTCCCAGTTTTGGATAGACAACGCCGATACACGCACCATCCCCAGCACGCTGCAGGAGAAACTGGCCATGTGGCGCTGCCGCCCACCGCACCGCCTGGACTTTGTGGTTGATCTGGAGATGTACCCGCCGTCCAGCTGGCAGTATGTTTTGTATGGCATGGAGTTCAATACCGATCTGGGCCCCAGCCGCGCCGCCTACCCGCGCATGGACGAGGCTCGGCAGGAATTCGCGATGATCCAGAAGATGGGCCTGCGCGCGCTGGCCGACCTGCCCACACACCGCGCGCTGGTCAGCAACCTGTGTGCCCGCCTGGCCTGATCAGCGCCGCTTGCCTTGGGCGCCTGTGTTGGCCTTGAGCGAACTGGTGGAATCCCGAACCACCAGCTCGTGTGGCAACACGCGGTGCAAGTCGTCTTCGGCCAGCTCGGGGGCATCGCTGCGGTTGGACGTTATCAGCATCTCGACCGCTACCCGCGCCATTGCGTTCTTGGGCTGGCGCACGGTGGTCAGCGGGGGCCACACCAGGCTTGCCGCTGGCGAGTCATCAAAGCCCGCAATCGACAGATCACCAGGGACCGCCAGCCCCAGGCGCTGTGCAGCAGCCAGCACACCCAAGGCCATGTCATCGTTGCCCGCAAACACCGCCGTGGGGCGGACACGGCGGCTCAGCAGCTTATGGGCAGCCTCCACACCGGACGCGAACACAAAGTCGCCCTGGCAGACAAAGTCCTGCTCCACGGGGATGCGGTGCGCCTTCATGGCACGCAGGTAGCCCTGGTAGCGCAGGGCTGATGCGGCTTGGTCTGCAGGCCCTTTGATAAAAGCAATACGTTCGTGGCCGAGGCTGATCAGCAGATTGGTGATCTCTTCGGCCGCATGGGCATCGTCCATGCGCACGCTGGCCACGCCTTTGACATCGCGTGCGGGCGACAGCAGCACATATGGGGTCTGGTTGTCCCGCAGGGCCTTCAACACCTTGGGGTTGTCACACAGCGGGGGCGTCAGAATCATGCCGTCGGGCTGCAGTGCGCTGACCATACGCGCCACTTGCTGGGCCAGGTCGGGCGCGTCGTTGTGCAAGGACTCCACCACCAGGTGGTAGCCGGCTTCGCGGCAGCGCAATGTGGCGCCCTGCTGCACATCACCCACGAAGGCCGCGCTGGGGTCGTAATACAGCAAGCCGATCAGGAAGGAGCGGGCCCCGGCCAGGCTGCGGGCCGACAACTTGGGCCGGTACTTCAGCTCGGCCACCACCTTGAGCACGTGTTCACGTGTCAGCGGGTGGACGCCGGATTCTTGGTTGATGACACGCGACACCGTCTTGATCGACACACCCGATCGGTCTGCCACATCGTTGATCGTCGCGGCGGCGCCCGCCTTTGCCAAGCTTGCCATCTACAGACCTGTGCCAGCCAAGTTGGAGCGCTCGGCCACTGCAGCGGCATGCGGGGAAAGTAGGTAAATGGGCGAAAGGATGTGCGGCACAGAAGACCTCGCTAACGGGAAAAACGGCGACGAAAGGGTACGCCGTTTGAGTATCGCACGGTGCCGCCGCGGGTCAGGCTCCACCCAGCATACGAACGGGCACCGATGCGGCATACGCCGGTCTGTCGCCAAGCTTGAAGACGGACATCACATCCACCAGCGCCTTGGCTTGCACACGCAGGCTGCTGGCTGCTGCAGCCATCTCTTCCACCAAGGCCGCATTTTGCTGGGTTGCCTGGTCCATTTGCGTCACTGCCGTGTCCATCTGGGCCACGCCCGATGCCTGCTCGCTGCTGGCCGAGCTGATCTCACCCATGATGCTGGTGACACGCTGGATGGAGCTGACAACATCGGTCATGGTGCTGCCAGCCTTGTCCACCAGAAGGGTGCCTTGTTCGACCCGCTCCACACTGGTGTTGATCAGGGATTTGATTTCTTTGGCGGCCTCGGCCGAACGCCCCGCCAAGGCCCGCACCTCGGACGCCACCACCGCAAACCCGCGCCCCTGGTCCCCCGCGCGCGCCGCTTCCACCGCAGCGTTCAAGGCCAGGATATTGGTCTGGAAGGCAATGCCATCGATCACACTGATGATGGCCGATATCTTTTGCGAGGACTCGTTGATGCCCTTCATGGTCGCCACCACCTGGCCCACCACCTCGCCGCCCTGTATGGCGACGGAGGAAGCATTGGAAGCCAACTGGTTGGCCTGGCGTGCGTTGTCGGCGTTTTGCTGCACGGTGGAGCTGAGTTCGGCCATGGAAGCCGCGGTCTGCTGCAAGGCCGCCGCTTGCCGCTCGGTGCGTATGGACAAATCGTTATTGCCCTGGGCAATCTCGGCACTGGCGGTGGACACGCCCTCTGCATTGCCCCGCACCTCGCCCACAATGTGCGACAGGTTGTCCCGCATGGCCAGCAGGGCATTCATCAACTGTGCAGCCTCGTCCTTGCCGTCGGGATAAATGCCCACCGACAAATCGCCCTGCATGATGGCCTGCGCCGACGAGACCGAACTGCCTATCGGGCCCGTGATGGAGCGGGTGGTGAAGAAGGCCAGACACACGCCAATGGCGGCAGCCGCCAATGCGCCCATGCTCAGCATCCACTGGCCGGTGCGCGCCACGGCATTGGTTTCGGCCTGGCTCTGCGCCAGGCGTTCGTCCATGTGGTTGTCCAGCGCCTGTAGCCCGCGCAGGTAGTTTTCGGCCAACGGCCGCAAGGTGGTGGACAGGGCACCGGCCACATCTTCACCCGCCAACTTCTTCTTCATCAGTTCGCTGCGCGGACCACGGTACAACTCACGCAACTTGCCGATGTCGGCAAACAGCGCTTTGCCGCGTGTATCTTGTATCAGAGGTTCAAGCCGCTTTTGTGTATCGCTGATGGTCTTGGACGTGGCGTCCATCTGCTTTTGCAGGGCCTGCATGTGGGCCGTATCGCTGGACTGCAACAGGGCCTCGGTGCGCACCCAGTTCAGATTGATATCTGCACTCCACTTCTGGGCCAAGGCATTGCGCTGCAATTCCACGGTAGCCAGGTTGTTGGTCGCTTCATTGAGAATGCCCAGCCGCCACGCCCCTATCACCGAGATCAGCGCGGTAACCATCAATACCAGACCAAAGGCAAAGCCCAGACGGGCACCAATTTTCAGTTGCTGCAGTGACATGGCTTTCTCCTTCAGGTTGGGGTAGGTGATGGATTCACACACCCATGGGCAAGCACTATTTGACGGCCGGGCTCAGCTTGGCCAACGCCGCATTCAACTTCGCAATGGTTTCGTCACCCACACGTTTGCTGCACAGAATGTGGCGGGTGCCGCCCTCCCGGATATCGGAGAACGACAGCACCTTCAGACCCTCGCCTGCACGCTCCACTTCTGCAACCAAGACCTCGGCTTCTTCCTGGGGCGAAAACATGAAGTCCACCCGGCCGGAGGCAACCATGCGCGCCAGGGTGGCCTGTTCGGTGGTCACTGTTTGCACCTGCGCCTTGGCTTTTGCCATGGTTTCGACAACATCACGCCCGTAGGTCAGCCCCATCTTCATGACAACCCGTACCGCCGGGTCCGCCACGATGCCTGCCAACGACTTTTGGGCAGGCTGAAACTGCTTGCGGGCGATGGCCACGGTCGGCTTGTCGCGGTACAAGGGGGCTGTAAAGGTGCCAAAGTGCTCGCGTTCGGGGGTCTTGTACCAGCCCACGCCACAGTCCAGACCGGCACCGTTTTCAATCACCACGAGTTGGCGCCTGGCAGGGGTCTGCTGCCAGCGGTAACGCACGCCGGCCGCTTCAAAGGCGGCTTTGGCGGGGTCTGCCGTCAGGCCGCTGATCTGTCCATCAGCACCCAACACCATATACGGAGGGCGCACATAAAAGTGCAGGTCGATCACGTCCTGCGCATGTACTGCACCCGCTGCCGCCAGGACTACGCCAAACACCACACGCATCAAGAGCCTCCAAGCACTTTGTACTTCTTGTGCCCGCCATCCTCCTCCTCCACGGGGCGCATGTCAATGTTGCTGCGGCTCAACCCTCCGGCAGAACACTATTAAATTAATAGCTATAGAGGTATATTTGACGGGGGCTAGAGGTCAATTTCATCAAATACCCTCCAGGGTAGAGGGCCTTACTCGACCGTGACGCTTTTTGCCAAATTGCGCGGCTTGTCTACATCGGTACCCCGCGCACAGGCTGCGTGGTAGGCCAGCAGTTGCAGCGGCACGACGTGCAGCAGCGGCGACAACTCGCCATAGTGCTCGGGCATGCGGATCACGTGCATACCCTCGCCGCTCTCGATGCGGGTATCGGCATCTGCCAGCACATACAACACACCTCCGCGGGCGCGCACCTCGTGAAGATTGCTCTTGAGTTTTTCCAGCAGCGCGTCGTTGGGGGCAACGGTGACCACCGGCATCTCGCTGGTGACCAGCGCCAGTGGGCCGTGTTTGAGTTCACCGGCCGCATAAGCCTCGGCATGGATGTAGGTGATCTCCTTGAGTTTGAGTGCGCCCTCCATCGCAATGGGGTAGTGCAGACCACGGCCCAGGAACAGCGCGTTTTCTTTCTGCGCAAAGTCTTCCGACCAGCTGATGATTTGTGGTTCCAGCGCCAGCACGGCCTGTAGCGCAGCGGGCAGGTGGCGCATGGCCTTGAGATGGCGTTGCTCTTCGCTTTCGGACAGGCGGCCCTTGGCTTGCGTCAGGGCCAGCGTCAGCAGGAACAGGCCAGCCAATTGGGTCGTGAACGCCTTGGTCGACGCAACCCCGATCTCAACCCCGGCGCGTGTGACATAGGCCAGACTGCATTCGCGCACCATGGCGCTGGTGGCCACGTTGCAGATGGTCAGTGTGTGGTGCATGCCCAGGCTTTGGGCGTGGCGCAGCGCGGCCAATGTGTCGGCGGTCTCGCCCGATTGGGTTATGGTGACCACCAGCGTCTTGGGGTTGGGCACGGACTCGCGGTAGCGGTATTCACTGGCCACCTCCACCTGGGTGGGCACCTTGGCAATGCTCTCCAGCCAATACTTGGCCGTGCAGCCGCTGTAATAACTGGTGCCGCAGGCCAGAATCAGCACGGAATCGATCTCTGCAAACACGCGGGCCGCGTTGGCACCGGGCTTGTGGTTCATCTGCAGGTCAAACAGCTCAGGGACTATGCCCTCCACACCTTCCAGTGTGTCTGCAATGGCGCGGGGCTGTTCAAAAATCTCTTTCTGCATGTAATGACGGTACGGACCCAGCTCGGCGGCGCCGCTGTGGGCCAGCACCGTCTTGACCGGGCGCTGCGCCGGGGCGACCGCTTTGCGGGTCTTGTCGATCAGCCAGTATTTGCCCAGTTGTACATCCACCATGTCGCCTTCGTCCAGGTAGACGATCTGGTCGGTCACACCGGCCAGTGCCATCGCGTCGCTGGCCAAAAAGTGCTCTTGCCCGTCTTTGCCCACGCCCAGAATCAGCGGAGAGCCGGCGCGTGCACCGACCAGGCGGTGCGGCTCGTCCTTGCAGAACACGGCGATGGCGTAGGCACCGTGCAGTTGGCTGACCGCCGCCTGCACGGCCTCGAACAGGTCGCCGTCGTACAGGCTGTCCACCAGGTGGGCGATGACTTCGGTGTCGGTTTGGCTGACAAACACATAAGCCTTGGCCTTGAGCGCGGCGCGCAGTTCGTCGTGGTTTTCGATGATGCCGTTGTGCACCAGCGCGATGCGGCCCGGGCGCTGGTGGGCGTCAAGACCCGCGCCATGGCTGAAATGGGGGTGGGCATTGCTGACCGACGGTGCACCGTGGGTGGCCCAGCGGGTGTGGGCAATGCCCAGGTTGCCAGTCACCCCGGCGCTGCCAGCCCCGGGTGCGACCTGGGCTGCCAATTCGGCCACGCGCGACGTACTGCGGGCCCGGCGCAGACCAGACTGCTCGGCGTCTTGCGCATACACCGCCACACCACAGGAGTCATACCCCCGGTATTCCAGACGCTCCAGGCCCTGCACCAGCACAGGAACGATATTGCGGGTTGATACCGCGCCGACGATGCCACACATATTCGTACTCCCCATAAAAACCAAAGATGGCGAATGGTAGTGGTACGTTATAAAAATTAATCTTCATATTTTTCGCAAGTATGGAAGATAATTCCACTAACTTGCGGAATTGAAATTTACTTCTGATTTATTGATATTTATGAAATCTATCGATCTGGATGCCATCGACACCCAACTCTTGGCGCAGCTGCAGCGTGACGCCAGCCTGAGCAACCAGGCGCTGGCCGAGCGGGTTCACATTTCGCCACCAACCTGCCTGCGCCGCGTCAAACGCCTGCGGGATGCAGGCCTGATAGAGCGCCAGATCGCAGTCCTGAACCCCGAAAAGCTGAGCGCCACCATAGGCTTTGGCCTGACCGCCATTGTGGAAATCACGCTGGACCGCCAGGGCGCAGATGCCCTGGAGCAGTTTGAAGCGCGGGTAGCCGATGCCTCCGCAGTGCAGCAGTGTTACCGCGTCTCCCCTGGGCCGGACTTTGTGCTGGTGGTGCATGCCGCCAACATGCCGGCCTACCAGGCGTTGACGCAGCAGTTATTCACCAGCGATGCGAATGTGCGCAACGTCAAGGCTTTCTTCAGCATCAAGCGCAGCAAGTTTGGGGCGGAGTTGCCGCTGGCTTGAGTGCCGAGCGCGACGGCAAGTTCCCTTACACTGATCTTCAGCATGTCCAACACCCCACGCGCACCACGGCCCCGACACACGCTATAGCGCCCCGGCACCAAATCCCGTGACACAGTCCCACGACGCCCTTGCTTCCGCAGATTCCAACCTGATGGCTGCGTGGGCCAGCTTCGACGAAGGCAAGCTGGAAGAGGCCATCCAGCTCACGCGCCAATCGCTTGAACACGCCTCCGAAGATCGGCCGCATGCCTATGCGGCCCTCGGGTGGTTTCTTCTGTCAGCGGGGTCAACCGAAGAGGCGCTAGCGCTTCTGGCGTCGTCGGTGGGGCGTTATCCCGAGCACGCTCCCTTGCACTGGTATCTTGGCTTGGTACACCAAAAGGAATACCGCCTGGAGGATGCCTTCCAAGCACTCATGGCTGCAGTTGCCTTTGATCCGAATCTGGACGAAGCGGCAGTGTCCTTGGCCTGGGTGCTGGGTGATATGCATCGATTTGAAGAAGCGGAGCACTACGCCAGGCATGCGTTGTCCATCAAAACCCAACCGGAGCGACTGGCACAACTGGGATGGTTTTTACTGGCACAAGACAAGTGGGAGGCTGCAGCAGCAACACTCGCGCAAGCCCTGACACAGCAGCCGCAAAGCGCGGAGACGCGCTGCCATCTGGCAACCGCGCTACAGCGTCTGGGCAGGGCCGCCGAGGCACTGCAAGTGCTGTCCGACGGTTTGACGCTCTCAGCCGTAACCCCAGCTCTGTTGCGCCAACATATTCAACTGTTGCTGGACCTTAATCGCAGTGACGAGGCCAGTGCGTCTGTTGCGCGCTTGTTGGCACTGGCCCCCGGGGAGGGAATCAGCCACACCCTGGCCGCCGTGGCGCTGGAGCGCAATGGCGATTTGCTGGCGGCAGCAGACCACGCAGAACAAGCCGTTGCCTGCGACGACCAATCTGCAGACGCCTGGCGTGCCCTAGCCCAGGTGCGCACCCGGCAGCAACGCCTGCCCGAAGCTGCGCAGGCACTGCAGGCTGTGCTGGCCCTGGACTCCCACAACACCGGCGAAACCCAGCAAAAGCTGGGCTGGATATGCATCACGGAACGTCGCTTTGAGGACGCTATAACGGCCTTCACAGCTGCCGTGGCGAGCAATGCCAGCGACCCATCGGCGTGGTACGGGCTGGCCCGAGCCCAACACGCCGCAAAGAAGGTCGCCGATGCACTGGCAGCCATTCAGAGCGCACGGCATCTGCTAGAAGGCTGGCTGGAAGCGCAGGTGTTGCACGGCCAGATACTGATCGACCAAGGGCCTGCGGGCTGGGAAGAGGCGGTATCGCAGCTCACGGACGCTCTCGCACTGCAACCGGAAAGTACAGAGACCCGCTGCCACCTGGCGACCGTATTGCAGCATCTTGCAAGAAATACGGAGGCGCACAAGGTCCTATCCGACGGACTGGAGTTCGCCCCCGGGTCCGGTGAGTTGCTACGCCAATTGGCCGACCTCCTGCTTGCGCAGCATCACACCCAGGACGCGCGCACGGTGTGCCGCCAACTGCTCAAACAACAGCCCCAGGAAGGGATGAACTGGTACCGGTTGTCCTTGGTGTTCGTACAGTTGCAGCGGCCTGGCCTTGCCCTGCGCGCACTTGCCCGTGCCCGCCGCCTGGCAACTGGGTTGCCTGAGCCCTGGTTGCAAACCGGCTGGCTGTCACTGGAAGCGGGCGATATGCCCGCAGCACTGGACGCGGTTGAGCGCTTGTTAGAACTCGCGCCCGAGAAAGTGACGAGCAATATTCTCGCCGCCACCGTGCTGGAACGCAGCGGTCGTATCAAGGCCGCTTCGGAGCATGCCGAAAAAGCCGTGGTACTTGACGCACGGTCTGGGGCTGCCTGGCGTGTACTCGCCCAGGTGCGCTTGCGACAGAGCCGACTGACCGACGCCCGGGCTGCGCTGCAAACAGCACTAGCACTTGAGCCGGAAGACACCAATGGCACCTACCGACAACTGGGCTGGGTTTGTGTCGCCGACAGTCACTACGCAGACGCCGTAACCGCGTTTCAGTGCGCGGTGCAGAACGATGCCAAAGATGCAGCATCATGGTATGGGCTTGCCGAAGCCCATCGCGCCGCACATCAATTTGAGGAAGCGCTCCGGGCCATACACAAAGCATTAAAACTGCGCCGCGATTGGCCAGACGCTGTTCAACTGCGCCGACGCACCCTGGGAGAGCAGATCGCCGATTCGATGGCGCGCGGTCTGCTGAACTTCCGCACTGCCACAGAACACGCGCGCCACCTACAACCGGATCCAGCAGACGCTCTGCCAGGCGATACTCCCGGTGCCCAATATGAATACGCTCTGTGCAGTTTTTCCACACAGAGCCATTTGCCCCTGCTGAGAACCTTGACGGCTTCAGCGCGCAGGCATTTCTCGGGCAAGATTTACCTGTTACTCATTGACTCTGATGACGCTACGCTGATTCCTGAGGGCGCTATTCCGGTGCGATTGGGCGATGTGATCGCACCGGCGGCATGGGATGAAATGGTCCAGCGCTATAACATCCTGGAACTGTGCTGCACGCTAAAACCATTCCTGATGCGTTATGTGGCCCGTGCTACAGGATGCCCTGTGGTTTATCTGGATGCTGACACCTACCTTCTGGGTTCGTTGAGCCCCTCACTTCCGCAGAAGCGCGACTTTTCCGTTTTCCTCACCCCCCATCTTCTGATGCCGTTTACAGCAGAACGCCTTGTGGAAGAACTAGGCACCATGCGCATCGGCGTCTATAACGCCGGTATGGTCGGTGTTGGTACCGGCAGCGACGCGCTTGGTTTTCTGGACTGGTGGGCCGACCGGGTCAGTCGTTATGCCTACGACGCGCCGGAGCATGGCGCTTTCACCGACCAAAAATGGCTAGACCTGGTGCCGTCCTTTTTCCGCGAAGTGCAGACGAGTCGCGATTGGGGGTTGAATGTCGGCTACTGGCGCGTGCGCTCGGAGCAGGACTTTACAGAAGACAGTGCAGGCCGGTTGACGTTCTGCGGGGCCCTGGTTCGATTGCTGCATTTGAGCCGGTTCAATCCCGATAAGCCAGACATGCTGACATCTTCTCTGCCACACGTGCAAACCACTGACTCTGCGCTGGGCAGATTCTTGCGCAGGTATGCCCTTGAGGTCATTCAGAATAGGCAGTGAGCATACGCAGAATATGAAAAAAATCTACATCTCTGGCTGTGGCGGCATGTTGGGGGAGGCCTTTTACGAAGTGTTTGGCGCCGGTAACCTGCTGAAGTGCACCGACATCGACGTCAATGCCCCCTGGCTCACCTACCTGGACATCCGTGATCTGGATGCCTATAGAAAAGATGTGGCGGACTTTTCGCCCGACTACCTGTTCCATCTGGGCGCCTGCACGGACATGGAGTACTGCGAGAGGAATCCCGAGAACGCGTGGCGAACCAATGCCATGGCGGCGGAGAATGCCGCGTATATTGCCAACGAACTTGGCATTCCCCTGCTCTACATCGGCACGGCTGGCATCTTCGACGGTCACAAGCAACTATTTGACGACTGGGACACACCCAACCCCCTGAGCTGTTACGCACGCTCCAAGTACGCCGGTGAGCTGTTCGTGCGCGAACACGTACGCCAGCATCTGGTGTGCCGTGGCGGCTGGATGATGGGCGGTGGCCCGGCCAAGGACAAAAAATTCGTTCAGAAAATCATGCGCCAGTTGGCGCAGGGTAAAAAGGAACTGTCGATCGTCAACGACAAGTTTGGCTCACCAACCTATACGCATGACTTTGCCCATAACGTCAAGGTCTTGCTGGAGACGGAGTATTGGGGCGTCTACAACATGGCCTGCGACGGATTGACCAGCAGGGTCGAGGTGGCCCGCGCCATACTGGAACTCCGAGGTTTGCAAGACCGGGTCGCTATCTCCGAGGTCCCTTCAAGCCATTTTCGCGAAGAGTATTTCGCCGAGCGCCCCCCTTCTGAATGCCTGGTCAATGCCAAGCTCAAGCTGCGCCAACTCAACACCATGCGCCACTGGAAAGTGGCACTAAAAGCCTATTTGGACGATTACTATCCGCAGGCTTGATCGCCAACCTTGGGTTTGAGGGGTAGACCTGCTATATTGCAATTGCACTGGACAAAACCGCCATATTGGGAGCAAGCTCAGCCCGGCGTCGCGGCAATTCTTTCCGGAATCAAGACCATGATTGACAAAAAGACACCCATTTTGGCTACACGCCTCGTGCCGATTGCGTTATGTCTCTCGACAATCACGGCGCCAGCGTTTTCACAAAGCACTCCCCTGCCCACCGCTCAGGAAGTGGAACAAGCTTTCCAGGAAGTCATCGGCAAGGCAGCGTCCATAGAGGCGCGCACCAAATACGCCAGCCTGCTGGTCCGCTCCGGAAACTTTGAAGGTGGCATAGCGGCCTTGGAAGGCCTACTGATTGCGCCTGATGCACCGGCCAGTATCCGTGTTGAATTGGGTGTGCTGTATTTCCGGCTGGGGTCGTACGCAATCTCCGAAACCTACCTGCGTGCGGCCATTGACGACCCGCGTTTGGACCCACCGCAAAAACGCCAGGCGGAGTCGCTGCTGCGCGAAGTTGTGCGGCGCAACCAGCGGTCACAGTTGTCGGGCAGCCTGATGCTGGGTGTGCGCACGCAAAGCAATCCTACGGCGGCATCGGACAACGACCCGGTGTACTACCAAGGCAATCCGATTGCACGCGGCAAAGACGCCGGCCCCAAGTCTGATACCGATGTCCACCTATGGGGCACGCTGGACCATGTGTTCGATTTGGATCAGCAAAACGAAGCCTCCATCGTCACTTCCCTTGTGATGTTTGCCAACCACTACAACTCGGTCAGCAGCTACAGCAACGAAGCTGGATCAACCAAGCCGTCAGACCTCGCGCTGATTGCCGGGAGCACAGGTCTACGGTTCAAGCCCATGCGACTTACTGCACCAGCGCTGAGCATCCGTCCGCATCTGGTGTTTGGCAGCGCGTCCGCCAACGGCAACTCCTACTTTACCGCGGGTGGATGGGGCATAGATGGGGACTTCCGTCCATCCGAGACCCTGTTGCTGGGTGGCAGCTACGAAAACGGCCGCCTTGTATTTTCCGCACGCAGTGACATCGCCAACTCTCAAGTCCTGGGAGGTTCTCGCCAAAGCCTGAAGATGTACGCCACCGTCGAGACGAGCACCAACCAGTTTTTGAGCGCCGAGCTGGGATATGTGGACTTCGATGGCAATGCGCCTTACACCGCGTTTAAAGGACCCCAGGCAAAGATCGGATACACGCTGACCTACCCCGCTCCCATTTCGTCAAGCGGCCTCCCGTGGACAACTACACTTTCCGTCCATACCCAGCAGCGGGACTACCGCGGGGCTGACGCCACGGTTGATGCGCGCACGGTTCGCAAGGACACCGAATGGCGCTGGTCGATGATGAACGTGATGCCCGTCACACGCGCCGTTTCCGTGCAACTGCAGTTGGACCACACCAATATCCCTTCCAATATTCCAAACTACACCCATACCAACACCGCTGGTACCCTGGGTGTGATCTGGAAGTACTGACCCCAGGCAGGAGAACGTTATGCCCCCACCACCACCGCCTCCCCTAGACATCAATGACTGGTGGCTGGCTGCCGCAGCGGCAGCCGCGACCGGTATGTTGCCACCCACGGCCAGTGCCGCCACGCCCACTACCGGGCAAGTGGGCATTACCTCTGCCGCGCGGCCCGGTGTGCTGTCCGTCAGCAACGAACGTGTGGTCTACATCGGCAATGCCGTCTCATTTGGCGAACGCTTCAGAACCGACAGCACGGGGGTGATCCACATCTTGTTCATGGACCGTTCATCCATGACACTAGGCCCCAACTCGGAGCTGGTCATTGACGAGTTTGTCTTTCGCCCGGAGGCCCAACAGGGCAATATTGCGGTCAATTTACTCAAAGGCTCACTGCGGGCAGTCGGTGGATTCGTCAGTAAATTCATCACTCCGCTGGGCAGGAGCGCTGCACAGATACGCACACCCACGGCCACGATCGGCATTCGCGGCGGCATCACGCTGGTGGAAGCGCAAGCCGACTCCACACGCGGTGTGTTCCTGTTCGGCGAGCATATGCAGGTTGCCCGCACCGGTGCCCAAATACTCCACACGGTCACCCGCCCGGGATTTTCCGTAACGGTCACTGGCAGTAGCGTAGGGGACCCCATGCGTTTGCCAGCAACTGACATGGCTAATCTGGTCAATCAGTTCGAATCCCGGCAGACCACGCCCCAAGGCAGCCCCGGCAACTTGATGAGCACCAATGACCGGCCGGCTGGGTTGAATTCTCCCAATTCGTCCCTCGCGCCGGATCGCGCAAAGTACGTGACCTCAGACCTTGGCACCCACAACCCCGCCAATACCTTGCGCGATCTGCTGGGCAGTGCGCCAACACAGGTTCAGTCCTGATTCCCCGACTCCATGCGGGTACTTTTCGCGTCGGTCTATCCCCATCTTCCCGAAGTCATTGGTGGACTGCAAACCACCACCGATGACCTGTGCACCGCGCTGATCGGTATGGGCGCGCAGGTTGCCGTGCTCTGCGGCCTGCGCGAGCATGCCGTACCAGGTTCCTCGACCCGGTCGCAATGTGACGAACAGCTGGGTTACCCGGTGTTCCGCGTGGCCAATCCCATCCAAGATCTTGCATTAGTGGCAGCCAGCTGGGGCCCTTCCATCATCGTGGTACAAAGCGGTACGACCCTGCTGCCCATGGTGGTCAGCGCGCTGGAAACCGGTAAGGCCACCGCGGTGTACCTGCACAACGTGGAGACCCACCAACTGGGTGGTACGCTGGTACCCGACCCGACCGTTCTGTACCTTAGCAACTCGGAATTCACCGCGCAACGCTGGCGAGTGTTGTGTGGCATCAACAGCGTCGTTGTACCGCCACTGGTCCTGCCAGAGCGCTATTTCGTCAACAACACCCAGGGCGACCGCGTGCTGTTTGTCAACCCGACGCCCATCAAGGGTGTGGAGATCATGTTTGCGTTGGCTGCGGCTTGCCCGGACATTCCCTTCCTGGTGTCTGAGAGCTGGGGTCTGGATCCGCAATGGCGCGCCTACTGCCTGCAACGCGCTTCCAACTTGCCCAATATTGAATGGTGCACGCCCACATTGGACATGCGCACTGTGTATGTCCGTGCCCGCACCTTGCTGATGCCCAGCCTATGGGAAGAGTCTTATGGCCGCACCGTGGTAGAGGCACAGATCAACGGCATCCCGGTAGTCGCCAGCACCCGCGGAGCCCTGCCTTACACAATGGGGCTTGGGGGCATTCTGGTGGATGCACATGCACCCATCAGTGATTGGGTGCAAGCACTGCGCTTGGCCTATATGCCCTCACCCGCGTTCGACCAACTCCGCGAGCGCGCGCGGCACCAGGCTTTCCAAACCGCGGCTTCGCCCGTGATATTGGGGCGTTTTGTGACAGCTTTGGCGGGCCATACGGGCGCTACTCCCCACACAACCGCCCCCAGACCGCGCTAGGCGCGTGGAATCAGCAGCAGGACCGTGCTGCCGCCATCTTGTACCCCGTGGATGGAAACTGTTGCACCAAAACGATCCAACATCCTGCGGACTAGCACCAGGCCCATGCCAATACCCTCAAATTGCTTGCTGCTGTGCAAGCGGCCAAACACCTTGAACAACTGGTCTTGCAGCGCGGGGTTGTAGCCCACCCCGTTGTCCCGCACCTGCAGCGCCACGCAGGCGCTGGACGCCTCAACTGCGGTGTCCACTTCGATCACCGCCGGTTGTCGCTGCGCGGAGAATTTGACAGCATTGCCCAGGACCTGGGACAAGGCCTGGCGCAACAGCGCTGCATCGGCCTGCACCAGGGGTAGATCATCGGCAATGCGCCACTCAATGGTGCGCTCTGGATGTTGTGCAGCCAGCTCGCCGCACACCGCCGGTATTAATTCTTGCAAGCAAACCGGGCCCACATCCAGCGGCGCTGACCCCACACGCGACAGCGCCGCCAACCCATCCAGCAACACACCCATGTGCCGCGCCGAATCGGTAATGGTCGCCAAAAACTCTTTCACTTCGCCACTGAGCTGCGGCCCCGCATCCTCCTGCACCAGTTGTGCGTACGACAGAATGTGGCGTAGCGGTGCACGCAGGTCGTGCGAGACCGCATACGTGAAATGCTGCATCTCCGCACGCACGGCATCCAATTCAGCCTGCAGAGCGGTGATACGGGCGTCGGTATCGGGTGGTGTGGTGGCCATCGTCTTCAGACCAGTAGGTATCAGGCCTTGGGCGCCTTTTGCGGGCGCGACCAGTTGGCAATGCTGACCTGCCTGCCACGCGCCACACTCAGGGCGCCAGCGGGGGTGTCTTTGGTGAGTGTTGAGCCACCGCCCACCGTGCCGCCTGCTCCCAGCGTGATGGGGGCCACCAGCACACAGTTGCTGCCCACATGGACATCAGCCTCGATGGTGGTGCGGTGTTTGTTGGCGCCGTCGTAGTTGGCGGTGATGCTGCCCGCGCCAAAGTTGACCCGTTCGCCCACCGTGGCGTCGCCCAGGTAGGCCAGGTGGTTGGCCTTGGCCCCCTTGGCCAGGGTGGCGTTTTTCACTTCCACAAAATTGCCAATGTGCACCTCGGCGCCCAGGCGTGCACCGGGTCGCAGCCGGGCAAAGGGACCTACCAGTGCACCTGCACCCACGGTCACACCCAGGGCCTCGCCATCAATATGGGTGAAGGGGTGTATGACGGCACCGGCCTCAATGATGGCATTGGCGATCACGCAGTTGGCACCGATGGATACACCTTCTCCCAGGTTGACCTGGCCCTCAAAGACACAGTTCACATCGATGCTGACGCCATGGGCACAGAATAAGTCGCCCCGCACATCAAAACGCGCCGGGTCGGCCAGGCGCACGCCATCTTCCATCAGGCGGTGTGCTTCGCGCAACTGGAAGGCCCGCTCCAGCTCGGCCAGTTGCACTGGGCTGTTGACACCCGCCACCTGCACCGCATCGTTGATCTTGTGTGCCACCACGGCCACACCATCGGCTACGGCAAACTTCACGATATCGGTCAGGTAATACTCACCCTGGGCATTTTTATTGTCGAGGCGGGCCAGCCAGCGCTTGAGCTGCGCCGCCGGCACGGCCATGATGCCGCTGTAAATTTCGGTGATGGCCAGTTGTGCTGCCGAGGCATCCTTGTGCTCCACAATGGCCTGCACCACACCATCGGCCCTGCGCACGATGCGGCCATAACCGCTGGGGTTGCCCATCTCCAGTGTCAGCAACGCCAAATGCGTCCCCGCGCAGGCGGCCAGCAGGTGCAGTAACGTAGCCGGCTGGGTCAGGGGCACATCGCCCGACAGAATCAGCACCACCCCATCATCGGCCAGCACGGGCACCGCCTGCTGTACGGCATGGCCTGTACCAAGCTGGGGCTCCTGGCGCACATAACTTATGGAAAACTGGGCTGTAGCCCCCGTGTATGCTGAACATGCTGCTTCAACTTCCATAGCACCATGGCCGGTCACAACAACCGCACGGCGGGCCTGCAAGGCCTGCGCGGTATCCATCACATGGCCCAACAGGGGGCGCCCCGCCAAGGGATGCAAGACCTTGGGCAATGGGCTCTTCATGCGTGTGCCTTTGCCGGCCGCCATAATGACCACATCAATGGCCTGCTGTTCCAACACGGTGTTTTCTTGAGCCTGGATTTCGGAAGTCAAAGCATGTCCCTTTCAATACCTTCGCTTATGGCACGTGTATCCACACGTTCAGCAAGCATTATCGGTGCGCTGCTGATCGCCACGCTGTTGGTTGGATGCAGCGCCGTGCGCCTGGGCTACAACAGTGCCCCCACCCTGGCCTACTGGTGGCTGGACAGCTATTTCGACTTTGACGGTGAACAAAGCCTGCGCATTCGGGCCGACCTGCAGGCCGTGCAGGACTGGCACCGCAAGGAAGAGTTGCCCCTGCTGATACAGACGCTCAAAGAGCTGCAGGCCATGGCGCCCAAACCGGTCACGCCTGCACAGGTGTGCAACACCGTAGCCAGCTTGCAAACCCGCGTGCAGGTCACGCTGGAGCGGGTGGCCCCGTCGATTGGTGCCATTGCGCCCGGTCTGCAGGCAAGCCAGATCGAACAGGTATCCCGCGAGTTCGACAAGCGCAACAAGAAATGGCGCGAGCAGTGGCTGGAAGGAACAAGCACTGAGCGCGCCGAGCGGCGGGTAGAGCAGATCGTGGACCGCGCAGAATCCCTGTACGGAAGCTTGGAGCCGGCACAAATGGCCATCATCAAAAACCACGTCCAGACCTCCAGCTTTGACGGCCCCCGCAACTACCGGGAAATGCTGCGCCGCCATGAAGACGCTTTGCAGGTGCTGACCACCCTGCGCACCAGCAAACCCACCGCTGCGCAGGCCACCGCCGCCATCCGCGGCCTGCTGGAGCGCACACTCAAAGCGCCCGACCCTGCCTACCGCCAATACATCGACCGTCTGACGCTGGAGAGCTGCACCGCCACGGCCGCCCTGCACAACATCATCACCAGCAGCCAGCGCACACACCTGGTACAAGCCCTGCAGGACTATGAAGCCGATGCCCGCGCGCTGGCCGCACAAGGCGCGCAAGCCCCTACCAGCCAAGCTGCATCCTCCCCGCTCTAGACAACCCCCATGGCCAACGCCCGATCCGAATTTGCACAGTACTGCTGCGAACTGCTGTCCACAGTGGGCCCCTGCGCTGCCAAACGCATGTTTGGGGGCTGGGGCATCAGCACCGATGGACTGACGATTGCCATCATTGCCGACCTGGGTTCGGGCGAAAAGCTCTGGCTCAAGGCCAGCGATGCCAACCGTACCCAATGGGAGGCCGCGGGCTGCGAGCGCTTCACCTATGCCTCCACCAAGGACGGCGAGACCGTGTCGCGCGGCATGAACTACTACAGCGCCCCCGAAGAGGCCATGGACGCCACCCATGCCATGGCGCCCTGGGCGCGTTTGGCCCTGGAAGCAGCCGTCAGCGCCAAGGCCAGCAAACCCGTGCGCAAGACTGCAAAAACCGCCGCCCCCAAACCGGCGAGGACAACCAAGCCTCCGCGACCCTAGCAATCCCCAGCCATCACACCGGCCACACCACCCCGTGGTTGTTGAGGATGGCGTCCAGCGGCACGTCGTGCGGCTCGGGCTCGAAGTCCTCCACAAAACCGACCCCAAAACCCAGCCCCACCGTAAAGGGCTTGGGCTGCAGCGCCGCCATCATGCGGTCGTAGAAGCCCCCGCCGTACCCCAGCCGGTAACCGCCCGGCCCATACCCCACACAGGGTGCAAACAGCAGCGTGGGGGTGATGACCTCGGTATCTTTGGGTTTGGGGATGCCGTAGGCATCTTCTTCCATGGGGCAGCCCGGGTACCAGGCGTGGAAGGTCATGGTCTTGTGTTCCTTGTTGACCACGGGCAGGCCGATGCGGCGCAGCTGGGGCTGGTCCAGTAGCTCGCCGTCTTCCTTCCAGCGGTGCAAGGCCGGTAGCGGATCAAACTCGCCCTTGATGGGCCAGTAGGCGCCGATGATGGTGTCGGGCCGGCCCACCAGCCAGATGCGCATGACCTGCTGCAACAGGTCGGCCTGCTCCAGCCGGTCGGGCAGGTTCAGGCGCAGTTCAAGCAGGTGTTTGCGCAGGGCTTTCTTGGCCGCTGCTTTTGAATCTTCTGAGTTGTCCATAATCTCCACATGCAGTTTTCAGCCATTCTGACATCGATAGCCCTTCTGGGTGCTACCACGGTGTCCACCTTCGCCCCAGCATACGCCCAGAACCGTGACATCTCGCGCGCCGATAGCACCTTGATGGACATGGCCCAATCCTACAAAAGCCGGGACCGCAAGCGCCTGATCGCCCTGCTGCCCCAGGTGCGCGGCCATGTGCTGGAGCCCTGGGCCGCCTATTGGGACCTCTCGGCCCGGCTCGACGAGGCCGGCCCTACCGAGATACAGGAATTCTTCAGCCGTTTCAGCGGCAGCTACCAGGAAGACCGCCTGCGCGCCGAGCTGTTGCTGCACTATGGCCGCAACCGCGACTGGGTGGCCTTCAACCGCGAATACCCCTTGTACCGCATGAACGACGACAAGTCGGTGCGCTGTTACGCCCTGCTGGCCGAACACCTGAGCAGTGGTGTGGACAACACGGCCCAGGTCAAAGACGCCTGGCTAGGCCTCAAAGAGGCCGACGATGGCTGCGCCAGCGCCGCCGAACAGTTGCTCAAGGACCACACAACAACTGCGGCCATGGTCTGGCAGCGCGCGCGTTTGGGCATGGAAAACGATCGCCTGCGGGTGGTCACCCAGGCCGTGGGCATCGTCAGCCCTGGTTCGCTCTCCAAACTCAATGCCATCTACACCAACCCCGGCAAGTACCTCAACGACAAACTCACCGCCTTCCAGCCCAAGACACGCGAACTCGTGTCGCTGGCCCTGATACGCCTGGCCACGCAAGACCCTGAAGAAGCCGCCGCCGAGATCAACAAGCTGCGCTGGAAGACGCAGCTCACCGACGAAGAGCGCAGTTGGGTCTGGGGTGTCATTGGCAAACGCGCTGCGCAACGGCTGTCCAACGGTGCAGCCGACTACTTTGCCAATGGCAACGCCGCCGCCATGCACGAAGACCACCTGGCCTGGCAGGTGCGCGCTGCACTGCGCCTGGGCCGCTGGCAACAGGTGTTGAACGCCATCACCGCCATGCCCGAGGCCCAGCGCAACGACCCGACCTGGGTCTACTGGCGTGCCCGCGCCCTGCTGCAGCAAACGCAAACAGAGGGCGCCCGCGGCCAGGCACAACAACTGTTTGAAAGCATTGCCAGCTCACGCGGTTTCTACGAACAACTGGCGCAGGAAGAGCTGGGCCAACGCATCAGCACACCCACGAAACCCGCACCGCTGACGGCCGAAGAAAAAGAAGCCGCCCGCCTGAACCCGGGCCTGAACCGCGCGCTGTATGCCATCAACATGGGCCTGCGCGCCGAGGGTGTGCGCGAGTGGAACTACAGCACCAACCTGCATGTACGCGGCGGCATGGATGACCGCGCCCTGCTGGCTGCGGCCGACATGGCCTGCCGTTTCGAGGTGTGGGACCGTTGCATCAACACCAGCGAACGCACGCGCCAGACCATAGACGCCGAACAACGCTTCCCCATGCCTTTCAAGGCCGCCGTGGTGGCGCGGTCCAGCCAGATTGGCCTGGACCCCGCCTACGTGTACGGCCTGATCCGCCAAGAAAGCCGCTTCATCATGGACGCCAAGTCCCACGTGGGCGCCTCGGGCCTGATGCAGGTCATGCCCGCCACCGCCAAATGGACCGCCAAGAAGATCGGCCTGACCAACTTCCAGCCCCACCAGATCAACGACCGCGACACCAACATCGCCATCGGCACCGGTTACCTGAAACTGGTGCTGGACAGCTTTGACGGCTCCATGCCCCTGGCCGCCGCCGCCTACAACGCCGGCCCGGGCCGCCCCCGCAGCTGGCGCGGACAGACCGGCGCCCCGGTGATGGACGCCGCCATCTGGGCCGAAAACGTGCCCTTCAACGAAACCCGCGACTACGTCAAAAAGGTGCTGGCCAACACCACCAACTACGCCGCGCTAATCACCGGACAACCCCAGTCACTGAAGGCACGCCTCGGCAGAATAGGCCCCAAGGACGCCAACACGGTAGACACCGGCCTGGACCTTCCCTAAACCTCATCCGTACTCCCCATGCTGAAACTCTTTATTGGCAACAAAAACTACTCCTCCTGGTCCATGCGCCCCTGGGTGCTGCTGACCCAGGTCGGCATCCCGTTTGAAGAAGTCATGGTGCGTTTTGACTCGTTTGATGCCGGCTCCACGTTCAAACAACAGCTGCAGGGCGCGACCCCCACCGGCAAGGTGCCGTTGCTGCAGGACGGCGACCTGGCCGTGTGGGACACACTGGCCATAGCCGAATATGTGGCTGAGCAATACCCAGACAAACAACTCTGGCCAGCCGACAAGGCAGCCCGTGCCCGCGCGCGCAGCATCTGCGCCGAGATGCACAGCGGCTTCACCGCGCTGCGCGGCAACTGCCCCATGAACATTGAGGCCGAACTGGCGAACACCGGTGCGCTGATCTGGCGCGACAAAGCCGCCGTACGTGCCGATGTGCAGCGCCTGGTGGCCATGTGGACCGAACTGCTGACCCAACACGGCGGCCCCATGTTGTTTGGCAGCCGCTTCACCATTGCCGACGCCTACTTCGCCCCGGTGTGTATGCGGCTCAAGACCTATGCACTGCCGGTGCCCGCTGCCATCACCGCCTATGTGGACCGTGTCTGCGCCCTGCCCGGCGTGCAAGCCTGGATCACACAAGCATTGGCCGAAAAGGACTTTCTGGACTTCGAAGAGCCGTACAGGCTCAAGGCCTGAGCGCGGTATGAAAACCTACCTGGTCGGTGGCGCGGTACGCGACGCACTGATGGGCCTGCCCGTTCAGGACCGCGACTGGGTGGTGGTGGGCGCCACGCCGCAGATGTTGCTGGACCAGGGTTACCTGCAGGTGGGCCAGGACTTTCCGGTGTTTCTGCACCCACAGACCAAGGAAGAGTACGCACTGGCCCGCACCGAGCGCAACACCGCCCCCGGCTACCGCGGCTTTGCGGTCTACGCCGCGCCCGATGTGACGCTGGAAGAGGATCTGGCGCGGCGCGACCTCACTATCAATTCAATAGCTATACCCTCAGAATTGGCGGGGGCTACAGGCCAATTTTCCATAAATGATTCCGTGGTGGACCCCTATGGCGGGCGCCAGGACATAACCCACAAGGTCCTGCGCCATGTGACCCCCGCCTTCCGCGAGGACCCGGTGCGCATCCTGCGCCTGGCACGTTTTGCGGCCCGCTTCACCGACTTCACCGTGGCGCCCGAAACCCAAGCCCTGCTGCGCGACATGGTGGACAGCGGTGACGTGGACCACCTGGTAGCCGAGCGGGTGTGGCAGGAGTTGTCCCGCGGGTTGATGGAGAGCAAACCCTCGCGCATGTTTGCTGTGCTGCGCAACTGCGGCGCGCTGACCCGCCTGCTGCCGGAAGTAGACACCGGTGAGACGGTCATGTGTGTGGTCGACCTGGCGGCCCGGCAACAGGCGCCGCTGGCCGTGCGTTTTGCCTGCCTGGTGCATGGCCTGGGTTCCGCGCCCGCCAGCTTGCAGATGCTCAAGGCCATGTGCCAGCGCCTGCGGGTACCGGTGGAGTGCAAGGAACTAGCCGAGGTGGTGGCACGGGAGCACGGCGCCATCCACGCCAGCACAACCCTGGACGCCGGTGGCCTCGTGGCCCTGCTGGAACGCTGCGACGCCTTTCGCAAACCTGGGCGCATGGCAGAGATTCTGCTGGCCTGCAGCTGCATCACACGCGGCCAGCCGGGCCAGCAGGATGCGCCCTATCCGCAAGCGCCCCGCCTGGCTGCGGCCCTGCAGTGTGCACAATCGGTTGCTACTGATTTAGTAGCTACTGAAGCCCAAGCGGCAGGGGCTACAGGCCAAAAGATTGGTGAATGGATTCAGCGTGCGCGTATCGACGCAGTAGCCAACGGCCTCCAGGAGGCTGGGCGGTAGAGCGTTTTGCGCAGGTAAAAGGAGGAGCCCGCAAAGCGGGCGGGGGACACGGAGCAAAACGCTCTGCCGCCCAGCCTCCGGGTCAGCACACACTATGCAGGCAGGTGCGCACGCGTCCAGCGCACGATATCTGCCGCGCCCATGGCGCCAGCTTGCCGCGCCACTTCCCGCCCGCCGACAAACAGCGCCAGCGTGGGAATGCTGCGAATATTGAAACGCGCACCCAGGTTCTGCACCGCCTCGGTATCCACCTTGGCCACTCGCACAAAGGGCTCCAGCTGCGCGGCCGCCTGCTCATAGGCGGGTGCCATCTGGCGGCAGGGGCCACACCAGGGCGCCCAGAAGTCCACCAGCACGGGGATCTGGTTGCGCGCAATGTGGCGGTCAAACGCGGCCTCATCCAGCGCCGTGGAATGCGCCACAAACAGCGGCTTGTGGCAGCTGCCGCAGTCAGGCGCATTCGTCTGATCCGCGGTCTTTACGCGGTTGGTGGTGTGGCAGTGCGGGCACACGATATGTAGCGCTTCGGTCATGGTGGGTGGTAACTCCTTACCCTACCGACATGGACGCACAGCCGTCAAATACAAGACCAGTAATCGCATACCTGCGATGTTTTTGAGCAGGGTGCTGCCGATAATGCAACTCAATGGCGATAGAATATAGTGCAACTTGGTTGCGTTATATCCCGCCCCGCTCACCCCACCATGGCCTCCAAAACTGCGCCCAAGCCACCTGCTGACCCCATCGACGTATTGCTGTCCGCCCACGGATTGCGGCGCACCGAGGTCGCCCGCCGGGTGCTGGGCTGGTTGCTGGCCCACCCGGACACCAGTTACACCCACGCACAGTTGCAGGCAGCACTGGCCGATGACCAAACGGCGGCGCTGGACCGTGTCACCCTGTACCGGCTGATTGACCGGCTCACCCAGGTGGGCTTGCTGCTGTGCCGGGTGGACAACCAGCGGGTGCGCCGCTACCAGGCCATGCCGGCCAGCGTGCACGCCATTCCCCACTTTGAATGCCAGAGCTGCCACCGCGACAGCCCCTTGAGCGGCGCCCTCAAGGCCAATGCCGACGATCTGGAGCGCGCAGCGCAAACCGCACTGGACGCCTTGCAGGCGCTGGGTTACCAAGGCCTGCATATCGATTTGGCCGTGCACGGCGTGTGTGCTGACTGCGCCAGCACCAGCACCCATGCCCCTAGCGCCCCTAACCCGGCGGCACCGGGCGCTGCCGCATGATTTGCACCCGGTCGCTGCGCTTCGCCTACCCGGGCGGTGTCACGCTGGTATTTCCCGACGTGGACGTGGCCCAAGGTGAGGTGTTGTTGCTCAGCGGCCCATCGGGTTGCGGTAAATCAACCTGGCTGGCCTTGGTAGCAGCCCTGGTACGGCCCACAGCAGGCGATCTCACGGTGGCGGGGCAGACACTAGGCGCTATTAAATCCGTAGCGGCAGATGCATGGCGGGCGAGGGCTATAGGCCTTTTACCCCAAAGGCTTCATTTGAGCGCCGCACTCAGCGTCTACCAGAACCTGGCCATCGCGCAATGGGCTGCGGGCCAGCCGGAGGACGCAGCGCGTATCCACGCCGCCTTGCAGGCGCTGGGCGTACAAGACCTGGCCCAACGCAAGCCGGGCCAACTGTCTGGTGGCCAGGCCCAGCGCGTGGCACTGGCGCGCGCCGTGCTGCTGCAACCCCGGGTCATTTTGGCGGACGAGCCCACGGCCAGCCTGGACGACGCCGCAGCAGCAGATGCCGTGGGCCTGCTGCTGGCAACGGCCAAGGCCCAAGGCGCCACCCTGGTGATAGCCACCCACGATGCACGCGTGGCACGGCTGATTCCATCGGATGCCAATGGTCAAATCGGCTTCCAGCCCCTGAATTTACTGGGTAGTACGCTATGAAAACAATAGCGTTTGCCTGGCGCTACCTGTGGGCTCGGCCCCTGGGTGCCGCGCTCAATGTGCTGTTGCTGGGCCTGGGTTTGGCGTCCATCACGTTTTTGCTGCTGGTGGGCCACCAGCTCAACCAGGCGTTTGCGCGCGACCTGGCCGGCATTGACGTGGTGGTGGGCGCCAAGGGCAGCCCCATGCAGCTGATTTTGAGCGGTGTGTTGCATGTCGACGTGCCGCCCGGCAATGTGCCGCTGCAAGCGGTGCAGGCGCTGGCCAAAAACCCGCTGGTGGCCCAACTCATCCCCATCAGCCTGGGCGACAGTTTCCAGGGTTTTCGTATTGTGGGCAGCTCACATGACTACCCCGCGCTGTATGCCGCCACGCTGGCGCAAGGCCGCCTATGGGATGCGCCCATGCAAGTGGTGCTGGGTGCCACCGCGGCCGCCAAGCTGGGTGCAGGCCTGGGCCAAAGCTTTAAGGGCAGCCACGGACTGGGCGGCGGGGGCCACGTCCACGGCGACAGTGCCTACACCGTGGTGGGCATTCTGGCGCCCAGTGGCAGCGTGCTGGACCGGCTGATACTGACCGACACCGCCTCGGTGTGGCAAACACACGAAGACTCCACCGCGCTGGACGCAGAAGACCGCCGGGTGATGGAAGAAGAACGCGAAGTAACCATGGCCCTGGTGCGCTACACCACGCCGCTGGCCGCCGTCAGTTTTCCCCGGTTTGTGAACACCCGCACCGAGATGCAGGCGGCTGCGCCCGCCGTGGAGATAACCCGCATGCTGAGCCTGCTGGGCCTGGGCACCGACGTGTTGCGCGCCTTTGCCGGCGTGCTGTTGCTGACGGCAGGCCTGAGTGTGTTTATTGCGCTGTGGAGCGCGGTGCGCGAGCGCCGGGGCGACCTGGCACTGCTGCGCATGCTGGGCGCACCGCCGTCCAAGGTGGCGGCACTGCTGCTGTGTGAGGCGCTGTGGCTGGGCCTGTTGGCCAGCGTACTGGGCATGTTGCTGGGCCAGGGCTTTGCGGCCGCGCTGGGCTGGTTCTTGCAACTCGACAACAGCCTGCTGATTGGCGGCATGGTCTGGCCACCGGCACTGGCTGTAGTGCCGGTGCTGGCCCTGGCCGTATCCCTGGGCGCCGCACTGTTGCCGGCGCTGGGCGCCTACCGGACCAGCGTGCTGGAACTATTACAAGGCCGGTAGCCCTACCACACCCTCAATCCAAGGAACCCATATGAAAAAAGCACTTCTAGCCCTCGTCGCCATTATCGCTAGCGCTACCATTTGCATAGCATCCCCCGCCCACGACGACAAAGCAGCCAAAGAAGACATCGCCCGCCACCGCGCCATCGCCGCCGCCCACGAAGCGGCCGCCAAATGCCTGGAGGCTGGCAAGAAAGAAGAGGTCTGCCACAAGGAACTATTGGCGGCCTGCAAGGGGATTGCCATCGGCAAGTATTGCGGCATGAAACACACACACTGAGGGCGAGACGTTAAAGACCGCACGGTACAACGCGTACCCGCCTGAACATGTCCCGCACCGCCACCACCATCGTTCCACAGAAGCGTTTGCGCCTGCGCGGCGCCGCTGTGGCCGCGCTGCTGGCACTTGCGCTGGTCTGTGCGCAAAGCCTGGGGTTATGGCACCGCCTGGTGCACCCGGGGCCGAGCCAACTGGCGGGTCTGAATGCGGCGCAGGCAACCGGGACCGACACGGCACCCGCGCACGGCCTGTTGGCCCATCTCTTCTCCCAACACGCAGGCGAACCCGACTGCCAGTTTTTTGACCACGCCAGCCTTGGCGATGCCATGGGTGCAGCAAGCACAGCCGCCGTGGCCCTGGTTTTGGTGCCGCTGTTATTGGCGGCAGGCCGCGGGGGTTTCACCGCCCGTTGGCATGCGCTGTTCCAGGCGCGTGCGCCCCCTTCCGTCCGCTGAATCCCTTTTGCCTTTTTAGTCTCCCGCTGCCGTAGTGGCCCGCGGGAGCGTGTGCATTTTTTTTCAGATTCAACGGACTCCCCATGACAAGCCTTTCCATTCGCGCCGCCACCGTGCGTGCTTTCCCCCGCCACCCCCTGAGCCTGGCCATCGTCGCAGCCCTGACGAGCCTGGGCGCCACCAGCGCAGCCGCGCAATCCGCACCGCGCACAGAAGCCGCATTGCCCGCCGTCACCATCACCGGCAACCCGCTGGGCGCTACCGATTTAATAGCACCAACCGAAAGCTACTCGGGGGCTACCCTGCTTTTACGCTCCAAGAGCACGCTGGGTGAGACGCTGGACGGCACACCCGGCGTCAGCAGCAGCTACTTTGGCCCCAATGCCAGCCGCCCCATCATCCGCGGGCTCGATGGCGACCGGGTGCGTATCCTGCAAAACAGCGGCGCCAGCGTGGATGCCTCGGGCCTCAGCAATGACCACGCCGTGCCCTCCGACCCCATTTCCATGGAACGTATCGAAGTGCTGCGTGGTCCCGGCGCGCTGATGTACGGTGGCAGCGCCGTGGGCGGTGTTGTGAATGTCATCGACAACCGCATCCCGCAGGAGCGCCAGTTTGACGCCAAAGGAGGTATCTCCGGCAAACTGAACCTGGAGGGCAGCAGTGGCGACGCGGCACGCTCGGCCGCAGCACTGCTGGAGACCGGCACTGACCGCTTCACCCTGCACGCGGATGCCTTCACCCGCCGATCGGGCGATGTGTCCGTGCCCATTGCACTGGCCTGCGAGAAACCCGGCACGCCGACGGTTGCCAACGCCATTTGCAACTCCAGTGCACAAACCCAGGGTGGCGCCCTGGGCGGCAGTGTGTTCTTGGGCCACAGCCGCCTGGGTGCGTCGGTCAGCAGTTATTCCTCGGACTACGGCACGGTGGCAGAAGACGAAGTGACCATCGGCATGCGCTCCAACCGCGTGGCGCTGGAATGGGACGTGGACCAAATGCCCGGCTGGATCCAAAGCGTCAAGGTACGCGCCAGCCAGACCGACTACCAGCACACTGAATACGAGGGTGCAGAGCCGGGCACGGTGTTCAAGAACACGGGCAACGATCTGCGCATCACCGCGCGCCACGCCAAACTGGGCGCCTGGCAGGGTGTGCTGGGCTTGCAGAGCGAAACCGGAAAATTCTCCGCCGATGGCACCGAGGCCTTTGCACCCCACAGCCACACCACACAACACGCGGTGTTTGCCTTTGAGGAATTGCCACTCGACTGGGGCCGCTTCAGCCTGGGCGCACGGCTGGAATCAATACACGTGGAATCGACCGGCAACCCGCAGGTGGAGCGTTTTGTGCCCGCCAGCCGCAGCTTCCAGCCGCGCAGCCTGGCCCTGGGCGCTCTATGGAATGCGGCCCCTGGATGGCAACTGACATCCAACATCGCCTACACAGAACGCGCCCCCAAAGACTACGAACTGTTTGCCGACGGCCCCCACATCGCCACCCACGCCTATGAGGTGGGCGACAGCCATGCCGTGCTGGAGCAGTCCACCAATATGGACGTTGGCGCTCAGTGGAAACAGGGTGCCCACAGCTTCAAGCTCAGTGCGTTTGTGAACCAGTTCAACAACTACCTGTCGCAGCAGGCCACCGGTGTGCTGCGCGATACCGAGGGCAACGGCGCGGGTGGTATTGGGGTGACGGACGACGGTACCGGAATGTCGGTCGAATCGGGCGGCACAGCCGAGATACTGCCGGAGTATGTCTACAGCCAAGTGCCCGCCCGCTTCACCGGCATCGAGGCCAATGGCAAGCTGCGCCTGCTCGACGCGGGGCAGACGCTGGACCTGGAGCTGCGCGCGGACTGGGTGCGTGCCACCAACACCACCACCGGTGAATGGCTGCCCCGCATCGCGCCGGTGCGCCTGGGCGCTGCGTTGGTGTGGGCACAAGGCCCATGGAGCGCCCGGCTGGACGCCAACCACAGCCAGGCCCAGACCAACGGACCAGCGGGTCAATTGGCCAGCCAGTCTTACACACTGGTCAATGCCGCGTTCAGCTACCGCCAGCAGATGGGTACCAATACGGCCCTGTGGTTCGCCCGCCTGGACAATGCCAACGATGTGCTGGCCTACTCGGCCACCTCTATCCTGACGCAAAGTGCGCCAGGCAAAGCACCACTACCGGGACGCAGCGTGAAGGTCGGTTTGCAGTTGGCGTTTTAGAAGCAGCCCCCCAATCCACAACCATCAAGCAGTGGAGTGGGGGTGGGCACCAAAGTGAGGTAAAGGAGGAGCCCGAAGGGCGGGGGACACGAACGGCGGTGCCCACCCTCGCTCCGCTGCGGGCGCGCAGCGGAAACGCTACTCCTTACAACCGGTGCGTACGGTCGCCCCGGCTAAAACCCATGGCGTCCCAGTAGCTGCCCACTGTCAAGCCGATCACTTTGAAAAACTCACCCATCTCATGCTCCAGGATCAGTTTTTGCCCCGCCACCCGGTCGGCCAGTGACGCGGCCTGCATGGCATCCACCAGGCCGCAGTTCATCAAGAAATGCGCCTGGCTGGTGTAGCCCAGAACCTCCAGCCCCGCGTCCTGCGCTGCCACCGCAATGCCGGTGAAGTTGACATGGGCCGTGATGTCTTTCTCGCCCACCAGCACCAAGGGGTCTCCGTCGGCCTGGTGCGCGCGGTGGCACATCACCGTGCCCATGTGGCGCTGCTCATGGTAATACTCGTGCTCGGGAAAACCGTAGTCCAGCAGAAAGATGGCGCCAGCTTTCAAACGGTCCGCCAGCGTGCGCACAAAGGCCTCGCCTTGCTTGTGGATCTCGGTCACGTAATCGTGTTCCCCTGGCACATCTTCGGGCGGGCGCAACTCGGTGAGTCGGTCCTGCCATGCAAAACATGCGCGGTCGGCATCCCACACCACACCACGCTCGTGCCACACACCTTGCATGCGCGCCAGCAATTTGACGGGCATGGCGTCCAGCACTTCGTTGCCCACCACCACGCCTTGCATCTGCGCAGGCAAAGCATCCACCCACTGCACCCGGCCCGCGTGGGCCTGCAGCGTGGCCTGCTGCCGCTCCTTCAAAGGCTGCGACAAATCCACAATCGTGTAGCGGCGCAGCGGCACACCCAGGGCATCGAGGGCGTCCAGAATCTGCAAGGCCAAGGCGCCGGTGCCGGCGCCAAACTCCCACACCTCATCGGTACCCGTGACCTGCAAGGCCTGCGCAATCTGGCGGGCAACTGCCTGGCCAAACAGCGGTGTCATCTCGGGTGCGGTCACAAAATCGCTGCCCGCGCCCTTCACCTCGCCCGCCGCGTCGCGCAGGCCTTGTGGCAGGACGCCAAACACGGTGGCCCCGCGGCTGTAATAACCCAGGCCGGGGGCATACAGGGCCTGCTCCATGAAGGTGTCAAAACCGATCCAGCCGCCCTGGGTATGCAGCATCTGGCGCAGGTGCACCTGCATGGCGTCAGCCAGCGATTCGCTGGCAATGGGGGTTGTGTTGGCAATAGGGGGCGTGGAAGGTGTGGGCGTCATAAGCCCCGGAATTGTCGCCGAAGGGCGCTGCCCTCAGCGCCGCAGGGCCAGTGCCGAACGTGTGCCGGCGCCCTGGGTGCCCTGCTCCAGTTTGAAGCCCGCCACCACTGTCACCAGGTCCTGCGCCTGGCTCTTGAGGCTGCTGGCGGCGGCCGCCATTTCCTCCACCAGCGCGGCGTTTTGTTGGGTGGTCTGGTCCATCAGGGTGACGGCCTCTCCCACCTGTTCAACACCCAACGCCTGTTCGTTACTCGCCACGCTGATCTCACCCATGATGTCAGTCACGCGTTTGATACTGGCCACCACTTCGGTCATGGTGGCACCGGCCTGGTCGGCCAGCGTGGTGCCGTGTTCCACACGCTCTACGCTGGCGTTGATCAGGGTCTTGATTTCTTTCGCCGCCGCAGCGCTGCGCCCAGCCAAGGATCGCACCTCGCTGGCCACCACCGCAAAACCACGGCCCTGCTCACCGGCACGGGCCGCCTCCACCGCGGCATTCAGCGCCAGGATATTCGTCTGAAAGGCGATGCCATCAATCACGCTGATGATGTCTGAAATCTTGCGGCTGGACTCGTTGATGCCCTTCATGGTCTGCACCACTTCGCCCACCACGTTGCCACCTTCCACCGCAATGGTGGAGGCACTTTGCGCCAACTGGTTGGCATGGCGGGCACTGTCGGCATTTTGTTTCACGGTGGAGCCCAGCTCTTCCATGGAGGCGGCGGTCTCTTCCAGCGAACTGGCTTGCTGCTCGGTGCGGGCCGAGAGGTCGTTGTTGCCCTGCGCAATCTCGGCACTGGCAACGGCCAGGCTCTCCGAGCCCTGCCGCACCGACCGCACCACACCCAGCAGATTGCCCTGCATATGCTCCATGGCGTGCAGCAGCTGTGCAATTTCGTCCTTGCCTTCGGCTTGTATCTGCTGGGAGAGATCACCCCGCGCGACGGCATCAACCACCCGCACGGCGCGGTCCAGTCCTTCGCGGATGCTGCTGGAAATCACCCAGGCAATGCCGCCAATGATCAGCGCAGCCAACACCAGGGTTGCCGCACCTTGCAGGGCATAGGCCAAAAACTCGGCATGCAATTCGTCCATGTACAGACCAGAGCCAATGATCCAGCCCCAGGGCGCAAAGCCCTGCACATAAGACACTTTTTCCTCCGGCTGCGTGCTGCCAGGCTTGGGCCACGGGTAAGACACCAGGCCGGCCTTTTCACTGCGGACCTTTTTGACAAAGGTCTCCAACAGCGCAGAGCCATCACCACTGTCCGCGCCCTTGCCATTGAGCTCGGGCTTGATGGGGTGCATCACAAACTTGGCGGGCGACTCCATGTCGCTGATGAAAAAGTATTCGTCCTTGCCGTAGCGCATCTGCGCAAGCGCCTGCTTGGCCAGGCTCTGCGCTTCTTCACGCGGCATCTTGCCGGACGTCTCCAACTGGTGCGCCCAGGCCAGCACACCGGCCGCGGTTTCCACGGTCATGCGCACCTGGGTTTCGCGGCCACTGCGGTCGTGGTTGCGCACGTCCAGCATGGTGTAAACCGCCACGGTGATCAAGCCCAATACGCTGACAACGGTCAGCAGTACCAGCTTGGACAACAGGGGGAGTTGGTTCAAAAAACGCTTCATCACGGGCTCCGATCACCATACACAAGAACAAGTCACAGGTACCGATTTTCCGGTCGCTATCGCGTGGCGGGCATGGCGATGGGCTCTGCGGAGCGTCCCATTGCAGCTTCTCTTGACACAGATCAAACGCGCGGTGCTACTGTTGCAAAACAGGCACGCCCAACCGGGCCGACGTTGACAGCCGGCAGACAGCTACAGACAATTGCGCCTTCATCTGCAGTGGCTCCGCGCCACATGGCAAACGTTCTCAACCCACACGCGAAGGAGTGCTTCCATGATTGTTCATACACCCACCCCCCTCGTGCTGGCCGCCTGAGATGCTTGAGTTCGCCCACTTGATCTGCGTTACATCCTGAACTAAACCACAACGCTGGTCTTCGCCCTGTTGCACAGGGCATGTGTCTTCTCTGTCTTTGTCGGGCCGCCCGCTGGTCCTGCCTATTCCATTTTTAATTTGGCCCTGTCGCCGCTTGTGGCGTGTCGTATCGGCACGTCTGGCGCTGGGTCACACAAAGACACAGACACCATCATGAACATCGAATTTTCTTTTGAGACACTGCGCCGCCTAGGGCTGACTCCCGCCATGGCGCAAAGCCTGGCCACTGCGGATGTGGCCAACAACACCAGCATCCCCCTGGATGCAACACCACCCCAGTGGATGCGCGTAGCCGCCGTGCACCGCGAGACGGTGGAAGTGCACGACGGCACCGTGCAATGCTCGGCCCGCTGTGCCGCACGGCTGACCCGGGAGCTCATCGACGAGGGCAGTGCCCTGGCCGTTGGCGACTGGGTGTTGTGCACGCTGGACGAACACCAGCAGCTGTGGGTGAGCACCCGTGTGCAGCCGCTGAACCAGATCGTGCGGCGCGATGCAGACGGCAGCCGCCACACCGTGGTCAGCAACGTGGATACCGCACTGCTGGTCATGGGCATGGACCTGGACTTCAACCTGCAGCGGCTGGAGCGTTATCTGGCACTGGTGGGTAGCAGCGGCGTGTTGCCCGTGGTTGTGCTCACCAAGGCCGACATCGCAGAACACGCGGCGCCCGGCAGCGTGCAACAGCGCATGCAGGCCGTGCGCGGCCGCGTAGGCCAGCACGTGGATGTGGTGGCAGTGGATGGGCGCAGTGCGGATGCACAAGCCGCATTACTGCCCTACCTGTCCGCAGGCCAGACCCTGGTGTTGCTGGGTTCGTCCGGCGCGGGCAAAAGCACGCTGACCAATAGCTTGCTGGGCAGCGCCACGCAGGACACGGGCGCGGTGCGCGAGCACGACAGCCGCGGCAAACACACGACCACCGCACGGTCCCTGCACCTGCTACCCACCGGCGCCTGTGTTATCGACACACCCGGCGTGCGTACCCTGCGGCCCGATGTGGACGGCCACACGCTAGGCCAATTGTTTGAAGACATCAGCACACTGGCCCACACCTGCCGCTTCCGCGACTGCCGGCACCAGGACGAACCGGGTTGTGCGGTGCGGGCACAGGTGAGCCCGGAGCGATTGAAAAACTACCAGAAGTTGCTGCGCGAGAGCCGCCGCGACACCATGGGTGTGCTGGAACGCCAGCGCCAGTTGGCGCAGTGGAAAGCCAGAGGCCGCGCAGGCCGCCAGCGACTGGAGTCGAAGCGCGCGGGGCCGGTCAGTTAGACCGGCGTGTTAGTCAGCCGCCGGGTCATCCAGCCCTAGGGTCTTGACCCCGGCGTCGCTGTCGAATTCGCTGAAGTTCCAGAGGCCATTCTGCTGGACCACATGCTCGGGTACCGGGCGTTCACCCGGCAGGGTGCCGGCCAGGGCCTGGCGCATGCTGTCGATCCAGATGGGCATGGCCACTGTGGAGCCGAACTCGCGGCCGCCCAGGGACTTGGGTTCGTCATAACCCATCCACGCGACCGACACAATGCCGTTGGCGTAACCAGCAAACCAGCCATCGACTGCATCCGTGGTGGTGCCGGTTTTGCCGGCCAGGTCCTGGCGCGCCAGTCGTTGGCTGGCCGCCGCTGCCGTGCCGGAGCGGGCCACTTCGCGCAGCATGCTGTCGGTGACAAAGGCATTGCGTTCGTCGATGGCGCGGGCCTCTTCTGCAGGTACCAATGTGCGGTCTGATTCAAACAGCACTTTGCCGCGCGCATCGCTGACACGCTGCACCAGCCAGGGCTTCACCAGGTAGCCGCCATTGGCAAATACGCCGTAGGCGCTGGCCAGCTGCACCGGTGTCACCGAGCCCGTGCCCAGCGCCAACGTCAGGTTGTCGGGGTGTTTGTCGGCGTCAAAACCAAATCGGGGCAAATACTCCAACGCATAGGGCACACCGATGGCCCTGAGTATGCGTACCGACACCACGTTCTTGGACTGGGCCAACGCGTCCTGCATGCGGATGGGGCCGTCGTATTTGCCGTCGTCATTGCGCGGGTCCCACTTCAGGCTCTCGGTGGTGGTGGCCGACAACTGCACGTCGTTGATGATGGTGGCGGGTGCAAACCCCCGCTCCAGTGCGGCCGAATACACAAAAGGCTTGATGGCTGAGCCGGGCTGGCGCCAGGCGCTGGTGGCGTGGTTGAAGTTCTTGCGCCGGAAATCGAAGCCCCCCACCAGCGCGCGGTAGCCACCACTCTGCGCGTTGAGCGAAACATAGGCTGCCTCCACGTCGGGCATCTGCGACATGACCCACTTCTGTTTGGCGTTTTGCGTTACCCGTACCAGTGCACCCGGGCGCAGGCGCAAGGCCTTGTTGGCGTTGGCTTGCAGGGCCGCTGCGGCAAAACCCAATTCGCTGCCACTGATCTGGACCACCTCTCCGGAAGCAAGCTCGGCCTTCAGCGACCTGGCCGCCACCTCGGTCACCACGGCGGGCAACAGGCCTTCACTGGCCGGGTGTTTTTGCAGCAGCGCGTCGATGGCGTCGTCACGCGCGTCTTCGTCTTGCGGCAGGTCGACAAAGGCCTCCGGGCCGCGGTAGCCATGGCGCTGGTCATAGGCCAGCACGTTGCGCCGCACCGATTCATAGGCCGCCAGTTGTTCAGCGTTGTCGATCGTGGTTACCACCTTGAGGCCCATGGTGTAGGCGGCCTCCTGGTATTGGGCCACCATGCTCTGGCGCACCATCTCGGCCACATAGGCACCATGGGCACCCACGGTCGGGCTGGTGTTGGTGGGTGTGGCCTCGACACTGGCCTTGTCAAATTGGGCCTGGTTGATATGGCCCAGACGCAGCATGTTTTTCAACACCATCATCTGCCGCTTCTTGGCACGCGCCGGGTTGACCACCGGGTTGTGGCGGGACGGGTTCTGCGGCAGGCCGGCCAGCATGGCGCTTTGGGCCAGGCTCAACTCAGCCAAGGATTTGCCATAGTAGGTGCGCGCCGCGCTAGAGAAGCCGTAGCTGCGCTGGCCCAGGTAGATCTGGTTCATGTACAGCTCCAGAATCTTGTCCTTGGAGAGCGCATCTTCGATGCGGTAGGACAGCAGTGCCTCCTTGAGCTTGCGTTGCAAGGTCCTGTCCTGGTTCAGAAAAAAGGTGCGCGCCACCTGCATGGTGATGGTGGAGCCACCCTGTTGCACACCACCGGTCAGGTCCGACACCACCGCACGTGCCAGCCCCCGAAAGTCCAGGCCGCTGTGGCTGTAAAAACGCTCGTCTTCTATCGCCAGCAGGGCGTCTTTCAATGTCTTGGGGGTGTCTTCGATGGACACAAAATCACGCCGCTCTTGACCAAACTCGCCAATCAGCACGTTGTCGGCAGTGTAGATGCGCAGCGGCATCTTGGGCCGGTAGTCCGTCACCGCTTCCAGCGTGGGCAGGCCCGGCGCCAGTACCAGCAATGTGTAGCCCACGAGCAGGACGACGGCCAACACCACCAGGGCAGCAAAACCGATCATCCATTGCACGAGTGGCTTGTCTTGGATAGAAAACATAAAGGAGGGGGGATGGGTAATAGAGACACCGCGCCGTATGCAGCGCTTGGCGGGCGTATTGTGGCCGAGGAATGGGCGGGTCGTTAAAATCGGTGGTTCTGCCACCCCACGCCCCGGCTTTCCCCATGCACCCCATTTCACCACCCCGCACGTCGGTGCCCACCGTTTTGGTCACGGGTGCGGCCAAACGCCTGGGCCGCGATATTGCGCTGGCATTGGCGGCGGCAGGCTGGCGGGTGGCCGTGCACTACCGAGGCTCACTGGAAGATGCTACGAAAACAGTAGCTGATTGTTCAGCATTGACGGGGGGTTCCGCCGCTTTTCATGCAGACCTGTCGGATGAATCGGCCGTCCGGGGCCTGCTCCCCACCGTGATCCAGTCCCTGGGCCATGTAGATGCCGTGGTCAACAGCGCATCCACCTTTGAACACGACACCAGCGCCAGCTTCAGCTTTGCGGCTCTGGAAAAACATATGCGCAGTAACGCTGGCGCGCCTATTTTGCTGGCCCAGGCCCTGCACGCGCACATCGCAGAACGTGGGGAATTCCCCGCCGGGCCGCACCAAGGGGCATTAGCCCCCACGGGGGGCAGCGACCCGCGCAGCGGCGGAGCGTGGGGGCGTGGCGTGGTCATCAACTTGCTGGACCAGAAGTTGTGGAATCAGAATCCTGATTTCATGAGCTACACGCTGTCCAAAGCCGCTTTAGAAGCCGCCAACACCATGCTGGCCATGTCCCTGAGCCCGCTGGTGCGGGTGGTCGGTGTGGCACCCGGCCTCACTTTGACCAGCCATATGCTCAGCGACGACAAGTTCCAGGCCTTGCACAAATTGTCACCATTGGGCCGGTCATCCACCCCCCAGGACGTGGCGGCCGCCGTACTGTTTGCGCTGCAGAACCAATCCATCACCGGCACCACGCTGCTTGTAGACGGTGGCCAGCACCTGATGCGCTTTGAGCGCGATTTTTCCCTGATGTGAAAGCCACACAAACTATGCAACACACCACGGGAAACCAGACCCTGACCCTGACCGGCCTGCGTTTTGACGCCAATCTGGGCATTCTGGAGTCCGAAAAAATCGCGCCCCAGCCCATCCAGGTGGATGCGGAGTTGAGCCTGGGCGCCCAGCCCCTGCTGCCGCACGATGACGACATCCACCACGTGCTGGACTACCGCAAGGTGCGCCAAATCATCATCAACGAATGCACGGCCGAACACGTGAACCTGCTGGAGACCCTGATCGGCAAGCTGGCCCACCGCCTGATGCAATTGCCCGGCGTGCTGGGCGTGCGCGTCAAGATCGCCAAACTGGAGATTTTTGACGATTGCGAAGTGGCGATACGGGTCGAAGCGGGGCAGTGGTAAGCACCCTCGCTTGGTAGCCAGGGTGGGGCCTAACGCAGCACCGAAATGCTGACTGACGTACAATATGTACAACTTAGTACGTCACAATCCCCTGTTCATGAATAACAAACTCACCCTGCGCATGGACGAGTCCCTGATCGCCAGCGCCAAAGACTATGCGGCTGCCAATGGCAGTTCGGTCTCGCAGATGGTGGCCAACTACTTCGCCGCGCTCACGCAAACGCAAGTTGCCGCAGGCACTCCGGGCGAAGCCAAACCGCGCACCAGCCGCCAAAAACCGACCACGACTGCAGGCCCGGTTACCCGCAGCCTGGTGGGTATCCTCAAACCGCCAGCCGGACAAAAGCCGGTTGCAGAGGATGACTACCGCGCCTATCTGGAGCGCAAACACCTAGGCAGCGGTTCGGAGCAGCGGTCGTGATTCTGATCGACACCAATGTGATACTGGACCTGCTGCTGGAGCGGCCTGAACACGTGGCTGCTGCCCGCCAGGTGAGCGACAAGGTGGAGTCTGGTGAGCTGCACGCGATGCTGTGCGCCACCACCGTCACCACCATCGACTACCTGGCGCGCAAACAATTGGGCACGGATGGCGCCAAAGCCGCCGTGCATGCCCTGCTCAGCCTGTATGACATTGCGGCCGTCACCCGCAGCACGCTGCAGCTGGCGCTGGATGCCGATATGCCCGATTTTGAAGACGCCGTGCTGGCCCATGCCGCCCACCAGGCCGGTGCCCACGCCATCATCACCCGCAATCTGCGGGACTTTGCCAAGAGCCCGGTCCGGGCCTACACCCCCATCCAATATCTGGCCTTGCAAGCCACCTAACTAACTTGACAGAGCCACTTGTATGAACGCCATGAACGAATCCATTGCCTGGGTCGCCCCAGAAGAAGAAGCCGCACCCGTCAAGCGCGAGCGCAGCGCCGAGGAACGCGCCGCCCACGAGACCCACAAGCTGGAAAAGCGCCTGTGCCGCCAGGTGGGCCAGGCCATCATCGATTTCAACATGATTGAAGAAGGCGACCGCATCATGGTGTGTATGTCCGGCGGCAAGGACAGCTACGGCATGCTCGACATCCTGCTGAAGATGCAGCAGCGCGCACCCATCAGCTTCGAAATCGTGGCCGTCAACCTGGACCAGAAGCAGCCCGGCTTCCCCGAGCACATCCTGCCCGAGTACCTGAAAAGCCTGGGCGTGGAGTACCACATCGAGACGCAGGACACCTACTCCATCGTCAAGCGCAACATCCCCGAAGGCAAGACCATGTGCAGCCTATGCAGCCGGCTGCGCCGGGGCATCTTGTACAACGTGGCACGCAAGCTCAAGTGCAACAAACTCGCACTGGGCCACCACCGCGACGACATGTTGCAGACCTTCTTTTTGAACATGTTCTTCGGCGGCAAGCTCAAGGGCATGCCACCCAAGCTCAACAGCGACAACGGCGAATTCATCGTCATACGCCCGCTGGCCTATGTGGCAGAGAAGGACCTGATCCGCTGGGCCGAGCACCGCCAGTTCCCCATCATCCCCTGCACGCTGTGCGGCAGCCAGCAGAACCTGCAGCGCGTACAGATCGGCAAGATGCTGCGCGAGTGGGAAAAGCAGTACCCCGGCCGCGCCGAGACCATGTTCACAGCGCTTCAAAACGTGGTGCCCTCGCACCTGATGGACCACACCAAACACGACTTCAAGGCCATCAAAGCCACCGGCATCCCAGACGCCGATGGCGACACCGCCTTTGACCAGGAAGAGCCTGTTGCACCCAAGCTGTCGGGCCTGCCCGGCCTGTCGGTGGTGATGGGTTGAACACCGCACTGATGACCGGCGCGACCCGCATCATTGCCATACGCCACGGCGAGACCGCCTGGAATGTCGAGACTCGGCTCCAGGGCCATCTGGACATCGGTCTGAATGTACGCGGCCAATGGCAGGCCGCCCGCGCCGCCGAGGCCCTGGCCGACGAAGACATTGCCGCCATCTACAGCAGCGACCTCTCGCGCGCCAGCGCCACCGCGCAGGCGATTGCTGACAAATCCAGCCGGCTGGGTGCACGGCAATTGCGGCTGAACAACGGCCTGCGTGAACGTGGTTTTGGCATTTTTGAAGGCCAGACCTACGCGCAGATAGCCTCCGACTGGCCAGAAGAATCGAAACGCTGGCGCCAGCGTGACCCCCACTTTGCGCCGCATGGCGGCGAAACGCTGACCCAGCTGCGCGACCGCATCGCCGCCACCGTCAACACACTGGCCAGCCAGCATGTGGGGGAACAGATCGTGCTGGTGGCACATGGCGGCGTCATGGATGCGCTGTACCGCCTGGCCACACGGCAAACCATTGAATCCCCCCGCACCTGGGACCTGGGCAATGCTGCCATCAACCGCCTGCTGTGGACGCCCGACGGCCTGAGCCTGGTGGGCTGGTCTGACACCCGACACCTGGAAGACGCCGAAACACTCGACGAGACAAGCACTTAGAATTACCCCCACGCTCCACCGCTGCGCGGGTCGCTGCCCCCCCGAGGGGGCCTTCGCGCCTAGGGGCGGCCCGGCGGCGCTCAACAACAAGGATCGATCCCATGCAAACCAAAGCCGCCGTCGCCTGGAAATCCGGCCAGCCACTGACCATAGAAACCGTGGATCTGCAAGGCCCCAGGTTCGGCGAGGTGTTGGTGGAGATCAAGGCCTCGGGCATCTGCCATACCGACTACTACACGCTGAGCGGCGCGGACCCCGAGGGTATCTTCCCGGCCATCCTGGGCCACGAAGGCGCAGGCATTGTGGTGGATGTAGGCCCCGGTGTGACCACGCTGAAGAAGGGTGACCATGTCATCCCGCTGTACACGCCGGAATGCCGCACCTGCAAGTTTTGCCTTTCGCGCAAGACCAATCTGTGCCAGCTGATCCGCGGCACACAAGGTAAGGGCCTGATGCCCGACGCCACCAGCCGCTTCAGCCTGAATGGCGACCCGATTTTTCACTACATGGGCACCAGCACCTTCAGCAACCACACCGTGGTACCCGAGATTGCGCTGGCCAAGATCCGCAGCGACGCGCCGTTTGACAAGGTTTGTTACATCGGCTGCGGCGTCACCACCGGCATTGGTGCCGTGATCTTTACCGCCAAGGTGGAAGCCGGTGCCAACGCCGTGGTGTTTGGTCTGGGCGGTATTGGCCTGAACGTGATCCAGGGCCTGAAGATGGTGGGCGCCGACAAGATCATTGGCATCGATTTGAACCCGGCACGCGAAGCCATGGCGCGCCAGTTTGGCATGACGCACTTTTTGAACCCCAAGGACATCGAAGCGGCCGGTGGCAACATCGTCGACGCCATCGTGCAACTGACCGATGGCGGTGCCGACTACAGCTTTGAATGTATAGGCAACACCAAGGTCATGCGCCAGGCGCTGGAGTGCACACACAAGGGCTGGGGCCGCAGCATCATCATTGGTGTGGCCGAAGCCGGTGCCGAGATCAGCACCCGGCCGTTCCAGCTGGTGACCGGTCGCAAGTGGGAAGGCTCGGCCTTTGGTGGCGCGCGGGGCCGCACCGATGTGCCCAAGATCGTGGACTGGTACATGGACGGCAAGATCAATATCGACAGCCTGATCACCCACACCATGCCGCTGGAAGATATCAACAAGGGCTTTGACTTGATGAAAAGCGGCGAGTCGATCCGCGGTGTTGTGCTGTTCTGATGGCCGACGGTTTGCTACTGCTGAGTGAACACGCCTCATTTGGCGGTGTGCAGCGCTTCTACCAGCACGACTCCGCTGCCATTGGCCTGCCCATGCGCTTCTCGGTTTACCTGCCGCCGCAGGCCACCAGCCAATCAGTCCCTGCACTCATGTACCTGGCCGGGCTGACCTGCACCGAAGAAACCTTTATGGCCAAGGCAGGCGCGCAGCGTGTAGCGGCCGAACTGGGCCTGGCCCTGATTGCGCCCGACACAAGCCCGCGCGGTGCAGGCATTGCGGGTGAAGCCGATAGCTGGGACTTTGGGCTTGGCGCGGGCTTTTACCTCAACGCCACGCAGGCGCCGTGGTCGGCGCACTACCGCATGGAAAGTTATCTGTTGCACGATCTGCTGCCGCTGATTAGTGAAGCCTTGCCCATCGACACACAACGCCTGGGGATCACTGGCCACTCCATGGGCGGGCACGGTGCGCTGACGCTGGCCCTGCGCCACCCAGGACGCTTCCAATCCTTGTCCGCCTTTGCCCCTATCTGTGCGCCCAGCCAGTGCCCTTGGGGCCAGAAGGCATTCACCGGCTATCTGGGCGATGCGCCGGAGGCCTGGGCGCAGCACGATGCTTCGGCGTTAATGGGTTTGCGCAGCAGTGCGTTGTTTGCACAGGGCATCCTCATCGACCAGGGCCTGGGCGACAAGTTTCTGGACACCCAATTGCATCCACACCTGTTCGAGAACGCCTGCGCAAAGGCAAACCAGCCGCTGACACTGCGCCGCCACGCGGGTTACGACCACGGTTACTACTTCATCAGCACCTTCATGGAAGACCACCTGCGCCACCATGCCGTAGCGCTGGGCATTGGCGGCGTGGCGGCTGGCGGTTAATAAACCGCTGTCGGCTGGGACAGGCCCTGCAGCTTCTTGCTCAGCAGCGCCACACTGGGGCCCTGGTTGTTGATGGCGCGCATCGTCGCCAATTGTTTGTTCGCCGCATCCAACTGACCATGGCGGCTGTAGGCAAGGCCCAGGTAGAAATGGATCTCTTCAAACCCGGTGGTCAACTTTTCGGCACGCTCCAGTGCCGCAATGGCGTCGCGCCATTGGCCACTCTCCACGGCCTTGACGCCTTTGCCCAGCCAGTAGTAGGGGTCTTCGTGCTGGCGCTGGGCCAGCTGGTCGGCATACAACTGCGCCTCGGCCGTGCGGCCCTGTGCCGCCAACACCCTTTGCATGGCCGCCAGCTGGGCATAACTGGGTTCACCCAGGGCCATGGCCTGGCGCAAGAGTTTTTCAGCGCCCTGGTAGTGACCGGTGCGCGCATACAGCTGGGCCAAGTTGTTGAACGCTGGTGCGTAGTCCGGTGCCAGCGCCAGGGCCGCGCGGTAGTAGGCGTAGGCATGGTTGTAGTTGCGTTGCAGCAGGTACTCGGTGGCCCGGTTGTTATAAAAGCGCGCCATGATGGCCTCTTCTGACAGGCGCATGCCGGGGCGCAGTGAGCCGCCCTGGGGTTCAAAGTCGATCACAAAACTGCCTGCGCCATAGGTGCTGCCGTTCACCGACACATCCACCTTGTTGCGCACAAACAGGTTCACATGGCCGTTGATCAGATCGAAGCCCTCGCGCCGGTCCATCACTACCGGGACGGACACCTCTTGCATGCGGGCTTCGATACCCAAAAACTTGGCCGCGGTGTAAGCCAGAATGGTCAGCGACAGGCAGTCGCCCCGCTTCTCGCGCCAGGTTTGTGCTGCCCCAGTGGTGTGGCCTGCGGTATAGGCCAGGCGGATGCCGTTGGGGCCGTACAGGCGCGAGAGCAGGATGTCCATGCGTTTCTCGGTGCTGAAGCCTATGCGGTCATCCGACTTCAGGTCGCGCACCAGGGTCTCGTCCAGCCCGAAAAGCGTTTCACGGGTTTCGGTGACCAACGCGGGGTTGTACTGGAAAGCCTGGTCCTGCCACACATCCGCAGGCAACGAACCCGCCACACGTTGGGTGGCACAGCCGCCCAAGGCCAGCACACAGGCCACAACAACACAGACTTTAGACAAGCGCATGGCACACCTCGCACAGTTTTTCATGGGACGCACTGAGCACAGTATGGTGCGAAAACCTTAGGATTTCCATAGGGTTGGTCCGGATTTAACGAAGCGCTTGCTCGGCGAAAATACAGCCATGAGCAAAGTTATTGTTTTCGCCACTCCCGTCTTCCTGTTACTGATTGCGCTAGAGCTTCTGTGGAGCCGCAGACAGAGTAGCCGCACCGCCGGGCAAACGCCCTACCGGCTGAACGACGCCATCAACAGCATCAGCCTGGGCATGCTGAGCCAGCTCACCGGTGTGCTGAGCAAGCTGTTCAGCATTGGCATCTATGTGCTGGTGTTCAACGCGCTGGCGCTGTACCCCGATATGTCCTTCTGGACGACCTGGTATGGCGTGCTGCTGGCCCTGGTGTTCTATGACTTTTGTTACTACTGGCTGCACCGTGCGGGCCATGTGGTGGCGCTGTTTTGGGCCGCACACGTGGTGCACCACCAGAGCCAGCACTACAACCTGACCACCGCCCTGCGCCAGACCTCTACCGGTTTCCTGTTTGGCTGGGTTTTTTACATCCCCATGGCATTGGCGGGTGTACCACCGGAAGTCTTTGGTGCCGTGGCGCTGATCGACCTGCTCTACCAGTTCTGGGTGCACACCGAGCAGGTGGGCAAGCTGGGCTGGTTTGACCGCGTGTTCTGCTCACCCAGCAACCACCGTGTGCACCACGCGGTAAATGACCCGTATATCGACAAAAACTACGGCGGCATCCTGATCCTGTGGGACCGCCTGTTTGGCACCTTCCGCGAAGAGACCGAGCCCTGCGTCTACGGCACGCGCGGCCTGCTGAACAGCTGGGACCCGCTGTGGGCCAATGTGGATACCTACGCGTCCTTGGCCAAGGACTCTTGGCGAACGCTCAACTGGAGCGACAAGATCAAGCTTTGGTTCAAGCCACCCGGCTGGCAGAGTGCCGAGATGGCGCGCACCAACCCTAAACCGCCGTTTACCCTGGCGTCGGTGACGCTCTACAACCCGCCACTGAGCACCCCACAGCAGTGGTTTGCAGGCCTGCAGTTTCTGCTGGCCATGGCCGCCGTGCTGGCCTTCTTGTGGCATGTGGACACGATGTCTTTCACCAACAGCGCGATCTGGTGCGCAGCCATTGCCGCGGGCCTGTGGGCCAATGGCCACTTCATGCAGGGCAAGCTGCACATGCTGGAGGTGCTGGCGGTACAGAGTGGCGCCCTGGCCACTGTGGCCGCACTGGGCCTGATGGACGGCTATATGGTGTTCAAACCCTTGACCATGCTGATTGCTATTGCTTTTGTAGCTACAAGAGCAAGAAGTATCGGGGCTACAGGCCAATTTGACATATTGCTTATGGTGGCCCTGGTGTTTTCGCTGATAGGCGATGTGTTTTTGATGCTGCCGGGCAACTACTTCATCCCCGGCCTGGCGTCTTTCCTGGTGGCCCACATCTTCTATATCGCGTTGTTCCGCCAGGGCCAAACATGGTTCCCCAGCAAAAAGGCCTTGGTGTCAGTGCTGGCGGTGGGCGTGGTTATGTACGGCATCGTCTGGGGCGGCCTGGGTGACCCGGTGCTGAAGGCGGCCGTCGCCGCCTATGTGGGCGTCATCTCGCTGATGGCGGCCCAGGCCATAGGCCGCGCCACCGTTCAAGGCAGCCAAGACGCCGGTGCCGGCTGGGTGGCGCTGGGCGCCTGTGTGTTCATGGTCAGTGACTCGCTGATCGCCATCAACAAGTTTGTGACGCCGGTGGCGCTGTCATCGCTGTGGATTCTGGCGACCTACTATGCGGCGCAACTGTTGATCGTGCACAACGCGCGGATGCCAAAGTATTGAAGGCAATAAGGAGCCTAGTGCGCTGGCACCGCTCCCGGCGCTGACGCATCCTCAGCCATGATGCAGCGGTTGCGGCCGGTCTGTTTGGCCTTGTAGAGGGCTGCGTCGGAGCGACCCAAGGCACTTTCGATGCTTTCACCCACGCCAACCAGACTCACCCCCATGCTCACCGTGACCGGGTGACAGCCTTCGATCGGCGTTTTCTCAATAGCCAGACGTATAGCCTCCGCCAAGGCAAAACCTTGGGTGGCATCGGTGTTGGGCGCCACCACCAAAAACTCCTCCCCACCCCAACGCACCAGTAAATCGGACGCACGCAACATGCCCTTGGCAACACGCGTCATTTCCTTGAGCACGTGGTCTCCCATCTCATGGCCATAGCTGTCGTTGATTTTCTTGAACTTGTCCACGTCCACCATGATGAGGGTGAACGGTAGGCCCTCACGCTGAGTGCGCTCGTACTCTCTGCTCATGAATTCATTGGCACTGCGCCGGTTGGCTGCGCCAGTGAGGGTGTCGGTCATGGCCATATCGCGCAATTGGCGCATGAGGTCGGCTTTTTCGTAGTTCCAATCAATGATGCTCAGACCGAAACTTGCCAGAGTCCCCAGCTCTGCCATCACCTCCAGCCACTCGCGCGGGAAATTGCGGCGGCGGTCCAGCATCAAGCACAAAGCGCCCAACGTATTGGCGGCCTCATCAAACATGATGGACTCCGCCAAAATGGGCGTGCCCACGATGGTGCGCACACCCATCGCATGGAAGAACCGATTTTCTTTCAGCCCACCTATTTTGGCGAGCGAATCCGCAATGACAAATTCGCCCTGAATGAGGGCAGGAAGCACGCCCAGCGTGTTGCCTCGCACAGACTGCAGCATGTTCTCGCAGCCTTGCAAAAAATTGGCGCGCTCTTCGTCATCGCGGGACATGCAGGCATCAAGCTGCATGACATCGCTCGCATCTTTGTGCAAAAACGCCACCCCCACAATACCCGGGCACTTGCGTAACTCATGGCACATCAAAAACGACAGCTCATTCACGTCCTTAATGCCCATCAGCGCTTGCTGCAATTTAGAGCGCACCAGCAGCAGCACTTTGAGCTCGCGCTCCACTTGCAACTGACTCTCAGACTTGCGTTTGTCTGACAGGTAGTAATTGACACCGCGCAGCTCGCACCGCGTTTGCAAGTGCTCGCCATGGGTGTTGTAGGTTGCCACACCGTTGAGCGAAACGTCCAAAATAGAACCATCCTTGCGGCACAGCTGACACACCACCGTGTCGGTGCTGGGATTGCTGCTGGTGGTCACGAGTGCCTCTTGTACGGCTTGCCGACTCTCGGGCTGTACGTAGCCTTCAAATGGGGTGCCTATGACCTCGTCGATGGTGTAGCCCATGGTCTCCAGCCAGGCGGTATTGAGGTCAACAATGTCGCCACGGTCATCCAAGCGCTGTGTCATGTCAAACGCATCGGCTTTGCGTGCCATGTCTTCCAAGCGGCGTGTCAACTCCGCAGAAAGGTAGGGGCTTAGACAGTAGTGCTTCAGGCCATACGGCATCAAGTCCAAAAGCCAGGCAGCAGCGCTGGCCGGGCACAAAGCCAGCGTCTCCATGCCGACGCGGCTACCAATCAACTCACCCAAGGCCCGCACATGCTCTGAGCGCGCAAAACTCTCTAAATCGAGAACCAGCAGATCGATGGGTTTTTGCCGAAGCAGGTTGGCAGCATCGTCCGTGGTGGTGACGAAATGTCGCCGTCCCATGTGGGTTTTGCATTCAGCTTCGAACTGCTTGCTGCGCTCCGGGTCGGTGCCAACAAACAGCACTTCGCGGGCATGTTTTTGATCTTTGTTTTGTATGGTCACTGTGTATTCACCCATTGGCGGTTCTCTTAAGAACGCACGGATCAAAGATTCAACCAAGTCAAGGACAGTATGGCACGGGTTGGAAAAATCCAAATGCTGCTGGCCGAGGGAAACATCACGCTCGGCGAACGGGCGACAAGATCAGGCTCTGGTCCAAGCCCCCCGCTGAGGGTGCCGCGATTATTGACCGTGCACAACGCACGCAAAGCCTAACTATCTGCTGTGAACTTGTAATGCTGCCTTGAGCCTGCGCACCTCGCGCTGCAAATCCAGAATCAACGCGGCGGCTTGCAGGTCCACACCAAAATCCCGCTCCAGGCGGCGCGCCTCCAGAGCGCTTTGCAAATCTCCGCTGCCAAAACACCACGCCTGTGGCGGACCGGATGCGGCGGGCACCTCGACAATGCCTGCCTCCACCAGTTGCACCACCCACTCCAGCGTGGCGCCGCAGGCGTAGGCCAGCTCCTGGGCCACAAGGGGCTGGTCCTGGCTGATGGCGCATATGGCATTTGCGTCCACAAACACCGTAGCGCGGGTATAGCTGGTGGACATGCTCACACCCCTCCTTCCACACCCAGGTGGCGCCTGGGGTTAAACGGCGCAGCCTGCGCCAATTGTTCATACGCCTTACGGGCGGCCTCGGTGTCTGCCGGCGGCAGAGCAATGTCCAGCAGCAGGTACAAATGCCCGGGCGGTTTGCCCGGCAACCCGCGCTCCTTCAAACGCAATTTGAGGCCGCTGCGGGCATTCGGTGGAATACTCACCTCAACCACACCACCACTGGGGGTGGGCACCTGTACCTGGGCGCCCAAGGCGGCCTCGGTGGGTGTAACGGGCAGGGTCATGTACAGGTCGTTGCCCTCTATGCGGTAGAGCTTGTGTGGCGCGATGCGCACCTCCAGATAGAGGTCGCCCGCCGGCTCACCGCCGTGGCCGGGCATGCCGTGGCCAGTCAGCCGCACAAACTGGCCCGGGTGCACACCCGCGGGGATTTTGACCGTCAGTGTGCGGTTGACGAAATGGGGTTGGCCCTGGGCATCGGTCTCCAGCGCACGCAGGGCGATGTCGCGCTGCGCACCGTGGATGGCGTCTTCCACCGAGATCTCGATGGCCGCATGGTGGTCTTCACCCCGCGCACGGTAGTTGCCACTGGCGGCGCCACGCTGGGCACCCTTGCCAAACACGGAAGAGAAGAATTCACTGAACTGGGCATGGTCGGCTGGGCCCTGGCCTGCACGGTTGTGGAACTCGAACCCCTCATCCCAGCCGGGCGGTGGTTGAAAGCCGCCACCCTGACCCGCGGCACCGGCACCGGCACGGGCCACGCGATCAGCCAGCGCGTCGTATGCGGCGCGTTTTTCCTTGTCGCGCAACACATCGTTGGCCTCGTTGATATCGCGCATGCGCACCTGGGCGTCTGCCTCTTTGCTGACGTCGGGGTGGTACTTGCGTGCGAGCTTGCGGTATGCCTTGCGCACTTCCTCATCAGAAGCGCCACGCTCCAAGCCCAGGGTCGCGTAGTAGTCCTTGAATTCCATGCTGCCAGTATGGGCAGCATTTCATAGACAAGGGGTGACAAAGATCAAGGTCTGTGCAAACAGGCACCTACTTCAAGGCCGTGTATCCAGCTTCCGTTTGCACCAGGATAGGCTCTCCTCCGTGCTGACGAAAAAGTATGCGGCCCCAAACATGGCTAGCTCCAATGCGTAGAGCATTTGCGGTACACCGAAACCATACTCAAACACTTCCCACCCTACAAAGGCGAGCAAAACAGCCCCTACAAGCATGAGCGTTGGCTTGATATTTTTGCCCTTTGTCAGGTCCCAAATGATCCAAGCCACCACCAAAGCCCAGATCAAATTGGTCCCCAATATGAGTGGATTATCGAAGCTGATTTCTTGGATTGCATGACCGTCAAAATAGACGGCAAGGAGTGTAGATACACACGAGATCACGAGTGCAATGACCGCTTTTTTAATGTCGAATGGCAATGGAAGTTCTCCCTGGGCTTGGTTTGTAAGGTTTGTATGGGTTATTTGGCATTGGTCCCGCGCACCCACTTCGAACCGGTCTACTGCACCAGGCAGGAGCGACGTTTCTCACGCTGCAGCTCGGTAGGCTCGGGCGTTTTACCGGGGTCTCCCGAGAAGTGCTCCAGCAGACAATTTTCGCCTACGAAGGAGTACCGAAAGATGTGCAACTTGCCCGCCACCGGCACAAACGAGTAATCGCCCGAACACGTCAGCGTGGCCACTGGCACATGGAGTTTGGAAGAGAGGAAAAACCAGCTGCGCTGTCCCGCTGGAATAAGAAACTTCGTTTTGCTCGGGCTGTTGATGGTCGTTCGCTCGCCACAATAACCATCCTGGCCCACATTGAACAACTCCGCGTCGCCCACGATGGCGACCATCGCACGGTCAGCGGGAATGGGCGTTTGTGCGTGCGCCAGGCGGGGCAACAGGGTAGCGGCGAGGGCGAGGGTGAGTGTGGCGGGTGTATTCATGAGAGGGTGATCGTAAAACAAAGACAATGCACACCGTTGCAAGCCATACCCCCATGCCCGAACCATTGATTCCGATCAACCCAGACGAGATCGACTTCTCCGCCATACGTGCGCAGGGTTCCGGGGGGCAAAACGTCAACAAGGTGTCGACCGCCATCCACCTGCGCTACTCCATCCCTGCATCGTCGCTGCCGGATGCCATCAAGGAACGGCTGCTGGCCCTGAGCGACCAGCGCATCACGGCCGACGGTGTGGTGGTCATCAAGGCGCAGACCACGCGCAGCCAGGAGCAGAACAAGGCCGATGCCATAGAGCGCCTGCAAGCCCTGGTGGACAGCGTGGCCGTGTTACCCAAGCGCCGCAAGGCGACCAAGCCCACCAGAAGCTCACAGCGCAAGCGGCTGGAGGGCAAGGCTGTGCGAGGAGACGTGAAGAAGCTGCGGGGGCGGGTGTCGAGCGGGGACTAGTCTGGCCTAGCCAGGGCTTGCAAACCAGAACCGCACCAGCCCCAGGCTCAACGCAAACAGATACCCATAGGCAAACTTGTCGATGCGCAGCACCGCCTGGCCATGGCTCGCGCGCCAGGCGCCCAAGGCGGCCATGCACAGGCCCGCCAAGATGGGGGACAGGGCGGCATTTGCCACCCGCAGGTTCTTGCTGGCCACCAGGTAGTCGGGGAACACCAGCAGGCTCAAGCCACCCGCGATGGCACCAAACACCAGGTAACCCAGTGCTGCCAGCCACGGGTTGGGCTTGCGGCGCACAGACCCGGCCAGCGAATGGAAACCCATGTTGACCAGCAGTTCACCCAGCACCTGCAGCAGCAATTCACCAAAGATGCTGAACACAAACTCAAAGATGGCTTCAATCATTGACTTGCTATCGTTTGTAGAGCACTTCAGGCTTATTACACGGGGGCTACAGGCCGATTTTTCATACGCTCACTCGGCAAACAGCGCACCCTCCGGCGGGTTGCGCGGCGCAACCCCCAGGTGCCGGTACGCCGCCAGCGTGGCAATGCGCCCGCGTGGTGTGCGTTGCAAGTAGCCCTGCTGGATCAGGTAGGGCTCAATAACGTCTTCAATCGTTTCGCGCTCTTCACCAATGCTGGCGGCAATATTGTCCAGCCCCACCGGGCCGCCGTCGAAGCGGTGGATCACGGCCTCCAGCAACTTGCGGTCCATCACGTCAAAGCCTTGCGGGTCCACGTCCAGCATGGCCAGCGCGCGATTGGCAATATCCAGCGTGATGTGGCCGCTGCCCTTCACGTCCGCATAGTCGCGCACGCGGCGCAGCAGGCGGTTGGCAATGCGCGGAGTGCCGCGCGAGCGGCGGGCGATCTCGAAGCCACCGTCGGCATCCATGGGCGCATTCAGCAACCCCGCACTGCGTTTGACGATACGCGCCAGTTCCTCGGGCGTATAAAACTCCAGCCGGGCCACGATGCCAAAGCGGTCGCGCAGCGGGTTGGTCAGCATGCCGGCGCGGGTGGTTGCGCCCACCAGGGTAAAGGGCTGCAGGTCCAGCTTGATGGAGCGGGCAGCGGGGCCTTCGCCAATCATGATGTCGATCTTGTAGTCTTCCAGCGCGGGGTACAAGATTTCTTCGACCACCGGGGAGAGTCGGTGGATCTCATCGATGAACAACACATCGTTCTTTTCAAGGTTGGTCAAGAGCGCGGCCAGGTCCTTGGGCTTTTCCAGCACCGGACCGCTGGTCTGGCGCAGGTTCACGCCCAGTTCGGCCGCGACGATGTGGGAGAGCGTGGTCTTGCCCAGGCCGGGCGGGCCAAACAGCAGCACATGGTCCAGCGCCTCGCCACGCATCTTGGCGGCGCTGATGAAGATCTCCAACTGCTCGCGGATCTTGGCCTGGCCCACGTACTCGTCCAGCAGCTTGGGGCGCAGTGCGCGCTCGATGGCCTCTTCCTGGGGTGAAGTAGGAGCGGCTGACACCATGCGTTTGGATGGCGGGGCGGCGAAATCGTCGGTCTGGATGCTCACGGGGCGGGTACGGGTTAGGGCAAGGGGCGGGTAGGCGCCCACTATAGCGCGCAGCAGGCGCCAGCCGCGGCCGCCATTCAAGTTGCACACGCTTTGGGTCGATACGGTGGCATGAGCCCATTTCCCGCTTCACCTTCCCCCCTGCCCGCCCTGCGCACCCTATGCCTTGCGCTGGGGCTTGCACTGGGCGCCAACGCCTGGGCGGCCGACCCCGCCACTGCTGCACCCGCACCAGCGGCATCCCGCGCCCCGGCCGCCACGCCATCGGCGCCGGCTCCAGCCAAAGCTGCGTCCAAGGAAGGCCGTGATACGGCAAGCAAAACCACACCGGTAGAAAGCCTGCCCACCAACAGCGGATCGGCCATGGCCGAGAAGATACGGGCTGCGCTGTCCGGCACGGCCATCGTCAGCAAGAAGATGACGGTCACGGTAGAAGACAACCCCAAACCTCCACCCCGCACAGCCACACCAACACCCCCCGCAGCCCGCACACTGGCCACCCAGCGCTACCAGCAGGCCCGCGCCGCTGCAGTCGCCGGTCACGCCGCCGCCCCAGCCGCGGGCGACAAAGCCCATGGCGGCGAGGCCCACTGGGCCTATGAGGGTGACACCGGCCCGCAAGCATGGGGCAAGCTCAAACCCGACTTCAACACCTGCGCCATCGGCAAACGCCAGTCGCCCATCAACATTGAAAACGGCAACACCCTGCAGGGCCCGGCCGAGCCGGTGCAGTTTGCCTACACGCCCAGCAATGGCACCGTCGTCAACAACGGCCACACCATCCAGGTGGACGTGCAGGGCGAAAACACCATCACCGTGCGCGGATCGACCTACCGGCTGCTGCAGTTCCACTTCCACACGCCGTCCGAAGAACAGATCAACTCCAAACGCTTCCCCATGGTGGCCCACCTGGTGCACAAGAACAACGAAGGCCAACTGGCCGTGGTCGCGGTGCTGCTGGACGAGGGCGCGGCCAGCCCCTTCATCGACAAGGTCTGGACCTATATGCCGCTGGATGCCAACGACCGCGTACGCATGCCGCAGGGCTTGCTGAACTTGGCCGAGCTGCTGCCCACCGACCAGCGGTATTACCAGTTCATGGGTTCACTGACCACACCACCCTGCTCCGAGGGCGTGTTGTGGATGGTTATGAAGCAGCCGGTCACTATCAGCCGGGGGCAGTACCGGTTGTTTACGCAGCTTTATCCGAACAATGCACGGCCGGTCCAGGCGGTGAATGGGCGGGTCGTGCGGGAGGCGTTGTGAGCCTGTAGGTTTGTAAGCGTTGTGCGTTGGCGGGGCCGCTGGGCTGGGTATCCCTTCTCTGGCCCGCGCTCGTGGGCGGCCGTTTTGGTTTCTTTAGGGTTTTTGCGTCAACGTGTTGATTGGAACGCCTGCTCTGAGGCAACCACGAATGGGGCCGACGAAGGGACACCCAACCCACCGACCTTACGGTGCGTGGTGTAGCGCGCTACAACAAACATAGCGTCATGATTTTATTCCACAGGGGCTACAGGTCATTTTCTTCAAACTCGCGTCGCCAACACTTCACCCCAAAGGCGGGTGGTGTGGCGGGCGGGCGCAGGCCGCACTCGCGGTTGCTGCAGAACTGGCGCGCCCAACACAGCCTTAACGCAATAACCGCGACAAACCCCACAAGGCCTCCCGCGAAGCGAGCCAGAGAACGCCTGCCACGCCACCCGCCGAGCGCAGTCCTTCCGTGCGCCACTGTGAAACGCCCCACAAAAGCAGAGCGCACCGCCATTCAGCGCGCCAGAGCCTTGAGCGCCAGCTTGATCCCGTCACTAACCCCCACATCCGCGGGCAAAGCCTTCAGCGCAGCCGCAGCTTCCTTGTCGCTATACCCCAGCGCCAACAGCGCCTGCAGGATGTCAGCCTGCGCATCGTTGATCAACGTGGCACTGGCGCCAATGTCGGCACCCAGCTTGCCCTTCAGTTCCAGCAACAGGCGCTCGGCCGTCTTCTTGCCAATGCCCGGAACCTTGATCAAGCGACCCGCCTCTTGCAGCGTCACCGCCTGCGACAACTCACCCACGTTCATGCCGGACAACACCGACAAGGCGGTGCGCGGACCAACACCGGAAATCTTGATCAGCTCCCGAAACGCCGCACGCTCCTCTGCCGACTGAAAGCCATACAAAATCTGCGCGTCCTCCCGCACCACAAAGTGCGTCAGCAGCGACACTTTTTCGCCGCTGGTCGGCAGGTTGTAAAACGTGCTCATGGGCACCTGCACCTCGTAACCCACGCCGCCGCAGTCCACCAATACCTGGGGCGGGTTTTTGTCGCTGAGAATGCCTGTCAGTTTGCCGATCATCGTGTGCCCTGGGTAGTTTGCGCTTTGTTGCCTATGATGGAGGACTTTTTCAGGCCTCTTCTCATCTCTATCTGACCGGAATTATCAGCTTGATCCTCCGCCACACTTTCAAACCGTTGAACAACAACCGCCTGTCTCACCTGTGCGGCCCGACCGACGAACATCTGCGCACAATAGAAGTGGCGCTGGACATTCGCATCGCGCACCGGCACGAGCAGTTCAAGATCGAAGGCCCCAAGGCCAAGGCCGAACGTGGCATGGACCTGATCCAGGCGCTGTACGAGCTGGCGGCCAAACCCATCAGCGCGGCCACGGTGCAGCTGATGCTGTCGGGTGATGGTTCTGCAGACGAAAGCGATGGCCCCAGCCTGGCCACCCGCCGCGCCGACCTCAAACCCCGCAGCAAGAACCAGGCACTGTACCTGGACAATATTGCCGAGCACGACATCACCTTTGGCATCGGCCCTGCCGGCACCGGCAAGACCTACCTGGCCGTGGCGGCTGCGGTGGACGCGCTGCAGCGCAGCGCGGTGCAGCGCATCATCCTGACCCGGCCGGCCGTGGAAGCGGGCGAGCGCCTGGGCTTTTTGCCCGGCGATCTGAACCAGAAGGTGGACCCGTATCTGCGCCCGCTGTACGACGCGTTGTACGACCTGATGGGCTACGACCAGGTACACAAGGCGTTTGAGAAGCAGCAGCTGGAAATCGCGCCGCTGGGCTTTATGCGCGGGCGCACGCTGAACAATGCCTTCGTCATCCTGGACGAGGCGCAAAACACCACGCCCGAGCAGATGAAGATGTTTCTGACACGCATAGGTTTTGGTGCCAAAGCGGTGATTACCGGCGATGTGAGCCAAATCGACCTGCCCAAGACCCAGCTCAGCGGACTGGTCGATGCCGAACGTGTGCTGCGCCGGGTCAGTGGCATTGCCATCACCCACCTGACCAGTGCCGACATCGTGCGCCACCCGCTGGTGGCCCGCGTGGTGGATGCCTATGACGCGGCGCGGCTGAGCGAGCTGCCGTCGATAGCCATCCCCGACGAAGAGCCGGAGCTACCCCGCGTGGGCCTGCCCAAGCTGCGCACACCCAGCCGCCGCTCCCTCACCAAACCTTAAAACCTTTCACAACCCGCCACCATGCTGCCCGAACTCACACTCTCCTTGCAATTCAGTGGCGTCGCCAAACCCGACAAACACCGCGCCGCCCTGCCCCGCCACGCCGTCAAAAAGTGGATTCGCCATGCGCTGCAGAGCGATGCCGAAATTACGGTGCGCATCGTGGACGCCGAGGAGGGCCAGACGCTGAACCGCGAGTACCGCAAAAAAGACTACGCCACCAATGTGCTGACCTTTGACTACACCCAGGAGCCTGTGGTCAGTGCCGACCTGGTGTTGTGCGCGCCCGTAGTGGCCGCAGAGGCCAAGGAGCAGAAGAAGACGCTACAGGCCCACTACGCCCACCTGATCGTGCACGGCACGCTGCACGCCCAGGGCTGGGACCATGAACTGGACGAGGACGCGCAGGTGATGGAGCTGCGCGAGACCGAGATCATGGCAAGGCTGGGTTTCAAGAATCCCTACTGAGCGCAACGCAGAACAGTGCCTCGTTTGTATGGCCATGCGCCATACCGTGACAAAGTTCACACCCCGGCGCCGCGCTTAGTCCATTCGGACTATTTACCGTCTGCGCCCCAACCCCTACAGTCCGGGTAACAAATTTTTACACATGGACTCATTAGGGATTTCAGACAATGCGCAATAAGAATTTCGGGATTTTGGTTCGTTCCGCCCTGGCGGCGGCTTTGATGGTCGGTACACAGTGGGCTGCGGCTGAGGTGGTTACCGGCTCCATCATCAAGTTCACCGATGGTATTGGCAACAACCCCGGCGGCGCGTTTAATGGCTCGGTGGTCTCCGGTGGCGTTGGCACCTGGAACAACTCGTTTGAGAGCTTTTGCCTGGAATACAACGAAACCCTCAACGTCACCGGCACCCACTACAAGGTCGGCGGCGTAAGCAACCACACGGTCAACGCAGCGGGCGCCTATGGCACCTACAACGGCAGCGAGCCTGGCCACACGTCCACCCAGGACCCCATCAGCGCCCAGACGGCATGGTTGTTCACACAGTTCTTCACCACCCACCTGTCCAACACCGCTCTGTGGGGCAATGCCAACCAGACGACCAAGAACACGGCTGTGCAGCAGGCCATCTGGTCGCTGGAAGGTGAGCCATCTGGCAGCTTGAGCAGCCTGGCCAATTCCTACAAAACCATGGCCAATGCAGCGGTCTCCTCCGGTGCCTGGAACGGCATTGGCTCGGTACGGGTTCTGAACCTGTACAGCAAAGACGGCCAAGGCAACTACACACGCCATGCACAAGACCAGTTGTACATGGTGTCCGCCGTGCCAGAACCCGAGACCTATGCACTGATGCTGGCCGGTCTGGCCCTGGTGGGTGGCATCGCCCGCCGCCGTCGCAACAAGGCTGCCGCAGCCTAATTGACATACGCCTGGCCCGCCAACGCGGCGCGCCAGGCAGTCAGTTTGTAGTCAAACCCCACCGCGTGGGCCGGGCTGCTTGACGGCAACCTGGCATAACGCAGCCCTGCTGCAGACTGTAGCCCGGGCAGTACGTGGCTATTGAAACTTTTCTCCGCCTCGGCTCCGTTAAACCCCACCAAACGAATCTGCGGGTGTGCGGCAAAAAATGCCGCAAAGTCATTGGGCACACGGGTGCCGGCCTGGATGGCACTGTCCAGACTGCCGGCGCGCACGCAGCTCTGCAATACATCCCACACCGCAAAACCCGCACCGGTCAACGCATCCACCCGCTCGGCATACGGCGCTGCTAAATCAAAACCCACCATGCTGGCCATGATGGGCCAAAAATGGTTGCGTGGATGGGCGTAATACTCCTGGGCCCTCAACGAGGCTACACCTGGCATGCTGCCCAGTATCAGCACCGTTGCCCCGGGCCGTGACAAGGGCGGGAAGCTGGTGACGGTATTCACCGCATCACGCGGCCAGAATGTTGGCTTCGGCCTCAGCCGTCAAGGCGGTGGTGGAATGGCCTGCGCTACCCGCCGCACGCGCCCACGCCAGGGTATCGCGCGCCGTCTCCAGCCACGGGCGGGTGTGTAACCCGGCGTCCACGGCCGCTTGGCTGCTGGCCAGCAGCATGCCACCAAACTCCGGATCCGCCTCAGGAATCCACAGCGGCAGACCCGTCCAGGGTGCGACCTTGGCGTCCACCAACTTGGCATCGTCACACCACACCAGTTCGGCAGCCGTATTGCCACTGGCTTGTTGGCAGGCCTGCAGCAAACTTGCCATGCTGCCGGACGGGCCAATGCCGTGGACCGTGCCCGGCCTTCTCTGCAAGGCCAATTGCACACACCACTGGGCCAAATCCCGTGCGTCGATGAATTGCACGGACCTATCGGGCCGGCCCGGCGCCAGCACCTTGCCACCGCGATCCAGTCGCACGGGCCAGTAGGTGAAGCGGCCCGTGGGGTCGTGCGGCCCCACGATCAGCCCGGGGCGCAGGATGGACACACGCCCAGGCATGGCCGCTGCTATGGTTTCTTCTGCGCGGGCCTTGCCGCCACCGTAACCGTCTGTAGCGGTGGTCAGCGCGGCGGCTTCGTCAAAGGCCTGCCCCGGCGCGAAGCGGGCATAAACCGAAATCGTGGACACAAACACGTAGTGCTGCGCCTGGTCGCGCAGTGCATCGGCTGAGCGCTGCAACTGCTCGGCTGTGTAACCGCTGCAATCCACCACCGCATCAAACTGGCGGCCCTGCAGCGCACGGAGGTCGCCATTGCGGTCACCCTTGAGCTGCTCCACGGGCTGGGTGAAGTGCACCGCGCGGCTGCCGCGGTTGAACAGTGTGACCTCATAACCCGCCGCCAGGGCCGCATCCACCACGTGCCGGCCCAGAAATACCGTGCCACCCAAAATCAAGAGTTTCTTTGCCATTGCCGTCCCTGAGCCGAAGGTTACAAACACCTGAGCATAATCGGCAGCCTGAGTTCCCAACCCATGTCCATGCGCGCCTTTATCGATTTCGCCGCCATCCAGGCCCCCAACCCGCAGAGTCCCAACGGCGCCTCCACGCCGGGCAAGGTCTTGCCCGCGGGATCGCCCGCGCTGCGCCTGGCATTTGGAACGCCAGTTGAAGTATTGGTGGCGCACACACTGGACCAGGTGAAGGATGTTTTGCAGGCCGTGGAGGCGCGCGCCCTGCAAGGCCAATGGTGTGTGGGTTACCTGCGTTACGAGGCCGCTCCGGCTTTCGACCGTGCGCTGGCCGTGCACCCGGCCACCGGACCTCTGGCCTGGTTTGGCGTGCACGATGCGCCGCTGCCTTCGGAACAACTCGGTCCCGACCCACAAACCCCAACGGCCGACGGCACGCGCCGCGCCACCTGGCAGCCCGGCATCTCGCGTGCAAACTTCGATGGCGCCATGGACCGCCTGCACCAGGCCATTTCCGATGGCGAGATCTACCAGGCCAACCTCACGGCCCGCAACGAAGGGCAGTTGCACCTGCCGCCCTGGGAGCTGTTCAGCGCCATGCGCCAGGCCCAGCCCGGTGGTTTTGCCGCCTATATTGACGCGGGTGATGAACAGGTGTTATCGGTATCACCCGAGCTGTTTTTTGACTGGCACCTAGGCCACATCGTGACCCGCCCCATGAAAGGCACGGCCCCGCGCGGCCGCACGCCCGAAGAAGACACAGCGCTAGCCCAAGGGCTGCGCAGCTCGCCCAAAGAGCGGGCAGAAAACGTGATGATCGTGGACCTGATCCGCAACGATCTGTCGCGCGTGGCCCAGCCTTTCTCGGTGACGGTGGATGGCCTGTGCCGCGTGCAAGCACTGTCCACCGTATGGCAAATGGTCAGTGATGTCCATGCCGACACCCGCCCCGGTTGCAGCCTGGTGGACGTGTTCACGGCGCTGTTCCCCTGTGGCTCGGTCACCGGTGCGCCCAAGGTACAGGCCATGCGGCTGATCCGCGAACTGGAAGACACAGACCGCGCCATCTACTGCGGCGCCGTTGGCGTGGTGCGCCCCGGTGGCAGTGCCACCTTTAATGTGCCCATCCGAACCGTGCTGGCCCAGGGCGAACACCTGCGCACCGGCACCGGCAGCGGCATCACGTCGGATGCCGAGGCGGGCGGCGAATGGCAGGAGTGGCGTCACAAACAGGCCTACCTGACCCGCGCGAGCCAGTCCTTTGCGTTGTTGGAAACGCTGGCACTGCAAAACGGAGTTTTTCACCAGGTTGACGCCCACCTGGCGCGCATGGCGTCTTCTGCAGCACACTTTGGGTTTCTTTGGCAGTCAGAGGCGGTACACGCGGCACTCACGGCGCTGTGCCTGCAGCACCCTGCCGGCGTCTGGCGTGTGCGGCTGCTGCTGGATGCCGCGGGCTCGCCACGGGTCGAGGCCTTTGCCCTGCCCGCCACGCCCACTACCGTGCGCCTGCAGCTGGCAGACCGCCCCCTGCTGCTGGCCGGCAGCGAATTTGTGCGCCACAAGACGACGCGCCGCGCCCATTACGAGCAGTTTGCGCCCACTAACCCGGCCGTATTCGATACCGTGCTGTGGAACACCAAAGGTGAAATCGCCGAATGCACGCGCGGCAACATCGCTCTGCTACTGGATGACCGCTGGGTCACACCAGCTGCGCAATGCGGCCTGTTGCCCGGCGTGGGGCGTGCGCATTGGCTGGCTGAGGGACGCGTCGAGGAAGCCGTCGTGCACCTGAAAGATTTGCCCCGCGTAGATGCCATGGCATTCATCAACAGCCTGCGGGGCTGGGTGGATGCGGTATGGGACATGCCGCTGGCGCAGCTACTGCCGTCCAATTGGGACGACGGTGAGCATGGAGCACTGATGCCCGGCTAGGGGCCTGGGTGCCAGTGCATTCTGCGCAGGTCAAGGAGGAGGCCGAAGGCCGGGGGACACGGAGCAGAACGCACTGGCACCCAGGCCCCTAGCCCCACCACACATGCAAAATCAGGCTGCAGCCCCCGAACAATAAGCGTTATACGCTACAAAAATAATAGTGTTTTAGACGGCCGGCGCAATCCGCAACGGTATCGTCACCGGCCCATCATTGACCAGATGAACCTGCATGTCAGCCGCAAAGATACCGGTTTGCACCACGCCGCCATGTGCACGCCGTGCAGCGTCCACAAAACCTTCATATAGCCTCCGTCCATCTTCCGGAGCAGCGGCCCCGGTGAAGCTGGGCCGGTTGCCGCCGCTCACGTCCGCCGCCAGCGTGAACTGGCTGACGATCAGCAAGCCACCTACCGTGCCCGCACCATCGATGTCCTGCACGCTCAGGTTCATCTTGCCCTGGGCGTCACTGAAGATGCGCAGTTTCAAGATTTTGGCCAGCAGCTTGTCACCCTCGGCCTGCGTGTCACCCTGTTCGGCACAGACCAGCACCAAGAGGCCAGGGCCGATAGCGCCCACCGTTTCCCCGTCGACCTCGACACGGGCCGAGCGAACCCGTTGCAGCACAGAGATCATAAGAAAAACCGGCCGCTAGCCCCCGTAAAATAAGCGTGAATAGCTACCAATTGCATAGCAATTACGCCAGCGTAACCCGCGCAAACTTGCGCTTGCCCACCTGCAACACATAGGTTCCGGCGGCCAATTTGAGGCCCTTGTCGCTGACCACATTGGAGTCCACCCGCACGCCGCCGCCGTCGATCAGGCGGTTGCCCTCACCACTGGACGCGGCCAGCCCGGCAGATTTCAACAGCGCGGCAATGCCCAAAGCGGCACCACCCTCACCGAGCGGCAGGCTGATTTCGTCGATCTGGTCGGGCACGCCGCCCTTGCTGCGGTTGATGAAATCTTGCTCCGCGGCATCGGCAGCGGCGGCGCTGTGGAAGCGTGCGGTGATTTCCTTGGCCAGCGCCACCTTGGCGTCCTTGGGGTTGCGCCCGCCTTCCACTTCGGCCTTCAGCGCGGCTATGGCAGCCTCAGACTGGAAGCTCAACAGCGTGTACCACTTCCACATCAACACGTCGGAGATGGACAACACCTTGGCGAACATGGTGTTCGCGTCTTCGCTGATGCCGATGTAGTTGTTCTTGCTCTTGGACATCTTCTCCACGCCGTCCAGGCCTTCGAGCAACGGCATGGTCAAGATGCACTGGGGCTCCTGGCCGTATTCGGTCTGCAGCGTGCGGCCCATCAGCAGGTTGAACTTCTGGTCGGTGCCACCCAGTTCCAGGTCACTTTTCAAAGCGACGCTGTCATAACCCTGCATCAGCGGGTACAAAAACTCGTGCACTGCAATCGGCGTGCCGGCCTTGAAGCGGTCGTGGAAATCGTTGCGCTCCATCATGCGGGCCACGGTGTAACGGCTGGCCAGCTGGATCATGCCGCGGGCGCCCAGCGGGTCGCTCCACTCGCTGTTGTAGCGCAGCTCGGTCTTGGTCGGGTCCAGGATCTTGTCGGCCTGGGCGCGGTAGGTCTCGGCGTTGATCTTGATCTGCTCGGCCGTCAGCGGCGGGCGGGTGCTGTTGCGGCCAGACGGGTCGCCAATCATGCTGGTGAAGTCGCCAATCAAAAAGATCACGGTATGGCCCAGATCTTGCAATTGCCGCATCTTGTTCAGCACCACGGTGTGGCCGATGTGGATATCGGGCGCCGTGGGGTCCAGGCCCAGCTTGATACGCAGCGGCGTGCCGGTGGCTTCGGATTTGACCAGTTTTTTGACCCATTCGTCTTGTGGAAGCAGCTCTTCCACACCACGCAGTGTCACAGCCAGGGCCTCGCGAACACGGTCACTTACAACTATCTGGGGGCTTGAGGCTTGATTCATAAGGGTTTTTATCGATGTGTCGGTGCGGTAGACCGCTATACTCCGGCCTTCCTCCTGCAATCGCGTTGGGTTGGCAGCGACTGGATTTTAGTCGCGCCCAGCTTGCAGTTTGGGGTGTAGTGCCGGATGGCCTCGCCCCTAATCCATGGAGACCGAATTTTGATACACCGCCTGCTACAGGCCGCAGAGGGCACTTTGGCCCTCGCCGCCCGTCTTGTCCACAGCCATCCCAAGCAACTGAGCCTCGCCATCGCCACCCTGTTATTGGGCGGTGCGGGCGCCACCTATGCGGTGGCCTCTTTGGCACCCGACGCATCCGACCTGCCCGTGCGCACCGTGGTCGAAGACGTACAACCCCTGCCCGTGCTCAGCCAGTATGAGGCTTTGCAAACCCAGGCCATGCGCCTGTACCGCTCAGACGCCACCCGCTCGGCAGACACTGCCGAAACCCTGCTCAAACGCCTGGGTATCTACGATCCCCAGGCCGCAGCCTTTTTCCGCGCCGACACCGTGGTCCAGCAGACCCTGATGGGCCGTGCCGGGCGCAATGTCACCGTGGAAGCCAGCGAAGACAACACCCTGCTCAAACTCAGCGCCCGCTGGAGCCCCGAAGACGACGGCATGTTCAAACGCCTGACGGTCGATAAAACGGCCACCGGCTTCCAGTCCAAGCTGGAAACCCTGCCCATGACCGCATCCTCGCGCCTGGCCAGCGGTGCCATCCAGACCTCGCTGTTTGCCGCCACCGATGACGCCCGCATCCCGGACGCGGTGGCCATCCAGCTGGCAGAAATCTTCTCGGGCGATATCGACTTCCACCGCGCGCTGCGCAAGGGTGACCGCTTTGCCGTCACCTACGAAACGCTGGAAGGCGACGGCGAGCCCCTGCGCGCCGGCCGCGTGCTGAGCGCAGAGTTCGTCAATGCCGGCAAAAGCTTCCAGGCCATGTGGTTCCAGGAGCCGGTGGCTAGCGGCACGGCCGCCGCGTCCACCGCCAGCCACACTCTGAGCAAGGGTGGCTACTACACCCTGGCCGGTGAAAGCCTGCGCCGCGCCTTCCTGGCCTCGCCTATGGAGTTCTCGCGCGTGACCAGCGGCTTCAAGATGCGTTTCCACCCCATTCTGCAAACCTGGCGCGCCCACCTGGGTGTGGACTACGCGGCGCCCACGGGCACCCCCGTGCGAAGCGTTGCGGATGGTGTGGTGGACTTCGCCGGCACCCAAAACGGCTTCGGCAATGTGGTCTTTGTCAAACACCGCAACAACAGTGTCACCGTGTACGCCCACCTGAGCCGTATCAACGTGCGCAGCGGCCAGAGCATCAATCAGGGCCAAAACGTGGGCGCTGTCGGCCAGACCGGCTGGGCCACCGGCCCCCACCTGCATTTTGAGTTCCGCGTCAACGGTGCCCACAAAGACCCGCTGACTATCGCCAAGCAGAGCGACTCCGTTCCCGTGGCGCCATCTGCCCGCACGACGTTTAACCAGGCAGCCGACCAGGTACGCATCCAGCTGGCCGCTGCGGCCAATATGCAGTTGGGCAGCGCCCAGTAAGCCCGGTTCATTTGCAGCTGCCCACTGTGTCGGGTTTGTACATCGGCCTGATGTCGGGTACCTCGCTGGACGGGGTGGATGCCGTGTTGGTCGATTTTGATGGCGCCCAGGCCCGGGTGCTGGTCCACACGAGTGCTCCCATGCCCGCATCGCTGCGGGTCGAGTTACTAGCCCTGAACACCCCCACAGACAACGAGTTACACCGCGCCGCACTGGCCGCCAATGGTCTGGTGCGCCTGTATGCCGACCAGGTTGCGGCCTTGCTGGCGCAGAGCGGTGTTGCGGCACATGCAGTCAAAGCCATCGGCGCACACGGCCAGACCGTACGCCACCGGCCGCAGGAATTTGATGGCACCGGTTACACGCTGCAGCTCAACAACCCGTCCCTGCTTGCGGAGTTGTGCGGCATCACCGTGGTGGCCGACTTCCGCAGCCGCGATGTGGCAGCGGGTGGTCAGGGCGCACCGCTGGTGCCCGCCTTTCACCAGGCTTTTTTTGGCAAACCAGACCAGGCACTGGCGGTGCTGAATATTGGCGGCATTTCCAACATCACCGTGCTAGACCCCAGCACCCCGGATCTGCTGGGCTTTGACTGTGGCCCCGGCAATGCCCTGATGGATGCCTGGTGCATGGCGCACACCGGCCAGCCATTTGACGATGCCGGCCGTTGGGCGGCACAAGGCCGGGTACATGCCGGCTTGTTGGCCCTTTTGCTGGACGAACCCTTCTTTGCCAAGGCCCCGCCCAAAAGCACAGGTCGGGATCTGTTCAATACACCGTGGCTGGCTGGCAAGTTGGCAGGTTTTGATGGCACGGCGCCCCAGGATGTGCAGGCCACTCTGACCGAGCTGACCGCGCTATCCTGCGCCCGCTGCCTGTTGGACACCAGCCCCAGCTGCCAGACCCTGGTGGTGTGTGGTGGCGGCGCCTTGAACCACTTCCTGATGGTGCGTCTACAGGCCGCTTTGCCCACCTGCCGCGTGATCTCCTCAGCAGAACGGGGCTTGCCGCCGCTGCAGGTAGAGGCCACCGCCTTTGCCTGGCTGGCCCGCCAGACCCTGCAAGGCAAAACATCCAGCCTCAAAAGCGTTACGGGCGCACAAGGCGCCCGCATACTGGGTGGAATCTACCCGGACTAGACCGGGAAGACTGCCGTTTTATTAAGAGAACGACGAACCACAACCGCAGGTGGTCGTGGCATTGGGGTTCTTGATCACAAACTGGGCACCCTGCAAGTCTTCTTTGTAGTCAATCTCGGCACCCACCAAGTACTGGTAACTCATCGCATCGATCAACAGAGACACGCCGTTTTTGCTCATCACGGTGTCGTCTTCGTTGGTGATTTCATCAAAGGTGAAGCCGTACTGGAAGCCGGAGCAACCGCCGCCTTGGACAAACACGCGCAATTTCAACTCGGGATTGCCCTCTTCGGCGATCAGGTCAGCCACCTTGGTCGCTGCGCTGTCGGTGAACAGGATGGGCGCGGGCATTTCGGTGGGCAGGGTTTCGGCTAGGGCACTCATGGACGGACTCCGGTCAAATTCAGGGGATGCGGGAATAGTACAGCAAATCGCTCGGGAATTCTGTTACTGGTTATTTGCCGCCAGCTTCAGTGTGGGCTTTTCCCCTTCACCCAAGATGGGGCGCAACTGGCCGGTAATCAAGGCGCCTTGGTGCATTTCCAGCGCGGCGTATTCCACATCCCCCTCAATGCGGGCCTTGGGCTGCAATTCCAGCATTTTTCGGGCATAAATAGGCCCTTTGACACTGCCATTGATGATGATGTGGTCAGCAATCACTTCGCCAGTGATGCTGGCAATCTCGGAGATCACCAAGATGCTGGCCGCCTCGTCCGCGGCGCGAATGTTTCCAATGATGACGCCATCCACATGCATGCCATCGGTGAAACGGATGTTGCCCGTGATCTCACTGCCTTCAGCAATCACGCTTTTGATGAGGGGCTGCTTTTTCTTGTTGAACATGAGACCAACCTTGCTTATTGATATTACAACTTGATGGATTGCGTCGCCTTGACGACCGTGCCGTCCATCACCTTGGCGGACATGCCATTCACAACGACCTGGGCGGGTATGTCAAACTTTCCGTCCATACGACCATATTGCCTGACCTTGATCGCGGGGGGGACACCGGCCAGGTTGGCCGTCCAGGGCTTTCCATCCAATAGGCCGGAGAACGCAACCTCCAGGCGGCCATTGAACTCCACGGGGTTCTTGCCTGACTGGATCACCAGCACCTGCCATTTTAACTTGCCGCCAGTCTGCAGATCGGCCTGGAGACTTCGGATGGCCAGGCCGTCGCCATTGGCGGAAGGAATCAGTTTTTCAAAAAAACCAAGGTCATCACGCAGTGTGCGGTTGTCGGCTTCCAGTTGTTTGAGCTGTGCCAGCAGGCTTTCGTGCGAGGCCTTCTCGGCCGTAACCAGGGTGTCCGCCGTGTTGGCAATGGACTGCGCATGGTCGCGCTCCTGCTTGACCTTCACCAATTCCGCCTTCACTTCGGTCAACTCAGTGCGCAAGTGCAGCAACTCTTCCTTGGAGCCTTTCTCCAAACCGGCAATGTCCTTGCCAAACTCAAAGGCCCACAGGCCGATGGCCGCACAAAAACCCAGCACGATGGCAACGATGGCCCAACGAAAGGGCCAGGGCATGGCGCTGCGCACAACCATGCGGGGCGCGCTGAAAGTAAGGCGGCGGCGTAAAAGCTTGAATCTCATGGAGCGCGAAGTCTAACAACACAATGTAAAACGGCTGCAAGGGTTTGCACCCTGGCAGCCGTTCGATTTGCAACGGAATGTTCTTCCGTTGGCGAGCGATTAACGCTTGGAGAACTGCTTGCGACGGCGAGCGCCGTGGAAGCCGACCTTCTTACGTTCCACTTCGCGCGCGTCACGCGTCACGAAGCCGGCTTGGCTCAGTGTTGGCTTGAGCGTTGCGTCGTAGTCGATCAGGGCACGGGTGATACCGTGGCGCACTGCACCAGCTTGGCCGGACTCACCGCCGCCAGCGACGTTGACCATGATGTCAAACGTTTCAGCGTGGTTGGTCAACAGCAGGGGCTGCTTGCAGATCATGATGGAAGTGCCACGACCGAAGAACTTGGAGATGTCCTTGCCGTTCACGACGATTTGGCCGGAGCCTTTTTTCAGAAACACGCGGGCGACGCTGGATTTGCGACGGCCGGTGCCATTGTTCCATTCACCGATCATTTGGCTGCCTCACGTTTCACTGCTGCGGGAGAAATACCGGGGATGTCCAGAACCTTGGGCTGCTGGGCTGTGTGGGGGTGCTCAGCACCGCCGTAAACCTTGAGCTTCTTGATCATGGCGTAACCCAGGGGACCCTTGGGCAACATACCCTTGACGGCTTTTTCCAAAGCGCGGCCGGGGAACTTGTTTTGCATGTCACGGAAGTTGGTGGACGAGATGCCGCCGGGGTAACCCGAATGGCGGTAGTACACCTTGTCCAGCGACTTGGCGCCGGTGACGCGCAGCTGGGCTGCATTGGTGACGATGATGAAATCGCCGGTATCGACGTGAGGCGTGTAAATGGCCTTGTGTTTGCCGCGCAAACGGAGAGCAACTTCGCTGGCTACTCGTCCGAGGACCTTGTCGGTCGCGTCAATCACAAACCACTCGTGCACGACCTCAGCGGGTTTTGCGCTGAAAGTAGACATGAGAATTTCCTAAAAAAGGAGTTGGTTTGGCGGGCTCTTTTCCACGGTCGGCGTTTCTCTGATGGAAATCTCTTAGGTGGGGATACTCCACGGCACTGCCGTAAGACGGTGTGCGAAGCCTTCGCCGCGGAGCCACAAAAGCGCTGCGAAGCCCACGATTATACAAAACTAATGAAAACAGGCAAGTTGCGCGCCCACCGGTTACCATCCAAGTATGTTCAGTTACCGCCACGCCTTCCACGCCGGAAACCACGCCGACGTCCTTAAACACACGGTTTTGCTGGCCGTTTTGCGCCATATGGCCCAAAAAGACGCAGCGCTGACCATCTTTGACACCCATGCCGGTGCCGGCCTGTACCGCCTAGACGGTGACTACGCCCAGACCAGCGCCGAAGCTGCCGAGGGTTTCCTCAAGCTGGTGGCGACCAAACCCAAAGAGCCGTTTGCACCGCTGTTGCAGGACTATCTGGACCTGGTCGCCAGCTTCAACAAGGCGGGCAGCCACAAGGTCTACCCCGGCTCTCCCTTCATCATCCACCGGGTGATACAGGAGCGGGACCGCGACAAGCTCAAGCTGTTTGAACTGCACCCCACCGACACCAAGACCCTGACCGCCAATATTGCCCAGCTCGAAGCCGGGCGCCAGATCGCCATCCTGCGCGAAGACGGTTTTGAAGGTATCAAGAAATTCTTGCCCCCTCCCTCGCGCCGCGCCCTGTTGTTGTGTGACCCCAGCTATGAATTGAAGACCGACTATGGCCGCGTGGCCGAAATGGTGGCCGACTCGCTGGTACGTTTTGCCACCGGCACCTATGCCGTCTGGTACCCCATCATCCCGCGCCCTGAAGCACACGATCTGCCCAAGAAACTCAAGACCCTGGCCAATAAGGCTGGCAAGAGTTGGCTGGGTGCCACGCTCACCGTCAAATCCAGCAAGCTGTTGCAGGATGACGAAGGCGAGGTAATTCGCCCCGGCCTGCCGGCCAGTGGCATGTTCATCATCAACCCGCCCCACACGCTCAAGGCCGGACTGCAAAAAGCCCTGCCCCAGATGGTGGAGCTGCTCAAGCAGGACGCCAATGCCACCTTCACGCTGGAATCGGGCGGCTAAAACGTAGCCCACGGGTTAGCCATGCGTGTCCTGCGCGATGCAATTGCGATTTTTCGCATGGAGATGACGCTGTTTACGCGTTTTCCCAAGCTCAAGGTCTCGACGATTGGCGTGATCATCATCCCGGCGCTGTACGCGCTGATCTACCTTTCCAGCGTGCAAGACCCCGGCGCCCACACCGGCGACCTCAAAGCCGCCCTGGTCAACCTGGACCAGGGGCTGCACTACCGCGGCCAGGATGTGAACGTGGGCCAGGAGGTGGCCGCGTCGATCCGCGAACGACAGACCTTTGGCTTTGTCGACTACCTGGAAGAAGACGAAGCCAAACGGGCGGTGCGGCAGGGTCGCCTGGCGTTTGCACTGATCATTCCCAGCGACTTCAGCGCCAACGCCGTACCCGGGCAAGCCGCCGCCGGTGGCCGCCTGGTGATGTATGTGTCCGAAGGCAACAACTACAACGGTGCCCAGATTGCCAAGCGTTTTGCCGCCGAGCTGGGGCACCAGGTCAACATCAATCTGAACGAAAACCGCTGGTCCCTGGTGCTGACCAACGTCACCGGCTCGCGCGACAAACTGACCGAGCTGCGTAAAGGCGTGGCCACGCTGAATGACGGCGCGCAGAAATTGGATGCCGGTCTGGCGAAAGCCGACTCGGGCTCCAAAACCCTGGCCAGCGGCGCGGACGGCTTGGGGCACGCCGTCGTGCAGCTGACGGACGGTGTCAAACAATTGGGCACCGGATTGCGCACCATGGACCAGCAACGTCCGTCCGCACACGACCTGGCGGCGCTCAAGACCGCACCGGCCGAACTGCTGTCTGGCCACACCAGTCTGTCGCACGGCCTCCAGGATTTGCAGAATGGCGCACAGGAGCTGACCGACGCCAGCATTCGCATGCGGGACGAAACCAAGGCCATCCCCCTGGTTGGCACACGCCTCTCCGAAGGTGCGTCACAGCTCGGCGATGGTGCGGCCCTGTTGGGCGCGGGCATACAGTCCGCGCGCCTGGGCCAGGCGCAGCTGGCAGACGGCACCCAGAAGCTGGGTGCAGGCACGGCCAAGCTGGTAGACGGCATGGTGGCTCTGGGTGGCGGTATCCACACAGCGGCCAGCAAAGTGCCGGAAGATGCCAAGCTGGACGAATTGGCCAGCGCAAGCCGCACAGTGGGTGCCGGAGCACACGATTTGCGCCAAGGACTGGGCCAGCTCAAAAGCGGCTCCAAAGAACTGACGCTGGGATTGGACCTGTTGAACCACTCACTGCCCCGAGATGTGCAGGCACCAGAGGGCAGCGCCCGTGGCCTGGCAGATTCGGTCGAGCCCGTCATCGAAATTGTGGCCCCCGTGCCCAACAACGGCGCTGGTTTTGCGCCCAACTTTCTGGCCACCTCGCTGTGGCTGGGCGCGGTGATGTCGGCTTTCCTGTTCCACCTGCGCCGCCTGCCACTGGCCGCGTCCACGGCCTCGCGCCCGGCCCGGTTGTTGGGCAAACTGGGCATTCTGGGCGCGGTGGTGGTTGCACAGGCCATGGTCATCATGCTGATGTCACTGTTTCTGCTGGAGATTTCAGTGGCCCATTTGGGCCCCTATGCACTGACCTTGGTCATCAGTTCGCTGACCTTCCTGACCATCATCGTTGCACTGACCCGCGCCTTTGGGGACGCGGGCAAGGCTGCGGTGCTGCTGTTGATGGTGCTGCAACTGTCGTCCGCGGGGGGCGTGTTGCCGGTCGAACTGTCGGGAGGTATTTACCAGACGGTTAGCCCCTGGTTGCCCTTCACCTGGGTCATCAAGGCCCTGCGTGTCACCATGTTCGGCGCGTTTGACGGCGACTCGCTCAGCGCCTGGCTGGTCATCGGCCTGATCGGCACCATCGCATGGCTGGCTGCGTGTTTTGTCGGTCGCTGGCAATTTGTCAGCACCGAGGAGCACCGCCCGGCGATGGAGTTTGAAGGGGTTTAACTTCGCCCCACCAACGCTATGAGCAGTAGAGTTGGGGTGAGCGTCAAAGTGAGGTAAAGGGGGAGCACGAAGTGCGGAGGACACGAACGGCGACGCTTACCCCAGCTCTACTGCGGCTCCAGACTGAGCGTAGCCTTACGCCACCAAGCCCAGGCGCTCGCAGAGCGCAATCGTCGCCACACTCTGGTTCATGGTGTAGAAGTGCAGCGAAGGAGCACCACCGGCGCGCAACTGCTCACACAAACTGGTCACCACGTCCAGGCCAAAGGCCTTGATGGACGCCGTATCGTCGCCAAAACTTTGCAGGCGCAGGCGGATCCAGCGTGGAATCTCGGCACCGCTGGCGTCCGAAAAACGCATCAGCTGCGTGGAGCTGGTAATGGGCATGATGCCGGGCACCACAGGCACGTTGAGGCCCATGGCCGCCACGTCGTCCACAAAACGGAAATAAGCGTCCGGGTTGTAGAAATACTGGGTGATGGACGAATTGGCACCAGCCTTGACCTTGGCGGCAAAAGCCTGCAAGTCGGCCTCGGGCGATCGGGCCTGGGGATGGATCTCGGGGTAAGCCGCCACTTCGATGAAGAAGTCGTCACCGGTTTCGGCACGGATAAAGGCCACCAACTCGCTGGCGTAGTGGAATTCACCACCGGCACCGTAGCCGCTGGGCAAATCGCCGCGCAGCGCCACCAGGCGTTTGACGCCCATGGCCTTGAGTGTGGCCAGTTGGGCGCGCACCGTGTCGCGCGTGGCACCAATGCACGAGAAATGGGACGCGGCACTGACACCTTCGGCCAGGATTTCGGAGACCGCATTGAAGGTGCCTTCTTGTGTGGAGCCACCGGCCCCAAAGGTCACCGAACAGAACTCGGGCTTGAGCGCATACAGCTGCTGGCGCACGGCGCGCAGCTTGGCCACACCTTCGGGGGTCTTGGGCGGAAAGAATTCCACGCTCAGGGGAATGCGGGATGTATCGGACATGGCTTTCCAATCAGTTGGGGACAGAGCTTGCAACTACGTTGCGGCGGTCTGTCCCGCAAAAGTTATTTCGTTGCGCAAATAAAAAACTCGCGGTTGCCGTCTCCACCTTCGATGGGGGAGTCGAACCACGCCGTCACGGTCAGGCCCAGATCGGCACAGGTTTCGCGCAACCGCTGCTCCACGATGGGGTACATGGCGTCGTCCTTGACGATGCCGCCCTTGCCTACTTGGCCCGGCTGCAATTCGAATTGCGGCTTGACCAAGGTGAGCAACGTGCCGCCGGGTTTCAAAAAGGGAATAACCGCCGGCAGCACCAAGGTCTGCGAGATGAAGGACAGGTCGCCCACCACCACATCAAACTCTGGCACAAACGGCTCTGCGCCCTCAGCCTCTGGATCAAACTGGCCGCCAGCCCCCGTGTAATTTACACATGCTGCTTCAAAATCCATAGCAGTCAGGGAACGGGCATTCACCTTCTCGACACACAGCACACGGCCGTCTTCGCGCAGTTGCGGGTGCAGCTGGGCGCTGCCCACATCCACACCCACCACCAGACGCGCGCCATGCTGCAGCAGGCAGTCGGTAAAACCGCCGGTGCTTTGCCCCACATCCAGACAGGCCAGGCCGTCGACCGACAGGCCCACTTGCTTGAGCGCGGCTTCCAGCTTCAGACCGCCACGGGATACGTAGCGGGCCTCGGAGTCGTCGAGCAGGCGAACGTCGGCGTTCTCGGGCACTTCGTCACCGTTTTTGGCTACGCGCTTCCACGCCTCGCCCTGCAGCCATTCCACACCATCGGCAATCAGGCGCTGGGCCTGCGACCGGGTAGTGGCCAGGCCACGTAAAACGAGTAGTTGGTCAATGCGCATGTGTTCCTCAAAGTAACAGCGGTGAATTGGGGGTCGGGTGAATTAGGGGTCAGAGCACACATTCGCTGTGCGAATGGTGATCCGCCCCCCAATTCCCTAATCCGACCCCCAATTCGCCTTTCGGCGCTCGCTTAGTAGCGATACGTGTCTTTTTTGTATGGGCCGGACTTGCTGACGCCGATGTAGGCGGCTTGCTCATCGGTCAATTCGCTCAATTGCGCGCCGACCTTCATCAGGTGCAGGCGTGCCACCTTTTCGTCCAGGTGCTTGGGCAACACATAGACCTTGCCCGACTTGTATTCCTTGGGCTTGGTGAACAGTTCGATCTGGGCGATGGTCTGGTTGGCAAAGCTGGACGACATCACAAAGCTGGGGTGGCCAGTACCACAACCCAGATTCACCAGGCGGCCCTTGGCCAACAGGATGATGCGTTTCTCGGGCTTGGCGTTCTTGCCCTTGGTAGCGGGGAAGATCACGTGGTCCACCTGGGGCTTGATCTCGTCCCACTTCAGCTTTTCCAGCGAAGCTACGTCGATTTCATTGTCGAAGTGGCCGATGTTGCAAACGATGGCCTGGTCCTTCATGGCCTGCATGTGCTTGAAGGTGATGACATTCTTGTTGCCGGTAGCGGTCACAAAAATGTCGGCCTTGTCGGCGGCGTATTCCATGGTCACAACCTTGTAGCCTTCCATCGCGGCTTGCAGGGCGTTGATGGGGTCCACTTCGGTCACCCACACTTGGGCAGACAGTGCGCGCAGTGCCTGGGCGGAGCCCTTGCCCACGTCGCCATAACCAGCCACCAAGGCTACTTTGCCGGCGATCATCACGTCGGTGGCGCGCTTGATGGCGTCCACCAGGGATTCGCGGCAACCGTACAGGTTGTCAAACTTGCTCTTGGTCACCGAGTCATTGACGTTGATGGCGCGGAACGCCAACGAGCCCTTGGCCGACATTTCTTCCAGACGCATCACGCCCGTGGTGGTTTCTTCGGTCACGCCGATGATGTTTTTCAGGCGGCGGCTGTACCAGGTGGGGTCCAGCTTGAGCTTGGCCTTGATGGCCTTGAACAAGCAGATTTCTTCTTCGCTGCCAGGGTTGGCCAGGACCTTGATGTCCTTCTCGGCACGGGCGCCCAGGTGCATCAGCAACGTAGCGTCGCCGCCGTCGTCCAGGATCATGTTGGGGCCTTCAGCCGCAGTGCCCTTCTTGCCACCGAATTCAAAAATGCGGTGCGTAAAGTCCCAATACTCTTCCAGCGTTTCGCCCTTGTGCGCAAACACCGGTGTGCCCTGCGCCACCAAGGCGGCAGCGGCGTGGTCTTGTGTGGAGAAGATGTTGCACGAAGCCCAACGCACGTCGGCGCCCAAGGCTTGCAGGGTCTCGACCAGCACGCCGGTCTGGATGGTCATGTGCAGGGAGCCAGTGATACGCGCGCCCTTGAGCGGCTGGGCCTTGGCGAATTCTTGGCGGATGGCCATCAGACCCGGCATTTCGGTCTCGGCAATAGTGAGCTCTTTGCGTCCCCAGGGGGCCAGGCTCAGGTCGGCGATTTTGTAGTCTTCGGTCTTGGAAACGGGTTTCAATGCGCTCATGGTGGGCTCCAAAAAAATTTTGAGGCCACTGGGCTGCGCATTAACCGGGTATAGGCTCACCGCACAGACCAGTGGGTGAGCGCCGTTGACTTGCGTTGACTTTTTATGGAAGACAACGTGTTCCGAGCCTCACTCGCATCCTGCACCCTGAATTCGTTTCATTCAGGCCAGGGTTTCGAGCTGCAACGCTCCTCGGAAGGAGCCGATTATACGGAGCTATCGCCACCCTGGCAAAGGCCCGCAACGCGCAAGGCCCTTAAAATCACGCCCTTTGCCTCTCTGCGCTGCTTGCAGCCCCCGCCTCCATGACCTTTCTTGCCGAGACCAAGCGTCGCCGCACCTTTGCCATCATTTCCCACCCGGATGCCGGTAAAACCACGCTGACCGAAAAGCTGCTGTTGTTCTCGGGCGCGATCCAGATTGCCGGATCGGTCAAGGCGCGCAAGGCCACACGACACGCCACCTCCGACTGGATGGAGATTGAAAAGCAGCGGGGTATCTCCGTCGCATCCAGTGTGATGCAAATGGCCTACCGCGACCACGTGGTTAACCTGCTGGACACGCCCGGCCACAAAGACTTCTCGGAAGATACCTACCGCGTGCTGACCGCCGTGGATTCGGCCCTGATGGTGATCGACGCGGCAAACGGTGTGGAAGCCCAGACCCGCCGCCTGATCGAGGTCTGCCGCCAGCGCGACACACCCATCATCACCTTCGTCAACAAGATGGACCGCGAAGTGCGTGAGCCGCTGGACATACTGGACGAGATCGAACGCGAGCTGGGCATGCCCTGTGTTCCCATGACCTGGCCCGTGGGCCAGGGCAAATCCTTCGGCGGTATCGTCAATTTGCGCACACAGATGATGACCGTGTTTGACGGCGGAAAAGACCGCCGTCCGCAAGAGTTTGAGTCCATGCCCTTGAGCGACACCGCTGCACTGGAAAAGCGCTTCGGCCACGAGTGGACCACCGCCATGGAAAGCATGGAACTGGCCACCGGCGCGTCCCCCGCCTGGGACCACGCCGCCTTTCTGGCGGGTAAACAAACCCCCGTGTTCTTTGGCTCCGGCGTCAACAATTTTGGTGTGATGGAAGTGCTGGATGCTTTGGTGGACCTGGCCCCCAGCCCCCAAATGCGTATCAGCTCCACGCTGGTCAATCGCCAGCCGGTGGTGAAAGAAGTGCGGCCCGAGGACGAAGCCTTCAGTGGCGTGGTTTTCAAGGTGCAGGCCAATATGGACGCCAACCACCGCGACCGCATCGCCTTTGTGCGCATGGCATCGGGCAAATACACACCGGGCATGAAGCTGAAAGTCATGCGCACCAGCAAAGAGCTGCGTCCCACCTCCGTGGTCACCTTTATGAGCCAGCGCCGCGAGGCGGTGGAAGAGGCATATGCGGGCGACATCGTGGGCTTTACCACCCACGGCGGCGTCCAACTGGGCGATACGATTACCGACGGCAGCGTCAACCTGCTGTACACCGGCCTGCCCTTCTTCGCACCCGAAATGTTCATGACCGTGGTGCTGCGCAACCCGCTGCGCACCAAGCAGTTACAACAAGGTTTGGCACAGTTGGGTGAAGAGGGTGCCATCCAGGTTTTCAAACCCGAAATCGGCGGCAATATGCTGTTGGGCGCCGTGGGCCAGTTGCAGTTTGAAGTGGTACAGCACCGTCTAAAGGGCGAATACGACGCCGACATCCGGCTGGAAGGCTGCCAGTACACCGGCGCCCGTTGGATCACGGCCGACACACCGGCCGAGCTGAAGGCCTTTTGCGACGCCTACCCCATGCGCATGGCGCGTGATGCCGCCGACACGCTGGCCTATCTGTGCACCAGCCCCTATGACGTGCGGCTGGCGCAAGAGCGTTTTCCGAAGATCCACTTTCACCCCCTGCGCGAACATGCCGGCCTGGCATTGCAGACCGCGGGCTAAGCGCAGGTCAAGGACGGTATTGCCAATGGTTGCGGTTGGTATCCGTCTGGTGGCACAGCGCTGCGCCCAGCTCGCTGGTGGTGCCCGCAAAACAGGTGAAGATGTCGTCGTGCCGGGCCCAGTGCGCCATGCAGTGGCGGCGGAAATTAGCCTTGAGCGTGCCGCGTTTGTGCTCGGCCGCCATTTTCAGTACGGACGGGTTCTTGGCCTCGGCCTTGAACTCGACCACAAAGGCATGCCAGTCGACGATCAGGCCATCGATCTTGATGGCCGCGCGTTTGCACACGGTGGTGCTGTTGTCGCCCACGCTACCGGCCTGCGCGCTGGCACCCAGGCCTAGCAATACACTGGCGACGACCCAGTCTGTTAACCACCCATGCTGCATGTTTTGTTTCTCCTACATCCCGATGCCTGACACGCTGACAGCATACAAGGCCCAGACATGATTCCATTGAACCAATGGCCTCTGGCCGCACGGCAAAACCTGGTGGGTGTGTTCACGGACATAGACGACACGCTGACCACTGACGGCGCCATCACCCCCGATGCGCTGCAGGCGCTGGCACAGCTCCAGGCGGCGGGGCTGAAGGTGATCGCCATCACCGGCCGCCCGGTGGGCTGGTGCGAGGCGTTTGCCGGCATCTGGCCGGTCGACGCCATCGTTGCGGAAAACGGTGCCGTGGCCCTGGTTGGCGACAGGTCTTTAAATGAAATCGGGCTGCAGCCCCCGTCGAATCTACCGGTACCGCTATCAAAACTATACCAACAGGATGCCATAACCCGAGCCAACAACCAGGCGCGTATGCGGCAGATTGGCACCCGGGTGATGTTCCAGGTGCCCGGCGTGTTAACCACGCGTGACAGCACGGGTCGCGAAACCGACCTGGCCTTTGACTACAACGAATACGCCCGCCTGCCCCCCGAGATGGTGCAGCGCGTGGTGGACCTGCTGCAGTCCTATGGCATGCACACCACGGTGAGCAGCATCCACATCCACGGTTGTTTTGGTAACTTCAACAAATGGCAGGGAGCCAACTGGATAACCCGCGAACTGCTGCAGCGCGACCTGGCGCAGGAGATCGACCGCTGGGTGTTTGTGGGCGACTCGGGCAACGACCAGGCCATGTTTGAACACTTCACCCACAGCGTGGGTGTGGCGAACATCCGCCGCTTTGAATCGGCGTTGACACACCTGCCGCCTTACATCACCACGCACGAGCGGGGCGCAGGCTTTGCCGAGGTGACCGCGGCGATATTGCAAGCAGTACCCGCACGCCAGTAAGCGCCGGGGGCACCCCGCGCGGGGCCGCACGGGGCGACTTGCCGTTCCAATAGTCAGCTCACTGCCGGTCGGACCCTGGCGCAGAGAATGGCAGCAGCAGGGTGAATGCGGTGCCCACGGCGGGTGTGCTCATGACCGTCATGCGGCCACCCAGCGGTCCGTAGACCATGTTGTGCGAGATGTGCAGGCCCAGGCCCGTGCCGCCCTGCCCAAGCTTGGTGGTGAAGAAGGGGTCAAAAATCTTGCCCACGTTCTCAGGCGGAATACCCACACCGTTGTCCGTGACCGTGATGCAGGCCATGTCGCCCTGGCGCATACATGTCACGGTGATGGTGCCCGGCTGCGTGTCATTGAAACCATGCTTGGCGGCATTCATGACCAGGTTGGTCAGCACCTGGCCCAGCGGGCCGGGGTAACTGTGCATGGCGATGCCGGGCTCCAACTGCTGGACCAGTTTGATGGGGGTCTTGGACAACACGTGGGCGATCACTGACAGCATTTCAGCGATCTGGCGGTCCAGTTCAAAGTCGCGCAGCTGGTCGGTGGTCTGGTCCACCGCCACCTGTTTGAAGTTTTGTATCAGCTCGGCCGCACGGCGTGCGCTGCTCAGCATCAGGCCGGAGCCTTCGTCGATTTGGCCCACCAGGCTGATCAAGGCGTTGCGGGTCAATCCGCCGGAGGCCACCGACTCGCTGAGCTTGTGCACTACTTCTTGCTGGGTGCTGGCCACCATCATGATGTTGCCGATGGGGGTATTGAGCTCGTGGGCCACTCCGGCTACCAGGCGGCCCAGTGCTGCCATTTTTTCGGCCCGCACCAGGCCTTCTTGCGCGCTTTCCATATTGGCCAATGCAGCACGCGCCTCTTCTTCTGACGCCCGCCCAGCCTCCAGTTCATCACCCAGGCGTTCAGTAATGGCGTTGATGCTGCAGGTGATGGCGCCAAACTCGTCGTTCGCCGTTTCCGGCAGGGCCACGATATCGGCCGCCTGCTCACGCCCTGCCGCGTGGTCCAGCGCCTGCTGCAACTGGTGCACGCGCTTGAAGATCAGCCGGTCCACACCCACCCATACCACCGCCAGCAGCACCAGGCTCACACCCACCAGTTGAGCCAGTGCCAGCCACAAGGTGGCGTTGAGTGCCTCGCGCAGCGACGCGTCCGACCAGCCCACCAGCACCCGGCCCAGAGGATTGCCGTCAACCGGGGGAATGTCCATGCTCAGCACTTCCGCATCGGCAGGCAAAACGCCACCTGCCACGGGTAGTGTCTGACCAACCTGGGTCACCAGCTTGCCCGCCTCGTCCACCACCGCCAGCCCCAGTACCGAGCCACCCAGTTCGGACCCCAAGACGGCGTTGAGCCCTTTCATATCGAAATTCCACATGGACTGGGCCACCGGCTGACCCAGGTGGCGCTGCATCTTGGCCCACAGTTCGGCGCGCTGTGCGGTCAGGCGCTGCTCGGTCATCCAGTAGCTACCGGCTGCGAACACACCCATCAGCAAGGTGGACGCCACCAGGGCGATGACGGCCAGCGTAGCCTTGGCCGACCGGGGCAGCCAATCGCGGAGTGGAGAGAAGCGCATCGTTTGAGCGTAGCCTGTGCGGCATCTCAGCGTCAAGCCTTAAAAAAGGCCTCCAGCACATTGACGGCGTTGACACCGACCTCTGCCACCGCATAACCACCTTCAAACACCAGCACCGTTGGCAAACCCGCAGCAGCCAGCTGCTGGCCCACGGCAAGATAGTCTGCACTTTGCAGCGTAAAGCCGGAGATGGGGTCGCCCTCAAATGTGTCCATGCCCAGCGACACCACCAGGGCATCGGCACCAAAACGCTGGATGGCTTGCAGGCTGTGCTCCAGTGCGGCGGACCAGCGGGCAAAACCGGTGCCGCGGGGCAGTGGGATGTTGAGGTTGGCACCCTGCCCGGCCCCCACACCAGTCTCATCCGCGTGGCCCAGGTAAAACGGGTATTCGGTATGCGGGTCGCCGTGGATGCTGGCAAAAAACACGTCGGGCCGGTCATAAAAGATGGCCTGGGTGCCATTGCCGTGGTGGTAATCAATATCCAACACCGCAACTTTGGCCATGCCGGCATTGCGCAGATGCTGGGCGGCCAGTGCAGCGTTGTTTAAAAAGCAGTAGCCGCCAAAAAAGTCAGCCCCGGCATGGTGTCCTGGCGGGCGGCTCAACGCAAAGGCGGCGCGGTCGCCCCGCACCAGCCGCTCCGCAGCGCTCAGTGCGCAGTGGGCGCCGGCGCGCGCCGCCACCCAGGTGCCGGCCGTGAAGGGCGAGCCAGCGTCGTAGGAATACAGGCCCACCTTCGCGGCAAAGTTGTCGGGCTCTACGTCGGTGCGAAAGGTGCGCGTGGGCCAGACCGAGGGCAGGATGTCCTTGTCCGCGTTGGCAGGGTCCAGCGCCATCCACTGGTCCCATGCTGTGGCCAGGAAGCGCAGGTACCGCGGGCTGTGGATGGTTTCCAGCGCTGCATCATCAAACGGGTGCGGAGGCTCCACCGTGCCAAGGCCCCGGCGTTGCAACTCAGCCAGAACATGGTCCGCGCGGGCCGGCACCTCAAAACACGGCACCAATGCGCCACGGAACATTTCGACCTTGCCCTGGTGTTGGGCGTGCAAGTGGTTGTAGTAGGTAATCACGGTGGGGACTGGTGTGAAGAAGGTTGCTGAGTCCCTCAGTATGCCGCCGAGATGCCGCACACGCTTTGCTTTTTCATATCCCTCACGCCTATGATTTGAGATAAATAAACCAACAAACGGAAAAGAATGAGTTCAAAGATCTCAAAACAAGCGCTGGACACTGCAGACCGCACCATTCTGAGTCTGCTGCAGCAGGATGGCACCCTGTCCAACGCGCAGTTGGCCGAACACCTGTCCTTGAGCGTCACCCCCTGCTGGAGGCGGCTCAAACGCTTGCAGGACGAGGGCTATATCACCGGCTACCAGGCCAACCTGAACCGCCGCAAGCTCGGACTGGATGTGCTGGCCTTTGTGCAGCTGCGCTTCATGGTGGTCACCGATACGTCGGTCCAACAGTTTGAAGACATCATCCGCATCCACCCTGCGGTGTTGTCCTGCCACAAGATCACCGGCGAGGCGGATTACATGCTGCAGGTGGTGGCGGCCGATCTAGACGCCTATAGCGATTTTGTGGAGGCCCTGCTGCGCCAGGTGCCTGGCATCAGCATGATGCACTCCAGCCTGGCCATGCGGGAGATCAAGGCGGTGAACCGGTTTCCCGTGGCGTAGACCTTTTTGAAGAATCTGCCGCCAGCCCTCAAAAAATGAAAATTTTCCGCTACTTAATCCGTAGCATTTTCCGTCAGATCTGCCGCAATCAATCGGAACTGCTCCAGTGCCGCCTGCAGGTCTTCCACAATCTCCAGCGCAATCACGCCCGGTGCGGGCAGGTTGTCGCTGTCGGCCAATGAGTCGTCTTTGAGCCAGAAGATGTCCAGACTGGTCTTATCCCGCGCTACCAGCTCTTCATAGCTGTAGGCGCGCCAGCGGCCATCGGGGTTCTCGGGCGACCAAGTTGCTTGGCGCTGGTGTCGGTTGCCGGCCTTGTACAGGTCTACAAACTCATTCAAGTCCGCGCGGGTGAGCGGGTTGGTCTTGAGGGTGAAGTGCTTGTTGGTACGTAGGTCGTAAATCCAAAGCTGTTTGGTCCACGGCGTTTCACTGGCGCCCTTCTTTTCAAAGAACACCACATTGGCCTTCACGCCCTGGGCGTAGAACAGGCCTGTGGGCAGGCGCAGGAGCGTGTGCACATCGCACTCGTGCAACAGCTTTTTGCGGATGGTCTCGCCCGCGCCGCCTTCAAACAGCACGTTGTCGGGCAGCACCACCGCCGCTCGGCCATGCGTGGCCAGCAGGGTCTTGATGTGTTGCACAAAGTTGAGCTGCTTGTTGCTGGTGGTGGCCCAGAAGTCGTCTCGCTCGATGGTGTCTTTCTCGGTGCTGGTGCGGCCGTCTTCACCCACGATGACGGTGCTGCTCTTCTTGCCGAAAGGCGGGTTGGCCAGCACCACCTCAAAGCGCTCGCCGGGGTCGGCGGCCAGCGCGTCGCCCACGACCACGGGCACCTGTTTTTCGGAGCCAATACCGTGCAGCATCATGTTCATGGCACACACACGGGCTGTGCCTTGCACCAGCTCGTAGCCAGTGAAGGCTTTGTCCTTCAGGTGCTTGAGCTGGTCGCGTGTCAGGCTTTTGTTGTGACTGGTGATGTAGTTGTGCGCGGTGAACAAAAAGCCTCCGGTGCCGCAGGCCGGGTCAGTGATGCGCTCGCCAGGTTGCGGTGCAATGCAGTCCACCATGGCCTGGATGAGCGCACGGGGCGTGAAGTATTGGCCCGCGCCGCTCTTGGTGTCTTGCGCATTCTTCTCCAGCAGGCCCTCATAGGCGTCGCCTTTGACGTCCGCACCCAGAATCGTCCAGGTTTCGGCATCTATCAAATCCACAATCACGCGGCGCAACTTGGCTGGGTCCTGAAACTTGTTTTGCGCCTTGCCGAAGATCAGGCCCAGCGTGCCCTTTTCTTGCCCCAGCTTTTCCAGCGCGTGGCGGTAATGGTCAAACAGCTCGTCACCATCGCGGGCCAAGAGTGTTGGCCATGCGTAGGCGGCGGGCACGATGCTGGCTTGGTTGTAGGGCGGCGCGCTGCGCTCGTCGGCCATCTTGAGGAACAGCAGGTAGGTGAGCTGCTCCACATAGTCGCCATAGCTCATGCCGTCGTCGCGCAGCACGTTGCAGTAGTTCCAGAGCTTCTGGACGAGGGAATTGGTGGTGGTGTTCATTTTTTCTATCCCTGCAAGGGTCTCTCTATAGGCTTTGGGCCATCCGGATAAATCAAGAGCGGTAAACGCTTGTGCGCCATACCACGCTCGCGCGCCCGACCGACGCGCAAGGCGTCAAACAAGGCCAGCATTTCATACAACTTCGCATCCTGCATCGCTGCGAAAGGCACAGAAGGATGCAACGGCTCGATGCCAATGCCACGCACTGTGCCGTTGGGGTGTGGCCACACATAATCATCGGAGCCCGGGGCAAATACACCGGCGAACGCCGGAGCACTGTGGCTCGTGGGCACACCTATGGTCATGGGTTCTTTGTCTGCCACAAAGGCATATTTCGCTCCATACAGGGCAAAGTCTGCCAGCTGCTTCGAGTGGGGGCGTACGGGATTGTCCAGCACCTCTTCATTCAGCACACCGGCCCCCACCCGCTTTCTGCGCACAACGCGGTGGATCGCGTTTGAATCTTGTGACCCAACTGTCTCCGGGGCTTCCACTTCCCCGGTGTTTCGCACCAACAAGCCAGCACGCAGGCCGCGCTTGATACAGGCATGCGCTTCGGACACGCTAATGCCCAGCTCCTGAGCCAGCCGCGCATACGTCCAGCGCTGCTCGCCCCAAGCCACTAGCTTGAGGGCGACAAGGAAGTCTTGAGGCTTAAGCAACATTTACATTCAATATTCGTGAATCGCGAATATTGAATGTAAATGATTTGCTGATCATTGACCACTGGGCATGCCATTCCAGAACAGTCCTTGACCTTACAGCAGAATTTGTCATAACATACAAACAATTCCTCAAAAGGAGTCCCCCATGTCCGTTCACACCTTCTCCAGCCGCGACTTCACCCGCGATGTCTCCAGCGCCAAGCGCGCCACCGCTGACGGCCCCGTGTTCATCACCGACCGGGGTCGCCCCGCCTATGCCCTGCTGAAGATAGACGACTACTACCGCATGGTCGGGCAAGGCGAGCCTTCGCTGCTGGCGGTGATGGACGACATTGCTGGTGGGGATGGCATTGAATTCGACGCGCCGCGCCTAGACATCACCACCCGCGCTGCCGAGCTGGAATAGGCGGGTGGCATGTTTCTTCTAGATACGAACGTCATCTCTGAACTGCGCCAAGGCAAACCCAACCAGTCAGCCGAGGTGCGCAACTGGGCGGCACAACACCGAGCCAGCACCCTGTATCTGAGCGCCATCAACATCCTGGAACTAGAAAAAGGCATCTTGCTACTAGAGCGGCGCACCCCACCACAAGGAGCGGCGCTTCGGGCATGGTTGACCGGCGTTCGAGCTGCTTTCGCGGGGCGCATTCTGCCGTTCACCGAGCAGGCCGCAAGCTTGTGCGCCGCCCGGCACGTGCCCGATCCGCGATCTGAGCGCGATGCCATGATTGCTGCCACCGCGCTGGAGCATGGCTTTACCGTAGCCACACGCAATGCACAAGACTTTGTGAACACCGGGGTTCAGTTGGCAAACCCTTGGGACAAATAGGCCTCTAGCCCCCGCCGATACTGCACAAACAGCTATCTAAACAATAGCAAAACTCAGTTTCGTGCTTGCACCACAAGCTCGTCATAACCGGTCTGCTCATCCGGCTCGCGGGTGAACTGCCAGTCAGGCAGCAGGGCCAGCAGCACCTCGGCCGTGGTGAGCACGATGCAACCCGGCGCCACGTGACCGCCCAGCACCTGCCCCGTGGCGGTGGAAATGGCCATGTGCATGTGCGAGGCGGTCTTGTTGCCACCGGCGGCCACAGTGCCTGAGAGGGTAAGTATCTCCATGCTTTCGGTCAGCCGAGTGGGCTGCGCAGCACCCGCCAACCGGATGCCTGCGGTGGACAGGCTGCCGATGCCAGACAACACAAAGGCCGCGCGACAGTTTTGAGCGAGGACTGCTGCTTCCAGTGCAGCGCGCAAGTCCTGACCGGGGGTGAGGCGGATGGGGAATGGCTTCATGTGTTCCATCACTACTGTCCGGTAAATTCTCCCAAAAAAGGGCTCAAACCTAAGCTGGCTGGGGGTTTCAAGAGGTTTTGTGATTCGGACGATTTCAAACGCGATTTTTTGCAGTTGCGTATCGTGACCTCATTTTTCGAGGTTTCCGCTCTATGCACACTGGCCGCACAGTATTTGCACAACTTCTCGAAGTGGTGCCATTCAAGCACTTCGAGCATCTCGTAAACAAATACCAAGCCAACCGCTGGACACGGGACTTCACCGCATGGAGCCACTTCATCTGCATGGCCTACGCACAGTTCACGCGCAGGGAAGGCTTACGCGACCTGATCGTGTGCCTGAACTCGCAAAGCACCAAGCTCTACCACTGCGGCCTACGTCAGCGTGTATCGCGCTCCACGCTGGCCGATGCCAACGAACGGCGTGACTCACACCTGTTCGAAGCACTGGGGCAACGCCTGATCGAAATCGCTTTGGATTTATACAAAGACCATGACATTAGCTTGAGTCTCAAGGAGCCGCTGTATGCCATGGACTCCACGACCATCGACCTGTGTCTTAAGCTGTTTCCCTGGGCGGACTTTCGGTCCACCAAAGCGGGTATCAAAGCCCACACCGTGATCGACCTACGGGGTGCGATTCCGGTCATGCTGTCGATCACCACAGGCAAAATCAGCGACGTGGGGCAACTCGATGCATTGAGACTGCCAAAGGGCTCCATCGTCGTGCTGGATCGCGGCTACGTGGACTTTGCGAGGCTGTACCGTTTGGTGCAACGGGAGTGCAGCTTTGTGGTGCGCGCCAAAGACAACCTGAGCTTCAATTGCCACGAAGCGCACGCCATCGATATCCAGGCCGGCGTGTACTCGGATCAAACCATTGTGCTGACTGGCGAACGCTCCAAAAATGTCTACCCCGCGCCCTTGCGCCGGGTACGTTTCTATGACGCAGTAAGTTGTTTGGAACTCGTTTTTCTGACCAACCGCTTGGACTTATCCGCCCTCACCATCGCAGCCATCTACAAGCAGCGCTGGCAAATTGAATTGTTCTTCAAATGGCTCAAGCAGAACTTGAACATCCAGCACTTCTTTGGCAACTCTTTGAACGCCGTGCGTTCGCAAATCTGGATTGCGGTGTGTACTTATTTGATAGCCTTGGTCGCACACCACGGGCTACGCACGGAGTTGTCACTACGCAATTTCTTGCATCTGGTGGAGGTCAACATGTTTGAGAAAATTACTTTGGCTCAGATGGTCGACAACGCACTCAAAGATGAAAGCTTTGAAGAGCTGAAGTCGCAGGTTGAGCTATTCTGAAAATTGGTCAGAATTTACCGGACAGTAGTGGTGTTCCATGTTAAATCAGCCTGTAGCCCCCGTCGAATCTATACACACAGCTATCAAAACAGAAGCAAATCACTTGGGGTAAGTCACCACTGCGCCCTGCACCTGCACCACACCCTTGGCTTGCAGTTTCTGCACCATGGCTTCGGCGTCTGCTGCAGTGTTGTCTTTATCTAGCATGGGCTTTAGCGCATTAAGAAATGACTTGAGCTTGGTGGGCGCGTTGTCGCCCATTTTGGCCAGGCCCTTTGTGATGCGGTCGAGCAGCTTGGCCTCCGGTGTGGCTACAGGTTTTGGTGCGGGTTTTGGCAGCTTGATTGGCACCACTGCTTTGGCGGGCTTGGGTGCAACGGTTTTTTTGGCCACCGCCTTTTTGGCAGCAGGCGCTTTCTTGGCTACGGGTACCTTTTTGGCAGGCGCTGTAGGCTTGGGTGCGGCCTGCTTTGCCACCGCCTTTTTCGCAACAGCTTTCTTGGCGACCGCCTTTTTGGCCGCCAACGGCACGGCTGCTGGCGCAGCGGGTTTCAACACAGCGGCCTTCTTGGCAACCGGCGTCTTGTAGCCCACACGCCGGGCACGGAACTCAAGCATGCGGGCGTGGGCCAGCATGGGGTCGTAGCCACGGTCATTGGCTACCACAACCAACTCGGCGTCCGGGTGCTTGGCTGCCACATAGCCCAAGTAGAACGCTACATGGAAGTCCAGCGCATTGGGCCCCTGGCCCGAGCGTGGCACCAACGTCACTCGCTCCTGGCCGGCAGCGTAAGCCTGCGCCTGCTTAGCTTGGTGCGGACCATGGAAGAGCCACACATCCGTAAACCCCGGCGCCAGTTTGACCAGCGCCTCCAGAGACGGTTGGACGTTTTCATAGTCCAGCAGCACGTGCAACTCTTTCATGCTCTTCCTCCCAGAAGAAATAGGGCTCTAGCCCCCGTTGTTATTACACAAGCAGCTATCAAAACAGAAGCAGAACTACTGCCCTGCCTCCGCCTCCTGAATCTCCTTCAAGGTCCGGCCCTGCGCGTCTTTCCATTTGGTGCGCCCGTTGGTGTGCCTGCCCAAAATCATCACTGCCGCCAAAGAGGGCGAAGTAAACACGTAGTCCTGCGTAAAACGCAGTGCCGTCCCGTCTGGCACCAGCACGCCTGCCTCCAGCAGATCACGCCTTTGCGTAATGCGGGCTGGCCAGTTCTCTCGCATCGACGGCACAACCTCTACCACCGCGAAGGACCCTGACTTCACCACAAAACCCTGCGTGGACTCATAGCCCGAGGCCACCACATCCTTCCCTTTGCAATACAGCACGCCTGAAGCATTGGCAGCAGCTGCGCCTGAAGTTGCAAGTGCTGCCGCTGCGTAAGACGGTGCCCGCTCAAACGCATGCACACCCAGCACCGGCAGCATGCCCAGCATGTGGCCCAAGAAGACTTCCATGTCGGCCCGGTCGGCCTCGCTCAGGGACGGCTCGGCGGGCTGGTTGGCGTTGTCCAGTGGCAGGCGCTTGGCAGCCTTGGCCAGGGCGATGAGGCGCGACTCCAGAAACTGCACATGCGCCTTGTTGAGCTGCCCGGCCGTGGTGGTGGTGAAGCCGATGGCGCGGGTCCAGAAATCCTTTTGCGCATAGTGGCTCTCCAGCCGGGGGCGGATGGGGTCGCCCTCGCCCACGTAGAGCATGTCGCCCTCACCGTCCGGGCGCGGCCCCAGCAGCAGGTAGACGCCAGTCTGCGCCAGCTCGGGCCGGGCCTTGACCTGCGGCAGCAGCGCACGCGGCAACACCAGCGCCTTACCGATCCAGTTGGACTTGTCGACGATGCGCAGGCCGTCGGGGTCGCCGTCGGCGACGAAGATGCGGAGGGAGAAAGGGGTTTGCATGGCTAAGTTAAACGCTTTGTTTAGTCTTTGCTAAACAAAGCGTTTAGCAAAGACTAAACAAAGCCTAAGTCGTTGAATTTGAAAGACTTTCTTAATGGGGGCGTAAAACAGGCTTTGTTAGGAAAACCTAATCATTGCTTTTCTGGGGCATCAAAACCCATTTGGAAGCCTGCCGGGTTCCAACATTCTGAATGAGCTTGCCAGACAAGGACGTCAGCAAGTTATGAACCCTAGATGCTTTTTGATCGGCGCTCAAAACCTCCGGGAGCTTGCTCAAAAGCAGCTTATCGATGTCCTCCCGCGATACCGGCTGATGCTCGCGAACCAAATCCACAATCAGATCCCGGTAGTAGCGGTTGTCAAAACCACGATTGCGAATGTGCTGCGCTTTGTCACCCGTAGCAGCCGCCACACTTCCCGCGACCAACAAGTTCGGATAACGCCCCTCCACCAGCTTGGCCGCCTTCAGCCGCTTGGCCTCATCAGCGTCAATCCGCTGCCCCTTCTGCACCTTGTCCAGCAGCATGATGGTGCCCAAGTCCAATTCGCCCTGCGCCATCAGCAGCCGGGTGTAGCGCACATCCAAAATGCGCCCACGTAGCGTCACCATCACCCGCTCAGGCTGCGTCAGGTCGTAATCTGGCATGGGGAAGAAACGGCGCCGCTGCGTTTGGAACATGCGCTTGATGCCACCGCCCTGGGTGTCGATCATGTTCAGGCTCACCATGGCCTCGGCCAAATAGGGGTTGCGGTAGATTTCCAGCGGTGCGTCCTGGTCAATTACCGCCTCGACCCGCCCTGGCAAAAAACCGCCCACATTGGTCAGCAGCAGCGCATGCGGTGTCTCCACCACCTGAATGCGTCCACGCAAACCATAGTCCTGATGGGCAATGCAGTTGTGCAATGCCTCACGAATCACCCAAGTGTCGTACTGCGTCAGCTCCACCGGAAACAGCGTGCCGTCCGGCAACTCGCGCACCGTCAGGTTGCGGATGCGGGCCAGCACCTTGTTCACGTTCAGCAGCATGGGCGGGCCAAAGTGTTCGTAATCCAACTCTTCGTTGCGCTCGTTCTTCAAAATCCAGCTGATGCGCGCCACCGCAGGGGCCAGCAAAGAGGTGGACTCTTCACGCCCCAGCAAGAGCAAGGCCGCGTGGGTGACTGAGCCACGCACCGTCAACTTGGCTTTATTCAAAAACGTGGCGTCATCCCAATCGGCCAGGTCCGCCAATCGGTCGGGCTTGGTCTTGTTCTTCTCCGCAAACTGGCGGCGCGCCTCGGCGATGGCCAACGGGTCCAAATCAGCCAGTGTGGCCTGCTCACACACCTGCGCACTCCAATCCACACGGCGCGTCCAAATGGCGCGCTCCTTGTCTGGGTAACCTGACAACGCAGCCTTGCTTGTGCCATTACGCACATAGGCCTTGCCGCGAAACTCCACCGGCCTGTCAAACGCCGGATGCACTTCAAACACCACCACGCGCTGGCCCTGGTATTGGCAAGTGTGAATCTCAAACCCAAGCTTGGGACTCAGCAGCACCGCCAGCCACAGCGGCAACAACTGGTTGCCCTGCCCCACCTCGGTCTGCGGGTCAAAACTGGTGCCCACCACCGCATGGGTGCCATCCTCAATGCCAAACACCAAGTAGCCACGCGGCTTGCCCAGCAGGCAGGCCGAATTGGCCAACGCAGACAGGTATTCGCCAATGGCCTGTGGCTCGTGGCGGTTGGCCTTGAATTCCAGCCACTCCGATTCACGCGGCTCGGCGCGCAGGCGGTCTAGCAAGGCAGTGAGGTCAGCGGTGTTCATTGTGTCTGCCCATTCGCTTGCACTGCTTCAGCGTCTGAACCACTCCAAGCACCGTTTCGAATTTTTTGCTGAATGAATCTCTTCGTTTTACTTTCAACTGCTTCAAAAGCCTCTTGAAACTGCCCAAGTTCACTATGACAGCTGTCACATTTGAATCGAATGCGGTCTACAGCATCCCAAGCGCTAGCGTTCTGCGGAAAAACCTGGAAGTCGCAATGAGGACAGAACGTATGAATGTCCCAAATATTTCCATCGTCGAAAAATCTCCATCGCCAACGCAACCCGAAGAAGTTGTCTTCGGTGTACCCGTGCCAATCTGGCCTTGATGCGGGCGTTGGGCGAACCAATTGCCAAGCCAGCATCACGCCAACAACAAAAGTTGGCAATGCCAATAAAGCAAGCGCAGCAACAACCCAATGAGATATGGGTGAAGTCGCGCCAAGAAAAATCCAGACCTCTTTCACCGCCTGAACAATTGAAGGCCACCAGCCCGCCAAGTAACTCGCGAGCCCGCCAATGCCGGCAGCAATGACACTGGCCCACACGGGATCTTTCCAAATTCGTCTCAACATACTTGGTCTTTCACCGAAGATGCTACTGCTCGTTTTATCTGTCGCAATGGCCGCGCACGCAGAAACACCAGCGCCTGGCCGGTCCAGTTGAACTTGTCAACGATGCGTAGGCCGCCGGGGTCACCGTCAGCGGCAAAAGTACGGAGGGGGAAAGGAATCATCGGCTACATCTCAGATTACGCGTCGAAGGAAACTAACTCCGCTCAATGAGCAAACAAGTCCCATCTGCAAAGAAGCTGTGAAAGTCATCGCCTTGAAGCCGCGAATAAGTATCGCCAGTGGCCATATCAGCAAGCAAGGCTAAGGCGTCCAATTGCCGTCGCGTCGCCCCCACAAAAATGTGAACTCCCAGACCATCAAAGATGCTTCTGCCGACAAACTGTGTGTTGCCAATCTGACGAACTTGCAAGGCGCTCTGCTCAATCTCTTGATTTAGCTTCATCAAAAGGCCTGGACCCTTTTCTATTGGCGCTACCTGACCATTACCCGCAGACTCCGCTCTCAGTTTGACCGATAGTGCCTTCATGTAGGCCGCACCGGTCTGAGGAAGACCAGCAAACTGAAGGATTTTCTCCCCGTGTAGAAGTTGCGCAACACGTTTAGTTGGAGGGATGTTGTCTGGAAGCGTCGGGGGATCCACAACGAAGGTTTGGCTTGGGAAAAGCCTATCGTCTGTAGAAAGGAACGAGACGATAGCCAGCTTTGTATTGGCCGACTCAGGGTATTTCTTTACTTGTGCGATTGCTTTGGTTAAGGCGACATCTACTCCAGCAAGTACTGTTGTACCTTTCGCTTCGAACAAGTGTCGATTGCCCGTAGTATCAAAACACTCAAAATCTGGCCTTTTTTTGCTGAGCTTGCTGTTCTGAGGTATTTGAGCAATGGTGTCCCAAGTTACGCCAAAAGCTTCGGCCATAAAGAGAGAAGACAAAGCGACGCCTAGATCTTCAGACAGGCGCTTCTTAGTATCTGTTTGTGTAATCCCCACAAGTGACACGAATCCCGTTTGTACGGTCGGACTCTTAGCAAAAAATGAATTTACTGTCGCAAGGTACAGGGACAAATCAGATCCAAATCGCTGGGGGCTCTCACCTAGCAGAACATAAGCATGAAGAAAGACCGCAGGGGAAAATTTCAAAATGAACGACCCAGTGGGTGCACAGGTATTCTTTGTGAGCGAGGACGACGGTTGAAATATCGCCTGCGTGCTGGCATCAATACGGACTGGATGTTGAAGTGTTTGCAAATTGCCTCCTTTATTGAGCTTCACGAAATGCTTGAGCCTGACACTCCGCAGTGAATGGCAGCCAAATAGGTCATCACTACTGTAGACGACCCACCTCTAGAATTGCCTCGCCAGTCTGCGAGACATGTCGACGCAGGCGGGCGATCAGCTCACCCAGTTTCCATCCGCTGTAAAACAACGCCATGACGTGTGATGCGTCCAAAAGAATCAGCGGCGTCTTCTTACCGGACGCTTGTGTGATTGCGACAGAGCTGTACCCGCTCATCGACACCATTAGACCCATTGTGTTATCCGCGACATTCCCCAACTTGGCAAGCAAGCTATCGATATCAGTCGCATCAGATTGCGAGGCTGTGAACTTCAGTTCTACAAGATATGTAGTGCCTTCAATAGTGACGGTTCCATCAATCTGACGGCCACCACTCACATATGGCCTGCGGCATTCGACTTCAAAGAAATCAACTACCTTGAAGAACCAGTCTTGGAATTTGTAGCCTCCGTCTTGAGTTCCTTGGACGGGCACAAGGTCCTCCAACTCTTTCGCAAGCGACTCAATCGAAGCAGCTTTGGTCGCATTCGCTCGGCGCTCCTGCTGTGCAGCTTCACGCCGCGATTGCCTACCCCGCTCCATCGCCTCCTCATCACGGACAACACTTACGTATTTTTTAAGATTGGCGACAGCTTCAGTCGCATCCCTTACTTTGAGAGCTTCGTCCTCCCATCCTTTCAGGTCAGGAAATGCAATCTGTTCGGAAAGGGATACCGCCATCTGCTTGATAACCTGCCGGCCCTCTTCAGTCTTCTCAAGCTTGGGGAACAAACGATCAAGAACATCCCGCTTAGTCTCGTCAGATGTCCAGGTCGCCAGAAAAGACTCCTTGACCCTATGACGTAATAAAAACTGCCGCAGTGTTGGCTTCCTCCAGAATGACTTTAAGAGCGCAGCCCGCACCAGATCAATGAAGTGCGAAGGTAGGCTTTCACTCATTTCACGCCCTCCAAAAATGCACGGGCGAGCGTCGCCTGCCGCAGCGCCTGCGCACGCTTGAGGTTAGCGTCGACATCGGCTTCAACTTCACGGATGATGGACAGGTGGCGGTCGACTTCGGCAACAATACGGGCTTGCTCTGCTCGTGGAGGCAATCCAAAAGCTATCACAGCAATGGTCGGAGCATTCAACTTTTGGCGCCCTACACCGGCGCCACCACCGGTAAGCCTCGCCTGCCCTTCTGGACTCTGAAGAAACATCAGCAAAAACTTTCTTGAATGCTCATCAAGGCGCAGTCGAATTTGAATCAAATAGGCTCCCGGGATGGCATCGACCTTGTCCTCAAAAAGCGCAACTCTTCCTAAACTACCAGTACGTGTCACAAGCAAGTCACCGGGAGCAACACGGTACTTCGACAGGTCCTTGGCAGCGAGATCAATTCTCGGGGCCGTACTGGTGTCGACTCGGCCTGATTCATCGATATCCGTCGTGCGCAAAACAAAACGCCCTTATCGGAATACGCATCGCTAGAGAATCGAGGTCCATAAAAGGAGAACTCAGAAATTCGACCAATTGAAGTCCTAGCCCAACCCTCCGGGCAATCACCCTGTTCACTTGACTTAGACGACTTGCTCGTATTGGTTCTGATCTCCTCACTTCCAACAATCCGCTGCAAAAGCTGTTCACCGGTTTCATAGGTGCGCCCTTCGCGGCGGGCCTGGGCGGATTCGGTTTCTACGAGGCGACCTTCGACGGCGGCTTTGAGGACGGAGGCTTTGTAGCGTTTGAGGTTGGCTTTGACGCGCAGGAGGTTGGCGACGGCTTCGTCGAGGCGGGAGAACTGCTTTTCGAGTTCGGCGACGATTTCACGTTGCCGCCCAATGTCGGGCAATGGAATCAGTTGCTCTTCCAGGTACGCACTTGGCACGCGGCGCAGGCCTACGGCATCGGCCACGGCCTGGGCGTGGCCGTATTCCATGACCAGGTATTGGTTGAAGAAGCCAAAGGTTTGCTTGTTGGGTGTGGCGGTCAGGCCGATCAGATACGCGTCAAAGTATTCCAGCACCTGGCGCCACAGGTTGTAGATGCTGCGGTGGGCCTCGTCGGTGACCACAATGTCAAAGCTCTCAATGGGAATGGCCGGGTTGTAGCCAATGGGCTCGGCGTCTTTGAAGAGGGTCTCAATCTTCTCGGTGGATTCTTCGTCGGCCTCCTCAGCCAGCTCGCGCCCCTTGAGCATGCTGAACATGCGCTGGATGGTGCAAATGACCACGCGGGCGCTGGTGTCGAGCTGGTTGCCCTGCAGGTGCTGGACGATGTATTCCTCGCCAAACTTGTAGTTGTTGTAGGGCGATGCGTAGGCGTCAAACTCTTTCTTGGTCTGGCGGGCCAGGTTGCCCCGGTCTACCAAGAAGAGCACCCGGCGCGCGCCGCCGAACTTGATCAGGCGGTAGATGAAGCCGATGCTGGTGAACGTCTTGCCGCTGCCGGTGGCCATCTGGATCAAGGCCTTGGGCTTGTTGGCGGCGAGGCTTTTCTCCAGGTTGGTGATGGCGCTGATTTGGGCGGGCCACAGGGAATAGTGCGCGCCGCCGCTGCCCCACTCGGTGACGAGCTCGGGCATGGAACACATGCGGGTGAGGAAGGTGCCTGCGGCTTCCTGCGCTGTGTTGGATGCCGCCGCTGCCTGCAAATAGGCCAGCCACTGCACCAGCAGCTCGGGGCGGAAGTAGGCGAACACTGCTCTGGCACGAGGCTCGGGGTCCAGGCCGTTGGTGAAGTGGGTCTCGATTCCGGTGCTTTCCCACACAAAGGGCAGTGGGCGGCGCCAGGCTGGCAAGGTGGTGGGCAGGCCCTGGGCGTAGCGGCTGCTTTGCATCTCTACGCCCGTTAGCGTTGCGCCTTCTTTCTTAGCCTCGATCACGCCGCAGGCTTTGCCGTTTACATAGAGCAGATAGTCAGCGAAGCCAAAGCCGGAGTTGAGGGGAAATTCGCGAATGGCTACGCCGGTAGCAGCATGGATGTTGGCGTCGGCCACATTGCAGACGTGCCAACCGGCTGCAACTAGCAGTGCGTCGATGCTGACTCTGGCTTTCTGCTCTGGCGTCATGTCTCCCCCTTGGTGGTCATTCTAGGGGACGCCTTTGCGCCGTAAGCGCCTTTCTACAGCTCTGTGTATTTGGTCGCTGTGCCTCGCGCCGCATCCACCGGGTACTTCTGCGCATTGACCAGCATCTTGGCTTGGGCGGCAGCCACCAAATCGATGCCCAGCTTGTCGCACAGTTGCAGCAGGTAGAGGAACACATCTGCCGCCTCGGCCGCCACTTCGTCCTTCTTGTCGGGCGACAGCGCCTGGCTCTGGGCTTCGGTCAGCCACTGGAAGTGCTCCAGCAATTCCGCGGACTCTACCGACAGCGCACAAGCCAGATTCTTGGGCGTGTGAAACTGCTCCCAGTCACGTGCTGCGGCAAACACGCGCAGGGCATCCACCAGGGGCTGTAGGGGGCTATCCATTGCAAAGTCCTTTAGGTGAAATCATGCTCTAGCCCCCGTGAAATATAACGAATACGCTATTGATTTGATAGTATTCATCACGTCCCTAACGCGCCAGCACTGCGGCCAGTGCCACACCGGTGTGTGTACCCAGCTGGACCACTGCCTCCGGTGTAGCCGCAGCCACCACTTGGCCACCGGCGTTGCCGCCGTCCGGCCCCAGGTCAATCACCCAGTCGGCCTCAGCAATCACATCCAGATCGTGCTCGATGACAACCACGCTGTGGCCAGCATTCACCAACCGGTGCAGCACCTGGATCAACTTTTCCACGTCCGCCATGTGCAGGCCCACCGTGGGTTCATCCAGCACGTACAGGGTGTGCGGCGCCTTGTTACCACGCTTGCCTATATCGTCGCGCACTTTGGAAAGCTCGGTCACCAGCTTGATGCGCTGCGCCTCGCCGCCGCTGAGTGTGGGTGACGGCTGGCCCAGCGTCAGGTAGCCCAGGCCCACGTCCTTCAGCAGTTGTAGCGGGTGGGCGATGCTGGGCATGGCGGCGAAGAAGTCCACCGCTTCATCCACTTCCATCTGCAGCACATCGCCAATGTTTTTGCCGCGCCAGGTGACAGCCTGGGTCTCGGGGTTGAAGCGCGCACCCTTGCAGGTTTCGCACAGCACTTTCACATCGGGCAAGAAGCTCATGCCGATGGTGCGGATGCCTTGGCCTTCGCAGCCCGGGCAGCGGCCTTCGCCGGTGTTGAAGCTGAAGCGATTGGCCGCGTAGCCGCGCGCCTTGGCTTCCAGTGTGTCGGCAAAGAGTTTGCGGATGGTGTCCCAAAAGCCGATGTAGGTGGCGGGGCAGCTGCGTGGGGTTTTGCCGATGGGGGTCTGGTCCACTTCCAGCACGCGGTCGATGGTCTCGAAGCCGGTGACGCCCTCGCAGCCGGTCCATTGGATTTTTTCGCCTGCCTCTAATGCGTCTCTGCCCGCTTTGGTGCTGCGTTTTTGGACGGCGACTTGTACGTTGGTTAGCAGCACGTCGCGTGCAAGGGTTGATTTGCCGGAGCCTGATACGCCGGTCACTGCGACCAGGCGTTTGAGGGGGATGTGGGCGGTGACGTTTTGCAGGTTGTGGAGGTTGGCGCCTTTGACTGTTATCCAGTCAATGGGCTCGTGTTTGGCTGAGCCCGCAGCGGGGGCAGCCAGGGCGGGATCCCCCGACGCGTAGCTGATGTCGTCACCCGCCCTGGCCGCCCCCGCTGCTGCGTACTGGGCTGACACGCGCGCACGTTCTGCCAGCTCCGCGTTGGCTTCCACGCTGGACGACACGCGGGACGCGGCAATCAGCGCTGCCTTCAAGGCTTTGCCTTTCAACGGCTTGGGTCCGTTCGCGCTCCCCGCACCCGCGGCCGGAGCCGGTGCGCCGGGCGACGATTTGGGCTTGCCGTATGAGGAGCCCGGCGTACCGGCTTCGGCCGCAGCGAGCGCCAACGACTCCGCATACGAAACAACACCGCGACGCACCATGAAAGGATGCTTCATCGCGTGCAGCAAATACCGCCCTGTCTGCGACTCCCCAGCCGCCTGCACATCCGCAACAGACCCTTCCGCAACGAGTCGCCCTCCCCGCTTACCCGCACTGGGCCCAATGTCGATGATGTGGTCCGCATGGCGAATGGTGTCCTCGTCATGCTCCACCACCACCAGCGTATTGCCCTTGTCGCTGAGCGATCGCAAGGCCCCCAGCAGAATCTTGTTGTCCCGCGCATGCAGGCCAATCGTTGGCTCGTCCAGCACGTAACACACACCTTGCAAATTGCTGCCCAGTTGCGCGGCCAAACGGATGCGCTGCGCCTCGCCACCGCTGAGCGTGGGGGCTCCACGGTCCAACGTCAGGTAGCCCAGGCCCACCTCTTCCAAAAACTCGAGACGGCTCTTGATCTCTGGCACCAGGTCGCGCGCAATGTCACCCTCGCGCTTGGTCATGCCGCCCAGTACCTGCAGGGTCTGCACCCATTTGCGCACATCGGTCACACTCAAACGTGCAATGTCGGTAATGCTCACGGCGTTGAACTGCACGGCCCGGGCGGTGGCGTTTAGCCGTGTGCCCTGGCAGGTAAGGCAGGTGGAATCGTGCAGGTCTTCGATATCGGCTTCGGCAAAGGTCTGCTCGCGGCCCTTGTTGTCGTCGTCCTTCACCGAATCGTCAAACACCTTACGCTGGTCTTTGGTCAGCGCCACGCCGGTGCCCACACAATCCGGGCACCAGCCGTGTTTGCTGTTGTAGCTGAAGAGTCGTGGGTCCAGCTCCACATACGAGGTAGAACACACCGGGCAGGCGCGCTTAGTGGAGAACACCTGCACCTGGCCTATGCCGGCCGCGGGAGTACCCGCCAACATGGCTTCTTTCAGGCCATCCATGCCCGACAACACATGCACCACACCCTTGCCATGCACCAGGGCCATGGCCAGCGCCTCGCGCAGTTGCGCTTCTTGCGCCGGGTTCACGTCCAGGCTGGCAACCGGCAGCTCGATGTTGTGTTCCTTGAACCGGTCGATGCGGGGGAAGTTGGTGGTGGGCAAGAAGTTGCCATCCACCCGCAGATGCGTGAACCCACGCGGCCGCGCCCAGTCTGCCAGCTCGGTGTACACACCCTTGCGGCCAGACACCAGGGGTGCCAACAGGCCTATGTGCTGCCCCCGGAAGTTCTTCAACAGCTGCGCCGCAATGCTGTCTGCCGACTGCGGCTCCACCGCCGCGCCATCGTGTATGCAGTGCTGCGTGCCCAGTTTGACGTACAGCAAACGCAAGAAATGCCAGACCTCGGTTGTCGTGCCCACAGTGGACTTGCGACCCCCGCGTGACAGGCGCTGCTCAATGGCGACAGTAGGCGGAATGCCGTAGACCGCATCCACTTCAGGCCGGCCTGCCGGTTGAACGATGCTGCGGGCATAAGCGTTCAGCGATTCCAGATAGCGGCGTTGGCCTTCGTTAAAGAGAATGTCGAACGCCAACGTGGATTTGCCAGAACCAGAAACCCCGGTAACGACATTGAACTTGCCCCGCGGAATATCCACCGATAGCGACTTAAGGTTGTGTTCCTTAGCATTGACGATACGAATGCTGTTATCCGCCGGGGATGGGGTTACGCCGGGCGACGATTTGGGCTTGCCGTATGAGGAGCCCGGCGTGACCCCGTCCCCGGCAGCGAGAGCCAAATACTTCGCACTAGGCTCCGTCACCACATGCACAACACCCATTGCGGCCGCGTACTCACGCAAGGCCATGCCGGTGTGTGACGTGGCGTGTAGCAATAAATCTTCGGGCGTTCCATAGGCCACGACCTCACCGCCGGCATCACCACCTTCCGGCCCCAGATCGATGAGCCAATCCGAAGCGCGGATCACGTCCAAATTGTGCTCAATTACCAGTAGCGAATGCCCCGCATCCAGCAACTTGCGCAGCGCACGCATCAGCTTGGCGATGTCATCAAAGTGCAGACCCGTGGTCGGCTCGTCCAGCATGAACAGCGTGCCGCGCTTCGCCACTGCTTGGCGACTAGCGGTGCTGCTCTTGGCGGCCTCAGCCAGAAAGCCGGCCAGCTTCAACCGCTGCGCCTCGCCGCCTGACAAGGTAGGCACAGGCTGCCCCAGCTTCACATACTCCAGCCCCACATCCACAATGGGCTGCAGCGCACGAATGACGTCGCGGTCGTTGGAAAACAGGTCAGCGGATTCGGTGACGGTCAGGTCCAGCACATCCGACACATTGACGCGTTTGCCCTTGCGCTCAATCGTCACCTCCAGAATCTCGGGCCGGTAACGTTTGCCATCACAGTCCGGGCAACGCAGGTATACGTCGCTCAAAAACTGCATCTCGATGTGTTCAAAACCCGAGCCACCGCAGGTGGGGCAACGCCCGTCGCCCCCGTTGAAGCTGAACTTGCTGGCCGTGTAGCCGCGCTCGCGCGACAGATCGGCACCAGCAAACAGTTCGCGGATCGCATCCCACGCGCCGACATAACTCACCGGGTTGGAGCGTGCGGTTTTGCCAATGGGCGATTGGTCCACAAACACCACCTCGCTCAACTGCTCGGCACCCAGCAGGCGTGCATGCGCGCCCGGCGTTTCAGTGGCCTTGCCGAAGTGGCGCAGCAAGGCGGGGGCCAGCACGTCCTGTATCAGCGTGGACTTGCCCGAGCCGCTGACGCCGGTGACACACACCAGACGCTGCAGCGGAATGTCGACCGAGATGCTCTTGAGGTTGTGCTCGGTCACTCCTTCCAGAATCAGGCGGGGGGTGTTCTCGGCCACCATGCGCTTGAAGCCCATGCCCACCTGTTTGCGGCCACCCAGGTAGGCACCAGTTAGGGTGTCGGCGCCCTTGAGTGCTTCGGTGCTGCCGTCAAACACGATTTGACCGCCCTTCTCACCAGGGCCAGGGCCCATGTCGATCATGCGGTCTGCGGCGAGCATGACGGCCGGGTCATGCTCCACCACCACCAGCGTGTTGCCCGCATCGCGCAGGCGCTGCATGGCCACGATGATGCGGTGCATGTCGCGGGGGTGCAGGCCTATGCTGGGTTCGTCTAGTACGAAGAGTGTGTTGACCAGGGAAGTGCCCAGCGCGGTGGTCAGGTTGATGCGTTGGACTTCGCCGCCGCTGAGGGTTCGGCTTTGGCGGTCTAACGTGAGGTAGCCTATGCCTACGTCGCACAGGTACTTGAGTCTGGTGCAGACTTCTTCCAGCAGCAGTTTTAGCGTTTTGGCTTCGGCCTCTGAGGTGGCTGGGACTGGGGGTATGGCGGGCGCCTCATGGTGCGAGCACAAATCGTTGCCCGCCAAACCCCCAGCCCCAGCTTCGTACTCGATGGAAGAATGCAGAACATCCGAATGCACCGCCGCACCAAAGGACTTGCCGCCCTCCGCCGGAGACACGGCTGTGCTGGGCGGAGTGAGGTTGCCGGGCGACGATTTGGGCTCGCCGTATGAGGAGCCCGGCAACCCCGCTTCGCCCAGCACAGCTTGCAGCGAATCGAAGAAGCGCCTCAACTTGTCGATAGGCAGCAACATCAAATCATGCAAACACAAGCCCGGCAACGCTTCCAACTGCGCACGCGACCACGAAACCCCTTGCGGCATAAACCGCTTGGAGGGCAACAACACAGCATTCGCCTGTGCCTTGGTTCCAATACGCCACAACAGACTCTCGGTCTTGAGCCGCGCCCCACCACAGGTGCCACAGGGCGTGTAGCTGCGGTACTTGGACAGCAGCACACGGATGTGCATCTTGTAGGCCTTGGTCTCCAGGTAGGCGAAGAAACGGTTGATGCCAAACCAGTGCTGGTTCCACTTGCCGTTCCAGTTGGGTGAGCCGTTGATGACCCAGCCTTGTTGTTCGGGCGTCAGCTTGTACCAGGGCGTGTCGCGCGGTATGCCGGCCGCCTCGGCATGGCGCATCAGGTCGTCCTGGCACTCCTGCCAGGCGGGCGTCTGCATGGGCTTGACGGCACCGGCACGCAGCGTGAGTTTGTCATTGGGGATGACCAGGCCCAGGTCGACGCCGACAACCCGCCCGAAGCCACGGCAGGCTTCGCACGCGCCGACTGCCGAGTTGAATGAAAACATGGACGCAATCGGGTCCGTGTAGCGGATATCACTTTGCGGACAGTGCAGGCCGGTGGAGAAGCGCCACACGACAGGCTCTGCATTTGCTATGGAATTCGTAGTGGTATCACCAGATTCCACGGGGGCCACAGCCTCATTTAGCACATAGACGTTCAGGCGACCGCTGCCGCGTTTGAGGGCTACTTCGATGGCCTCCAGCACACGTGCTTTATCTACGCTGGTGATGCGGAAGCGGTCGGCTACTACGTCTAGGACTTTTCTCCGGCGAGAGTCGGAAACGGGGTCAGAGCCCGATTTCGTACCAGGCTTCGCGCTCCGTTTTGTTTTCTTTCCTGAATCGGGATCTGACCCCGTTTCCGCCACCTCCACTTCACGCTCAGCGTGGATGCGGGTAAAGCCGCTGGCGGACAACCATTGGGTCAGTTCTTCGGCCGTGGTGCTGGCCGGCAATTCGACGGGGAAGGTCAACACCAGCCGGGGGTCGGCGAGTGTTGCGGCGCGGCGCACCAGTTCGGCGTAGATGGTCTCGGGTGTGTCGTGCTGCACCGGCAGTGCGGTTTGCTTGTCGAACAGCTGGGCCGCGCGGGAGTAAAGCAGTTTGACGTGGTCGTTCAGCTCCGTCATCGTGCCCACGGTGGAGCGGCTGGAGCGCACGGGGTTGGTCTGGTCGATGGCAATCGCGGGGGGCACCCCCTCCACCTTGTCTACCGCCGGTTTGTCCATGCGGTCCAGAAACTGGCGGGCGTAGGCACTGAAGGTTTCTACATAGCGGCGCTGGCCTTCGGCATACAAGGTGTCGAACACCAGGCTGGATTTGCCCGAGCCGCTGGGGCCGGTGACCACGGTCAACTCACCCGTGCGGATATCCAGATCAATGTTCTTCAGATTGTGCTGGCGCGCGCCGCGGATGCGGATGGTTCCCTGGGTCATGTGGCGGTGTCTTTCTGGATGAGGCCAATCATTCTAGGGACTTACTCCACCACGCTTTGCCGCAAGGACTTACACCTTGAGCGTGGGGGCAACAATTTTTCGCAGGGCCGCCCCAAGGAAAATTAGCCCCCTCGGGGGGCAGCGACCCGCGCAGCGGCGGAGCGTGGGGGCAACATACACACAAGGGCAAACCCGGATGTGGAAGTCCACAACTGGCGTGCTAGAGATACGCTTTGGACAATCACCACACAACAAAGCCAGGAGACATGCCATGAAGATTGCCCACACCCTGTGGAGCGCGGCGCTGCTGACCGCGCTCGTGACCAGCGCACACGCCCAGTTGCGCATAGGCCAGCCCTCGGGATTCACCGGCTCGGCGGCGGCCGGCGTCAAGGAGAACACCGAGGGGGCCAAGCTCTATATCGACGCGGTCAACCGGCAGGGTGGCGTACACGGCCAGCAAATCGAACTGGTCACCGTGGACGACAAGTTTGACCCCGCCACCACAGCCAAGGTGGGCCGTGCCCTGATCACCGAAAAGAACGTACTGGCCCTGTTCCTGAACCGCGGCACACCCCACTCACAAGCCCTGCTGCCCATACTTGCCGAACTGCGGGTGCCACTGGTCGCCCCCAGCACCGGCGCCATGGTCCTGCATGACCCGGTCAACCCCTGGGTCTTCAATGTGCGCGCCACCTACCAGCGCGAGGCCATCAAGGCCATTCACCACCTCGCCAGCCTGGGCGTAAGTCGCATTGCGGTACTGCAAACCGACGACTCCTTCGGCGCTGACGCGGCACTGGGGGCAGAAAAAGGCTTTGCCGCAACCGGCCTCAAGCCAGCCTTGCTGCAAAAATTTCCCCGCGAAAAACCGGACCTGGCCGAGCTGGCCAGCAAGGTCAAGGCCAGCGATGCGCAGGCCGTGCTCTATATCGGTTCATCCAACAATGTGGCCAGTGGCGTCAAAGCCCTGCGCGAGTCAGGCCAGACCCTGCAGGTGGTGACCCTGTCCAACAATGCGTCCGAAGGTTTCATCAAGGCGCTGGGCGAGCATGCCCGAGGCGTGATCGTGACCCAGGTCTTCCCCAACGAACGTGCGGTGAACTACCGGCTGATCAAAGAGGCCCAGGAACTGGCCAAGACCAAGGGCTTGAGCGGCGTGTCGCCCGCCATGATTGAAGGATTTGCCGCCGCCAAGGTGCTGGTCGAAGGCCTGCGCCGGGCAGGCCCCAAGCCCACGCCCAGTGGTCTGCGCGATGCGCTGGAATCCATGCATAAGTTTGACCTGGGTGGCCTGGACGTGAGTTACAGCGCCAACGACCACAGTGGCCTGGACTTTGCCGACCTGTCCATCATTGGATCAGACGGTAAATTTATGCGGTAATGATGTGGCCCCCACGCTCCGCCGCTGTGCGGGTCGCTGCCCCCCGAGGGGGCTAAATCCGCTTGGGGCGGCCCGGCGCGGATTTTTTGCCTCCGCAGCTTACTGCGTCAGCACGCGCTCCAGCTCTTCACAGGCTTTGGCACCGGCTGCGTCACGTATCTTGGGCAGCAGGGTCAGCAATTCGTCATAACCACCGGCCGACTCCACGGCCAGGTTCAAACGAAAACCCCGAAGGCCCAGAGCGGCGGTGAGTTTGGTGGCCAGGGGCTTGGCCTCGGTGTAGCGCTCTTGGGGTGAGCGAGCCTTGAATGCGTCGTCCGCCGCCTGCACCGCCAGGTTCTGGGCCGCCTGCTCCAGGGCCAACACCGACTCGCCAGGCGCCGGGGCCAGCATTCCGTGCGCCACCATGTGCTCCACGTCTTCTGCGGTCAAGCCCAGGCTGGCTGCGGCCGCCAACACCTGCTGTACCGACTTCTGGCCATCAAACATGATGAAGGCCGTGCGCTGGCGCGCCGAAAACACTGGCAACCGTGATTTGAACGCCTGCTGTCCGGCCTCCGTTTTTATAAGTTTCATCCAGTCATCCTAGCTTGGGGGTGGCCGCCTGGCAAGACCAGCACCCGGCCTGAGCACATCAGCGCCGATAAGCACCAAAAAAAGAACTTCAGGGTTTGGGGGTCGATACCGGGGCAGAGGCAGCAGAGGCCACCAACGCAGCAGGTGCGGCCACCGGCGCGGAAGCAGCGGCTTCCGGTGCATGCAGGGCATCGGCGCCATGTTTTTCACCACCCATGTCGATGTCGCCGCCCTTGCTCAGAATGAACAGCGCCAAACCGGCAAACACTGCAAAACCCAGTGCAATTTTCCACATACTCTTCTCCTAAAAAAATGACCCCGGGCCAAAAGCGGACCGGGGTCGTTCGCGTTAGCGGGTCTTAGTCGTTGGCGTAAATGTCAACGTCTTTGGTTTCCTTGACAAACAACATGCCGATCACAAAGGTCATGCCGGCCACGATGATGGGGTACCACAGACCGTTGTACATATTGCCGGTCTGGGCCACGATGGCAAAGGCCGTGGTGGGCAACAAACCGCCGAACCAGCCGTTACCGATGTGGTAAGGCAAGCTCATCGATGTGTAGCGGATACGGGTGGGGAACATTTCCACCAGCATGGCGGCAATCGGGCCGTAGACCATGGTCACCAGAATCACCAGGTAGGTCAGGATGACCACAACGGTGACCTTGTCGAACTTGGCCATGTCGGCCTTGGCAGGGTAACCCGCAGCCTTCAGTGCATCGGTCAGACCCTTGTTGAACTCGTCTGCCTTGGCTTTGGCTTCTTCCTTGGTCAGGCCCTTGATGGAGTAACCTGGAATGACGGTTGCACCCACTGCGACGGAAGCCGTAGAACCGGCGGGGCCTACCGCGTTTTCATAACTCACCGAACGGCCGGCTAATGCCTGCTTGGCAATGTCGCATGAGCTGGTGAACTTGACCGTACCGGTGGGGTTGAACTGGAACGAGCACTCATCGGGATTGGCCGTGATCACCACCTTGTTGGCAGCCTGTGCAGCGGCCAGGTCAGGGTTGGCGGCCTTGGTCAGCGCGGTGAACACGGGGAAATAGGTCACCACCGCCAACAGGCAACCGGCCATGATGATGGGCTTGCGGCCAATCTTGTCAGACCATGCGCCAAACACGATGAAGAACGGTGTACCGATGATCAGCGAGATCGCCACCATGATGTTGGCAGTAGCGCCGTCCACCTTCAGGGCTTGGGTCAGGAAGAACAAGGCATAAAACTGGCCGGAATACCAGACCACGGCTTGGCCGGCGGTCAGACCGATCAGGGCCAAAATCACGATCTTCAGGTTCTTCCACTGGCCGAAGGACTCGGACAACGGTGCCTTGGAGGTCTTGCCTTCGGCCTTCATCTTGGTGAAAGCGGGCGACTCGTTCATGCTCAAACGGATGTAGACCGACACAGCCAACAGCAGGATGGACACCAGGAACGGCACGCGCCAGCCCCAGTCGGCAAAAGCAGCCTCACCAATGATGGTGCGGGTTCCCAGAATCACCATCAGGGACAGGAACAGGCCCAATGTGGCCGTTGTCTGAATCCATGAGGTGTAGGCACCACGCTTGCCCTGGGGCGAGTGTTCGGCCACATAGGTAGCTGCACCGCCGTATTCACCGCCCAGCGCCAGGCCTTGCAGCATGCGCAGTGCGATCAGGATCACGGGAGCGGCAACACCGATAGTGGCGTAGTTGGGGAGAATACCCACGATGAAGGTGGCCAAACCCATGATCAGGATGGTCACCAGGAAGGTGTATTTACGACCAATCATGTCACCCAGGCGGCCAAACACCAGCGCGCCGAAAGGCCGCACGATGAAACCTGCAGCAAAGGCCAACAGCGCAAAAATGAAGGCCGAACCTTCATCCAGTCCGCTGAAGAACTGCTTGGCAATGATGGCTGCCAACGAACCGTAGAGGTAGAAGTCGTACCACTCAAAAACGGTACCCAGCGAGGAGGCGAAGATAACCTTCTTCTCCTCCGCCGACATCGGCCGCGCGGCGACGGCGGCAGTTGTTGCGCTTTTCATAATGTTGTCTCCAAAGGATGGGGCCGTCGAAGTGATGGCTTGAGACAATTGTTCATGGGTGCACTGACCCTGCTCTGACGTGAAACCAACGGGAGCTTGCGCTGACCTGAACCGCCCCTGACAAACTAGGGTGAAACCCGCGCAAGACTTTCCGCGATGCAAAAAGTTTGCGCCACTATCAGGGCAAACCCGCAATCAACGCGGGGCTGCACCTGTCAGCGATGGCGCACAATTCCGCATTCGCTGTTGTTAAGGCAAGAGCCCACTTGGACGTGCCCTCTTTTTACAAACACCATGATTGATCTGGACCTGGAATCTGTTTTGCGCAAGACGGCGGCAGGCATTGATGCCATCAAGCTGCGCGACCGGGCGTTGACGCCCAAGATGCGCATGCTGCTCATCATGGTGGACGGCGCCAAGACGGGGGCCGAGTTGCTCAAGTCGGTCCCCAATGCCGATGAAGCACGCCAGATATTGGCCGAACTGGTGGGCGCAGGTTATGCAGAGCAAATCCAAGCCCCCAAGCCTGTGGCGCCCCCCCCCGTGGCCGCGCCGCCCAAGCCCGCCAGTCCCGCCGCGGATGACACCCTCAAAGTGTCAATCCGCCGCGCAACACGTTTGCTGGAAGAATTGTTGGGGCCAAGCTCCGTCGATCTGTGCCTGCAGTTGGAGCGGTGCACAAGCCAAGCCCAGTTCACGGCAAAAGTCACCGAGCTCTCCCGCATCGTCGCGGCCATGCGGTCGGAGCGCAAAGCCGCCGAGTTTCTGCTGGCCGCGACAGCTTAGCCCGTAGGCGGCCAACAAAAAAACCCGCCAATTGGCGGGTTTTTTTGTTGCTGGTGAAACAGCGATCAGTGTGCAGCGCTGCCGGCCGATGTCTTGCCATCCAGGCTGGGGTAACGCACGTGCTCTACCAGTTCCTGAATGTCTCGGCCCGGTGCCTTGGTCAACAGCGACACGATGATGATCACCGCAAAGCCCAGTGGCACACCAAACAGCCCGGCGGAGATAGGCGCAATGTCCCACCACGTATTGGCCTTGAGGATCTCCGGTGTGATGGCAGAACCCCCGTGTGTCAGCTTGTACAGCCAAGGCTGGGTGGTCACCATGTAGTAGAACGTGATGCCCAAACCGGCCACCATGCCCAGCGACGCACCCCACTTGTTGGCCCGCTTCCAGAATATCCCCAGCGTCAGCGCCGGGAAGAAAGCCGCCGCCGCAAAGGAGAACGCAGCTGACACAAGGAACAGGATGTCCGCCGGTTTTTGCGCCGCAACATAGGCCGCACACAAGGCAACGATCAACAGAAGTGCCTTGGACACCATGACACGGCGTGCAGTAGAGGCATTGGGATCGATGACTTTGTAGTACAGGTCATGCGACAGCGCATTGGCAATGGTCAACAAGAGGCCGTCAGCTGTTGACAACGCAGCAGCCAGACCACCTGCAGCCACAAGTCCCGACACCACATAGGGCAGACCGCCGATTTCAGGCGTGGCCAACACGATGATGTCGCCACCAATCGACATCTCGGCCAACTGCAAAATGCCGTCCTTATTGATATCCACGACCGAGAGCAGGGTCGGATCCACCGCACTCCAGCGCGATATCCACTCCGGCAGATTGGCAAAAGGCGTACCCACCAGCAGGGTGTAAACCTCAAACTTGGCCAATACAGCCAGCGCCGGCGCCGTGAAATACAGCAAGAAGATGAAGAACAGCGACCAGCTCACCGACTCACGCGCTTCACGCACGGAGGGTACCGTGTAGTAACGCATCAGGATGTGGGGCAGTGCCGCAGTACCGATCATCAGGCAGAAGACCAGCGCCAGGAAGTTCTTGCGGGCAATGTTCTGTGCCGCTTCGTCTTTGCCTGGGAAAGGTTGGGCATGGCGAATCGGTGGCGCAGACTTGGCTGTATTGGACGTGCGCGCCCCAGTGTAGGCAGCGGTCGCCGCCACTACATCTTTGGGCAAGCCGGCCAGGGCTTTTTCTGCAGCCTGGATGTCGGCGAGCGGACCATTTGCGGCTTTCAGATCTGCCAGCTTTTTCTCTGCAGCGGCTTTGTCAGCAGCCATGGAGGCGGGCACATCTTTGAGCTTCTCGACCGCAGCGTCTGCACGGGCTTTGAAGATTGCGCGGACTTCCAGTTCCTTGGGGTCCTTCAGAAGCAATTCTTCCTTGGCGGTGACCTTTTCCAAGGTGTAACCGTACACCACTTGGGGCACGGGAACATTGGTGTGTTTGACGGACAGCCAAACGACGGGCAACAGGTAGGCAATGATCAGGATCACATACTGGGCCACCTGGGTCCAGGTGACCGCACGCATACCGCCCAAGAACGAGCAAACCAAAATACCGGCCAAGCCCGCAAAAATACCCACTTCAAAGGCCAGGCCCGTCAACCGCGCTGTGATCAGACCCACGCCATAAATTTGCGCCACGACATAGGTGAAGGAGCACAAAATGGCAGCAAACACACCAATCAGACGGGGCAGGTTGCCCTCATACCGCGCACCCAGAAAGTCCGGAATGGTGAACTGACCAAACTTACGCAGATAGGGGGCCAGGAAAAGGGCCACCAGGCAATATCCACCCGTCCAACCCAGAATAAATGCTAGACCGCCATACCCCGTCAGGTACAACGTACCCGCCATACCGATGAAGGAGGCGGCTGACATCCAGTCTGCACCGGTGGCCATGCCGTTGTACATGGCAGGAACACGCCGGCCCGCAACATAATATTCCGCAGCGTCATTGGTGCGGCTCATCACACCGATGCCGGCATACAGCAACACCGTGCCCGCCAAGAACAGATACCCAATCCAGTTTTTGGGCATGCCAAACTGCTCCAACACAGCCAGCACCAACACGAAACCAATGAAGCCCCCGGTGTACCAGGTGTAGACCTTGTTCAGGCCCTTTTTAAAGTCGCCTTGCGACTGTCCATCACCGCCGAACATGCCCATTATTCTTCTCCTTCGTGGACACCGTATTCGATGTCAAGATTGTTCATGTAGCGGGCATAGAACCAAATGATCAGGCAATACACCACCAATGCACCCTGCGCCGCCACCCAAAACGAGAACGGCCATCCGAAGAAACTGAACGTCAGCTCGCGGGCGAAAAACACCACGACAAAGGTTACAAAGAACCATATCCCCAGCAGCAGGGCTGTGATTCGAAGATTTTTGCTCCAGTACTCCTGGTGCCTAGCAGTTAGCTGCATTTTTTGCTCCTCTAGTTAATGAAATAAACCACCGACCAACTCAAACCAAACTGGGGACCTTTAAACCCGTTTCCCGCTCCAGTTGGGCGGCCACCTTGGGCTCAAAACCTTTCAAGTGCCGAATCACGGCACGGGCTTCTTCGGGCTGCTGCAAATCCACATGCACACGTGCCATCTGGTACCAGCCAAAGGGGCTCATGGGCTGCAGCTTGGTATTGCGTTTGAGGGCGTCCAGCGCTTCATCCAGCCGCCCCTGGCGCACCAAGACAAGGCCCAGGCCATACCAGGCGCGGTCCATTTTTTCTTCGATGCGCAACGCTGCACGAAACCCCTGCTCTGCGATCTCAATCTGGCCCAGCTCTTCCGCCACAAAGGCATGGTTGAAGTGGGCGTTGGACACCTGGGGCTGCAGCGTCAGCACGCGGGCGTAGTAGTCGAGCGCTGTCGCGGGTTGACGGCTCTGGACGGCGTCGTACGCAAGGCTGTTGAGCGCCAGCACATCGTCCGGCCAGCGCTTCACTACTTCCAGGAATACGCCCTTTGCCGCACCACGCATGCCCAAAAACAACAGGGCCTTGGCCCGCCATACCAGCAGAAGCCGCTCCAGGCGGGAGCCTATGGCAGTGGGAGTTTCTATATTGCTGTGGCCTATTGGCATACCGCTGCTCCTAATTCCATACACATATCAATCTTGAGTTTGACCACTAGAACCCAGGCCACTAACAGCCAACTGGCAGCGGCCAGGGGAATGTGCTGGTCCAGAATGAGTTTCGGACTGACTTTGCGGGTGATCCACAAGCTGGGTTTGGCCGCCACGTCCAGCAGTTGCCAGAACACATTGGTATCGCGCTTGGCCCCAGCCAGGAGGCCCAGCAAAAATCGCCCCACGATGAACATGAGGGACAGCTCTATCAGGCTTTTCAAAATCACGATGGTCAATAACATGGCAGCGGTAATTTTTCGGTGTAGTGGGTCTCTTTAGTCGCACTGTGCGTAGCACGTCTGACCGTTAACTGACGACTAACTGAACGCAGACTTACAAAGCCGCGTTAACCCTAATGATTCTTTCTGCATCGTGGAAAATTTGCCGCATTGGGCGCCCTTATCAGGGGAAACACCAACACGCAAAACTGTGGCCAAACTTACAAGCCGCGGGACCGGTGGGCGTGCAATAAAGCTAGACTGAACGCATGGACAACCCTTCTCTGTCGACACAGACCGTGGGCACAGGGCAAACGCCTTCGCCCAGTTTGTTGGGCAACTTTCGCCAGGAGCTGCTGCCCTACCCGCCCTTTGCACAGATGGTCGAGGCGGATATGGATTACTTCCTGACGCATTGCAGTCAACAGTACTTTGCGCCCGACGAGCAGGTCTTGGGGCCTGCAGATGGCCCGGTCAAGACCTTGTTTTTCATCCGCAAAGGGGCGGTCACCGGCACCCGTGGATTGGCCGAACAAATGGGGGCCTTTGAGTACGATGCGGGCGACCTCTTCCCGGTCAGTGCGGCCTTTGCCGGCCGCGCGGTCACCGCCTCTTACCGGGCCTGCGCCGACACCTTTTTGCTGGCGCTGCCCGCAGCGGAGATGCACCTCTTGGCGCAACGCAGCGCCGCGTTTGCCGAATACCTGACGCAGCGTGCCACCAAGTTCCTGACGCTGTCGCGCAAGGCCTTGCAAGAGGCCTATGCCTCACACGCCATGACCCAGCAGACCCTGGAGTCTCCGCTGGGGGCACTGGTCACCAAGCAACCCGTCACCTGCAGCGCCGACACACCGCTGCGGCTGGCACTGGAGACCATGCACCAGTCGCGTATTGGCTCCATGCTGGTGGTGGACGGACTGGGCCAACCGGTTGGCATACTGACCCGCTACGATATTCTGGGCAAGATCACCCTGGCGGGTGTGCCGCTGGACACCCCGATTTCCAGCGTGATGGTGCACCCCGTGTTGGCGCTGACTGCCGAGCACACCGCACAAGACGCTGCCTTGCTGATGTCGCGCCACGGTATCCGCCATGTCCCCGTTACCCGCGACGGCGTCGCCGTGGGCATGGTGTCAGAGCGCGATCTGTTTGCCATGCAGCGGCAAAGCCTGAAAAGCGTGAGCACGGAATTGCGTGCTGCGCAAAACCTGGACGCACTCCAGGCTGCGGCCCAGGGTATCCGGCGCTTGGCCCGCAGCTTGCTCGGCCAGGGGGTGCAGGCCCGACAACTGACGGCGATGATCAGCCATCTGAACGATGTATTGACCGAGCGGCTGCTGAACCTCAAGGCGGCCGAGTTTGGGGTAGACCTGAAGCGCCTGTGCTGGCTATGCCTGGGGTCCGAAGGGCGTGACGAACAAACCATTTCCACCGACCAGGACAATGCCCTGATAGTGAGCAATGACACGTCGGACGAGGCACGGGAGACCATTCGGGCCTTTGCACACGCGGTCAACCTGGCGCTGGATGCCTGTGGTTACCCTTTGTGCAAGGGCGGCATCATGGCGGGTGAGGCCGCCTGCTGTCTTACGCTGGACGAATGGCAGGAGCGGTTCCGCCACTGGATCGCACAGGGCTCACCGCAGGATTTGCTGAACGCGTCCATCTACTTTGATTTCCGGCCCTTGGCCGGTGACCTGTCGTTGGCGCATGCCTTGCGCACAAGTGTCACGCAGAGCGCCCGCACCACACCCCGCTTCCTCAAACAAATGGCGCTCAACGCCCTGACCCGAAGCCCCCCGCTGAACTGGCGCGGCGCTATCGACAGTAACGCGCAAGGCATGCTGGACCTGAAGCTGCGCGGCACCGCCATTTTTGTCGATGCCGCCCGCATCTACAGCTTGGCCCATGGCATCCAGGAGACCAATACCCGCAAGCGGCTGGACGCCGCCGGCCCCCTGTTGAAGCTGGCGGAAACCGAATACGGTTCCTGGATCAGCGGTTTTGAGTTTTTGCAGATGCTGCGTCTGCGGCTACAACTGGAGAGCGACGCCCCGCAGGCCGCGCCGAACGACATTCTGGTTGCCAGCCTGAACGATATTGACCGGCGCATCCTGCGTGAGTCCATCAAGGTAGCGCACCGCATACAGCAGCGCTTGCAGTTGGACTATGAACGGTAAACATGTCCTGGATTGACCGCCTGAGAACCGCGGTGACGGGCACCGTGGCAGGCGCACCAGTGGTGGACCCGTCGCGGTGGATCATGCTCGATGTGGAAACCAGCGGGCTGGATATGCACAAAGACCGCCTGCTGGCCATTGCAGCCATCGCTATGCAGGTGGATTGGCAAACCGGCAGCTTGGGTGTGGACCTGGGTGACAGCTTTGAGGTGGTATTGCGACAAGACGAAGTGTCCAACAAAGACAATATCCTGCTGCATGGCATTGGCGCACAGCGGCAGCGCGACGGGCTGGACCCCGCACTGGCCATGCAGGCATTCGCGAACTATGTGGGGAACGCCCCGCTATTGGCGTTCCACGCCGCGTTTGACCAGCGCATGATCAACCGTTACACCCGCCAGCATTTAGGCCACCAGTTGCCCAACCCGTGGGTAGACGTGGACCACCTGTGCGCCGTGACCTATGAGGGTGTGCGGGCACGCGCACTGGATGATTGGATGGCCCATTTCGGCATCCATTGCGCCGTGCGCCACCAGGCAGCAGCCGATACCTTGGCCGAGTGTGAGTTGCTGCAGCACATTTGGCCCAAGGTGGCGGCGCAGTGCAAAAGCTGGGGCGACGTCCAACGCCTGGCCTTGCAGCACCGCTGGTTACCCCGCGCAGGGTAGGCTCAGGGCCTGCGGGATGCGCGCACAACTCCGGCTGGGCGTTGGCCCGCGCTGTCCCACTGCGGCCCGTCAAACCATGTGTCGCCCTGCAAATAGGCACGCAGCATGGGCAGGGCGTCCAGCCCCCAAAAGACCTTGCCATCCACCTCAAACGCTGGCACACCAAACACACCCTTGGCAATGGCCTCTTCGGCGTGGGCACGCAACTGCGCCTTCACCGCCTCGTCTGCCGGGTCGCGTTGCGGGGCCAGTTGCTGGGTGATGGCGGCCAGACGGTCTGCATTGGCCGCATCAGCACCACCCACCCACACGTGTTTGAACAGGGTTTCACACACGTAGCGGTTGGGTTGGCCCTGCGCATCGGTGGCAACGGCCAGGCGCAGCAGGCCCAGCGGGTTGAAGGGGTGGGCCGCCGGCATGTCCAACACACGGCCTTTGTTGTGGGCCAGCCACTGCACCTGGCGGTAGGTCCAGTCGCGCTTGGCCGCAATCTCGGCGGGGCCTAGTTGGCCATGGTGCTTGAGCAGCGCCGCAAACAGCAGCGGCTTGTAGGTCACCGAATAACTCAGGCCCATCAACGCCTGGGGCAGCTCCTCAAACGCCAGGTAGGCATAGGGAGAAATGAAGTCCAGGTAAAAACGGATGTGTTTCATGGGGCACGCCTTGGCATCAAGGCACTGCGGGGCTCAGTGCGGCGGCCCGCTGGGCGATGAGCGCCCAGATGGCTTTTTTCTCCTGGTCACTGCTGGCGCGCCAGACCTTGATCTCGTCGATGCTGCGCAGGCAGCCTTCGCAGTAGGTGCGCTGTGGGTCCATGCGGCACACCGAGACACAGGGTGATGGCACGTTTTCTGCCACAGCCCCCGCCAATACTGCACGCTCCGCTATAGATTGGGTAGCATCCAAAACGACGGTCATACGGGTACCACCTGGGTCACATCGGCCGTGGGCGCACCCGACAGCAGGGCCAGGTCACGCGGGTGCAACTTGAACACACCATGTGGATGGCCAGCCGCGGCCCAGATCTCTTCAAAACGGAACAGCTCCTGGTCCACCAGCGTCACCGGTGGCTGTGCATGCGCCAGGGGCGACACACCGCCAATGCTGAACCCGGTCTTGGCCTTAACAAAATCGGCGTCGGCCCGGCCAATACGGCCCACCAGGGCCTCCACTTTTTTCTCGTCCACCCGCCGATCGCCCGATGTGATGACCAGTACGGCCACGTCGTCGTCCTTGCGGCGGAAGATGATGCTCTTGGCAATCTGGCCCACGGCGATGCCCAGGGCGTCGGCCGCTTGCTGGGCCGTGCGGGCGGCATCGTCCAGCATTACCGGTGTGTGGGGATGGTTTTTGGCCTTCAGGGCAGCCGCTACACGCTGCACACCTTCGGGCAGATTCTGTAATTCCAGACTATTCATAACGCTCTTAACCCAATCGTTTGTTCAGCAATGCGGTGGCGGCCCGCGAGTTGGGCTTGCGTTGCAAAAAGTCGCTGATGAATTTACCGGCATCGACCAGCTTGTCCAGGTCAATGCCGGTTTCGATGCCCATGCCGTGCAGCAGGTACACCACATCTTCGGACGCGACGTTGCCGGTTGCACCCTTGGCATAGGGGCAGCCACCCAGGCCGGCGACCGAGGTGTCAAAGTTCCAGATACCCATTTGCAAACTGGCTAGCGTGTTGGCCAGGGCCATGCCATAGGTGTCGTGGAAGTGGCCGGAGATGTGGTCTATGCCGTAGACCTTCAGCGTAGCCTCCAGCGCCTTTTGCACCTTGTGGGGTGTGCCCACACCAATGGTGTCGGCCACACCCACGTGTTGCACACCGATGCCATGCATCAGCCGCGCCACCATCTCCACCCGCTCGGGTGCAATCTCGCCTTCGTACGGGCAGCCCACGGCGCAGGAGATGGCGCCGCGCACGGTCAGGCCCTTTTCCAGCGCGGCCTGCACCACGGGGCGGAAGCGTTCAATACTCTCGGCAATCGAGCAGTTGATGTTTTTCTGGCTAAAGGCCTCGCTGGCCGCGCCAAAGACGACGATTTCGTCAGGGCGGGAGCGCAGCGCGGCTTCAAAGCCTTGCAGATTGGGTGTCAGCACCGAATACCGCACGCTGGGCTTGCGCTGTACACCCGCCATCACCTCGGCGTTGTCCGCCATTTGTGGCACCCACTTGGGGCTGACAAAACTGGTGACTTCGATCTCGGTCAGGCCGGCATCCTGCAGGCGGTGCACCAGTTCGATCTTGATGGCAGCGGGTACGGGTTGTTTTTCGTTTTGCAAGCCGTCGCGCGGGCCTACGTCGACGAGTTTGACTTTGGCGGGGATGCCCATGGAAGTTCTCCGATACTGGAAATGTCTGGGGGGGTGACGGATATTACGCAGCCACAGGGGGCGTAGCTTTGGGACGCAGGCGCAGCATCAACCAGCCCACCAAGATGCCAATGGTACTGAAAAGCAGCCAGCCTACACCCAGCAAGGTCTGGATCCAGGCGGAGCCACTGATCTGTGCTTGCTGTGGATCGCTGGACCGGTAACGCACGGTGACGGTTTCGCCAATCGCGTGCTCCGCCCCGCCGCGGCGTGCAACCGCGTCCTCGAACACTACGCTACGCCCATCAGGGAGAGAAAACTTCACCACGCTGTGGTTGCCCCAACGACTGCGCTTGTTTTGCTCAGCCCGGTGTGCCACTACCCGCCCCTCGGCGCTGCGCACGTCACCCGCCACATACGCGCCGGTGTATATCAGCCAGACGGCGACCAGGGCCGACAACACACTGGGCACCAGAAAAATCCAGCCCAGTAGGCCCAGGAAGCCGCGGTACGAGGTGTTAGACATGCCCGCCATTTTCAACAAATGCGCACAGCCAATTGGGCGGTTTCAATACCCACGCCCGCGATCCACCACGCCAGCCACCGATTCCCCGCGCTGCAGCGCGGCCAGTTTGCCCGCAATCTGCGCGATGCTTTCGCTGCGCAGCGTGCGTGCCGATGTGTGGGGTGTGACCGTGATCTTGGGGTGCTTCCAGAATGGGTGCTCGGCCGGCAGTGGCTCGGTGCGAAACACATCCAGCGTGGCGCCGGCCAGCTGACCGTTGTCCAGCAGCGCCAGCAGGTCGTCGTCCACCAGGTGGGCGCCACGTGCCACATTGATGACGTAGCCGCCGGGCTGCAGTTGCGACAGCGTGTCGCGGTTCATCACGTCGCGCGTGTCGGCGGTGAGTGGCAGCAGGCAGACCAGCACCCGGCTGGCAGCCAGAAAGTCCTTGAAGCCTTGCGTACCTGAAAAACACTGCACACCATCCACCACCTTGGGTGAGCGGCTCCAGCCCTTGACCGGGAATTCAAAGTGCGCCAGCGCGCGGGCCACCCGTTCGCCCAGCACACCCAGCCCCATGATGCCGACGGGAAAGTCGGCACGGGCCTGCGGCTTGCGAAACGACCACTTGCCCTGGCGCGTGTCAGCCTCATAGGCATCAAACTCACGGAAGTGGCGGATCACGGCGTGGCACACGAATTCCGCCATCTGCACCGACATGCCGGCATCGTCCAGCCGCACGATCTGCGTCTGGCGTGGCAGTTGCAGCTTCAACAAGGCATCCACACCGGCGCCGATATTGAATGCGGCCTTGAGTTGCGGCTGCTCGTCAAAAAACTGCTGGGGCGGCGCCCATACCACCGCATAGTCGGCCGGTGGCGCGCCAGGTGCCCACAGCGCAATGTCGGCACCCGGCAATGCTGCGCGCAAACCTTGCAGCCAGGGCTCTGGCGCGGCGTCGGTGCAGCAAAAAGTGATGTTCATCGCATTTAATCCGTTGAGGACAGCGCTTGCCATTACTTGGCCGCGGTCTGTCCCGCAATATCTCAGGAGGCCACGTCCAGCTTGAGCAGCTCCGCGCCCTCGGTCACCTGGTCACCCGGTGCAAACAGCAACTCGGCCACCGTTCCATCGGCCGGGGCGGCAATGGTGTGCTCCATTTTCATGGCTTCCATGACCGCCAATGCCTGGCCCTTCTTCACGACATCCCCCGCCTTGACGGCAAAGGACACCACCTTGCCGGGCATGGGGGCGGTCAGGCGCCCCGCTTCTGCATGGGTTTCACCGGCGTGGGCCAAGGCATCGATTGCTACGATTTGTGTAGCGCCTTGTGCAGCAAATACGTGGGCTACCTCGCCATTTTTGTATAGGTGCACGGTGGACCGCAGATCGCCATACCGCACGTCCAACGCACCACCTGCCAGTGGTGTGTAGTGCAGCGCAGCCGTATTACCATCCACTGACAGCTGCAGGCCGCCGTCGTGCAGACGGGTAAACAGCGCGGTGTGGGGCTCGCCATGGAACTCCAGCATGAACTCCCGGTGCGATGCCCCGTGTGAGCGCCAGCCATCCCGCTGCGCCCAGGGGTCTATCCAGCCACTGGCATCCGCCTTCGTCGCCAACCCAAGCTCGCTGACCAGGGTCTGCGCCACCATGGCGGCGGTGGCCATGTGCAGACCGACCTTTTCCTGCTTGAACAACACAGCGGACTCGCGCGGGATCAGCGCTGTATCCAATTGCGCCTGCGCAAACGACGGACTGGTAACCACATGGCGCAGGAACTGCACATTGGTTGTCAACCCGACGATGTGGGTCTGGGCTAAGGCCGTGTCCATACGCGCCAATGCCTGTTCACGTGTGGCACCGTGCACGATGAGTTTGGCGACCATGGAGTCGTAGAAGGGACTGATGCCGTCGCCCTGGCGCACGCCAGAGTCCACACGCACCGCGTTGTCGGCGCGTTCAAACGTGGCGCAGGGTGGCAGTCCGTAGACATGCAAGGTGCCGGTGGCGGGCAGGAAGTTGTTGTCGGGGTTCTCGGCGCAGATACGGGCCTCGATGGCGTGGCCGATGATCTTGAGCTCGTCCTGCGCCAAGGGCAGCTTCTCACCCGAGGCCACACGCAGTTGCCACTCCACCAGGTCTTGGCCGGTAATGGCTTCCGTGACCGGGTGCTCCACCTGCAGCCGCGTGTTCATTTCCATGAAGTAGAACTTCATCTGCTCGGGGTGTTCGTAGCCGCCGGGTTGCTCCACGATGAATTCCACCGTGCCGGCACCCACATACTTCACCGCCCTCGCCGCTTCGACCGCGGCCTGGCCCATGCGGGCGCGCAGCTCGGGCGTCATGCCGGGTGCTGGGGCTTCTTCCAGCACCTTCTGGTGGCGGCGCTGCACGGAGCAGTCGCGTTCGAACAGGTAGACGTAATTGCCGTGCGTGTCGCCAAAAACCTGGATCTCGATATGGCGTGGGCGCAGCACATATTTCTCGACCAGCACCGCGTCATCACCAAAGCTGTTGATGGCTTCGCGCTTGCACGATGCCAAGGCTGCCGCAAAGTCTTCGGCCTTGTCCACGGCACGCATGCCCTTGCCGCCGCCGCCGGCGCTGGCTTTGATCAACACCGGGTAGCCGATGCGGTCCGCCTCGCGCTGCAGCAGGGCGGGGTCCTGGTCGGCACCGTGGTAACCGGGCACCAGGGGCACACCAGCCTTTTCCATCAGTTGCTTGGACTCGGCTTTTAAGCCCATGTCCTTGATGGCCGACGCGGGCGGGCCGATAAAGACCAGGCCAGCCTTGGCGCAAGCCCGGGCAAACTCTTCGTTCTCACTCAGGAAACCGTAGCCAGGGTGTATGGCCTGTGCGCCTGTGGCATGGGCCGCAGCAATGATTTTTTCCCAGCGCAGGTAGCTGTCCTTGGGCGCGCTGCCTCCGATGTGGATGGCTTCGTCACACGCGGCTACGTGTTTGGCGCCGGCGTCGGCATCCGAGTACACGGCGACGGTATGGATAGCCAGGCGGCGGGCGGTGGCGGCAACGCGGCAAGCGATTTCGCCGCGGTTGGCAATGAGTATTTTGGTAAACATAGTAGGTATCCTCATTACATCCGGAACACGCCAAACTTCACATCGGGAATCGGCGCGTTCAGCGTGGCAGACAAGCCCAGCGCCAGCACGCGGCGCGTGTCGGCCGGGTCGATGATGCCGTCGTCCCACAAACGGGCTGTGGCGTAGTAGGGGTGGCCTTGCACTTCGTACTGCTGGCGGATCGGCGCCTTGAAGGCCTCCTCTTCATCCTTGCTCCAGGCGCCGCCTTTGCCTTCAATACCGTCGCGTTTGACAGTAGCTAGCACACTGGCCGCCTGCTCGCCACCCATGACACTGATGCGCGCATTCGGCCACATCCACAAGAAGCGGGGTGAGTAGGCCCGGCCACACATGCCGTAGTTGCCGGCGCCAAAGCTGCCGCCGATGATGATGGTGAACTTGGGCACATTGGCCGTGGCCACCGCCGTGACCATCTTGGCGCCGTTGCGGGCGATGCCCTCGTTTTCGTATTTGCGGCCCACCATGAAGCCGGTGATGTTCTGCAAAAAGATCAGCGGGATCTTGCGCTGGCAGCACAGCTCGATGAAGTGTGCGCCCTTGAGCGCCGACTCGCTGAACAAAATGCCGTTGTTGGCGATGATGCCGACCGGCATGCCTTCGATGTGCGCAAAGCCGGTGACCAGCGTGGTGCCGAAGCGGGGTTTAAACTCGTGGAACTCGGAGCCATCAACGATGCGGGCGATGATTTCGCGCACATCGAAGGGCTTGCGCGTGTCGGTGGGTATCACACCGTACAACTCTTCTGCTGCAAATTTAGGAGCAACCGGTGCTTTCAGCGCGGGGGCTAGAGGCTTCTTTTGGTTGAGGTTGGCAACCGCCGTGCGTGCAATGGACAGCGCATGCAGGTCGTTCTGCGCCAGATGGTCGGCCACGCCCGAGAGGCGCGTGTGCACATCGCCGCCGCCCAGGTCTTCTGCCGTCACCACTTCGCCCGTGGCCGCCTTCACCAGAGGCGGGCCGCCCAAAAAGATGGTGCCCTGGTTCTTGACGATGATGGTCTCGTCGCTCATGGCGGGCACATAGGCGCCACCGGCCGTACACGAGCCCATGACGACGGCGATCTGCGCGATGCCCTCGGCGCTCATATTGGCCTGGTTGAAGAAGATGCGGCCAAAGTGGTCGCGGTCGGGGAAAACTTCGTCCTGATTGGGCAGATTGGCGCCACCCGAATCCACCAGGTAGATGCAGGGCAGTCGGTTTTGCTGCGCAATCTCTTGTGCGCGCAAATGCTTTTTGACCGTGACGGGGTAGTAGGTGCCGCCCTTGACCGTAGCGTCGTTGCACACAATCATGCAGTCCACCCCTGATACGCGGCCAATGCCCGCAATCACGCCCGCGCAGGGTGCGCTGTCGGTGCCATCGCGGTCCGGGTACATGCCCATTGCGGCCAACGGCGACAACTCCAGAAACGGCGTGCCCGGGTCCAGCAAATTGTGCACGCGGTCACGGGGCAGCAGCTTGCCACGGGCCGTGTGTTTGGCACGGGCGGCATCACCACCACCCATGGCGGCCTTGTCGGTCTGGGCGTTCAGGTCGGCCACCAGTGCACGCATGGCGTTGGCGTTGGCAACAAAATCCGCCGAACGGGCGTTGAGTTGGGTCTCCAGAATGGGCATGGGAGTTCCAGTAGAAGGTTTCAGAATTCAGCTTGCATTTTCAGCCGGGAGGGCCAGATCGTGCGGGTCATAAAGGTTGCAAATTGCGCCACGCTTCAAAAACTGCGGCACACTAGCGGCATGGTTGCACCATCCCCCATTGCCGCGACGCCCATGGCCTTTGTACGTGCCATTGTGGCCGCCTACCGGCGCTATGGCAAGGACCCGGCTCAGGCGCTGAGCCAGGCACAGATTGCGCCAGAGCAAGTGGCCAAAATCGATGCGCGCATCACCGCCTGGCAAATGGAAACCCTGTCGGGCGCGGCCATGCAGGAGCTGGACGACGAAGCCCTGGCCTGGTTCAGCCGGCGCCTGCCCTGGGGCAGCTACGGCATGCTGGCCAGGGCCTCCATCAGCGCGCCCACCTTGGGTGTTGCCATTTCCCGCTGGTGTCGCCACCACGGGCTGATTGCGCCCGATATTGCGCTGTCGCTTGAAGTCACGGGTTCTGTCGCAACCATCCGCATTGCGGAGCGTTCCGAACACCTTACCCAGGGGAGTGGGCTGGTGGGGGATTTTGCGGAGGTAAAGGAGGAGCCCGCAACGCGGGCGGGGGACACGCAGCAAAAGCCCCCGCCAGCCCGCTCCCCGGCGCACGCGGACTCGGCGCTGGCAGGCAGGGCAGCGTGGGATTCTGCTCCGTATCCCCCGCCCGCTGTGGGGGCTCCTCCTTTACCTGCGCAGAACCCCATGCCGCCCTGCCTGCCTGAACCTATGCGCGAGTTCTGCCTGGTTTCCGTCTTGCGCAATGTCCTTGGTCTGGCGTGCTGGATGGTGGATTCGCGTATTCAGTTGTTGGGGGCGCAGTTTCCATTTGCGACACCTCCACACGCGAACGCTTATGCCGTTTTGTTCTCCGGACCAACCACCTTTGGCGCGGACTCGGCCCATATCCAATTCGATGCGCAGTACCTGGCCCTACCCCTGCGCCGCGACGAAAAGGCCTTGCAACAAATGCTGCAACACGCCCTACCCTTGACCGTGCTGCAATACCGCCGTGACCGCCTTTTGGTACAGCGTGTACGCCAGACCCTGGCCAGCCATGCGCAACAAACCCACAGCGCCGAGGCATTGGCCACGCTGCTGAACGTGTCACCCCGCACTCTACACCGCCAACTGAAAGAAGAAGGCGCTACGCTGCAAGGTCTGAAGGACGAGGTACGCCAGGGGCGTGCTATCGAACTGCTGCACCGCACCGAGCGGCCCATCAAGCAGGTAGCCGAGGCCGCGGGCTTTCGGAATGAGAAGAGTTTTATCCGCGCGTTCAAGGGCTGGACTGGGCTTTCACCAGCGGAGTTTCGCAAGAAGGCACTACCGCTAGAGCGATAAGCGCAGACCCGCGTCGCCATATACAATCGCCATATCCCACCTTAATGGAGGTTGACCATGTCCAACAGCACCGTTTTCACCAACAACCGAAGCCAAGCCATACGCCTACCGGCCGACATGCGCCTGCCCGCTTCTGTGAAGCGCGTCACGGTCCGGGCGCGGGGCATGGAACGCATCATCACGCCCATCGAAAACACGTGGGACAGTTTCTTTTTAGACTCTCCCAACGTGCCGGAAGACTTTCTGCCCACACGCGCCAGCCAGGAGCAGCCGGACCGAGAGAGTTTGTGATGTTGAAGTATCTTTTGGATACCAACATCGTCATCTACGTCATCAAGCGCAAGCCCCTGAATGCGCTGCAGACCTTCAACCTGCATGCCGGGCATATGGCCATATCGTCCATCACGCTTGCCGAACTGCTGCATGGCGCCGAGAAGAGCACCGCTCCCGCGCAGACACTGGCTGTGGTGGAAGATTTTTGCAGCCGCCTGGAAATCTTGACCTATGGCCCCAAGGCGGCGCAGCACTACGGGAGCATCCGCGCCAGTCTGGAAAAAATTGGCAAACCTATCGGTGTTAATGACATCCACATTGCAGCCCACGCGCGCAGCGAAGGCCTGACCCTGGTGACCAACAACCTGCGTGAATTCGAACGCGTGCCTGCCCTGCAATTCGAAAACTGGGTAGCCTGACAGTCTCCTGAAGTACAGCGCCCTTGGCGTGATTTGACCCCTTCATGGCACACGCTGCATCCCTGCTGTTTGTAGACTGCAGTGACGATGATTGCCATAAACGACTCCACCACCATAGCCGCGGCTTTCTTTGAAGCGACCGAACGCTACGCCAGCAACAGCCTGCTGGCCGTGCCCGCCAACCCGACCCGCAGCTACGACCCGGCCGGCCGCGAGATCACATATGCCCAGGCGGCTGACACCGTCCGCAGCCTAATGGTGCAGTACCGCGCTGCAGGTTATGGACTGGGTCACCGTGTAGGCTTGTTCCTGGAGAGTCGCCCCGAACATATGCTGCACAAGCTGGCGCTCAACGCGCTGGGCGTGTGCTGTGTACCTATCAACCCGGACTACCGGCCGCGTGAACTGGCCTATGTGGTGGACCACGCCAAGGTGGACCTGATCGTGGCGCTGTCCAGCCGGCAGGATGCCGTGCAGGCCGCGTTGGCGCTTGCGCAGCACCAAGCGCCGGTTGCACTGCTGGAAGACTTCGCGCACAGACCCCTGCCCCGAGCCATCAAGCAAGCCCAAGCGGGCGAGCCCACCGGCGACACCCCCGCCAGCATCCTCTACACCTCCGGCACCACGGGCCAGCCCAAGGGTTGTGTGTTGTCCCACACCTACGAACTGGCGGCCGGCCACTGGTATGCACACCAGGGCGGCCTGGGCACGGTGCGCGAGGGGCAGGAGCGGCTGTACAACCCGCTGCCGCTGTTCCACGTCAACGCGTCCATCCTGTCGTTTTATTGCATGTTGCTCAGCGGCGGCTGCCAGGTGCAGACAGACCGCTTCCAGCCCAGCCGCTGGTGGGCAGAAGTGGTGGAGAGCCGCGCCACCATCGTGCACTACCTGGGCGTGGTGGTGCCCATGTTGTTGAACCAGCCGGTGACAGCGTTGGAGCGCGCCCACTGCGTACGGTTTGGTTACGGCGCGGGTGTGGAGCCGCAACTACACGCGGTGTTTGAAGAACGGTATGGTTTCCCGCTGCTGGAGTTGTGGGGCATGACCGAGATGGTGCGCCCGCTGTGCGACAACCACGCACCGCGCCAGGTCGGCACGCGCGCCTTTGGCCGCGCACGCCCCGGGCTGGATGCTTGTGTGATGGATGAAAACGGCCAAGCGGTGCCGGACGACACCCCCGGAGAACTGGTGATCCGCCACAGCGAGGCCACGCCGCGGCGCCACTTCTTCAGCGCGTACCTGGACAACCCCGCAGCCACCGAAGACGCCTGGCGCGGCGGCTGGTTCCACACCGGCGACATCGTCACGCGCGGCGCAGACGGCATGCTGCACTTCATGGACCGGCGCAAAAATATCATCCGCCGCTCCGGTGAAAACATTGCGGCCGCCGAGGTGGAAGCCCAGCTGCTGACCCACCCGCTGGTGGCCAACGTGGCCGTGATAGCGTTGCCCGATGACGTGCGTGAGGAAGAGGTGCTGGCCTGTGTGGTACTGAAGGAACGCGCCAATGCCGAGACAGCACAAACCGCCCGCACACTGTTCGACTTTTGCCACGCCAACCTGGCCTACTACAAGGCACCCGGCTGGTTATGGTTTGCGGCCGAAATTCCGACCACGGGCACACAAAAAATCCAGAAGCACCGCATCTTCCCCGAAGGCCAAGACCCGCGCACACTGCCCGGCATGTTTGACCTGCGGGCCTTCAAGAAACGCAACTAAGCTGCTAGACCCATGATCACCCTCTACCACTGCGTCAGCGCCCGCTCCTTCCGCCCTTTGTGGCTGCTGGAAGAATTGGGCTTGCCGTATGCACTGAAGATGCTGCCCTTCCCGCCCCGCGCGTTGGCCCGGTCCTTCCTGCAAGAGAACCCGCTAGGCACCGTGCCCCTGCTGGTGGATGGCAAGACGCGCATGACCGAGTCGGCCGGCATCTGCGAATACCTGGCCGCGCGGCACAGCCCCGGCAAGCTGAGCGTGGCGGTGGACGACCCCGCTTATGGCGCCTACCTGAACTGGTTGCACATGAGCGACGCCACGCTGACCTTCCCACAAACCCTGGTGCTGCGTTACACCCACTTTGAGCCCGCGGAGCGCAAACAGCCCCAGGTGGCAGAAGACTACAGCCGCTGGTTCCTGGCGCGGCTGCGTGCGGTGGATGCCGCTGTGCAGCAACATGAATTTCTCTGTGCCGACCGCTTCACTGCCGCCGATGTGGCCGTGGCCTACGCGCTGATGCTGGCCAGCCACCTGGGTCTGGATGCCCAGTTCACACCCGCAGTAGCCGCCTACTGGGCGGGCCTGCAGGCCCGCCCCGCGTTCCAGCGTGCATTGGCCATACAACACCAAGCTGCCCTGGACCAAGGAGTACCTACAACACCGGCCCCGGATATACGCCCCTGACGACAAGCCCTTAAGCCAAATAGGCCTCTAGCCCCCGATAAATATAACAACATCGCTATATTATTTATAGCAATCACCCAAACTACACCTGCGGCGTGGCCCGCGCAATAATCGCCGCGCAATCCAGCCCGCGCGGCAGCGCACCAAAGGTCAAGCCACTGTAGTGCTCACCCAGGCGCGACGCACAAAACGCATCGGCCACCGCATGGTTGCCATACCGCACCAGCAGTGATCCCTGCAAAGCCAGCGCCATCTTCTCGACCACGCCCCGCGCCCGGTATTCGATGGCGGATGGGTCCAGCAACTCACTGCCAAGGCGGGCCACATACTGGTCCAGGCGGCGGTCGGTGCCGGCGGCGGCTTGCACTTCGTCCATGTAGGCGTCCACCGAGCCGGGGTTGCGGCTCATGGCGCGCAGCATGTCCAGGCACTGCACATTCCCACTGCCCTCCCAGATGGAGTTGACCGGAGATTCGCGGAACAGGCGGGGCATGATGCAGTCTTCCATGACGCCGCTGCCGCCAATACATTCCATGGCCTCGTAGGCATGGGCGGGTGTGCGTTTGCAGATCCAGTATTTACCCACTGCGGTGCCCACGCGCACCAGCATTTTTTCGTGCTCGCTGGCCTCGCCGATGTCCAGTGCTCGGGCGATGCGCAGGGTCATGGCCAACGCGGCCTCGCTCTCAATCACCAGATCGGCCAGCACGTTTTGCATCAACGGTTGTTCGGCCAGCAGTTTGCCAAAGGCCCAGCGGTGCGCGCAGTGGTGCAGGGCCTGGGCCACGGCCTGGCGCATGCCGGCGCTGGACCCCACCATGCAGTCAAACCGCGTCATCGTGACCATCTTCAAAATGGTGGGCACGCCCCGGCCTTCTCCGCCCACCATCTGCGCGTAAGCGCCGCGCAGCTCGGTCTCACACGATGCGTTGGCCACGTTGCCCATCTTGTTTTTTAGGCGCTGGATCTGCATCGGGTTCTTGCTGCCGTCGGGCCGCCAGCGTGGCAGCCAGAAGCAGGACAGGCCATCGGGTGCCTGGGCCAGCACCAGAAAGGCATCACTCATCGGGGCGGACACAAAGTATTTGTGGCCCACAAGCTCGTAGGCCTGGCCGGGGCCACCAGCGCCAAGGGCATGGGCACGCAGCGTATTGGCCCGCACGTCCGACCCACCTTGCTTTTCCGTCATGGCCATACCCACGGTGATGGCGGATTTTTGTTCCATCGGAATATTGCGGTGGTCGTATTGCAAGGCCGTGATCTTGGGCAGCCACTGGGCGGCCAAGTCGGGCTGCTGCTGCAAGGCGGGCACCACGGCGGATGTCATGGTGATGGGGCAGCCGTGGGCCGCGTCGACCTGGCCCATCAAATACGACATGGCAGCACGCGCCACATGGGCACCCGGCTGGGGCGTGCGCCAATGGGTGGCATGCAAGCCGTGTTCGGTCGATATCTGCATCAGCCGGTGGTAGGCCGGGTGGAAGCGCACTTCGTCAACACGGTGGCCGTAGTTGTCGTGTGTGTAGAGCACCGGCTTGTTTTCGTTGGCCTGGAAGCCCAGCTCAATCAGCTCGCGGCTGCCGGTCAGCGCGCCGAATGCCTGCAACTCGGGTTCGGCCCAGGCGGCGCCTTCACGCGCGACCGCTTCACGCAGTGCCACATCCTGCTGGTACAGGTTGTAGTCGCGCAGTGGGGGCGGCTGGTTCTCCACCACATGGGTTTCGGCCAGGTGCAGAAAGGCGCTGGCAGTTTTTGAAGCAGTGGCGTTGTCGGTAGTGGTGTGCAACATCTGGGGTCTCCCGGTGCCGCACGGTGTTGTCGCGGCCTTTGACTATGGTTGTTAGAAATTGTGAATTCAAATTCAAATTATGCATTCGTCCTCAGCCGCTGTGGGCCTACCGGCTTGCGCTACAGTGGCGCCTGTTTTAAATACCACGGCTCCGCGCACGTTCCACCATGGCTTACCGGCCCACCGAAAAAACACTGGCACGCAAGGCCGAAATCCGCCAACGCCTGCTGGACGCCGCGCTGGGCCTGGTCAGCGGGGGCGGCTTTGCCGCACTCACCATGGTGGCCGTGGCGGCCCAGGCCGGAATTGCCACGGGTGCGGTCTACAAACACTTTGTTTCCAAGGACGAACTGTGCTCCGAGGTGTTCCGTATGGCCACCGAAAAAGAAGTGGCCTGGGTGCGCGAGATGGCGTTGCAGGAAGACGGCTCGCCCAGCGAACGGATGTTGCGCGCCATCGAAGCCTTTGCCCTGCGCGCGCTGCGCAACCCGCGCCTGGCGTTTGCCTTGATTGCCGAGCCAGTCGATGTGCAGGTGGACGCACAGCGCCTACGCTACCGCCTGGCCTATGCCGAAGTGTTTGAGCAACTGTTGGAGCAGGGCATACAGAGCGGGGAATTTGCCCCGCAGTTCCCCAGTGTCAGCGCGGCGGCGCTGGTGGGGGTGATTGCCGAGTCGCTGGTGGGGCCGCTGTCCTGGCCGGCCGCGGACCAGCCGCCCATGGAAACCGAAGCGCTGATTGCCGCCATCCAGGCTTTTTGCCTGCGCGCGGTGGTGGCGCCCAAGATCAGCTTTTAGCAGCCGCGCGGCGCGCCTTTTGCGCCTCCAGCGTTTCTGTGGGGCCACCCTGGCGAACCCATTCCGTGTAGCCACCAGCAATGTGCGCCACATTGTTCATGCCCATGTCCTGCAAGGTTTTGGCGGTGAGGGCACTGCGCCAACCAGCGCCACAAAACAGGATGTATTCCTTGCCCTCGTCCCCAAAAATGGGCTTGTAATACGGCGAAGCGGGGTCCACCCAAAACTCCAGCATGCCGCGCGGGGCGTGGAAGGCGCCCACCACGGTGCCATCGGCCAGCTCGCGCACATCCCGAATGTCCACCAGTTGGGTGTTGGCGTCACCCAGCCGCGGCAAGACGTCGGTAACGGTGTAGGTGCGGATTTCCGCCATGGCCTGGTCCACCAGGGCGCGGGACGATGTGGTGATGGGCATGGTTATTGCTCTCCTGCGCTCGGGGTTAATCCCATTGTTGTGGTCTGTGCTTGCCCGGATACTACCCCGCGCAGTGCTTAGCACCCTGCGCAGACCGCTTTTTTCCAGAACAGGATACGTGTTGTTCCATCCATCCCCATTCGCCAGGGCCTTGTACTTTGCCTGCTGCGCGGCCATAAGCTGCGTCAGCCTAGGCTTGACGGCCCATGCACAGCAACCTTCTTTGCCCCCGTTGCCACCTGCCAAAACAGCGTCAGAACCCTCTGCGATGGAGCGGTCCAAGCGGCAGTCCGAGAATGTGTACCGTTTCATCAAACAGTTTGCCGACACGCCGCGCAAGCCCGCCGCCCCTGTTGTGGCACCAGCCGCCGTGCGGCCCAAAGAAGAAGTGGCCACACCAGCCCCCCCGGCGCGCAGGCCCGACACACAAAACCTGGCCATTCCCGCCAGCACACTCGCCGCAACCCCAGATGCAGCGCCTACTACGGCCCCGGTTAACACGGCCACCAGCGAGTCAACCGCACCAGCCCCCGCAGCCAGCGCCGCCCCCGCCACGGCAACGCCTCCAGTAGCGACCGCATCCGCCGCCCCGGCCGCACCAGCCGTGGAAGACGACGAAGAAGAGCTGCAACTGGTGGAGCAGGTGCAGCCCCAGTTCCCGCGCGGTATGCAAGGTGCCACGGACAGCGGCAAGGTGACGGTGGCGTTTACCGTGCAGCCCGATGGCAGCGTCACCGACACCTCCATCGTCTCAGCATCCAACCGCCGGTTTGGCAAACCCGCACGTGACGCGGTCGCCCAATGGCGCTTTGCGCCGATCAAGGCGGCACGCGCGGTGCAGGTCGAAATTGCCTTCAGCCAGCAGTAGAACAGGCCCCCACGCTCCACCGCTGCGCGGGTCGCTGCCCCCCAAAGGGGGCTAACTCGCCTCGGGTCGGCGAGTTGCCGTACTTTAGCCCGCCAACGCGCGCTGGATGATGATCTTCTGCACGTCGCTCGTGCCTTCGTAAATCTGGCAGACCCGCACGTCGCGGTAAATGCGCTCCAGCGGAAAGTCGCTCACGTAGCCATACCCACCCAGCGTCTGGATCGCGGCGCTGCACACCTTCTCCGCCATCTCGCTGGCAAACAGCTTGGCCATGGCGGCCTCTTTCAGACAGGGCCTTCCCGCATCGCGTAACGCAGCTGCGTGCCAGATCAGCTGGCGCGCCGCCTCAATCTGCGTGGCGCACTCGGCCAGGCGAAAGCCCACGGCCTGGTGGTTGAAGATGGGTTGGCCAAAACTCTGGCGATCCTTGGCGTAGGCCACGGCCACGTCCAGCGCGCTGCGCGCCATGCCCACACTCTGCGCCGCGATGCCGATGCGCCCGCCTTCCAGACCACCCAGCGCAATGCCATAACCCTCGCCCTCTTTGCCGATCAGGTTCTCGGCCGGGATGCGGCAGTTGTCAAAATTGATCTGCGCCGTGTCACTGCTGTGCTGGCCCAGCTTGTCTTCGATACGTGCCACCACATAACCCGGCGCGTTGGTCGGCACCAGGAAGGCGCTCATGCCCCGTTTGCCCGCGCCCTTGTCGGTGACCGCGATGACGATGGCAACATCGCCGTTCTTGCCGCTGGTGATGAATTGCTTGACGCCGTTGATGACGTATTCATCACCCTCGCGCACGGCAGTGGTGCGCAGACTTGACGCATCACTGCCCACATGGGGCTCGGTCAGGCAGAAGGCACCCAGCATCTGGCCGTGGGCCAAGGGCACCAGCCACTTCTGCTTTTGCGCCTCGGTGGCGTACTTCATCAGGATGGCGTTGACCGGACAGTTGGTCACGCTGATGACGGTGCTGGTGCCGCCATCACCAGCCGCGATTTCTTCCAGCACCAGGGCCAGCGTCACATAGTCCAGGTTGGCACCGCCATAACTCTCGGGCACACAGATGCCGTAGGCGCCCAGCGCGGCCAAGCCTTTGTGCGCTTCTTTGGGAAAGTGGTGCTCTTTATCCCACTTGGCGGCGTTGGGCCACAGCTCGGTTTGGGCAAAGTCACGTACGGCATCGCGCACCATTTCTTGGTCTTGGGTCAACAACATCTGAGAGGTCTCCTGGGTTCTTTTGGAATGGTTTACCAGCCCGCCATGGGCGTGCCGTCTATGCCGAAAAAGCCGCCGCTGTCGGCGGGCTTCAGGTGGGCGAGTGTGCGGCGCATGGCGGCCACGCTGTCGTGCGCCGACAAGGGCGCGCCACCGCCGCCCAAGTCGGTCTGCACCCAGCCGGGTGACAACGCGGCGAAGATCGCCTGAGGGTAGTCATCCCGGGCCGATGCCACGGCCATGTTGAGGGCTGCCTTGCTGACGCGGTAGGTCCAGCAGTAGCTGGATTCCGCACTGGCAATGTGCCCCATGTCGCTGGTGATAAAACCAAAACGCCCCTGCGCCGCTTCCACCAGCGGAGCGACCTGGGGAATGGTTTGCATAGCGCCCAGCACATTGGTGTGCATCACGTGGTCAAAGTCGGGCTGTGTGGGCGGTGTGTGGGCATCGGCGTGGGTCAGCACACCGGCCACATACAGCGCCACGTCGATCTTCTCCCCATCGAGCTGCCAGGCCAGGCCGCTGACACTGGCCGGGCTGGCCACATCCAGCTTCAGCGCCACCGCATCCAGCGCGCGCAGGCGCTCCAGCCCCGCGTCGTCACGCGCCGTGGCGATGACACGGTCACCCGCTGCGCGGTATTGCCGCACAAACTCCAGCCCGATACCGCGGGATGCACCAATCACAAGGATGTTCATTACGTCATGCTCTCAAACAACAGACAACTCGAAGATGCGGGGAGTCCCGGAGGCCGATTTGTGCGCGTTTGGCACCATGAGGCCTCCGGGACTCCCCGCATCTACAGGAAACAACGCTGTAGCCCCCGTAGAATATATCTATACAGCTACTGAATTTATAGCATTTCCAGCGCAACGGCAGTCGCCTCGCCACCACCAATACACAGCGTGGCCAGGCCCTTTTTCAGCCCACGGGCCTGCAGCGCATACATCAGTGTGACCATGATGCGTGCGCCAGACGCGCCAATGGGGTGACCCAGCGCGCAAGCGCCGCCGTTCACGTTCACCTTGTCGTGCGGCACATTCAGCTCTTTCATCAGCGCCATGGGCACCACCGCAAAGGCCTCGTTCACTTCCCACAGGTCCACATCACCCACTTCCCAACCCGCCTTGGCCAGCACCTTTTGGGTGGCGCCTACGGGGGCGGTGGCAAACCATTCCGGCTCTTGTGCGTGGGTGGCGTGGGCCACGATGCGGGCCAGCGGCTTGCAGCCCAGCTTGGCGGCCGTGCTGGCCTTCATCATCACCAGCGCAGCGGCGCCGTCGTTGATGGACGAGCTGCTGGCGGCGGTGATGGTGCCGTCTTTTTTGAACGCAGGTTTCAGCGTAGGGATCTTGTCCAGCTTGACTTTGCCCGGGCCTTCGTCGACGGACACCACCACATCACCACCACGGCCCTTGACGGTGACCGGTGTGATCTCGGCTGCAAACGCGCCGGACTCAGTGGCGGCCTTCGCACGCTGCACACTGGCGGTGGCAAATGCGTCCTGCTCGGCGCGGGTGAAGCTGTACTTGGCGGCACAGTCTTCGCCGAAGGTGCCCATGGAGCGGCCGGCCTCGTAGGCGTCTTCCAGGCCGTCGAGCATCATGTGGTCGTACATGCGGTCGTGGCCGATGCGGTAGCCGCCGCGGCCCTTGAGCAACAGGTAGGGCGCGTTGGTCATGCTCTCCATGCCACCGGCCACCAGCACCTCATGGCTGCCGGCGATCAGCATGTCATTGGCGAACATGGCCGCGCGCATGGCCGATCCGCACATCTTGGACAAGGTGACCGCACCCGCACTCTTGGGCAGGCCGCCCTTGAAACCGGCCTGGCGCGCTGGCGCCTGGCCCTGGCCCGCCATCAGGCAGTTGCCAAACAAGACCTCGGTCACCAGCTCAGGGGAAATACCGGCACGCTCCACCGCCGCCTTGATGGCCGCGCCACCCAAGTCATGCGCCGCGAGGCTGGAAAAGTCGCCCTGGAAAGCGCCCATGGGGGTGCGGGCTGCGCCGACGATAACGATGGAATCCGACATGCTGGTTTCTCCAAAATGGTTGACGTTTACGTAAACGTCAATTGTGACAGAAACCGCCCTCCATTACACTCGCCCACCGGCAAAACTGCCACAAGCAGACCCAGCCGGCGCGACACCACCCTTGTTTGCAGCCACTCTGTCCATGCTCCATACTTTGCGTCTTTTTTTGCTGGGCGTCCACTTCCTGGTGGCCGGCGCCGTCAATATGCTCATCGTGCTGCGGCGCCCCTTTGACCCCGACAACAGCCGCCTATGCGGACGTGTGTACTCGCTGCCGGCCTTGCGGTTTCTGGGCTTGCAAACCGAACTGCAGGTGGACGAACTGAAAAAGCTGACCAGCCCCTGTGTCATCGTCGTCAACCACCAATCCAACTACGACCTGTTCATATTGGGCAGCGTGGTGCCGCGCCGCACGGTCACGATTGGCAAGACCAGCCTGCGCTGGATTCCCATCTTTGGGCAAATCTACTGGCTGGCCGGCAATGTGCTGATCGAGCGTGGCAACGCCGCCAAGGCCAAAGCTGCGATGCTGAAGACCACCGACACGCTGCAGCACCAGGACACCTCCATCTGGGTTTTCGTCGAGGGCACACGCAACCTGGGCAAGGGCTTGCTGCCGTTCAAGAAAGGCGCGTTCCAGATGGCGATAGCGGCGGGTGTGCCCATCGTGCCCATTTGCTGCAGCAACTACAAACGCACCATGCGGTTGAACCGCTGGCACAGCGGCAATTTGCGCATTCGTGCCCTGCCGCCCATCAGCACCCTGGGCATGACGCTGGATGACATGCCTGCGTTGATGGAGCGGTGCCGGGGGCAGATGGTGGCCTGTATTGACGCACTGGATGCCACGCCCCAGTGAATAGGCCCCGGGGATTGTTCGCAATCCAGCAAGAGTGCCTTTGTGTATTGCCACTGTTTCTGGTGCGGCAGGCTGCATACAGTCCTCCCATTGACTGAAGCCCTACCCAACCTGGACCGCACACATGCCCTTTCTCTCTGTTCGCCCCCTTCACACCGTCGCTTTGGCGGCATGCCTGTTAACCGCAACCGTATCCCCCGCCCAGGACACACACCCGGCCTTCGCCAAACTGGCGGCGCTGCAAACCGCACCCGAGTCTGCGGGCACCTTGGTGTACCGGGGTGACACCTTTACCCAGCGCACGCCCGCAGCGGCAGCCCTCTACCGCTACGAACGCCGCGTGCTGACCACCACCACCGGATTAACCGCAAGCCACATCACCAGCGACGCTGCCGGGCGCGTGCTCATCGTCGAGTCGGCCCTGGTGTCGCCCCACTACGCAACCCAGCGGTTTGAGGCAGTCAACCAGCAATCCGGCTTTAGCGGATCGGTCCAGATCAGCAACGGCGGCCGCCATCTGGAATACGAACTCAACATCAACGGCAAACGCAGCACGGCATCGGAAGAGGTTTCGGACCCGGTGGTCTGCGGCCCTTCCCTGTTTGGTTTTATTCTGAAGCACTGGGATCCCCTCGTGGCAGGTACAAGCCTGCCCGTGCGCATGCTGGTGCTTCAGGACAAGACCACTTATGGTTTCGATCTGACGTTTGACAAGACCGTCAATGGCCAGGCAGCGTTCACCCTCAGGCCCAGCAACTTTGTGATCCGTATGGCCATCGCACCGCTGCGGGTGGTGTTTGACGCCCGTACCCGCACGGCGGTTCGGTACGAGGGCCGGGTGCCGCCGATGGAAAACGTTGCAGGCAAGCTCAAGGGCCTGGACGCGCGCGTGGAATACGTGTCCGTGTCTCCCATATACCGTTAAGACTCGGAGCCACACACCATGACGACACTTTTTGCCGCCTTGCACCACGCCGCCGTTCTGACGCTGCTGGTCTGCACACTGGTCTCTATCTACCAACTCCGGCAGCCACTCACCGTAGGTAGCGCCCGCATCTTGCGCAGCTCCGACATGCTCAATGGCATCGCCGCGACCCTGGTGTTGGTGGTCGGACTGGTGCGGATCTTCTACCTGGAGAGGGGATGGTCCTATTACTTTGGCAACGGCCCCTTCTTGGCCAAGCTCGGTTTTTACGGGCTTGCCAGTATGTTGTCCCTGGTTCCAACGCTGGAGGTTCGTCGTTGGCGGGCTCCCCTCAAACACGGGCAACTGCCCACCTTGAGCGACCAAAAATTGACGGCCCTACGTGCGGTGGCCTACTTGCAGTTGGCGTGCCTTGCCGCCATGGCCATCTGCGCAAACATGGCTGCAAACGGCCAAACATGGCACTTTGAGGGGAGCGCCCCTTGAAGCAGCTGCAACCTAGGGCTTGAGGCTTGCAAGCCAGGGATCATCCTGGTTGCCGCCAAAGGTCTCGACCAGAAAATCCATAAAGGCCCGTGTGCGTGCCGGAACATGTTTGCGCGTGGGCATGGCCGCATACAGCTGCAAGGCCCCGCCATGCCATTCCGGCAGAACCCGCACCAGGCGACCATCCCGCACCGCATCTGCCACCATGAATGTTGGCAGGCCTGCAACTCCCATGCCGTTCATAGCCGCAGCGTAGAGGACATCCAGCTGCGCGGTCGAAATGGCAGGACGGCGCAGGCTCACTTTCAGTATGCGCCGGGCTGAGCCAGTGGCGCCATGCGCTTCCCGAAACAGTGTCAATTCGCGCCGCACTGCAGCCACGTCTGGAAGCAGGCCGTCGTGCTGCAGCAAGTCCTCCGGTTGCTGCGGTAACCCACAGCGTTGCAGGTAGGCGGGAGACGCACACAGAACAAAGGTTGACGCAGCGAGCGGCCGCACCACAAAGTCGCCCTGCAGGGCTTGCTGCCCTATGGACAGTATGGAGACATCAAAATTCTCATCCGCCACCTCCACCGGCCCCGCCGCCAACAGCTCCATATGAATACCCGGGAAGCGCTGTCGAAAGATGGGCAGATGCCGGACCAGCTGGTGGCTTGCAAATGCAGGCGGGCACAACACACTCAAGGTCCCACTGGGCGCCTGGTTGACCGCACCGGCCAAGGCATCCGCGTCATCCAGCTCCGCCAGTACACGTTTGGCGCGCTCCAGGTAGTCTTCGCCCACCTCGGTCAATGCCAGCCTGCGGGTGGTGCGGTTGAGCAGCCGCACACCCAAATGGTCTTCCAGGTCAGACACGGCACGGGTGACCACCGCCGGGGCAAGGTCCATCACCCTGGCCGCCCCCGCAAAGCTGCCTTCGGCGATGACTTGGGCGAAAACACGGAGGGCGCGGAGTTGGTCCATGCAGGCATTCTTTCACACCCCCAGACCTGATATTCTTCCCGGTCGCCGCGCGCGCCACTCCACCCATGGGAAAGAAACACGCATGTCCGAAGAAATGACCATCCTGTACAAACAAGCGGCCATCACCCCTTTTTGGAAGAAGCTGCCGTTCTTTTTTCTGTTTCCGTTTCGCTTCGGCCCCGCCATCTTTATGGTGTGCATCGTGGCGGCGAGTGCGCTTGCCGGTTTTGTATTGGGTGGGTTCGGGCTGGTCTTCAAGGGATTCCTTGTCTATCTGGGCCTGCGGTATGCCTTCAATGTGCTGGAGCTGTTTGCCAAGGGTCGCTTTGAAGGGCACTCGGTTGACCACACCCTATGGGGACCGGAGAAGCGTCCGGCCAAGTTGGGCCTGGTGATTGCGCTTTTTATCGCTGGGGCCATCACCCTGGGCAACGTCGTGCTGGACGCGCGGATCGCGAAAAACACCGCCGTGCAGGAGCGCATACTGGAGCAATACGAGCTGAGCCATGCCAAGGAGCTGGAAGCGCTGAGGCTGGAGCAAGAGGCGTATGACAAAAGCATGGCCGAGGCCGCGCTGGCCAGGGACAGCAGCCCGCCCCTGCCTCTGGACGGCGATGCACCAGACCCCGAAGAAGCAGGCCAGAGCATGGCCGACCCCCTACCTGACACCACGCCAGACGTGCTGCGCCCCGACAACGGACCCAGCCGTGCAGAGATGCTCGAAGCGAGTAAACCCAGTTTCTCGGACCCGCTGTGGTCCAAGCTCCAGCCTGCGTGGTACTGGCTACTGGTACTGTTCGCTAGCTTGGTGTTGCCATCGGCTGCGATTGTTATTGCCATGGAAGACAAGTTCTTCAAAGCGCTGAACCCCACCCTGGTGGTGTATTTCATCCAGTCCATCGGCAGTGCTTACTTCGCGCTGTGGGCCTTTTTTCTGGCGATTGCAGGCGCGCGGCAGCTTGCGCTGACGGCCGGTCGGAACTGGCCCATGGGCTTGGGTTTTCCGCTGGAAATGGCATTGGCAACCTACCTGGCCCTGGTGCTGTTTGCGATGATGGGCTACACCCTGTACCAGTTCCACCAGGAGCTCAGCCTGGATGTGGATGTGGACTTTGACGACCACCGGCAAGCGGGCGGTGCCGAGGCGATCGCCCGCGCGGGCTCGGCCAATGCGGCCATCCACGGCGTGGCCCCGGCCAACCCCTTTGAGCACAAGCTACATGCGCTGCTGAAAGACGGCAAGGTCCAGGAGGCCATTGCAGAAGTCAAAGACCATATGCGCTACGACCGTTTCGATCTGGACCTGAACAACCGTCTGCACGCCCTGCACGTGCAGGCTGGCGACACGGCGGCCACCCTGGCCCACGGTCAGCAGTGGCTGAGTGCACTGGTGCGTGCCAAACAGCAAAAACAGGCGGTGGTGGCCTTTCGCACGCTGGTCGCCATGGACCCGGGCTTTGTTGTCGCAGACGGCGACGTGGTACTGCCCACGGCCCAAGCCGCGCTGGACATGCGCGAGGCGGCCCTGGCCGTCAAGCTGTTGAAGGGATTCGACAAACGTTTCCCGCAGCACACCGATCTGCCCGCCGTGCTGTTTCTGGGTGCCAAGCTGATGAGCGAGAAGATGCGCCAGCATGACAAGGCGGCCGCGCTGATCCGCTCGGTGTTGGCACGCTTCCCCGACCACACCATCTCCGCCGAGGCCAAGGCCTATTTGTCCGTGCTGGATGCGGTGGCGGCGAAGTCGGCGCGCGCTTAAGGGCTACAACGTAGGTCTGGCCCGCGTGGGCACGCCCCCGCGCAGTAGCCCCTGGCCCCGCGCAAACTCCACCATCAGCTGGCGGCAGGCCAACTCCGGGTCCGCCGCTTGCGTGATGGCCGTGATGACCGCCGCACTGGCCACTCCTTGCGCCGCCATCTCGGCGATATTGCGCACATCAATGCCGGCAATACCCACCACGGGCACCGGCAACAAACCGGCCCAGTAGCGCAGGTTGTCCAGCCCCTGCGGAATCCACGGCATGTCCTTGGACTGCGTGGCAAAGATGGGGCCGCAGGCGATGTAGGACGGGCGCAGGGCCCAGGCGCGGGCCACCTCCCAGTAGCTGTGGGTGCTCAGGCCCAGGCGCACACCGGCGTCGCGCAACGCAGCCAGGTACACCGTATCCAGATCTTCCTGGCCCAGGTGCACGCCATAAGCGCCCAGGCGCAGGGCTAACGCCCAGTGGTCGTTGATGAAGAGTTGGGCGCCGGGGGTGGCGTTGGCGGCAGCAATCGCGTCCCTGATCTGCGCCTCCAGTGTCGGCTCATGTGGGTCCTTGATGCGCAGTTGCACGGTGCGGATGCCGGCGGCCAGCACGCGACGCACCCAGGTGGCGCTGTCAACAACCGCGTAGACGCCCAACGCGGGGTCGCGCAGCGGACGAAAGGCGGCTGGCGGTTCAACCGCCATGCCTGCAGGTGCCGCAGCCTGGGCCGCGCTCGCCACGAGCGACAGCGCTGGCAGGTTGATGGCGTGCTGTGCAAAGTCCGCCTGTGCGTTCACCGGTCCGGCACCCGCACCGGCCGCATACGCGTGGTGCAGCGCGTGCGTGGTGGCCATCTTGGCCAACACCACGGCATCGGCCACGCAGTAGCCGCTGGCCAGTGCGGCGGCGGCCGTGGATGCGAAAGTGCAGCCCGTGCCGTGGTGGTGGGTCGTGTCCACCCGTGGCAGGCTGAGCCAGCCGCTGGCCTGAGGGCTGTGGAACCAATCCCTTGCGACGCCATCGTGCTGTGCGGCATCACCGCCGGTGATGACTACGGCGAAGGTATCCCGAGCTTGACCCACCACCAGCCCCAAGCGCGCAGCCTCCACACGGTTGGGCGTGACCAGTGTGGCGCGCGGTAGCAATTCATTCACATAGGCCTGCACCAAGGCATCATCGGCAAAAGCAGCACCTGTGCTGGCGCCCAGTACCGGGTCCACAACCAGCGCGACTTTTAATCCTTGGCTCCGCAAGCGGTCCACCCAGCGGCAGACCACGCGCAGGTTTTCGACACTGCCTAGCAGCCCGGTTTTGATGGCCTGGGGCGGCATATCCTGCGCCAGCACAGCCAGTTGTGCGTCCAGCAATTCCGCGCTCACCGCGTCCACCCGCGTGACCGCGACCGAGTTCTGCGCGGTGATGGCGGCCACTGCGGTGCAGCCATGTACGCCACCAAAGGCCGCAAAGGCTTTGATGTCGGCCTGCACACCCGCGCCGCCGCCGCTGTCAGACCCTGCAATGCTCCAGACAATGGGCCTTGTGGTGCCTGTTTCAGCCGAAGCACCTAACCGAAATTGGCCTCTAGCCCCCGTGAAATATGACGGTTGTACTACTGAATTCATAGCAATATCGGGTGCCCCGCCACCGGGGTAGATGCCACCGCCATGTCCTGTTTGGCCATGACACCGGCCTCAAACGCCAGCCGCCCGGCCCGAATGCCCAAACCAAAGGCGCGCGCCATGCGCACCGGGTTCAGCGCCTTGGCCACGGCGGTGTTGAGCAACACGCCGTCCAGCCCCAGCTCCATGGCCTGCACGGCATCTGCCGGTGAGCCTATGCCTGCGTCCACGATCAGCGGCACGCCGGGCAGGCGCGCGCGCAGCGTGCGCAAGGCGCCGGGGTTGACGAGGCCCTGGCCGGAGCCAATGGGTGCGCCCCAGGGCATCAGAATCTTGCAGCCCACGTCCAGCAAGCGCTGGCAGCTGACTAGGTCATCGGTGCAATAGGGAAAGACTTCAAAACCGTCTTTCACCAGCTGGCGGGCCGCGTCCACCAGTTCGAACGGATCGGGCTGCAGTGTGTGTTCGTCTCCCACTACTTCGAGCTTGATCCAGTGGGTGTCAAACAGCTCACGCGCCATCTGCGCCAGCGTGATGGCCTCGCGGGCCGTGCGGCAGCCAGCGGTGTTGGGCAGCAGGTGGGCGCCGGTGGCCTTGATGATGCTGAAGAAGTCACCTTCGGCAGATGCCTGTGCGCCCTGCGCCAACTGGCGGCGTAGGCCGACCGTCACCACCTGCGTACCCGATGACGCAATGGCCTGTTGCAGGATTGCCGGTGACGGATAACCCGCCGTGCCCAGTAGAAAGCGGCTTTGCAATGTGCTCCCGCCTAGGTGCCATTCACTGGCGTCTGAGCGCCCCGGCGGCAGCGGGCTCTGCTCCCCCACTTCTGTTGGCCCCGCCCGCCTTGCGGGCTCCTCCTGGTACGGAGCAGAGCCCACTACCACCGGGGCTTCTTGGTAATCGACCATGTATCAACCTCCTTCTATCGGTTGGAACGTGATGATGGTGTCGCCATCGGATAGCGTCTGTGTGGCGCGCAGGTTACGCGGCACAAACTCACCATTCAGTGCTGTCGCCACCGCCTGGGGCAATTGGCCCTGCTGCTCAACCCACTGCGCTAACGTCCGTGCTGTGGTCGTGTGCAAGCCGCCATTCACCGTCAGCGTGATGGTCGTCGAAGCTTCCGCCACCGATGCGTTCATGACAGCCCATCCTTCAGCGCCTCTTCCACCATGGCCGGCGCCACCAGCCAGCCGTGCCGGTACAGGCCGTTGATGCGGGTGATGCCTTTGTCGCGTGTCAAGAGCGGCAGGTTGTTGGGCAGTGCGGGGCGCAGATTGGTCTCGGAGTGCACCACACGCGCCTCGGCCAGCTCGGGGATTACGCTGTGCGCGGCACTCAGCAGCTCCAGCGTACTGCGCAGCGATACCGGCGAGCGGTCTTCACTCTCGATTTCGCTGGCGCCGACGACCAGCATGTCGTCCGCGCGGGGCACGATGTAGACCGTGTGCCGCGGGTGCATCAGGCGCACCGACCGAGTGAGTTTGACACTTGGCGCATGCAACCAGAACACCTCGCCCCGCACGCCGCGCACCAGCAATTGCGGGCGGGCGCCAATGCCACGCACGTCGAACACATGGTCAAAGCGCAGCGTTTCGCCTTGCTCGGACTGCAACAGCCTCAAGCCTTCGACACTCTCCCGGCGTGCGGAGGTTTGGGTCTGAACCCGCAAGGTTCCAGCCTCCACCGCATGCACGGTGCTGCGCCAGTGCCAGTGTGTGCCCTGACGCGTGCACTGTGCCGCCAAGGCCTGCATGGCCTGCACGGTGTGGATCTGGCCTTCACACGGCAGCAGCCAGCTCAGGGCCGGGCCGGAAATTGAGGGCTCCAGCTCGGTCAGACGGGCGGCGTCCAGCAGCTCGGGCTGGTACAACGGGTCTGCCTTGGACTGCAGCAGGCTGATGACCCGCTGCGCCGCGCCCGCATCACCTCGGTGGGCCAGCAGCAGGCTGCCCTGCAGGCTCAAGCCCACGGGCTCGCCCAGGCCGTGCACGATGGACGGCCACAGGTAACAGGAGCGCAGCCCCCAGGCAAACACGCGTGCATCGGCACACTCCAGCTCCGCCACCGGGCTCAGCATGCCGGCCGCTGTCCAGGCCGCGGCATCCGACCCGGACTCGGCATTGGGACCGGGGCCACTGGCCGGGTCAAACACATCCACGCGGTGGCCGGCGCGGCTCAACTCCAGCGCCAGCAAACGCCCCAACAAACCTGCACCTGCAATACCGATATGCATAAACACTACCCCTTGCTGATGGGAATATAGATTTCGCTACCCGCCTTTTTAAACGTGTCTGACATGGACTGCATGCCATCACTCAAGGCCTGCTCGTCGCTGACGCCCTTGGTCTTGGCGTACTCGCGCACCTCTTGCGTGATTTTCATCGAACAGAACTTGGGGCCGCACATCGAGCAGAAATGCGCCACCTTGGACGCGTCCTTGGGCAGGGTTTCGTCATGGAAATTGCGCGCCGTGTCCGGGTCCAGCGACAGGTTGAACTGGTCCATCCAGCGGAATTCAAAACGCGCTTTCGACAAGGCGTCATCCCGCGCCCGCACCCCCGGATGGCCCTTGGCCACATCGGCCACATGGGCGGCAATCTTGTAGGTGATGATGCCGGTCTTGACGTCTTCGCGGTCTGGCAGGCCCAGGTGTTCCTTGGGTGTGACGTAACACAACATGGCCGTGCCGAACCAGCCGATCATGGCCGCGCCAATGCCACTGGTGATGTGGTCGTAACCGGGCGCAATGTCGGTGGTCAACGGGCCCAGCGTGTAGAACGGCGCCTCGTCGCAGTGCTTCAACTGCTCCGTCATATTGGCCTGCACCATGTGCATGGGCACGTGGCCGGGGCCTTCAATCATCACCTGCACGTCTTGCTGCCAGGCCTTCTTGGTCAGCTCACCCAGGGTACGCAGCTCGGCAAACTGGGCCTCGTCGTTCGCATCGGCACCACTGCCGGGGCGCAGGCCGTCGCCCAGCGAGTAACTCACGTCGTAGGCCTTCAAGATCTCCGTCATCTCATCGAAATGGGTGTAGATGAAATTCTCTTTGTGGTGGGCAATACACCACTTGGCCATGATGGAGCCACCGCGCGACACGATGCCGGTCACCCGATTGGCCGTCAGGTGGATGAAGGGCAATCGCACGCCGGCATGCACGGTGAAGTAGTCCACGCCCTGCTCCGCCTGTTCGATCAGCGTGTCGCGGAAGATTTCCCAGGTCAGGTCTTCGGCGACGCCGCCCACCTTCTCCAGCGCCTGGTAAATCGGCACGGTGCCGATAGGCACCGGGCTGTTGCGCACGATCCAGTCGCGTGTGGTGTGGATGTTTTTGCCGGTGGACAAGTCCATGACGGTGTCTGCACCCCAGCGGATGGACCAGACCAGTTTCTCGACCTCTTCCTCAATGCTGGAAGTGACGGCCGAGTTGCCGATGTTGGCGTTGATCTTGACCAGAAAATTACGGCCAATGGCCATGGGCTCCAGCTCGGTGTGGTTGATGTTGGCCGGGATGATGGCGCGGCCGCGCGCGACCTCGCTGCGCACAAACTCGGGCGTCATGATCTTGGGGATGCTGGCGCCAAAGCTGTTGCCCGCCAGGCGCGCCTCGCGCTCGACATTGCCCAGGTACTGCTCCATCCATTCCAGCTTCTGGTTCTCACGGATGGCCACGTATTCCATCTCGGGGGTGATGATGCCTTTGCGGGCATAGTGCATTTGGGAGACGTTGGCACCACTGCGGGCGCGGCGTGGCTGACGCTGCAGGCCTGCGGCCTGGGCACGCAAGGCGGCCAGTGCATCGGTCTCGCCATTTTTGAGGCCATCGTCCAGAGCAAAGGGCTTGCGGCCTTCATACAACTCGGTGTCGCCGCGGGCGTCGATCCAGCCCTGGCGCACCAGTGGCAAGCCCTGGCGAACATCGATGTCGGCGGCAGGGTCGGTATAGGGACCGGAGGTGTCGTACACCGTGACCGCCTCGCCATTGCTCTGCATGATTTCACGCATCGGCACCTGGATGTCCGGGCGGCTGCCGGGCAGATAACGTTTGGTGGAAGCGGGAAGCGGCTCGCGGGTAAGGCGGATGAACTGGGCTAACTTGTCGGGTGCGTTCATGGTTCTATATCTCCGGTATGGACCCGAAGACAAAGCGAAAACACAGCCCCGCAAACCCTGAAAAGAGGCAGCTCAAACGGCGCTTGGCCATTGGCTGCTCTGCACTTCTTACGCTGGTATGAACCAGATCAAGTTCACGGGTTTGGAATCCATCTCAGCGCAACCATTGCGCACCCCGGGCAGGGCGGAGTGTACGACAAAGCCAGGACCATACCTGCGCATGGATGTGGCAGAACGTGCCGCTCAGCCTACAGCCATCTTCGCGTACGACGCCCGTTCAATCTCTTGCACCTCCACGCACAGCTGCACGTGCAAACCCGGCGGCCACACACACGCCGTATGCAACGCGCCCAGCAAATCCTTGGACAGCGCCTGCTTGGTTTCAAGAGACCGGCCGCTCAGAATGGCCAACTTGGCATGCACAAAGGCCCGACCACCTGGCGATGTGCCCACCAGAAATGTATGGAGGCGTACCGCACGGCTCTTGATGTCGACTTCCTCTTCAAACTGGCCGCTGGCCACCAGCGCTTGGTTCAATGCCAGCAGGGCCTGATCGGCATCAAACTGGGGCAGGTTGTCGGTGTATTCGATGGTGAGATGGGGCATGTTTTTCGTTGTGGTTGCAAACGTCTGCAAAGCTAGCTGTTTTCCTAGACACTGACTCCATGGCGCTCGCCTCCGGTCAGAGACGGCCGCGCCAGATTGTGCACAATCGCCGCCGCCACGTCGGACGGATCGGCCAAGCCACCCTGGTGTTGGCGTTGGATAAAACGCTCAACCTCCGGGAAATCGATCACGCTGGATGCGCGAATCATCGCCTGCATAAGTCTTGCCGTCATCAGGATTGCAACGGCACCGACACCACAGCCTTGCCGCGCAGTGCCCACAGTTGCGATGCCGAAAGCACAAACGTGGCCACCAGCAGCCCAATCGACACCGGCTGCACAAACGCCGCATGGCCCGCCAGCATGAAGCCCGCATGGATGGCGCAGGTCAGAAAACCCAGTGCCGCCAACAGCTTGTAGAAAAACATGCCAGTGTGCACATCCGCCACCACCCGGCTGTGCGCATACAGCACCAGCGCAATGATGGGGATGTTCAGCAGCAGATTCACCTGGTTGCCACCGGGGATCCGAAACAGCTCCCACTCGTGCCAGAAGGCAGCGTCTATCTGGTGCGTGATGAGGACGGTGGCATTGGCTAAAAAGAGCCAGTGCAGGCGGGATGCAGGGGTCATGGTGTTGGCGGCTTAAAGCGCTTTTCCTTGTCGTACGGAAACACGTCGTGCACATGCCCCGCCTGGATGCGGTCCTTGTGACCCTGCCAGAAAGAAGCCTCCAGCAAGTCGGCGTGGTGTTTCATGAAGATGCTGCGCACGGCCGGGTTGCCCAGCAGGAAGGGTCCAAAGGTTTCGGGGAAGACGTCCTTGGGGCCTACGCTGTACCAGACCTCGCCAGACATTTCATCCTCTTCATTGCGCGGGGCGGGCACGGTGCGGAAGTTGCAGTCGGTGATGTATTCGATCTCGTCGTAGTCGTAGAACACCACCTTGCCGTGGCGGGTGATGCCAAAGTTCTTCCACAACATGTCGCCGGGGAAGATATTGGCGGCCACCAGGTCCTTGATGGCGTTGCCGTATTCGACCACGCCGCGTTCGATCTGCTCGCGGGCTCGCACGGCCGCCGGACTGGTGTCATTGGCATTGGCGCCGCCCGCATCAAAGGCTTCCTGCAAGTAAATGTTGAGCGGAATCATGCGCCGCTCGATGTAGACGTGTTTGATGATGACTTCTACCGTGCCGTCGCCATCGCGGTCGCTGATCTCCAACTGGCTGGGGGCGAACTTCTGGATCTCTTCTATCAGTTCGTCACTAAAACGGTCCCGCGGAAAACCCACCTCGCTGTATTCCAGCGTATCGGCCATGCGGCCCACGCGGTCGTGTTGTTTGACCAGCAGGTACTTGCCCTTGATCTGCTCGCGGGTCGTGTCCTTTTGCGGCGGGTAGTAGTCCTTGATCACCTTGAACACATAGGGAAACGACGGCAGATCAAACACCAGCATCACCATGCCCTTGATGCCCGGCGCGATGCGGAACTTGTCGGTGCTGTGGCGCTGGTGGGCCAGCAGGTCGCGGTAGAACAGGGTCTTGCCCTGCTTGGCCAGACCCAGCGCGTTGTAGATTTCGTTGCGCGGCTTGCGCGGCATCATGCTGCGCAGAAACTGCACGTAGGCCGACGGAATCTCCATGTCCACCATGAAGTAGGCACGGGCGAAGCTGAACAACATCAGCAGATCGTCTTCGCCAAACAGCGCGGTGTCGATCACCAGTTTGGACCGCTGGCCATGCCGCTCCTCCGCCGCATCACCCGCGGCATTGCGGCCCGTGGCCGGCACTTTGGTGTGCAGGATGGGCAGCGCAAACGGAAACTCGTTGAAACCATTGATCAGCTTGCCGACGATGTAACAGCCCTTGTTGCGGAAGAACAGTCCCGTCAGCACCTGGATCTGGAAGTTGGCGCGTAACTTGGCATCGCCCAGCCGCTCCATCATGGCCTGCTGCACCAGGGCGCAGTAGTGCTCCAGCCGATCGAAGGGGCGCTGCAGGTCAAAGTCCATCACCATGGTCAGCAACACGCTGGTCATGGTGTCGCGCGTGGGGTAGTAGGAGCGGTAGGTGGGGCGTTTTTCGGACTCGTCGTTCTCGATGTATTCGGTGCTGACGGCCGGGCGCACAAAGATGAAGTCGTTCTGGAAATAACTGCGGTGCAGGATCTTGGTGGTAACCGAGTTGAAAAAGGTCTCCGCCAGCTCGGGCTGGTGGTGGTTCACCAAGAGGCCGATGTAGTGCAGCTTGATCTGCTGCCAGATGTCCATGGACTGGTCACCGGCTTTGAACTCGCGCTCCAGCCGGCGCGAACACTCGGTGACCCGCAGGTCGTAGAATTCGATGCGCTCGCGCTGGGCCCGCTGCTGGCCGTGCCAATCCGCGGTCTCGAAGCGGTGTTTGGCGCGGGCCGACTCGGTGCGGAACAGCTGGTAGTGGCGGTTGAAGCCGTCCATCATCGCCTTGGCGATGTCGTAAGCAATGGAAGAGTCCAGTCGGGTTGGAAACATTTTGCTCACTTATTTATAGCTATACCGTCAACAATTACGGGGGCTAAAGCCGAATTTTGCTTAAGCCTACTCGTGGCGGGCAATCAGGCGAATGCCGGCCAGCGCCTGGCGGTACAGCGCCTCCAGATCTTCTGCACCGCTCACTGTCATGTGCAGGTCTTGCAGCAGACCATCCTGCAGGCCGTAGACCCAGCCGTGCAGGGTGACGCCCTGGCCCCGCGCCCAGGCGTCCTGCACCACGGTGCTCTGGGCCACATTGACCACCTGTTCGATGACATTGAGCTCACACAGGGCATCGGCACGGCCATGTTCGGGCAACGCCTCCAGCAGGTGACGGTGGCGGTCGCGCACATCCTGGATGTGGCGCAGCCAGTTGTCGGCCAGCCCCACCCGTGCGCCATCCAGCGCCGCACGCACGCCCGCGCAGCCATAGTGGCCCACCACCATGATGTGCTCCACCTTGAGCAGGTCGATGGCGAACTGGATGGTGGACAAAGCGTTCAGGTCCGAATGCACGACCACATTGGCCACATTGCGGTGCACGAAGACCTCGCCGGGCTCCAGGCCCGTGATCTGGTTGGCGGGCACGCGGCTGTCGGAGCAGCCTATCCACATGTACTTGGGCCTTTGCTGGGCCTTGAGGTTGGTGAAGAAGCCAGGGCGCTCGGCCTCCATGCGGGCGGCCCACGCGCGGTTGTGGGCGAAGAGGTCGTTGAGTTTGTCTGCCATCGGTAAGCTCCTTGTTGACTTGCTATTTCTTGAGTGAGTGGCGCACATTCCAGTCCAGCAGCCCGTAGCGGGCGCGCTCCTGCTGGTCGTCTTGTGCGTTGAATCGGCACGGCGCTGCGGATGGTGGGGCCGTGGTGCCAGGCCCCGAACTGCAGGTGAACGATTCCTTGTTGCCCAGTTTCCAAAGGCCCTGGGTATTGCGCACTTCGCCAGTGAAAAACATGGCGCGGGGTGCCTCCAGCGGGTTCTGGGGCTGTGGCGTGCGCAACAGGTTGCGGCCCGCGTTGATGTAGGGGCCTTCCACACCTACCAATGGCAGCAGCGTGGTGAACATGTCGCGGTGGCTGGCCGGCAGCGCCTGCTGCGGGCCACACTGCAAGCCCTCACCCCAGATCACAAAGGGCACCTGGCGCTGCAGGTATCGGCGTGATGCATCGGCATACAAACCGAAGGAGCGCACATTGTGGTCACCGGTGGCGGCGACGACGGTGTTGGCCTTGAGCGGGCCCCTTTGTACATCCTGCACAAAACCGCCCAGCAGGTCGGTGGCGTAGTGGTAGGTGTCCAGGTTCAGCAGCAAGGTGTCGGATGTGGTTTCGCCCTTCCACAGGGCCATGTCACGCGGCACACGCTGGTAATCATTGGGCAGGTCGTAGGGGGGGTGGTTGGTGCTGGTGAGCACGAACACAAAAATGGGTTTGTCCGCAGGCTGCGCCGCGAGGCGTTTGCTCAAATACTTGAAAACATAACTGTCCCAGACGCCCCATATGCCCAGGTCGGCGTCGGGGTAGTGTTCTTTTAACGTATTGGCATCCACCACCTCGTCAAAACCCTGCACCGCCAGCACACGGTTCAGGTCGCGCCAGCCGGACCGGGCCGAGGTGACGAATAACGTCTGGTAACCAGCGTCCTTGACCACTTTGGGAATGGCCCAGGGGATGGGCTTGCGCCCAACATCGCCCATGGTCAACGGGGTGATGGGGGTGGAGAACAGGATGGCTTCCAGCGAGGGGTGGGTACCGGGTTGGGCAGAATCGAAGTTACTGAAGCGGCAGGCCTTGCTGGCATCGGCCAGCGTGGGTGCCATGCGGCCCAGCACATCGAACGTGGGCCCGTGGTACAGCAGCGGCTCGGCGCTCCATGACTCCATCAGGAAGAAGATCAGGTTCTTCTTGGATGTGCCCGCGGGCAAGGCTTCGTGTGCGGTCAATGCCGCCTTGACCTCGGCCTCGCTGCCGTGGGGCATGCCCAGAACCTCGGCCGCAGCCAGCGGCGAATCAAAACCCATGGCCTTGAGCCCGGCCAATGGGTTCTGCAGATTCTGCGACTCGCCCCGACTGTCCCAGGCGTACTTCAGCGCAATGGGGCCATTGGGCACCATGTCGTTCAGGAATTGGGAGGTGGTAACGGTCAGGTGCTGGCGCTGCAAGGCCATCTGCCGCAAAGTACCCTTGCCAGCAAACAACAAGGCCAGCAGCACCACCGTTGCCACCAGCAGTTTCACCGCGACGTGGCGCGACTGGAACACGGTGTCGGGCTGAAGGCGCGCAAGCAACAAGCGATGCACCACCACTGCCGAAAAGGTCAGCACCACGGCTAGCAGCAGCGTCCACACGACCGGAAAGTCATGCCAGATGGTTTGCAAGACGGCGGTGGTGTCGTCTTCCACCAGGCCAAACACCAGCGAATCAATGGGTGTTTTGTAAAAACCGAAGTAATGCAGATTGACCAGGGACAGCATCACATAAAAGAAGGCGACGCCCGCCGCAATGCGCCCCTGCACCTTGCCCGACACCCAGGGCAGTACCAGCAGCAGGAGAAATCCCGCCACGGCACTGACCTTCAGGTCAAAACGCAGGCCTTGTACCAGCGCGCCAAACACATCACTCTGCGCGGCCTGGTAGCCCGCAGGCCAGAAATACGCCAGCTGGCCCAGGCGAATCAACGATAGCGCCAGCACCAGTGGCACCACCAGCACCCAGGCGCGCAACAGGCCGCGCAGGGTGCCATGGAGGAGTGTGTTCAGTGTGCGGGTAAGGGTGGACTTCATCAGCCCTACATTGTCTCAGCGAACAGCTCCCGCCCGATCAGCATGCGGCGAATCTCCGATGTACCCGCACCGATTTCGTACAACTTGGCATCGCGCCACAGGCGGCCCAGTGGGTATTCGTTAATGTACCCATTGCCGCCAAAGATTTGCACACCCTCACCTGCCATCCAGGTGGCCTTCTCGGCGGTCCACAGAATGACGGAAGCGCAGTCCTTGCGCACCTGGCGCACGTGTTCCACGCCCAACAGGTCCAGGTTCTTGGCCACGGTGTAGGCAAAGGCACGACCGGCCTGCAGCACGGTGTACATGTCGGCGACCTTGCCCTGGATCAGCTGGAATTCGCCAATACTCTGGCCAAACTGCTTGCGGTCGTGGATGTAGGGGATGACGTTGTCCATGACGGATTGCATGATGCCCAGCGGGCCGCCGGTCAGAACCGCACGTTCGTAGTCCAGGCCGCTCATCAGCACCTTGGCGCCGCCATTGACCGCACCCAGCACGTTTGCGTGGGGCACTTCGACGTTGTTAAACACCAGTTCACCCGTGTGGCTGCCGCGCATGCCCAGCTTGTCCAGCTTTTGCGCGATGCTGAAGCCCGGCATACCCTTTTCGATCAGAAAGGCGGTGACGCCGCGCGCGCCCAATTCAGGCTCTGATTTTGCATAGACCACCAGCGTGTCTGCGTCGGGGCCGTTGGTGATCCACATCTTGTTGCCGTTGAGCAGGTAATAACCGCCCTTGTCTTCGGCCTTGAGCTTCATGCTCAGAACGTCAGAACCAGCACCCGGCTCGCTCATGGCCAGCGCGCCCACGTGCTCGCCGCTGATCAGCTTGGGCAGGTATTTGGCGCGTTGTGCATCGGTGCCATTGCGCTTGATCTGATTGACGCACAGGTTGCTGTGGGCGCCGTAGGAGAGGCCTACGGAGGCCGACGCGCGGGAGATTTCTTCCATCGCAATCATGTGGGCCAGGTAGCCCATGTTGGCGCCGCCGTATTCCTCGCCCACGGTGATGCCCAGCACGCCCAAGTCACCCATCTTGCGCCACAGGTCCATGGGGAACTGGTCGGTCTTGTCGATCTCGGCCGCGCGGGGGGCGATCTCGGCTTGGGCAAATTCGCGCACGGCGTCGCGCAGGGCGTCAATGTCTTCGCCGAGTTGGAAGTTCAGGCCGGGTAGGTTGTTCATGGTGGTTGTCTCCTGTTGCTCTTGGGGGTTTGGGTATGTATGGATTGGGGCGGCTGGGTCAGGCCTTGGTCTTCTTGGGGGCTGGTTTGGCAGCCGGCTTGGTGGCCTTGGCCAATAGTGCGCGGGCTTCTTTTTCGTGGGTCTTCAGTTCGTCCAGATTGGCCTGCAAGTCGGTCATCTGGGATTCCAGCTGCAGGCGGTGTGCGGCCAGCACATCCAGGAACTTCTGCAGCTGCGCACCAGTATCACGCGGGCTGTCGTACATCTGGATGATCTCCTTGGCCTCGGTCAGCGACAGGCCCAGGCGTTTGGCCCGCAGCGTGAGCTTGAGACGCGTGCGGTCGCGCCCGCTGTAGACGCGACTGCGGCCACCTGGGCCGGTTCGCTGGGGCTCCAGCAGCCCCAGGTCTTCGTAAAACCGGATGGCGCGGGTGGTCAGGTCAAACTCGCGGGCCAGATCGCCAATGCTGTAGGTTGTGCTCATGGATCCTGAGTGAACAAGGGCGACAGTGGCTTCAAATGACGCCACCTAGAATGCCCATTTTGTTGACGTTTACGTAAACGTCAATTATCCAATAAAAAGGCGCCCACCCCATGAACGATCTGGAAATGCAGCTCCACTACCCGCTGGGCGAGGCGCTGGCCCCCAGTGGCGGCACGCTGGAAGTGGCGCCCGGCGTACGGTGGATACGCATGACCCTGCCCTTTGCGCTGAACCACATCAACCTCTGGCTGCTGCGCGATTGTGTGGACGGGGTGGAGGGCTGGAGCATTGTGGACTGCTGCATCCACCGCGACGAGGCCAAGGCGCAGTGGGAATCCATCTTTGCCCATGAGCTGCAAGGCCTGCCGATACTGCGGGTCATCGTCACCCACATGCACCCCGACCATATTGGCCTGGCGCACTGGCTGTGTGAGCGGTGGAGTGGGCGCGGCGCCGGGCCGCCCCAAGGCGCGCCCAGCCCCCTCGGGGGGCAGCGCAGCAGCGAAGACGCAAGCGTGGGGGCTCATCGTGAATGCCGCTTGTGGATCAGCGCCACCGATTACCAGGTAGCCCGCCTGGGCTGTTTGGGTCCCACCGGCTTTGGCGGCGACCGTGCAGCGGAATACTTTGCGGCCCACGGCCTGAACAGCCCCGAGGCGGTGGAGCAAATCAAGGGCCGCACGGGGTACTTTCCGTCTCTGGTGCCGTCCGTGCCGCCACAATACCGGCGGCTGATGGATGGCATGGTGCTGGATATCGGCGGGCGAGGCTGGCGCTGCATCAGCGGTTATGGCCATGCGCCGGAACACATTGCACTGTACTGTGCAGAGCTCAACGTGTTGATAGGGGGCGACATGATGTTGCCCCGAATCAGTACCAACGTCAGCGTTTACGAGCAGGAGCCCGAGTCCAATGCGCTGGTGCAGTTTCTGGATTCCATCGACAAGTTCCGCGCACTGCCCGAAGACACACTGGTACTGCCCTCGCACGGTAAGCCGTTCACGGGCATGCACACCCGCATCCAGCAGTTGCACGACCACCACCGCGACCGACTGGCCGAGGTGATGGAGGCCTGCACAGAACGCCCCTGCTGCGCCTTCGACATACTGCCCGTGTTGTTCAAGCGCCCGTTGGACATGCACCAGACGACCTTTGCCATGGGTGAGGCCGTGGCCCACCTGCACGCACTGTGGTTTGCCGGCCAACTGCAGCGCACCACAGACGCGCAAGGCGTCTACCGGTTTGGCCTGGCGTCCGCTTAGGCGACCTGCACCTCGATCTTGCGCGGCTTGACGTGTTCGACCTTGGGGATATGCAAGCGCAACACCCCTTGGCGGAACTCTGCGGCCACCTTGTCGCGGTCGAGTTCCTTGCCCAGGGTGAAGCTGCGCCGGTAACGTGGATAAGGCACCTCGACATGGCTGGCCTGCAGGTCCTTGACCCATGGCAGGCTCATTTCCCCTTCGACAAACAGTGTGTCTGACTCGACCCGGATGCGCAGCTTGTCTTTGGGCACACCCGGCAAATCTGCATACAGGGTGATGCCCGAAGAGTCTTCGACCACGTCCACCAAGGGTGTTGTAACACCCTCCTCAGGCGTATCGGCAAGCTGTTCTTTGGCAGTGCTTTTGTCGATCATGGTGTGCTCCTTTCCTTAGTGAATTTCTATGTGGCGGCGTTGCGCAGACTCGCGGCGCTTGACACTGACACACAAGATGCCGTCCACATACCGCGCGGTCACCTGGGTGGGGTCCACATCGTCGGACAGGCTGACGGCGCGGCGGAATTTGCCCACAAACCGCTCCTGGATGTGCACGGCCTCGCCACGGTTCTCGCCCGCCAGTTCAGAACTGCGCTCACCCGATACGGTGAGTACGCCGCGCTCTATGGTCACGTCAATGGATTTGGGGTCCAAGCCCGGGGCAAAGGCGTAGATTTCAACGGAATCGGGCGTTCCGCCAATATTCAGCGCCGGGAATTCCGTACGCCCGTCGCCGCGTATGCTGGATGGGGTGTTCGCATACCGTTGGAATTGGCGCTGCAAGCGACCCAACTCCGACAACAAGTCACGCGATGTGTAGGTTCGGTACATGGCTGGTCTCCAAGAAGTCCGCCGGCCCTTCCGGCGGGTTCAGGGAAAAAAATTGGGGCGGCATTTTTTGATTTCAAGGGCCCGCCTTCGCCCAGAATCACCTACCACTTGGGTATCGCATCGTCCTTGAGCTGCCCACGCAGCGCGGCATAGTCGGGCACCACGCTGCGCACGGTGTCCCAGAAACGGGGGCTGTGGTCCATGACGCGTAAGTGGCTCAGCTCATGGGCCACCACATAGTCGATCACCGCCGGGCGGAAGTGGACCAGGCGCCAGTTCAGGCGGATGGAGCCATCCGACTTGGCACTGCCCCAGCGCGTGCCCGCATTGCTGAGGCTGAGCTTGCGCCACTGCACCTGCAGCAGGGGCGCAAAGTGGTCCAGCTGCTGCACAAAATACGCACGCGCCTGGCGCATCAGCCAGGCCTGCACAGCATCACGGATCTGCTCGGGCGTGGCTGCTTGGCAGAGGCCTACACGCAGCGCGCGGTAGGCGGCGTCTGGCGTTGTAGCATCCAGCTGCGCACCCACCGCGCCAAAGTTGTGACTGGGGTCCAGCACCACCTGGATGTTGTCGCCAAACAGCGGCAGCACGACGCCGTCACACCAGTCGATACGGGCCTCGTGCTGGCGGGCCTGGCGCTCGCGCGATTCACCCAGCTTGCGGGTGATCCACTGCGACTTTTCGCGCAGCGCCGCATCCACTTCACCCAGCGGCGTCCACCGCGGGGCCCGCACAACCAGGCCGTCAGGCCCGACCACAAACCCAATGGTGCGCCGCTTGGCGCGCTGAAACAAGTAGGCCACCGTGGCATCGCCCAGGCGCACTTCGCGGTTGGCGTGCGGGTGGGTAAAGGTGGCAGGGACTATCGCCTGGCTCAGGGGCTGAACAAGTTTATGGCTGACGCCAGGGGAAGCTTGTGATGGAGCAGAATGCGCGACAACCGCTATGGTTTCAGGAGCGGTTGAGGCAACATCCGCGGGGGCTAGGGCATCAAACAGGTCCAAGGTGTACTGGAAGAAGCCGCGCATGGTAGGCACCGAGAGAGGGGCTACAGTGGCAGCGCTGTACGCGCTGTGACAGGCGTGGGGGCCATCAGCGGTAGGCCTCGGGGTCCAGGCGGCGCATCTCGGCCTCGATCCAGTTTTCCACTTCCTGCATCAGCTCCTTGTGGTGGCGGCCCTCACTGGGGATGGGTTTGCCAATGGACACGTCAACCGTGCCGGGTGTCTTGATAAAGGCTTTGCGTGGCCAACATTTGGCCGACGTCACCGCAATCGGGATCACCGGTGCGCCGGTCTGCACGGCCAGGCGGGTGCCACTGGTCTCGTACACACCCTTTTGCCCACGTGCCATGCGTGTGCCCTCGGGGAACATGATGATCCAGGTGCCTTGGGCCAGCCGCTCCTTGCCCTGCGAAACCACCTTTTTAAACGCCTGGGTGCGCAGACTGCGGTCGATATAAATCATGTCCAGCAAGCCGATGGCCCAGCCGAAGAACGGCACGTACAACAGTTCTTTCTTGAACACATACGCCAGCCGGTGCGGCATCAGCGCGGGCATCAAAAAGGTTTCCAGTGTGGACTGGTGTTTGACCAGCAGCACGGCCGGGCTCTTCTCACCGGTGGGCAGGTTCTCCATGCCGGTGACCCGGGTGTGGATGCCCAGCAGCACACGGGCGCTGCCCATACTGCTCAAACCCAGCCAGGCAGACGCGATGCGGTAACGGTAAGAACGGTCCAGGCGCAGCACCGCCACCAGGATGATGGCCAGCGTGTAGGGGATCACGGTCAGCACCAGCCAGGCCATGTGCAGGATCGATCGCAGAAAGGGCATGTTTAGTCAAATGGGCCTGTAGCCCCCGTATATATTGAAGGTACAGCTACTAAATCAGTAGCATTACAGATCAGCCGCTTGAGAGGGCCGCACATCCTGCATCACGATGTATTCGGCAAAGGCAGCCAAGTCCTGGTGCACTACGGTGTCTAGCGGGTAACCATCAGGTAGCGGACGGTCGCGCAGGGAGGCGGCCTTGCCGGTCAGCACCAGATGTGGCGCGCACCCTGCGGTCACGGCAGACACCAGATCACGCGGAGCATCACCCACGGCCGGCACGCCATCCAGCGAAATGCCATAACGCTCGCCGATCTGCTCGAACAGCCCGGGCTCGGGCTTGCGGCAGCGGCAGCCCTCGTCGGGCGCGTGGGGGCAGTAGAAGATGGCATCGACCCGGCCACCGACCGCTGCCAGCATGGTGTGCATCTTGGCGTGCATGGCGTTGAGCGAGGCCACGTCAAACAGCCCGCGCCCCAGACCCGACTGGTTGGTCGCCACCACCACATGCCAGCCCGCATGGTTGAGCCGTGCAATGGCTTCCAGCGCGCCGGGCAAGGGCTCCCACTCGGAGGGAGACTTGACGAAGTCGGCACTGTCTTCGTTGATGGTGCCGTCGCGGTCGAGGATGACGAGTTTCATATCAACCTTATCAGTAGAGAACAGCCTGCTGCCGGGCCGCCCCAAGGCAGGCTAGCCCCCCTGGGGGGCAGCGACCCGTGCAACGGTGGAGCGTGGGGGTCTTCATGTGGCCAGTTTGGAGAGGTCGGCGACGCGGTTCATGGCGACGTGCAGCATCTTCAGCAAGCCCAGGCGATTGGCCTTAAGCGCTGGGTCTTCAGCATTAACCATCACGCCGTCAAAGAACGCATCTACCGGGGCTTTTAGTGCGGCCAAGGCCTGAAGGCTTTCGGTGTAATTTCCCGCAGCCCACGCGGAATCTGCCACGGGCGCCACAGATTTGAGTGCAGTGACCAGAGCTTTCTCAGCGGGTTCGATTAGCAACGCGTCGTTGACTTGGATGCCTACATCGCCATCGACCTTCTTCAGAATGTTGCTGATACGTTTGTTGGCTGCGGCCAACGCGGGGCTTTCTGGCAGGGCTGCGAAGGTGCGCACGGCGGCAAGGCGCTTGGGAAGATCCGCCCAGGACGACCGACCAGTCGCAGCCATAACAGCTTCTACTTCCGCACTTGAATAACCAGTGTCTCGCAGATAGCCACTCAGGCGATCCTGCAAAAACCCCAGAACATCGGTATGAGCCTCGCCAATCAACCCGCGCGGAAATGCAGCAAACGCAATATCGACTAAATCACCGGACGTCATAGGCAATTGACGCTCGATACGCATTCTGACAATGCCCAATGCATGGCGGCGCAGCGCAAACGGATCCTTGTCACCGGTGGGCACATTTCCAATGCCAAACATACCGACCAGCGTTTCCAGCTTGTCGGCCAGCGCAACCACCACGCCCACATCACCACGCGGCAAGGTATCACCCGCAAAACGTGGCTTGTAGTGGTCTTCAATCGCATCGGCTACTGCCACGGGCAGCTTGTCGTTCAATGCGTAGTAACGGCCCATCGTGCCTTGCAGCTCGGGGAATTCGCCAACCATGTCGGTGACCAGATCGGTCTTGGCCAGTTGTGCTGCCTGGTCGGCCTGCGCCACCAAGGTCGCATCGCCCAACTGCGCTGCAATCGCCTTGGCAATGGCACGCACACGGGCCACGCGTTCGCCTTGGCTGCCAAGTTTGTTGTGGTACACCACTTTGCCCAGGCCGTCGACACGCGACTCCAGCGTCTTCTTGCGGTCTTGGTCGAAGAAGAACTTGGCGTCGGCCAGGCGCGGGCGCACCACACGTTCGTTGCCGCCGATCACAAAACTTGCGTCGTCGGGATTGATGTTGCTGACCACCAAAAATTTATTGGTCAGCTTGTTGGCCGCGTCCAGTAGCGGGAAGTATTTCTGGTTGGCCTTCATCGTCAGGATCAGGCACTCCTGCGGCACATCGAGAAACTCTTTTTCGAAGGTGCAGATGAGTACATTGGGGCGCTCAACCAGTGCAGTCACTTCGTCCAGCAGGGCGTCGTCGTCGATAGGTTTGCAGCCCCCGCCGACCTTGGCCGCGGCGGCGGCGAGCTGACGTGCGATCTCGGCACGGCGCTCGGCAAAGCTGGCGATGACGGAGCCGTCCTGTGCCAGTGTTGCGGCGTAGCTGTCCGCGTCCTTCAACACCACCGGCGATACCTTGGCTTCAAAACGGTGGCCTTGCGTGCTGTTGCCGGCCTTCAAGCCCAGCGCCTGCACCGGCACCACGTCCGCGCCATGCAGGGCGATCAGGCTGTGGGCTGGGCGCACAAAACTCACGCTGGTCCAGCCGGGCAACTCGCAGCCACTTTCCAACTGGTAGGTCATGACCTTAGGGATGGGCAACTTGGCAATGGCGTCTTCCAATGCTTTTTGCAAACCAACGGCCAGCGTCGCGCCTTTGACGGTGCTGTCGTAAAAAAGGGCTTCGGCTTTGCCATCAGGCGCGCGCTTCAAGCCTGCAACGGCGGAAGCGTCAGCGCCCAATGCCTGCAGTTTCTTCAGCAAGGCGGGGGTGGCGTTGCCCGAGGCATCCAGGCCCACGGCAACCGGCATCAGCTTTTGCGAGACGGCCTTGTCGGCGGCCTGTGGGTCCACGGTCGTGACGTGTACGGCTAGACGGCGGGGTGATGCGAAATGGGTGACCGCTGCGTCGGCGCCGGTCAGGCCTTGCGCCTTGAGCGAATCCGCCAGCACGGAAGCAAACGCTTCACCCAATTTCTTGAGCGCCTTGGGCGGCAGCTCTTCCACAAATAGTTCGACCAGAAGGTTTTTGGTTGTTGTTGTTGTCATTCTTGTTCTCTCCGTGCGCTCACGCAGCCTTCTTCGTCATCTGCTCCACCCATTCGCGTGGCGCCAGCGGGAAGCCCAAGCGTTCGCGGCTCTCGTAGTAACTTTGCGCCACACCACGCGCCAGGTTGCGGATGCGGCCGATATAGGCCGCACGCTCGGTCACGCTGATGGCACCGCGCGCATCCAGCAGGTTGAAGCTATGCGCGCACTTCAGCACCTGTTCGTACGCAGGCAGTGCCAATTGCTGTTCCATCAAATGTTTGGCCTGCTTCTCGTGCGCAGTGAAGGCGGTGAACAGGAAATCGGCGTCGCTGTGCTCAAAGTTATAGGTCGATTGCTCAACCTCGTTCTGTTTGTACACGTCGCCGTAGCTCAGGCCATCGGTCCAAGTCAGGTTGTAGACGTTGTCCACACCCTGCAGGTACATGGCCAGGCGTTCCAAGCCGTAGGTGATTTCACCGGTGATGGGTTTGCAGTCGATGCCGCCGACCTGCTGGAAGTAGGTGAACTGGGTCACTTCCATGCCGTTCAGCCAGACTTCCCAGCCCAGGCCCCAGGCGCCCAGCGTGGGATTTTCCCAATCGTCTTCTACGAAACGGATGTCGTTTTTCTTCAGATCAAAGCCCAGCGCTTCGAGCGAACCTAGGTACAGCTCCAGAATATTGCTGGGTGCGGGCTTCAACACCACCTGGTACTGGTAGTAGTGCTGCAGGCGGTTGGGGTTCTCGCCGTAGCGGCCGTCCTTGGGGCGGCGGCTGGGCTGCACGTAGGCGGCCTTCCAGGGCTCAGGCCCAAGGGCACGCAAAAAGGTGGCGGTGTGCGAGGTGCCGGCACCGACTTCCATGTCGTAGGGCTGCAAGAGCGCGCAGCCCTGGTCGGCCCAATAGGCCTGCAATTTCAGGATGATTTGTTGAAATGTGAGCATGCCCCGATTTTACAGGGGCGAAACCGCTAGGCCGCCCTCGTCCGCCGTGTGTAGGCAGCTACCAAAACAATAGCAAGTGCAACGATCCAGATAGGCCACAGGCCAAAACGCGCCACCCACCACGCAAACGGCGTGGTGCCGGTGCGACCTTGCACCTCGCCCACCAGCACGCCGCGGGTAGAGCGCGGCAGGGAAGCGGTCACACGGCCGGTGTGGTCGATGATGACGGTGGCGCCGGTGTTGGTCGCGCGCAGCATGGGCCGCTCAAACTCCAGCGCCCGCATGCGGCTGATCTGCAAGTGCTGGTTGATGGCGACGGAATCGCCGAACCAGCCGATGTTGCTGACATTGACGAAGATGGTGGGGGCAAGGGCCGGGTCTATGAACCGCGCGCCCAACTCCTCTCCAAACAAATCTTCGTAGCAGATGTTCAGCGCGAGAAGCTGACCCTTCCACGGGTATGACGGCTGGCCGATGGCGCCGCGGTTGAAATCGCCCAAGGGGATGTTCATCATCTGCGTGAACCAGCGGAACAGCGGTGGAATGAATTCGCCAAACGGCACTAGGTGGTGTTTGTCGTAGCGCCACTCCCCCTTCTGGTTGGGGCCGAAGGCGAACACCGAGTTGGTATAACCCTCGCGCATATTTCCCCAGGGCGAGCCGACCAAGGCGGCCTGCGCTCCCTCGGCGTAGCGACCGGCTAATGCATCCCAATAACCGTCAGGAAGGTCTTGCGGCAACACGGGCAGAGCCGTTTCTGGTGCAACGACCAGGTCAGTGGCGCTGCGGTTCAACGCATCCCCGTACCACTGCAAGGCCAGGGGAATGCCGGAGCCGGGCTGGAATTTTTCGTCTTGCGGAATATTGCCCTGCAGCAGCGTGACCGATAGTTTGCCAGCGCCCTGCGACCAGGCCGTTTGGGTCAGTGGCAGCAACCAGCCTGCGGCCAAGACTGCCACCAGGGTCAGCCGCAGTGCCACACCACGCTGCAGCGCAAGTACAAGTCCCGCCGCAAGCCATGCGGCAAGCGCCCCCACACCATAGGCACCCACCCAGGGCACATAACCGGCCAGAGGTCCTGTCAGGTGGGCGTAACCGACGGCGCCCCAGCCAAAGCCGGTCAGCCAGGTGCCGCGCGCCATCTCGGCCATGGTCCACAGGGCCGCAAACACCATGCTGGCCAGCAAAGGCCTGTCGCCCTTCATTCGCCAATACAGGCCGCAGGCCGCCGCGTAATACAGCCCTAGCGCTGCCGCCAACGACACAATCGCCAGCATAGTCACCAAGCTGTTCAGGCCCGCATAGGTGTGCATGGAGATGTATAACCACCAAAAGGTGGCGCACAACCAGGCAGTTGCGAACAACAGGCCAAAACCCGCCGCCTGTTTTGTACTGCTGCAACGGTGCAGCACGCCAACCAGCGCGGCCAATGCCAGGCACTGCAACCACCACAAGGGCTGCCCCGCTTCAAATCCAAAGGAAAATGGCCAGCTAACCCCTGCGGATTGGGCGCAAGCCGCTATAAAAACAATAGTAGCCTTCAAAGCGGCGGACACACCCCATCGTGGACGTGTCGGCGCATCCACCACGCCGTTAGCCATCCACATCCGCTATGGGCGATACCTTGAACCACTTCACTGCACCACCTTTGGTGTGCAACACCAGGAAGTCCAGGCCGCCCACAGAATAACGCTCACCCCGTTTAGGAACATGGCCCATCTGGTGAGCAATCAAACCGCCAATCGTGTCGAAATGTTGGTCAGGGTCAACACCGTTCAAGCTCACCGAGAACGCATCGTTGACCCGCTCCAGCGGCGTGTCACCACTGACACGGTAGGTGCGATCGGCCAGCGCAAAGATATCGCCTTCGTCCTCGGCAATGTCGAATTCGTCCTCGATCTCGCCAACGATCTGCTCCAGCACGTCTTCAATGGTGATGAGACCTGCGACACGGCCGAACTCATCAATGACGATGGCCAGGTGGTTTCGGTTGCCGCGGAAGTCGCGCAGCAGATCGTTCAGGCCCTTGGTCTCTGGTACAAAAACGGCGGGGCGCAACAGAGCGCGAATATTGAGTTCGGGCGCACGCCGCAGCTTGAGCAGGTCCTTTGCCATCAGGATGCCGATGACGTTTTCGCGCTCGCCCTCAAACACCGGAAAGCGGGAGTGCGCAGTGTCGATCACGGTGTTGATCAGTTCATCCATTGGCGCCTGGATGTCCAGCAGGTCCATGCGGGTCGCGGCCACCATCACATCACCGGCGGTCATGTCCGCCATGCGAATCACGCCTTCCAACATGACGCGGGATTCAGCGCCAATGATATTGTTGTCCTCAGCCTCCGCCAGCGTTTCAATCAGCTCGGCGGTCGAGTCGGGGCCGGGGTGGAGGAACTCGGCCAGTTTGCGCAAAAATGTACGCTTGTCTTCTTTGTCTGGCGTACGCGCGGGATGTGGGTCTGACACTGACGTGGGGGCAAAGGTTGCCTTTGTTTCGGAACCCCTAGGATAGCGGATTTGCGTGGCAACTCACCCGCTATGAGGCCCGGATTCAGGGAGAACTGCGGCTTTGGGCGTCAATGGCGTTGCGCCGCACTTCTTGCACGTCAGCCAAGAAGCTCCAGAACTGCTTGGCTTGTACCTTGATGCGGTAGTCGGTCTGCGCGACCTGCTCCTCGATGAGCTCGGTGACTTGGCTGTCAAAGGTGGCGGGCGGAAGGTGCAAATAGGCTTCGGATTCGGTCCCGTCACGCTCGACTTTGGCGCCGGCGTTGCGTGCAATCTTCAGCATGGCCACGTTTTCACTCAACGCGTGGATGAACAAGAGGTTGATGCCGTCGTTGGTAGCGTGCATTGCGGCACGTTCGAACAGCCGGGCACCGTAACCCCTGCCCCGTGCAGACGGCAGCACGGACACGCCAAACTCTGCACACGCCTGGTGGTTCTTGTCCGCCGCTTTTGCCAGGTGGGCCATCGCGATCAGATCGAGTTTGCGGTTGTAAATGCCGAATATTTCGTCCCGCTCAAAGTCCAACCCATCCACATAACGCTGGATGTGCTCGTCCTGCGCCAGATAGCCGAACCGCAGGTATCGGTCTTGCTGGTCAAGCGACAGCAGGTGCTTGGCTATACGGTCACGGTGGTTGGCTCCCAGGGACCGTATGGGGACTAGCAGCGGGGTCGTACGTTCAGCTGTGTTTTCACCCGTTCTATCCTGTGGCGGGCGCAAGAAGTCTCGCCCCACTTCCAAGGAAGCTTTGATGAGGTTGGTCGCAGTACGCATGGCCGGAATATACGGGTATTCCCTAGTCTTTGCACCCCAAAGTCACTTCTTGGACCGTCGGATGGCCTATTGCGGGGCGTCTGCTCTGTACACTGAGCCCGTTATGGATGCAGCAGACACGATCAGGGACGCGGTTGCCAGGGTAGGCGCCATTAGGCAAAAGGCGGCGGGATACCCTGGCTTGGGTGCGGCACTTGTGACCGTCAAAGCATTGCAGGCTAAACGTTTTGCCGGGACCTATGGCGATTTGCTGCGTTCCACAGAGTACGGAGCTGCAGCGCGCTTCTTTTTGGACGATCTGTACAGCGACAAGGACTATTCGCAGCGTGACGCACAGTTCTCTCGGATTGCTGGCGCCTTGCAGCGTCTATTTCCACAACAGGTAATAACTACCGCTGTTTCGTTAGCCCAGTTACATCTATTGACCGAAGAGCTGGATTGGCAGATGGCTGAGCAATGGGTCCTGCATAGCGCGGCGGGGTCACAAGGCGATGCACCCAATTACATCGGCTGTTGGAGAAGTGTCGGGCGGACCGAGGACCGATTACGTCAGCTGGAAGTAGTGCTTAGTGTCGGCAAGGAACTTGATCGACTAACCAGAACGCCTGGCTTGCGTTTGATGCTCAGAATGATGCGGGGCCCGGCCAGGGCAGCGGGGCTGGGTTCTCTGCAGGACTTCCTTGAGACTGGATTTGATACGTTCGCGAACATGTCCGGCAAGGGACGCAGTGCCGATGAGTTTTTGAACACCATCCGTACACGCGAATCATCATGGATTGAGCGCTTGTCGCACGGCAATGCAGAACAGTGCGGAGTAGAACTGAAGCGCTGCCTTATCTGAACGCGCCTCTTTAAGCTAAATCAGAAAAAGCAAGGCGAAAAAAAACGCCCAGTCGCTTGACTGGGCGTTTTCTATTTAATAGTCTGACGATGACCTACTTTCACACGGGAACCCGCACTATCATCGGCGCAGAAGCGTTTCACTGTCCTGTTCGGGATGGGAAGGAGTGGTACCACTTCGCTATGGTCGTCAGACATAACTGTTTGTCATCTTGATTTGGAATGAACCAGTCAAGACGACCAATTTATAGAGCTAATCAGCTTCATCGATTTAACGAACCTACGAGTAATTGCTTACTGGCAGGATTTTTGAATGCGTCAACTTGGCATAACTTCCTTGATCCATATGAGATACCTTGCGATATCGGATCAAAGTTATAGGGTCAAGCCGCACGAGCAATTAGTATCAGTTAGCTTAACGCATTACTGCGCTTCCACACCTGACCTATCAACGTCCTGGTCTTGAACGACTCTTTAGGGGGCTCAAGGCCCCGGCAGATCTCATCTTGAAACGAGTTTCCCGCTTAGATGCTTTCAGCGGTTATCTCTTCCACACTTAGCTACTCGGCAATGCCACTGGCGTGACAACCGATACACCAGAGGTGTGTCCACTCCGGTCCTCTCGTACTAGGAGCAGGCTTCCTCAAATCTGCAGCGCCCACGGAAGATAGGGACCAAACTGTCTCACGACGTTTTAAACCCAGCTCACGTACCTCTTTAAATGGCGAACAGCCATACCCTTGGGACCGGCTACAGCCCCAGGATGAGATGAGCCGACATCGAGGTGCCAAACACCGCCGTCGATATGAACTCTTGGGCGGTATCAGCCTGTTATCCCCAGAGTACCTTTTATCCGTTGAGCGATGGCCCTTCCATACAGAACCACCGGATCACTATGTCCTGCTTTCGCATCTGCTCGACTTGTCAGTCTCGCAGTTAAGCACGCTTATGCCATTGCACTATCGTCACGATGTCCGACCGTAACTAGCGTACCTTCGAACTCCTCCGTTACGCTTTGGGAGGAGACCGCCCCAGTCAAACTGCCTACCATGCACTGTCCCCGATCCAGATAATGGACCTAGGTTAGAACCTCAAACACACCAGGGTGGTATTTCAACGTTGGCTCCATAAGATCTAGCGACCCTACTTCAAAGCCTCCCACCTATCCTACACAGATCTGTTCAAAGTCCAATACAAAGCTACAGTAAAGGTTCATGGGGTCTTTCCGTCTTTCCGCGGGGAGATTGCATCATCACAAACATTTCAACTTCGCTGAGTCTCAGGAGGAGACAGTGTGGCCATCGTTACGCCATTCGTGCAGGTCGGAACTTACCCGACAAGGAATTTCGCTACCTTAGGACCGTTATAGTTACGGCCGCCGTTTACTGGGACTTCAATCAAGAGCTTGCACCCCATCATTTAATCTTCCAGCACCGGGCAGGCGTCACACCCTATACGTCCACTTTCGTGTTTGCAGAGTGCTGTGTTTTTAATAAACAGTCGCAGCCACCGATTTTTTGCAACCTCATTGGGCTCCCCAAGTAAATGGTTCACCTACTAAAGGCACACCTTCTTCCGAAGTTACGGTGTCAATTTGCCGAGTTCCTTCTCCTGAGTTCTCTCAAGCGCCTTAGAATACTCATCTCGCGCACCAGTGTCGGTTTGCGGTACGGTCGTGTGTAGCTGAAGCTTAGTGGCTTTTCCTGGAAGCAGGTATCACTCACTTCGTCTGCAAGCAGACTCGTTATCACCCCTCATCTAAGCCCGGCGGATTTACCTACCAGGCACGACTACAGGCTTGAACCAACATATCCAACAGTTGGCTGAGCTAACCTTCTCCGTCCCCACATCGCACTACACATCGGTACAGGAATATTGACCTGTTTCCCATCAGCTACGCATCTCTGCCTCGCCTTAGGGGCCGACTCACTCTACGCCGATGAACGTTGCGTAGAAAACCTTGCGCTTACGGCGAGGGGGCTTTTCACCCCCTTTAACGCTACTCATGTCAGCATTCGCACTTCTGATACCTCCAGCAGGGTTTACACCACCACCTTCACAGGCTTACAGAACGCTCTCCTACCACTTGCAATAAATTGCAAATCCGCAGCTTCGGTAACTGGCTTAGCCCCCGTTACATCTTCCGCGCAGGACGACTCGATCAGTGAGCTATTACGCTTTCTTTAAATGATGGCTGCTTCTAAGCCAACATCCTGACTGTTTTAGCCTTCCCACTTCGTTTCCCACTTAGCCAATTTTAGGGACCTTAGCTGGCGGTCTGGGTTGTTTCCCTCTTGAGTCCGGACGTTAGCACCCGGTGCTCTGTCTCCCAGGCTGTACTCGACGGTATTCGGAGTTTGCATTGGTTTGGTAAGTCGCCATGACCCCCTAGCCAAAACAGTGCTCTACCCCCGTCGGTAATACCTGAGGCACTACCTAAATAGTTTTCGGAGAGAACCAGCTATTTCCAAGTTTGTTTAGCCTTTCACCCCTATCCACAGCTCATCCGCTAGTTTTGCAACACTAGTCGGTTCGGACCTCCAGTACCTGTTACGGCACCTTCATCCTGGCCATGGATAGATCACTTGGTTTCGGGTCTACACCCAGCGACTTGACGCCCTATTCGGACTCGATTTCTCTACGGCTTCCCTATTCGGTTAACCTTGCCACTGAATGTAAGTCGCTGACCCATTATACAAAAGGTACGCAGTCACCCCTTGCGAGGCTCCTACTTTTTGTAAGCACACGGTTTCAGGATCTATTTCACTCCCCTCCCGGGTTCTTTTCGCCTTTCCCTCACGGTACTAGTTCACTATCGGTCAATGATGAGTATTTAGCCTTGGAGGATGGTCCCCCCATATTCAGACAGGATTTCTCGTGTCCCGCCCTACTTGTCGCAAGCTCAGTACCACACAGGTCATTTCACGTACGGGGCTATCACCCGCTATGGCCAGCATTTCCAGGCTGTTCCGTTATGTCTTGTGCTATCACTTGCAGGCTTCTCCGATTTCGCTCGCCACTACTTTCGGAATCTCGGTTGATGTCTTTTCCTCGAGCTACTGAGATGTTTCAGTTCACCCGGTTCGCCTCGCATACCTATGTATTCAGTATGCGATACCTTTGCAGGTGGGTTTCCCCATTCGGAAATCTCCGGATCAAAGCTAATTTGCCAGCTCCCCGAAGCTTATCGCAGGCTATCACGTCCTTCGTCGCCTATCATTGCCAAGGCATCCACCATGTGCTCTTATTCACTTGACCCTATAACTTTGATGTTTCTTGCGAAACTACATCGTTGTTTTCAAGGAATGTTTGATTGGTCTTTCACCAATCGCGTTATGCCGTAAATGACGCCACCTTTTACTTACGTAAAAAGCTCGTCCAATTTACTTTCGAATTTCAAACAAAGTTTGATATTCATTTTGACGCAATCAAAAATTGTTGCTAACAACTGAGTGAGGCACGGTCTGCACTAAACCTTTACGAATGTGCAGTTTCCTCACGCAGCTTAAAGTTAGCAACGCTGATTAAACTCTATAAATTGTTAAAGAACAGCCGATTGATCAAGAAATCTCGATCAACAACAAAGCAGCCTTTTTCAAAGCTACTTTGGTGTTGAAATCCTAAGTATTCAATAAGTCATTAAAAGATTGGTGGAGGTGACAGGACTCGAACCCGCTACCTACTGCTTGCAAAGCAGCCGCTCTCCCAGCTGAGCTACACCCCCAATTCCACAAGGAATTCCAAATTCTAGCCAGAAGGACATTGGACGACGATGGTGGGTCTGGTTGGTCTCGAACCAACGACCCCTGCGTTATCAACACAGTGCTCTAACCAACTGAGCTACAGACCCAAGCCGGTCACTTGTGACCAAGGCGCTAGCCATAGCCGTCAGCGACAACCTTCCAACAACCGATAAGTGTGAGCGTTCAAATTAGATTGCAGTTTCCAGAAAGGAGGTGATCCAGCCGCACCTTCCGATACGGCTACCTTGTTACGACTTCACCCCAGTCACGAACCCTGCCGTGGTAATCGCCCTCCTTGCGGTTAGGCTAACTACTTCTGGCAGAACCCGCTCCCATGGTGTGACGGGCGGTGTGTACAAGACCCGGGAACGTATTCACCGTGACATTCTGATCCACGATTACTAGCGATTCCGACTTCACGTAGTCGAGTTGCAGACTACGATCCGGACTACGACTGGCTTTGTGGGATTAGCTCCCCCTCGCGGGTTGGCAACCCTTTGTACCAGCCATTGTATGACGTGTGTAGCCCCACCTATAAGGGCCATGAGGACTTGACGTCATCCCCACCTTCCTCCGGTTTGTCACCGGCAGTCTCATTAGAGTGCCCAACTAAATGTAGCAACTAATGACAAGGGTTGCGCTCGTTGCGGGACTTAACCCAACATCTCACGACACGAGCTGACGACAGCCATGCAGCACCTGTGTTACGGTTCTCTTTCGAGCACTAAGCCATCTCTGGCGAATTCCGTACATGTCAAAGGTGGGTAAGGTTTTTCGCGTTGCATCGAATTAAACCACATCATCCACCGCTTGTGCGGGTCCCCGTCAATTCCTTTGAGTTTCAACCTTGCGGCCGTACTCCCCAGGCGGTCAACTTCACGCGTTAGCTTCGTTACTGAGTCAGTGAAGACCCAACAACCAGTTGACATCGTTTAGGGCGTGGACTACCAGGGTATCTAATCCTGTTTGCTCCCCACGCTTTCGTGCATGAGCGTCAGTACAGGTCCAGGGGATTGCCTTCGCCATCGGTGTTCCTCCGCATATCTACGCATTTCACTGCTACACGCGGAATTCCATCCCCCTCTACCGTACTCTAGCTATACAGTCACAAATGCAGGTCCCAGGTTGAGCCCGGGGATTTCACATCTGTCTTATATAACCGCCTGCGCACGCTTTACGCCCAGTAATTCCGATTAACGCTTGCACCCTACGTATTACCGCGGCTGCTGGCACGTAGTTAGCCGGTGCTTATTCTTACGGTACCGTCATTAGCCCCCTGTATTAAAAGAGACCGTTTCGTTCCGTACAAAAGCAGTTTACAACCCGAAGGCCTTCGTCCTGCACGCGGCATTGCTGGATCAGGCTTTCGCCCATTGTCCCAAAAATTCCCCACTGCTGCCTCCCGTAGGAGTCTGGACCGTGTCTCAGTTCCAGTGTGGCTGGTCGTCCTCTCAGACCAGCTACAGATCGTCGCCTTGGTGGGCTTTTACCCCACCAACTAGCTAATCTGATATCGGCCGCTCCAATCGCGCGAGGTCTTGCGATCCCCCGCTTTCATCCGTAGATCGTATGCGGTATTAGCGTAGCTTTCGCTACGTTATCCCCCACGACTGGGCACGTTCCGATATATTACTCACCCGTTCGCCACTCGCCACCAGGATTGCTCCCGTGCTGCCGTTCGACTTGCATGTGTAAGGCATGCCGCCAGCGTTCAATCTGAGCCAGGATCAAACTCTATAGTTCGATCTTGAATTTTTTGCTCTTTCGAGCAACTCATAAATTGGAATCGACACGAACTTCATTTCTGAATTTCATATCTTTTTTACTTCATGAGCGTTTGTAAGTCAGTTAAGACTTAGTTCCGAAGAACTTGGCAATCGCCTTCAAACGCCCACGCTTATCGGCTGTAAATTTTTAAGGAACCGAAGAGTTTTTTACTTTCTTCGTTTGCTTCGCTGTGATCAGCGAAGCCTTGAATTATGACACAGTTTTTAGACTCTTGTCAAAAAACTTTCGTTTTTATTAGTACTAACCCGTAGTTCTAATAAAAACGCCCAGTCGCTTGACTGGGCGTTTTCTATTTAATAGTCTGACGATGACCTACTTTCACACGGGAACCCGCACTATCATCGGCGCAGAAGCGTTTCACTGTCCTGTTCGGGATGGGAAGGAGTGGTACCACTTCGCTATGGTCGTCAGACATAACTGTTTGTCATCTTGATTTGGAATGAACCAGTCAAGACGACCAATTTATAGAGCTAATCAGCTTCATCGATTTAACGAACCTACGAGTAATTGCTTACTGGCAGGATTTTTGAATGCGTCAACTTGGCATAACTTCCTTGATCCATATGAGATACCTTGCGATATCGGATCAAAGTTATAGGGTCAAGCCGCACGAGCAATTAGTATCAGTTAGCTTAACGCATTACTGCGCTTCCACACCTGACCTATCAACGTCCTGGTCTTGAACGACTCTTTAGGGGGCTCAAGGCCCCGGCAGATCTCATCTTGAAACGAGTTTCCCGCTTAGATGCTTTCAGCGGTTATCTCTTCCACACTTAGCTACTCGGCAATGCCACTGGCGTGACAACCGATACACCAGAGGTGTGTCCACTCCGGTCCTCTCGTACTAGGAGCAGGCTTCCTCAAATCTGCAGCGCCCACGGAAGATAGGGACCAAACTGTCTCACGACGTTTTAAACCCAGCTCACGTACCTCTTTAAATGGCGAACAGCCATACCCCTTGGGACCGGCTACAGCCCCAGGATGAGATGAGCCGACATCGAGGTGCCAAACACCGCCGTCGATATGAACTCTTGGGCGGTATCAGCCTGTTATCCCCAGAGTACCTTTTATCCGTTGAGCGATGGCCCTTCCATACAGAACCACCGGATCACTATGTCCTGCTTTTGCATCTGCTCGACTTGTCAGTCTCGCAGTTAAGCACGCTTATGCCATTGCACTATCGTCACGATGTCCGACCGTAACTAGCGTACCTTCGAACTCCTCCGTTACGCTTTGGGAGGAGACCGCCCCAGTCAAACTGCCTACCATGCACTGTCCCCGATCCAGATAATGGACCTAGGTTAGAACCTCAAACACACCAGGGTGGTATTTCAACGTTGGCTCCATAAGATCTAGCGACCCTACTTCAAAGCCTCCCACCTATCCTACACAGATCTGTTCAAAGTCCAATACAAAGCTACAGTAAAGGTTCATGGGGTCTTTCCGTCTTTCCGCGGGGAGATTGCATCATCACAAACATTTCAACTTCGCTGAGTCTCAGGAGGAGACAGTGTGGCCATCGTTACGCCATTCGTGCAGGTCGGAACTTACCCGACAAGGAATTTCGCTACCTTAGGACCGTTATAGTTACGGCCGCCGTTTACTGGGACTTCAATCAAGAGCTTGCACCCCATCATTTAATCTTCCAGCACCGGGCAGGCGTCACACCCTATACGTCCACTTTCGTGTTTGCAGAGTGCTGTGTTTTTAATAAACAGTCGCAGCCACCGATTTTTTGCAACCTCATTGGGCTCCCCAAGTAAATGGTTCACCTACTAAAGGCACACCTTCTTCCGAAGTTACGGTGTCAATTTGCCGAGTTCCTTCTCCTGAGTTCTCTCAAGCGCCTTAGAATACTCATCTCGCGCACCAGTGTCGGTTTGCGGTACGGTCGTGTGTAGCTGAAGCTTAGTGGCTTTTCCTGGAAGCAGGGTATCACTCACTTCGTCTGCAAGCAGACTCGTTATCACCCCTCATCTAAGCCCGGCGGATTTACCTACCAGGCACGACTACAGGCTTGAACCAACATATCCAACAGTTGGCTGAGCTAACCTTCTCCGTCCCCACATCGCACTACACATCGGTACAGGAATATTGACCTGTTTCCCATCAGCTACGCATCTCTGCCTCGCCTTAGGGGCCGACTCACTCTACGCCGATGAACGTTGCGTAGAAAACCTTGCGCTTACGGCGAGGGGGCTTTTCACCCCCTTTAACGCTACTCATGTCAGCATTCGCACTTCTGATACCTCCAGCAGGGTTTACACCACCACCTTCACAGGCTTACAGAACGCTCTCCTACCACTTGCAATAAATTGCAAATCCGCAGCTTCGGTAACTGGCTTAGCCCCGTTACATCTTCCGCGCAGGACGACTCGATCAGTGAGCTATTACGCTTTCTTTAAATGATGGCTGCTTCTAAGCCAACATCCTGACTGTTTTAGCCTTCCCACTTCGTTTCCCACTTAGCCAATTTTAGGGACCTTAGCTGGCGGTCTGGGTTGTTTCCCTCTTGAGTCCGGACGTTAGCACCCGGTGCTCTGTCTCCCAGGCTGTACTCGACGGTATTCGGAGTTTGCATTGGTTTGGTAAGTCGCCATGACCCCCTAGCCAAAACAGTGCTCTACCCCCGTCGGTAATACCTGAGGCACTACCTAAATAGTTTTCGGAGAGAACCAGCTATTTCCAAGTTTGTTTAGCCTTTCACCCCTATCCACAGCTCATCCGCTAGTTTTGCAACACTAGTCGGTTCGGACCTCCAGTACCTGTTACGGCACCTTCATCCTGGCCATGGATAGATCACTTGGTTTCGGGTCTACACCCAGCGACTTGACGCCCTATTCGGACTCGATTTCTCTACGGCTTCCCTATTCGGTTAACCTTGCCACTGAATGTAAGTCGCTGACCCATTATACAAAAGGTACGCAGTCACCCCTTGCGAGGCTCCTACTTTTTGTAAGCACACGGTTTCAGGATCTATTTCACTCCCCTCCCGGGGTTCTTTTCGCCTTTCCCTCACGGTACTAGTTCACTATCGGTCAATGATGAGTATTTAGCCTTGGAGGATGGTCCCCCCATATTCAGACAGGATTTCTCGTGTCCCGCCCTACTTGTCGCAAGCTCAGTACCACACAGGTCATTTCACGTACGGGGCTATCACCCGCTATGGCCAGCATTTCCAGGCTGTTCCGTTATGTCTTGTGCTATCACTTGCAGGCTTCTCCGATTTCGCTCGCCACTACTTTCGGAATCTCGGTTGATGTCTTTTCCTCGAGCTACTGAGATGTTTCAGTTCACCCGGTTCGCCTCGCATACCTATGTATTCAGTATGCGATACCTTTGCAGGTGGGTTTCCCCATTCGGAAATCTCCGGATCAAAGCTAATTTGCCAGCTCCCCGAAGCTTATCGCAGGCTATCACGTCCTTCGTCGCCTATCATTGCCAAGGCATCCACCATGTGCTCTTATTCACTTGACCCTATAACTTTGATGTTTCTTGCGAAACTACATCGTTGTTTTCAAGGAATGTTTGATTGGTCTTTCACCAATCGCGTTATGCCGTAAATGACGCCACCTTTTACTTACGTAAAAAGCTCGTCCAATTTACTTTCGAATTTCAAACAAAGTTTGATATTCATTTTGACGCAATCAAAAATTGTTGCTAACAACTGAGTGAGGCACGGTCTGCACTAAACCTTTACGAATGTGCAGTTTCCTCACGCAGCTTAAAGTTAGCAACGCTGATTAAACTCTATAAATTGTTAAAGAACAGCCGATTGATCAAGAAATCTCGATCAACAACAAAGCAGCCTTTTTCAAAGCTACTTTGGTGTTGAAATCCTAAGTATTCAATAAGTCATTAAAAGATTGGTGGAGGTGACAGGACTCGAACCCGCTACCTACTGCTTGCAAAGCAGCCGCTCTCCCAGCTGAGCTACACCCCCAATTCCACAAGGAATTCCAAATTCTAGCCAGAAGGACATTGGACGACGATGGTGGGTCTGGTTGGTCTCGAACCAACGACCCCTGCGTTATCAACACAGTGCTCTAACCAACTGAGCTACAGACCCAAGCCGGTCACTTGTGACCAAGGCGCTAGCCATAGCCGTCAGCGACAACCTTCCAACAACCGATAAGTGTGAGCGTTCAAATTAGATTGCAGTTTCCAGAAAGGAGGTGATCCAGCCGCACCTTCCGATACGGCTACCTTGTTACGACTTCACCCCAGTCACGAACCCTGCCGTGGTAATCGCCCTCCTTGCGGTTAGGCTAACTACTTCTGGCAGAACCCGCTCCCATGGTGTGACGGGCGGTGTGTACAAGACCCGGGAACGTATTCACCGTGACATTCTGATCCACGATTACTAGCGATTCCGACTTCACGTAGTCGAGTTGCAGACTACGATCCGGACTACGACTGGCTTTGTGGGATTAGCTCCCCCTCGCGGGTTGGCAACCCTTTGTACCAGCCATTGTATGACGTGTGTAGCCCCACCTATAAGGGCCATGAGGACTTGACGTCATCCCCACCTTCCTCCGGTTTGTCACCGGCAGTCTCATTAGAGTGCCCAACTAAATGTAGCAACTAATGACAAGGGTTGCGCTCGTTGCGGGACTTAACCCAACATCTCACGACACGAGCTGACGACAGCCATGCAGCACCTGTGTTACGGTTCTCTTTCGAGCACTAAGCCATCTCTGGCGAATTCCGTACATGTCAAAGGTGGGTAAGGTTTTTCGCGTTGCATCGAATTAAACCACATCATCCACCGCTTGTGCGGGTCCCCGTCAATTCCTTTGAGTTTCAACCTTGCGGCCGTACTCCCCAGGCGGTCAACTTCACGCGTTAGCTTCGTTACTGAGTCAGTGAAGACCCAACAACCAGTTGACATCGTTTAGGGGCGTGGACTACCAGGGTATCTAATCCTGTTTGCTCCCCACGCTTTCGTGCATGAGCGTCAGTACAGGTCCAGGGGATTGCCTTCGCCATCGGTGTTCCTCCGCATATCTACGCATTTCACTGCTACACGCGGAATTCCATCCCCCTCTACCGTACTCTAGCTATACAGTCACAAATGCAGGTCCCAGGTTGAGCCCGGGGATTTCACATCTGTCTTATATAACCGCCTGCGCACGCTTTACGCCCAGTAATTCCGATTAACGCTTGCACCCTACGTATTACCGCGGCTGCTGGCACGTAGTTAGCCGGTGCTTATTCTTACGGTACCGTCATTAGCCCCCTGTATTAAAAGAGACCGTTTCGTTCCGTACAAAAGCAGTTTACAACCCGAAGGCCTTCGTCCTGCACGCGGCATTGCTGGATCAGGCTTTCGCCCATTGTCCAAAATTCCCCACTGCTGCCTCCCGTAGGAGTCTGGACCGTGTCTCAGTTCCAGTGTGGCTGGTCGTCCTCTCAGACCAGCTACAGATCGTCGCCTTGGTGGGCTTTTACCCCACCAACTAGCTAATCTGATATCGGCCGCTCCAATCGCGCGAGGTCTTGCGATCCCCGCTTTTCCGTCCGTAGATCGTATGCGGTAAGCGTAACTTTCGCTACGTTATCCCCACGACTGGGCACGTTCCGATATATTACTCACCCGTTCGCCACTCGCCACCAGGATTGCTCCCGTGCTGCCGTTCGACTTGCATGTGTAAGGCATGCCGCCAGCGTTCAATCTGAGCCAGGATCAAACTCTATAGTTCGATCTTGAATTTTTGCTCTTTCGAGCAACTCATAAAGTGGAATCGACACGAACTTCATTTCTGAATTTCATATCTTTTTACTTCGCAGGCGTTTGTAAGTCAGTTAAGACTTAGTTCCGAAGAACTTGGCAATCGCCTTCAAACGCCCACGCTTATCGGCTGTAAATTTTTAAGGAACCGAAGAGTTTTTTACTTTCTTCGTTTGCTTCGCTGTGATCAGCGAAGCCTTGAATTATGACACAGTTTTTAGACCTTCGTCAAACTTCTTTGAAACTTTTCACTACCTATCAATTTCGATAGAAGCTCATTCTTATTTCAGCGAAGCCTTCTATTATGGCACAGTTCCAGCGCGATTGGCCAACTGATCGAACAAGGCTTAGACACGGTACCGATCCGACGTACTTCCAAGTCTAGACAGGAGTGCCCCCGCGATGTCAAGTAAAGGCAATACCTCGTCCGCAGCCCCATGAAGAATAGCCTCTCTAGGCATTCCAAACACAATACAACTCGCCTCGTCCTGGACATAGTTATAGCTGCCCGCGTCCTTCATTTCCCTCATCGCCTTTGCCCCATCGCCGCCCATTCCGGTCAACATAATCCCAAACGCATTTCTACCCACAACACGCGCCGCAGACTTGAAAAGAACTTCGACAGATGGCTTATGGCGATTAACAGCTTCACCGTCTTCAACTACGCAAACATAATTTGCACCGCTCTTGTCTATTCGAAACTGCTTCCCGCCGGGAGCAATGTAGGCGTGACCGGGAAGAACCCGCCCACCATTGACGGCTTCCTGAACTGTTATCTGACAAAGTGTATTTAAGCGCGCGGCAAAACTGGTCGTAAATCCAGGCGGCATGTGTTGCGTGATGACGATGCCAGGCGAGTCCGCCGGCATACGCATCAAGATCTCCTTGATAGCTTCAGTCCCACCAGTAGACGCCCCAATACAAATCAGCTTCTCGGTTGAAACCCTACCCAATGAAATGGGCTCAGCGCGCTGAGCCCCGCCCGAGGCGTTCCCGCTTGCCGCCATGGACGACGGGTTCGGCAGCGACACTCGCCGAATATGCGCTGATGCCGCTATCCGAATTTTCTCAACGATTTGGCCAGCAAGTTCATTGATCCCATCTGCAAGGCCAATTCTCGGTTTTGCCACAAAATCGACCGCGCCAAGCTCCAACGCTCGCATGGTGACCTCCGCGCCGCGCTCGGTCAGAGTAGAGATCATCACCACCGGCATTGGTCGAAGCCGCATCAATCGCGAGAGGAAGTCGATACCATCCATTCTGGGCATCTCTATGTCTAAAGTGATGACATCCGGATTGAGGTCTCGAATCATTTCCCTGGCAATCAACGGGTCATTGGCGGCCCCGACACACTCCATATCTTTCTGGCGGTTGATGATCTCGGTCAACAGGCCACGCACCAGTGCGGAATCATCTACAACGACAACGCGAATCTTCTTCACGTGAATCTTTCAAAACAAATCAACCGAGCCGCCGGCGTTTGACTTCGCAACACTGGCAGCATTACCACGACGCTCTTCCACAGCCAAAGTTTCAGGATGTGAGTGCGCAAGTCTTTTGACCAACGCCTTTCCGGTTACGGGAAAGAAGCACACTTTGCGGGGATGAATATCGAGAACATCCTGAGACACTACCGGGATTCTTTCGGTAGACAGGTAGTCCAACACAAACTGTGTGTTGCGCTCCCCCACATTCATCGTGGTGAAACCAGCCATAACCTGTGCGCCGCCAAAAATCTTTGCCTGCATGGTTTCCCGTCTTGCGCCTAATTTAAACATCTCGTTAATCAGCAACTCCATTGCATACGATCCGTATCGACCGGAGCCCTCCCCGCCCTCTCCATCAGGCAGCATGAAATGATTCATGCCGCCCGTTCTGGCTTTTCCATCCCAAATGCAAGCAGCGATACAGGAGCCCAAAACCGTCATCACCACCAAATCTTCATTAGACACGTAATACTCTCCAGGCAAGACCTTCACCGCATCGTACTGAAAGTGGTGATCCGCATAGAAGAAAGAGGCCTCGCCAGGTTTGCGCGCCTGCGCCTTGAGATGGTCGATCCTTGACACGCGTCCATTTGCCAAAACCTTGGTCGCTGGCGAAGCACCCCCAACTGGTCGGCCAAACGACGACTCAACACTGTAATGCGGCAAATTCATGTAGACCTTGTTGTATGTAAAAACAGAACAGGCTCGCGCACCCTGATTCCTACAAATGTGATGCGCTATCGTCTTTCATAGACTGTCTTCCCCTTCAAGACAAACAGATCGCGCGAATCACTGAAATTTTCAGCGTGGCCGACAAATAACAAAGCACCAGGCTTCATGACTTTGTAAATTCGCTCCAGCACTTTTCTTTGCGTCTCAGCGTCAAAGTAGATCATGACATTTCTACAGAAAACGACGTCAAAGGCATCTTTAAACGGCCAATCATCCCGAATCAAATTGACTATCAAGAACTCAATGAGCCGACTCAATTCCGGCTTGACTCGCACCATGCCGTCGTTACCACCTTTCCCCCGCAAAAAAAACCGCTGCATCTTGCTCTGATCTATTCCTTTCATGCCGTCCAGTCGATAAACGCCTTGGGCCGCAGATGCCAGTACTTTGGAATCGATGTCACTGGCAGTCAGAGAAAACTTCGGATTTTGACCAAGGATGTCCATAGCCGTCATGACTATCGAATAAGGCTCTTCTCCTGTTGAAGCGGCACTGCACCATACCCGCCAATGAGTTCCTGCCGGCTTAGACTTCAGCAAGTCTGCAAAAATTTCGAAATGGTGGTGCTCCCGAAAAAAAGAGGTTAGATTGGTCGTCAAGGCATTGACAAACTCCTGCCACTCGGGGCTTTCGGCAGACTCTAACCAACCCAGATAGTCTCGAAAGCTCTGGTGACCAGTTTCCCGCAAGCGCCTCGACAACCTGCTATAGACCATCGCGTGCTTACCATCGTGAAGACTGATCCCCGCACGCTTGTAAATCATGGACTGCACGCGATCAAAATCTGCATTGGTCCACGCAAACTCACGTCCCTGCATTCCCGCCGAAGAGCTCACAATAACTCCCGTTTCAGAATAGTTCTCTAGCCACGCCGTTATGCGTCACCCGTCTGACTCCGCTGGAATCAAGAAAATCTGTTGTGCATCAATCAGATGCACCTACCAGTCCCATGTCCGGCGCAGACATCAGAAGTTCGATATCGAGCAAAATCAACATCCGATCACCCAACGACCCCAACCCCAACACCGCTGCGCTATCAATAACGCTATCGATGTCGGGCGCCGACTTCAGACTCTCTGGAGGCAATTCCATCACGTCACTGACTGAGTCAACAACGATTCCAACGATTCGATGCCTCAAATTCAAAATGATGACGACAGTAAAGGAGTTGTACTCCGCCTTTGAGCAACTGAACTTCAGTCGCATATCGACGATCGGCACAATCGTGCCTCTCAAATTCACAACACCTTTGATGAAATTTGGTGCATTCGCTACCCGAGTGGGCGGCTCATATCCTCTTATCTCTTGGACCTTGAGGATGTCAATGCCGTACTCTTCTTGATCCAGACGAAATGTGAGGTACTCTCGCGCTTCGGACGATGTCGGCTCTTCCAGTTTTTCCATCACACCCATATTGCACTCCTTATTCAATATGTTGGCATCAATGCCGAGATCGACGAACCAAGGCACCCGTATCAAGGATTAGAGCCACCTTGCCGTCACCGAGAATTGTTGCACCCGACACGTTTGGAACCTTACGGTAGTTGGACTCCAAGTTTTTAACCACGACTTGCTGCTGACCCAACAATTCATCCACAAGCAAGGCAACACGGCTTCCATCTGCCTCCACGACAACCATGATGTCGCAGGACTTTTCGAAGTCAAATCTGGGAATCTGGAAAATTTTCTCAAGCTCGATGACGGGCATGTACTCATCCCGAACCTTGACCAACTGAGAGCCTTGCCCAACCGTACTCACAGCGTCGGCTTTGACTTGGAAAGACTCCACTACCGACGAAAGGGGAAGAATGTACACCTCACCCCCCACACCCACGGACATTCCATCCATGATCGCCAGTGTCAACGGTAGGCGCACAGACACCTTCATGCCGTAACCTTCCGCTGAATCGATTTCAACCGTTCCGTTCAACGCGGCAATGTTCTTTTTTACAACATCCATTCCCACACCACGGCCGGAGACATCCGTAACGACCTCCGCAGTAGAGAATCCAGGTGCAAAAATCAGCTGCCACACCTCCGCATCTGACATCTGATCCGAAACGTCGAGCCCACGCTCCTTAGCCTTACTCAAAATTCTTTGACGGGACATACCCTTTCCATCGTCACGCACCTCAATGACGATGGATCCGCCCTGATGGGAAGCAGACAGTGTGATCGTGCCCGTTTCCGGCTTGCCCGCCGCCAAACGTTCAGCCGGAGACTCAACCCCATGGTCACAACTATTTCGCACCAAATGGGTCAATGGGTCAGTAATCTTCTCGACTAAGCCTTTGTCCAGCTCGGTAGCCTCACCCTGCGTAACAAAGTCCACCTTTTTACCCAGCTTAGTCGCAAGGTCACGCAACATCCTAGGAAAGCGGCTAAAAACAATGGACATCGGTATCATGCGAATCGACATGACCGACTCTTGCAAATCTCTGGTGTTGCGATCCAAATCAGCCAGACCAGATAACAACTGCTGGTAGACCGCCGGGTCTAACGCGCGACTATTCTGTGCCAGCATCGCTTGGGTGATTACCAATTCACCCACGAGGTTAATCAATTGATCGACTTTGCTGATGGCAACACGAATGGTTGCGGCCTCTGGCTGAGCGGCTGAGTTTGAGCCAGCGGGCTTGGCAGCGGCAGTTTTTGGCACAAGCGCCGTCGTTGTCGTTGTTGGAGCACCGGGGGCGCCATCGAAAAAGCCAAACCCAGGCAGCGGCGCCAATGGCGCGCCGGGCAGCGGGTCATCCACAATGCCCACAGCAACAGGCTCACTATCCACTACCTCAGATGTGGCTTCAACTGACTTAATCTGAATGTAGTCCCTTGATACATGGAATGCAAACAGATCCAGAAGGTCTTCATCCGTCGATCCCGTTTCAACCAGAAAAAGTCTCGTATTCTTTACATCCAATGGCAATGTAGAAATGCTGCCAAGCCCCGGAATATCCCGGAAAAGCTCTTGCACCGCATCGGCCTGCTCAAGTCTCTCCAGTGGCCCAATCCGTATTTCGAGCGTACGCGTTGACTTGGACTTCGCCTCAGATGCTGCCTTGGGTGGGCTAGCGATGGCGGGTGGCGGCTTCACCGCCACAGGCGCAGGGGCCGCAACGGGCGTGTTACCCGCAGCCAATTCACTGATGCGCCGAACCAGGTCACCAGTTGGCAGAACTTCGCCTTCACCGCCCGCCTGATGGCGCGCCAGCAAACTTCGTGAAGCATCTGCAGACTCCAGCAGAACATCCACCATTGCCGAATTAGGATGCAGTTCATGCCTACGCAACCGGTCCAGCAGCGACTCCATCTGGTGCGTCAACTCTGCAACATCGGCAAAACCAAATGTTGCCGCACCGCCTTTTACAGAATGGGCACACCGGAAAATGCCGTTCAACACTTCATCGTCCGCAGTTTCCAAATTCAGATTGAGAAGCATCTGCTCCATCAAATCCAGATTTTCACCAGCTTCCTCGAAAAAAATCTGATAGAACTGGGTTAGATCGAAGTCGCCGCCACCGCTGCTGTCCTGATGCGTCTCAGACATACCTATCTCCTGTTTGCTATTTATCCCACTGTCGCGTAGTCAGTCAGCGAATGACCTTCTTGATAACGTCCAAAAGTCGCGCTGGATCGAAAGGTTTTACCAACCAACCAGTTGCGCCAGCAGCACGGCCAGCCTGTTTCATGAGATCACTGGACTCTGTCGTTAGCATCAAAATAGGCGTAGTTTTGAACTGAGGATGGTCCCGTAGTTTCCTAGTCAAACCCAATCCATCTAGGCGCGGCATGTTTTGATCTGTCAAAACCAAGTCAAACGACTGCGATTGCGCCTTCTCATAGGCATCTTGACCATCAACCGCCTCCACCACTTGGTACCCTGCACCGGTCAAAGTAAAGGAGACCATCTTGCGCATGGAAGGTGAATCATCAACGGCGAGTATTAGAGGCATTTGTAACTCCGACTATTCAGTTTGGTGTAATAGGTATGTGGACTCAGAAGAGCTCAACAGAACCAGCGTCCATCTCGTCCTGCGTAACAGGATTGGGCCGTTCGGGAACCTCTTCAACAAAAGGCACAGCCTCGCCGTCTTCACCCCCCATGGATTCCGACGCCAACCGGTAGGCGCATCCCTGAAGGATTTTCGAAGTGTGAACGATAAGCTGCGACGCCATGTCCTGAAATTGCAGTTCCGTAACGGCAGCACGCAAAGTGCTGCGAACGTCGTCCAATTCCTTGGTGTTCATCAGTGCGGGTGTTGCCAAGTTGGCACTTGCACTGGTAAAGCGCTCCATGAGGTTTTCCATCGTGTGCGCGAGCAATCCGTCTAGCCTGGATAGGTCATGGACAACCACGAGCAGGGAATCTTGTACCTCCGCGACAAGCATGACGGGCATCTGAACCGCGGGAACAGTTGGTGTTGTCAATGTTGGTTGCATTGTCATAGGTCCTAAGTAACCACTCTCCACATAGGCTTCGCTCCGTTTCCTGAAACCGAGACATCACACGTTACTAGATTAGCAGGAAACAACCAGGTTTGGGAACTTTCGCTAGCGTTGCGTCACATAATACCTGCGCTATTGCCACTTGCTTGCTCTGGCATCAACCATCCATAATCAAGTAACAATGCCACGCTGAAAATGGACGCACAACATACCGCCGCGACGCTCAGCATATTGCATCTGGAAGACTCTGCCCAAGACCACCGGTTGGTCTGCAGGGTGTTGGATAAAGCAGGGTTCCAATATTCGATCAGTCGTGTCGAAACACTCGCGACTTTTACCGAGGCCGTGCTCTCAGGTGCGTATGCATTGATCCTCGCCGACTACCGTTTAGCCGGATTTACTGCTGTTGATGCATGGTCATCTTTGCCAGCCAACAGCCTCCGGCCCCCCTTCATATTGCTGTCAGGAGCAATCGGCGAGGCTGCAGCGGTTTCCGCCATACAGCTCGGCATTAGCGACTACCTGCACAAAGACAACTTGGCACAACTGGAACGCGTTATTTTGCGAGCGCTAGACGTCTACAGTGCCCACAAAGCCAAAGAAAAGGCCAGTCTGGAACTGGCAGTCTCCGAAAGGCGGCTTTCTGAGTTGACGGGGTATCTCCAAACTGCAATTGAGCGGGAGAGAGCGTCAATTTCACGTGAAATCCACGACGACATAGGGGGCTCACTTGCGGCTGCCAAGCTCGACCTGGCCTGGATTTCCCGACACGAGCCCGATCCCACAATACAGCCCCATCTGCAAGCCGCCACAGACATGATCCAACATGCCCTCGGGGCCAGTCAACGGATCATGATGAATCTGCGACCCTCGATTCTGGATCAGGGTCTTTTTGCCGCGGTTCAGTGGTTGGCGTCCAGTTTTGAGCGGAGGACCGGCATCAAAACCACATTGCGCGCAACCAATGAAGATCTGTGCCCAGAAAAGGCCGTTCAGCTGACCGCCTACCGCACAGCGCAAGAGGCGCTCACCAACATTTCCAAATATGCGAAATGCAACCAGGTTCAAATAGATATTTCGGACGCAGAGCAATTTTTGACGCTGGAGATCAGCGACAACGGAGTCGGCATCTCATCACAAGAGATGCAAAAGCCCGACGCGTTTGGGATCCGTGGGCTTCACGAACGTGCAAAAACCGTCGGTGGCTGGCTGGACATCAGCTCACGCCAAGGCTTTGGCACATCCGTGATTCTGTCGGTTCCACTCAACGCTGAGATGAATCAACTTACGGAAGCGCAATTCAAGTGATCAAAGTGATTCTGTGCGATGACCACGCCATGGTACGACGTGGTATCAAAGACACACTGGCAGACGCCAACGACATCACGGTAGTGGGCGAGGCGGGCGGCTACGCTGAGGTCAGAACTTTGATCCGAACAGAACCCTGTGATGTGCTCATCCTGGATCTGAACTTGCCCGGCCGCGGAGGATTGGAGGTTCTGGCAAGTTTGCGCGAGGACAACTCTCCCATCAAAGTATTGATTGTTTCCATGTTTGCCGAAGACCAGTACGCCATCCGTTGCCTGCGCGCTGGCGCAGACGGGTATCTGAACAAGGCCGGGGACCCCTCTGAACTGATCCCCGCCGTGCGTACTTTGGCCAAGGGCCGAAAATATGTCACCCCAGCAATATCCGAAATGCTTGTGGACAATTTAGCGTCGCCCAGCACAACGTCGCTGCATGCAACTCTCTCTGAGCGTGAACTGCAAACCTTGTTAAAGATTGCTTCTGGCAAACGCCTCTCGGACATTGCAGAGGAACTCATGCTCAGTCCAAAAACCGTCAGTGTGTACCGTGCACGCTTGCTGGAAAAGCTCAAACTTTCCAACAATGCCGAGCTGGCGGTTTACGCCATTCGCAATGAATTGGTCTAGCGTCAATTTCACTGCTTGCGAGAGAAGAGGTCTATCGAGCGCTCCAGAAGCACCATGAACGGTTGGTCCAGCATGGGCAAGGTGGCGGCAATGCCGATCAGGCCCACTACCAGCGTAATGGGGAAGCCAACCGCAAACACATTCATCTGAGGCGCCACCCTGGACACCACACCCAGAGCCAAATTTGCGAACATCAAGATGCCAACCATGGGCAGCGCAATCCACAGAGCGCTGGCAAACAAATCCGCGCCCAGATGCTGTAGTTTCATTTGCCCCAAGGTTTGCAGGAAATTCTGATCCACCGGAAAGCTGTAAAAACTCTGGGTAATCGCGAACAACACCATCAGATGACCATTGATTGCCAAAAACAGCAACGAGGTCATTTGGCCAAAAAAGCGTGCGACTGCGCTGGACTGTGCCCCAATCGTCGGGTCAAAGAACGCGGCAAAATTCAGCCCCATCTGAAATCCGACCACTTCCCCGGCTAACTCCACCGCGGAAAACACCACCCGCACGGCAAAACCTATGGCCAGCCCCACACCAACCTGTTGGACAACCACGGCGAGCGCGCCTGGGTCGTTGAAGCCGATAACCGGCATTTCGGGCAAACTGGCTTGCGCAGCCACTGCGACCAAAAATGCCAATGCAATTTTGGCGCGCACCGGAAATGCACGGGAGGAAAAAACAGGGGCCGTCGTAAAAACAGCCAATACGCGCAGAAATGGCCAGAATATGGGCGATATCCAGGCAGCCAGTTGCGCCTCTGTGATGGAGATCACAGCATCTCCCCCGTCAGACTACCGACCCTGGAATGGCCTCAATCGTGCGCCGAATGTACTCCACCAGCATGGTCAGCATCCACGGTCCCGCGATGGCAAACACAGCGATCACCGCCACGAGCTTGGGAACAAATGCCAATGTCGCTTCGTGGATTTGCGTAACCGCCTGGAACAGGCTTACCAGCAAGCCGACGACCAATGCGGTCCCTAAGACAGGGGCAGACACCATCAGCAACATCAACAAGGCATCTTGCCCCATCGTCAAAACCATTTGTGCATTCATAGTGCGGGCACCCCTCAGGTCACAAAGCTGGCGGCCAGTGAACCAATGAGCAGATTCCAGCCGTCGGCCAACACAAACAACATCAACTTGAACGGCAATGCCACCAACACGGGTGACAACATCATCATGCCCAGAGACATCAACACGCTCGCCACCACAATGTCGATCACCAGGAAGGGTATGAAGATCATGAAGCCAATCTGAAATGCAGACTTCAATTCACTAATGACAAAAGAGGGAACCAAAACCCGCATAGGGGCAGTATCTGCCTTTACTTCGGGTGGCAACTTCGCCAACTTGGCGAACAGGGCGAAGTCTGACTGCCGGGTCTGCTTCACCATGAAGCTACGAATAGGGGCTTCACCCCGCTCCAGAGCCTGCTCAAAGGTGATGGTATTTTTGGTCAGCGGCAGATAAGCGTCCGCATACACCCGGTCAAGGGTTGGTCCCATGACAAAGAAGGTCAAGAACAGCGACAGCCCTACGATCACCTGGTTGGGAGGCGAGGACTGTGTTCCCAAGGCCTGGCGCAACAGGGACAACACAATCACGATTCGCGTGAAGCCCGTCATCATCAACAACACGGCTGGCAAAAACGACAGTGCCGTAAAGAAAAGCAGTGTTTGAATGGGGACCGAAAAGCTCATATTGGAGCCGCCGGTTCCAACCAGCAAAGGCAACTGCCCAGCCGTTTGCGCAGCAACCGCCGCATGCAACGCCAACGCAGCTAGGCCCAACAACGACTTGCCCAAGAAAGCCATTCGACTCAAACAATGCTCCCAGGTTTAGGGACTTCAGGCTCAGACCCATCAACATCCACACAATGCAGGCAGGAGATGTTTTGTCCGGTGACCCCCAAGGTCAGCCATACACGTTTGCCCTCGGGTCCGACCTCCACGGTCACCACACGCTGGTGCGGCCCCACCGCCAGCGCTGAGACAAACCGCGATTGGCCACTGACGTCGGCGAAACGCCCGGGGACCCGTTGTTTAAGCCATTTCAACAGCACGGGCAAACACACCAACACGCCTAAAAAGGCTCCGATAAGGATCCAGGACTGCGTCATCACACCCCATCAACTCTTGCTGACCCGGCGCAGCCGCTCAGAAGGCGTCACCACGTCCGTCAAACGGATACCAAATTTGTCGTTCACCACCACCACCTCACCCTGGGCAATCAGATAACCGTTGACCAACACATCCATGGGTTCTCCAGCCAAGGCGTCCAGTTCAACAACCGACCCCTGTCCGAGCTGCAGAATGTGTTTGATAGGAACCTTGGTCCGGCCCAATTCCACAGAGAGCTGAACCGGGATGTCCAAAACCATGTTGATGTCATGCGACGGTACGTCCCCTCCCCCGCTGGGCATGGACGAAAAGGGTTTTGGCGCTTCACCGGCCAAAACGCCGCCCTGCCCATCACCGGCACCTGGCTCGGTCGCCTTTTGCTCCAGCAGCGCTTCCGCCCAGTCGGCCATGCCGTCATCGGCAGCCGGCTCTTCGGGTTTGTCTTCAGATGCCATTACTTTCTCCCAACCAGTTTTGGTCATTGCCCCGCAAGGCTTTGTCTATGCGAATGGCGTACTTTGCGTTGTGCGTGCCGTATTGGCACTCAAAAATCGGAACCCCATCCACCGAGGCCTGAATTTTTGGCTGCCGATCCAGCTCAATGAAATCGCCTTTTTTCATCGCCAGCAGTTGCTCTATGGTCGCGTCTGCACGCGCCAACTCCGCAACCAGGGTGATTTCCGCCGCCTGAATCTCCCGGGTCAGCAGATTAACCCACCGTCGGTCCACCTCGATCGAATCACCCTGCGTAGACGAGTAGAGCACATCCCGGATGGGCTCAAGCGTCGAATAAGGGAAGCAAAAGTGGATAGCGCCCGTGATGTCACCGATTTCAAGCTGAAACGACGTCGAAATCACGATTTCGCTAGGCGTTGCGATATTGGCAAACTGGGGCTGCATCTCGGAGCGCTGGTAATCCAGCTCCAGCGGGTAGATGCCCTTCCAAGCCTTTTTGTACTCCGCAGTGATGACGTCTACCAGGCGGTTGATGACACGCTGCTCGGTTGCGGAGAAATCCCGCCCTTCAATGCGGGTCTGAAACTTGCCGATGCCTCCATACAGGGTGTCGATGACACCAAACACCAGCGCCGGCTCGCAGACGATCAGGCCGCTGCCGCGCAAGGGCCGGATGGCCACGATATTGAAGTTGGTGGGGACCGCCAGCTCCCGCAGGAAAGCGCTATAGCGTTGTACCGTGACCGGTCCGACCGAAATTTCCGGGCTACGGCGGATGAAATTAAACAGACCAACCCGCAAGTTGCGGGTAAACCGCTCATTAACGATCTCCATCGTGGGCATGCGCCCACGCACGATCCGCTCTTGGCTGGAAATGTTGTAGGTGCGGACTTCGCCATGCTCGGCCGCCTCTTCGACCGTCTTTTGGCTCTCGCCGGTAACCCCTTCGAGAAGGGCATCTACCTCTTCCTGGGAAAGAAACGATTCACTCATATATAGATACCTGCGAAACCGCTACTGGACAATAAAGCTGGAGAACAGCACACCCACCACCGGGTAATCGGGCTGACGCGCTTTGGCTTTGGGCTTCTTTTTCTTCGCTTTGGCGCTATCTGCGGGCTCGGCGTCCTCCTCTTCGTCATCACCACCACCAAACGGTCGCGAGGTCTCACGCAGAATGTCCTTGGCCAGCTTCTGTTTGCCGTCCTGCGTCAAAAGCTCCTCGGCTGTTCTCTGGGAAATGAGCATCAGCACGCCGCTGCGTATGGTTGGCAAAAACGCCTTGACCTTGTCCACCGAGGCAACGTCGCTTACCTCCAACGTAATACCAACCTGTGCCACACGCTCACCACCAGGATCCGCCAAATTGACAACCATGCTGTCCAGCGGCAAATAGGCTGGAGGGGCCTTTGGTGAAGAAGAGTGCGCTGCTGACTTTGCCGGGCTGGCCTCTTCACCTTCTTCCGCTGCTGCTGCAGCCGCACGCTGCTTACTGATGTAGAAAAAAGCTCCGCCACCGCCCAATGCCAGCACCAAAACTGCCGCAACAATAATGATCAGCAGTTTTTTGCTTTTGGCGGGAGCTTTGCCGGAATCTCCGGCATCTCCTGCATCAGGTTTCGTAGCCACATGTGCTCCTTTTATTCGAAGTGGGGGTGTTTTTCATGAAACCGGTTCGTTTCACCCTGGTAGCAATGGTGACACATTCCTGGGTCCTAAACAAAAAGGTCCAAGGCCCCACCCGTTGAGCGTCGGGATCCGGCCACACTTTCCGTACGCGAGGGTTCTACAGATGCCACGCCCGCCTGGCGAGCGCCTTGGCGCGATTTGCGCTCCTGGCCACCGGCATCGCCAGCACCGGCCGTTCCCACGGAGACACCGGTCAGCACCACGCCTTCGCGTTGCAGCATGTCCTTCAGGTGTTCGCTGGCATTTTCCAACGCCGCCCGCGCATGTAACTCGTCAGACCGGAAGGCAATATGGGCTTCATTGCCCTGCATGCGGATACTGACCTCCACCGGCAGTTCGCCCATCCCGTCCAACTTCATTTCCGCGTTCTGCACGTCGTTGGAAATCCAGTAGGCCACCTTCTCCGCCACATACGTCTCCATCGAGGTAACTGGCGCCGGTGCATTGGCAAATGACCCGGTGGTTGCCGACGGTGCATAAGTCTGTACGGGTGACGCTGTGTCCGTAGCGGTGGATCGGAAAACCGACCGCTCACGAACCGGATCCTCCCTGCGACTGGACGCGCCAGCCACGGCCGCCGTCAGCGCAGCGGCCGTTGGGCTCAACGGCGCATCGGCGATTTTTTGCAAGACCTGTGTCTGCTGGCGGGACTCCGCCGCAACCGTGTTACCGGTTGGAGCGGGTTCGGCCAGCGCCGCCTGTGCGGCCGCCAATCGCTCGGCCACTTCCTTGTGCGCCTTACCCACTTTGCCTGCCAGTTCCGAAACCATTTCACCCAAGGCAGCATGGGCAAGCGCAGTGCCTTCCGGCTTTTCAGCGCCCATCAAAGGCTTGCCAGCAACCGGCGGGCTGATTGCGCCCGGGTTCGCGGCTTTGGGTTGGGACTGTTCCGGGCTTGCCGCCGCTGCGGCATTCCACTGCGCCGCCTGCGCGAGCAGTGCCGTGGTATCCACTGGCAACTCGGGCTGCCAAGGCACGTCAACCGGCGGTGGCAGGACACCCGGGTCCAGAACAACCTCTTCACCCTGCAACAACTTTGCAAGATCGGCCTCTGCAACGGCGACGCCCAATCCGATGGCTGGATCTGCCAAGTCGGCGGCCTCTGTATTCGCAGTGACGCCCTTCAGCGCCGCCGCTGCACGCTGCAGCGCGGCCAACGCGACAGCGCCGGGGTCTTTGGCCGAAAGCGGGAGATCTGCCACCGTGGGGACTGCCAGATCGGATGTATCCAAGGACGCCAAAATAGCCATGAAGCCGCCTGGGCCACCACCCCCTTGGCCATGGGCGTCGCCGGTTTTTCCTTTGCCATGTTTGGATTCGGTTGCCGCCGGTCGCGACGTGTTTTGTGCGGACGCTGTTTCAATTGTCATGTTTCTCTCCACTCATTGGCAGTGCCCGGTTGCGGGCGTGCTGCATGGCTGCAAATTCGTCGGTGTGGCGCTGCTGGCGCTGCCGCTGGGTGCGCAGCAAGGCCGTTTGCCGCACCTTCAGGATCTGGTTCAGGCCCAACAGGCGAACCTCGGCCTGCAACAGTTTGGCCTTGGCCTGTTCCAGCTGTCCGGCTGATTGGGTCAAAACGCCGGACTGCATGGCGATGGCTTGTTGCAGGCGGTCCATGAACTGGTACTGGTGCCGCATCAGCTCCACGGATACCCCCTGCGTCGCCTTCCCGGTCCAGCGGGTATCTGTGTCCGCGGCATAGTTTTCCAGCTGCGCCATCTGAGAGCGCGCAAAGTCCAGGTTGCGTTCTACCCGTGCTGCCGCCTTGGCCAAGGCATCGCGGTTGAGCGTGGCATGTTCTATGGCCAACAGAATGCTTTTTATTCCGGACATGGCCAGCTCCCTGGGTGGTGCAGCATCATGCAACCCCCGCGCCAACGCTGGTCGCTGCCAGCAACTCGTCCAGCACGTACTCCGCCGGCGCCGCCTGGTACATGTCTTGCTGCAAAAACTGGCGCATGTTGTCATGCAGGGCAATGGCTTCGTCCAGCGCCGGATCGGAGCCAGGTGCATAGGCACCAATCTGAATCAGGTCGCGGCCCCGCTCATACTTGGAGTAGACCGCGCGGAAGCGGCGGGCCAGCTCGAAATGTTCACGCGACACCACGTTGTGCATCACCCGTGAGGCCGATTGCTCCACATCAATCGCCGGGTAGTGGCCCGATTCGGCCAAGGAACGCGACAACACGATGTGGCCGTCCAGAATGGCCCGCGCCGCGTCGGCAATCGGGTCCTGCTGGTCGTCCCCCTCGGTCAGCACCGTATAAAACGCGGTGATGGAACCCACACCATTGAGCCCATTGCCACTGCGCTCCACCAGCTGAGGAAGCTTGGCAAAACACGATGGCGGATAACCTTTGGTAGCGGGCGGCTCGCCAATGGCCAGCGCAATTTCGCGCTGCGCCATGGCGTAGCGGGTCAGGGAATCCATCAACAACAGCACGTGCTGGCCCTGGTCCCGAAAACTCTCGGCGATGGCCGTTGCGTACGACGCACCCTGCAGGCGCAGCAATGGTGGTGCATCGGCCGGTGCGGCCACCACCACCGAGCGTGCGCGGCCTTCGGTGCCCAGAATGTCCTCGATGAATTCCTTGACTTCTCGGCCCCGCTCACCGATCAGGCCCACAACGATCACGTCGGCCTCGGTGTAACGGGCCATCATGCCCAGCAACACACTTTTACCCACGCCAGAACCGGCAAACAGGCCGATGCGCTGTCCCCGCCCCACGGTCAACAACGCATTGATGGCCCGCACACCGGTGTCCAGGGGTTGGCGCACCGGGGCGCGGTCCATGGCATTGATAGGCCTGCGGTCCAGCGGCTTGGAGGCCACCTCGGAAATGGGGCCTTGGCGGTCCATGGGCTGGCCCTGCGCATCCACCACCCGACCCAGCAGGCCATTGCCCAACGGCAAGCGCAACATGCCCGCGTCTGACACCGTGGCAGACGCGGCCGTTTCCCCCAGACGGGGCACCGGAATATAGGCGGCAGCGGGTGCAACCCCCGCACCGCTGGACAGGCCTTGCACATCGCCGGCGGGCATCAAAAACGCCCGGTCCCCTGCAAAACCCACCACTTCGGCCAGCACAGGTGCCCGCGCCTTCATGGAGACCACACACTGTGAGCCCACAGGCACACGGATACCACTGGCCTCCAGCACCAGACCGGTCAGCCGGGTCAGGGTGCCCCGCACCTCCAGTGTGCTGTCGTGGCGCACACTGCGGCGGGCGCGCTCCAGATACTCCGTCCAGCGGGTGGTGGTGTCACTCGTCGACATGTGCCACCTCCCACGCCGATTCCAGGCCCAACTTGGCAACCACCCTACTCCAGCGCTTTTCTATGGTGCCATCCACAACGGTTCCGGCCGCCTCTACCAGGCAACCACCGCGTGTGATGTTGGCATCTGCCAACAGCGAAAGCGAAAGACCGGAGAACTCCTGCCGTAAAACCTCTTCCAGTACATCCAGGTCCAACGGGTTCAGCCGCACCAGGGCGGCCTTGCAATCGGTGGCCAGCACACTCAAGGCTTCGCGGATGATGGGTTGCAGGGCGTTGGGGTTGCTGGCCAGTTCATGGCGCAACACCTGGCGTGCCAATTCACAGGCCAGCTCCAGCACGCCCTGGGCCATAACCTGCTGGGACTCCTCAAGCTGGGTGTTGGTCGTCTCAAACAGTTGCAGATACCGTTGCGCGGCATCCTGCCCCTGGTTTTCTATAAATTCCGTAATCTGGCGCTGCCCCTCCAGCGTGGCCTGGGCATGGCCCTGGGCATACCCGTCGGCAAATCCGTCGGAGAAGCCGGCTTGGCGCACCGCCTCATCGTGCACCAGGGTCTCGGCCTCTTCCTGTGCCTTGACCTTGGCCGCAAACCGCACCGAGGCCTGGTCTACAGGGCCAAAGTCCCAACCGACCACGGCGCCGAGGTCGTCGCTGGCAATAAAACGGCTTTGGTTGCTGCGTGTCATCAGACCATGGCGTCGTCGCCACCTCCACCGCCGATGACAATCTGGCCCTCGTCCGCCAGTCGGCGCACGATTTTGAGCACTTCCTTCTGCTGCGCCTCCACCTCGGACAGGCGCATGGGGCCGCGGGACTCCAGGTCTTCGCGCAGCGTAGCGGCCGCACGGGACGACATATTGGCCAGAATCTTCTCCTTGAGCTCGGGCTGCGCACCCTTCAGGGCCACGATCAGCACATCGGAAGACACTTCCTTCAGCACCATCTGGATGGCCTTGTCGTCGAGTTTGAGCACATCGTCGAACACAAACATCTTGTCCATGATCTTCTGGGCCAGGTCTGCATCGTGGTTGCGGATGGACTCGATAACCGTGCCTTCGATGGCCGTGCCCATCAGGTTGATCATTTCCGCCGCCGTCTTGATACCGCCCAGCGACGACTTGCGTATCTTGTCGCCACCCGCCAGCACCTTGAACAAGACCTCGTTCAGGTCTTTCAAGGCCGTGGGCTGGATACCCTCCATGGTGGCGATGCGCAGCATGACTTCATTGCGCTGGCGTTCGGTCAGGTTTTTCAACACGTCGGCGGCCTGGTCGTAGTCCAGGTGCACCAGGATGGCGGCCACGATTTGGGGGTGTTCGTTGCGCAGCAGTTCGGCCACCGATAGCGGGTCCATCCACTTCAGGCTCTCGATGCCCGAAACGTCGCCGCCCTGCAGAATCCGGTCGATCAGCAGTGCCGCCTTGTCGTCACCCAGGGCCAGCTTCAGCACCGAGCGCACATAGTCGCCCGAGTTGGACACCAGCAGACTCTGCGATGCCGCCACACCGGTGAATTTCGTCACCACATCGTCGACCCGCTCGCGGGTGATTTGTGTGGTCTTGGCAATGGCCTCGCCCAGCTTCTGCACCTCTTTGGGTGACAGATGCTTGAACACCTCTGATGCCTCTGCCTCGCCCAGAGACATCATCAGAATTGCAGCGTCTTGGAGTCCGTCGTCTTGTGCCATGGTGTTATTGTGCGCCGACCATCAGGCCGGTGCCTCGCCGTTCATCCATGCTTTGATGATGTTCGCCACCGCGGCCGGGTTGTCCCGTGTCAGCTGCCGGGCGTCTTCCAGTTGCTTCTCCCCGGCAGAGACCTGGGCCGCATCATTGGCGGTGCCAGGCCCCGTCAATTGCGGCCGCTCTGGCATGTCGGACTCCATGGCATCGAGTTGGTTCATTTGCATGTCGCTGCCGACTACACCGCCCGCAACCGGCGCCGTACCCATGGCCTTGATGGCCGGGCGGATCACACCCATCAGCACCAGCGCCCCAAACGCCAGGGTGCCCAGCGGCCAGGCAAAGCTGCGGGCCAGGTCCACGACCTCGGGCTGGCGGTAGAACGGCACATCCAACACGGCTACCTTTTCATCCACAAACGCCGCGTTGAGCAGGTTGACCGAGTCACCACGGTCCTTGTTGAAGCCCACGGTTTCGCGCACCAGGGCTGTCATTTTTTCAATCTGGGCGTCCGTTAGCGGTGTACTGACAACCTTGCCTTTGTCGTTGGTGGTCACATTGTTGTTGACCACGACCGCCGCATTGATGCGTTTGACAAGGCCCGAGGCACCCTTGACCACGCGGATGGTCTTGTCCACCTCGTAGTTGATGATGGATTCGCGCTTGCCACCGCCGGCCAGGGCGCCTTGGCCGCCTGCAGCCCCAGCAGCCAGGGTCTGGGCTGCACCGTTGATGGGTGCTGCAGCCGCGCCGGGTGGCTGGTTGGTGGTGGCGCCCGGCACGCCAGAGGGCGGGGTGTTGCCCGCCGCATTGGTGCTTTCGACCAGTTGCTGGCTGCGGATGGCACTGCTGTCGGCGGTCTGGTTGGGCTTGTGGGATTCGGTGGTGGACTCGGTCTGCGAAAAGTCCAGCTCGGCGGTCACCTGGGCCTTGACGTTGGCGCGCCCCACGATGGGCTCCAGGATATCCAGGATGCGCTGGCTGTACTGCTGCTCCACCTGGCGCACATACTTGAGTTGCTCGGCATCCACGCCCAACACACCACCCGAACCATCGGACGGCGTGGACAAGAGCTTGCCGGAGTCGTCCAGCACGCTGACGGCCGTTGGGCTCATCTCTGGCACGCTGGAGGCCACCAGGTGAACAATACCGGCCAGTTGGGCGCGGTCCAGGTTGCGCCCGGGGTGCAAACTCAGCAATACCGAAGCCGAGGGCTTTTGCTGCTCCCGGAAAAATCCGTTCTGATTAGGCAGCGCCAAGTGCACCCGCGCATTTTGTACAGAAGACAGGGCCTGGATGGAGCGGGTCAATTCACCCTCCAGGCCGCGCTGGAAGGTCAGCCGCTCCTGGAACTGGGTCATGCCGAAGCGGTTGGACTCCATCATCTCAAAACCATTGACCGAGCCCTTGGGCAGGCCCAGGGCCGCCAGCTTGAGCCGGACATCGTGCACACGGTCGGCGGGCACCAGGATGGCACCGCCGCCTTCGGAGTGTTTGTAGGGCACATTCAAGGTGCTCAGCTGGGCCACGACGGCACCGCCGTCCTTGTCTGCCAGATTGGAGTACAGCACCCGCCACTCCGCCTGGCGCCCCATCACCAGGCCCACAATACCAATGGCCACAAACAACACGATGCCAATGGCCAGGCGTAGACGCTGCCCTTGCTCCAGACCGGCCAGGCGCTGGGCGAGTGTGGGATTGACGGGAAGGGTGGCTACTGCAGACATTTTGTGTTCCGGTGGATTTCCAATGCAAAGGGGCGTGGTTCGCCGCGGGACTGGGATTGATTATTCGACCCGGACCCGAAAACATTAGGGTAATAAGCACCGGCTTTCCCTACCAATTCAAAATAATGGCCCCCGGGCACGGGGCATAGGATTGCGGCACCCCAAACAACCAGGGAGATCCACCATGGATTTCAAGCTCAGCCCCGTCACCATGCCCACCACGGTGCGCCCCAGCACCGGCGTGCGCCCTGCCGCATCCGCGGGCACCGAAGGTGTGGGCGGCGGCTTTTCGGGCGCCCTGAAATCAGCACTGGGCTCCGTCAGCGCGGCGCAGAACGAGGCATCTCGCCTGCAGAAGGAAGTGCAGATGGAAAACCCCAAGGTCAGCCTGGAAGAAACCATGGTGGCGATCCAGAAGGCGCAAATCGGCTTCCAGGCCAGCCTGCATGTGCGCAACCGCATGGTTCAGGCTTACACTGACATCATGAACATGCAGGTCTAGGCTTGGCAGAGTGCCTACTAACAAAATAGTGCTCTAGCCCCCGTAAAACCTGGATGTAACGCTATCAAATAAGTAGCAAATTACACGATGTGAAGGTGGATCAAATGAAGGCAGTGATACTGGCCGGCGGCCTGGGCACCCGGATATCCGAAGAGACCGACACCAAGCCTAAGCCCATGGTGGAGATCGGCGGCAAGCCCATCCTGTGGCACATCATGAAGATTTACTCCGCCCATGGCGTGAATGACTTTGTGATTTGCTGCGGCTACAAGGGCTACCAGATCAAGGAATACTTCGCCAACTACTTTCTCTATATGTCGGACGTCACCTTCGACATGAGCAAGAACACCATGGACGTGCACCAGCGCAGCGCCGAACCCTGGCGCGTGACACTGGTCGACACCGGCGAAAGCACCATGACCGGCGGGCGCCTCAAGCGCGTGGCCGAGCACATCCAGGGCGACGATGCCTTTTGCCTGACCTATGGCGACGGCGTCAGCGACGTCAATATCACCGAACTGATTGCCTTCCACAAGGCCCAAAACGTGCAGGCCACGCTGACCGCCACCCTGCCTCCAGGTCGTTTTGGCGCGCTGGAATTCAATGGCAACAAGGTCAACAAGTTCATGGAAAAGCCCAAGGGCGACGGTGCCATGATCAACGGCGGATTCTTCGTGCTGTCTCCCAAGGTTCTGGACCGCATTGGCGGCGACGACACCATCTGGGAACGCGGCCCGTTGGAAACCCTGGCCGCCGACGGCCAACTGGCCGCCTTCCAGCACACGGGTTTCTGGCAGCCGATGGACACGCTGCGCGACAAGATCCACCTGGAAGAACTGTGGGCCAGCGGCCAGGCGCCCTGGAAGGTCTGGAAATGAAGCCCGCGTTCTGGTCAGGCAAGCGTATCTTCCTGACCGGCCACACCGGCTTCAAAGGCAGTTGGCTGTCCCTGTGGTTGCAGCAGCTCGACGCCCAGGTTACCGGCTACGCGCTGGGTGCCCCCACCCAGCCCAGCCTGTTTGACGTGGCCCGCGTGGGCGAGAACATGCAGTCCGTGCACGGCGACGTGCGTGACCTCCCTGCCCTGCTGCGCGCCATGCAGGCCGCCCAGCCCGAGATCGTCATCCACATGGCGGCCCAATCGCTGGTGCGCCTGTCGTATGACACGCCGGTAGAAACCTATGCCACCAACGTCATGGGCACCGTCCATCTGCTCGAAGCCGTGCGCCAGACACCCGGCGTGCGGGCCGTGGTCAATGTCACCACCGACAAGTGTTACGAAAACAAGGAATGGGCCTGGGGCTACCGCGAGAACGAGCCCATGGGCGGATTCGATCCGTACAGCAACAGCAAGGGCTGCGCCGAGCTGGTCAGCGCTGCCTACCGTTCCTCCTTCTTCAACCCGGCCCAGCATGCACAACACGGCGTGGCACTGGCCACGGCACGCGCTGGTAATGTGATTGGCGGCGGCGACTGGGCCAAAGACCGGCTGATACCCGACATCCTGGCGGCCTTTGAGGCCGGCAAGCAGGTACCCATCCGCAACCCGCACGCCACCCGCCCCTGGCAGCATGTGCTGGAGCCATTGCGCGGCTACCTGACGCTGGCCGAACGCCTGTGCACCGACGGTCCGGCCTTTGCAGAGGGCTGGAACTTTGGCCCCCACAGTGACGACGCCAAACCCGTGGAGTGGATCGTGCGGCAACTGGCCGAGCGTTGGGGCCAGGGTGCGTCCTGGCAAGTGGATGCCGGCAACCACCCGCATGAAGCCAATTACCTCAAGCTCGACATCTCCAAGGCCGCGCAACGCCTGCACTGGCAACCCGCGCTGCGCCTGGACGCCGCGTTGGGCCTCATCGTGGACTGGGCGCGCGCACGGCAAGCTGGCGCCGACCTGCATGCCACGACACTGGCGCAAATAGCCGCCTACCAGGCGCTAGCATTGGCATCCAGCCCAGACTGATTTCCGAAACAACACCCCTTATGCAAAACGCCAAGACCCACGCCCTGCGGGAGCAGATTTCCAAACTGGTCGAAGAGTACGCGTCCATTGCGCTGGCGCCCGAGCTGTTCTTGCCCGGCGCCTCCGTTGTGCCGCCGTCTGGCAAGCTGCTGGACGCGGCCGAGCTGAAGAACATGGTCGACGCCTCGCTGGACGGCTGGCTGACCACCGGGCGCTTCAACACCGAGTTTGAGAAAAAACTGGCTGCCTTCATTGGCGTCAAACACCTGATCACCGTCAACTCCGGTTCGTCGGCCAACCTGGTGGCCTTCAGCACATTAACGTCGCCCCGGCTGGGCGCACGCGCCATCCAGCAGGGTGACGAGGTCATTGGTGTGGCGGCGGGTTTCCCAACCACCGTCAACCCCATCCTGCAGTTCGGCGCAGTGTCGGTGTTTGTGGATGTGGACCGCCTGACGCACAACATAGACGCCAGCAAGATCGAGGCCGCCATCGGCCCCAAGACCAAGGCCATCATGCTGGCGCACTCGCTGGGCAACCCGTTCAACCTGGACGTGGTGACCGCGCTGTGTAAGAAGTACAACTTGTGGCTGGTTGAGGACTGCTGTGACGCGCTGGGCAGCACCTACCGTGGCCAGATGGTGGGCACATTTGGCGACATTGCCACTTTAAGTTTCTACCCCGCCCACCACATCACCATGGGTGAAGGCGGCGCCGTGTTTACCAACAACGACGAACTCAAAAGCATTGCCGAGAGCTTCCGCGACTGGGGCCGAGACTGTTATTGCGCCCCCGGCAAGGACAACACCTGCGGCAAACGCTTTGACCAGCAGTTTGGCACCCTGCCCCACGGCTACGACCACAAGTACACCTACAGCCACCTGGGCTACAACCTGAAGATCACCGACATGCAGGCCGCCTGCGGTCTGGCCCAGTTGGACAAGGCCAATGCCTTCATCGCCGCCCGCCGCGCCAACTTTGCCTTCCTGAAAGAGCGCTTGAAGGACTGCGCGGAGTTTGTTAATTTGCCCGAAGCCACCGAACACTCCGACCCCTCGTGGTTTGGCTTTCCGATCACCCTCAAGGACAACGCGCCCGTGAGCCGCCTGGACCTGCTGACCTACCTGGACCAGAACAAGGTCGGCACGCGCCTGCTGTTCGCCGGCAACCTGACGCGCCAGCCCTATATGGTGGGTGCCAAATACCGCGTCAGCGGCGACCTGACGAACACCGACAACGTGATGAACAACACCTTCTGGATCGGTGTGCAACCCTCCCTCACCCAGGAGATGATGGAATTCACCGCCCGCAAGATCGAGAGTTACCTCGGAGTCAATTTCTGATGACCCTGGCGCGCATGTATGCCACCTGGGACGCAGACGTCGCCGCCATCGCGGCGCGCGACCTGCCCTGGCACCAGCTCTCCGGCGCGCGGGTGCTGGTCACCGGTGCCGGCGGCTTTCTGGGCGGTTACCTGGCACGCACGCTGCTGGGCCTGCACGCCCTGGGCAAGGTGGATGAACCGGTGCAGGTGGTCGGCCTGGTGCGCAACGCCGCGCGTGTGCACGAGAGCCTGGCCGACCTGTCCGCCTCGCCCCATTTCACCCCCCTGGCCTGGGACCTGAACACGATTGGCGTCCCCGACGTGGGCGACATCGACTACATGCTGCACGCCGCCAGCCAGGCCAGTCCGCGCTTCTATGGCAGCGACCCGGTGGGCACGCTGCTGCCCAACACCATCGGCACGGCGGCCTTGCTGGAAGCGCTGCGCCGCGCCAAGGCCCCCAAAGGTTTCTTGTTTGTCAGCAGCTCCGAGGTTTATGGCGCGGTGGCCGGCGACGCCACGCTGGCCGAGACCCATTACGGCAGCGTGGACCCCGCCACGGTGCGCGCTTGTTATGCCGAAAGCAAACGCATGGGCGAGACCATGTGCCTGGCCTGGCACCAGCAGTACGGCATTCCCAGCTTCATCGTGCGGCCCTTCCACACCTATGGCCCGGGCCTGCAGGCTAATGACGGCCGTGTGTTTGCCGACTTTGTGTTCAACGTGCTGCGCAACGAGAACATCGTCATGCATAGCGACGGCAGCGCGCGCCGCGCGTTTTGTTACGCGTCCGACGCCATTGCCGGCTTCTTCAGCGTACTGCTCAAGGGCACACCTGCCCATCCCTACAACGTGGCCAATCCGGCCGGCGAGTTGTCGGTGATGGAACTGGCCGAACTGCTGGTGGGTCTGTACCCCGCCAAACACCTCGCCGTGGACCGCCGCCACAGTCCCGACAGCCCGGGCTACATCCCCAGCGCCTACAGCCGCCTGGTGCCCGACGTGGCACGCCTGCATGCCCTGGGCTGGTCCGCGCAGATTGACCCCGCAGCCGGATTCCGGCGCATGATTGAGGCCTACACCGCATGAAATCCACTCTCGCCGCACTCAAGGACCAGTTCCAAGCCGGCACTTTATCCAAGCCCGATTTCATCCGCACGGCACTGGAAACGCACAAGACGCTGTTCGAGTATGTGAACATCACCCGCAGCACCGACGTCAAGGAAATCCTGATTACCGCCGACGGCGTGTCCTTTGTGCTGGGCGAGGAGCGTATCCGCCTCTACGCCCCCGAGAACGAAGCCCGCGTGGCCCCGATCGAGGTGATGAACTTCAACCACTACGAGCCGGCTGAGACGCGGGTCATGGACCTGCTGGCCGCCAACGCCCGCAACATCCTGGACGTGGGCGCCAATATCGGCCTGTACGCCATCCGTTTTGCCAAGCGCTTTGCACAGGCGCGGGTCTACGCCTTCGAGCCCCTGCCCACCAGCCACGCCTTCCTGCAGCGCAATGTGGCGGCCAATGCCGTCGGGGACCGGGTGAGCTGCTTCAACTATGGCCTGTCGGAAACCAGCGGCACGGTGGACTTTTTCATCTCCCCCGCTGCGGGCACCAATGCATCCCTGCTCAACGTGGCCGGTGCGCAGGACGCCCAGCGCGTGGTCGGGTTGACGCTCACCATGGACCAGTGGAACGCCAACCAGAACGTGGTGCCCGACTTCATCAAATGCGACGTGGAAGGTGCAGAGCTGTTGGTCTTCCGCGGTGGGCGTGCCACGCTGGCCCAGCACCAGCCGATTGTGTTTGCCGAGCTGCTGCGCAAGTGGTCCAAGCCCTTCGGTTACCACCCCAACGACATGCTGGCCTTCTTTGCCGAGCTGGGCTACCAATGTTTTGCCGTGGGCGAGGCCGGTGTGCGCCGCATCACCGAGGTGACCGACGACACGCCGGAAACCAATTACGCGTTTCTGCACGCTCAGAAACATGCCGACACCATCCAACGTCTGACGACGCTCGCCGGGTAGCACTGCCGTGACGGACACCACCCCACTCGCCCGCCGCATGCGCATCCAGGCACTGCAAATGGTGCACCGGGCCAAGGCCTCCCACATCGCCAGCGCGCTGTCCATCTGTGACATCGTCGCCGTGCTCTACGACCAGGTGCTCAACGTTGACCCGGCACAGCCCAAGGCGCCGGGGCGCGACCGCTTCATCCTCAGCAAGGGCCACGCCTGTGTGGCCGTCTACGCCGCGCTGGCCGAATGCGGCTTTCTGAGCGCCGACGACCTGCTGACCTATGGCCAGGACGACTCGGTGCTGATGAACCACATCAGCCACAAGGCCAACGGGGTTGAGTTCTCCACCGGCTCGCTGGGCCACGGCCTGCCCTTTGGCGTGGGCAAGGCACTGGCCGCCAAGCGCCTGCGCGCCGACTGGAAGACCTTTGTGCTGCTGAGCGACGGCGAGCTGGGCGAAGGCAGCAACTGGGAGGCGATGATGTTCGCCGCCCACCACGGCCTGGACAATCTGGTGGCCATCATCGACTACAACAAGCTGCAGAGCCTGACCACCGTGGACCAGACCCTGCGTATCGAGCCGCTGGCCGACAAGTTCACCGCCTTTGGCTGGAGTGTGCGCGAGGTCGATGGCCATGACCACGTGGCCCTTGCCAGCACGCTGGGCTCCACGCCCTGGACGAATGGCAAGCCATCGATGCTGATCGCCCACACCACCAAGGGCAAAGGCGTGAGCTACATGGAAAACACCGTGAAGTGGCACTACAGCACGCCCAACGCCGAGCAACTGGCGCAGGCCCTTTCCGAACTAGAAGGCTGAGGCAACCACCATGCGCAACGCCTTTATCGAAGAACTCGTCAGCCTGGCCACCCAGTACCCGCACATCGCTCTGGTGGTGGGTGACCTGGGTTACTCCGTGGTCGAGCCCTTTGCCGACCGCTTCCCGGACCGTTTCATCAACGCCGGTGTGGCCGAGCAGAACATGACCGGCCTGGCCGCCGGCATGGCGTCCGAGGGTTATCACGTCTTCACCTACTCAATTGCCAACTTCCCGACCTTCCGTTGCGCCGAGCAGATCCGCAACGACGTGGACTACCACCGCCTGCCGGTCACCGTGGTCTCGGTCGGTGGCGGGCTGGCCTATGGTGCACTGGGCTATTCGCACCACGCGGTACAGGACTACGCGCTGATGCGCTCTTTTCCCAACCTGCTGATCGCCGCCCCCGGCGACCCGATGGAGGTGCGCGCCTGCATGCGTTACCTGGCCGCCAACCCGCAACCGTCGTACCTGCGCCTGGGCAAGGCCGGTGAGCCCAACTTCCACAACGCCGTGCCCGATGTGGCACCCGGCAAGTGGCTCAAGGTGGTCGATGGAACGGACGGCGGCGATGGCCGCTCCACCCTGCTCTCCACCGGCGCCGCGATGGGCATCGCCATGGGCTGGCGCAGCGCACCGCAGTATCGCCGGCACAGCGTGCACAGCATGCCGCTATGGAGCATGGCCAGCAAACCGGACCAGATCGCCGCCGTGCAACCCTTTGAAGTGGTGGAAACACTGGAAGACCACCTGCGCGACGGTGGCTTTGGGTCCTGGCTGATGGAGGCTGTGGTGGGGCAGCCGGGTGTGGAGACGCGGCTGCGGGCCCATGCATTGAGTCCAGCGGTGTGTGGAACGGTGGGCTCACAGGCCATGCTCAATGCGCTAGGTGGGCTGGGAGCGGTTCCGCCGGTTTGAGTGGCAAGAGGCTTCCAAGGCAATGGCATTAAGCAAAATGCGCCTCTAGCCCCCGTATTTACTCACTGTCATGCTACTTAATACATAGCATGTTCAATGAACTGCACCAGCTTCAAGCCGGCACTGCCTTCACCACGTACTGCATGGGCAAGCTGTCCTGCACGGCCAGGTCGGGGTCTGCACCTACGCCCATTGCCATGGAGCGGATGGCGGCAATGATGTGTTCGTTTTTCAGCTCGCCAAAGATGCGGGGGAAGCCGACCTCCAATTTGAAGCCTGCGCCTGCAAACATCTCCAGCATCGTGGCACGGGTGAACCAGCGCATGTGGGTGCGGTCCATCAGGCCGCCTGCGTCGTAACGGAAGTCACCCACGGCCAGCTTGGCCTGCACGCTCCAGTGTTGGGCGTTGGGCAGGCAGACAATCACGCAACCGTCGGCCGGCATGCTGCGGCGGATGCGGGCCAACACCTCCCAGGGGTAACGCAGGTGCTCCAGTACGTCGCCAAAAATCCAGACGTTGTAGTCTGCATATTTGGCGTAGAAGGATTCGTCCACGCTTTCGATGTCCATCAGCAGGACTTCATCACAATAGCGGCGCGAGCCTTCGGCATTGCCGGCGTCGACCTCGATGCCGGTGTATTTGCAGGCCGGGTTGATGGCCTTGTAGGCACGGGCAAGGGCGCCATTGTTGCAACCCACCTCCACCACGCCACGGGCATTGGGCGGGATCAGTGGCAGCAGGTCACGGTTGTAATTGGTGGGCTCATCAGGCGCTGCTGCCGGGGAAGGGTTAGTGCTCTGTTGCTGTAGCTGCTTTTCCATGACGCTCCTTTGCCATTCTTCCAGGTGGTAGCCGCCGGTGCGCTTGACCGTGCCTTGCCAATCGTGTCGCAAATAGTGCTTGGGCTCAAAGGTGAGCGAGAAGTCTTCCTTGACCCAGTCTATGCCCTGTATCAGCTGGTGCTGGCCCGCGCGGTGGATAGCCAGCATGGGCTCGATGTTGGGTGCACCGTGTTTTGTGGGCATGGGCCACTGGCGCACCACCTCGATATTGCACAACATGCAGGCCGGGTGCAGGTAACGCACCGCGCCGTCTTCATAGGTGACGTCAAAGCCGCCTTCGTTGACATGGTTGACGTAACCGACGCCGTACATGCCAGGCTTGAGTTCTGCCAGTAGGGCCTCCACCAGGCCGGCCTTGAGCACAATCACATCCGAGTCCAACACCAGCACCGGGCCTTGCAGGTCCAGGTTCTGGTAGGCCCCATGCATGCCGGGGCCATGGTGGATGTTGTAGTCGAAGTGGATGAACTTGACGTTTGGATACTGGGCGCAGACGGCGGCGATGGCCGGGGCGTGTTCTGCACTGGAGCCGTCGATGATAGTGACCGGGTTGGCGTAAAACTGGCGGAAGGTGCGCAACAGTTCGTCCACCAACTCCGCCGAGTTGTAGGAGACGGAGACCAGCGGGATGCTCTGGATATCCATGGGCCGCGCTCAGCCCTTGTCGTACACCGCCTGCTCGGCCGGTGCCAGCGGGAATGAGGGCTTACCCTTCATCCGCACCTGGGGCTGCTGCATGGCGCGCTTCTCGATCACCAGCACACTGTCGTAGTAGTGCAAGGAAAAGGCGGTGCGCGTGAATTCGTTGACGGTCAGGCCGCTGTTGGGCACGGCGTGCCAGGCATGGAGCTGGTCGATCAGGTTCTTGGTGTATTCGACAAAGTTGACCGGGTCCTTGTAGCCGCCACCAAAGGAGGGCCAATAGCTGGTCAACATGTCTTCAATCAGGTAGATGCCGCCAATCTTCAGCTGGCGCCACATCTCTTCAAAGGTGGTGGTTTGCTGCAGCATGGTGTGGCCGCCGTCGTCGATGATGATGTCAAACGGGGGCAGGGTCTTGCAGATGTTTTGCAAGGACGCGCGGCTCTCCTGGTCGGCCAGCAAAATACTGATCTGGTCTTCGGCCAGTTCGGCGCAGCGCGGGTTGATGTCGGCACCAAAAATCTTGGCTTGGGGGCCAAAGTAATGCTTCCACATCTGCAAAGAGCCGCCGTGCAGCACACCAAACTCCAGCAGGGACATGGGCTTGTTGCGGAACTGCGAGAAATGGCGCTCGTAGATCTCGAAGTAATGCATCCACTTGTGGATCATGCGGTGTTCGTGGTTTTCGAAAAAGTCGATCAATACACTGCCATTGGCCTGTGGGTCCATCGTCGCTCCTGTGGATATGTGGGTTATAGATGGGCCCTGGGGCTTGGCGCCGCTTGCAAACAATATGGATGTTGCCTGCTGCAGCACCGCCTGAATCCGCTCCAGCGGGTAGGCGCCGGCCTTGACCTCGTCGCGCACCGACAGCAGAAACCAGATGCAGGTCACCAGCTTGGAGCTGAGCAGCTCATGGGCGGTGGGCTGGTCGGGCAAGAATTTTCTGTTCTGGTGGGCATCACAAAACAGCTCCAGCCACTCCACATTGGCCTTGATCTTGATGCCATTGCTGCGCTGGTCCTGTCCGCCATGGATGCGAAAGTAGCTCAGTGCCTCGGGCAGGTAGACGCCGTCCTTGTGTGCCAGCACCGCCAGCCAGGTGGCCACGTCCGACAAGGTGGTGTACTGCTTGCCCAAAAAGCGTCCAAACACCGGGCCTACGTCGCTCTTGCGAAACAGCACCGTGGTGGGTTCGCCAATCATGTTCAGTCCATTGGACAAAATGGTGGTGCCCAGCGAGCGCCCTTCGATCAACGTGTCCACTTCGAACTTGCGCTCCGTGCCCGAAATGGGGGCCATCTCGGCGCCCCTGCCGTCGATCAATTGGCGAAAAGATGTGACCAGTCCAATATTGGGCTTGGCCAGCATGAAGGACATCATCTTCTGGATTTTTTCCGGGTGGAAGAGATCGTCGTCCATCAGGTAATTGACATACTCGCCGGTGGAGCGGGCATAACAGTACTGAAAATTCTCCATCACACCGCAGCCCGGCACCCGCGCGTAATGGATATGCGGGTGGCGCTCCAGATACGGCGCAAACCGCTCTTGTGTCAGCGTATCGTCACTGTTGTCGTTGACGATGATTTCGATATGCGGGTAGGTCTGCGCCAGCGCGCTTTTCAACGCCAGTTCGGCGTAGTCGGGCCGGTTGTGGGTGGGTATCAAGAGGCTGACCAAGGGCAGTCCATGCCCCGGAAAACCACCGCCGCCGCCCTGGGCGTTGGCGGGCGCTTGCGGCATGTGTTTTTGCTTCTGTGTGCTGACAACCATTTACTGCGACCTTCCCAAGAACGAGCTTTTTTGTCCACCACGCGGGTCTGGCACCACCTTGCAGCCCTGCCCCGCTTGCAGCAGAGTATCGCAGTAGCCAGCGGTGTTTTTTTGCTCTTTGAACCCGGTCACGAATACGCGGTACCAGGCCTCTCCGGCCTGGGCCCCACCGTCTATGTGGTCCAGGTGGGCGGCGCGGATCCAGGGTTTGGCGGCATCACCACCTGCACCAGTGCCGCCGGTGTACCGCGCATCCAGGTCACGCCACAGGGGCAAGAGGCTGCTGCGGTGGAACACACCTGGCAGCTCTACCTCCCACTGGCCAATGGCGTTTGAGGGGGTCAGCGCATCCGCCAGCAGCACCGGCCTGCCATCCACCGGGCCCACCCGCAGGTCGCCGGCAAAGGTGGTCTGCAGGTGTTTGCCTGGCGCAAATTCGTAGGCCGCTTCGTTCAGTACGGCGCCCAGGCCCAGGGCGTACGACAGGTTGGCATAGGCACGCAGCAGTTCGGCCTTGGCGCGCTGGGTTTCGTCCGCGCTGCGCTGGTAGTTCTTGCGGCTTTCCAGTAAGCCGGACTGGTCAATGGCGCCCACCGCAAAGGCATTGCTGCCGATCTTGAAAATATTGAGAGCAGACCGTGTTACGGCTTTTTGTGCCTCCAGCCGACGGCCGGTGGTCTTTAGATTGGCCAGTGCACCCTCCACATCGCGCACCGCCTGCAGCACGGTCTTGCCATAGGTTTCCACCATCTCTTCGTAGTAGGACTGGGCAAAGGCCTGTTCGCCACGCTTCACCCCGGCGTCAAAGATGGACATGACCAGGGCCGCGGCCGTGCTGACCAGAAAGCTCTGCGGCTGGAACAGGCTGGCCACGCTTGCGCCGCTGAAGCCCACCTGGGTAGACAGGTCGATCGCCGGCAACAGACGGGCACGGGCTATGTCGATGTTGGCATTGGCCGCACGCATGCGGGCTTCCATCATGCGGATATCGGGCCGGCCAAGCAGCAGGGCCGATGGCAGACCGGTTTGCACTGCGGGCAGTTGCAAGGCGTCCAAGCCTTTTTCGGACAGCACGAGGTGACCGGGCAAGGCGCCAACCTGGCGCGAGATGGTATTGCGCAGGTCTTCCCGCTGGTTTTCCAGGCCGGGCAAGACCACCTGCTGGCTGAACAACACCGCACGTTGCTGCTCCAGGTCGTCCGCGGTGGCATCGCCCAGCGCCATGCGTTTTTCCACATTGCGCAGTATGTCCGCGGCCACGGCCTCGTTCTCCCGGGCGATCAGCATGCTGTCGCTGACCGACAGGTAGGCAATGTAGGCGTTGACCAGGGCACCGATGGTATTGCGCTGCACGTTTTCACGCTCGTGCACGGCGCGCACCAGTTGCATGTCAGCCGAGTCCACCAGCGCACGTTGCTCGCCCCAGACATCCACGCGGAAGGTGCCCGCCAGGCCCGCCTGCGAATTTTGCTGCGATTCGGTGTTGCTGCCCTGGCTTTGCACCACGGCACGCACCGGCGCGGTCAGGCTGGGCCAGCGGCCGGCGCGGGCCTGGTCGGCGCGGATTTTGGCCTGCACCACCTGCAGCGTGGCGACCCGCAGGTCGGCGTTATGGGCCAATGCGCGGTCCACCAGGCGGTTCAACTCTTCGCTGCCGTACTGCGTCCACCAGTCTGCTCGCACCGCGGCAGGTGCGGTGGCAACTGGTGCCCCTTGTTCGCTGGCCAAGGCATTGCGGTAGGTGCTGGGAATGGGAAAGGTATTGGCATCCACCTTGGGGCCAGTGCTCTCACAGCCCGTCAACACACACAGCGCCGTTACAGCACCCCATGCAGCCCAACGGCGCCCTGAAACCTGCGAACGGTGCGTGGATGTGCGGGATTTCATTTACGGCTCCCTCAAGGACTCTTTGGCGGCTTTGGTCAGCGGCCACAGCAAATACGACAACACCGAACGCTTGCCCACCATGATCTCGGCGGTCAGCGTCATGCCCGGCAGCAAGGCGGCATTGGGCGGCATGTCTTGCAGTTTGGCGCCGCCCAGTGTGATGCGCCCCCCGTAGTAGGCGTCCAAGCCGGCCTGGGCCACGTTGTCCCGGCGGAAGGCGTCCTGGCTCACGGTGCGCAGTGATCCGTCGAGGGTGCCGTGCTTCTGGAACGGATAAGCATCGATCTTGACGTTGGCCTTGGAACCAATCTTGATGTAACCCACATCCAGCGAGTCGATCTGCACATCGGCTTCCAAGGTCTCGCTGATGGGCACCAGCGTGAAGAAGGGCTCTGCCTCTTTGACAATTGAGCCGGCGGACAGCTTGGCTACCTCCAGCACCACAGCATCCGCCGGGGCGGTCAGAATCACCCTGCTCTGGCGCAAATTGGCTTTTTGCAACTGGTCGCTGACGGCGTCCCGCTCGCGGGACACGGCCAGCATCTCTTCCAGCATCTTTTGCCGCCAGCCGGTCTCATACGCGGCCTTCTCAGCCTCCAGCGCCGAGAGTTCCCGGCGGATCTCAATCTGGCGGTTGCGCGCCAGCTCGGTGCCCCGCTCAGCTTCCATCAGGCGGTCACGCACATCCAGCAGGCGGCTTTTCACCGCCAATTGTTTGCTGACCAGGTCCGCGGTCATGACCTCCATTTCTTTCAGGCCTTTGACCCGCGCCTGCTGGCCTTCTTCGTCGCGCCGTGCGGTCTCCAATGACGAGCGCAGTTTGGCAATTGACTCCGTTTGCCGCCGAATCTGCGACTGGTAACTGGACTGCCGCTCTTTGGACAAGCGCGACTGAATCTTGCTGTCGGGTGACTCCGCGCCGGGACGCTCCATACGTTCACCCGAGAGTTCCGCATCCAGGCTGGCCCATTGGGTGTTCAGGCTGTCGAGCTTGCTCTTGAGTTGGGAACCATCAGCGGCGGCAAAGGTGGGGTCCAGCGTGGCCAGGCGGTCACCCTTGCGCACCACCTGACCGGCCCGCACATCGATGGTCTGCACAATCGAGGTCTCCAGCGGCTGGACCACGATGTTGGGCAATGGTGTCACCAGGCGTCCCCGTGCCGTGACGATCAGATCAACCTCGGATATCCAGGCCCAGGCAAAAAAGCTCAGCAGCGCGCCAACCAACAAGTGCACGGTGATGCGGGCCATGGGCGGCAACGGGCGCCGCTCGATCTCGTCGGCGTCCGGCAGGAAGTCAATGGCGGTCTTGTCAGACCCGCCCTTGCTCTGCGCTACAGGTGGCTTGTCTGCTGATGCCATAGTTGTTGGTAGGTTTGACTCTTGGCGAGCAACTCTTCGTGGCGGCCGCTGTCGGCCAGTTTGCCCTGCTGCATCACCAAAATGGCGTCGGCATTGACCAAAGTGGACAAGCGGTGCGAGATCATGATGACGGTACGGCCTACGGCGATCTTGCCCAGATTGCGGATGAAAATGGCTTCACTCTCGGGGTCCAGCGCACTGGCGGCTTCGTCCAGGATCAACACGCGGGGCTTGAGCAACAGTGATCGGGCAATAGACAACCTCTGCTTCTGGCCGCCACTCAAGTTGGACGCGTTTTCTTCGAGTATGGTGTCGTAGCCCTGAGGCAGGCGTTCCACAAATTCGTCGGCACCGGCCATCTGCGCGGCGATGACAATTTCTTCGAACGAGGCGCTGGGTTTGGCGATGGAGATGTTGTCGCGCACGGAGCCGCGAAACAAGAAGTTCTCCTGCATCACGATGCCGACCTGGCGGCGCAAATGCGCCAATTCAATCTCGCGCGCATCCACACCGTCGAACCGCACAATACCTTCAGCGACCGGGTACATACCCTGGATGATCTTGGTTAGCGTGGACTTGCCGGAGCCGCTGCGCCCCACAATGCCGACCACCGTGCCGGCCTTGATGGTGAACGTGGTCTTGTCCAGTGCTGCCACATTGGCGCCGGGGTAACGGAAGGTCACGTCGTCAAAACTGATTTCCCCCGTCAAGGTCGGCCGCAGACCAGCACCACCGCCACGGCCCTCTGACGGACGGTTCATGACCTCACCCAGAATACGCACCGACACTGCGGTCTGCTGGTAGTCGTTGATCAGGCCGACGATTTGTGTCAGCGGGCCCATGACCCGGCTGGAGAACATTTGGAAAGCAATCAGCGCACCCACAGTCAGGGTCTGGTCGAACACACCCTGTGCGCCAACCACAATGACCACGATGGGCAACAACTTGCCCAGGAATTCCGTCATCGCATTGCCGGTCATTGCGGTCTTGGCCACACGGAAGTGCGAGGTAATGGTTTGCGCGGACAACTGGTCCCAGGCGCGGCGCTGGGCCGGCTCAATTGCCAGGCCCTTGACGGTACGCATGCCGTGGATGGTCTCCACAAGCAAAGCCTGGCGGGCGCCTTCGGCAGCATTCAGTGTGTCCAGCTGGCGCCGGTAGGTAGGCAGCAGGCCGGCAATGATGAGCGCAATCAGCATGGCAAACACCAGCACGATGGAACCCAGCTTGACCGAATACGAAAACAGCAGGGGCACGTAGATCAGCAGGGTCAGCGTGTCCAGACAGGTAAAGAACAGACGCCCAGTCAGGAAGCCGCGTATGGCCTCCAACTGCTGCATGACACGCGCCACCACACCAGCCGAGGTACTGTCAAAGTAGTCAATGGGCAACGACAGCAGGTGGCCGAACGCGCGCCGGGTGATCTGCATGTCAATCTTGTTGGTGGCCGAGAGCAGCAGCAGCTGGCGCACATAGGAGAACACCGTCTCAAAACCCAGCGCCACCAGAATGCCGGCCGCCAACACCCACAATGTGGAGACACTCTGGTGCACCAACACCTTGTCGATCACCAACTGGAAAAAGATGGGCGACGCCATGGACAAGATGCTGAGCGCCACGGCGGCAATGGCAATGTCCCTAAAGGCGGTCTTCTGCTTCAGGATCTCCGGGATAAACCAGCGGAAGCTGAAGGGCTGCTTGGGGTCGGTCAGCGCATGGGTGTGTTTGAGCAGGATGACCTGCCCACTCCAGTTGTCGGTGAAGACATCCTTGTTCAGGTAGTGGACCGAAGCCTTGGGAATCAGCGGGTTGAGGACTGCAACCTCGCCCTCGGCGCCATCCCCCCCGGCACGCACACCCACAATGATGACCGCCTTGCCATCCTTCAGCAGGCCGATGAAGGGAAACACGCCTTCCTGCGCAAACAGGCCTTTCCAGGTCAGTTTTGCCAGTTGGCCTTTGAGCCCGATACCGGCCGCCATGCGGATCACCAAGGCTGGGCGCGGCTCTTCGTCGGGCAGGGCATGCTCTTCAATCAAGCGCTCAGGGTTGACCTGCAGGCCATGGTGCTGCGCAATGGCAGTGAGGCACTGCACAACAGAATGTGATTTTTGCTCAGCCATTGCAGAGAGGAGCTTTCGGGGACAACGCCAGTGGAATCCAGTTGAGACCCGCTCATGGTCCCACGTTCACCCCGCACTTAAACTACAAAAAGGCCGTGGATCAGGTCTTATTTTCGTGAGCGGCGGTCCACACCTTGGCTCTGCGTTCGGCTTCAGCCAGCTGTGCAGCGCCCAGACCTTGGCGGGCCCGCGCGCGATTGGCTGCGGCCGCCTTGTCGCCCCGCTGCGCGGCGAGTTCGAACCATTTGCAGGCCTCGATGGGGTCGAGTGCCGCACCCTCGCCGGTTGCATAGGCAAGCCCAATGCGCGACTGGGCTGCTGCCACGCCCCCTTCCGCGGCCTGCAGCATGAGTGCGAACGCCTTGGCCTCGTCTTTGGCCACCCCTAAACCCAGGCGGTGGGCCTGGCCCAAGTTGAACAAGGCTTCCAGATCACCCTGCTCTGCTGCCAGGGTCCACCACTGCACGGCGCGGTCATGCTTATTGGCGCGGGCAAACAATGCGCCCAGCGTGGCGCTGGCCGGTGCAAACCCAGCATTGGCGGCGCGTTTGCACAGTTGCGTCGCCTTTTTGGCGTCAGCTTCCACACCCGCAATGCCGGTGGCATACAACTCGCCCAGATTCCACTGGGCCTGTGGCAGGTTCTGCGCTGCGGCCTTTTCAAACCAGATGAAAGCGCGGGCCATGTCTTTCTTGACGCCTTTACCCGAGGCATAACAACCAGCCAGCGCACACTGCGCTTCGGCATCCCCCTGCTGTGCCGCCAGGTCGTACCAGCGACAGGCGTCGAACCAGTTTTGCGCGACGGCGTCGCCGTGTGCATAACGGTCGCCCATGGCGCGCTGCGCTTGGGGCTGCCCCCCCGCTGCCGCGCGGGAAATCGCTTCCTGCGCAATCGCTGCGGCATCCTTTTTCAGCATTTGGGCCAAGGCGTACTGCGCAGTCGACAATCCTTGCGCCGCCGCGTTGGCGTAACCGGTCAGGGCACCGACACGGTCCTGCGCTACGCCCTGGCCCTGGAGATGCAACTCTGCCAGCGCAGCCTGCGCGCCGGCGTGTCCTTGCGCCGCGGCGCGTTCATACCATTGGGCAGCCAGACCCCATTCAGCAGACTCCAGGCCCTGGGCCAATGCAAATTGCGCGTCCGCGTGCCCGGCTTCGGCAGCCTTTTTGTACCAGGCTCGGGCCTGTTTCGTATTTTTCTCGACGGCAACACCCTGTTCGAACATCACGCCCAGGTGGAAAAAGTCATCGCTACGGCCATGTGCTGCATATTTGATCCAGCGTGCATCCCCGGTTCGGCGCTCGCGGGCTGGCGGGCGACTCTTGCCGGTGCTTTCGGATCGACCATCACCCGCCGCATCCATCCCTTCCAGGGCCAGCTGTGCTCCGGGATGGCCCTGTGCAGCCGCCTCGCGGTACCACTGCCGTGCCACCGCCACATTTCGGGCCACACCGGATCCCAGCGCGTGAAGGCCGCCCAATGCAAACTGCGCCGCAGCCAAGCCCTGCTCTGCGGCGCGCTGGTACCAGCCCAGTGCCAAACGCGTATCTTGCTCGGTGCCAAGCCCCGTGGCATACGCCTCGGCAACCAGGAGCTGCGCATCGGCCAAGCCGCGTTCTGCGGCCTCCAGTGCAAATTGCAGTGCAAGGCCGGGCTGGCCGGTGCCCAATACCTTGGCGAGTTTCAGCGCCGCCTTTTCATTGCCATGTTCGTAGGATTTGCTGAACCAGAAGAGCGCCTTTTGTTCATCCTTGGCTGTCCCCAAACCGCCGGAATACGCACTGCCCAAAAGATATTGCGCGGCAACGTGGCCTTTGTCGGCGGCCGCTTTAGTCCAGGCAAAGGCCTGGGCCACATTTTTACCAGTGCCCACGCCGGTGGCGTACATGAGCGCCACATCGTATTGGGCCGCTGGATCTCCAATGCGGGCCTCTTTCAGGCGCCGCGTGAAATTGCGCTTGTCGCTCGCGCTATCGCTCATACGGGCTCTGCCAAAGTCTGTCGGGGAGCTAGTTCGGTAACAAGGTCTTGCAGGCGCACTTCCAGATCACGGACAAACAATGGGGTATCGAACAACACGCCAGTTTCCCGTACCGTTGCCAGTTTGGTGCGCAAGGCGGCGCAGCGCTGGGGATCATTGGCCAGGGCAAGGGCCAGTGCCTCATAGTCGGCCAAGTTGTAGGTGATCAGTTCGGGCAAGCCGGCAGCTGTCAGCAGCGCCCCCGCCATGCGGGCACCAAAGGAGCGGCCTGTGTAGGTGACCAGCGGGCAACCCATCCACAAACAGTCGTTGGCTGTCGTGCCGGCGTTGAAGGGGAAGGTGTCCAGGAACAGATCGGCCACCAAATACCGCGCCAGATAGTTCTCTGGCGAGACCCGTGTGGCAAACACCAGGCGCTCGGGCGCAAAACCCTGGTCTTCAGCCACCTTGCGCAGGTTCTTCTCGGCCGACGGGTTGTCGGCCAGCAACCACAAGACACTGCCCGGTACCTGCTTCAACAGCGAGAGCCAGACGGCAAACACTTCGGGCGTGTATTTGTAGCTGTTGTTGAAGGAACAAAACACAAAGCCTTGCTCGGGCAAACCACAGCTGGCCCGGCTAGGGCGTGGACCGTGTACCCGTTTACGGTCACTCACCTGGTACACGTGGGGCATGTACAGAGGCTTCTCAGAATAAAACTGGGCCTCAGACCGGGGAATCAGAAACTCATCTGCAATCACATAATCAACACTGGGCAGTCCGGTGGTGGCAGGCAAGCCCAAATAGGTGATCTGGATAGGCGCTGGACGGTATCCCAAGATATTGGCACGTGCACCAGAGGTCTGGCCCTGCAAGTCCACCAGGATGTCGATCTCATGGGATCGGATCAGGCGCGCTGCGTCTTCATCACTGAGCTGGTGGATAGTAAAGAAATGGTCCATGGCCTGCTTGACCCGCTGGCGGGTCGCGGAGCCGTCTTCCGGGCTCCAACAGAAGCCGTAGACTTCAAACAGGTCTCGGTTGTGCAGCTCAAACATCTGCACTGTCAGTAGTGAAACCGGATGCAGGCAAAAATCGGACGAGCAGTAGGCAATGCGCAGTTTCTTATGGCCGTAGTTTTGCCTTTGTGTCAGCTGCGGTAGATTTTTGGCCAATTTGGCTTCTACAAACAGCTCCGCGGCATGTAACTGGTCACGCGGATCATCTGACACACTCAACATGGCCAGGGCAGAAGTGGCTTCGTGCATTGCCTCTTTGCTAACACCAGGTACATCCGCGTACACGGGCCAGGCACATTGCTTTTGCCGCATAAATACCCAATGGTGCAGTACATCGGGTTGGTCCGAATCGAGCAACAGGCTTTGCGTCAGGTAGGCTTCGGCTTCCGGAAACTGCTTTTTGGCCTCCAGAACCCGCCCCAGGTGGTTCATCGCCAGTTGCACCAGCGGCCGGGTCGCATCATCCCGCGGGCAATTGCCAACAATCCATTGCCACTCGGCCATGGCCGCGTCCACCTGTCCAGCGCGCTCCAACAACAAGCCGAGGTTAAGACGCGGTTGCGCAAAAGCGGGGGCGATGGCTATAGCCCGGCGATACGCGGCGTCGGCACCCGCTGTATCGCCCAATGTATTGAGGGTCGCGCCGAGGTTGAAGTTGACCGCATGCGCATAGGGTGAGGGGTTGCGATTCAGCCATGTCTGGTAGAGCAGCGCTGCCAAAGGTTGCAGCCCCGCGCTCTCCAGCCGGGATGTGTAGTCGATTAACTCGACGAAAGGAAGCTTGCCCTCCCAGGCCAGCAAGACTGTTGCACCATAGCTTTCAGCAATTTCCATCCGTTTGCGTCCCCAGACTGACCAAAACCTCGCCTCATCCAGACCCTGAAGGGTCCGGATGGCCGTGCGCTATCTAGCTCGACGCGAGTATATCGGTGTCTGGTTTGCGCTGAATGTTGGTATTCAGGCTTGTCGCAACGTGTCCGGAAGTAGCCCCTGCACCAGGGAGAAGCGGTTGACCATTGGCGTCAAACTGCTTCATAGCATCGACCATGCCGGTTACTGCTGGTGCCGCCGCGACTGCATGGATAGCTGCCTTTGGCGTGCCGGCCAGAGATTCGCCCGCCGTTGTTTCAGACACACCCTTGTTGCCGTAGGCTGCCATTGCGTCAACCAAACTGCCCACTTGTGCGCGCATTTGGTCGGACGCAGTCTCTGCCACCGGAGGAGCGCTCACCGCTGCAATATTTGCTGGCGGCAATTGCAAACCAACAGGCTGCGCCGGGGTGTTCGCAGCACCTGTTACCGGCGCGGCGCTACTGGTCTGGAACCAGACGTCTGCCATGTCGTGGACACCACCATCTGCGGTGGTGTAGTTGGACACCAATCCAATCAGGTTGCCGTTGTCGGTGGCGGTCGACGTTTGCGCGTTCAAACCAAGCTCTGTGATTCCCAGCGAACCCAGGCTGTGCAGCTCAGATTCCTGGCTTACGCCATCACCATCGTCCACCCACACCATGAGATCTGCAAAGCCCGCGTCGTCCGCACCGATAGCGCCATCACCATTGGTATCCATTTCGGCAAGGGCCTGGTAACCATTGGTTGCCTTGTCGCCGCTGGCCAGGTTTGTACCCTCGCCGAACAACTCCGTTCCGCCATTGATGGAGCCATCACGGTTACGGTCCAGAACCAGCAGACCATCACCGCCGGCTACCCAGCCCGTCGTGACGTTCTGGTTGACGCCAAAGATGTCGAACTGCACACCATTTGCAATGCTCTGCGTCGTTATGCCATTGCCATTCAAATCCAGAACAATGGGTGTACCGAGTTGCAGATGCGGTGTTTGGTCTGTCGTCAGCGCTCCGATCTGTTGCGAAGACAAAGCCTCGACCTGTTTGGTGGTCAGTGCCGCAATCTGATCAGTTGTCAGCGCAACAATCTGATTCGTTGTCAGGCCTTGTTGCACCTGAGCCGTGGTCAGCACCGCTACGTCACGTGTTTCGAGTGCCGCCGTGCCATCCGTGGTAAACGCAGCGACTTGACTGGTCCTGAGGGCAGCGACTTGGTCTGTGCGCAGTGCCACCACTTGATCCGTAGTCAACGCAGAGATACCTGCGGTGGTAACGGCGGCAACGCCGGACGTGGTGAGTGCAGCAATCTGTGAGGTCGTCAAGCCTTTGCTCACCTGATCCGTCGTCAAGGCTGCAATGTTTGCCGAGGTCAATACGGCCACATCACGCGTCTCAATCGCCGCCACCTGGTCTGTCGTCAGCGCTGCAACCTGGTTGGTTTTCAGTGCAACCACCTGGTCGGTGCGCAAGGCCACAACCTGGTCGGTCGTCAGGCCTTTGCTGACCTGATTGGTGCTCAGCGCAGCGATGCTGGCGGTAGTCAGGGCCGCTACGTCGCGGGTTTCCATCGCAGCAATGCCGTCTGTCGTCAATGCTGCCACCTGGTTGGTCTTGAGCGCTGCTACCTGGTCGGTGCGCAAGGCCACGACTTGGTCCGTGGTCAAGGCCGCCATGCCTGCCGTCGTCAAGGCTCCAGCACCAGCGGTCGTCAAGGCCGCTATTTGGTCTGTCGTCAGGCCCTTGCTCACCTGGTCGGTTGTCAAGGCACCAATGCCGGCTGTTGTCAGCGCTGCGACATCCAGCGTCTCCATCGCAGCAACCTGGTCTGTCGTCAGGGCTGCTACCTGGTTGGTCTTGAGAGCTGCAACCTGATCGGTCCTCAAGGCTACGATCTGGTCAGTTGTAAGGCCCTTGTTGACTTGGCTAGTGGTCAGCGCACCCACACTGGCTGTAGTCAGTGCCGCTATATCGCGGGTTTCAAGTGCGGCAATACCGTCTGTGGTCAGAGCTGCAACTTGGTGGGTCTTCAGAGCCGCAATCTGGTCGGTACGCAAGGCCACGACCTGATCCGTGGTGAGTGCCGCCATACCCGCCGTGGTCAGTGCTCCGGCACCGGCCGTTGTCAGGGCCGCCACCTTGGTCTGTGGTCATGCCCTTACTGATCTGGTTGGTGCTCAGCGCCGCAATGCTGGCTGTGGTCAGGGCCGCTACGTCGCGGGTTTCCATCGCAGCAATGCCGTCTGTCGTCAACGCTGCTACCTGGTTGGTCTTGAGGGCTGCTACCTGATCAGTGCGCAGGGCAACAACCTGGTCTGTGGTCAGCGCTGCCACACCCGATGTGGTCAAGGCGGTCACGCCGGCCGTTGTCAGGGCCGCTACCTGGTCCGTGGTCAGGCCTTTGCTGATCTGGTCTGTGGTCAACGCGCCTATGCTGGCCGAGGTCAGGGCCGCTACATCACGCGTCTCCATCGCAGCAACCTGGTCTGTCGTCAGGGCTGCTACCTGGTTGGTCTTCAGTGCAACCACCTGGTCTGTGCGCAACGCAACAACCTGGTCTGTGGTCAGGCCTTTGCTGATCTGGCTGGTAGTCAGTGCGCCAACGCTGGCTGTGGTCAGGGCCGCTATGTCGCGGGTTTCCATCGCAGCAATGCCGTCTGTCGTCAATGCTGCTACCTGGTTGGTCTTGAGCGCAACCACCTGGTCGGTGCGCAACGCAACAACCTGGTCTGTGGTCAGGGCCGCCATACCCGCCGTGGTCAGTGCTCCGGCACCGGCCGTTGTCAGGGCCGCCACTTGGTCTGTGGTCAAGCCTTTGCTGATCTGGTTGGTGCTCAGCGCCGCAATGCTGGCTGTGGTCAGGGCCGCTACGTCGCGGGTTTCCATCGCAGCAATGCCGTCTGTCGTCAACGCTGCTACCTGGTTGGTCTTGAGGGCTGCTACCTGATCAGTGCGCAGGGCAACAACCTGGTCTGTGGTCAGCGCTGCCACACCCGATGTGGTCAAGGCGGTCACGCCGGCCGTTGTCAGGGCCGCTACCTGGTCCGTGGTCAGGCCTTTGCTGATCTGGTCTGTGGTCAACGCGCCTATGCTGGCCGAGGTCAGGGCCGCTACATCACGCGTCTCCATCGCAGCAACCTGGTCTGTCGTCAGGGCCGCTACCTGGTTGGTCTTCAGTGCAACCACCTGGTCTGTGCGCAACGCAACAACCTGGTCTGTGGTCAGACCTTTGCTGATCTGGCTGGTAGTCAGTGCGCCAACGCTGGCTGTGGTCAGGGCCGCTATGTCGCGGGTTTCCATCGCAGCAATGCCGTCTGTCGTCAATGCTGCTACCTGGTTGGTCTTGAGCGCAACCACCTGGTCGGTGCGCAACGCAACAACCTGGTCTGTGGTCAGGGCCGCCATACCCGCCGTGGTCAGTGCTCCGGCACCGGCCGTTGTCAGGGCCGCCACTTGGTCTGTGGTCAAGCCTTTGCTGATCTGGTTGGTGCTCAGCGCCGCAATGCTGGCTGTGGTCAGGGCCGCTACGTCGCGGGTTTCCATCGCAGCAATGCCGTCTGTCGTCAACGCTGCTACCTGGTTGGTCTTGAGGGCTGCTACCTGATCAGTGCGCAGGGCAACAACCTGGTCTGTGGTCAGCGCTGCCACACCCGATGTGGTCAAGGCGGTCACGCCGGCCGTTGTCAGGGCCGCTACCTGGTCCGTGGTCAGGCCTTTGCTGATCTGGTCTGTGGTCAACGCGCCTATGCTGGCCGAGGTCAGGCCGCTACATCACGCGTCTCCATCGCAGCAACCTGGTCTGTCGTCAGGGCCGCTACCTGGTTGGTCTTCAGTGCAACCACCTGGTCTGTGCGCAACGCAACAACCTGGTCTGTGGTCAGACCTTTGCTGATCTGGCTGGTAGTCAGTGCGCCAACGCTGGCTGTGGTCAGGGCCGCTATGTCGCGGGTTTCCATCGCAGCAATGCCGTCTGTCGTCAATGCTGCTACCTGGTTGGTCTTGAGCGCAACCACCTGGTCGGTGCGCAACGCAACAACCTGGTCTGTGGTCAGGGCCGCCATACCCGCCGTGGTCAGTGCTCCGGCACCGGCCGTTGTCAGGGCCGCCACTTGGTCTGTGGTCAAGCCTTTGCTGATCTGGTTGGTGCTCAGCGCCGCAATGCTGGCTGTGGTCAGGGCCGCTACGTCGCGGGTTTCCATCGCAGCAATGCCGTCTGTCGTCAACGCTGCTACCTGGTTGGTCTTGAGGGCTGCTACCTGATCAGTGCGCAGGGCAACAACCTGGTCTGTGGTCAGCGCTGCCACACCCGATGTGGTCAAGGCGGTCACGCCGGCCGTTGTCAGGGCCGCTACCTGGTCCGTGGTCAGGCCTTTGCTGATCTGGTCTGTGGTCAACGCGCCTATGCTGGCCGAGGTCAGGCCGCTACATCACGCGTCTCCATCGCAGCAACCTGGTCTGTCGTCAGGGCCGCTACCTGGTTGGTCTTCAGTGCAACCACCTGGTCTGTGCGCAACGCAACAACCTGGTCTGTGGTCAGACCTTTGCTGATCTGGCTGGTAGTCAGTGCGCCAACGCTGGCTGTGGTCAGGGCCGCTATGTCGCGGGTTTCCATCGCAGCAATGCCGTCTGTCGTCAATGCTGCTACCTGGTTGGTCTTGAGCGCAACCACCTGGTCGGTGCGCAACGCAACAACCTGGTCTGTGGTCAGGGCCGCCATACCCGCCGTGGTCAGTGCTCCGGCACCGGCCGTTGTCAGGGCCGCCACTTGGTCTGTGGTCAAGCCTTTGCTGATCTGGTTGGTGCTCAGCGCCGCAATGCTGGCTGTGGTCAGGGCCGCTACGTCGCGGGTTTCCATCGCAGCAATGCCGTCTGTCGTCAACGCTGCTACCTGGTTGGTCTTGAGGGCTGCTACCTGATCAGTGCGCAGGGCAACAACCTGGTCTGTGGTCAGCGCTGCCACACCCGATGTGGTCAAGGCGGTCACGCCGGCCGTTGTCAGGGCCGCTACCTGGTCCGTGGTCAGGCCTTTGCTGATCTGGTCTGTGGTCAACGCGCCTATGCTGGCCGAGGTCAGGCCGCTACATCACGCGTCTCCATCGCAGCAACCTGGTCTGTCGTCAGGGCCGCTACCTGGTTGGTCTTCAGTGCAACCACCTGGTCTGTGCGCAACGCAACAACCTGGTCTGTGGTCAGGCCTTTGCTGATCTGGCTGGTAGTCAGTGCGCCAACGCTGGCTGTGGTCAGGGCCGCTATGTCGCGGGTTTCCATCGCAGCAATGCCGTCTGTCGTCAATGCTGCTACCTGGTTGGTCTTGAGCGCAACCACCTGGTCGGTGCGCAACGCAACAACCTGGTCTGTGGTCAGGGCCGCCATACCCGCCGTGGTCAGTGCTCCGGCACCGGCCGTTGTCAGGGCCGCCACTTGGTCTGTGGTCAAGCCTTTGCTGATCTGGTTGGTGCTCAGCGCCGCAATGCTGGCTGTGGTCAGGGCCGCTACGTCGCGGGTTTCCATCGCAGCAATGCCGTCTGTCGTCAACGCTGCTACCTGGTTGGTCTTGAGGGCTGCTACCTGATCAGTGCGCAGGGCAACAACCTGGTCTGTGGTCAGCGCTGCCACACCCGATGTGGTCAAGGCGGTCACGCCGGCCGTTGTCAGGGCCGCTACCTGGTCCGTGGTCAGGCCTTTGCTGATCTGGTCTGTGGTCAACGCGCCTATGCTGGCCGAGGTCAGGGCCGCTACATCACGCGTCTCCATCGCAGCAACCTGGTCTGTCGTCAGGGCCGCTACCTGGTTGGTCTTCAGTGCAACCACCTGGTCTGTGCGCAACGCAACAACCTGGTCTGTGGTCAGGCCTTTGCTGATCTGGTCTGTACTGAGGGCGGCCAAACCAGTAGTGGTGAGTGCAGCGACATCACGGGTTTCCATGGCCGCAACGCCGTCCGTTGTAAGAGCCGCAAGTTGGTTGGTTTTCAGGGCCGCAACCTGGTCTGTGCGCAGGGCCACGACCTGGTCTGTGGTCAAGGCCGCCATACCCGCCGTGGTCAACGCTCCAGCACCAGCCGTCGTCAATGCAGCTACCTGGTCTGTGGTCAGGCCCTTGCTCACTTGGTCAGTGGTCAAGGCGCCAACGCTACCGGTCGTCAACGCAGCAACATCACGGGTCTCCAGCGCTGCAACCTGGTCTGTAGTCAGGGAGGCAACCTGATTGGTCTTGAGAGCCGCCACCTGATCTGTACGCAGGGCAACCACCTGATCTGTGGTCAGCCCCTTGCTGAGCTGGTTGGTGGTCAGAGCACCCACGCCGGCTGTTGTCAGCGCAGCTACGTCGCGGGTTTCCAAAGCCGCGACACCGTCTGTCGTCAATGCTGCAATCTGGTTGGTTTTCAACGCGACCACTTGGTCGGTGCGCAGTGCAACAACCTGGTCTGTGGTCAGGGCCGCCATACCCGCCGTGGTCAGTGCTCCGGCACCGACCGTCGTCAGGGCCGCCACTTGGTCTGTGGTCAGGCCTTTGCTGATCTGGTCGGTAGTCAGTGCACCAATGCTGGCCGTGGTCAGGGCCGCTACGTCGCGGGTTTCCATCGCCGCGACGCCGTCTGTCGTCAATGCCGCAACCTGGCTAGTCTTCAGCGCTGCGACCTGGTCGGTCCGCAAGGCCACGACTTGGTCTGTAGTCAAGGCCGCAATGCCTGCTGTAGTCAACGCTCCGGCGCCCGCCGTCGTCAAGGCGGCTACCTGGTCGGTGGTCAGGCCTTTGCTAATCTGGTTGGTGGTCAATGCGCCTATGCTGGCTGTGGTCAGGGCCGCTACATCGCGGGTTTCCATCGCAGCGATGCCGTCTGTCGTGATGGCCGCAACCTGGTTGGTCTTGAGGGCTGCTACCTGGTCGGTGCGCAATGCAACAACCTGGTCTGTCGTTAGGCCTTTGCTGACTTGGTCTGTACTGAGGGCACCTATGCCAGCGGTCGTGATAGCCGCAACATCCCGCGTCTCCATAGCGGCTACGCCGTCTGTTGTCAAAGCTGCAATCTGGTTGGTCTTCAGGGCCACCACCTGGTCTGTGCGCAAGGCCACAACTTGGTCTGTTGTCAGCGAGGCTATTCCGGCGGTGGTGAGTGCAGATGCCTCTGCCGTTGTCAGAGCGGCAATTTGGTCAGTCGTCAGACCTTTGCTGACTTGGTTGGTCGTCAAGGCGCTTACGCCCGCCGTAGTCAAGGCCGCGATATCCCGCGTCTCCATGGCTGCGGTGCCATCCGTCGTAAATGCAGCGACTTGATTGGTCCTCAACGCAGCAACCTGGTCGGTACGCAGGGCCACGACTTGGTCAGTAGTCAAGGCCGCAATGCCCGCCGTAGTGACCGCCGCTACGCCTGCAGTCGTCAACGCGGCAACTTGGTCTGTGGTCAGGCCCTTGCTCACTTGGTCAGTGGTCAAGGCGCCAACGCTACCGGTCGTCAACGCAGCAACATCACGGGTCTCCAGCGCTGCAACCTGGTCTGTAGTCAGGGAGGCAACCTGATTGGTCTTGAGAGCCGCCACCTGATCTGTACGCAGGGCAACCACCTGATCTGTGGTCAGCCCCTTGCTGAGCTGGTTGGTGGTCAGAGCACCCACGCCGGCTGTTGTCAGCGCAGCTACGTCGCGGGTTTCCAAAGCCGCGACACCGTCTGTCGTCAATGCTGCAATCTGGTTGGTCTTCAAAGCCACCACCTGATCCGTGCGCAGGGCAACAACCTGGTCTGTGGTCAAGGCCGCAATGCTCGCTGTCGTCAACGCGCCAGCGCCTGCAGTGGTCAAGGCGGCGACCTGGTCTGTCGTCAGGCCCTTGCTCACCTGGTCAGTGGTCAGGGCACCAATGCCGGCCGTCGTGAGCGCTGCAATGTCTCGGGTTTCCATCGCAGCAATGCCGTCAGTTGTCAGTGCCGTGACCTGGCTAGTCTTCAGCACTGCGACCTGGTCAGTCCGCAAGGCCACGACCTGGTCTGTGGTCAGCGCCGCAATACCGGAGGTTGACAAGGCTGTCACCCCAGCAGTTGTCATGGCTGCGACCTGGGAAGTGGTCAGGCCTTTACTCACCTGGTCGGTGGTCAACGCACCAATACCGGCGGAAGTCAGAGCCGCTACATCACGGGTCTCCAGTGCAGCGACTTGATCGGTTGTCAGAGACGCGACTTGGTTGGTCTTCAAGGCTGCAGCCTGGTCTGTGCGCAAAGCAACCACCTGATCTGTCGTCAGGCCTTTTCCGACCTGGTCGGTGCTGAGGGCGCCTATACCGGCGGTTGTTATAGCCGCAACATCTCGGGTTTCCATCGCAGCGATGCCGTCTGTCGTCAAAGCCGCAATCTGGTTGGTCTTGAGAGCAACAACCTGGTCTGTGCGCAAGGCGACGACCTGGTCTGTCGTCAGAGAGGCAATTCCGGCTGTGGTCAAAGCTCCGGCACCAGCCGTTGTCAACGCGGCTATCTGGTCGGTCGTCAGGCCTTTGCTGATCTGGTTGGTACTCAGGGCGGCGATGCTGGCTGTGGTCAACGCGGCAACATCGCGGGTTTCCATCGCGGCAACACCGTCTGTTGTCAGCGCCGCAACCTGGTTGGTCTTGAGAGCAACAACCTGGTCTGTGCGCAGGGCGACCACCTGATCCGTCGTCAGCGCCGCAATACTTGCCGTTGTCATTGCGCCGGCACCGGCCGTAGTCAAGGCCGCAATCTGGTCTGTCGTCAGGCCCTTGCTCACCTGGTCGGTGGTTAGCGCACCAATGCTCGCCGTAGTCAGCGCAGCAACATCACGGGTCTCCAGCGCTGCAACCTGGTCTGTTGTCAAAGAGGAGACTTGACTAGTCTTGAGGGCAGCAGTCTGGTCTGTGCGCAACGCCACCACTTGGTCTGTGGTCAACCCCTTGCTAATCTGGCTGGTAGTCAAGGCGCCAATACTGGCGGTAGTCAGCGCTGCTACATCGCGGGTTTCCATGGCGGCAATGCCATCGGTGGTCAATGCGACTATTTGACTGGTTTTCAGCGATGCGACCTGATCAGTTCTCAGCGCAACAACCTGATCGGTCGTTAACGCGGCCACGTCCTTGGTGTTCAATGCGGCGATGAACTTGGTCTGCAGCGAAGCAAACTGGTCCGTAGTGAATGCTCGCACCTGGTCCGTCGTGAGTGCTAGGTAGTCCGACGTGGCCAAGCTATTCAGTTGGGTTGTCGTCAATACAGCGATATTCGCTGTGCTCATTCCCAGGAACGGTGAGGCCATGAAAAGTTCTCCTACAAGTTGCCGTACCTAAAGGGGATAGGTCAGCCCAGCAAATCCACTAACGGAATACCAGTATCCAAGAACTATCGGCAAAATTTTTACAAAATTAAACAACTTGTCAGTGCCATTTCCGGCGTTTTGCGCGCCCCCGTTTTTCCAGCTCGGGAAAGAACCGAGGGAAAACCCTATGCCTAGATTCCGCTAAAAAGAGCCGCTCGGGGTACTTCTGCAAATACGCCTGAAATCGCCTTCAGTTTCAGAAGCAAGCCCCTGTAGTTGGCAATACGATGTATACAAACCAGATAAAACCAACGCCATGAAAACCCACATGCCAAGTGACGTGTCACCCCCCCGCTATTTCACTAGTGAAATGTTGGTACCCAAATACGTCACCCAGTTTCAGTGCCTTGGCGGTGCATGCCCCGACACTTGCTGCTCCACATGGTCCATCAGCGTAGATCAGGACACCTACAAGCGCTACCGCGGTGAAAACCACCCAGAGCTCAAGCCGTTGCTGCAACAGTACCTGGTGCAAGCTGACAAAGAGTCATATTCCAAACATGGAACGCTGAACCTCAGGCCTTCCGACTCCCACTGTGGAATGCATTCCAGTGAGGGCATTTGCCCCATCCAGCAACACCTGGGCGAAGACGCTTTGTCTGACACGTGTTACGTCTACCCGCGCCATGTTGTGCAGTTTGGTGACCGTTTTGAACAGAGTCTGACCCTGTCCTGTCCAGAGGCTGCAAGACTGGCCTTGACACAGGACGATGCATTTGAGTTTGTAAGTGCAGACTTCACATCGCGCCTTGCGACCACACCAGTCATCACTTCTATTCACGGTTTCTCCGTGGAAGCAATGGATGAAGTGCGCATCTTTCTCATTCAGCTGTTTCAGACTCCGAGTCTTAGCAACACGGAACGTTTGGTGACTGCGGGATGGTTATGCCAGCAGATCGACCATCTGGTTGCGACCGACTCACAACCGTCTGTCGACACGCTCTTGGCAGAAATGACCAACATGGTCGAAAGCGGAAGCATCCACGCAACGGTGGACCAACTGAACAAACAACAGGCCACTAGTGTGACCTTGTTCTCCATTCTGTTTGGGGTGAAGTCACCTGCAGAAGTCAGGGGCATCCAACGTGATGTGCTCGACAGGGTCAGAGCAGGGCTGGGCATTACAGCCGAATTGCCCCTGGCAACCATTTCCAACAACTATGTTCGCGGTACCAAACTCCTGGCAGAAGACGGCGGAGTCTGGGAAAGACTGGCGTCAAAATACCTGCTCAATGACTTGATTCGGGAGACCTTTCCCTGGACACGAGGGTCAGCCATGGAGCACTACCGAAGACTCCTGACGCGGTACGGGATTCTGCGTCTCATGCTGGCGGGGGTTGCGGCTGAACAAGGTCGTGCACTGGACACTGAAACCATTGTGCAGACCATCCAGGTGTTTTGCCGCATCTACCAACACAACGCCCTGTTTACCAAGCGCGCGGAAAGCCTGCTGGCCCAATCAGAGTGGACACAGCTTGATCGCCTTTACGCGCTCTTACACTGAATCAGTGCAGGTAAGGGGGATGGTCTGCTGTTTTTGCATCCAGCTGTTCCAACCAAGGCTCGGCTAGGTAGCGGATTTGGGCATCGTTGCGCAGAATGCGTTGCATGATGCGCGTTTTCTCGGTTCGCTGCTCTGGCAATAGCTGCTCGGAATGGCTATGCAGTCGGAGTTGTTCAATCAGCACTGCACACACACCTTCACACCGTACCACCTGCTCCCAATCCTGGGATTTCGCTGCGTCCAGCATTTTCAGACTGCTTTCCTCTATTGATTTGTAATAGTCGATCAGCATCTGTGACATCTCAGGCTCCTGCGCGCATGGAGTACTGGGGCAGGTTGGCAACCTCGGCCTTGATGTCTGTCCAAGCTTGGGCCACGGGTTGAATCAATCGGATGACCTCTTCTACCTTATTGATGTCGTTGCGCAAATTCGCTTCCGTCAGGACCACGATGCAATAGTCGTACAGACTCCGCAGATTAAGCGCCAATTCGCCACCCTTTTCATCGTTGAGACCCGCCTTCAAACCTTCCTCAATCAGGCGAACGGCGCGAACAATAGCCTTGCCTTTTCCTGGAATGTCACCAGCCTGTATCGACAGCTTGGCAGCCCCACAGGACTGCAAGAGTGCCTGGTACAGGAGGCCCACCAACTGGTGGGGGTCAGCACCAGCTACGGAAGTTTCAACCCCAACGGTTCTGTAAGCATTTGCGGAACGCATATTGACGGAGGTGTACATTTTGAGTCTCTGGTAGCTGCTGTGTAACTTAGTTATCGGCAGACCTCCAACGAACTCAAGGGGGCAGTAAAACGAATTGGACGATTCTTTCAGTCTAATTTGCCGCAGCACCCAGACGGTTGGCTAAGCCCCCACGCCCTGGGCAACATATTTATAAGAGCCCAAGCGCCTGCTTGGCTTGAGGATGCTGTGGATCACATAACAGGCATTCCTCAAACATAACCTTAGCATCCTCCGTCTGCCCATGCAATACTGCACAGTAACCTAGCCAGTAATAAACCGCACCATTTTGGGGCGAATCCTGCGCAGCCTCGAACAATAGCGGCATCCCCGCTTCAACGTGCCCTTCCACGACCAAGGCTTGCGCCCATCGCATGCGGACCGTCGGCCATTGCCCACCCAACACCACAGAACCATGTCGAACGATGGCGTCGAAACTGTTGGTCAGTGGGTATTTAAATAAGAGAAGGATCCAGGCATCCAACTCCTTGGGCGCCTCAGGCCAGGACGATGGTGCCGCCTGTGCAACACCAGCGGTAGTCAAGAGACGAAACAGCAATAGTGCCAGCTTGGTGCTGTTTCCATCCGGCGTGTGGACAAGCCATGCATCCCACACACTGGTCGCATGCGCAGAGTGCCCCAATACAAAATGGGACCATCCAACAATCAGGAGAGCAGCCGGCAGGGTGTTTGCAGCCAACAACACGAGAGCCTGCTCCGCCCTGCCGGTATCCAACAGTATGCGAGCCAGCAATAGATCAATCTGGGGGTCGTTTGGAATCCCACGCAAAATACCTTCCGCGCGGTCTAAACGGCCCATCTTGTACAAACACCATCCCAACTTAAGTGCAACACCGCCGTCGGTTGGATTGCGGCGATAAGCCTCTTCAAACAAGGGTGCTGCCTGCTCAACCAGCCCACTATCCATTAGTAGGGCGCCCATCTCAGCATGGGCGTTGGAGAATTCCGCAGGCGCCTGCGCTATCGCCTTCTGCAACTGCACCATCGCCTCGTCGCCTCGCCCCAGTTTCCGCAACACTTGGGCCAACCCCGTACGCGCGCCATGACCAGTCGCAGCAGGATCAACAACCAGCGGGAAGGCCAACGCCGAAGCACTGAGTGCGGCGACAAAATCATCTGCAGCGCCCGCATAGTTTCCCAACGCCATTCTGGCACCGCCACGTTGGTACAGCAGGTCCGGCGATGCGGGAAACAATACAAGCGCGTGGTCTGCCATAACAACTGCCTGCTCCACGTTGCCACGCGACTGATAAACATGGATGGCAGCCAGGTACAAATTGACGACGTAGTGTTCTCCGCGGACGCGCCCAGGGTTGGCGTCTATCAGCGCCATAGCCTTTTGCGCGGCGTCGAGCATGGCATCTTTGTCAGACTGCGATAAGGCCATGGCGTACACAAACCATGAAAACGGATCGTCTGGCCGGGACTGCGTCAACTTATGGGACAAACGGATATTGCGAAGGGCCTTGCCCGCACCTGCAACGACCGCTGCGGTGTAGCCGTCATGGTCCAATTGCAAACAGGAAAGGCTGGAGGTACGCAACCCACCGGCTGCAACCGCTTCCAATTGCTCATGTATCTCGCCACGGTAACGCATACCCGGTCGTTCGCGTCGGAAGAGACGAAAAACCATCGCCTTTGAATACGTGCCGTTGTCATTCAGGCTGCGAATGGGCAAACTGAAACCGTCCCACTGCGATTGCAACAAGGCGGCCTTAAATTCCTCAGGCTTCTCGACAGTGAGTGCCTCATCACCGTCCAACACCAGTACCCATTCGCTGGTGACTTGATCCAGCGCCGCATTGCGCGCAGCAGAGAAATCATCACACCACGGAAAGTAGGAAACACGGACCCCAAGCGATTCCGCAATACCTACCGTACCGTCCGTCGAACCAGTATCCACAACCACCATCTCGCCAACCCAGTTGCGTACCGACTCCAGGCATCGGGCCAAGGCACGCTCTTCGTTTTTCACGATCATGCACAACCCCAGCTTTTCGCGTGGAAAGTTCAAGGGAGTGGGGGTGGCTGCCATGTAACCTGATCTAGTGGATGACTGAAATTGTAGACAAGTGCAAAAGGGCCAAAAGCCAGCCATTGGTGGCACAGGGTTCAACGGTATCATCGTGCATCAACGCCCACAGACCCGTTGCCACCGCGGGAAACCGAGACACTACATGAGCTTTAAAGACCTGATTCAACCTGGCGCTCCCTTGCAGATATTGGATGTGGGCGCTGCCTTTATCAACGAGCGGCCCGTGTACCTTCCGCTACTGAACGAAGGCTTGGGACATTTGAATGCCTTTGAAGGTGATGCCCGACAAACGGAAAAAATCAAACAAGCCTACGGTGACAGCGCACACGTTTTCACACAGTTTCTGGCCGACGGTCTGGCACACACCCTGTACGTAACCCACCCCGAAAGCGGGATGACATCCCTGCTCAAGCCCAAGGCAGCGGCGTTGAAGTTTTTCAATCAGTTCGAACATTTCGGCAAAGTTGAATACACCGAAACGGTTCAGACCACCCGATTGGACGACATAGTCGAAGTGCCGCCCATTGACTTCCTCAAAATGGATGTCCAAGGAGCGGAACTTACCGTGCTCAAACACGGCAAGAAGAAACTGGACCAGTGCGTAGCCATACAGTTGGAGGTTTCCTACATCTGCCTGTATGAAAACCAGCCCACATTTGGTGAGGTGGACGTATGGATGCGGGCCAACGGATACGTTCCGCATTGTTTTGTAGACGTCAAGCGCTGGTCCATTGCGCCCACCATCAAAAACAACAATGTCAAGGCGCCGTTCAACCAGTTGCTGGAATCGGACATCATTTACATCAAAGACCCACTCAATCTGCAACTGCTTTCCAACGCACAGCTGGTTAATCTGGCACTGATTGCACACTACAGCTTGGCCAGCTTTGATTTGTGTGTGTTTGTACTGCTGGAACTGATTGCCCGCAAACAACTTAAACCGGCAGCACATGGTCAGTACCTTGCTTTGTTGGCCGGCGGCGCTCCAACTGAACAGCAGAGGGAGTCAAAAGTGCCATCCCAAACGGAGACTAACGTTGTGACCGATGAAACTTCCCCGCTGTGGATACGATTTGAAGCCTGCCCACTGTGCAACAGTACGGACACCGTCTTGCTGCGCAGCGACAGTTGCGAGAACTACCCCATATGGCAACCAGGCTTGCCTTTGAAGCTGGATTGGATGCACTGCCAACAGTGCCAGCATATCTACAGCCGCAACTACTTTACGGCGCAGGGGCTGGCGCTGCTATTCAGCAAAGCCCATCCCATGCAGGTCACCGGCCTGAACCTGGACCAGGAGCGCGCACGATGGGCTCCCACCGTGGAGCGCGTGCAAGGCCACCTCCAGCAGCAGGGCTGGATGGGAGACAGTATGGTGTGGCTGGACGTCGGATGCGGCGCCGGTGGCCTGGTGATAACTGCCGCAGAGTATGGTTTCAGTGCGATTGGGCTGGATAGCCGCGTACAGTCCGTGGAGCGGATAGAGGCTTTGGGTTATAGCGCCGTGGTGGGTGACCTGATGGAGCTCCATGTCACCGATCCGGTCATGGTCATTTCTTTGGCTGATGTGTTGGAACACGTACCCTTTCCGCGCGAGGCTTTGAAACGTGTGCACTCGGCACTGATGCCAGGCGGATTGGTGATGATTTCTTGCCCCAACCTGGATAGCGGTTCTTGGCGCAAAGCCAATGCCGAGGGTGTCAACCCCTATTGGAGTGAGCTGGAGCACCACCACAACTTCAGTCGCGCATCGTTGATGCGTCTGCTGGCTGAAGAAGGGCTCATCCCTGTTGATTACAGCATTAGCACACGCTACAAATCTTGCATGGAAGTTATTGCGCGACGGGCGTAACGCCTTGCGCGGCCAAAGCCCGGTACTTGCGGGCTTCGTCACTTCGCCCCAATCCCTCGTAAATAACGGCGAGATTGGTGGAAGCCAAGTGACTGCCACGCCCTTGCACCGCTCCTTCGAGATCAGGCCGCTCACCAATCTCCAAACAACGCAGCCAGCTGGACTCCACCATGGGCATCAATACTGCGGCCTGCTGGGGCGCCTCACAAGCCCAGTCCAGCAATAGGTCTCCCACCGTGAACCAATAGTCCGGCGAATCCTGCCAAAGCGACATACGGGACTCGGCCAATTCAACGGCTTTGGCGTGCTGGCCACACTTTTTCAAAGCAAAAAGCCAACGCAGCAGAAGATCGTGGGCGATGGTAAGACCTGGTGGCAGGGCTTGGTCGGCCTGCTCAAAGTAGCGTGCCGCAAGATCAAAGCGCTGGTACACCGCGTGGTCCTTGCCCAGTTGGTACAACATGTAACCATTTCCCGGCGTTTCCATCAACGCGCGATGGAGCAATGCCGCGTTTCTGCCATCTTTGGCGACCATGGCGGATGGTGTGTATCCCGTGTGATCCAGATACACCCCCAATTTGCGCACGGTCAACATATGTTGTGGTTGCTCGTGGATGCGCCCGCTGTAACGCACCCCGCGGGGCAATACACGCGAAATCCAGGTCGAGGCAAAACCCTCAGAGTCGGAAGCTCCAAAGCGGTTGTCCTGCCGAACGGAGCCCACAAAGTCCGGACGGAGCGCGCGCAACTGGGCAATCGTCTCTCCGCCCACCGTCAGCACCTCATCGGCATCCAGCACCAGGTTCCAGTCGGCATCGGCGAAATCAAGGGCACGATTGCGTGCAACCGCGAAATCATCAACCCAGGGGAAATGCTCTACCCGAGCGCCACAGCGCTGCGCCAGGGCAACGGTGTCGTCCGTGGAGCCGGTATCCAACACCAGCATATGGTCGACCCAGGGGCGAACACTGTCCAGGCACTGGGCAATCGACGCCGCTTCATTGCGGACAATCATTGCGAGGGCGACAGAATGCATGCGGGGTGCGGACGTCGCGCGTGCAGGGGCAAACGATGTTTAACTTGTCTTGTTCCACTGCGCCAGTTGCGCAGTGACAAACGAACTCAGTCCACTCATTTTGGCCATCTGGGCATCCAGCGCAGAGTACTGCGCACGCAAACGCTTCTCAACAACCGCGGCACGGTCGTTGACCCGGTCCTGCTCCTTACCGTTTCGGCTGATGGCGCCCTGCAGTGCCGTCGACTTGTTGCTAACCGTCCCGTCCGCTGCCAGGAGACCGCTGGCCAGATCACGCAATTTCAAACCGAAGCCATTGGTTGCGGCATTTGAATTATTGGTTGTAAACAATTTCTGCAAATTGCTCACATCTCCCATGGCAGTTGCCAGTTTGGTCGTATTGAGCTTCAACGATCCGTCCGTTTGCTGCTCAAGCCCCACTTCCGACAGCCGCGTGTAGGTGGACCCGGTACTGCTGGATCCGATGATTGTGCGCATCAGGCTTTGCAGCCCAACGGTCGTCGAGTCCCCCTGCAACACCCCAGACCTACCGCCTTGCACATACTTGGTAGCGTCCGCCAGGGTTTTGCTCAGGGCCGAATAGGCATCCGCAAAGGTTTGGATATTCTTCTGTAGCGCAACTTTGTCCTGTGCCACATTAATCTGAACGGGTGAACCCGGTGTCGTGGTCTGCGACAGATTCAGCGTCACCCCCGGCACCATATTCGCCACCGTGTTGGTGGCAGACTCCAACGCAACACCGTTAATTTTCAAGGTGGCGTTCAAGCCCACTTGGCTCGACTCCATACCCAGCGCAGACTCAGATCCATTGCCCAAGGAGGTGAAGGAGAGACTATCCAGGGCTGCAAAGCCGCCATTCGATGCGATGGAAAAACCCGCATCGCTACCCGAGGTTGTCGACTGAAAGGACAGCCGCTCGGTATTGCCAATTTTCAGGACCGTCGCCTTGACGCCCGCATTGGCCGCGTTGATGGCATTGGCTATCGTTGTATAGGTGTCGGTTTCGCTGACATTGATGTTCACCGCGGCCCCTGCCCCGGCAACAAAGGGGCCTGCACCGGCAGGGCCCCAACTTCCCAGCTGAATGCTCAGTTGCCCCGTACCGGACCCCGCCCCCAGCGAAGCACCTGCCGCTATGCTTCTAGACGCCGTAGTCTGTGACTGTGCCAGGCGGGTGATATCCAGACCAAACGAAGTCGCTGTTGCGGTTGAGTCCACACTCACCGTCGCGGCAGCCGTGTTGGACGACGTCGCCGCTTGGCTGGCCCAACTGGTAGCCGACGCCAAAGTCGACGCAGCATCCTTCAGTGCAGAGACCTGGGACTTGATAGTCCCATACAAAGACAACTGGCTTTGTAAACTTGACGCCTTGACCTGCAAGGCTTGCAAAGGTTGCTTTTCAATTGCAACCAACTGCGTGACGATGCTATTGACATCCAGCCCACTACCAACCCCAGGTGATGAAATTGCCATGGTGGCCTCCTATTTCCAGTTTATAGCGCCCTAGCGGCAATTGCAAAACGCAGAAAAGCGGCGTTGGCATGTGCCAGACGCCGCTGCAGCAGGCTGGAGGCTCTCGCCTCCAGCCTTGCGCTTTGTTTACCGCAGCAGGGCCAGCACACCGCTTGGTCCCTGGTTAGCCTGCGCAACCATCGCCGTTCCCGCCTGCTGCAGGACCTGGGATCGTGTCAGATTGGCAGTTTCCGTCGCGTAGTCGGCATCCACGATGCGTCCACGTGCGGCAGCCGAGTTCTCAGCACCGACTCGCAAGTTGTTGATCACCGTTTCAAATCGATTCTGCGACGCACCCCAGGTAGCACGCAAGGTTGTGACTGCTGCGATGTCCACATCCAACTTGGCCAGTTCGGCATTGGCGGTGACGGACGTTGTGCCCAGTGTGGTCGATGTACCCGTGTAGGTTGCACCGGCAACGGCAATCTGGTCGCCTGTGTTGGCTCCAACCTGGAAGGTAAACGTGGTGGCCGCGATAACGGCTGTGCTGTTGAACAGCGTGGCCGTTGTAACCCGTGTATTTTCTGCGGCAAGCAACGCGAACTCTTGCTCCAAGGAGGCGATGTCGCTGGTGGTGTTGGTGCCGTTGGACGCTTGCACGGCCAATTCACGCATACGCTGCAGGTTGTTCGAAATGGCGCCGAGTGCACCTTCCGCCGTTGCAGCCAGCGAAATCGCGTCGTTCGCATTGCGAATGGCCACATTCATGCCGCGGGTCTGCGCATCGAATCGCTCGGCAATGGCCAGTCCCGCCGCATCGTCTTTGGCACCATTGACACGCATGCCGGAAGACAGGCGCTCCATGGATACGGCCAGACTGGTAGCAGAACGCGCCAGATTGCGCTGTGCATTGATCGACGTGATGTTGGTATTGATAGTTGATGACATTTGATTCTCCTAAAGATCGTTACAACCAGGCATCGCTGCCCTTTTCATAGCCAACCCCAAGGTTGGTCGCCATGACCGGGGCATCTGGGCAGACGCCTTCTGGCCGACGAGTCCATGAAGTAGAACCCGTTGGATTTGTTTTCGGTCGCTTTGGCCCAAGACTTAAGGATTAATTGCCAAAACCGTGTCCAGAGCACTGGAAATGGCTTGGTTTTACCGGTTTTATCCGGGAAATGAAAAATTCAAGTTTCTCCACAATTTGCTGACCGTGTAGCCAAGTCGGCGAGTGAGCTGACTCCAACCGGGAATTACCCCGGGCTTAACAGCTTTAAAGGAGCTCCTTATGTCAAGTACCATCAATACCAACGTTGCATCGCTCAATGCGCAGCGCAACTTGTCGACTTCATCAACGTCCCTCACTACGTCTATGCAGCGCCTGTCCTCCGGGCTGCGCGTGAATAGCGCCAAGGACGACGCCGCCGGTTTGGCCATTGCCGAGCGCATGGACACCCAAACCCGCGGCATGAATGTGGCCATCCGCAATGCCAATGACGCGATTTCCATGGCGCAGACTGCGGAAGGTGCGCTGGGCGCCATCACCAGCAACCTGCAGCGCATGCGTGAGCTGGCCGTGCAGGCCGCCAACGGCACCAACACGACAACCGACATCGCCTCCCTGGACCAGGAATACCTGCTGCTGAAGGAAGAAAACGACCGAGTCATTGCTTCGACAGCTTTCAACAGCGTGCCGCTGCTGAGCGCTGCCGTCTTGGCCCAGTTCCAGGTTGGCGCCAACACCGCCGATGTGATCATTGTGAATGCTGGCCAAGCCACCCAAACCGCCACCACACTGGGTACGACCAATGCGACCGCATCGGCCGAGTTGGCAATTCTCGATGCCGACCTCATGACCATGACCAGCATCCGCGCGACCTGGGGTGCCTCACAGAATCGCTTTGAGCAGGTCATTGCCAATCTGCGTGTCGCGGCGGAAAACTCTGCGGCGTCTCGCGGACGCATCATGGATGCCGACTACGCTAAAGAGACAGCCAACCTGTCCCGAGCAACCGTGCTGCAACAGGCCGGAACCGCCATGGTGGCGCAGGCCAACCAGATGCCACAAAGCGTATTGGCCCTGCTGCGCCAGTAAGCCGGTTGACCCCACTACCCCACCGACACGTCCCCGTGCCGGCAAGGGAAGCACGTTGACGGGTTTACGCCAACGGACATCTATATATAGATACGGACTGAAAGTTGAGAGTGCGCACCTGCAGCAAACCCTGCACGTTCTGCCACGCTCAAGTTGTATCGGCGCATGCCGATATGGATGCAAGACGCTTGACGAAAACCACTCTCCGCACGCTACACGGTATGGCCTGCAGAACGACCGGTTTCGGCTCGCCTTCTTACAGCCTGTAGGGCAACTTCCTACATACACTGCGCGCTTTCACTACAGTCGGATTAGCCTTTGTCCGATTTAAGTTTCTGGCACTCCAGCCCAGAATTGGCTCCATGGTGATTCACACGAATTGCCGCTCATACCAGGAGCCAAAAATGACCAACGAACAACTGCTGAACGAAATTCGTGAAGCCAACATGACCTACTTGATGTTGGCGCAAAACCTGATCCGCCAGGACAAACCCGAGGCACTCTTCCGCCTGGGCATGTCGGAAGAATCCGCCGACCTGATTGGCGCCTTGTCCCCCGCGCAGATCATGAAAATTGCCTCGGGCAATATGTTGCTGTGCCGCTTCCGGGTAGATGACGATATGGTCTGGAACCTGTTGACCAACCACTCCGTCAACAAGGTGGACAACGACGCAACGACCAAGCTGCATGCCAGCATCCTGATGGCCGGCCGTTACGCCGAAACCATGTAAGCCACCCCCCATTTTCCGGAGCAAGACCATGGCCACCAAAAGCGTTTTGAACGATTCCAAGCAAGTTGAACGTGCCGTTGCACTCATCCAGTTGGGCGCACGCCTTCAAGTATTGGAAAGCGAAACCGACCTGTCTTATGAGCGACTGCTCCGGCTCTACAAAGAGGTGGCCGGTCGTTCGCCCAGCAAGGGACAACTCCCGTTTTCCACCGAGTGGTTTTTGACCTGGCAGCCCAATATTCATGCGTCCCTGTTCCAGAACACCTACGAATACCTGACCAAGGTGTGCGCCATGGACGACATTGACGCCATCATGAAGGCCTACCGCCTGTACAGCGAACAAATTTCAGCCTGCGCAGTGGAGCCGCTGTTGTCTGTCACACGGGCCTGGCGCCTGGTCAAGTTCATTGACAACAACATGCTGTCCATGACCAAGTGCTGCAAGTGCGGAGGCCACTTTGTCAGCGAAGCCTATGAGAACAGCCGGCACTTCGAGTGTGGTTTGTGCACACCACCCGCCCGGGCGGGCAAGGGCGCGGCAGCAGGCGGGATACTGCTGCACTAATTGCTACTATATTCATAGCTAATCAGTGAGCAAACTCGGGGGCTAGAGGCCAATTTGACCAATACCGCCCCCGCCAGCCACGGTGGCTGCGCACATTGCTTCAAATTTCTCAAGCACATTTGGGTAGCGCCGATATGATAGTGACAGGCCCTCAAAAGCCCGTCTGTTCAACCCTTGAAGCCCCGGGCTTCCCTGTCACAATGCCCCTATGCTTGTAATCGTCGGCTGGCTTGTCATCCTGGTGTGCGTCTTTGGCGTGTACATCGTTCACGGTGGAAACATCATGGTGATTTTGAAGGCGCTGCCGTTTGAAATGATCACGATTGGTGGCGCCACCCTTGGTGCGTTTGTGGCCAACAACCAGATGAAGGTGATCAAAGCCACCTTGAAGGGTTTGGGCGAGTGTTTCAAAGGCAGCAAATACACCAAAGCCCGCTACATGGAGTTGATGGCACTGCTGTTTGACATCCTCCAAAAGGCCAGAAAAGAAGGCCTGATGGCGATCGAAAAAGACGTCGAAGAGCCACACGAATCCGAGCTGTTCAAAAAATACCCCACCGTCGGCCATGACCACCACGTCGTGGAGTTCATCACCGACTATTTGCGCATGATGGTGTCCGGCAACCTCAACGCCCATGAGATCGAGTCCCTGATGGACAACGAAATCGAAACCCACCACCACGAAGCCCATGCCGCCGTTGCCGCCATCCAGCGCATTGCGGGCGGTCTCCCCGCGTTTGGTATCGTGGCCGCGGTGCTGGGGGTCGTCAACACCATGGGTTCCGTCGGTCAGCCGCCGGCCGTATTGGGGGGCATGATTGGCTCCGCCCTGGTGGGAACCTTCCTGGGCATTTTGCTGGCCTATGCGTTTGCGGAACCACTGGCCGGCGTGCTGGAGCAAAAGGTTGATGAGGGCGGCAAAGAACTGCAGTGCATCAAGACCACCCTGCTGGCCAGCATGCAGGGGTACAACCCCTCTACGGCCATAGAGTTTGGTCGAAAAGTCCTCTACTCCACCGAGCGCCCCACGTTTGTCGAACTGGAGAGTTATGTGAAGGGCAAGAAGTAAGACCATGGACACCTGAGCATGGCAGGAGACGCCAAAAAGCTTCAACCCATCATCATCAAGCGGGTCAAAAAAGGGGGCCACGCTGCGCACGGTGGCGCCTGGAAGATCGCTTACGCCGACTTCGTGACGGCCATGATGGCGTTTTTTCTGCTCATGTGGCTGCTGGGCAGCACATCAGAAGGTGACAAGAAAGGCATTTCTGATTACTTTCAGTCGCCCATGAAAGTCGCCCTGCAGGGTGGCAGTGGCGCAGGCGCCAGCAGCAGTGTGATCAACGGCGGTGGCAGCGACCTGACGCAGACCACTGGACAGGCCCGGCGGGGCGACGGCGCAGACAAACGGGCCAAAAAGATGTCCGGTGAACTCAAGAAGGCCGAAGTCGCCAGGCGCGACGCCCAAAAACTCGCCGAACTCAGCGCCAAGATTGCAGGCGCCATCTCCAACAACCCCAAAATGGCAGAGTTCGCGTCGCAGATCCGCCTGGAAATCACACCCGATGGCCTCCTCATTCAGATTGTGGACGACCAGAAACGCCCCATGTTTGACAGCGGAAGTGCCGCGCTAAAACCCTATATGCGTGACATTCTGCGCGAAATAGGAACCGCCCTGCTGGACGTGGAAAACAAGATCAGCCTGGACGGCCACACCGACCGCAGCGCCTATGGCAACGCGGGCCGGGGTTACAGCAACTGGGAACTGTCGGCCGACCGCGCCAATGCCTCGCGGCGGGAGCTGGCGGACGCTGGCATGCCCGAGGAAAAATTGGCGCGTGTCGTTGGCATGGCATCCAGCCTGCTGCTGGATGCGGACAATCCGCTGAGCCCCAGCAACCGCCGTATCAGTATTTTGGTCATGACAAAAGAAGCTGAAGAAAGGCTTCTGGGTGGTCTGCGGGTTTCAGCCGACGCAGCGGACGAAGTTGAAACGCCGTGAGTGCACGGGCTTGCGTAACCAACCCATTGATTCCATGCAAAATTCGGTGATACTTAGCAATATGCAAAATTCACCCGGGAAAGGGTAATCCATGTCAAAAGAACTGCGCTTTTTAGTCGTCGATGACTTCTCCACCATGCGACGCATCGTGCGCAATCTACTCAAAGAGAGCGGGTTTGTTGATGCGGACGAGGCAGAAGATGGAGTTGTCGCCCTGCAGAAACTTCGCAGCTCGACTTTCGATTTCGTCGTGAGCGACATCAACATGCCCAATATGAACGGCTTTCAGTTGCTCGGCGAAATCAAGAAAGATGACAAGCTCAAGCACATTCCCGTACTCATGGTGACGGCAGAAGCCCGTAAAGAAGATATTGTGCTGGCAGCGCAACAAGGTGCAGCTGGTTACATCGTCAAACCCTTCACCAAGGCAACGCTGGAAGACAAGGTCAACCACATCCTGACCAAAACCGGATTGAAATAGTCCGGTCACTCCAGGGGCCAGCCCCCGCAAATAAGCAGGTGTATCTACCTGCTTATTGACCTTTAGTTCCGTAAGTCCCTTAGGACAATGGTGGCAACTACAGAGCCCCACCATGGAACAAGGCAGTCAAGATCGCAACCTACCGGCCTCCGAGCGCAAGCTCAAAAAAGCACGGGATGACGGTCAGGTTGGTCGCTCAGAAGACCTCTCCCACCTTGCAGTCCTGGGCGCTGGCGCCGTCAGCGTCATGGTTCTCGCGCCCATACTGTTCGACCGCTTGCAGCACAGCATGGGCAAGCAGTTGTCCTTTGACGCATCGACGGTCAAACAAACCGGCGCCATGCTGACCCGCTTGTCCGACGCAACCAGCATAGGTGTTGCTGGAAGCGCAGCGTTTGCCGGCATCATCACGGCGGCGGCCATTCTTGCTGCGGTTTCGTCGGGTGGCTGGGTGAACAGCCTGAAGCCATTGATGCCTGACTTCAGCAGGCTGAATCCCTTGGCCGGCTTCGGCAAACTGTTTGCCAAGAAGAAGTTGCTGACGGTGCTGAAGATGGCGGTCATGACCAGCATTCTTTTTGCCGTCGCTGCGCTTTTTTTAAGCTCTGGGTTTCAAACGGTTTCCGCCCTGATACTGCAGCCCTCCAGCATGGCCATTCGACACCTGACCGAATGGCTCACCAGCGGCATGGGCCTCTTGTTATTGGTGGTACTGATGGCGGCGTTGATAGACGTACCCCTGCAAGCCTTTCTGCACAAGGACGAAATGAAGATGTCCCACCAGGAAGTCAAACAGGAAGGAAAAGAGTCGGACGGCAACCCCCAGATCAAGGCCAAGATTCGCCAACGCCAACGCGAGATGGCACAAAAGAATAGCGTCAACGCGGTTCCCAAAGCCGATTTTGTCGTCATGAACCCCACCCACTTTGCCGTTGCCATCCGCTACGACGAAAAAACCATGGGTGCGCCACAGGTCGTGTCCAAAGGCACTGACCTTCTGGCCATGAAAATTCGGGATGTTGCCAAACACCACGCCATTCCCGTCTTGCAGTCCCCCATGCTGGCCCGTGCCTTGTACGCCAATTCGGAATTGAACCAGGACATTCCCTCTAGTTTGTATACAGCAGTGGCCCAAGTCTTGGCCTACGTCTACCGGCTGCGGGCCGCCATGCGGGGTGACGGCCCCAGCCCCGGTGAGCTCAACCACCCCTTCGTTCCTCCTGAGCTTGATCCGCTTACCAAACCAGCCAAGGCGACCGCGGCATGAACACCTATCTCAAGTCCCTGCAGCAATGGTTTGGCACCAACACCACGGTGATACAGGGGGCGTCCGCCCCCATGCTGGTTGTGGCCATTTTGGCCATGATGGTGTTGCCACTGCCACCGCTGTTACTGGACGTATTTTTTACGATCAATATTGCCGTGGCGCTCATGGTCATGATGGTGGCCGCCTACATGATCCGCCCGCTGGACTTCGCCGCATTCCCCTCCGTTCTGTTGCTCACGACGCTGATGCGACTGTCGCTCAATGTGGCCTCCACGCGCGTGGTGTTGCTGGAGGGCCACACAGGTCCAGGCGCCGCAGGTGCGGTGATTGAGGCTTTTGGCCACTTCCTGATTGGTGGCAACTTTGCGGTCGGTCTGATCGTCTTCGCCATCCTGGTGGTCATCAACTTTGTGGTGGTCACCAAAGGCTCCGAGCGTATTGCCGAAGTCTCTGCCCGCTTTACCCTGGATGCCATGCCCGGCAAACAGATGGCTGTGGATGCCGATCTGAACGCAGGGCTGATAGACGAGAAAGAAGCCAAACGTCGGCGCGCAGAGGTCGGCGAAGAGGCCGAGTTTTTTGGCTCCATGGACGGTGCTTCCAAGTTTGTCCGCGGCGATGCGATTGCGGGCATTCTCATTCTGCTGATCAATATCTTCGGCGGTTTCGCCATTGGCATCTTGCAGCACAACCTGACGGCATCCCAGGCCGCCAACAGCTACATCCTGCTTGCGGTTGGTGATGCCCTGGTTGCCCAGATCCCAGGTCTGCTGATTTCCGTCGCGGCGGCCATGGTGGTGTCGCGCGTAGGCAAAGAGCACGACATCGGCAAACAAATCGTGGGCCAGATGTTTGTCTCACCCAAGGTATTGGGGATTACAGCAACGATCATGTTCATTCTGGGCGTGATCCCCAACATGCCCCACTTTGTGTTTCTGACCATTTCGGCCGTACTGGCCTATGGCGCCTGGGTACTGGCGCACAAACCGCCACCGGTCGATCCACAAGCCTTGGTCGCTCCGGTGGCAACGGATGGCGAGGCATCGTGGGACGACCTGCAACCCGTCGACCAATTGGGTCTGGAGCTGGGTTACCGGCTCATCGCCCTGGTCGACAAGACACGCCAGGGAGACCTGTTGACCCGTATCAAGGGCGTGCGCAGAAAGTTTGCGCAAGAGGTCGGTTTTCTGCCCCCGCCCGTCCATGTGCGTGACAACCTGGAGCTCAAGCCCAGTGGCTACCGCATCACCCTACGTGGCGTCATCGTGGGCGAAGGTGAGGCCTTCCCCGGCATGTTTCTGGCGATCAACCCGGGCGGCATCACCACCCCCTTGATCGGCACCGCAACAACCGACCCCGCATTTGGATTGCCCGCGCACTGGATCGACGAACAGCAGAAGGAAACTGCGCAAATGGTCGGCTTTACCGTGGTTGATTCCGAGACTGTGATGGCTACACATTTGTCACACTTGATGCAGGTTCAGGCCTCCAAATTACTCAGCCGCACAGAGACCCAACAACTCGTGGAACACGTTGCCAAACTGGCCCCTAAACTGATTGAAGAAGTGGTCCCCAAAATGGTTTCCGTCGCCGTATTTCAGAAAGTGTTGCAGCTGCTGCTAGACGAATCGGTGCACATCCGCGACATCAGGACCATCATCGAGTCGATTGCCGAACATGCCAGCAGCACCACAGACCCGGCCGAGCTGGCCAAGCGGGTACGTGTGGCGCTGTCGCCGGCCATCGTCCAACAAATCTACGGTCCCGTACGCGAGCTCAATGTCATTGCTATCGACCCAGGTCTGGAGCGCTTGTTGGTCCAGGCCCTGGGCAATGCCGCGGGCCCTGCATTGGACCCTGGCGTCGCCGACATGCTGACACGCAGCGCGGCAGAAACAGCCATGAAGCAGGAAGAAGTGGGCGTACCCGCCTGCTTGCTGGTACCCGACCAGATCCGCAGTGCCATCGCCCGCTTGGTCAGGCGCGTAGCGCCCCGGCTGCAAGTACTGGCCCACAGTGAGATTCCAGAAACCCACACGATCCGCATCGGTCCGATCCTCAGAGGCGCAACACCATGAACATCCAACGCTTTACTGCACCGACTTCCCGTGAGGCGCTTGCCAAAGCGCGCATGGCCTTTGGTGACGGCACACTGATCTTGTCCAACCGCCCCACCGAAAATGGCGTGGAGGTGGTTGCCACTGCAGAAGACACACTGGCCGCCCTGGACCAGATGCCCGGCAACCCCATTTCCAAAGTGGGGGGAAGCCCTGCACGCAATAACAGACCCGCGCCGCAAGACGTGGCGACCAAGGTCGAAGACGACGCCGCGCAACTGAGCATGAGCACGCTGTCCTTTCAGGACTATGTGCGTGAACGGATGCTGCGCAAGCGCCACGAGACCGGCACAACCAACAGTGCAGAGGTATTTGCACCGCAGCCGCAGGAGCGGCCACGCGCAGCAACTACGGCCGAACGCCCAATGGTCCGCAAAGAACCTGTCCGCAAGCCACAGGCGACAGTCGCCACGCCCTCTGCCGCCATGCCCCAAGGCATCGTCGATGAGTTGCACGCCATGAAGGAGATGATGGAGGACCGGTTCAACACGCTGGCCTGGCTGGGCCAGGCGCGCCAGAATCCGATCCAGGCCAACCTGATGCTCAAGCTCATCCGCTCGGGTTACTCGCCCAATCTCTCCCGCACCATCCTGGAGCGGATGCCGGAAGAGATGAGCGCCTCTGAATCGGTTCACTGGGTCATGGACGTGCTGGAGCGCAACCTCAGGACTGACTCCGAAAGCACCTCGCTGAATGAAGAAGGCGGCGTTTTTGCACTGATCGGTGCAACCGGCGTTGGCAAGACCACCACAACGGCCAAGCTGGCTGGCCTGTGCGCCCGTACGCACGGTGCCGCAAGCGTAGGACTGATAACCCTGGACACCTACCGCGTCGGCGCCCACGAACAATTGCGGGCTTACGGAAAAATGCTGGGGGTGGTCGCGCACCTGGCGCATGACCGCGTCGCCCTGCAAGACCTGCTGGGCTTGTTGTCCAACAAGAAAATGGTGTTGATCGACACCACCGGTCTGGCACCGCGTGACCCCCGTAAACACGAGATGATGGAACTGCTCGATTTGCCCAGCGTGAAACGCCTCTTGGTGTTGAACGCCGGCAGCCACGGAGACACGCTGGATGAAGCCGTTGCCGCGTTCAAACCCGTGGGCACTCAACAAGCCATCTTCTCCAAAACCGACGAAGCCGTCAAACTCGGCCCCGCCATCGATGCGGCCATCCGCAACCAGTTGATGTTGCGCGGAATAACAACCGGCCAACGGGTGCCCGAAGATTGGGAGGCAGCCAACGCGGCCAAACTGGTCCGGCAATCCATGCGTACCGTGGGCATTTCAGCCTACGACCCCAAAGTAAGCGACCTGGGTTTCTACTTCGGGCAACCGTCCGCCCAATCTCTTGCCAAGGGGCGCATGGATGCTTGACCATTACGCCAACCAGGCGTCCGGCTTGCTGGGCTTGGGTTGCCAGCCGGGGCCGAAACTGATTGCCATGGTCAGCCACGGCGACGAGCATGCCGAATTGCCCCTGCTGTGGCAGCTGTGTTTGTCTATGGTGCAGCTCGGTTACTCCATCACCGTATTGGATGGAACAACGGCCGAGTCCGACACCAACCCCGGCCTGGAACAACTGCTGGACAACACACATTGGTCCGACGATGGCGCCAGTGGCATTCCAGCCTGGACCGTCATGCCTTCGGCCCATGGCTTGCGCGCCCTGTGCGGCACTCCCGACGCGCACACCCGTGGCCTGCACCACCTGCGCAAGGTGGTTCCGCCCGAAGGTGTACTGGCGCTGTATTGCCAGGCAGAGTGGATGACAACACTGCTGGGCGAGTGCCAGACGGAGCCCTTGCTTGCCGTGTCGTCCACGCGCGCATCCTTGTTGAGCAGTTATGCTGCACTCAAACGGCTGTTGATAACTGGCAAACTTAGGCCTACCATCATCCATATGCTGCAAGACACCAACCGCCATGCCTCCAGTACAACCGCAGACACGTTGTCCGGCTTGCGTGCCTGTGCAGAGCGGTTTCTGGGGTACGAATGCAAAACTTTAACCATGCGTGAGCCACGCCATGATTCACAACACAGCGCGGAAATGCAAAGCCTGGCCCTGCGCCTGCTCGAAAATGCGATGACACTGGACGCAAAAGATGCGCCAACCGGTGGCCTACACCGTCTGGCACCGCTGCGCCGTTTTGACCACTTTGCGGAGAGGCATTGATGTACACCGAGAAGGGGCAATTGGACCGGTCTGCGCTGATCAAGCAGTACCAACCTCTGGTACGGCGGTTGGCACATTACATGATGGCCAAGCTGCCTGCCAGCGTCGAGGTGGATGACCTGATACAGGTCGGCCTCATTGGTCTGGCAGATGCGCTGTCCCGGTACGAGTCCGCCCAAGGTGTGCAGTTTGAAACGTTTGCCACCCAACGCATCCGAGGTGCCATGCTGGACGAATTGCGCGGCAATGACTGGATGTCACGCGGCTCGCGCAAGAGCCAAAAAGAGATCGAGACCACCATGCGGCGCCTGGAACACCGCCTGGGTCGCAGTCCTATTGAGTCTGAAATTGCAAGCGAGATGGGTATGAGTCTGGTGGACTACCAGAGCCTGCTGGGCAAAGTGCGCGGCACCCAGTTGGTGTATCTGGAGGACATGTCGCGCAATGGGGAAGAAGACGATAGCTTCCTGGACCGCCATGTGGCGGACAGTGAAGCAGACCCCATGAACATGCTGCGGGACCACCGCCTGCGGGAATCATTGGTTGCCGCCATCAAGAGTTTGCCTGAGCGCGAGCAATACATCATGAGCATGTATTACGAGCAGGATATGAATCTGAAGGAAATCGCTGCAGTCCTGGACGTGACCGAGTCCCGCATCTGCCAGCTGCACAGCCAGTCAATTGCCCGTCTCCGGGCAAAAATGCGTTCACATTGATTGGTTTTTCGCGCAATCCCCACCACGCGGTGGGTGGGAGACAGGCTCAGGCAGCGAGGACCGAAAATGCGCCGGATTGGCGTACGGGTTGACCATAAGCGCCGCTTCCCGCATAGGTCGCTTTGTCTCGGGTAGCAGGCACCACAATCTCCAGTGCACGGTCTACGTAGGCCATATGGCGCAGCAGATTCTCACGCAGGTTGGCAATGCCAGTCGCCAAAACCTGGACTCTGCGGCGTTGACGGGGTTGCTTGAACTGCGCCAAACCTTTTCCACCGGTCACTTGCAGCAAGTCCACCGCCAAGCGCTGCAGTGCAGCACTACCGGACTGCAATGCGTCGGGGCGCCCTTCTACCAAGCTTGCGGACAGGGCGTTGAGCTGGGATTCAAGAAGATCGAGTTGGGTATCCAGGGAAGAATTTTGCATTTTGGGGCCTTTGCATTAAAAAAGTGCGCGGGCCCCAAACGAACTCAACGGGAGGTTCGGTTGAGCATTTCCTGCGCGTTGGTCAAAAGTTTGTCGGCAATGGCTTCCGGGTTGACCACGTAGGACCCGTCCTCGATGGCCGCACGAACGGACGCTACCTTTTGCGTATCGATGTCCGCACCCTCGTTCCGACCGGACTTCTCCAGCCCCCGGGCCAAAGTAGACACCGTTACAGCCACACCGGCAGACCGCGTGCTTTGCGTCGCTCCGCTGGAAGCGGTGGCACTGGCGTTTTGACCCGCCTTTTGTGCCGTTGCAGCATTGCCGAGCTGAGTCTGAATCGAGTTGTCTGGTGTTTGACCGATTTTCATAGGGTTCTCCAAAACCACGGAATATGTAGTCTCGTGCGATAGTTATCGGCCGCATCATGACTGACTTTAGAGAAATTTGCATAGAAAAAAGGTGGCAATTGTGGTCTATAGGTCGATCTTTACTGTTTTTGTATCCAGCACCGTGCCAGAGGACACCCGCCCGTTCTCCATGCGAACCCTGGCAACCTGCCCCACCACCCCTGCTGACAAAGCCTGCCCTTCGGCGGAAACCTGAAAACCGGCGCCCTGCGCGACCACCCGAACCTGGGCACCCGCCTGAAACACCTGCGCGGGTCTGACCATGCCTTGCCGCAGGGTCTGGCCCGTCATCAACGCGCGGGTGGCAATCTGTCCGACCCACAAGGCCTTGTCCCGGACGACGGGGCTGTTTTCCTCGGCCCAGTTCACTTCGGCCTCCACCACATCGTCTTCCGTTAGTGCACTCCCAGCGGCCACCTGTCCTTTGATCACCCAGGCGTTGCCATAGGCATTCACGGTCACCGGCAAAGACACATTCCAACGGCTCATGCCATCCACGCAGCGCAAACCCACACGGGTGCGCCCCCATAAACGGGCGCCAGGTGGCAGATACGGCTCGACATTCCCGCAGGGGGCCAGCTTCAGCCGGCTGTCCAGATTCCCCAGTTTGACCTCCATGCGCAGCGCAGTAGCGCCTGCCGGTTGGGCCGCAGCGGTGGCATCGCGCAACCAGTCCTGCGCCACAGCCTGAACCTCGGGTGCTGACGCGCCCTGCGCCAGCGCGGGGTTTGCGGCCATGGTCAGCCCCAACACGGACACCGCCGCCACTGGAAGCCACACGGCGCGCAGCTGACTCAAAAGACTAAACATGGCATTCCTCCAAACGCGTCAGCCGGTTGAAACCACCAGCCGGACACTAAGCATGGGAAAACCAACTATAGAGAGCAGAGGCAACCACAAACCCCTCAAATGACCGGCTTTAGCCCCCGTATTCCACCGCTAAAAAATTAAAGGTTTTCCCATAATTGCCCAACGCCGAACAACCTGGTCCATCCAGGGGGTTCGTAAACCCATTCGGAGGTGATCAATGTTTGCCAATCTAACCAGCACACTGGACTTTCACTCCAACGCGCTGGTCCTGCGCGCCGAACGGCAGCGTGTGATTGCCAGCAACATTGCCAATGCCGACACGCCGGGGTACGCCGGGCGCGATATCAACTTCAAAGAGGCATTAACCGCAGCGAATGGGGCAGCCCCGGCATCCTCTGCTCCGCGACAAGCCACGGGTTCCGGCAATCCGCGCCACATTCCACTGCAGGCCAGCACCACAAGCCTGGACGCAACGGCCCTGCGCTACACCACCCAGAGCCAACCGGCCATGGACGGCAACAGTGTGGACATGGACCGCGAACGCGCCAATTTTGTCGACAACTCGGTCCGCTACGAAGCGACCCTGCGCTTTATTAACGGCCAGTCCAAGACTTTATTGAGTGCCATACAAGGACAGTAGGGAGCTAAACCATGTCCATGTTTTCCATTTTCAACGTGTCGGGCAGCGCCATCAGCGCACAGTCCCAGCGCCTCAATGTGGTGGCCAGCAACCTGGCCAACGCCGATGCGGTCGCAGGCCCCGACGGCCAGGGTTACAAGAGTCGGCAGGTGGTGTTTGAGACCACACCCATGGGCGCGGATGCGTCGTCTGGCGTGCGGGTCAACAGCATCCGTGAGAGCAACGAGCCCATGAAACGGGTCCACAACCCGGCGCACCCTTCAGCAGACGCCGATGGTTATGTAACCCAGTCCAACGTCAACCCCGTGGAGGAGATGGTCAACATGATCTCCGCCTCGCGCTCGTACCAGAACAACGTCGAGGTGATGAACACCGCCAAAACGCTACTGCTCAAAACCCTGCAAATGGGTCAATGAGCCAAGGAGATTCCCACATGGTAAGCAGCGTCACCAACACCCCCAGCGCCATACCCGGTGCAACCGCCAAGACGGCCGGCCAGACATCGGCCGATGCACAACAGGACCGCTTTTTGAAGTTGCTGGTTGCGCAGTTGAACAACCAGGACCCCATGAACCCCATGGACAACGCCCAGATGACCAGCCAGATGGCACAGATCAACACCGTCTCGGGCATCCAGCAGTTGAACGAAACCATGAAGTCCATGGCCGGTCAGTTCACGTCCATGCAGGTGATGCAAAGCGCAAACATGATTGGCCACGGCGTCATGCTGCAGAGCAATACCTTGTCGATTGACGCTGGCAAGGCCCGTGGCGCCATTGACCTGGAAGGCACTGCCTCCAGCGTCAGTGTGCAGATCCTGAGCCCCGGCGGGCAGGTGCTGGACACCATCAACCTGGGCTCCAAGGCAGCCGGTCGCCACAGCTTTGAGTGGGACGCCTCCAGCTACAACGGCACCGCCAACCCCACGTTCAAAGTGGTTGCCACCAACGGCAAGACCAACGTGGCGTCCACTGCACTGGCACAGGACACCGTCACCTCCATTGGCACCGGCAGCGGCGGCATGAGCATCCAGCTCAAAGGCCGCGAAGCCGTAGGGTACGACGCCATTCAGGCCATTTTGTAGACACCACCCCGAACGCAACCCCTCCCAGCTACCCAAGGAATACACCATGAGCTTCCAAACCGGCCTTTCGGGCTTGAACTCTTCCGCCAAGAACCTCGACGTGATTGGCAACAACATCGCCAACTCCAACACGGTGGGCTACAAGTCATCCCGCGCGGAGTTTGCGGCCATCGTTGCGTCCTCCATTGGCCCCAGCGGTGGTGGTGGTGCGGGTGGCGGTATCGGCGTGGAGGTGGCGACTGTCTCGCAGCAGTTCTCCCAGGGCACGGTCAACATCACGGGGAACAACCTGGACGTGGCGATCAATGGCGGTGGATTCTTCCAATTGACGCTGACAGATGGCAGCCCAGCCTATACCCGTGACGGCCAGTTCAAACTCGACCAAGACGGCAACATGATCACCAACTCGGGCGCCAGCGTGATGGGTTTTCCGACCGACGTCAACGGAACCCCGACCAGCACCACCACATCACCCATGGTCATTCCGGCGGGCGCACCCATTCCAGCCCAGGTCACGAGTGAAATCTCCGCAGCCTTCAACCTGGATGCACGTGCGGTTATTGCGGCATCTGCCGTGCCGCCCACGCCCTACACCACCTACGGAACCTCCTTGAACGCCTTTGACCCGCAAGGTGTAGAAATTCCCGTCCGGCTGTATTTCATCAAGACGGCGGCTGACGCCTGGGATGTCTACGATGGCGACCCTGCCGGTGTACCAACACCCGGCACCAACCTGGGTGCCCTCACCTTTGACAACGCCGGCAACCTGCTCACGCCAGCGGCACCAGCCGAACTCAATATCACGCTGACCTCCAGCAACCCGAACATTGCGCCGTTTGTGGTCCCCATCGACTTCGGTTCGGCTACCCAGTATGGAACCGCCTTTGCCGTGTCCGACCTGACGCAGGACGGCTACACCGCGGGCACACTGACCGGTGTGTCCATCAGTGAGCAAGGTGTCATCACCACCCGCTACTCCAATGGCCAAAGCCAGGCGACCGGTCAGCTGGCCCTGGCGGAGTTCCGCAATGTGCAGGGCCTGAAACCCGTAGGCCAGGGCAACTGGGTGGAAACCAATACCTCGGGCCAGCCCATCCAGGGCAACCCCGGCCAGGGCAACTTCGGCACCATCAACTCCGGCGCACTGGAGTCTTCCAACGTGGACCTAACCGCTGAACTGGTGGCCATGATGACCGCCCAGCGCGACTACCAGGCCAACGCACAGACCATCAAAACGCAGGACACGGTGTTGCAGACACTGGTGAATTTGCGCTAACCACCGCTTAACGGAGCCACCCCACCATGGACCGCCTCATCTACACCGCGATGTCGGGCGCCAACGCGGCCGCAAGTCGCCAGGCCGTCCTGTCCAACAACCTGGCCAACGCCTCCACCAACGGGTTTCGGGCCGAGTTATCCACCTACCGCGCCGTACCCCTGCAGGGCGAAGGCGCCACCACACGCGTCTTCGCGGTGGAAGCCACTGCTGGCCATCTGGACCGGCCAGGCCCCGCCATGCGCACGGACCGCAGCCTGGACGTGATGGCCAATGGCAACAGCTGGTTTGCCGTGCAATCATTGGACGGCACCGAGGCTTACACCCGCAATGGCCACCTGGAAGTTTCCACCGACGGCACGGTTGTTTCCGGCATCGGGCTGCCGGTCCTCTCCAACGGCGGCGCGCCCATGACCGCACCGGCGGGCTCCACGCTATCTATTGGCAACGATGGCACGGTTACCGCCAAAGTGGGCAACCAGCCGGCCAATGGCATAGGCCGGCTGAAGATGGTCACGCCCAACGGCGACGATCCGATCCGGCGGGGGGCCGACGGTTTGTTTCGCGCCAACTCGGGTGACCCACTGCCCAACGACGACAACGCCAAACTGCAGACCGGCGTGCTGGAAGGATCCAACGTCAACCCCATCGAAACCATGGTGGGCATGATCCAAACAGCGCGCCAGTTTGAGACCCAGATGCGCCTGCTGCAAACCGCTGAATCCAACGACCGCTCCGCCGGCCAGTTGTTAGGCCTGCAAGGTTGATGCGCCCGCGCAGCCAACCACACCACTAGGAAGCTGACATGATCAACTCACTCTGGATATCCAAAACCGGCATGGAAGCCCAGCAAATGCAGCTGGACGTCATTTCCAACAACCTGGCCAACGTCTCCACCAACGGTTTCAAAAAATCGCACGCGGTGTTTGAAGACCTGATGTACCAGAACCTGCGCCAGGTGGGGACCAACACCTCGGAGCAATCCACGTTGCCCACCGGTTTGCAAGTGGGTTTGGGTGTGCGTGCGGTGGCCACCAGTCGCAGTTTTGCGCAGGGTAATCTGCAGCAGACCAGCAACAACCTGGACATCGCCATCCAGGGCAACGGTTTCTTCCAGCTCACCATGCCCGATGGCACCATTGGCTACACCCGCGATGGCGCCTTCCAGATCGACAACCAGGGCCGCATGGTCAACTCGGGTGGTCTGCCGCTGAGCGGCGGCATCACCGTGCCGGCCAATGCAACCGCCATCAGCGTGTCGCCCGATGGCACGGTGTCGGCCAGCATCCCTGGCAGCACCGCACCCCAAAATATCGGCACCATTGCCCTGGCCAGTTTCATCAACCCGCCGGGCCTGGAGCCCAAGGGCCAGAACATTTACGCGGAAAGCGCCGCGTCGGGGCAACCCAATGCGGGCACCGCGGGTGCCAATGGCCTGGGGACGCTGATGCAGGGTTTTGTGGAGACCTCCAACGTCAACGTGGTGCAGGAGCTGGTCACCATGATCCAGACCCAGCGCGCCTACGAAATGAATTCCAAAGCCATCCAGACATCCGACCAGATGTTGCAAAAGCTCGGTCAATTGTGAGGTTTGCTATGAAAACAAGAGCTACCAAGGCAATCAATACGGGGGCTACAGGCCGTTTTTGTGCTTCATTATTGGCCGTACTGGCCTTGACGGCCTGCCAACAAATTCCCCAAAAGGTGGTAGTGGACTTCGCCGAACCCAAGGTGGGCCAAATGCCCATGGCCACTCCAGCCGCGGCGCGTCCGGCGACCGGCAGCCTGTTCCAGACCGCGGGTTACCGCCCCGGTTTCGAAGACCGGCGCGCACGCGCCATTGGCGACACGGTCACCGTGCAGATTGTCGAAAACGTGACGGCCAGCCAAAAGTCGACCTCGACCGTCAACCGCACCAGCGCTATTGACTCCAGCGTATCGGCCCTGCCCTTCAACAGCCTGGAAGCCCTGGGCAAACTGGGCATAGGTGCCAGTACCAACAATGCCTTCTCGGGCAAGGGCGGCACGGAAAGTGCCAACACGTTTGCTGGCTCTATCACCGCCACCGTTATCGAAGTCCAGCCCAATGGCCACTTGGTCGTGGCGGGTGAAAAACAGATTGGTGTCAACCAGAATGTGGACGTGTTGCGCTTCTCCGGCACGATTGACCCACGGCTGGTGCAACCGGGCAGCGTGATCAGCTCCACCCAGGTCGCCAATGTACGGGTCGAATCCCGGGGCCGCGGCACGCAGGGTGAGGCACAGACAGTTGGCTGGCTTTCCCGGTTCTTTTTAAGCTTTCAGCCTTTCTAAAGTTATCCAGAATAGTGCCGAGGGGTAAGAGATCCACCCGGATCTGCCCACCAACCAACTCCGCACATGACACCCTGGACCCAACCGGTAAACACCAACAGCCCCCGGCTATGGGGCTCATTGCGTCTGGTGTTCTCCCTGGTACTTTGCCTGGTACTCGGTCTGGGTATGGCCACCGCAAGCCATGCCATGCGTATCAAGGAAGTGGCCAGCGTAGAGGGCGTGCGCAGCAACCAGTTGACCGGTTTTGGCCTCGTTGTGGGCCTGGACGGCACCGGCGACCAGACCACCCAAATGCCCTACACCACCCAGGGCCTGGCCAACTACCTGCAGCAAATGGGCATCACGCTGACCGCCACCACGCTGGCACAACTGCAGATGAAAAATGTGGCCGCCGTGCTGGTCACCGCACAGTTGCCCCCCTTTGCCCGCCCCGGACAAATGCTGGATGTCAATGTATCTTCGGTCGGCAATGCCAAATCTTTAAAAGGCGGCACACTGATCACCTCCCCGCTCAAGGGCGCGGACGGTGAAATCTACGCCCTGGCACAGGGCAACCTGATTGTTGCGGGTGCCGGCGCCGCAGCGGGTGGCAGCAAGGTCACCGTCAACCACCTGAGTGCCGGTCGCATTCCCGATGGTGCCCAGGTCGAGCGCGTGGTGCCCACGGCTTTGCAGGAAGGCTCCACCGTGAACCTGAGCCTGCGGGCCAGTGATTTCCAGACGGCCCGCAAGGTAGCGTCGGCCATCAACAGCAAGTTTGGTCCCGACGTGGCGCAGGCGCTGGACGGCCGCACCGTCCAGGTCAAGGCCCCCATGAACCCCAACGACCGCATCAGCTTCTTGGCCGAAATGGAAGAGCTGCCAGTGCAGAACTCGGTCGCCGCCGCCAAGGTCATCATCAATGCGCGCACGGGCTCGGTTGTGCTCAACCAGGCCGTGTCTCTGGGCGCCTGCGCCATTGCCCACGGTAACCTATCCATCAGCATTTCGTCCACCCCTGTCATCAGCCAGCCCAATGCTTTGTCTACCGGGGGCCAAACCGTGGTGGCCGAAAAAGCCAATATCGAAATCAAACAGGACGCGGGCAAACTCATCCAGTTACCCGCAGCGGCCCAATTGGCCGATGTGGTCAAGGCACTCAACTCGCTAGGGGCAACGCCCCAGGATCTGTTGGCTATTCTGCAGGCCATCAAGTCGGCTGGCGCACTGAATGCGGAGCTGGAGGTCATCTAACATGGGCTACGGATCCATCTCACCCTCCACCGCGCAGTCACTGGCGGCCGATGCCCAGTCGCTGGGCAACCTGAAGATGGAGGCTGGCAAAAACACACCCGCCGCCATCAAGGAAACCGCCAAACAATTCGAGTCCCTCTTTATGCGCGAGCTGATGAAAAGCATGCGCGAAGCCACCATGAAATCGGGCCTGCTGGACAGCGCCGGTGGCGACCTGGGCACCGATCTGCTGGACCAGCAGTTCGCCGTGCAGATGTCGGGCCAGCCCGGCGGCTTGTCGGACATGATTGCGCTGCAGTTGACCCGCCAGATGGCCGGTGCTTCCAAAGACGGAGCACCCGGCGTCGCGGGCACAACACCCACCGCAGCGGGTGCGACCAAGACCACCAGGTCCAGCCTTCCACCCGTATCCGCATCAACCATCGGCAAGACAACACGCGCCCCGACCGAGAGCCAGTCCAACTTTGTGCAACAACATTCCCAGGTTGCCCATGAAGTGGAAAAGGCAACCGGCATACCCGCCAACTTCATGCTGGGTCAGGCCGGGCACGAGACCGGCTGGGGCCGGTTCGAAATCAAACACAAGGGCGGGGCAACGTCCCATAATCTCTTTGGTATCAAGGCCGGTGCCGGCTGGACCGGCAAGGTAGCCGAGGTGACCACCACCGAGTTTGTCAACGGTGTCGCGCAAAAGGGCAAGGCACGTTTTCGGGCCTATGACTCCTATGCCGACGCGTTCAAGGACTACGCACGCATGATCTCCGAGAGCCCCCGTTACGCCAAGGTCATGGAGCAATCCCACTCGGCACACGGCTTTGCCAGTGGCCTGCAGAAGGCCGGCTACGCCACCGACCCGGACTATGCGGCCAAACTGAGCCGCGCCATCAACACCACGCTGCAAATCCGGCGCGCACAGGCCTAAAGCCGGGAGAGCACCATGGGCAGCTTACTCAACATCGGATCCCGCGCACTGCAGGCCAACCAGGCCGCCTTGCAGACCGCTGGCAACAACATTGCCAATGTCAATGTGCCAGGGTATTCACGCCAGAAGGTGGTGCTGAACACGGTTCCGGGTCAGTTCTCCAGCGCAGGCTACGTGGGCCAGGGCGTAACGGTTCAGACCATACAGCGCAATTTCAGTGAGTTCCTGACCCGCCAATCCAGAATTGCAGCTTCTGCGCAGTCGGCCGACACCACACGCTCGGACAAACTGCGCCAGCTCGAAGCGGTGTTCCAGGGCGGGGCACAGGGCCTGGGCGCCTCCATCAACGACATGCTGAACGCCTTTTCAGACGTTGCCAGCGCCCCCACCGACATGACCGCCCGCACGGTGGTGCTGACACGCATTGACGAAACGGCCTCCCGCATGCGCGCGGCGTCCCAGCAACTGGACGATCTGCAGACCGGTGTCACCCAGGAACTGGCACAAAAAATCACGAACATCAACAGCCTGGCCACCAGCATTGCCGCCGTCAACGAGCAGATCGCCCGGACCAATGGCACCGGCCAGCCGCCCAATGACCTGCTGGACCGCCGCGACCAGTTGATCAAGGAGCTCAATCAATACGTGCAAACCACGTCCATCGCCGCGGATGACGGCACGGTGGGCCTCTACATCGCCGGCAGCCAGGAACTGGTGCTCGGGACCAACGCTTCTACCGTGGCCCTGGTCAGTGACGACTTTGGCGACACCCGCAGCAGCAAACTGGCCATCATGCGTGCTGGCGTGCCAAACACCTTGGACGAAAACATGCTGGGCGGCGGTGAGGTATCGGGCCTGCTGCGCTTTCAAAACAACGATTTGAACGAAGGCCGCAACCTGCTGGGCCGCCTGACGCTGGCCACCACTGGCGCCATGAACGACCAACACAAGCTGGGCCTGGACCTGAATGGCAATGTGGGCGGCGACCTGTTCAGCCCCATCGTTCTGGGCACCAGCAACGTGTTTGAGCCCAAGGCACCAGCAGCGCTCAATACCGGCTCCATGAGTGGTGCGGCAGCTCCCACGCTGTCTGTGTCGGACAGGACCCAACTCGTGGCGTCCGACTACGAAATGCAGTTCTCTGGCGGCACCTTCACCATCACCCGCCGTTCGGACGGCGCCGTGTTTACCCAGGCGCAGGTGCCACCAGGGCCTACCGCCGGTCCGGACGTGATTGCCGAAATAGACGGCCTGCAAATCCACAATCCCCTGGGTGGCGCCGCCAACCCGGGCGACCGCTTCCTGTTCAAACCATTCAGCACGTCTGCCAGCAACATCAGCAGCATGTTTTCTACTCCCCGTGCCTTGGCCGTGGCAAGCCCGGTGGCTGCCACCATGGGCACGGCCAATGCCGGAAGCCTGCAACAGATCTCGGTCAGTGCACGCAGCAACCCCATTTCACCCGCAGCCCTGGGCGTCGTGTTGACCTTTTCCAATTCCAACACCTACTCCCGCAGTGACGGGATGGTCAATCCGTTCCCTACCCGTTTCGACGGGTCGCCCAACCCGCTGTTTGGCACCACCGACTTCGAATACATCCCCGGTCAAACCATTGAAGCCACGCCCGGTGTCTCTCCACCCGCTGAATGGTCTTTGACGTTGCAAGGCACACCGGCTGCGGGCGACACGGTGACTGTCAACACCAACTTGTTCCCCACCCTGTCGTCGGGCAATGCCACGGCCATGATGAACCTGCGCGATGTCGCCATGTTTGATGGTGCCGCGCTGACAGACGGCTACGCCGGTCTGATCTCGCAAATTGGCATCCGCACACAAAGCGCCGAGTACGCGGCACTGGTGTCCTCGTCCATTGCGACCAATGTGGAACGGGACCGCGCGGGTGTATCTGGCGTCAATCTGGATGAAGAGGCAGCCAGCCTGCTGCAGTTCCAGCAGGCCTACCAGGCCTCCGCCAAAATGATACAAGTGGCGCAGAGTATTTTTGACACCCTGATTCAGAATCTGGGTCGCTAAGGGCCTTTGATTTAGGAGGCATGACATGGCTAACTTTGTAAGACTCGGGTCCGCCAATGCGTACGACACCGCGTTGTCCAACATCATGAGCCGCCAGACGGCCCTGGCCAACCTGCAGGAAAACCTGACATCGGGCAAACGCGTAGTGCGCGCCAGTGACGACCCCACCGGTGCGGCACAGGCCGAACGCGCCATCACCCGCTTGGCCCGCATCCAGACCGACCAGCGTGCACTGGAATCGCAGCGCGCGTCCATCGCCCAGGCCGAAGCCACGCTGGGCGATGTCAACACCGCACTGCAAAGCTTCCGTGAACTGGCGGCCACCGCAGGCAATGCCTCACACTCCGCACAAGAACGCCAGGCCATTGCCAACGAGTTGAAGGGTTACCGCGACCAGATCTTCGCCATGGCCAACCGGCAGGACACCAATGGCCTGCCCCTGTTCAGCGCCCTGGGCAGCGCCCTGGCCCCCTTTGTAGGGCCGCAGGGTTTGCCGCAGGACTACACCTTTGCCGGCCAACCCGGCCAAGTGGCCAGCAACGAGGTGTCCATACCCTACACACTGGATGGTGACCGCGCCTTCATGAACATGCCAGGGCGCGATGGCGTGTTCAACGTGACGCTGACCACAGTGGCCGGCGCTCCGCACGAACTCCGCAGCAGTGGGGTCACCCTGGTACAACCGCTGCCCGCTGCGCCCTCGGGTTTGTCGTCCAACTCTTCTTATGCCATCACCATCACGGGGGTGGACACCACCAGCGTTCCCGGCACGACCACCGTGACCTATGACATTTCTGAGACCCCCAATGTCACCGGCCCCTTCAGCGGTTCGTCCAGCTACCCCAGCAACACACCGGCCAATATTGCGGTCACCGCCATCCCCGGCCTATCCATCAATGTGCGCGGTGCACCCGTGGTGGGCGACGTGTTGACGCTGGACCCACGGCCCAGCATCTTCAGTGTGCTGGACGACGCCATCCGCGACATCGGCAATGCGCCCAACAGCAATGCATCCATGCAGGCCGTGGGCCAGGCTTTGCACAATGTAGACATCGGCATGTCGCGTATATCGGCCGTGCGCGGCCAGGCGGGTGATTTGTTGAACCGCGCAGACCGCATCTCGAACAACCAGGAGAAACGCAGCATCCAGGTCGAAGGCGACCGCTCCCGTGCGGAAGACCTGGACATGATCAAAGGCGTGTCTGACTTTCAAAACCAGCAGACGGGTTACCAGGCGGCGCTGCAGTCCTACGCCCAGGTGCAAAAGCTGTCGCTCTTCAACTTCATCAGTTGAGGCCGCTATCCCCGGCCGGTTGACGCCATGACTCCATCGGTTCTGGGCAGCGTCACCCTCGGATACGAACTGCTCTGGAACCAGAAACGCCGCTGCTGCGGTGTGCGCCTGTTTGTAGACAGCCCGGTCAGCAGCACCCTGGACGCCCGCCATTTGCTTGCCGCGCTGGCCGAGCTGTGGCCCGACACGGCCCCCAACCTGCTGCTGCAGGTGCGCGACCCTTCCTTGCTGGCGGGCCTGCTGGCGCTCACCCCGCCGCGCAGCCTGTGGCTGGAGTTGACGGACACACAACTGGCCAACACCACGCTGGCCAACAGCGCACGCCAGGCACATGCCCGCGGGCTGCCCCTGGTCTGGAGCGGGGAAGCAGGCCATGCGCCAAGCGCCAACATGGCGAAGATTTTCCACAAGACCCTGCGCGCACTGACACCCCACCAGGCCCTGGCCGCCCTGCGCACGTCACAGCAACCCGGCGCACCAAGCCCGGTCGTCGCGGGCAGCATTTATGAGGGACTGGCCAGCCCGGCGTTGCTGGAACATTCACTGGACCGCCAGGGCGCATGGGCCGTAGCCGGCTGGCCCGTGGACGAAATTTTGCATGCCTACCGGCTCAAACAAATTCAACCCTCGCGCCAGTTGCTGCGCGGCCTGGTGGCAGCCATAGAAGCCGATGAATCACTGGATGTGCTGGAGCACCGCATGGGGGAAGAGCCGCTGCTGGTCTACCGCTTTCTGCGGTATGCCAACTCTGCCCACCTGGGCGCCCGCTGCGAGGTCACCACCGTGCGCCAGGGCCTGATGGTTATGGGTTACAGCAAGCTGCGCAACTGGCTGCTGGAGCAGACGCAGCAGGCCAGTACGGACGCCAACCTGGACCCGATACGCTGCGCCATGGTGCTGCGCGCCCGCATCATGGAGCACCTGTCCGAAGCCGGCCTGGAAGACGCGCTGCGCAGCGAAGTTTTCCTGTGTGGCGTGTTGTCGCAGCTTGATCTGCTGCTGGGCGAACCCCTGGGCGCCGCCATCCACCGCCTGCCACTGCCCGGGCGTATTGCCTCTGCGGTGGTTGGAGACAGTGGCCCCTACGCGCCGTGGCTGGCCGTGGCCAGCGCGCTGGAATCCAGCAACACGCGCATGGTGCGCGAGGTGTGCCGGGCGCACAAGATGCCGGCGGATATGGTGAACCGGGCGCTGCTGCGCACGCTGGCAAAGGTTGGCGGTTAGACCTGAACCCAACGGCGGGCGTCTTTCAGCAACAAGAGAAGCTGATCCGGGCGCAATGGTGACGCCTCAAAACCGAACCGCAGGTAAAAGCGTGCCGCGTCCGCGTCCAGCGGGTGAGTCAGCAGCGCGCGAATGCCAGCTTGTTCGGCAATCAACAGCGTGCGTCGAATCGCGTCTTGCAACATGCCAATACCTACGCCATGTCCTTGCGCCTGTTGTGCTACAGCCAGGCGCGCCAAGATCACAACGGGAACCGGGTATTGGCCCATGCCTTTGCGGATGCGCTCGGGAGCCTCCAAGGTATCGACTTGGCCTACCGTCAGGCTGAAATAACCAACCACCCCGTCATCGTGCGCCACCACAAAGGTCTTGGCAGAACCGCTGGCCTGGGATTGGCGTGCGTAGCGTGTGAGCCACTCATTGAGGCTTGGTTTTCCACAATCGAAACTGTCGAGACGGTGCAAGGCCTGTAACGGAACGGGAGCCCCGAACGTCATGGTTTATCCCAGGGCGCCTTGTGCGAAAACAGGTCTTTCAGGCCTGGGTTGTCCTGCGCGGGCCTATCCAGCAAATCCATTAGCGCCTGGTATTGGCTACCGGACACCATGAACAACCGCTGGTCCAATAGGGTTTGTTCGGCCGCCAAACAAGCACTGTCCAGAATGAAGTCTGTCAGGGATTTGTGGGCCACCTCGGCGGCGCGGCGCAATATGGCCTCTTGCTGGTCCGTGGCGCGCAAACCCAAGCGGGCCGATCGCGCTGCATTGGCGGAACGTGCCGAAGGCGTATGGGGGGCGACTGCTGAAGTCATGGTTGCACCTGGATTGTGTTGCTTGGTTGTCAGTCATGTTAGTACAAATGACACACAAACACAATGTCTGTGGGTCGATTGCGTCTACTGCTCCGCCCGCAACCTCTCAAACGTATCCCAAAACTGCGCATCCTGCGTCGTCGCAAAGTTGACACGCATCAGCGTGCTGGGCTGGCGTTCGGCGTGGAACAAGGCGCCGGGGGCGAGCAGATAACCCTCGTCCAGCATGCGCTGCGACAACACGTCGGTGTCCACCCCGGTTTCGACCCAGCCAAACAAACCCGCTGGTGGCGTGGCAAAGCTGCAGCCGTGGGCGAGCGCCAGCTTGACGCTGCGGGCGCGGGCCTGGTCCAGCCGGGTACGGATGCGTTCGGCGTGGCGGCGCAGCTGGCCCTGGTCTATGCACCAGGCCAAGGCCTTTTCCAGTAGCGCCGGTGTGGTCAGCGTGGCCAGCAGCTTGGTGTCCACAAAAGCCTCCACCAGCGAGGCCGGCGCGGCCAGAAAACCCACGCGCCAGCCCGGCGCCAGTATCTTGGCAAAGCCACTGACATAAATGGTGCGTTGCAGGCCGTCGAGCGCACACAGGCGCGTGGCGTGGTCAGGGGCGATGTGGCTGTAGGTGTCGTCCTCGACGATGTGGAAGTTGTGCGTATTGGCCAGTTGCAGCACCCGGTGCGCGCTGCCGGGCGTCAGGCAATAGCCGGTGGGATTGTGGAACACGCTGACGCTGACAAACAGCTTGGGCGCATGCAGTTCGCAGTAACGCGCCATCACATCCAGGTCTGGCCCGTCCGCGCGGCGGGGTACCGGCAAGATGCGTATGCCCAGTGCTGCCAGGCGGGCGAATTCGATGGCCCAGCCGGGCTCCTCCACCATCACATAGTCGCCGGCGCGCAGCAGGGTGCGGCTCACAATATCCAGCGCGTGGGTAGCGCCCACGGTGGTGACGATCTGGCCGGGCGCTGCGTGCACGTTGTAGGCCACCAGCTTTTGCGACAGGGCCTGGCGCAGACCGCTGTCGCCCGCCGGCTCCCCGTACTGCAGCGAGAAAGATTGCAGCGAACGGGTGCTGGTGACCTTGCGCACGGCGGCGGGCATAAACGTGGTCTCCAGCCAGTCCGACGGGAACACCCCCATGCCGGGTTGCGGCTTGTCCGAGCTGCCGTGGAACATGCCGCGTATCAGCGCGGTGGCGTTCACCGGCACGTGCTGCGCCTGAAAACCACCCCGTGGGCGCATAGGCACTACAAAATCAATAGCACCACTATCAGCACCATCAGGGGCTACAGCCATTTCCCGTACATAGAAACCCTTGTTCTTGCGGGCTTCCACCAGCCCCTGGGCCAACAACTGGTCATAGGCGGCCACCACGGTGGACGGGCTCACGCCCTGCTGCTGCGCACACTGGCGCACCGAGGGCAGGCGCGCACCGGGCGCCAGCAGCCGGGTGCGGATGCGCTCAGCAAAACGGGTGCACAGCTGCTCGGTCAGTGACTGGGATGCGGTCTTCATCAACATGGTGCGGGCCTCGTCGTCCGATAGGTGGCAAGGGGCAGGCCACCGGCGGTGTGCGCCTGTGTTGCCCCAATCAACAATACAGTTTCAGCGAATGACCTTGAAACTGTACTGGTAGTGTGTTGATTTCAACTATAAAGTCTGTTGCATGACTTGGCAAGAATTCACGGCACTACTGGTACTGGCCACGGCGATGAGCTTCTCGCCCGGCCCCAACACCACGCTGGCCACCGCACTGGCAGCCAATGGCGGCCTGCGCCGCGCCATGCCCTTTGTCTGCGCCGTGCCGCTGGGCTGGAGCGCGCTGCTAATGCTCTGCGCACTGGGTCTGGGGGCCCTGGTGCTGGCCGTGCCGCTCTTGAGCTGGGCGGTCAAGATTGTGGGCGTGGCCTACCTACTGTGGCTGGCCTTCAAACTGAGCCAGTCGCGCCAACTGGGCGAGGCCGACGCGGCGCGGCTGCAGGTGGGCTTCTGGCAAGGTGTGGCGCTGCAGTTTGTCAACATCAAGGCCTGGATGCTGGCCCTGGCCATTGTGGGTGGCTGGATCGCCGGGCGCGCTGACCCCGGCCAGCGCCTGGCGGTGGTGGTGCCGACCATGCTGGTCTTCGCCTTTGCCAGCAATTTGCTGTACGCCACGCTGGGCTCCCTGTTGCGGGACTGGCTGCGCGGCCCACTGGGCAGCGGCAAGCGCCTGCTGGCCTTCAACCGCGTGATGGCCGTTGTGCTGGTGGCCACCGCCCTGTGGATGCTGACCGTATGACAACCACCACCATGGCTAACCAACGCCAGATCAACCAGGGCCTGTGGCTGGGCCTGCTGGGCATCGCCATCTTTTCGGTAACGCTGCCCATGACCCGTATGGCGGTGGGCACGGCCGAAGCCCCGCAGATGTCGGGCTTCTTTATTGCCATGGGCCGTGCGGTGGTGGCGGCCGCGCTGTCGGGTGCCTTTCTGCTGCTGACCCGCGCGCCCCTGCCGCGCCGCGAAGACTGGCTGCCGCTGGCAATCACGGCGGGTGGTGTGGTGTTTGGCTTCCCCCTTTTCACGTCCTTCGCCATGCGGTATGTAGAGGCCACACACGCCAGCGTCATCATTGGTGTGCTACCGCTGGCCACTGCCGCCGTGGGCGCACTGCTGCACCGCCAGCGCCCGTCCTTGGGCTTTTGGTTGTGCGCGGCGCTGGGCAGTGCGCTGGTGGCGGTGTTTGCGGTGATGCGCGGCAGTGCATCCGCAGCCGGTGCCGCGTCGGGTGGTATGTCCGTGCACGGCGCAGACCTGCTCTTGGTGGCCGCCGTGTTGTGCGCTGCAGTGGGTTACGGCTACGGCGCACGCCTGTCGCACCACATGAAGGCCGAGCATGTGATTTGCTGGGCCCTGGTGATCGCCCTGCCCCTGACGCTGCCGCTGTCGGCCTACCACTGGCCCACCGCGCCTTTGCACAGCAGCGCCTGGTGGGGCTTTGCCTATGTGGCCGTGTTTTCGATGTGGCTGGGCTTTTTCGCCTGGTACCGCGGGCTGGCTTTGGGTGGCACGGTGCGGGTCAGCCAGGTGCAGCTGGTGCAACCCTTTTTGAGCATGCTGGTAGCTGTACCGCTGCTGGGTGAGAAGCTGGATGCAGTGACGCTGGGCTTTGGCCTGGCCGTGATTGCCACTGTGTTTTTTGGCAAGAAGATGCCGGTTTCTCAGCGGGTGGCGGCGTGAAGACCATGGAGACATGTACGCCGTTGTTACCTGCCTGCCGGGGTGGGCAAGGCCGAGGCCCTCATGGTGCGGGTACGCACAAATCGGGCCTCGGCCTTACCCACCCTGGCGAGTACAGTGGATGGGTTCTCCACCCATTGCGCGCCTCCATTCTTTCCAGCAAGGGATTGCGGTATGCCGGTGTCCGATTTGTGCGTACCCGCACCATGAGGACACCGGCATACCGCAATCCCTTACCCCCACAAAACTGAACGTGCAGTGCCCCCAATCACTGCACCAAAGCGCAAAATCTATCCCTTAACCAAAAAACGAGGCAACCCGAGATGAAACCCAACGACCTCCCAACCAACACCCCCTGGACCATGGCTCGCCGCGCCGCGCGCATGAACCCCTCCGTGATCCGCGAGATCCTCAAGGTCACCGAGAAGCCCGGCATCATCAGTTTTGCAGGCGGCCTGCCCTCCAGCAAGACATTTCCGGTCAGTGAGTTCACCGCAGCCTGCACCCAGGTGCTGACCCACGACGCACAAGCCGCACTGCAATACGCCGCCAGCGAAGGTTTTGCCCCGCTGCGCGAAATGGTCGCCGCCCGCCTGCCGTGGAACGTGGACCCGGCACAGATTTTGATCACCACTGGCTCACAACAAGGCCTGGATCTGGTCGCCAAAATCTTGATCGACGCCGACAGCCGCGTGCTGGTCGAAACGCCCACCTACCTGGGCGCATTGCAGGCTTTCACACCCATGGAACCCGAAGTGGTCAGCGTGGCCAGTGACGACGAAGGTGTGGACGTTGCCGACCTGGCGAGCAAGGTTGGCACCGGCGCCAGCAAGGCCCGTTTCCTCTACGTGTTGCCCAATTTCCAGAACCCCACTGGCCGCACCATGAGCGAGGCGCGCCGCGCCGCGCTGGTGGCCAAGGCCGCCGAACTGGGCCTGCCACTGATTGAAGACAACCCCTACGGCGACCTGTGGTTTGACAAAGAGCCACCTGCTCCGCTGACATCACGCAACCCCGAAGGCTGCATCTACCTGGGCTCGTTCTCCAAGGTGCTGGCACCCGGTTTGCGCCTGGGCTTTATCGTGGCGCCAAAAGGCATCTACTCCAAGCTGTTGCAGGCCAAGCAGGCCGCCGACCTGCACAGCCCGGGCTTCAACCAGCGCATGATTGCCGAGGTGATGAAGGACGGTTTCCTGGACCGCCACATCCCCACCATCCGCGCGCTGTACAAGTCGCAACGCGACGCAATGCTGGAAGCATTGAAGAAAGACATGCCCAGCGACGTGACCTGGAATTCACCCGACGGCGGCATGTTCCTGTGGGCACGTTTGCCCGAAGGCATGAGCGCCCAAGAGCTGCTGCCCAAGGCCGTGGACAAGGGTGTGGCCTTTGTACCCGGCGCAGCGTTCTACAACGACCATGCAGACCCGCGCACCATGCGCCTGTCCTTCGTCACGCCCAATGTGGACGAAATCCGCACTGGCGTAGCCGCGCTGGCCGCCGCCATCCGCGAACACCGGGCTGGTTGAAGCCATGGCGGACGACACCACCATTCGCCTGTGGGGCCGCATCAGCTCGCTGAATGTGCGCAAGGCCGTGTGGGCCGCGCAGGAGTTGGGGCTGGACTTCCAGCGCACCGATGCCGGCGCAGCCTACGGCGTGACGACCACGCCGGAGTACCAGAGCAAAAATCCGAATGGCCTGGTGCCGCTGCTGGAGATTGGGGACTTCACGCTGTGGGAGTCCAACACCATCGTGCGTTACCTGTGTGCGCGTTACAGCAACACCGAACACAACTTCTATCCGGCTGAACTGGAGCCCCGCTTCGATGCCGAGCGCTGGATGGACTGGCAACAAACCACGTTCAACCGCGCCGGTGGCCCGGCCTTCCTCCAGCTGGTGCGCACGGCGGCTGAAGCGCGCAATGCCGACGTGATACAGCAATCTGTGTCTGCAACCGAGCCCCTGTTGGCGCTGCTGGACAAGCATCTGCAAAGCCACGCCTATATGGGTGGCGACAGCTTTGGCATGGCCGATATTCCGCTGGGCTGCGAGATGCACCGCTGGTGGGGCATGCGCACCGCGCAGTTCGACGCCTATGGTGTGACCCGCCAGGAGCTGCAGGCCTTCCCCAACGTGCAGCGCTGGTTTGGCCAGCTGCAGCAACGCCCCGCCAGCCGCGGCGTTTTGGATGTAACCCTGAGCTGACATGTTGCCCCCACGCTCCGCCGCTTCGCGGGTCGCTGCCCCCCAAGGGGGCCTTCGCGCCTTGGGGCGGCCCGGCGGCACTCATCCATCGAAATAAATTTCTATGCAACAACGCCCCTTCAAACAAGTTGACGTATTCACCGCCCAGGCCTACCGGGGCAACCCGCTGGCCGTGGTGCTGGATGGCACGGGCCTGAGCACCGAGGACATGCAGCAGTTCGCCCGCTGGACCAATTTGTCCGAGACCACCTTCCTGCTGCCGCCCACACCCGAAGCGGCTGCCGAAGGTGCGGACTACCAGGTGCGCATCTTCACGCCCGGCTACGAAATGCCCTTTGCTGGCCACCCAACGCTGGGCAGCTGCCATGCCTGGCTGGAGCACGGTGGCGTGCCGAAAACGCCAGGTCTGGTGGTGCAGCAATGCAAGGTGGGCCTGATCCGCATCAACCAGGCCGGTGGCCGCCCCGCCTTTGCCGCACCGGCGCTGAAGCGCAGCGACGCCACGCCTGAACTGGTGGCCGCGCTGGCCGACGCGCTGGGTCTGCCGCTGGCCCACATCGTGGCCAGCCAGCATCTGAACAACGGCCCCACCCACTTTGGCATCTTGGTCGATGACCTGACGGTGTTGCTGGGCCTAAGCCCGGACGCCGTGCAACTCAACACCGTGCTCAGCGGTGCTGGCATCAGCGGTGTGGGTGTTGCCATGGTGCAGCCCGCAGACGATGCGGCGGGGCCTGGCACCGCTTTGATTGGCCGCTCCAACCGCGAGGCACGCGCCTTTGTCGGTGGTGGTGGCACAAGCAGTTCGGCCGCGGTAGACGAACCCACGGTCGAAGTACGTTTCTTCTTCGACCACGGCAAAGGCGTGGGTGAAGACCCGGTCACCGGCAGCTTCAACGCCAGCCTGGCGCAGTGGTTGATCGCCACCCGCCATGCACCCGCGCAGTACGTGGCCGCGCAAGGCACCTGCCTGGGCGTGTTGGGCCGTGTGCATATCCGCCAGGACGCGGATGGACAGGTCTGGGTGGGTGGCGACGCTGTCACCTGCATCAACGGCAGCGTGCTGCTGTAGCCAGGGCAGCGGTCGGTCAGCGGATGGCTTGCATCGACCACCTCGTGGTGATGGCCTCCAACCTGGCGCAGGGCGTGGCCTGGTGTGAGGCCACGCTGGGCGTCACACCCGGGCGCGGTGGTGAACACCCGCTGATGGGCACCCACAATCGCCTGCTGAAAATAGCCACCGCAGAACACCGCACGGCCTATCTGGAAATAATCGCTATCAATCCGATAGCAATACCATCAATAAATACGGGGGCTAGACGCTGGTTTGACATGGATTACCCAGCGCTGCAGGCCCACGTGGCCCAGCACGGGCCCCAACTCACACACTTTGTCGCCGGCGTGCCGGACATCACCGCGGCCGTGGCTGCGCTGGCCGCGCAGGGCCTGGACCGGGGCGCGATTGTGCAGGCCTCCCGCACCACGCCCAGTGGCCTGCTGCAGTGGCAGATCAGCGTGCGGGCAGACGGCCAACGCCTGTTCGATGGCTGCCTGCCTACGCTGATCCAATGGGGCACCACCCACCCTACCGATGCCATGTCCGACAGCGGCGTGGCGCTGCTGGGTCTGCAGGTGCAGCATCCACAGGCTGCAACATTGGCCAGCGCCTACAACACCCTGGGGCTGTCCGACCGGGTTACACCCGCCCCGGGTCCCGCGCGCCTGAGCGCCCGCCTGCAAACGCCCAAGGGGCTTGTCGAGATCCACACACCCTGAGTCTGCCCATCCTCGGCGGGCCTTGACGCTGGGGGTTGGCACCCTGGGGTTGCAACCGTGGTGCCAAGGCCCAGAAGGTGATATACCCGCGTCATTGTTCTTGAAACAAGGAGACGGTGATGAGAATGCGTGGCAAATGCGTGGGTCTGTCGGCTCTGGCCGGGTTGGCCCTGGCGGGGCCGGCCCTGGCGGCCGGATTGAGCCTGGTCCCTGGAGCGGCGGTGTATGACGCCGACGGTTTTGTCAGAATTTCGGGCGAGATTCAGAACAACACCGGCAAAACGGTGTGCACCCCCCAGGTGGATGTGTTCCTGAAAGACGCCGCGGGCAAACCCATCACGGTCACGTCTGTTCTGACCGAGACCAAAAGAGGCTTGCAGCAGGAGCCCACCGACGGTGTGCTCTCTACACGCCACTGGCTGCCCAACGGCGAGGTGGCGGTGTTTACCTACCTGCGCGACGTGAAAAAGCTGGGTGGTGCAAAACCGACCCAGCATGTGCTGGCCTTGTCCGCCCGCGCATGTGAAGGGGCCTTGCCAAAAATCACCGTGGAGGGATTCAAGGACACGGTTGACTCCGTCGGTTCCCACGCCGTGTCGGGTACGCTGCGCAATACAGGCAGTGTGCCCTGCCGCTCGCCCAAAATTGTGCTGGGCTTTTATGGGACCGACGGCACACTGATCGAGACCAACTACATTGAGCCAGACGCGACCTTCCAAAAACAGCTGGCCCCGGGAAAAAGCGTCGCGTTTTCACGAGACGCGATGGCGTCGCCCGATTGGCAAAAGCCGGTCAAGTTCAGCTTCAAGTACTGGGGCGATTGCGCTTCACACGAACCCTGATGTAGCCGGCGCATGAAGCGTTTATATGCCGCAGCATGGCTGGCAACGGGTCTGCTCACATCTACCGGGGTTACAGCCTTGACACCCTTGAGCCCCCACTTGACACCTCAGTCCCATCAGGAACTGACCGCCCGGTTGACCGAACTGGGCTTTCCGCAAGTGGGGCACAACAGCGTCGTGATCGCGTTGACACAGGCTCTGGGCTTCAAGGCGGAGTCCAAAACCTATGACTACCACGAGCGCCATGCCCATCTTCCCCGCGTACAGGTGCACGTCACGCCGGATTCCGCGGGCTGTGCCGTTGTTGCATTGCAGGCGAACTACCAACTGCCCCAACCGGGGAGTGTTCAACTCCAGGGGCTGTATTGCCTGAGCGGCATGGGCCAGTGGCAGGCCAGACAGCAGGTGCTTACGCCCGCCCCTTGAGGGCAAACAGCTCAGGGCATGTGGATGGTGCCCAGTGCGCCGACGATGAGCAGTTGTCCTTTGTCCCCCCGCCCTATGCCCATCAGCTGGGCAGGTCCGCTTTTCTTCTTCACCCAGGCAGCACCTTCCTTGGCGATCACCGCGCCTTCGCGGCCCGCAGCCACCCAGCTCTGCCCGACACGGGCAACCGCCAGCAACCCGTAGCCTATGCCACTAGGGGTGGCACGCCAGGCCAAACCGTCATATTCGAAAACTGCGCCCGTTTCGCCCACGGCGACGGCCTGCCCGCTGCCATCCACCGCGATGGCGTTGAGTGCGGGCTGCGCCGCAAGGGGCATGGGCGTCCAGCGCCCATCGGTGTGGGCCAACACGCTGCCCCACTCGCCCACCACCATGGTGCTGGACGCGTTGCCATGCACGCCGCGCAGGTTGCGCTGGGTGCCACTGGTCTGCTGTGCCCAGCGTTTGCCGTCGAAATGCAGGATGGTGCCCGCGTCGCCTACCGCATAGATATCGGTGGGTGAGCGCCCCCAAACAGAGCGCAGGGGCGACGCAACCGGCGAAGCCATAGCGGACCAGGCTTGACCGTTCCACTGCAGGATGGTCCCCTTGTCGCCCACCGCCACCTTGAAGTCCGGCGCGGCACACCATAGCCCATACAGGTGATGCTGCGAGCCGCTGGGCACCGCCAGCCACCGGCCGTCCTGCTGGCGCAGGACGGTGCCATCACTGCCCACCGCCCAGGGGGCTTGTCCACCAGGGTTGCAGATGCTGTAAAGGCTTGCGCGGGTGGTGATAGGCAACAGGGGGGCTGCTTCGGCGCTGTATCGCAGCACAATGCCCCGCATCGCCACCGCGTACAGCGTGGAAGCCTCGGGCGCCCCCCAAATGCCAGTGAGTAGGCGCCCGTCATGGCCGTCCATGGCATGCCAGCGTGTGCCATCAAACCGCAGAATGGTGCGGTTGCCGATGGCATACACCTCTTTGCCGGAGCGGCCCCACAGGCCGCTCAGCATCTGTTCGGTTCCGCTGTTCATGGGCGTCCAGGTGCGCCCGTCATACCGCAGCAGGGTGCCCGCTTCACCGGCGGCAAACACCTGGTCTGGTCCGGTGCCCCAGACCGCCCACAAATTCTGTTGTGTGCCGCTGTGCATGGGGGTCCATCGCCGTCCGTCGAAATGCAGGATGGTTCCGCGGGTTCCCACGGCGTAGACGTTGTGGCCACTGGTACCCCACACGCCACCCATCCACGGCCCGCCCGAGCCTTTGTCACCCGCACCCGGCTGGCCGGCCTGAAGTTCCCAGCGCTTGCCGTTGAAATGCAGGATGGTGCCGTTGTAGCCGACCACAAACACGTCTTGCTCCGACGTGCCCCAGACGCCGTAGAAACGGTCTTTGTAGGGCGGGTTCAGCGCTTGCCAGGTTTTGCCATCCCCCTTTAACACCGTGCCCTGGCTGCCCACCGCAAACAGTGGCCCGCCCGGCAGGCCCCAGATGCCGAACAAGCTGGACGACGTGCCGCTGTCCATGGGCTTCCAGGACTGCCCATCGAAATGCTGGATGCGGCCCGATTCACCCACGGCGAACACCGCACGTTCGTTGCGCCCCCAGACCGCATGCAGGCTGAAGCCCGGTGCCGTCATGGCATGCCAGGCTGGAGATGGATTTGCAACCGGGGGACTGGCCATGGCGGTAGGTTCCATGAGGATCAAAAACAGGCTCAACAGCCAGGCGAACGAAGACAACAGCAATTGGGCGCGTCCCACCCGCAATGCGGTGAGACGCGCACGGATAGGGGGAAAGAACTTCATGAAAAGTCTCAAGCTCAGCCTCACGTTGCGCGCAACCGCAGCATACCAAGACACACTAGCCAATGGCAGGAAGTGTTAGCGCGGCACGCAGGCCGCCCAGTGGTGAATCCAGCAGCGCCACCTGGCCGCCATAGAGCCGTGCCAGATCGTCCACGATGGCCAGACCCAACCCCGAGCCCGGCACCTGCTCATCGGCGCGCACTCCGCGGCGCAGTACCGCATCACGCTGCTCGGCTTCCAGCCCGGGTCCATCATCGTCTAGCGTGATGGTGAGCAGGTCGCCATCGGCGTGGGCACGCACCTCGACCCGGTGCGCCGCCCATTTGCAGGCGTTGTCCAACAGGTTTCCCAGCATTTCCTGCAGGTCCTGCGCCTCGCCGCGAAACGCCAGCGCAGGGTGCCAGGGCTGCAGCACGGTGATTGTGATGTCGCGCTGCGCATGGATGCGCTGCATGGCCCGCACCAAGCCCTCCACCACTGGCAGCAGCACGGTCCGAGCACCCGGCACGCGTGTGGCGGCCGCGGCTTGGGCACGGGTCAGGTGGTAATCGACCTGGCGACGCGCAACCACGGTCTGCTCCAAGACCAGACGTGCCAAGTCCGGGTCTTTGGACGCGCTGGCCTGGGCCGCATTGGCCAGCACACTCAACGGTGTCTTCAGGGCGTGGGCCAGGTTGCCCGCATGGGTGCGGGCACGCTCCACAACCGCCGCGTTGTGGGCCAGCACGGTGTTGAACTCTGCAACCAGCGGCATCACCTCGACCGGAAAATCACCATCCAGTCGCTGCGCATCGCCCGCGCGCACCCGGGTGAGCGCCGTGCGCAGCGCACGCAGGGGCGCAAGTCCGACCGACACCTGCACTACCGCGGCCAACGCCAGCACCGCGCCCAGCACACCCAGCGCGAGCCATAGCGCCGCCTGGAACTGCCCCACGGGTTCGGCCACCAGGTCGGCATCCGCAGCCACCAGAAGGCGCAAGTTGCGGGGTGCGCCATCGGGGCGGTCATTGATCTGCACACTGCGCTCGACCAAGCCCAAGGGCTTGCCCTTGGGACCCGCCACCTGGTGGACATGGATATCCCCCACCTGCAGATTGTCCACCGGCGCTAGCAGCACCACATCCCACAGAGACCGCGACCGCAGCAAGGCCCTTTCCGCGCCAACACCCTGCGCGGCGGCGTCCACCTGCCAGTAGTAACCGGAATACGGCCGACCAAAACGCGGATCGCTGAGTGGCATCGCCACACTAACCCCGCCCTGGGCGTTCACCGCGATGTGGGCGGTCAGCTGGTCCAGATGGGTGCGCAATTCGGCTTGAAACTGCGTGTCCACATGCTGGCGAAACAGGGTACCCAGCCCCCAGCCCGCCACCACAATGGTGACCACCACCCCCAGCAGCGTACCCACCAGCAGACGGATGCGCAGGGAGCGGCGCCAGGCAGACCGTGTCATGGGCAGACAACCATCAGGTGCCCGCACTCAGGCGGTAGCCCAGACCGCGCACGGTGGCGATCAAACCCGGCGGCAGTTTCTTGCGCAGGCGGGCGATAAAGACTTCAACCGTGTTGGAGTCCCGCTCAAAATCCTGGGCATAAATGTGCTCCACCAGGTCGCTGCGCGACACCACCTCGTCGCGGTGGTGCATCAGATAGGCCAGCACCCGAAACTCGTGGCTGGTGAGCACCAGGGTCTGGCCATCCACCACGGCGCGGCCGTTGCGAATATCCATGCTCAAGGGACCGCACACCAGTTCTGCACTGGCATGGCCACCGGCGCGGCGTATAAGGCCGCGCAGGCGGGCCAGCAACTCTTCCATGTGGAAGGGTTTGGTCATGTAGTCGTCGGCACCGGCATCGATGCCAGAGACCTTTTCCGCCCAGCCGTCCCGGGCGGTCAGTATCAACACCGGCATGGTGCGCCCGGCGGCACGCCATTTGCGCAGCACCGTGGTGCCGTCCATCTGCGGCAGGCCCAGGTCCAGTACTACCGCGTCATAGGGTTCGGTGTCGCCCAGAAAATGGGCATCCACCCCATTGCTGGCCACATCTACCGCATAACCGGCATCGCGCACGCCCTGCGCCAGTTGGGCCTGCAGCGTGGGTTCGTCTTCGACCACCAGGATGCGCATCAACGTTCCTGCGCCGGCGGCCGACTGCGTGTTTGGTTGACCAGCACGCTGCCATCGCGCGCATCCAGTTTGAGTTTGACCAGGGCGCCGCCTGTGCGCAAGACCTTGATCTCGTAGATCCAACGCTCCCGGCCGCCCACGCGCTCGCGCTCCAGCTCCACGTCCATGACCTGGCCGGGAAAGTCGCGCTCCACCCGTTCCAGAATGGTCTTGAGGGGCAAGACCTCACCGGCCTCCAGCGCCTTGCGGGCCCGTTCGTGGTCCTCCCGGTCGGCATGGGCCGCGCCACTGCCAGCCAGCAGGGCCAGGCTCAGCGGCAATGCAATCCAGCGCAGGGGGAAGAGGAGTTGTGGCATCAGACTGGTGTTTATAGCCCCGTGAATCTGAACGGCAGATGAACGCGGAATTCAGGTGCTGTTCAGTTGCCCCCGAGCATAGTCGCTCCCGTATCCACTGTTTGAACGGGCACACCATGCGAATGACACGAACCCTCCCCTACCTGCTGGCCGCTATGGCCCTGCTCTTTTCTGCCGCCAGCCAGGCCGGCGTGCGCGAAGACCAGCTGGCCGCCTATGCCAGCGCCGCAAAGGCAGCAAACGCCGGCTTCGCCGGCTTCTCTGCCGAGCGGGGCAAAACCCTGCACACCCAAAACTTCAGCGGTGGCAAACCCGACACCCCCGCCTGCACGGCCTGCCACGGCAAAGATCCGCGCGGCAGCGGCCGTACACCCACTGGCAAGGCCATCGACGCGGTGGCGGTTTCGGTCACGCCGACCCGTTACACCGATCCCGCCAAGGTGGAGAAATGGTTCAAGCGCAATTGCACCGAGGTGCTGGGCCGCGTGTGCACCCCGCAGGAAAAGGGTGATTGGCTGACCTACATGCTGGGGCAATGATGAACATCCGCTACCGCCCTATCCTTCTGGTTCTGCTGGTGCTGGTCTTTTCGGCGCTGATTTTTGGCCGCGCCCGCGCGGGCGGCGACCATTACTTTGCACCCGTGGCCCATGCAACCGTCAAGGCCGAGTGTGGCAGCTGCCATCTGGCGTATGCGCCGTCCATGCTGCCTGCCCGCTCCTGGACCCACATGATGACCAACCTGGACAAACACTTCGGTGACGACGCCTCGGTCGACCCCAAACTGGCTGCCGAAATCACCGCCTACCTGGTGGCCAATGCGGGCGACCAGGGTGGGCAGCGTTATGGCGCCAAGTTGTTGCGGGGCGTATCACCCACCAGCACACCCCAACGCATCACCGAGCTGCCCAGATGGGTCAAGGAACACCGCGAGGTGTCTGCCCAGGAGTGGAAACACAAAGACGTGCGCTCAAAAGCCAACTGCACGGCCTGCCACACCCGGGCCGAACTTGGCTACTACGACGAATAGAAACGGAACACCACCATGAAAGCCCTCATCGCTATGCTGCTGGCCCTGGTCGGCCTTGCCTGGGGCTGGGACCTGGCGCAGGCCGTGCCTGCCACCGGTACCCATCCGCTGTGGGTGGCGCGCCAGGCGCTGCTGACGCTGAGCGGCTTTTTGTCGATAGCGTTGATGTCGCTGACCATGTTGCTTGCCACGCGGCCAACCTGGCTGGAGACGCCGCTGGGTGGCATGGACCGCATCTACCGCACGCACAAGTGGGCAGGCATTCTGGCCGTGGTGTTTGCCGCATTGCATTGGTTGATCGAGATGTCCAGCGACATCCTCAAAGCCACCATTGGCCGCGCGGGCCGCGTGCCAAAAGAGTCTTTCACCGGGTTCCTGGAAGTGCTGCGCGACCTGGCGGGAGACATGGGTGAGTGGGCCATCTACGCACTGCTGGCCATGCTGGTGGTCACGCTGTGGAAGCGGTTCCCGTACCGCAGCTGGCGGGTACTGCACAAGGCCATGCCGGTGATCTATCTGATGCTGGCTTTTCATGCCGCCTTGTTGGCACCACAAGCCTACTGGCAACAACCCGCCGGTGTGGGGCTGGCGCTGCTGCTGGCAACCGGTGTGTATGGCGCCGTCCGCTCACTACTGGGCAGCATTGGCCGCAGCCGCAAAGCCACGGGACACATTGTCGCCATTGAGCACCCGTCCAGCGACGTCACCACCGTGCGTTGCCAACTGGACCGCGCTTGGCGCGGCCACCGGCCGGGGCAGTTTGCCTTCGTGCGTTTCGACGACGGCGAGGGCGCGCACCCTTTCACCATTGCCAGTGCGGACCGGGGTGACAACACCGTCAGCTTCCAGATCAAGGCGCTGGGCGACTACACCGGCACACTGGCGCAACACCTGCGCATGGGCCAAACCGTGCAGGTGGAGGGGCCTTATGGCCGCTTTGAGCTGGCCCGGCGCAACCCCAAGGCGCGCCAGATCTGGATCGCCGGCGGTATTGGTGTGACGCCATTTCTGGCGTGGCTCGAATCACTGCAGACCCATCCTGAACAGGCCCCTACCGCCGATTTGCATTACTGCACGCGCGACCAGCAGGGCGACCCGTTTGTGCCACACCTGCAGACCCTGTGTGCAACCCTGCCCACCATCCGGCTGCACATCCACAGCGCCCGCCAGGGTGCCACGCTGAAAGCCGAGGCGCTGCAGGGTGCGCAGCGGGCGGAGATCTGGTTCTGCGGCCCCAGCGGGTTGGCGGCATCGTTGCAACAGGGGTTGCGGGGTCTGGGTATGCGTGCACGCTTCCACCAGGAAGCCTTTGCGATGCGTTGACGAAAGGACGCCACAGCTGTCGCCCCAATGACAAGAGAAAGCAGGCCCCTTGCCTTAGATTCCCTCCATGGGAAAACTCTATCTGGTACGACACGGACAGGCGTCTTTTGGCGCCGCCGACTATGACAACCTGAGCGAACTCGGCCACAAGCAGAGTGTTCGCCTGGGTGAATACTTTGCCTCCAAAGGCAGGCGTTTTGACGCGGTGCTGACCGGCACGCTCAAGCGCCACGCACAGACCTATGCCGGCATCGCCCAGGGCGCGGGCATGGACCTGCAGCCCACGCTGTGGCCGGGCCTGAATGAATACGAGGCCGATGCGGTGATCGCCGCCATCCACCCCGCCCCCCTGGAGCCGCCGACCACACCCGAGTCCTACAAGCTGCACTTTCGCCTGCTGCGTGATGGCCTGACCCAATGGATGAATGGTGTGCTGACGCCCAAGGGCATGCCAACCTACGACGCCTTTGTTGCCGGTGTGACCAGCGCGCTGGACCATGTGCGCAAACAGCACACCGGTGATGTGTTGCTGGTCAGCAGCGGCGGGCCCATCTCCACGGCCATGGGCCATATCCTGGGGACCTTGCCAGAGAAGACCATCGAACTCAACATGCAGATACGCAACAGCGCCGTGACCGAATTTTTGTTCACGCCCAAGCGCCACCTGCTGCTGAGCTTCAATTCCCTGGCCCATCTGGACGGCGCAGAATACGCGCCATGGATCACTTACTCCTGAGCGCCTGGTGCTGGTAACCAGCAGAGGCTAAACAGCCAGCTGGATTTCCACCACCGTGTTGCCGGGCACGCTGGTGATACGCAACTGCGCCTTGATGGCCAGTGCACGCTCGCGCATGGTGGCCAGGCCATTGCGGGTGCTGGATGTGGGATCAAATCCACAGCCGTCGTCTATCAGCCGTACAAAAACCTGCCCGGTACCCTCCGGCGCATGGCCTTCGACCCGCAACACGTGTGCTTTGGCATGCTGCAGCACGTTGGACAGGGCTTCGAACAGCATGAACTGCAGCTCACTCATGGCACTGGCGTCCAGGTTTTCACAGACGGGCAGCAGGTCCACATCCCATTGCAGCTCGATGCCCATGCCGGCAAAACGCGGCCCCATGCGGTAGCGCATATTGGCCAGCAGGGCCGTCACATCGCCCGGTGCCAGGTGGATGGCGTCTATGGACAGCTTGAGGTGGTCCAGCCCGTCGCGCAGGGTTTGCAGCACCTCGTTGCGTGCTATGACATGGCCGGTGCCCTCCATCTGCAATTGCCGCATGGCCGAGCTGATGTGGGCACCCACGCCATCGTGCATATTGCGCAGGATGCGCCCGCGCTCGGCCGTGCGCTCCTGGGCGCGGGCCAGATGCTCCAGGGTCTTGCGGCTGTCCAACACCTCCTGCACGGCCGCGCTGCTGATGTGGTCAAAGGTCAGCGCGAACAAAAACAGCACCGACACCAAACCGCCCGTACACACCATGTTGAAGGCGGTGGTGTACTCCTGTTGGTAGAGTAGCGGAAACTGGTAGCCCAGCAGACTGGCCACCCCATAACCCACCGAGATCGCAACACACACCAAAAACCAGACCAGGGCATCTACCCCATACCCCAGCAGCAACACCGCCGCCACCGGTATCAGCGTAAACCAGGGCAGCACCGGCGAATGCAGGCCGCCAGAGAAAAAACTGCAGCCCATCACCGCCACAAACACCACATTGGCCATGTACCAGTTGACGCTGGGGCGCAGCTTGCCACTGGCGCGAAAGTAGAACAAGGCGATAAACAGGAACACGATGCCAGCGGACATCAGCAGCGCACCCACGGCAAAACCGATGGCCAGCGAGGTGAACACGTACACCAACGAAAACACCGCGTTGATCAGGCAGATGTAGACAAACATGCGGCTGGCGCTCAGCGTGCGTTCGTCCAGCGCGGCCTGGTGCGGAATGAACCAGGCCACCAGGCGGTCCATGTGCTCCACGCTTGCTTTGCTGAGGGCCGTATGCATGGCAGACCGCTGCGTGGCTAGGCTGTGTGGTCCGTGAGTGTGCCCAGGGGCAGCTGGTGCAGTTCGGCCAGCAGGCGGGCCAGTGCGCGGCCGGCCGCATCCAGCACGGCACGCCCCTTGTCGGCTGTGGCATGGGCCGCATTGCCCACGGCACCGTGCGGGTTGTAATCCTGCATCTGCCAGCCCAGCTTGGCGCTTTTGCCGTTGCCCAAAATGGTGAACTTTTGCGCACGGTCTTCCGAGGTGGAGGCAAAGTTTTGTGCCTGCGCCATGTCCACCAGCTGCGGCGCCAGCGCCAGCATCATCGAGGTCTCGATGTCACCGGCATGGATGCCAAAGCGGTGCTCGTGGGCGCTGAAGAGGGCATTCACATCCTCACCCTGCGGCCCCAAGAGCGGCAGACCGAACCAGTTCACGCTGTAGACCAGCATGCCCAGACGGGCGCGCAGGTCGCGGGCCACGATGTCCATCACACCCACCTGGCCGCCATGGGAATTGAGCAACACCAGCTTCTTGATACCGCTGGCGGCCACACTTTCACCAATATCGGTCCACAGGCGAATCGTGGTTTCGGCCTTCAGTGTCAGCGTGCCGGCAAAACGGGCGTGCTCGGGGCTCAGGCCCACGGCCTGGGTCGGCAAAAAGAGGGCTGGAACATCGGCAGCCAGATGGGGCAACGCGGCGCTGACGACACCATCGACCAGCGCGCTGTCCACTTTCAGTGGCAGGTGGGGCCCGTGCTGCTCGGTGGCGGCCACCGGCAACACCGCAATCAGCTGCGCCAAAGCACCGCTGGCCTTGCACCGGGCAAAGTCCTTCGTGCTCCAGTCGGCCCAGTAGCGGGATGGCGACGCAGTGGGCAAGGCGGAGGTGGCGGAAGCTTCGGGCATGTGTGTGGCGAAAGGGGCAGTCCAACGGAGCAGCCATGGTAACGCGCTATGGTGTCAAAAACCACCGCAGTATCATGCCGCCATGAGAGCCTGTCAGAAATTTTGTGTGCGAGGCATAACATGTCAACAAGGAGCATGAATGCCAAGCAAGACAAAGAGCGCCACGGTGGCGGACAACGCAACACAACTTCAAATCCCAGCCGAGTTGCTGGACCAACTGGTGACCGGCCCCATGACAGCCGGTCAAGTCCAGGGACTGTTTGACCAGTTCAAAAAGGCCGTGCTGGAGCGGGCACTGGCTGGAGAAATGAGCCATCACCTGGGCTACGCGCCGGGCAAGGCCAAACCCGAGGGAGCGCCTGCAAACCACCGCAACGGCAAAAGCGCTAAGACGGTACTGACCGATGCAGGAGCCCTGCGCATTGACGTCCCGCGCGACCGGGAAGGCACGTTCGAACCCCAACTCATCGGCAAACACGAGCGCCGTTTCACCGGCTTTGACGACAAGATCATCGCCATGTACGCGCGTGGCATGACCGTGCGCGAGATACAGGCGTTTTGAGCGAGATGTACTCGGTCGATGTATCGCCCGACCTCATCAGCCGCGTGACTGACGAAGTCATGAGCGAGGTGACAGCCTGGCAGAGCCGCCCATTGGAATCCATGTACCCGGTGGTGTTCTTCGATGCGCTGCGCGTCAAGATTCGTGAGGACGGGGTGGTGCGCTCCAAGGCCGTGTACTTGGCCCTGGGCGTGCTGGCCGATGGCAGCCGCGACATCCTGGGGATCTGGGTCGAGAACACCGAAGGGGCCAAATTCTGGATGAAAGTGTTCAACGATTTGAAGACCCGAGGTGTGCAGGATATCCTGATTGCCGTCACCGACGGGCTCAAAGGCATGCCAGAGGCCCTGGGCGCGGTGTTCCCGGCCACGACACTGCAAACGTGCATCGTGCACCTGATACGCAACAGCCTGGACTTTGCCAGTTGGAAGGATCGCAAGGCGCTGGCTGCGGCCATCAAACCCATCTACACGGCGGTGAGCGCAGAGGCAGCACAGGCTGAACTCGATGCATTTGAGGCAGGTCCCTGGGGCCAGAAGTTCCCCACCGTGGTGGGAGCCTGGCGCAGGGCTTGGGACAGAGTGATTCCCTTCTTTGCGTTCCCGCCCGAGGTACGCCGTGTGATCTACACGACCAATGCCATTGAGAGCGTAAATGCCAGACTGCGCAAGATCATCAAGTCCAGAGGACACTTCCCCAGTGACGATGCGGCCACCAAGCTGATCTGGCTGGCACTGCGCAACATTACCGAGGATTGGGGACGTGCGGCTAACCACTGGAAATCAGCCATGAACCAGTTTGCCATCCTCTACGGCGACAGGTTCACGCAGCCCACTCACGGGGGTGCAAAATGAAGGAGCTGAACCCTGCCACTCAGGGTTCTACCGGGGGGGGCCTCCGGCGGCCTGGCAGGGGCCTTAGTTTGAATAAAATTTACCCATCAGCTGATTTCTGAAACCGCCTCACACACAGAAATTCTGACACTCCCCGCCATGACCCCAAGCCGCCCCCGCAATGCCACCGGCGACACGTTTTTTGCGTGGGATGGCGACACCCTCGTCGTCAACATTCTGGGCAAACCTGCCGCCAGCAAGGACGCCATTGGCAAACCCATGGGCACACAACTCAAGGTCAGCGTCACCGCCGCGCCCAAGGACGGCAAAGCCACGGACCATATGGTTCGTTTCCTGGCCCCACTCTTTGGTGTGGCCGTGGCCGACATTGAAGTGGTGTTTGGCCAGGAAAGTATTCACAAGCAGCTGCGTATCAAGGCGCCCAAGAAGCTGCCGGCCGTCTTTTCAGTCTAGTCTTGGTCGATGCCACAATGGCGTGCTGACCCGCGGTGTACCGCACCGCGGCGGAACTTTTAGGCTGCCACAAGCTCCCAAATTGCAATGACCCACGCTTCTGTATCCCCGCCCAAGCGCCCTGGCGCACCCCGTTTGTCCTCCGTTCCCTTGCGAATTGCTATATTTTTTATAGCTGTATGCTCAATATTGACGGGGGCTAATGCCCAAATTCTCTTAAAGGGCACCGCCCAAACCGGCACCGTGTCGGCCGTTGTGCAAACCGAGCAGGTGCGCGCCGAACTGCTGGCCCATGCGCCCGATGGCATTGATCCCGGCAAAACGGTATGGCTGGGCCTGCAACTCAAACACCTGCCGCACTGGCACACCTACTGGACCAATCCCGGCGACTCCGGCCTGCCCACTACCCTGCAATGGAACCTGCCAGCGGGCCTGACCGCCGGTGACATTGCCTGGCCCACACCCCGGCGTATTCCGGTGGGCAGCATGGCCAACTTTGGGTACGAAGACACGGTGTTGCTGCCCGTGCCGCTGACCGTGGGCAAGGATTTCAAACCCGGCGCCAACGGCATGCTGGAAGTGGGCCTGACCGCCAACTGGCTGGTCTGCCGCCAGGAATGTATTCCGCAGGAAGGCAAGTTTGTGCTGCAGGTGCCCGCCCAGGGCTCCACCGCAAGCCATGGCTCGGCCTTTGAAGCCAGCCGCGCCGCCAGCCCCCAGGCCCTGACCGGTTCTGCACAGGCCAAGCTGCAGGGTGATGCCATGGTGGTCAGCGTGAGCGGCCTGCCCGCCAGCTGGAGTGGCCGTGCGCTACAGGTTTTCCCGGAAACCGCGCATATTGTGGAGCCGGTCACCACGCCCCAAGCCAGCGACGCGGTGGGCACTGGCGCGGCCTCCGCCGGCACGCCGCCCACCCAGGCCTGGAGCAATGGTGTGTGGAGCGCCCACTTCCCGCTGTCCACCCAACGCGAGTCCGCACCCGCCAACCTGCCCGTGGTGCTGGTGCTGGGCACAGAGAGCCTGCGCACCGTAGCCACCATCAGCGGAACCTGGCCCGCAGTGGGGGCCACCACCCCGGTAGCCGCGGCCACTACCCCAGCCCTGCAACCGGTCACCGCGGATACGGGCGGCCTGGGCGCCTGGGGCCTGGCCCTGCTGGCAGCCGTGCTCGGTGGATTGATCCTGAATCTGATGCCCTGTGTGCTGCCGGTGCTGGCCATCAAGGTACTGGGTTTTGCACGCCACAGCGAACACAGCCGCGCCTCACAACGGGCCCAGGGCCTGGCCTACACGGCCGGTGTGGTGTTGTCATTTGTGGCCCTGGGCGCCCTGATGCTGGCTTTGCGCGCCAGTGGTGAACAACTGGGCTGGGGCTTTCACCTGCAGTCACCCGCCGTGCTGGCCGCACTGGCCACGCTGTTCACGCTGTTGGGCCTGAACCTGGCCGGTGTGTTTGAGATCGGTAGCCTCTTGCCCCACAGCGTTGCCAGCATGCAGGCCCGCCACCCGGTGGTGGACGCGTTTTTGTCCGGCGTGTTGGCCGTGGCCATTGCGTCGCCCTGCACCGCGCCCTTCATGGGCGCCTCCTTGGGTTACGCCATCAGCCTGCCCGCTGCGCAGGCCCTGGGCATTTTTGCCGCGCTGGGCCTGGGCCTGGCCCTGCCCTTCCTGGCCGCTGCCTGGGTGCCCGCGGTCGGCAACTGGCTGCCCCGCCCTGGCGCGTGGATGGACACGCTGCGCCGCTTCATGGCCTTTCCCATGCTGGCCACCGTGGTCTGGCTGGTCTGGGTGCTGGGCCATCTGAGTGGTGTCGACGGCGCGGGTGCCCTGCTGGCCCTGCTGCTGACCCTGAGCCTGCTGGTCTGGTCGCTGAACCTGGAGGGGCGCAGCCGGACCGTATTCGCTTCTATTTCAATAGCAGCACTGCTAGGTTTGACAGGGGCTATTGGCCCATTGGTCATAAAGACCGAGGACAACACAACGGCAAGCACCGGCGCCAGCAGCCTTGCATCCACTGCGTTATGGCAGGCCTGGGCACCCGGCAAGGTTGAGGCTGAGCTGGCCGCGGGCCGTCCGGTGTTTGTGGATTTCACGGCGGCCTGGTGCATCACCTGCCAGTACAACAAGAAGACTACCTTGGCCAATGCAGAGGTGCTCGCCGACATGCGCGCGCGCAACGTGACCCTGCTGCGCGCCGACTGGACACGCCGCGACCCCGCCATCACCGTGGCCCTGGAGGCCCTGGGCCGCAGCGGTGTGCCGGTCTATGTGCTGCACCAGGCCGGCAAGGCGCCGGTGGTGTTCTCCGAAATACTGGACGCCCAGGCGCTGCGCTCCGCGCTGGCAGCGCTTTAAACCGCCGCCATGGACGCTGAAGCAGGCGACATCGCCCATATCCTGGCCCACTGCCGCACCGTGGCCGTGGTCGGCCTGTCGCCCAAGCCCCACCGCGACAGTTTTGCCGTGAGCCGTTACATGCAGGCCCAGGGCTGGCGCATCGTGCCCATCAACCCCAATGCCAGCAACATCCTGGGCGAGACGGCCTACCCCACCTTGACAGAGGCGGCGCGCCACCACCGCATTGAGCTGGTGAACGTGTTTCGCAACAGCGCCGACGTGCCGCCGGTGGTGGACGAGGCGATTGCCGTTGGGGCGCAGGCGGTGTGGCTGCAGATGGGGGTGGTGCACGATGGTGCCGCCCAAGAGGCTCGCGACGCCGGGCTGCGTGTCGTGCAAAACAAGTGTTTGATGGTGGAGCACAGGCGGCTTCTCTGAAGTGGGATTTTTGGCGGTTGCGGGACCTCGCTTTTTTGACAGCCCACTCCCCCAGCCCCTCGCCCCGCCGGGCGAGGGGAGCCTTTTCAACAGCCGATTTTGGATAAGCGCTCCGGCTGCGACCTTACAGGCGCATTGGTGCGGTACTCCGCAGCGCGCGCCGTGTTTCTGACGCGGCGGTCGTAGTCAACGGCGCTGTGCAGGCATGCCAACACTGGCCGCTGCGCGTGCCAGCGGCTCCGCGCAGACCCGGCGGCGACCACTACGACCGTTGGAACGCAGCCGAGGTGTCCAAGCCCGTAACGCGACCGCACTCGCGTAGCCCGTAGCCGGCGCGAACACCTCAAATCGGCTGTTAAAGGCTCCCCTCGCCCAGCGGGGCGAGGGGCTGGGGGAGTGGGTTGTTAAAAACCACGGCAGTGAACCAAGCACAAAGGTCAACGAACCAGTCCTGCGACAATCAGAACCATGACCGACACCACCTTCGCCAACCACCACAACCCCACCTTCCTGCAAGCCTGCCTGCGCCAGGCCACGGCCCACACCCCCGTCTGGCTGATGCGCCAGGCTGGACGTTATTTGCCCGAATACCTGGCCACCCGGGTCAAGGCTGGCAACAGCTTCATGGGCCTGGCCACGAATGTGGACTACGCCACCGAAGTCACGCTGCAGCCGCTGGACCGTTACCCGCTGGACGCTGCCATTTTGTTCAGCGACATCCTGACCATTCCCGACGCCATGGGCCTGGGCCTGAGTTTTGGCGTGGGTGAGGGCCCGCGTTTTGCCCACCCCGTGCGGGATGAGGCCGCTGTTGCCAAGCTGGCCGTGCCCGACCTGGACAAACTGCGTTATGTGTTTGACGCCGTGTCCTCCATCCGCAAGGCGCTGACCCGCCCCGATGGCAAAAGCCGCGTGCCACTGATCGGTTTCTCGGGCAGCCCGTGGACGCTGGCCTGTTACATGGTGGAAGGCGCGGGCTCCAGCGACTACCGCCTGGTCAAGACCATGCTGTACAGCCGCCCGGACCTGATGCACCGCATTCTGGCCACCAACGCGGACTCGGTGGCCGCTTACCTGAATGCCCAGATCGACGCCGGCGCCCAGGCCGTGATGATTTTTGACAGCTGGGGCGGTGTGCTGGCCGACGGTGCCTTCCAGGAATTCAGCCTGGCCTATACGGCACGGGTGCTGGCACAACTGAAAAAGACCCATACCGACGCCGCGGGCAACACCGTGACCATCCCCCGCATCGTGTTCACCAAGGGCGGTGGCCTGTGGCTGCAGGAGATGGCGGCGCTGGAATGCGAGGTGCTGGGCCTGGACTGGACCGTCAACCTGGGCAAGGCCCGCGCGGCCATCGGCGGTGTAGAGAATGGCCCGGGCAAGGCGCTGCAGGGCAATATCGACCCCAATGTGTTGTTTGCCCAGCCAACCCAGATCGAGACCGAAGTGGCGCGTGTGCTGGACAGCTTTGGCACGCCCTACCAGGGCACGGGCACCGGCCCCACACACATTTTCAACCTGGGCCACGGCATCAGCCAGTACACCCCACCCGAACATGTGGCGGCGCTGGTGGACGCCGTGCACCGCCATTCCCGTGCTCTGCGGACCTGATCTTTCTGGCATAAGTTTCCTACCATTGATTGGAGCCAAAACCAAATCGGGCGATGGCACTTATGCACAAAAATAGGGTGTGCCTGTGCGGACTATCCCGCATGGGGGCAACAAGCGCTATGAAAGCAATAGCGCTTGTAAGTTATTGATTCATAAGGAATTCAAACTTTGCTTTTTTTCCGGGCATTCCAGCCAAAGCCTTGATTTTCAAGGCCTCGCGGGGTCTCAAGACAAGATATCAACAAAGTTATCCACAGAAACACTGGGTTAGGTGCAAAGTCTTTTCAAATCAAGCACTTAGCCCTGATTTCGCAAGTCAACATCAATAATTTCACTCAAGTGGCCTTTTGCACCATGCCCCACCGCGCAGCCGCCCGCCATCGCCCATGAGCCACTGGTTGTGTGTGCTCGTCCAAACCCCGGCCCATGCCAGCCTGGGGTCGGTGCTGAGTTATAGAAGTGAGTCGCTACTAGCACCTGGCACGCTGGTGCGTGTGCCCTTGGGCAAGCGTGAAACCCTGGGGGTGGTGTGGGACGCGGATGCCGCACAGGCCACCGGTGAGCTCGATCCCGGCAAGGTGCGCGACGTGGCGGGGGTACTGGAAGGCATCACACCGCTAAGTGCCAACTGGCAACAATTGCTTACATTTACTGCACAGTATTACCAGCGCTCCATCGGTGAGGTGGCCCTGGCCGCCCTGCCCCCGCAGCTGCGGGAGCTGTCGCCCCAGCAAGTGCAGCGGCGATTGCAGCGCGTACAGAAACCGCCGTCCGGTGCAACACCGGGGGTTGACACCGCCCTGCCCACGCTTAGCCCCGAGCAGGCCACGGTGGTGAGCCAGATCCAGTCCCAGGCCGGCCCTTTTCTGCTGTTTGGCGCCACTGGCAGCGGCAAGACCGAGGTGTACCTGCACAGCGTGCAAACCCTGCTGGCCAGCGAACCGCTATCCCAGGCCCTGGTCATGGTGCCCGAGATCAACCTGACGCCGCAGCTGGAGGCCCGTTTCAAGGCCCGTTTTGCACCGATCTATGGTGAGGACGCGGTCGTCTCCCTGCACAGTGGCATGACCAACCCGCAGCGGCTCAAGAGCTGGCTGGCGGCCCATAGCGGTACCGCGCGGATTGTGCTGGGCACCCGCATGGCGGTGTTTGCATCTATGCCGCAGCTGCGCCTGGTCGTGGTCGACGAAGAACACGACCCCAGTTACAAAAGCAGCGAAGGCGCACGGTATTCGGCGCGTGACCTGGCGGTCTACCGCGGGCGGCTGGAAAGCGCCAAGGTGCTGCTGGGCTCGGCCACACCCTCGCTGGAGAGCTGGCACCACAGCCGCCCTGCGGCCGAGGGCGGGCGTTATGTGCGGCTGCACATGCCCAGCCGTATTGGTGCCCCGCCAGCTGCAACACCAGACGGTTCACCACCCACCGCGCGCCAAGCCATGCGCTCCACCGCCGCCACGCCCGACGGCCTGCCCCTGGTGCGCCGGGTGGACATGAACCACCAGCACCGCAACGCCGTGTTCTCCATCCCGCTGCTGGAGGCCATCAAGGAACGGGTGGCGCGTGGCGAACAAAGCATGGTGTTCCTGAACCGGCGCGGTTATGCCCCGGTGCTGCACTGCACCGACTGCGGCTGGAAGAGTGAATGCCCGCACTGCAGCGCCTTCCGCGTGTTCCACAAGATAGACCGCACCCTGCGCTGCCACCACTGCGGTTTTACCGAACGTGTGCCGCGCGCCTGCCCCACCTGTGGCAACCCCGACATTGCGCCACTGGGCCGTGGCACCGAGCGGCTGGAAGAACATGTGGCCGAACTGCTGGCCGATGTGCGCAGGCCCAACACGGTCAGTGCAGAGTTTCCCGATGGTGAACCGGTGCGTGTGGCCCGCATCGACGCCGATACCACACGCCTCAAAGGCGAGTTGCAAAGCCAGCTGGCGGCCGTGCACGCCGGTGATGTGGATGTGCTGGTCGGTACGCAAATGATTGCCAAGGGCCATGACTTTCGGCGCATCACGCTGGTGGCGGCCGTCAACCCAGATGGTGCGCTGTTCTCCAGCGACTTCCGCGCACCGGAGCGCCTGTTCAGCCTGCTGATGCAAGCCGCGGGCCGCGCCGGGCGTGACGCCGCCCTGGGTGAACGCAGTGAGGTGTGGATACAGACCTTTCAGCCCGCCCACCCTTTGTACGCGGCCCTCAAACGCCACGACTACCCCGGCTTTGCCACCCAGCAGCTACTGGAGCGCGAACAGGCCGGCCTGCCGCCCTTTACCGCCCAGGCCCTGGTACGCGCCGAGGCCCGCACACAGGAAGTGGCCCAGGCGTTTTTGAATGCCGCCAGCAGCGCGGCACGCAATGACATGGCGCAGTGGGAAGGTTGGGCGCCGGTGCTGGACCAGATCACGCTGTACCCGGCCGTGCCCATGAGCATCCAGCGTGTGGCCAATATTGAACGCGCCCAGATGCTGGTGGAAAGCCCGTCACGCGCGGCCCTGCAGCAATTCTTGACCGCCTGGCAAGCCGTGTTGCACGCCACGCGCCAGGGCCCAGACGGCAAGGGTCTGGTGCGTTGGGCCGTGGATGTGGACCCCCTGGCGATCTAGCAGAATGTTTCACCGCAGGGCAGCCCCAAGGTGAAACGCGACCCCCTCGGGGGGCAGGGCGCTACACGCAGTGAGCAACCGTGGGGGCCATGCCTTTACATCTCGCTGTTGACACCGCTGGCAACCCGCGGAAACACCACGCGGATACGGCTGCCCGCGCCCGGTGTGCTGTGCACGGTGATTTGCCCTTCCAGAATGCGCGTCACGATGCCGTGCACGATGTTCATGCCCAGGCCGGTGCCGCCGCGGCCCATCTTGGTCGTGAAAAACGGGTCAAAAATACGTGCCCGAATATGGTCTTCCATGCCCAGGCCGTCGTCGGCGACGACCAGCTCCACGGTATCGGCATCAGCCGCACCGATGGACACCGAGATATTGCCGCCGGTCTTGCCGTCAAACGCGTGGATGGTGGCATTGATGACCAGATTGGTCAGCACCTGGCCATAACGCCCAGGGAAACTGTCACACACCAGGCCTGGAGTGAGGTTCTTGGTGATGTGGCAACCCGATTTGCGCAGCATGGGTTGCAGCATGTTCAGGATTTCGGTACTCACTTCGGCCAGATCGAAGGCGCGGCGCTGGTCGCTGGTCTGGTCCACCGCGACCTGCTTGAAGTCCGAAATCAGATGTGCTGCACGCTGCAGGTTTTTCAGCGACAGGGCCAGCCCCTCATCGGCACGCGCAATAAACTGCTGCAGTGACGAGCGGCGCATGGAGCCGCTGTCCAGCTCGGTCTTCAGTTCCCCCAGTTCACCCTGGATGGTGGAGGCCACGGTCAGGGCATTGCCGATGGGCGTATTGAGCTCATGCGCCACACCTGCCACCACGCGCCCTAAAGAGGCCAGTTTTTCGGTCTGGATGATTTCCTCTTGCGCACGCTCCAAGGTCTGCAGCGTTTGCTCCAGGGACTCGGTGCGCTCGGCAACCCGCTGCTCCAGGTGTTCGTTGGCATCGGTCAACTCCAGATTGCGGCTTTCCAGCTGGGCAATCAGGTGCAGCAACGCCAGGCGCGTGGCCTCCAGGCTGTCGGCCAGCGCACCCACTTCGTCCCGGAACACCGGCCGAATGGGTACATCCAACTGCCCTTTTTCCAGGCGGCCCGAGGCCCTGACCAACTCCTCCAACGGCCGCACCAGGCGCCAGTGCATCAACAGCAGAATAAACAGCAAGGCACCCACCGATATTTGCGCCGCGTTGCGCAGGTACTGCAGGCGCACCTCATTCACCTTGCGCAGGTAACCCGCGGTGGACATTTGTATGGTGAGCTTGCCCACCATGGTCTTGTTGCGTTCCACCACATGGGTGGTGGCGTCGACCAGCCGGGCGTCTTCGGCGCTGCGGGTTCGGGTGGCAAAGGGTGTGCCCTTGTCATCCCATATGGCGATGGAGACCACGTCGGGGTTCACAAATGCCGCCTCCATGATGGAGTTGGCCTGCTCGGCCTCAAACTGCCACAGGGGCTCACGCAGGGCCAGTGAGGTGAGGGTGCCCAGGTGGTTCATTTCGGTGCGGATCTGGGCAATGTGTTGTTCCCGCAGATCCGAGGTTTGCTCCACGTACGACAGGAACGACGCCAGCAGAACCCCCAACACCACCGTCATCGCAATAGCCACCCGCAGGGAGCGCAGCCGCAGCAACAACTTGCGCAGGCGAACGGTGAGGGGCTCGGATATCCGCGTCATGGAATGGGGTGTTTGCGCCACTGTAACGCATAGCGGCCTGACTAGGCCATGCCTACGGCGCAGGATGTCGCGGGCACATCACATTTGCCGGAACAGGTGGACAAAACTCCGGCTGACGGGCAAACATTCGGCGCTGCCCTTGATCTGTACTTCGCCCCCGTCATGCCCGCCGTGGCTGAACTGCTGAACCTGGTGCAGGTTGACAATGGCCGAGCGGTGGATTTGCACAAACCGCGACGGGTCCAGCTCATCAGCCAGCTCGCGTATGGTCTTGCGAATCAGCGCCTCGCCGCCCTCCCAGACCACCAGCGTGTATTTGGTGTCCGACTTGATGTAGCGGATCTGCTCCACCGGTATCAGGCGCACCGTGCTGCCCACCGAGGCCTTGATCCACTGCAGGTAATGCACGGGTGCCAGCTGGCCTTGCAGGTGGGCCGACAACTGGTCCAACACCTCCGCGGTCAGCGCTGTACTGCCAGCCGGGGGTGGTGTGGCCCAGCGCTGGCGCAGCCGCCGCACGGTTTCCTGCAGGCGTTCTGCATCCAGGGGTTTGACGATGTAGTCGATAGCCCCCTGGCGAAAGGCCTCTACGGCGTATTGCTCATGGGCGGTCACAAACACGATGTGGGCCCGCTGCCCTATACACCGGGCGGCTTCTATACCGTTCATGCCGGGCATGTGAACGTCCAAAAAAGCGACCTGCGGCGCATGCTGGTCAAACAACTCCACGGCCTCACGGCCGTTTCGGGCCGTGGCCACGATGTCCAGCTCCGGCCATATATCCGCCAACAAGGCAACCAGGCGGTCGCGCAGCAGCGGCTCGTCGTCTGCCACCAGGGCCGTTACGGACTTCATGTCACAACACACCTTCCAGAATGATTTCGGCCTTGACGCCGTGGGGAACCTGCTCGCTCAGCTCCAGGCGGGCTGACGCACTGTAAAACGCCTGTAATCGGGCACGCAAGTTGGCCAGACCAATACCCGGCTTCGCAGACTCCACCATGCCCTGCCCGGTGTCCGCCACCCACAGTCGCACACCGCGGGTGCCGTCAGACGGCCCGAAAGCCTGCGCCCCCACATCGATACGGCCACCATCGCAGCTTGGGTCTATGCCGTGGTGTATGGCGTTTTCCACCAGGGTCAACAAAGCCATGGCCGGAAAACGCAGGCCGCGCAGGCTGGGGTCGATGTCCACGCTGAACTGCAGGCGGTCGGGCATACGCATCAACATCAGCTCCAGATAGGAGCGCACCAGATCGGCCTCCTGGCCCAGCGTGGCGCCCTCCTGGTGGAGTTGGGGCATGGTGGCCCGCAGGTAGGCAATCAGGCTCTTGAAGACCGGGCCGGCCTGGGGCGAACCACTTTCCACCAGGGCCTGCACATTGGCCAGGGTGTTGAACAAAAAGTGCGGCTCGATCTGGGCCTGCAGCAGGTGCAGACGCGCGTCGGTGGCCTGGCGCATCAGGGTTTCATGCTCCAGCGCAAACTGCAGGGCCTGGGCCCGTGCCTGGGCTTCGCGTTCACGCACCCTTGCTGCCAGCGTGACCGACAGGCCCACAATGGCGGCACAGATGGTCACCCACCAGAACCCGACGACCCGGGGTCGGGAGTTGGTGAAGGCGTGCAGATCACCCTGCACCGACACCATGTGCACGATCAACGGCCCCAGCGGCGCTGCAGCACAAACGGCAAAGACCTGCACCAACCAGCGCGGCGCCCAGGTTTGCCGCCAGGCACCTGCCATTAGATAGGCACACAGCAGGATGGCAGACACCAGCGTGGTCTCCACCAGGATGGCCGCAAACGAGTCGCGGAACATCATCTTGAAAATCGGCGCCGCGATCAGGGCGCCCAAGGCCGCCACCTTCAGGGGCCGGGAATGCCGTTGCACAAAGCCGTGGATCAGGGAAATGGGATGCATGCCCGGACCATACTAATCGACACCCCCAGGGTCAAGCCAGTGCGCCTGCCAGGTGCGACAGGGCGCGGGAATGGAGGGGTGAACGGCGAGGCCCAGGCCGAACCAGGTCTTCAGCGCAGGCCGCGCACGTAGCGTGCGCTATCGGCCGCAACTTCCGCGGCTGCCGCCTGGGACGCGTTGGTTGCCAACAGGCTGCGCAGTGTGGGCAGGGCAGACGGACCCGGCGAACGCAGGTCCCTGGCCCGCGGGGCGGCGGTGGGCAACACCGCCTGCTCCAGCTTGTCGGCCCAGGCCACCAGCTCCACGTGGCCGTCTTCCTGCGCGCTTTGCCGGGCAAAACGCACGATTTCGGTGGCGTATTCGGCGTTGTCCGCCATCCACTGCGTGTCGGTCACACGGCCGGTCTTGCGCCGCAACAGCACGTGCAAATGGGCGGCAATGGCGAGTTTTTCACTGGCAAGCATGTGCAATCTCCTGTTCAGGTTCCCATGTGTTCACGGTGCTGGGTAATGTCCAGCCCCGTCTCTTCGGCGCCATCCTCCACGCGCAGGCCCACCATCAGCTTGGTAAACCACAACACGGCCGCACTCATCACGGCGCTGTACACCACCACGGCGGCCACGCCCATCAGTTGCATCACAACGTCACCCTGCACGCCCGACACGGTCTTGCTGGCCAAGAGGCCGGTCATCAGCGCGCCGACGATGCCACCAATACCGTGCACGCCAAACACATCGAGTGAATCGTCGGCGTTGAGCAGGCGTTTGAGGCCGGTGGCCCCCCAGTAACAGGCCAAGCCCGCCACAGCACCGATCAAGAGCGCGGAAGCCGGTGTGACAAACCCCGCCGCCGGGGTGATGGCCACCAGACCCGCCACCAGGCCCGAGCACAGGCCCAGCAACGAGGGCCGCCCACGCAGCATCCATTCCCCCAGCATCCAGGTCATGGCACCGGCCGACGCCGCAATATGGGTGACGGCCATGGCCAGGCCGGCACGCCCGTCGGCCGCCACGGCCGAGCCAGCATTAAAGCCAAACCAGCCCACCCACAACAGGCCTGCGCCGGCCATGGTCAGGCCCAGGTTGAAGGGCTCAAACGATGCGCGCCCATAGCCCTTGCGCGCGCCCAGCATGTAGGCACACACCAGGCCCGAGACACCGGCGTTGATGTGCACCACGGCACCACCGGCAAAATCCAATACACCGCGTTGCGCCAGCCAGCCACCAGGCTCCCAGACCCAGTGCGCTATCGGTGCATACACCAACACCGACCACAGCCCCACAAACCACAACAGTGCAGAGAAGCGCAGGCGCTCCACCACGGCACCCACAATCAAGGCCGCCGTGATGATGGCAAACGTAAGCTGGTACATGGCGTAAACCGATTCCGGCACATTGGGCGCCACGTGGCTCACCGCCACTTTGCCTGCCTCTTTGATGTAGTCCAGTCCACTGAACCACATCCGCATGTCACCGCCCAGCAGACCGTTGCCCGGTGTAAAGGCAAGCGAATACCCCACGGCAAACCACAACAAACTGACGAGCGCCGCAGCGGCAACCACACTGGCCATGGTGTTGAGCACATTCTTCTTGCGCACCATGCCGCCATAAAACAGGGCAATGCCGGGCAGCGTCATCAGCAGCACCAGGGCTGTGCTGGTCATCATCCACGCGGTGTCGGCACCATTGATGCTGTCCTGTGCCACCAGGCTGGGCCGGGTCAGCGCTGCGGTGGTCTGTGCCCACGCGCCGCTGCTGAGGAAAAACGTAGAGGCGAGCAGGCCCTTCAGTCCGATTCGGTGCATCTTGTTCCTTCGTGACGTCCAACACGGCGGCTGTACGCACAAGCCGTGCCACATCCACACGGCGGATGGGCGTCACCAGTTTGGTGCGAAAGTTGCTAGTGGTGGGGCATGTTGTCCAAACTGTCCCAATGGCTGGGCCACTTGAGTGTGGGCCGCAAACTCACGCTAATCTACTTGCTGGATTTGACGGCCGTGATTTATGTGTCGGGCATCCTGATCCACGAGAAATACCTGGCCATTGACTTCGCACGCAAGGAAATCGTCGGCACAGCCTATACCGAGGTGGTGCGGCAAAACCTGATGGATGTCTTTTTGGACACCCGCAGCGCCACCCGCGACAGCGCAGCCACCCTGAGGCTGGAGGACGCGCGCCAACAACACGACGAGCGCCTGCACACCGAAGCCATGGCCAGCCGCTTCGCCGAAACGCTGAACAGCTTGCAGACCGCGACCGCGCCCAACCAATCCGCCAGCGCGACAGGTGTACAACAGGGTGCCCTGCTGGCCCAGGGCCGCGACCTGCTGACCACCATTGGCAACCAGTCCAACCTGATCCTGGACCCGGACCTGGACAGCTACTACGTGATGTCGCTGGCGGTGCTACGTTTCCCTGAGCTGCTGCAGGTGCTGCACGACGCCCACGATTTCATGCAGAACTGGGGATCACCCCAGACCGGCAAAAACCAGGCGGCGCAGTTGTTGACCCTGGTGGGCCGGCTGGACGCCGTGCTGACCGGCATGGAGTCCGACTACGACCAGGCCTGGGCCGCCGGCTCGCCGCAACTGGCACAGGCCCTCAAGGCCAGCCGCACGGCACTGCACAGCCAGGCCCGTGGCTACCAGAACGCCCTGGAAGAAGCCGCCAACAAACCCGACACCGCCCACCTGATCACCCGCGCAGAGGGCGCCATGCATCAGGCCACGCTGGCGGCGCTGGACGAAGCCTGGCGTGTGGCGGTGGTCGAGCTCCATGCGCTGCTGAAAACCCGGGTGGAGCAGCTGTTTGCGCGCATGTGGCTGCACCTGGGCACGGCCCTGCTGCTTTTGGGCAGCATCCTGAGCCTGGTCTACCTGGTGGCCAGCCAGATTGCCCGCCCGCTGCAGGCACTGGCCAAGGTGGCCGACCAGGTGCGCCGTAGCGCCGACTACACCCACCGCGCGCACTGGACCAGCAGCGACGAGATTGGCAGCCTGGTTACCGCCTTCAATGACATGTTGGCCCAGTTGGACCGGGACCGCATCATCCAGCAGGAGCAGGCCGCGCTGGCCGGTGCCGCCCAGGCCCAGCGCGAGTTGGTCGAAGGCTTTCCCACACCCATGGTGGTGACCTCGGTGCCCGACCACGAGGTGCTGCACGCTAACGCCCCGGCCCTGGCCTGGTTGGGTGATATTCGGCGCGACCCGTGGGCGCCCGGCCTAGAACCCCATGTGCGGGCCCGCTTCTTCCAGCGCCTGGCAGACCATGGCACGGTCGATGAGTTCGAGGTGCGCTGGCTGGCTGGTGCCACACCGTCCTGGGCCGTGTTATCGGCACGCCGCCTGCAATATCAGGGGCGTGAGGCGGTGCTGACCGCCTTCACGCCCATCAACAAGCTCAAGCTGCTGGAGCAGCGGCTGGAGCTGTGGGCCAAGGTGTTTGAGGCGTCCAGCGAGAGCATCGTCATCATGAATGCGCAGCGCCAGGTCATCAGCGTCAACCAGTCATTCTGCCGCAGCACGTTTTACGACTTCCACGAAGTCATCGGCGCCGATTTCGCCACCCTGGTAGACAGCCCCCAGGCTTTGCAGTGGATGCAACAACCCGAAAAAGATGCCTGGCAGGGCGAGGTGATGATGCGCCGCATGACCGGCGACAGCTACCAGGCCTGGCTGATGGTGTCGGCCGTGTACAAGGGCTCGACCAGCGGCGAGGTGGTCAACTTCATCGCTACCTCCATCGACATCACCGACCGCAAGGCACACGAGGAGCGTATCCACTTTCTGGCCCACCACGATGTGTTGACCGAGCTGCCCAACCGCTCGTTGTGCCAGCAGCGCCTGGGCGAGGCGCTGACCCAGGCGCGCAGCAGCGGTGAGAAGGTGGCCGTGCTCTTCATCGACCTGGACCGCTTCAAGACCATCAACGACACCTTGGGCCACCACATTGGTGACGGGCTGCTGCGCATCGTGGCGCGCCGCCTGAGCCAGGCCGTGCGCGCCGACGACACGGTCAGCCGCCTGGGTGGCGACGAGTTCGTCATCGTCATGCGCCACGTGCGCGACCATGAGGAACTAGACGCCATGGTCAACCACCGCCTGATCCCCACCATACGCCAGACCGCCGTGGTGGAGGGCCACTCGATTGTTGTGTCGTGCAGCGTGGGGGTGGCGGTGTTCCCGGACGACGCGGCGAACCACGACGAGCTGATGCGCCGCGCCGACGCCGCCATGTACGAGGCCAAGGCCGCCGGGCGCGACATGGCGCGCTTCTTCTCCACCGAGACCGACCAGCGCTTGCTGGCCCGCCAGACGATGGAGGCCCAGCTGCGCATGGCACTGGAGCGGGGCGAGTTCAACCTGCACTACCAGCCCCGCCTGTGCGCCCGCACGCGGCGCATGCTGGGCGCCGAGGCCCTGCTGCGCTGGACCAACCCCGTGCTGGGCACCATATCGCCGGCCGAGTTCATCCCGCTGGCCGAAGAGACGGGGCTGATCAAATCCATTGGCCTGTGGGTGCTGGAAGAAGCTTGCCAGCAGTGGATGCAATTCCAGTCGCACGGTCTGTTTGAGCGCAAGCAGTTATCGGTCAACCTGTCGGCCGCCCAACTGGCCGACCCCGATCTGGTGGGCCAGCTGCAGCAGATTCTGGAACGCACACGGCTGCCCGCCGCACAGCTGGAACTGGAGCTGACCGAATCCCACCTGATGGACAACCCCAGCGCGGCGCAGGAGCAGGTATCGGCGCTGAAGGCGCTGGGTGTGCACATTGCGATTGACGACTTTGGCACGGGCTACTCCAGCCTGGCCTACCTCAAACGCTTCGAGATCGATATCCTGAAAGTGGACCAGTCCTTTGTGCGCGACATGCTGGACGACAGCGCCGATGCCGCCATCGTGCACGCCGTCATCGCGCTGGGCCACACCCTGGGCTTCAAGGTGGTGGCTGAAGGCGTGGAGAACCTGCCCACCGCCCAGACGTTGACGGCGCTGGGCTGCGACGAACTGCAGGGCTACTGCTTCAGCAGGCCACTGGCCGTGCCGGAGTTCCAGGAGTGGGTGCGCAACCATGGGGCGCCGGTGCAGCGCCGGCGGGGTGGCTGAGGTTTTCAGTCCGCATACTTTTCGTACATGCTGGCCGCGCGCTTGGTGCGCACTTCACCTAACCGCGTCCACAACAGCTCGGCCCGGGCCTTGTCGGCTTCGACGTATTGCCGGCTCAACATCAGGTAGTAGTCCCGCACCACGATGGGGGGCTCCAGCTTGACCACATTGCTGATGCTGTTGCGCCGCAGAAAGGCGTCGGCCGAGTCCTCCAGCGTGGCATAGGCCGATATACGCCCCAGCCTGAGCTTGGCAAAGTTCTGCTCGGTGCCGCGGCCGCCGTCGTCTACGGTCAGGCCCATTTTCTTGAGGTCTTCACCGATGGAGAAGCTGAAGTTGATGCCCACCGGCGCACGCCCGTTCGTCAATTGCGCGCCATCCCAGGCGACATCACTGGTCGCCATTTTGTAGAAGCTGTAGTTGTTGCTGGCGATGCGGCGTTGCCGGTCGGGCTTGCCCTGGTGCAGGGGGTACAGGCCATATTGCAGGCGCTCCTCCCGGTAAGAAAAGATGAAGGCACCGTCCAAACGGCCAGCCTGCATCTCCACCAGCAGCCGCTGCGCAGGCATGCGGACAAAACTCACCTTCACATCCGCCGCCGCAGCGGCTTCACGTATGAGTTCTACCGCAACACCCGGGGCCGGCGCCAACTGCTCGCCGTTGCCCATCTGGTAGGGGAAATTCTCCACGTCCGAAAAGCCCAGGCGCACCGGTTCGGCGGTGAAACCGTGCAACGAGACCGTCACCAAAACAATGCCCAGCAGGATACGCATTCAGTGCCCCTTGAGATGGCACTCCCTGATTGGCCCAGCTTACGCCATTCGTTTGCTGCGCGCAACACAGTGCGCATGGGCTGCGCAGACCGTATGCCCCAGTGATTGCTATAAAACATATAGCTACACATTCATATATCTCGGGGGCTACAGGCTCATTTGGCTTAAGCCGTCGACTGGAGTACCATTTTCCGATGAGCGCCACAGAAGCCCGGTTCGCGGTATTACGCCAGTCCGCCGATTCCTCGGTGGTGGCCGCTATCGAACAGTTGGTTGCCCAGGGGACGGATGCGGCGTTGAACCGCATCAACGTGCCGGCCTTGGCACACCAACGCGGCTGGGACGAAGAAGCCGCCATTGCCGCTTTTCTGCACGCCGCCCGGCTGGGCCTGTTTGACCTTTCCTGGAATGTACTGTGCCCCGGCTGCGGCGGCGTGTTGTCGTCCAACGCCACGCTGAAGACGGTGGACAGGCTCGCCTACTCCTGCGCACTGTGCGCCGCCGGTTACGAGCCCACGCTGGATGAGATGGTAGAGGTGGTCTTTACCGTCAACCCGCGTGTGCGGCACATTGCTGCCCATGCCCCGCACCGGTTGCCCCAGTGGGACTACATGCGGCAAATTTTCTGGGGCTCGGGTTTCCGAATTCCCGACGGCGAGGCTTTCGACCAGTTGCTGCAAGACATCGTCATCGAGTCGGTCGAACTGCCTGCGGGCGAAAAAGCCTACCTGTCTGTGCAACTGCCAGCACAGTTTGTCATCGTGTTTGACCCGGTCACCCATTCCGCCCATTTTCTGGATGTGCAGGGTGAGCCCACCCGTGAACGCCAAAGCCTGGAGGTGGTGTTCAACAACGTACACGCCCCCACCGGCACCGTGACCATGCGCCCGGGGCCACTGCGGCTGACGCTGGACAACCAGACCACCGAACGCACCCTGCCTGCGGTCTATATTGCAGGGGATGCCCTGCACCACCTGCTGGGCAACCGCGGGCCGTTTCTGACCGCCAAACGCCTGCTGACCAACCAGACCTTCCGCGACATCTACAAGGCCGAAACCCTGGACATCGACCAGCGGCTCAAGATCACCAGCCTCACCTTTTTGTTTACCGACCTGCGCGCGTCTACCGAGCTGTACGAGCGGGTGGGCGACCTGGTGGCCTATGACATGGTGCGCGCCCACTTCCAGGTACTGAATGCCGTGGTGGCCGCCCAGGCCGGTGCCGTGGTCAAGACGATTGGCGATGCGGTGATGGCCACTTTTGCCAGCCCCGACCATGCCATGGCCGCCGCCCTGGGCATGCGCGAAGCCATGCGGATACTCAATGCCCAGAGCAGTGGGCGTGAAGACCTGGTGCTCAAAATTGGCCTGCACGAAGGCCCTTGCCTGGCCGTATCGCTGAACGACCGGCTGGATTACTTTGGTCAGGCCGTCAACATCGCTGCGCGGGTGCAGGGGCTGGCCACGTCCAGTTCCATCTTTGCAACCGAACCCGTGGTCGACTATCCCGGCGTGGCCAGCCTGCTGCAGGCGGCAGGCCTGACAGCGCAGGCGCAGAGCCACCAGTTGCGCGGCATTGCGAATGCGCTGACGGTGTTTGAGATTCCCTAACGCTGCAGTGGGGCGCGCAGATCAGGTCATTAAAGCCACTGCGCCTGCAAACGTAAAAAACGCCGCCGCGGTGGATACCAGGATGATGCGTGCAATACGCCCGTTGTCCGCCCCAAAACGCTCAGCCAGCAGCGACACGTTGCTGGCGCTGGGCAGGGCCGCCAGCAACACCAGCACGGTCAGCGCAAAACGGTCCATGTGCACGCCCATCTGAATGGCGCCCGCGCCCACCAGCAAGACCAGCAGCGGGTGCAAAAACAGCTTGATGGCGGCCACCGGCACCACTTCCATCCAATGCACGGCGTGGCTCTTGTCCTCCTTAGCCAACATCTGGGAGCGGGCCAGCACCGCGCCAATGGTGAACAGCGCCACCGGCGAGGCCGCATCCGCCAACAAACCCACGGTTTGCACCACGGGCTTGGGAAATTCCAACTGCAGGGCCGACACCAGCGCGCCCAGCAGAATGGACCAGGGCATGGGGTTGGTGGCTACACCTTTGAGCGCATTTTTGGCCGCCTGCGCCGCCGATGCATCACCGGGGCCATGGCTACCCAGGCGTGACAGCGCTATACACAGCGAGGTGGTGATCACCATGTCCACCAGGATGGTCACGATGGCTGGCCCGGCGGCCTTGGGGCCTAACAAGGCCACCAGCAGCGGCACCCCCATAAAGCCGGTATTGGGAAAAGCCCCCACCAAGGCGCCAAAGGACGCGTCGTTCCAACCGATACGGCCGTGCCGCGTGACCGCCACCACAAAACCCACCATGACCAGGGCACACAGCAGATAGGTCAGCGCCACACTGGGGTCCAGCAATTGCGCAATCGGCGTGGTGGCGCCAAAGCGGTACAACATGCAAGGCAGCGCAAAAAACAGCACAAAGGTGTTGAGACCCGGGATCGCGGCGATGGGCAACATGCCCCGGCGTGCGGCGATGAATCCGCACAAAACCAGGGCAAAGAAGGGGAAGGTGACGGTCAGGATTTGCAGCACGGTTTGATTGTCCGGTATTTCCGGTCGCCTCCCCAGCATCTAGCCCTCAGCAGCCAAACTATCATTTAGATAGCGATTCAGTCATATTCGACGGGGGCTAGGGGCCGATTTGACATACAAGCCCTCGGCCAGCCCACAAACGGGCCGCTGCGTGCCGCCGCCCACCCCAGCCGCAGTGGCGCCTGCCCGGTAAGATGGCGCGTTCGTCCGCCCGTATTGCCCGCCTGAATGTCTGCCGCTCCCCCCTCCCCTTCTTCCCCCATGGCCCACAGCATGAATGCCGCGCAGCAGGAGGCCGTCAACTACATGCACGGCCCCTGCCTGGTGCTGGCCGGCGCCGGCTCGGGCAAAACCCGGGTCATCACACACAAGATCGGCCGACTGATCCAGGCCGGCATGCCAGCGCAAAAAATTGCCGCCATCACCTTCACCAACAAAGCGGCGGCAGAGATGCGCGAACGTGCCAAGAGCCTCATTGGCCGGGCCGCCAAGGACGTGGTGGTCTGCACCTTCCACGCGCTGGGTGTGCGCATGCTGCGCCAGGACGGCGCCGTGCTGGGCCTCAAGCCGCAGTTCAGCATTCTGGACAGTGACGACGTGACCAGCATCCTGAAAGACGCCGGCGGCAGCACCGATATCGCCACGGCCCGCCAATGGCAATGGACCATCAGCGCCTGGAAAAGCGCCGGCCTGAATGCCGAGCAGGCGCTAGCCCAGGCCGCCGACGACAACGAACGTGTCACCGCCGTCGTCATGGGCCGCTACGAAGAGCGGCTCACCGCCTACCAAAGTGTGGATTTCGACGACCTGATCAGCCTGCCGCTGAAGCTGTTGCGCGACCATGCGGAGGTGCGCCAGAAGTGGCAAAGCATGATGGGCCATGTGCTGGTCGACGAATACCAGGACACCAATGCCACGCAGTACGAAGTGTTGAAGTTGCTGGTGGGCGGCAACGTCCCGGATGAGGCCCGCTTTACCGCCGTGGGTGACGACGACCAGTCTATCTACGGCTGGCGTGGCGCCACGCTAGACAATTTGCGTAAGTTGCCGGTGGATTTCCCGGCGCTCAAGGTCATCAAGCTGGAGCAGAACTACCGCTCCACCAGCGCCATCTTGCGTGCCGCCAACAACGTGATCGGCCCCAACCCCAAGTTGTTTCCCAAGACCCTGTTCTCCGAATTGGGCGAAGGTGAACCCGTGCGGGTGGTGGACGCCGACAACGAGGAACACGAGGCCGAACGCGCCGTGGCCCGCATCCAGAGCCTGCGCGCCGATGGCACCGCAAGCCAAGGCAAACAATACAAGGAGTTCCGAGACTTTGCAGTGCTGTACCGCGCCAACCACCAGGCCAAACCGTTTGAGAAGGCGCTGCGCAAGGCCGGTATTCCGTACAAGGTGTCAGGCGGCCAGAGCTTCTTTGACCGGGCCGAGATCCGCGATCTGTGTGCCTGGTTTCGCCTCTGGGCCAACAACGATGACGACCCGGCGTTCCTGCGCGCCGTGACCACGCCCAAACGCGGCATAGGCCACACCACATTGGGCACGCTGGGCGTGTTTGCGACGCAGTACAAGCTCAGCCTGTTCGAGTCGCTGTTTGCCAGTTCGCTGGGCGCCGTGCTGTCGGCCAAGGCCCTGGGCAGTCTGCACGAATTTGGCCGCTACATCAACGATTTGCAATACCGCGCCAAACACACCGAAGGGGCTGAGGCCGCCAAGACCTTCATGATGGACTGGCTCAAGGAGATTGGCTACGAACAACACCTGGTGGACGGCGAAGACAGCGAGAAGGTAGCCGCCGCCAAGTGGGGCAATGTGCTGGAGTTTTGCGACTGGATGGCTGCGCGCTGCGGCGGCGAACTGGACGATACGGCCGGCGTGACCACACAGCGTGAAATCAAAAACCTGCTGGAAGTGGCCCAGACCATTGCGCTGCTGTCCACCATCAGCGAGCGCGAAAAAGACCAGGATGTCGTGACCCTATCGACGCTCCACGCCTCCAAAGGCCTGGAGTGGCCGCACGTGTTGCTGGTGGGCGTGACCGAAGGCATGCTGCCCTTCAAGCTGGGGGACGGCGCCGATTCGCTGGGCGGCTCCGAGCGCGCCCACGAATCCGCCAACGAAGACATGGCCCAGCGTCTGCAGGAAGAGCGGCGTCTGATGTATGTGGGTATCACCCGCGCCCAACGGAGCCTGGCGGTCAGTTGGACACGCAGGCGCAAGAAAGGCCGGGAGATGGTGGCCGCCCTGCCCAGCCGCTTTATTGCCGAAATGGGCCTGGACCAGACCACGGTGCGCGAAGACCCGCGCGAGAAATTGAAGGCCCTGCGGGCGGAATTTGCGGCGAAGGCGCTGAATACAGCCGCTGCTGCCGCACAAGTGCGATAAACCAATAGCGGGATGTTTCACCGCCGGACCACGTTCAGCGCAGGACGTCCCAACCTGTACGTGTACGCGACATTACGGAATCCGAAAAACCGTTGTCACCTTTGGGTTCAGCGGCACCAAACTGCGCATCGTGTATCTCGGCCAGCAACATCATGGCGTTGGCCGCGTCCTGGTTAAAGCCCATGCGGGCATGGCCCATGCCATCACCGCCACTCAGAATCAGCTTGGAAATATAGTCGCTGCACTCTTTGTAACCCCACAGCGTGCGTATGGTGTTGGCGATTCGGTGGTGGTGCAGTTCAACCGTGGACAATGCGTCTTCCCTGCGCTGCTCCAGCGTACGGGCTTCGCGGGACAGGGACACGTCTTGCTCGGTTGGAATGTTGTCCTGCAGCCCCATGGGCGCAGTATTCTGAAAAGCTGCGTCGATGGTGGGCAGTGCGCTGAATTTGGAGTCTTGCTCGGCGACCGCGTCTTCCCACAAACCCCAGGCCGTGTTGGGGTCGTCTTCAACAACCTCCAGCCCCCGTGAGTCCACCGCTTCGGGTGGTGCATTCGGCTTTTTACCCTTGCCCAGAAAACCATTAAACATGGCGTTTCTCCATTGTTTGTGCCAATGCTACTCCAGCCAGCGAATCTTTGCCACCCTCAGAGCCTGTAACACGGCCAGAAAACAAAAAGCCCGTCACGTGGACGGGCTTCAAGGAAATTTGGAGCGGGAAAAGAGGCTCGAACTCTCGACCTATACCTTGGCAAGGTATCGCTCTACCAACTGAGCTATTCCCGCATGTGACCACCGGGGTGGTCAAGATAAAAATCCATCCGAAGACAAATTTCTAAATTTGGTGGCCTGGGGCGGAATCGAACCACCGACACAAGGATTTTCAATCCTCTGCTCTACCGACTGAGCTACCGGGCCTGAGCCATCGATTATAGCAGGAAGATTTGGGTGTTTTGCACAAAGTCCATCAAATTCCGTTGCGTTTGCCACGCGTCAGGTCCACACCCAATTGTTTCAACTTGCGGTACAGGTGGGTGCGCTCCAGACCGGTCTTCTCGGCGACGCGCGTCATGGAACCGCTTTCCCGGGCCAGGTGGTATTCAAAATAGGCCTTTTCGAACTCGTCCCTGGCCTCCCGCAGCGGTTTGTCCAGCACAAAGTTCTGCGTGGCCTGCAGGCCCGCCTCTACCGACGTCACTACCGAAGGCGGCACGTAGGCCAGAGAAGCCTCCATCGTGGTGACAAGTGGTCGCGCAACCGCCGCGGGCAAAGACTTGTGCAAGGTGCTGCGCACCAGGCCCTGCTCCACCGCTTTGAGCAGTTTTTGCAGGGTAATGGGTTTTTCCAGAAAAGCCAGGGCACCAATCTTGGTAGCTTCCACTGCCGTATCAATGGTGGCATGGCCGCTCATCATGATCACCGGCATGGTCAACAATCCGTTGGAGGACCACTCCTTGAGCAGCGTCACACCGTCGGTGTCCGGCATCCAGATATCGAGCAACACCAGATCGGGGCGCTCTCGGGTGCGGGCAGTGCGCGCCTGTGCCGCGTTTTCAGCCAACTCGACGTTGTGACCTTCGTCGTTGAGGATTTCCCAGAGCAAATCCCGAATGCCGTGCTCGTCATCAACAACCAGAATGTTTGCCATGGTGTATGCGTTGTCTCTTTCTAAGCTGTGTATTGCACTCAAGCCGGCGCACTGCCGTCGGCCGCCAATGATAACGACACTTGCGCACCCACCACCGCGCCGTCGGTCACGCGGTTGACGATGTCGATACGCGAGCCGTGCTCGTCCGCAATTTTCTTGACCACCGCAAGCCCCAGACCGGTGCCTTTTGCCTTGGTGGTGACATAAGGTTCAAACGCGCGTTTGAGGATGTGTTCGGGGAATCCGCCACCGCAGTCCAACACACTCAGCCGGACACGCCCTGGTGTACGCTGGTATTGCGTACGCACCACCACGCTGCGGTCTTCTGCATGGACTGCAGGCGCTATTTCGCTCGCGTCCTGGGCGTTTTGCAGCAGGTTGTGTATGACCTGGCGCAGCTGTTGGGCGTCACCCATCACGCGGGGTGATGCGGCGTCCAATTCGGCGCGAACCGGAACACTTTGGCCCTCACCTTCATACAGGTGCAACACATCCATCACCAGTGCATTCAGGTCCACCGGCTTCATTTCTGCGGCGGGCAGGCGCGCGTAGTCGCGGAAGTCGTTCACCAGACGTTTCATGGCGTCGACCTGGTCCACTATGGTTTTGACGGACTTGGTCAAAACAGCCTGGTCGGTTGGGACCAGCTTGCCCGTCAGCTTCATTTCCAGGCGCTCCGCCGACAGCTGGATAGGGGTCAGCGGGTTCTTGATTTCGTGGGCCAGTCGCCGCGCCACTTCGCCCCATGCCTGGGCCCGTTGTGCCGACACGATGTCGGAGATGTCGTCAAACACCAGAAGACGGGCATTGCCGGGCAACTCGGCACCCCGCGCGACCAATGTCAGGGTACGGTCGAACGGCCCGTACATGGCGGCAGTGCCACCACCGCCCAGCTCAAACGATTTCTGCCAATGGTCCAGGCCTTGTTCGTCGCGTTGCAGCAGAAAATCCGCAAACTGCGCCTGTACGGCCTGGCCAAACTCCTGCAATCCATCCACCGCCTCCAGCGGTTGGCCCTCGTAGTCGGCGAGTGAAACCTTGAGAATCCGGGCAGCACCGGGGTTGGACGAACGCACACGGCCCTGCGCATCCAGCACCATGACACCGGCCGTCAGGTTGTCCAGAATAGTTTGTAAATTGGCCCGCGCGGCGTCCACCTGCGACATGCTTTGCTGCACCGCCTGGCGCGCGTCGGCCAACTGTTCGGTCATGGATGCGAAGGCCCGCGTCAAACCACCCAATTCGTCTTTGCCACTCATGGCCAGTTTGGGCGTCAAATCGCCGGCGGCCACCTGGCTGACGCCTTCGGCCAGCATCAACAGCGGGCGTGCAATCTGGTCGCCCAATATCACCGCCAACAACACTGCGGCAAAGACCGCGAGGAACAGGCTCAGGGCCAGTGTGCCCAGGTACATGCGCTTAAGCCCTTCACGCCCCAGGGCACGCTCCTGGTACTCGCGGTTGGCGCTCTCTACGGCCAGCGCATTCGCCACCAGATTGGGCGGCAACACCCGGGAAACCAGCAGATACCGACCTTCCGGCGCCAGACCCAGAATGGAACTGGACAGAGGCACCAACACCTTGACCCGTACGCCACCTGGATTTTGCGCGGCGGCCTCATCCAGCCCCTCGATCCAGGACAGGGCACGGTCCGCCTTGGCGGCACGGAACTGTGCCGCCGTCGGCTTGTCTGGCGCCAATTGAAAGCGGGACAAGCCGGAACTTGCCAGCAGCTTGCCAGAGGCACTCCACACCGTCACATCGGCCGCACTCAGTTGCTCCAGCAAGCGGTCCAATGTCAGCCCCACCGTCAGCTCGGCCGTTTCCGACACCTGGGCTGCCGCCGTACGGGATTTGGAGGTCAGGTCGCTGGACAGGGTGTCCAGCGTCACCCGCCCCAGGTTCAAGCCCGCCTCCAGTGCACCTTCGACTTTGACATCAAACCAGGTTTCAATCGATCGGGATACAAACTGGTACGAGACACCAAACACCAGCAAACCGGGCGCAACCCCCACCAGCGCAAAAATGGTCGCGAGTTTGACCAGCAAGCGGCTGCCAAATCGGCCCTGGCGCAGGCGCACCACCAGACGGTAGCCCACCCACAGGATGGCACCGAACAGTACGGACGCCACCACCACATTCACCACGAACAGTCGCGCATAGTTGCGCTCGTACATCTCGCGGTTGTTGGTAGCCTGCGTCAGCAGGTACAGCAGGACCAGACCAATGATGACCATGGCGAACGCACCGGCCGCGACGGTCCAACGCAAGGCACGGGAACTCTGCAGCGTGGGCGTGGGTTCGCTGTTGCGGAAATCGCCCATCATTTGAGGGGTGCAAGCGTCAGCGTGGTACTGGTTGCAGCATTCAGATCCCAGTCGGACTGCCCCAGCGCTCCGATCTGGAACGGTCGCGGCAGTTGGCTCAAATCCAATTTGAAGCTGAAATTCACCTTGTACTTCAGGCCGCTTTCAAAGTCCGCCACATCGGCAATCTTCCAGCGTGAAACCCGTTTGACGGCGGACAGCGCTTCCTCCAAGGTATCAAAACTCGGATTCAGTGCCAAGCCCACACTGACCTCGCGACCCGCTCCCGCCGAGACATTGAGCCGCCAGCGGCGGGTGAGTGGCTGGTAGGCCAGGCGCATGTGCCGCTGCACAGCGACCAGCTTCTTGTCATACCAGTACCAACGCTCACGCACTACGGTGGCCTCGGTCACAAAAAACATGGGGATGCCCTTTAGCAGCGCATCTTCCACGGCGGGGGGGAGATCGAAAGCCACCTGCGCCGACACCAGGACCTCTTCTTCGAAACGCTCTACCTGGTATTGGGAAACTTCTGCGGCAATTTGCGCCTGGCAGACACCTGCCAGCCATACAAAAGCCCATACACATAGCTGGCGCAGGGCACGTTCAGGCCATCTGTTTCTGCAGCAACGCGTAATAAAAGCCATCGTGGTCACGGTAACCATTGTCCGGGACGGCATCCGCTTTTGCGACATTTTGGGGCATTAAATGGCCTGGCGACGGCAGCAACACCGCATCGGTGTTGTGTGTGAGAAACGTTTGGACCTGTCCGTCCCCTTCCGCCAAAAACAGCGAACAGGTGCAGTACAACAAGCTCCCGCCGGGCCGCAACAAGCCCCACAAGGCCTGCAGCATGCGTTTCTGAATGGCGGCCAGTTGGGCAATGTCGGTTTCACGCCGCAACCAGCGCACGTCCGGGTGTCGGCGGACAATGCCGGAGGCTGTACAGGGCGCATCGAGCAAAATCGCATCGAATGGCTGCCCGTCCCACCAGTCCTGCGGGCGCGAGGCGTCGGCCGTTACCACCTGGGCTTGCAACTGCAAACGCGCCAGGTTTTCGGTGATCCGGCGGGTTCGTACGGCGTCAATTTCGAGCGCCAACACGTGGGCCTGCGACAACTCCAGCAAGTGCGCGGTTTTGCCTCCAGGCGCCGCACAGGCGTCCAGGATGCGCATATGGGCCTGTTCGGGCAAACCATCCAACAACAACGGCACCGCCATTTGCGCCGCCGTGTCCTGCACCGAGACCCATCCCTGTTCGAACCCGGGCAGGCGTTGCACGCCGACAGGCTGGTCCAACACGATGGTTGCGCCACTGTTGGCCCTGACGGCGATGCCAGCGCTCTGCAACGCGGCCAAATAGTCGTTTGGCGTGGCTTTTCGGGGGTTGACCCGCAGCGTCATGGGAGCATGGCAATTTGCGGCAGCCAGCACCTCGCGCCAGCGTGAAGACTGCTCCTTCTGCAAACGCTTGATCCACCAGCCGGGGTGGTTCCAAACGGCGACGGGATCGGCATCGGTTTGCGCGACCAAGGCATCCCGTTCGCGCAGGAACCGGCGCAGGCAGGCGTTCAGGAAGTTGGCTTGCGCGTGGGTACCCGCGCCACGTTTGGCAGCCTCTACGGTCTGATTGACCAGGGTGAACATGTCGTAAGGCGCCTGGGCATCACTCCACGCCAGTGCCAAAGCGACACAAAGGAGGGCATCGGCTTGCGGGGGCGGCAGCTTGGCAGCCAGCAGTTTGCGCAGCGCCTGTGCCCGACCCATGTTGCGCCATACGTGGAACGCCAGCGACTGAACGCCGGGCCGTAGTTCGGCAGGCACGGTCTCCAGGGCTGCGGTACCCGAAACACCCTCCCGCACTGCTTGTATGACTGTGGCTGTGGCACTGAGCTGGCGCCACAGGGGAATTTGTTCGTCCTTGGGATTCATCGTGTCCTTAGAGCTTGCTACCGGGTTTGAAGCCCATGGCGCCGGCAACGAGGCGTGCCGGAAACTGCGCCAAGGCTTCGTTGTATTGGGTCAGTATCTGGTTAAAACCCCCACGCGCGGTTTCCACACGCTGGGTCACGGCATCCCATTGGGTGCGCATGGTGGCGGGCACCACTGGCCCCGCCAGATCGGGGGGTGCTTCGTTCAGGCGGTGCCAGGCGGTCTGTACGGCGTCGAAAGACTGGCCCAGGCGTGCAGGTGCGTCATTGCGCAAGGCGTTTGTGCCGGTTTCCTTCAGGGCGTCTTCAAAAGCCTGCAGCGCAGCGAGCAAAACCGCCCAGTCATCGGGCGTCTTGTCGCCCGTGGGGGCGTGCAGATGCACGGCCGCCCCGTGCGCCAGGTCATTGCGCACCAGATCGGCAACCACACGCATGTGTTTTTCGACCGAACCCAGGGCACTCAGGCCACGTGCCCGGATACGCATCAGCCGGTTGTACAGCCCCACGCCCCAAAACACCAACAAGGCCAGCACTATCCACACTATCAGCGAACCACTCATGGCACTCCTACATAAAAAAAGCCTCAAGCCCCCGTAAAGTGGACTTGAGGCGCTACGTTTAATGTAGCAGTGCGAACTTACTCGCCAGCAGCACCTTCGCTGCCCAGGGGTTCGGAGACCGCTTCAGCATCACCCGCCAGTTCAGCGGCTTCGGCTTCGGCAATGGCACGGCGCTCGGCGTCGTCCATGTTTTCGCGGACCTTGCGTGCCTCGTGGTACGCCAAGCCGGTACCGGCTGGAATCAGACGGCCCACAATCACGTTTTCCTTCAGACCACGCAGCTCGTCGCGCTTGCCCATGATGGCGGCTTCGGTCAGTACGCGGGTGGTTTCCTGGAAGGAAGCCGCGCTGATGAAGCTGTCGGTGGACAAGGACGCCTTGGTGATACCCAGCAGCAGGTTGGTGAAGGTGACCGGAATCTTTCCTTCAGCCCGCAGTGCATCATTGGTGTTGAGCATCTCGGAACGCTCGACCTGTTCCCCGTTGATGTAGCTGGAGTCGCCCGCGTTCTCGACCACCACACGGCGCAGCATCTGGCGAACAATCACTTCGATGTGTTTGTCGTTGATCTTCACGCCCTGCAAGCGGTACACGTCCTGCACTTCGTCGACGATGTAACGTGCCAGCTCTTCAGAGCCCAACAAACGCAGGATGTCCTGTGGGTCGGCTGGGCCGTCCACCACGGACTCGCCCTTGTTGACCACCTGGCCTTCGTGCACCAGCATGTTCTTTTCCTTGGGCACCAGGTCTTCCCAGACCTTGCCATCAGGATCGGTAATCTGCAGGCGAATCTTGCCCTTGGTCTCCTTACCGAAGGACACGGTACCCGTGATCTCGGCCAACGTACCCTTGTCCTTGGGTGTACGCGCTTCGAACAGCTCGGCAACCCGTGGCAGACCACCGGTAATGTCGCGGGTCTTCTGGCCTTCGACCGGAATACGCGCCAACACTTCGCCGGGGCCCACGTCCTGGCCATCGCGCACCTGGATCAGCGAGCCGATCTGGAAGCCAATGGTCACCGAGTGGTCGGTGCCGGGAATCTTCACTTCGTTGCCGGTCGCGTCGATCAGCTTGACCTGAGGGCGCACGACCTTGGTTGCGCCACGGCGCTTGGGATCGATAACCACCATGGTGGACAAACCGGTCACTTCGTCGACCTGTTTGGCAACGGTCAGACCTTCTTCCACATTCTCGAAATGCGCCTTGCCGGCGAATTCGGTAATGATGGGGCGGGTCAGCGGGTCCCAGTTGGCCAAAATGGCACCAGCCTTGATGGTCTGGTCGGCCTTGACGGTCAACACCGCGCCGTACGGCACCTTGTGGCGCTCGCGCTCACGGCCATGCTCGTCATGGATGATGATTTCGCCAGAACGGGCAATCACCACCAATTCCTTCTTGCTATTGGTCACGTAACGCATGGTGGCGTTGAAGCCGATCACACCGTTGGACTTGGCTTCCACGCTGGAGGCGATGGCCGCACGCGACGCCGCACCACCGATGTGGAAGGTACGCATGGTCAGCTGGGTACCGGGTTCACCGATGGACTGCGCAGCGATCACACCGACTGCTTCACCGCCGTTGATCAGACCACCACGGCCCAGATCGCGGCCGTAACACTTGGCGCAGATACCAAAGCGGGTTTCGCAGGTCAGTGCAGTACGCACCTTGACCTCGTCCACACCTGCCACTTCCAGCTCGTCGATCAGGTCTTCGTCCAGCATGGCGCCGGCTTCAGCCAGCACAGCACGGTTTTCTGGGTGCAACACATCTTCAGCCGCAGTACGGCCCAAGATACGGTCACGCAGCGACTCGATCACTTCACCGCCTTCGACAATGGCACGCATCAGGTAACCACCGTGTGTACCGCAGTCCTGCTCGGTCACCACCAGATCCTGCGTCACGTCGACCAGACGGCGTGTCAGGTAACCGGAGTTCGCTGTCTTCAGCGCCGTATCGGCCAGACCCTTACGGGCACCGTGGGTGGAGATGAAGTACTCCAACACGTTCAGGCCTTCGCGGAAGTTCGCGGTAATCGGTGTCTCGATGATGGAGCCGTCAGGCTTAGCCATCAGACCCCGCATACCAGCAACCTGGCGAATCTGGGCTGCGGAACCGCGGGCACCAGAGTCGGCCATCATGTAGATGGAGTTGAAGGATTCCTGCTGGACCTGTTTGCCATGGCGGTCGGTGACCGTTTCCTTGGACAACTTGGCCATCATGACCTTGGACACTTCGTCACCCGACTTGCCCCAGATATCCACCACCTTGTTGTAACGCTCGCCAGAGGTCACCAGACCGGACACATACTGCTGTTCGATCTCTTTGACTTCCTTCTGCGCACGGGCAATGATGTCGTGCTTCTCTTGCGGCACCAGCATGTCATCGATACAAATCGAGATACCGGCCTTGGTTGCCAGACGGAAGCCGCTTTGCAGCAGTTTGTCGGCAAACACCACGGTCTCTTTCAATCCGCACTTGCGGAACGACACGTTGATCAGCTTGGAGATTTCCTTCTTCTTCAACGCCTTGTTGATGTTGGAGAAAGGCAGGCCCTTGGGCAAGATTTCGGACAGCAGTGCACGGCCAGCGGTGGTTTCCCACAGCTTGGTCGAGGGTACAAACTCGCCGGTTTCCTTGTCCTTGGTGTACTCGGTCAAACGCACATTGATCTTGGCGTTCAGCTCGACTTCACCCGCGTCAAAGGCGCGCTGCACTTCACCGGTGTCGGAGAAGATCAGGCCCTCGCCCTTGCCGTTGATGCGTTCGCGGGTTGTGTAGTACAGACCCAGCACCACGTCTTGCGACGGAACAATGGAAGGCTCGCCGTTGGCGGGGAACAACACGTTGTTGGAGGCCAGCATCAGCGTGCGGGCTTCCATTTGTGCTTCCACCGACAGGGGCACGTGAACGGCCATCTGGTCACCGTCGAAGTCGGCGTTGAAGGCCGCGCAAACGAGGGGGTGCAGTTGGATGGCCTTGCCTTCGATCAGGATGGGTTCAAAGGCCTGGATACCCAAACGGTGCAGCGTAGGCGCACGGTTCAGCATCACGGGGTGCTCTTTGATGACCTCTTCCAAGATATCCCACACGACGGGCGTGCCGGATTCGACTTCCTTCTTGGCCGCCTTGATGGTGGTCGCAATACCCATGGCTTCCAGGCGCGCGAAGATGAAGGGCTTGAAGAGTTCCAAGGCCATCAGCTTGGGCAGACCGCACTGGTGCAGCTTGAGTGTTGGGCCCACGGTAATCACGGAACGACCGGAGTAGTCGACGCGCTTGCCCAGCAAGTTCTGGCGGAAGCGACCGGATTTACCCTTGATCATGTCGGCCAAAGACTTCAGGGCGCGCTTATTGGCGCCTGTCATGGCCTTGCCGCGGCGACCGTTGTCCAGCAAGCTGTCCACGGCTTCCTGCAACATACGCTTCTCGTTGCGCGCAATGATTTCCGGCGCTTTCAGTTCCAGCAAACGGCGCAGACGGCTGTTGCGGTTGATGACGCGGCGGTACAGGTCGTTCAGGTCGGAGGTCGCAAAACGACCGCCGTCCAGTGGCACCAGCGGACGCAGGTCCGGTGGCAACACGGGCAACACGTCCAACACCATCCACTCGGGCTTGATGCCGGATTTCTTGAACGCTTCCAGAACCTTCAAACGCTTGGCGTTTTTCTTGATCTTGAGTTCGGAGCCGGTCAGGTCGTTGCGCAGCTTCTCGATCGAACCTTCGATGTCGATGCTTTGCAGCAGGTCCTTGATACCTTCCGCGCCCATCTTGGCCTGGAACTCGTCGCCGTATTCCTTGAACTTGGCGTCGAAGTCGTCTTCGGACATGATGCTGAACTTCTTCAGCGGGGTCATGCCGGGGTCGGTGACAACGTATGCTTCAAAGTACAACACGCGTTCGATGTCACGCAGTGTCATGTCCAGCACCAGGCCCAAACGGCTGGGCAGGGACTTCAGGAACCAGATGTGGGCGCAGGGCGCAGCCAGGTCGATGTGACCCATGCGTTCGCGGCGAACCTTGGTCTGCGTGACTTCAACGCCGCACTTCTCGCAGATTACACCGCGGTGTTTCAGACGCTTGTACTTGCCGCACAGGCATTCGTAGTCCTTGATGGGTCCGAAGATCTTGGCGCAGAACAGGCCGTCACGCTCGGGCTTGAACGTGCGGTAGTTGATGGTTTCAGGCTTGCGCACTTCACCAAAAGACCACGAACGGATCTTCTCGGGCGAGGCCATGCCGATTTTGATGGCACCGAAATGCTCATCGGGCGTGAACTGCTTGAACAGGTCGAGTAATGATTTCATGGGTTAAATCCTTTTCTTGTCCGCGATCAGCTACGCTCTAGTTCGATGTCGATGCCCAAGGAACGAATTTCCTTGACCAGCACATTGAACGACTCCGGCATGCCGGCTTCGATGGAGTGTTCGCCCTTGACGATGCTCTCGTACACCTTGGTACGGCCTTGCACGTCGTCGGACTTCACTGTCAGCATTTCCTGCAGGGTGTACGAGGCGCCATAGGCTTCCAGCGCCCACACCTCCATCTCACCGAAACGCTGTCCACCGAACTGGGCTTTACCACCCAAAGGCTGCTGCGTGACCAGCGAGTATGGTCCGGTCGAGCGGGCGTGCATCTTGTCGTCCACCAAGTGGTGCAACTTCAGGTAATGCATGTAGCCAACCGTGGTGGTGCGCTCGAAAGCATCGCCACTGCGGCCGTCATACAACTGGGCCTGTGTACGTGCGACGGTCAGGCCCTTGGCCTTGGCCACGTCATCGGGGAAGGCCAGTTGCAGCATGTCGCCAATTTCCGCTTCGGTCGCTCCGTCGAACACGGGAGATGCAAACGGCACGCCGTTGGTCAACTCTTGTGCCATGCTGCGGATTTCATCGTCGGACAACTGGCCGAGGTCTTCCTTGCGGCCCGTACCGTTGTAGATGCGTTCCAGGAAAGCGCGGATCTCGGCCGCTGCGGCTTCGCGCTGCAGCATGTCACCGATGCGATGGCCCAGACCCTTGCCGGCCCAGCCCAAGTGCACTTCCAGCACCTGGCCGATGTTCATACGCGAAGGCACGCCCAAGGGGTTCAGCACGATATCCACTGGGGTACCGTCGGCCATGTAAGGCATGTCTTCCACCGGGGTGATCTTGGAGACCACACCCTTGTTACCGTGGCGGCCGGCCATCTTGTCACCCGGCTGCAAGCGGCGCTTGACAGCGATGTAGACCTTGACCATCTTCAGCACGCCCGCGGGCAACTCGTCGCCCTGTGTCAGCTTCTTGCGCTTTTCTTCAAAAGCCAGGTCGAAGCTGTGGCGCGTCTGCTCCAGAGAGTTCTTGATGCTCTCCAGCTGTGTTGCCACTTCATCTTCTGCGGGACGAATGTCGAACCAGTGGAACTTCTCGACAGAAGCCAAATAGGCCTTGTCGATTTTGGTGCCCTTGGCCAGCTTCTGTGGTCCACCGTTGGCAACCTTGTTGGTCAACAACTTTTCGATGCGGTCAAAGGCGTCGGCCTCCACGATACGCAGCTGGTCGTTCAGATCCAGGCGGAAACGCTTCAGTTCGTCGTCGATGATCTGCTGGGCACGGCGGTCGCGGGTGATGCCTTCACGGGTGAAGACCTGCACGTCGATGACGGTGCCGGAACTGCCTTGGTCCACGCGCAGCGAAGTATCCTTCACGTCGCTGGCCTTCTCACCGAAGATGGCGCGCAGCAGTTTCTCTTCTGGCGTCAACGTGGTCTCGCCCTTGGGCGTAACCTTGCCAACCAGTGTGTCGCCGGGCAATACCTCGGCACCCACATAGATGATGCCGGACTCGTCCAGGCGGTTCAGCTGCTGTTCGCTCAGGTTGGGAATGTCGCGGGTAATTTCTTCCGCACCCAGCTTGGTGTCACGGGCCATCACCACGAGTTCTTCGATGTGGATCGAGGTGTAGCGGTCTTCTGCCACCACACGCTCGCTGATCAAAATCGAATCTTCGAAGTTGTAGCCGTTCCATGGCATGAAGGCCACCAGCATGTTCTGGCCGATGGCGATTTCGCCCAGATCGGTAGAAGCGCCGTCAGCAATCACATCACCCTTGGAGAGCTTGTCGCCCTTTTTGACGATGGGGCGCTGGTGGATGTTGGTGTTCTGGTTGGAACGCTGGTACTTGATCAGGTTGTAGATGTCCACACCCACTTCGCCGGCTTGTGCTTCGGCATCGTTCACGCGGATCACGACACGGGTTGCGTCCACGTAATCCACGATACCGCCGCGGGTTGCCACGACCACGGTACCGGAGTCAACCGCCGCCACGCGCTCAATGCCGGTGCCCACCATGGGCTTCTCGGGACGCAGCACAGGCACAGCCTGACGCGACATGTTGGCGCCCATCAACGCGCGGTTCGCATCGTCGTGCTCCAGGAACGGAACCAGCGAGGCGGCCACCGACACGATCTGCGCGGGAGACACGTCCATGTATTGCACGCGCTCGGCGCCCACCAAAATGGACTCGCCTTTTTCACGGGCAGACACCAGGTCACCGGTCAGCACGCCGTCTTTGTCCAGGGCCGCATTGGCCTGGGCAATCACGTACTTGCCTTCTTCGATGGCGGACAGGTAGTCGATGTCGTTGGTGACCTTGCTGTCGACCACACGGCGGTACGGTGTTTCGATGAAACCGTATTCGTTCAGGCGAGCATACAACGCCAGTGAGTTGATCAGACCAATGTTTGGACCTTCAGGCGTTTCAATGGGGCAGACGCGACCGTAGTGGGTCACGTGCACGTCACGCACTTCAAAACCTGCACGTTCACGTGTCAAACCACCTGGGCCAAGTGCCGATACACGGCGCTTGTGGGTGATTTCAGCCAGCGGGTTGGTCTGGTCCATGAACTGGGACAGCTGCGACGCACCAAAGAACTCTTTCAACGCAGCCGAGATCGGCTTGCTGTTGATCAGGTCATGTGGCATCAAAGGCTCTTGCTCGGCTTGACCCAGGCGTTCTTTGACAGCCTTTTCAATACGCGCCAGGCCAGTGCGGTACTGGTTCTCGGCCAATTCACCCACGCAACGTACACGGCGGTTACCCAAATGGTCGATATCGTCAACTTCGCCGCGGCCATTGCGCAGATCCACCAGGATCTTGACGACGGCCAGGATGTCTTCATTGGTCAACACCTTGGGGCCGGTCGACTCGGAACGACCCATTTTGGCGTTGAACTTCATACGGCCCACGCGCGACAGATCGTACGTGTCGGGGTTGTAGAACAGGCGCTGGAACAGGGCCTGCACCGCGTCTTCTGTGGGCGGCTCGCCAGGACGCATCATGCGGTAGATGGCAACACGGGCGGCAAATTCGTCCACGGTTTCATCGGTACGCAGGGTTTGCGAAATGTAAGCGCCTTGGTCCAGCTCATTGGTGTAGATGCAAGGCAGATCCTGCACACCGGCCAGACGCAACTTCTTCAGCAGCGCCTCGGTCAGCTCTTCGTTGGCCTTGGCCACGATTTCGCCGGTGTCACCGTCAACGATGTTGCACGCCACCACACGGCCGATCAGGAAGTCTTCTGGCACGCTGATGTGCGTGGTTGCAGACTGCTCCAGCTCACGGGTGTGACGGGCCGTGACACGCTTGTCTTTGGCCACCACAACCTTGCCGCTCTTGTCAGTGATGTCGAAACGGGCGACTTCGCCGCGCAGACGCTCGGCGACAAATTCCATCTGTGCGCCGCTGTCCATCAAACGGAAGTTGTCGTTGACGAAGAAGTTGGCCAAGATGGATTCGTTGGTCAGGCCAATGGCCTTGAGCAGAATCGTGACCGGCATCTTGCGGCGACGGTCTACACGGAAGTACAGCAGATCCTTGGGGTCGAACTCAAAGTCCAGCCAGGAACCACGGTACGGAATGATACGCGCGGAGAACAGCAGCTTGCCCGAGCTGTGGGTCTTGCCCTTGTCATGCTCGAAAAACACGCCAGGCGAACGGTGCAGCTGGGACACGATCACGCGTTCCGTTCCGTTGATGATGAAGGAACCTTTGCCCGTCATCAGGGGCACTTCGCCCATGTAGACTTCTTGTTCCTTGACCTCTTTAACCACCTTGTTTTGTGTGGTGGAGGACTCGCGGTCATAGATGATCAACTGGACCTTGGCGCGCACGGCGGAAGCAAAGGTCAGACCACGGGTCTGGCATTCACGCACGTCAAAGGCGGGCTTGGCCAGGCTGTATTCCAGGTACTTCATCTCGACAAAACCGTTGTGCGAGACGATGGGGAACGCCGCTTCGAACGCAGCTTGCAAACCTTCAGCGGTTCGCTTTTTCGGTGCTACATCCGCTTGCAGGAATGCGGTGTAGGCATCCTTTTGCATTTGCAACAAGTAAGGGATTTCGAGCACGCTATCGCGGTTACCGAAGTTTTTGCGAATCCGCTTGCGTTCTGTGTATGTATAAGCCATTAGATCTCCGGGCAAAGGCTGAGGAATCCTGGGGGTCCTAGGCGACTGTCGTACCGAGCACCATCACGCTCGGCCATTCTTGGCGATTGGCCACTACCAATCATTGGCGGACGGTTGCGCATTGCACGCAACCCGTTCCAAGGCATCTTCTGCAGTCGGGGTCAGAAGACACTAAAAAATGGCGTTGGTACGCAACTTTTTAGTGCACTCTCACAAGCACCAAAGGCTGGAGGCCCTTATCGGAACCTCCAGCCCTTGAAGAGGACTCAATTACTTGAGTTCAGCCTTGGCACCAGCGTCAACCAGCTTCTTCAGAGCTGCATCAGCATCAGCCTTGGCGATGCCTTCCTTGACAGCCTTAGGAGCGCCATCAACCAGATCCTTGGCTTCTTTCAAGCCCAGGCCAGTGATTTCGCGCACGGCCTTGATGACGGACACCTTGTTGGCGCCTGCATCCAGCAACATGACGTTGAATTCTGTCTTCTCTTCAGCAACCGCAGCAGCAGCACCGCCGCCAGCAGCTGGTGCAGACATAGCTGCAGCGCTCACGCCAAATTTCTCTTCGATGGCTTTCACCAGGTCGTTGAGTTCCATGACCGTCATGCTGTCCAGCGCGGTCAAAAATGCGTCTTTATCGAATGCCATTTTTATTTCCTAACAATTTTGGTTACTACAGACAGTGCGCACTTAAGCGGCAACTGCCTCTGCGGGGGCAGCTTCTACAACTGCGCCAGCGCCTTTTTGTTCCGCCAAAGCCGCCAGCACACGTGCCGTACGGGAAATGGGGGATTGCATCAAGCCCAACAACTGAGCCAACAACACTTCCTTGGAAGGGATGCTTGCCAATTGCTTCACGCCGTTCACGTCCAGGGCTTTGCCGCCATATGCACCAGCACGGATGACCAACTTGTCGTTGGTCTTCGCGAACTCGGCCACCACTTTTGCGGCAGCCACGGCGTCGACAGAAAAGCCATAGATCAGAGGACCGGTCATCTGGTCAGCCACCACTTCAAAACCGCTACCGGCAACAGCACGGCGGGCCAGGGTGTTCTTCAGAACACTCAAGGAAACGCCGTTGCTGCGCGCGTTATTGCGCAGTTTGGTCATGTCAGCGACCGTGATGCCGCGGTATTCCGCGATCACGAGCGTTTGAGCTTTAGCGGCGAGGCCGGTCACATCACTGATGACCGCTTCTTTCTCACTGCGATTAAGACTCAAGGTCTACTCCTTTAAATGCGCATTGCGGTTTACACCACGTTACGCTCCACATTGCAGCGACCAACTGTTAACAGAAATTCTCATTCCATCTGCAGCGGGATCGCCATCTGCGTTGGCTGGTGGTTTAAGTGCAGTCAAGCTGCACGCCAACGGTCTTGGATGACCTGCCGAAACCCTTGGATCTCAGCAGCCCACCACATTGAAAATCCCTTGCAGGACTTTCAAATTTTTGCGATTACGCCGCGATGGATTGAATGTCCACACGGACACCCACACCCATGGTTGACGAAACCGCGACTTTGCGCAAATACACACCCTTGCTGGAAGCGGGCTTGGCTTTGTTCAAAGCCTCGACCAGTGCAGCCAGATTGCCCTTCAACGCTGCCGCTTCAAACGAGCGACGGCCGATGGTGGAATGCACAATACCGGCCTTGTCGACACGGAACTGCACTTGACCAGCCTTGGCATTGCGAACAGCCGTTGCGACGTCCGGTGTGACGGTGCCAACCTTGGGGTTAGGCATCAGACCACGTGGGCCCAGGATTTGACCCAGGGTACCGACCACACGCATAGCGTCTGGCGCAGCAATCACAACGTCAAACGGCATGTCGCCAGCCTTGACCATGGCAGCCAGATCATCCATACCGACGATGTCAGCACCGGCGGCCTTGGCTTCTTCAGCCTTGGCACCCTGGGCGAACACAGCCACGCGCTTGGTCTTGCCGGTGCCGTTGGGCAACACAACAGCGCCACGTACCACTTGGTCCGATTTCTTGGCATCGATACCGAGCTGCACTGCAACGTCGATGGACTCGTCAAACTTGGCGGTGGCGAATTCCTTCACCAGACCCAAAGCATCAACCAAGGGATACAGCTTGTTGCTGTCGATCTTGCCGACTTGTGTCTTTTGTTTTTTGGTCAGATTGGACATTTACACGCCCTCCACATTCACGCCCATGGAACGGGCAGTACCAGCGATGGTGCGAACAGCGCCTTCCAGATCGGCGGCATTCATGTCCTTCATCTTGGTCTTGGCGATTTCTTCCAGTTGGGCGCGGGTGATCTTGCCAACCTTGTCTTTCAAAGGATTGGAGGAGCCCTTGTCCAGCTTGATGGCTTTCTTGATCAAAACAGTCGCAGGCGGTGTCTTGATGATGAACGTGAAGCTCTTGTCTGCGTACGCGGTGATCACCACGGGCAAAGGCAGACCTGGCTCAACACCTTGGGTCTGCGCATTAAATGCCTTGCAGAATTCCATGATGTTCAAACCACGTTGCCCCAAAGCGGGGCCGATGGGGGGGGATGGGTTGGCCTTACCGGCTGGCACTTGCAGCTTGACAAAACCGACGATTTTTTTCGCCATGATTTCTCCTTACGGGTCATAACGCCTGGGTACTGAACCATTCAGACCTGGGCTTCCCGGAATTAACGACTCTTCTTTACTGTTCGCACCGAGTCGGAAAATGCGAACCTCTAATCAGTTGAGGACAGGGCTTGACCGCTTACGCGGCCTGCGGTCTGTCCCGCAAAATCTCAGGTTTTGGTGAAACTTAGGTTTTCTCTATCTGAGAGAATTCCAGCTCGACCGGCGTGGAACGACCGAAGATGGTGACGGACACCCGCACCTTGCTTTTCTCGTAATTCACATCTTCAACGGAGCCATTGAAGTCGGTGAATGGGCCTTCCTTGACGCGCACAAACTCGCCCACCACAAACTCCACTTTGTGGCGCGGCTTGTCGGTTCCCTCTTGCATCTGGTTGACGATCTTCATCACCTCCGCCTCTGAGATGGGCGCAGGACGATTTTTGGCGCCGCCTACAAAGCCCGTCACCTTGTTGGTGTGCTTGATGAGGTGCCAGGTGTCGTCGTCCATGACCATTTCCACCAGCACATAACCGGGGAAAAACTTGCGTTCAGTCGTTTTCTTCTGGCCGTTCTTGACTTCAACAACCTCTTCCATGGGCACCAGAATGCGACCAAATTTAGCCTGCATACCAGCACGCGTGATGCGCTCCTGGATATTGCGCTCAACCGCCTTCTCCATACCAGAGTAGGCATGCACAACATACCAACGCAAATCGGGGTTGACGGGCGAAGCGGCCGATGATTCAGCCACAGTGGGTTCTACGACATCAGTCATTATTTCTTCCACCCCAGAATCAAATCGTAGAAAAGCCACTCAAGCGTCTTATCCGTAAGCCACAAGAAAAGCGCCATGATCAACACAAAACCAAACACATACACCGTGATCTGGATAGCCTCTTTGCGGGCCGGCCAAACAACCTTCTTAACCTCGCGCCACGCGTCTTGACCGAAAGCGATGAGTTGCCGGCCCGTTTCCGACACAAAGAAAACACCAGCAGCAGCAGCCAGACCCAACAGCAACGCCGCCCACTGAACCAGCGGGCCCTGTTTGTCCAACAGGTAAAAAGCAGCCAGCGAGGCCACGACCAAAACAGAAGCCGTAGCCAGCTTGGCCTTGTCTACCCCTGTATTAACGGTTTGAATTTGTGACGTGGCCATAATTTAGTTATTCGCGTTTCTCATTCGATTCAAACCAACCCAACTCAAGACGCCAAAGCCCGCTACGCAGTAGCGGGCTTGGATGCCACCAGTTTTACTGCAACTGGTTGGCAGGGGCAGTAGGAATCGAACCTACAACCTTCGGTTTTGGAGACCGACGCTCTGCCAATTGAGCTATACCCCTATCGTTCTAAGCAGTTGAGGACAGAGCTAAAGATCTGTCCCGCAAACATGTTTTAAGCGATGATCTTGGCAACCACACCCGCGCCCACGGTACGACCACCTTCGCGGATCGCGAAGCGCAGACCTTCTTCCATGGCGATGGGGTTGATCAGCTTCACAGTGATCGACACGTTGTCACCAGGCATGACCATTTCCTTGCCTTCTGGCAACTCGATCGCACCGGTCACGTCCGTTGTACGGAAGTAGAACTGGGGGCGGTAGTTGTTGAAGAATGGTGTGTGGCGGCCGCCTTCGTCCTTGGACAAGACATAGATCTCGCCGGTGAAGTGGGTGTGGGGCTTGATGGAGCCGGGCTTGCACAGCACTTGGCCGCGCTGCACGTCTTCACGCTTGGTGCCGCGCAACAGGATACCGACGTTGTCACCAGCTTGACCTTGGTCCAGCAGCTTGCGGAACATTTCCACGCCAGTGCAGGTTGTCTTCTGGGTGTCAGCGATACCGACGATTTCGATTTCTTCGCCGACTTTGATGATGCCGCGCTCGATACGACCGGTCACGACGGTGCCGCGGCCAGAGATCGAGAACACGTCTTCCACGGGCATCAGGAATGCGCCGTCAACAGCACGCTCTGGCAGGGGGATGTAGGTGTCCAGGGCTTCTGCGAGCTTGAAGATGGCTTCTTCGCCCAAAGCACCCTTGTCGCCTTCCATGGCGAGCTTGGCGCTGCCGTGGATAATGGGGGTTGCGTCGCCTGGGAAGTCATACTTGTCCAGCAGTTCGCGCACTTCCATTTCGACCAGTTCGAGCAACTCAGCGTCGTCGACCATGTCGCACTTGTTCAGGAACACGATGATGTAAGGCACGCCGACCTGGCGAGCCAACAGGATGTGCTCGCGGGTCTGGGGCATGGGGCCGTCAGCAGCGGAGCACACCAAAATAGCGCCGTCCATTTGGGCTGCGCCAGTGATCATGTTCTTCACATAGTCGGCGTGTCCAGGGCAGTCCACGTGGGCGTAGTGGCGGTTAGCCGTTTCGTATTCAACGTGGGCGGTATTGATGGTAATACCACGCGCTTTTTCTTCAGGAGCGGCGTCGATCTGGTCATAGGCCTTGGCCTGACCGCCGAACTTGGCTGCCAGCACGGTGGTGATGGCGGCTGTCAGCGTGGTCTTGCCGTGGTCAACGTGGCCAATGGTGCCCACATTGACGTGGGGCTTGGTACGTGTGAATTTTTCTTTTCCCATTGTCAGACTCCGAAAAGTAATGGTTCAAATCAATAACATTCGCTGCACCACCAACACGACGTCGGCAATACACAAAACTGGTGCCCTTTGCGGGAATCGGACCCGCGACCTCTCCCTTACCAAGGGAGTGCTCTACCACTGAGCCAAAAGGGCAAATTCTTTACAAACCTTTTTTTACAAAACCAGGCAACAAACCGACTGTGGAGCGGGGTAGGAGAATCGAACTCCTCGCTTTAGCTTGGAAGGCTAAGGTATTACCACTATACGAACCCCGCAGAGGTTCACTCAAAACAATCAAGCTCATCACTTGGTGGAGAGGGCTGGATTCGAACCAGCGTACTCGTAAGAGGGCAGATTTACAGTCTGCTGCCATTAACCACTCGGCCACCTCTCCTAAGGTGAACCCCGGATTATGCCATTAGTTTTTGACCTTGTCATATCCGGCCCCGAAGTTTTTTTCACATCCGGCGACAAAACGCGGAATTTTCAGTCGGTGCGTCCCGCCGTTTGGTGGGCTTCGCGCCAATCCCGCGCTTGTGAAAAGTGCCCACAACCGATGAAGGGTAGCGGAGGGCGCAGCGCCGACAGCGGCGACGGGTGGTTGGCCGTCAGCACCAGGTGGCGGCTGGCGTCGATCAGGGCGCGCTTGCTCTGTGCGTGTGCGCCCCAGAGCATGAACACCGCCGGCTGCGCCTCGTTGGAGACCTGATGGATGATCGCGTCCGTCAGCAGCTCCCAGCCCTTGCCCGAATGGCTGGCGGGCAGTCCCTCCTCCACCGTTAAGCAGGTGTTGAGCAACAACACGCCCTTTTGCGCCCATTTCACCAGGCTGCCACCGGGTTGCGGAAGCGTCGGAATGGGCGTACCCAGATCACGTTGCAACTCCTTGAAGATATTGCGCAACGAGGGCGGAAACGGCACGCCCGGCGCCACGGAGAACGCCAGACCCTCGGCCTGGCCACGCCCGTGGTACGGATCCTGGCCCAGGATGACAACCCGCACCGCCTCGGGTGGTGTCAGCTGCAAGGCCCGCAGCGGCAAAGGCGGAAACACAACCGCGCCCGCCTGCAGCCGCTGATCCAGAAATGCGAGCAATCCGTGCCCCGGTGTTGACTGGAAAAACCGGTCTACCAACGGCTGCCAGCCCTCGGCCACCGGCCAGGCTGCGGGTTCGGCGGACAACAACTGGTCCACCACGTCGTGGGGCAGCATGGTCTGTGCCGCCTTAGCCAAACAGAGCCGCGAGCGCCTCACCCGGCTCCGGAGCGCGCATGAAGGCTTCGCCGACCAAAAACGCATTAACACCGGCCGCACCCATGCGCAACACGTCGTCGCGGTTCAGGATGCCGCTTTCGGTGACCAGAATGCGGTCCGCGGGCACCTTGGCCTTCAGCGCCAAGGTTGTGTCCAGCGTCACCTCAAAGGTCTTCAGATTGCGGTTGTTGATGCCAACCAGCGGGGTTTTGAGCTTGAGCGCCCGCTCCAGTTCGGCGCCGTCATGCACCTCCACCAAAACCGCCATGTCCAGACTGCGGGCAATGGCATCGAAATCCTTCATCTGCGCATCGTCCAGGCAGGCGGCAATCAGCAAAATGCAGTCGGCGCCCATGGAGCGGGACTCGTAGATCTGGTACGGGTCGACCATGAAATCCTTGCGCAGCACTGGCAGTTGGCAGCTGGCGCGGGCCTGCTTTAGGTAGTCCACCTGGCCCTGAAAAAACTGCACATCGGTCAGCACCGACAGGCAGGCCGCGCCGTACTCGGCATAGGACTGGGCAATGTCGGCGGGGATGAAGTCTTCGCGCAGCACCCCCTTGCTGGGGCTGGCCTTCTTGATCTCGGCAATCACCGCAGGCTTGCCGGCCGCGATCTTGGCCTTCAGCGCACCCACGAAGTCGCGCGTCAGCACCCGCGACTCGGCATCGGCGCGTATGGTTTCCAGTGACATGCGCTTGCGGGCAGCCGCCACCTCCTGGTGTTTGACCGCAACTATTTTGTCCAGAATATCGCTCATGCAGCCCCCTTGGCAACCAGTTCACCCGACAGTTTGATCAGTGCATCCAGCTTGGCCTTGGCCGCACCGGATTCGATCGCCTGGCGCGCCAGCACAATGCCTTCCCCCATAGAGGGCGCCACGTTGGCGGCGTACAGCGCCACGCCGGCATTCAACACCACGATGTCTTTGGCTGCGCCCGGCTGGTTGTTCAGCACACCCAGCAACATGGCCCGGGAATCGTCGGGCGTCTCCACCTTGAGTGCCCGGTTGCTGGCCATGACCATGCCAAAGTCTTCGGGGTGGATTTCGTACTCGGTGATAACGCCGTCCTTGAGCTCACCCACCAACGTGGCAGCGCCCAGGCTCACCTCGTCCATGCCGTCGCGGCCGTAGACAACCACGGCATGTTCGGCCCCTAGGCGCTGCATCACCCGCACCTGGATACCCACCAGATCGGCATGGAACACACCCATCAGAATATTCGGCGCTCCGGCCGGGTTGGTCAGCGGGCCCAGCAGGTTGAAGATGGTCTTGATGCCCATTTCACGCCGCACCGGTGCCACGTTTTTCATGGCCGGGTGGTGGTTGGGCGCGAACATGAACCCGATACCGGTCTCGGCCACACACTGCGCAATCTGCGCAGGCGACAGGTTGATGTTCAAGCCCAGCGACTCCAGTACATCGGCGCTGCCACTTTTGCTGCTGACACCACGCCCGCCGTGTTTGCTAACCTTGGCACCGGCCGCCGCCGCGACAAACATGGAGCAGGTGGAAATATTGAAGGTGTGGGAGCCGTCGCCGCCAGTACCCACGATGTCCAGCAGATTTGTTTTGTCCGCCACTTCCACCTTGGTGGAGAACTCGCGCATCACCTGGGCCGCAGCGGTGATTTCGCCAATGGTTTCCTTCTTGACGCGCAGGCCGGTCGTGATGGCCGCCATCATGACCGGCGACATCTCGCCGGACATGATCTGGCGCATCAGGTGCAGCATTTCATCGTGGAAGATTTCGCGGTGTTCGATGGTGCGCTGCAGGGCTTCCTGCGGCGTGATGTGTCCAATGGGGGTTGGCATGCTGAACTCCTTCTTTTGCTTTAAGCGTTGGGCGACTCGGTGAGCGCCAATTTGATTCCGAATGCGACAAACATTGCGCCGGCAACCCGGTCCAGCCAGCGTAACGGGCCCCCACGCTCCTCCGCTTCGCGGGTCGCTGCCCCCCGAGGGGACTCCCCCGCCTTGGGGGCGGCCCGGCGGCGGGCGGCTTTCTGCATGTACTGTGTTAATCGAGCTGCAGCGAGCGCCCAGCCGATATTGACCCAGAGACCGTTGAAGTTGAACAACAAACCCAGCAACAGGAATGCCAACGGTTTGTGCTCCACCGTGGGGGCAATGAACTGCGGCAAAAACGCCAGGAAGAACAGCGCCACCTTGGGGTTCAGTACATTCGTCCAGAAGCCCCGCAGAAAAATAGTCTTGTAGTGTTTTGAGCCTATAGCCCCCGTCGTATCTACTCCATGCGCTTCTAATTTAATAGCATCATCGGCTTTGGAGAACAGCAGGCGAACACCCACATACACCAGATAGGCGGCGCCCAGCCACTTCAGCACGGTGAAAGCCGTGGCCGACGCGGCCATCAGCGCACTGACACCCACGGCCGCTGCAAAGATGTGGACAAAACAACCGGCCGTGATACCCAGCGCCGCCACCATGCCCACCCGCGCGCCGCCGCGCAAGGCGTTGGACACGATGTACAACACATCCGGCCCCGGCGTCAGGTTCAGCAGCAGGCCGGCCGCCACAAACAACACCAATTGGTCGATTGGCATGGCGTTACCTTATCGGGCGGTGGAAAAAAATTGCCGAATGGCGGCCACCGCACGGTCCACACCCGCGGCATCCACATCCAGGTGGGTCACGAAACGCAGTCGGTACAGGCCGGTCGCGCGTATGCCCTGCTCCGCCAGCGCGGCCAGCAGCGCCGCGGACTGGCTGCGCGCCGGGCCTTCCAGGTCCACAAACACAATATTGCTGTGGGGCGACTCCACGACCAGGCCTTCGATACCGGCCAGACCCGCGGCCATGCGCTGCGCCAGCGCGTGGTCATCGGCCAGGCGCCGCACATGGTGGTCCAGTGCATAGGACGCCGCTGCCGCCAGCAAACCCGCCTGGCGCATGCCGCCACCGGCCATTTTGCGCACACGGTGGGCGCGGGTGATCAGCTCACGGCTACCGCACAACGCCGAGCCCACGGGTGCACCCAGGCCCTTGCTGAAGCAAACCGAGACGCTGTCAAAACATTGGGCAATACGCGCCGCTTCGTGGAACACGTCACCGCCGGTTTGCGCTGCCTGCGCCGTCGCGGCATTGAACAAGCGCGCACCATCCAGGTGGCGGCTCAGGCCGCGTTCCTTGGCCAGCGCGGTAGCTGCCTGCACGTAGTCAAACGGCAGCAGCTTGCCGCCAATCGTGTTCTCCAGCGTCAGCAGGCGGCTGCGGGCGAAATGGGCGTCGTCGGGCTTGATGGCGGCTTCGATATCGGCCAGGGCCAGCGTGCCGTCTGCCTGGTGCGCCAAGGGCTGCGGTTGCACGCTGCCCAGCACGGCTGCACCACCGCCTTCCCAGCGGTAGGTGTGGGCCATCTGGCCGACGATGTATTCGTCACCGCGCTGGCAATGGGCCATGATGGCGCACAGGTTGCTCTGTGTGCCGGTGGGCATGAACAGCGCAGCCTCAAAACCCAGCAGGGCTGCGATCTTCTCTTGCAGCGCGTTGACCGTGGGGTCGTCGGCAAACACGTCGTCACCCAGGGGCGCTGCCATCATTGCGTCGCGCATGGCGGGCGTAGGCTGGGTCACAGTGTCGCTGCGCAGATCGACCGTTGTGGCGGTGGATGTATTAGCCATTTATGCCTCTAGCCCCCGTCGTATATAAGCATTTCGCTATATTATTCATAGCAAAAAGTTCTTCAGCATCGCATGGCCGTGCTCGGTGAGTATGGACTCGGGGTGGAACTGCACACCTTCCATGCGCACCGCATGGTCCAGACCGCTGTGGCGCACACCCATGATCTCGCCGTCATCGGTCCACGCGGTCACCGCCAGTTCCTTGGGGCAGGTGGTCCGTTCAATCGCCAGCGAGTGGTAGCGGTTCACCGTGAACTGACTGGGCAAGCCGGCAAACACGCCCTCTTGTGTGGTCGTGATCACCGAGGTCTTGCCGTGCATCAGCTGCTGCGCCCGGACGATGGTGCCGCCCAACGCCGCGCCAATGCTCTGGTGGCCCAGGCACACACCCAGGATAGGCAGCTTGCCCATGAAGTGCTGGATGGCGGCAACCGAGATACCGGCCTCTGCGGGGGAACAAGGACCGGGCGAGACCACCAGGCGGTCCGGTCGGCGCTCGGTTATGCCCTCTATCGTGATCTCGTCGTTGCGAAACACTTCCACCTCGGCGCCCAGTTCACCAAAATACTGGACGATGTTGTAGGTGAAGCTGTCGTAGTTGTCGATCATCAACAGCTTCATACCGTTTCTCCCTGTTGCCGCAGCCGCGCAAATTCGCGGTGCTCAAAAGAAATGCAGACTTCCATCATGCTGCGGTAGATCGCCTCGATGACGGCGGGCTCGCCGCCTTCGGCCAGCGCCTGCTTGCGCACCCGGTCCACAATGGCCTGGATGCGTTCTTCGTCCCGCACCTGGTTTTCGGATTGCTTGATACGCGCGGCCTGGGTCATGTAGCCGCTGCGTTGCACCAGCAGCGGCACCAGCACATCGTCCAGTGCGTCGACACAGCGGCGCACGTCGGTCATCGTGGTGCAGTGCTGCACCTGTTCAATTGCTTTGGTGGTAGTCATTATTCCAATCCCTCCTCGACCAGTTCTGCCGCGCGCAAGAGCGCACGTGCCTTGGCCTCTGTTTCTTTCCACTCCAGCTCCGGCACGCTGTCGGCCACCACGCCGGCGGCGGCTTGTACGTACAGGGTCTGGTTCTTGATGATGCCGGTGCGGATGGCAATCGCCACGTCCATGTCACCGGCGTAACTCAGGTAACCGCAGGCGCCGCCGTACAGACCGCGTTTGGTGGGCTCCAACTGGTCGATCAGCTCCATGGCGTGCACCTTGGGCGCACCGGTCAGCGTGCCTGCGGGGAAGGTGGCCTTGAGCACGTCCATGCTGGTCATGCCGGGCAAGAGTGTGCCTTCAACATTGCTGACGATGTGCATGACGTGGCTGTAACGCTCCACACAAAAGGCATCCGACACCTTGACACTGCCGGTCTGGGCGATGCGGCCAATGTCGTTGCGCGCCAGGTCGATCAGCATCACGTGTTCGGCGCGCTCCTTGGGGTCACCAACCAGCTCTTCCTCGGCGGCTTTGTCCAGCTCGGGTGTGGCGCCTCTCGGGCGTGTGCCTGCCAGTGGCCTGATCGTGATCTTTGTCGACACGGTATCACCAGCGTTAACCAACTCCTGTCTCACCAGAATCTCAGGGGATGCCCCCACCACATGGAAATCCCCAAAGTGGTAGTAGTACATATAGGGACTGGGGTTCAGCGACCGCAGCGCGCGGTACAGGCTCAGCGGCGATTCGGTGTAACGCTTCTTGATGCGCTGGCCCACCTGGACCTGCATGAAGTCGCCACCTGCGATCAGTTCCTTGGCCCGCTCCACCGCGGCGATGTAATCGGCCTTGGCGAAGTCGCGCTGGGCCGGGTGACTGGGCGTGGGTTTGACGGCCGGAATGCTGACCGCCTGGGCCAGACGTTCTTTCAGTGCGCGCAGCCGCTTTCCACCGCTTGCATAGGCATCCGGCTGACCAGGGTCGGCATACACGATCAAATGCAGCTTGCCCGACAGGTTGTCGATGACGGCCAGCTCTTCACACTGCAGCAGCAGGATGTCGGGGCAACCCAGCTCGTCGGGCGGGCAGCTGTCTTGCAGCTTTTTTTCGATGTAACGCACGGCGTCATAGCCAAAATAACCCGCCAGGCCACCACAAAACCGCGGCAGACCAGGGCGCAAGGCCACTTTGAAGCGTTTTTGGTAGCTGGCGATAAAGTCCAGCGGGTTGGCGGTAGATGTCTCCACCACTACACCGTCGGTCACCACCTCGGTACGGGCATGGGCGCCAAAACCACTGGCACGCAATAACGTGCGGGCTGGCAGGCCGATGAAGCTGTAGCGCCCGAAACGTTCACCCCCCACCACGGATTCGAGCAAAAAGCTGTATTTGCCGTTGTCGGGGTCGGCGTGCTGACCCGGCGCATGGGCCAGCTTGAGGTACAGGGATAAGGGTGTCTCCAGGTCGGCAAAGGCCTGGGCCATCAGCGGGATGCGGTTGTAGCCTTGGGCGGCCAGGGCCTGGAATTCGGATTCGGAAATCACGGGTGGTGGTCCTCTCGTTGCAGGGCGGCACCGGGGTGCCACCAACGCTGCGCGGGCTCAAGCCGGCAGCGTTTTATTCAAACCGATTCCCCGGCAAGGTGTTCTACCTGGGAAAGACTGGGTGCGCGCAAGATGTCGGAGTGGGGGTCCGTGCCGCTTGGTCGCGCAGAACCCGTGGGGACCTGCGCAATGTTCACCTGAAGGAATCAGGCCTGTGGCGCAGCCACGGATCCGGGCATGGCGGTGCAGGTACGCCAGGGCCAGGCTCCCCGGTCGCTACAACCCGTCAAAAAGATATGGTGAACGAACATGCGCCGAGTGTATCAAACCCTCTGATGCGTCCGCCTTTGCACCAAACAAGGGCACCCTCCGCGAAAACCCTAGGGTGTTGCAAGTTGTAAACGGCGCAAAATTCGGGCGTTGAACACAAAAACGAACGACTGTTCACTTTTATCAAAAAAGGCTCCCCATGAAACTGCACCAACGCTTGCTGATTGCCGCCACAGGTTTGCTGATGGCAAGCACCGTTTATGCGGCCACCATAGACGTCGAAGGTGTAAAGGTTGAAGACAGCGCAACCGTCGCCGGCGTCAAACTCACCCTCAACGGAGCAGGCGTACGGTACAAGGGCCCCTTCAAGGTGTACGTCGCCGAGCTGTACACGCCCAAAAAGGTGAAGTCACTGGAAGAGCTGGTGGCCACGCCCGGCCCCAAACGCATGACCCTGGTCATGACCCGCGAAATTGAGGCCGGCCCCTTTGGCAGGTTGTTAACCCGCGGCATGGAAGACAACAACCCCAAGGCCGAGATGTCCAAACTGGTACCGGGCCTCATGAAGATGAGCGAGCTGTTTTCGGCCAACAAGAACTTCGTGCCGGGAGATGTCATCGTGATGGACTGGATTCCCGGTACCGGACTGGTCGTCACGGTCAAAGGCAAGGTGCAGACTGAGCCCTTTAAGGAACCCGAATTTTTCAAGGCCCTGATGGGCATCTGGTTAGGCCCCCAACCCGCCTATTGGAAGCTGAAAGACAACCTGTTGGGTGACATGTCATAGCGCCCACAAGGCTCTAACCGCCATACACCCACCATTTACTCCATAGCAGCACTGTCACTCACTTTTATTTACGGAACACCCCGATGCGCTTGATAAAACCTTCACTGCTTCTGGCAGCAGCCCTCTTCTTCAGCCTGCAGGCCACAGCCGCGCCCACGGTCATCCACGGCGTCAAAGTTCAGGAGACCGCCGTAGTGGGTGGCGCCACCTTGCAACTCAATGGTGCGGGCACCCGGTACAAGGGCCCGTTCAAGGTTTATGTGGGTGATTTGTACACCAGCAAAAAAGTTAGCTCATTGGAGGAGCTGATTGCGGCACCCGGCCCCAAACGCCTGTCCATGACCATGCTGCGTGAAGTGGAGGCAGGGCCTTTTGGCAAGCTGCTGACCCGCGGTGTAGAAGACAACACCTCCAAACCCGAAATGTCCAAGCTGGTCCCAGGCCTGATTCGCATGGGTGACATCTTCACCGTCAACAAAGTGTTGCTGGTTGGCGACGTCATCACCCTGGACTGGATTCCCGGCACCGGCATGGTGGTCACCGCCAAAGGCAAGGTACAGGGCGAGCCCTTCAAGGAGCCTGAATTCTTCAAGGCCATGATGTCCATCTGGTTTGGCAGTTCCCCTGCGGACTACATGCTCAAGGACGCGATGCTGGGCATCACCAAGTAAGCAACCTGCTATCCCCTCAACAAAAAGCCCGCAGGCCCGTGCCTGCGGGCTTTTTTACCTTTTGGGCTCGGTAAATTGCGCTACACAAGCTTACAAATTAGCGCTAGAGTGTATTAGTCTGCACGGGAATGTTGGATCCGCATAACGAGGATGTCGCCATGAAACTCAGTCTGAAACTCCCCCTGGCCTTTGCGTTTGCGCTGGGCCTGCTCTTTCTGGGTGGCATGTTTGGCATTGCCAAACTCAATGCTGCGCTGGATGTGTATGAGAAAAACGTCTTGTCCACGGTGGCCGCCCACAAGAAGGTGGCGGTCATTGATTCCAAATTCTCCACGGCCATCCAGGAGTGGAAAAACGTGCTGCTGCGCGGGCAAGAGCCCAAGGACCTGGACCGGTACTGGAACGCACACATCAAGGAAATGAAGGCCGTGCAGGATGGCCTGCGTGAACTAGACGCCATGAACCTGGACAGCGCGGCCAAAGAGACGCTGGCCAAGCTTGAGCGCGCTTTGCCTGTCGTGGGTGAGGCTTACAAAAAGGCCTTTGAAGAGTTCAAATCCATGAACTTCGATCCCACCATAGGCGACAAGGCCGCCCGTGGCAAAGACCGGGAATCGGGCGCATTGATGGCAGAGCTGAAAGACAAACTGTCCAAGGCAGAAAGCGAAACATCGTCCGCCGCCACCAAGGACGCCGCCAAAGCCACTCTGTGGGCCCTGGTGGTGATGGTGATAGGTGCTGCCCTCGGCATGGCGGGCGGCATTTGGCTGAGCCGCCAGATTGTGCTGCCCCTGGCGCGGGCCGTGGAGCTGGCCGACCAGGTGGCGCATGGACAGCTGAACAACAACATCGACGTCCGGGGCAAGGACGAAATTGCCGCCCTGCTGCAGTCGCTCAAAGACATGCAAGGCAGCCTGGCCAAACTGGTGATCAATGTGCGCCAGGGTTCCGAAGGTGTGGCCACCGCCAGCGCGGAGATTGCCCAGGGCAACAACGACCTCTCTGCCCGCACCGAACAACAGGCCAGCGCGCTCGAAGAAACCGCGGCCAGCATGGAAGAGCTGGGCTCCACCGTCAAACAAAACGCCGACAGCGCCCGCCAGGCCAACCAGCTGGCGCAAAGCGCCTCCAGCGTGGCGGTGCAAGGGGGCGTGGTGGTGGACCAGGTGGTCGAAACCATGAAGGGCATCAACGAGTCCAGCCGCAGGATTGCCGACATCATCAGTGTCATCGACGGTATTGCCTTCCAGACCAATATCCTGGCGCTGAACGCGGCGGTGGAAGCGGCACGGGCTGGTGAACAGGGCCGTGGATTTGCAGTGGTGGCCAGCGAGGTGCGGTCCCTGGCCGGACGCAGCGCCGAAGCGGCCAAAGAGATCAAGTCCTTGATTGGTGCCAGCGTGGAGCGCGTGGAACACGGCACCACCCTGGTCGACCAGGCCGGCAGCACCATGAAAGAAGTGGTGGACAGCATCAAACGCGTGACCGACATCATGGGCGAGATCAGCGCCGCCAGTGGTGAACAAAGCGCAGGTGTGCAACAGGTGGGCGAAGCCGTGATGCAGATGGACCAGGCCACCCAACAAAACGCCGCCCTGGTCGAAGAAATGGCCGCTGCCGCGAGCAGCCTGAAGAGCCAGGCCCAGGACCTGGTGCAGGTGGTTGCCGCCTTCAAGGTTGACGAGGGCACGGGTGGCGGCATGGCCCGCACGGCAACCAAGGTGCCCCGTGCACCCACAGCGGCCGCGGTACGGGTACCCGCTAAAGCACCGTCCAAGTTGGCTACCGCCGCATCCAAGCCCACTTCTGCCACAACATCGGCTGCCACCGCCTTGCCAAAACCCGAAGTGACCACCCGCACCAAACCCACACCGGCCGGTGGTGACGACGACTGGGAGACTTTTTAACCCGCGCGGTCCCGCACCCAGGCCACCAGCGCCTGGGCTTCCAGCGGTTTGCCATACAGGTAACCCTGGCCCTTGTCACAACCCAGATCGGCCATCAGGCGGGCTTGGCCCTCGGTTTCGATACCCTCGGCCACCGTACCCAGCCCCAAGGTGTTGGCCATGCGAATGGTGGCTTCGATCAGCACGCGGTGGTAGGCACTGTCCTGTGCCTGGCTGACAAAGGAGCGGTCGACCTTGACAAAATTCACCGGCAACTCGTGCAGGCATGACAAGGACGAATACCCGGTACCGAAATCGTCCAGCGACAGGGCCACCCCTAGGGCACGTATGCCATGCAGCGTGGTCAACACCTCTTCATCCTGCGCAGCCAGGCTTTCGGTCACCTCCAGCACCAGTTGCTGGGGTGACAGGCCATTGGTGCGCAGGGCATCTTGCACATCGGCCACCAGGCCAGGCTGGCGCAGTTGGGCGCGTGACAGGTTGACCGCCAGCGTGGGGTACACGCCCTCGGCCACCACCAGCGGCATGGCCGCGAAGGTGCTGCACGCGGTCTGCAATACAAACTGCCCCAGCGATGCAATCAGGCCACTGGCCTCGGCCACCGGGATGAACTCTACCGGCGACACCATGCCCCGCACCGGGTGGCGCCAGCGCAGCAAGGCCTCCATGCCGGTAAAGGTGCCCGTGGCCAGGTTGACCAGGGGCTGGTAGACCACAAACAGCTCCTGCTTCTCCAGGGCCTGGCGCAGGTCGTTTTCCAGCGACACCGAGGCATTCACCTGCTGGCGCATGGAAGGCTCAAACATGACGTACCGTGCACGCCCCGTGCGCTTGGCTTCGTACATGGCAATGTCAGCATCGCGCAGCGCACCATCGGCGTCGTCGGCCGCATGGGTGCTGGTCACAATGCCAATGCTGACCGATGAGTTGACCTTGTTGGTGCCCACGGTATAGGGCACGGACAACACGTCGATCAGGCGGCTGGCCACAATTTCTGCGTCTAGGTCGCCGCGTATATCGTCCAGCACCACCACAAATTCGTCACCACCGATGCGGGCCGCCATGTGCGCAAAATCACTGGTGTGCAGCAGGCTGTCGCCCGGGCGCAGGCTGTGTTGCAGGCGTGCGGCGATCTGGCGCAACAGGTCATCCCCCACGCCGTGGCCCAGGGTGTCGTTGACCTGTTTGAAGCGGTCAAAGTCCATGAACAAGACCGCAAAGTGGTAACCGGGTTGTGCCTTGCGGCGCGCAATCGCCAGCTCTATGGTCTGCAACACGGCGCTGCGGTTGGGCAGTTGGGTGAGCACATCGGTGCGGGCGGCGGCACGCAGCTCCTGCTCCATGGTTTTCTGGGCCTGCACGTCCATGGCCACACCGGCCATACGCAGCGCGTTGCCATGGACCGAGCGGTCCACCACGGCACCCACAATCAGTATCCAGACCCAGCGCCCGCTGCTGTGGCGAATCCGCATGGACATGCGCAACGGAACCGAGGGGTCACGCACCTGCGCCATCACAGCCGCGGTCCAGGGCTTGAGGTCCTCCGGATGGGTCACGGCGTGCCACGCATCAATATGCATGGCAATGTCCATACGCTGGTAACCCATCATGTCCAGCATACGTTGGTTGCACTGCATGGCGCCGGTGGCTACGTCCCACTGCCAGGTGCCCAGCCCTGCACCATCCACCGCCAGGGTCAACAGGCGCTGCTGGGCCCGCAGATCGGTCAGGTCGGTGGCCACCGCCACCCAGCCGGTCAGCTCACCGTCATCACCGTGCATGGGCTGCAGGTCCATCAGGGCCCAGCGCGGCTCGCCGTTGGCGGACCGCAGGCTGATTTCCCGTTTGAGGGCTTGGCCCTTGTCCACCGCGTCGCGAAACTGGGCAAAGGCGGCGGGGTCTGCATGGCCCCGCTCCAGCAGCACCGCCAGTTGTTGGCCCACACAGACCTGCGCCACCAGCCCCATCATGCCGGTAAAGGCCTGGTTGACCCAGACCACGGTGCGGTCGGCATCGGCCAGCGCCACCGCATTGGAGCTGCGCTCGGCCACCACGGCCAGGCGTTTCAGGCGTTCAACCAGCGCAGCCTGGGCTTCAGATGCAGGATCAGAGGGTTTGGAGCCTGGCATGGAGACTGGCCAAGGAGCGACGCACTTCTGGTACTTGTGGCGACCTAGGCGGCCAGCGCGTGGCGCATGGCGTCAACCACCGCCTTGTAATCGGGTTTGCCAAAGATGGCGCTGCCGGCGACGAAGGTGTCGGCCCCGGCGTCGGCCACGCGGCGGATGTTGTCGACCTTGATGCCGCCATCCACTTCCAGGCGGATGTCCTTGCCGCTGGCATCGATGCGTTTGCGCACGTCCGCGATCTTGCGCAAGGCGGAATCGATAAAACTCTGGCCGCCAAAACCGGGGTTGACACTCATGATGAGGATGAGGTCGATGTCGTCGATCACCCAGTCCAGCACATCCAGCGGCTCGGCTGGGTTGAACACCAGCCCGGCCTTCACGCCCTTGGACTTGATGGCCTGGATGCTGCGGTGCACGTGACCGGAGGCATCGGGGTGGAAGCTGATGTAGTCGGCCCCCGCATCGGCAAAGGCTGCGGCCAGTGCGTCCACCGGCGAAATCATCAAATGCACGTCAATCGGCACGGCCACACCGGCAGCGGTCTTGGCATGGGGCTTCAAAGCCTGACAGACCATGGGGCCGAACGTCAGGTTGGGCACATAGTGGTTGTCCATGACGTCGAAGTGGATCCAGTCGGAACCGGCGGCAATGACGTTTTTGACTTCTTCACCCAGGCGGGCAAAGTCAGCGGAGAGTATGGAGGGGGCGATGCGGTAGGTCATGGCCGGAGTTTAATCAGATAGCGAATCAGATAGGATCGGCGGCTATGGCCAAGTATCAATTTTCTGTCGAAGTTTTACCGCAATTCCTGCCCGAACAGTCCGCACCGGACGAGGACCAGTATGTGTTTGCCTACACCATCACCATCACCAACACCGGTGATGTGACGGCCCAGCTGATCTCACGCGCCTGGAATGTCAACGACTCCAACGGGCATACCGAACGGGTCAAGGGCCTGGGCGTGGTGGGCCAGCAGCCCCTGCTCAAGCCCGGCCAGGCCTTTGAATACACCAGCGGCACCCGCCTGCGCACACCCACCGGCACCATGCACGGCAGTTTCTTTTGTGTGGCAGAAGACGGTGAAAAGTTCGAGGCCGATATCCCCATGTTTGTGCTGGACGCACTGAGTGGCGAAGCCGGCGTGGGCGGTTCGCGCACCTTGCACTGATGACACAGCCCCCCGCGCGCCCTGCCCCACCCCCAGCCGAGCAGCAGGCGCTGCTGTACCTGCTGGACACCATGGACGCCGATGCCAGCCAGGTGCAGCGCCACCTGTGGCTGATACGCCTGATGGACTGGATACGCGGCGACGGCAGCTCGGCCGACGCCGCGGTGGCCCGGGTGGGCCAGCTGATCACCGCGGTGGAGGCCGACCCGGCCACCACCATACGCCTGCAAGTCTGGTGGCGCACGCTGCTGGACACAGTGGACGGCACCACCCTGCTGTCCGACTACGGTTTTGCCTCGCGCAATGCTTTTGTCAGCGAGTTGGTGGAGCGCCTGCACTACAAGCTGCTGCCGGTGTCGCCGGAAACCACGGACGCCTCCGACCTGTTTGCCCTGGTCATGCCCAGCGCGCTGGACGCCGCCTGGCTGGCGGCCCTGCCCGGCACCTACCTGGAGCGCCTGGCGGAGTTGCTCAGCGCACCCGCCTCTGGCATGCAGGGCGCGGCCCACCCCAAGCTGACCTACTGGCAAAACACCCTGCTGGAGGCCATGACCTTTTGCACCAGCCAGATCCGGGCGGCCGGCTTCTCCCCCGAGATACGCCTGCGCATGAGTGTGCGGGCGCGCGACGCCAGCCCCTTCCACACCCTGGCGTCCGACTTTGACACCCTGCGCGACGCCTGGCTGGCGCAGCTGGACGGCAGCGGCTCGGGCGCCGACCTGGCGCAGGCCGTGAACCACTTTCGCACCCGCCTGGATGCCTGCCGCAACGCAGCCTCCACGGTCTACACCCACCTGGACGCCCACGGCATCTCGGTGGACCTGGTATTCCGCCTGCGCCAGCTGCGTGAGCGGGTGATGCGCATCCGCGCCCTGCTGGACTGCCTGCTGGTCGACCCGCCCCATGTTCACACCGCGCTGCTGATGTCGCACCTGGCCAGCGTGGGGCAGGACCAGCGCAGCCTGCGCGCCCTGTTTTCCAACAGCACCTCGCTCTTGGCGGCCAAGGTGGCCGAGCGTAGCTCCGAAGTGGGAGAACACTACATCACCCGCACCCGCAGCGAATACCGCGGCATGCTGCGCAGTGCGGCCGGTGGCGGCGCATTGACGGCGCTCACCACCGGGCTGAAGTTCGCCATCATGGCTGTGGGGCTCACCGCCTTTTGGAACGGCTTTTGGTCCGGCCTGATGTATGCCGCGAGTTTTGTGCTGATCCAGCTGCTGCACTGCACGCTGGCCACCAAACAACCGGCCATGACCGCTCCGGCCATGGCGGCCAAACTGCGCGACTTCTCCGACGCGGGTGCCATGCATGCCTTTGTGGACGAGGTGACCCACCTGGTGCGCTCGCAGGTGGCGGCGGTGCTGGGCAATGTGGTGGTGGTGTTCCCCGCCGTGTTGCTGATTTCGGGCGCCATGCAACTGGCCATCGGCCGGCCCATGATCAGTGCCGAGGCGGCGGCCTACGTTTTCCAGTCGCTGACGCTCTTGGGGCCCTGCCTGCTGTTTGCGGCCTTTACCGGCGTGTTGTTGTTTGCCTCCAGCATATTGGCCGGCTGGGTGGAAAACTGGTTTGTGCTGCACCGGCTGGACTCGGCCCTGCGCTACAACCCCCACATCACCCGGCGCCTGGGTGTGGAGCGGGCCGACCGCTGGGCGCTGTTCATGCGGCAGCACATTTCGGGATTTGCTTCGAACATCTCGCTGGGCTTCATGCTGGGCCTGTTTCCGGCCATCTTCGGATTCTTGGGCCTGGGCCTGGACGTGCGCCACGTCACCCTGTCCACAGGCCAGCTGGCGGCCGCCTGCGCCGCCCTGGGCTGGGATGTGGTGCGCAACCCGGCGCTGTGGTGGGCCGTTGCCAGCATTCCCTTCATTGGCGCGCTCAACCTCAGCGTGAGTTTTTACCTGGCCTTCCGCGTGGCCCTGCAAGCCCATAGCGTGACCGGCCTGGGCCGTGTGCGCATACGCCGTGCGGTGCTGGAGCGCCTGCGCAGTGAGCCCATGAGCTTTTTGCGCCCCGCCCGCGAAGAAGGCTGACACGGGGGCCCCATGGGTGAGTTCGAACTGATACGCCGCTTCTTCACCCGGCCCACACCCCGCGCGGTGCTGGGCGTGGGGGACGACTGTGCGCTGCTGCAGCCAGGGCCCGGCATGCAACTGGCCATCTCTACCGACATGCTGGTGGCCGGCCGCCACTTTTTTGACAACACCGACCCGCGCCGCCTGGGCCACAAGGCACTGGCCGTCAACCTGAGCGACCTGGCCGCTTGTGGCGCCAAGCCGCTGGCGTTTACGCTGGCCCTGTCGCTGCCCACCGCCGATACCGACTGGCTGGAACCCTTTGCGGAGGGCCTGCTGGCGCTGGCCGATGCACACAGCTGCGAACTGGTGGGCGGTGACACCACGCAGGGTCCGCTGAACATTTGCATCACGGTGTTTGGCGAGGTGCCGGCCGGTCCACCCTTGCGCGCAGGCATGCCCGCCACGCAGGCCCTGCTGCGCGGTGGAGCCCAGGCTGGCGACGACATCTATGTGAGCGGCACACTGGGCGATGCGCGGCTTGCACTGGAAGCCTTGCAAGGCCATATTCAGTTGCCCACCGATCTAATGGCCGCAGCCCGTTTGCGACTGGAGCAGCCCACGCCGCGCGTGGCGTTGGGCCTGGCCCTGCGCGGCGTCGCCAGCGCAGCGGCCGATATCAGCGACGGGCTGCTGGGCGACCTGGGCCACATCCTGGAACGCTCGGGCGTAGGGGCTACGCTGGACACATCAATTGCTATTACTTTGATAGCTTCACAGGCATATTTCTCGGGGGCTAGAGGCCAATTTCACCAAAACCCTTCTGAACTGACGGCCTTGCAGTGTGTACTGGGCGGCGGAGACGACTACGAACTGGTGTTCTGCGCCGCACCCGCGCAACGCGCCGCCGTGTTGGCCGCAGCCCAGGCCAGCGCCACACCGGTCACCCGCGTGGGGCACATCGATGCCCAGCCGGGCCTGCGGCTGGTGGATGCACAGGGCGCACCCGTGGACCACCACTTTGCTTCCTTTGACCACTTCCGGTCCAACAAGGCCGCCAACACCACTGCACCATGAGCCGACTGGGCCACACCCGCGACAAGATATACAAAACCGTGGCCCGCCAGCTGCATGGCGTGGTGCCCTGCTGGGTCTGCGGCCTGCCCGTGGCCCCGGCAGACGCCACACTGGAGCACATCAAACCCCTGAGCGAGGGTGGCAACAGCCACCTGGAAAATCTGGCCATCAGCCATGCGGTATGCAACCACCAGCGCAGCCGGCCACAGATAATCCCAGCGGAACCACCGGAGCCCACACCATGACCGAGCCCAAGACCCACGGCCCCGACGCCGTTTTCCACATCAGCCGCACCGTCAACGGCCCGCAGGACGCGGTGTGGAAGGCCTACACCGAACAAGAGCCGCTGATGCAGTGGTTTGGCCCCAGCGGCTTCTCCATGCCAGTCAGCCACTTTGACCTGCGCCCCGGCGGCATCTTCCACTACTGCCTGCGCACACCCACCGGTTTTGAGATGTGGGGCAAGTGGACCTTTGTCACCATCGACGCACCCCACACCCTGTCCATGGTGGTGGCCTTCTCGGACGCCAACGCTGGCCTCACCCGCCACCCCATGTCGCCCGCCTGGCCGCTGCAAACCCTGTCGACCACCACCTTTGAAGCGGTAGAGGTCGACCAGACGCGCATCCACATCGCCTGGGAGCCCTACCAGTCCAATGCGGACGAGATAGCCGTCTTCACCGCTGGCCATGCCTCCATGGCCCAGGGCTGCAAAGCCAGTTTTGAACAACTGGACGCCTACCTGGCGCAGCTGCCCCGCATATGACCACCAGGCCCGACCCGCTTGCCGACCCGGTGACCGTGTTCCCGGTGGATAGCGGGCGCCCGCCACCCATCGCCCGGCCGACAGTGCGTTTTCTGCTGGCCCACCCCGCACACTGGATCGCACTGGGCTTTGGCTCCGGCCTGTCACGCATCGCACCCGGCACCGCGGGCACGTTGTGGGCCTGGGTGGCCTTTCTGGTTCTGGCGCCCTGGATGAACGACCTGCGCTGGGCCGTGCTGATTGGCATCAGCCTGCCACTGGGCTGGTGGGCCAGCACCGTCACCGCACGCCACATGGGTGTGCTGGACCCCGGCAGCATTGTGTGGGACGAGGTGGTGGCCTTCTGGCTGGTGTTGTGGCTGGTCATGCCCGCCGGGCTGGTGGGCCAGGTCATGGCCTTTGGCCTGTTCCGTTTTTTTGACGCGGTCAAACCCGGCCCCGTGGGCTGGGCCGACGCGCTGTACCACCACCTGGACCCCACCAGCGACCCTGGAGCCTGGCGCAAAGCGGGCTTTGGCATCATGCTGGACGACCTCGTGGCGGCGGGCTGCACGGTGCTGGTGATTGCCGTGTGGAGGTTTGCCACATGACCCCATCACCATCCAATTCGCTATCAAAAAAAGAGCTGACTATTGATATTTCACGGGGGCTAGTGGCCAATTTCCTTCTCAGCCATCAGTGGAAACTGGCCACCGCCGAAAGCTGCACCGGTGGCCTGATCGCCGCCTGCTGCACCGATGTGGCCGGCTCCAGCGACTGGTTTGACCGCGGTTTTGTAACCTACTCCAACGCCGCCAAGACCGAGATGTTGGGCGTGGACGCCGCGCTGATAACCGAGCACGGCGCCGTCAGCGAACCCGTGGCCCGCGCCATGGCCCAAGGCGCCCTGCAACACTCCGCCGCCCAGGTGGCCTTAGCCGTAACCGGTGTAGCCGGCCCGGGTGGCGGCAGCCCCGCCAAACCAGTGGGCACCGTCTGGCTGGGCTGGGCCACACCCGCCGGTGTGGTCACCGAACTGCACCACTTTGCCGGTGACCGAGCCCAGGTGCGTGCCGCCACCGTGCAGCACGCGCTCCAGCGTTTGTTGGAGCTACTGCAGGCCATAAAAACTTAGCCCCCACGTGTCCCCATGGGAAGGGCCCGCAGAGAAGCCAAAGGCGTCTGGGCGCCAGGGCGTTCTGCGCAGGTAAAAGGAGGAGCCCGCGCAGCGGGCGGGGGACACGGAGCAGAACGCCCTGGCGCCCAGACGCCGCCCCCCACCCGCACACAACCACACGTTAAGCCCGAATGAAATCCTGAAGCCGACGCCGCGGTGCAGGCTCCACCGCCGCCGCATACCCCACCCGCGCCCACATCTGCACCGTCTCACCCGGCGCCGTAGCACCGGCCAAGGTGTGGATATCGGCATAAGTCTGCTGTTGCTCCACATACTCCTGCAGCGCCTGGGACAGCGGGTGCATGGCCAGACCCTGGGCCGTGGCGGCCAACTGCGCACGGACATAGGCGCGGCCCGCGTTGACCTGGGTCACGCGGTCGTTGCCCGGCGTCACCAACCACCAGAAGCCGGGGGTGGACTCCAGCTTGGCGTCAAAAGCCTTGATCTGGCTGGTGGTGGCATACGAATCGGGCGCGGGCGCCTGGCTGCGGTCAAACAGGCCCAACCGGTCCATGGCCACCACCATGGGTGCGGTCAACGAAACGCCGTCGCGGTGGGTGGCAATTTCGGACTGCCCCACGCGCAGCACGTCAAACGACTCCATGATGGTGCGTGGCACCGTCAGCTCGATGCGCCAGGCATCCCGTGCGATGCGGCGGTGGGCTGCCAATACGGACGCGCCCTGCTCCACCCCGGCAAACCCCACACGCGCACCCTGCAACCCCACCGCCGCAGCACCAGCCATGGCGTCCCAGGCTGCAGCCGGCACCGGGCGGGCCAGGTCATAACTGTTGCGGTTGGTATGGCGGCGCAAGATCTGCGCAAACAACGGGTCTTTGGCGACACTGCTATCGGGTGTCAGCCGCACGGTAGCGACCGGGCGTGTATCCAGCGTGGCAGGGCCAAACCGGCCTTGGGGGAACAGCTCAATATCGGCTCGCAAACCCCGCTCACGGGCGGCTATGTCCAGCAGCTCCAGAAACGTGCCGTGGCTCATCATGATCTGGCGCGACAGCGGATCGGTCTGCGGCAGCAGGCGTTTCAGATCGCAGTACAGCGTGATCTGGCCGGGCGTGCCCAGGTCGGCCACCCAGGACTGCAGGTTGTGTGAGTGGGGCGCCAGGATGGCGTAGCCCAGCAGCCAGCGCCGCACGTCGGTAGCGGCGCCCACAACAGCGCCCGGGCCGGCCCAGGCTTCAATCGCCTCCGGCGGCATGGTTGGGGCACAGCCGGACAAACCGACCGTGCCCGCGGCTGCCATGGCAGACACCACACCACCACCGACCAGGCGTATGAAGTGCCGGCGTTGCAAGGGCTGGCCTCGGGTGGGGTTGGAAGAACCAATGGGGTTGGGTGGAAAGTGCATGGGGAAGTGCATGGAGGTGCTCCGGGATCAGTGGATGGGCTTGGGTTGTGCGGTTGGCTGCGCAGCAGGGCGCACAGCGCCCACCGGCGGGCCGGGAATCAACCCCAGATCGACCAGCGCGGCCTGTGTGGCCTGGGCCAGGGGCGTGTGCGGCTCGGGACCGATCAACGCGGTGAGTTTGTCATTGGCCAGTGCATGGGGGGTGAACCACAGGTAACGCATCTCCAGCAGCGCCGCCCAGCTGGCCACCAACAGCGCACCGATGCGGATGACGGGCCAGGGCAGTTGCGCCATCTTGAGCGCCGCACCGGGCTTGCCCCAGGCCTGGGCCTGGGCAATAGGGGCCAGCACATCCGACCACCGTTGGCCGGTGATGCGGTGGCCGGCAAAATGCAAGACCTCAAAGGCGGGCAACGCGGCGCGCCGCTGTGCCACGGCCACAAAGGCACGGGCCAGGTCCGGCAGGTAGGCCCAGGCCCGGGACACTTCGGGTGCACCGGGGTAGGTGAACAACCCTTTGCGGATGTTCTTGACCAGGACCGTATCAAACCAGGTGCCGCTGCCGCTGCCAAAAAAGTCGCCCGCACGGATGACGATGCTGGGTACTCCGCTGTGTTGCAAGCGCTGCTCCATGGCGATGCGGATCTGACCCTTGACCGTGCCCGCCGACTGGGGCGTGTTTTCACGCAGCACGGCTGGCATGCTGGCGCCAAAGTTGTAGACATTGCCTGGCACCATCAGCGTGGCACCCAGTGCACGGGTGATGGTGATGGCCGCGTCGATCATGGGCAGCACCTGGGTTTGCCAAGCCTTGTTGGTGTAAGCGGGGTTGAGGGCGTGCACCACCACGCTGGCGCCTTGCGCGGCCTGGGCCAAGGCATGGGAGTCGTACGGGTCTATGGCCAACCATTCGATGGACGACGGCTCGGTCGGGAGGACGGCCCCCGGACGGGTCTGCCCCAGTACACGCCAGCCGGCCTGGGCAAACGCACGGGCGACCGCCAGGCCAAAACGGCCGCGGGCGCCGAGTACCAGAACGGTGTTGGCGGTGTTGGGGATGTGCATGCTGCCTCCAGGTGTGGTTGATAGAGGCATTGTTAAAACTTTCAGCCATTCACACAATTGCATATATGCTTACAACAGCTATGCAATTGTGAACACCGCCATGCCACCCAACTTCGACTGGAGCCTGATCCGCTCCTTCCTCGCCGCACTGGACCAGGGCAGCCTGCTGGGCGCCGCGCGGGTACTCAAAACCAGCCAGCCCACACTGGGGCGCCACATTGCCGAACTGGAGAGCCAATTGGGCGTGGTGCTATTCGAGCGCACAGGGCGGGGCCTGGTGCCCACGGCCACGGCCTTGCAGCTGGCCGATGCGGCGCGCGAGATGGAAGCCGGTGCCCTGCAGCTGACCCGCACACTGACCGGCGCACAGGCCCAGACCATGGGCACGGTGCGCATCACCGCCAGCCAGCCTGTGGCCGCCCAATTGCTGCCACCGCTGCTGGCGCAGATGCGCCAGGCCCTGCCTGACATCCAGGTAGAGCTGGTGGCCAGCAACCAGGTGTCCAACCTGCTGCGCCGCGAGGCCGACATTGCCGTGCGTATGGTGCGCCCGGACCAGGGAACGCTGGTGGCCAAAAAAATTGGCAGTGTTGCCTTGGGCGCCTATGCACACCGCAGCTACTTGGCGCGGCGCAGCACCCTGCGCCAGCCCGGAGATTTGTTGCAGCATGACCTGATCGGCAGCGACACCGACCTCGCCATCCTGCAGGGTTTCCAGGCCATGGGTTATGCCGTGGGGCCCGAGGCTTTTGCCCTGCGCACCGACGATCTGGTGGTGCAATGGCAGGCGGTGCGCGCAGGCCTGGGTATCGGCTTTGTGGCTGACTACATGGCCCGCGCCGAGCCCGATGTGTTACCTGTATTGCGCGGCCAGTTGCCTATACCGCCCCTGCCCATGTGGCTGGCCGTGCACCGTGAAATCCGCACCAACGCCCGCATACGGGCGGTCTACGACTTTTTGGCAGACGGCCTGCCAGACCTCCTTTAGAAGGTTTCCCAATCATCATCCCCACCGGCAGGGGCAGGTTTACTCTGGGTCTTGGGTGCAGCCGCAGCGGCGGGTTTGGGGGCGGCGGGTTGAGGCGCGGTGGCTGCAGGCTTGCGGGCAGCGGCGGCACTGCTTGCTGCGATGGCACGGCGCTCTTCGCCCTTGAAGGGCTTGGCCTGGGCGGCGGGGGCACGCACGGCCGTGCGGGGCAGGCTGGGAGCCTGGCTTGTACTTGCTCCCAACTTGAAGAAGGCAACCGCCTGCACCAGCTCTTGTGCCTGGCCCTTCAGGGCACCGGCTGCCGCTGCCATTTCTTCGACCAGCGCGGCGTTTTGTTGTGTGGCCTGGTCCATTTGTGTGACGGCTTCACCCACCTGCGCCACGCCGCTGGCCTGTTCACTGCTGGCCGCGCTGATTTCACCCATGATGTCGGTCACGCGGCGGATGCTGTCGACCACTTCCGTCATGGTGGTGCCAGCCTGGTCCACCAGCGCGCTGCCGTGTTCGACGCGCTCCACACTGGCGTTGATCAATTGTTTGATTTCCTTGGCGGCCTCGGCGCTGCGGCCGGCCAGGCTGCGCACCTCGGAGGCCACCACCGCAAAACCACGGCCCTGTTCACCCGCACGGGCGGCTTCCACCGCAGCGTTCAAGGCCAGGATATTGGTCTGGAAGGCAATGCCGTCGATGACACTGATGATGTCGGCAATCCTGCGGCTGGATTCATTGATGCCCTTCATGGTCTCCACCACCTGCTCCACCACCTTGCCACCCTGAACCGCCACGCTGGAGGCGCTCTGCGCCAGCTGGTTGGCCTGACGGGCGCTGTCAGCGTTTTGTTTGACGGTGGAGCCCAGCTCTTCCATCGATGCAGCGGTTTCTTCCAGCGCACTGGCCTGCTGTTCGGTACGGGCAGAGAGGTCGTTGTTGCCCTGGGCAATCTCCGCACTGGCAGTGGCCACACCTTCGGACCCGGCGCGCACCGTGGTGACAATCTGGGCCAGATTGCCCTGCATGGTGCCCAGGCTGGCCATCAGGCTGGTGGTGTCACCGGCTTGCAGCACCACGTTGCGGGTGAAGTCACCCTGCGAAACGGCCTGCGCCAAGTCAGCAGCGACACCGGGTTCGCCCCCCAGCTCCTTGAGCAGGCTGCGGGTGATGAAGTAGCCCAGTGCAGCGGCTACCAGTAGGGCCAAGACCCCCAATACCAGCATCACGGTCCGTGCCTGGCGATAGGTTTCATCACCAACCTTGGCGACGGCATCCATGGCCTCGGTCTGGAAGGCTGCCAATTCGGTAAGCCCGGCCATATAACTGTCCAGCAGTGGACGCAATTCCTTGTGGAGATACGCCTTGGCTTCGTCCGCCTTGTCTGCGGTGATCATGGCGACCAGCGCATCCTGCGCGGCGACATATTTGCTACGCTGTTCTTTGACTTTGCTTAGGAGTTCCTTGCCCTTGGGCATCACGATCAGCTGCTCCAGCAACTCGACGTTCTTGGCTGCGATGGTGCGCGCCTGGGCAATGATTTCTGCCTGCTTTTGGCGATCTGCCGCATCGGATGCGAGCAACATATCGCGCACCGCGATGGATTGGTTGTTAGCCTGTATTTCAATGGTGTATGCCGCATCGATCTTGGGCACGCTGGTGTCTACCACCGTGCGCAAAACACCATCCACGCGCGCCACAGAGAGCAGGCCTACGCCCAAGATAACCAGCATCAGGGCGCAAACCAGACCAAAGCCAATGGTGAGTCTCAATCGTACCGACCAGGAAGAAATGCTCATTCGATCACTCCAAAAAAGGTTTGCAGTGCGGTGCTGCTTGAACGAACGCGCATCCCAACTTTGTCGCGTGTCTGGCATATCGTAACGTCGCTGCAAAACACAAGCAACGCCATACGCCAAGAACAACCCCCTATTTGGGGCCTAAGTTTTACGAGCGTTGATCTAGGTCACGCGCCGTGGCACTTCTTGTATTTTTTGCCACTGCCGCAGTGGCACGGGTCATTGCGGCCCGGCACATCCGCGCGGCGCAGGGTCTCCACGCGCGGGCCTATGCCGCGCCAGATCTCCCGCAGGTCATACACCGACCACACGGCATCGGCAAAGGCGTTGAGCCGGTCCGTGCTCATGGAGGGCGGGCCGTCATCACTGAAGGGGGACAGCTCGGGTTCACCCGCGTCGTCTTCGGTCAGGGCCACGATGGCCTGCAGGGCCACGTCGTGCCACTTGGCGGCCTTTTTGTCGCTGGGCTCGGCCCATTCGTCGGGCCAGGCCTCGACCGCAAACATAAAGCCCAGGGCCCAGACCTGACCGAAGGCTGGCAGGTCCTCGTCGGGCAGTTCCGCGCGTTCTTCGGGCGACAAGGCGGCCATGGCGCCGCGCACGTCCATCACCTCGGGGTGGTAGGCGTGGCTGTCTTCCAGGGATTCGATGGGCGTGTCCAGTGCGGTCTGGACTTCGGCCCAGCGCTGGTTCCAGATCTGCAGGAACTGTGCGCGTTGGGCGTCATCGGCAAAGGAGCCGCCCGCCTCGGGTGCAGCGTCACCTTCCTGCACCACCAAGGGCTCATCGTCACCACCCTCACCGATGGCCAGCAACACATCCAGGTACTCGGCCTGGGGGATGGGGCGGCGGCAGCAGATCAGCGCGGCCATGAAGCCTTCGCAAAACTCCCATTGCGGGGTTTCGTCGTAGCGGGTGCGCAGGTCGTCCAGGATGGCGTCTATGGTGTCAAACTGGTCGGCGGTGACGGCACCGGGCAGATCGCCGGGGGTTTCAGGGGTATCGGTGGGGGCGGGCGTAGGGTTCATAGGGGTAGCGGGTGTGTGTGTTGGTGCGCAACAAGGAAGGGGTTAACACCATTTTGCCTTGTTGCATTTGCCTGCTATTGTCGGGTGATGCTGCACTACCTCAACACGATTTTCCCCGTGCGTTACACGGCCATGGGCCTGAGCTGCTTCGGGCTCTTGCTCAGCATCTTCAGCCTGGTGGCCTTTGGGGTTGGCATACCGGCTTTCCTGCTGTTTGCAGCCCTGGTCGCCACGGGTGTCTACGACCTGCAGCAGACCAAACGATCCATCCTGCGCAACTACCCCATCATCGGCCACCTGCGCTTCACGATGGAGTTCATACGCCCGGAGATACGCCAGTACTTCATCGAGAGTGACACCGACGCCAACCCCTTCTCGCGTGCCCAGCGCTCCCTGGTCTACCAGCGGGCCAAGGGGGACCCGGACAAACGCCCGTTTGGTACCCAGCTGGATGTGCATGCCGAAGGGTATGAGTGGATCAACCATTCGCTGGCGCCCACCCGTCTCTCCACCCACGACTTTCGCATCACCATCGGCGCGGACCGCGCCCAGCCCTATAGCTGCAGTGTGTTCAACATTTCGGCCATGAGTTTTGGGGCCCTGAGCGCCAATGCCATCCAGGCGCTGAATGCGGGTGCCAAACGCGGTGGTTTTGCACACGATACGGGTGAAGGCTCCATCTCCGTCCACCACCGCACCCACGGGGGTGACCTGATCTGGGAGGTGGCCTCGGGCTACTTTGGCTGCCGCAACGACGACGGCACGTTCAATGCCGACAAGTTTGCCGTCAACGCCCGCGACCCGCAGGTGAAGATGATTGAAATCAAGCTCAGCCAGGGTGCCAAGCCGGGCCATGGCGGCGTGTTGCCCGGCGCCAAGGTAACGCCCGAGATTGCCGAGGCCCGGGGTGTGCCGGTGGGCGTGGATTGTGTTTCGCCCGCATCCCACAGCGCGTTTTCCACTCCGATTGAAATGATGGAGTTTGTGGAGCGCCTGCGCCAGTTGTCGGGTGGAAAACCCACGGGCATCAAGCTGTGCATTGGCCACCCCTGGGAGTGGTTTGCCATGGTCAAGGCCATGCTGGCCACCGGCATCGTGCCCGACTTCATCGTGGTGGATGGTGCCGAGGGTGGCACCGGTGCTGCCCCAGTCGAATTTACCGACCACGTGGGCTCACCGCTGCAGGAGGGTCTGCTGCTGGTGCACAACACGCTGCGCGGCGTGGGCCTGCGCGACAAGATCAAAATTGGCTGCGCCGGCAAGGTGGTCACCGCCTTTGACATAGCCCGCATGATGGCCCTGGGCGCCGACTGGTGCAACAGCGCGCGCGGCTTCATGTTCTCTTTGGGCTGCCTGCAAGCCCAGACCTGCCACACCGGCCACTGCCCCACCGGCGTGACGACACAAGACCCGGTGCGCCAGCAGGCCCTGGTGGTGCCCGACAAGGCCACCCGCGTCTACAACTTCCACCAGCAAACCCTGCATGCCCTGCAAGAGCTGGTGCAGGCCGCCGGGGTTAACCACCCCGCAGAGATCACGGCCCACCACATCGTGCGCCGCTCGGGCGACCACAAGGTGCAGTCACTGGCCCAGCTGATACTGACGCAGCTGCCCGACCGGGCGTTGCTGGAAAGTGATTTGCAGGCCCTGCCCATCATCTACCGCCAGACCTGGCCGCTGGCCGCACCACAAAGCTTTTTGCTGCAGAGTGAACCGCTGCAGGCGCTGCCGGCTTAAAGCCTCAGGACGCGGCAGGCACAGCGATTGCTACACTTTCAATAGCAATCTGCGTAGATGCACCGAAGGCTAGCAGCCGTTTTTTCATACAAAGCACGGCGTTGTCCTTGCTCAGCACCAGTGCCTTGTGGGCCACTGCCAGGTCGATGAACTTCTGGTCGTCCGGGTCTTTGCAGATGATGGGGGCCTTGGCCGCAACGTCTACCGTTTGGACGCGCGCATCAAATTGCGCCAGCACATCAGCCGCCTGCAATGTGTAAAAGGCCAGGCGCTTGGCGATCTTGGGGTAGGCCAGCACCCGCTCCAGCTCTTCGCGCATGGGGGCGGTGGCAATCCACTGCAGCGTGCCAGCCTCCAGCGCTTGCCGAAGGGGTTTGGCGGCAGGGTCGTTGAAGACAAAGGTGTCCAGGACGATGTTGGTGTCCAGGATGACGAAATGGGGGTCAGATTCCAATTTTTCATTCTCCGGCGGCTGCGAAGAAAAGGGGTCAGAGCACATGCCCGCTATGCGGCCAGTGATCCGACCCCATTTCTTCTTATTGACCCGGCCCCAATTTAACTTCCGGCTCTCCGCCCGGTGACTTCTTGTCTCGGGCCGTGCCTTTGATCATGTCGAACCTGAACATGCGGCACTCAATCGGCCCATTCCACATCGGCACGCGTCGGGATTCTTTCAGGCGCATCTTGCTGGGCAGCTTGAGGTCGGGCGTCAAAATCCAGCCGGTCCAGCCGCTGAAGTTTTTCTTCCAGTGGGTGGCGAGCTGACTGAAGAATTCACCGCCATCTTCGGTCACCGCCTCTTCGCGCGCGCCACTTTGCGCTTCGTAGTCCGGCAGCGGGGCATCGTTGCGGTCGCCGCGGTTCGGCGCGCCAGAGCGTCGGGCGCCCGCACCGCTGACACCGGCCACGGCGATACGATCTCCATACGGCGGGTTCAGCAGCAGCACGCCCGGTATGTCGGTAGGCGGCATACGTTGCAAGGCATCACCACCGCGGAATTCGATGACATCGGCCACACCGGCGCGTTCGGCATTACGCTGGGCAAAGTCCACCATGCGGTGGGCCACATCGCTGCCATAGATCAGGGCTTTCTGGCCCGGCTCGGGTTTGACCACTGCGGCGGCGGCATCGGCCTTGATCGCGTCCCACACGTGTTGCTGGAACGGTATGTATTTCTCAAACGCAAAACGGCGCAGGCTGCCCGGCGCAATATTGCAGGCGATCTGTGCAGCTTCGATGGCAATGGTGCCGCTGCCGCAGCAGGGGTCATACAGCGGCAACAGATCGTCGTCGCCATCGGCCCAGCCGCTGGCGGCAATCATGGCCGCGGCAAGGGTTTCTTTTAGTGGCGCCTCGCCCTTGTCCTCGCGCCAGCCGCGTTTGAACAGGGGTTCTCCCGAGGTGTCGATGTACAACGAACAGGTGTCGGTGGTCAGGTGGGCGTAGATGCGCACATCGGGCCACTGGGTGTTGACGTCCGGGCGCACGCCGTGGGCCTTGTCGCGGAAGCGGTCACACACGGCGTCCTTGATCTTGAGTCCGGCAAAGTTCAAAGAAGTCAAAGGACTGTGCTGCGCCGTCACCTCGACCTTGATGGACTGTTTGGGTGTGAACCAGATCTCCCACGCCACGTCACTGGCCGCACGGTACAGGTCTTGTTCGCTGCGGTATTCAGAGTAAGACAGTTGCACCAGTACCCGCTGCGCCAGACGGCTGTGCAGGTTCAGGCGCATGGCATCGCGCCACGAGGCCCGGGCCATGACACCACCGCGGCGAGTCAGCAGGTCTTCACCCATCAGGCCGGTCAGGTCGTGCACCTCGTGGGCCAACAGGTCTTCCACGCCGGCGGCGCAGGGGAGGAAAATTTGGAGTTGATTCATAGGGCCTTCCTCAGTGAAGCGGGAGCAATCTTCAGCCCCTCACGGTATTTGGCCACGGTGCGGCGGGCGCATTCAATGCCCTGCTCTTTGAGCATTTCGGAAATCTGGTTATCGCTCAAGGGCTTCTTGTCGCTCTCGGCGCTGATGAATTGCTTGATCAGCGCACGCACGGCGGTGCTGGACGCGTTGCCGCCAGACTCGGTGCCCAGGCCAGAGCCAAAGAAGTACTTCAGCTCAAAGGTGCCAAACGGCGTGGCCATGTATTTGGCGGTGGTGACGCGGCTGATGGTGGACTCGTGCAAACCCAGCTCATCCGCAATCTCACGCAGCACCAGTGGGCGCATGGCCATCTCGCCGTGGGAGAAGAAGCCCTTTTGTCGCTCCACAATGGCCGTGCTGACGCGCAGGATGGTGTCAAAGCGCTGCTGGATGTTCTTGATGAACCAGCGGGCCTCTTGCAGGCGCTGCTGCAGGCCGGCGTAACTGGCGCTGTCTTTGCCGCCACCGCGGTGGTTGCGCAGCACGTTGGCATAAATGTCGTGCACCCGCAGCTTGGGCATGACCTCGGGGTTGAGCATGACGCGGAACTGCGGGTTGATGCCATTGCGGGCCTTGCCTGCGGCCACCACCAACACGTCGGGCACCACAATATTGCGCTCCACGTCGATGAAGCGGCGCCCGGGTTTGGGCTCCAGCCGGGCGATCAGTGTGATGGCTTCGCGCGTTTGTGCATCGGTGCCACCACAGCGTTGGACCAGATTTTTGACATCGCGGCGGGCCAGCAAATCCATGGGCTGGCCGCAGATGCGCAAAGCCAGTGCCAACAGGCTGGCGTATTCGGGCTCGGGCGGGTTCAGCGCGTCGTCCAGTTGGGCGCGCAGCTGCAGGCGCAGGCATTCGCCTAGGTCGCGCGCGCCCACGCCTGCTGGCTCCAGGCTGTGCAGCAGACCCAAGGCCACCGTGAAGTGGTGCACCAGGTCTTCAACCTGTTCTTCGTCGTCACCGGCCAGGCTGCGGGCCAGGTCGGGCAAGGGGTCTTCCAAGTAGCCGTCGTCGTTCAGCGACTCGATCAGAAAGCGCAACGCGCTGGCGTCGGTCTCGCTCAGCCTGAGGCTCAGGGCCTGGCGGTGCAAAAAGGACTGCAAGGATTCCTGCGTGCGGGCCAACTCGGTGGCGTCGGTATCTTCGCCGTCGCCTAAGTTGTTGGCTTTGGCTTTGGCGTCCGTGCCCCATTCGCCATCGTCGGGCACCATCTCGGTGGTGCCGTCGCCGTCCCAGCTGGGCTCATCGTCACCGCTGCCCAGCGGCGTTGTCTCTTCGTCTTTTGTGCCGCTAGCCCCCGTGGAATCTGCATAGTCTGCTATGGAAGCAGGAGCAACCTCGGCTTCGCGCTCACCGGCGCTGACCGGTGTGTCGGCCTGGGCCAGGCCAAAGTCCTCGCGCACGGCCTCGTCCTGGGTCAGCTCCAGGAAGGGGTTCTCGTCCAGCATCTGCTCCACCTCCTGACTGAGTTCCAGCGTGGAGAGTTGCAAGAGGCGGATGGACTGCTGCAACTGGGGCGTGAGCGCCAGGTGCTGCGAAACGCGTAGAGAAAGGCCCTGCTTCATAGCAAATCAGACCGGTAGTCGGCGGGAACGGCAATTTGCTGCCGGGCCGCCCCAAGGCAAATTAGCCCCCTCGGGGGGCAGCGACCCGCGCAGCGGTGGAGCGTGGGGGCCATATCCATCACATTTTGAAATGTTCGCCGAGGTACACGCGGCGTACATCGGCGTTGGCCACGATCTCGGCGGGGGTGCCTTCGGCCAGCACCGTGCCATCACTGATGATGTAGGCGTGGTCACAAATGCCCAGGGTCTCGCGCACATTGTGGTCGGTGATCAACACCCCAATGTCACGCGACTTCAGGAAATTGATGATGCGCTGGATCTCGATCACGGCGATCGGGTCGATACCGGCAAAGGGCTCGTCCAGCAGAATAAACCGGGGCCGCGTGGCCAGCGCCCGGGCGATCTCCACCCGGCGGCGTTCGCCACCGGACAGGGCCAGGGCCGGGGATTCGCGCAGATGCTCCACCCGCAGGTCTTGCAGCAGGGCGGTCAGGCGGCGCTCGATTTCGGCACCATTCAGCGGCTTGCCAGCCTCGTCGTGCTGCAGTTCCAGCACGGCGCGCACGTTGTCTTCCACATTGAGTTTGCGGAAGATCGACGCTTCTTGTGGCAGATAACCCAGACCCAGGCGTGCGCGGCGGTGGATGGGCATGTGTTCGATGGAGTGGCCGTCGATGGTGATGTCGCCCGCACTGGCGCGCAGCAGGCCCACGATGATGTAAAACGACGTGGTCTTGCCCGCGCCATTGGGGCCCAGCAGGCCCACCACCTCGCCGGTGCGTACGGTCAGCGACACGTCTTTGACGACCTGGCGTTTGCCGTAAGACTTCTGGATATGGCTGACTTCCAGCCGCCCGACCGCGGTGTCGGGCACCGTCTCTACCGATTCACTCACTGGGGGTTACTCCCCAGGGTGGCAGAGGGGCGCAAGGTTGGGCCGGGTTGCACCGGTGTTTTGGCGGCCGGGGTGGCAGACGCCACCGCTTCCGGCTTGGGCGTCAACATGGCACGCACCCGGCCGCCCGGTGCTGGGGTCACGCCGGGGCTGGCGGCGGCCGTGCTGCTGCCGTCCACGCTGAATTTGTCGGTGAGGTTTTCATACACGATGACCGCGCCACTGATTTCATCGGCCAGCTCCGCACCGCGCAGGCGGCGCAACTGGGCCTTGCCGGTGAATTTGACGATGTCGGCGCTACCGTCGTAATCGATGCGTTCACTCTCGACCTCGATAAATTCGTCCACCGCGTCACGCTTCTGCCGGAAAAAAGCCGGTTTGTCGGGGGTGCCGGTGATGACGGCCAATTCAAAACCATCAGGGGTTTGGCGCACATCAATCTTGGCGGCACGAACGATGATGGTGCCCTTGGTCATCACAACGTTTCCTGAGAACACGCTGGTCTGCTTCACATCATCGATGCGCAAGCTGTCAGCTTCGAAAAACGTATCTTTCTTGCGGTCGGCCTTCTCCGCCCACGCAGGCAGGGCCAACGCCGCACACAGGGCCAACAGCAGCAGGAATAGGGGTGGTTTTTTCATAAAGGCACGGAACTTGCTCAGAGCGAGCTTGAACGATTGTACTGAGCCTGTTGCCAGCGCGTGCCATCCTGCGCCAAGCTTTTTAGAGCGCTTACATTTTGATAGCGAACTAGCTATATTTCACGGGGGCTAGAGGCAATTTTTGCGTACAAGAACAGGGCCAAGAAGCCCTGCCAGACACATCCAGACCACGGCATGCTTGTGGGTGCTGCACAACAGTCAGAGGCTGGCACCCCGTCCTAGAATGGTCCGACACAGCCGACCGGTCGGCGCTTCAACAGGAGACAGCCCATGTTTGAACCCGCAGAAATCGGCCACAGGGTCAGCAAAACCGCCTTCAAGGCCGCCGTGCCCGCCCTGCGCGCGGCGCTGCTGGAGGCGCAGGTGGACCTGCACGAGGGCAAAAAGATCCCGGTTGTGGTGCTGATCAGCGGCCAGGACGGCGCCGGCAAAGGCGAAACCATCAATGTGTTGTATGAGTGGATGGACGCGCGTTTTCTGTCCACACTGGCCTTCTCCCCGCCCACCGACGAGGAACGCGAGCGCCCACCCATGTGGCGCTACTGGCGCGCGCTGCCGCCCAAGGGGCGCGTCGGCATCTTCGCCGGCTCCTGGTATTCGGAGCCGATACGCCAGCGCATAGAGGACGAGATATCGCTGAAAGAGCTGGACGCCCAGGCCGACGAGATCAACCGGTTTGAGGCCATGCTGGTGGGCGAAGGTGCGCTGGTATTGAAGTTCTGGTTCCACCTGACGAAGGCTGGGCAGGTCAAACGCCTGAAAGCCCTGGAGAAAGACCCACACACCGCCTGGCGCGTGACGCAGTGGAACTGGGACCGGCTCAAGACCTATGACAAGTTACAGGACGTGGCGGGCCACCTGCTGCGCATGACCAACACACCCTGGGCGCCGTGGATGGTGATTGAAGGCACGGACGACCGCTACCGCGCGCTGACGGTGGGGCAGATGCTGCTGCAGGCCATGCAGAAAAAACTGGCCAGCAACGACGAGCAGGACGCACCCGTGGCGCCGCTGGTGCGGGTGGATACCGATGGCCGCACCGTGCTGTCGGCGATGGACTTGCACCGGCACCTGGATGACAAGGCCTATGCGGATGCCCTGGCCCATTGGCAGGCCCGGCTGGCAGAGCTGCTGCGCGACCCGCGTTTCCAGGGCCGGTCGTTGGTGTGTGCGTTTGAGGGCGCCGACGCGGCCGGCAAGGGTGGCGCCATTCGGCGCATCACCGCCGCGTTGGATGCCCGCCAGTACCAGGTGATACCGGTCGCCGCACCAACCGAGGAGGAGCGCGCACAGCCTTACCTGTGGCGCTTCTGGCGCCATGTGCCGCGCAAGGGCCGGGTGGCAATTTTTGACCGCACCTGGTATGGCCGTGTGCTGGTGGAGCGGGTGGAAGGTTTTTGCAGCGAGGCCGATTGGCTGCGTGCGTATGCCGAGATCAACGATTTTGAACACGAGCTGGCGGCGTCGGGCGCGATCGTCGTCAAGTTTTGGTTGCAGATCAGCCAGCAGGAGCAACTGAAGCGCTTCAAGGCGCGCGAGCAGATCGCCTTCAAACGTTTCAAGATCACCGAAGAAGATTGGCGCAACCGCAAGAAGTGGGATGCCTACCAGTTGGCCGTGTGCGACATGGTGGAGCGCACCAGCACCGGCAATGCGCCGTGGACGCTGGTGGAGGCCAATGACAAGAACTACGCCCGCATCAAGATTTTGCAGACGCTGTGTGAGCGGGTGGAGGCGGAGCTGGATGGGCGTGCAGCAGATGGCTCTCCGGCGCGGCCCAAGAAGGCCAAAAAGTCCAAAAGAAGAGACAAGCGCAAGTAGGCGTAGGAGTGGGAGTGTCAGAATTTCTGTGTGTGAGGCGGTTTCAGAAATCAGCTGATGGGTAAATTTTATTCAAACTAAGGCCCCTGCCAGGCCGCCGGAGGCCCCCCCCGGTAGAACCCTGAGTGGCAGGGTTCAGCTCCTTCATTTTGCACCCCCGTGAGTGGGCTGCGTGAACCTGTCGCCGTAGAGGATGGCAAACTGGTTCATGGCTGATTTCCAGTGGTTAGCCGCACGTCCCCAATCCTCGGTAATGTTGCGCAGTGCCAGCCAGATCAGCTTGGTGGCCGCATCGTCACTGGGGAAGTGTCCTCTGGACTTGATGATCTTGCGCAGTCTGGCATTTACGCTCTCAATGGCATTGGTCGTGTAGATCACACGGCGTACCTCGGGCGGGAACGCAAAGAAGGGAATCACTCTGTCCCAAGCCCTGCGCCAGGCTCCCACCACGGTGGGGAACTTCTGGCCCCAGGGACCTGCCTCAAATGCATCGAGTTCAGCCTGTGCTGCCTCTGCGCTCACCGCCGTGTAGATGGGTTTGATGGCCGCAGCCAGCGCCTTGCGATCCTTCCAACTGGCAAAGTCCAGGCTGTTGCGTATCAGGTGCACGATGCACGTTTGCAGTGTCGTGGCCGGGAACACCGCGCCCAGGGCCTCTGGCATGCCTTTGAGCCCGTCGGTGACGGCAATCAGGATATCCTGCACACCTCGGGTCTTCAAATCGTTGAACACTTTCATCCAGAATTTGGCCCCTTCGGTGTTCTCGACCCAGATCCCCAGGATGTCGCGGCTGCCATCGGCCAGCACGCCCAGGGCCAAGTACACGGCCTTGGAGCGCACCACCCCGTCCTCACGAATCTTGACGCGCAGCGCATCGAAGAACACCACCGGGTACATGGATTCCAATGGGCGGCTCTGCCAGGCTGTCACCTCGCTCATGACTTCGTCAGTCACGCGGCTGATGAGGTCGGGCGATACATCGACCGAGTACATCTCGCTCAAAAACGCCTGTATCTCGCGCACGGTCATGCCACGCGCGTACATGGCGATGATCTTGTCGTCAAAGCCGGTGAAACGGCGCTCGTGTTTGCCGATGAGTTGGGGTTCGAACGTGCCTTCCCGGTCGCGCGGGACGTCAATGCGCAGGGCTCCTGCATCGGTCAGTACCGTCTTAGCGCTTTTGCCGTTGCGGTGGTTTGCAGGCGCTCCCTCGGGTTTGGCCTTGCCCGGCGCGTAGCCCAGGTGATGGCTCATTTCTCCAGCCAGTGCCCGCTCCAGCACGGCCTTTTTGAACTGGTCAAACAGTCCCTGGACTTGACCGGCTGTCATGGGGCCGGTCACCAGTTGGTCCAGCAACTCGGCTGGGATTTGAAGTTGTGTTGCGTTGTCCGCCACCGTGGCGCTCTTTGTCTTGCTTGGCATTCATGCTCCTTGTTGACATGTTATGCCTCGCACACAAAATTTCTGACAGGCTCGTAGGAGTCAGGGCGTCGCAGCGTTCTGCTCCGTGTCCCCCGCCCGCTGCGCGGGCTCCTCCTTTTACCTGCACAGAACGCCGCGCCGCCCTGGCTCTAGCGGGAGGGTGTTTCCTTCAACAGGATGGACAAGTCCAGACTGGCCTCCAGCCCCGGCTGGGCATTGCGCAGATTCAGGCTTCCGCCATGGGCCTGTGCCACCAGTTTGCACAGGTACAGCCCAAGACCCACGCCCCCTGCTGTGCGCCCCCGTGCGGAGTCGGGTCGGTAGAAGGGCTCGGCCAGATGGGGCAAGGCGTCTTCGTCCACACCAGAGCCGTAGTCCCGCACGGTGATGCAGACGCGGTGGCCTTCGGCATCGGGCGCCAGCTGCAGGCGGACCATGGGCGGCTGTGCAGCGTCGGCACTGTGGCGCAGTGCGTTGTCCAGCAGGTTGCGCAGCAGCAGGCGCATGCGGGTGCGGTCCAGCTGTAGCGGGGGCAGGTCGCTGACCAGGTCTAGCGCCACCGGCTGCGCCGATGCGGATGCTGGAGTAGCAACCTCAGCGACCTCCCGGATCAGCTCGGCCAGATCCACCGACTCCAGTTGCAAGGCGGCATGGCCCTGGCCCAGGCGTTCACTTTCCAGCAGGTCGGTGACCAGGTCGCGCATTTCGCCCAGGTCGCGCAGCAGGGCCTCGCGGCGCGGCGCCACATCGCCCACCTCGGGCAACAACTCCGTGTTCAGGCGGGCGCGGGTCAGCGGGCTGCGCAGCTCGTGGCTGATGGCCAGCAGCAGGCCGCGTTTGGCCTCCAACATTTGGTGGATGCGGCCGGCCATGGTGTTGACATCGGTGGCCAACTGGCCCAACTCGTCCCGCCGGCGGATGGGGATGGGTTGTGCAAAGTCGCCACTGCCAAAACGCTGGGCACCGTCGCGTATGTCATCCAGTGGGCGCAGCAGACGGCGTATGTAGCCGTAGGCCAACGCGGTCAGGGCCAGAATGCCGGCCAACGTGTACCAGCCCACGCGGTGCGGCTGGTTTTCCCACGCGGCGACGCTGACACCCAGGTCGATGCGGTGGCCGTCGGCCGTGGTACGTGACAGCAGACGCGGCAGGCCGTCTTGCCAGTCATCATTGCCGACGCGGTGGCGGTGGCGGAACATATCGGACTGCGGGCTGCTGCGCCAGTTCACCACCGGGCCGGATATCTGCACACTGACCGGTAGGCGCTGGGTCAGGGCCTGCGCCCGTTCGATGCTGGGCGGGCTGCCAATGTCGGCCGCCAGGCGGTCCACATAGTCACTGACCAGGGGGCGGGCCGCCACCCGCCAACCCACACTCAGCGCCTTTTGCATGCCAAACGTGAAAGTGGCCGCCAGGGCCATGGCCAGCAGCAGAAACACGGTCACCAGGCGGCCCCGCAGCGAATGCCCCAGGGCGTGCCGTGCCCGGTGGTGCCAGGGGCGGTGGGGCTTCTTCTTAAACATGGGGCGGCCCTGGGTTGCGCGCACGCAGGGCCAGCGCATAACCGGCGTTGCGCAGCGTCTTGATGGCGTCTAGCGGTTCCAGCTTTTTGCGCAGGCGGCTCACCACAATGTCCACCGCGCGGGTGTACAGGTCGGCGTCATGGCCGCGCAGCTGGTTCAGGATGTCATCGCGGTGGAAGACCTTGCCCGGCTCGCGGGCCAGCAGGTGCAGCAGGTCAAATTCGGTGCTGGTCAATTCAAGGGGCTGGCCCAGGCACAACACGCTGCGGGTGGTGGCATCCACCGTCAGGCCTTCGAACTGCAGGCGGCCATCCTGGCTTGTCGGCGCCAGAGGCACGGGGCTGCTGCTTGGAGGTTGGCGGCGGCGCAGCACGGTTTGCAGCCGTGCCACCAGTTCACGTGGCTCAAAGGGTTTGGGCAGGTAGTCGTCGGCACCCAGCTCCAGCCCCACCACGCGGTCCATCACATCACCACGCGCGGTCAGCATGATGAGTGGAATATCACTCTCTTTGCGGATGGTGCGGCACAGGGCAAAACCATCCATCTCGGGCAGCATCACGTCCAGGATGGCGGCGTCAAACCCGCCCTGGCGCAACAGGGCCAGGCCGGCGCTGGGGCGCGTGGCGTGGCTGAGCTGCATCTCAAAACGGGCCACGTAGGCGGCCAGCGGTTCGCCCAGTTGTTCGTCGTCGTCAATCAACAGAATGCGCAGGGTCATGCGCGGATTGTCCCACCGGCGTGGTGGCGCAAGAGTTGGCGGAGGCGTTGCTGGCGCATGGCGGGCAGACGGTCGAAGGTATCGGCCGCTTGGTCCAACGCATGGTCCAGCGCCGGGCGGTTCTGAGCCACAGACTGCGCCAGGTACCGGCCGTGCTCCCGGTCAAACCGGGGCCCCCAGACCAGGGCTAGCAATTCGGCCGCCGGCTCGGTGGTAGATGCCAGCAGCACCGGCCCATGGGCACGCATGCTGCTGAACAGGGGTTGCAGGCTGTGCATCACAGGCCTCTACTGCGCTCAGCCGCGGTGCCACCAGCCGTGGCGGCCCTTTTGCATGGCCTCGCGCACCTTGGTTTGCTGGGCGGGTGTCAGGCTGTCATAAAAGTCGGCCATGGCGGCGATCACCTCGGGGCTCTTGCCGGTGATGGCGGCGGTTTTTTCGGCCACCAGGGTCTGCGCACGGCTGCGGTCGAACTTGTCACCGGCCACCAGAGCTTGCATATCGGCCCGCGGGTTGGTGGTTTTACCGACCAGGGCCGCACGTTGCTCTTGGAGCTTGTCGGCCAGCACGTTTAAGCGCTGCTTCTGCTCGGCATTCAGGTCCAGCTTGCTGCTGACACGTTCGACGATTTTGCCGCGCATCTGGGCCTGGTCCTCAGCGCTCATGGAGCTGCCATGGCCGTGGCGGTTGTGGCCGCAGGCGGACAGGCCACCCAGCACAATGCTGGCGCCCACCAGGCTGTAGAGACTGCGTTTGATCCAGGTTTTCATATTTGGTCCTTTGGGGGAATGTGTTGAACAGGCCTTGATGGTGCCGGTGCCGACCTGTTAAGTCCTCTCGCTGGGGTATCGGTTTGTTTCAGTATTTTTCAGCGGCAGGCCGGTTTGGGGCACACTGCAGCACAAAGGTGCACCCTATGAACTGGTTTGAAGGCTTTACAGCGCAGTCCATTACCGCCAACGGTGTGGACATCTTTTTCCGCTGCGGTGATAACCGGCAGAAGCCCGCCCTGGTGCTGCTGCACGGTTTCCCGCAGACCCATGTGATGTGGCACCGCGTGGCCCAGTTGCTGCGCCAGGACTATTTTTTGGTGCTGCCGGATGTGCGGGGTTACGGCGATTCGTCCCACGCTCCGGGCCTGCCGGACCACAGCAACTACAGCAAACGCGCCATGGCTACCGATGTGGTGGCGATAACCGATGCGCTGGGGCTGGACAGATTCTTCCTGTGTGGCCATGACCGGGGCGGCCGGGTTGCCCACCGTCTTGCGCTGGACCACGGGGCACGTATTCGCAAGCTGTGTGTGATCGACATTGCGCCCACGCTGGACATGTATGCCAGCACCAATATGGAGTTTGCCCGCGCCTACTACCACTGGTTCCACCTCATACAACCCAGCCCCATGCCCGAGAGCATGATTGGCGGCAACGCCACGGCCTATCTGCACCAGAAACTGGGCGGTTGGGGTGCAGGTGGCCTGGGGCATATTGAGCCGCAAGCGCTGGCGGAGTACGAACGCTGTTTCTGCAGACCAGAAGCCATCCACACGGCCTGCGAAGACTACCGTGCCAGTGCTGGCCTAGACCTGGAGCACGACCGCGCGAGCCGTGACCAGGGCGAGAAAATCGCCTGCGATACGTTGGTGTTGTGGGGGGAGCGCGGCGTGGTGCAGCGCATGTTCAAGCCCATGGACCTGTGGCAGGCCCAGTGCGGCGCACAGGTCAGCGGTGCTGCTGTGCCCGCGGGGCATTTCATACCCGAAGAGTTGCCCGGGATGACGGCGGACGCCCTGCGCAACTTCATGCGCTGAGGCGTCCCCGCAAGCGGTTTAGGCGGCGCCCTTGGTACGCAATTCGGCAATCAGTCCTTCGGTGACCTGAATAGCCCGCTCCATGTTGCCGGCCATGGACCCGTCGGTGTAAAAACGACCGCCGATACCAATGGCGGGCACACCTTCCACCTTGTAGGCATTTTGCAACTGGGTCGCCCGTGTCGCCTTGGTCTGGATGGAGAAGGAGTTGTACTGCTCCAGAAACTTGGCTTTGTCCACGCCCTGGCGGCCAACCCACTCTGCAATGGCATCACCGGTGGTCAGGTTGACCCGTTCCGCATGGATGGCGGCGAAAACCTTGGCATGCAGTTTTTCGACCAGGCCCATGGCCTCCAGCGTCAGGGCCAGACGCTGTTGCGGCACAAAGGCATCCTGGAACGCAACGTGGGAGCGGCGGAACGACACGTCCTTGGGCAGGGTCTTGATCCAGGCCGCCAGCGTGGGCTCGAACGCATTGCAGTGCTGGCAGTTGTACCAAAAGAACTCCACCACTTCGATCTTGCCGGCCGGGGCCTCTACCGGCGCCCGACCATCAAGAATATGGTAGTGCTTGCCTGCGGAAAACCGGGCCTGGGCATGTGCCAAGGGAGACAACAGGCCGGTTGTGGCCAATGCAGCACCGGCTGCAACCTGGGAAAACTCACGACGTTTCATCATGTTCATGCAATACCGCTCCAAAAATGTGTCATTGTGATTGCCGGGCTTCAATATAGTTCCCGACACCAGGCCCGTAACGCGCCACGCAGCTTAACGCTGCACCCGCACCAAGGATGTTTCCAGACCCGCCTTTTCCAGCTTTTCCTTGTTGCGCTCGGCATCTTCCTTGGTGTCAAAAGGCCCGGTGCGCACGCGGAATACAACACGACCTGATTGTTCGCGTTCGGTGATCTTGGTCTCAATGCCACTCAGTGACAGTTTGGCGCGGTGGGCCTCGGCATCTTCTGCGGTGCGGAAGGCACCGAGTTGCACAAAGAACAAGAAGGGTTCTGACGCAGTGCTGCCGCCCGCTTTGGCCTTGGCCAGGTCGCCCAAGGGGTCCGCAGACACAGCGGGCTTGATCTCACCTTTGGCATCGGGTTTGGCGGCAGTCTTGGCGTCGGCTTTGCCATCCGCCGGTTTGGATGCGGCTGACGACGCGGCCGCCACAGGTGCTGCGACTTTGGCCGGGTTCTTGCCGTACAGCGGCGCATTCGGGTCCCAGTCCTTGTTTTTCTTGGCCTCGGCCTCGTCCTGGTCGGCCGAGCGGCTCTGGCTCTTGTTCATGAAGGGGACGGGTACCTTGGTCACGTAGACCGCCACGGCCAAAGCGGCGGCCAACCCAACCACCACGCCGATGATGAATCCCAAAACGGTTCCGCCAAGCTGCTGCTTCATGCACTACCTTTTTTCAATCTAATCAGTTGAGGACAGAGCTGAAGATCTGTCCCGCAAGTCATCACATCTTTTGCGGGGCACTCACGCCCAGCACCGCCAAGCCATTGTGCAACACCTGCGCCGTGGCCGCGACCAGGGCCAATCGTGCCAGTTTGACGGATTCTTCGTCCACCAGAATCCGCTCTGCATCGTAGTAGCTGTGGTAACTGGCGGCCAGCTCACGCAGGTAGAAGGTCACGTCATGTGGCGCTTCGTCGTTGGCGGCGGCGGTCAACATTTCGGGGTACTTGGCCAGCAACAGCATCAGGGCCTGGGCTTGTGGGCTATGCAGGGCCGACAGGTCCACATTCTTGAGGCTCGCCACATCACCGCCCCAGGCAGCCAACACCGAGCAGATGCGCGCATGGGCGTATTGCACGTAGTAGACCGGGTTGTCGTTGTTCTTGGCCACTGCCAGATCGACATCGAAGGTGTATTCCGTATCGGGCTTGCGGCTGAGCAGGAAGAACCGCACCGCATCCTTGCTAGTCCACTCGATCAGGTCGCGCAGCGTCACGTAGCTACCCGCACGTTTGCTGATCTTGACTTCTTCCCCACCCTTGACCACGCGCACCATGGTGTGCAGCACATAGTCAGGGTAGCCCAACGGAATGCCCACACCGGCCGCCTGCAGGCCGGCACGCACGCGCGCGATGGTGCCGTGGTGGTCCGTGCCCTGGATGTTGACCACCTTGGTGAAGCCACGCTCCCACTTGGCAATGTGGTAGGCCACATCGGGCACAAAGTAGGTGTAGCTGCCGTCCTGCTTGCGCATGACGCGGTCCTTGTCGTCACCGTAGTCGGTGGATTGGAGCCACAGCGCGCCGTCCTTGTCATAGGTCTTGCCATTGGCGACCAGTTTGGCCACGGTCTGGTCGACACGGCCACTGGTGTAGAGGCTGGATTCCAGGTAGTACTCGTCAAACTTTAAATTGAAGGCCTGCAGGTCCTTGTCCTGCTCGTGGCGCAGATAAGCCACGGCGAAGTTGCGGATGGACTCCAGGTCTTCCACATCACCGCTGGCGGTGAAGCTGCGGTCGTCGGCCTGTACGGTTTTCTTGGCCAAAAAATCGTCGGCAATGTCCTGGATGTAGTCGCCGTTGTAAAACGCCTTGCTCAGCGGATTCTCCGGGTCCACGGGCCAGCAGTCGTCGCCGGGTTTGAAGCCCTTGGCGCGCAACTGTGTGCTGTTAGCCAGGGTCTGGATCTGCACACCGGCGTCGTTGTAATAAAACTCGCGGTGCACCTTCCAGCCCTGGGTGCTGAACAGGTTGCAGATGGCATCACCCAACGCCGCTTGGCGGCCGTGGCCTACGTGCAAGGGGCCGGTGGGATTGGCCGACACAAACTCCACCAGCACACACTGGCCGTTGCTGGCCTGGTAGCCAAACTGGGCGCCCTGGCCCAGCACCTCGCGCACCACCTGCTGTTTGCTTTCGGGCTTGAGGCGGATATTGATAAAGCCGGGGCCTGCGATTTCGATCGCATCCACCCAGCGTTGAAAAGCGCTTTGGCCCAACAACTCAGTCTTCAGGTTTTCGGCCAATTGGCGGGGGTTGAGCTTGAGGGGTTTGGCCAATTGCATGGCGGCCGTAGTGGCCAGGTCCCCATGGGCGGCGACCTTGGGCGACTCAAACGCCGCCTTGGCACCGCTCCCGGGGGAGAGTTTTTCGAGGGAAGCGGCCAGCGCCTCCAGAAGTTCGTTTTTTACAGACAGCATGCGGGGATTTTACGGGGGCCGCTTACAAGGCGGGTTGGGGGGGCCGCGGCATTGTCGTTTTTGGCGTTGTATGTTTGAATCCTCCGTGGATTTCCCCTCCCACATGCAACGGCAGCGCGGGCTGTCACTTACCTCAAAGGACGATCATGAAGAAATTGCTTACCCTGCTGGCCTTGGGTCTCTCGCTGTCGTATGGCGCCGCACATGCTGCCGATGCCGAGGCGGCCTGCGGTGAAAAGGCGGCCGAGAAAAAACTGGCGGGTGCTGCCAAAACCAGTTTTGTAAAAAAGTGTGTGGCAGACGCTGGTGGCGCCATGGCAACAACAGGTGCAAGTCCCGCCTGCGAAAAATCAGCTGCTGACAAGAAACTGGCCGGCGCCGCCAAAACCGCCCACATCAAGAAATGCACTGCCGATGAAAAAGGCGGAGCACAGGCGGCCGCCAGCGCACCCAAAAAATAAGCCCGCGCCAGGCGTGCACCCAAGCCCGACCGTTATGCGGTGCGGGCTTTTTCTTGTGCCAAAGCGCGCACGGTCTGTTCAAAAGCCGCGACCGGTACCGGCCGGGCAAAGAAGTAACCCTGGCCCTGCACACAGCCCAGATCAAGCAGGATCTGGCGCGTGGCATCGTCTTCTATGCCTTCCGCCGTGGTGCTCAGGTTCAGGCTCTTGGCCATCTGGATGATGGCAGTCACGATGGCCCGGTCCTGGGGCCCCATCAACAGGCGTTTGACAAAGGACTGGTCAATCTTGAGTTTGTCCACGGCGAACCGCTGCAGGTAAGACAGGTTGGAGTAACCCGTGCCGAAGTCATCAATCGATATCTTCACGCCCAGCGCCTTGAGGTGTTGCAGGGACGCGATGAAGGTCTCGGTGTCCTGCACCAGCGTGGATTCGGTGATTTCCAGCTCTAGGCAGGCGGGGTTCAAGCCGGACTGCTGTAGGGCCGCGGCCACCACGGTTTCGATATTGCCCCGGCGAAACTGCACGGGTGACAGATTAACCGCCATCACAAAATGTTCGCGCCCAGCCGCCTGCCAGGCCACCATTTGCCGGCAGGCTTCCCGAAGCACCCACTCGCCCAACTCCACAATCAAGCCGGACTTCTCGGCTGCAGGAATAAAGTCGCCGGGCGGCACCAGGGTGTGGGGCGTGTGTTGCCAGCGGACCAGGGCCTCGGCCCCCACCAGTTCGCCAGTCGTCAGGTCCACCACCGGTTGGTAATGCAGTACAAATTCGCTGCGCACCAGTGCTGCGCGTAAATTGGACAGTAGCAACAGGTTGCTCTGGATGTTGGCATTCATGGCAGGGTCAAAGAAGCGGCAGGTATTGCGTCCCGCCTCCTTGGCCTGGTACATGGCGATATCGGCCTCGCGCAGCAGGGATTCGTAGTCCGCGCCATCGTCCGGAAACAAGGCAATGCCAATGGAGCACGCGGCGCTGAGCTCGGTGTCGCCCAGGAAAATGGAGTGCCCCAGACTGGCCTGCACGGTACTGGCCGCCTTGGAGACATCGTCCACGCTGAGGATGTCGGTCAGGCCGATGACAAACTCGTCGCCACCCTGGCGGGCCACGATGTCGGATTTGCGCACCGACGCCGCCAGCCGCGTGGCGACCTGTTTGAGAAACTCGTCGCCCATCGCATGGCCCAAGGAGTCATTCACCGCCTTGAAGTTGTCCAGGTCTACAAACAACAACGCCACCCGCGACTGGCGGCGTGTGGCATTGGTGATGGCCTGCTGAATATGGTCACGGCCCATGGCCCGGTTGGGCAGCCCCGTGAGTGCGTCGTGTTGTGACAGATAGGCCAGCTGTTTTTGGGAGGCGGTTACCTTGACCACCTGCTCGCGCAGATTGAGCAGTGTTTTGTGCATATCGTTGACAACGGTCCATACCGCCAGCCCCCCGACGGCCAGGATCAGGGATACATCCCGCCACAGCTCCACCGGGTCCCGGGGCAAGGTGGGGGATGCCCGCCAGCCCTTGGTTGTCGCCCACGTCTGCACAGCCAGCAGACCTATCATGCTGGCCCACAACAGGTAATAACCACGCTTGCCCACCAGCAGACCGGCCATGATCAGCAGCACGGGAAACGCCAACAGGGCCGCGTCCTTCAGCCCATCGCCCCACCACATCAGCATCCATGACATGGCGGTGATCGATGTCAGCAGCAGCAGCGTCGCCCGTGCCGTGTGGCCCCGGCGGTTCAAGACAAAACAAATGATGGCGACGGTCAAACCACCCAGCAGCGGATAAACCGTCTGCCAGCGCGCCTGGTAGACGAAAAAAGGGAGTGCCACCGCCAACGCGACGGCCACCATGACGGAAATCTGTGCCATGCGCAGGGTGCGCAGGGCATGGGCCGTATCAAGACTGGGATCGGTGGTATTGGGCATGGGCAGCAGTGCACAAGCTTAGCTGCTTGCCCGGGTTACGCCAAGCTGGACACCAAAATGCCGGCAAACAAGGCCGCTCCCACCCAGTGGTTCAGGCGAAAGGCCTTGAAACAACCGTCCCGCGTGCGCTGGCGAATCAGACCGTAGTGCCACACCACCTGCCCCGCTGCGATGGCCACCCCAGCCACCAGGCCCAGGGCAACACTAGGGGTGCCACCACCCAGGACCAGATGCCCAGGTACAAGCCATAAAACAACATGACGGCGGGCACATCCCAGCGGCCCAGCGTGATGGCCGATGTTTTCATGCCGATGCGCAAGTCATCATCCCGGTCCACCATCGCGTATTCGGTGTCGTAGGCCAGCACCCAGAACAGGTTGCCCAGCAGCAGCACCCAGGCCTCTGCAGGAATGCTACCCAGCACGGCGCTGTAAGCCATGGGGATACCAAAGCTGAAGGCCACCCCAGCACCGCCTGGGGCATGGATACAAACCGTTTGGCATAGGGGTAGACCAGCGCCACGGCCAACGCCGCAAACGACCACAACACCGTGGCGGAATTGGTGGTCAACACCAGGCCAAAGGCCAGCAGCGCCAGCACGGCGCCCACCAACAGGGCCTCGCGCACCGACACCGCACCGCGGGTCACGGGCCGCTGCGCCGTGCGTTTGACGTGTTTGTCAAACTCGCGGTCCGCCACATCATTGATGCAGCAGCCGGCGCTGCGCATCAGGATAGTGCCCAGCGTGAAGACGGCAAGCAGGTGCCAACCCGGAAAACCGCCGGCCGCCAGCCACAACGCACTCAGCGTGGGCCACAACAACAGCAACCAACCCGCAGGGCGGTCCCAGCGGATCAGCTGCAAATACAAGCTGATTTTTTCGCCTACCACCATACGCATCACAGGCCCACAGCCCGCAAGTCCAGTTGCCGTTGCGCAGCGGCGGGCACCAGAAGTAGGCACCGGTGACGGGTTTGGACATGGTGAACAGGCCATCCACCACACCATCCTCCAGCCCCGCCATACGCCGCATTTGCACTTCAAACGCATCCAGCGAATGGCCGAAGGCTACAAACAGCAGGCCGGCCTGTATGCCGGCGGCCCAGGGCATGGAACGGCGCAGCACAAAGGCTTCGGGCGCAAAACTTTCCTGTGCCGTGCGTTTGACATGGGCAGACTCCGGCGCATCGTCCAGCTCTTCGTTGTCGCTGCGCCTGCGGCCCATCACATGGTCCTGCGCCTGCGCGCCCATGGCTTCAAAGGCGGCAAAGTCGTGCACCCACTGCTGCACGGCGACGAAACTACTACCAACCAAGCCCGGGCCACCACCTTGCACCAGCGCAGCCTCCAGCGCGGCATCACCTTCGGGGTTTCGGTGCCATCTTCGTAACCGGTCAGGTCACGGCCATGGCCGTTGGGGCCTTGGCCGTGGCGGAACGCATCGACCACCTGGTGCAGATGGAAGGCCGGCGCCAGGGCTTGTGCGACACGCCGGGTCAGGTTCACCAGATCACCCGCATCGTCACCCCGCAACCAGCACCACAGGGCGCAGGGGTTGCCGGCACGGACACGGGCGCGGCACCCAGATCGGGAAAGGCGCGCAAGCCCGGTACGTTGGCACCCAGTGCCGCGACACAGTCCAGCCCCAGACCGAGCACCAGGATTGGCCATCTACCAGCGGAGACAGACGGATCAGGGCTGCGCCGACCGTCTGTGGCGCATCGGCCAACACAAAAACAAATATCGCCCAACACGGGGCGCCGGAGCCAGGATTCCGGACTGGGCAGCATGTGCCATAACCACTACTTTCTATGGGTAGATCACGACAGCCGTTTGACGCCTGGCAACTCGCAGGCATAAATGGCGTTGCGCAGGGCGGCAATCGCCTGTAACGGGTGAAACTGCGGCGCCACACCAGCACCACGCGCCGCGAAGGGGCTCGCCCCCAGCCCATCGTCTATGGGCAGGTATTTGACCAGCGAATCTGCATGCCGGCGCGTCTTGGCTACCAGGGCGCCCGAGGGCACGCTGAGCCGTGGCACCAGGGTGATGCCCATGCCAGCGGCCACCATGTGTTTGATGGTCTCCAGCGACGAGCCTTCAAAACTCTTGCGTATGCCCTCGGTGTCACTGGAGAAGCGCGCAAATTCGGGGCAGACCTCCAGCACATGGTCCCTGAAACAGTGACCATTGCCCAGCAGCAGCATGGTCTCTTTCTTGAGCTCATCCGTGGTGACACTGGTTTGCGCCGCCAATGTGTGCTGCATGGGAATGGCGGCCAGAAAAGGCTCGTCGTACAGGGCGCAGAAGCCAACCCGGCATCGGGGAAGGGCTCGGCCAGGATGGCGCAGTCGATCTCGCCGGTGCGCAGCATCTCCATCAGCTTGACGGTGAAGTTCTCCTGCAGCATCAGGGCATCTGCGCCGTGTGTTTGATGACCTGGCGCACCAGGTCGGGCAGCAGGTAGGGGCGATGGTGTAGATCACACCCAGTTTGAGGGGTCCGGCCAGCGGGTCCTTCCCACGTTTGGCAATGTCCTTGATGTTAGCGGCCTGCTCCAGCACACTTTGCGCCTGGCGCACGATTTCCTCACCCAGGGGTGACTGTGACCTCGTTGGCGCTGCGCTCGAAGAGTTTGACTTCCAGCTCTTCTTCCAGCTTGACGGCCACCGACAGCGTGGGTTGCGACACGTAGCAGGCCTCCGCGGCCTTGCCAAAGTGGCGCTCTCGGGCCACAGCCACAATGTATTTCAGCTCGGTCAGGGTCATAAGGGTTGGATTTTCAGCGGCTTATCGCTGTTGTTGACCCGATTCTGCGCCAAAGCTGTGGATCAGCAGGTCGAGCCGCTCTTTCCAGGCCCTGCGCGCCTCGGGTTTGCTGCCGTTCAGGATGCGAAAGGCCACCAGGCGGGGGTCGTCTTCGGTCCAGTAGTCGTCGCGCACGGCCACCTCCAGCCCGTGCCAAACCCATTGACCGAGGCGCCTTTCAGGCTGCCGTGGAAGGTGCGCTTCGGCATGCAGAATGACCTTGCCGCTGGGATGCAAATCAATCAACCAGACAATTTGTCCACGCGTATCAAACTCCATTTCGGTGGACGTGCCTTTGAATCCGGCAACGGCCCGCCACTTTTCCAGCTGCGCGGCGGCCCTGGCCTCACGGTCGGCTTCACTCAAGGGTACGGTGGGATCTTCTTCAGGCTCAACAGTCAGCCCAGCCGCCGCCGCGGCCGCTTCCTGCTCCAGCTTGCGCTGCTCTGCGACCTTGTCCCGCAGCTGCTGCTCCACCTTGGCGATCCAGGCCCGCAGCCCATTGGCGAACTGCTGGAACTGGGTGGCAATGGGGTCGGGCACCGGTCGATGCGCAGTTCCGAACGGTGGCCACCGAGCTTGCCCATGGCTTTGTGCAAGGGTTCGTCGGTCGCGGCAAACACGATGCGGCTCAGGCCAGTGGGCTTGGCGGGGCCACCCTGGGGTCTTTGACCGAAATGCGCGATACCTCGATCTGCAGGCCTATGGCCACCAGCGTCACGGCCAGCGCACCGGCCTGCACCTCTTCCTCACCACCGGCCAGGGGCTGGCGTGCATAACGGCCGTTCCGGGTCGTGACCTTGATTTCTTTGCTACCGTGGCGCGACTCCACCGTCAGCCCCTGGGCCACAAACCGAAGTCCCCAGGCACGCTGATGACACTGGTGCGTAATAGGTAGGCCTGGTATTCGATAAATAGGTAGACACAGCCCCCAACACGGTAGCGCCGCCCAGGGTCCACCACAGCAGGGGAGAAATCCGGTCATGTCCATCGTGTTCAGGCCTTTAAAAATTCTGCTTTTCCGCCCAACCACCGGGCCACGTGGCGCGCGGCCAGCTGGGGTGGTGGTCCAACAACATGGGGGCCTCGCGCCGGGCCCATTCAACAATGCAGTATCGCGGTTCAGGTCGGCAAACCGCAACATGGCTTCCCTGATTGTCGCGCGCCCAGGAATTCGCCGGGGCCGCGTATGTCCAGGTCACGCCGGGCGATCTCGAAACCATCGTTGGTCTCGGCCATGGCCTTGAGTCGCGCGCGGGCCGTCTGGCCCAGCCGGGGGCATCGCCTGTGGAGTACAGCAGTACACAGGCGGATGCCGCAGCCCCCGCCCCACCCGGCCGCGCAACTGGTGCAACTGGGATAGGCCAAAACGCTCGGCATGTTCGATCACCATCAGCGAGGCATTGGGCACGTCCACCCCCACTTCGATGACGGTGGTGCTGACCAGCACCGCCATATGCCCTCTTTAAACGCCGCCATGACGGCCTTCTTGTCGTCCGTATGCATGCGCGAGTGCAGAAGGCCGATTTGTGGCCCCACGCTCCGCCGCTGCGCGGTCGCTGCCCCCGAGGGGCTAACCCGCCTTGGGCGGCCCTGCGGCGTGTTGCACGCCCTGCAAGGCCTCGACCAGATCGGCATGGGTTTGTGTGGCGTTTGTCAAATCCAGCGCCTCGCTTTCCTCGATCAGCGGGCAGACCCAGTAGACCTGGCGCCCCTGGGCGATCTGGCCCCGTATGTTCTATCACCTCATCACGTCGGGCATCGTTGACCAGCCGGGTGATGATGGGCGTGCGCCCTGGCGGCAGTTCGTCAATCGTGGACACATCCAGGTCCGCGTAATAACTCATGGCCAGCGTGCGCGGGATCGGCGTGGCCGTCATCATCAGCATATGCGGCTCCATACCGTCATGGTTGAGCTTGTTGCGCAAGGCCAGACGCTGGGCCACACCAAAGCGGTGCTGCTCGTCGATGACGGCCAGGGCCAGGCTCTTGAATTGCACCTTCTCCTGGATCACGGCGTGGGTGCCGACCACCAGGGCCGCCTCACCGCTTTCAATCATGGCCAGGGCCTCGCGGCGTTCCTGGCCTTCTGGGTACCGGTCAGCCAGGCAGTAGTGACACCAGCGGCTCCAGCCAGCTCAGCAGCTTGCGAAAGTGCTGCTCGGCCAGGATTTCGGTCGGTGCCATCAGTGCGCACTGCCAGCCTGCGTCTATACAAATGCAGGCCGCCAGCGCGGCGACCACAGTCTTGCCGGAGCCCACATCACCCTGCAGCAGCCGGTGCATGGGCACTGCGCGCGCCAGGTCGTTCGCAATTTCGGCACAGACCCGTTGCTGTGCGGCGGTGAGCTGGAAGGGCAATGTAGCCACCAGTTCAGAGTACAGCGGCATCAGCACCGGCTGCTCGGGTTCGCCAGGGGGCTGAAGACCTCGGGCGCCACCATGGCCAGCTCCGGTGCACGCAGGCGGGCCCGTTCGCGGCGCGACTGCAGCTGCGAGATCTGCTGCGCCAGCAGTTCCTCTGCCTTGAGCCGCTGCCAGGCCGGATGGCTGTGGTCCTGCAAGGTGTCCAGCGACACATCGGGCGTGGGGTGGTGCAAAATGATAGCGCCTCACGCAGTGTCCACAGGGGCTGGGGGTTGATTTGGCTTAAATCACCTGGGGAAAGGTATCCGACAGCTCGGCCCGCGCCAGTCCCGCCAGCACCTCCTGCGCAACACCGGCTGCGACAACCCGGCCACCGTGGGGTAGACGGGTGTCAGCGCCGTTGCCAACGCCCCGCCGGCACTGCGAAAGGCCGGGTGCAGCATGGTGAAGCCCAAAATCCGCCCTTGATCTCGCCCCGCGCACGGATGTGGTTGCCCACCGCCAATGCTTTTGCTGCGAGGGGTAGAAGCTGAAAAACCGCAGCGTGCAGGTGTCGGTGCCATCGTCCAGCGTCACCACCAGCTGGCGGCGGGGCGGAAGCTGACCTCGCAGTCCGTCACCCGGCCTTCGATCTGGATGGAGTCGCCCTCGCGTGCATCGCGCAACTTGGTGATGCGGGTTTCGTCCTCGTACCGCAGTGGCAGGTGAAGGGCTAGGTCGATGTCGCGCTTCAGGCCCAGCTTCTCCAAGGCCTTCTGGGTGGCGGTTTTAGGGGTGGCCGCGCTGGCTTTGCTACCGGGTTTGGGTGGGGCTAAAGTGGCGGTGCTGTGCGGCATGGGACAATTCTGCCCGTTCTTTCAACCTTGGCACGGGTTTGTTCAACCCTCAAGCACCTATGACCTCTTCTGCACCCGACCACAGCGCTGTGGTCAACACCGTCACCACCACCCATACGCTGAGCGACTTTGACTTCGTACTGCCCGAAGCCCTGATCGCCCAACACCCTGCGGCCACCCGCACGGGCTCGCGCCTGCTGGACGGCACCACCAGCCCCCGATAGACCGCATCTTCAAGGACCTGCCGGGCCTGCTGCGCGCCGGCGACCTGCTGGTCTTCAACGACACCAAGGTTGTCAAGGCGCGGCTGTTCGGGAAAAGGCCACCGGCGGCAAAGTAGAGCTGCTGGTGGAACGTGTGCTGGGCGGCAACCAGGTAGCGGCCCATATGCGGGTCAGCAAAAGCCGGAAGTGGGCGCCACACTGAAACTGGTCTGCGCGCCGGGCCACGAAGACGGCATCAGCGCCACCATGCTGGGCCGCTGGCCCGATGCCGATGGCCCGCTGTTCCGCTTTGTGTTGTCCAACGACGCGGGTGATGACCCTACACGCTGATGGAGCGCCACGGCCACGTGCCGCTTCCACCCTACATCACCCATACAGATTCGGCCGAGGACGAACAGCGTTACCAGACCGTATTCGCCAAAAACCCCGGCGCCGTGGCCGCCCCCACCGCCGCCCTGCACTTTGACCAGGCTTTGCTGGACCAGTTGATCGCGATGGGTGTGCACCAGGCCCACGTGACATTACACGTGGGCGCCGGTACCTTCCAGCCCGTCAAGACCGAAAACCTGTCCGAACACCAGATGCACAGCGAGTGGTACGACGTGCCCGCCGCCACACAACAGGCCGTGGCCGACTGCCGCAACCGCGGTGGCCGCATCATCGCGGTGGGCACAACCACCGTGCGCACACTGGAATCCTGGGCACACAGCGGCGTGGCACGCGGCGACACGCGCATCTTCATCACACCGGGGTTTGAATTCAAGCTGATCGACCTGTTGGTGACGAACTTTCATCTGCCCAAGTCCTCATTGATGATGCTGGTCAGCGCCTTTGCGGGGTACGACCACATCATGGCGCTGTACCAGGCGGCCATTGCGCGTGAATACCGCTTCTTCAGTTATGGCGATGCGATGCTGTTGATGCGCCAGACCACCACCTTCACACCTTCCTCCACCTCGTAACAGATACGCCATGCTGCAATTCAACCTCCTCCAAACCGACCCAGCCATCCCGGATGGCACCTACGCTGGCTCCCACGCCCGCCGCGGCACCCTCACACTGAACCACGGCGTGGTGCAAACCCCCATCTTCATGCCGGTGGGCACCTATGGCACGGTCAAGGGTGTGATGCCACGCAGTCTGGAAGAAATGGGCGCGCAAATCATCCTGGGCAACACCTTCCACCTGTGGATGCGCCCCGGCCTGGACGTGATGGCCAGCTTTGGCGGCCTGCATGCGTTTGAGAAATGGAGCAAGCCTATCCTGACCGACTCGGGTGGTTTCCAGGTCTGGAGCCTGGGCGAGATGCGCAAGATCAGCGAGGAAGGCGTCAAATTCGCCAGTCCTGTCAACGGCGACAAGCTGTTTTGACACCCGAGATCAGCATGCAGATCCAGACCGTGCTCAACAGCGACATCGTCATGCAGTTCGACGAATGCACGCCCTACGACACCAAGGGCCACATCACCACCGAGCGCGAAGCTCGCACATCGATGGAGCTGAGCCTGCGATGGGCCAAACGCTGCCAGGCCGAATTCACCAAACTGGAGAACCCCAACGCGCTGTTCGGCATCGTGCAAGGCGGCATGTTCGAGAACCTGCGCCAGGAGTCGCTGGACCAACTGGTGGAGATGGATTTCCCGGTTATGCCGTCGGCGGCGTCAGCGTCGGCGAGCCCAAGGACGAAATGCTGCGCATCATGGCGCACACACCGCATAAGCTGCCGGCCAACAAGCCGCGTTACCTGATGGGCGTGGGCACGCCCGAGGACCTGGTGCAGGGCGTGGCCGAGGGTGTGGACATGTTCGACTGCGTGATGCCCACCCGCAACGCACGCAACGGCACCATCTTCACCCGGTATGGCGACCTGAAACTACGCAATGCCCGCCACAAGATGGACCCGCAGCCGCTGGACCCCAGTTGCACCTGCCATGCCTGCGCGGGTACGTCGGGTGTGTCATGGGACCAGGGTGGCCGTGAAGGCTTCAGCCGTGCCTACCTGCACCACCTGGACCGCTGTGGCGAGATGCTGGGCCCCATGCTGGCCACCATCCACAACCTGCACTACTACCTGAACCTGATGCGCGAGGTGCGCGAGGCGCTGGACGTGGGTGCGTTTGGTGCCTTTCGGGCACGGTTCAAGACGGAGCGCACGCGGCATTTGAAGCGCTGCGCTTTCGGGGCCTTCGGAGCGCCGGGGTCTTGAGGGCAGCGTGGCCGACAGTGGACAAGAATAGGCCTTGCCACCGCGGCGAAATTTTGCCTACACTGGCATGCAGGCTTGGCAAGCCCTTCTCGTATAACCCCAATCGGAGACATCCATGTGGCCTACCCGCAAGGGAATCATCGCACTGGCGCTGGGTGTCGCCACGCTGTCCGCATCTGCGGGTGAGGCCCTGACCGCATACACCGAAGAGTGGCGGCCTTTCAATTTCATGAACGAGAGTAATGAAATTGACGGCTTCACCACCGCCATCGTGCGCAAAATCGCTGCAGACCTGGATACCAAAACGGACATTCAACTGGTCCCCTGGTCCCGCGCACTCGAATTTACACAGCGCAACAAGAACAGCCTGATTTATTCCATCTACCGTGTGCCAGAGCGTGAAAGCCTGTTCAAGTGGGTGGGCCCCATCTACCAGGTCGATACGATGTTGTGGGGCATCCAGGACAGGGATTTGTCCATCAAGAACATTGAAGACGCCAAAATACAGGATCACCGTCCAGGCCAACAGTGCGTACGCTATTGCGCTGGAGAATCTGGGGTTCAACAAGGACAAGCTGATCCTGGATTACGCCCAGACAGACATCAAAATGGTCCTGCGGCAGCAGGCTGATTTGGTGCCGCTCAGCATCTTCAGCATCGGCAAACTGAATGCCCAAGCATTGGAGTACTCGCAAACCCCGCGCGGAAAATCGGGCCGTCCGTGCAATGGAAAGCCTACGCCCCGCTTTCCACGGCGCACCTCTATTTGGCTTTCAACAAGGAAACGCCCGATGACGTCATTGCGGCATGGCAAGATGAGCTCAACAAGCTAAAAAGACGGCCCTCTTTCGATCGTTTGAAAAACCCATATCGCCCCACTGTTGAACGAGGCCAGGGGCATCCGATAACGCGTTTGCGCCAGGCGACATCGTTTAAGTCGCTGGTGCAATAAACACCGTCAACACGCCGGTGTAACCATACAGGTGGTGGTGGGCGATCTCTCCGGCCGCGAAAAACCCCACCAGCGGTACATCACCCAAGGCGCGGCGCACCAGCTGCAGCTCGGCACTAGGGCCGCCAAAGTGGGCGCCCCACGGCCTGTGCAACTAACATACACGGCACCCGCCACCCGCCGGGCCGGGTGCGGTGCCAGCTCAGGGCCGAGGCCTGCACCGCGTGTGCGGTTTCCAGGGCCTGCTCCTGGGGCTCTAGTTCTTCGCGGATTTCGGCGCAGATGCGGGTCAGGTCGGCACGTGCAGCCTGCACATTGCGCCGGCAAAACACCATTTGCGCGCCGGCCTCCACCCGGTCGGCCAGGGCCACACCCTGCGACCCGGGTCCAGGCCAATCATGTGGCGCACCAGCACGTCTTCGCCAAAGTTACCGGTCTGGCGCACCGCAGACGGCGCCGCAGTCTTGGCCACACCCGCAGCCTGTGCGCCGTCTGGCGCGGGGACCAGACCGATCAGCGTGGCACGCACCACATCCAGCGCCTCCTGCGGCTGGTCCAGCGAAATGTGCAGGTCGCCCATCATCACGTCCAACGCGGGCTCGCCGTCCAGGGTCAGCACCAGATTGTGGTCCGCCTCGGTCACCCGCCGCGCCTTGGACACCGGCATACAACCCTGCGTAACACGTGACACCAGGGCCACCTCGGGCCCAAAGGCCACGCCGCTCAAGCCCCCGCTGAATACCCCACTGGCGGCGCCATGCCCGCCAATATTGCCGTTGCCTCCCACGGCAAACTGCACCGTTTTCCAGCGGCTGCTGAGAGGCCACCAAACACGTAGTTGGAGTCGGTGCGGGCGGCCATTTCGGCAATTAGCTCACCCACATCGGTGGTTTCCGGGTCGGCATGGACCAGGGCGGTGTGGGCCTCAAACCCAGACCCAGGGCGCCACGCCGGAGAACACGCGGTACTGGTCGCTGGGTAGCTCCAGCAGCATGACGGCCATGGCCGGCTCGTCCCAGTACTCCACATTGTTGGACACAATGCCCATGCCCACCGTGCCCGACCAGTCGGTCACCAGCGGCAGCTCGCCCGCCAGGTGGTCGAGTATGTCCTGGGCCACCCCGGCGTAATGGTCGGTGATGTACAGCAGGGCCAGCGTAGGGGCATTGGCATACCCGTGCAGCGCCATTTGTGCCCGCAACTGGGCCAGCACCAGCGCAGCCGCCATGGGCCACTGCGGGTGCGTGGCGTGTGCATAAGGAAAAGTTTCATATCCGGTCCCCTTGCGGACGGACCCGGCCAGGCCGGGCACTATTGAGCAGGCGCTATTTCCAGGCGTCAATTACCGCCGCGGGACGCCGTTTTGCGCGCCGCTGGCTTGGCCGTGGCACGTTTGACCGCGCCACTGGCGGCCTTCTTGCCCGCCGCCTTGGCAGACTTGATGGCCTCTTTGGCCATACCGGTGGCCATGTTTTTGGTGACATCGACCGCAGTTTTGGTAGTGGCTTCCTTGAAGGCGCCGGCCGCAATCTGCTGGAACTGCTGGGTCAACGAACCCCACAGGTGCAGCGGGTCCACCAGAGCGCCCACTCCCGCCGCCGCTTTGCCGGCCTTGGACGCTGCGCTACTGTTGCCGGTGGCCACGTCGGAGATGGTCTTGGCGGTAGACGCCGCACGGTCGCTGACGCGTTGTACCCCGGTCTGCACCGATTCGGCCGCCTTGAGTTTGAGCGCATTGGCCACGTCGCCGATGTTGAAGTTCATGCCCTTCAGGGTGGCCAGGGTCATCTTCTGCACCTCCAGCGCCTGGATGGTGGCGCCCAAGGCGCGGGAGTTTTGCTCCAGCCAGAAGTGCACGGCCTTGAGCTCTTCTATGCGTTTCTCCAGCTCTTCCACGTTGAGCGTGGGAGCCACCCAGTTACCCAGGTTGGGCATTTGTGGAATGTTGTTGGTCGCCCCTTTGGCCAGGTTCTGTAAAAATCAAAACCCGGCACAAATTTGCCAAAACCGGTGCTGTCTGCGTCACTCATATGCACTCCTGGGAGGTTGTCAACTTTGAACTGGGCACAGCTTACTCCAATGCGCCGCGTCGGCATAGACCATGCCGCCCGGCCGGCAATCACGGCTAGACTGCTGATCGACCACTGGCCGCTTTGAGGATATGCCACCATGATGCATTACACGTTCCTGTCCGCCACCATTTTGCTGGTACTGATCACCGATCCGATCGGCAACATCCCCATTTTGCCAATGCGCTCAAACATGTGGCGCCGGAGCGCCGTGCACGGGTCATCCTGCGCGAAATATTGATTGCCTTTGCGCTCTTGCTGACCTTTATGTTTGTGGGCGAGAGTTTTCTGCGGGTCATGAACCTGAGCGAGCTGTCCCTGCAGATTGGTGGCGGCGTCATCCTGTTCCTGATCGCGCTGCGCATGGTCTTCCTGCCCGGCTGGCGCCGTGGATGAAGAACAGATGGTGGAGCCGCTGATCGTGCCGCTGGCCGTGCCCGCCATTGCCGGGCCGTCCGCGCTGGCCACCGTGCTGCTGCTGGTCTCCCAACAGCCCGAAAAGCGCCTGGAGTGGATCGGCGCCCTGTGTGTGACCATGCTGGTCAGCGCCGTGGTGCTGGTGTCGGCCGAGCGTATCCAGCGCGTCATTGGCACGCGCCTGGTCGTGGCCGTGGAGCGGTTGATGGGCCTGGTGCTGGTGTCGGTAGCCATCGAGATGATGCTGCGCGGCTTCAAGACCTTTGCACAGCAGCTGGCACGCGGCTAACGCCCCGGCCGGCCCCAGGGCGTGCCCCATAAGGGATTGTAAAACCATATAAACCGTTATGCTTGTGTCAGGCGGTTCATATGGCCCAGGCGCAGATCTCTCCAGATGGTCACCAGCCAACATTCAACTTTGGCGTGGTTTGCGCTTTTTGGACATGTTGCACCCTGCCCTGCGCCTACAGCGCCCCTGCATTCATCCCCATGGCCGAGGCCAGCACCGGGTTGGCCTTTTCCGCATCCGAGGTGGGCGCCCATGCAGCCCACATCCGAAACCAGCTGCTGCTGGAGATGGAGGCCAGCCAGGAGCGGGGATGCACCGTGCACTGCGACGCGATTGCAGAGGTATGGGAGAAGTTGCTCCTGTCATCCAGTCACAGCAAACCCAGAGCCCCATCACATTCCGCCTGGAGATCGTGAACAGCCGCAGTGTGGATGCCCTGGCGTTCGCAGAAGGCACGGTCATCCTGTCCGAAGCCTTTGTGTCCCGCCTGGCACTCGACCGGGCGCATATAGCCTTTGTCCTGGCCCACGAGGTTTCACACATCCTGATGCAGCATGAGCGGCAGACGCTGACATCGGCCCTGGCCTGGATGGCACCGCTGCCCACCAGCAGCGCGGCAGATATCTACCGGGAGATGGAAGATCGGTACTTTCAAATGGACACCTACCTGTCTGTCGTGGCCCACCAAACGGAATTTGAGGCCGACGAGATCGGCCTGGCACTGGCCGCCATGGCAGGGTATGACCCCCGTCGCCAACTGGAGTTCATGCAGACCCTCACGAACCGGGGTAGCCAACAGTCCATGCTTTCCACCCACCCCGACCCGTCACTCCGCTTGGGCCGGCTGCGTGACCACCTGCCGCTGGCGGTGCGTTTGTTTGAAAGGGCACAGGGTCAGCCGTAGCCCGACCCTAACGCCCTAAAACACCGACAGGCCGGTTTTGGCCACAAACAGTTCCAGGGCCATGCGCCCCAGGTGGGAGTTGCCGGTCTTGTCCAAGGCGGGTGACCACACACACAGGCTCAGGGTATCGGGCACCACGGCCATGATGCCGCCGCCCACCCACTCTTGCAGGGCAAGCCGATGCGAAACGCAAACTCTCCCGCCGCGTCGTAGGTACCGCAGGTCAGCATCAGCGCATTGATGCGCCGGACCTGGGCCTCGCTGACCACCTGTGGGCCGCCATAGGGGTGTGCCCCATCGCGGCACAGATACCCTGCCGCACGGGCCACCTGTTGGCAGTTCATGCGGATGGCACACTGGTTGAAATACACATCCAGCACACGGTCCACGGCGTTGTCCAGCGTGCCAAAACCTTTCATGAAATTGGCCAGCGCTGCGTTGCGGTAACCCGTGTCGGCCTCAGACTGTGCCACCTCGGGGTCTATGGCCACCGGCTCACCACACAGACTGGACAGCAGGGCGGTGATGTCGGCCTTGGCATCGCCCCGGCTTAGCAGCCGGTCGGCCACTGCGATGGCTCCGGCATTGATGAAAGGGTTACGCGGAATGCCGCGTTCGGTCTCCAGTTGCACCAGGGAATTGAAGGGGCTGCCCGAGGGTTCGCGCCCGATGCGCTCCCACAGGCGTCGCCCTGGCTGCGCATGGCCAGCGTCAGCGAAAACACCTTGGACATGCTCTGGATGGAGAACGGTGTGGTGCTGTCGCCCGCCGCGGCCTCCTGGCCTTCGCAGGTGCGCAGCGCCATGCCAAACTGCAGTGGCGACACCCGGGCCAGGGCGGGGATGTAGGTGGCTACGTGGCCCGCCGTGCCCAGCAGGGGTAGGATCTGCGCGGTGATGTCGTCCAGTACGGCCTGAAAATCCATGGGAATCCTCTTTTCCCGCGGATTGTCGCAGCCACCGGGCTAGTTCAGCGTTTGCAGCCCCAATTCGGTGGCTTCGCCAAACATGCAGGCCCGCTCGTACCGCTGCACTTCATCCACCGGGTATTTGATCGCGCCATCAATCTTGATGTAGCGCGGGCCTGTGCCCACCGCCGTGGCCAGGCTGATGGCCGATTCGAACGGCCCCAGCGCTTGGCCAGCTCGCCTTGTGACAGCAACTTGTTCACAGTGGCATCCATAACGATTTCTCCCGGTTTTTCGTGTCGTGTCCCATTGTTGTATCGACACGCCCCGGTGAAAGTGAAGATGTGTAGGCCTTTATTGGCGTACTTTCTCCAGCGCCACCACTTCCTGCTCGATTGCACCAAAATGCTCTGGCCATCCAGGCCCTTCATCTCGATGCGTATGGTGTCGCCGTATTGCATGAATTCGGTGCTGGGCTGGCCGTTTTGTATGGTTTCCATGGCGCGCTTTTCGGCGATACAGCTGTAGCCATTGGGCCACTCGGTCTTCGCCTGGTCGCCCTCGCCCTTGGTGACACCCTTGTTGCTGACCGTGCCAGAGCCGATGATGGAGCCGGCGCGCACATTGCGGGTCTTGCACAGGTGGGCAATCAGCTGGCCGAAGTGGAAGGTCATGTCCGGCCCGGCGTCGCACAAACCCACTTTGCGGCCATTCAGGTGCTGGCCAGCGGCAGGTGTACACGGCCGTTGACCCAGGCATCGCCCAACTCGTCGGGCGTGACCGCCACGGGGCTGAAGGCCGTGGCGGGCTTGCTCTGCACAAAACCAAAACCCTTGGCCAACTCGGCCGGTATCAGATTGCGCAGGCTGACATCGTTGACCAGCAGGACCAGGCGAATACCGTCCAGCGCACGCTCAGGGAGCAGCCCATGGGCATGTCGCTGGTCACAACCGCCACCTCGGCCTCGAAGTCGATGCCAAAGGCCTCGCTGGCGCAGACGATGGGGTCGCAGGGGCCGGTGAAGTCATCGCTGCCGCCCTGGTACATCAGCGGGTCGGTGTAAAAACTCTCCGGCACTTCGGCACCGCGCGCCTTGCGCACCAGCTCCACATGGTTGAGGTAGGCCGAGCCATCGGCCCACTGGTAGGCGCGGGGCAGTGGCGCCATACATTGTGTGGGGTCGAACGGGAAGGTGTGGCGGGCCCGGCCGTTGTTCAGCGTGTCGTACAGGTCCTGCAACTGGGGTGACAGGTAGTTCCAGTCGTCCAGCACCTGCTGCATGCGGTTGGCAATGTTGGAAGCGTAGACCGCCAGGCTGAGGTCACGGGATACGACGACCAGTTGGCCGTCGCGCGAGCCGTCTTTGTAAGTTGCGAGTTTCATAGGGGGTGTCGCTCTGAATTAAACTGCGGCCATGCCCCACCTGCCCCCGGCCACCGCCAGCCACCGACCGTCCTGGCGCCTGGTCCTGCTCACCAGCGTGGTATTGCTGGCACACTGGGCGGTACTGCGTGCTGCGCCGCTGTCACTGGCCGCCCATGCCAGCTCGGATACCAGCTCCGCCTGGGCTTTTCCACCCGCACCATTGCCGCGGAGACTCCGGTGCGTACTGCGGCCGCCACCCCAGCGGCCAAGCCCACCACCAAACCCGCAACCCGGTCCACCGTGGCGCCTGCGCCCTACCCGCGGACACACCAGACCCGCGCCCTGCGGAGCAGTATGAGCCTGCCACACAAAGCCTTGAGCAAAATAGCACTCTAGCCCCGTAGAATCTACACAACTTGCTATTGAAACGGTAGCGACAACTGAATCCAGTGACGAACTGTTTGCCAACAACGACGTGCTGCTGGCCGCCGCGGCAATGCCCGCCACCAAACCCTCGGCCGCGCGGACCAGCACGGCCAGCCCGACCGCGGCGGCGCTCAGCAGCCAAGGCCGTGCGCAAGTTTGCGTTTCCACCATCCACCCGTTTGAAGTACGACGTCAAGGGTGAGATCAAGGTTTTCCCTACCATGTAAAGGTGACCTGCAGTGGGCGCAGGACGGCAAGACCTACAACGCACGTATGGAGATCAGCCACTTCTTGCTGGGCGCGCGGGTGCAGACCAGCACCGGGCGTCTGGGTGCACATGGTCTGGAGCCCACCCGCTTTGGCGACAAGGTGCGCAGCGAGGTAGCGGCCCACTTCAACTACGAGCAGAACAAGATCACCTTCAGCGCCAATACGCCCGACGCACCCCTTCTGCCCGGCGCACAGGACCAGCTGAGTGTGGTGCTGCAAATCGGGTCCATGCTGGCCGCTGACCCCAAACTCTTCTCGCAGGGCAGCACGCTGTCCTTCCAGGCGGTAGGCCCCAGATCGGCAGAAGCCTGGGTCTTTACCATTGGCACCACCGAAAAGCTAGGCCTGCCGGGCGGTGAGCTAAGCGCCCTGCGCGTGTGGCGCGAGCCGCTGGGTGAATACGATTCGCGTGTGGAAATCTGGTTTGCGCCGGAGATGAACTATTTGCCGGTGCGCATACGCCTGACCCAAGCCAACGGTGATGTAGCGGACCAGTTGTGGAAATCCACCGAAGGCGCCCGCACCCTTGATTTCATGACTATTGCGCCCACTTGCAATAGAAGCTCTATTATTCCAACCATGCAAACGCTTTACGACTCCGACACCTATTCGGTCACCCACATGCTGGCCAATGCCGAGGCAGATGGCAAGACGGCTTTGGGTGTGATCAAAACCGTCCAATACCCCAGTGGGGTGCCCACCATGGCGCGCCATGGCTTTGAAATCGTAGACAAACGCTCGGGCAAAGAGGTGTACCTGGATGGCTCCTGGGCCGAACTGTTCCAGCAGCACATCATGGCCTGGCAAGTCAACACACCCACGCAAGAAGAAGTGGAAGACACACTGGAGCAATACGCCGAACTGGCACAGAACCCGGTGGTGGTGCACTAAGGTAGTTGACCTTGGTCAAGGTGGTTTAACACCAGGCGGCGCATGATGCAGTTGACACCGTACAACACAGGAGCCACCTCATGCAAACACCTACAACCAATAACTACCAGCACCAACTGATGACCATGCGTACCGCCCTGCTGGCACAAATCGCCGAGCAACGCGGTGGCATCGTCAGCCGTGCCGACGTGGCAGCCGACCACTTTGGCCGCAGAGGACAGTGGCGCACAGCTGGCCACCGAACGCGAGTTGGAATTTGCCCTGGGTGAGCGCGAACTGGCAGAGTTGGCCGCCATTGACGCCGCCTTGGCCCGTCTGCAAGCCGGAACCTATGGCGAATGCACCGACTGTGGTGTGGCCATTGCCCCGCACGGCTGCAGGCAACGCCCGAGGCCCCGCGCTGCATCCACTGCCAGGAAAAGCAGGAGCAGTTGCACCCGGTCTGAACCCGCCGCGCGCGTAGGCCAAAACCCGTCGCGATGCGGTGGGCGTGGAGGCAGCAAATCCGCGCAGGGCCGCCCCAAGCGGATTTAGCCCCTGGGGGCAGCGACCCGCGCAGCGGTGGAGCGTGGGGCTCCACTTCAACGACAATGTCGCTCCATGAGCCAGACCTACATCCTCACCCTGTCATGCCCAGACCGCCTGGGATTGGTCCACGCCGTTTCCGGCTTTTGCTGGAGCGGGTGGCAACATCGAAAAGCCGCCCAGTACAACGACCCCGATACTGGCCTGTTTTTCATGCGGGTGCAGTTCACCTGTGTGCGCCTGACCCATTCGGACCTGCGCAGCCAGTTGGCCTTTTGCCAAGCCCTATTCCATGCAATGGGGCTGCATGCCACGGCGCAGCCCATGAAGACCGTGCTTCTGGTCAGCAAAGAGGGCCACTGCCTCAATGACCTGCTGTTCCGCTGGAAGAGTGGGCTGCTGGCCATAGACATCCGCGCCATCGTGTCCAACCACCGGCACTTCTACCAGTTGGCCGCCAGCTACAACATCCTTCCACTACATACCGATCACGCCGGAGACCAAGGCCCAGGCCGAAGCGCGCCAACTGGAAATCATCGAGTCTGAAGGTGCAGAACTGGTGGTGCTGGCCCGCTACATGCAGATTCTGAGCGACGAGTTCTGCCAGAAGCTCTCCGGCCGCGCCATCAACATCCACCACTCGTTTTTGCCCAGCTTCAAGGGCGCCAAGCCCTACTACCAGGCCCATGACCGCGGCGTGAAGCTGATCGGCGCCACCGCCCACTACGTGACGGCAGACCTGGACGAAGGCCCCATCATCGAGCAGGACGTGGCCCGCGTAGAACACAGCAAAACCGTGGAAGACCTGACCACCCAGGGCCGCGATACCGAAAGCCAGGTGCTGGCACGCGCCGTCAAGTGGCACAGCGAGCACCGCGTGCTGCTCAACGGCCATAAGACCGTTATCTTCAAATAGCCCCCGCCGGGCGCCGCCGGCTTTCAACTCTTCAGGTCAAACCGTCCTACGAGTTGATCCAGCGACTGGGCCTGCTCGTCCAGTGACTGGGCGGCCGCCGCGGCTTCTTCCACCAGTGCGGCGTTCTGTTGGGTGGTCTCGTCGATCTGTGCAATGGCGCGGTTCATCTCGGCAATGCCTTCGCTTTGCTCCAGCGAGGCACCCGAGATTTCTTCCATCACCGTACTGACCTCTTCCACCGTCCTGGCCATGTCGGCAATCGTCTGACCCGCGCTGCGGCCAGTTGAAGCCTTCTTTGACCTGGCGGGTCGAGTTCTCGATCAGGGCACTGATCTCCTTGGCAGCGGTAGCACTGCGTTGCGCCAGGTCGCGCACCTCGGCAGCCACCACGGCAAAACCACGGCCTTGCTCACCGGCATGGGCGGCCTCCACCGCGGCATTCAGCGCCAGGATATTGGTCTGGAAGGCAATGCTCTGGATGGCGCCAATATTGGAATGGATGGCCATCGTGCTCTGGCTGATTTTTTCCATGGTCTGCACCACATTGGCCACCACCTCACCACCCTGGCGCGCGGCCTGAGTGGCAGTACCCGATAGTTGGGCGGCGCGGGTGGAGCTGTCGGCATACCGCTTGGCAATGGCTGCCAGTTGCTCCACATTGGTGGTGGTGCGCTCCAGCGACGAGGCCTGTTGTTCGGTACGGTTGGACAGGTCCAGGTTACCCATGGAGATTTCGCGCGAGGCGTTGGCCACCTGGGCCGAACTGTCGGCGATCTCCCCATGGTCTCGGCCAACCGGGTCTGCATTTCGTGCAGGGAGTACAACAGGCTTTGGGTGTCATTGGCGGCCAGCTGGATCTCCATGGTCAAGTCTCCGTCGGCAATACGGCTGGCAATGGACTTGGCATAAGCAGGTTCGCCACCGAGCTGGCGGGTCAGGCGGGCTATCACCCAGCTCCCAACCCCTATCGACACAGCAATCAGCAGCAGCACAATGCCGATCACCCATACCAGGGAGGTCTTGTAGATCTCGCCCGCATGGGTCATGGTGGCCTGTGCCGATTGGCCGCGTTGCGCGACCATGGCGTCCACAATCTTTTCGACCTTGCGGGTCTCGTTGACCAGGCCCGCGTCTTCGGATGCAACGTCAGGGCTCAGCTCCATGAAAGATAAAGGCTGCTCCTTGACCAGTTTGACGTACTCCCGCAGGCGCTTGCTCCATTTGGCAATAGCCTCCACCAATTGTTTGGCGGTCTCCTTGGATTCGTCGGTGTTGGACAGGCCCTGGATGGTTTCGATCTTCTTGCCGACTTCCGCCAGGCTTGCTTCAACGTCTTTGGCCAAGGCATCACGCTCGGCAGCGGTGCTGGACGTCAGCAACTGGGTCTGGGCACGGCTGGCACGCAAGATATTGCTGCGCACCTGTTCGGCGGCCTGCCCAGCGGTGTATTCCTGTTCATAAATGATGCTGGTGGAGGTGTTCAGGCGCCCCATCTGGAACAGCGAAAACACACCAATGACCAGGGCCCCGCCACCACGACGGCAAAGGCCAGGCGCAGGCTGGCCCGCACCGACATGCCATCGGTTGCTGAACTGGCAGGTTTGATCAAACGCTCACGTACGACTTGCGCCATACCGCCCAAGGCTTTCATGGCTTGCTTTTGTGGAGCTTGTCGCATGTCTGGCATCGATGGTGACAATGCCGGTTGCAAGCTTTCAACTGAATCGGATTCCATCGTGCGGGTCCTCAAATGGAAGGTGCAAAGACCTCAGGATAGCCGGGTTTTATGCCCGCGTGCCCATTTTCGCCCATTCGGATGGCGCCTGCGGGTGCCCATTGGGGCTAAACGCCAATGGGCCGCGCGGAAACAAAAGCACCACGGTAGACCCCAGCAAGAATCGCCCCATCTCGGCACCCTGGGCCAAAGACACACCGCCATCGGCATAGGTCCGCTCCACAAATGACCGGGGCGCGGCGGGTTGACCAGACCGTGCCACACCGTGGCCATACTGCCCACAATGGTGGCGCCCACCAGCACCTGCACAAACGGGCCCTGGTGCGAGTCAAACACACAGACCACACGCTCGTTGCGCGCAAACAAGCCGGGCACGCCCCGCGCCGTGGTCGGGTTGACCGAGAACAAATCCCCGGCACATAAATCATGCGGCGCAGCACCCCGGCACAGGGCATGTGGATGCGGTGGTAGTCCTTGGGGCTCAGGTACAGCGTCGCAAAGTGGCCATCCTCAAACTCTGCGGCCAGCGCGGCATCCCCACAAGCGCAGTCGTGGGTAGCTGTGGCCCTTGGCCTGGAAGATCTGGTCTTTGTGGATGGGCCCGAACTGGCTGATGGCGCCGTCTACCGGACACACCAGGTCGGCCTGTGCCAGCGGGCGGGCGCCGGCCTTCAGGGGCGGGTGAAGAAGTCGTTGAACGTGGCGTAGCTGGCGATGTCGGGGTTGGCCGCCTCGGCCATGTTGACGTTGTAACGTTTGACAAACCAGCGGATGACAGAAGTGGTTGTCTTTCCGCTGTGGCGCTGGCCAGCTTGCCAGCCAAGGCGGTGATCGCCTGTTTGGGGATGAGGTACTGCGGCAATACCGCCAGGGTGTCGGACACGGCAGTCCCTTCTTATAGTGTGTTGGTGCCAAGAGGCAGGGGCGAATGGGGCCGGATTATAGTAAGCCATGTCCGCTGCCCGCATTCCTCCTATCCAGTGCCTGCTGACCTTTGAAGCATTGGCCCGCCTGCGCAGTGTGACACAGGCTGCTGAAGAGCAATGTGTGACCCCAGCGCGGTCAGCCATAGGGTCAAACAGCTGGAGCAGATCATTGGTACCAAACTGTTTGGCCGGGCGGACTTTTCGCTGACCACCGAAGGCAGCGAATACCTGGCCCACGTACGCGAAGGCCTCAGCAGCCTGCAGAAGTTTCCCAGTTCGGCCGCCGCACCCGGCAAACGCAAGCTGCGCCTGGCGGTGACACCCACGTTTGCACGCTCCATCCTGATCCCGCGGCTGCGCCAGTTCACCGAGGCCTACCCCGAGATTGACCTGACACTGCAGGTTTCCATCCCGCTGCTGGACGTGGTGGCCGAAGACGCCGACCTGCTGGTGCGTTTTGGGCCGGGGCGGTATGCCGACCTGGAACATGTATGCCTGTCCAAAGATGTTGTCACACCGCTGGCATCACCCGCTTTTGTGCGGGAACATGGCCCGTTTGAAGTGGCCCAAGACATCGAAGGCCTGCCACTGCTGCGCAGCCCGCTGGAGCCTTGGCGCACCTGGTTTGCCGCCCAGGGGCTGGACTGGCCCGAACCCGTGGACGGCTCCCAGTTCAACGACATCGGCCTGATGTGTGATGCCGCGGCCGCGGGCATGGGTGTGGCCCTGGTCCGCCTCAAGCTGGGCGCCCCTGGCTGGACAATGGCGCTCTGGTGCGCCTGGGCAGCAACGCAGTTTTTGGCAGCAACGTGCCCAGCCCCCACGCCCACTACCTGTGCTGGCGCACCGGCACCATGGACCGCTGGGAATGCGCGGCGTTTGCGGACTGGTTGAAAAGCGGTGGCCTAGCGTTCAATTTCTTCACACCCGACCCGCAGGCTTTGCCGTACAGTGTTCACATGAACACGCCCACCTCTACCAATCACCCCGATTTGCTACAAAAGCAGAGCTACAGAGTAAGGTATTACGGGGGCTCGTGGCCCATTTGCCTTCAAGCAGTCTGTTGTGGAACCGTGAAGACACCACCCCTACGAATGTGATGGCCTGACCGCCTACCGCCAGCGGCCACTGGTAGTGGCCTTGCCGGAAACGGACGCCCAAGTGGCGGCCGTGCTGAAAACCTGTTTTGACATGGGTGTGCCGGTGGTGGCACGTGGCGCGGGCACCGGCCTGTCCGGCGGGGCCATGCCACACGCGCTGGGCGTGACCCTGTCGCTGGCCAAGTTCAACAAAATCCTGAAGCTGGACAAGCGCAGCCGCACGGCCGTGGTGCAGTGCGGCGTGCGCAACCTGGCCATCAGTGAAGCCGCATCCCCTTGGGCCTGTACTACGCGCCCGACCCGTCCAGCCAGATCGCCTGCACCATAGGGGCAACGTGGCCGAGAACTCGGGCGGCGTGCACTGCCTCAAATACGGGCTGACGCTGCACAACGTGCTCAAGGTCAAGGGCTACACGGTGGAGGGCGAGCCCATCACGTTTGGCAGCGACGCGCTGGACACCCCGGCTACGACCTGCTGAGCTTGGTGGTTGGCAGCGAAGGCATGCTGGCAGTCATCACCGAAGTGACCGTCAAGCTGGTGCCCAAGCCGCAACTGGCGCGCTGCATCATGGCGAGCTTCGACGACCTGCGCAAGGCGGGTGACGCGGTGGCGGCGGTGATTGCGGCCGGCATCATCCCCGCGGGCCTGGAGATGATGGATAAACCCATGACCGCGGCCGTGGAAGATTTTGTGCACGCCGGTTACGACCTGAACGCCGAAGCCATCTTGCTGTGTGAGAGCGACGGCACCCCCGAAGAGGTAGAAGAAGAAATCGGCCGCATGGCAGATGTACTGCGTGCCCACGGCGCCACGGCTATTGCAGTGAGCCAGAACGAGGCCGAACGCCTGAAGTTCTGGAGCGGTCGCAAAACGCCTTCCCGGCCAGTGGCCGTATCAGCCCCGACTACATGTGTATGGACAGCACCATCCCGCGCAAACGCTTGGCCGACATCCTGCTGGCGATTCAGGAAATGGAGAAGAAGTACCAGCTGCGCTGCGCCAATGTGTTCCATGCGGGCGATGGCAACCTGCACCCGCTGATCTTGTTCGACGCCAACGACCCCGACCAGTTGCACCGCTGCGAACTGTTTGGTGCCGACATTCTGGAAACCAGCGTGGCCATGGGCGGCACGGTAACGGGCGAACACGGTGTGGGGGTGGAGAAACTCAACTCGATGTGTGTGCAGTTCTCCGCTGCCGAGAATGCCCAGATGATGGGTATCAAGAACGCCTTTGACACCAAGGGTTTGCTCAACCCCGGCAAGGTGATCCCGACGCTGCAGCGCTGTGCGGAGTACGGGAAGATGCTGGTGCGCGGCGGGCAGATCAAACACCCGGATTTGCCGCGGTTTTGAGAGGCAAAAGCCACTACCACCAGCAAGCACCGCGCCTCGCTTCCAGCCGCTGGCGTAATGCGGAAGAATAAGTGGATACCAGGAAAAAGTCCGAGGGGAATACCGTTTCCTTGATCTAAAGCAACACCGCGCAGCACCATCCCGTGGTCGACTAGGGCCGCATCCACACGTCGTATTCGGTGAGCTCGATTTACTCAAACGGGGAGGAAACCATGCGCAACAACGTACCGGTCACCAACAAGGCCTACCAAATGTCGGCCAACCAGACTTTGGTGTCCGTCACCGACCTCAAGGGCCGTATCACCTACTGCAACCCTGCCTTTATCGAGGTCAGCGGATTCACCCGCGAGGAACTGCTGGGCCAAGCCCACAATATCGTTCGCCATCCGGACATGCCGCAAGAGGCCTTCCGCGATTTGTGGAACACCATCCAGAACAAATTGCCCTGGACGGGTTTGGTGAAGAACCGGCGCAAGAACGGAGACCATTACTGGGTGCGCGCCAATGCAACCCCCATGATGGATGGCGACACCGTCACCGGCTACCTGTCGGTACGCACCGCCCCTTCGGCGCAAGAGGTCAGCATGGCAGAGGGTCTGTATGCCCAGATGCGTGAAGACGCCAAAGCAGGCCATGCGCGCGTGGCATTGCACCGCGGCGCCGTGCTGCAGCAGGGTGCGATGGGCAAGCTGCAGCGGCTGCTGAGCCCCGGCATGGGGCAAAATTGTCGCCCTCAAATGGTGGCCGCCGGCCTGCCGGGTATCGCCATGTGGATCGGCCTGCCTCTTGCCGTTGTGGCCATCGTCTACGCATGCGCCATTGCCGGGGCAGCCTGGCTGACCTGGCAACTGGCCATGAAACCGCTGGAAGGGCTGGTGGCCGATGCCAACCACCTGGCTTCGGGGACCTGTCGCACCGCGTGAAGACCGGAGACACCGGCTTGGTGGGGCAGCTGCAGCAGGCTTTGAACCAGATGTCGGTCAACCTGCGCACGGTTGTCAGCGATGTGCGGTCCGAGGTGGACCACCTGCATATTGCAATGCAGGAGATAGCCGACGGCAACCAGGACATGTCGTCCCGAACCGAATCACAGGCCAGCAGTCTGGAGCAGACCGCGGCGTCCATGGAAGAAATCAGCGGCACCGTCCAGCAAAGCGCCGCGTCTGCGGTGCGGGGGTCGAGCTGGCCCATGAAACGGCCCACGTCACCTCGCGCAGCAACGAGGCTGTGCACTCCGTGGCCGAGACCATGAAGGGCATCACCGAGTCGTCGCTGCGCATCCAGGAGATCATTCAACTCATTGAGGGTGTGGCCTTTCAAACCAACATCCTGGCCCTGAACGCGGCCGTAGAAGCCGCACGCGCGGGTGAACAAGGACGCGGCTTTGCGGTGGTGGCCACCGAAGTACGCGCACTGGCACAGCGGACCACCGGTGCCGCCCGGGAGATCAAACAACTCATCACCGAATCCGCCGAGCGGGTGCAAAAGGCAGCGAACAAACCGACCAGGCCCTGCAGCGCATGGACGATGCCCAGCAGTCGGTGACCAAGGTCAGCACGGTGCTGGACGAGATCAAAACCGCGGGCACGGAACAAACCATGGGCATTCGCCAGATCAACGAAGCCATTTCGCACATGGACACCATCACCCAGCAAAACGCCGCCATGGTGGAACAGCTGGCCGCGTCGGCCAAAGCCGTGCAGGAACAGGTGGAGGGTGTGAGCAACTCCATGCGCCTGTTCCGCCTGGTGCGGGGAGCGCACGTTGTCGCAAATGGATGCGGTGGAGATGCGCAAGAGCCATAAGCTGCTAATGGCAGAGGAGTAAGCGATTTCGGCACAAGACTTACCCGCCCCATCGCTTGCTTACACCGAACTGCTGCTGTCGCACCACCTGGCTGCGCTTCCAAAACGATTCCACAAGATCACATCGCTGTGAAAGGCATTGGTCATTCATCGCTGCCGATGCCATTGCTGTTTCGATTGCTGGCCTGAGTCATGTAAGTAGGGCTCGGTTGATCCAGGTCAACCCAGCTTGCGCAGGAGCGCCTAAGCTGAAGCCTTGATCAAACGAACAAGGAAAGTATGTCCCACTACCACGCCGTTGTCTGGCTCGACCACTCTGAAGCCCACGTCATGCACATCAGCCCAGACGATGTAGAGAAATCAATCATCCACCCGCACAATCCGCACCACAAACTGCATTCACGCGCAGGCGCCGTGGGCAGCGGGCGCTCGCCAGAGGAACATAGCTACTACCATGCAGTGGTAGAAGCGCCCAGGGCGCGCAGGAGATCCTGGTGGTTGGGCCCGCGCAGGCCAAACTGCAGCTCGTCAAGCATATCCATGCACATGACGCAACCATGGTGAACAAGGTTGTGGGCATCGAGACAGTGGACCATCCCACCGACGGCCAACTGGTGGCCTATGCGCGGAAGTACTTTGTGGCCAAAGACCGCATGCTGGCATAAGTTTGCTGTGCGCCCCGCTGCGGGTGCGCCACCTTGCACCTTGGCGCGTGATCTGCATTAGCGCATAGCGCTTGGCGCCAGTCAGTGAGTGTTCGTCATTGAGACTTAGCGCAGCCTGAGCCCCGAGGTCGTGCGGGCTTTCACGTGGCGTGTGCGGACAAGAGTTTGGCGGGGAACGGCATGAACGCGGTGCTATGCGCAATGCCCTCTTCAGCTGCAAATTTCAATTGTTTACTGTGACGAATGCAGAGCGTGGTTAAGACACAAAGCGGTCACCCCTATCGCCAGGAGCCGACATTCAAACCCTTTGATTTACAGCCTCAAAACGTTGAAGTTGAGCCGCGAGCAGCGGCTGGGCACTGAAGGTCCAGAATGAAATAGGTGCCTGAAGTGGCCAGCCGTTACGAGTCCGCCTGAACGCCCGGTTTGACGTCATGTTGCCCACTGTATGTTTGAACCAGCCCCTATGTACCCCACACCCGAATGCCTTCGCGTGTGACCGAATATGGAATCTTGGCACGCTTGGCTGCGGCGACCAATTCAGCCGTGAAGTCGTGAATCTCTGGTTCCAGCAGCTTGCCGCGGCTGACCGAGAGCCTCGCTCGAATGTCGAGCCACTCGATGACTTCGCAGCCGCCGAACACATGAAAAATGTCACCATCCCAACGATCATCAGAGCTTTCGGCTTCATTGATGTCCTTGCGCCGAAAATCCACTGGCAAGTTTTCGCGATTCAACTCTTCAAAGAGACGTTCCCACTTCGTCTTGTTCAGAACGCTCACGAGTTGCTGATCGGCGAGTTCGCGAAGCAGTTCTGCGGTGCGGCGGGGTTGCGGCATGGTTTGACACCTAACGAATATTGAATGACACACGTCGTAAATATAGTCAGTCGGACTGGCACCGCGAAGGACCGCTTACGCCCCTGCGGACAAGGATAACGCCACTAGCCGCTCCGCCGTTTCCAAATCATCCGAATCAACAGTGTGACTGGGACAGCTATGACTGCCACGACCAGGGCGAAAACTACGCCGAGCAGTTCGCCTCCCTCTGACATGAGGTCCATTGAGCTTTCCACCTGTGAATCACTCCCCAGTAATCCGAGCCACAAAAGAAAGGCCCCGTATGCGCCGAAGGCAACTACAAGAGCCAATACACACCACTCAGCCCAGTCAGTGGGGCGGAATTCTGCGACAGCATATAGGGCGATAGCTAGGAAAGGCGTCCCCAAACTACCATGCACACGCGCACGAAAAGCTCTATGTCGAAGAGACCCTTTAGGCGTGCAAGTAGTGTCGTCATAAGCTCTAAACTTTAAGCCACCAGCACGCAGCAAGCGCCGCGCAGTAGCAACCTGGTGCGGTGTGTCCGTGTGAGTCCATTGGTTAAAGTGAATGCTTCTGCGCTCCACTTACAGCGGCCTCGTAATGCTCTGAGAGCATGTCAACGTAAAACCATCCGATCTTTCCGAAAACATCAAGCTCCAGGCTGACTGTGCCAGCTCCCACCGGCACTTGAATACGTTCGAAGTCTCGGACTTCGAGAAGTTGGCGTTGCTCAAGCGTAAGGCGAGGAACAGGATACGCCAGAAAAGAATAGGAGTCAGGAGCTCCCGCAATGAGCTGAGGCGGGAGGACCACGCGTACTATTTCCTCCGCAAGGTCTGATCGACCGATCACCCTGCAGCCATTCGTCACCGCACTCGCGAAGGCAGGACAGACGTCAGCAAGAAACGGTCGATCAACGAGAAATGGGTCTGTCATGCGTTTCAGGGTAAAATGACCGCGGGCCATCACTTATACACGCCGCATCGAACATTAACGATGGGCGGCGAGCTACGGCGGTTTTGCGACTTGTCAAAGACGGCCTTCAATGAACCTCATATTGGCTATCGTACTTTGTACCAGACTCGCTCGCGGGAAGACCGCTTTCGCCCCAAAGCAAGCCTGCAGTTTGAATGCGGTTCATAGCTCGCACTCTAACAATGAAGCACTCCAGCGTCCCCATTGTCAATGCACATATCCACGAGAAACTCGCGAGTGACAAACGGCGCAAGGGCAAGACTCCCAGCAAGCGCAAGCATCAGCCACGACACTGTGCCAATTTGCGGAAATCTGCCGAGGGCTCTAAACGCACCAATCGCACCAAACAGCGAAGCACCGGACAACAGCAAAGATGCCAATGCTCTGCGTTCCCAACCCAGTTTGTGCGGCCCGGGCGGTCCTCCGGCTACCCATACACCAAAAACGCGTCGTTCAAGAAGAATAGCGAAACGACACACAAGACCAACAAGACAAGCCATCGGGCAATCGCTGAAGTGAGTATTCTGGTGTACATGCGACTTACTGAGGTTGCTGATGGGCCATTTTCGATGGCCCACGACGATTTGAACATCGCCAAATTGGGGAGTCACTGGGAAGGCCGCTATCGCCCCGATGCAGCGTCGATATCAGACAATGCTCCCGTCAGCGACGAGCCACCAGTTAAGTCGCATTCGGTTGCCGCCCTTGCAGAAACACTCGCCAAGTCAACCAGGACATGGCTGCTAAGGCTGACGCATCACCCAGGCCGTTAAAAGAGTTGACCATGAGTACTCAATACGACCTTGCGGATAGTGCTGGTTGTACACAAGGATACTCCCCAATAACAAGCACTCATAAATCGAAATACTCAAGAACGCGAAGATAATACTGCGCGTTCCGGCAGTGAAGGCGATGAGAACGGAGCACACTGCAAACAGCAGCGTCGTAGCAACGACCGAGTGTGTGCGGTAGGAGAAGTCAGGCATCAAGAAACTCACGGGGACGACCCACCAAGTCCAATAGAGCCAGAGGACGCCCACTATGATTGCACCGAGCGCTGCGACCACCGTGGAATAGGCACGGACTTTCATGCGATTTAACGAAATGCATGCCGCAAAATCTGCGGATTAATCTGGGCGCTGCGGTATAAGCTGGCCATGAATTCCCTAAAAAGTGGCTTGCAGCCTTGCTCGCAGAAGCTCCCCTAATCTTTATACAAGTATAAAAATTCCAACAAAGCCGCAGGCTGTACCTCGACGATTCTAGACTTCAACTGCATTTAAGAGCATCGAACGAACGCCCGCTTTCGCCCCACAACGGACTTACACGGCTTCTCAAACCAAGCACGCTCTGCCACCGACCAACTCACCCAATCTTGTCCAAAGCCGCTTCCAACTGCGCCACCGTGCGGTCCACGTTGTGCAACTTCTCCAGCCCAAACAAGCCCACGCGGAAAGTGCTGAAATCCGCCGGCTCGTCACACTGCAAAGGCACACCGGCCGCAGTCTGCAGACCCACTGCCAGAAACTTCTTGCTGTTCTGCATGCCTGGGTCTTCGGTGTAACTCACCACCACGCCCGGGGCCTTAAACCCTTCCGCAGCCACGCTGACGATACCTTTGCTCTCGAACAGCGCGCGAACTTTGTTGCCCAGATCCATCTGCTCGGCGCGCACCTTCTCAAAGCCGTAGTTGCGTGTTTCCTGCATGACCTCGCGCAGGCGGGTCAACGCGTCGGTGGGCATGGTGGCGTGGTACATGTGGGCGCCGCCTTCGTAGGCTTCCATGATCTGCAGCCACTTCTTCAAATCGCAGGCAAAGCTGGTGCTGGTGGTGCTGTCGATGGCGGCGCGGGCGCGTTCGCTCAGGCAGACCATGGCGCAGCAGGGTGAACCGCTCCAGCCTTTTGCGGCGCGCTGACCAACACGTCCACACCAGTCGCTTCCATATCCACCCACATGGCGCCGGATGCAATGCAGTCCAGCACAAACAGGCCGCCCACGGCGTGCACGGCGTCACTCACGGCACGCAGGTAGTCGTCGGGCAGGATCATGCCGGCGGCGGTTTCCACGTGCGGGGCGAACACCACATCGGGCTTCTCGCGGGCGATGGTTGCGACCACTTCTTCTACCGGGCATGGAATCCATTGCGCCTGTTTGCCTTCGCCCACACGGCGGGCCTTCAGCACGGTGGATGCGCTGGGGATGCGGCCCATGTCAAAATTTGCGTCCAGCGGTAGCTGAACCAGCCATTGCGGATGACCAGTGTTTTCTTGTCGGTGGCGAACTGGCGGGCCACGGCCTCCATGCCAAAGGTGCCGCTGCCAGGCACCAGAATGGCAGACTTGGCGTGGTAGACCTCTTTCAAGATCGCCGAGATGTCTTTCATGACGCCCTGGAAGCGCTGCGACATGTGGTTGAGCGCGCGGTCGGTGTAGACCACCGAAAATTCAAGCAGGCCCTCGGGGTCGATCTGGGGCAATAGTCCGGGCATGGTGGTCTCCTTGGCGTCGGGTTTTATAGCGGAGGGGCAGCTTAGCATGGGCGGCCAAGCCCTTCGCACCGTCGGCCTACCCAGCCTCCCCGCGCCTACCAGGTGTCAATACTGGGGCCAGGGGCATGGGGTCTCACGACCCGCCTGCAAACCACGCAGCAGCCAGGCCCGCGTGTCGGCCGGGTCGATCACCGCATCAATCTCTAGCGTGGCGGCCATGTTCATGGCGCTACCGTTGTCGTATTGGCGGGCCACCAGTTGGTCGTACAGGGCCTGGCGCTCGGTGCCCCGGGCACGGCTTCCAGCTCCTTCTTGAAGCCCAGTCGCACCGCGCCCTCCAGCCCCATGGCACCAAACTCGCCAGTGGGCCAGGCCACGGTGAAGAGTGGGGAATGAAAACCACCCGCGGTCATGCCCATGGCCCCAGGCCATAACCCTTGCGCAAGACCACGCTCAGGAACGGCACACGCAAATGCGCCGCAGCGATGAACAGCCGGCTGACATGGCGCATCTGGGCCGTGGCTTCGGTATCCGGCCCGACCATGAAGCCGGGTGTGTCCACCAGGCTGATGAGGGCAGGCCGTGGGCATTACACAGCTGCATGAAACGTGCGGCTTTGTCGGCGGCGTCGGCATCTATCGCGCCGCCCAGGTGCAGCGGTTGTTGGCCAGCAGGCCAACGGGTCGGCCTTCGATGCGGGCCAGCGCGGTGTGGATGCCTTTGCCAAAGCCGGTGCGTATTTCCAGCAGCGAATCCACGTCGGCAATGCCTTGCAGTGCGGCACGGGTGTCGTAGACGCGCAGGCGGTTCTCGGGCACCACGTCGCGCAGGGCCAACGCGGGGGTGCGCTGAATTCTTTGAGAGGTCCTTGGAAGAACGACAGGTAATGCCGCGCTGCGGCCACAGCCTGCGCCTCGTCATCCACCAATATGTCGATGACACCATTGCCATGCTGCACACTGGAAGGGCCAATCTGTTCGGGCTTGAAGACGCCAAGGCCACCACCCTCCACCATAGCCGGGCCGCCCATGCCGATGTTGCTGGCCCGGGTGGCGATGATGACGTCACTGCAACCCAGGAGCGCCGCGTTGCCGGCAAAACAACGCCCGGCGACGATGCCACCACCGGCACCTGGCCGTTGAGCCGCGCATAACTGGCAAAGGTGGCCACGTGCAGGCCGGCCACAATGGGCATGTCCACATCTCCGGGCGGCCGCCGCCGCCTTCGGCAAACAGCACCACCGGCAGCTTGTTTTGCAGCGCAATGCCCAGCATGCGGTCGGTCTTCTGGTGGTTGCGCATGCCTTGCGTGCCGGCCAGCACGGTGGCGTCGTAGGACATGGCGACGATGGACTGGCCATTGACCTGGCCCAGGCCGGTGACCATGCCGTCGGCCGGGGTGTTCTGGATCAGGTCTTCTGTTGTGCGGCGGCTGCGCTGGGCGGCCACGGCCAGCGCGCCGTATTCTGTGAAGCTGCCAGCGTCGCACAGGTCGGCGATGTTCTCACGGGCGCTGCGCAAGCCCTGGGCGTGGCGCTTGGCCATGGCCTCGGGGCGGCTGGCGTCTTGGGTGAAGGCTTGGCGGGCCAGCAACTTGTGCAGGTCGGCACGCGGCGCCTCCGCTGCCGCAGGGTCCAGAGCCCGTTCAGCGGAAGTGTTGTGAGCGATTTTGGCCTCTAGCCCCGTGGAATATCACTAGTTAGCTCCCAAATTAATAGCACCTCATCTGCATCAACCATTTCCCCGGTGCAAACAGCAGCTCGGTGATACGCCCTGCAGACTCGGCGCGCACCTCGTGCTCCATCTTCATAGCCTCCAGGATCACGACCACATCGCCGGGGCGTACGGCATCGCCGGGTACGACCAGCCATTGGACAATCTGGGCCTGCAGGGGAGCGGATGTGGGTCATGGCGGGATTGTGGAGCAAGGCATTTGGTTAACGCGTCAAGCGAGCGACAGGCGGAATGGGGCGTCCGATTTTTGCTCCACAATCGCGGCATGCAACACACCCCACTGATAGAAATGACCCGCGGTGGCACCCTGGAGAACCAGCACTTTGGCTCGGTTGCCGTGGTCAACACCCAGGGCCAACTGCTGGCCCATGCCGGTGATCCGCATTGGATGACCTTCACCCGCTCCACGCTGAAGGCGCTGCAGGCCCTGCCCTTTGTCGAGGCTGGTGGCCCCAACACTTTGGCTTCACGCCCGAACACGTGGCCCTGCTGTGCGCCAGCCGCAGCGGTGAGCCCATGCATGTGCAAGCCGCGCAGCAGATGCTGGAGAAGGCCGGCCAGACCTACAAGGTGCTGCGCTGCGGCTGCCATGTGCCCTACCATTTTGAGAACACCGGAAAGGCCCCTAGCCCCGGTGAAACCTTTGATGAGCGCTACAACAACTGTAGCGGCAAACATGCTGGCTTTGTCGCCTACTGCGTGCAGCACGGCCTCTCCCTGGACAACTACGAGTCGCCCGACCATCCCCTGCAGCGGGCGATTCGCCGCGATGTGGCCCGCGCCGTGGGCATGGACGCCAACGATATGAAGCTGGGTGTGGACGGCTGCTCGGCCCCAACTACGCGATGCCGCTGTCCGCTGGCCACGGGTTATGCCCGCCTGGCCAGCGGCGCCGCCGACACGCAGTTTGGCAACAGCTTTGCCCAGCTCAGCACCGCCATGACCGCCCACCCAGATCTGGTTAGCGGCACTGGCCGCAACGACAAGGCCTTTATGGAAGCGGGCAAAGGCGACTGGGTCACCAAGGTGGGGGCCGACGGTGTGCAGGTAGTGGGCAGCGTGAGCCGCGGCCAGGCCTTTGCGCTGAAGATCATCGACGCCAACAAGCCCGCGCTGTTTGCCGCCAGTGTGGAGGTGCTGGAGCAACTGGGCTGGCTGGACGACGCCCAACGCGAAGCACTGCGCCCCTGGCGTGCACAAGCCATCATCAATGCCCGTGGCATCCAGGTCGGCGAGCGCCGCCCGGCCTTCCAATTGCAAACCCCTTAAAGCAGCTATACCCACCATGACAAATACCAAAATCAGTTTGATAGGCGCCCCCACAGACATCGGCGCCGGCAGTCGGCGCCAGCATGGGCCCCGAGGCCCTGCGTGTGGCCAACATCGCCCCCGTGCTGGCCGCACAAGGCCTGGACGTGCTAGACAGGGGCAACCTGGTCGGCCCCAACAACCCCTGGCTGCCCCCGGTGGACGGCTACCGCCACCTTGCCGAAGTCACGCACTGGAACCAGGCCGTGCACGACGCCGTGTATGCGGAGCTGTCTGACGGCCGCCTGCCCATCCTGCTGGGCGGCGACCACTGCCTGGGCATAGGCTCGATCAGTGCTGTGGCCCGCCACTGCCGCGACACCGGTAAAAACTGCGCATCCTGTGGCTGGACGCCCATGCCGACTTCAACACCAACGCGCTGACACCCAGCGGCAACATCCACGGCATGCCGGTGGCCTGCCTGTGTGGCCACGGCCCCAAGGAACTGATCGAGATTGGCGGCCACGTGCCGGCCATTTCACCCAAGTGGATACGCCAGATCGGCATCCGCAGTGTGGACGAAGGCGAAAAGCGTTTTGTGCACGAGATGGACTTGGAAGTGTTCGACATGCGTTACATCGACGAGATGGGCATGCGCGCCGCGATGGAGCTGGCACTGGCGCTGGTGGACGCCAACACCCATTTGCATGTGAGCTTTGACGTGGACTTTCTGGACCCCGACATCGCCCCGGTGTGGGCACCACCGTGCGTGGCGGCCCCAACTACCGTGAGGCGCAACTCTGCATGGAAATGATTGCCGACACCGGCCGCCTGGCCAGCCTGGATGTGATGGAACTCAACCCCGCGCTGGACGAGCGCAACCGCACGGCCGAGGTGGCGGTGGACCTGATCGAATCGCTGTTTGGCAAGAGCACGCTGATGCGCAAATAACCCCGGGGCCTGGGTGGTGGTGGCGAACCTCAGGGCACCACCGGATCCAGGGCAAACTGGAGGGCGGCAGATATTCCACCCGGTCACGCCCCTTGTTTTTGGCAAGGTAGAGCGCCTGGTCGGCGGCCGCATACAGTGCCTCCAACGTGAGCCCCTGGCCCGGCTGCATGGCCGTGCAGCCCAGGCTGGCGGTCACGGGCAGGTTAAGACCCGGCAATACCAACGCCTGTTTTTGATCGCAGCACACAGTTTGCCGGCCGCTATCAGCGCGCCTGTGTGGTCGGTGTTGGGCAGCAACACCACAAACTCCTCACCGCCCAAACGCGCCGCAATATCGGACGACCGCACGGACGTGGTGATGAGGGCGGCCACCTGCCGCAAGACTTCGTCTCCGGCAGGGTGTCCATGCTGGTCGTTGATTTTTGAAGTGGTCCAGGTCCACCATCACAAGCCCTACACCATTGGGGAAACGCTCTGCCCGGTCCAGCTCCACATTGGCCAAGCTGGCAAAGGTGCGGCGGTTGTACAGGCCGGTCAAACTGTCCCGCTCCGCCAGATGGGCCAATTCGCTTTGTTTCTGCAGCAGTTCACGGCGCAGCAGCACCAGATGGGCATACTGCCGCCACACGGCCACGGCCACTACAAACGACACCACGGTGGCCACCAGCGTTTGGACGATGGAGCGCGCCACCTCGATAGGCTCCAGCCCCACCCAGGCCAGCATCAGCGCAAACTGCACGGTGCCAATGCCGAAGCACAAAAAGGCAAACAGCGGCCGCATCAGAGACAGCGCAGCCACTGCCACACTGACCATGAAATACGAGGTAATGCCCAGCCCCGCACGCTGGTCCACAATGGCATCCAGCATGCCAAAGGTGCCGTAGACACTGCACAACAAGGCATGCAACACGATGGCAGTTTGGGAGGCACGGGTGTGGCGTTTGACAAACCTGCGCACCACCAACCCCAGAATGACAGACACACACCCCATGCTGAGCTGCACCACAAACTTGCCATGGGCCCAATCCAGCATCCCTGTGCGGCCACCCGGGTCATAGAAGACGCCGTACCAGAGCGCGAGCAGAAAATGGATGGGCGCCAAAAATACAGCAGCCAGACAAAACGACGCAGCGTTGTCATCGTGGCCTCACCCTGCACCAGGTGGTTGTCCTTGCTGGAGTTCGCGAAGGCACGCCACATAGCGGTCCATCTATCCATATGCGCCATCTGCATCCTTTCGGCCGGGGCAGTCCGTTCAAACGGGGTTTACGAACATTGTGGGTAGGGCGGTCGGCGGTGTATATGCAGGTAAACGCTAGCTGCACGGTGACTTTGCGCCCTGTGCTTCATTTGCTACAGCGCGCCTGAACTGTTAGCATGATTTTCCAGGTCCCCATCGGTTTTGTCCGTCTTGAACGAGGATGTGACCATGAAAACGCTGCTGTGTGTTGGCTTGTTGTGGTCTGCTGGCGCTTGCGCGGGGGATTGGTCGTCACCACGGAAGATGCGCCGCCCTTCAACTTCGCGGCCGACGATGGCAAAACGGTGGTGGGCAGTGCGACCGAAGCCGTGCAGGAAATGTTCAGGCGCGCCAAGCTGGAGCACACCATCACCCTGTACCCGTGGATGCGGGCCATTACCATGGCGCGCACCGACAAAGACACCTGCGTCTACTCCACCACCCGCACCGAGGAGCGCGAAAAGACTTTTGTGGGTGGGGCCAGTCGCCTCCAGCAACTGGGTGTTTTTGCCAGGGCCAACAGCACCATCAAGCTCGACAGCTTCGACGACGCCCGCAAGTTCAAGATCGGTGGTTACCGGGGTGACGCCGTGGCGCTGTACCTGAAGGCCTTGAAATTCAACGTGGACGAGTCGTACTACGACGACCAAAATGCCAAGAAGCTCGAAGGCGGCCGCATCGACCTGTGGGCCACCGGCAGCCAGAACGGCCCCTACTTCGCTGCCAAGAAAAACGTCAAGATCAAGCCACTGTTGGAGTTCAAACAGACCGAGCTCTACCTGGCCTGCAACCTGTCGGTGCCGGCCGACACCATTCCAAACTCAATGCCACGCTCAAGGCCATGGCCAAAGATGGCACCACCGACCGGATCAACAAGAAGTACCAGTGACCCGCGCAGCGGTGGAGCGTGGGGGGCTTACTGTTTGGGGTATTGCACCACCTGCACATAGTTGCCGCGCTGTAGGTAACGCTTGGCAGCCGCCTGCAACAATTCTGGCGTGATGGCGTCTAGCTGTTTCTCATAGTCCAGCACCGTGGCCGGGTCCGTGCCATACAGCGCGGCTGACTGCAGGCGCCCCGCCCAGAAGCTGTTCTCCCGCAGGTTTTGCGGTGGTTGGTCAACCAGTTCTGCTTGACCTTGGCCCAGTCTGCGGCGTCCACCCCGCCTCTTGCAAGAGCTGGATTTCGGCCATGGCCGCGGTGATCACCTTGTCCACGTTGTCGGGTGAGCAGGGCAGGGTCAAGGTCAGGTGGTAGTGCGGGTACGGTGTACGCACCAGGCCGCCCGCATGCTGCCGCCATAGATGAGTGTGAGCTTCTCCCGCAGTATGTCGATGATGCGGATATTGAGCACCTCCACCACGGCGTTCAGGCGCAATTGTTCTTCATCGGAATACGGCGCGTCGCCGGTGAAGCTGATGGAGACCTGGCTCTTGGGTTCGCTGCCAGCGCGTACCACTTTTTCACCACACCCGTGACCGGGCGAATGCCCAGGTCCTGGTAGGTGGTGGGGATGTCCGGCGTGGGCAGGCTCGCCAGGTAACGCGCCAGCAGCGGCTTGACGGCGTCTACGCTGAAGCTACCCACCATCACAAAATGCATGCCCTGGCGCTGGCAAACCGCTCCTGGTAAATGCTGCGCATGCGCTCCAAGTTGAGCTGGCTGAAGTTCTCGGGCCGTGGGGTCAACTGCAGGCGCGGGTGGGCATTAAACAGCGTGGTTTGCAGCGTGTCCGAGAACACGGCCTCGGGTCGTGCCATGGCATTGCGGGCCGCATCCTGCATACGGGTCACGAAAGACTGGTACAGGTCTGCATCCAGCCGGGTGGGGCCAAACTTCAGGCTCAGCAGCTGCAACATGGTTTCCAGGTCGGCCATGCTGGACGAGGCACTGACGTAGTCGTTGAACCCACCCAGACCGGCATTAACGGACAACACCTTGCCCGCCAGCATCTTCTGCAAGTCGGTGGGGCAAACTCGCCCAGACCCATGGCGCTGACAACAACACTGGCCACGGCCGCGTTGTACATGTCGGCCTGGCCGTACAGCGACTGCCCGCCAAACCGGTTGGCGCCCAGCAGGATCTCGTCGTTCTTGAAATCGGTCGGTTTGAGCAAAACCCTGATCCCATTGGACAGGTCCAGCTCGGTGGTGCCCAAGGCCGGGTTGTGGCGCTCGGCCACGATGCTGCCAGCCGTCGGCAGCCGGCTCAGAATCTGGGTGGCCACGGCTTTCTCGACCTTGGCACTCACCGTACGTTGTTCGGCCTGGGCTACGCTGTCCAGCAACTGGGGCGCGGTGGGCGTGGGGTTTTCGGGCTTGTCGCTGCCGGTGTAGGCCACCAGCTTGGCCGCTGTTGCGGGAATGATGGTTTGCGCAAAGCCATTCACGTCCGCCAAGGTGATGGTGGGCAGCAGCTCACGCGTGTAGGCCAACTCGTTGTGGATGCCCGGAATGGTCTCCTGCTCCAGGAAGTTGCGCAGGTACTCGGCGGCGTAACGTGCGGAGTCGGTCTTTTCGCGCTCGGCATAGGCCTGCTCCACCGTGCGCATCAGGCTCTTTTGCTGCGCTCCAGCTCTGCGGCCGAAAACCCGAACTGCCTGGCCCGTTCGTTCTCTTGCACCAGGGCGTCCACAGCGGGCCCTACCCTTGGCGACCCAGCAGGGCACTGGAGCTGAAGGCACGGTATCCCGGCACCAGGCGCCCCACCCCACTGCCGCCGCCAATAAAGGGGCGCAGCTTGTTGGGTCAGCTCCTGCATACGCTGGCCCAGCATGGTTCCAAACAAACCTTCCACCAGCGACTCGCGGTAGTCACCCAGCGTCAACACCGCCTTGGCGTCCCGCACCGGGTAACGAATCATCAGCGCATTGGTAGTGGCTTCCTTATCCGTCACGACGATTGCTTCGGATTCACTGCGCCCCGCAATGCTGGGGTACAGGCGGGGGCGTTCGTTCTCGGGGTTTTGAGGCCGGCAAAGTGTTTTTCCACCAGCGCGCGGGCGGCTTCGGGCTCGATATCGCCCACCACCACCACGGCCATCAGGTTGGGGCGGTACCAGTCTTTGTAGAAGCGCTTGATGGCGTCATGGCTAAAACCCTTGAGGCTTTCCTCGGTGCCAATCGGCAGACGCTGGGCGTACAACGAGCCGCTGAAAATCTTGGGCAACAAGACCTTGTTCATGCGGTCCTGCACACCCTTGCCCAGGCGCAACTCTTCCAGCACGATGGCACGTTCCTGGTCGGTATCGGCGTCGTTGAAGCTCACGCCCTGGGCCCAGTCCTGCAGCACCAGAAACCCCTTGTTGACGTTCTCCGGGTTTTCCGTGGGGATGGGCAGGATGTACACCGTCTCGTTGAAGCTGGTGTAGGCGTTCAGGTCGGCGCCAAACTTCAGGCCGATGGACTGCAGGTACGACACCAGCTCGTGTTTCTTGAAGTGGGTGGAGCCGTTGAAGGCCATGTGCTCCACCACATGGGCCAGGCCCAACTGGTCCTCGTCTTCCAAAATCGACCCGGCCTTGACCGCCAACCGCAGCTCCAGCCGTTTCTCAGGGCGGCTGTTCTTCTGGATGTAATAGGTCAGACCATTGGGCAACTGCCCGACCAGGACCTGGGGCCCCACCGGCAGGGTCGGACAAATTGAGGGCCGCGTGTGCGGCCAGGTGCAAACCAGCAGGGCGCCGACGGTGCACAGATTTCGGATGAGCTTCAATACCATGGGTTTTCCATTGTGTGTGACCGTGCGAGCTTAGCAGCCACGGCACAAGGAACAGTGTGCGTAGAATGCATTGCACCCCCATCCGCCCGTAACGGCTGCGCCAATGCCCCTACAACGGTCCCCATTTTCCCGCAACGTCTGGTTCACGGCGAGCCTGGTGGTGGCTATGGCGGTGCTGTTCTTTTACACCGCGCTGGAGCACAAGGTGGATGAAGCCCATGCGCTGCGCTTTCGCTCGGTACGGCTGGCCGACGAACTGCGGCTGTCCTCCGACGAGCTGACGCGTATGGTGCGCAGTTACGTGGCCACGGGTGATACCACCTACAAGAAGCGTTTTCAGGACATCCTGGCGGTGCGTGATGGTCTCCAGCCCCGCCCAGTGAACTACAACCAGCTGTACTGGAACGAACAGCTAGAGCGGGGCACCCAATTCACCACCGGCCCGGCCGTCAGCCTGCTCGACCTGATGCGCCAGGCTGGATTTACCGCAGAAGAATTCGAAAAACTGGCCCTGGCCAAGGCCAACTCCGATGGGCTCACCCACCTGGAGCTCGCGGCCATGGCGCTGATGGACATACAGGGCCCGCAAGCCGCGGCCAGCCGCGCAAAGGCCTTGTCCATGGTGTTTGATGCCAACTACCACCAGGTCAAGAGCCGGATCATGCGTCCGATTGCCGACTTCACCACCATGGTGGAAGAACGCACGCAGCAGGATGTACAAGCGGCCCAGGACCGGGCCTCCTACCTGCGGTATGCGCTGATCCTGTGTGGGCTGACATTGCTGGCCATGCTGGTGCGCACCCGCTGGGCTTTGCGCGCCACCTTGGGGCCGCTGGACAAGGTGCACGCCCACATCACCAAAATAGGCCAGGGCGACTTTTCACGCCGATTGTGGTGGACCCGGGGCGCGAGACCAGTGTGCTGGGCTTGCTGGCACAAACGCAGGCCAACCTGGCCCGCATGGACAGCGAGCGCCGCCAGGCGCAATCGGACGGCTGGAGTCGCTGCGCGAGTCCCAGACCTTGATGGAAGCCATCAACATGTACGCCATCGTGTCCATCACCGACACGGCAGGCCGCATCACCCACGCGAACGACATGTTCAGCCAGGTCAGTGGTTACAGCAATGCCGAGCTGGTCGGGCAGAACCACCGCATCATCAAGTCCGATGTGCAGCCCGAGGGCTTTTGGGACACAGTGTGGAAAACCATCTCCAGTGGGTATGTCTGGCGGGGTGAAGTGTGCAACCGCGCCAAGGATGGGTCACCCTACTGGGTGGACACGGTTATTGCACCTTTTTGGCGACAAGGGCATAGAAAAATACATCTCCATCCGCACCGATATCACGGCCAACAAACGGGCGCACCAGGTGCTGGATGTGGAACGCAATCGCCTGAACAACATCATCAGCGGCACGCGCGCGGGCACCTGGGAGTGGAACCTGCAAACGGACCAGGCCCTCGTCAACGCGCGCTGGGCCGAAATGCTGGGCTACCGGCTGGACGAAGTGGCCGCAGACCCCAACAAGGTGTGGCGCGACTGTGTACACCCGGACGACCTGGCCATCGCCAGCCAGAACCTGCAGGAACACCTGGCGGGCACGCGCGACACCTATGAATTTGAAGGCCGCGTGCGCCGACGGGATGGCCACTGGGACTGGCATCTGACCCGGGGCGGGTCTGCACCCGCACCGCAGACGGCAAGCCGGAATGGATTTACGGCATCACCCTGGACATTTCCGAGACCAAACAGGGGAACACCGAACGCGAGGAACAGGCGGCCAGCCTGCGCGACAGTGCGGCTTTTCTGGCTCGCGCGGGACGTATTGCCGGCATCGGCCGCTGGCAATACAACCTGGACCAGGGCAGCATCACCTGGTCAGACCAGACCTGCCATATCCATGACGTGGTGAATGGCTACAAACCAACGCTGGAAGAATCCATTGCCTTTTTGCACCCGAGGCCCGCGACCAGATTACGGCAGCCATTGACAACGCCAAGCGGACCGGCAAACCCTGGGACCTGGAGCTGCCACTGATTACCGCCATGGCCCGGCGCATATGGGTGCGTTGCGCGGCAGAAGCCGAGTACCGCGACGGCAAACGCATACGCCTGGTGGGTATTTTTTCAGGACATTACCCAGCGCCACAAACTGGAGGATGAGGTACGGCAGAAAAACGTGCTGATGAAGAACATCCTGGAGAACATCCCGGTGGGGTTGAGCGTGATGGACAGCAAGCTCAACATGGTGGTGGACAACCCGCAGTTCCGCGCCCTGCTGGACTTCCCCGATACGCTGTTTGCGGGCGAGGTCACCACCTTCGAGTCCATCATCCGGTTTAATGCGGCGCGCGGCGAGTATGGGCCGGGCGACCAAGACGCTATCGTCAAACAGATTGTCGACCGCGCACGCCTGGGCGAAGCCCACCGCTTCCAGCGCCAGCGGGCGATGGCAGAACCCTGGAAATACGCGGTGCACCCATGCCGGACGGCGGTTTTGTCACCACCTATTCCGACATCACCGAACTAACCCGTGCCACGGAGGCCGCACAAGAGGCCTCGCGCTCCAAGAGCCAGTTTGTGGCGAACATGAGCCATGAGATCCGCACCCCCATGAACGCGATCCTGGGCATGCTCAAGCTGCTGCACAACACTGAGCTGTCCACCCGCCAGCTGGACTACGCGACCAAGGCCGAGGGTGCGGCCAAGTCGCTGCTGGGCCTGCTCAACGATGTGCTCGACTTTTCCAAAATCGAGGCCGGCAAGATGGCGCTGGACCCGCAGCCGTTTCGCATGGACCGCCTGCTGCGCGACCTGTCCGTCATCCTCTCGGCCAATGTGGGCAGCAAGCCGGTTGAAGTGTTGTTTGACATTGACCCGGCACTGCCCACATCATGGTGGGGATGCCATGCGCCTGCAACAGGTGCTGATCAACCTGGGCGGCAACGCCATCAAGTTCACCCACCATGGCGAAGTGGTGGTGCAGTTCAGGTGCTGGAGCAAACCGCGCAGCACACCTGCCTGCGTATTGCCGTGCGCGACAGCGGCATTGGCATTGCACCCGAGAACCTGGACCATATCTTTGACGGCTTCATGCAGGCCGAGGCCTCCACCACACGCCGCTTTGGCGGCACCGGGCTGGGCCTGTCCATCTGCCGGCGGCTGGTGGAGCTGATGGGTGGTGACCTGCAGATCGACAGCAAGCTCGACCACGGCAGCACCTTCCATTTCAGCATCGCCTTGGCCCGCGCCGACGCTGTACCGGGCGACCCCGAGCCCATACCGGTGCGTGTGCCCAGCCCCATGCAGGTCTTGGTGGTGGACGACAACCCGGTGGCCAGCGCGCTGCTGCAGTCCATGTGCCAGTCTTGGGGCTGGCAGGCCGACGTGGCGCACAGCGGGCCAGAGGCCCTGTCACGTCTGCGGGCGCGCGCCATGGCCATGCAGGCGCCCTACGATGCGGTCTTTATGGATTGGTTGATGCCCGGAATGGACGGCTGGGAAACCATTGCCCACATGCGCCAGATGGGGGCCCAGGCCATCAGCCCCATCACGGTAATGGTGACAGCCCATGGGCGTGACATGTTGTCCCAACGCAGCCCCAGGAACAGTCGTATCTGAACGCCTTCCTGATCAAACCCATCACCGCCTCCCTGCTGTATGACACCGTGGGAGACGCCCGCGCCGGGGTGAGCAACCTGCGCACCAAACCCCGCAGCCGCGCCGACCGCGTGGGCCGTCTGGAGGGCATGCGCCTGCTGGTGGTGGAAGACAACCTGATCAACCAGCAGGTGGCACGCGAGTTGTTGAGTGGTGAAGGAGCCCATGTGGTGATTGCTGCCAACGGGCAGTTGGGCGTGGATGCGGTGGCCTGCACCGACCCGCCCTTCCATGCGGTCCTGATGGACATTCAAATGCCAGTGATGGATGGATATGCCGCCACACAGCTGATCCGCCAGGAGCTGGGCTTGACCCGCCTGCCCATCATTGCCATGACCGCCAACGCCATGGCCTCGGACCGCGAGGCCTGTCTGCGCTGTGGCATGGACGACCATGTGGGCAAACCCTTTGACCTGACCCACCTGGTCGAGGTTTTGCAAAACCACACGCGCCGCAGCAAGCCCGGCTCGGCCATTCCGCGCCTGGCATTCCCCGCGGCGAGCAGTGCAACAGGCCCGTCCGCAGCGTCCACTGCGGCCACACTTCCCGCAGTGGACAGCGTAGACCCCGACAGTGCCCTGGCCCGGCTGGACGGTAAATCCGGCCTTTACGCATCCATTTTGCGGTCTTACCTGGACGAACTGGCAGACCAACCGGCACAACTCACCAGCCTGCTAGACGGTGGTGACCTGGCGGCGGCGGGGCGGTTGCTGCACACCCTCAAGGGTGTATCTGCGACTGTGGGCGCCGTCTACCTGGGAGCGTTTGCTGCTGCGGCCGAAGCCGATGTCAAACGCGGCCTGGATGCACCCAGTGCGCCGCGCTGAGCACCCGCTTTGGCGAAGCTGTGGCCGGCACCCTGCAGGCCATGGCACCACTGGTCCAGCACTACGCTGCGCTGGCCCAATCTGCGACCAACAGCGAACCACCTCCCGAAGAGTCAGACAGCACAGCCCTGCTGGCCGACCTGGACGAACTGCAATCCCTGCTGGCCCGTTCCGACCTGAAAGCGCTGGACGTGCATGCCCGCGTGCAGGCTGCGGGTCTGGCCGCGGGTGCAAAGGGGTTCGCGGAACTGGACCAGGCCGTACGGGATTTTGATTTTGCGCGGGGTGCCGTGTTGTGCGACCACCTGCTGGCCGCCTTGCGCAATAGATCGGCCTTTGGGTAACAGCGCCCAGGCATAACTTTTGATCATGGCCACCCTGGCCATCGGCATTGTTCAATCACTGCCGGTTTCTCTACATTTCCTGCATCCGCCGTGCATGCTGCACGCTGTTGATCAGGAGATGAACATGAAGAAATGGTGTGTGCTGTTCATGGCTCTCGTGTGCATCTGCGCCTCGGCCACCGCCCAGGACAAAAGGTCATGCGTGTGGGATTCGAGGACTACCTGCCATCGGCGTCCATCAAATACGGCAAAGCCATTGGGGTTGACGTGGAGCTGGTGGCCGCGGCCATGAAGGCCGTTGGTGTGGAGGTGCAGTTCGACATGTTTCCCTGGAGCCGGTGTCTGCATTTGCTGGAATACAACCAGCTGGATGCGGTGATCCCCATGGTGTATTCCAAAGAACGGGACGAAAAGTACACCCTGGGCAGCAGCTTGCGCACACGCGGCAATGTGGTTGTGTTTTCGAAACATGTCAGCAAAGATGTGCGCACCCTGCGAGACCTCGATGGCATGACCATCGGTGTGGGCCAGGGTTATGCCATCAGCAAGGAGTTTGACGAGGCCAGCACCTTTCGCAAGGAATCTGTCACCACATCCGGCGAAACGTATGAGTTTCTGTTGCGCAAAGCGGCGACCGGGCGCAACGACGGGGTGGTGATCGATACCAGTGTCGTCTCGGCCATGGCCAGAAAGCTGAGCATCGAGAACGACATCAAGATCAGCAGCCTGCGGTTCCCCAAAGCCTCCCATGTCGGCTTTTCCAAGAACAACCCCTTCCACCCTCTATTCGAGCGGGGCTTCAAAGCCATACAGGACAACGGCGTCTACAAAAGGATCCTGGACCAGTGGGATCTGCAGTGAGCCCGGGCCTATACAGCTCCAGCACATAACTTTTGATCATGGCCGCTGGTGCCAAAAGCATTGTTCAAAAGCGGTCAGGCTTTTTACAGTGCAAGCATCAAACAGGAGTCGTGATGGATGTGTGTGTTTTAGGGGCTGGCATTGTGGGACTGGCCACGGCGTATGAACTCAACCGCCAGGGTCTGCAGGTGACCGTGGTCGACCAGGCGACGCCCGGGGCCGGTGCCAGCGGTGGAAACGGCGCGCAACTGAGCTACAGCTACGTGCAACCCCTGGCCGATGCCTCCATCTGGGGGCAGTTGCCCCGGCTGCTGCTCGCCAGCGACTCCCCGCTGAAGATACGCCCGCAGTGGGATGTTGCGCAGTGGCGCTGGGGATTGCCTTTATGCGGGCCTGCAATACCAAAGCATCGGCCCGCACCACCGCCCAACTGTTACAACTGGCAGCCCTGAGCCGCAAGGGCCTGGACCGTATGCGCGCGCTGGAGCAGCCCGACTGCGACTTCTCCAGCACCGGCAAGCTGGTGCTCTACCCCGATGCCAAGAGTTTTGCGGCGGCACAAAGCAGGTGGCATTGCAGACGTCCTTGGGCAGCCAGCAGTCCGCCATCAGCGCCCAGCAGAGCTGTGAGCTGGAGCCTGCATTGGCCAGCTACCAGTCACACATAGCCGGAGCGGTGTATACGCCGTCGGAGTGTGCGGTGGACTGCCTGCTGTGCCAGGTGCTGGAACGCCTGCTGCGCGCCCGTGGTGTGCAGTTTGTGTTGGGCCATGCAGTAACCGCGCTGGAGACACGGCAGCAGCGCATCGTGGCGGCGCGCACAGCCACCCACGCCATTGCGGCCGCGCAGTTTGTTTTGGCCTTGGGCAGCGACAGTGTGCAGCTGGCCCGCACGGTAGGCGTGCGCTTACCGGTGTACCCCATCAAGGGTTACAGCATGACACTGGATATTGCAGAGGCGCCCGAACACGCAGCGCCATACATCAATGTGACGGACATCGCACGCAAGGTGGTGTTTGCCCGCATTGGGACGCGGCTGCGGGTGGCCGGTATGGCCGAGCTGGTGGGCCATGACCGCAGCGTGCGCACCCAAGCGACAGACAGCCTGCGCCAGAGCACGCAAGCACTCTTCCCTGCCTTGCAGACCAGTAAACCCGAAAGTCCTTGGGCGGGCCTGCGCCCGGCCACACCTACCGGACTCCCCATCGTGGGTGTGCAAACGGGCGGACCCAACAACCTGGTGGTCAACACCGGGCACGGTGCGTTGGGGCTGACCCTGGCCTTTGGCACGGCCCAGCAGGTGGTCAACCTCCTGGTGACAACACCCACCCCATGACGTCAGCCGCCCAAGGCCTGCACCACCGTTTGCTGCACGCAGCGCGTCATGGCGGTGGCCAGCAGGGAGCTGGGGCGGTTGATGGGCCGCAACGCCACAATGGGAATCACGATCTGCGGCTCCAGCACCAACACGTCCACCCGGCTGTGGTCGGCCGAGATGGCGGTGCAGGCATCCACCAGCGCCACAGCCAGTCCATGGTGGGCCAAGGCCAGGGCGGCATGGTAGGTCTGCACCCGTACAGCAGACTGCAGGCCCACCCCAGCTGGCTACAGGCCTGGCTCAGGCTCACGCCCACCGGGTCACCCACATCGAGGCTGACCACCGGTATGTCCAGCAGATCAGTCAGCCCCACACTGCCCCGCTCGACCAGCGCAGCGCCCAACATACCCTTGGGTGCCACGCAGACCATGCTGCCTTCCGCCAGATGCTGCGGCTCCAACGAGGGTGGCCCCGACGCTGAAGACGTAGCCCACATCGGCCTCTTGCAAGACCAGCGAGGACACGATCTGCGGGGAGTGCAGCGACTCAATCGTCACCACCACCTTGGGGTGTTGGGCGCGGAACATTTTCAAGGCACGGGGCAGTATTTCGTAACTCAGCGCCAACACGCTGAGTACATGCAACTCGCCATCACCCTCGCCCTGCGCAGGCTGGTGGCCAGGCGCTGCACTTCGTCCAGCTGGGCAAACAGGCGTGCAATGTGCGGGTACAGGGCCTGCGCTCGGTGGTGGGCGTCAAGCGCCCTTTGACCCGCTGGAACAGCGCAAACCCCAACTGCAATTCCGCGTGCGCCAGGATGCGGCTCACTGCGGGCTGGGTCACGTTGATCAGGCGAGCGGCAGAACTGACGCTGCCCGTCAGCATGACGGCGTTAAAGACTTCAATGTGGCGAAGGCGCATGGGTCTGAGCTTATTACAAAGTTTCCTGCCCAAGTCCCCTGATCCCACCATTCCACCGGAGATTCCCATGAAACTTTCATTCTTGCGTTCACACGCCGTCCACATGCCCAAGCTTGGTGCGCTGTGCATCACCCTGTTGTTACCAGCCTGGACTGGCGCCAGCCAGATCGACCGCATCCGCGCCACCCAAGAAATCGTGATTGCGCACCGGGATACGTCCATTCCGTTCTCGTACCTGGACAGCAACGGGCAGCCCGTGGGTTATGCCATGGACCTGTGCGCCAAAGTAGTCAGCGCCCTGGAGCGTGAGCTGAAGATACCGAGCATCAAAGTGCGCTACCTGCCCGTCACCTCGGCCACGCGTATTGGTGCCATCGCCGACGGCTTGGCAGCCATGGAATGTGGTTCCACCACCAACACGGCCGAGCGGCGCACCAAGGTGGACTACACCATCGCCCACTTCATCTCTGCCTCACGCCTGCTGGTACGTACCGACACGGGCATCAACACACTGGAAGACCTGCAGGGCAAAACCGTGGTCTCCACCAAGGGCAGCACCAACATCAAGACACTGGAGCGTGTGGGCAAGGAGCGGGTGCTGCGGCTGCAGGTGCTGGAGGCACAGGACCATGCCGAGGGTTTTGCCATGGTGCGTGACAAGAAGGCCTCGGCCTTTGCGATGGACGATGTGTTGTTGTATGGCTTGCGTGCCAACTCGGGCCAGCCCGAGTCCTTCAAGGTCATTGGCAAATCCATGAGCATCGAGCCCTATGCCATCGTGTTACCCAAGGGCGACGCAGCATTCAAAAGCTGGTGGATGCGGAGATGCGCCGCATCATCCTGAGTGGCGAGATCAAACCGCTGTACCGCAAGTGGTTTGAAGAAGCCATTCCGCCCAAGGGCATCAATCTTGCGCTGCCCATGCCAGCCATGCTGCGCGATTCCTTCAAGTACCCCAGCGACAAGGTGGCCGACATCGGCGAGTGACCATGAGTTTTTGTTATGGCCCCGGCGAAAGAAGGAATGGTGCAAAAACTGCGACAACTCCTACACTGAAATTGTGATTTTTGAAGAGCCCTTTAAACCCCAAACCCAACCACCCAGAAGGACCTGTATGAAACTCTCCATCACCATGACCGCCGCACTGTTGGCAACGGCATTGGCAAGCACCGCCGGTGCACAGACGCTGAAGAAAGTGGCCGACGCCAACAAGATCAACGTGGCCTACCGCGAGTCGTCGGTGCCGTTCAGTTACCTCATAGGGCAGAGCAAGGCCGTGGGCTTTTCGGTGGACCTGACTGAGGCCATCATTGACGACGTGCGCAAGGCGGTGAAGAAGCCCAACCTGGAAGTGGCCTACCAGCCCGTGACCTCACAAAACCGCATCCCCTGCTGATGAACGGCACCATTGACCTGGAGTGTGGCTCCACGACCAACAACTCGACCCGCGCCAAGGACGTGGCCTTTGCCATCAACCACTTCTACACCGGCACCCGGTTGCTGACCAAGACCACATCCGGCATCAAGAACTACGCCGACGCGGCGGGCAAGACCTTGGCAACCACGGCAGGTACCACCAATGCCATGGTGCTGCGCAAATACACCACCGAAAAAGACCTGAAGGTGAACGTGCTGCTGGGCAAGGACCACGACGACTCCCTGCTGCTGGTGGAGAGCGACCGCGCCGTAGCTTTTGCCATGGATGACATTTTGCTGTTTGGCCTGCGCGCCAACCCAAGAGCCCCGAGTCTCTGGTGGTGGTGGGTGATTCACTGCAAGTGGAGCCCTATGCCTGCATGCTGCGCAAGGATGACCCCGAGTTCAAGAAACTGGTGGACGGCACCATCACCCGCCTGATGAAGTCCGGCGAATTCAGCAAGCTGTACACCAAGTGGTTTGAGTCGGCCATCGTGCCCAAGGGCGTGAACCTGAACCTGCCCATGAGCCAGCAACTCAAGGACAACCTCAAGGCCCTCAGCGACAAACCCGCCATCTGAGCACGCCATGCCATCTGGAACGACAGCCATGCACCGCACACGCATCGTGGGCATCCTGGGGGCATGGGCCCGGCCGCGGGTGCCGACTTTGCGCGCCTGTTTGTGCAGGCCTGTGCGGACCAGATGCAGGCCCTGCACATCCCCGTGACGGACCAGGCCTTCCCGAACACTGGCTGGCCCAGGCCCCGGTTCCCGACCGCAGTGCGGCGCTGGAGCTGCCCGGTTTTGGTGGCCACCAGCCGCTGGAGCCCATGCTCCAGGCCATGGGCAAACTGGCGGCGCTGGGTGCCACCAGTGTGGCGGTGGCCTGCAATACCGCACACGCCTGGCACGGTGAATTGCAGCAACGTTTCCCACAACTGGAAGTGTTGCACGTGGCGCGCGAAGTGGCGCGCACACTGGCGCGTGACGGCATCACCGAAGTCGGCCTGCTGGCCACCGACGGCACCTACCGCTCCGGCCTGTATGCCAAAGCGCTGGAGCAAGAGGTGGTGTGCCACATCCCCGAAGTGAGCGAATGTGAACGCCTGATGTACGGCATCTACAGCGGTGTGAAAACGGGCGACCTGGCGCTGGCTCAACTGTGCTTTGAGTCGGTGGCGCGGGGCCTGGCGCTGCGCCACAACCTGGGTACCTTGATCATGGCTGCACCGAGATACCGCTGGCGCTGAAGAGCCTGAGCGGCATGCCGCAAGTGAACCTGGTGGACCCGGCCCAGCTGCTAGCCCGCGCGCTGGCGCGGCGTGCGTATGACCCGGCGCAAACGCCCCACAACGCTTAAACAAACGGCCCCAGCCGAGGGAGTCTTTTCCAAATCAGGTTTGATCCTGAACAGCGGGCATAGCGGCTGTGTTCGGGCCCAGTCGATTGGTTAAGGATTAGGCAGTTTACGAGATCACCGGGATTGCCTGGTTTTGACTTCGTTGATCTCTCAATCGGATGCTCGCGGCGCTTGCGCCGCCTCTACAGACTTGCCACACAACGTTCAAGCGCATTTGCCATATAGCTTTGGAGCCAGTTCCTCCCAGGCGGCGTTGCGAGCCTGAGCGGCTTGCAAGTCACTCTGTTTGTTCGCCTGCTTCAGCAAATCTTTGATCGTTACCCCGCCTTGAGGTGGCGCAGGCGTGCTGGCAAACTGGCCAACTTCTCCAGCGGGGTTTGGGCATCCCGGGCGTAGTAGCGTCTCAGGGTGCGACCAGGCTTCTTGGGGTCATCCTTCAGGCTTGCAAACAGGCTGGGTCTGTGTAAATTGTTCAGCGGGTTGAAGTGCTCCTGGTTGAAGTCATTGATCAGCCCCGCTTTGCTGCGCGCGATGTGTTTGAAGCCAAACATCTTGCGCACCACCGCACCATTCTTGCCTTCGACCAGCGCGTTGTCGGTACTGCGCCGTGGGCGTGATTTGGTCAGCTCGATGCGGGCGTTCTCCATCAGCTCCAACATGCGCTCGTTGATGTACTCCACACCGTTGTCAGCGTGGATGCCGCGTAGCTTGAAGGGAAACTGCTCGATCAGCAACTCAACGGCGGTACGCATAAAGCTGTGGCTGATGTGCTCCGTGCACACCACCACCTGCCATTGGGTGACGATATCGACTGCATTGATGTGGTAGACCCCTTTGAGACCGTCAAGGTCGCCTTGGTGCACGCTGTCGATGCGGATGTGACCAGCATGGCCTTGCGGTGTTGGCGCTCGTCGCTCGCCGATCTGGGTGCAGCGCGGCGACGCGGTGGTCTTGCTGCGGTGCACACGCTCGCGCTCGTAGCGAACGCTGTTTCTGAGGTTGTACAGGTGCGAAACGCTGATGGCACTCAGGCGCTCGAAGCGGGCGTCCCCATACACATGCCACTGGCGCCACAGCACATGGGTTGTGGCCGCCCCGGAGAGGGTGTCAAAGGCGCGGTCGGTCTGGGCCAGCAGGGCAATGTCCTGGTCCGTAAAGCGTCGTGCGTAGGCCGTGTTGGGTGCCACGTAGCGGCGCTGTAGAACTTCCCGTCCAGAGCACGCGATACCAGGCGTTTGACCTGTGCGCTGGAGTAGCCGCTGGTGCGTTCCAGGTAGCGCAGCACCACGGAACGATCCGTGCGACACAGGCTGGCGTAGGCGAAGCGTTGGATGGTCTGCGCGACATGGGCGTAGCACGCTGTGGTGTCGGCCAGGCTTGCGAACTCCAAAGCCTGTGTACTGTCCAAAACTGGCGCAACTGCGCCATCGTTTTGAGCTTCAATAGGTTCATGTCAATCACCATTCATTGATGATCGACTGGCTTCGCTACCTGCCGCCGGTTCCAATTTACTGAATCGCCTGAGGATCAAACCTCGTTGGAATCAGAAAACCGTTCAGGATCAAACCTCATTGGATAATGACTGAGGGTCTTAAGCCTGTTTGGCCTCTAGCCCCCGTCGAATCTCACGGCATCGCTATCACTTTTATAGTATTCAGCGACGCAAGGCGCCAAAGGCTTCAAACTCCCAGCTGCGCATGGCCAAGAGCTGCCAACGCGACAAAACCCAACGAACGCATACAAACTAAACCCCTGCTGCTTCCCTTCAGCAATAGTGAAGACCTAGCTCACCTACGATCTTGCCGCACCGGAGATGGCGCCTCTATAGAGGACACGGCGCTCCAATTTGCTGTCAGACCAAACTATGCTGAAGCAGCTTTGGACATTGCGGCACGTTCAATAAGCAGCATCAGTGGCACCATAGACGTCGTGGTCGAGGTTGCTGTATTTGCCCCAACTCTCTACATTCTTCGTCAAATACCTCGAATTCGTTCAACGAAGCAGCCGCCAGTCTCGCAACGAATTTCCAACCCGCCATCGCCACCAGTGAATCGAAATGACGAGCCACAGCGCAAGCAGCGGAGTTTTGTGGCGCCATTCATCTTGTACGCCTCATAGGCTGCATGTGCTTGCTGATACTCGGCATCGCTGAACACTGGCCGATCACTCTTCTTAGAATCCATAAATCAAGCTCCGCATATAGTTGTTCATATTAATCTGCTGACCAGCATCCGTAGCACGCTGTGCAGCGTCAATAACCAAATTTCTTTGTTCGAGTTCGGTCAGACCTGGGACATTTTTCGACGCCCAATAGCTTGCCCGAAATTCATCATTCCAGGCACGCGGTGCAACCCCGGTGTCACGATATTCAAGATGCCCCATTTCATGGGCAAGGGTTTCTCGAACTGAAAGACTTGCAGTTGGGTGAAGGCTGTCAGAAGTCGTTGGGAAGACATCGCCGCGAACGTAGACGACACCTCTGTCTGATACACCGGTAAATGGCCCTTCGTTGATGCGCAATAGTGCCGGATCGCCGCCAAGTTCACTCCATGCATTCTGCACATGAGCGATTTCCGGATCTGTTAAGCGCCTTGCGACCTCACCGCGAGCGGGACTACCTATCCCAGAAATTCCGCGAATTTCCGTATTTGCCCCTGTTGCTGCTTGCAACCCACCTGGGCCATCCGCCAGCAGTGAGCCTCCCTCAGTGTCCCCGGCAGCCCAGCCACAGTTGCGACGATATCCAAAGGGCTTGATGGCATGAACTCCGCGGCCAGAACAACATCGGAAAGATGAGCCACACCCATCCGGGCTCCCATGACCTCCCACCATGTACTTTGCGGGTTGTCGATGATCCGCTGCAAGTCACCCATCTGCGCCAACGGCACATCGGTTCCCGCCCTCCAGAAATCTTTCACTGCCGGGATAGGTGCAGTAATTTCATTGCTGTCCGGCTGTCGGTAGTAGGGTGGCACGGCGTTCGCTTCGCCATTTACTCCAACCCAAGCCAGGTTCGGTTGCGTGCGCCCTGTGTTGTCGACAATCAGGTTCTGCTGCCCGCTAGGCGCTGCCTGGCTCAATGCCTCAAACGAGCCGGGCGCAGCTGTTGTTGCGCCAGTGTTGCCAGCGCCAAAGAACTCCCAGTGCTCATTGGCCGCGTTGTTCTGGTTCGCAGCCGCAATGCGCACATTGCCCGCGTTGAGCGCGCCTTGGCCTTGCGTGGACTGGTCACCATAGGCCTGCCAGCTATCAGGCACAAAGACGGTGTCACCTACATTGAGCCTATCGGTGCTCATGCCATTGGCGGCCATGAAGTTGCCCACGGCCTGCGGATGGCTGCTACCCACTATCGTTGAGATGTTGTCATCGGCCTGCACCACGTGCGTTCGACCAGAAACACTGGTCTCTGTACTGCTGCGGTAGTCGCGCTCGCTGGCGCGGAAGTCGGCTTGCACGTCTACGGAGGTCGATAGGTTTGTATCCCCATGCCGCGAATGTTCAGCGGGTCTGCTGCTACGGTACGGGCAGCAGTGTCCTGGGCGAAAGTTAGCCCGGCATCACCATTGGTGTACGGATTGCCAATCAGATTTGCATCGTTGTACGCAGTGCCGGGTTGTGTAGCCGTAACCTGTGAGGGGTCCAGGGCAGCCACATCGTCATTTGCAAACAACGCACCGCCCGGTGTGGAGGCGGGTGTACGCATGGCCATGGAACTCGCAGTGGAGGCGCCGCTGTTGATGACCCCATGAGGTCCCCGTCCGTCATCGCCGTAAACGTCATGCCACCCAGTACCCGCGCGGTGTCTACGGGCATGCTCGTCAAGTCAACAATACTGTCGGAGATCTCGCCGCTGGCCAAACCGCCGGCCCAACTCGTTACGCCTGCCACAAAGGATGAGCCCAGGTCACCGGTGCGCACGAAGTTCATGAGCCCCGAAGTCACTCCTGGGGTATTCAGGATGTTGCCTATGGTGTTCAGGGCAGTGCCTGCACCCGCAGTTTGGCCGATGGTGCTGATGAAGGGATTAACGACTCCGGCTGTCAGCGCCATCATGAGGGCGGGGTTTTGGCAACTCCGGTGCCTAGATTGCCTACGGCCCTCACCATGCCACCCAATACGCCCCTCCGTTGTCATAACCGGGCTCCCAATGGAGATTGATCGGGTCGTAGGGTGCTTGACCCGGCAGGTAACAAATTTGCGGCTGCGTGCCGTCAGCGCCATCACGCGCCATACTGGGGTCAAAGGGGACTGGTTGCCAGGATTGGAACACTTCGTCGGGTGTCATGCCCTCCCAGCGGTAGTTGACTCCGTCATTGGGCCCTTTGAAGCGGCCATTGGTGTCCAGCATCCAGGGCTCAATGGTGGTTTCAAACTCTGCACGGGTCTGAGGTTCTCGGTGTACTTCTTCGTATTTGTAGATGTCACGGATGTCTAGATTGTCCCCGGCACCCGTGCTTACGCTGCCTGCGTAGCGGCCGGAGTTCAGGTAGTTGGCCATGTCCGTCGGTGTGACACCTATAAACTGGGCGGCCTCGTTGACTCCTATGTTGTTGGCCTGCATGCCTTCATAGATTTTGGCGGGGTCGTTTTGTGTTGGTTCCAGTAGTCAGCCATCGCTTGTCGGCGTTGCTGTTCTGGTGTTGGTGTTGGTGTCGATGCGGCTTGTTGTGTGGTGGGAGACGGTGTTGTGGGTGTTGCCTGTGTTGGGTTCCAGCCGGTGAGGGCCGTTACACGCTCTGCGCTGACTCCGTGTTGGGCCATGGCGGCGTTGAGGGCTGCTGCATCTCCGGCGTGGGCTTGGTAGAAGCTCACGATGGCGGCATCCGACACTGCAGGGGTTGCTGCAACTGTTACTGCGGCCGGGGGCGCGGGTGAAGTCGGTTCCCGGACACCCACACCTCAACAGGTTCTGCCTGCGCCGAACGCCAGCCGGTGAGTGCGGCTACGCGGTCTGCACTGACGCCGTATTGGGCCATGGCTGCATTGATGGCTGCTGCATCGCCTGCGTGCGCAAGATAGAAGTTCGTAATGTCTGTGTCTGATATGCCCGATTGGTAGCCTGGGGTGTCGTAGCGTGAGTAGTCGTACATCCTCGGGGCTTCTTTCTATCTTTCTTGGTTTACGCCTGCGTGCCGGTTTGACCGGACACGCCCTCCGTGGCTTTGCTTTGATGCAGAGTCCGCACGAGCGGTTATTTTGATTGAGCGTGTTTGTTTTGAACACCCTACAGATGTAGGGGTAGCCACATTTTTGAGTTGACCTTCACCGCTTGCAACGGTTGCCGATTTGCCTCAAAACAGGGGGAAGAGGCATTTTACAAAACGCTATGCGGAAGGTGTGGCTCTAGCCCCGTCGAATATCACGGTAACGCTATCGAATTTATAGTATTCAACGGCGCAAGGCACCAAAGGCCTCAAACTCCCAACTGCGCATGGCCAAGAGCAGCGTGTAGCCCTCGCGGTCCTTGTCCTGCAGTTTCTGGTCGGCCAGGTGCTGTTGTGCAAAGTCTTGCGCCACACGCTGCATACGCTCCATAAAAGACGGCGCCAGGCTGCGGCTGACCGAGCCGTGCACCAGCAGCAGGCCTTCGCCCGCGCCGTCAAAACCACCCGAGAAATAGTCCAACAGCGCGTTGTCGCGGAAGTAATCCATCACCGGCCCGTGCGGGCGCCAGCGGAAGGCCTTGGCCAGCTTGAGGCGGTAGCGGTTGAGTGGGCGCAGCTCGATGATGCCGATGCGGTCCAGCTGGGCCAGGTAACCAATGCATTCAGCCTCGGTCAGGCGGTAGCTGGCCACGATCTGCTCCAGCGTCCACTGGCTGAGCACACAGATGGCCACCAGCAGCAGCTTCTTGTCGGCCACCACGGCGCGCTCCTGCTCCTGCGTCAGCTGGGCCAAGAGCGGCTGTGCGTCGGCCACACGGCGGGCCAGATCGGCAAAGTCCAGCTTGAGGGCGCGGCAGATGGCGTCTATGCGCGACAGCGGCATATCACCCTTGGCCAACATGCGTTTGATGCTGGATTCGGCCATGCCCATGGCAACGGCTAGGTCGGCATAGGTCATGCGGGCGGCCTTAAGCTCGTGCTTCAGGGCGGATACAAGGTCGGCGGTGGTGCTCATAGGTATCAATTATTGATACTTTTCGTACTTTAGCGCAAGCTTGTATCAGAATTTGCACGGTATTGGGTGGGCCTCAGCAACACACTGGCGGCCTCATCCACCTTGGAGCCTTTTGATGAAAATCCGGCTGACCCGTTCTGAATCCGGCCTTGTGACTGCGCTGACCCTCGCTATCGCCGTAGCCTGCCTTGGCCCGGCTGTGGCGCAGTATGCCGACTACCACGCCTTTGCCGACCAGCGCACGCTGTGGGGCCTGCCCTTTGCGATGGATGTGCTGAGCAATCTTCCGTTTGCACTGTTCGGTGTCTGGGGCTGGTGCGCCTGCGTTCTACAGACGCGCCGCGCCCCGTGCGGTCTTTGTGACCGAAGAAACACAGCGCGACCTGTCCAAGCTGTTTTTACAGGCCTGATTTTGACTGCGCTGTGTTCCACCTGGTACCACCTGCAACCCGACGATAGTGGCCTGGCCATCGACCGATTGGGCATGCTGATGGCCTTTGCTGGCCTGCTGGGCTTGGCAGCGATCGACCGAATCAGCGACCGGGCCGGAGCATGGACGGCTGCTGCCGTGCTGACTCTGGGCCTCATCGCAGTCGGCGTATGGGCCATGACCGGAAACCTGCTACCCTGGTCGGTGTTGCAAGGTGGTGGCATGCTGTTGGTTGTGGTGATGGCGCTGCGTAAACCCGGGTTGGCGCCTGGGTCATCCCCTTGGGCGAGGTAATCGCCTGGTATGCACTGGCCAAACTGCTGGAGCTGGGCGACCACCACATCCTGGCGTGGACCGATGGCCTGGTGTCCGGCCACACGCTGAAACACATGGCCGCGGCGATGGCGGCCTGGCCGGTCATCGCCGTCATGCAAAATGGCGCGTATTCCGGTGGGACCCGCTTTTGGCTAGCCACGGCCGAACGAACCTAAATACGCAGAACAACAACCGACCTGAGGACAAACCTGTGAATACAGAAACACTGACACCCGCGGCGGCCACCGTGACCGGCCCGGCCGGGCACGCACACCAACCAGTTTGCGCTCCTGGGCCAGCGCCGCTTTGCGCCCTTCTTCTGGACCCAGTTCTCGGGCGCTGCCAACGACAACCTGTCAAGTTCGCCTTCACGGTGATGGTGACCTACCAGCTGAGTGTGGACTGGTTACCCCTGCGATGGCGGGCCTGACCATTGGCGCATTGTTCATCCTGCCGTTTCTGCTGTTCTCGGCCACGGCTGGACAGTTGACCGACAAGTACGACAAGACGCTGATGATCCGGTTTGTCAAAACCTGGAGATCGCCATCATGCTGATTGCGGCCTACGGTTTCATCCGTGACAACGTGCCCGTGTTGTTGCTGTGCACGTTTTTGATGGGGGTGCATTCCACACTGTTTGGCCCGGTCAAGTTTGCGCTGTTGCCACAGGTGCTGAACGAACGTGAACTGACCGGCGGCAACGGCATGGTGGAGATGGGCACTTTGTCGCCATCCTGTTGGGCAATGTGGTCGGTGGCCTGCTGGTGGCCATTCCGTCCATTGGCCATGAGACCGTGGCCGTGGCCTGCCTGGTAATGGCAGTCGTGGGGCGTGTGGGTGCGGGCTACATCCCCAAGGCACCGGCCACCGACCCCGGCCTGCAGATCAACTGGAATCCCATCAGCGAAACGGTGCGCAACCTGAAGCTCGCCCATGGCAACCTGGTGGTGTTCCGTTCGCTCTTGGGCATCAGCTGGATGTGGTTTTTGGCGCCGTGTTTTTGAGCCAGTTCCCCAGCCTGGCCAAAGAAGTTTTGCATGGCAATGAACAGGTGGCGTCGCTGCTGCTGCTGGTGTTTTCCATCGGTATTGGCACGGGCTCTCTGCTGTGCGAGATGCTGAGCAAGCGCCATGTGGAAATTGGCCTGGTACCCATGGGCGCCATCGGCATGAGTGTGTTTGCGGTGGATTTGTACTTTGCGACCCGCGGCCTGCCAACGTCCGAGATCATGGGCCTGTCGGCGTTTTTGTCGCAAGCCGCACACTGGCGTGTAATGGCCGACCTGGCCCTGCTGAGTATGTTTGCCGGGCTGTACAGCGTGCCCATGTATGCGCTGATCCAGTTGCGCAGCCAGCCCACCCACCGCGCCCGCATCATTGCGGCCAACAATATTCTGAACGCGCTGTTCATGATTGGAAGTTCGGTGATTGCCGGTGCCCTGCTCAAGAGTGGCTTCACCATTCCAGAGATTTTCCTGTTCACCGGCCTGGCCAATGCTGTGGTGGCCTTCTACATCTTCATGCTGGTGCCCGAGTACCTGCTGCGGTTTGTGGCCTGGGTGTTGTCGCGCTTCATCTACCGCTTCAAGGTGAATGGTGACGAACACATCCCCACCACGGGCGCCGCTATCCTGGTGTGCAACCACGTGAGTTTTATCGACGCCGTGCTGCTGATGGCGGCCAGCCCCAGGCCCATCCGTTTCATCATGGACCACAACATCTTCAAGGTGCCGGTGCTGGGCTGGTTGTTCCGCCTGGCCAAGGCGATTCCGATTGCGCCGCGCGCACAAGACCCCAAAGCCTACGAAGCCGCTTTTGATGCCGCCGCCGCGGTGTTGAAGGAAGGTGATTTGTTGTGCATCTTCCCCGAAGGCGGCATCACCCGCGACGGCACGCTGCAGGAATTCAAGGGCGGCATCATGAAGATTCTGGAGCGCACCACACAACAGGGTGTAGCGGTGCAGGTGATCCCCATGGCGCTGACCAACCTGTGGGGTTCGTTCTTCAGCCGGGTGGAGCAAGGCGGCGCCATGGTGCGGCCTTTCCGCCGCGGTATCTTGAGCCGCGTGGGGCTGAATGTGGGTGCGCCGCTGGCGCCGCAGGAGGTGCAGCCGGCGGTGTTGCAGCAACGGGTGCATCAGCTGTTGGGGGCCTAGTTTTCTGGTTGCAGCCTGAAGCTGGTTTTGGGCTGCAGGGGGCGGCGGAAGTGGGCATTCGTCGGGGAGGCTGAAATTCAGTTTCGGAGTATCAGAAAGACGACTGCGCAAAAGCTGAAGTTCAAAAGCCGATTGCGTATCTGCTCCTCGTATGACTTGGTAAGTCCTACCTAAACGAAAGAATATGAATCTCGTTCGGATCAGTTGTCGTCCAATTAGCGACCATGATGTCGCCAGGATTCAAGCCGCATTTGACAATCGCGTAGCGCGCTACAAGCTACAGGGTGATTGGTCAAACCGGTTCGGTTTGCCTTTGTCCTATCATCACAATGGGACTGTGTGTATAGACGAAGAAAAAACAGCCTATTCACACAGGTTCCATATCACTTTCAAGACCAGCATTTAGAACGCTACATCGTCGTCGTTGGAAGGAACTTGCGACTTTGCAGTCTCACCAATACCCTCACGTTTCAGTTGCATTTGCGGCGAAACCTCTTTGGCCTGAGCTGCCTTACATATTCGGCTTTTCGGAAGCAAGTTTGAAGCGAAGTGGAAACTGGATGTCGGACTCCATCCCCGACGTTTGCTTCTTTGCAGAGGCATCTGCATTTACCCGATGATGAATACCTTGGCAGCCGACTTCTAGGGCTGCCTCGGAGCAAAGCGTAGGTCAGCAATGTGTTTGATCAGACTTTTTCCGATTGCCCGAGTCGAAAATCGCCCCGGGCAATCGCCGCAAACACTCGCTCATTCAACAAGAAAGTCTCAATGCACGCTGGCCAGCAGCGCCGCATTTCCCCGCCGCCGTCGTGTTCACGGTAATCGTCTGCTCGGCACAGAATCGGTACAGGTAGTGCGGGCCCCGGCCTTGGGGCCAGTTCCCGATAGGCCTTCACCACCAAGGCTGCACACCCACCACGGCACCAATCATGTTGCGATTGATGTAGATGTTGCCCACATGGGCCGCGTGGGCCAGGGCCTGGGCGCGGCTGTCGATGCGGGTCTGGATGCCGCAGGTCAGGCCATAACCCAGTGCATTGACCTGGGCGATGATGTCGGCGGGGTCGCCGTTCCAGCGCACCACCTGTAGCACCGGGCCGAAGATTTCGGCCTTCACATCCGCAATGCTGTCCACCTCGAACGCGTGGGGCGCGATCAGATTTGCTACGTTTTTACTAGCATGTTGATTAGATTCCACGGGGCTAGAAGCACTTTTTCCTCAAGGCGCAGGCGCTGAATGTGCTTCTGGATGTTGTCATACGCTTCCGCGTCGATGACGGGGCCCACATCAGTGGCCAGATCGGCCGTATCACCGGCCACCAGCTCGCTGGCTGCACCTTTGAGCATGGCGATGACACCATCAGCAATAGCAGCGTGCACACACAACAGGCGCAGCGCGGAGCAGCGTTGTCCGGCGCTGCGGAAGGCGCTTTGCACCACCGCATCGACCACCTGCTCGGGCGGGGCGCTGGAGTCCACCACCATGGCGTTAATGCCGCCGGTTTCGGCAATCAGCGGAACAATCGCGCCGTCTTTGGCGGCCAGCGCACGGTTGATGATCTTGGCAACCTGGGTGGAGCCGGTGAACACCACACCAGCAACGCCAGGCTGGGCCACCAGGGCTGCGCCCACGGTTTCACCCGCACCGTGCAGCAGTTGGAGGGCATCCGCAGGCACACCCGCGGCATGCATCAGTTGCACGGCAACCTGGGCCACGCCCGGCGTTTGCTCGGCCGGTTTGGCCAGCACGGTGTTGCCGGTGGCCAAGGCCGCGGCAACCTGGCCGACAAAATAGCCAGCGGAAATTCCACGGGCTGATGCAGACCCACACACCACGCGCGGTCAGCGACAAGGTATTGGTCTCGCCGGTTACACCAAAGGCGTAACTGGCCAGCGCGGGTGGCACGCCGTGGACTTGGGGCATGGCCATGGGTTGCATGATGCGTTCGGCTTCGTCGGCGTAGTAGCGCAGAAAGTCCACCGCCTCGCGCACTTCACTCACCGCGTCGCCCCAGGTTTTGTGCGCTTCCTTGACCAGCAGCGCGCAGAAGGCAGGGGTTTGCTCCAGCATGGTGTCAGCAGCGCGGCGCAGGACGGTGGCGCGCTCGGCCACTGCCGTCTTGCTCCATTGTTTGTAGCTGGCATGGGCGGCGGCAAAGGCGCTGGCCGTGTTCTGCGTGTTGAACTCCGGCACCACGGGCACGGTGGTGCTGGCCAGCGCGGCCATCAACGGCTCGCGCATGGTGGGCACGGTCAGGTCCAGACCCGTGCTGTTTTTGCGGGCACCAGCGTGGGCACCAAACAGAACCGGAGGCAGTGGCAGGCTGGAATGGGGCTCCAGGCGCAGCGGAGAAATCAGCAGCTCTTGCATGCCCACGGACTCATCCGCCAACTGGTGCACAAACGACGAGTTGGCACCGTTCTCCAACAAGCGGCGCACCAGGTAGGCCAGCAGGTCGCGGTGTGCGCCCACGGGGGCGTAAACGCGGCAGGTGACCAGCGGGTTCTTTAGCACCTCGCGGTACACGCCCTCACCCATGCCGTGCAGGCGCTGCAGCTCGAACTTGGCACCGGTCTTGGCGCCCATTTGCAGGATGGCGGCAATGGTGGCGGCGTTGTGCGTGGCGAACTGGGGTAGACCGCATCCGGTGCCGCTAACAGCGCGCTGGCGCAAGCCAGATAGGACACATCGGTGTGGTGCTTGTGTGTGAACACAGGGTAGTGCGGCAAACCCAATTCCTGGGCGCGCTTAATTTCAGCATCCCAATACGCGCCCTTGACCAGGCGGCACATCAGGCGCACCTTGTAGCGGCGTGCCAGCGTGGTGATGTGGCCAATCAGATCCAGTGAACGGGTCTGGTAGGCCTGCATGGCCAGGCCAAAACCGCCCCATGCGGGGTGGTGCTCGGCCACCTTGGCAACCAGGGCTTCAAACAGCTCCAGCGACAACTCCAGACGGTCCACCTCTTCGGCGTCCACGGTCAGATTGATATTGGCGGCAGCGGCGCGCTGGCACAGGCCCCACACGCGGGCACCAGCTCGGCCATGACGCGTGTACTGTGGGCGTCTTCGTAACGTGGGTGCAATGCACTCAGCTTGATGGAGATACCGTCATTCTTCTCCAGAGCCACCGTCTTATCTGCCTTAGCAGCTATTGAATCAATAGCATCGGCATAACTTTGCAGATACCGCAGCGCATCCTCGTCGGTGCGCGCACCCTCGCCCAGCATGTCGTAGCTGAAGGTCAGGTTGGCATGTTTGCGGGCGCTGTCGGCCTCGCGCTGCGCCTCCTTCATGTTCTGGCCCAGCACAAACTGGCGGCCCAGCAACTGCACAGCGCGCAGCGTGGCAGCGACAACCGTCTTGGCGCCCAGCTTGCCCATCAACCCAGGTTCGCTCTTGGCATTGCCATCGGCAGCACCCGGCAGGAAGTGTTTCGACATCGCAATGGCCGTGCTGGACAGGCGCGCCAGCACCTTGTCGCCGCTGCCATCAAAGTCGGCACGGCCCAGTTGATCGGCGGTCAGCGCAATGGCGGTCTCGGCATCCGGCACGCGCAACAGCGCCTCGGCCAGGCGCATCAGGGCTAGACCTTCGGCGCTGGAAATGGGGTATTCCTTGAGCAGGCTCTCCATGGCCCAAAACGGCGGCGGGTTGTCACGCACGGCCTGCACCCAGGGTGCGGCAGAGCGCGCCGCGTCTGCCCAGTCCAAAGCCTGGCTCACGGTCTGCAGGTGGTGGGCAACCACAGAGGCTTCAGGGCGGTAGGGGAAAGGCAGGCGTTGCGGGACGGGCATGAGAGGCTCCTGTTGGTTTACTTGCCGGACGGACTGGTTTTGGACTACAAAACTAACGATGTCGCTATATTCGTCGAATAGATCTGCAATTTCTCACTAAAATTTGATCATTAGGCCGACATATATTCGACTCAGCTCGGATCGCATGCCTATCCGCAAGGTTTGGGTGTGGCCGGCCGGTGTGTGTTTTGCGCAGGTAAAGGAGGCCCGAAGGGCGGGGACACGGAGCAAAACACACACCGGCCGGCCGCACCCAAGCCCCCAAAGCAAGCAAGCAACCATGGCAACCCATACATCAGACCTAGACCGCATAGACCTAAAATCCTGACCTGCCTACAGGAAGACGGCCGCGTCTCCAACCTCAAGCTGGCAGAAACCGTATCCCTCTCCCCACCGCAGTTCTGGCACGCGTGCAGAGACTCACCAAAGACGGCTACATCCTCGGCTACGAGGCACGCCTCAACCCCCTCAAACTGGGCGCCGGCATGATGGTGTTTGTAGAAGTGCTGCTGGACCGCACCACCCCAACGTGTTCGAAGCCTTCAAAGCCGCAGTACAAGTGCGCGGCGAAATCATGGAATGCCATATGGTGGCCGGTGGTTTTGACTACCTGCTCAAAACCCGCATGGCCGATATGGCCGCCTACCGCGACTTTGCCGGTACCGTGTTGTGGCAGTTGCCCGGCGTGCGCGAAACCCGCACCTACCCGGTCATGGAAGAAGTCAAAACACCACCCAACTCACGTTGTTTTGAAAGCCAAGGCAGTCGTGTGCATACTGATACATGGCTGATACAACAGCAGAAAACCGCTCCCTATAATTTATTGTTCCGAGGGAAAACCCGCAAGCCGATACCGTGGCGTACCCCGTTAGTTCCCTTTAAGCTCCACCCCGGCAATAACGCTTTGTTTGCCCCATCTCTGGACCCTACCATGCGCCATGCACTGATCGTCCTGTTTGCAGCAGCCACCCTGTGCGCGCTGGCCCAAACCAGGGTTTCAAGTTCTCCAATGAAGACACGGCCGACCAGCAAAGCGAGGCCGAAACCTACCCGCGTGCAGGCCATACTGTCCAGCCCCTGCCGCAGCAAGATCAAGAACCAGAAGGTCATGGTGTTGATCGGCGAAAGCCATAACGGGTATGTCAAGGCCAACCAGTCCGCCTACGGCGGGCCTTTTGATACCCTCAACGCCCGTCTGCAACGCGTGGGCCTCAAGACAGTAACCCAGGGCCAGATCAAGGCCCAGGTCGCCCAAGCCGAAATCGACGCCTATTTCAAGAACGAACCGGACGCTGCACTGAGCGCTTCCAAACGCCTGGCGGCACAGTACATACTGCGCGGATTGATCTCCACCGAGACCGCCTACAACCGAATCGTCCGCGTCAACCAGGTCCACATCCGCATGAACTTCACCTTGACAGACGCCAGCGTGCGCTGGCGCAGGCCAGTGCAGAGAATGCCAGTTACGCCGGTATGGATACTGCGGGTTTGGCCCTGACCCTTGTCAACGAAAGGCCGATGAAGTGGTCGCGCAGTTGTACGGTGACTATTGCCGCGTAGGCGGCTGAGTCGAAAGTGGCAGTGATGGGTTACGGTTCCAACCGTGGCAGATTTTGGTATGTTTATTTTGGAGTTAAGTCAATGAGCCAGCAGTTCCAACCCTTCAAGAACCTCGCCGTATCGGCGCTGTTAACCCTGTGTGCCCTGGGCAGCACGGTGCAGGCCCAACCCACCTTTGGCAACCCCTCGCCCACAGCCGGTTCATCCACATCGGACAAGGCCAACGCCGCAGCAGACGCTGCCGCCTACCGCGAGGTCGAGTACAGCAACAAAGGCCGCCGCGGCCCGGCCTTGATCGTTATCCCCGGCGAGATCAAGAGCAACAACGCGAGCTTCACACAGCGTTTTCTGCCCAACAACATTGCAGACTTTGCCGAGCTGGAATTGTCCAACGCCAACTTCCCCGTGCTGGAGCGCACCGACCTGGGGCCGCTGGTGAATGAAATCTCGCTGGCCTACAACCTGGGCGACCCGGCCGCCGCGCGCAAGACCATGCAGATGGGCAAGCTCAAGTCCACCAAGTGGATTCTGAAATTTGACATTCTCAAGGCGGAACAGATCGCCGAGAACAAAAGGGTTTTGACGGCCGTGCAGTGGGCGGCTTGTTGTCCATCTTTGGCGGTGGCAGTATGGCCGGTTCTGCCGCCGGCACCGTAGCGGGCTCTGTGCAGACGGCAGACAGCACCGGTGTCTGGCTGATCGGCATGCGTTACAAAATCATGGACGCCAACACCACTGAGCAAGTGGCACAGGGCTACAAAGACCTAAAGATGGAAGTGGGCGCAACCGCCACCAGCGTAATGGGAGTCTCCGAATCCGCCAAGGGTGGCGTGGGCCTGGACACCATGGTGCAGCGCCTGGTCCAAACCCTGGTGTGGGACATCGACGCAAAACATAAATAAAACATGACCCCCACGCTCGTCACTTCGTGTACTTCACTGCCCCCGAGGGGCTCTCGCGCCTGGGGGCCCAGCGGCGCTCGCACCATGAATACTCTGACCCAACTCGGCAAATACGCCATCCGCCGCGAGCTCGGCAAGGGGCGATGGGCATTGTGTATGAGGGTTTCGACCCGGTCATAGAACGCACCGTCGCCATCAAAACCATCCTGCCGCAGCAGCTGCAGGCAGAAGAGGCCGCGCAGGTACTGGCCCGTTTCAAGCGGGAGGCCCAGGCAGCCGGTCGGCTCAACCACCCGGGCATCGTGGCGGTTTACGACTATGGGGAAGCGGTGGTCGATGAAGACCACACCATGGTGGCCGGCGAGGCGGCGCAGCAGGCGCGCCAGCGTGTGGCCTATATCGCCATGGAGTTTGTCAAAGGCAAGGAGCTGCGCGAATTCTTTGAGGCCAACGAACGTTTTGCCCTGAAGGACGTGGAACGCCTGATGGGCGAGATTCTGGACGCGCTGGCCCACGCCCATGCCAATGGCGTGGTGCACCGCGACATGAAACCCGCCAACCTGATTGTGCTGGCCGATGGCAAGGTCAAGGTGGCCGACTTTGGCATTGCCCGTGTCGAAAAATCCGAGCTGACACAAGTGGGCACCGTGATGGGTACCCCGGCTTATATGTCGCCCGAGCAGTTCATGGGCCAGCCGGTCGATGGACGCAGCGATATCTTCTCGTGCGGCGTCATCCTGTACCAGTTTTTGACGGGCGAGAAGCCGTTTACCGGCAACTCCACCACCATCATGTACAAGGTACTGCACGAGGAGCCGTTGGCGCCTTCGCTGCTGAATGTGGCCCTGCCCGCAGCCTTCGACGCGGTGGTCAAGAAGGCCATGGCCAAGAACCCGGACGAGCGGTACCAGACCGCGCAAGAGTTTGCGCAGGCCATCAAGACCACGTTGGGAGGCGCAGCGGCAAGTGCGTCCACGGCGGCCGCAGACCCTGACCGTACCGAGCTGAGCGTGGCGCCCGTCGCAGCCGCACCGGCCGTCGCGTCTGCCCCCGCCAAGGCAGCGGCACAACCGGCTGCCAGCGCCGGCTCCAAAGGCAGCCCGCCGCCGCTGTGGGAGCAGACCGCTGCAGGCGCATCGGCTAACGCCGGCAAAAGCAAATCAATGCGGCACTGGTTGCAACCGTGGCCGTCATCGGCGCGGCCATTGTGGGCGGGGGCGGTTACATGCTTAGCCGCGGCGGCAGTGCGGGCGGTGGCAGCAGCGCCGTCGTGGCGCAGCAGGCAGGCGCCAGCGGTGCCGTGTCCACCGCTGCAACACCCGCCACCACACCAGCAGCGACGACCAGCCCAGCAGAGCTCGCGCTGGAGCCGGGCACCATGGTCATCAGCGCGATTGGCCTGGTAGACCCCAAGGATGCCCGCTTCAACGGGGACGCCAACGCAGCCCAGACCGAGTCCCGCGCCGACGCCATGCGACAGTTGGTCGAAAAGCGGTGGCCCTGTATGTAGAGAAGGAATCCTGCACAAGAACTATGCCGTGCTGGACCGCAAACTCCTGTCCCAGCCCAATGCCTTTATCAAAACTGTGATGCACGAAGGCGCCGCCGTCACCGGCAAGGACGGCCTGTTGCAGACCGAGACGCGGGCCGTGGTGCGCGTGCGTGACGTGCAGAAGTCGCTGAACCAGCTGTCCAGGACGAACGCATCGAGTTCATCCGCAACAACGGCGACCCCAAGGTCTCCATCCAGATGGCGATCCGCAATGCCGACACCACGCAAGCCCTGCCAGCCGAGCGCTCCATGGTGGCGGAGAACGTGGTAAAGGAACGTATCAAGTCCTTTGGTTTCAGGGTCTGGTCGGCTGATGGCGATGTAAAGCCGGCGCCAAGGTGCAACCTTCCGACTTCCAGATCGAGGGGAGGTCAAACTCAAGGTCTTGTCGGCCAAGCTGCCCGCCTCTGGCCTGACCATCACCAAGACCGCGCTCACGTCCTGGACCATAAAGGCCATCGACAAAGCCACGGGTGAAGAGGTCTACCTGAACACGGTCAACCCTACGGGCAAGAGCTGGGCTTCGGAAGACCAGGCCCTGGCGGAGATAGGCAAGCTGGTGGGTGACGAGTTTTCCAAGAACTTCTTCCTGGAGCACTTCAACTTCAATGCACAAAAGGTCAACCTGACAGTGGATGGCCTGCCCGATAACCAAAGCGCCCGGTTGCTGCTGCGTGAGTTGCGGGGTTTCCGCCACGTGCTGGACGCACAACTGACCTCCGAGGGCGGCAAGTACCAGCTGCAATTGGCCGAGGGCAATGCCAGTGACCTGGTGAACGACGGTGTACTCAAACCACTGAACGCCAAGCTGGGCCAGACCTGTTTTGCCCTAGCGGGGTCCACCGGTGCTGACGTTAACGTGAGTTTTCTCCCGCCTGCTCCGAGTCGGCCATCCGTGGAAAACTCGATGCACTGCCACCCGCCGGCCTGCAAAGCGCTCCCGGCGCACGTGGCAAACTGGCCGGCAAAACCGCGTGAGGTAAGGAGGCTACTAACCCTGCAGGGTGAAGGTGACGAACTCGGAATCCGGCAGATTCACCGAGCGCCCAAAGCCAATACGCCCCCTGCCGCGCAGCATAATTTCTTCGCGGCGCAACAACACTTCGGCCTCATCGGCAATAACCACCGATGTGCCATTGGTGCTTTGGTCAACCAGAAAAACTTGTCGCGCCGACATTCGATGCGGGCGTGCTGGCGTGATGCATTGCGGTCTGCGATGACGATGTCACAACTGGCATCACGCCCCAGCACAATGGAAGCATGGGCGCTGTCCACCACCCATGCCCGGTCCTGCAGACAATGCTCCAGGCGCAATGTCACCACCTTGCTGGTGAATGCCAAGGAGGACGTTGTCATGGTCAGCTCTTCACCACCTTGCCAGATGACCTCACTCACGGCCACATCGTCACCCTTGCCCTTGACCGACAGGGCGGCGATATTACGCGTAGAGAGCTGCAGCATGTGCGCCATGCAAGCCACGGTGGCGCCAGTGGTGATGATTTGGCCACCCTTGGCCAGGCCCGCCATACGGGCGGCCACGTTGACCGTGTCGCCAAACACGTCGTTGTTTTCTTCGATGACCGGGCCAAAATGAAAGCCTATGCGCACGCTGCGCTTGACCTGCGACACCACGGGCAGGGCCGTGATCTTGTGGTGCATGTCGGTTGCGGCCAGGCAACCGGCATCAGCACTGGGCAACACACATGATTTCGTCGCCAATGGTCTTGATGACCCGCCCGCCGTACTGCAAGACCACACCCTGCAAAACCGCCAGGCATTCGTCGATCATCTGCTTGGCCGTTGCATCACCAAACGTGTCGTAGAGCTTGGTGCTGCCCACCACATCGGCAAACAACACCGCCAGATTGGCCGTGGGCCGGGTGGACACCGTGGTGGACAAACCGCCGAGCACGGTTTCTCCGGGGTGTGGGGTGTGGGTCGGTATTGGCCATAGCTGCGTAGGCAATTCTATACAGTGATTGTCGGACCATTCCCAAATGGCACAAGCTTTGCCACAATCGCCGTTTTAAGGGGAAAACCACATGAAATTGCAAACTGCCACTGTAGCCTGCCTGCTATCCTCGGCGCAGGCCTGGTCAGTGCACAAACCATGAAGCCCGGCCTGTGGGAGATCACCTCACAGATGCAAGGCGGCTCCGGCAGCGAGTTGTCTGCCGCCATGGCCCAGGCACAAAACAGATGGAAAACATGCCACCCGACCAGCGCAAGATGATGCAGGACATGATGGCCAAACAGGGCATTCAAATGGGTGCCAGCGGTGGCACCGGCATGAGCATCAAGATGTGCATGACCCAGGAAATGATAGACCGCAATGAGGTCACCAGCCGCCAGGCAGACCCACACCAGAGTGACTGCACCCACACCCACAGCCCCGCAGTGGCAACAGCATGAAGTTTTCCTTCGTCTGCACCAAACCACCCAGCAGCGGCGAGGGCCAGGTTACCTTCACCAGCCCCGATGCCTACAGCATGAAGATGACCACCACCTCCATGGTCCGCGGCAAACCCGAAAAATGGACATGCAAACCAGCGGCCGCTGGTTGGGCAGCGACTGTGGCACCGTCAAACCCTTCCCCTGCCTAAGAAGTAAGGCCGCGCTGGCCAAAGATTGCACTGCCCACCCGCACCATGGTAGAGCCGCTGGCGATGGCGGCCTCCAGGTCTGCGCTCATGCCCATGGACAGGGTGTCGAGGGGTATCCCAGCCTGCCTGATTTCATCAAATAGTGCCCTAGCCCCCGAAAACACTGCACAGGCAGCTACAAAATCAGGAGCAGGCTCGGGTATACACATGATGCCCCGCAGGTGCAAGCGGGCAGCGCAGCCACCGCCTGCGCCAGCGCTAGCGCATCGCTTGGGGACACCCCCGACTTGCTGGCACCCCCATCCACATTGACCTGTATGCACACCTGCAGGGGCGCCAGGTGCACTGGCCGCTGCTCGCTCAGGCGCTGGGCAATCTTCAGGCGGTCGATGGTGTGTACCCAGTCAAAGTGCTCCGCCACCAGCCGTGTCTTGTTGCTTTGTATGGGGCCTATGCAATGCCACTCCAGTGGCAGGTGGCGCAGGGCCTGGATCTTGTCCACCGCCTCCTGGATGTAGTTTTCGCCAAACGCCGTCTGTCCGGCGGCATGGGCCTGGGCCACCGCATCCGCAGCAAAGGTCTTGGAAACGGCCAGCAGCCGCACAGCATCACCTGGCCGCCCGGGCTGCGTGCAGGCCTGTGTTATTCGGGTTAGAACGTGGTGGAGATTCTCGACAATCATGGTCATAATCAGTCTAGCGTAACAAACAAAGAACTTGCGGGACAGACCTTCAGCTCTGTCCCCAACTGACTAGGGAAACTCCGTGGACATTACCCAACTACTGGCCTTCAGCGTCAAAAACAAGGCTTCCGACTTGCACCTGTCGGCCGGCTTGCCCCCATGATCCGCGTCCACGGCGATGTGCGCCGCATCAATGTGGAGGCGCTGGACCACAAGCAGGTCCACGGCATGGTGTACGACATCATGAACGACGGCCAGCGCAAACACTATGAAGAGTTTCTGGAAATCGACTTCTCGTTTGAGATCGACGGCCTGGCGCGCTTTCGTGTCAATGCCTTCAACCACAACCGCGGTGCCGGTGCGGTGTTCCGGACCATCCCGAGCAAGATTCTGTCGCTGGAGCAGCTCAACGCGCCCAAGATTTTTGGCGACCTAGCCTTGAAGCCGCGTGGCATGGTGCTGGTGACCGGACCCACGGGTTCGGGCAAATCCACCACGCTGGCCGCCATGGTCAATTACCTGAACGAGACCGAATTCGGCCACATCCTGACGGTGGAAGACCCTATCGAGTTTGTGCACGAGTCCAAGAAATGTCTGGTCAACCAGCGTGAGGTGGGGCCACATACGCTGTCGTTTGCGGCCGCGTTGCGCTCTGCGCTGCGGGAAGACCCGGACTGTATTCTGGTCGGTGAAATGCGGGATCTGGAGACCATTCGTCTGGCCATGACGGCTGCAGAAACAGGTCACTTGGTATTTGGGACCTTGCACACGTCGAGTGCCGCCAAGACGATTGACCGGATCATTGACGTATTCCCGGCGGACGAGAAGGAAATGGTGCGTGCCATGTTGTCTGAATCGCTGCAGGCGGTGATTTCGCAGACGTTGTGCAAGACCAAGGATGGCCAGGGCCGTGTGGCGGCGCACGAGATCATGCTGGGCACCAGTGCCATCCGCAACCTGATCCGCGAGGCCAAGGTGGCGCAGATGTACTCGTCCATTCAGACCGGTAACAGTGTGGGTATGAAGACGCTGGACCAGGATCTGACCGAGCTGGTCAAACGCAATGTCATCAGCGCTGCCGAGGCGCGCGGCAAAGCAAAATCCCTGAGAATTTCCCGGGTAATCTATTCAAGGAGGTGTTCTCATGGAACGCGATCAAGCCACGAAATTTATCAACGACCTGCTCAAGCTGATGGTCGGCCGCAATGGCAGCGACCTGTTCATCACGGGCGACTTCCCGCCGGCGATCAAGGTTGATGGCAAGGTGACCAAGGTGTCGCCGCAGGCGCTGACGGGGTGCACACGCTGTCACTGGCGCGCTCCATCATGAATGACAAGCAGGTGGCAGATTTCGAGCGCACCAAGGAGAGCAACTTCGCCATCTCCCCGCCCGGCATTGGGCGGTTTCGTGTCAATGCCTTCATCCAGCAGGGCAAGGTCGGCATGGTGCTGCGAACCATTCCAATGATCCTGCCAACCATAGACGGCCTGGGCGTGCCACAGGTTTTAAAGGAGATCGCACAGTCCAAGCGTGGACTGTGCATCCTGGTCGGCGCCACGGGCTCTGGCAAGTCGACCACCTTGGCCGCCATGGTGGACTGGCGCAACGACAACTCGTACGGCCACATCATCACGATTGAAGACCCGGTCGAGTTTGTACACCAGCACAAGAACTGTGTGGTGACCCAGCGTGAAGTGGGGTTGGACACGGACAGCTGGGAAGCCGCGTTGAAGAACACCTTGCGCCAGGCGCCCGATGTGATTCTGATGGGCGAAATCCGCGACCGTGAAACCATGGAACACGCGGTCGCCTTTGCCGAAACCGGCCACTTGTGCCTGGCCACCTTGCACGCCAACAGTGCCAACCAGGCGCTGGACCGCATCATCAACTTCTTCCCCGAAGAGCGGCGCGCCCAGCTGCTGATGGATTTGTCACTGAACCTGAAGGCCCTGGTGTCGCAGCGCCTGATTCCCAAACAGGATGGCAAAGGCCGGGTGGCAGCAGTGGAAATCATGCTGAACTCGCCACTCATCTCGGACCTGATCTTCAAGGGTGATGTATCCGAGATCAAGGAAATCATGAAGAAGAGCCGCCAGGCTGGCATGCAGACCTTTGACCAGGCTTTGTTCGACATGTACGAGAAGAACATGATCACCTTTGAAGACGCGCTGCGCAATGCCGACTCGGTGAACGATCTGCGCCTGCAGATCAAGCTCAATAGCCAGCGCGCCAAGTCCAGTGATTTGGCAGCGGGCACCGAGAACTTCGCCATCATGTGAAGATGTTGCCCCACGCTCCGCCGCTGCGCGGGTCGCTGCCCCAAAGGGGCTAAATCCGCTTGGGGCGGCCCGGCGCGGATTTGTGGCCCCACACTCCGCTGCGCGGGTCGCAGCCGTCCAACCGATTGACTTCTATTTCTGCAATGCCATCCACCAACCCCAAAACCTACGAAGCCGTTACCCCCACCCGCGTCGCCTTTCTCGGCCTGGGCGTCATGGGTTACCCCATGGCCGGTCACCTGGCACTGGCGGGTCACAGCGTGACCGTTTACAACCGAACTGCTAGCAAATCGATAGCATGGTGCGCAGAATTTTCGGGGCTGGAGGCCAAAATGGCTTAAGTACCCATGCTGCAACACCGGCCTTGGCAGTGGCCGGGGCCGACATCGTTTTCTGCTGTGTCGGCAATGACGACGACCTGCGCAGCGTCGTGCTGGGGCCCGAAGGAGCTTTTGCCGGCATGAAGCCCGGCGCTGTGTTTGTGGACCACACCACCGCATCGGCCAATATTGCCCGGGAGCTCAGCACCATCGCAACCCAGCAGGGTTTGCATTTTGTGGATGCCCCGTGTCTGGCGGACAGGCTGGCGCACAGAATGGCCTGTTGACCGTAATGTGCGGCGGCGAGTCGGCTGCGTTTGAACGCGCCCGCCCGGTTGGCATGGCTTTTCGCGTGCGTTCACCCTGCTGGGCGATAGCGGCGCCGGCCAGTTGGCCAAGATGGTGAACCAGATTTGTATAGCCGGCCTGGTTCAGGGCCTCAGTGAGGCCATCGCCTTTGGCCAGAAAGCCGGGTTGGACATGAACCAGGTGCTGGACGTCATTGGCAAGGGCGCGGCACAAAGCTGGCAACTCGACAACCGTGGCAAGACCATGGTGGCCGACAAGTTTGACTTCGGTTTTGCCGTGGACTGGATGCGCAAGGATCTGGGCCTGGTGCTGGACGAGGCCAAGCGCAATGGTGCACGGTTGCCGGTCACCGCGCTGGTGGACCAGTTTTATGCGGATGTGCAAGCCATGGGCGGCCAGCGCTGGGACACGTCCAGCCTGATCAAACGCCTGAAATAAAACGACCCGGCCGTGTGTGTGAACACGGGCCGGGTCTGGCAACCTTTAGAAGGGACTCCGTTTTCTACTGCTTGGGTGCATCGGGTCGCGTGGGTGGCACCAAGCGCGCCAATTCCTCTTCGCTGACGATCTCCAGAATACGTACCACCTTTTGTACGCCAGGGGTCGCGCTGATAACGTCGGTCGCGCGTTTGGCTTCACGTTCGGTCACGCGGCCCATGACGTAAACCGTGCCGCGTTCGGTGGTGATCTTGAACGCGTTGGTAAACAAGTCCTTGGCATCGATCAGCCCTGCCTTGACCCGTCCGGTCACCAGCGCATCCGACGAGCGCTGCAGCGAGGAATTGCCCATCACACCGATTTCATCCACGATATGGCGCACGTTGTCGACACCGGCCACGATCTGCTCCACCAGCTGCTTGTCTTGCGCCGACGGCACCTCACCCGTCAACACGACCTGGCGGTTGTAGCTGGTGACGTTGACATGCGCGCGCTCGCCCAGGTTCTCGCGGATGCGGCTGGCGGCACGCAGCTCGATGCCTTCATCTTCCACCACCGTGCCAGCGGTGCGGCGGTCCGTGGCCACCATGCCGGTCATCACGGCACCGCCTACGGCCAGCGGAAAACAACCGGTCAAAACACCCAGGGTGCTGCCCAGCAAGACCAGCGTAGCGCCAGTGCGTCGTAAAGAGATTTTCATTTAGTAGGTTCCTGTTCGCCCAGCAGTTGGGCATCAACGGCATCACAAATGCAATGCAAAGACAAAATATGCACTTCCTGTATGCGCGCCGTGCGCTCGTGCGGCACACAGATGTGAACGTCGGTGTCGCGCAGCAGGTGGGCCATCTTGCCACCACCCCGACCAGTCAAGCCCACCACCACCATCTCACGCGCATGGGCCGCTTCAATGGCGGCCAGCACATTGGCCGAGTTGCCACTGGTGGAAATGGCCAGCAACACATCACCGGGTGAGCCCAGTGCACGCACCTGGCGCGAGAAAATGGCGCTGAAGTCGTAATCGTTGGCAATGGCGGTGAGGATGGAGCTGTCGGTGGTCAGTGCAATCGCCCCCAACTCGACGCTCCCGCTCGAAGCGGCCTACGAATTCGGCCGCGAAATGTTGTGCATCGGCGGCAGAACCGCCGTTGCCGCAGGCCAGCACCTTGCCGCCGCTGGTCACACAGGTCAACATGGCCTGCACAGCCGCTGCGATGGGTTTGCTCAGGCTGAGCGCCGACTGGTATTTCAGGTCGGCACTGTCGATAAAGTGTTGTTGTATTCGTTGTTCCAGCATGGGACGCGATGATACCGCGCTAGACATTACCCCGTTCCGCCTCAACCCGCGTCGAAAGCGGCCTGCAACCACTGCACGCCATCCGGCTCGACCACCACCACGTCAAAGCGGCAGGGCGGCAGTTCGCGCAGTCGCATCAGGTAATGCTGGGCGGCAAACACAATGCGCCGCTGTTTAACACCCCTACACTGGCCGCCGCGCCGCCATGGCGCAAGGAACTGCGTTTGCGCACCTCCACGAAGACGGTCGTGCCGTCGGGTGTGTGCATGATGAGGTCAATCTCGCCGCCACCACGCCCCGGGGTCCGATAATTGCGCACCAGCAGACGCAGACCCTGCTTTTGCAGGTAATGCAGGGCCAGGTCTTCCGCCCCGTCCCCACCTGTTTGGTCGTGGCCGCGGTGACGCCAATGCCCTTTGGTTTGGATGAAAGGAATCCCATGTGAGCGCTCTATTTACCTCTGCCCTTGCGGCCTCTGCCGAGGCCGCTTCTGTGCAGCATTATCCGCAGGGAACGCTGTACGTGGTCGCCACGCCGATCGGCAACCTGGCCGACATCAGCCTGCGCGCGCTCCACGTGCTGGGACTGGTGGATGCCATCGCCTGTGAGGACACGCGGCACACGCAATCGCTGCTGCGCGCCTACGGCATCGACAAGACATCTGGACAACTCATTGCGGTACACCAGCACAACGAAGCACAAGCCGCCCACACCGTGCTGGACCACCTGCGCCAAGGCCAGCGGGTGGCCTATGTCAGTGATGCTGGCACACCCGGCATCAGCGACCCGGGTGCGCGTCTGGTGGCCGCGGTGCGGCAACACCAGTTGCGCGCCATGCCACTGCCCGGCCCCAGCAGCGTAACCACCGTGTTGTCGGTGGCGGGGCTGGTAGACGACCAACCCGGTGGTTTTGTATTTGTGGGTTTTCTCGCCACCAAGGCGGGTGAGCGAGAGCGGGAAGTGCTGACGCTGGCGGCGGAAGCCCGGGCCGTGGTGCTGCTGGAGGCGCCCCACCGCATAGAGGCGCTAGCGGCGGCCGGCAAGCTTGGGAGCACGCCCCGTGACCATTGGCCGCGAGCTGACCAAGCAGTTCGAGGAAGTGGCAACCGTCAGCGCCCAAGACCTCCCTGCCTGGCTGGCAGCAGATGCCAATCGGTTACGCGGGGAGTTCGCGCTGGTGCTGCACCCCGTCCCGCCCGCGGCCGCAGCGGCACAGGACACCCGCATCCTGAAGATGCTGATGGAGCATCTGCCGCTCAAGACAGCGGTCAAACTGGCTGCGGATATTACGGGCGAGCCCCGCAATGCGCTGTACCAAAGTGCACTGGCGATGAAATCAGCCGTTGCCAGTCAGGACAATTCGGACATGTCGGACTCGCCGACATAGCCGTGCACACAGGTGCGCAGTACAGCCTTGATCTGCGCAATATCGTCCGAAGCCACGCCTAGGCGCAAGGCCTGGAGATGCGGGTCGAGCACCGACCACTCCAGACCATGCTCGTGGGCCATCATGATGCGCGGATGAACAGTGGCCGTAGGGTTGTCGCCTATCAGCAACTCTTCATACAGTTTTTCACCCGGGCGCAATCCGGTGATGGCGATGCTGATATCGCCGTTGGGCGTGGTGTCGTCGCGTACGGTCATGCCCGACAACTCCACCATGCGCCGTGCCAGGTCGATGATTTTGACGGGCTCCCCATGTCCAGCACAAACACCTCGCCACCGCGCGCCATTGCGCCCGCTTGCAAAACCAGTTGCGCGGCCTCGGGGATGGTCATGAAATAACGTGTCACCTCGGCATGTGTGACGGTCAAGGGCCCGCCTTCGGCCAACTGGCGCCTGAACAACGGCACCACGCTGCCACTGGAGCCCAGCACGTTGCCGAACCGGACCATGCTGAAACAGGTGGCACTGTCGCTGCCAGTTGGTGATTGGGCGGCCAGGGCCTGCAGTACCAGCTCGGCCATGCGTTTGCTGGCACCCATGATATTGGTCGGCCGCACCGCTTTGTCAGTGGATACCAGCACAAAACTGGAGACCCGCTGTCCAGCGCGGCACGCGCCATGTTCAGCGTGCCAAACACATTGTTCTCTATGCCCACGGCCGGATTGGACTCCACAATAGGCACGTGTTTGTAGGCCGCAGCATGGTAGACGGTATGTGGGCCGTAGTTGCGGCACAGGTCCTGCAAACGCGCCAGATGCGCCACGCTGGCCAGCAGCGGCACCACGTCCACGGCCAAACCAGCAGCAGCGACCGCCGCCGTCAGCTCCTGGTGGATGCTGTAAAGGTTGAACTCGCTATGGTCCAACAGCAATAGTTGGCGTGGACGCTGGCCCACTATTTGCCGACACAACTCGCTGCCAATGCTGCCACCGGCCCCGGTGACCAGGACGACCTTGCCGCTCAGGTTGCGCGCCAGCAGGTCGGTATTGGGAGGCACGGGGTCACGACCCAGCAGGTCCTCGATGTCCAGCTCCTTGAAGTCCTGCACGGTCACACGCCCACTGGCCAGATCGGCCCAATCCGGCAAAGTGCGCACGTGTACGGGAACCGCGTGCAGGCTTTCGATGATGTCCTTGCGGCGCGACCGTGGTGCACTGGGCATGGCCAACAGCAAATCTGTGACGCCTTGCTCGCGTACCAGGCTCGCGACGCTAGAAGCCGCAAATACCTGCACGCCATTGATGCTGCGCCCCACCTTGGCAGGGTCATCATCGACAAAACCTACCAGCACGGACTGGGCCGCAATCTCCATGGCAGACGCCGTCTGTGCACCCGCCGTGCCGGCACCGTAAATCAGGAATCGACTTTCCGAACGACCCGCCAAAGGACTCAGCCCTGCCAACCAAAAGCGGGCAAAGGCACGGCTGGCACCTACCAGCAGGAAAAACACCAGGGGCTGCAATATGCCCAGACTGCGTGGCACCCCGGCCACTGCATCCACAACAAAATACCAAACAGCACGCTGGCATAAATCCCTGTGGCCAACGCTGTGCCAGCAGTGCAGCTTGACCGGTGTAACGGAAAATCGCACGGTACAGGCCAAACCGGATAAAGACCGGTACAAACAGTAACGGCGTCAGACCATACACCCACCACTGTGCACCCACTGGCCAATGCAGGGTTTCCAGGCGCAGGAGAACGCCAGCCAGGTCGCCAACAGGGCCAGAACGACATCCAGGCCCACCACGACCAGACGTTTAACGGACCGCGACCACCCAAGAACCAGACTCTGCATTGAACTCCGTTGCCTTGGGAATCAGATGGCAAAGTCTTGTTTGGTTTTGCCTTCGGCCAGCAGCGCGGACAACCAACGGGGTGTCAGGCCCCGGCCGCTCCAGGTTTCACCATTGGGACCGCGGTATTTAGCGGCAACCACCACACCCGTTGTCTTGCTTTTGGCAACCGCAGCCTTGGGCTTGGTGGTCACGGCGGACTTGCCACGCCCCTTGCGGCCTGCGGGTGCTGCCTGCAGATCCTTGACGGTGATGCCAAAAGCCTTCATCTTTTCCCGAATATCCTGCACGGTTTTGTCAAACTCGCGGTCCTTGATTTCAGACGCCTGTTTTGCAGTTTTCGATCTGCATTTGAATATCCAACAAATTACCCATATCAACGCTCCGGTTTGAAATACTAGTGGCTTACATCACTGCGCATGATAACCCGCATGGCCGTTAAAAATATTATCCGTACGTCAAAGACCAGGGATTGGCGTTGCATGTATTCCTTATCCAGTGCCACTTTATCGGGTATGGGTAACTCGTCCCGGCCATTGATCTGGGCCCAGCCGGTCAATCCTGGCACTAGGGTGTGAACGCCTTGCTGGGTTCGCAGCGCAATCAAATCATCCTGGTTATAGAGTGCCGGGCGTGGACCTACAAAACTCATATCCCCGGATAATGCTCCACAGCTGTGGCAATTCGTCCAAGCTGCTTTTCCGTAAAACTGCCAATCGGTGTCAGATGGCTTTGGGGGTCGCTCAGCAAATGCGTTGCCACGGCCGGCGTGCCTACCCGCATACTGCGGAATTTCGGCATTTTGAATAGGCGGTTGTGGCGCCCCACACGATCCGACCAATATAAAACGGGGCCTGGCGAGGTCAGCTTGACCATACAGGCAACCACCGCACACGGACTAGCAAAATAAGGGCCGCAATGGCCGAGAGTATCAAGTCAAACAGGCGTTTCATATCGGTTTCATACTGCCGTGAATATCAGGACCGGTGGCGCTCCAGCCGGTACCAATCGGCCGTGGCCTGCAAACCCTGCCGTAATGTAAATGGAGGAAACCAATCCAGCTCCTGCAAACTTTGGTACTGTCAACCCGCAGAGAACTCAATAGCCGTTCAAACTCGGCCGTGTAACCCGTCATGTTTCCAACGGCCTGCAATAAAAAGGGTGGCACCGGAAACAACCGCGACTGCACCCCAAAGCCCGCGCCAACCCCGTAACAAGGCATGGGTGGAAACAGGCGTGCCGTCGCTCACCAGATAAGTGTGTCCATTGGCCGCGGGATGGAAAGCGCACACGATCAGAAAGTCCGCCAGATTGCCAACAAACAGGAGGTCGCGGAAATTGCGGGTCAACCCCAGCGGCAGAGGGATACCACGGTACACAGCGCCCAATAGCCGTAAAAATTCCCGCCCACGCCAGGGCCATAAATCAGGGGCGGCCGCACGGTGACAACCTCAATCCGTCCACTGGCACCGATCGCACGCAAAGCCTGCTCGGCCTCCCATTTGGAAACGGGTAGGGGTTGTGCGGGTCTGGTGTGTCCAGGTCGGTAAACTTGAGTTCACCCTCGGTACTGGGCCCGTTGACCCCAATGGAGCTCACATTCACCAGGCGGCGCACACCGGCAGCCATGGCGGCTTCAGCCAACCGGGTTGTACCCAAGGTATTGACACGCCTGAACTCTGCCAACGGGTCCTTGGACTTGTCATTCATGATGTGCACCCGTGCGGCCAGATGGATAACCACATCACATCCCGTCAGGGCTGCGGCCCAATCGGTCTCGCCATCGACATTGCCCACCGCCACGTTTTCAACGCCAGAAGGCAGGATACAAGGGAGCGCGTAATGCCCCGCACAGTCAAACCACGGCGCACCGCCTCGGCGCACAAAGCCCGCCCCACAAACCCGTTAGCACCAGTAACAGCAACGATTCCAGACATTCTTATCTCCAGCCAATGATGGCCAACGCCATGCACGACAAGGCAAACCAAATTTTGTCACCAGGCTTGCGCCGGCAGTGGGGCGCTTGCATCAACAGGCGCAGCATGCGCCAGCGGCCACCGCGACGCCAGCTCTGCACAAAGTCTTGCTGGTCGACGCCGACCAACTCCGCGATCAGCCGCGCCTGGTTCAAACCCCAGCCACTCAGAACTTGCCGGGCACGCCACAGGACCGCCGCAAGCCCGGAATTGACACCCACCTGGTTGTGCCCATGCTGGCGGTACATCAGACTGGCATAGTCATCAATAACCCAGTGATACCCGTTGGCGCGGGCAAACGCATAGGTAAACCAATCGTGCAACCCGACGTCCATGGTTTTGTGCATGCTGCTGCAACACCATCTGAATTTGGGTTGCCAAGAGACGCGTCAACACAAAAGTACATCCGGGGCCAGCCGATTCAAACAGATAATCCCAGCGCTGCTGAGGGTACGATTTCTTAATATAACGGGAGCGCCCGGATTCCCAAAAGGCGACAATATCGCTGGAATAACCATCCGCCCCCGCTCCACCAGACGATCCACTGCCCGTTTTAATTTGCCGGGCAGCCAAATATCATCTTGGTCGGCAAACGCTACATACTCGAACGGCGAAAAGTCCACCTCGCGCAGCAGACGGAAGAAATTGCGTGCTGCACCACCGAAGGTTTCTCCATAGGGCAGTAAAACAATACGTGCCTCCCGGGATTGCAAATTGCGAAACCAGTCTTCGGTTCCGTCCGTCGAGCGGTCCACGCTGACATACAGCGTAATGTCAACATCGGTTTGTTCGAGAATGGAATCTACCTGGGGCTGCAAATAATGCAGCCCATTAAAACAGCCAAACAAACGGCAACCGATGGCTTGGAAGTTTGACGCGCAGGCCTGTACATCACACGCGGCGCAGCAAACGAACGATCAATAATCGGCGCAGAAATTTCACCAGCGAATAGCCTTGCAGTAGGAACAATTGCGCCATGGACAGCTTGCCCGTACCATGGAAATAACGGTAGTTGGCCAGTTCGGCCAGTTCCATGCGCCACATATCCGCGCTCAGGCCGGATGCGCCGTAGACGGGTTTGTAAACAGCCGCCAACTCCACCTGTAGTCTAACGGTGGGCAAGGGTGTGCCCACGATTTCAAGCCAGAGCCTATGGTCCTCCATGTAACGAGCACCTTCAAAGAAGCGTGGTTTGACCTCACGCTTGAGCATCACCGAGGGGTGACAAACTGGTGGCGCAGTAGCAACTGAGACCAGGTCACACACTGCACGTCACCCGGGGTCCATGTAATCGGCCAGTTACTTGCGCCCTGCGCGTCGGCGGGCAGCTGCCGACACAGGTGTCCGCTGAGGGCCACCTCGGGGTGTTGTTGCATATAGCGGTACTGGATCTCCAGCTTTTGCGGGTGCCAGGTGTCGTCCGCGTCCAGAAAGGCGATATAGGGCTGGGTCGCCAGGTTCCATCCCGCATTACGCGCAGAAGCCGCGCCTGCGTTGGCCGCCAGGGCGACGACCCGGATCAACGGCCCGTGCTGCGCCTGCAAGGTATGGAGCTGCTGCAGGGTTGCGTCACCACTGGCGTCGTCGACCAGAATCATTTCGGCAGGGCGAAGTGTCTGTGCCGCTACGGACGACACCGCCCGCGCAATGGTCGCCGCACAGCGGTAGCAGGGCACCACAACAGAAACCGGCGCGGTCGTGCTCATGCGGAACGATAGCCCCGAATCACGGCACGTAGCCGGTCTGGCCGCCCAATCAGGATGCGCTTGACCACCATGCGCACCAGCATCAACCCAACGGAGATGAAAGGGATGGGTGAATGGCGCCTGAGAAACCGGACACACGAGCGGGTGGCGTATTCGTCTAGCAAGGGGTTGCCCAAGCCCAAACTGGCAGACTGCTTGTGCCAGACCCGCGAATCCGCGGCCACGGCCAGCGTCCACCCGCCTTGCGCAGCCTGAAGCCCAGGTCGGTGTCCTCCCAGTACATGAAAAACTGGCATCGTCAAACAACCCCACCCGCTCCAGTGCCGCCCGGCGCAGCAGCATAGAGGCGCCGGACACAAAGTCCAGGGTGGCATCCGGTGAGAGGCAATGCACCGACCTCCCCAACCAGAGACCTACATGGCCACCACCCCACAACTGAACCTGCGTCTTTGCATCGGCATCAAACAGCACCGAACCGACCGCGGCCAGCGGGGATTTTGCTCAGCAACCCGGACCAACGCCGATAACGCGCCAGGGTCCACCGTTGCATCGCTATTGATCAGCCAGATATATTCAGCGCCGCCGGCCAGTGCGTGTCGCATTCCTACATTGCACCCACCACCGAACCCCAGGTTAGTACCGGTTTGTAGCAGCTCCAGCTTGGGGAGCACATGCCGGAACTGCTCTTCCGAGCCGTCCGTCGACCCGTTGTCGACCAACACAATATGAAAGTTTGCATAGTCCAGCGACTGCAGGCTCGCAACACATGCCAGGGTGTCTACCCAGCCGTTCCAGTTCAGCACCACAATAGCCACACGTGGCATCATGTTGTTCCCGGAATGCAGGTTTGAACCGTAACGCCTGCTTCTCCACACCATGCCATGACAGGTAAGCCAGTGCCCCGGTCACCGCGGCCGAAAAAACAGGTAGGTGTTCACGCCCCAATCCATGCCTTGTCCGAAATGCACGCCGATTTGCTGTACCGGGAACGCAAAGATGTAGACCCCATAGGACAAATCTCCCAAGGGTTCAGTGAGCCGGGCACCCGCTGCGGTTGTCCGTGCCACATGCACCAGCAGGCCCGCGCATATCAACATCACCGCGCGCTCCATGGACCGGGGCCAAGCAGGGCATATACCAATAGGGTTGCAGCGCCCAGGAGCCATACCAAGCGGCCTTTGGGCGCGGATACACCATGGCCGTAGAGAACCCCGAACCAAAACAGGGCCACCATTTCCAGATGGGGAATGAAGTGCGGCCCCGTCCACTTCGAGCCATAACTGGCCAGCACCACAACGGCCAATACACATACGGACAAGACGGTGCTTGTGGAAAGACGCGTGGCAACCCACCCCATGGCCACCACCCCAGTGAGGGCCACGGTCACATAACACAGGAACTCTACAGGCAGGGTCCATAGTGAGCCGTTCACAACAAAGGGAATCGCATTTTCAGGAAACAAGCCCGGCAGGGTTTTGGAGGACACCAGCAGAGCCGTCCCCAGGTAACGCCAGGTTTCGACCGATAAAAATAGGTCGACGCAGGAAGCAAAGAGCAGCGGCCCCAGCAAAACACCGACACCAGGCACAGCACCCACAACGCAGGAAAAATACGCAGCGACCTGCGTTGGAAAAAGCGCTTGGGATTCGGATCACGGGCCCAACTGCCCCACACCAGACTCCCGCTCAAAAGAAAAATATGGCCACGCCTGCATCACCAAACGAGTTCCAGGGCGTGAATAGGGGCTCAGGCAGTCCCAGCAGCGCATACTGGTGGCTGTAGAGCACCATAGCTGCTGCGACCAGACGCAAGGCGTCCAGAGAATTTTGTGAGGGGCTGCGGGCGCTCGGGCATCATGCCAACGACCTTGTGCACACAAGTTGTGTCACATCCTGTTCCGCCATGGAAGGCTTTGGCAGGCGATGCAGCAATGCTTTGGCGGCCTGCAGGTCAGACGCGAGCAGGCTGACACCCCGGCGCCGCATACGCTCGGACTCCATAGCGGTCTCCAGCGGATAGGACGGTACTTGTTCACATTCAAAACCCTGGGCGCGCAGGTGTGCCATCAGCCAGGCACCGTCCGGGATGGCTAGGTGCCGGGGGCCTCCAGGCCACGCCAGTTCTCACCGTACTGGTTGCGCAAAAGCTGGCGGCGTTGGGGACGCTGAGCAGCAAAACACCCTGCGGCTTCAACGATGCCAGCAACAACTCCAGCATATGCAGGGGTTGGTGCACATGCTCCAGCACATGTGAGCACACCACGCAATCTACCTGCCCTTGTAGTGGGCCAACAACTCGTAGCCCCCTGCTCCACCCGAAGACCCTGAGCCTGCGCGGCTTGAACTGCGGACGCATCCAGTTCTATGCCTTGCGCCTGCCAGCCCAATTGACTCGCCAGCTTGAGCTTGTCGCCATTGCCGCATCCGACATCGATCAACAGACCCTGGTAATTGCACCCACTGGCACAGGCCAAAGGGTTCGGCGATCCAGGATTCAACACAGTGGTTGTCCAGGCCGCCCAGCGCGGAAGGCCGAGACGCGGTGTGATCGAGGTTTTCAGGCGGTAGGACCAGTACTCGTTGCGCAGGCGTTGTTTGAATTGGTGCAAGCGACCGCCGGACTGGTCGCCACCATGGGTGTAGTAATGGGCGTATGCGTTGCCTATTGAGGCAGGCGTGGGGCGCGGGCTCAGGTACAGCGCCCTGCACCCATTGCAGTTCCAGTAGTGCCAGCGCCCCGGCGCACTGCGGAATGCCCAGTCCTGCACTTCGGAATAGGCCAGGCTGCGCTTTGAACAGCCACAACACGGACACTCGGATACCGCCTCCAGGTCCTCCACTGGCCAAGCCGCATCAAACGCCATACAACCTCCGCACAGCCAGGTGCAACAACAACCAGTCCAGCGCCACGCGGGCCAGCCATGCCAGTGCAGCACCGATGAGTCCGAACTGTACTGACAACAGCCATACTGCGAGCCCATAGGCCAGCAACTCTGCCAGATGAAAAAGGGCCGTCAGGCGTGGGTTACCCTTGGCGTGTAGCAGGGTATAGGGCACAGACGCCAAGGCGTTGACCCAGACCCCTACACACAACACCAACACTACCGGCAAGGCGGAGCGTGCAAAATCCACCGATATCCATACAGACAGAGCCGGATAAGCCACCACGCCAGCGGCCGTACATATCCCCAACATGACGACACCTACGCGCCAATAGGTTTGCCGATAGGCTTGGGCGGCCTGGACAGACGCCATTGCGGCCAACCGCGGCAAGAGCGCACCGGTCAAAGCCATCGGGATCAGCAGGAGGCGCAGCAACATATCTTGCGGAATCGCGTAAAAGGCAACTGGTCGGAACCTACTGCAGCACTGACAAAGAACCGGTCCCCGTACACCATTAACGGACCAACGATACCCGTCACGGTGACCCACACACCAAAGCTCCACAAAGACTGCAGGTGGCGGCGGGCAAAACCCAGTCCACCGGCACACAAGCTGCCCCGCAACTGCACCACCATGGCCAGCACAACCAGGCAACGACCCAGAACCAGGTACTGGGCGACCCGCTCCAGTTGCGGGCCATGGTAAAAATCGACCAGGCCGGCAGTGCAAACATCCAGACTCCCAGCACAATACGTGTCAGATTGGAGGCGGCAAACCGGTCCAGGCCCTCCAAGGCACCGCGCAAACCACTGGCCAGGGTGGTGGGCAACACGCCGACAGCAGCCACCAGAAAGGCTAGTCGTGCATCGTCCTGCAAGTCAGGGCTGATTTTGAGCCAATCGTGGGCCAGCAGGGGCGCCAAGAGGCCGACCAGCGCTACCCCCAGCAGACCGGCCGCGGCGGTCAACAACATGCCGGCCCGCAGTGTTGGACCGGTCTCCGATATGCGCCCGCTGGCTTCCAACTGGCTGAGTCGCACGGTCAACGCACGCCCCACACCCAGATCGAACACGCTGAAGTAGCCAATGAGCCCCAGACGAGGGTCAACACCCCGAACGCCTCACTACCCAAACGGTCCAGGGTATAAGGGATCAAAGCTAGGCCCGCGGCCATGGGGATGGCCGTGCCTGCCAGATTCCACAGGGTATTGCGCTTGAGCGACATGGACTGTTGGTGCGCAGCTGGCTCAGCGGAAATCGGTGTCACCGACATCAACCACCACTTGTCTATTAGCATGCCAACACGGGGTCGTCCGTCCAGCAACTGGTGGGAATAAACACATTCAGCGCCTCATCCTTGCCACCACAGGCAACGAAGTGGTGCGCATGGTTGGTGGTGATCCAGCAATACATGTAGGGCAGAGTCCAGCGCGCAGTCATGCGGCGCGCCTGGTCAACACCGGCGCAAGATTGGCCAACGGCGCGATCACATCCAGTAACTCGCAAGCGTTTTCCAGGCGACGCATTACAACTACACCCAGGGCCTTTCCCGTCCAGCGCGAGGTAACCACCATGATTTCATACTGGTTGTGCGGATGGTCAAAGTACCGGTATTCGAGAAACTTCCAATCGCGTACACCGATGACACTGTCCCGGAGGTCCATCGCCATGGCGCCCCACAGCGCATCGACCAGCACCTGGTCGCTGGCGTTTCCGCGCTTCAAGCTTCTGATCCTGGTGCCCCAACGCGGACCTCCGGCGACGGGGTCCCAACGTATCTCGGCCATCTGCCCCGCCTTGGTGTACAGGCCCATTCTCTCGGCTACCAGCATCGCCCGCTCAGTCGGAAAACCGAAGGCCACCGGTCCGTACAGTTCTGCCGTGGTCGCTGCCGTCAACAGGAATGGCCCTTGCCGGGTCATGACCCCGCGCTCCTGGGGGTGCACCATGACATCACTGCCGCCGTAGGCCCACTCCGGCTTTCCACACAACAGGATTTCACGGTACATGCCGCCATAGTGGGCAACCAGCACCCCGTCACGGCTGGCCAGTACCGCGTTGCCGCGCCCGTTGGCATACTTCCATGCCCATAACTCCGTGGTCAAGGGTGTCCGAACACCTCCTGGAAAGAGCAGCAATTTCCGCATAGTCGCCAGGGCGCAGGTGGCGCAATTGCCAACGCGGTGTTGTGGTTTTGCGAAAAGCCAGTCTGAATGCCTTTCGAACACCAACGACGGCGTTGGTCGCTGTTCCCAGCGTCATCAGCGTAAAACCACAACGGCCAGCGATCGCAACTACATACTCTAACCAGCGGCTTACGCGTGGCGCTTCCTGCGGCTCATGCCCCTCCAGCACAACAAACCATCCTGTACAACCTGGGTGCGCAATTGGTCAAACAAAGCCAGCGGATGGATTTGAGGAGATACGCCCTGCACCCAGGCGGCATCAAATCCAGCGGGCGTTGCGGGCTGCAGGGCCACATCCACCCTATAGACCCCTTGCCGTGTTGGAGAAGGCGCCTGAGCCCATGCGGGGATCCGAAAACGGGCTTCAACAATCTCGTACGCTTGCGCCTTGAGCGCACAGACGTCGGCCTTGGGATGCGACCCCAGCAGCAGCAAGCGTGCAGGAGGTGACGGAAAGTCGCCGACCAACGCGCTGTTGAGTGCCAAACCACTGCTTGCCGTGCCCGTGGGCTCACTCATAGACATTACCGTACCACCGAGAAAAGATGCAAGTTTAATGGAAGGCCTAGCTGTAGCCTGTGGTCCGCACTGCTACATTAATCCTGCAGTCGACACAGAGTCGGCTGCCAGAACCTGACACACAGGACGGAACCTTGTGCACGCCATAAACTCACTGCCCGCGCTACCTACCAAGTCACTGCCCGCCATGCAGGGCTTGGGTGCCGAGTACCCTGTCTACACGCCCATCTACCCGCGCCTTGAGCCATGGATTGACGCAGACCATGAGGCAATAGCCCATCTGCCGGTTGACGGTGCCTTGATTCGCGGAGATGTGCAAGGTTTTCTGCGACGCGACGATGCCTTGCTGCTCTACGAACTCGCATACTTCGCACAGGGTAATGTTCTGGAACTCGGCAGCGCGTGGGGTCTTTCCACCAGCATACTGTGCCGAGCCATACACAAATCCGGGCGCCATTCCGGGTAGCGTCCATAGAAATCGATCCCGGCTTCCAACAAACCAGCCTGGGCACCATTCGGACCGCCCAGCTGGAGCGCTTCTTTGAGGGTCTGGCCGGTTCGGCATCGGAGCGTCTGCCAGAACTCATGGGCCAAAACCGGCAGTTTGGGATGGCTTTTGTTGACCACGACCATCGTTTGGCGGCCACCCGGGAGGCCTGCACGGCTCTGGAACATTTGTTGATGCCAGGAGGGCTTGCTGTTTTCCATGACTTCAACGATGCCAGAAATGTGAACGAACCCGCGGTTTATGGTGTCTTCAATGGCGTTTGCGAATGGTTAGAGCACAACACCAATTTTGCATACGTTGGCACAGTTGGATGCTGCGGCCTGGTGCAACGGCGCGCTGCATGAGCCAAGCAACTGTTTCTGCCATTCTGCCGGTGTACAACGGCGTGCAATACCTGAAGGACTCCATTGGCAGCGTGGTGTCGCAAACCCTGCAACCCATGGAATTGTTCCTGATTGACGACGGCTCTACCGATGGTTCACTGGAATACCTTGCCAGCACGCAAACGCCTTTCCCCAAAATTGTTCTGACCCAAAACAACAAACGCCAGTCCGCAGCCCGCAACCTGGCGGCGGCGCAAGCCAAAGGCAAGTACCTGGCATTCCTGGACCATGACGACATATGGTTTCCCACCCATCTGGAAAAACTGGTTGCACCCATGGAGGCCGACGCCTGGGTAGGCTGGGCCTACAGCGATCTGGACGAAATTGACGCCCAGGGCCGCCAGGTGTCCCAACGCAACCTGCGCAGTTTCAATCCGCATGTGGAGCACCCCAAGACCAACCTGATCAATATGTTGTCGTCGGACATGTTCATTTTTCCATCGGCTGCGGTGGTACGCCGCGAGGCATTTGAAGCCATCGGCGGATTTGACGAACGCCTGTCGGGTTATGAAGACGACGATTTGTTCCTGCGCCTGTTTCGTGCGGGATGGCTGAACGTATTCTTCCCCGAATCACTGGTTCGCTACCGCCGACATGCTTCCAGCAGTTCCTTCTCTGAACGCATGTGGACCAGTCGGGAAATATTTGCCGAGAAATTACTGGCAGATTACGGACGATCCGCACCTGGTGCGCTTCTACGTACGGGAGATCATTGCGCCCCGTTTTATGCCAGCGCCAAAGCTGAATACTTGCGGCACTTGCCACACCAGCGTTGGGAGCAATGCACCATGTCTTTAGCGCTGATGCACCGATTCAACGCACTGCAACGCCTACCGCCGGGACGCACCGCCGCCAAACGGGCGCTGGCTTTACGCTGATGGCCAATCCCCAGCGCTTTGCCCGTTGGTACCCTTTTTGAAGCGCTTTGTCAGTCTGCCACGCCTGTAATATTCAGAGTATTGCGGACAGCCCAGGTAATACCTTTGGCACGTGCAGCCCGCGTGTACGCCGCAATATCAGATGCACATTGCGTTCGCACCTGCTGCACGAGGCTGCAAGACCCCACCATGGCGCCATAGAGGGCGCGGTAACAATGCACTGTGGCGCGTACAGTCTGGGCCAAGTCAAAGGCAGGTTGCCACGCCAGGCGATGTTGTGCCTTGGCTATGGATATACACAAATTGGGCTCTTCTCGGTATCCCTGCTCGGGATCGTTCAACACAATCGAACCCCGCCCCACTCAACAATGGTTAGTTGCGCCAGTTCGTGCACGGAGACTGGCCTTTTGACGTCAGGCCCGAAATTCCACGACTCAGCATAGGTCCGTGGATGGGCATACTGGTGTTCCGCCAGACTCAGGTACCCGGATAAAGGCTCCAGCACATACTGTCAGGGCCGTACAGCATGCGGCTGCGCCAACCGAATGGGTTCGCCTGCCACCAAGGCCCTCATGCTATTGGGCATAAGCCTGTGCCCAGACCAGTCCCCACCACCCAGCGCATTGCCTGCCCGCGCGGTTGCAATGCTGCAGGCTGCGTCACCACCGAAGTAAGTCTGACGGTATGCTGCCACCGCCAATTCCGCAGCCGCCTTGCTGGCACTGTAGGGATCATTACCACCCAGAGGATCTGATTCAGAAAAGGCAGGCCCGACCCCGGCTGGGCATAACATTTGTCGCTGGTCACGACCACGCACACCCGTATGCCCGCACTGTGCCGGACCGCCTCCAACACAGCCACGGTACCCATTACATTGGTGGAAAACGAATCCTGCGGCCGGGCGTAAGACGGTACGACTTGCGCCTGCGCAGCCAAGTGAAACACCACCTCCGGCTGGGATTCCGCCATGACCCGGCGCAATGCCTGACTTTCGATGATATCCCCGGGTGTGAATCGACCAGTTCTGACAAGCCAAGCAGGCCAAAGAGATGGGGTGCAGTCGCTGGGGCTTGCGCATAACCCGTGACGTGCGCACCCAGCAAATGCAGCCAGTAGCACAACCAGCTGCCTTTAAAGCCGGTATGCCCCGTCACTAACACACGCCTGCCATACCAGAAGCCTTGCTCCCGCGAAACTATTTTTGACACTACATCCCTTTCCAACGGGAACCTGATGGCCACCGGCTTTCTCAGAAGGCTCTTTGCAAAAGAGCCTATAGTACTGATTGTTATATTTATTGCTATATTTTTAATAGCACAACAAATACCCTTTCGCTGTGCAGGGCATTCGTTATCATTGACGACTGTACCGCCCTGCAGTCCACGGCGCCCTTGATCACTCAACCGCAGCACCCCATTGGAATCCGACCTCCCCCTACTGCCAGCCCCAAGGGGCCGGGGACAAGCCCGACCCCTTGGTTTCCATTCTGATCCGCAGTATGGACCGCGCGCTTCTGACGCAGGCACTGGAATCCGTCGCTATACAAACATACCCCAATATTGAAGTGGTGGTATTGGCTGTGCGGCCAGACCACAGGGCGTTAGGAAACCATTGCGGCAAGTTTCCACTGCGCCTGGTGCCCACCGATCAACCCGTGTTGCGCAGTGCCGCCGCCAACCGCGCCATGGTTGCGGCCCGGGGCGAATTTTTGATTTTTCTGGATGACGATGACTGGATGATGCCGGGCCATGTCGCCCGTCTAGCCGAAGTATTGAATAGGCTGCCGCAAACCCAGGCGGTGTATACCGGCATTGGACTGGTCGACGCCGAGGGCAAGCCCTTAGGGCAGACGTTCGACCTACCGTTTGACCCGATCCGCCAAATAGCAGGCAATCTGACACCCATCCATGCCGTATTGTTTCGATCCACCGTACTGGCGCAAGGCTGTCACTTTGACGAAACACTGGACCGACTGGAGGACTGGGACTTCTGGCTCCAGATTGCAAATCTCGCTCCCATGGTTCACCTGCCAGGTGTCAGCGCTGTTTACCGCATCCATGAGAGCTCGGGCGTGCACACCGATGCTGGGCCCGAGGGCGCTGCAACACGTCGGATCTACGAGAAGTGGGAACCCTACTGACCCAGCAACAGATCGCTCTGATCATGCAGCGCGTGTGGACACACCCTGAATTGAGACTCGTTTCAACGCTCTACATGAACAATTGATCGCCGCCCAACGATCGTTGGCCACGACCCAGCAATCACTGGCGGCGCACCAATGCACCATTACTGAACAGAACGCATTCATCGCAGACCAGGCGTCTTGCATCACCGAGCAAACGGCCAGTATCGAGCAATTGCAGCAGATAGGCGAGTCACTGTCCCAAAGTCTCATTAGGACGACAGCAGAGCTAAAACGCAGTGAGGGCATTCGACTGGCGGTGCTCAACAGCAGATTCTGGCGCATGACCAGTCCATTGCGCTGGATCAGTACACAAGCCAAAGCAATCCTCTTTAGCCGCCTATGGGGTCGCGTTTTGCGGATTCTAAAACTATTGCTGCAAGAGGGCCATCCGGCGTCAGTCGCCGTCTCCAGCATCAACCGGTCGGCAATCCCTCCCAAGGTGACGTCTATAGAAACTGGGCACGCACGCACGGCACAATTCCCGAAAGCAGCTTGGCACAACTGGGCGCCACGGCTTCAAGCTGGAGCCACCGGCCACTGATATCGATTGTGATGCCGGTCTACAACCCGCCGTTGGATTTGTTGGATGCGGCCATTAATTCCATCAAGCGGCAAATCTATCCGCATTGGGAGCTGTGTATTGCCGACGACGCGTCCACCAACCCGGAGGTCTGGTTATTGCTTCAGCGTCTGGTACTTTCTGACAAACGCATCAGGGCGGTGCGCCGAGAGACCAATGGCCACATTTCCCAGGCATCCAACAGCGCCTTGGCCTTGGCGAACGGTGAGTTTATTGCCCTGATGGACAACGACGATGTTTTGCCGCCCGATGCACTGTACTGGGTGGCAGAGGCCACCGTTCGCACGCCAGATGTTCAGGTGATCTACCAGATGAGGACAAGTTAGATGCTCAGGGCGAGCGCTTTGACGCCTACTTCAAATCGGACTGGAACTACACCCTGTTTCTTGGCCATAACATGATCAGCCACTTAGGTGTGTACCGTACGCAACTGGTTCGCGATGTGGGTGGTTTCCGGCTGGGGCTGGAGGGTTCACAAGACTACGACCTTGCGCTGCGCTGCATCGAACGAATCAAGGACTCACAGATCGTCCACATTCCCGGGTGCTCTACCATTGGCGGGCGATAGAGTAGCACCGCTCTCAATATCGAATCAAGCCCTACGCACTGGATGCTGCACAACGTGCGCTGCAAGACCACCTCAATCGCATCGGCAGTTCGGCAAAAGCCGAGCGTATGCCCAGCCTGAACTACCGTTGTGTGCGAGATATCAGCAGTCCGCACCTCCGCTTGAGTGTCGTATTGGTGCATTCAGAAGACCAGGCCACCTCGGGCGAAAGACCGACTTGGACTACAGATGCTACGTTCAACATCGCTGAGGTGTTGAGTAGCCCCGACAATGCACGGGCGATCAACTCCGCTGTTTCAGCTACACAGGGAACGCTGGTTGCATTAGTTCGAGCTGGAATGAAACCGTCCAGTCCAGCCTCATTGACTGAGCTGGTGGGCTATGCGCTGGAAGCCAGAACCGGTGCCGCGAGTGGCACAGTACGCGCCCCGTCGGGTGGCCTGGTTTCCGGCGGACTGGTCTTGAACCAGGCATGCATCGCTTCCACTTTGCACCCTGGACTTCCGTGGGCAACCACGGCTACATGGGCCGAGGGTTTCTGGCACAGGAGTTGTCTGCCGTGGCCATGGACTGTGTGGTGCTACGCAAGGAAGTCTTCATAACCCACGGCGGCTTTGACGCAGACCTGGGCATAAGCCCAGCGGGCGCTGCGGCATGGTGTCTTCGACTGCGTGAAATGGGACTGCGCATGATTGGTGCCCTGACGCCGCGTGGAGCACATCCGATGACTACAGTCATCCGTCGACCACACAGAAGGCCTTGCAAACGCCAAATCTTCATGAGTCGGTATGGGCACCAATACGCCAACTGGTTGCTGCAAGACCCGGCCTACCACCCTTGCTCGACGCTACTGCGGCGGATTTTTCGCTTCCTGATTGATGCTGTCTGTTGACATAGCGGAGAGCGGAGAGCGGAGATACTTTACTGCTGCGCCAAAACGAAACGCTGGTCAGCTTGGATATGGCCTTCTTTGACGGAAGGCGATGGCCTCATCGAAAATGGAGTGTGGGTGAGCTACAGATAAAGGAGAAACAGCGTTAAGGTCGAAACGTGGACTCCACCATTTCTCTGGACGGAAACCCTTCAATCATGGGCTCGCGGTGCACTTTCCGCATATACGCGGTTGGATAGCTTCGATCAATGTAGGTCGACTCACCGCCATTGTCGAAGCGTGTCGACAGGGCCACCCTGCATCGCCCCGTCGTCCCCTTCAGGAACTTCTGTGCGCCGTAAACAATGTCATGAATACGACATCACCCCTTTACTTCGACCGGAAAAGTCGATTTCCTGGAATTGGTCGCCCTGATTTCCGGAGATTGAAACGTGGATCACTAAGTGGCAAAACGCCTTCAAATGGCTCTGCGGTATTACTTCTAAAGGAAAGTTTTCCTTGTCCACATCGACCAATGGCATCCAGACAACAACACCGTCCAAACTGCCTTGAACGGACCAATAGTCTTGGTGGGGGCAAGGCCAAAGTAGCCTCCGGTATGGCGAGCTCTTGCGCCATGATGAAGACCACTTGCCCTCCCGGCAAAACAAATCACGGAATCCGAATTTCTCCATCAAAACCCGTGATCGCGCCATGATGCATCAACTGATAAACATCATGTTTTCGCCAAATGGCTGCAGCCGTCTTTTATATCTCTCCAGATCAAAATTGAAGAGCGCCTGCATGTTCGCGAAGCAATCAGCCTCAGCAACTTTCAGTTGCTGAGGCAACTGATCACTAAACGATCGGGATATGGACTGCAAAGCAAAATCAACAGCCTCCACATCCAGCAGGTTTCGGGCAACGTAGAAGCCATCTCTCTGAATTGCGTTAACTCACTGTCCATAGGTTCTCTCAAGTGTTATGTGACGCGATTGAGAAGGCTTCACTCCGCAATTGCGTAGCCAATGCCGGTTAATCCGAATCCGTTACCGTTGTAAAACATGAGTCGGTTATTTTCAATATCGATGACCTCAGGATAAGCCAGCATGAAGGAGTCCCAACCCTCCTCACTCACATCGATTCCTGCTTGTTCATCCAACCGAATCCAGGTAATTCCATCAACCGACTCCGCGTATCCTATCCGGTAGCTGCTGCCAGGCTTCGTTCTATAACCGGCCAGGGATCGATAGCTGAACCACATCCGGTACAGATCTCCATCCTTGCAGACGCTCGCCCGCACGACACCACCCTCATCCGATGAACCATAGTCGATAGCGATCACGCCATTGCGTTGCCAATGGATACCATCACTGGATTCAGCATATTTGAGGTGATAGCGCGGCTCCATCCGCCCTCAACACTTTCCCAGCCCGTGCAACACATGTACCAGTTTCGCCAGAGGCCGTTCTCGACCCGCACGCAGCTGGTGCCGCAAAAGAACGGCTCATCCATGGTCCGGTCCATCACCGGTCCGTCAAATGCGCGCTGGAAAGAGATGCCCCATCATCACTGACGGCCAAGCCAACCGAGTTGTGATAAGGGACGGTATTGCGCACGTTCCAGCCGATGTAATACAGGAAGATGCGGTCGCCTACCTTCACAATCGATGAAGGCATCATTCCCGAATCATCAAAGGTGCCCGGCTCGCCTAATTCCATGACTGGCGCATCGTGGCGTGCCATGATCTTGCTTGGGTCCTTGGCATCGACATCTAATCGACCGATCCGGCTGAGGTTGTGCGTGTCGCGGCTGCTATAAAAACCGATATTACACCGGGCCTGAAAGTAGCAACCGTGGGTATCTGCGCATGGGATTGCGACCATGGCAGCGTACGATCGCCCTCGAAAATCTGTCCCTCTTCTTCCAGTGTATTCCCGTCATTGGTAAGGTTTGGCTTTATCCAAGCCGGTCTTCAGCTCTGTTTTTCAAATTCGTCCAGTGGCACTGTTGAGCAGTACCCAAAACCACTTTTCGTCGTCTTTCAACCCATCAAATACCGCACGTGAAAGAACACGTGGATAGTCATAGCTTTGTTTGATATACCACCGGCAGAAAGTGGCGATCAAGGCCCATCGGCTGGTGTTTGCCTCGTTCGCGAGGGTGGCGTGCCATATCCGGCTATCCACGACGACCATATCCCCGGGTTCGGCTTCGATTGCAACGGCCTGCGGATTGAATCCCTGTGGCGCATAGGCGGCTGATTTGTGAGAGCCAGGTACCGCCAATGTGCAACCATTCTGGCTGGTCGAGTGGTTCAAGAACAGCATGCATTGCACCACTGAACTGTAGTCTCCGCCGTACGGGATGAACGAATCAATGTGGTACGGCATGGCTCCTGTCGAACTGCGGAAATGCGCGGCACGCAAAATGTAATTCGGCAAGGATGGATCCAGGAGTGGTAATACTTGTCGTTCAGCATTCCCTTGAGCAGTTCGCCCGCAACACCACGAATGAAGAGCCGCAAAACCTCGGGCCTCTTGGCTACCACGTTGTAGACCGTGCTCCCGTAGCCGTTCAAACGCTGCAAATTAGAGTCAATCTTGGTCTGCTGTTCGCTGGAGTACTCAAAACTATTGACGTAGGCCAACAAATCATTGACTGTGTCAAGCGGCACCGCCTGCTTAATCAACACATAACCGTCTCGCCTGATGCTCTCCAAGTAGTCTTCTGGTTTACGCGCATTGCTGTTTACATCGCTCATCACACGGTTCCCTTTTCATAGATGCAATTGTGTAGACCTTCGTAATTTTGCACTTGGTGCTTGGAAATCAGATGAAAACCAATTGCAAGCAACATGTCGTGGGCTTGTGGCCCTGGCGCAGCGTCTGTCAACTCAATGAAAACGGATTGGGCGGATTTCAAAACGTCGCTGCCCCAGTCAATACCTCGATCTCCGCTCCATCCACATCAATCTTGATATGCGTAGGGCTCGCCGATTTGAGAATGCTTGGCAGGTCGTCCATTTTGTACTTGACCACGGCATGTGTATGTGCCGGGGCAAACGCGTGGCCAAATACGTCGACACTCTTGTCCAGTATCTTTTCATGGCCACCGAGTTCCATTTTCGGATATTCATGGTGCCAATTTCCATCTCGCTGGATATTGCGAAATTCATGCACCCCTTGATACCCGCTTTGCCCTTTGAGGAATTCAGGTAGTTGTTATAAAGAGAGCAGGAAGTAGTTGGATGGGTCGGGTTCAAACGCATAAACATCAACCCCTTTCGCGGCGGCATACACCGAGAAGATTCCATTGCTGGCACCTATGTCATACATGACAGACCTGGGCGGCATCGCGTCTATCCAATTGAGAAGCTCAGGTTCAATGTGCTCATGGCCTGTTGCCATCCAAAGCAATCGACGGGAAAGGCAGAGCCAACTAAGCTCAATGCCGCGAATCGTAGATGTATATACGTAGTCGTCCAGGACAAATGAATCGACCGATTGCAAAGTCTTCGATGCAACAAGTTCTTCAAGCGGGACAAACGGGCGCGCGGATGGTTGGTTCATGATTCAGTCAAATTTAATCTTGGTGCTCGGAATTGTCATCTTGGTCGCGGGGTTGCCCTTGTACGCTCCGCTCAGTGTCGGTCGTTATCGCGGCGGCCATCGCAATGAAGGTTCCCTCCGCAAGGGTGATGCGGTCCTTTAGCGTCGCGTTCACCCCAGAAAACTGTAGGGCCCGATAGAACAATGCCCTGACATCACCACATGCGAGGTGAAAGTGACGTGATCATGGATTTCGCCATGGTGGCCAATGTGGTTACCACTCCACAAAATGACATTGTTTCCAATTTTCGTGAATGGTTGCAGCGTGTTGTCTTCAAGAATGAAGCAGTTTTCGCCAATCTCATTACCCAGCACGGTTGCTCGAGACTCACATAGCTAATGAAGCTGTATCCCCGCCCTTTGAGCGCCTCAAAAACACCTTGTCGGTCCTTGTTCATGTGTTTCGGCGACATCGGCGCAAAACCTTTACCGTGTCAGCCGGGAAGATTGTTTCCAGATCTTCAAAGGCAACAATCGGAAGCCCTTAAATTGGGCATCAGGTGGAATGAATTGCCGGTGAACACAAAATGCAACCACTTCATGCGGGGAGTCGCTTTCAAGGTAGTAATGCGCCAGTTCCGCATAATCCTTAATCCCGAAGATTACTACTTTAGCCACGGTTGGCATCCTTGTAAAGGTAGACGGTGTACTCGTAGAGGCCGTAGTCATTTCGAATCACAAAATTCCTGCCGAGCTCTTTGACGATGAACGATGTCAGCTCGTCCAGACCCAGATGGAAAAGATCGTCTCGCTCCCAATCCACGAGCTTGGACATGGCATTGAAAGCGATCCCTCTTCGGGCCTTCCCGTACACGACCTTGACCACACTTTTGAAATAGTCAAACATCTGTTCATGGGTCAGATTTCTCTTCTCCGTAAACACCCGTTCATGACCACGTAATCATGAACGGGCAGAGCATCCGGCTGGGCCAATACATCGAGGCAATAGTATCGGTTGCCTGGATACTTGCTTCGCGACAGTTCACAAAACGCGTGGGAGGCGTCTAACCCTGCATAGGACAATTTGCTGTGCTCACTACTGAGTAGCACAGGGTAGAGTGTGAAGCGCCACAACCAAAATCAAGCAGACTGCCTGGATTCTTTGTGTCTCTCACCAATTCCAGCATCACGCCATACCGCGTGTTCGCATCTTCCGGTGGGCCAGTCCACCCCAAGATGGGTGTCGCCATGTCGTGCCAAGCATTCTTCGTAGTGCTCAACGATAGAGGAATGAAGGGGTTTGCTCACGGTACGTACTACTCCGCGAACTGTATGAACAGGGCTTTGCCGCACACAAAAGCACGGTCAATGGCACGCTTACCATTCAGCAGCCAATCATCGCCTACACGGCGCGGACCATCTCCGTGGGACCAAACGTAGTCGTCCAGAATGAGCCAGCCGCGCGGCTTGATCAAGGAACCCACGCATCACAATCAGCCTTTGCGTGTACGTAATCATGGTTGCCGTCGATATGAATGACTGAAATCTTTCCTTCGTAGCTCACTGAGCCGAACTCCGCAGTTACCACTTCTGATTGGCTGGTATAGGCCTGATGCCCTTGCTGGGATGGCATCCGCAAGTAATTGAACTGCCCGCTTGTCAAAGGCAACAAATTGAGCACAAACGACAACGGCAATTCCTGCTCCCACACTCCCTCGACGTCGACGCGCAGGGTTGAAGGAGAATCAACTGTGCGGAAGCGACGGCCTGCCAGGGATCGATGGCCAACACCGAGCCTATGGCGTACTTTCTTGCCATGGCATTGAGTATGGACGCGGACTTTCCGACCAATGCCCCGACTTCAATCACGTCGCCCTTGGGTGCAGTAGCAAAATGGCCAGCATGGCAGCGATCTTGTCACTATTGGATTCGCCAAAAATCTGCCCGGACATTCTGAAGGCGGCGGCAACCTCCAACTTACTCAATACGCTCCGGCAATCAGAGCAAATGTCAACAAACGATTCATATCTGGAGGCTACTCCCAATATTTTCCTAACTCGTTGAGCCTCGCGCGCAATGGGCGACCAGCCAACGAGTTGAATTTGTAAACGCTGCTCCTCAATTTGCTTCTTCAACCAAGTAAAGACCGCAACTGCAGGTGCATAAACGCGCGATATCTTGTGTTGTAGCACCAGTTTGTCAAAGACTTGCAAAAACTGGGGATCGTTGACATAAGGCAGTTCAACTATCTCGCCAATGTCAAGGCCGGCATCTGCGTCCCATTGCGATGAAGCTGCAATGGTCTTTTCACCGCGCTCACGCGCCGCAGCTATGTACTCCATTCCATCAGGATGGTTGGCCGGAAACACCAGCGTTACGTCAACAGCCATTCAAATCTCCGGCATTATAAAGTTCATATTCCCCAGCATTTTCTGTATGGCTTGCAAATCATTAAACATCAGCACATCAATCACTGAAAGTGATCCAAAAAATTCACCTTGCTTCTGGTCGTAGACTATGGGTTTGGAGCCCAAAAATTTTAGTTGAATTCCGTTCGCCTTGAACGTCTCACAGTCGTACAGATCGCGGCCACCCGGCGTATTGACGTATACCTGCGCGCCCTCAATTTTGCAGATATCCAGAATTCGCGCCTGCCCACGCAGTTCACGGTTACCATATATTTGGGAACTGGGTTGAATAACGGTCCTCAGCCCGACATACCGCATAACCTCTTCCAAGCTGTGCAAGATGAACGTATCCAGCCGCGTGACCGGGTACTTGAATATCCGTTCCAGCATGGGCATCACCTCCAAATATCGGGGTGCCTTCTTGTAGTGCAAGGCAATAGTACGCAGTGTCTTGTCGCGCCAACGGTCGTCCTGTGCAAGCCCGATTTCGTGGATTAACTTATTCTGGCTTGCTGCTTGCAATGGCACCGTGAACATATGTGGTGCACCATTTAGCAGAATACGGTTTCTATTGATCCACCCTGCGTTAATGAAATTCACATCGTCATAAATCACCAATTTATCAACCGCGGCAATAAGCTGGAAGTAACCCAGATGCGGCAAAAAATAGGGCTGCATAATTGCCAGCCTTTTGCCGGACACCATCATTTTGCAATCAGGCTCACAATGAAATCGACCTGCTGCAAGGCAAGATCGGGGTAGATGGGCAGGCAAATCACCTCGTTGGCAGCCTTGGTCGCAACCGGCAGATTGGCCGACGCAGCCGAAGGTAATGATTTGTACATTGGAAAGTCGCTGATGAGCGGGAAGAAATATCGACGCGCAAAGATGCCGTTGGCTTTGAATTTTTCAAACAAGGCATCGCGTGTAAGCGGATACCCTGGCTTCACCAGTATGGGGAAATAGGCATGATTCCCTTCTTTATGCGCAAGCTCGGGAAGACATTCAATTCCATCAACTTCCGCCAAGGCGCGACGATAATGCTTCTCGACGACCTTGCGCTGCGCCAGGGCTTGGTCTACCCCTTTGAGCTGAAGCAAGCCGAACGCTGCGTTGATCTCACTCATCTTGCCGTTGATTCCTGGGGCAATAACCGTAACCTCATCTACAAACCCAAAGTTTTTAAGATGGTCGATGCGCGATTTGGTCTTTGCATCCTGGCAAATGATGGCCCCTCCCTCAAAGGTATTGAACACCTTGGTGGCATGAAAGCTCAGCACGGACAGGTCGCCGTGGTTTAACACGCTGGCGCCGTTGTATTGCACGCTAAATGCATGTGCGGCATCGTAGATGACTTTTAGTCCATACGTGTCCGCAATCTTTTGAATGCGATCTACATCACACGGTTGCCCGTAGCAGTGCACTGGCATGATGGCTGTGGTTTGGGGCGTAATTGCCGCTTCAATGCGGGCGGGGTCAAGGTTCAGCGTGACGGGATCAATATCCACAAAAACCGGTTTTATGCCATTCCACAGCAAAGAGTGGGCCGTTGCCACAAATGAATACGGGGTGGTGATCACCTCACCCGTAATCCGCAACGTCTGCAATGCAGTGACCAGGGCTAGAGTGCCATTGGTAAAAAGTGAAATGTGCTTGACGCCCAAGTACTGGCACAGTGCCTGCTCCAGCTGCTGATGGAAAGGGCCTGCGTTGGTGAGACATTTGCTCTCCCAAATCTGTGCCAAATAGGGAAGAAAGTCGTCCAGCGGTGGCAACGTCGGCTGGGTTACGTACACAGGAAATTTTTCTTTGCCTTTGTCCATCAGGAAACCTCTGTAATCTTTTGCCAAGTAGAACTTCAACACCCAAAGCAACACGGGATAACCCTGCATGCCCCACAATCACGGCAAGGTGACTGTTGGCACCCGTATGCCAAGCCTGCTGAACCCGCCATTGTAGGCAAAGGTGCCCGAAGATATGGCGTGCCTACTAGCCGGATCGGTTGATGTGAACATCCTCGATAGGCTCCATTGCCTGCGCCGGCTGTTAGCCTCCAGGATAATAGGCAATTAGCCCCCGTGGAATCAGCCTACTTAGCTATTGATTTGAGTGCACTCACTGATGACCAACTCGGTTGGTGCCACAGTATCATTGATCAATTAGTGGCGTTGACGTGGTCAGCCGCAGTCGCGCTAAGTGGAGCATATATGGATTTCGAAGAACAGAAAAAACTTGAAGCCGAGGCCAGTCAGCTGGAGAGCCTCTTCAACAATGGCCGGTATGCGGAGTTGGAAGTCCTGGCGCGGGCATTCGTTGGGAGTTATCCGCGCCTGGGATTCGGATGGAGTGTGCTAGGAGCTGCCCTTCAGGTTCAAGGAAAAGACGCCTTGCCTGCCGCGCGCAAAGCGGCCGAGCTCTTACCCGAGGACGCGATGGCGCGCAGCAATCTGGGTGATGCACTGCAAGCACTGGGACAATACGAGGAGGCAGCAGAAAATTACCTGTTCGCTCTACAAATAGATCCCCGCTCAGCGGAAACACATGTCAACCTTGGCAACGCGCTCAAGGCACAAGGTGAAGTAGGCAACGCCGAAACCCACTACCGAGAGGCATTGCGACTAAAGCCAGAGTTCACTGAGGGGCATTACAACCTAGGCGTCGTCTGCCTAGATTGCGGAAGATTTGGAGATGCCGAAACCAGTCTACGGCGGGCTATCGAATTGAACCCGTACTTCGCGATCGCCCACGTAGCACTAGGTACTACACTAAAGGCATTGGGCCGCCACAACGAGGCTGAACTCACTTTGCGGCAGGCCGTGCATTTAGTGCCCACGCTTGCCGAGGCGCACGTCAATCTTGGCGCCACACTGAGGACGCTTAATCGCTCCAGTGAGGCCGCAGCCTGTTTTCGAAAGGCACTTGATATAGATCCTGGACTGGCGGTGGCCCACAGTAATTTGGGCGCCGCGCTTCGGGAGTCAAGCCTCGCGAGCGAAGCAGAGGAGTGTTTTCGTCAGGCACTACGCCTAAACCCCGAGCTGGTCGACGCACACAGCGGTCTCGCCGCAGCACTGAAGGACTTGGACCGCCCCGACGAGGCTGTAACACACTGTAGAGCAGCGCTGCGACTTAACCCCCATTCGGCCGAAGCGCTCAATAACCTGGGCGTGCTTCTTAGCGAATTAGGACAGTTTGAGGAAGCTGAATCTTGCTACAGACAGGCCATCAAGATCGACCCCGGGTTTGCCGAAGCCTATAGCAACCGGCTCTTTCACCTCTGCCATATGGAAGCTGTGGACGCAAGGGCGTTGTTCGCCGAACACCGGAAGTTTGCCGAACAGTTTGAAACCCCCTTGATGCCCTATTGGCCGCGCCACTCGAACCTGCGAGACCCGGATCGAACGTTGCGCGTTGGCTTTGTGTCAGCCGACCTGCGAAACCATCCTGTAGCTTCTTTCATTGATCCTGTACTGGCATGTCTGGCCGTCAACCCAAAGCTATCGCTATATGCCTACAGCAACCATTCGTACGAAGACGCTGTCACCCAGCGTTTTAAGCGTTTTCTGCCCAATTGGCGCTCCTGTGTGAACCTTTCAGACGATGCAACGGCGCAAAAGATTATCGAAGATCGCATTGATGTCTTGTTCGACCTCTCGGGTCACTCTGCTAGGCATCGCTTGCTAACATTTGCCCGAAAACCTGCACCTATTCAGGTGAGCTGGATGGGTTATCCCGGCACCACGGGACTATTGGCGATGGACTACTACTTTGCAGACGGAGTCTTGGTTCCTCCCGGAGACATGGATAGCCAGTTCTCAGAAAAAATAGTGCGCATACCGGCCAATGCGCCTTTTTTACCTTTTAGCGACGCACCACCAGTAAATGACCTGCCAGCCTTAAAAAATGGTTACTTGACCTTTGGCAGCTTCAACCTGGTTAGAAAACTCAATCCGTCAGTCATTGCGCTTTGGTCCCAAATCTTGCATGCAACACCCAATGCAAGAATGCTTATCGGCGGCATGCACGCGGCAAGCGATATCCCTTTAGTGGCCAAATGGTTCGCTGACGTAGGTATTGTCAAGGATCGACTCTCTTTCAAGCCGAAGTGCAAAATGCAAGACTATCTCAGGCTCTACCATCAAGTGGACATTTGTCTTGACACTTTCCCCTACCCTGGATGCACTACTAGCTGCCACGCGCTTTGGATGGGTGTACCAACAATCACGATGGCTGGCGAGACTCCAGTAAGCAGGTCGGGCGCATCACTTCAAAGTCACGCAGGACTCAGCAAGTTTATAACCAACAACAAAGTCGACTTTATTGAACAGGCTCAGTATTGGTCGACCCGACTGACAGAACTTGCCGGCATCAGAGCCGGCTTACGCGATAGATTTAACCAATCTGCACTTGGGCACTCGGGATCGGTTCCGATGGCTGTAGACCAAGCGCTCCGCATCATGTGGCATCGATGGTGTGAAGGGCTGCCTGCCGAGGCATTTGACGTTTAACGACCGTATCGCGCACCCAGCGGCATGCGAATTCAATTGGGTACGACCACGTTCGCCAGAAAGTGGGTCATGTCATGTACGCCGCGGTCGTTTTGGAACAACGCATGGTTGTTTGCAAGCATTATTTTTTTGATTCTCTCCCGTTCAGACGGTATTGTTGCGATAGATACCGCCTTGGCTGAATAGCTCTCCACATCGTGGGTGACGCACTCCGTGAGGTCCATCAGTCTGCAGTAGTAAAGTCCCACCCGTCCACGCAAAAATTCACTGGGTTTGGTGACAAATGGTGTGCCGATAGAGCAAATCGGAATGGCAGTGGTGCCGATGCCAAAGTGAAACGAATCCAGAATGACGTCTGATGCATCCACAACGCGCATAAAGTCTTGCGGATCTGTTACCCAAGGTATAAACACCACGCGGTGTCTCACATCGGCCGAAATCGTTGACCGAAGTCTTCTCTCCAATTGTTTTTGCCACGCAGAAAATTTCTTGTCGGCAAACAGCACTACGTGCCCGGTAGGATCCAATTGCAAAATGCGTTCTATGGCCGCATCAAAATCGGGATGCAATTTGTGCAACGTCATTGGGCATGCGTAAATACTTCCTTCTGCGGGAAGGCCCAACTCAATCTTGGTCTTGTTCAGGGACGGCAATGCGGGGCGCTCAAAATACAGCGCCCCGTATGGCAACTTGACCAACCGTTCACTGTAATGCTCCTGCGCATGCTCAACCTCGCCCAACTCAATCGACAGGTAGTAGTCCATTGCAGGAATTCCCGTTGTAACGGGGTGACCACCAACTACACATTGGACGGGCGCCAACCGCGCAAAGGCAAGAAAATAGCTGAATGCCTCCATGCCAATGTCGAGGTAAACCAAAACGTCCAGCTCAAGCGCGGCAATTTCATGCCGCGCCTTTTCCAAGTCCGCGGTGAGCCGCACGTACTGACCAGCGAAGTTCGGATACGCCTCCTGAATCAAAGCTTGATCGGCATCAACGGTCGAAATTAGCGTGACGTCAAACTCGCCAGTCGCGGCCAACCCAGCCACGATTCTGCTGAAGCTCAGCGCCACGGAGTGGCGTGTGATAAATTTCGACAGAAATCCAATTCGCCTCCGGTTTCCTGCGACATGGGGGCGAGCGCAATGTGGTGCAACAAACTGCAGGCTCGGGCATGCCCGAGCATAGAACTGCGCTACATTGACCTGCACCTTTTTGTCATTTACGCCATGGTATGCTAAGTGAAAATTGGTATTGCAGTACTCCTTTAAGGGGTCATCAATTCTGATGTTTTCCTGTGCCAATTGGGCAAGCTTGCGTTCAAAATTTTCCCGCACTGACAGCACCTCATTCCACGTACCCATAATTGGTGGAAGCATCAGTTCAGCTTGAATCTTTGTTCCAGGGCTTGCCTTAAGCGCATAGCACCGTGCATAGGCGGCCTTAGCTTGATCAACTTCACCTTGCGCATGTAAGAGCTTGGCCAAAGTGAGTAAGGCCTCAAGAAAGTCGGGCTTCAATGCGACCGCTTTTTGAATGTAAGGCAGCGCCTGCTCAGGCGTTTTTTCGTGCAAGGTGTTGCCTACGTTGAAGTAAGCCTGCCCGAAGTTAGGCGTAAGCACCAGTGCTCGTTGATAGACCTCTAGTGCGGCCTCCGCTTGTCCCTGAGCTTGAAGTGCGGTACCCAGATTGTTCAACGCCTCGGCGTAACCTGGAATCAACGCTATCGCTTTCCGGTAGCTCTCAACAGCCTCGTTGAGCTTACCCTGCATGGACAGAACGATGCCAAGGTTGTTATGGGCTTCGGCAAAATCAGGTTTGATGGTCAAGGCTTTGCCATAGCTTTCCACTGCTAATTCGTTCTGTCCAATGTCTTTCAGCACATTGCCCAAGGTGCTGTAGCAAAAAGCATTGCCCGGGCTTACGACAATCGCCTCGCTGATCAGCTCAAGCGCCCGTATGCTGTTGCCCTGTTTGTGCTGGATAACGCCAAGCCATTGCAACGCGTCCGGCTGACGCGGGTTGGCATGCAATACCTGCTCATACAGGGCCTTGGCCTGCTGCAATCGCTCTTGGCGCAGAGACTGCATCCCGAGTTGGAGCCAGGTGGACACCATTGCCGCGCTATGGGTTGGTTTTACGTCCTGCTTCTTCTCTTTGCGTTGGCAGCAATGCTTATATTTCTTGGTGCTGCCGCAGGGGCAGGGATCGTTTTTATCAATGGTAGTCATCAGATTTGTCGCGCTGGCGGCTGCGGCTGCTGGCGATTGAAAGAATTGCTAAGTGGCTTTGACTTAAGTTTGAGTAACCGGATTGAAGCGGGCACCGAAGCCTAGCCCAACACGTCGATGGATTCCGGCGCATGTCCAGCGCACCACCGTTGCCACATCTGTCGCAGAGCTTGTTCGATCGCCGCGCCAATCATATCGGGCTGCCCCATCGCTGAGTGCCCAAAGCGGATACGTGTGTCAGCCCTGATCGCAGCCAACTCGTCAAAATGCTCCGCCCAATAGACGCTCTTCGCCACGAATTCAGCGCGATTGCTTGCAATGAACTGGGGTAATCCAGCGTGGTTTTGCAACACCGCCCCTACTCTACTGACTGGTGTCGAACCAACCAGCGTAACAGTTGGCACTCCCATCCACAGCGCATGACAACTTGTAGTGGCGCCCGGGTAGGGAAAGGTATCAAGAGAGACGTCAACCTGATGGTGCAAGGCAAGGTAGTCCTGCATATGCGCCCTGGGATGAAAGCTCAACCGCTCACGGGCAATTCCCTCACGGGCAAACATGTCTACTAACATGGAGTTTTCACCGGCAACGGGCATAGCTGCCATGAGCATGCGGGAATTCGGGATCGCCCGCAGTATTTGGGACCAAACTGCAATCACCGTTGGAGTAAGCTTGCGCAGTTGATTGAAACTGCCAAAAGTCAGGTAGCCATTGCGCAAGGCTGGCAGGACATTGACATCTGGTGCGCCAACGAAAGGGAGAAACAACGCATTGGCCGGGAGCCGCACAATTTTTTCAGAAAACTGATCTTCAAAACGTCCTCGGGGCAACCAATATTGGTCACCAAAGTAGTAGTCCATTGCGCTGAGGCCCGTAGTACCAGCATACCCAATCCAGCTTGCCTGAATGGGAGCTGGCTTTCTCGCAAAGGTCAGCAACCGGTTGTATGCGGTGTGCCCGGAGAGATCAATCAAGATGTCGATACAGTCGTCACGTACCATTTGCGCAACCGCGTCGTCGGACTGGCCGGCAATCTGTCGCCAGTGGGATATGTTGGACTTTAGGCGTTGCGTAACAGTATCTTCGTAAGGACTGTTGTTATAGGCATAGAGCGATAGCTTTGTGCACCGCGCTAGGTGCGCAAGAATGGGCTCAAAAAAACTTGCGACCGCATGCACGCGAAGGTCACCAGAGACGAACCCCATGCGTATTATCCGATTAGGGTCACGGTTATTGGGGTGTGAAGACCATTGGGAAATGAGCGGGGTTTCAAAACGCTCTGCAAAATCCAGGTGGGCCTTATAGAGATCTTGGGGAGATATGTTCTCGCTATGGCTGTAGTGGAAAAGCAGATTGCTGTGTGCCGTGGCGAAATTGGGCATCAGTTGAATTGCGCGTTGGAACGCAGCTGCTGCCTCTTCAACTCGCCCCAAGTCATCCAAAATGGCACCATGGTTACTGTGCGCTTCAGCAAAGTCTGGTCTGAACTCTAATCCTCTGCGGCAGCAAGCTTCCGCCTCCTCCGCGCGTCCTGAGTCTTTAAGTAGCGACGCCAGTTGAATATAGGCCGTGGCATGGTTAGATTTCAACTTTATCGCTTGACGGAGACAAACTTCTGCGTTGTCTAAACTTCGTTGCTCGGAATATGCAATGGCTTGGTTGTAGTAAGCCTCAGCAAAGTCTGGCTGCAATTGCTGCGCAGCTATGTAATTTGCATGTGCTTCGGCAAACGCCCCCACCGCTGTCAGAGCATTTCCAAGATTGGTGTGTAGAGCGGGATTACCACCTTTGAGGTCTATTGCTGCCTTGTAGCTAGCCACAGCGCGTTGAGGCTGGTTAGTTGCCATTAGCGCGTCACCCAGATTCATGTGTGCTACTGCGTCGTCTGGTAACAGCAAGACGGCTTTTTCATTAGCTTCTACTGCATCTTTACTCTGCAATTGGAGCGCTGTACCCAAAACACTCCAGCCGAACCCAATGTTTGGGTATTGATCGGTGAATGCAAGCGCACGAATTTCCAGTGCTGCGTAATCGGCGATGTTGTAGAGCGCCTCCATTTCCGCCGCAGCGGTCTCCAAATGCGCCCGCTCTTCGTTAAAAATCATATTCGCATCACTACCCTCGCGAATCAATATTTCAGCATGGGTTGATCAAATGACGGAGTGTAGACTAGGTACCAGTCATCACCAATCCACACCCATTGATTCGGTACCTCGACCTCTACTGGCGCTACAGTAATAGGCTTACCTGTTGTCGGCAAGATAGCGGACTTAACCTCGTATTTGACTTTCATCTTGACGTTGGCCTCATTGCCTGTGATCGTAACTTCATCAGTGTGATGGGCCAAGTAGGTGATCACACCCGCATTTTCTATGTATAGTTTCTTTGGTGTAGCGGTTTTATAGGCAAAGTCAAAAATATCGTAGGCACGATCATAGTTTCCTGCCACACGATAGTCCCACAGTGCTTTTATGCGCTCCGTCAGTTTTGCGGCTCGCTCCTTTTCACCAACCACGGGAAAACTCGAAATTTTCGCCATTGCGTTTGCACCTGCATCAACGGGGAGTTCTCGAACGTGGAAACTGCCGTCGGCAACTCGCTCTGTGGGATATTTCTCGAAAGCGATGTATGTTTTGTCTTTAACTCTCACCAATGCCGGCCACCCGACAGAGATCAGTCCAGGCTGAAGTAATGGTTGTGGTGGGGGACCACGATTCCCTTGATCGTACGATGTTGCTATGTAGATGTTAGGACGAATGTCTCGATAGTCCACCCACGCAGAAACCACCGCCCCACCCTTAGTCACGTGAACCACAGGAGATAGAGCTTTTGTATTTTCGTAGGTCGCAGGATTTAGCCGCTTACGCCCCCCCAACCAAGCGTTCTTAGAAACGTCAAATGTCGCGGCCATGATTTGTATCTTGGCTTCGGCTCGTTGAGCCATCCACACCAAGTGCGCCCGTCCGTCGCGGTATTCCATTGCTATACCGCTGTTGCTTAGGCCTGCTGTATCCTCCAGTCGAACAGCTTCGCTCCAGGTAACACCAGAGTCTTGGGACGCCAAGGCAAATATACCTCTATTCAGATCATCGGCTGCTATGATCAAATTTCTGCCTTCTGAGCGAACAATTAGTGTAGATATTTGATGGTCTGAACTAAATAATACTGCAGGTGCAGTCCAAGTTACGCCGGCATCGTTCGTTCGACGGCTGACAATGCGGTACAGAGGTTTACCAGAAACGTGAATACTTTCGCTCCAAGTGCTCACCCATGTGGAACCTGACTCCACTGTTTGCGGATCATGAGCGATACTAGCGCGCCCCTCCGCAGGGGGAGAATCAAGCCTCTGGTCGGATTTTTGCCAAGTTAATCCGTGATCAATAGAGCGATTAAAGAATACTTGGAATCCAGGGATACGCTCATCGGAATATGTCATTCCCAAGGTTCCCGGGGGTCCAAGGGTCAACGTGAATGGAGGGAGCACTCCGTTGTCTGTATTCACCATGCTGACTGGAGCGAAGCTCTTGCCACCATCGCCTGATGAGGTTATGTAAATGTTTTCCCATCTTTTATGGGACCACCAGCTTGCATAAATGTGATTTTGTTGCGGCCATAACTTGAAAAACGACCCCCCCGCCCTGACCCGAGCAGTTGTATCTATGGCTTGTTTGGCTTGACTCCCGATCTGCAAAACCACGCGATCATCTTTTGACGCGTAAAGTACAGCAAGCTCTCCGCCGACGTCAGCCAACGACGGTCTGGTAGCAAAAGGACCGGTTTGCATATCAGAAATTTGAACAAGTGATTCATTAGTCGAGTCAATAGCGCTAATGGCACAACCCGTCAATCCAATTAAAGAAACCAATATTGTCAGGAGACGACTCATCGAACTTTCCCTTGGGATAAAACCAACATAAACAAAATAGCGATTGCACTAGTTCCAGCAACTACTCCACACATTGAAAAAGCCCCGCAAGCGGGGCTTTTTCAATTTTCAAGCATTCTATCCAAAAATGGATACAACGCTCAAAATGTCTAACCAATTAGTTAGATGCGCTCTCGCGGTGCAGGAACTGCTTACCAGCAAAAGGAGCGCCAACAGCAGCTTGCACTGTCTGCATCTTCATCATTACCACACCAGAAGCACTTGAAGTAGCGCCCGAAGCCAAAGATGCAGTAGTGCGAATCAAGCCACCATTTGTACCCACTGCAGCAGCCTGAGCACCGGTCATCAGATCGGTAGACAGAACTGTACCAGCGCAAGTGACTGTCTTAGTAACGGTACCAGAGGTTGCAAATTCGTCGTTATTATAGACAAAGCCATTGTTCGTGAATGTAGCCGCGCCTCTCCAGTCCGCACCAGCAGTAATGACAGCCTGCATATCACCGACGACAACTGCATACCACGAAGTAGTTACCAAAGCACTCGGCATTGTTGACAACGCAAAATTCACGTCAGTCAAATTGGTAAAGTTACCTTCATTGGTATTCAATGCAGTGTTCAGGCCATTGCTGATACCAGCATACGACACCACCAAACCAGTTGCAGGATCAACAATAGCCATGCTACCTTGCAGACCTTGCGTCGTGTTAGCAGTAGTAGTAGAAACTACCAAGAAGCCTTGCTGATTAGCCAGCGGGAAGTACACAGGTGTCGATGTATCTGTAGACACAACCTTACCAAAGCCACCCGCACCAGGAGCACCAGCTCGAACCGCACCAGTAGTGCTAAAACCAGCAGGCTGAGCGACGGAGTGAGACAGAATGTCGTTAGCTGTCAAAGAACCGTTTGCATCAAAGTGGGTGCAAGCAGTACCGTAGTTGTACACATAATGCAGACCTTGAGTAACGGCGGAGGTATTCGACAGACTCAGGACACTTTGAGCGCCAGTAGCAGTTGTGAAGTAAGGGAACAGCAACGAGTTAGCGTTAGCTGTACCGACAGCAGACATCAGAGCGGCACCAGCAGCAGCAGCGATCAGAGTCTTTTGAAAAGTTTTTTTCATGTTTACGTTTCCTATTTTGGCCAAAATAAAATAATTCATACACCCGGAACGGCAAAGAATTACCGAACTAGTGTACTACCTTTTTGCACTAACGAAATCCATTGTACATGGATTGACTAAACCGGTCAAAAAAACTCATAGCTCCTCTGCCGGATGGCCAGTTCCCTGACGCATGCTGCCAATGTACAAAATAACACTAGGGAGGTCAAAGAGATTCCAAGCGATTTGTACGGCTTTTTGAGGCTCTGTTCCTTTAATGCAACACAGAAACAACAAATTTACTGGACCTTTGCGCCTTCCGCCTGCGCGGCTGCATCGCGCTCTCTCTTTACCGAGGCAGCCTCCTCCAAGTTCAGCTTGTTCATACCGGTGAGTTTTTTGCGAAATTCTGCAGTGATATCACGGGCTTGCTGATAGTCATTCACAACGCGTGGTGTGATGGTGATGATGAGTTCGCTGCGCTCATTGGTCGCAGATTTGGCACCGAACAGCGCTCCCACGACGGGTATATCTGACAACAGAGGCAAGCCCTGCGAACCAGCAGTTTTGTTGTCCTTGATCAGCCCAGCTAGTACCATGGTGTCACCCGACTGCACATTCACTGTGGTCTGCGCCGTGCGTTTGTTAATAGTAGGGGACTTGATTTCACTGGATGTAGTTTCCGCAACATCGCTGACCTCCTGGCTGACCTCCAGAGTAACCAATCCACCCGCATTGATGTGGGGGCGGACTGACAACACAACGCCTGTGTCAACATAATTCACAGACGTGGTGATTGGGGTGCCTGCGACGCCAGAGATTGTGCTCTGCCCTTGCACAGGGACGCTGGAACCCACGTTGATTTTGGCAACCTGGTTGTCCGTGACCATGATATGTGGCGACGACAACACATTCACTTTGGTAGTGCTGGCCAAAGCACTCAACACAGCAGAAATATTGCCCCCCGTGGTTCGCCATACTGCCGTAAAAGGCAGCACCGACGTTACCGCTTCTGCAGAATTAGTAGGTAGAGCACTCCCCCTGCTGCCGTTGCTACCATAGGCGTTAACCAATTTTCCAGTCAATCCATTGGTTCCATTGTTAAAGAACCACTCCAACCCATAGTTCAAGGCCCCACCTAGAGTGACCTCGGCAATAGTGACCTCGACCAAGACCTGGCGCGGCACAACGTCCAGCTTTCTAATAGCTTCTTCAATCTTTTCGTACTCGGCCCCATTGGCCAATATCAGTAGCGTGTTGTTATCGCGGTCTGCAATGACTTTTACGGTACTTGCTGCACTGAGGCCCAGCGCCTCACCGGTACCTGACGCCACGACACTAGCCGACGAATTTGTTGTATTGGCGCCCATTGGTGCGCCAGCGGTTGATGAGCCACTGGTCGAACTCGACAGGCCACCCGGCGCGCCACTGGTACTGCCACCTGTGGATTGCAACGAAGTTCCGACCAAGCCCGGCGCCACTGTTGCTGCAGGCGTGCTGCTAGTTGACTTGCCACCAATGACCTGGCTCAGCAGGGCTGCAATCTTTTCAGCATTGCCGTTCTGTACGGGATAAACATGCAAACGCGTTCCGCTCCTGCCGCCACTGCGGTCCAGGCGCTCGATCCATTGGCGGGCCTGCTCCAGGTACTGCGGCCTTGGGCTGACGACAAACACGGCATTCATGCGCTCGATAGGCAAGATACGCAGCAGACCAGCAAATGGCGTCTTGGACTTGTCGCCAAACAGGATTTCCAGCTCAGGCAGGATGCTTTTCACATCTGCACTTTTGAGGGTGAACAAGCCCACCGACATCCCCGCCAGCCAGTCCAAATCGAATACGCTTACGGTCTCCAGCGCATGGCGCATCTCCCCCTCCCCGCCTGCCAGCATGAGCAGGTTGCGGCTCTCATCTACGCGCAGAATGCTGCCCTCTGGCAACAGTGGCTCCAGTATCTTGGCCATTTCACGGGCAGAGATGTATTGCAACTGCACGATCTGAACGCTGTATCCCGGCTGCAGCACTCCCGTTTTTGGCGTGGTAGAGCCGCGCAGCGCGGTGTTGAGTGGGCTGATCTTATAGGCGCCGTTTTCCTTGACCATCGCAGCGCCATTCATGCGCAACACAGTTTCCAGAATCGGTGTTACTGCCGCGCGGTTGATGGGCTGGCTGGTGTGGATGGTGACCGCGCCATTCACCTTGGGATCAATGGTGTAGTTTTCACCCAGCATGTCACCCATAACCACGCGAACCACTTCGCGTAAATCCGCACCTTCAAAGTTCAGCACAATGTCTTGCGGACCTGCAGGCGCTGCAGCCATGTTGGCGGGCTTCACAAAAATCCCTGTCCCCGGAATGATTTTGGGGGCGTCAGCATCTGCTTTCTTGGTTTCCAACATGACGGTCTTCGAATTGGCCTCGGCCTTCACAGGCGCCACAGCCATCGGCGCCACCGTCTGCGCTACTACCTGAGTCTGTGTTGCCGTGGGCTGGCTTGCGCAGCCCACAAAAAATACGTGCATGCAGCACAGCAATGCGGTAGCGATTTTTGTCAGTTGGTGCGGTTGTTTTTTCATTCTGTGTTCCGGATTTTTCGGTTACGCGCGGCTCTAAATTTCTACGAGTCCGTTCACTACTTTTTCTTTAACTCAGTATGTCGCTGCGTTATTTCAGGTGGCGGCGCACCAGGGGCAGATGCGGGTGCACTCGCCGCCAGATGAGGCGCAGCGTTCAGCGTCGTTGGGGCTGCTACCGGCCCTGGAGCCCGCGCCGCCGCGCTCTTGGGCCCTGTTTGAACGTTGAGAACGAGTTCTTCACTCTCCGCCCCCTGACGCAGCACAACCTTTGAGGGCCCAACTTCGCCAACAGTCATACCGCGCACAACTCCGTTCAACGCCACGGTCTCTGCTTTGTTGGTTTGAACGTCCCGCAACTGCGCCGAGCTTCGCTGCGGCGTAATTAGAACACCCACCAAAACAAACTGCCCTTTTTTCATGGCGGCCACGCCGTCTTTACTGGCTACAGCAGAGGATCGACGATTAATAGAAAACAGCGAACGGGATATCAACTCAGGAAAACCGGCGTCCTCGGGCGGCAGACTGAATTCTGGCAAAATATTGAGTGGCTTGGCCGCAACCGCCGGTATGTTGCGCATTTTCAGCAACTCCCGCTGAAGGTTCAGCGCCTGATTCCACTCCCACACCAAAACGCCTGCTAGTAGCAGCGCGGCCAGCGTCAGGGCGATGGCGAGGTACTTCTCGCGTCCCATAGAGGCGTTCATGGGGCGCCTTTCAGGGCGTAGCCCGTCAAATCGAACTGGACGACCAAATCCGGTTCATTGGAAGATTCCACACGATTGACCTGCATGTTGGGTGCGCGAATGGAGAAATTGTCCAAAAACATATAAGGATGCGCCGACTCCAGCCCGTACAACATTCCCTTGACAGCGGTCAATGGAGCGATGAGTTGAACCTGGAGTGTGACTTGGCGGTATAGGCCGTCGTCCTTGTGCGCCAAGACTTGGATACTGTTGACCTTGGCACCGTTTGCATCAAAAACAGATTGGGCTTTCTCTTGCAACTCTGCTGCGGCGAGCGCAGGGCTGGCACCTTTGAGAAAGTGGCGTTTGGCTTCCAAAGCCTTGACTTCGACTGCCTGTTTTTGCAAGGCATCCCGCGTGCCCACAATTCTGGAGTAACGCTCCAAACGACTGGTGGCATCTTCAAACGCCACGTCGTAATGCTGATTGACCAGCCACACAGGCAATGCAACTGCGGCACCGGCGACTGCAATAACCAGGACCAAAATAGCCAGGGCAGCGGCTTTCTTCTGGCGGGGACCAAACTGTTTCATGGCGCCTTACCTCCTACTCCAGTCGGCACAGGTGCGCTTAAGCCAGGCGATAAAGAAGTAGCGTTGTTCTTTGCATCAGAGCGCAATTGAATCTCCAACTGGTACCGCTCCGTTCCAGCAAGTTGCCCCTTAGAGGAGGCCGAAGACAGACTCGCTTCTCGAAAGATGCTGGACTTTTCAAACAGCCCGATGAGCCGCGGCGAAGAAGCTGTCTCGCCCTGAATAAGCAACTTTTTCCCTTTCAGGTCAAAAAACTGTATCCACGTGTCGTCCGGAAGGATGTGCGTCAATTCCTCCATGACCTGGATCACCGCAGGGAAGGCTTGGCGTTTTTCAATCAGATAGTTGTGCTGCAATACGCGGGCTTCCAGTTCAACGCGCACTGCGCTAACCGCCTCTGCCGCTTTTTTCCCCTTGTCAACCCATGGCAGTAATTGCACGACCGCTTCGCGCTTAATAAGCGGAGGGATGGCCACAGCGGCCATACCGAGCAACAGCACAAGCCCAGCCAGCCAGGGGTTTGCACCATGCCGAAGCGGCGAGGGCGCAGCCCCAGCAGCAGCAGCCGGTAGCAAATTGAGGAGCACGCCGGAAGCCAGATTCTCGTCGGCAAAGACCGCCCGAACATCCACCCCCAATCCCAGCAAAATCTTGATTGCCGGATCTACCGTGTCGCGTGGCGCCACCACCAGCTCCAACGTCAATTGCCTGGATTCAAAATCTCTTGCCTTGACCAAGTAGCTGAAGTAAACGCGGTCCAGTGAAAATGGCGTGTGCTGTTCCACTTGGAATTCCAGCACCTGGCGCAAATTCTCCTCAGTGGCCAGGGGCAGGCTGATGGTTTTGCGCAATAGATGGTGATGGGACAGGGAAATGGCAACCGTACGGTTGCCAGCAACCACTGGCTTGACCATTTGCGGGTGAACTTGCTTCAACGTGAGCACCACGTAGCTCTCCAGAGTTGGCCCAGAAGAACGCATCCAACCAGGCACCATGCTGGACAACTCGCCCAGCCACCAGGTTAAGAAACGACTGGTCTTCAGTTGCTTCTTCAACCTCGCCAGAGATTCGTTGAAATTTTCCAATAAAGCTGTCATTTCGTTCCCGAAGATTGTTCGCTCTCGCCCTCACCCCATGCCAGCACAACAACTGGGCGCTTCGGGTCCCGGGTTATCCGGGCAACGGCTTGTCGTACAAACGCTGTGCCATCGGCCATTTTGACTTCACTGCGCACCGCATACGCCGGCAATCCACCCGGCCCAGATGCAAACGCCCCGGCCCCCACGAACACCGGCGCAGGTTGCTGAGAGGCCATCATGCTGGCGCGCAGTACCAGAAACTGCTCCACCATTTCCGGGCTGACACCGGGTATGGCCAACAATGCCTGGCGCTGTGCAACCGCAGTATTGACGCCGGGTTGCCTAGAGTAAACGGTCAACGCCGGCTCCAGTAAACGAAATACCTGGGGCGTCATACCCAGAACCCGCTGCAACTCATCAACGGTTTCAAACGGTGCATTGGGAGGTGTATAACTTTTGCCTGCGGCGACATACTCTGCCTCCTCCGCCCCATGGAGTCTTCTCAGCTTGTCCGTATCCCGCCAATCCTGCACGCTGTCAGCCAGCGCCACAGCAGACTCTTGTGTCATTCCTGCAGACCGAAAAAGTCCCACAAGCAAAAGTTCAGATGCCGTGTTGAGATCAATTTTACCAGACTCGTCCTGAATCGAAACCCGCAGCACACCGTCAGCCAGACTCAGGTCATGCGCCGCGCCATCACCCACCCAGCGATTCAACTCCGTTGGCGGTTTCATCAGTTCATACCATGCGCGGTACACGCCAGCGTCGGCCTGCGCCTGCGCCTGGGCGGCGGACAACAGGTTGCGGGCAATCTGCGCCTCGCCACGCATGCTGAACGCAAAGTTTCCGGCTATTACCGAAAGCAAGGTGACGACCCACAGCACCAGTACCAGCGCTACACCCCGTTGGCGGATCATCGCGGAGCCTCCGGTATCAGCATGGGCGCAACCATAAAATCCGGCCATTCCGAACCGTCTGCAAACCGGACCTGGATCCTGATCAGCATTGGCATCGTCACCACACTGTCCCAGCGATCCATCCAGCGAGGAGCCGCAGCCTCGGTTTCCCGGCCGAAATAACTTAGCCAGATGTCGTCCACCGTGTTGAGTTCGGTGCCCACCAACTGCATCTCCTTCACCGGCTCAAGTGCCGAGAAATCCTGCATGCTCGGATCGACCGGCAAATGCTTCCAGGTCAACCGACGGCCGTTTCCCGTTTGCTCCAGTTCCAGAGCGATGGCATACAGACCACCAACACCAATGCGTGACGGCAAGGGTGCGACGAAATGGAGCTTGTGGCGCTCGCCGACGAACGCAAATCGTTGGGGTAATCCTGCTTTCCAGCGGTAAGGGTAGATACGCTCCAATTCGCGGCGCAGGAAACTCTCCACCGAGCGCACTGAGTTCAGGGTATCAACCTGCTTTTGAACCGAATCCCAACTGCGCACACTCAGTCGCAAGCCGCCAAACAGCAAGACCAGAATCATCCCCAACAATGTCAGCGAGATCAACAACTCCAGGAGGGTGAATCCTCGCTGGTTGGGCAACGCGGGCTGATATCTCCGGCTCATTGGCGCGGCCCCAAGCGCACTGACGAGAGCTCTATCTGCTTGTCTCTTCCGTCTTCCTGCCACGCGACCTGCACGCGCACCAGATATTGGCGCACCGGCATCAACAGCCGGTCTGCTTCGCCGTTATCGTCCACCCGCGCAATATTGACCCGCCACTGCAAGCTGGTCCCGACCCGCCCGCTCTCCTCGCCGGGTACAAGCGCGTTCTCCACCCCTACAGCTGCCAACCTGGACTGTGCCAAAAAAACCGCGCGGCTGTAGCTGTCGGTCAGCCTGGAATTGCGCATGCCGCCCGAAAAAATGTGCAGGATCACCGCCATCGTCAGGGACAGCACGACGAAGGCAACCAGCACCTCCATCAAGGTCATGCCACGACAATGGTTGCGCATGGTTAGTCGAGGATGGCGACCTGCCCGGTCAGCCAGTTGATGTCTACGTCGTAATTGCGATCACGTGCGCTGAGGGTAATACGCCCGCCCGTAGACCCGCCGTCCGGAAAGAATCGAAAGGCGCCGGTAGACCCATTGACCAATTCGGACTGGGCGGTAAACAATTTAACTGCAATACTTTTGGGTAGTTGGTAAACGCGCTGATCGCCGCTCAGTTGAAACTGGTGCGCCTCCACATCCACTGTCAACACCGCTTCCGTTCGGCGTGAAATAGCATCACTGCGCGCCTTGCGCAAGCCTGCCGCCAATTGGCGCGCCGACGCCTTCAGCTCGGTACCCGAGACACCAGAGGAAACCATGGGACCCGCCAGTGTGTAGGCCATCGCCATGATGACCATCACGACCAGCAGTTCGATGATGGTGAAACCGCCCTGTCGGGCACAGTCTACTTTTTGCTGTCTTCCCAACCGTTGATATCCTTGTTTTCTGCGTCGCCACCCTCTTTGTTGTCAGCACCCAAGGAACTGATGTCGTAGGGACCATGCTGACCAGGGGAAACGTACCGGTAGTCGTTGTTCCAGGGGTCTTTTGGTAACGTCTTTTTCTTCAAGTACGGGCCATTCCAACCAGCGAGTCCGGGTGGCTGTTGGACCAGCGCCTGCAGCCCTTCCTGGCTTGTTGGGTAGCGGCCAGTCTCCAGTTTGAACAAGTCCAGACTGCCACCGAATTCCTCGATCTGCAATCTTGCGGTGTCTGACCGGGCTCCACCCAGGTAGCCGATGATCCGCGGCCCAGCAACACCTGCCAACAGACCCAAAATGACCAAAACCACCAGCAACTCAATAAGGGTAAAACCCCGCTGCTTTTGGTCTGCTTGCTTGCGCTTCATCAGTACATTCTCCAAAAATTCATTGCCTATTGACGCTTACATCGCCAAATCGTTCACACTTAATATCGCTACCAGGATGGACATGATGATTCCGCCGATGACCAGACCCAGCCCTAAAATCAGCACGGGCTCCATGAGGGCCAACAGGCGCTTGACCGCGGTTTGCACCTCACGGTCGTAGATATCGGCGACACGGATGAGCATTTCCTGCAGCTTGCCCGTCTCCTCGCCAACCATCACCAAGTGTACCGCCAGCTTGGGAAACAACCCGGTTTCCAACAAAGGCTTACCCAATCCCTTGCCCTCCTTGAGCTGCGCGGCCACCTCGGTCAAGCCTTGGGCCATCACGGTATTGCTCAGGGTTTCCTTCACAATGGACAGTGCAGCCAGCAGGGTCACCCCGTTGCCAATCAGGGTGCCCAGCGTGCGGGAAAACCGTGCGACTTCCAGCTTGCCAATCAGATCACCCAAGAGTGGCAAGTCCAGCAGCCTTTTGTCCCACTTCAGGCGGCTCGCTGGTTCCCGCATCTGTTTTCCAAACCATGCAAACCCGCCCACAACCACCAAAACCATGGCCCACCAGTAATCACGCACCGCATCCCCGGCTGCAATCACAACCTGGGTTGGCAGGGGCAGGGCTTTGCCAGACTCCTCAAACATTTGAGAAAACTGCGGAACCACCCATACCAGCAAGATGGCGACCGATAACACCGAGACCGTAACCAGAATGGCCGGGTAGATCAGCGCAGATTTCACGGTGTCGCGCAACTCTTTGGAGCGCTCCATAAATTCCGTTAAACGCTGCAAGACCACATCCAATGCACCGCCCGCCTCGCCTGCGCGGATCATATTCAGGTAGAAACGCGTGAATACACCTTTGCGCGCATCCATGGCCGTGGACAACGACGCGCCACCGCGCACGTCTTCCCGCAGCTGGCTCATCAGTTGCCGCACAGGCTCGCTGGCGGACAGACTGATCAGAATTTCCAAGCAGCGATCCAATGGCAATCCGGCCTTGAGCAGGGTGGCGATTTCCTGCGTAAAGACGGCAACGTCGTCCTGCGAGATGCGGTTCTTGGCAAAAATACCCCCGCCATTGGTTGGGGCAACACTACTGGCAGCAGCCTCTTCCACGCGAATGGGGATGAGTCCCATGCCCTGCAGGCGCTCAACAATGGCCGCCTGGGAAAGGCCATCCATGCTGCCTTCCTGGGTCTCTCCCTCTGGCGTAACCGCTTTATAGCTAAACAGCGACAAAAATCACTCCTCGCGCGTGACGCGCAGGACCTCTTCAATGGTGGTCACACCCGCCACGGCCTTGGATAGACCATTCTCGTACATGGTCTGCATGCCATCCGCAATGGCCTGTTGCCGGACTTCACCTGAGGTCACGTGGCGCATGATCATGCCGCGTATGGTGTCGGTCATCACCAACAGTTCGACGATGCTGACCCGGCCAGAGTAGCCGGTCCCACCGCACTCTTCACAACCAATGGGGCGGTACAGCACCACGGGGCTTGCGGCTGTGAAACGCGTCAACTGCATTTCTTCTATGACCTCCGGCAAGGCCGGATGCGCCTCACGGCAGTGTGTGCACAGTGTGCGCACCAGGCGCTGGGCCAGGATGCCGTTCACCGTAGAGGTCAACAGGTAGTCATCCATGCCCATATCCAGCAGACGATTGATCGTGCTGGCGGCATCGTTGGTGTGCAGCGTGGACAGCACCATGTGCCCCGTCAACGCAGACTGCACGGCAATCTGGGCCGTTTCCAGGTCGCGGATTTCACCAATCATGATGACATCGGGGTCCTGGCGCACGATGGACCGCAACGCATTGGCAAAGGTCAGACCGATCTGCGGCTTGACCTGGATCTGGTTGATACCCTCCATCTGGTACTCCACCGGGTCTTCCACGGTGAGTATCTTGATATCGGGCTTGTTGAGCTTGTCCAGCGCTGTGTACAGCGTCGTGGTTTTGCCGGAACCCGTGGGGCCTGTAACCAACACGATCCCGTGCGGCTGGTTCAGCACCTGCAGAAAACGCTCCAGAGCCACGGCGTCGAAACCCAGGGTGGCAAAGTCCAGCGTGGTACCGCTCTTGTCCAGGATACGCATCACCACACTTTCACCATGCATGGTGGGCACGGTGGAGACACGCAAATCGATCTCCTTGCCCTGCAGGCGCAGCTTGATGCGCCCGTCTTGCGGCAGGCGGCGCTCCGCAATATCCAGGCTGGCCATGATCTTGATACGCGAGATCACGGCTGCTGAGAATCGCCGCGGGGGTGACTCCACCTCGTGCATGACACCGTCGACCCGGTACCGCACGATCAACCGGTTTTCAAACGGTTCGATATGGATGTCCGACGCACGCGCTTGCAAGGCATGGCTGATGATGAGGCTGACCAGGCGGATGATGGGTGCTTCGGAAGCCAGTTCTTTCAACTGCTGAAGGTCTTCGTTGCCAACATCGTCGTCGCGGGTTTGCGCCTCGCCGACGATCTGGTCCATCGAGGTTTTGCCGGTGCCGTACAAGCGCTCAAATGCAGCATCCATCTCGGATGGCACCGCCAACTGCGGGACGATATTGCGCCCCGTCACCAACCGGAAGGCATTGCGCACATATTCGTCCGCCGGGTCAACCATGGCCAGCACGAGCTGGGCTTCATCTTCCAGCAGGGGCAAAGCCCGCGATTCCTTGATGAAGCGAACCGATACGCGCTCTTCCAGGATAGGCAACTCGGGGTAACTCGCCAGCGGGACCACCGGCACATCCATCTGTATGGAGAGCGCCTCGACAACGTCGCGTTCGGCGGCAAAGCCAGTGCGTGCCAATATGGCGCCAATGCGTTCTTGCTTATTGGTTTCCTGCACGCGCAGTGCGCGTTCCAGGTTGGCGAGGTCGAGCTTTCCACGCTCAATCAGTATTTCTCCAAGACGCATGCTCGACTCAATGACTTTCCGTGAAGAAAAATAGTGCGGATACTAGCATAGGCCTGCTTTGCACCGATCCGGCAAACCGAAGTCAGTACGACTGTTGTGGCCCATAAAAGTTCACCTGCAAACTTTATGTTTACCTGCGGTAGCCTGGCAGACAGGCTTGCTGGCGCATCCGCGACGAGATACTCTGGTGAACATGCTTTGGCCGTTGTTTTCACGCGCTACGCCAGTCCACCGCGATGGATATCATTCACTGGCTGAACAGCGCCTGGCACCCAGCACTGGAAATGTGTAAAGCAGCACCCCTAAATACTACAAAATAGATAGCATAATACTGAGCATCGACGGGGGCCAGAGCCCAATATCGCACATAGTGCCTTGCCCATACCTCCTTCCTGCAATCCATGACCCAGCCGCCCGCCATTGCCACCACGCCTGTCCCAGCCCTGGTCACTGTCATCATCGTCAACTTCAATGGTGGTGACATGATTGGGCAGTGCCTGGCCGCGCTGGCACGGCAAAGTTTTAGGGATTTTGTGACCGTGGTGGTGGACAACAACAGTTCGGACGGATCGGTTGCGGCGATCCGCGCACAGCATCCGCAGGTAGAGGTTCTGGCCTTGGCAGCCAATGCCGGGTTTGCTGGCGGCGTCAACCACGCACTGCGCACCCACGCACCGGGGCCGCTGGTGGCGCTGTTGAATCCGGACGCCTTTCCAGCGGTGGACTGGCTGGAGAACCTGGTGGCAGCCGCTGGCAAACATTCAGAGTTTGCAACGTTTGGCTCCCGAATGTACAGCGACACCGAACAGCAGCACCTGGACGGCGTGGGCGACGCCTACCACGTGAGCGGCCTGCCCTGGCGTCAGGGCCACGGCTGCCGCAACACGGACCAGCACAACCACGCGCGGGAAATCTTCGCGCCCTGCGCCGCCGCAGCCCTGTACCGGCGCAGTGCGCTGGACGCTGTCGGGCTGCTGGATGAGGAGTATTTCCTCTATGTAGAAGACGTAGACCTGGGCTTCAGGCTAAGGCTTGCGGGCTACCGGGCGCTCTACGTGCCCCAGGCGTCGATTCAGCACATAGGCTCGGCCTTTGTCGGGCGCAACAGCGACTTTCAGGTCTACCACGGGCACCGCAATCTGGTGTGGGTCTTTGTGAAGAACATGCCGGGCGTATTGTTCTGGCTCTTCCTGCCATTGCATATTGCGCTCAACCTGGTGACCCTGGTGTGGTTCAGCCTGCGCGGCAAGGGTAGCCTGCTGTGGCGCGCCAAGCGGGATGCCATCCGCGGCATTCCACACTATTGGACCAAGCGCCAGGCAGTGCAAACCCATCGCAAGGCCAGTGTCTGGGCCATCCTGCGCCAGTTGAGCTGGAACCCCTTCTCCCGCTGCGCCTGAGGTGCTTCTGACCAGCCCTAACGGCGGGCCACGATATTCAGCAGATTCAGCGCCATCGCCTGCACGGTAGTAAACAGATGCCCGGTGCGGGTGGGCTCCACCCAAAAGGCCTCTGCAACCCGACCCTTGCCGAGGTACAGGCCACGGTAGTTGTTCAAACCATCTACCGCGCGCTCGTAGTCGCCGCACACCATGGCCGTAGCGTGCTCCTTCAGCGCATCCCTTTTGATCTGAACTTGGTCGGTGATATCGACCACATGGGTGGCTGGCACCGGTGCCCACACCTCATAAAATAGCAACTGCTCCACACTGGCGGCACGGCGGCATAGCGGTTCCAGGAACGCAGCAATACGCACGTGGTCGCGGTGGTAGTCCAGCGGCGACGGCAGTATGACCCAGTCGGGTTGGTAATCGGCCAACAACTGTTGGATCTGGCGCGCCAGTGCGGGACTGCCTTCGAATGCGCCATCCGGCTGGTTCAGCTGCAATGAATCCGTGACGCCCAGGCGCGACAGCGCGCGCACAAACTCACCCTGGCGCACCACGCCCGCACCATCTGGCAAACCTCCGGCCCCACCGCCGTCGGTAACCAGCACCACCTTGACGGGGCACAGCGGCGCCAGGCGTGCCAGCGTGCCACCGCAGCCCAGCGTCTCATCGTCCGGATGCGGCACAAAAACCAACACCTTGCGCGCCTGTGCCAGATCCAGCGGCTGCGGCAGGGGGCAGGGCTGCAGCCCTGCCAATTGCCGCTGGATACGCCTATGGGTAAAAAAGCTGAACATATTGCTCCACCACCGATTCCAGATTGGGTGCCTTGCGCGCCTGAGCCACAGCACGCGCGGCCAGTGCATGCCGCTGTGCCGGTTGGGACACCAAGGCTTCCAGTGCAGACTCCAGCGCCCCCTGGTCCACCGGGATCAACCAGGCGCCACTGCCCATGACCTCGGGCACACCACCTACCGCCGTGCAGATGCAGGGCAGCCCGGCGATGAGCGCCTCAAAGTTGGCCAGCCCAAATGACTCGGTCACCGAGGTACTGACGTAGGCATTGGCCGCCGCGTAGTACGGCTGCACATCGTCCACCATGGCAAAGTGAATACGGTCCCCGAAACCGGCGGCGTCGGCTAGCTGCTGCAGGCCACCGCGGTCCCCGTCGCCCAGAAGGTGGAGGTGCAAAGCAGGGTAACGCTGGGCCAGGCTGGCACAGGCGGCCACCACAATATCAAAGCGCTTCAGGGGCACCAAGCGGCCGACGCCCAGTACGTGGAAATCCTGCGGGGACCAGCCCAGTGATTGGCACGCGACTTCGCGGTCTACCAACGTCATCACCGGCGCCGCGTGGCTGATGGTATGCCAGTGCGGCGGGTTAAAGGGCAGCGCCAGGTCTCGCGCCAATTGGTCCAACGCAAGCTGTGTGGGTGCGGTCACCCAGTGTGCCCGACGCAGCACAAACGCTTCCAACCGCCGCAGCCAGCGCTGCATGCGTGGTCCTTGCACCAGCCCGTCTTCGTGGGTGGCACGGCTGTAGCAGCCAAAGCCATGTTCGGTGATGCCCCAGCGCACGCCCTGCAAACCCAGGCGTTTGCGCCCCAGCCAAAAACCCAGGCCCAGCCACGGGTCGTGCAGGTGGACCGCGGTGTAGCCTTCCTGCCGGGCGACGTGGGCGGCAAACCAGCCCATGTGCATGCGTTCTGCCAGCGCACCCAGCACCTGCTGCACCGACGGCCTGCTTGCGACACCCGGCAGCCGGCGCAAACGCGCAAGCCATCGGTAACGCTTGTCTTGGGATGCAGTGGGCAGATCTTCCTGACACAGGTAGCGCACCCGCCACGCCTTGTTGGTCAGCGCATCAACGACAGGCATCAGACTGCGCCCCAGGCCGTAGCGGCGGTCACCGGACATCTCCCGCGTAACCATCAACACACTGCGGGGGAGTTCAGTCATGCAACAGCTTCCATCAGCGGCATTCGGCGCCTGAGGAGTTTCACGCCTCGGCAGGGCTCACGCGTTCGCCGGGCGTTAGGGCGCCGGCAACACTCTGCCAGCTGCGCGGCAGAGACACGACACCCTGCTCCAAGGTCTTCTGGCTGAAATGCAGGGTTGCAACATTGGCGGCACCATCGTAGACGTGGATGCCGTCTTCGCTGAGCAGGTAAACGCCAATGAAATATTCGCCCTTGAGCAAGGGGATCTTGGGGAACTGGATGGTGGCTGTGCCGCGCCCGGTGCTGTCACGGTCCAACTCCAACCCGTCGGCCTGTGTACTGCTGCTGGTGATGGTCCGCCCATCCGGAGAGTGGACCGTCACCGCCACCACGGGCGCAGGTAAGGCCGGGTCAGAAGCAAAGCCAACGGCAATGACCAAAGTCTGCACCGCACTTTGTATTTGCAGCGAGTTGCCAATGGTGTCATCGACCCGCGTCTGCACACCCAGAATACGGGCCTGCCCCGTGGCCGACGGTATCTCTGCCACCGCCGATACGCTCTGTGGTGCAGCATCCCGGTCCAGAAAATTCTGGTAACGGGCAACCACGGTGGACGGGTCCCCAATCAGGCGGACTACCCCCTTCTCCAACCACAATGCACGGGTGCACAAGGCCTCGATCTGATAGATCGAGTGGGAGCAGAACAGTATGGTCGCGCCCTTTTCCTTCAGCCGCATGATGCGATCAAACGACTTGCGTGCAAACGCGCCATCTCCCACCGACAAGGCTTCGTCAATGACCAGGATGTCGGGGTCCACACTGGTGGCGATGGAAAACGCCAGGCGCACATACATGCCGCTGGAATAGGTTTTGACCGGCTGGTGGATGAAGTCGGCTATACCGGAAAACTCCACAATCGCGTCGTAGCGCGCGTCGATCTCGTCCTTGCTCAAGCCCAGGATGGAGGCATTGAGGTAGATGTTTTCCCTGCCCGTGAACTCCGGGTTAAACCCCGCGCCCAGCTCCAGCAGCGCAGCGACTCGACCGTGCACCGAGACCTGCCCCATGGTCGGGGACAGGGTGCCACAAATCAGCTGCAACAGTGTGGACTTGCCTGCGCCATTGCGCCCCACCAGGCCCAGCACCTCGCCCTTTTGCAGCTCGAAGTTGACATCGTGCAGGGCCGCAAACTCTTTGTAGTAACGCCGTCTGCCGCGCATCAGCATCTGCTTGAGCCGGTCTATGGGGCGGTCGTAGAGCTGGAAGGCTTTGCCCAGATTCTGGGCGTGGATGGCAAGGCTAGAGGACATCGGCAAAGCCTTTGCGCGTCAACTGGAAAAAGGTGGCAGCTGCCGTGGCAAACACCGCTGCGACCGCCGCGTACAGGCCCAGCGCAGCCCAATCTGGCCACAGCCCCAGCAGCAAGACGGCCCGCACCTGCTCGATGATCAAAGTCAGGGGGTTCAGATTCATCCAAAACTGCAGGTCCGGAGCGAGGGACTTCACCGAATAAAAGACCGGCGACATGAACATGGTCAGGCTGACCACCATGCTCATCACCTGCCCCACATCGCGCACAAACACACCCATGGCGGACAAAAACCAGCCCAGTCCCAACAACACGGGAAGAAAGGCCAGCAAAACCAGGGGAAAGGCAAAGGCGGTAACCGGCAGGCCACCGCGGGCCACCAGCAGGACCACCAACAAGGTACTGGAACTGATCAGCAGATGGAACAGCCCTGACAGCACGGTCACCCAGGTCAGCAGCTCGACCGGGAATATGACTTTCTTGACCAGGTTCGGCTGGTCCACGATCAAGCTGGGCGCCTTGCCGGCCACCTCGGAAAAGAGGTTGAACACCAGCAGCCCGGCAAAAACCTGCAGCGAAAACTCCAGCCCGCCCCCATGGGTCGCGCCGGGCCAGCTTTGCCGAAAAACGCCCACAAACACAAAGGAATACACGCCCAGCATCAGCAGGGGCGTCAAAAAAGACCAGGTCAGCCCGAGCAGAGAGCCGCGGTAACGGCCCAGCACATCGCGTCTGGCGAACTGCCAAAGCAAGGAACGGTTGCGGATGGGGAGATAGGAGCGTTGCAGGATTGTCACAGCCGGTAGTTTAACGGCGTGGCCCGCCAGGGCCGCATCCGCCAGGACGGCGGGTTAGGATACGCAATCTACACCTGAGACCACGCTGCAAGTAAAGTCGCCCTGTATCCTTCCCAGCCCACGACACCGGCTCGCACAATAACCAAACCATCTATCTGGAGCATCCCATGGTCAAGAAACTGCCAAAAGTCGATATATCCAAACTCACCCATACCCAGTTCAGCGAATCGGTCAAGGACTCTGCGCAGCAAATCTGGCAGGCGGGATTGGGGGCTTTCACCCGTGCGCAGGCAGAGGGCTCCAAGGCCTTTGAATCCCTGGTGAAGGAAGGCGTCAGCATCCAGCGCAAGACCCAAAGTGCGGCGGAAGACAAGATTTCGGAAGCCACCAGCAAGATGTCGACCATCGCCACTGACATCAGCTCCAAGGCATCGGGCCAGTGGGACAAGCTGGAAAACATCTTCGAGGAGCGGGTGGCCAAGGCCCTGAACAAGCTGGGTGTGCCCTCGGCCAAAGACATCAATGCGCTGATCGCCCGCATCGACGAGTTGAACAAGGCCGTGCAGAAACTGTCGGCCAAGTCCCCTGCCGCCAAATCCGCAACACAACCCGCAGCCAGCAAGGCCACGCCCGCCACCCCGGCCAAAAAGGCGAAAGCCCCTGCCAAGAAAACCAAACCGGCGGCAGCTGCCAACAAACAGGCTTGATCCTTGACCTGCCGCTACCCTGACAAGGGGGCGCGCAAGCGCCCTTTTTTACGCATTCGTACGTGCTGCGACGCAGCAAAAAGCAGAGCTCCTGCCCCCTACACTTTCCACCTATGAACGCAACTCCCCAAACGCCTCCCAAAATAGCATTGGCACTGGCCGGCGGTGGCCCTTTGGGTGCGATCTACGAAGTAGGTGCCATGTGTGCCCTGGAAGAATCGCTCAACGGGCTGGACTTCACCAAACTGGACCACTACGTCGGCGTATCGGCCGGCGGCTTCATCGTGGCGGCGCTCGCCAATGGCATGTCACCGCGTGAATTGTGTGCCTCGTTCATCGAAAATGACAGCGAACCCTCTGAGACCTTTGACCCGTCCTGGTTGCTCAAACCCGCTTATGGCGAGTTTTTGCGCCGCAGCATCATGCTGCCTGGATTGGTGTTGTCCGCCTTGTGGCAGTTCACGATAGGCCGCAAATCCCTGTTGACCGCGTTGGAGCGCCTGGGCCCCAGTCTGCCCACTGGTGTGTTCTCCAACCAGGCGGTGGACACGCAGCTGGCGCGCCTGTTCAGCCGCGAAGGCCGCACCAACGACTTCCGCAAACTCAAGACCAAACTCACCCTGGTTGCCACCAACCTGGACAGTGGTGAGGCCGCGCCCTTTGGCCGCCCGGGCTGGGACCATGTACCCATCTCGCAGGCGGTTCAGGCCAGCTCGGCACTGCCCGGCCTCTTCCCGCCAGTAGAGATCGACGACAAATATTACGTGGACGGCGCGCTGAAGAAGACCATGCACGCCTCGGTGGCGCTGGAAGACGGTGTGGACCTGCTGATCTGCCTGAACCCACTGGTGCCCTTCAACGCAACCGCACCCCAGGTGGCCAAGGTCATGCAGCGCGGCATTCCCGCGCACAAGCGCGAGATCCCCCGCATCGTGGACGGCGGCCTGCCCTCGGTGCTGAGCCAGACCTTCCGATCCATGATCCACTCCCGCATGGAACTGGGCATGAAGCATTACAACCGCGCCTACCCGGACACCGACATCATCCTGATCGAGCCCGACCACCGCGACCCCGAGTTGTACCTGGCCAATACCTTCAGTTATGCGCAGCGGCGCCAACTGGCCGAACACGCCTACCAGCAGACCCGCCAGATGCTGCGCTCGCGCAAGACCGGCCTGTCAGCCAAGCTGGCGCGCCACGGCATCAGCCTGAACCACGAGGTGCTGGACGACCCCAAACGCCACCTGTCGGCACCGCCCAAGGCACCCACCCGCATCGGCCGCGCCATTGCCACGTTGCAGGAGGTCATGGACGACCTGGGCGACACCGTAGCCACCGCCGCACGCCGCGCCGCCCACTGAAGCCCCCACCATGGTCAAGAAAGCCCCCCGCCGTACCGCAGAACGCATTCTTGAGGTCACGCTGGAGCTGTTCAACCGCTTTGGCGAGCCCAATGTCTCCACCACGCTGATCTCGGCCGAGCTGGGCATCAGCCCGGGCAACCTGTATTACCACTACCCGGCCAAAGACGAGCTGATCAACTCGCTGTTTGACCGCTACGAAAAAGCACTCAACGAGTTGCTCAACGCCAGCGACAGCGTGCGTGATGTGGAAGACGCCTGGTTCTTCATGCACACGCTGTTCGAGCTGATCTGGCAATACCGCTTTTTGTACCGCGACCTGAACGACCTGCTGAGCAAGAACCGCCGGTTGGAGACCCACTTCCAGTGGGTACTGAAGAACAAGACCCGCTCGGTCAAGACCATGCTGGACAGCATGAACCGCTCCGGTGCCATGCACATCGACTCCCGCGAGATGGAGCCGACCGCCACCAGCATGGTCGTAGTACTGACCTACTGGCTGAGCTTTGAATACGTCAAGGACCCGCGCAACGCCCTGGAGCCCGCCAGCGCCCAGGCCGCCCTGCTGCGCGGTGCCCACCATGTGCTGAACCTGCTGATCCCCTACTTGGAAGCCAGCCAACGCACCCACCTGCTGAAACTGGTGGACGCCTACACCTCACCGGCTGGCGCCCAACCACCCTAGAACAATAAAACAGAGCCACACCCAGAGGAGACACCGCATCATGGCCCCATGGACCGCCTTCAGCCACAGTGGCGATTACCCATTTGATGCATCCCGCGTCAGGAAGGAGTGGCGCCGTTTACACGCCGGGGATCTGGAGCCTTTGCCCGAAGACGAGGCCCTGCTTGCCGCTTGGGCGCTGTACCACGCGGGCGAATTCGAAAGAGCCACGGAAGCCGGTTTGCAAGCCGGGCCAGCGGGCACCAATGTTGCCAACAAGGCCACCAGCGTCTACGCCCACTACCTGGAGCCCCGGGAGAAAAATCGCCAGCGCCTGTTTCTGCAGGTCGCCGAGCGCGCCGCCGCGCTGGCCGCCGCAGAGCCGGACAATGCCAACGCCTTTTACTGGCAGGCCTATGCCCTGGGGCGCTACAGCCAGGGCATCAGCGTGGCCAAGGCCCTGGCCCAGGGTGTGGGTGGCAAGATCAAGTCGGCGTTGGAGTCCGCCATCCGCCTCCAGCCCCGCCATGCCGACGCCCACGTGGCGCTCGCCGCCTTCCATGCCGAGGTCATTGACAAGGTGGGCCCGCTGATTGCCAACATGACCTATGGCGCAAAAAAGGAAACCAGCCTCAACCTGTTTGCGCAGGCGCTGAGCCTGAACCCCCATTCCGCCATCGCCAAGATTGAATATGCCAATGCCCTGGTGATTCTGGAAGGCGACAAACGCATGGCCGAGGCCACTCAGTACTACGAAGAAGCCGCTGCCAGCTCTGCGAAAGATGCCGCTGAACATCTGGATGTGGAAATGGCGCAAACCGAACTGGCTAGTTAGTGCCTCCACGCTCTATCACTGCTGTAATATTCTTCCGTTCACACCAACCTATTCATAGGAGCATCCCATGGCCGATCTGAAAAAACAATTCGAAGCCGCCGTCGCCAATTCCAAGAATCTGAGCGAGCGCCCTGACAACACCACGATGCTGAAAATCTACGCGCTGTACAAGCAGGCCAGCGTCGGCGACAACACCGAGAAGAAACCCGGCTTCACCGACCTGGTGGGCCGCGCCAAGTGGGACGCATGGAACGGCGTCAAGGGTGTCAGCACCAAGGAAGCCATGCAACAGTATGTGGACCTGATCGAGTCTTTGAGCTAAATGGGGCTCTAGCCCCCGAGAATGCTGCCTAGGCAGCTATCAAAAAAAGAGCGCCTTTGGGCGCTCTTTTTGGTTGGGTAGAAGGTGAATGCCTGGGGGCTGGCGGGCGGGCGCTAAGACTTCTTCGCGACCTTGGGCTTTTTGGCCGCCGCCTTGGGGGCCAGCAAATCGTCCAGGTTTTTGACAATCTCCGCCTCGATCTTGCCCTTGAAGGCACCCAGCAAAAAACCCAGCTTGGCGTCCAGATCAAAATGGTCCCCGGTCACCACCAACGTGCCATTGACGCCGGAACGGGTGAAGCTGACGCGGTCTTCCTGGGCGCCCTCGGCATACGTACATTGCATGCCAAATTCGCTCTCCACTTCCTCGGCCCAGGTGCGCGCGATCTTGCGCGCGGCCGCTAGGCTCAGGGAATGTTCGCGTCGGATATGAAGGTTTGCCAAGGCCGTGCTCCTAAATCAGGTTCATACTCAGATGACCATGCTATACAAATTCAAATCCAAAGTCACCGGTGATCTCATCATGCTGGAGCCCAATGGGCGCAAGGTACTGCAGTTGATTGGCAAAGGGGACGCGGCGTCCCTAGCCAAAGGCATCCTGTTGCCGCCCGAGATGCCCGCCGCCGTCGCCGCGCTGGAGCAAGCCATTGTCGACGACGAGGCCGCACAGCAGAAGCGCCAGGAAGAGGCACAGGCTGCCGGTGAAAAGATCCCCCCCAGCGAGAGCGTGACGCTGCGCCAGCGGGCCGTGCCCTTCATCGACATGCTCAAACGCTGCCACCAGGCCGACAAGGAAATCGTCTGGGGCGTCTGAATGCTTAGTCCGCGTAAACGCCGGCGGCCTTCAGCACGGGGCTCCACTTGGCGATTTCAGCGGCGACAAACTTCTTGTGCTCGGCCGGCTCCATCCGTTTATCGGTCACCACCACGGCGCCCAGGCCTTCCTGCTTCTTGATGAAGTCGGGGTCTTTGAGCGCCACTTTCAGGGCCGCGTTGATCTTGGTGATCACATCTGCGGGGGTGGCCTTGGGCGCGTACAGGCCGTGCCAGATCGTCACTTCAAACCCCTTCAGACCCTGGTCCTGCAAGGTGGGCAGGTCTTTCAGCGCGGGTGTGCTGAGTTGCTTGGCCGTTGTCACGGCATAAGCCTGAACCTTCTTGGCTTCGATCTGGGTGGACGTGTTGGTCGTCTGGTCACACATGAAATCGATCTGTCCGCCGATCAGGTCGGTCATGGCTGGTGCCGTGCCTTTGTAGGGCACGGTGGTCATGTCCACCGCCAGCGCGTTCTGGAACATCAGGCCACACAGGTGAGAGGCCGAGCCCACACCGGCATTGCCCAGGTTGATCTTGCCCTTGTTCTGGCCGATCCAGGTGGCCAGCTCTTTGTAGTTTTTGGCCGGCAGGTTGGGTCGGCCAATCAGGGTCATGGGCACGTCGTTGACCATGCCCACGTATTCAAAATCGGTTTCCACCTTGAACGGGATGTTTCGCACCAGGGTGGGCATGGTGGCCATGCCGATGTGGTGCAGCAGCAGGGTGTAGCCGTCCGGTGCGGCCTTGGCCACCTTGTTGGCACCAATGGAGCCGCCAGCACCGGCCGCGTTGTCGACCAGCACCGTGGCGCCGCCCAACGGTTTGCGCAGGGCCTCCGCCAGGTCGCGGGCTACACGGTCGGTGGGGCCGCCCGCGGTGAACGGAACCACGATGGTGATGGGTTTGGACGGAAAGGTGTCCGCGTAGGCAAACACCGCAGTCGCCGCCAACGTAAAGGCAAATATCTTCTTCATGGTTTTTCTCCTCGGGTTGAATGGGTACAGCCTACCCGCAGCCTAGCCGATTGCCATGCTGGAAACTACTTAGTCCGTCGCAGCTACCCCATGAAACACGGGGCTATTGCAAGCCAATTGTTTAGCTACTGGTAGCTACGTGCGTCTTCAATCACCTTGCCATCGTTGGGCAGGCTGCCGGGCGGCAAAATTTCCACCTGGCCACGCAGTTTGGTGACATCGCGTATGGCTTCTTCAATGCGTGCGGCCAGCCCCTCGGCGGCGACGGCTTCTACGCGCAGGGTCATGGCGTCGTTGGCCATATCGCCGCTGACCACCAGGCGGGCGCGCGTCACTTCGGCAAACCGTTTGGCAATCTCGTCCACCTGTTTGGGGTGCACAAACATGCCGCGCACCTTGGTCGTCTGGTCGGCACGGCCCATCCAGCCTTTGATGCGGGTATTGGTGCGGCCGCTGGGGCAGTGGCCGGGCAACACGGCAGACAGGTCACCCGTGCCAAAACGGATCAGCGGGTAGTCGGGGTTCAGGGTGGTGACCACCAGTTCACCCACCTCGCCTTCAGCCACCGGGTCGCCGGTGCCGGGGCGCACGATCTCCACAATCACACCCTCGTCCAATACCAGCCCCTCGCGGGCCGGGGTTTCATACGCGATCAGGCCCAGGTCGGCTGTGGCGTAACACTGGTAGCCGTCGATGCCGTGCGCCAGAAACCAGTCGCGCAGGCTGGGCACAAAGGCCTCGCCGCCAAACATGGCCTTTTTCAGGCTGGGCAAGGCCACACCCATCGCAGCTGCTTTCTCCACAATGATTTTCAGGAAGCTGGGTGTGCCGATGTAGCCCGCGGGCTGCAGGTCACGCATGGCATACACCTGTTGCTCGGTCTGCCCCGTGCCCCCTGGAAAGACCGTGCAGCCCAGGGCGTGTGCGCCGGTTTCCATCATGGAGCCGGCGGGCACAAAGTGGTAGCTGAAACTGTTGTGTATCAATTCACCGGGCCGAAAACCCGCGGCGTAGATCGCCCGCGCCATGCGCCAGTAGTCGCGGCGCGTGCCTTCGGGCTCATAGATCGGGCCAGGGCTGGCGTAGACCCGTGGCATGGCAGCACCGTAGCCTATGGTGCTGAAACCGCCGAACACATTGCCATTTGCCCCCACCTCGCGCGAAGCCTGTTGCAGGGCCTGCAACTCGTGTTTGCGCGTCACCGGCAACTGGGCCAGGGCCGCACGGCTGGTGATGCGGGCCGCATCCACGCCGCCCAGAATCTGCGCAAAGGCGGGGCTGCGGCTTTGTGCGTGGGCCACTTGCCCAGGCAGCGCCGCCAGCAGCGCGGCTTCACGCTCGGCGGGCGCGCGGGTTTCGAGCGCGTCATACACAGAAGTCATGCAGGTCTCCCTTGGGCCATTGGTTTGCTATAAATACAGTAGCTATACGTTCTTATTTCACGGGGGCTAGAGCACCAAAAGGGCTTAAACCTTTAGGCCAGCCAGCGTTTGCGGCGTTTGTAACTCTTCACATCCTTGAAGCTCTTGCGCTCGCCGCCGCCCATGCCCAGGTAGAACTCCTTGACGTCTTCGTTGGTGCGCAGGTAGTCGGCCGCGCCGTCCATGACCACACGGCCGGATTCCATGATGTAGCCGTAGTCGGAGTACTTCAGCGCCATATTGGTGTTCTGCTCGGCCAGCAAAAAGGTGACCTTTTCCTTGGTGTTGAGGTCTTTGACGATCTCGAACACCTCTTCCACAATCTGCGGCGCCAGGCCCATGGAAGGCTCGTCCAGCAGCACCATGCTGGGGTTAGCCATGATGGCGCGGCCGATGGCGCACATCTGCTGTTCACCGCCCGAGGTGTAGGCGGCCTGGCTGGTGCGCCGGGTCTTGAGGCGGGGGAAGTAGGCATAGACCTTTTCCAGATTCGCCGCCACCTCGGCCTTGCTTTTGCGCGTGTAGCCGCCGGTCAGCAGGTTCTCTTCAATCGTCAGGTGGGCGAAGCAATGGCGGCCTTCCATGACCTGCACCACGCCGCGCTGCACCAGGTCGGCCGGGCTCAGGTTCTCGATGCGTTCACCGCGCAGCTCGATGCTGCCCTTGGTCACCGCGCCGCGCTCCCCCGCCAGCAGGTTGGACACGGCCCGCAGCGTGGTCGTTTTGCCCGCACCATTGCCGCCCAGGATGGCCACAATGCCGCCTTCGGGCACCTGCAGCGACACGCCTTTGAGGACAAGAATGACGTGGTTGTAGATGACCTCGATGCCATTCACGTTCAGAACAATATTCTTTGCATCACTCATGGTGGTAGTTCCAATCAAACCAAATGAAAGACCCGCTGGGCGAGCCTTTGATTTGGCGGCCCCGGAGGGCCACCGTTGTGATTAGCTCTGGCAGTCGGCTGGCGTGCGGGGTGTCAGCTTCTTGTCGGCCGCGTACTTGGCAGCCGTGCTCTTGACCAGGGGCTTAATGATTTGCTCATCACCCTGCAGCCAGTCGGACGAGAACTTCCAGCCCTTGCCGTCCCAGGTGTGGATACGGGCCCAGGAGGCGCCCATGTGGTCCACACACGAGGTGCTGATGGGGCGCATCACGCCGGCAAAGCCCAGTGCGTCCAGCTTGGGCTGGGTCAGGTTCAGGTTTTCCAGGCCCCAACGCACTTGTTCGCCGGTCATGACCTTGCCCTTGCCAAAACGCTCTTGCGCCGAGCGGATGCCTTCCACGCCCAGCATCGCGCTCATGGCACCGCGCATATAGAGCACCTGGCCCAACTCTTCCTTGGGACCGGTACCCTGGCCTTTGTCGTGCACCATGGCCAACACGTCTTTGACCAGCTTGGACTGCGGCTCGGCGCCGTGCTGCATGGTCACCGCGTTGTAGCCCTTGGCGCCGTCGGCCACGTCTTTCACGTCCGGCTCAGCACCGGCCCACCACACGCCATACATCTTCTCGCGGGGGTAACCGGTAGCCTGGGCTTCCTTGATGGCGGTGGAGTTCATCACACCCCAGCCCCACAGCAAGGTGTAGTCGGGCTTGGCCTGGCGCACCTGCAACCAGGTGGCTTTTTGCTCCACACCGGGTGCCGTCACGGGCAACAACTGCAGACTGAAACCGAGTTGGGCAGAACGCTCCTGCAACAGGGCGATAGGCTCTTTGCCAAACGGGCTGTCGTGGTAAACCAGCGCCAGCTTTTTGCCCTTGAGTTTGTCCAGGCCACCTTCTTTTTTGCCAATGGCCTGCAGAATGGCGTCGGCTGCTACCCAGTAGGTGCCGGCAATCGGGAAGTTCCATTTGAAGACTGTGCCGTCCGCGCTTTCGCTGCGGCCATAACCCACGGTCACCACCGAGATCTTGTCGACGGGTGCTTTTTCGGTGATCGCAAAGGTGGCGCCGGTGGACAGGGGCTGCACCAGGGACGCACCGCCGTTTTTGCCTTTCAGGCGTTCATAACATTCCACGCTGCGGGCCGTGTCGTAGCCGGTTTCGCATTCTTCAAAACTGATCTTGACGCCATTGATACCGCCGCGGGCATTAACCAGCTTGAGGTAGTCCACATAACCATTGGCCCATGGCACCCCATTGGGTGCGTAGGGCCCGGTGCGGTACGACAGCACCGGAATAAATTGTTCCTTGCTGGCCTGCGCGAAGGCAGTGCCGGTTGTCAGCAATGCGCCGCCAAGGGCGACCAAGCTAGCCGCGAGTGCGAGTTTGCGAAGCTTCATTTGTCTCTCTCCTAGTAATTAATGATGGAAGAAGCACGGGGGAACACGGTACGAAAAAACCAAAGTCATCAGTGTGGGAAGGGCCACAGGCGCAACTTTTGTTTGCCGATGGACCACAACTTGGCCAGGCCATGCGGCTCGACGATCAGGAACCACACAATCAGTCCGCCAAAAATCATCAGCTCGGCATGTGAGATGCCGGCCGTGGAAATCTGGATACCAAACAGTGCCGCCAGGGCTGGCAAAAACTGGTTCAGAAATATGGGCAGCAACACGATAAAACCCGCGCCAAAAAAGCTGCCCATGATGGAACCCATGCCACCAATGATGACCATGAACAACAGCCGGAACGACTGGTCCACCGAGAACGCGGCCGGCTCCCAGGCACCCAGGTAGATAAAGGCCCACAGACCACCCGCCATGCCCACGATGAAGGAGCTGACGGCAAACGCGCTGAGCTTGGCAAACATGGGGCGTATGCCGATGACCGCGGCCGCCACGTCCATGTCGCGTATGGCCATCCATTCACGGCCCACGGCACCACGCACCAGGTTCTTGGCCATGAGTGCAATCACCGACAACAGCGTCAGGCAGAAGATGTATTTGGACAGCGGGCTGGCCAGCGAAAACCCAAAAACCTGCAGGTTGGACACCGACACCGAGCCCGAGGGTGAGTAGTTGGTAAACCACTGGATGCGCAAGAACATCCAGTCCGCAAAAAACTGCGCGGCCAGCGTGGCCACCGCAAGGTACAGGCCCTTGACCCGCAAACTGGGCAACCCGAAGAGGATGCCGAACAGCATGGCGCACACGCCACCCAGCACCAGTGCCACGATCAGGGGCATGCCCTCAATGCGCACAAAGAAGTTGTAGGCCGCATAGGCACCCACCGCCATGAAGGCGCCCGAGCCCAGCGAGATCTGGCCACAGTAACCGACCAGAATATTCACGCCAATAGCAGCCAGCGAGAAGATCAGAAAGGGGATCAGGATGTTGGTAAACCAGTAGTCGCTGGCCACCGCGGGCAGCGCCACAAAGGCGACTGCCAGCAGCGCGTACAAGGCGATGCGATCCTGTGCAATCGGGAAGATCTGCTGGTCTGCCCGGTAGTTGGTTTTGAATTGGCCGTTTTCTCTGTAAAACATAAAACCTCTAATCAGTTGAGGACCGAGCAAATTTGCTGCGCAAATCTTGGTCCGTCCCGCAAGACATCACACTCGGTCAATGATCTTTTCACCGAACAGCCCTTGAGGACGTATCAGCAAGAATCCCAACGCCAACACATAGGCAAACCAGATTTCAATACCGCCGCCAACAAAAGGCCCCAGGTAAACCTCGGACAACTTCTCTCCGACGCCAATAATCAGCCCGCCTACGATGGCGCCGGGCACCGATGTGAGTCCACCCAAAATCACAACCGGCAGTGCGCGCAAGGCAACGGTGGTCAGCGAGAACTGCACACCCAGCTTGCTGCCCCAGATCATGCCGGCCACCAAGGCCACCACACCGGCCACACACCACACAATGACCCAGATGCGGTTCAGCGGGATACCAATGGATTGGGCCGCCTGGTGGTCGTCGGCCACAGCGCGCAGTGCGCGGCCCGTAGCGGTCTTCTGGAAAAACACGCTCAGCAGTGCCACCAGTACAGCGGCAATCAGCGCGGCGTAGAGGTCTTCCTTGTTGATCAGGATGCCGCCCTCAAAGGTGCTCTCAAAAATCATCACCGGGTCTTTGGGCATGCCGATGTCGATCTTGTAAATGTTGCTGCCAAAAATCGTCTGGCCCAGACCTTCCAGGAAATAGGTGATGCCCAGCGTGGCCATCAGCAGCGTGGTGCCTTCCTGGTTGACCAGGTGGCGCAGCACCAGTCGCTCAATCAGCCAGGCCACAACAAACATCACGATACCCGCACCGATGAAGCCCAACACATTGGCTGCCACCGGGTTGTCAATGCCCAGGTGTATCGGAATCCACTCCGCAAAACGCGCCATCGCCAGTGCCGCAAACAGCACCATCGCGCCCTGCGCAAAGTTGAACACGCCGGATGCCTTGTAGATCAGCACAAAGCCCAAGGCCACCAGCGAATACAGCATGCCGGCCATCAGGCCGCCGAGTAAAGTTTCAAGGAAAAAAGCCATATCAGTATTCCTTAGTGCGAGGTGCCGAGATAGGCGCTGATCACATCCGGGTTGTTGCGCACTTCGTCCGGCGTGCCGTCACCGATCTTCTTACCGTAGTCCAACACCACCACGCGGTCGCTGATGTCCATGACCACACCCATGTCGTGTTCGATCAGGACCACGGTGGTGCCGAACTCGTCATTCACGTCCAGCACAAAGCGGCACATGTCCTGCTTTTCTTCTACGTTCATGCCGGCCATGGGTTCGTCCAGCAGCAGCACTTGGGGCTCCATGGCCAGCGCACGACCCAGGTCGACCCGCTTTTGCAGGCCGTAGGGAAGCTGGCCCACGGGTGTCTTGCGATAGGCCTGGATTTCCAGGAAGTCGATGATGCGTTCCACCGCCTCGCGGTGCATAATTTCCTCCCGCTCGGCCGGGCCCCAGCGCAGGGCCTGCAGCAGGATATTGCTTTTGATCTTGAGGTTGCGGCCGGACATGATGTTGTCCAACACACTCATGCCCTTGAACAACGCCAGGTTCTGGAAGGTGCGTGCCACGCCCATCACCGCCACCTGGTGGCTGTTCATGTGTTTGAAGGTCTGGCCGCGGAAGGCAATCGATCCCTGCTGCGGTGTGTAGACACCGTTGATGCAGTTCAGCATCGAGCTCTTGCCCGCACCATTGGGGCCAATGATGGCGCGGATCTCGTGTTCCTTGACGTTGAACGAGATGTCGGTCAACGCCTTAACGCCGCCAAAACTCAGGCTGATGTTCTTGACGTCGAGGATGACGTCACCGATCTTTTTCGTACTCATGCTGCCGCCTTCACGGGTGCAAAGGTCTTGGTGTCTTCAATCCGCAGCGTGGCACTGACCTTGCCGGTGCGACCGTCTTCGAACTTGACCTGGGTTTCAATAAATTGCGATGTCTTGCCGCCGTACAAGGCATCAATCAACACGTCATACCGCTCGGCGATAAAACCGCGGCGGACTTTGTTGGTGCGGGTCAGCTCGCCGTCGTCAGCATCCAGCTCTTTGTGCAGCACCAGGAAACGGCTGACCTGGCTGCCGGCCAACAGGGCGTCCACGCTCAGGTCGGCATTGACCTTTTCCACACATTCCTTGATCAGCTGATAGACCTCGGGCTTTTGCGCCAGGTCGGTGTAACCCGCATACGGCAGGTTGCGCCGCTCGGCCCAGTTGCCCACCGCATCGAAATCGATGTTGATCATCACGCAGACCTGGTCGCGGCCGTCGCCATAGGCCACAACCTCCTTGATGTGTTGGAAGAACTTGAGCTTGTTCTCCACATACTTGGGCGCAAACATGGCGCCGTCGTTGGCACCACCTTTGATGCGGCCCACGTCTTTCACGCGGTCAATAATTTTTAGGTGGCCATTGGCGTCGATAAACCCGGCATCGCTGGAGTGGTACCAGCCTTCCGCCGTCAACACCTCAGCCGTGGCTGCGGGGTTTTTGTAATACGCGCGGAACAGGCCGGGGGACTTGATCAAAATCTCGCCGTTGTCGGCCACCTTGATCTCCACACCATCGCAGGGCACACCCACCGTGTCGGCGCGGGCTTCGTGGTCGGGCTGCAGGCATACAAAGACGGCGGTCTCGGTGGAGCCATACAACTGCTTCAGGTTGATGCCGATGGAGCGGAAGAAACTGAACAGATCCGGACCAATCGCCTCCCCCGCCGTATAGGCCACCCGCACACGGCTCAGGCCCAGTGTGTTGCGCAGCGGGCCGTAGACAAACACGCTGCCCAGCGCGTACAACAGCCGGTCAACAAATGAAACTGCTTTGCCGTCCATCAGATTCGGGCCAACGCGTTTGGCGACCGACATGAAGTAATGGAACATGCCGCGCTTGATGGCACCGGCGTCTTCCATACGGATCATCACGCTGGTCAGCAGGCCTTCAAAAATGCGGGGCGGCGCGAAGTAATAGGTAGGGCCAATCTCTTTCAGATCGATGGTGACCGTGGCCGATGACTCTGGGCAGTTGACGACATACCCGCAGGCCAGCCACTGGGCATAGGAAAAAATGTTCTGCCCGATCCAGGCCGGTGGCAGGTAGGCCAGCACCTCTTCATCACCCGTCAGCTTGTCAAAGTTTGCGCCCACACGCGCCCGGTCCAGCAGCGAGTTGTGGGTGTGCACCACACCCTTGGGGTTGCCCGTGGTGCCGGACGTGAAAAACATGGCGCCCACATCGTCGGGCTTGGCCTGGTCTACCTCGGCAGCAAAGAAGTTGGGGTGCAGCGTATTAAAAGCCTTGCCTGCGACCTGCAGCTCGTCCAGCGAGGCCAGGCACGGCTCTTCGTAGTTGCGCAGGCCACGGGGGTCGTCAAAATATATGCGCTCCAGCAGGGGGCAGCTTTCGCGTACCTCCATCAATTTGTCGACCTGTTCCTGGTCTTCGGCAAATGCGAAGCGCACTTCGGCATTGTTGATGGGGAACACACACTCGGCAGCGGCGGCATCCTGGTACAGCGGCACGGGGATGGCACCCAGGGACTGCACGGCCAGCATGGTGGCATACAGACGCGGCCGGTTGGCCCCGACCACCACCATGTGTTCGCCGCGGCGCAGACCAGCCTGGTGCAAACCGGCAGCCAGTTGCTGCACCATGGTCAACAGCTCCGACCAGGTCAGCGCCTGCCAGATGCCGTATTCCTTCTCACGCATGGCAGGCGCATTTGGGCGCTCACTGGCGTGTTTTTGAAGTAGCCGCGGAAAAGTCGTTTGCATGCCAAATCCTTGTCTGTCTGTCACCTCTGTCCAGCCCCGATGTTTTGCAACAACAGGTCTGTGTATGGGCCGAATATTAGTCCCGCATTTGACGCCAAGTTGTCGTTTGGACGACAATTCAGGTGTTTCTGGGTAGGTGTTTTCCCTTCACTTATCGCCAACTTACAAAAGCCCGCATGTCCGCCGACCCATCCCTTTTCCAACGCCGCCGCGCCCTCACCGCCGCCGAGTTGGACGCCATTCCGTGGATCCATTTGTTGTCTGCGCAAGAGCGGCAGCGCGCCACCGAAGACCTGAAGATTGCCGATGCCGACCCCGGCGAATACATCTGCCGCATCGGCCGCCCGGTGACCTACTGGTTTGGTGTGGTGGACGGTTTGCTGAAGATGAGCAGCGACAACGCCGAGGGCCAGACAATGACCTTCACCGGTGTGCCACCCGGCGGCTGGTTTGGCGAGGGCACGGCCATGAAACGCGAGACCTACCGCTACAACATCCAGCCCCTGCGCAAGAGCCGCGTGGCCGGCCTGCATGTGGACACCTTCCACTGGCTGCTGGACCACTCCATCGGCTTCAACCGCTTTGTGATGAACCAGCTGAACGAACGCCTGGGCCAGTTCATTGCCGCGCGCGAGATCGACCGCATGACCAACCCCGACATTCGTGTGGCGCGCAGCCTGGCGTCGCTGTTCAACCCCGTGCTGTACCCCGGCGTGGGTGAGGTGCTGCGCATCACGCAGCAGGAGCTGGCGTATCTGGTGGGCCTGTCGCGCCAGCGGGTGAACGAGGCATTAACCGCGCTGGCGGCGCAGGGGGCGATCAAGGTGGAATACGGGGGGCTACGGGTGATGGACTTGCAGGCCTTGCGCAGCCAGATGACTTTTAGGTGAATCGGGCTGCAGCCCCCGTGGAATATGAGGGTTGCGCTATCTTTTTTCATTCAACTGGCGCGCGCTGTGGCGGCCAGGCTTACCTACAGCGAGTAGCTGGCGTACAACTCGACGTGGTGGTAGGCCAGGGCTCGTCCAACAACGGGGTTAGATCGTGGCTTCGCACGATCTAACCTGACTCGTTAGGTCTGGCTGATAAACAGCGTGACAGTTACTTCTTGCTGCAGTTCCCGCTTTTCGCAAGTTCAAGACCCGCAATCTCTTTCTTGCCATCTTCTTCACTGACGAGCTCGACGCCTGCGCCACCCACCAGCAGACCCATCTTCATAAACTGACGAACAAAATAGTTAACGCCCGACTTGACCTTGATCACCAGATCATTCGGCGAAAATTCAGACTCGGTCGAAACCTTGTGCTCAACGTCTCCTTTGACTTCCTTGACGAAGAAAACATTCGGCGCAGATTCACCAATGCACTCACCGTTGATCCAAATGTCCTTCTTCAAGGCGCCACCAAAACTTCCAGAGCGAAACACATAGATTTGGGCGTTGCCTTCACTCGGAGGTCCAAAGCGCTTTGCGGCACTAGAGGCATCCTTGGATTCCATTGAAACGGAAGCGCAGCCTGTCATGACAACAGTGGCGAGCAAGACGAGAGGGACGCGAAAGTTCAAACTATTTCTCCAGGTAAATTCGATGGTGTTACAGCTCAGCCGACATTGGCAAAGCCCACGATGCTATCACTCCACCAGTGGCTGGCCTCGAAGCTGACGACTCCGGATTAGTGAAGTACACGCATACAGGTTTTCACCCTTGGCAGGCTGCCGTCAAAAATGATGGCCCCGCTGTAAGCAGTGAACAACCAATGGGTATGCTGCGAGAATTGCGGTCGTGCTGGATCGCCAGCATGGTGATGTCGCATCCTTGCCCCGGCGTGGGTGAGGCGCTACGTGTCACTCAACAGAAGCTAGCCTACATGGTGAGCCTGTCGCGCCAGCGGGTGAATGCGCCGCTGGCAGCGCAGGGGGCGATCAAGGTGGAATATTTGGGACTGCGGGTGACGGATTTGCAGGCGCTGCGCCAGTCAAGTAGCTTTTAAGTAGATAGGGCTGTAGCCCCCGTTAAATATGAAGATAACGCTGCTATTTTTAAATCAACTTCTGGTATCTGGCCTTCTTTTTCTAGCCACGCCTGCTTCGGCGGCACGGTGTAGCAACGAAATCGCACGTGGCATCGACGATTCAGAGACGGATTACTACGATGCCAAGCGGGCCGCGTGCTTGGTCAAAGAATCCAAGGCGCTGAAAGCCAGTGTTTTTGGAGTGACGTCGCACAGGCCTGATCGCGCTTGGAAGCTAACCCATGCACTGCTCTGCGGTAAGGGGGCAGATGCTGAAGCAACCATCCGCCCTCGTATCTTGAATCCAATCAAGCACTTGGTCGTCGGCTACGACCAAGAAAAGGACACTGTGACGCGTGAATACCGAACCGCCCGCGACTTGATGACAAGAGGTTGCGCGTTTACCCCAGACGCGGAAGCCCTGTCTGGTTCGGTCCTCAAAATTAGCTACATTCCATACAGCCCCCATGCTTATTGCGGCGCCGCCTTCATTCTGGAGTTCAGAAAAGGCGACTGGCTGATCACAGAAACCCAAGGCGCCTGCGACTGATCGCTGAAATGCATGCAAAGGTGCACCGCTTTGGTCTACTCACCCTCAATAGACAAATGGCTGACTACCCACTCCACCAAAACTCCCGCGTCATCATTGCCCTCGATTTCGACTCCGCATCACAAGCAATGGCGCTGGTGGACCGGCTGGGTGCATCAGCCACCCACTACAAAATTGGACTCCAACTGCTCACGTCAGAGGGCCCGTCAATCGTCAGGGCGCTGGTCTCACAAGGCAAACAAGTGTTTCTCGATCTCAAGCTGCACGAGATTCCTGGTTCCGTAGCAGGTGCGGTCGAAGCGGCGGGGAAATTGGGTGTGTCCATGGTGACGGTGCATGCCAGTGGCGGCTCTGCCGTACTCCAGGCTGCGGTCGCCGCGGCAAAACCGTTTCCCGCCTTGAAGGTACTGGCACTGACTGTGATCACCAGTTTGAGCGATGACGATCTGAAAGACATCGGCATTCAAGATGCCGTCCCTGTTCAAGTAGCTCGCCTGGCGCGCCTTGCAATGGCCGCCGGTTGCCATGGCGTGATCGCCTCGCCGGGTGAAGCTGCAATGCTGAAAGAAATCCTGCCGCACGATGCACTGATCGTCACCCCGGGCATACAGCTGTTTGGCGCCGTCCAATCCCGCAGCGCCAGTCCTCAGGCTGCCGTTCAGGCGGGAGCGACACATGTTGTCATTGGTGGAGCCATCACCCGGGCACAGGACCCTGGTGCGGCATTTGCACTGGCATGTGTTCAGATTCAGGCCGCATAAGTCAAGGATTCCCCCAGCTGCGCGCCCCTTCACCTAGTCCAAACGGACTATTGGCAAAGCCCAGTGCGGAAGTTACAGTCTGTAACACTCCCCGAAATAAAGCATCCCGTCGTGAACCTCAGCCAAAAAATCCTAGCCGCCCTGATCAGCGCAGCCGCATCCTGTTCCGCGTTTGCCGACAGCAGCCTCTCGTTCCAGGATGTCACCTTCAGTACACAGGCTGTGGACAGCGACACCTTGCGCTTCACCATCACGGGTGCGGATACCGCGGGCGGCGATTGGCTTGGCGTCCAGTACCTCAAGGCTTTCTCGTTCAAAGACATTGGTGACATCGCCTCGTTTGCGGTTGTCAGCGGCCCGTCGTTTGCGTCTATTGCCGAGAGCGGCAAGGAACTCAATGCCAAGGGCTGCACAGGCGGTAACTCTGGCGGTGCCTGTTTCTCGTTTACCCAGGCTACCGCGCTCACCAGCTCGATGACCTGGACGATTGATTTTGTGGCCGCCGCAGGCCAGACACTGAATTTTGCGGCGCCCCACCTCAAGGTCGACTTCTACACCTCCGCAGGTGACAAAAAATCAACCGGCAGCCTGCTGTCGCAAAGTATGGTGTCGGCTGTGCCTGAACCCGAAACCTTCGCCCTGCTGTTGGCTGGCCTGGGCCTGGTGGGCGCAGTGGCCCGTCGGCGTCAAAACCGCACGCGGTAACCCGGCCCCTATACCGACTCTTCCAACGCGGCCTGTTTCAACAGCGACTCCGTCGTTCCGTCCTTGCGCATGGCATCCAGCACCTTGGCCAAGGGTGCGGCAAGTGCCTGGTTCTTCGCACTGAAATAGGCGTACCCATCCGCCATCTCCAACACCGACACCTTGCGAATCGGAGTGGCCTTGAACTCTGGTTTGAGCAACAGCGAATCCACCGCGCTTTCCACCTGCACAAATACATCCGAGTTCCCGGCCAAGAGTTTTTGCAGGCCGCTTTCGATCGAACGCACCGCGTGCAACTGGGCCGCCGGCACCCGGAGCTTCAGTTCCTTCTCGGTTTTGGCCGAGCCCAAAACGTAGTCCACATTCAGCGGGACGTTTTTTAGCCCATCCCAGCCCTTTTGCAACACCAACGGCTTGGTCGCGTATGCCACAAAGTTGTCGGTGAAGTGCGGGCTTGCCACCCGCCGCAGCGTGGGGCGGTTGTCGCCATACTCTTTGGCGCGGTGCAGCTCTGCGTCCAGTTCGCCAGTGGTCAACATTTCTTCGGCGCGCCGCCCGGGCAACACCACCAATTGGATCTCCTGCCCCAGGCGCGTAAACGCCTCGCGGTAGACCAGTGCCAGGGCTGTGCCGGTGTACGAGCCAGGTGTTGGATACCGTGTTCCAACCAACAAGGGGGCTTTGCGGACAGTGCGCCCCTGCGCAAAGGCAAGTGGTGCACCCATAAGCCATACCGCGACGGCTCGGCGCGTGAGTGTGCTCACTGTTGTCATGAAGCTCCCTGGGTCTCGATAGTCTCCTTGTACACCATAGACCGCTGGTGCAGCAAGCCCACGGTGTCGGCCTGGGGGCCCCTCTTCTTGGCCGCTAGAACCGCACGCGGTAACCAAACGTCAAAAAGTCCTCGCCGTTGGCGCCATAGTTGTTCAGCAGGTCGTACACCGCGCAGCGGTGATGCAGGCGCATAAACACTTCGCGTGACTTGTCTTTGGGCCGTGAAAACGCCAGCTCAATCATCAAAAAATTCAGCGTCTGGCTGCCCTTGCCTTCGGGGCCCAGCTCCAGTGCACTGACCTTGGACGTGTAAGACAGCCCCAAGGGTCCCAAACGCAAATCGGTCTGCAGCGTGTCCTTCCACGGGAAACTGCTCCAGCGCAAGACCGGGGCAAAGGCAATCTCGGTGAGCGAGTCCATGCCAAACTGCTGGCCAATCATGGCGTCGAGTTCAATCGACATGGGCCACGACTCCGACCGCCACAGCGTCTTGGTGCCGGTGACCGCCACCATGTGGTGGTTCAGGTAGGTGGCTTTGCCCTGCGTAAAGCCCGCGGGCTCGGTGTCGTAAAACTTGCCACCGTAGACTCCTATGCTCCAGTCCGGCTCTGCGGCAAACGCCAGGGGCTGGCACAACAGGCCGGCAAACAGCAAAATGGCAGTGGCGCCGAATGTGCGCAGGCCAGCGCAGCGGTAGGGGGTGTTCGGTTGCATGGTGATAGTCTCCGTTTACACAACATAGCAAACGCGAAGCCATTTTTTCGTAGAGTGGCCAGGGTGTCAATCAGCCCTGCCGGAAGCTTATAAGCAAAAGAGCCCTCTAGCCCCCGTAAAATATACATGAATAGCTACAAAATACATAGCAAATGACAGACTCCAAACCACCTGCCCCCGCCTTCCGCCGCGCCCCGCCACCCGCGGGCAAAAGCCCCGCAAGCCGTGCGGCCATTCCCGCCGGGCAAACCAACACCGCCGCCCACGGCGCCAACGGCACCATGCGGTTGAACAAACGCATGGCCGAGCTGGGGTTGGCGTCGCGCCGCGAGGCGGACGACTGGATCGCCAAGGGCTGGGTCAAGGTCAATGGCAAGGTGGCCGAGATGGGCATGCAGGTGGCGCCCGATGCACGCATCGAGGTGACCCAACAGGCCAAGGGTGCGCAGGCCAACCAGGTGACGATTCTGCTGAACAAACCGATTGGCATCGTCAGCGGTCAGGCCGAAGACGGGCACGAGCCCGCCATCACACTGATCCAGCCGCAGAACCGCTGGGCGGACGACAACGCACGTTTCTTCTTCCACGGCAGCCAGCTCAAGAGCCTGGTGCCGGCCGGGCGGCTGGACATTGACTCCACCGGCCTGTTGGTACTGACGCAAGATGGCCGCGTGGCGCGCCAGCTGATTGGCGAAGACTCGGGCATGGAGAAGGAATACCTGGTGCGTGTGGTCTACACCGGTGTGGCCAACCCGGCGGCAGCCAACTCGCCCGCGGCCACGTACAACGCGCGCATGGCGGCCCGCCCTGCCCCCCCAACACAACTGAGCCGCATCGATGATGACGACCCGGTCAGCTCGGATGTGCAGTCCGTGTTCCCCATCGAAAAACTGCGCTTGCTGCGCCACGGTCTGCGCCTGGACGACCAGGCCCTGAAACCCGCCAAGGTGGAGTGGCAGAACCCCGAGCAACTGCGCTTTGTGCTGGTCGAAGGCAAAAAACGCCAGATCCGCCGCATGTGTGAATTGGTCGGGCTCAAGGTGGTGGGCCTAAAGCGCGTGCGCGTGGGCAAGGTCATGCTGGGGAATCTGCCGGTCGGCCAATGGCGCTATCTGGCGCCGCATGAGTCTTTCTGATTCTTGTGGTTTTGAACGCGGCTACAGCGCCAGGCCATCGAATCCGACACTGAAACATGCGGAGTTACTTTCGGTCTCTGGGCCTACTGGTCTTCGTTGCCTGCGTCGTCTACGGCATCGCAACAAATTTGCCGCATCTGCAGTTGTTGGCCATGCAAGTGTTTTCACAGCCAGCACAGCATCCGAAAACGACTCAAAGCACAGGTTCTCCCGAGTTCTTCGTCGACGTCTGGAAGTTGCGGCAGGACGTGGCAGCACTAGAACCACTGCGAGTCAGTGACAACACCGATGGATGCCATTTCGAGGGTGACGGTGAGGATGAGAGTGCTGACAAAGATCCTAGCCCACAGGCCGTGGCTGAGCAGGAAAATGCAGTTAAGCGAGAGCAGGACGCCGCGCGCGTTTGCGAAGAGACCATCACCCAGTCCTACAAAAAATACATGGCCGCCCGCCAGGCGTTTAACGACATTTGGTTGCCAAAATTGACCAAAGCTGTCGCAAGCGGAGATCGTGTGGCAGAGGTGATTTTGCGCCAGTGCGCCACAACGCCGGTCTTGGATCGCAGCAACATTGAGTCAACGTGTGACGAAAACCCACAGCGTCGAGCCGTAGCGGGAAAGAGATTGAAAGAAATAGGCTTCGCCCCCGCCTTTGACTACATCACTGAAATAGACCATGTGCCACGCCACAAAAGTCACTTGCATTCCATCAGGAGTGCGGTGTTGGCCGCCTTTCGCCAAGGTGCATATGGGGTCGATTACAGGAGAGCTGATTACGGAAACAGCGTTGACACAGAAAGTGAGCTTGCCGACTACCGTCGTTGGGCTCTTATCGAAGCTGCACACCAGGATGCGAAACGCATGTTTACGTATAGGGGCTCGGATGCGGATATTGCAAGCTATCCTGACTTGTCGTTGAACCGTCGCCCAGTTCAACCCACCACCCTGGCATGGGGTCGAGGGATGATTTCCTCTGACGGGCGGACATTTGAACGTGCCAACTATTGGCGCTCTTGGCCAGTTGAGGCGCAATTTGCTGGCAACCGACATTACTTTGGAAAGCCCATACGGGTGTTTCGCGAAAGGGTGCTCCATCTTTCTGGAAGTGGTGCGACCCTGATGACGGCTGACAACCACAAAATCGACAAAAACTTTGAATCAGATTTGCGCGAGATCTTGGAGGCGAACGACAGGGCCATAGACGGCTACCTGAAGGACGATACCCGCTGGGGCATTTTTCTACTCCAGCGCATCGGGCACCACGAATTTGTTCCGCAGGGAATGGCCAGCGACACCCACCGGGTTGATGCCGCTCTTATCGGAGACTGGAAACTTGAGAGGCATTTTGTCGACTGGGAGCCGGTGCCAGTGGATGCACAAGGCGTCGCAAAAGTTAGCCGCACCGGGGAATCAACGCGAATCAGCATTCGTGCAAAGCAAGCAAATTCAGACCTACGCGAAGTCGATGAACTGCCGGACATAACCGACTGCGTTTTGCGCAAGAGCGGCGGGCGTTGGCCCGGTAGGGGATATCTCCCGATCAATGAGAAAAAAATGCGCAACGGTGGGGATGAAACGATCCCTGCCTACAGCCCATTCGATTCGGGCGGTAGTTATGAGCAGGTTTTGTTGCAATGCAAGGGTGCCGAAGGCGACGACTCAGATCGCGTACGTTTCGTGCTGTTGGCGGGCAATACCTTGGTAGAGTTTTCCACGGCGAGCCCGCAGCATCAACTATTGCACATTCGCCACTTCAAGCGCCAGCCTTGAAGAACCAGGGTTTAAAGCTGGCGCGGCGCATGGCCACCGGCACGCCCCAATGGGCCGCGTGTACGATGAGACATGACAAAACCTCGCGCCAAAACCTCCGCCCTGAAACACCTGCGCCCCTCCGACCTGCGCGCCGTGGCCCAACTGGCTACCCAGGCGACCCGCGGCGTGACCACCATGGCCGAAGGTGTGCACCACGCGGTGCTGGGCACCATGGGCTTGGCCGGCGGCAAAGCCGGGCAGCAGACCAGTGGCCTCACCGGTTTTGTCTACCGCACCGTGCACGGTGTGACCGAGCTGGTGGGCAAGGGGCTTCAGGCTGCGTTTACCAAGCTGGAGCCTCCCCTGGCCGCGCTGGTGGATGCGCCGCCCGACACCCCCGAACGTGAAGCCGTGCTGGCCGCGCTGAACGGCGTGCTGGGCGACCAGCTGGAGCAAAGCCACAACCCGCTGGCCACGCCCATGACGCTGCGTTACCAGGGCCGCATGCTGAACACCAACGCCCTGCCCGCCATGCCCCAGGCCACCGGCAAGGTGCTGCTGATGATCCACGGCCTGTGCATGAACGAGCTGCAGTGGACACCGGGCGAACCCTCCGTAGAAGGAGGCAACGCCACAGCCAACATCGGCGCCGCATTGGCTGCCCAGCTGGGCTACACGCCCATTTACCTGCGCTACAACACTGGCCGGCACACCTCACAAAACGGGCGGGAACTGGCAGGCATGCTGGAGCAACTATTGGCCCACTGGCCGGTGGCGGTAGAAGACTTCACCGTGGTCGTCCACAGTATGGGTGGGCTGATCATTCGCAGCGCCGTCCAAACGGCCCAACACAAGCAGTTGCACTGGCCGCGCCAGCTCAAGAACATCGTTTTCCTGGGCACGCCGCACCACGGGGCACCACTGGAGCGTGCCGGCAACTGGATCGATGTGCTGCTGGGCGCCACCCCCTTCAGCAAACCCTTTGCCAAGCTGGGCCAGTTGCGCAGTGCGGGTATCACCGACCTGCGGTATGGCTTTGTGCTCGAATCCGACTGGGCCAACCAGGACCGCTTCAAACGCAAACCCGACAGCCGCCAGCCCCTGCCGCTACCCGAGGGTGTGGCCTGCTATACGGTAGCCGCCACCCTGGCCAAGCCACGCAGCCTGCTGGCAGAGCGCCTGGTGGGCGACGGCCTGGTGCCATTGCGCAGCGCGCTGGGTCAGCACGATACGCCCGAACACAACCTGCACTTTGCCAAGGACCGCCAAACCGTGGTCTACCGCATGAACCATATGGAAATGCTGTGCAGCCCTGTGGTGCGTGACAAGGTTCTGGCCTGGCTGGGTGCGGCAACCCGCTAACCGCCCCACGGCACGGGCCAGCGCCCGGCTCTTGAAAAGCTCCCCGTCGCCCATAATTGAGGGTTTCGCGCGGTACGCCGTTGGCGTCCGCTGGCACCTTTTCCCCTTGAATTAGCTTTACCGAAGGTTTTACGCCCCATGACCAAGCAAACCCTTTCCTTCCAGGCCGAAGTAGCCCAACTGCTGCACCTGGTAACGCATTCGCTGTACTCCAACAAGGAAATTTTCCTGCGCGAGCTGATCTCCAATGCGTCCGACGCCTGCGACAAGCTGCGCTTTGAAGCCATCAACAACAGCGGTCTGTACGAGAACGACTCGGAACTCAAGGTCAAGGTCACCTTCGACAAGGATGCCAAGACGCTGACCATCACTGACAACGGTATTGGACTCTCCCAGCAAGAAGCCATCGACAACCTGGGCACGATTGCCAAGAGCGGCACCAAGGATTTCGTATCCAAGCTCAGCGGTGACCAGAAGGCCGACAGCAACCTGATCGGCCAGTTCGGCGTAGGCTTTTACTCCGGCTTTATCGTGGCCGACAAGATCACCGTCGAATCCCGCCGCGCAGGTTTGCCTGCTGACCAAGCCGTGCGCTGGGTCAGCGACGGTGGCGCCAGCGGTGGCGGTGCGTTTGAAGTGGAAGGCATTACCCGCGAAGCGCGCGGCACCAGCGTCATCTTGCACCTGCGGGAAGACGCCCAGGACTACACCCAGGCCTGGAAGGTCAAGAACATCATCAACAAGTACTCTGACCACATCAGCCTGCCCATCCAGATGGAAAAGGAAGAGTGGAAAGACGGCGAACTGATCAACCCCAGCGACGAAAACGGCGGCCGCCAACCCGGTGGCATGGTCAAGACCGGCGAATGGGAAACCGTCAACAAAGCCAGCGCCATCTGGACCCGCCCCAAGAAAGACATCAGCGCCGAACAGTACGACGAGTTCTACAAACAGATCAGCCACGACTTTGAAGCGCCCCTGGCCCACACGCACAACCGCGTGGAAGGCAGCACCGAATACACGCAGCTGCTCTACATCCCCGGCAAAGCGCCCATGGACTTGTGGAACCGCGAGAAGAAAGGCGGCCTCAAGCTGTACGTGAAACGCGTGTTCATCATGGACGACGCAGAAGCCCTGCTGCCCACCTACCTGCGTTTTGTCAAAGGTGTGGTGGACTCTGCCGACCTGCCCCTGAACGTGAGCCGTGAGTTGCTGCAGGAAAGCCGCGACGTCAAAGCCATCCGCGAAGGCTGCGCCAAACGTGTGTTGTCCATGTTGGAAGATTTGGCCAACAACGACAAATTGCCCGAAGCATCTGCCGATGGCGTGACCGATGTGGTGTCTGAAGAAGACAAGGCACAAGTGGGCAAGTACACCAAGTTCTACAGCGAATTTGGCGCCGTACTGAAGGAAGGCCTGGGCGAAGATTTCGCCAACAAAGAGCGCCTGTGCAAGCTGCTGCGTTTTGCATCCACTACCAGCGACTCGGCCAGCGTGGGCTTTGCCGACTACAAGGCGCGCATGAAAGAAGGCCAGGAGGCCATCTACTACATTACCGCCGATACCCTGGCCGCTGGCAAGAACAGCCCGCAATTGGAAGTGTTCAAGAAAAAGGGCATCGAAGTGCTGGTGATGACCGACCGCGTGGACGAGTGGGCGCTGAACTTCGTGCAAGAGTTCGACGGCACGCCGCTGCAAAGCGTGGCCAAGGGTGCAGTCGATCTGGGCAGCCTGCAAGACGAAGCCGAGAAGAAAGCCGCAGAAGAAGCTGCCGAGACCTTCAAGCCCCTGCTCGCCAAGCTCAAGGAAGCCTTGAAAGACAAGGCCGAAGACGTGCGCGTGACCACCCGCCTGGTGGACAGCCCTGCATGCCTGGTCGTGAAAGACGACGGCATGAGCACCCAGCTGGCCCGCATGCTCAAGCAAGCAGGCCAAGCCGCACCTGATGTAAAGCCGGTGCTGGAAGTGAATGCCGAACACGCACTGGTCAAGAAGCTGGACGGCAGCGTGCACTTCAACGACCTGGCCCACATCCTGTTTGACCAGGCGTTGCTGGCTGAAGGTGGTATGCCTGCGGACCCGGCAGCGTATGTGAAGCGGGTGAATGCGCTGCTGGCTTGAGGATTTAAGCCAAATCGGTCTCTAGCCCCCGTAAAAATTGGGCAGGTCGCTAGTGATTCCCTAGCAAATGGAAACGCCCCGAAGTCGAAAGACTGTCAGGGCGTTTTTCATTTAGGAGTAAATCTGAGTGCTTCAACTTAGCCCAAAGAACCAATTTTAGAAGTGCTCACACTTTAATTTCCCAGCTCAAGTAAATCTGGAGAGTTAAGTAGTTCATGTGCAAATTGGCGAATCAATATGAAGTGATGATTTGTTGGCACACCAACTTCAATGCCGTTAACTCTTATGGATGTGACTTTCGTCAAACCCTGCCGCAGTTCTCGCACGCTGTCGGGGACGCTCTCTTGGACATGGGCTCCACCTTCTTTGTTAGCCGTGTCAAGAACAAGCTTCCTCCTGGTCAATGTATGTTCTTGCATCCAAACCACCTCATCCCACCATTGAGCAATAGTCACAAACACCGCTGGGTCCGGCAAGCTAAAAGGAGCAGATACACCGCCCTCCGCTGAATTCAAAAACAAGGGAAATATTGCGGTCGGTCGAAAGCCTGTCGACATAACCTCGGCTGTGCCGAATGAAGTGACAAGACTCACTCGCTCCTTCACACGCATTTGCTTGAGTAGCGACTTACTTTTGTCCGTATCGTGCAAAAGGACTCTTATAGTCAGCGCTATTCGAACGGCCTCATCGTGGTGCCCCGCGTCGTAAAGTTCACAAGACCGTCGAAGGTAGTCGACCTGTCGAACTAGGTGGTCCTTCAGTGTGATGGGCTTTTGATCACTTACCTTCACCGTCGACGATTTGCTATCCCCTACTTCCAGCTTTAGCTCAAAGTAGGTGCTCGTGGGGGCATCGCCAGCTTTCTCCATTTGAAACAAGTACGCAGTATCTCCACCAGCTGAATGCACTAAATGAGCGTTCAAGAGACAAACGATTTTGTTGTGCCAACGCAGATTTGCGGCCTTAACCTGATTGAGAGAGATCGGCAAAGCACCAACCCGTCGAGGCTGCAAAACCAACTCACAGTGTTCAGCTAGGATGGCGAAGTCCTCTTGAGTTAAATACTCTGAAGGTAAAGGGTGATTCCAAATGTGTTGACCCAGATCATCGCGAGCTGGGATCACAGGGACAGGGTAGAAGTGTTGGTTAATTTTGCCAAGCTTGGCAAAGAACTCCTTGACGTTCTTATATTTGACAAAAGCAGCGTATGCCGGAATCGCCTTTTCTCCAGTTGCCAACACGAATCCAAAGGCTAATAGTTCAAGTATTTTGAATAGCTGAAGTGTGCAGACCTCTATCGTCGCAACATCGTAAACAGCATTTAACTGCCCTTTGGAAAACAGCAAAAATACATTGCCGCGTTGCTTAACTTCCTTCAGTTGCTCAAGATATGTTTCAACGGAACGCTGGTCCATCACTTTCCTTTGATTGCTAAGTGCTCCCACAGTATGGATTCAGACGGTCCGCGCGGTGAGATTTATCCCGAGTATTGCAAGCATTTAGTGCTTCGGCATCAATTCGCGAGTACAAAAGCGTTTCACATTACTGTCTCTGAAATACGTCACTCCACCCAGAATTATTTGTCACGCGCAGATCTAACCACTACAGTCGCCACTCGCAGTTTTTGCCACAGCCCTCTGCTGTTGCGCCAAAACTGCAACCCCCACCCTTTCATCCACCTATCAGGAGAGAACAACATGCAAAAGAACACGACCTCCCTGTGGGCTGGGTCAACGGTGGCGGGGCTTTTCGTTTAACGACGGCACAAGCCTCTCCCACCTTTTCTAGCGCCCCACGGCGCGCTGCCAAGTGCTTTGATGTGCATGGCCAGCGCGGTGATGGCGTGCGCGCGTTTGTCCCAGTCCAGTTTCAACTTTTTACTTTTGAATCTGGATCTTTCTTATGGGCAATATTTTTGTCAAAACCGTGTCGGACCGCGCCTGCGTGGTCGCGTCCGACACCACGTGGATGGAACACGCTGCGCTACAGCAGCTCCTCACCACATCGCAACTCGAAGGCATGCAGCGTGTAGCCGGCATGCCCGACTTGCACCCTGGGCGCGGCTATCCGGTGGGTGCCGCATTTTTTTCAACCGGGCGCTTCTACCCTGCCCTGGTCGGCAATGACATTGGTTGCGGCATGGCGCTGTGGCAAACGGATCTGAGCGCCAGCGCTGTCAAGCTCGACAAGCTGGAAAAGCGCGTGGGCAATATCGACGGTGCGTTTGGCGATGGTGATGCCTTTGATGGTGCAAACGCTATTGCACAAGCATTGACGGACGGCTCGCTGCCAGCCACCGGCTTCGAAGCAGCGCTGGGCACGCTGGGTGGTGGCAACCACTTTGCCGAGTTCCAGCAGGTGGATACTGTGTTCGACACGGCGGCGCTTGCGGCGCTGGGTCTGGACACCAAATGCCTGCTGTTACTGGTGCACACCGGATCGCGCGGTCTGGGTCAGCACATCCTGCGCCAACATGTGGACCAGTTTGGTCACCACGGATTGGTCGATGGTTCGAGCGATAGCGCGGCCTACATGGCCCAGCATGACGCTGCCTTGCAATTCGCCCGCCTGAACCGGCAGTGGGTTGCACAGCGCCTGCTGGCCAATGTGCGCAGCGAGGGCCGCCATGTGCTGGATGTGCACCACAACTTTGTGGCCCAGTCCACCGTGGGCGGTAACACCGGCTGGCTGCACCGCAAGGGCGCCACACCGTCGGACCAGGGGCCGGTGCTGATACCCGGCTCACGTGGCGACTACAGCTACCTGGTGCAGGCCACGCAGCCAGACGATGCCACGCTGCGGTCCCTCGCCCACGGCGCGGGCCGCAAGTGGATGCGCACGGCCTGCAAGGACCGGTTGTTCAAGCTGATGACGCCCACACAACTGGGCCGCACGGCGCTGGGTAGCCGCGTGATTTGCAACGACCGCGAGCTGATCTATGAAGAGGCGCCACAAGCTTACAAGAGTGTCAACAGCGTGGTGCAAGACCTGGTGGGCGCTGGCCTCATACGCCTGCTGGCGCGGACCAAACCGGTGCTGACCTACAAGACGCGTGGGGAGTGCTGCGAATGACCATGCTGCTTCTACAACTCTCGGCCAATACCGGGCCCGAGGAATGCTGCCTGGCGGTGCGCAAGGCACTGGCCTATCTACAGGACGAGGCCGCAGGCATGGGCGTGCGTCTCGACGTGGTGGAGCAGGTTGCGAGTGAACGCGCAGGCAATCTACGTTCGGTTTTGCTGGCGCTGGATGGCGAGCAGGCGCAAGCCTTGGCGTTGCGTTGGCAAGGCAGTGTGCAGTGGATATGTGCCAGCCCTTACCGGGCTGGCCACCGCCGCAAGAACTGGTTCATAGGCGCGGAGATCTTTGCGCCAGACGCGGCTGCGCTCACCAATGGCGCGGCTCTGCAGGACAAAGACCTGCGTTTCGAAACCCTGCGCTCCAGCGGGCCGGGTGGCCAGCATGTCAACACCACCGACTCTGCGGTACGTGCAACCCATATGCCGACGGGTCTCAGTGTGAAGGTGCAGACCGAACGCAGCCAACACGCCAACAAACGCCTGGCCCGCGCGCTGCTGGCGCACAAGCTGGATGCGTTGGCGCAAGACGCGGCAGGCCAGAGCCGGGCCGAGCGCCGCATCCAGCACCACCTGGTGGAGCGTGGCAACGCCGGGCGGGTTTTCAGAGGGGAGGCATTTGTGCTGCAGGCTTAGTGGCCTGCAGCAGGGGCTCCACGGCCACCTGGTCGCGGCCCGCATGTTTGGCCTGGTACAGCGCCGTGTCGGCCGCCTTCACCAGCACCTCGTGGCCGGTGTCCAGGCTGGGCACCACACAGGCCACGCCCACACTCACCGTCACCACGCCGAAGGCACTGTCAGCATGGGGTATGGCCAGGCCGCGCACCGCCTCGCGCACCCGCTGGGCCACCCGCAGTGCACCGTCTGCATCGATGGACGGCAACACCACGGCAAACTCTTCCCCGCCGTAGCGCGCCACCAGGTCACCCGGCCGCAGCACGATGGCGGCTGCACATTGGGCGATACGGCGCAGGCAGTCGTCGCCGGCCTGGTGGCCATATCGGTCGTTGAACAGTTTGAAGTGGTCCACATCCAGCAACAGGAGCGCCAGCGGGGTTTTGTCGCGCCGGGCGCGCAGCCATTCGTGGTCCAGTTTTTCGTCGAAGCTGCGGCGGTTGGCAATGCCGGTGAGACCGTCGCTGGATGCCAGGCGCTCCAGCGCGGTCTGGGCCTGCTTTTGCTCGGTCATATCGCGCAGGGTTTCGACCACCGCTATCAGCTCTCCTTCAGCGCCGTAGATGGGGCCTGCGTCAATGGCCAGGTAGTACTGGTGGCCCAGTTGGGGCATCACACACCAGTTTTGGGCGTGGAAGCCACTCGCACTATCTCCGGTTTTGTCAAACGTGGCGTAGTGCTCCGATATTTCGCCGGTGCGGCCCTGTGCCACCAGGTCGGCCAGGCAGGGCCGCGGCGCGTCGTAAAAAGCGCGCCAGTGTTCGCGTGTGCCAATGACGTCTTTGGCAGCCACACCGGTCAGGCGTTCGCAGGCGCGGTTCCAGATGATGACGTGGCAGGCGGCGTCCAGCACAAAGGTTGGCACGACCAGATCCCGCATCAATTTGATGGCAAAACTGCGGTCGCGTTCTACATGCTTGTTCTTCATCGGGGGCCTATTTTTTGGCTGCGCTTTATCTCCTGCCTCTTGATTGTGCAACTGCCGGGTCAAAATATTGGCATAAATTTACAGCCCAGCACCATGCCTACCGCCGCACGCCCATCGCCGTTGTTGCCTGTCGCCCTGATGTGGGTGGCCCTGTTGTTCTCCAGCCTGTGCGCACCAGCGCTGCACGCCGCCGCCAAAGACGGTGTGCCCCGCGCCATCACCCCGCGGGGCGAGCTGGGCGCTGAAGAAAAGGCCACCATCGATCTGTTTGAGCGCGCCCGCGATTCGGTGGCCTTCATCACCACCAGTTCGCGCGTGCAAGACTTCTGGTCGCGCAATGTGTTTTCGGTGCCGCGGGGCAGCGGCTCGGGTTTTATGTGGGACGAGGCGGGCCATGTAGTCACCAACTTCCATGTTATCGAAGGGGCCAGCGAGGCCACGGTCAAGTTGGCCGACGGCAGCGAATTCAAATGCAGCCTGGTGGGTGCCAGCCCCACGCACGATATTGCGGTACTGAAAATCAGTGGCAGCTACAAACGTGCGCCGCCCGTGCCGCTGGGCACCAGCCATGATGTGCGCGTGGGCCAAAAGGTGTACGCCATTGGCAACCCCTTTGGGCTGGACTGGACGCTGACCAGCGGCATTGTGTCCGCACTCAACCGCTCGTTGTCGGGCGGCAATGGCGCCACCGTGGAGCACCTGATACAGACCGACGCGGCCATCAACCCCGGCAACTCGGGCGGCCCGTTGCTCGATTCGGCCGGGCGGCTGATCGGTATCAACACCGCCATCTACAGCCCCAGCGGTGCCAATGCCGGCATTGGTTTTGCCGTGCCGGTGGACACCGTGAACCGCGTGGTGCCGCAAATCATTCGCCACGGCAAATACGTGTTGCCCGCGCTGGGCATCCGCATGGACGACGGCGTCAACCAGCGGCTGCTGTCCATACTCAACCTCAAGGGTGTGGTGGTCTTGCGCGCGGCAAAAGCCGCCATACAACCCGCGGCGGGCCTGAAGGAGGCCACGTTTGGGCGCAATGGCACCATCACCCTGGGTGACGTGATCACGGCGGTAGAGGGCAAGCCCGTTACCTCGGCCAGCCAGTTGGCGGCGCGGCTGGACGACTTCAAGGTGGGAGACCGGGTGCGCCTGACCGTGCTGCGCCAGGGGCGCAGTGTGGCGCTGGAGGTCACGCTGCAGGCCGATTCCTGACGTATCTTGGCGCCTGCGCGGCTCAGCGTCAAGGCATTGAAGTACGTTTACAACGCCCATTATTTATGGCCTTAGCGTATGGCGCGGGCTGTGCTTCAATGGAGTTGTCGTTGTAGGGGTTTCAACACTATTGCAAAGGAGGCCACCATGGAATCATCTCGCAGTCTTGTTACACAGTCTTCCGTATTCCAGATGCCTGTTGCGCAGATGCGCCGCGTGTTCCAGCCCGATGAGGTGGAGCGCAAACTGGCCAAGTTGCAGGATAACGAACACGACAGCCTGCGCAACACCTACCGCCGCATGCTGGAGCGCGGGCCCCAGCGCTTTTCGGTCAAACCCTCGGGTGTGCCCAACATGGCGGGGCTGTACCACTCCCTCCCCAACTTCACAGAGGTGCTGGACGACGTCAAACGCCATGTGGCGCTGGCCCAGGACAGCCGCGATGCGCTGGAGGTCACCCCCATGCTGTTGCTTGGCCCCCCGGGCATTGGCAAGACACACTTCGCCCGCAAGCTGGCCGAGCTGCTGGGCACCGGCATGAGCCTGGTGCCCATGAGCTCCATGACGGCCGGCTGGCTGCTGTCGGGCTCATCCTCACAATGGAAAGGCGCCAAGCCCGGCAAGGTGTTTGAGGCCCTGGTGGACGGCGAATACGCCAACCCGGTCATCGTGGTGGACGAGATCGACAAGGCCAGCGCCGACGCCCAGTACGACCCGCTGGGCGCGCTCTACAGCCTGCTGGAGCACGACACGGCGCTCAACTTCACCGACGAGTTTGCCGAGGTGGCGATTGACGCGAGCCAGGTGATCTGGGTCACCACCGCCAATGACGAGCGCGGCATTCCCGCCCCGATCCTGAACCGCATGAACGTGTTCACCGTGGAAGCCCCCACGCTGGAGGCCGCACGCCTGATCGCGCGCGAGCTGTACCAGAGCATCCGCAACGACCACGACTGGGGCCAACGCTTTGGGCCCAAGCCCGGCGACGATGTGCTGGACCAGCTGTGCACCCTGGCGCCGCGCGACATGCGCCGCGCACTGATGACCGGTTTTGGCAATGCACGGCTGGACGGGCGCTGCGACATGGTGGTGGCCGACCTGCCCAAACCCGGGGGCAAGAAAGGCAATATGGGCTTTGTGCACTGAAATCGGCCCTGATCGACCCATATTGCTCTACTATTGATAGCTATACAGGTCCAGTCCACGGGGGCTGGATGCCAAAATAATAAAGAGGAGCATTGCGATGGTGTCGTTGAATTCGCCTTACCTGGCCTCGTTCTGGTCGCAGTCCATGGTCGAGGTCAATCTGCTGATCTTTTTGTACCTGGCGGGATCCCTGGCCCTGGGGCTGCTGCTGGGCTACGAGCGGGCCTACCACGGCCGTGCTGCGGGCATGCGCACCTATGGCATTGTGTGTATGGCGTCTGCGGCGCTGACCGTGTTTTGTGGCTACCCCGACTTTTGGTGGGGCGGGGGCCACCACTCCGCCATACCGATAGACCCCACACGGGTCATACAGGGCATCGTCACCGGTGTGGGTTTTCTGGGTGCCGGTGTCATTATGAAAGAGGGACTCAACATCAGCGGCCTGACGACGGCGGCCTCCATCTGGGCATCCAGCGCCATCGGGGTGCTGGTCGGGCTGGGGTTTTTCGCGGCGTCCATCATGCTCACGCTGCTGCTGTTGGCCTTGATGATGTGGGTGCCCAAGCTGGAGGCCCGCCTGCCCTCGCGCCGCGCCATGGGTGTGGTGCTGGGTTTTAAACCGGGGTTTGAGCCGCACGAGTCTGCGCTCAAAACCACCATCCGCGAGTGGGGCTACCTGGTGGCCGAAGGCTCGCTCCACATCTCTGCCACGCAGCATGCCGTGCAGTGGAATTTTGTGATGGTGGCACTCAAGAGCCGGCCCGAGCCTAACTCGCTGTTTGAGCTGTCTCGCAAGCTGCGTGAGGTGGCGGGCGTGGACAGTTTGCAAATCAGCCACGCCAGAAACTAGACTTTTTACCGCCGCACCGGCTTGGCGACGGGCAGGGGCTTGCCCTCAGATGTAGCGGGTGGGGCAATACCCAGCAAGCCCGCCAGCGTGGGTGCAATGTCCACCACCTCCACCCGCGTGTCTACCCGCCCCTTGCCAATCCAGGCCGGGCCATAGGTGAGGATGGGCACGTGGGTGTCATAGGCATAGGGCGAGCCATGCGTGGCCACGGCCCGCCCGGCAAACATCCAATAGGGCTTGAGAACATACTGCACATCACCCGACACATCGGCGTGCCAAGACTTGCGCATCTGGGCAAACAGGGGCTCGGAGTCACGGCTGCCGCTCAGCAACTCGGCACGGGTATAGGCGGCCGCGAAACCGGGCTCGGCCAGCAGCAGGGTGCGCGCAGCTTCGGCCACGGTGTTGGCATCCTGGCCCTTGCTGGCCAGCAACTGTTTGTCCAGCAACAGGGTTGAGCCCGAATTGCCCATCACCCACTTGCCGGGGCCAAATTGCGCCTCCAGGCCCTGGTTGATACGGGCCAGCGATTGCACACCATCGACCTTGCCGCTGGCATGGCCCTGGCTTGCGCTGTGCTCTACCGCTGGCGCAAAGCCGTGGTCGGCCGTCAACACCACCACATACTGGTCCTTGCCCACCTTGGCATCCAGGTCGTGCCAAAAGCTTTGCAGCAGGCGGTCCAGGTGCAGGACATGGTCGTGCGACAAACGCGACTCGGCGCTGAAGGCGTGGTTGACATAGTCGTGGCCCGACAGGCTGATGGACAGAATGTCTGGCGCGCTGTCCTGGCCCAGCTGCTCGCCCGCCAGCGCGGCGCGGGCAAAGTCCAGCGTCAGCGCATCGCCAAAGGGGCCGCGCAGCAAGCCACCATAAAAGTTGGGGCCGGGCTCTGCATCCTCCGCGGCGCTGTAGCGCATGGGCAGGCCACCACCGGCAGGCCCAAACCAGGGTTGGTTGTCCGCAACCGATCGCGCATAGGCGGCCTCGGGCAACACGGCCTTCCATTCACTGCGGAAGTACCGGTCTGCGGGTTTGGCGCTGTTGAACGTAGTCACCCAGGCCGGGTGCTCCTGCATGTAATAGGTGGTGGAGGCGAACTGCCCGGTGGAGCCCATGTACATATAGGCCGTGCCCGTCTTACCGGCAGGCAGTATGGCGCCACGGTCTTTGCCCGAGATGGCGATGACCTTGGACCGTGGGTGGGCACGGCGCAGCACGTCGCCCACGGTCTCTACCTTCAAGTTTTTCGGGCTGGTGCCGTCCAGCGGGTTGGTGGGGTGGCCGATGTAGGTGGCCGTGGTGTCACCCGCGCAGTATTCTCGGGCGCCGGTTAGGGCATCGCGCCATTCATTGCTGATGATGCCCGTGCGGTGCGGGTAGGCCCCGGTCAACATGGTGGCGTGGCCCGCCCCGGTGACGGTGTGGGCATGGCCATAGTGCGCGTTGGCAAACCAGCTGCCGCGTTGAAGGAAACGGTTGAATCCGTCTGGCACCAGCTGGTCCTGGTAGGCCAGCACCTGGCGCTGGGGAAGACCATCAATGGCCATGAAAACGATGAGTTTGGGCGGTTTGGCCTTGGGCTGCGGTTTGGCATCTGCAGCAGCCACTGGCGCCAGCGCAGCGCCCACCAGACACAGGCTGGCCAATAAACGGGCGGCCATCACGCTGCCTGGCCCAACGCGTGTGCCAGCCACTGGCAGACGGGGCTTTGGGCATCTTCCAGCCCGTGGATCACGGTGAAGTGGTTGGTGCCGGCATGCTCTTGCAGCGTAGCGGTATTGCCTGCGGCCTGCCAGGCGGCATGGTAGGTCTGGGACTGGCGGGCAAACTCGCCACTCTCCAACCCACCCCAGGTGATCCACAGCGGGGTTTTGCAGGGCCGCACCAAAAAGGCGGGGGAATTGCGCCGCACGATACCGTCGTCCAGCTGGATCATGGGTTGCAAATAGCTGTAGCGCAGGGGCTCCAGGTCATAAAGGCCACTGAAGGCAATGGCACCGGCCAAGGGGTCTTGCGGCAGGCCATAGTCGCGCGCCCATTCGGTTTGCAGGCACATGGCGGTCAGGTGGCCGCCGGCCGAGTGGCCACCGATGGCCACGCGGCTGGGGTCGCCGCCGTGTTGGCCAATATTGCGCAACACCCAGGCAATGGCCGAACGGCACTGGCGGGTGATTTCGTCAATGGTGACAAAGGGGCACAAGGCGTAGTTGACCACCACGGTGGTGATGCCCAGGGCGTTCAGGCCCAGCGCTACACCATGGAAATCTTTGCTAGACAGGGCGCGCCAGTAGCCGCCGTGTATGAAGACAAACACCGGCGCGTTGGGCGCAGCAGCGGGAAAAATATCAAGGGTTTCTTCGACCGTAGGACCGTAGGGCACATCCAGCGTGTTGCGCAGTGTGGTGCGCGACCGGTGGGCCTGCGCACCGAAATGCTCCATGGGCTGGTCGCCCGGGGCCAGCACCAGGCTGGGGTTGTACTGGGCGTCTATCTGCGCCTGGGTTTCAAAATTGCGGTACAGCGTGCGCATGGGGGATGCCTTTGTAGCGATGGAATGCGGTGATTATTCCGCATGCCGGGCCCCCAGCCCGCAAGCTGCCAATCAGTTCAGGTACGACTCGGCGTGCGCCTCGAAGTCTTCTGCGTCAATGGCGGCGTCGTAGGCGGCGCGGCTGGCCAGGGCTTCCTTGGTGTAGGGGATCAGGGGTTTGTCCAGCGGGCGCAGCTTGTGGCGGCGCAGGCCGCGCAGTTGCTGGGAGCGTTCCATGGTTTGCAATACCAGTTCGGGCTCCATCATCAGGCTGAAGGGGTTGAGTGCCAGGGCTGCGGTTGTCATGGTGGTTCTCCGGTTGCAAGCTGCGCCAAGGTAAGAAGGGAAAGAAAGCTTTGGCGCTTGGTGCAACTGTAGTCACTGTGGCGCAAAACTGGAGTCAGCCGCAGGCTGGAAAGCGTGTAGGAATTTGCCTTACAAGCAGAGGCGGCCGGGCCCAAAACGCCTTGTTACGTTTGCCGGCCAGCAGCCTGGCGAGAACTGCAGCAAAATCCTGCTTGGAACGCCAGTGACGGCGGCACAACAAGGACGGGTTGGATCGTGAAAAAAGCTCTCAAACATACGGCGCAAGCCCTGGCCGCCATCCCCCTGCTGGGTTCGTTGAATGCCCATGGCGCCAGTGTCTTTGATGCCACCATCAACCGACTGTTTATCACCTCGGTTTCGGTAAACGGCACCAGCTACACCAACGTGTCGGCCACCATCAATTCGTACACCCTGCTGGGTGTGGACAGCGGCACACCGGGCAGTGACACCTTCAACCCGTCGAATAACCTGCTGACGCTGGGCTCGGTGGTGTTCCAGGGTACAACCTTCAACAACGTGCGGGTGCAACTGAATTCGTTCACGCTGCTGGCCGCCACGCCAGTGGCCACGACACCGACCACCCCCACAACGCCGACGACACCTACGACGCCCACCACACCCACTACGCCTACCACCCCAACAACACCAACGACACCCACAACGCCCACCACCCCGGGCGGCACGTTGACGGCGGCCAACACCTGCAACCTGGCCAACTTCCAGACCGACCTGATGACCCTGATCAACCAGGCCCGCGCCAGCAGCCAGACCTGTGGCGGCGTTATCTACCCGGCGGTGGCAGCCGTGGCCTGGAACAGCCAGCTGTTTGATGCCGCGGCAGGCCATTCGGCCGACATGGCTACGCAGAACTATTTTTCACACACCAGCCTGGACGGCCGTACCGCCGGCCAGCGCATCACCGCGGCTGGCTACAGCTGGACCGCCTATGGTGAAAACATTGCGGCTGGGCAAAGCAGCACGACATCCGTGATGGCCGGCTGGATGGCCAGCGCCGGCCATTGCAGCAACATCATGAACAGCAACTTCACCGGTGTGGCCGTGGCCTGCGTTAGCAACAGCAGTTCTGCCTACAACCGCTACTGGACGATGAACCTGGGCCGGCAGTAAGCCGGGCGGTTTCACCGTGGGGCAAAAGCTACTCAGGTGTAATCGGCCAAGCTCATCACCCGCGCCCGCACACTCTTGCCCTTGACCTTGCCCGCATTGAGCTTGGCGCAGGCCTGCTTGGCCACATCCCGCGTCACCGCGACAAAGGTGCTGAACTCGGTGACCTGGATCTTGCCAATCTGCTCGCGCGCGTAGGCCGGTCCGCCCTCTTCGCTGGTTAACGCGCCCAGCACATCGCCGGGGCGAATTTTCTCTTTGCGGCCACCCAGAATCTGGATGGTCACCATCGGTGGCAACAGCGGCGCGTCGCTGGCGGGCACCAGCGTGTCCAGCGGGTACCACTTGGACGGCTGGTTTTGGTACTGCTCGATCTTGCCGATACGGCCCATGTCGTTCATGATGGCCAGGCTCAGCGCCAGGCCCGTGGCACCTGCCCGGCCGGTGCGGCCGATACGGTGCACATGCACTTCGGGGTCGGGCGTGATGTCAACGTTGATCACCGCTTCCAGCTGGTTGATGTCCAGCCCGCGGGATGCCACATCGGTGGCCACCAGCACCGAGCAGCTGCGGTTGGCAAACTGCGCCAGCACCTGGTCGCGCTCGCGCTGCTCCAGCTCGCCGTACAGTGCCAGGGCGTAGAAGCCTTCTGCTTGCAGCAGCGTCACCAGGTCCTTGCACTGTTGTTTGGTGTTGCAAAACGCCAGCGTGCTCACCGGCCTGAAATGGCGCAGCAGCTGGCCCACGGTGTGCAGGCGGTTGGGCTGGGTCACCTCGTAAAAGCGCTGTTCGATCAGGCTGTCGGTCTTGGGTGGTGCCACCTCCACACGCTGCGGGTCACGCATGAACTGCTTGGCCAGCTTCTCGATCCCCTCGGGGTAGGTGGCCGAAAACAGCAGGGTCTGGCGGTTGGCCGGGCATTGTTTGGCCACCTTGGCGATGTCGTCAAAGAAACCCATGTCCAGCATACGGTCGGCCTCGTCCAGCACCAGGGTGTTCAGACCTTCCAGCGTCAGGTAGCCGCGCTCCAGGTGGTCCATGATGCGGCCCGGCGTGCCAACCACGATGTGGGCGCCATGCTCCAGCGACGCACGTTGGCCGCGCAGCGCAATGCCACCACACAGTGTGACCACCTTGATGTTTTCTTCGGCCCGCGCCAGGCGGCGGATTTCAACGGTGACCTGGTCGGCCAGCTCCCGTGTGGGGCACAGCACCATGGCCTGCACGGCAAACCAGCGCGGGTTGAGCTTGGCCAGGAGTGCCAAGGCAAAGGCGGCCGTCTTGCCGCTGCCGGTCTGGGCCTGGGCAATCAGGTCGTTACCCGCCAGTGCGATGGGCAGGCTGGCGGCCTGGATGGGCGTCATGTCGCTATAGCCCAGCTGCTGCAAATTGGCCAAGGCGGCGGGGCTCAGGGCCAGGTTGGCAAAGCTGGTGGGGGGGGATGCGTCAGGCGCGGTGTTCTTAAGAGTCATGCCCAATTATCGGGCAGGGGGCTCCTCAGGCAAATTCCACGGCATCGCTGGGGGTGAGCGTTACGCCGCCAAAGCCATTCCACACCCAGTGGTGGTGCTCGATGATTTTGGTCGCATCCAGGTGGGGGCGGTCGCGTGTGGTGTGGGCGTCTGACACCACCACGGTCTCCAGCAGTTGGCCGCTAGCAGCGCGGCGCACATTGGTGTCTATGCAAAACTCGGTCGCATAGCCGCAGATGAATACCCGAGTGATGCCCTGCGCCACCAGGTGGTTCTGCAGTGCCGTTCCCTGAAACGCGTCGCAGATGCTTTTGGGGCTGACATAGTCGCCCGGCTGGGGCGCTATCGCGTCGGGGAACTTCCAGGTCTCGGTGCCCTTTTCCCAGATGGTGCCCGCTTCGTCATGCTGCACATACACAACGGCCACACCAGCGGCGCGCGCCCGGGTGATGAGGCCGTGGATGCGGTCCTGCACCAGCAGGCCCTGGTAGGCCGGCGGGTCCGTGAAGATGGCGTTTTGGAAATCGATGACCAAGAGCGCGGATGTCATAAGCGGGGGTGTTCTTTTCTGTACAAGGGGGTGATGGGATGGCGCGGTTCGCGCACCGCAATATATCCCCTCCGCGCAGTTGCCAATGGGGCACGCCCTGCACACAAGCCGTTACAGTGGATGCACTTCCCTGAAAGCACTGGACACACCACCCATGCCCGCACTGCACATCTCCACCCAGTTTGACTCCGGCGCCATTGAGGTGCTGAGCCTGGACAACCCGCGCGACATCCAGCTCAACATCCGCGCCGACAACGCCAGCCCCTTTGCACAGTGGTTCCACTTCTGCCTGCACGGTGCGGCCGACAAGGCGGTCACGCTGCGCTTCATGAATGCCGGCGCCTGTGCCTACCCGGACGGCTGGGACGGCTACCGCGTGGTCGCCAGCCACGACCGGCAAACCTGGTTTCGCATCGCCACCGAATTTGACGGCACGGTGATGACGGCCCACGCCACGCCCGAGTGCAACTGCATGTACTTTGCGTACTTCGAACCCTATTCGTACGAGCAGCACCTGGACCTGCTGGGCTCGGCCGCGCAGTCTGCCCATGTGGCCTTGCACCGACTGGGCAGCACGCTGGATGGGCGCGACATGAGCCTGCTGCGCATCACCAACAGCCACAGCGCCACGCCGCTGGATCAGAAGAAAAAGGTCTGGGTGATAGCCCGCCAACACCCCGGCGAGACCATGGCCGAGTGGTTTGCCGAAGGGTTTCTGGAGCGCCTGCTGGACCCGGACGATGCGGTGAGCCGCGTGCTGCTGGACCGCTGCATCTTCCACGTGGTGCCCAACATGAACCCCGACGGCGCCGTGCGCGGCAACCTGCGCACCAATGCCGCGGGCGCCAACCTGAACCGCGAGTGGGCCACGCCCAGCATGGAAGCATCACCCGAAGTGTTTCTGGTGCGCCAACATATGCAGAAGACCGGCGTGGACCTGTGTCTGGACGTGCATGGCGACGAGGGCCTGCCCTACAACTTCTGTGTGGGCTCCGAGGGCAACCCGGGCTACACCGAGGGAATCGCCATGATGGAGAACACGTTCAAGGCCGCGTGGCTGGCCAACTGCCCGGATTTCCAGGACCAGTTCAACTATGGCCGCAGCGCCCCCGGTAGCGCCAACCCCACGCTAGCCACCAACTGGGTGGCGCAGAATTTTGGCTGCCTGGCGCTGACGATTGAAATGCCGTTTAAAGACAACGCGCAGTGGCCGAATGCCGAGACGGGCTGGAGTGGGGAGCGCTCGCGCAAGCTGGGGGCCAGTGTGTTGCAGCCTTTGTTGGCGATGGTTTAAACATCATTTCGCTATCGTGTTGATAGCGTATTAGTTATGTTTTACGGGGGCTAGAGGCACATTTTGCTTGCAGGCATCTGGCGGGTGCGCGCGCGGCGGGCGGCGGGCGGCGTGGCTTGCATTCTCCGCCTCGCCTCGCGCGCGACTGGGCCGGTGTGCTGGCGCTACTGCGTGAATGCTTGGGTTGGTGTGCAGGCTCTGCGGCAACCGCGACTGCGGCCTGCGCCCGCAAACCCCACCACCCGCCTTGGGTGGATTTGAGGCACCAGATCGAACAGCCGTTAAAGACACATAGCGGTAGTACAGCTTTTCAAAACTGTTGCCGCTGAGCAGACGTTCGCTTTTACTTTAAAACTTACACAAAAATCGCCGTTTCAACCTAGCAAGTCAGGGCAGGCCCTTTGGCCGCGGGATTGATTTTGCATTCGATGCGGTGTTCGCGAAAGCGATAGTTCTTGTCATATCCGCTGGAGTTTGAGGTTGGAACAAATGTCGCAGAATCCGAGAACTCAATGACTACCGACTCGTAGTACACCGCGTGTTTGTCTTTCGTATAGGCAGGATGCCGGTCTAGTACTTGGAACGTCGCTGGGTCTCGGTCTATTTTTTTGTAATTCAGGTATACAGCGGAGTCGTCAACCGTGTATCTCCCATCTAACGGAAAGGTTCTAGCAGTGGCGGGATCCAGTCCAACAATTTCCCGGCCTTCACTGTACACAGCACGCTTGTCTTTGAATAAAGAGCCGGCAATCTTCGTTATAGTGACTGGGTCCGCTCCAGCTATTGGAACGTCGTAATAGTAGACCCTGTGTTTGTCCTTGGTCATTCCTCCGACTATCTGGATCACTTCGAATGAAGCTGCATCGGCGATGAGTGCTTTTCCCCCGTTGTATACCTTGGTGCTAGTTCTCGCGTATTCGTAGCCGTTAGGAACTTCTTCGAATCCTTCGCCTTCAAATTTTGTTACTTTGTAGAAGTAATGCTTACCGTCTGTCGCCCAAACTCCAATCGGCAGTCTGCGAAACTCTTCAACGCGATTCGTGAGGCGTGTAGCGCCACTGTAGACGGCAGACCTGTCCTTGGTATAGATGCCATCCATGAAAACAAAGGTGTCTGGGTCGGCCCCCGCCAAAATACTCCCACGATAGATCACATGATCCTTGTCCCGCGCATAGTTGTTTATTCGCCCTGCGCACGGACCTTCTCCGCTGTAGGGTGAAATATCTCTGAAGGTTGCTGTGTCGACACCCTTGACTATCTGATTCGAATCGGGATGTCTGCTTGAAAACCAAACCTGGTCTCCCCGAACCCTGTAGCTAGACGCTTCTTGCGTACAGGTTAGGGCGCCTACACCAAACGGCAACATCAAACTGAGCAAGGCCAATATGATGATGCAAAGCGATTGGGTGAGCTTTAGCAAAATCGATTCCGTCATTTCAGCCCTTCTCAAGTATTCATGTTTGCATTGGACCGAATTGTGCACAAAGACCACATGGCCAATCGTTGCTCGCAGCTTTCGATTCCGATTCAGGTATGCGTTGCCATGACAACCTGGTCATCAATGCCGCAATCGAACTAGCGGACAGCAGTCATCAACGACCGACCGCTTCCGCCCCACAACGGCCCCCACGCGAGGTGGCATTTCCTTGAATCTTATCCGCTCCCCCACCGCCCCCAGGCTGGCGGACCGGGTGTCCGTTCATCGGCCCCAGATTCGCGGTTGCCACGGAGCAGGCGCACCCACCACGTTGTTAACGAACCCTCGCCCGCACACCCACACTGCCCGCCCGCGAGCAAGGGCCAGGGAACGGATACCCGGTCCGCCAGCCCCGCATACACCTTGGCGCGCAACCCACCCCAACCACACACACTCCTACAAACATAGCAATACAAGCATATTGCACGGGGGCTACAGCCCATTTTCACCAACAGCAATTATTTTCAGGCATATCTAGAATATTTGTTCTAGAACATCTATACTAGATTCATGCCACAAGCGACAACCCCCATCCCCCACCCCACCGCCGCCGAGCTGGACCTGCTGCGCATACTCTGGCGCATAGGCGCTGCCGACGCCAAGCTGGTGCATGAAGCCCTGCTGGAAGAACGGCCCGACGCGACCTATGCCACCGTGCTGCGCCAGTTGCAAGTCATGTATGGCAAGGGCCTGCTGACCCGTGACGAGAGCCAGCGCCCGCAGCTTTACGCGCCCGCGCAAAAGCAGGACAAGCTGCAAACCCATTTGCTCAAAGACCTGATCGCCAAGGCCTTTGCCGGTTCGGGCAAGGCCCTGGTACTAGCCGCACTCAAGGGCCATGTCAGTGCCAAGGAGCGTGCCGACATCCAGAGGCTGCTGGGTGGTGGCAATAGCAAACAGGACGAGGCCCCATGAGCCCGCTGACCACTGTGGAATCAATGTTGGTGCCAGCCCTGGGCTGGGCGCTGCTGCACTTTGTGTGGCAAGGCCTGGTAGTGGGTGCGGTTGCCGTAGTTGCTCTGGCCCTGCTGCGCCATGCCAGCCCGCGCTGGCGGTATGCCGTGTGTGCGCTGTCTTTGCTCATTTGCCTGGCCCTGCCCTTGGCCCATATGGGCTGGATGCTGGGCACCGTGGATGTGCTGGCACCGCCAACATTTGCGCTACCCGGGTGGTTGCAATCTGTGGCCGCACAACTGCCGGCCCTAGTGGCCGCCTGGAGCCTGGGTGTGGGTCTAATGGCGCTGCGCCTGGGCGCTGGCCTGGCCTGGGTGGGCATGTTGCGCCGCCGCGCGGTCCCGGCCCCCGCGGTCTGGCAGGCGCGGCTGGATGCGCTGGCGCACACCCTGGGTGTGCAGCGCAAGGTTTTGTTGCAGCTGCTGCCCGATCTGCCCAGCCCCATCACCGTGGGTTTTCTGCGGCCGTTGGTGCTGATGCCAACTGCCTTGCTCAGCGGTATGCCCGTGCATTTGCTGGAGGCCCTGCTGGCCCACGAACTGGCCCATGTGCGCCGCTGGGATTACTTGGCCAACCTGCTGCAAAGCGTGGTCGAGGCCCTGCTGTTTTTCCACCCTGTGGTGTGGTGGTTGTCGGGCCGCATGCGGGATGCGCGTGAAGAGGTGGCCGATGAACTGGCCGCCGCTGCGCTGGATGACGACCCCCACCGCCTGGCCAAGGCCTTGCATGCGCTTGCCCTGCAACAAGCTGCCCCCATGCTCAGCCTGGCGCTGGCCGCCAACGGTGGCAAATTACTACAACGATTGGAACGACTGATGGCACCGCACCACACCCATACCTCGGGCTGGAAGATGGCCCTGCCCGCCCTGCTGCTGGCCTGCACCAGCCTGTGGGTCCAGGCGCGCACAACCCCGGCTACCAGCCCGGTGCAAGCACCTGCCGCAACCATTGCGGCGGCGGCCCCTGTTGCAACCACCACGCCACCGGCCACACCCGCAGTCACCCCGGTACTGCCTACTGCGCCGCAGTTGCTGCAATTGCCCGTCAACGCCAAACACGCCCTGGTGCTGGAAGAAGGCACAGGCCGCATCGTGATGGCCAAGAATGCGGATGCGCCCGTGCCCATTGCCTCCATCACCAAGCTGGTGACGGCCATGGTGGTGCTGGATGCCAAGCCCAATTTGCAAGAGACCTTGCGCATCAGCCAAGACGATGTGGACATGCTCAAACACAGCGCATCCAGCATCCGCGTGGGTGCCGAGATGCCGCGCCTGGCCGCGCTCAAGCTGGCGTTGATGCAGTCAGAGAACCGTGCCTCGGCCGCTCTGGCCCGCACCTACCCCGGTGGCACCGCTGCCTTTGTACAGGCCATGCAGGCCAAGGTGCGCAGCCTGGGCCTGACCCACACCAGCTTTGCCGATGCCACTGGCCTGTCGCCGGCCAACACGTCCACCGCCACCGAGGTGGCCAAGATTGTGGCCGCGGCGGCCCGCTACCCGGCCATTGCCAACATCACCAGCGACCGCACAGCCAGTGTGCCGGTCAACGGCCGTGTGCGCGCGGTGCACAACACCAACAAGCTGGTGGGCGGCAGCGGCTGGGACATCCTGCTCTCCAAGACCGGCTACACCGACGAGGCCGGCCGCTGCCTGACCATGCGGATGAAGAGTGGCAACAAACACTTCACCGTGGTGCTGCTGGATGCCGATGGCTCGGCCCAGCGCCTGCGCGATGCGACCCGCATACGCTCTTCGCTGGTCCAGCTGGCCAAGCAGCACATCTAAACAAAACCACCCCCAGGAGCATCCCCATGCAACGCCGCCAATTGTTGGGGGCGGGCGCCGCTGCGCTCGTCACCTTGCCCTCCATCCACCACGCCCAGCAAAACAGCTTTGCGGCGCCCCGCACGCTGGCCCCCGTGCGCGCCAGCGCAGACCGCCTGATCGACATGACCGTGTGCCTGCGGCCGTTTCGGGCACAGGGGCCGCGCATCGAGTCCGAACGGCGGTATGGCAAAACCATCGTCCACCACTATGGCCACGGGGGCAGCGGCTGGTCGCTCTCCTGGGGGTCGGCACAACTGGCCTTGCCACTGATCCAGGCCACCGGTGCGCGCCAGATTGCCGTCATTGGCTGCGGTGCCATTGGCCTGACCACGGCCCGGGTGGCGCAGCAACACGGCCTGCGGGTGCGCATCTACTGCAAGGAGCGCCCGCCCGAGGTGGCGTCCACCTTTGCCACCGGCACCTGGTCGCCCGACTCACGCATTTGCACCGAAGAGCACGCCACACCGGCCTTCAGCCAGCGCTGGGAGACCATGGCCCGCCATTCCTTCCGCACCTACCAAAGCCTGCTGGGCCTGGCCGACAACCCGGTGGAATGGCGCGACGGATATGTCTTGTCGGACACACCCTTTGACCAGCCGCTGGAAGGCGACGACGACGGCGAGCCGGACTACCCGGATTTGCAGGAACGCCTGGCCGACATGCGTCCCCGGTCCGTGCCGCTGAGGCCGGGTGAACACCCGTTTAAAGTGCCCCACGTGCGCCGCTTCACCCAGATGAACTTCAACATCGCGGCCTACCAGCGGCTGCTGGTGAATGACTTTTTGCGCGCGGGCGGCGAGTTTGTGCAGCGCACGTTTGAGCACCCCCGCCAGTTTTCCGACCTGCGCGAGCGCACTATCGTTAACTGCACCGGTTACGGCGCGCGGGCGCTGCTCGGCGACCACAGCATCATCCCGGTGCGGGGGCAAATCGCCCGCCTGGTACCACAGGCCGAGGTGGACTACGCCATCATGTACCGGGGCCACAACCTTTTCATGCTGTCGCGGCGTGACAGCCTGCTGGTGCAGGCACAGGGTGTGCACGACTTTGGCAACGACGACACCCGCGTGGACCGCGCGCTGTCGGTGGCTGCGGTGGAGCGACTGGCGGCGCTGTTCGCTTAGCGGTGAACAAGGCACAGTGGGGCTAGCGCTCCAAAAGCGTGGCGCAACGTGAGAAGCGCCCCGGCAGATGGTGTAATACCTGCGACAAAAGCCTGGCGAGAACATCGCTAGGCTCGCACGTAATATTGCAACCGAGCGGCCAAAAGCCGCCTTGGTGCAACACCCCATCACCCGCCATGCAAAAAATCTCCTTCACGACCTGGCTTGCCCGCGGCACCTACCCGCGGTTGTACCTGCCCATCATTGCCATCATTCTGGTGGTCTCCGTGGTGCGGTATGACCTGCTGATCAAGGCAGAAGTCAAAGAAGTGCAGCTGCAACGGCAGGACAGGCTGCAGCACATGCAGCATTACCTGGTCCCGCGGCTACTCGCCCAAAGTGCGTCCGGGGAAGCCGCATCGGTGAAGGCGCTGCTGGATGCAGAGGCTCGCCTGAACCCCGACATCCTGTCCTTGCGCTGGCAACATGGCGACGCCACCACGGCGGCCAGCCTGGCGCCAGGCCAGGGTTCACACGTGCCCGGCTGGTTTCAGCGACTGTCTGGGCTGGAGCAGTTGGAGACCAACTGGCCTGTCCCATCCGTCGACGGACTGCTGGCCACTCTGTCTGTGCAACTGGGGGCGGACCATGCCCAAGAGCGGGTCTGGAACACCGTGGGCTCGCAGCTGCCCATTTCGGCGCTCAATATTTTTACCATCCTCTTCTTGCTGACCCTGCTGGTGCGCTCCAACGCCCGCATGCTCCAGCGCCTGGACAGCGCCACCAGCCAATTCCGCGCGGGCCAGCTCCAGACACGCATGGCCGAGACGGGCACGCTGGAGGCGCGGGCCTCCGCGCGCACCTTCAACCTGATGGCGAGTGAAATCCAACGCCTGGTGAAGTCGCTGGAAAAAACCCAGAAGCAGCAGGAAGAACAGCTGCACTTCACCCGCCAACTGGTAGATGCCCTGCCCCTGCCAGTGTTTGTGCGCACCAGCGACGGCACCTGCCTGAGCGTGAACAAAGCCTGGGAGCGGCTGTTTGACACACCGGCCGCCACCGTGGTGGGCAGCCCCATGCGCAGCGATTTTGTCCCTATAGAACCTGCGCGCGCCAGCAAAGAACGGCGCACCGTGCCACGTGAAAGCAACGAGGTGTTGATACGGTCTGGCGCATTTGATGTGCGTGAGATGTCGTACTTCAAGGCCGCGTTTTCGACCACCGATGGCGCAGAGGGCGGCACCATCAGCGCGCTGGTCGACATCACCGAACGCAAACTCGCACAGGACGAACTGGTGGCCGAAAAAGAGCGTGCAGAGGTCACGCTGTCATCCATTGGTGATGGGGTCATCACCACCGACATGGCGGGGTTCATCGAGTCCATCAATGAAGTCGCCCAGTTTCTGACCGGGCATACTAGCGCCCACGCGGTGGGCCGCAGCCTGACAGCGGTGTTCAACCTGGACAGCACCTCCCAGGCCCTGCCCTATGGCACGGCGTTGCACGCATTACATGCCACCACCAAACGCCTGCACGCGGTCAACCAGATTCTGGTGCACCGTTCGGGCGAGCGTTACCCCATTGAGTTCACCGCGGCCCCGATCCGCCGGGGCAATGGCCCGCATGTGGGCTGTGTGCTGGTGTTCCGCGACATCAGCGAAACGCGGGATCTGCAGCAGCAGATTTCCTGGCAGGCAACCCACGACGCCCTGACCGGGCTCAACAACCGCACCGCGCTGGCCGAACGGCTGACACACGCCATCTTCCAGGCGCGCCAGGACGATGGGCTGCTGGCCGTGTGCCTGCTGGACCTGGACCACTTCCAGGCCATCAACGAGCAATATGGCAACACCACGGGCGACCTGCTGCTCAAAGAGGTGGGCCAACGCCTGATGGACATCGCACCCGACCCGGCCAACATCGCCCGCTTGGGGGGCGATGAATTTGTGGTGCTCCTGCCCGGCCACGCAGACGTGGCCAGCATCCATGCGCAGGCGCAACAGCTGCTGCAGCGCATTGCGCAACCCTATGCCATAGGTGACCAGCAGATCACCCTCACCGCCAGCGTGGGTGTGTCGATCTTCCCGCTGGACAACGCCAACCCCGACACGCTGATGCGCCATGCGGACCAGGCCATGTGCCAGGCCAAACAAACCGGGCGCAACCGGATACACCAGTTCGACGCGCAGAACGACCTCAACATCCAGACGCAGCATTCGCAGATCACCCGCATCACCTATGGCCTGCGCTCGGGTGAGATGCGGCTCTTTTACCAACCCAAGGTGAACATGCGCAGTGGGCGCATCCTGGGCTACGAGGCGCTGATGCGCTGGGAGCACCCGGAACGGGGCATCGTCAGCCCTGGCGAATTCCTGCCCCTGATTGAACAGACGGACCTGATCGTGGAAGCCGGCCATTGGGCGTTACACAAAGCCATGGCCCAGCTCGACGAATGGGTGCAGCAGGGGCACGACTGGGTGGTCAGCGTCAACATTGCAGCGCGGCACTTCCATACACCAGACTTTGTGGAGAGCATGCGCCAGCTGCTGGCGCAGTATCCCCGTGTGCCATCCCATCTGCTGGAGCTGGAAATTCTGGAGTCTGCCGCGCTGCAGGATGTGGCCCATATGCGGGAGGTCATGCAGGCTTGCCAGGCGCTGGGTCTGCAGTTTGCGTTGGATGACTTTGGCACCGGCTTTTCTTCGCTGTCTTACCTGAAGCAGTTGCCGGCCGAAACCATCAAGATCGACCGCAGCTTTGTAGACGGTTTACTGAGCAACGCCGATGACCGCACGCTGGTCAGCGCCATTGTGGGTCTGTCGCAGGCCTTCACCCGGTCGGTGATTGCAGAAGGTGTGGAAACGCCCGAGCAGGCGGGCAAACTCTTGTCGCTGGGCTGCGAGCTGGGCCAGGGTTATGGCATCTGCAAACCCATGCCGCTGGCACAGGTCAAGGGATGGGCGGCGCAGTACACGCTGTTGTTTGAACCTGCCTGAGGGGTGGCCGCCCGGTCTGTGCACTGGCGCACAGGACGGCCGCTTGTGCGCTGATATGGTCAACCAGACATCAACCCACAGCGTCTGGAGGCCTGCCCATGATCGACGACCTCGTCGCCTACCTGCAAATCACACCCTGGCCCCTGCAACCGGGCGTGGTGTTTTGGTCGGCCCTGGTGCTGGTGGCTGGCGGCAGCCTGGGCGAGCTGGTGTTTCGCAAGGCGGGCCTGCCGCGCATTGTGGGCTACAGCGCCGTGGGCATGGCCATTGCGGTAACGGGATATGGCGCTGGTGCGTATTACCTGGGCGGTGTGGTGCGGGTCATCGTGGACCTGGCCCTGGGCCTGCTGCTGTTTGAGCTGGGCAGCCGCGTCAGCCTGCGCTGGTTGCGTGCCAACCCGGCCCTGCTATGCACCAGCCTGGCCGAAGCCTTGTTCAGTTTCCTGGCCGTGTTTGTATCGCTGCGCTGGATGGGACTGAGTCTGAATGTGGCACTGACCTGCGCCACGCTGACCATGGCCACCTCGGCCGCGGTGATTGGCCGTGTGGCCAGCGAGCTGCACTCTGCCGGCCAAGTGACGGAGCGCATGGTCATCATGACGGCGCTCAACACCCTTTTTGCGGTGCTGCTGCACAAACTTATCCTGGCTTGGCTGCACTTGGACCGGGTGGGCGACTGGACGCTGGCCATCACCCAGCCCCTGTACACCTTTGGCGGCTCTTTCCTGGTGGCAGCATTGTTGTGTGGCCTGGTGTCCTGGATCGCACGCCGCTTGGACCTGCGCGATGAAAACTCCGTGTTGTTGCTGCTGGGCCTGATCATGCTGGCGCTGACCACGGCGCGCATGTTCAAGCTGTCCACGCTGCTGGTGCCCCTGCTGGCGGGTGTGATGTTGCGCAACACCTCCGACCGGCCCTGGGTCTGGTCCCGCCACTTTGGCACGGCCGGTGGTGTGCTGGTGTTGATGCTGTTTGTGATTGTGGGGGCCTCGTGGTCAGTGCAATCCCTGGTGGCCGGGGGTGCCGTCGCTGTGGTCTTGCTGTTGGTACGCACCGTGGCCAAAGGCCTGGTGGTGACGGCCGGTGCACGCTGGAGCGGCATCAGCCTGCGCCAGTCGCTGGCATTAACCCTGGCGCTGACACCGATCTCTGGCACCGCACTGGTACTGCTGGCCGAGCTGCAGCTCAGCCATCCGATATTTGCGATGCAGGTGGCGCCCATTGTGTTCAGCGCCATTGCCATCATGGAGCTGCTGGGGCCCATCGTTGTGCAGTGGGCCTTGCGGGTATCGGGTGAACTGCCGCACAGCGCCGCACGCAAAAAAGGAGCACAGCCATGAGCCTGGGTAACTTCGCCGAATCGCGTGCACTGAGCATGGGTGTGGAGCTGGAATTGCAAATCGTCAACCTGCACGACTTTGACCTCAGCCCCGGATCCAGCGACCTGCTGCGCCTGGTGGGCAAACGCAAGCTGCCCGGTCTGGTCACCCCCGAGATCACCGACAGCATGATTGAGCTGTGCACCGGCGTGTGTACCAGCCACGCCGAGGTGTTGTCGCAGTTGACGGAGATCCGCGACGCGCTGGTGCAGTGCGCCGCACAGCTGAACCTGGGCCTCAGTGGCGGTGGCACCCACCCCTTTCAGCAGTGGAGTGAACGCCGCATCTACGACACACCGCGCTTCCACCAGGTGGCCGAGTTGTATGGCTACCTGTCCAAACAGTTCACCATCTTTGGCCAGCATGTGCACATTGGCTGCCCGGGGCCGGACCAGGCCCTGGTGCTGCTGCATGGCCTGTCCCGCTTTATCCCCCACCTGATCGCGCTGTCGGCCTCGTCGCCCTTTGTGCAGGGCACGGACACCGGCTTCCATTCGGCGCGGTTGAACTCGGTGTTTGCGTTTCCACTGTCGGGTCGCGCACCCTTTGTGCTGAACTGGGACGACTTCAATGTCTTCTTCGACAAGATGGCACGCACCGGCGTCGTCAAGAGCATGAAAGACTTCTACTGGGACATACGACCCAAACCGGAATACGGGACCATTGAAGTGCGGGTGTTGGACACACCGCTAACCATTGAGAAGGCCGCGGCCATGGCCGGCCTGGTGCAATGCCTGGCCCGCTGGATCAGCCTGGAGCAGCCGTTCGAGCCCGCCGAGGACGACTACCTGCCCTACACCTTCAACCGTTTCCAGGCCTGCCGCTTTGGCCTGGACGGCACCTTTGTGGACCCCAAGACCGGTGAACACCGCACGCTGCGCGACGATATTGCCACCACACTGGCCGCGCTGGCGCCCCACGCCCAGGCGCTGCATGCCGAAGCGGCCCTGGTCTACTTGCAGGGCGAGCTGGCAGACCAAGGCAACGACGCGACATGGATTCGTGGTGTGGCACAGCATGAACGCCTGCTGCCCGAGGTGGTGCGCCAGCAGTGCCAACGCTGGGCCGGGCATTCACGGTTTCACGGTAGTCGATAGACGCACCACCGCTGCAGCGACCCGAACGCCAAATCAAGGCCGGCGTTGCTTGCTTAGCCAGGCCGAATGGTCAAGGGTTTTTACGCAGCTTGCTACCAACATAGCCCGTTCATACTGGCGTTGAACTCTCTGAGGCAACACTGCAGTGCAATGCTGTGCAGCCCGCAATAAAAACCCCTATGAGGACGACCCGATGCGCCAGTTGTACCTGCTTCTTGTTCTGATCGGTTTTCTGGCCGTCGCGCCCGCAGCCGTTGCGCAGCAAGCCCGCCCAGGCTGTGATTCCTGCCAGATTGTGGTCAAGAACCTGGACGCACCCATCAAGCTCAGCGGCAAATGGTTGTTCACCCGTGACGACAACCCCCAGAACAAGGCCGTGGACCTGGACACCAGCACCTGGCCCATTATCAAGACGCCGGGCCCCTGGAAAGGTGCCTACCCTGACCACACCAATTTCCGGGTCGGTTGGTACCGCGGGGTGTTCCAGTTCGCCCCTGAACTGGTGGGCAAGGAGGTGGTCATCCTGGTCAACGCCTATATGGGGCGGGTCAATGTGTACAACAACGGCGAAGAGATCTACCGCCGCCCCGGCGACATCAACGTGGAGCGGTATTACGCCACGCAGCCGATTCCGATTCGTTTTAAGGTGACCCAAGCCCAGCACGTCATCGCCATCCGCGTGGATACGCTTTTGATGACCGGCATTTACCAGTTGCCGTTTGAGCTGCACCAGTACGACATGCACGACTACTCGCTGGCCTGGTACCAGTTCCAGAATGGCGAATCGCGCATCCTGGCGGCTTTTGCCGTCTTCTTCTTTGGTCTGTTCTTCCTGCTGGTCTACCGTAAAACGAACTATCGCCTGTATTTGATTGCGGCACTGGGGAGCATTTCGGTTTTCCCGTTCTTTGTAGCGCCCAGCGACATCATGATGAAGGTGTTGCCGCCAGAGCCCATGCTGTTGCTGCATTACACAGGCTTGTTTGCCTTTTTCTTTGCCTACATCTTCGCCCAGTATTTCTACAAATTCAAACCCAAAACCAACTGGGTGTTAGGCACGATTTACGCGTTGGCGGGGCTGGTCATTGCGGCGCAAATATTGCACTTCAACATCGACCTGTTTCAGAAGGCCAGATCGGTGTATTTCCTCACGAGCCTGATCCTTGGGACCATGGCGTTGTATTTTTCGTTTAGGGGCGCCTTGCTCAAAAATCCGGGCTCCCGGGTGTTGTTCGGGGGCATGCTGGGCTTCTATGCGGCCGGTGTGCACGACATGCTGCTGAGCTTTGGACTGATCAACTCGATGTCCATGCTGTTCTTTGGCGTGTTGATCTTTGAAATTTCCATGCTGAATGTCGCTATCACGATCTTTGCCAATACCTTTGTGGAGAACAAAGTCTTGGCGAACGACCTTAAGTCGATCAACGACAACCTGGAACATCTGGTGGCCGAGCGGACCCTGCAACTGCGGCAGAAAACCAACGACATCCAGACCATGCTGCAAAACATGCCGCAGGGCATTTTGACGGTGGCAGACGGTGGGCTGATTCACCCCGAGTATTCAGCCTACCTGGAGCAAATATTCGAGACCCAAGACATTGCCGGCAAGGGCGTCATGGACGTGGTGTTTGCCCACACCAATCTCGGGGCCGATGTGTTGTCACAGGTGGAGGCGGCCTTTGGTGCCTGCATCGGTGAAGACCGCATGAACTTCGACTTCAACACCCATCTGATGGTCACTGAAATGGACAAGACCCTGCCAAACGGCAAGGTCAAGTCATTGGAGCTGAGCTGGTCCCCCATCTGCAACGACGACGATGTGTGTGAACGCCTGATGCTGTGTGTGCGCGACGTCAGTGAACTCAAAGGGCTGGCAGCAGAAGCCGACCAGCAGCGCATCGAGCTCAACATGATCGGAGAAATACTGGCCGTCAACCAGGAAAAATTCCACCAGTTCATCGACGGCGCGGTGCAGTTTATCGATGAGAACCGCAAGATCATTGAACACACCCCGCAGAAGGATCAGGAAGCCGTTGCACTGCTGTTTCGCAACATGCACACCATCAAGGGCAATGCCCGCACCTACGGCCTGCTGCAACTCACGAACACCGTCCACGAGACCGAGCAAACCTACGACAACCTGCGCAAGGACCCTGAGCAACCATGGGATCAGGCGCTGCTGCTGGCGCAACTCAAGCAGACGGCGCATCTCATTGCCGAGTATTCCCACATTAACGATATCAAGCTGGGCCGAAAGGGACCTGGCCGGCGCGGCGGGGTGGAAAAATTTCTCATGGTGCAGAAAGACCAGATCGAGTCCCTCATTTCAGCGCTGGAGGCCGCACCGTCCAAGCCCGAGGCACAGAACCAGGAGTCACTGGTCCGGCGTGTTCTCGCTACCTTGCGCCAAATTGGAACGGAGAAGCTCAGCGACATACTGGCCGGCGTGACCGATTCGCTGCCGTCCCTGGCCAAAGAGCTCGGCAAAGAGACACCCGTGGTCCAGGTGAACGATGGGCATATCGTGCTGCGCAGCCAGATTGCCGATTTGCTGAAGAACGCGTTTATGCACCTGCTGCGCAACTCGCTGGACCACGGAATCGAGCTGCCGGCTGAGCGCCAAGCCAAGGGTAAGGCGGCAGCGGGAGTAATTGCCATTGATATGTCACTTGGGGACGGTCGCCTGTGGTTGCGCTTGCGCGACGACGGTAAAGGATTGGCGTTAGCCTTCATTCGGCGCAAGGCGATAGAGTCTGGCCTGCTGGCCGCCGACAGCGTGGTCAGCCCAGACGAAGTCGCCCAGTTGATCTTTGCCTCCGGCTTTTCCACAGCATCCGCAGTGACCGAAGTGTCCGGCCGCGGCGTGGGCATGGACGCAGTCAAGGGGTTCATCGAGCGCGAGGGCGGCACCATTTCACTGCATTTCCTGGACGACAACAGCGACGCCGACTTCCGGCCTTTTGAAACGGTGATCTCGTTGCCGGAGAAGTTCGCAGTGCGAACGACCGCCTAACACCGCGGCATCAAAACTCCCGTATGGGCAACATCAGGGCAGCTGGCAAGCCAACTGCCCTGATCACAGCCGCTACACCGCTAGATATGCAGCGCGTGCCCCAGCGCCCGCAGGGCCGCCTCTTGCACGGCCTCGCCCAGCGTCGGGTGCGCGTGGATGGTGCCGGCCACGTCTTCCAGCGTCGCACCCATCTCCAGCGAATGCGAGAAGGCTGTGCTCAGCTCCGACACCCCCGCGCCGACCGCCTGCCAGCCGACGATGCGGTGGTTGTCGCGCCGGGCGACGACGCGCACAAACCCGTCGGTGGATTCCAGCGTCATCGCGCGGCCGTTGGCCGCGAACGGGAACTGGGCTGTGATGCAGTCCAGCCCGGCCTTGGCGGCCTCCAGCGGCGTCTGCCCCGCCACGACGACCTCGGGGTCGGTGAAACAAACGGCGGCGATGGCCGCCGGGGCGAAGTGGCGGCGATGGCCCGAGATGATCTCGGCGACCATTTCACCCTGCGCCATGGCGCGGTGGGCCAGCATGGGCTCGCCGGTCAAGTCGCCAATCGCCCAGACATTGCGCATCGAGGTGCGGCACTGGTCGTCGACCTTGATGGCGCGGCCATTCATAGCCAACATCAGCTTCTCCAGCCCCCAACCATGGGTGTGCGGCACACGGCCAATGGCCACCAGCACCTGGTCGGCGGCGAGTTCGCGCTCGCGGCCCGCAGCATCCAACACGCGCACGGCATCACCGGCAGCATTCAGGCCCTGTACCTTGCTGCCCAGCTGCACCTGCACGCCCAGCTTGCGCAGCGAAGTCGCCACCGGTTTCGTCAGCTCTTCGTCGTACAGCGGCAGGATGCGGTCTTGCGCCTCCACCACGGTCACGTCGCTGCCCAACTTGCGGTAGACCAGGCCCAGCTCCAGGCCGATATAGCCGCCACCGACGACGACCAGTTTCTTGGGAATGCTGTCGGGTGACAGCGCCTGCGTAGACGAGATGACGCGCCCACCAAAGGGCATGCCAGGCAGGCCCAGCTCGACCGAACCCGTGGCCAACACGATGTGCTCGCCCTGGATGCGCACGGGCTTGGTGTCCGCCTGATCCTTGGCTACATCGACGGTCTTGCCGTCCACGATGGTGGCCCAACCTTTGACGACCTTGACGCCATGTTTCTTCAGCAAGGCGCCCACGCCACCGGTGAGCCTTGCGACAATGCCGTCCTTCCAGCGCACGGTCTGCGGAATGTCGATGCGCGCGCCGTCCACATGGATGCCCAGTGTGCTGTCGCCCATGAAGGTGCGAGCCTGGTGGAAGGCCTCGGCCGCGTGGATCATGGCCTTGGACGGGATGCAGCCCACATTCAGGCAGGTGCCGCCGAGCTGGTCACCCTCAATCAGCGTGGTGGCAATGCCCAGTTGTGCGGCGCGTATCGCCGTGATGTAGCCGCCGGGGCCACCGCCTATGACTAAGAGTGTTGTGTGTTGTATGTCCATCTTCGCCCTCTATTCCACAAACAAGGTGGCCGGACATTCCAGGTAGCCACGTATCTTTTGCACAAATTCCGCCGCGTTCATGCCGTCCACCACGCGGTGGTCGAATGAGGACGACAGGTTCATCATCTGGCGCACCACGACGGCGCCGTTGCGCACCATGGGGCGTTCGACCATGCGGTTGACGCCGACGATGGCCACCTCGGGGTGGTTGATCACCGGTGTGCTGACGATGCCGCCCAAGGCGCCCAGGCTGGTCAGCGTCAGCGTGGAGCCGGTCAGCTCGTCACGAGAGGCCTTGTTCGTGCGCGCGGCTTCCGCCAGGCGAACGATCTCGGCGGCGCAGGCCCACAGGTCCAGCGTTTCGGCGTGGCGAATCACCGGCACCATCAGGCCGCCTTCGGTCTGTGTGGCAATGCCTAAGTGCACCGCGCCAGAGCGGGTGACCACGGCCGCCTCGTCGTCGTAGCGGGCATTGACCTCGGGGTGCGCACGCACGGCCAGCACCATGGCACGCACCAGGAAGGGCAGCACCGTCAGGCGACCGCGCTCCTTGCCGTGCTGGGCGTTGAGCTTGACGCGCAAAACCTCCAGCTCGGTCATATCCACTTCTTCCACATAGGTGAAATGCGGAATGCGGCGCTTGGCCTCTTGCATCTTCTGCGCGATCTTGCGGCGCAGGCCGATGACGGGCACGGTCTGCTCGTCCAGGCGCTGCGCATAACGCTGATCCGCCACACCGGCCGGTTGGGCCTGTGCCGCGCGGGCCACATAGGCTTGCAGGTCTTCGTGGGTGATGCGGCCTGCGGTACCCGTGCCGGGCACGAACTGCAGTTCCACACCCAGGTCCCAGGCCTGGCGGCGCACCGCGGGTGAGGCAATGGGTTTGTCACCTGGGGCGCGGACCAAAGCGGCGGGGGCTTTGCTGCCGTTGCCGTTGCCATTGCGGGCTGGTGACGATGGGCCGTTGCCGGCTTTCGCTGCAGGTGCAGATGTGGACGCTGGCGCAGGCGTGGCGGGTGCCGCGGCAACAGCTGCCTCAGGTGTAGGGCCTGCGGCGGCAGGTTTTGCATTCGCTACTGAATTAGTAGCAACTTGCGCAGGTTTTGCGGGGGCTGCAGCCGATTCTGGCTTAAGGTTTCCTGCGCCGTCCACTTCGATACGGATGACTTCAGACCCTACGGCCATGACCTGGCCGACAGCACCGCCCAGGGCCAGCACCTTGCCAGCCACGCTCGATGGAATCTCCACCGTCGCCTTGTCCGTCATCACATCGGCCAGGAGCTGGTCCTCGGCCACCATGTCGCCCACCTTCACATGCCAGGCGACCAATTCAACTTCTGCAATGCCTTCGCCAATGTCTGGCATCTTGATGATATGGATTCCCATCATGCCTCCATGGCGCGTTTGAACGCTTCAGCGACCCGCTTGGGGCCGGGAAAATACGCCCATTCCTGGGCGTGCGGGTAGGGGGTGTCCCAACCGGCGACACGCTCGATCGGCGCCTCCAGGTGGTAGAAGCAATGCTCCTGGATCAGCGACACCAGTTCGGCGCCAAAGCCGCTGGTGCGTGTGGCTTCATGCACCACGACACAACGGCCGGTCTTCTTCACGGAATTCACAATGGTCTCCAGATCCAGCGGCCAGATGGACCGCAGGTCGATGATTTCAGCGTCCACGCCGCTCTCGGCAGCAGCCGCTTCCGACACATAAACCATGGTGCCGTAGGCAACCACGGTCAGGGCCTTGCCCGGGCGGAAGATGGCCGCGGTGTCCAGCGGCACGGTGTAGTAACCCTCGGGCACATTGCCCATGGGGTGTTTGGACCAGGGAACGACCGGTTTGTCGTGGTGGCCGTCAAACGGACCGTTGTACAGGCGCTTGGGCTCCAAAAAGATGACGGGGTCGTCGTTCTCAATGGATGCGATCAACAGGCCCTTGGCGTCATACGGGTTGGACGGCATGACCGTGCGCAGGCCGCAGACCTGGGTGAACATGGCCTCTGGGCTTTGGCTGTGCGTCTGCCCTCCGTAGATGCCGCCGCCGCAGGGCATGCGTATCGTCATGGGGCAGGTGAAGTCACCGGCCGAGCGGTAGCGCAGGCGCGCCGCTTCGGAGACGATCTGGTCGGTGGCGGGGTAGACGTAATCCGCGAACTGAATCTCGATCACGGGGCGCAAGCCGTAGGCGCCCATGCCCACTGCCGTGCCAACAATGCCGCCCTCGGAGATGGGGGCATCGAACACACGTGAGGTGCCGTACTTCTTTTGCAGGCCTTCGGTGCAGCGGAACACGCCGCCGAAGTAACCCACGTCCTGGCCGTAGACGACGACGTTGTTGTCGCGCTCCAGCATCACATCCATGGCGCTGCGCAGCGCCTGGATCATGGTCATGGCCGTCGTTTTATCTGCGCCAACTAGGGTCGCGTTCATGGTTGTTGTGGTGTTGTCTTGGTCCATTTAGATCCCCAGTTCCTGGCGCTGCTGGCGCAGGTGCGCGGGCATGTCCTTGTAGACGTCTTCAAACATTTCAGCCGGGCTGCGCACCATGCCATCGGCCAGCGTGCCGTACCGCTCCGCTTCTTTCTGCGCGGCGGTCACTTCGGCTTCCAGTTCCTTTTGCATGGCTTCGTGCTCAGCGTCGGACCAGGCACCGAGCTTGATCAGGTGCTGCTTCAGGCGGGCAATCGGGTCGCCCAGCGGGAAACGTGCCGGGTCGTTGGCGGGCCGGTATTTGCTGGGGTCGTCGGATGTGGAGTGCGGTCCTGCACGGTAGGTGACCCATTCGATCAGCGTCGGGCCCAGGTTGCGGCGCGCGCGCTCCAGCGCCCATTGGGACGCGGCGTACACAGCCAGGTAGTCGTTGCCATCGACGCGCAGCGACGCAATGCCGCTGCCCACGCCGCGTGCGGCAAAGGTTGTGCCCTCACCACCGGCAATCGCCTGGAAGGTGGAAATGGCCCATTGGTTGTTGACCACATTCAGGATCACCGGTGCGCGGTACACATGGGCAAAGGTGACGCCGGTGTGGAAGTCCGCCTCGGCGGTGGCGCCGTCGCCAATCCAGCTCGATGCCACCTTGGTGTCGCCCTTGATGGCCGATGCCATGGCCCAGCCCACAGCCTGGATCACCTGGGTGGCCAGGTTGCCGGAGATAGAGAAAAAGCCCTGCTTCTTGCTCGAATACATGACCGGCAGCTGCCGGCCCTTGAGCGGATCGTTCTGGTTGGAGAACAGCTGGCAGATCATCTCCACCATATTGCAGTCGTCACGCGCGAGCAGCAGGCCCTGCTGGCGGTAGGTGGGGAAACACATGTCGCCATCGGTCAGCGCCATGGCGTGGGCACAGGAGATCGCCTCTTCGCCCAGGGACAACATATAGAAGGACATCTTCTTTTGCCGCTGCGCGATCTGCATACGGGCGTCAAAAGCGCGGGTCTTGACCATGGCGCGCAAACCCTTGCGCAGCGCGGCCACGTCCAGGGCGGGCGCCCAGGGGCCGACGGCGTTGCCGTCTTTGTCGAGCACGCGTATCAGCGTGAAGGCCAGGTCGCTGGTTTGTGCAGCTTGCGCATCGACCGGGGGTCGGCGCACGGCACCAGCTTCAGACAGGGGGAGGTAGGAAAAGTCCGTGTCGTGTCCCGGTCGCCCCGTGGGCTCCGGCACATGCAGACGTAACGGCTCGTACGGTGCCATATGCATTTACTCCTTGCAGGGTCGTGTCCTGCAGCATTTTTCAAGGGGGCTGAACGTTTGGCGGGTAGCCAAGCTCAGTCTGACAATACCGCAAACCCCACAGGATCACCATGGGGTTTGCATGCGGTCGAGAGCATACCGCGGCTTGGGCGCATGGCCAGCCGCCCAGTACAGAATATTTGCGGTTCAGCCGCCGCGCAGCTTTTCCAGTTGCATGCTCAGCTTCTGGCGCAGGTCGGCCAGGCGCTTTTGGTTGGCGGGCGCGTCTGCCGCGTCGGGGGCGGTCTCCAGCGTGCGGCGCAGGGCTTCGATCTCCTGCATCAGCTCCACCTCGGGGGGCACATAACCCGCGTCTTTGAGGATTTTGTAGCCCATGCGCAGGTCTTCGGGCGTCTCGAAGTAGCCGTCGCCATAGTCCAGCGGTTTGCCAAAGCTGGGGGCGGCCTGCAGCTCGCCGGTTTTTTCACTCTCGGCCAGGTGGCGGCCGATGTGGTCTTCCACCAGACGCAGTCCGTTTTCACGCTTCCGTTCTTCGAGATTCATGGGTAGCTCCTGAAATTTTGTCGCCGCACACTATTTTTCAACTTTTACACCAATAGTTGAATCCAGCCCCGTTTGGCATGCGTATCTCCAAGGGATGCCCCCTCTCTTTTACCTTTGGAACAACACGCATGAAAACACTCACCACAGCCCTTGTCATTGGCGCAGCAGGCCTGGCCTGCACGGCGGCCCAGGCCGACACCGGCAAACTTCTGCTGACCGGTGGGGTCAGCTCCATCGATGGCGCGGCCGGTGGCGGCCTGACGCCCTGGGCCGTGATTGGCAGCAACGCCACGGCCGGCGAAATCGGCGGCTCTGCCTTTGTGACCCGCACCACCACACAAGACTATGGCCTGACCGCCTATGGCGCAGCGGCTGGCATCTATGACCGGGTTGAAGTGTCCTTGGCGCGCCAAGACTTTGACGCGTCCCCCGCCATCGCCCTCAACGGTGTGGCACCATTTGGTGTGATGCCCGGCCAGCACATCGTGATGGATATTGTGGGTATCAAAGTGAAGGTGGCGGGCGACGCCGTGCTGGACAGCGATTCGCTGATGCCACAAATTGCGGTGGGCTTGGAACACAAGTCGGTGTCCCCCGGCTCGCTGAGCTCGGTCTTCAATTTCCTGGGCACCAAGACCAACGGCACCGACTTTTATGTCAACGCCACCAAACTCTTCCTGGCCCAGGGCATTCTGGTGAACGCCACACTGCGCAATACCAATGCCAACCAGAACGGCCTTTTGGGTTTTGGCTCCGCCGCGCCGGGTAAAGACAGCCGCTCCTGGGTGCCCGAGGTGTCGGTGGCCTACCTGTTGAGCAAGAACTGGGCAATTGGCGCCGAATACCGCGCCAAACCCAACAACCTGGAAGACCTGGGTCAGGCCGCCGGCCTGGGCAAGGGCCTGGCCGAAGACGCCTGGAAAGATATTTTTGTGGCCTGGGCGCCAAACAAAAACGTGTCCATGACGCTGGCCTATGTGGACTTGGGCCGCATCGTGCCCGGGGTCACGGCGGCGCGCAACCAGAGCGGTTATTACCTGTCGGCGCAACTGGCGTTCTGAGCCGGATCCCCGCCTTACCCATCGACCGAAACCATTTTCACCACGAGATTTCCATGAAAAAACGACTCACCTCCCTCGCCCCCGCTTTGCTGCTGGCCGCGTCTACCCTGCTGGCCCTGCCTGCGTCTGCCCAGACTGCTCCCACACCCATGGCGGCCAGCAGCGCGCTGTTTGACACCTTTGGTGGCAAAGCGGGCCTCGCCAAACTGATGGACAACTTTATGGTGGGCCTGCTGGCCGACCCCCGCACCGGCCCACACTTCAAACCCGCCAACCAGCAGCGTATCAAGGAGCAACTCGTAGACCAGTTCTGTGTGGTGATGGGCGGGCCCTGTGTGTACAAAGGTGCGGACATGAAGTCGTCCCATGAAGCGATGGACATTACCAAGGGTGACTTCAACGCGCTGGTCGAGGTATTGCAGCGATCCATGGACGCCCAAGGCATTCCGTTTGGTGCACAAAACCAGCTGCTGGCCAAGCTGGCCCCTATGCACCGTGACGTGATCACGGTAAAGTGAACAGCACCATGATGAATTCAATTTCGCCCAATGGGCAATACACCTTCCAGCTGCGCGCCTTGTTTGCCGCGCTGGCCATGGGCCTGCTGGCCACCGCAGCCCAAGCCGGCACACTGGAGGTGCTGGTACTGGACCGGGATGGCAAGCCGGTGCCCGACGCCGTGGTGGTGGTACAGCCCAGCGCAGCGGGCGGCGCTGCCAAAAAGGCACTGCCCCTGAGCGCAACCGTCAACCAGGAAAAAATGCAGTTTCTGCCTGCGGTGTCCGTTGTTGGCGTGGGCGCCAAGGTGCGTTTCACCAACAACGATGCGTGGGACCACCATGTGCGGCTGACGGTGCCGGGCGCATTGGCCAGCGCCACGCCCAGCAACACCGATGGCCTGTCGCTGCGGTTGGAGGGCAAGACCGAAGGCAAACCGGCCAGTTCCACCGTGCTGACACTGGACAAACCCGGTGCCACCGGGGCCGTGTTGCTGGGCTGTTTTATCCACGGCTCCATGAGTGGCCATGTGTATGTGGCCGAATCTCCGTGGACGGTGAAGACCGATGCCAACGGTGTGGCCTTGGTTGAAGACGTGCCCGGTGGCGCCGCCACGGTCAAGGTCTGGCACGCGGTCCAGCTCGTGGACAAGGCTCCGCAAAATCTGACGGTAGGCGCCGCCCCCGCCAAAGTGACTTTCCAGCTGGACATCGTGCCCCGGCGCCGCCGGGGTTGATGACCCTTACAGCATCTTCTGGATCAAAGCACCCTTGAAGAGTACGGGCCCTGTGGGGCCCGTTTCGCTGGGCACGCCGCCTTTGGGCTCCAGGCTGATGGCCAAGGTGGGCACTTCGCGCACGTCACGCTCACCAGCGGTCAACTTCAGCAGCTTGTCGCGGCCCAGCACACCCAGTGACTTGGGCCCGCCGGTAGGCGGCAAGGCCCACAGCTGCAGCGAACGGTCGCCAGCCTCCTCAAAATCGCCCACACGCTGCAGTGTCAGCTTCTTGGCCTTGGGGTCAAAGGTGACCAGCATGGATGCAGCGGCCTTGTCATCGGCCAGCACCGCCACGTATTCAATCTGCGGCGCCGCCAGCAGCTGGTTTTGCAGGCGGGCAATTTCGCCGCCAAACTCCTGGCGCTGGCCCACATTGACGGTGATGGCCGTCACCGTGGCCAGTGCGCCCACAGCGGTGGCCGCGCGCCACAGCGTGAGGCTGCGCAGCCAGGCGGCCAGGCCGGTCGACTCGGCCGCCGTCTGGGCACGCACAGCCGCTTGACTGGCGCTGGTCTTTTCACCCTGCACCAGGTTGTGGATACGGGTCCAGACCACGGCATCGGGCTGTACCTGGGGCTGCAACTCGTTGATGCTGGCCAGGCGGCTTTGCCAGATCAGCGCGGCAGCACGCACCGGCGCCTGCTCACGGGCCATGGCTTCAAAACGGCGCCGCGCGCCACCGCGCAGTGTGCCCAGGGCGTAGGCGCTGGCCAGACGTTCCAGTAATTCGGGGTGGGTCAAGAGGTTCATGGCTGTGCCTCTCTTATTAAGCAAAACGCGCCATACACAGGCGCAACTGGTCCAGCCCGCGGCGTATCCAGGTCTTGACCGTGCCCAGCGGCAGGCTCAGTTGCTGGGCCAGTTCGCCGTGGCTCAGGTCGCGCACATAGGCCAGGCTCACCACTTCGCGCTGTTTGTGGTCCAGCTTGCCCAGGCACTGGTGCAAGGCCCAGGCCTGTTCGCTGGCCTGGGCTGTGTCCATGGGGGTGGGGTTGTCGCTGGCCAGCGTGTCGGCCAGCACCTCGTCCAGCTCCTGGGTCACATGGCTACGGTCCGCCGTGCGCCGGCGCAACATGTCCAGGCCGCGGCTGCGCACGATCAGGCCCATCCAGGCCATGGGCGGGCTCAACGAGGCGCGGTAGTCGGGGGCGGAGCGCCAGATGGACAAAAAGGCCTCCTGCAACACGTCTTCGGCCCAATCGCGGTGGGTGACGACGCGCAGGGCCAGGCCATAGAGCTTGGGCGCACATTGGCGGTACAAAACCTTGAGGGCGGCATCGTCCTGCTGCGCCACGCGCTCCAGCAGGGCAATCAGCAGGGCGTCGCTGGTGTCTGTATTCATGTCAGCATTGTGCGGGAAGGCGCCGGGGTGGCGCGCAGGCCCCGCGGTATCCCATGGCAGCCGGGGGTCACTATCAAATGGATAGCGACTAGCGCTTATTTCACGGGGGCTAGAGGGCAAAAACATGGTGAGTGCTCCCTGGTGGGGCGGTTTGCATAAAAGGGTGTACGTACTGAATACGCAGGCCAGCGGCCATCGGATTCAAAGGGGATCCACATTTGGGGGTGTCCGAATCTGCGCCGCTCCGGCACAATCTCCTTAAATAGAAGCTGGGGAGGACAATCAATGGGAGGCGTACGCTGGGCGGGCGGGGTAACCGGAATCGCCATGTTCCTTTTGGGCGCGTTCTGGATGTTTATGTGGCTGATTGGCAGCAACGGGTTCAGCAGCAGCCGCGGCAGCGTGATCCTGGGGGGCAACCTGTTGCTGGTGGTGCTGGCCATACCGGGCGCCACCTGGCTGGCGTGCCGCCTGAGCCGCCGCTGGCTCACCGAGGGCTGGCCGCTCTGGAAAGCCACGCCACTGGCGATCGTTTGCGCGTTTGCGGCAGGCCTCGCTTTCCTGTCCGTCACCTGTTTTGGGGTGCTGGCTGTGGCCAGCGCCTGACCAAAACGCAGTGCGATACTGAACGCCATGCGCCTGGTCTTCCTCTGTATCCTTGTGCTGGCCGGGCTCAGTTGCCACTGCCGCGCCTGGGCGGAAGATGCGGTCACGGTGGTGCTGAGTGAAGACGGTGGCGTCTACGCCGAATTTGCCAGCCAGCTCGGTCTGGCCCTGGGCCAGGCTGGCGGCGCCAGGCCCCCGCTGCGCGTAGTGACACTCAATAGCCTGAAGGACGAACCGACAGGCCGCGGCAGCCAAGGCCAGTTGCTGGTTGCCGTGGGCACCCCGGCCATGACCGCCATGGCCCGCAAGCCGCCCAATGTGCCGGTGCTGAATGTGCTGGTGCCGCGTGCCAGCTTTCGCAGCCTGGCCCGCTCCAGCCCCCGCACACAAGACAGCAAACTTTTTTCTGCTGTATTTTTTGACCAGCCCTGGGCCCGGCAACTGTCCCTGATCCGCAACGCCGTGCCCGGCCGCCGGGTCGGTATTTTGCTGGGCAAGGATTCGGCCGACCTCAGCGCCACCCTGCTGACCGCCGCCCGCGAGGCGCAAATGGTGGCCAGCATAGAGATGGTTGCCGACGAGGCCGATTTGTTGCCCGCCCTCAAACGCCTGCTGCCCAACACCGATGCCCTGCTGGCGGTGCCCGATGCCACCATCTACAACCGCAGCAACATCGCCACCATCCTGCTGACCAGTTACCGCGCCAAGGTGCCGCTGTTCGGGTTTTCCCCGTCGTATGTGAAGGCAGGTGCGCTGGCGGCGGTCTACAGCCAGCCGGCACAAATCGCGCTGCAGGTGGCCGAAATCATCCAGAACCTGCCGGCCAGCGGCAGCCTGCCAGCGCCCCAATCGCCACGGTATTTTTCGGTCAACGTCAACCCACAGGTTCGCATGTCCCTGGAGCTGAGCATGGACGATGAGGCGCAGCTTCTGCAAAAACTCAAGCAGGGCCCGGAGGGCACCCCATGAAGAACTGGCGGATCACCCACCGCATCTTGCTGCTGGCGCTGGCGCCTATCTGGATCATCACGATTTTGCTGACGCTGCTGGTCGTGGTGGGCGGCATCACCGAAATCGACGGTGCGCTCAAATTGCGCGGCACGGTCATCGTGCGCCAGCTGGCACCGGCCAGTGAGTACGGGGCCTTCTCGGGCAATAGCGAGGTCTTGCAGGCGCTGGCCCAGGCCGTGATGCGCGAGGACGATGCCAAGGCCGTCATGATCACCGACACCCAGAACCGGGTGCTGGCGGTCAGCGGCACGCCAGGGCGTTTCAGTCTGGACCACAGGGGGACGGTGGACCAGGCACAGGTATTGCACAGCGACAAAGACGCCCTGGTCTTCGCCGCGCCCATCTACCAGGACGCACGCCAGGGCGACGGTTTTGGCCTGCTGGACCAGGCCGCCAGCACACCGGCCAACGCGGCCAAACTGCTGGGCACCGCCTACCTGGAGTTGAGCACCGCCAACAGCCAACACAGCAAAAACATGTTTATGCTGGTCTGCCTGCTCATTGGCGCCCTGGGCACGGCCAGCGCCACGGTGCTGGCCCTGCGCATGAGCCGCGAGCTCACGCGCCCCCTGGTGTCCTTGCTGGGCGGCGTCAACCAGATGGCACAGGGCAAACTGGAAACCCGCATTCCCACCCAGTCAACGGGTGAGCTGGCCGAGCTGGAAAACGGCTTCAACCTGATGGCCGCGGAGCTGCAAAGCAGCCACGAGGCCATGCGCAAGGCCAATGTCAACCTGGAGCTGCAGGTCGCCCACCGCACCCAGCAGCTCAAAGACCGCAACCTGGCACTGGAGCAGCTGTCCAAGACGGACCAGCTCTCACGCGAGCAGGCCGAGGCGGCCAACAAAGCCAAGAGCGAGTTTCTGGCCAATATGAGCCACGAAATCCGCACGCCCATGAACGGCATCATTGGCATGACACACCTGGCCCTGCAGACCCCACTGGACACCCGCCAACGCCACTACCTGCAAAACGTGGAAACGGCCGCCAAGGGATTGCTGGGGGTTATCAACGACATCCTGGATTTCTCCAAGATCGAGGCGGGCAAGGTCAGCTTCGAGCAAGTCGATTTCCAGCTGGAAGACGTGTTGTATGGTGTGACCGACCTGGCGGTGATCAAGGCACAAAAGAAAGGGCTGGAGCTGCTGTTCCGCATCGACGCCCAGGTGCCCCATGCCATGGTCGGTGACCCGCTGCGCCTGCGGCAGATCCTGACCAATCTGGTGGACAACGCGATCAAGTTCACCGAACACGGCGAGGTGACCGTCTCCATCAGCACGGTCTCGGTGGATGCGGACGGTGCCGTGCTGCGGTTTGCCGTGTCCGACACCGGCGTGGGCCTGGACACCGAGCAAATCAGCCGCCTGTTCACACCCTTCACCCAGGCCGACAATTCAACGACCCGCAAGTACGGCGGCTCCGGACTGGGGCTGACCATTTGCAAACGGCTGGTGGAGCTGATGTACGGCCAGATGGATGTCACCAGCGAGCCCGGTGTGGGCAGCACCTTCTTCTTTACCGCACGGTTCGGGCTGCGCGCAGCGGACCGGCCGCGCACCGCCGCGCTGGCACCCATGGATGCACTGCGGGTGCTGGTGGTGGACGACAACGCCAGCGCACGTGACATCTTCCACGGCATGCTGCAGTCCATGCAGATCGAGGCCGTCTGCGTCACGAGTTGCCTGCACGCCCTGGATGCACTGGAACAGGCACACCGGGACGGCAAACCCTTTGGTCTGGTCCTGGTCGATTGGCATATGCCCAACATCGACGGCGTGGAGACAATACGCCGCATCCAGGCAACCGCCAGTCTGCCTACTCCGCCCATGTGCATGATGGTTACGGCCCACAGCCGCGAAGAACTGCTGCGACAGGTACAGGATTCGGGCATCGGCATAGACGGTCTGTTGATCAAGCCGGTGGCCCCCTCCACCCTGCATGACAGCATCATGACGGCGCTGGGCACGGATGCCAGTCCGCGCCGAAGCGCGGTCGTGGGGCGCAGCGCACGCGCTGACGTGGAGGCCGCCTTGCGGGGTGCCCACATCCTGCTGGTCGAAGACAACGACATGAACCGCGAATTTGCGCTGGAAATCCTGGGCCGTGCAGGCATTCAGGTGGATGTGGCCAGCAACGGCAGGGAGGCACTGGAAAAGATTGACTGTTTCCACTACGACGGTGTGCTGATGGATTGCCAGATGCCGGTCATGGACGGTTTTGAGGCCACCCGCTGCATCCGTGCCGACGTGCGCTTTGCCACCCTGCCCGTGATTGCCATGACGGCCAACGCCATGGCGGGTGACCGTGAACGCTGTGCCGCCGCCGGAATGAACGACCACATTGCCAAACCCATAGACATAGACCTGATGTTTATGACCTTGGCGCGCTGGATGAAACCCCGCACCGGTACCGATGTGGCGTTTGCCACGCCGCAGCTGCCGCAGCCCACCCCCATGCCCCAGGTCGCCGACCTGGACATCGCAAAGGTCGTGGCGCGTATTGGGGAAGACGGCGCCCTGTTCCGCAACATGCTGCGCTGGTTTGCCGACGGTCAGGCCGACTTTGTACGTGACCTGCGGGCAGCCATCGCCACGGGTGACCACGACACGGCCCGGCGGCTGGCGCACACCCTCAAGGGCGCCGCTGGCGACATCGGCGCGACCCGCCTGGGTGAGGCGGCCAAGCGCCTGGAGGCTGCATTACAAGCCCCCACCGCCAAGGCGCCGCCCGCTCTGGTGGATGCGGTGGAGGCCCTGCTGGTCCAGCAACTCAGGCACATCCGGCAAGCGATAACACCGCAGGACGGTGCAGCGGTTACACCGAGCGCTCCGGCCGACGACGGAGAACTGGCCACCCTGCTGCGCCAGATGGCTAAACTGCTACGCAACGACGATGCCCAGGCGCTGGAATTGCTTCCCGCCCTGGCGGTACATGGCAAACGCAGTCGGCAGGCCGAAGAATTTCACCGCCTGCAGAGTTTGGTGGAGCGCTTTTCGTTGAACGATGCGCTTATGGTGTTGCACGGCATCGCAGCGGGCATGGACATCGCGCTGGATTGAGGTTCACAGGACATGGTGGTGCATATGAACAATATCCCCGCATTTGCGGGTGAGGCGACGGTTCTTGTGGTGGACGACACGCCCGCCAACCTGTCGCTGATGAGCAGCCTGCTCAAAGACACCTACAAGGTGAAAGTGGCCAATGGCGGCGAGCGCGCCCTGGAGATTGCGCAATCCGACACACCGCCTGATCTGATACTGCTGGACATCATGATGCCCGGGCTGGACGGTTATGAGGTGTGCCGCCGCCTCAAGGCCCAGGAGTCCACCAAGGACATCCCCATCATTTTCATCACCGCCATGGCGGACGTTGAAAACGAAAGCATGGGTTTCGCCCTGGGTGCGGTGGACTACATCTCCAAACCCTTCAACAAAACCGTGGTCAAGGCACGCATCCGGGTGCACATGCAGCTCAAAAGGCAAAGCCGCCTGCTGGAAAACCTGGTGTTCCTGGATGCACTGACGGAGATACCCAACCGCCGCGCCTTGGACCAGGCCTTTGCGCAGGAGTGGGCGCGCAGCATGCGCGCGGGCCAGCCGCTGTCCTACATCCTGATCGACATTGACCTGTTCAAGCAGTTCAACGACCACTATGGCCATGGCAGTGGGGACGAGTGCCTGGCACGTGTGGCCAAGGCGCTACACGCCTGTGTACAACGGCCCGGTGACTGCCTGGGCCGGTATGGTGGTGAAGAATTTGGGGCCATTTTGGCCAATACCGATCTGGACCAGGCACTGCAGGTTGCACAGAATTTTCATACCAGTATTGCAGGCCTGCAAATTCCCCACGCACGCTCTGAAGTTGCGCCCCAGATAACCATCAGTATTGGTGTCGCGACCACTAAACCAGTTGCAGACCAGAGCAGCCACGGTTTGAGCGATGCTGCAGACCGCATGTTGTACGCCGCCAAACACGGCGGCAAGAATACGACGCGTTACCAGCGGCTCTGAGCCCCAAATTTGTTACAAATTGCGGGATAAGCATGGCATCATGGTGCAGCACCTGTACACCTGCAACCATGTCCCATTCAGCATATTTCAAGCGACTGACACCGGCGGCGTTAGCATTTTTTGTAGGGCTGGCTTACGGACCTTGCGCCGCACAAGCCCAAGGGTCTGCGGACGATGTTTTTACCCAGGACCTTCCCCTGGTGCTCACCGCGTCGCGGCTGGCGCAACCCGTATCGGAAGCGCCCAGTGCGGTCACCGTGATCGACCGGCAAATGATTGTGGCATCGGGTTTTCGCACCGTGCCCGAGCTGATGCGGCTGGTACCGGGCATGTATGTGGGGTTTGTGGACGCCAACCGCCCGGTTGTGTCGCTGCATGGCTCTTCCGATGAGTACGCACACCGCATGCAGGTCTTGATCGATGGGCGCAGTGCCTACCTTCCACCGTTTGGTGGTGTGCACTGGGCGGATCTGCCCTTGCTGACGGAAGACATTGAACGCATAGAAGTGGTGCGCGGCCCCTCGTCTGCATCCCACGGCGCCAATTCGTTCTACGGTGTGATCAACATCATTTCGCGTGACGCGGCAGACCAGACCGGCACCAGCGTATCGGCCAGCGGTGGACATGCGGCGGACGCTCTGGTTCGCTTTGGTCGCACAGCGGGCAATTTTGACTACCGGGTTTCACTGGGCTACCGCTCGGACCGGGGCCTGGACAACTTTGTGCTGAACGACCGCAATGCCACGCGGGTGGTCAATTTTCGCGGCAACTACCACCCCAGTGCCACCGACAGTGTGGACATCCAGATGGGCAGCAGCGACGGCGTGTATGGCCTGGGTATAGAAGGCCGGCCGGAAGATGCCTTTCGCAACACCACGGCACGCAGCGACTTCCAACAATTCAGCTGGCTGCATGTGTGGCCCAGCGGGGACGAGAGCAAGCTGACCTATTCGCGGGCCAGCCGCCGATCCAGGGACCCCTATATCTGCATTGACAGTGAGGTATGCGAAAACAAGGTCATTGGCAAGACCGCCGCCGAAGGTTTTACCACCCGCGACGTCTACACCCGGCGCCATGATCTGGAGCTGCAAAACACCATGCAGTGGGGCGCAAACAACCGCCTGGTTTGGGGGGCAGACCTGCGCAGCGACCATGCAGACTTCCCGCTGCTGTTTGCACGACCTTACACCGTCAACCCCTGGCAGTTTTTTGTCCACAACGAATGGCGTTTGCCCAAGTCGGCTGTGTTCAATATCGGCACCATGCTGGAAGACGACGGCATGGGCAATCGCAGCCATTCACCACGGGCCTCGCTGAACTACCATGTCTCGCCGGAGCACACCCTGCGGATTGGCGTCTCGACCGCTACCCGCAGCCCGGTGATGTCGGAGGCCTTTATTGCAGCCGACAACACCATCTGGGGTGGCGCCTATGTGCCACCCACACTGGCACTGACACCCGAACGTGTGGTGTCGCGCGAAATCGGTTACATCGGTGAATTGCGCCAGTTGGGCCTGTCCGTTGAGGCCCGGCTGTACAACGAGTCCGTTCGCAACCTGATCTGGTGGGACAAATGTGTTGAACTGTCCCGCTGCGCCGATGGTTTCGCCAACCTGTTGGCTGCCGAATACCAGGGCCTGGAAGTCACTGCGAAGTTTCGCTGGGACGAAGGGCGGAATTTTTTGATTGCCAACTACGCCCGCCAGCACGCATCGGCCCGCATGGACGCGTTTCCGACCCAGTACTTTCACCCCGTGATTGGTGGTGCGGTCAAAGACTTCTATGACAGCAAGTACCTGGCCCTGTTCCCGCAGTCTGCACCGCTGAACAGCGGCAGCCTGTTGTTGTCCATGGCACTGGCGGACACGTGGCGGCTGAGCACGGGGTATTACTTCAGGGACCAGGTGCGGGTTTTGGATGTGGCGGAGGACGTGACACCGGAATACAGCATGCACCGCATCGACATGCGCCTGGCCAAGACGTTCAAGTTTGAACAGGGTCGCCAGGCAGAAGTGGCCGTGGTGGTGCAGAACCTCAACCGGGATGATTACCCGAAATACGGCACGGTCAACCGCGTCGCGGAAGTCCCCTTCACACGGCGCGCCTGGTTGACTGCGGCCCTGCATTTCTGACGGCCGCGCCCGGCGCTACATATTGCGCCGGTACTGACCACCCACCTCAAACAGCGCATTCGTGATCTGCCCCAGTGAGCAGACACGCACCGCATCCATCAGCACCTCAAACACATTCTTGTTGTCGATAACCGCCTGTTGCAGGCGCTTCAAGATGGCTGGTGACTCTGCGGCGTGCGCGGCGTGGAAAGCAGCAAGGCGCTTCAGCTGGTTCTGTTTTTCCTCGTCGGTGGAGCGGGCCAGCTCCAGTTTGTCCATGACCTGGTCGCCATGCGGGTTACGGAAGGTGTTGACACCAATGATGGGCAGTTCACCGGTGTGTTTGAGCATTTCGTAGGTCATGCTCTCGTCCTGGATCTTGCCGCGCTGGTAACCGGTTTCCATCGCCCCCAACACACCACCCCGATCCGCAATCGCGTTGAACTCGGACAGCACGGCCTCCTCCACCAGCTCGGTCAGCTCTTCGATGATGAAGGAGCCCTGGTTCGGGTTCTCGTTTTTGGCCAGACCCCACTCGCGGTTGATGATCAACTGGATGGCCATGGCGCGGCGCACGGAATCTTCGGTCGGCGTGGTGATGGCCTCGTCGAATGCGTTGGTGTGCAAGCTGTTGCAGTTGTCGTAAATCGCAATCAGCGCCTGCAGCGTGGTGCGGATGTCGTTGAACTGGATCTCTTGCGCGTGCAGGCTGCGGCCACTGGTTTGGATGTGGTACTTGAGCTTTTGTGATCGCTCATTGGCACCGTATTTCTCTTTCATCGCCACAGCCCAGATGCGGCGCGCCACGCGGCCCATGACCGTGTACTCGGGGTCCATGCCATTGCTGAAGAAGAACGACAGGTTGGGCGCAAAGTCGTCGATGTGCATGCCGCGGGCCAAATAGGCTTCGACCAGCGTAAAGCCATTCGACAACGTGAACGCCAGTTGGCTGATGGGGTTGGCCCCAGCCTCGGCAATGTGGTAGCCGCTGATGGATACGCTGTAGAAGTTGCGCACGTTGTGGTGCACAAAATACTCGGCTATGTCGCCCATGACTTTCAGCGAAAACTCGGTGGAGAAGATACAGGTGTTTTGCCCTTGGTCTTCTTTCAGAATGTCGGCCTGCACCGTGCCGCGCACATTGGCCAGCACCCATTCCTTGATCTTGGCCGCTTCGGTGTCCGTGGGTTCGCGCCCGTTGTCGGTCTTGAACTTTTCCAGGTTCTGGTCAATGGCGGTGTTCATGAACATGGCCAGGATGGACGGCGCGGGGCCGTTGATGGTCATGGAGACTGACGTGCTGGGGCTGCACAGATCAAAACCGCCGTACAGCACCTTCATGTCGTCCAACGTGGCGATGGACACACCACTGTTGCCAACCTTGCCGTAGATGTCGGGGCGTGGGTCGGGGTCGTTGCCGTAGAGCGTGACCGAGTCGAATGCGGTGGACAGGCGCTTGGCGGCCATGCCGCTACTCAGCAGCTTGAAGCGGGTATTGGTGCGGAAGGCATCACCTTCGCCCGCGAACATACGGGTCGGGTCCTCGCCTTCACGCTTGAAGGCAAAGGTGCCGGCGGTGTAGGGGTAGCTGCCGGGCACGTTGTCCAGCATCAGCCACTTCAGGATTTCGCCATGGTCCTCATACGTGGGCAGGGCCACCTTGCGGATGGTGGTGCCGCTCAGCGACTTGGTGGTGAGTGCAGTGCGCAGCTCCTTGTCGCGAATCTTGACCACATATTCGTCACCGGCATAGGCGCGTTGCATTTCGGGCCACTGGTTCACCAGTTTGCGGGCGGCAGGGTCTTGTGTCTCTTCGCGCAGCACGGCCAAGCCTATGACGGCCTCGCAAGCGCGTACCTTGTCCGGATTGGCAGCTTCCAGCATTTTTGCGGAGGCACGCAATTGCTGAATTTCACGCGCCAGGCGGGCCTGGGCGCGGGCGTGGTGTTTGTAACCACGCACCGTGTCGGTGATTTCTGCCAGGTAACGGGTACGGGCGGCGGGCACGATGGGGGTCTGGTTGCTGCTGTGGCGCACGTTCACCGTGGGCAAACGGACACCGGTGGTGTCAGCTTGCAGCCCCAAAGCCTGTAAACGTGGCAGCAGAGCCTGGTACAGCGCCGTCACCCCGTCGTCGTTGAAACGCGCGGCCATAGTGCCAAAAACCGGCATTTGGTCCGGCATCGTGGTCCAGGCTTCCTTGTTGCGTTGCACCTGTTTGGCGACATCGCGCAGCGCGTCGCTGGCACCCTTGCGGTCAAATTTGTTGATGGCGACGAACTCGGCAAAGTCCAGCATGTCGATTTTTTCCAGCTGGCTGGCCGCACCAAACTCGGGCGTCATCACATACATGGGCACGTCCACCAAGGGCACAATGGCCGCGTCACCCTGACCAATGCCCGAGGTCTCGACGATGATGGCATCAAAACCCGCCACCTTGCAGGCGGCGATTACGTCGGGCAAGGCCTGGCTGATCTCGGAACCAAAGTCGCGTGTTGCGAGGCTGCGCATGAAGACACGCTCGCCGTTCTGCCACGGACTGATGGCGTTCATACGGATGCGGTCACCCAAGAGCGCTCCACCGCTCTTGCGGCGCGACGGGTCTATGGAGATGACGGCCAGGCGCAAGCTATCGCCCAGGTCCAGCCGCAGACGGCGGATCAGCTCGTCGGTCAGCGAGGATTTGCCGGCGCCGCCGGTGCCGGTAATACCCAGGACCGGTATCTTTTTTGTAGCAGCAGAAGCACGTAACTCGGGGGCTAGAGGGTGTTTTCCTTCAGAAGCTTCCAGCCCGGTGATCAGTTGTGCCAACGCGCGCCAGGATGCTGTGGTGTGGCCTTGTACCGCTTCAAGCGCTGCCGGCGCAAAACCCGTCAGATCTTTGTCGCAGCGCATCACCATCTCGCCAATCATGCCGGCCAGCCCCATGCGCTGGCCGTCTTCGGGGCTGTAGATGCGGGTCACGCCGTAGCCTTGCAGCTCGGCAATCTCGCTGGGCACAATGACGCCTCCGCCGCCGCCAAACACCTGGATGTGCGCGCCGCCGCGCTGTTTGAGCAGATCGACCATGTATTTGAAGTACTCGACATGGCCGCCCTGGTAGGAGCTGATGGCAATGCCCTGTGCATCCTCTTGCAGGGCTGCGGTCACCACCTCGTCCACGCTGCGGTTGTGGCCCAGGTGGATGACCTCGGCGCCCATGCCCTGCAGGATGCGGCGCATGATGTTGATGGCGGCGTCGTGCCCGTCGAACAGGCTGGCGGCGGTGACAAACCGCACCTTGTGCGTGGGGCGATAGTTGGCCAAGGCTTTGGCTTCTGCGGACAGGTCGGACATGGGGATGCTCCTAAATCACTGCGCCTATTGGACTGGCGCAGTTGACGTTTACGTAAACGTCAACTGTAAACCATTTTCCGCCGATCGTGGAACCGGGAACCCCACGGCAACCAGAACAGAGCGCTTGGCCCGCGCGGAACCCAGTGAGTTGCCTCTAAATTTGTGGCACTGACCTTGCATCCACCGGTTGCAGCCATTTTGCGCATTGTTGGAAAGGTTTATATGAAGACACCCTTCGGTACCCGTCGCTCCGTCTTTGCCGCCCTGTGTTGTATCGCCGCCCTGGGCGCCGGCGCCCTTCACTCCCACGCTGCGGATGTTTTGCAGGTAGTTGCAAAACCGGGACAGGCAACGCTGGTGGTCAACGGAACGGGTGTTCGGCGCGACGCGGCCGCAGAGCTGTACAGGGCAACCCTTTACATGGAGCACCCAACGTCCGACCCCGCCCAGGTGGCGCTCATCCGCGGCCACGCGAAGTTCCGCGTTGTCCTGCTCAAGGATGCCAGGGCTTCGCAGCTGACCCACCTGTTGACCCAAGGCCTGGTGGCCAATGCCAGCGACGACGAGCTGATTACGCTGGTGTCTGAAATCTTTGAGGTGAGTATGTTGCTCAATGAACAGGGCAGCTTGGCAGCCGGTGACAGTATTGAGGTGGCGTCCCACCCCGCCAGCGGAACGACCGTAAGCCTGCACACGGCCAAGCCCAGCGCCCAATCCTTTGCCAACCCCCTGTTTTTCAAGGTCATGATGGGCGTTTGGCTGGGCAAACAACCAGCCGACCCCGGCCTGAAGCGTGCACTGCTGGGGCAGCCCAGCTAGGCGCTTGAATGAATTACAGTGGCACTCCCAACGGCGAGCCGCAGGCTCGCCCGCCATCCGGGAGAAGACCATGCACCCTTTACAGCTTTTTGACGCCGCATCCAGCACCTACACCTACGTCGTTTTCGACGAAACCACCCGCGATGCCGTCATCATCGACCCCGTAGACCAGCAGGTGGAGCGTGACCTGGCCGTGCTGAGCCAGTACGGGCTCAAGCTGCGCTGGACGGTGGAAACCCACACACACGCGGACCACATCACCGCCGCCAGCCTGCTGGCCGAACACACCGGCGCCCAGACGGCGGCACCCCAGGCCTGTGGCATCAGCACCGCAGCATTACAAATGGTGGACGGTGACCTGCTGCGTTTTGGGCGTGAAACGCTGTTGGCCTTACATACCCCAGGGCATACCGCGGGCAGCATGAGTTTTGTGTGGCGCAACCATGTGTTCACCGGCGACACCCTGCTGATCAACGGCTGTGGCCGCACCGATTTCCAGTCGGGCAGTGCCGAGGCGCTGTACCACTCGCTGACCGAGGTCTTGTTCAAACTGCCGGATGAGACCACCGTATGGCCGGGGCATGACTACCAGGGCCGCACACACTCCACCATCGCCACCGAACGCAGCTGCAATGTGCGGATCGCTGGCCGAAGCCTGGAGGATTTTGTCGCCGTCATGGCGACGCTGAACCTGCCCAAACCCAAACGCATGGACGAAGCCGTGCCGGCCAACCAGAGTTCCGGCGTACGGCACGACGCCGACAGCGCGGGTACCGCCGCCCCGCGCAGCGCCGATGGCTACGCGGGTGATGTGCCACCGGCTCTGGCCTACAGCTGGTGGCAGGCCGGCGACGCCGTGTTAGTGGACGTGCGCACCGACGCCGAGCGCGAATGGGTGGGTTTTGTACCCGGCGCCGTGGCATTGGCCTGGAAGCAATGGCCGGGCATGGCCATGAACCAGGGATTTGACGAAGGCCTGTGCGCCGCGGTGGAGCCGGGCAAAAAAGTGGTGCTGCTGTGCCGCAGCGGTGTGCGCTCGGTGGCGGCTGCCAAACGCGCCACCGAACTGGGTTTTGAGGCCTACAACATTCTGGAGGGTTTTGAGGGCGACCCCGATGCCAATGCCCAGCGCGGTCGCAAAGGTGGCTGGCGCCTGCGGGGCCTGCCCTGGCGCCAAGGATAATGGGGCATGACCTTTCTCGCTCTGGATATCGGCAACACGCGGCTCAAGTGGGCGCACTATGCATCCCCCCGACCCAATGCCGCGCTGCTGGCCCAGGGTGCGGAGTTTTTGGAGAACATTGACAAGTTGTCCGAAGGCGCCTGGAAAGACCTGAAGGCGCCCCAGCACATCCTGGGTTGTGTGGTGGCAGCCGATGCCGTCAAACGCCGCCTGCAAGAGCAGATGGAACTGTGGGACGTCGCCCCGCAATGGGTGGTGGCCAGCGAGGCCGAGGCCGGTTTGCGCAATGGGTATGACCACCCCACACGGCTAGGGTCGGACCGCTGGATTGCGATGATTGGCGCCTACCACCGCATGTTGTCGCAGGGTGCGCCCCGCCCCATGGTGGTGGTCATGGTGGGCACCGCGGTGACGGTGGAGGCTGTGGACGCCAGTGGCAAATTTTTAGGCGGCCTGATCTTGCCGGGCCACGGCATCATGCTGCGGGCACTGGAATCCGGCACCGCCGGCCTGCACGTGCCCACGGGTGAAGTGAGCCTGTTCCCCACCAACACCAGCGACGCGTTGACCAGCGGCGGCACCTATGCCATTTCGGGCGCGGTAGAACGCATGGTGCAACACGTGCGCCAGCACTGTGGCGCCGAGCCCCTGTGTGTGATGACGGGTGGTGCAGGCTGGAAAATGGCGCCGCACATGTCGGTGCCCTTCGAACTGGTCGACAACCTGATTTTTGACGGCCTGCTGGAACTGGCCGCCGTCCGGTTCCCGGGTTAGATATCCAGGAGTTGGGAGAAATCGGTGTCGGTGGCGCGGCGGCGTTCTACTTCCACCACTGCGCTGGACTCGAACATGTGGTCCACAATCGTGGCCTCGGTTTCACCGTCGCGCGGGCCGGCCAGCAGGGCACGGTCCACCATGCGCATCAGCAGGGTGCGGGCCACCTCAGGGCTTTCGCCATGCATGTCGAATGTGGCGTTGATGGTGAGGCGCACCGTGGCCAGGTCGGGAATGCGTTCGGCCAGCCTTTGTACCGAGCCCGTGTCCTGCAAAACCGCGCCGTCGTGGCCCACAAACAGAATCCGGGCGGGCACCTTGGGCGACAAGACATGGGACATGCCTTCGGTGTTGACGACCAGCATGGTGCCATTGGCAAAGTCACGTGCCCAAGCAGTTTTGCCGCCCTTAAAACCGCGAATCGTGAAGCCGTATTCGCGTGGGGACACAAAAAACCGGCCCGTGGAATCCACCGCGGGGTCATCCACTTCCAGGTCGTCGTGGATAAACACATACCGCACCACCCCGGGTGAAATCTGGCGATGGATGGCTTCTGGCAGGCCTTCCGGCTTGTCCCGGGAAGTCAACTCACTCCAAATCGTCACGGCATAGCTCCCTTTGCGCTTAAACGCTATAAGCCTGCATCATACTAATTTTGTCGCTACGCGAGCCATGCTTCCGCCAGTTTTACCCAGTAAGTCGCGCCCAGCGGGATCAATGCGTCGTTGAAGTCATAACTGGGGTTGTGCAGCATGCAGGGGCCGCCGCCATGGCCCATTTCGCGGTGGGCGCCGTCACCGTTGGCAATAAAGGCGTAACAACCGGGCTTGGCCATCAGCATGTAGGCAAAGTCTTCCGCGCCCATGGTGGGCTCCTGGGCGGTCACATTGGCCTCACCCACGATGCTGGCCATGACCTTGCGCGCAAATTCGGCTTCTTTGGCGGCGTTGATGGTGGGCGGGTAGTTGCGCACAAATTCAAAACTGCACTCCATGCCAAAGGCTGCGGCCGTGTGTTTGGCAATCTCGCCCATGCGCTGCTCGATCATGTCCAGCACCTCAATGCTGAAGGTGCGCACCGTGCCCCGCAATTCGCAGCTATCGGGGATGACATTGGTGGCCTCGCCGGCATGGATCATGGTGACGGAGATCACACCAGCGTCGATGGGTTTTTTGTTGCGGCTGATGATGGTCTGGAAGGCCTGCACCATCTGGCAGGCCACCGGCACCGGGTCTAGGCCATTGTGCGGCATGGCCGCGTGGCCGCCCTTGCCCCGTATGGTGACCGTGAACTCGTTGCTGGACGCCATCACCGGCCCGGCACTGACAGCAAACTTGCCCACCTCGGAGCCCGGCCAGTTGTGCATGCCAAACACAGCCTCCATGGGAAACTGCTCGAACAACCCGTCCTTGATCATCTCCCGGGCGCCGCCGCCGCCCTCTTCGGCGGGTTGGAAGATCAGGTAAACCGTGCCATCAAAGTTGCGCTGTTTGGCAAACTGCTGCGCCGCGGCCAGCAGCATGGCGGTGTGGCCATCGTGACCGCAGGCATGCATCTTTCCGGCATGTTGGCTGGCGTGGGCAAAGGTGTTGAATTCCTGCATGGGCAGGGCGTCCATGTCGGCCCGCAGGCCAATGGCGCGGTTGGAGGTGCCGGCCTTGACAATGCCCACCACGCCGGTGGTGCCCATGCCACGGTGAATGGGGATGCCCCAGGCGGTCAACTGGGCGGCCACCACATCGGCCGTGCGCTCTTCTTTGAAACAGAGTTCGGGGTGTGCATGGATGTCGCGGCGGATCGCCCCAATGGCGGGCGCGGCGGCAACCAGTTCGGGAATAAGCTTCATAACAGTCCTGGTGTTGGCGTTGAAAACACATTATTACGCCCAAGGCTTTACCATGGCGGCCATGCCTGATTCAACCCCTTCTATCGCTACCCCATCCGTCCGCGACGCCTCAGATGACGCTCCACATGACGTCCTTGGCGCCTGCCCGCACGACTGCCCGGACACCTGCTCCCTGGTCACCACGGTGCAGGGCGGCATTGCCATCAAGGTGCATGGCAACCCCGCCCACCCCCACACCGACGGCGCGTTGTGCACCAAGGTCTCCCGCTACACCGAGCGCACCTACCACCCCGAACGCATCCTGCACCCGATGAAACGCAGCGGGCCCAAAGGTTCGGGCCAGTTTGAGCGCGTCACCTGGGACCAGGCGCTGACCGACATCGCGCAGAAGCTGACCGCCATTGCCGCCCGGGGGCCAGACGCCGCCCAGGCCATACAGCCCTACAGCTACGCCGGCACCATGGGCCTGGTGCAGGCCGAAAGCATGGCGGCGCGTTTTTTCAACCAGTTGGGCGCATCGTTCCTAGACCGCACCATCTGCGCCACGGCCGGTGGCGAGGGCATGACCCAAACCCTGGGTCGCAAGGTTGGCATGCGGGTGGAGTTTTTTGCCGAATCCAAACTCATCATCATCTGGGGCAGCAACTCCATTGCCAGCAACCTGCACTTCTGGCGCTATGCCCAGGTAGCCAAGCGCAATGGCGCCAAACTCATTTGTATAGACCCGCGCAAGAGCGAAACCGCAGACAAGTGCCACGAACACATCGCCCTGCGCCCCGGCACCGACGCGGCGCTGGCGCTGGCGCTGATGCACGAGCTGATCGCCAACAACTGGCTTGACCACGACTACATCGCCCAGTACACGCTGGGCTGGGACGCCCTGAAGGCCCGCGCGCTGGAGTGGACGCCGGAGCGGGCCGCCGAAGTCTGCGGCATTGAGGCCGAACAGATCCGCTCCCTGGCGCGCGACTACGGCGGCTGCTTCCAGCGTGGCGAGCCGGCCGCCATCCGCATGAACTACGGCCTGCAGCGTGTCCGCGGTGGTGGCAATGCGGTGCGTGCCATAGCCTGCCTGCCGGCATTGATTGGCGCCTGGCGGCACCGGGCGGGTGGTGTGCTGTTGTCCAGCTCGGGCACCTTCCCGGTGGACACCGCGGCCCTGCAGCGCCCGGATCTGCTGGCTGGGCGCACGCCGCGCACCATCAATATGTCCACCATTGGTGACGACCTGCTGCGCCCCGCGTCGCCCGACTTTGGCCCGGCGATCGAAGCCCTGGTGGTCTACAACAGCAACCCCGTGGCTGTGGCGCCCGAGTCCAGCAAGGTAGTGCAGGGCTTTGCGCGCGAAGACCTGTTTACCGTGGTGCTGGAACACTTCCAGACCGACACCGCCGACTATGCCGACTACATATTGCCCGCCACCACCCAGCTGGAGCACTGGGATGTGCACCTGAGCTACGGCCACACCGATGTGCTGCTGAACCGCCCGGCGATTACGCCCGTGGGAGAGGCCAAACCCAATACGCAGATCTTCCGCGAGCTAGCGGCGCGCATGGGCCAATACGACCCCGGATTTCTTGACCCCTGTTTTGCCGAAAGCGACGAAGACCTGTGCCGCGCCGCCTACGGCCCGGCGGTGGATTTTGAGCTGCTGCTCAGCCAGGGTTTTGCCACACTGAAGGGAGCCGACGCGCCTTTTGCCGAAGGCGGTTTCCCCACACCTTCGGGTCGCTGCGAGTTTTTCAGCGCGCGCCTGCAGGCCCAGGGCCTGGACCCGCTGCCCACCTACCTGCCCAACCATGAGCTGGCCGGCAGTTCGGCCGCCTACCCGCTGGCCATGATCTCGCCACCGGCGCGCAATTTTCTGAACTCGACCTTTGTCAACGTGAAGAGTCTGCGCGACATCGAAGGCGAACCCATACTGGAAATGCACGCAGCGGATGCCGAAGCACGCGCCATACCCTCGGGCGCCGTGGTGCGGGTGTTCAACCAGCGCGGCGAGTACCTGTGCAAAGCCGTGGTCTCCAAACGGGCGCGGCCGGGTGTGGTCAACGGCCTGGGCGTGTGGTGGCGTAAGCTGGGGCTGGCAGGCACCAATGTCAACCAGCTCACCAGCCAGAAGCTGACCGATATGGGCAAGGGCCCTACCTTCTACGACTGTCTGGTTGAAGTGGCATTGGCAAAATAGGCCTCTAGCCCCCGTCAAATGGACAACTATTGCTATATTTTATATAGCAATTCGCAACACCCCTTACGCTGGCTTCACATCGATGTGGTACACGCCCCAAGGGCACAGACCAAACCGCTGCTTCAGCGGTTTGTCCTTGAAGTCCGCCAGGTTGTCGGCATCGTAGACCGCCCACTGCGGGCCCAGGCCGCCCAGAGACAGGGGCTGGCCGTCCATGTGGGTTGCCAGCACCATGCGGTAGCGCCGGATGTCGGCCAGGCTGATGGCCACGTTGTAGCCATCCACCGCCCGCAGGCCGACCAGGACGTTGCTGCCCGGTGCCACGCCCGCCGCTTCCAGCACGGTGCTGAGCAGGGGCCCGGACAGGGTGTGCACCTTGGCGTCGTACTCCAAGGTGGGTTTAATTTGCACGGCTGGCATGCGGTGCAGCGCGGCAGCGTCCAGGGCCAGGGCCTTGTCAAAATTGATGCCGTGTTTGACCATCATCTGGTCCAGCGCACTGTCCAGCGCGCCACGGTTGCTCTTGGTGACCGCCGCACCACTGATGGTCAGCAAAACCGGTCCGCGGGACGCGGGTGTGGCGGCCTGCACAGACACCGCAACCGGCAAAACACCCACCAGTGCAGAACCTGCCAAAAAATCGCGCTTGTGCATGCATGCTCCCTTGATTGATTGCGTAGAAAAATCATTCTAGCCACGGCCTTCACAGCCTTGGCACACGCATGGGCATGGCCTTGACGGGCCTGTTCTTGTACAGTGCGGGCATGATGACCGTTGACAAAACGCTGGCCCTCAGCCTAGTGACCCTTACCGTATTGCTGGTCGGCTGTGGCACCACCCCATCGGCAAGAAATTCACAAAACTTTCCAGAAAACATAGAGTACCCGGCCCGCCTGACCGCAGACCAGGCGGGCGATGTCACCATCTATGCCATTGGCCTGGTGGGTACGCCCTACCGCTACGGCGGCAATACGCCGGAATCGGGTTTTGACTGCAGCGGCCTGATCGGCCATGTCTACCAAACCCGGGCACAGGTCGCACCGCCCCGCACCGTGGCCAAGCTCAACGGCTGGGGTTATCCCGTTGCCAATGACAGGGTCCGCTCCGGTGATCTGGTGCTGTTCACCCAGCGCGGGGTTGTTTCCCACGCGGGTATTTACGTGGGCCAGGGGCGTTTTGTGCATGCCCCATCGACAGGTGGAGAGGTCAGGCTGGACTACCTGGCATCCAAGTACTGGTCCGCGCAACAGGTGGCTTTTCGGCGGCCGTAGTCAACGCGCAGGCATTCCAGCCGTTAAGCAGCAACGGCTCCGTCTGGAAAACCATGAAATCCACCACCAAATCCCTCACCGTCGCCCTGCTCACCCTGGTCATTACAAGCAGCGCGCTTGCAGATGGTCCCCGGGGCCGCTACTCCCACAACCCGCACCGCGGTCACCATGAGCGGCACCACAACAACCACTCCGCCAATTGGGTTGCACCACTGCTGTTCCTGGGGCTCGCCGGGGCGGTCATCGGTGCCGCGGCCAGCCAGCCAAGCCCACCACCACCGCAGCAAGTGTATGTACCGCCACCGGTCACCTATGTGCAACCCGCTCCTGTCTACGTGGCGCCCCCGGTTGCCATGCCGGCACCCGCCCCGCAGCCAGCCCAGGCCTGGTACTTTTGCAGGTCGATCGGGCAGTATTACCCCTACACCCCAAGCTGCCCGGAAGCCTGGCAACTGGTATCCCCCACTCCCCAGCAGTAACAAACCGGCCCTGCGCCGGTGTGTCTCAGCCGTGCTGGGAGGCCTTGGAATGCCATGTTCCAATATGGCATTACTTCTGCGTTTGAATTGACGACCCCATGAACCACACTACCCAAGGCCTGGAGCGATTTGTAGAGGCCCAGGCCCCGGTCTACCACACGGTCATTGCCGAGCTGTCCATGGGCCACAAAGAGACGCACTGGATGTGGTTCATCTTTCCGCAACTCAAAGAGCTGGGCAAAAGTGCGATGGCCAAACGTTACGGCATCGAATCAGCAGACGAAGCCAAGGCCTACCTCGCACACCCGTTGTTAGGCAGCCGCCTGGTGGAATGCACCAAGCTGTTGCTGGCCCAGAGAAATGCCAATGCGTTCGAGATTTTCGGGTCGCCGGATGAGTTGAAACTGCGGTCCTGCATGACCCTGTTCGCGGTGGCTGCACCCGAACAGCCGGTTTTCAAGCAGGCGCTGGATGTGTTCTTCAGGGGCAAGGCTGACGAGGTTACTGTGAAGCTGCTGGCACCGTCAGTTGGAAAATAATGCCGCTGGGTTACAGACTCAGGAGTTGAGCAGCCGCCACGCCAAGAAGGCGCCAAGCACCACATTCCCAATTGCAAACACCACAATCATCAGACTGACCAGCACACCCAACGCATAGGTTTGTGCAATCCAACCCAAAACCATGGACATCAGGTTTAACGCCGCCATGAGCCAAAACAGTGGATTGCGTGGTTGGTACAAACGGCTGAGCTTCATCGCGCTAGTTGCAGTCTAGATTTGAGCCAGAACTGCGTGGTCGTGCTGAATCCAATTGACCCACATGAACCACGCTGGAAACCGCCTTGAAACTGATTATTTCAAATGCCCAATTGCCTGGAATTTCGGCTAGAAAGTGGCGCGGTTTGAAAGCGAAATCAACACTTCGCTTAAACCAGGTACCGGCTTTCGTTGTGTAGGCATAAGTATTCCGAAACGGAACAGCTATGGTTCCAGGAACACGACCTGTCCCTGGAACCATAACCGTGCCGCGGAGTGAATCATAACCGTTCCGCTACCAGCAAATAGCTCACGATTCGATCCCTGATTGACTGATTTTTGGGCAGATTTCAATCCGCGGGCAAAGAGGCGTTCAACCTAAGAGAGCAATGGACATGCGTTGTCGCAGCGCCTGTGCTTGAAAATTGCCGACGCACAAGAAAAATTGATCGAACAGTGAGATTCTTCAGATCGACCGCAAAGGAGCCTGTCAGAAATTTTGTGTGCGAGGCATAACATGTCAACAAGGAGCATGAATGCCAAGCAAGACAAAGAGCGCCACGGTGGCGGACAACGCAACACAACTTCAAATCCCAGCCGAGTTGCTGGACCAACTGGTGACCGGCCCCATGACAGCCGGTCAAGTCCAGGGACTGTTTGACCAGTTCAAAAAGGCCGTGCTGGAGCGGGCACTGGCTGGAGAAATGAGCCATCACCTGGGCTACGCGCCGGGCAAGGCCAAACCCGAGGGAGCGCCTGCAAACCACCGCAACGGCAAAAGCGCTAAGACGGTACTGACCGATGCAGGAGCCCTGCGCATTGACGTCCCGCGCGACCGGGAAGGCACGTTCGAACCCCAACTCATCGGCAAACACGAGCGCCGTTTCACCGGCTTTGACGACAAGATCATCGCCATGTACGCGCGTGGCATGACCGTGCGCGAGATACAGGCGTTTTTGAGCGAGATGTACTCGGTCGATGTATCGCCCGACCTCATCAGCCGCGTGACTGACGAAGTCATGAGCGAGGTGACAGCCTGGCAGAGCCGCCCATTGGAATCCATGTACCCGGTGGTGTTCTTCGATGCGCTGCGCGTCAAGATTCGTGAGGACGGGGTGGTGCGCCCAAGGCCGTGTACTTGGCCCTGGGCGTGCTGGCCGATGGCAGCCGCGACATCCTGGGGATCTGGGTCGAGAACACCGAAGGGGCCAAATTCTGGATGAAAGTGTTCAACGATTTGAAGACCCGAGGTGTGCAGGATATCCTGATTGCCGTCACCGACGGGCTCAAAGGCATGCCAGAGGCCCTGGGCGCGGTGTTCCCGGCCACGACACTGCAAACGTGCATCGTGCACCTGATACGCAACAGCCTGGACTTTGCCAGTTGGAAGGATCGCAAGGCGCTGGCTGCGGCCATCAAACCCATCTACACGGCGGTGAGCGCAGAGGCAGCACAGGCTGAACTCGATGCATTTGAGGCAGGTCCCTGGGGCCAGAAGTTCCCCACCGTGGTGGGAGCCTGGCGCAGGGCTTGGGACAGAGTGATTCCCTACCACCATTTCATAAACTTGCCTACGCCCATCAGAGCCATCAGCATTCCGATGACGATGCATAAACTCTTGTTGAGCAGGAAGGTGGGGAGCTTTTCCCTTTGTTGAATTGGCAGACGATCTGCGGCAAACGCGAAGTAGAAGAACGTGGCCGAACCGAAAATCCAGCCAACTATGTCGTACCAAGGCCCAAAGACCTGACTGCCAAATGTTTGTGCCATCTGATTTTCCTAGTTCATTAAGAAAGCGCCTGTAGCTATTCCGATGTGCAGATCGCCCGGCTCATTTTGGCTGCAATTTGCACAAACTGAGGGCCCTATAGCAACGACCGCTCCCGCCCCAATTCGGGGACGCAACGTAGCGTCCCAGAGGGGGCAAGTGGGTGCGATTGTCTTCCAGTAAGCGGGTACTGGCAAAAGACCGCAACTGGCCCGAACCTGCGGTCGGTTCCAGATACAAAGCGGTCAGAGGCAACGTCGGAGTTGTACGGCACACAACAAGTGCCTCGGAGCGGCCTTCTTATGTTGTGTATCCGTGTCAGGCGACCTGTTAGCCATGCGACCCGCCCTTTCCGCCTTTCTTCAACAGCTTTTGAACGACGAGGAACAACAGAAACCAACCGAGCCAGATGATGAAACCTCCCAGCGTGTATCCGAACTGTGTGGGTTCAAAAAAACCGTTGTTCGGTTCGCCCAACCCGCGCATGCCCAACTCATGCAGCGACCAGAGCGGCAACATCACGGCGATCAATCCAAGAATGTTGAACCCGGGAATAAACATCACCACTGCCCAAATCATGGTTACGGCTAGTGCATTCTTTGCGGCGCGAAGCATATCTTGCATGGCTAACGTCCGAGGCTACAGGCACACGACACAACACGTCACTTCGACTCCAAAGCTCCCAGTATCTGTTCGGTCGTGACGCTCCATGGCTGCACGAGGTGGTTTACATAGTACTGTTGTTCTTTGACGTATGCGCCCAGCCCATTGAAGAAGAAGACGTATTCAGCGCCCACCTTAAATGAATCAATTCCGCAACTGGATCTACCGCTGGTGACAACCTTATCGCCCACAAACTTGCCCTTCAAAACGCGAATGGGCTGAACCTGAGCAATAGAGGCCAATGATCCTTGCTCCTGAGACAAGACACGCAAATGAACCACGACATCGGCATTGTGAAACGCGGATTGAGGCGTAGGTGGCTTCCATCCTGGCATGGGTGAGCAGGCAAGCACCGAATACGGCATCGCTGAAAGGATTGAGACAAGGATTGCAAGCAGTCGCATATTTTTCGTCATGTAATGTCAAAGACCGAAACTGGGCTCCGATCTTAACTACCGCTTCCGCCCCGCTGCCGACGAAAGCCGGCGACTCTGAATTTAGACCAGTCTACTTCCCGTAAGCAGTCATACGACCAACGGACGCCGCTACATTCATTACTACGCGACTACGTGCTCGTCAACCTGGACCACCGGCTCAAGGAGCTGGGTACAACGCGCGCCGAGTTGCTGCGGATCGGCGCCGCCCCAGGGATCGGCTTTGGCGGCGTGATTCGTAACATTGCGAATCATTTGATGGGCCGGCGAAGCGCAGGCGATACCAAGGCGAAAGTGAGTTCTTAGGAAGCGATTGCCGAACGGGAGTCTGCTCGCCGCTGCACAGCGACCCATCGCGAGGCGACCGGCGCAGTGGGTCACATGCTGACTTCCGCAAAAGACCGCTATCGGCGACAAGACTGGGGAAAATCTAGAGTTGCCGTCTTTGCGGACACGGGGCGAAAGCAGTGCTCCAGATGGTTGGACTAGCGGGCTATAGTTGCGACTCATGACATCCAATATTCGTTAGACGGCATCATTCACTACCGGTCCCCACGGAGAACACAAAATGCACGAAGGTTCCTGCCACTGTGGCGCAGTTAGGTTGAAATTGCCTTCCACGCCGGAAGTAGCCACCGCCTGCAACTGTTCCTTGTGCCGACGCATTGGTGGGCCGTGGGTCTACTTCGAGTTTGGTACCGTCGAAATCCAGGGGCATCCGGAGGCAACTAAAGAGTACATCCAGGGCGACAAAACGCTGCGCACTATCCACTGCAGGACGTGTGGATGCGTCACGCACTGGGAACCACTGCAGCCGACGCCTGGCTGCAAGCATGGTGTCAACCTCGGAAACTTCCATCCTAAGCTCATAGCGGCGGTCCGCGTACGCCGGCTCGATGGTGCCGACACTTGGAAATTCCTTGACGACTGAGCATGCCCTGTGGGCCATCTTCGGACATTAGTCCGTGACCGCTTTGTCGAAGATAAAAACGCTGACTCAGCGCCAAGCGCATGCTTACTTGTACTTTGCGGCCGTGATGAACTGTCCGAACGACTCGCACCATACGATGACGGTGTTGTACTGAGAAGGGTCTACGCCTTGCGGCACGACCAAAAGGAAGTTATCAAAGGTTTTCACGTCCCCCACGCGAACCATACTCTCCTTCAATCGCCTAAAGTCCGCCTCCGTCTCCACAAATGCCGGGGAAAGGTAGAGCTTGTAGTCGGGACCCGGAGCAAGCTTACCTACCAAGCTGATGCTCTTGGGACCAACTGAGACCCTGCCTTCTCCCCAGTGGAGAGCATCGCTGTCCTTCAAGTCGCGCCGAAACTGCCCCGTCCACTGCGCGGGACCCATCAAAGACGCGATTTCGGCGCCGGACAAGGCGTTTGGGGCTATGAGGATTGGTAAGACATACACACCCAGGGCAAACCCGAGCAAGAGCGCCACCAGATGGGTGCCAAAGAGCAGAAGTCGCTTCATACTCGTATTGTCGGCTGTGGATACGTCGAAGAATGGCACAAGCGCCGGCCGCCGGTGGTGCTCCAATCGATCAACAGGTTATGGCGCTTGGGCATTACTACTCCGAGAAATTCGTTACTTTGAAACGACGCGACCATCCGCAGAATACCCGACTCCATACTCCATACTCCGTACGAAAGTACTCGTAACCCTCTTCCGTGAGACAACGGCCATCATTGTGGGCACTGTACTTTGAATCGTCAACCACCAAAAAGGTTTTTCCACATGTGCGAACCACGTCCGGGCCCGCGCAGCCACTACTGCCGCTCACGGAGCGTTTTCAGCGACTTCGAAGGGCCAGGTGCAGTCATTGGCCAATGGCAGCTCTCTGGAAGACAATCATCCTGTCTTACACCTTGTATATGGACTCCCCCACAAGTGCAAGAAACTGGCAGGGTTGCAGTTTGAGGGCCTACACACCAAGCCAACGCTTGGCCTGACCGACGACATCGGTTAGGCATCCGTCATCAAAGGGTGAGACGAGACCAGCTCCCCGCACCAGCGACTGGAAAGGCGCCTCGCCGCCGCGGCGGCACAGCGCGACATAGTCCTCCATCGCGGCCGCTCGTTCCTTTTCAGCGCGCACCCAAAATTGCATGGCACACGTCTCGGCAAGCACGTAGTCAATGTAATAGAAGGGTGAGCCATAGATGTGGGACTGCGCCTGCCACATGCCACCCTGGCTCGCATGCGGCATCCCGCCGTAGTTTCGCCAAGGGAGGTAGGTCTGCTCCATCTCCTTCCACATCTCACGGCGGCGCTGGGCAGTCGCATCCGGCTCGGCATATACAAGATGCTGGAAATGGTCAACCGCGACGCCATAAGGCAAAAAGGCGATTTTTGCCTGCAACTCTTGGCGACGGAAGCGGTCGGCGTCTTCTTCACCAAAAAACTGCTCCATCCACGGCCAAGTCAGGTACTCCAGACTCATCGAATGAATTTCAGCCGCGTCATAGGTCGGCCAAAAGTAGTCGGACAAGCGCTGTTTACGTGAGGAATAGTTCTGGTACGCGTGACCCATCTCGTGGGTAAAGACGGTAACGTCGGCACTGGTGCCGTTGAAATTTGCAAAAATGAAAGGTAGGCCCCACTCAGTGATGCTGGTGCAATAGCCACCACCCGCCTTGCCGTTGCGGGCCTTGAGGTCAAGCAGACCACGCTCGCGCATCTGTGCGAAGAACTCGCCCATGTCGCTGCCAAGCTCTTCAAACATTGTTTGGGCGCGCGCCACCATCCAATCGTGGTCACCTTTGGGGCGGGGGCTGCCCTGGATGTCCCAGATCTTTTCATCCCAATACATCACTTTGTCTATGCCAAGGTCCTTGGCTTGCGTTTGTTTGAGTGCAAAGGCCAGCGGTACGATGCCATCGCGAACCTGCGCGCGAAACTTGGCGACTGCCACCTGGTCGTAGTCGTTGCGCTGGCGGATGCGGTAGGCCATTTCAACGTAGTTTTTGAAACCGAGCTTTTGGGACATTGCGTGGCGCAACTTGACCAGTTCGTCATAGATCGCGTCAAGTTCGGCTACGTTGGAAGCGAACCATCCCCACTGTGCCTCGCTCGCAGCCTGCCGGGTTGCACGGTCAGCGTCCATCGCGAATGCAGCAAGGCGTGAAAGGTTGTAGCTCTCACCACGAAAGAGGATTTGGGCACCAGACTTTAATGACGTGTACTTCGAGGCCAGCTTGCTTTCGGCGACAAGGTCGGCCTCAATCTTTGGATCGAAGGTAATCACATCGTTTTCCCACAAGCGAAACGCTTGTGCACCGAACTCTGCTTCGAGCTCGGCCCGGTACGGCGACTTCAGGAGCATCTTCTTGAACTCGGTTTCAGGGCCCAGGAACTTGGGCGAAAGTTCTGACTCTCGATCCTTGGCCGCCTTGTAGTCCTCGTTCCTGGTGTCCTGCGTGAAACGGGCGTGAACCACGCTCTGCCATGTGCCCAGCTTGATGCGCAAAGCATCCCAGCGCTTGATCGTTGCGACGCGCCCACCAGCGTCCTTTGCTGCTTCAAACGCCGCGTTTATTGTTGCGTACTCGGAGACGACGGAGTCAACGTTTGGGGTCTCAGGATTGAACGTGTCGAAGTTCGGAAGCGTGGTGTGCATGCGTGCCTTTGTTCTGCGGGAACGTGAAATGGTACGCCATGTACTCAAGTCACGATGCAGGTCGCGTTTGGGCCACCTGCAGCCATTGGCGAAGGACTTCAGGTGGGGCGTACGTTGACAGAGGTCGGCTATATTCTTCCGCATTCCAACATCAGATGAGTTCGTTGAATGAAGCGCTTGCTGTTCCTCCTATTGATGATGACATCGCTATCGGCTTCAGCAGATGCCTTTTACGTTCTTGCTGGCTACGTTTGCGACAAGAAGGCTGATGAGCTTCGCATTACCTATGACGGCGCCTACAACGAGGCGGGCAAGGCCATGATGGCCAGCCGCAGAAAAACCCAATGGGACCCGTGGGATCTGACAGTCGCAAAGGATGACGACCATATCGGATCGTTAAAGACGGTGAGAGCAAATTGTCGCTTATCAAACGGAGTCTATGCAGTAGAGATCACACCTTCGCCTGGAAATTTCAACGTACAAGGCCGGTGCGGCGCATGGATGACGGCGGGAGCGAAAGTTTTCAAGGGGAGGAAGCAGATTTACTCTATCGGTCGATTTGACAGTGACTGCTTCGGCGAGGAGCCGATAGTGACTCGCGTGGCTGTCGGTCCCAAGTTGACGAAGCCTGTCGAAACTTCAGTGAGCTCCGCAGAGTTCTACAAGTAGGGGTTCAATTTTTAGTTAGAGTAGGGCCACTTGCAGACTTTCACGAACGACTGGTATCGGGTACCATTACTGCAACCATTCAGGTCCCAAGACAACTTTATGCACCGCGCCGCCTGGCCCCCTTTGACGAACCGCTGAACGCATAACGCCACCTTGCACTCGCTGCAGGCGGCCACGTGCATTAAAGCGCCAGTACGGTAGTAATCCGCACTGGCAATACCCCTTTGCCCCAACCTTTTCGGTCCCTTTTGTCGGCCGGGTTGAGGCTGTTCGTCTTCCGTTCTCTTGGATACCCACATGCAACTCTTCAATTCCGTGGTGGCGCACGCCATCCCCTGGATTCCCCGCGCGCTCGTGCAAAAAATGGCCCGCCGCTACATCGCCGGCGACGACATCAACGCTGCCGTCAAGCGTCTACAGCAACTTCAAACGCAGGGGTTTTGCGCGACCATCGACGTTCTCGGCGAAACAGCCGCCACGCCGGCTCAAGCTCACAATACTGCAGCCGAATACCTGCGGGTTCTCGACGCCATCCACACCTACGGGCTCCATGCCAGCATCTCAGTCAAGCCCACGGCAATGGGTCTCTTGTTGGACGAGGACCTATGCGAGCGGTTGTTGACTGAAATTCTGCAATCAGCCTGTCGCATCGGGGCGTCGGTGTGTATGGATATGGAAGATGTGCGTTGCACACAAATGCAGATTGATCTATTTCAACGGCTGCAGGCTCACCACAGTGACTTCGGCCTTGCCTTGCAAGCCTACCTGCGGCGTACCTATCAGGACATTGAATCCCTGGCGCACGCACGCAACACGCTGCGTCTGTGCAAGGGCATTTACCGCGAAGAGGCCGCCCACCTGGTGGACAACGCGGGTCGAGACCGCAACGCGATCAACCCGCACTTTCTCGCACACCTGGCGCGCTGCTTTGATGCTGGATGCTTCGTGGCCATTGCCACCCACGACGCGGCTCTGATTGACCAAGCGGTCGCGCTGGCGCACAGTCGTGGCATAGACCGCTCCCGCTTTGAGTTCCAGATGCTACTGGGCGTTAGTGAGTCCTTGCGCGATCGCCTACTGGTGCAAGGCTTCGGTGTCCGAATCTATGTTCCGTTCGGGAAAGACTGGTATGGCTATAGCACGCGCCGGCTGAAGGAGAACCCCCGCATTGCCGGACATGTGCTGCGGGCAATGCTGCAGCGCTGATCACCACAAGGGGGGCTACAGCAGGGCCATGGTGCACAAGAGCGGTGGCCTAGCAGCGATTGAAACGCCGGTGTCATATGAACTTGTGCCAACGAACGTTTGCATAGTCGCTAATCGCTCGTCGTTCGCGAGAGCAATTAGCGCAATATCAGCTTGGAATATCGACCTTTCCTTCTGAGCAACGAGTTTCGCATTCGTCAGGAGGGGGCCACTTGCGGTCCTCTCACAATGACTGCTTTGAGTTGTTTCATTGGCTACGCGGCACGACCGGCTGCTGCCGGGTTGTCAGATCACTGCCTGACAAGGTTTGCAAAGCAACTGCCCGCAATGCCGTTGGCCATCACTTTGGCGATGTCGCAGTAGAAATCACACGCCGCCGTTAGACGAACCGTTCCGCATGAGACGTGAGGGCCATCAACATGAGCAAACCTTGGGTCGAACGTAGCGGAGGTATTTGGCTTAGCAGAGCACAAACGTTCGATAAGCTCCTGGTTGAGGAATACGACCAGGAGCACGATGCATTCATATTGATCTGGCAACGCGCATCTGACGGACACTTCCAAGTCGAGTATCTGGTCAAGGGAAAAGAGCACCGTGATCCACAGTGGTCATTGCCATTCTGGGGCAACATCGCTGGCCAGGGAATTTATGGGACACTAGCTGATGCAAACGCAGACTTGAATGCAATTGCCAAAGAGCACCACCGAAAAGTCGCTGATGCCCAACAATAGCTTCATCCGACGACTGCGAGCGCAGCGAGCGTCAGCAATGTGTCTGGAAGCGACCTCGGGTTCGGGCCAGTTGCGGTAGTGGCCAGCGACCGCTATTGGGATGATCCCGGCTGCGCCAATCTACTTCGTGGCGGGGCTATAGTGACCGGTTGAGTGTTCAATTTTTCAAAAGTATCCAATGAAGAGTCTGCTTGTCTGTGCAGTTGAGCCATACAGCCCCGGAGATGGTGCCGACGTTACCCTGCGAAGCGACAAGGCTGAAATTGTTGTCTTATGCTATCCCTGCGGGCTAGTTGTGGGTGACACAGTTGAAAATAGACTGTCGATTCTGAGCGGTAATGTTCATTCCGCATACCTCTCCGATTGGCCGGAAGAGGACAAAGTCTTGCGTTCCCATCACAAGCTTGAGCGCGTTGGCAACTACGCCTATCGTGGGGTCGGTCAGGTGGTGAATCACGCAGAGGGGCTTGTGGACGTCCTCGGATTTGTTATTGATTTTGGTAGCGTCCCGTGCGATGGAGCAGTTGAGTTCGAGGTCAGCCGCGTTGACATATGAAGTTTCCGACTAATCTGCTCACTTTGGGCCAGGTGCGGACTTTGGTCAATGCCCGCTTTTGGAAGACAATTCCGCAGTCAAATTGCTATTTTTTTGAGGTGCTTCGCCGTAAGTGGCGAGCTCCGATTCGCGCTGAAGTTAATCTGCCTCACGCCAACAGGGTGAAAATGACTTCACTTTCTTTGCGAAATGGCTGCGAATCAAGCCTTTGTGCGCCTTGCTGTCGTCTGCGTGATGAGCATTGGCAAGGGAAATTTGGCTCTATCCCGTCGGATATCCTAGGAGCCCAGGATATCCGCCATCTACATCACGTTGGGCAAAGAACATGAAACACCTTCTCGCAATCGTCCTCTCTGCTGTCTTGCTCGGGTGTGGAACCACGTCAAACGTTGCACCCGGTACCGCCATCTCGGTTGACCAGTCCAGCAGTGTCTTACTTCTGCGAGTCAGTCCTCAATATAGGATCCACCTTCTCCGGGGAAAAATTGAAGGCAACCAGTGGGTACGCCCCCATCTGGATATCCCGGAAGTAAATATCGTGCCAGGCTCGGACGGGTACATCTTCGTAAAGCTTAAGAACAATGCTGCAAGCGAAAAGCTCGGGGTGTCTCTTGTGTTTCCAGAAGGCAAGCCCTACGGGCCTTGCGAGGGGTCCATCGGAGCCACATTTGACCTACGACCCGGCGCGATCACCTACGCTGGTGAATTGGTGTACACCTACGACGGCAAGAATCTCAAGTACAGCCACAGATTTGATGAGCAGGATGCGAAGAACTACGTTGAGAACCATCTCGGAAAAACACACCCTCCTATAGAAGCGGCGCCTATGACCCCGATGAAGGTTAAAACAAGTTTCTGTGAGCCCAAAGCGACGGCCTATATTCCGATCTATATTCCGATCTATGTGCCGCGTGGACGATGAACTATTAACAAGTCCTCTCGTGCGCTGAAGCTGCTTGCCTAGGGCTGAACTGTCATTACAGCCGGACCGGGCCAGTTGCGGTAGTAAACCAACGACCGCTCTGAGGCTCACCATCGGCAAAATCTAGTGCAGCGAATGCTCCCAGTCTGTCTACTGATAGTGAATGGCGTTAGGTTTCTGAAATTTACAGCAGGCTTCAAGTACCTTCTCTGCTGCAGCGGGATTTACGTGGTTAAGTCCCGAACCCAGCATTCGTGAACGGTTTGGTTCAGCGATTGCTGTTGACATCGGCAGGGCGACTGACCGCAAATGGAAAAATGAATTCATTGCTTGGCTGGCGAAGATTGGCATTGCACCAGTTTAGCCAGTTGAACTGCTTGTCCAATCTTTTGTCATTGTCATTTCTGCCACGGGCCAATTGCATTCTTTCGTGAATGACTGGTATCAGGAAGTAGACTGAGGTTACCTAGAGCATTCCGCATTTGAAAAGTGGGTTGTGATCAACACTGTATTTGCGTACGTGACATTTACAGTGGCAGCAGGAATCTCCCATTTTGTTCTGAAAGCCTTGCGCCTTGCAGCCGCGTGGCAGTATTGCCTGGTCATGTTTTGTGTGGCTTTGGTCGCAAATCTAGGTCTTGGTTTTTATGGCCTCCAGGGTTACAGCGAGCTTTACCACTCGCAAACACAGGTAGTCCAAAACGGATCGATCACTGGCGCAGGATTTGTCCTCGAAATCACCAATGCTGTTCAAGGTGCGGCTCTTCTCTCCGCTGTTTTCCTACTCTTTTGGTTCATCAGCATCGGACGACGAACCGGGGGTGGTACTCATGTTTAACAAGTTGTTCGTCACGGACATGCAGTCGCAGAATACCGCTGCGCGGCGTATACTGCCCGCCGTACAACGCCGACGTTAAATTTCAAATGAAGCGTATTAAAAATGCGGTAGCTTTGAATCCGCTTGTGGGCACTTGGAAATGCGGTGACGGCTTTTCTGATTTGGAAATCAGCGTCCAATTCAAAGGCGACATCCCGAGCGTTTCGGTAGTAGACAAGTACGACGACGAGGCCCCACAAGTTTTTGAAGTACTGTGGGACGCAGAAAAGGGAATCTTGAGCTTTGGAACTCTGTGGTCTACCGGTCGTTTCGTAAAGTACTCTTTCATGTCGTCGCCCATTGTGGGCCGCGCCGGTGTCACGTTTTCTTATACCGATCAAGAGTTGTGGGTGCGTCAATGAAATTTGAGATTTCGCTCGGCGCGGACACGCAGCAGCAGGATGCCGCTGCGCTGCAAGTGCTGCGTGCTGGGCAGCTTTGACGTTATGCCTCATAGAAGCGCCCCGATCTGGCGGCAACTGGGTAGCGCCTCTGGCCGTCGCCGGAGTTCTCCATCCAAGCTGCAAATCGAAAACCCACTAAAGCGTAGGCGTTCTTTCTGGAGTCGCCTCACCAAGCCTGAGCTTCGTTTGCTCATGGCGGGGTTGGCAAATTGGGAACGACGTTCACGCGGCCCTACTCGTTCCCGTGTACGGCGCAAGCGCTTGGATGCAGTGGAGTATTACGGCCGCAGGTTTGGCGCTCTCGCGAGTGAGCGCCTTTGGGCGAGTCCGAGGACAAGCGGCAGGGCACTACCTACACACAATCCACGGAGTGAGAACGCTAGAGGAGTGTTGTGGCATGAGGCATAACATGTTCGTCGATTGGACCAACAACAGCGCGCCGCGCGCTTGCGATTCTTCACAATTGAGCGCGCTGTTGTATTCCACTCGCGGCCGACTTTAAACCGCACAGACGAGCAATGAGGTACTACTGCACTTTCTTCCTGCGGTCCGACGACAGGGATGCACCGTCGAAGATATTGCTTTCCGACGTCGTCGATGCGCTCGACTTCGATGACAACCAGTCTGCGACTAGGTTAACCTCCAACGCTAAATCTGCATTTTGAGCGACTGCTTTGGAGCTCCGCCCTTGACCGCTATTGTCTGGAACAGACCGCAGGTTCGGGCCACTTGCAGTCTTGGGCGAATGTCCGCTGCCAGGAGCTGAGGCAAGAGCCTTGAGTCGGACGGAATCAGCTTACCGCACCGTTGGCAGAGAGTTACAGCGAGCCAATCTGTTTCGTCAATAATTGCTGGGGCATCGAATATTCGATCGAAACCGCGTAGGCTTCAGGCCGGACGCCGTCTCCCACTCCGAACGATGCCAGTTCTTCAACAACAATAACAAAGACAAAACCATGACAGAAATTTACATCAGTACAGACGTTGAGACCGATGGCCCGATACCGGGCCCGCATTCAATGCTGAGTTTCGGCTCTGCCGCTTACACAGCAGACAAGAAGTTGATCGCCACTTTTGAGGCCAATCTAGAAACGCTTCCAGATGCATCCCCCCATCCAAAAACTGCGGAGTGGTGGGCTACCCAGCCGGAAGCATGGGAAGCATGCAGGAAAAATACTGTTCCGCCATCGGACGCGATGAACCGATATGTTGAGTGGCTCAAGTCCATGCCTGGTCGGCCAGTTTTCGTTGCCTACCCCGCGGGCTTTGACTTTCTGTTCGTGTACTGGTACCTCATCCGATTCGCCGGAGAGAGTCCCTTTAGTCATTCCGCGCTCGATATGAAGTCCTTCGCAATGGCGCTACTGAAGACAGACTATCGAGAAAGCACCAAGCGAAATATGCCAAAACACTGGTTTGACAAGCTTCCACATACCCATGTCGCGTTGGACGACGCTATTGAACAAGGGGCGCTGTTCTGCAACATGTTGAGGGAAAACCGAGGGGGATAGAGTTTATGCAATTCGTTCGCCTCGGCGACTACTTCTGCGCCTCCCATATTACCGGGCCAAAGCACAACCTACTTCAAGTGCGTCTGTCGAACGCTGTGGGAGTCCAACGTCCAGTTCTTGAGACGCTCCCGGCAATTGGCAACTGCTCACACGCGCCGCTGAACGATGAAGTAGTAGTGCAGAAGGTTGTCGAGGGAGTCGATGAGGCCAATCGTCGTTTGGGTACGAGCTTCCATGTCACACACATTCGTCGGGTTGCCAACGACACCGGTCCCGAAGTCTTGCTCGCCTACATGGCAGGAAAAATAGTTGAACGCATTGTGGAAGGTGGCCAGTTCCAAGAAGCTGAGCGCCAATCGACAGGAGAGTCTTAAGTAGCCAATCACCACTAACCCCGCGGAGAGTCTTGGCCTGTCGTGGGCTTCGGGCCAGTTGCAGTCGATTACAGATGACTGTTATGAGGCACAGAGTTGATAGACTACGCTGAAGCGACAGCGGTAATAGAGAGTTGAATTGACTAGAAGGACGCTATGGGACTTTGGGAAAAGCTGTTCAAGCGCAATGGCAACGATGTCGATGAGACAAGTTGGGCCGGTATTTTGGCAAACTCTGTTGAAACGCATGGTGCGGTCACAACTGTTAAAGACGGGGGAACAGTTGTGAAAGAAATTCGTGGAAAGGAGTTTTTTGGCCCGGCGGCTGAATGCCAAGACTTCGAGGCCGTGACCAGTCTCCTAAGGGATGTTGTTGACGAAGATGCCAAGAAATCCGTAGTGGCGTTTGGCATGTTGATGGCGGCCAATTCAACAGAAGGCGGCGTTTACCGCAAGGACGCATTAGCAGTTCTTACCAAGCTCGCGTTTGCGAAGGCGGAACTGGACTCGACTATCTGTCATACACATCCAACAATTGACGTTACGGCTGATATCCTGTCACAGGCGCAGGAGTTTGCTGATCGAAACACTATTCCGTGCAACGAATGGCCAACTTCAGAGGAAGTCGTCGCAAACGTATTGGAAAACGCGATGAAATATACCCAGGTGAAGGAGTGGAGAAGGCACACTTATAGCGCCAACGGGTTGGTGATTGGCGTAGAAGCCTTTAGCAAAACTTAGGACGTTGATTGGGCTTTTTGGAAACGATCGCTGGTCTGGGCCAATTGCCGTCGTTGGTGAATGTCCTAAGTCGGGCGGTAGACTGAGTCAGTTTCAAACCAATTGCGACACCAACTTCATGTCAATCCAACCCGCCCCTGTGTTTTGTAGTGAGGCCTGCGCTAATGCAGACACTGTCCGATCATTTGGAGAATGTCCCGACTGTAGGAAGAGCTGGGATGGCGGTGGCGGGGGCAACTGGGACCACTACAGAAACAACGCTTGGGCAGTTTGCAACACGTGTTCAAGGGCCCAGAACCGATGCGCGCGATGTGGCAAAGACGCTTCTGGCTTAGGAATCAACGGTGCTTGATCGCTTTCGTCGAGTCCGCGAGCCGTATCGTGGACTGCTAATTGCTTTGGCCACTTTCATCGTGCTAATGGCAAGCAATACCTGGCCGAGCCTGAGCTATGCAATCTGGGGTCTATTTGTTGCCACTATGGCGGCGATGCTTTACGGAGACCTTCGGGAACCTGTTAACTATGAGTCGATGCGGATATCGGATGGAGCCATCGAATACGTTGCCTTTGGCCAAACGACCCTAGTCCGACTGGACAAAGTTTCAAAGCTGGAGTTCGTACGCGAAGAGGCACTCTTTCCAGATATTGATGGGCCATACCGTGAGACAAAGTGGGTGGTGCAGTACGGTGGTGGCCTTCGGGTTGAAATCATGGATGAGTGGCCGCACCGACGAGCATTGCTCCAGGCATTCAGGAAGCACTTACCAAAATTCGATGATCAAGCAGCCCGAGGTGGTATCGCGGCACGGAGGGAAGGCCAGTGGCTTTGCTACGAGTTAAAAGCTGATGAAAAGTTATGCGTTTGATGCGCAGATATGAGTTCAAGTACGAGGGATTCGAAGTGGCAAAACTATCAGACGAAATTCATTCCGAAATACAGCGTCTTTGTGCGACGGGAGATGAACTCGCTAAGGCAAGAAGATTTGCCGATGCGATCCCCATGTATTGGACTGCCTGGGATCTGTTGCCAGAACCCAAAACAGACTGGAGTGCGGCCCTTTGGATTCTGGCTGCGATTGGCGATGCAAATTTTCTAGGGGGTGATTACGTCGCCGGCCGGGACAACTTGTCTCAAGCAATGCATTGTCCAGGTGCAATAGGGAACCCATTTGTGCATATGCGCCTTGGGCAATGCCAGTTCGAACTCAACGCCGTAGATCGCGCTGCTGACGAGCTAATGAGAGCCTATATGGGTGCTGGGCCGGACATATTCAAAGACGAAAACCCACGCTATCTGGCCTTTCTAAAGACCAAGGCAAAAGACATAGAGACACCAAAAAAGCCATGGCAGTTTTGGAAGAGGTGATTCGAAAGAAATGGGAGAGACTAAGTGTTTCCAAGTCACTACGAATGCAGCAGCTGCCGTGAGAAATTCCAATTCGGCTTCACTGAAGTACGCTACTATCTAGGTGGCGACTCAGCCACTGCTTCTGTCCGGGATGAAGACACCCTCTTGGCGCCTGTTCGCCCAGCATGGTGCAAGGATTGCGAAGTCGTCACCGTTGTCGAGGACATCCAATCAGTGCGGGCCTTTGAAGACGCCTATGGCGCTGTTAGGGGTGGACACCCGGTCGACTATCCGTTCGGAACTGAGTTCATGGATACAGCCGGGGCCATAGAGTTTGTAGGGAGGTACCTACGTTGGAGGATGGCTCGCCAACATACTCCAAGGGCACTTTGCTGCGGTAGATCGAACTTTCAATTCCTAGACGTTGCACAGCCGCTGCTTAAGCATGCTGAATGTGACTTCGGCTTCATTGAGCCTCTGTACTCCATTTCTCCATACTGTGGGCCTGGTCCCGGCATTCTTGGTCCAGCGAACATTCGTCTCTACAGCGCAGAGGGAGTGCTTGTTGGCCTGCTTACTTGGCGAAACCGTGATGACGAAAGATGGGATGTCCAGAGTCTCAGCTACGGGCAGGTGATAGTTGAGTAAATAGTAATCGGAGGGCTTAGGCTCCCTTATCAGCGGGAGGCTGTCACTGCTTGTTTGTCAGCCTTGACATTTACTGAGGCAATAGATGAGTTACTACACGAGATTGGAACTGAGCTGGGATGATGGCGACTACGCCGCCGGTGACATGACACCGGAGGCGGTGCTTTTGGCAGCAAGGCCGTTCGTTGTTGCGAGCGACTGGGGGGTTGAAGACGTTCTTTCCGACTTAAGGGAGTCCGCCGAAGGAAACGGTCTTGACCGTCAGGGATACAACCGTATCGTCGCATTCGACTTAATCGAACTCATCGCCACAGTTTCTCGTGCCTATCCTGATGTGACGTTCTACGCTCGCGGAGTTGGTGAGGAGTACTTTGATACATGGGCAAGACACTTCCGCGGTGGAGCAGTGTTGTGGGAATTCGGCCCGTTCGATCCTGACTGACTTCAGATGGAGAAAGTGCCCCGTCTAAGTTCGTAAAACTGTGGGCTATAGTTCCGTAACATTCTCGCTCTTGAACTCGCTGTGGACCAAGTCATTGCATTTACCGTCGTTGAAGTCCACCTGAGCCCTTGGGAGGCTCATGTTGCACGAGCACTGCTGGAGTCAGAGGGCATTCGGGCCTATCTGGGTAGTGAGCACGTTGTGGCGGCGTGGTGGCCGATGTCATTGGGTTTTGGCGGCGTTCGCTTGCTTGTCCGTCGTGAGCATGCTGATCAAGCGCATGCTGTTCTGAATTTGCGTGATCGAGGCGAGCTTGAAGCTGCGTTGATTGAGGCATATCCACCGGACGTCGTCCAGTGCTCGCATTGTGGATCTGGGCAGTTCGTAGAGTGCCGCAGTTGGCCCGCTATCTCACTTGCATTCATGCTGCTATTTGTCGGCCGCGCCATCTTTCCACCAGCGAAGGATTTTCGATGCCAGTCCTGCGGTCAATTGAGATGATCCGTGAGCTTCGGGCCAAGTGCTGACATCGACGAATGACCGCAATCGGTATGCAAGTTGATCAGGTGCCTGGAGGCAGAAGTTGCTACTCTTCGTGTCGATGCTCTAGCTAATATAGTTGTCACCCTCGACGTCAACTATTTGTCGCACCTTCTATGAGTTTTCGATCACTTGATACGCTGTATTCCCTAGCCAAATCGGGCGAAGAGCCCGTTTTTATCGCCCACCTTCTGGAGCTGGAGTCAATGTACCCGGGAGATCAGGACCTGCAGAACTGGGCTCTTATAGCGGCGGCCGAAGAGAACCGTATCGAGATTGTCGAATCATTGCTGAAGAGAGGCGCAAACATCGAGGGCGCGTCAGAACGGCCTTGGATTCGGCCACTCTGGAAAGCCGCGAAAAAGGGTAATTTGGCGATGGTCGAACTACTTCTGAACAATGGAGCAAACATCCATGCTACCGATAACTCGGGAATGAGCGCTCTGGACTATGCGAGGAGGTACTCACGCGCCGATGTGGCGAATCTCCTAGAGGTTCGCAATCGTGAGATCGACCAGAACATTTGAGGCGGCACTTGATAAAACTGTCGCCCTGGTGTTCATTCAGCGTCGGCAGTATTTTGTGGCTACCGCGGCTACGGGCCAGTTGCGGTAGTAAACCAACGACCGCTCTGAGGCTCACCATCGGCAAAATCTAGTGCAGCGAATGCTCCCAGTCTGTCTACTGATAGTGAATGGCGTTAGGTTTCTGAAATTTACAGCAGGCTTCAAGTACCTTCTCTGCTGCAGCGGGATTTACGTGGTTAAGTCCCGAACCCATCTGAACATTAAACTCTTGCATCGTTACTCCGCTACCGCCACCCAAGGTAGCTCCCGTGAACTTAGACATTCCGGTCAGCTCAATAAAGTAGGTTGTCGCTGGCTTCAGGTTTAGCGATATCAGCGAGTCCCTTTGGCCTGACAGGCCAGCCCACACTGCCCGAATTTCCGTTGTCCCCGGAGCTACTGTGGCCCACGTGTAACCATTTTGATTGAGGCTCGTGACTTCGGTGCCGTTGATCTTGATCGTGGTCCCAAATGCCGTTGGCTCAGCGTACTTTCGAAAAATGTACACAGTTGATCGGTCCGACTGTAGGGTTTTCGCCTTACTTTCCGAGTAGCTTGGGCCTTGTGCAACGGTCGCGCAAGCCGTCACAGAAAAGACGAAGGCTGAGACGATGGCAAATCGAAGAAATGACTGCATAAATGGTTTTCGCTTGAAAGGGTACTGTGATGAAGCGCCCAGTGTAAGTGTTGAATTTGGCAAATCTACTGTAGTTGCCAGTTCCAGTTTGAACGCTTGCTGCAGTTTCTGCTGATGGAGACCGTAGGGGGCCAGTTGCGGTCATTGTCGAATAACCGCAATCAGGAACTGCGTTGATAAATTTCAGTGGTAGGGAGCTTCCAGTCACGGCAAGCTTCAGTTGAGCTCCGAGATAGCGCGTGGAGGCCCCTGTCCTTTGCCATCGCCAATATGCAGCTATCCGATAGTTAGCTCTTTCTAAGTAAAACAATAGTTTCAATTGAATGCAAGGCGAATTGCTGACGCCGCTCAGTTTGGCAGACTGCCGCAAATATTTACGATCTGTTTACGCTGCTCCCGTTCCAATCAGGAACATGAACGACGGCCTGCTGATGAAAGATATTTTGTGTCGGGAGCGAGTGTTGCTGGATGCTCCAGTGACTTCGCAGGCGGAGGCGTTTGCAGCAATTGGGCAGGTGGTGCAATCGTGTAGTCTCGCCAAGGCAGCGGAAGTAGCTTACCGGCTCTCAACACGTGAGCGCCACGGCTCCACTGCGATGGGTTATGGCGTGGCGATTCCGCACGCGCAGATCTCGGGCTTGCGGCGGCCGCTGGTCGTGTTTCTAAGGCCGAAAACCCCGATCCCCTTCCAAACGCCCGATGGAAATCTCGTCACCGACTTGCTGGTGCTTCTGGTTCCCAAACCAGCAGTGGCTCAGCATTTTGCGCTGCTGAGTGATTTCATCCAATTGCTGTCGGACCCTGACTTCCGCCAGGCCTTGGTCGCTTGTGTGGATACCCTGGAGGTTTGGCAGTTGTTTGAGCAGTGGCCGTTTTACAAGGGCGTTACCAAGTCAAGGCCACCCGTGAATGGTGTCTCGGGCTCACGCATGCAACAATGCGACGCCACCTCCTGACACACTGTTTCATGCGCGCCAATCCGACTGACGATCTGGCACATTGCAATGCCCGAAAAACTGCCGCGGCCGGTCTGGCTTCAGGCGTGCTGTCCCGTTGGGCGAGTCCTGTGCAACGTTACGGCTGGGTCTATGCGTTGCTGGTCGTGCTGATGTGTACCGGGCTTTGTGCCCTGATGACGCCGTATTTCGATCTGGCCAATCTCATCATGGTCTATCTCGCAGGGGTTGTTTATACCGCCTTGAGATTTGGCCAATCGGCCTCGGTGGTCGCCGTTCTGTCGAGCCTTTTCCTCTTTGACCTGATTTTTGTACCGCCGCGCTGGTCACTCAATCCAACCAATACCCAGCACGTTTTCACGCTGATTGTGATGCTGCTGGTGGGTTTGCTGATCAGCCGCTTGGTGGCACAAGCCCGCACCCAGGCGCTTGTCGCGGACGAACGGTCACGGCGTGAGCAAGCGCTCAACGAACTCGCACGAGAGCTCGCGGTTGCCCGGACCCCCGACGCAATTGCAGTGGGGCTGACAAAGGCGGTTCGCTCCACTTTCGGCGCGTCCGGCGTCCTGTTGTTGCCGGACGAGTCTGGAAGGCTTCGGGATACGGAGGGATTTTGTCGTGGACTCCTTGGGGACACTTCGAACCGGCTGGCGCGGGGAGGCGTCGGTGCGGAACTGCATGAAGCGCAGAAGACGTTTGATCGAGGTGAAATCACGGGAGCCGGATTGCACAACGCTTCGCAGCCAAGGGCACTGTATGTACCTTTGCGTGGAGCCGCCGGCTCGCTTGGCGTGCTTGCCATACATCCCGGTCAATCGGGCTTGCATAACCCTCAAGAGCATGATCTGCTTAAAGCCATCGCCAACCAGGCCGCACTTGCCCTGGAGCGTTCGATCTTTGAACACAAGAGTGCGAACGCAGTGGTCGAAGTTGAAACCGAGCGGTTGCGCAGTACTCTGCTCTCAGGAATTTCACACGATTTTCGTACCCCGCTGACGACGATAGTCGGCGCGGCGACCAGTCTGCAGCAGCAGGACAAGTTGCTGGATACCTCCCGTCGAAGCGCGCTGACCCAGTCCATTCTGGATGAGGCAAGGCGCATGCACGCACTGGTCAGTGATCTGCTCGATCTCACCCGCCTGGAAGACGGCGGCGTTCAACCGGCCTATGAATGGTGTCCAGCCGATGAATTGGTGGAGGAGGCACGCAAAGCGTTGGCTACACGGCTGAAAACCCACATCCTTCTGATACAGGTGCCCCCCGATGCGGTTGTCTGGTGTGATCCGCGCCTGCTGGTGCAAGTGTTGACCAATCTGCTCGACAACGCTTTGCGTTACACCCCACCAGGGAGCACCATTGTGGTGGCCGTGGATGTGATGAAAGAGTACTGGCGGCTTACAGTGAGCGATAACGGCCCGGGCCTACCCGTCGGGCATGAACGCGATGTGTTCAAGAAGTTTTACAGAGGGCGGCCCGAGCCGGCAGGTGCGGGTACTGGCCTCGGGCTTGCCATCAGCGCGGCGGCGGTGCGGCTGCACCATGGAACCATAGAAGGGGTCACCCGCGACGGGGCTAGCTTCGAAATCCGCTTGCCCCAGCCGGAGCGCCATGCACCACCAATGGACGAGGTGGCCTGATGTCATTGCGCGCGCCGGTCACACGGGTACTGCTGGTGGAAGATGAGGAACCGATCCGCCGTTTTCTTGTGACCACGCTGGAGGCGGAGGGGTACGAGGTCTTCGAAGCTGCCAATGCGCTGGAAGGCGAGACCCTTGCCGGAAACAGGCGAATCGATGTCTTCCTGGTTGATCTGGGGTTGCCCGACCGCGACGGGGTTGATCTGATACGCCAGTTGCGCACCTGGACGCAGCGACCCATCCTGGTGTTGTCTGCGCGGTCGCAGGAACGGCAGAAAGTCGATGCTTTAGACGCTGGCGCCGACGACTACCTGAGCAAACCTTTTGGAGTTGATGAATTGCATGCCCGTCTCCGCGTGGCTTTGCGCCATGCCGCCCAGACGACGCGGGCGGGCGCATCGACACTGCGCATTGGTGATGTGCGCATCGATCTGGAAACCAAAACGGTCTATCGCGCCGGGCTGGTGGTTCGCCTGACGGCCACGGAGTGGCGATTGCTGGAAGCGCTGGCCAAACGCGCAGATCGGGTGGTGACCTCGCGCCAGCTCTTGCATGAAGTCTGGGGCCCTGGGTATGCAGAGCAAGGTCACTACCTGCGTATCTATATACGCCAGTTGCGGCAGAAGCTGGAGGTGCAACCGGCCAGCCCAGTTCTGTTGCTGACCGAAACCAGTGTCGGTTATCGCCTGCTTGTTCAGTCCGACGGCATGCCCTTGCGCTCGGCAGCGTCATCCTAGGGTCAGCTGAAGATCGGGCCCAGTGTGGGCCGTCAGCCTTTCGTCAGCGCACAGCCGTTTTCTTTACGGCCTCTTTACACCCTGCTGGATAGAGTCAACCGGTCCTTTCCTGACAGGTTTCGGAGGCTCCGCTTTGAAAACACTTCTTTCTTTCGCCCATCTGGTTGACTGGGTCAACGACCGCTTCGCCAGCATTGCCAAATGGGCCGTCATCCTTTCGTGCGCAATCAGCGCCGGCAACGCTGTGATCCGCTATACCTTCGACATCAGTTCGAACGCCTGGCTCGAAATCCAGTGGTACATGTTTGCCGCTTGCGTCATGCTGGGCGCTGCCCAGGTACTGCGGGTCAATGAACATGTCCGTGTAGATGTGATCTATGGGCAGTTTTCCAGCCGGGGCAGGGTGTGGATCGACCTGTTTGGCCTGGTTTTCTTCCTCCTGCCAGCAATGGCCCTGATGCTCCATTTTTCTGCCCCTCTGTTTTTGCGCATGTATCTCATGCATGAAATGTCGAGCAATGCTGGCGGTCTGATCCGCTGGCCTGCCATGCTGATGCTGCCGCTGGGCTTCACTTTGGTGTTTTTTCAGGGCCTGTCAGAGATCATCAAGCGCATCGGCTGGCTCCTGCATGTTTATGACATGGACCTCCATTACGAAAGGCCTCTGCAATGAGTTTCCACATTTATGTTGGACCGCAATGGATGGGCGGCTCGCATACCAACGCCACAGTACTTTTCCGGAGAGCAGCATGAACATGCAAGATTTCGCCCCGCTGATGTTTGGCGGACTGATTGTCATCATGCTGATCGGTTTTCCGGTTGCTTTCTCGTTGTCGGCGCTCGGCTTGCTTTGCGGTTTCATTGCCATCGCGATGGGCTGGTTTCCAGCCGCCTTCATGGCCAACCTGCCGCTGAACGTCTTTGGCATCTTGTCCAACGAGTTGTTGCTTGCGATTCCCTTCTTCACCTTGATGGGTTCGATTCTCGAAAAGTGCGGTCTGGCCGGAGACATGCTCGATTCCATGGGGCAACTGTTTGGCCCGATGCGCGGCGGGCTGGGTTACTCTGTCATCATTGTTGGCTTCATTCTGGGAGCCATCACAGGCACTGTAGCTGGACAGGTCATTGCCATGGCCATGATTTCACTGCCAGTGATGATGCGTTACGGCTACAACATGCGCTACGCCACGGGCGTGCTGGCAGCATCTGGAACCATAACCCAGCTGGTGCCGCCTTCGCTGGTGTTGGTGGTGATGGCAGACCAGCTAGGCCGCTCTGTCGGCGACATGTACAAGGGCGCTTGGGGGCCATCCATCCTGCAGGTCGTGATTTTTGCGCTTTACACCTTTTTCCTGACGCGTTTCCGCCCGACCTATCTGCCGGGTGTTCCCGCGGAGGCGCGTACGCTCGGCGGCTGGGCCTTGTGGAAGAAGTGCCTGCGAGGGATCATCCCCTCTGCCATTCTGATCTTTGCCGTGCTTGGCAGCATGGGTGGTTTGCCAGGCATTAACACCGCCATTGCAACGCCGACAGAAGCCGGGGCCATGGGTGCGGTCGGCGCATTTATTCTGGCCGCCATTCACAGGCGTCTTTCGTGGGATCTGATCAAGGACGGCATGACCGGCACCATGCGTATTACCGCCATGGTGGTGTTTATCCTGATTGGTTCACGTGTCTTCTCGCTGGTGTTCCAGGGCGTTGATGGTGGGATCTGGATTGAACACCTGTTGACCGGCCTGCCTGGCGGTCAGATCGGGTTCCTGATCGTTGTCAACGTCTTCATTTTCTTTCTGGCGTTTTTTCTCGACTTCTTCGAAATAGCCTTCATCATCCTACCAATGCTTGGCCCGGTAGCCGACAAGATGGGAATCGACATGATCTGGTTTGGTGTGCTGCTTTGCGTCAATATGCAAACCAGTTTCATGCATCCGCCTTTCGGTTTTGCGCTGTTTTACTTACGAGGAATTTCCGATACGCTGTTCAAGTCCGGTGCCATCCCGGACAAGGTGAAGTCACGAGACATTTACCTGGGTGCCATTCCTTGGGTTCTGCTTCAATTGCTGTTGGTCGTCATTGTTATTTTTGTTCCCCAGACGGTGACAATCTTCCTCGACAAAGAAGAGAAGGTCGACATCGACAAGGTTCAGATCGAGATGCCGGCGCAGGAAGAGTTCAACGCCATGGATGATCAAAGAAACGTCGAAGAACTGTTTAAAAGCGCCTCCAAGTCAGACGCGGCGTCTGGCGCACCGGCAGCCACAGACAATGCTCGGAAATAACATGTCACCAGCTTCCGCAACTATGGATGAAGTGGCAGAAGGCGCCGCCTTTCCCATGGCTGTAAAGATACTGGCGAGCCTTTTCATGGCCGCGCTGCTGTACTGGGGAACTCGGGCGGCCCACCAGATCATCGGGACAGGCTGGTCCATCCACGCGGCATTGTTCATGGCGGTGACTTTTTCTGTCATCGCGTTTTGCTATTACTGGATCTTGCAGAGCCGTACCATGATTGACGAGAACTGCATTCACCAGAGCTGGATGTGGTCCAAGCGGGTCGCTTTGGCGGATATCAGTCAGATCAAGTTCGTTTACGTGCCTTACCTGCAATGGTTGATTGCACCGCGCTTGATTGTTCGTGCCCGAGGTCGGGGTTTGTTTGTGTTCCATGCCGCCGACAACAGGGTGCTGCAGAAGTTTGCGCATCTTAGTCTCGGCGGCGCATTTTTTACGGGCACGACAACGACCGGGTTGGATACTGCTGATGCCCGGAAGTCTGCCAAAGACTAGTTTTTCCTTGTGGCTGGCTGTAAGGCCGAACATGAGGCCGAGGCAGGCTTCCTTCACCGCGACCCGCAAAACCAGTACCGCACCACGTTCGGACAGAGGGGCGGCCCGTGTCGGTACTTCGTTCAGACGTGCCGTAGGAGATAGCATTCAAAACTGGAGGCGGAGCTAACCCGCTCGTTGCAAGCGATCCTGCAGCTTCTGCTGTGTGCGCAATCGGCGTGGTGCAGGTACTTTCTGCATTTTCAGATCGCTGTTCATCGCGGCTGCGCGGACCAGAACGTGCTGAGGGCCAGAAGCAGCAGGGGTCTTGCGGCTGTTACTTGAACCGCCGGGAGAGTTGTACACCTAGAAGTTCGTTCAACACAGCAGAGTGTACGGTTAGCATTGGCGAAACCGATGGCGCATCACAATTGTTATTGGTCCTGGGTATAAGCATTGCATCCGTGCGTGTTTAGCGCCGCTACGCGCGCATTCATTTCAACTTAGCCGACATCGCTGGGAAGGCGGATCTCCACGTAATACCGTAGGGTCTCCTTTACCCAGGTGTCTGAAAGAAGAGTTCATGATTGACAAGAAGAAACTGCTGTCACCCGAGCTGATAGCCATCGCCACCGGCAACCCTGCCGCAATTGCCAACCGCTGCACGAGCGCAGACCATCGCTTGGCTTGCCAGTTGCTGGGCCTGACGGTCGGCTTATTCGGTCTGAGCTTGCAAGTGCATGCGGCAGGCGGACACCATGCGGTGGATGACGCCGCCATTCTCGCGCCGGGTCAGTGTCAACTTGAAACATGGTTCGACCGGGACAGCCACGGCGCACGCTCGCTCATCCACATCGGCCCAGCCTGTCGCGTGGGTCCGGTCGAGCTGGGCCTAAATCTGGATAACACACACGTGACCGACATAGGCGCCACCACCGCGGTAGGCCCGCAGATCAAATGGGCGCACCAGCTTACGGAGGCATTGAGCGCCGGGGTGGTGTTTGGAGCCAACTGGCAAGATCGGTCGCCGAGCTTCGTAGCCAGCACCGTGGTGTTCCCGTTGACTTGGGCTGCGAGTGAGACCGTGACCATCCACGTCAATGTCGGCCGCGATTTTCGCCGTGGTGGTGAACCAGACACCGATCGCGCGGGCGCGGCACTGGAATGGGCGCCAGTGCCAGCGTGGACCTTTGTGGCGGAGCGTTTCCGTGAAAGCAATATGGACCACTGGCGCGCGGGTGTGCGCTATGTGTTGAGCCAGAACGCCAGCATTGATCTCAGTCGGGCCAAAGGACTCCATGGAAGCGAGCCCGCCTGGTGGACGGTGGGGCTGAGCTGGGCCTTTGCCCGCTGAGCGAACGCGACCGCTACAACCAGCGAGCGCGCTTGAATTTCCAGTAGAGGAAAGAACACGCCACCGCCATGACGCCCAGTGCCATGGCGTAGCCATATTTCCACTTCAACTCCGGCATGTTCTCGAAGTTCATGCCCCAGACACCGGCAAGCGCGGTCCATATTGCAAAGATACTGGCCCATGCCGCCAGACGTTTGGTGACCTCGTTTTCTTCAATCGTGGCCATGGCCAGATTCACCTGGATGGCCGTGCCTATCGTGTCGCGCATGGTGTCGATCAGCGAATTGATGCGCGACAGATGGTCCATCACGTCGCGAAAGTAATCCTGTACCCCGAGGCAGATACTGGGAACCCTGCCTCCAGAAAGCTTGCTGGTTCCCTCCAACAAGGGGGCCACCGCGTGCTTGAGAACCATCACGCGGCCCTTGAGTTCATACAGGCGTTCGATGTTGGAACGTGCCATTTTTTTGGTAAAAATGTCCTTTTCGATCAACTCCAGCTCGGTCTCGAACCCATCAATGATGGGGAAGTAGCGGTCCACCACCGAGTCCATCAGCGCATAGAGTACAAAACCAGAGCCGTGGCGCAGCAGTTCAGGCTCCCGTTCACACCGGGCTCGCACACCCAGGAAGCCCTGCTGGCTGCGATTGCGTACCGAGAGCACGTAGTTACTACCGGTGAAGATGTTGACTTCGCCGATGTTGAGTTCGCTGGGCTTGTCCGGCACAACCAGCGGTTCGATGAGGTGCAACACGGTAAACAGTGAAGCTCCGTATTCCTCGACTTTTGGGCGTTGGTGGCCATGCCGGGCGTCCTCGACTGCCAGTTCATGCAGTGCGAACTCTTCCCGCATTTCTTCAAGCTCTTCCGGCGTGGCGTCTTGCAAGGCGACCCAGACGAAGGTGTCTGGTTTGGCAATGTAGTCGCTGATTTCGCTGACGGGTATGTCGGCGAGCTTGGTGCCATGTTGATAGACGACACAGTTGATCAACATCTCAGTGCTCCGTGGATTGTTGAAATCTCGGATTTTGACATTGATTTTTGACAGAAACTCAGACTCCCGCCGTGCCACGCGGACAAAGACATGCTCGGCGATCAGTCCCTCGAATGCCGTGATCCCGCTTATGAGGATCTATGTTGGTGAAGATGGCAGCAGTGCAAGCTGCCATTGCGGTATTTACACGAACAAAAGCGTGCCAATCTTGGGTGACCTTGTACTAGCTTGTAGAGCTTGTGCGATACCCAAATACCAATTGCTGAGCGTGAACTTATCGGTAGTACCAATGATCCTAAGAAGGCCAAAAAGGGTGTGTCCGACTCCGGTCGACTTGGTTTATCTGTCTCAAACACATAGTCACGAAAGTCCGCTTTCAGGCGCCGAGTCGGCGGTGGTCTAATTCCGCTTTGGGTCGGAACCGGCTGTACGCGGAGCTCGTCAAAGGATTGCAACCGGCGGTTAGCGAATACCACAGCGGGGGTTGGAATCAGCAACTGCAGAATATGCACTCTGTCATCGTTAGCTCACTGCTGAACCTGTGACCTGACCTGTGGTGTCAAGCAGCTTACTCCGACGGCAAGACCCATAGTTAAAAAAAGCGGGGGTCTTTGCGAGTTCTGTCCTTTGACCCCGGGCCATCGTTTAGGAACTCTTCATCGATCGCGTGCGTGCGGGTTTTATCCCGGAGTCCGCGACAGATTGTTCCACTTGATACCGCTGCTCGACTCGCCCCATGAAGTCACCGAGTGGGTATTGCAACCCCTCTGCCAAACGCAATAGGACGCTAATCGTAGGCTGTTTGCTACCCACTTCTATCAAAGAAATATAGGGTCGATCCAGCTGGCAGATCCCCGCCAAATCCTCTTGCGTAAAGCCCAGTTCCTGGCGGCGAAGTTTGATCTCCGTCGCCAAGGCGCTGATTAAAGGCTGATTCTTGCTGGGCCGCATATGGCCCTACTATTTCTGTTATGTATACTTTAGACACGTGTCTATAGACAGCTAAATGCCGCTTTTGGCCGATTTCCATGGAGTGCCGCTACGGAGTGGTCGCTGCTCCAGCTGAGATGTATTCAACAGAACTAAGAGGCCGGTATGAAAGACTCCTTAATACTGACAACATTCGCCTGCATGGTGCTACTTGTTGGGGCGTGCAGCATGCAAGCAAAACCGACTCCAGAAGAAGTTGCAGGCGTCGTAGCGAAACGATTTCAGAAGCTTGGCATCCGGTTCGTGGACTTGACTGTCTCTGATCTGAACTGCGCCTACGAATCCCCAAAGTGGCGGTGCACGTTCACAAATTCCGCGAGGGATCTGGATTTCTCCAAGTCCGATTCAACCGGCAAAGAGGTCTACAACGACAAATTGACCGTCACCCCCAACGTCCAGTTGACTCTGATCAAAGGCGATGGGGGATGGATGGAAACGCGTTGACAGCGGGGAAACGCAGTCCAACTCTCCAGCTCGCTCAAAAGCCTATTCAACTCCCGGAGACCCTCATGGATCTGAACTGCCCGAAATGCCATAGCGAAAACACCCAGCGCCTTTCCCAAGCATTTGAAAACGGGCTCTCCCACATCAATACAGCGACCAAGGGCGTCGGCATCGGTGTCGGCCCCGATGGCATTGGCGTTGGAGTGGGTGGTGCCAAGACATCCGGGACTTCCCAGACGGCCGCATCCCAGCGCGCTGCACCACCGGCCAAGATGAAATACCTCTACCCCCTTATCGGCATCTTCGTGATGGCCCTGGTCGGCGTGCTGGTGGCCGGCATCATCTGGAAGCCCTTGGGTTTCTTCGCACAACTGTTCTGGGTCGTAGGTTCCATTGCCTACATCTACCGTGCCTACCAGTTCAACGCAAAGACCTGGCCCCTACTATTCCAGGATTGGCAAAACACTTACGTATGCAAGAGGTGCGACCACGCCTTTCTAGTGAACTGACCCATATCGGGATTGTTAGCGTGATGGGCCTTGCTATGCCCCACGTTGAGATTGCGTTGTCGAACTGTTCAATCTAAAAACCAAGGGTGCTTTGCCGCTTGCTCATGGCCGCATGTTTGCATGTGTGATTTGCGCCCCACTCTGAGCTCCTACTCATCAAGCCCTGCGCCGATTTGTTGATCCGCGCAGGGCTTGCTGCTGCGCGTTGTCTAAGCAATAGGTGACCGTTTATGGTATCCCTCTAGCCGGCTCGGATTCTCCAGGTGACCATTTGTGGGGAACCCCCATATCGAGGGACTATTGCTTCACACAAAACGCAATCCAGCGTGCTGTGAATGGATGGGTTTAACCATCACGCCTTTTGGAGCAAAACCATGAGCGAGCAATCCAAGTCCACAGATGCTGGCAGTGATACACCCATTGCAGAAGTCACTGTCCCAGACGATTTTCCGCGCGATCCATTTCCGGCCGCACTGTCCGGTACCCAGGCCAAGTTCGCAGCACGTCTGATTGATGGGAGATACGTAGTCGGCCTGACACCGGATGAGCGGGCCGAGCGCTACCTTGGTTGCCTTGACCTGGTCGACCAACTCACCGCCTACGTCAACAGAAAAGCGCTAGAGAAGCCGGAGCTTACGCAGTCCGTTGTATTGGACAGCCTGGTCAGCCGTATGCCCCATCAGGGATGGAACTTGGGAAATGCAGAGCTGGCATGGATGGAGAAACATCTGCGAGCCCGGTTCTCGATCGCGACGATCGTTTCTGACTTGCTCGATCTCTGACCCAACGCCGAGCCGGCGAAGTCCCACCCATCTCTCCTTGGAGCGCGTATGCAAAATCGAATCATCGCCTTGGACGCAGACGGCGTCCTGCTGGACTACAACCTAGGGTACGCCGCCGCCTGGAAGCGAGCTTTCGGCATCTATCCAAAAGAAGTAGACCCAAATGCCTATTGGGCACAGGACCGCTGGGATGTCGAGCAACTGGATGGCGATCGGCTTGAACACTTTCGGGCGAGCTTTGATGAAACGTTCTGGGAGTCCCTATATGCATTGCCCGGCGCCATCCAGGCTTGCAAGGATTTGAAGTCCGCCGGATACCTCTTGGTTTGTGTCACTGCTCTAACAGGACGGTTCGTCGCGGCGCGTAAGCGCAACCTCCAGCAACTGGGATTCCCAATCGAAACTGTCATTGCAACCGGTAAATACGCTGAGGGCAAGAGTCCCAAGGCTGTTGCCCTGAATCTCCTAAGCCCAGCAGTATTTGTGGACGACTACTTGCCTTACATGGCCGGCGTGCGTCCTGGCATTCACCGGGCGCTCATCACCCGCGATCCCAACGGCTCGCCGAATGCCGGTGCGGCTTTGCAATCCGTCGCGTCCAAACACAACAACCTTAGAGAATTCAGCGACTGGTGGTTGTCGACTGCGACGGTTTAGAGACGAATTGCCAATACAACCCTGCTTAGAAACTACTCACCATGAATGAACGCAAAGTCTCGATGCCACGGCTGTCCCTTTGGCTGGTGCGCCTGATTGCTAGCGACCAGGTGCAAAGGCGCATGGTGCTGGACCCCATGCTCTTCGCCAGCTGGTATGCCATGGGATCAGACCTGTTGGACTGGCCGGAAGCGGCCCAAGCCATACAACTGGACCAGCGCGCCAGAAAACTCTCCCTGGAACGCGCCCTGAGACTATTGGGCCAACTGGGCAAGGGAAACGCAAGCACCCATGCCAGCCTCCAGGAGGCAAGGCTGCTGGTGGAAGGTTATGCCCTGCACGACTGGGCAACGTCCAACTGGAGAGAGTTCACCGAGCTGGCAAGTAATCGCGCCGCCCAGCTCGGCTCCTCCTTCGAGGACTTGTTGAAGAAATTTGAGGACTCCACGACCTTGCGCATGACAGAGCTTTGCAAGGTGCTCAACCTCACTGCGGTCGAGGAGAAGGTACTGGTGCTGGCCTTCACCTGCGCCATTTACAGCGACTTTGGTGCTTTCCTGGTCCAGTTGATGAAGGAGCGTCGCTCGAACATGGCCCAAACATGGTGTGCCATGCTGGACTGCTCCGAAGAAGAGTTGCGCATGGCACTGTCAAACGCCGGAATCCTGCGCACCAGCCGGATTCTCCGGGGCCAAGGAAAGGACAACCAACTACCCAGGGTCTCCGACTTCTGGGTGGAACTCCTGACGGACCCTCTGGAAAGCGTGTTCGACAGCCTGTTGAAACCTATGGTTACCGCTCCGGGTGCTGGCATACCGGCCCGCATGGCACCAGAAGACTTCCAACTGGCGGTAGACATCCTGCGCAATGGAGCAGAGAAGGACACCCTGGGTGTCAATCTCCTGCTGTACGGTGCCCATTCCATTGAAAAGCGCTCCCTGCTGGGTGAGCTGCTGGGCCAGGCCCAGCTGGTCGGATACGTGTTCCAGGACTTTGACAATGCCTACGGGGAATTGCCATGCATAGCCTTTGTGGCACAGCGCGTTCTCTGTATGGTCGCTTTGGACCCGGCGCTGTCCTGGTGATCGAGAAACCCGGGGATGTCCTGGAACGCAGGCCGTCAGAGTTCCTACGAAACATCCTGGGCATCGAACTCGACAGTAGCCATATCGCACCCTTGGACCAGCTTCTGCTGGATACCAATCCGGCCCCCACGGTCTGGACCGGACCCGGATCCGACAGCCTGGTGGACGAATGTGTGGCGCGCTTTGTCTTCCACGCAGCACTGATGAAGGCCGGCAGGGAGGAGCGGCGTACCCAGATGGAAAACCTGGTGACCGACCTCAAGCTCTACAAGGCCACCAAGGCCGACATCCTGGCGCTGGAAGACGTGTCTGCCAAGCAGATAGAGGCGGCAGTGCGTGCCTCCAAACTCAGCGGCGCCGCCAACAAACGAGAGCGAGAAAACGCCATGGTGCGGGCCGTGCGGCGCTCGCTGGCCGCCATGCAGCGGGACACCTTGCCCAAGGCAAAGGAATGCGTGACCGAATACTCACTTGAATACATCAACCATGCCGGGAGATTCGGGCCAGCCCAGATTCTGCAGGCTCTCAAACTCCGGCCCAAAGGCTCCTTGTGTCTCTATGGTCCACCGGGCACGGGGAAGACGCAATTTGTGGAGTACCTGGCGCAGCAAATGGGCAAACGCCTGATCAGCAAGCGCGCTTCCGATTTGCTGTCCAAATGGTTGGGTGACAACGAACGGAACCTGGCTGCCATGTTCCAGGAGGCCGAAGAGGAAGAAGCCATCCTTTTCCTGGACGAGGGGGACAGTTTCCTGCGTGACCGTAGTCTGGCCAACCACTCCTGGGAAGTGACCACGGTCAACGAGCTGCTGCAGGGCATGGAGCGTTTCCCGGGGGTATTCATAGTGGCGACCAATCTGTTCCGCGGACTGGACACGGCCGCATTGCGTCGGTTCACCTTCAAGCTGGAGATGAGGGCCTTGAGCCCTGAGCAGCGCTGGAGCATGTTTGTCAGCGAGACCGGCATCAAGAAAACCCTGGCCGAGATAGCGAGGACCCAGAAGGACAGTTGGAAGGCAGACCTGTACCAAATGCACCAGCTTGCTGCTGGGGACTTTGCCACGGTCAAACGGCAGTGCATCCTGCTGGGTGAGACCTTGTCACCCGATCAGTGGATTGAGCAGTTGCAGATCGAGTGTGACATCAAGCGCGAGTCGCAGACGCGAGAAGCCTCGGAGACCGCGCCGCCGCCAGCGGGTGCAAAGACTCCCGCCAAGCTGGTCCATTGAAGAATCGGAGCCAACCATGACTGCCAAGTGCCTAAAGCGCATGCGTCCCGCAAATTGGTCAACGACGGTCGATAGCCGCCTGCGCGTGGCCATTCCACCTGGCGCAACACCTTGGAAGGTTGGACAACGCGTGTACTGGCTGTTTCACCCGGATCGGCCTGGCTCTGCCGTCGTTTCGGTCAACCCGCGCGGCACGCTGCGCAGTGGCCATTACGTTTCCACGGCGGTTCAGCGTACTCGCTTGCGCGGACAAAAGTGGTCAGGTGCAAAAAGGGTCAAGTCCAGGACTTACCTTTCCGTCTGAGGCATGTGCGCGTCAACGGGGGCTCCTCCCCTGAGCATTGAGGAGATGAAGCCATGAGCCGAAGCAGAAGGAAGACGCCTATCTTCGGTATGACAGGTGCGAAGTCCGAGAGGCGGGACAAACAGACCTGGCACTCGCGCATGCGTTCCCTGGTAAGGACGGTCTTGACGGCGATACCGCTCGCGCAATTGGATGGGTATGTAGCCCCAATTGAAAATGAAGTCGGCAGTGTTTGGGAAATGGCCAAGGACGGAAAACACTACTTCCGCTCAGACCGGCAGGATGCTGTAGCAACCAGATTCTCCAGAAAGGGCAAGACGGCCATTGAGCGGCAATCGTTGAAGATCAGGTTGCTCAGGAAGTGGGCAACCAAATAACGCACGTTGGTGGGTTCAAAAAAGTGACCGCCAAAAATTGGAAATCACTGCTTGGCGAACCACTTCACTCGGACTGTGGGAAGTCCAACTGGATGGCGCTATCGTCCAAAAGGAGTCTGCTTGTCAGGGATCAAAAACCGTGTCCGAGCAATGAACCATAAGCGTTCCGCGCTGAACCATAACCGCTCCGCCCCTGCCGTCAGCATTTGACAGAAACTGCGTCAAATATGCGGAATTGCGCAAGCAATCGCCGTAGTCATGCAACTGCATGCACGGGATTGCGTCTTTGTGAGTGAAGCATAACCATGCCGCACTCAAAATGAAGCATAACCGTTCCGAAACGGCAAGGTTATGGGTGTAGGGACAATGTGACACGTTGAGAAGTGTCAAATTGGTGCGGCTGGCGGGGATCGAACCCACGACCCTTGGCTTCGGAGGCCAATACTCTATCCACTGAGCTACAGCCGCACGGCTGAATCAAACAACACCCGGTATTTTCGCACATCGCCAACCGGTTCCTCGCGCCGTCGACTAGGGCCTGACGGTGTTGACCTGCAATGCAATGCCGTTTGCCCCCACTTTGACGGTCTGCACCGCTGAAACCAGGTCACCCGGCTCGGCCTGGGCCATGCCCGATTTGGAAATACGGGCCTCGATTTCTACCGTGCTCGCACCCGAGATACGCGCCTGCGGGCTCATGGCCAACGAGTCATCCAGCGTGAATTTCAGCGGTAGACTGGTCGCAGGGGCACGCAAGACAGCCACCGGCATACGGGTGCCCGGCACGCGGGCGATCACCATCACCGTGTCACCGGGTGCGGCCTTGGCTTTTAACGCGGGGTCCAGCTCCACCACGCCGCTGACACTGCCCGTCGGCGCGGCAGGCTGGGCTGGTGAGGCCGCTGGCTGGGGCGCCACCTTGCCGGTTGCAGCATAGGCAGCTTCGATGGCCTGCTGCAGCATGCGGGCGTCGTCAGAGCCGGGTTCGACCTGGGGCACCAGGCGCTCCCAGATACGCAGCGCCACATCAAACTGGTTAGCGCGAAACGCCGCAGTGCCGGACAACCACAGTGCCATGGCGTTTTGGGGATCAACCCGCAGCGCTTTTTCCAACAATTGCGCCGGTTTGCCAGAAAAGTTTCCGTTTGCATTGGTGGCGGCCACGTCGGCGTAGATGGCCAGCAGCTGCGCATCGTTGTCCAGGAAGGCGCCTGCGCGCACAAACGCCTGCTCAGCCTCCGCATTGCGGCCCAACATCTTGTACGAGCGCGCCAGCATGGTCCAACCCTGCAGGTTGTCGGGGTCTGTCTCAAGCTTCATCGCCAAATTGGCGACCAAGCGATCCATGTCTTGCGGTGTGGCAGCGCGTTGTGGGCCATTGTCCGGGTCCAGTGTGGCCGGACTACCCAGCAACAGGTAAAGCGCCGCGGCTGCGATGGGTAGCAGCAGGCCCACAACCAGCATGGTTTTCTTGGGGGTGCGCACGGTCGCGGTGTCGTCCGCGTCCTGGGTGTCGTCAATGACGCGGCGTTGCAGTTCGGCGCGGGCCTGCTGGTAGTCTGCCTCTGCAATCATGTTGTCCGTGCGGTCACTCTCCAGCCGAACGGCCTGGTCACGGTAAATGGCGGCGTTGAGCTGGCGGCGAGACACCTGCGCGCCGGATTTCTTCCACCAAAACGGCCTGAACAACAGGGCCAGGACCAGCACCAATGCCAGTGCCCCGGCAACCAAAAAACCTGTCATTTCTCGCCTTCCTTTAGCAGCGCTTCGGCGCGCTTGCTTTCTTCTTCTGTCAATCCGGTACTGGCTGCCACCTCGGAATTGCGCCGCCGCAAATACACAAACAGGGCCACCAGCCCCGCCAGCATCAAGCCGAAGGGGCCTAGCCACAACAACCAGGTGCTGGGCTTCACCGGTGGGCGGTAGAGCACAAAGTCACCATAACGGCTGACCATGAATTCGCGGATCTCGGCATCGGTCTTGCCCTGCTTGATCAGGTTGCGCAGTTCGCGGCGCAGGTCCATGGCCAGATCGGCGCGGGAGCCCGCCAGGGATTCGTTTTGGCACACCAGGCACCGCAGCTCTTCCGAGATGGCGATCAGCCGCTGCTCCACCACCGGGTCTTCAGCCAGCAGGACCGCGTCCTTGGCAAAGACACCGGTGCACGCCACCAGCAACAACACCCATGCGTAGAAATATTTCACGATTTCTTCAACTCGTTGATGAGGGGAATGATGGTGTCACGCATCGCCTCAGCCGTGATCGGGCCGATGTGTTTGTAGCGGATGACACCGGCCTTGTCGATGACATAACTCTCGGGCACGCCATACACCCCGTAGTCGATGCCGACCCGGCCGTCTGCATCAAACACGGTGATGTCATACGGGTTGCCCGTGCGTTTGAGAACACCCAGTGCGTCTTTGCGCTGGTCTTTATAGTCCAGCCCAATCAGCGGGGCCACCTTGGCACGCGCAAACTCCATCAGCACCGGGTGCTCCTGGCGGCAGGCCACACACCAGGAGGCCCACACGTTGAACAGCCAGACCTTGCCTTTCATGTCCTCGGGCGAGAACTGTGCCTCGGGCTGCTCCAGTTGCGCAACCTTGAAAGCCGGGGCCGGTTTGTTGACCAGGGGCGAGGGCACCTCACGCGGGTCCAGCCCCAGGCCTACGGCTAAAAAGCCCACGAGCACCGCAAACAAGGCCAGCGGAATCAGTGTTTTTGCATTCATGCGGCAGCTCCCTTGGCAAGCGCCGCGTCCGATGCCGTGGCTTTGACCTTGAGGCGGTAGCGGCGGTCCAGCATGGCCAAAAATCCGCCCAGGGCCATCAGCACACAACCACCCCAGATCCAATCGACAAAGGGTTTGAAGTACACCCGCACCGCCCAGGCCTTGCCCTCCAGCGGCTCGCCCAATGACACATACACGTCGCGGGTGAAGCCGGAGTCAATGGCCGCTTCGGTCATGGGCATGGTGGACGAAAAGTAGTTGCGTTTCTCAGGGTGCAACACCTGCACGGATCCGCCGTTCTTGCTGACTTCAAAAGTGCCTTGTGCGGCGCTGTAGTTGGGGCCGGGCACATCCCGCACACCAACCATCTTGAACAGGTAACCACCCACGGTGACGGTATCACCCGGCTCCATGCGCACGTCCTGCTCTTGCTGAAAACCTCCGACCAGGGTTACGCCAAACACAAACACGGCAATGCCGAGGTGGCCCAAATGCATGCCCCAGAACGACGCCGGAGGAAGGCCGGATGTGAGCCTGCGCGCGATCTGGATCACACCCGATGCCGCAATCCACACTGCCAACGCAACACCCATACCGGTCAACATAGTCCAGCCGCCCATCACGCTGGGGACCAGGCCACCCGCCACCAGGGCCAGCACGCCCGGAATCCACATGCGCATCGCGATGTCCTTGATATCGGCCTGCTTCCAGCGCGCCAGGGGCACGGCCGCCATCAGAAACAAGACTGGCACCATGATGGGCACAAACACCGCGTTGAAATACGGCGGGCCGACGGAAATTTTGCCCAGGTGCATGGCATCGATGATCAGCGGGTACAAGGTGCCCAGCAATACGGATGCACAGGCCACCACCAGCAAGACATTGCCCACCAGCATCAGTGACTCACGTGAGACCAGCGCAAAGGTTCCGCCCAAGGCAACCTTGGGCGCGCGCCAGGCAAACAGCGCCAGCGACGAACCCACCACCACCACCAAGAGCACCAGAATAAAAACACCCCGCCGCGGATCGGTGGCAAACGCGTGCACCGACGTCAACACGCCGGAGCGCACCAAAAATGTCCCCAGCAAGGACAGCGAAAACGCGCCGATGGCCAACAGCACAGTCCAGCTCTTGAAGCTGCCACGCTTCTCCGTCACGGCCAGCGAATGCAGCAAAGCCGTGCCGAGCAACCAGGGCAAAAAGGATGCGTTCTCTACCGGGTCCCAGAACCACCAGCCACCCCAGCCCAGCTCGTAATACGCCCACCAGGAGCCCAGTGCAATGCCCAGGGTCAGGAAAGCCCAGGCCGCAGTCGTCCACGGGCGTGACCAGCGGGCCCAGGCGGCGTCCAGCCGGCCGGAGAGCAGCGCCGCAATGGCAAACGCAAACGCCACCGCAAAACCGACGTAGCCCATGTACAGCATGGGCGGGTGAAAGATCAGACCCGGGTCTTGCAGCAGCGGGTTCAGGTCGCGGCCGTTTTCCGCAGCGGGCAGCAGACGGTCGAAGGGGTTGGAGGTGAACAGCACAAACAACAACAGGCCCGCGGTAACAAGCCCCAGTACCCCGATGACACGGGCCACCATGGTGTCGTCCAAGGTGCGGGAGAACTGCGCCACGGCAAGTGTCCACCCCGACAGCATGAGCACCCAAAGCAACAGGGAACCTTCGTGCCCTCCCCACACCGCACCAAAGCGAAACAGCGTGGGCAACTGGGCATTGGAGTGGTTCGCCACGTACTGCACCGAGAAATCGTTGACGTAAAAACTCCAGGTCAATGCGGCAAAGGACGATGCCATCAGCAGGAACAGCACCTGCGCTGCAGGCCGGGCCAGCAGCATCCATTCACGGCGGCCGTAGTGGGCACCGGCCAATGGCAGCGTGCCTTGTACCAGGGCGACGCACAGGGCCAGGATGAGGGCAAACTGCCCGAGTTCTGGGGTCATGGTGTTGTGCTGCCTTTGCTCTGTTGTGCCTTGTCCAGGGCGTCTTTGGCCTCGGGCGGCATATAGTTTTCGTCGTGTTTGGCCAGCACTTCGGTGGCGATGTATTCACCGCCCGTGATCTGCTTGACCTGCACCACGGCGCCCTTGCCCTCTTTGAAGAGGTCCGGCAGGATGCCGGTGTAGGCCACCGGAATGTCTTGCACCATGTCGGTCATGGTGAAGTGCACGGTCAGGTTGTCGCGGCGGATGGAGCCCTCTTTGACCAGCCCCCCGATGCGAAAGGCCTGGGTCTTGGGCGCCTTGCCGGCCTTTACGTCGCTGGGGGTGACATACAGGGCGATGTTGCTGTTCAGGGCATTGAGGACCAGGGCGGCGGCGATTCCTACTGCGCACAATCCCCCGCCTATGATGGCGGCGCGTTTTTTCCAACGTTTCACGGGTTTTCCATTTCCAGTTTTTCGGCCGCGGTTTGCCGGCGCAGGGTGCGCACGGCCTGGCTATGACGCTGGCGTATCAACAAAGGTTCCACAACAAAGGCCAACAGGCAGGCGCCAAAGCTGCCCCATACATAGAGGGCGTAGCCGCCCATTGCAAAAAAATCTGCCGCAGAGTTCCAGTTCATGCTGCCACCTCCCGCGTCATTTCGGGCAACTGTTTGACCCATTCGGTGTGGGATTCCCGCTCCAGGATGATGGCGCGGACCCGGGTCAATGCCACGGCGATGGAATACATCCACAGGCACAGCGCCATCAGCAGCATGCCCCACAACATGGTCATGGCCATGGTGGGCGACTTGTTGATGGACACCGAGGCCCCCTGGTGCAGGGTGTTCCACCAGGTGACCGAGAAATAGATGATGGGCACATTGACCACGCCCACCAGGGCGAGAATCGCACCTGCCTTGTCGGCCCGCCGGGGGTCTTCTATGGATGCCTGCAGCGCGATGAAGCCCAGGTACAAAAAGAACAGGATCAGCTCAGACGTGAGCCTGGCATCCCACACCCACCAGGTGCCCCACATGGGCTTGCCCCAAAAGGCCCCCGTCCACAGCGACAGGAAGGCCATCAGTGCACCGGTGGGCGCCAGCGCCTGGGCCATCATGCTGGACAGGCGTGCATTGAGCGACAGGCCCATGGCAGCCCAGCCGGCCATGACCAGATAGATGAACATCGACATCCACGAGGTGGGCACGTGCACAAAGATGATGCGGTAGCCCTCACCCTGTGTGGCGTCGGTGGGTGCGACAAAAAACCCCATCCACAGACCGGCCGCGCCAAACAGGGCGGTCAGCACCCAGAACACGGGGATCATCTTGCCCGCCAGCGGGTAAAAGGTCTGGGGGCTGGCGAATCTGAACCAGTTTGTCAGTTGCTTGCTCATTCCAATGCGATCCTCAAGGCAGCCGTGGCGGCCCACGGTGCAAAAAACACAGACAGCGCCAGCAGGGCCGCCAGCAGGGACAAATGCCCGCCCGCGCCCAGCCCGGCAATATGGGACTCCACAGCCCCGGCGCCAAAAATCAATACCGGCACAAACAGCGGCAGCACCAGCAGGCTCAGCAAGACACCGCCACCGCGCACACCCAGTGTCAGCGCAGCACCAATGGCGCCAATCAGCGAGAGCACCGGTGTGCCCAGCAGCAGGGCCAGCACCAACACGCCCAAGGCTCCGGCATCCAGATCAAACTGCAGGCCCAGCACCGGCGCCATCAGCACCAGCGGCAGGCCGCTGACCAGCCAGTGGGCCGCAATTTTGCCAACAACCAGACCCACCAGAGGGCTTGGGGAGATTGCCATCTGCTCCAGGGTGCCGTCGGCATGGTCGGCCGCAAACATGCGCTGCAGTGCCAGCATGGTGGCCAGCAAGGCGCCCACCCACAACACGCCGGGTGCGATTTTGCGCAGCAGGCCCGGCTCTGGCCCTATGCCCAAGGGGAACAGGCTGCTGACGATGACAAAAAAGAACAGTGCCGTCAGCACCTCACTCTTGCGCCGCACCACAACCAGCAGGTCGCGCTGCACAACGGCCAGTATCGCGCTCACAACTGCACCACCAATCCGCCGGCGATGGGCATGGTTTGGTGGCTGGTCAGCACCGCCATGCCACCACCGGCTAGGTGTTCAGTGATCAGGGTGGCCAGCAGGTCCACGGCTTTGGTGTCCAGCGCGGTAAAGGGCTCATCCAGTATCCACAGCCTGGCCTTGCGGGTGGCCAGGCGGGCCAGCATCACGCGACGCTTTTGCCCGGCCGACAACACGCGTATCGGCAAATCTTCGCGACCGCGCAGGCCCATGCGGTAGAGCGCGGCCAGCGCCTGGGTTTCGGGCAGTGCGGCGCCATCCATGGCGGCGGCAAAGCGCAGGTTTTCCAATGCGCTGAGGTCTTCCTTGACAGCGCCCTGGTGGCCAAAAAATAAGAAATGCCGGCGGTAATCGGATTCGGTCGACTGAATGGGGTGACCGCACCAGCGGACCTCACCTTCGGCGGGGAGCGCCAACCCGGCCAGCAGGCGCAACAAACTGGTTTTGCCGGCGCCGTTTTCGCCCCGCACGTGCAGCCACTGTCCCGCATCCACGGCGAGGTCCAGTTGGGCAAACAGTCGGCGTTCGCCGCGCACGCAGCTCAGACCGTGTGCACTCAGCATGAAACGAATTTGGAAGTCAATTTGGAGGACGCCTTGCCCGGGCTGTGTGGCGTGCCCATCAGGGCGGTAGGGCATCGCCCGCCATTGTAATCAACCGGTCTTGCGCCACACCGGCCCGTTATAATCGCCCGTTCCTTTCCGCGCGCGCATCCGACTATTGAGGACCCCATGAGCAACCACAGCAACGCACCTGGCCACGACGACGAGGCCCACACCGGCCCAATCAAAAATCCCAAGCAACTGTTGCTGGCAGTGTTCTATTCTTTTGTTATCCCAATCTTCGTGATCATTGGCTTGGTCTACTACGTCACCTCGGCCAACAAGCCCCAGTCGGGCTCGGTCAATCTGGAACAGTCCGTGGTGGCGCGTATCCAGAAGGTTGGCACCGTAGAGATCCGTGATGCCAACCGCGAAATGAAAAGCGGCGAAGCCGTTTACCAAGCCCAGTGCACCGCCTGCCACACCAGTGGCGCAGCGGGCGCCCCCAAGCTGGGTGACACCGCAGCCTGGGCTGCCCGTATCAAAACCGGTTACGACGCCCTGCTGCAGTCTGCCCTCAAGGGCAAAGGCGCCATGGGAGCCCAAGCCGGCGGCGACTTTGACGATTTTGAAATTGCACGCGCCGTGGTCCATATGGCCAACGCTGGTGGTGCCAAGTTTGCTGAGCCGGTAAAAGCCGCGCCCGCTGCCAAACCCTGATTTTTGGCCAAGCCTTCTTAGCCGGCCTTTGCGCCGGCTTTTTTCTTTCTGGGCTGGCTCTTCAAACGAAACTGGGCTCTAGCCCCCGTCAGTGCTAGATATACCGCTATACCTTATGTAGCATCTTTGATTCGGCGGCGGGGCTGGTGGTGTAGCCATATCGCGCGGCCAGGCTGCTGCGTTTCACTTCCTGCACGGTCCACTGGCCCGCCTCCACCGCTTCTGCGGCCAACGCCACATCCTGGGTGTGGACCAGGCCAAAGCCCAGTGGTGTTTCCAGGTACAGCCAACCCTGTTCATCGGTCAGGCACACCGTGCATGTGGTCGGCAGACCGGTGTGGGATTGCAGTGTGTAGTCGGCCTGCACACGCCAAATCCACGGTGTTGCGGCCAGCTCCACATACACCCGCTGTGGGCCATTCTGGAAGAACCAGCGGCCGCTGTCGTCGGCCATGTAATTGCGGTTGATAAACGCAATCAGCTTCTCGTGCAGCAGCAATGAGCCCTTGGCCGCCGGTGGTCCACCGGCAAAAGGGCCCAGCGACTGCACCCGGTCATCCCGCATGTACCAGTTGCCACGCGTGTCAAGGCCCAGCCAGCCGTAACAGTCCGGCACATTGGGCCACTTGGCCATGGCTTGGCGGACGATGTCATCCATTGTGAGTACCCACTCTTGTTTTAGTACCGGCGTGTCTTAGAAGCCAACCACCCACCGCCTCTGGCATGGCAAACACATGGGTGGGCGGGCGCCCCTGCGGAAAGCCTACGTGGCCACCATGTGCGGGTTGCCACAGTGTGACGTGGGAACCCACTTCGTGCTGGGACGGCAAACTGCTGGCGGGCACAAAGGGATCGTTGCGGGCGTTGACCACCAGGGCAGGAAGCTTGATGCTGCGCAAGTGCGGCTTGGCCGAGGCCCGGCTCCAGTAGTCATCGGTGTTCTTGAACCCGTGTACCGGTGCGGTGAACACGTTGTCAAATTCGTAGAGGTCTTTGGCCCGCAGCAGGGCATCCCGGTCAAACAAGCCGGGGTGCTGGTCCAGCTTGCGCAAGGCCTTGGGCTTCATGGTGTTCAGGAACATGCGGGTGTAGACGAGCCGATTGAAGCCTTTGCCAATGGCGTGCCCCCCGGCCGCCAGGTCGATGGGCGAGCTGACAGCCGCCACCGCCGACACCACCGCAGCGGCGGATGCGCCCATTTCCTGTGCCCAGCGCAACAAGGCATTGCCACCCAATGAAACACCTACCGCCACGATGGGGCCGGTGTGGTGTGCACGAAACCGCTGCAACACCCAGCCGATTTCAGCATGGTCGCCCGAGTGGTAGGCACGGGGCCCCAGGTTCAGTTCACCGCTGCAGCCGCGAAAGTGCGGCACCGCGTAAGCCATGCCGTGTTCCCGCGCAAAGTCGGCAAAGGCCAGCGCGTAGTGGCTGGCGGACGAACCTTCCAGACCGTGGAACAACACCAGCAAGGTCTGATTGGTTTCTATCGTCTGCAGCGAGACCAAATAGTCCACATCGATGAAGTCAGCATCTGGTGTAGTCCAGCGTTCGCGGCGGTAGGCTGGCGGCGCACCCTGGACCCGGCGGGCGTACAACGCGGGCCATATGGTCTGCAGATTGCCACCAGGCAACCAGGATGGCGCTACATAATTCATAGCTATTGAATCAATAAATTCGGTGGCTAGGGGGTGATTTTATTCAATGCAATACCTGGGACACCTGGTTAACCTCCTGCACTTCGTCCTGGGTGCCGGGGCTGGCGTGGTGCACCACCAGGCGCCAGCCCAGGGGTGTCAGGTGGTAGACATTGGTGGCCAGCACAAAAGCGTGGACAGGGCCTTCGCTGGTCATCACCTCGATGCGCTCTAGCACATTGTGCACCGCACTGGCCATGGAGGTGATGCGCCGGATGGACTCTGCCTGCACCTGGATGGAGCCTTCATGGCCAAAAATGGCGTCAAAGGCCGAGCGTATGGCCAGTGCCCCCACCACACGGGGACCGCCGGGGTGGATACACACAATGTCGTCATCATCGGCCCAACAGGCCATCAGCTTTTCGATGTCCGCCGACTGGAGCGCCTCGTAGAAGGCGGTCTCCACTTCGTCGGGTGTCACGCCTAGGGTGGCGGCTTGCTGGCGTGCTTTGGGCATGGGCTGCGTGGAAAAGGAGGCTGGTCGTGCCATTGTGACGTGTTTATCCACGTACAAAAAACAAAACCGCCCGGAGGCGGTTTTGTGCGCTAGTGCAAAGCGTTTACTTTTTGAGACGGTACTTGCGCAGTGCGGCGATTTCGGCCGCAATGACGTACATCTCTGACTGGGCCTTGGCCACATCAAATTCGGTTTTGGCGTTCTTCAACGCCTCTTCAGCCGCTGCCTTGGCAGCATTGGCCTTCTCTTCGTCCAGATCCTTGCCACGGATAGCCGTGTCGGACAGAACGGTGATGCAGTTGGGTTGCACTTCCAAAATACCACCGGCAACGAAGACAAACTCTTCACTGCCGTCAGCCTTTTCGATGCGCACCGAACCAGCCTTGATACGGGTGATCAGGGGTGTGTGGCGGGGATAAATGCCGAGTTCGCCAGCTTCACCGGGCAGGGCCACAAACTTGGCTTCACCGGAGTAGATGGATTCTTCAGCACTGACCACGTCAACATGGATGGTGTTCATGGTGTTCCTAATCTGTTCAATCAGTTGGGGACAGCGCTTGCCGCTACGCGACTGCGGTCTGTCCCACAATATTTCTTAAACTTTCTTGGACTTCTCGATCGCTTCGTCGATGGTACCGACCATGTAGAACGCTTGTTCTGGCATGTGGTCGCATTCACCGTTCACGATCATCTTGAAGCCGCGGATGGTTTCCGACAGGGGAACGTACTTGCCGGGCGAACCGGTAAACACTTCAGCCACGTGGAAAGGCTGGCTCAGGAAACGCTGGATCTTGCGGGCACGTGCCACAGCCAGTTTGTCTTCAGGGGCCAAGTCATCCATACCCATGATGGCGATGATGTCGCGCAGTTCGCGGTAACGCTGCAGCGTACCCTGCACGGCACGGGCCGTGTTGTAGTGCTCTTCACCGACCACGTTGGGGGACAGCTGGCGGCTGGTCGAATCCAGCGGGTCGACCGCAGGGTAGATACCCAGCGACGCGATGTCACGGGACAACACCACGGTGGAGTCCAAGTGGGCGAAGGTCGTAGCAGGCGATGGATCGGTCAAGTCATCCGCTGGCACGTAAACGGCCTGGATGGAAGTGATGGAACCCACCTTGGTCGATGTAATACGCTCTTGCAAACGGCCCATTTCTTCGGCCAATGTAGGCTGGTAACCCACGGCGGAAGGCATACGGCCCAGCAGCGCGGACACTTCGGTACCGGCCAGTGTGTAGCGGTAGATGTTGTCCACGAAGAACAGAACGTCCTTGCCTTCGTCACGGAACGATTCCGCAATGGTCAGACCGGTCAAGGCCACGCGCAAACGGTTGCCTGGGGGCTCATTCATCTGACCGTACACCATGGCCACTTTGGAGTCTTCCAGCTTTTCCAGGTTCACAACGCCGGAGTCTGCCATCTCGTGGTAGAAGTCGTTACCTTCACGGGTACGCTCACCCACACCAGCAAACACGGACAAACCGCTGTGTGCTTTGGCGATGTTGTTGATCAACTCCATCATGTTCACGGTCTTGCCGACGCCGGCGCCACCGAACAGACCCACCTTGCCGCCCTTGGCGAACGGGCACACCAGGTCAATCACCTTGATGCCGGTTTCCAGCAGTTCTTGTGATGGGCTCAGTTCGTCATAGGCAGGGGCCTTGCGGTGAATCGACATGGTCAATTCAGAGCTGACAGGACCACGCTCGTCGATAGGAGCACCCAGCACGTCCATGATGCGACCCAGTGTGGCTTTGCCCACGGGGACCATGATGGATTCGGCGGTGTTCTTGACGATCATGCCGCGGCGCAGGCCGTCGGAAGAGCCCAAGGCAATGGTACGCACAATGCCGTCGCCCAGCTGCTGCTGAACTTCCAGCGTCAGCGCAGAACCGTCCATCTTGAGCGCGTCATAGATCTTTGGCATCTTGTCGCGCGGGAACTCCACGTCAACCACAGCGCCAATACACTGAACAATTTTCCCTTGAACGCCTGCGTTCACATTTGCTTGAGCCATTACGTTTGCTCCAAAAATAAATTCATTTAAACCGCTGCACGTGACCGTGAGGTCACACCGCCGCCGCGCCGGCCACAATTTCCGAAAGTTCTTTCGTAATTGCAGCTTGTCGCGTTTTGTTGTAGACCAGTTTCAACTCGGCGATCACATTGCCCGCGTTGTCGGTGGCAGCTTTCATGGCCACCATACGTGCTGCATGCTCGGACGCCATGTTCTCGGCCACTGCCTGGAACACCATCGCCTCGGCATAACGCACCAACAACTCGTCGATGACCGTCTGGGCATCGGGTTCGTAGATGTAATCCCAGCTGGTTTGCGCGCCACTGTCTTTCGACTCTTTGGCCATCTTTTCAGCGGACAAAGGCAGCAATTGCTCCAGTACGGGCTCTTGCCGCATGGTGCTGACAAACTTGTTGTAGCACACGTAGACCGCGCTGACTTCACCCTTGACATAGGCGTCGAGCAAGACCTTGACCGGCCCGATGAGCTTGTCCAGGTGCGGCTTGTCGCCTAGGTGGGTGATGTGCGAGACCACTTTGGCGCCAACACGTCCCAAAAAGCCCAGTCCCTTGCTGCCGATCGCCACGGTCAGTGGCGATTTGCCGGCCGACTGGGTTTCGCGCAACTTCTGGGTCACCGCACGGAACAGGTTGGTATTCAAACCACCGCACAAGCCTTTGTCCGTGGTCACCACGATGTAGCCGACCGACTTACCGTCGTTCGACGTCATGAATGGGTGCACGTACTCTGGGTTGGCTTGCCCCAGGTTGCTGGCGATGTTGCGGACCTTGTCGCTGTATGGACGGGCGGCGCGCATGCGCTCTTGCGCCTTGCGCATCTTGGACACGGAAATCATTTCCATGGCCTTGGTGATCTTCTTGGTGTTTTCCACCGATTTGATCTTGGTGCGTAATTCCTTGCCTGATGCCATAAGTGCCCCTTTTGCTTAGATTCGTGAAAGACTCGTTACGGAGTCCGAATCAGGCAAACGTCTTCTTGAAGGCAGCAATTGCAGCATTCAGCTCGTCTTCAGCAGCCTGGCAACTCTTCTTAAATGCAGCCTTAGCTTCATTGTCTTTAGAGTCTGGTTTGGTCGCCCACTTAGCACCGTCGTTCTCCATCTTGGCGAGCAATGCTGCGTGTTTGTCTTTCAGGTAGGCGTGCAGACCGTGTTCGAAGGCCAAAACCTTGTTCACAGGCAGATCATCCATGAAGCCCTTGTTCACCGAGAACAGCGTTGCACCCATCAGGCTGATAGGCAGAGGGCTGTACTGAGTCTGCTTGAGCAGTTCGGTCACGCGGGCACCGCGGTCCAGCTGCTTGCGGGTGGCTTCATCCAGGTCAGACGCGAACTGCGCAAACGCAGCCAATTCACGGTACTGGGCCAGGTCGGTACGGATACCGCCGGACTGCCCTTTAATTAAGTTTGTCTGCGCAGCGCCACCGACGCGGGACACCGAGATACCGGCGTTGATCGCGGGGCGGATACCGGCGTTGAACAGCGAGGTTTCCAGGAAGATCTGGCCGTCGGTGATCGAAATCACGTTGGTAGGCACGAAGGCCGACACGTCACCCGCTTGGGTTTCGATGATAGGCAGAGCGGTCAAAGAACCGGTCTTGCCCTTCACGGCGCCCTTGGTGAAGGCTTCGACGTAGTCGGCGTTAACACGAGCGGCCCGCTCCAGCAGACGGCTGTGGAGATAGAACACGTCGCCAGGGTAGGCTTCACGGCCTGGTGGGCGGCGCAGCAACAGGGACACTTGGCGGTAGGCAACGGCTTGCTTGGACAGGTCGTCATACACGATCAGCGCGTCTTCGCCGCGGTCGCGGAAGTATTCACCCATGGTGCAACCGGAGTAGGCCGAGACGTACTGCATGGCAGCCGATTCGGACGCGGTTGCCGCCACAACAATGGTGTACTCCATCGCGCCAGCTTGTTCCAGCGAACGGACCACATTCTTGACGGACGACGCCTTTTGGCCAATCGCGACGTAAATACACGTGACGTTTTGACCCTTTTGGTTGATGATGGCGTCAATCGCAACAGCCGTTTTACCGGTCTGGCGGTCACCAATGATCAACTCGCGCTGGCCACGGCCCACGGGCACCATGGAGTCAATAGACTTCAGACCCGTTTGCATGGGCTGGTCCACCGATTTACGGGCGATAACACCGGGCGCAACCTTTTCGATCACGTCGGTCATCTTGGCGTTGATGGGGCCTTTGCCGTCGATAGGCTGACCCAGCGCATTGACCACACGGCCTTTGAGCTCGGGGCCGACGGGAACTTCCAGAATACGGCCGGTGCACTTGACCGTGTCGCCTTCGGAGATGTGTTCGTACTCACCCAAAATCACGGAGCCGACCGAGTCGCGCTCCAGATTCAGGGCCAGACCATAAGTGGGCAAACCATCGCTGCCGGCCGGGAATTCAAGCATTTCGCCCTGCATCACGTCAGACAGGCCGTGGATGCGGCAAATGCCGTCCGTCACGGAAACCACGGTACCCTGGTTGCGAATATCGCTAGTCGCGGCCAAGCCTTCGATGCGGCTCTTGATCAATTCAGAAATTTCTGCGGGATTGAGTTGCATGACTCTTTCCTTCTTTCTTTAGTTGGGCTTCACAGCAAGTGGCTTGCGCCTCAGACTGTCAAAGCCACTTTCATTTGTTCCAGACGGGCCTTGACGGAGGTGTCAAGCACTTCGTCACCCACCACCACACGGATACCGCCAATCAGCTCGGCGTCGAGTTCAACGGTGACGTTGAGCTTGCGGCCAAAACGCTTTTCGAGCGAAGCCGCAACTTCCGCCAACGCAGCTGCGTCGATCGGGAAAGCGCTGTAGACAACGGCGTCGGACATACCACTCTTGGCGTTCTTCAGCACACGGAAAGACGCTGCAATTTCGGGCAGCGCATCCAGGCGTCCGTTGTCGATGACAGTGCGCAGGAAGTTTTTACCTTGCTCCGACAGCGCTGCCTTCATCACGCCGGCGATCAGGTCGTAAACCTGGGCGCTGGTGACTTTGGGGTCGCTGGCGAATTGCTGCAGTTGACCATTTCTGGCAACTTCAGCGAGCTCATCCAGCCACACTTCGGCAGCGTTCAAGTCTGCTTGCGCAGCCTTGAACAGGGCTTCGGCATACGGCCGGGCAATGGTGGCAAGTTCAGCCATGGTCTTCCCTTACAGCTCAGTCTTCAGACGAGACAGCAAGTCGGCATGCACACCGGCATTGACTTCCTTGCGCAGAATCTGCTCAGCACCTTTGACAGCGAGGGCGGCGACCTGGTCGCGCAGGGCCTCACGGGCCTTGACCGACTGTTGCTCCGCTTCCGCCTTGGCAGCCGCAATGATGCGGTTGGCCTCTTCGGTTGCGCGGGCCTTGGCTTCTTCCACAATGGCCTGTCCACGGCGCTCGGCTTCCGCCAGACGACCTGCAGTCTCATTCTTGGAAGATGCCAGCTCGGCTTCCACTTTTTTATTGGCGGACGCCAGTTCGGCCTTGGCCTTGTCGGCGGCAGCGAGGCCGTCGGCTATTTTCTGTGCCCGCTCGTCCAGCGCTTTCGTGATCGGGGGCCACACGAATTTCATCGTGAACCACACCAGGATCGCAAAAACGATAGCCTGCAGGAACAGGGTTGCGTTGATGTTCACGGTTTGATTCCTTCTCTAACGTGAAGGGCCGTTGATTACTTCAGAACGAAGGGGTTGGCGAATGCGAACAGCAGAGCGATAGCAACGCCGATCAGGAACGCAGCGTCGATCAGACCAGCCAAGATGAACATCTTGGTTTGCAGTTCGTTCATCAGCTCAGGCTGGCGAGCCGAAGATTCGAGGAACTTGCCACCCATCAGCGCGATGCCGATGGAAGCGCCGATAGCGCCCAGACCAACGATGATGCCGCAAGCCAATGCCACGAGGCCGAGAATGTTTTCCATGAGAAGCTCCTAAAAGTTAGTGGAAAAAGAAAAACGAAAACAAAGAAACGAAAGAGTTACATCAATGTGCGTCGTGCGCTTGACCGGTGTAGATCAGCGTCAACATCATAAAGATGAAGGCTTGCAAAGTGATCACCAGAATGTGGAACAGCGTCCACACGGTTCCGGCGATGACGTGGCCAAGAGCCAAACCAACACCTGTCGCTGACAGTGCCCAGCCGCCACCCATCAGGGCGATCAACATAAACACCAACTCACCCGCAAACATATTGCCAAACAACCGCATGCCGTGGGACACGGTCTTGGCAACGTATTCAATCATCTGCATCAAGAAATTGATGGGGTACAGCGCCCAGTGGTCGCCAAACGGCGCCGCAATCAACTCATGCGCCCAGCCGCCCAGACCCTTGATCTTGATGTTGTAGAACACGCAGATCAACAATACGGAGCAGGACAAGCCCAAGGTAGTCGACAGATCGGCAGTGGGAACCACACGCATGTAGTCTTTAAAACCCATGGCCGGGCCGGCCGTGTGCCAGAACTGGGGAATCAGATCCACTGGCAACATGTCCATGGCATTCATCAGGAAAATCCAGACAAACACGGTCAGCGCCAACGGGGAGATCAGCTTGCGGCTCTTGGCATTGTGGATCACGCCCTTGGCCTGGTTTTCCACCATCTCGGACAAAATTTCAACGGCAGCCTGGAAACGGCCGGGCACGCCGGATGTGGCTTTGCGTGCAGCGCTCCACAACACAAAGCAGCCAATCACGCCCAAAATCACCGAAAACAGCACCGAGTCAAAGTTGAACAGGCTGAAGTCGACAATATTGGTCTGCTTCACGCTTTGGAAGGAAAAATCCTTCTGCAGGTGTTGCAAGTGGTGCTGGATGTATTCACCAGCGGAGGGGGCATGTGTTCCAGTGTTTTCTACAGACATAGGTCACCAAATATCAATTCGAACCGTTTTGAGACTTCAGCGTCGCGAGTGCAACCACGCGGCCACCCAATACACCTTCATCGTCACCACAAAGCCGGCCACCAGGGCCAGCCAGTTGAGCGGCGAAACCACCTTGGGCGCAGCCAACAACAAGGCCACCGTCAAGGCAACTTTCACCGACTCCCAAATCACAAATCCCAACATCGCAGCGCCAGGATGGGCTACCGCACGTTGACGCTGCAAGCCCCGGACCATCAATGCCGCAGGGAAAACCACCGCCAGCGATCCATAAACCGCGGAGACACCTGCCGCCTTGCCAGCCCAGAGGGCCACCAACACTGCCAACACAACGCCTGCCACCACCTGCCACACAATGACCCACCAAGGGGACACTGCGGGATGGGCACTGCGCCACTGCCGGGCTTCTTCTGCCGTCATGGGCTTGAACTCTGCGTCAAAGACCCCATCTGGGTTCTCTGCATCAGTGGGCGGCGAGGGCTGGGGCGCGATTGTCATGAATGAGAATTACGCTCAGGTTACTGCCGCAGTTCAAAGCACAGCCTCCGATTATACGTAGAAACCCGCAACGGGCCAGAAATTTTCACTTACCTGGGGCGTATAGGTACGTTCACGTACCGACGCCGTCCCGCAGAAATCCCACGCGGCGATAATTTGACCATGCACAACCTGCCGCCCCTACCCTGCTATTTGAATGGTGAATTCACACTGTTGCCAGACGCCAAGATCAGCGTCATGGACCGGGGATTCATCTTCGGCGACGGGGTGTATGAGGTCGTCCCGGTGTATGCCGGCCAACCCTTTCGCTTCGCCCAGCACATGGCCCGCCTCGCGCGCAGCCTGACCGAGATGCGGCTCCCCAACCCGCTGACCGCCGCGCAATGGCAGGAGCTTGTATCAAATTTGATAGCGCGTTATGCAGAGTCCACGGGAGCTAGCGTGCTAAACACCAACCAGATCGTCTATATCCAGATCACCCGTGGCGTGGCCCTGCGTGACCACGCCATGCTGCAAGGCATCCAGCCCACGGTGTTTGCGATGAGCAATCGCATGGTCCAGCCGACGCCCGAGCAACGCGCCCAGGGCGTGGCCTGCGTGACGGCCGACGACTTCCGCTGGGAAAAAGCGCATATCAAAAGCACCAGCCTGCTGGGCTCGGTTTTCGCGCGCCAGATCAGTGTGGACGCTGGTGCGGTGGAAACCGTGATGTTCCGGGACGGTTACCTGAGCGAGGCCGCCTCCAGCAACGTCTGGGTGGTCAAAAATGGCACCGTGTTGGGACCACCGCGCGACAACCTGGTTCTGGAAGGCATTCGTTACGGCCTGATCGAGTCCATCTGCCAAGAACAAGGCATCCCCTTTGAACTGCGCCGCATCCACCGCGACGAAGTGCTGGCGGCCGATGAGCTGCTGCTCTCCAGCGCCACCAAGGAGGTGTTGCCCGTGACCACGCTGGACGGCCAGCCCGTGGGTGACGGCCGACCCGGCCCTGTCTACCGCGCGCTGTACGCCGGTTACCAGGCCGCCAAGCAAGGCAGCACCGACCAGTCCCCGGCCGATGCAGCCTTGCACAACACCTTGCTTGCCTGAACGGCGCCCTCCATCTATTCCCTACCTATGACTGCTTCCTCCAGCCCCCCACCCTCGGACAACAGCAACACCCCGCCCGTGCCAGACCCAGCCCCCGCGCCGCGCCAGGAATCGCTGATCGACTATCCCTCGCTGTTTCCCATCAAGGTCATGGGTTTGAAGGTGGACGGCCTGGTGCAGGCCATCACCCACGTCGCCCACCAGTTTGACCCGGCCTTTGACGCCAGCACGATTGAACTGCGCGAGAGCAAGGGCGGCAAATACATTGGCGTGACCATCACCGTGATGGCGACCAGCCGTGAGCAGTTGGACGAGCTGTACCGCACGCTGTCCACACACCCGATGGTCAAAGTGGTCCTGTAAATATGGCCCCCACGCTCCGCCGCTGCGCGGGTCGCTGCCCCCCAAGGGGGTCGCGTTTGGCAAAACCCCGAGTCCACGCCTTGGGGCGGCCCGGCGGCGAAACATGACCATAGACATTCGCCACTTGGGTCGCGTGGACTATGAGCCCACGTATGCCGCCATGCAATCCTTTACCAGCGAAAGAAGCCTGCAGCCCCCGTCAGATATAGCAGACCAGCTATGGATTTGTGAGCATCCTCCGGTTTTCACCCAGGGGCTGGCGGGCAAGGCGGAGCACATCTTTATGCCCGGCGACATCCCGGTGGTGCAGACCAACCGCGGCGGACAGGTCACTTTCCACGGGCCGGGCCAGGTGGTGGGCTACCCGTTGATCGACCTGAAGCGGGCTGGCTACTTCGTCAAGGAATACGTGTACCGCATTGAAGAAGCGGTGATCCGCACGCTGCTGTATTTTGGTGTGACCGGGCACCGGGTGGCCGGGGCACCGGGGATTTATGTGCGGCTGGAAGATCCTTTTGGACACTCGCCGCTGGAACAACGGCCCCGCAAAATGGAGCGCGCTACGGAATTGGGGTCAGAGCCGATCCGCTTCGCTGCCGGATCCGACCCCAAATCCTCCGGGCCCGACTTCACCGGCCTGGGCAAAATCGGCGCCTTGGGCATCAAGGTCAGCCGCAACTGCACCTACCACGGTGTGTCGCTGAACGTGGCCATGGACCTGGAACCCTTCTCGCGCATCAACCCTTGTGGGTATTCCGGGCTGCAAACGGTGGACCTTTCTACAATCGGGGTATCTGTCGGTTGGGCTGAGGCCGCCGACGTTCTGAGCCAAAAGCTCGCAACCTACCTGGCACCCTGATCGCCCCCGCACCGCGCTCTGAGCACACCAACACTATGAATCCGACCTCTACTGCAACGCCCGGCCCCAACAACACCACGGTCCGAGAGGCCCAGTCGCAACAGGACTACGACCCCAGCGCCAAACAAAAAGCCGCGGCCAAGCTGTCGCGTATCCCGGTCAAGGTGGTGCAGGGTGAAGTGTTAAAGAAGCCGGACTGGATCCGCGTGCGTGCTGGCTCCCCCACCACCCGCTTCTACGAGATCAAGGACATCCTGCGCCAAAACAAGCTGGTCACGGTATGTGAAGAAGCCAGTTGTCCCAATATTGGCGAATGTTTTGGCAAGGGCACGGCCACCTTCATGATCATGGGTGACAAGTGCACACGGCGTTGCCCGTTTTGCGACGTGGGCCACGGCCGCCCCGACCCGCTGGACGTGAACGAACCCGAGAACCTGGCCAAGACCGTGGCCGCACTCAAGCTCAAATACGTGGTCATCACCAGTGTGGACCGCGACGATTTGCGCGACGGTGGCGCACAACATTTCGCCGACTGCATTCAGCGCATCCGCGAACTCTCGCCCACCACCCAGATCGAGGTGCTGGTGCCCGACTTCCGCGGCCGTGACGACCGTGCGCTGAACATCCTGAACGCGGCCCCGCCCGATGTGATGAACCACAACCTGGAAACCGCGCCGCGCCTGTACAAAGAAGCCCGCCCCGGATCGGACTACCAGTTCAGCCTGAACCTGCTGAAGAAATTCAAGGCCCTGCACCCCGGCGTGCCGACCAAGAGCGGCATCATGGTCGGCCTGGGCGAGACCGACGAAGAGGTGCTGCAGGTCATGCAGGACATGCGTGACCACAACATCGACATGTTGACGATTGGCCAGTACCTGGCGCCCAGCACATCGCACCTGACCGTGAAGCGGTATGTGCACCCCGACACCTTCAAGATGTTCGAGGCCAAGGCGTATGAGATGGGCTTTAAACACGCGGCCGTGGGTGCCATGGTGCGCAGCAGCTACCACGCCGACCAGCAGGCTGGGCATGCGCTGGCGGGACCTGCTGCATAAACGAACCGAACACCTGATTGCTATCTAATTAATAGCTATTCAGCTAGATTTTACGGGGGCTACAGCACGTTTTCATGCCCAGCAGCTTGCCGATAAACCGCGTCTGGTTCAACCCCAACTCTCTGGAAAAACTCGCCGCCAATGCCACCTGGACGCGTGGACGTTTGCTTTACAGCGGGCAAAAGGTGCTCGAACTGCAGATTGCGCCCGCCGACGGCTACTGGCTGCTCACAGGCGAGGTGCAAGGCAGTGAACGCTGGCCCTACACGCTCACCGTCGAGCTGACCCTCACCTCCGATGGTGAGATTGATACCTGGGATGCCGACTGCAGCTGCCCCGTGGGCTACAACTGCAAACACGGCGTGGCCCTGACGCTGAAGGCCGCCTACCAGGGCCTGCGGTTACTGGGCAGCGAAGCGGCAGCCCAGGCCGTACGCCCAGCCAGCCGCACACCGCCCACGGCGGAAGAGCTGGAAGCCGCCAGACTGGCAACCCAGGCCCGACTAGAGGATATCCAACGGAAGGACGCCGAGGCCCAGTTGTTGACCTGGTTTTACGAAATAGACCGCGCCAGCGGCAACAACGACAGCGGGAGCAGCCCCGGCCGCGTCGAGCAATACCTGTTTCTCCTCAAGCCCGTAGGGCCCAGCATCCGGCCCCAGCAATTGCGCCTGGAAGCCGCGGTGTCCAGCGCCAAGGCCAACGGCGAATGGGCCAAACCCAAAGCCATTCGCACACCGCCGCGCGCGGGCCAAGCGGCCTATGACCTGGCCAGCGAAACGGACCGCGAAGTGCTGCAACTGTTGCTGGCCATGCCCGACCCTGACCGTTCGTATTACAGCGCCTACAGCGGCAGCCCGGGCGCCACGCCCTGCGGCCATGTTGGCCTGATCGCCTTGCAACAGGCCGCCAGCACCGGTCGCCTGTACAGCTGCCATGCCAACGGCAGCCCCGACCATGCGTGGCAGTGGGGGCCACCCCGCACACTGGACTGGGGCTGGCACGAAGTCACCCCCGCACACGGCGGCACACCCGGCTGGACCCTGCGCGCCAGGCTGCACGACGCGCCCGCCACAGCCAAGCTGTTTCTGAACACACCGCCGCTGTACCTGGATAGCACCAACGGCCTGTGTGGTGTAGTGCAGGTGCCGGGCATGTCCGAGGCACAGTTGGCCGTGCTGCTCAAAACACCGGTGCTGCAGGCGTCCGCGTTAAAAAAGCACCAGGTCCATCTGATGCAGCGGCTGGGCAAGCTGCCCGCGCCGCCCATGCTGGAGAACCTCGTCACCGTCAGCGGCATCCCACCTACGGCCTGCCTGCACCTGTCACCCAACCCGCCAGACCTGGCCCACGTCCGGGGCCTGATCCAGGCGCAACTGCGTTTTGAGTACCAGGGCTACCGTGGCTGGTGGGCCGGGCAGGGCACGACGGTGGTGGCCGATGGGCCGCAAGGCCGGGCACTGCTACACCGCGATGCCGAGACCGAACTGGAGGCCATCACCCGGCTGATGAACATGGGGCTGGTGTCGGCAGAGGGCGGCATCTTCGGCCTGCCCGGCGATGCACCCCAACACACTTGGCTGCAATGGGCCGATGCCGACTATGCCCCCCTGCGTGCGGCCGGGTTTGAAGTGACGCTGGACGACGCGCTGAAAAGCTGGATCACCCATGCGGATGCCCTGCAGGTGCAGCTGCAGCCCCAGGGCCAAGGCCCCACCTCCCCTTGGTTTGACCTGTCACTGGGTATGGAGATCAACGGCCAGCGCCACAACATCCTGCCCCTGCTGCCCGACCTGATCGCCGCCGCGGCCAGCAGCCCCATCAATACCGAGACCGGCCTGCCGGAGATTCCGCCCTATGTCTACCTGCCCAACCAGCAGGCGGGGCACGGTGGGTTTATCCGCCTGCCCACGGACACCCTCAAACCCTGGATGGCCGCGCTTTTGGAGTTGGTAGGTGACCGCGCACATGACTTCACGGGCGACAGCCTCAAGCTCTCGCGCCTGGACGCCCTGCGCATCACCGCCGCGCTGGGCGAAGGCGCGGTGTGGGACGGTGCCGCACACCTGCGCGAGATGGTGCAACGCCTCAGTGGCCGCGCCGAAATGCCCGAGGTAGCGGTGCCGACAGGTGTGCACGCGGAACTGCGCCCCTACCAACAGCAAGGCCTGAACTGGCTGCAGTTTTTGCGCGAACACGGCCTGGGCGGCATATTGGCCGATGACATGGGCCTGGGCAAAACGCTGCAAACCCTGGCCCACATCCAGGTCGAAAAAGACGCCGGACGCCTGACACACCCGGCCCTCATCATTGCGCCCGTCAGCCTGATGGGCAACTGGCGGCGCGAGGCCGAACGCTTCTGCCCCGAACTGCGCACGCTGGTGCTGCACGGCAAGGAGCGCCACGACGCGGCCCACGCCATCTCCGAACACGACATCGTCATTGCTCCCTACTCGCTGCTGCAACGCGACAAGGAACGCTGGCTGGAGGCGCAGTGGCACATCGTGGTGCTGGACGAGGCGCAAAACATCAAGAACGCCAGCACCCACGCCGCGCAAGTCGTAGGCCAGTTGCAGACCCACCACCGGCTGTGCCTGTCCGGCACACCGATGGAAAACCATCTGGGTGAAATTTGGAGCCTGTTCCATTTTCTGATGCCGGGTTTTCTGGGCAGCCAGGCGCGCTTCAAGGAGCTGTTTCGCACGCCCATCGAGAAGTTGGGCGACCCCGAACGCCTGCAGCAACTGCGCGCCCGCATCACGCCCTTTATGCTGCGCCGCACCAAGGCCCTGGTGGCCCACGAGCTGCCGCCCAAGGTGGAGACGATTGAGCGTGTGGAGCTGTCGGGCAAACAGGCCGACCTGTACGAAACCATACGCCTGGGCATGGAAAAAACCGTGCGCGAGGCGCTGAACACCAAAGGCCTGGCCAAGTCACAAATCACGATCCTGGACGCGCTGATGAAGCTGCGCCAGGTCTGCTGCGACCCGCGGTTGCTGAAGCTCGCGGCCGCGCAAAAAGTCAAGACCTCGGCCAAGCTGGAGCAGCTGATGGAGCTGCTACCTGAAATGGTGGCCGAGGGGCGGCGCATTTTGCTGTTCTCGCAGTTCACCAGCATGCTGACATTGATCGAAGCGGAGCTGAAGCAGCGTGGCATACCCTGGGTCAAACTCACCGGCCAAAGCCAGAACCGCGATGCGTTGATCGAACAATTCACCAGCGGCGCTGTGCCGCTGTTCCTGATCAGCCTGAAGGCCGGTGGTGTGGGACTGAACCTGCCGCAGGCCGACACCGTGATCCACTACGACCCGTGGTGGAACCCGGCCGTGGAAAACCAGGCCACCGACCGCGCCCATCGCATTGGCCAGACACAAACCGTGTTTGTCTACAAGCTGGTGGCACAGGGCACGATTGAGGAGCGCATTCTGGCACTGCAAGAGCGCAAGGCGGCGCTGGCTGACAGCATGTACAGCGGGTCTACCGGGCGCAAACAACCGCTGTTTACCGAAGGGGATTTGGCGGAGTTGTTGAAGCCGTTGTCGGAGTAGTCCGGACGTCGGCCGCCAAGGCGTACACACGATTTGGCGCACGGCTATTGCTTTTTATCCATTAATCAATCGATAGGAATTTTGACAAAATCTGTTTATTGATACACACTTACAAAAAAGTATCTATTAATGAATACTTCTGAATTGGCCTTGGCGGAACACCTTCGCGCCCTGCTGGCGCAGGGTGGCACGTTCACGGCACAGCAACTCCAGGCCGCCACGGGCAAGAGCCAGCCCAGCATTTCACTGGCGCTGACCAAATTGGGTGCCGTGGTGTGCAAACTGGGCGCAGCCCGCAGTACACGTTACGCGCTGGCGCAGCCCATTCTGGGTCTACCGGCCCAACAAACCCTGACCTGGACCACGCCGGACGGCCGCCTGCAAAACTTTGGCAGCCTGCATTTTTTACAAGGTGGCCAGGTGTACGTGCGACACCAGATGGACGCAGACAGTAAGAAGGGCGCGGACTGGTTAAGCCCTTCGGGCCAACTGCCCTGGTTTCTGCAAAGCCTGCGTCCCCAGGGGTTTTTGGGCCGGCAGCTCACCCGCCTGCGGCCCGACTTCCCTGCCGACCCCGACGCCTGGCGCGTCGATCAGGTCTTGTACATGGCCATCAACCATGCGGGCGACCCGCCGGGAGCCCTGCAGGTGGGTGAAACCAAGAGGCACTTCGTAGCAGAGGCGGCAGGGTCTGCGCCAGACCAGGCCGCGCACTTTGACACCCTGGCGCGCGCTGTCACCCAGACCCTGCCCGCAGCCTCCAGCGCGGGCGGTGAGCAACCCAAGTTCCTGACCGAATCCGTTACGCCAGACGGGCGACACCAACACCTCATCGTCAAGTTCAGCCCGCCGCGCGGCACCCCCTTTGGCGAGCGCTGGCATGACCTGCTGCACCTGGAACACCTGGCGCTGGCCGTGCTGGCAGACCACGGAGTGGCCGTGGCGCCCACCCACACCGTGGAGTCCAACGAACGCACCTATCTGGTGTCAGAACGCTTTGACCGTGTGGGATTGCAGGGCAAGCGCCATGTCGTGCCCGCAGCCGCCGTGCATGACGCCTTCGTGCCCTCACCACGCCAGCACTGGGTCGCCACCTGCGAAGCGCTAGCTGCACAAAAACGGCTGACCCAGGCGCAGGTGGACACCGTGGCCAGCACCTACTTGTTTGGCCAGTACATAGGCAACACCGACATGCACTTCGGCAACCTGTCATTTTTTGTGGATGACGTGTTGCAACCCGCCCTGGTGCCCACCCCGGTCTACGACATGCTGCCCATGCTGTGGCGCCCTGGCGTGTATGGCGGCGAACTGGACGCGCGACCCCTACAGCCCCCGGCACAACCGACGGGTTATGCGGCGCTGGCCTCTCTGGCACGCGCGTGGGCCATCCACTACTGGGAGCGCGCCGCCAACCTGCCCACCATCAGCGCTGCGCTGCGTGATGCCAGTGGCGAGAATGCGCAGCGGCTACGACGTGGGTTCACGGGTTGAGGTCTGTGGCCCGGACCCAGACCGCCGCCCTGGCCTCACTGCGCAGCAGGCCTGGCGAAGCCGCCCTCGGCCCAGGCCACGGCGCTGCTTCGGTTGAGCTTGAAGGAGGGTGCCACGCGCACCTCGGCCAATACGTCGTCACCCTCGTCCCGGGCACTCAGCACGGCAGATGGGTTGTCTTCATCAGGGTTGATGTCCAGGTGCACGGTGATGCGGGCTTCGCCCACGGTGACGGCAATGCTCTGGTGCAGCGAGGCATGCAACTGCTGCTCGCTGCGGCGCACAAATTCGCTGGCCGTTTTCACCAGGGTACTGAAGGCGGCGCCGTCCAGCGGTTTGGGGTTCTTCTTGTCGCGGCCCATGGTCCAGGGGCCGACCAGGGCTGGCTCGGCTGCGCCGTCCTTGGTCATGGCAACGGCCCAGCCGTCGTCGTCTTCGTTCTTGATGACGCTGGCGGTCCAGCCGGCGTCGCGCCACAGGCGGGGTTCCTGGATTTTTTCGGATGTTGGGTCGGTCACGGGGCGGGCTTTTCTCGTCTGAAGGTAGGCGGGGATGCTACCGCAGCCGCAAACGGCCGCAGTGGCGTCTCTAGAATCGGCGCATGCACCGTCCCCGCCTTTTCTCCACCGCTACGCTGTTCGCCTTGGGCGCCATTTTTCTGTGGGGCACGCTGGCACCGCTGGGCGTGTTGCTGCAGCATGTGCCGCCGTTTCTGCTGACGGGCCTGGGCCTGCTGGTGGGCAGCCTGATTGCGCTGCCCTTGTCGGGCGGCAGCTTGTCCAGCATGCAAGTGCCGGTGCGCACGCTGGTGCTGGGTGTCTATGGGCTGTTTGGCTTTCACTTTTTGCTGTTCATTGCGCTGCGGCATGCACCCCCGGTGCAGGCCAACCTGGTCAATTACCTGTGGCCGCTGGGCATTGTGCTGATGGCGCCGCTGTTCCTGCCGGGCATGCGGCTGCGCGTGCTGCATGTGGCTGCGGCGCTGCTGGGTTTTGCCGGCGCGGCGCTGGCCATCGTGGGGGGCAGCGGCCAGGGCATGCAGGGCGGTTTTGCGTGGGGCTACCTACCGGCGCTGGCCTCGGCCTTTGTGTGGGCCAGTTATTCGCTGCTGACACGGCGCGTGCCGCCCTTCCCCAGCGCGGCCATTGGACTGTTTGGTCTGGCGTCGGGTCTGTTGTCCCTGCTGTGCCATGTGGCGCTGGAGCCATCCGTGGCACTGAGCACCACCGACTGGACCCTGATCGCCGCCATGGGCCTGGGCCCCTTGGGTGCGGCGTTTTACCTGTGGGATGCGGCGCTGAAGCGGGGAGACGCGCGGCAGATTGGGGTGTTGTCGTTTTTGACGCCGCTGCTGTCCACACTGGCGCTGCTGTGGGTGCGCCAGGAGGCGCCCAGCCCGTCCGTGGTGCTGGCTGCGGCCATGATCATCGGGGCGGCCATTTTGGGCTCCCGGGCCAAGGCATGATGGATCAAATCAGCCTCTAGCCCCCGTTGTTATTGATTATTAAGCTACAAATACAATAGCAAATCAACTACCCGCCATCTCCAGCGCCGGGTCTTCGGCATCCCGCACACGCTGCGCCCAGGGTGTGAGCTTGCTGGTATCGGCGCGCAGAATCTCCTGCTTGACCGCAAGGATCTGCGCCGGGTGCATGGAGAAGCTGCGCAGGCCCAGGCCCAGCAGCAGCCGGGTCAACGCCACGTCCCCTGCCATCTCACCACACACACTCACGCCCTTGCCCTGGGCGCGGCATTCGGCAATGGTGTCGGCCACCAGACGCAACACGGCGGGGTGTAACGGGTCGTACAGGTGGGCCACCGATTCATCCGCGCGGTCGATGGCCAGCGTGTACTGGATCAGGTCGTTGGTGCCAATGGATAAAAAGTCAAAATATTTCAGGAACAGGCGCAGGCTCAGGGCCGCGGCCGGTATTTCGATCATCGCACCCAGCTTGACCGGGCCATAGGCCACGCCGCGGTTGTCCAATTGGGCGCGGGCCTGGTCCAGGTGGGCCAGGGTCTGGCGGATCTCGCGTGCGTGGGCCAGCATGGGCACCAGCAGGTGCACCTGGCCGTGGGCGGCGGCGCGCAGGATGGCGCGCAACTGCGTCAAAAACATGGCCGGGTCGGCCAGGCTCCAGCGGATGGCGCGCAGGCCCAGTGCGGGGTTCAGGTGGGCATCGTCGCGCAGGGAGTCGTCCAGCGGTTTGTCGGCGCCCACGTCCACTGTGCGAATGGTGACCGGCAGGCCCTGCATGCCTTCCACGGCGCGTTTATAGGCCTGGTACTGCTCTTCCTCGCCGGGCAGGCGGCCCTGGCGGCCCATGAACAAAAATTCGCTCCGGAACAGGCCCACGCCCACGGCGCCCGCCTTCACCGCGACCAGCGCGTCCTCCGGCATTTCGATATTGGCCAGCAACTCGACTTTTTCGCCGTCCATGGTGACGGAGGGCGTGTGCAGCAGGCGCTGCAGGCGGCCGCGCTCCAGCTCACGCTGGCGTTGTTTGAAGCCGTATTCGGCCAGGATGATGGGGGACGGGTCAACGATGACCACACCCGCATCACCGTCGATGATGACCCAGTCGTCCTGGCGCACCAGTTGGCTGGCCAGGCGTGCACCCACCACGGCGGGGATGTCCATGCTGCGGGCCACGATGGCGGTGTGTGAGGTTTTGCCACCCACATCGGTGATGAAGCCGGCAAACACACTTTGCTTGAACTGCAGCATGTCGGCCGGCGACAGGTCGTGCGCGATCAGAATCAGCGGCACATCCACCGTGTCGTCCAACAACAGGTCCTGCTGCGAGGACTTGCGGCCACCACGCTGGCTCGGGTGGGACACGATGGGGGAGCCCTTGCCCTTCATGGCGCGCAGGATGCGTTCAACGATCTGCTCCAGGTCGGCCTTGCGCTCACGCAGGTACTCGTCCTCCATTTCGTCGAACTGGCGGGCGATGATCTCCAACTGCGTGGTCAGCGCCCATTCGGCGTTGTACAGGCGCTCGGTGATCCAGTGTTTGACGCCGCCGACCAGGTCGTCGTCCTGCAGCAGCATCAGGTGCACATCCAGCAGGGCGCCCAGTTCATGCGGCGCCTCCTTGGGGCCCATTTGGGTGATGGTTTCCTGCAGGCGGTGGATTTCGTCGATAACCGCGTTGCGGCCCATGCGTACGCGGTCGATTTCGGACTCGACCTCGTGGGCCTGCACAAAGTAGTGGGCTACATCCACGCGGCTGGAGGCCACCAGCACGGCGCGGCCAATCGCCACGCCGCGGGATACGTTGAGGCCGTGGATCGCGAAGGTCATCTAAAAACCCTATTCACCTTCGCCGAACTTGTCGGCGATCATGGCGAGCAATGCGTCCATCGCCTCCTGCTCACGGTCGCCTTCGGTATCGATGACAACCTCGGAGCCCAAGCCGGCGGCCAGCATCATCACACCCATGATGCTCTTGGCATTCACACGGCGTTCGCCTTTGGCAATCCACACTTCACATGGAAAGCTGCCCGCCAACTTGGTCAGCTTGGCCGACGCGCGGGCATGCAGGCCCAGTTTATTGCTGATGGTCGTTGATGTTTTGATCATGCGGTTTTCGGGTCTGATTTTGGGGCGCGGTGACGGCAACTTGCATGATGCATTGGGTACCGCCGGACATGGCACGGGCCACCAGGATGTCCAGGGGTTCGTGGCGGTAGTTGACGGTGCGCAGCAGCATGGGCAGGTTGACACCGGCGACCAGCTTGGAATGCACGCCGTCCACCACCTTTTGTGCCACATTGCAGGGCGTTGCGCCAAACACATCGGTCAGGACCAGGGTGTTGGGCGCACCCAGCTGTTGCAGCAATGCCAGGGCGGTCAGGCGGGTGATTTCGGGCGCCTCGTTGGGCAACACGTCCAGCGCCAACACGCCACCCGACGACTCGGGGTACACGTGCAACACACACTCCCGCAAAGCACTGGCCAGCGGTGCATGGGCGATGATGAGGATGCCGGTGTTCATGGGGGTATTGGAGTCGATTATGGCTGCTTTGCCTACACCGATGGCCCCTCCCCCATCGTGGCCTTAACGCAGGCTTAGCTCAGAAAACAACAGTTCGGTCATCTCGGGGCGCAGCGTGGGCGCGTAGACGGCCACGTGGAAAAGGTCTGTCCCTTTGTTCAACCAGAGTAGTTGGGCCTGTACCGCGCTGCCGTCGGGGCGTTTGCCATCCAACTTTTCCGGGTTCAGGACCGTCTTGACCTGTCCGGTGCTGGGCGTGGCAGGCTGGGGCGAGGGCCCCGGTGGAGCGGTGGCTTGCATGGCGGCCAAGGTGGCCTGGCGCCAAGCCTGGTGTGTGCCCTGCAGCTGTGCCAAGTCCGCCACCCGCACATGGCTGATGGCATACAGGGCACCCGATGCTTCGCAGCCCGACATGCGCATCGTCACGTCTGCCGGGCCCAGTGGCAACTGGCGCTCGGCATGGTCTGGCTTGCAGGGTAACCATGCGACCAGACCTTGCAGGGGCACCTCGCGCCAGTTCAGGGCGGGGCTGCAGGCGAGCACGGTAGCAGCCAGCGACAGGGCTGCCAGACTGCGCCGGTAGTGCAGCCTCACTTGAGCGCGCCGAACACCTTGGTCAGGATGGCGCTGCCGTAGCCGACCGGGTTCTGGCGGATTTTCTTTTCCTCTTCGGAGATCATGAAGAACAGGCCATCCAGCGTCTTGCCGGTGACGTACTGCTGGATGTTGGCGTCTTCTTTCCTCAACAAGCCCACCTCTGCGGCCTTGCCGGCCACCTCGTTGTACTTGTCGACCAGACCCACCTTCTCGGTGGCGCGCGTCACCACAGGCAAGAACGTCACAGCCAGTGCTGGTCGTGTTTTGGAGGCAAAGAAGTCCGTCACAGCGGTGTTGCCACCGGCCAGGATGCCCTTGGCGTCGTTGACACTCATGGTCTGTACGGCGTTGCTGAGCAGGCCCTTGGCCTGGGGCACTGCAGCCTCGGCGCCCCGGTTCATGGCGGTGATCAACTCGTCCACACGCCCGCCCTGGCCAAAGCGGCGCAGCAGATTGGCCGCGTCGTTCAGGGCACCGGGCAGGTTGATGCGAACGCGGTCATTGCCCAGGAACCCGTTTTCAGCGCCCAGGATGCCGATGGCCGACAAGGCCCCTTTTTCCAGCGCCTCTTTCAGCCCCTTGGTCGCATCGGTGTTGCTGAGGTCGGCCAGGCTCAAGGCGTAGGCCTGGTGCCAGGTGCTGACGGTCAACAGGGTGAGCAGCGATGCAGAGCGGGCGGTAAAGAGGCGGCGGTCCATGGTGTGTGTGCTTTCGGGATCAGTCTTTGCGGAAGGCGTCGTGGCAGGTTTTGCAGCTGCCACCTACGCCTGCCATTGTCGCCTTGATGTTGTCCAGATTTCCGGTCTTCGCTGCCGCGCTGAACTTAGCCATTTCGACCTGCATTTTGTTGGCGTAGTCGTTGAACTTGGCCTTGTCGGTCCAGACTTCGGGTTTGGCCCGGTTGTCACGGCCCTTGTCCGTGCCATCGCCAAACGCTACCCAGGGCAGTTTGCCGGTGAATTCTGCAACGGCGGCACTCTCGGCCGCCACTTTGGCGTCAAACGGCGCTTTGCCGGACGCCATGGCGGCGACGCGACTGAAGTTTTGCTGCATCACAAACAGCGCGCTTTGGCGGTATTTGATCGCGTCTTCAGGCTTGGCAAACTGGGCAGCTGCCGGAAACGCCATTGCGGTAACCGAGAGCGCGAGTGCGAGGGATGCAAGTTTCTTCATGGGTTGTGCCTAGAATAAATGGGGTTGACGGGAGGGGACCGAGATCAGAGTCTATGCGTGACGGCCGGTTTCGGCTATCGGTAGGGGCTAGGGTATTCACCCATGACAGGGTTTCCGCACGCCCGTCGGCGGGTGCTAAATTCGCCCTTTGCTCCGGTATCGGGCGGCGCCCGACCATACAACATGCACGAGGAGATACGCGGTGAACAAGGTGAGGGTTTGGGATCTGCCAACACGGGTTTTCCACTGGGGGCTGGTTCTGTGCCTGGTGGGGCTGGTTGTCACCGGAAAGATAGGCGGCGAGACTATGGCCTGGCATTTCCGCCTCGGTTATACGGTTTTGAGCCTGTTGCTGTTTCGCTTGGTGTGGGGTTTTATGGGAGGCCACTGGTCGCGGTTTAACGTGTTTGTTGTCGGACCCGGGGCCATTTGGCGCTACTTGCAGGTGCGTGATGCGTCGCCTTCGGCGGGCCACAACCCGCTGGGGGCTCTGTCCGTGCTGGCCTTGTTGGGGTTTGCTGTGTTGCAGGTGGCCACGGGACTGATCAGTGATGACGAAATTGCGACGTCCGGGCCCTTGGCCAAGATGGTCTCTGGCGCCTGGGTGGGCAAGGCCACGTATTACCACAATGCGATTGGCCAATATGTTTTGTATGCACTGGTGCTGCTGCACCTGGTGGCAATGGTTTTCTACCGTTTCAAGCGCAAGGTGAACCTGGTGCCTGCCATGTGGCACGGTGACCGTACGCTTGCCGACGCACATACCAGCGCTCGGGATGACGGCAAGTCCCGCCTTGTGGCCTTGGTCGTGTTCAGCGTATGTGCGGGTTTGGTCACGGGATTGGTGCAATGGGCAGGTTAAGGGAAAAAACGGCGCCAGCGCCGCTGGGTGGCGCTGAGATGCGGGTCCTGGTCCCTGCCTCGGCGTCCGAGCTGGATGCGGTCCGCAGCCTGTTTGTGGAGTACGCCAGCACGCTGAATGTGGATTTGTGTTTCCAGAATTTCAACGTGGAATTGGCAACCCTGCCCGGGGAATACGCCGCACCGCGTGGTGGCCTCTTGCTGGCCACGGTCGACGGCGAACTCGCCGGTTGCTGCGCCATGCGCCCGCTGGATGCGGTGGATTATCCCAATGCGTGTGAAATGAAACGCCTGTATGTTCGCCCGGCCTACCGCGGTTTGCGTCTGGGGCGCACCCTGGCGGAAACCATTCTGGAAACCGCGCGGGTGGCGGGTTATGACTGCATCCTGCTGGACACGCTCAATGACATGGAAGCTGCGCGTGCGCTGTACCAGGAACTGGGTTTTGAAGACATTCCACCCTACTACTACAACCCGATTGCAGGTGCCCACTACCTGAAAGCGGAGCTGTAGAAAAGAAAAGCCCCGGTCACGCCGGGGTAACCGGCGGCCAGGGCTCAGCAGGCGCTTGTGGAATTAGGCTTTGGCTTGTGCGAGCAAGGTGGCGGCGTCACTCACTTCAAACTTGCCAGGGCCTTCGATGTTCAGCGACGCCACTTTGCCGTCCTTGACCAGCATTGAATAACGGTTGCTGCGCAGGCCCATGCCCTTGCTCGTCAAGTCCAGTGTCAGGCCCGTTGCTTGTGCAAACGCGGCGCTGCCATCGGCCAGCATGCGCACTTTACCGGCGGTCTTCTGGTCACGCGCCCAGGCGCCCATGACAAAGGCGTCGTTGACGCTCAGGCACCAGATCTCGTCAACACCGGCAGCCTTGAAGGCAGCCTCATTCTCCACATAACCGGGCACGTGTTTGGCAGAGCAAGTGGGTGTAAAAGCCCCGGGCAACGCAAACAGCGCAATGGTCTTGCCGGCAGTGGCCTTGGCCACATCCACGGGGTTGGGGCCAATGCTGCAGCCTTCGCCTTCGACTTCTGAAAATTCCATCAGGGTGGTTGCGGGAAGGGTGTCGCCTACTTTGATCATGTCTGTACCTCTAGGTATTGTTGGTTGGGGTTGGGAATGGTTTGCACTAATGCAAACGGCCCACGATTGTGGGCCGTTTGAGGGTAGGCTGTCGGCCTAGAGGGCAAGCCCTTTAGACTTCGATGGCCTTTTGCACCAAGCGGGTCGCAACCCAGTTCTTGGTCTTGGAAATCGGACGGCTTTCCGTGATTTCAATCATGTCGCCCATGTGGTACTCACCCTTTTCGTCATGGGCGTGGTACTTGCTGGACTTGGCAACGATCTTGCCATACAGCTCGTGCTTGACACGGCGTTCGATCAGTACAGTGACTGTCTTCGAACGCTTGTCGCTGACCACCTTGCCAATCAAGGTGCGCTTGAGGGATTTTTTAGCTTCCGTCATTTATCGCTCCTTATTTGGCGGACTTGTCAGCGGCTTGCTTCTCGACAAGAATGGTCTTGGCGCGGGCAATGTCACGGCGCGCAGTGCGGATCGTGGCTGTGTTGGTGAGTTGTTGCGTGGCTTTTTGCATACGCAGGCCAAAGTGTGCTTTTTGCAGCGCTTTGACTTCCGTCTTCAGACCATCAACGTCTTTTTTGCGCAGTTCAGTAGTTTTCATATCAATTGCTCCTGATTACTGGCCAATCATGCGGGCCACGAAGGTGGTACGCAAAGGCAGTTTGGCAGCTGCCAAACGGAACGCTTCACGTGCCAGCTCTTCAGACACGCCGACGATTTCAAACACGATCTTACCGGGCTGGATTTCAGCCACGTAGTACTCGGGGTTACCTTTACCGTTACCCATACGCACTTCAGCAGGCTTTTGGGAAATTGGCTTGTCAGGGAACACACGAATCCAGATACGACCACCACGCTTCACGTGACGCGAAATGGCACGGCGTGCCGCTTCGATCTGGCGAGCTGTCAAACGGCCGCGATCCGTACATTTCAGACCGAAGTCACCGAAAGCGACCGAGCTGCCTCGTGTCGCGATGCCAGTGTTACGGCCCTTTTGCTCTTTGCGGTATTTCCGGCGAGCGGGTTGCAACATAGTTATTCTCCTTTACCGTCAGCTGCTGCAGCTGGCGCGGCGACTTTGCGAACGCGCTTAACGGTGGGTTTATCGGCGTCGGCACCGGAAGCCCCTACAGGCTTGTCGCTACCATCGGCGGGTGCCGCATTGCTGCCTTCGGGGCGACGGGCGCCACGGGGAGCAGGACGGTCAGAACCAGGGCGGGCACCGCCACGGTCATCGCGGCGTGGGCCACGTGGACGACGCTCTTCTTCAGCACGGGGCTCAACGGCGGCCGGCAGGTCGTTACGACCCAGCGTGTCACCCTTGTAGACCCAGACCTTCACGCCAATAATGCCGTAAGTGGTCTTGGCTTCGGAAGTACCGTAGTCAATGTCAGCGCGCAGTGTGTGGAGTGGCACGCGACCTTCGCGGTACCACTCGCAACGTGCGATTTCAATGCCGTTCAGACGACCGGACGACATGATCTTGATGCCCAGGGCACCCAGACGCATGGCGTTTTGCATGGCGCGCTTCATGGCACGGCGGAACATGATCCGCTTTTCCAATTGCTGCGTAATGCTGTCGGCGATCAGCTTGGCATCGATTTCAGGCTTGCGCACTTCTTCGATGTTCACTGCCACTGGCACGCCGAGCTGCTTGCCCAGGTCGCGCTTGAGGTTTTCGATGTCTTCGCCTTTCTTGCCGATCACCACACCCGGACGTGCCGAGAAAATGGTGATACGGGCGTTCTTGGCAGGACGCTCGATCAGGATGCGCGAAACTGAAGCATTCTTCAGCTTGGCCTTGAGGTATTCACGAACCTTGATGTCTTCGGCCAACATGCCGGCGAAATCACGGTTGCTGGCGTACCAGCGTGAAGACCAGTTGCGGCTAATCGACAAGCGAAAGCCGGTTGGGTGGATTTTTTGTCCCATATCTTCCTGGCCTCTTTCAGTTACCAACCGTCACGTACACATGGCACGTGGGTTTTCTGATTTGGTTGCCGCGGCCTTTGGCGCGGGCCGTGAAGCGACGCAGTGACGCGCCTTGTTCGACGTAGATGGTCTTAACCTTCAACTCGTCGATGTCGGCACCGTCATTGTGCTCAGCGTTGGCAATAGCGGACTCCAGAACCTTCTTGATGATCACGGCAGCTTTTTTCTGCGTGAATTGCAAGATGTTCAGGGCTTGGTCCACTTTCTTGCCGCGAATCAGATCCGCGACCAGACGGCCTTTGTCGACCGACAAACGGACGCCACGAAGGGTTGCACGTGTTTCCATGGTCAATCCTTATTTCTTCTGGACTTTTTTGTCCGCAGGATGACCCTTGAAAGTACGGGTCAGAGCGAACTCACCCAACTTGTGGCCAACCATTTGATCGGTGATATAGACAGGCACGTGCTGTTTGCCGTTGTGCACAGCAATGGTCAAGCCGATGAAATCGGGCAGGATCATGGAGCGACGCGACCAAGTCTTAATCGGCTTCTTGTCCTTGGTAGCAACAGCCTTTTCAGTCTTGGCTACCAGGTGGTGGTCCACAAAGGGACCCTTTTTGAGAGAACGAGTCATTTACCTACCCCTTACTTCTTGCGACGCGACACGATCATGACCTGCGTGCGCTTGTTGTTACGGGTACGGTAACCCTTGGTCAGATTACCCCAAGGATCGACTGCATGACGGCCTTCGCCAGTCTTGCCTTCGCCACCACCGTGTGGGTGGTCGACCGGGTTCATCACCACACCGCGAACGGTCGGGCGAATACCCATCCAGCGCTTGACACCGGCTTTACCCAGTTGGCGCAGGCTGTGCTCTTCGTTGGCGACTTGGCCAATGGTTGCACGGCAGTCGATGTGGACCTTACGGACTTCACCGGAGCGCATACGAACCTGGGCGTAAGTGCCTTCGCGGGCCAACAGGGTTGCAGATGTACCCGCAGAGCGGATGATCTGTGCGCCCTTGCCGACTTGCAATTCCACGCAATGGATGATGGAACCCACTGGAATATTGCGAATAGGCAGAGTGTTGCCAACGCGGATAGGCGCTTCGGAACCACTCATGATGGTGGCGCCGACTTCCAGACCACGGGGAGCAATGATGTACTTGCGCTCGCCGTCTGCGTAACACACCAGAGCGATGTGTGCGGAACGGTTAGGGTCGTACTCGATGCGCTCAACCTTGGCAGGAATTGCGTCCTTGTTGCGAACAAAATCCACCACACGGTAGTGGTGCTTGTGTCCGCCACCTTTGTGGCGAGTCGTAATATGGCCGTTGTTGTTACGACCGGCTTGCTGGAATTGTGGTTCCAGCAAGGCAGCGTGGGGCGCACCTTTGTGAAGGTGGTCACGCGAAATCTTCACCACGCCACGACGGCCTGGGGAAGTTGGTTTCATTTTGATAACAGCCATGATTACGCAGCCTCCCCGCCGAGGTTCAGCTCTTGACCTGGCTTGAGCATCACATAAGCTTTGCGAACGTTGTCGCGACGGCCTACGGACTTGCCAAAGCGCTTGGTCTTGCCTTTTGTGTTCACCACAGAAACGCCTTGCACTTCCACCTTGAACATCAATTCCACAGCGGCCTTGATTTCTGGCTTGGTAGCGTCTTGCAGCACCTTGAACGTCACAGCATTGGATTTTTCAGCAACCATGGTGGCCTTTTCAGACACGATGGGAGCAACCAGAACCTGCATCAAGCGACCTTCGTCGTACTTGACTTTCGACGTGTTGTTCATACGGGCGCTCATGCGAACATCTCCTTGAGTTTGTCCATGGCGGCCTTGGTCACCAACACCTTGCGGTAGTGAACCAGCGACAGTGGATCAGCGTAACGGGGCTCCACCACCAGGATGTTGACCAGATTGCGCGATGCCAGGTACAGGTTTTCGTCGACTTCGTCGGCGATCACCAGCACGGATTCCAGATTCATGGCCTTGAACTTTGCAGCCAAAGGCTTGGTCTTGGGAGAGTCAACCTTCAGCGAATCAACCACCGCCAGACGGCCTTCACGGGCCAATTGGGAGAGGATGGAAGCCATACCGGCGCGGTACATCTTCTTGTTGATCTTTTGCGCGAAGTTTTCGTCAGGCATATTTGGGAATATGCGGCCGCCTCCGCGCCACAGTGGCGAGGAAGTCATACCAGCACGGGCGCGGCCCGTTCCCTTTTGCTTGAACGGCTTCTTGGTCGAGTGCTTGACCTGCTCGCGGTCCTTCTGGGCGCGTGTGCCTTGACGGGCATTGGCCTGGAAAGCAACCACAACCTGGTGCACCAGATCTTCGTTGTATGCGCGGCCAAACACGGTCTCAGGGGCTTCGTATTTCGAAGTAGCCTGGCCTTGGTCGTTTAGGAGTTCGAGCTGCATCAGTTCGCTCCCTTCGCAGTTTCAGATTTCGCTTTGACAGCGGGACGCACGGTGACAAAACCGCCAGCCGATCCTGGGATAGCGCCCTTGATCAACAACAACTGACGGGCTTCGTCAATGCGGAATACGTCGAGGTTTTGCGTAGTGACCAAATCATCACCCAGATGACCCGTCATGCGCTTACCAGGGAACACGCGACCTGGATCCTGGGCCATACCAATGGAACCGGGAACGTTGTGCGAACGGCTGTTACCGTGCGACGCGCGTTGCGAGCTCATGTGGTGGCGCTTGATCGTACCGGCGTAACCCTTACCAATGGTCGTGCCTTGCACGTCCACCTTTTGACCGACGGCAAATACGTCAGCCACAGGCACAGTAGCGCCAGCAGCGTACTTGGCCGCTGCATCAGCGGTTACACGAAATTCTTGAATAATTTCACCGGCTTCCACGCCTGCTTTCGCAAGGTGACCAGCGGCAGGCTTGGTAACACGCGAAGCTTTGCGTGCACCGAACGTTACCTGCAAGGCAACGTAGCCATCATTCTCCTGGGTTTTCACCTGTGTCACTCGGTTGTTGGACACGTCTACCACCGTAACAGGAACAGCGTCCCCGTCATCGGTGAATAGGCGCATCATGCCAACCTTGCGACCCAGCAACCCTAAGCGATTGCTAAGACTCATTGTTTTCTCCGTAACTCCCACCGTTGCAACTTCAATTGGCTGCAACGCTTTACGTGGGAGACTGTTAATAAAACCCAATCGGGCACCCATGCATTACACACAGGCAAATCCAACCGAGCCTGCGAGTATAACTCGCATCTGGTTTTGACGCAAGTTCAGGCCGGAACCTGAGCTTGTGGGTCAATTACTGCAGCTTGATTTCGACATCCACGCCAGCTGGCAGATCGAGCTTCATCAGCGCGTCAACCGTCTTGTCTGTTGGATCAACGATGTCCATCAGACGCTGGTGTGTACGGATTTCAAACTGGTCACGACTGGCCTTGTTCACGTGGGGTGAACGCAGAATGTCGAAACGCTTCATGCGGGTTGGCAAAGGCACGGGGCCCTTGACAATCGCGCCGGTACGCTTGGCGGTATCCACAATTTCAGCGGCCGATTGGTCGATGAGCTTGTAATCAAACGCCTTCAGGCGGATACGGATTTTTTGCTTGGTAGCCATGATTGTTTCCTTGTGCCTTACGCAATGATCTTGGCAACCACACCCGCGCCCACGGTACGACCACCTTCGCGGATCGCGAAGCGCAGGCCTTCTTCCATGGCGATGGGGTTGATCAGCTTCACAGTGATCGACACGTTGTCACCAGGCATAACCATTTCCTTGCCTTCTGGCAACTCGATCGCACCGGTCACGTCCGTTGTACGGAAGTAGAACTGGGGGCGGTAGTTGTTGAAGAAAGGTGTGTGGCGGCCGCCTTCGTCCTTGGACAAGACATAGATCTCGCCGGTGAAGTGGGTGTGGGGCTTGATGGAGCCGGGCTTGCACAGCACTTGGCCGCGCTGCACGTCTTCACGCTTGGTGCCGCGCAACAGGATACCGACGTTGTCGCCAGCTTGACCTTGGTCCAGCAGCTTGCGGAACATTTCCACGCCAGTGCAGGTTGTCTTCTGGGTGTCAGCGATACCGACGATTTCGATTTCTTCGCCGACTTTGATGATGCCGCGCTCGATACGACCGGTCACGACGGTGCCGCGGCCAGAGATCGAGAACACGTCTTCCACGGGCATCAGGAATGCGCCGTCAACGGCACGCTCTGGCAAGGGGATGTAGGTGTCCAGGGCTTCTGCGAGCTTGAAGATGGCTTCTTCGCCCAAAGCACCCTTGTCGCCTTCCATGGCGAGCTTGGCGCTGCCGTGGATGATGGGGGTTGCATCGCCGGGGAAGTCATACTTGTCCAGCAGTTCGCGCACTTCCATTTCGACCAGTTCGAGCAACTCAGCGTCGTCGACCATGTCGCACTTGTTCAGGAACACGATGATGTAAGGCACACCGACCTGGCGGGCCAAAAGGATGTGCTCGCGGGTCTGGGGCATGGGGCCGTCAGCAGCGGAACACACCAGAATAGCGCCGTCCATCTGGGCCGCGCCAGTGATCATGTTCTTCACATAGTCGGCGTGTCCAGGGCAGTCCACGTGGGCGTAGTGGCGGTTAGCCGTTTCGTATTCCACGTGGGCGGTATTGATGGTGATACCACGCGCTTTTTCTTCAGGAGCTGCGTCGATCTGGTCATAGGCCTTGGCCTGACCGCCGAACTTGGCTGCCAACACGGTGGTGATGGCGGCTGTCAGCGTGGTCTTGCCGTGGTCAACGTGGCCAATGGTGCCCACATTGACGTGGGGCTTGGTACGTGTGAATTTTTCTTTACCCATTTTTCAATTCTCCAAAGAGCTAATCCCGTGTATTGGTTTTATGTCTGCACGGTGTTGCTGGATCACCCCGCACGGAAAACAGGGCGGCACACCGTCGCAGACAGGGAACTAATTACTTTGCGCGTGCAGCCATGATGGCTTCAGACACGTTACGCGGAGCTTCCGAGTAGTGCTTGAATTCCATCGTGTAGGACGCACGACCTTGCGACATCGAGCGCAGGGTTGTGGAGTAGCCAAACATTTCGGACAAGGGGACTTCGGCCTTGATGGCTTTGCCACCGCCGACCATGTCTTCCATGCCCTGGACCATACCGCGGCGTGAGGACAGATCGCCCATCACGTTGCCGGCGTAGTCTTCAGGTGTTTCCACTTCCACAGCCATCATAGGCTCCAGAATCACGGGGCCAGCCTTGCGGCAACCTTCCTTGAACCCGAAGATAGCGGCCATCTTGAACGCCAATTCGTTGGAGTCAACGTCGTGGTACGACCCGAAGTGCAAAGTCACCTTGACGTCGACAACGGGGTATCCAGCCAGCACACCTTGTGTGACGGCTTCGTGGATGCCCTTTTCCACCGCTGGAATGAACTCGCGTGGAACCACACCGCCCTTGATGGCGTCGACGAACTCGATGCCCTTGCCGGCTTCGTTGGGTTCGATCTTGAGCACAACGTGTCCGTACTGACCCTTACCACCGGACTGACGCACGAACTTGCCTTCGGCATCTTCGATGGTCTTGCGGATGGTTTCGCGGTAGGCAACTTGGGGCTTGCCCACGTTGGCGTCCACGCCGAATTCGCGCTTCATGCGGTCAACAATAATTTCCAAGTGCAACTCGCCCATACCGGCGATCAGGGTCTGACCAGACTCTTCGTCGGTCTTGACGCGGAACGAAGGATCTTCCTGGGCCAGACGCTGCAAAGCGATACCCATTTTTTCCTGGTCGGCTTTGGTCTTGGGTTCCACGGCCTGTGTAATCACGGGCTCAGGGAACACCATGCGCTCCAGCGTCAGGACAGCCGTTGGATCGCACAGTGTTTCACCGGTGGTGACGTCTTTCAGACCGATACAGGCCGCAATATCGCCAGCCACAATTTCGGTGACTTCTTCGCGCTTGTTGGCGTGCATTTGCACGATACGGCCGATACGCTCTTTTTTGCCACGGATCGGGTTGTATACGGTGTCGCCCTTTTGCAGAACGCCAGAGTAAACACGCACAAAGGTCAACTGACCCACAAATGGATCCGTCATCAGCTTGAATGCCAACGCGGAGAACTTCTCCGTGTCGCTGGCCTGGCGCACCACAGGAGCGTCGTCTTCGTCCATGCCGCCCACAGGCGGAATGTCCACTGGCGATGGCATGAATTCGATCACAGCGTCCAACATACGTTGCACGCCCTTGTTCTTGAAGGCGGAGCCGCAATACATGGGCTGGATTTCGCTGGCAATGGTGCGCTTGCGAATACCGAACTTGATTTCTTCTTCAGACAAATCACCTTCTTCAAGGTACTTGTTCATCAATTCTTCGTTAGCCTCGGCAGCAGCCTCAACCATCTTTTCGCGCCACTCTTTGGCCAACTCCACCAGCTCGGCGGGGATGTCCTTGTAGTCGAACAACATGCCTTGCGAAGCCTCATCCCAGATGATGGCTTTCATCTTGATCAGATCAACCACGCCGGTGAAGTGTTCTTCAGCGCCGATTGGGATCACCATGGGTACAGGGCTGGCCTTCAGGCGCAGCTTCATCTGGTCCACGACCTTGAAGAAGTTGGCACCGGTACGGTCCATCTTGTTCACAAAGGCCAAACGTGGCACCTTGTACTTGTTGGCCTGGCGCCAAACGGTTTCCGACTGGGGCTGCACGCCGCCCACAGCGCAGTAGACCATGCAAGCACCGTCCAGCACGCGCATAGAGCGCTCAACTTCAATCGTGAAGTCAACGTGTCCAGGGGTATCAATGATGTTGATACGGTGCTCGGGCAAGGACTTGTCCATACCCTTCCAGAAGCAAGTCGTAGCAGCCGATGTAATCGTGATACCGCGCTCTTGCTCTTGCTCCATCCAGTCCATGGTGGCAGCGCCGTCGTGCACTTCACCAATCTTGTGGTTCACGCCGGTATAAAAAAGTACGCGCTCGGTCGTCGTAGTCTTACCGGCGTCAATGTGAGCGGAGATACCGATATTGCGATAGCGCTCAATGGGGGTATGGCGAGCCATGATGGATCCTTGGTTGATCAAATTCAATGAACCACCAGCTGCACAGCGCAGCGTGGTGTGCGGCTTTCAAAGTGTGGGTGGCCAACATGACAGCGCCATTGCGCCGCCAGGACCAGCCCGGCACGTGAAAGCCGCGGGTGCCGCTCTTAGAAGCGGAAGTGCGAGAAAGCCTTGTTGGCTTCTGCCATGCGGTGAACTTCGTCACGCTTTTTCATGGCGCCGCCGCGGCCTTCGGTAGCCTCCAGCAGCTCATTGGCCAGGCGCTGGGCCATGGACTTCTCACCGCGCTTGCGAGCAGCTTCCTTGATCCAGCGCATGGACAAAGCCAAACGACGGACAGGGCGCACTTCAACAGGCACTTGGTAGTTTGCACCACCCACGCGGCGGGATTTCACTTCCACCATGGGCTTCACGTTGTTGATGGCAACCGTGAAAGCTTCGACGGGGTCTTTATCGGGGTGCTTCTTCTCGATCAGTTCCAGCGCGCCATAAATGATGCGCTCTGCAACTGCCTTCTTGCCGCCTTCCATGATCACGTTCATGAATTTGGACAGCTCTACATTGCCGAACTTAGGATCCGGCAGAATTTCACGTTTAGGGACTTCGCGACGACGTGGCATTTTTTCACCTCTTTGCTTCAGTTGGCGCCCTTACGGACACCGCGAGAGTTATTCAATAAGACTCTCACTTACTCGACCCAAACAGCGGGTCACTTCGTTTATTCACCGCGCCACGCAGTAAACAAACACCTTTTATTTTTCGAATCCAGGGTTTTAAGGCCTTGGGCTCAGGTCAATTTACTTAGCCTTTGGCTTCTTCGCGCCGTACTTGGAGCGAGACTGCTTGCGGTCTTTCACGCCTTGCAAATCGAGCGAGCCACGGACGATGTGGTAACGCACACCGGGCAAATCCTTGACACGACCGCCACGAACCAGCACCACGCTGTGTTCCTGCAGGTTGTGGCCTTCACCGCCGATGTAGGAGATAACCTCGAAACCGTTGGTCAAGCGCACTTTGGCAACTTTACGCAGAGCGGAGTTAGGTTTTTTAGGCGTAGTGGTGTACACACGGGTGCACACACCGCGACGCTGCGGAGAGTTCTGCATCGCAGGGCTCTTCGACTTGATGGTCTCGACCTCACGGCCTTGACGCACGAGTTGATTGATGGTTGGCATTTAAAAAACGTCCCTAAACGTTTGAAACTAATTGAAAACGTGAATCCCTTCGGAAATTCCGAAAAGCCTTCTACTGTATCAGCTTAGGGGTTTCCCCGCAAGTGTTTATCGGATCCAGAGGCGGATGGAATCCCAAGCCCGACCCAGAATGCCCGATTGCTCGACCGATTCCAGTGCCTGCAAGGGCACTTCTGCGACGACTTGCTCACCCGCCAGGATCTTCAACGTTCCCAGTTGCTGCCCCTTGGTGACGGGCGCGACCAGCGGATCGGTGCGCACCACCTGGGTCTTCAACTTGGCGCCGCTACCCTGAGGAACTGCCACCACAATCGCTTGTGGACGCCCCACCTTCACTGCAGGCTGAACCCCTTTCCAGATGTTTGCGCTCACTACCGCTTGGTCAGCATCGAACAATTTAACCGCTTCGTAGGCGGTGTAACCCCAGTTCAGCAGCTTTTGCGATTCGTTGGCCCGGGCGCTTTCGTTGGCCGTACCCAACACAATGGACAACAGGCGGCGACTGCCGGATGTGCCAGGTGTGCCGGCGGGCGCGCCCGGATTCGCCAGATTGGTGAAATCGCGGCGGGCCGTGGCCACCATGCAATAACCAGCCGCTTCGGTGTAGCCGGTTTTCAGGCCATCGACCGTGGGATCGCGGAACAGCAACAGGTTGCGGTTGCTGTCATTGGCCGCCGGTGTGCCCGGGTAGCGGTATTTCTTGATCGCGTAAAAGCCAACATAGTCCGGGAAGTCCGCCATCAAGCGGGTGGCCAGGATACTCAGGTCACGCGCGGTGGTGGTGTGGCCGGCTTCGGTCAGGCCCTCGGGATTCTTGTACCCGGTGGACTTCATGCCCAGCACTTTGGCCTGGTCATTCATCATCTGCACAAAACGTTCGGCGGAGCCGCCAACCCCCTCGGCGAGCGCCATGGTAGCGTCGTTGCCAGACTGGACAATCATGCCCTTGATCAGATCTTCAACTGGAACCTGCATCTTGGGGTCGATAAACATGCGAGAGCCAGGCATCTTCCAGGCCCGTTCGCTGACTGGCAAGGTCTGGCGCAGATCCAGTTTCTTGGTGCGCAGGGCGTCAAATACGAGATAGGCAGACATCAGTTTTGTCAACGAGGCGGGTTCCACCGGCATATCAATGTCTTTGGAGGCCAGGATCTGGTTAGCGGTGACATCCATCAACAGATAGGCACGGGCAGCGACTTCGGGTGGCTGCGGCGTTTGGGCAGCCGCGGAAAAGCTGAGCAGGGTGGCCACAAGGGCAGCGAAAAGTGATTTCATCGGAGTAGGTCTGGACACAGCCCGCAGAAGCGGCTGCAGCGTAGGGAAACAAGGTTGACGGAGAGACTATTACGCAGCGGTATGGGCCAGCAGGTGGCGCACGACCAGACTGCGCAACAGCGGCAATTGTCCATGAAAGAAGTGGGCGACACCGGGAATAACCGTAACCGGAAGGGACTGGGGCCGGGCCCAGTCCATCACCGAGGCCAGTGGCACCGTGTCGTCCTGCTCACCATGCAGCACCAGGGTACGGCCATGCAGCTCCGGCGCGATGGGTGCGACGGTGAAACGGCTGGCCGCCGTGCCGACCAACACCAGTTGCTGCGGGGCCTGTTGTGCACCCAGAGATTGGACGGCGTGGCTGGTGACAAACGCGCCGAAGGAAAAGCCTGCGAGCGCCAAAGGCTGGGTAGCGTCGCCTTGGGCGCCGTGGGCAATGACGGCCAACAAATCCTGCAGCTCGCCACGTCCTTCGTCGTAAACACCCTCTGTGGCACCTACGCCGCGGAAATTGAACCGCAGCGCACGCCAACCACAGTGCACGAACGCGCGGGCCAGAGTCTGGACGACCTTGTTGTCCATGGTGCCGCCAAACAGCGGATGCGGATGGGCGATGACCGCCACGCCACGCGGCGCGGCGCCGCCGGACAGGGTAGGCAGGTCTTCCAGCGCCTCGACCGCACCGGCGGGGCCTTGCACAACAAATCTTCGGGTTTGGATGTTCACAAAATGCTATCGATTTAGTAGCTACTTAACTATATTTAACGGGGGCTAGAGGGCGATTTCTCATACATCGACACCCCAGAGGACCCTATCGCCCCAGATGGGCAGGGGTGACCAGGCGCTCTACCACCTTGCCATTCTTCAGATGTGATTCGACGATTTCATCGATGTCGTGTTCGTCTACGTAGGAGTACCAGACACCTTCGGGGTAAACCACGGCCACTGGCCCGCCCGCGCAGCGGTCCAGGCAACCGGCTTTGTTGACGCGCACCTGGCCGGCACCGGCGAGACCCGCCGCACGAACCTGTTGTTTGCAGCGGTCAAAGCTCGCCTGCGCGTTGTGCTGGGCGCAACTGGCCTCTCCGTTGGTGCGCTCGTTGAGGCAGAAGAAGATGTGGTGTGCGTAATAGGGTTTTACGGGAGCGGTGGGTTCGGTCATAAGGCAGATTCTAATTTTTTACATCACGCCGCCAGATCAGCGACAACACATAGAACAGCGTGGCGTAGGGCCACAACCAGCCCAGCCATTGGGCCAAGCCATGGAAGCGGATAAACCGGCCCTGTTCCCAGGCGTGCAGCGTTTGGGCAAAGTAAGGGCTCTCGGGCGCCTGGTTGAGGAGACTCAGGTACACACCCAAAGACAACAGGAGCAAAGACGCACTGGCCCGCCACGGCACCAAGGCCAGGCCTATGGCCAACACCACGGCCAATACCATACCGAATTGCACCGGCATGCTCAGCCAGGCCCAAGCATGGATCGGTCCCCAACTCAGGGCTGCCGACAAAGCCGTCACGGCTACGCCCGCCCCGACCATCCCCAACACAAAGGCGGCGCGGCGCGAGCGGGAGCGAATCACACAGAAGGCCAACAGGCACGGAATCAACAGCCCCAGCGTCACACACACCATCTCGGCGCCGGGCACCAAGGGCTGCAGCTCGGTCTCGCGCACCGGCAGCCAATCCAGAAAAGGCGTGTCGACAAGCTGTTCGCCCAGGGTCTCTTCAACCCGCTCCAGCACCTGGCCCAGCCCAAAAGGTACGGCCGCCGGAAACAGCAGCGCCATGGGCCACAGCGCCAGCAACACAATGCCGCCCCGTGACTCGGGGCCAAACCAGCGGGCGCGGATCTGACTCCAGCGGTCTATCGCACCCAGACGGGCCAGCAACACCGCAACAATGGCGCCGACCGTAGCCCCCAGCGTGTTGAGCAACCAGTCCTCACGCGACGGAACCCGGGCCGACAGGTAGCTTTGTACTACCTCCATGCTCATCGACAGCAGGGAGGCTGTTGCAAGCGACACCCAAATGGCATGCCGAAAACGCCCCGTCCGCAACGCCCCCAGGGCCAGCAAACCACCGAGCGGTGCGTAACCCGCCACATTGACGGCCACGTCAAAACCCGTCCAGAACTTTGGCAGTGAAGCCGCCAGAAAGGCCCAGGGCGCAATGCCCTGGTCACGCCACTCGCCAAAGGGGTAGAGGCTGGCATACACAATCAGCCCCATATAGATGAGCGCCAGTGGCCAGGCCGCTGTCTTGTGCATGCGAGGCCTTTCTCAGAAGGGTTTAACCACTACCAAAATCACGGCGGCTAACAACAACAACACCGGCAATTCGTTAAACCAGCGAAACCAGACGTGGCCACGGGCCATGGCGCCGACCTCAAATTTCTTCAGGATGGCTGCACAAGCATGGTGGTAACCCACGGCCAGCACAACAACGACCAGCTTGGCATGCATCCATGCGTTACCCGGCCCCCGACCAATGCCGTAACCCAGCCACAACCACAAGCCCAAACCCAGGGCCGGCACCGCCAACAGGGTCGTGAAGCGCAACAACTTCCGTGCCATGAGCAACAGGCGTGCGCGTTCGGCGCCTGAGTCCGGCGCCACCATGGCCAGGTTCACAAAAATGCGTGGCAGGTAGAACAAACCAGCGAACCAGCTGGCGACGAAAACGATGTGGAAGGCTTTGACCCAGAGCATGGGCGAAGTGTAGTGCCCGAAAAAGTCCAGGCAAAAAAAACCCCAGCACGTGGGCTGGGGTGGTAAGCCTATTAGCTGTCACACATCAAGGCCCCGCTCAGGGAGGAAAAGCGGGAGGTAGCAAGCTACCCGGAACGGAATTTAGCAAAGTTACGGACCAAATGCAAGCCGCCCCCAAAAATTCCGAGGAATTTGCTGCGTTTGCGCGTCCCGCGCTCCGTAGGACACGTGCGGTAGGTGCGCAAAAAATAGCCGTACTTTTTTTGTTTGACAGTTGATCTAGCTCAACGTACATTCGTCTGCCTTTTGCATTTTCTTAACACTCAGATTAAAGGAGTTTCAGCATGGCTGATATTACGTACAAAGAGTTGTCAGATGCCATTACGGTCCAAGCCTTGAAAGATCCCAACTTCCGAAAAGAGCTGGTAGCCAACCCCACCGCGACTTTCGAAAAGTACTCTGGTCAGCCTGCTGGCACCAAGGTGTTTGTGCATGAAAATTCTGCAAGCGAAACACACTTCGTGCTGCCTCCTCCGGTCGCGCAAGGTGAGTTGAGCGACGATGATCTGGAAAAAGTCGCAGGCGGAGAGTTTTTTATTGGTGTTGCCATTGTTGGTGCCATCGCCACCTGCGCAGTCGGCGGAGCCACCATTGCCAATGACCAGACCAAGGCGCGCCACGGCTGGTAATACCTCCAACCGCAGTCTTCCTGGTCCCACGCTCCCCTACGGAGTCAGCGTGCGGTGACCCCAAAGGCAAGACCTACAGAACTGAACATCCAGATTGATTTGATCCGGGTGTTTTTTTTCACCCGAAAAACACCATGCACACTCTGGAAGTCCTCCGAGCGCTACCGGCCAGACTCCAATGGCTGGTCTTTTTCCGCCTGGATGCCATCGCTCGGTTCGCCGAACCGGATGTCATCAAACGCATGTTTTTTTTGCGCAGTGACACCGAGCTCTCACACTACTCCCATGTTGTATTGACCTCAGAAGGTCGTTACCTGTGCCAGGCCCATGGTGCCCATCTACACGCCGCGGGTGACGAAGCTACTCCGCTCAAACAGGAGCATGAACCGTCCATGTTGGACCGGTACACGGACCAACTCCGTGGCCTTCCACTGGAAGACGCAGACTGTATTGGCATAGGCCACAGCCCCGGGTCCCAGCCTGCGTTTTTGCACGTCACATTGGGAGCCACTGCTGGCGAAGCAATTGCCTTGCTGTGCCAAGAGCCAACCCAACGCCATTACGAATTGCTCCCGGTCATAGGAGTGGAGTATCTGGGTGGAGAAATGACGCCCGCTGGTTACACCGCCCGTTTTCGCAACCGCCTGGCCACGCACATCAAGGCCGGCATGTTGTCAGGTTTTACACGAACCGAGAACTGCAATCTGTTCTTTATAGAGCACGCCGAAATCAATGAATCTTTGGCGCAAGGGCTTCAAAGTGCGTTCAGTGACCGACTGGCCTCAGGTCGCCAGATCATCAAGTCCTTTTTGCACAAGCTGGCGGTCAAGGCGATGGCGAGCCCGCTGGCCATGACCTGCGTACCCCCATCACCTGACAACCCGTTCCCCTATGGTGACCTGGTGCCACTGGGCTTTCTGGCGCGGGGCATCAGGGCCATTACCCAATCCCAACCAGCGCCCGCACTGCTGCTGCAGGTGCATGAAGACCTTGCCATCAAAAAACTCGTCCGTTTTGTGAACGACGCCAAGTCGGACGGCCTGTGGGCTTTCCACCGGGGCCGGCTCGTCACGGCAACCGACTCTGCACTGGTTTTGCTGGGTGTATTGCAAACCGTGCCTTGTGAAGCCCTGGAGGCATTTGCAGACGGCCAGGGCGCCTACTTTCCGCAACTCTCGGCAGAAAACGACGTGTACGGCAAGATGGAATCCGACTTTTCCAACGCCCACTGGCGCCAAGCCGATTTCGCCACCACCTGCCTGATTCGCGGATTGCGCACCGAGAGCCAATTGCCCACCAAGACGCCCCCATCGGTAATCGCGGCAGGTTTCGACCGCCGCAGTGGCCTGTTCTTCGCCAACCCTTATCTTGTGGATTGGTGCACCGCGCTGGCCCTCAAGGACGATGCGGCGTTGGCACACTTGCGGGACCGGCTGTTGGAAGAAATCCTATCCAGCGCCAACCCGGACGGCTCATATGGTCAATATGACGTGGGGCTGTCAACTGGCCTGGCCATTTTGTGCATGGACTCAGTGGGATACCGTGGCCCGGCATTGCGTTTGGCCCAAATACGGCTGTTGAACCTATTGGATGCCGGCCCATGGCCCATCAGCACACCGTTTTATTCAACTTTTCTGCAACCGACCGATTCGACGCCCACAACCGAACACATCCGCTGCCAAGGCACGGTACATGCCCTCTCCCTGTACCGTGACGGATACCGAATCGTGTTCAGCGGCGTCACCGGTATGGCACTGGCCATCAACAGCGCAGTGGAAGGGGCCGACGGCCCTGTCGCGCGCGCAACGCCACACCCCCGCTACCGCTGCTCCGATTTGGCTGACTATGTTGCGCGCTTCGCGCTACCTCCTTACATCGCATCGCTGAATGGTGCTGCTCGGCCTGCCGCCCCAGTGCACTGAACGCACGATGCCATTGACAGAGGAACAAAGACGGACCCTTTTGGCACGCGCCAGTAACCTGCGCGAACGGTTGGGACGCGGATTGTCTGCGGCACCCACAACTACCGGGAACGCTCTTGCCAGCACACGGCGCGACCGATGGTGCCAGGCTAGTAGCAAAGGGGACGTTGCAGCCTTTGAAAATCTGCTGACACGCCGCAACATAGACCCGAAGAGCCTGGACCAACTTCTGTCGTCCCCACCGTGCACGGACGATACCGTTGCCTCCCATTGGACGGAGTCCATCGACGCCGTACTGGATGAAGCCGCACGCACCGATACAGAAACTCTGCTCCCGGACGCAGGTGGTCCTCCATTTGCAGACTTCTACACACCATTTTGTGCGGTGGCACGCCAGGGCTTGGCCTTGTCCCTTTCGGGCAGTACATACACATTGCCGGATACGGTCCACCGCACACTTACCAGCAGCTTGGCGCATTCCCTGCACTTCGTTTTTCAATCCGCACTGACCACAGAGCGCAGTGTTGAGCACATCACGCACGGCAGACCAACTGGCGACGACTCCGATGTCGAGAGGCATTTTTCGAAGGCGCTGCTGCAACCCCAGCGATTGGCCCGTTTCCTACTGGAATACAGCGTGGCAGCGCGGGCTGCCAGTACCTTGATGGAACGCTGGCAGCGCAACACCCTCGAATGGCTACAGCGCCTGACCACCGACACCGAGGCGATAGCGCGCTGCTTTCTGGCGGGGGCACCGCTCGGAGACCTCACCCACATCGAATGTGGCCTTTCCGATCCGCACCATGGGGGCAAGTCGGTGATGCGACTGCATTTCACGTCGGGGCTGCGCCTAATCTACAAACCCCGGTCTGTTTCACTGGATCTGGCCTACAACAATCTACTGGACTGGCTGGAACGGCAGGGCACACCCTACCCACTGCGTAAGCCGGTGTATCTCGCGCGGGCGGACTATGCCTGGGTTGAACAAATCGACCACACACCCTGCCATTCGCAGGAAGAACTCCTCCAGTTCTGCGCTGCAACCGGAGCACTGCTGTGCATCAGCTACTTGCTAGACGCAACCGATCTGCATGACAGCAACCTGATTGCAGCGCAAACATCACCAGTCCTCGTTGATCTGGAAACACTGTTGCAACCTCGCCTGGCCACGCCACAAACCAGTCAGAAACAAGATGCGCTGCGCAAAGCAGCCATGGTGGCCGATCACTCTGTCTTGCGAACGGGTCTTTTGCCCTCACTGAAAACCGGTGCCGATGGCAGCATCGCCGACGTAGGTTGTCTGGGCGGCCTGTTGGGTGCTCACTCTGCCGCATGGTACCGGCATGAGCGCACGGCATCACCGCTGTCTGATGCCATGCAGAGCGCAATGGACAGCGGCGCACTGGATCCAACGGTTCTGGTAGACAGGGTTGCCCAGGGGTTTGCGCAGACCTACGGTTTTGTGCTCGGCAAGCGCGACGCTTTGCTCGATGGTGAAGGACCGCTACGACACTTCAACAACCAAACTGTGCGATTTTTGTTACGCGACACAACGGTGTATATCAAGTTGCTTGCGTCCTCTTTCTCGGCGCATGCCCTGCGCGAAGGCATTGACCGCAGCATAGTCCTGGAGACCTTGTACCGAACGGTACAAACCCGGCCCGACTCCGACGCGTTGGCAGTGCTGGTTGAAGCAGAAATCGCAGCATTGGAAGCGCTGGATGTACCACTCATTCCCGCCACCACGCACAACACCACATTGCCGTCGTCACTCGGTGCATCAGGACCACGCCTTTTCGAGCAGTCGACCTTTCCAGTCATGCTGCAACGCCTGCGCAACTTCAGTGAGGCGGATCTCGCACGGCAGATGGAGTTTCTTCGCGGGGCCTTTGCTGCGCGGACGGCGAACACAGATCCAACCGTCCGGCCAGAACCATCTACTGGCATCCCAACCCAAACACCCCGAAGCGCTGACAACGGCTTAGCCATGGCCCGCGCCATTGCGGACGAATTGCAACAGAAGGCAATTGCTGGGGACGACGGAAGCGTCACCTGGATGGCACCCGTGCCTATTGCCGGCACGGGACGTTTCAGGTTTGACATGGTGCCGCTAAACCGGGAATTCGGCATCTTGGGCATCGCCTTTTTTTTGGCAGCATACAGTCACACAACAGGTGACAGCATCGCTGGTGCCTTGGCTAAACGCGCGATCCAGACCGCCGTTCAACGACTGGACATTCAGCGCAATTCACATGCCACGGGCATTGGCTCCGTGTTGTATGCCCTGCAGCGCATCGCTGTCTTTCTGAACGATCCAGCAATAGAGGCTGCTGCACACCGGTTGGTGCAAAGGCTGCCAGACGCAAAGGGGGCCTTATCGCAAGGACCGGGCAGTGTGTCGGACCACTCGGAACTCTGCCTGGGCTTGATGGCAATGGGAAAAACAGAGCTTGCCATTGCGGGGGGGCAACAACTCTTTGCACACTGGAGCAGCCTGGACCGCCAGGAACAGCGCCTGGCGGTGCTGACAGCCCCCAGCCTGGCACTAAGCTGGCACCGTCTAAACGCCGAAACCGATGCCGAGCATTTTCAACAAGCCTGCAGTGAAACATTGGGGACGCTGCGCAAGGCCTGTGAGCAAGATGCCACACAAACAGTCAACCTGCACTATGCCTTGCTGGGCTGCGCAAACCATGCGTCCGATCACCTGTTGGGTAACTGGCTATCCGACCCACTAGCACCAAGGCGCCCAGACGGGCAGCGCACCTCAGACAATCTTCAGCACGGTGCCTGCTCCGTCGCAGATCGATTGATCACGGCGTCTCGCAAGTTGAATCAGCCAAAACGCCAAGCCATCGCGCAGCGCATTCTGGGCGACATGGCGAACCACGCAAGTTCCATGGGTGGATACCAGACCATTGCCGGCATGCCAAGGGGTACGTTTTTTCCTGGCTTCAACCAGGGCCTGTCTGGCATTGGGTATACGCTGCTGCGAAACCAAGCAGACTCGACCCTGCCCTGCGTGCAATTGTGGGACTGAGGCATCTGGGTATATTCCATTCACCATCTGAACAACCCGGAGCAGAGAACACGCATGCCAAAGACACCGCTCTTCATCATGGAGGAACACCACGAGGCATTCTTCATCTGGCATTACGCCATTCAACACCAGTTGATGGCTGCAGGGGGCAATACCTTGTTGCACATCGATGAACATGCCGACATTGGTGCTCCGCGGCTGTTCCGATCGGTAGACACCCTGGGCACAGACCTCCACGCGATCTACCGCTTCACGTTTGACGAATTGTCCTGTTTTGAATTCATCATCCCCAGTCTTTACCTGGGCCTGTTCAAAGAGCTGGTGTGGATACGGCAGTCTACTGAACGCAAATCAGACCAGCTTGCCATCGTCCGTGCGCCCCGAAAGTCTGGTCAACTCTTTGAAATTGCGGGTTACAACGTCTTCAACAACCACGCGACGCTGCCGCCCACCGCGCCGACCGATGGCCATTGTGTGCGTTACCGCCACCAGACCGCTGCCGATGTGCTACCCATCATGGACAAGGTCATCCTGGACATTGACCTCGACTATTTTTCTTGCGAGGACGCCGTCAACCTGCCACAGAAGCTTGAAGTGTCTCCCGAAGAGTATGCAAAATTTCAGACCGACCGCTACCACTTCTTGCGCATCAACCAAGGCAGCCGCATCAAGATGCAGGAGGAAGATGGGAAATACTTTTTGTACCTCAAGAACTACCCAGAGGCCGCACCAACACCGCTGCGTGTATCCGAAAGCACGATTCTTGAACGCCTGGACAGTTTTGTAGCCTTCCTCAGGGACAAGCAGGTCAACCCCCAGATCATTGATATCGCACGCTCCCGCTTCAGTGGTTACACACCCCACGACCAATGGCAGTTCATTGAGGAAAACCTGTTAGAACGTCTGTCCACCCTGTATGACCTGGACATCAAGACCGTGGACCAGGTGTATGGATCCCTGCCACGCCAACTAGAAGCAGCCCAGGCGGTCACGCCATGAGCTCGGTCTCGCTGAGCCAGCATTTGGCAGTTTCTGTCGATCCGGAGCTGCCCCCCAGCTTGATTTCTGCAGTGCATTTGCGCGCGTTGCATGCCCTTGCCAGCCGTTTGCCAGCCGGCATCTGCGAGTTTTTCGGCTTTGAGAGCCGGCTGGGCGACGCGCGCGCAGAAGTCGATTTCCTGCTGTGTGCAAAGGCGAATGAAGGTGGACGCGATGTACTGGCAGGGTTGACGCCTGGGCAGCCACTGCCCCCTGAATTCCTGGACCACCCGGTGTGGCAGCAGATCCGCAGCTTTGCCGAGGCATGGGTGCAACCCGCCTCCCCCTTGCATGGCTGCATCCAGAATGTCTGGCTAGAGTTCGACATTGATGGCGACATGGGGGCAACGCTATGCCAGAGCGCAACCGCTCCACCCGTTCCCTCTTTGTTCATAGGCACCGATGCGCTATTTAAACGCCGCGGCAGTACTGCGCCACCCTGGTTGCTAGACCAGGCTTTACCCTTGTGCATGGGTCAGGCTGTTGCGCCAGATTTGGCGGCTTCGCTGAATACCGCCATGGGGGCACTGCCGGCCAGCGCAAACATCTTCCAAATTGGCATGATGCTCAGCCGACCGGGTGGCGCAAACATGCTGCGTCTGTGTATTCGGGGAATGAATCAGCAAGAGACCCTTAGTTATCTAGAGGCCGTGCAATGGCCCGGGAAACCGGAGGCCATCCAGGATTTGTTGAACTTTGTCTATACAGACTCCGACAGCGTCGACCTGGACATTGATCTGCAACCGCAGGTTGGCCCCAAAATCGGACTGGAATGCTCCTTTGGTGCAGACCGCGATACACCCACACGGCTGGCGGCCTTCCTCGAACACCTGGTTCAACAAGGCCTGTGCCTTGACGCCAAACGCCATGCACTGCTGGCATGGTCGCGTGGATTCCATGAGCGGACGAACCCATCCGCTTGGCCCGCCGACTTGCGCGCACGCTCGGCGAGCGCCAGCACACCCACGGCAAGCATGTTCATGCGGTGGGTGTACCACGTGAAAATTGTGTATGTTCCTGGGCAACCACTGGAGGCCAAGGCTTATCTGGCGGTGCGCCAGGCGTGGATCACACCCGAGTTCATCCGGCAAGCCAGAACAGTGGCCGCCCACCCATCTGCCGCCTGATATGCAGTACGACGCCCAAACACCGATTGCCGTATTTCTCGGTCCTTCCCTGGCACACCACAAGGCAGAACGCCTGCTGCGTGCAAACTACTACCCTCCCGTGCGCATGGGCGACGTCTATCGCCTGATCGCCACCGGCGTACAAACCATCGTCATCATTGACGGCGTTTTTCACAACACCACCCCCGTCTGGCAACGCGAGCTGGTTGCCGCCATGGACAGCGGCATTACAGTCATCGGCGCCGCCAGCATGGGGGCGCTACGCGCCGCCGAGCTGGACCAGTTGGGCATGGTCGGGTATGGGCAAATTTACGAGTGGTACCGGGATGGCGTCATAGATGGTGATGACGAGGTTGCACTGCTGCATGCCGATGAAGCCTTGGGATACCAGGCCATCTCGGAGCCTCTGGTCAACATCCGTTACACCCTTGGCCAAGCGGTAGAACGCGCCATACTCACTGCATCCCAAGCAGCCGCTTTGCTCGATCTTGCAAAAGGCCGTTTTTTCGGCGACCGCTCCTACCACCTGCTATTACAGTCCCCACTGGTCAAGGACCTGCCCCCTATGCAGCGTTGTGACCTGACCGATTTGCTGACAGAAAACCCTGCCAACCTCAAACAGAACGATGCTATTGCCGTGTTGCGCTACTGCGCTGGATTGGCGGATACCAAGCCCGTGCCATCGGCACAAACCACCTCGCTGTTTCCTAGACCGGTAGTAGATACTGCCTATCCCGCATTCGAAACCCTCAAGCGAGGGATATTGGCCACCAGCGGGGCTTTGCTGGCTATTCACGCCCTGTTTGAAGTGCTCAAAAACGATACGGATTTGATGGCCGCCGAGCACGCCCGCTGTGCGGGGATGTTTTACCTATCGGAGCTTGCCGCTGCATCTGCCGTGTCCGTCCCACAAGGGTTTCTCTCGGAGTTTCACGCCAATTGGACGGCGAAACATGTGGTGGGCGACCAGACGCTGTGGTTGCGCCAGGTCGGTTTGACGCAGGGCGAATTCGACCAACTGGTGCGTGCGCGTGCAACACAGGCCTATTTACTCCAGCAAGCGCCAGAATCACTGGGCTTCGCATTCACAGACCAGCGTATTGCTGTGGAAGCCCTGGCACAGTGGTATACCCAAGCCTCCACCGACCCGGCAGGTCAGGCTGCACGGTTGGCGCAAGAACGCGCTGACCTGAGTGCTCGCGCAGTCGCTGGATGCCTGGTAACCAACTGGGCGGAGTCGCGCGGCATCCATGCTCCGGAAGAGGTCACGGAGCAATTCATGACACGCTGGGAACAACGCGAAGCCATTGCATCGCGCGAGCACTTTCTAAAGACCGTCGGATTGACCGATCAGCAATATCGCCTGGTCTGGTCCCAACAGGCCATGTACCAATGGATGCTTGAAAAGGGGCCAGTGCATTTTGGTTATGGCACCTATGCCTTTCCCCAAGTTCTGATGCAAGACATGCAGGTCACAGGCTCCGTGCGCGCACTTGGCGCCCATGTACAACAACAGGCCACACCATGAATTCTGTCCTGACCGCCTACCACCAGGGCACCTGGCGTACCTGCTCTCCGGAAGAAACCCTCACCCGCATCACACCACACTTGCCGCGGTGTGGCATAACGCGCTGCGCCGATGTCACGCACCTGGACACCATTGGCATCCCCGTGTATTGCGCCATCCGCCCTACCGCTGCGGTCCTCCAGGTATCGAACGGGAAAGGCTTGACCCATGCCAGCGCCAAGGTGTCTGCCCTGATGGAGGGCATAGAGTTTTTCCATTGCGAAACCCCCGAGCCGGCGCGACTGCAACGCCACAGCCAAACCGCATTGCGTGCGACCGGCCAGGAATTTCTTGATCCAGCAAAAGTTGCCGGTTTTTTGGAGGCCAACTACCACTCTGACAAGCACATCGTAGAGTGGACCCAGGCACAACACTTAATTTCGGGCGAATGGACCCTTGTGCCGGCCAGCGCGGTCTATTTCCACCGTGCTCCTTCGCTGCACATGACCACTACCAACGGACTGGCCAGCGGCAACCATTTGACAGAAGCCACGCTGCATGCCCTCTACGAATTGATCGAACGCGATGCGGCCTCCGGACTACTGGGACATGCGCGCATACCCATCCAAGAGAAGTGCAAGGTCGTTGATCTCGCCAGAGTCGTTGATGGGGACCTCCGGCATCTGGTAGACATGGCCACTCGCTCAGGCTCCAAACTCGTTCTCCTACGGGTCGAAAGCACCATCTCCATTTATACGTTCTGGGCCATTCTGATGAACGAACAATCCTGGATTTCAGGGTCGACGTTTAACACGGGATGGGGAACACACCTGGACCCCGCAGTAGCGGCCTCACGGGCCATCACCGAGGCGATTCAATCGCGGGTGACCATGATCCATGGGGCGCGCGAAGACGCACTCATCAAACCTGTGTTCCGCAAGGCACAGGAGGTTTGGAGCAGCAAGGCATTTCAGTTCTTCATGAACATTGAAGCCAATACGCCCTGGAGCGATTTCGAGCCATACAAACTGTCGCCGGAAAACGATCTTGAGCAAACGCTGCAACGGCTGTTGCAACTGTTGGTCGCGGCGGGCCACACAGACATCCTGCGCTGCGATCTGACCAAACCGGACATCAACATTCCGGTGGTCCGGCTGATAGCGCCGAGTCTCAAGCTGCGTGTAGGGTAAACCGCGTACCGTTAAGAAAGTGAGGCAATGGTGAACCACAGTATTGGCCACACACTGACTGCTGACGAACGCGCCCGTGTGTTGGAGTCTTATGGTGCACGGGGCGACGTACTACAGGAGTTGCTGGCGTACAACCACAGCGCGTTTCAACGGCTCCCGGAATTCGACAATACCGCATACCCATTGCCAGACGAGGCCTTTGCCAGTGCATGGGATGGGTACTTGCTGCGCGCGCGCGACATTGGAACGCTTGCTGTTCTCAAAACCTGCCTTAGGCACCTGAATTTTCCGATACAACAAGGCATCAGCCAGGACCCGCAATACCGGGCGGTCGTCATGCGAGGTGAGCCCACCATGGGGTGTGCGTTGGCCACCGGTTTACCACTGCTGGACCCCGAGGGTATTCAATTGCGCATGCAGGCCACGGCAGCGGGACGCATTCCCGTAGTGTCGGTCAACAACCGAACCGACTTCGAACACATACTGCAGGCGCTGCTGAACCGCAACGAACCCATGGACATTCCCCAATCCATGGGAGCCGTCATGGTGGCAGGCTACAACAACTGGGAGCGGATAGACCAATACAGGCTGCGCTGGCAGCAGTCCTCACCGACGGAAATGTGGGCCGACGCGTTTCAACGTCTGATTCCACAAAAAGCGCTATACCAGGACCGTTTCATCGTGGTGAGCACAGGGCCCTACAGCAATGTCGCAGCTGCGGACCTCCACCTAGCAGATGAAGAGTGGCGACGCTTGTCGGTTGAGATACGGATCGTTCACGAATGTACACACTACGCCATGAAACGCATCTACGGCCAGATGCGCAACAACCTGCAAGATGAAATCATTGCGGATGCTATGGGTCTGGTATCTGCAACCGGCACGTTCCGTAGCGACTGGTTCCTGCGTTTCATGGGTCTGGAAAACCAAACCGCGCCCAGACCTGATGGCAGGCTTACCGTGTACCGCGGTGAGCCACCTTTGTCGGAGACCGCCTTTCAGATCCTGCAGACCATGCTGGTACAGGCCGCACGCCATATCGAAGCGCTCTTTCCACCAGGTTCAGATCCACAAGCCGGCTGTACCCGCATCATGGAAGAGTTGGCAACCGCCACGCTGGAATCCCTCAGTGGCCCGCGCCGTCCTTAGCGGCCAACCGGCGCCAGGCCTCATACATGTCCTGCGGTGTCAACCCATTCACCATGCCGCGTAACTCGTCGATGACCGCTGCAAACTGTGCCTCCCATGCGCCGGGAATGGTGTCGCTTACCGTTGGCGCCCAGGCGCCAGGCAGGTTCTCTCGCAACAAACGCCGTTGTGCAATACGAGCAGCCATGACCTGCTGAACCAGGTCCAGCGGTGATATGCGGCTGCATGCCAAGGTGAGTGCCAAGGACTCGCCTTCCGCAGAGGCGCGGTGCCAGCTGCCTTCCGGCAGGTACAGCACATCCCCTGGCTCCAGCACAACCTCGAAAAACTCAGACTCGTCCGGGCGTTTGATCGGCTCCGCCCACGGCACCTGCGCCACCATCGCGTCTTGCGAAAAACTGACCGTGGACAGCGGCTTGTGATACGGCACTTTGGAGTACCACCACCGCTTCCGGCCTTCAATCTGCAGTATCCAGACCGGGTGGTCATCCAGATGCAAGGAAAATCCGTGGCCGTTGGGCGAGTAATAACAATTGAAGCTGAGCTCTCCCGCCTGCTGCACTTCCCTGGCGAACGCAGCCATAAACTGGTTGAGCCGAGCATTTTGCTGGATACCGCTGATGCAGACTGTGGCCCCGGCGCGAAAAGCATCGTCGACTTTATCGGGTGGACAGGTTCTCTCCATCGATACACCCCGAATATCGCGGGATGAAATCTTCAGGTTGTCACAGTGCCGGATCGCCTGTTGGAAAGCCGGCTTGTCAAACAACGTCAAAAATTTGTCTGCTGTGCCTTTGGTGTACAGCGGCTTTATCTGCCAGTACTCTTCAAAAAAAGAGGAGACGGGTGTGCCGGCCAAAAGCTGCGACAACAAAGGGCTGTCCACATCACTCATGGCTGCTGATCACCTTTCACCATTTGAAGAAGCCCGCCCCGAATTAGGCGCTGCGCGAGAATAATTTTGCGACCAGGGTCCAGGCTGTCAGGCAGGGCATCCACCTCAAATGCCTGTTCTGCCCCCGCCACAAACAGCAAGGCATCTTTGTATTCAACACCCGCCTTGATCGTATTGCCAGGAAACTGAATCCGCACATCGTTGTCTACTGCGGTAACACGGCAACGCATGTTGGCGCGCTTGACCACGCGGGACTTCAAGCCCAGGGTCTTCGCCGCGGCGTCCATGTTCGCGAAGTGCCCATCTGCCAAGGGTGATGACTTGCGAATCAACTGGTCTGCCTGTACTTCGTGTACCAACTCGGTAGAAGCGTTTTCCGCAAAAACCTTGATCAATGCCTGCAACTGCTGGTCTATGTACTGGCGTGAACCGCCATCGTTTAAGTACCCTACGGGAAGGGCCTTGCGAAATCGAACATCCTTGAGAGCGAGATTGGTCAGTGCGGTGGACAGCAAATCAACCCACTGTGTGGGATAAATACCAATGGTGATGTGCATGGAGTGCGCATCCGATGTTGCAGCATCGTGGATGTGCCCCCGGGGCAGGTACAACAGGTCACCCGCTGACAACTCCACCACCTGCTCAAGGGGCGGCAAAACAGACACCGGAATCACGGGCTGGAATGTTCCCAACAGCGGGCACTGTTGGGCAGACCCATAGAGGCTCCAGGTCTTCTTACCCTCAACCTGGAGCACAAAAACATCGTGCGTGTCGTAGTGCGGATGCAGGCCGTGGGCGTTGGCAGGCGTCAGGTAGACATTGAACTCCACCGAAAAATTCATCAGCTCCTGCAACTGGCGGCACAGCAGGGCCAGCTTGGGTACAAAGCGCTGCAGGCTATTGACCACCAGCGTGTGCCCTTCCCCATAAGCCTTGTACAACTGGTTCATGTTGAGGCTGCCATCCGCATTGACGTACCGGGCAGCAGACAGCTCAACCTGCTCCAGCACCACACGCAGGTCAGGCGGCTGTGGCCTGGCGTACTGCAGCACAGACTCCAGTTCTGCTGAGGAAAACAGCGCGCTGTAATACCCAGGATCCTTGCGTGCCAGATGCAGCGGCTGTGTTTCCCAATAGGTACCCAGGAATGTGCCGGGCTCACAGGGCGCAATGATGCGGTCAAAGCTGAATGCAGTCATGGTCTTTGTTCGCTTGTTCTCGGGATCAGTACATTCGCGGCCTCTGTCGGCGTCATGCGTCCAATGGCTTGTTCCGCGTCAATGTCTCGAAGCTCCTCGGGCAGGGCTTGCACCAGCGCCTGCAGTGTGGACACAGCCCGCTGTGCAGCAGTCGCGTCAAGATTACCAGCCCCCAATGCCAATGCACGCCATTCAGACTGTGGCAGCACGCGGCGACGCGTATCCGGCGGCAACAGGTCCGCCCATGTCGGCTGATCAAAAGTGAAATTCAAGGACAGCGACTCACCCACCGCCTGCGTCTGGTGCCAGTATCCCCGCGGCAAAAACAAGACCGAACCCGGCTTCATATGCACGGTCTGCGCATCCAAAGGCAGGGTTGTTGGCAGTTCGGCTGGTCCATACATCTGCAACTCTGCCGAGGGTATGGGCTGTGCTGTGGTGTAACGGTCGGTGGGACGCGTCAGGTGACGGTTAGGTGCCAACTGCCAAATCTTTTCGCCTTTGATTTGAATGATGAAGTTGGCATTCTGGTCAAAGTGCAGGGCCTCACCCACCCCGTCGGGTGATGCGTAAACGGGGCAGCGCCCAAATGTATTGATGGGTAAGTGCAGATCCCAGCGCAACCGCTCAAGCACGCCTTTTAATACGGGGAACACTTGCTCCGCATCGGAAAATGCCAAGTGATGGCCACTCGCATACAAGGCCTTCGCCTGTATCGCATCGACTTCTCTCCCGCCAAACCGGTCCGCCAAACGCAGAAGTCCTGGCCAGGCCGAAAGCAGTGCATCAATGGACTGCAGACCCGTCACCTGGTTGATCTCTGGTATGCGGTCCAACGCGCCGTGGTACACCGCAAGCGTTTCAGGCCAGTAATCCCCGAAAAATACTGCTGGAGACACGTGTGGAAACAGGGTATGGATGCCGGAGGGAATGTGGTCGGAAGACAGCATCGTCAGCAGTGCAGGTAGGTGCATGGCCACAGACAATGCCCCCTGCACCCGGATACGCCCTTGCCGAAACAGCGACCTGGCATGCGAAGGATTGCGCAGCACCGTGTCAAAGTCATCGACCGACAGGATAATCGTGCATTCCGAAGGAAGTCCACTGCCGGCGTGGCAACTCGGCGTTCCGCGCAGCGCAAGCGTCCACTGTCCGCCACCTGCCCCCGTGATGTCAAACACAATCACCCGCCCGAGAGCGAAAACTTCGGGGGCCGCGCGCAACCGTGCAGGAACATGCTGCTCAAAGAAGCGCTTAGCGTCCATCAGTACAACGGGGGATTGGGGTTAAAAAGAGGCAATTGCGCACCGGTTGATCTTAGCCTGACACATTTTCAGCAGCAAGCACATCCCACCTTGAATTCTCAGAACGGGGTTGATAATAAAACCGCAAAAACGCCCTCGTGTTGAAAGAAGATGTATGGCCGAACCTGTTCACGGAAATGACTCTGATTTGCTGCTGATTGCGCCGGACGCGATCATCCGATTCATCTCGGGGCGTATGTTTGTACACACGGGTTCGGGCTCCCGGTTTTACTCCAGCGACGACGCCGCAATGGTCACTGTGCTGGCGCATTTTTCCAGACCCGCCACCGTTCTGCAGGCACTGGCGGGTCAACCGGACACACACCAACCACAATACCGCGATGCCATTGCACAGTTGCGGCAAATCGGCGCCCTGGTGCCTACGGCCACACAACGGGATGCGTACCCTGTGGAGGGGCCACCTGTGGACAGTCAGCTTGCATTATTGGCAGACGGTATCCAACGTATTGGCGGCGGCCTTTCTGCAATGGGCCCATATGCCAGACAAAAACTTGGCACGCGACCTGGTTCCGTATCTTTAACGCAGCGTCTGACGGCCTTGGTGGCAGGTGTCACGGCACTGGAGGCAGAACTCACGGTTATGCGACCGGATTTCATCGCCTCCCAACTGCAGAATTTGGGACTGGCGAACAAGCCACGGGGCCTCAAGCTGCATCTGGGAAGTGGTGCCACCCGCCTGCCGGGTTGGGTGAATATAGACGCCCATCCGGCCGAACTGTCTTTGGACCTGCGATGGGGTCTGCCGTTTGAACCGCAGAGTGCCGACTATGTTTTTATGTCACACGTCTTCGAGCACCTGTACTACCCGGAGGAATCATCAAGTGTATTGCGAGATATCCACAGGGTGCTGTCACCTGGCGGGCGTCTGCGTCTGATCGTTCCGGACATCGAACTCTGCATACAGGCCTACTCCAAGAACGACGCCGCGTTTATAGCAAACCGTCAACACACATGGGCGTGGTGGCCAACTGCCACGACGCGCCTGGAGGACTTTCTGGCATATGCCGGCGCCGGTCCACGCGCCAGCCATTTCCTGGAGGGGCACAAATTTGGCTACGATTTTGAAACCCTTGCGCATGCCTTGACCCAGGCAGGGTTCTCCGACATTCAGCGCAGTACTTACATGGGTAGTCAGGACCCGGTTCTGCAGGTCGATACTGCGAGCAGTGTGGCCGGCGCCCAGTCCAACGGGCAGTATTACTCGCTCTTTGTCGAGGCCCGCAAGTAGATCTGTGAACTGCGCCGGGCAAAACTAGTGGCCAATGGTGGAAAACTCGAACTGACCATTCTTGACCACCTGCATCACAACGGGTTTGTCCATCACGTTGCCCGCCCCGTCAAAACCATGCTCGCCCGTCACCCCGGACCAGCCTTTGAGCTTGTGCAGCTCGGCTGCGATATCGGCGGGCACCGTAGTCTTTGCCTTGGTCATGGCATGGGCCAGAAGGGTCACCGCGTCGTAGCCCAGTGCTGCCGATGTATCTGGTAGTTTGTTGTACCGCTTGACAAACTTGTCGTTGAAGGCGCGCACCACAGGCGTCGGCGTGTTGGGGTGAAAGAACGATGTGACCTCCACGCCCTCTACCGCGTCACCACCCAGCTTCATCAGATCGGGTGAATCGAGCCCGTCCGCGGCAAAAATCGGCACTTTGATTCCGATCTCTCGTGCAGCACGGATGATCTGCGCCCCTTCGGGCAAGGAACCCGCCAGGAAAATGGCGTCAAAGTTGTAGAAGTCTTTCCAGTGCTGCATGGCCAACTTGTAGTCACCTGCACCAGCAAGGTAAGAAACGCGGTCGGTCACCTCAACACCAATCACGGTTGCACGTTGTTCAAAGGCGTTGGCCAGATCCAGCCCATACTCATTTTTCACGTAATAGACCAGTACATGTTTGTACTTCTTGGACTTGGCGTAATCTGCCAACATCTCGCCCACATTGCGGTTGCTGGGGATCATCCGGAAGACTTTTTTATACCCCTGGTTGGTCAATCGGACCACGCTACTGCCCTGTGTGAGCATCACCATGCCCGCGAATTCATAGACCGGTGCGGTGGGAATGGCGATATACGAATTCAAGGTGCCGATCACGGCAACCATGTCCAAATTCTCTGCAAACTTGTGCGCAATCACGGTTCCCTTGGTCACAGACAGCTGGTCGTCTTCCTTGACAAGCACCAGCTTGCGCCCCAACACACCACCCGCGGCATTGAGCTCTTCCTGCGCCATGGCAACACCTTCCCACAACCGGCCCTTGGCGGTTGAGAACGGCCAGGACACACCGACCACAATGTCGCCCTGCGCCTTGGCCGCACGTGCCGCACGTTGGGCGGCGATGTCCGTGTCGCTGCATGCTGCCAGCAACGCCATGCTTGCGATGGCCACTAGGAATGATGGGATATTTTTGGACCACATGATCGATCGTTCCTATGCTATTTGCCGTTTTGCCAATTGCGCGAACAAGCCGTCGTTCTGCATCAGCTCTTCGTAGGTTCCTTGCTCCTTGATCACCCCCGCATCCAGAACAACGATCAGGTCGGCGTTCTTGACCGTGCTCAAACGGTGCGCAATAACTATGCGTGTTGCCTCCAGTTGCTCCAGGCTTTGGCTCACCACGGCCTGTGTCTTGTTATCCAGCGCACTGGTGGCTTCGTCAAAATAGATGATGCGCGGTCTGTGAACAATAGAGCGTGCAATCAGCAGGCGTTGTTGCTGCCCACCAGAGAGCCCGCCACCCATCACCACGGTGTGCATGCCCATGGGCATGTCCTTGATATCCTGCTCCAGTCCACACATGCGGGCCGCTTCCCAGGCGTCGTCGATGGTAAGACCCGATGATCCAACAATATTCTTGAAGATATCGCCCGGCAGAATCTGCCCATTCTGCAAAACAACGCCCAACTGCCGGCGTATGGCCGTGATATCCAGCACGGACATATCCTGGCCATCGTAATAGATCGACCCGGAGGTAGGAGACTCGAACCCCAGCAGACAGCGCAACAGCGTGGACTTGCCAGAGCCAGACGGCCCCACGATGGCAACAAACTGCCCGGCTTTGATGTTTAACGTCACGTCCCTCAAAATCGCTGGGCTGTCCGGCTTGTAGCTAAAGGTGACATGGTTGATTTCTATGCTGCCCTGCAGGCGCCCTGGATCAGCCTTGGCCACATCCACTTCCGGCATGGTCTGCAGGATAGGCTTGGCGCGTTCGTATAGCGGAACGATTTGCAACACGGTCACCAACGCACCGGTCATCGACAACATGGCCACCAGAAAACTCACAAAAGCCGAATTGAAGGCCAAAAACTCACCGGTCGATAACTTCTTATCGCCCAAAAAAAACGCAACCGTCATGAAGATGACCAGCGACGACACCAGCGGGAAGACCGCGTTGAAGGTTTCCAGAATGTTGCCGATGCTTTCTGCCTTGAAGGTCAGCGCGCGGTGCCTGGAAAATTCCTTTGCCCACATGCCGAACGCACGACCCTCGGACCCGGTGGTGCGCAACTTGGCCACGCTGGAGAGCAACTGCAACAGCAAGCCAGACACTTTGCCATCCACTTCCGCCAACTGGCGCTCGTACCGCAGTTTGAACAGGCTGGTGGTAATGGTCATCAATAAAACTACCAACATCAGCCCTATCGCAACCAGCGCCAAAAACCAGCTGTAGTAGAACAGCAGCCCCAGGTTAAAAATCGAAAACACGGCGCCCAGGATGGCGTTCATGGTTGTGCCGGACAAGGCTTGGCGAATGGTTGTGATGCCGTTGGCCCGCATCGCCAGGTCACCCGCCGTGAAATCCCGGAAGAACGGAACCGGCAACGCCAGCAGCCGGTCCCACACGGCGGCCTGAATGGAGAGGTCCATACGCCCCTCGATCCTCAACATGGCCACGCTGCGCGTAAATTCAAACATCGAGGCGCCGATGGCACCTCCGACCAGCGCAATGGTCAGCTGCATGAGTTGACTCTTCTCGGCGCCCGGTATGACGGTGTCAAAGAGCATGCCGGTGGCCATGGGCGTAATCATGCCCAGGATGCCCCCGGCGATACCCATCAACACCACGAGAAAAAGATCGTCATGGCAACCATGGCTTCCGAACCGCATGATCTCCAGCACGCTAAGTGCCTTGTCCTTGAAGGGTCTGTAGAAGACAAACCCAAACGGCGAAAGCTGCTCTGCAATCTCTTCCGTCACCAGCGCAACCGTGCCCAGCGCAGTATCGTGTATTTCGTAGCCACCACGCCGTGGGATCAGCGCAGCAGGGCGCTTGTCTTTCTCAAAATACACCAGCAAAGGACCATGGTCACGCTTCCACCATTGGCCTTTGAGCGCAATCTGACGGTACCGCACACGTGAGGCTTTGGCGATGCTGCCCAAAGGGTCCCGCTGCTCGGCGTCCGACTTTCCGTCCGGATGGGGAACAAACACCAGGTCCGACACACGCCCCACGATATTGCAGGCGTTCAACAATGCGCTACCGCTGACAGGTAGTTCGTCGATCAGCGATTTACCACTGACACCGGCCAGCAAGCGCACCGATTTATCAACAACCTTTTCGTCATTCGACAGCTTTTGCTCCAACCGACGGCGCTCCGCGTCATTGGACCTGTCCAGATCCATGCGGACACACTGCAACAGAAAACCATTCACCTTCGTAATGGCGTTCACTGCGCCACCCAGCCGCAATAAGCTGGACGTTTCTATCACGGTGACAGAACCCTTGTCGGCGGCTTCTATCCAGCTATCCCCAAACAAAGGAATGAACTGGCCCGCTTCCAATGCGGGATTGGACGTGCTGCTGAGAAACTTGGACGCTCCCTTTACCTGCTCAGCCCACACCACCGTGCCGCGCGGGTTGAGCACATCACCGGCATTCAGCACCGTTGGGCGACCCAGGGTGTACTCCACAGAAACCTTGGGCGGCCGCTCTCTCACCAATGACAGGCTCAGCGCAACAAACCACTTGTCCACCATGCTGGCAAGTTCCAGACACGCAGCGTCGTCATCCAGCAGGCCCACAAGCCGATCCATACCCAGGGCATGCAAGATGGTGCCCGGCACGGTCACGGCAACGAGTTTGGCTTGCCCTTGCAATGCCGCGGGGTCTATGCCAAACAGAATCCCACCCGCCTCCACACGACCAACCGGAATGCGGGCACCTTCAGCGCCCTGCGCGTCCACATCCACCAGAAAAAGATCCACCTTTCCGGATTCAATAAGCCAAGTATTGGCCGCCCCTTGCAGCAATAGCGGCTTTTCAGACACGGGGGCACCGCCACTGTCTGCTGTGATCTTTTCAATGACCGTTTTGTTTAACATGGCCCATTGACTCCAATTGCACGGTCTGGCGGTTGTTCGGAATGTGGCATCAGCCCATCTTGATCAGATCGGCGTACAGGCCTTCGACATCTTTCAGCTCGTCATGTGTGCCCCGCTGCACAACGACCCCTTTATGCAGGACGATGATCTCGTCGCAATCGCGTATGGTGCTCAAGCGGTGGGCAACAATGAGGCAGGTGCAGCCGCGCCGGCGCAGGTTGTCATCCACAATCATTTCGGTCACCGGGTCCAGCGCGCTGGTGGCCTCATCAAACACCACCACCCTGGGGTTGGACACCAAGGCGCGGGCAATCTCCAGTCTTTGGCGCTGCCCGCCGCTGAAATTTTTCCCGCCTTCGTCCACTTCGCTGTCGTACCCCAGCTGGCGCGCGGAGATCATGTCGTGGATGCAGGCATCCTTGGCGGCACGGACCAATTCCGCATTGGGGATGGTTGAGTCCCACATGGTCAGGTTGTCCCTGACCGTGCCCTCGAACATATTGATGTCCTGGTCCACCATGGACAGTGAGTTCACCATGATGTGGCGGTCAATGGCCGACCGGGGTTGCCCGTCAAACAGAATCTCACCCTCCCACGGCGCATACAAACCCATGACCAATTTGGCGATGGTTGATTTTCCGCAGCCCGATGACCCCACCAGCGCAACACGTGACCCCGACTTCATGCTCAGGCTGAAGTTCTTGATCAGTGGCCCTTCCAAGGTGCTGTAGCCAAAGGTTATGTTTTTCAACTCCAGACGGCCATCCAGCTTGTTCTTGCCAGGACCTGCGGCTGGTTGTGGGGTGCCGGCGGGTTTTGCATCCCCTTGCAAGACGGCGTCCTGCTTGTATTTCAGGACGTCGTCCAGGCGGTTCATGTCGCCACCCAGCTCCTGCAGCCTGCCACCCAAACCCACGAGATTGTTCACCGGTGTCAGAAAACTGTGCATCAGGCTCTGGAACGCAACCAAGGCACCCATGGTCAAGAAACCATCCATCACCCTGAGACCACCGAAGGACAGTATCAGCACGGTGTTGAGTGCGGTGAGTACCGATGGCAATACGGCCAGCGTGATGGACGATGAGCCCATCTCCTGGATGGCGTTGACCACCTTGGCCTGGTAACCACTCCACTGCGCAAAGAAATCCGATTCACCACCCGAGGCTTTTAGTGTTTCGATAACGATCAAACCGTTCATCGACGTGCCCAACATCTTGCCGGCGTCCATGCGCAACTTTTGGCTGGCGTCCTTGCGCGACTTAGACACATACTTCAGCACAATGATGTTCAGCACGGCCGTCAGCAGGCCGATGCAGGTCAGAAACACGTCGTAGAACAACATCAAAAGGGCGTAAAACACCACCATCACGATGTCCAGCACGGCGGACGCCAGATCCCGCGCAATCAACTTGGCAACCCGGTCATTGATGCCCACCCGTCCGCTAATTTCACCCGCGGACCGTTGCCCATAAAAAACCACTGGCAGGTGCAGCACATGCCACAAGAACTTGCCCGACTCTGCCACCGATAACTTGGACTCGAAGCGCATCAGGTAGTACTGCTTCAGCCAGGTCAATGCGCCCCGCAGCATCAGGGTCAGGAACATACCCAGCAGCAGCGGCTTGACCCAGGAATCCAGCTTGCCAACCAGGTAGTCGTCTACAAATATCTTGGTGAAAATGGGCGCTATCAGGCCCGGTATTACCAAGCCCAGTCCGGCAATGATGAGGTAAATAAATGCCAGCTTGGAGCTGGATGCACGGCGGTACAAGGCTGCCACCATGCTGGGCCGTGAGCCGCCGGGTTTGAAATCCGGCCCCGGCTTGATTTCCAGCACCACACCGGTGAAGGACTGGTCAAACTCCTGCTCGGTCAGCACCCGAGGGCCACTGGCCGGGTCATTGATGTAGACCTTGCCGTTGTGAAAACCCTCCAGCACTACGAAGTGGTTGAAGTTCCAAAAAATGATCAGCGGGAACTTCATTTCCCGCAAACCATCGGGTTCGCGCATCAGCCCCTTGGCTTCAAAGCCGTAGGTGCGCGCCGCCTTCACCACATTGCTGGCCTTGCTTCCGTCGCGCGAGACTCCACAGCTGACACGCAGCTCTTCCAGCGGCTTGATAAGACCGTAGTGGCTCATCAGTATGGCCAGCGACGCTGCGCCGCACTCCACCGCCTCCATCTGGAGAACGGTGGGTGTCTTGATGCGCGTACTGGACGGTTGTTTGGTACGCGCCATATCAGACCCCGACGAATTCCCTGAGCATGGGGATCACGAGGCTGATGGGACGTTGCGAACGAACACTGATATTGGCCGTGCCCAGCGTTCCACTTTGTATCAAGACGGGTGGTCCGCCAGGCGATGTCCACTTGTAGCCGCTGGTGGCACCTGCGTCAGGCGTCAGGTCCGCATTGATCTGGATGGGTGCTGCACCCGCAGACAGTTGCTGCACCAGTTGCTGGTTCTGCAAGATGCGCATCATGCCCTGAGAGGTACTCGGAAACTCAGAAACCGCCGTCACCTTACCCACCATGTAGCCATAGTCTTCCCGTTTGATGGTGGACGGAGAAATGAAGATGTCCATGCCGGGCTTGACTTTTTTGCCATCCAGCGACGACACAAACACCACCACCTCCAGATCCTTGATCGAATCACCCGCCAGCTCCATGTTCAGAATGGAACTGCCCGCCTGCACAATGCTGTTTTCGTCGAGCTTGATCTCCAGCACACGGCCTGAGTAAGGGCTGATGACATCGGTGCTGAGCTTCAGGCGCACCTTGACCGAATCCAGATTGCGCTCAATCTGCACCAGCTCCAACTCGATATCCACCTTGCGCAAGTCCAGTTCTTTCAGTGCTGCCGCGTTTTCCTCCAGCTGCTGCTGGGTGGTCAGCACGGACTGGCGGGTAATCAAGCCGTCTTTGAGCAAACCGTTCTGGTCATCCAGGCGGCGGCGCAAGACTTCGTTGTTGAACTTCAGGGTCTCGCGTTTCTGCCGCAGCAGGCTGTCGCTCATTTGGGACTTGTTCTGCAGCTCTGCCTTGCGCGCCTTCAGACTGTTGAACTGCTCCAGCAAATCAGGCTGCGCAATCCGCGCAATTTTCTGGCCGCGCTTGACCATGTCGCCAGCCCTGACCGACACATCGGTGATCAGGCCGTTGGACCGTGCGGAGACCTCTACCACACCCCCCGTCTTGATCAGCATGGCCGACCCAATCACTTTGGTGGGGATGTTGCCGAAGATGCCCCACATGATCGCAACCACAATCAGGCCAATCAGCGCCGTCAATGCGACCCAGCCCGCCGGACTGGTGATGCGGACCATCAGGTCTAGCTGTTCGGGTGATGACAATCGGTCCAGCGCCGATTTGCGGAACAGCTTTTCCTGGATATTCTTGCTCGGTGGACCTGCCATGGTTGATCCTTTGATGGTCTGAAACGGTGCGGGGTAAACGGGATTGGGCGATCCTGTTGTTATGGGCCGTATGCCCTCAGTTGCTCCACTGACAAGACCTGGGTATCAGGGCCGTCCGATATCAACTCGCCAATCTGGTACCGCAGGGCTGCAATGGCCGACGCATAGGCTGCACGCTGCTGGATGTGGTTGAGCAGGGCGTCTTGCCGCTGCGACTCCACATTCACTACATCCAGCAGCGTGGTGCTGCCGATCTTCAGTTTGGTGCGCTCGTTTTCAACAATCTTGGTGTAGAGATCCACCGTGAGCTGTGACTCCGCCAACTGCTGCACACTGCGGTTGTAGCCTGCTACGGCATTTTCCACACCGACCCCAATGGACAGCTGCAATGCACGTATGCCCACCGTCTGTTGGTCGTAGGTAGCCGACTGGGACAAGAAGTTGCCTTTGGACTTGCTGTTCACCACGTCCCAGGTGTAGGTGAGCCCGGCGGTCAACTGCGGATCACCCGCACGCCGACTCAACACCAGCAGGGGGTTCTCTCCCGTGGTACGGCCCACGTAATTGGCACCCAGGGTCACGCCCAGAATGGGCTGAAGGTTGTCTTTGGCCGCATTCACGGCAATCCGCAAGGCATCCAGATTGGTTTGGGAAGATTTCAGGTCAAACCGCCTTTCGGTTGCCTTCTTGACCAGCTCGGGGCCGTTCACTATCAATGCAATTTTTCCGTCATACGCTGGAAAGCCGTCACTGGCCTTGGCGGCTTCATGCAAGCCCCCATAGTCCAGACCAATTTTTTCACCCAGCGCCAGACGGGCATTGATGAGGCTCTGCTCGGCGGCCAGACGGGCTGTACGCTTGCCGGTCAGGTTGGCGTTGATGAGGTTGATGTCGGCGGCGGGGCGTTCCCCGGCATTGATCAGCCGCTGGATATCGCCCACCAGCCTTTGCGCGCGCGCCTCGGACTCACGCTGCGCCTCCAGAATTTCTTCGGCGGCGCGCAGGTTCCAGTAGGCCACCGCCGTCGAGTAAATGGCCACAGACGCGGCGTGGCGCATGTCGTATTCGCTTTTGATCAGCGAAAGTTTGGCCGCGTTTTCTGCGGCAGCCGCAAATTCTTCGCCTCGGCCCCGCAAGATCGGAAACCCGATGCTGACCCCCAGCGTAGCCTCGCTCCCGGGTGTCGGATTGGCAAACGTGTTCTCGCTACGGGCCGTCAGACTGGAGCCCAACACGATGCCACTGCGCAGCTGTTGGGACACGCCAAGCGACGAGCTGGTGGTGCGGACCTTGTCCGTGGTTTCCGCCACGGTGGTGCTGGCATTGAGTAGCGGATCGAAGGTGCCGCCAGCCGCCTGCAGTGCGCCCTGGCTGATGGCAATACGCGTCTCGCTGATTTGGATGTCCGGGTTTTTTTGCAACGACAGAGTCACAGCACGCAATAGCGATATGCCACTTGCGGGTTGCCCCACGGTACTGGCAGGCGCCTGTGCCACGGCAACGGAAGACACCGCCATCGCCATGACCGCCACGCCGTTTGCCAAAGACATCACATTTGCCATGGAATCCATCCATTTGATGCAACACCAGCCATGTGCAAACCCGGCAGCTGCACCCCGCCGACCTACACGCGAACGTTTGCCCTTGGCCTGAACGGCCCACTGCTTTGCAGTGCCAAGCGCTGCAGGATAACGGAGAAACGCCAGTTACTCAAGAAGTTTGCATGCGCGCCGCCAACCGGGTGTGCACCTTGCGCATCAACTGGGTCAACGGGTAACAAAACAGGAAAAACAAGGCACAGGCGTACAAATATACGGGCAGCATCAAACTGGTGCGCCCCGTTGCATTCACCACCGTATTGCACCGGCTCACCAGTTCACTCACCCCAATAATGGACGCAGTACTGGACGCAATCACGATGATCAGCATGTAGCTGGTCCAGCTGGGAATGAACAGGAATGCCACGCCGTGGTCACCCCGGCGCCAGTCGCGCAGCGCCTTGGTCAGGTTGTCCGAGGTAAAGCCCACTACGGCAATGGCCAGCGCCAGTGCCGCAACCAGCCAGACCGGAAAACCCAGCGTGATGGAGGTGCCGGGTATCTTGAACGTGCTGGGCAGCATGAACACCAGATAGAACTGGAACACCATGGTCGGGATGTTGCGCGTGAACTCGGTGATCAACAGGCTGAACCGGGCCACGCGGGGACGGGTCGACAGGCGCAGCAGCGCCAGGCACCAGCCCAGGCCGGTGCCGATCACCATGGCCGTGATACCGATCAGGATATTGATGGCAAAGCCGCTGAGCAGGAAGGGGGTCCAGACCCACAGCTCCTGCAGCACGGTGGTCTCCTGGGCGTTCATGGTGCACCCCCGCGCAGCTTGTGGTCGACCCAACCCAGCAAACGGGTGGCGCAGAAGATCAGCACAAAGAATGACAGCAACAGTGTGTTCATCATCACGGCCACGTTGCCGTTTTCCGCCATGATGCTGGTCACCACCGACAGCAGCTCCGGCACCGCAACGGCCGAGGCCATCATGGTCGCCTTGGACACATTGATCAGCGCCGCTGTGGCGGACGGGCTGGCCAGCGGCAACACCTGTTTGAAATTACCCAGCCGTAGGCGGTAGCCGGACTCACGGACGCGCACCACCTTGGTGGCCTCCAGAAACGCCACCATGACGCTGGAGCCCGCATAGACACTCAGGCACAGCACCACCACCACCATGGGCTCCACGGCAATGCCGACCGCGTGCATCAGTGCCGAACTCAGGCCAAACACAAACACGTAGATCACCAGCAGCGGCGGCGTCATGCGGCCTACGTTGCAAAACCAGCGCGTCACGCGGGTCAGTACGGGGATCCGCGCCTCTATGACCACTGCGCCCACAACCCCCACCAGTATGCTGCCCAGCACACACGACACCATCAGCACCACCGTGGTCGCCAGCCCCAGCAGAAAGCGGCTTCTGTCGTAGCTGTCATACACAAAACTCAGGTCCATGCCGGTCTGCTCTTTCCACCAGAGGCCCAGGCGGCGCAGACCCGATGCATCGGTGGAGTTGAGGAAGATGCGGTTGCGGCAGGCAGCGGGCCAACGCCCGTCGGCATCCCGCGCACACACGGGCTGGCCGTCCGACCCTACCGAGGTCCACAAGGTACGCATATCGGCCAGAAACTGCGAGGGCGGCAGGCGCCAGGCCCGCTCACGCTCGATCAGGAACCCGGTGCGGTGCCACTCGGCCAGGGTGTCACCCAGAAAGTGTTCGAACTCGGTACCCTGCTCACGGCGGGATATCGCCACCGCCCAGGGTGTTACCAGTTGTGGTGGTAACGGCGCCTTGTAGCCCGCCCATTCGGGCAGCAACAGATCGCCCTGTATGGCCGTGTTGTCAAACAGGTAACCCACGCAGCGCCGGTCTTTCACGGCCAGTTTGGCGTCGCGGGCGTTGTTGAACATCTGCAGGTCCAGCAGAAAGCGCTCTGCCATGGCCCGGTTGAAATAACTGCCCTGTGTGGCGCAGATTTTTTGGCCCCGCGTGGCCGCCCAGTCAGCGATGGACTGGTCGGGCCGCATAAAGAGTGTGACACCCGACGCGTAGTAGTTGGGCTCCACCATGGTGGCGATCTTGCGCCGCTCCACGGTGTCGCCGGTGGTGGCGATCACCACATCCACCACACCCTCTTCCAGCCTTTGCAGGCGGTTGGCACCGGTCACCGATACCTTGGTCAGGCTGACCCCCAGGCGCCGGGCCACATCGGCCGCCAGGTCGTGCTCCAGACCTTCGGGCTGGCCGGCGGGGTTGAGCGTGCCGAAGGGTGCGTAGTCGGTCTTGACGCCTACGATCAACGCGCCCCGTTGTTTGATCAACGCCAGCCGCTCGCTGGGCTTGACCGCCGGTTCACCCGCATGCACCCCTTGCACACTTTGCAGACACAAGAGGCACAGGGCGATGAGCCATGGGGACCAGCAGACCTTCATACCGGCCTCGCCACAACACGGATGCCATACCCCAACCCGGCGGGCAAAAACCGCGAGACTGCAGCATCTGCACGGCCCAGGGTTTGGTTTTGTGTGACCAGCCATTCGGGCAGCACACTTTCTGCATCCATCGCCACCACTTCAAACCCGCAGCTGCGCAACTCGCGCCGCAGGCTCTGGGTCGAGTACAGGTGGTAAAAAAAAGTATGGGGGGTACCGGCCAATACGCGGGTGAATTCGATATTGCCCGACTCGGCCTGCACACCCTGTGCACGCCCGGTGGCGCGGCTGAGCACTGCGGAGCACCAATCCAAGGGGCGCCTGCGCCATACCGAGGGCACGGTGAGCACCAATTGCCCCTGCGGCTGCATCAAGGCCCGCAGGCGGTGCAAGACCTCGTGGCGTGCGGCCTGCCCACCCACATGGCTCAGCACACCAAACAACATCAGAACCATGTCGAACTTTTCACAACGCTCCAGCACGTCCAGGGGCCCCGTGAGCAACCGTGCCCGTTGCCCGAATTGGGTGTTGTTGAGCAGGCCCTGGAAGGCGTCGATAGCGGCCAGCGAAATGTCGTAACCCGTCACCGTGGCCTGGGTGCGCTGCAGCAAGGCCAGGGCATAACGGCCATTGCCGCATCCAAAATCCAGTATCTGCCGGGCGGTGCCAGCCCCATGTGCAAACAGGAAGTTCAGCGTCGTGGCGTTGGGCGAGGGGTAACGCTTCTGGTAATCCTGGCAGGCAAAATAATGGTCGTACAAGCCCTCCATGGCATCCTGCAGCGCCTGCTGCGAGGCATCTTTAACAGCTGTTGGCCGGTCCTGCCGCGGTGACTCACTCGCCAATGGGGTAGGCTGCGACAGTTTCATGGCTCGGCGTCACGGATGGCATTTATTGGAAGGCTTGGGGTGGCAATGGTGCCTGTGTTTCAGCGCTTCGTCCAGAATCAGGCACAATTTTTCCTATGACCACTTTTTCTCCCTATCCCCACGGCCGCCCGCGCCGCTTGCGCCGTGACACCTTCACGCGCAACCTGGTGCGCGAAAACACCCTCAGCCCCCACGACCTGATCTACCCGGTGTTTGTAGTGGACGGCCAAGGCCAGCGTGTGCCCATAACCTCCATGCCCGGTGTGGAACGCCTGAGCCTGGACCTGCTGCTGCCCGTGGCCGAAGAGTGTGTGAAGCTGGGCATACCGGTGATGGCGCTGTTCCCCGTGGTCGACCAATCGCTCAAGGACTACCAGGGCTCCGAGGCGCTGAACCCCGATGGCCTGATACCCCGTGTGGTGCGTGCCCTGAAGAAAGAGTTTCCCCAACTGGGCCTGATGACCGACGTGGCGCTAGACCCCTTTACCAACCACGGCCAGGACGGCCTGCCGGACACCCGCCCCGAGGAAAACGGCTACATCTTGAATGACGAAACCGTGGCCGTGCTGGTGCAACAGGCCCTGACCCAGGCCGAAGCCGGTACCGACATCATCGCCCCCAGCGACATGATGGACGGACGCATCGGCGCCATCCGCGCTGCGCTGGAGGCCAAGGGCCACATCCACACCCGCATCATGGCCTACAGCGCCAAATACGCCAGTGCTTTCTACGGCCCTTTCCGCGACGCGCTGGGCTCGGCAAGCAACCTGGGCAAAAGCAACAAAAAGGTCTACCAGATGGACCCCGGCAACAGTGACGAGGCCCTGCGCGAAGTGGCCATGGACATTGCCGAAGGCGCCGACATGGTCATGGTCAAACCCGGCATGCCCTACCTGGACGTGGTGCGCCGTGTGAAAGATGAATTCCGCGTGCCCACCTTCGCCTACCAGGTGAGTGGTGAATACGCCATGCTCAAGGCCGCCGCACAGAACGGCTGGCTGGACGGTGAGGCGGTAATGATGGAGAGCTTGCTGGCCTTCAAGCGCGCGGGGGCTGACGGTGTGTTGACCTACTTTGCGCGGGACGCCGCCCGTTTACTACAAAAACAATAGCGTATTCATCATATTTCACGGGGGCTAGAGCCCTATTTCGCTTAAACCGTTCCGCCAGAAGGCTCCATGCGCATTTTTCACATCCAAACAAACGGCATCTCCGAGACACAGGACCTGGCCGCACTGACGGCTGCCGGCATGCCTGCGCAGGGCTTTGTGTGGGTGGCCTGCGCGCGGCGCGAGTTTGAAGTCACCCAGGCCCAGGTGCAAACCATGCTGCAGACCCTGTGCGGCCAGCAGCTGGTGGATTTGCACATCTCGGACCTGATCAACAACCAGCTGCCATCCCACTACGACTACACCTCGCAGTACGACGTGCTGGTGTTCCGCCGCCTGGCGGCAGGCAACCGGCCCACGGCGGACATGGCAGAGCCCGGCAACCCCGTGGCACACGGGCACACACGCAGCGGGCCACCCATTCTGCGGCGCATCGACACCAGCCCGGTCGGGTTTGCCGTGTTTGACCGCGTGTTGCTCACCGTGCACCCCACCGACTGCGCGGTGCGTGATGCCTATGCCAGCAAGCTACTGCAGGCCGCCAGTGCCGAGTCGCGCGCCGCCGGTGCCCGCCTGCCCACCAGCCCGGCCGACCTGATGCTGCGGGTCATCAACCAGATGGTGGACGGTTTTCTGGAACTGCGCCGCGAGCTCACCCACCAGCTGGACCACTGGCAAACCGAGCTGCTGAACCCTAGGACCCGCTTCACCAACTGGGGCGCACTGCTGGACGCCCGCCTGACCCTGCACTACCTGGACGAGGTATGTGAAGACCAGCGCGCCGCGCTGCAAGACTGGATCGAAGCCGTTAAAACCTGGCCCGATGCCGACACCGCTGCCGGCCAACGTGAGCGCGACCTGCTGCAGGTGCGCAGCCGCGACGTGCTAGAGCATATTGAGCGTGTGGTGCACCACGTGCGCCGCCTGGAGCAAAGTGTAGAGACCGCGGTGCAAATGCACTTCAGCGTGCAGGGCAGCCGCACCAACGACATCATGCGCACGTTGACAGCATTGACCGCCGTGTTTCTGCCGCTGAACCTGATCACCGGTTTTTTTGGCATGAACTTCGATGCCCTCCCGCTGATCCACAAGGAAAGCGGCGCCTGGATCGCGACGGGTTTTATGGCGCTGGTTGCGCTGACCTTGGTGGCGGTGTTTTGGCGCAAGCGATATCTGGCGCGGTCGGGGCGGTAAGACGTCAGACTACAGCCGCAGCCACCTCAGCAATCAAAGCATCTTTCAGCGCCAACCGCGACGAGCCATCCTTCTCCAGCATGAAGACACCACGGCCGTTGGTGTAAACCACGGTACCGTCGGGGCTGATGTCGTATGACGCAACATTGGTGGCCAGCACACGCTCGGCCCCTTTGGTGTTGCGACTGACCAGCTCCCAGTCGTCGGGCACCAGGGAGGGAACGCCATTGACGGTCCGTGCGCTGCGCACGGCCTTTTCGGCATCGATACGCCGGCCCTGCAGCAGGATGTTCTTCAGATCGGCCTCCACCATGGGCCCTGAGGCGCTGGTCAAAGGCTTGCGGGTGTACATGATCGAGAAAAAGTTGAGGTAATGAAATACTGCGCGCAGCAGGCGAAACGGAAAAAGCAGAGTGTCCAGCAGCACACTCTGCGCGCCGTATTGCGGTGCCTCAAAGGGGCGGCGGATGAACAGCAGATTGCCCGCCGGGCAGACGCGTGGCTTCAGGTAGTCAAACCGCGCGTCATCCAGCACCGGTGAAATGGTGCCGGTCGCCATGTCCAGTATCTGGATGCTGGCGTGCCCTTGGGCAACCACATAACCTTGCTCGTTGCGCGCCAGCCCGGATGACTGGAACAACAGCTGCTGGGGCTCCCCCGGTATCCAGGCAGGGGCGGAGTCCACCGTGTCACCGCTGGTCACGTCGCGCAGGCTGCTGCCGTCACTCAACATCACGGAGATGTTGGCCAACCCGCCAGACTGCTGTGACGATACCGCCAACCTCGTGCCATCGGGCGACAGGGCCATATCACCCAGATGCAGGTTCTGTTTGAGCAGCACACGGGTCTCAGTACCCGACGCCGCATCCCGGCGGAACAGGCCGCCCACGGCTTCGTCCTTCAGAAAATAGAGCAGGCTGCCACAGGCTTCAAAGACGACCGACGTTGCCAACAAGGGCTTGTCGGCCTGGTCAAACCGACGCATGCCACCACCCGCCGCGATGTTGAAACTGGTGCCCTGCTTCCAGCTGTGCTTTTCACGGGCACGTTCCCGGCGGTCGGAAGCCTCTTGCGCATAGGTGCTCTGCAGTTGCTTGATTTCACCACCGTGCTCCCGGTAGAAGATGAGGCCGTTCGAGAGGAAGGCAAAGGCGCGTTTGCTTTCCAGGGCAATCTGGGTGGGCGGTGCGGATGCCGATGTCAGAACGAATCGATAAAACAGGTAACACAGCAGCGCTACAACCAGCAGACCTAACAACACATGCATTGGATGTCCTCCCGTTTCAGGACCCCTGCGATAGGGGTCGTATCCATTGTTATTGACGGGGCAATTCTAGGCGGCAAGGCAACCGCGGTTGGCTGGGTAACATTGCCTGCATGCACAAACGTGCGCTACGTAGGACAGAAACACACATGACACTTGCCACACACCCTTTGGCCGAACTGGCCCCGAAATTCATTGAACTAAGCGGTGAGATTCTCTTCAACGACGTTTGGGAACGACCAGGTCTTTCCAAAAGAGACCGCAGCCTGATCACTGTGGCGTCGCTGGTATCGCTGTACCGGCAAAACGAGTTGCCTTTTCATTTGAAGAAAGCTTTGGAGAACGGGCTCACCAAGGAAGAGATTGTTGAGGCCATTACCCATCTTGCTTTCTACTCGGGCTGGCCAACCGCGGCAACTGCGTTGACTATTGCAAAGTCCACCTTTGACGCGAGTTAACCGCGGGACGTCTGATAGAAAGCAGCGTTGTCTGCCGACAGGTGTTGTCATTGGTTGATAATGCCAGCTAGGCAATCGCCCTTGCCTCCCCCCTCCATCGGGAAAGTACACCACATACCGGGTTCACCACATCCACAGACCACCTGTTGGAGCAAGGCGCATAAGGAGGGGTTGCGACGTCTGCTCGCAACACGAGGTTTACCCATGAAACTGTCCGTACCCGTCTACAGCCTGAAGCGGCTGGCCAAAGCGCTTTCGAGGGACCAAAAGATTCCGCTGCACGCTGCCTTGAATCGCGTCGCCCAAGAGGAAGGATTCACAAGTTGGAGCCTGCTTGCTGCGCGGCTTTGTGCCGAAAGTCCGGCGCGTGAACTGTTCTCGCGGTTGGCACCGGGAGACCTCGTGTTGTTGGGCGCACGGCCGAGCCACGGCAAGACCTTGTTGGGTCTGGAGCTGGCCCTTGCATCTGTGCAGTCGGGGCGGTCTGGATGGTTTTTTACCCTGGAGTGGAATGCGGGTGACCTGCTGAACGGTTTGCGGACGTTGGGCTTGGAGCCGTCTGCCATCGGCGAAAGATTCGGCTTCGACAATTCCGACGCCATATGCGCAAGCTACATCATCGACCGGCTTGCTTCTGCGGCCAGCGGCACTGTTGTAGTCATCGACTATTTGCAGTTGTTGGACCAGAAGCGAGAGAACCCGGAGCTGGCCGTGCAGGTACGCGCCCTCAAGGCATTTGCCCGTGTCCGGGGATTGATCGTCGTATTCATCTCCCAGATTGACCGGTCTTACGACCCGGTTGCACAAGCTTTACCGAGTCTTGCGGATGTTCGCCTGCCGAATCCCCTCGACCTTTCGCTGTTCAACTGGACCTGCTTCTTGAACAACGGGGCGATTCAGGTTTCCGCGGTCACATGACACGCCGAAGGTGCGCGCCAAGGGTCAGGGCCCACACCCCTCAATAAAACGGCGCGCTCAGTTTCTCCGTCGCCATCACGCGTTGCGAGGCTGGCCGCTCCAGCACGCGTTGCAAATACGGCCCCAGGTGTGGCAAATCGCGGGCCTTGCGGCCGTTGAAATTGCGGGTCCAGCGGCACAGCGTGAACACGTACGGGTCCAGTGCGGTGTAGCTTTCGCCCATGAACCACTGGCCGCCGTGGCGGGCCAGTTCGGCGTCCAGCTGGTCCAGCATGCCGTCGATCTTGCTTTGGGCCTGGGCCTTGACTTCGGCCACACCGGCGTCATTACCTTCGTTGGCCCAGCGCTGGGGGTAGAAGTAGGCGATGAGCGCGCTTTGCAGCGTGTTAGTCAGCCACATCAGCCATTTGTAGAAATGGGCGCGCGCCACGGTGCCGACGGCGGGGGCTAGACCGGCTGCGGGGTGGGTATCACACAGGTGCAGGCAGATGGCGGCGGTCTCGTACAACACCAGATCACCCTCCGTCAGTGCAGGCAGAAGGCCGTTGGGGTTGAGCTTCAAGTAAGCGGGTTCGCGGTGGGCGCCCATCGTGTTGTCCACCAGGACCAGTTCAAATGGGGTGCCAATTTCTTCCAGCAGCAGGTGCGGGATCATGCTAGCGGTGGCGGGGGCGTAGTGCAGGTGGATCGTCGTCATGGTTTATTGGCGGCAGTAGAAGGGGTTGGAACATCAAACAGGCGCGCACCATTGTTCCACGCAATATTGCGGGCTACGTCAGCAGGCAGCTCGCCCAGCCAGGCGCGGTAGCCCTGCATGGTGTCGCCGTAATACTGCCAGCGTTGGTTGACCCAGGTGTCGGAGCCGACCAGAAAACGCGTGGGGTATTTGAGCAACAGGCTGCGCCACTCGGGGCACAGGCGGTCGGCGCAGGTCAGGCCTGGGCGATACGACAGCTCTCCCATCAGCAGTGGGTACTGGGCCAACAAAGCGTCGACCCGCGCAGCCGGCACCCCGCTGATGCCGGTATGGGCCCAGATAAGTTTGGCCTTTTGGCCCTTGGACGGGGTGTTGGCCATCAACAGGTCTATGGCCACATCGTCCACATGGGCCAGCACGGCCAGGCCTTTGTCTTCGGCAAAGGCCATCAGCTTTTTGGCGACCGGGCCATTGGCATTGGCACTGTCGTACAGGTGGAATTCGCCAATGCCCTTGTAGGCGCCGCCGCCGGGTGTGCCCTTGGCAAACTCAGTCTGCACCATGGTGTAGATGGTTTCGTCTTTGAACCAGCTGTCGTAGTCGGCCCGGTTGCGGTACAGGCGGATGAAGGGCACCACCGCCACGCCGGCCTGGCGGGTCAGCGGGCTGCTGGCCAGCAACTGGGTGCCGTCGTTGGGGCGGGAGTTGGCCACAATGGCGCGCACGCCGCTCTGTTGCATGCGGGCCAACACGTCGGCGGGTGAGTGGGGTCCAGTCTGGCCGTCCCAGGCCTCGGTGTTGTAGTGCAGGTGGGCGTCAAACAGGGGGCCGGTGTAGTCCGCCGCTTGTGCCGCCAGGCCAATCACTCCTAAAACAATAGCAATAGAGGCAATACGAACGGGGGCTAGAGCCCTATTTCGCTTAGAGATATTCTGCAGCAGCATGGTGAACCTCTTTGAAAAGCTCCCAGCGCAGGGTGCGCCGCGGCGTGTGGAAAAACCGTTGCACATTATCCGGCTTCAGGGATAAACTGCCCGCCATGCATAGGCATCTTTACACACTGCGCGCGCTGGCCATGGCCCTGGCAGCCCTGGGTGCGGTGACCGCCCATGCCGAATGCTCGCGGGTGATCCAGGTGCCCATGTCGTCCACGGGGCTGAGCGTGTTGGTCAATGGTGATGCGGTCAGCGGTATCTACCCCGATTTGCTGCGGGTGATGTCTGACAAAGAGAAATGCACCTTTGCCATGACGGCCGTACCGCGCGCCCGGCTCGAAGTGTTGTTTGAATCCGGCCGCGCCGATTTGTTGATGCCGGCCAGCAAGACACCCAAGCGTGATGCGCTGGGCACTTTTGTCGCGCTGATCCAGAACCGCGCCCTGTTGATGTCCATCCAGTCCAAACGCCCCGCCATTGGCTCGGTGCGGGAGCTGCTGGAGCAGACCAGTCTCAAGGTGGCCCTGGTACGCGGCTTTGACTACGGCCAGCCCTACCAGGACCTGGTTGCCACGCTGGGCCAGCAGGGGCGGTTGATTCTTGAGGTGGATGCACTGTCGATAGCCCGCTTGCTCAAGGCTGGAACGGCGGATGTGACCATCATGGCGCCCACCATTCTGGCTGGTGCCGTTCAGGGGGACGAACGTGTGCGCGACATGGTGGACGCGCTACGCATGGAGCCCCTGGAAGAGCTGCCGTGGGGCAGCAGCGGCGTCTATGTATCCAATACATCCCTGAGCCCGGCCGACAAGGCCGCACTGCTGGAGGCCATGGAGCGTGCGGCCCGGTCGGGTGATGTGTGGAAGAGTTTCCAGCGCTACTACAGCCCTGCCGTGCTCAAGAACGGCATTCGCCCGCTGCCCTGATGGCGCCTGTTGTACTGGTCACAGGTGGCTCGCGCGGCATAGGAGCCGCTACTGCGCTGCTGGCCGCGGAAAAAGGCTACGCGGTGGCGGTCAACTACACCAGTAATTCGCTCGCTGCCGACGAGGTGGTGCGCCAGATACGGGCCGTCGGCGGCAACGCCATTACGCTGCAGGCCGATGTGTCGGTGGAAGCGCAGGTGATGGCCATGTTTGACAAGCTGGACGCCAAGCTGGGCCCCCTCTCCTGCCTGGTCAACAACGCTGGAATTGTGGATGTGGCCTGCCGGGTAGACGCCATGGACTGGGCCCGCTTGCAGCGTATGTTTGCGACCAATGTGCTGGGGTCTTTTGTCTGCGCCCGTGAAGCCGTCAAACGCATGAGCACGCGCCATGGTGGCGCGGGTGGCAGCATCGTCAATGTGTCCAGCGCCGCAGCACGGCTGGGTGGCGCGGGCCAGTATGTGGACTATGCGGCCAGCAAGGGCGCCATCGACACCTTCACCATTGGCCTGGCCAAAGAAGTGGCGTTGGAAGGTATCCGTGTCAACGCCGTGCGCCCCGGCATCATCGAAACTGACATCCACGCCAGCGGCGGCCAGCCGGACCGCGCCCGCCAGTTGGCACCCCAGGTGCCCATGCAACGCGCAGGCACCGCACAAGAAGTGGCCCAGGCCATTGTCTGGCTGATGGGCAGCGACGCCAGCTACACCACGGGCACCCTGGTTGATGTGGCCGGTGGCCGTTAGATACATACCCTTCAATTAGAAAAATACTATGGATTTCAAACCCCTCATCACCCTGCTGGCCATCGTGAACCCGTTGGCCATCGTGCCGTTCTTTATCCACTATACCCAGGGCTTTTCGCGCGAGCAGCGCCGGCGCACGATTGTGATTTCGTCCTTCAGCGCCTTTGTGGTGATCGCCACCAGCGCACTGGCCGGGCTGCAGATTCTGGATTTTTTTGGCATCTCGCTGGCGAGCTTCCAGGTGGGCGGCGGCATGCTGCTGCTGACGTCCGCCCTGAACATGCTCAACGCACAACCGGCCGAGGCCAAGACCAACACCCATGAAATGGAAGACGGCGCCGAGAAGGCCGCACGCGGCGCCAGCATTGCGGTTGTGCCACTGACCATACCGCTGCTGACCGGCCCCGCCACCATGTCCACCGTGGTGATTTACTCGGAGAAGGCCAAGACCTTTCTGCAGCTGGGCACGCTGGTGGGTTATGGCGTGGTTATCGCCATGGCCACCGCACTGTGTTTTGCACTGGCACAACCCATTGCCCGTGTGCTGGGCAAGACCGGCATCAATGTGATGACCCGTTTGATGGGCCTGATACTGGCTGCGCTGGCGGTCGAGGTGATGTCGGACGGGCTGGTCAAGCTCTTCCCGATGCTGGGGCGCTGAGCCCCAGCGCTGGCGGCTTACTGCGGCGCGTCCAGCGGGAAACGCGTGCAGCCCAGCCTGGACGAAATGTCGCGGCTGGCATCGGTCAGCATCGCCACCACTTCACCCTCGCGCGCCGGTTCGTAGCGGAACGTCGGGAATGAAATGCTCAACCCGGCAATGGGCCGGTTCAGGCGGTCAAAGATGGGCACACCCAGGCAACGGATGTGGTCGTCAAACTCTTCGCGGTCTTCACCAAAGCCCTGGGCCTTGACGCGCTCCAGCTCCTGTGCAAATGCGGCAGGTTCCACAATGGTCTTGTCACGGTATTTGGTGAACTCTGCGCCTTGCAGAATCAGGGCCCGGCGGTCGGGGTGTTCCCAGGCCATCAGCACCTTGCCAATGGCAGTGCAGTGCAGCGGTGCACGCCGGCCCACTTTGGAATACATGCCCAGCATGTGGCGCGAATCCACCTTGTGCACGTAGATGATTTCGCTGTCGATCAGCGTGCCCAAGTGCACGGTTTCGCCGGTCTTGTCGGCCAGCATTTGCATATGGTGCTTGGCAAGATCGACCAGCTCGGGGTACTGCAAGGCCTTGGTGCCCAGTTCAAACACCTTCATGGTCAGGCCGTAACGTTCACTGTCAGCCTCTTGGCGCACATAACCCAGGGTCATCATGGTCTGCAAAAACCGATAGACGGTGGCCTTGGGCATGGCCAGGCGCATGGACAGATCGGAAATGCCGGTTTCGCTGCGTTCGGCCAAGGCCTGCAACAGGCCAAAGGTCTTCAGGACGGCCGCTACCGACTCGGGCTGCTTGGAATCTAGGGAGTCATCATCCATTTGTTTTGGTTTCTCTGAAAACACGTTTCAAATTGTATTGTGAACTATTTGTGCATGCAGTGCCGACTCACTTCAACACCAGATTAGGGAGCCACATGGAAAACTCGGGCACATAGGTGACCAGCATCAGTGCCGCGACCAGGCCGCCATAAAACGGCCAGATGGTCTTCATGACCTCACCCACCGATATGCCGCCTATCGTGCAACCCACAAACTGGGTGGTACCCACCGGGGGCGTGTTCAGGCCCAGTGCGCAATTGATCAGGATAACGATGCCAAACTGCTCGGTGCTCATGCCCATCTGCTGACAAATGGGCAAAAAGATGGGCGTGCAAATCAGGATGGTGGCGGCCATGTCCAGAAACGTGCCCAGCACAAACAGGATGATGTTGACCCACAGAAAAATCACCCAGGGTTTGGAGCTGACGCTGCCCAGCATCTGGCCGGTCAGTTCCGCCACGCCATACAGGCCGATCAGGTAGCCAAACATGGAGCTGATGCCAATCAGCAGCAGCACCGACCCGGTGGCTTTGACCGCTTTGGCAGCGGCCTTCAGAAACTGTTCGCGTGTCAAGCGCTTGTAGACCACAGCCGCCAAAAACAGTGCCCAGACCACGGCCACCGATGCCGACTCGGTCGCGGTGAACGCACCCGACAGAATGCCCACGATGATGATGACCACCACCAGCAAGCCCGGAAGTGACTGCAGAAATGAGCGCCACACGACCGCCCAACCGGGGAAGGTGCCCGCAGGGTAACCACGCTTGACGGCCACCGCATACGCCGCGACCAGGTTGCAGATGGTGAGCAGGATGGCCGGCACGATGCCCGCCAGTATCAGCGCTGCAATGCTGACCTTGCCGCTGGCGGCCAGCGTGAAGATGATCAGGTTGTGGCTGGTGGGCATGAGTGCCCCCACCAGGGAGGCGTGGGTGGTGACATTGACCGCGTAGTCCGCGTCATAACCTTCCTTCTTCATCTGTGGGATCAGGACCGCACCCATGGCGGACACATCCGCCACCGGCGATCCGGACACGCCGCCAAACAGTGTGCAGGCCACCACATTGCTCATGCCCAGACCACCGCGCACATGGCCGGCCACGGACTTGGCAAAGTCCACGATACGGTCGGCAATGCCGCCGTACATCATGATCTCGCCCGCAAAAATAAAAAACGGAATGGCCAGAAAAGAAAACGGACTCATGCCCGAAATCATTTGCTGGAAGCCCACCGCCAGCGGCATGCCCTCATACAGAAGTGCAGCCAGCGAGGACAGGCCGATGGAAAACGCCACGGGCACGCCCAGCAGCAGCAACAGTGTGAAGCTCACACCCAAAATTGTCAGTGCCATGCGGGCTCCACGTCTTCATGGCGCAGCAGCGCAATGGTGTGTTCAAGGGAAAACAGGGCGACCAGTACACCTGCAAGCGCGGGTGGCAGGTACTTGAAGGCTTCCGATATGCCCAATGTGGGGATCTTGTAGTCCCACACGCTGTGCGCCAGCACGCCGCAGTTGTAGGCCATGACCAGGCCAAAGGCCAGCACCAGCGCCTGGATAAGCAGCTCCATCTTCAGACGCAGGGCATCCGGCACCAGCACCAACAGGGATTCCAGGCCGATGTGCCCCGCGTCGCGCACACCCACGGCCATGCCCAGCATGGTCACGTACAGCACCAGCAACACGGCCCCGCTTTCAGCCCAGGTGGGGGTGTCGTTGAACACATAACGTCCCACCACCTGGTAGAGCACGGCCACGACCAGCAGCACTAGGCCAGCGACGCCCAGCTGCAGGCACAGCTTGGCCAAAGCGGCACAAAAGCGGGTGTACATTGCCATGGGGCTTACTGGACTGCGTTGATGCGCTTGACCATGTCCTGCAGCTTGGGATCTTTCAGGAACTTGTCATACACCGGCTTCATCGCTACCTGGAAGCTGGCCTTGTCCACGTCCACGATCTGCACACCAGCCGCCTTGACGATGGCCAGTGATTTCTCTTCGCGTTCATCCCACAGCTTGCGCATATAGGTGACCGACTCCTTGGCGGCAATACGGATCTGCTTCTGTTCTTCGGCTGACAGCGTGTCCCACACCTTCTTGGAGAACAGCAGGATCTCCGGTGCCAGGGAATGCTCGGTCTTGTTGTAGAAACGGGCCACTTCGAAATGCCGCGAGCTCTCGTAGCTGGGGTAGTTGTTCTCTGCGGCATCGACCAGACCGGTCTTCAGCGCGGTATAGACCTCGCCAAACGGCATGGGAGTGGCATTGGCACCCATGGCTTCGAGCAGGGACACCCACAGGTCGCTTTGTTGCACACGCACCTTCAGGCCCTTGGCGTCGGCAAGTGTCTTGACCGGTTTCTTGACCGTGTACATGGAACGCGCGCCCGAGTCGTAAAAGGCCAGTCCGATGAAACCCTGGGCTTCGCAGTCTTTCAAAATCTCATCGCCAATGGCGCCGTCCAACACCTTGCGCATGTGTTCGGTGGAGCGGAACAGGAAGGGCATGGTTGGCACCATGGTCGCCGCACAGATGTTGTTCATGGGCGCGGCATTCACACGCGTCATGGCGATGGCACCGAGCTTGGTCTGCTCAATAGTGTCTTTCTCTATGCCCAGGGCGGACTTGGAAAACACCTTGATGCTGTGTTTGCCATTGGTAGCCTTGCTCAGAGTCTCCCCCATGTGGCGCACGGCCAGCACGGTGGGGTAGTCATCGGGGTGGATGTCCGCCGAGCGGAACTCCGTGGCCCAGGCGCTGGCTACTGCGAGCAGGGATGCCGCTGCCATCAGCGGGCGGATCAGGTTTTTGCGGTAAGTCATGTGTCTATCTCCTCTTGTGGTTGTAAAAACTCAGGCTGCTCGTATTCAGGGCAAAGCGCGGTAGGTCAAGTTTGAGAAACGCACGGTCCCTTTGCCCGCTGCATACAAAGCCGGGCGCAAAGCCATGAAGCCGTAAGCCACGTTGTGGTGGTAACCACTGACCTCCATTTGTGTGCCGTACTTTTGCCAGCTACGCCCCTGGTCGGTGGACGTATGGATGCTGACGATGTGGCGGTTGTTGGTGAGTCGCATGCGCAACGTGTTGCCCATGCCCAGGGGCTTGGCGCTTTTGCGCTGGTCCATGCCATAACGGTGCAGAACCAAACTCTTGTGGTTGACGCCCAAGCCTGCATACAACTTGTCGTTGTAGAACAGCAGCAAACCCGCCTGTGCACCCTCGTCAAAGTCCATGTCCACCTCGACGGCGTAGGCCTGGTCACCTGCGAGAAAGGTCAAGGGTGAACTATTGGCCGGAGAGTCGCCCTGTGCCCGGAGTTCCAGATGCCCGGGTTTAAAACGCACGCGATCCATCTCATCCGCACCGCCGCGGAAGAAGCTCCACTGCAGGCCAAATTTGTTGGTCGAAAAATCATCGGAGAGTGCCAGCCCGTGCGGCACGGCTTGGCCCCCTGCGGGTTTGGACAAGGGGGAGCCGTCATCACCATCACGCACCTTGAACCAGCCATCCGGCGTCCACTCCACCGCGCCCAGCAGGGTCTGGCGCCCCAGCGTGTAGAAGCCATTCTCATAGCCGTGGTACAGCATGTACCAGTCCTTGCCATTGGGGCCTTCGACCAGGGTGGCATGCCCCTTGGACCACCACTTTTCGCTGGCCGAGCGGGTGCGCAGAATGGGGTTGTAAGGCGAGTTTTCCCACGGGCGGTGGATGGACCTGGACCGTGCAGACACCACCATATGCCCCGTGGGCGGGCCGGCTGTGCCACCCAGGGCCAGCGTCATGTAGAAGTAGTCGCCTCGGCGCAGCATCTTGGGACCTTCCTGCGAATAACTCTCCACATCCCAGTCTTCGGGGTATTTCCAGCCTTCGTAGACATGGGTCATGGGCCCGACCGTGCGCAGCCCGTCGTCGGACAATTGCACGCGGTCGCCATGCGACAAAAACAGGTACCGGCGCCCGTCTTCGCCCACGATGTGGCCCGGGTCTATGCGCTCGTTGTTCAGCGCAATAGGTGTCGACCAGGGACCACGGATATTCGGGGCATGCACCACATAGATATTGTTGTTGCCGGGCTGTTTGACCGGGATGTAGAGGTAGTAACGGTCGCCATGTTTGGTGAGCTCGGGGGCCCACACACTGCCAAGGTATTGCGTGAGCGCGGAACCTATGGGTTGCCAGTTCACCAGGTCGCGTGAATGCCAGATCGTCAGGCCCGGGTTGGCTTCGAAGGACGAAAACGTCATGTAGTAATCGTCACCATCCTTCAGGATGCTGGGGTCGGGGTGGTCCCCCGCCAGGATGGGGTTCAGGTAACGCCCATCGCCCAGATCGGCCTTGCGCTGCCCTTCCACCCCCTCCACCCTTGTCTGTCGCAACTCCGGTCGGGCCAACGACGCCCAGCCGGCCTTGGGGCTCATGTCCTGCAGGTTCCAGTCTGCGGGATCAAACGCTCGGCGGGTGGACGGGTAACGGGGGTAACCCATCGCGTTCTCGGTTTCGGAGTCGATGATCAGACCGCGCCCTTCTGCCACATCCGACAGCAGTTTGAAATCAATGGGGTCGCGCTGCCAGGGCCGTGCACCGGCCACCAGCGGCAGGTTGCGCTCCAGATCGTGGACCGCATGGATCTTGGTGTCGGGCGGAAGATAGGCCGTATCCGCCTGCACGATGCGAGCCCGGCTGGCGGTATACACACCAGTTTGCGCCACGGCCTGGCCCACTTCGTCGACGGCGATGTTTTCCTGCAGGTAAAGCTCCACATCGCCATGTCCACCCAGCGCAAAGAGCGGCGTATTGGCCTTGGTGTCAGGGCCCTGGCGGTACACATTGCCCACCAGCGTGACCTTTCCCGTCTGGTAGTCGTGCCCAGCCCACTCGTGGGCCACCAGGTTGTAGTGCACGGCCTTGGCGCCGGGGTTGAATATCAGGTTGTTCACCATGGCGGCCTGCACACCGCCCTTGAACAGCGCATTGCGTTCGCGGTTGGACGCATAGACATTGCCGTACAGCAGGATGCCGGTAGCGTTGTCATGCACCAGCGTGCCCTTGGAATGTTCACCCTTGTCATGCACCGAGTTGGCCAGCCCCTCGTAAATCAGGTTGTAGCTGTAGGTGATGGCGTGTGAGGTATTGCGCCGCCACTCTGCAGGGCCTGCGCCTTCAAAACGGGGCCCACCCACGGACAGGTTTTCGTCCGTGGCCCAGGACAGCGAGCAGTGGTCCACGATGATGTGGTGTGCACCCGCCTGGGTGGAGATGCCGTCCTGGTCCTGGCCACTGCGCTTGGTGCGGCCAAACTCGCCAGGTCTGAACATCATGTGTTGGATGATGACGTTGTGGGTGGCGATATTCGTCTCGGACTTGATCACCGTGATGCCGGGCGCTGGCGCGGTTTGGCCGGCAATCGTCAGGTAAGGGTTTCTGATGGTGATGTTTTTGCCTGCCATATCAATCACACCACCGACCTCGAACACGACGATGCGAGGCCCTTCGGCCTCGACAGCTTCCCGGTAGGAACCGGGACCGGATGCATTGAGATGGGTGACACGGATGATGCGGCCACCCTGTCCGCCACGGGTGCCGCTGGCCCAGCCCTCTGTGTCGTAGGTGTAGGGGTTCATCTGCGCGTAGGCGGGTGCCAGCCACCCCAGCATTACCACCATCACCATCACCAGCAGAGCCGCCGCCCGGTGCACCACGTGTTTCATGCCATTGCTCCCACGCCCTGCAAGGCTTGTCGAACACCCACCGTCTGAATGTTTGAACGGGCAGCTGCTAGCGCATCCGCCAAACCCGCGATTCCAATCACCGCTGTGTGGAGCACGTCGGCAGGTTCGCTGAGCCCCTGCATGGCCGCGGCCAGCGCCAACACCAGGCGCGGGGGGAAATGCCCTCTGGTGTGCTCGAAGCGCACGACCTGCGGCAGCAGACGGGTGACACACTTGCTTGCCATGTTCAACGCAATGGCCTGCAAGGGGTGCTGGATATGCGGGTTGCGAAAGCGCCGCAGCGCCTCGCCGGCATAGGTCTGCAACCCGGCTTCATCAAAAGGCAGCGCGGGGATGATCTCTTCCGCGAGCACCGCCTGCAGAAAATCTTCTATCTGTGGGTCCTGCATGGCTTCGCCCACCGTGCGCACACCAGCCTGCAGGCCAATCGCCGCCAATACGGTATGCGCGCCATTGAGGATGGCGACCTTGCGCAGGCGGATCGGTGCCAGGTCTTCCACCCACTGCACATTCAATCCTGCGCGCTGCAGCGGCAGCTCCTCTGCCACCCAGGGTGGCGCCTCGATGGCCCAGTAGTGGTACTGCTCCCCGGCGACCAAAAAGGCATCCTGGTAGCCCAGGTCAGCCTGCAGCTGCACCGCCTCATCGGTGGGGTACCCGGTGACGATGCGGTCCACCAGCGTGGAGCAAAAATGGCAAGACAGTTCCAGCCAGACCCGGTACGCGGGTGCGAGTTGCCACAGGGCGCAGAAGTGCAGCACGGCACCGCGCAAAGCAGCACCGTTGGCCTCGACCAGCTCACAGGGCAGCAGCACAAGGCCTTTTGTGGGGTCTCCGTGGAAATGCAGGAAGCGTTCGTGCAACCAGCGCGTCAGCTTGGCCGGAAAACTTTGCGGAGGCTGGTCGCCATAACCATCCGTGGTGTTGGTGGTTATGCCGGCTTCTGTGGTGTTGGACACCACAAAACGAACATCCGGGTTGCGCGCCAGGGCGAGATAGTCCGCGAAGTGGTGGCCCAGATCCAGCTCGCGCTGCACACACCCGATGCGGCGCACGTCGGTCTGCACAACACCCTGGGCGTTGACGCCACGCAAGACCGTGGTGTAACACCCGCCCTGGGTGTCGAGCAAGGCGGCCGTGGAGCGGGATGTAGGACGGACGATGACAACGCCGAAGTCCAGGCAGCAGCGTTCGTTCAGTACATCCAGTTGCCAATCCACAAAAGCGCGCAGGAAATTGCCCTGCCCGAACTGCAGCACACGGATGGGCAATGCGAAGGCCTTTTCACGTTGCAGACGGGGCAGCGTTGCTGTGCCGTTCATAACGAAATGTCGCGCCGCCAGAAAATGAAGTCGTGCTGCCCCAGACGATCCGCTTGCGTAATCTGCTGCCCGGATGCAAAGGCAATGATGTGCTCCATCAACCCATCGGCCAGCGCTTCGGGTTTCGCACCTTGCAGAATGCTGCCGCAGTCGAAATCAATCAGTTCGGACAGGCGGGTGGCGACGTCGGTGTTGCTGGACACCTTGACGACGGGCGCAATCGGGTTGCCGGTGGGTGTGCCCAGGCCCGTGGTGAACAGCACCACATTGGCGCCCGCAGACACTAGTGCCGTCACCGATTCCACATCATTGCCCGGTGTACACAGCAACGACAGGCCCGGCTGTCTGGCCACCTCGCCATAGTCCAACACGGCGACGATGGGTGAGCTGCCGCCCTTGCGCGCAGCCCCTGCGGACTTCATGGCATCGGTAATCAAGCCGTCGCGGATATTGCCCGGGCTGGGGTTGTCGGCAAACGTGGTCCCAACCGCATGGGCGCGGGTTTCGAAGTCCTGCATCAGGTCCGCAAAACGCTGCCGGTCGGGTGCGTGCACACAGCGTGCCATCAGGCTGGACTCCACGCCACACAACTCGGGAAACTCCGACAGGATGGAACCACCGCCCAGCGCCACCAGGCGGTCGGACACCAAGCCCAGAACCGGGTTGGCAGTGATGCCGGAAAAACCGTCCGAGCCACCACATTTGACACCTATACGCAGATGCGACAGTGGCACTGGTTGCCGCACGGCTTCATTGGCGATGGCCAGCTGCTGGAGTGTGTCCTGCACCACGGTCTTCATCATGGCCGCCTCGCCGCCCTCCCATTCCTGCTGTTCATAGACCAGACAGGGCTTGTCAAAATGTGGGTTCTGCTCGGCCAGTGCGGCCTTGAACATGTCCACCTGCGCGTTCTGGCAGCCCAGGCTGAACACGGTGACACCCGCCACATTGGGGTGGTCCGCATAGGCCGCCAAAATCCGGCACAGCGAGCGGGCATCTGCGCGCGTGCCGCCACAGCCGCCCTGGTGGGTGATGATGCGCACGCCGTCCACATTGGGAAAGGGCCGCGCAGTGGCGGGGGCATTGCTGGTGACACCGCCCAATAGTGACCGGGTGAAGTCCGCCAGATCCTCATCCTGGCCATAACCCAATGGCCGCACCAGCGCGTCGCGCAGCTGCTCCACATTGCGGTTCTCGCAAAACACCAGCGGAAAAATCAGCCAGTGGTTGGCCGTGCCCACCCGTCCATCTGCTCGCATCACACCCTGGAATGTGGCCTGCTGCCAGCGCGTGACATCTGGAGCTGTCCACACCGGGGGTGGCTGTCCGGCACCCACCACCGGCACGGGAGCGTAGTGCTCCAGGTTATCGGTGGTGACGGCACAACCTGCACCAATGGGCTGCGTTGCCTTGCCCACTGGCGTGCCGTACAGCTTCAGAATGTCGCCTTGCGCGCAGTCGCGGCGCGCGACCTTGTGCTTGCGTTGCACTGCGGTGCGTATCGTCAACGGCTGTTGTGCCCACTCCACGGTTTCTCCAGTGTGCAGGTCCACCAGAGCCACCAGCATGTCGTCGTCCGGGTGGATGCAAAGGACCTTGCCGGGCGTGGTGGCTGTCATAACGCAAAGTAGCGTTTGGCGTTGTCGTAACAGACACCGCGCACCAGGGTTTCCAATGCTTGCTGGTCATCGGGGTATTCACCATCCTGGACCCAGCGTCCCAACTGGCGACACAGCAGGCGGCGGAAATAGTCATGCCGCGGGTAAGACGCAAAACTGCGCGAATCCGTCACCATGCCGACAAAGCTTCCCAGCACGCCATGGTTGGCCAGTGCACGCAGTTGGCGCAGGTTGCCGTCCTTGTGGTCGTTGAACCACCAGGCCGGGCCCATCTGCACCTTGCCCGCCACGCTGCCATCCTGAAAACAGCCTATCAACGCGGCCAGCATTTCGTTCATGGCCGGATTCAGGCAGAACAGTATGGTCTTGGGCAGGAGTCCATCGGCATCCAGTGCATCGAGCAGACCTGCAATGCCGCGGCTATGACCTGCATCGGAAATGGCGTCATAACCCGTATCAGGCCCCAGCACCTGCATGCCGCGCTGGCTGTTGTTGCGCTGGGCGCCAATGTGCAGGCACATGGCCCACTGGTGGCGGGCATAGATGGTGCCCAGATCCTGCAGCAGACCACGCTGGAAGGCGGCCTGCTCCGCGTCGCTGAGCGTGGCTCCCGACAAGCGCCGTGACAGCAGCACCTCACAGGCATCGACCGATACCGTGTCGCTGCTGATGGGCAAATCAATGGCGTGGTCCGAGATGCGCGCGCCACGCTGGTGAAAATAGGCCACCCGGTCGGCCAGCGCCGCCACCAGGTCGGCATATCGGGTGATGGGCGAACCCGTTTTCGCCCCCAGCGTCACTAGGTAGTCGGCAAAGCCGGGGCGGTTGATGCGCATGGCCGCGTCGGGGCGGAACGCGGGCAGCACGCGGGTCGATAGCCCCGAGCGTGCGATGGATTCGTGCTGTGCCAGATCGTCCACCGGGTCATCGGTGGTGCAGGCGACCTCGACCTTGGCCTGTTCCAGCAAGGTCCAGCACGTCATGGTTGCCAGGCGGGTGTTGGCCTGTTCCCAGATGCGAGGCGCGTTGGTTGCGTTGATGGTCAGCGTGATGCCAAATATGCGCCGCAGCTCCAGGTGGCACCAGTGGTAGATGGGGTTACCCGCGGCCAAGGGCAGCACGCGGCAAAACGCCAGGAACTTGGCTTCGTCACTTTGGGGCCCCGTTACAAAATCCTCGGATACGCCCGCACTGCGCATCAGGCGCCACTTGTAGTGGTCACCCGCCAGCCACAACTCTGCAATGTTGCGAAACTGCTTCTTGGCCGCGATCTCACCCTGTTGCAGGTGTGAGTGGTAGTCGATGATGGGTAATTCGGCTGCAACGTCGTGGTACAGCTGCTGCGCCGTCTCCGTGTCCAGCAGAAAGTGGGGGTCCATGAAGCTTGGCATGTTTAATCCGACTGTGTGCGCCCGGCACCTGCACCGCGCTGCACGCGGGCCTGCACTTCGGACACGGGGTCCAACGCCAGAAAAAGGCTGGGCGTCCAGCCCACGTCGTCGGCCCAGTTGACGTCGGGGTGGTGCACGCGCAATTCCGCCATCAGGTCCACCGCCACACCGTTGTGGGTGGACCCGTTGTCGGTAAAGCGATGGCCCTTGAGGACACGCAGCAACTGTGCGGAACGCACGTTGGGGGCCGTAAGCCACACATTGCGTTCACTGTAAATTCTGGACTGCAGCCCTATGCCCAGCGAATAGGCGTAGGGGTAGGCACCCCCACCACTGCCATCAAAGAGGTTGTTATATACATGGACATCACCGTAACGCACGCGCGGCGTGCGCTCCTTGGTCCGCTGGTACCAGTTGTGGTGAAAAGTGGTCTTGAGCGTGCCAGCATCTTGCACATGGGCGTCACCGCCGCCGACCAACGTCGTCTTGTCATGGTCGCGGAAATGGTTCCAAGACACGGTCACCCAGTTGGACTGGTGTGACAGGTCCAGCAATCCATCGTGGCGTTGCATTCTGCGGCCCAGCAGAACAGGCTCCGCGTGGTCGGGCCTTGGCCCGTCGTCGAAGGTGCAGTGGTCTACCCAGACGTGGGTGGCGCCGCGCAGCGACAGGTTGTCGTATTCGGAGTTCCACTCTCCGTTGGTATTGTCCTTGGGGTCCCAGGCCGGAAAGTAGTCGTAGGCATCCGAGAAGTGGATGTTGCGCACGATGACGTTGTCCACCCGGTCCAGCGCCAGGCCACCGTTGACGATGGCTGCGTCCGTTCCAACACCTACGAGTGTCGTTCGCGATGGCACCTTCACCACCACCTGCTGCGCCTGCCTGCGCGCAGAGCGCTGGCGAGCCTCTTCCTGTGGTCCGGCAGGCGGTTTCCTGCCCCAGGTGGCTGGGTCATAGGCCATGGCAAATGCCTGCCAGTCGAATGCCGCGTCTTTGTAGTCGGCAAAGCCCAGCGAACGGCCTTCTGCATCGGTGCTGAGGTCGATACGGCCGACCACACGCACCACACGCGGATGTGCACCAGGTGCAAGCGCCGCCACCAGCCCAGAGCGGTTGTGCACGGTGTAGACATGCTCAGCCCGCGCATCGGCACCGCCCCATGTCCCACCCTGTGCGGCGGCCCAACCGTCTTGGGGTGCCAGCACGTCGCGACTCCAGTCTGTGGCCTGTTGGTTGCGCCACTCCAGCAGACGGTTGGCCTGCTCGCCCGTCGCGCTGAAGGGTCGGCGCGACGTGGAGGCAGCCCAAGGTCCAATATGGGCGCCCAACACACTGTCGCGCACCACGGCCTGCCCATTGGGTGATGCAGCAGGCTGCCAGGCTCCCTTGGCGATACCCTGGTCCCAGGCACGCCCCAACGACACGGAACCCGGCCGCAAACCGGCTTCGCTGATCCAGCGGCTATTGGTTACCAGCATGCCCAAGGAGGTCTGCGCCGCCGTGCTGGGTGCCAGCACATGACCACCCTCACCGGCAGCCCGGCGTCCTGCACGGCTGAGGATGGTGCTGTCGTCAATCACCAAAGTACCGGCGCCAAAAATGAAGTCCACGTCCCCTGCAACCAGGCTGCGGTGCATATAGACGCGGTCCCCGGTCTTGCCAGGCGCGGAACGCACGTACAGCGTGTCCTGGTGGCCCAGCAGGTGCACGTTTTCCAGCTGGATCCTGTCGCCCTGGGTCATCAGGGCGACAGCCTGTGCACCACCCGCCTCCGCCGCAGCCGCGGGATAGCCAACGCCCGCACGCACAGCATTCATCGCATCGTTTTCAACCGTCAGGTTGACCAGTTGCACGCCATTGCTGAAGAGGGCCAGCGTTGCGCTGCTGAAGGTGCCGTAGGTCGGCGCATCCACTGCTGGCAGGCAGGGATTGCCTGTATCCACACCCGGACGTTTGCTATCCCCGGCGTAGCGCGATGCGACGATGCGCACGTCAGACGGTTGGCGGCCCAGCCCGACCAGGGTGACCGGCACCTTGTCCCGCAAACAGACTTGCCCGCGGTAGGTCCCCGCGGCAAGACCTATCACCACGCGCCGTGCCCCCGGGCTCGCGGGGGGTACCGCATCCAGCGCAACCTGCAGGCTGGTAAAGCCTGTGCTGCCGTCCGGGGTCACAACCACATCGGGTCGCATATCCCGCCATCCGGACAGGTCCGCCGGGGACCAGGGGGATGGGCCTTGTGCCAGATAAGCCTCTACCGTGTAGTCCGCAGCAGCGGCGGGCAATACCTGCGGTCGGGCGGTTTCTTGCGCCCATGCGCTCACAGCGAGAGACGCCACGAGACACATCCAGCGCGTCATGGCGCTGCGAGGTCCGCCAGATACAAAGCCGGTTCACCCTCCGCATCCGAACTGAACAGAATCTGTTTTTCGTCCGGTGTGAACGAGGGGTGCGGATGTGTCACCTGCCGGCTGCCCTTGTGGACACGCCAGGATGAGTCGTGGTGTGCCACGGCACGTACGGTGCCGGCCTTGAGGTCGAACACATGCAGGAACGGATCAGTCACGATGTTGTGGCTGCCCGCGTCCGCAACGTCGGCCGGTGAACCACAACCATCACCCACCAGCAGGCTTCCGTCGAAGTTGCTCATCAGGTGTGAACACGGCGGCATAGACACCAGGCGTTTGTCTTCCAGCGTCACGGGATCGAGCTGACAGATCCAGCGGTCACGTTGCCCCTTGAGGTAAGACACGTAGATCATGGACGAACCATCGGGTACCCAGAATTCGTGGGTGCAGCTCTCACCCGTCTGGTGCACCTTGCCGCAACGCAGGTTACTGCCGTCTTCGTTGATGAACCACATGCGTGCGTCCACCAGGTCATGCGGACCTTCGTGGCAAAAGGCTACGGTGTCATCATGGAAAGGCTGGTACTGCGGGTGGCCTAGCCAGCCATGTTTTTCCAGGATCACGTCGCGCTGGCCAGTCGCCAGATCAATGCGTATCAGCCGGCAACGTGGCTTGGCGTGGTACATGTCGTGGAATTTCTTCCAGTCGCTTAAGGGAAACCAGTCGTCCGCATGGATCTCGATGCCAACCATCTTGGTGCTGGCGGTGTTGGACACCCAGGTGCCATAACCCACCCAGCCCTGGGGCACGGTGTAGACCACCTCTTCCGTCAGGTCCGACAACGCGAGTCGGATCAACTGGCGCTCGGCGCGGACGAAGTACAGGTGCTGGTCATCGGGCGTCAAAAATCCGCCAAAGGTGTTTTCACCGCGCTGGTCGGTGAGTTGGGTGGCCACCTGGCTGTGCAGATCCAGCAGGTGGTAGTTCCACGCGCTACCGGGACCAAACTCACCGCCAAAGATCAGCTTGGAGCCGTCATTGGTGAAACACTTCTGGTAGAAGTAATTGCGGTGGCAGGTAATGTCCAGCGGTGTCAGCCGCGTCACGCGGGCGCCAGTGTCTGCGTCGCGTTTGGTCTCGAATGCCAGTTGGCGTTGGGTGGATTTGCTCATAGTTTTCTGATTACTTGATGCGTTTCAACAGGGCGTTGCCATCTTCCACCAGGCGACGCGCGGCCTCCTGGTCTGTGGTTTTGCCATAGGCCACGGTTTCAAACACCTCACGCATGAACTTGTGCAGGCGCGCGTGTTCGAACAGCGGTGCTGGCACGGGAACCCGCCCAGCCAGCCGTTGCTTCTTGATCTGTTCGTGCGCGGCCAGCTCCATGGCCGGCAGTTTGTTGGTCTGCACCAGTGCCTCCAGTTGGCTGCGCGCGGCGGGTACACCACGGGTCTTGCCCAGAATGCGGGCCGCCTGCGGGTCGGTCAGCATGTAGTTCACCAGGCGCGCGGCCAGCTCCGGCTGTTTGCAGTTGCGCCCCACCGCCAACATGACCGTGGGCCGGCCAAACATGCCACTGACACTGGCGCCCGGCAGCGTCGGGAATTCGCCCAACACCAGTTTCTGCTGCGCGTTTAAGGTGGCTGCGCGCAGGGGAATGGCGGAATCCCAAGTGAAGTTGCCCGCCCAGTTGCCCACCACCCAGTCCTGCTGCTGCTCCGTGGGTTTTTCGGCACCGCCCAGGCTGGCGCGCAAGGGCAGGGGCGTGGCTACGTGTTCGGTGATCAGTCGCCGGTAGGTCTGCACCCACTCCAACGCTGCTGCCAGGCTCATGGCCACACGAGGCTCCAGGGGGTCTACATATGGCGTGCCGTATTTTTGCTGCACGTAGGCCTGCGCCAACAGGATCATGTCGTACAACTCACCATCCAGCGGATAGGCATGGTCCCCGAGCTTGGCCTTGAACACCGGGCCTGCGGCAAACAACTCGTCCCATGTGGTTGGCAGCGCCACACCCGCACGGTCAAATGCGGCCTTGTTCCACAGGAATACGCGTGCGGTATAGGCCGAGGGCAAGGCATTGAGCTTTCCGGCTACGCGCCCTGCGTTGAGGTCTTCGGGACTAAACTGGTCCAGCGCCAGCACACTGCGCTGCTGCTCCAGATCCATAAAACCATTGCCACGCTTGGAGAACATGGCCAGCCACGCCCAGTTGATCTGCATCACATCGGGCTCGGAGCCACCGGCGATCTGGGTGGTCAGGCGCTCCAGGTAGCCGTTGAAACCCATGTATTCGGCCTTGATCTTCAGACCAGGGTTTTGTTGCTCAAACAGTGCAATGGCTTTGAGCGTGGCCTCGTGCCGGCCCGCGCCGCCCCACCAGGCGAAACGCAGAACGGTGGGCTTGGCAACTTGCGCCTGCGCCAGCACAGGGCTCAAGGCCAGCGCAGTGAAATGTCGGCGTTGCAGCATGGTGCCTACTTCAGCAAGGTCAGGCCACTGTCTGCATCAAACAGGTGGCAACGCTGCATTTGCAGATGGAAAGTGTGTGCGGCACCGCGGGCCTTGTCCTGCAGGCCGTGCAATTCGTCTGCAGGTACACGGGCGCTCAGCGTGAGGTCTCCAATATTGAAGTGCACGAACACCTCACTGCCCATGTGTTCGGTGAACCGCAGTGTTCCCTGCACGGGCACACTGTCGCCTTGTGCGCGAGGACCAGCCGACACATGCTCGGGCCGCAGGCCAAACTTCACCGCACCGGTTCGTCCTGCAATCTGTTCACTCTTGCCCATGGGTAGGCGCAACACCTGCCCCCCTAACTGGACCACCAGACCTCCGTCGTGCGCCACCAACTGCGCATCCACGATATTCATCTCGGGTGACCCGATGAAACTCGCCACAAAGGCATTCGCCGGATGGTCGTACAGCGCGGTGGGGGTGTCCACCTGCTGGATGACACCGTCCTTGAGCACACAAATTCGCTCGCCCATGGTCATAGCCTCCACCTGGTCGTGGGTCACGTAGACCACGGTTGCAGGCTGGCCGGACTCCCGTAACGTGCGGTGCAATTCGGTCAGGCGCACACGCATCGCGGCACGCAGCTTGGCATCCAGGTTGGACAGCGGTTCATCAAACAGGAACACCTCGGGCTTCTTAACGATGGCACGTCCAACCGCCACGCGCTGGGCCTGGCCACCGCTGAGCTGCTTGGGGTAACGCTCCAGCAGGTGCTCCATCTCCAGCAACCCGGCTGCATGGCGCACGCGCTGCTGCACCTCGGCCTTGGGTGTACCCGCCAGCTTGAGGCCAAAGGCCAGGTTGTCGTACACCGTCATGTGGGGGTACAACGCGTAGTTCTGGAACACCATGGCAATGCCACGCTGCTTGGGTGCCAGATCGTTCACCAGCTTGTCGCCAATGTGCAGCTCACCTCCCGTGATGCTCTCCAACCCCGCAATCATGCGCAGCAATGTGCTCTTTGCGCAGCCGGATGGGCCCACGAAGACCATGAACTCACCATCGCGCACTTCGAGGTCCACACCATGCACGGCCTTGAAGCCGTTGGGGTAGATCTTTTCTATTTTTCTGAGGCTTAAACGTGCCACTGGGTTTGTCTCCGTATTTCTTATTTCTTCAGGTCGTGTCAAAGGGCTTTTCGTCCGCCCGCATCAGGCAAGGGGCAGATGTTTTGCTCCGTGTCCCCCGGGCCGTGAGGGCCCTCCTCCTTGACCTCCGCAAAACACCCACCCCTTGCCTGCACTTGACGCTACACCTCGCAGGAGCAGTTGAGGTGTGCGTTTTGCGCAGGTCAAGGAGGAGCGCGAAGCGCGGGGGACATGGAGCAAAAGGCATACCCCAACTGCTCCGAAGCGCACACCAATCACGGACTTCATCCCTTGACGCCACTAGAAGTAGCCCCCTCTATGAAGTGTCTTTGTGCGGCAAAGAACACGGCCACTGAAGGGATCAGCGCCACGACCGAAATGGCAATCACATTGGCCCACTCCACTTCCTCGGTCGCACCTATGCTCATCTTCAGAGCCAGCGACACCGGGTACTTCTCAACCGACGCCAAGTAGATCAACGGGCCCATAAAGTCATTCATGGTCCAGATGAACTGGAACACGATGACAGACACGATTGCCGGCTTTAGCAAGGGCACGATGATGTGCCACAGCAATTGCAAAGCGTTGCATCCATCAATCTGTGCCGCCTCTTCCATGTCCCGCGGAATGCCTTTCAGGAACTGCACCAGCATGAAGATGAAGAACGTGTCCGTCGCAAATGCCGACGGGACGATCAGTGGCAGGTAAGAGTCCAGCCAGCCCAGCTCGCGGAACACCAAGTACTGCGGCAGGCGCAGCACAATCAGGGGCAGCATCATGGTGCCCACCATGACGGAGAACAGGATCTTCTTGCCCCAGAACTCAAAGCGCGCAAACGCATAGGCCACCAGCACACAAGAGATCACCGTGACGATGATGCGCGGAATGGTGATCAGAAAGCTGTTCAGGAAATAGGTTGCAAAGGTGTATTCGGTACTGGTCTTCCATCCCTTGGCGTAGGCGCCAAAGTCAAAGCGTTGCGGCCAGAAACCCACCTCGGTGAAGATTTCACTGTTGCTCTTGAAGGACGCACCCACCAGCCAGATTAACGGGTACAGCATCACCAGCGCAACCAGCCCCAGTGCCAGGTAACGCAACCAGGGCCGCCCCGCGTCTCCGCGGCTTGGGCCATGCATATCACCGCCGCTCATTTGCGCTGCTCCTTCTCGCCCGCATAGAACACCCAGTACTTGGAACTCCAGAAGCTGATAGCACTCAAGCCCCCCACCAACGCAAACAACACCCAGGACAGGGCCGCACCGTAGCCCAGGTTGAAGAAGCGGAAACTCTGGTCATAGATATACAGGGCCAACACATAGGTAGAGCTCAACGGGCCGCCTTCGGTGATCATGTAGGGACCGTTGAACTCCTGGAAGGCGTGCACCATCTGCATGATCAGGTTAAAGAAGATCACCGGTGTGATCAGCGGCACGGTGATGCTCCAGAACTGCTGCAGCTTGCTGGCACCGTCGCACTCTGCTGCCTCGTACAAGGACACGGGCACGTTCTGCAGAGCCGCCAGAAAGATCACCATGGCCGAGCCGAACTGCCATGTGAACAGCAGCACGATGGTCCACATGGAGTAGTGTTCATCGGCTAGCCAGGCAATCGGCTCCAGGCCCAACTGCACCATGATGAGGTTGACCAGGCCGTTCTTGGCAAAGATGAAGCGCCACAACACGGCCACCGCGATCGACCCGCCCAGAATGGATGGCAGGTAGAAGGCTGCCCGGAAGAAATTGATGCCACGCAAACGGAAGTTCAGCACATGCGCAATGAATAGCGCAAACCCCACGCGCAGGGGAACGGCCAGAGCCGCAAACAGCAGGGTGACGCCCAGTGACTTGCGGAACAAGGGGTCGGCCGTGGCCAGTTCGCGGTAGTTGTCCAGCCCCACATACTTAGGCGGGTCAATCAGGTCGTACTGCGTGAAGCTGAGCGCAAAACTCATCACAAAGGGAAACAGCTTGAACAGCAACACCCCCAGCACAAAGGGCAATACAAACAGAAAGCCCAGTCGTTTGTTTTCGTACATGCTTGCAGACTCCGTGCGTGGGGACCCAGGCTCTTAACGCGCCAGCCATCCACCGTCAACGGCCAGCGTATAACCATTGACATAGTCCGACGCCTTGGATGCCAGAAACACGACAGGCCCCGCCAGGTCACTGGGCAGACCCCAGCGGTTGGCGGGGATACGCTCCAGTATGGCCGCATTACGCGCGGCGTCGGCACGCAAGGCCGTGGCGTTGTCGGTCGCCATATAGCCTGGGGCAATTGCGTTCACATTGACACCATGCGCCGCCCATTCGTTGGCCATGGCCCGGGTCACGCCCATCACACCGCTTTTTGACGCTGTATAGGACGGCACGCGCACACCCCCCTGGAAGGACAGCATGGAGGCCACATTGATGATCTTGCCGCCCTTGCCCTGTTTGATGAACTGCTTGACCGCCGCCTGGGCCAGGAAGAAGGTTGTCTTCAGGTTCAGGTTGACCACATCGTCCCAGTCTTTTTCGCTGAAGTCGATGGCGTCATTGCGCCGGATGATGCCGGCGTTGTTCACCAGGATGTTGATCTTGCCGGCATGCCCCAGCGCCTGCTGAATCACGTCTTGCAAACAACTGGCGTCCGACAGGTTGGCCCGGATGTCCCAGAAGCGCCGGCCCGTGGCCTCTATCGCCACACGTGTGTCGGCCGGGTCGCTCAGGTTGACACCCACAATGTCGGCGCCCGCCTGTGCCAGCGCCAGGGCCATGCCCTGGCCCAGTCCTGTATTGCAACCGGTGACCATGGCCACCTGGCCGTTGAGTTGGAAGTTTTCTGTTGTCATGGCGTGTCTCCGGCTCAGCGCAAGGTGGTCATGGGCACGTGGTCCATGTCTTTGAAGACCTGGTTTTCGCCGACCATGCCCCAGATGAAGGTGTAGGCCTGTGTGCCCACGCCGCTGTGCAAAGACCAGCTGGGGCTGATGACCGCCTGCTCGTTGCGCACCACCAGGTGGCGGGTTTGTGTGGGCTCCCCCATCATGTGGAAGACGGCTGCGTCGGCGTTCATGTCGAAGTAGAAATACACCTCCATGCGCCGGTCGTGGGTGTGGCAGGGCATGGTGTTCCACAGGCTGCCAGGCTCCAACTGGGTCATACCCATCAGCAACTGGCAGGTGGGCAACACATCGGGCACCAGGAACTTGTAGATCGTGCGGCGGTTGCTGGTCTGGGCCGAACCCAGGGTTTCCGGCGATGCCTCGGCCAGCGTGACCTTGCGGTGGGGGTAGGCCACATGGGCTGGTGCACAGTTGAAATACAGCTTGGCGGGTTGTGCGGCGTCCATACTGAAAAACTCCAGCGCGCGGGCACCCTGGCCTACATACAGGGCCTCACGCGCGCCCACGTCGTAGTTCACCCCGTCCACCACCACACGGGCGGCGCCGCCAATGTTGATCAGCCCCAGCTCACGGCGCTGCAGAAAAAAGTCGGTACCGGTGTGTTTGCCAAGCTCCGCCGCGAAAGTGACTCCGGTGCTCACCGGCATGATGCCGCCCACGATGATGCGGTCGATCTGGCTATAGGTCAGTGTGACGTTATCGGCCACAAACAGGTCTTCCACCAGGAAGTGGCGGCGCAGGCTTTCGGTGTCCAGGGTTTTGGCATGTTCGCTGTGGACGGGTTGGCGGATTTGCATGGTTTCTCCTGTTTCCAGATGGTGTTGGCTACAGAGCCGCGAACGGCCCTTCTTTTTTAAGACTAAGCTACAAAATTATTTAATGAAATGCTGGTTTCTACTTAGTGAACCATCGTTTCATTTTTATTTGATGATGATATAGTAACAGCAAAACAAGGTTCCAAGAGTTTGCACGGCGCAAATTTGATGGCATCCGACAGCAACCTAGCCGAGGCACCGCATGCACTTTTATGAACACAACACCACCCCCTGGACCGAGCTGGGTGACGGCATACGCAGAAAAATCGTGGCCCACACCCCGCAACTGATGGCCGTGCTCGTGCAGTTTGACAAGGGCGCCATTGGTACCCCCCACGCACACGATGTGCACGACCAGATTGCATTTGTCATTTCCGGGTCCTTTGAGGCCGAAGTTGCCGGGCAGAAGAAGATCCTTCGTGCCGGCGATGCATTCATCGCACCACACCACCATACCCATGGCGTGGTGGCCCTGGAAGACAAGAGTACCTTGTTAGACCAATTTTCCCCTTGCCGAGACGATTACCTGACAACCTGAATACAAGCCTGACGCTTGCCCCCTAAAGACCAAAAACGAGGAGACGCCTTCATGTCCAACCAGACAAAACCCTTCCACCCCCTGCTGAATGCCGTCAGCCGGGCGGTTTGCGCCCTAACCACCACCAGCCAGCGGGCCAGAAGGCCCGCCACGCCCAGGCTGGCCTATTCCTTCTCCGTAGTCCGTGGGGCCAGCCGTGCCCAGTTGCTGGGCATGTCATCCCTGCTGCTGGCAGCCAGTGGCACGGCTTATGCGCAGACAGATACCCAGGCCAAACCCCTGGAAGCCGTGGTCGTGACCGGCATGCGCGCCTCGCTGGAAAGTGCCTTGAACGCCAAGCGCAATGACAACGGCATCGTCGATGTGATCAAGGCCGAAGACATGGGCAAGTTCCCGGACACCAACCTGGCCGAGTCCCTGCAGCGGGTTCCCGGCGTGGTGATCGACCGGGATGCGGGCGAGGGCCGTAGCATCACCGTGCGTGGCCTGGGCCAGGACTTCACCCGGGTGCGTATCAATGGCATCGAGGGCCTGGCTACTACCGGTGGTACCGACAGCTCGGGTGGCGCCAACCGTTCGCGCGGATTTGACTTCAATGTCTTCTCTGCCGACCTGTTCAACTCCCTGACCGTGCGCAAAAGCAGCTCGGCCGATGTGGACGAAGGATCGCTGGGCGCCACGGTAGACCTGCAAACCACCCGCCCCTTTGACCTGAAAGGCCGTGCGGCCGGTGTGTCGCTCAAGGCGGGTTACAACGACCTGTCCGGCAAGACCTCGCCCAAGGCATCCTTCCTGCTGTCCGATACCTTTGCCGACAAAAAGATCGGCGTGTTGGTCTCGGGTGCGTATTCCAAACGCCAGGTGCTGGAAGAAGGCTTCAGCACCGTGCGTTGGGACAATGGCCCGTCGTCCGGCGGATGGTGCCCGCCCCAGGGCATCACCACCGGCCTGCCCGCCGGTTCTACCGCCACCACCTGCGGCCCTGCCGCACAGGGTGTGGCCCGTCTGCCCAACACACCGGCCAATCTTGCGGCCTACAACGAAGCCACCAGAAGCGGTAACTTCCACCCCCGCCTGCCACGGTATGGCCGCCTGACCCACGACCAGGAACGCCTGGGGCTGACGGGTTCGTTCCAGATCAAACCCGCAGACGGCACGCTGCTGACGTTTGACATGTTGTATTCCAAGCTGGACGCCACCCGCCAGGAAGACTTCCTGGAGGCCATCTCGTTCAGCCGCGCCCTGACCGCCGGCGGCAAACAACAAACCAGCGTGCTGAGCACCGCCTATGCACCCAATGGAGCACTCCTGTATGGCACCTACAACGGCGTGGACGTACGGGCCGAGTCCCGCTACGATGAGCTGTCCACGACCTTCACCCAACCCACCTTGACGCTGGAGCAGGAGATTGGCGAAAGCATGAAGCTGACCGCCCGCATCGGCCGCGCCACTTCCAAGTTTGAGAACCCCATCCAGACCACCACAACCCTGGACGCGGCCAATGTCAACGGTTATTCCATCGACTTCCGTGGTGATACCCGCAACCCCATCATCAACTACGGCACCTTGAACCCGTCCGATCCCAATGGGGCGCTGAAGATTCTGGGTGTGCCGGTGGGTTCCACCAACATCACCAACTTCACCCCCAGCGAAGTGCGCCTGCGCCCCAACGGTGCCACCAATACCAATGACCTGGCCCATGTGAACCTGGCCTGGGATGTGATTCCCGACAAGTTGACGCTCAAGTTTGGTGGCGACTACAAGAAGTTCACATCCGATGTGTACGAATCACGCCGCACCGTAGAGACCATGAATACCGTGCCCGTGGGCGTGAACCCTGCCAGCCTGGTGACCACCCTGAGCGGATTTGGCAAAGACCAGGGTCTGCCACCCGGTTCGGTCACCTCATGGGTAATTCCCAACCTCAACGCCATCGCATCGGCCTACGACATCTATTGCAACTGCCTCAAAGGCGGCCCTGCCGGTGGCCCCGGTGATTACCGCCTGACCTCCATCACCAATGGCGCAGCACGTGGCTCCAACCGCACCATCACCGAAACCGATACCGGCGCCTTCTTCATGGCGGACTTCACCACCAAGCTGGGCGACATACCCTTGCGCGGCAACGCGGGCGCCCGGTACGTGAAGACCAAGATGTCGGCACAGGGTTACCTGGCAACGGCTGGCGGTACACCCGTGACAGCAGAGAACGAATACACCGACTGGTTGCCGTCGGTCAATGTGGCGGCCAACCTGTCCAAGGATGTGATCGTGCGCGGCGCCATTGCCAAAGTGATGGCCCGCCCGCAGTTGGGTAATGTGGCCCCCGGCGGCACGCTGAGCACCACGGGCACCTTGTCTTACACCGGTGGCAACCCGGCCCTGCAGCCCTTCCGCGCCGACACGTTGGACGCCAGTGTGGAGTGGTACCACGCCCGCAACGCCTTTGTGGGACTGGGCCTGTTCCAGAAGGACATCAAGAGTTACATCCAGACGCTGCGCACCAACATCCCCTACAGCCAGACTGGTCTGCCGTTGTCGCTATTGCCACCCGGCTTCAACGGTGAAGAGGTGTTCCAGGTCTCGGCCCCGGTCAATACCGAAGGCGGCAAACTCACCGGTGTGGAACTCAATATCCAGCAACCTTTTTCGTTCCTGCCCGGTATCGGCAAAAACTTCGGTGTGATGCTGAACTACACCCTGGTGAACTCGCAGATCGCCTACATCGTGTCGCCCACCAGCACCACCACGCTGACGGATGACCTGATCAATATGTCGCCCAAGGCCTTTAACGCGACCCTGTACTACGACGACGGCACCTTTAGTGCGCGGATCTCCGGCTCGCGCCGCTCATCGTTCCTGACCCGGGTCCCGGGACAGAACAACAACGATGTGGAAGGCAAGAACGAAACCGTCAACATCGACGTGTCCATGTCCTACAAGGTCACACCCAACCTGGATGTGACCCTGGAAGCCACCAACCTGACCAACCAGCCCAACGACCAGTTCATCAGCCGCGACCGCAACAGCGTGGTGGTGAACAACGTGACCGGCCGCGAAGTCATGATCGGTGCACGTTACAAGTTCTGATGGTTCGGATGCACCCGAAACGGGGCGGCGCAAGCCGCCCTTTTTTCTTTGGAGTTGGACCATGCCCCCTATCACTCTCCCTCTTCTGGCCGTGTTGTGTCTGACCGCCTGCGCTGCTGTGCAGCCCACACACAGCCTCAGTGGTTTTACCGCCACCCACACCCGCATGGCCGGGGCATCCATCAGCGTGCGCGACAGCCGGGGCGCGGTTGCCACCAACACGGCCGATTCCCAGGGTCGCTACCAGATCGATGTGTCGGCACTCACGCCCCCGCTGGTTGTGCTGGCGATGGAAGCGGGCGGCCACAGCTGCCGCACCAACCGGACACCACGCGCCCACTGCGTGACGGCGCTGGTACCCACCCTGCAAGCTGGGGCCAACACCGCCCACGTCAATCCACTCACAGACCAGATCACCTCGGACGTGGCCACCGCCCTGCGCTTCACCGGGCCGCAACAGCTGGCAGAGGCCCCGTCCGTGCCGGCCATTCCCCCGCAGGTCTACGCGAATGCCCTGCAGCACCAGCATGCCGGGTTTGGCGACGCGCTGGCCCAGACTGGTGGGCTGGATACCGTGCTGGCTGTCATCAACCACACGCGCGGTTATGACAATGACAGTGGCGAGGCATCGGCCACCGTCATCACCGACATGGGCTGGCGGCCCATTACCCACCCCTTTGCTGCCGACGCCAACGAACCCTTGCAGCTGGCGCGTACGCAGCAGCAGCTGGCGGCCATCCAGGCCGCCAGGATCCGTATCTTTATTGTGGGCGATTCCACCGCCGCCACGTATGAACGGCAGCGCATGCCGCGCATGGGTTGGGGCCAGGTGTTTGAAGAGCAGTTCAAGCCTGACAGCGGTGTGAAGGTGGTCAACGGTGCACGCGCCGGGCGCAGTTCACGCGACTTTTTTAATGGCGGCTGGTACCGCCAGATGGCGCGCTTCATCCAGGCGGGTGACTACGTCATCATTGCCCACGGCCACAACGACCAGAACTGCAACAGCCAGCGCCCCGTCCGGGGCACGGCCGATGTGGCCAACCTGTGCACCTACCCCAACGATGCGCAGGGCCAGCGCCAATTTCCAACCGGGCAGCCGCAGATGTCGTTTCAAAACTCACTGGAGGTCTATGTCAACGATGCACGCGCTCGGGGCGCCATCCCGCTGCTGATGACACCGACCACGCGTTTCCTGAATGCGGACCGCAAAACTGCCTACACAAACGGTGACACCCGGCCCGTGGTCTCACAACACCTGACGCGCCAAAACGCCGCCAGGGCTTATGCCTTCACCGGCGACTACAGCCAAACCATCAAAGACACGGCCCGCGTCAACGGCGTGCCGCTGATCGATCTGGAGGCCAAGACCATTGCCTTTGCCAACGTCCATGCCAAGGACTGGCAGGACTACTGGCTGGTGGTGGGTGACACCGAGAGATACCCCTGGTACGCCACACAGACCGCTGGCATATCTACCGCGCCGGACACCACCCACTTCCAGGAGGCGGGTGCGCGGGCCGTGGCTGCCCTGGTGGTCCAAGGCATCAGGGAGACACCAGCGCTGCTGCCCCTTGCCCAGCATTTGAAGCCTTAGGGGCCGTCAGGTCCACCATGGCATCCAGCGGAATCAGCGCACCGGGGTGCTGGATGACCCGTGCCGCCAGGCGGTTGCCAAACTGTGCCGCCACGGCCGGTGCCTGGCCGCTGAGCCGGCGGCTGAGGTAGCCCGCCGCAAACGAATCCCCGGCCGCCGTGGTGTCTACCACGCGTGGAACGTGTTCCGTGGGCACGGTCTCCCCACGGGCCACCCCCGCACGCACCAGGGTGGGTGCCGAGCCCCGCTTGATAACAATCTCTGCAGCGGGCAATTGCTGCGCGGCCAACACCGCGTCTTCCAGGGTGGGCAGGCCAAACAAGGCCTGGTGGTCATCGGCCGTGACCAGCGCCACGCTGGCTACCGCAAAGGCACGGATGAAACTGTCACGCGCGACCGCCGCGTCGGGCCACAGGCGGGGCCGGTAGTTGTTGTCAAACACCACCATAGCGCCACGGTCGCGCAGGGATTGCGCCAGCGCGAACAGGCGCTCACGCCCCTCAGGCGGCAGGATGGCCAGGCTGATGCCGGAGAAGTAGAAGGCGTCCCAGTCGGCGGCGCGCTGCTCCAGCGGCGTCTGCGGCACGTCGAAATAGGCCCGTGCTGCGCTCTGGTCGCGCCAAAAGCTGAAGCGTCGCTCGCCATGGGCATCCACCTCGATCTGGTACAGGCCCGGCAGGCGCCCGGGTATGCGGCGCACCAGCCCCAATTCCAGCCCCTGCTGCACCCAGCGGCGCATCAGCTCGGCGCTCAGACCATCGTCTCCCAATGCGGTGGCGTACCAGACGCTGAGCGCCTCCCCGCCGCAGCGGGCCAGATACACGGCGGTGTTGAAGGTGTCACCGCCATAACTTTGCTGCATGGCGCCAAAGGCCGTGCCGTGCAGCTCCAGCATGCACTCGCCAACCAGGGCAACCTTGTGGATTTTTTTCACGATAAATGTATTTTTTGAAACGCTGTTTCATTGTACTATCACCCACTTCAAAAGCAAGGCTTCCGCACCCGGCACATCCCCATGGTTTTTACTTTTCCGGATCACTGGATCAGCCCGACGCAATGGTTTGGTTACCTGGCCTTTGTGCTGGGCGTGGCCTCGTTTTTGCAAAAGAACGACCGCCGGTTCAAGTGGCTGATGGCGGGCGAATGCCTGGCCTATGTGGCCCACTTCCTGTTGCTGGGTGTGCCCACGGCGGCGGCCAGCGCCAGCGTCTCGGTGGTGCGCTCGGTGTTGTCGCTCTACACCCGATCGGTGTGGGTGGCGCTGGCTGTGGTGGCCGTGAACCTGGCGCTGGGTTATGGCCTGGCAACCCAATGGTGGAACTGGCTGCCACTGGTCGCGTCGTGTATCGGAACGCTGGCGCTGTTTCTGCTCAAGGGTATTCGCATGCGGGTGGCCATGCTGGCGGGCACGGTGCTGTGGATCACCAACAACGCGCTGGCCGGCTCCATTGGCGGCACGGCACTGGAGGTGGTCATCCTGCTGGTCAACAGCTACACCATCGCGCGGATGTTTAAGGCATCCCGCCCGCGCCCTCCACCTGCTGCAGCCACTGCGCAATCTCCGCAATCACCGCATCCGTAGCCGCGGCCAGGGCGCGCACACCGCCTTCGGCATCTGCACTGGCGGCCGGGCGTTGCACGATGAAGCTGCGCTGGGCCACCAGGCGCTGGCTGCCCTGTCCGCCCTGGCCCAGCGTGGCGCGCAGGCGCACCAGGCCGCTGCTTTGCTGCGCGGTCTCAAACAACTGGCTGAACTCGTCCAGCTCCAGGTGCAGCACCATGGCGGGTTTATCGGCCACCACACCTTGGGCGGCGTTCAGCACGGCGCGGCGCTGGCCCAGTTGTTCACGCAGGCGCTGGCGCAGCAGTTGGGCCGGTGTCATGCTCCAGCGGGCCAGCGCATAGGGTCGCAGCTGCTGGGCGTCGCTGTAGGCCAGGCGGTACAACACGGCGGTGCTGTCCAGTGCCGCGCTGGCCTCGGTATCGGCCAGCACCAGCGTGGGCAAGGGCGCCATGCGGGTGCTTGCTACCGTTGCAACCGGGCCGGGGCCAAAGTCATACACCGTGGCGCGGGGTTTGGGTTGCAGGGCTGTGCACCCCCCCAAAATCAAGACGCTTAAGCAAATAAGTGCTCTAGCCCCCGTGAAATATGCCTTAGTAGCTATACATTTCATAGCATTATCCTAGTAATCAATTGCAAGACGTGCCGCCCGGGGGGGTGTACTCATCGGGTGTTGGGTGCCGTAAAGCCTGGCTCACCCGGCCCCGGTGTGGCGGCGCCGCTGCCCAGCAGCAGCGACTGTGGGTTGTCACCCACCGCATCCACGGCCCGCCCCAGCTGGCGCACGGTGCGGGCGGTGTCGTCTGCGGTGCGGCTCAAGCGTGGCACCAGGGTGGTGTTGAGGGTCTGGCCCGTGGCCTGCAGGGCTTCGCTACCCTGGCTGATGTCGTCCAGTGTGCCGCCGGGTTCGGTCATGCGTTTGGACATGACCTTGAACGCATCGGCCGAGGTGCGCACCGAGTCTGCACTGTCGCCCAAGCGGTCTGAGGTTTCGCGCAGGCCCTTTAGCGTGACAGAGGCCTCTTGCGCCAGCGCTGGCAGGTTGGACTGGTTCGCCGTTTTGGCCAACTGGTTGATGGTGGCGGCTGCCTGGCCCAGGTTGTCTACCGCGTCCATCAGCTTTTTCTGGTTGTCCGGTGCCAGCAGCAGGTTGACGCGCTGGCTGGCGTCGTCCAGCTTGGTCAACAGGCCAGCGCCCTGGTCGGTCAGGCGCGACATCAGGCCCGGGCGCATGGGAATCCGCGCCAGTGTGTCACCCGTGCTGACCAGTGGTTCCTTGGATTCACCGGCGTCATCGAGCTGGATAAAGGCCAGGCCGGTCACGCCCTGAAAACCCAGCGATGCAAAGGTGGACTGGGTGATGGGCGCGCTGTCATCCACACCAATACGGATGCGCACATTGCCCACTGTGTCGGGATCCAGCGTGATGGACTGCACGCGCCCCACGGTGACACCCTTGTAACGCACGCCGGCCTGGCGCTGCAGGCCGGTCACACCCTCGCGGCTGGAGATTTCAAACATGCGGTGTTCACCGGTGTCGCGCGTCAGCCAGGCGGCCAGGGCCACCAGCAGGGCAGCCACCACCAGCACGAAGGCACCGGCGCCTATGGCGTGGGATTTGTTTTCCATCAGCTTCTCTTTCTACACGTCGGCCGGGTGCAGGCGCAGCAATTCCATCGCCCGCAGCCCCCGCCCACCCAGGAAAAAATTCCGCACAAAGGGGTGGTCAAATCCAATCACCTCGCGCGGCGGTGCATTCACAATCACATGCCGGTCCGCCACCACGGCCACCCGGGTGCTGATCTCGTAGATGGTATCCAGGTCATGGGTGACCATCACCACGGTCAGGCCCAGCTCCTGGTGCAGGGAGCGCACCAGGGCACAAAAGGCGTCGGAGCGGTCCGGGTCCAGCCCGGCGGTGGGCTCGTCCAGCAGCAGCAAGGGCGGATCCATGATCAGGGCCCGCGCCAGCGCCACGCGTTTGATCATGCCGCCGGACAAATCGGCCGGCATCTTGTGCGCATGGGCCGGGTCTAGCCCCACCATCTGCAGCTTGACCATGACGGCATCCCGCACCAGGTCTTCGGGTAGGGCCTTGAGCTCACGCAGCGGAAAGGCAATGTTCTCCAACACGGTAAAGGCCGAGTACAGCGCGCCGTGCTGGAACAACATGCCCACGCGGCTGGCGGCACCGGCGTGAGTCAGCTCGGCGGCCGGGCGGCCCAGCACGGTGATGCTGCCGCGCATGGGAGTCTCCAGCCCCAGGATCTGGCGCAAGAGCACGGTCTTGCCACTGCCCGAGCCACCCACGATGGACAACAACTCGCCCTGCGCGATGTCGAGGTTCAGGTCCTTGTGGATCAGCGTCTCCACACCGCCCACGCGAAAGCCGGACCACAGGTCGCGGATCTGGACGATGGGTGGCGGCGCGGATGGCGGTGTCAGATCGGTACTCATATGCCAACGTTCTTGAACACTACGGCAAACATCGCGTCCACCAAAATGACCATGGTGATGGAGGTCACCACCGATGCCGTGGTGCCCTCCCCCAGACTCTGCGTGTTGGGCTTGATGCGCAGGCCGTAGTGGCAGCCAATCAGCGCAATCATCAGGCCGAAGACCGCCGACTTGCCCACCGCCAGCCACAGGTTGGACACCTGCACGGCCTTGGCCAGTGCGGTCACAAAATAGGCCGGCGTGAGCCCCATCACCAGGTCTGATGCCAGCATGCCGCCCAGCAAGGCGGCCAACGTGGTCCACACCGCCAGCAGCGGCATGGCCACCACCATGGCCATCACCCGCGGCAGCACCAGCCGAAAACCCTTGGGAATGCCCATGACCTTCATTGCGTCCAGCTCTTCGGTGACCCGCATCACACCGATCTGCGCGGTGATGGCCGAGCCCGAGCGCCCGGCAATCAAAATGGCGGCCAGCACCGGCCCCAGCTCGCGGATCAGCGCCACCCCCAGGATGTTGACGATAAAGGCATCGGCCCCAAACTGGCGCAGCTGCTGCGACATCAGATAGGCCAGCACCACCCCAATCAAAAATCCCACCAGCGCGGTTATGGGCAAGGCCGTGGCGCCAATGCGGTACAAGTGGCCCGACACATCGCGCCAGGGGCCGGCACGCGGCGCACGCACCAGCTGGATGGCATCCAGCAGCAACTGGCCCAGCAGGCGCACGGCGCCCACCACATGTTCTTCCACCCGCACCACCACTGCCCCCAGGCGCAAGAAAAGATCCCACGCCGTCTGCGGTCTGCGCGGCGGCAGCACCGATGAAAACTGCGCCACCCGCTCCAGCATGGCCCGCTGCGCCGGGCTGGTGTGCGCGGTATCCGGCCACTGGCGGTACCAGGCGTTCCACAGCAACTGCGCACCGGTGTGGTCCATGCGCTGCAACTCACGCAAATCCCACTGCCAGTTGCGCCACTCAGGGGGCAGGGCACCCAGGGCGGCCTGCAGCGCGTCCCAGTGGGCGGGTTCGGCCAGGTTTTCGGCCGTCCACAGCCCCAACACGCGTGCCTGCATGCCCCCGGGGGCTGGCTCGAAAGCGATGCGGGGTTGGGTATCCGGCATGGTGGTGGCGTGGGGCTGGGTCAGTGGTATTGGGGTGGGCATGACATGGTACAGGCTGGCGCTATGATGCCTGCATCCACCACTTCACGCAGCAGGCATGTCCAACCTGGCAGAACAAATTCGCGAAGCGCTGGCCATGTTTGCGCGCAACGGCACAGAGCCAGCTTTGATTGGCGGCTTGGCGGTGGTTGCGCACCAGGTGGTGCGCGCCACCAAGGACGTGGATTTTCTGGTGGAGGCCGAAGCCGCGGACAAGGTGCATGGCGCGCTGCTGAATTTGGGTTATCAATGCCTGTACCGCAGTGAAGACGCCGCCAACTATGTGCGCGCAGCGGAGGGGCTGGATTTGCTGTACGCACACCGTCCCCTTGCGCGCCGCCTGCTGGCGCAGGCATCTGCGCGCGAGACCCCCATGGGCCATATGCGCATCATCAGCGTCGAAGGGCTCATCGGCTTCAAACTGCAAGGCTTCGTGAACGATGCAACGCGAACGCGCGACGTGGACGACATTCGTGCACTGCTGAAAATACACCGCGCTTCGCTCAACATGGATGAGTTGCGTGAGTACTTTGCCTTGTTCGACAAACCGGAACTCCTCAATGAACTTTTCGGATAACACCCCTGCACAGGCTGCAACGGCTCTAAGCCGTACAAAGGCAAGTGTTGTGCTGGCCCGCGAAGCGGGTGTTCCTTTTCAGCCGCCGCTAGGCACCGACTTCGGGATCGACCCCTTCGCCGAGTGGTTGAGCCTGATGGAGGTTGTGCAAATGCTCTGCCCCGTGTGGCCCGTGCGTGACAGCCCCATGCAGGGCAGGCATTGGCGGCTGTAACCTCGCCCATGCCATTCGGCAAAATGACACCCTAGCCCCCGTATTTGTTACACAGAATGCTATCAAAATAGCAGCAAATTTTGGAAACACCATGACCGACACCAGCTCGCCATTTACATCATCACCCGAGTTATCCGCCGAACAGCGTGGCCCGGTACTGTGGCTCACCATCACCCGCGAAGAGCGCCGCAATGCCATGAGCCACGCAGTGCTGGCCGGCATGGCCCAAGCCATCACAGCGGCGCAGACCCAGCGCAGCATCCGCGCCATCGTCATCACCGGCGCGGGTACCAAGGCCTTTTGCGCCGGAGCTGATCTGCAATCCGCCAACGCCTTCACCACCGACTACTCCGAGCCGCACGGCCACCTGGCCCAACTGCTGCGCGTGGCCAAGGCCAGCACCATCCCGCTGATCGCCCGCGTGAACGGCGCCTGCATGGCCGGCGGCATGGGACTGATGAGCATGTGCGACATGGCCGTAGCCGCCAGCCACGCCGTGTTTGGCCTGCCCGAGGTGAAGGTGGGTGTGTTCCCGGCCCAGGTGCTCAGCGTGCTGCAGCACCTGATCCCCCGACGCAAGCTGGCCGAGATGTGCCTGACGGGCGAGCCCATCACCTCGGCCCAGGCGCTGGAATACAACTTAGTGAACTACGTGGACGAAGACGTGGACGCCAAGCTGCAATGGCTGCTGGACCGCCTGCTGGACAAATCCCCCGCCGCCATCCGCCGTGGGCTGTACACGATGAAGAAGGCCGAGGCCATGTCGTTTGAAGAAAGCATGTCCTTCACCGAAAGCCAGATCGCGCTGTTCACGCTGACCGAGGATGCAAAGGAAGGGCAGAAGGCGTTTCAGGAGAAGAGGAAGCCGGTGTGGGCGGGGCAGTAGCCCCCATTGGGCCACTACTATTTTTATAGCGCCTCCGTTTCTATTGACGGGGGCTAGAGGCATATTTTGCTTGCAAACATTGCCAGAGAAGCTCCTCATGCCAATCAATTTGAACTGACTTGCCCGTTGAAACGCTCGCGCTCCCGCACGACGCGGTCCATGTTTTGATATTCAAGAACGAATAGCAGCTATGAACGCTTAATCAATTGCGTAACCCATCTCCCGCATCCACAATTTGCACCGTTGAAGGCTGTCGTACACAAGCTGCTCGCCCCGTACACAGTATGCGGATCGACAACGTGCAAACCCCAGGAGAAGAGATGACTGCATCGAAGACGCAGAAACTGCAATGGCTAGTGGCCGCTTTGAGTGTGGCCGTGGCGGGCTATGCGTTGATTGCCTACAGTTTGGTGCCGCTGGGCAATCTGGTCCATCCGCAGATGAAAGTGACTTTTGAAGCCCACCGTGTGGCCATTTATGTGCACATCTTCTGCTCCGTGTTGGCCATGGGGTTGGGGCCTTGGCAGTTCTTCAGTGGTCTGCGCGCGCGCCGCCCAGCATTGCATCGCTGGAGTGGGCGCATCTATCTGCTGGGCGGAGTTCTGCCTGGAGGCATAACCGGACTGTATGTAGCGGGCTTTGCCTTTGGCGGCACCTTCAATCAAATCGGTTTTGCTGTGCTGGCTGTGTTGTGGCTGGCCACGGGGTACCTGGCCTATGCCGCCATTCGGCGCAAAGACATTGCCGCCCACCAGCAATGGATGCTGCGCAACTTTGCACTCACCTTCGCAGCGGTCACGCTGCGCCTGTATCTGGGCGGGTTTGCCGCCGCAGGCATTGCCTTTGAGACCTTTTATGCCTGGCTGGGGTGGCTCTGCTGGGTACCCAATCTTCTATTCATAGAGTGGCGCATTCGCAGCAAGGCACAAAGCCATTTGCTCGCCGCCCACTGACCGGCATTTTCGATTGCAGGACGCTTACTTTGAAAGCGTAGCCATTTGGGATGGCAACGGACGCGCCTGTAACTGTATCGCCAGCCACTCTGCCTGGGGCGCAAACCGCTTCTCACCGGCAACCAGATCAAGCAAGCGTTCATTGCGACAACCCGGCTCAAACATCAAACACAGCGATTCCCATTGGGCGCTGTAGTTTCTATCGCCCATCAGTGCCTTGCGCAACACTGTCATGAACTGCGGCCCGCTCAGGCCAGACGCAGAATAGGACGCGAAGTAATACACCATGCCGCAGTCAAAGGGCTCGCGGTAGTTGAGCGTGCGTTGTGCGATCTTCTCTTGCATAGTCTGCGCAGACGCAAACTTCGAACACTCTGCCAACGCCTTCTGGACGATGCCCTTGGCTTCGGCCATTTGGATGACACCCGAGTCCAGCAGCACCAGGGTCTTGATGAAGTCTGCACTGCCTTCCGAGATAGTCCGCCCCTGCGGGATGGTGAACAAGAACTCGCTCTGCAGCTTGTGCGCCAGCTCATGCGCAAAGGTGCGCGGGAATACGGTTTCAAACTCCGCGACATGCTCTGGCCGGGGGTTGTCATAACTCATGCGGATGATGTTCAGCGCGTCGCCCCCAAATCCAAAGTAGCCCCCACTGTTGCGGGTTATCACTGCAACCACACCCACGTTCTGCTCGACGTCCACCGCCATGGCGGATTGGTAGAACGCGATGATCTTTGTAAACGACGACTGCAGGCGCTCCATAGTTGCAGCCGAGAAATCGGGGCCGAAGTAGACATTGCCCACGATGCGTGGGGCAGATTCATTGGTGAAAAATACCGCCTTGTCTGCGGTTGCAGCGGCCGGGATTGTTAACTCATCTGTATGCCACTTGCCATTCCACAGAATGTGCCGTGCCTTGACCGTGAAATCCGCCGCCGCGCAAGTACCGCTCGGTTTGAAGTAGGGCAGATATAGGTAGATACCGCCACCCTGCCGCGCGGCTTTCAGGTACTCCGCAGATTCATCAACCTCGGAGTTCAGCGGCTGAAGGTACAGCGCATCTGAAATGCGTTGGATGCCCAATTCTGGATTGAATGGGATGCCACCCGAAGACGCGCAATGCTTGCCGCCCACCGCAGGAATGAGTTCGATCTGGACGTTGTCCGCCCTTTCAGACATCACCACGCCTGGCGCCGCGTGGGCTGTTGAAAACAAGGCCAAAGCGCAGAACATGAAAACCGTGTTCTGCACGCGTTGGGCCGTGCGCAAGAAGCTATGCATGCAGATGCCGAGGGGGCTACTTCGGCAACGTTTTCCAAAACTGCAACAACGTCCGCAGCGCCTCTGGCTTGTTGATAGGCTCCCCCACTCCCCCCGCCTGGTTCCTGCTGTTCAGCCCATGGCACGACGCACAGGTGCGGATCTCCCCCGGCTGGAACGTGATCCAGTTACGCTCCCGCACCACGGCAGCGCCACTGGTATCGGTCAGCTGCCAGGTCATGGCGCGGCGCGCGGGCACAAAGGCCGCGCTGGAGCCATCCGCCGCCAGCTTCACGCTGCCGGTGGGGCCACCGGTGCCGCCCGGGTTCTGCGCCTTGGGGTCGTGCATGGCTTGCGCCAATACGCGCCGGCCGGCCTTTGGAGATGCCGTGCCGCCGTAACCGCGCACCTGGTCGGCTTGGAACATTTGTAGATGGGCCACGTTGTAGACCTTGCCACCATCACCCACCGTTTTCACGCCACCGGGCACCTGCAGGTTAAACGGTTGCTGGCGTTCGCCGCGGTCGCGGATGGTGTTGTTGCGGGTGACGATGAGCGCCAGGTCGTTGGCGGTGAGCCAGGCGCGCAGCTGGGACTCCGCCACGCCTTCCTCCTGCAGCACGGCGCTCTCCGGGCTCTCCAGGGCATCGGCGGGGCGTGTGGGCTTGGCGCGGGCGACCACCTCCACAGGGTCCAGCTCCCACAACACGCCATCAAAGTCGACCCGCGTATCCGGGTCCCAGTACCAAATGGCTTTGCTGGTGCCAGGTGTGATGGGCTGGTCTGCGGTGAAGACATCACCCGATGCCGCCATGGACTTGATACGCAACCGGTAGCGGTAGCGTGGGAATGCACGTGTTCCGTCGTTCTGCTCCAGCCGTGTCTCACTGGTGTGCACGGCCAGCAAGCTGCCGTCGGACGTGGGCAGCGGGTTGCGGTACATGCCGCTGTGGCCGGCAGCGGGCGACTGGCCATCCTCGGTATAACCTGCCGTTGCGGCATGGGTGACGGGTGTGATGACCATGACCTCGCCGTTGAGCGAAGGGTTGGCCGTCATGCGCACCAGCTGGTTGGCGCTGTTGGTACCAAACTCCCGGGCATGGGTGCCGTAGAACACGCCAGCACGTTTGGGGTCTTCGCGCAGGTGGAAGACACCGCCGTCGCCGCGCAGGTAGGTGCGGTTGGCATACACACTCTCGCGGCTGTAGTAGCTCAGGCTGGAGTCATTTTTAAAACTCGGCGGGATATAGGTACCGGCAATCTCGTGCCGGCCCACGTGGTTCAGCGTTTCTTCTGCTGTGCCGTCCTCGCGAATCTGCCAGGGCATGAACAGGTTGAAGGTGTGGCCGTTGACCTGGTTGGCCACGTTTTGTGCATCGGTACTCAGCCGTGGCTCGGGGAAGGTCTCGGTCTGCAAGGGCAGGCGCTGTGCGGCAGCCGATTCGCTGGCATACAGAAATGAGCCATTGGTGCCACCCACACGGTCGGCATCGGCCTGCTGGTCTTGCTGCAAATGGTCCCAGCGGGTGAAGACCACGCGGCCAGCGCTGTCGATGGTGGGGGTGAAGGCGCCACTGACCGCGTGGTTGAGCAGGCGCAGGTCGCCACTGTTGGGCTGCAGGCTCCAGATACCGGTGACCGTGGCTGCGCTTTCGTACTCGTCGAGCTGCGGGTACAAGTGCACTTCCCCACTGCGGGGCCGGTCCGATGTGAACAGGATACGTTCATCGGTGCCGTAGATGGGTGATATGTTGTTGAACGTGGTGGGCTGCCCAGCCACTTTGGTGATGGTGGCCGTTGCGCCTTTCTCCAGGCCGGTGACCTCGTACAGCTGCCACACGAAGTCTTTCCACTCGTAACGCGTGGTGATGGACCCCACCACCATGCTGAAGATGGCCTTGGTGCCGCTCCAATGCACAGCCGGTTCGCGCACGGCGATGGCACCCGCGCCCTGGAAGCCGCTGTTGCCAAAACCGGCCTCTTGGGTCAGGTTGCGCACGCTGCCGTCCGGGTAACGGATCATCAGGTCACCACCACGGGGAGCAGACTGCACCGTGCTCAGGTGGTTGCCAAAGGTGGACGTGCGGCTGGTAAAGCCCGACACCGGCACCTGGGTCACATACAGAATAGGGTTGACCACACCGGTGGCAGAGGCCGGTGCACCCACGGCATCCGCACCCAGCACCGTGTAGGCGTTGATACGGACACGCACATTGGTGTAGGTGCTGCCTTCAAACACCACCGAGCCCAGGGTGAGGACCTTGCTGGCGGGGTCAAAGGCATTGGCCTGGGCGGTGCCACCGTCCACCCCCAGCAGGGTGTAAGACTGCACGGTGACCGCGGCATTTTTGAAACTGCCCAGCCCCTGCACCACCACCTGGTCCATGGCCAGGTAGTTGCTCAGCGCGTTGAACGAATCGACGGCATGGGCGCCCAAGGGGACCGCTAGCGCCAACACTGCGGCGGTTGCCGCCCTCCATGCAAACCGGCTTCTCTTCAACATAACGGCCCCTCAAAAAGTTCTCGCAGAGTATCGGCGTGTTGTCGGCAGGCGCCACCCGGAAATCTGCAACATTCTGTAGCACGGCGCGCACAAAACGTGCATGCCAGTGGCAAATGGGTGTTCATTACGCTTACCCCGTGCATGCCAAAAGATTCACACTATGAGCATCTTTAAACCTTGCGGAGCTCAATCGTGAACATCACCGAATCCCTGTTGTATGCGCTCAAGGCGCATGGTGCCACCCGTGTGTTTGGCATTCCCGGCGACTTTGCGTTGCCGTTTTTTCGCATCATCGAAGAGTCTGCCATCCTGCCGCTGCACACCCTGTCACACGAGCCGGGGGTTGGCTTTGCTGCGGATGCTGCGGCGCGGGCCAATTGCGCGTTGGGTGTGGCAGCTGTCACCTATGGCGCGGGCGCCTTGAACCTGGTGAACGCGGTGGCGTCGGCCTATGCCGAAAAGTCACCGCTGGTGGTGTTGTCCGGTGGGCCGGGCCACGGCGAGGCACGGTCTGGCCTGTTGCTGCACCACCAGGTCAAGACACTGGATTCCCAGCGCAAGATATTTGAAGAGATCACCTGCGACCAGATCTGCCTGGACGACGCCGCGCGTGCACCGGCCGACATCGCCCGTGTGCTGGCCAGCTGCAGGCGCCACTCCCGCCCGGTATACATCGAGCTGCCCCGCGACATGGTGGCCGTTGAATGTCTACCTGTGCCGACCTTGCCAGCGCCCCCGCGGGATACCGACAAGCTGGACGCCTGTGTGGATGAGGTGTTGCAGCGCCTGGCCCGGGCTGCGGCACCAGTTTTGATGGTGGGTGTAGAGGTGCGCCGTTTCGGCCTGGAGGACAAGGTGGCTGAACTGGCGCGCCGCCTGGGGCTGCCGGTGGTCACCACTTTTATGGGCCGGGGTTTGCTGGCCGAGGCGGATGCCCCGCTGATGGGTACGTATATGGGGGTGGCGGGCCTGCCCGAGGTGACACAGCTGGTGGAGTCGTCCGACGCCTTGTTGATGCTGGGCGTTATCGTCTGTGACACCAACTTTGCCGTATCGCACAAGTCCATCGACATGCGCAAAGCCATCCTGGCGTTTGACGCACAACTGAGCATCGGCCACCACACCTACGCCGATGTGGGCCTGGCAGATTTGGTAGACCATTTGCTGCAACGGGTGCAGGCCACAGACACACACTATGCCGTGGCCCGCCAGGTGTTCCCGCGTGGGCTGGTGGCCGATGGCGCCAGCATTGCCCCACACGACATCGCCACTGCCATCAACGACCTGATGGCGACCCATGGCCGCATGCCTATTGCATCCGATGTGGGCGACTGTCTGTTCACGGCCATGGACATTGACCACACCGCGCTCTTGGGCCCGGGCTACTACGCCACCATGGGTTTTGGCGTGCCGGCTGGTCTGGGCCTGCAGGCCGAGACAGGCCAGCGCCCGCTGATACTGGTGGGGGATGGCGCCTTCCAGATGACGGGTTGGGAGCTGGGCAATTGCAGACGCTACGGCTGGGACCCTATCGTGCTGGTGTTCAACAACGCCCGCTGGGAGATGTTGCACAGCTTCCAACCGGAGTCCACCTTCACCGACCTGGACGAATGGGACTTTGCCCACATGGCCACCGGCATGGGCGGCGCCGGGGTGCGGGTGCAGACCCGCGCCGAGCTGCATGCGGCGCTGGACCATGCCATTTCCACACGCGGCCAATTTCAGTTGATCGACATCAGGATTCCGCGTGGTGTGCTGTCACAGGCCTTGCAGCGGTTTGTGGCGGGGGTGAAGCGGCTCAACGCGGTGGAGTAGGCCCTGGCCGCGGGACTGCTGTTCTTAAATCAGTAAAACAGCGCCCAACACACCCGTGCCCAAGAGCAGTGCGGCAATGGGCAGGGTGATGCGCCGCAGTTCGGCTGAACCAAGGCCTATGGCCATGCCGCATTTGGTCAGGGTGTTGGCCATGACCGCAATCACAATGGCGCGCGCGGCCACGTGCAGGCTGGATGCATCACCGCTGGCCAGATTGGCCATGGCCAGCGTGATGGCGTCTACATCGGTCAGCCCGGCAACGGCGGCCGCCAGGTACAGGCCCGCGTCACCCAGGTAAACCTGCGCCGCCTTGGATACCAGCAGGATGACACCAAACAGCAGGCCAAATTTGATGGCGGCGTCCAGCTCAAACGGGTTGCTGCCAGGCTTGACCTCGCCGCGCTCGCGGCGCCGGTTGCGCTGCCACAACCAGTAACACGCAGCCAGGCTGGCCACACACAACAAGCCAATGGCCCAGGCGATCTGGCGGCCTAGCTCCCAGCTGATCAACGCGGTCATGATGGCCACACGGAAAAACATCACCGTCCACGCCAGCACAATGCCCAGGGCCAACGCTGAAGCGTCTTCCCCCTCTTGGCGGCTACGCTGCGAGAAACCCAGCGTGACCGCCGTGCTGGAGGCCAGTCCGCCCAACAGGCCGGCAATGCCGATACCGTGTTCGGCCCCCACCACCTTGATCAGCAGGTAGCTGCTGAAGTTCAGCGCCGATATCAGCACCACCATCAGCCATATCTTGTAGGGGTTGATCACGTCCAGCGGTGCCGGTCCGTAGTTGACGTCGGGCACCAGGGGTAACACGATGAGGGTGACGATGCAGAACTTGAGTGTGGCCTCCACGTCCGTGCTGTGTATACGGCTGGCCAGCTGGTGCAGCCAGTCTTTCAGCGCCAGAAGCAAGGCCATGGCCACCGCTATCCAGCTCGCCAGTTGCAACTGGCCGTAACTGCACAGCAGGCCCAGCACAAAGGCCAGTAGCGCCGAGACCTCGGTGGTCACACCAATGTCGCCGCGCCGCGCTGTGACCACGTACATGGCTACAACCAAGGCCGCCACCGCGACAAACAAGGCTAGCGCCATCCACACCAGCCCCAGCTGTTCACCCAGAAACCCCGCAATGGCGCCGCTGAGCGCAATCAGTGCAAAGGTGCGCACACCGGCACCACCGTCGCCCCCCTTGGTGCGCTCCCGCTCCAGGCCCAGCAGAATGCCCAGCCCGATGGCCACGGCAAAACGAAGCGCCAGATTGGTGGGGTCCATAACGTGGTGTGTGGTCAGCAAAGTGGCTTGCATTGTCACCCAAGCGCAGACGGCGTTTTGTCAGCTTTGCGAGGGCATGCGTGGTTTAGGATGGGGCATGAGCGAAACCACGTTTGACTACATCATTGTTGGGGGCGGCACGGCCGGTTGCCTGCTGGCCAACCGACTCTCTGCGGACGCATCGAAGCGGGTACTACTGATCGAGGCTGGCCGCAAAGACGACTACCACTGGATACACATCCCTGTGGGTTACCTGTACTGCATAGGAAACCCGCGCACCGACTGGCTGTACAACACCCAACCCGACGCCGGGCTCAATGGCCGCTCCCTGCGCTACCCGCGTGGCAAAACGCTGGGCGGCTGCAGCAGCATCAACGGCATGATCTACATGCGCGGCCAGGCGCGGGACTACGACAACTGGGGCCAACTGGTCGGTGATGCGACCTGGGGTTGGGAGCACAGCCTGCCCTACTTCATGATGCATGAAGACCACCACAAGGGCGCCAGCGCGTTGCATGGCGCGCGCGGCACGGCCCCGGCGCTGATGCAGAAGGACGGCAGCCTGTACCGCAAGCTGCTGCGCCACCACAACGCTGGCGGCGAATGGCGGGTCGAGAAACAGCGCCTGCGCTGGGATGTGCTGGATGCCTTTGCCCAAGCCGCCGTGCAGGCCGGCATACCCGCCACCGATGACTTCAACCGCGGCGACAACGAAGGTGTGGGCTATTTCGAGGTCAACCAGAAAGCCGGCTGGCGTTGGAACACGGCCAAGGCCTTTTTGCGCCCCACCTGTTACGCCCGACCCAACTTCGAGTTATGGAACAGCGCCCAGGTCGCCAAGCTCTTGATAGAACCAGCAACTGGCAGCAGCCCCCTGTGCTGCACCGGTGTGCAGGTGTGGGATGGGCAAAGTATGGTCGATGCGACCGCCAAGGCGGAAGTCATCCTGTGCGCCGGTGCTATTGGTTCGCCGCAGATCCTGCAGCTATCGGGCCTGGGGCCCGCGCAGCGGCTGCAGGCCCTGGGCATAACGGTAGAGAAAGACCTGCCCGGCGTGGGCGAAAACCTGCAGGACCATTTACAGATCCGCGCCGTCTTCAAGGTGCAGAACACCACCACGCTGAACACCCAAGTGCAGTCCTTGTTCGGCAAGGCCAAGATTGGTCTGGAGTACGCCTTCAAACGCACCGGCCCCATGAGCATGGCGCCCAGCCAGCTGGGTGCCTTCACCCGCAGCGACCCCGACCAGCCCTACCCGAATCTGGAATACCACGTGCAGCCCTTGAGCCTGGACGCCTTTGGCCAGCCCCTGCATGGCTTCAACGCCATCACCGCCAGCGTCTGCAACCTGAACCCCACCAGCCGGGGCACGGTGCATATCAAATCCGCCAAGTTTGAAGACGCACCGGCCATTGCACCCAATTACCTGAGCACCGAGCAGGACCGCAAAATTGCCGCCGACTCACTGCGCATCACGCGCAACATCGTGGCCCAACCGGCGCTCAAGAAGTATCTGCCTGAAGAGTTCAAACCCGGCGTGCAGTTCCAGACCGATGCAGAACTGGCCAAACTGGCTGGTGACATTGCCACCACCATCTTCCACCCGGTGGGCACGACCAAGATGGGCCGTGCGGACGACGCCATGGCCGTGGTGGACGCGCGCCTCAAGGTGCACGGCGTGGCCGGGCTGCGCGTGGTGGACGCCGGCATCATGCCGCTGATCACCAGCGGCAACACCAACTCCCCCACGCTGATGATTGCCGAGAAGGCCGCACAGTGGATCATGGAAGACGCGGCACAGGCCGCGCAATGAAGGGTTAATCCCAATGCACACATGTGCCGCCGTTGGTACAGTTGCGGCACTCAAAGGTTAGACGGCAACTGCAAAGGGCCAGATGGAAGAAGCGAACCGAGGAGACGGTAAGCAACAAGCAACAATTTCTGCATCCACCTTGAGATGCAGCTCACAAAAGCACTGATCCAATCAGTGCTTTTTTTTCGTCATGACCAGACCCCATACCCCCCATACCCATCACGCAGCTACCTTGCTGATGTTCATCGTCTTGGGCGGTTGCACCGCTACGGCGGTTCAGCCCGGCATGTCACGCGCCGACGTGATCGCCCGCATGGGTCAACCCACGCGGGTGCAGCCCCTGGAGGCGGGCACACGGCTGCAGTACTCGTACCAGCCGGCAGGTCAACAGGTTTTCAATGTGGATCTGGATGCCAGTGGCCGCGTGGCACAGTTTCGCCAGATGCTGGTCGCGCAGGAGTTTCAGCGCATAGGCATCGGCCAGTGGACCCGAGCGGATGTGGAACACGCCTTCGGTCCCCCGGCTTTTGTCGAACATGCCGCCCACTGGCCGGGCGACATACTCACCTACCGCTGGTCCAATGGACAGGACATGTTTTACTGGGTCTACCTGGACGCCCAGAACGTGGTGCGCCGCGCGGAGCCCGGTGTGCAGTACTACCACGACGACTAAGCAAGACCACTACTGTCCGGTAAATTCTCCCAAAAAAGGGCTCAAACCTAAGCTGGCTGGGGGTTTCAAGAGGTTTTGTGATTCGGACGATTTCAAACGCGATTTTTTGCAGTTGCGTATCGTGACCTCATTTTTCGAGGTTTCCGCTCTATGCACACTGGCCGCACAGTATTTGCACAACTTCTCGAAGTGGTGCCATTCAAGCACTTCGAGCATCTCGTAAACAAATACCAAGCCAACCGCTGGACACGGGACTTCACCGCATGGAGCCACTTCATCTGCATGGCCTACGCACAGTTCACGCGCAGGGAAGGCTTACGCGACCTGATCGTGTGCCTGAACTCGCAAAGCACCAAGCTCTACCACTGCGGCCTACGTCAGCGTGTATCGCGCTCCACGCTGGCCGATGCCAACGAACGGCGTGACTCACACCTGTTCGAAGCACTGGGGCAACGCCTGATCGAAATCGCTTTGGATTTATACAAAGACCATGACATTAGCTTGAGTCTCAAGGAGCCGCTGTATGCCATGGACTCCACGACCATCGACCTGTGTCTTAAGCTGTTTCCCTGGGCGGACTTTCGGTCCACCAAAGCGGGTATCAAAGCCCACACCGTGATCGACCTACGGGGTGCGATTCCGGTCATGCTGTCGATCACCACAGGCAAAATCAGCGACGTGGGGCAACTCGATGCATTGAGACTGCCAAAGGGCTCCATCGTCGTGCTGGATCGCGGCTACGTGGACTTTGCGAGGCTGTACCGTTTGGTGCAACGGGAGTGCAGCTTTGTGGTGCGCGCCAAAGACAACCTGAGCTTCAATTGCCACGAAGCGCACGCCATCGATATCCAGGCCGGCGTGTACTCGGATCAAACCATTGTGCTGACTGGCGAACGCTCCAAAAATGTCTACCCCGCGCCCTTGCGCCGGGTACGTTTCTATGACGCAGTAAGTTGTTTGGAACTCGTTTTTTCTGACCAACCGCTTGGACTTATCCGCCCTCACCATCGCAGCCATCTACAAGCAGCGCTGGCAAATTGAATTGTTCTTCAAATGGCTCAAGCAGAACTTGAACATCCAGCACTTCTTTGGCAACTCTTTGAACGCCGTGCGTTCGCAAATCTGGATTGCGGTGTGTACTTATTTGATAGCCTTGGTCGCACACCACGGGCTACGCACGGAGTTGTCACTACGCAATTTCTTGCATCTGGTGGAGGTCAACATGTTTGAGAAAATTACTTTGGCTCAGATGGTCGACAACGCACTCAAAGATGAAAGCTTTGAAGAGCTGAAGTCGCAGGTTGAGCTATTCTGAAAATTGGTCAGAATTTACCGGACAGTAGTGGCCAAATGGGGCTTTAGCCCCCGAAAAATATACACCAATTGCTATATATGTTATAGCAACCCCTGGGATTACCGATCCTACTCGGAAGGCGCTGCGTAGGGGGAATCAACGATGCGGCGGCGGCCGACCAGGCTCCAGTCGGCCTGCCATTTCTTTTCTGCCTTGCGCCGCTCTGAACGGCTTTTGGACCCCAGGGCAACCGCAGTCGGCGCGTCCACCAGGTGGTAGCCTGCTGACAAGGCGGCAGCACCCATCATGCGCTCCAACGCATGGGCCAGTGTGCCGTCGACCTGTCCGGCCTCGGCCTCGAACAGGTCGTTCTGTAAGGACGTGCAGGCCAGCAATTTGGCCAAGGCCGCGGGCTTGAACCAGAACATGCTGCCCGCCGCAAACCAGGGCCGCGTGCGGTCCAGCCAGCCTTCACGCTCGCCCAGCTCGGCCGCCAGCTTCGCCACCCAGGTTTTGTTTTTCCAGATGAAGCGCTGCAGGTTCAAGGCATTGCCCTGTGGCGCGATCAGGCCCAACGATGGATAGTGGTCCAGGCTGTCGAGGATGCCGCGCAGTGCCTGCGGGGCGGGCAACAGACTCTTTATCAGGGACTGGCGCCACACGTGACCGTCTTCGCGGTGTACCGTCTTCTTGGAGTGCAGCTTGAGCACAGCGGCGTAACCACGCGCAATCAGCAGCGGCAGCAGCACGAACAACGGGCGGATATCGCGACCCCGGTTTTCCACCGCGAAGATTTCGGCGTGTGCGAACCGGGTTTTGACCATGGCCGACACCGTTTCCAACTGCTCGGCGGTTGTTGTGACCAACAGGTCACCGGTGAGGTCGGACGCCAAAAGGGCGGCCTCAAAATCCGGCCAGGTTTCTGCGTAGAACAGATGAATCACGATCGCACTGCGCGCGCCATCTGCGCCCGCAGCACCTGGCGCGCGTGCATCGGGTGCGGCCCAGGGCAGCGTGGCGGGCACGGGCTTGCGGGCGGTGTGCAGGCGCTGCACCTCTTCCAGCCAGGCACAGCCAAAGTGGCGGTCGGGCTCGATGTGGGCGCCCTCAGCCCATTCGTTCCAGGCGTTCACGAACACAAACTGCTGCTCGCGGGGGAGTGTCTCACGGGCGTAACTTGCGCAGGTGCTCAGCCACTCGCCAAACTCGGCCGGGTTGGCATCGGCAAACGAGAAACTGTTTGCCGTGCGCCGCGCCTCGTTGTCCCATGACGGAAACGCCGTGCGGTACAGGGGATAAGGCTCCTTGCCCCGGGTCATGGCTTCACCCGCGGCATCGGCATAGTTCCAGACCGTACCGGTGAAGCCACTGTTCCACAACTCCGGGGTCGGCGCGGATTCAATGCGGTCATGGATCTTGTGCGGTGGAAACTCCACGGCCGCGTCGAATCCAAGCGGGCGCGGGTCTGCCAGCCCAAAGGTTTGCGCGCACACCAGCCACAGACCCGGCAGACCCGCGGCTTCGGCCAGTTGGCGCCAGAGCGCCAGCACCTTCTGGGTGTCGGGGATCAGCCCCGGCCGGTACACCACCAGCATAGGCTTGCCGTTCACGCGTATGTAACGCGGGTCATTGAACAGCGGCAGCAAGTCATCAATGAACTGCTTCCAGCCATCCAGAGCATAAGTCTGCTGCAGGATGATTTCGGACTCGGCCCCATCCCAACGGCGCGTCCAGTTCTCATTGGCCCAGCACACACAAAAGGGCAGGTCGAGCTGGCGGTTGGCGGCAAACTGGTTGAGCGGCATTTCCAGCACACGCTCGCCACCAAACCAGTAGTAGTGGAAGCAAAAACCGCCCACACCATATTGTTTGGCCAGCTCCACCTGCAGGGCCATGGAGTCGGGGTTGCGCAGATCGTAGAAACCCGTTTCGGCCGGCAGGTGGGGCTGGTAATGGCCCAGGTACTGTGGCAGCGCCTTGGTCACATTGGTCCACTCGGTGAAGCCTGCACCCCAGTTCTGGTTGTTCACCTCAATGGGGTGGAACTGCGGCAGGTAGTAGGCAATGACTTTTGGGGCATCAGCAGCGGTTTCCAGCGCCTGCACCGGTAATTGACGCGGTCTATGCCATTGCGGGTGCGGTGCCTGGGCAAAACGAATGGCCGCAAGATACTGTTGTGCACCGGAATCCTGCGACGGTTGGCCAGGCTGCGCCAGGGATGTGGGGCGCGGCGCAGGAAGGAATCCCGCTGCCAGCTTGCCAATGCCATGCCACCCGGAGTCCTGCCAGGTGTTGGACACCTTCTGCCGCACACGGCCACGGTACTCAGGGCTGCGCAGCGCCTGGAGGCCAACACGGACAAATTTTCTCAACATCATGGAACGGTGAATCGGGCGAAGCTTGCAGAGGCGCGAAGTATGACATGGCGCTTTTTCCAAGGGCTGCAATGCGAGAATCAAAACATGGAAATGCTTGTTGTTGCGTTGGCCTCGCTCTTGGCCGGTTTTGTGGATTCGATCGTCGGTGGGGGGGGCTTGGTTCTGGTCCCAGCACTGTTTGCCACCTTCCCCAACGCCCATCCCGCCACCTTATTTGGCACCAACAAGGGCGCCTCGGTCTGGGGCACGGCCATTGCCACTGCGCAGTACAGCCAGCGGGTGCAAATGCGTTGGCATGCACTGGTACCGGCAGCCATTGTGTGTTTTGCAGCGTCCATGGGTGGCGCCTGGCTGGTCACCGTGGTGTCACCACAGTATTTGCGCAAGGCCTTGCCGGTGGTGCTGGTGCTGGTGCTGGGCTACACACTGGCCAAGAAACAGCTGGGGCGCGACCACACACCACGTTTTGTGGGCCAGCGCGAGGCTTTGATCGCCAGCGGCATTGGCGCGGTCATAGGCTTCTACGACGGTTTCTTTGGCCCGGGCACCGGCAGCTTTTTTGTGTTCCTGCTGGTGCGCCTGCTGGGATACGACTTCCTGAATGCATCGGCCAGCGCCAAGCTGCTCAACACTGCATCCAACCTGGCCGCTATCCTGTTATTTGCCTACAAGGGCCACGTGTGGTGGCACTTTGTGCTGGTGATGGCGATTGCCAATATCCTGGGTAGTCTGGCCGGCACCCACCTGGCACTGAAACACGGCACGGGCTTTGTACGGGGCGTCTTCATCGCCGTGGTGTCGGCGCTGATTCTGAAGACCAGCTACGACGCGTTCTTGCGCTGAGCGCAGCGGTCTTAGCGGGGCGCGCTAACTGGGGCGCTGGCTGGCGCAGCCGTGGCGCCGGGTGCCAAGGGCACAACGGCAGCGCTGGCACCGGCGCGTGGCAATGGCACCTGGGCGGCCACCAGCGGCTTGCCAATGGGCGCCATGGCCTGGCCCTTTTGCACGGCAGCCATGTCGTCGTCATTGGGATACTGCCCCATCAGCCAGTAATCGAAAACGCGCCGCGCAATGGGCGCAGCAGACCCGGAGCCCCAGCCGGCGTTCTCCACAATCACGGCCAGCGCAATCGTCGGGTTTTCGACCGGTGCAAACGCAACGTAGAGGGAATGGTCTCGTTTGCTCTCGTCGGCCTTGACACTGCTGTACTTTTCGCCCGCTCGCAGTCCGACGGCCTGCGCCGTGCCGGTTTTACCGCCACTGGTGTAGCCGGCACCGGCAAAAATCCGGGCCGAGGTGCCCTCCACCGTCACGCCGTGCATGGCATTGCGGATCACGTCCACATGCTCGGGCTTGAGCGGCAGGGGTTCGAGCGCATCACTGGCAACACGTTGGGTCGTATGGTGGACGCTGTCCTTGATCTCGCGCACCAGGCGTGGCTTGAAACGCAGACCACCGGAGGCGATGGTCGCGTAGGCGCTGGCCATTTGCAGCATCGTGAAGTTGTTGTAGCCCTGGCCAATGCCCAACGAGATGGTCTCGCCGGCATACCATTTTTGTTGCTCGGCTTTCTTGAACTTCTTGCGCTTCCATTCCTGTGACGGCAGGTCACCGGTGACCTCGCCCATCAGATCGATACCGGTGTGGCGACCCAGGCCAAAGGGCATCAACTGGTCGTGGATCAGGTCCACGCCCATCTCGTTGGCCAGGCTGTAGAAGTAGACGTTGGAGGAGCCAACGATGGCCAGGCGCATGTCTTTGGGGCCCGGGCGGTCGGCCTCGGGGCTGCCAAAGGTACGACCACCAAAGCTGTAGGTCAGGTTGTCCTGGATCACCACATTGGCGGCCCGCTTGCCACTATTCAGGGCCGCCATCGCCATCAGCGGCTTGTAGGTCGAACCCGGCGGGTAGGTGCCACGCAACGCGCGGTTCAGCAGCGGTTTGTCGGGGTCTTCATTCAGAGCGGCCCAGCTTTCGGTGTCGATGCCGTCAACAAACAGGTTGGGGTCGAAGGTGGGCTTGGACACAAAGGCCAACACCTCACCATTGCGCGGATCGATGGCCACCAGCGCGCCGCGGCGGTCACCGTACATGTCTTCTACCAACTTCTGCAGCTTGACATCGAGGGACAACACCAGCAGGTTGCCTGGCGTCGAGGGTGTGCTGGCAAGTTTGCGCACGGCGCGCCCACCGGCCGATGTCTCCACCCGCTCCACCCCGGTGGTGCCATGCAGTTCCTGCTCGAAGTTTTGCTCCACGCCCAGCTTGCCGATGTATTCGGTACCCCGGTAATTGGCCTGGTTGTCGTCGTCCTCGATCTTGGCTTTCTCGGCCTGGTTGATGCGCCCGATGTAGCCCACGACGTGGCTGGCCAGCTCGCCGTAGGGGTAGTTGCGGAACAGGCGCGCCTTGATCTCGACGCCGGGGAAACGGAAACGCTGGGCCGCAAAACGCGCCACTTCGGTATCGGTCAGGCGCGTGCGGATCGGCAGGGACTCAAAACTCTTGGACTCGTCCATCAGTTTCTTGAAGCGCCGGCGGTCCCGCGCCGTCACCTCCATCACCTTGCTCAACTCGTCAATGGTCTGCTCCAGACCCTTGGTCTTGCTGGGCGTGATCTCCAACGTATAAGCCGAGTAATTGCTGGCCAGCACCACACCATTGCGGTCCACGATCAGGCCGCGGTTGGGCACGATGGGCACGATGGAGGTGCGGTTGCTCTCGGCCTGCGCCCGCAGGTCGTCGTGGCGCACCACCTGCAGGTACACCAGGCGCATGGCCAGCAAGGAAAAACAGAACAGCACCATGACGCTGACCGCAAACACGCGGGTGCGAAAACGCGCCAGGTCCGCTTCGACGTTGCGTATTTCGGTCATGCGAAAACGGTCCAGTTACAGGGGACGGTTGGCGTCCGGATCGGGGGCGCGCAGTTGTGGGGCCAGGAGGACCAGGTTGGCCACGGGCCACAGCACCGCTTCGGCCACCGGCGCCAGCAGCATCATCCAGCCCGGGAAGGTGCCTCCATTGAACATGCGCACGGCCAGCTCCACCGCATGGGCCACGGCAAACAGCGGAAAAACTTGCGCCGCCTGCGAGGGCACCGAGAACCACAACAAGCGACGGTGCACAGTGATGGCAAAAAAGCTCAGCACGGTGTAGGCCATGGCGTGCTGGCCCAGCAGACCGCCCTGGTGCACATCCATCAACAAACCAAACACAAAAGCGCCGCCAATGCTGACACGCAGTGGCTGGTGCACCGTCCAGAATACGAGCACGACGGCCAACACGTCGGGTGTCCACGCGGCACGGCCCCACAGGCCCATGTTCTGCAGCATGTTGACCAGCATGGCGGCGATCAGGCTGCCCCAGATGAAGAAAGGGTTGGCGGGCAGCAGCAGCTGCTGGCCGGGGCGCATGATCATCGGGAGGCTCCGCGTCGGGGTACAACCGCAGGCACATCGGCTGCCGGGCGGGCGGGGATTTGTGCGTTGGTTGGCTCCAGCACCAGCACATGCCCAGCGCCGGCCACCATGGCCAAGGGCACACAGTAGATGCGGGCAAATACGGCATCCACCCGGCGCTCAATCTTCTCGATCCGGGCAACGGGCAAGCCCGGTGGATAAACACCATCCACACCGCTGGTGGTCAACAAATCGCCCTCGGCCACATCCGCATTGGCAGCCATGAAACGCAGCTCCATGGCATCTACATGCAATGACACATCACCAAAGGCCACACCCCGCGCACCGGTGCGGGTGTTCAGCACGGGGATGGCATGGTCACGGTCGGTGATGAGTGTTACCTCGCTGACCAGCGGGTAGACACGGGTCACCTGGCCCAGCACACCGGACTCGTCCAGCACCGGCGAGCCCAAGGCGATCTTGTCTGCCATACCCTTGTCGATGATGACCTTGCGGCTGTAGGGATCGGCCGCGTCATAAATCACCTGCGCGGCAACGGACGGAGACTGCAGGCGTTCGCGCAAGCCCAGTGCCTTGCGCAGGCGCTCGTTCTCCAGCGACAACTGCTCCACCTGGTTGGCGCGCTGCGATTGCAGGCTGTGTTTGCGCAAAACCTCTTGCTGTGCAGTCTGCGCCGCCGTCAACGACGAAAAATACTGGCTGGCGTGCTGGAAGACCAGCACCGGGCGCATGGCCAGCCACTGCGCGGGGTACAACACGGTGGCGAGCACCACCCGCAGGGGCTGCATGACCTTGAACCGCGCGTCCGCGACCATGAGGAAAAAGGCCAGTGCACTGCACACGGCCAATTTCGACAGGGCCGATGGGCCCTGCCGGAAGAAGGGGGGAGGATCTCTGTCCAGCGTACCTAATGGCATCGCTGTGTCCGGTTATTTATTCGCTGGTGAAAATGGAGCCCAGACGCTCCATCTGCTCCAGCGCGATGCCGCAACCGCGCACCACACAGGTCAGTGGGTCTTCGGCCACCAGCACCGGCAGCCCGGTTTCTTCGGCCAGCAGGCGGTCCAGGTCGCGCAACAGCGCGCCACCACCGGTCAACATCATGCCGCGGTCGGCAATGTCTGCACCCAGTTCGGGGGGCGTTTGTTCCAGCGCGTTTTTGACGGCTGAGACGATGTTGTTCAGCGGGTCGGTCAGGGCTTCCAGGATTTCGTTGGACGAGATCGTGAAGCTGCGGGGCACGCCTTCGGACAGGTTGCGTCCGCGTACTTCCATTTCCTTGACTTCCGAGCCAGGGAAGGCCGAGCCGATTTGTTTCTTGATGGACTCCGCGGTGGGCTCACCAATCAGCATGCCGTAGTTGCGGCGGATGTAGTTGATGATGGCTTCGTCAAACTTGTCGCCACCGACACGGACCGAGCCCTTGTAGACCATGCCGCCCAACGAGATGACGCCAACTTCGGTGGTACCACCACCAATGTCCACGACCATGGAGCCGCTGGCTTCCGATACGGGCAGACCGGCGCCGATGGCCGCAGCCATGGGTTCTTCGATCAGGTACACATCACTGGCACCGGCGCCCAGTGCCGATTCGCGGATGGCTCGGCGCTCGACCTGGGTGGAGCCGCAGGGCACACAAATGATGATGCGGGGGCTGGGGCGGAAAATGCCACGCGGATGCACCATCTTGATGAATTGCTTGAGCATCTGCTCGGTCACCGTGAAGTCGGCAATCACGCCGTCTTTCATGGGGCGGATGGCTTCAATGTTGCCGGGAACCTTGCCCAACATGGCCTTGGCTTCTTTGCCGACGGCCTGAATGGTTTTTTTGCCCTGAGGACCACCTTCGTGGCGGATGGCGACGACCGAGGGTTCGTCCAGAACAATGCCCTGACCGCGTACAAAAATCAGGGTATTGGCCGTGCCCAAGTCAATGGCCAGGTCGGTGGAGAAGTACCGACGGAAAGATCCAAACATTACATATCCTCTCGGGCACGGGAAGCGCTTCGGCCCCCATCACCACGGTTTTTGCGTTAAAAAGTCGTAAGTTTGGCGTCAATATTGGTGACTTTGCAGCACCCACGCCAAAGACGGGATAATAACCGATTGCCTTTGTACACCCCTCTCTAAACTGAGCCATTGGCACCGAATTACCTTTGGTTTCAACCCAACACGCACCATGTCACTGACATCTACTGATATTGCCCGTATTGCCAATCTGGCACGCTTGGAACTAGCGCCCTCAGAAAGTGAGCGCATGCTGACCCAAATGAATGGCTTTTTCGACATCGTGGAGCAAATGCGCGCCGTGGACACCACGGGCATTGAGCCCCTGGCCCACCCGGTGGTGGCCCTGTCGGACTTTGCCTTGCGTTTGCGTGATGACGTGGCCAGCGAGCCCAACCAGCGCGAGGCCAACCAGCGCAGCGCACCGGCGGTCGAAAACGGCCTGTTTCTGGTGCCAAAGGTGATTGAGTAATTTTGCAGAACACACGATGACGACGACACCCTCCTCCCCATCTTCCCCAGACCTGCACGACCAAAGCGTGCACGCCCTGACCCAGGCCCTGCGCGACAAAAAAGTGTCCGCAGTCGAGCTGGCCCAGCATTTCCTGGACCGCAGCGCCGCCCACGCCAACCTGGGCGCCTTTGTGGCCGTGGATGCCGACACCACGCTGGCCCAGGCCCGCGCCGCCGATGCGCGTCTTGCGAATGGCACGGCAGGTTCGCTGGAAGGCCTGCCCATGGCGCACAAAGACATCTTTGTGACCAAAGACTTCGTCACCACTGCCGGTTCGCGCATGCTGAAAACCTACCGCTCGCCGTTTGACGCGACCGTGGTGGCCAAGCTGGCCGCACAGGGTGTGGTCACGCTGGGCAAGCTCAATTGCGACGAGTTCGCCATGGGCTCCAGCAATGAGAACTCGGCCATTGCCGCAGTGGGCCACGACAAGGTCGAGCCGGTTCGCAACCCGTGGGACACGACCCGTATTCCCGGCGGCTCCTCGGGTGGCAGTGCCACCGCCGTGGCCGCACGCCTGGCCCCTGCAGCCACTGGCACCGACACCGGCGGCTCCATCCGCCAGCCAGCTTCGTTCTGCGGTATCACCGGCATCAAACCCACCTATGGACGCGCGTCGCGCTACGGCATGGTTGCGTTTGCCTCCAGCCTGGACCAGGCCGGCCCCATGGCCCGCTCCGCACAGGATTGCGCGCTGCTGTTGTCGGCCATGTGTGGCCCGGACCTGGACCGTGACTCGACCTCTATCGATGTACCTGCCGAAGACTATTCGCTGAAACTCAATGACTCCCTTGAAGGTCTGCGCATTGGCATACCGAAGGAGTTTTTTGGCGAAGGGCTGTCTGTCGATGTGCGCAGCGCCATTGGCGCGGCGCTGAAGGAATACGAAAAACTGGGCGCCAAGCTGGTGCCCATCACACTGCCGCGCACCCAGCTGTCCATCCCCGTCTACTACATCATTGCGCCGGCCGAAGCCAGCTCGAATCTGAGTCGCTTTGACGGTGTGAAGTTCGGCCACCGCGCGGACAAGTTCACCGACCTGGCCGACATGTACAAGAAGACCCGCGCAGAAGGTTTTGGCGACGAGGTCAAGCGCCGCATCATGATCGGCACCTACGTTTTATCCCACGGTTATTACGACGCCTACTACCTGCAAGCGCAAAAAATCCGCCGCATGATTGCCGACGACTTCCAGAATGCGTTCAAGGACTGCGACGTGATAGCCGGCCCGGTGGCCCCCACCGTGGCGTGGAAGATTGGCGAAAAATCCGACGACCCGGTGGCCAACTACCTGGCTGACATTTTCACGCTGCCCGGCTCGCTGGCCGGTCTGCCCGGCATGAGCATTCCCGTGGGCTTTGGTGCCGGCGGCATGCCGGTGGGCATGCAGTTGCTGGGCAATTATTTCCAGGAGTCGCGCCTGCTCAATGCCGCGCACCGCTTCCAGCAAGCGACGGACTTCCACGCCGCCCGCCCCGCAGGATTTTGATATGAGTGAGACCGTGAACACATTTGAAGCACAACAACAGGGCCGCCCAACCGGCCCGCTGGTGCAGGGGTACGAAGTCATCATCGGCTTCGAGACACACGCCCAGTTGTCCACCACCAGCAAGATCTTCAGCCGCGCCGCCACAGCCTTTGGTGCCGAGCCCAATACCCAGGCCTGCGCCGTGGACCTGGCCCTGCCCGGTACGCTGCCGGTGATGAACAAGGGCGCCGTGCAACGCGCCATCGAATTCGGTTTGGCCATTGGCTCACACATTGCGCCCAAGAGCATTTTTGCCCGCAAGAATTATTTCTATCCTGACCTACCCAAGGGTTACCAGATCAGCCAGTTCGAGATCCCGGTGGTGCAAGGCGGCGCGGTGGAATTCTTCATGCCCGAAGTCAAGGGTGTGGCCGAGAAAAAAACCGTGCGCCTGGTGCGCGCCCACCTGGAAGAAGACGCCGGCAAATCGCTGCACGAAGACTTCATTGGCCAGACCGGCATCGACCTGAACCGCGCCGGCACACCGCTCTTGGAGATCGTCACCGAGCCCGATATGCGCTCCAGCGCAGAGGCCGTGGCCTACGCCAAAGAGCTACACAAGATCGTGACCTGGATCGGCATCTGCGACGGCAATATGCAAGAGGGTTCCTTCCGCTGCGACGCCAATGTGTCGGTGCGCAAACCTGGCCAGCCGCTGGGCACACGGCGTGAGATCAAGAACCTGAACAGCTTCAAGTTCATGCAACAGGCCATCGACTACGAGGTGCGCTGGCAAATCGAGCAGATTGAAGACGGCAAAGAGATCGAGCAAGCCACCGTGTTATTCAATCCGGACACCGGCGAGACACGCGCCATGCGCACCAAGGAAGACGCCGCCGACTACCGTTACTTCCCTGACCCGGATTTGCCACCGCTATATATTTCGGAGCAATGGATCCAGGAAATACGGGGGCTGATGGCCGAATTGCCTCGTGTCATGTCGGAACGCTTTGTTCGCGACTATGGTCTGCCCGAATACGATGCCACGCAGCTGACGCAGAGCAAGACGATTGCGGGCTACTTTGAGGCAACCGCCAACGCCTGCGGCCAGCCCAAACTCGCCAGCAACTGGATCATGGGTGAAGTTTCACGCCGCCTGAACACCGAAGACCTGGCCATCGAAGCCGCGCCGGTGAAAGCTGCGCAACTGGCCGCCTTGATTGGCCGCATCGCCGATAGCACGGTATCCAACAACGCCGCCAAGCAGGTGTTTGAGGCGCTGTGGTCCTGCGAGGGCTCCGACGTGGACGCCATCATCGATGCCAAGGGCCTGAAACAGATGAACGACACCGGCGCCCTGGAAGCCATCGTGGATGAGGTGATCGCCGCCAATGCCAAAAACGTGGCCGAATTCAAGGCTGGCAACGAGAAGGCGCTCAACGCCCTGGTGGGTCAGATCATGAAGGCCAGCAAGGGCAAGGCCAATCCACAACAGGTCAACGACCTGTTGCGCAGCAAGCTAGGCTAACGACTCGCCGCCGCGGTCGGCGCATTCAAGGCCCAGAGCTGGCGCAGGCGCACCAGCTCGTCGTCAAAGCGTGCATTCACCCGCTTGATCTCGCCATCCTGCTCACCGATAAAACGGCGCTGCACCGTCTGACTCTGGGCATTTTCTTCCAACTGGCGGCGCAGGTAGGCCGGTGCCGTGGCGGGGTCCTTCTTGTAGAACTCCATTTCCTGGTCAATGGCCACGCGCTGCTTGATCAGCTCATCCAGCCGGGTTTTGGCGGCCTGTATCACCACGCCAATCTGGGCCAGCGCCTGCGCGCGCTCCTGGTCATGGACACCCTTGTTGGGGTAACGCGTCAGCAAGGCGCGGTCCCGGCGTTTCTCGTCAATGGCGCGGTTGCGCTCTTCAATCTCCCGGCGTTCTTTTTGCTCCAGCTCCGCACGCTCGGCCGCCGTCAGGCTGGGGCCAACCTTGGCCTTGACCGTGCCACTGGGGTTGAGCACCTTTTGCTCGCGGTCCGTGCATTCGGGGATGGGGCGGTCTGCGGTGAGTTTGCGGCCTTTGGCATCCACACAGGTGTAGACGCCAGGAATAACGGCCTGCGCCCAGGCAGCGGTGCAGATCACCGTAGCGATGCCAGTACCCACACCGGCGCGAACCCACTTACGCAAAGTCATGTTTATCCTTCGTCAACACCGTACCGCTCCCGGTAGGCCTGCACCTGTTGGTGCGCCTGTGCCAAACCTGCTCCGCTGTGACCCGCCAGATACTGCATCAAATCGCTGAGCTTCGCAATCGAACTTACCTTTAGCCCCAATTGGCGCTGCACAAACTGCACCGCACTGTAGGGCACGTCCTGGCCGTTTTCAGTCGCTTTCTCCTGGCGGTCCAGTGCAATCAGCACACCATGGGGCGTGGCACCCGCAGCCTGGATGATGGCGATGGATTCGCGGGTGGCGGTGCCGGCGGACATCACATCGTCCACGATCAGCACACGGCCCTTGAGTGGTGCGCCCACCAGAGTGCCACCCTCGCCATGGTCCTTGGCTTCCTTGCGGTTGTAGGCAAAAGGCACATTACGGCCCAGCCGGGCCAGCTCCACCGACAGGGCCGCACCCAGCGGAATACCCTTGTAGGCGGGGCCAAAAACCATGTCGAACTCCATGCCGCTGGCCAGCAGGCGCTGGGCATAGAATCCAGCCAAACGCCCCAGCTTGGCTCCGTCGTCAAACAGGCCCGCGTTGAAGAAGTAGGGGCTCATGCGACCCGCCTTGGTCTTGAATTCACCAAAGCGCAGCACCCCGCACTCCACGGCAAACTGCACAAACTCCTGGGCCAACGGATCGAGATTCGACATGAAAAATTCCTTGTTTAAGTTAACCAGTCTCAACCTCAATGGCATTCGCTCTGCCACCAGCAAAGGGCTGGAGGCCTGGCTGCACCAGGCCGCGCCCGATTGTATTTGTGTGCAAGAGGTCAAGGCCCAGGCTAACGATGTGGCGGGCAAGTTTGAGTCCCTGGCCGGGCTCAAGGGCTACTTTCACTTTGCCGAGAAAAAAGGCTACTCGGGCGTGGCCGCCTACACACGGCTGGAGCCCAGCGACGTGATCGTCGGTTTTGACGGTGGCGAATTTGATGGAGAAGGCCGTTATGTGGAGCTGCGTTTTGACACCCCCACACGCAAACACTCGGTCATCAGCTCCTACTTTCCCAGCGGTTCGTCGGGCGAAGACCGGCAGCAGGCCAAGTTCCGCTTTCTGGACAAGATGTACCCCCATCTGCAGGCGCTCAAGGCCCAGCGCGACTTCATTTTGTGCGGCGACATCAACATTGCCCACAAAGAGGCCGATCTGAAAAACTGGCGCAGCAACCAGAAGAACAGTGGCTTCACCCCCGAAGAGCGCGCCTGGGTGACCAAGCTGACGACGGAAGGCGGCATCGTCGATGTGTACCGCCAACTGGAGCCCGACACCACCGACGCCTGCTACACATGGTGGAGCAACCGGGGCCAGGCCTATGCCAACAACGTGGGGTGGCGGCTGGACTACCACCTGGCCACACCCGCCATGGCAGCTGGCGCCCGCACGGTGGACATCTACAAGGGTGAGAAGTTCTCTGACCATGCACCCATCACCATAGGCTACGACTGGAGTTAACGCTGCCGGGCTCGTTCTGCGGGAAAGGCGATGCTGCGCTCCACCCAGGTCCTCAGGCGCAGGGCGGTCGCATCGTTTTGTTTGGCCAGGTGGGTTATCAGGGCGTCGTCACGCATGTGCAGGTGTGCGGGCCGGCCCATCATCTCCAGGCGTTCGGGGTAGGTAATGGCCAATACGCGGGTGTTCAGCACCGTACCCAATATGGTCTGCACGTCTGTCAGGCGAATCCATCGCCAGCCTGCACCGTCCTCCAGTACATGTACGGTGGTGCCTTTGAACACGTAATGCTGACCATGCACCGGCAGCCACACACTGGACCGCAGCGCCTGGCGCAGCAGGGCCACCAGGTTGATCAGTGGGCGCGCCACCAGTGCGCCATACAGCGGTGAGACAAACAGCACGATCCATTTGTCGGTCCAATACCCCAAGGCCAGATACGCACCCGTGCACAGCAGAAGCTGTACCGCAGGGTGGTTCAGCCATTGCGGCATGGCTACCGTGCGCGGGCGCGCTCAAACAATTGCATGACCTTGGGTAGATTGGCCTCAATATCCGCGATGCGGCGTGTACCCGCCGGGTGGGTGGACAGCCATTGCGGCGGCGCGTTTTTATTGGCCGCGCCCATCTTTTGCCACAGTGTGACACCCGCGCGCGGGTTGTAACCCGCTCGCGCTGCCAGCTCCATGCCGACCAGGTCGGCCTCGGATTCGTCGTCGCGGCTGAACTCCAGTGTCAGCAGGTTGGCGCCGCCGCTGGCGATGCCGTCGGTGATGCGCGAATCGATCCCAAAATAGCTGGAGGCCAGCGCGCCCGCCAGCCGGGCAATGCCATGGGTGGCCGCACTTTTGCCCATGCGTTCGCGGGCGTGTTCACGCAGGGCATGGGCAATTTCGTGGCCCATAACCATGGCAACCTCATCGTCGCTGAGCTGCAGCTTTTCCAATATGCCGGTGTAAAAAACAATCTTGCCCCCGGGCATACAAAAGGCATTGATCTGGCTGGAGCCGATCAGGTTGACCTCCCACTGCCAACCGCGGGCGCGGGGGTTCCAGTCCAGCGCGAACGGAATGATTTTTTGGGCAATACCGCGCAAGCGCTGCAGTTGGGCATTGTCCTTGGGGGCCAGTGCCCGCTTTTCATCCGCCTGGCTGAGCAGTTGCAGGTATTGCTTAGAAGCTGACCGTTCCACCTCTTCGGCCGGCACCAGCTTGGTAAACGCGGAGTTGCCCCCCACATCCACCCCTTCACGGGCCAGCGCCGATGGTGCCGCTGCGGACAACGCCAAGGCCCCAACGAGCAGGGCTGGACCAAAGATCGGCCGGGTAAACCCGCCGGCATGTTTGCGTTCAGAACCGATTGTCATAACGGTATTATTCCTCCATGACCACTCCAACGCCCAGCACCACCCCATCGGCCGACAAGCCTACCTGGCTTGCCACCCTCAAGGTGTACCTGGAGCCAGCCTCGCTGCGCATGTTGTCGCTGGGGTTCTCGGCCGGCCTGCCTTTGCTGCTGGTGTTTGGAACCCTGAGCTTCTGGCTGCGCGAGGCCGGTATTGACCGTACCACGATTGGTTATTTGAGCTGGGTGGGCCTGGCCTATGGCTTTAAGTGGGTGTGGTCTCCGCTGGTGGACCGCATGCCGCTACCGCTGTTGACGCGCCTGCTGGGCCGCCGGCGCAGCTGGCTGCTGTTCGCGCAGGCTGTGATCATGGCGGGTTTGGTGTGCATGGCGTTTACCGACCCCCGGATGGCCTTGTTACCCGTGGTGTGGTGCGCCATTGCCGTGGCCTTTGGGTCTGCCACACAAGACATTGCGCTGGATGCCTTTCGCATTGAATCGGCCGACACCGAACGCCAGGCAGCCTTGTCTGCCACCTACCAGACCGGTTACCGCCTGGCCATGATCTGGGCTGGCGCCGGTGCACTGTGGATTGCGGCGCGGGCCGAAGTGCCCGCCGAGGTTGCAGGGGTCGTGGCGGGCTACCAACACGGCGCCTGGCAAACGGCCTACCTGGTCATGGCGGCCAGCATGTTGCCCGGCGTGTTGACTGTATTGTTCTCTCCGGAACCGGCCCACAAACCTATTCCGCCGGCCAAAAACGCGGCCGATTGGTTGCGCAGCGCCGTCGTGGAGCCCTTCACCGAGTTTCTGCGGCGTTATGGCATACACGCGGTGTTGATTTTGGCCCTGATAGCGACCTACCGCATCAGCGATGTGGTGATGGGCATCATGGCCAACCCGTTTTATGTGGATATGGGGTTCACCAAGGACGAGGTGGCCGCAGTCACCAAGATCTACGGCGTGGTCATGACTTTGGTGGGCGCCTTTGTAGGTGGCGCCATGGCCATGCGGTTAGGCGTGATGCGGGTATTGATGCTGGGTGCGGTCCTGAGCGCGGCGACCAATCTGATGTTTGCTTGGCTGGCCGGTCGTGGCCATGACGTGCAGGCGCTGATATTTGTGATCTCTGCGGACAACCTGGCCAGCGGCATCGCCTCGGCGGCGTTCATCGCTTACCTGTCCTCGCTGACCAATGTGAACTACTCGGCGACCCAGTACGCCATGTTCAGCTCCATGATGCTGCTCTTGCCCAAATTTGTGGCCGGTTATTCGGGTGCTTTTGTGGACCACTTTGGTTATGCCAGCTTCTTTACGGCCACGTCGATGCTGGGTGTGCCGGTGCTGGGCCTGGTGTGGTGGGCATCCAAAGCAAAATTAGCCTCTAGCCCCCGTCCAATAAGCTCATATAGCTCCTAATTTTATAGCATTTCGGCTCCTGGTTTACCAAACTTTACAGGTGCTTCAGGTGCCACGCACACGCGCTTCGACACGCGGCGATAGACTCGCCGCATGAGCCAACACCTGTTGATGATCGAAGACGACGCCCGCCTGGCGGCCATGGTGGCGCAGTACCTGGAGCAATCCGGTTTTGTGGTCAGTTCTGCGGGCGACGGTGCGGCAGGGCTTGCGGCACTCAATAACCCCGTCAAGGCAAGCTCCACCGATCTGGTCATCCTGGACCTGATGCTGCCCGACATGGATGGCCTGGAGGTGTGCCGACGCATCCGCGCACTGCCCTCCAGCCTGTCCCAGGTTCCCGTCCTGATGCTGACTGCCAAAGGCGACGCCATGGACCGCATCATTGGCCTGGAAATTGGTGCGGATGACTACCTGCCCAAACCCTTCGAACCGCGCGAACTGCTGGCCCGCATACGCGCCGTGCTGCGCCGCCGGGTGGAGGGCCCCGCCACCGACAACATGACACTGCGCTTCGGCGCATTGGAGATTGACCGCGATGCGCGCCGTGTGTCCGTAAGCGGCGCACTGTGCGAGCTGACCTCTTACCAGTTTGACCTGCTGGTGGCCCTGGCCGAGCGGGCAGGACGGGTGCTCACGCGAGACCAGATCATGGAAGCCGTACGCGGGCGCGAGCTGGATGCCTTTGACCGCTCAATTGATGTACACATGGGCCGCATACGGGCAGCCATCGAGGCGGACCCCAAATCCCCGAAACGGATTCTGACCGTGCGTGGCGTGGGTTACGTGTTTGCCCGTCAGCAAGATTGATGCACCGCCTCTATATCCGCATCTGGCTGGCCGTTGTTTTGGCCGTTGCCGTGCTCACGCTGCTGGTTGGGTGGGCGTGGCGCATGGCCTCGGACCCGCCCTTGCGCGAAGTTGTGGCCCGCAACCAGGCCGGCGAAGTGATTGGCCAGGGGCGCGCACGTTTGGGGCGGTCTCCCAATTCACCGGGTTGGGTCATGCCGCCCAAGCAGCCGCCGGATGCCAACGCGGATGCCGACGGTCCATCCGAGCCCGCCAGCAGCACCGACGACACACCGCGTGAACCCCGTGGCCGGTATGGCCCAGGGCCCGAGTTTGATGTTCGTATGCAGGACGGGCAGACCATATCGATCCACATGCCGCGTGCGCGACAGTCGCAGTGGCGTGCGCCATTTGGATTTTTTTGGACACTGGGTTTGGTCGGCGTAGCCGTGGCCCTGGCAACCTACCCCATCGTGCGGCGCCTGACCCGCCGGCTAGAGGCCCTGCAGCGCAGCGTGCAGCAGTGGGGCGATGGTGACTTGAGCGCACGGGTGCCGGTGGGCGGCAAAGACGAGGTGGGCTTTCTGGCCACCCGCTTCAACCATGCCGCGCAGCAAGTAGAAACCCTGGTCAAGACCCGTGACGCCTTGTTGGCATCCCAAAAATCCCTGCTCGCCAATGCGTCCCACGAGTTGCGTTCACCGTTGACCCGTATCCGCATGGGCCTGGAGTTTTTGGGTAACCCGTCTGACCCGGCAGTGAACCGGGCGAAAGACGAGATCACCCGCAATATCCAGGAACTGGACCAACTGATCGACGAAATATTACTGGCCAGCCGCCTGGACGCCAAAGAGGCCGACCTGGGCAGCATTGAACCCGTGGATTTGCTGGGTTTGGCGGCCGAAGAATGTGCACGCACCGGCGCCACGCTGGATGCCGATCCAGCGTGCGGAGCGCTGGTGGTCCCGGGGGTTAACAAGCTGCTACGCCGCGCAGTGCGCAATTTGCTCGAAAACGCGGGGCGCCATGCCAAGGGAGCAGCCACCCTGACGCTGGCCCAGGATGGCAGTTTTGCAGTCATTCGCGTGTGCGACAGGGGTCCGGGTGTGCCCCAAGCCTTTCGTGAGCGTATCTTCGAACCCTTCTACCGCCTGCCAGGCGCATCGGAGCGTGACGGCGGGGTTGGGCTGGGGTTGGCACTGGTCAAGTCCATAACACTGCGCCATGGCGGCACGGTGGTATGCAAAGACAACCCCGCCGGTGGCGCCTGTTTTGAGATTCGCTTGCCACAAGGCGCTGCCGCGGTCTAGTGGATCCGTCCATCTGGACGAAAGACAGGCCAAATGCGGCTTTTCTGAAAGAACCCCACAAACAGGGGATACCGGTATTCATCCCGCTCCCCTACAGTTGAACCCACTGCTGTCACAGTTAAGCGAAAAAAGCTTGGCATAGCCCCAGAAGTCGGGCGGCCTGCAAAGAATCCAACGACGTCCCTCTCGGGGGACTTTTACAAAGCCACCCTAGGGTGGCTTTTTTTTCGCCGATACACCGCTAGCCAGTTTGGGTAACCGTTGTGTTTGCGCCACCTGTTACCAGACAGCGTCACCATCCTGACCAAAGCGTCAAAATTATTTAACACAAATTTAGACGGGAATCTACGCCCTTTAGGGGTGCATCCCGTTATTTTTTATCACTTTTTGAGTGCCTGGGTCCGTCCAAATTTGTGCAGCGCAACAAACCCACACAGATTTGATGTTTTGACGCAACACGTTGTTACTAAATGGTAACGAACAGGGTTGACCCGACTGCAAAGCAATGTGTTTCCTAAGTAAAGTTGCAGGTCGTTTATCAAATTCTTGGAGTTAATTCCTTATGAGCAAATATTTGCCTCAATCCCCCCTATGGAGGCGTACCGCTGTCGCGGCAGCTGCAGGTTTGCTGCTGGCTGCGGGCGCGGTTCATGCGCAACAAAGCGCTGGATCCATCAACGTGCGTGCCAGCAAAGGCGCATCCATCGTTATTGAAAACAAGTCTATTGGCGTCTCCCGCCAGTTGAAGGCCAATGATGACGGCGCCGCTCAGGTGTCTCAGTTGCCTTCCGGTACCTATACCGTGACTGTCACCAATGCCAACGGCACCACAGACACCCGTACGGTGGACGTGCAAGCCGGTCAAGGCGCTGACGCTTACTTTGGTTCTTTGCAGACTGTGGTGGTGACTGGCTCGGCCAATCGCTCTTTGGACGTCAAGTCCACCGAGTCGAACCAGACCCTGACCAAGGCCACCATCGACCGCATTCCCGTGATCAAGGACGTGACCGCAGTGACCCTGCTGGCCCCTGGCGCGGTTGAAGGCGATGGCCGTATCGGTCAAACCGGCTCACGCGGCGGTAATGTGCCCTCCCTGGGCGGCGCGTCTCCTGCTGAAAACGCGTATTACATCAACGGTTTCAACGTTACCAACATCGTTAACGGTGTGGCGTTCAACCAGATTCCTTTTGAAGCCATTGGCGAGCACCAGGTCAAGACCGGTGGTTATGGTGCCGAGTTCGGCCGTTCTTTGGGTGGCGTGATCAGCGTCAACACCAAGCGCGGTACCAATGAGTTCAAGGGCGGCATCAGCGCAAGCTACGCCCCCGAAGCTTGGCGCGGCTCTTCCGTTTATTCGGAGCGCAATGCAGCTGGCGTCTGGGAACTGAAAAACCGTCCAGGCGGAACCACCGAGACCAAGGTCAACGTGTGGGGCAGTGGCGCCCTGATCAAGGACGAACTGTTCTTCTTCGGTATCGTGGAAGGCAACAACAAGACCACCAATACCTACGGCAGCGATCTGCAGACCGACCTGACCAACACATCGCCCAACTACCTGGTCAAGCTGGACTGGAACATCAACAAGAGCAACTTGTTGGAATTGACCGCATTCAGCGACAAGTCCGTCGACAACATCAACACCTATCGCTCGCCCGTCAAGTACCAAACGCCGCGCGGCGCGTACGTCGGTAACGAGTCCTACACCAACGGTGGCCAAAACACCATCCTGAAATGGACCAGCTGGATCACCGACGATTTCAATATCTCGGCCCTGTATGGCCGCGGCGAATACTCCCGTTCGTCCGATGTGTCTTCTGCTGCTTGCCCTATCGTGCGTGACCAGCGCGTTGCGCCCCGCCTGAACCTGGGTTGCGGTACCGTTCTGTCGGTGACCGATCCTGGTGCTAACGACAAGCGTGAAGCCTTCCGTCTGGATGGTGAATACACCTTGGGCAATCATCAGATCCGCGCCGGTCTGGACGTGGAAAAGTACACCGTGGTGGACGGCACAGCCTACTCCGGCGGCACCCTGTACCGCATCTTCAACCTGAGCGCCACGGGCCAACTGGCCAATGGTTACAGGAATACAACGGGCGCTGCATTCCCCTACGTGGAAACACGTACGTTCAAGAACGGTGGTACCTTCCTGACCAAGAACTCCGCTTGGTACGTCGAAGACAACTACCAGGTCACCAAGGACATTCTGGTTAACGCCGGTATCCGTAATGAGCAGTTCACGAACAACAACGCGGATGGCGTGCCGTTCATCGACATCAAGAACACCTGGGCTCCCCGCTTTGGCGCATCTTGGGACGTGTCGGGCAACGGCGACCTGAAGGTCTACGGTAACCTGGGCCGTTACTTCATTCCCGTGTACTCCAACACCAACGTCCGTTTGGCTGGCTCTGAGACCAACTACCAAGAGTTCTACACCTATGGTGGCAGCATTGGTGCAGCGCCCCAGCAGTTGCCTCTGATGGGTGCCCAACTGGGTTCACGTCTGACACTCAGCAATGGTGCAACGCCTGACCCCAAGACCGTGGTGGATCCAGACATCAAGCCCATGCACCAGGATGAGCTGATTTTGGGCTTCCAAAAGGCCTTGGCCAGCAACTGGTCGGTGGGTGTGAAGTACACCCACCGCAAGTTGCGCGACGCCATGGATGACGTTTGCGAAGGCGACGCTCCAGCAGCATGGGCGCTGAAGAACGGCTACACCGCAGCACAGGCTGCAGCCATTGGTGACGCGATTGCCCACTGCTTCTTGTACAACGCTGGCCGTGACCTGAAGGCCAATGTGGACCTGAACGGCACCGGTCAACTGACCACTCTGACCATCCCCGCATCTGCGCTGGGACTGCCAGAGGCAGAGCGCCTGTATGACGCGGTTGAAATCAGCTTCGAGCGCGCATGGGACAAGAAGTGGAGCTTCCAGGGTTCTTACGTGTATGCACGTAGCCGCGGCAACACCGAAGGTTATGTCAAGTCCGACATCGGACAAGACGACGCCGGTATCAGCCAGGACTTCGACCACCCCGGTCTGATGGAAGGCGCCCACGGTGACCTGCCAAATGACCGCCAGCACACCATCAAGATGTTTGGCTCTTACGCGCTGAACAACGAATGGCGTATCGGTGGTAGCTTGGTTGCCCGTAGCGGTCGTCCAAAGAACTGCTTCGGTTACTACAACGGCACCTTGGACACAACCTCCATCCAGTACGGTTCGTCTTCGTTCTACTGCAATGGCCAACCTACACCACGCGGCTCGCAAGGCCGTCTGGACTGGTCGAAGGAAGTCAACCTGCAAGCCACCTACACACCAGGCTGGCAAAAGGGCTTGACCTTCACGGTTGATGCATTGAACATCTTCAATGAGCGCGCTGTGCGTGCTATTGAAGAGCGTGGCGAAGTGGCATTGCGCTCGCCCGATCCAATCTACGGCCAGCCCGTGGCTGACAGCATCCAGAAGCCACGTCAGTTCCGTCTGACAGGCTCCTACGAGTTCTAATCTGCGCAAGTAGACTGTTACTCAGCAAAAAGGCCACCTTCGGGTGGCCTTTTTTTCGTCTGGACGTTGTTGCAGTTGGTGCGGCGCAGCGAGGCAGACCATTGGCCAAAATGGCCTACAGCCCCCGTGAAATATGATTGAATTGCTACAATATCGGTAGCAAAGAAGACTACCCTTCAGTCCAGAATACAGGCACTTTGGGTTTGAGGGGCCACCGTCCGCAAGGGCGGAATAGCCTGGGCACATTGCGCCACTGCCTTGGGGCAACGTGTGCGGAATACACAACCAGACGGCTGGTTGATGGGCGACGGCAAATCGCCTTGCAGAAGCTGCAGGGTCTTGCCCCGCTCGATACGCGGATCGGGAATCGGTATGGCCGCCAGCAGCGCCTGTGTGTAGGGGTGGTGGGGCGTGTCGTACAGCGCGTGTTTGTGCGCCACTTCCATGGCACGGCCCAAGTACATCACCATGACACGCTGGCTGATGTGTTTGACCACGGCCAGGTCGTGTGCAATAAATACCAGAGCCAATCCCATCTCTGCCTGCAACTCCTTGAGCAGGTTGATGATCTGGGCCTGGATCGAGACGTCCAGTGCAGACACGGGTTCGTCACAAATCACCACTTGCGGCTTCAATATCAAGGCTCTGGCTATGCCAATACGTTGGCACTGACCACCCGAAAATTCATGGGGATAGCGGTTGATCTGTTGCGCGGTCAGCCCCACGCGCAGCATCATGGCCAGCACGCGTTCGTTGTACTGTGCGCTGCTCAATTCAGGGCAATGGGTGCGCAGGGGTTCACCAATGATCTGCGCCACCGTCATGCGCGGGTCCAGCGAGGCCAGAGGGTCTTGAAAAATCATTTGCACGGCTTTGCGCTTGGCTTGCCACGCCGCAGGGCTAGCGCCACGCATCTCGTCACCATGCCACTTGACGCTGCCATCGGTGATGGGCACGAGGTTGAGCAGCGCACGGGCCAGGGTGGATTTGCCACAGCCCGACTCGCCCACAATGCCTAACGTCTCGCCGGCATGCAAGTCAAACGACACACCGTCCACGGCCTTGAGTGCGCGCGTGGCTGTCCAGGGCCAAGCACTCTCACCCCGAATCTCGAAGTGAACCCGCAGGTCTCTCACCGATAACAATGCCAGGCCGGTTTCTGCGATGGCGACGCTCATGCTGCGACTCCTTGTTCGGCCTTCAGGCGTTGCAGGTTTTGCGTCACGGTTTCGATGTTCAGGTGGCAGGCGCGCAACACATGTTCGTCGTGCGCGGCCGGGGCCAATACAGGACGAGCCGTGCCGCATTGCGGCAACGCCATCACGCAGCGTTCAGTGAATGGGCAACCCACCGGCAGTTTGGCCATATTGGGTGGCGCACCGGGAATGGCCAGCATCGGCGCATCTCCACCTTCCAGGCGCGGCACGGCGGCCAACAAACCAGCGGTGTAGGGATGGGACGGCTTGTAGAAGATCGCCTCTGCACTCGCCTGCTCCATGACCTGGCCACCGTACAACACCATGACCTCGTCGCACAAACCGGCGACTACGCCCAGGTCGTGGGTGATCATCACAATGGCCGTGCCAAAGTCGCGCTGTAACTCCCGCATCAAGATCAGGATCTGAGCCTGCACCGTCACATCCAGGGCGGTGGTAGGTTCGTCCGCAATCAGTACATCGGGTTCGCAGAGCAGCGACATCGCAATCATCACGCGCTGGCGCATGCCACCCGAAAACTCGTGCGGGTACATGGTGATGCGGCGCGCGGCCTCGGGCATCTTGACCGCGTCCAGCGCCTGCACGGCCTTGGTGCGGGCGTCTTTGCGGCTCATGCCTTTGTGGAACTCCAGCACCTCGGTCATCTGCCGCTCTATCGTCAAATACGGGTTGAGCGAGGTCATGGGGTCCTGAAAAATCATCGCCACGCGGTTGCCACGGATGCGGTTCAAGTCTTTGGTTGGCATGCTGATCAGGTCTTGCCCCTGGTACAACACCTGGCCGGTGGCCTGGCCGTTGATGGCCAGCAGGCCCATCATGGCCAGCATGGATTGGCTCTTGCCCGAGCCGCTTTCACCCACAATGCCCAAGGTCTCGCCGCGGTTCAGCGTGAAGTTGATCCCGTTGACGGCACTGACCACACCGTCGGGCGTTTGAAACTGCACGCCCAGCTGTTTGACTTCCAATAAATGCATGGTGGTTTAGCGTTCCTTGGGGTCCAGCGCGTCACGCAAGCCGTCGCCAATGAAGTTGAAGCAATACAGAGTGATGGACAACAAGGCAGCGGGAAACAGCAGGATCCACGGCGTGGCTTCCATGGTCTTGGCGCCGTCCTGTATCAGTACACCCCAGCTGGTCATGGGCTCCTGGATGCCCAGCCCCAAAAAGGACAACACCGACTCGGTCAGGATGACACCCGGCACGGTGACGGTGGTGTAAATCACCACTACGCCCAGCAGATTGGGCACGATGTGCCGGAAGATGATGCGGGGTGTTGACACACCAATGGATCGGGCTGCCTCGACATATTCCCTGGAGCGCAAAGAGAGCGTTTGCCCGCGCACCACACGCGCCATATCCATCCACGAGAAGACGGTGATGGTCAGCACCACCAGATAAAACTCGCGGCCCAAAATGGTCACCAGCAAAATGGCGATCAGCAGGTAGGGGATGGCATACATCATGTCGACGATGCGCATCATGAACGCATCCACCTTGCCGCCGACAAAACCGGCAGTCGCACCCCAGATGATGCCCAGCGTTACCGAAGTCAGGGTGGCCAGCAGCCCTACGGTCAGCGATATACGTCCGCCTATCAGGCAACGCACCAACAGGTCACGGCCTGCATCGTCCGTACCCCAGAAGTGTGAATTGGTGAAGGTGGGCGCAATACTCATCGCATCCCAGTCGGCGCTATCAAACGCGTGGGGCAAGACCCAGGGCCCCAGCACACAGGCCAGACAAATCACGGACAAAATGACCAGGCTGATCACGGCAGCGCGATTGCGCAGGAAGCGCCGGCGCGCGTCCGACCACAGGCTGCGGCCACCGGCCAGCGCAGCACCTTGCAGTGCGGCGGCGTCAGCCACTTTGGCCACCAGGCCAGAGGTTTCTTGGGGAGTCAACATAGGGGAATCAGTAACGAATCTTGGGGTCCAACCAGGCATAGGCCAGGTCCACCAACAGATTCAGTGTCACGGTCAGCACGGTGATCAGCACCACCAGGCCCAGCACCAGGGTGTAGTCACGATTGCCTGCGCCGTTCACGATCAGCTTGCCCAGGCCAGGCAAGGAGAACACCGTCTCTGTCACCAAGGCCGAAGTGATGGATGAGATGGCCAGGGGGCCAAGCACCGACACCACGGGCAAGAGTGCCGGCTTGAGCGCATGGCGCATCACCACCACCCGCGTGGGCAAGCCTTTGGCACGCGCGGTGCGAATGAAGTTGCTGTGCATGACCTCGATCAGGCTGCCGCGCATGACACGGCCTATGGTGGACACGTTGATGATGGTCAAGAGCGCAATCGGCAGCACCAGGAAGCGCGGTTCGAAGTTGTTCCAACCACCGGCGGGCAACCACTTCAAGCCCAGTGCGAAGATGATGATCAACACCGGTCCCAGCACAAAGCTGGGAACCGCACTGCCCATATTGCCCAGCAGCATCACAAAGTGGTCCACCATGCTGTTCTGGCGCAGCGCGGCAAATATACCCAGGCCAACACCCACCACCACGGCAACCAGCATGGCAATGCCACCAATGGCCAGGGACACTGGCAGGGCAGCCGCCACGAGATCATTAACCGACCAATCCGCGTAACGGAAGGATGCGCCCAGGTCGCCCTGCAACAGGCCCTTCAGGTACAGCAGGTACTGTTGCCACAGCGGCAGGTCCAGGTGGTACTTGGCCTGCAGATTGGCCAGTACGGCGGCCGAAACCTTGCGGTCACTGTCAAACGGACCGCCCGGTGTGGCATGCAGCAGCAGGTAACAGACCGTGATGACCACAAACACGGTGGGAATGGCCGCAAGCACGCGGCGCAGGGTGTAAGACCACATCGCCTAAGCCCCTCAGTGCTTGATGATGTAGAAGTCTTTGCTGCGGTAGTGGTCTTGCGGGTTCAGCTCGGAATAACCGCCGACATAGGACTTGACCAGCCGCGGCAAGGAGTACTGCACCAGGGGGATGATGGGGTAGCCGTCCATGATCTTCTTGGAGGCTTCGGTCAGCAAAGCCTTGCGTTTGGCGGGGTCGGTCTGCTGGGTACCTTTCTGGATCAGGGCTTCGGCGTCGCGGTCGCAATAGAAGTTGGTGTTCTGGTCCGAATCACAGCGCACCAGGGCCAGGAAGGTGGTGGCGTCGTTGTAGTCGGCCAGCCAGCCGTTGCGAGCAATCTGGAAGGCGCCGTCGTGGCGCTTCTTGGCCAGCACCTTGAACTCCATGGTCTCGGTTTCCATGATGATGCCGAGTTTGGTCTTCCACTCCGAGGCCACAAACACGGCCATCTTCTTGTGGTATTCGCTGGTGTTGTACGAGAAGCTGTACTTGGTGCCGGGTTTCACGCCCGCTTGCTCCAGCAGTTTCTTGGCCTCGGCCACCTTCTTGTCCATGGGCCAGGTTGCCCACTCGTAGGGCGTGGGGTCTGCACCCACCACACCGTTGACGATCAGGCTGTAGGCCGGCGGCTGGCCGTCGGCTGTGACACGTTTGGACAAGATCTCGCGGTCAATCACCATGGACAAGGCCTTGCGCACCCGCACGTCTTTAAACGCGGGGTCCTTGGTCTGGTAGTCGTAATAACGCACGCCAATGATGGCCTGGTTTTTCAGTTCCTTGGGGTATTGCGCCTTGTACTTGTCAAACACGCCGGGAGGCATTTGGTAAACGTAGTCGGTCTCGCCCGATTCCCACAGTTTGATGTCTGCAAACTGGTCTTCGATAGGCAGGTAGGTCACCTTGGTGAGCTGCACGTTGGCGGCATCCCAGTACTGGGGGTTTTTCTCCACCACGATGCGGTTGTTGACCTGCCAGTCTTTCAGTACATACGCGCCATTACCCACCATATTGCCGGGCTTGACCCAGTCCTTGCCCCATTTTTCGACGGTGGCTTTGTGTACCGGGCCCAGTTGGGTATTGCTCACCAGCTCAGGTACAAAGGCCGTGGGGTCCTGCGTCTTGATTTCCAAAGTGTGTTTGTCCAGAGCCTTGACGCCGACCTCGCTGGGCGGCTTCTTGCCCTGGGCGACGGCCAGGCCATTCAGCAAAAAGACGCCGAATGTCGCTGCGTAGGGTGACGCGGTCTTGGGGTCCACAAACCGGCGAATACCGTACACAAAATCTTCTGCGACGACGGGGTCTCCATTGGAGAATTTAGCATTGGTGCGCAGCTTGAACACCCAGGTGGTGGGGCTGGTTTGTTTCCAGCTCTCGGCCACGCCGGGCACGGTCTTGCCCGTGGTGTCGGTTGCCGTCAATCCTTCAAACAGGTCTCGCAGAATCTGGTTGGCCGGCACGGTTTCTGCCACCGCGGGGTCCATGCTTTCGGGCTCGGAGCCATTGCTGCGCACAAAGTGCTGGGTGGGATGCAGCTGCGTGCCGGGCGGGATGATGGCCGCTTGGCTGGGGCCGGTCCATACCGAAATCAAGGCCGCTGCGGCCGTCAGTGCGATGCGCAATTGCATGGTGTTCCAATTCTTTCGGGGCCCGATGGGGTTCGTTGTGCAAACGCCAGGCGGGCCTCCCGGGTTGCAGATAAGCAGGGCGAGAGGGGTGCAGCATTGTAAAGGCTGCACCCAGGTCTTCATTGGGCGGGCAGCTTGCTGGTGTCAATGTCCACATAGCGCCAAAACCCACGGGACGTGGGGTGGCGGCGGTACCCCACCAACCAGGGCTGAACCATATCGGTGCGGATGCGGTGGGTGTTGAACTTGTAGGGCATATAAGCCACCAAGATCTTGACCATTTTTTGCATGATGGCTATGCGTTCGGGGCCATCCGGCATGACAACTTGCTGGCGGTAGAGCTTGTCGTATTCATCATTCTGAAAGGCTGCCAGATTGCCCTCAAACCTTTGCGGACCGTAGCCGAAGTCTAAAAAATTGCCTCCATCTGGGTTGGTCGCCGAGTTACCCAGACCCCACATCATGACCTTGCCGGCGCGTGCCGACTTCAGGTTTTCAGGCCACTTGGCGGTCTTGAATACGATTTGAATGCCAACCGCAGACATGCTTTTCTTCCACACTTCGTTCAGTTCGCGGTCCGCGGCCGACGGTTGGGTCGAATACTCAAGCACCAGCGGTTTGCCGTCGGGCATGTCGCGCCAGCCATCACCGTCCTTGTCCACATAGCCAAACATGTCCAGCAGCGCCTTGGCGCGGGCTGGGTTGTAGTCGCTCAGCTCGGACTTGAACTTGGGGTCATAACCCCAGGTGTTCGGCGGAATGAGGCCCTGGGCCGCAATGGCCTGGTTGCGCCGGGGCAGGCGAATTTCTTCTTCGGTGTTGTAGGCCAAGCCAATGGCACGCCGCAATGCCACCTTCTCGGTGGAGTTGCCGCCGACTGTGGCGTTTTCCATATTGAAGTAGGAAAAAGTCAGCTCGGGCGCCGCATACCGCTCCATGCGCACACCCTTCTTGACCAGGTTGGGCGCCAGCTTGTTGTTGGGGATCACCTGGTTGGCAAATTGGGCTGGCAAGTACATCAGAAAGTCATGCTCGTTGCCCAAAAAGGACAACCAGCGCGGCTGCACTTCGTCGATGATGGAAATCTCCACCTTGTCCACGATGGGGATGCGTTTACCCTTCATTTGGCGGTAGATTTCCTGCGACAGAGCGTCATCGGCCGGTGGCTCGGCTTCGTAATACTCCTCGCGGAAATTGGGGTTCCGCACAAACGTGATCTTGGAGGACCGGGTCCACTGGTCCAACTTGAACGGGCCTGTTCCTACCGGGTGCTCCATGATCTTGTCGCCGTATTTTTCGACGACTTCGCGTGCCATGACTCCCAGGGTTCCGGGCTGCGCCAGACGGTAAATGAAACGCGGCTGGCTGTCGCCCAGCTTGAATTGAACGGTATAGCGATCCAGCGCACGCAAGCCTTCCACCTCGCTGTCGTAGTTGAAGCGGGCGCCGGGCTTTTCAGCATCTTTGCGCAGGGCATCCATGCCCAGCAGCTTGAGTTCTTCCATATCCGAATAACTCTGGCTTTTGGTCTTGGGGTCAAAGATCCGTTTAAATGTATATACAAAATCATGCGCGGTCAGTTCACGCTTCTTGCCACCAAAGGCGGGGTCGTCTGAAAAGTAGATGCCGGGCTTTACCTTAACCGTGAAGGTCTTGAAGTCATCACTAATGACCGGCATACCGTCCGCCACATTGGGCACCACCTTGGCGGGCCGCGCCAAATAGTCATAGCGGTACAGCGCGTCAAACATATTCGCCGTAGCGGTGCTGGAGTAGTAGTCAGAAATCTGCGCGGGGTCAAAACCCGTCTCGGCAATTTCAAACGCGTAGCGCAACACTTTCTCGGCCTGGGTCTTGCTAGCCGTGTCCCCATGGGCACCAAAACCCCAGCACAACACCGCCAAGGCCACCCCAATTTTTCCTAAACCCATAGTCACCCTCATACAAACACCTATGCCTAAAGCAAAACCGACAAGCATAATCCGCGCCTTGCCCTTTTGCATCAGCATTTAACCTTAGTTCCGCAAAAACATGCTTTCCTACATCCTGCGACGTATCTGGCAGATGATCCCCACCCTGTTGGGGGTGATTCTGCTGATCTTCTTCTTATTCAAGTTTTTTGGTGGCGACCCGGTCGAAGTGATGGCCGGTATGAAAGCCTCGCCCGAGCGACTGGCGTCCTTGCGGGCCCAATTGGGCCTGGACAAATCCATTCCCGAGCAGCTCTGGGTGTTTGTTCAGCAGGTCTTTACCTTCAATTGGGGCACCAGCTGGACAACAAACGAGTCCATTGCCAACATCTTCGCCACCCGCCTGCCCGCCACACTGACCATCATGGTCCCCATTCTGCTGCTGGAAGTGGTCCTGGCCATCGTGGCCGGCCTGGCCGTGGCCTATGTGCGTGGCAGCCTGACGGACCGCGCCATCATGGTGCTGACCACCGTGGCGTTGTCGATCAGCTTTTTGGTCTACATCGTGGTGGGCCAGTATGTGTTCGGCTTTTTGCTGGGCTGGTTTCCGGTGCAAGGCTGGAGCAACAGCCTCTGGAAGAACCTGGCCGTTTATGCACCCTTGCCCGTGTTTTTGGCGGTGCTGGTGAGCCTGGCGCCCCAAACGCGCCTGTACCGCAGCTTTTTCCTGGACGAAATTGGCCAAGACTATGTGCGCACCGCACGCGCCAAGGGTGTGTCCGAGAACACCATTTTGTTCAAACATGTGCTGCGCAACGCGATGATCCCGATTTTGACCAACGTGGCAACCAGCCTGCCCGGCGTGTTCATCGGCTCCTTCCTGATCGAGGTGTTTTTCTCCATCCCCGGCCTGGGCCGCGAAATTTTGGTGGCGGTGAACCGCAGTGACTACCCCGTCATCCAGGCGGCCACGGTGTACCTGGCCGCGCTGACGATGGTGATCAACCTGATCACCGATGTGTTGTACAAATTTGTTGATCCAAGGGTGACGTTGAAATGAGTACCGATATTGTTCAAACGCTGCCCCATTCCCCCGGCGTGTGGAAACAGGCTTGGCTGCGCCTGAAGACGGACCGGGTGGGCATGGTGTCGCTCTACGTGACGCTGCTCTTCATCGCGCTGGTGCTCGCGGCTCAATTGGGCCTGGTCGCCAAGGACTGGCAGAAGGAAGTGGGCGTGCCCTTTGCCGCCCCGACCATGGTCGGCAAGATCGCCGATGGCACCCAAAACGCCATCGTGGAAACCGTAGCCGGCGCCAATGTGGACATCAGTGATGTGGACCCACTGGCATCCCGCTACAAGGAGTGGGATGAACGCGCATCGCAGTTCAAGACCACGGTAACCGTGAAGGCCGACACCCTGCCCTTTGGTGCGGACCAGCAGGGGCGTGACGTGTTTGACAAGGTGATCAAGGGCGCGCAGGTGTCCATCACCGTGGGCCTGACGGCCGCGCTGTTTGCCACGCTGATTGGTACCGTGCTGGGCGCCATTGGCGGTTACTTTGGCGGGCGCGTTGGCGACTTTCTGGAGTGGGTGTACAACGTGTTCACCGCCATTCCCTACATCCTGCTGGTGTTTGCGCTGGCCGCGGTGCTCAAGTCTGGCCCACTGGCCGGCACACTGGGCAGCGGTGTGTGGACCGTGGTCATCATCCTGAGCCTGGTGGGCTGGACCGGCATTTACCGCCTGGTGCGCGCCGAATACATGAAACACCGCTCGCGCGAGTACGTCATGGCCGCCGAAGCGATTGGTGCGTCCCACGCATCGCGCATGTTCACCCACATCCTGCCCAATATCAGCCACGTGGTGCTGGTGCAGCTGAGCCTGCATGTGGTGAGCTTCATCAAGGCCGAGGTTATCTTGTCTTACCTGGGCCTGGGTGTGCCGATTGACATGGTCAGCTGGGGCACCATGCTGGCCGAAGCCCAGACCGAACTGGTGCAGGGCAAGTGGTGGCAGCTGGCCACGGCCACCCTGTTCATGGCGACATTTGTCACCGCCTTTGCGCTGCTGACCGATGCGCTGCGCGATGCACTGGACCCCAAGCTTAGGTAAAGACTTTGCGGGTCAGACCACTTGCGCAGCAATGTGCTCTGACCCCAACTGATTAGGTGAGACATGACTACATTGATTAGCGTACAAGACCTGAAGGTCTCCTTCCGACTGAGCAAAACCACGACTGGCCAGGCCGTCAAGGGCGTGAGTTTCGACATCCCCACCAACAGCACCGTGGCCCTGGTGGGTGAATCGGGCAGCGGCAAAAGTGTGAGCGCGATGAGCATCGTGCGCCTGTTGCCCGAGAACGCCATCGTCGACCCCAACAGCAAGATTCTGTACAACGGCAAGGACCTGCTGCAGGCGCCGATTGAAGACCTGCGGGCCTTGCGGGGCAAAGACATCTCGGTGGTATTCCAGGAGCCCATGAGTTCGCTCAACCCGGTCTTCACTGTCGGAGACCAGATTGCCGAGGTGTTGCGCATCCATCTGGGTCTGAACCGCAAACAGTCGCTGGACCGCGCGCTGGAGCTGATGACCGAAGTGGGCATTCCCAACCCGAAAGAGCGGCTCAACGCCTACCCGCACCAACTCTCTGGCGGCCAGCAGCAACGCGTGATGATCGCCATTGCCATCGCCTGCGAACCCAAGCTGCTGATCGCCGACGAACCCACCACCGCGCTGGACGTAACCGTGCAGCGCCAGATTGTGGAGCTGATGGCCAAGTTGCAGCAACGCCACAAGATGAGCATGCTGTTTATCAGCCACGACCTGGGCCTGGTGGGCGAGATATCGGACCGCGTGGTGGTGATGCGCCACGGCGTGGTGCGCGAGGCGGGCGATGCCAACACCATCTTCACCGCGCCACAGGATGCGTACACCCAGGCCCTGTTGGCCTGCCGCCCGAAGCTGGATACCCGCCCTCGCCGCCTGACAGTGATTGACGACTTCATGAACAAGCGCCCGCCGATCACCGAGGAGCGTGTCAGCAAACCCATAGACGGGCCTGCACTGATCGAGGTCAAGGGCTTGCGCAAGGACTACCCGCTGAAGACTGGTCTGTTCAAGCGCAGCGTGTTCAGCGCCGTCAAGGGTGCAGACTTTTCGCTGCACAAGGGGCGCACGCTGGGTGTGGTGGGTGAATCCGGCTCCGGCAAAACGACAGTCGGCATGATGCTCACGCGCCTGACTGCTGCAACCGCCGGCAGCATCATGTTTGAAGGCACCGACCTGGCGACCCTGAGCGCAGCGCAGATGCAGGCCTACCGCAGCCGCATCCAGATCATTTTCCAGAATCCGTACGCCAGCCTGAACCCGCGCTTCACCATCGGCCAGATCCTGATGGAGCCCATGCGCATCCACAGCATTGGCAAGGACGATACCGAGCGCGCGCACCGCGCCGTGGCACTGATCGAAAAGGTGGGTCTGCCACCAGAGGCCTTTGGCAAGTACCCGCACGAGTTCTCCGGTGGCCAGCGCCAGCGTATTGCGATTGCACGCTGCCTGACCATGAAGCCCGAGATCATCGTCTGCGACGAAAGCGTCAGCGCGCTGGACGTGAGCGTGCAGGCCACGGTGCTCAACCTGCTGCTGGACCTGCAGGAAGAGTTTGGGCTGACCTATGTCTTCATCAGCCACGACCTGGCCGTGGTCAAGTACATGGCCGACGACATCCTGGTGATGAACCAGGGTGAAATCGTGGAGCGCGGCAGCTCGGATGACATCTACAACCGCCCGCAACATGCCTATACGCGCCAGCTGCTGGGTGCCATTCCCAAAGGGCTGGAAGGCAATATCGCCAAGGCGGCTTAAGCCAAAACGGCCTCTAGCCCCCGTGTAATCTATCTGAAGCGCTATATGTTTTATAGCGCTTCAGATTAAACACCCCGCTCAAGCCTCCCGCGATGGCTGCTTGTAACGGGCGTAGGACCACAGGTACTGGCCCGGGGCACGGCGTATCAGGCGCTCCATGCCAGCGTTGACCAACGTGGTGGCCGCCTCAGGGGTGGCGCTGGCGTCGTGCAGCTCCGGCGCGTCCAGCGGCTCGAAGTGCATCACATAACCTGCGCTGCCTGGTAGGCGCTCACACCAGCACAGCAACACACGGGCGCCCGTTTGTTGTGCCAGCCGCGGCAACAGCGTCATGGTGTAGGCCGGCCGGCCAAAGAATGGCGCCCAGGCACCCTGGCCTTCAGGCGGCACCTGGTCAGGCAAGATGGCGGTGTACCCACCACCGCGCAACACCCGTATCAGGCTGCGCACACCGGCCACACTGGTGGGCACCGCCTGCAGGCCCGGGCGGTTGCGCGAGCTGGCGACCAGCGGTGCCAGCCAGGCCTTGCGGGCGGGCCGGTACAGGGCTACCAGCGGGCCGCGCGTGGGGCCGTAGCGTTCGGCCAGCGACTGGCCGATCATTTCCCAGCAGCCCATGTGGGGCAGGGCCAGAATGACACCTTTGCCTGCGTCCAATGCAGACTCAAACAGTTCCGCCCCATCCCACTTCACCAGATGCAACACCCCCTGCCCCTGGGGCCGCAGCCACAGCCAGGGCAGCTCAGCCACCATGGTGCCAATGGCGGCCCGCGCGGGGCGGTACTCGGAAGGGCTGAAGCCGGCTGCCGAGGCGTGTTCTTCAAACCGGCGGCGGTAGGTACCAGACACCCGCCAGGTCAGCCAGCCCAACAGGGCACCCACGCGCTGCATCAGCGGCAGCGGCAAGCGGCCCAGCAGGCGAAACAGGCGAACCATGAACATCGGGTGGGGAGCGGGCTACATCGCCTTGAACAAACCGGTGTAGCTGCGGCTGACTTCCAGCTTTTCATTGCTGCCGCGCACACTCACCAATTGGCGGCCGCGTTCGTCGCGGGTGACACCGGCCACGGCCTTGATGTTGACCAGCGTGGAGCGGTGGATCTGCCAGAAGAGCTGCATGTCCAGCTCTTCGACCAGCTCCTTGATGGGCTTGCGGATCAGTGCCTCCACCGTGGCCGTCTGTACCCGGGTGTATTTCTCGTCGGACACGAAGAACAACACGTCTTCCACCGGGATCATCTGGATGGCCTGGCGCACGGTGGCCTGTATCCACTGCAGCTTGGGCAGCCCTTTGGGGTTGAGTTGCCCGGCCAGCGTTTGAAGCAATTGCTGCATGTCCGGCGTATGGGCGGGCAGGGGTGTTGGCAGGTCATCATCGGCGCCGTCCACAGGCGCGTGCGCGGCGCGGTCTGCCATGCGCTTACGAATACGCTCCACGGTCACCATCAGGCGCTCGCGCTCCGCGGGTTTGAGCACGTAGTCGACCACGCCCTGCTCAAAGGCCTGCACGGCGTATTGGTCGTAGGCGGTGATAAACACAATCTCGCAACCCGGCCAGCCATCGGCCTCGTCAAAGGTGGGCAACTGGGCGATTTGCCGTGCCGCGTCCACACCGGTCAGCACCGGCATACGGATGTCCAGGAACACGATGTCGGGGTGGTGCTGCTCGGTCAGGGCTACGGCCTCTTGGCCGTTCTTGGCCTCAGCCACGATCTCCAGATCCGGCCACACCTCATGCAGGCGGGCGCGGAGCTGCTCGCGCATCAGGCGTTCGTCATCGGCAATCAGGGCACGTGTCATGGGTGCAAACTCCATCCAATATTCAAAAAATCGTCGTCTTATGCCTGTCCCGATCGTTCGGAATCCGTGCAGGCCACATAGGGCACCGTGATGGTGACCGATGTTCCGCCACCCGGGGTCTCGGTGATATTCAGGCTGGCCTTGCCGCCGTACAACAGGGCCAGGCGCTCCCGGATATTACTCAAGCCAATGCCCGTACCGGCGGTAGCGGCCTTGCCGAAGCCCAGCCCCGTGTCGGCCACGGTGACCGCCAGTTTGCCGTGCACAATTTCGGCACTCACCGTCAATTGTCCACCCTCTGCCTTGGGCTCCAGGCCGTGTTTGATCGCGTTTTCTACCAGGCTTTGCAACATCATGGGAGGGAACTCAGCAGACAACAGGCCGTCGCTGACACGCACCTCGGTTTGCAGACGCTCCTCCATACGCACCTTCAGGATTTCCAGGAAGGGGCGTATCACCGCCAGTTCCTTGCCCAAATCTCGTGTGCTGCCTTGGGCATTGGCCTCCCGCATACTGGGCATGCTGGCCCGCAGCAGCGCAATCAGGTTCTTTTGCATGATGCTGGCTCGCGGCGGATCGGTCTCGATCAAGTGGTCAATGCTAGCCAGTGTGTTGAACAAAAAGTGCGGCTCCACCTGGGCCTGCATGGCAGCCATACGCGCTTCCACAACCTGGCGTTTGAGGGATTCGGACTCTGCCACCTCGGTGGCCTGTGCCGCCTTGGCCTCGGCCTGGACCTTGCCTTTGTAGGTGATCTTGAGAATGCCCGATAGCAGGATGAACCACATGGTCAGGGGCATCAGTGCCTCACCGTAAGAACGGTGGCGGATGCGCGGGCGGGATGCGTCGGCCGCCTCCTCTATGGCTTCCTGGGCCTCGCGTTGCGCGTCTGCAATGGCGGACTCGATCTCGCGTTTGGCGTCTTCCACCGCTTCGCGCACGACGTCGCTGTTGGCACCCGGTGGCAGCTTGATATTGACTTCCGGTATGGGCGGCAATTCCGGCACGACCATGCCGGATGCAGGCAGGGCGGGTACAGCGGGGTGTGCAGGACTTGCAGGTGCGGCGGGTGCGGCAGGGCGGGCTTTGATAACTACCCCCCGCTCGTCAATGGATATGTCCACGCCTTCTTTGCCACCGGCGTAAGGCTTGCTCTTGGACGATTCAGATGGGGCCCGTGTTGGCGACTTGGAATGGGCAGGATCATGGGGCTTGATCACTTCGACATAGGTCCAGCTCAGAGGCGGCAGGTCATGGATGATGGCCATGGCGATGACGAGCGCAAAGGACAGGCCAAAAAATCGCCACCAGGTGATGCTGACCAGCCAGTTGCCGTAGCGGTGGTAGGCGGCCACACAGGCTGCGGCAAAGCGGGACCACTGGCTGGGCGGTGTGTGGGGTGAAGTGGTGGGGTTCATGGCGGATGGGCTCGCTGCAATACTGTGAATGGCTCGACTGTACCTAGGGCCAGCAGCCTGGCGCCAGCGCCAGGCGACGCACTGCCACTTGGGCGGACAGGCTGCACAGTTTGGTGACAAACCGGCAGGGCCTGTGGTGGGCAGGTAGCACCGTCCGTGCGACCCCGCACAGCATGCTTGCGCAAGGCAGGTTTATCATTGGGCATGTCCAGCCCTCTCGATCTGGCACAGATCCGCTTTGACAACGCCCTGGCGTTGTTCGATGAATTTGTGCGCAACACCATCAAACACCCCGACGCCGCCACCCTCAGAGGACTGGAAGGCCGGTTTGCCGAAAGGGTGCAAATACAGCCCAGCTACTGGAGCCAGATCAAGGGACGCTCACGCCAGATTGGTGAGCGCCTGGCGCGCCAGTTTGAGCAGCTGTGCCACAAGCCCCATGGCTGGATGGACCAGGTACACACGGGCAGCACAACCCCTGTCAAGCCCAGTGCAGTGGTCGACTCTGGCAGCGACAGCCATGCCCCCCGGGACGACGATGAACGCTTCATTGTGGGCCTGGTGCTGACCTACTACCGGCGCCACCCCCAGCGGGCACGCACCCGCTTGCTGGACTTGCTGGGTGAGGTGCTGACCCCCACGGCCAGCGAAGCCAAGCCGGGTACCGTGCCCACCGGCAAGCCTGCAACACCGGCCAAGGTGGTGCCCGCTTCGACCCCCGCGACGACAGACGCCCACGCCCTGTGGCTGCGCTCCCAAGTCGGTGTTGCGCCTCTGCGACAAAAGAAGTAGTTTCTTTATCTTCTGAATAAATTCAATTTGCTCAAGATAACACTTCGTTTATCATTTGAGCAAGTTTGCAGTCGCCATACAAGCCTTAGGCAACCGGCACCGCAAGTCCGATTAACCCCTCACCCGTTATCCATGGTCCTGTTCTCGTTGGAAATTGTTTGTCTCAGCCCGCGCATGGCGCAGCTGTTGGTCAAGCCGTTGGACCGTGTTTTGCTGAGTGGGAATAACCGTCGCGCCCTGCCTGGGGCGTCTGTGGGCTGAGCGTCACCTCTCAACGCGTGACGCGTTCTCTCCACAGAAGCCCGGGTGCGAAAGCAGTCCGGGCTTTTTTTTGCAACCCGAAGGAGAAACCTATGTCCCATTTCACGCTGTTACCCGCCAATTTTTGTCTGCAAGCCCCCAAACGCTCCCGCGGTGGAGTGATCAGCGGCTATTCCAGGCCCCCAAGTTGTAAATAGTTCAAACCGGGCGAGCGCCCCAGAGGCCGCGCCCCAGTCAGGAGACACCATCATGGTAGGAAGTTTTCACACCCGGACCTTGCCGTACTACACCCCACGCGCTCCGTCCGTTCGTCGCCTCTTAGCAGGCATATTGCGCGCCGTCAGCCATAGTTTGGCGCAGTTGGCGCGGACCTTGAGCGCGACCGAACGCGCACGCCGTCGCCCTCCCGGCGAGATGGTGTACGAGTTCTACGCAGAAGCCGGGGCGCCCGAAGGCGCCTTGTATGTGGATGGCAAGTTAGTCGGTTATGTGCCGGGGGTGACCCGGCTGTAAAAAGAGCAGTCCTACAATTGCGGGTTTGCGCCCCACCCCGGCGCCAACACCCTTCCCACAAGGAACCGCAATGACTGCCAGCCCTGAAGTTTTTGCCCAACGCATAGCCAGCGCCCAAAGCACCCTGACGGAGCTGGGCCTGGCGGCTTGCCTGGTGCCATCGAGCGACCCGCACTTGTCTGAGTACTTGCCCGCGCGCTGGCAAGGCCGTGAATGGTTGTCGGGCTTCACCGGCTCCATGGGTACGCTGGTTGTCACTCAGAATCGCGCAGCGCTATTTGCCGACAGCCGCTACTGGACACAGGCCGAAACCGAGTTGGCCCACACCGGCATCGAGCTGGTCAAGATAGACACCGGCGCCTCCACCCACCACGTGCAATGGCTGGCGCAGAACACCGGCAATGGCAAGGTGGTCGGTGTGGATGGTGCCGTGCTGGGCCTGGCCGCCGCGCAGCAGTTGCGCGACACGCTGGCCAAAGTCGGCGCCACGGTACGCACCGATGTGGACCTGTTCAACCATATCTGGCCAGACCGGGCCTCGCTGCCGCTGGCCCCCATCTACGAACACGACGCTGCATTTGCCAGCGCCCCCCGCGCCACCAAGCTGGCCCAGGTGCGCTCTGCCATGGCCCACATGGGTGCCAGCCACCATTTCGTCTCGACCGTGGACGACATCGCCTGGTTGTTCAACCTGCGCGGCTCCGACGTTTCTTACAACCCGGTGTTCCTGGCCCACGCGCTGATCGATGCAACATCGGCAACGCTGTTTGTGGCTTCTGGCAAGGTGCCCGCCGCCTTGGCCGCACGATTGAAAGAAGACGGCGTCACCGTGCAGGACTACGCACTGGCCGGCCCTGCATTGGCAGCCCTGCCCGCCAGCGCTGTGCTGCTGCTGGACCCACGCCGCGTCACGCTGGGCCTGCGTGAAAGCGCTGCACCAACGGTGAAAGTGGTCGAAGCCATCAACCCCAGCACCCTGCTCAAGAGCCGCAAGAATGCGTCCGAAGCCGCCCACGTGCGCGCCGCCATGGAGCAGGACGGGGCAGCCATGTGTGCCTTCTACGCCTGGTTTGAATCCGCACTGGGCAAGGAACGCATCACCGAACTGACCATTGACGAGCGCCTGACCGCGGAGCGTGCCAAGCGCCCCGGTTTTGTGGGCCTGTCCTTCAACACCATTGCCGGTTTCAATGCCAATGGCGCCATGCCGCACTACCGTGCCACGCCCGAGAGCCATGCCGTCATCGAAGGCAACGGCCTGCTGCTGATCGACTCCGGCGGCCAGTACCCCGGTGGCACCACCGACATCACCCGCGTGTGGCCCATCGGCACGCCCAGCGCTGCGCAGAAGCGTGACTACACCCTGGTACTCAAAGGCACGATTGGCCTGTCCCGCGCACGCTTCCCGCTGGGCACGTTGTCCCCCATGCTTGACGCGCTGGCCCGCGCACCGCTGTGGGAACACGGTATGGACTACGGCCACGGCACCGGCCACGGCGTGGGCTATTTCCTGAATGTGCACGAAGGCCCACAGAGCATTTCCAAGGCGATCCCCGACGCCAACATGGCCATGCAACCCGGCATGGTGACGTCCATCGAACCCGGCCTGTACCGCGCTGGCCAGTGGGGCGTGCGCATCGAAAATCTGGTGCTGAATGTGGCCGCCAAGACCGGTGAGCAATTTGGTGAGTTCCTGGAATTCGAGACACTGACGCTGTGCCCCATCGACACGCGTTGCATCGACAAGGCACTGCTGCGCGCCGACGAAATCGCCTGGCTCGATGCCTACCACGCCAACGTACGCACACGCCTGAGCCCCCTGGTCAGTGGTGCAGCGTTGGACTGGTTGGTGCAGCGCACCGAGGCCATTTGAGGATGGGCAAAGGGACTTGGTAGCACACGGGTATGTCCGGTTAGGGTATGCCCGCATAGTGGGGTAAATTGCGGTACGGAACTTGCAAGCAGGTCTACAATAAATTGACCAAATGGTTAGCTTTTATCCATGAAACCTGATCAACCCACTGCCGCCGCCCATGCCAACCACCCGACCAGCCCCCAAGCCGAGGGCCAAACCGCATCGCTGGCAGCAGTAGAGGTTCGCAACGCCAGCCTGGTCTACCAGACGGCGGATACCCCGGTCCAAGCCCTCAGCAATATCGATCTGCGCATTGGCGAGGGGGAGTTTGTATCCCTGATTGGCCCCTCGGGCTGTGGCAAGACCACCCTTTTGCGTGTAATTGCCGATCTGGAGCACATCACCGAAGGCAATGTGCGGGTCAACGGTGTCAGCCCCCACGAGGCCCGCATGGCCCGTGCCTATGGGTATGTGTTCCAGGCACCAGCCCTGTTCCCCTGGCGCACCGTTTTGGGCAATGTGATGCTGCCGCTGCAAATACAAGGTGGAGACAAAGCCCAGAACCGCAGCACCGCCATGGCACATTTGGAGCGTGTGGGTCTCAAGGGTTTTGAAGGCAAGTACCCCTGGCAACTGTCGGGCGGCATGCAGCAGCGTGTGTCCATCGCCCGGGCGCTGGCCTTTGAGCCCAAGATTTTGATGATGGACGAGCCCTTTGGCGCGCTGGACGAAATCACCCGCGACCGGCTCAACGAACAATTGCAGCAACTGTGGCAACGCGAGCGCCGCACCGTGGTGTTTGTGACCCACTCGATTGCCGAGGCGGTTTATCTGTCCACCCGCATCGTTGTCATGTCGCCCCGGCCGGGGCGCATTGTCAAAGTCATCGAATCGCCCTTGCCCGACGAACGCCACCTGGGCCTGCGCGACACCCAGGCCTTTGTGGACGTGGCGCATGCGGTGCGCGAGGCACTTGCCGATGGCCACCACGAGTAAAGCGCCTGTTGCGTCACTGAGCCGCCGGGCCTGGGACAACGGCCTGCCGGTTGCCGTGATCTTGGTCGTCTTGTTACTGGCCTGGTACGGCGCCGCCTGGGCCATGAATGCCAGCGCGGCCATCGAACGCGTACTGACACCCGCCGGCACCCCCTTCACCTGGCAAGACGTTCTCAGCACCACACTCAACATGGAACGCCCGGTGTTACCGGCGCCACACCAGATTGCGCTGGACTTCTGGTCCAGCCTGGTGGATTGGCCGCTGGACTCTCCACGCAACCTGCTGTTCCATGTGGCAGTGACGGGTGAGACCACACTGGTCGGTTTTGTGCTGGGCACATTGCTGGGCCTGGTGCTGGCGGTGCTGATCGTGCACTCGCGCACACTGGACCGGGCCCTGCTGCCCTGGATCGTGGCTTCACAAACCGTGCCGGTATTGGCGATTGCACCCATCGTGCTGGTGATTTTGGGCAGCTTGGGCCTGGAAGGCCTGGCGCCCAAGGCCGTGATTGCGATGTACCTGAGCTTCTTCCCGGTTACCGTGGCCATGGTGCAGGGCCTGCGTTCACCACAGGTCATTGAGACCGAAATGATGCACACCTACGCTGCCACGCGCTGGCAGGCCCTGTGGCTGCTACGCTTGCCCGCCGCCCTGCCCTTTTTGTTTCCCGCGCTGCGCGTGGGCATTGCCGCCAGCCTGGTCGGCGCCATGGTGGCCGAACTTCCAACGGGGGCGACTGCGGGCTTGGGTGCGCGGCTGCTGACCGGCTCCTATTACGGCAACACGCTGGCCATCTGGTCTGCGCTGGTGATGTCGGCACTGCTGGGGCTGCTGCTGACCACGCTGGTGGCTGGCGCCGAACACCTGGCCTTGCGGCACCGGAGGCAGCCATGAACCGGCCCGCAGTACCCCAATCCCATCGCACCACGGCGACTACGGTGCTGGCATCGCTGGTGGCTGCCAGCCTGTTGTTCCTGCACCCCACCGCCCAAGGCAACAGCCCACCCAGCGGCCTCTTCTGGTTGTTATTGGGAGTCTTGGGCGCCGTGGCCCTGTGGACCATACGCCGCGTCGCCGCCATCCAGGGCACACGTTTTGACGGCGTGCTGACCGCCGCGCTGTTTGGTCTGTGGGTGTTGTACTTCTGGCAGATGCTGGTCGTGGCCTTTGAAGTGCCGCGCGTGCTGCTGCCGGCGCCCACGCTGATTGTGCAGGCCATGGTCGACAACCCCGGCAAGTTATGGGGCGACTTCAACCAGACCGTGCTCAAGGCCGTGTGTGTGGGCTGGTTGCTCGGCAGTGGCCTGGGTTTTTCGGTGGCGGTGGCCATTGACCGCATGCCCTTCCTGCAACGTGGCCTGCTGCCCCTGGCATCGCTCACCAGCACGGTGCCGTTGGTGGCGGTGGCGCCGATAGCGGTGATGTGGTTTGGTTTTGAGTGGCCGTCCAAGGCGGCCGTTGTGGTGCTGATGACCTTCTTCCCCATGCTGGTGTCCACGCTGGCCGGCCTGCAGGCATCGGGCAAGCTGGAGCGTTAGCTGATGTACAGCTACGCCGCCGGTTACAGCCGCACGCTGTGGTCGCTGCGCCTGCCTGCGGCCACACCTTTTATCTTTGGCGCGCTCAAGGTCAACGCCACGTTGGCCCTGATTGGCGCCATCGTGGCCGAGTTTTTTGGCTCCCCCACGGTGGGCCTGGGCTTTCGGATATCGACCGAAGCGGCCCGCATGAACATGTCTCTGGTCTGGGGTGCGATTGTGGTGGCTGCGGTCACCGGTTCGTTGGCCTATGCCTTGCTTGTGCAGCTGGAGCGGCGTGCCGCGTTCTGGCATCCGTCGATTCGTGGCAAATAATGCGTTCTGCAGCAATGCCCCGGTGTTTCGTTTTATTCAACCCAAGGAGTGTTCCATGATCCGTCGTTCTTCTGTGGTGAGCAAAGGCCTGATGGCCGCGGTACTGGCGGTGTGCGGCATGACCGCCCACGCCGCCGACAAGGTGACTGTGCAGCTGAAATGGCTGCCCCAGGCGCAGTTTGCGGGCTACTACGTGGCGCAGGCCAAGGGCTACTACAAGGCCGAGGGGCTGGACGTGACGATCAAACCCGGCGGCCCCGATATTGCCCCGGCCCAGGTGATTGCCGGCAATGGTGCCGATGTGGTGGTGGACTGGATGCCATCGGCCCTGGCCTCGCGCGAAGCCGGTGTGCCCCTGGTCAATATCGCCCAGGTGTTCAACCAGTCCGGTCTGATGCTGACCTGCAAGAAGGCCAGCGGTGTGACCACCCCCAAGGACCTCAAGGGCAAGACCCTGGGCGTCTGGTACGGTGGCAATGAATACCCCTTCCTGAACTGGATGGCCAAGCTGGGCAACAAGCCCGACACCGACATCAAGATCCTCAAGCAGGGCTTCAACGTGGACCCGCTGCTGCAAAACCAGGCCGCCTGTATCTCGACCATGATTTACAACGAGTACTGGCAAGTGGTTGATGCTGGTGTCAAAGAGAGCGACCTGGTCACCTTCTTCTATGAAAAAGAAGGCGTGGCCACGCTGGAGGATGGCCTGTATGTGATGGAAGCCAAGCTCAAAGACCCCGCCTTTGTCGCGCGTATGGCCAAGTTTTTGAAGGCCACCTTCAAGGGCTGGAATGACGCGGTGAAAGACCCCGAAGCGGCGGCCAAGGTGGTCGTGGCTGCGGACGCATCCGGCAGCGCAACCCTGAAGGTGCAGAAGCGCCAGATGGAAAACGTGGCCAAGCTGATCACCAATGCCGGCACACCGAAGATTGGTTACCTGGAGCCTGCCGCCTACGAGCGCACCGTCAAGGTGCTGCTGGCCGGTGGCAGCTCTCCGGTGATCAAGAAGGACCCCGGCAAGGCCGCTATGTCCCATGTCGTGTGGGAAGCGGCATCAAAATAGTGCCCCCACGCTCCACCGCTGCGCGGGTCGCTGCCCCCAAGGGGGCCGTGTTTCACCTTGGGGCGGCCCGGCGGTGAAACGGTTGACCTGTACCTCTTCACCCTGAAGACTCCAGGGGGTCGTATCCGCCGCGGTGCGACCCCTTTTCTTTGCCACTATGACACCAGCCCAAGCCAAAGCCACAACCCAGCGCCCACGCGCCAAACCTTCGCGTACACCCGTACCCGACGAAGACCCGATCAAGGGCCAGATCCGCAAGTCGAATGAAAACCGCATCCTGGGCGCGGCGGAGAAAGTGTTTGCCCGTGCCGGTTTTGGCGGGGCCACCATGGCCGCCATCGCCACGGCCAGCGGACTGCCCAAGGCCAACCTGCACTACTACTTTGGCAGCAAAGAGGTTTTGTACCGCGCCGTGCTGGCACGCACGCTGGGCGACTGGCTGGCACCGGCCCAGGGCATCCACGCCGATGCCGACCCGCGCACCGCGCTGGAGCAGTACATCCGCGTCAAGATGGCGCTGTCGGCCCAGCGGCCTGACGGCTCCAAGGTGTTTGCCAACGAGATGCTGCACGGCGCACCGGTGGTCAAGACCATCCTGAAAACCGAGCTGCGCCCGCTGATCGTCGAGAAATCGGCCGTCATCCAGGGCTGGATAGACGCCGGACGCATGGCGCCGGTGGACGCCACCCACCTCTTCTTCACCATCTGGGCCGCCACCCAGACCTATGCCGACTTTGATGTACAGGTCTGCGCCGTGCTGGGGCGCAAGGCACTGACGGCCAAGGACCATGCACGGGCTACCGAACATGTGGTGTCCTTGCTGATGCGGGGATGTGGTTTATAGAAAAATGGGCTGTAGCCCCCGTATTACTTCAATAGTGCGCTATTAAAATAGTAGTGAATGACAGCACACAGTCAGGCTACAGTTTGATTTCCATGCCCAGGCTGTACTGCGTGCGCCCCGTGCGCACTGTGCTGCCGAAGTACCCGTCTGACGTGTAGGTGCGGGACTCCCCGTCCAGGGGCACTAGGTTGTTGGCCGCAAAACGCGCGGAAACCTTGGGGCTGAACATCCACTGCACAAACACATCCACACTGCGCGCGCGCCCCTGGTCCAGGAACTGCGACTGGGATTGTTGTGTGGTGTAACCCGGTGTAAAGGCCAGGCTGCCACCCGTGGTCATGGGCAAACTGGCAAACCGATAGTCAAAGCCCAAGTTGCCAGACCAGGGTTGTTGGCCGTCCAGCCGGTTGTTCGGGCCTGGCAATGCATCCACCGACGACTGGTACACGTTGACCGAACCACGCAGGTTCAACGGCAACTTGGCATCCACCAGACCGGGCAGCAATTCACCGGCACGCCCCTTAACCTCCAGCTCCAGTCCGCGGGTCATGGCCTTGGAAAAGTTGACGGGCCGTGAGACCCAGCGTGGCACACCGGACCAGTCCACCGTTTGCAGGCCCGTCACATTGCGGATCAGGTCGTCCACCTGGCGGTAGAACACACCCACGCTGACCAGCCCACCGGCGGGCAGGTACTTTTCCAGTGCTAAATCCAGTCCAGTGGCCAACTCGGGTAACAAGTTCGGGTTGCCCATGCGGTCCGGCGACAACTCGGTATTCGTCTTGGTGGTGTCGGAAAACAGGTTGTTGATGAAGGGCCGCGCCATCAGTGCCGACAATTCCGGTGCCTTGTAGCTGCGCGTCACACTGGCGCGCACCAGGTCGCGCCCAGCGGCGTCGAACTTGTAGTTCAGGTGCACCATGGGTGTCACCACATTGCTGGTGTTGCTGACCGGGTTGCTCAGGCCCTGGCTCTTGCTGGCAATCTGTTCTGAACGCAGCCCCAGGTAGGTGGACCACTGTTTGTTGATTTCCCATTCGTCCTGCACAAACAGGGCCTGGCGCTGGATACGCGCCGAAAACGGCTGGCCTTCAAACTCGGCAACCAGGGGCAGGCCTTTTTCCGTGATGTCGCGTTTTTCATCGCGCTGGCGCCATTCCAGGTCCCAGCCCACGGTGAGGCTGTGTTCCGCATTCAGCAGGCGGTTGTAATTGCCGGATTGCGTCACGCTCAGGTCGGCGTTGTCACCAATGGTGCGCCGAAACGGCTGGGCCAGCCGCACGGTTTGCCCATCGAACGTGCCCTTGGATGACGACACCCCGGCCTTGAGTTCTATGCGGTCGGCCGTACTGAAGTGGTTCACCCACTGCAGGTTGCTGCGCACGTTTTGCCAGCCGCCCTTGAAATCCCCATCGTCCTCCAGACTGGGCGAGCCTGCCAATACCTGGCTGCGGTAGCTGGACTCATTGAGCCAGGTGCCTTTTTGGATGAAACTTTGCCAGGTCAGGGTTTCGTCGTCGCTGATTCTCCAATTCAACCGCGGCCCGATGTTGATGCCGTGGCCCCATGACAGGTTCTGGCCCTGTTGTGCCGACTGTGCGGCTTGCCCGTCCACGCCAGGTGCCATACGCGTCACCACCGTGTCATTGCGGTTGCGCCATTGGAAGAGCGAAATCGGCAGGGACAGCGAGAATCCGTCCCACTTTTCACCAATCGTGAAGCTGCCCGACAACGTGGGTTTGTCTACGGTGTAGCCCAGCATGGCCCGCAGGTCCCGCTGCGAGACTTTGGGCGCATTTTTCAGGATGATGTTGATCGCACCGGCAACGGCCTGTGCACTTTGGTTCGCCGTGGGGCCCTTGGTCACTTCAATGCGCTCTACCTGGGCCGGGTCCAGTTGGTCCAATGCAAAGCCGGGTGGCGCCGGGTCTCCATTGAGGAGGATCAGCGTGTAGCCAGACCCCAGGCCCCGCATGCGCGGCGCACTGCCCTGCATGGTGATGCCCGGTAGGCGTTTCAATACGTCGGCCACGTTGTTGTCGCCATACTTCTCCAGCTCTTCGCGGCCATACACCTGCTTGGCAAACTGGGCGCGGCGGCGCAAGTCGTTGTCTGTGGCCTGTTTACCCAAAACCTCTACCCGCTCCAACTTGCCTCCCGGTTGCCGCGCGGCGGGCTCGGCGCCACCGCCCACCGCCGGGACGTCCTGCGCACATACCTGCCCGATACCCCCTGTGCCCAGCCAGACCAGGGGTCCCAACCACACCAAACTGCCGCGTTTGTGTTTTTTCATGCCTACCATCTCCCGAATAAATGCATACACGGCGCCTGCCTGTGCGGCGCATGCCAAAGCGGCAGATTGTCGGCGACCTCCCGGCCGGAACAGAGGTCCGCGTGTAATGACGGGCGCTGGTGCAGGGTCAAAGCCTTAACATCCAGCCCATGCAAACACTCCCCGCAAGAATCCGAACAAGCGCCCGTATCGCAGGACACTTTGTCCTGCGCTCGGGCAAGACCAGCGACACCTATTTCGACAAATACCAGTTTGAGTCGGACCCCCAGTTGCTGCGCGCCATCGCAGAAGCCATGGCACCGCTGGTGCCGCCAGGCACCGAGGTTTTGGCAGGGCTGGAGATGGGCGGTATTCCCATCGTGACCATGCTGAGCCAGGTCACCAGTATCCCCGCCGCCTTCATCCGCAAGGAGCCCAAGGACTACGGAACCTGCCGTTACGCGGAGGGCGCACCCTTGCAGGGCAAACGATTCATCCTGGTCGAAGATGTGGTCTCCAGCGGAGGCGCCATCATCGATGCGATGTCCAAGCTCAAGGCGGATGGCATGGTGCCCGAGATCGCTCTTTGTGTGATCGACCGGCAAAGTGGTGGTGCCGAAGCACTGATGGCTGCGGGATTGGCGCTCAAGGCACTGTTCCGCTTTCAAGACATTGAAAGCGCGTAGGCCGTGCCCACCACCAATCCAGCCCCACACGATCTGATCCTGTTTGACCTGGATGGCACGCTCAGCGACCCGCTGGTGGGCATAGGACGCTCCATCAACTACGCGCTGACCCACTATGGCTACCCGGCGCGCGAACTGGGGCAACTGTCCGCTTGCATCGGCCCGCCCTTGGACGAATCGTTCAAGGCTCTCACCGGCGTCACAACACCCAGCCACATCGATGCGCTGGTGGCCAAGTACCGTGAACGCTACGCCGAGGTGGGTTACTCCGAAAACGTCTTGTACCCCGGCATTCCAGAGGTGTTACGCGCCCTCAGTGACACGGGCATTCCCATGGGGGTGTGCACATCCAAACGTGTTGATTTTGCAGAACAGATTTTGGAGATGTTCGGCCTGCGCGCACACTTCCGTTTTGTCAGCGGCGGAGAGATCGGCATCCACAAGTGGCAGCAAATGCAAGGCTTGTTAGTAGACGGACTGGTCAGTACGTCGTCCGTCATGGTGGGAGACCGCGCGGTCGACATGCTTGCTGCCCACCGCAACGGTCTGCAGGCGGCGGGCGTTTTGTGGGGACACGGTAGCCGCGAAGAGCTGGTGTGTGAACAACCCCGCTATGTGTTTGCCTCCATAACCGAGCTACAGACCCTGGGGGGACTTGCATGAACCTACTCGCCGCCCTGCTCGCCCAGGCCAGCAGCTTCACGGGCCACGGCACCAACCACGAAGGGGAGCGCTTCGTCGGGCGGCTGGAGTTGCAGCCGCTGGTGAAAGCCAGTGCGCTGATGCTGCATTACACGGCCACCCGCACCGACGGCAAACATTTGCACACCGAGGCCACGCTGCTGGCTGCAGCGGCCGATGGTGCCTTGTGCCTGTGGCCGGTCATGGAAGAGTTGCCCTTTGTGCTGCCCCACCGCGCCATCGACAGCTCGCTGGACGAAGAGGACGGCACGCTGGCGGTGGTATTTGCCAGTGGGTCCCGAAACATGGTCGACATGTTCCGCGAGGAAATCACCATTGCCATCAAGCCCGGTGGCGAGCTGCGCATGACCCACAGCTGGGGCCTGCCCGGAGGGACGTTTGCAGAGCGGTCCAGTTGCACCTTGCACGCGGTCGCAGAGTGAGCGTATTGACCGCGCTGCACCGACAGCACATCCGCGCAGAAATTGCATCCATCACGCCAATGGACCCGCTGGAAGCACAGCACCGTGCGGATGCGCTGGCCTGGGTGGATTCCGGCGCGGAATTGATCCGGCAGGCAAAGCCCGCAACCCCGCCCAAACATCTGGTGTCCTACTTCGCCGTCGTGGATGGCCCGCACATTCTGCTGGTGGACCACAAGAATGCCCAACTCTGGTTACCCGCTGGTGGGCACGTTGAACCAGGTGAACATCCGCGTGAAACAGTGACCCGTGAACTGCAAGAGGAACTCGGCTTCTGCGCGGCACACGCCATCGGCCCACCCTTGATGATCACCTGCACGGACACTGTGGGGCTGACCGCGGGGCACACCGATGTCAGCCTTTGGTATGTGGTGCACGCATCGAAAGCGCAGCCGATCCACTTTGATGCCAATGAATTCAACGCTGTGAAATGGTTTGCCATCGCAGACATACCGTTCGCCCGCAGCGATCCGCACATGGCCCGATTTGTGAAGAAACTGGGGCTGTGATGCGCTACCAGCAATGTATGGTCATGGCCGGTGGTGGATTCCGCTTCGGCATCTACTTGGGGATGTATGCCGCGGCCCGCGACGCGGGTCAGGCGCCGGATCTGGTGCTGGCCAGTTGTGGGGGTGCCATTGCGGCGGCGTTGATCCACCGTGAGCCCGATGTGGCGCGGCAAAAGGCCTGGCTGGCGTCACCCGAGATGTACAACTTCTGGGCGGGCATCACCCCCGCCCCCACGGCCACCCTGGGCCACGTGTTGGCGGGTGTTGCCCGCCGCGCCCTGGATAGACGCGCAGCGCCACGGGTGCCCGACCTGTTCAACCACTACCTGCACACGCTGCCGCCTCTGCCCGCTTTGCCACAACCCGCAACGCCCCCCGCGCAGCAAAGGCCAGATGTTGCGCTGGTGGGCAGCAGGCTGCTGTACACCGCGGCGGAGGTCGGCCAGCCGCGCGGCCAGCGCAAGCTGTTTGCACAAACCGTTTTTTGCCAGGCACGCGCGGCACAGCTGGTCGACGGCATGCCCGCACCGCTGGGTGGTGCGCAGTGGGGCAACTCGGCCGTGGCACCCGTGGTGGCGACCGACACCACCATGCCGCTGGACGTGGCGGCACGCATCTCGGTGTCAGACATGTATTACTTTGCCTGCCTCCCACACGCGGGTGACCACTACATGGGCGGTGTGGTGGACCTATTCCCCATTGAACTGGCACAGCGCCTGGCGCACCGGGTGGTGATGGAGTTCAAGGCGCCGTTTGACCAGCTGATGTCGGTGCCGGCCTGGCGCGCCGTGCTGGGCACAGACGCCAACCAGCGCCTGCGCCAGGTGCATGCCCAGCATGCCGATGTGTGGATTGACACATCGGACATCATGCAGGCCCTGGACAAGCCCTATATGCGCAATGTGCTGGCCTGGCGCCAGAACCGTGTGCGACTGGAGCCCATGCCACCTTACGCCGCGTTTGTGCAGCACATGGACGACCACTGGAACTACGGCTACGCGCGCGGCCGTGAGGCGTTTGCGCGGGACACGCCGAGTTCACAAGAGGGCATGCGCCTGGTGAACCGCTACAACCGCCTGTGAGGCGAGCGAGTGGCAACTCTCCACCTAAGATTGCTATTGTTTATATAGCGCTATCACTATATTTTTCGGGGGCTAGAGGCATATTTCGCCACTAACAATCCGGTGAAAAGGCCCTACTCCACAAACACCTTGGCTTTGCGCGGCGTCAGTTCCAGGGTTTCACCTTCCTGGAACGCCATGTCATTGAACTGCTGCGCCGGAATCTGTGCCTCGATGATGTCGCCACTGCCAGCGGCTGAAGCGTCCAGCGGCAGCAACTCCAACCGCGCAATGGGCCCGACCACAATGGCGCGCACCAGCTTGGCCGGAATGCCGCGCTGGCGGGTATTGCCACCCGCCACATAACGGCGCACGTCCAGGTCATGTGGGCGCACATAGGCAAAGGCCTTGGCATCTTGCGTGTCGGTGTGCTCGGGGCTGGAGAGGCGCACGCCGTGGTGGTCTTCACCAATCAGCATTTCGCCTTCGTGTGCGCGGCCATTGAACAGATTCACATCGCCCAGGAAGCCATACACAAAGGGGCTGGCGGGGTGGTCCCACACCTGCTGGGGCGAGCCAATCTGCTCCACCTTGCCACTGTTCATCAGCACCACGCGGTCGGCCACTTCCAGTGCCTCTTCCTGGTCGTGGGTCACAAAAATACTGGTGACATGTAAGTCGTCATGCAGGCGGCGCAGCCAGCGGCGCAACTCCTTGCGCACCTTGGCATCGAGTGCGCCAAAGGGTTCGTCCAGCAGCAGCACCTTGGGTTCTACTGCCAGTGCGCGGGCCAGGGCAATACGCTGGCGCTGGCCGCCGGACAACTGCGCAGGGTAACGGTCCGACAACCAGTCCAGCTGCACCAGGCCCAGCAGATCGTGCACCTTTTGTTTGATGACCGCCTCGCTGGGGCGCGTGGCGCGGGGCTTCATGCGCAGGCCAAAGGCCACGTTGTCAAACACACTCATGTGGCGGAACAATGCGTAGTGCTGGAACACAAAGCCCACGTTGCGCTCCCGCACATGCACGTCGGTGGTGTCTTCGCCGCTGAACAAAATATTGCCGTGGTCGGCCGTTTCCAGCCCGGCGATGATGCGCAGCAGTGTGGTCTTGCCGCAGCCCGAGGGGCCGAGCAGCGCGACCAGCTCGCCGGACTCGATGTCCAGGCTCACATCGCGCAGGGCTTTGAAAGTGCCGAAGTCTTTGCTGACGTTGCGAATGGCAATGCTCATGGTGTTGTTACCTTGAAATTTTCAGGGGGGAGTGCAGCAGCGGCCTTCTGGTCACGCTCAAACTGCCATTCCACAAAGGACTTGATGACCAACGTCACCAGGGCCAGCAGCGCCAACAGTGAGGCGATGGCAAACGCCGCGACCGACTGGTATTCGTTGTACAAAATTTCCACATGCAGGGGCATGGTGTTGGTCTGGCCGCGGATATGGCCCGACACCACCGACACCGCGCCAAACTCCCCCATGGCGCGTGCGTTGCACAAGATCACGCCGTAGATCAGGCCCCACTTGATGTTGGGCAGCGTCACATGCCAAAAGGTCTGCCAGCCACTGGCACCCAGCACCTGGGCGGCCTGCTCTTCTTCGGTGCCTTGGGCTTGCATCAGCGGGATCAACTCACGGGCGATGAAGGGGAAGGTCACAAAGATGGTGGCCAGCACAATGCCGGGCACGGCAAACACGATCTTGATGTCATGCGCCTGCAGCCACGGCCCCATCCAGCCATGGGCGCCAAACAGCAGCACATAGATCAGGCCTGCCACCACGGGGGACACCGAAAACGGCAGGTCCACCAGCGTGGTCAGAAAGGCCTTGCCACGGAACTCGTATTTGGCAATCGCCCAGGCCGCGGCCACGCCAAACACCAGGTTCATGGGCACCGCAATGGCGGCCACCAGCAAGGTGAGGCGTATGGCACTCCAGGCGTCGGGCTCCTTAAAAGCCTCCAGAAAAACGCCAAACCCCTTGCGCAGGGCTTCGGTGAACACAGCGGCCAGCGGCAGCACCAGGAAGAGGAAGATAAAGCCCAGCGCAATGCTGATCAACGTCCATTTGACCCAGGTAGGTTCAGTGGTGCCGGCCTTCGCGCGGCGAATGGTGCGGGAGTTTGTGCTCATGCTCAAGCCCCCGCGCGTTTGCGCTGCCAGGACTGCAGCGCGTTGATAACCAGCAGCATCAGGAACGAAGCCAGCAGCATCACGGTGGCCACGGCGGTGGCACCGGCGTAGTCGTACTGCTCCAGCTTGCCGATGATGATGAGCGGTGTGATTTCAGACAACATGGGCATGTTGCCGGCGATAAAGATCACGGACCCGTATTCACCGACGCCACGTGCAAAGGCCATCGCAAAACCGGTCAACAGCGCGGGGCCAATGGTGGGGAAAATCACGTACCGAAAGGTCTGCCAGCGGGTGGCGCCCAGGCAGGTGGCCGCTTCTTCCAGCTCTTTTTCGGCGTCTTCCAGCACCGGTTGCACGGTGCGCACGACAAAGGGCAGGCCGATGAAGATGAGCGCAATCACCACGCCATTGCGGTTGAACGCCAGCTGAATGCCGTAGGGCTCCAGCAGGCTGCCGATCCAGCCATTGCTGGCCAAGAGTGCGGTCAGCGAGATGCCGGCCACGGCCGTAGGCAGGGCAAACGGCAAATCCACCAGCGCGTCAATGATCTTCTTGCCCGGAAACTGGTAACGCACCAGCACCCAGGCCACCAGCAGGCCGAACACGGTGTTGACCAGGGCCGCCAGAAAGGATGCGCCGAAGGTCAGCTGGTACGACGCGATGACCCGCGGGCTGGTCACGGCGCTGACAAACTGCTCCCAGCTCAAGCTGAAGGTCTTTAGGACCAGGGCCGACAGTGGGATCAGCACAATCAGGCTGAGGTAAAAAATCGTGAAGCCCAGGGTCAGCTTGAACCCGGGCAACACCCGTTTGGCCGGGCGTTTGGCAACAGGGGGGCCAGCGGGGCCAAGCAGCCCCGCTGTCGAAGCAACGGCTGTCATTTATTTGACCGTGTAGAGCTTGTCGAACTGGCCGCCGTCGTTGAAGTGCACTTTTTGCGCTTCGGCAAACGAACCAAAATAGTCTTCCACGCGGAACAGGCTGATGGGCTTGAACACATTGCTGTATTTCTTCAGCAGCGCCGCATTGGTGGGGCGAATGGCGTGTTGGGCGGCTATCTCCTGGCCTTCGTCGGAGTACAAGAAGTTTAGGTAAGCCTTGGCCTGCTCAGCCGTGCCCTTCTTGGCCACGGTGCGTTCGACCACGGCCACGGGGTTCTCGGCCACGATGGAGCTGCTGGGGTGGATCGCGTCTACCTTGCCAGCACCAAACTCCTTGTCCACCGACACCACTTCCGACTCAAAGGTGATCAACACGTCGCCAATATTGCGCTGCAGGAAGATGCTGGTGGCGTCGCGGCCGCCCTTGGCCAACACGGGTACGTTTTTGTACAGCTTGCCCACAAACTCCTGGGCCTGCGCGTCGGTGCCGCCCTTCTTGCGCACCTGCCCCCAGGCGGCCAGGTAGGCCATGCGGCCGTTGCCACCGGTCTTGGGGTTGACCACAATCACCTGCACGCCGGGCTTGACCAGGTCGTCCCAGTCCTTGATGCCCTTGGGATTGCCATTGCGCACCAGGAACAGCATGGTGGAGCTGGTGGGGGCGGCGTTTTGCGGGAACTTGGACCGCCAGTCCTTGGCCACAACACCCGTGCCGGCCAGAAAGTCCACATCCGTAGTGGTGTTCATGGTCACCACATCGGCCTCCAGGCCGTCGTTCACCGCGCGGGCCTGGGCACTGGAGCCGGCGTGGCTTTGGTCGATTTTGATGTCCTTGCCGGTGGTTTTTTTGTAGTTGGCGATGAAGGCCGTGTTGATGTCCTTGTAGAACTCGCGGGCCACGTCGTAGGAGACGTTGAGCAAGGTGGTTTGCGCTGCTACCAAATTGCTAGCGGTTAAGGCAATGGCGGCGAGGGCTAAGGTGGCTTTTTGCTTGAAACGCATGGTGGCTACTCCAAAAGAACGGTACGGGGCAGACAGGGCTGCAAGACCGCGATTCTGGGCGTAGATGCATCAAACCCAAACGAATAGTTTGTTGTTTGTTTATGTGCTGGCGGGTCTAAGCCGTGCCAGGGCGGCTGAATGCTGCATGCACACTCTGGAACACGCGGCCCTGCAAGGCCAGGCCCAGCGCCGTGTGTTGCAGCCGGTCCATGACTGGGCCTTTAACCTCGGCCAGCTCCAGGGTGATGCCGCGTTTGGCCAGGCTGGTGTTCAGCTCGGTCAACACGCCCAGAGCAGTGGTGTCCACCTGGTTGACGGCCGAACACACCAGCAGCACGCGGCGCACCGTGGGGTCCTGGTGGATCAGGGCTTCGATGCGGTCTTCCAGCGCCGTGGCATTGGCGAAGAACAGGCTTTCGTCCACCCGCAGGGCCAAGAGGCCGGGCACGGTTTCCACGGTATGCCGTTCAACATTGCGAAAGTGCTCGGTGCCCGGCACGCGCCCTACCACCGCCATGTGCGGGCGGCTGCTACGCCACACCAGCACACCCAGCGACAAGGCCACACCCATCAAGATGCCCACTTCCACACCCATGGTGATGACACCCAGTGCGGTGGCGATCAGCGACAGGGCGTCGGCCCGGTCGTAGTGCCAGGCTTCTTTCAGCGTGTCAAAGTCCACAAGCGACACCACGGCCACAATGATGGTGGCGGCCAGTGCGGCATGGGGCAGGTAATAAAAGGCGCCGGTCATGGAGGCAATCACCACGGCCATCAGCGCGGCAGACACCACACCGGCCAGCGGCGTGTTGGCACCGGCCGCAAAGTTCACCACCGATCGGGCAAACCCACCGGTGACCGGATAACCACCGGACAACGCACTGGCCACATTAGCAGCACCCAGGCCCAGCAGCTCCTTGTTGGGGGCAATACGTTGCTGGCGTTTGAGCGCCAAAGACTGTGCCACCGAGACACTCTCCACAAACCCCACCAGCGCAATCAACAAGGCGGGCAACCACAGCTGGCCGATCGTGGTGAAGCCGGGTAGCTCCAGCCCCAGCTGCGGCAGACCCTGGGGCACCACGCCCACGACGCTGACCTTGGCGTTGATGTCCAGCCGCCACAGGGCCACCACGGCGATGGACACCAAAACGGCCGCCATGGGCGCCAGCTTGGTCACCAGGTCCGCCACCTTGGCGGGCAGGCCCACGCGCACCAGCCAGCCCGACAGGTAACGCCGCGCCAGCACCAGAAATACCAGACTGCCCAGGCCCAGTGCCAGCGTGGTCAGATTGGTCTGCGGCAGGGCATACACCAGGCCACGCAGCGTCTCCCAGGTGGAGGACGACGGCACCCGTACACCCAGCAGGTGTTTGAGCTGGCCGATGGCAATCACCACGGCCGATCCGGTGATAAAACCGCTGATCACCGGGTGGCTCAAAAAGTACGCCAAAAAGCCCAGGCGCAGCGCACCAAAGGCCAGCAGCATGGCGCCGGAGATCAGCGACAGCTGCACCGCAAGCGTCACATATTCGGTGGTGCCCGCCACCGCAAAGGGGGCCAGCGCACTGGCCGTCATCAACGACGCCACCGCCACCGGCCCCACGGCCAGTGTCATGCTGGAGCCCAGCAGGGCGTAGGCCACGATGGGCAGGATGCTGGCATACAGCCCCACTTCGGGCGGCAAGCCGGCCAACAGCGCATAGGCCAGGCTTTGCGGAATCAGCATGACCGTGACGATCAGCCCTGCGGTTATGTCACCGGCCAGCCACGCCTTTTGGTAGTGGCGCAGCCACTGGGGCAAGGCAGACGCGGGCGAGAAGCTGGGTGTGGTCATGGCATGCCTTGGTGTGTTTTAGCAGTCTGCCTGGGCCAGTGTGTAGAGCTGTGCCGAGCGCGCACCGGATCGGCAAAACGCCAGCACCGGTTGGGGTGCCGTCTGCAGCAGATCGCGCAGTGCCTGTGCTTGCGCGGGTGTGATGGCGCCACCCACCACGGGCAGATAGACGTAATGCAGGCCGTTGGCCTGGGCCGCGGCTGCAACGGCCTGGCTCAGGGGCTGGTCGGCTCCGCCTTCACCGTCGGGACGGTTGTTGACCACGGTCTTGAAGCCCAGGGCCGCCACATCGGCCATCTGCTGGGCCGACAACTGGGCGGCCACGGCAAAGCCGGGTGCAAGTGTGTGTGGGGTGATGGCCATATCAGTGGGCTCCTGCCGATTTACGCGCTTGTATACGCTCGATGGTTTCAAACACCGCCATACCCACCAGCATGGCGGCCACAAATGCAGCCGCCTTGGGCTGGCCCGCGCCCAGAGACACGATGGCAGGGCCAGGGCAAAAGCCCGCCAAGCCCCAACCTGCGCCAAACAACAAGCCGCCACCAATCAGGCGCTTGTCGATGTCGGTCGAGGTGGGCAGGTGCATTGCCCCGCCAAAAAAAGTGGTGGTGCGTTTTTTGGCCGTGGCAAAGGCGCCCAAGCCGACCAAAATGCCGCCGCCCATGACAAAGGCCAGGGAAGGGTCCCAGTTGCCAGCCAGGTCCAGAAAGCCCAGCACCTTGCTGGGGTCGGTCATGCCAGCCACGATCAGGCCCACACCAAACAGCAGGCCCACAAAAAATTCGGCAATACGGTGTTGCATAGCAATATTCCTTAAGTAATAAAACGTTCAGGCCAGGATGTGGCGCATCACAAAAACCATGGCAAACCCCGCGCCCATAAAGGCCAGCGTGGCAGCCAGGGAACGTGGCGAGAGGCGCGAGAGTCCGCAAACGCCGTGGCCGCTGGTGCAGCCCGAGCCGTAGCGGGTGCCCACGCCCACCATCAGGCCGGCCAGCACCACGGTGCCCCAGCCGGCGTCAATCGTGGCGGGCACCGGGCCGGCCACCAGCACATACAGCAGCGGTGCCGCCAACATGCCCAGCACAAAGCTGATGCGCCAGCCTGCGTCACCCGCCTTGGGCCGTAGCAGGCCGCCCACAATGCCGCTGATGCCCAGGATGCGGCCATTTACCAGGATAAAAATGGCCGAGGCCAGGCCCAGCAAAATGCCGCCAGCCAGCGAGGCCCAGGGTGTGAAATGGTTCCAGTCAATCGTCATGGTTTTACTCCTCGTGTATGTGTTTCAGGATTTGCAGAACTGCGTGTACAAAACACCCATGACCGCCGTGGCCTGGGTGCTGTTGATGCAGTAGTAGATGTTTTTGCCTTCGCGGCGGGTGCTCACCAGACCTTCGTCGCGCAGCACGCCCAGCTGTTGCGAGAGTGTGGGCTGGGCAATACCCACTAGGGCTTCGAGCTCCCCCACATTCATCTCGCCCTGGCTGAGCTGGCACAACAACAGCAGGCGGTCGGGGTTGGACAGGGTCTTCATCAGGCGGCAGGCTGCGTTGGCAGATTGGCGCAGCACCTCCAGATCAAGGGGCGCGGGGGTTGAGACTGTCGGTTCGGCAAGCATGGTCAGCGGCTCCGGTTCGTTTTCGATGTTGATATTCTATTGACAAACAATCTATCTGTCAATAAACTATCTGCATCTTAATTAAATAAACCTGCTTTTTTATAGGAGCTACCCATGACCGCCCCCCAGCAAGCCCACGTGAAAGCCTTTTTCGACCCCGCCACCTGGACCGTGAGTTATGTGGTGTACGACCACGACGGCGGCCACTGCGCCATCGTTGACTCCGTGCTGGACTACGACAGCAAGTCTGGCCGCACCAGCACCACATCCGCCGACGCCCTGATGGCCTTTGTCAAAGAAAAGGTGCTGACCGTGCAGTGGATTCTGGAAACCCACGCCCACGCCGACCACCTGTCCGCGGCCCATTACCTGCGCAAACAGCTGGGTGGCAAGATTGCGATTGGCGCTGCCATCACCGATGTGCAAAACGTGTTCAAAGGCATCTTCAACCTGGAGCCCGAGTTCCACCCCGACGGCAGCCAGTTTGACCACCTGTTCCAACCCAATGAGACCTTCGCCATTGGCGACCTGTCGGCCCAGGCCCTGCCCGTGCCCGGCCACACCCCGGCCTGTATGGCCTACCAGGTGGGCGAATCCGTGTTTGTCGGCGACACCCTGTTCATGCCCGACGTGGGTACCGCGCGTTGCGATTTCCCCGGTGGCAATGCCCACGACCTGTACCAGAGTGTGCGCAGGCTGATGGCCCTGCCCGGCGACACCCGCCTCTACATGTGCCATGACTACCCGCCCGATGACCGCGCGCCCGCTTGGGAGACCACCGTGGCCGAACAACGCGCCAGCAATATCCATATTCGTGACGGCGTGACCGAGGAGGCGTTTGTGGCCATGCGCAGCAAACGCGACGCCGGCCTGGCCATGCCCAACCTGATACTGCCTTCGGTGCAGATCAACATCCGCGGGGGGGCCATGCCACCGGCAGAACCCAACGGACGGGCCTATCTGAAGATACCCCTCAACGTGCTGTAGCCAACATTACAAGCCAAATAGGCCTCTAGCCCCCGAGAATGCTCAGGGTAATGCTATTAACTTTATAGCTCTGCCGAAACGGATACAGGGCTGGTGTGAACCGGCGCATCCATCAAGGAATGCAGCAAAGCCATCCCCAGCGGCCAGGGGCCAAAGCCAGCCTCCACATTGATATGCCCCGCGTTCTGCAGGCGCACAAACTCGCTGCCCCAGGCCCGCGCATAAGCGCCTGCGGTGCGCACCGGGCAATAGGGGTCGTTGTTACTGGCCACCAGAATGCTGCGGTAAGGCAAGGCCTGGTAGGGCACGGGTGCAAAGTCGGCCAAGACACCACGCCGTTCGGGGTCGGCAGGGGCCACCAACAAAGCGCCCTGTATGCGGGCTGCAGCTTGTGGCGGTAAATGGGTGGTGGCAATACAGCCCAGGCTGTGGGCAGCAACCACCACCGGGCCGGGCTGGGACAGTATGGTCTGGGTGATGGACGTGATCCAGGCCTGGCGCGACGGCGTGATCCAGTCGTCTTGCTGCACACGCACGGCACCCGGTATCTGTTCGGCCCACAGGCTTTGCCAGTGGCCGGGGCCGGAGTCGCGCCAGCCGGGAATGATGATCAAGGTGTGCATACAAAAAACGAGCCCAGGTAAATCCAAGGGCCCGATTCTGTGCACTGCGGCTCAAATCTCCAACGAATACTTTGTTGTTTGTTTATGCCGAAAACGGGGTTAATGCGGCGCCATCGCGTCCCAGGCCTTGACGGTTTCTGCCGCATACATCAGGGCCGGGCCACCACCCATGTAGACACAGACGCTCAACATTTCGTCCAGCTCGGCGCGCGTGCATTGCAGCTTGTGCAGGGCTTTGACATGGAAGCCAATACAACCCGAGCAGTGCTGGGTGATGCCAATGGCCAGCGCCATCAGCTCCTTGTGTTTGGCGCTGATAGCACCCTCCGCCATGGCCGCACGCGCCAGTTGGCCAAAGGCCTGCAGGGCTTCGGGCTGCGCTTTTTTCAGGGGCAGCAGGCCCTCGTTGATGTTCTGGATCAACCCCGTGTGGTCAAAGTTGCTCATGGTTTGGTGGAGCAAGAGTTGATGCCCAAGAGGGTGTATGCAGGGCACCAGCCAATGGCTGCGGTTGCCAATGGCACGATGCCCAGCCAACCCCAAACGCCCACCGTGCCGGTGGCCGCCAGCCCTATCAACACCAGACCCGCCACAACACGCGCGATGCGGTCCAACCCGCCTACATTGGTTTTCATACGGATTCCTCCAAATGGCGATCCACAGGGACGCCTTGGAGAAATGGTAGGCCTGGAGCGCCTCGGACGGGATGATCTAGGTCAAGGTCGGCCTAGACTGATTCCACGAACACAAACGGTGCAAGAGCCATCTACGGTCAGCACAGATCGCTGCAGCATGCATGTCATGCTGGTGTTGTCAGCGGGGCCAACGCCTGCGCCACCACGGGCCGGGTCAGCGTGGGCACAAAGGTTTCAATGAAGCTGTACGCATAGCCCCGCAGCCAGGCGCCACGGCGCAGCCCCAGGCGGGTCACGTTCACCTGAAACAGATGGCCGGCGTCCAGGATGTGCAGGTTGCGGTCGCGCTCAGTATCCAACGCCACCGAGGCCACGATGCCCACGCCCATGCCCAGCTCCACATAGGTCTTGATGACATCGGCGTCCATGGCGGTCAGCACCACATCGGGCTGCAGCTGGGCCGCGGCAAAGGCGTCGTCAATGTGTGAGCGCCCGGTGTAACCCGCCTGGTAGGTGATGATGGGGTAACGCGCCAGCTGCTGCAGCGTGACCGGCCCAGCCTGCCCCAGCAACGGGTGGCCCGGCGGCACGATGATGCTGTGCGTCCAGTGGTAGCAGGGCAAGGTGACCAGTTGCGGGTAATCGGCCAGGGCCTCGGTGGCCACACCTATATCGGCCTCACCCGACACCAGCATGGCCGCCACCTGCTTGGGCGAGCCCTGGTGCAGGTGCAGCGTGACCTTGGGGAACTTGTCGCGGAAATCTTTCACCACATGCGGCAGTGCGTAACGCGCCTGCGAATGGGTGGCCGCCACGGAGAGTTGCCCCTCCATCTGCGCGCTGTATTCCTGGCCCGCACGTTTGAGGTTTTCGGCGTCCAGCAGCAAGCGCTCCACAATGGGCAACAGGTCCCGGCCCGGTGGGGTCAGCCCCGTGAGCCGTTTGCCCGCGCGGCCAAAGATGTCCACACCCAGCTCTTCTTCCAGCTCGCGGATCTGGCGGCTCACACCGGGTTGTGAGGTGTGCAGCATGCTGGCCACTTCCGTCAGGTTGTAGCCGCAGCGCACGGCCTCGCGAACCGATCGCAGTTGTTGGAAATTCATAAGAGCAAATGGAAGGGCAACATAACGAGCGCCGCAGGGCCGCCCCGAGGCGCGCGAGCCCCCTCGGGGGGCAGAGAGCCACACGCAGTGGGCGAACGTGGGGGCAACATTAAACCGCAGCCAGTGCCTGCTCCAGGTCGGCCAGCAGGTCATCGATGTGTTCGATACCGACCGACAGCCGCACCGCATCTTCGGGCACACCGGCCTTGGCCAGTTCTTCGGGCGACAGCTGGCGGTGTGTGGTGGAGGCCGGGTGGGTAGCCAGCGATTTGGCATCACCAATGTTCACCAGGCGGGTGAAGAGCTGCAGCGCATCCAGAAAACGGGCACCGGCTTCGCGACCCTGGCCGGACGCAGCCTTGACGCCAAAGGTCAGCAGACCAGAGGCCCTGCCGCCCAAGTATTTCTTGGCCAAGCCATGGTCCGGGTGGTCGGGCAAGGCAGCGTAGTTGACCCACGCCACCTTGCTGTGTTTTTGCAGAAACTGCGCGACCTTGAGCGCGTTGTCGGTGATGCGCTCCAGGCGCAGCGCCAGCGTCTCAATGCCCTGCAGGATCAAGAAGGCGTTGAACGGCGAGATGGCCGCCCCCGTATTGCGCAGCGGCACCACGCGGGCGCGGCCAATGTAGGCGGCGGGGCCCAGCGCTTCGGTGTAGACCACGCCGTGGTAGCTGGGGTCGGGCTCGTTCAGGCGCTTGAAGCGCGCCTTGTGGTCGGCCCACGGAAATTTTCCGCTGTCGACAATCGCGCCGCCGATGGTCGTGCCGTGGCCGCCCAGGTATTTGGTCAGCGAGTGCACCACGATGTCAGCGCCGTGTTCGATGGGGCGCAGCAGGTAAGGCGTGGCGACTGTGTTGTCCACGATGAGCGGAATGCCGTGCGCGTGTGCGATGTCGGCAATGCGGCGGATATCGGTCACATTGCCCTGCGGGTTGCCCAACGATTCGACAAAGATGGCCTTGGTGCGGTCGTCGATCAGCGGTGCAAAGCTGTCGGGGTTCTGGTGGTCGGCAAAACGTGTGGTGATGCCGAACTGCGGCAGCGTGTGGGCAAACAGGTTGTAGGTGCCGCCATACAGCGCGGTGCTGCTGACGATGTTGTCACCCGCCTCGGCAATGGTCTGGATGGCATAGGTCACCGCCGCCTGGCCGGATGCCAAGGCCAGCGCGGCCAGGCCACCCTCCAGCGCTGCGACGCGCTTCTCCAGCACGTCTTGCGTGGGGTTCATGATGCGGGTGTAGATGTTGCCCGGCACCTTCAGGTCGAACAGATCGGCACCGTGCTGGGCACTGTCAAAGGCGTAGGCGGCCGTCTGGTAGATGGGCACGGCCACCGCCTTGGTGGTCGGGTCTGGGCTGTAACCGGCGTGGACGGATTGGGTTTCGAATTTCCAGTGGTCGGACATGGGGCCTCTCCTGTTGGCTGATGGTGGTTTGAATTACTATGCTTTTTATAGCGACTTGAGCATATTTCACGGGGGCTAGCGGCACTTTTGGCTTAAAGACATGCCGTGAAATGCGGTGTGGAGCTGCATACAAGCCGCTGTTGCCCTGCAACTCTAATGGCGGCTCATCAAAACTCAAACGAATAAAAAGTTGATTCCTTAGATCGAAATGATCGTTGGACGCGCACGCTCGTGCAAAGCGCGCCAGCCCAGCCAGCCAAACACCGGCACGAACAGCAGGAACACCGCCTGCAGACCCACCACGGTGCCCAGCGTGCCCCCCAGCAGCCCACCGATAAACCCGCCGCAGGGACCGGCCAGCGCGCTCAGGCCCGACACGCGGCCCCGCCCCATGCGGGCGCCCACGTGGGCAAACTGGGTCAGGGTGTGGGTTTGCAGCAGCCCCAGGCCAGCGCCCAGCACGGCACCACCCACCCACAGCCAGGCCGTGGTGCTGGCCCAGGCCAACAACAGTGCGGCCGCAATCACCGCGCCCACCGCCCACAACACCGTACGCAGCGGCCCCAGCCAGACCATCAGTGGCCCAAGAAAAATCAGCGTGCCCACAAAGGCACTGCCCTGCACCGCCACCAACGTGCCGGCGCCCAGCGCGGGCAGGCCCAGCTCCTGCACGGCGATCACCACCATATAGAAGGCGTAGTACATGTGGATGGCCTGGATGGCGCACTCCTGCATGGCCAGAGCCCGTATGTCGGGCTCGCGCCACAACAACTGCACGGCCTGCCGCATGGGCGGGCGCACCGCACCGGCACGTGGCGGCGCTTGCTGGTGCTGGTGCTGGTGCTGGTTCAGCACCGACGCCGACAGTGGTGCTGCCGCGACAAACATTGCGGCAACCAGCCAGTAGCTGCCCGCGTAACCCAGCCACGCCACCACCGCAGCCGCCAGCAAGGGCCCCACCAGCAACATGCCGGCCATGTGGGCGCCGCGCTGCCAGCCGGCGCGCGCGTGGCCTATGCGCTCCAGCGCCGCCATGAAGACCGTGTTGAGCGACACAAAACGCAGCGGCATCACAAAACTGATGAGTGCGGTCAGCACCACCAGAAACAGCATCTGCGGCAGCAGGGGTATGGCGGCGTACACCGCCCCCATGACCAGGCTGCCCAGCACAAACAGCCGGGCGGGGCCAATACGCTCCACCCAGAAGCCCACCGGCAGGCTCATGAACAAAATGCCCACCGACTGCGCCCCGGCAATCGCTGCCAACCACCAGCCCTGCGCGCCCAGGTGCAGCGCGTACAGGGTGGTGGTGAACTTGGCCAGGCCCACGCTGATGCCCATGAAAGAGGACAACAGCGCGAAACGCAGCAAAAACTGGTGTTGTTGCAGGAACCCGCGCATCAGGCGGCCTGCGCCGCAGGTTGCACCGTGAGTTTGGCCGTTGGCTTGTCCACCGCAAAACTGCGCTGGCCCTGCACCGAGACCGGTACCTCACCCCGCACCGTCACCCGGCGCACCACACGGTGCTGGTCGCCATAGTCGTTGATGGCGTAGTGCTGAGTGGCACGGTTGTCCCAGATGGCCACATCGCCTTCGGCCCAGTGCCAGCGCACCGTGTTCTCCAGCCGCGTGATGTGGTGCTGGAAGATCTCGAACAGGTGCTGCGAGTCGTGGGTGTTGTAGCCCACAAACCGTTTCAGGAAATGCCCAGCCACCAGCGTGCGCTCACCGGTCTCGGGGTGCACACGCACCAACGGGTGCTGGGCCTCGATCAGGCGCGAGGTGAACACCTCGCGGTAGTGTTTGGCGCCATGGTCGTCTGCCGACTCCACGCGTGTGGCCGCATAGTCGTAGTCGTTGCCGTGCACCGCCCACAGGGTGTCGGCCAGGGCGCGTAGTTCCGCGGGAAGTTCGTTGTAGGCCGCAGCCGTGTTGGCCCACACCGTGTCACCACCGTGGTCGGGAATCGTCAAGGCACGCAGTACAGACACCTTGGGGTAATCCGCATCAAAGGTCACATCGGTGTGCCAGGAGTTGGCCCGCCCGCCGTGTTGCGAGTCCAGCTCCAGGATGTCGGTGCCGTTGCGCGAAGGCACGGTGGGATGCGGCACCACATAGCCCCAACGCCCTGCAAAGGCCTGGTGGGCCGCATCGTCCAGGTGCTGCTGGCCGCGGAAGAACAGCACCTTGTGCTGGAGCAGCGCCGCGTGGATGGCGGCAAAGGTTTCAGGGGCCAACTGGCCCGACAGGCGTACGCCGTGGATGACGGCGCCAATGCGGCCGGCCAGGGGGCGGACATCGAGTGCGGGAACGGCTTCGGTACGGGGAGGATTCAGAACAGCGGACATGCGGGTTTCCTTTGCGTTGATGAAAGTAGAAGGCCTGTTCATCGTAAGAAGCGCCGCGCCGTTTGCGAAGCGCGCAATACGCATGTCGACATACGCTGCGCATATCCGCATATACAAGCGCGTTTTTCTTCGTTGTCGTCCTGGCGTGCTGTCCTTACGCTGCACTCCATAACCAACCCATAAGGACTTTGCATGCGACAACTTTTCAAACGATTGACAACGGCCACCGCGGTGGCACTGGGCTTTGCAGCCTCTGCGCTGGCGCAAGAGCCGCTGGAGGTGACCGACATCCGTTACCAGGGCAGCGTAGGCACCGTGGTGTGGATCGAGCTGGCCGACCATTTGGGCTACCTGGCTCCGCTCAAACCCAAGTGGGTGGGCAACACCATCAGCGGCCCGCAAGATGTGCAGGCCGTCGTCAGCAACGACACGGACATCGGTGGTGCCTTCAATGGCGCACTGGTCAAGCTGATTGCCAAGAAGGCACCGGTGAAGGCTGTGATTGGCTACTACGGGGTAGACGACAACACCTGGAGCGGCTACTACGTCAAGAACGACAGCCCCATCAAAACAGCCCGCGACCTGTTGGGTAAAAAAGTAGCGATGAACACATTGGGTGCCCACCATGACTTCATCGTGCGGGAGTACCTGGAGCGCAACCAGGTCAACGACGAAGAGGCCAAACAGGTTACCTTTGTCATCACCCCACCGGTAACAGGTGAGCAGGCCTTGCGCCAGAACCAGGTGGAGGTCAGCACGCTGGGCGGAATCCTGCGGGACAAGGCGTTGGAGCGTGGTGGCATTCGCCCCCTGTTTACCGACCGGGACCTGTTTGGCAACTTCACCGCAGGCTCTTATGTGCTGCGCAACAAGTTCATCGAACAAAATCCCAAGGCATCCAAACACCTGGTCAGCGCCATTGCACGGGCCATTGAATGGGCGCGCACCACACCGGCACCCCAGGTCCGCAGCACGTTTGAATCCATCATCAAGGCCCGTGGCCGCGCAGAGAGTGCCGATGCCATCCAGTACTGGAAGAGCACAGGCATTCCCTCCACCGGTGGGGTGGTGCTGGACAAGGACCTGCAGGTCTGGATCGACTGGCTGGTGAAGGAGCAGATCGTCAAGCCAGGGCAGATCAAACCGGCCGATCTGTACACCAACGCCCTCAACCCTTATGCCACTGGCGCCAAGGTAGCTGCCAAATGAGCGCCGCCAAGATACGCTTTGAGCATGTGCGCAAGGAGTTCACGGTGCGCGCCGAAGATGACGGTGCGGACCAGCGCTTTGTGGCCGTGGACGACGTGACGCTGGATGTGCGTGCCGGTGAGTTTCTGGTGCTGGTGGGACCCAGCGGCTGCGGCAAGTCCACGCTGCTGGACCTGCTGGCGGGCCTGACCCCGACCACCAGCGGGCGCGTGCTGATCGACGGCAAACCCATCACCGGCCCGGCACGGGACCGTGGGGTGGTGTTCCAGCAATACGCCCTGTTCCCCTGGCTCAACGCATTGGACAACGTGGCCTTTGGCCTGGAGATTGCGGGCCTGGGGCGCAGCGAGCGCCGTGCCAAGGCCGCTGCCTACCTGGACCTGGTGGGGCTGAGCGCGTTTGCACGCCACTACCCGCACGAAATGTCCGGTGGCATGAAACAACGTGTAGCCATCGCCCGCAGCCTGGCGTATGAACCCGAGGTGCTGCTGATGGACGAACCCTTTGCCGCACTGGATGCGCAAACGCGCGAGACCCTGCAGGAAGAGCTGGTCGACATCTGGCACCGCACCGGCAAGACCATCGTGTTCATCACCCATGGCATCGACGAGGCTGTGGTGCTGGGCCAGCGGGTGGCGGTGATGACGTCACGCCCCGGGCGCATCAAACAGATCATCGACATACCCGACACGCTGCGTGCCGACACACCAGACGTGCGCTCGCTGCCCCTGTTTGGCGAACTGCGCCACCAGATCTGGTCCCTGCTGCACGACGAAGTGGCCGCTGCGCGCCAACAACGCCGTGCCCGTATCGCAACCCTACCCGCCCGCAAGGAGAGTTTCCATGTCTGATATTTCGTTGACTGCGGGCAACGCTCCGCTGGTGTTGACCCCTCCCGCCCCCTGGCTACGCATACTGCGCCAGGTGCTACATCTTGGCTGGCGCTCTGCGCTGGTCGTTGCGCTGGCCGCGTGGTGGGAGTTGGCCCCGCGGCTGGAGCTGACCGACCCCGCCTTCTTTCCACCGCTGAGTGAAGTGTTGGCGGCCGGCTGGGCACTGGCCCTGAACGGCCAGCTGTGGCAACACACGTCGGCCAGCGTGGCGCGCGCATTGGGTGGGTTTGGCATCGCCGTGTTGTATGCCGTGCCGCTGGGTCTGGCCATTGGCTGGTACCGCCGCCTGGGAGAGTTTCTGAACCCGCTGATTGAACTGCTGCGCAACACGGCAGCGCTCGCCCTGTTGCCCGTGTTCATACTCTTGCTGGGCATTGGCGAGGTGTCCAAAGTGGCCATGGTGGTCTATGCCTGCTCCTGGCCGCTGCTGCTCAACACCATAGCCGCCGTCAAGCAGGTGGACCCGTTGCTCATCAAGTCGGCGCGCACCATGGGCGCCAGTGCCCGGCAGCTGTTCCTGAAGGTGATCCTGCCGGCCTCGGTGCCGACCATTTTCGTTGGCATACGCCTGGCCAGCGCCACGTCCATCCTGGTTCTGGTGGCCGCCGAAATGGTGGGCGCCAAGTCGGGCCTGGGCTACCTGATCATCTACGCGCAATACAGCTTTCTGATTGCCGACATGTATTTCGGAATCATCGCCATCACGCTGATTGGTGTGGCCTTTAACGCGCTGTTGCAGGTGGCCGAGCGCCGCCTGACCGCCTGGAAACCGGGCGCGAGCAACACCTGACCCCGGCACCACCGGCCCCTTCTTTTCACATCTTCATACCTACAAGGAACTGTCATGTCTCAACGCAAACTGCGCCTGGGCGCATTCATCATGGCCACCGGCCACCACATCGCTGCCTGGCGCCACCCGGGGTCGCAGATCGACTCGGGCACCAACATTGACCACTACATCGAGGTGGCCAAGACCGCCGAGCGCGGCCTGTTTGACCAGGTGTTTGTAGCCGACAGCCCGGGCCTGTGGTTTGAAGGTAGCGACGAAGCCTTCAGCCGCCAAGGCCGGGTGTCGCACTTCGAACCCGTCACGCTGTGGGCCGCACTGGCTGCAGTAACCAAACACATTGGCTTTGTGGCCACCGCCTCCACCACCTACGAAGACCCTTACCTGCTGGCGCGCAAGTTTGCATCGCTGGACCATGTCAGCAAGGGCCGTGCGGCCTGGAACGTGGTGACCACCAGCGCTGAAAACGTGTACGGCAACTTTGGCCTGGACAAACATCCGGACCCTGAAACCCGCTACGAACGGTCGCACGAATTTGTGGACGTGGTGAAGGGCCTGTGGGACAGTTTTGAAGACGATGCCTTCAGCCGCGACCCGGCCAGTGGTGTGTACTTCGACCCCGACAAGCTGCACACGCTGAACCACGTAGGCAAACACCTGAAGGTCAAAGGGCCGCTGAACATCGAACGCTCGCCCCAGGGCTACCCCGTCATCGTGCAGGCGGGTTCGTCCGAGCCCGGCAAGGAACTGGCCGCCGCAACGGCCGAGGCCATCTTCACCGCCTGGACCAGCCTGGCCGAAGCCCAGGCCTTCTACAGCGATGTCAAAGGTCGCCTGGCCAAGTACGGCCGCCGACCCGAGCAATTGCTGGTGCTGCCCGGCATCTCGCCAGTGGTGGGCCGCACGCAGGAGGAAGCCGATGCCAAGTGGGCCGCGCTGCAAAAGCTGATACACCCCAGCGTGGGTCTGAGCACCATCGCCCCCTTCTGGCCCGGCGAAGACCTCACCAAATGGGACCTGGACGCACCACCACCCTATATTCCCCAGCCACCGATAGGCCGCAACAGCCGCGCCCACGTGGTGCTGGAACTGGCCCGCCGCGACAAACTCACCGTGCGCCAGCTCTACGAGTACCTGGCTGGTGCACGTGGCCACTGGGTGGTGGTGGGCACCCCCGAGAAGATTGCCGATGAGATCCAGAGCTGGTTCGAAAACGGTGCGGCCGACGGCTTCAACGTGATGCCCCCCGTGTTGCCCGAATCACTGGACGACTTTGTAGACCTGGTGATCCCCGAACTGCAGCGCCGCGGCCTGTTCCGCACGGAGTACGAAGGCAGCACGCTGCGCGAAAACCTGGGGCTGGAGCGGCCGGTGAACCAGTTCACAGTGCGCAAACAGAAAGCGGCTTGAACACCGCGTCACCAATTTGCAGCAGCTCAGCCACCGCCTAGCCGGTTTACGCGAAACCGTAATCCAGCTCCAGCGCCTGGCCCACGCGCAGGGTGCGGCCTATGCTGGCGACGATGATCGCGTTCATGCCGAAGCTCACGGCGCCATTGACCCGTGCGTCGTGCCGGTAGGTGCCCAGGCAGTCGATCACATGCGGCGCGCTGTGTGCGGTGTCGGGGTCGATGTTGGGGATAGGGCAGCGTGGGCAGGGCTTGACCAGGCGCAGGTGGATGGGACCATGGCTGGAGTCGTCTGCAGACACCAGTAGTTCGGCGGCCAGGTCTTCCTCATGCTCCGGTACACCGTCGATGACGATGTTCGGGCGAAAGCGCTGTAATTGCGCTTCAGGCCAGCCCTGGGCCAGCAGCCGGCGATTCAGGCCGTCCAACGCAGATTGGCTGAGCACCAGCAACGGGAATCCATCGCTGAAGAGATTCAAGGCGGTGTCATCGCCCGTCCAATGGGTGTCAGAAGCGCGCCGGTGTGTGGGGTCGAAGCGCACCAAGCGCAGCCCATCTTGTTCCAAAAAGGCGCTGAACCAGGCCGCCACCTCGGCACCCACATCGAACGCCGGCATGTTATGCCCCCAGAGCTGCACTGGAACGACGGTGGCGGTTGCTTCAGCAGGTGCGTCAAGGGTCAGCACAAGCTCGGCCATGCCCGGAGCATTAACCCGCAGCAGTGCGCTGTCGATCTCCGTGCGGATCAGCGCCATGCGGGCCAGCTCCCGCTGGCTGACAAAGCGCCCCTGCGCATCCACCAGCATGAACTGCCGGTCATGCGCCAACCCGGTGTCGGTCAGGCGCGCCTGTGGCAGTTCAATGCCGGCGCAGGACTTGATCGGGTAAATGAACAAGCGGGCGATATGGGGTTCGGTGTGGGTCGGGGTGGTGTTCATGGAGAAGGCTGCTCCGCAGCCGCTGGTTCATTGTTGACGGGACTTCAGGATTGTCTGCATTTCCTGCAGGAAGCGTGTGTTTGCAAGATCTGTAGTCCATGGCTCCCAGGGCACCCCACCGTAGACTGCAACCAATGGGTCGTCCACCAAAGGTGTCACTTGAATGTTCAACACAGAGCGAACCTCTTCACGGCTCCAACCTGCCACGTGAATCGCCTCGCTGGCAGCGGCCAGCACATCGGCCTTCTTGTGTTTGGCTTTTTCTTCCTGGGTCCACCAGGACAAGCCGTAGCTTGCAAAAAGCGCTTTCTGCATTTGGTCCAGCAAGGCTAGAAAGCCTTCACCCAGAATGGGCTTCAGCGGAGAAATGGGGTCAAAACCCAGCAAGCCCTCTTCGGCGTCATGCAGCAATTCGCGCAGCTGCGCATCAGGGTCTAGCTTGCACTGTGACCGCCGAATCTGCAGGACCAACAACGAATGCTGTGCAACCGACATGGGAAGTGGCCATACGGAATGGCCACCCCACCGGAAGGTGCGAGCGAGCCCTAGCGAGAGGTCGGTGTCATCCACATCAGCGAAAGTCGGATCATGCAGATCGATGCGCCGTCCGGAGGGGAGCCGCACCCACGCACGTTGGGCGCTGTGACGGGTTTGAACGGGCTTGGCCATGGCGACATTTTGCATGCGTCGCACGGTAGCTGGAGCGCCTGCAGGTTCGGGCCATTGCGCGCATTGGCGGCTGGCCGCATTTCCCTAAAACACTGTGTGACTACACCAGCTTCTTGGCACGCAACAGCCGCGCCAGGCCGCATTGACCCGACTGGCTCAGCACTTCATCCGCTTCCTTGCTGGGTAGCAGCTTTTCACGCAGATCGTTCGCGCGCTTTTCCCCATGGGATTGGCGCACGACCGCCACCACCTGCTCGAACTTGGACACATCGCTCTGGCAGGCGGCCGACACGTGGGTGGGGCTTGCAACCTGTGCCTGGCTTTGGGCGTTGGCTTGCATTGCGAGCAAACAGAGTACAGACAGTGAGAGGACATTGCGGTTCATGGAAGGACTCCAGAAAGGGTGTGGGGAAGTAGGAGGCGCTTTGTGGAAACAATCCACACAAAGCGATCTGTTCGGATGGGAAATTATGCGAACCGCACGTATCGCATTGATGTCAAAACCGCTCGACTTTGTATCGTTTGTACGCGCTACAAGCGATACAAAACCGCCCGTCGCGACACAGATGTGATACATCCAGTTCGCATACTACGCAGACCGAATCAGCCCCCGCGTAGAAAGAGGATGTCAAGCATGCAAGCGTCAGAAACTTCACCGATCCGTACAACGGCCCTGCCAAAGGCACCATTGGCAATGGTGCGTAGAAACCCGCAATGGCCATTTCCGGTTGGGGCAGCGAATCGCCAAAATGGTGGTGTGGCTGCAACTGACCCGAGCGTCATTTCGACCACCGCGCGAGCCTATTTGGCTCAACAATCCTCCCAATGAGTTCGGCCAAATACCGCAATGAATGAAACAACGTGGGCCAACACGGCGGCCCGCCATGATCACCGGTCATGGCGGGGATTCTGATCAAGGCTCCAGCGCAATACCGACCACAGGCTCGCCACCGCCGACCATGCCCAGAGACTTGGCTACGCCTGTTTTCAGGTCTATCGTCACCCAGCGACTTGCTGCGCCACCGTCGCTGTTCAAAGCAGCAAAGGCCACGTCGCTCAAGACTTGAATGTCAAAGGCGGCCGTCGCGAAAGGCATACCCAGAGAGCCCACGGTAAAAAACTGGCCCGTGTTGGGTGATACAGCGGGCAAAACGCCCTCACGCGAACCTTGTGTTACCAGGGCGCCAGTGGCCGCGTCGAGCGCAAAGTTGGTGGTGATTTTGGGATCGGCTTTGTTGTAGCTGTAAGCTGCACCAACAGCGCTGGGCAACTTGCCAAAGTTGGCATCACCCACTGCGTAAGTCAATTTGCCGTCGGTTTGCAGGCCTTCCAAAGCCGGGTTGCTGTCCACAACGGCCCCCGTGTCAGGGTGCAGGCGCAGGTTTTGCCCGTTGTTGCTGACCACCCGAATACGGTCCACTGTGGGGTTGAAGTCGAAGCCAAACTGCGTGCCTTCCAGCTTGATGGCAAACGGCACGCCCACCATGCTGACGGCACCGGTGTCTTCATTGACCGTGTAGAGCCGGCCACTGCTGCCCAGGGCGTAAAGCTGGTCCTTGGCGACACGGTAATCAATGCCCAGCAATGTCTCGCCTGCCTGCAAACCAGTGATGTTGAGCGTGGTCAAAATACGGCCAGGGCTGCCTGCATTGAACTTGAGAAGCTTGTTGGATGCAGTGACGGCTACTGCCTTTTCAGCACGCTCCGCGCCTTCAGGCGCCATGGTGGTGCATGCGGTGAGACTGGCCAGCGCGAGCGCAGCAAGGCTTAAAGACTTGTAGGAGAAGGTGTTCATGAAGGTCCTTTAGGAGTGGTTTTTAGGATGAGCCTTTACATGTACGCAGAGTATTCTGAAATGGATTCAAAACCAGTAAAAAAAGTCGCTGTGCTCGTCAAATAACTCTCCGCCTAACGCTTTGCTATAAATACATGAGCGATATCGATAGATCCGACGGGGGCTAGAGACCAAAATGACTCATGAGATGCCAGCGCAGGCCAGTGCGCTGAGCACCAACATAAGGCGGCGTGAACGCGGCCCCTAAGATCGGAGCATGCATTCCAACCCTGAAACCGTCCGCGCGCGCACGGCGGCCCTTTACCCCTTGTTGTTTGTAGCCCTGTGGAGCACCGGCTTCATAGGTGCCAAGTTTGGCCTGCCAGACGCCGAGCCCCTCACCTTTTTGAGCCTGCGGTATGCCATCGTGCTGGTGCTGATGGGTGCCCTGGCCTGGCACCAGCGGGCCGCCTGGCCCCGCACGGTGCGGGAGTGGATACACATCGGCGTGTCCGGGGTGCTGGTGCATGGGGTGTACCTGGGCGGCGTGTTCATTGCCATTGGCCATGGCCTGCCCGCCGGGGTGACGGCGATTGTGGTGGGCTTGCAACCCGTGCTCACGGCCCTGGGTGCAGGCCTGTTGCTGGGCGAACGCGTGCGCCCCACACAATGGGCCGGGCTTGCCCTGGGCTTTGTGGGCGTGGCGCTGGTGGTGGCGCACAAGGTAGCGGTCAGCACCAGCGGTGGCGGCATGGTGCTCTCCATGCTGTTGCCCGCCTTCATAGCCTTGCTGGCGATCACGGCGGGCACCCTGTACCAGAAGCGCTTTTGCCCGTCTTTCGATCTGCGCACTGGGTCGGTCATCCAGTTCCTGCCCACCCTGGCTTTGACGGGATTGGCCGCCATGGCCACCGAGACCATGGTCGTGCATTGGACACCGTCGTTTGTGTTTGCGCTGGGCTGGCTGGTGCTGGTGTTGTCGCTGGGTGCCGTGACCCTGCTGAATGTGTTGATCCGCAATGGCAGCGCCGTCAACGTCGCCAGTTTGTTTTACCTGGTGCCACCGGCCACGGCCTTGGTTGCCTGGGCGCTGTTTGGCGAGACACTCACCGGCCTGGCTTTGCTGGGCATGGTGCTCACGGTGCTGGGGGTGTGGCTGGCGCGCAAGTAAACAAGCAAACGGCGTGCGTTACAGCTTGGCTACAACTTGGCAATCGACACTTCGGTCGACTTGACCAGCGCGACCACGTCGCTGCCGATCTTCAGCTCCAGCTGGTCCACCGAGCGGGTGGTGATGACGGAGGTGACGATGCCCCAGGGCGTTTCGACATCGATCTCGGAGACAACATCGCCGCGGATGATCTCCTTGACCTTGCCTTTGAATTGGTTGCGTACGTTGATGGCTTGGATGGACATGGGGTGCTCCTAAAAAGTCCGTTGCAAAAATGAAGGGATGAGACTGCAACCGTGCTAGTTGCTGTCCTGCGTAGGGGTAATTGGTGAAAAAATGACCATCCAGCCCCCGTGAAATTTGTACAGATTGCTACTAAATGAATAGCAACTATTGCATTCCACCGAGGCCCTTCAGACGCTACATCGCACCTGGGCAAATGGGACAGGCGCAAAACGGCCAGCCACCGAAGGGATCTCGCGCAGGGCCTCGGCAATCAGCACGTTGACGCTTTCATCCAGGCGCACCGCAATTTCGGGCAGCACCTGGTAACCGCCTTCCGGCAAAACCACCACCTGGGAATCGGTGGCATAGATGCCCGGCAGGATGTGGGCAGCGCCCAAGGCTTGCAGCACCGGCCGCAACGCATAGTCCAGCGCCAGCATGTGGTGCGGGCTACCCCCAGTGGCCAGCGGCAGCACATGTTTGGTCTTGAACGCGGTCTGCGGCAGCAGATCCAAAAAGACTTTGAGCACGCCGCTGTAGGCCGCCTTGTAGACCGGTGTGGCCACCACAATGGCCTTGGCACGCGCCACCAGGGCTGTGGCATGCACGACCGACGGGTGGCTGAAGTCTGCCAACAGCAGGGCCTGGGGCGACAGGTCACGGATGTGCAGGCGCTCCACCTCCACACCGCGCAGTTGCAGGCGCTGCTGCACGGCATCCAGCAGGGCCGCTGAGCGTGAGTGTTCGGACGGGCTGCCCGCTACCAATAGGACTGACATGTTTTTATTCTCCCTTTGTGTGACAGCGTGTTGTTCTGGTGTTGGCGCTTATTTCTTCACGTAGATCTGGTCGAAGCTGGCGCCATCGGCAAAGTGGTCCTTGGCCGCCTTGTCCCAGCCGCCAAAGGCCTGTTCGATGGTGAACAGCTTGAGCTTGGGGAACTGTTTGGCGTATTTGGCCGCGGCCTTTTCCGAGACTGCGGGGCGGTAGAAGTGTTTGCCCGCAATGTCCTGGCCCTCTTCGGTGTACAAATACTCCAGGTAGGCGGTTGCCACGGCGCGGGTGCCTTTTTTGTCCACGTTTTTGTCGACCACGGTGACCGCAGGCTCCGCCAGGATGCTCAGCGATGGGTAGACCACATCCACCTTGCTGCCAAATTCTTTCTCCAGCAGGTAGGCTTCGTTCTCCCACGAGATAAACACATCACCCTGGTTGCGCTGGGCAAACGATATGGATGAGCCACGCGCACCCGTGTCCAGCACTGGCACATTCGCATACAGCTTGGCGATGAACTCCTTGGCCTTGGCATCACTGCCGAACTTGCGTTTGGCAAACTCCCAGGCTGCCAGGTAGTTCCAGCGCGCGCCACCCGATGTTTTGGGGTTGGGCGTGATGACGCTGATGCCGGGCTTGATCAGGTCATCCCAGTCCTTGATGCCCTTGGGGTTGCCCTGGCGCACGACGAGCACTATTGTTGACGTGTAGGGCGAGGCGTTGTGCGGCAGGCGGTTTTGCCAGTCCTTGGTGATCCAGCCGCCGTTGGCATGCAGGGCGTCGGTATCACCCGCCAGGGCCAGTGTGGCCACATCGGCCTCCAGACCATCGATGATGCCGCGGGCCTGTTTGCCCGAGCCACCGTGGGATTGTTTGATGGTCACGTCCTGGCCAGTCTTGGCCTTCCAGTGTTTGGCGAAGGCGGCGTTGAATTCAACATACAACTCGCGGGTGGGGTCGTAGGAGACGTTGAGCAGCTCTACCGGCTTGGGCTGCGCAAATGCGCCCAGACTGGCACCGGCCAGAGCGGTACTTATTGCCAATGCCGTGAAGAAGCGGCGGCTAGGAAGATGGGTAACCATGTCGATAACTCCAGAAGAAAAGTGCAAGGCGTTAGTGCCATGGACTGGATTCTGGAAGCCCATCGTTAAAACTGGAACTACTGTATTTTTTGTTTCTAATTACTTAAACATCTATAGGGGTGTGTGAGGGACGCAAATGCAAGCGTCGCGGGTATGCTGCAAAGTTATGAAGGAAATGTTCATGGTGCATGTACTGCGCGCCGTTGTTTTGATGGCCTCGCTAGCCAGCGTGGCGACTTCCTGGGCGGCGGATATTGACGTTTTCGGCAGCGACTATTCCATCCCCAAGGCCTATGTCCAGAACGGCGAAAACAAGGGCATCTTGGTGGATATCCTGAAGTACATCGACGAAAGACTTCCCAACCACCAGTTCACGGTCAAGCTGGCACCGTGGAGCCGGGCCTACAAAAGCGCAGTAGATGGCGAAGGGGGCATTGTTGGCATCTCCAAGACCGCGGAGCGCGAGGTCTTGTTTGACTATTCCGATTCTTTGTACAACGACAACGTGGTGATCGTTGTGCTGGCGGGCAAGGCGTTTGATTTCAAGACCATTGCCGACTTGCATGGCAAGACCATTGGCATTGGGCGGCGCGGCTCTTACGGCGACGCCTTCGACAGCGCGCACAAGGCGGGCCTGTTCCGCCTGGAGGAAGACAGCGGGCCTGACAGCCGCCTGCGCAAGCTGCTGGCCGGGCGTATGGACGGTGGGCTGTTCAACGGGGGCGCCGCTGGTTTTCAACAAGTGCTCCAGCAGGACCGGGAGCTGTACGCCCAGCGCGACAAGTTTGAGGTACTGCCGGTGCCGCTGAAGATTGATCCCAACTACCTGGCCTTCTCCAAAAACCTGCACCAGCAGGACCTGTTGAACGAGGTGAACCGCATCCTGCGCGCAGGCCACGCCAACGGTGACCTGGCCCGCATCACCGGTGCGGGCTTGAGTAAGGCTGCGGGGCGGTGATCTGTACTACTCCGTAGTGATCACCCAAACAACTGACCGCGCGCCGCATCCGTAATCGCCACCACACACGGGTGGGTGATCCGCCGCTCCACCGAGACTGCAAAAAACTCGTCCACCAGTTCATCGGTGCGGCCAATCACCTCGACCCCAAACTGCTCCACGGTTTCATGCTCCATGACCGTTGGCGCCATGAAGGCGCCGCGCCCCTCGCGGCCAAAGGCGTTCATCAGCGCGCCGTCGTCAAACTCGCCAATGATGCGCGGGTGGATCTGGTGGCGGGTGAGCCAGCCTTCCAACTGCTGGCGCACCGAGGCATGGGGGCCCGGGATCAGCAGGGGAAAGTCGTTCAAGCAACGCGGAAAGGTGCCTGTGAGCCCTGCCTTTAACGACGGGGCGCAGAAGAAACTCATGGCGGTGCTCCCCAGCGGGTGGTTGAAGGCCTTCACATTGAGGCGCTTGGACATGGGCTCGTCCGCAATCACCAGATCCAGCCGGTTCAACGCCAATTGCGCCAGCAGATCGGGGAATTTACCCTCGTGGCAGACCAGGCGCACCGGCTCGGCAATGGCCAGAGCGGGCTCCAGCAGCCGGTAGGCAATCGATTTTGTAACCGAGTCTGCCACGCCCACCTTGAAATCCAGCAGGCGCTGGCCGCCGTGGGCCTGTCGCACGGCCGTCTCTAGCTCGGTGCCCAGGGCGAAGATCTGGTCCGCATAACCCAGCGCCAGGTGGCCGTCTTCGGTCAGCTCCAGGTTGCGGCCGTTCTTGCGGAATAACTTGCGGCCCAGCCAGTCTTCCAGCAGTTTGATCTGGCCGGACAGGGTTTGCGGCGTGGTGTGCAGCTGCTCGCCCGCGCGCATGATGCCACCGGCCTTGGCGGTGACCCAGAAGTAATGCAGGTGTTTGAAGTTCATAGCAGTTTTTAATTACTTCGGATTAATCGAAGTGAAATTGTTACAAATACGAATTTACACGAAGCATTGTCGCGCCTACATTCACGCTTCACCAGCCACCTTTTGAGCTGGAAGGAGAAAGACCCATGCGTTTGAGTACACGAGGCCGTTTTGCCATTACCGCGATGATTGACCTGGCCCTGCGCCAGACCACCACGCCGGTGCCGCTGCAAGACCTGGCGCAGCGCCACCGCATTTCCATGTCTTATCTGGAGCAGATGTTTGCCAAGCTGCGCCAGCACGGCCTGGTGGAGAGCACACGCGGCCCAGGAGGCGGCTACACCCTGGCCCGCACCGCCAAAACCATTTCGGTGGCCGACATCATTGGCGCCATAGAAGAAGGCGCCGATCCGCGCAGCGAAGGCACCCAGCGCGAGACCTCGGCCAGCGCCCAGGCCATGACACAGGATTTGTGGGATGCGCTGCAGACCACCGTGGTGGCCTACCTGCAGACGGTCACGCTGCAAAGCCTTGCCGACGAGCAAAAGGCCAAGGGTTTCCAGGTGCAGGAACGCCGGCCAGTGCAAAAAGGCGTGTTTGCCAAGCCCAAGCAAGACAAACCACGGCCCAGCACACCCAACTCGGTGTTTGCGCTGGCAAACGCCTGGTCCGTCAAGACCTGAGTTGGGTGGAGCAATCCGCGGATTGCTATTATTTCAGTAGCGTAGTAAGCATATTTCACGGGGGCTATAGGCCAATTCGGCTGTTATTGCCTTGGCAAAACCGGCCCTGTGGCACCTTTGCGGTACTCGTCTGGCGTGGTGCCCACCAGTCGCTTGAACATGCTGATGAAGGCCGATGCGCTGCCATAACCCAGGTCCAGCGCGATGGTTTCCACGGTCTGGCCGGCCTCCAGCATCGGCATGGCCCTGACCACGCGCAGGCGCTGGCGCCACTCGGCCACCGACATGCCCAGGTCGCGCTGGGCGCGGCGCATCAATGTGCGTTCGGTGCTGTGGGCGGCCTGCGCCAGTTCGGGCAAGGGGCGGTTGTCGCCCGGGTTGGCCTGCAACATGCGCAGCACCGCACCCAGCGCCGGATCGTCTGAGCCCGGCAGGTAACTGCCGGCGCGCGGGGCCTGCGCCAGTTGGTCCAGCAACACCTGCATCAGCCGGGCGCCCTGCGGGGTGGACAGGTCATCCGACGCCAACTGTCGCAAATGCTCCAGCAGCGCCCGCACCAGCGGGTTCACCGTTAGCGCACAGGGCGTGGCGGGCAGCACCACACAACCCGGACGTGCGATGTACAACGAGCAGTGGTGCGCCTCCAGCCGGTTCAGCCCCACATGCTCCAGATCGGGCGGCAGCCAGATGCCGTAGTGCGGCGGCGCCAGGTAGTGGTGGTCGGCCACCTTGACCTCCATAACCCCGCTGAACGAATACACAAACTCGCCCCAGGCATGCTGGTGCTGCGGGTACAGACCCTGAGCTGGCACAAAGGCGCTGCGGAACATGATGGGCGCCGGCAACCGCGGGCTGTGCAGCGGGACCTCCAGCTTGGGCGGCAGTATGGGCATGGCAATGGCTTGGTGGGCGTGATTGGCGGTTGGGCGCTATGGCTTGTCTGGTATTCACTATATCAAGCAAAGCCGTCAAATCAATAATCCATCCACTCTGACACAACACCGGGAAGTAGCCATGGATACGCGCAAAGCGCTGGACGGACAAGCGATAGGCCTGATGTTGCTGCTGTGCCTGGTTTGGGGCCTGCAACAGGTGGCACTGAAAGCCACGGCGGCCGAGATTGCGCCCATCTTCCAGATCGCGCTGCGCTCGGGCGTGGCGGCGCTCCTGGTGGGGCTGGTCATGCTGGTGCGCGGCGAGCGCCTGCCACTGGCAGCAACCTGGCGAGCCGGCCTGGTGGTGGGCCTGTTGTTTGGCCTGGAGTTCCTCTTGGTAGGGGAAGGCCTGCGCCACACCAACGCATCACACATGGTGGTGTTTTTGTACACCGCACCGATTTTTGCGGCACTGGGCCTGCACTGGAAACTGCCCTGCGAACGGCTGGGTGCCGTGCAGTGGCTGGGCATCACACTGGCCTTTGGTGGCCTGGCGCTGGCATTTTTGGGCCGCAGCACGGCGGGCGGCGGTGCGGCATCCGGCAATGTGTTGTGGGGTGACTTTCTGGGCCTGCTGGGGGGTGCGGCCTGGGGCGCCACCACCGTCGTGGTGCGCTGCTCGCGCCTGGCGGCTGCACCCGCCACACTGACACTGCTCTACCAGCTGCTGGCGGCATTTGTATTGCTGCTGTGCGCATCGTTTGCCACCGGCCAGGCCCACTTCAAACCTACGCCCACCCTGTGGGCCAGTTTGCTGTTCCATTCGGTCGTGGTGTCGTTTGCCAGCTTTTTGTTGTGGTTCTGGTTGCTGCGCAAATACCTGGCCTCGCGCCTGGGCGTGTTCTCGTTCATGACGCCGCTGTTTGGCATTGCACTGGGCGCATGGCTGCTGCAGGAGCCCCTCGAAGCCAGCTTTCTGGTCGGTGCGGTGCCCGTGTTGCTGGGCATTGTGCTGGTCAGTGTGGGGGGCCCAAATAAACCCCGCAGGGCATTTGCAATGGTGCAGAATCGGTTTACAACCGACCCTCGCCAGGACCAGCGTTATGCAAAAAACCGAATTCCAAGCGGACCAAATCCCGACCATTCTCCAAGGCTCCGGGCTGTTCAAGGGGGTGGAGCTGGCGACCATCGCCTCCGAACTGCAGGACAGCCGTACCCAGACCATTGAAGCCGGCCAGGTGTTGCTGGACCCCAAACACATCAACACCCATATCTACCTCGTGCTCAGCGGCGAACTGCTGGTCTGCCTGGAACCCAAGATCGGCAACCCGCTGGTGCGCCTGGGCGTAGGCGACTGCGTGGGCGAGCTCTCCATCATCGACGCCAGTGCGCCGTCGGCCTATGTGGTGGCATCCGTGCCAACCCAACTGCTGGTGATTTCCAAACCGGTGCTGTGGCGCATGTTGGCCGTGCAACAGGTCATGGCCTTGAACCTACTGCATGTGCTGGCCCGGCGCATCCGCGAAAACAACACCGTACTACTGGGCAGCCTGGAGCTGCAGCGCCAGTACCGCAGTAAGGCCGAGACCGACGCCCTGACCGGCCTGCACAACCGGGCCTGGTTTGAAGAAGTCTTTCCCAAACAGCTGGAGCTGTGTGAACGCACCGGCCAGCATGTGTCGTTGCTGATGGTGGACATTGACCACTTCAAAAAGGTCAACGACCAGTACGGCCACACCTGTGGCGACGAGGCCCTGCGCCACATGGGCAACCTGCTGCGGCGCAATCTGCGCTCCACCGACCTGTGCGCTCGCTACGGCGGTGAGGAAATGATTGTGCTGATGCCTGGCACCGAGATCATCCACGCCCAACTGACGGCAGACCGCCTGCGCGAAAGCGTGGCCGACACCCCGTTGACGCTGCAGGACGGGCGGGAACTGACGATACAGGTATCAGGCGGCATCGCCCAGTGGCAGCCCGGCACCACGCTGAACGATCTGATACGCTCGGCAGACCAGGCGCTGTACCGCGCCAAAGAGGGTGGACGCAACCGGATTGCGGTGCACGCCCTGCCAACCCATATGGATTTTTCGTAATTTGCAGTTCTCACCCCACCCGCGCGCCCTGTGGCGCGTTTTGCTGACCGCGCTGTGTTTGGCGGCAGCGTCATCAGCCAGCTCCGCGGCCGAGGGCGAAGCCCCCAACAAGCCCGGACCCCGGATCTACAAGTACCTCAAGGGCGGCACACCGTCGTTCTCGGACGTGCCACCGGCCAGGATTCCCTATGTGGTCTTCACGCCCTCGTGTTACGCCTGCAACGTGCACTCCAACATCAACTGGCACACCACACCCCTGCATCTGGAGGCCTATGCGGACGACATCGCCCAGGCCGCGCGCCAGTTCAGCGTGGACCCCGCGTTGGTGCGTGCACTGATCCATGCAGAGTCCGGCTTCAACCCGCGCGCGCGCTCGCAGAAGGGCGCCACGGGCCTGATGCAACTGATGCCAGGCACGGCCCGCATGCTGGGCGTGGCAGACCCCCTGGTGCCCAGCGACAACATCCGCGGTGGCACGCAGTACCTGGCCGAGCAGTTGGCACGTTTCAAAGGCGATACCAGCTTGGCCGCAGCCGCCTACAACGCAGGCCCCGGGGCGGTTCAAAAATACGCGGGCATCCCGCCCTACGCTGAAACACAGGTCTATGTGCAGCGGATCAAGATACTGCACCAGCGGTACAAAAACAGCCCACGCGGTTGACACAACATGCTCACCACCCACACCCTCTTTGGCTCCCAAGGCTCAGGCTCCGCCGCCGTAGAAATCGCGCTCAACATGTGCGCGCTGCCCTACCGCGCAGTGCGTGCGTCCAGTTGGGAGCCCGACTCGGCCATCGCCGAGCTGGCCGCCGTCAACCCGCTCTGCCAGATTCCCACCCTGGTGCTGCCCGACGGATCGGTGATGACCGAAAGTGCCGCCATCCTGATCCACCTGGGCCTGTATTACCCGCGCAGCGGCCTATTGCCGGCAGTGCCCAGTGCCCGCGCACAGGTGATACGCGGCCTGGTCTTCATCGCGGCCAACTGCTACGCGGCGCTCAGCATCAACGACTACCCGGCACGTTGGACCACAGCCACCACCAAACCCGCGCAAGAGAAGGTGCGGCAGGGTGCGCGGGCGCAACTCCATAAACATTGGGCCATCTTTGCCGACAGCTTTGCGGCCACGCCCTTCCTGTCGGGCACACAGCCCGGCGCATTGGACCTACTTGCCGCCGTGGTCAGCAAGTGGGCAGGCTCACGCGCCTACCTGCAGCAGCACCGGCCCGCGTTTGCAGCGTTGCTGCACCGCATCGAATCGGATGCACGTGTGGCATCCGTCTTTCACCAGCACTGGCCGGCCTGAGCCCTGCCACTGGCCGTGTTTTATGCTCGGCGCAGGTACAACCACACACTTTTCGGATAAAGATACTCCTTGGCTTTGCTGGGCCAGAGTTTTCTGTCAAAGTTCGATATGGCCATGTCCAAAGAGCAAATGGTTCTGAAGCCGCGCTAGTACCCGGCGGAACTTTCACGCCCCCTGGCGCTCCAATATTTTTACCACCGCCGCTTGAAACGGAATCCGGATGAAACTGAAATTACTGGCACTCCTTTTTGCCTTTGTCACGGCAGCACAGGCCGCGGTGCTTGCACCCGCCGCCCAGGATGCCAAGGCAGCGACTCTGGCAGCAGAGGTGCTGTCCCGCTACCACTACAAGGCCCTGCCACTGGACGAATCCCTGTCCAGCCGCATTTTTGACCAGTACCTCAAAGCACTCGATCCAGAAAAGCTGTACTTCGTACAGACCGACATCGACCAGTTTGAAGGTTCCCGCACCAAGCTGGGTGTGGAGATGCAAAGTGGTGAGCTGGGTCGGCCCTTCGCCATCTTCAACCTGTATGTCAAACGCGCCAACGAGCGTTTTACCTACGCGCGCAGCCTGCTCAAAAAAGGCTTCAGCTTTGACAGCAACGAGACCTACCAGTTTGCGCGTGACAAACAAGGCTGGTCCAAGACCGAGGCAGATGCGCTGGATCTGTGGCGCAAGCGGGTCAAGAACGACTGGTTGCGCCTGAAGCTGGCCGGCAAGGACGATAAGAGCATTGCCGCCGTGCTGGACAAGCGGTATGAGAACAGCATCAAACGCATCAGCCGCGCCAACAGCGAAGACGCCTTCAACGCCTACATGAACGCCTACACGATGGCGATCGAGCCCCACACCAACTACATGGCGCCCCGCACCGCGGCCAACTTCAACATCTCGATGAAGTTGTCTCTGGTCGGCATTGGCGCCGTGCTGACCGAGGTGGACGACTACACCACCATCCGTGAGCTGATGGCCGGCGGCCCCGCGGCCCTGTCGGGCAAGCTCAAGGTAGGTGACCGCATTGTGGGTGTGGGCCAAGGCGAAAAAGGCCCCATCACCGACATCATGGGTGCACGCCTGGATGATTCGGTGATGTTGATACGCGGTGCCGAAGACAGCGTGGTGAGATTGGAAGTGCTGCCCGCCGAAGCCGGACCGGACGGCAAACACGTCTTCATCAACCTGGTGCGCAAGCCCATTTCGCTGCAGGACCAGTCGGCCAAATCATCCATACAAACGGTGACCGACGGCAAGCTCACACACACCATCGGCGTGATTTCTCTGCCCTCGTTCTATGAAGACTTCGCGGCCAAACAAAAAGGCACGCCCGACTACAAAAGCACGACCCGCGACGTGGCCCTGCTGATCAAGGAACTCAAGGCCAAGAAGGTCGACGCCATTCTGATGGACCTGCGCAACAACGGCGGTGGCTCCTTGTCCGAGGCGGTAGAGCTCACCGGCCTGTTCATCGGCAAAGGCCCGGTGGTGCAGGTGCGCAATGCCAGCGGCCAGATCCGTGTGGAGTCTTCACGCCAGGCCGACGTGGCCTGGGACGGCCCGCTGGGTGTGCTGGTCAACCGCAACTCGGCATCCGCATCGGAAATCTTTGCCGCCGCCATGCAGGACTACGGCCGCGGCCTGATCGTGGGTGAGCCCAGTTTTGGCAAAGGCACGGTGCAGACCATGATCAACCTGGACCGCATCGCCAAATCCGAGAAACCACAACTGGGCGAACTCAAATTGACCATTGCGCAATTTTTCCGCATCAACGGTGGCACAACCCAGCTGCGCGGCGTGACGCCGGATGTGACCTTCCCGACGGTGCTGGATACGGGCGACTACGGTGAGTCCCGCTTTGACAACGCCCTGCCCTGGACACAGATTGCGCCCGCCACCTACACGCCCAGGGGCTCGGTGCAAGAGGTTCTCCCCATTCTGGTGGCCCAGCACAAACAGCGCATCAAGAACGAAAAAGACTTTCAGTACCTGCAGGAAGACATTGCCGAGTTCAACCGCATCCGCAAGCAAAACGCCGTGTCCTTGAACGAGGCCGAACGGCGCAAGGAAAAGGAAACCCAAGAAGCCAAGCTGGCGGCCCGCAAACCCGGCGCCAAGGGCAAAGATGCAGCCAAGAACGACGCTGACAAGGACGACGGCCTGCAAGCGGGTGAGCGTGATCTGAATGCAGAACTGGCCGCCGAGAAGGCGCGCAAGAACGACAAAGACGTGTTGCTGATCGAAGCTGCCAACATCCTGGGCGACCAGGTGGACCTGCTCAAACCCGGCGTCAACCTGGCGGCACGTATGAAGCAGATCCCCCAGTTGGCCCAATAGACCGAAGAATGGGTGCCGCGGCTTAGCCCGGCAACCAGGTATCCGGGTCCACCGTGCTTTGCTCGCCCGTTAGCAGGTTCTTCACCTGGTGGCTGGCGTTCTCGCCGATGAACCACACATACGGAATGCCACGTTTGGACGCAGCCTCGATCTGTTTCCCGTAGGCCTTGGGCAGATGGTAGAGGTCGGTGGCAATGCCGCGGCCCCGCAGGCGGTTGGCCAGGGCGTTTGCTGCGGGCCTGCTGGCGTCGTCGTTCAGCGCGACCAGCACATCGGTGGGGGTTTTGCGGGTGGGCTTGAGCAGGCCCTTGGCAAACAGCAAACCCAAAATACGTGTCAGCCCAATGGACATGCCCACGCCGGGCAGCTTGACCTTGGCGTCACCCGCCAGGTTGTCATACCGGCCACCGCCGCACACAGAGCCTGACGATTCAAAGCCCTGCATTTGCCCCTCACACACCATACCGGTGTAGTAGGCCAGGCCACGGGCAATGGCCAGGTCGGCGGATACGGAGGGTGGCAGGCCGGCAGCCTGGCGGGCAGCGTTGAGGTCGGCAGCGTTGTCCAGCACCTCGGTCAATTCGGTCAGGCCCTCGTCCAGCAAGGGGGAGCTGATGCCCAGCGCCCGCACGCGGTCCACAAACGAGGTGTCGGCCGTCTTGATGCTGGCAATGGCCAGGCACTGGGCCGCTTGGGCGTCGGTCAGACCCAGTTCGGTCTGCAGCAGCCCGGAGACCTTGGGTGCGCCAATCTTGTCCAACTTGTCGACGACGCGCAGCACAGCGTTGGTGTCGGTTATCCCTAAGCCTTCGTAAAAGCCCTGCAGCAGCTTGCGGTTGTTGACCCGTAGCGTGACGGGTGGAATGGGCAGCGTGCTGGTAACCACGGCCATCAGGCGCACCACCTCGGCGTCGTAGAAGCTGGGCAGGGTACCGTCGCCAATGACGTCGATATCGCACTGCGTGAACTCGCGGTAACGGCCCTCTTGTGGGCGCTCGCCGCGCCAGACCTTTTGCATCTGGTAGCGCTTGAACGGGAAGCTGAGCTGGCCCTTGAACTGCTGCACGTAACGCGCCGTGGGCACGGTCAGGTCAAAGCGCAGTCCAAACTCGGGGGGCGCTTTGGGCGCTTCTGCATCCTCGTGCAGGCGCGCCAACACATAAATCTCTTTGTCGTCGCCATTGCCGCTGAGCACCTGCGTGGGCTCCACGCTGCGGGTTTCAATATTGGCAAAGCCGTACAGCTCGTACTGGCGGCGGATGGTGTCCATGCACTGCTGTTCCAGCAGGCGCTGCTCGGGCAGCCATTCGGGGAAGCCACTGATGGGTGCAAACTTGCTCATATTCGGTAGGGGGTCTGGGGTGGGATGCGTGCCGGCTTGGCAGGGCTCAAGTGTAATTTGCCGGCATAGCCCGCCAGAAGGCTGGCACGCCTCGCACACAGGCCGCTACGTTTTTGATAGTGAACTAGTGATAGTTAACGGGGGCTAGAGGCCAAATTCGCATAGAAGACTCGGCTAAGCCCATTGACTATCGCCCATCCAGCGTTGGGTAGGTCGTGTAGCCATTCGCACCCCCGCCATAAAACGTGCTGGCGTCTGGCGCGTTCCAAGCGGCGCCGCGTCGAATGCGCTCGGGCAAGTCGGGGTTGGCAATGAAGGCGCGGCCGAAGGCCACGGCGTCCATCAGGCCGGCTTCCATGCGCTGCACCGCTTCGGCGGCAGTGTAGTTGCCGGCTCCCACGATCACCCCGGGAAAGGCGGCGCGCAGCGCGCGGCGGAAGTCATCGCTCAGCTCGGGCCCACCCGCCCAATCGGGCTCGGACACATGCAAAAACGCCAAACGCCGCCGCGCCAATTCGCGCACCAAGTACAGCGCGTTGGCCTCGGGCGCGTCATCGGCCAGGTCGGGTGATGCCGGGCAGGGGTAGATGCGAATGCCCACCCGCGCGGCACCCCACTCGGCCACCACCGCATCCACCACCTGCAGGCACAGCCGGGCGCGGTTTTCAATGGAGCCGCCGTAGTCGTCCGTGCGCTGGTTGCTGGCGGCGGCAAGAAACTGCTGCAGCAAGTAGCCGTGGGCGGCATGGATTTCGACCCCATCAAACCCTGCAGCACGCGCTCGCCGGGTTGCCATGGCGTAGCTGTCAATCAGGCCCGGCAGTTCGCAGCGCTCCAGCGCACGCGGCAGGCTGCAATCGGCGCGGTACACGCTGCCGTCCGCGTGCTTCAAGCTGACCCGACCGGGCACCGCAATGGCTGACGCCGACACCGGCGCTAACCCGCCCGGCTGCAGACTGCTGTGCGAGACGCGCCCCACATGCCAAAGCTGCAGCACGATGCGCCCGCCTTGGCGGTGCACCGCATCGGTCACCGGCTGCCAAGCGGCCACTTGCTCGTCGGAGTAAATGCCCGGTGCCCCGGCATAGCCTTTGGCCTGCGGGCTGATGTGCGTGGCCTCCGAAACGATCAAGCCGGCCCCAGCACGCTGCTGGTAGTAGAGCGGCGCCAAGGGCCCGGGAATGTCCCCGGGTTCGAGCGAGCGCAGGCGCGTGAGCGGCGCCATCCAGATGCGGTTGGCAAGCGATAGCGCTCCGGCCTGAAGAGGTTCAAAGAGGATGTTGTTCAACTGAAATCATTCCGGTGGTCGCATCAGACGTTACTATTTTTATAGTGCTTCAGCTTTATTTCACGGGGGCTAGAGGCCAATTTCGCATAAATGACTTGGCTAACCCCACCTATTACCGCCCGCCCAGCGCACTCCAAAAGAAGGCAAAGCGTAGCGCCTGCAATTGCGCACGCTGCAGGTTGTCTGCTGCCCCGCCGTGGCCACCTTCCATGTTTTCGTAATACAGCACATCCTTGTGCCCCTGCTCCAGCATGCGGGCAACCATCTTGCGGGCGTGGGCGGGGTGGACGCGGTCATCCCGCGTGGACGTGGTGAAAAAAGCTTTGGGGTACTGCACGCCAGCCTTGACGTTTTGGTACGGGCTGTATTGGCTGATCCACGCCCATTCTTCAGCCACATCGGGGTTGCCGTACTCGGCCATCCAGCTGTTGCCAGCCAGCATGTGGTGGTAGCGCCGCATGTCCAAAAGCGGCACGGCACTTACTACGGCGCCAAACAGCTCGGGGCGCTGCACCATGACGGCGCCCACCAACAGGCCACCGTTGCTGCCGCCGTAAATGCCCAGGTGTTTGGCGCTGGTGGTCTTGCGGGCGATCAGGTCTTCGGCCACGGCGGCAAAGTCGTCATAACTGCGCTGCTTGTGGGCCTTGGTGGCGGAGGTATGCCAGGTGGGGCCAAACTCGCCACCGCCGCGGATATTGGCGATAACCAGCACACCGCCCTTGGCATGCCAGGCCACACCGTATTCACCGCTGTAGCTGGGCAGCTGCGAGATCTGGTAGCCGCCGTAGCCGTAGAGGATGGTGGGGTTGCTGCCATCGGCCTTGGCGCCCTTGGGCCAGACCACGAAGTACGGGATTTTGGTGCCGTCTTTGCTGGTGGCGAATTGCTGCTCGGCGCGCATGCCGTCGGCGTCATAAAAACGCGGGCGGCTCTTGAGCAGCGCGCGCTGGTCGCTGCCGGTCTGGCCCAGGTAGAGGCTGTCGGGCGTCAAGAAGTCGGCGTAGTTCAGCAGGTAGCTGTTGGCCAGCGGGTCGTCCTTGACAAACGGGTCGTGCAGGCTGCCCACGCTCAGTTTGCCGGGGAAGGGCGCGTCCACCACACGGCGCACCCACTGGCCCTTTTCGTAGCTGAGTTCTTCCACGCGGCCGGCCACGTTGTCCAGAATGCTCAGCAGCACATGGTCACGTGTCAGGCTGATGCCGCTGCGCGTGATCGAGCGGGAGGCGGTGGGTTCGAACAGCACGTCAAAGTTGCGATCACCCTGCAGCCAGGCATCGAACCGGATACCCAGCAGCGCACCGGCCTTGTAGGTCTTGGTGCCCACCGTGTAGTCGCTGCGCAGGTGCAAAAACGCCCAGTCGCGCTGCCACAGCAGCTTGGCGTCGGACGGTTTGTCCAGTTGTTTGCGTGCGCCGCCTTGCAGCAAAAATTCTTCGGTGTTGAAGAAGTCGGTGGCGCGGCCCACCACCACCCGCTCAAAGCCGGGTGTGCGGTCCACCGTGGCATAGGCTGACACATCGCTCTCCTGGGCCTCAAACACGGTGCGGGCCTCTGCCAGCGGCGTGCCACGCTTCCATTCCTTGACGGTGCGCGCATAACCGCTCTTGGTCATGGAGCCGGGGCCAAAGTCGGTGGACACCAGCACGGTGTTGGCATCCACCCAGTCGACGTTGGACTTGGCCTCAGGCAGTGCAAAACCGTCTTGGACGAAGCCGCGGGTCGCCAGGTCAAATTCACGCACCACGGTGGCATCAGCACCACCGCGTGACAGCGACACCAGGCAGCGGGTATAGGCCGGTGCCAGGCACTCGACGTTGGACCAGACCCAGTTTTCGTTCTCGGCCTTGGCCAAAGCGTCGACGTCCAGCAGCGTCTCCCACGCGGGCTGGGGCTTGCGGTACTCGGCCAGCGTGGTGCGGCGCCACAGGCCGCGTTTGTTGGTGGCGTCTTTCCAGAAATTCCACACATGGTCGCCACGGCGGGTGATGTAGGGGATCTGGTCGCGGTTGTCCATCACCTCCAGCAGTTTGCTGCGGGTCTGTGCGAAGCCGGGCACGGCCTCCAACACGGCTTGCGACTGCGCATTGCGCGCGCGGGCCCAGTCCAAGGCGCGTTCACCCTGCACGTCTTCGAGCCAGAGATAGGGGTCGTCGGATGGGGACACGGTTTGGGCTCCAATGGAAAACGAGAGGGCTGTGGCGCTACACAACAGCAGCACCCAGCGGGTGGCAACAAACGCAGAAAAACGCATGCGGGCTCCTGAGAAGAAGCGTGGATCATAGTGTGTGGATAATCGTTCGCATGATCACCGTACACCACTTGGAAACCTCCCGTTCACAACGCGTGTTGTGGTTGCTTGAAGAGCTGGGCCTGCCCTATGAGATCAAACGCTACCAGCGTGATCCCAAGACCAAGCTGGCCCCCGCCGCGCTAAAGGCAGTGCACCCGCTGGGCAAGTCGCCGGTGATCACCGATGGGGATGAGACCATTGCCGAGTCGGGTGCGATTCTGGAATACATCGTGGAGCGTTATGGCGCGCAGGCCTCGGGTGACTTGGCCCAATTGCAACCGGCCCCGGGCACCCCAGCCCACCGCCAGTCGCGCTTCTGGATGCACTATGCCGAAGGCTCGTTGATGAACTGGCTGGTGATGAAGCTGGTGTTCATGACCATACCCACGCAGCCCATGCCATTCTTCGTGCGGCCCATTGCACGCAAGCTGTGCGGCACCGTGCAGGCCAAGCTGATAGACCCCAACCTGACCACGGCGCTGGCCTTCATCGAAGACCACCTGGGACGCAACACCTGGTTCGCCGGTGATGCCATCAGCATTGCCGACTTCCAGATGAGTTTTGCGGTGGAGGCGGCGATAGCCCGCAGCTCCAATGCCAGGCACTACACCAAGCTGGCCGCTTACCGCGACCGCATGGTGGCGCGTCCCGCGTATCAGCGGGCCATAGCCAAAGGTGGTCCCGTCGTGATGGGCTAGGCAGAAGCCTGGGCGGCGGCGTGTTTTGCTCCGCCGCCCAGGCTTCTTCTATTCCAGCAACAGGTTCTGCGACAAATACCCATACACCGCGGAAACGCGCCGCAGGTGGCGCGATTCGTTATGGGTCAACAACCACAACTCGGTCTGGCATTCGTCCAGCACCTCTGTTAGCTGGGTTAGATCCACTCGCCGCTGGGCCAGAAACACGGGCAGTAAACCAATCCCCAAGCCCTGCGCCACCAGCTCGGCCACGGTCAGTATGCTGTTGACGCGGTAACGCGGCGCAACCTTGGGGAAATGTTTCTTGCGCCAGACCACGGAGGGGTGCTCGGGCAGCGCGTCATCGGGTGCGATCCAGCTGGCCTGTGCAGCGACCGTGTCGTCAAAGCGTTGGATACCACCCTTCTTTCCCGCATACAGCGCCACCCGTATCGGCCCAATGTGTTTGCCCACCAGGTGCTGGGGTGGACGCTTGGTGGCGCGCACGGCGATGTCGGCATCGCGGCGGGTCAGGCTGGCCAGTTCGTTGCCAGCATGTAAATCAAAACCGAGCAAAGGATGGCTGGCCTGCAGCGCCTTGAGCGCGGGTGCCACCAGGCCGTGCAGGACCGTGTCCGTGGTGGTGATGCGCAAGGTGCCTGACACCTGCTCAGGCTGCAATTGCAAAACTGAGCGCGCCGCCTCCAGCTGCGCCTCCACCTGCTCACCATGACCGGCCAGCTGCAGCGCCAGCTCTGACGGCAGATAACCCGCACGTGTGCGCTCGAACAGGCGCTGACCCAGCCCCTTCTCCACCTTCTGGATGGTTCTGAACACCGTGGATGCATCCAGCGACAGGCGCTCTCCGGCATCGGCCAGCGTGCCGGTGCGGGCCAGGGCCAACACCACTTCCAAGTCGGCGGCGCTAAGTTTGTATTGCGTTTCTGCATTCATGCTTTGCATCTATGCCTATTTTCATTGCAAACGTGAAATCCTACATTACCTCCATCACTACCCCTTTGGAGATTTGCAATGAACCCCAGCCCCACCCTTAAACAGAAACTCACCCTGGTGAGCCACCTTCTGTGCCCCTACGTGCAACGCGCGGCCATCGTTCTGGCCGAGAAGGGCATTGCCTTTGAACGTATCGATATCGACCTGGCGAACAAGCCCGACTGGTTTTTGAAGATTTCGCCGCTGGGCAAGACACCCGTGCTGCTGGTCGACGGCCAAGCCATTTTTGAGTCCGCCGTCATCTGCGAATACCTAGAGGAGACTACAACGAGCCCTTTGCACCCACGCAACGCCATTACACGCGCACAGCACCGCGGCTGGATGGAGTTTGGCTCCACCGTGCTCAATGCCATTGCAGGCTTCTATGCCGCGCCCGATGACAAACAACTGGCGGCCAAGTCCGCGGAGATCGCTGCCAAGTTCCAGCAGGTGGAAGACGCGCTCACGACAACTGCGAAAGGCCCGTACTTTGCCGGCCAGCAGTTCTCCATGGTCGATGCAGTGTTCGGCCCCATCTTCCGTTACTTTGATGTGTTAGAGACCATAGACGACTTTGGCTTCTTTGCCCACACGCCCAAGGTACGCGCCTGGCGCGCGGCACTTGCGCAGCGCCCGTCTGTGTGCAAAGCAGTGCGCGCCGACTACCCAGAACTGCTACGGGATTTTCTGCTGGCACGGCAGTCCGCCCTGTCCCGGCGCATGGTGGACGCAGTACACATCGCACAGGTCTGAGATTGATCGCTGGCACCACGGAAAGGAAAGGAGAACAGACGCGCAATAATCCCGCTTCCAACAAGGCGCACCAGAACCTCAAGACACGGGACGGGATATGGCAGAGAAAGAAATCTTTTACGAAATGCTGTGGGACTGCGACCAGTGCAACACCAAGGGGCTGCTGGGCGATTCACATCGCCACTGCCCCACCTGCGGTGCGGCGCAGGACCCCACCAAACGCTATTTCCCCGAACCCGGTACCGAGGTTGAGGCCCGCAACCACCAGTTTGTGGGTGCGGACTGGAGCTGTGCTTTCTGCAGCTCCCCCAACTCCGCGGCGGCCGCACATTGCACCAATTGTGGCGCGGGCCAGGATGGCACCAAACCGGTAGCACTGGTCACCGATACCGCGGCACCCGCGCCGGAGCCCATAGCGAGCACTGCGCCTGCTGCGCCGCGTTCCGGCTGGTGGCGTTGGGTGCTGGCCCTCGTTGCATTGGTGGTGGTGGCGCTGGGCTTTATGTTCACCAGCAAACACGAAGCCACGGCTACTGTGTCGGCCAAAAGCTGGCAACGCGAAATACAAATCGAAAAATTCGGCCCCGTATCCGACTCCGCCTGGTGCGACAGCATGCCGGGTGATGCCTATGCCGTGAGCCAAAGCCGCGAGCAACGCTCCACCCGCAGCATCCCAGATGGCCAGGTCTGCCATGACGAACGTATTGACAAGGGGGATGGCACCTTTGTAAAGCGCCGCGAATGCACGCCCCGCTACCGCGAGGAGCCGGTCTACGACAACCGCTGTCGCTACCAGGTCAACCGCTGGCGCAGCTACCGCACGGTGAAGGCCGGGCCGCAGACCGCGGCTGCACCGGCGTGGCCAAGCCTAAACAACATCGGCACGGGCAACAGCCTGGTGGGCAACACCATGGGGGCCGAACGCGCCGGAGCACGTAGTGAAAGTTATGTGTTGTCCCTGCAATCCGAAGGCAGGAGCTGGACCTGCAATGTGAGCGAAGCGGTGTGGAACAAATACGAACAAGGCACAACCGCACCGATACAGGTGCGCATGACTGGTGGTGCGGATTGCAGTAGCCTCAAATAGATGTTGTTGCACTACCCGCTTGCGTTCTTAAAGTCCCTGGTCCAAGACTACCAACGGCACCTGACACCCCAACTGCAAGGCATGGCCCGCGGCCAGCCTGCACCCGGCATACACGACATGGACCCGGCCATAGAAGCCATGGAGCAGACCCATGGCCGCGCGCTGCTGCAGTTGGACACGGCCAATGGGTCCTGGGCGTTCATCCGCAGCATCATTCGGTCTACCCGGCCCCACCTGTGGTGGACCCTGGTCTACATGGCCATCACCACCATGGCAGCTGCAGCACCGGCGCTGCTGATCGAACAGGTCATCACCCGATTCGACGCCATCAAGGCAGCGCCCTGGCTGCCCGAGCACGTGGCGCTGCTGCTGGCCTTTCCGCTGGTGATTTATGTCACTAATGTCACGTTTATCCGTTACCTGAAAGCCTTCTCGCAGGCGCACCTGTTGCAGCGCAGCGCGCTGATGCAAGCCTTTGCCCAAAAGTGGTTCCGGCTGGACCCGCGTGTGCGCCACGAGCTGCCGCAGGGCAATACCCAAAACCTGATGCACGTGGATGTGCCAGCGGTCAGCCACTGTGTGGAGCGCATTGTGGATGCCGGCATGGTGGTGGTCCATATCGCCATCGCGGGTCTCTTGTTGTGGCGCTACTTGGGGGTCACCGCACTGGTGGGCCTGGGCCTGATGGCGCTAAGCATGCCCGTGCTGAAATACATCGTGCGCGAAACCGGCCAGCGCCAGACCGACCTGCTGCGCGCCCGCGACCAGCGGCTGGATTTGTTGTCGCAGATTCTGACGGCCATCAAGGTCATCAAACTCTCGGGCTGGTCCGACATCTTTCTGGGCCGCACGCGGCGTGCGCGCAGTGCGGAGGTGGACCGCCTGATCTCGGTCATGCTGCTGCAGACCCGCTCATCCCTGGTGTTCTCTTGCACCGGCTTGGTGGTGGCTACTGCCACTTACGGCCTCTACATCTGGCGGGGTGGCGAGCTGAATGCGGCCATGTTGATTCCCACGCTGTTGATTTTTCAGGGGCTCGAATTTCCGTTCGTGGTGCTCAGCGATGTGGCCGGCATCCTGGCACAGACCGATGTGTCAGCCAAGCGGCTGCTGGACTTTTTCAATCTGAAGGACGCCGAACCCGCCAAGCCCGCAGAGGCCGGGCCAGTGGGCCTGCAGATCAACGATGTCAGCTTCAGCGCCGTGGAAGGCCAGCCCATTCTGCGCGATATCACGCTGGACCTGCAGGCCGGCCAGAGCCTGGCCATCGTCGGGCCCGTGGGCGCCGGCAAGTCCGTGCTGCTGCGCCTGCTGCTATCGGAGTACGCGGCCAGCAGCGGTGTCGTCCGCTGGTGCGGCAGACCGCAGTTTGCCTACTGCCCGCAAGAGACTTTTATTGCCAGCGGCACGCTGCGCGACAACCTGACGCTGTATGGCGAGGGCGAACACCTGAGCGACGCCCACATCCAGCGCGCCCTGCAACTGGCCAGCCTGTCGCACGAGGTCAACCAATGGCCCGCCGGGCTTGACACCGAGATTGGCGAGCGCGGGCTCAACCTCTCGGGCGGGCAGAAACAACGCGTGTCGCTGGCACGCGCAGTGCTGCACCCGGCCAATGTGGTGATTCTGGATGACCCGCTGTCCGCGCTGGACGTAGGGACCGAGGGGCGCATTGCCGACGACTTGCTGTTTGGCGAGTGGAAAGACACGCTGCGCATTTGCGTGACCCACCGCCTGGCACACCTGGACCGGTTTGACCGCATCCTGTTCATCGACACCGATGGCCGCGGTGAATTTGGCACGCTGGACCAGTTGCGCACGGCCAATGCCCGCTTCTCCAACTTCTTGCGCATCGAGCTGGAAGGCCATGCCGACCATGCGGCTGTGTTGCAGCACCTTGGGGGCAACGCGGCATCGGTGTCCGAGAAAGAAGAAAGCCTGACCGCCGTAGAGGGTCAGGCCGTGGGCAAGGTGCGCGCTGCGATGTGGAAGAACCTGCTGCTGACGCTGGGTGAAAGTGGCTGGCAGGGCCATGCAGTCGGCGGTGCCGTACTCGTGCTGGGCCTGATGTTTGTGGCCAGTGCCCTGCCGATGTCACAGCAGTATTTGATGTCACACATGGACGGCACCCACGCCATCACACCCTGGCAGTTTTTTGCCGCCTTCGCCGGCCTCACCCTCATCATCCTGCTGGTGAGTTACGTGGCGCAGGCCACCTTTCGCCGGGCTTGCGCCCACACCGCACAAAAGGCGCACGACAACATGCTGACCGGGGTGATGCAGTCCCCACTGCGCTTTTTTGAGACTACGCCATCGGGCCGCATGCTGAACCGCTTCTCGGCCGACATCCAGCAGCTGGATGTGGAATTGGCCGCGCGGGGCTTTCGCTTTACCCATGGCGCGACCACTGCCCTGGCCTGTGCACTGGGCGTGGTGGCGGTGACTGCACTGGCCGCCCTGCCCTTCACGCTGGCCACCTATGTATCGGTGCGCGTGTCGCGCCTCTACGGTGTAGCGATCCGCGAGAACTCGCGCGTGTCATCGGTGGTGCGTTCACCGGTGTTCTCACTGTTCAACGACGGCCTGCGCGGCCACTCCACGCTGCGTGCCTTTGGCCGCGAGGCCAATCTGGTGGCGCGCTTCGACCAGGCCAACCACCTGCGGCTGAACACCGAGATGCGGGGCTGGAACCTGGCCTTCTGGCTGGGCATGCGCCTGACCCTGGTCTCCTGTGTGTTGATGTGCTGCCTGGTCTTGCCCTTCTTCTGGTTAGGGCCACAGCCCTGGCTTCCCAGCTTTGGCGCGGGCACGGTGGGCCTGCTGCTGGCCCTGACCTTTGGCCTGCTGGACCGCATAGACCGGCTGTGCCGCGACTTCTTTGCACTGGCCACCGTGTTGGTGCCGTGGGAGCGCTGCCAGCAGTGGGCCGAACTGCCAGCGGAGGCCGATGCGCACACGCAGGCAGCGGCACCCGCCCCGGTTCCCGATAACTGGCCCAGCGCCGGCCACATCGAGTTTCGCAATGCCTGCCTGCGGTATGCGCCTGAGCTGCCAGCCGTGGTGGAAGACGCCAGCTTTACGGTGGCAGCGCAGAGCCACGTGGCCCTGCTGGGCCGCACCGGGGCCGGTAAGTCAACCGTGCTGCTGGCCCTGCTGCGCACACTCAGCGTGGACAGGGGTGACATCTTGATTGACGGCATCAACATCAACGACGTGCCCCATGCACGCCTGCGCCAGGCCATTGCCTATGTGCCGCAAGAGCCGGTGCTGTTCCTGGGGCCGCTGCGTGCGTCCATTGACGTGACCGGGGACTACAGCGACGACGACATCCAGGCCGCGCTGGTCCAGATTGGTCTGGCCGACTTTGTGGCCAACCTGCCCCTGGGCCTGGACACACCGCTGGAAGAAGGCGGCCGCAATATCAGCGCCGGCCAGCGCCAGTTGATCTGCCTGGCCCGCGCCCTGTTGTCCAAAGCGCGCATCGTGCTGATGGACGAGGCCACCGCCAGCGTGGATGTGGAAACCGATGAACTGATCCGCGCGGCTATCCAGAAACACCTGCGCGGCACCACCATTGTGCTGATTGCGCACCGGCCCAGCTCTTTGGCGCTGTGTGACCAGTGGATACACGTGGAGCATGGCCGCACCACGGTGGTGGACCGCACCGTCACGGCGCTGCAAGCGTGATAGCGTCTTGCAAACCGCTCGTACAACTTTACATGGAGGGGCTTGAATCGCGTGGCGATCAGGACCATGATGATGTGGTGAGAACTTTCGAGGAGGCTGCCAGATGGCAATCATGACAAGTAACACCCTTTTGAAACGCCTGGCGCGTACGGCGTTGGTCGCAGCGGCCGTCGTGTTGGCCGGTTGCGCGACCGTGTCCACGGTCGAGAGCGATGTGCAGAGTTTTGCCACCACGCCCACCCCGGTACAGCCTGGCACGTTCCGCTTCGAGCGGTTGCCGTCGCAAGATGTAGACGCCGCACAAGCCGCATCGCTGGAAAACATGGCACAGGCAGCGTTGGCAAAGTTTGGCTTTAGCCGCAATGACACCGGTGCGCGCTACAGCGTGCAAATCGGCGCGGGCACGGTAGAGACCGTGTCGACCTTCTCGGACCCCTTCTTCGGGCGCTCGGCGTGGTCACCGTTTGGCCGGCCCCGCATGTGGCCCGGCCGGCACTTCTACGGCTCCCCCTGGTTGATGGACCGCGAAAGTTATGTGACCCGCGTGCGTATGGAGATCCGCGATCTGGGCACCGGCAAGGTGGTGTACGAGAGCACAGCCACCAATGAGGAGAGCTGGTTCAACCCCGCCCGGGTTTTGCCTGCCCTGTTTGAAGCGGCGATGGCGGACTTTCCCTCACCGCCCAAGGGTATACGCAAGGTTGTCGTGAAGCTGCCCGGTGCGCCGTAATACCTGCAGCGCGGGGCGTCGCCACTAGCGAGCCCAAGTCGCGAACTCTGCCAGGAAATCGCTCCCCGGTGGGCTCACGAGCTTGCGCTTGGGCCCGCCATAGTTGCCGAAAAGCGCCTGGTGGGCCGACAACGAGAGATCACCCTGGCGCGTGTAGTACTCACGCACCCACGCCAGCAAAAACTCGAGCTTACTATCTTGCTCTTCCTTGGATGGGTATTTATGAGGCTCCCATGGGCGAGCGCGGCAGTGGTCCAAGCACACGTCAACGCCTGGCTCGACAAACAGTAGCATGGGGGAGTATTGAAGTGTTGCTGCAACCAGGTTGCCATAGCAACCTTCAACGACCCAGTGCGGGGCTGCTTCACAGAACGAGGTGACGGCAGAGGTGGCGACTGCGGCATCGCGAGCAACTGCAATCTTTCCCGGTTCCCAAGCGACCGTGTCCAGATCAAGCGTTGGCAGCGCATGCACGGCTGCTAGTGTTCTCGCTATCGTGGACTTGCCCGATCCGGAGTTTCCGATGATTGCGATGCGCATGCTTTTCATGATGTCCAACGTCACAGCTCAGCGGGCTAAGCCATCCGCTGTAGAGAAAAGTTAGCCAGCATCTCCAAAACACGACGAGCTTCTTCAACGAGCGGCTGGCTATTTTCGTAGCTCCAAGTCGCGTCGCACCAATCACAGCAATTCCAGAGGTCGCCCAGCCAAGACGGCGACACATGACTCGTCGGTGCGTTGGTGAATCCATCGTTCTGCAACACTCCAAGGACATAGATCGTATCGAGATCGGACACCAACTCGCACAACGATTGAACCGTACGTTCTCGGACAAGGAACTGCCGAAGAGCCTTCCGTAGCGACCCAATCGCAAAGGGCAATGCTTCTTTTGAGTTTGGCCGAAACTTATTGAGATCCCATGCGATTTCTGCAAGGAGACGAGTCACCACTGAAACGTCGTCGACTGTCAAGACGTCCCAAACCAGCGAGTGAACCTCCCCTGTTGCCGCATTAGCAATGCCCGCCCAAGCCATAACTTCGGACAATTCGCCCACGCCGTAATGGAGTTCAACGGCAAGCCGATTCAAGTCGTTGCGCCAATCGTTCATGCCGCTGGCTAACGTGTTATCTCAGTGAAACCTGTCTTATCAACAAAGCAGTCTTGAACCATGATTTCACTCCCAATATTTTCAAGTGATTGGTTTATAGCTGAATTGCCAACAGGTCCCATCGTGACCCAGAACAAAATGGCGGCAACCCCTGCAAAACCGCCAATCGGGCGCAGAACAGATGCAGCGTCAATGAATTTCAATTTGCTATCGTTTAAGTAGCATTGGAGTGATATTTCACCCGGGCTAGATGCCAATTTCATTCAAGCGACCGAGAGTGGACACCGCACCGTTTAAAAGCTCAACGCCCCTGTGCGCTTGGCCGCGTCCAGCACGATATGGGTGGTGAAGCTACGCACATTCGCATCGTGCAGCAGGCAGGCCTTGCAGAACGCGTCGTACGCAGCCAGGTCTGCCACGATAACCACCAACACATAGTCGGCCGCACCGGTCACGCCGTAACACTGCTGCACCTCGCCACGCGCGGTCACCTTGTCGCGGAAGGCGCGGGTGGCGTGGGCGGATTCGTCGACCAGGTCCACATGCACGATGGCGGTCATGCCCAGGCCCAGGGGCTGGCAGTCCAGCACGGCCACCTCGGCCTGGATGACACCGGTCTCACGCATGCGTTTGAGGCGGCGCTGCACGGCGGCGGCAGACAAACCCACCTGCGCGCCGATCTGTTCGCCAGGCAAGCGGGTATTGCGTTGGTACAGGGCCAGTATCTGGCGGTCAAAACTGTCTAGCGGGACTGCGTCTGAAGGCATGTGACTTTTCGCCGCATGGGCGGCACGGGCAATGCGGCCAAGCCGCAGCAAGGGGTGGGTAAAAGCGGCCGGGCGCAGCGCCAACGCGCCGACACTCTTGCCATGCCTTCCATTATCAACACTACTACTTCCCATCGCCTGTCGCTGGACCACATCGCGCACGCCGCTGCGGTGGTGGACCCGGCATTTCTGAACAGCCCGCAGTTTGACTGCGAGCCCCTGTCCCACGCATTGGGCGTTCCGTCGCTGACGCTCAAGGTCGAGTCGCTGAACCCACTGCGCTCGTTCAAAGGCCGGGGCGCTGACTTCTTCATGCACCAGAATGCCGAGCGTCTGGCAGGCCGCACGCTGGTCTGCGCCACTGCCGGCAACTGGGGCCAGGCCATGGCCTACGTGTGCCGCGCCCGGCAGTGGCCGCTGGTGGTGTACTGCGCCACCACGGCCAATGCCTACAAGGTGGAGCGCATGCGTGCGCTGGGTGCCGAGGTGCGCCTGTACAGCGAGGACTTTGACAGCGCCAAGGAAGAGGCCAAACGCTTCTGCGCCAACAGCGGCGGGTATTTTGTGGAAGACGGTGCAGAGGCCAGCATTGCCGAAGGCGAAGGCACCATCGCCCGCGAGATGCTGGCGCGGCGCGTCTTTGACACCCTGCTGGTGCCGCTGGGCAACGGCGCGCTGTTGACCGGCATGGGCCGCTGGACCAAGGCCCATGCGCCCGATGTGCGCGTGATCGGCGTGTGTGCTGCAGGCGCGGACGCCATGGCCGCATCCTGGCACAAGGGCCGTGTGGTGAACCGCGGTGTGGCCAGCACGATTGCCGACGGCATCGCCGTACGTATGCCGGTACCCGAGGCGCAGGCCGACATGAAGGGCACCGTAGACGATGTGCTACTGGTCAGCGAAGCGGCGATTGAACGCGCCATGCGCCTGGTCTTCCAACACGCAGGTCTGGTGGTGGAACCTGCCGGTGTGGTGGGTGTAGCTGCTGTGCTGGAGCAACCTGGGCTGCGCACGCAGCGCTTGGCCACGGTCTTGTGCGGCAGCAACCTGACCGGTGAGCAGGTGGCCCGTTGGCTGGTGTAGCCCCCACGCTTCCCTGTGCATCCAAATGTTTTGAAGGAGAACACTGTGATTGACCATGTATCCCTGGGCACCCGCCACTATGCGCAAGCCGTTGCCTTTTACCAGCAGGCACTCAAGCCGCTGGGCCTGGCGCTGCAGCGTGACACCGGCGCAGAAGCCGCATTCGGCACCGCGTCGCAGTGGTCGTTTTTTCTGTACCCGGTGGAAGAAGACCAGCCCGTGACGGCAAAAGGCACACACGTCGCACTGGGTGCAGCATCGCGTGCGGTGGTGGCAGAGGCCCACGCCGCTGCGCTGGCTGCATCAGGCCAAGATATTTTTACGCCGCGCACCCGGCCCGACATCAGCCCCACCTACTTTGGCGCGATGTTTCATGACCTGGACGGCCACCGCATCGAGATGCTGACCAACGCGGCCTGAGGCAAATGGACGGTGGTGGTGGTGTTCCAATAGCTGCATGGACTTGTTATTTCTCGGTACCTCTTCGGGCACCCCCACCAAGCAACGCAACGTGACCGCACTGGCACTGGTGGCCGACAGCGGCAAGGGCTGGTACCTGGTGGATTGTGGCGAGGCCACACAACACCAGCTGCTGCACACCCCCCTGTCGCTCAGCGCCTTGCGTGCCATTTTCATCACCCATGTGCATGGCGACCATTGCTACGGCCTGCCCGGCCTGCTGGCCAGTGCCGCCATGTCGGGGCGCACCGCGCCACTGCCCATCATTGCACCGCAGGGGATAGAAACCTGGATACGGACGACCCTGGCGCTGACCACGGTGTACCTGCCGTTCACGCTGGAGTTCATCGCCACCGAAAGTTTTGGTGCGTGGCAAGACGCCGAGTGGCGCGTGCAAAGCGAGCCACTGTCCCACCGCGTGCCGTCGTATGCCTATAGCTTTGCCGAGTTGCATGTAGAGCCCAGCATGGACACCGCAAAACTTGCTGCCGACGGCGTGCCGCAGGGTGCCATCTGGGGGCGCCTGAAAAATGGCGAGGATGTGGTTCATGCAGGGCGCACCTTGCACAGTGCCGACTACCTGTCGTACCCCAACCCGGTCCGCAAAATTGTCGTGGGTGGTGACAACGACACGCCTTCCCTGTTGCGCTCGCTGTGCGAGGGTGCGCAGGTGCTGGTGCATGAGGCCACGTACACACAAGCCGTGGCCGACAAGAATGGCGCGAGCTACCAACACAGCTCGGCGGCCAGCGTGGCGGCCTTCGCCCAGGCGGCAGGTGTTCCCAACCTGGTGCTGACCCATTTCAGCCCCCGCTACCAGTCGGATACCCGGCAATCCCCCTCCATCGCCGACATACAGGCCGAAGCAGCGGCTGGCTACACGGGGCAGCTTTTTCTGGCGGAAGACTTCGCGCGATTCCGGCTCAGCCGCTCGGGTCTGCTGGCGCGGGTAGTCTAGCCGTGAGGCGGCATAAGCGCCTCATCTACTACAGTTTTGATAGCGTTAGCGCTATATTTTTCGGGGGCTAGAGGCCGATTTGGCCACTAACTACTTTTGAGGATAGGCCAGATCGCCGCGGCGGTTTTGGGCATGTGAAGCCTCGTCATGGCCGGTGGCCTGGGGCTTTTCCTTGCCAAAGCTCACCGCTTCCAACTGTGCGTCTCTTGCACCATAAATCTTCAGGGCCCGCACCACGGCCTCGGCTCGTTTTTGCCCCAGTGCCAGGTTGTATTCGGTGCCGCCCAGTTCGTCGGTATTGCCTTCGACCCGGATGCTGATGCCGGCATGGGCGGCCAGGTATTTGCCGTGCATCTCCAGCACCGGGGTGTATTCGGGCTTGACGGTGTACTGGTCAAAGTCGAAGTAGATGCTGCGTTTCTGGGACAGCGGGCTCTTGGGGTCCAGGTGTTCGGACAGTCGGCCTACGGGATCGGAAATGACGACCCCGTTGGTCACCGGCTGTTCCGCCTTGGTCACGGTCTGCGTAGTTGCGGTGTCGGTTGTAGTGGTGGTGTTGCTGGTGGCCATAGGCGTGCTGCTGCAGGCACCCAGCAGGATGGTGGTGGCGGTCGCTGCAAGCAGGGCCAGTCGGTGGATGGATGTCATGGTGGTGTGCTCCTCGGTGGTGGTGTTTGCAAGGCTGGTCTGTTGTCTACGGTCTGGATTGTTCGGGTGCAGACTTAGGTGAAACTTAAACCGCGCCGCAACAGCGTGAACACGTCTGCAAGTGGGCAAAATAGCCCTCATGCGTTTGTTACTGGTTGAAGACGATCCGATGATTGGCGAGTCCGTGCTGGATCTGCTGCGTGCCGACGGGTATGCAGTGGACTGGGTCAGGGATGGCGAGATGGCCGACGTCACTCTGGACACCGAGACCTATGACCTGGTGCTACTGGACCTGGGCCTGCCCAAGCGCGATGGCCTGGCCGTGTTGCGGCGGCTGCGCGCCCGCAAGAACCGCACGCCGGTGCTGATTGCCACCGCACGCGACGCGCTGGAGCAAAGGGTACAGGGCCTGGACATGGGCGCGGACGACTACATCATCAAACCCTACGCGATAGACGAGCTGCTGGCCCGTATCCGCGCGCTGATACGCCGTGCATCGGGCCGGGCCGAACCCGTCTACGAACACATGGGCATCAGCATAGACCCCGCAACCCGGGAGGTGCTGGTGGAAGGCCAGCCCGTGACCCTGGTGGCACGCGAGTGGGCCATCCTGGAGCCCCTGTTGGCGCGCCCGGGCATGGTGCTGTCGCGCAAACAACTGGAGGACAAGCTCTACAGCTGGAAGGAGGAGGTCAGCAGCAATGCGGTGGAGGTCTATATCCACGGCCTGCGCAAGAAGCTGGGTGCCCACCTGATACAGAACGTGCGCGGCGTGGGCTACATGGTGCCCAAGGCAGAACCATGAGCAACGCGTCTTCGTCCGGCATGGGGCATTCGCTGCGCGCGCGCCTGCTGGTGCTGCTCTTCAGCGTGGTGCTGCTCACGGCGGCGGTGCAGGCGTTTGTGGCCTACCGCACCTCGCTGGACCAGACCATCGAGATCTTTGACTACCAGATGGAGCAGATGGCCCTCTCGCTGCGCAAAGGTCTGCCTATAGGCGGCTACCTGGCCAATAGCTTCAGGGACAACACCGACACCAGTTTCGAGTTTTTGATCCAGGTGACCGGAGCGGGTGGCAAGACGATTTTCCAGTCATCCCCCGGCGCCGTGCTGCCGCTGGACGCTGCGCCCGGGCTCTCCCATTTCGATGCCGGTGGCAAGACCTACAAACTGTTTTCGCTGCAGTCGGGCGACCAGTTCATACAGGTGGCGCAAGACCTGTCGGCACGGCACGGTTTGGCCCGAAAGCTGGCCTTACAAGCGGTCAGCCCTGTGGTCGTCATGGTGCCGTTGTTGATACTGTTGGTGTGGTGGGTGGTCAGCGCGTCGCTGGCGCCTGCGGAGCGGGTGCGCAGCCAACTGGCCTTGCGACGCGCCGATGAACTGACCGAGGTCAATGAAGAGGGCCTTCCAGCAGAGATCGCTCCGCTGGTGCGTGAACTCAATCTGCTGCTGCACCGCGTGCGCAGTGCCTTCGAGGCGCAGAAACACTTCATTGCCGATGCGGCGCATGAACTGCGCTCGCCCCTCTCGGCACTCAAGCTGCAGGTGGAAGGCCTGCGCCGAGCCGGCGACGCAGTTGCGCGTGATGTGGCGATCGGCCGGCTGGCGGCAGGCATTGACCGTGCGACGCGGTTGGTGGAGCAGCTGCTGGTGCTGGCACGCCAGCAGGCTGCGCCCAGCGATCTGGCGATCAAAGCCCCGGTGCCCATAGCCCAGCTGGTGCAGAGTGTGGTGGGGGACCTGTGGGAGACCGCCAGCGCACGGCGCATCGACATGGGCCTGGTCGCCGCGCAAGACGGCACTGTGATGGGCCACAGCGACGCGCTGGCCATTCTGGTGCGCAACCTGCTGGACAACGCCATCAAGTTCACACCCGAGGGTGGCACGGTGAATGTGTCGGTGTTGGCGAACACCACCGGCATGCAGCTCGTGGTGGAAGACAGTGGCCCCGGCGTTCCGATAGCAGACCGGGCGCGCCTCTTTGACCGCTTCTACCGGGTCGCAGGGCCCCAGAGCGGAACGCTGGGTAGCGGCCTGGGTTTGGCGATTGTCAAAACGATTGTCGACATGCATGGGGCCCGCATCACCCTGGACACGTCGGAATCCTTGGGCGGCCTAAAGGTCTGCGTTGCATTCGACACACCTGGCGTTCGGCCAGGCGATTAAGGTGCCGGCCGGTCCGGGCCCTGCGTGCCCTGTGCGCGGGCGGCCAGGTAGGCATAGAGGTCGGCAATATGGGCATTCACGCGAGGCTCGGTCTGCCAAGCCGGCATGCTGAGCACGTAGGCCTTGCGTTGCACCAGATCGTCGACCAGGGCGTCCCTCGCAGCACCCTCGGGTTTGGTGGCTCCCAGTTGGGCGCTCCAGTCATACCGGTTGAGCACCAGGCCCACGAACTGGCGTGGCCCCATGTTGCGCACGGCGGGCAGCAGGTTGGGCGCACCGGCCGTGCCGGTGGCGGCCGGCCCGTGGCAGGCGGCACATTTGTCCTGAAAAACACGCCAACCGGCGTAGACCGAACCCGGGGGCTGGGCTTGCTGCTTCAGTGCCTGTGCGGGCTGGGTGTTTTGCACTTCTACGGCGCACCCTGCCAGCGCGACCAGGCAGGCTGCCGACAGTGTCGATAAAAGTCTTGGCATGTTCATCCCCTTTTAGTCACCTTGCCGACAAGGTGAATGCAAGGCCATTGTGGGCGGCGGGCGGGGTCCCGGTGTTGATACAGATCAACGACCGAGTCACCACACACCCAGAGTAGGATGGCACCCATCTTTAGGGAGTGACCATGTGCCGCAACATCAAAACCCTGTTCAACTTTGAGCCCCCCGCCACGGAGCTGGAGATACGCGACGCGTCGTTGCAGTTCGTGCGCAAGCTCAGCGGTTTCAATCTGCCGTCCAAGGCCAACGAGGCTGCGTTTGAACGGGCCATTGAAGACGTGGCTGCCGCGGCCCGTGTGCTGATTGCGTCCCTGGTGACCCACGCCGAGCCGCGCAACCGCGAGGTGGAAGCCGCCAAGGCACGCGCCGCATCGCTGGAGCGATTCAGTGCGCCCACAAAAGCTGTATAAAGTGCCACCCACCCACAACCCCACGGAGACCCGCGCCATGCACCCAGACACCATGAAACACAAAGCCAGCCTGTGGGAAGGTGAATTCGGCACCTCACGCCACATCACCGATGTGCACTGGGAGGGAGACATCACCCAGCAGGAGCTGGCCGAAGTGGCAGAGCAGATTTCACCCGACTGGCAGACCGTAGACCTTGAACTGGACCCGGCCCACCCCCAGCACGGCCAGACCTTCCGGTTGGTAAAAAGGCCCAGCGGGCCCAGCCTTGAAGACGAGGCCTTTGCACTGAGCGTGCTGGAGGCCGAAGACGAGCTGGAAGGCCACTATGTGTGGGTGCATTGCTGCCGCCACATTGACGACCCCGAGGGCGAACTGGAAGACGCCACCGGCCGCACCTACCGCCAGCTGTTCAACACCATCATGTTCTGCGTGGAGTTCACCACGTTTGACGAGATTGCCGCGCAGTGCGACGAGCACTTTGGCACGGACGGCTGGGACGAATACGAGCTGTACCTGGACGACGAACTGCCAGAGCCCGTCGCAACGTATGACTAGTCCGTCGTTTTAGACGGTGTGGGTGCGCTCAATACCGAGCGCACCTCATGTGCTTCCACATCCACAATGTCGGCGCTGTTGGTGTGTGAGCCACCGCTGGCACCAGGCCGAAAACCCGGGCGAAACTGCTGTGCGGTCTGGTTGAAGCGGGCAAAGGTGGTCACCACCGCGGGCTTGCGGCCGGTCACCAAAAACCGCAACACCAGCACGATAACCACCAGCAAGCCGGCCAACAAAACACTCAGCGCAAACACGGCTGCAAACACCAGCAGCACCAGTTTGACCACGCCCCGCAGCAGGCTGGCCACCGTATCAAAAATCAGATTCATGCTGGCATTTTGCCTCGGCTGCCCAAATCCACACGCTGGATTGTTGGTATCGGCGGCCCGTTTTACTCACGGGCGGTGGCCATCAGCGCGGCAAACCCGATGAATACACCGCCGGTCAGCCGGTTGAAGGCACGCATCACGTTGGCGCGCTGCAGGTAGACCGACAAGCGCTTGCCGCTGACCGCGTAAACCATGTACCAGCCCACTTCGATCACCGTGAACGTGGCCAGCAGAATAGCGAACTGCGGAAACTGGGGCGCATCCGCGTGGATGAACTGCGGAAAAAATGCCGCGGCAAACAGGATGGCCTTGGGGTTGCTGGCGGCCACCAGAAAGGCCTGGCGGTAGATGGCGCCGGTATTCAAAGCAGGCATGACGACGGGCGATGTTTCGGCGGCGGTCTGGTCCTGCACTGGCGAGCGCCACACCTTGATGCCCAGGTAAGCCAGGTAGGCGGCACCGGCCAAGCGCAATGCCTCGAACACCTGGGGCGAGGTCTGCAAGACCGCACCCAGACCAGCAGCAGAAATGCTCATCATCGCTAGCAAGGCGGTCATGCAGCCCAGCATGGCGACCACCGATGCACGCACGCCATGTTTGGCGCTGACACTCATCACCATCAGCATATTGGGGCCAGGCGTGGCGGAGACTACAAATGTCATCAGGATAAAGAGCCACCAGGTGCTGAGGGTCATGGGATGTTTCTCTGTAGGGGATTGGCACCCAAGGCTATCAGATTGCGCATGCGCACTGCCGTGCAACGTCAATCTCTTGAATCCATTTGCAGCCTGCCTGCGTATTCAGTACAGCCGCGACATTTCGGCTTATCTGTTACCAACCCCTCAGGAGTTAATTCACATGGCATCCCGTACTACTACCCGCACACTCGCATCCTTCAGCCTGGCCCTCATCATGTCTGCCGTGTCCGTGGCCGCCATGGCCGACGTCATGGTGGGTGGTGCACCCATGCTGGCGTCCAAAGACATCATCGACAACGCCGTCAACTCCAAGGACCACACCACGCTGGTGGCTGCGGTCAAGGCGGCTGGCTTGGTCGAGACGCTCAAGGGCCCTGGCCCCTTCACCGTGTTTGCGCCCACCAATGCGGCCTTTTCCGCGCTGCCCGCCGGCACCGTGGAGACGCTGCTCAAGCCCGACAACAAAGGCACGCTGACTACCATACTGACCTACCACGTGGTGGCCGGCAAGTGGGACGCAGCGGCCATCAGCAAAATGATCATGGATGGCAAAGGCATGGCCACCATCAAGACCGTGAGCGGCGGCACGCTGACCGCCAAGGCCAGCGGCTCCAAAGTCATGGTGACCGATGAAAAAGGTGGCACCGCCACTGTGACTATTGCCGATGTTTACCAGTCCAACGGCGTGATCCACGTCATCGACAAGGTGCTGTTGCCCAAGTAAAGCTGCCAGCCATGCGGCGGTTCCTTAAAATCGCCGCATGACTGCACACACCACCCCCACCATCGCCACGCACAGTGGCAGCTTCCACGCCGACGACGTTTTCGGCGTTGGCATTCTGATGGGGGTTTTCCCATCACACACCTTGGTGCGCACACGCAAACAAGAGCTGATTGACGCTGCCGATTTCGCAGTGGATGTGGGCGGCAGCTGGAACGTTGCCACTGGCCGTTTTGACCACCACCAGCGCGGCTTTGACGGTGCACGGCCCACACAGGACGTGGACGGGCAAACAGTACCCGGTGTGGGCTACGCCAGCGCTGGACTGTTGTGGGCTGCATTTGGCGCCGCCTATGTTGCCGCCTGGGCCAAAAACCACGGCCACAGCCTGAGCCCCGAGGCTACCGCGGAAGTGGTCCGCTCCATAGACCATTCGCTGGTGCAGTACCTGGACATTGTGGACACCGGCAAGGGCGACGTGTCGCCCGGCATCTTTGGCCTGTCGTCACTGATTGCCCAGCTCAACACGCATTGGATGGAAGAGCAGGGCCTGGACGGCACGGCCAAGGCCCAGTTGCAGGAGGAGCGCTTTCGCGAGGCCATCACCATCACGCGCAAGTTTCTGGACCATGCCATCAGCAAAAAGGTGGCGCAGATCCGCGCCATGGACACGGTACGCAACGCGCCGCGCCTGCTGGGCGGCCGTGTGCTGCATCTGAGCGAAGGTGGCATGCCGTGGACCCACGTGGTGCTGCACGAGATGCCCGAAGTGGTGTTTGTGATCTACCCGGACTCGGACGGCGACCAGTACCAGATCAAGACCGTGCCCGTGGAAGCCGGCTCTTTCACCGCCAAGCTGGACCTGCCCCGCAGCTGGGCCGGCCTGCGCGACCAGGAGCTGGCCGCCGTGACCGGCGTGGCCGACAGTGTTTTCTGCCACCTGAATGTGTTTATTGCCGGGGCGCGCAGCTTTGAAGGCGCGGTGAAACTGGCCGAACTGGCACTGGCATAGGCAACACCGCCCCTCAGACGCTACATAATCAATAGCGTACTAGTGAGATTTTTCAGGGGCTAGAGGGCGATTTTCCATAAACCCCCTCTGCTGGGCCACAAATCCGTCAAACGCATCCAGCAAGGCTTGCCACTTGGCGCTGTTGCCTTCCAGCTGCGCCAGCGCTGCACAGGTGGCCTCTAACGTAGACAGTTGCCCCGGCAGGTGTGCCTTGCGGATCGCGTACCGGCCCTCAGGCACTTCCTTCAGTGCCAACCGTGGCAAGCGTTGAAGCGCAGGGCTTAGGTGCAGCATCTTGCGGCTCTTGCGCCAGGTGGCGTCCAGCACAACCAGACGGACCAGCGATGGATCCAGCAGTTGTGTGGTGTCCAGCGCCGCCGGAGTCGCGTGGCCCTCGTACGCGGAAGGCGGGTACAGCAGCACGGTGTAGCGCGGCTCGGGCATCAGCACTTGCAATGCCGTGTCGTCAAACACTTCACCCACCGCCATGCGGCTCTGCTGCAAGCTCAGATGCAGCAGGCGTGCACTGTTCTTGGCGTGGTGCTCTTCCAGCGGGTGCTGCAAGATCAGCACCGCGGAGGCATGGGGCGTGGGTGTTGCGAAGCGGCAGATGCAGGTGGATTGCGGGCGCTGGCAGCGGGGGCAAATGGGGCGAACGGATCTGGTCATGCAATGGCGTGGGTACACCGCACATTGTAAAAAGCGGCTGGTGCTCGCCGCGACTCTGTTATTCTCAAACGCGTTGGAGCCCACCCCCATTCAAATGACAAGTAAGTCACTGGGCCTCTTGGCCACTATCTTGCTCTCCTGCCTCGCCCATGCACAGAACGCTGCCGAGGGCCCGGCGGATGGATGGCGGGGTTTGTTGCTGAACAACGTCACCCTGCAAACCAGCACGCAAGCAGCCTTACGCAACCGGCCCAGCCCCTTCCGTCCAAACCTTGTGACCGACAACGGCGCCCGCCTATTGAGCTTCGTTGCACTGCAGTACACCCGTGGTGAATGGAGTTTTTCTGGCGCCTACTCCGACAACCGCACTCTCGGTGGCGATGGCAATGCCTATTCGTTGACCAATCCCATGGGATTTGGCGTCAACACCGTCGAGACCATTGGTTCCACCCGCGAGGCCGTCAACTTCAAATCCGGCTTGCAGGAGCTGGCAGCAACCTACCGCAAAAATGGCAGGCTGGTGATGGTGGGCAAGATAGACACCGCCAACTGGTATCTGGCCGATCCACTGTTCGGTGGTGACCTGACGACCGGCAACGACTATGGGAACGCCGCCACGCGCGCGGTGGCGCCACCTTTTCCGTCAGCGGCGGTGGTGGTCAAACAGGACTTGGGCCATGGGTTTTCGCTGACTGGCATCATGGGCGACGCGTTCGGCGACCGCGAGACCCTGAACGCCGGGCGCAATCTGGCGCAGGGTGATCTGGCCTACGTGCTGGAGCTTAACTTTCAGGACTCCAAACAGCACTACCAATTAACCCTGAACCACATAGATGCGTTCCGCTACTACGACAAAGATGCCGTGTGGCCGGGGCCAGGCGACAAGGGGCCCAGCGTCGACGCGGTGATGGCAACGGCCAGCTACCGGTTCAACCCGAACTGGGCGGGCTTTGCCCGGGCGAGTTACGCCAAGGGTGACGGGCAGATTGAAGACCTCAATTACCTTGCCGGGGTGCGCTACGATCTCGGCAAGTTCTATTTGCTGGTATCGCAATCGGCAACACGCGTGGCCACTGACAACACCCCCTACAAGCGTGGTGCCAGGGGCGACACCACCTGGGTCAGCGAATGCACGCTCAACTACAAGTTACATCCGCAAGTCACCGTGGGTCTGACCTACGACCTCTACAACAGCAGCGGCAGTGCGCTGCTGGCTAAAGATGGCGGATGGAATGGCGCCAAACGCAACCAGGTGATAGGTTTGCGTGTCACATCCTTCTTGCCTTTTTGATGGATACGGACATGGCATATTCCAGTGGTTCCGCAGCGTCTTCTACGACCCGGGGGCAGCGGCTGACCATCTTGAAGCTAGCGGGCGCTATCTTGATCGGCTTCCTGCTGTTGGGCAGCTGGCTGGTACTCGACTTGCAGCGCGGTTACGACAAAGTCCTTGCCGACACCTCTTACCGGGCCATGCAACGGGCCCAGATCATCGGTCAGGCCTTCCGCACCGAAGTGCTGGCTGCCGACTATGTACTGCGCGATGTGCTGGGGCGCTTTCAGGAGGCGGATCTGGTGTACCCGGACCCCGATGCGGACCATGCGCGGCGCATGACGATGCTCCTGAAGGAAAAGGCAGACACCGTGCCGGACTTCTTCAGCATGGTGATCTTCAACCGCGACTGTGTTTTCGCGGTAACACCTACAGGCAAGAACACGGGTGTTCAGTCGAAGGCCGAGTTGTGCACGGCCCGCAAGCTGCATGACGGGCCTGGCCCCATGGCCAGCTACGTTTCAGGCAAAAGCTCAGCATCGGGACGCTCGGTGCTGGTGTTATCGCGCCACCTCAGGTCCGCTTCGGGAGATTTTTTGGGCGGCGTGATGGGTGTTATCGAGCTGGACCGGGCGCAGCGCCGGTTCGATGCACTCAGTATGGAGCACGGGGACTCTGTTGCACTATTGGATGAAGGGCAGGTACTCCTTGCGCGGCGTCCCCAGTTGCCCGATTTGCTTGAGAAGCGCGTAGCGTCCCCTGCATTTTCCGCAGAATTGCAGACACAGGCCTCTGCAGGCACAGTTGCAGCCCAAGCCGATGTAGATGGACACGAGCGCTTGTTCGGGTTCAGCAAAATCGACGGTTTCCCTTTCGTGATCGCCTACGGTTTTGATAAAACCCTGGCATTGCGCGAATGGCAGCGGCGCGCGGCGGAGCTTGGTGTCGGCTATTTTGTCTTGCTGGTGTTAGCAGTCTTTGCTGCCCGGGCGCACTGGGTCACGCTGCGTCAGCGTGACGCGCTGATGGCCAGCGAGACCGCCTTGCAGGAACTCGCCACACGAGATGGACTAACCGGTCTCTACAACCGCCGGTTCCTCGATGCCGTGTTGTCGCGTGAAATTGCCCGATCAGAACGTGAAAAGCAACAGCTGGCCATCATCATGCTCGATGTGGACCACTTCAAAAAGGTGAACGACCAATACGGGCATGCAGCGGGCGATGAAGTCTTGAAAGCCCTGGCAGCATTGCTCAAAACGGGCGCCCGTGAAAGTGATCTGATCTGCCGTTATGGCGGAGAAGAGTTTGTCGCGGTTATGCCCGACATGTCCGCAGAACAAGCCGTGGTGCGGGCAGAATCTTGGCGCAAACAACTGGAAGATTTGACACTGGTAGTGGGAGAGTTCCGCATCAAGACAACCGTGTCAGCCGGTATTGCAGTGTTCCCCGACCATGGCACCAGCCCGGATCGTCTGCTGAACCTGGCCGATGAAATGCCGTACCAGTCCAAGAATACTGGTCGGAACCGCACTTCATTAGCGCCGACCGCGTAGCCAGTTCCCCTGCCAGGGTCTATGCCGCCATGTAGGCCTGCAGCCCCACCAGCAGCGCATCAAACGCCACCTTGCAGCGCGGACTGTTGCGCAGGTCCTCGTGCATGGTGAGCCAGGTTTCCAGCGCCAGCGGAGTGCTGCCGGGCAGCAGGTGCACCAGGTCGGGGTTGCGTGCAGCCAATGCCACCTGGCAAATGCCGATGCCACTGCCGGCGCGGATCAGAGCCAGTTGCGCCAGGTCGCTGTCGGTGCGCACGGCAAAGGCATCACGGTTCCACACCGGAAAGGCCTTGGTAGCGGCACGCACAAATGGTGTCTCTTCGTCAAAGCCAATCAGGGCATGCTGCGCCAGATCGGTCAGCGACGTGGGAGTGCCACGCGTTTGCAAATAGCGTGTGTGTGCGTGCAAGCCCAGCTTTACGACGCCCACACGCCGGGCGATCAACAGCTCTTGCTTGGGTTGCGTCATGCGCACGGCAATATCGGCCTCGCGCTTGAGCAGGTCCTGCACGCGGTTGGTCAGCACCAGCTCCACCTTCAGATCGGGGTGGGCGCGCTGCAGTTCGGCAACGATGGGTGGCAACACTTCCACACCGATCACTTCGCTGGCCGTGACGCGCACCGTGCCCCGGATACCGGCACCGTGGCTCTCGGCGGCGCGCCGCAGTGCAGCGGCAGAACTGCCCATGGCCTGCACAAAACTTTGTAGCTCCAGCGCCGCCTCGGTAGGCAGCAGCCCCAGTTGGGAACGGGTGAACAGCACCACCCCCAGTGACTTCTCCAGTGCTTCAATGTGGCGCCCCACCGTGGGTTGTGCAATGCCCATGGCGCGGGCGGCGCCCGAGAGCGAGCCCTCCTTGATCACGTTGAGATACGAGCGGTAGAGCTCCCAGTCAATGCCGTTGTCGTGCGGGTCTTTGGTCATGCATAAATGTATAGCTGCTGGTATATGTTGGTCAATTGCGTAACAGCGCCATCACTTCGACACTTCATCCATCGCAACAACATTGTCTTCAAGGAGATTTGACATGGACAACAGCAACAGCAAAACAGCATTGGCCAAAACGGCGCTGGTACTCGGCGCAACCGGCGGCATCGGTGGAGAGGTAGCCCGGCAGCTGCGTGACGCAGGCTGGACGGTGCGGGCCCTCTGCCGCGGTGGTGAACAAGCCCTGGAGCGGCGCGACGGCATGGTGTGGATACGCGGCGACGCGATGAACCGCGCCGACGTGGTGTCTGCAGCCAGCGGCTGCCAGGTCATCGTGCATGCCGTCAACCCGCCCGGCTACCTGCGCTGGGCCGAGCTGGTGCTGCCCATGCTGGACAACACCATAGCCGCGGCCCAGGCCAACGACGCCACCATCGTGTTGCCCGGCACGGTCTACAACTTTGGCCCCAGCGCCTTCCCCTTGCTGCGCGAAGACTCGCCGCAAGAACCCGTGACCCGCAAGGGCGCGATTCGGGTCGAACTGGAACAACGCCTGCGCACGGCCAGCGACAACGGTTGCCAAGTGATCGTGGTACGCGCAGGCGATTTCTTTGGCCCCAAGGTCGGCAACAGCTGGTTCTCGCAAGGGCTGGTCAAACCGAACCTGCCGGTCAAGGCCGTGCAGCTGCCCGGCGCACACGGTGTGGGCCACCAATGGTCTTACCTGCCCGATGTGGCCCGCACCATGGTCGCGCTGGTGCAGCGCCGCGACACGCTGGAGCCGTTTGCCACCTTCCATATGCAGGGCCACTGGGATGCCGACGGCACCCAGATGGCGGCAGCCATTTGCCGCGTGGTCACCAAACGCGGCGGCGCCAAGCCCGCGGTGCGCGCATTCCCTTGGTGGATGGTCGCGCTGGCATCACCCTTTGTGGCGACCCTGCGGGAACTGCGCGAGATGCGGTATTTGTGGCATGTGCCGCTGGGCATGGACAACACCAAGCTGGTGGCGACGCTTGGGTATGAGCCGCACACACCACTGGACGAAGCGGTGGAGGCTGCGCTGGAAGGCATGGGTTGTTTTGCGGCTGAAGCCGCCGCCGCGATAAAGTCCGGCGTTGTGCGCATAGCCGCCCATTGAGCGATAACAATAGGGGCTGCACCGCAACAGTCAGGCAGACAGACACACAGCCCCCATCGCAAGGAGTTCTTTCCATGGCAGCAACGGCATCCGAAAAAATCAAAGGCCCCGCGTCGTATTTCCCATCCATCGAGAAAACCTACGGCCACCCCATGGACCATTGGTTTGGCCTGGTGCGTCAACAGCAACAGAGCATGAAACACATGGAGATCGTGAACTGGCTCAAGGCGGAGCATGGCATGGGGCATGGGCATGCCAATGCGGTTGTGGCGTTTTGTTTGGCGAAGGGGAAGACCTGAGCTTGAATCGTTCAAGTAGATAGCCCCAACAGATTCCCGCTTTGGACCTTACTCAAGCCCAAGAATACTGTTGACGGATTGCTCCAGCATTTCGACGAGCTCCGGGTCCATGTATTTGTATTCATCTGGAATGTCCAGAACATGGATTGGCTTGTTGTCCAGCAGCCGGGTGAACTCGGCCTTGAGCCTGGATTTGTGCTTTTCTTCCATGACCATGATCACGTTGGCCCATTGGATGTCCTCGGCAGACACTGTGTGGCGGGCGTTGGGGCTTGTCCCCGCTGAGCGCGCCGAGACAGTTGGGTGCTTTCGCCACAGTTGTTCAGCGGTTGGGCTGCGCCATTGATTTTTGCTGCAGATGAACAACACGTTGCGCTTCACGTCAGACTTTGGTCTAGTGGTTGTCTGCACCATCAACCATCCAGGCGGGAATATCGCGCTTCATATGCAGCACCCGCCAAACGTCGATGTGGTCCTCATGTTCTACGTAGAACACGAGGTACGGGTATTTGTGCAAAGACCAGGAGCGTAGTTCAGGAATACCCAACTCATGCGCATAGCGCGGTGAGCCCGTTGCGGGGTGCTTGCCGATGTGTGCGTAGGCACGTTCCAGCGCGTCCACAAATCCAAGCGCAGCAGTCGGCGCGTCCTGTTCTAAGTAATGCGCAATGGCCTGCTCGGTATCGCCCAGTGCCAACGTGCGCTGAATCAGCGCCTTGGACTTCACTTGGATTTCTTGCTGGTGATGCGCTTGCGCAGGGTATCGAAGTAGTTGGCATCTACAGGTGCCGTTGGTGCAGATTGGGCACCTGCAAGTAACAGACCGCGCAGCTGTTGCCGATCCTGATCTTTGCGGATCAGTTCACGCACGTACTCGCTACTGGTTCCGAAGCCACGCGAGCCAACTTGCGTATCAACGAATTCCTTGAGGCCTTCGGGCAGGGAAATGTTCATGGTGCTCATGCTGGCCATTTTAGGGAGTTTGGCAAAATTTGCCAAACTAGGCGTCATATGTTGACGGGATCAGCAAGTTCTTGGAGTCTCCTAGCCTGCGGAATCAACACTTTCAGTGACACCTAGTCCAAGACATCAGGAGAAATCCGGAAGTGTCTTTGCAGTTTTGCCAGCAATTCCTCATTGGCGCCATCGATTGCTTTGAGTTTTTGTTCCTGGTTGGGCCAAGTGAAGAACTGATAGAGCTTAGTCGCGAGGTTTGTGTCTATTTCCAGTACTTCCTGGAAAACTTGCCAAGAACACTGAGAAGGTTCGTACAGCGGCCACCCGGTTTGGTCGCCGTTGTAGATCGCTGCGAGGCCACGCAAACTGGAGTGAGAAATTGCCATGCCCGACGGGTTGGCAATGTTCTCAATACCTGAAAGGTAATGTGCTATCCGGTCTAGCGTTTTGGTAGTTTTGCCAAGTGCATCTTCGAGCCTCTTTGCGTGTTGTTCGAGTGCTGTGGACTCCTGCAGAGTACCGAGCAAACTCTGCAAATCCATATGGAATGTTTCGGTCAAACGTTTTCCCTCACCTTGATGAAAGTAGGAAACTTCAACAGAAAAGTCCTGAACGATCTTGTCAGTGCCCAACCAAACACCGACGCCATAGAAAAATGATAGAAGTCGCTTTGGTGGGAGCGTTTTTATCCCACGGGATAGGGGTTTTGGTTCCCCATGCTCCCATTTCAAACGCTCTGAGAATTGAAATTCAACGTCTGTGGCTGAGTAGGTTCCTACATTCTCGACACAGAACTGGAGCAGTTGACCCTGAACTATGTCAATACGAACAGATATCAGCGGTGGAAGAGCTATCTGCCGATTTCGTACATCGCGTATCTCGTAGTCTTCCATCGGAGCACATTTGAAATTGTGTCGTTTGTAATACCGATGAGTGTGTCTGTCCTGGTGTGGGCCTCGATCACTTGCGGGCACGGAAACGGCGTAGATGAACCGGCTTTCAGAGAGGGCAATCTCGGTTATTCGCAGGCCTAGCAGTTTCGGGGCAACATTGCTTTGAATTTTGTTTTCTATCCATTCCTTGTGATTGCGGTCTTCATTCGACAAGCCCTCATCAACGCTTTCAGCGCAGTGGTCATTCTCAACAATGCCGTAAATGATGACCCCGCCGTCTGAGTTTGCGAATGCAGAGATGTCTTTTGATATTTCATCCAGCTTCCCTCTAACGAGTGCTTCGCTGGCCTTAAATTCAAGATGAAGTGACTCCGATTCACGAGCTGCAATGAGGGCGTGTACTTCGGATAAGGTGGTGGGATGTCGGTAGGGCGTAAGCGTTGTCATCATGTGCTTTTTTTGTGAAGAGTGGCTTTCCAAGCCTGCTCAGTCAATGTAAACGCAATGCCATTGATCTCAAACCACCCCAGCCCTCTCCAACATCGCATGCAGCAGCACATTGCACCCCGCCGTGATGTGCTCTGGCTTCGCATCCTCAATCTCGTTGTGGCTGATACCGTCCTTGCAGGGGATAAAAATCATCCCGGCAGGTGCCAGCTTGGCCATGTAGACGGCGTCGTGGCCAGCGCCTGACACGGCAGGCATATTGCTGTAGCCCAGCTTCTTGGCGGCGCGGCCCACGGCGTCCACGCAGTCCGGGTGGAAGGCGATGGCGTTGTAGCTGGACACCAGTTCAATTTTGACGTCCACGCGGTGTTCCTTGGCCACTTTGGCGGCGAAGGCCTTTACCTCGTCGGCCATTTTGTCCACCAGCACGTCGGTGCTGTTGCGCAGGTCGATGCTGAACTTCACACTGCCAGGGATCACGTTGCGGCTATTGGGGAAGACCTGCACCATGCCCACGGTGCCTCGGCCGTGGGGCGGGTGGCGGTGGGCGGCGGCCACCACGTCTTGCATGATGTGGGTGGCGGCCAGAAGCGCGTCTTTGCGCAGCGCCATGGGGGTGGGGCCGGCATGGGCTTCCATGCCGGTCACGGTGCAGTCAAACCAGCGGATACCCAGCACTCCACTGACCACGCCAATGGTTTTGTTGTTGTCTTCCAGCACCGGGCCTTGTTCGATGTGGGTCTCGAAGTACGCGCCTATGGGGTGGTCGCCGGGCTCTTGGGTGCCGATGTAGCCAATGCGCTCCAGCTCGCCCTTGACGGTCTTGCCTTCGGTGTCCGTCGCTGCATAGGCATGCTCCAGCGTGAAGGCCTTGGCGAACACGCCTGAGCCCATCATCACCGGCACAAAACGCGAGCCTTCTTCATTCGTCCAGAACGCCACCTCAATCGGCGCTTCGGTTTCTATGCACAGGTCGTTCAGCGTGCGCACCACTTCCAGCCCCGCCAGCACGCCGTAGTTGCCGTCGAACTTGCCGCCGGTGGGTTGGGTGTCGATATGGCTGCCGGTCATGATGGGCGGCAGGCTGTTGTTGCGCCCGGCGCGGCGCATGAAACCGTTGCCGATCTTGTCGATGGTGACCGTCATGCCCGCTTCCTCGGCCCAGCGCAGCACCAGGTCGCGGCCCTGTTTGTCCAGATCGGTCAGCGTCAGGCGGCACACGCCGCCCTTGGGCGTGGCGCCAATTTTGGCCAGTTCCATCAGCGAGGCCCACAGGCGGTCACCGTTGATGTGGATGTTGGAGATGTCCAGCACAGTGTCGATGTGGGTATCGATGTGGGTGTCGGCGTCGATATCGATGTGCGTTTTGCTGCTCATGGTGGTGATTCCTTTACCTATAACCTTACCGCTTTACGGCGGTGGGTGCCAAGGTCTCGGCGCGCAGCTTGGTCGCCGCAAAGTTGGTGCCAAAGGCCGGGCGTTTGATGTAGCGCCCCTTGCCCTGCACGGCGCGCAGGTCGCCCTGCACAAATACCAACTCGCCCTGGCTGATGGTGTGGCTGGGGATGCCTTTGACGGTACGGCCTTCAAAGATGTTGAAGTCGCCCTTGCTGAACTGCGTCTTGGCGGACAGGGTCTTGGTTCCCGCCGGGTCCCAGACCACGATGTCGGCATCTGCCCCCGCCGACACACTGCCCTTTTGCGGGTAGATGTTGAACAGCTTGGCGGTGTTTACCGAGGTGATGGCGACAAACTCGGATGGTGTCAGGCGCCCGGTGTTGACACCTTCGTCCCAGATGACGGCCAGGCGTTCTTCGACACCACCGCAGCCGTTGGGGATCTTGCTGAAGTCGTCTTTGCCCGCGGCTTTTTGCGCGGCGCAGAAGGTGCAGTGGTCCGTTGCCGTGGTGTGCAGGTTGCCGCTTTGCAGGCCGCGCCACAGAAAATCCTGGTTGCCCTTGGGGCGGAATGGGGGGCTCATGACGTGCGCGGCGGCGGTGGCGAAGTCGGGATGGCGGTAGACGCTGTCGTCTATGACCAGGTGGCCGGCCAGCACCTCGCCGTACACACGCTGGCCGCGGGCGCGGGCGCGGGCGATGGCCTCGGCCGCTTCAATGCAGCTGACGTGCACCACGTAGATAGGCACGTTCAACACATCGGCGATGGCGATGGCGCGGTTGGCGGCTTCGGCCTCGACCATGGGTGGGCGGGATAGGGGGTGGCCTTCGGGGCCTTTGATGCCCATCTCGGCCACGGTCTTTTGCAGCAAGAAGACCAGCTCGCCATTCTCGGCATGTACGGTGGGCATGGCGCCCAACTCGACGCAGCGCTTGAAGCTGTTCACCAGGGTTTCGTCGTCACACATGATGGCGTTTTTGTAGGCCATGAAGTGTTTGAAGCTGTTGATGCCCTCTTGCTGCACCAGCGTGCCCATGTCGCGTTTGACGCTCTCGTCCCACCAGGTGATGGCGACGTGGAAGGAATAGTCGCCCGCCGATTTTTCGGCCCAGCCGCGCCAGGTCTGGTAGGCCTCCATGATGGACTGCTGCGGGTTGGGGATGACGAAGTCGATGATGCTGGTGTTGCCACCCGCCAGGCCGGCCGCCGTGCCGGTGTAGAAGTCGTCCATGGTGGTGGTGCCCATGAACGGCAGCTGCATGTGGGTGTGCGGGTCTATGCCGCCCGGCATCACGTATTGGCCACCGGCATCCACCACGGTGGCGCCCGCAGGGGCGGCCAGGTTCTCGCCCACGGCGGTGATCTTGCCGTCTTGCGTGATCACATCGGCTTTAAAGGCCCTGTCAGCGTTGACGACCGTGCCGCCACGGATGAAGAGAGTTGTCATAAATACTCCTAATTTTGTAGCAATACACGAAGCATTCTCGGGGGCTAGAGGCCGATTTCGCTTAAAGACCCTAGGCTGAAGGGGCTACACGCATGGGGTTGTTGGCATGTGTTGTCCAGTCCGCGTATTTATCGCTCACAACCTGCCCGGTGCGCAAGTCTTTTTCGCCGGGTGCCAAGTCGCGCAGCGTGATGCATTCTGGCACCGGGCAGACGGTCACGCACAGGTTGCAGCCCACACATTCGTCTTCTTTGACCTCGAAGAAACGTTTGCCGTCCTTCATGTTGGTGATGGCCTGGTGGCTGGTGTCTTCACAGGCGATGTGGCAGCGCCCGCACTGGATGCAGCTGTCCTGGTTGATGACGGCCTTGCTGATGTGGTTCAGGTTCAGGTACTGCCAGTTGGTGACCGTGGGCACGGCCTTGCCGACGATTTCACTCACACTCTTGAAACCCATCTCGTCCATGTAGTTGGACAAACCGTCGCTCATCTCCTGCACAATCTTGAAGCCGTAGACCATGGCGGCCGTGCAGACCTGCACCGTGCCACTGCCCAGTGCGATGAAGTCCAGCGCGTCGCGCCAGTTGCCAATGCCGCCAATGCCGCTGATGGGCAGGCCGGCGGTTTGTGGATCGCGCGCAATCTCGGCCACCATGTTCAACGCAATCGGTTTGACGGCCGGGCCGCAATAACCGCCGTGGCTGCCCTTGCCACCAGTGCTGGGCGACATGGTCAGCGTGTACGGGTCCACACCCATGATGGAGTTGATGGTGTTGATCAGGCTCACCGCGTCGGCACCGCCCTTTTTGGCGGCGCGGGCCGGCATGCGCACGTCGGTGATGTTGGGTGTGAGTTTCACGATGACGGGCAGCTTGCTGTACTGCTTGCACCATTCCGTCACCATCTGGATGTATTCCGGCACCTGGCCCACGGCGGCACCCATGCCGCGTTCACTCATGCCGTGCGGGCAGCCGAAGTTCAGCTCGATGCCATCGGCACCCGTATCGACCAAGCGTGCCAGGATGTCTTTCCACGATTTTTCTTCACATGGCACCATCAGCGAGACGACCATGGCGCGGTCGGGCCAGTTGCGCTTGACCTCGGTGATCTCGCGCAGGTTGAGCTCCAGGTCGCGGTCGGTAATCAGTTCGATGTTGTTGAAGCCCATCAGCCTGCGGTCGGGCGTGAGCAATGCGCCATAGCGGGGACCATTGACGTTGACGACCGGTGGCCCGGCCTCGCCCAGCGTTTTCCAGACCACACCACCCCAACCGGCTTCAAATGCGCGGTTGACGTTGTAGGCCTTGTCGGTGGGCGGGGCGGATGCCAGCCAGAAGGGGTTGGGGCTTTTGATGCCGACGAAATTGGTGGCGAGATTGGCCATGGTGCTTCTCCAATACTGTGTTCGTGGCGCTTAGGCGTTGAGGAATGCGTGGATGGCGTGGGCCGATTGTTTGCCATGCTCCACCGCTTCCACCGTCAGGTCCAGCCCACCGGCACGGCAGTCGCCACCGGCCCAGACGCCGGTCAGGTTGGTGGTGCCCGCGGCATCTGTTGCAATACGGCCACCCTCCAGCGCGAAACCGGCTGCAGCCAGCACCGGGTTGCCGAGCTTCTGGCCAATGGCCTTGAGCACGGTGTCGGCCTCGAATGTGGTCTCTCGTCCGGTGGTTTGCATCTTGCCGTCGACCATGGCTTGCTCAGCGAAGCGCACGCCAGTCACATAACCATCGCGACCCAGAATATCTACCGGCGCCAGCCAGTGGTGGATGGTGACGCCATTGGTTTGCGCCCATTCCAGTTCTTCGGCAGAAGCCGACATGCCCTCGGGACCCCGCCGGTAGACCATGTGCACACTCTGGGCGCCCAGCAGCTTGCTTTGCACAGCAGCGTCTACCGCCGTCATGCCGCCGCCAATAACGACCACACGGCGGCCCACGGGCAAGGTGGACAGGTCCGGCGTCTGGCGCAGCGTGGCGATGAAGTCCACCGCGTCTTGCACGCCTTGCAGGGCCTCGCCCGGCACGTCCAGCGCGTGTGTGGTGGCCAGACCCAGTCCCAGGAACACGGCGTCGTAGTCCTTGCGCAGGGCTTCCAGCTGGGCGGTGGTCTCCAGCTTCCAGTTGGCTTGGATGGTGATGCCGCCAATGTCCAGCAGCCACTGCACTTCGCGCTGGGCGAAGTTGTTGGGCGTCTTGTAGCTGGCCAGGCCGTATTCGTTCAGGCCGCCGGCCTTGGGCTTGGCGTCGAACACCACCACGTCGTGGCCTTTGCGCGCCAGCGTGTAGGCACAGGCCAGGCCGGCGGGGCCAGCGCCGACCACAGCGATCTTTTTGCCGGTGGCCTTTTCGCGGGTGAATATCTGGGGTTTGTCGCTTTCCATCAGCGCATCCACCGCATGGCGCTGCAGACGGCCAATCGCTACCGGGCGGTCTTCTTGTGTGTTGCGCACACACACGGCCTCGCACAGGTTTTCGGTGGGGCAGACCCGGGCGCACATGCCACCTAACGGGTTGGACTCCAAAATGGTGCGTGCCGAACCGCGCAGGTTGTCGTCTGCAATACGCTTGATGAAGGACGGCACGTCGATGCTGGTGGGGCAGGCCGTGGCGCAGGGTGCGTCGTAACAATAGAGGCAGCGCTCGGCCTCCAGCAGGGCCTGCGTGCGGGTCAACCGCGGGGTGGCGTCGGCAAAACGCTGCGCGTAGTCGCTGGCGACCAGGCGGCCGGGGCGAACATCGGGTTGGGGAGAGGTGGACACGCTGGCAACTCCTGTTCAATAAAATCTGACCGTTTAGTCAAGTTCTCGCTGTCATGCTAGCAAGTGTGGTGCCAGTTTGTATCTAGGGGTTTATCCGCGGCCGGCGTCAGCCGTTGCCGCCAGCCATTCACGAAACAGCTTCAGGGCCGCGGGCTCATCGCCCCGCAGAGGCACCACCAGGTAATACGCCCGCTCGCCGCGCAGGGGTTGGTCGCAGGCCACCACCAGATCGCCACGCGCCAGCTCGGTCTCTATTAATAGACGCGGCACCAGGGCCACGCCCAGGCCGTAGATGGCGGCCGTAGCCGTCATCGAGAACAACTCGTAGCGGGGCCCGGATAAGGCGTGGGGCGTGGCAACCCCCATGGCGTCAAACCACTGGCTCCAGCCAAAAGGGCGCGTGCTTTGCTGCAGCAGCGGCAGCTCGGCGACAGCCTCGGGGCTCAATGGCCCGGTTTGGCCCAGCAGACCCGGCGCACACACCGGCAACACGTCTTCATGCACCAACAGCGTGGCCTGTGTGCCGGCCCAGTTGGCCACCTGCTCGGCGGTGCCGGCAAACAGCGCGCCGTCAAAACCGGTGTCGGCAAACAAAAAGGGCCGGGTGCGGGTCTCGATGTGCACCACGATGTTCGGGTGTTGTGCCTGCAATTGGGGCAGGCGCGGGATCAGCCAGCGGGTGGCAAACGTGGGTACCGCCGCCAGATGCACCGCACCTTGGGTGCCCTGGGTAGACATGGCGTTCAGCGTATCGCGCTCCAACGCCAGCAGGCGCTCGGCCACCTGGGCGGCGTACTCACGGCCGCGCGGGGTCAGCGCAACACCGTGGCGGGTGCGGGTGAACAGCGCCTGGCCCAGGTATTCCTCCAGCGCAGCCACCTGGCGCGACACTGCGCTTTGCGTCAAGGCCAGTTCCTGTGCGGCGCGGGTGTAACTTTCGTGGCGGGCGGCCGCTTCAAAACACAGCAGCGTGTGGGTGGCAGGAATCTTGCGTCGCATGGTGGGCCAGTGTAGCCAGCCCCAAAACACCCGTGTAAAGCACTCGGATGTTGACCTTTTGTAAGGCCGGCCAAGGGATGCAGACCCTAAAATGGCGGCCTTCGCAGTGGATGTTTCCGCCGATATTTTTTTTGTTAGCGCCCATGTCCGCCGTTAGTTTTTTGATTTCCGACCCCAGCCCTGCACTGCAAACCTTCACACAGCAACTGCTGTCCGGGTATGGCTTCGATGCCGCGGCGATAAAAACCGCTTCCACCCCGCATGCTGCCGCGGAAATTGCGGCATCACACAAACCCGATTTTCTGATCACCGACTGGTTTGCCAAGGAAGCCCTCACCGGTATTGCGCTGCACAAAACCCTGCTCAAAGACAACCCCAACTGCCAGTTTGCACTGCTGTCACAGGCCAGCAGCCCCACGCACCAACAAGAGGCCGATGAAGCAGGTGCCTTGTTTTTGCTGGCCAAGCCCTTCACTGCCGATGCCATGCGCTCGGCCGTACGCACCGCACTGGAGCAATTGGCGCCGCTGCATCCCGGCATTGCCAGCAAGCTCGGCGCCCACCAGGCCAGCGCCAAGCCCGCCCGACCCGTCTATGTGGCGCCCCCCAGCCTGCCGCAGTTCAAACCCGGCGACCGGGTGGTCTACGCCAACCGCACGGAGTCCGTCAAACACGTGATCCTGCGTCGCGGGGAACTGGTGTTGCAACTGGACGGCATTCCGGGCATGGTGGAAGCCACCAAGGTCAAACGCCTCTGATGTAGCCGTGCACATGGCCAGGTATGCGCCCAACGCATACCTGGGTGACAAACAATCGTTTGTTCTTGCCTGGGTTCGGCACTACGATGCGGGGTGAAACACCCCTTATTCGGAGACTCCCCCATGGCACACGCAGCATCCTTCAATTGGCAAGACCCTTTTTTGCTGGACAGCCAGCTCAGTGACGACGAACGCATGGTGCGCGATGCCGCTGCCGCCTACTGCCAGGACAAACTGCTACCCCGTGTGACCCAGGCCTTCCGCGACGGCACAACCGACCCCGCCATCTTCCGCGAAATGGGTGAACTGGGCCTGTTGGGCCCCACCATCCCCGAGCAATACGGCGGCCCCAGCCTCAACTACGTGTCTTACGGCCTGATTGCCCGCGAGGTGGAGCGTGTGGACAGCGGCTACCGCTCGATGATGAGCGTGCAAAGCAGCCTGGTCATGGTGCCGATTTTTGAGTTTGGCACCGAGGCGCAACGCCAGAAGTATTTGCCCAAACTGGCCACCGGTGAATGGATTGGCTGTTTTGGCCTGACCGAACCCGACCACGGCTCCGACCCCGGCTCCATGGCCACCCGCGCCCACAAAGTGGCCGGTGGCTACAAGTTGAGCGGCAGCAAGATGTGGATCTCCAACAGCCCGATTGCCGATGTGTTTGTGGTCTGGGCCAAAGAGGTGAGCGAAGGCGGCCAGGTCGGCCCGATTCGCGGATTTGTGTTGGAAAAAGGCATGGCCGGCTTGAGCGCTCCCGCGATCCACGGCAAGGTGGGCCTGCGCGCCTCCATCACCGGTGAAATCGTCATGGACGGCGTGTTCTGCCCCGAAGAGAACGCCTTTCCCGAAGTGCGTGGCCTGAAGGGCCCGTTCACCTGCCTGAACAGCGCCCGTTATGGCATTGCTTGGGGTGCGCTGGGTGCGGCAGAAGACTGCTGGCTGCGGGCACGCCAGTACACCATGGACCGCAAACAGTTTGGCAAACCCCTGGCGGCCAACCAGTTGATCCAGAAGAAGCTGGCGGACATGCAGACCGAAATTGCGCTGGGCTTGCAGGGGTGTCTGCGGCTGGGGCGGATGAAGGATGAGGGGACTGCTTCTGTGGAGATCACTTCTATCTTGAAGCGGAACTCGTGTGGCAAGTCGTTGGATATTGCGCGCTTGGCGCGGGACATGATGGGGGGCAATGGGATTTCGGACGAGTTTGGGGTGGCGCGGCATTTGGTGAATCTGGAAGTGGTCAACACGTACGAAGGCACCCATGACATCCATGCTTTGATTTTGGGACGTGCGCAGACTGGGATTGCTGCTTTCTGAATATGTTTTTTTGAGGGAGGCCGTGTGCTGCGCAGCTTTTGTAGGTCCCCACTCTCCCCCAACCCCTCTCGCCCCGCCGGGCGAGAGGGGAGCCTTAACAGCCGATCGGGTTGCTTCGCGCCGAATACGGAACTACAGGAGTGGCGTCGCCAACGAATGGGTAAACATAGAGTGGTTGCCAACGGTCGTAGAGGCCTCCAACTGTTGCGGTGCTCGCGCTGGCGGGCTCGCGTAGCGGCCCGCTTTGGGTGCGCAAGCCCCTCAGCCGTTGACTACGACCGCAACGCAAGAAGCATGAGCACACCAACACGTACCGCAACCTCACATAGGTAGCACCGTATTCGAAGCGAACAGACAAAATCGGCTGTTAAGGCTCCCCTCTCGCCCGGCGGGGCGAGAGGGGTTGGGGGAGAGTGGGGACCTACAAAAGCTGCGCAGCCAAAGCCCTAACTGCCAATAAACGTAGACGTAGAAAGCCAGCAATGAAAACTGAAGAAAAACCCTCCGCCCTCCCCCACATCAAGGTCCTGGACCTCTCCCGCGTCCTGGCCGGCCCCTGGTGCACCCAAATGCTGGCCGACATGGGCGCCGACGTCGTCAAGGTAGAAAAGCCAAAAGAAGGCGACGACACCCGCCACTGGGGTCCCCCCTTCCTGCAGGACGCCAATGGCAAAGACACGGAACACGCCACCTACTTCACCGCCTGCAACCGCAACAAACGCTCGGTCACCATCGACATGGCTAAGCCTGAAGGCCAGGCACTGATACGCCAGATGGCGGCCAACAGTGACGTGCTGGTGGAAAACTTCAAGGTCGGCGGCCTGGCCAAATACGGGCTGGACTACGAGAGCCTGAAGACCATCAACCCTCGCCTGATCTACTGCTCGATCACCGGCTTTGGCCAAGACGGACCCTACGCCGAGCGCGCCGGTTACGACCTGATGATCCAGGCCATGAGCGGCATGATGAGCATCACCGGCAACCCCCCAGGCACGCCGGGCGGCGGGCCGCTGCGGGTGGGTGTGGCGCTGACCGATTTGTTCACCGGGGTGTATGCCTGCAGCGCCATCTTGGCGGCCATCGAGGTGCGCCACCGCACCGGCGTGGGCCAGTACATCGACATGGCGCTGCTGGACGTGGGCATGGCGATTCTGGCCAACCAGGCGGCGGGGTTCTTGAACACGGGCAAGGTGCCGCAGCGCCAGGGCAACAGCCACCCTAGCCTGGTGCCCTACCAGTCGCTGCCAACCTTGGACGGTGCCATGCTGCTGGCCGTGGGCAATGACGGCCAGTTTGCCCGCTTTTGCGAAGTGGCCGGCCAGCCCCAGTGGGCACATGACCCGCGTTACACCACCAACACGCTGCGGGTGGCCAACCGCGAGTCCCTGATCCCGCAGATCGAGGCGGTAACACGCACCCAGACCACCGCCCAGTGGGTGGCCCTGCTGGAGCACAAGGCTGTGCCCTGCGGCCCCATCAACGCCGTGGACCAGGCCTTTGCCGATGCCCAGGTCGTAGCCCGTGGCCTTAAGGTAAATCAGCCTCTAGCCCCCGTGATTGCTGACAGTACCGCTATCACTTCAGTAGCAAGCGTGGCCAGCCCCTTGCGGATGCTGGATACACCACCGGTGTTGCACCGGCCGCCACCCGCACTGGGGGAACACACCGATGCGGTACTGGCCGGGCTGGGCCTGGACGCCGCGGCCATCACCCGTTTGCGCGACCAGGGCGTGGTCTAACAACGCGCCGCCGGGCCGCCCCAAGGCGCGTTAGCCCCCTTGGGGGGCAGAGAGCCACACGCAGTGGGCGAACGTGGGGGCCATATTGCACCCTTGGGGTTTCCAAATGCCTCTGCTATCCTGAGGCATGGTCACCCCCTTGCGTGACCTCCCAAGCCAGGTGGCATGAAGAAGTCCTCCGACCCGGTACACCTTTGTGCAGAAGTCGCGCTCATCGTAGCGCTGACGGAGAGCCTGGTCATGTTTGCCCTGCCCGAGCTGGCGCCCGGCCTGACCCCGCTGGGCAAGACCCTGGTCAACGTGATACTGCTGGTTCTGCTGGCCGGGCCCGCCGTGTACTGGCGTTGTGCCATCCACTTGCGCCGCCAACACAGCAGTGTGGAAAACACTACACCCCCGTCCGCTGCCACCAGCACTGCCAAGGGGGGCACACAGACCCCCTTCAATATTGGCGCCGCCATTGGGCTGACAGCCTTGGCCCAGGTGCTGGGCCTGGCTGCCACCGCGGCGCTGGTGGTGTGGCTCAAGCAGGATCTGGACAAGGACGCCCAGATCCTGTTTGACCGGGGGGCCGAGCGCATCGAAACCGAGGTCAAGCGCCGCTTCAACCAACCCTTGCAGGGGCTCAAGGGTGCACGCGGCGCCTATGCCGCCAGCAGGACCATATCGCGCCGGGAGTTCAAGGCGTTTGTGGAGTCGCGCGACCTGGCCGCCGAGCTGCCGGGCATACGGGGTTTTGGTTTTGTGGCCAGGGTGCCGCGGGACAAGCTGCGCGCCTTCATCACCGCTGAGCGGGCCGACTTTGCCCCCCACTTCGACGTGCGCACCCAGGGCGATGCGGCCGACCTGTTTGTTGTCAAGTTCATAGAACCCCTGACCAACAACTGGGCCGCACTGGGCCTGGACCTGGGGCAGGAGGCTGTGCGCCGCGAAGCGCTGGAGCGGGCCATGAACACCGGGCAAGCCGCCCTGAGCGGCAAGCTGACGCTGGTGCAGGATGCCAAACAGTCGCCGGGGCTGCTGTATTTTCTGCCGGTCTACCGCCAAGGCGTAGACCCCGTCACGGTGGCGCAACACCAGGCCGCGCTGGTGGGCCTGTTATACGCACCCATGGCCGCCAGTGAACTGCTGGATGGTGTGGCCCATATTGCCGATAACGGCATCCGTGTGGAGTTGTGGGACGGTGTGGTGGGCGACCCGCAGCACCTGTTGTATGACTCCGAAAGCAGCGCGCCAGCACAGGCGCCCGACGGCGCAGGGTCGCTGGGCACAGCGCAGGTCCTGGAGCAGGTCCACCCGGTTGCGGTTGGTGGGCGGGTGCTGCAGCTGCGCCTGCGCAGCAATGCCCTGTTCAACGCCACACAAGACCGCTCCAGCCTGGCGCTGGCCGCCATTTCCGGCGCCATGGCCAGCATGTTGGGCGCACTGAGTGTGTGGCTGCTGGCGCTGGGGCGTCTGCGTGCCCAGCGCCTGGCCGAGCGCATGACCGCGGACCTGGACCGCCTGGCCCGTGTGGTGCAGCACACCAACAACGCGGTCACCATTGCCGACCCCTTTATGCGTATCACCTGGGTCAACGAAGGTTTCACCCAGTTGACCGGCTACACGCTGGAGGAGGCACTGGGCAAAACACCGGGCGAGCTGGTGGGCAGTGGCAAGGCCGACCCTGCCGTCATCGCACGATTGCGGTCCGCCGTGGAGCGCGAAGAAGCCTGCCGGGTCGAGGTACTGAACCGCGCCAAAAACGGCAGGGAGTTCTGGGTGGACACCGAGGTGCAACCCACCCGCGACGCCGAGGGCGTGCTGATCGGTTTCATGGAAATCGGCACCGACATCACCATGCAGAAACAGGTCCAGCAAACCCTGGCCGAGATGTCGGACCGCATGGCGCTGGCCATAGAGGGCGGCAGCGACGGTTTGTGGGACTGGATGGACCTGAAGGCGCAACCGCAGTGGTGGTCGCCCAGTTATTACCAGCTCATCGGTTATGCACCCCACGAGCTGCCGGCGTCCGTAGAGGCGTTCAACCGCATCCTGCACCCCGAACATGTGCAGCGCTGCCACGATGCCGCCGCCGCGGCCATCACCGGCACCCGGGACTACGACGTGGAGCACCTGCTGCACACCCGGGACCAGGGTTACCGCTGGTTTCGCACACGGGCCAAGGTATTCCGCAATGCGGCGGGGCGTGCGGTGCGCATGGCCGGCTCCACACAAGACATCCACGACCGCAAGTTGGCCGAAGAACAGCTCAAGGACGCCGTGGCCCGTGCCGAGCAGGCCAGCGTGGCCAAGAGCCAGTTCGTGGCCAATATGAGCCACGAGATCCGCACGCCCATGAACGCCATTCTGGGCATGCTGCAGCTCTTGCAAAACACCCCCCTCACCGCTGAACAGCAAGACTTCGCCCAGAAGACCGAAGGCGCAGCCCGTTCACTGCTGGGCCTGCTCAACGACATACTGGATTTCTCCAAGGTGGAGGCCGGCAAGATGACGCTGGACCCCCGGCCCTTCAACCTGGACAAGATGCTGGGCAACCTGGCCGTCATCCTGTCGGCCAATATCGGCACCAAGCCCGTGGTGGTGCGTTACGAGGTGGAAGCTGCGGTACCCCGTGGCCTGCTGGGCGACGACATGCGCCTGCAGCAGGTGCTGATCAACCTGGGTGGCAATGCCATCAAGTTCACGCCCCAGGGCGAAGTGCTGTTGCGGGTGCGGGTGGTGGAGCGCAGTGCCGTGGATGTGGTGCTGGAGTTCACTGTCAGCGACACCGGTATTGGCATTGCACCCGAGAACCAGGCGCACATCTTCGGCGGCTTCTCGCAGGCCGAAGCCTCCACCACCCGACGTTTTGGCGGCACGGGCCTGGGGCTGTCCATCTCCAGCCGCCTGGTGCAGTTGCTGGGGGGTGCGCTCACCCTGCGTAGTGCGCTGGGGCAGGGCAGCCACTTCAGCTTTTCCATCCGGCTGCCCCTGGCAGACGTGGCAGACCCGCAGTTGCCACCACCAGCCCCCCCGGGCGACAGCACCCACGCACCCAAGCCCAAACGCCTGGCCGGCATGCGCCTGCTGGTGGTGGAGGACAACAAGATCAACCAGATGGTGGCCAAGGGCCTGCTCGTCAAAGAGGGGGCCGAGGTCACACTGGCCGATGACGGGCAGTTGGGCGTAGCCGCCGTGGCCGCGGCGCAGCCGCCGTTTGACGCTGTGCTGATGGATGTACAAATGCCGGTGATGGATGGCTACGCCGCCACCCGCGCCATCCGCCAGGAACTGGGCATGGCAGAGCTTCCCATCGTCGCCATGACGGCCAATGCCATGGCCTCGGACCGCGCGGCCTGCCTGGATGCCGGCATGGACGACCACATTGGCAAGCCTTTTGTGCTGGATGACCTGGTGCTGGTGCTGCTGCGCCTGACCCAGCACGCGCCGCATCTGGCAGACCGCACGGAGCACTGAGCCGTGGCACCACTGCCCACCGCGCTGACCCGCCGCATCCTTGTGTTGTGGTGTGCGTGCCTGTTGCTGTGTACCGGTGTGGGTCTGGGCGTGTTGGTGTGGCAGCTCGACACCGCTGGCGTGGCCGCCAGTCTGTGGCCCCAGGCGCAAGTGGCATTGGGCGCTGGTCTGGCTTGCCTGCTTGCCTGCGTGTTGCTGATCCGTATGACCCTGCTGCGCTGGCTGGGCGGCCTGCCCCGACTGCGCAGCATGGTGGAAGCGCTGGACCAACATGCCATCGTCAGTGTGGCCGATGCGCAGGGCAATATCGTCTACGCCAACGACCGGTTTTGCGAGATCACGGGTTACAGCCGCGCGGAATGGATGGGGCGCAGCCTGCGCGACCTGCGCTCGGGTGTGCACCCGCAGGCCTACTTTGACGAAATCTGGAGCACCCTGTTTGCAGGCCGGGTATGGCGTGGCGAAATCTGCAGCCGCAAACGCAATGGAGAGCTCTACTGGGTCGACGCCACCATGGTCCCCGTACGGGCCGACGACGGCCGCTCCCACCAGTACGTCGCCATCCGCACCGACATCACGGCCCGCAAACACGCAGAGCAAGAGCGTGAAGCGGCCCACGCCGTGTTGGCAAAACAGACCGCACAAATGCAGGCGGTGCTGGACCACATCTCCCAGGGTGTGGCCATGATTGCACCGGACAAAACCGTGGCCTTCCAGAGCCAGCGGGTCATGGAGTTGCTGGAGATCCCCACACACCTGCACGACGCCCCGCTGGCCGAGATCATTGCCTTCCAGAATACACGCGGCGATTTTGGCAAGGACTTTGAATTGGTCGAGGAATCGGCCCGGGCCTATCTGCGCGCTGTGGGCACTGCAACACCCCTGCCAGCGCCTTCGCGCTACACCCGGCGCACGTTGTCCGGGCGCACACTGGAAATCGGTTCTGCAACACTGCCCGACGGCGGCTCGGTACGCACCTTCACCGACGTCACCAGTTATGTGCAGGCCCAAGCCCAGGCGGAACAGGCCAGCATCGCCAAGGGCCAGTTCCTGGCCAATATGAGCCACGAGATCCGCACACCCATGAATGCCATTCTGGGCATGCTGCAGCTCTTGCAAAACACCCCGTTGACGCCGGAACAGCAGGACTTTGCCCACAAGACCGAAGACGCGGCCCGTTCGCTGCTGGGCCTGCTCAACGACATACTGGACTTTTCCAAAATAGAGGCCGGCAAGATGGTGCTGGACCCGCGGCCTTTTGACCTGGACAAGGTGCTGGGGAATCTGGCCGTCATCTTGTCGGCCAATATCGGGGACAAGCCCGTCGTGTACCGGTATGGGGTGGACGCCGCCGTGCCCCGCGGCCTGTTGGGTGACGACATGCGCCTGCAGCAGGTGCTGATCAACCTGGGCGGCAATGCCATCAAGTTCACCAAACGCGGCGAGGTGGTTTTGCGTGTGCGCGTGCTGGAGATGTCTGCCACCGATGTGCAACTGGCGTTTGCGGTCAGCGACACCGGCATTGGCATTGCCGCTGAAAACCAGGCCCACATCTTCGACGGTTTTTCGCAGGCGGAAGCCTCCACCACACGGCGTTTTGGCGGCACCGGCCTGGGCCTGTCCATCTCCAGCCGATTGGTGCGCATGCTGGGTGGTGAGTTGACCCTCAACAGCACGCTGGGTCAGGGCAGCACGTTTTCGTTTCAGGCCCGCTTTGCGCTGGACGGTTCTGCGGTGGCACCGCTGTCATCCCGATTGGCCCCCGCCGCGGTCGCGCCTGTCAAACCCCAACGCCTGGCGGGGATGCGCCTGCTGGTGGTGGAAGACAACAAGATCAACCAGATGGTGGCCAAAGGCCTGCTCGTCAAAGAGGGCGCCGAGGTCACATTGGCCGACGATGGGCAACTGGGTGTGGCCGCAGTGGCCGCCGCGCAGCCGCCGTTTGACGCCGTGCTGATGGATGTACAAATGCCAGTGATGGATGGCTACGCCGCCACCCGCGCCATCCGCAGCGACCTGGGCCTGGTGCACCTGCCCATCATTGCCATGACGGCCAACGCCATGGCCTCGGACCGTGCCGCCTGCCTGGAGGCCGGCATGGACGAACACATCGGCAAGCCTTTTGAGCTGAACCACCTGGTGGCCACGCTGCAAAGGCTGGTGCATGCCAGGGTGAGTTAGGCCGGGCGGCCCAATGCCTCCCAGCGCTCCAGTGCCGCCATCAGCTCGTCGTCGATCTGGGCATTGCGGGTGGCCAGCTTCATGGCGCGCACATTGTCGACCGCGTACAGGCTGCCATCGGCCAGGGCCGCGTTGATCTCCGCCTGCTCGGCCTCCAGCGCGGCGATCAGGTCGGGCAGGCCGTCCAGCTCGCGTTGTTCCTTGAAGCTGAGTTTTTTGGCCTTGGCGGGTGCGGGTGCAGCGGGGGCCTGGGCACTCACCTGCGCCGTGGCTTGCTCCTGCTTTTGTAGCTGCTCGCGTTCGTAGTTAAAGGGCTTGGCCGTGGTTTTGCCCTGGGCGGCGTTGATGGCGTTGGCGCGTTTGGTCTGTATCAGCCAGTCGCTGACGCCGCCTTCGTATTCGCGCCACTTGGCGTCACCCTCGTACGCAATCGTGCTGGTAACCACGTTGTCCAAAAAGGTCCGGTCATGGCTGACCAGGAACACCGTGCCGTCGTAGTTTTGCAGCAGGTCTTCCAGCAGTTCCAGTGTGTCGATGTCCAAGTCGTTGGTGGGCTCGTCCAACACCAGCACGTTGGCGGGGCGGGCAAACAGGCGGGCCAGCAGCAGGCGGTTGCGCTCGCCACCGCTCAAGGAACGCACGGGTGACGTGGCACGTGCCGGCGAAAACAAGAAGTCGCCCAGGTAACTCTTGCGGTGTTTCTTCTGGTTGCCAATCTCGATCCACTCGCTGCCAGGGCTGATGAAGTCTTCCAGCGTGGCGTCCAGATCCAGCGCGTTGCGCATCTGGTCAAAGTAGGCCACGGTGATGTTGGCGCCCTGGCGCACCGTGCCCCAAGGGCTGTGGCCGGGTTCAGGCTTGGGTGCGTTGGCGGGTGCCGGGTCGGCCTGGTGGTCGCCCAGGATGAGTTTGAGCAACGTGGTTTTGCCGGCGCCGTTGGGGCCCAGCAGGCCAATCTTGTCGCCGCGCAGGATGGTGGCGGTGAAGTCGTCCACGATCTTGCGGTCACCAAAGGTCTTGCTGACATGCGTCAACTCGGCCACCAGCTTGCCGCTCTTGTCGCCGGTGTTGACGTCCATGTTCACGCTGCCCACCACGTCACGGCGCGCGGCGTGTTTGGCGCGCAGTTCGTCCAGGCGCACGATACGTGCCGTGGCGCGGGTGCGGCGGGCTTCCACGCCCTTGCGTATCCACACCTCTTCTTGCGCCAGCAGCTTGTCGGCCTTGGCGTTGATGACGGCCTCTTGCGCCAGCTGCTCTTCCTTTTGTGTCAGGTAGGCGGCAAAGTTGCCGGGGTAACTCATCAGCTTGCCGCGGTCCAGCTCCACGATGCGGGTGGCCACGTTGTCCAAAAAGGAGCGGTCGTGGGTGATGGTGATGATGGAGCCCTTGAAATCGACCAGCAGGCCTTCCAGCCATTCGATGGAGTCTAGGTCCAGGTGGTTGGTCGGCTCATCGAGCAGCAGCACATCGGGCTGGGCCACCAGGGCCTGGGCCAGGGCCACGCGTTTCTTGGTACCGCCCGACAGGGTGTTGATGATGGCGTCGGGGTTCAGGTGCAGGCGCTGCAGGGTTTCGTTGACCCGTTGTTCCCAGTTCCAGCCATCCAGGGTTTCGATCTCGCTTTGCATGGCGTCCAGGTCGCCATGACCCTGGCAGTACTCTTCGATCAGGCCTATAACCCTCTCCAAACCTGCGCGCACAGCTACAAAAACCGTAGCATCACCATCCAGTATGGGCTCTTGCGCCACGTAGGAGATACGTGTGCCGGTTTGCACCTGCAAGGTGCCATCGTCCGGGCGCTCCATGCCACCCAGAATCTTGAGCATGGAGGATTTGCCCGCGCCGTTGCGGCCGATCAGGCCCACGCGCTCCTGGGTTTCGAGGGAAAAGTCAGCGTGGTCGAGCAGCGGGACGTGCCCAAATGCCAGCTGGGCGTCAAGTAGAGTGATAAGTGCCATAGGGTTCCGGGTTAGCCCCCGATTATCGCCGCCCGGGGCAAATAGCCCCGTACAAACCCCAGCCATGGCTTTTTTCGACAAGCGCTATACACTGGACTTTTACCCTCCTTGTACCCTCGCATGCAATTGAACGTCGGGTTTTTGATCACATGGGCGCTAGTGGTGCCGTTGGCACAGGCCGCAACGGTGGCAGTGCAGGTGCAGGACGGCGCTGGCAAACCCCTGCCAGGTGCGGTGGTGTTTCTGGAATCGCGTGAAGCCCGGCAGTTGGCCAAGCCGCTGGCTGGCGCCGAAATCGCCCAGGTCGGCCGCCAGTTTGTGCCACGGGTGCTGGTGGTGCCGGCAGGCACGGCGGTAACTTTCCCCAACCGCGACACGGTGCGCCACCATGTGTATTCCTTCTCGCCCAACAAACAGTTCGAACTCAAGCTGTATACCGGCACGGCCGCCAACCCGGTGGTTTTTGACAAACCAGGCATCGCCGTTCTGGGCTGCAACATCCACGACAACATGAGCGCCTGGGTGGTGGTGGTGGAAACGCCGTTTTATGCATCTGCCGACCCCCAGGGCGCCACCAGCCTGCGGGATGTGCCGGCGGGCAACTACCGCATGCGCGTCTGGCACCCCGGCCTGGCCGTGGGGGCACCCGCGGCTGAGCAGGCCTTGGTGGTCAGCGCCACCGATGTTGCACTGACCTACCGCCTGGGCGGTGTCACCCCATGAAATGGCAGTGGCGGCCGGATAACTGGGGCCTGTCCTCGCGCATTGTTGCGCTGTCCCTGTTGCTGTTGCTGATCGTGCAGGCCGCGGTGTTCAGTGTGGTGCGCATCAGCATTGAGCAAAGCGCCAAACGCCAGGTGCAGCAGGAGCTACTGGTGGGCGAGCGGGTGTGGCGCCGCCTGCTGGACCAGAATGCACAAAAGCTGCAACAGGGGGCCAGTCTGCTGGCGGCGGACTACGGCTTCCGCGAAGCCGTCAACACCAAGGACGACGAGACCATTCGCTCGGTGCTGGAAAACCATGGCGCCCGCATAGGCGCAACCGTCACCGCACTGATGGACACCGGCATGGCCCTGCGCGCCGTGGGCGAGGGGCAAGACAGCACGGATCTGCAAGGCCTGCTGGGCCGCCTGACCAGCCCCGGCCAGCGTGACACCCAAGGCAGCCAGGTGGCGCTGGTGGGCCGCACGCCCTACCAGTTTGTGCTGGTGCCCATCAAGGCGCCCGTGGTGGTGGGCTGGGTGCTGATGGGTTTCCCTATCAACCAGAAACTGCTGGACGACATGCGGGCCATCTCCGACATGCACCTGGCCCTGGTTAGTGAAGCCACCGGTGAGAAGCGCCAGATCGTCTCCACCACCCTGCCAGCCGGAGCCCTGCGTGCGCTGGAGGCCACCGCGGCCGATGTGGCCGAGCTGGCGGTAGACGACGACCGCCTGATTGCACGGAGCGTCAAGCTGGATGCCGGTTCCTTTGGCAGCGTGCGCACCCTGTTGTTCCGCTCGGTCAACGAGGTGGTGGCGCCTTTCCGCCAGGCCCAGGTGGCACTGGCCTGGATCACCGGCCTGGGTGTGGTGTTGTTTGCCATTGGCAGCGTGTTTGCCGCACGGCGCGTGACCACGCCCCTGCGCTCCCTGGTCCACGCCACGGAGGTCCTGGGGCGCGGCCAATACGACCTGCCCATGCAGCACACCGACCGGCATGACGAGATTGGCGACCTGGCCAAGGCCTTTGATGCCATGCGCATCAACATTGGCGCGCAACAGAACGAGATCCGCACGCTGGCCTATTGGGACCGCCTGACAGGCTTGCCCAACCGGGCGCGCTTTCGCGAGGCCGTGCAGACGCAGATCCAGACCGGTAGCGCAGGTCGGCCGGACTCCGGCAACAGCATGGCCATCCTGATGCTGGACATTGACCGCTTCAAACATGTCAACGATGTGCTGGGCTACTCCTTTGGCGACCAGTTGCTGATCGCCGTGGCCAAGCGGCTGACCGAGCAGGACATGCGGGCCGACGACATGGTGGCACGCCTGGGCGGTGATGAATTCGCCGTGATGCTGACGGGCAGCGATGCGGACGCGGCCCTCACCGTGGCCCGGCGCATCGCCAAGTCGTTCGAGCAGCCCCTGGCCTTTGAAGAACAAACGGTGGACATGAGCGCCAGCATGGGCATCGCCTGCTTTCCGCAACACGCGCAGGACGTGGACGCCCTGCTCTCGCGTGCCGAGGTGGCCATGTACGCCGCCAAGTCGCGCACCACACTGATGCAGGTGTACGACGCCTCACTGGACTCGTCGAGCACCGAGACCCTGTCCATGTTGTCCGAGCTGCGCAATGCCGTGGCCCAGGGCGAGCTGCGCCTGTTTCTGCAACCCAAGATCAGCCTGGCCACGGGCCGCGTCTCCGCCGCCGAAGCGCTGGTGCGCTGGCAACACCCCCAGCGCGGACTGGTGCCACCCATGGAGTTCATACCCTTTGCCGAGCAGACCGGCTTTGTGCGCCAGTTGACCACCTGGATGTTTGAGGAATCCGCCCGCGTCAGCAAAACGCTGCAGGGCCTGGACGCGGGTTTCAAGCTGGCTATCAACCTCTCCACCCGCGACCTGCTGGACCTGGAGTTCCCGGCCCGCCTGGACGCCCTGCTGGCCCAGTACCAGGTACCCGCCAGCGCCTTTTGCCTGGAGATCACCGAGAGCGCCATCATGGACGACCCCCAGCGCGCCCAGAACACGCTGAACCTGCTGTCGGAGCGCGGCTTCAAGCTATCGATCGACGACTTTGGCACCGGCTACTCATCACTGGCCTACCTGAAGAGCCTGCCGGTGGACGAACTCAAGATCGACAAGTCGTTTGTGATGAATATGGAAAAGGACGAGGACGACGCCAAGATCGTGCGCTCTACGGTAGACCTGGCCCACAACCTGGGCCTGACCGTAGTGGCCGAGGGCGTGGAGAACGCGCTGATCTGGGACAAGCTCAAAGCCCTGGAATGCGACGAGGCGCAGGGGTATTTCATGAGCAAGCCAATTGCGGCGCACACGTTTGCGGCGTGGTGTGAGGGCTGGAATGCGAAGCAAGAGCAGGTGGCGTGAAAGCCGCCCTGCTTCTAAGCGACGTGACTAGCGACTGCTGGGGAACGCAAACACGGTCCCCTCGCGCACGCCCGCACTGGGCCAGCGCTGGGTAATCGTCTTGCGCTTGGTATAGAAGCGCACCGCATCGGGGCCATAGGCGTGCAGGTCGCCGAACAGCGAGCGCTTCCAGCCCCCAAACGAGTGGTACGCCACAGGCACCGGCAGCGGCACGTTGACGCCCACCATGCCGACCAGAATGTTGTCGGTGAAGTAACGTGCGGCCTCGCCGTCGCGGGTGAAGATGCAGGTGCCGTTGCCGTATTCGTGGGCGTCGATCATGTCCATGGCTTCTTGCAAGGTCTTCACGCGCACCACACCCAGCACGGGGCCGAAGATTTCTTCCTGGTAGATCACCATGCCGGGTTTGACGTGGTCAAACAGGCAGGGGCCCAGGAAATAACCGTCTTCATGACCACTGACGCTGACGCCACGGCCGTCCACTACCAGCGTGGCGCCTTCCTTCACGCCCTGGTCTACGTATCCCTTGACCTTCTCGAAGTGTGGCTTGGTGACCAAGGGGCCCATGTCGCTCTTGGCGTCGGTACCGGGGCCGACGTGCATCTTGGCAATCTCGACTTTCAGCGCGGCCACAACCGCGTCGGCGGTGGCATCACCCACGGCCACGACAAGTGGGATGGCCATGCAACGCTCGCCACACGAACCATAGGCCGCGCCCATCAGCGCATTCACTGCATTGGCGATGTCGGCATCGGGCATCACCACCGCGTGGTTCTTGGCGCCGCCCAGGGCTTGAACACGTTTGCCGTGTTTGCAGCCTTCGGCATAGATGTATTCGGCAATCGGTGTGGAGCCGACGAAGCTGACGGCCTTGATACGCGGGTCGGTCAGCAGCGTGTCCACCGCTTCCTTGTCGCCGTTGACGACATTCAGCACGCCGGGTGGCAAGCCGGCTTCCAGCGCCAGCTCGGCAATGCGCAGCGTGGAACTGGGGTCGCGCTCGGACGGCTTCAAGACAAAGGTGTTGCCGCAGGCCACGGCCATAGGCCACATCCACAGCGGCACCATGGCCGGGAAGTTAAACGGGGTGATGCCTGCTGCCACGCCCAGGGGCTGGAACTCGCTCCACGAATCGATGGCGGGGCCGACGTTTTTGCTGTGTTCACCCTTGAGCAGCTCGGGCGCGTAACTGGCGTATTCGACGTTCTCGATGCCGCGTTGCAGTTCCCCAGCGGCGTCGCTCAGCACCTTGCCGTGTTCGGCGGTGATCAGCGCGCACAACTCTTCGGAATGCTTTTCCAGCAGCACTTTGAGATTGCCCATGACGCGCGCGCGCTTCAGCGGCGGCGTGTTGCGCCAGGCCGGGAATGCGGCTTGCGCGGAAGCGATGGCCTGTTCCACGGTGGTCTTGTCGGCCAGCAGCAAACGCTTTTCGGCGCGGCCGGTGGCGGGGTTGTAGACGCTTTGTGAACGTGCACCGGCGTTGCCGTCGGTCAGCTTGCCGTCGATCAGATGGCCGATGGTGGGGAGTTGGGACATGGTGTTTCCAGAGTGTCTATATGAAGAAATTGGCTATAGCCCCCGAATTGATTGACTTTTACGCTATCAATACAGGAGCATTTAATATCAGGCTGTTGCGTTCAGTGCCTCACCCAGTGCGTTAACCAGGCTGTCGATTTCGGCCTTCTCGACGATGAAGGGCGGGGCCAGCTGGATGGTGTCGCCACCGTAACGGACGTAAAAACCTTTGTCCAGGCAGCGCATGGCAATCTCGTAGGGCCGCTTGGCGGGCTCGCCCGGCAGCGCAGCGATGGTGATACCCGCAGCCAGCCCGTAGTTGCGGATGTCGGCTACGTGTTTGGCGCCCTTCAAGCTGTGCACGGCCTGCTCGAAGTACGGGGCCAATGCCGCGACGCGTTCCACCATGTTTTCCTTGACCAGCACATCCAGCGCCGCAATGCCGGCCGCGCAGGCCACGGGGTGGGCGGAGTAGGTGTAGCCGTGCGGAAACTCCAGCATGTAGTCCGGGCCGCCCTGGGCCATGAAGGTGTCGTAGATGTCTTTCTTGGCCACCACGGCGCCCAGCGGCTGCGCGCCGTTGGTGATTTGTTTGGCCACGTTCATGATGTCGGGTGTGACGCCAAACGCCGCCGCACCGGTGTAGGCACCCATGCGGCCAAAGCCGGTGATGACTTCGTCAAATATCAGCAGGATGTTGTTGGCCGTGCAGATCTCACGCAGGCGCTGCAGGTAGCCTACCGGCGGGATAACGACACCGGCCGAGCCGGACATGGGTTCGACGATGACGGCGGCGATATTGGAGGCGTCGTGCAGCGCGATCAGCTTCAGCAGCTCATCAGCCAACTCGGCTCCGGTGGGTGGCATGCCTTTGTAGAACGAGCCCATCGCTGGCTGGGTGTGGGGCAGGTGGTCCGCCTCGATGCCCTGGCCAAAGGTCTTGCGGTTGCCGACGATGCCGCCCACCGAGATGCCGCCGAAATTGACACCGTGGTAACCCTTTTCGCGGCCGATCAGGCGCGTCTTGGTGCCCATGCCCTTGGCTCGCCAGTAGGCACGGGCCATCTTTAAGGATGTGTCGGCGGACTCGGAGCCGGAGCCGGTGAAGAACACATGGTCCAGCCCTTCGGGCGTTAGTTCACGAATTTTGTTGGCCAGCTCGAAGGACAGCGGATGGCCGAACTGGAAGGCAGGCGAATAGTCCAGCGTGCCGATCTGGCGGCTGACGGCTTCGGTAATCTCGGCCCGGCCGTGGCCTAACCCGCAGCACCACAGGCCCGACAAACCGTCCAGGATCTTGCGACCGTTGCTGTCGGTGTAATACGCGCCCTGGGCGCTGACCATCATGCGGGGGTTGGCCTTGAAGTTGCGGTTGCCGGTGTAGGGCATCCAGTGCGCTTCCATCCAGGCCGCGTCGCCGGGGAAGGCGCTGGTGGTGGTTACGGCGGTGGAGGGCGTGGTGTCGTTGAGCTTCATGGCGGAGGGTCTTTCTGCTGTGGGCAATGGACCATTGTGGTGCGCTCTGTTACTCTTATAAAGTAACAATTATCACTATTTGGTTCGCAATTTATGCAAATAACTAGTGCGCCCACGCTCCCCCACTCCGTGTGGGTCGCTGCCCCCCGCGGGAGCGCAATTCATCTTGGGGCGGCCCGGGGATGAATATCAAAAAGAAGGCCGTGCTAGGCCAAATCAGCGACATGGATCTGCGCCTGCTGCGCGTGTTTCGCGCAGTGGTCGATTGCGGCGGCATGGCGGCAGCAGAGCTGGAGCTGAACATTGGCACGTCCACTGTCAGCCGCCACATCAAGGACCTGGAAACCCGGCTGGGCCTGACCCTGTGCCGCCGCGGCAGGGCCGGTTTTGCGCTGACGCCCGAGGGGCAAAAAATCTACGACCAGACCACGGCCCTGCTGGCAGCGACCGACGCCTTTCGCAGTGGGGTGGACGAAATCCACGAACGTATGGGTGGCCAGTTACACGTGGCCATGTTCGACAAAACCGCCAGCAACCCCCAAGCCCATATTGCCGAGGCTATTGCACGGTTCACCGAACAGGCGCCCGATGTGGCGCTGAACCTGCACGTGGCCACGCTGACGGCCATCGAGCGCGGCGTGTTGGACGGGCAGTACCAGATCGGTATCATCCCTGGCCACCGCAGCTCCGACACGCTGGAATACACGCTGCTGTTTGACGAGGTGATGCTGCTGTACTGCGGCAGCGCGCATCCGCTGTTTGCGGCGAAAAAGCAGCCGCTGGATTGGGACAGTCTGCGCGCCCACCAGTTTGCCGGTCTGGGCTACCACTCACCCAACATGGAGATCAGCCAACAGGTGCGGCTGGCGCGCAAGGCGACGGGCTTTGACCAGGAGGCCATCGCCACCTTGATTCTGTCGGGGAAGTTTTTGGGCTTTTTGCCCGACCACTACGCGGAGAGTTTTGTGCGCGGCGGCCAGATGCGTGCGATTGATCCGGCAGTGTTCAGATACGACTGCCAGTTTTTTGCGATTACGCGGAGGTCACCGCAGATTGCCAGGGCAACGCGGGCGTTACAGGAGTGCCTGGAACAGGCACATGCACTGGATTAGCCCCCGAGGGGGCCGCGCGACTTTAACGGTGGCGCTTGCCAGGGTTCTTCTTGCTGCGGGTCGCGACGCCGCGCTCCAGGCTGATGCGCTGGCCACGGCCGCCGGTGGGCAGCGTGAAGCCTGGCAGGGTTGCGGGACGGGGAGTGGCTTTACGGTCTGCTTCGGTGACGATTTTGTTGCCCATTTTTACGGTCCTGACTAAGTTTGCAAAGGCAGTATTAGGCCATAAGTTGGCATCGGGGGCCAATAACGCGCCCTTCCACCGTCCGCTGCGCATGCCAAATCCCCACGTCTGACGCCCTTCAAAACATTAGTTAAACTAATGAGCAACAGGGCGCAAACGGCAAACGCGCCATTTTGATAGGCAAATGGCCACTGTTTTATTAGCTGGTTGGAAAATTTACTATGCGAACCTTTGACTCGGACGCGCTGGAGTGCCTGGCTGCCATTGTGGAAGAAGGCGGCTTTGAACGCGCGGCGTTGCGCCTCTCGGTCACCCAATCGGCCGTGTCCCAGCGCCTGCGCGCACTGGAGGCCCAAGTGGGCACCGTGCTGCTGGTGCGCAGCCGCCCCATCAAGCCCACATCGGCCGGGCGCCTGCTGATCAAACATGCCATGCAGATGCGCCTGCTGCGCGCCGACCTTGAAACCGACCTGCAAGACCTGACACCCGGCACCGGCGCCCTGCGTGAAGAAGACCGCATCTCGATTGCCATCAATGCCGACAGCATTGCCACCTGGGCCTTGCCTGCCCTGGGCGAGATGGTCGCCGAAGGCCTGCCCCTGGAGATCATCACCGACGACCAGGACTTCACCCACGAATGGCTGCGCGAGGGCCAGGTATTGGGTTGTGTCACCACCCTGAAGCAGGCGCTGCGCGGGTGCAAGGTGCTGCCGCTGGGCGTCATGCATTACGTGGCGGTTGCCAGCCCGGCCTATGCGAACGCCCACTGTCCACAAGGCCTGACCCCGCATAACTTCCGGTCCCTTGCCTTTGTTGCCTTCAACCGCAAGGACGATCTGCAGACCGAATTCGTCAGTCGGGCCTGCGGGCTGCGCCGCGTGGCGCTCAGCCAGCGGTTTGTGCCCAGCGTGGAGGGCCAGGTGCAGGCCACCCTGGCGGGCTGGGGGGCCTGTGTATTGCCGGAGCTCAAGGTGGCCCACCTGCTGGCCAGCGGAGAGCTGGTCAATCTGGCACCCAAGGTGACGCTGCCCATCAACCTGTACTGGCACTGCTGGAACCTGGATTCGGTCGTCATCGACCGGTTGACGGCGGCCTTGTCCAGCGCCGCGGCGGTTGCATTGAAAACGCAGCGGTCATAAATTAGCCTCTTGCTGTATTTTTAGACGGGTGTGGCTAAAATGTAGGCATGCAATCCCGATCTGACGTCAAAGTGTCCTTCAAAGCCCAGATGCTGCAAGCGCGTGAAGACGCGATCATGCGGGTCGTCAACCAATTGCTGGCCGAAAAAGGCTTTGATGCCATGACGGTGGACGAAGTGGCCGCCAACGTGGGCATCGCCAAAGCCAGCCTTTACAAACACTTCCCCAGCAAGGAAGACCTGGCCGCTGCGGCCATGGTCCGTGTCATGCGCCGTGCCCAGGCCTTTCTGGAGGGCCTGGCGCCAGACGCTCCGGCATTGGAACAGTTACGCACCGTGGTTCGCTGGACCATGGAACTCAAGCTGGCGGGCGAGATGCCCTCGTTGCCCAGCCAGAACTCTAGCCTGCGTGCCACGCTGATGGCCAACAAAGACTATATGGATGGTTTGATCGAGGTCAGCGACCGTCTGGGCGCCTGGATCGAAGCGGCACAAGCCCAGGGCGCGATCAACACCCAGCTACCCGCCATTGCCGTGCTCTACACGCTGTACGCCCGAGCCTGTGACCCGGTGCTGGAGTTTTTGAAGATGGGCGGCCAGCACAGCGACGCAGAAATCGTCGACCTGGTGATGTCCACCTGTTTTGACGGCCTGAACGCCCGCTAGCCTGTGGCTTAGCGCACCATCAGCACGGGCACCTTGCAGTGTGCCAGTACCTGGGTCGCCACCGAGCCCATGACCAGATTGGCCCAGGCGCCGTGGCCATGTGAGCCCATCACCACCAGGTCAAACTTACCGTCTTCTGCCAACTTGGCAATCAATGCGCCGGCCTGGCCCACCTTCCAGCTGCCCTTGGCATTGATACCGTGGCGCAGCAGAAATTTGCTCACCGGGGCGATCACTTTTTCACTTTCATCGGCGTAGTAGCTCTCCACCACCTCTTTGCCGACGACTGAGCGTGCCCGCGAGGGCAGTGCAGCCTGGGCAGTAAACACTGTGTAGTCGTTGCTGGGGGAAAACATGCCATCGTGGGTAGCAAGGTAGGCCAGCATTTTTTTGCTGTACGGGCTGCCGTCTACGGCCAGAAGAATTTTCATGGGGTACTCCTTGGATATGGCGCAGTGTAGCCATGCCACCGACACTCCGTTTGATATGTGTCAACTGGGCTGGGGCAATTACCACCCCGCCTGCGCCACCGCTTGGTATGCTGCCGCTGACCATACCCACCGGAGAGCACACCATGCACCTGCCTTTGCGTCTGAACCGCCCACTGGCGACACTGGTTTGCCTGCTGGCGCTGTGGAGCGTGGGTGCCAGCCTAGCTGCGGCGGCGCAGGCACAGACCTCTGGCGCACCTGCGCTGATGCTGGCCAAGGTTTACCACCCCGGCATCGATCTGGCCGACTACTGGGTCAGCGAAAAATACGATGGCATCCGCGGCTACTGGGATGGACAACAATTGTTCACCCGGGGCGGAGAACGTGTCCAGGCACCGGCCTGGTTCACGGAAGGCTGGCCCGCCGTACCACTGGACGGCGAGTTATGGGCGGGCCGCGGCCAGTTTGCCCGGGCCAGCGCTACCGCACGCCAGCAGGTTCCGAACGATGTCGCCTGGCGCGGCATGCGATTCATGGTGTTTGATATGCCGGCACACGGCGGCACGTTCACCGAACGCATCACGGCCCTCCAGGCCACGGTGGCACACATCGCACAACCCTGGGTGGTGGCGGTAGCACAAACGCGGGCCACAAGCCACACGGCCTTGCAGGCGCAGATGCGCCGTGTGGTGAAGGCCGGTGGTGAGGGTCTGATGCTGCACCGCGGCGCGTCCCTGTACAGCGCCACCCGCAATGGCGATTTGTTGAAGGTCAAACCCCATGAGGACGCCGAGGCCCGCGTGATCGGTCACCAGACGGGCCAGGGCAAATACACGGGCATGCTGGGCGCCCTGCTGGTTGAGACGGTAGCCAGCGGGAATGCCGCCGCGCCCGGCGTGCGTTTCAAGATTGGCACCGGCCTGACAGATGCACAGCGCCGCGATCCACCGCCCGTGGGCAGTGTGGTGACCTACCGTTACCGGGGTTTGACCGACGCGGGTGTGCCGCGTTTCGCCAGTTTTGTGCGATCACTATCAAAAGGATAGCATTACACGCAGCGCCAACGCGGGCTAGAGGCCGATCTTTATCAACTGCCTAGGCTGGAAGCTGACCTGCTCATTCTTGCGCGCATACCCCAGCGGGTTGGCGACCACACGACAACCGCGGTGCACATAGTCGCTGGGTGCATGCAGGTGGCCGTGCAGCCACAACTGCGCATGGGGCAGCAAATCATCCAGCGCGTTGCAAAAACCGGCGGTGCCAGCCGTCAGGCCGTAACGCGGGTCCGCGCTCATCAGGCTGGGTGCGAAGTGGGTGATAACGACGGTGGGGCCGTCGAAGGGCTGATCGAGCGCCGTGCGCAGCCAGTCCTGGCAGACCAGAGCCTGTTCGCGCAAACCATCCGCCAGCCAGGGCTCGCCCCGCCGGGTTGTCAGGGTTTTGCGCAGGTAATAGTTGGCGGCCCGAAAGGCTTTGTCGCGTGCCTTGAGCAACTGTGCCAACGGGTTGACCTGTGCACCGTGTTTGGCAGCGGGCGGCGGCGGCGTGGTGGGGCCCAACGCGTCAAAGTCAGACCACAGGGTGGTACCCACCAAACGCACGCCCTCCACCACCAGCGTCTCGCGCTCCAGCCAGACCAAGCCCAGGCGCGCACAGGTCTCCCGCAGCCGGGCATGGGCCACGTCGAAGTCCATGCCATCGTATTCGTGGTTGCCCGGCACAAAAATCACCGGCGTGGGCCAACCGTTGTGCGGTGAAAACTGCCCCAAGCCAAAGTCGCTGTCCCCCAGTTGTGAACCGCTCTGGTAAGAGCCAATATCACCGGCCAGCACCAGCAGATCCGCGCCGGGTGTGGGTTCGGCCTTCCAGTGTGGATGGGCCTCCAGGTGCAGATCGGATAGCAGTTGGATGTTCATGCGGTCAAAACGCCTTGGCCGCCAGGTTGGCGATCTGGTCACGCAACCAGGCGTGGGAGCGGTCGGCGTCTTTGCGCAAATGCCATAAGGCATCCACCTGGATCGGTGGTACCAGGAACGGCAACTCACGCAGCACCAGGTCCTGGGCGAAGCCGGTCACGCCGACAAAGTGGCGTGGCAACACCGTCAACACATCGGACTGCGCCACCACCTTGCCCGCGGTGAAAAACTGGTTCACCGTCAGCACCACATGGCGGCGCTGGTCCAGGGCGGCCAGCGCTTCGTCGATAAATCCATAGGGCCGGCCCGAAAAGCTGACCAGCATGTGTCGGGCTTCGCAGAAGCGCTGCAGCGTGAGCGGCTCGCGCGCCAGCGGGTGGCCCTTGCGCATCACACACACATAGTCACCCGAAAACAGGCGGTGGTGCAGAAAGCCCGCGCTGTCTCCCGCCTGGGCTCGTGCCGTCAAGTCGGCCAATACGGCCGGAAAGTGTCCCACCGCCAGGTCGGCATGGCCATCCTCCAGCAGTTGCCGCGGGTCGCGGGTGGTCAAGGGCACCACCCGCAGGGACACATGGGGCGCCTGGGCCGTGATGATGCCCAGCAGGCCCGGCATCATTTCGGCGGCTGTGGCGTCGGCCATGGTTAAAACAAAAGTCGACGTGGCGCTGGCCGGATCGAACCCCGGAGGCGCCAGCGAGGCCTGCAGTTGCTGCAGGCAGCCCCGCACGGCAGGCCACAGGGTCTCGGCCCGCGGCGTGGGCTCCAGCGTGCGGCCCTTTCGCACCAGCAGCTCGTCGCCCAAGGCCTCCCGCAGGCGGCGCAGCGCATTGCTCACTGCGGGCTGGGTCAGGGCCAGTTGTTCGGCGGCGCGGGTCAGGCTGCGCTCGGACATGACCATGTCAAACACCTTGAGCAGGTTCAGGTCCAGGTTTCGCAGTGAGACGTCGCGCATGGCGTCAATCATAACTATTGTGAATACCAAACATCACCAACATAAAGTAGACCGATACTAGTGTTAACCCTTAGTATTCAGGCCATGTTAGTTCAAGACCCCTCTTTCGATTCGCCTTCCGTCAACTCTGCAAAGGAATTTGCCATGACACAGCTCGCACACGCCACTTCTACACCCGCTGCGCTTATCCGTAAGCCTGCGCAGGCTGTAATGCCCAGCGCACCCGCCATAGAAACCGAAGAAAAAGCCCGTCCATTGGCCGGTATGTTGCTCGCTGCCGGCATGGCCGCCTTGTTGGTCACAGCAGACCAGGTTATCGACAGCTGGACCGACGGCCACATGCTCGCCGCCTGGGTTGCCTTGTGGACTGTCACCTTTGCCGCGCTGGCCATCCTGGCTACACCTCTGCGCAAGATGTCCAACACCGGCGCAGCGTGGCTGAATGCCTACCTGCAAGCCAGCAAGGAACGCCGTGAAGAAGCCCAGATGTGGGAACTGGCCCGCCACGACCACCGTGTGATGGCCGAGATCCGCATGGCCTCGATTCGCCAGACACAGGGCTAATCACCTCCCCTCGCTGATCCGTCAGCGCACAAAAAGAAAGCCACCCGCGGGTGGCTTTTTGCATGGGGCTTGCGCCCCACGGGTTGACGCTAGACAGCCAGCTTGGCTTCCAGGCGGGCCTTGGTGTCGACCAGGGCCTGTGGCAGGTGGTACGCCAACTGCGTGAACAGCTCGCTGTGCAGTGCGAACTCGTCTTTCCAAGCCGCTTTGTCCAGGCTGGTCACCGACGCAAACTGGGCGGGCGTGAAATCCAGGCCTGTCCAGGTGATTTCGGAATAAGCAGGGCTGACGCCAAAGCCGTTTTCGGTGCCGGGGGTTGTGCCTTCGATGCGGTCAATCATCCACTTCAGCACGCGCATGTTTTCGCCATAACCGGGCCAGACGAACTTGCCGTCGTCACCCTTGCGGAACCAGTTCACGGCGTACATCTTGGGCAGCTTGGCACCGCTTTGGGCCAGCTTGTCGCCCATATTGAGCCAGTGCTGGAAGTAGTCGCTCATGTTGTAGCCCATGAAGGGCAGCATCGCAAACGGGTCACGGCGCACGATGCCAGCCTGGCCGGTGGCGGCGGCTGTGGTCTCGGAACCCATGGTCGCGGCCATGTAGACGCCTTCGGTCCAGTTGCGCGCTTCAGTGATCAAGGGCACGGTGGTGGAGCGGCGACCGCCGAACATGAAGGCGTCGATGGGCACGCCGTTGGCGTCGTCCCACTGGGCGTCCAGTGCGGGGTTGTTGGTGGCAGCCACGGTGAAGCGGGCATTGGGGTGGGCGGCCTTGGCGCCGGTTTCTTTGGCAATGGCAGGAGTCCAGTCCTTGCCTTGCCAGTCGATCAAGTGAGCGGGCATGTTGCCAGCGTCCTTCTCCATGCCTTCCCACCAGACGTCGCCGTCATCGGTCAGCGCCACATTGGTGAAGATCACGTTCTTGTCCAGGCTAGCCATGCAGTTGGGGTTGGTCAGCGTATTGGTGCCGGGGGCCACGCCAAAGTAACCGGCTTCAGGGTTGATGGCGTACAGCTTGCCATCGGAATGTGGCTTGAGCCAGGCAATGTCGTCACCGATGGTGGTGACCTTCCAGCCTTCGAAGCCTTCGGGCGGCACCAGCATCGAGAAGTTGGTCTTGCCGCAGGCACTGGGGAAGGCCGCTGCCACGTGGTATTTCTTGCCCTGGGGGTTGGTCACGCCCAGGATCAGCATGTGTTCTGCCAGCCAGCCCTGGTCGCGGCCCATGGTGGAGGCGATGCGCAGCGCAAAGCACTTCTTGCCCAACAAGGCATTGCCACCGTAACCGGATCCATAGGACCAGATTTCGCGGGCCTCGGGGTAGTGGACGATGTACTTGGTCTTGTTGCAAGGCCACTTCACGTCGGCCTGGCCGGGTTCCAGCGGGGCGCCGGTGGTGTGCATGCAGGGGACAAAATCGCCATCCACACCCAGCACGTCGTACACGGCCTTGCCCATGCGGGTCATGATCTTCTGGTTCACGGCCACATAGGGGCTGTCGGTCAGTTCAATGCCGATGTGGGCGATGTGCGAACCCAAAGGGCCCATGGAGAACGGCACCACATACATGGTGCGGCCGCGCATGCAGCCGTCAAACAGCGCCTTTTCGCCGTCCTTGCCGGTTTCCAGCAGGGCACGCATCTCGGCTGGGGCCATCCAGTTGTTGGTGGGGCCGGCGTTTTCTTTTTGTGCGCTGCAGATGTAGGTGCGGTCTTCGACACGGGCCACGTCGGTGGGGTCGGAGCAGGCCAGGAAACTGTTGGGGCGTTTGGCGGGGTTGAGCTTTTTGAAGGTACCGGCGTCGACCAGTTGCTGGCACAGGCGTTGGTATTCTTCTTCGGAGCCGTCACACCAGTAAATGGCGTCGGGCTTGGTCAGTGCGGCCATGTCGGCCACCCAAGCGATCAGCTTGGGGTTTTTGACGTAACTGGGCGTGTTCAGTTTCAGGCCCTGCATCATGGGTGCGTTCATACGGTAGCTCCTAGTTTGAAAATCGTCTTTTCAAAATAAAGGCCGCCCTTTGACTTTGAGAAAACGTTTTGCAGAAACACGTGGATACAACCGTCCCCCGGTCTCGCGCAGACTGCAGGGGCGGGTACAGCATTTTAAGAACTGGTACCGCGGTTACATGTGGGTTACCTGCAACATTCATGCAAAGCTTGCATGAGGTTATGCATGGATTCTGGCGGGCGGCGCTTGTCAAACGCGCATGGCTATGCCGCGCGGGCATGCGCAGTAACAAACCAAGGACGGGGAGAAAAAGTGGTGTGGTGGGTGCACCGCGGGCAGGGCCGCGGGCTATTCACACCGTATTGTCAGGCGCTGAGGCGGCCTTACGCCATGTACACGGCGATAAACGCCAACAGGAAAATCAGCACACCACCCACGACGGGCAAGACAACGGGAATCAGGGGAACGATGGCTTCGACAGCATCGACTGGGTGGTCGGGTGTGTGAGCAGGCGTGGGTGCAGACATGGGGTATTCCTTGTAGGCGTCAATCAATAAGAACTGCGGCGATTTTACCTACAGGCGGGGTTCAACCCAGTTGGGCGTCAAAACCGGCCTGCCGCAGCACGGTCAACACCTCCTGCACATGGGCGTGGCCACGGGTCTGGACCACCAGTTCCACCTCAGCATTCTGGGCCGACAGCGTGGTGAACGCCCGCTGGTGGTGTACCTCTTCAATATTGGCCCCGGCCTCGGCCACTGTGGCGGTGATACGTGCCAGCGAACCCGGCACATCCCGCGCGCCGACGCGAATCCGCGCCAGCCGCCCGGCGCGCACCATGCCGCGCTCGATGATGGCGGCCAGCAGCAGCGGATCGATATTGCCGCCACACAGCACCAGGCCCACGCGTTTGCCCTTGAAACGCTCGGGGTACTTCAGCAAGGCAGCCAGCCCGACGGCACCAGCGCCTTCGACCAAGGTCTTTTCGACCTCCAGCAACATGACCAGGGCCTGTTCGATATCACCCTCGTCGACCAAGAGCAAATCGTCCACCCGCGCGCGGATGACATCCATGGGAATGCGCCCTGGTGTGCCCACCGCAATACCTTCGGCAATGGTGCTGGTGCCCTGGGGGTGCTGCGTGCCCTGGATGGCGTTGAACATGGCCGGGAAACGCACGGTCTGCACGCCCACCACTTCCATGGTCGGCTTCAATGCCTTGGCCACTGTGGCCATGCCAGAGATCAGCCCACCGCCGCCAATGGCGATGATGAGGGTGTCCAGATCGGGCACGTCTTCCAGCATCTCCAGTGCCACGGTGCCCTGGCCGGCAATGATGGCATCGTCGTCATAGGGGTGCACAAACGTCAGTTGCCGTTGCTCAGCCAACGCGTAGGCATGGCTGCGGGATTCTTCCAGCGTATCGCCATGCAGAATGACCTCGGCTCCAAAACCCCGCGTGCGCTCGACCTTGACGCCCGGTGTGAAGCGCGGCATCACGATGACGGCGTGCAGGCCCAGGCGTTGCGCGTGGTACGCAACACCCTGGGCATGGTTACCCGCGCTCATGGCAATGACGCCGCGCGCTGACTGCTCCGGCGTCAGCTGGGCCAGCTTGTTGCAGGCGCCGCGTTCTTTAAAAGAGGCCGTGAACTGCAGGTTCTCAAACTTGAGAAACACCTGCGCGCCGGTGATGTCGGACAGGGTTTGCGACGCGACGCAGGGTGTGCGCAGCAGGTGGCCTTGCAGCCGTTGTTCGGCCGCCTGGATGTCTTGGTATTCAATCATCCCGCCATTGTGCAATTATTTTCCGGTCCGTAAATCTTGTCCCCAAGACTTCCATCTTGCGCCAGTCTGCTGTATGGTGGCCCCGTAAACAACTGTGCTGGAGGCATTTGATGGCCAAGCGTTTGTTGTCCCAGCCCCTGGGCGGGCATCTGATCCCTTCACCGGGCCTTTTAGAGGCGCCGGTTTTGGATTTGATGTGCTCGCATTTTGTACTCACCCTGGCCACACGCCAGGGCGCGGGCCTCAACGTGCGCCGCGACTTCAATGGCATCGTGGGCCTGGCTGGCCGTCACCTGGTGTGGCCGGTATCGGTGCTGTCACGGTTGCGTGAATTCCTCGCCCGGCGCTGTGTCAGCAACGAGTTGTGGCGCGGCCACGAAGCCTTGGACGCCACCGAGTTCCTGGCCCGCCACGGCGCCTGGCGCGGCCCGTATGACGAGGCCACGCTGTACTTCTTTCTGGACGAATACGCCAAGGACCAGCCCAAGGACCTGATCTCGGTGTTGACCGTGACCGGGGAATGGTTGCGCAATTCTTTAAAGCGCCAGTCCACGCTGGTCGAGAAAAACATCAACGCCCTGGCCGGCCTGCTGCAACTGAACAAGGCCGAACGTGCGCTGCTGCTGTACGGCACGCTGGCACGTTACCAGCGTGACATGCGCAGCATCCTGGTCGAGTTCAAGGTCAACAACGCACCCGAGGCCTACGCAGCCATTGCCGAAGTGGCCGGCGTCAACCCCGACCAAGTGGCCGAAGCCTTGCGTGCGGGCTCCCGGCTGGAACGTATTGGCCTGGTCGAAAACCTGATTTCCGAACACAACATCACCGACCTGGCCGACCTGATGAAGGTCAGCGAAAAGCTGCCGCCGGTGCTGATGCGCCCCTACCGCGACCAGGCCGAGCTGATGGCCGTATTCACGCGCCTGTCGACCAAAAGCGCGCTGGGGCTGGACGACTTTGCCTTTGTCGCCGACGACGCCCAGGTGTTGTGCAACCTGCTGGCCAATGCCGTGGCCCGGCAGGAGGTCGGCATCAATGTGCTGCTGTACGGCCCACCCGGTACCGGCAAAACCGAACTGGCCAAGGTGGTAGCCCAATCGGCCGGCCTGGAACTGTTCGAAGTGGAATACGCTGACCGCGACGGCAACTCACTGAGCGGTCGCGACCGTTACCGCTCGCTGCAAATCGCCCAGGTGTTTCTGAAAGGCAGCTCCCAGGCCGCCCTGCTGTTTGACGAGGTGGAAGACGTGTTCCCCCCCATTTCCAGCGAGGCCGCCCAGTGGATGGCCAGGGCCGACGCCACCGCCGCGCCGCCCAATGGCAGCGTCAGCGGCAAGGCCTGGGTCAACCAGGTGCTGGAATCCAACGTGGTGCCCACCATCTGGGTGACCAACCGCATCGAGCAGATCGACCCGGCCTTCCGGCGCCGTTTTGCTTACCACCTGGAGCTGAAATCACCGCCGCCCGGCGCCCGCGAAGAACTGGTGCGCAAGACGCTGACGGGCGTTGCGGTGTCGGACGCATTTGTAGGCCGCCTGGCCAAGCGCAAAGGCCTGACCCCGGCACAGATCCGGACGGCAGTGCGTTTTGCCGGACTGGCGAGTGCGGAAACACGCGCCACTAACAGCGCGCAAACCGCACTGGAAGCCCTGATTGAGCGGCAACTCAAAAACGCCGACCAGGCCCTGGGCAACCGCGCCGTGGATGGCGCGCGCCTGCTGGCGGCCAGCCACTATGACCCGGCCCTGCTGAACGTGGAAAGCCGGTTTGAGATACCCCGCATGGTGCAGGCCCTGCAGGCCCGCGGCCATGGCACCCTGTGTTTTTACGGCCCCCCGGGCACCGGCAAGACGGCGCTGGCCGAACACATTGCCACGACGCTGGCCCAGCCCCTGCATGTGCGCCAAGCCAGTGACCTGATGGGCAAGTATGTGGGGGAGACCGAGCAAAACATGGCCGCCATGTTCCGCGAGGCTGAGACCGAAAACGCCATCCTGCTACTGGACGAGGCCGACAGTTTTTTGCAGGACCGCCGGGGCGCCCAGCGCAGCTATGAAGTGTCCGAGGTGAATGAAATGCTGCAGGGCATGGAGCGTTTTCACGGCATATTCATCTGTACGACCAATCTGATGGACCGCATAGACCAGGCCGCTTTGCGCCGGTTTACCTTCAAGATCCAGTTCAAACCACTGACCCGGGTCCAGCGGCTGGCCTTGTTTGTGACCGAGGCCTGCGCCGGGGACGCGGACCGGCTGGACCGGGACCTGGAGAAGCGGCTGGCGGCGCTGGACCAGCTCTGTGTAGGCGACTTTTCAGCCGTCAAGCGCCAGAACGCCATCCTGGACGCCCATCTGGAACCCGCCGAGTTTCTGGAGCAGCTGGAGGCCGAACACCGCATCAAACCCGAGGTGCGCGAGACCCGTGGAATAGGGTTTGTGCACTAAATCCGCACGGTTTTCCCACAAAAAGTGCGGAGACCGTGTCAACCGGTTGTAGCCATCAACCGTCATATCTGCATGCGGATGCAATCAATCGCCGGCCCGTTGGAAGTGAAGCCAGGCGCCTTGAGCAGTATCCATTCTTCTTCATTTTGACGTGTTGATATGAACAAAGAGACGATCAAGGTTCCTGAAAAAGGCACTTACCAGTGGCAACTGTTTGACTACTGGTCCGACGAATTCCGCCATACGCATGCCGACCATTCCGCGTATATCGCCCTGAATTTCGCCGGTGTATTGGATGCCTGCCGCAACAAATTCCACTCTTTGATCCAGCACCACAGCCAGCACCTGTGTGATGCTAAGGGTGGCAAGCGCCACAGCCGCGCCATTGCCCGCTTGCAAAACACCATGTCCGGTGCGGCGATGTCTTACGAGACATGTTTCCGCCGTTCTGCGGCGTAAAAGGTGTTTCTGCGGTGCGCGCATCATGTGCGCCCGCCACCGAACGGGGGTAAACGCCGCCGTTCGTGTCCTCCGGCCTTCGGCCTCCCCCTTTACCTCACTTTGGCGTTCACCCCCGCCCGGTGGCTCGGTACGTTGGTATAGCCGACCCGAAGTTTCCCCGTTCTAGCCCTGGTTCACCACGCGCAGCACCTCTTGCGCATAGGCTTCCAGTTTTTTGGCACCAATCCCGCTGATACCCTGCAGATCGTCCAAGGTCTGAGGCGCCCGTTTGGCGATCGCCGCCAATGTGGCGTCGTGAAAAATCACATAAGCGGGCAAATTGTGCTCCCGCGCCACCTCGGCGCGCCAGGCCTTCAGGGCCGCGTACCGCACCAAACCCTCTCCGTCCAGCGCAATGGGCGCCTTGACCACGGCCGAACCGGCGCCCGGGCGTTTGCTTTTGTTGCGGCTTGCGGGGGTGGAGACCGATTCCCTTAGTTGCACCTGGACTTCACCCCGCAGCACGGCGCGGGATTGTTCGGTCAAACGCAGGGTATTAAAAGCCTCGGCATCCACCGCCACGGCGCCCATGGCGATCAGCTGGCGCAGCACGCCGCGCAGCTGGATTTCGGTGAATTCAGCGCCCAGACCGAAGGTGCTCAAAGCCGTATGGCCGTGTTGGGTGACCTTTTCAGTGGTCTTGCCCCGCAAGATATCCATCACATGGCCAGCCCCGAACGACATACCGCTGGACTGTTGGATGCGGTAAATGGTGCTGAGTAACTTGCGTGCTGCGTCGGTACCGTCCCAGATATCGGGCGGGTTCAGGCAGTTGTCGCAGTTCTGGCAACGGTAGCCCGGGCCATCACCCAGTTGCTCGCCAAAGTAGGCCAGCAGCCGCACGCGGCGGCAATCGGTCGCTTCGGCCAGGCCCAGCAGCGCATCCAGCTTGCCGCGCAGAGCCTGTTTAAATTCCTCGCCGGCCGGGCTTTCGTCGATCATGCGGCGCTGGTTGACGACATCTTGCAGGCCATAACCCATCCAGGCGTAGGCTGGCAAACCGTCCCGCCCGGCGCGGCCCGTCTCCTGGTAATAACCTTCAATGTTCTTGGGCATGTCCAGGTGGGCGACAAAACGCACGTCGGGCTTGTCGATGCCCATTCCAAAGGCGATGGTGGCGACCATAACGATGCCCTCTTCCCGCAAAAACCGGTTCTGGTGGACCTGGCGCACCTTGCTGTCCAGCCCCGCGTGGTAGGGCAAGGCGCGGATGCCGGCGTCCACCAACGTCTGCGCTACGTCTTCGACCTTTTTACGCGACTGGCAGTAGACGATGCCGGCGTCGCCTTCATGCTCCCGCTCGATGAAGCGCAGCAATTGCTGCACAGCCTCACGCTTCTCGACGATGGTGTAACGAATATTCGGGCGGTCAAAGCTGCTGACAAAGGCTTCAGCGTCCTGCAACTGCAGGCGCTCCACGATGTCGGCACGGGTCAGGTCGTCGGCCGTGGCGGTCAGCGCCATGCGCGGCACACCGACATACCGCTCGTGCAACACGGTCAGCGCGCGGTATTCGGGGCGGAAATCGTGGCCCCACTGGCTGACGCAGTGCGCCTCATCAATGGCGAACAGGCTCAGCTGGTTGCGCTCGTACAGCGAGTCCAGCAGTGCCAGAAAACGCGGGTTGGTCACCCGCTCGGGCGCGGCATAGAGGCAGGTGATGTCGCCGCGCAGCAGGCGCTGCTCAATTTGGTAGGCCTCTTCACCGCTCAGCGTCGAGTTCAGGAACTCTGCGCTGACACCCGCCTCGTGCAGGGCGCCCACCTGGTCGTGCATCAGCGCAATCAGCGGCGAGATGACCAGCGCCACCCCCAGCCCCGCGCGCTGGCGGGCAATGGCCGGGATCTGGTAACACAGGGACTTTCCTCCCCCCGTGGGCATCAGCACCAGCGCGTCGCCGCCATTGGCCACGTGTTCGACGATGGCCTGCTGCGGGCCCCGAAACTGCGCATAGCCGAACACCTCTTCCAGGATGGCGTGCAGGGTGTGGCTGGAGATGGATGGGTCGATTGCTATCAAAACAGTAGCTAATTACGCAGTATTTACGGGGGCTATGGTCATAAATCCTTCGGATGATTCGGGGAAAACACCGTCGGACCCCCCCTATTGTCGGGCATGGGCGCGCCAGGAGCCTGGGTGGCTGAGCGTTCTGCGCAGGTAAAGGAGGAGCCCGCAGGCGCAAGCCGGAGGGCGGGGGACGCGAAGCAGAACGCTCAGCCACCCAGGCGCTTTGGAGGATGCGGTGGCCCCTCACCGCGCCGTGGTCTAAAATGCAGCCATCCCAAGGAGCGCTGCAGCGGCCCGGCACTGTGCACAACAGTTCGCCACAGGTTGCCAGGCTTGGGTTTGCCAACCGCGCTCACTTGTCTGTACCCAGAGAAAGTGAGCCGCATCCATGACCTCCAAAACTTTGTCCTACACCCGTGGCCAGGCCCTGCCCGGCATTCTGGCCAGCCGCATCGCCATCCTGGACGGCGCCATGGGCACCATGATCCAGCGCTTCAAGCTGGGCGAGGCGCAGTACCGCGGTGAGGGCTATACCGGCCCCGGCGCGCAAGGCACCCGTTTCACCGACTTCCACCGCGATGTCAAAGGCAACAACGAGCTGCTGAGCCTGACGCGCCCAGATGTCATCAGCGACATCCACGAGCGTTACCTGGCCGCCGGCGCCGACCTGATCGAAACCAATACCTTTGGCGCCACCACCGTGGCCCAGGCTGACTACGACATGGCCGACCTGGCCGTGGAAATGAACCTGGTATCCGCCAAACTGGCCCGCGCCGCCTGCGACAAATATTCCACACCCGACAAGCCCCGTTTTGTCGCCGGCGCCCTGGGCCCAACACCGAAGACCGCCAGCATCAGCCCCGACGTGAACGACCCCGGCGCCCGCAATGTGACCTTTGAAGAGCTGCGACAGGCCTATTACGACCAGACCAAGGCCCTAGTCGAGGGCGGTAGCGACGTGCTGCTGGTGGAAACCATCTTCGACACGCTGAACGCCAAGGCCGCACTGTTTGCGATTGACGAATACTTCGAAGCCAGCGGCGAGCGCCTGCCCATCATCATCAGCGGCACGGTGACCGACGCGTCGGGCCGCATCCTCAGCGGCCAAACGGTGACCGCCTTCTGGCACAGCGTGCGCCACGCCCAGCCGCTGGCAATTGGCCTGAACTGCGCGCTGGGTGCGGCACTGATGCGCCCCTATATCCAGGAGCTGAACCGCGTGGCGCCGGACACCTACATCAGCTGCTACCCCAATGCCGGCCTACCCAACCCCATGAGTGACACCGGCTTTGACGAAACGCCGGACGTGACCAGCCGCCTGGTGCGGGAGTTCGCCGCCGAAGGCCTGGTGAACATCGTTGGCGGCTGCTGCGGCACAACGCCAGACCACATTGGTGCGATTGCCCATGCGGTGGCGCCGTTGCCGGGGCGCAGCGTGCGGCGCAATTTCTTCTACAAGGAAGCGGCTTAAAGGCTGAACCTGGGAAGGAGTCTGGTCGGCAGCATGTTCTGCTCCGTGTCCCCCGTCCGCTGCGCGGCCTCCTCCTTTACCTGCGCAGAACACACTGCCGCCCAGACTCTCGGCGACTTACAGATAAACGCTATGCTTTAAGTAGCACAACACCAAGCACTCTCGGGGGCTAGAGGTACTTTTTACCAATCTTCATGGCCGCTGCAGCAAGGCCCGGTCGATCTCCAGCTGCATGGCCTTGGCCAGCTTGGCGTAGAGGCGCAGCTTGCGGGCGTTGTCACGCAGGCGCTCGGCCAGGCGGGCGGCGATGGCCAGCAGCAGTTTGGAGCCTATGCGCGGCTCCTCGTTGATCAGGGCCTTGAAGGATTCGCGGGTCAGGATGGCGCACAGCGAATCGGCGCTGGTGGTGCAAGAGGCCGACCGCGGCTCCTCGTCCACCAGGCCCACCTCACCTACCAGGCTGCCAGCGCCCAGCACACGAATGGTCAGCGGCTCGGTGCGGCTGACGGTCACGCTCTCCACGACCACCTCGCCCTCCAGCAGCAGGGCCATAAAACCCTCGTCGGCGGCGTCGCCTTCGCGGATAAAGGTGGTGTTGGCCGGGATGAACTGTGGCGTCATGTAACCGACCACGACCCGGGCTTCCTCCAGCGTGAGGTGTATCAGTGCGTTGGGCGCCGTCAGCAGCTCGGCCGCGGTTTCAAACGCGCGTATGCGCTGGGTGTCGGGGGGGTTGTCCGGGGAAGTGTCGTCAGGGTTCATGACCGTGGTGCCCGCCTCTGTGCCGCGCAAACAACCGTTGTTTGCGGGGGGTTGGGGCTATGGTAAACCACGGCGAGGCGCCCGGCACGGAAGTTCTCCCTTAAAATTGGAGCATCCAAGGAGCGTTGCAGCAGGCCACACGGTGGTCTTGTCAGGCTTGGATGTTCCCAACGACGCTCACCTGGTTCGCTTTTTACAGGTGAGATGCATGTCTTCTATTTCCACAGTCCCTCCGATGATGCTGTCCGGCCTGGAGCCGGTGACCATCGGTATTGCCCCTTCTGACGACGGCGCCGCGCCCCGCGCCACCTTTGTCAACATCGGCGAGCGCACCAACGTAACGGGCTCCAAGGCCTTTGCCCGCATGATCCTGAACGGCGACTTCGAGCAGGCCCTGGCCGTGGCGCGCCAGCAGGTGGAAAACGGCGCCCAGGTGATTGACATCAACATGGACGAGGCCATGCTGGACAGCCAGGCGGCGATGGTCCGTTTTCTGAATTTGATAGCGTCTGAGCCCGACATTTCGCGGGTTCCGGTCATGATCGACTCCAGCAAATGGAGCGTCATCGAGGCCGGCCTTCGCTGTGTGCAGGGCAAGGGCATCGTCAACTCCATCAGCATGAAGGAGGGTGAGGAAGCCTTCCGCCAGCAGGCCAAGCTGGTGCGCCGTTATGGCGCCGCCGCGGTTGTGATGGCCTTTGACGAAAAGGGTCAGGCCGACACCTATGCCCGCAAGATCGAAATCTGTGAGCGGGCCTACCGCATCCTGGTGGACGAAGTGGGCTTCCCGGCGGAAGACATCATCTTCGACCCCAACATCTTCGCCATCGCCACCGGCATTGAGGAGCACAACAACTACGCGGTCGACTTCATTGAGGCCACGCGCTGGATCAAGCAGAACCTGCCGGGCGCCAAGGTGTCCGGCGGCGTGTCGAACGTGTCCTTCAGCTTCCGCGGCAACGACCCGGTGCGCGAGGCCATCCACACCGTGTTTTTGTACCACGCGATTGCCGCCGGCATGGACATGGGCATCGTCAACGCCGGCATGGTCGGCGTGTACGACGACCTGGAGCCGGTGCTGCGCGAGCGCGTCGAAGATGTGGTGCTGAACCGCCGCGAGGACGCGGGTGAACGCCTGGTCGAAATCGCCGAGACCGCCAAGAGCGGCGCCAAGGACGAAAGCAAAAAGCTGGAATGGCGCGGCACACCCGAGGCGCCTGTCTCCGTCGGCCAGCGCCTGAGCCATGCCATGGTGCACGGCATCACCGACTTCATCACCGAAGACACTGAGGAAGCCTACCGCGCGATATTGGCCACCGGCGGACGCCCGCTGCACGTGATTGAAGGCCCGCTGATGGACGGCATGAACATCGTCGGTGACCTGTTTGGCCAGGGCAAGATGTTTTTGCCTCAGGTGGTGAAAAGTGCGCGGGTCATGAAGTCCGCCGTGGCGCACCTGATTCCTTACATTGAAGAAGAAAAGCGCTTGGATGAGGCGGCGGGGCGCGATGTCAAGACCAAGGGCAAGATCATCATCGCCACCGTCAAGGGCGACGTGCACGACATTGGCAAGAACATCGTCACCGTGGTCCTGCAGTGCAACAACTTTGACGTGGTCAACATGGGCGTCATGGTGCCCTGCCACGAGGTGCTGGCGCGCGCCAAGGTCGAGGGTGCGGACATCATCGGCCTGTCGGGCCTGATCACGCCCAGCCTGGAAGAAATGCAGTACGTCGCCGGCGAAATGCAGAAGGACGACTACTTCCGCATCAAGAAGATCCCGCTCTTGATCGGTGGCGCCACCACCAGCCGCGTGCACACTGCCGTGCGCATTGCGCCGCACTATGACGGCCCAGTCGTCTACGTGCCCGATGCGTCGCGCAGCGTGGGTGTGGCGCAAAGCCTGCTCAGTGACCAGTCCGGCCAATTCCTGGACGAGCTAAGCGCCGACTACGAACGGGTGCGCACCCAGCACGCGAACAAGAAACAAACGCCGATGTGGACGCTGGACAAGGCGCGGGCCAACAAGACCACCATCGACTGGAGCAGCTACACCGCCACGAAGCCCAAGTTCTTCGGCCGGCGCGTGTTCAAGAATTTCGACCTGGGTGAACTGGCCAAATACATCGACTGGGGCCCCTTCTTCCAGACCTGGGATCTGGCCGGACCCTTCCCTGCCATTCTGGACGACGAAGTGGTGGGTGTGGAGGCACGGCGCGTGTTTGCCGATGCCCAGGCCATGCTGAAGAAGATCGTGGACGGTCGCTGGCTGACGGCCAATGCCGTGGTCGCGCTGTACCCGGCCAACAGCGTGGACGAGGACGATATCGCCTTCTACGCGGACGAGACCCGGACCGAACGGGTGCTCACCTGGTACGGCCTGCGCCAGCAGACCGAAAAACCGGTGGTGGATGGTGTGACCATGCCCAGCCGCTGCCTGGCGGATTTTGTCGCCCCCCGCTTTGCTCCTAATTCAGGAGCACATAGTATCCATTCGACGGGGGCTAGTGCCCAAAATCGCCAAACCGTTTCCGACTACGCCGGCCTGTTTGCCGTCACCGCCGGTATTGGCGCTGACAAACGCGCCCAGGCCTTTGAGGCCGCGCACGACGACTACTCGTCCATCATGCTCAAGGCCTTGGCCGACCGGTTGGCCGAGGCCTTTGCCGAGGCCCTGCACGAGCGCGTGCGCACCGACCTATGGGGCTATGCGGCACAGGAGTCGCTGGATGCCAAAGACCTGATCGCCGAAAAATACAAGGGCATTCGCCCCGCCCCCGGCTACCCGGCCTGCCCAGACCACAGTGTCAAGCAGGACATGTTCGCACTGCTGCAGTGTGAAGAAATCGGTATGGGCGTGACCGAGAGCCTGGCCATGACCCCGGCCGCCAGCGTCAGTGGCTTTTATATTGGCCACCCGGATAGCAGCTACTTCAATGTCGGCAAAATTGGCGATGACCAGTTGCAGGATCTGGCCCAGCGCCGCCAGATGAAGGCGACCGACTTGCAGCGCCTGCTGGCACCCAATTTGTAAACCATAACTCTCGCAACAGGACCGAGGTCGCAGAATGATGATGACAAAGACGCAGGGAAAAGTGGCCGCCACACTGGCCGGTGCCGTTCTGCTGGTACTGGCATCTGCCGCGCAGGCACAGGGTGTTTACAAATGGGTGGACGCCAATGGCAAGGTGCACTACGGCTCACAACCGCCGGCCACCGAAAAGGGGCCCGAGCCGGTCAAGATGCACAACAGCAACAGCGGCTTTGGCGGCAATAACAACACCAGCAGCAGTAGCGACAGCGGCGCCAAGACGCAGTACAACGCCGACGGCACCAAAAAGATCCCCAAGGGGGTTGAAGAGATGCGTGATGGTCTGGTCAAAGGCCTGCAGCAGGTGGACCCCAAGACCGAGGCCTTGTCCTGCGTGAAGGCCGTGGACAACGTGCGTTACCAACTGGACCTGATGCTGGAAGTGGGCCAGCGCAACACCAAGGACGGCTACATCACCCAGGCAGAATACGATGCCACGGCCGCCAAGCTGCGCCAGGCCAAGTCGGAGATTTCACTGACCGATTGTGACGGCGCCACGGGTAACAAGCGGGCGTTTTACCAATGTATGTCGAGCAGCCGCAACCATGTGAGTGGGTGCGGGGCGAAGTACAAGTTCTAAGCCTCTCAACAGGAGGAAAAAAGAACCACCCTTGGAGGGTGGTTTTGATGGCCCGAGATTACTCTAGCAATTGGCTGTCGTCGCCGCAGCATTTAATATGATAGCGGGAGCCCCGTTGGCAACGGGTGCCCATGTATAGGTGAAATTGCATGAGGCGGGCGCAGACGCTCCCAGGGGCGAAACGGTCATCACGTTACCCGCAAACGTCAAGGTGTAGTCAGTTGCCAGGAGTTGCGCTGCAACCTGAATACCTAGAGCCGCCGCTGTCGGGTAGGAAAACCCGGTCAACACATTTGCGCCATCCATGATGACGCCGACCGTACCGCCCGCGGCAACGTTGCAACCACCAGCCATCAGTTGCGTTGTGGAGCCTGTAGCAGTTTGGGTCAGACAAATAGCTTTGGCCAAGGCCGCCGCCGATTTAACGCTACCCATCGCGGCCTGCAGTTTGGCCACCCGCGCATCGGCCTGCAGAGCTACATACCTAGGCAACGCAATGGCCGCCAGAATCGCAATGATGGTGATGGTGATCACCAGTTCAATGATGGTAAAACCGGTTTGTTGTTTGCGTGCCATACGACGTCTCCTAGATTTAATACGTTCAGTATATAGATTAGGGTAAACCAGACAACCCTCGATATACGCAGCAAACCCACTTCATCTCTGCGTCCCGTGCTATTATTTTTGCTCTACCCAGAAGGAACACGCGCATGAATATGGCAGCCAGCGCCCCCCCCGCGCCAGACGCTCCACGCCCAGCGCCAGGTCGTCCTGAGAAACTACGTCTGGGCGATGTGCTGGTACAGCAGCGCCTGATCTCGCAAGAACAGTTGCAGCAAACCCTGGACCTGCAGCGCACCACCGGCAAGAAGATGGGCCGGTTGCTGATCGAAACCGGCATCATCACCGAAGAGCTGTTGGCCAATGGCTTGGCGCGCCAGCTGCGCATTCCCTTCGTCAACCTCAAGACCTTTCCGTTCCGGGCCGACGTGGTCAAACTGCTGCCTGAATCGGCCGCGCGGCGCTTCAAGGCCCTGGTGCTGGAGGACAAGGGCGACAGCCTACTGGTGGCGCTGGGTGACCCACTGGACCTGTTTGCCTATGACGAACTGGCCCGCATTCTCAAGCGCAACATCAATATTGCCGCCGTGCCCGAGAGCGGACTGGTGCCCGCCTTTGACCGCCTGTACCGCCGTACCGAAGAGATCAGCGGCTTGGCCCGCGCCCTGGAAAAAGACCTGGGCGACGCGGTGGACTTTGGCGAACTCAGCGCCTCGGTAGGCCTTGAGGGTGCGCCCGTGGTGCGCCTGCTGCAGTCCCTGTTTGAAGACGCGATGCAGGTCGGCGCGTCCGACGTGCACATTGAGCCCCAAGAAGACGGCCTGCAAGTGCGCGTGCGGGTAGATGGCGTGCTGCAGGTGCAAACCCAGGCCGACAAACGCATTGGTGCTGCGCTGTTGCAGCGGCTCAAACTGATGGCTGGGCTCGATATCTCGGAGAAGCGCCTGCCACAAGACGGCCGCTTCAGCGTTCGTATCAAGGACAGCACGATAGACGTTCGCCTGTCTACCCTGCCTACCGCTTATGGTGAATCGGCGGTGATGCGTCTGCTGAACCAGGGCGCCGGCATGCGCCGCCTGGACACCATTGGTATGCCAGACGCCATGCTCAAGCGCTTTCGCGAAGTGCTGGGCCGCAGCGCAGGCATGGTACTGGTCACAGGCCCAACAGGCTCCGGAAAAACCACGACGCTGTATGCGGCGTTGGCCGAAATCAACGCCACCGAACTCAAGGTCATCACGGTCGAAGACCCGATTGAATACCGCTTGCCCGGCCTGACCCAGGTGCAGGTGAACGAAAAGATTGAGTTGAGCTTTGCCCGCGTGTTGCGCTCCGTGTTGCGCCAGGACCCGGACGTGGTGCTGGTGGGTGAAATGCGCGACGCCGAGACCGCCGAAATCGGCATGCGGGCGGCCATTACCGGCCACTTGGTGTTGTCCACCTTGCACACACGCGATGCCATGAGCACACCCTTTCGCCTGCTGGACATGGGTGTGCCGCCGTTTATGGTGTCTACGTCCCTACAGGCTGTGATTGCACAGCGCCTGTTGCGCATGAACTGCAAGGAGTGTGCTGCACCCCATAACCCCACCCCGCAGGAAACCGCGTGGCTGGAGGCCATGTTGCCCCCAGGAGAAACGGTGAAGCCCAAGCGGGGCATGGGTTGCTCGGCCTGCAACGGCACAGGCTACTCAGGCCGCCAAGGTGTTTATGAACTGCTGGAAATGGACACCGAGCTGACCCATGCGGCGTCCACCTCCGACCCCGCCGCCTTTATGCGCCTGGCGCGTGAACGCATGAAGGGCCACACCATGGCGTTTCATGCCTTGGACCTGGTGCGCCAAGGCCGCACCTCGCTGGCTGAGGCGCTGCGCGTAGGCTTTGATGTGGGTGATTCGGACGAGGCCATGGGCTAAACCAGCATGGCCATCTACGACTGGCGGGGGCGCAACAACCGCGGCGAAGCGGTCGATGGCCAACTAGAGGCCATGACCGAAGGCGGCGTGGCCGACCAGCTCAAGACCATAGGTGTTGTGCCGGTCTACATCGCACTGGCCAAGGCTGTCGCCGAAGTCCAAACCGAGAACTGGTTTGACCGGCTCAACCGCAAGCCGATTGTGGATGAGGACCTGATGGTTTTCTCGCGCCAGATGTACACGCTGAACAAGGCCGGTGTGCCAATACTGCGGGCGTTTTCGGGTCTGCAAGCCTCGGCTACCAAACCTGCCATGGTGGACATGCTGCAAGACATACGCTCCAGTCTGGACCAGGGGCGTGAGTTGTCGGCTGCCATGGCCCGTCACCAGAACCTGTTTGGCGGCTTCTATATTTCCATGATCCGTGTCGGCGAAATGACCGGGCGCCTGACCGAAGTGTTTTTGCGGCTGAACGAACACATGGAGTTTGAACGCGATGTACGCGAACGCATCAAGCAGGCCACGCGTTACCCCATCTTTGTGGTGGTTGCGATGATCATCGCAGTGGTCATCCTCAATATCTTTGTCATCCCGGTTTTTGCCAAGGTGTTTGCGGGCTTCAATACCCAGCTGCCACTGATAACCCGAGGTCTACTGGCCTTCTCAGCATGGATGATCAAGTGGTGGCCGCTGTTGATTGCTGGCAGTATTGGCGCGGGCGTCGCCTGGCGCGCCTATTTGCGCACGACCGAGGGGCGCTACCGCTGGGATGCACGCAAACTCAAGCTGCCCATCATTGGCGAAATCATCCTCAAGGCCACCTTGGCCCGGTTTGCCCGCAGTTTTGCGCTGTCCAGCCAAAGCGGTGTGCCCTTAGTGCAGGCACTCACCGTGGTGGCGCAGACGGTGGACAACGCCTTTATCGGCGCCCGTATCGAACAGATGCGTGACGGCATTGAACGGGGTGAAAGCATTTCGCGCTGTGCTGCGGCCACGGGTGTGTTTACCCCGGTGGTACTGCAAATGATCAATGTGGGTGAAGAAACTGGCGAATTGGACAACCTGTTGTTTGAAATTGCCGGCATGTACGAGCGCGAAACCGACTACAACATCAAAGGCCTGTCTGCCGCCATCGAGCCTATTTTGCTGGCCGTCATCGGCGTGCTGGTGCTCTTGCTGGCACTGGGTGTGTTCCTGCCCTTGTGGAATCTGGGGCAAGCGGCTATGGGCAAGGGCGGCTAGAAAGCGTCAGATTGGCACGCGACCCAGCCCCACCATTGCAATCGCCGCTATGGAGTCGGCGCCTGACCGAGTGGTGCCTGGTGGCCCTGATTCTGCTCGGATTGGGCTTAGCGTTTGAACGCGAAATACGGTCGCTGCAAGCCCAAAGCGAAAAAGTTCTCGTGTGGTCCACCATGGCTTCGCTGCGGACGGCCTTAGTGCTCAACCGCCTGGCGCGACAGGTGCGTCCGGATGACCCGAGCTTGGTGGAGAAGAATCCCTTTCGGTTATTACAACAACTGCCCGCCAGCTACGCGGGTGAAATGCCCATGGGGGAGGTCTATCGGGTTGCACCAGGAAGCTGGCTGTTTGACCCGGACTGCCCGTGTGTGGGTTATCGGCTGCTGTACCCGGAGTGGCTGGAGCCAAGCAAGGACGTTGGCGCCATCTGGTTTCGCATTGGCAAGGCCGAAGGTGGCCCCAGCCTGTCCCCATTGATGGACTACCGGTGGCTGGGAACGCCCTTAAAGTGAGATAAGCCACGATTTGTGGCAAATTCGTGAACTAATTCATACGTTTACTGCCCAAACTTTACGCACAGCATGAGATAAGAGGACTAGAATTTCTTCGAGAGCTCGGCCCTTTTAGGTCGTTGGACCTAGGCTTTGTAGCCGGGTGGATTGAAATACTTATTAAGAGGTGACTACGATGAAACAGACACAACAAGGCTTTACGCTGATTGAATTGGTGATGGTGATCGTTATCTTGGGCGTGCTGGCTGCGACGGCGTTGCCCAAATTTGTGGATTTAAAGGGTGATGCGACCACAGCCGCAACGCAGGGGGTTGCCGGAGCTCTGTCTTCCGGATTCGCAATTAACTATGCATCTCGCAGCGTTAGCTCCACACGTGGGACGGCAGTTACTAATTGCTCGGATGGAACGAATGTCAACATCCTGCAAGGCGGCATGCCTGCAGGGTACAGTATTACCGCTGCAGGGGTTACGGCTGGAAACTCAGTCAATTGCACGTTGAGCAATACCTCCGTTACACCTAACGTGACCGCTTCCTTTACCGCCATCGGTATTCCCTGATTTGAGTTGATGCTTCGAGAAAGGCCACCCAATTGGGTGGCCTTTTTACATGCGGTCCCGAAACGGCTGTGGCACTTGCTGGCGGTAGTTTTCTCTCTGTTCAAGTGGAACTTGGAGCAGACCAGACTTGAATGCCGCTAGCGCCTTGGCATCTTCGTGCACGGCTGGATTCGCATAAATAAGACCCAATCGGAAGTACCCATCGGCCGCCTGCTGGGGCCATGCCGCTATACGCAACTCCAGTGACCGGATCGCAAGTGGCCAGTTTTGAGCCTGGTACCCAATCGCATAACCGACTTGCACCATGTCATACCCAAAGACCCCTTGGTCAAAGCTTTCGTTGAGTCTCATGATTGCTTGGCCCTGATGTCCGGAGCGGTTCAACAAAACAACCTCTAGCGTGCGTGTAGGTAGCGCTTCGGGCTTTAGTCGCTGTACCTGTTTCAAGGCGCCGTTGGCGCGGTCATGCTGGCCCAACTGCGAGTAGCCCATCGCAAGTCCCGTCCAGAGCGCAGCCACATGGGGGCGAGAGGCCACGACCGACTCGAGAATCCAGACGGCGTTGCGCCAATCACCACCCGCTGCAAGGGGTTCCGCCAGTTCGGCGGTCAACTTGCGGTAGTGCGGATTGACTGCCACGCCCTGCCGTATGCTCTGCAGCATTTCAGCCTTGAGAGCATTCCGTTCGCGAACATCTAGACCTGTGTCACGTGACAGCCTGTTGGCTATATGGATGGCTCGCACGAGTTTGAATTCAGCTTGTACAGCCTGCTGCACGATATATGCAGTAGTGCCCAAGAGCCCAACCAGCAAGAAGAGCATAGGCAAACGGTCAACTCCCCGCCATGTTGCAGTACGCGCAAAGAATGGCTCAAATTTCTCCAGTCGTGCGTCGGAGCTGGCGAGAACCCCCAAGCACAAGGCGAACAATGCTCCGGTTCCAGCAAGATGCCACGGGAAACCCGCACAACTCACGATAAGCAGCGCCAGCAAGCTGGTCAGCGCGATGCCACGGAGGGGGGCTTCCTGGCGGCCAGTGCCTTGCAGGTTCCAAGTGCTTCCCGCACTGTGGAGCAAGTAGGCCAGCAGAGTGGCCAATGCCAGCCCCCCAGCCAAACCGTACTCGCTGAGTAACTGTAGTATTTCGTTATGCGCGTAATAATCCGTTTCCAACGTAGCGTCTATCCGCTCGTACCGCGGGATCTGGACCTCCCACGATCCTGCCCCAACCCCCGTCCACGGATTTGCCATCACCATGCGTGCTGTCGCTTTCCACATGGCAACGCGGGTTGAAAACGTGCCGTGGGTGTATTCCTTGACCTTGGTGACGGAACTGATACGCGTAAAACTACGCTGCAAAGCAGTTGTGCCCAGTTGTTCGATATCAATTTGCAGGTTGTTGCTTGGGATTGTGGAAAGCACGACAACAGAGACGAAGAGACCACCGGCTACAAGGTATCGGCAACGCGCACTCCACCGGACGAATTCAAAATTTTCCCGGAATCGCAACAAAAGAACGATCAGCACGATGCCCGTTATGAGCAGGGCCGTAAGGGCGGAACGTGTTCCCGTCATCATTAATGTGACGACATTGAGGCCAACCGTCAGCGTCACCAACCCCAGCCAACGCGAGGCGCGCATGTTTGCCAGCAGCCAGACCGAAAAGGGCAGTGCACACACCGCGTATTCAGCGAAAAAATTCCGGTTGATAAATGTCGAAGCTGGGAAATACGCCTGAGGGAAGACGGTGAGGTCCAGCCAGAATTGCATGGCGGCCCAAAGGGAGGCTACCGTTGCGCCAATGTGGATGCCCCATGCCAGGGTTGGAAAGTTGTCACGGTCGCTGGTATTCAGTCCCAACCATAACAACAGACCCAGCAAAAACCACCGAATGGCCTCCACCGATGCGAGGTAGGTGTGTGCCCACGCCATGCTGCCAACCGCATGGACCATCAGCAGAAGTGGCAGCCAGATCAAACCGTGCCACAGCAGCTGGCTGTCTCGCGGTCGCACTGGTAAAACGAAACACACTGCCGCACCCAGAACCCCGAAAGCGACGAGGGTGGACTTCAACGTGTCTTGCAGCACCAGTTCGCTCGGCACGCCCAAAGCTGGCACCAACAGCATCATGCAGGCAAGAATGGCAACGGATCGATTGGTCGAAGGAAGCGTGCTGGGCTGAGCTGGTGACATGGCAACATTGTCCGCTGTGTTGCGCCCGCCATATCTGCTCAAAAAGACAATATATAGAGCGCGTAGTTGGGGGCACAATCGAGGCATCATGCAAGTAGTTGGATCAACATGCAGAACTGTGCGCCGCGGGTGCAGCCGACGCGTATTTCAGCACGGCTTTACTTTGATCGAGTTGATCATGGTGATTGTCATATTGGGCGTGCTGGCAGTGTTTGCCGCGCCGCGCATGTTCGATAACGCTGATATGAACGCACGGGGTTTTCACGGCGAGTTGCTGGGGTATTTACGCTACGCTCAGAAAACTGCAATTGCACAACGGCGCACGGTGTGCGTTACCTTTGTGGGGACAACGGTCACGCTCACCATTGCAGCAGCTCCAGCGACTTTTACCTGCGCGGTTGCCGGGTCCCTTAGCGGTCCCAATGGACCACCTCCTGTCACCCTGAGTGCTAAGCCCGGCGTGAGCTACGTCACAGCGCCGACAAGTTTCAACTTTGATGGCCTGGGCCAGCCCATCTCCAGCACCGGCGCCGCATCTCCCCAAACCTTTCGGGTGGCCAACGTAGCCAACTCCATCACCGTTGAAGCCAGCACGGGGTATGTCCATGACTAGGCGTTACCACCTGGGCTTCACCTTGATCGAAGTCATCATCTTCATTGTTGTAGTAGGCGCAGGACTGGCAGGCATACTTTCGGTCACCAATACCGTTGTCAAGTCCAGCTCCGATCCTGTCGTGCACAAACAGGCAATGGCAATAGCCGATTCCATTCTGGAGGAGGTCCTACAAAAAGAGTTCCAGGACCCTGACGGCGTGGGAGGCGAAGCCACCCGTGCAACGATGGACGACGTCAGCGACTACAACGGCAGAACGCAAGTCCTGTTCAATAGCAGCAGTGGAGTCGGTGGCTGGTTGCCGGCACTGGATGTTTATCAGGTCGCCATTACCGTAGTCTCCGACACGACCGTGATTGGCACAGCGCTCAACCCTGCTTGGCGTGTGACGGTCACCGTTACACGGGGGGCAGACAGTATCGTCCTGTCGGGATATCGGGCGAACTACTAGTTATTGCCGTCATGTCACAAACCACACCCACTTTTCGTCCCAAGCAGAAAGGTTTTACGCTTGTAGAACTTGTGATGGTGATCGTCATATTGGGCGCGATCGGTGGTACTGTGGCCGTGTTCATGAAAGCCCCAATCGACGCCTACTTCGACAGCGCCCGGCGGGCGGCTCTAACAGATGTGGCGGACACGACCGTGCGCAGAATTTCGCGTGACCTGCACAGGTCTTTGCCCAACAGCATTCGCAATCCGGACAACGGAAGCCTGCAATGCCTTGAATTTATACCGACAAAAACCGGCGGGCGGTACCGCGCAGAAGAGTCTGCACCGGGAAACAATCTGGACTTCAGCATCGAAGACACCACATTCAACATGCTGGGCAGCAATACAACGTTCGCCGGGCTCCCTATACCCGCCGACCAGCAAATTGCCGCCGGTGATCGTATCGCGGTGTACAACCTGGGCATTGCCGGTGCCAGCGCGTACGAGGTTGGAAGGACTGGCGTGGTCAACGGCGTGGTGTCTGGCGCAGAGACGGCGATCACATTGACTACAGGCATACGATTTCCACTGGCATCTCCCAGCAAACGGTTCCATGTGATAAATGCGACCGAGCAGGTCGTGGGTTATGTTTGTACCGGCGACGGAACGCTGCGGCGCTACACCATGACACTTCCCAACGCGACACCCGCAAGCTGCCCGCTGGCGGCTGCGGTAGTTGCCAGCCCCGTCCTGGCTCGCAACGTTGCGTCTTGCAGCTTTGATTACATTGGCCCTGACTTGCTTCGCAATGCATTGGTACGAATGACCCTGGAGTTAACCGATAGTGGAGAAACGGTCACTTTGCAGCATGAAGTGCATGTGAACAACACCCCATGAAACGCCATCTACACGATCAGCGCGGTTTTGCCGCCGTCGCCGCTATCTTCCTGGTGCTGATGCTGGCTGCGTTGGGGGCGTTCATGATCAGTTTTTCCAACACGCAGCAGCTGACCTCAGCACAAGACGTGCAAGGCTCACGCGCCTACTGGGCAGCCCGGGCCGGACTGGAGTGGGCTGTAACCACCCACATACCGGTAACGACCGTGGATTGCAGTTCCGCCTCGACCGACTTGGCCATTGAAGGCTTCACCGTCACCGTGGCTTGCACCAGGGCTACGTATACGGATACGGGGCTCCGACCCGGCGAACAGCCCAGAGTATTCCAGTTCACCGCCACCGCACGATCTGCTGGTACGGTGGGCAGCATAAGCTACATAGAACGCAGCGTGTCAACATCTCTGGAGATATAAGCATGCACCAAGCCCGACCGTATTTCCAATCGCTGATCCGGTGGTTCACTTTGCTTTTGTGGGCTTTGCTGGGCTTGGCGGTTGCCCCCGTACAAGCCCAGACCTACGCCTACCGCGCGGACACCTTCGCTTACGACACACCCAGTGGTGCAGCAACCAGCGTGGTCTGGCACAACTCCAGCCCAGCCCCGGCCTGCACCGGTTATCCCGATGGGGATGACGACTGGGCAGACATCCCTTTTCCGGCGGGCTTTAATTTCCGGTTTGGGGGGGTGGCCTATTCCAGCGTGCGCGTTTACTCCAACGGCATACTGGCCTTTCCCACTGACGTGTCGGGCTTTCACCGCGATTACACCTCTCAGGCCTTGCCCATCACTGCTGCACCAGGTGCCTATGGCGGCTGCGTGAATGCCGTACCCCAGCGATTGATGCTTGTGTACTGGCTGGACATTGTTGCCGGTACCGCCAATGGCACAGCTGGTGCCTCGGTGCGGTATGAAATGCTGGGCACCGCGCCCAACCGGCGCTTCGTCATCTCCTGGGTGAATGTCAAGCTGTACAACACCACCACACGCTACAACTTCCAGGTCGTGCTGATGGAAAGCACCGCCGGTGTGAATGGCAACTTCAAATACCAGTACACCACGGGCTCATCTACTGGCGCCAATGCGGCGGTGGGTGTGCAGCTCACCACAACCGATTTCACGCAGTACGCGTTCAATCAGAACTTCATTGATACCACGCTGGGTACAGCCATCTTGTGGTATCCCGCCAACCAACTGGCTGCAAAAAGTGCTGAATACCGGTTTGACGAGGGCTCATGGTCGGGCGCAGCGGGTGAGGTCAAAGACACCTCCGGCAACCTGCAACACGCCTCTTTAGTGACGACCAACGTGGCCAATATCGCAGGCGGCAGGCTGTGCCGCGGGGCAACATTTACCAACAACACGTCCAACGCCACGCGGGACGCAGTTGCCACACCCATAGTCCCGGCAAACCAGGGTTCGGTGGATTTTTGGTTCAGGTCCAACAATGCCTGGAATACGTCTGACGCCATGCTGTTGGACGCCACTACGGTTGCAGCCCGGCCGTTTTTCCTGCTGAAACGCTCCACTGGTGCCCTGCGTTTTTCGGTTACCGATAGTGCAGGGACAGTCCACACCGCGAATACGACTACCAATTACACATTTGCGGCGTCCACCTGGCAACACATTGCCGTCAGCTGGAGTCTCAAGGCGGGTACCAACCAAACGGTTTTGCAAATCATGGTGAATGGCGTGCTGGCCGCTACAACCGGAACCACGCCATTCCGCACCACGTCCACCGGTACGATAGCCACGCTGAGCACTTTGTATGTGGGTGACAACCGGACATCCGGCATCACGCCCACCGGCGGATCCCCCAACGGGGCCAACGGGACCATTGACGAGGTGTATACCTACGCCGTGGACATCAATGCGACCCAAGCAGCGGCCGACATGGCGTTGACCCGACCCAGTTGCACGTCTTTGGACCATTTCCACATCGTTCACGATGGGGCGGCATCAAGCTGTACAGCCCCGGGCGAGATCACCATTGAGGCGCACGACGCATCACACGCACTGTTCTCGCTGGCGGGCACCAGCATGAATCTCACGACCACCCCTGCGCGGGGGACCTGGTCCAATGTGGCGGGTGGTGCCGTCAACTCCCTGACGGCTATTGGCGCGGGCACCGGCACCGCCACCTATACCTTTGCCAACGAGAGCAGTGTTACGTTTGGCTTGAGTGACAACCTGACGGGGGCCCTCAACATCAACGTCACATCTGGCTCCATCACAGAACATTCAGGGACGGCGTCAGCCTGTGTAGCCGCCGACTACACCACCGGCACCACCTGCGATGCCAGCCGCAATTTTGTATGCGCTGTGCCGTTTGGGTTCAACTGTGTCGAGAGTGGAGCCACCGCACTGACGGGGCGGCTCTTCACCAAGCTGGCTGGCGCAGCCTTCAGTTTCGATGTGGTCGCACTCAAAGATGCCGACAGCAACGGCACGGCGGACAGCGTGGAAACCCTGTATGCCTCGGACAACGACAAAAATGTGACCGTGGAATTGGTGGACGGATCGGGCGCCACAGCCTGTGCCGCGCGCACACCCATCAGCCCCGCGGTGAGCCAAACGCTGACCTTTACCAAGCTTGGACAGCCCACGGACTTGGGGCGCAAAAGCAGTGCTGCCATGACGGTGACCAGGGCATACCCTGACTTGCGCTGCCGGGTGACCGATGCGAACCAGGTGCCCAGTGTTGTAGGCTGTTCGACGGACAACTTTGCGGTGCGACCCTCGGCGGTTACGCTGGTGACCAGCGCCACAGCAGCCGCCCCGTCATCCACGGCCCTGCCGACCATTCGAGCGGGGGCCAACTTCACGGTGCAGGCGACTACCAGCCCCAGTGCTAGTTACGCGGGTAGCTTGGCGCGCGATGCCACCAAACACAGCGCCCAGACCACGGCCCAAGATTCGACCCAAGCAGCGGGCGGTGCCATAGGTGTCTTGACACCGGCGGCACTGGTCGCCAACGCAGCCGCAACCAATGCCACCTACACGGAGGTGGGTTATCTCTATTTGGCTCCCGGTGCCTACCGCGACGATAGTTACACGGCAGTCGACAGCGGCGGGGGTGACTGTGTGACCAGTACAGTCAGCGACGCCAATCTGGCGGACACGCTGTCAGGCGGCAAATATGGCTGCAGTATTGGTAACAAAACGACCGTGTCTTTGGGACGTTTTATTCCCGACCACTTTGATACGGTGGTCACGCAGGGATGTGTTGCCGGAGCCTTCACCTATTCCGCGCAACCGTTCACCGTTGTAGCCACGGCGCGCAACACGGCCGGCGGCGTGACACAGAACTACGCGGGTAATTTCTTCGCCAAGGCAACCACCCTTTCCAATGCGGGGGTCACGACCAATATGACAGGCAACACCATAGCAGCTAACGCATTTGCCGCCGGTGTTGGCACTGCCAACGGTGTACGGTTTACGTTCCCCGTTGCCACCACCGCGCCGGTAGCCTTGGCCCTGAGGGCGGTGGATACTGAAGCGGTGAGCTCTCTCGGCTTTACCGAGGGCATTGCCAACATCCGCAGTGGAAGGCTGCAGTTGCAAAACGCTTACGGTTCAGAGTTCCTTGCTTTGCCCATCCCCATTGCGATCCAGTTCTGGAACGGCGGCTGGCAGCCCAACTTGGCAGACACCTGTACCGTCATACCGGCATCCGCATTCTCCTGGCAGTTCCCGGCAGGCGCAGCGCCCCGCCCCAACAACCTTGCGGCTTGTGAATCCCGGATTACAGTCGGCGGGGCAGCGCCTTCCTATACGCTGACGCTCAGCGCGCCCGGGGCAGCCAATGCCGGTTGGGCGGACCTGACCCTGAACCTCGGTGCCACTGCACTGGCCGCCAATAGCCAATGTACGGTGGTCGGCGGCCCGGGCGCGACGGATGTGCCTACCAACATGCCCTGGCTGCAATTCAACTGGACCGGCGCCGTGGGCAACCCGCGCGCCCGAGCTACCTTTGGTTCATTCAGAAGCCCCCTCATTTACCGCCGCGAGAACTATTGACGCAAATTGGCATCGAATTCTTGTGCCATCGCGCCAAAGCGGCTCAATCAGTGACATGATTGCGCAAGTAGCTATTAAAATGAGAGCAAATTTCAATGGGCATGCCAAACATGATTGAAGCAATGCGAACGAACAACCGCACCAGCCCGCAGGAGCGCGCGTAAGCATGCGCTGGCCCTGGAAACGCAAGTCCTCTCAAGATCAGCTAGTCGTATCCTGGTCTGCAGGGACATTTGCGTTTGTTCGGGCGCGTGCCGGGGCCGATGGTGTGTTTGCACTGCAGCAAATGGGCATAGAGCGCCAGGGTGCCGACAGCAAAGAAGACTTTGTGCGGCGCTTGCAGGCACTAGGGCTCAAGGGCTTGGCGGCGCATTCCATGCTGCGCCCCGAACAATACCAATTGCTGCAAATAGATGCCCCGCCGGTTGCGCCAGAAGAGTTGCGTGCGGCCGCGCGATTTCAGATCCGTGAAATGGTCAATGTGCACATAGACGACATCACGCTGGATGTCATGCAGGTCGGCGATGGACAACAAAAGGGCCCGAACAACCTGTTTGTCGTGGCCGCTAAAAACGAAGTGGTGCGCGAAGTAATCGCGCTGGGTGACGCCCTGAATTGGGAAATTTCCGTTATCGACATCCAGGAAACGGCACAACGCAATTTGCAAAGCGCACTCGCCCAGCAAGACGGGCGACTGGAACGTGCAGATGCGGCGCTGCTCATTACCGATGAACTCCAGGCCGTGCTGACCATCAGCGCCAATGAGGAGTTGTTCTTCACCCGTCGGCTGGATTTGCCACAGGGTTTTTTGGGCATGCAGTGGGGGTCTACACACGATGTCGCCGCAGAGGGCATCCCTGATGGATTTACCCCAGTGAGTGAGTACGTGCCGGAATACGCGGGTGGTGGCAGTAACAGCGCGGCCACCAGCTCGGACCAGGGTGATGCCGAACGTATTCAGCGATTTGTTGTGGAGGTACAGCGGTCTTTGGACCTGTGGGACCGCACCTGGTCCAGCATGCCATTGGGTGGCCTGCGCGTCTATGCCGGCGAGCGCTCGCCGGAACTGGCGACGTGGCTCAGCCGCGAATTGGGTCAAACCGTTTCTGCCATGAACCTGGGGGCATCCTTCCCGGGCCTGGACACCATGGCCCTGGCCGACCAGACCTATTGTTTGCCGCTGCTGGGGGTGTTGTTGCGCACCGAATCCCGCAAGCTATAGGCCCGCAAGCTCAGAGCCCGCACCTACGCACACGCCACCATGCCCCAGCAAATAAACCTGTGTACGCCGATACTGCTGACGCAAAAGCGTTACTTTTCTGCGCACACCATGGCCATTGCGCTCGGCGTATTTCTGGTTTTGGGTGCGGCCTTGTGCGGTGCCTGGGTTTGGAATCTGGACCGCGCCAGCGCGTCCTATAAACAATCTCTCGCAAACCACGCGGTGGAGTTGACCAGTCTCAAGGCCGCCATCCAGCGCAGCCAGGCCAGTGCGGCGCCTGTGGACCCGGCACTGTTGACACTATTGACGGAGCGGCGTAATGCAGTCGCGCAGCGCGAGAAGTTGAAGGAAGCCCTGAATGAAGGCATGCTCCGGCCAGGCTGGGGGCATTCTGACCGCATGGCCTGGGTGGCTCGCAGCATCCCGGCACCGGTCTGGATCACGCACATGCGCATGGATGGCACACGATTCGAGGTCAGCGGCTTCACCCTGGAACCCGCGGCACTCAATGATTGGGTAGACAAGTTGTCGGTCAGCCCGTTAATGCAAGGCCTCAAGCTGGCCACGGTCAAAGTGCAGAACGCAACCGCCACGACACCTGCCGTGCCCGCACCAGCGGCCTCCACCGCATCCGCTGCGGCGGCCCCCGCCCGGGCCGTTTGGTCTTTCACACTCGTCAGCGTAGAGCCTGTTGCCCATGCACCGGCGGCACCTGCAAGTACAGCCGGGGCCAGACCATGAAACAGCGATGGCAACAACTGGCGCTGCGTATCGATGCCATGCAGCTGCGGGAACGGGTGTTTTTGTTCCTCACGGTCATCATCAGCTGCGCAGCATTGGCCGACACCCTGTGGCTGTCCCCAGCGCAAACGGCGCACAAGCAAGCCATACAGCGTTACACAACGCAAGAAGCCGAGTTGCAACGCCTTCGAAACGATTTGAAATCCATGGCGCAGCCTGTGGATGCCAACAAATCTGTGCAACAGGAAATAGCGGAGGCCAACCAGCGCTTGGACGCCGTCAACCAGGAAATCCGAGCCGTGGCGCCACTGGCAGAAGGTGGCCCGGCCATTGAGCAGGCGCTGGTGCAGTTCCTGCGTAAGCAGGATGGTCTGACCCTGCTGGGCACCGGAACCCTTCAAAGCGATGGCGCAGGCCAGGCTGCTGCGGCCAATGCCCCACCCGCGCCAGCAGGTACACCAGCCGTTTTGTCCCGCCGGGGTCTGGAGTTGACTGTGGCGGGTAGCTACGCAGATATGGTGCGTTATGTGCGCACGCTGGAGAGCGCACTGCCTACGCTGCGCTGGGGCACTTTGCAACTCAAGACGACCCAGCAGACACCCGAAATGACCTTGCAGGTCTTCGTAGTGGGAGTACCTCCATGAACGCCGTCCGATACCTGGCGTGGTCAGGTTGTGCCCTTTTTGTGCTGCTCAACACCAGTTATGCCGCCGCGCAAGAGGCCTCGCGCGATCCCACGGTCGCGCCGCCTGACACGGGAACAGAAACAGCCTCCCCCACCGGCGTCGAAGGCATGACCGTTCTGGTGCGCGACGACAAGCCGTATCTGGTGGTCGGCGCGCGTCTGTACGCACCGGGTGACAAAGTGGGCAGTTGGCGGGTAGAGCGCATTACAGAACGGGACATCTGGTTCCATGATGGCAACGCGCTGATCAAGGTGCCCCGTTTTGCCGGTATTACGCGCAAATCCATTGTTACCCCATCGACATGTCCAGCCTCTGCAAAGAGTACGCCTTCCACAGTCGCACCGTGCGAAGATACCCAACCGTGAAGCTCACGCACATGACTACCCCATCTGCCACCATGACGAAAATGTTCCCAGTCGGCACCGTGCTGATCGCCAGCCTGCTCGCCGGTTGCGCTGCAGACCGCCCTCTGCGTACGCCGGACGTCAGTGAAACCGTCCGCGCCGAGTTGGCTGCCTCACCGGCTCGCAGCCCCGTTGACGTGCCGACCAAAGTAAGCGATGCCTTGGCCGAGCCCGCGCCCAAGGCCATGCCAGCCCCACCCGAGCCGCGCCTGGATTTACTGGTCAACAATGCGCAGGCCCGTGAAGTGTTTTTGGCCATCGTGGCGGACACCCGCTACAGCATGTTGATGCACCCTGATGTGTCGGGCACCTTGTCCGTCACATTGCGTGGTGTGACAGTGACCGAAGCTCTGGAAGCCATTCGTGATGTGTATGGGTATGACTTCAAGATCGAAGGCAGGCGCATTGTGGTGTATGCACCCACCTTGCAAACACGCGTCTTCACCATCAACTATCCGCATGCCTTGCGCGTGGGCAATAGTGAACTGCGGGTGACCTCGGGATCCAGCGGCTCCAACAACGGCGGGAACAATAACAGCGGCGCAAGCGCCGCCAGCGGTGCGTCAGGCGCTTCGGGGTCCAGCGGCAGTGGCTCAACACAACAAACCAACAGCCGTGTCACCACAAGCTCAAAGACGGATTTTTGGTCCGAGTTGACCGAAGCGGTGAAGGGCATGGTGGGCACGGGCACCGGTCGCAATGTCATCGTGAGCCCGCAAGCCGGCATCATGGCGGTACGCGCCATGCCAGAGGAGCTGCGGCAGGTGAGCCAATTTTTGAAGGCGGCGCAGCTTGCGGTGGAACGCCAAGTCATGCTGGAGGCCAAGATTGTCGAAGTGGAGTTGCGGGATGGCTACCAGAGTGGTATTGATTGGTCCGCCCTGCGCAACAGCGGGCGTTACACCGGGGTCATGGGCTCGGTCGGTGGCGGTACGTCCAACAACGTCTTGATCAACGGTGTCACCACCAATGTGCCTGGCTTCCCGACCGGTGCTGCCCCTGCCGTGGCAGACACCTTGTCGCTGCCAATAGGTACCGGCGGCTTGTTTGGACTGGCACTGGCCACCGACGGTTTTCAAGCGGTATTGGGTTTCCTGGAAACACGGGGCGACATACAGATTCTGAGCAGCCCCCGCATCGCCACCATGAACAACCAGAAAGCCCTGTTGAAGGTCGGTACAGATGACTACTTTGTGACCAATGTCACTGGCGGCACGGCTGGCACAGGCGCCACCTCCGGCACGGCAGCAACAGCGCCGACGCTGCCCACGCTGACGCTGACGCCGTTTTTCTCCGGTATTGCGCTGGACGTGACGCCACAGATTGATGAGGGCAACAACATCACCCTGCATGTGCGTCCGTCCGTGACCACGGTCACAGAAAAAACCAAGCAGGTTGATCTGGGTTCCGTAGGCAACTACAAGCTGCCCGTGGCCTCCAGCTCCGTCAATGAGTCTGACACCATGGTGCGTATCCAGGACGGCAATATCGTGGCCATCGGCGGGCTGATGCAGATGGAATCCAACCGCACCGCGTCCGGCATGCCCGGCACCTCGGATGTGCCCTTCCTGTCGTCCATTCTGGGTAACAGGGCCACCTCCGGCCGCAAGAAAGAGCTGGTGGTACTGATCAAGCCCACCATCATCCGCACCGCCGAAGACTGGGAGGCACAGACCCGCCGCACACGCTCCGCGCTGGACGATATGGATGCCAGCCGCGCACGGGTCATCCGCATGGATGGCGCTGCCTACAACGTCGAACCAGCACGGGCGAAGTAAACCACTATGTACCTGGGGCATTTTTCGCTGCGTGAGGCCCCGTTTTCGATCACGCCCGATTCGTCTTTTTTCTACCCGCATGAAAGTGCGCAGGCCGCGCTGAACACCCTGCTGGTGGCGCTGCGCAGTGGCGAAGGTTTCTTGAAAATTGTGGGTGAAGTGGGTTGTGGCAAAACCGTGTTGTGCCGCCAGTTGCTCAAGACCCTGCAGGGCGAGGCCTTTGTCACCGCCTACATCCCCAACCCCGACATGGGGCCCGACGATCTGTTGATGGCGCTGGCGCTGGAGCTCAGCATCAAACTGGTACCCCCCATCAGCCGCCACAGCGTGCTCAACGCCCTGCGCGATTGCCTGTTGCAGCACGCGCTGGAGGGTCGCCAGGTGGTGGTGTGTATTGACGAGGCCCAGGCCATACCGCTGCGCACCGTGGAGAGCCTGCGCCTGTTGTCCAACCTGGAAACCGAAAAGCGCAAGCTGTTGCAACTGGTGCTGCTGGGCCAGCCCGAGCTGGATACCAAGCTGGCGCGACCCGAGATACGGCAGTTGATGCAGCGCATCACCTTCAGTGAGCACCTAGGCCCCATGCCGGCCGACCGCGTGCCCGTCTACCTGGCCCACCGCATGAGCACCGCGGCGGTGGACACCCATACCGACGTGCAGGTTTTCGAGGCCGACGCGGCCAAGGCCATCGCCCGAGCCAGCGGCGGTGTGCCCCGCCTCATCAATGTGCTGGCCCACAAGTGCCTGATGCTGGCCTATGGTGAAAACCTGCACCGCGTCAGCGCGGCCCATGTGCGCCTGGCCGCTGCGGATACACCGGGCATCGTCACGCCCCCGCCCTGGTGGCGCCGCCTGTGGCCCTGGCCTGCCAAGGTGCCAGCCCTGGTGCCATTTGCCGAAAGTGAATTGCGCACACCGGCCAGGAGCAAGCTGTGAGTGTGATCAACAAAATGCTGCGGGACCTGGACCACCGCGCCAACCCGGCGGCCAGCGCACACCCCGGCCCCGCCGCGTTGCGCCAGGGCACGGCCAGTGTGGCCATGGACACCCTCGCTGCACAACAGCCTGCGGTCGGTGGTGCCCGCCTGTGGCTGGGTCTGGGCCTGCTGACCGTTGCAGCCGCATCGGTGGGTGGGTGGCTGTGGTGGTCTTCCACCGTTGCGCCACCTGCTCCTGTGGGTGATACCGCCGCTGCACCACTTGTTGTGGTGCCGCCAACCGTGGTGGCCAGCGCCGCACCCCCCGTGGCCAGTGAACCCACGCCCACCGCAGCACCGGCACCCCTGGCTGCTGCCAGCAGCACTGGTGGTGATGGGGCCACCGAACCGTCACTGGCCTCTGTCATTCTGCGCATGGAGCCCAGTCTGTCGGCCCGCAAGGCGCTGGACGCGCTGTTGTCCACACCGATGCCGGTAACCGCCAGTGCACCCAGCACCGCCAACACCCGCGTGGCGGCAGCGCCCGCTCCGGTTCCGGCGCCTGCACTGGCCCCTGTCTCGGTACCCGCAAACACGGCCCCCGCCGTGGCTGCCGTCGCCACCACACCCGTCCCGGCCACACCAGAACGGCCGGCAGCCCGCGCCACCGGCTCCAAATCCACCTCCTCGGCCACCACCAGCGCTACCGGTGACAGCACACCCATCCTGCAGCGCCAGCAACAGGCCGGCGGCGACGCCCTGGCGCAGGCCCAGGCCCTGTGGAGCAATGGCTCGCGCGATGCCGCCATCGACCTGATGCAGCAATCCATTGCGGCCGCCGAGCGCAGTGCCAAGGCCGGCACCCCGGGCACGGCCGGCACTGCGGTTCTGCTGCCACTGGTGCGCGAAATGGCCCGTATGCAGCTGGCCGAAGCCCGCTTTGGCGCAGTCTGGGAAATGCTCACGCGGCTGGAGCCGCTGTTGGGCAACCCGCCGGATCTGTGGGCCATACGTGCCAACGCCGCCCAGCGCCTGGGCCGCCACCAAGACAGCGTACATGCCTACATGATGGCCTTGCAGTCACGCCCCGACGAGCAGCGCTGGCTGCTGGGCACGGCCGTGTCCTTGGCGGCCCTGGGCCAGACCAGCAGTGCGGCCGAGATGGCCGAGAAGGCCCGTGCGGTGGGCCCAATCAGCAAAGACATTCTGGCCTACCTGCGCCAGACCGGCGTGCCGATACGCGAGCAATAATCACTTGGGACGCGCCCTGCCCGGTGGTATGGTGCGCGGTATGACTGATAGGGAATTTGCGTGAAGATTCTGGTCGCCGAAGACGAAACCGCCATCCGCAACAACATCGTGTCGCTGCTACGCATGGAGGGCTTTGACGTGGTCGAGGCCCCCAATGGCCGCATCGCGCTGGCGCTGGCGCGTGAACACCTGCCGGAGCTGGTGTTGTCCGACGTCATGATGCCCGAGCTCGATGGCCTGGGCCTGCTGGAACTGCTGCGTGCCGACCCGCTGACGGCCGGTATCCCACTGATTTTTCTGTCCGCCCGCACCGAGCGTGCGGACCGGCGCAAAGGCATGAACCTGGGCGCGGATGACTACCTGGGCAAACCCTTCTCGCGCGACGAACTGCTGGAAGCCGTCAGTGCCCGCCTCAAGCGCCACCAGGCGGCAGCCAAATCGGATGCATCGCTGAAAACGGCGCCAGCAGCCACCGCGTTGGCCAACACCAAACAACGGCCACCGGTGACCGTCAAGGGTTACCGCATCCTGCGCAAGATCGGCAGTGGCGGCATGTCCGAGGTGTTTCTGGCGGTGCGCGAGTCCGACCAGCGGGAGCTGGCGCTCAAGGTGCTGGACACGGCCATCAACGACGACGGCGCGCTGTTGGACCGCTTCTTGCAGGAGTACGCACTGCTGGCGCAGATCGACCATCCCAATGTGGCGCGCATCTTCGACCAGGGCATCACCGACGCCCACGCCTTTTTGTCGATGGAATATTTCGTCCGGGGCGACATCAAACAGCGCATCGCCGCCGGCCTGACCCAACACGAGGCGCTGGGCGTGACCGTGCAGGTGGCGCTGGCCCTGGCGCAGATCCACGCCCGGGGCATCGTGCACCGCGACGTCAAACCCGACAACCTGATGATGCGCCGGGATGGCACCGTTGCGCTGATCGATTTCGGTATTGCCAAACACGCCGACCACGCCATGGGCCATACGCTGCACGGCGAGATTGTGGGTTCGCCCTTCTACCTGAGCCCTGAGCAGGCAGCTGGCCGGCCGGTCAGCGCCGCCAGCGACATCTACTGCCTGGGTGTCATCTTCCACGAGATGCTGACCGGGCAACGCCCCTACACCGCCGACCGCATGGAGGTATTGTTGGCCCAACACCTGTTCTCGCCGCCACCCCGTCTGGCACCACAACACAGCGACATGCAGGACCTGCTGGACCGCATGATGCACAAAGACCCGGTGCAGCGTATGGGCACCGCACAGGCTGTGGTCAAGTACATCACCGAACGCTGGCCGCTGGCCAGCTCAGCCCGGATCTAAGCGGCTCCAGCCGAATAATTTAAGCGTTTTAGGGCTCTAGCCCCCGTGTAATATACCTATTACGCTATTTATTTGATAGTGACTACAAGCTACCGGGATTGCGCCGGTACTGCATGGCTTCGGCCAGATGCGCCACCTGCGTGTGTTGTGCGCCGGCCAAGTCCGCAATCGTGCGGGCGACCTTGAGGGCGCGGTGCGTGCCCCGCGCCGACCAGCCCAGGCGGCTGGCCGCCACATTCAAAAACTTCAGCGCATCGGCATCGAGCTGCACGTGCTGGTCTATGGCCTGGCCCTGCAGGGCCATGTTGCTGCTGCCCTGGCGCTCCACGGCTCGGGCGCGGGCCACATCACAGCGTGCACGGATGCTGTCCGTGGATTCACCGGCCGGAGCACCCAGCAGGTCTGCGTGCGCCAGGTTGGGCACCTCCACATGCAAATCGATACGGTCCATCAGCGGGCCGCTGAGTTTGGCCTGGTAGCGGTGGATCTGGTCGGGCGTGCAGCGGCAGGGGTGGGCGCTGGAGCCCAGATAACCGCAGGGGCAGGGGTTCATGGCGCCAATCAGCTGGAAACGGGCCGGGAACTCGGCCCGCTGTGCCGCGCGCGAGATGGTGATGCAGCCGGTCTCCAGTGGTTCGCGCAGGGCCTCCAGTGCGGCCCTCTGGAACTCGGGCATTTCATCTAAAAAGAGCACCCCGTTATGGGCCAAAGAGACCTCACCCGGCCGCGGGGGTGTAGGCTTCCAAAGTTAGTGTCATTTCGAGTTTTCTGTGTCCGGAAGATTCCCGAAGTTATTGTCAAAAACCTACACTGCAGTTGCAAAGCATTGCCGCTGGTCTCCAGCGAACTTCGCCTGCGGCTTCAATGAAATCAAGGGGTTATGGCAATAATTACGTATTGCTTCTAAGGCTGACGCCCATTGACTACTATGCACCCGGCCATCAAGATTTCGCGAGTAGCTTTAAGTCGTGAAGTTGCCCGGAAGTCATTCACCCTTGAGAAAAGCAACGGATTCACACATTCGGGGGATGACCCAGGCCCGGTGGAACGTCTAAACTTCGCGCCGTTCGGTGCAGGTTTTTTCGATTTTTTGCCAGTGCAATTTCCTAATATCCCGCCCGGAGTGTTGGCACCGACGCGAATTTGACGGGCAGCATGGGAATTAAATGACGAAGCCCCGCAGGCCTGCCGCCCGCAATCAGACTGTATTTATTTGATTCTCAGGCGTGCCAGCAACTGTCGGCACCCCATATCAAGTTGACATTGGCGCAAGTGACCGAATGAATTCAGCAGCCAAGGCAATCGCATCTTGGCAAACCTGAGGGAAGATGGGATACTGTACAAATAGACAGCAACAAAAAATATATGTAATGATCACCATTGGAATCCGAGCGTCCCCGTCCGCCGTGACCTTTGTAATTTACGACATAGGTGCAGACTCGATCGTTAATGTGGAAGCTCTCCAAATTCCGATTGCCTTTGCAGTTCCGGACGCGCTGAAATATGTGCGCAACAATCTGATCGACATTCTCCGCGAGTACGAAGTCACATACGCTGGCATTCGAACAACGGAGCCAAACTCACAAAGAATGAGCATTGAACGCATCCAGCTCGAAGGGGTTATTCAGGAGGCATTTGCAAGCAGTACGGTCAAAGGCTATTACGTTGGGCAAATCTCTTCTATTGCCGCAAGGCTCGGAATACCCAGGGCAGATTTCAAGCTCTATGTGGCTGGCTCAAAGAGTTGGCCTGTTGACGGCTGGGATGAGCTTTCAGAGAACGCGCGCGAAGCAATGCTTTGCGCAATTGGCGCCGCAAAATGTCAGTAATCAAGCCATACAGCAAAGGTGAGGTCTCCTTTCACCTTGACACTGAAATTGGCCATGAGGGTTCCAATTCGAAGACCTTCATTGCCCACGACGATCAATTGGATGCAAAGATAGTCATAAAGAAGGTTTTGAAGACTAGTATTTCTTCACTGGATCAGTATTTCGAGGAATCTAAGACCCTCTATCTGAGCAGTCACCCGAATGTTGTGCAGGTTCACTACGCGTGTCAGGATACGGATCACATTTACATTGCGATGCCGTATTACAGGCAAGGTTCACTGAACTCCCTCATGACCAAGCGGTACTTGAGCGTTCGGGAGATTGTTTCGTTTGGATGCCAGATTGCAACAGGCTTGCACAACATTCACTCCAAGAACTTAGTTCATTTCGACATTAAGCCGGACAACGTACTTTTGTCGGATCGGGGAGAAGCCCTAGTTTCAGACTTTGGCCTTTCTAAGCGAGTAGGCACATCGGGTACGGCCGAACAAGATAGGCTCTACTTCAAAATGTGCCCTCCTGAGGCATATGTAGATCAGCCTCACGGCCCAGCGTTTGACATTTACCAATTAGGTCTGACCTTGTATCGCATGTGTGCCGGCAATGAAGAGTTTTATAGGCAATTTGCTGCCTATGGCACTTCACCGGCTGCATTTGACAGAAGTAGTTTCAAGGTCGCGGTGCGGAATGGCCAATTTCCGGATCGCGATAAATTCCCAGAGCACATCCCAGCGAGGCTGCGTTCAGTCGTTAAGGAATGCCTGGAGTCAGACCTACCAATGCGTTTTCAAAGCGCTTCATCTCGTCGTCCGCGTTCCATTCACGCAATTTGCGGCGATGGCTATCCTCCCGCTCTTGGGAATGCGTCAACCGCTCGCCCGGATTTCTCTGCTCACACGGCCAACGGCCTAAACGCAAAGGCTTGATCGAACAGGTTCTCAAGCTGTTCATTCGTGCCACGCATCCCGTCCACCACGGCCTTAGCCCAATCGAAGTATTCAATTCGTCGATCCAGCGACCAGTCAGAAGGTGGGCTCGCTGCCATGTCTCGCAGATTGCATATCTTGTCCGCCAGCTTCACCAACTTTGCCGACCTTGACAAGCTGGGCGCGTGTTCTATTTGCAGAACTTTTCTCTGCGCCTTGGGCAAGGTTTTGTCATCCGTGACCTCTAGGACTACATCCAGAACCGCACGGCCAAACTCCGCTTCGATTTCGGCGTGAGATGTATCGGTATCCTCAATTGTGTCGTGCAACAGGGCTGCACAAACCACATCCTGGTCTTCAATTCCAGTCACTTCATTGCATAAAACGTTCGCCAATGCCAACGGATGATTGATGTATGGCGACGCCTGCTGATCCTTGCGGCGCTGGTCTCTGTGTTTATGGGCCGCAAATGCCGCGGCTTTTATTACCTTTTGCATATCTGACCTCCTGATCGCTATTAGTCTTTCTCGAAACCGGGTGTTTTCGCCTTGGCGACCTCGCGCCACCGTTGTCGCTACAACACAGTAATGTAATCTGCATAGGGTCCTACTCAATGCGACATGTCGCCGCCAAAAGTGGTTGGACCCCTGGTGTATTCGACCTATTTGAACAGGACTTTGTGCAACAACGTGAGCACTGGGGTGAACACATGTTGAACGCTCGCTCGAACGTCTGCATGCTGAAGGACGCAACATTTTCGACTGGGAAAATGTTCGTGAGACCAACGACAGATTCCAAGTACTTCTCGGGTATCCTAACGCCCTCAAAGTGAACGCCATGCAACGATCATGATCCAGGTAATGCTGAACCGCCACTCGCATTTGGTCGGCAGAGTATTTGCCACTGGAGCGGACATAGCCTACCTGCAAGTCCCGGTCTTGCTCGTACTCTCGATACCAGCCAATAAGTGAGTTCTTTGTTGGGTAACCCAACTGGCGGATGGTTGCACCTAGGCGCCGTCCGAGTTTGATGTAGAGCTTGACTGCCCGAATTCGCTCTTCGTATGAGTACATGAACTACCTCCAAGTAGTCCAAGTTATTGTCCTCACCCCCACTGGGGCAGTTTGTCTCTGGAATCAACACTGCGCGCCATGGCGCTGGCGCGCGTGTCTTGTCACGTTCTTCCTGCCGCACCCATGTAGAGCGAGTTGATGTCCACGGCCGAGAATCTACGCCTGTTGCGGGGTGCTTGAAGCCCAAGATTCTCAGAATGCGCCATGGCACGACCAAGCACGCGTCCTGGACGCAAAAGTACACCGGTTCATCCCTGGCCCGGTGTAGCGAAATGCCAGCTCGAATTCGCTGGCCGACAAGAGGCGGTACTCGAACGGATAACTTTCGGCGGTGCCAATCGGCGGGCTGAGCGCCTTGCTGTCTATGTAGCGCGGAACAAGCGTGGCAAGTGTTTCTGGGTACCGCCTTTGGTCATCGTGATAGCGATAGAGTGCTTCAATGACCACTGCACTGCGCGCGTATCCGTTTTGGGCTCGCTCGCCGTCGCCGGGCCGTTGGCATCCTGCCAACGTAGTCACTGCTGCGATTAGCAATCCGACAAGCGCGCGTTCTGGTTTACGGTAGAAGCAAGGCCGTTTAAAGGTCTGCGTAGCCCAACTCTGGCCACGCTGTCGAAGAGTTGCGCAGCTGCGGCACTCAGTATGTATCTCAGAGATGGCCATCGGCAGCCTTACTGATAGTAGGGTTCGAGCGTGGTATTTCCTGGTCCTGGCTGGTAATGCTGGTCGCTCGTGACTTGTTGGAAGAGCCACACCGATAGAAACTCGACCACGCCAAACGTTGCGGCGCGTTGCTGCGCGATGTGTCGCAGCTCGTGCGCGAGAGTATTCACCGAGCCTTGGCGCAACTCGTTCATCGTCCCCGAATCAGTGGATACCATGTCGCCCAGCGCAAACGCGCGGCCGCCGTTCAGGTAGCTGAGTATTCCGCCCGTCCGGAATGTGACGCTGGACGGATTTGGCATGCCGGCCTTCGCAACGTCAGCAGCGAGATACGAGTTGTCATGGACGTTTTGTCGCCCGAACTGCTTAGCCGCTTCGGCGTGGAAATCTTGCTTGATCGACGACGGGTCGTACCTAACGCCTAGCAGCGCCACCTTGGCTGCCGACATGGCGGCGCCGATCACCAAGCCGCCGCGGAAGCCATCCTCGAAGCTCCGTCCCTGCAGCGCACTGTAGGTTCCACCCGCCAGCCCGCCAATCAGTGCATCGCTCCCAATCTCGATCATTGCATTCGCGGTCATCGAACCGATGCTGTCGCCACCGGCCACGGGTAACCAGCCTGACACGACTTCGCCGAGTGCCCCGAACGCGAATCCAACGGCGGCCCCTGTCCAGATGTCCCGCGACGTTCCGCCCGTGGCCCAAGCAAACCCCGCGTTCAACGCTGCGCCCTTTAGCGCTGCCGCGAGAAAAGGTGCTCCGGCCGCCCCGACCAAGCCCCCGACCAGGCCCCCGACTAACGCGCCAACCCATGGGTTTTCACCGTTCTCCTTAGCGGTCTGATACCCGATCGCGCCGCCAATCAGCGCGCCCGCTATGACTACCAGCCAGACGAAACGTCCCCGTGGATCGCGAAAGCGATACGGGTTGTTTAGGGAGTAGCCGTAGACATTGAACAGAGATGGGTCAGCTAGCGCCAAGTCCGGCCGTTCCACGACGAGCAGGTCGCCAGAGATGAATCGCGCAGTCAGCGGCTCGTAGTAGCGAGCACCGAGTTGGATCAAGCCAATGGCCTTGTCCGGCGTTTTCCCCGTGAATGCGCCCCGCAGTGACAAGAATGCGACATCCAGACCAAAACTTGTGTACGAGAAGCGCGCAGTGATCGAACCCCGCGTATCGGTGCAAAGCCGCAGGTTTCCTTGCGGATCGTGATGCCAGAACGCCGCTTCTTGCCCGCCGGTGCGAGTACGAAGAACAGCCACGACACCACCTACACCTCTCACGTAGACGACCCGTTCGTCGGCGGTCTCTTCGTAGAGATCGTCAAAGATGTCGCGTGCGAATGGCGTCGACCCGTCGTTGGGCTCGGTGCGAATCCGCGCGCGATGGCCGTGCGCGTCGTAGCGCATTTCCTCGACGTGTCCCGAACGCGTGGCGCAGCGTATTAATCGGTCAGCGGTGTTCCATCCCAGTTCGGTCAGGGTCTCGCTGGCTATGAGGCGCCCTGCCGCATCGTATCGGCGATCCCGCGTTTCCGATCCGGAAGTCATGACTAAGCCGGTCAGAAGGCCCGTTCGTGCCTTGTCCTCATAGAGGCACCGCGCAATACCGTGCTCGGAATTTTCAAGTACGTTGCCAGAGCCGTCATAGGCGAATCGGTGCGCGATGGTCGCCTGCCCACTCCCCCAACGTGAAGCGATGAGCCGGTTCAATGCGTCGTAGTCCAGCCGGCGTTCCTCGTCGAGTGCACCCGCTATCTGCGCAGACGTGAACGTCGGATTGCCGACGGCGTCGTATGTCTGTGCGAACCGCGCTAGGAGACCGTTGCGGCCCCCTGTCGCGATCGCAGCGAGGCGCTCCGAGTCGTCGTAGTCGAATCGGCTTTCAACACCGTTCGCATAAACGATGAGTGTCGGCCGGCCGCGCTCGTCATAGCCGAAACGGTCGATGATTCCGTCAATGCGAACGACCTCACCTTCGGCGCCATACTCATACGCGATCCTGGTGCGGTCCGGATACTCGATCGCTGACACCAGACCGCGAAAGTTGTACTCGAAGGAGAAGGCCAAGCGCTTACCCTCTGGTGTTGTTCGCTCCTTCTTTGCGAGGCGGCCGTCGGCGGTGTAGTGAAACACGGTTGTTCCGGCGTCGTCCTCTATTGCGCAGAGCCGCCCGCCGCAGATCGACTGACCGTTGGGCGACGCGTCGTAGTGGAATCGATCCGTCGATTCGAGCGTGTCGTCCGGTCGATAGCGCCGCACGCCGACCAGGCGCATGATGCGGTCGTAAGAAAACTCCGTTCTCCCACCAGTCGGATGCCTGCTGCATACAAGGTTGCCTACCGCGTCATACGCGTATGTGTGCTCGCCGAGGTCGCGATGGCGCATGCGCGTACGGCGGCCAAGACAGTCGTAGCTGTAGTCAATGAGTAAGTCCCCGGCCTCGTCGCGTACGTGCTCGATGCGGTGTTCCGTGGAGTAGTCGAAGTAGTGTTGCGCGAAAGAACTGGAGTCGATTCGCTCGCGCACGCTGACCATCCGGCCGAGGCTGTCGAACTCTCGAATGACGCCATCTTGAACGCCCGCCGCAACCGCATTTGCGTCGGCGAGAAGGGTACGAAGTGGCTCGAATCGCTGCTCGCGGTGTCCCGCAGGAAAGGAGATCTCTACCTCGCGCCCGCTGCCGTCGTAGGCGCGCGAATACAACGTCTTACTCATCCCTCGCGGCAGCGACGCAAAGCTCGCCACGCTCCGAGGACGCCCTTCGGCCGCAACCTTCCCCTGCGCGTTCAGCCTCCGCTCACCGCTGTGAACCGGCAGTCGTCGCCCGTCTTCACGTACCGGCCCACTCGAGACAGCGCCAATCTCAATTCCACTTGCCGCATAGAAGCGCCGCATGACGGTTACAGCCGTCAGCGTCCCAAGGGGTAGCGATGGATCCTCCAGTTCTGCGGGGTCCCGCCCGGCCTCCCAAGGCGTCAGTGTCGTGATAGATGGCGGACGCGTCCCACTGTTGTTGAAGTCACCGGCATCGTGGCGTACGACCGCAACTAGCTCCAAAGCGCCGCTCTGAGTCGTGCGTAGGACCCTGCGGCACCGTCCGAGTGCATCGTAGATGCGTCGCTCTGTCACTCCGCTCGGATTGGTGACTGCGCTTACGCGTTCGACGGATCGATCGACGATTGCATTCGTGGCCAATCCTTCGGCATCTTCGCTCCGCACAGGATCGATCTGCCACTCGTCGTACGTGATGGTGGACTCGTTTCCGAGAGCGTCGCGCACCGCGGTAACCTGACCGCTTGGCATGTTCGCCGTCCGGCTGCGATTGCGGTACCAGCCTGCGGTTGCGATGCCGGGCCCACTCAGGTAGTGATGCCCGAGCACTGCCATCTCATCCGTTCCCGCAGGCCCGAATTCGGCGCGACGGACGAGTTCCTCGATACGTGTGACGACGCCGCGTTCTGCCTCGCCGTTGGGCAGGCCTTCAAACTGTGTGCCATCGTAGAAGATACGCACACAAGCGATGACCTGCCCCCTAGCGTCAAGTGTTGATCGCTGCCGAAGGAGTCCGGGCATCCAGGGCGAGGCAGTTGGTGTTGGGCGGCTGATGTAGTCCAGAACCTCGCGATGGAGGCCATCGACCTTGTACTCGCCGTCTGGGCTGAGGGTGCCGGCCTCGGTCTCCATCCAGGTTGGATTGCCAATCTGGTCCGGCTTGCCGTGCCGCACGATAGTGCGCCGCCCCCCTCCACGTACCAGATCGTGCTCGTCGGTCGTGGCGGACACCGCAAACGGAACTACAACGCGCGCCGCGCCGATGCGATGCTCAATACGCGTGTCGACATGGTGGTGGGAGACCTCTTTGAGCACCCACGTTGCGTCGGGATGCTGCTCATAGCGATCAATCCGCAGTGGTGTTCCCTTGAGCGCACGCTTCGACAGACGATCGTCGGGATCGAGCTGCCGCCGTTCCGCCTCTGGCATCGTGGGGTCCGTACCCGGGTGATAGTCTGTTCGTGTAGTTACCGATGGGCTAGTGTCATCTCCGGAGACCGTCTGTTGCACGGTGCCGAACCCGTTGAACATTCTCTCGATGCCATCAAAATGACCATCGCGATACTGGAACTGGGTGATTGCTTTAATGCCGCCCGGCCCATCGAGGCACTCGATGCTGTCCACGACAGGTAGGCTACTTGGGAGGAAGGTCCTCCAAGGCTGCCCCAGGTCCTCGTCTCGCTGGCGGTGAGCGATCGAAGTTCCATACGAAATGTGCGTTGTGTGCCCAAGTTCACCTTGGATTTTCGTGAGCAGGCGGTGGTCAGGGCCAGCGCCAAGCCGGAGAAAGCGATGCCGGCGCGAGCCAGCAATACCCGAGCTCCAGAACACACCAGGTCGACCGTCACCGTTGAGATCCACGACGACCGCATCCTCACGCGAAAGGCCCGGCGCTGGAACCGAAATCGGCCCACTCCACCGCACTCCGTGCTGGTTGAACCACACCAACACTTCGTCCACACCCAGGTACACGAAATCAGCAAGGCCGTCGCCGTCTAGATCGATCAGCGTGACGTTTCGTGGGGCGAAGTCGTCAGGAGGCAGTAGGGGCGGGTTGGTCATTTCGATACGATCTGACCACCGACCTAGGCCCTCGCACGGCCAGTACGCGAAGCTACCGTTTCGAACTACGACGATGTCGGTCAAGCCGTCTCCGCTCATGTCGGCGGTGAACACCTCGGGCGCGGATAGCGACACGTCAGGGAACGACGCCGGGTCATGTCGCCGCGGGACTCGAATCGCTTCGCCACTCCATCCTTCGCGCCCGAGATTGAGAAACACCAGGAACTCATGCGGCCTCGAAACGAGTACGTCGATCTTCCCATCGCCGTCTGCGTCGTACAGGCGTAATTCGGGATCGGTGAGGTCGAACGGCACGTCGGACCGATACGGCACGAAGTCTTCCCAGCGCCCGCCGGCTGAGTTTGGGAAGAAGCCGGAGCTACCAGGTTGTGCCCACAACAGATCGACGGTGCCATTGGCCTCCAGATCCAGGAACCTGACGCGGTGGTCGTCAAGTGACATGGCGGGCGGTACGTTGGGCAAGATTCGCGGCGCACCAAATGCGCCGCGACCCAGGTTTGACCAGTACACCCAGCCCGCCGCCGTGCCTTGAATGACTCCTGGGCGCCCGGATCCATCTAGGTCAACCAGGTCCACAGTGCCGTTGCCGAGCGCCGGGAGAGAGCCGTCATGTCTCACGTCAATGGTGTAGATCTCACCAGCCGACCAAGCACCGTAGCCGAAGCGGGCATCCGGCATTGAGACGCGTTCCGCGCCTTCACCCGCTTCGAGAACGACGCGGCACAACTGTGAGTCCCCCGCATCGTTCGCGTACTCGAGCAGGTATCGACGGAGCCAACGGCGCGTCGATCGATCCGACTCGATGCGTATCTCGCGGCACCGGAGGCCGTGGATCAAAGGAAATCCCGTCCGTCTTGAGACAAACCGATCCGGCCGAAGTTCGTACTCGAAGATAACGCGGAAGGGGCCGTAGGTGATGGTGTCTGGGATGGCGACGCCACCATCATGAACGTAGCTGAAAGTGGCCTGCTGGCCAGTCGGCGTAGTCATGCGCTCAATGAGCCACGAGAACACGCCGACATCCGCAGGGTGCTGCACTCGACTGTTCGGTGTTGCTCCGAGTGTGTGAACCACCCCGTCTTTTGTTGTGACCGTCCAGGAATCGTCAACGCGGCGAATTCGCCAAGCCTTAGTGTCGCAACGCGGCCTGTAGAAGCCGTTCCCGACCGGCACTAGATCATCGTTGAAGACAAACCCGTCGCTGGCGTCGTCATAGGTGGGGAAACCTCGGCGAAGCGATCGCTGAATGGCCATCAGCGATACATCCCAACCATGACCAAAGGGTCCGTTGCCCGCGCCAGTGGAGTACTGCAGGAAAAGTTCAGGCTTAAAGCCGTTCTGAGCGGCGGGAAGATCTAGTGGAATTGCATAGGCGCCGGTACCTGTGTACAGGTCGGTTCGGAACGTTTCGCCGATACCCTGGAGGCTGGCGCCCGTCGGAGGCAGAGCCAGCAGGGTGGAAGATGTGCCGGGGTCTTTGTTCATGTCAAGGTCCGGGGACGAGAGTATGCAAGCCGCCGGCTTCGTCGGCGACGACGATCGACTCCAGAGCGACGATCGGTGAGGCAAAGACCGGTGCGCCAATCGGGACACGGCGCCGGAGCGTGCCGGTGAATATGTCGAGCACATCGAGTGTCCCAGCCATCGTGCCGACATACAGTTCGCCGCCAAGCCAGGCGGGACGGCCACGCACGGCGCCCGCTACCGCTACCTGCCAGTCGATCGATCCGTCCTGGAGCAGCAGGTGATAAACCTGCCCACTTTCGTCGCCGATCCACACATGATCCGTGTGCTGCAGCGCGCTGCTCGTGCGGATACCACCAGCGAGTTTGCGATGCCACTTTAGTGCGCCAGTTGAGGCATCGAGAGCGAAGAGGTGACCACTGGCATTACCGACGATCACAAGGTCGTCAGCGACGAGAGGGGTGCTCTTGATCTCGTCGATCTCGGGGTCGCTGGGAACGAACTGCCACACCAGTTGGCCGTTGGCGTCAAGGGCATACACCTTTCCGTCGGCACTGCCAGCCACGTAGAGCCCGTTGTACAAGGCTACGCCGCCCTCGACAAACCCTTGGGTCTGAACGGTCCAGACTGGGCTGCCGTCCAACGGCAGAAGCGCACGAATGGTGCCGTCGCGACAGCCGAAAACCACGGCCTGCGGGGTTGCGAGGATTGGTGATGTGACTGGCTTTGGCGTTTGCATCGACCAGATCTGCTGGCCCGACTGGATGTCGAATGCCGTGACGCCGGCGCCGTGACCGACAAAGGCGCGCCCCTGTTGAATGGCACCGCCGCCTTCGAGCGCACCGCCCACATTGCGTGTCCATCGCGTCTGCCCGCTCTCGAGCGCGACTGCAGTCAGACGTCCGTCTGCGTTGCCGACCAGGACTGACGTACCGGCGTACATAGGCGTACCGCGGACGGCACCGGTGAAGCTTGTGGTCCAGAATCGCCTGGTGTCCACCGCAATCAGACCGGTCCCATAGCCGAAGAGCGCGCCCCCATCCTCGTCGGGAATGGCCCAAACCGACCTTCCGGCATGCTGGAAGCGGTACAACTCACTGCCATCGCGCACCTTTAATGCAACCGTCAGGTCCGTGCCGTCTTGCACTATCAAGGAGCCATGGAAAACTGCAGTGGGTCTGCTGGCACCTGGTGCGGCAACCCTCCAAACAACACCACCGGAGGCCAGATCGACTCGCCAGATCTCGCTGGATATCTGAGTGTCGTGCGGGAGGAGGAGACAAAAGTATGCGGAGTCCTCATCCATATGAGTCCACACTAATTTCTTCTCTCCCAAGCTTAGCGTCCACTCCTGAAATCCATCAGCAAGACGAACTGCTGCGATTCCGAAACTGTGATTGCTCTCGCTGTACGTCAGATAGGACCTACCAGCGCCTCCCGCGTCGGCATAGACTGGCCCCGCGTCGGCAACGATTGGCCCCGGCGCTTCATAGATCTTCGTGAGAGTTAGGGTGCTCGGATCCAACAACTCAAGGCTTGCTTGATGAAGAGCGGCGGTAGCAATGAGGTCACCGAGGCGCCCGCGATGCGTCCGCGAGGACTTAGAGATTTCGCCGGAGCGGATCAAGACTCCGGTGTTCCTGTCAAATACGCCAACGGTAGTTCTGTTGAGGTCTGCCTTGCTATCACCAAAAAGTACAACCGTATCATTGACGAGCGATGGCGGGCCCGGCTGAAAGTTGACCGGACTAACCCAGTTCTGCTCACCGGTTCGCCCATCGATGGAGTACAGAAACTGCTGATTGGTATTCGGATCGCTAGCACAAAAGAACACGGCCAGCTGGTCTCGCATGAGAAGGCCAACAGAGCCAACGGCTCGATGCCAGACTCGTGAACCATCCTGCGTGCGAACGGCAAGAATGCCTCCCGTGGCTCCGTACGACCCGAGTAGAAACATGCCCTGCACGACTACAGGCCTCGCATTGTTGCTATTGATTGGGATCGCCCACTTGACACTCTTCAATGATGGCATGGCTGCTATCCAATGTCGGCGAGGCCTACAGGCACGCAGTCCGTAATGGCCGGGAGAGAGAGGCCAGCGGGGTCGAAGATGTGCCGGGGTCTTTGTTCATGTCAAGGTCCGGGGACGAGAGCATGCAAGCCGCCGGCTTCGTCGGCGACGACGATCGACTCCAGAGCGACGATCGGTGAGGCAAAGACCGGTGCGCCAATCGGGACACGGCGCCGGAGCGTGCCGGTGAATATGTCGAGCACATCGAGTGTCCCAGCCATCGTGCCGACATACAGTTCGCCGCCAAGCCAGGCGGGACGGCCACGCACGGCGCCCGCTACCGCTACCTGCCAGTCGATCGATCCGTCCTGGAGCAGCAGGTGATAAACCTGCCCACTTTCGTCGCCGATCCACACATGATCCGTGTGCTGCAGCGCGCTGCTCGTGCGGATACCACCAGCGAGTTTGCGATGCCACTTTAGTGCGCCAGTTGAGGCATCGAGAGCGAAGAGGTGACCACTGGCATTACCGACGATCACAAGGTCGTCAGCGACGAGAGGGGTGCTCTTGATCTCGTCGATCTCGGGGTCGCTGGGAACGAACTGCCACACCAGTTGGCCGTTGGCGTCAAGGGCATACACCTTTCCGTCGGCACTGCCAGCCACGTAGAGCCCGTTGTACAAGGCTACGCCGCCCTCGACAAACCCTTGGGTCTGAACGGTCCAGACTGGGCTGCCGTCCAACGGCAGAAGCGCACGAATGGTGCCGTCGCGACAGCCGAAAACCACGGCCTGCGGGGTTGCGAGGATTGGTGATGTGACTGGCCTTGGCGTTTGCATCGACCAGATCTGCTGGCCCGACTGGATGTCGAATGCCGTGACGCCGGCGCCGTGACCGACAAAGGCGCGCCCCTGTTGAATGGCACCGCCGCCTTCGAGCGCACCGCCCACATTGCGTGTCCATCGCGTCTGCCCGCTCTCGAGCGCGACTGCAGTCAGACGTCCGTCTGCGTTGCCGACCAGGACTGACGTACCGGCGTACATAGGCGTACCGCGGACGGCGTCCCCCACGCCAACGCGCCAAAGTGAGGTGGTTTCGATTGCCACAAGGAAGTCGAAGTGACTTGCGAGCGCAACGCCGCCGCCAGCGTCGACGACCCACGCGGCGCTAAAGGGATGATCGAAGCGAAGGCGCTCTTGGCCGTCTCGCAGGTCTAGAGCGGAAGTTGCCGTTGAGTCCGGCTGATCATTTCGTTGGCGAATCTGAGCAAACAGCAGGTTGCGCAATACCGTACCGAAGTAAGGCTTCCTATCGCCTGCAGCAACCGTCCACAGCACCGTGCCGTTCTCGGCATCCACGCGCCAGATCTGCGCCAAGGAATCCAGCCTCTGTTCTCTCCGCATTCCGAGTGCAATGACATCCCCTTGCGCGAAGATATTCTCGGCAAACCCTTCGTGGGTCGACCGCCAGATCTCGGCGCCCGTGACCAGGTTGACTGCGGTGACCCGGGCGCGCCCTACGCCCTGCGCGTTGTCCACGGTATAGCAGCGATCGCCACTGACCGCCGCCGCGTCGATCGACCCAGGCAACTGGGCGATAATCGTGATCGATAGCGATACAGGGTCAAGAAGTTGCAGATCGGAGCTGCCTTTACGAGCGATGAGCACTGCGTTGTTCCACAGCGCAAAGAGAGTGACATGGCCTGATCCAATGTCGATCTGCCGTAGATCCGAGCCAGTCTGTTGGTCGCAGGTCACCACTGTGGACGGCGTGGGCGTCAGGCCGGAGTCGCGAGTTCCATAAAGAAGTACCCGACCGTTCCAGAGCAGCACGTTTGAACCTAGCCATAGCGCTATCCGCTTGCGCCATCTTTGGGTACCTGTTGCCGCATCGACGGCAAATAAAAAGGATTCATAGTGCGTCCCGGAACTAAGAAAACTGCCCGAGAAGTAGACGATTCCTTGATGAAGCTCGACATCTCCGTTGACAAATGAGGCGGTGGGAAGGCGCCAGACATCAGTGCCGTCCGTAAGTCGGACAGCTCGGCAGCTCCCTGCGGCATTGCCCTCGTTCTGTCCGAAGATGACAAGGCCCTTGGAGAGTGCCGGGCGCCCGAAATTGTTCTCGATCGGTATCCCCCACCGCGGCGTAGTATTTGGTCTCAACTCAGTCTCCTTCAGCGAAAAGCATGTCGATAGGAGACGACCATGACAATGTCGTGCACCGTGGAGAGGTCGAGCACGTTGGGGGGCGTTCCCTGAAGCGCAGGGTTCAACGTCGGGTCGATCGCGATGCGGTAAGACCGCGCCGGCGTGACATGGTGAAACGCCCCCGGGGCGTCTCGCCGCTCTATGCGTGTGATGGCGTCTGCATCGGGCTGAACGACACGCTGTGGATCCCCGGCTCCGGCGCTCCACATCCGAAGTACCAAGGGCAGTGGCGTAGTTGCTTTTCGAACGCAGAACACGGACAGATCCTCGATCTCGAACTGCTCGAAGTTTCGCGGCAGCCAGTCCGGCCGAAGCTCGAACGCCGCCTCGCCGTTCTTTGACAGAGAGGCGAAGGCCGGGACGTCGTCCGCGCTCCGTCCCTGTTCACGCAGGCTAAACCAGAGTTCAGCTTGACCCGTGGTCGGCGGGTTCTGGCGGTCCCGCTGGTCAAGCGCCGGATCGTGCTGCCACAAGTAGGCGATGACCAGACCGACATCAGCCGCCGACGAGAGTTGCAGGTCGTTGGCGCGGAGCGGCACATCTAATCGCCAACTGCACTGCACTCCGACATTCTCGAACACTGCCGTCTCCCCGGTGGGAGGCGCTAGGCCAGCACGATCGAGCTGAGCGAGCGAGCGCTCGGGAACCAGCGGTGACAGCATGAGCGTCTCTGAGGTATGCACCTTCTTTGCGTCCGAACCGTCCTGGAGTCGCACTGAGGAAACGCCACCACAGGTCAGGGATCCAATCAGCCCGCCGGTACTCGAGATGCCGGCGAACTCAACGGAAACGCGTTTTATGCGCGCGTTGAACGACCCTGGTGCATCGATGTGAAACTGGTCGAGAGTGGTCTGGAAGATCATCGTCCCGGTGCGGAGGAACTCGGCATACTGCAAAGGAAACTCACGCCGCAGAGAGATGAAGCGGATCGCGATCTGAGACTTCGAGGTTGTTTGCAGCAAGGTGTCGAAGAGAAAAGCGTCGATATCGCGAAGCAGAAGGTCAGCCGCGTACAGGTTGCCGACGCCACTAAGGTCGCCGTAGTCGCTGCGAATGCGCCTGATCGCCGTCGTGTTCTCGAAGTTGTAGGCCTGCTCCATGGCTAACGCTACGCTGACGGCACGATCCATGTAGATGCGGGCCGTATCACGTATCAAGCGGGCGAGCGCAAAGAACAATTCGGGCGATGTCTCCCGACTACGAGCGGCGATCAGGTTTATTCGCGCAAATTGATTTCGCCAGCGCGCGGCGTCGAGCGACGCCAACGCCGAGGGAAGCCGAGACTGTGCAAGGGCAGTCTGTTCATCGGCGGCCTGACGCGCTGCGTTCAACTCCGTCACTGCGTTGGCAAGACGTTGCTTTTCGATCTCGAAGCTGCGTGTCTCCCGCTGCCATGCAAGCTGATGGAGCAGGTCCGACCGCATCATCGTTCCTCGGATTCCAAGGTTCTCCAGTCCGCGGTATGTCTGTCTCATTTCGTCGTCGTCTGGGACCGATGCAGCGCTAGCCCATGCGATCGCTGTATCGAGGCGGACGCGATCCCAACCTAGCTGCTGGAACGACTGGAGGCTCTGCCGAGCAAGTTCAGCCCTGGTCTGGGCAAGCCTGCCCGCTTCGCTTGCGGCCTTGATCTCCGCCTGCACCTCGTTGATGTGCGCGATGTCAATCTGGATACTGGCTTCGCCTAGAGCGACTGCCTGTTCCATCTGCTGCACGTTCTGCGTTTGATCCTCAGCGCGTTGCGTGTAGGCGAGGTACTCTCGATTAGCTTGCGCGGCAAATTGCGCGAATGATCGGGCCGCTTCGCGCAGGTATGCAAACGAGAATATCGGACGCCATGACGGCGGGCGGCCGAAGAAGTCTAGTCTGGCCTCAAGTTGCGCAAGTCGCTGGATGGTTAGTGCCAACACCGCGATGTGTCGAGGAGGGGCATCCACAGTCGGCTGCGACATTGGATCTAGCGACAGCTTTGAAAGCCAGAATCGGACCTTGGCGATCATGATCGACAGGCTGTCCTGATAGAGAGGCGACTGTAGCGGTGGTGCCTTGTTCTTGACGATCAGTTCGTAGTTCGCGCGCGCCGCTGCAGTGTTGCCACTGCGATAGGAGGCATCCGCTTGGGCGAGAAAGGCCTCTGCGGTGTACAACCAGAGATCAGTCGTTTCGAACGGAGGGTTGGTGTAGGGATAGTTCAGTGGCCGTTGGTAGTACTGCAGTGCCGTGTCGAACTGCTGCCCAAGTTGCACCAAGCACTCGCCGAGGCCAAGAGGTATGTCGGCGAAGTAGAACCGGCCGAGTTCTACCGGGATCCGTGAGGGAACGAGCCTTTCTGAGAAAGGCGCAGCTTCGCCGCCACGGTCACCATCAACGAACGACGCGATGTGGCGGGCCATCTCAGGCAACGTGGGCCGTGAAGGGTCTACAGCCGGGAGAAGGGCCACCGTGTCGGACTGTCGCTCGCCACGTCGACGAAGTTCCGCCTCGATCTGCGAGAAATGTTCGCGCGACCGAACCGCGAGAAGTCGGGGCTCCGTTGTTGAGCGCAGTGAGACGCCGTCCGATGAAGCCACCATCGGAAATGCCTCCGCAATGGGCGATTCGAGCGCCAATTTCGCTCCGGCAGTGAAGAAGGCGCTGGCCAACTTTGCCCGGCCAACGGCCGGGGGACCAGACGGATTCGTGCCCCCTTCGCGAAGATCCTGTGGTACCTGTTCGAGGATCAGCTTCTCGGCTGCGGTGAAGGCCGCAATGGCGCCGAGATACCTCTGCCCATGCTTCTGCCGCTGCGCTTCAGCAAGGATTTGGGAGATTCTTTCGATAGTCGGCACGTCCGGCATGTGGCCACTTCTTTCAGCGTTTGGGGCGCGGCGCCGTGCCGGACCGTGTGCAAATTGCCGGTCCAGAGCGAGCACTCCTCGCAACCGGCCATGTAGCAAATGAAGGCGCACCTGCCAACTCGTGGTACTTGCGCACGCACATCCTCATTGGCGGTTTCCTGGATTGCGGGGAACGTACGTGGCCGGAGGCGCATCTGGAAGGCCCAGCGAGAGGACGGCCTTAGCGCCCGCGAGCTTCGAGGCGAGCGTCAACCCTTCCGGTTTTCCTTGCCGGGCTGGAAGCTTGCTAGCCAGATATCCTGCATGGCTGATGAGTAGAAGCACAACGAGCGTCTCGTTGAATTCAGGTAGCGCCGTCATGGCTGCACCCAGTTTCTTGATGTGACTGGCGGCGAGGGACACGTACGCTGTCACAAGAATCAACGTGAACCAGAAGTTCTGGAACTTTGTGATATCTATAGTCCTGTCCGCTAGCTCACCCTCTTCGACAAGAAAGACCTGAGAAAAGTGAGGGCGGTCCGACGCGTCGCTGGCAGCGATCCGCTCGGGAGCCTGCATGTCCTTGGTGGACTTCACGACAATCGCGCCCGCGGTTGATGCGATGCTGATGCCCATGACCGCGAGCAACGAAGGAGGGATTGAGAATGAGAGCGCATCGGCAACTCCAGCCAAGAGCCGGCCAGCCGTAACACCTGCAATAAGCGGGATGACGACAAATGTCCAAAGCACCATCTGCAGGTGAGACAGGCTGAACCGGCCCCGAGCATCAATGAGCAGCCCGAGGACGCTACCACGTACGATTGCGCCGAGGTACGCTGCAGCAAGTAACATGGTCAGCGTTGCCACTGCCCATGCCCAGTAGATAGTTACGATGCTCGCCTCCCGCAAGTGTGCGCATGCCGCAGCACTATCCGACCAACGTTACAGAGTTTGATCGATGCGCCGAGCTAGTGCGTTGCCGAGTGTGGTCGAGATGACCGAGATTTGTCAAGTCCTCCAATTCATACATAAACGCAACCCATTCAATCGGGTTTTCTCGCTTGGAAAGCATGGACATTTGTCTAGAGTGAGGCAATGCGATTTTGCCACCTTGCTTAAAGACCGCCGTCGCCCCACCAAAGACGTCCAGAAGTCACCTCAGTTTTTGATCATTCAATGTCGGCTTCGAGGCGCCGAATTCGCACTAGCCTACTTCTGATTTGGGTCGTTATGTAGAGCTCTACATAACGACCCCTATGCACAGATCTCAACTATGTGTAGTTTGCGGCCCAGACGGGAGCCACGTCGACGGACGAATAGACGGTGTGCCCGTCGCAGCTATGCATAGTTTTCGCGCTCTCCCACCGTCGATGCCAGTGGAAGCACAGGACCTCAAGCCCCCCGCCATTAACCCAGCAGTTCCCCGCACCCTGGGAAAAGATGCAGCAGGTCCGCCCCGGCATCGGTTCACCTGGAACTGGGCTGGAGCCTTGTCTCAGCCTGTGGCGCGGAAACTATGTGTAGGCCTGCAAGCGCCCTGCAACCGAGGGCGCCACCAAACTTGTCATAATTGAGATCTGTGCATAGGGGTCGAGAGCAGCCATCTATCTTGACGATGGTTTAGCGCTCCTTTGTTGAACACTCAGATCAGATCAAACAGGCTGGTCAGCAATTTCCAGAATATGCACTGAAATACGCGTCTACCCCGGCGAGAGCAATCTACCCGCATAAACTTGTCAGCGGCACGTTCAACGCAGTGGTGACACTAACTTTGGCACATTGATAGGTTTTTGACATTAATCGTGGCGTGCTCCAAAAATGCTGCGCCAAAGTTAGTGTCTAAGTCATTGACTTTATTGACCTAGCTCCGACACCAACTTTGGATGCCTACAGGGGGTGAACCCCCACCCACCAGGGCCACGGCACTGGCCGAGTGGTGCGGCGAGCAGGTGGGCCGCACGCCCCAGTTGGTGATGGAGAACCGGCCATTCAGGCTGCCGATGGCGGCGCTTTGCAGAGCCTCGTCACAGGACATGGGCGGCAACAAACCGGCAAAACGCTGGGCCAACATGGACTTGCCCGAACCCGGCGGCCCGACCAGCAGCGCGCTGTGGCCACCCGCCGCCGCAATCTCCAGCGCACGTTTGGCACCGGCCTGGCCTTTCACATCGGCCATATCCGGCCAATGGCCCACGCGGGCCTGCAGCAGATCGGGGACTATGCGTGCCCAGCCGTCATCGGCCGGCGCGATGTCGTTCGCTGCCAGGGCGTCCAGAGCGGCACCCGCAGGCACAAACTGCCGCACCACATCCAGCAGATGCCGCGCGCGGTAGACCTCGGAGCCTGGCACCAGGGCCGCTTCTTCGGCATTGCCCGGTGGCAGCACCAGGCGGGTGGCCACCTTGCCGGTGTGCAGGGCCAACGCCATGGCCAGGGCGCCCCGCACCGGGTGCAGGGCACCGGTCAGGGACAGCTCTCCGGCAAATTCGTACTGGGCCAGTTGCGCGCCGTCAATCTGCCCGCTGGCGGCCAGAATGCCCAGTGCAATGGGCAAGTCCAACCGACCCGAATCCTTGGGCAGGTCGGCCGGCGCCAGGTTGACGGTGATGCGTTGGTTGTGGGGGAAGGTGAGCCCGGCGTTCTGGATGGCACAGCGCACCCGCTCCCGCGCCTCCTTGACTTCCACGTCCGCCAAACCCACCAGCGTGAAGCTGGGCAGGCCATTGGCCAGGTGCACTTCTACCGTGACCTTGGCCGCGTCCAGCCCCCGCAGAGCCCGGCTCTGCACCAAAGATAAGCCCATTTCGCCTTCTCCCAAAACAGTGCGCACCGTATTGACTTGTCCCCAAATCGGTGCATACTTTTGTTTAATACCTGTTTATCTATACAGCAAGCATAACGCGTTGTGCGCGCCGTGGTGGACGTATTCGCAGTGTTGGTGCAGAAAAAAGCAATGGCATACATCCTGCTTAGGTGGTACATCCCGCAACCCTTCAGGACTATCCCCATGAACTTCAAAACCAAATCCATTCTTGTTCTTGCAACTGCTGCCCTGTTGGGCACCACGGCCATGGCCCAAACCGCGGCGCCTGCGTCCACGGTGAGCTTCAATGTGGGCGTCGTGAGCGACTACCGTTTCCGCAGCGTTGCACAAACATCGTTCAAACCCGCCCTGCAAGGCGGTGTGGACTTTTCCCATACCAGTGGTTTTTACGCGGGTGCCTGGGGCTCCAACGTCAGCTGGATCAAGGACTATGTGGGCGCCACCGATGGCACCTTGGAGATTGATCTGTACGGCGGCTTCAAGGGTGAAATCACCTCCGGCCTGAACTTCGACGTGGGTGTCATCACGTACCAATACCCCAACAACACGGCGGACCGCGTGCTGGTCAATGCCAATACGACTGAAGTCTATGGCGCGTTGACCTTTGGCATCGTGACCGTCAAGTACAGCCAGTCCACCGGCAACTTCATTGCCAACCCCAACAGCTCGGGCAGCGCCTACATTGAAGCGGCCGCCGCATTTGACCTGGGCAACGGCTTCTCGCTGACACCCCACGTGGGTCGCCAAACCATCCCCAACCAGGGTGGCAATGGTGACTACACCGACTTTTCCCTGACCCTGGGCAAAGACTTCGGCAATGGCCTGTCCGCATCCCTGGCGGCCTACACCACCGATGCCAAAGACGTCTTCTACAAAGTCGGCACCTTTGACAACCTGGGTAAGAACGCCGTCACCGTCGGCGTGAAGTACACCTTCTGATTCACAGTCCACCCTCCTTCAAGGAAACAGCAGTATGAAACTCGTAACGGCGATCATTAAACCGTTCAAGCTTGATGAGGTGCGTGAAGCCTTGTCCGGCATGGGCGTGCAAGGCATCACAGTCACCGAAGTCAAAGGCTTCGGCCGTCAAAAAGGCCACACCGAGCTGTACCGCGGTGCGGAATACGTGGTCGACTTCTTGCCCAAGGTCAAGATCGAGGCCGCCATTGACGACGCCCTGGTGGACCGTGTCATCGAAGCCATCGAAGGCGCGGCCCGCACCGGCAAGATCGGCGACGGCAAGATTTTTGTGTACGACCTGGAGCAGGTCGTCCGTATCCGCACCGGCGAGACAGGAAAAGAAGCACTATGAAAAAACTACTCGTATCCCTCGCACTGGGCTGGGGCCTGCTGACAGCCGGTTCCGCTGCACTGGCGCAAACCGCAGCACCGGCCTCGGCACCTGCGGTGACAGCATCCGCTGACGCAGCTGCCCCCGCCGCCGCACCAGCAGCTGCCGCTCCCGCCGCGGCAGAAGCCGCAGCCCCGGCCGCAGCACCCGCACCCGTTCCCAACAAGGGCGACACCGCCTGGATGATGGTCTCCACCCTGCTGGTCATCTTGATGACCGTGCCCGGCCTGGCCCTGTTCTACGGCGGCCTGGTCCGCAGCAAGAACATGTTGTCCGTGCTGATGCAGGTCATGGTCACGTTCTCGATGATTGTGGTGTTGTGGTTCATCTACGGCTACAGCCTGGCGTTCACCGAAGGCAACCAGTTCATCGGCGGCTTTGATCGGCTGTTCATGAAGGGCGTCTGGGACAACGCGGCGGGCACTTTTGCCAACGCGGCCACGTTCAGCAAGGGTGTTTACATCCCTGAAATCGTGTTTGCAGCCTTCCAGGCAACGTTCGCTGGTATCACCTGTGCACTGATTGTGGGCTCGTTTGCCGAACGCATGAAGTTCTCTGCCGTGTTGGCCTTCATGGTGCTGTGGTTCACCTTCAGCTACGCACCCATGGCCCACATGGTCTGGTTCTGGATGGGCCCTGACGCCTACGCCTCCAAGGAAGTGGCCGAAGCCATGACCGCCAAGGCCGGCATGTTGTGGCAATGGGGCGCGCTGGACTTCGCCGGCGGTACCGTGGTGCACATCAACGCCGCCGTTGCCGGTCTGGTCGGTGCCTACTTCTTGGGCAAACGCATCGGTTATGGCAAGGAAGCCATGGCACCCCACAGCCTGACACTGACCATGGTCGGTGCCGCTCTGCTGTGGGTGGGCTGGTTCGGTTTCAACGCCGGCTCCGCACTGGAAGCCAATGGTTTTGCTGCACTGGCCTTCATCAACACCCTGGGCGCTACCGCCGCAGCCGTGTTGACCTGGTCCATCGGTGAAGCCATGGTCAAGGGCAAGGCCTCCATGCTGGGTGCTGCATCCGGTGCGGTGGCAGGCCTGGTGGCGATCACACCAGCCGCTGGCAACGTTGGCATCGGCGGTGGTCTGGCCATCGGTCTGATCGCTGGTTTTGCCGGCCTGTGGGGTGTGACCGGCCTGAAGAAGATGCTGGGCGCTGACGACTCGCTGGACGTGTTCGGCGTGCACGGTGTCTGCGGCATCCTGGGTGCCCTGCTGACCGGTGTGTTTGCATCGCCCGCCCTGGGTGGCCCCAGCGCCATGGGCGACTGGGTCACAGCAACCATGATCCCCGCGGCGGACTACTCCATCGCCGGCCAGGTCTGGATCCAGGCCAAGGCCGTGGGCCTGACCGTGTTGTGGTCCGGTATCGTCTCTGCCATCGCCTACTTCATCATTGACAAGACCATTGGTCTGCGTGTCAGCGAAGAAGACGAGCGCGAAGGCCTGGACATCACCTCGCACGGCGAGACTGCTTACAACCGTTAATCCGGTTTCTCCCAGCGCAGTGCACGCTGCGCAAGCCATCAGGCCCTTGGTAACCAACTGGTTCCCAGGGGCCTTTTTTTTGGGCCGCTTGGGCGCACAATTTGGGGATGCAAAACCCCCTTACCTTGCGCAACGCAGACCTCGTATGCGACCTCAAACCCGAGCTGGGTGGCTGCATCGCTGGTCTGTGGTTCAGTGGCATCCCGGTGCTGCGCTCCACACCTGCGCACGAACTCCATTCGGTGCGCCAGGCTGGCAGTTACCCGCTGGTGCCGTTTTCCAACCGTGTCAGCCAGGCCACCCTGCAGTGGCAGGGCACGGACCACCCGCTGGTACAAAACTGGGCGCCCGACCCACACGCCATCCACGGTGTGGGCTGGGAGCGGCCCTGGGCGGTGCTGGAGGCCAGCGACACGTTTGCACTGCTGGCATATGAACACAAGGCCGATGCATCCTGGCCCTTTGACTTCGATTGTTCGCAGGCCTTCAAACTCGAAGCCAACGCCCTGGAGTTGTCGCTGAGCATCACCAACCAGTCGGCCCTGGCTGTTCCCGTGGGCCTGGGCTGGCATCCTTTCTTTGTCAAACGGCCCGACAGCCACATTCAGTTCGACGCCACTGGCCGCTGGGAGATGGGGCATGACAAGCTGCCCACCTACCGTGCGCCCAGTACGGGCATCAGCGCACCCTGCACCACACTGGACGTGGACCATTGTTTTGACGGCTGGGCCGGTGCGGTGCAGTTGCGCGACAGCGTGCTGGCCATACGCGTGACCTCCGGCCTGAGCCGCCTGGTGGTCTACAGCACACCCACCAGCGACAGCATTGCCATCGAGCCCGTCAGCCATGTGAACAACGCCGTCAACCGCATGGCCCAAACGGGCGCCAGCGCAGAAGACCTGGGTGTGTGCATCCTGCAGGCCGGTCAAACTTTTTCCAGCGCAATGCGCATCGAAGTGGAACACGCATGACAACACCATTACAAACAACACCGCAGACCTTGGCCCTGGATTGGCAGCCCGTTTGCCCCGACACGTTTCAGCTGGGCGAATCCCCCTTTTGGCACCCGCAGGAGCAGACCCTGTATTGGGTGGATATTCCCGGCCAGAAGTTGTGCCGCGCCAATGTGTACATGGGCACGGTTGACAGCTGGGACATGCCCTGCGAGCCCGGTTGTATAGCCCCCGCCACCAGCGGCGGCCTGGTCATTGCGCGGCGCGATGGTGTGTTCCGCGCGCGGGAGTGGCGCGGTGCGCTGGAGCTCATCACCACCCTGCCCTATGACACGGCAGCCGTGCGTGCCAACGACGGCAAGTGTGACGCACTGGGCCGCTTCTGGGTGGGCACCATCGACGAGCCCAAGGCCAGCATGGCGGGCGCCTTGTACTCTATTGATTGCCGCGGGGGCCGCACACCGTTGGTCACACAACACGCAGGTGACGCCCTGACCGGCAACGGCCTGGGCTGGAGCCCGGACGGGCGCACCACCTACTGGTCGGACACACCCAACCACGTCATCCACGCCTGGGATTTTGGTGTGCTGGCCAATGGGCTGAGCGCGCACCGCATCTTCCAGCAACTGCCACCCAAACCGGCCGACTGGCAGTGGGATGCGCCGCGCGGCACCAACGGCCTGCCCGCCTACCGGGGCCGGCCCGACGGGGCCGCGGTGGATGTGGAGGGCAACTACTATGCCGCCATGTTTGAAGGCCAGCGCATCTGCAAATTTGCGCCCGACGGCCGCCTGCTGGCCGAGATACCGGTGCCCGCCATGTGCCCCACCATGCCCTGCCTGGGTGGAGAAGATGGCAAAGCACTCTATGTAACCACGGCCCGCTACAAGCGCAGTGCGGCCGAGTTGGCAGCGTTCCCCCTGTCCGGCAGTGTGTTCTCCACGCGGGTGGATGTGCCCGGCCTGCCAGTCAACGCCTTCGCGGACTGAATCTGGGGAGCGTGGGGGCTATCCTATCTACTCTTGCTGCGGCTCGGGCGCCGTGCGAATGGTGTCGCGGCCGTGGCGGTCTTTGACACGGCCCAGCTCGGTATCCAGCAGGCGCACCAGCTTGTCGACCGCGTTGATAAAGGCGCCGGCCATTTTGTCGGCTTCGGCGGTGACCGATACCGGCGGGCGTCCGGCCACGCGGGCCTCCAGCCGGCAGCGTTTGTCATGGATGCCAGACTTGCCGCCATCCACATCGCTCAAAAAAACTTCGAGGCGGGTGATGCTGTCGCGCAAGCGGGCCAGTCGGCTGTTGGCTTCGTCCTGTACCCACTGGGCCAAGGATTCGCTGCCGTGGATATGGTCGTCGGTATTGACTAGTACTTGCATGTGGTTTCCCCTTGCTGCTGGTGTTGTGCGGGAATAGCCCCGGCTGGCCTGAACTCTAGGGCGAGGCAGGCGCGGTGACCGTGTGGTGGCGCACAGCGTGAGCGGTGCAGCATCAAAATTTTTGCGGGCCGGGGCTTCAAAAAATTCACGCCGCTGGGCCGGTGCCACCGCTACTATGCACGGCATGCAGACCACCATGGCCCAGACACTCCACACCCTCACCGACCAGATACGCGCCGCAGCGGCCGACGGCACGGCACTGCGCATCCGCGGCGGGGGCAGCAAGGATTTTTATGGCAACAGCTTGAAAGGCGAACTGCTGGACACCCGCGGCCTGAACGGCATCCTGAGTTACGAACCCTCCGAACTGGTGGTGACCGTGGCGGCTGGCACACCCCTGGCCGAACTGGAAGCCGTGCTGGCGGAGCGCGGCCAGTGCCTGGCCTTTGAGCCCCCCCACTTCCACTGGTCCCCCGGTAACAGCGGCACCACGGTCGGAGGCATGGTGGCCGCCGGTCTGAGCGGCCCGGCCCGCGCCAGTGCCGGCGCCGTGCGCGAATATGTGTTGGGCCTCCACATGGTCAATGGTCTAGGTGAACACCTGGTGTTCGGCGGCCAGGTCATGAAAAACGTGGCGGGGTATGACGTGTCCCGCATGATGGCAGGCAGCATGGGCACGCTGGGGCTGATCACCCAGGTGTCGCTGAAAGTCTTGCCGGTGGCACCGGCCGAAGCCACACTGGTGTTTGCACTGGACCAGGCCCGCGCGCTGGAGTGCCTGCACACTTGGGGCGGCCAGCCCCTGCCGCTGAACGCCAGTTGCTGGATACATGACAACACGGCCAGCCCCGCCGGGCAAGACCTGCTCTTTGTGCGACTGCGCGGCGCCGTGGCGGCCGTGGAAGCCGCCTGCCAGAAGATGCTGACCGAACAAACGGGCCAGCGCATGGACAACACCCAGGCCCAGGGTGACTGGGCCTTGTGCCGCGACCAGCAACTGCCCTTCTTCCAGCGCCCGGCCGACCCCGCGCTGGCCCTGTGGCGCATCAGCGTGGCACAAACCGCACCGGCATTCGATACCCTGCCCTGGCCCCAGATGGTGGAGTGGCACGGCGGCCTGCGCTGGCTGTGGGCGCCGGTGGATGCAGGCGCACAGCTGCATACCCTGGCACAAGCCCATGGCGGAAATGCTACTGTTTTTATAGCGTATTTGTCAGATTTGACGGGGGCTAGAGGCCCATTTTCCATAAATGACCCGGCCCAAATGGCCATCCAGCAGCGACTCAAGCAGAGCCTGGACCCCCACCGCATATTCAACCCCCAGCGCCTGTTCCCCGCCTGGTAAGGCTGGTACGCCGACACACGAGGCCACGGACCCACCCATGCAAACCCAGCTCGCCCCCGAATACGCCCACACCGCCGACGGCCAGGCCGCCGAAGCCATTTTGCGCAAGTGTGTGCACTGCGGCTTCTGCACCGCCACCTGCCCCACCTACCAGCTGCTGGGTGACGAGCTGGATGGCCCCCGTGGCCGCATCTACCTGATGAAACAGGTACTGGAGGGCCAGGAGCCCACCCGCAAAACCCAGCTGCACCTGGACCGCTGCCTGACCTGCCGCAACTGCGAGACCACCTGCCCCAGCGGCGTGGACTATGGCCACCTGCTGGACATTGGCCGCAAGCTGGTGGATGCCAAGGTGGAACGCCCCACGGCCGAGAAAGCCCTGCGCTGGGCGCTGAAAGAAGGCATCCCCTCACCGTTGTTTGGCCCGGCCATGGCGTTGGGCCAGATGGTGCGCCCGCTCTTACCCGCCAGCCTCAAGGTCAAGGTGCCACCCAAACAAAAAGCGGGCGCCTTGCCCACCCGAACGCATGCGCGCCGGGTGCTGGTGCTGGCCGGCTGTGCCCAACCCGCCATGGCGCCCAACATCCACAGCGCCACAGCGCGGGTGCTGGACGCGGCCGGCATCCAAACCCTGGTGGCGCCCAAGGCGGGTTGCTGCGGCGCGGTCAAGTTCCACCTGAATGACCAGGACGGTGGCAAGGCAGAAATGCGCGCCAACATCGATGCCTGGTGGCCCTATCTGCAGGACACGGGCTCTGATGGCGGCGGCGCGGTGGAGGCCATCGTGATGAATGCGTCGGGCTGTGGTGTCACCGTCAAGGAGTACGGCCACATCCTGCAGGACGACCCGGCCTATGCGGCCAAGGCCCAGCGCATCAGCGCGTTGACGCGGGACCTCAGCGAGTTATTGTCGGTCATTGTGGATGCCCTGCTGGCCCAGCAACCCGACCTGGCGCAGCGCGTCCGCAGCAAGGCCCCCACGCTGGCCCTGCACCCGCCCTGCACGCTGCAACACGGCCAGAAGCTCAAGGGTGGTATCGAACAACACCTGGGTGCACTGGGCTTTGACATCCGCACCGCCATGAACGAGGCCCACCTGTGCTGCGGCTCGGCCGGCACCTACAGCGTGCTCAACCCCGGCCTGGCCACGCAGTTGCGCGACCGCAAGCTGGGGCACCTGGGGGATTTGGGCCGTGAAGTGATTGTGTCAGCCAACATTGGCTGCATCACCCACCTGCAAAGTGGCACCACCACACCCGTGCGGCACTGGGTGGAGGTGCTGGATGCGGCCCTGGGTGAAGAGGCTGGCTCAGGAGTCTGACAGCGACAACTGGGTTTGTGCCGACGCCCGGTAGGCCGTCACAAAGGCCTCGAAGTCGGGTGCCAGCATGGGCTGGGCGTAGAGGTAGCCCTGCACATAGTCGCAGTCCACCGAGGCCAGCAGGTCGCGCTGCTGCGCGGTCTCCACCCCCTCGGCAATCACCCGCATGTCCAGCGCATGGGCCATCACCACAATGGCCCGGCACAGGGCCAGCTCGGTGGAATTGGCCGACAGGTGGCGCACAAAGGACTGGTCGATCTTGACAAAGTCGATGTCAAACTTCTGCAGGTACGACAGCGACGAGTACCCCGTACCAAAGTCGTCCAGCGACACCCCAATACCCGCGGCCCGCAGCGACAGCAGGGTCTCGGCCACGCTGGCATTGGTGTCCAGCAGCAGGCCTTCGGTGATCTCCACCACGATGCTGTCGCCCGGCAAACCCTGGGCACTGAGCTGCTGCGCCCAGCTGGTATCGGTGGCGCCGTTGTGGTGGAACTGCACCGGCGAGCGGTTGACGCTGATCTGAAAGTCGTCTGACAACACCGTGCGCCAGGCCTGCACCTGCCGTGCGGCCTGCTGGAACACCCAATCCCCAATCTCCACAATCAGGCCACTGGACTCGGCAATGGGGATAAACGCCGCCGGGCTGACCAGCCCCCGCGTGGGGTGGCGCCAGCGTATCAGCGCCTCGGCCTTGTGGATGGCACCCGTGGCCAGCTCCACAATGGGTTGGTAGACCACGTGGAACTGCTGCTCCAGCAGCGCGGTGCGCAGGTCACTGGCCAGGCGCACGCGGGTGAGCGCGGCCTCTTGCAGGGCCGGGGTAAAAAAGCTGAAGCGGTTGCGCCCCGCGCCCTTGGCCACATACAGGGCCTGGTCGGCGTTCTTGAGCAGGTCTTCGATCTCGGTGGCATCGGTCGGGTACATGGTGATACCGATGCTGGCCGACACAAACACCTGCTCGGTGCCGAGCTGGAACACGCCGCCCAGCGCCCGCAGCAATTTCTGCAGAATGCCTTCCAGGTGGCTGCTGCTGGGCAGCTCGGCCAGGATCACCGTGAACTCGTCACCGCCCATGCGGGCCACCGTGTCGGACGCCCGCACACAGGCCTGGATGCGCCGCCCGGCCTCGACCAGCAGCATGTCGCCGCGGTCGTGGCCCAGGGTGTCGTTGACTTCCTTGAAATGGTCCAGATCGATGAACAAAATGGCCAGCTCCTGCTGGTCGCGTTTGCTGCGTTTGATCTCCTGCTCCAGCCGGTCGCGCATCATGCGCCGGTTGGGCAAACCCGTCAGCGTGTCATAAAAGGCCTGCCGGCGTATCAGCGCCTCGGCGGCCTTGCGGCTGGAGATGTCGGTGAAGGTGCCGATCATGCGCAGCGGTTTGCCGTCCGCATCGCGGCTGATGACCATGCCCCGGCTCAGCACCCATTTCCAGCTGCCGTCCTTGCACAGGATGCGGCGTTCGCTGTGGTACAGCGGTGCCCGGCCTTCGAAGTGGTCCAGCCGCGCCTGGTGCAGCTGGTCCAGGTCGTCGGGGTGGGTGCGGTCGTCGAACTCGTCGGGGTTGCTGTTGAGGTCACCACCGCCGTAACCACACATCTGCAGCAAACGCTCGGAGAAAAATTCGGTGCCTTCCTGGATGTACCAGTCCCACACGCCATCGCCAATACTCTCCAGCGCCAGCTTCCAGCGCGCCTCACTCTCGCGGGCGGTGGCCTCGGCCAGGCGCAGTTCGGTGACGTCTTGCAGCACCGAGGTGCGCTTGAGGGGCCGGCCGTTCTCCCAACGGGTGGTGCCCTTGAAACGGACCCAGATGTGGCGCCCTTTCCAGGTCACCATTTCCAGCTCCAGGTCGTGGGTGGTTTCGGTCGCTGCATCGCTGGCTGGCAGCACCGGCTGTATCTTGGCGCGGGCCTCGGGTGTAAAAAACCGCTGCGTGGAGGCCAGGTCGCCCGGCGTGTACTCCTCGGGTGTGACCTCCAGGATGCGGTAGATGCCCTCGGTCCAATAAACCGCGCCGCTCACAAAATCACGCTCCCAGCCCCCCACTCCGGCGATGGTCTGGGTGGCGTCCAGCAGCTGGTTCAGGCGTTTGCGGTCGGCTTCGGCCTGCACATAGTCACTCACATCGGCAAAGGTGCGGACCTTGCCCCCGTCGGGCAGCAACTGGGTGCGTACTTCCAGCGTGCGTCCGCTCAGGGTCTGCCGCACATAACGGGTGGGCAGTGTCTCGGTCGGCCCGCTGGCGGCCTTGATCAACTGGCTGCGGGCATCCTGTTCCACCAGGTGTGCGTCGGGGCCAAAGTCACCCCGCTGCAGTTGGAAACGCACCAGCTCGTGTTCGGTCGGCCGGGTGGACAAAAACTCGATGGGCAGGTCCAGCAGCTCACACACCCGGGGGTTGAACTTGCGCACCCGCAGTGCCGCGTCAAACAGCAAAATACCCTGGCTGATACTGGTCAGGGTGGTTTGCAGCAGCTGGGTGTTTTCCAGCAGTTCGGCATTGACGGCGCGTAATTCTTCTTCGGCCCGCTTGCGCTCGGAAATGTCGGTGTGGGTGCCAATCATGCGCAGCGGCGAGCCGATCAGGTCACGCTCCACCACCGTGCCGCGGGTCAGTATCCACTTCCAGCTGCCGTCCTTGCAGCGCATGCGGATGTCGGCCGCGTATTCGGGGGTGCGGCCGTCCATGTAGGCCCGGGCGGCCGCCTGCACCATGGGCAGGTCATCGGGGTGGACCAGGGTTTCGAAGTCGCGGTAGCCATGGATGTTCTCACCCGCGGTGTAGCCCAGCATTTCTTCCCATTGGCGGGAGTGGGTCTGCGCGCCCGTGGTCAGGTTCCAGTCCCAAACCCCTACGCCCGAACCTTCCAGGGCCATCTTCCAGGGGCCCTCTGCGGTGGAGCTTGGTTTCGAAACATCGTTCACGGCTGCCAGTATCCCATGGGCATGCCCGCTATGGAAGCCGGGAAAGACTGGTGCTTCTACTGACACCGCGCTGTCAGTAGCCCTGGCGCACGATCACGACTTCAGCCCATCACACACAAGGAGTTACCCATGTCCCACCCCGCCACACCCACCCCCGCACATGCTGGCAAATGGTTTGAAATCCCTGCGCCTGCGCTGGACAAGTCGCAGGCCTTTTACGAAACGGTGCTGCAGCGCAAACTACGCCACGAGGTTATGGGGCCCAACACGATTGCCGTTTTCCCCTATGCCGACGGCGGCTCCAGCGGCTGCCTGCACAGCGGGGCCAACATGCTGCCACCCGGTCAAAGCGGCACGCTGGTGTACCTGGACTGCAACCCGTCGCTCGACGCCACGTTGGCGCGTGTCGTCGAGGCCGGTGGCCGCATCGTGTCCAGCAAACAAGCCCTGCCGCCAGGCATGGGTTTCATCGCCCACATCGTGGACGTTGCCGGCAATCGCGTCGGGCTGCACGCCCTGGCCTGACCCATGAGCGCAACAATGACCAGCCACCGGACCAGCCCCACCCAAGCCGAGCTTCTGCCCCGCATCCAGCAAACTTCTACGCCTATCGGAGGAACAAGCGGCCCCAAAAACTGGATTGCCGTGGCCAGCGCTGCGCATGCCCGTCAGGGTCGCGAAGGGGGCTACATGCAGGTGTGCCACGGCAAGCTATTCACCTTTGGCCTGTTCGGCATCAGCGACCACGCTATGCAACTGATCGCCCAGGCAATGGGAGCGGACGAAGGCGTGCTACGCTTTTAATAGCTATCTAATCATAATTGACGGGGGCTAGAGGCATAAAATGCCCAACACCTTATGCGCCGCGCCGACCGACTCTTCCATATCGTTCAACTCATCCGGGGCCGCCGACTCACCACGGCGGCCTTTTTGGCCGTACGCCTGGAGGTGTCCGAGCGCACCGTGTACCGCGACGTGGCCGACCTGCAGCACCAGGGTGTGCCCATCGAGGGCGAGGCTGGCGTGGGCTACCGGCTGGGCGCCGGATTTGAGTTGCCGCCACTGATGTTCAGCGCCGGTGAAGCCCGTGCCCTGGTCGCCGCCACCCGTCTGGCCCAGGCCTGGCTGGACCCGGAGCTGGCACGCGAAGCCGAGCAGGCCCTGTGCAAGATTTTGTCGATCCTGCCTCGCCAGACCCGGGCCGCGGCCGAAAGCCTGGCGCTGTTTGCGCCCACGTTCAGCGTCGAACCCGCCATCCAGCACACCCTGCAGACACTGCGCGAAGCCGTGCAACTGCGCCGCACGGTGACCATCACCTACCGCGACGTGGCCGGCCAAAGCAGCCAGCGCAGCGTGCGCCCGCTGGGCTGTTTTTTCTGGGGCAAGGTGTGGACGCTGGCCGCCTGGTGTGAAACCCGCAAAGCCTTTCGCAGCTTCCGGCTGGACCGCATGGATGCACTGCAGGTGCAGGACGCAGTGTTTCGGGATGAAGCGGGCAAGACCCTGGCCGATTTTTTGCGGCAGGCGGGGGCCGCGCCGGTTTGAAACCGGCTAACTATGCCAGCGCTGCCTCAATATCATCCGCAATGCTTTGGGGTGTATCGGTGGGGGCATACCGTTTGAGCACCTGGCCGTCCTTGGCCACCAGAAACTTGGTGAAATTCCATTTAATGGCCTTGGTCCCCAAAAGGCCAGGCGCCTCGGCGGAAAGCCACTGGTACAGGGGGTGGGCGTCGCTGCCGTTGACGTCGATCTTGGCCATCATCGTAAAACTGACGCCGTAGTTCAGCTGGCAAAACTCGGCGATCTCGTCGTTGCTGCCCTTGTCCTGCGCACCAAACTGGTTGCACGGAAAACCCAGCACCACCAGCCCCTTTTTGCCATAGGTCTTGTGCAGCTCTTCCAGGCCGGCAAACTGCGGGGTGAAGCCGCAGGCGCTGGCGGTGTTGACGATCAGCAGGGGCTTGCCTTTGTATTGGCTCAGCGGTACGGACTTGCCGTTGATGGTCAGGGCTTCAAAGTCGTAAACAGTGGTCATGGTGGGGCGACGCCTCAGGTGGTGGAGGGGGTTGACGTTAACACCCTGTAAAAGAACTTGCAGGGGTCTGACAATGGTGTGAAGATTTCGGTTCAATCAAGAGGAACACGTTGACCACTCTATCCCGGTTGGCGCGCTGGCAGGCCAGTGCCAGACATCTCAAACAGGAGTACGACCAGGTACAGGGCATGGGCACCATGGTGACGCTGCGCCGCGCCCGTGCCCTGGCGTGGCTGGGTGTGCCGCTGCACGCCGCCATTGCCGGGTGGCTGAGCCAGTACCAGGCGGCCGCAGACCAGCCCAAGATGCAGGCCTGGGCAGATGCACTGGTCGGACTGCAGGCGGGTGTGGCGCTGGGGCTGCTGGTGTTCGGGCTGTTGGCCCACGGGCTGCTGCGGCGCAAGGCCGGTGCCAGTGTGGCAGGCATCGTGGTGCAGACCGCGTTTTGCGCGACCTACCTGGCCTTTGGTGCGGCAGCCGCCATCCAGGACGTGGGCGTGGGCAACGGCATCGCCACGTTTCTGGTGATCTGCATGGGCACGGCCGTGGTATCCCTGATGCGCCCCGGATTTTCGGCACCGGTCTTTGCGGCGGCCTTTGTGGTCTTCTGGACCATTTTGCGCAGCAGCGCCATAGACACCGCACTGCTGGCCAGCTTGCAGATCCAGGCCATTGCGGTGGTGCTGATGGCCCAGTTGATCTCGGTGATGACGTGGCACCAGTACACCCGCACCGTGCTGTTGCAGCGCAAGCTGGAACGCAGCAACGCAAGCCTTCTGGTCAAACAGCAGGAGCTCGAACGCCTGGCCGAACGCGACACGCTGACCGGCCTGTACAACCGGCGCAAGTTCCTGCAGCTGGCGCAGCAGGAACTGGATCGCCGTGTGCGCATGCCCAGCGGCCTGTGTGTGCTGATGGTGGATCTGGACTACTTCAAACGGGTCAATGACCAGTACGGCCATCCGATGGGTGACCTGGTACTGCAACAGGTGGCGACCCGGCTTGCCGCCAACATCCGCAGCACCGACGTGCTGGCGCGCATTGGCGGCGAGGAGTTTATTGTGCTGATGCCCAACACCGAGCCCGCCGGTGCGCTGAATCTGGCAGAGAAAATTCGGGCCGCGATTGGCGGGCAGCCGCTGGAACTACCAGGCGGGCTCCGGGTTGCCATGACCACCAGCGTGGGTGTCACCGGCCTGCAGGCCAACCAAACAGCCCCCCTGAACAGCCTGTACAGCGCCGCCGACCAGGCCCTGTACAGCGCCAAGGCGCAGGGGCGCAACCAGGTGGTGTGGGGCGATGTGCCCGCACCCTAGAGCCTGCGCAGCGTGGGGGCAAAGCGCCACACGCAGTCGGCGAACGTGGGGGCTACAAATCCGCGCCGGGCCGCCCCAAGCGGATTTAACCCCCTCGGGGGGCAGCGACCCGCGCAGCGGTGGAGTGTGGGGGCTACACCCCTAGCCGTGCAAATTGTCGTGGCGGGCGATTTCCAGCAGGTTGGCAATGTCGGCGGCGTGTTCGCGGCAGTTGCGCTCATGCCAGCGTTTGATCAGCCACATGAAGCCGGCCACCACCACACCAAACACGGTGATGGCGCCAAAGGCCGACAGGCCCATACCGGTGGAGAGGCTGTAGAAGGCGCCCAGACCCAGGATGCAGGCCTGCTCGTTGAAGTTTTGCACGGCAATGGATCGGCCCGCGCCCATCAGGTTGTGGCCACGGTGCTGCAACAGCGCATTCATGGGCACCACCAAAAAGCCGCCCAGACCGCCCAGCAAAACCAGGAAGGGCGCGGCCACCCACACATTGGTGATGAAGTTCAGCAGGATGACCAGCACCCCCATGCCTATGCCCAGCGGCAGCACCAGGGTCGCCTGGTCCAGGCGCATGCGCAGCGACGCGGCCACCGCTCCCACCGCCGTACCAATGGCCACCACACCCACCAGAGCCGAGGCCTGGGTCACGCTGTAACCCAGCGCCGCCGAGGCCCACGCCAGCACAATAAAACGCAGGTTGCCGCTGACGCCCCAGAACAATGTGGTGGTGCCCAGCGAAATCTGGCCCAGTCGGTCGCGCCACAAGCGCATATTGCAGGTCCAGAAATCGGGCAGCAAACTGACCAGGCGGTTGGGCAGGGGCCGCATGGGCACGCCCGTCTTGGGGATCCGGGTGTTGAACCAAGCGGCCACGATGTAGACCAGTATCAACACGCTGATGGCAGCTTCGGGTGCTGTGGCAATGCCGGTGTCCAGCAGGGGCAGATCAAACGACAGCAGGTAGCCCGACACCATAGGCCCCACCAATTGCCCGCCCAACAAGACCCCCAGGATGATGGAGGCAATGGTCAGCCCCTCGATCCAACCATTGGCCTTGACCAGCTGGCTTGCGGGCAGCAGCTCGGTCAGGATGCCGTATTTGGCCGGTGAATAGGCCGCCGCACCCAGCCCCACAATGGCATAGGCCATGAGTGGATGGGTACCAAACAACATCATCACGCAGCCCACGATCTTGATGGTATTGCTGTACAGCATGACCTGACCCTTGGGCAGGGCGTCGGCAAAGGCCCCCACAAACGGGGCCAACACCACATAAAACAACGCAAACATGGGCACCAAGGCTGCCTGTTGCCACTCCGGTGCACCCCCGCTGCGCAGCAATTGCACGGCAGCGACGAACAGGGCGTTGTCTGCCAGCGAGCTGAAAAACTGCGCCGACATGATGGTGTAAAAACCGCGTTTCATGCGTGGGGTCTGCGCGCATCAGGAAAACTGATGCGAGGGGTTATTGTGGGTGTCTCCAAACGTCTCATGGTTATAGCACGCCAGGCAATGTCAGAATCCGTGCACAAACCCGTCACACCGCAGCTCCCAAGGTTTTGCCATGCCCCGTCCGATACTCGCCACCATCCACACCCAGGCCTTCCGCCACAACCTGGAGCGCCTGCGCCGCGCTGCGCCCGATGCGCGTGTCTGGGCCGTGGTCAAGGCCAATGCTTATGGGCACGGCATTGAACGTGTCTTTGAAGGCATGCGCGGGGCCGACGGTTTTGCGCTGCTGGATTTCAACGAGGCACAACGTGTGCGCGACCTGGGCTGGCGCGGCCCCATCCTGCTGCTGGAGGGCGCTTTTGAACTGCGCGACCTTGAGCTGTGTTCACGCCTGGACCTTTGGCACACCGTGCACTGCGAAGCCCAAATTGACATGCTGGCCGCGCACAAGACCAATGTGCCGCAGCGGGTGTTCCTCAAGATGAACACCGGCATGAACCGCCTGGGTTTTGCACCCGAGCGTTACCGCTCGGCCTGGGCCCGGCTCAACGCCCTGCCGCAGGTAGACGAAATTTCACTGATGACCCATTTCAGCGACGCCGACGGCCCCAAAGGTGTGGCCGAACAAATGGCCATCTTCGCCCGCACCACCCGCGACCTGCCGGGCGAGCGCAGCCTTTCCAACAGCGCCGCCACGCTACGCCACACGGTGGACCCGGCCCAAGCCGAAGCCCAGCCCGACCAGGTGGTGGTGTCCGACTGGGTGCGCCCCGGCATCGCCATGTATGGCAGTGCGCCGGACTTCCCCGAACACAGTGCGGCCGACTGGGGCTTGCAGCCCACGATGACACTTGCTGCAAAAATCATAGCAACACAAGACCTGGCGATGGGGGCTAGCGTCGGATATGGCTCAAGCTTTCTGGCGCCAGAGGCCATGCGCATCGGTGTGGTGGCCTGTGGGTATGCCGACGGTTACCCCCGCATCTGCCCCAGTGGCACCCCGGTGCTGGTGGATGGCGTGCGCACCCGCACGGTGGGCCGGGTCAGCATGGACATGATTACCGTGGACCTGACCCCGGTGCCGCATGCCGGCGCGGGCAGTGTGGTCACCCTGTGGGGGACGGCCGCCAATGGCGCCGTATTGCCCATCGACGAGGTAGCGGCCCGCGCCCAGACGGTGGGGTATGAGCTGATGTGTGGCCTGGCACAGCGTGTGCCGGTCGAGGTGGCTGTATGAAATACGTACCCATCCCGGTGGCCCTGCTGGAGATTGGCAAACCGCTGCCCGTGGATATCTGGAGCGCCAGCGGCCAGCTGCTGCTGCGCAAGGGGCAGCCCATCACCTCGGAAGACCACCGCGAAAAGCTGCACGCCCACAATGCCTCCAGCCTGCCGGCCGACGCCTACGCCTGGCAGCGCAGCTACGAGCGCATGGTGCACGCCATGCTGAGTGCGGGTGCCGATGTGCAATCCATCAGCCGGGCACCCATGCCTAGCGAGATCCGGGAAAGCGACTATGTGGTGGGCGAACAGCTCAACGGCGGCTGGCTGGACCTGCAGGAGGTGTTGCGCGGCATCCTGTACCAGGGCGGCCTGGCCATCAACCCACTGGAGCGCTTGGTGGGGCTGGAGAAAAAGGCCTTGGCGCTGCTGGCCGCCGACACGGATGACAGCCTGTTCTGCCTGTTCCAGGCCCTGGCCGACACGGCCCAGGGTTATAGCGCCACCCATGCCCTGTTGTGTGCCGTGGTCTGCCATATCACGTCAAACAAACTGGCGGTAGCCCAGCCACAGCAGCAAGCTTTGTTCACCGCTGCCCTGCTGATGAATATCGGCATGGCACGCGACCAGGACAGCCTGGCCCGCCAAAACACGGCGCCCACCGCCTGGCAACGCACACTGATCCAGGAACACCCCGAAAAAAGCGTCGCCATCCTGCAAGGTTTTGGCGTTGACGACCCCGAGGTGCTGGACATCGTGCGCTGGCACCACGCACCCGATGCGCCCCAGGGCCTGCCCAGCACCCTGACGGCGCGCCGCGTGTTGGCCATGGCCGACAGCTTTGTCGCCAAGATGGCGGGGCGCAAGACCCGTGCATCGTTATCCCCGTTAAAAGCCGTCAAGTCCATGGTGATGGGTGCGGAGGGTGTGACACAGGGCATTGCCTCGGCCATGGCCCAGGCAGCGGGCTTTTACCCGCCCGGCACCTACGTGAAGCTGGCCAATGGTGAAACCGCTCTGTCCGTGCAGCGTGGCGAACGTGCCAACACACCCTGGGTCATCCCCGTACTGGACAAAGACGGTGTGGCCATCGCCAAACACCTGTGCAAACAAACCACAACCCCGGCCACCACGATTGCCGCCGCCGTGTCGGCCGAGTCCATGCGGGTCACGCTCAGCGTGGACAAGGTGCGCAAGGCGCGGTTGGGCATCAAGGGTCTGTAGTTTTATACAGTAACATGGTGGCATGGCCAAAGAGAAAACCGTTTACACCTGCACCGAATGCGGCGGCACCAGCCCCAAATGGCTGGGCAAATGCCCCAGCTGCGCGGCCTGGAACACGCTGATTGAGTCGGTCGCCGAATCGGCCGCACCGGCCAAAAACCGCTACACCTCGCAATTCCAGGCTTTGGCCAAGACGGCCGAAGTGGCGGTGCTGGCCGACATCGAAGCCAACGATGTGCAACGCACACCCACCGGCCAGGACGAGCTGGACCGCGTGCTGGGCGGCGGCATGGTGGAAGGCGCGGTGGTGCTGATTGGTGGCGACCCCGGCATTGGCAAGTCCACGTTGCTGTTGCAGGCGCTGGATTCCTTGCAGCGCAGCGGCCAATCCACTTTGTATGTCACCGGGGAAGAAAGCGGCGCCCAAGTTGCCTTGCGTTCGCGCCGGCTGGGGCTGGATGCCTCCCAGGTCAAGGTGCTGGCCGAGATCCAGTTGGACAAGATACTGGCCACCATCGACAGCCTGCAGCCAGATGTGGCAGTCATCGATTCCATCCAGACCGTGTATTCCGATCAGCTGACATCCGCCCCCGGCTCGGTGGCCCAGGTGCGCGAATGTGCGGCCCACCTGACGCGTTGCGCCAAGTCCAGCGGCACGGCCATCGTGCTGGTCGGCCATGTGACCAAAGAGGGCGCACTGGCCGGGCCCCGCGTGCTGGAGCACATGGTGGACACGGTGCTGTATTTCGAAGGGGAAACGCACAGCAGCTTCCGCCTGGTGCGGGCCATCAAGAACCGTTTTGGCGCCGTCAACGAGATCGGCGTGTTTGCGATGACCGAGAAGGGGCTCAAGGGCGTCAGCAACCCCAGCGCGATTTTTCTGAGCCAGCACACCGAGCCCGTTCCGGGCAGCTGTGTCATGGTCACGCTGGAGGGCACACGCCCGCTGCTGGTGGAGATACAAGCCCTGGTGGACAGCGGCGGTCCCTCGCCCCGGCGCCTGAGCGTGGGCCTGGACCGCGACCGCCTGGCCATGCTGCTGGCGGTGCTGCACCGCCATGCCGGTGTGGCCTGTATGGACCAGGATGTGTTTGTTAACGCGGTGGGGGGGGTGCGTATCAACGAGCCCGCGGCCGATCTGGCGGTGCTGCTGGCCATTACCTCCAGCCTGCGCGGCAAGCCGCTGCCCAAGGGCTTTTTTGCGTTTGGTGAGGTGGGGCTGGCCGGCGAAGTGCGCCCGGCGCCGCGCGGCCAGGAGCGCCTGAAAGAAGCCGCCAAGCTGGGCTTTACCGTGGCCATTGTGCCCAAGGCGAATGCGCCCAAGAAGTCTGGTGGCAAGGAGTTTGAAGGGCTGACCATCCACGCCGTAGACCGGGTGGAGCAGGCCATGGACATCGTGCGCGGACTCGGTTGATCAACCATGCAATTTCCACCACTTCAAAAATATCCGGTTCTGACCCGCGCCGTGGTGCTGCTGGTGCTGGCTGGCATTGGTGTGATGGCCTATCGGGCCTATGGCTGGGGCGGCATCGCGCTGGCAACCGGCGGCCTGGTGATGTGGGTGCTAATGCACATGAGCCGCATGTTGGTTGTGTTGCGGCGCACCACGCAGCGACCCGTGGGCACCGTGGCCAGCGCCGTGATGCTGCATGCACGCCTGGCGCGGGGCATGGCACTGTTGCAGGTGTTGGCGCTGACACAGGCCCTGGGGCAAAGGGTGGACGATGCGGACACACCACCCGACCACGAAAGCTACCTGTGGACCGATGCATCACAAGCCACGGTGCGCTGCAGCTTTGCCCACGGCAAACTGGTGCATTGGGAATTGCAGCGGCCCTGAGACGCCTTGTCGGTGCGGCCTGGGCAGAGCATCCCCCCAGTCGTAAAATCGGTGTTTCTTCCCACGACCCTGACCCCAAGGAACCCGCCATGAGCCTGCAACCCCCTTCAATGTCCGACCGCGATGGAAAAATCTGGATGGATGGCCAGATGGTGGACTGGCGCGACGCCAAGATCCACGTGCTGAGCCACACCCTGCACTATGGCTGCGGCGCGTTTGAGGGTGTGCGCGCCTACAAGGGCGTCAACGGCACGGCCATCTTCCGCTTGGAAGAACACACCGAACGACTGTTCAACAGCGCCAAGATATTGCGCATGAAGATCCCGTTCACGCAGGCGCAGGTGAACGAAGCGCAGTGCGCGGTGATACGCGAAAACAAGCTTGAATCCGGCTACCTGCGCCCGCTGACCTGGATTGGCGACAAGAAGCTGGGCGTCTCGCCCAAGGGCAACACCATCCACCTGATGGTTGCCGCCTGGCCATGGGGTGCCTACCTGGGCGAAGAAGGCATGAAACGCGGTATTCGTGTCAAGATCTCCAGCTACACCCGCCACCACGTCAACATCACCATGACCCAGGCCAAGGCGGTGTCCAACTACACCAACTCCATCCTGGCCAACATGGAAGCCACCGATGACGGGTACGACGAAGCCATGCTGCTGGACGCCAATGGTTTTGTGTCTGAAGGCGCGGGCGAGAACCTGTTTGTGGTCAAAAACGGCGTGGTCTACACCCCCGATTTGTCGGCCGGCGCTCTGAACGGCATCACCCGCAACACCGTGATGCACATCTGCCAAGACCTGGGGCTGGAGCTGGTGCAAAAACGCATCACCCGTGACGAGGTCTATATCTGCGACGAGGCCTTCTTCACCGGCACCGCCGCAGAAGTGACACCCATCCGCGAGCTGGACCGCATCGAACTGGGCAAAGACGACTATGTAGGTTCGCGTGGCCCCATCACCGAAAAAATCCAATCGGCCTTCTTTGACATCGTCAACGGCCGCAACCCCAAATACGCCCATTGGCTCACGAAAGTCTCGTCATGAAATCCGCTACCGTTGAACTACTCGCCAAAGACCTGAACCACCAGGGCGGCGTGTTTTGCCCCAGCCCCCTGGCCCAGATGAAAACTTGGGACACGCACCCCAAGGTCTACCTGGATGTCGGCCACTCTGGCGAAGCCAAGTGCCCGTATTGCAGCACGGTGTACCGCCTAAAAGCAGGCGAGCACTTCTCCTCGGGTCACTGATCCACGCCACCGGATGACCCGCTCCCTGGTCATCGCCCCGCAATGGATAGGCGATGCGGTCATGACCGAACCGTTGCTGCGCCGCCTGCGGGCGCGCGGCGAGAGCCTCACGGTGGGCGCCCTGCCCTGGGTGGCACCGGTCTACCGCGCCATGCCAGAGGTGGTTGACGCGGTCATAGAACTGCCTTTTGCCCATGGCGGACTGCAATGGAAAGAACGCCGCAGCCTCGCCCGCGCATTGCGAGGGCAGTTTGATGTGGCCTATGTTTGCCCCAACTCCTTCAAAAGCGCCTTGCTGCCCTGGTGGGCCGGCATCCCCAAACGGGTGGGCTACCACGGCGAGTCGCGTTATGGGGTGCTGAACCAGCGCCTGCCCAATCCCCCGGACGGACACCGCCCACCCATGGTGGCGTTTTACTCGGCCTTGAGCGGGGAAACCGGTACCGCGCAAGATCGCCCCCAATTGCAGCTGGACCCCATCAAGGTGGATGCAGCACTGGCCGGCATGCATTTGCAACGCCAGGGCTACTACGTATTCGCCCCCGGCGCGGAGTACGGTCCAGCCAAACGCTGGCCGGCACGTCACTTCGCGGTGCTGGCCGAACAATTGAATCTGCCGGTGGTGTTACTCGGCTCTTCCAAGGAATCGGCACTGTGTGCGGAGATCACCCGCACCGTGAACGCGGCACAACCGGGCCAGTGCCTGGACTGGTCCGGGCGGACGTCGCTGGACCACGCGCTGGCCGCCATTTCTGCGTCCAAGGCCATGGTCAGCAACGATTCGGGGTTGATGCATGTGGCAGCGGCCTTTGGCCTGCCGCAGGTGGCGCTGTTTGGTTCGTCCAGCCCCTTGCACACACCGCCGCTGAATCCGCAGGCCCATGTGATCTGGCTCAAGAACGATCCGGGGTATGTGCCGGCGCTGGACTGTGCGCCCTGTTTCGAACGGGAATGCCCTTTGGGCCACACCCGTTGCCTGGTGGACCTGACGCCTGACGACGTGCTTCACCTCGTACAACCCTAGACCGTTTCAGCCATAAAAAAACCACCCGAAGGTGGTTTTTTTATTGGGCGGGGTTCGCCTTATTCGAGCTTGAAAACAAACTCTTGTGTTGCCAGCAGCTCGCCGCTGCCAGCACCGGTGCACTTGTACTGCATCATCGCAGCCTTGACAGCCGCGTGGAACACGCGCGGTCCGGACAGGATGGTCACGTCACGCACCACGCCGTCACGTATCGCAGCCTGGGCCTTGACCACACCTTCGGTACCGTCCTGGGTTGCCTTGCGGGGCATCTCAGGGGCGACCTGGGTGGGGCAAGCGACCCGAATGTCTGAGCGGTTAGGCGCAGGTGCAGGCGGGGCAACCGGTGGTGGTGGCGGAGCAATCACAGCCGGTGTGGGCGGTGGTGCAGCAACCGACACAATAGCCGGGGCAGCAGACTCAACCGGTGGTGCCACGTCAGGTGGTGGCACAAACGGAGGAGGTGGTGCTTCAACCTTGGGCGCTTCAGGTGGTTTGATTTCCTTGGGCGGTGGCGGTGGTGGCGGTGGAATGATGACCTCCTGGATCACCACAGCTTCCAATGGCTTCTTGATGACTTTCAAGGCATCGTGGGCCGTACCGGAAATAAGGCCCCAGATCAGCACAACGTGCAAGGCGATAACAATGGCAATGCCCTTGTACCGCTTGGACGGGTCTTTCGGCCGGTAGACCGGGTGCAGACCAACCGTGTTCATGTTGATTGTGGTCATTGGACGAACTGCTCGCTTCCGATCACCGCCATCTTGGTCAAGCCTTTGCGCTTGGAGGCAGACAAGACATTGGCGAACACCGCATAAGACGACGACTTGTTGGGCCGGATGTGCACCTCGGGTTGCGCGGCCTGTTGGCTCACGGTTTCCATGTTGACATCCAGCTCTGCCGCAGACACCGGCAAACCTTGCCAATACACGATGCTGTTTTCGTCGATATCAATCTGGATTTTTTCAGGCTTGATATTGTTGGTGGGTGGTGTGCCCACTGGCATATCCAGGCTGACCGCGTGCAACTGGATGGGGATGGTGATGATCAGCATCACCAACAACACCAACATCACGTCAATCAAGGGCGTGGTGTTGATGTCCATCAGTACTTCGAAGTCGCCTGAGCCAGAGCTTCCTACATTCATAGACATATTGCTATTCCTCCTGGCAGGGCTTTAACCGCCCAAAGCTGGCGGTTCAGTGATGAACGCCACTTTGACGATGCCCGCACGCTGGCATGCATAAAGAATCTTGCCAACACCTTCGTATCGGGAAGCCATATCGCCGCGAATCTGTACCTCAGGTTGCGGCTTGACGGTCGAAACCTTCTTCAGTTTGTCGACCAATGCTTCCACATTGGCCACCTTCTGGTCGTACCAGAAGATGCCGCCTGCGGTGTCAACCGAAATAATGATGTTTTCTGGTTTGGTTTCCCGAACCTCTACCCGTTCTTTGGGCAGGGTCACGGGAATCGAGGTTGTGACGACGGGAATGGTGATCAGGAAAATGATCAACATCACCAACATCACGTCCACCAGGGGTGTCGTGTTAATGGCTGATATGACGGCGTCTTCTTCGCCGTCAATACTGCCTACGTTCATGGACATAGAGCTAACTTTCTGCGCGTTTACCGCACGTGTTTAGCTCTTGGAAGCCGAACCCAACAGGACCGAGTGCAAATCGCTGCCGAAGCTACGGACGTCGTCCATGACGGTCTTGTTGCGGGCGATCAGCCAGTTGTAGGCCAGAACGGCAGGAACGGCAACTGCCAGACCCAGGGCCGTCATGATCAGCGCGGAACCCACGGGGCCGGCCACCTTGTCGATGGAGGCTTGGCCGGACATACCGATTTGTGTCAAGGCGCCATAGATGCCCCACACCGTACCGAACAGACCCACGAATGGAGAAATCGAACCCACGGTAGCCAGGAAGGACAGGCCGCCTTGCATTTCGCGGTTCACGCGGTCCACGGAGCGCTGGATGCTCATGCTGATCCAGTCATTCAGGGGGATGTGACCCATCAGGCCACCGTGCTTCTTGGTGGCTTCGACGCCAGCGGCGGCGATGAACTGGTAAGGGCTGTCCTTGTGCAGTGCGGCAGCACCTTGTGCAACCGTACCCGCGCTCCAGAACTTTTCGGTGGCTTCGCGGGCGAACTTGCCGGCTTTGCGCTGCTCCAGCATCTTGATCGCCAGGATGTACCAGCTACCCATGGACATGATGGCCAGGATGATCAACACACCCATGTCCACGGAGTGGGCGTTGTGCCACAGGGCGGCAATGCCGTAGGGATTGTCTGTTGTGCCTTCGGCCTTTTTGACTTCTGCGGCGGGAGCGGCAGGTGCAGCAGCGGGGTCAGCGGCCACTGCAGTAGATGCGGGAGCGGCGGTCTGGGCCATGGCGGAGGTAGAAACACCAGCCACCGATACAACGGCCAGACTCAGGGTCAGGGCCCAGGCGCGGACCAACACTTTGAACTTTGTATGCACAATCATTTCCTTATAGAAAAAATACTAATGGCCGTCTGGATGCCGGGTCGGCACCCGCAGCACAGCGTCCGCGAACTGCTAAACTGAAAGACGGCTATTGTAATTTGCCCGAGTGGCGCTTTGTACCTGGGTTACGGAACTCCACTTAGCGTTTTCGCTATCAGGGTTTCCACCAGATTACACCTCTAAGGCAACGTCCATGCGACTCCAAACCACCACTGACAGCACACCCAATCCACTGCTGCAACCATGGGGTCCGCCGTACGGACTACCGCCTTTCTGCCAAGTCGATTCAGCACATTTCGTGCCAGCCTTCGAGCAGGCGCTGGCACAGCATCTGGCAGAAATTGAGACCATTGCCAGCCGCCCAGACGCACCGTCCTTTGAGAACACCATAGCAGAGCTGGATACCAGTGGCCGATTGCTGGACCGAATTACCTTGCTGTTTCACAATTTGACCGCCAGCGAGACCTCGCCCGCGTTACAAAAAGTGCAGTTGGAGATGGCCCCGAAGCTGGCCGCGCACGAAAACACCATCTTTATGCATGCCGGGCTGTTCGCCCGCATCGATGCCCTGCACGAGAAACGCCATACGCTGAACCTGAACGCCGAACAACTGCGCGTGCTGGAACGGTTGCACCTGGACTTTGTGCGTGCCGGCGCCCGCCTGAGCGGCCAAGAGCGCCAGCGTTATGGCGAGATCATGGGTGAGCTGGCCACGCTGTGCACACAATTTGGGCAAAACCTGCTGGCCGAAGAGTCCACCTACACGCTGGAACTCAAGACCGAAGCCGACCGCGCCGGCCTGCCCGCCTTTGTGCTGCAGGCTGCCAAGGCCGCGGCACAACAACGTGGCCTGGGTGAAGATGCCTATGCGCTGACACTGTCGCCATCCCTGGCCGAACCCTTCTTGACCTTCTCTAGCCGCCGCGACCTGCGCGAGACCCTGTGGCGCGCCCGGGTTGCCCGTGGCGCCCATGCCGGCGAACACGACAACCGCCCGGTGGCCGCCAAGATCATGGCCCTGCGCCAGGAACAGGCGGCCCTGCACGGCTACACCACCTATGCCGACTACGAACTGGTGGACCGCATGGCCGGCAAAACCAGCGCCGTGCTCGAACTGCTGCACCAGGCCTGGGAACCCGCCAAGGCCTACGCCGAAGTCGACCGCCAGACGCTGACCGAGATGGCCCACACTTTGGGCGAGCCCACGCCCATTGCCGCCTGGGACTGGCGTTACCTGGCGCAAAAAGTACGCGCCCAGCGGTTCGATCTGGACGACGCGGAGCTCAAACCCTATTTCTCGCTGGACGCCATGGTGGCGGCGATGTTTGATTGTGCGCAGCGCCTGTTTGGCCTGCGTTTTGTTGAACAGACGGAGTACGTGTTGCACCATCCCGATGCCCGCCTGTGGGAGGTGCGAGGGCAAGATGGTGCACTGGTCGGCCTGTTTATTGGTGACAACTTTGCCCGCAGCTCCAAACGCAGCGGCGCCTGGATGAGTGTGTTCCGCAGCCAGTCTGGCCACAACGGCGGCACGCTGCCCATCGTCATCAACAACAACAACTTCGCCAAGGCCAGCCCCACACTGCTGAGCTTTGATGACGTGCGCACCCTGTTCCACGAATTCGGCCATGGCCTGCACGGCCTGTTGTCCAAGGTGCACTACGAGCGCCTGGCCGGCACCCAGGTGCTGCGTGATTTTGTCGAGCTGCCTTCACAACTGTTCGAAAACTGGGCCATGGAGCCCGAGGTGCTGCAACGCCACGCCCGCCACTACGAGACCGGCGAACCCATGCCCGCCGCCCTGCTGGACAAGCTCAAGCGCTCGCGCCAGTTTGACCAGGCCTGGGCCACCGTGCAGTACACGGGTCCGGCGCTGATCGACATGGCGCTGCACGCGTTGCCCAACGGTACGGCGGTCGACATCGCCGCGTTTGAAGCCGAGCAGTGCGCCACACTGGGCATCCCGGATGACATTGGCTTGCGCCATGGCCTGAGCCACTTCCAGCACCTGTTTTCGGGCTCCAGCTACGCCGCCGGTTACTACGTCTATATGTGGGCCGAGGTGCTGGAAGCCGATGGTTTTGCCGCCTTCACCGAGGCCGGCAGCCCGTTTGATGCCGTCACCGCCGAGCGCCTGCGGCGCACCATCTACAGCAGCGGCAACCGCCAGAACCCAGCGGATGCCTACCGCGCCTTCCGCGGGCGTGACCCGCAGGTGCAGCCCATGCTGAAGAAGCGCGGGCTGCTGGCCGAAACCACTACCTGATTCCGGAACCCCAAGTTATGTCTTCCATCTGGCAAAAACCCGTCACCGTCGAGATGCTGACCACCATCAGCGCCAACTCGGCATCGTCCCACCTGGGCATTGAGTTTGTGGAGATCGGCGACGACTTCATCACCGCCCGCGTGCCGGTCGATGAGCGCACACGCCAGCCTTATGGCCTGTTGCACGGTGGCGTCAGCGTGGTGCTGGCGGAGACATTGGGTTCGCTGGGCGCGGCCATGTCCAGCCCCGAAGGCACGCGCGCCGTGGGTCTGGACATCAACGCCAACCACCTGCGCGCGGCCACCAGCGGCTGGGTCACCGGCACGGCACGCCCCATCCACCGGGGCCGCACGACCCATGTGTGGCAGATCGAACTGCACAACGATGCGGGCGAGATGACCTGCATCTCGCGCATCACGATGGCGATTCTCGAACCCAAAAAGTAGCCCCCACGCTCCGCCGCTCTGCGGATCGCTGCCCCCCGAGGGGGCGCGTTTCCTCTTGGGGCGGCCCGGCGAGGAAACCTAGGTGCCGGCCCGGCTTTTTGCAAAGGCCACGTACCAGTCCAGACAGCCCGGGTTGGCCATCGCGTCCTTGTTGACGACCTTCTCCAGCGGCTGGCCCAACAGCAACTTCTTGATCGGCAGCTCCTGCTTCTTGCCCGACAGCGTGCGCGGAATTTCGGCTACCTGAAAAATAGCATTGGGCACAAACCGCGGGCTCAGCGCCGTCTTGATGGCGTTCACGATCTTGGCCTGCACCGCATCGTCCAGCGTATGGCCCGCACGCAGCACCACAAACAAGGGCATATAACTCTCCCGCCCCAGGTATTCCAGGTCCACGACCAGGCTGTCCACCACCTCGGGCAGGGCCTCGACCGCGCTGTACAACTCACTGGTCCCCATGCGCAGGCCGTGGCGGTTGATCGTTGCGTCGCTACGGCCAAAGATCACACAACCCTCGCCGCCTTCTTCCTTCGTGCCCACACGCAGCCAGTCGCCATGGCGCCAGACACCACCAGCCTCGGCCGGGGCATCACCGCCACCGGGCTTGCGCCCATGGCCGGGCGGGTACATCTCGAAATAGCTGGCCAGGTAACGCGCGTTGTCCACATCGCCCCAAAAGTACAGCGGCATGGACGGGATCGGCTGGCTGCAGACCAGCTCACCCACTTCACCCAACACCGGTTCGCCCGCTTCGTTCCAGGCCTCCACCGCGCAGCCGAGCAGGCGGCATTGCATGACGCCGGGCTCTTGCGGCAGCTCGCGGTGGCCACCGATGAAAGCGCCGCAAAAGTCCGTGCCGCCGCTGATGTTGCACCACCAGATATTCTGCTGCGCATCGTTTGCGGCGATGCGGCGGAACTGCTCCGTGCCCCAGCTTTGTGCTTCTGGCGACAAAGGCGATCCCGTCGTACCCAAAGCCCGCACCGCAGACAGATCGCCACACTGTGACAAATCCACCCCGGCCTTCAAACAGTTGGCATAAAACGCCGCGCCGGCCCCAAAGAAGGTGACCCCGGTTTCGCTGGCAAAGCGCCACAGCGTGGTCCAGTCGGGTTGCGCGGCGCCCGTCGCATCCGGCCCTTGGGGTTTGCCGGCTCCGGGGTTGCCGTCAAAGATCACACAGGTCGTTCCATTGAGCAAACCGGCCACCTGCGCATTCCACATCACCCAGCCGGTGGAGCTGTACCAGTGGAAACGTTCGCCCCAGGTGTTGGCCGCGTAGCTGCAACCCACATCGTTGTGCAGCACCTTCATCGCCAGCGCCACCAGCACCGTACCGCCATGGCCGTGCACGATGGGCTTGGGCAGGCCGGTGGTGCCGCTGGAGTAGACGATCCACAGCGGGTGGTCAAAAGGCAGCCAGACGGGCTCAAACACCGAAGTGTTTGCATCATTTCTGGCTGTAGCCCCCGAGAAATGGACCTGAGTCGCTATGGATTGGATAGCATTCTGCGGTACATCCAACGTGCCCAGGTTGGCGTGCAGGATCACGTGTTGCACGCTGGGCAGCGCATCCACCAGCGCCTGCACGACCGCCATGCGGTCCAGGTCGCGCCCACCATACCGCACGCCATCGCAGGCGATCAGCACCTTGGGCGTGATCTGCTGGAAGCGGTCCAACACGGCGTTGGTGCCCATGTCGGGCGCGCAAATGCTCCACACCGCGCCGATGCTGACCGTGGCCAGAAAGGCAACCATGGCTTCAGGAATATTCGGCAGATACGCCGCCACCCGGTCGCCCGGCTGCACACCCTGGGCCTGCAGGTGCAGCGCCAGTGAGGCGACTTGGCGGCGCAACTCGGGCCAGCTCAGCTCGCGGTGCTCGCCTGCCTCATTGCGGCTGATGACCGCCGCAAAACCCGCCGCATCGGCTGGCGCCACATGGCGGAACACCTGCTGCGCGTAATTGGCCTGCGCGCCGGGAAACCACACCGCACCCGGCATCACATTCTTGGCCAGCACCGCGGTGTGTGGGGTGGGTGACTGCATGCCGAAGTAGTCCCACACGCTTTGCCAGTAGGCATCCAGGTCGGTGATGGACCAGTTCCACAAGTCGCGGTAGGTGGCGAATGACAGGCCCCGGTTGGCCTTCAGCCAATCCTGATACAGGCGAATCTGCGGAATGTATGGCGCGGGTCTGTGTGCGGGTGTTTTTGTCTCGTGCATGCTGTTCGTCACTTTCTCGGGACTGTTCTGTTGCCACCCATGGTTGTGGATGCGCCGGTGAGTGTTGCATGGTACGGTGGCGTTGTGCACGTACGCAGGTGACACCTCGCATCCGCCCTTTGCACTTCCTGTTAGAAACGTCAATAGAAGGAATGAATGACCATGATGAACTTCGGATACAACGGACTGTTGGGCCTGCTGGTGCTTGCAGGCGACATTTGGGCCATCCTCAACATTGCCCAGAGCTCTGCCAGCAACGAAAAGAAACTCATTTGGATACTGGTTGTCGTGCTGCTGCCGCTGTTGGGATTGGTGTTGTGGTATTTTCTGGGGCCGCGCAGCGGGCGTTCTGGCTGACAGGGAGGGATGCTAGCTAACCCGGTGTAGGCAATCCACAAGTGATACGGGTTGGAGCCAGAAACTGACATTAGTGGATGACCGAAATCAGGAAGGCCGTCACCGTGTGCAGACGCGCTAAAGTGTCGCCCATGCTCAACGAATCCGAAGTAACTGGCCGCGCTAGAACGCACGTAGTCCAAATGCTGAAACCCAGGTTCGCTGCGCAACCTGAGGTTGTGCAGGCCTTTCTCGCGATGCGCGCTGCAGCGGCGCAGGATGGTTTCGATCTCCATCCCTTCAGTACTTATCGGGATTACGACACCCAACTGCGGATCTGGAACAACAAATTCACCGGGAAGAAACCTCTGTACGACCTGGATGGAAATGTCCGGGACTTTGACTCACTCACTGAACGCCAGATAGTCGAAGCCATCCTGCATTGGTCCGCACTCCCTGGCGGCAGTCGACACCAATGGGGAACTGAAATCGATGTGGTCGAAGGCAACGCAGTGGCCGCAGGCTATTCGCCCAAGCTCCTGCCAGAGGAGACTGCCGTCGGCGGAATTTTTAGGGAACTGCACCTTTGGCTGGATCAGAACATTGCCAGATTCGGATTCTTCAGACCCTACAACTACTTTAAGGGTGGGATGTATCCGGAGCCATGGCACCTCAGCTATGCGCCTGCGTCATTGGAAGCGATCAAGTCGGTGACCGTCGACCTCCTTACCAACGTGACCCGTGAGGCAGATATTTTTGGAAAGGACATCGCGTTAGAACTGATCCCATCTATCTACGAAAACCACATCCTCAACTGCGTGGGGCCAGATGAACAACGACCTGTGGTGAACCTATGACAGGGGTCCGCATGCGTGCGCATCGGTCCTCCGAAGGTTTTCCGACTGGAACGGTGGGTTGAGTATGGACGGCGCTCGAGAGCTCTACCATGCCCTGTTGGAGTATGAGGGAACAGCAACTTACAACGATGTGCTTCAGCCATGGCTAGACAGCCATGGTGATGAGGTTCTATGGATCCGGGCCTTTGGAGGCCGTCAAGGCAGCCCCATTCCTGCAGCAGATGCCGATGACTTATTTCGACTCTACGCACTGCACCGCGTCTGCGAGACGCTAGTTTTAGGATTTCAAAAGGGACGAGCCGACGGCAGCGACTGGCCCGGTCCCGTCATGACCACCGCGGAATACACCAGTTTCGTCGAAGCGGTCGGACTCACCATAGTTCACCCCACTCGCTACACACCGTTCCACCACGAGGTGGTAAACGTGGAAGTTAGCAAAGAGCTTCTGAGCATGCCGGTACTTCTATCGAGCCATTGGCCGTGCTTGATGATAGGAAGCATGCTATTCATGAGAGCTGGAGCGATGGTCCTGGCCAATGAGCATCAGTTGACACCGGGCATTGCAGATGCCACAACACTCTATTGGTCTCATCGGCGCAAGAATAGGCCCACGAGTGATCTCTCCAAAGGCTGGGGCAGCAATTCCCAGTGGAGGACGTGTCTACGCCGGGACTACCACGTTCAAGATACCTACCACTTCAACGTAGATGGAAAATGCAATCTGACGACACATTCGGAAGGTTCCATTGATGACTTCGAACTTACCAAAGCCGAGCGTATTGAACTGCTCGTCAACCGCAACTTCGTGACCACCAAGAAGCCGCATGACGATCTATGCCCATATGACGACACTGTTTCTATCAATGCAAATTCGACTTAGTGCCCGGCGATGCGGGTTTCGGGGTCCGTGGCACTCGACGATTCAGCGGGCGTAGATGGCCATGAAAACTATTCACATCGACGGTACGAAGATTTCTAACTGGTCGTCATTCTTCGACGAGTTTTCTCTCGCGTTCGGCTTTCCCGAATTTTTCGGGCGAAATATGAACGCTTGGATAGATTGCATGACAAACCTAGACGAAGAGTTCAGTTCGGTTCAAGTTCAACCTGGGGAAATGATCTGCGTCGCTCTGGACAGTGCAGCCGACTTCAAGAAGAGATGCCCTGAGCAGTTCCAAGCTTTCGTAGAGTGCGCAGCATTCGTCAACTGGCGCCGTCTTGAGATTGGCAACCCGGCAATCCTTGTGGTTTCTTTCTATGCCTAGTCTCATGGAACTCCACATCATCTATACCGAAGCAGAGATGCTGATTTCGAAGAAGTCGTACTCATCTTGGCAAGAAATCCAAAAAGAACACGACGGCTACAAAGCATCTCTTGGCCCCTGGCATCATGAACAAGTCATAGACTACCTTTCGGCAGAATATTCGAATCTACTCCCATCAGCATCTGAGCAAGTTGTAGCGTTTGTTGGTTCCACAATGAGCGAGTGGACGCTTTCGTTCTGCTGATCAACCATCGGCTTTGCGTCAGGAAGTAATCACTCATCGGGGTCAGTTACTCCCCCGCCGCCTTCGCCATCCGCTCACTCTTCCAATACACGTCATCCCCCACCGTGCCATCGGTCCGGTAACGGTTCAACACGCGAGACAGCACAAACATCAGATCCGACAAGCGGTTCAAATACTGCCGTGGTGTGTCTTTCAACGCGTCCTGCGCGCCCAGCGCAACCACCGCACGCTCGGCGCGGCGGGCCACGGTGCGGCATACGTGGGCTTGGGATGCAGCGCGGGTACCCGCGGGCAAGATGAACTCCTGCAAGCGCGGCAGGTGTTCGTTGTGCTCGGCCAGTGCCTCGTCCAGCGCCAGCACGGCCTCGGGTTTGAGCAGTTCATAACCGGGGATGGACAGCTCGCCGCCCAGGTTGAACAGCTGGTGTTGTATCTCCACCAACACGTCGCGCACGCCCTGGGGCATGTCTTCACACAGCAGCAGGCCGATGTGGGAATTGAGTTCGTCCACGTCGCCCATGGCGTGTACGCGCAGGCTGTCTTTGGAAACGCGGGTGTTGTCGCCCAGGCCGGTGGTGCCGTTGTCCCCGGTGCGGGTGGCGATTTGTGTGAGGCGGTTGCCCATAGTCAGCTCCATGCAAGGACAAAAAAAGTCTCCCATCGTAAACTGATCCTCCCAGCACCACCGCTCCGCGGCCGGCTGCCCCCAGGAGACACAACAATGAACGCTCCCACGCCCCCCCTGCATTTATTGCCTGAAGTGAACCAGCGCCCGGTTCCGCCGGAATTGGTTGAGGCGCTGCAAGCGCAATTCGGCACGCGCTGCTCCACGGCCCTGGTCGTGCGCGAGCAGCACGGGCGGGACGAATCTTCGTTCGACGTGCCACCGCCTGGCGCCGTGGTCTTTGCCCACAGCACGGCCGAGGTCGCCCAGGTAGTCAAGCTGGCGGCGCAGTACCAGGTGCCGGTCATTCCCTTCGGCGTGGGCACCTCGCTGGAGGGTCATTTGCTGGCCGTGCAGGGCGGCATCAGCCTGGATGTGAGCCAGATGAACAAGGTGTTGTCCATCAACGCCGAAGACCTGACGGTGACGGTGCAGCCCGGCGTGACCCGCAAGCAGCTCAATGACGAGGTCAAGTCCACCGGTCTCTTCTTCCCCATAGACCCCGGCGCTGACGCCACGATTGGTGGCATGACCGCCACCCGCGCCAGCGGTACCAATGCCGTGCGCTACGGCACCATGCGTGAAAACGTGCTGGCACTGGAAGTGGTCACCGCCCAGGGCGAAACCATACGCACCGGCACCCACGCCAAGAAATCCAGCGCTGGCTACGACCTGACACGGCTGATGGTGGGCAGTGAAGGCACGCTGGGCGTGATCACCGAAGTGACCGTCAAGCTCTACCCGCTGCCCGAAGCCGTGATGGCGGCCACCTGCTGCTTCCCCAGCCTGGCCGATGCGGTCAACACCACGATACAGATCATCCAGCTGGGCGTACCCATTGCGCGCTGCGAGCTGCTGGACTCCACCACCGTGAAGGTGGTCAATCAGCATTCCAAACTGAGCCTGCCCGAGAGCGCCATGCTGCTGATGGAATTCCACGGCTCACCGGCTGGCGTGCAGGAGCAGGTGGAAACGGTGCAGGCCATCGCTGCCGACAACAACGGCAGCGCCTTTGCCTGGGCCGCCACCCCCGAAGAGCGCACCAAGCTATGGACCGCGCGGCACAACGCCTACTTTGCCGGCGTGCAGTCGCGCCCCGGCTGCAAGGCCATCACCACCGACACCTGTGTGCCGATCTCGCATCTGGCCGATGCGCTGCTGGACTCGGTGACCGAGGCACAAGAGGCGGGCATCCCCTACTTTTTGGTTGGCCATGTGGGCGACGGCAACTTCCACATGGGCTACCTGATTGACCCCAATATCCCAGCCGAGCGCGAAACGGCCGAGCGGCTGAACCACCAGCTGGTGGAGCGCGCGCTCAAGTTGGGCGGCACCTGCACCGGTGAACACGGCGTGGGCCTGCACAAGCAGGGCTTCTTGGTGGCCGAGACCGGCGCGGGTGCGGTGGACATGATGCGCGCCATCAAGCGGGCGTTGGACCCGCTGAACATCATGAACCCGGGGAAGATCTTTACGCTATAAATTTGCTAGCTATTCAGATCCATCCGACGGGGGCTAGCGGCATAAATCGCTACAACAACCTGTCTGCAGAGACATCTTCCTGTCGCACCCCCAAGGCGGCCATGGCTGTGGGCACCGGCAAGCCCCGCACCAGCGCCGCGGCCAGCTCACCCATGGCCGGCGCAGTCTGTATGCCATAACCCCCCTGCCCCGCCAGCCAGAAGAAGCCTGGCGCATCGGGCGCAAAACCCACCACCGGCGTCTTGTCGGCCACAAACGACCGCAGCCCCGCCCACTTGCGCCGCACCTGGCGGATCTGCAGCGTGGTGGCGGTCTCGATACGGTCCACGGCGATGGCTACATCCAGCTCCTCCGGCTGCACGTCTTGCGGCTCTACCGCGTCTTCGTTGGCAGGGGACATCAGCAGCACACCGGCGTCGGGCTTGAAGTAGAAACTCTCGTGCGCATCAATGACCAATGGCCAGTGGCCGATGTCGCAGCCCGCGGGGGCTTCGGTGGTGAACGCGGTGCGGCGCTTGGGCACCAGGCCTATGGGGGCCACACCTGCCAGCTGGGCCAGTGCATCACACCACGCACCCGCGGCGTTGATGACGATGGGTGCTGAAAAGCTGCCGGCTTCTGTGTCGACACGCCATGCACCTGCTTCGCGTTGCATGCGCTGCACACCGGCACCACACACCAGTTGTGCACCGGCGGCCTTGGCACCGCGCAGAAAACCCTGGTGGATGGCGTGTACGTCCATGTCCATGGCGTCGGGCTCGTACACACCGCAGTGCGCAGCCTCGGGCCGCAGCACGGGCACACGTTGCAGGATGTCGGCCTGGGTCCACCACTGCACATCGGGCACCAGGGCGCGCAGGTCTTGCCAGACGGTGCGCAGGTGGTCGTGGTCCGCCGCTGCGCCCACAATCAGTGAGCCCCGTGGCGTGACCAGCGGGTGCTCTGCAAACCCTGGCGGCGGGTTGAAATAAAACGGCCGGGACGCAGTGGTGATGGCCCGCACGGTGGCGTTGCCATAGGTCTCGGAGTACATGGCCGCTGACCGCCCGGTGGCGTGGTAGCCGGGCTGGGGCTCGCGCTCCAGCAGCAGCACGCGCACATGCGGCGCCAGAAAGTAGGCGGCCGATGCGCCGGCCATGCCTGCACCCACAATCAGAACATCAACAGACTGCATGGCATCACTCATATATTCAGGTTTAGACTGCTACTTTTTTGATAGCTATAGAGATAACAATTACGGGGGCTATCGGCATATTTTGCGGCGGATTCAAGTACAAAGCGCAACGGAATGCAGTGTAAGAGGTCTGACGGGTAGGTTGTAGAAGACCTCATGCGGTGTGCGATAGCCCAGGCACTTACGAGGCCGATGATTGAGTAAGTACACAGCTTCATCGACCTGAGCCTGTGTCACCTTGAGCAAACTGCACCCCTTTGGAAAGAACTGTCGCAGCAGCCCGTTGGTGTTCTCATTGAGCCCACGCTGCCATGAGCAGTAGGGCTTGGCAAAGTACACCTTCGCCCTCAAACAACTTGCAATGAATTCGTGCTCAGCGAACTCCTTGCCGTTGTCAAAGGTCAGTGTCTTGCAGGCATGTCTGTGGGGGCGCAGCAAATCGACAATGGCCTGCGTCACCCCCGCACTGTGCTTGGAGCGTAGTGGATGCGCCAAGGTATAGCGGGACTTGCGTTCCACCAGTGTCACCAACACGCCTTTGCGCCCCCCGCCGATCACCGTATCGCCCTCCCAGTCGCCTATGCGCTTCTTGCTATCCACCACTGCGGGGCGATGTTCAATTCCGACCCGGTTCTTGAGTACCCCACGGCGCTCTCGACCACTGGCATAGCGCTTTCTACGAAGTTTTTGACAGCGCAAGTACCCGACTAAATCACCGCCCTGGGCTTTGTTGGCATAGGCGTATTGGTAGATGGCTTCGGTGCTAATCGACAAACGATCCTCTAAAGCCAGGCGGTCACTGACTTGCTGGGGAGACAAGCTCAGGCGCAGATACAACTCCACGAGTTGCCACTGCTCTGGATCGAACTGGCGGGCATTGCGACGCTGTGTCTGTCTCTGAGTCGCTTTGTCTTGGGCCAGTGCAGGTTGGTAGCCCCGGGCACTGGCATTGCGCCTGAGCTCGCGGCTGATCGTCGAGCTGCTACGTCCAAGCTCTGCTGCAATTTGCGACAGATGAATGCCTTGGCGCGTGAGGTTGTGAATTTGGTATCGTTCTTCTTGGGTCAAGTGTGTATAGGTCATGGTGCAACGTTTGGGACTGGCCGGTCACAAAAGTGCATCCTATTCACTCTTGGCCCAACCCGTTTCTAAAACGTTGCACTTCGTACTTGAATCCGCCTGCACCAAGGCATTGGGCCGGGGCTGGCCATCCATATTTCCTCCACATTTGACGGCGACAGTTCCTTCCCAGCGATGCCACGGTGGCATCCACCAGGAGACTGCCATGCACGACTACCGCCCCACATTTTGGAACCTGCTGCAGGCCGCCAGCGCCACAGCCCTGCTGGCACTGCTCAGCGGCTGCGGAGGCGGCGGCAGTGCGAGCGCGGTGGATGCCCCCGTCGCCGTGGCTGCCGACACCACCTCCGTGCAGGCCGATGCCGCGACACCGCCGCCCGCCCCTGTGTTGACCGACGACCGCGCCCGCCTGGGCCAACAAATCTTCACCGACCCCAACCTGTCCGAACCCCGCGGCACCGCCTGCGTGGCCTGCCACCAGCCCAACCAGGGGTTTGCCGGCAATAACAACAATGGTGGCGCACGCATCGGCGTGGCGCGGGGTAGCCTGCCCACCAGCCTGGGCCTGCGCAATTCCATGACCAATAGCTACCAGGGCTTCATCCCGGCTTTCGGCTTCCAGACCGAAGGCGGTGAGACCGAGGCCATAGGCGGCCACTTCTGGGATGGCCGGGTCGACACCATGGCGCAGCAGGCGCTGGGGCCTTTTCTGAACCCGCTGGAGATGAACAACCCCAGCCGCCGCGCCGTGGTGGACAAGATTGCGGCCTCGCGTTATGCGCCACTGTTCCGCCAGCAGTTTGGTACCAATATCTTCAATGACACCGACGCCGCCTTCACGCAGATCGGCGTGGCCATTGAAGCCTTTGAGCGTGCGGCGCTGCAGCCCTTCAGCTCCAAGTTTGACGCCATGGTGCGCGGACAGGCCACCTTCACACCGGCCGAGGCACGGGGCATGGCTTTGTTCATGGACCCTGCCCGCGCCAACTGTGCCGGCTGCCATGTGATGGACCCGACAACCGGCAAGCCAGAGGATTCGCTGTTCACCGAGTTCACCTACTACGCCAACGGCATTCCGCGCAACACGGCCATCCCCCGCAATGCCGACCCCGCCTTTTTTGACCTGGGCCTGTGCGGCCCCGAGCGCACCACACTGACCCTGCCTGCCGACGTGGTGCCAGGAACCACAGTCAGCAACTTCTGCGGCAAGTTCAAGATGCCCACCCTGCGCAACGTGGCCGAGCGGCCGGCCTTTATGCACAACGGCTTCTTTAACAACCTGGCCGATGTGGTGCGCTTCTACTCCACCCGCAACACCAACCCGCAGCGCTGGTACGGCCCCAGCGGTGTCCCCAATGACCTGCCCGCCCAGTACCGCGGCAACATCGAATCGGTGAAAGCGCCGTTCAACCGCGCACCGACTGCTGGGCCACTGCTGACGGAACCCGAGGTCAACGATGTCGTCGCCTTCTTGCGCACGCTGTCGGATGGCTTCCGTGCACCATGAAACACCGTCGAGAAACCAGAAGCCGGGGCGGTAGAGCGTTCTGCGCAGGTAAAGGAGGAGCCCGCAGGCGCAAGCCGGAGGGCGGGGGACACGGAGCAGAACGCTCTACCGCCCCGGCGCCTAGCCTGGCTAAGATGTGTTGATGCGCACGCCACGCCGACTTCCCATAGCCCTGCAACTGTCGCTGCTGATCGCGTCAGCTGTCGTGATAGCAGTGCTGGTGGTGGGGGCCCTTAGCTTTCTAAACCTGCGCAGCGGCTTCAAAGACTATTTACAAGTGCGCGACGAAGAGCAGCTGATGCGTTTTGTGGCCATGGTGGAGCGCCGCGCCGCCACCGACACCGAACTGCAGTGGCTGCGCCAGGACCCCGACCCCATGCGGGCGTTGATGGACGAATTCGCCGGCCGCGCCCCACGCGGCCAACGCCCACCCCCACCGCAACGGGGTTACGACCGCCCACCACCACCCCGCCCCGATGACGCATCGCCGCGCACACCCCGCGGCCAAGGCAGCCTGGGCGAACGCATGCTGCTGCGCGACGCCCAAGGCCAGCGCCTGGCCGGCCGTCCACAACCACCTGGCGTGCAACGCACCACACGCGCCATCAAGGTGAATGGTGTGGAGATCGCGTTTGTGGACTTGCTACCCGAGCCAGAACCCGAAGGTGTGGACGCCCGCTTCCTGCAGCGCCAGACCAGCCGCCTGGTCTGGGCCGCGCTGGGCACCATACTCGCCGCCGTGCTGGCAGCGTGGTGGATGGCGGGCCGCTGGAGCCGCCCGCTCTTGGCCCTGCAAAGCGCCAGCCGCGAGATCGCCCGCGGCCGCCGACCCGAGCCCCTGCAGCCCACCGGTGCACGCGAGATTGCGCAGCTGATGGAAGACGTCAACACCATGACCGCCGAGCTGGCGCGGCTGGAGACCGCACGCCGCGTCTGGATCGCACAGATCTCGCACGAGCTGCGCACCCCTTTGTCGGTGCTGCGCGGCGAGATGGAAGCGATTGAAGATGGCGCCCGCCAGCCCACGCCGCAGGTGATGGCCAGCCTGCGCGATGAGGTGCTGCAGCTCACACGCCTGGTCGATGACCTGCACACGCTGTCGGTGGCCGATGTGGATGGCCTGCGCTGCGACTTCACTGCGGGTGATGCCCATGCCAACCTGTGGCGCGTGGCCCAGCGTTTTGAAGCGCAGGCCCAACAACGCGGCCTGTCACTTTTGTTGCCTGCACAGGCCTTCACGCCCATGAACGTGAACTGGGACTTTGGCCGCATCGAACAACTGCTGGCCAACCTGCTGACCAATAGCATGCGCTACACCGACGCACCCGGCAGCATTGCCGTGGACTGGCACAGCGACGGTCGCACCGTGACACTCACCGTGGACGACAGCGCGCCCGGCGTCAGCGATACCGATATGCGTGAACTGTTTGAGCCGCTGTTCCGCGGCGACAAGGCGCGCCAGCGCGGTGACGGCCAACACGGCAGCGGCCTGGGCTTGGCCATTGCACGCTCCATTGCCCACGCACACCAGGGCACGGTAACAGCCGGCGCGTCGCAGCGCGGTGGTTTGCAGATGACAGTGCGCCTGCCGGTGAACCCGAGCTCGGTCGCGGCGCAGAAAGGTGCAGCATGAACACCAAGGCCACAGCACTCGGAAAGCAGCACATCCTGGTCGTAGAAGACGACACCAAGATCGCCGACATGTTGACCAACTACCTGCACATGCATGGCTTCGAGACCACGGTCTGCAGCAATGGCCTGGACGCCGTGCCCCTGGTGCGCGCCATCACCCCCGCGCTGGTGGTGCTGGACCTGATGCTGCCCGGCCAGGACGGCATCGCCGTATGTGAACAGTTGCGCGCCTTCTCCGCCGTGCCCATTATCATGGTGACGGCCCGTGTGGACGAGATCGACCGCCTGTTGGGGCTGGATACGGGTGCTGATGACTACGTCTGCAAACCCTTCAGCCCACGCGAGGTGGTGGCCCGCATCCAAGCACTGCTGCGGCGTGCACAGGGCAGCCTGTCGGCGCAGGCGCACCACGCTGCACCCAACAGCGTTACGGCACCCGCAGCCGCCGCACTGGTGGCCGACGACACCACACTCAGCATCCGCTGGAACGGGCAACTGCTGCCGCTAACCCCGGTCGAGTTCCGCCTGCTACGCCTGTTGATGTCACGCCCCAGCCATGTGTTCAGCCGCGCGCGTCTGCTGGACCATGTGCACCACGACCTGCGCGATGTGAGCGACCGCGCCATCGACAGCCACATCAAGAACCTGCGCCGCAAGCTAGACGCCGCGGGCGCCGTGGGGCACAGCGTGGCGTCGGTGTATGGGGTGGGGTACCGGTTTGAAGTAGATTAAGCGAGTGTTCCGCGCGACCTAGAATAAAACCAGAAGGAGGGAATCCGCATGGCAAAAACAAACATCGAGAAGTTGAAAGAGCTGGCTGTTGATACGGCATCGGCCACCCAGCGGGGCTTGACCTCCGCCCAAGATGCCGCCAGCAAAGCTGGCGGTGTGGCTCTGGCAGCTGGGCGATCCGTACAACACGCGATCGGCGACGCGGTGGAGCATGACAACACCAAAGCCGCTGTGGCAAAAGTAAAAGGACTTGCAAGCTCCGCCACGCAGGAAGCGAAGAAACTGACGGGCCGCGTAGTAGACACCGTCAAGGCGGTCGATGCCAACCACAAGGACGTCGCCGACAAGGTCGAGACAGTGTCCATGGGCCTGGGCATCACCTCTGGCGTGGTGGCAGCGGGAGCGGCCTTGGCGGCGCCAAGTGGCTTGGGCGCCATCGGTGTTGCCCTGGGCGTAACCAGTGCCCCGCTGATCGTCACCGCGGCCCCCATCATCGGCGCTGCGGCGACCGCCGCGGGTGTGGTTTCAGGAGGCGCCTACTTTTATTCCAAGTGGAAATCCAAGCAGACGGATGAAGAGGATTCGGAGAAGCCGTAGGTTTCTCTGAGGGATGTTGTGCGTGGTGATAATGCGGCACCACAAGAACGAGACAAGCTCCCATCCATGCAAACATCTTCCCCGCAACCCGGCCGTTTTTACCGCGCAGTTTTGTTCCCCCCGGTCCGCGCGGTTCTGGGCTTCTTCTGGGTCGGTGGCGCCATAGGTATGGGCGCTGGTCTCGCCAGCCTGCTGCCCGAGAACCTGCAAGCCTGGTCGCCACTGCTGCTGGCACTGGGATCACTGGTGGGCTACTACACCTTTGTTCGTGTCGTCGAGCGGCGCCCGGTTACCGAGCTATGGTCCGTGGGTTGGCTGCTGGAAGCTGTGGCTGGCATTGCCATCGGTGTGGCCCTGTTCAGTGTTGTCATCGGCATACTTTTTCTGCTGGGCAGTTACACGGCCACGGTCGCAGCCAGCACCGCCGGCGTGATGCCGGCATTGACTGCCGCCGTCATGGCGGGGGTGACCGAAGAACTGTTGATACGTGCGGTGGCCTTTCGCATTCTGGAGAGCTGGCTGGGCAGCTGGATCGCCCTGGCCATCTCCGCCATCCTGTTCGGCGTGATGCACCTGCCCAACCCCGAAGCCACCGCGCTGAGCTCGGCAGCCATCGCGCTGGAGGCCGGCGTGATGCTGGCCGCCGCCTATATGCTCACGCGCCGGGTCTGGCTGGCGATTGGCATCCACATGGCATGGAACTTCACCCAAAGCGGCATCTTTGGCGCGCCTACATCTGGCGTGCCAAGCCCTGGTTTTCTGGAAGGCCAACTGCACGGGCCGGCATTGTTATCAGGTGGCAGTTTTGGGCCCGAGGCATCGATTGTGGCGGTCACCGTCTGCCTGGCTTTGGGCCTGTACATGTTGCGCCTGGCGCACGCCAGAGGACACATACTGAAGCCATCGTGGCGACGGGTTGAAGCTACGGTTTAAGACGTCGCCCTTTGCCATGGACCGCTTGTACAAGCCACATTTTCTGCAGCACGTGAAGCAGGCCATGGCGAATCGGTTTCCGGATTTCGTCCAACACTCGGTTCCCCGTGACCACCCCCAGCGCGAGCTGTTCAGTGGGGATCTGCTCTACCGCGCGCCTGTGTCCACCTGCGCAACCGTGTGGCTGCGTTGGGTGCCCGGCCCCGGTGTGGAGCGCTACTTCAATGTCTACCTGGGTTGGAGCCCAGCGCCCAACCATCTGCCCCAACACCACACGCAGGACTTTCGCCTCTACAGCCTCTCGGCACCCAGCCCCGAGTTTGCAGCCGCGTCGCTGGATCTGGAACAGATCGAAGGCAAAGCGGCCATCGGCGGTATCACCATTCCGAGTCCGTGGGACCAGATCCTCACGGTAAAGGCAGCAGCACCCAGGCGCGAACAACAGGCCATTCAGAACAAGGCGTTTGCCGAAGCCCAGACCCTGAGTGATGCAGACCGCGCGAGTGCGGTGGCGACCACCATCGACGACGTTTGCAAGCGGGTGCAGGCGCAACTACCGGCGTTTACGGACCACCTGCGCGCCATAAGACATGGCGCATAAATCACCCTCTCATGCCGAAAGCCGTGATCGCCTGGTTGCACTCGCGCGCGAATCGCAGTGGCTCATGGACGCACTGGACGCCGTGCGCAGCCTGGGCCTTTCATCATGGTGCATTGGTGCCGGCGCTATCCGCAATCTGGTGTGGGATGCGCTTCACGACCGGGTCGTGCCGTCCGCGCTGGCGGATATCGATGTGGTGTATTTTGATGCCGACTGCCTTGCGCCGCAGCAAGACGTGGACATTCAAAACAGGCTGGTTGAACGGATGCCCGGGGTTCCGTGGGAGGTCACAAACCAGGCCGCCGTACACCATTGGTTTGAGGAATACTTTGGGCATGCGGTCCAACCGCTGGGGTCGCTGGAGGAAGCCGTAGCCTCTTGGCCGGAGTACGCAACGTCTGTTGGCCTCCGATTAGAAGCCGATGACTCCATTACGGTCATTGCGCCACACGGGCTGGAGGACTTGTTTAACTGCGTCGTGCGGCGCAATCCGGTCCGCGTCAGTGTTGACACCTACCGCCAGCGGGTCGTTCAAAAGCGGTACGCTGCGCGTTGGCCAAAGGTGCAGATTGTGCCGTGCTGAAAACTACACGGGCTACGCGTCAGCTCACAGCGTAGCAATCTCCGCAATCGCATTCGCCATGTATTCGATCTTGTGCTGCATGTCGGCTTCGGTGTCGCCGTAGCGTTGGGCGATCTCGGCGAAGCTGTCCTGGATTTCGATGAAGGCGTCGACCATGTCGGGGTCGAAGTGGGTGCCGCGTTCGCTGAAGATGATTTGCACTGCCTTGTCGTGCGGCACACCGTCTTTGTAGACCTTGCTGGTGATCAGCGCGTCGTACACATCGGCCAGGGCGATGATGCGGGCCGACACGGGGATGTCCGTGCCCGCCAGGGCGCGGGGGTAGCCGCTGCCGTCCCACTTTTCCTGGTGACACAAGACAATGTCCTTGACCATGGCCAGCAGGGGCGATGGGCGGCCCAGGGTTTTCTCGGCCCGCTCGATGGCGGCATGGCCCAGCGTGGTGTGGGTGCGCATGATGCCGATTTCGTCTGCCGTCAACCTGCCGGGCTTGAGCAGGATGCGGTCTGGCACACCGACCGAACCCATGTCGTACAAGGGCGCACTGCGGTACAGCATGTCAATGAAGGCGGGGGTGAGGACGGCCTCGAATGTGGGGTGTTTGCTCAGCGCCTGGGTCAGGGCCAGCACATAGTGCTGCACGCGCAGGATGTGGCTCTCGGAGTCGGCCTCGCGCATTTCGGCCAAGGTTGCCATGGCAAAAACCAGCACCTGTTGGGCGTGCTGGACCTCGTCGGTCGCAGGCGTTTGCGGGCTTGGGGTGGGCATGGTCAATCTCCTTGGGGGCCGTTCAGTGGCGCTTGGTACAACCATACCATTTTGCCACCCGGCTCGCTACAGCGGGCCGTTGGTTTTATCGCTTGCGCTTCAAACTCCAGGCTGACCAGCCACGCACCGGGGCGCAGTTCGGCCTGTGCTTTGGCCACGGCGCGCGGCATGCTCTCTGGCCGCTGGAACAGGTAAACCATGTCATAAGAAGACCAGTCTGCCGCCCAAATGTCGGCCCGGCGCACCTGCGCCCAGGGGCAACGCAGCGCACACAGGGCGCGCAGTGGCCAGCTCCACTCCAGGCCAAACAGTTGGGCTTGCGGGTAGGCGCGGCGCAGGGCTTTCAGACCATGGCCCAGGCCACAACCGGCGTCCAGCACATGGGCGCCGTTGGGCAGTGGGGCGTGCTGGGGCAGGCTGTCCAGCGCGTGTGCAGGTGTAGGGAATAGCGGCGCATCGCGCCAGGCATTCAGCGGGTAGACCGCCAGCAGCAGTAGCAGCGGGACCAGCCAGGCCCAGGCGGGCAACACGGCTGCCAAGCCCAGTGACGGAAGGCTTAAAGCCAATGACAGCGGAAAACCCGCAGCGATCAGTACCCGGCGCCACCAGCTGTTGCCCAGCAGGCTAAGGCCCACGCCCAGCGCGGTGGCGGTGACCAGTGCCCAGTGCTGCGCAATGCCCTGCCCCATCAGCGCCCGGAACAGCAGCCAGGCTGCGGCCCAGGTCAGTACGGCGGGCAGCGGCCAAGTGCCGAGGGCTTTGCGCACAGCGTCCCTATGGGATGCAGCTTATCGGCTGGTGCCAGGCGACAGGCGTTCGATCAGTCCGTTCAACTCGTCCAGCGAGCCAAACTGGATGACAACCTCACCCATCTCTTCTACCCGGCCATTGCGCTTGACGCGTTTCTTGACCTGAATCTCGACCTGCGCCATCAGCAGATCGGAGAGTTCTTCTTCCACCCGTTTGAGGTCGCGCGACTTTTCTTTCTTGGGCTTGGGCGATGCAGTCAGTTCGAATTCAGCACCCAACTTTTTGACCAGACCCTCGGCTTCGCGCACCGACATCTTTTTGGCGGCAATCTGGTTGGCAGCGGTGATCTGTGTACCCCGCTCCAGCGACAGCAGCGCACGGGCATGGCCCATGTCCAGGTCACCGGCCATCAGCATGGTCTGCACGGGTTCGGCCAGATTGAGCAGGCGCAACAGATTGCTGGCGGCGCTGCGCGAGCGGCCCACGGCCTGGGCGGCGGTTTCGTGTGTCAGGCCAAATTCCCGGATCAGCCGCTGCAGGCCCTGGGCCTCTTCCAGCGGATTCAGGTCTTCGCGCTGCATGTTTTCGATCAGCGCCATAGCGGCGGTGGCCTGGTCACTCACATCACGCACCAGCACGGGCACGCTGTCCAGCCCTGCCAGCTTGGCCGCGCGGAAGCGGCGTTCGCCGGCGATGATTTCGTACAGCGGGCGAACAGGCTCGTCACCCACTACATTGCGGTGCAACCGAGCTTGTTCGTCGCTCAAGCGACGAACAAGTATCGGTTGCATGATGCCCTGGGCCTTGATGCTTTCGGCCAGCTCGTACAACGCGCCCTCGTCCATGTGGGTGCGGGGCTGGTATTTGCCGGCCACCATATCGGTCAGCATCAGTGTGCTGGGTGGGCCGTCGGCTGCGGGGGTTGTGGAAGCGGCGTCCAGCGCCACGGGCTCCTTGACCTTGGGGCCAAGCAATGCTTCCAGACCCATGCCCAGGCCCTTGGGTTTTTTCGTGACCATATGTTTAAACGTTCGCTTTCTTCGTATTCAAAAATGGGGCCAGCAGCGCCCGGCCCTCGGGCCAGTCGCCCAGGCCGGAGTCGGCGTTGATGTGGCCTTTGTTGCCGTAGTCGACAAAGGTGGAACCCCAGGCGCTGGCAAGCTGCTGCGCGCGTGCCAATGTGCAGTACGGGTCGTCATGGCTGCCCAAGAGCGTGCTGGCAAACGGCAGGCGCTGCAGGACGATGGGTGACCAGCTTTTGAGCGGGGCGCGGAATTCTTCCCGCTCGGCATCACCCGGCGCCACCAGCAGTGCGCCAACCACGCGGTGTGTGTTGCGCGAGTGTTCTGCCCAGGCAGCAGTCAGCAGGCAGCCCAGGCTGTGGGCCGCCAGCACGACCGGGCCAGGTGGCGCGGCCAACACCGCTTCTTCCAACTGCATCATCCAGTCGCCACGCAGAGGTTGCATCCAGTCGTGCTGCTGCACACGCTGGTCGCCATACAGCGCTTCCCAGCGGCTTTGCCAGTGGTCGGGGCCCGAGTTTTGCCAGCCGGGCAGTATGAGGACGGTGGTGGTGGATGCAGTAGTCACGGTGGGTTTGTCAGGCAATTGCTATGATATTGAGAGCAATAGAGTGAGTATTTACGGGGGCTAGGGGCTTGTTTTGCTTATAACATCTTGGCTGGACGCCCTTTACATCGCCGCAATACGTGCCACCATTTCCTGCGCAAACGCCACAAAAGCCTGCGCGCCCTTGGACGACGGGTCAAACACCACACCCGGCACACCATAACTGGGCGCCTCGGCCAGGCGCACATTGCGCGGAATGACGGAGTCAAACACCTTGTCGCCAAAGTGGGCCTTGAGTTGTTCACTCACCTGCATCTGCAAGGTGATGCGCGGGTCGAACATGACACGCAGCAGGCCGATGATCTGCAGGTCGTCGTTGAGGTTGGCCTTGACCTGCTTGATGGTGTTGACCAGGTCGGTCAGGCCTTCCAGCGCAAAGTATTCACACTGCATGGGCACGATGACGCCATGGGCGCAGCACAGGCCGTTGAGCGTCAGCATGCTCAGGGACGGCGGGCAGTCGATCAGCACAAAGTCGTATTCGGCATCCACGGCCTCGATGGCCTGCTTCAGGCGTTTCTCGCGCCGCTCCACTTCGACCAATTCCACCTCGGCACCGGCCAGCTCGCGGTTCGCACCCAGGATGTCGTAGCTGCAACCACCCTCTTTGAGCTTGTCACTCTGGGCGCGGGCCTCGGCGATGGTGGCAGATTCGAGCAACACGTCGTAGACGGTGAGCTCCAGCTTGCGCTTGTCCACGCCCGAGCCCATGGTGGCATTGCCCTGCGGGTCCAGGTCGATCATCAACACCCGCTGACCGACCTTGGCCAGGCCGGCTGCCAGGTTAACGGTGGTGGTGGTTTTGCCGACGCCGCCTTTTTGGTTGGCTACACAGAAGATCTTGGCCATACTATTTGGACACCGCCAGCTTGATGCCAAAACCGATCAGGAACAGCCCGGCAATTTTCTCCAGCACTTGGGAGATGACGGGGTTGGCGCGAATACGCTCTGCCAGATAGTGCGTCAACAGCACCGAGATAAGGCCGTACACAAACGTGATGGCGGCGATGGTGCCAGCCATAAAGCCATAGGTCAGCAATCCGCGTTGGCTGACCGGGTCCACAAACAGGGGGAAGAAGGCCATATAGAACAGGATGGCCTTTGGGTTGAACAGCGTGATCATCAGTGCCTGGCGGAAGTAGTGACCAGCCGTGATATTGAGCACCGGCGCCGCGCCGGGTTTGGCCAGCAGCATCTTGGCACCCAGCCAGGCCAGGTAGGCAGCACCAATCCACTGCACCGCGTGGAAGGCATCCGGGTAAGCCGCCAGCAGCGCCGCCACCCCAGCCACGGCCGACCACATCAGTACTTGGTCTCCCGCAATCACCCCCATGGTGGCCGCCAGCCCGCCGCGGATACGACCTTTGCTGGTGGACGTGATCAGCGCCAGATTTCCGGGGCCGGGGATCAGCAGGAAGACGATGATGGTGACAACAAAAGTGCCGTAGTCGGTGACGCCAAGCATGGTGGTGTTCTTTCTGGGGAAAGGGCGAGTTTACATCCCGCATTCCTGTTCACTCGCGTTTTGGACTTTGGTCTTCGCACGCATCAGGCATGGGGTACGCGTTTTGCTCCGTGTCCCCCGCCCGCTGCGCGGGCTCCTCCTTTTACCTACGCAAAACGCATACCCCACGCCTGGTGCTGAGGGTGTGTTCACACATACTCATACTGGTAGGCAGATAAGTAAGGCCTGCATTCGGTCTCAGGGGATTGTCTTCCGGCATATGCGTGCCAGCTCAGTAAGGCAGGATAGGTCGGGTTGCGCGTTCTGCGCAGGTAAAGGAGGAGCCCGGAACGGGCGGGGGACACGGAGCAGAACGCGTGACCCGACCTATCCCACCCACCAAGCTACCCAGCCGACCATCAAGTATCAGCCAAAGCCCGCCGCATCCAAACCATGCACCGCTCAGCATCCAACCCCGGCACCTTCAGTTGTTCCACGTGAAACACTTCCACCGTCGCCGGCAACACCGCTATCTCATCCCCCGGGTGCTTACCCTTCATCGCCATCCAGATTCCCCGCTCCGCCAACGCCCCACCCGACCAGTTGGTGAAATCAACCAGGGATGCAAAGGCCCGCGAACTGACCACGTCGTACGGCTCGGTCAACGACTCCACCCGCGCATGCAGGCCCCGCAGATTGGGCAGCTTCAGCGTTACCGCCACCTGCTGGATAAACGCAGCCTTCTTGGCCACCGTATCCACACAGTGCACCGTGATGTCGGGCCGGCAAATGGCAATCACAATGCCGGGCAGCCCCGCGCCAGACCCCACATCCAGCAGCCGGATGGGTGCATCCGGTGTTGCGGCACGCAGGGATTGCAGTTGCCGGTCCAGTGGGGCCAGCGCCGCCAGACTGTCCAGCAGGTGGTGGGTCAGCATCTCGGCTGGGTCGCGCACGGCGGTCAGGTTGTAGACCTTGGTCCACTTCTGGATCAGCTCCAGGTAGGCCAACAAGGCGGTGATCTGGGTGGCGTCCAGCGTCAGGCCCAGCGCGGGTAGCGCCTGTTCCAGCACCTGGCGGTGGTTGGCAGGTGCTGTAGTCATAGTGTTAGCGGCAGGCAATGGAAACCTCGTTTTGTTGGGCAGCAAAGGCCATTTTTTCTTTATCGGTCATACGGCCCAGGCGGGCACGGTCAGCGTCCAGAGTCTGGCGTAGCTTCTGGCAAGACGCTGCGTCCAGCGGCGCATTTTTGCCACTGGCCCCGCGGGCGTTTTCCTTGCGGGTGGCATCCACCACCTGGTCGGCACACTTACCTTCAAATTCACTGACCGCCCGTTTGACCTCGTCCATGGACGTATTGGAATCACTCTGCAACACCCGCGACGCGCGGTCGCCCAGGGTGCGGCATTCGGGCGTCAGGTTTTGGTGCACCCGGTCCCGCGCGGCCTTTTGCCGCACGGCTTCGACCGATGTGGTCGGCCCACCCGTGGCGGGTGTGTTGCCAGCCGCTGCGGCCTGTGCACCAGTGCCTGCGCCTTTTATGGCACCGCCGGTTTGGTCGTTGGGGCAGGCATGGTCGCTGAAGACCACCCGGCCATCGGCCTGGGTGCATTTGTAGACACCCGCGGCCCCGGCAGCCATGGCCGCGGACGACACCAGCAGAGCGACCAGGGTCATCCGCAGTCGTGGTGGGAAAAGTGGGTACATCGTAGAAATCAATCAATCCCAGCAGTTGGCCGGTTTACCCGTGGAGTGCACCCAGTAGCGGCCAAAGCCACCAATGCCGGGGCCCATTTTTCCCTGCAGGGCCCACACATCGCCCCGCGCCTGGTGGTCGTAATGTTCATCGTCCGGGTGGTTGCCACCGTCGCCAAAGGCGGCCATGCGCCAGCCCGAGCCCAGTTCGCGTTCACACATCACCGAGGCCTGCAGCTCAGATTGCAGGGTTGCACCCATCACCGCCTGGGTGGCTCCCAGCTCGCCACGACTCCAGCCACTGCCGCTCAAGCCACCGGGTCGGGGCAGATCACCCTTGCGGATACACAAGACCGGCAGCACGATGCGGCAGCTGGTGTCGCCCACATTGGGGTTGCAGGCGCCTTTGTAGGCGCGGTCCAGCGTGGAGTCACCTGCGTCGCAGACCATATTGGCCACATCTTTGGGATCTTTGTCTTCCAGTGGCTGCAGGCCAAAGGTCAGACCGTAACCAATGGGTTTGTTGCTGGGTGGCTCGGGGGGCGGGGTCAATGGCGCGCCCGACGGGGCGACCTTGATGGCAGGCGGCGGCTTGGGGCCAGAGCATTTGCTGAACATCAGCGGAATCACCAGGATGCCCACCAGCACCCCCACCAAAACGACTGCTCGCTGCATGCGCTGCCCTCCCCGGCTGCTCAGATAAAAAGGGCTAAGTTTACGCGGCCACTTTTTCGGCGAAGCCGCGGAAGTTGCCCTTCTTCAAATGGATCAGCAACAGAGAAATGGTCGCCGGCGTGATGCCCGACATGCGCGATGCCTGGCCCAGGGTTTCGGGGCGCTGCTTGTTCAGACGCTGGCGGGCTTCGATGCTCAGCGCCGTCACCTGCATATAGTCCAGCTCGGCGGGCAGGCGCAGGTTCTCGTAGTGGGCGGCGCGCTCCACCTCGTCGTTCTGGCGGTCGATGTAGCCGGAGTACTTGGCGGCAATCTCCACCTGCTCGATGACGGCGGCTACGAATACATCCTGGGCCAAGACCGCCGCGGCAGCCTCAGAACCTTCCGCTGTTTCACGTGGAACATCTGGGGCAACCGTCGGCAGATCCCGGTTCGCATAACGCCCTTCGTCCAGCGACATCAGCGCCGCGTAGCCGATGTTCGGGCGCCGCAACAAGTCTGCCAGGTTGTATTCATGCTCAATGGATTTACCCAGCACCCGCTCAGATTCGCTGGCCGCCAAATTCTTGGGGCTGACCCAGATGCTGCGCAGACGTTCTGTTTCACGTGAAACAGCATCGCGCTTGCGGCAGAAGGCATCCCAGCGTGCGTCGTCCACCAGACCCAGCTTGCGGCCGGTCTCAGTCAGGCGGGCGTCGGCATTGTCCTCGCGCAGCTGCAGGCGGAACTCGGCGCGGCTGGTAAACATGCGGTAAGGCTCGGTCACGCCCTTGGTGATCAGGTCGTCGACCAGCACACCCAGGTAGGCCTCGTTACGGCCGGGCACCCAGGTGTCCTGGCCCCACGCCGCAGACTGGGCAGCTGGGGCACCGGCTTGCAGCGCGGCATTGACGCCAGCGAACAATCCTTGCGCCGCCGCCTCTTCATACCCGGTCGTGCCGTTGATTTGACCGGCAAAAAACAGGCCGTTGATCTGGCGCGTCTCAAAGCTGTTCTTCAGCGAGCGCGGGTCAAAGTAGTCGTATTCAATCGCGTAGCCGGGCCGCAGGATGTGCACGTTCTCCAAGCCGGCCATGCTGCGCACCAGGTCGTACTGCACGTCAAACGGCAGGCTGGTGCTGATGCCGTTGGGGTAGTACTCGTTGGTCGTCAGGCCTTCGGGCTCCAGGAAAATCTGGTGGCTGTCTTTGTCGGCAAAGCGGTTGATTTTGTCTTCCACACTCGGGCAGTAGCGCGGGCCCACGCCTTCGATCTTGCCGGTGAACATGGGGCTGCGGTCAAAGCCGCTGCGGATGATGTCGTGCGTGCGCTCGTTGGTGTGGGTGATCCAGCACGGCATTTGTTGCGGGTGCATGTCCAGCCGGCCCATGAAGCTGAAGACCGGCATCACCGGGCTCATGCCACCTGCCACGCCGTCGCCGGGTTGTTCGATGCACTTGCTGAAGTCGATCGTGCGGCCATCCAGCCGTGGTGGTGTGCCGGTTTTCAGGCGTCCTTGGGGCAGCTTCAATTCCTTCAGCCGTGCAGACAAGGACACGGCAGGCGGGTCCCCTGCCCGGCCGGCGGCGTAGTTGTTCAGCCCCACGTGGATCTTGCCGTCCAGGAACGTGCCCGCTGTCAGCACTACAGTCTTGCTGCGGAACTGGATACCCACCTGGGTCACCGCGCCCACCACGCGGTCGCCTTCAATCATCAGGTCGTCCACCGCCTGCTGGAACAGCCACAGGTTGGGCTGGTTCTCCAGCATGCGGCGAATGGCCGCCTTGTACAGCACCCGATCAGCTTGGGCACGGGTGGCACGCACGGCCGGGCCTTTGCTGGAATTGAGAATGCGGAACTGGATGCCGCCCTCATCTGTAGCCAGCGCCATTGCGCCGCCCAGCGCGTCCACTTCCTTGACCAGATGGCCCTTGCCAATGCCACCGATGGACGGGTTGCAGCTCATCTGCCCCAGCGTTTCGATGTTGTGGCTGAGCAGCAGCGTCTTGCTGCCCATGCGGGCAGCCGCGAGTGCAGCCTCGGTTCCGGCATGGCCGCCGCCAACGACGATGACGTCGAAATCTTGTGGGTAAAGCATGGTGTTCAGTGTGTGGGCGCAAGGCTAGTTGGCGTGCGCCCGGTGTGGGTAGCCCTCGATTTTACCGGTTGCACGGTTTTTTGGCACGTGGAGAGAATTCCACCTGACTGGGCTGGCTGGGTGGATCTGTTGGGCTGCACGTTTTGCTGCGTGTCCCCCGGCCTTGCAAGCAAGGCCTCCTCCTTTACCTCCGCAAAACGCACAGCCCAACAGATCTTGCGTTGCGGTGTTGGCAGAGCACAAACAAACTCCAGCGTCAGGCAAGGCGCGCGTGTTTTGCGCAGGTAAAAGGAGGAGGCCGAAGGCCGGGGGACACGGAGCAAAACACGCGCGCCTTGCCTGACGCGGGCGAGAGAACTAGACCCCACACACACCTGAAATGGTGACAATATCCCTATGACCAAACTCCTCATCTTCGCGGGCAGCACCCGCCAACTCTCGTTCAACCGCCGCCTCGCAAATGCCGCCGCCACCCTGGCACGGGCCGAAGGTGCAGACGTCACCCACATCGAGCTGAGCGACTTTGATGTACCGCTGTACAACGCCGACCTGGAAGCACGCGGTACACCGGCCGACGTGATGCGCCTCAAGGCCATCGCGTACGACCACCCCGCCTGGATCATCTGCTCCCCCGAATACAACGGCTCCTACACCGGCCTGCTGAAAAACACGATCGACTGGATCAGCAGCCCCGTCAAAGGCGACCCCGTCTGGTCCGACGGCGACCGCTCCATGCGCGGCAAGATCGTCGGCCTGATGAGCGCATCCCCTGGCGCCCTGGGCGGCCTGCGTTCGCTGAGCCATCTGAACCCGCTGATGGCTAATGCCCAATGCTGGATCGCGCCCAAGCAGTTTGCCCTGGGCCGGGCAGGGGATGCATTTGATGAGAGTGGGGAACTGAAATTGCCAGCGCAGCGAGACAACGTGCTGGCGGTGGTGAAGCAGGTTTTGTGGGCGGCTGAGCGGTTGGCGGGCTGAGCAAAGCCCGTTACCCACAGCGGGGAGTCTTCAACGGCTCCGCAGTGCACGAGACAACAAGGACGGCCACTGCATTTCCCGAAGATATGGCATGCTCACACCTAGGCACCAACAAGGAGGCACCATGACCACCCCCGCCCACGACCTTGCAGCAGAAGTCCTTGAACTCCCTGCCGAAGAACGCGCCCGAATACTTCAGTTGCTCATCGCCAGCTTCGAGCCGAAGTCGAACGCGCAAAAGGCCTGGATGAATCTGGCCTTGGATCGGCGAGAAGAAGTGCGCAGTGGCAAAGTAGCGATGGTTCCTGGTGACGAAGCTTTGGCCCGTGTCAGAGCACGGATTGCGTGAGCTACTCCATACACCCCGACGCCGAGACTGAACTCGGCGACGCAGCTGTGTACTACGCCACCCACGCCAACAGCATGATTGCGTTGGCGTTTCTCGCAGAGTATGAACGCGTGCTAGATCTCCTAATCGAGAATCAACAGCGTGGCCCACACGGTGAAGATGGCCTGCGCATTTATCACTTTGATCGCTTTCCCTATACGGTGGTGTATGAAGAAGACCGCGTGAACGGTCCCCAAATCTTCGCCATCGCACACCAGAGCCGTGAACCTGGCTATTGGAATGACCGCGTTTGAGCCCTGCAGCTAAGAAAGCCCTTAAGCCAACGCCCCCCTAACCTCCAATTCCCCCATCAACAGAATCTCAATCCGCCCATAACCCAGCCCCAGCACCCCATCCCGCACCAACACCTTCAACTCTTTTGAAAGTGTCTGCCGCGTAATCCCCAACATCATCGCCAGCGCCTCCTGCGACACGGCCACGCTGGCCCGCGCATCGCTGGCCTGGGTTGCATCCCCACGGGCCAGGGTCAACAAACGCCGTGCGATACGCGTGCGGGTGGAGCGCAGCATGGCGTCTTCCACCAAGCCATACAACACGCGCACCCGGCCACACATCAGCACCGCCATGGCGCGGGCAAAGGCGCTGCGCTGCATCAGGCGTTTGAAGGCCTGGGGCTGGATCACAAGCACAGTGCTGGCCAACACGGCCGTGGCGTCGTGGGGCCGCGGCAGCCCGTCAATCAAGGTGGCTTCGCCAAACCAATTGCCAGCCTCGATCACTGACAGAATGCCTTCGCGCCCGTCTTCGCCAAGAGTCGATATCTTGACGGCGCCCTGCACCACGCAATAGAAGCCACCTGTGGCATCCCCCTTGCGGTAGAGCATTTCCCCCGCACGCACCGGCACCGCGTCGCCCGCCGCGGCCAGCATGGCCTTGCGTTCGGTCAGCGGCAGCGCACCAAACCAGGGGTTGGTTGACAAAGTTCCCAGCAGTAAATCGGCTTTTGAGTCGGCCATCCATTTCTTCCCGGTGATTACCCTAAATTGTAAGATTTTTAACAGTCTTACAGCTTGCAGGCGGTTAAGGTGAACGTCCGAACTCCCCAAGGCCATGCCCATGCACATTCCTTCGCTCCAAAACCAGGTCAGCCCTGAAGAATGGCAGCTGCGTGTGGACCTGGCGGCCTGTTACCGCCTGGTGGCCGCCTATGGGTGGAGCGACCTGGTGTTCACCCACATCAGCGCCCGCATCCCCGGCCCCGAGCACCACTTTTTGATCAACCCCTATGGGCTGATGTTCGACGAGATCACTGCCAGCAGCCTGGTCAAGGTGGACCAGCAGTGCAACAAGCTGATCGACTCGCCCTTCCCCGTCAACCCGGCCGGTTTTGTGATCCACAGCGCCGTGCACGAAGTGCGCGAGGACGCGGGTTGTGTCATGCACACCCACACCCGTGCGGGCGTCGCCGTCAGCGCGCAAAAAGGCGGCGTGTTGCCCATCAGCCAGCAGTCCACCTTTGTGCTGGGCTCACTGGCCTACCACGACTACGAAGGTGTGGCCTTCCGCGACGAGGAAAAGCCACGCCTGCAGGCCGACCTGGGCAATGCCAACTTTTTGATGCTGCGCAACCACGGCCTGCTGACGGTGGGCAAGACCATTGCCGACGCCTTTTTGTCCATGTACACATTTGAATCCACCTGCCAGATCCAGATCAGCGCCCAAGCCGGCGGCGAACTGACCCAGGTGAACCCGCTCATTGTCAAAGGTGTGGCCGAGGCCATGCGTGTACAGACCGGCGGCATGGGCGGTGCCTTTGCCTGGCCCGCCCTGCTGCGCAAGGCCGACCGCCTGGACCCCAGCTACAAGACCTGATAACCCCAACCAAATTTGTTCTCTCTGTTTCTATAAGAGCCCACCCCATGCCCGCACGTTCTCTGCACGCCGTTACCCCCATCGATACCATCCGCATCGAATTGGAAGACACCCTCGCACTCCAGCGCGCCGCCTACCTGGCCCACCCCAACCCGACCTTTGCCGAGCGCAAGGCCGACCTGCTCAAGCTCAAGGCCTTTGTGGTCGACAACCGCGACGCCATTGTGGAAGCCATCAGCAAAGACTACGGCAACCGCTCGCGCCATGAGTCCCTGTTTGCCGAAATCTTCAGCATCATCGATGGCGTAGGCCACACGCTCAAACACCTCAAGGAGTGGATGAAGCCGCAGAGCCGCCACATCGACATCAAGAATTTCATAGGCGCCTCCAACCGCGTCATCCCCCAGCCGCTGGGTGTGGTGGGTGCCATCATTCCGTGGAACTTCCCCATCTGGACGAGCTTCAACGGACTGATCTGCACCTTTGCCGCGGGCAACCGTTCCATGGTCAAGATGTCGGAGAACTCGCGCCACATCACAGCGCCTGCTAATGGAAAAATACCCGACTACTTTCCGCGCGACAAGCTGGCCTTTTTTGACGAGACCGGTGGTGTGGGTGTGGAGTTTTCCAAGCTCAAGTTCGACCACCTGATCTTCACTGGCTCGGGCCAGACCGGCCGCTCGGTCATGGCCGCAGCCGCCGCCAACCTGTGCCCAGTGACACTGGAGCTGGGTGGCAAATCACCCGGCATCGTGCTCGATGATTTCCCGCTGCGCACCGCGGCCCAGCGCCTGCTGTTCGGCAAGTGTTTCAACGCCGGCCAGGTCTGCACCACGGTTGACCATTTGTATGTGCCGCAGGCCAAGGTGGACGCCTTTGTAGACATGGCCAAGACCATCATCAGCGGGCGTTACCCCACGCTGGACACGCCCGACTACACCTCCATCATCGACGACCGGTCCTTCAACCGCATCACCGAAGCCTTGACCGAGGCCAAGGAACGCGGCGCCACGCTGGTGCAGCTGATACCCGGCAAGCCCTGGGACAAAAAGACACGCAAGATCGCACCCCACGTGGTGCTCAACGCACCCGCCGACTGTGCGCTGCGCACGCGCGAAATCTTTGGCCCGGTGCTACCCGTCATTGGTTACACCGATATGGATGCCGTCATCAACACCATCAACAGCGGCCCACGGCCACTGGCGCTGTACCCCTTCAGCAACCACAAGAAAAAAATTCAGCACCTGATCACCCACGTGATGTCGGGTGGTGTCACCGTGAACGACGGCATCCTGCACACCGCGCAGCACGACATGCCCTTTGGTGGTGTGGGTGACAGCGGCATGGGCCACTACCACGGCTACGAAGGTTTTGTGACCTTCTCCAAGATGCGCCCGGTGTTCTACCAGGCACCGTTCAGCGCGATCAAATTTCTGTACCCACCGTACGGCAAGTTCGCCACCAAGTACCTCGATTTTTTGACAAAGTAATCATGAGCAATTACGGACCTCCCCACTTGCAACGAAGAACACTTCTCAAACTGGGCCTTGCCTCAGCCGTCGTACTGGCTGTAGCCGGCGGCGCCGTCGCGCTGATGCAGCCGGGCCTACAAAACGGCAAGCTGAGCGAAGGCGCACGGCTGATTTTTGCCCGCGCGGGCGAGACCATTCTGGCAGGCACCCTACCCACCGACGAAGGTCCCAAGCAGATCGCCATCAACTCGCTGCTGGACCGCATTGAAGCCTTTATCGCCGGCACACCAGAGCATGTGCAGGCCGAGCTGTCACAGCTGCTGGGCTTGCTCAACACCGCGGCCGGACGGCGCGGCGTGGTGGGCCTGTCGCCAGACTGGCACGAGGCCAGCGTGGGTGAGATCGCCACCGCCTTCCAGACCATGCGTGTCTCCAGCGTATCGCTGCGGGTGCAGGCCTACCAGGGGCTGCACGACATTGTGAGCGCCTCGTATTTTTCCGGCCAGGAATCCTGGGCCGTGCTGGGCTACCCCGGCCCTCGCGCCATTTGAACCCTATCCCCTTCGTTGGAACGGAAAAAAACTTTATGAGCAGCTTACCGGACCCCATCCAAGAGGGACTCGCCCGCGGATGGAAAGTATTGGGCGGTGCGCACGGCGCACTACCCGCCAGCATCACCTGCGACGTGGCCATCATCGGCTCAGGCGCGGGCGCCGGCATCACCGCAGAACTGTTGACCAAAGCCGGCCTCAAGGTCGTCATCATTGAAGAAGGCCAGCTCAAGAGCAGCAAAGACTTCAAGCAGCGTGAGCCCGAAGCCTATGCCTCGCTCTACCAGGAGGCCGCGGGCCGCCAGACCAAGGACAAGGGCATCACCATCCTGCAGGGCCGCAGCGTAGGTGGCACCACCACCGTCAACTGGACCAGCTCGTTTCGCACGCCACCGGCCACACTGAAATATTGGCAAGAAAAATTCGGCCTGACCGACTACACCCCCGAGGCCCTGGCGCCGTATTTCAAGCAGGCCGAAGAACGCCTCAACATCGCCCCCTGGCAGACCGACCCCAACGAAAACAACGAGCTGCTGCGCCGCGGCGCGGCCAAGCTGGGCATCAAGGCCGAAGTCATTCCGCGCAACGTCAAGGGTTGCTACAACCTGGGCTCCTGTGGCATGGGCTGCCCGGTCAATGCCAAACAGTCCATGCTGGTGACCACCATCCCGTTTGCACTCGATGGCGGTGCCACCCTGTTGGTGGAAACACGGGCCGAGAAGTTTGACATCAGCAACGGACGTGTCCAGGGCCTGAGTTGTATAGCGGTAAAACCCAATGCAGCCCCCGTCAATGCTAATGGTGTAGCTACACAAATCGTAGCAAAACACTATGTGCTGGCAGGTGGCTCCATCAACTCCCCCGCACTGCTGCTGCGCTCCAAGGCGCCAGACCCGCACAAACAGCTGGGCACCCGCACCTTTTTGCACCCGGTGGCCATCACCACCGCCATCATGGCCAACGCCGTGAAGGCGTGGGACGGCGCGCCCCAGTCCATCTACTCCGACCACTACCTCAACACCCAGGCCATTGACGGCCCCATCGGCTTCAAGCTGGAGGTGGCGCCGCTGCACCCCGTCTTCTTTGGCGCCAACCTGCCCGGCTTTGGCGAAAAGCAGGCCCAGCTGTTCCGCCAGTACCCCAATGCCAACGTCATGCTGGCGCTGATGCGCGACGGGTTCCACGACCAGGCCGTGGGCGGCAAGGTGGAGCTGCGCAGCAGCGGCGCACCCCTGCTGGACTACCCGCTGACCGACTATGTGCTGGAGGGCGCCCGCCGCTCCATGCTGGCCATGGCAGAGATCCAGTTTGAAGCCGGCGCCAAAACGGTTTACCCCGGCCACGAAATGGGTGAAGGCACGACCACCTGGCTTGAGACCAAAGCGGCAATCAACGCCCTGCCCATGAAACCCCTGCTCACCAAGATCGGCAGCGCCCACGTCATGGGCGGCTGTGGCCTGGCCGCAGACGACAAACGCGGCGTCACCCGACCGGACGGTGTGCACTGGCAGCTGGAGAACCTGTCCATCCACGATGGCTCCCTCTTCCCCACCAGCATCGGCGCCAACCCCCAGTTGTCCATCTATGGCAATGTGAACCGCCTGGCCCAAGGCCTGGCCCAACGCTTGACCAACAAAGCGGTAAGCCTGGTCTAGGCCTCAGTCCGGCATGCGCGGGCCGCGGTACACAATGCCGCGTGCCTGGTCCAAGGGCATAAAGTCCTGCATGATCTTCAGCATGGTCTGGTCTTTCAGAATGCCCACCACCAGCGCTTCCCAGCGCGCCGCCTGCTCGGCCGTAAACGACTTGCGCGAAAAAACCAGACTGCCTACCGAAAACTGCTCCGGCGGCGCCCAGTCCCGCTGGACCATTTCGCGCTGGATGCGTTCGGCGTCCAGGTACTCCCGGAAGACTATGGGCTGACTCACCACGGCATCCACCATGCCACGCTCCAGGTACTTGAACAGCTCGGCTACGTCGGCCACCTCCGTCACACGGCCCTGGGTCGCCAAGCGGCCCAGCCAGGTGTCGTATGCAGGCTCGTGTTTGAAACCGCGCACCATACCCACCCGCAGGTTGCTACCCTCAAACGCCGCCATGGATTCGGGCACTGCCCCAACCGACTTGCGCACCAGCACGATATTGCGCGTCGTCAGGTACGGCATGAGGTAAGCAAACGCCTTGCGCTCCGGCGTGGGAATAGCTGCCGTGGCCATGTCCAGGCTGCCGGCCTGCAGCTCGGCCCAAATGCGGGCACGGGGCATCACCACCCGCTCAAACACACAACCACTGCGCTGGCTCAACACATCGAGCAAGCGGCTGTCCACACCTTCACCCGAGCCGCCACGGTACAAAATGCCAAACTCAAACATCGCCACCCGCACCGGCTTGGAGCAATAGTCCTGCGCACCGGCCGCCCCCGCGCCTTTGGCCAGCAACACCGCCAAGATCAAGAAAGTCGCCATTCGTTTCATGGCCCGGTTATACGACTCGGAGGTTTGGCTCGCAAGTGCCAAAAGTCACGTCTCTGCAAGAAAGTTCAAACTCCTTTAGCATGGGCGGCCCTGACCAACCCAACTGAGCGATACCCCCATGAAGCTGTACTACTCCCCCGGCGCCTGCTCCCTGTCGCCCCACATCGCCCTGCACGAAGCCGGCCTGGCGTTTGAAGCCATCCCCGCCCCCACCAAAACCCACAAGCTGCCCGACGGCACCGACTACTACACCATCAACCCCCTGGGCTACGTACCCTACCTGACGCTGGACGACGGACGCAGCCTGCACGAAGGCCCGGCCATCGTGCAATACATCGCCGACCAAGTGCCCACCAAAAACCTGGCCCCCGCCAACGGCACCTACGAGCGTTACAAGCTGCAAGAGTGGCTGACCTTCATCGGCACCGAACTGCACCGCAGCTTCTCGCCCCTGTTTGCACCCACCACACCGGCCGAGACCAAGGCCACGTTCATCACCAAACTACAGGGCCGCCTGAAATGGGTGGACGGCGAACTGGCCGGCAAGCAGTACCTGATGGGCGACCACTTCACCGTGGCCGATGCGTATCTGTTCACCGTCACCAACTGGGCTCCGCGTGTGGAGGTGGACCTGTCACCCTATTCCAACCTGCTGGCCTACCGCGCCCGCGTCGGCGCACGCCCTGCCGTGGTGGCCGCGATGACGGCCGAAGGCCTGCTCAAGTAAACCGCGGTAACAGGAGCCAGCGAATGCAAGTACCAACCCTGATGCTGCGCACCTTCGCCGCGCCGGTGGAGCTGCGCACGCCGCGCCTGCTGTTGCGCCAGTGGAAAGACAACGACAGTGAGGCCTGGGCCACCATGAATGCCGACCCCGAAGTCCGCCGTTATTTCCCCAGCGTGCACACCCGCAGCGAGGCCCAGGGCGAGGCCGACCGCATCCGCGCCAGCATCACCCAGCGCGGCTGGGGCATGTGGGCGGTCGAGGTGCCCGGTGTGCATGCCTTTGCCGGTTTTGTCGGGCTGAACCTGCCGGCGTATGAAGCGCCGTGGATGCCAGCCGTGGAAATCGGCTGGCGCCTGGCCCCGCCGCCTGGGCACCAGGGTTACGCCACCGAGGGCGCGGCCGCTGCACTGCACTTTGCGTTCACGCATCTGGAACTGCCGCAGGTAGTGGCCATGTCGGTCCCCACCAACGGGCCCTCACACAGCGTCATGGAGCGCATCGGCATGGTGCGTGATGCCAGTGCCGACTTCGACCACCCACGCGTACCCGCCGACTGGCCGCTCAAGCGCCATATCCTCCACCGCATCACAGCCGAGCAATGGCGGCTGCACCAGGCTCCAGTCAAAAAGGCTTAAGCCAAACTGGCCTATAGCCCCCGTGAAATATAACGATATCGCTATCGTATTTATAGTGACTTACAGCTCAGGTTTACCCACCGCCCGCACCAGCCGCTCAAACTCCGGCGCAAACTGGTCGATGATGGCCTGCGGGTCGGGGCACAACGCCGCGTCGGCAATCACACCAAACTGCACGCCCCCGCCATAGCTCAGTATCGACACACCCAGCCCCACCGAGCCCGACTGCGGCACCCAGAACAGCGACTGCTCCACGGTGGCACCCAAGAAGCGCATCTTCTCCTTGGGGCCAATCACGTTGGTCATCACCGCCGTGGTCTTGCGCGAGAACAACGCCAGCAGCGCGTCCTGCACCGGTTGGGTCAGCGCACCGGCCACGGCCAGCAGCCCAAATGCCATCAGCGGCTGCAGGCTGCCTTTGAGGTCTGCCATGCGGCGGTGCACCTCGCGCACCCGGGCCACGGGGCTGCGGATACCAATGGGCAACAGCAGCGGCGCCAGGCCAAACTGGTTGCCCAACTGGTAGGCCTGCTCGATCGGGCGCAGGTTGACCGGCACCATGGCCCGGATCTCCAAGCCGTGGATATCGTCACCACTGTCGTGCAAATAGTGGCCGATGGCTCCTGCCACACAGCCCAGCAGCACGTCGTTGACTGAGCAGTCCATATGTTTGCTCAAGGCCTTCACCCGTGCCAGCGGCAGGGGCTGGCACCAGGCCACACGTTTCACACCACTGGGTGTTCCCTTGAGGCGGGTATGTGAATCGTCGGGCATCAACGCCATGGCCGCGGCATCACTCACCCCGTGCAGCACCCATTTGGTGGAGGCCCAGACGTTGCGCAAGCCATGCTCCAGCGTGCGGCGCGGGGCATGGGCAAAGGCCCACGATGTTTTGGCCCCCAGGCTGGCCGCACCCCAGGCCAATGTGGAGGCCCGCCCTGCGGGAGCAAAGACCCAGGTGTCCAGCAAGGCCTCGGCCCGGTCCAACAAACCGTGGCCGTGGGAGCGGCGGGGGCTTCGTGGTGGCAACACACCGCCATCCACCAGCGACTGCATCACCGCCACCAGGGCCACACCATCGGCAATGCAGTGGTGGATGCGCACAATCAGCGCGGAGCCTCCGGCATACCGCTCCACCAGGTGGAACTGCCACAGCGGCCGCCGGGCATCGAGCGGTTGCACCGCCAGTGCGGCCACCCGGTCCTGCAGCAAGGCCTGCTGTTGGCCGGCGCGGGCCCGCGGCAGGCTCTCGGAAACAATGTGGTGGTCCAGCGCAAAGTTGCTATCGGGCTCCCAGCGCACACCACCATCTGGCCCGTGCTGGGCGCACTGTATAAAACGCGGATAGCGCAGCAGGGTGTCCTGCACGCGGGCACACAGCGCGTCGCGGTGGATGCCGGGCTTGAGCACCCACACGCCCACAATCACCATGCGGTTGACGGCACTGTCCATGCGCAGCCAGGCCGTGTCCACCGCGCCCATGGGCACCACACGCTGCTCAGGCACCATGGCCAGTGCTTGTTCCCAATCCGCTACCGGATGGGCTACCCGTTTAACGCGTGCCATGTTGTGCCCCCTTGGTCTTGCGTGGCGCCTTGGGTGCGCTGGCCTTGCGGGATAGCTTGGGTAGGCCGCCCTTGCGGGCCGCGAGCGCCAGTTTGCGCACCTGGGCAATGTCAGCATCCGAGAACACGCCGTTGACGCCCGACACTGCCGCCAGTTGCATACCGTGTTTGAGCCCCAGGCGGTAGATCTCGCGCACCCGCTCCCATTCAATCTCGCGGCCCACGGTGAAGTTTTCAAACCGCCCGTCCAGCGCCAACACAATGGTTTCTGCCAGGCAAGCATAGGCCACGTTGGGCGGCAAACCGATGTTTTTCATCTGCACCTCACCCGGCAACCGGATTTCGCCTGACTCCACCACCAGCACATCGGGGCGCTTGGCCACCTCGGTGGGCGGCAGATCCAGCGGGCGGGCCACATCGGTGATCACACAGCCGGGTTTGACCCGCATGATGTCCAACACCTTTTTGCCAGCGCCCGAGGTGGCCGTCACGATCATGTCCATGTCGGCAATGTGTGTGTCAGCCCGGGCACTGAGGAACAGGCGGGCATCGGGTGTCTCGCGCAGGATCGATTCCTTCAAGACCAACAGCTTGGCTGGCTCCGGCGAGACCATGTAAACCTCATGGGCCGTGGTGGCCAGCAAGCGGGCGCACACCGAACCGATGGCCCCCGTGGCACCCACCACCATGGCCTTGAAGGCGGCCTTTTTCCCCTTGGCCGGTGCCTTCACCAGCCCCAGCCTGCGCATGGCATCGTGCGCCGCCCACAGTGCGCCCGAGGCGCTGTAGCTATTGCCGGTCGTAATGGGTAAGGGTGCCCGCTTGGCTACCGTCACACCGGCGTCGCCCACCACCTTGGTAAAGGCACCCAGGCCCATGATCTGTGCGCCCAGTCCGCGGGCCAGCTCGGCAGCGGCCAGCAGCCGGCGGTAGGTGAATTCGGGGTCGTGCGCCATGATCTCCTTGGGCGTACCGCCCACCGAGATCAACCAGCCCTCGGCCTGTGCACCCGTGGGTGAACGTATGCCCGTGACCTTGGAGTACACAAACGGTGGCGCATAGGCCATGGCCTTTTCCAGCGTGTCCATCACCACCGGGGGCGACACATGGGACAACAACTCGATCGGCTTGACCTTCTTGAAATACTCCTGTGACAGCGGGTGGATCACAAACGCAAAGCGGTTCATCCGCGTGGGACCGTTGGGGTAGAGGATGCGCGGCTCCAGGCCCTCCTGCGTCAGCATGCCCAGGTAGTCATCGGTGTCCAGGTCATCGCCATCACGGCCGGTGGCCGCTATCAGCATGGCATCCAGCGTGGCAGGGCTCAGCACATGGCCGGCTATGGCGGGGGCTGCATCCACAATGGTGTGCACACCCAGCGCACCCCATTTGGCGGCACGTTCCGCATTCACCCCCACACTCACCACCACCTTGCCCGCCAGTGCCCGGGCAGTGAGGCCGTCCACCTCGTGGGGCATGGCCACCAGCACGGTCGATTCTTGCAAGGCAGACTGCAGCACAAAATCGGCCCACTGCTGCACCGGTGTGTTGTCGGTCACCACATCGGGTACCCAGCCGGACACCAGGTGGGCGCCCCGTGTGTACAGCTCCAGGTCGTGCACACTTTGCAATATCTTGGGCACACCGTGCTGCACCACCGGGTCGGCAAACTGCAGGTTGTGCGTGTATTCGGCCAGGCACAGGGCCAGGCGGTACTGCTCCTTGCCGGACCAGAACAACACCCGCGCGTTGCTGAAAAACTGAGGCAAAGTGGTCTGCACATGGCGCACCGCCCACTCTTGCAGAATGTCCTGCAGGCGTGCACCGGTGGTCACTGGTATACGTGTGACCGCGCGTTTGAGTGCCACGCTATCGGGCTCGGCATACTGCTTGCCGGCCACGCTGTAGTGATCCCTAGCCACACCCAGGCCCAGCACATCGGCGCGCGACTCCCATTGGCGCAGCAGGGTCACCGCCTTGCTGGCGCTACCGTCGGTACCCAGCCGGCGCACCTGCATGGGCTGGCCCATGAAGTCGGTGTGTAGGTCAAAGTTGTTGTGGGACGCACCCAGGCTGATACTGACAATGTGTTTCATCGTGGCTCCTGACCGATGCTTCGGTTGTACCGCCAAGCACCGTACCGCTGTTTGAGCCACATCAAGGCAAACCCAATGGAATGGGCGCAGAGTACGGTCCATGACACACACCATCACCTCCCTCGCCGCCGCCGTGGACCACGTGCTGGACACCATCCAGGGCCCCATCGTGCTGGGCATACCCCTGGGTGTGGGTAAGCCCAACCCTTTTGTCAATGCGCTGTACCGCCGCATCAAGGACAGCGCCACGCGGGAGCTGACCATCATCACCGCGCTGTCACTGGAAAAGCCGGTGGGTCACAGCGACCTGGAGCGCCACTTCCTGGAGCCGTTGGTGGAGCGGGTGTTTGCCGACTACCCCGACCTGGACTATGTGAAAGACTCCCGTTCGGGCCACCTGCCACCCAACATCCACGTACGCGAGTTTTTCCTGAAGACCGGCGACTACCTGGGCAATGACCTCGCGCAGCAAAGCTACATCTCCACCAACTACACATTTGTCGCACGCGACATGGCGGTGCAGGGCATCAACCTGCTGGCACAGGCGGTGGCCAGCCGGCACGACGCCGGCACCCTGCGCCTGAGCCTCTCCAGCAACCCCGATGTGACCCGTGAAGTGGTGGAGCGCCTGCGCTTATCCGGCGGGCAGCTGTTGACGGTGGGTGTGGTCAACCAGGCCATGCCGTTCATGCCCAATGGCGCCGAAGTGGCCGGTGATTACTTTGACGTCCTGGTGACCGACCCCGCCGCCACCCATGCGGTGTTTGCGCCACCCAATGCCAAGGTCAGCCCCGCCGACTACGCCATTGGTTTGCATGCGGCCAGCCTGGTGCGCGACGGTGGCACGCTGCAGATCGGCATTGGTTCGCTAGGCGACGCCATAGGCCAGGCCCTGATCGTGCGAGACCGCCATGGCGAGGCCTTTCGCAGCATGCTGGAATCACTGTGCCCCAATGGCACCAGTGGGCGCGAACTCGGGCGCTTTGACCAAGGCCTCTACGGCTGCTCCGAGATGTTTGTCAACGCCTTCCTGAAACTGATGGAGGCCGGCATCATCCGCCGCGAGGTGTTTGCCGATGCCGTGCTGCAGCAGTGCATCAACAACGGCACGGTGGCGGTGGACACCGTCACCCTGGACAGCCTGCACGCCCTGCTGGCGGTCGGACGTATCCACCGCAAGCTCACGGCCCTGGACCTGCAGTTTCTGCAGACATTTGGCTTGCTCAAGGCGGGCGTGGCGTTGCTGGACAACACCCTAACTCTGGATGGCATCAGTTGCACCAACGACTTGCACGACCCCGCCAGTGCGGAGGCCATCACCGAACACATGCTGGGCGCACGTCTGCAAGGCGGCATCTGCATGACGGGCGGGTTCTTCCTGGGGCCCAACGACTTCTACCAGCGCCTGCGCGCCAGCCCACCGCATGCACTGGCAAAGATCGACATGACCCGCATCGACTTCATCAACCAGCTGTATGGCGACGATGCACTCAAGCGCGCCCAGCGGGTCAAGGCCAGTTTTATCAACACCACCATGATGGTGACGCTGCTGGGCGCGGCAGTGAGCGACGCACTGGACACCGGCCAGGTGGTCAGCGGCGTGGGCGGGCAGTACAACTTTGTCGCCATGTCCCACGCCCTGCCCGATGCCCGCCTGATGATGATGCTACGTGCCACGCACCAGACCAAAAACGGCACGGTGAGCAGCATCGTGTGGAACTACGGCCACACCACCATTCCGCGGCATCTGCGCGATGTGGTCATCACCGAATACGGCGTGGCCGAGCTGCGTGGCCAGTCCGACAGCGAGGTGGTCAAACGCCTGATCGCCGTTGCCGACTCCCGCTTCCAGGACGAGCTGGTCGAACAGGCCAAGGCCAACGGCAAGTTGGAGGCCAGCTACACCGTGCCCGAGTGTTACCGCCAAAACCTGCCCGAGGCGCTGGAGCACACCCTGCACCCCTGGCTAACCGCTGGCATGTTGCCCGACTACCCGTTTGGCACCGACCTGACCGACGACGAGTTACGCATGGTCCGCGCCATGCAAAAGATCAAACATGCCAGCCAGCACCCCACCGAACTGCTGACCATGGCTGTCAAGAGCCTGTGGGAAGGCCGCGAGGCGCCGCCTGCCTACCTGGAGCGCCTGGGGCTGACGGAGGCGCACAGCTTCAAGGATTTGTTGATACGAAGGCTGTTCAGTGGCAATGTTTGAGGGGCATCGAGTTATCCGATGCTGGCATCGAAGAAAAATCCATTGGCTTTGGAGTGGGTCGCTCTATAGGATTGCGCCCACAGACGACCAGCCGAACTATGACCTCCAAGCTTGCCCCCAAAACGGTTCTGCGCAACTACTTCCATGCCAAGGACGAGAACCGTCCGCATTTGATGCGTGAGGCTTTCAGCGAAACGGCCGTGCTTCGGATGCAGGTGCAGACCGAAAACATAACCTTCCCCGCCGTGTCACACGGTCTTGAGGCCATCACCGACGTGCTGGTACGCCAGTTCGGCACGCGTTACGAGAACGTCTATTCTTTCTATCTGAAGCGACCCTACACCCATGCGCCGAAGTTTTCCTGCCATTGGCTTGTGGGCATGTCCGAAAAGAAGAGTGGAAACGTCCGCGTCGGATGTGGCCGCTACGACTGGAGTTTTGGTCACAACCCGCGCGGCCTGGCAACCCAACTGGGCATCTCCATCGCCGTCATGCAGGTTCTTCCGCCACAGCAGTTCAAACCTGTTTTTGACTGGCTGGCCACGCTGAGCTACCCCTGGACATCGGCCAGCAAACTTGCAACCCATGCCCCGGATATTGAATTGCTGTTACCCGTTCTGCAATACCTGCAAGTCGGTGAGGTGCCTCTACCAGCGCCCCAATGAAGCGGTAAATGCTCAGCCTGTATGCGCAGGCAGCGCATCAAACCAGGCCTGCAACTTCTCCCCATACAGCGGCCGGCTGGCCAGGTAGCCTTGCATCACATCCACGCCCAAGCGCGTAATCGTCTCGCGCTCGGCCTCGGTCTCCACACCTTCGGCGGTCACCATCAGGTCCAGCCCATGGCCCATCTCCGTCATGGCGCGCACCAGCTTTTGGGTGCCGGGGGACTGGTCCAGCTTGTCGATAAAACTACGGTCTATTTTTAGTTCACTGACCGGCAGTTTTTGCAAGTAGGCCAGTGAGGAATACCCGGTGCCAAAGTCGTCGATCGACAACGGTGTGCCGATCTCGCGCAGTGTATGCAACAGGGCCACACTGTGCGTGGGGTCGTCCATCAGGCCGCTCTCGGTGATCTCCAGGCGCAGGCGTTTGGCGGGCACACCACTGGCCTCGACCATCCGGGCCACACGCTCGGCGAAACCCTTGTGTTGCAGGTCGCGCGTGCTCACGTTAACGGCGATGCTGAGTTCAGGGTGGGTGGGTGCCCATGCGGCCAAGGTGCGCAGGGCCTGCTCCAGCATCCAGTTTGTGACCATCGTGATGTAGCCGGCCTGTTCGGCAAAGGGCACAAACTCGGCCGGTGACACAAATCCGCGCGTGGGGTGCTGCCAGCGCACCAGGGCTTCGGTGCCCACCGCGTGGCCGGTAAGCAGTGAAAACTTGGGTTGCAGCCACATTTGCAATTGCGAGGTGGCCACGGCCTGGCGCAGATCCGACAGCAGACTGAGGTGGCCCAGGCGTGCGGCCTCTTGCGCAGCGCTGTGCCAGGCAAAACCCATGGCCGCGCGTTTGGCGCTGTGCAGGGCGACTTCGGCATTGCGCAGCAACGTGTCCACCGGCAGTGCCTTGGCGCCGGCCTGCGACAGGTCACCCGAATCGGCCAGGCCATAGTTCAGGCTCAAATCCACACTGTGGCCACTGCAATGCACGGGTGCACCCATGGCCATTTCAATACGTTCGCGCAGGGCCTCGACCGCGGCGCGGTGGGGTGCACAAAAGGCGGCGGCAAAGGTTCCACCCGACAGGCGGGCGACCACCGGGCTGGGGCCAATCAGTCCATCCGCTGCAGCCTGTTGCAGGGCCAGGCTGGCTCGCTCGGCGGTTTGCACAATCAGCGTGTCGCCGGTGGTGTAGCCCAGGGTTTCGTTGATGGCCTTGAGGCGGGCCAGGTCCATCAGGGCCAGGCAGTTGGGCGCAGCGCCCGCATCCGCCGCGGGTTTGAGCAGGGCTGTGCGGTTGGGCAAACCGGTCAGCGGGTCATGGAAGGCCAGGTGCACGATGTCGCGCTCGCGCTGGGCCACGGCTTCGGTCATGGTGTTCAGCGCCTGGCCCACGCGGTCCACCTCCTGGGTGCGGGTGGTGGGCACCGGGCTGGTGTAGTCACCATTGGTGATGCGTTTGGCCGCGCGCTCCAGCGTGGCCAGCGGGCCGACCACGCTGCGGGTGGTGCGCACGCCCAGCCACACGGCCAGAACCACCGCCAATACAGACAGGCCCGCCACCCAGAGGGCCACGCGGTCGAACAGCATTTGGGCGTCTTCCAGCCGCGTTTCTATGCGCTGGCGCTCACGCGACAGCAGGGCGTTGGATTCCACCAGCATGGACTTGAGCGCCGGGTTGACCCGCTCGTCCAGCAGGTGCAGGGCGCCGTCGCGGTTGCCGGCCTCGATTTCATCGGCGGTGGCAATAAAAGCCTCGGCGTAGGCCGCACGCCACTGCACCAGGCGCTGCAGGTTTTGCGCCTGGTCGTCGTCATGCATATCACTGGCCAGCGACTCCACAATGCCGTCGATGCGCCGGTTGCGTTCGTCCACATCGGCATACTCCTTGACCCGGCTTTCCAGCGGTGCATTGATCAGGCGGATCAGCGCATTGCCCACCCCCTCGGTCTGCAAGCTCAGGGCCTGCACCCGCAGCAGGCGCTGCATGTCGCCGGTGGCAAAACGCTGGGTCACACCGGTGATGTTGTGGATCTGGAAAATGGCCTGGGCCAGGGCGACCAGCATCAAGGCCACCAGCACACCAAAACCCAGGGCCAGACGCCAGCCTATGCGCCGCGGCCACCAGGCCTGCCAGCCACGGGTTTCAGTCACAGGCGCAAATGAGGGGTCAGCGTGTTGTGGTGCCATAGGCTCAAGTCTGCGCCACTGGACCGGCGGTGTCTACTGCAACAACACCCAGCACCAGGCCGCTTGGTACGGCCAGCGGCAGCCACTGGCCAAAGTCCAGTGTGGGTGCGGCGTCCAGCGCCGCTGCCAACGATCCACCGTTCAACAGCACCTGCAAAGCGTCCACTTCGCCCGCCAGTGCCAGGCGCACACGTGGGCGCAGCCCGGCACGCCAGACCACGGTGTCTTGCGCCTCCCCACGGCGCAGTTGGGCACCAGCCTCTTGCAACGATGGGCTGCCCTCCAGGTGTGCACCAACTATGCTGGCCACCGGCCAGGTGCTGCGCAGCACCGCGCAGCCCGGGGCCAGGCGCAGCTGCAATTGCTCGGGCGCCTGAGTGGTCAGCAGGGCCAGTGTTGCCAGGTCCGCTTCGGCGTCGGCCACGCCGGCGCACTGGTGCAGGGCCCATTCGACCCGGGCCACATCGGCCAGGTAGGGTTCGTCCTGCAACTGGGCGCTGTTCTCCAGAAACCCGGACAGCCCCATGCCCCACTGGGCGATGTCGCCCTGTGCTGGCGGCTGGGCATGCCACAGGGCATGGGCCAAATCGGTAAAACTCTCGTCACCCACCAGTTGCGCCACGACAGGGTAGGCAGACTGCAGTGCACTGGCTGCCAGGGCGTGGCCATTGGCCTTATAGGCTTTTAGGCCTCTAGCCCCCGTATCCATTGACTCATTAGCTACTATTTTCATAGCGTTTGCAGCAGGCCATGCGAACAGGGCATCCAGCAGAATCTGCTGCTGTTGGGCCAGACGGCTCATGCGCAGGCTCCCAGGGCGTGGGTGCGGGCACGTCCGGCTTCGTCCAGCAGCACGTCCAGCGCAGGCACATCGGTGTCCCATTCGATGAGCGTGGGCACGGGGCCAAAGCGGGTGATAGCGTGGCGGTACAGGTCCCACACGGCGTCGCAGACGCGGCTGCCGTGGTCGTCGATCACGATGTCGCCGTGTGCATCGTTCACATGGCAGTGGCCCGCCAGATGGATCTCCCCCACAACATCGGCGGGGATGGCGTCCAGCCAGCTGCGGCAGCTGTGTATCGCATCGACCGTTTCGCCAAAACGCGTACGGGCGTTCAGGGCATTGACATAAATATTGTTGACGTCCACCAGCAGCTGGCAGCCGGTGCGCCTTGCCAGGGTGGTCAGGAATTCGGTCTCGGCCCAGACGCGTTCGGCATCGGGCACGTTCCAGCGCAGGTAGGCCGACAGGTTTTCCACCATGAACACACGCTGCAAACGGTCTTGCACCTGGTCTACATGGGTGCACAACACATCCAGGGCTTCGGTGGTGAAGGGAATGGGCAACAGGTCGGCCGCATGCACGACCTGGCCCTGAAAATTACCCCGCGCAAAACACGCATGGTCACTCACCCGCACCGGGTCTATGCGCTGCACCAGGCGCGCCAGCTGGTCCAGGTGCCAGGCATCCAGCCCCACGGCAGAGCCCAGTGACAGCCCCACACCGTGCAGGCTGATCGGGTAATAGGCCCGGCCCTGCTCCAATACGGCCAGGGCGGCGCCCCCAGGGGCGAAAAAATTCTCGGAATGCACTTCCAGAAAAGCCAGCGCGGGCTGGCGTTCCAGAAGCTCGGCGTAATGGGGGTGCCGCCAGCCTATGCCCACGTTGTCCGCGCCTGCCACGCCGCCCACAGGGCTGCGCATGGCGGGTGTCGCGGGACGGGGCATGTGCTTACCCTTACTTCTTGGTCGCGGCCTTGGCTTCGTCTTGGGAGAGGCCCTTCATGCCTTTGCAAGTGCCTTTGGCCACGTATTTCCACTCGGACTTGTCCATGTCCACCTTGGACTGGCCCGCACAGGAGTGGCTGCCGCTGATGCTGGCGCAATCGTTTTGGCCGGCTTTGGCAATGCCGTAGCACTTTTCCTTTTCCTGCGCAGCGGCAGGCATCGCCACAAAAGACAGGGACATCACAGCAGCTGCAGTGGCAGCGATCATGGCACGTTGGGTCATTTTGAATTCTCCAGAGAAGGACAGGTTAAAGTTGAACCAGCAGGTGCTTGTCGGACATGCACCCCGTTGCTAGTTGACGGTTAGTCTGGTGCAGGCGTCCATTCTTACAGGCTTGAGGAAAAAAATCACCCCATGAACAGCTTCGAAGACCAGATCGTGGGCCTGCGGGACTACCTGCTCAAGTTCGCACGCCTGCAGCTGCGCAACGACGCATGGGCGGAGGACGCCGTGTCAGACACGGTGCTGGCGGCGCTGGCCAAACCGCAGGCGTTTGGCAACCGTTCACAGCTCAAGACCTGGCTGGTGGGCATTCTGAAACACAAGGTGGTCGACGCGCTGCGCCACCATCACCGCGAAGTCAGCGGCCTGGACAACACCGACGATGACAACAACGCCGACCCGCTGGAGGCCATGGCCTTCAAGGCCGATGGCCATTTCACCGAGCAGCCCGCCGAATGGGGCAACCCGGAGCAGCAGGCCAGCAGCCAGCAGTTCTTCGCCATCCTGGAAGCCTGTGCCAGCAAATTACCCGCCACCCAGGGGCGCCTGTTCCTGATGCGTGAATGGCTGGAGCTTTCCAGCGAAGAGATTTGTAAGGAACTGCAGCTGACGCCGACCAACCTGTATGTGCAATTGCACCGGGCCCGCCTGCGTTTGCGGGAATGCCTGGAACTCCATTGGTTCAACCCAGCCAGCGCGTGAACATGACCTATCCATTCCAAAGAACCTGCAAGGAAGTTACCGCCCTGGTCGTGGCGCGGGAAGACCGCGAACTCAGCCTGGCCGACCGCCTGGCCCTGCGCATGCACATGGCGATTTGTGACGCCTGCCCCCGGTTTGAGCGCCAAATGTTGACCATGCGCAACGGCTTGCGCGCCTGGCGCAACGACAGCGGGCCCGACGATTCGGCCCAGCCCTGAATTTCAGCAGCCCAACAACGGCTGGACAACATTCCAAATAAAAATTAGGTAAGTTCCAGAATTACCCGCATAATGGTGCGGTATTGCCGAAAAACGGTATACGGGTTTGCGGTGATTTACCAGTTTCGCGTCTGCTTTAAGTCTTCATTGGTTTGTTGATTGCGGGTTTGGACACCATCGCGTTTTGAGAGTTAGTTTTTGAGGAGTCCTTACATGGGCAACAAACTTTACGTGGGCAACCTGCCCTATTCCTTCCGTGATGAAGACTTGCAACAAGCGTTTGCAGCTTACGGTTCCGTTTCCAGCGCCAAAGTCATGATGGAACGTGACACTGGCCGTTCCAAAGGCTTCGGCTTTGTGGAAATGGGCAGCGATGCTGAAGCGCAAGCTGCTATCGGCGGCATGAACGGTCAACAATTTGGTGGCCGCGGTTTGGTCGTCAACGAAGCACGTCCTATGGAAGCACGTCCTCCCCGCACTGGCGGCGGTGGCTTCGGTGGTGGTGCTGGCGGCGGCCGTAGCGGCGGCGGCGGCTACGGTGGTGGCGGCGGCGGTGGTGGTTACGGCGGTGGCGCTGGCGGCGGCCGTAGCGGCGGCGGCGGCGGCGGTGGTGGTTACGGCGGTGGCCGTAGCAGCTACTAAGCAGCTACCCGGAGAATCTCTCCAATCAAAAAAGGGCCTTCGGGCCCTTTTTTGTTGCCTGCGCCACGTCGGATCAGGCTTCGGTGATGCGTTTTTTGCGCGGCCGGCCCGACAAGACCTTGTCATACAACCAGTTGGGCAACAGGCGCAGGGCCTTGGCCACCACCCCCATTTGCCAGGGAATCACGCGGTAGCTGTCACCCGCGGTGATGGTGGCAAAGGCCTTGTCGGCAAACACATCGGCCTGCATCAGGAAGGGCATGGAGTACCGGTTGTGCCGCGTCAACGGTGTGTCGATGTAACCGGGGCAAATCGTTACCACCTGGACCCCGCTGTCGCGTAACTCTCCACGCAGACTTTCACAGTAGGCAACAACCGCTGCCTTGCTGGCGCAGTAGGCGCCATGGCCCGGCAGACCTCGGATGGCCGCCACACTGCCAATGCCTACCAGGGCTCCCGAGCCCCGGCGCACCATGGGATCGATAAAAGCATGGAAGGTGGCAGCCAGGCCCACGTTGTTGATGGCAAAGGTGCGCGACATCACGTCCAGGTCGCCCCGCACCGCGCTGTCCATGCCGATGCTGACCCCGGCGTTGGCGATCACCACATCGGGTACACCCTGCGTCTGCACACACTGCTCAGTCGCCGCCACAATGCTTTCGACCACGGCCACATCGGCACTGTAAATCTGGTAGCGCAGTGGATCCAGTCCTTGTTTGTGGGCCCAGGCCTGCATCTCTTCGGTGCGCCGGGCGACCAATGCCAGCGAGTAGCCCGCCTGGTAATAGCGCCAAGCAAGTGCCTGGCCAATACCGCTGGATGCACCGGTGACAAATAGCAGTGGCGCCATGTCGATCTCCTCTGAATACTATTTGGACGCCGGCAGCAAAGTAGCCCTGACCCGACCACTCAACTGCAAAACCTGCTCCACATTGTCAAAGTCCAGCCGGTCGGCCGAAAACCGATCGCCTCCCCGCAAAAACTCCACCGGCAAATGGGACTGCACACGCTCGGTGTGCATGAAAGCATGCAAAAACTCGCTGCGGAACTCCATGCGCGGCGCAGGGTTTGTTGCCTCGGCCGCGTCCGCCTCCCGCACGACCCTGGCCTCACCCATCAACTGGACCTCAGACGAGTCTTCATTGGTCAGGCCCCGTTTCGCAGTGGCCGTTGTCACCCGCCCCTGTTCATCAAAGGACCGCACGCGGATGTTGTCAATCTCCAGCCACTGGGTGTCCGGGTAATGGCGGGCCTTGGCACCCACCACCTCAGTACGCACACGCCCGGTTGCGTCAAAGGTGCGCACCGAAAAATTTTCCATGAAGTAGTCGGGCTCGTGCCGCACCACGCGCTCCACCGCGGGGCCACCGCTGGGCGGCGTGCTGCGCACCAGCCAATAGGTGCCCAGCGCCAATATGCCCATGGACACCAGTGGAAAGTAGAGCAGGGACCGATCCCAGGCATCACGCAACAACTGCATCATCGGGTGTAGTGCTCCAGTAGGTCTACATACCGGCCACTGGCCACCAGCAGAACGTCGCAAAACTCGCGCGCCGCGCCCTCACCGCCCCTTGCCGTCGTCACGTGGTGCGCAACTGCCAACACCTCGGTATGGGCATTCACAGGGGCGCATGCAAACGCACAGCGACGCATCACCGGCAGATCGGGCCAGTCGTCCCCCATGGCAGCGGCCTGGCTCCAGTCCAAGCCCAGTGCGGCCAGCGTTTGTTCGGCAGCCGGTTGTTTGTCTTCGGTGCCAAAGTAGGCATGCTGCACACCCAGAGCCTGCAGTCGCACACGCAGGGGTTTGGAGTCGCGCCCGGTAATGACCACCGGCGTGATGCCGCCCTGTTGCAGCAGTTTGATGCCATGGCCATCCAGTGTGTTGAAGCGCTTGAGCGTTTCGCCCGTCTCGGAAAACAGCAACCCGCCATCGGTCAGTACACCGTCGACATCAAAAAATGCCACCCGAATGCCTTGCGCCTTGAGCAGCAGGGCCGGGTCGAAATTCAGCGCGGGCGCGTGACGCGGCAGTGCATTGGGGCCCGTCATATAACTTTCGCGCGCATCAGGTCATTGCTGTTGAGCGCGCCACACAAGCGGCCATCGGCGTCTACGACCAGCACGCTGGTAATGCGGTTGCGCTCCATCAGTTCGGCGGCATCCACAGCCAGGGCCAGATGGTCTATGGTGCTGGGTGCGTGGTGCATCACGTCCTGGGCGGTGGTGCCGCGCAAATCGGCACCCTGCTCGACCAGGCGGCGCAAATCACCATCGGTAAAGATGCCCAGAACGTGGTTGTCCGCGTCCACCACAGCCGTTGCGCCCAGGCCTTTGGCACTCATCTCACGCATCAAGGCGCTGAAATTGGCGTCGGGTGGCACACGTGGCACTGCGTCGCCGGAACGCATCACATCGCTGACATGGGTCAGCAGTTTGCGCCCCAGTGCACCACCCGGGTGGGAGCGCGCAAAGTCTTCCGCCCGGAAACCGCGCGCATCGAGCAGGGCCACGGCCAGCGCATCGCCCAGAGCTAACTGGGCCGTCGTGCTGGCAGTAGGCGCCAGATTCAGCGGGCAGGCCTCTTTGTCGACAGCACTATCCAGCCAGAGATCGGCGTGTTGGGCCATCGTGGACGTGCCGTTCGCTGTCATGGCCACCATGGGTGCGCCCAGGCGCTTCAGAACGGGCAGGATGGTCGACATTTCCTGGGACTCGCCACTGTTGGAAATGGCCAGCACCAGGTCGGCGGCGGTGATCATGCCCAGATCCCCGTGGCTGGCCTCGGCCGGGTGCACAAACATCGCGGGTGTTCCGGTAGACGCCAGCGTGGCGGCAATCTTGCGGCCGATATGGCCACTTTTGCCCATACCCATCACCACCACCCGGCCCTGCAAGCCCAGGATCAGATCCACAGCCCGGGCAAATGAGGGCCCTACCCGGCTTTTGAGACCCAACACTGCCGCGGCTTCGATATCAAAGGTCTCCTGTGCGAGCGCAATGGCGCGATCGGCGGAGGCGGCGGCGTGGCGCTTGGCGGGATCTGTCATGCAGGCATTTTATAGACGCGCACGGCTCTTGCTAGTATCTGGACATGACTGGACTGGAAATCACGCTTCTCTATCTGCTGGCCGCCGTGTTGGGGGTGGTCACCTGCCGTTATTTTCAGCTCCCACCCATGCTGGGTTACCTGGCCGTCGGTGTGGCCATTGGCCCCAATGCGCTGGGCCTTTCACAAAACTCGGACGGCGTGCGCCACGTGGGCGAATTCGGTGTGGTGTTCCTGATGTTTGTCATCGGGCTGGAGTTCAATCTGCCCAAGCTGCGTGCCATGCGCCAGCATGTATTTGGTCTGGGTCTGCTACAGGTGGCTGTCACCATCCTGGTGGCCACGCTGGCGACCATAGGGCTGTCCGCTGCGCTGCCTGAAATGCTGGGCATGTCCTGGCAGGCTGCATTGGCCCTGTCCTGTGCCCTGGCCATGAGCAGCACGGCGATTCTGGTCAAGCTGATGGTGGAGAGGCTGGAGCGGGAATCCGAACACGGCAAACGCGTCATGGGGGTCTTGTTGTTCCAGGATCTGGCCGTTGTGCCCTTGCTGGTTTTGATCCCCGCGCTGGGCGCCTCGGGTGAAGAATTGGCGGGCGCCCTGGTGATCGCTGCGATCAAGGCCACGCTGCTCATCACCGTTTTGCTGGTGGGCGGGCAACACGTGATGCGCCGCTGGCTGACCCTGGTGGCGCGCCGCAAGAGCGAAGAACTGTTCGTACTAAACCTGCTGCTCATCACACTGGGCCTGGCCTGGCTGACGGAGCTTGCTGGCCTCAGCCTTGCGTTGGGCGCATTTATCGCCGGCATGCTGATATCCGAAACCGAGTTCAAGCACCAGGTGGAGACCGACATACGCCCCTTCCACGATGTTTTGCTGGGATTGTTTTTCATCAGTATCGGCATGTTGCTGGACTGGCGGTTGGTGCTGGAGCGCTGGCCCCTGGTGCTGGTTTTGCTGGTCGTCCCCACCCTGTTCAAGGCGGCGCTGGTAACGGGTCTGTCCAAGTTTTTGGGCGCAAGCTCGGGTGTTTCCCTCCGAACGGGCCTGTACCTCGCGCAGGCTGGTGAGTTCGGATTTGTGCTGCTGACCCTGGCACAGGCCAATGCACTGGTGCCACCGGCATTGTTGAACCCCATTCTGGCCAGCATGGTGCTGTCGATGTTGGCCACACCATTCATCGTCATGTACAGCAACCGCATTGTGATGAAGCTGGTGTCCAGCGAGTGGTTGCTCCAGTCGCTGCAGATGACCACCATCGCCCGTAAGTCCATCAACGCCAAACGGCACGTCATTATTTGTGGATATGGGCGCTGCGGCCAAAACTTGGCCAAGATGCTGGAGGGCGAAGGCATTCCCTATATCGCGCTGGACCTGGACCCCGACCGGGTGCGCCAGGCCGCTGCCGCGGGGGATTCGGTGGTGTTCGGCGACGCCGTTCGTCTGCAGGCCCTGATCGCTTCCGGTCTGGCCCGCGCCAGCGCGGTGGTCATCACCTACCTGGACGTAGCCAGTGCGCTCAAAGTGCTGAGCCACACCCGCGCCCATGCCCCGCAGGTGCCTGTGATCGTACGCACCCAGGATGATCTGAACCTCGAAGTACTGCAGACCGCCGGTGCCACCGAAGTGGTGCCCGAGACCATAGAAGGCTCATTGATGCTGGCCAGCCATGCGCTGGCCCTGGTCGGTGTGCCCATGCGGCGGGTGATACGCATCGTGCAAGACCAGCGTGACGCACGTTACAACCTGCTGCGCGGGTTCTTCCGGGGTGCCGACGACGACTCGGTGGACGAGCTCCAGTATGAACGCCTGGCCACGCTCAGCATCGCTGCGGACGCCAAGGCCGTCGGACGCACGCTGGAATCACTTGGGCTGCAGTCCCTGGACGTGCGTGTGGTGAGTCTGCGCCACCACGACGGAAAAAGCGGGGCCATCGACGCAAGCGCAGTGCTGCTGGCGGGCGACACCCTGGTGTTGTCGGGCAAGGCCGAGGCCCTGGCTGTCGCCGAGCAACAAATCCTCAAGTCCTAGACGCCCCACAGGGCCGCACCAAGGGCACAATGCAGGCTGCTGCCGCATTGGGCGGCCCTACCGCTTACGACCATGCAAAACATCAGCATCAACCAGTACCTGAGAAACCACATCCGCACCGTGCCGGACTGGCCCGCACCGGGTGTGCAGTTCCGCGACATCACACCCCTGCTGCAGGATGCAAAAGTCTTCCGGGTGTTGATTGACGCCTTTGTCCACCGCTACATGGACCCCGGCATGCGGCCCGACGTGGTGGCCGGGTTGGACGCCCGGGGGTTCATTCTGGGCGCGGTCGTGGCCTATGAGCTGAATGTGGGTTTTGTGCCCATTCGCAAGAAAGGCAAACTGCCGTTTACCACCGTAGAAGAAACCTATGAGCTGGAGTACGGCAGTGCCACCGTAGAGCTGCACACCGATGCCGTCAAACCCGGCGACCGCGTCCTGTTGATTGACGACCTGATTGCCACGGGCGGCACCATGATGGCCGGCAAGAAGCTGCTGGAGAAGCTGGGCGCCACCGTTACCGAAGGTGCGGCGATTGTCGACCTGCCCGAACTGGGCGGGTCACAGAAACTGCGTGAGTCCGGCCTGCCGCTGTTTACGCTGATCGATTTCAGCGGGCACTAGCGGACACTAAACCACGCGGGCTACAGATCGCCGTATTGGGTTCCGCTCAGTGGCGAGGGGCGGTCGTCAAACTCGGTATCGTCAAAGGTCGGTGGCGGAGCCGGATTGCGCCGCCCTGACTTGACAATTTCTCCCGGTGCAGACAACGGGCCAGGCGCCGCAACCGACGCCAGCGCCTGTTTAAAAGCCGCAACCTCTTCAGGATGCAGGGGCTCGTAAGGTGGCTTGGCCGGCGCAGCGGGCGGACTGGCATCTGCAGGCTTCTGGGCAACCGGGGGCCGTATCGGTACCACCGTCGCGGGTGTACTGACCCGCGACAAACCCGCGGTCACATGTTCATTGATACGCCAGTACACCGCCGTCACCAAAATATCGTGGCGGGCTTTGGCATGCTGGGCAATGAGGCCTTCTATCTCCGCCAGCCGAGACGTCTCGCCGGCGTACTGGCGGGCCATGTCCATCATGATCAGGTACTGGCGACCGCGAGAATCCAGTGACAACACCTTGAACTTGTAGGTTGACGACAACACGCCCGCCCGGATCATGGCCTCGCGCACCACGGCGTACAGCATTTCCCGGCGCTCCAGACGCTCACCCTTGCGGTTGGCCGCACTGCCAGGTGGTGTGCTTGGCACACGGCCCCGCAGCTTGCCCGAAGCACTGAAGGGCACGGTGGCGTCGACATGGCCCAACCCAGAACTCTCCATGGGCAACGACGAACCGGAGGACGGCTTTTTGGTAAACCAATTGAGTAGCGACATTCGTTTTGCTTTCGTCTACCAGGACCATCCAAGTGTATGCCAGCTACTTGCCAATGCAAAATTTGGAAAAGATCACACCCAACAGGTCGTCCGAGCTGAATGCACCGGTAATTTCGCTCAGGGCGTTTTGCCCCAAGCGCAATTCTTCGGCCATCAGATCCAGTGACTGGTCCTGTGCGGCCAGGTGCTCGGCCGCCAACGCCAGGTGCTCGTCCACCCGGCGCAGTGCGTGGATATGCCGTTCCCGTGCAATAAAGACCCCGCCGCTGGACGCCTGCCAGCCAGCAGCAGCCAACAGAGCGCGGCGCAAACTGTCCAGGCCCAGGCCGGTCTTGGCCGACAACACAATACCGGTTGGGGGGTCGGCCAACGGCGCCGCATCGGCCTTGTTCCAGACATCGATCACTGGCACTTTGTTTGAGAGTTTTTGGCCTATAGCCCCCGTGATTGCTGCATCTTCCGCTATGTAATCAATAGCATTCTTGCGGGTCAAATCGTGCAGAAACAATACCGCATCCGCTCCGGCAATGGCCTCCCAGGCGCGGGCGATGCCAATCTTTTCCACATCGTCATCACTGTGGCGAAGGCCAGCGGTATCCACCACGTGGATGGGCACACCCTCTATCTGTATGGTCTGCTGGACCTTGTCCCGTGTGGTGCCAGCTATGGGTGTGACGATGGCCAGTTCGGCACCCGCCAGTGCGTTGAGCAACGACGACTTGCCTGCGTTGGGCTGGCCGGCAATGACCACGGTAATGCCTTCACGCAGCAGCGCACCCTGCGAGGCTTTTTGTAACACGGTGTTCAGACCCTGTTGTAAACGCAGCAACTGCCCTTTGGCATCGGACTTTTCCAGGAAATCAATTTCTTCCTCGGGAAAGTCCAGCGTGGCCTCCACCAGCATGCGCAGGTGGATCAACGCATCACGCAGCCCGTGGATCTCGCGGGAAAAAGCTCCGGACAGGGACTGCGTGGCGCTGCGCGCAGCCGCCTCGGTGCTGGCATCGATCAGGTCGGCAATGGCCTCGGCCTGCGCCAGGTCTATCTTGTCGTTGAGAAACGCGCGTTCGGAGAATTCACCGGGCTGTGCAATCCGCATGCCGCTCAGGTAGGGACGGCCGGTTGCCACATCGGTGTCCAACGCCGACTCCAGGCAGCGTGCCAGCAACAACTGCAGGACCACCGGCCCGCCATGGGCCTGCAGCTCCAGCACGTCCTCGCCGGTGAAGGAGTTGGGGCCGGGGAAAAACAACGCCAGCCCCTGGTCCAGCGGCACGCCGTGGCGGTCATTGAACGGTAGATACGTCGCCTCGCGCGGCCGCAGCGTGCGCCCCAACAGATGCGCCACCCAAGGCCCCAGGTTTTTGCCACTGACCCGCACAATGCCCACTGCGCCGCGTCCTGCTGCGGTGGCAATGGCGACAATGGGTTCCTGGTGGCGTGCAAGCATAGTAGACGGCGGAGTGGGAGTCCTACCAGGGATACCGTGGAACCGGCTTTGCCGGGCCACTGGTATCGCCCCCTTTCAAAGGGGGAGGCGCGCAGCGCCTCGGGGGTTAGCTAAATTTCGGCAAGTTGAACTGCGGCGGCACACCCATGCGGGTGTTGATGATCCACTGCTGGGCGATAGACAAGATGTTGTTGGTGATCCAGTACAACACCAGGCCTGCCGGGAAGAAGAAGAACATCACACTGAAAATCAGCGGCATGAACCACATCATCTTGGCCTGCATGGGGTCTGTCGGCGTCGGGTTCAGCGCTGTTTGCAGCACGGTTGTCAGGGTCATCACCAGCGGCAGAATGAAGTAGGGATCGGGAGAAGAAAGGTCCTTGATCCACAGAATCCACGGCACGTTGCGCATCTCGACGCTGGACAACAAGACCCAGTACAGGGCAATAAACACCGGAATCTGGATCATGATGGGGAAGCAGCCCCCCATGGGGTTGACCTTTTCCTCGCGGTAGATGCGCATCATCTCCTGCTGCATCTGCTGCGGGTTGTCTTTCAGGCGCTCACGCATCTCCATGATCTTGGGGTTGACAGCCTTCATCTTGGCCATGCTGGCGTAGGCCTTGGCATTGAGCCAGTAGAACGCAATCTTCAACAGCACCACCAGGGCGACGATGGACCAACCCCAGTTCTGGATGAAGCCATGCAATTTGTCGAGCAACCAGTACAGGGGCCTGGCCAGAATGGTCAGCACGCCATAGTCTTTGACGAGGTCCAATCCTGGGGTCAGGGTGGTCAGCATGGTTTCCTGTTGGGGACCAGCGAAGAACTTGGCATCAATCACCTTGGTGGTGTCCGGGGCAATCGCCTCGGGGACGGTAATCACCGTGGCGCGGTAGCAGCAATCGGCAACCGACGAACCAATGTCCACGCCATCCAACGAAATCGTGCGCTGCACACCTTCGGGCAATATCCAGGCGCTGGCAAAGTAATGCTGCACCATGGCCACATAACCGTCGGCAGACTGCTTCTCGTATTCGGCCTTTTTCTTCTTGACGTCCGAGAACTCGACCTTCTGGTACTTCTTGGCCTCGGTGTACACCGCAGGACCGGTGAAGGTGGAATAGAACGACGACTCGCCCGGCGGCTTGTTGCCATCACGCACCAACTGCAGGTAGAGCTGGGGCGACAGTGGCGCGCTGGATACGTTGGTCAACTCGTGTTTGACCGCCATGTCATAGGCACCACGGCGCAGCGTATAGGTCTTGACCAGTTTGATGCCACCCACATCGGCCGAGGTGAACTTCACCACCAACTCGTTGTCACCGTCCTTGAGCGCGCGTGCGCCACTCACGGTCATGGGGGTTTTGTGTGTCGGGAAGGCGCCGACGCCACCAATCACGCCGGTCTGCGCCATATAAACGCGGTCCTTGCTGTCATCGAGCAGCACAAAGTTCTTGCGCTTGTCGTCCATGTCAGCGTGTTGGAGAAACTCGGTGCGCACCAGAGAGCCGCCCTCGGTCTCAAAGGTCAGCTTCAAAACATCGGTGGTGACCTCAATGCGCTCTTTGGGCACGGCTGCTGCCACCGGGCTGGCCGCGCCAGGAACCGCCGCAACGTTGGCAGCGGCACCCGCTGCGACCACTGCTGTGGGCACACCCGCCGTGTTGTTGGCACCGGGCACGGATGCGGGCTGGGCAGCCGATGGCGCCGTCTGCTGGGCAGGGCTAGGGAAAAACGTGGCCTTCTTGCCGTTGTACACCTGCCACTGGTCCCATAACATGACCATGGAAAAGCCAAAGATCACCCACAAAATGGTGCGGCGAATATCGTTCATGAAGGTTTCTTTTCGGAAGGAGAAGAGATCAGCCGGGTAAACAGCCGGGGGGGTTCAACAGGCACGGGGTCCGCGCCACCTGCACACCAGGGATGGCAGCGCCCAATGCGCGCTACGGTGAGATAACTGCCGGCTGCCGCACCATGGGCTTCCAGTGCCTGCAGGGCATAGACGGAGCAGGTGGGTTCAAACCGGCAGGCAGAGCCCAGCCAGGGGCTCAGAAAAATCCGATACGCCTTCACCACGCCCATCAGCAGCGATTGCATCATGGCGTGACCGTGCCAGCCGGCACGGGAAGGCGGGAAAAAAGTTGCTGCAACTCGGCCCGAACGGCTGCTTTGAGCACGTCGGAGCTGGCGCTGACAAATTGGCTGCGGTCAAACGCAGCGCGCAACCGAACCAGGTGGGCACGTTCGTTCAACAGCGGCTCGAAATCAGCACTCACGTTGTAGATCTGGCGTTTGATGGCATTGCGCGTGACTGCACGCTTGGCCCACCGTTTGGGGACCATGGCACCCAACCACACTGCGGATTTCGGAAACAAGACAGGCGTTGCAACGCCCTGCACCACTGCCACAGGCGACTCCAGCGCACAACAATGCAAAGCAAAATGTGCTGTCCTGGCAAGTGTTTGACCTGCCAGAACCGCCTGGAACTGGGGCCGAGTCTTCAATCGTTGCACGGTGGTATCACACCCAACCCGCACACCAGCAATGCCTGTAAATGCATGCGCTGGATCGAAGTGGCCCGCTTCAGGTTTCTTAGACGGCCAGGCGCTTGCGGCCCTTGGCGCGGCGTGCATTGATCACGGCGCGGCCACCGCGGGTCTTCATGCGAACCAGGAAACCGTGGGTACGGGCGCGGCGGATTTTGGAAGGTTGGTAAGTGCGTTTCATTTGGAATTCCTAACAGGCTCAGTTCTGATCCTGCCCCTTTTCACGGAGCAGATCTCGGTCAAATCGCCCCGAACACAATCAGGGGAACCGCCGATTATCGCAAATTTTCTGAACCGCGGCAACACCTTACATCCGACACAGGGCGTAATGCTGTAAGTTCGGGGTAGCCGCAAAAATTGTGGATAAGGTTTTGATAATTTACAATCCGCGGCGCAGCAATTAATAACTATCCACAGAAGCTGAAAAGAATAATGTCTGAGGGACCCCCCACCAACCATGCCCTTTCTCAGGGCCTGGACATAGGCCAAAGCCTTTGGCAAAGTTGTGTCGACCAACTGGCCCAGGAGCTACCTGAGCAGCAATTCAACACCTGGATCAAACCCCTGAGCGCCCAGGTGCAGGAAGACTTTTCCAAAGTCACCATCTTTGTTGCCAACCGGTTCAAACTGGACTGGGTGCGTGCCCAATACAGCACCCGCATTGCAGCACTGCTGGAAAAGATGTATGGCCAGCCGGTACTGGTTGAGTTAGCGATCACTCCACGGGAAACCATTACCAGATCAGCATTTGTTCCGCAAGCTACAGAAATGATCGCGGCGGAAGAAAGTGTGCAAACCGGCGAACCCACACCGTCCGGGCTACCCAAGAACCGTCTCAACGGATCACTGACCTTCGAGAACCTGGTCGAGGGTACCGCCAACCGCATGGCCCGTGCCGCCGCCATGCACGTGGCCACCATTCCCGGCCACCTGTACAACCCCTTGTTCATCTACGGCGGCGTGGGTTTGGGCAAGACCCACCTGATGCACGCGGTGGGCAACCGGTTGCTGGCCGACAAGCCGGGCAGCAAAGTTCTCTACATCCATGCCGAACAGTTTGTCTCGGATGTGGTTAAAGCCTACCAGCGCAAGACTTTTGACGAATTCAAGGAGCGTTACCACTCCCTGGATTTGCTGCTGATCGACGATGTGCAGTTTTTTGCCAACAAGGACCGCACACAAGAGGAGTTTTTCAACGCCTTTGAGGCTCTGCTGGCCAAAAAATCACACATTGTGATGACCAGCGACACCTATCCCAAGGGGCTGACTGATATCCACGAACGCCTGGTGTCCCGTTTTGACTCCGGTCTGACCGTTGCGATTGAACCACCCGAACTCGAAATGCGGGTGGCGATTCTAATCAACAAGGCCCGCGTCGAGGGTTCGGAAATGCCCGAAGAGGTGGCTTTTTTCGTCGCCAAAAACGTGCGCTCCAACGTGCGCGAGCTGGAAGGCGCGTTGCGCAAGATCCTGGCCTATTCCCGCTTCAACCAGAAGGAAATCTCCATCCAGTTGGCCCGGGAAGCCCTGCGCGACCTGTTGTCCATCCAGAACCGGCAGATTTCTGTGGAAAACATTCAGAAAACGGTGGCTGATTACTACAAGATCAAGGTCGCCGACATGTACTCCAAAAAGCGTCCGGCCAGCATTGCCCGCCCGCGCCAGATTGCGATGTACCTGGCCAAGGAATTGACACAAAAAAGCCTTCCGGAAATCGGAGAATTGTTTGGTGGCCGCGACCACACGACGGTTCTGCACGCCGTGCGCAAAATCGGCGGTGAACGCCAGCAGATGACCGAACTCAACCAGCAGTTGCACGTGCTGGAACAGACGCTCAAAGGCTGATCAGGAATAAAACGCCAAAGCGCCGAAAGTAGGGCTTAAAACTGGGAAAATGGCGGGATTTCAGAAAAATTGGGCACGGGGGCAAAAGGTGCCACAGCAGACATTAAAGAAGAGGTAGACATGATCGTATTGAAGGCAACGCAGGACAAGGTCCTATCGGTACTGCAGTCCGTGGCAGGTATTGTGGAGCGTCGCCACACTCTGCCTATTCTTGCCAACGTGCTGGTCCGTAAAACCGGTACCTCTCTCCAGGTCACCACCAGCGATCTGGAAATCCAGATTCGCACCACGGCCGAACTGGGTGGCGACACCGGCAACTTCACGACCACCATCGGTGCCCGCAAACTGATCGACATCCTGCGCACCATGCCATCGGACCAGACCGTATCGCTGGAGTCCAGCCAGAGCAAGATCATCCTCAAAGGTGGCAAGAGCAAGTTCACACTGCAAACCATGGCGGCAGAAGACTTTCCACTGGTGCAAGAATCCGCCAGTTTTGGCCCCATCTTCAGCGTGCCCCAAAAAACGCTCAAGAGCCTGCTGAGCCAAGTCTCCTTTGCCATGGCTGTGCATGACATCCGTTACTACCTCAACGGCATTCTGTTTGTGGCCGAAGGCAAGCAGCTGAGCCTGGTCGCGACCGACGGCCACCGCCTGGCCTTTGCCTCCGCTACGCTGGATGTGGAAGTGCCCAAGCAGGAAGTGATTCTGCCGCGCAAGACTGTGGTCGAACTGCAGCGCCTGCTGTCGGATGCCGAAGGCGCCATCGAGATGCAATTCGCCAACAACCAGGCCAAGTTTGTATTCGACGGCATGGAGTTCGTTACCAAACTGGTCGAGGGCAAATTCCCTGACTACAACCGCGTCATCCCCAAGAACCACAAGAACAGCATCACGCTGGGTCGCGATGCGCTGTTGAAGACTCTGCAACGCACCGCCATCCTGACCAGCGACAAGTTCAAGGGTGTGCGCCTGAACATCGACCCCGGCAGCCTGCGTGTAGCCTCCAACAATGCCGAGCAAGAAGAAGCCGTGGACGAACTCGACATCGACTACGGCGGTGACAGCATAGAGATCGGTTTCAACGTGACCTACCTGATCGACGCGCTGGCCAATATGAGCCAGGACATGGTGAAACTGGAACTGTCGGACGGCAACAGCTCGGCACTGTTCACGATTCCGGAGAACGCCACCTTCAAATACGTCGTGATGCCGATGAGAATTTGATGCTACAAAAATAGTAGCTGGATGACTAGCAAACCCCCGGGCTCCGGGGGTTTATGCATTCAAGAATGCTGAGATTTGCAGGCCAGACCGTCAGTTCTGTCCCCAACTGATTGAAATTTGTGAGAGAGAAGCAAGCCATGACCGAAGAAAACAAAGCCCCAGTCCCCGCTGAAAACGCAGGCGATTCAGTGAACACTGGCGAAAGTGGCGCGGACAGCTCCAACTTCCAACCGACCATCGACACCAACCAGGCGGGCGCAACCGAAGCCTATGGCGAAGGCTCGATCCAGATCCTGGAAGGCCTGGAGGCGGTACGTAAACGCCCCGGCATGTACATCGGCGATACGTCTGACGGCACCGGCTTGCACCACCTGGTGTTTGAGGTCGTGGACAACTCCATCGACGAATCCCTGGCCGGCCACTGTGACGACATCCTGGTCACCATTCACTCCGACAACTCCATCAGCGTCGTCGACAACGGCCGTGGCATCCCCACCGGCGTGAAGATGGATGACAAACACGAGCCCAAACGCTCGGCGGCCGAAATCGCATTGACCGAGTTACATGCCGGCGGCAAGTTCAACCAGAACAGCCTAAGGTTTCGGGCGGTCTGCACGGCGTGGGTGTCTCCTGCGTGAACGCGCTGTCCAAGATGCTGCGCCTCACCATCCGCCGTGACGGCAAGGTCCATGTAATGGAGTTCAGCAAGGGCTTTGTGCAGAACCGCATCGTCGAGACGCAAAACGGTGTTGAAGTGTCCCCCATGAAGGTGATCGGCGAGACCGAAAAACGCGGCACCGAGGTGCACTTTTTGCCCGACACCGAAATCTTCAAAGAGAACAACGACTTCCACTATGAAATTCTGAGCAAGCGTCTGCGCGAACTCTCGTTCCTGAACAACGGTGTGCGCATCCGTCTGAAGGATGAACGCACTGGCAAGGAAGACGACTTTGCTGGCGCCGGTGGTGTGCAGGGCTTTGTGAACTACGTCAACAAGGGCAAGACCGTTCTGCACCCCAATGTCTTCCATGCCATGGGTGACCGCCAGAGTGACCAGGGCACCAACATCGGTGTCGAAGTGGCGATGCAATGGAACAGCGGCTACAACGAGCAGGTACTGTGTTTCACCAACAATATCCCCCAGCGTGACGGTGGCACCCACCTGACCGGCCTGCGCGCCGCGATGACACGTGTCATCAACAAATACATCGACGAATCCGAACTGGCAAAAAAAGCCAAGGTCGAAGTCAGCGGTGACGACATGCGCGAAGGCCTGTGCTGCGTATTGTCGGTGAAGGTGCCTGAGCCCAAATTCAGCAGCCAGACCAAGGACAAGCTGGTCTCTAGCGAAGTGCGCGGCCCAGTGGAAGACATCGTGTCCAAACTGCTGGCCGACTACCTGCAGGAACGCCCCAACGACGCCAAGATCATCGTCGGCAAAATCATCGAAGCGGCACGCGCCCGAGAAGCCGCCCGCAAGGCCCGCGACATGACACGCCGCAAAGGGGTGCTAGATGGCATGGGCCTGCCCGGCAAATTGGCCGACTGCCAGGAAAAAGACCCGGCGATGTGTGAAATCTACATCGTCGAGGGTGACTCTGCCGGCGGCTCTGCCAAGCAAGGCCGTGACCGTAAATTCCAGGCCATCCTGCCCTTGCGCGGCAAGATCTTGAATGTGGAAAAGGCGCGTTACGAGAAGTTGCTGACCAGCAATGAAATCTTGACGCTGATCACAGCACTGGGCACCGGTATCGGCAAGGCAGGTGGCACAACCGGCAACGACGACTTCAATGTCGCCAAGCTGCGTTACCACCGCATCATCATCATGACCGATGCCGACGTGGACGGCGCCCACATCCGCACATTGCTGCTGACCTTCTTCTACCGCCAGATGCCCGAGTTGGTCGAACGCGGCCATATCTACATCGCGCAGCCGCCGCTCTACAAGGTGAAAGCCGGCAAGGAAGAGCTGTACCTGCAAGGCGCGAGTGATCTGGACAACTTCTTGTTGCGCATTGCGCTGGTCAATGCTTCGGTATTCACTGGCGGACCCAATGGCACCACCATCAGCGGCGACACACTGACGGAACTGGCGCGCAAGCACCAGGTGGCCCAGGCCGTGATTGCCCGCCTGAAGAACTTCATGGACGCCGAGGCACTGCGGAGCGTGGCCGATGGTGTGGCGCTGAACCTGGATACGGTAGCCGATGCCGAAGTCTCTGCCGCCGCGCTGCAAGCCCGTCTACCAGACGCTGAAGTGGCCGGTGAGTTTGATGAGCGCAACGACAAACCGATTCTGCGCATCAGCCGTCGCCACCACGGCAACGTCAAGAGCAGTGTGCTGACGCAAGACTTTGTACATGGTGCGGACTACGCCGCCCTGGCCGAAGCCGCCAACACCTTCAAGGGATTGTTATCCGAAGGTGCCCGCGTGATGCGCGGTGAAGGTGAACGCCAGAAGGAAGAAAAAGTTTCCGACTTCCGCGAAGCCATGGCCTGGCTGATAAGCCAAGCCGAAAATGCCACCAGCCGCCAGCGCTACAAGGGACTGGGTGAAATGAACCCCGCCCAGCTGTGGGAAACCACGATGGACCCCACCGTGCGCCGCCTGCTGCGCGTGCAAATCGACGACGCCATCGAAGCAGACCGCGTGTTCACCATGCTGATGGGCGACGAAGTTGAACCCCGCCGCGATTTCATCGAAACCAACGCACTGCGCGCTGGCAATATCGATATCTGATAAACCAACACCGCTGGTCCTCTCAGAGACCAGGCGTAAAAAAGGGCTGCAACTGCAGCCCTTTTTGATGGGTGCGCTTAACGGCGCGGCGTCATCGGCCCGCGGCCTTCGATGTGGCGGAAGTTGATACGGCCCTTGCTCAGGTCGTAAGGGGACAACTCCAGCGACACCTTGTCACCCGCCAGAATGCGGATGTGGTTCTTGCGCATCTTGCCTGCGGAATAGGCAATCAGTTGGTGGCCGTTGTCCAGCGTCACGCGAAAACGCGTATCGGGCAACACTTCGTTCACGACGCCCATCATCTCGATCAGGTCTTCTTTAGCCATGGTGTAGTACTCCTGTAAAACTAAATTCAGTGTGGGCGTGTGATGTCACGCACCCAGTCAATCCCTTGTGCAATGGCGAAGCGCGCTGCTGCGTCGTGCGAGGGAAACTCATCGTGGAATCGCATCACACGATCGGTGGAAGCGCTGCCGCGGCCGCTGGCAATGGAAACCTGTGCGGCGTACTGCCCACATGGTAATTGACGGGGGCAGGCTGCGATGCGGTATTTGCCCATTGTGATGGGCGTTTCTTTTATTGTTGTCGTAAAAATCATTAAAAATCAAACATGCGCGGGGCGAATTGGCCCATGGCGCGGGAAGCAAATTGGCATGCCCTCATGCCGAGGCACCCTTCTCATCCATCCAGCACGCCGTTCTTCTATAGAACCACAGGCTGGCTTACTCGCCATAGCAGGGGCGAAGTCGACAGAGGGGGAAAAAGCCACCAAGCCGTGAGAAGACTGGTGTGAACGCAGTTGAGGGGCTGGACTGGCAACCCCTCTGCCGGGGGTGTTCGCGTGAACCACCTAGGGTGGATTTACGTGACCAGTCGCCAAAAGCGACCCCCGAATATACCACGTCTTGAAAAATAGCGCACCCGACCCCGTATCAGCGCGGCGCCGCCGCCGCCTTGACCGGCACCAGAAACCATAAAAACGCCAACACCTGGGCCACCAGCAAGCCACCCAGCGTGGCCCGGAAGGCATCCGCCCGGCCCATGCCTCCGGACACAAACCCGTCCACCGCCGCGCCTATGCCCCACTGCAAACCAAAGGCGCCCACAAACACCAGCAGGTTCAGCGCCGTGTTCACCCGGCCCGACAACGCCACCGGGAAGGCCGCCGTCAGCTGCGAATAGGCAATATTGCCCAGGCTGAACGACACACCCAGCAGCGGCCACAACGATGCGGGCGGCGCCAGACCCAACAGAATGGCCAATTCCACAACCAGCGCCAACCCCATGCCGGCACGCAACAAGACCATGGGTGTGATGCCGCGCCGCGCCAGGGCCGTTGAACAGGTGGCGACGAACAAAAACCCCGCCAGCATGGCCAGCGACATCAGGAACAACACACCGGCCGCATCACCCCGCGTGGCGCCATTCACCTCCATCAGCCAAGGCACGGCCCACAGGCCTTGGATGGCCATGAAGCCGCCCATGATGACGCAACCCTGGGGTGCAAACCGCCAGAACACACGGTTGCCGTAGATCTGCCCAAGGCTACGGATCTGCTGGCCCAGGGTCTCGCGCTCAGCCTTGGCGCTGTGGTCCGGCACGGTCATCAAAAAGCCCGCCGCCAGCACCAGCAGGGCGGCCACCAGCCAGAACACACCCCGCCAACCAACAAAAGGCAGCGCAGCGGCCACCGGCACACTGGCCGACAACGCGCCCAGCCCCCCCGCCACCATGATGGTGGCCGTCAGCGACGGCAGGCGTTCACTGGGAAACCACTGGCTAAACGCCTTGAAACTGGCCATCAAACAGGCGGACACGCCCAAGCCTATCAGCGCACGCCCCAGCGCCAGCGCCTCCAAAGACCTGCCCATCGCAAACACCGCACTGCCCACTGCCGCTACCAGCAACAAGGCCGCCTCTACCCGGCGTGGGCCAAACCGGTCCAGCAACAAACCCAGCGGCAACTGGAACAGGCCAAAGGCGAGAAAATAGGCCGAGGTCAACAAACCCAGGCCGGTGGCGGTGATGTCCATCTCCTGCATCAGTTCAGGCGCAATCACCGCATTCACACTGCGCAAACCATAGGACAGAAAATACCCGGCGGCATAGGCCGGTACCAGGCGAAACCACAGACGCAGGTGCTCATTCATGGCGTCAATTGTCACAGCAGGTGGCAGCGAAGACCGCCCAGCAACAGCCTTGCAGGCAAAATATGCCCCTAGCCCCCGTGTAATCTACCTAAGCAGCTATAAAATTCATAGTAATGAAAACCGAACTCAGCACCCACGACACCACCCGCATCGACGACCTCCGCATCGGTGCGGTGCGCCCCCTGATCACCCCGGCGCTTTTGGAAGAAAAACTTCCCGTGCCAGACGCTGCCCAGGCCCTGGTGGAGAGCAGCCGCGCGGCCATCTCCAACATCCTGCACGGCAAGGATGACCGCCTGATCGTCGTGGTCGGCCCCTGTTCCATCCACGACCACGAACAGGCCATGGACTACGCCTGGCAGCTCAAGGAACAGGCCGAGGCCCTGAAGGATGACCTGCTAGTGGTAATGCGTGTGTACTTCGAAAAACCCCGCACCACGGTGGGATGGAAGGGTTACATCAACGACCCGCACCTGGACGGCAGCTTCGCCATCAACGAAGGTCTGGAGATGGCGCGCAAGCTGCTGTTGGACATCCTGGCCATCGACATGCCGGTGGGCACCGAATTTCTGGACCTGCTCTCACCCCAGTTCATCAGTGAGCTGGTCAGCTGGGGCGCCATCGGCGCGCGCACCACCGAGAGCCAGAGCCACCGCCAACTGGCCAGTGGTTTGAGCTGCCCCGTGGGTTTCAAGAACGGCACGGACGGCGGCATCAAAGTGGCGACCGACGCCATCCAGGCAGCAAGGGCCAGCCACTCCTTCATGGGCATGACCAAGATGGGCCAGGCCGCCATCTTCGAGACCCGCGGCAATGACGACTGCCACGTCATCTTGCGCGGCGGCAAGGCCACCAACTACAGCAAGGCCGATGTGGACGCAGCCTGCGCACTGCTCAAAGCTGCGGGCCTGCGCGAGCAGGTGATGATTGACGTCAGCCACGCCAACAGCAGCAAACAACACGCCCGTCAGATCGTGGTGGCGGCGGATGTGGCACAACAAATCGCCGCCGGCGACCGCCGCATCACCGGCATCATGATCGAAAGCCACCTGAACGAGGGCCGCCAGGACATCCTGCCCGGCACACCGTTGCAGCACGGCGTGTCCGTCACCGACGCCTGCATCAGCATGGAACAAACCGTGCCGGTGCTGAAGGAGCTGGCGGCAGCGGTCAGAGCCCGTAGAGGCCACTAGCCCCCGTTCATACTGCCTGTATAGCTATCACCTTTATAGCAATGAAAATCTGCATCCTGGACAATGACACGCTGGACGGTGAACTGGCCCGCCGCTACACCAGCTTTGGCGCCATGTTTGTGCAGCTGTTTAACAGCGTGGGGGCCCAGTGGACCTATGACATCTTCAGCACCCAGCGGGGTGAATACCCGGCTTCGTTTGATGCCTATGACGCAGTGCTGCTGACCGGCAGTGCATCGGACGCGTTTTCCGATGAAGCCTGGGTGGTCGAACTGCGCCGGCGCGTCACGCAGCTATTGGCCGAACGCAAAAAAATGGTGGGCGTGTGTTTTGGCCACCAGTTGATCGGCCTGTGTATGGGGGGGCCTGTGGGCCGCGCGCCACAGGGCTGGGGCAAAGGGCGCATGGCCTACGACTGGCACCGCCAAGATTTGCCAAATTGCCAAGATCGCCAGCAGATTGCGCTCTATGTCAGCCACCAGGACCAGGTGCTGGCCTTGCCCCCGGGCGCCAGCCTGGTCGCCAGCAGCGACTTCTGCCCCGTGGCGGCTTTCACGGTGGATGACTACGTGTTTTGTGTGCAGGCCCATCCCGAATTCGACACGTTTTTCAGCCAGTACTTGCTGGACGAACACCGCGAACGATTGGGTGAAGCCGAATACGCCGCCAAGAGCAAGGGCTTGCTGGCCGGCCACGAGGGTGGCGATGTGGCGCGGTTGGTGGTGGCATTTCTGGAAAACAGCCCCCGGAGCGCTGGATAAATTGGCCCCGGGGTTGGGAAGTTTTGCAAGTCCAGTCCTTGTGGGTCCGGTTGCGCAACCGGGGCTTGTGGCCCGGGTCGCATGGAGGTTCTGTCGGTAACAGATGTTTCCAGTGTAGGTCTGCAGCGCTGGCAGAAGATTGCGTAGTGGCCCATGTGCAGCAAATTTTCGGCATACTCTGTCTCAAATGACATAAATACTGGCAGAAACATGAAACTGGATCGCTACGACCAACATATTCTGGAAATCCTGCAGGCAGACGGCCGCATCAACAACCAGGACCTGGCCGACCGCATCGGCCTGTCGCCCTCTCCCTGCCTGCGCCGGGTACGGGCCCTGGAGGAATCGGGCCTCATCGTCGGTTACCGCGCCCTGTTGGATGCCAAAAAGCTGGGCCTGACACTCACCGCCCTGATCCATATCTCCATGGACAAACACACACCCGAGCGTTTTGCCAACTTCGAGGCCACGGTCAGCCTGCTACCGGAGGTGCTGGAGTGCCTGCTGATCACCGGCCAGAACGCCGACTACCAATTGAAAGTGGCCGTGCGCGATATGGACCACTACCAGGCCCTGCTGCTGAACAAGCTGGCCAGCATCACCGGTGTGACCGGTGTGCACTCCAGTTTTGTGCTGCGCCAGGTCTTATCCAAAACGGCATTGGCCGTGTCCACCGGCACGGTGTAGGGGCAACCATGTGCCTGATCGCCTGGAACTGGCAACCCCACAGTGCCACACCTCTGCTGTTACTGGCCAACCGCGACGAGTTTTATGCCCGCCCCGCCTTGCCCCTGCATTGGTGGGCGCCTGATGCGAATGGCGCCCAGATCCTGGCCGGCAAGGACGTGCAGGGTGGCGGCACCTGGCTGGGCCTGAGCCGCACCGGGCGCCTGGCCGCCCTCACCAACTTCCGCAGCGCCGAGCCCCAGCGTACCAATACACCCTCTCGCGGGGAACTGGTGGCGGGCTTTCTGCACAGTGATCTCCCCGCGCATGCCTACCTGCAGCAACTGGCACGGCACTGTGCAGACTACAACCCCTTCAACCTGCTGGTGTTTGACGGCCAGCAGCTGATGGGGCTGGAGAGCCGTGGCGCCAAGGTGTTGCACCACACGCCGGGCCTGGGCGCGGTCTCCAACGCCGACTTCCACACCCCCTGGCCAAAACTGACACAACTGCAAAATGGACTGGCCGCACAACCCCCCGCCAGTGGTGCTGCGGGCCTGCGCCACTACCTACCCTTGTTGCAGGACCGCAGCCTGGTGCCCGACGCCGCCCTGCCCAACACCGGCGTCCCGCTAGAACTGGAACGGGTGTTGTCCGCCGTCTTCATCGCTACCCCTGGCTACGGCACACGGGCCTGCAGCGTACTTGCGCTGCACCAGGACCATGCGGAATTCTTGGAACAGAGTTTGGGTCCGCAGGGGTTGTTGGGCGAAATAGAAGAGCGGTTCGCGCTCCAGCGAGCGGAATTCACCTGACAACCTAGGCCACCACCTCCACCAGTTGCATCATGCCCAGGTCCTCATGGTCCAGCGCATGGCAGTGCCACACGTATTTGCCTATGAAGTCCGTGAAGCGCATCCGGAAGGTGATGCTTCCGCCATTGGGAGGTACCGGCAAGGTGTCTGCCCAGTAGGGCGTGACGGCTTCGCCGTTGACCTTGACCACATAACTGTCGTTGACATGGATGTGGAAGGGATGGGGGTATCCGTTGATGTTCTGGATCGTCCACTCCTCCACCGCGTTCAGGGCCACGGTCTGGGTTGCCGTCAATGACGACTGGAAGGGCGACAGCTTCGCGCTGGAACTGGCATCCCCCGACGAGAAGACGGTGTTGGCCATGCCGTCGGCACCATCACCCAGAGGAATAAACCAGCTTTCGCCCGCCGGAATGGGTGAAGCCAGGCGGTCGCTGGTGCTGGGCAAGATGGCCAGCACCAGGTTGCGCTGTTTGCCACCATGGCTGGCCAGCTCGGCGTCGGTGATGGGCAGGTGGTCGACATACCGGGGCAGGTCAGTGGCCAGCGGCAGCGCTGTGGACACCGGGAAACCTTCAACCACGATGCGGGCCACCACTTCATCCTTGTCGCTAGAAATGGCTTTTACCGAACGCAGGTAGTAGGTGCCGGGCACATTGCTGGCCTTGACGATGACCGAGTTGCGGTTGCCCGGATACAGCACATTGCCCGGCCACTTCTGGTTGTTGACCGTGCTGCCAGACCCATAGTCGCCAGAGGTTGCCAGGTTGACGGACTTGAAGGTGCGGTCCAGCACATTGCCGTCCTTGGCATAAAGCAGCATGGTGTGGTCGTCCAGCACCGGGTTGAACGGGTAGAACGACGCCGTGTTGATGAAGTGCCAGTTTTGCACCTCGCCCGGGCGCATCACGATGGTGGGCTGGTAGGCACCGTTCAACAGGAAGGACGATGCATCGGAGTTGACCGAATCGTAGAAGGACTCGGTCTTGCCATCCTTGTTCAGCGTGACCTTGTGCACATGGATCACCCGCTCGCGGATGTCAGACGACGTGATGAACTTGTCGGCTGGGTCACGGATGAGGATGGCACCAAACATGCCGCTGGAGACCTGCACATTGGACGATCCATGCAGATGCGGGTGGTACCAGTAGATGCCATTGGTGTGGTCCATGGGAATGGTCACCTCGTGCTGGCGGCTGGCGCCGGGCAGCACACCGGCCTCTGCCACATCCACTACATAGTCACCAAACACACCGGGCCTGAATTCTCGGGGGTCCACATGCAGACCGTGGAAATGCAGGTTAGTGCTGTTTTGGTGGTTGAGGTAGTTGACCTTGGACTGACCCGACACATTGGTCGGCAACTTGTTGTTGAGTTTGATGCGCAGGGTGTCACCCAGTTTCAGCACCAGCGTAGGCGCCATGTACTGCCCATTAAAACTGCGCAGTGCGGTGGCCACCTTTTTGGCGTCCCCCGGGTACGTCGCCTGCGCGGCAGCTATGGTCAGCGTCTGGGCAGCATACTGCGCATTAAGGTCCAGACTCAGCAGGCCGTTTGAAGATGCCAACACCTGGGGGTCGGGCAGGGTGTCCGTGGTCGCGTTGAACGATCCACCGCAACCCGCCAGGGACGCGACAGCGGTGCCACTCGTCAACCCGAACACCCATTGCAGGGCTTCGCGGCGGGTGGGTGCGGTGTGAGACGTGTTATTCATGGCCGGTCCTCAAACAAAAGAAACACGGTTCGGCTTGGCCTGCACCACCACCGAAGGGAATGCACCGCAGGCGGACGCGCGGTTGTCACCCCAGGCGAACACACCGTCGGCCGTCAGTGCCACCGTGTGGCAAACACCGGCGGCCAGGCGCGTCACACGTGAAAGTTCTTTGACACGCACGGGTTTGGCAGAAAACGCCAAGTCTTGCTGGGCCAGTTGCCCCATGCCATTCCAGCCCCAGGCAAACACATCGCCTTGCGTGGATGTGGCAACCGTGTAATACATGCCGGCATCGAGTTGCGCCACTGCAAACCCAGTGGTGATACGCACCGGCAGGCTGGCGTACTTGGCCGCGGTATCGCCGGTCTGCCCAAAGTTGTTCGATCCCCAGCCCCACAGGCGGCCCCTGTCATCCACTGCAAAGCTATGGGTGTCACCGGCTGCAATCCGTTGGATGCGGGCCGGCAACTTGAGCTTGGTGGGTACGGCGCTTTCTGTCAGACCGCCCGTGCCGAGTTGACCCGCCGCATTGGCACCCCAGGACCAGACCTGGCCCCTGGTGTCCAGGGCCAGCACGTGCCCGTGTCCGGTGGCCAGCATGGCAATGGACGCCAGCGCCGGGATGCGGGCCGGACCATCCACACGTGCCGTGGTAGGGCGCCCCAACTGGCCGTTGGCACTCAGTCCCCAAGACCAGACCGCACCATCGGCATACAGCGCAAAGCCTCCGGACTCGGTCACAGCCACCTGCAACGGTGCGGGTGGCAGGCCGGCAATCTCGGCATGGGCTGCACCCAGCTCCGACACCACCGGCCGGCAGGACAACACCGCGCCCGCACGCTGCACCACCAGGGTGTCGACATACCCATCGGCCATCGCCACAAAAGGGATACCGGGGTTCAGCGCCTGCGGCACCGGCTGGGCATACCGGTTGTGCCCAATCTCGGTCGGGCTGCTGGTGCACAGTTCACCCGGATAACCCGGTGGCAGCGTAGCCCCCAGCCGTTTGATGCCACCCCAACCATAGGCGCTCCCGTCGCTCGCAAGAACCACAGAGCGATCACGCCCCGCACTGATCTGGACAATTTTCATGCTGCCATCCTTTCGGTTCGGGGGCCATTGCGGCAGGCCAGAATACCTGCAGGCCGGTATTGGCGCAAGCACTTTCCACGGAATGGCGCAGCCCTACTCCTGCTGACACGCTGCGTACAAAGCGTGGCTTTGAAAATTTGTATCTGGATTACAAGCGAGTGTGGATACCATTTGGATTTGCCATAGGCCACAAGGGAGTCCTTTCCGATGAACCACGTCATTGCTCAGCTGCGCCACGTTGTTGTTGCGCTCGCACTTTCGGTCGGTGCCAGTTTGGGTGCCACTGCAACTGCGGCAGAAATCCCACCCGATATGGTGATTCTGGTTGGCACACCCGATCCAGCACCGGGCAGCATTGAAACAACCAATGTGCTGGCGCTGAACAACAGCATGTTCGCGCTGTATGACAGTGCGTCCAAAGTGTTTACCAAAAATATTCTGGCCAACCACCCTGTCATCCTTGCACTTTTCTCAGGCTCGGGCGGCAACTTCACGCTCTACCGTCCAGGCCTTGAGCCGCTGGAAGCGCCCCCGGTCCCCATGGTCTACCAATTGCTGAAATCGGTCAGCCATAGCACCATGGCCCTGGCGCAGGTGGTTGGCCCTTATATCGACAATCCCAAAGACAGGTCGTGGCGGGCGCCCATGCTGGCCTTTCGTAGCCGCATGCAAAGCGCGTTGGAAGGCCTGAACGCCACCGATATGCCGGTAGCCTGGCGCGAGAACAATCAAGCCATCCTGCAAGCCAACATTGCCTTCATGGATGCGTGTATAAAACACGGTGACGTCAGTTATGCCGCGCTCAAGGCCTTCTCCACCACACAAGCTCCCTTTCTTGCCAAAAACGTGGCATGGGCGGCCCAGACCCAGGTCGCACACTGGATGAAAGTACTCGACGAATGGAAAGGCCTGCTGGGCAAGGACTGGGACAAAACCTATGGAGCCAGCAACACCATTTACGTGGCCCGGCAGAACAATGTCATCTTCAGCGTACTGGCGCAATACTTCGGGGCGCAGGCGATCAACGACCGCCTGCTGCTGATCGAGACCATGGGGTTCACCACCACCAAAGCAGACATGCTGCAGTCCTTAACACGCATCATTGCCGACCGTTCAATCGGCAAGCTCTTTTTTGGCAACGACCGTCTGATGGACTATGAGTTGATGGGCGGCGATGCACGCGACGCCATCATGGCCGAAGCTGCCAAACGCAACCTACAGCCCGTGCTGCCACCGCTCGTGCCATTTGGCTCCAAACAATGGCCCACCCTGGTGACGCCAGGGCCTGGGCCTGGCAGTATCAAAGACCTGCGCTAGACCGTACAACAAACTGTCCCATTCGAGGGGAAGAGACTGTGAACCTCCATACGATTGCCGCCGTCAAACGGCCCAGGTCAGCAGATGACATCCGCCAATGGCAGACAGGTGATGCCTGGCTGGCGGGCGGCACCTGGCTGTTTTCAGAACCGCAACCACAGCTGCGCACGCTCATTGATCTGCAGCAACTGGCCTGGCCCGCGCTGGGCGTGTCTGCACAGGGTCTGGACATTGCTGCCACCTGCCGCATCGCCGACCTCTATGCCTTCAAGGGGGACAGCGCCTGGACCGCCGCTCCCTTGATACAGGCCTGTTGCGAATGCCTGCTGGCCTCGTTCAAGATCTGGAATGCAGCCACTGTGGGCGGCAACCTCTGCATGTCCTTGCCAGCGGGTGCCATGGTTTCCTTATCCGTCGCGCTGGAAGCCCAACTCATACTGCTGGCCCGCGACGGTAATTCCCGCACTGTGGCCGCCGTCGAATTTGTTACCGGCAACAACCGCAACATCCTGGCCCCTGGTGAATTGCTGCGCAGCATCCACCTGCCCACCACCGCATTGACCAAACGTTTTGCGATCCGCCGCGCCAGCCTCACCCACCTGGGCCGCTCAGCTGCCTTGCTGATCGGCACACAGGCGCAGGACGGAGGTGACCTGCTACTCACCATCACTGCCTCCACCCCCCGTCCCATGCAGTTGCGGCTGCCACGGGGTACAACTGCCGAAACTCTCAAACAGGCGTTGGATGTCGCCATCCCATCCGATGGCTACTTTGACGACGTAAATGGCACACCCGCCTACAAGCGCCATGTCACCTACCACTTTGCCCAGGAAATTCTTGCCGAACTGACGGGAGCAACCGCATGAGCTACACCATCAACGGCAAGGTCTTCCACGCCGAGCCCGCACCTGGGCAATGCCTGCGCACCTTTGTGCGGGAGCAGGGTATGACCGGTGTCAAGAAAGGTTGCGACGCCGGTGACTGCGGTGCCTGCACCGTATGGCTAGACGGTGAACCCGTGCATTCCTGCTTGATGCCGGCCTTCCGTGCCGAAGGGCGCTCGGTTACAACCTTGGAAGGACTGGCCAAGGGCGACGAATTACACCCGGTCCAGCAGGCGTTTCTGGATGCCAATGCCTTCCAATGTGGCTATTGCACCGCCGGCATGATCATGACCGTGGCCAGTTTGGACGATGCACAGCGTGCCGACCTGCCCCGGGCGATGAAAGGCAACCTATGCCGCTGTACCGGTTACCGCAGCATAGAAGATGCCATCCAGGGTAAGAAGTGTGCACAGGCCGATGTGGCCGGCCAGGCCTGCGGCGCCAGCCTGGGCAATCCCTTCGGACCAGCCATCGTGACTGGCAAGGCGCGCTACACCATGGATGTGGATGCGACCCAGGAGTTTCCGGGCCTGTTGCACCTCAAGGTCGTTCGCTCACCCCATGCCCATGCACGCCTGCGCAGCATCAACCGCGGCAAGGCGCTGGCACACCCCGGCGTGGTCGCCATCTTCACCCATGAGGATGTGCCCAAACGCCTGTTCAGTACGGCCACCCATGAAGACCACCTAGTGGACCCGGACGACACCTATGTGTTGGATGATGTGGCGCGATTTGTGGGCCAGCGCCTGGTGGCTGTGGTGGCGGAAACCGAAGCTGCAGCAGAGGCCGCTTGCCGCCTGGTGGAGATTGACTACGAGGTTTTGCCCGCCGTATTCGACCCCGAGCAAGCCATGCAGCCCGACGCCCCCCTGTTGCATGACAAAGGGACTGCATCGGTCGGCAATATCTTTTGCAACATCAGCGGAGAAGTCGGCAGTGTGGACGCCGGTTTTGCAGCCGCCCATGCCGTCCACCAAAAGACCTATTCCACCTCCCGCGTGCAACACGTTCACCTGGAGACCCATGGCTCCATTGCCTGGACCAGCGACGACGGTCGCATGCATGTGCGCACCAGCTCGCAGGCCCCCTTCATCACGCACCAGAAACTGGCCTATGTGTTTGGCCTCAATGCCAGCAAACTCCATGTGTTAACCGAACGGGTTGGCGGCGGTTTTGGCGGCAAGCAGGAAATGCTGTCCGAAGACCTGTGTGTGCTGGCCAGCCTGAAGACCGGTCGGCCGGTCAAATGGGAGTTCACGCGCGAGGAACAGTTTGTTGGCGCATCCACCCGCCACCAGATGACCACCGACGTTAAGCTGGGAGCTACGAAAGACGGTGTACTGACCGCCATCCAAGTGCGTGTGGTGTCCAACACCGGCGCCTATGGCAACCACGGCAGCGAGACCCTGGCAGCCGCACTGGGCAACCCGCTCACTGCCTACCGCTGCACCAACAAAAAGGCCGATGGTTATGCGGTCTATACCAACATGGTTCCTGGTGGAGGCTTTCGCGGCTACGGCGCGGCCCAAACCACCTTTGCGATGGAATGCGCCATGGATGAACTGGCGCAGCAACTGGGCATCAGCCCCTTCGAGATACGCCGCATCAACATGGTCAAACCCGGCGACTGGATGGAGTCAGTGTGGAAAGACCCGTCAGACGTCAACTTCGGCAGCTACGGTCTGGACCAGTGTATGGACCTGGTGGAAAAAAATCTGGCAACCCCAGGCGGTCTGCCCACACCAGAGGGCAAACACTGGCGTGAAGGCACAGGCATTGCGCTGGCCATGCTGGACTGCGGTCCCCCCACCGAGCACCGCTCGGGTGCCGTCATGTCCATGCACGCGGACGGAAGTTACCACCTGGCCGTGGGCTCCACCGAAATGGGCAATGGCTCAGTCACCTCACACCGGCAGATTGCAGCCTCACTGCTGAACTGCCGTGCCGACCATGTAGCCATCATCAATGCGGACACCGACCTCACCCCGTATGACACCGGCACCTTTGCCAGCACGGGAACGGTGGTGGCGGGCAAAGCCGTTGCGCTGACCGCCGCTGCACTGGCAGAAAATATTCTGGACTACACGGCCCGCCACACCGGTACCGATGCAGCGCAGTGGAAGCTGGAAGAAGGATTTGTGGTGTCGAGCGAACGGCGCATAACCTTGCCAGACCTCCATGCCGCCGGCATGCGGGACAACCACCGCTTCGAAGCCAAACGCAAGGCCTATCTGTCACCGCGCACCACGGCCTTCAACGTGCAGGGCATCAAACTGGCCGTGCACCTGGTCACGGGTGAAATCAAAATACTGCGCAGCGTGCATGCAGCTGACATTGGTCGTCTGATCAACCCCATGCAATGCCGCGGCCAGGTGGAAGGTGCCATTGGCATGGGTGTGGGCTGGGCACTGACCGAACACATGGTGTACGACGACACGGGCAAGATGCGCAACGCCGCGCTGCGCAACTACCACATACCGGCCTTTGCCGACGCACCCCGCAGCGAGGTGTATTTTGCCGACACCTACGACACGATTGGACCTCTAGGCGCCAAAGCGCAAGGTGAGTGTGCTATTAATCCGGTAGCGCCTGCCATTGCCAATGCGCTGAAAAATGCCACCGGTGTGCGTTTTGCCCACCTGCCGCTTACGCCGGATCGCATCTTTGACCAGTTGCAAGCCACGCTGCCAACATGAGCACCGACACGGTAACCATCGTCACACAAACCCGGGCCGCCGCCGGTAAGGATGTTGCCTTTGCCGCATGGCAGGAAACCGTTGGCCAGGCCGCCGCAAGCCATGCAGGTTTTTTGGACCAGAAGGTCATCCCACCCAGCCCACCCGCACAGGTTGATTGGGTCATTCTGCAACGCTTCAGCTCCCTGCAGGCAGCCCAGCAGTGGATGCACTCCGACACCCGCTCCAATCTGTTGGCAGATGCCCAAGCCCTGCTCGCCGGGCATGATGACATCCACATCATCCGGGACGCCTCCAGTGGTGTGCTGCCGGCGCCAGCTTCTGCGGTGATATCCACCCGTGTCAAACCGGGTCAAGAAGCGGCCTACCACCAATGGGAGCGGCGCATGGCAACGGCCCAGGCGCAGGCTCCTGGCTTCCAGGGTTACCGCATAGAACCCCCCTTGCCGGGCGTGCAGGATAGCTGGCTGGCCATCGTGCGTTTTGACTCGGATGCCAGCCTGGACCAATGGATGCAGTCACCCGCACGCCTGAACTTGCTGGAAGAAGGGAAAAATCTGAGTGACGATGTACGCGCCCGCATCGTACGCACCGGCTTTGACCAATGGTTCCCAGGAGGTGGCACCGCGGACACCACTGCACCACCAGCGTGGAAACAGAACATGATTGTGTTGCTCCTGCTGTACCCGGTGGTGTTCCTGTTTGGTTATGGTGTGCAGGGGCCTTTGCTCGACAGGGGTTTGCACCTGCCGTTTTGGCTGTCGCTGTTTGTCAGCAATGTGGTTGGTGTACTGCTGCTCAACTCACTAGTGCCCTGGGCCTGCACACGGTTTGGCTGGTGGTTGAAACCGGCCACCGCCAGCGCACACTCGACCCATGTGCGCGGCGCAGCCCTGATCCTCAGCCTGTATGCGCTGAGTCTGCTGGTGTTTTCACAGCTGCAGTAAAACCACGCTCAGCGGTTCTCGGGCAGTTCGATCTTGACTTCCAGCACTTCCAGGTTGTCCTGGCGTTCCAGGTGGACCTTGATGTCGTTCTGGTTGATCTTGATGTATTTGCTGATCACGGCCACCAGCTCGGCCTGCAGGGCCGGCAGGTAGTCAGGCTCCGCCGCATTGCGGCCGCTGCGCTCGTGCGCCAGAATGATCTGCAGCCGCTCCTTGGCGACACTGGCAGTCTTCTTTTTCTCGCCCAGCAGGAAAGATAAAAACGATGCCATGGCTTACTTCCCTCCGAACAGGCGCTTGAGCAGGCCTTGCTTGGGGGCTTCGGTAAAACGCATGGGTTTGTCCACGCCCATAAAACGGTCGATCACGTCCTTGTAGGCTTCCGAGACATCACTGCCCTGCATGTGCACAGCGGGCACACCCTGGTTCGACGCTTGCAAAACGGATTCGCTCTCTGGGATCACCCCAATGAGTTTGATGCGCAGAATGTCCTGGATGTCTTCCAGTGACAGCATCTGCCCTTGGTCTACCCGCGTCGGGTTGTAGCGGGTGATCAGCAGGTGTTCCTTGATCGGGTCCAGGCCTTCGATGGCGCGTTTGGTCTTGCTGGCCAACATGCCCAGAATGCGATCCGAGTCGCGCACCGACGACACCTCGGGGTTGGTCACCACCAGTGCCTCGTCTGCAAAGTGCATGGCCATCAAAGCACCGGTCTCAATACCGGCGGGCGAGTCGCAGACGATGTATTCAAAGTCCATCGCGCCCAGGTCGTGCAGCACCTTTTCGACGCCGGCCTGTGTCAGCGCGTCCTTGTCCCGCGTTTGGGAAGCGGCCAGCACAAACAGGTTGTCACACTGTTTGTCCTTGATCAGCGCCTGGTTCAGGTTGGCTTCGCCCTGGATCACGTTAATCAGGTCGTACACCACGCGGCGTTCACAACCCATGATCAGGTCCAGGTTGCGCAAACCCACATCAAAGTCGATGACCGCGGTCTTGTGGCCGCGCAGGGCCAGACCGGTTGCAAAACTGGCGCTGGTGGTGGTCTTGCCAACCCCACCTTTGCCGGAGGTGATCACAATAATTCTTGCCATAAATGTCTATGCTTTCCAATGAAGGTGTTGTGCAGAACTCTGGTGTTCAGCTGTTCAAGGCTTCAATAATCAGTTTTTCCTGGCCGTCGTTGCTGAGCCGCACCTGCGCGGCCTTGCCTTGCACGTTCGGTGCCAGGGGGTTTTCGCTGGTGCGGTACACGCCAGCTATCGAAATCAGTTCAGGCTCCAGGCAGAGCGAAAAAATGCGCGCATTGGTATCGCCCCGGGCTCCCGCCATGGCCTTGCCACGCAAAGGGGCATACACATGGATATTGCCGTCGGCCACCACTTCGGCGCCCTGGTTGACCATGGCCAGAACCACCAGGTCACAACCCCGGGCATAGACCTTCTGGCCTGAGCGCAGCGGCTTGTCCACCACCATGGTGGGCGGTGCGGGCATTTCGCGTACCACTTCATGCACAACCTCCCGCACGGTTTCCACGACATTGGCAACCGGTTCGGCCGCAGCAGGGGCCGGGCGGTTGCGGTGCACATCCGGCGGCGCCTCAACCAGGCCGACTGCCAAGGCGGCTGCCATCACCTCAGGGCTAGCACCCCGTGCGGCCACTGGCACCAGGCTGCAGGAGCGCAGCACCTTGAGCAAAGGCACCAGGTCAAAAATAGGCTCTTGTGGGTCCAGTTGCGAAAAATCGATGACCAAGGCGTCGTGGTCGAAGAAGTCGGGGCTTTCTCCGTCCGGTCCAAATTGCCGCAAAACATCGGCCGCCAGCACATCGCCGTCATTGGACTTCAACAGCAGCGCCACCAAGGGCAGTTGTGCACTCTTGATTTCGAACGATGCAGGCACTTGCCCAGCACTATGACCTGCAGAAGAAACGGACATGAAAAAGAATAAAGACGGCGGCGTGGAATAAAAACGTGGACGGCAAACCCGAAGTCGGCGAATCTTACTTGATTGACGGGCTTAAAACGCCACGCTTGCCAGCTTCTTTTTGGCAGTAATCCAAAGGGCCACACAGACCGTGGAAAACTTCTTTTTTCCAGGCCGACTTGTTCTCTCCTATTGTCTTAATGTCTTATATAAAAGGTAGTAGTAGTAGATAAGCTTTGCCATTTTGTGTGCACAAGCCATTTTTCTCTTTTTAAATCAATGGCTTACGTAGCCTCAACGCCTGTGTGCCACTGTGCTTCTGCCATGCACACAAAACATGAACAACTTTTGATTTTCCAGGCTGGCTGTGGATAACCCATGGCTTATGCCAGATCTATCCACAGCTTTATGCTTTGACAGAACGTCTTGCCAGGGGTGTAGAGTTCAGCCCCATGAAACTCATTCTTCGAATCCTGGGCGTTGTGTTGATCGCCTGCTGTGTATTTGCCGTGGCTGGCATTCTGGCTACCTGGGCACCCGACAGGCCCGTGTCGGCACTGACAGCCCGCTGGGCCCAAGCGCCGTCCCAATTTATAGAGGTCGATGGCATGCAGGTGCATCTGCGCGACGAAGGCCCGCGCGATGACCCCCTGCCCATTGTGTTGCTGCACGGCACGTCGGCCAGCCTGCACACCTGGGACGGCTGGGTGCAAAACCTCAGTGGCCAGCGCCGCGTGATCCGGTTCGACCTGCCAGCTTTCGGTTTGACAGGCCCCAACCCCAACAACGACTATTCCATTGCAGCCTATGTACGCCTGGTGGTTGGCGTGGTCGACAAGCTGGGCGCCAAACAGTTTGTGTTGGCTGGCAATTCGCTGGGTGGCCAGATTGCCTGGGGCACGGCGTTGGCCCATCCGCAGCGGGTTGGCAAACTGGTGCTGATTGATGCGGCGGGTTACCCGTTCCAACCCACATCTATACCCATAGGTTTCAAGATTGCCCGCATGCCGGGTGTCAGGCTTTTGATGGAACAGGTGCTGCCCCGTGGGATTGTCGACAGCAGTGTGCGCAATGTGTATGGTGATCCGGCCAAGGTCACCCCTGAGCTGGTGGACCGTTATTACGAACTGACCCTGCGTGCTGGCAACCGCAAGGCACTGGCCTACCGCATGGACCAGCGACTGAGTGGGGATGATGCAGGTATCAAGAGCCTGAAAGTACCTACGTTGATACTGTGGGGTGCCAAAGACAGGCTCATCCCCTTGGACAGTGCGGAACGTTTTGCGGCAGACATTCAGGGCTCTAAATTGGTGGTGTTTGATGCGCTGGGCCATGTACCCCATGAAGAAGATGCGCAAAAAACGGTGGAAGTATTCAAGGCCTTTCTGGCCGCGCCCTCCCGCTGAAACCATCCCGGTTGGAAATGGTGTTTAAATAGTGATTCAAGCCCCCGCGCATAGTGCGTAATAAGCTATTCTTTTTATAGCAGGTGTCGTGCCATGAGTGAAAAAAAGCCCTTTGAAATTGCGCGTGAAACGCTCAAGCAACTGACGCTGCAAAAGCTGCCCCCCACACCCGCCAACTACCTGGCCATTTACAACGAAATTGCGGGCATCCCGGTGATTGCCCCCTTTCCTGCCGATATCCTGCGCGACATCTCCAAGTCACTCCCGGTCAAAACGCCTGGGCAGCAAAAACAGAGGGGTCTGCTGGACTACGCCATCGACCGTTTGAACTGGGACGGTGTCAAAACCGCGCTGGTGGCTTACGGCAGTTTTGCCCCTTTGACCGGTGGAGACGACACGCCGGTCGCTGCTGCACCCAAAACAGGTTTAAACGCCACGGCGCCTGCATTAACGACGGAGTTCTTGAGCCAGTTGGGTCGGCTGATTGAGTACACACAACCCGCATTGGGAACAGACGACGAACGTTTTGGCGAGTTGAGCAAAACGCTGACCAGCGCCCTGCGCCAAAGTGGCTCCGATATCCTGGCGCTCAAGAGCATGTTGCTCAGCTACAGCGACCGTGTCTCTTTTGTGGCCGAAGACCAGGCCGAGATCAAAAAAGCCCTGCTCAAACTCCTGCACATGGTGTTTGAAAACATTGCAGACCTGAGCCTGGACGAGCAATGGCTCAAGGGCCAGATGGATGCGTTGATGGAAGCGTCCACCCCGCCCCTCACCTTGCGCCGTCTGGACGATGTGGAGCGCCGTTTGAAGGACGTCATCTTCAAACAAAAAAATGCCAAAGAACATGCGCTGCAGGCCCAAAACGAAATGCGCGACATGTTGGCCGCGTTTATCGACCGCCTGTCGGACATGGCCAAGTCCACGGGCACATTCCACGAGAAGCTGGAAGAAAACGCCCGCCAGATCGAACAGGCCAAAACCCTCGCCGAAATTGCGCCGGTCTTGAAGGAAGTGGTCAGTGCCACCCGCAACATGGCCAGCCAAAGCAAGACCTCGGGCGACGAGCTGCAGATCATGCGCGACCGCGCCATCCAGACCGACGCCGAACTGGTGAAGTTACACCAGGAGCTGGACCGTGTCAGCACACAGGCCCGCCACGACCCCTTGACCGGTGCACTCAACCGCAAGGGTCTGGAAGAGGCCGTAGAGCGCGAAATCTCCAGCGTGCGGCGCAAGGAAACACCGTTGTGCATGGCCCTGCTTGATATCGACAACTTCAAAAAACTCAACGACACCATGGGTCACGCCACCGGGGATATTGCCCTGGCCCATTTGGCCAAGGTGGCGCGCGAGTGTATGCGTCCGCAGGACACGCTGGCCCGTTATGGCGGCGAGGAGTTTGTGATTTTGCTGCCCGACACACCGCTGGACAAAGGCATTGAAGCCATGACCCGCCTGCAGCGTGAGCTGACCAAAAAATTCTTCCTGGCAGGCACGGAAAAAATGCTCATCACCTTTAGTGCCGGCGTGGCCCAACTCGCCCCCGATGAGACCGGCAGTGATGCCATCCGGCGGGCCGACAAGGCCATGTACCTGGCCAAACGTGCCGGTAAAAACCGGGTACTGGGCGCCTAACGCGCAATACAAGGAACACAGCCATGGTTTATCTGATAGCCGGATTGTGTATTTTTCTGGGGGTTCATTCGGTGCGGATCGTTGCCGACGGGTGGCGCACCCAGATGCTGCAGCGTGCCGGTGAAGGTGCGTACAAGGGGCTGTATTCACTGGCCTCCGTGCTGGGGTTTGGCCTCATCGTGTATGGCTTTGGTGTGGCGCGCGAGACCCCGGTCATGTTGTGGATGCCACCGGTAGGCATGCGCCACGCTGCCTCGTTGCTCACCCTGGTGGCCTTTGTGTTTCTGGCAGCAGCCTATGTGCCGCGCAACAGCATCAAGGCGCGGGTGCACCATCCTATGGTGCTGGGGGTCAAATCCTGGGCGCTGGCGCATCTGTTGTCCAACGGCAGCGTTGCACATATGGTGTTGTTTGGTGCCTTCTTGGCCTGGGGCGTGGCGAACTACATTGCGGCGCGCAAACGCGACCGTGTGGCCGCCACACAATACCCGCCCGGCACGGTGGCCGCAACCGCGGTGACCGTGGTTGTGGGTGTGCTGGTGTGGGCAGCCTTTGCCTTCAAGCTGCATGGCTTGCTGATTGGCATCCGCCCCTTTGGGTAAACGGCGATTCGTGGTCTGCGCTACCGCGTCAGATACCACTGGATGAGGTACTTGGCCACAAAACCCACCATGCCAAACGCCAGGGCCAAAAACAGTACAAAGGTACCAAACTTGCCGGCCTTGGACTCCCATGCCAGCTGCCCCACAATAAAAACCATGTACAGCATGAAGCCGCCCACGCCGAAGGTGAGGCCAAAGCTGGCGATCTGCGCTTCTGTAAAACCAAACATCAGCGGGCTCCGCTGCTGGGTGCGGCTGTAGCCACCGGCTCACGCAAGGGCAGCTTGCTGGCATCGACCAGATCGCGGTAGGCATGCCAGCTGGCGTGGCCCAGCATGGGTATCACCACCACCAAACCCAGCAACAAAGACCCCAGGCCCAGCAGCGTAAACCCCATGATCAGCGCCGCCCATAGCGCCATGGGAATGGGGTTGACCAGCACGGTCTGCCAACTGGTCAACACCGCTTGCAGCAGGGTAACGCGACGGTCCAGCAACAAGGGCATGGACACCACACTGGAGGCAAACATAGGCGCTGCCATCACACCACCCATGGCCAGCCATAACTCGAACAACCATCCGTCCTGCGCCAGCACCACATGGTGCACAAAGTCCAGCGGACTCAAGATGGGTACCGGTGCCAACAGCGTGATGAGTGCGGCCGAGGTCAGCACCCAGCCTGTTGCCGCCAGGGCCAGCAGCGCACCAAACTGAACCATGCACCAGTAGTCGTTGCCCCATTTGTTGAAGTGGCTGCTCTGCCAGTTCAACCAGGTTCTGAGCACCACCTGGATGTCAGCCTTTTCGCCGTGCTCCAGCGCACGGCTTAAGGCGTACAGGCTGGTTGCCAGTACAGGCGCCACCACCAGGAAGCCCGACAAAGCACCCGCCAGCAGCCAGAATTTCTGGTGTGCAATGGCCACAATGGCCGCCCCCACCACAGCCAGCGCCAGACCATGCGCAAAGCTGATCCAGCCCACCCGGGTCATGTCACGCCAGGCCAGAACCAGCCAAACCAAAGGCCGTAGGGGCGAAATATTGCGTATGCCAGGGAGGGGGTGTGCGGTTGGGGGCATGGGTGGTGGAGCGTGGGTGTGCGGTGCAAAGTAAGCGCACGGCCACTATAGCGGCTCGTTCTGCGGGTGGCCGACCATAATGGCTGCTTTCACCCGCAGGAGACCTTGCACATGCCGCGTTCCATTCTCGAAGAATCCCGTATCCACCCTGCCATCCGGGAGCGGGTGGCTGCCAGCCAGCACAACATCGTGAAGGAAGTGCAGGCTGCCGTGGCCCAACATGCGGTGGTGGTGGTGGGAATGGCCATGAACCCGTTTCCCAAAAAGGCACGCAAGCTGCTGGATGCGGCTGGCATTTCTTACCATTACCTCGAATACGGCAACTACTTCAAACTCTGGCGCCAGCGCAACGCACTAAAAATGTGGACCGGTTGGCCCACATTCCCCATGGTTTTTGTCAAAGGCACCCTGGTTGGGGGTGCCGATGACCTGAAGAAGCTGATGGCCAGCGGCGAGTTCAAGACCCTGCTGGGCTAAGCCTATTTGCTGTCACCGTGGTGCCCACCGCGGTGTCCGCCATGGTGGCGGCCCATGCGGGCGTGTTCGGCGTCAAACGCCTTCTTCTGGTCGGCGTTCAGTGCGGCATAAAAGACCTTGGTGGCCTCTTCGCGCTTGTCCATGGCGGCCGTGCGCTCCGCCATGTGCTGGGTGCGCAGAGCACGCATTTTGTCAATGCGCTCGGGTGTCGTCAGCTTGGCCAACTCTGCGCGGTCCGGGCGCTGGTGGTCCATACGGGCAGGCGGCTTCATCGCGGTGGTAAAGGCCGTCCAGGCACCTTCCTGCTCGGCTGTCACTTTGAGTTTGGCTTTCAGCTCGGCCATGCGTTTGGCGACCATGGCTTCCCGTTTGGCGGGGTCCATCTTGCCGTGTTTGCCACCCATGGCACCGTGCTGGTGGTTGGCTCCGCTGGCCGCCATGGCGGGTGCACGGGCAGCTTCTGGTGAGGTGGTCTGGGCCGATGCGGCGAAACCGGCGCTAGCCAGCAAGCCTGCGAGGATGAGGGATGTGATACCGGATTTCATGGTGACTTCCTTGTGGTGAGTCTGCCGCAGGAATTGCGATCAGAGTGAAGGCAGTGTGCGCGTCCCGTGTATCCGCAGCATTGCCTGCACATAACGCTTTGTAAAGATGGATGGCCCCCACCCTCCACAGCTTTGTGGGTTGATGCGTTGACAATACACCCTCTCTTGAGAATTTCAATATTGGCAAAGGCAAACACGTGTTCAAGAATTTGATGATTTACCGCCTGTCAGCGGGCTGGCCCATCGAGCTGGCCGCGCTGGACGATGCACTGGGCAAGGCGCAGTTTGTGGAGTGTGGTGCTTCGCAGGAAAAGTCGGTGGGCTGGGTCGAGCCACGGGGCCACGCCCACGGCCCCATGGTCGAAGTGATTGGCGGCCAGTGGCTGCTCAAGCTGATGATGGAGGTGAAAGTGGTGCCGGGCTCGGTCGTCAAGCGTAAGGTGCAAGACCAGTTGGACCATATCGAGGCCACTACAGGGCGCAAGCCAGGCAAGAAAGAAAAGCGTGAAATCAGCGAAGATGCCCGGCTGGCCCTGCTGCCCATGGCGTTCAGCAAACAGTCCAGCGTGCAGGTGTGGGTTGATCCCGCCGCCGGCCTGTTGTTGACTGACGCGGGCAGCCAAGCCAAGGCTGATGAAGTGATGACCTGGTTGATCAAGGCTGTCGATGGCCTGGTGGTGCAACTGGTGAACACCCAAATCTCACCGGCATCGGCCATGTCCGGCTGGTTGTCGACCAAGGAGCCGCCCCAGTCCTTCAGTGTGGACCGCGAGTGTGAACTCAAGGCGGCCGATGAATCGCGTGCTGTGGTGCGCTACACCCGCCACGCACTGGATACGGACGAAGTCAGCCAGCACATCGCCATGGGCAAGGTGCCCACCCGTCTGGCATTGACCTGGGCGGACCGCGTGTCGTTTGTATTGACCGAGGCCTTGCAACTCAAAAAAATTGCGTTTCTGGAATCGGTGTTTGAAGGGGCTGCCGCCAGCCCGGCTGACGGCAAAGACGATAACTTTGATGCCGACGTGGCTATCGCCACCGGTGAGCTCAGAAAGCTGATCCCTGATCTGCTCGAAGCCCTGGGTGGCGAGATGGTGGCCGCTTAACGGCGGTGGTCGTAGTGGTGACCGTCATGGTGGCGGTCATGACGACCGTGGCGGTGGCCATGGTGATGGCGGTGCTGGGGTGCCGGTTGCCATGCCACCACGGCAGGCTGGTAGTAGGTGACCGGTTGCACCACACGGTATTGGGGCCGGGGCTGGTAATACGCCACCGGTGGAGCCGCGTAGTACTGTGGCTGCGGCTGGTAATAGGTCACAGGCTGCTGGTAATGGGTTGTCACCGGGTAATGGCTGGGTGCATAACCTGAGCGGTGGTGCTGGCTGGCGATGCTGGCACCCACCAGGCCGCCGGCGCCGGCGCCCAGAATCGCTCCATCGCGGCCCCCCACATGTTTGCCGATGGCCGCACCGGCCACAGCGCCAATCCCGGCGCCTACAACGGCGTCGAAATCACCCGCATGGGCTTGCGGGGCTAGCACCGCCAGGCTGCCTGCCATCAGTGCGAGGCTTGCCAGTTTGCCGACCTTTGCAGCCGCTGGCGTGAAAAAAGAAGACGAAAAGGACAAAACACGTGGTGTGTACATGGCGTCAAATGGGCCAGGGCCCGTACCGCTAAACGTAGCGGTTTGTCATCCTTCAACGCTCCACAGCCCGTACCGATGACAGCTTAACAAGCTTTTACACTTTGGACACAAAGTGGCCTTAGCCCCCGTCAAATATGCACATTTAGCTATGAATTTAGGAGTATTTGCCGGATGTGCCCTCTTAGTCCAGCACGGCATACCCCTCTTCGGCAATGGCCTTGCCCAGTGCCTCGCGGCTGTGGGTGGACTCCACCTGCACCCGGTTCTGTGTGCGATCAATCTGCACCTGGGCCTGGGGGTCTACCTGCTGCAGTGCGCGGGTGACGGCCTTCTCGCAATGGCCGCAGGTCATGCCGGTCACGGTAAATATCTGGTTCATCAAGGTCCTCCTCGGGAAAATTTCAACAATAAAAGAGCATAGTCTGAACCACGCCGCTTCAGCCAGCCTTTGCCCCGCAACCATGACCACACCCCTGAACACCTCTTCTTCCCCCAACACGCTGGATATTGGCATAGGCGGCATGACCTGCGCCTCGTGTGTGGGCCGCGTAGAGCGGGCGCTGAAGAAGGTGGGCGGCGTGGCAGACGCCACCGTCAACCTGGCCACCGAATCCGCGCGTATTGCCTACTCCGGCGATGCACAAATGCCCGCGCGCCTGCGGCGGGCCATACGCGACGCAGGCTACGAGCCCCGCACCCCGGCCCAGATGGACGCGGCGGACAAGGTGTCCCCCTGGGCAGGCCTGGCACCCGTGCTGGTGGGTGCTCTGCTGAGTGCCCCGCTGGCGCTGCCCATGGTGGGTGATCTGGCGGGCCAGCACTGGATGTTGCCCGCCTGGCTGCAGTTTGTACTGGCTACACCGGTGCAGTTTGTACTGGGCGCCCGCTTCTACAAGGCCGGTTGGCATGCCTTGAAGGCCCTCACCGGCAATATGGATCTGCTGGTCGCCATTGGCACCACCGCCGGTTGGGCCTTGTCGGTCTGGTTGTGGCTTACCGCGCCCGACGGTGCCATGGTGCACCTGTATTTTGAAGGCTCGGCCGTGGTGATCACCCTGGTGCTGCTGGGCAAGTGGCTGGAGGCCCGTGCCAAGCGCCAGACCACATCTGCCATACGCGCCCTGCACGCCCTGCAGCCCGATACGGCCCACTGGATAGGACGCGATGGCGAGGTTGATGTACCAGTGGCTGACGTGCTGGTGGGCGACCGGTTGGTGGTCAAACCCGGCGAACGCTTCCCAGTGGACGGCACGCTGCTGGAGGGCCAAACCCAGGTCGACGAATCCATGTTGACCGGCGAACCCCTGCCCGTGCACAAAGATGCAGGCGCCAAGCTCACCGGTGGCTCCATCAATGGCGAGGGCCGTGTGCTGCTGCAGGTCACCGCGGTGGGGGTGGACACCGTGTTGTCCCACATCACCCGCCTGGTGGAAGATGCCCAGGCTGCCAAAGCCCCCATACAACGCCTGGTGGACCGGGTCAGCGCGGTTTTTGTACCCGTGGTGCTGGCCCTGGCCCTGGCCACCCTGCTGGCCTGGTGGCTGAGTGGCCACCCGTTTGAGACGGCGGTTATCCATGCCGTGGCGGTGTTGGTGATTGCCTGCCCCTGTGCGTTGGGGCTGGCCACACCCGCGGCCATCATGGCTGGTACCGGCGTGGCTGCCAAGTACGGCATCCTGATCAAAGACGCCCAAGCGTTGGAAATGGCGCACAAGGTGGACGTGGTGGCTTTTGACAAAACCGGCACACTGACCATGGGGCAGCCCCGCCTGACGGCGCTGGTGGTCGCTGAAGGGCCATTTGCGCAGCACGCAGACGAGGTCTTGCGCATGGCTGCTTGCCTGCAAAGCGGCAGCGAACACCCCCTGGCCCGGGCCGTGGTGGCCGCGGCCATTGAGAAGGACTTGCCTATATCCGCACCAGAAGCCCTGCAAGCCGTTCCCGGTAAAGGCAGCGAGGGTGTGCTGGCCCAAAAACACTATTGCATAGGTAGCCTGCGCTGGATGCAAGAGCTGGGCGCACCTCTAGGCGCACTGCAGGCGCGGGCCAAAGCGCTACAGGACGAGGGCGCCACGGTATCGGCGATCGCCCAGCGTAAAGACAACACATCACAGCCCGCAACCTATGAGTTGCTGGCATTGATGGCTTTTGCTGACGCCCCCAAGCCCGGCGCTAAAGAAGCACTCGCCGCATTGCGTGCGCGTGGCATCAAAACCGTCATGGTCTCGGGTGACAACCGCGGTGCCGCAGAGGCCATGGCCCGCCGCCTGGGCTTGCACCCCGAGGACGGCGAAGTAATGGCCGAGGTACTGCCCGGCGACAAGGCCGCGTGGATGGTCGAGCTGCAACAAGACCATGGCGTGGACCGCCGCCGCGGCCTGCGCACCAAAGACGCGCCCGTGGCCAGCCTGACCCCGCCTGCAAACCCGTCGCTGGGTGCCAACCCTCAGCGTGGCAAACGCCATACCCACGTGGTGGCCATGGTGGGCGATGGTGTCAACGACGCACCCGCCCTAGCCGCCGCCGATGTGGGCATGGCCATGGGCACCGGCACCGACGTGGCCATGCACGCTGCCGGCATCACGCTGATGCGCGGTGATGTGGCACTGGTGGCGGCTGCGTTGGACATATCCAACCGCACCGTGGCCAAGATCCGGCAAAACCTGTTCTGGGCCTTTGCCTACAACGTGGCCGGCATCCCGTTGGCCGCTCTGGGCTACCTGAACCCGGTGCTGGCAGGGGCGGCCATGGCGCTGAGCTCGGTCAGCGTGATGACCAATGCGCTGCTGCTCAAACGCTGGCGGCCCGAAAAATAGCACGGCCAAACTGCGTGCCATCGCTTTGTGTCATCGGAAAACACAGGCGCTTCGTTGTGTAAGCCATGATGACCACGCAAACACTCGCCCCCACCATCCCATCCAACACAACGGCCACCGACGCGGAGAACCGCAGCCGCTATCAGACCATACAGGTCGCAGGCCTGGTTGCCCCGTTTGTAGATGCCCTCAGCCGCACACACAACCTCGATGCGGTCTGGGTAGTGGTCTTCCCCTTCGACGAGATGGCCCACCCCACCCGCCCCACACTCAAACTCAGTACCGTCATCCAGCGCGCCGGGCAGGCCGGCACCATGGAGCACATGCGCGTGGATTCGCTGGAATCGGCACGGTCTGCGCTGGCCAAGGCCAGCCACTACAGCGACTGGACCGAGGCGTCTTACGCACCGCTGCTGGAACTGCTGGATATCGCCATTGCACAGAAAAAGTTGAAGCGGCTGGCTGCCTGAGCTGGGGCGTATCTTGGTCAGCGGAGTGAAATCACGTTGACCCAGAGCTACCGCATCTGGCCCCAACCTGTGCGTCAACGGTTTTGCCGTCACTAGCATCACTTTGTAACAATCCAAAGCAAACTCTCACCGTGCGGGCAACCCCTGTGGACTAGCATACTGGTGCTGACGTGCAGCACTTTAAGGGATGGCGGGTTTATGCTGAAGCAGGTGAAAGTTGGTTTTTCAAGTTTGTTGTCAGCGGTGGCAATATTGCCGACCCCAGTACACGCCGGCGACTCTTTCAATACGGCAACAAAAGTCCTGACCATTCCGATCATTCAGGTGGGTGCGACCCAGTATTCCAATGTGCAGGCGAAGATTGGCACGTTTACGGTAGTCAATGTCGGCGACGTATCTGCTTCAGCCGCAGCCGATACGTTCAATGAGCGATCAAACTTGCTGTCTCTTGTGGGCGTGACCGTAGACGGCGCTACGACTTATGGCAACGTATTGGTTCAACTCGGCCCCGACTACAGCGTTCTAAGTGTCGGCGGGGCCGCCCCTGTTTCAGTGACTTCGCGGGCCGCTGCGTTGGCGAGCAAACTGAAAAAGCCCAGCCGCCTTTTGGTAGGCCTTGGTACAGGTTCTTCTGAGAGCGCAATCCAAGCGCAAGGTCTCAAACCAGACATCAATGATGCCTATCTTGTGGGCGTAGGTTCCGGCGCATGGCCAACCTGGAATAGCCCGAGCGGGGCCTATGTGAACGTCGCTGCAGCCAAGGCCGACAAAATGGGCGCTGTTCCCATGTTTACGTTCTACCAAATGGCCTCCAACGGTGACGGCATTCTCTCCGGCATCAATGATCCAGTATTTATGGAGAAATACTGGGCCAACGTACGCTTGATGTACCAACGGCTCAGCATGTATGGCAAACCTGCCCTGATCAATTTTGAGCCCGATTTCTGGGGATATGTGCAACAGCAGTCGCCCGGTAACGATCCACACCGACTACCTGCACAGGTTTCTCGTGGTAGCGGGTGTTCCGGTCAACCGGACAACGCAGTCGGCATTGTTGGATGTTTGATAGAACTTGGTCGCAGGCTCGCGCCTGCAGCTTTGCTTGGGTTCTCGCCATCGGTGTGGGGCGGCAAGTCCGCTCAGGATGTTGCATCCTATATGACCGTTCTGGGCACCCAATATGCCGACTTCACTGCGGTACAGACGCTAGACCGAGATGCTGGTTGTTTTGAAGTACAAGGCCCGAATTGCTCCCGTGGCGGCGCGGGTTGGTACTGGGACGACAACGCGTATCGCGACCACCTGTCTGAAGCCAGCACCTACTCTAAGACTATCGGACTCCCCTTGGTTTGGTGGCAAACCCCCATGGGCGTTCCTGCGTCTACGGTGGGTGGTACGCCAGGCGCTTACAGAGACAACCGCATGCAGTATTTTCTGACGCGTCCTACAGACCTAACCGCCATTGGCGGGGCCGCCGTAGTCTTTAGTGTCGGCGCCGGTGGGCAAACCAATATCGATACGGACAACGGGCAGTTCAAACGTCTTTCCGAGTCCTACTTTGCCAACCCGGCCCCATTGAACTAGAGGGCAGTTCTGTCGATGGTGTTACGCAACGCTAGGCCCGTCCGGGTGCGGCGCGTTGGTTGGCGACATGACCCAACTCCCAGTCAGCCCGCACGCCGGTAGTGCATGGCGACCGCGCCGTTGCGCAGCGGCTTCGCCGAGACCAGCTCCAGCCGTCGCGTGCTGGGCAGCCCGCTCGCGTACAAAGTCGGGCCGTGGCCTGCGATCCTGGGGTGGACCAGCAACTGGTACGCGTCAATCAGATCCAGCCGGTCCAATGCGGTCGCAAGCTTGCCGCTGCCAAGGAGCACGCCGCCCGGGGTCGCGTCCTTCAGCTTTTGCACGCCCATGCGTATGTCGCCGGCGATGAGGTGGCTGTTGGCCCAGGGGAAGTGCTCTCGCGTCGAGGACACCACGTACTTTGGCTTGGCCTCCAGCTTAGCCGCCCACTCCCGCATCGCTGGCGGTGCTTCCGCGTCGCCGCGGGCCACTGCGGGCCAATAACTCTCCATCATCTCGTAGGTGACGCGGCCCCATAACATCGCTCCACTCTCGTCCATGAGGCGGGTGAAGAAGGCGTGTGTCTCGTCGTCGGCAATTCCTTCCTGGTGGTCGACACAACCGTCCAGGGTGACGTTGATGCTGAAGGTCAAAAGTCCCATGCTGTCCTCCGTTCGAGATTTGCGACGCGTAGTGTGCCGTCTGGCTCCTACGTCACGTTTCAGTATTTGCCGCTGGAACGGACAATATTCGATCGAATATCTGCTGACTAACCGTTGCGTCACGGTTGAGGAAGTGTCCCTTACCAGGAATGAAGCGGGCTTCGCAGGTCGGTATGGCGTTGGCAAGCATCTTGGCGCCTGCTACTGAGGCGAGCGAATCCTCTTCACCATGCCAAAGGAAAACGGGAACCGAAATGGATTCAAACGGAAATCCCCAACTGCGTGACACAAGACGCAAGTCGGTTTCGAACCCGATGCCGCCTTGTTGAAAGGCCTGCCCTTCGTGGCTGAGGCGTGCGTTGCGATTCCAGAGATTGTTTAGCCACGCGTAAACAGCGCAGACAGGGCCCAGTGCTGCGGGAAACCGACTTGCCAGATTGAAGACCAGCTTATTCAGTATTCCCATACCGTCCCAAAAGCCCGGGAAATCAATGGGCGTGGCAGATGAAATAAGCGTGGCCGAAAGTACGCGATCAGGCAAGACCGCTGCGCAAGCCAGCGCAAAAGGTCCGCCGCCAGAAATACCAACAACGTGAAATCGCTGAAGCCCAAGCTGATCGGCCAATTCTTGAATATCAAAAGCCCATCCGGAGATAGAAGCGTTTAGGTTGGGAGTCGACCGGCCATAACCAGGCCTTTCTGGGGTAATGATGTGAAGGCCTGCGTCAGATACGTCTTTATCGTCCAAGCCAAAAATGCGTGATCCCGGCGTACCGTGAAACATCAATAGGGTTGGGTGGTCTGGCTTGCCATATTGGCAGTAGGAAATAGTGCGGCCGTCGCGAAGTACGCGAACGAAGTCGAATGCATCAACGTGCTCTGTCATGGAGTGGGCGGCTAGCTTTCAATAACAACACGCTTCAGAACCACTGGCGCAACCACCCAATGGCGGGCGGGTGTTCGTTCGTCGGTGGTCTTGCTTTGTTCGATACGCTCCAGCACAGCCATGCCGCTGACGACCCGCCCAAACACGGTATACCCAGGAATGTGCGCACCTTCTGGCGCCGTTTGTTCGCCCTGTGGCGATGGCAGGCGCGTGGCTTGGTCAAACCGGCGGTGATCCAGCATGGGGTTGTCTTTCATATTGAAAAAGAAACCCGTTGGTGAATGGTCACCGGGGCGCGCCGACAGACGCATGGCGGCTATCGTTCCGCGCTGGTTGCGAAGACCGTTATTGCTTTCTTCACCATAACGCGCCTTTGCGTTGGCAGGCCATATCGCCAACTCAGGGCGTTCAGTACCCGTCTTGTATTCGCCGCCGTTGACCACAAAACCAGCGACTGCGCGGTGAAAGATGGTTCCGTCGTATTCACCCGCCTTGGCGCGCGCCACAAAGGTGCGAACGGTATCGGGTGCCTTGGCTGCATCCAGCACCACCACGATGGTCCCGAGGCTTGTTTCCAGGCGGGCCGTTTGTGACCAGGCTGGGCAGGTCAACGTCGCAAGTACTGCGACCACACATATCAAAGTATTGCGCAACATCAGCAGCCTTGTGATTGGTAGACAACGGTTCTTTGAAACAACTGGTTGGGCTTGTCACTGCGACGCCAGGTGTAGGTCATGCCATTGTTGTAGTGTGGGTAGTAATCGATGGTGAAAGACAGTTTTCCACTCCCGTCCAGATCGCCGGCCGAGAAGCCCATGCCGCCTTCCATACCCGGGCCGGTCACCAGCAACACCTGGCGCTGCCCCTGGTGGTAAACCGAAATTTGCAGCGCCACCCCTTGGCCTTCATACTCACCAAAGCTGATGTTGCTCTGGTACCCGACGTCGCTCCCCGCATAGGTTTCCACGCTTTCGACCAAGATGCGGTAGCTCTCAGCACCAAAGTCGAAGCGGATGTCTTTGAGTATCCGATTCAATGGCAGGGACATCGCAGCGGATGGGATCGCACCACTGCCCGCAGCCACTGCGTCAGAAGATGACTCCGCAGTGTTGGAAAACGGTTTCAGCATCTGCTCCGTCACCAAGCCATACCGTTTCATTGGCATAACACCGGACACTGCGTAGCGCACAGGCGCTGCAAGGGTCTTTTCTGATTTACCTGCACTCGGTAAAACGACTTCAGGATAGGGGCTGGGGCTATTCGCAAATACGCTTTCCTGCACCTCCAGTTCATCTACGCCCGATGTGAACAGGGAAGCGGGTTCGTCCGGGTCCACGGTGATGCCTGCGGTCACGTAGCGAAGTCCTCCAGCGCTGAGGCTGATGATGTGGTCTGTATGGCCGGTAACCAGAACGCGGCGTATATAAAAATCTGGCAGCCCGTCGCTGTTTAGATCCCCTGCCCACAACAGCTTCTGCTCTTTGAAGATGTGCCCGGGTGCACGGCCCAGCACCACGGCCGACTTTCCGTCTGCCCAGCCCAATTGAAGTTCGACGGAACCTGGCAACAAGCGCCCTTGGCCGTTTTTTAATACCAGTGTATTGAGCGTCCAGGATTTTCCCGCCAGACTGAACGATGTGTTCAGCCCTTCGCGCAACAATTCGTTGACCACCGTACCCTGCGTTGGCCGCATGCGAAAGGCCCCCACCTTCTGTCCTGCCACGGTGCCTGGCGCGGCCTCGGTTTTCCATTGCAGCCTGAGCAGCAAGACGGGTTTCCCGGGAACATCGGGAATGGCACGCACCGTCTGGTTGGTGGGTACGGCCCAATCAAAGGGGACCTTCTCCAGTCTGACCTTGTCGACGGGCACCAACGACAGGGCTTCGTTGTCCCAATACACGGCATGCCAACTTGTATGGGCTGGTTGCCCAGGGCCGAAACCATGTCCGGCAAGCGCCTCTTCGGTGTTGCCCGTCAGAACAATGGGGTCTGGCCGCAGCGCAGATAGGCTCTCAATGGTCCATGCAGCCGCGCGCACGGGAGCCGTCTGCGCAAGGACGTGGCCGGTTAAAAAAGGTGCCAGCAGGAACACCATCCTCGCGCCAGCGCGCAGCATCACTTTCAAGCCTGCACCTTCCATCGTAAAACTCCCACTGGTTTGGGCTCTGAACCCTGGCGCCCAGAAATGCCGTGGGCGCAGTCAACGGATTATAGAAATGCTATTAAAACAATAGCAATACAGCTATATTTCACGGGGGCTACAGGCAAATTTTGCTCATAGGCATCCTGTCGGCCAGCCAATGCCTAGGCTTTGCGTGTCAATGGCTGGGCAAAAACGCCAACAGGGTGCATCATGCGGGTGGTGGCATCCGGGCCTAGGCAATGGACCCGCCAAATGATTCACAGGGGCGTTCACTATGGCGACAAAAGAGATAGCAGTACCAGGCAAACACCAGAATGCGGCTGGTGGCGCTGCTGGCCGACGGGGCAGGTTGCCCACCTCTGTCGTGGCAGGTTTTTGGGTCTGTTGTGTCGCGCTGGCACCGCTTGGCGCATCGGCCCAGGACAAGAAAACCGTGCGCGTGGGCGTGACCAAAATTGTCTCGCATGCCGCGCTGGACGCGGTTGAAAAAGGCTTCGAGTCCGCGCTGACCGGTGCGGGCTTCAAGGAAGGTGTGAACCTTACCTACGATCGCCAGAATGCCCAGGGTGATCTGGCCAAGGCCGCGGCCATAGCGCAACAGTTCGCCAAAGACAAACCGGACCTGATCCACAGCATTGCCACCCCGACCTCGCAGGCGGCCGTCAAATACAACAGCAGTATCCCGGTTGTTTTTTCCGGCGTCACTGACCCGGTGGGCGCCGGTATCGTGGCCAAGGACAGCGCACCGGGCAAGAAGACGGGCACCAACGTTACCGGCGTCAGCGACCTGTGGCCGGTGCATCTGCAGATGCAGACCTATGCCAAGTTTGTCCCCTCTGCCAAAAAATGGGGCACCATCTTCAACCCCGCAGAGGCCAACTCGGTGACCCATGTGCGTGCCATGCGCGATGCCGCGAAGTCACTCGGACTGGAGCTGGTGGAAGTCACCGTGTCCCACGGCAGCGAGGTGGAGCGTGCGGCAAATTCGCTGGTGGGCAAGGTCCAGGCGATCGCCGTCACATCAGACAACACTTCGGTTGCCAATTTGGATGCCATCGTGCGGGTGTGTGACCAGCACAAAATCCCGCTTTTTGCGGGGGATGTAGACAGCGTGCAGCGCGGCGCGATTGCAGCCTACGGCATGGACTACTTCCTGGTGGGCTACTCTGCGGGCAAGAAGGCTGCGCTGGTGCTCAAGGGGGTGAAGCCCGGTGACATTCCCTGGGGCGCGGTAGAAAAGTTCAGTCTGGTCATCAACCTGAAGGCCGCCCGGGCGCAGGGTGTTACCGTTGCGCCAGAGCTGCGCAAGCTGGCCGACAAGGTGATGGAGTAAGGCTTTGGTGAGCACTTGTGCGTGGGGCGGGTGTTGAACTGATGCGATCTGACCGCAGCATCTATATCGCCGTACTCACCTTGGTGGTTACCATGGGCTTGGGTGCCTACGTGGACCTGAAGAGTGATGCCATGCACACCCGCCACCTGGAGGTGAGCAAGGGCCTGGAGCGCATGGTTCGGCTGAACCAGCAGCTAACCAATATGCTGATCATCGCGGTGCTGGAACAAAACACCCTGCGCACCGCCAGTTATGACACGCTCCATGCCGACTTTGAAGCCACTGTTCAGACGGTGGGCAAGCTGACCCAGGGGCAAAGCCTGACCGAAGAAATTACGGCACTGAGCGACGACCACCGCAAGCTGCAACGGGTTGAAGACGCTGCCATCCAGTACATGCGGGCAGACCGCTGGACTGACGCCCGCCGCGTGCTGTTTGATGAGTCCTACGTGTTGACCCGAAAGATGTACGAGATCAACAGCGAAACCGCGATCAGCGCGCTAACCGGTGCGCTGGCCATGGATGAAGAGCGGTTCAACCGCATCCGCCTTGCTGCATCGGCCTTGCGTATGGGTGCCGTGGTGCTGTTGCTGTGGGTGGGTGCCATGTTCTCCCGCCGCCTGCGCACCGAGCTTGCCGAGCAGGCCCGCCTGCAGAATGAAATTACGGCGTCCCATCAGGCGCTGGAAGAAAAAGTCTTGCAACGCACGGTAGAGCTGGAGGACGCGAACCGCCGCTTGCAGGCGCTGAGCGCCACGGACGGTCTGACCGGCTTGGCCAACCGCCGCAAGTTTGACCAGGAGTGGGAGCAGGAATGGTCCCGTGCCGTGCGCCAGGGCCTGGCGCTGGCCGTGGCCATGGTCGACGTGGACCAGTTCAAGGCCTATAACGACCATTACGGCCACCCGTCCGGCGATGTGTGCCTCAAGCTTATCGCCCAGACATTGGGCCACGCCGTGCAGCGCTCCGGCGAGCTGGCCGCCCGCTACGGGGGCGAAGAATTCGTGGTGATCTTGCCTGGCCTGGATGCCACGGAGGCCGCAGCGGTGATGGAGCGCGTGCGCGAGGCGGTGCAGGCGCTGGGTTTGCCCCATGCGCGGGCCGCGGTGGCCGGGGTTGTCACCGTCAGCGCGGGTGTGGCCGCTTGTGTGCCCCGGCCGGGTGACGACGCTGCCCACCTTCTGCAAGCCGCAGATGCCGCGATGTACCGCGCCAAAACCGGCGGACGCAACCGGGTGGAGCGAGCCGCGGACCGGTAACCCGGTCTGTCATGTGTGTTTGGGGTACCTGGATCGCCCTGAGGTGCTATATATTAAATAGCACAATCACTATGTTTTACGGGGGATATGGCCATTTTTATCATAGACCCAGTCCCTGCCACACCGCCTCCATCCGCGCCGTCACTTCCGGCGCCATGTGCATGGTGCGACCCCATTCGCGCTGGGTTTCGCCCGGCCACTTGTTGGTGGCGTCCAGACCCATCTTGCTGCCCAGGCCGCTGACGGGGGAGGCAAAGTCCAGGTAGTCGATGGGGGTGCTGTCCACCAGCAGCGTGTCGCGCGTGGGGTCCATGCGGGTGGTGATGGCCCAGACCACGTCTTTCCAGTCGCGCACGTCGATGTCGTCGTCCACCACCACGATGAACTTGGTGTACATGAACTGGCGCAAAAAACTCCAGATGCCAAACATGATGCGCCGCGCGTGGCCGGGGTAGGCCTTTTTGATGCTCACCACGGCCATGCGGTAGCTGCAGCCCTCGGGTGGCAAATAGAAGTCGGTGATTTCGGGGTACTGGCGCTGCAACAGCGGCACAAACAATTCGTTCAGCGCCAACCCCAGCATGGCGGGTTCGTCGGGGGGCTTGCCGGTGTAGGTGGAGTGGTAGATGGGTGTGCGTCTCTGCGTGATACGGTCAATGGTGAACACCGGAAAGGACGCCGTTTCGTTGTAATACCCGGTGTGGTCGCCATAGGGGCCTTCCAGCGCGTGTTCAAAACCGCTGGGGTGGGTGGCGTCGGGGTAGATGTGGCCCTCCAGCACAATCTCGGCGCTGGCAGGCACGCGCAGCCCGCTGCCCAGCGCCTTCACCACCTCGGTGCGGCTGCCGCGCAACAGGCCGGCAAACTGGTACTCGCTCAAAGTGTCGGGCACCGGGGTCACGGCGCCCAATATGGTGGCCGGATCGGCCCCCAGCGCCACACACACCGGGTAGGGCTGGCCGGGGATTTGCAGCCTGTGCTCCCGAAAGTCCAGCGCCCCGCCCCGCTGCGGCAGCCAGCGCATGATGAGTTGGTTGTGTGCCAGCACCTGCTGGCGGTAGATCCCCAGGTTTTGTCGCTCCTTGTGGGGGCCCTGGGTAATGACCAGGCCCCAGGTGATGAGGGGTGCCACGTCGCCCGGCCAGCAGTGTTGTATGGGCAGGGTGGCCAGGTCCACATCGGCACCTTCCCACACCACCTCCTGGGAGGGCGCGCTGCGCAGCTCCTTGGGTGCCATGTTCCACAGGGTTTTGAGCATGCTGGAGAGGCCCATCAGGTCTTTGAAACCCTTGGGCGCCTCGGGCTCCTTGAGCATGGCCAGTACATGGCCAAACTGGCGCAACGCGCCCACATCGGCCACACCCATGCCCAGGGCCACGCGGCGCGTGGTGCCAAACAGATTGCCCAGTACCGGCATGGTGTGGCCGGTGGGGTTTTCAAACAGCAGCGCCGGGCCACCCGCGCGCAGGCTGCGGTCACACAGGGCCGTCATTTCCAGATGGGGCGACACCGCGGCGCGCACGCGTTTGAGTTCGCCCAGGGCTTCCAGCTGGGTGATGAAGTCGCGCAGGTCACGGTAGGCCACGGTGGCACTCAAGTGGCGGTGGGCAGGCCCTGCCAGCGCGGGGCCTGTGGCTGGGGCAGGTCCAGCAGGTCGATGACGCGGCTTACGCTGTGGGTCACCAGTTCATCAATGCTGCGGGGGCGATGGTAGAAGGCCGGTACGGGCGGAAACACGATGGCGCCCATCTCGGTGGCGGCGGTCATGTTGCGCAGGTGTGCCAGGTGCAACGGGGTTTCGCGCACCATCAAGACCAGCCGACGGCGTTCTTTGAGCATCACATCGGCCGCACGCGATATCAGATTGTCAGACATGCCGTGGGCAATGGACGCCAGGGTGCGCATGGAGCACGGGGCCACCACCATGCCGTCGCACCGGAAGGAGCCGCTGGCAATGGTGGCGCCCACGTCGCGCACGGGGTACGCCACATCGGCCAGGGTCTCCACTGTGGTGCGGTCCATGTCCAGCTCTTGCTGCAGATTCAGCACGCCCGCATCGGACACGGTGAGATGGGTTTCCACATTGTCCAAGGCCGCCAATGCCTGCAACAAACGCACGCCATAGATGGCACCACTGGCACCTGACACGGCCACAATGATGCGTTTGCGGTCCGCTGCGCGCGCTACATGCATGGGCCGGGTGCCTGTTGCTCTGGGCGCTGACAGCTCAGGTCTGCACTGATGCGCTCCAAAACCTGCGCAGCCTCCAGCGGGTCAAAGTCTTGGTGTGCCCGCTTTTTTACACCGTACTTGTGTAGCTGGTAGTGGTCGCGGGCCTGGATGCGGTGGCGCGCCAAGCAACTTAGAACGCATGCCAGAGGGCAGCCGTCCAGCGCCACAATGGATCGGCCGCTGCGCGCTATCTTGAGCAGTTGGGGCACATCTCCTCCCACCCCCGCGATGCAGGACATTTCGGCCACGCCGCGCCGGTCGAGTTGCACAGCGACATGGTTGGCCATTTGCGCAGCACTGGAACAGCCTGAGCAGGCGTATACCAAAGGCAGGCGAGAGGGGTTGGGGTGCATGGCAGCCTCTACTGTGAAAGGAATCTGGTCTTCAGCCGCTGCAATACCTGGGCCGGTTTGAGGGCGTCCACATGGAACACGGGCCGTTCGATGCCATCGATGGTGTTTTTCACCAGCAAGCCCAGTTCGGTGTCGCCCTCCATGGAGAGGCGGCGGCTGAAGAACAGGGTGTCAGGGTCTTCCTGGCGACGTGCCAGCAGCACAAAGTCATGGGCACTGGCGCTGATGGTGAGGTCGGCCTCTGCCGGGTTGTGGCATGCAGTAAACCGGCTATGCAGCCAAGCAAAGTCAAAGGTGATTTGGGCGTCCGTTACCCGCAGACGCAGTTTCTTGCCCAGCAGCAACTGTGTAACATCCGGCGCGAGTTTGCTGGCCAGCGCCAGATTCAAGGCGGCAGCAAACACCAACGAACCAGGGTACACCGGCAAGCGAGCCAGCAAGTCGCCCACGGGCTTGGGCAGCATCAATGGGGTGGTTGTGCTCATGCGGTCTGCGCCTCAGGATGGCGTTGCTCCAGGCCGGGCTTGCCGTACCAGTAGCCGTTGCAGGATTGGTCCGGCATCAGCCTATTCAGCGCGCACAAGGCTTCATCTACCGGCATCTGCTGCGCGATCGCGCCGCGGAAAAGGGCAAGAATGTCAGGCGTGTGCTGCGCTTGTGGGCTGACCCGCACCACATCCACGCCCATCTGTTGCATGGCCTGCATTTCGGGCAGTAGGTTGTACACCTTGGCCGACTGGGTTTGTATGCCGTTGAGCACCAGAAAACCTTCGTCCTCGCGGGTGCGCAGCAGCAGACCATCGGGGTGTTCCATGCAGCGGAACTGGCAATCGTCTTTGGGCAGGTTGCAATGCCGGGCGGTAAAGCAGCGGGCCGAAAACGCCAGCGGCATGCGGCCATACGCAAACACCTCGGTCTGCACACCCTCAGGGCGGCCTTGCTGCATCAAGGCCAGGTCATCACGCCCCATCTCCAGGGGCATGACCCAGCGCTGCATGCCCAGCGGCGCCATCCATTGCAGTGTCGGCACGTTGTAGATGTTGAGGTGCGGACCGCCAATGAAGGGCACCTTACCGGCCAAGCAGTGCACGGCGCCCATGTCGTTGGCCTCGACCGTGAAGTCGCCATGGGCGGACATCTCGGCAATCTTGTGCAGGGTGGCAACGTCCGAGCCGGACTCGATCAGCACCTGGGTGGACATGACAACCTCTTTACCCGCCTCCAGCAAACGCGCGGCAATGCCCAGCCAATCGGCCAGGCGCAACTCACGGCGGCGGGAACACACGGTTTCACCAAGGTAGACGATATCGACCGGTGCGCTGCCTACCGCTTCATAGAAATTGAGCACCACGTCGCGCGGCCAGTAGTACAGCAAGGGCCCTAAAGAGAGTTTCATGGTCGAACGAGTCCCATCGTTATTTCCAGGGCCGGTGGTAGGCCCCCAAAGTGTGCTGTTGCCCTTCGGCAACCTTGTCCAGGCTGGCCATCCAGACCGGCTTGGCCGAATAGCGGTGCGGGTTGTCGCGGCAGTTGTCAATGGCCTCGCGCCAGACCTGGGTGACCTGCGCCACATAGGCGGGGCTGCGTTGGCGGCCCTCGATCTTGATGGCGCGCACACCCATCTTCATCAGCTGGGGCAAGAGCTCCAGTGTGTTGAGGCTGGTGGGCTCTTCGATGGCGTAGTAGTTGTGGTCGTCACCCACATCAAAGCGGCCTTTGCACAGCGTGGGGTAGCCGGCGTTTTCTCCGGGGGCATAGCGGTCTATCAACACGCCGTTCAGGCGCGACTCGCGGCCCTGTGGGGTCTCCACCCAGCGCACGGCTTTTGGCGGCGAGCACACGCCATGGGTGTTGGGTGCTTCGCCGGTGACATAGGACGACAAGGCACAGCGCCCCTCCACCATCACACACAAGCTGCCAAAACCGAACACCTCAATCTCTACGTGGGTTTTTTCCAGCACCTGCCCGACCTGCGTCATGGACAACACGCGGGGCAATACGGCCCTGGAGATGCCAAAGTGTTGGTGGTAGAAATTGATCGCCTCGTAGTTGGTGGCCGACCCCTGTACCGACAAATGCAGGCGCAGCTGGGGGTGGTGTCGCTGGGCATAGGCCATGAGGCCGGGGTCGGCCAATATGACGGCGTCTACACCACTGCCTGCAGCCCGGTCGATGGCGTTTTGCCAAATCTGCGGACTTGCAGCCTGCGGATAGGTGTTGAGCGCCACCAGCACCTTGCGGCCCCGGTCATGGGCGTACCGTATGCCGGTCTGGATGGCCGCCTCGTCAAAGTTCAGGCCCGCAAAGTTGCGTGCATTGGTGGCATCTCTAAAGCCCAGGTAGACACAGTCCGCGCCGTGGTCAATGGCCGCCTTGAGGGCCGGAAGGCTACCGGCCGGACACACCAACTCCATGGGGTGGGTGGGTGCGGCAGCCGGTGAGAGAGAAGCATTCATCGTGTGCAAAAAAGATATAGACAAAATGCACCTTTAAGGGCGCACCCGTGGTACCAGACTGGCCCGAACGGTAACAAATCGATTCCTGCGATCCCATGATCCAGATCAAACAAAGTCTTGTTTTGGATCAAGACGTGGCGTTCTGATGCGGCTTACAGTCGCGCAAAACCAAGGACCACCATGAACACAGCTACCGTGCAGAACACTCCCGCTAACGCCGCCGTTTACAGCTTTGATGCACGCGGCGTTGCCAAACGTTTTCGCCACGCGGCCATTTTTGGGGCGCTGGAATCGCTGAACGAAGGTGAAACCATGCGCTTTGTCAACGACCATGACCCGTTGCCGCTGCTGCAACAGATTTCCGGCCGTTATGGCAACCAGGTTGGTATGGCCTATGTGGCGCGCGAGCCGGGCAACATCGTGATCGACTTTACGGTGCAAGACCCCGAAAGCAGCGCCGCAGCTGCCGCTGCACTGGCATCCCCCAAGACCGCTGGCGGTGGTTGTGGGGGTGGCGGCTGTGGCTGCTCGGGGGCCCGTTAGCCCGGCGGTTGCAGGTCATGGCACTTAAGCCCCTGCACGGCCCGACCGCGCCGGCTGTCTTGCGGCCGATTCACATCACACCCCAAAAGCCACCGCCACCCGCCGATATGGCATGGCGGGCCAACTGGCTGCTGGCGGCTGTGCACCGTCTGGCTTTTTTCAGTGGCGCAGTGATGATGGCGGTCATCGCCCTATGGTGGACGGTAGTGCTGGTGGCGCGGGCCACTGGTCTGCAGCTGGCGTGGATGGTGGGTCCGGGTACGGCCCATGCTTTGTTGATGTCGCTGGGCTTTATGCCGCTGTTTTTTGTAGGTTTTCTGTTCACTGCTGGCCCCAAGTGGCTGGGTGTACCCGAGCTTGCGACCCGCGCCCTGCTCCCCCTGGTTGTTTGCACACTGGCGGGTTGGGCTGTGTGCCTCGTGGGTTTGCACACATCTGCAGCACTGGGTGCAGCCGGACTGGCCCTAGTTGCCGTAGCCTGGACCGGGTTTACAGGGAAATTTGGTGCGCTGTGGTGGGCCAGCCGTGCCCCAGACAAAGCCCATGTGAACGTGGTGCTGGCAGCGTGCTGTTTTGGTACGCTGGCCATGTGGGGCATCGCAGTGGGGCTTCTGTTGCGTGACGACAGTGTGGTGCGCTCCCTGACGCAGGCCGCGCTGTGGATTTTTGTGGCCCCGGTGTTTGCCGCCGTGTCGCACCGGATGATTCCGTTCTTCAGCACCAGCGCACTCCCGGTGTTGGATGCCTGGCGGCCGCTGTGGCTGCTGCACTGCATGGTGGCCATATTGGTGTTTGAAGGCGTCTGGGCGGGTGTGGATGTGTGGCTTTGGCCCGCTCCCACCGGGCTGCGCTGGATGCAGGTGGCGGTTGAGGTGCCCGCCGCCGCCCTGATGCTGTGGTTGGCTGTGCGCTGGGGTCTGGTCCAAAGTTTGAAGATCCGCCTGCTGGCCATGCTGCACGGCGGGTTTCTGTGGCTGGGTATTGCATTTGCCCTGCAAGCGGTATCCCACAGTTTGATGGCTTTGACCCAAGACCAACAATCGCTGGGCCTGGCCCCCCTGCACGCAATGACCATGGGTTATCTGGGCGCGACCCTGCTGGCCATGGGTACCCGCGTCGCCAGTGGCCACAGCGGCCGACCACTGGCGGCGGACAACACAGCATGGTCGCTCTACTGGGTTTTGCAAACGGCGGCGGTGTTGCGCGTTTTGGCGGCTTTGTGGCCGGCTTCTGGCCATTGGCCCCTGGTGGCGGCTGCGGCGGTGTGGTCGCTCGCGGTGAGCGGTTGGGCCCTGCGTTACGGTAGCTGGTTTGGCCGTCCGCGCCTGGACGGCCGGCCCGGCTAATGGAGCTTGTTCTCTGCCCCGGCCGCCTTGCGTTCGCGGCTCTTGCGCCGCGCATCCAGATGCCAGGCCAGAAAGGGCAGCAGCAGGATGGAACCGGGCAGTGCCCAGATGATGAGGTAGGGGTAGACGGCGGATGCCGAGCGCAGCATCACCCGGAGTTCCTGGCGTTCTTGTGCTGTCCACTTGCTGCCGTTGCGGGGTTTCATCAGCAGCGGTATGGCGCCCTTGATCTTGCCCAGCTCTTCGCGCATGCGGTTTTTTTCGCGGCTGTTGCTGGCCAGGAAAGAGCCAAACCAGCGTGGAGCCCGCTTCATGCGGGACTGGTACGAGATGGTCTGGTTGGGGTCAAAAGCCGGCGGCTCGGCCGGCTGGGGGGTGGCGTCCGTGGAGGGTTTTGACAGTTCAGAAGATCCCATGTGCCGATTATGGGTCAAGCCGGATCAAAAAACCTTGAGTCCCACGCGTACCCACGTACGCCATTGCGCCCAATTGCGCCAGGCCAAAAAGCCCCAGTGTGCCGTGCGCCATACGGCGCGCGGTTTCCAGATAACCACGGCAACACCGACGGCTGCCACAACACCCGGGTGGGCGAGCATCCACAGGCTTGCGCGGTGCAGCAGTGCACGGGCGCGGTCCACCCCATGCAAGGCCTCGGCCAAGGGTGCGAGTTCGCGCGCCAGCTCGCCGCGCTGCATGCTGATACGCTCGCGCAGTCGCCCGCGCTGCACATACAGTTCAACCAGGCGTGCGTCCATGGCCGGTGGCAGCTTTGAGTTGGCGCAAGTCTTCTTGCAGTTCCGCCAGGCTGGCGTTGAACAGGGGCGCGGCGTGCCGGTTGCTGCGCTGGATGGCAAAGTACACGTACAGGGCCGTGCCCCACACCGCACCCGCCGCCAGCGCGACCACCACCAGGCGCTGCTCCCAGAACAGAATGACCAGGCCCATCACCGTCAACACCACGCCCAAGCCCACGCAAAACAGCAGGGCCTGCGCCAGCAGCAGCTGGCGCGTGATGGTGATGCGCGCGACCTCCAGCTCATTGCCCAGCAGCTCCAGCCGTGTTTGTCCAATGGACAGCAGGGTGGCTGCCTTGTCGCGGGCAGCACCCCAGGTGCCACCACTGTTGGCCTTGTTGTGCGCGAAATCCATGCCTTGTTTTATCAGGCTATGGGGTTCGGTTAACGGCGACCCAGCAGCAGGCCCAGCAAGAAGCCCACACCGACGCCAATGCCTACGGCTTGCCATGGTGAGTCGTGCACATAGTCGTCGGCAGCACGTGCGGCGGCTTTGGTCTTGTCAACGATGGCGGCTTCGGCAGCGTCCAGACGGATGCGCGCACCCAGCAAGCGGTCCTGCACGCGGGTGCGCAGGTTGGCGATCTTTTCGCCGGTCTGGTCGGCCGTGGCTTTGAGGATGTCTTCTGCGTCGGCAATCACCGCGCGGATGTCCATCACGAGCTTCTCTTGTGAAGTGAGGGGGGAGTTGTGGGAGTCTGACATGGCGCCTCTTTCAAAAGTTTCGGAAAACGAAACCGCAGCGTAGCAGATTCATGCCCGAAGTTGGGTGCCATGGCGCACAGAACGATGCCTGCTTACTTCTTGCGCTTGACGACCGCGTTTTGTTTGGCGTCTTCATTGCGGGCAAAGGTCACCAGGCCGTTGTTGACTCTGCCCATGACCAGCATGTTGCTGGTGATGGCGTCCTTGTCGTTGAGGCTGAACGGGCGCTCGTAGGTGGCCACCACGCCGTAGTAGACGCGGGAGATGTTCTCCAGCGCGGCCTTGACCACCGGGCCCGTGGGGTTGCCGTCGCGCACGCCAAACAGCGAAAACGCCAGCAGATAAACGCTGTCGTAGCCCTGGGCGGCGGCCATGGGCACGGTCAGGGCCTGTTTGAACTTGCGTTTGTAGGCGCTCAGGAAGGCGGCGCGGCGCTCGTTGCTGGGCTCGGCAATAAAGGTCTGGGCCATCATGGCGCCCTCGGCGGCGTCTTTGGCGCCGTTGATGAAGAAGGGGAAGGACAGCGGCCAGGCGCCGACCTGGGGCACCTTCCAGTTCAGATCCTTGCGGCCGTTGGCGATGACGGCGTTCTCCACCCCCACGGTGTAGCTGAAGACCACGTCGGCACCGGCGTCCCGTGCGGCCTTCAGCTCCTCGCGCAGGTCTTTCACGCCCAGCGCAAAGCGGGCCACGTGCACGGCCTTGAGTTTTTTGGCGGCCAGTGCGGCCTCCACATCTTTCAGGCCGGCGTCGCCATAACCCGTGGTGTCGGCAAAGATGGCCACCCGGCTCCAGCCGCGGCGGATGATGTCTTCCACCACATAGGGCGCCTGGATGGCGTCGCGTGCCGAGGTGCGAAAGATGTAACTCTCGGGCGCTGGGTATTTGGCCGTCAGCGGTGAACCGGTGGCGCAGGGGATGATCAGCGGCAGCTTGGCCGTCTGGAAAACCTCCAGCGATTTCTGCGCCACCCCGGTGTTGCAAAAGCCAAGTGTGGCCACCACGCCGGCAGCCGCCAGTTCCTGCGATCCCTTGAGGCCCGCGTCCGGGGTGCCCTGGTCGTCCTTGATGACCAGCTCGAAGGGGCGGCCCATGTAGCCGCCCACCGCGTTGATCTCTTCGGTCGCCAGCTGTATGCCCTGCAGCATCTGTACACCGAAGTCGGACGACGGCCCGGTGAACGGCCCTATCACCCCCACTTTCAGGGTGTTGGCGGTCTGCGCGGGCGCAGCCAGTGCGGCCAGGCACAGGGCACTGGCCGTGAGCAGGCGGGTGGTCCACAGTTGGTGGGTAAACATGCGGGGTCTCCAGGTGGGTTTGAGCGGGTTAGTCTATGCAGGCTATGCCCAGGCGGGCTGCAGGAATACCCTTGTTTTGGGCGGCTTGTCAGGCAAGCGTCAGGCCAGACCGTTCTGATCAAAATATGCCTCTAGCCCCCGTAAAATATAGCTAAATAGCTATCAATTTAGTAGTAAATGACACCACCGCTGCGTTCTGTATGGGCACTGGCCCTGACCCTGTCCCTGGGCGCTGCGGTGTCGCTGGGCATCACCCGTTTTGCCTACGGTTTGCTGCTGCCCGCCATGCGGGCCGATCTGGGGTGGAGCTACACACTGGCCGGCGCCATGAACACGGCCAATGCGCTGGGCTACTTCCTGGGCGCGTTGCTGACCCCCTGGCTGCTGAAACGTGTGGGCGCCAGCACGCTGCTGTGGGCCGGGGCCTTTCTGGCCAGTGTCTTCATGGCCCTGAGCGGCTTCTTCACCGCCACCGAACCCCTGCTGGTGCAGCGCCTGCTGGCGGGTGTGGCCAGTGCTTTTGTGTTTATTGCCGGTGGACTGCTGGCGGCCCGCCTGGGCGCGCAGCTGCCGTCACACAGCGGTCTGCTGCTGGGCCTGTACTACGGCGGCACCGGTGTGGGCATTGTGTTGTCGGCCGTGTTGGTGCCCTGGGTGCTGGAGCTGGCGGCTGCGCAGCAACACGCCTGGCGCTGGGCCTGGTGGTTGTTGGCGCTGGCCTGTGTGCTGGCCAGCGCGGCGCTCCTGTGGCCCGCACGGGTGATGGCGCAGGCCGCGGTGCCGGCGGCAGGCAGCCCAGGTGGGGCGGCGCCCGTGCAGTTTCGCTGGCGGCAGTTTGGCTTTGCGCTGGCGGGCTACACCCTGTTTGGCATGGGTTACATCGGTTACATGACCTTTGTGGTGGCCCTGCTGCGTGAACAGGGCAGCAGTGCACTGGCCGTGACCGTGTTCTACGGCCTGCTGGGGCTGGCGGTGATGGCGTCGTCACGCATCTGGGCGGGTCTGCTGGACCGCCACAAAAACGGCCACGCACTGGCCAAGCTCAATGCCCTGCTGGGTGTGGCCACGGTATTGCCGGCGCTGACCCAGTCCTGGCCGGTGGTGCTGGCTTCGGGCCTGCTGTTTGGCGCGGTGTTTTTGTCGGTGGTGGCGTCCACCACGGCCCTGGTGCGGCACAACCTGCCGGCCACGGCCTGGGCGGCGGGTATCAGCGCCTTCACCACGGTGTTTGCCGCCGGCCAGATCATTGGGCCCACGGTGGTGGGGTGGATTGCGGATGGCCCCGGGGGGCTGGCGCGCGGGCTGGTGGTGTCGGCGCTGGCGCTGTGGCTGGGGGCGGCGTTGGCCTGGCGGCAGAAGGCGCTGTAGGTCGTTTTTTCCCTCCCCGTTCATCCCGGTATTTACCCTAGGCATCTCGCCCAGCCGTAGTTCGTCACAAACCGGGTGCAATCCGTTTTCGGTAGCAATACATTCTCTTCAACGGGCCGCTGTGGCCCCTCAATCGGGAGAGATCACCATGTTTAAAGCTTCGAACACCGCTACTCGCCTGGCTAGCTTCAGCTTCGCAGTCATGATGGTTACCGCTATTAGCGGCAGCATGCTGATGAAGTTCGACAGCGTGGCCACGTCGGCGTCCATGGCCCAAAGCACACAGGCGCGCACGGTGGCGGCTCTGGATACCGTCACGGTGGTGGGTTGTCGCATCTAGGCCTCTCTTCCCTTTTACGTTTGCCGGCCTTTGCCCGGCAGGGCAGCATGCTTCAGCGAAAATGGCGGCTTCGTAAAACCGCCAGCCATCCGGCTTCACTACCCCATCCAACGCTGCTGTGGCGCCCACCAAACCCAAGGGGTTCATCCTTACCCGCCGCTGGTGGGACACGCCAACGGGCACCACTATCGAGTACTGGCTGGCGACAGACGCCGGGCCCTTGAAAGTGCTGCTGACCGCACAGACCTCGGTCGCTTTTGTCGAAACCCGGTTTCGCGCGGCGGTGGACGCAGCGATCCAGGCCCTGCCCGGTGTGCAGTTGCGCGAACTCACACTCAAGACCTTTCAGCAAGGCCCTGTCGTCGGGGTCTATGCCCGGCAATTCCGACAGCTGGGGCAACTGGCGCGCACGCTGCAGCCGCTGAACATCCCCCTACTGGAGGCCGACGTCCGCCCCCATGATCGTTATTTGATGGAGCGTTTCATCACCGCCGGTGTATTGGTGGAAGATGGGGTGGATGGTGCCAGGCTCAAGCCAGCGCCAGACTATCGCCCGGTGCTGAAAGTTGTTTCACTGGATATAGAGACCAGTGAAAACGGGGAGCTGTATTCCATTGCGCTAGACGGTTTGCCCGAACGCGTGGTCTTCATGTTGGGCGAACCGTCGCCAGAACCCACAGAGACCGCAGAAACCCTGGACTTTGCGCTCATCTATCTGCCGACCCGCAAGGCCATGGTCGAAAGCCTCAACGACTGGTTTGCACGCAACGACCCCGATGCCATCATTGGATGGAACGTCATCCAGTTCGATCTGCGAGTGCTGCAAAAGACAGCCGACCAGTGTGGGGTACCGCTGCTGCTGGGCCGTGATCGCAGCCCCATCGCGTGGCGCACACATCCGCGCAAGCAGGCCTATTTTTTTGCGCCCATACCGGGCCGTATCGTCATAGACGGCATCGACGCGCTGAAGGCCGCGGTGTGGAGTTTTCCCTCATTCAGCCTGGAAGCCGTTTCGCAGGCGCTGCTGGGCGAAGGCAAGGCCATAGGCGACGCGTACGACAAGATGGCCGAGATCAACCGGCGCTATCGCGAAGACAAACCGGCGCTGGCCGCGTACAACATCCGCGACTGTGAGCTGGTCTTGCGCATCTTCGAGAAGGCGCAATTGCTGCAGTTTGTGATGGAGCGGGCCCAGACGACCGGCCTGGCTGCGGACCACTTTGGCGGCTCCATCGCCGCATTCAGCCACCACTACCTGCCGCGCATGCACCGCCTGGGTTATGTGGCACCCAGCGTGGGCGAGATCCAGCGCAAGGCCTACCCGGGTGGATACGTGATGGACTCCAAACCCGGCTTCTACGATTCCGTGCTGGTGCTGGACTACAAGAGCCTGTACCCCTCCATCATCCGTACCTATTGTGTGGACCCGGTGGGTTATGCGGAGGGTCAACACGCCAGTGATCCCGCAGCCCAGATCAGGGGGCCCATGGGCACGCTGTTCTCGCGTGACAAGCATTGCCTGCCCGAAATCGTGACCACACTCTCGCGCAGCCGGGATGAGGCCAAGCGGGCCAAAAATGAACCCTTGTCACAGGCCTTGAAGCTGCTGATGAATTCGTTTGCCGGTGTGCTGGGTGCCACCGAATGCCGCTTCTTCAGCCCCGAGCTGGTGTCCGCGGTCACCCTGCGTGGGCACGAGATCGTGAAGCGTACGCAGGTGTTTGTGGAGAACCGGGGTTACGAGGCCATCTACGGTGACACGGACTCCATCTTCATCTGGCTGGGCCGCACCCACACCAATGCAGAGGCGCATGCGGTGGGTGCAGATCTGGTGCGTGACATCAACGCCTGGTGGACACACACGCTGCACGCGGAACAGGGCCTTGCGAACTTTCTGGAAATCGAGTTCGACACGCACTACGCCAAGTTTTTCATGCCCACCATCCGTGGCTCGGATGTGGGCAGCAAAAAGCGCTACGCCGGCCTGAGCACGGACGTGGCGGGCAAGGAGGAAATGGTCTTTCGGGGCCTGGAAATGGCCCGCAGCGACTGGACCCCGCTGGCACGGCAGTTCCAGGACGGCTTGCTCTCGCGCATCTTCCATGAACTGCCCTACCGAGAGTTTGTGACCGACTACGCACGCTCCACGTTGGCAGGCGCCAAGGACGAGTTGCTCATCTACCGCAAACGCTTGCGCCACAGCCTGGATGACTATCGGGTCAACGTTCCACCGCAGGTGCGGGCTGCGCGGATAGCGGATGCCTACAACGCCAAGAGGAACCGGCCCATGCAGTACCAGAACGGTGGCTGGATCGAATACGTGATGACCCAGAACGGCCCGGAGCCGCTGGAGAACCGGCAGTCCCGCGTGGATTATGAGCACTATTTGAGCAAGCAGCTCAAGCCGATTGCAGACGCCATCCTGCACCCCATGGGAGACAGCTTCACGGCGCTGACGTCGTCCCAGAGAGGCCTCTTCGCGTAAGCGGTCGCAGCCGGTATGGTCCGGAAATACCCGGTTTATCGGCCTTTATTTCCAGCTTGTGCTGCCGGGCGCCTCACGATACTTGGTGCATCCACCCACGTTAGGGGATGTGCCATGCAAGTCGACCGCTACAACCATTTACAGTTCCCCCGCGACGCCCAAGCCGGCAGCAATAACCCGGCCGCGTTGGGCAAAGACGCGCCATCCGCGTCGGGCAGCACAGCGGGGGTGTTGGTCAAGCCGCGGGCGACTGTTCCTGCACAAGCGGCTGCACCCGAAGCGGGCCGTCCGGATGGTGTGGTGTTGAAGATCCAGTGGCCTGGTGGCGCGCAGGGCGCTGCCCACGCGGCAGACGCTGCACTCTACGCCCCGGGTCGGCGCGTGTCTGCCTCGGACGGTACGGATGCCGATACGATGGCACGTGCGCACCAGCTGGCGGTGGACCGCAATGCCGGCATCGTCACCCAGATATCTGTGAACAAGGATGGTGTGCTGGTTGCCCGGCCCCACCCCTTGGCCCCCGACAAACAACCCGACTTTGTGGCCCTGGCCGTGTCCGCCATGCGCGAATTCAGTGACGAACACGATCGCCAGAAAGTGCGCGCCACACCCGAGGCTTCCACCGCGCCGGCAGAGGCGCAGTGGAGCGCACTCAAGGGCCTGCAGCAGATCGCGGCGAAGCTCAACGTCTTCGCCTGATCAGCTGGGTGTGCTGATTACTGCTTGATACCTTCGGCCTGGACGATCAGGCGCACATTCTTGGGGAAGCCCCAATCCACACCGTAGTTCATGCCAAAGGCCGTGCGGTCGATGGTCGTTTCAAAATCACCACCACAGACTTCACGCTTGAGCATGGGGCTCTGGTAGCAGTTGAACTGGGTGGCCTTGAGCGTGACGGGCTGGGTCTTGCCCAACAGCGTCAGGTTGCCAACAATCTCCGTGACCTTGTCGCCGCTGAAAACAAACTTGTCTGAGACAAACTTGATGGTGGGGTGCTTGGCAGTGTCAAACAGGTCTGCACTTTGCAGGTGCTTGTCAAACGCAGGTGTACCGCTGTTGATGGACGTGGTGTCAATGGTCACTTCCAGCTTGCCGGTCTTGGCAGTGCGGTCCATCTGTACCGAACCTTCCTTCTTGTCAAAACGGCCCTTGTTGGTGGACGTGCCAAAGTGGCCGATCTCGAACGACGCAAACGTGTGTGTGGGGTCCAGCGCATAGGTCGCGGTTTGGGCCACAGCCGCAGTGGACAACAGGGTGGTGGCCAAAGTACCGGCAACTGCCAGGCTGAAGAGGGATTTACGCATGTGAAAAAGCTCCGTTAAAAAACAGGGTTGAGAGAAAAAGGGAACGGGGAACAAGAAAATCAGAATTTGCCCATGCCGGACAACGCCAGCTTGAACTTGACCTGCACGTCGTCGGCCACCATGGACGTATCCGCCCACTCGTTTTCACCGATCTTGAAGGCCAGGCGTTTGATACCCACCACGCCGGTGGCGGTGGTGGTGGCGCCGTTTTGCACCAGGGTCACGGGCACCACGGCATCGCGGGTATTGCCTTTGATGGCCAGCTTGCCGCTTACTTCAAACTTGCCGCCGCCCAGGCCCTTGATGCTGGTGGACTGGAAGGTGGCCTGGGGAAACTTGGCGGTGTTGAACCAGGTGGCCTTGGGCAGCTCGGCGTCGGGCTCGGGTGAGCCCATGGTGGCGCTGGCGATGTCGATGGTGAAGGCAATCTTGCCGGCCTCGGGTTTGGCCGGATCCAGTGTGATCTGGGCGTCAAACTTCTTGAAGTGGCCTTCCACCGGCACGCCCATTTGTTTGATCACAAAGGCCACGTCGCTTTGGGCGGGCAGCAGCTTCTGCTGGGCCTGGGCGGACAGGCTGGTCAGCGCGGCCAACAGGACCAGACCGGTGGCGCGGGCGATGGGAGAAAAAGAAGGCGTCATGGAGCGGGTTCCGTGTAGTGGTTAGTGCAAAAAGGTTTTGTTCAACGTTTGCCGGGCATCATTCGCAGCAACAGGCCGTCTTTGTCGATGAAGTGGTGCTTGATCGCGGCCGCCACGTGCAGCACCACCAGGCCCGCCAGTGCGAAGGCGGTGATCTGGTGCCAGGGCTTGATCAGCTCGGCCAGGGGTTTACTGGCAGACACAAAATCCGGCAGCGGTACCACGCCAAACAACACGATGGGGAAACCTGCCGCCGAGCTATAGGCCCAGCCCACCAGCGGCACGATAAAGAACAGCGCATACATCAGTACATGGGTGGCGTGGTAGGCCGTTACCTGCCAACCCGGCATGCCCAGGGTCACGGACTGGGGCAGTGCTGGCGGTTTGTGGGTCAGGCGCCAGGCCAGGCGCACGGCAGACAGGATCAGGATGGTGATGCCGGCCCACTTGTGCCAGTTGTAGAGCTTGAGCCGTTGGGGCGAAAACGGCAGATCGGCCATGTACAAACCTACCGAAAAAATACCCACCAGGGACAGTGCCAGCAGCCAATGCAGGGCAATGGCAATACCGGTGTATTTGCGAGGTGCAGTGGCAGTGTTCATGGTGGGCAGTGTGCAAAGGTTTTTGGCGAATCCGGCAGGTCTTTGCCTGCCGTGGAGGAAAGTTTAGGAGGACCACCGTGGAAAAAAGTTCAAATTACTTGTCGCAATGGTTCAACTAATTTGAAGTGAGGGGCACAAAAAAACCCGGCGCAAGGCCGGGTTGGTGGGACGTGCCGCGTGCTGGGGTGGCTACCAGTTGGCCTCGCTCTCGGGTGATGCGCTGATGCGGTGGATGGACAGGTCAGCCCCGTCGTACTCTTCTTCCTGGCTCAGGCGCAGACCCATGGTGGCTTTCAACAGGCCATAAACCACCGTCCCGCCCACAAGGGCCCACACCACACCCAAGGCTGTGCCTATCAACTGGGCGCCCAAGCTCACGCCGCCCAGGCCACCAAAGGCCGTGCTGCCAAAAATGCCGGCAGCCACACCACCCAGCGTGCCGCACAGGCCATGCAGCGGCCACACGCCCAGCACGTCGTCAATCTTCCAGCGGTTCTGCGTCAGCGTGAACATCACCACGAACACCGTGCCCGCTGCGGCACCGACCACCAGCGCGCCCAAGGGGTGCATCAGGTCTGAGCCGGCGCACACCGCCACCAGGCCGGCCAAAGGGCCGTTGTGCACAAAACCGGGGTCGTTTTTGCCCACCACCAGCGCGGCCAGCGTGCCGCCCACCATGGCCATCAGCGAATTGACGGCGACCAGGCCCGAAATTTTGTCCAGGGTCTGCGCACTCATGACGTTGAAGCCAAACCAACCCACGGTCAAAATCCACGCACCTAGCGCCAGAAAGGGAATACTTGACGGCGGATGGGCGGAGATGGCGCCATCTTTGCGGTAACGGTTGCTGCGCGCACCCAGCAGGATGACGGCTGGCAAGGCAATCCAGCCGCCTACAGCATGCACCACCACGCTACCCGCGAAGTCGTGGAACTCGGCACCCGTCAGCCCTTTGATCCAGGCCTGTACGCCAAAATGCTGGTTCCACGCAATACCTTCAAAGAACGGGTAAATAAAGCCAACAATGACCGCTGTTGCGATCAGTTGGGGCCAGAAGCGCGCCCGTTCGGCAATGCCGCCGGAGATGATGGCGGGTATGGCCGCCGCAAAGGTCAGCAAAAAGAAGAACTTGACCAGGTCATAACCGTTTTTCGCGGCCAATACCTCGGCACCCACAAAAAAGCTGGTTCCATAGGCCACGGTGTAGCCGACCATGAAATAGACCACGGTGGACACCGAGAAGTCCACCAGGATCTTGACCAGGGCATTCACCTGGTTTTTGCGGCGCACGGTGCCCAGCTCCAAAAAGGCAAAACCGGCGTGCATGGCCAGAACCATAATGCCGCCCAATAGTATGAACAGGGCATCTGCGCCCTGTTTTAGTGCTTCCATATCAAACCTTTGGTGTAAATGGCTGTAAATTGGTGCGTTATGGAAGGTATTCCCAGAAACGCACCAAATACAAGCAACAAATGCGCCAGATTGGGTCGGCGGCGGGCCAGGCGGGTGGCTCTCTACAATGCGTGTGGGCCTGAACCCTCTGGCCGGAGACCCCTGTGGAAGCATTTTTGGTATCGACCGGCATCGTGGCGCTGGCCGAAATGGGCGACAAAACCCAGCTATTGGCCCTGCTGTTGGCGGCGCGTTTTCGTAAACCCTGGCCCATCGTTGCGGGCATCTTCGTTGCCACCATTGCCAACCACGCGCTGGCTGGCGCCGTCGGTGCCTGGGTGAACACGGTGTTGGGCCCGGATGTGTTGCGTTGGGTGCTGGGCCTGTCCTTCATCGCCATGGCGGCGTGGATGCTGGTGCCCGACAAGGCTGACGACCTGGACAGTGGCAATGCGCCGCGTTTTGGCGTGTTCGGCACCACGGTGGTGGTCTTTTTTCTGGCCGAGATGGGTGACAAAACCCAAATCGCCACGGTCATGCTGGCCGCCCAATACAACCCCTATTGGGTAGTCGTGGGCAGCACACTGGGCATGATGCTGGCCAATGCGCCGGTGGTCTGGTTTGGTGACGCCATCACCAAGCGGGTGCCGATCCGTATCGTGCACATCGTTTCGGCCATGGTCTTTGCGGCACTGGGTGTCGCTGCGTTGTGGCCGCAGTCCTGACCCCCCCAAACGCCCTCCCTTGCTATACTGCTTTCCAGCGCCAATTTGCTCCAGCTTGCGGGCGCTTAATAAATACAGCTAAAGACGGACCGAGACACCACAACACCCGGCCTTGTTTTTAGCATTGCCGGGTTTTTTATTGGGGTTTTGGTTTGTCTTCTACGCCTTTGATCGCGACACCACAGTCGCAGCACTTCGCCGAGGCCCTGCCGCTCAAAAGCGGCGCCTCGCTGCGGGACTACGCACTTAGTTATGAGACCTATGGCACGCTGAACGCCGCGCGCAGCAATGCCGTGCTGGTTTGCCATGCGTTGAACGCCTCGCACCATGTGGCCGGTAGTTATGCAGGCCAGCCCAACTCCGAAGGCTGGTGGGACAACATGATCGGCCCTGGCAAACCGGTAGACACCAACCGCTTCTTTGTGATTGGTGTCAACAACTTAGGCTCCTGTTTCGGCTCCACCGGCCCCATGCATGCCAACCCCGATGCACCGGCCGGCAGCGGCAAGGTTTATGGTGCCGACTTCCCCGTGGTGACGGTCGAAGACTGGGTCAATGCCCAGGCGCGTTTGTTGGACGTGTTGGGGATTCAAACCCTGGCCGCCGTGATGGGTGGGTCCTTGGGCGGCATGCAGGCCCTGAGCTGGACGCTGCAATACCCCCAGCGTGTGCGCCACGCCGTGGTGGTGGCCAGTGCCCCCAACCTGACGGCGGAGAACATCGCATTCAATGAGGTGGCCCGCCGCGCCATCGTGACCGACCCTGATTTCCACGGCGGCCATTTCTACGAACACGGAACCGTCCCCAAACGCGGCCTGCGCATTGCGCGCATGATCGGCCACATCACCTACCTGAGTGATGACGTGATGAACGAAAAATTCGGGCGCCAACTCAAGAACGCGGTGCTGGGAACCGGCTCTTACAAATACAGCACCCAGGATGTTGAGTTCCAGATCGAAAGTTACCTGCGCTACCAGGGCGACAAGTTTGCCGAATACTTTGACGCCAACACCTACCTGCTGATCACGCGTGCGCTGGATTACTTTGACCCGGCCAGTGCCTACGGCGGTGACCTGAGCAAGGCCCTTGCCCAGGCGACCTGCAAATTCCTGCTGGTCAGCTTCACCACCGACTGGCGTTTCTCACCCAAGCGCAGCCGCGAAATCGTCAAGGCCCTGCTGGACAACCAGCGTGACGTCAGTTACGCCGAGATCGACGCGCCCCATGGGCATGATGCCTTTTTGCTCGATGACCCCCGTTATATGGACGTAGTGCGCTCCTACTTCGATAGCATTGTCAAGGGAGCCACAGCATGACGGATGTGAATACCATGCACGCCCTGGCACGACTGGTGCCGCAAGGCGCCCGCGTATTGGACCTGGGTTGTGGCGACGGCGCCATGCTGGCCCACCTGCAAAAAACCCGCGGCTGCACCGGCTACGGCGTGGAAATTGACGACGCCAATGTGCTGGCCTGTGTGCAGCGCGGTGTCAACGTCATCCAGTTGAACCTGGACGAAGGCCTGGCACTGTTTGGTGACGCATCCTTTGATGTGGTGTTGCAGATCGACACCCTGCAACACCTGCGCAATGCCGAGGTCATGTTGCGCGAGACCGTGCGTGTAGGCCGCGTGGGCATTGTGGCCTTCCCCAACTTTGCGCATTGGCCCAACCGCCTGAGCATTTTGAAAGGCCGCATGCCGGTCACCAAGCGCCTGCCCTACCAGTGGTATGACACGCCCAATATTCGTGTTGGCACCCATGCCGACCTGGCCCTGCTGGCTGCGCGCAATGGCCTGCAGGTGCAGGACAGTTTTGGCCTGCAAAACGGTCATACCGTGCGCCTGCTGCCCAATCTGCGTGCGGGTACATCGGTCTACAAACTCGCCCGGGCGGGTTGTTGCTGATTCCCCCACGCGATAAGTTCCCCACAATCTCCTGACCACCGCCTTCGCGCGGAGAAACCGGATTTTGGGGAGTGGAATGTGATGCGGCCTGTCAGTATTGCCTTGAAGATCTGGATGCCAGCCATTCTGGTGAGTGTGGGGCTGGTGGCCATGTCCATAGGCTCGGCGGTGCGGACCATCAAGTCCCAGGCCGCCACGGCGGCCGAGCAGACGCAGCAACAAAGCAAGCTGGAGTTGGCGGCCCGTTGGCGCGGGCTGGGAGAGGCCCAAGCCTTGCGCGGCATTGGTGTGGCGCTGAACGCCGATGCCAGCGCCGCAGCGCTGCTGAAGGTGGGCCAGACCGAGGCCCAAGGCGAAATCGCCACCATCGAGAAAACCTTGGACGGGTTGATGACCGAGAGCCAGGAGAAGGCCGCCCTGCAGGCTGTGCAGTCCAAGGCACAGGCACTGGCGAAGTCGCTGGAAAAAGCGCAGACGCTGCTCGCCGCGGGTGACGCGGCCGCGGTGCAGGCCCATATCAAGTCCGACACCCAGCCGCAGCTGGCAGCCTTTTTGGCCGCCCAGCAAGATCTGGTTCACCTGGCCGAAAAGGGCGCCACCGCCCTGCGCGACAAGGTAGGCGCCGAGCGCCTGAAGACGGTCTGGACGGTGGCCGCCATCATGGCCTTTGTCGCACTGCTGGTGTGTGTGGGTACGCGGGTGTTGCAGCGCAATGTATGTGATCCGCTGGATGAAATCGTGCGTCTCTCCCGAGCCATTGGCGAAGGTGATTTACGCGTCAACATCCACACCGACCGCCAGGACGAAATGGGAGATGTGATGCGCTCCCTGCACCACATGACCCAGTCGCTGGCCACGCTGGTGGGCCAGGTGCAGCGTTCGTCCACCAGCATTGGTGCGGCCAGCGCCGAGATCGCCCATGGCAACCAGGACCTGTCCCACCGCACCGAACAAACGGCCGCCAACCTGCAGCGTGCATCCGCTTCGCTAGAGCACCTGAGCGGCGCGGTCCACCAGTCCGCCAATGCGGCCGGGCAGGCCAACACGCTGGCAGGTTCTGCCTACGCAGTGGCGGAGAGCGGTGGCAAGTCCGTGGCCCAGGTGGTGCAGACCATGCACCTGATTGACGGCTCGTCCAAGAAGATTGTGGACATCATCTCGGTCATCGACGGCATCGCCTTCCAGACCAATATCCTGGCGCTCAATGCCGCGGTTGAGGCGGCACGGGCCGGTGAGCAGGGGCGGGGTTTTGCGGTGGTGGCCAGTGAGGTGCGCAGCCTGGCCGGGCGTTCGGCGGCGGCGGCCAAGGAGGTGAAGGACCTGATCGGTGCCTCGGTTGCCAATGTGGAGGTTGGCACCAAGCTGGTGGACCAGGCCGGTCAGACCATGCAGGACATCGTGACCTCGGTGCAGCGGGTGACCGGCATGATCGAAGAAATTTCGGCTACCAGCAGCGAGCAAAGTGCCGACATGCAGCAGGTGTCGTCTGCCGTGGCCGAGCTGGAGCAGATGACCCAACAAAACGCCGCGCTGGTCGAGCAAAGTGCTGCAGCCGCGGCCTCCATGAGTGAGCAGGCTGCGGTGCTGGGTGAACTGGTGGGCAAGTTTGCGTTGCCAGACGCGATGGGAACCAGCTTAACGCTGGCCCGCCTCCCGCGCGGGTAAGGTTTTCAGGTAGGCATACAGGGCCTGGGCATCGGTGTCGTTGAGCTCACGCAGGGATTCAAACGGCATGACCTTGATGGGGCTGCCGTCCGGCCGCTTGCCGGAGCGCAGCATGGCCACAAAGGCCGTGGCATCCGGGTACAGCGGCATGGCACTGCCCTTGCCGGGTGTCAGGTTGGCGGCGGCCGGCCAGTCGGGTGGGCCACCTGGAATGGGACCGCCCGATAGCCCCGGACCATGGCAGCCAATACACATATTGCCCACATAGGCGCCGTGTTGTGCGTTGACCGCGGCGGCCACGGGTTGTGCCGGTGGCAGGCTGTGGTCTATCTTTTCGGCCGCGTCCTGGATGGCGCCCAGGCCATACAAGGCCTGGACCAACACGGGCAACTCCACCACTGCGGCACCACCGGTTCGCGCGGGTAAGCTGCGCACGTAGCCGACCAGTGCGGCCAGGTCGGCGTCGGTGAAGCGGTTGTAGTCTTCGCTGGGCATGATGAAGGCCGGTTGGCCATTGGGTTTGACGCCGTGGCGCACCACGCGCACCCAGTCCTGTGCCGTGTAGCGGCCCACCGGTCCCCCGGAGGTGATGTTGGGGCCGCTGATACGCGTGCCCTTGCCGTCGTTGACAAACTCGCGCCCCCCACCGTCCAGGCCATGGCAATCGGTGCAACCCCGCGAACGGTACAGGTAGCTGCCTCGGGTCAGACCATCTGCGTCCGTGGCCCAAGCCACCGGCTGCACGGTGACGCTGACTTGCCGCTGGCGTTTGCGCTCGCCCAGCAGGTTGCCAACCACAACGACCAGGGCTGCCAGTAGCAGCAGCAATCCCAAGCCAATGATCAGGCGTTTGATCCATAACTTCTGCATCACACGTCTCCCAAAAGAAAGGAAGCACGATCTTAAAAAGCGAAGCCGATGCTGTCGAGCGCCTGGCACTTGGGGTATTCCCGCGGCCCGTGTTACAGTGCGGCCATCGGGGTTGCAGCTCCCCGGTGTCGGGCCAAACGGCTCCAAGATGGTGTCCCATCCAATTGCTGGTAACGCAACAGGAGTTATCCGTGGACACCCAAAATCCGTCTATTTTTTCGTCAGTTTCCCCCCAGGCATTCAATGCCCGCCTGGGCCGCGCCGACACGCCTTTGGTGCTCGATGTGCGCCGCAAGCCGCGTTTTGACGAGAGCCCGCGCCTGCTGGCAGGCGCACAACGCTGCGCACCCGAGGACGTGGCCGCCCTGGCCGCCAGCCGACCCGCTGGCGAGGTGCTGGTCTACTGCGTCTATGGCCACAACGTCAGTGAAGAGGCGGCCGCTGCCCTGCAGGCTGCTGGCTGGTCTGCCCACCCGATAGCCGGTGGTTTAGAAGGCGGGGAGGATGGTGAAGACGACGCGCAGTCCATTGCCCAGTGGCGCGCCCAACCACCGCTGACATTTGCCAAACGCGCCGACTGGGGCGTGACCGGTGAACAGCCCTCGCGCTGGATCACACGGGAGCGCCCCAAGATCGACCGTATTGCCTGCCCCTGGCTGATACGCCGCTTCATCGATACGCGGGCTGAATTTTTCTATGTACCCACGGCCCAGGTTCTGGTGCAGGCCAAGGCACTGAATGCCGTGGCCTATGACATACCCGGCGCGCCGGTCTCCCACGTTGGCGAGCTGTGCAGTTTTGACGCGCTGCTGCTGGGCTTTGATTTACACGACGCGGCGCTGAACCTGCTGGCCGCCATCGTCCGTGGTGCCGATACCGACCGGCTGGACCTGGCACCGCAATCCGCCGGTTTGCTGGCGTTCTCTTTGGGCCTGTCGCGCGTCCATGCTGTGGATGACCACGCCATGCTGGAGGCCGCCATGCCGCTGTACGACGCACTGTATGCCTGGTGCCGCGACCGGGTCGCCGCGCAGGATGAAACCCACAACTGGAAACCCGCCAGCATGACAAACGCAACCATGGCGGGAGGTGCTGCATGAGCGCACAACAAACCCAAGTCTCCTTCGCCGAGGCCTTTCGCTTCTGGCTCAAGCTGGGCTTCATCAGCTTTGGCGGACCGGCCGGGCAGATTGCCATCATGCACCGCGAGTTGGTGGAGCAAAGGCGCTGGATATCGGAATCGCGCTTTTTACATGCGCTGAATTACTGCATGCTGCTGCCCGGCCCCGAGGCGCAACAACTGGCCACCTACATCGGCTGGCTGATGCACCGCAGCTGGGGTGGCATCGTTGCCGGTGCGCTGTTTGTGTTGCCCTCGCTGTTCATCCTGATCGCGCTGAGCTGGGTGTATGTGGCCTTTGGCAACGTGCCCTGGGTGGCGGGGCTGCTGTATGGCATCAAACCCGCTGTGGCGGCGATTGTGCTGCAGGCGGTGCACCGCATCGGCAGCAAGACATTGAAAAAACCGGCCGTAGCCCCCGTGTTGTGGGTGATTGCAGCTATGAGTTTTATAGCAATTTATGCCTTCAATATCCCTTTCCCCTGGATCGTGCTGGGTGCGGCATTGATCGGCTGGCTGGGTTCGCGCTGGGCGCCTGCGCAGTTTGCAGCGGGCGGGGGCGGCCATGGCGCAGCCAAGGCCGTTGTGCTGGCACCGGGTGAGCGCGACTGGTTGATTGGCGACACCACCCCCACACCGGCGCATGCGCGCTTCAAGTCATCACGCCTGGCCACTGTGCTGGCCGTGGGCGCGGCGTTGTGGTTACTGCCCATGGGCACGCTGGTGGCCTGGCAGGGCTGGGATGGTGCGGTGGCGCAGATGGCCTGGTTTTTCACCAAGGCCGCGCTGCTGACCTTTGGTGGCGCGTATGCCGTGCTGCCCTATGTCTACCAGGGCGCGGTGGAGCACTTTGGCTGGCTCACCGGCACCCAGATGATCGACGGCCTGGCGCTGGGCGAGACCACGCCGGGGCCGCTGATCATGGTGGTGGCGTTTGTGGGTTTTGTTGGGGGCTGGACGAAGGAAGTGCTGGGGCCGGACGCGTTGTTTCTGGGCGCCGCGCTGGCGGCCACAGTGGTGACCTGGTTCACGTTTCTGCCGTCCTTCATCTTCATCCTGGCCGGGGGGCCGCTGGTGGAATCCACCCACGGCAAGCTGCACCTGACCGCGCCGTTGACCGCCATCACCGCGGCGGTGGTGGGGGTGATCGCCAGCCTTGCTCTGTTTTTTATAGCGCATATCGCAATATTACCGGGGGCTACCGGCACATTTGGCTCAAGGGTCGATGGCGTGGCGTTGTTATTGACCGCGTTGGCGGCGGTGGCGCTGTTGCGCTTCAAGGTGGGCGTCATTCCTGTGATTGCGGCCTGTGCGCTGGCGGGTTTGGTCGCCAGTGCGCGGTAGTATCCAGACCCATGGGACTTAAAAACAGCAGTGCAACTTCTGAAAACCGCCGATTGCAAATGGCGGACATCGCCCGCCTGGCCGGCGTTTCGGTGGCCACCGTGTCGCGGGCGCTCAGCGGCAGCACCTTGGTGAATGCCGAGACCCGCGAGCGTGTCCAGCAACTGGCGCAGTCGCTGAACTACTCCATCAACTTGGGCGCACAAAACTTGCGTCTGCAAAAGAACCAGACCATCGCGGTGGTGGTGCCCTATGACGCGCAGTCGCGCCAGCACATTTCAGACCCCTTCTTCCTGTCCATCATCGGCAGCATTGCCGACGCGCTGACCGACCATGGCTACGACATGCTGCTGTCGCGGGTGGACTCGGAGCGGCTGGACGCGGCCTCGCAGCTGTTTGATTCGGGCAAGGTCATTGGCGTCATCATCATTGGCCAGTGGCGCCACCATGACCAGCTCAACCAGCTGGCGGCGCGCAAGGTGCCGCTGGTGGTGTGGGGCGGCGAGCTGCCACAACAGCTTTACTGCAGTGTGGGTGGCGACAACCGCGATGGTGGTGAACAGGCCACCGCCCACCTGCTGCGTGCGGGGCGCAAACGCATCGCCTTTCTGGGGGATGCGGCTTTGCCCGAAGTCTGGTTGCGCCGCGAAGGCTACCGTCGCGCCCACGCGGCGGTGGGGCAAACGCCGGACCCGCAGCTGGAAGTGGCCGTGCCGTTTGAGCCCGAGGCGGCACGCCAGGTGATCGACCGCCTGTGCGGCAGTGCTGCCGTGTTTGACGGCGTGGTGGCCTGCAGCGACCTGCTGGCGATCCACACCGTGCAGTCGTTGCGTGCGCAGGGGCGCAGCGTGCCTGCAGACGTCGGGGTGGTGGGGTATGACGACATGCCGCTGGCGGCCTTTTGTGAACCGACCCTGACCACCGTGCACCAACCCGTGGTGGCCGCGGGGGCCGAGCTGGTTGCGGCCTTGTTGTTGTTGCTCAAGGGTGAACGCGCTCCGGCACGCACCCTGCCGGTACACATCGTCGTGCGCGCCAGCGCACCCTGACACCCGCGGCCTGCCCTGGGTCTCGCGGCGATTCAATCGTTTGCATAGATATGACAAAGTCTGCTGCCTAAGGTCACGCCAGATTTACTTTTGTAGATCAAATTTAGAAAATTCTACGGGTTTACACCGAGTTGCAATCGATTGCAAAGAATTTAAGATTCGCTCCGAGCACTTTGGACGGCCATGGCCCGAGGGGTCGCTTGCGGTATTCATGCGCTTTATCAAAAACAAACGGCTGGCTGGCAAAAGCCCGGCGGCCAACAGGAGACTTTATGCACGCTCACCCATTCACAGCCCGCCCCCTTGCGGCCGCGGTTTCCCTTGCGTTGATGACGCTCAGCACGGCATGGGCGCAGACCACGGTCAGCCCCGCGGCCGATGCCGACAAAGACGGCATGAAGTTCGACCAGATCGTGGTCACCGGCACCTCCACCGCCAAATCCAAGATGAAGCAAAGTGTGTCCGTCAGCACACTGGACGCCGAGCAGATGGAAAAGACTGGCGCTGGCAGCGCCGCCGAACTGCTGCGTTCGGTTCCCGGCGTGCGTTCGGAATCATCCGGTGGTGAGGGCAATGCCAACATCACCGTGCGCGGTGTGCCGCTGTCGGCCGGTGGCTCGCGCTATGTGCAGTTGCAAGAAGACGGCCTGCCGCTGGTCTTGTTCGGCGACGTGTCGTTTGGCACGGCCGACCAGTTTTTGCGCGCCGACTTCAATGTGGACCGTCTGGAAGTGATCCGTGGCGGCTCGGCCTCCACGTTGGCCACCAATTCGCCGGGCGGCATTGTCAATTTCATCAGCAAGACGGGTGCCGAAGCGGGCGGGTCTGCAGCCCTGACGGCCGGCCTGCAACAGCGCCAGACGCGGCTGGATGTGGACTATGGCGGCAGCCTAGGCCCACGCACAACCTTCCACATTGGCGGTTTCCAGCGCACCGGCGAAGGTGTGCGCCCCGCCGGTTTCACCACGGAGAACGGTGGCCAGATCCGCGCCAACATCACCCAGCAACTGGACAATGGCTACATCCGCTTCAGCGTCAAGTCGCTGGACGACCGCACACCCACTCTGTTGCCGGTTCCGGTCACGGTCTCCAACGGGCAGATCAATGCCATCAACGGTATCGACCCGCGCACTGCTTTCTTCATCACACCGTCCCTGCAAAACGACCGGTCCCTGAACCACGATGGCGGCTTCACCAACAGCAACACCCGCGACGGCCTGCACATCCAGAGCAATGCCTTTGGTTTTGAAGGCCAGTTGAAGCTGGGCGAAGGCTGGACCCTGGACGAAAAATTCCGCAAGTCCAGCAACTCGGGCCGCTTCATCGGCCTGTTCCCTGCGGACAACGGCAACAATGGGAAAAATGCGTTCTTCACCGCCACCCTGTTCAATTCCACGCTGGACGATTTTGGCAACACCTTCAACGACATCAAGGTCTCCAAGGCCTTTGATTCCGGGCTGGGCAAGATAACCGCAGTCGGCGGCGTGTTCACCGGTGTGCAGACCATTGCACAAACCTGGTTCTGGAACCAGTACAACATGAGCATGACAGGCACCAATGCACAGGTGGTCAATGCGGTGGGTGCCCCCAGCTCGGCCCCGGTGACCTCCGGCTTTGACACCTGGGGTGGTTGCTGCTCCCGCACCTGGGACGTGCAATACACCCACACCGCGCCCTACCTGGCCCTGACCGTGGATGCCGGCGCACTGAGCGTGGATGCCAGCGTGCGCAGCGACCAGCAAAAGGCCAGCGGTTACACACTGGCGGCCAGCGCGGCTATGCAGGGCTGGGACCCGGCATCCCAGAAGAAGGTGCAATACGACGTGCAACACAGCTCGTATTCCGTAGGGGCCAACTACACCATCAACCGCGACCTGTCGGTCTTTGCCCGCAGCAGCGACGGCGTGTCCTTCAGCGCCGACCGTCTGCTGTACGGCAACCCGCTGGACGGCTCGGTGCCGATTGCGCTGAACCAGATCCAGCAACAAGAAGCCGGTATGAAATGGCGCAGTGGTGGCTTCAGCATCTTCTCTACGCTGTTCAGTGCGCGTACCACCGAGAGCAACTACGAGGCCACGACACAAAAGTTCACCGCCAACAAATACTCATCCAACGGCCTGGAACTGGAAGCTATCTGGAACGCGGGCGATTTCCGCCTGGCCGGTGGTGCCACCTGGACCAACGCCAAGATCACCGACTCCAACGACGCCAGCACCGTGGGCAAGAAGCCCCGCCGCCAAGCAGACTTCGTGTTCCAGTTGGCACCCTCCATCAGCTTGGACGCTCTGGAGCTGGGCGCTGCATTGGTCGGCACCGGTGATTCGTTTGGTGACGATGCCAACACCATCACCATGGCAGGATTTACCACTGTCAATGCGTTTACCAACTACCGCATCAATGCCAAGACTCAGGTGTCATTCCGGGTCAACAACCTGTTCAATACGCTGGGTTATACCGAGATTGAAGGTGACGGCCACGCTGCCCGCGCCGTCAATGGCCGTTCCGCCAGCGTCCAGTTGAAGTACACGTTCTAAGCTCCACGTCCGCGTTTAACAGTCGCCACACCATGAACGAAAAAGTGAGTTCTCCTCCGGCACCAGACACGCAATCTGGCCACAAGCCGGATTCCGTGCTGGTGCTGGGTGAGGCGCTGGTGGACCTGTTTGACAGCGGACCGGAGGCGGGCGGTGCGCCATTTAATGTGGCGCGGTCTTTGGCCGTCTTGCAAGTGCCCGTGACCTGCATCACCCGCATCGGCGACAGCGATCGTTGGGCCGACGTACTGCTGCACAGTGCACAAGACTTCGGCCTGTCCACCGCGGGTTTCCAGCGTGATGATCTGCACCCCACCGGCACGGTGCAGGTTGTGCAAAAGGGTGCGGCGCATACGTTTCGTATCGCTGACGATGTGGCATGGGACTACCTGGATGGGGTGCAGGCGCAATCGGTTCTCCATACAACACCGCCCCCCAGCTTTGTCTATTTTGGAACACTCGCGCAGCGGCACACCGTGTCCAAAAATACCATCCGGGACATCGTGCGTGAAACCCCTGCCGTGTGTTACCTGGACTTGAATCTGCGTGACGGCCCCGACAACCGCAGGCTGGCGGAAGAGTCCTTGGCGCTGGCCGATTGGGTCAAGGTGAATGACGAAGAACTGCTGCAGCTATTGGCTGCACAGGGCGGTGCCACCATGTGGTCCGAACGCTGGGGCTCGCCCGTGTTTACCGCAGGGGTTGCCACGCTGATGGAACGCTTTCGGTTGCAGCGTTTGGTCGTGACACGTGGCCCACAGGGTTACGCCAGCTTCAATGCCCACGGTGTATGTGACGCCGAAGGCCCAGGCCAGGCCGTGCCGGTAGTGGTTGATACCGTGGGCGCCGGTGACGGCTTCAGCGCCATGCTGCTGGCCTGCCAAATGGCCGGGCGCACACTGCCCTGGTCGCTGGCACTGGCCAACGAATATGCGGCGGCGGTCTGCGGGCACCGTGGGCCGATGAGCCACAACCTGCAAAGTTACGCCGTATGGCGCAAGCGGTTGGGCGCCAACACCACCTGCCACGCCATCTGACCCAACACCACGGCAACAACAAGAGAAACATTTCTGATGTCCCTCGCAAAACCGCATTTGTCGATCTGGCAAATCATCAACATGAATGTCGGCTTCTTCGGCATCCAGTTCAGCTTTGGCCTGCAGCAAAGCAATATGAGCCCCATCTACAAATACCTGGGCGCCGACGAGGCCACGCTGCCCCTGCTGTGGCTGGCCGGGCCCATGACGGGCCTGCTGGTGCAGCCCATCATCGGCGCCATGAGCGACCGCACCGTGTCGCGCTGGGGCAGGCGCACGCCCTATTTCATGATTGGCGCCATTCTGTGCAGCCTGGGCCTGCTGGCCATGCCCATGAGCCCCACGCTGTGGTTTGCCGCCGGCCTGCTGTGGATACTGGACGCCGCCAACAACGTGACCATGGAGCCGTACCGGGCCTATGTCAGCGACCGCCTGGACCGAGAACAACACTCGCTGGGATTCCTCACCCAGAGCGCCTTCACCGGCCTGGCCCAGACGCTGGCCTACCTGATGCCGTCCATCCTGATTGGCATGGGCATGAACCGCGACGCGGTGGGCGACAACCACATCCCGCAGGCCACGATGGCCGCATTTGTGATGGGTGCTGTGTTCTCACTGGTGACGGTATGGTGGTCCATACGCAAGGTGCCCGAACTACCGCTGTCCGCAGAGACCATCCAGGAGATGCGCGCACGCCCCACCGGTGGCTTGGCCACGCTGCGCGAGATCTGGCTAGCCATCAAAGAAATGCCCAGCACCATGCGCAAGCTGTGGTGGATGAAGCTTTTCCAGTGGTACGCCATGATGTGTTACTGGATCTATATCGTGCCTTCCCTGGCCAAGACGATGTTCCACACGTCCGACGCCACCACGGCGGGCTTTCGCGAAGCCGGCCTGCTTAACGGGCAAATTGGCGGCTTCTACAACTTCATCGCTTTTTTGTCGGCCTTTGCCATGGTGCCGTTCACCCGCCGCTTTGGCCCCAAGGTGGTCCACGCCGTGTGCCTGACGCTGGCGGCGGCGGGCATGTGGGTGTTGCCGGACATCACCAACAAATGGTTGTTGTTTGTGCCCATGGTCGGCATCGGCCTGGCCTGGGCCAGCATCATGGGAAATCCCTACATCTTGTTGGCGGGTTGTATTCCACCGGAGCGGGCCGGTGTCTACATGGGCATCTTCAATATGTTCATCGTGATACCCATGCTGATCCAGATGGTCACCCTGCCCCTGTACTACGACGCGCTGCTGGGCGGCAACCCCGACAACGTCATCCGCCTGGCCGGTGTGCTGCTGCTCTGTGCCGCCGCTGCCGTGTTGATGATCGACACCAAGAACTCGAACAGCGTTACGCCGAAAAACTAGACAACAATGAAAAATCAGGTTCAACTCATCACCTACGTAGACCGGCTGGGCGGAGGTAACCTCCAGCAACTGACCCAATTGCTGGACGGCCCCTTAAAAGATGTTTTTGGCGGCGTGCATCTGCTGCCTTTCTTTGACGCCATCGATGGCGCCGACGCCGGCTTTGACCCGACCGACCACACCCAGGTGGACCCGCGCCTGGGTAATTGGGATGACATACGCGCCCTGTCCAAAGTAGTGGACGTGATGGCCGACGCCATCGTCAACCACATGTCTTCGGCATCCCCCCAGTTCCAGGACTTTTATGCACGGGGCGATACATCTCCCTTCGCGGGCATGTTCCTGACCATGGACCGCGTGTTCCCCAATGGTGCCCATGAACAGGACTTGCTGAATGTCTACCGCCCGCGCCCAGGCCTACCCTTTACGGCCATGGCATTGGGCAATGGACAGAAGAAGATGCTGTGGACCACGTTCACACCCCAGCAGTTGGACATCGATGTACAGCATCCGCAAGGCCAGGCCTACCTGACCAGCATCTTGCAGCGGTTTGCCGACAACGGCATCCGCATGATCCGGCTGGATGCTGCCGGTTACGCCATCAAAAAGGCCGGTACCAGTTGCTTCATGTTGCCCGAGACCTTTGACTTTATTGACCGTTTTGCCGGGCAAGCCCGGTCCATGGGTATGGAGGTGCTGGTGGAAATCCACGCCTACTACCAGCGTCAGATCGAGATCGCCGAACGTGTGGACTGGGTGTATGACTTTGCCCTGCCACCACTGGTGCTCAACACCCTGTTCTTTGGCAACAGCAAGGCCTTGAAGGACTGGATTCGCATCCGGCCCCAGAATGCGCTGACCGTGCTGGATACCCATGATGGTATTGGCATCATCGACATCGGCGCCGATCCGGCGGACCGCACACACCACCCCGGCCTGCTGCCCCCCGAGCAACTCGACCGGCTGGTGGAACGCATCCACAGCAACAGCCAAGGCCAAAGCCGACAGGCCACCGGCGCTGCGGCATCCAACCTGGACCTTTACCAGGTCAACTGCACCTTTTTTGATGCACTGGGCCGCAACCCCCGCGCCTACCTGCTGGCACGCGCCATCCAGCTCTTTTTGCCTGGCGTGCCTCAAATCTATTACGTCGGCCTGCTGGCCGGCGAGAACGACATGGACCTGCTGGCACACAGCGGTGTGGGCCGCGACATCAATCGCCAACGCTTTGGCGCAGACGAAATAGCCCAAGCCTTGGAAAAGCCAGTTGTGAAAGACTTGCTGGCGTTGATCCACCTGCGCAACACCTGTAACGCCTTTAATGGAACCTTTGAAATGCTGCGCTCCAGTGAGGAAACGCTGCACCTGCTGTGGACACACGCAGACGCCCGGGCCGAACTGTTTGTGAACTTGCGCGACCTGGACTACAGGCTGACGTTTACGGGCCAGCACCCCAACAGCGTGCGGGATTTACGCTTCAGCCATTCACTGACATAGCACCAAGTAGAAAAGACGGGGAGGTGTGGGGGGCAGATGACCCACACCGTTGTGGCACTTCGGTGCCATTTTTTTTGTGCGCAGGTGGCAGCGCAGCCGTACTACACTAGCTCGCAGTTTGTTGGACCCCGGCCTAAGTCGGGCAGGCACAGAGACTCGCTTTCTGTGCAAAAAGAATCACTTCTTTGCGGGCGCTTTTAATCACTTGCCCTGCACCACCTTTTTCCTTTGAATGATGAAAAGTACGAGAAACGTAAAGCCGCTCTGGACACTGAAACTGGCCGCTGGCATGCTTATCGGCAGCAGCCTTGGCTTGACGGCCCTTGCGTCATCCACCACCCCACCGCCCCTTGAAGCATTTTTTGGCCCGGCGTCCATGATCGACGCCAAGTTGTCGCCGTCGGGTCGTTGGGTCGTTAGCCTGGTCGGTGGCGGCGGTATGCGTGACCGATTGGTGCTGACCGATCTGGAAGGCCAGGAGCCTACCAAGATACTCGCCGTACTGAAGACTGCGGATGTGAGCAGCTTCCGATGGGTCAACGAGGACTGGCTCACCTACAGCGTCACCAGCTATGAAGAGGTCACGCACGTACGCAAAGCCAATGGACTGCTGGCGGTCAACCGCAAGGGCGACCGCACACGCATGTTGATCAAGCGCAGTTATGAAAAAGTGGTGTCAGACCGGGTAGGTGCGCGGGTATTGGAGCCAGACCACTACTACTTGGCACCCGGCGCGCCCGGTGCCAATGAAATCATTGTGGGCCATGCAAATTTCCAGCGTTGGGACTTTGCCCACGTGACGCCTCTCGCCCTCGATATCGAGAACGGGTCCACGCGCAAACTCGTGGACACTGCTCCTCCCAATGTCTACAGCTGGTTGTTTGACCACCAGGGCCGCCCGCGCCTCGCAGACAGTCGGGAGGACCCCCAGTTCAGCACCATGTACTGGTCGCCGGGCGACGGCAAGACCTGGACTCGCATTGCCAAGTTTCCTATCCTGAAAATGGACTGGGAACCTGCCTACGTGAACAACGACAACCTGTTTGTCTACCGCGCCACGGGCCCCAAGGGTGAGAATCAACTGTACCGATTCAATTTTGAGACCGGCAAAGTGGATACGCCGGCCTGGATTGCTGCGCCTGGTTTTGATGCAGAGGCTACGCCCTTGGTCTCCCCCAAGACCGGTACACAGCATGGTGTACGCGTAATGGGCGAAACCGAAAGCACCGTGTGGATACATCCGGTGATGCAGGACGTGCAGAAGAAGATAGATGCTACGCTGCCCGGACGCATCAACACCCTGAGCTGTGGTGCCTGTGATGCACCCAGCAATGTGCTGGTGCACTCGTACTCCGACAAAGACCCGGGTCAGTTTTTTGTCTACCAGGTCGCAGGCAACCAGTTGCAGCGCTTGGGGGTGCAGCGCCCACAGATTCAGCCTGAGCAATCGTTCGGGGTGCAACTGCACAGGACCCCGGCACGCGATGGAATGGACCTGCCGATCTGGATCACCGGTGCACCCGAGGCGGGCAAGCCGCCTAAACCGGCCATCGTGCTGGTCCATGGTGGACCGTGGGTACGCGGTGGCCACTGGAAATGGAACGAACAGGCTGAGTTTTTGGCCTCGCGGGGCTATGTGGTCATCATGCCGGAGTTCCGGGGCAGTGAGGGTTATGGCTCCGTACTCCATCGCGCCGGCTGGAAGCAATGGGGCCAGGCCATGCAGGACGATGTGACGGACGCCCTGCGCTTTGCCGCTGACAAAGGCTGGGCCGACACCAAACGTGTGTGTATTGCCGGCGCCAGTTACGGAGGGTATGCCGCCTTGATGGGCGTTGCCAAGGATGTGGACCAGTACCGCTGTGCCGTGGCGTGGGTGGGCGTGTCAGATCCTTCCCTGTTGTTTTCGATCCATTGGTCGGATATCCACGGCGATGCCAAGCAGTACTCCATGCCCACCATGATTGGTGACCCCGTTAAGGATGCAGACATGCTGGCAGCTAACTCACCGCTGCTGAATGCAAAACGTATCAAGGCCCCGGTGTTACTGGCCTATGGCGACAAGGACATGCGGGTGCCCATAGAGCATGGTGAAAAGATGCGTGATGCCCTGCGTGCCAGTGGCAATGCGCCCGAATGGGTGGTGTACGCTGGTGAAGGCCATGGCTGGCGACGCCCCGAAACCAACTACGACTTCTGGGGTCGAGTTGAAAAGTTTTTGGCGAAACACCTGAAGTAATCGGAGTAAAGCATGAATAACGCCCCTTCATCGCACAACATCTGCCCGCACGGCCTGCGCATCGCGTTGTTGAGTACGGTAGTTGTGGCGTTGACCGCCTGCGCCACCGGCATGGGCACCGACCCCGCGTCGGGCACCCAGGCCTTCCAGGTGCAGAACCGCCTGCTGCTCACGCCGGCCAACGGTGGGCAACGCATCACAACGGCCGAGCTGTTGCCCGGCGACATCATCCTGTCGTCCACCAACGGGGTCACCTCCATGGGCATACGCCTGCTCACCGTGTCACCGGTCAGCCATGCGGCGCTGTACCTGGGCAACGACGACATTGCAGAGGCGGTGGGTGCCGGCATACGCACCCGCAAGATGGCGGACTTTATCGAAGACGAATCCACCATTGTTGCGTTCCGCCACCCCGGTGTGCGCACCGAACATTCCGACAGCATGCGTATTTTTGCCCAGGCCCATGCGGGCAAAAAGTACAACGTGCTGGGTGTGGTGCTGCAGGCGCCCTTCACGTTGCAGCGCCAGTATTGCGAGCTGCCCCTGGTGCCCAGCCTGGTGCGCGACGCCTGTATCCGCGGGCTGGCTGCGATACAGCTGGGTGTGGCACGCAATGACCGCTTCTTCTGCTCGCAGTTTGTGTTGGCGGCCTACCAGCAGGCCCAGCTGCCGCTGACCACCGCCGACCCCCTGCTGGTGAGTCCCGCCGACCTGCTGCATATGCGCGAGGGCGATGTGCCCTCGGTGCGCATCGCCCAGTCTTTGCAGTATGTGGGCCACCTCAAGGCTGGCCCCGCCACTACCGAAGTAGAGGAAGTGGTGGCAGCAAACCTCACGCAGTGAGCGACCGTGGGGGCAAAAGTTACTGACCTACATGCATGGTGAACCGCGCGCCATTGGACAGGGTGCAACTACCCGTGCCCAGCGCGGCAGAGTTCATCGTGTAGTGGCAGTTGATATAACTGCCGCGGTTGCCTGCGCCGTTGGCGATACCATCGCGCGATGAACCCGCTTTGCGCGTGGCCTCCCCTACAAACGATTCCCCGCTGATGGTGGTGTTGAAATTGCCACGGCCATTCAGGTCGTTGGTGACGACAGCATTGACCATGCCGTAGTGGGTGGCCAGCTCGTTGGCTGGGTACAAACGTGCCGAGAACGTGACCGGCGCGGGTGGGGGCGCCGGCAGTACCACATGGGCGTGGGCTGGGTGGTGCGCCGGATGCTGGTTGACCGGCACCACATAACAACCCGAGAGTGTGGCCACACCGGTGGCCAAGACCAGCGCCATCGCTGCGCGGCGTGGCGCAACCACACCACTTGACTTCATTCCCATACATTTCCTAAAGGCCCAAGCACATGCTTGTAGGCGCATTCTTGGTGCGCTGGGAAATGGGTAGCATCGAATATGTGTTCTGGTATTTGATTCCAGAATAAAAAGTATCTTCAAAAGATACCCATGGCACTCACTTCAGGTATTTGACACGTATCTTGTCAAAGGTGCCGTCCCGTTTGATCTCGGCCAGCGCAGCCTTGCACTGGCGCACCAGATCGTCCGGGGTTTGTTTGCTGAACGCCATGTACAGCCCGGCCGACAGGGCCTCCAGCTTGAAAACCTTGACCACGCTGGCGGGGTCCATCCCCTCGCGTTTGTACAACGCCACCTGGGCCAACTCATCGATGGGGAACAGGTCGATGCGCCGCGACGCCAGCTTCTTGGCGTTGGAGCTGTCCTCCACCACCAGGTCCAGCGGCACCTGCGCCTTTTCCAGGTACTGGGCGCGTACATCGTCACGCACAGCGCCTATGCGGTAGTGGCGGATGTCGTCCACGGATTGCACCTTGACCTCGGGCCGGCTCTTGAGCCGGTACAAATACACGTCGTAGGGCGCGATCACGTCCACCCACTTGAACAACGTTTCGCGCTGTTCATTGCGGCCGATGGCGTAGATCAGCACGTTGGGCGCGTCTTGCGCCATCTGGTAGGCACGGGCCCAGGGGTAGATGCCCAGTTTGTAGGCGATTTTGGTGCGTTTGAGCACCTCTTCCACCACCTCGGTGGCCATGCCCGAAATCTTCTTGGTTTGGCTGTCCTGGAAGTTGTACGGCGGGTACTCTTCGGTGACCACGGTCAGGGGCTGGCCCCAGGCACAAGCGGCCCACAGCAATACCAATAATCCAACGAGCCGGGTCTTTGGCAAGAGCGGCATGGCGCACTCCTTTTTTGTGGATTCATGCTACTCCCGCCAGGGGCCTTTGTACAGAAAAAAGGGGTGTTGCAAGCCCTTGGCTTGTGGGGTGTATGGTTGTGCCGCAGAATCGGCAACCAGACCCCCGCGGGTGGTGCAGATAGTGCACCATGGATGGGCATTCTTTTTTGAACAAGGTGGCAGTTATGACCCAGGCGCTGGTAGGCATCATCGGAGGCAGCGGCCTCTACCAAATGGAGGGCCTGCAAGACGCAGAAGAGCACCGCCTGCACACGCCGTTTGGTGAACCGTCCGACGCCATCGTCACCGGCACCGTCTACGGCGTGGGTGTGGCCTTTTTGGCCCGCCACGGGCGCGGCCATCGACTGTTGCCCAGCGAAGTGCCCTACCGCGCCAACATCCATGCGCTCAAACAACTGGGCGTGCGGTATGTGTTGTCGGTCTCGGCCGTGGGTTCGCTGCGCGAAGAACTCAAACCGCTGGACATGGTGCTGCCCGACCAATTCATCGACATGACCAAGCGCCGCGAAAGCAGCTTCTTTGGCAACGGCGCGGTGGCCCATGTGTCCATGGCGCAGCCGGTGTGTGCGCAGGTGTCGGGTGCGCTGGCGCGTGCGGTGCGCACCGTGCTGGATTCCGAGAGCGCCCAGACCCGTGGCGGCATCACCCTGCACCCGGGCGGCACCTATGTGTGTATGGAGGGCCCGCAGTTCTCTACCCAGGCCGAGTCCCATTGGTACCGCAGCATGGGCGCGGCCATCATCGGCATGACCAATATGCCCGAGGCCAAGCTGGCGCGCGAGGCCCAGATGGCCTACGCCACGCTGGCCATGGTGACCGACTACGATTGCTGGCACCCGGTGGAGGCCCATGTGACCACCGACATGGCCCTGGCCAACCTGCTGCAAAACGCGGGCCGTGCGCAAAAGGTGATAGCCCAGACCATACGCCTGCTCGGTGCAGAGCGCCCGGCAAGTATTGCGCACACGGCCCTGCAAAGTGCACTGGTCACCCAGCCCGATGCCATGGCACCCGAGGTGCGCCAGCGCCTGGCGGTCTTGTTGACCTGACGCTTTTTTTACGGACCAGACCTATGCACGACACCCTGCCCCTGCTGGAGCAAACCCACTTCCCGTCCATCAACCGCACCCGCCTGGACACCCTGCAGGTCAACCTAGGCTACAAGTGCAACCAGACTTGCCTGCACTGCCATGTGAACGCCGGGCCCAACCGCACCGAGATGATGGACGCCGACACGCTGGCACTCATCCCGCAGGTGCTGGCCGCGCGTGGCATCACCACGCTGGACATCACCGGTGGCGCGCCCGAGCTGCACGACGGCTTTAAAGACCTGGTGCGCGCCGCGCGTGCGCAGGGCGTGCGCGTCATCGACCGCTGCAACCTGACGATTCTGTTTGAACCCGGCCAGGAAGGGCTGGCCCGTTTTCTGGCAGAACAGCGCGTGGAGATCACAGCATCGCTGCCCTGTTATTCGGTGGGCAACGTGGACAAACAACGCGGTGACGGCGTGTTCGAAAAAAGCATCGCCGCGCTGCAGCAGCTCAATACGCTCGGTTACGGCGTAGACGGTTCGGGCCTGGTGCTCAACCTGGTCTACAACCCACAAGGCCCGTCGCTGCCACCCAACCAGCAGGCCCTGCAAGCCGACTACAAACGCGAGTTGTTCGCACACCATGGCGTGGTGTTCAACCAGCTGCTGGCGCTGACCAACATGCCCATCCAGCGGTTTGGCTCCACGCTGGTGTCCAAAGGCACGTTTGACACGTATATGGACCTGCTCAAGGCCAGCTTCCATGCCGATAACCTGGCCGGTGTGATGTGCCGCAGCATGGTCAGCGTGGATTGGCAGGGCTGGTTGTCGGATTGCGATTTCAACCAGCAGCTGGGCCTGCCGCTGGGCACCAGCGGCGTGCGCCGCCACCTGCGCGACCTGCTGAAGACCGATCTGGATGGGCAAGCCATCCGCGTGGCCGGCCATTGTTTTGGCTGCACCGCCGGCCAGGGCAGCAGCTGCGGCGGCGCGCTGGGCAGCTGACAGGTGCCACCACCGCCAGCACAACCGCCACTGAGCATCGTCATACCGGTGCTGAACGAGGCCCAGGGCATCACCCAGACTCTGCAAGCACTGGCGCCCCTGCGCGCACGCGGCGTGCAAGTCATCGTGGTGGATGGGGGCAGTACGGATGGCACGGTGGAGCGGGCCCGCCAGGCCCTGCAAGCGCCTGTTGGCAATGGCGTGGCGGTGGTGCTGTACGGCGAGGGCGCAGCGCCCTGGCAGGTGCTCCGTTCGCCACCCGGCCGCGCCGTGCAGATGAACACCGGCGCCCAACAGGCCCGCGCTGCCACCCTGCTGTTCTTGCATGCCGACACCCTGTTGCCCCCGGCGGCCGACACGCTGGTCACTCAGGCGCTGAACCGCGGCACCCACCACTGGGGCCGCTTTGATGTGCACATCACCGGCCAACACGGCCTGCTGCGGGTGGTTGCTGCGTTGATGAACCGGCGTTCGCGCTGGAGCGGCATTGCCACGGGTGACCAGGCCCTGTTCATGACCCGTGCGGCCTTTGACACCGTGGGCGGTTTCCCGGCCCAGCCGCTGATGGAAGACATCGAAATGTCCAAGCGCCTGCTGCGCCTGTCGCGACCGGCCTGCCTGCACCAGCGCGTCGCGACCTCCGGGCGGCGCTGGGAAACGCGTGGTGTGTGGCGCACCGTGTTGCTGATGTGGCGGCTGCGGTTTGCCTATTGGCGCGGTGTGTCGCCACAGCAGTTGGCCCAATGGTATCGGTGAGGTACCGGTGAGCCAACCCAGCCGTCTGTTTGCCCGGCCACGGCTCGTGGTGTTTGCCAAGGCGCCGCAGCCCGGCTTGGTCAAGACCCGCTTGATCTCTGCGTTGGGCGCACAGGGCGCGGCAGACCTGGCGCGGCGCATGCTGCAACACACGCTGCAACAGGCCTTGGCCGCCCATGTGGGCACGGTTGAGCTGTGCATGAGCCCTGCACCCAGCGCACCCGCCTGGGCCGGTGTGTCTCTGCCAGCCGGCGTGGAATGTTGTGACCAGGGCCCAGGTGATCTGGGCCAGCGCATGGCCCGTGCAGTGGACCGGGTCACCGACACCCTGGCGCAACCCATACTGCTGATGGGTACGGACTGCCCCGCGCTGTCTGCAGCCCACATTGCCCAAGCTGCGCAGCAACTGCAGCATCACGATGCGGTGCTGGTCCCCGTGGCCGACGGCGGATATGTGCTGATCGGTCTGCACGCGCCCTGCCCCAGCGTGTTTGCCGACGACATGGCCTGGAGCACGGCAGTGGTAGCGGGTGAGACCCTGCGCCGTTGGGCGGCCCTGGGTCACAGTGTCTGGACAGGCCCCATGCTGCACGACATCGACGAGCCGGGTGATCTGGTCCACGTGCCGCTGAAATGGCGGTTTGGGCCAAAAGGTTCTTGGCAAAATGCGGCCATAGCCCCCGTGAAATATGGCGATTAAGCTATTGTTTTTATAGTATTCTGAGATTCAAATGCTCCACCACATCGAGTTGTACGTTGCTGACCTTGAACGCTCACGCGCGTTCTGGGAGCCACTGCTCACCGGCCTGGGCTACCACGTGTCGCAACGGTGGTCAGAAGGCGTGAGCTACACGTCAGGCGATACCTACCTCTGCTTTGTGCAAGCGCCTGCCGAGCATTTGGAGGCCGGTTACCACCGCAAGCGCGTTGGCCTCAACCACCTGGCCTTCCATGCGCAGTCGCGTGCACAGGTGGATGCGGTGGCGCAGTGGGCGGCCGCAGCGGGGTTCAGCATCCTGTATGCCGACAAGTACCCCTACGCCGGCGGACCGGGCCACTACGCCTTGTACTGCGAAGACCCAGATCGCATCAAGGTTGAGCTGGTGGCGCCACGGGAATCTTGATTGCAAAAATAGCCTGTAGCCCCCGTCCAATATGACGTTATAGCTATTATTTTTGCAGTAGCCTGTAGCTTAAGCCCTATGCGGCGCCAGTGTCTTGGTGTACAGCGCGGCGCCCACCAGATCTTTGAGCGTCACTGTCATCGCCTTTGTCTTGGCGTCGATATCCACCTGACCAAAAAACTGCATGCCGTTGGTGGGCGGCGCATTCACTTCATTGGGTGCCTTCTGGTAGACCACCTGCATGCCAAAGGTGGCATCCACCTTGTTGGGGCCAAAACCACCGGCGTTCAGCGGGCCGGAGACAAATTCCCAGAACGGCGCAAAGTCGCTGAACTGGGCCTTGCTGGGGTCAAAGTAATGTGCGGCCGTGTAGTGCACATCGGCCGTCAGCCACACCACGTTGTGGATGCGGGCCTTCTTGATGGCGCGCAGCAGGTGGGCGATTTCGAGCTCACGCCCCAGCGGTGCGCCATCGTCTCCGTTGGCACTGGCTTCCCATCGGTTGCGGCCATCGGCATCCTTACCGTCACCCACATGCAGGCTGATGGGCATGTCGGCGGCAATCACCTTCCACGTGGCCTTGGAGCGCTTCAATCCGTCCAGCAACCAGGCAATTTGTGGCCGCCCCATGAAGGCGCTGTCTGCGCTTTCGGAGGTCTGCAGGTTGTGGCTGTTGGCACCGCGGTAGCTGCGCATGTCTACCACAAACAAGTCCAGCAGCGGGCCCTGCGGCAGGTGGCGGTAGATGCGTTCACTCTCCACATCGGGCGTGCGGCGCAGCGGTGCGTATTCCAGAAAGGCCTTGGTGGCGCGGGCGGTGAGCAGGGGGATGTTTTTCTCGGTGTAGCGATTGTCGGCACCCAGGTCCTTGGCGTCGGACCAGTTGTTGGTGACCTCGTGGTCGTCCCACTGCCAGATCTGTGGCACCTCGGCCGCCATGCGGCGCACGTTGGCGTCCATCAGGTTGTAGCGGTAGCGACCGCGGAACTCGTTCAGGCTTTCAGCCACCTTGCTGACCTCTTCGGTGACGAGGTTGTTCCACAACGAACCATCGGCCAGTTTGACCTGGGCGGTGATGGGCCCGTCGGCATAAATGGTGTCGCCGCAGTGCAGAAAGAAGTCGGGGCGCACCTGGCGCATCTGTTCATAAATCTTCATGCCGCCCCAGGCCTCGTTGATGCCCCAGCCCTGGCCGGCGGTGTCGCCGCTCCAGGTGAAGCGCACGTCCCTTGTGGCCTTTCCCTGTGCCAGTGGGGGCAGGCGCAGGTGGCCAGGCAGGGCTTCTGACAACACCCGTTCGTTGTGCAGGTCTTGCAGCACCACGCGGTAAAAAACCTCCTGCCCTGCGGGCAGGCCCCGCAGGTCTAGGCGGCCGGTGTAGTCGCTGTCTTCCAGCAGGTAGGGTCCGCGCACGCGGGTCGCGTTGGCCATGCTGGCGGTGGTGGACCAATCCAGCCACAGGCGCGCCGGGCGGTCGCTGCGGGTCCAGATGATGGCGCCGTCGGCCTGCGGGTCGCCACTCTGGATGCCGTGTGCCATTTGCGGGCGCATGGCGTCTGAAGTGATCAGGGGTGTGGCTGCCAGTGCGGTGCTGGTGCCCAGCACGGTGGTAGTGGTGGCAGTGAGAAAGTCGCGACGGTCCATGGTGGCTCTCCAAGGGTGAATGGTGTAAGCCGCATTCTTTGGAAGCCAGATGTCAGGGGCATGACGGCCAGTGCCACCGACCATCGATACCCGTTGGGGGGCGGTGGGGCACGCACGTGGTGGCAGGTGTGGAAGTGAGATGCCTGCCCGCTCAGGGAATATGCTGCGCATCCGCTGGCGGAACCACCCAGCCGTGCATGCGCTCCTCGTAGACGGAGACGCTCGGCGGCGGAAAGCCCGGGTCAGCAAACGCCCCCACCGGTATGGCCAGGTACTCCGCCATCCCCTCAAGCTCGTAGTAAACCGTCGCACCGCAGTGGGGGCAGAAGTGGAAGGTGATGCGGGTGCCTTCATCGCCCACCCGCTCGTACGCGGTTGAGCTGCCCGCAAGCGATACGTTGTCGCGGAGAAACCGGGCCTGCTGGCCGAAGACACTGCCCGTGCGGCGCTGGCAGGCCAGACAGTGGCAGATCGATACACGCACAGGATCACCAACGGCCTGGGCCGTGAGCTGACCGCAACTGCAGGAGGCGAGGCGTTGGGACATGGGGGTGGTGTGGGGAGTGGAAGGCGGGATGATAGCTGCCGGAGGCTAAACTCGGCCCGACACCACTTCCATGCTTGCCCATATGACAAAGCTCTCCAAACGATTCGCCCTGCTGGCTTGCATTCTTGCCACCCACGCGTTTGCCCAGACGCCTGACGAAGTGGCTGATGCACAGGCAAGATACAAACGGGAGGTGGCCGCCTGCGCGCCGCTGAGCGCGGGGGCGGGTAGCAGCACCTGCATGCGGGAGGCCCGAAACGCGCTGGCCGAAGTCAGGCGCGGCAAGATGCAAGAGTCGTGGCGGACTGCGGATTTTATGAACCACGCGCTGGCGCGGTGCGCGGTCCATACGGGCGACGACAAATCCGATTGCATCGCCAGAATCCGTGGATACGGAAAGCAAAGCGGAAGTGTTTCTGCGGGCGGTATCTTGCGCGAGTTGACGACGACCAAGTCAGTGCCGGTCAACAGCCCGACGGTTTCAAAACCCGAAGCGGCCTACGTTCCAGATCCCAATCCTCCCTCAGGGCTGATGTCCAACTGCCGTTGGGTTCCGCCCACCGATTGGGTGTGCAAATGAGTAACGCCTGGACCTACTTTGCACGTGCGGCCGCTAGCACCCTTCTGGCATGTGCATCACTGGCAGCCGTTGCCGCAGACAACAACAGCCCCGACAACTTTGCCAGCGCGGGCACGCGTTATCCCGGCTGTGCAGCGGCCTCAGCGCAAGTCAGCAAAATCTCCGAGCAAGGCTACCTGCGCGTGGGCGGTGTGGAGCAGTGGCTCACCATCCAAGGCAGCAGTTGTGCCAACCCGGTGGTATTGTTTTTGCACGGTGGTCCTGGCAATCCGCTGAGCCCGTATGCCGACGCCATTTATGGAGCCTGGCAGAAAGACTTCACGCTGGTGCAGTGGGACCAACGCGGTGCGGGCATGAGTTACGGGCGCAACCCGCCCAGCCCTGATGCCGCCATGACACTGGACCAGATGGTGGCCGACGGCCTGGAGGTGGCCCAGTTCCTGACCCGGCACCTGGGCCAGCGCAAGATCATTCTGATGGGCAGTTCGTGGGGCTCGGTGCTGGGTGTACACATGGCCAAGCGCCGGCCCGAGTTGTTCATGGCCTATGTGGGCACGGCGCAACTGGTCAGCCAGGTGCGCAACCAGGCGGCTTTTTTTGACAAGCTCAAGTCCCTGGCACAGGCTGCGGGTGATCAGAAGACGCTGGCGGCGCTGGATGCGGTGGGGCCACCACCATGGCAGAACCCGCGCGCCTTTGGCGTCGTGCGCCGGGCCGGTCGTGCATACGAGGGCAAGGTCTCCACCCCGGCACCCAAACATTGGTGGCAACCCGCCGCGTTGTACGCCACGCCGCAGGCGCTGGAACACACCGAGCAGGGCGAAGACTATTCCTGGCTGCAGTTTGTCGGGTTCAAAAACAACGGCATCTTTTTGCACGTCGATTTACCCAAACTGGGCACTGACTTTGCCGTGCCGGTTTATCTGGTGCAGGGCGAGCAAGATTTGCTGACACCGGTGGATGTGACACGGCCTTTCTTTGACAGCATCACAGCGCCCGACAAGGCCCTGGTGCTGGTGCCGCTGGCGGGGCACGACCCCAATGAGGCCATGGTGGCCGCCCAGTACCAGCTGCTGAAAGAGCGCGTAGTGCTGCGTAAATAGTAGCAATTGCTGTTTTTATAGCAGTGCATAACAATGCGGGCCATGCAAACTTTTGACGACATCACCATCCGCCGCCCCGCGCTGGCAGACTCGTACATTGCCCTGCTCAAGGCCCAGCCCGGCCGGCCCATTGCCCTGTTTGCGCCCCGGCGCGTGGGCAAGACCTATTTTCTGGATGGCGACCTGGCGCCGGCCGCCGAGCGCTCAGGCCTGTTGCCGGTGTATGCCGACCTCTGGCTGCAGCGCGCCGCACCGTTGGACGCCATCAACCACACGCTGGAAGAGGCGCTGGACGATGCCAGGGTGCCCAAGTCCTCCGCCTCCAAACTGGCCAAAACGGCGGTCCGAAAAATTGGAGCCCTGGGCGCCAGCATCGAGCTGGGCGACGAGCCCACCCGCCGCGCCCTGCCCGACAAACCCGAGCTGCGCATGGACGCCCTGATCACCCGCCTGGCCAGCGCATCGGGCAAACCCATCTTGCTGATGCTCGATGAGATCCAGGTGCTGGGCCAGTCCGCACAGGGCGAGGCGGCCGTAGCCACCGTGCGCGCCGTGCTGCAAAAGCACAACAAGAAGGTGTTTGCCGTGTTCACCGGATCGTCGCAGGAAGAGCTGGGCGAAATGATGATGGCCGCTGGTGGCCCCATGTACCAGTTTGCGCAGCTGTTGACCTTCCCATTCCTGGGCAGCGACTACCTGCAGGGCCTGGCCGCCCACTACCACCGCGTGCACCCCAACAAAAGCCTGGACCTTGCGGCGCTGCAGGGTCTGTTTGCACACATTGGTTACAAGCCAGCGTTGATGAAAGACATCGTCAAGGAGATGTCCGCTGAAGGCATCACCGATGTGGACCAGGCCCTGGCCCGTTTCATGGCAGACGACCGCAACGTGCCCGCCTGGCAGGGTGTGCTGGCCAGCCTGCAGCCGGTGGAGCAGGCGCTCTTGGTGGTGCTGGCCCATGGCCTGGCGCCCATGGGTAAGGACAGTCTGTTGGCGTTGGCGCGCATCACCGGCAAAGCCGTCACGCTGGCCAAGGTGCGGGTAGCGCTGGAGCGCATGCGCAAGGCCGGCATTTTGTCCAAGCCTCCCAGTGTGGGTTACATGATCGAAGACCGCCTGTTCAAGGACTTTGTGGTCAAGGCCTATGTGGCGCAGTACGTGGCCGACGGCCGCCTCAAAAGCCTGGCCCCCTGAAGTGTCGACGCAGGGCAAAAGGTGTTGATGGCCAAAATGCTACTGAAATAGTAGCTAAAACACTATATTTCACGGGGGCTAGAGCCCTGTTTTGCATACAGTGATGGTATAGAAAGCGGTGCCAGCGTAGACTGGCGCTCTTTCGTCACAACAATATGTATCAGCGCAGGAGCGTGCATGGCCATTGAACTGGGTTCGGGGGACAAGCTGGTGCTGCTGGCCCAGGGGCTGGACCAGCTCGACGTGGGCCTCACCGTGTTTGACCGCGACCTGGTGCTGGTGGCTGCCAACACCCGTTTCCAGCAGCTGCTGAACTTTCCCGACGCCTTGTGCAGCCCCGGCGCCACCATGGCCGACGCCCTGCGCCATAACGCCACCCAGGGCGAATACGGTCCGGGTGATGTGGACGACCTGGTGCGCCCCCGGCTGGAGCTGGCCCGGCAATTCCTGCCCCACCGCTTTGAGCGGGTGCGCCCGGATGGCTCCATCATCGAAGTCTGTGGCCACCCACTGCCCAGCGGCGGCATGGTCACGACCTACACCGATGTCACCATTCCCCGCCAGCGGGAGCAGGCCCTGCGCGAGCTCAAGTCCGAGCTGGAGCAGCGGGTTGAGGAGCGAACCGCCGAGCTGCGCCACCGCGAGGCCGAGCTGGCCCGCAAGGCCGCGTTGCTGGAGTCGGTGATCAGCAATGTCAACCAGGGCATCAGCTACATCAATGCCGATCTGGTCATCGAGATGTGCAACGCCAAGTTTGGCGAGCTGCTGGAACTGCCCGCCGAGCTGTGCCAACCGGGTGTGCCCTTTGAAAACCTGGCCTATTTCAATGCCCGGCGTGGTGAATACGGCCCCGGCGATGTGGAGGAGTTGGCCCGGGTGCGCATAGAAATTGCCAAAAAATTTCTGCCCCACCGTTTTGAGCGCACCCGCCCGAGCGACGGCAAAACACTGGAGATCATGGGCATGCCCACGCCCGATGGCGGCATGGTGTCCACCTACCAGGACATCACCGAGCGCAAGGCCGCCGAGCAGCGTATCCAGGAACTCAACGAAACCCTGGAGGAGCGGGTGGCCGAGCGTTCTGCCCAGCTGAACGCGGCCATGCAGACCCTGCACCAGTCACAGGAGGCCCTGGCCCGCAGCGCGGCCAAGGCCACGCTCGGCACCCTGGTGGCCAGCGTGACCCATGAGCTGGCCACGCCGCTCGGCAATAGCCTCATCACCGCCAGCACCTGCACCGATCTGACACGGCGCCTGCAAGCCCAGGTTGAGGGTGGCCAACTCAAACGCTCAGACTTGACGACGTTTCTGACCGAGGTGCTGGAAGGCGGCGCCCTGATCGAGCGCAACCTGCACCGCGCTGTGGCCCTGGTACAAAACTTCAAACAGGTGGCGGCCGACCAGGCCAGCGAGCAGCGCCGCAGCTTCGGCCTGGCCGACGTGGTGAAAGAGGTGTTGGACACGCTGAGCCCCAGCCTCAAGCGCCATAGCCACCGGGTGCAGGTGGATGTGCCCGAGGGCATTGTGGTGGACAGCTACCCGGGTGCCCTGGGCCAGGTGCTCATCAACCTGATCAACAACGCCTACCTGCATGCCTTTGAGGGCCGCACCAACGGTACGGTGCGGATTGCCGCCCAGGCGCAGCATGGGATGGTGGAGCTGCTGGTGTCGGACGACGGCATTGGCATGTCGCAGGAGCTGCTGTCCCAGTTCTTCCAACCCTTTTTCAGCACCAAGATCGGCCGGGGTGGCACGGGGCTGGGCATGACCATTGTGGAAAACCTGGTCAAAAAGACCCTGGGCGGCACCTTGGCCGTGCAGTCCAGCCCGGGGCAGGGCAGCAGCTTCACGATCCGCATCCCCCTGCGGGCGCCGCAGGACGACGAAATGGTGTTTGACGCGCATATATGAGCCCCCACGCTCCACCAACGCACGGCCGTAAGGCCGTGCATGGCGTATTGCCACAACGTGAGCGCATCTGCGGCCGCAGATGCGTGAGCGGGTCGCTGCCCCCCGAGGGGGCTAAATCCGCTTGGGGCGGCCCGGCGCGGATTTGTTGTCGCCAACGGGTTTTATTAGGCTTGGCTCCTAAACAAGTTGTAACCATTTCGTCATAGACTGTGCAGAGTTGGAACATCCGCATAACAGGAGCCTTGGAAATGCACCGTCGCCGTCCCGTCGTCCGCCACGCCCATGTGGGAGCGCCCCATGTGCTGAGCTCGCTGCTGGAAGGCCGTGGTTTGCTGGAAATGGCCCTGTTGCCCGCCTCCCTGCCCCTGCTGATGGAAGCACCCCACGGTGACGGCCACCCGGTGCTGCTGGTGCCGGGTTTCATGGCCAGCGAGTCTTCGTTGATCGGCCTGAAGCTGATGCTGCAGAACAAGGGCTACGACGTGCACACCTGGGGCCTGGGCCGCAACATGGGCTTTCGCAGCAAACACGCCAACGCCCTGCCGCAAAAAATCCGCCACCTGCACTACATCACCGGCAAAAAGGTCAGCCTGGTCGGCTGGAGCCTGGGCGGTGTGTTCTCCATGTACGGCGCACAAAATTCGCTGGAGTGTGTGCGCTCCATCATCACGCTGGGCAGCCCGGTGAGTGTGGACGCCGAAGGCAGCCAGTCGCCCACGGCCGTCAAGGCCCTGTACCGGCTGGTGTCGCACCGCCTGGGTGCTGGCGCCCATGTGATGCAACCCAAGGTCAAGGTCATGCGCGAACGCCGCCGTTTGGCCATCCCTACCAGTTGCCTGTATTCGGTGTCCGACGGCGTGGTGCCCCCGCAAGAGGCCACCATTGACGGTGACCCGGCCCTGCACGAAAACATCCAGGTGCCCGGCAGCCACATCGGCCTGGGTTTCAACGGCATCGTGTTGTCCATTGTGGCGGACCGCCTGGCCCAGCCCGAGAACCAGTGGAAGCCCTTTGTGCCCCACGGCCTGCTGGAACGGGTACTCAACGCAACGGGCGCCAAACAGCCCAGCGCCGCCGCCAGCTCCCACTGAATTCTGAAAGTTTTTTGCATGCGCCAACTGAGCGAACACGACGCGGCCTACATCTACTCGGACAACGCCCACGCCAACTCCAACCTCACGCTGCTGCATATCTACGACCAGTCCACCGCACCCGGTGGTGTGGTGCGCTTCAAGCAGATCCTGGCCCATGTGGAGAGCCGGCTCGACAAACTGCCCAACTTCCGCGAAAAAATCCTGCGCGTGCCGCTGGATCTGGACTACCCGTATTGGGTAGAAGACGAAAACTTCAACATCGAATACCACGTGCGCCACATCGCACTGCCCAAGCCAGGCGACTGGCGCCAGTTCTGCATCCAGTCCTCGCGCATCCACGCCCGCCCGCTGGACCTGCAGCGCCCCTTGTGGGAGATGTATGTCATCGAGGGGCTGGACAGTTTTCTGGACCTGCCGGTGGGCAGTTTTGCCGTGCTGCTGAAGATCCACCATGCGGCCATCGATGTGACCCATGGCAACGAGATCACCAGCCTGTTGCACGACCTGTCGCCCGTGGCATCCGTGCCAGCACCTGCAGCGCCCTGGTTCCCGGAAACGCCTCCGGGCAATCTGCAGCTGTTGTGGCTAGCCGGCCTGAACATGGCAACCCTGCCGCTGCGGCTGGCCCAACCGCTGGGCAATAGCTGGACGGCGCTCAAGGCCACGGTCAAAACTTTTGCGGGAGAGTTTTTGGGCAAGCCACAAGCCTTCCCCATCACCCGTTTTAATACTGAAGTCTCGCCGCACCGCGTGTTCGAGACCCGCCGCTTTGCATTGGAAGATTTCAAGGCCATACGCGCTTTGGTGCCCGGTGCCTCGGTGAACGACGTGGTGCTGGCGGTCTGCGCGGGTGGCCTGCGCAACTATTTGTACAAGCAGGACGAGTTGCCCCAGCAAAGCCTGGTGGCCGCGGCCCCCATTGCCGTGCACAGCGATCTGGAAACCGAAACACCGGGCAACTACTCCTGGGTGCGGGTGGGCCTGGGCACCGACATTGCCGACCCAGTGCAACGCCTGGCGGTGATTCAACAAGCCAGCTCGTCGTCTGAAGTGATGGCCCAGGCGCTCAGCGCCCGCGAGTTGACGCTGCTGGCACAACAAGCGCCGTCGCTGGCCATTGTGGCCACCAGCAAGATGCTGCGCTCGGCGTCTGCCCTGCTGGGCGACTGGGCACCCTTGGCCAACTGCGCCATCACCAATGTGCCGGGCTCGCGCGAGCCCCTGTACCTGCTGGGCGCACGGCTCAGCTACCTGTCGGCCATCATGCCCATCTCGGACGGCATGGGCCTGGTGTTCTCGGTCACGGGTTATAACGACACCATCGTCGTGTCATTCACCTCTTGTTACGAGCAGTTGTCTGACCCCGAGGTATTGGCCCAGTGTTTGCGCGACAGTTTTCAGGAATACCTGGCCCTGGCGCAGAGTGCGGCACCGCGCACGCCACGCAAGGTGGTGGCCAAAAAATCACGTCCAACGGCGGTGCCTGCCCGATTGGCCAAGCCGCGCCGCCGGGCGACGGACAACAAGTCGGCTGCCGCTGCGGTCTAACGCGGGGCGAGCGACCGCGCTGGGCGCCTATTGGGCGACAAAACCTGTCGATTGGATGATGCGCGCCCAGGTCTGGCTATAGGCCCGTTCGCGGCTGGTCAGCTGCTGGGGTGTCATGTAGGCCACGCTCAATCCCATGGCGGTCAGCCGGTCATGCACCTCTGGCAGGGCCACCACCTTGGCCAGGGCTGCCGAGATCTTGTCGATGGTGGCCTGGGGCGTGCCGGTGGGCGCAAAGATGCCGTAGTAGGGCAGGTCTTCAAACCCGGCCAGACCCAGTTCGGCAAAGGTGGGGACCTCGGGCAGTATGGCCTGGCGGGCATTGCCCATCACCGCCACCACGCGTATCTTGCCGGCCTTGTGGTTCTCGATGAAATCGGGCACGGAGCCGGTGCCGGCCGCAATCTGGTTGCCCAGCATGTCACCCATCATGGGTGCGCTGCCGCGGTAGGGGGCAGACTGCAAATCCAGCTTGTACTTCTGGCCAATCATCTTGACCAGAAACTCGGGCACCGAGGCGGGTGCCGGCACACCCACCGTGCTTTTGCCCGCGCCTTGTTTTTGCACCCAGGCCACGTATTCGTCCACCGATTTGGCAGGTGTACCGCCCGACACGGCCAGCGCGTTCACAAAGGTGGCAAAACCGCCCACGGCCACGAAATCGCGTGCGGGCTCAAAGCCGGGGTTCTTGACCACCAGCGGCAGTATGGACACCGTGTGGTCGTGCGACAAAAACAGCGTGGTGCCATCCGGCGCTGCGGCCTTGAGCGCCTGGGCGGCAATCTGCCCGCCGGCGCCGGCCTTGTTTTCCACCACCACGTTGCTGCCCAGCGAGTCCTTGAGTTTGTCGGCCAACACGCGGGCAATCGCGTCAGTACCGCCGCCGGGCGGAAAGCCCACCAGCAGCTTGACCGTGCCGCTTTGGGCCTGTGCCAAGCCGCTGCCCAGCAGGCACAAGGCACTGACGGCCAGGGTGACTGCCAATCGGCGGGTGGGTTGTGCGGCTGCGGTTGAAGTGGTGCGGGGGAAGAGTGCAAAAACCATGGTGGCCTCCGGTGCTAATAGTCGGACTACTGTAGCAAGCTTTTCCCGTGGCATGATGGCGGTTTGCCGCCGAAACATGGTGGTTCAAAGGAGATATTGCATGAACGCCCGTATACCCCCCACCGTGCTGGATGCTGCCCATACCCTGAGCCAGGTCAGCGCGTTGTGGGATGCCGAAATCGTCCCCCAACTGCAGGACTACATCCGCATCCCCGCCAAATCCCCCATGTTCGACGCGGCGTGGGAGGCCAATGGTTACCTCGACACCGTGGTGCGCAACACCGCCACCTGGATCGAAGCCCAAAAGGTCAGCGGCCTGGTGCTGGAGATCATCCGCCTGCCCGGCCGCACGCCGGTGCTGTTCTTCGAAGTGCCTGCCACCAAGGTCGGCTCCACACAGACGGTGCTGATGTACGGCCACCTGGACAAACAACCCGAGTTCTCCGGTTGGCGCAACGACCTGGGCCCCTGGACCCCCAAGATCGACGATGGCAAGTTGTATGGCCGCGGTGGTGCCGACGACGGTTATGCCGCCTACGCCGCGATTGCCGCCATCCAGACCCTCAAAACCCAGAACGCGCCCCACCCCCGCATCGTCGGCCTGATCGAAAGCTGCGAAGAAAGCGGCTCCTACGATTTGCTGCCGTATATCGACGCGCTGAAGCCCCGCCTGGGCGAAGTGGGCCTGGTGGTCTGCCTCGATTCCGGTGCCGGCAATTACGACCAGCTGTGGTTGACCAGCAGCCTGCGCGGTATGGCAAGCGGCGTGCTCAAGGTCGAAATCCTGACCGAGGGTGTGCACTCGGGCGATGCCAGTGGCTTGGTGCCGTCCAGCTTTCGCATCATGCGCCAGGTGCTGGACCGTCTGGAAGACAGCGCCACCGGCCGCTTGTTGCCCGCCAGCTTCCACTGCGAAGTGCCGGCCGACCGCATCAACCAGGCCAAGGCCACGGCCGCGATCCTGGGTGACGAAATCTACAAACGCTTCCCCTGGGCGCACTACGACTGTGGCGGCTCCACCCAGTTTGCATTGCCCACCACGACCGATCCGCTGCAGGCATTGCTGAACCGCACCTGGCTGCCCACGCTGAGCGTGACCGGCGCCGATGGCTTCTCCGAAATCAAAAACGCCGGCAATGTGCTGCGCCCCTACTCCGCTTTCAAGCTCTCGCTGCGCCTGCCGCCCCTGGTGGAAGCTGCGGCGGCCGTGCAGGAGCTCAAGGCCCTGCTGGAAGACAACGCGCCCTACCAGGCCAAGGTCACGTTCGAAGGCCTGTCCAGCGCCACCGGCTGGAACGCACCCAGCACCGCGCCGTGGTTTGAGACGGCTTTGAACGCAGCCTCGCAAACCCACTTTGGCGCGCCCTGTGGCTACATCGGCCAGGGTGGCACCATTCCGCTGATGAACATGTTGTCCGAAGGCTTCCCCGCCGCGCAGATGATGGTCTGCGGCGTGTTGGGCCCCAAGAGCAACGCACATGGCCCCAACGAGTTTTTGCACATTCCCTATGCCAAGAAGCTGACCGCCGCTGTGGCCCAGGTTATCGCGCAGTTCCCCTGATTTTTTTGTAGACCGTATGACCGCTGAAACCACACTCTCCACCTTCACCGCAACAGACGGCAACAACGTCATGGTGCAAGACTGGCTTCTGGACCCCAATGTAAAACTGCGGGGTGTGGTCATCATTGTTCACGGCCTGGGCGAACATGCCGGCCGCTATGACCATGTGGCACGGCAACTCAATGCCTGGGGTTTTGCGGTGCGCGGGTATGACCAATGCGGCCACGGTGAATCCCACGGCGCGCGTGGCAGCTTGCCCACCGACACCCGCCTGCTGGACGACCTGGCCGACATTGTGGACAGCACCCGCGCCCGCACGCCCAAAGGCATACCGCTGATCCTGCTGGGCCACAGCATGGGTGGCCTGGTGGTGGGGCGTTTTGTATCGCTGGGCCTGCGCAAGGTCGATGGCCTGGTGATGTCGTCCCCCGCGCTGGACGCGGGCATGAACGCCTTTCAGAAGTTCTTGGTCTCCGTGCTACCCAAGATTGCGCCCGATCTGCGGGTGGGCAATGGTGTCAAGCCGCAGTTTGTGTCACACGACCCGGCTGTGGTTGCTGCTTACAAGGCCGACCCGCTGGTGCACGACCGCATTTCGGCGCGGCTTGCGCGATTCATCGCCGAGGCCGGCCCCCAGACCCTGGCGCTTGCGCCGCAGTGGAAGGTGCCAACCCTATTGATGTACGCCGGTGACGACCGCCTGCTGAATGCCGATGGCAGCCGCGAATTTGCCAAGCTGGCCCCCAAGGATGTGGTCACCACGCAGTGTTTTGATGCGCTGTACCACGAGATCTTCAACGAGCTGGACGCCAAGCCGGTGTTTGATGCATTGAAGCAGTGGTTGGATAAACGGTTCTAAGCCGGCGGATTCAAGTACAAAGCGCAACGGAATGCAGTGTAAGAGGTCTGACGGGTAGGTTGTAGAAGACCTCATGCGGTGTGCGATAGCCCAGGCACTTACGAGGCCGATGATTGAGTAAGTACACAGCTTCATCGACCTGAGCCTGTGTCACCTTGAGCAAACTGCACCCCTTTGGAAAGAACTGTCGCAGCAGCCCGTTGGTGTTCTCATTGAGCCCACGCTGCCATGAGCAGTAGGGCTTGGCAAAGTACACCTTCGCCCTCAAACAACTTGCAATGAATTCGTGCTCAGCGAACTCCTTGCCGTTGTCAAGGTCAGTGTCTTGCAGGCATGTCTGTGGGGGCGCAGCAAATCGACAATGGCCTGCGTCACCCCCGCACTGTGCTTGGAGCGTAGTGGATGCGCCAAGGTATAGCGGGACTTGCGTTCCACCAGTGTCACCAACACGCCTTTGCGCCCCCCGCCGATCACCGTATCGCCCTCCCAGTCGCCTATGCGCTTCTTGCTATCCACCACTGCGGGGCGATGTTCAATTCCGACCCGGTTCTTGAGTACCCCACGGCGCTCTCGACCACTGGCATAGCGCTTTCTACGAAGTTTTTGACAGCGCAAGTACCCGACTAAATCACCGCCCTGGGCTTTGTTGGCATAGGCGTATTGGTAGATGGCTTCGGTGCTAATCGACAAACGATCCTCTAAAGCCAGGCGGTCACTGACTTGCTGGGGAGACAAGCTCAGGCGCAGATACAACTCCACGAGTTGCCACTGCTCTGGATCGAACTGGCGGGCATTGCGACGCTGTGTCTGTCTCTGAGTCGCTTTGTCTTGGGCCAGTGCAGGTTGGTAGCCCCGGGCACTGGCATTGCGCCTGAGCTCGCGGCTGATCGTCGAGCTGCTACGTCCAAGCTCTGCTGCAATTTGCGACAGATGAATGCCTTGGCGCGTGAGGTTGTGAATTTGGTATCGTTCTTCTTGGGTCAAGTGTGTATAGGTCATGGTGCAACGTTTGGGACTGGCCGGTCACAAAAGTGCATCCTATTCACTCTTGGCCCAACCCGTTTCTAAAACGTTGCACTTCGTACTTGAATCCGCCGCCGAATTGGCCTCTAGCCCCCATGGAATCTAGATAGTTTGCTATTGTTTTTGATTGGCACGCCGCTGTGTTGGTGGCAGAGTGTGGGGCAGTGGCCGCCGCCTCATAGTGTCAAATGCCCACAAATCGGCGGCGTCCACTGCCCCACACTCTGCGAAAGTGATGGGTTGGATAGTGGGGGGATTCAGACCGAGTTGGGGCGAGAGCAGTCATTGATAATGACCACCTGATCAAGGAGGTAAAAAAACAATGAAACAAGCAGCGTCAACTTCTCTGAAGTGGGTCTACTCAATTGTCGTACTGACAACTGTTGTCCCCGTTGGACTTGCAAGTTCGGGATGGGTTGCAATGGCAACAGGCGGTGGAGCGTTAGCCAGTCTCCCACTGATTGGTCCAATACTGTTCCTATTGCTTGGGTTGTATCGAACCTATCTCGTTGCGAGGGTGCCGGGTACGCTTGCTTCGTATCCGTCCGCGGGCTTCGCTGGCATCTTGCGCAGGCTGGGCGTTTTCGCCATGTATATTGGCGCTGTGATAGCTGTACTGAACTTAGCTGCAGGCCCTCTCATGAGACTTCTAATGACGACTCGGACCGAGTCGGGAGCGGAATTCTTTGTTGTTGGTGTCTACCTTTCCATTCTTGGTGGAATAGGCGTTCTCGGTTTGCTCTTATTCGAGCTGAGTCGCATAGTAGGTTTTGAAGGGCACGAAGAAGCGCATAGCCTGAACTAACCGTCCTTGCCAACCCTCGCTCCCGAGGATTACAGCCGCCAGATTGGGGCGGAAGCAGTCATACAAGTTGTACCTCCTTTTTGATCTTTGGCGAGTTCAACGCCTTGAACCTGTTGAAGGCTATCGCCGCATTTGTCGAGGTTTTTATGCTGTATGGATCTGCGTTGAACCCGCGCAAAGCAAGACAACAAGCTTTTCCTCGGAATCTTTGAGTTCCAGTTTATGAAACACGGCCCAATTTATAGAGCAAGTTCTGCTCTGGCAATTGCGTTTAGATTGCAGAGTCTATGTCTGAAGTACCGTCGCTGAAATTTCATGCCGGCCTTGTTTTGTGCATTGCCGCACTCGCCGCGCTCCCTGCTCTTTGGTCGTTGGGATCGGCGATACATTCGGCCGCAACAACGGGTCAGGTTTTAGTCATGAGCATTGGCCGCTTTGAAACCAACCAGTTGATGGTTCCTTGGAGGGAGGGCTGGGCGCGCTTTGTTGGGCCGGTTCTAGTTGTCGCGGCGCTTTTTCTATCCAGCGCAAGTGCTCGGTCGGATCGGCGGTGGTGGTGGACTGCTGCTGCGCTTGCATTGGCGGGTTTGGCTATGCTGGCGTTCTCTTGGTGGTTCATATCACTAGGCGGCGCAGCTGCTTTTGTGGCGGGTAACGCGTTCATCGCTTTATGCTTTTATGTCGATCACTATTACGGAAGGTGGAAGGCGTTTGTGTTGATGTTGGTGGCCGTTTTGACCCTTGTCTATTTGTTCGCCCCCCGATGAAGCTACATCGACGCGCAACTCTCCCAATGCAATCACACACTTCGTCTGGCACGGAACCGCAAAAGCATAGGGCGGCTTCGCCGCAGTTGTTGCAGCCCAATTGCCTTCGATGTTATGGGGCAGGCTAGCATGTCCACATTCCGCGTCGCAGCAATTCTTATCAGCCTGGGCATCCTTGCGTTGGCGGGCTACAAGCTTTGGACGGCTACGGAGCATGCCATGGCAACCGGGACGGTGCTTCTTGGGGAAACCACGAGATCCCCGGCCTTTAGAGGCGCGGTGTGGCCGTATAGAGTAGCCGATGCTTGGGCATATTTCACCGGCTGGCTCTTTCTGGGGTTCGGTGGCGGCGCACTTGCCTTTTCTTCCAGCAAACGCTTGTGGCCACTGCTGCTCACATTCGCCATGTTTCTGTGTAGCTTCATACTCATTGCGGCTGCCCCGATGCTCGGGACCGCGAGAGGGGTTGCGCTTTTTCTGGGCGTCATTGCAACGGGCATTGTGGGCGCCGTTCTATTTGCGTATTGGAGTTCTTGGCGCCAACAACACTATCACGTCAAGCAAGTGGAGCGCAGCGGCGAGGGTGAAGATGCCGCATAGTTTCACGTTACGACTGCTTTGTGTCTATTGCCGTAGTCGCGGTCCTAAAGAGTTCTGCTCTGTCACCCCAACCAACGGCTTTTCTTGAGGACTGCGAGCAGCTTTGGCGACGAGCACTGTATCGGCATTGACGGACGCTCGTGCTACCTGCCGCACGACCATTTCCGCCACGGGTTTGCGGCTGACAACTGGTTGGGGGTGAAGAAAGTTGAACATATGCTCCGGCAGTTGTGGGCAATGGCACTCCCTTCAAGAGGTTTGAAGTTTGCCTGCAAGCCAAACCAACGCCACTGCAGTCAATACCACCGGCACCAGCGACCCCCAGTTCAACAGCGCCCAGCCTTGTGTGGTCACCAAGACGCCAGACGCAAACGACGAAATAGCCAACACCGCAAACACGCAGAAATTGATGGCCGCCTGGGCGCGGTCTTTTTCTTCGGGTTGGTAGGCACCCAATGCCAGCGTGGTGCTGCCGGTGAAAATGAAGTTCCAGCCCACACCCAGCAAAAACAGGGCGATGGTGAACTGGTGCAGTTCTACTCCGGACAGTGCGATGGCAATACACGCCAGGTTCAGCACCACACCCACACCCATGACGGGCAGGGTGCCAAAACGCTTGATCCAGCCGCCGGTAAAAAAGCCGGGTGCAAACATGCCAATGACATGCCACTCCAGCACAAAGGCCGCGTCGTCAAACGACAGGCCGCATTGCTGCATGGCCAGCGGCGTAGCGGCCATCAGCAGGTTCATGACGCCATAACCCAAAGCGGCACTGGCGCAGGCAACAATAAACACCGGCTGGCGCATGATGACCGAAAGGGGCCGCCCGCCGCTCTGCCCGCTGGCTGCGGCCACATGTGTGGGAAAACGTATGAAAGCCATCAGCAACATGGCCAGCAACGCTACGCCAGCCAGCACCACATAGGCGCCCGCAAAGGGTACGTCCAGCAGCGTGCGGCTGCGTGCCGCCAGGTTGGGGCCGGCAATGGCGCCGATGAGCCCGCCGGCCAGCACCATCGAAACGGCTCTTTCGCGTTGGGGTGCGGGCACCAGCTCCGCCGCTGCAAAGCGGTACAGCTGGCCGTTGGCGCTGTAGTAGCCAGCGACCACGGTGGCGGCTACCAGGGCCCAGAAGTTTTTGTCCAGCACAGCCCATGCGGACAGGCAGGCCGACGCACATGCCACGGCCAGGCCCAGCTGGAACGAGATGCGCCGGCCGTACCGGGACTGTGTACGGGCCACCAGCGGTGTGCTGAGCGCACCGCCCACCACGTAGGCCATCACGGGCAAGGTGGCCATCCATCCAAACGGTGCCAGGCTGAAGCCCACTAGCCCGTTGATGGCAATAAAGGCGACGTTGTTGGTGAGGAAGAGCCCCTGGCACAGTGCCAGCAGCCAGAGGTTGCGGTTCATGTGCCCAGTGTACGTGGCACTTGGGTGTGGCAACGCCTGTGGCAACCCCTAGCAAAAGAACGGCCGGCACAGGCGCTGTTACGGGTGCCCGTCTGCAGACGGCACCGCTGTAGCCTCAGGCTGTGGCAACCGCCTTGCGTGGTGCTGCCTTTTTGGCCACGGCTTTCTTGGCAGCGACGGGAGCCGCTACCGCCTTCTTGGCCGGGGCTTTTTTGGCTACCGGTTTGGCAGCGGTTTTGGTGGCGGTGGTCTTTTTGGCGGGCGTTGCATCAACTTTTTTGACAGCTGGTTTAACCGGCGCTTTGGTCGCTGCTTTGGCGGGCGCCTTTGCGGGTGTTTTGGTACCTGCTGCTTTTTCCGCTACCGGTTTGACCGCCTTGGCGGCACCGCCATCCTTCCAGGTCAGCCGTGCTTTCTTGGCCAGGGTTACCACCTTGGCAATGGCTTCGTCCGAGAACACGCCGTTGACGCCGGAAATGGCGGCCAGTTTCATGCCGTGCTTGAGGCCCAGCTTGTAGATTTCCTTGACCTTTTCCCACTCGGTGTCGCGGCCTACGGTGAAAACTTCAAAGCGACCTTCCAGCGCCAGCACAATGGTTTCGGCCAGGCAGGCGTAGACCACATTCGGTGGCAGGCCGATGCTCTTCAGGCCCTTGACCTTGGTGGGCAGGTCGATCTCACCGGACTCGATGACCAGCACGTCGGGGCGTTTGGCCACATCGGATGCGGGCAGGTCCAGCGGACGCGCCACGTCGGTGATCACGCAACCGGGCTTGACACGCATGATGTCCAGGATCTCCTTGCCAGCGCCGGAGGTGGACGTGACGATCATGTCCATGTCGGCCAGCAGGTCGTTGTAGTCAATCGTGGTGAAGACCTTGGCGTCCGGCGTTTCCTTCAGGATGGATGCCTTCAGTTCGTCCAGCTTGCTCAGTGTGCGGCCGGCCAGGTAGACCTCGTCAAACGACATGGCCAACAGGCGTGCGCTGACCGAGCCGATGGAGCCCGAAGCGCCAATCACCATGGTCTTGGCCGCAACCTTTTTGTTGTGGGTGTTGACCTTCAGCAGGCCCATGCGGCGCATGGCGTCGGCTGCGGCCCACAGCGCGCCCGATGCCGAGTAGCTGTTGCCGGTGGTGATGGGCAGGGTGGAGCGGCGTGCCACGGTGACACCGGCGTCACCCACCACCTTGGTGAATGCGCCCAGGCCCATGATCTGTGCGCCCATCTTTTCCGCCATCTTGGAGGCCTGCAGCAGGCGGCGGTAGGTGAACTCGGGGCTGCGCGACAGCATTTCCTTGGGCGTGCCGCCCACGCTGATCAGCCAGCCTTCGGCCTCGGCGCCGTTGGGCGAGATGATGTTGCACATCTTGCAATACACCATGGGCGGCATGTGTGCGGCAAAGGTCTCGACCTTGTCCATCACAAACTTGGGTGTGGACTTGGGGATGGGGAAAGCGTTGCGGATGTAGTTCTGGCTCAGCGGGTGGATCACAAACGCAAAGCGGCGGATGTTGCGGAACTTGCCCGTGGGGTGCAGCAGGCGGGGCTTGATGTCCAGCTCGTTCAGGATTTCGTCGAAGTCGTCGTCCGACACTTCTTCTTGCGGCTTTTCCAGCTTGGCCAGGATCATGGCCTCGATGGTGTTGATACCCACCACTTCGGGGAAGAGTTTGGGCGACACGTCGATCACCAGATTGACCTTGCACTTGGTGAAGAAGGCCAGGCGTTCGTCGTCCACCGCCGAGGTGATGATGGTCTTGCCTTCCAGGTTGGTCGCATTGCTGACGGCCTTGAGTTCGGCAAAGGTGCCCACGATGACGTGGGATTTGGCCACCACATCGGCCACCATGCGGTTTTTGAAGCCGGCCATGGCCGCTTCCAGAATCTGGCCCGACTTTCCCTGCAGCATGTATTTGCTGCCCTTGGCGTATAGCTCCAGCTGGTCCAGCGAACCGAGCATGGTGGGCGCACCGGTCTGGAACAGGGCGTCGGCAAAACTCAGGTTCTTGGTGTAGTCGGACATGGCCACGGCCATGTCGTAATTGCGCATGCCCGATAGGAACAGCACCAGGTTGTTGTTGAAGTAGTGGCCCAGTTCCTTCTGCACGTAACGCACGGCGCGCACCTGCAGCAGACGGCGCAGCGTGGCGCCAGTGGTCACCGGCACACGGGTCACCACGTTGAGCAGGCGTTGGGTTTCCTTGTTGATGACGGTGCGCAGGCCCACCTGGTAGTGGTCGGGGATTTCACCCAGGCCAATGGCGTCGGCCGTGGCCTGCTGGCGGCGCATCAGCTCCCAGGCCTTGCCCGTGTCCTGGTCCGCACCCATGCGGCGCACCGAAAAGGATTGGCCCAAAAACTGGGTCTTGAATTCGAAATCCTGCTTGGACGAACCCAATGTCACCGTTACTACTTTTTTCATCAACTGCTCCTCGTATTCTTTACAACCAGACCGACATCATCATCACTTGGTGGCCGCAGCCTTCTTGCTCTTTTTAGCGGGTGCAGCGGCGGCAGCCTTGGGGGGCAACGCCTTGCGGATCAGATCTTCACACACTTCTTGCGACATGTAACGCGGCACTGGGTAGCCGGTGTGGGCTTCCCAGCAAGCGGCCTTGGCCAGTGCGGGAATGTCGGACTCTTTGAGTGCCGCCAGGAAGGTGGGGATGCCCAGGTCGCGGTTGAGCTGGTCCACGGCGTCCAGGAATTTTTGCGCCAAGGTGTCGTTGTCTTCGTCCTCGGTGCCGATCTTGGCAGCCACGGCCAGCAAGGCCAGGCGGTCGACGATGGCGGGGTGTGAATACTTCAGCACCAGCGGCAGCATGATGGCGTTGGCCAGGCCGTGGGGCGTGTGGTATAGGCCGCCAAACTGGTGGGCGATGGCGTGGACATAACCCACGTTGGCGCGAGTGAAGGCAAAGCCGGCGTAGGTAGAGGCCAGCGACATCTTCTCGCGGGCTTCCAGGTTTTTGCCATCGGTATAGGCCGTACGCAGGTTTTCAAAAATCAGGCCGACTGCCGACAAGGCCATGCCATCGGAGTACGGCGTGGTCCAGTTGCCTACAAAGGCTTCAATGGCGTGGGTCAGCGCGTCGATGCCCGTAGCCGCGGTGATGTGGGGCGGCAGGCCGGTCATCAGCGACGGGTCCAGCGCGGCCATCTTGGGCACCATGCGGGGGTCTACGATGACCAGTTTCTTGTGGTTGACGGGGTCGGAGATCACGGCCGCCACCGTCACTTCAGAGCCGGTGCCTGCCGTGGTGGGCACGGCGTAGATCTTGACCGGGGAGCGTAGGCCCTTGAGGTAACCGGCCAGCTGGTTCAGCGGCTTGGGGTTGTTGGCGGCTACGGCAATGGCCTTGGAGGCGTCCATGCTGGAGCCACCACCAAAAGCGACGATGGCGTCGCAGCCCTGGTCCTTGTAGAAGTCGATACCCTTTTGCACCAGCGGGATGGGCGCGTCGGGTGTGATCTCGTCAAACACCACAAACTGCGCACCACCGGCGGTCAGCGCATCGGTCAGGCCGTTGAGCAGGCCCAGCTTCGAGATGATGCTGTCGGTGACGATGAGGATCTTGCGGTGGCCAAACCCGGCGATGGCCTGGCCCAGGCGACCGCTGGAGCCGGGGCCGACCAGCAGGGTTGGTTGGGGGATGGGGATGAAGCGGGTCAGCAGGCCTGCCCCCTTCATCAGAGCGCCCAGACCTGTGGAGCGAACGGTGTTGCGCATCGATTCGGTAATCAAGAAATGTCTCCTGCAAATGGGCCAAAGGCGTCACTGTAGTATGCCCATGCAAGCAAGAGTTGGGGCGCCAACCTAGACGCGTACAAACCCTGATGGCCTGTCAGGCGGCGAGCGGAACCGCGTGCCAGATACCCGTGGCTGCGGTTGCCTTGCAATAGTCCGCAAAGTCGCGCGGCGCGCGGCCCAGTGCCTCTTGTACGCCATGGGCCAGGCAGGCGTTGCGTCCATCGAACACCTCTTCACACAGGTCGGTGAAGATGTTCGCCAGGTCCGGGCCGACCGCAGGCGTCATCCCGGCACGGAAGGCGTCCAGGCTTATCGGCTCGTAGTGCACGGTTCGCCCGATGGCGGCCGACAGCTCTGCGGCGGCCTGCGCAAAGCTCAGCAGACGGGGGCCCGTCAACTCGTACACACGGCCCTGGTGGCGCGCATCGGTCAACGCGGCCACCGCCACATCCGCAATGTCGTCCACGTCCAGAAACGGCTCCTGCACGTTGCCCGCTGGCAGCGCAACCACGCCCTCCAGTACGGGGTGCAGCAAATGGCCTTCGCTGAAGTTTTGTGCGAACCAACTGGCGCGCAAGATCGTCCAGGCCAGGCCGCTGGCCTGCACCTTGGCTTCGCAGCGCTGGGCGTGGACTTCATTACGGCCCGACAACAGCACCACATGTTGCACACCGGCACGTATAGCAGCCTGCGCCAGCGCCTCCACCTTCTCGGGCGCACCGGGGAAGGCCAGTTCGGGTGCGTAACAAATATAGGCACGGTGTACGCCTTGCAGTGCTGCGGCCCAGGTGGCGGGTTGGTCCCAGTCAAACGGGATGGAGGATTGGCGTGCGCCCTCGCGCACGGTGTGGCCCAGGGCCCGCAGTTTTTGGGCGATGCGGCGCCCGGTTTTGCCGGTGGAGCCAATCACCAGGATGGGTGTGTTGTGCATGGAAGTCTTTCAAAGAGGTTGTTGTGAACATCCAGTTTATGGAGCTGTTTCGAGACAACCAATGCCTAAAGATCCACCGTTTATTGCTGTTCGTCCAGTTCGGTGGATAAACAGTACAAATGGCGCAGAATGCCCACTATGACAAACCTTCCCGTCAACACGCCCGACCTGCTGGGCGAAGCCCTGCACCTGATGCGGCTCAACGGCACGCTGTACTGCCGGTCCGAACTCAGCGCGCCCTGGGCGATCGACATGCCGCCGATTGAGGGCTGCATGATGTTCCACATCATCACCGCTGGCCATGCCTGGCTGGAGGTAGCGGGTGGCGAACCCCGTCTGCAGCAGCCCGGCAGCCTCACCCTCATTCCCCACGGCGCGGGACACCGCATCCGCAGTGACACACAGACACCCGCCGTGGGGCTGTTCGACATACCCGTGGAGCAGGTGAGTGAGCGGTATGAGGTGTTGCGCTACGGCGGCGGGGGCGAAGTCACCCACGCCATGTGTGGCGCGGTGCGTTTCGACCATGTGGCAGCACAGCGCCTGATTGCCCACCTGCCCAGCGTCCTGCAGGTCGACACCTGGAGTGAAGACGATGCCAGCTGGCTGAACAGCACGCTGCGCTTCATTGCTAAGGAAGCGGGGGCATCCCGCCCCGGGGGCGAAACCGTGATCACCCGCCTGGCGGACATTCTGGTCATACAGGCCCTGCGGGTGTGGCTGGACACCGCGCCCGAGGCCCAGATGGGCTGGCTGGCCGCTCTGCGCGACCCACACATTGGCAAGGCCCTGTCGCTGATGCACCGTGCGCCCGAACAGGCCTGGACGGTAGATGCCCTGGCAGACCAGGTCGCGATGTCGCGCTCGGCCTTCTCGGCACGGTTCACCAGCCTGGTGGGTGAGCCCGCCATGCAGTACCTGACCCAGTGGCGCATGCACCTGGCGCGTGCGCATCTGCAGCAGAGCCCGGAGCCTTTGGGTCGGGTGGCAGAGCGTTTTGGTTACCAGTCTGAGCCGGCTTTTGGCCGGGCGTTCAAGCGGGTGTTTGGCGTTTCTCCTGGCAGTGCGCGCCAGCCCGCTGAACCCAGGCCTGTTTTTGCTGCACGCGCCTAGGATGGCGTCCGCGGCATGCGGTTACACCAGCAAACGGGCCAGCGCCGTCAGCGCGGCCGTTTCGGCGCGCAAGACACGCGGGCCCAGGCTCACGGGTGCAAAACCACGGGCCATGGCCGCAGCCTCTTCCGCGGCACCCAGTCCGCCTTCTGGTCCGGAGAGAAAGGTCGTGTGTCGCGCCCCGCCATGGGCGGCCAAGGTGTGCAAGGGGCTAGACCCGGCCGCCAGCGACAACAAACAGCGCACATCCGCACCCGGCACCGGCAGGGATTGCAGCCACGCGGTCAAGGTCTTGACGCCATGCACCAGCGGCACCCGGTTGCCACCACATTGTTCACACGATGCAACCGCCACACTCTGCCAGTGCGCAATCTTCTTGTCGGCCCGTTCGCCGGACAGGCGCAACACACTGCGTTCCGTCATCAGCGGCTGGATGCTGGCCACGCCCAGTTCGGTCGCCTTTTCCACCAGCCAGTCCATGCGGTCATTGGCCGGCATACCGACGGCCAGGTGCACGGTGGCGGCAGACTCGCGTTCGATGGCACTGTGTGCACCCACGCGCACCTGCACGTCGCTGCGGCCCATGTGGGTGATGGTGGCTTCAAACTCGCCGCCCAGGCTGTGGCCCGGAGTGCCCGCATCGCATGCCATACCGTAGCGGCCGTTGAACAGTGTGATGCTGTCGCCCGGCTGCAGGCGCAGCACCTGCACATGCCGCGCAGCGCCCGCGGGCAGCTCCAGCAGTGCTTCACTCGCCAGGGGCACGGGACAGTAGAAACGGGGCATAGGGATAGTTGCTATTAAATATATAGCTAAATAGTGAGAAAATACGGGGGCTAGAGGCCGATTTTGCTTAAGTCCTGCCGTAGGCGAAGACATTGGGCACTTCGATGCCCTCAATACGTTCCACCAGACGCAGCAGGGGTTTGAGCTCCATGTAACGCCCGCAGGTGGCGCGGATGTAGGCAATAAAGCGTGGTGTGTCTTCCAGGTAACCCACTTTGCCGTCGCGGATGGACAGGCGCGCAAAAATGCCGGCAATCTTCAGGTGGCGCTGCAGGCCCATCCACTCCACACCCTTGTAAAACTCGCCAAAGTCGTCCCCCACCGGCAGGCCAGCCTTGCGGGCCTTAGACCAGTAACGGATGGTGACGTCCAGGCAGAAGTCTTCTTCCCAGCTCAGGAAGGCGTCGCGCAGCAGGCTGGCGATGTCATAGGTGATGGGGCCGTAGACGGCGTCCTGGAAGTCGAGCACACCCAGGCGGGTAGCCGAGGGTTTGCCGGGTACATGAGTGGCATCCTCTGAAACCATTAGGTTGCGGGGCATGAAGTCCCGGTGCATAAACACATTGGGCCAGGCCAGGGCGCTGTCGGCCAGGGCGGCAAACGACTTGTCCAGCACCTGGCGTTGTGCGGCATCCAGGTTGAACTTGCGGTATTCACCGACGTACCACTGGGGAAACAGCTCCAGCTCCCGCATCACAAAGGCGCGGTCATAGGGCGGCAACACGCCCTCGCGTGAGACCAGCTGCCACTGGATCAGTGTCTCCACGGCATCCAGGTACAGGCCCAACGGGGGCGGGTTATCGGGCTGGATCACATCCTTCATGGTGTGGGTGCCCAGGTCGGACAGCAGCATGAAGCCGTTGGCCTCGTCCCAGGCCAGCACCTCGGGCACCTTCAGCCCGGCCTGTGACATCAGTTCGGCCACGGCGACAAAGGGCTTGCACTCACCCTTGTCAGGCGGCGCGTCCATGATGATGCGGGTGGTCGGAGTGCCCGCCACCACGCTGTCCACCCGCAGGTAGCGGCGAAAACTGGCATCTGCCGAGGCCAGGCGCAGCGTGTTGGCGGCCAGCCCGTGGCTACCCTGTACGCTGGCGAACCAGGTGTCAAACAGGGCCTGGCGGGCGGGATCGGTCCACTGCGGCGCGTGCAGGGTGGTTGGGGGCAAAGTGCTGGGGATTGGGCTCATGGATAATCGATTCTACAAAGCCACCCAAGATCACCACTAGTGCCGCCTTCCATCCGTTATCTGCTGCCATGCGCCCACTGAGTTCGCGCGCGACCGGTCATCCCTTTGTGTTGTCCAAACTGGTGGTGCTGGTGGGATTGGCCTGCGCTGCCAGCGCGGTGCGGTCCCAAACACCCGTACCTGCGCCCGGGCCCGCGCCAGCACCCCGCCAACCCGCGGACGGGTCACTGCAACTCAAGTCCAGCGGACTGTTGCAAGACCCGCTGTCGCCCGAGCAGACCACCAAAGCCCCCATCTTCATGCAGGGCGACCGCATGTCCGGCCGCCCCGACCTAGAGACCGTGGTGGAAGGCAACGTGGTCCTGCGCAAGGCGGGCACCGTGATCAAGGCCGACCGGCTGGAATACGACCAGCCCAGCGACCAGGCCAAGGCCAGTGGCAACGTGCGTATCAACCGCAACGGCGATGTGTTTGAAGGCCCGCAGCTGGAGCTCAAGCTGGAGTCGTTTGAAGGTTTTGTGGAAGCGCCCCGTTATCACTTCCTGAAAAATGATGGCCAGGGCCAGGCTGACCGCGCCGAATTTATCGACGAGAGCCACACCGTCATCCACAACGCCAGCTACACCACCTGCCGGCGCAAGCCAGGCCCCGAGTGGTTGCCCGACTGGGTGTTGCGTGCCACACGCCTCAGCATGGACAGTGACGAGGATGTGGGCATTGCCGAGGGCGCGCTGCTGAGTTTCAAGGGCGTGCCGCTGTTGCCGATTCCGGCCATCAGCTTCCCCCTGTCGGACAAGCGTAAATCCGGCCTGTTGCCACCCACCATTGGGCTGGGTGGGGACAGCGGTCTGGAGCTGACGCTGCCCTACTACTGGAATATTGCGCCCAACCGCGACGCCACCCTGACGCCCACCATCATGACGCGCCGGGGTGTGGACCTGGGAGGGGAGTTCCGCTACCTGGAGCCCAACTACACCGGTGTGGCGCGCGCCAACTACATGCCCAGCGACAAGCTGACCGACTCGGATCGCTGGGGCCTGTCGTTCTTGCACAAAGGTGTGTTGGACACGGCACTGGGCCCGGTGGGCCTGGAGGCTAATGTCAACCGTGTCAGTGACGACAACTACTGGCGCGATTTCACCAGCAACGGCGCCATCGCCAATGCCATTGCCAACACCAGTGCCAGTGTGGGGGTGGCGGCCACTCCCCGGCTGTTGCCGTCGGGCCTGACAGCCACCTGGGGACTGGGTGCGTTCTCCAGTGCCATGCGGGTGCTGAAGTGGCAAACCCTGCAAGATGTCACCGCCCCCATCGTGCCGCCCTATGACCGGGTCCCCCAGTTGACGGCCCGGTATGCACAAACCAATGTGTTGGGACTGGATTGGTCACTGGACGGTGACTTTACCCAGTTTGAAGCCGACAGTAGCCGTACGTTGCAACCCAATACCCAGCGCGGCGTAGCCCTGCTGCAGGTCAGCCGCCCCTGGCTGGCTCCCGCGGGTCATGTAACCCCCAAGTTCCAGTTGCACGCCGCGGCGTACCAGTTTGACCGGCTGCTGGGCAATGGCTCACAAACGGCAGACAGCGTGGTACCCACCTTCAGCTTGGACAGTGGCTTGGTGTTTGAGCGCGACGCGCAGCTGTTTGGGCGCAAGCTGGTGCAAACCCTGGAGCCACGGGCTTTTTACGTCTACACGCCCTACCGCAACCAGAGCGCCCAGCCCAATTACGACACGGCCACCAACGACTTCAACTTTGCCACTATCTTCACGGAGAACGCCTTTGTCGGGCACGACAAAATCTCCGACAACAACCTGTTGACCCTGGGCCTTACCACGCGGTATCTGGACGCCGATACCGGCGGCCAGTTGGCGCGCTTTGGTGTGGCCCAGCGTTTGCGTTTCGACGAACAACGTGTGACCCTGAACGCGGCCGACGCCCCAGCGCAGGCCGGTTTCAGTGATGTGATGCTGGGCGCGTCGGTCAACCTGTCAGACCGCTGGTCGCTGGATTCCACCGTGCAGTACAACGGCAAAACCGACCGGTCCATCCGGTCTACGGCGGGCGTGCGTTACAACCCGGGTCATTACCGGGTGGTAAATGCGGCCTACCGCTTCCAGCGTGATGTCAGCGAGCAGGTGGATGTCAGTTGGCAGTGGCCGCTCAACAACCTGTGGGGCGACAAGGGGCAGGACCTAGGCCCTGGCCGTGGCCAGGGCGAAGGCCGCTACTACAGCGTGGGGCGGCTGAATTACAGTTTGAATGAGCGGCGGCTGGTCGACACGGTTTTGGGTGTCGAGTACGATGCGGGCTGCTGGCTGTCGCGGGTGTTGCTGGAGCGGACGCAGACCAGCAGTTCCACGGCAACCACCCGTGTCATGTTCCAGCTGGAGTTTGTCGGCTTTACCCGGTTGGGCTTGGGCGGAAACCCGATACAAACCCTGACCCAGAACATTTCACGCTACCAAAATTTGCGGGATTCAGGCGGCACGACCAGCCGCTTTAGCAACTACGATTGAGAGACCATGAATTTTCGAATCTGGGCAGCACCTGTCCTTGGCTTTTTTTGCAGTTTTATGGCCGTGGGTGTCAGCGCCCAAGCCGTGCAGCAGGCGGACTACATTGTGGCCGTGGTGAATTCCGAGCCCATTACCAACAGCGAGGTTCGCAATGCCCTGCAGCGCATCCTGAACGAGATTGCGGCACAGCGCCAGACCGCGCCGCCGGTAGAAGAATTACGCCGCCGTGTGCTGGAACGCCTGATCAACGAACGGGCGCAACTGCAGGTCGCGCTGGAGGCTGGTTTGCGGGTAGACGAATCCAATGTGGACCAGTCCGAGCAGGCCATTGCCCGCCAGAACCAGGTGGACGTGGCCGAGTTGCGTGCACGGGTGGTCAAGGACGGCATGACGGTGGGCCAGTTCCGCAAACAGCTGCGCGACCAGCTGTTGCTTGCGCGCCTGCACGAGCAACAGGTCGAAGGCCGCATCCGTATCTCCGAGGCGGATATTGACCGTGCGCTGGCGGAGCAAGGCGGCAGCGCAGACCCCATGGCGCAGGAAGTCAATCTGGGCCACCTATTGATAGCCGTGCCGGAAAAAGCCACCGCAGAGCAGTCTGCAAGCCTGCTGGCCCAAGCCCAAAAGGTGCTGGCCCGTATCCGTGCTGGTGAAAACTTTGCTGCGCTGGTGCAGGAGGTGTCAGCCGCGGACCGCGCCAATGGTGGCCAGCTGGGCCTGCGCCGTGCGGACCGTTACCCCCCCGCTTTTATCGCCGCCACACAAACGTTGGCAGTGGGCGAAGTGTCTGACATTGTGCGTACGGGTGCGGGGCTGCACATTCTGAAAGTGGTCGAGCGCAAGGCCGCTGCTGCACCCTCCAGGGCCATTGTTCAAAACCGTGCGCGGCACATTCTGCTGCGTACCGGTCCCGAATTGACACAGGCCGCTGCCGTCGCCAAGCTGGCCGATTTCAAACGCCGTATCGAGGCCAAAACGGCTACGTTTGCAGCTTTGGCGCGTGAACATTCACAAGATGGCAGCGCCCCCCAGGGCGGCGATTTGGGCTGGGTTGGACCTGGCGCTTTTGTGCCGGAGTTTGAAGAGCCCATGAACCGCCTGGCAGAGGGCCAGATCAGCCCGCCCGTGGTGTCACGTTTTGGTGTGCACCTGATTGAAGTGGTGGAGCGCCGCCGTGTGGAGATGAAGCCCGAAGAGGTGCGCGAGGCTATTCGGAATCAGTTGCGCGCTGCCCGTTACGATGCCGCGTTTGCCACCTGGGCCCAAGACATCCGTGGCAATGCATTCGTGGAGCTCCGCGAGCCACCCCAGTGAAACATATTGCGCGTAAACGCTTCGGCCAGCACTTCCTGACCGATGGCGGCATCATTGATGCGATCGTGGACGCTATTGCGCCCAAGCCTGGCCAGCGTATGGTGGAAATTGGCCCCGGCCTGGCGGCCTTGACCCAGCCCCTGGTGGAGCGCCTGGGGCACTTGACGGTGATCGAGCTGGACCGCGACCTGGCCGTGCGCCTGCGCCTGCATGGTCAACTCACCGTCATCGAGTCCGATGTCCTAAAAGTGGATTTTGCCCGCGTGCAGTCTGAATGGAGCGCTGCAAATTCAATAGCTAACACCGATGTCATTGGTGCTGCGTCCGACAAGTTGCGGGTCGTGGGCAACCTGCCCTACAACATCTCAACCCCCATCCTGTTCCATTTGCTGGATGCGGTAGACGCCATCGAAGACCAGCACTTCATGCTGCAAAAAGAGGTGATTGACCGCATGGTGGCGCAGCCTGCTACCGCGGCATTTGGCCGTTTGAGCGTGATGCTGCAGTGGCGTTATGCCATGGAAAACGTGCTGCTGGTGCCGCCCGAAAGTTTTGATCCACCACCCCGGGTCAACAGCGCGGTCGTCCGTATGCTGCCCCTGGCGCAACCGCCGGTGCTGGATGTGAAGCTGCTGAGTGAACTGGTGCAGGTGGCCTTTAGCCAGCGCCGCAAACTGCTGCGCAATACACTGGGTCGCTGGCTGGAGGAACGGGGATTCAGCGGAGACTTTGACGTGCAACGGCGAGCCGAAGAAGTGCCGGTGCCGGACTATGTGGCGCTGGTGCAGCACCCTAGTCTGGTCAAGGCTGCGCTGACCTGACCAGACCCCTCAGAACCGGGACACCGACATAAAAAAGCCCACCAACTTGGCGGGCTTTTTTTTGGGTGGGCAGTCTACCGCTTACGCAGCCGCTAACCAGTACCCCGAGTTGAAGGGGCTGCTCATGCGCAGCGCCAGTGGGGACACGTCCAATAATTTGTCGGTGGGCATCTTTTCGCCCGTTTCGGTTGCCATTTCGATACCTGCAATTGCTGCGGGTTGTGCGATGGTTCCGTTTGCCTCGTTCGCCCGTTCTGCTTGGCTGGTGTGTGCAGAACGGGCTACAGAAAAGAATAGAAGCATCGGAACGGAATCTTCCGGTCCCCCCAATAGTCTGCAGTGTCGCGGAAGATGTCGAGCAACTGCTCGCGTGCTTCCTTGTCGAACTTGGTGTTGGCGGGAATGTGCTCCAGCACGGCGATAAAGCCGGGCTGTGGGCCCGACTTGTGCACCGGGTCGGTCATGCTGTCGTACAAGGCGTCAAAGTTCTTGCCCACATGTGCGGGCAACTTGAATTGCTGGCCGATCATGTCCAGCACGTCCTGCTTGGTCTGTGCTTCTGCCAGGTTGGCATACAGGAAGTGGTGGCCCAGGCCTTGTGCAGCCTCCTGCAAATCCGGGACCCTGAAGGCCCGGATCGATTGAACGATATTCGTTCTGACTGTTCGAAGTGGCATATCCATTCCCGCTTCACTTTCTTAAAAGGTAAAAACTCGGCTCAAGGCACGATCTTGCGAAAACTCGCATAGTGATCGGCCGTGTAATAACAGGCATCCGGTGCAGTGGTTTGGCCACCGCACACAATTCGACGGGCGCCCCGGTTACGAGACCGGGGAGTCTTGACGGTGTACTCTCGGTAATAGCCGCGCTTGGCAGCCGGTAACAACCGCTCGCGGTTGCCAAAAACCGTACCGTCTTTTTCATACGGAAAAGGTCCACCTTGGCGTATCAACTGGTAGGTTTCGATGCCTTGCGGGGGCAATTGGTTCAATGCAACCGAAGCGTCGGTGGGATGTGATTCCCGGGCGTGAACAGCCCCCCATACTCCGGCTTGGACCAGCAAAATGCTGGTAAGCACTAACTTAGCTAAACCTCTGCGCACCATGAAACCTCTCAGGCTACTCCGGGTAAACCCGAAAAATCCAAGAGAGGGAGTGTCGCGTATTCCGACTGAAAAAGCAAGACCCTGCTTAAATATTAAGCAAAGATTTTGTAAATTTCTGTTTGGTAAGTGTGCGCAAACTTATCGAATAAGTCTTAACGTATGGCGTTTGCATCCGCCACGGTCAGGGCCGTCATATTTACAATGCGGCGTACGGTTGTACTGGCAGTGAGTACATGCACCGGTTTGGCGGCTCCCAGCAGCACGGGGCCAATCGCGATATTGCCACCGGCTGCGGTTTTCAGCAGGTTGTAGGCTATATTGGCCGCGTCGATGTTGGGTAACACCAGCAGGTTGGCGTCGCCATGCAAGGTGCTGTTGGGCATCAGTACCTTGCGTGCGGCGCCATCCAGCGCAACATCACCGTGCATTTCGCCGTCCACGTCCAACCAGGGCGCTTGCTCTTTCAACAGAGCCAGGGTCCTGCGCATCTTGATGGCGCTGGGCTCGTTACTGCTGCCGAAATTGGAATGGCTCAGCAACGCGGCCTTGGGCTTGAGGCCAAAACGCATCATTTCCTCGGCGGCCATCACGGTGATTTCGCACAGTTCTTCGGCCGTGGGATCGTAGTTGACGTGGGTGTCGACCAGAAAAACCTGGCGTCCGGGCAACATCAGGCCATTCATGCAGGCGTAGATTTGCACGTCTTGCGGGGTACTTGGGCTGCCGCCCTGGCGCTTGCCAATGACCTGGTCAATGTAGTGCAGGTGGATGGCCGTGGTGCCCCAGGTGCCGCAGATGAGGCCGTCTACATCGCCCTTGTGCAGCAACATGGAGCCAATCAGAGTGAGGCGTCGGCGCATCTCGATCTTGGCGACCTGGGCCGTGATGCCCTTGCGTTCGGTCATCTGGTGGTAGGTCTGCCAGAAGTCGCGGTAGCGGTGGTCCTGCTCCACGTTGACCACGTTGTAGTCCACACCTTCTTTCAGGCGTAGGCCAAACTTTTCGACCCGCTCGGCAATCACGCTGGGGCGGCCGATCAGGGTGGGCAGTGCAATGCCCTCGTCCACCACAATTTGTGCAGCGCGCAGGATGCGCTCTTCTTCACCTTCGGCATACGCGACGCGTTTCTTCAAGGCCTTCTTGGCCGCCGTGAAGATGGGCTTCATCGTGGTGCCAGACGCGTAGACAAAACTTTGCAGCCGCTCGCGGTAGGCGTCCATGTCGGCAATCGGGCGCAGGGCCACACCACTGTCGGCAGCAGCCTGGGCCACGGCCGGCGCAATCTTCATCATCAGGCGCGGGTCAAACGGCTTGGGTATCAGGTACTCCGGGCCAAACGCCAGTTGCTCGCCGGCATAAGCCATGGCCACCACTTCGCTTTGCTCGGCCTGGGCCAAGTCGGCAATGGCATGCACCGCGGCAATTTCCATCTCCACCGTGATGGTGGAGGCACCCGCATCCAGCGCACCGCGGAAGATGTAGGGGAAACACAGCACGTTGTTGACCTGGTTGGGGTAATCCGTGCGGCCGGTGGCCATGATGGCGTCGTCGCGCACAGCCTTGACCTCTTCCGGCAGAATTTCGGGCGTGGGGTTGGCAAGCGCAAAAATCAGCGGCTTTGTGGCCATGGTCTTGACCATGTCGGCCTTCAACACACCACCGGCGGACAGACCCAAAAAGATGTCGGCATCTGCGATGGCTTCGCGCAGGGTGCGCTGGCTGGTTTTCTGGGCGAATTGGGCCTTGTCTTCATCCATCAGCTCCACACGGCCTTCATAGACCAGACCGGCCAGGTCGGTGACCCAGATGTTTTCGCGCGGGATGCCCAGCTTGACCAGCAGGCTCAGGCAGGCCAATGCCGCAGCACCTGCGCCGGATGTGACCAGCTTGACCTGTTTGGGGTCTTTGCCCACCACCTTGAGACCGTTCAAAATGGCCGCGCCCACACAGATGGCCGTGCCGTGCTGGTCGTCGTGGAAGACCGGTATCTTCATACGCTCGCGCAGCTTGCGCTCTACGTAAAAGCAGTCGGGCGCCTTGATGTCTTCGAGGTTGATGCCACCAAAGGTTGGCTCCAGCGAGGCGATGATGTCCACCAGCTTGTCCAGGTCGTGTTTTTCGTCGATCTCCAGATCAAACACATCAATGCCGGCAAACTTCTTGAACAGAACACCCTTGCCCTCCATGACTGGCTTGGAGGCCAGCGGGCCAATGTCGCCTAGGCCCAGTACGGCCGTGCCATTGGTGATCACGGCGACCAGGTTGCCCCGGGCGGTGTACTTGTAGGCGTTGTTGGGGTCTTTGACAATTTCTTCGCAGGGGGCGGCTACGCCGGGCGAATAGGCCAGGGCCAGATCGTGCTGATTGAGCAACTGCTTGGTGGCGCTGACGGCGATTTTCCCCGGGACCGGAAACTCGTGGTACTCCAGTGCGGCTTGGCGCAGCTGGGCGCCTTTTTCCGCAGAATTGGAGACCGGTGGCTTGGGGGAAATCGGCGTCTGTTTTGGCATCTTGCTTCCTCGGCGGCGCCCGTCCGTGCGAAAGAAGGCGCATGGCCCGGTGCCCTGTTATGGGCTTTGCATTGTAGACCTGGGCGGTGTAGCGTGTTTGCAGGCTTCACCCGTATTTGCCACAAGTCAATGCAGAATGGGCATGAGATTATGCCGCGGCGTGGCGGAATGACTACAATAAAAAAGTGCCTCTAGCCCCCGTGATTTATGGCTCAATAGCTATCATATTTGTAGCATCTATTTCCCCCACTTCCACGTTAAGGCTTGCCCATGTCAAATCACTTGCTGAGCGAAGACAACGACAACAACGAAGACAGCGTGCAGACCGTCGCCGCCCGCGCGTCCGCGGCAAGGCGCACGACCTGGGTCAGTGTGGGTGTCAATCTGGTGTTGACCTGTGTGCAAATTGTGGTGGGTGTGTATGCCAAGTCCCAGGCGTTGATTGCCGACGGTATCCACTCCATGTCCGACCTGGTCGCCGATGGGGTGGTTTTGTTTGCCAGCTACCACAGCCAGAAAGACGCGGACCACGACCACCCCTACGGGCACCAGCGCTTTGAGACTGCGGCTTCGCTGGTGCTGGGCCTGTTGCTGCTGGGTGTTGGCGTGGGCATGTTGTGGTCTGCCTTGCACAAGCTGCAGTCACCCGAGAGTGTGCAGCAGGTCCATGTGATCGCCCTCTGGGTTGCGGGTGCAACCCTGGTCGCCAAGGAGCTGCTGTTTCGATACATGTTGCGGGTTGCCAAGCTGGTGCGCTCCAGCATGCTGGTGGCCAATGCCTGGCACGCGCGGTCGGACGCGGCGTCTTCTTTGGTAGTGGGTGTAGGGATTGTGGGCAACCTGGCGGGTAACCCGATATGGGACCCTATCGCTGCCTTGGTGGTGGGTCTGATGGTGACCAAGATGGGCTGGAGCTTCGCCTGGAGTGCCCTGCATGACCTGATGGACCGTGCAGCGGATGCGCAAGATGTAGACGCCATACGCCAAACCCTGGTGCAAACCCCAGGCGTCAGCGGCGTGCACGATGTGCGCACCCGCAAGATGGGTGACATGGTGGTGGTGGACGTGCACCTGGAGGTGGACGCGACTCTGACCGTAGAAGCGGGGCACGCCATCGCTGTGTTGGCCCGCCAGCGTGTCATGCAGCACCACCGCGTGCTCAATGTCATGACCCACGTGGACCCGTGGAAACGCCCCACCCCGGACTGAGGTGGAGCCGTTATTCAATACGCTGACCGGTACGCTCAAGTCGGGGCAACCAATCGTCTTTGATGGCGGCCGACACCACGATATGGTGTGCCTTGCCGACCAGCAGGTGGCGCGGCACAAAACCGATGTAGCGCGAATCGGCGCTGTTGTCGCGGTTGTCACCCAGGAAGAAATAATTGTCCTTGGGCACCACCAGGGGGCCGAAGTTGCGCTTCGCGCCCATCTCGGGCAAAAACTGCACCGTGCGTTCATTGCCCGCCACACGTTCGCGTATGCGCAGCGCAGACGTCGTAGCGCCGTTGTCCAGTCGCTCGGTGACCGCGTCGGGCCCCGAGTACTCGGCCACGGCGCCGTTGATGGTCAGCACCTCGTCGCGCATCTCTACTACATCACCCGGGAGTGCCACCAGGCGTTTGATCAGGCGGATACCGTCTGTGGGCGATGTGAAGGTGATGACATCGCCGCGTGCGGGATCGCCGGTGCTGAACAACGCCACATCACTGAGCGGCAGCTTGAAGTCATAGGCCACGCGGTTCACCAGGACTACGTCACCCTCCAGGATGTTGGGCCGCATGGAGCCCGTGGGTATCGGGTTCCAGTCCGCAATCGCAAGCCGGAAGAATCCAAAACAGATCAGAAATGCGATGAAGCCACGGTTCTGTTTGAGGAAGTTCTTCAAAGTGGGCTCCGGTGGGCGCGACTTACGCGCGGCGGCTGGAGATGACAACCGTATCCAAAGTCACGGCACGGGGTGTGATCTGGGTCTTGGCCACTTGTGTGCCCGCGTCGATGCTCTTATGCCCATTGCTTGCAACATGGTCAAAGCCCATCAGCATGCTTCCATGCAGTACGGCAAACGCGGTGGCAGCGATGGCGAAGGCGGTGATATTGAAACGGTTGGTAGCGGTGAAGGTCATGGTGAAACTCCGGTTGGTGTTGTGAGCTGGTCTTTGGGACCCGATGACCGAACTGTAAAAGCGCCCACTGCACCACGCCAGCGTCTTGCGACGTACTGCGCCCTGGCGCGAAGAAGTGCCGAAATCACGGACTAGGCTGCGCGCCACACCCCCACCCCGTCGACCCGCGCGCCCCATATCCGGTCTGTACCGCGGAATCTGCTACTGGTCGCACGGGGCTGGCATTACACCTACACACCACCTATTCTTGGCCCATCAAGCACTGCAGCCCACCGCAGTCTTGGTCACGGCCACCGGCCTGTGCCTGATGGTGTGGACACTGTGAAAGTAGAGGAAGCCCTATGACTTTGGCCCAAGAACTGGAAAATCTGGAGCAGATGCGCAACCGCGGTGCCCTGAGCGAGGCTGAGTTTGCGCAAGCGAAGGCGCGTTTGTTGCAAACGCCAGCTGCGCCGGCGTCGCGGCTCAATGCCACAGCACTCAATGGCTTGCGCCGTTCCCGCTCTGACCAATGGATAGGCGGGGTTTGCGGCGGCCTCGCACAATTCACCGGACTGGATGCCTGGCTGTGGCGCCTGCTGTTTGCATTGTTGGTGATACTGGCCGGTACCGGCGTCTTGTTCTACGTACTGATGTGGATTTTGGTCCCCCAGGAGCCCAACACCTATCACACGCCTATCTCAACCAACTCCTGAGCGGGCAGAGCGGGCACGGTTCCGGTGTTCAGCACATAGGCTTCAAAGGCCTCCGCCGGCACCGGCTTGCTGAACAGATAACCCTGGAAGAGGCGGCAGCCGTTTTGCACTAGAAACTGCTGCTGCCCTACCGTCTCCACGCCCTCGGCAATCACGGCAAAGTGCAGGCTGTCACCCAGGCCAATGACCATGCGGGCGATGGCGGCATCGTTGCTGTCGGTCAGGATGTCGCGCACAAAGGACTGGTCTATCTTCAACTGGTCCAGCGGCAGGCGCTTAAGGTAGTTGAGCGATGAATACCCGGTACCAAAATCATCCAGCGAGAAACCCACGCCCAAGGCCTTCAACTGGTCCATCTTGGTGATGATGTCTTCTATATCGTGCACCAGTGAACTCTCGGTCAGTTCCAGCTTTAGACGCCGCGGGTTCACACCGGTGCGCTCGATGACGGCTTGCACCTGCTGCACAAAGTTGGCCTGCTGGAACTGGCGCACGCTGACATTCACCGCCAGCGTCAAGCGATCCAGCCTGGGCTTGCCAGACCATTCCACCAACTGGGTGCAGGCGCTGCCCAGCACCCAGGCGCCTAGCGGCAAGATCAACCCGGTCTGCTCAGCCAGCGGGATGAATTCATCGGGTGGCACCAGGCCCAGCTTGGGGTGGCGCCAGCGCAGCAGGGCTTCTGCCCCCACCACATGTCCGTCGGCCGTCACCTGCGGCTGGTAGGTCAGAAAGAACTCGCCCCGCATCAGGCCCTTGCGCAGCGCCATTTCCATGGCGGAGTGTTCGGCCAGGTCCGCCACCATGACATGGACCAGGGCGTAGATGCCCAGCGCGGCAAAAAAATTGTTGACCCAGGTACCCCAGACCCGCATGCCGTCGGGCAGCGTGTAACCGCTGTCCAGCCCCACGGGCCAACTGGCCAGCACCACAAAACCGATGCAGCACACACCCGTTACCGTAAACCGCATGGCGGGGGTGTCGTCCCGCAAAAACACCAGGGCCGCGATCGCCAGGACAAGCAGAAAATTGTGGGTGGACCGCGGAGCCTGCGGGCTGGGCACGTCCAGCAGCAGGCAAACGCCACTGATGACAATGAACATGCTGATGACCAGCAGAAAAAACGCCATGCGGGTGCGTTTGTAGTGGGTCAAGACCGCAATAACAATGCCGACTGCCAGCATGAACAGATCCATGGTCACAATGGACCAGGCCGCTTTGCTGGTGAAGAAGGCCGCCCAGCCCAGCCCCAAGACGATCAGCAGCATGGAGCCGATCCACAACGTCATTTGCACGCGCCGCCGGTGCAGCTCTCTGCGTGGCGATCGGTTGGGGGTGTCGGGCGGTATGTGCATAGCAGGGCCGAAGCAGCACAGGCTAATGCCAGCCCCGCAGACCGTCAACTGTTTTGCACGACCCGGTGTTGCCAATAGACAAAAAGTGGCGCCCCCACTATCTCCAGCGCCGTGAATGCAATGAAGGGTGTCAGGGGCAGCCCCACACTGGCCATGGAGACCAGGCGACCTATGCCGCCCAGGAAAATCATCAACCATAGAACGCGGAACAGCACCGTCTGTTCGGAGATGCGTGGCACCAGCCACCAGCTGGCCAGCCCCAGGCCCAGCCACACCCCTGCCAGAAAGCGCATATTGCTGTCCAAGGTGGCATCTGCAGGCAGGTTCAGGCTGGCATACAGCGGGTCGTGTATGCCCATCATCTGCACCAAACCGGTGATGACCGGCACCGTGCCCATCAAGGCACTCACGATTTGCAGTGTGCGCTTGTTCATGGCAATACCACTGCAAAACCCAGACCCGCCGCGTACAAAACACTGGCCAGCGCAATGCCACGTTGGGGCACGCTGAACCAGTAGCGCTGCGCCAGGGCCAGGTAGGCCAGCAATACCCCCATGCCCAGGGCCAGCAGAAAGGGCGATTGCGCCAACACGGTCCAATGGACCAGCGCCAGATATCCCCACACCAAGGCAAACAGCATTGCACCCAGGCTGTGGCTGGCGTGGAACCCCTTGGCGGCGCGTGCCATCGTGGTCTGCCGCGAGATGACGGGAGACACCACGCGCAGGGCCTCGGTCACCATCGCATCCCGCGGGTCAAACTTGTTGCCATAAAAGGTGAAGACCAGGTGTGCACAACCCAGCAGGCCGACCACGGTCGCGCTGGCGATGATGAAGTACGGGGCGAGAACCATGGCAGCTCCTGTCAAAAGGGAAAGGTCGAATATGGCTGTGCAATCTTTACATGGGAAAGATTGTGTTTGAATTGTTGCACGCTTATCTTTCTCGTGTCAAGATAAGCCCATGATCCCAACTGCCAAACGCCAACCCCCCAAAAAAAGCCCCAAGCCGCCCCCCAAGGCCTACCACCACGGCAACCTGCGCGAAACCCTGCTGATGGCGGCCGAGGCCACACTCACCGAGCGCGGCGTGCAGGGCACCACGCTGCGCGAGGTGGCCAAGGCTGCGGGTGTGTCCCACGCCGCGCCCTACCACCACTTTGCCAGTCTGAATGACCTGCTGGCGGCGGTTGCCGAGCGCGGTTTTATTGCATTGGGTGATGCCATGGAACAGGCCACCGCCACAGCCGATACACGGGAGCGTCTGCTGCAGATCGCACAGGCCTATGTGGGCTGTGCCCGGGCCCAGCCTGCGCGTTTCAGGCTGATGTTTGCGCCCCAACTGAACCAAGGCGACGTCTACCCGGCGCTGAAGGCCGCATCCCACCGCGCTTTTGGTTTTCTGATGGCAGCGGCCAGCGCCCATGACCCGGTCAAAGGGCCAGAACTGGCGCTGTGCGGCTGGAGCCTGTCCCACGGCCTGAGCAACCTGTTGATCGACGGGGCGTTTGACACACTGCCCACACCCGTGGCCAACACCGACGCCCTGGTACGGCAGCTGGCAGCACGCGCGTTGGGTCCGCTCTAGTTCATGGCCCGCATCACCCACCGCTACCGCGAAGCTGGGCCTACCAGCCGACCTTAAGGCGTGGCGGCGATGTCGATGCCCGCCGTGCGCGCCTCGGCCAACAGCGTGGCCAGCTCGGCGGCCGAGTGCACGTTCAGCCGCTCAAAAATCTTGCGCCGGTGTTCTTCCACGGTGCGCACGCTGAGCTCCATCTTCCACGCAATGGTTTTGTTCAGCTCACCCGCGGCCACCAGGGGCATCAACCGCACCTGCTGGCGCGACAGGCCCTCGATGAGTTGGCGCAGCGCGTCCACACGGGCCATGCGCCCGTGCCACTGCACCTCGGCATTCAGCGCCTGGCGTATCAGCTGCACCAGGGCTTCATCGGCATACGGCTTTTCGGCGAAGCTGAATGCACCCCGGGCCATGGCGCCCACCGCCATGGGAATGTCACCATGCCCGCTCAAGAACAGCACCGGCATGCGTTTGTCCAGCCCTCGGCTGATCAGAGCCTCATGCACCTGCAAACCCGACAGCGGTTCCATACGCACATCCAACACAAATATGCCGCGCAGGGGCACGGTGGCCGCGTCAATTGCCGCCAGCAGCTCGGGGCCGCTGGCGTAAGAGGTCACCTCCAGATCGTGCTGACGCAGCAAAAACGCCAGGGAGGTGCGCACGCCTTCATCGTCATCGCATAGATAAATGGTGGGTTGCGTGGTTGTCATGGTGTGTCGCCTCATTTATTGTTTTATCGGGTGGCAGTGAAAAACTGAAGCAGGCGCCACCCCCTGCTGCATCCTGTGCATGCAATACCCCGCCGTGTGACTCCAGTATGGAGCGGCAAATCGCCAAGCCCAGGCCCGTGCCTTCCTTCTTGGTGGAGAAGAACGCTTCGGTCAGGGTTTCGATATCGCGCCCGCCCAGGCCCGGCCCGGTATCGCTGATGGCCACGGTAACCCAGCCCTGCGCACTGCCCAAGGGCGGGTTATGGCTGAGAAGGGTGTGCACCTGCAGGCTGCGCGGCGGCGGTGTTGCCGCCATGGCGTCGTTCGCATTGCGCAGCAGGTTGGTGATGACCTGCTCGATGCCGATGCGGTCCATACGCACGCGCGGCAGGCCAGCGTCCAGATCCAGTTGCACGCTGACACCTGCGCGTTTGAAATCCAGCTTCAGCAGCGCCACCGCGTCCGACACGATGGTGTTGATGTCGTGTGGCTCCAGCACCAGCTCGCGGCGTGCCAGGCGCTCACGGATGCGGTGCACGATGCCACCCGCTGCGGAAGCGTGGCGCGACAGGGCCTGGGCCGCCGCCAGCAGATCGGGCCGGGTGCCAGGTTGTTTCTCCAGCGCCTTGGCAATGCCCGCGCTGTAACTCACGATGCTGGTCAGTGGCTGGTTCAGTTCATGGGCCAGTGTGGACGCCACCTCGCCCAGGGTGGACAGACGGGCATGGTTGGACAAGACCTCACGCTGTTTGCGCTCCAACTCGGCCAGGCGTTTGCGTTCGGTTACATCCACGATGGAGCCCATCCACCCCACCTGCTGGCCCGCGCCATCCACCAGGGGGGATTCAAACACCACCACGTCCACCATGCGCCCATCGCGGTGGCGCCAGCGGGTCTCGTGGCCCACGCGTTGGGTGGGGTGGCTGGCTGCATCCTGCGGCGGGTGGGCCAGGTGGTCGAACTCCGGGTCGTGTTCCACCAACTCGTCCACCGAATAACCCACCATCTCGCAAAAGGTGCGGTTGGCAAACAGCAGGCGGCCATTCAGATCACGGGCGCGCAGGCCCACCAGGGCCGACTCCTCCAGCGACTGGCGCCACGCGGCCTCGTTGCGCCAGGCGGCTTCGGCCCGCGTGACCTGGCGCATCTGGCGACGCAGCAGCAGGGTGGCCACGCTGATCAGCACCAGAAAACCCACCAGCAAAATTACCGGCAGGGTGGTAAACCAGTGGGGCTGGCGCACACGTTGGGTCAGGCGCAGGCGGGCATCCGGTATGGCTTTGAACGGGGTCTCGTAGGTCTCACCCCGCGCCACGCGGCCCGGACTTTCGGTGGACACAATCACTTCGCCCAGGCCGCTGAGCAACTGCACTTCGTACTGTGCGGCCAGCCACCAGAAATCCTTGCTCTGTATCAGATCCGCCGGGTCGTAGCGGGCAATCAGCTGGCCCGTCTGCGGGTGGTGTTCGTCGCTGGTGGGGGCAATCAGGTGCAGCGAGATGCCCTGGGCCTGGGGCTGCGCTGGCACGCCCGGTCGCTGTTCGCGCCGGGCCTCGGCCACGATGCGCATGTCGGCATCCAGCCACACCACACTCAACCAGCGGCGGTCCAGACCGGCGGCAATCTCGGGTTGTATGGCCAGTTGTCGGTTGGGGTCGGCGCCGGCTGGCGGCAGGTGGGTGGCGGCGGCCCGCAGCTTGACCGCCTCGGTTTCCAGCCGCGCCGCCAGCTGCGCCTCCAGGCTCAGCGTGTCGGCCACCACCGACTGGCGCAGGGCCTCGCGCTCCAGCGTGTCGTTCTCTTGTGCCCATGCCACCACCAAGGCGGTGAAGAGTATGGACAGCAGCAGCGGTGCCTCCCACAAAAACCGGCTCCAGCGCGACAAACCAGCCGAAGGCGGTGCCGCCCCATGGTGGGTGTGGTGGGCGATGGCGGGGGTGCTCATGGGGCGAGTCTACTGAAGCGGGCTTGCGCCGGTTAGATCACACCGCGTCCTGCCAGGCCAGACCCAGGGGCAGTGCTGCTGGGCCGAACAGAAAATGCAGCACCCGCCGCTGGCTGCTCCCCGTGGATTTGGACGAGGCATGCAGCAGCAGCGGGCGCATTATCAAGACCCCGCCGCGGGCCACCGTGCACACCTGTTCGGTGTGCGTCTGGCGTGCCGCAGCGGCGGCCTCCGTGTCGAGCATGCCCAGGCGGTGTGAACCGGCGAGCACACGCAAGGCCCCGTCATTGGCCGTGCAGGTGTCAATGTGCACACGCACAGCGATGAGCTGTTGCAACAGCGTGCTGGGCGGCTGCACAAACAAAGCCCCTTCCTTTTCAGACCAAGGGCCCAGGCTGGGGTGGTCTACCCGGTGGGCCACCGGGATGCTGAGGTCCTGGTGCAACGGGACCAGCCAGTTGCGCGTGGCAGATTTTTCAAAGTAGGTGCATTGCACCGCCACCATGTCTGGCGTGAGCAGTGGTGACAGTAGCGGGTGTTGTCGAAGTTTGGCTGCCAGTGCGCGGCACCAGGCATGTTGCATCAGCTTGCGTGTGCCACCCGACGCCGATGCGCCGCGCGCCGCTTGTTCGGCAAGGGTGTCGCATTCGGCATCACTTAAAACGGGGGCAAGGACCGCAAAACCATGCGCAGTGATCTGTTGGGATATGGACATGTCAACGTACATGCTGCGGCACTGTATGTGCTATTGCGCTACAAAACATATAGCTAACAAAGTCCATTCTACGGGGGCTATGGCCACTATTGGTTCTGCATAACTTCAAGCGGAGACACCGGGCTGGCTGCGTTGCCCCAGGCGTGGCGGATGTAGGTGAGCACCGCGGCGATCTGCGGGCCGTCCAGCGTCTGCTGGAAAGGTGGCATGCCAAAGGGCCGGGGGTTGCCGGCGGTGGCGGGGGCAAAGCCGCCGTGCAACACGGTCTGCACCAGGTTGGCGGGTGTTTCCAGGGTGACGACGCGGTTGCCGGCCAACGCCGGGTAGGCGCCTTTGGCGCCCTGGCCTTCGTTGCCGTGGCATTGTGCGCAGTGGTCTTTGTAGAGGGTGGCACCGGTGCTGAGCTGGGCCGACTCGGGCGCCTTGGCCAGCGCCGCCGCATGGGACTGTTGTGGCAAAGCCTTCAGGTACACGGCCATGGCCTGCAGGTCGGCGTTGTTGAGGTATTGCGTGCTGCGCAGCACCACCTCGGCCATGGGTCCCATGGTGCTGCCGCGGGGGGATGTGCCGGTCTGCAGCAGGGCCACCACATCTTGTGTGGCCCAGTCGGCCACGCCCGCTTCGCGGCTGGATGCCAGCGACGGGGCATACCAGTGCTGCATGGGGATTGCGCCGCCCTGCAGGGCCAGTTCACTTCGGCTGGCACCCAACAGGTTGCGCCCGGCATGGCAGGCAGCGCAGTGGCCCAGGCCGCGCACCAGGTAGGCGCCGCGGTTCCATTCTTCGGTCTGTGTGGGCTCGGGCGCAAACTCGCCCGCCCGGAAAAACAGCGCCCGCCACACGGCCAATGCCGCCTGGCTGTTGTACGGAAAGGCCAGTTCGTGCGGCCGGTTGGCCTGCGCCACCGCCGGCAGGCTGCGCAGGTAGGCGAACAGCGCGTCGCTGTCGGCGCGGCTGACTTGTGTGTAGCTGGTGTAGGGGAAGACCGGGTACAACAAACGCCCATCCATCGAGCGCCCGTGGTGCATGGCGCGCCAGAAGGCGGCCGGTGTCCAGCGGCCCAGGCCAGTCTGTGCGTCGGGTGTGAGGTTGCTGGCGTACACCGTGCCAAACGGTGTGGCAATACCCAGGCCGCCTGCATAGTCGGCTCCGCCACGCGCGGTGTGGCAACCGGCGCAGTTGCCGGCGCGGGCCAGGTAGGCACCCTGGGCGATGTGTTGCGGCGTGGCGGTGAAGGGCACGCTGGTGCTCGCAAGGATGTCCGCCTCGCCGCGCACATTGAGCCAGGCGACGAGCGCGGTTGTGGCCAGCAAGAACACCAGCAAGACCAGCAGGCGGCGGGGCCACCGGCGTGGCGGTTGCAAACGGGTCGGGGCGGAAGCGGTTGGTTGCATGGTGGAGGGCATTTCCAGTTATTGCAGACCACTGCCGCAGTCCACGGGCAGCGGCCTGGTGTTGGCCGCCACGGCGTGGGTCTGTGCAGGCAGTGCCTGGGATGACAACCAGGTGGCAATGGCGCTGATCTCATCCGCAGTCAGCCGCTTGGCGATGCTGCCCATGCAGTCGGGTGCGACGGCGTGGCGTTTGTTCGTTTGCCAGGCGCCGAGTTGGCCCACCAGGTAGTCCCGTGGCAGGCCCAGCAGGCCGGGGAATGCGGGCAACACACCGGTCATGGCGCTGCCGTGGCAGTGTGTGCAGGCGGGAATCTTGCGGCTGGCATCACCTTGCAGCACCAGGGTGCGGGCCTGCTGCAACACGGCGGCGGGTGCGTTGGCGGTTTGGGGTGGTGGGTAGGGCAGGTCCTGGCTGGCAAAGTAGTTTGCGATCTCACGCAGGTAGGCGTCGGACAAAGGGTCTACCAGGTGGGTCATGGCGGCATTGGTGCGCCGCCCATCGCGGAAATTGCGCAGCTGGTTGTACAGGTAGGCGGCGGGTTTGCCAGCAATGCGCGGGAAATAACCCGCGTTGGTAGACCGCCCCTCCTTGCCGTGGCAACCGGTGCAGGCCAGCACCCGCTGGGCGATGGTGTCGGGCACTGTACGGGGTGTGGTTGGGCTGGTGTCTGCGGCCTGAACAGGTGCCCATAACAGGCTGAGGGCCAGGAGCGCAGCGCGCCCCAAAGTGGGTATGTGTATTGGCATGGTGGTAGCCGGCCTGGGGGCACCTTAGTCCGGCGTGTTGAGTTGGGCCAGCCGCTCGGGAGTGCCGACATCGGTCCAGCGGCCGGTGTAAAGCTGGGCGGTGACTTTTTGCTGGGCCATTGCGGCGCGTAGTTGGTGCACCAGGGCCGCCTTCACGCCCTGCTGGTTGCCGGCTGGGATGTCGCACCAGGGGCGCGCAAACAGGGCCGCGCGGTACAGGCCTATGGTGCTGTAGGTGTAGCGGGGCTCCGTACTGTCGGCGGGCAGGTTCAGGGCCAGGCCCACGCCGTTGCTGCTGCTGGGTGGGATCGCCAGGCCAAAGTCGCCGCGGGGGTTGTGTGCGGGGTTGGGCACCAGCCACAGGTGGGCGAGTTTGCCACTGGCCACAAAGCGGTCCACATCGGCCTGCTGGAACACAAAGTCCGGTGCAAACACATCACCCGCCAGCACCCAGAACACACCGTTGGCCTGGGCCGGGCACAACAGCGGCAGGGCGCGGACGATGCCGCCCGTGGTCTCCAGCGCACCACCGAAATCGCGGCCTTCGTGGGAATACTGGATGTGCACGGTGTCGGCGGACTGCTCCTGATTTGATATCGATGGAGTGATATCCGACGGGGGCTGAGGGCTGAAAATGCTTGAGAACTTCTGGGAAATCTGCTCTCCCAGCCACGCCGTGTTGACCACCACCTTGTCAAACCCACCCCGTGCCAGCGCCTCCAGGTGCCACTGCATCAGCGGCTTGCCCTGCACACGCAGCAGGGGCTTGGGTGTGTGGTCGGTCAGCGGGCGCATGCGTTCGCCGCGGCCTGCGGCCAGCAGCATGGCGGAAACTGGTTGGTGCGACACCCTGGATGGACGGGTCAGGGTGGGTTCGATACGGTGCGTCATGGGCGTTGATTCTGCACGCTCAGCACCCGGCCTACGTGCCGCTGGCCAAACCCGGCGGTGCAGCATGGCCGATGGGGTGGCCGATCAGTGCACCAGCCGCTCCACCACGTAATCAATCCAGACCCGAATCTTGGCCGCCAGAAAGCGGTTCGGCGGGTACAGCAACCAGGCCGTGCCGGCGTAGTCGGTCTGGTGCTCCCAGTCTTGCAGCACTTGTAACAGCGCGCCGCTTTGCAGGTGGGTGCGGGCGGCAAACGCGGGCAGGCTGGCAATGCCAAAACCTTCCAGGGCACCCTCCAGCCGCACCTCGCTGTGGTTGGCCACATAACGGCCGCTGACACGCACGCTGGTCTCTGTGTTGTCCTTGCGAAAGCGCCAGTTACGGTCGCGCTCGTCTTCGCCCAGGTACAGGCAGCTGTGATGTGCCAAGTCGCGCGGGTGGGTGGGCGTACCGCGTTCTGCCAAATAGGCCGGGCTGGCGTAGATGCCGTGGTGCAACTGCATCAGCGGTCGCCCAGCCAGGCCCGGCGGCGGAGAGTCAGTGGCGCGTATCGCCAGGTCTATGCCGTCTTCAAACAGGTCCACCACACGGTCGGTGATGACCAGTTGCACATCTACCTCCGGGTAGGCGCGCAAGAAGCCGGGCATCAGCGGGTGGATCAGCTGGCGGCCCACGGCCTTGGCCATGCTGATGCGCACCAGGCCGCGTGGCTGGGCGGTGTGGGTGTCGCTCAGTGCCAGCACCTCGCGCGCTGCGGTCCACAGCGACTGGCAGCGGTCGTATGCGGCGGCGCCGGCCTCGGTCAGGCGCAGTTTGCGGGTGGTGCGCTCCAGCAGGCGCACGCGCAATACGCCTTCGAGGCGCGCCACCTGGCGGCTCACGGCGGAGGGTGTCAGCCCCAGCTGGCGGGCGGCGGCCGAGAAGCTGCCGGCGTCCACCACGCGGGCAAACACGGCCATGTCGGGCAGGCTGTCCAAGGGGTTATTGATGCTCATGGCGCACAAGTGCTGTTCTTCATTGATGGATTATCAGCAATGCAGATTAAATAAACAATTCGGGGGATGAACACGACCCTGACCCTCTCTCCGCCCCAACACCTGCTGCGCCTGTCCGATCTGATGCTGTTGGCCGTCGCCATCGTCTGGGGCACCAGCTATGGCGTCGCCAAGGGCGCACTGGCCTACTACCCGGTGCTGGGTTTTCTGGCGGTGCGGTTTATCCTGACCTTTGTGCTGCTGGTGCCCGTGTTGCTGCGGCTGCAGCGCCAGCAACTACGGGACGCGCTGCGCACTGGCTGGCCACTGGGCGGGCTGATGTTGTGGATTTTTTTGGCGGAGACCTTTGGCGTGGCACTGACCCAGGCCAGCAACGCAGCTTTTCTGATCAGCCTGTGTGTGGTGTTTACACCCTTTGTCGAGTGGTGGATGCTGCGCATCAGGCCCGAACGCAGCGTGTTTGTGTTTGCCGGCGTGTCCCTGCTGGGCGCGGCACTGCTGAGCGGCGGCCTGGTGGGTGACATGGGTTGGGGTGACGCGCTAATGCTGGCCGCCGCACTGCTGCGCGCCGTCACCGTCTGCCAGACTAGCAAGCTCACCCGCGGCAGCACGGCACCTGCGCTGGCGCTGACGGCGGTGCAGGCCGGGGTGATTGGTTTTGGCAGCCTGCTGCTGGCCTTGTGCACCCCCGGCGGTCTGCCGCCCTTGCCTGTGGCACCCGCGTTTTGGCAGGCCAGCGTGTACCTGGTGCTGGGCTGCACGGTGTTTGCCTTCTTCGCGCAGAACTGGGCTTTGAAGCACAGCGCGCCGAGCCGGGTAGCCTTGTTGACCAGCAGCGAGCCGGCCTTTGGTGCGCTGTTTGCGGTGTTGTGGTTGGGGGAGAGCCTGGGGGTGATGGGCTGGGTGGGCGGAGGGTTGATTGTGGTGGCGGCGTTGTGGACCAGTGGGCGTAAGGCCTAAGTTGCTATGAAAATGGTAGCTACATAAGCATATTTAACGGGGGCTGGAGGCATTTTTCTTTGAATGCATCGCCTGCGATAGCGAAGATCCCCAATCGGCGCATACTGCTATGGCCCACCCGATAACAACTGCAGCCAAGGAACCTCGCCATGCCCTACCCAACTCCGAGTGGATATACCTGCCTGTCGCGGCTGCGCATGGGCCTGGCTGTGTGCGGTTTGCTGTGGGTTGCGGGTTGCCAATCGGCAGTTCCCACACCCGTGACCACGCCTACCGCTGCAGCTAGTTCCACCCAGTCGAAAACAAACGGCGGCGAAGCCGAAGCCAGCCTGCAGCAGCAGATCAACACCACCATTGGCCAGGCACCCTGCACCACCGACGCCCAATGCCGCACGATCGGCGTGGGTGCCAATGCCTGTGGTGGCCCGGCCGCGTGGCGGGCCTGGTCTACCCAGAACAACCCCAAGAGCGAGGCCCTGCAAAGCCTGGTCGACCAACAGGCCGCGCTGCAACGCCAGCGCCAGGCCCAGTCGGGCATGGTGTCCACCTGCCGCTACCTGCCAGACCCCGGCGCCGTGTGCCAGGCCCAGCGCTGTGTGTTGAAGACAAACGCCGACGCCGCCAGCTAACAAAAATACTGGCCTCGTGCCCACGAAAAAGGGCTGTCAACTTGCGTTGGCAGCCCTTTCTTATGGAGTGCCCCACCTGCGTGGGGCACAACAGTCCGTTTTAGACGGTCCGTTTACTGGCGCAGCTTGTCGGTAGAAACCGTCTTCTCGGTAAACGCCAGGGGCGCAGTGCCGTCGGTGTTCACCCGCAGGATCGTGGTGGCTTGCACACTGCCACCCGCATCCTTGAACTGCACACCACCCACAAAACGGCCGCCGGCCGCCAGACCGGACCACGCCAGTCCGGCGGTGGCGGTGCTACCCGAGTACACGGTGCTGGGCAACAACACATTCAGGCTGCTGGACGCATCGGCCGCGGTAACCACCCAGCTGGACAGACGGTGGGTCATGTTTGCAGCACCGGCATAGGCGCCTACACACACCTTGTAGGTGCCGGCGGTGGGGCTCACCAGCTGCACCGCTTCGTTGGAGCCGTCGTTGCCCGAGTACACCGAGGCGCCGGTGGGCGACACGATGATCAGGTCGTTGTCGTCCCCTGCGCTGCCCACGTCGGCATTGCGTGTCTCAAAACGCGCCACGATGGTGTCGGCGGGCAGGACAAACGGGTAGACCTTGATGGAGGCCGTGTCGACACCGGCAACACAGGCAGCCTTCAGCGCGGCGGACGACGGTGCACCCGGCACCAGGCCAGCCAATGGACCCACGGTGACGGCTTTCATGCCACCCTTGTTCGCGGCGGGACGGCCGTTGAAGTTGGTCGTCAGCGTGATCAGGCGGCTGCCCGATGCGGTGGTCGCGGTGAGGGACGCTGGGGCCTGAATCGTCTTGCCGGTGCGTGCGGTCACGGGGCTGCGCACCACGTGTGCGCCATCGCTCCAGACCAGGGAACCAAACGACCATTGACCATCGGCCACGCCCGCCGCGGTGAGTGTCACTGTAAAGGTCTTGGTCTCACCGGCTGCCAGGGTCATGCTGCTGGGTGTCACCACCGTGGTGAACCCGGGCACAGACGCCGTGGCTGTATAGGTCGCCGCACTGGCACCCACATTGGTCACCTTGCGGGTCACCACCGTGCTGCCTACAACCGCACCGACCGTGATGCTGGGCAGGTTGAAGTTGTAGGTCTGGTCCAGCGTGCCGTAGGTCACGCAATCCGATGCGGGTGTGACCGCAGGCTTGTTGACATTGCACTGGTAACGGATGAATTCGACCTTGCCGTTGTCATACACCAGACCGGGGTCCAGTGCCTTGGTGGGCACCACGTGGCCGGCACCCTGAGCCCAGGGCAACAAACCGTTTTGCGGGTCAGCCAAACCATCGTTCAAGGTGGACATGCTGGTGGTCATCAGGGCCGACTTGATCGCCGCGGGCGACCAGGTGGGGCGCATTTGGCGAATCAACGCCGCCAGACCGGCCACGTGGGGGCTGGACATGGACGTGCCCTGGTACGACGACCATTCGGCTACGGGCACCAGAGTGCCGTTGGCCACCGCATCACGCTCGGCATTGGTCAGGCCGGCAGTAACGGCGGCAATGATGTCCACGCCCGGTGCCGTGAGGTCGGGCTTGAGCATATTGGCATCACCGGCGTTGGGTCCACGTGACGAGAAGCCCGCCATGATGGGCGCAGGCTTGCCCGCGTTGAAGTAGGTGCCGATGGCAGCCGTACCGCCGCCCGCCTGGGCATAGGTCTTGATGGCTGCACCGTCTGCGGCATTCACATGCACCGATGGAACGGAATGCACATCGGCCACCAGACCCGCACCGTTGTCTGCCAGCACCATGCCGACACCACCCGCAGCCTTGACGGCGGCGCTCTTGTCGGTACGGGCAGTCACACCGCGTGTGCACACCACCACCTTGCCGGCCACCTTGACGGGGTCCAGCACGGCAGGTGTCAGGTAACACAGGCGCAGCTGGGTGGCATCAGCGCCGGGCAGACCCGCGTCTTCCGCGCGGATGACAGGCTTGGCTGCCAATGCCGCCGCATTGAACGACGCGCCGGTGTACGACGCACCGTTGCCCAGGGTCACATTGGCGGACAGGGCGCGGTCATGGGTGGAGGCTGCCACGGTGGTCAACCAGGGGCTGACGTGGGCCACGGCCACTGCGGGGCCGCTATTGCCTGCCGATGCGGCCACAAAAACGCCCGCATTGGCGGCACGCAAAAAGGCCTGCTCCACCGGGTCGTTGACGCTGGTCTGGCTACCGCTGATGGAGTAGTTGATGACGTGTACACCATCGGCCACTGCCTTGTCGATGGCAGCGACGCTGTCTGACGTGAAGCAGGAGTTCTGGCTGCCCGTGCCGTCTTCGGCATTGGGGTTGACATAGGTGTAGCAGACCTTGTAGGCCGCAAGACGTGCCCGCGGTGCAATGCCCGAGGCCGTACCCACGCTGTTGCCGCCCAGGGTCACGGGGGCGCCGCTGTTGCCACCCGCTGTGGAAGCGGTGTGTGAACCATGGCCGCCGTGCCCGGTGGGGCCGGCGACGGAGTCACGTGGTGAGTAGAACTCGGTCCAGTGTTTGGGCAGGCCCGAGGACAGGAAACCGGCATTGAAGTACTGCGCACCGATCAGTTTGTTGTTGCAATGGGTAGCGGGCGTGAAGCCTTCACCGCCCATACAACTGCCGTTCCATCCGGCGGGGGCTGGGCCATAGGCCAGGGTGCCGGTGCCAAACACGGGTGTGCTGCCATTCACGCGGTCGGCGAAGGACGGGTTTTCGGGCCAGATGCCGCTGTCAACCACACCAATGATGATGTCTTCACCCTTGAGCGCCAGGCCCGCAACGGTTTGTGACCACACGCCCCCTGCGGTGCTCAGACCCAGGAATGCGGGGGTGGAAATGGTGTTGAGCTTGCGGGCTTCATCCGCAAACACTTCCACCACCAGGGGGCTGGTACGCAGGGCCTGCACTTCTGCAGCGGTCAGGCGGGCGGCAAAACCGTTGTACACGGTGGAGTAACGTGCCACGATGGGGGCGCCGGCAATCAGCGATGCCACGGTGGTCTGCTGGGCATCCAGGTACGCCTTGTAGGCCAGGGCGGCGGACGAGCGGGTGTTCAGGCGTGTGCCGGGTGCGGGCAGGGTGGCGCTGTAGCCGGGCACGGTGCCGGTGTAGCTGGCCACAGGCTCTGCAGCCAGTTGCACGATGTAGGTCGATCGGCTTTGCGCAAAAGCCGAGGTGGATAGCCCCAGCAGCATCAGTGCCGCCAGGGAGGTAAATCGCAGTCGTGTTGGTGTCATGGGTGTTCCTTGTGTCGTGTGGCAGCGGTGCTTAAACCGACTGCTGGCGACGGCGGCGAACCGCGGCACCCATGGCGATCAGACCCAGCGCAAACATGGCGGTGGTCTCCAGTTCTGGAACCGCGGTCACGCTGATGTTGTCCAGCGCAAACTGTCCGCGGTCGGTCGAGAAGGCATTGCAAGTACCACCGGCGTTGCAGGCAAATCCGAAGGCGTAAACCTGCGCAAAATTGGTCGAGGCAAACGTGCCGCTGGTCTGGTAGCTGCCAAAGCCCAGCTCACCGCCGGTGTTGGGGCCCGCCAGCTGGAAGGTTTGGGACATGGTGGCGCCTGTGCTGGTGAAACCCTGCAGACGCAGCAAACCGGCCACGGGTGGCAGGGCAGAACCCATGCCACCGATGAAGCTGGCGTCAAAACTGTTCACGGCAAAAGACTGTCCGTCTAAACGGCTAAAGGCGACTGCGCCGTCGTTCAGTGCACCGTAAAACGTGCTGGTGTTGTTGGTGGGGCAGACCACACCAGAACACATCGACAGATCATTTCCGTCGATCATGGCGCCGACGAGGTCACCAAACCCCGCATTCGATGCGTTGGAGAACGCGAGGAATGCGTAGCTTCCCTGAAGGAATACATCCTCGTGCGTGAGCATCGGTGCAAAAGGAGCGGTGACCGGTTGTTCAAAATCGATCATCTCGGCCTGGGCGGCGCCGGTGCTCAAAACAATGGCCGCTACAGCGGCCACACGACGGAAAACATGCTTCATGGGAAACCTTTACTTTGGTAAAAGAAATTGCCGCATGAATTGCCATGTCCAACGGTTGTTGGGCAGACGACCTCGTGCGGGGTGCGGGATCGTAACCAGCCGCACGCGGTTCAGGGGCCCAAACAAGGGTAAGTACCAGTCAAACCAAGGGTAAATACCGAGGAACTTTTGGCGATAAAGTGTTTCGATTTGTTTGTTGGTGCACGGGCGGCACCAAAACCGGTCAACGCACCCCGATGGACACCTTGCCAAACACCGCCTGCACCTCGCGCGGCAGGCAGCGCCAGTAGTTCTCTTTTGCAGCCACTTCGCCACCCAAGGCGGCGGCCGCATGCCAGCCCCAGCGTGGCTCGTACAGGAAGGCGCGGGCCAGTGCCACCAGGTCTGCCTCACCGGCCTGCAACACGGCTTCGGCCTGGTGCGCATCGGTGATCAGACCCACGGCAATGGTGGGCAGGGCACTGGCCTGGCGGATGTCACGTGCAAAGGGCACCTGGTACCCGGCACCCAGCGCAATCTTCTGCGCGGGGGACACGCCGCCGGACGACACGTGGATGAAGTCGCAGCCCAAGGCCTTGATGCGTTTGGCGAACTCGGCACTCTGCACCACGTCCCATGCGCCTTCCACCCAGTCGCTGGCGGAGATACGAATGCCCAACACACCGCTGTACACCTTGCGCATGGCGGCAAAAATCTCCAGCGGAAAACGGATGCGGTTGTCAAAACTGCCGCCGTATTCGTCGGTACGCTGGTTGGCAATGGGGGACAAAAATTCGTGGATCAAATAGCCGTGGGCGCCGTGCAGCTCAATCGCTTCTATGCCCATGTGGTCGGCACGCTGCGCGGCCAACACAAAGGCGTCACGCACATGGTCCATGTGGGCGCGCGTCATTTCCGTGGGGGGCGGCTCGGTCGCCAGTTGTGGCAGGGCCGAGGGGCCAAAGGTCTCCCAGCCACCCTGTGTGGGCGGCAGCATTTGTGCGCCAGCCCAGGGCAGCGCGCTGGACGCCTTGCGCCCCGCATGCGCCAATTGGATACACACCGGCACCGGCGGTGCCAGTTTGCGTGCACGTTGCAGGGTGTCGGCCAGCGCAGCGGCCGTGCGGTCATCCCACAGGCCCAGGCAGGCCGGGGTGATGCGGCCTTCGGGCACCACGGCAGTGGCTTCGATGGTGAACAGGCCGGCACCGCTGTTGAGCAGGTTGCCCCAGTGCATCAGGTGCCAGTCGGTGGTCTCACCGTTGTTGGCAGCGTATTGGCACATGGGCGCCACCACAATGCGGTTGGCCAGGGTGAGGCCACCGCGGGGCGCTGGCAGGGTGTAGGGGGTGAAAAGCAGGCTCATGGCAACAGCATATCTCCGTACTAAATATGGGGCGACACATGGGGCTACTAGCTGTGTATCATTGCGACCGGTTCTGTGTTAACCCTATACAAGGAGGTCCGCACCATGGCTCTTATGGATTTCATCAAGAAACAGTTCATAGACGTAATCCAGTGGACCGAAGAGGGTGATGGCACCCTGGCCTGGCGCTTCCCCATGTCGGGTATGGAAATCCAGAACGGCGGCCAACTGGTGGTGCGCGAGTCGCAGATGGCGGTGTTTGTCAACGAAGGCAAGATCGCCGATGTGTTTGGCCCCGGCACCTACAAGCTGACCACACAAACATTGCCGGTCCTCACCTACCTGAAGAACTGGGACAAGCTGTTCGAGTCCCCCTTCAAGAGTGATGTGTACTACTTCAGTACCCGCCAGCAGATCGACCAAAAGTGGGGCACGCCCCAGCCCATCACCATCCGCGACAAGGACTTTGGTGCCGTGCGCCTGCGCGCCTTCGGCAACTATGCCTTCCGCGTCACCGACCCCAAGCTCTTCCACACCGAAATCTCCGGCACCCGTGAGGAATACACGGTGGCCGAGCTGGACGGCCAGCTGCGCGGGCTGGTGTTGCAAAACATCAGCACCGCCATCGCCGCCAGTGGCATTCCCTTCCTGGACCTGGCCTCTAACCAGATCGAGTTTGCCAAGGCGCTGCGCACCCAGCTCGACCCCGAGATGGCCAAGCTGGGCCTGAAGCTCGAAAACATGACGGTGCAAAGCGTTTCGCTGCCCGAAGAGCTGCAAAAGATCCTGGACCAGAAAATCGGCATGGGCATGGTCGGCAACGACATGGGCAAATTCATGCAGTACCAGACCGCGCAAGCCATCCCCAAGTTTGCCGAAGGCGGCGGTGGTGGTGGCGGTGTGGCGGGTGATGCCATGGGCCTGGGTGCCGGTGTGGCGCTGGGCCAGGTGCTGGCGCAAAACCTGCAAGCCGGCTTGCAGGGCAACCCCCAAGCGGCCCAGGCAGCCGCAGCACCCGTGGCTGCTGCGCTCAACCCCAATGACATCATCGCCACGCTGGAGAAGCTGGGCGACCTCAAGGCCAAGGGCATTTTGACGGCCGAAGAGTTCGACGCCAAAAAGGCTGAGTTGCTCAAAAAACTGGCGTAGCTGTTGGGGAGCCGGGCGGGGAGACAGAGCGTTCTGCTTCGTGTCCCCCGCCCTTCGGGCTCCTCCTTTACCTACGCATAACCCTCTACCTCCCCTCCCTCCTTGGCCAGCGCTACCCAACGCTCTTACTCCGCGCCCTGCCCGGGGTGCGGTGCGCCGGTCGAGTTTCGCTCGGCGCAGTCCACACATGCTGTGTGCGGCTACTGCCAGAGCACAGTGGTGCGCCAGGGCGATGTGTTGTCGCGCATCGGCAAGATGGGTGAGCTGTTTGACGACCACAGCCCGCTGCAACTCTTTGCCACCGGCAAATACCAGAATCGCAATTTCACACTCATAGGCCGCCTGCAGTACAAGACCGCAGAGGGCACCTGGGCCGAATGGAACGCATTCTTTGACGACGGCACGTCTGGCTGGCTGGCCGAAGACAACGGCGCCTACGTCTTCACCCAGCCCAGCACCCAGCAGCAAAACATGCCGCCGGCCGACCGCTACGTGGTGGGCAAACAGGTGGGCGTCAACGGCAAGCCGTTCAGTGTGGCCAGCAACGTATCGGCTGCACTCATCAGCGCCCAGGGCGAGCTACCCAAGCTGCCGCCGCTGGGCCAGGCTTTTCAGGTGGTCGAGCTGCGCAGTGCCACGGGCGAGGTCATCAGCATCGATTACACGGGCACACCACCCACGGTGTCGCAGGGCACGGCGGTGCTGCTGGACGACCTGGCCCTTAAGGGCCTGAAAGACGAATCGGCGAAAGAAGAAAAAGGCCGCCAGTTCAACTGCCCGCACTGCGGTGCACCGGTCACCGTGGCGCTGGCCACCAGCAAGAGCATTACCTGCGGCAGTTGCAACAGCCTGATTGACCTGAGCCAGGGTATTGGCGGCGAACTTAAATCCGCCATCCAGGACGAGCCGGTGCAACCGCTGATCCCCTTGGGTAGCCTGGGCCAGTTGCAGGGCGTGCATTGGCAGGTGGTGGGATTCCAGCACCGCATGGGTGTGGCGCCAGGAGACGACGAACATTTTGGCTGGAGCGAATACCTGCTCTACAACCAGAAGCGGGGCTTCAGTTTTCTGGTGGATTCCGAAGTGGGCTGGAGCCTGGTGCGCCCCACCACCGGGGCGCCCACCATGGCCAGCTCTACAGCCAGCAGCGCCAGCTACATGGGCACCAACTACGCGCTCAAATACAGCTACACCGCCGAGACCAACTACGTGTGTGGCGAGTTTTACTGGGTGGTGCACCGCGGCCAGAAAACCCAGAACAAAGACTTTGCCAGTGGCAAACGCCTGCTCTCCATGGAGCAGACCCCCACGGAGCTGGTGTGGTCCAGCGGTGACCAGCTGGCCAGTGAGGTGGTGGCCAAGGCCTTCAAGCTGGAGGGCAAGGAAGACCTGCTCAAACGCGATGTGGCACCCTTCAGCGCTGCAAAAAGCATTGGCATCGGCACCATCATTGTGATCCTGGTCATCACGCTGATACTGTTGTCGCTGTTGAGCAAATGTTCCAGTTGCGACCCCAAGGTAGAGAACTGTTCCTCATCATCCAGCTCGCGCAGTTCGGGCGGCTCATGGGGTGGTTCTTCGGGCGGTGGAGGTCACAAGTAATGCAACCCTTTTCTACAGGAGAGTCTCATGGGCTTTGAATTGATTAAACCGGGCATCGTGGTCACCTCCCTGGTGTTTGCACTGATGGGTGTGGCGATATTCTGGCTGTGCTTTCTGATCATCGACAAGATCACGCCCTACGATTTGTGGGGCGAGATTGTTGAGAAGCAAAACGTGGCACTGGCCCTGGTCGTGGCGGCCATGAGCCTGGGCATCTGCGTCATCATTGCTGCGGCCATTCATTAATTGTCATTGTCTGATGTGAGTAGCAGCGTGCCCGCCCAGGGCGCACCCCGGCCGCTGGAAGTCACGCTCTTAGTCAGCGTTTTTGTGGTCGCTGCCTGCGGCCTGGTCTACGAGCTGGCCGCCGGTGCGCTGGCATCCTACGTGCTGGGCGACTCGGTCCTGCAGTTCTCCACCGTTATCGGCAGTTACCTGTTCGCCATGGGCATTGGCTCGTGGTTGTCGCGTTTCTTCGACCGGCAGTTGCCCGCCCACTTTCTGCGCATCGAACTGATGGTGGCCCTGGCCGGTGGCTTCATGCCCGCCCTGCTGTTTTTGTCCAACGCCTACATGCCGGGCGCCTTCCGCTTCTTGCTGTATGCCATGGTGGGCTTGGTTGGCATTCTGGTGGGGCTGGAGATACCGCTGGTCATGCGTATCCTCAAGCGCGAGGTGGTGCTCAAAGACTTGGTCTCGCAGGTGCTGACCTTTGACTACCTGGGTGCGCTGGCCGTGTCGGTGGCGTTCCCCCTGCTACTGGTACCGCAGCTGGGGCTGATACGCACGGGGCTGCTGTTTGGCTTCTTGAATGCGGCCGTGGCCTTCTGGGCGCTGTGGGTGTTTCGCCATGAGCTGCGCCGCTTCAACGCCCATGCTGCGGCGTGTGTGTTGTCGGTGGTGGCGCTGGGGCTGGGCTTTGCCATGGCAGACCAGATCACCACACTGGCCGAAGACAAGTTCTACCACGAGCGCATTGTGCTGGCGGCTAGCTCGCCCTACCAGCGCATAGTTGTCACCAACGGCCGCACCGGGCACAAGCTGTTCTTGAACGGCAACCTGCAGTTCTCCGAGCGCGACGAATACCGCTACCACGAGGCCCTGGTCCACCCAGCCATGTCGGCCTTTGGCGCGCCGCGCCGGGTGGCCGTGCTGGGCGGCGGCGACGGTATGGCCGTGCGCGAAGTGCTGAAGTACCCCAGCGTGGAAAGCGTGACCCTGGTCGAGCTGGACCCGAACATGACCGGCCTGTTTGCGAATGACCCGGCCATGGCCAAGCTGAATGCCGGTGCGCTGAACTCGCCCAAGCTGCACATCGTCAACACTGATGCGTTCAAGTGGCTGCAGAGTGACGAAAAGGCGGAGGCAGAGATGTTCGACGTCATCATTGTGGACTTCCCCGACCCCACGAATTTTTCCATCGGCAAGCTCTACACCAACACCTTTTATTCGCTGCTGGCGCAGCGCCTGTCCGCCAGCGGTTATGCGGTGATACAGACCACCTCACCCCTGGTGGCGCGCCAAAGTTATTGGACCGTGGCCACCACTATCGAATCCGCAGGCCTGCACGCCACGCCCTACCATGCCAATGTGCCCAGCTTTGGCGAATGGGGCTTCATCATCGCCAGCCACAGGCCGTGGCGCCAGCCCGCCGCGCTGCCCGATGGGCTGCGTTATCTAGCGCCGACCACGCTGCCGCTGCTGTTTGATTTTCCGAAAGACATGGCGCGTGTGCCGGCGGAGGTGAACCGCCTGTCGAACCAGGTGTTGGTGATGACGTATGAGAAGGAATGGGGGCGGGTTGCGCCGTAAGCCTTCAAACGAAATAGGCCTCTAGCCCCCGAATTAATTGCCTAATACGCTATTAATTTCGGAGTAAATGGCAAGCGCATCAGGCTTCCTTGGATTGCAGGGCCTTGCGCAAACGTCCCGGTGTTACCCCATAGAGCTGCTGAAAATGCCGTATGAAATGTGAAGCATCGGCGAACCCGCACTCGTAGGCGATGGTGCTGACCGGTGAGTCTGTAGAGGTGAGCATCCACCTGCCGTACTTCAACCGAGAGTTCCTATAAAACTCCGATGGGGGCGTGTTGGTCTCGGCCAGGAAAACACGTTCAAGCTGGCGGCTGCTGGCCTTGACAATCTTGGCGATGACCGAGATCTCCAACGGGGTGGTGATGTTTTTCTCCATCAAGACAATTGCCTGTCGCAGCTTGTCGTTGTCAGCAGATGCGTAACCCAGGGCACGTCGGCGCGCCATGTGTGAAATCGACGACTTTTGCGAGACGGTCATTTGGTGTACGACCTTGGCGGCCCGGTCTGGCCCGCAGTGCATGCGGATCAGCTCGGTCGCCAATTCAATAATGGAAATTCCCCCCGCGCAGGTGATGCGATCACCATCAATGATGTAGTCGCAATTGGTCGTAAAGGCCAGATCGGGAAAGGTCTCTTGCCAATCAGTCACATGGAATGGGTGGACGCAGGCCATCCTTCCATCCATAAATCCGTGCTTGGCCAATGCAAAACTGCCGGTGCAAATGCCAATCAGCGGAACCTTCATCTTGGTCGCCGCCTTGAGGAACTGCAAACCGACAGGGTCGGCGGTTTTCATGGATGGCAGCAGTCCCCCGATAACCGCCACATAGTCAAAGTTGCCATCCGATGCGGCGGCGCTCGTGGCAGGAACCTCGACACCACAACTGGATGCGACGGCTTTGCCTGTCGCGCTGAGAACGGTCCACGTGCAACGGACCTGACGGCTTTGGTCGCCCAAATCCGCTGCATGGCGCAAGGCATCACAAAGCCCGGCCAGTGACAACAAGGGAAATCGGGGCCACAGAAAAATGCCGATGCGTAGCTCGACCCCCGAAGCTTTGGGCGTGGTCTTGGCCTTCGCGGTGTCTAGCCGGCCTACGAGTTGAGCGCCAATTTCCTCTGCGTCCGTTCGTCGTATCACGTCAGCTTTTGCCATGGGGGTGACTCGATTTTGGTGTTTTTTCTGGATGTCGCATCCGTTCAATTTACACGCTAGAGCCTCCTATGACAAGTTGATGACGCTTCATACCATCACACCCGTCAGTTAACGATTCCTATCAACACCACCAGGAGTTCATCCATGAAGAAATCTTTCCTCGCACGCATGTTGAGTGCGATTCTTGTCGCCGGAGCCTTGTTGCCGGGGGCGCATGCCCAGGCGGTGCAGACTGTAGAAAAAGACGCCTTTACGATTGCGTTTACCGGGGACATGCCCGGCACGGGTTATCAAGACGGCGCCATGATTGGCTACGACGGCGAAATCCTCCAGCGCGTGGCAGATGCCATCAAACTCAAAGTCAAACCCGCTCTGATGGAATGGTCTGGCACCATCGCCTCGGTGCAAGCCAAACGGGTGGACGTGATGGCGGGAACCATGGGCTGGACGGAACAGCGCTCCAAGATCATGACGCTGAGCGACCCCATCCACTATTTCAAGAACGGCATCACCCAGTCCAGCAAGACCAACTGGTCTCAGCTCAAGGATTTGGAAGGCAAGAAGGTCGGCACGATTACGGGTTTTTCCTTCATCCCCGAGCTGCGCAAAATCAGTGGCTTGCAACTGACGATGTATGACACATCCGACGCGGCGGTACGCGACTTGCTGGCGGGTCGGATTGACGCGGTGATTGGCGACCCGCCGGTCATGCAGTACGCCATCTCGCGCAATGCGCAGTGGAAGCTCAAGTTCAACGCTTTCGTCGATAACAACCCTGACTACCCATTGCTGACCGGGCTGGGCCAGGTGGTGTTTGGTTTGAACAAAGACAACCCCGAATTGGCCAAGGCGGTGAATGCGGAGATCGCCAAGCTGTGGCAGAGCTGCGACCTGAAGAAGATTGGCGCCAAGTACGGCCTGGTGCAAGACGTTTGGTATGTCCCCGCAGGCCAGAACTTCCGCGCCGGTGTAGACCGCCCGGCCGACTGGAAACTGCCAGGCTGCAAATAAATCCAGCAACGTTGAATGACGGGAGCGCGTTGGCGCGCTCCTGCGCCCTGAACACCGAAACCTATGAACAACACACTCTTAAGAGTCGATGGGCTGAAGAAAAGCTACGGCGATCTCGACGTGCTCAAGGGCATCTCCTTTGACCTGAGCAAGGGCGAAACCCTGTCGCTGATCGGCCCCAGCGGCTCGGGCAAGTCCACCTGTCTGCGTTGCCTGAATTTTCTGGAACGTCCTGACACTGGTTCCGTCTTTCTGGAAGATGAACGCATTGGGCAACTGCCGGATCGGCGCGGGGCCATGCGCTTCATGAACGACAGAGAGCTGGCGCCCCAGCGGCGTGAGATCGCCATGGTCTTTCAGTTGTTCTATTTGTGGCCACACCTCAATGTTCGGGACAACGTGGCGCTGGGTTCCATCAAGGCGGGTGGAATGTCCAAGGCCGAAGCCTACGAACTCGCCGACGCCATGCTGGACAAAGTCCATCTTTCCAAGAAAGCTACCGAGTACCCTGAACGCCTTTCGGGTGGGCAGCAGCAGCGTGTTGCCATTGCACGTGCATTGGCGCAGCAGCCCAAGCTCATACTGTTCGACGAACCCACGTCGGCGCTCGATCCTGAGTTGGTTGGTGAGGTGCTGACCGTCATCCGGGAGCTGGCCGAAGAGGGCCGCTCCATGATTTTGGTGACCCATGAAATCCGCTTCGCCAGAGACGTCGCGGACCGCGTGATCTTCATGGAAGGCGGGCACATTGTCGAGCAGGGCCTGGCGGCAGACGTCATCGACCGCCCCCAGTTGGCGCGCACGCGCAACTTCCTTGGTCAGGTTTCAGACCCCCACGGAGCGGTGCAGTGATGCCGCAGTTTGAAATATTCGCGACCATTCTGAGCACGCTGATGGGTGGCGCCGTCACGGCCGTTCAGATCGCGGTGGGCGCGTTTGCCATTGCGGTGGCCGTGGGAATGCTAATGGCCATTGCCGTCACGTTCACACATCTGCGCATGCTGAGGCTGCTTATCGCCGCTTATATCGAGTGGATGCGTAACGTGCCGGCCTTGGCCCATTTGTTTGTGATCTATTTCGGCCTGGCGACCTTCGAAATCCGGCTCACGCCCTTGGTGGCCGCGATTTTGGGTCTTGGCATGGTGGGCGCAGCGGTTTTATGCGATGTCTTCGTCGCGGGGCTTAAAAGCCTGCATGCAGGTCAGCGTGAAGCGGCTCTGTCCGTAGGCTTGACGCCACGGCAAACCTTGCTTCACATCCTGCTTCCACAAATGTTGCGCGTCACTTGGCCATCGCTGGGCAACTACACCAGTCAACTGCTCAAAGACACCTCCATTGCATCCGCAATCGCCGCACCAGAAATCATGTTCTTCGCCCGGAATTTGGTGACTTCAACCTTTGAGACCACCTTGATCTATCTCGCGGCCATGCTGCTATACGCCAGCGTTGTCCTGCCCATCAGTTGGGGATTTGCCATGACCGAACGCCGTATGGAGAACAAACGATGAACAGCTTCATGTCGGATTTCTACCAGTATTGGCCTGAATGGTGGCCTCGCCTTGCTGAAGCCGCAAAGATGACGGCCAAGCTCTCGTCCGCTGGTTTTGCGCTGGCCTTGCTGGTCGGGGCCATTCTGGTCGCCATGATTCGGGGCGGCAACCCGGTACTGCGCTTCGCTGCCAACTTTTTCATCCAGTTCGTGCGCACGGTGCCACTGCTGGCCCTGTTGCTGGCGCTGTACTTTGCGCTGCCCCCGCTCGGGATCACACTGCCGGGTTTCTGGGCGGGTGTACTGGGCTTGGGTTTGCACGGGGCTGCCTACGTGGCCGAAATCTTGCGCGGGGGGCTGCAGTCCCTGCACCGTGGGCAGCGTGAAGCCGCTCTGTCGGTCGGGCTGGCACCGCGCCAGGTCTTCCTGCACGTGGTGTTTCCCCAGGCGCTACGCGTGATGCTGGCGCCGCTGGTCAACACCTATGTGGCGCTTTTGAAAGACAGCTCCCTGTGCGCACTGATTGCCACGGACGAGCTCATGCTCGTGGCCCGCGCCATGTCCAGTGAATACTTCCTGCCGCTGCACATATTCCTGCTGGTGGGTGTCTTCTATTTCGCGATCGCCTTCCCCCTGTCCATGCTGTCACGCGTGCTGGAGCAACGTCTTTCGCGTGGCCGAAGGGTCATGGGTGCCACATGAGGGATAACGCAATGACTTACGCATCGATCGAGGCCACGCTCAAAGCCCTGGACAGCGGAGAGATGGACAGCACGACCTTGGTTGCAAACCAGTTGGCACGTGTGGAATCTTTGGATACCAAGCTGCACGCCTATGTGGATGTCTACCGAGAAGAAGCCCTACAGGTCGCACGCGGCCTGGACAAGCTGCGGCAAGCCGGGCACACCATTGGTCCGCTGCATGGTGTCACCCTGGCAATCAAGGATCTATTTGAGATCGAGGGGCGCCCCATCACCGGCGGTTCGCGGTCGCTGCCGCCACGGACCTCCTTGATCACGGCCACGGTGATCAAGCGCTTGAAAGCTGCCGGCGCCATCATTCTGGGCAAAACGCACACCGTGGAGTTCGCGTTTGGCGGTTGGGGAACCAACACAACCATGGGCACACCCTGGAACCCCTGGGACATGGCGGTCCATCGGATTCCGGGTGGCTCTAGCAGCGGCTCCGCCGTGGCGGTTGCGGCGGGCATGGCCTGCGCGGCATTGGGAACCGATACCGGTGGCTCCGTTCGCATCCCCGCAGGGCTTTGCGGCCTGGTCGGGCTCAAGACCACACACGGTCTTATTAGCCGGTATGGCCTGATTGATCTGTGCCCGACCCACGACACCGTAGGCACACTCACGCGCACGGTGAGAGACAGCGCTACGCTGCTGGACGTTTTGGCCGGAGCCGACCCGCGCGACAAGGAATCCAGTATTTCGCCATCCCGCTCAGTCTCCAAAGACCTGGAGAAAGAAGTTAGAGGGATGCGGGTATGGGTCCTGCCCGACGCGGAACGCTGCGACGTAGACCCAGAAGTTTTGGACGCGTATGACCGGTCGCTGGTGGTCTTGCAAGGGCTTGGCATGCGCTTGGTGGACAAGCCGCTACCGCAAAGCCTGAGCCAATCCATGCGTGTTGCAGGCAGCCTGATGAGTGCCGAGGGCTACGCCAATCTGGGCACGCTGTTCGAACGCGACGGGCTGGAATTCGACCCCAATATCAAGCGGCGCATTCTGCTCGGCCGCGACATACGGGCCGCGCAATACATTGACCTGCTTCAGGAGCGGGAGGTCGCCAAAGCCCTGATGGCTGAGGCAATGGACGGTATTGACGTTTGTGTGTTTCCGACCAACGCAATCACTGCCATCCCGGTCAGCGAGGTTGACGAACTGGCCACACCCCTGTCCAGGCTCGGCCGATTTGTGAACCTGCTGGACCTGTGTTCGGTGGCGGTGCCCGCCGGGCTTTCATCCGGTGGTCTGCCCATTTCGATCCAGATCATTGGGCGCGCCTTTGCCGAGCCGACCATCTTGCGGGCCGCATTCGCGTTTGAAAAGGCCACATCCTGGGGCCTGGCCCATCCGTCAGGGCTGGATCACCTTGGGTCGGTAGCGCAAGCAACTTAACAGCAGGTTCGCACCATGCCGTACACCTTGTCTTCCCCTTTTGCCAGATCCTTCGTGGTCGCGACACTTGTGCTCCTGGGCGCTGCAGGGTACGCATCCGCCCAGACGGCTGACAGCGCGACGCTGACGCGCATCGCCCATACGGGGCTGGTGCGGGTGGGATACATCCCCACGCCGGGAACCTTCGCCTTTCAGGACCCGCAGGGGCAAACGCTGGGTTACTCCATCGACTTGTGTCTGCGGGTGATTGAGAACGTTCGCAAAACGCTGAAGCGCTCCGACCTCAAGGTCAGCTACACCCCGATCAAGGGCGCTCAGCGCATTCCGCTGTTGAAGGCAGGTGAGATTGACATTGAATGTGGTGGCAATACCAACACGGCTGCGCGTCAGAAAGAGGTGGATTTTTCGCACACTTTCTTCACGACGGGGGCGCGCCTGCTTGCTAAAAAATCCTTCAAGGTTGAGAAAAACGCCGACTTGTGGAAGAGACGCGTTGCGGTCAGCAAAGGAACCACCGCTGAAACCTTGGTCCATCAGCTCAAGGTGGAGCAGAACCTGGAAGTGTTTACGGTGGCCACCGACCCCGAGGGAGTCGCGTTGGTGGAGGCTGGAAAAGTTGATGCCTTTGCGCAGGACGACATCCTCTTGTATGGCCTCATCGGACAGTCCCAGCACGGGGAGCTGCTATGGGTCACCGGACGATTCATGTCCGTGGAGCCCTACGCTTTTATGCTGCCCAAAGGTGACGCGGGTTTTCGTGAAATTGTTGACAAGACCATGCTGGCGCTGATGTCGTCCGGCGAGCTGTTGACCATCTACAAAAAGTGGTTTGACACGGAAAAACTTCGCGTCCCCATGAATGTCCATATGAAGGAAAACATCAAGTTTCCAAACAAGTATGGTATTCCGTGAGCGGTCTTGCAATGGCCACGTTGACCCGTAGCCGCATTTACATATGCGCATCCCAAGAGTCACCTTCTCGCTCGGAGTAAAGCCATGTCCTTCTTGCTGAATGTCAGTATCCGATCCCGCTTCTACATCGTTCTGGTTTCCGTCTCGTTGTCATTGTGCGTGCTGGGCATCTGGGGCTGGGTATCGGGTGCCCACGCCAGTAGAAATACAGCAGAGCTCTTCATCCGGTCTAATACCGCCGCAGCCGACATCTCCATGTTGCGAGAGTCATTGAGTCTGGTCCGCCGTTGGGAGAGTTCCGCCCTGGCCGTCGGGACGTCCAACGCAACACAAGTTCAGACCTTGATAAAGGCATGGAAAGCGGAGATCGCGCGTGCCCACCAAGCAGCGGAGCAAATTGTGCTGGCGAATCCTGGAAACGCAGAGATTGCTACTTTGGTAGCGACCCAAACCCGGTTGATGCGCGACTATGTTGTGGTGATGGAGCCCACGCTGGATCAGCTACAGATGGCAGTCATCGATGGACTGTCGGCCCTGGCTTATTCCGCCAAGACAGAAAACACCTTGAAGGCCTTAGGCGAAAACACCGCGCAATTGACGAGCGCCCAGCAAAATGCAGCAGAGTCGGCACGGGAAGAGATGGCGACACAGTCCACCTCAGCGTCGTTGCTGCGTTTGGGATTGATAGCCCTGACCTTGTTGATATTTGCTCCCTTGATGTGGTGGACATTGCGGGCAGTTTGCCAACCTTTGGATCGTGCGGTTGCGTTGGCCCGGCAAATTGCAGACGGTGATCTCAGCCAGACCATCGTCGTGAGGGGTGAGGATGAAATGGCCCAGTTGCTTCTGGCACTGGATGCCATGCAGTCTGCACTCAGGCAGGTGGTTGGCGAGGTACGTGATGCGTCGGAATCGATCAAGCTGGCCAGTGCCGAGGTGGCCAGTGGCAATTTGGATCTGAGCCAACGCACCGAGCAAACCGCCAGCAAATTGCAAAGCACGGCGTCCTCCCTTTCTGAGCTGACAGGCGCCGTTTGGCAGTCTGCACAGTCTGCGAAGCAAGCCCATCACATTGCTTCGTCTGCTGCTGATGTTGCTGTCTTGGGGGGCCGGGCGGTATCGGAGGTGGTAGGCACGATGCATGCGATAACCCAGAGCTCCGGGAAGATTGCAGACATCATTTCCGTAATCGATGTTATTGCCTTCCAAACCAACATATTGGCCTTGAACGCCGCAGTGGAGGCGGCGCGTGCGGGAGAACAGGGACGGGGCTTTGCCGTTGTGGCCAGCGAGGTGCGCAACTTGGCCACACGTTCCGCACAGGCTGCCAAGGAAATCAAGACACTGATCGACTCCAGCGTACACCGGGTTCAAGAGGGTTCTCAATTGGCGTCGTCCGCAGGAGAGACCATGCAAGACATCGTGGCCTCGGCGCAGCGTGTGACGAGCACCGTTGCCGCGATCACGGAAACCGCAGTCGCGCAAAGCCAAAGCATTGAGCAAGTGAATGGCACCGTTGCAGAACTCGACCAAATGACGCAGCAAAACGCGGCGCTGGTGGAACAGAGCGCGGCTGCCGCCCAAGCCCTGCAAGACCAAGCGGAGAAGCTGGTGCGCGTCGTTGGCACGTTTCGCCTGGTGCCTGTTCCCATACCACACCAACAGCATTCCCTACTTCATTGAAACCTGAACACCATGCAACCTACCTATCTTGACGATGACACCATCTCCGTATTCCTGGACTACCCGCGTGTAGTCGCCATCCTGGACGAGGCGTTTGCCGATCTTGCCGTCGGCCGTGCTGAAATCCATGCGCGCCAGAGGACGGACAGTCTGAACTTGCGCTTAAGCACCATGGGTGCATTGTGGAATGCGCGGCAGGTCGGGGGTGTCAAGATTTATCCCACGGTTAGCGGGCAGTTTTCCTTTTTGATTACCTTGTTTGATCTAGAAACCAACCGACCCATCGCGGTGCTCGACGGTGCCGAAATCACCAAATTCCGCACCGCCGGGTTGACCGCACTGATAGCGTCCAAGACGGCTAGCCAACGGGTCAAGAAGCTTGCCTTGTTTGGCGCTGGCTTTCAAGGAACCGCCCAAGCGCTGGCGCTGTGTGCGGTCTTCCAGTTCGACGCAATATCCGTGGTCGACCCACTCGTGGACGATGCTTGGTGCAGCCGTCTGGCCTTGCAAACAGGCAGTGTTGTCAAGCGGTGCAGTCCTGAGGCTGCGACGTTGGATGCTGACATTGTGGTCACCGCCACGCGTTCACAGACGCCGGTGTTTGACGGCAACTGGCTCAAGCCGGGGGCCTTCGTTTCAGCGATTGGTATCAGTGCACCCAAGGGGCGTGAACTGGACGACGCGACCCTGTCCCGCGCCAATCGAATCATCGTGGAATGGAAGCCGCAGAGCTTGCGCGAAGCCGGTGAACTCGTGTTATGGCAAACCGACAACGCGTTGGAGCGTGAAAAAATTGTGGATCTACCGGAGCTCTACCGCCGGTCCGAACCTTGGCGCGGCAGTGAGGAAGACATCATCGTGGCCAAATCCGTGGGGGTTGGCCTCTCGGACGTCGCGTGTGCCTATCTGGCGTTCACCCGTAGTCAGCAAGTGCAAGAAACGCAAGCGAAGGGAGCTGCTGCGTGAAGGTCTGCGTTATCGGAGCCGGCGTCGTAGGATGCTCCACCGCATACCAACTGGCGCGCATGGGCTGTGATGTGCATCTGGTGGACGAGGCCACGGGTCCTGGATTGTTAACGAGCTATGCCAATGGCGCACAGCTTAGTTACAGCTACGTGGAGCCTCTGGCATCACCCCACACCTTGCGTGCGCTTCCGGGGCTGCTGGCGGCGCGCCACTCGCCACTGCGTTTCACGCCCAGACTGGACTGGCGGCAGTGGCGGTGGGGTCTTCAGTTTTTGCGCGCCTGCACCAGAAAACAGGTGGAAGACGGGACTAGCCAACTCCTGCGCTTGTCCCAACTCAGTCGCGACACCTTGGTGGAATGGATGCAGACTGAGGGCTGGTCGTTTGACCACAAAATCAACGGCAAACTCGTGCTCTGCCCCGACGACAACAGTCTGAAGCGCCAAGATGCGCAGATCCAGTTTCAAAGGCACCAGGGTTGCCATCAGCAGATTTTGAGTGCGGCTGAATGTGTCGAGAAGGAGCCCGCGCTGCAAAACTACTCTGGAAAATTTGCCGGTGGCGTATGGACGGCTGACGAACGGGTGGGTGACCCTTACAAGCTTTGCCTGGAACTGGTAAAGAGTGCGCAGCGCCTAGGCGCGACCGTGTCCTTCAATACCGCACTGCAGGACTTTGTGGTGCGTGGCGACCGCCTGACGCACGTGCGCACCGGCAAGGGGGAGTTGGTGGCGGATGCCTTTGTGCTGGCGACCGGCGTGCATGCGGCCGCCCATGCGGCCAAGCTGGGAATGCATGTGCCCGTCTACCCAATCAAGGGGTATAGCATCACCGTGCCGATGCGGGAGACCATTCGCGCCCCGCAGGTCAGCATCACAGAGCTGTCGCTGAAGACGGTTTTTGCGCCGTTGGGGCAGAATCTGCGCGTCGCTGCCATGGCTGAAATTGGCGAACAAGGCCTTTCGATTCCAGCAGCGCGCATCCAACAAATGCTTGCGTCGGTTGAGTCTGTTTTTCCGGGATTGTGTGACACGGAAACCTGCCAGCCTTGGGCGGGATTGAGACCCGCCACTCCAACATCTATTCCGATAGTGGGCCGCAGTAAATACAAGAATTTGTTCTTGAATGTAGGGCATGGTGCGCTGGGCCTGACGCTGGCCGCCGGTAGTGCGGTGGCGCTTTCGCAAGAGTTGATGGGTCCAGCGTGACGGTTGATTCTGTTGAAGGAATGGCGCGTGTGCATCAAGTCGCGCGCTGCAACAGTAGTGCACGCCACTTCCACTCCTGCGCCGCCAAGCTGCCCACAAAGATGGCCTCGGTAATCAGGTGGCCCAGCCCGAAAAGCGTCGCAGTGTTTGCATAGGCCACGGCGAGGCAGACACATACCAGGGACCAGAAACCGTTTGCGACCACCAGCAGCTTGATCAAGGGCATGGGCCGTTTGCTACGGGTGGCGAGGATAAATGAAAAGCTGGCGTAGAGCACATTGGCCGCGCCCATGAACAGCAGCAGTGTGTGGGGCAGGGCTTGCAGTTGGCTCAGCTGTGCGGTGAATAGCAACACCACGAATCCGACCAGAGCGCCGGCGGTGCAGTCTATCCAGAGGAGGTTGTTGGCGATTCGCATGGGTTGCAAGCCGTGAACCATTCACCTGCCTCTGCTCTTATTGGATGTCAATGGTGCGCGGCTGCGCGTCTGGGTAATACAGGCCCACGCACTGCCCATGCTTGTTGGTTGCGATCCACGGGTGGGTTAGGTAAGTGGACTGCGTATAACTCTCCCCGGGGGCCAAGGTTTGGTACAACACGCGCTTTCCTGTGTAGTTCAGCCACCAAATGCGTACTGCATGCGTGCCAATATTTTTAAAGACAACCTCGGTCGCGTGTTGCGCATGCAGCGAACGGGCCACCGGCTCTGCGTCGCAACGCGATGGCTGGGCAACGGCACCGGCGACCTGCCCCCACGCCAACAACAGGACCGCGCAGGGAAGCTTTACATTGCGAATGAACATCAGGTGAGCCGAAGCGATGGGGTAGACGCGAGAATTTTAGCGGCCTACCTACCAAGGGGGAATGTGTCCCGCAGAAGAGATGTACACCTGCGCCTGTAGCCGTGTTGTTGTCGGGGCTCACTACTGACCAGCAGCCCTTTACCCTCTCCCATAGATCCAAAGTGCCATCGCCGGTGATGTCACACGTTCAAATAGATCGCTATGCTATTGATAGTAAATTGAGCAATACCGACGGGGGCTACAGCCTGGTTTTATCAAAATACATTCGCAACTTTACCTTTGGGAAACTTTGAAGACAGCACTTTGGAATCTAATCGCAGCCAAGGGTCTTCAATAGAAAGCAAGGTGAACGGTCTTGGTACGCAAAGTAGGCAGACATACAACGCAAGGTGCACACCGCTGGGTAACAGCAGGCCTGTCGCTGGCTGCGCTGTGCAGCAGCTTGCACGCCCAGCCCGCAACACCGCAAGCCAACCCGGACCCGACTGCAGATGCGGCTGGCACCAGCAGCAGTAGCAATAGCAACAACAAACGCACCAATAGCGCCACCACGCCAGCACAGCGCCCCAACACCGAACTCAAACCCGTAGAAATCCGAGCCAGCAGCGACACCGAGCAGCGCCGACTCTCCACCGCCGCCAAGATCATCGTGGGCCGCGAAGACATCGAACTCTATGGCGACACGTCGATGGGTGAGCTGCTCAAGCGCCTGCCCGGCGTCACCGTGCAGGGCCGCGCGGGGCGTGGTGGTGCGCCGCGCATGCGGGGTCTGGGCAGTGGTTACACACAAATCCTGATCGACGGTGAACGGGTGCCGCGCGGCTTTTCGCTGGACGATTTGTCACCCGAAGAAATCGAGCGCATCGAGATCCTGCGCGCCCCCACGGCCGAGACCGGCGCGCGCGCCATTGCCGGCACCATCAACATCGTCACGCGGGGCGGCTACAGCAAACAGGTCAACACGCTGAAGCTGGGCCTGGGGCTGGAGAACGGCAACGCTGCGCCCAACATCGCATGGTCGCGCAATGACACGCTGGACAACGGCATGGTCTACAACTTCTCCGTGGCCGCCGACCACAACGCTCGCTCCAACGATGTGGTCAACACCACCCTGACCGAGAACCTGTCGGAGGGCAGCACGGTGCGCCAGACCGAGGCCGTGTCCAGCACCGGTGTGCGCGACGGCGTGCACGCCAATGTGCGCCTGCAGTGGCGCGGCAGCGGGGGCGACACCTTCATGCTGATGCCCATGGTTGCCGCCACACAGAACAGCGGTGACCGCACGACGCGCATCACGCAGACCACGACGGGCAACGGCATCGCCGACCTTCCCTACGACACCAGCACTGGCAGCACTGACAGCCGCTTCCACACCGCGCGCCTGGCCGGTGTGTGGACACACAAGATGGACGATGGTGCAAACCTGCGCCTGAGCGCCAACATGGGCCAGAGCGCGTGGACGAATGATTCCACACGGCAGAACACCAGCACCACACGTGGCACGGTGGCCCTCTCCAACCAGCACTCCGAGCAACAAGACCGCACGCTGAGCACGCAGCTCAAATACTCACGCACCGTGGCCGAAGACCACAGCCTGGTCACAGGCCTGGAGCTGGAGTCCAACCGCCGCAACGAGACGGCCACGCAATTGCTCAACGGCGAATCGCCACTCAGCGATTTTGATGGCAACCTCAGCGCCTCCAGCCTGCGCACCGCGGTGTATGTGCAGGACGAGTGGACCGTGAACCCGCACTGGGCGGCCCATGCCGGCCTGCGCTGGGAGGGCATCGCCACCACCGGCAGCGTCAGCACCGATGCGCCCAACGCCAGCAACCAGAGCCAGGTCGTCACACCGCTGTTCCACACCGTATGGCGGCCAGACTTGGCCAGCAAGGACCAGGTGCGCCTGAGCCTGACGCGCAGCTACCGCTCGCCCAATCTGCAGGACCTGATCGCGCGGCCCAGCATCAACAGCATGTTCCTGAACCGCGGCGCCAATACCGAGGTGCACCCGGACCGGGCCGGCAACGCCTTTTTGCAGCCCGAACTGGCGTCCGGCATAGACCTGGCCTTTGAACACTATGTGCCCGGCGGCGGCATGCTCAGCGCCAACGTCTTCGTCCGCCAGATCGAGAACCTGATGCGCAGCCAGACCACGCTGGAAACCGTGTCCTGGGCCGACGTGCCGCGCTGGGTGGCACGCAAACAAAACATTGGCAATGCAACAACGCAGGGTGTGGAGCTGGAAGCCAAGTTCCGCCTGAGCGAGATGTTTGCGGGCGCACCCAAGATCGATGTGCGCAGCAACCTGAGCCTGTTCCGCTCCCAGGTGCAGGGTATCAGCGGCCCCAACAACCGCCTGGACCAGCAGCCCGACGGCACGGCCAACCTGGGCGCCGATTACCAGATGACCAGCCTGCCGTTGAAGGTAGGCGGCAACCTGAACTGGACGCCCGAGTTCACCACCCGCCTGAGCGACGACCAGACCGTGTACCAGAGCAACAAGCTGGTGGCCGACGCCTACGCGCTGTGGACCATCACGCCGCGTTACCAGCTGCGTGTGTCCGTCAGCAACTTTGCCGCACGCGACTACACCACCGGCGGCAGCTTGCTGTCCACCAACCTGCAAGGGCAGACGCTGCGCGAGACCACTCAAACCATTGCGCCATCATTTGTGAATCTGCAAGCGCGGCTCGAAATCAAGCTATAGGAGGAGCCTGGGACGCCGGGCGTTCTGCGTAGGTAAAGGAGGAGCCCGCAGGCGTAAGCCGGAGGGCGGGGGACACGGAGCAGAACGTCCGGCGTCCCAGGATCCGGCCCCCGCCCACTATCATCGGACAGATGCAGCGACGCCATTTCTTGACCGCTGGCGTAGGCACCGCATGGGCCGCGACCGGATGCCAAGCCCCCGACCCTTACGCCCACATCACCGGCGGCTTCAGCGGTGCCCAGCCCGAGCGCGGCCACCACATGCGCGACATGTCGCAACCCGGCAAGACCTGGCCCAGCCCTGCGAAAACGTACAAGACCCGCGTACTGATCGCCGGTGGCGGCGTGGCCGGTCTGGCCGCAGCGCGTGCACTGCGCCTGCAGGGCATGGACGACTTTGCGCTCTTGGAGCTGGAAGACTCAGCCGGTGGCAATAGCCGCGGTGGCGTGGTGGCTGGCATCACCTGCCCGCTGGGCGCGCACTACCTGCCATTGCCCAGTGACGACGCGCCCGAGGTGCAGGACCTGCTGGAAGAGCTGGGCCTGCGCACGCGTGTGGCCGGCCGCTGGCAGTACGACGAACGCCACCTGTGCCACAGCCCGCAGGAGCGCCTGTTTTTCAACGGCGAATGGCAAGAGGGCCTGCTACCCCTGCACGGTGTGGATGAGGACACGCTGGCCCAGTACCAGAAATTTGCAGCCCTGGTGGAGCAGGCCAGAACTGCCGCCCGCTGGGCACTGCCTGTGCAAAATAGGCCCCTAGCCCCCGTGCAGGCTGTCTTGTGTGCTATTACTTTTGAAGCGTATCTGGCCCAACACGGTCTGCGTGACCCCCACCTGCGCTGGTACCTGGACTACTGCTGCCGCGACGACTACGGCGCCGGCATCGCCACCGTGTCGGCTTGGGCCGGCATCCACTACTTTGCCAGCCGCCACGGCTTCCACGCGCCGGGCACTGAGGGTGTGGAGCGTGAGGGTCTGTTGACCTGGCCCGAAGGCAATGCCTGGTTGACGCAACGTTTGGCCACGCCGCTGGGCGAACGTTTACACACGGGGCGTGTGGTGCTGCGCATCACCAGCGCCAAACACGGCGTCGAGGTGGATGCCTTCAACACCGCGACACGGGCCATGGAGCGCTGGAAGGCCGAACAGGTGGTGGTGGCGCTGCCAGTGTTTGTGGCGGCGCGTGTCGTGCAAAACGCGCCCGAGTTTTTGCGCCAGGCCGCCCGCCAGGTGGTCTATGCGCCGTGGCTGGTGGCCAACATCCACCTGGACCGCGCACTGCACGACCGCCCTGGCGCTGCCCCCAGTTGGGACAATGTGTTGTACGGCGGGCAGCACGGCGAAAGTGGTGGCGGGACAGTAGGCAGCGTCGGCCTGGGTTATGTCGACGCCACACACCAGAACCTACAAGCCCTGCCTGGCCCCACGGTGCTGACCCACTACCGCGCGCTGGGTGATGTGGCGGGTGGCGCCAGCGCCGGGCGCAAGCAGCTGCTGGACCAGCCCTGGGCCGCCTGGCGCAACGCCATACTGGCGGAGTTGTCTACGGCGCACCCTGATCTGGCGGCCAAGGCCACCCGCATGGACATCACCCGTTACGGGCATGCCATGGCCATCCCCATACCGAATGCCAATGGTCAAATCGGCCTACAGCCCCCGTCAAATATGGCGGTATCGCTATCAAAACAAAAGCGATCCAGTGCCCGCTACCCTACCCGCACCGTGCTGACCTGGGAGCGCCTGCGCTTCGCCCACAGCGACTGGGCGGGTTATTCGGTGTTTGAAGAGGCGTTTACCGCCGGCAACGCGGCCGTCTGACGGGCCCCGGCTCCAGCACGTTCATGCACCCGGCGTGTGCACCGTTCGTTCCGTCATCAGGTCACCAATAAAGTTCAGGAATGCACGCGTGCGTGCCGGAATCAGCTTGCGTGAGGGCACGGCGGCATACACCGTCAGGCGGCCGTGGATCCAGTCCGGCAGCACATGCACCAGGGCGCCGCTGGCCAGGTGCGGCGCCACCAGCAGGCGCGACAACACGGCCACACCGGCACCGTCCAGCGTGGCGCGGTACAGCAGGTCCATGCTGACCGATTGCAGCGCCACCGGCATGTCCACCTCCACCGGTTCGCCCGGGTAACTGATCGGGAGTAGTCGCAGGCGCCGGTTGCTGATGCCGCCACCTTGCTGGCGCGGAAACTTCAGGAAGTCGTGGTGCTGCAGGTCCTGCGGCAGGCGTGGGGTGCCCCGGCGCTGCAGGTAGCTGGGTGCCGCGCACAGAATCCACTCGGTGGTGGCCAGGGGCCGGGCCACCACATTGCCGTCGTATTCCTCGTCCACCGCCATGAAGGTCACATCAAATTCGTCCACGCGCCGCTGGGGAAAGGGGTCTATGGCAATCTCCAGCGCCACCTTGGGGTGCTGGCGCCGCCAATTGGCAATGTGCGGCGCCAGAAAGTAGGAGGCCAGCACCGGTGATGCCAGCACATGCACCGTGCCCTGCAACTCCTGGGTGCTGGTGCCCACGGCCGATTCGGCGTCGTCGATCTCGTTCAGGATGCTGCGCACCCGCAGCAGGTAGACCTCGCCCGCTGCGGTGAGCGCCAGCTTGCGCGTGGTGCGCTGCATCAGCCGCGCGCCCAGGTGCTGCTCCAGGTCGCCAAACAGCCGGGTCACGGTGGCCGGGGACATGTTCAGCGCACGGGCCGCGGCGGCAAAACCCCCGTCATCCACCACCCGCTGGAACACCCGCATGGATAAAAGTCGGTCCATAAACACCCCTAAACAGTTGAGGACAGGGCTGCGCTGCGCTTCGGTCTGTCCCGCAAAACATCAATAAGTAAGTTTTCAACCCCTGGATTATTTCATTTTCAGCAATGATGAATTACTGACCCGATGGTTTTTAATTTCGTTAATCGGAGTACAGTTCAACCCATCGATGAGCCGAAACACAAATAGACGACTCACCGAGGCTGGACAAGCCAGGGCCTAGCGGCCCACGACCTGCCCGGAAATGTCTAACCACTTTTGAAGGAAATTTCATCATGAAAAACGCAATCGCTACTACCGCTTTGGTCCTCGTCGCCGCTTTGGGCGCCACTTCCAGCTTTGCTGCTGACAGCTCGCCCCGCGCCCGTTTGAACAATACCGACACCAGCTCCTACTTCGCCAAATCGGCTCCCAGCGTGTTCAGCCGCAGCGAAGTGAAGGCCGAATTGACTGCTGCCGTGAAGACCGGCAACCTGCCAGCCATGGGTGAAAAATCCCTGGTGGCCGAGCCTTCGGTGACCAGCACCGTTACCCGCGCCGCTGTGAAGGCCGACTACCTGCAAGCCCAAAAGGCCGGCACTTTGCCTCCCATGGGCGACCGCGGTTAATACCTGCACTAACGAGCGCTAACACGCACACACCGGGTTGACCCCGGGGCTGGCCAGCGGTAACCCCGCAGTGCCAGATGCAATCCCGCCCACGAGGCGGGATTTGTCGTTGTGGGAACCTAGAATTGGCCATGGATTTCCTCACCCTCTCGATACTTGCCGCGATAGTGGCGTATTACTTCCAGCGCCGTGACGAGCACCGCCGCATCCTGTTGCTGGGCACCCATCTGGGCCAATACCAGATCGAAAAGCTGATGGAGACCCTGACCGAGGGTTATATGCGCGCACTGGGCGAGCCCAACCCCGAGCGCCAACAGCAGATCTGGAGCATGTTGACCACCACCGAGACCGCATTGGCCGAACAATTTCGCCGTTTTGTGGCCGACTTTTCCCGGTTGGATGCCGAAACCACCCGCGCCAGCAAGCTGCCCCTGTCGATTTTTTACACCCGCCGTTGGCTGCCGGGCACCACATTTGACTTTCGCCAGGCGCTGGCGGTACACGCCCAAGGCATTTGCCGCGTGATCGAGCGCGACGGGCAGCAGTCCATCAGTCCCAAAGACAAGGCGTTCACCCTGCTGGCCGAGCTGTTTTTGATGCAGCACAGCTGCCACTGGTTTTGCAAATCCAAGACGGTGGCCTCCACCCGGCTAGTGCTGCGCCACCAGACACCCTATGAAAAGGTGCTGGAATCGGTTGCACCGGCTACCCTGCAGGCCTACAACGCACTGGTAGCGGCATAAAAACCAGGCAGTTTGGCAATGTTCGGCCGCTAAACTTGCGGCCCCGGGCATCCCTCTTGCTTGGCCCCCATTCTTCTTCTATCCACCAAGGCACCCACCCATGCAGCACGTCGTTTTTAACCAAAAAGGGGGCGTTGGCAAGTCCACCATCACCTGCAACCTGGCCGCCATCAGTGCCTGGCAGGGCAAACGCACCCTGGTGATCGACCTGGACTCCCAGGGCAACTCCACCCGCTACCTGCTGGGTGCGGATATGCCCGAAGACCTGCCCAACGTGGCCGAGTTTTTTGAGCAAAGCCTGAAGTTCACGATCCGAGACAAGGGCGCCAGCGAATACATCGTCAACACCCAGTGGGAGGGCCTGGACCTTATGCCGTCCAGCCCGCTCTTGGACGAGTTACATAGCAAGCTGGAATCGCGCCACAAGATCTACAAGCTGCGCGACGCGCTGGAACTGCTGGCCGAAGACTACGACCAGATCTTCATCGACACACCACCAGCACTGAACTTCTACACCCGCTGCGCTCTGATCGCCGCCCAGGGTTGCCTGATCCCGTTTGACTGCGACGATTTTTCACGCCGCGCGCTGTACACGCTGTTGGAAAACGTGGCAGAAATCAAGGCGGACCACAACTCGGAACTGGAGGTCGAAGGCATCATCGTCAACCAATTCCAGGCCCGCGCCAACCTGCCCCAGCGCATGGTACAGGAGTTGATAGACGAAGGCCTGCCCGTGTTGCAGCCCTACTTGCGCTCGTCCGTGCGCATCCGCGAGTCGCACGAACAGTCCATGCCCATGATTTTTCTGGACCCCAGCCACACGCTGACCCAGGAATTTGTGGCCTTGCACGACGCGCTGGCGCAGTAGTCATTCCGACGCCAAGCGTGCCGGCGCATGGACAGTGCCGGCACAAGCTGCTACAAGACGGGTTCAATCCTCCCCGCCCGTGGTGCACAACAGAATGAGCCTCAGAATTTGCGTCAGTATGGTCTTGGTGCTGGGCGGCGCATGGGCTGGCGCAGCGCACGCGGTGTCGCTGTGCCCGGACCGCCCCATCAGCTTTGCACACTATGAGTTTGGATTGCTGTACAGCGAGGGGTATGGCGGCATTGACGACGATGTGCAGAAGGAACTGGCCAAACGCAGTGGCTGCAAGTTTGAGACCAGCCTGCTTCCCCGGGCGCGCATATGGATCGAACTGGAACGCGGCACGGTGGATATGGCAGGCTCAGGCATTCAAACGCCTGCGCGGGATAAGTTTGCATGGTTTGCCCACTACGTGGTGGAAGACAACCACGTCCACATCGGGCCCAAGGTGCCTGCCAGCGTCAAGTCCATGGCGGACTTTATTGCTGACCCGAATCTCACCGTGGGCGGTGTGCGCTCTTACAGCTACAGCCCCAACTACGACCGCCACGTACAGACCCTGATCGACGCCAAACGCTTCTACAGCGTCAACGACCCCATCATGCTGTACCGCATGTTTGACACGGGGCGGTATGACATCTTCATTGCGTCCCAGTTCTTATCACTGCACTATTTCAGAATCCTGCACCTGAAGCCGCCCAAACGCATCCAGGACTGGGACCCCGACCCGCCAACTCCCAGCGGCCTGGTGGTATCCAAAAAAACATTCACGCCCGCACAGGCCGAAGGTTGGCAGCGCCTTGTTACACAGATGCTGGCTGACGGAACGGTGCGCAAAATACTGGCCAAACACATGGGTGAAGACCTGGGACCCCGCGCCATGTACGGGCGCCCATGAGCTGGTTTTGGTTTGCAGCCATTACCAGGTCGATTATGGTCAAAAGTGCCTCTAGCCCCCGAATAATATAGTGATGTAGCTATTGCATTGATAGCATCAGACAGGAGCTTGCACTCCCCGCTGCAACGCCTGGCGCAGGGCCTGCTGGGGCGCAAACAGCGCTACCAGCGCATCCATCAGCTGTTGCGCCTTGGCCGAATGGTCCGCGCCAAAGTTGCACACATACACATCCACCGTCACACCCTTTTGTTCGGGCCAGGTATGCACACACAGGTGGGACTCGGCCAGCAGCACCGTGGCCGTGACGCCGCCTGGCCCTTGCGCGGTAGCGGGGAAGCTGTGGGCCAGCTGGTTGACCGGCTGCAGACCGGCCTGCACAACTTCCTGCGCACAGCGATCCAGCAGCCGTGCGGCGTCGGTTAGCCAGGTGTTTTCACACTGGCAATGGGTCAAATCAGCGGTGAGGTGAAGGCCTTGCATGGATGACGCGACTGTAGATTATTTTGGGCGCCAAGCGCCGCAAAGTAAAATAGCGGGTTTTCCCCAGCCCCCACCTTACTCCGGAGTCGCCCAGCCCATGGCCCCCACCCAAAACACCCAGCAAATGGCCAACGCCATCCGTGCACTCGCAATGGACGCCGTTCAGGCCGCCAATTCCGGCCACCCCGGCGCCCCTATGGGCATGGCCGACATGGCAGTGGCACTGTGGGACCAACACCTGAGCCACAACCCGACCAACCCCCACTGGTTGAACCGCGACCGTTTTGTGCTGTCCAACGGCCACGGCTCCATGCTGATTTATGCGCTGTTGCACCTGACTGGCTACAAGCTGCCCATGGCCGAGCTGAAAAACTTCCGCCAGCTGCACAGCAAGACCGCCGGCCACCCTGAAGTCGGCGTCACCCCCGGCGTGGAAACCACCACCGGCCCGCTGGGTCAGGGCCTGACCAATGCGGTCGGCATGGCATTGGCCGAGAAGCTGTTGGCCAGCGAATTCAACCGCAAAGACGGCGATGTTGAGCACACCGTTGTCGACCACCACACCTATGTCTTCATGGGCGACGGCTGCCTGATGGAAGGCATCAGCCACGAAGCCGCCGCACTGGCGGGCGCCTGGAAGCTGGGCAAGCTGATTGCGCTGTACGACGACAACGGCATCTCCATCGACGGCCAGGTTGCGCCCTGGTTCATCGACAACACCGCCCAGCGTTTTGTCGCCTATGGCTGGAACGTGATCGGCCCCATCGACGGCCATGACGTCACCGCCGTGTCCACCGCCATTGCCGAAGCCAAAAAGACCAATGACCGCCCCACACTGGTCATTTGCAAGACCCACATCGGCAAGGGCAGCCCCAACCGCGCCAACACCGCCAAGGCACACGGCGAACCGCTGGGCGCCGAAGAAATCAAGCTCACCCGCGAATCCATTGGCTGGAGCCACGCACCCTTTGTGGTGCCCAAAGAGGTGTATGCCGATTGGGACGCCAAAGAAGCCGGTAAGGCTGCTGAGCAGGCCTGGAAGGATAAGTTCGCCGCCTACCAGACCGCCTTCCCTGACCTGGCCAAGGAACTGGTGCGCCGCATGAAGGGTGACCTGCCCAAGAATTTTGTGCAGACCGCGGTCGATACCGTGATCGCCGCCCACCAAAAGGCCGAGACGGTTGCATCACGCAAGGCTTCACAACTGGCACTGGAAGCCTTCACCGCCGCCCTGCCCGAGTTGCTGGGTGGCAGTGCCGATTTGACAGGCTCCAACCTGACCAACACCAAGTCCACCCCCAATCTGCGCTTTGATGCGCTGACTGGCGCTGTCGTCAAGAACGAAGCCGGCCAAGGCGGCCGCCACATCAACTACGGCGTGCGCGAATTCGGCATGGCCGCCATCATGAACGGCGTGGCCCTGCACGGTGGCTTTATCCCTTACGGTGGCACCTTCTTGACCTTCAGCGACTACAGCCGCAACGCGATCCGCATGGCTGCGCTGATGAAGCAGCGCGTGATCCATGTGTTCACACACGACTCCATCGGCCTGGGCGAAGACGGTCCGACCCACCAGTCGGTCGAGCACGCAGCATCCCTGCGCCTGATCCCGAATCTGGATGTGTGGCGCCCGGGCGATACCGCCGAGACGGCCGTCGCCTGGACCGTGGCCTTGCAAAACAAGAGCAAGCCCACCGCGCTGCTGCTCTCCCGCCAGAACATCAGCTACGCGCCCAAGGGTGACTCCGCTGTGGCACCCGATGCCAGCGGCATCGACGCCATCAGCAAGGGTGCCTACGTGTTGGCCGAACCCACCGAAGTGGGTATGAAGAAGAAGGCCCAGGCAGTCATCATCGCCACTGGTTCCGAAGTGCAACTGGCCCTGCATGCACAAAAGGTTTTGGCCGAACGCAAGATCGCCGTGCGCGTGGTTTCCATGCCATCCAACACCACATTCGACACCCAAAGCGCGGCTTACAAGCTGGAAGTGCTGCCCGCAGGCCTGCCCCGTGTGGCGGTCGAAATGGGTTCCACCGACGGCTGGTGGAAGTACGGCGTGTCTGCCGTTGTCGGCCTAGACACCTTTGGTGAGTCGGCTCCCGCGCCGGTGCTGTTCAAGCACTTTGGCTTCACGGCTGAGAATGTGGCGGATACCGTGCAATCGGTGTTGCAGCGCAAAGCATAAAAAGGCGTTTGGCCTGGGGCACCCCACGCCAAAGCCCTGGTTTGGTTGAGCTTAGGTTAGGTTTCCGTTTTTTTATTTACGAAAGAAGCAAATGACTATCAAGATCGGTATCAACGGCTTTGGCCGCATCGGACGCAACGTGTTGCGCTCGGCCCTGCAAAACTTCAGCGACATCGAAGTCGTTGGTATCAACGACCTGCTGGAGCCAGACTATCTGGCCTATATGCTGCAGTACGACTCGGTGCACGGCCGCTTCAAGGGCACCGTCAGCGTGGACGGCAACACCCTGATCATCAACGGCAAGAAGATTCGCCTGACACAAGAGCGTGATCCCGCGGCCCTGAAGTGGAACGAAGTGGGCGCAGACGTGGTCATCGAATCCACCGGCCTGTTCCTGGACAAGGTCACTGCGCAAAAGCACATCGATGCCGGCGCCAAGAAGGTTATCCTGTCGGCTCCCTCCAAGGACGACACCCCCATGTTTGTGTTTGGTGTGAACCACACCACCTACAAGGGTGAGGCCATCATCTCCAACGCATCCTGCACCACCAACTGCCTGGCACCCCTGGCCAAGGTTGTGCACGACAAGTGGGGCATCAAGCGCGGCCTGATGACCACGGTGCACGCAGCCACCGCCACGCAAAAGACCGTCGACGGCCCCAGCAACAAAGACTGGCGCGGCGGCCGCGGCATTCTGGAAAACATCATCCCCTCCAGCACGGGTGCTGCCAAGGCTGTGGGTGTGGTGATTCCTGAGCTGAACAAGAAGCTGACCGGCATGTCCTTCCGCGTGCCCACCAGCGATGTGTCCGTGGTCGATCTGACGTGCGAACTGAACAGCCCCGCCACGCTGGCGGAGATCTGCGCCGAAATGAAGGCCCAGTCCCAAGGTGCGCTCAAGGGTGTGTTGGGCTACACCGAAGACAAGGTCGTCGCCACCGACTTCCGCGGCGAGACATGCACCAGCGTGTTTGACGCCGACGCCAGCATTGCGCTGGACGGTACTTTCGTCAAACTGGTAAGCTGGTACGACAACGAGTGGGGCTACTCCAACAAGTGCCTTGAAATGGTACGCGTTGTCGCCAAGTAAACGACTGACGCCACATAATGTTTGAGTGGTTGCGGTCGTGGCGCCGTGGGGTGCAGTCGCAACCGGCCGGTATCGATCTGGCCGCTCTGCAGCAGCTGGCGGTCCAGATATCGGCCAAAGACAAGGTCCTGGCCCAGGACGCGTTTACGCAGGGCAATCAGTGGCGCGAGCGAAATGACGTAGCCGCTGCCGAGCAGCACTACCGCCAGGCCCTGGCCATCCACCCCGCATTCGCCGAGGCCTACTGCAACCTGGGCAGCCTGATGAAGGACGCGGGCCGCCTGCCCGAGGCGGACCACTGCCTGTCATTGGCCCTACAACTGAAGCCGGATCTGGCACCAGCCTGCTTCAACCTGGCGATGATGCGCATTGACCAGGGACAGTGGCCGGATGCTGCCGATCTGTTGCAGCGCCTTCTGAAGTTTTCGCCCAAACATGCAGAAGCCCAGTATTGGCTGGGCAACGCGCTGACCGGTTCTGGCGATGTTGTCGGCGCCCGCAAGGCCTACCAGGCCGCCGTGCACCTGAACCCGGCCTATGTGCAGGCACGTTGGGGCCATGTGATGGCCCAGTTGCCTGTCATTGCACGAGACGAGGCCGAACAAGCGCTGGCGCCTCAGGCCTTTGCCAGTGAACTGGAGAAACTGAAAACCAAGTTGCTCGGGACGTATGGGGCACACGCGTATCTGGCCGTAGGCGCGCAGCAACCATACTTCCTCGCCTACATCGAGGCGAACCACACCGCAGTGTTGGCGCAGTATGGCGACCTTTGCGCCAGGCTGATGTCCACGTGGGCCGGCAAGGTTGGCGTGCCTCAGCCAGTGGTAGCGCACGCCGGCAAATGCCGCGTGGGCATCGTGTCGGCCCATGTGCACGGCCATTCGGTGTGGCACGCGCTGCTGCGCGGCTGGGTCGAACACCTGGACCCAGCGGTATTCGAATTGCAGATATTCCACACCGGGACCGGGCGCGACGCCGAAACCGAATGGGCCGCGCGCCGGGTCCACACGCTGCACCACGGCCTGGGTCCCTGGACGGCCTGGGCCAAGGCCCTGTCGGACGCGCAATTGGACATCCTCATCTACCCCGAAATCGGCATGGATGCGACCACGGTGCGGCTGTCCGCCTTGCGCCTGGCGCGCGTGCAGTTGGCTGCCTGGGGCCACCCCATGACCACCGGCTTGCCGACGATCGATGGCTATATCAGCGCCGAAGCTTTCGAGCCATCCGCAGCGGCCAGCCATTACCGCGAAGCCCTGTTGCCACTACCGCGCCTGGGTTGCTGCTACAAGGCGTTCGGCACCGCCCCGAGCCACGTGGATTTTGCAGCCTGGGGCATTCAGCCCAGCGACAAGCTTCTACTGTGCCCGGGCACACCGTTCAAATACGCTCCACAGCATGATGCCGTGCTGGTCGAAATCGCCCGCCGCTGCCAGCCTTGCAAACTGGTGTTCTTCGGCAAGGAATCGCAGCCGCTGACCCGCTTGCTGGAACAGCGCCTGCGTGCCGCCTTCCAGGCAGTTGCGCTGGATTTCGACGCTTGCGTCGCCATCGTGCCGTGGCAGCCGCAGGCGGGCTTCTTTGCGTTTCTGGACCGCGCCGACGTGTACTTGGACAGCATCGGCTTCTCCGGCTTCAACACGGTCATGCAGGCCGTGGAGCGCGCGGCCCCTATCGTGGCTTTTGAGGGGGAATTCATGCGTGGCCGTTTTGCCAGCGCCGCCTTGCGCCAGATGGGCATGGACGAATGGGTGGCAACCACCACCGAGCAGTTCATTGCGCTGGTGGTGCGCATGGCTTCGGACGGTGCGGCCAGAGCCCAGGCCAGAAGGCAACTGGCGGACCGCAAGGCTCCACTGTTCGACGACCGAGACACCGTCCGTGCACTGGCCGACCATATGTTGCGCCTGGCCCGTTAGCCAAGGCGTGTTGTAGGCTACCCCGCGTGAAACTGGTCCGCGTTTTTGCCCTTGAAGGGTGCGTAAAAGGCCTTGATGGCCCGCATATCGGCTTCGATGTCTCCCGTGGGCTGGAACACCGGCCCTAGCCCGCTGATCTTGCGCTCGTAGTCCATGTACGCCATCACGATGGGCACCTGGGCACCCACGGCGATGTAATAGAAACCGGTCTTCCAGTAGCGGTTGTGGTTGCGTGTGCCCTCGGGCGGCACGATGAGCTGCAGCGGGCCGTCGGCCGCCTGGATGGCAGCCACTGAAGCGGCCACCAGGTTGTTGGACGTTTCGCGGGTCACCGGTATACCGCCCAGCCACATCATGATTCCTCGGAACGGAAAGCGGAACAGCTGGCGTTTGCCCATCCAGTAGATGTTGAGCCGTAGCGCAAAGGCCACCATCAGCGTGTAGGGCAGGTCCCAGTTGCTGGTGTGTGGCGCGGCGATCAGCACGCTTTTCTGGCCATTGGAGGGCAAGGCGCCCTCCACTTTCCATCCGGTGAGTTTGAGGAAGGCGACGGACAACGCGCGCAGCAGGGTGTTGACAACCGGCGTGTCAAAAATGGTGTGATGCATGACAGGGGGAAAGACGTGGCGGCGGGATGGCGCAGACGGCATGAGGCGCCTGATTTGGCCCAGATTGTCGCTGCTTTACATCCAGGCTTGTCGTACAGTTGGCACCCCTTTGCACCCGATGAGCGATGTTGTTGTGAAAAAAATTGAATGCCCCTGTGGCAGCGGACTGGATCTGGCCGACTGTTGCGGCCAATGGCACAAAGGCCTGGCGGCCGGCGTATTTGCCCCTACGCCCGAAGCCCTGATGCGCTCACGCTACAGCGCCTATGTGCTGGGTCTGATCGACTATTTGATAGCCACCTGGCACCCATCCACGGCGCCGGGTGATCTGGAGCTGCAGCCCATCAAATGGCTGGGGCTGGAGGTGCGCCATGCCGAGGAAAGCGGGGATGCCGGTGTTGTGGAATTTGTGGCCCGCTGCAAGGTTAGCGGCCGCGCCGAACGCATGCACGAGCTGAGTCGTTTTGTGCGCGAACAGGCCCGCTGGTATTACATTGACGGACAATCTCCCGCCGATAACCCGTAGTTGAGCCCTTTGCCATGCCCGATCTGTCCCTCGTCATCCAGGAGCCTGCCGACCCGTCGGCGCAGTTGATTCTGTTGTGCCATGCCGCCGGGGCCGATGCGGCGTCGCTGCTGCCTCTGGGTGAGCGCTTGTGCGAGACCTTTCCCCGTGCCACTATCGTGTCGCTGCAGGCGGATGCACCGGCCGCCACACCCCAGGGTTTTGATTGGTTTTCCACGGATGGTGTAACCGAAGACAACCGCTCCGCACGCGTGGCGCAGGCCTTGCCAGCGTTGCAGACCGCCGTGCGCGACTGGCAGGAACGCAGTGGTGTATCACCTGCTGCCACGGCCTTGATCGGTGTCGCGCAGGGCGCAGAAATGGTGCTGGAGCTGAGCAAGATACATCCCATGCTGGCCAGCCGTGTGGTGTCCATGGGTGGACGTTTCACGACGCTGCCCGAAGACCCGACCGCCGTCACCACCACCCACTTCCTGCACGGAAAACTGGACCAGTTGACGCACTACCGCCACAGCGTGGAAGCCGCCCACCATTTGCGCGATATGGGTTGTGACATCACGGCAGAAGTTGTGCCCTTTGTCGGCCATGAGCTGCACCCGGATCTGATCGAGCAGGCGATCACCAAGCTCAGCACCCATATCGCCCAACATCTGTGGACAGCGGCGCAGGAGGCCGCGCCACCGTCATCCACGCATTGAGCTGTGTTTAGCTGAGGTGCTTGCCGACAATTCCCGCCAGCTCAAACATCGTCACCTGCGGCTTGCCAAACACCAGTAGCAGTTTGGCATCCGCATTGATAGCGCGTTTGTTGGCCGCGTCCTGCAGGCCGTTGGCCTTGATGTAGTCCCACAGCTTCTTGACGACCTCGGTGCGGGCCACCGGGTCGCTGCCAATCACGGCGGCCAACTCGGCGCTGGGCAGCTTGCCGCTGGCAGCTGTGGTCTTGCGCGGGGCTTTGGGCTTGGCGTCTGCCTTGGTCGCAGATTTGGCACCAGCAGCTTTCTTTACAGGGGCTTTTTTGGCTGTAGCCCCCGTCTTTGCTGCTTTAGCTGCTACGATTTTGCTAGCGGCCATCTTGCGCGGCGGGAATTTGCTGGGTGCAAATTCAAAATTCACCTTGCCCGCGTCGGCATCCCAGGCCAGCATCGCCTTGAAGGCGCGGCGGGTGCGCATGGATACAAACTTATCCAGCAGATCGGTCTTGCCGGTCTCCAGCAGTTTGACCATTTGTATGCGCTCGATGGGCTGCTGCAGGATGATCTGGCCGGTTTTGAAGTCGCAGCTGGGCGTGGGCTGGTCGTTGGTGGGTACGGACTTCTCGCAGACGTAGTTCTTGCCGTGCTCAAAAACGGAGCCGCCGCACTTGGGGCATTTGCCCAGCGATTCCTGGCCCGAGAAGTCGATGATCTCGCCGCTCTCTTCGCCCTTCTTATCGTCGCCAAAGTCAAATTCGAGCTTGTAGTTCTTGGTCTCGTCGTCGAACTTGATGACCATCTCGGCCACAAAGGGCCAGCCGGCCTTGGAGCGGAAGCCGTCCAGCGGGCCGATCTTGCGGTCGCGCAAGAACTGCTCCACCTCGGCCACCTCAAAGGTGCGCCCGGCGGGTGACTTGCCGAATGAGAAGCCGCAGCCGTCCTCGGTGCCAGTCTTGCCCGTGCAGGTGTAGCGACGGTAGTTTTCCTTGACGATGCCGCCGCAGTTGGGGCAGGGCGCGGCCAGTGTGGCGTAGTCGCCGGGGATGGTGTCGCGGTCGTATTCCTTGGCTTTCTTGACCATGCGTTCGGTCATGGACGCAATCTCGGCCATGAAGTTCTCGCGGCTCATCTTGCCCTGCTCCATCTGGGCCAGCTTGTATTCCCACTCGCCAGTCAACTCGGCCTTGGTCAGCTCCTGCACATCCAGGCCACGCAACAGTGTCATCAGCTGGAAGGCCTTGGCGGTGGGGATCAGCTCGCGGCCTTCGCGCAGCATGTATTTCTCGGCGATCAAGCCTTCAATGATGCTGGAGCGGGTGGCGGGCGTGCCTAGGCCCTTCTCTTGCATGGCTTCGCGCAGCTCGTCGTCTTCGACCGTCTTGCCGGCGCCTTCCATGGCACCCAGCAGCGTGGCTTCCGAATAACGTGCCGGAGGGCGGGTTTTCAGGCCTTTGGGGTCCACGGTTTCGGTTTGGACCTTTTCGCCGGGTTGCACCGGCACCAGGCTCTGGCCCTTGTCGCCGTCCTTGGCGTCGGCCACTTCGTCAGCGGCTTCCTTGCCGTAAATCGCCAGCCAACCCGGCTTGACCAGCACCTTGCCTTCGGTTTTGAAGTTGTGGCTGGCGGCGGTGGTGATACGGGTCGTGACCTGGTATTCGGCGCTGGGAAAGAAGATTGCCATGAAGCGGCGCACCACCAGGTCATAAATCTTCTGCTCGGCCTCGCTCAGGCCTGAGGGTGCCTGCAGCGTGGGGATGATGGCAAAGTGATCTGATACCTTGGCGTTGTCAAACACACGTTTGGTGGGTTTGACATATGCACCCTTGACCGCCTGGGCCGCAAAGGGTGCCAGGTGTTTCATGCCACTGTCGGCAATCATCTCCAGCGTTTGTTTGACCACGGGCACATAGTCTTCGGGCAGGTTGCGCGAATCGGTACGCGGGTAGGTCAGGGCCTTGTGGCGCTCGTACAGGCTTTGGGCGATGGACAGCGTGGTCTTGGCGGAGTAACCAAACTTGCCGTTGGCCTCGCGCTGCAAAGACGTTAAATCGAACAGCAGGGGCGATGCCTGCGTCGTGGGTTTGCTTTCTTCAGTGACGGTGGCCTGCTGGCCGCGCACGGCGTCGGCAATGGCCTGTGCCTCGCGCTGGGTCCAGACGCGGTCGGCCTTTTTCTCGGCGTCGTCGGCGTCTTTCTTGTGTGCGGGGTTGAACCACTTGGCGGGGTATTCACCGGCTTGGGCGCCAAAGGATGCGTGGATTTCCCAGTAGTCGCGGCTGATGAACTTGCGGATCTGTTCTTCACGCTCCACCACCACCGACAGGGTTGGCGTCTGCACCCGGCCCACCGTGGTCAGGAAGAAACCGCCGTCGCGCGAATTGAACGCCGTCATGGCGCGGGTGCCGTTGATGCCGACCAGCCAGTCGGCCTCAGAGCGGCAGCGGGCCGCATCGGCCAGGGGTTGCATCTGTTTGTCGGTGCGCAGGGCGCCAAAGCCGTCGCGTATGGCCTGGGGCGTCATGGACTGCAGCCACAGGCGGCTGACCGGCTTGCCCAGCGGCTTGGCGCCACCGGCGTATTGTTCGATCAGGCGGAAGATCAACTCCCCTTCGCGGCCCGCATCACAGGCGTTGATGAGTTTGTCCACATCCTTGCGTTTGGCCAGTTTGACGACGGCGTTCAGGCGGGTCTTGGTCTTGTCCACCGGTTTCAGGTCAAAGTGCGGCGGGATCACCGGCAGGTTGGCAAAGCTCCATTTGCCGCGTTTGACGTCAAATTCTTCGGGCGCCTGGATCTCCACCAGGTGGCCCACGGCGCTGGAGACGACATAGGTGTCGCTCTCGAAATATTCGTCGTGTTTCTCGAACTTGCCGGCGGTGGGCGTGAGCGCCCGCACGATGTCTTGGGCGACGGACGGCTTTTCGGCAATAACTAATGTTTTCATCTGACTACAATCCAGTTCTCGCGTGCGCGCAGGCGCACACACACGCAGGCGCACACATGCGCGCCCATACGATCCACCATACCAAATTTTTTGGGTCCCGTTCCTGACGTGCAGAAAAGAGAGCACACGTGAAGACAAAACCAGTGAGCAAGACCATGCCCCAAGGCGACAACCGCCGCATCCAGACCCGGCGCTCCGGTGTACACGGCAAGGGTGTATTCGCATTGCAGGATATCGGTGAGGGTGAAACCATCATCGAATACGTGGGTGAAATCATCACCTGGGCTGAAGCCCAGGCACGCCACCCGCACGATCCCAAGGACCCCAACCACACGTTTTACTTCCACATCGACGAAACGCATGTCATTGACGCCAAGGTCGGCGGCAACTCGTCCCGCTGGATCAACCACTCGTGTGATGGAAACTGCGAAGCCGACGAGGTCGATGGCCGTGTCTTCATCAAGGCGCTGCGCGACATTGCGCCCGGCGAAGAGTTGTTTTACGACTACGGCCTGATCCTGGACGAGCGGTACACCAAGAAGCTCAAGGCCGAACACCCCTGCTGGTGCGGCTCTGCCAATTGCCGCGGTACGCTGCTGGCGCCCAAGCGTGGCCGTCGCTAGGTAGCCGCATGAAGGGCATGGGTGCAACGACGGTCCAGTGGCAGGCAGAAGCCATCTGGGAGGCGGTGTCTCCGTCGCTGCCGGCGTTTTCGGTAGAAATCCTGCCCGAGATAGATTCGACCAACACCGAGCTGATGCGCCGTGCCCGTGCCGGCCAACTGGAGCCCGTGCTGCTGGTGGCCGAGCGCCAGAGCGCCGGGCGCGGGCGCCTGGGGCGTTCCTGGGCCAGTGGTGGGGATGTTGGTGCACAGACTGGCGGTGCCCTGCCCTCCTTGACGTTTTCTCTGGGCCTGCCGCTGGCGCCTGTGGACTGGTCTGGCCTGTCCCTGGCGGTGGGTTTGTCGGTTGTGGAAAGACTGCACCCCGATTTGAAGCTCAAATGGCCCAACGATGTGTGGCTGCAAGACCGCAAACTGGCCGGCATCCTGATCGAAACCGCCAGTGTGGGCGAGCTGCGGTATGCCGTGATAGGTGTGGGCATCAACATCCTGCCACGCGACGGCCAGGGGCTGAGCACCGTGCCAGCGGCCCTGTCGGAGTTGCTGCCCGGTACCGATGCACCGGCCGCCCTGGCCCGCGTGGCTGCCCCTCTGGTACTGGCCGTTCGGCAGTTTGAGACCCAGGGGTTTGCTCCGCTGCGCACGGCCTTCCATGCGCGGGACCTGCTGTATGGCCGCGAGGTGGTGTGCAGCGATGGGGTTGGTGGCATGGCCCGCGGTGTGGATGCTGCCGGTGCGCTGCTGCTGCATACGCAGGATGGGTTGAAAAAAATCACCAGTGCGGAGGTCAGTGTGCGCCCGGTGCCACACCCACCCGCCAACCAGCCCTGAAGCCATGTTGCGATTGTTTGTGTTGACACTGATCCTGGCCAACGGCCTCTACTTTGCGTGGAGCGAAGGGTATCTGCGGGCCTATGGCTTTGCCCCGGCACAGCAGCGCGAGCCCCAGCGCATGGACCAGCAGATCCGGCCAGAGGCAATCCAGATGTTGACGTCGGTCGAAGCCAAACGGGTCGATGCCCAGGCCCAGGCCGACCAGGCGCCCAAGGAATGCCTGTTGGCCGAACCGTTTGACGACGCCCAGGCCGCCACCCTGCGCCAGGCGCTGGAAACGACCCTGGCGCCCGGTAGCTGGCAGATCGACACGGTCGCGGTGTCGGCGCGCTGGATTGTGTACATGGGCAAGTTCGCCAATGCCGAGCAAGTGACCAAAAAGAAGGGCGAACTGGCGGCGATGCGCTTGGTCCCCCAAAGCCTGAACAACCCGGACCTGGAGCTGGGGCTGTCGCTGGGCGGTTTTGACACCCAGGCCGAGGCGACGGCCGAACTGGCCAAACTGTCATTGCGCGGCATACGCACCGCCAAAGTGGTCCAGGAGCGCCAGGAAGGCAACCAGAACCAACTCCGGCTGCCGGCGGTCACAACGGAGATCCGCAGTCGGCTGGCCGACCTCAAAACGGCCCTGGCCGGCCGTGTGTTGCGCAGTTGTAGCTAGGGCCTGTACACACTATTTTTGCAAGATGCGTTGCGGATCAAAAAGGCTATGCGCAAGGCGCGAAACGCAGCCGGGGTTGGTCCCCGGCAAGGGTTCGCAACGCCGCGCATAGCCTTTTTGGCCGCAACCCGAAGGGAATGGGGTGAAAACAGCGCCACTCGTCGTTGCACTCCTAGCCCAGACGGCCAGTCTGGGCGTTGTCGCGCGCCTAGATTGGCACTGTTTTCATCCCATTCGCACTTGCAAAAATAGTGTGTACAGGCCCTAGACCACGGGTTCGAAACGCACCGTAAAGCAGGTGCCGGGTGGTGTCTGGCCCGGGCGGCTGTCTTCCACGGTCACACTGGCGTGGTGCTGGCGGGCAATCTCCAGCACGATGGGCAGCCCAAGGCCCGATCCGTCCGCCTCGGTTCCAAGCACGCGGTAAAAGGGTTGGAACACCAACTCCCGCTCCGCCGCCGGTATGCCAGGCCCCGAGTCTTCCACCTGCAACACCAGTACCTTGCTGAACGGGTCTTTGAGCACCCGGGCAGTGATCACGCCGGGCCGGGATGCGTTGGAGGGTGTGTAGTTGATGGCGTTGTCCATCAGGTTGCGCACCATTTCCTTGAGCAGCGTGGGGTTGCCCGACAGGGTGACGTCGGCGTCATCGGGCTCGGCACCTTCGTAGCCCACGTCGATGTGTTTGTCCATGGCGCGGGGCACACAGTCGCGTATCACATCCATGGTCAGGCGCACCAGGTTGCAGTTTTGTTTGCTCATGGCGGTGCCACTGCTTTCGGCGCGGGCAAGGGCCAGCAGCTGGTTGACGGTGTGGGTGGCCCGGATGCTGGAGCGGCCGATCTGGCGCAGCGACTGTTTCAGGTCTTCGGCATTGGCATCTTCGCGCTGGGCCAGGTCGGCCTGCATGCGCAGACCGGCCAGCGGCGTTTTCAATTGGTGGGCGGCGTCGGCCAGAAAACGCTTTTGTGTGGCCACCGAATCCTTCAACCGCATCAGCAGGTCGTTGACGGACGACACCAGGGGCGCCACCTCCAGCGGCACCGCTTCGCCATCCAGCGGGCTCAGGTCGTCCGGTCTGCGGGCGCGGATGCGTTCTTCCAGGTGGTTGAGGGGTTTGATGGCTTGCACCAGCGCCAGCCAGACCAGCAGCACCGCCAGCGGCAAAATCACAAACTGCGGCAGCATCACACCCTTGACAATTTCGGTGGCCAGCACCGAACGTTTGTCCATGGTCTCGGCCACCTGCACCAGGGCCGGTTTGCCGCCCGGCACATCCAGCTTGACCCAGGTGTAGGCGATCTTGATGTCGGTACCGCGAAACTCGGCGTCGCGCATGCGCACTTCGCCGGGGATGGGTTTTTCGTCCTCCGGCGGCAGGGGCAGGGCTTTTTCGCCGCTCAGGTATTCACCCGCGGTGCCCAGCACCTGGTAATACACGGTGTCGTTGTCGTCGGCGCGCAGCAGTTCGCGCGCGGGCAGGGGCAGTACAAACTGCGCCGTGTTCTGGTTGTTGAGCGTGACCAGCTGTGCCAGCGCACCCACGTTGTACTCCAGCGCCCGGTCGAAGGGCTTGCCGGCAATGCCCTGGGCCACCAGCCAGGTCAGCACCAGGCTGACCGGCCACAGCAGCAGCAGCGGCGTCAGCATCCAGTCCAGAATTTCTCCGAACAGGCTGCGTTGCTCGCGCTGGAAGATTTTCACGCAGCAGGCCTTCTACGCAAAGGCATATGACGAAATTGGCCTCTAGCCCCCGTGAAATAAGCCTGAATAGCTCCTAAAACCATAGCAAATGAAATTTCCCGCAGGGCCGCCCCAAGGGGAATTGGCTCCCTCGGGGGGCAGCGACCCGCGCTGCGGCGGAGCATGGGGGTCATGTCAGGGGGCGATTTTCTCAAGGCAGTAACCCAGGCCACGCACGGTCGCAATACGGATCGGGCCTTTTTCGATCTTCTTGCGCAGGCGGTGGATGTAGACCTCAATCGCGTTGTTGCTGACCTCTTCGCCCCATTCACACAGGCGCTCCACCAACTGGTCTTTGCTGACCAGCCGCCCGGCGCGTTGCAACAGCACTTCCAGCAGCCCCAGCTCGCGGGCCGACAGTTCCACCATCTTGCCGTCGATGGTGGCCACGCGTCCGGCCTGGTCGTAGGTCAGCGGGCCGTGTTTGATGGTGCTGCTGGTGGCACCTGCGCCGCGGCGCACCAGGGCACGCACGCGGGCTTCCAGCTCCTGCAGGCTGAAGGGTTTGGCCATGTAGTCGTCGGCACCATAGTCCAGGCCCTTGACACGTTCGTCCACGGCGTCAGCGGCGGTGAGTATCAGCACCGGCAGGGAGGAGCCACGCCCGCGCAGCTTCTTGAGCACCTCCAGGCCATGCATCTTGGGCAGGCCCAGGTCCAAAATCAGCAGGTCGAATTCGGTGTTGGTCATCAACGCGGCGTCGGCCTCGGTGCCGCTGGCTACGTGGTCCACCGCCGCACCGGCACCACGCAGGGCCCGCAGCAGGCCGTCGGCCAGCACCTGGTCGTCTTCGGCAATCAGTATCCGCATGTCTGCTCCTCATTGTTTTTTTGCATTCTAGGCCTGCGCCCAAGCGCAACCCGCCGCCGGGCCGCCCCAAGGCGGGTTCGCCCCCTCGGGGGGCAGCGACCCGCGAAGCGGTGGAGCGTGGGGGCGGACATGGCTACTGACCGCTGTAGGCCTCCAGCCCGATGGCCAGCACGGTGGCCACCTCTTCACCCACAGCCTGGCGCAATTCGAGCTCGGCCTGTTCCACCGCTTCGCGGTAGGCCTGCAGCCAGGCCAGGCCCACTTCGGTAAAGCGCAGCTGCTGGGCCCGCGCATCCAGTGGGTCCGGCGTGCGGGTGACCATGCCCCAGGCCTCGCACTGGTTCACCAGGGTGCCCATGGCCTGCTTGCTCATGCCTGCGCTCTTGGCCAGGTCGGTCAAGCGCGAGCCTTCGGTGGCGAGATGGCGGGTGATGTGGATGTGGGCGGCGCCCACCTGCCCGCGCGTGACCAGGTTGGCCAGGCCCAGCGGCACCCCGGGGTGGTGGGCCATCAGCGCCAGCACGCGGGCATCAAAGCGCTCCAAAGCCAGGCGCAACCAATGGCCCATATGGGCCTGGCGCCAGGCACCGGGGTCAGAAACTGGCCATTCCGTCATGGCTTAAATGGTAATGCAAACTGACTAAAAAACAAGTTTGCGGATTTCAATGCACACCGTTAAACTACTGTTCAAGCATCCAGGCTGTAATTAAAACCACAGATTGAAATGCGCCCCAACATTGTTTTTCTCAAGGAGATTTCCCATGGACGCACCAGTCAAGAACCCCAACAACACGAATGGCGCCAACGCTGAAAAAGCCAAGGCCCTGCAGGTGGCCCTGGCCCAGATTGAAAAGCAGTTCGGCAAGGGCACCATCATGCGCCTGGGTGAAGGCGAGGTGATCGAAGACATCCAGGTCGTCTCCACCGGTTCGTTGGGGCTGGACATTGCACTGGGCGTGGGCGGCCTGCCCCGCGGCCGTGTGGTCGAAATCTACGGACCAGAGTCCTCCGGCAAAACCACGCTGACCCTGCAAGTGATCGCCGAAATGCAAAAACAAGGCGGCCAATGCGCCTTTGTGGATGCCGAACACGCGCTGGACATCCAGTACGCACAAAAGCTGGGCGTCAACCTGCAAGACCTGCTGATCAGCCAGCCCGACACGGGCGAACAGGCCCTGGAAATTGTGGACAGCCTGGTGCGCTCCGGCGCGGTGGACCTGATCGTGGTTGACTCGGTGGCGGCCCTGACCCCCAAGGCCGAGCTGGAAGGCGAAATGGGCGATTCCCTGCCCGGCCTGCAAGCCCGCTTGATGAGCCAGGCGCTGCGCAAGCTGACCGCCCACATCAAGAAGACCAACTGCATGGTCATCTTCATCAACCAGATCCGCATGAAGATTGGTGTAATGTTTGGCAGCCCCGAGACCACCACCGGCGGCAATGCACTGAAGTTTTACGCCTCTGTGCGCCTGGACATCCGCCGCACCGGCACCATCAAGAAGGGTGACGAGGCCATTGGCAACGAGACCAAGGTCAAGGTGGTCAAGAACAAGGTCAGCCCCCCGTTCAAGACGGCGGAGTTCGACATCCTGTTTGGCGAAGGCATCAGCCGCCATGGTGAAATCATCGACATGGGGGTGACGGCCAACATCCTGGAAAAGTCCGGTGCTTGGTACGCCTACAAGGGTGAAAAGATCGGCCAAGGCCGTGACAATGCCCGTGAATTCCTGCGCGAAAACGCTGCGTTGTCGGTGGAGATCGAAAACAAGGTGCGCGAATCGCTGGGCATCCCCCTGCTGCCAGTGGTGGCCGCAGAGCCGGAAGTCAAGGCCAAGGCTTCAAGCAAAAAGACCGAACAGCCCGCGTAAAACATACCTAAGTAGCTACCAAAACAATAGCATTTGTTTGGGTGGCTGCTGCTCCGTTTGCGTCCTGTCATGGCACTACCACCACCATCCCTCAAAGGCCGGGCGCTGCGCCTGCTCAGCGGCCGGGAGCATTCCCGGGCCGAACTGGAGCGCAGGCTGGCGCAGTTTGAGGAAGAGCCGGGGGCCCTGGCCAAGGCACTGGACGAGTTGCAGGCCAAGGGTTTTATCAACGAGCAGCGCGTGGTGGAATCGGTGCTGAACCGCCGTTCCGCCAAACTGGGTACGGCGCGTATTCGGCAGGAGCTGCAAGGCAAGGGCCTGGCGCCCGAGGCCGTGTTGGATGCGGTAGAGCAGTTGCGTGCTACCGAGGTGGATCGGGCGCGCGAGGTTTGGCGCAAGAAATTTGGTGAGCCCGCGGCAGATGCTGCAGAGCGCGGCAAACAGATGCGCTTTTTGGCCAGCCGTGGGTTTGGCGGGGATGCTATTCGCAAGGTGGTGTCGGGCGGTGGTGACGACGATTAGATTACTTCGTTCGCCCGCTGATGGCGCGGGCTATGGGTTTTGCTCCGTGTCCCCCGCCCGCTGCGCGGGCTCCTCCTTAACCTGCGCAAAACCCATAGCCCGCGCCACCAGCTAGAGAGCGGTTGCCATTTCCGAGTCAGTCTGAGACTTCGGAGCGCCCCAAAACCGGAGGCCCGTCAGGGCGGCGCGTTTTGCGCAGGTTAAGGAGGAGCGCCCAAAGGGCGCGGGGGACACGGAGCAAAACGCGTCGCCCTGACGGGCCGCAGCGAGCTGAAAAGACAGCAGCTCTTAAAGCCCCAACATCAACTTGATGTTCTGCACGGCAGCACCCGAAGCACCCTTGCCCAGGTTATCCAACCGCGCAACCAGCACCGCGTGCGCAAAACCATCAGCCTTGGCATCGTTGGCAAACACCCGCAGCTCCATCTTGTTGGTGTCGTTCAAGGCCACGGCATCCAGTTTTTGGGTGTCGGAAGTTTCTTCCACTGACACCCACTCGCTGCCTTCATAGTGCTTTTGCAGCGCCGTGTGCAAATCCTGCGCGGAAGGATTGCCGGGCAAGGTATCCAGGTGCAGTGGCAACTGCACCAGCATGCCCTGCTTGAAATTGCCCACCGACGGGACAAACAAGGGCCTGCGGGTTAAACCCGTGTAACGCATGATTTCGGGAATGTGTTTGTGCTTCAGCCCCAGACCGTACAACTCCATGGGCGGCGCGTTACCGGCTTCATAGGCTTCGATCATGGTCCTGCCTCCACCGGAATAACCGCTGATAGAAGGCAGGCAGACGGGAAAGTCGGCGGGGATCAAACCTGCATCCACCAGCGGACGAATCAACGCAATCGCACCCGTGGCGTAACAGCCAGGGTTGGCCACCCGGCGGGCCTGAACCACGGCTTCGCGCTGGGTGGATGTCAATTCTGGGAACCCGTAGACCCAGCCTGTTGCCGTGCGGTGCGCAGTGGACGCGTCCACGATACGGGGCCCGGGCCGCCCGGTTCTGCGCGCAATCGCATCCACCATGGCAACCGATTCCACCGCGGCATCGTCATGCAGGCACAGCACCACCAGGTCCGCCTGTGCCATCAGGGCCTGCTTGGCAATAGCGTCTTTGCGCAGTGCGGGGTCGATCCGCATGATCTCCACGCCGGGGGTGGTTTGCAGCCGTTCCCGGATCAACAGGCCGGTGGTGCCGGCTTCGCCATCAATAAAAATTTTTTTCATAGGATTTGCGGGTCCAACAGGTTCCACAGAGGGAGCCGGATCAGGGCCAAACGGGTGCCGTCAGGCAAGCATAAGTTTGGTGCGTTGCAACATGATACATTTCAGAGTTGATGTGTCCAGTGCCAATTTGGAGCATAAAAATGCTTCAAGTTGGTGAAAATTGTCCAGCTCCCAAAGAGACGTCATGAAAATCCACGAATACCAAGGCAAAGAAATTTTGCGCCAATTCGGTGTGCCGGTGCCCCGCGGCATCCCCGCCTTCACAGTACAAGAGGCGGTGGAAGCCGCTCAAAAGCTTGGGGGCCCGGTCTGGGTCGTCAAGGCACAAATCCACGCCGGTGGGCGCGGCAAGGGTGGTGGCGTCAAGGTCGCCAAGACCATTGATGACGTCAAACGCCTGGCCGGAGACATTCTGGGCATGCAGCTCAAGACGCACCAAACTGGCCCAGAAGGCCAAAAGGTCCGCCGCCTCTACATCGAAGACGGCGCCGACATCAACAAAGAGTATTACGTGTCCATCGTGACCGACCGCGCCACCCAAAAGCTGGCGTTCATCGCGTCCAGCGAAGGCGGTATGGATATTGAGGAAGTGGCGCACGCCACGCCCGAGAAGATCATCACCGAGTTCATCGACCCGCTGACTGGTCTCTCCGCCGAGCAGGCCAAGAAAATTTCCGATGCCATCGGTATGCCATCGGATTCCACAGCCCAGGCCGTGGACATCTTCCAGAAGCTCTACAAGTGCTACATGGACACCGACGCGTCCCTGGTGGAAATCAACCCGTTGAACCGCGACAGCAAGGGCAACGTGATGGCGCTGGACGCCAAGTTCAACTTTGATGCCAACGCGCTGTTCCGCCACCCCGAAATCGTGGCCTACCGCGATCTGGATGAAGAAGATCCAGCTGAAGTGGAAGCGTCCAAGTTCGACCTGGCCTACATCAGCCTGGACGGCAATATCGGCTGCCTGGTGAACGGTGCCGGCCTGGCCATGGCCACCATGGATACCATCAAGCTGTTTGGCGCAGAACCTGCCAACTTCCTGGACGTGGGCGGCGGTGCCACCCCCGAGAAGGTGACCGAAGCCTTCAAGATCATGCTGAAGAACACCAAGGTCAAGGCCATTCTGGTCAACATCTTTGGCGGCATCATGAAGTGCGACACCATTGCCACGGGCGTGATCACCGCTTGCAAGGCAGTCAATTTGTCCGTGCCATTGGTGGTGCGCATGAAGGGTACGAATGAAGAATTGGGCAAGCAGATGCTGAAAGACAGCGGCCTGCCCATCATCTCGGTGGACACCATGGCAGAGGCTGCACAGGCAGCGGTTAAAGCGGTAAAGGGTTAATCATCATGTCGATCTTCATCAACAAAGACACCAAGGTCATTACCCAAGGTATTACCGGCAAGACCGGTCAATTCCACACCGAAAAGTGCCAGGAATACGCGAACGGCAAAAACTGTTTCGTGGCCGGCGTGAATCCCAAGAAGGCTGGCGAGTCCATCTTCAACATCCCCATTTACGCCTCCGTCAAAGAGGCAGCGTCCAACACCGGCGCTACCGTGTCCGTGATCTACGTGCCACCAGCCGGTGCTGCGGCTGCGATCTGGGAAGCGGTTGAAGCCGATCTGGACTTGGCGATTTGTATTACCGAAGGCATTCCCGTCAAGGACATGCTGGAAGTGCGCAACCGTATGAAGGCCAAGGAAGCCGCTGGCGGCAAGAAGACCCTGCTGCTGGGTCCTAACTGCCCTGGTTTGATCACGCCGGATGAAATCAAGATCGGCATCATGCCCGGTCACATCCACCGCAAGGGCCGTATTGGTGTAGTTAGCCGCTCCGGTACGCTGACGTACGAAGCGGTTGCACAACTGACTGAAATCGGTCTGGGTCAGTCCAGTGCGGTTGGTATTGGTGGCGACCCCATCAACGGCTTGAAGCACATCGACGTGATGAAGGCGTTTAACGACGATCCCGATACCGACGCCGTCATCATGATTGGCGAAATCGGCGGACCCGACGAAGCCGAAGCCGCCCGCTGGTGCAAACTGAATATGAAGAAACCCATCGTGGGCTTCATCGCTGGCGTAACGGCGCCTCCCGGTAAGCGTATGGGCCATGCTGGCGCCCTGATCTCTGGTGGTGCCGATACAGCTGATGCCAAGCTAGCCGTGATGGAAGAGTGCGGTTTCACCGTGACCCGCAACCCCTCTGAAATGGCGAAGCTGCTCAAGGCACTGCTGTAGTTGAAGATGCGGCTGGCGCCGACAGGCGCTTGACAGTCTCACGCGTTAAGATGCACAAGGTCGGATTACCCTGAGGGTGATCCGGCCTTTTTCATTCAAGCAACAGGAAGCACACTGTGGAAGAATTTCTAAGCGCACCATTCTGGCTGGCAGTTGGGCAGATCATCATGATCGACATTCTGCTGGGCGGGGACAACGCCGTCGTGATTGCCCTGGCCTGTCGCCAACTGCCGCCGAACCTTCGGACCAAGGGCATTCTGTGGGGTACTGCAGGGGCCATTGTTCTCCGTGTGGTCTTGATTGCATTCGCTCTGACCCTGTTGGCGATTCCATTCCTGAAACTGGTTGGTGCAGTCCTGTTGCTGTGGATCGGTGTAAAACTGCTCGCGCCGGGTGACGAAGACGCCCACTCCAATATCCAGGGTAGCGACAAGTTGTGGGCTGCCGTCAAAACCGTGATCGTCGCGGACCTGGTCATGAGCATAGACAACGTGATTGCTATTGCGGGTGCTGCTACCGGAGCAGGTGGTAATCACCAGTTGAGCCTGGTCATCTTCGGTCTTCTGGTGAGTATTCCCATCATCATTTGGGGTAGCCAGCTGGTGTTGAAGATCATGGACCGCTTTCCCATCATCATCACGGTCGGCGGCATGTTGTTGGGCTGGATCGCAGGGACCATGGCCCATAGTGACCCCGCAGTGGTGGCCTACATACCGCAAAACCAGATGTGGAATTACGGACTAGGCCTGGCCGGAGCGATTGCGGTCTACTTGCTTGGTATGTTGAGCAAGCGCAGGGCGTCCCCGCAACACTGAGGACCCCTGCAAAACCGCCCGTCGCAGAAACACGCCGTTTGTCAAAAAACCACAAAAATCCCTGAGTAACACCCTTTACGGTTCAGAAAACGTCTGCTAACGTGTCTGCTTGGCTCGATCGGTTGGTCGGGAGCGTCGGTGGCCCCTGCGGACCATCGGCTTCATACAGGATTAGGGCTGGCACGTGGCGAAATCTTCTTCATCGAAATCGGGCGCATTCTGGAAGGCCGATTGGTTTGCTGGTGTAGCGGTGGTGGTCGCCGTCATTGTGCTCAACCTGGCAACCGATTTCATCGGAACCCTGGAGCGCCGTTTTTACGACTTTGCCAGCACCAGTACCTCTCGCCAGCCGTCGGACCGCATCGCCGTTATCGCCATCGATGACCAAAGCATTGCCAATCTGGGGCGCTGGCCCTGGTCCCGTGACATCCATGCCAAGTTGATAGACCAGTTGGCGGCGGCCAAGGCCAAAACCATTGTCCACACCGTTTTCTTCTCTGAACCGCAGGTTGACCCTGGTTTGGTATTCATCCGCAAGATGAAAGCGGCATTGGGTGCATCACCCGAAGCTGCGGCTGCAAATGAGCAGTTGAACGCGTTGATTGCCGAAGCCGAGACAGCGCTGGATACTGATGCTATTTTGACCGCCAGTATCAAGAATGCTGGCAATGTGCTGTTGCCTTCCTTTTTCGCTTTGGGTGAGCAGCAGGGAAAGCCGGACACAGCACTGCCTGACTTCGCGTTGAAAAGCTCGCTGGATGATCCTACAAATTTTTCCATATCAGCCGTTCGTGCGCAGGAACCCATTGATTCCCTCGGGAATGTTGCCGCTGGTGTGGGGCACTTGAACCAAACGTCGGATCCGGTGGACGGTGCGATACGCCAAGAAGCCTTGCTGGTCAATTTCTATGGAAAAGCTGTGCCTTCGTTGGCTCTGCTTGGCGCTGCCAAGAGTCTGAATTTGTCAGTTGCAGATATCCGTTTGAATCCAGGACAGGCAGTGCAAATTGGGAAACTGCGGGTAAGCACGGATGAGATTGCTCAAATGAGGCCGCAGTTTTACAAAGGAAAAGATGGCAGGTCAGCATTCGCGGTTGACTCGTTTTACGACGTGTTGTCCGGGAAGATTCCTGCAACTAAGTATGCTGGCAAGATTGTGATCATTGGCGCCACTGCGACTGGAGTTGGGACACAGTTCGCCGTGCCTGGAAATCCGGCGCTGTCTCCTGCGGAGTCCATTGCGCACATCACATCCAGCATTCTCCAGGAACACTTCATCGTTCAGCCCGAGTGGAGTACCTTGGCAGTAGCAGGCTTGTTTTTGCTCGTTGCTGCTTATGTGATTGCTGTATTGCCGCGACTTTCTGCCGGTATGGCGGCCACTGCGACATCGGTGTTGTTTGTTTCCTTGCTTGCACTGGAGTTCGGTTTGTTGTCAGCCTCGGCCACTTGGTTGGGATTGGTGTTCCCGGCTACCTTGCTGATTTTGGGGCACCTGGCGTTGACGACCAAACGCTTCCTGATCACCGAAGCGGGCAAAGTGCAGGCGGACGAAGAGTCGGCCGAGACCAACCGCATGATGGGCCTCGCATTGCAGGGTCAGGGTCAATTGGATATGGCGTTTGACCGCTTCCGCCGCGTACCCATGAACGAAGCCGTCATGGGCAATTTGTACAGCCTGGCCATGGACTTTGAGCGCAAGCGCCAGTTCAACAAGGCGGAGGCCGTTTACGAGCATATGGCGGCCTTTGACAAGGGCTACAAAGATATCAAGGCCAAACTCAACCGTGCCAAGAACCTGTCTGAAACCGTCATGTTGGGTGGTGCGGGCGGGCACCCCGGTGGCACCATGTTGCTGGATGGCGGCGCTGTTGAAAAGCCCATGTTAGGTCGCTACCAGGTTGAGAAAGAATTGGGCAAAGGTGCCATGGGCGTGGTCTATCTGGGCAAAGACCCCAAAATCGGACGTGTGGTTGCGATCAAGACCATGGCATTGAGCCAAGAGTTTGCTGGCGACGAGCTGGTGGATGCCCGAGAGCGTTTTTTCCGCGAGGCGGAAACGGCGGGTCGCTTACAGCACCAAAACATCGTGACCATTTTCGATGCGGGCGAGGAACATGACTTGGCTTACATCGCGATGGAGTTCCTCAAGGGCAAGGACCTGGCGGACCATTGCAAGGGAGACCATTTGTTGCCGGTTCCCGTTGTGTTGAGCATCGTCGCGCGTGTTGCGGAGGCATTGGCCTATGCACACAAGCAAAACGTGGTGCACCGCGATATCAAGCCTGCCAACATCATGTATGAAATACAAAGCGATACCGTCAAGGTGACCGACTTTGGTATTGCGCGTATTACCGATTCCAGTAAAACCAAAACCGGGCTCGTATTGGGAACACCAAGCTTCATGTCGCCGGAGCAGTTGGCGGGCAAAAAAGTGGATGGTCGTTCGGACCTGTATTCTTTGGGCGTGATGCTGTTCCAGATGCTGGCGGGGGTGTTACCATTTCGGGGCGACTCAATGTCAGAGTTGATGTACAAAATTGCCAATGAGGAAGCGCCTGATATTCGAATCATTCGTTCTGAGTTGCCCCAAAATTTGGCAGACGTGGTTGCCTTGTCTTTGAGTAAGAGACCCGAAACACGTTACCAGACAGGAGACCAGTTTGCCGTGGACTTGCGTAGTGTCATAAGCCAGATGTCGGGATCGACGCCCGTCGCCCCTGTCGCGCAGACCTCGGCAGCGCAGTCGCCAAACGAAAAAACGGTGGCGTTTGCCGCGACCGTGCCTGCTGGAAGTGGTAACAAGGTAGATTTCATGGCAACCGTTCCCGCGTCTGCAGCGGACTATGAAAAAACAGCCGTCCAACGGGTTAACAAGCCTGGCGAAGCGAATTAAGCACCCCATGAATTACCACTTTTGTGCAAAAACAGATCCGGGGCGAGCCCGAGACAACAACGAAGACTCGGTGGTGTACGACGAGGCGTCCCTGACCACGGTTTTGGCTGACGGCATGGGCGGGTACAACGCCGGGGAAATTGCCAGTGGCATGGCTACGGCCTTCATCAAATCGGAGTTGAGCCGCTGGTTGATTGAAGCGGGAAGTGGCATCAAGGCGAAGGAAGTGCGCCGTGCCATGGAGATTTGTGTCGACAACGCCAACCGTTCCATCTTCAACTCGGCAAACTCTAATGCGAACTACGCGGGCATGGGCACCACGTTGGTGGTTGGCGTGTTCAGGGATGACCGGTTGGTGTTGGGGCACATTGGTGACTCCCGTTGCTACCGCTTGCGGGCTGGGTTGCTGGAGCAAATCACCAAAGACCATTCCCTCTTGCAAGAGCAGATGGACGCCGGACTTATTACAGCTGAACAGGCTGCGACTTCGTCTATCAAGAATTTGGTCACCCGTGCACTGGGTGTGGATGAGTCGGTGTTGCTGGAAGTCAACGAGCACCAGGTGCAAGTCGGTGATTTGTACCTGATGTGTTCGGATGGTCTGTCCGACATGATCGACGACGACGCGATTCATAATATTGTCACTTCCGAAATGACGCTTGAACAAAAGGCATCTCAGCTGATTGATCTGGCCAACGAAAATGGTGGTCGGGACAATATTTCGGTGCTGTTGGTTGAAGTGCATGAGGCGCCGGAAAAGCGCGGTTTAATCGCCCGTTGGCTGGGGAAGTAAGATGCAGCAGCGTTTTTCAGAAACTAATTACAGAAAAAGGAGTCGATCATGCCGAAAATGATCGTTTCGATCGATGAGGTCGTGATCAAGGAAGTGCAACTTACCAAGGACAAAACCACCTTGGGGCGCAGGCCGTACAACGACATCGTGATCGACAACTTGGCTGTCAGTGGTGAGCATGCCGTGCTTCAGATGAGCGGTGGCGACGTCATTCTGGAAGACCTTAACAGTACCAATGGAACCTACCTGAATGGCAAGGCCGTCAAGAAGCAGCAATTGCAGAACGGCGACAGTATTGAGATAGGCAAATACAAAATCAAATTTGTGGGCGACAGCGAGGCCGACAATTTTGACAAGACCATGGTCGTCAAAGCCAGGCCACCAGCTGGTGCGCCCATGGCAGCGCCGCGGTCGGCGTCTGTGCCGCTATCCGGCGGGGACTCCATTGGCATGGGCGCTTTTACAGCATCGATCAAAGTTCTGTCGGGCGCTGCATCTGGACGTGAAGTTCCGTTGACAAAAGTGGTTACAACCATCGGTAAACCGGGTGTTGCCGTGGCTGCCATTACCCGCCGTCAACAAGGTTTTGTAGTGCACCATGTGGAAGGTGCTGGTAACCCAACACTGAACGGGTCGCCCATCAAGGCGGACCCCGTCTCTTTGAAAAACGGGGATCTCATCGAGTTGGCGGGCACGCAAATGCAATTTGTGCAGACCTGACACACCGTAGTGTTTAGGCTGTGTCCATTGCGCGCCAGTTTTCAAGGTGATGCGCATGAAAACAATAGCTAAGCACTGGCAGCGGATTGCGGTCACACTGATTCCGCTGGTTTTGGTGTTGTTGCATGCCACGGGTGTTATGCCTTTGGGCACCATGCAGAGGCTGGACGATGTCATCTACGACACGCGTCTGCGGGCAACCATGCCCAATACGCTGGACGAGCGGATTGTCATCGTCGACATCGACGAAAAGAGTCTTGCAGAGGTTGGGCGCTTTCCTTGGGGGCGCAACAAGGTCGGCCATCTGGTCGACACTCTTTTCAAGCAGCAACACATTGCGTTGTTGGGTTTTGACATTGTGTTCGCTGAGCCCGACGAAAGCTCGGGACTGAGCCGGCTGAACGAACTGGCGCGCGGCGAGTTCAAAGACCAGGCTGGATTTGCAGAGCGGCTCAAACAGCTGCAACCAGAGTTGGATTACGACGCTCTGTTTGCCAAGGTGCTTGAGAACCGCCCGGTTGTTCTGGGGTACTACTTCAGCAGCGACGGTGATGGACGTACGGTTGGCACTTTGCCATCGCCTGTTATGTCGAAAAACGACCTGAAGGGCAGAAGCGTAGAGGCCTACGCGTGGACTGGTTTTGGCTCCAATATCGACATACTGGCCAAAGCTGCACCAGTGGCAGGGCATTTCAATACCACTCCGGACATTGATGGTGTTGTGCGGTCGTTGCCATTGCTAGCGGAATACAAGGGCGAATACTACGAATCCTTGGCGCTGGCCATGTTTAGGCGGTTGGCAGGTTCACCGAAGGTCGTGCCCGGATTTTCCGACGAACAGTGGTTGTCCCGCAGTTACCAGGGCCTGGACCGAATCATGCTCAAGGAAGGCCAGTCGTCACTCTCTATATCCGTGGACAAGCACATCTCTACCCTTGTACCGTACCGTGGAGCAGGTGGTGTGAAAGGTGGCTCGTTTCGTTATGTGTCGGCTGCCGATGTCTTGGCTGGGCGTTTGCCGGCGGACAGCCTGAAAGACAAAATCGTCCTCGTCGGCACGACGGCACCGGGGCTGCTGGATTTGCGTGTGACCCCGGTAGGCCAGGTCTATCCGGGCGTTGAGGCCCATGCAAATCTCATTTCGGCTTGGTTGGATGACAAAGTTACCCTCAAACCAGACTATGCGATGGGGTATGACGTCTTCGTGCTGATTGTTGCCGGGCTGTTGCTGGCTATTGGCCTACCCTTGCTTTCAGCGCCACGTGCGGTGCTGCTGAGTGTTGGGGTGTTAGCGACGGTCACTGCGCTCAACACGTGGCTCTATATGGGTTTTGGGCTGGTGATGCCTCTGGCAGCAGCCCTGGTCATGACGCTGACCGCATTTGCCTTGAATATGAGCTATGGCTACTTTGTCGAAAGTCGCTCGAAGCGTGAGTTGGCACATTTGTTTGGTACCTACGTCCCGCCTGAGCTTGTTGATGAGATGGTTAAAGACCCCGACAGTTACAGCATGAAAGCCACCAACCGTGAGCTGACGGTGATGTTTTGCGACATGCGTGGCTTTACCAAAATGTCTGAGCAGATGGAGCCCACCCAGCTACAAGAATTGTTGACGGGGGTATTCAGTGAGCTGACTAGCTTGATCCGCGCCAACCGCGGCACTATCGACAAGTACATGGGTGATTGTGTGATGGCATTTTGGGGCGCGCCGGTTGAAACGCCAGAACACGCCAATCTTGCAGTGAAATCCGCCATGGAGATGGCCAGTGCTGTGCGTGGTATCAATGCAGACCACAGGGCGCGTGGACTACCGGAAATTGGCATCGGCATTGGTCTGAATACCGGGACCATGTGCGTGGGTGATATGGGCTCCAATATTCGGCGTGCCTATACCGTCATCGGGGATGCTGTGAACCTGGGCTCTCGACTGGAAGGATTGTCCAAGGTATACGGGGTCGATATGGTGGTGAGCGAAACAACCCGTAAACAGGCGACCGATTTTGCATGGCAAGAGTTGGATCGTGTTCGCGTAAAAGGCAAGGAACAGGCAGTGGCAATTTTCTGGCCCATGGCGCCGACTCCACAACTGGGCGAGGCTGCAAGTACCGAGCTCAAGACTTGGGTCTCCTTCATAAAGGCGTACAGAGCCCAAAATTGGGATCAAGCAGACGTATTGATGCTCAACTTAATGCGCATGAATGCCAAAAAATTCCTTTACCAAATGTACTCCGAGCGGGTAGCCTCCATGCGTTTACTCCCATTTGATCCTGAATGGGACGGCGCAACCAATTTCGAAACCAAGTGAGACGCTCACCGTGAAAGTACGTGTACTCGGATGTTCAGGTGCCATTGCCAAGGATTGCAAGACAACCTCGTTCCTCGTTGACGGTGAGATCCTGGTGGACGCCGGCACGGGTGTGGGTGATCTCACGCTGGATGAAATGCGCAGCATCGACCATGTCCTGTTGACCCACTCCCACTTGGACCATGTTGCGGCACTGCCTTTGATGGTGGATGCTATCGCTGCACAGCGCAAAGCACCTTTAAAAGTTCATGCACTGGCGGGAACCATAGCGGCACTGAGAACCCACATTTTCAACAATGTGATATGGCCTGATTTCTCGCGCATACCCACGGCAGAAGCGCCATTCATAAGCTTTCATGAAATCAAGGTAGGGCAAACGATTCAGCTCTCGAACAAATACATCGAAGTGTTACCCGCGGTGCATACCGTGCCGGCGGCCGGTTTTGCAATCACTGCGGGAAGCGGTTGTTGGGTATTTACGGGGGACACCGAGCGCAACCAAGCCTTTTGGGACCGGGTTAACCAGCTGAATGTTGCCATGCTGGTGATAGAGACGGCTTTTAGCAACCGAGAAAAAGACCTTGCAAAGCGCAGCCTCCATTTGTCTCCTACCGTGCTTGCAAATGAACTCGATTGCATTGCCAAGGGCAAGAACTATCCCATTTACATAACCCATACCAAACCAGCGGAAACAGAATTGATCATGGCTGAAATCCAACGGTTTGACCAAACCCAGCCCTTTGGTCCAAACGTGACGCACGACATCCGCAGGATGCATGCCGGCCAGGAGTTTGACATATGAGTACCGTAGTTACGCCTGGAGCCTCTGATAAAGCATCAGAGCAAGCCTTTTTTGAATCTCAAAAGCAGCCGTCACAGAAGCGGGGCATGACCTTTGAGGCGCTGTTTTACCGACAGCTGCACCACGTCACCGCCCGCATCCACGATACGGAAAATCTTGAGCAAATCATGCTGGAGGCCAGCCAGGATATTTGCAAATTACTCAATGCAGACCGATTGACCCTTTACGCGGTGAATGAGGATCAGACTGCGATTGTTTCCAAGATCAAGACCGGACTCAACAGCAGCAGCGACCTGAAGCTGCCCATCTCGCCCCAAAGCATTGCAGGTTATGTCGCCTTCAGCCGCACCTCGCTGAATTTGCCAGACGTGTATGACGATGAGGCACTCAAGCAGATTCACCCTTCGTTGACCTTCCTGAAGGTGGTGGACAAACGGTCCGGCTACCGTACCAAACAAATGCTGGTTGCGCCCATATTAGAGGGCAAGACTCTGCACGGTGTGCTGCAGGTTATCAACAACAAAAGTGACGAGCCGTTTGGCGATCTGGAGGTGGACGGCGTATCCGAATTGTGCAAGACGCTGGCGACAGCCATTCGGCAACGTGCCAACGGAGCGACCGTCGCACCGCCCAAAAAAGCCACCAAATATGACTCCTTGGTTGCCGACGGGTTGCTGACGGATGAGGAGCTGAACCAATGCATTTCGGACGCGCGCTCCGAGGGCAAGTCTGTAGAACATCTGTTGATGGCGCAATACAAGGTCCGCCCGCTTCAGATTGGCCCGTCATTGGCAAAGTTTTTTGGTGTGCCGTACGAGTCGTTTAATACCGGGCGGATCCGCTCAGAAATGCTGCATGGCTCATTGAAGCGCGAATTTATTGAGGAGCAGGGCTGGATTCCGCTGGAGGAGTCGCCTGAGGGGCTGGTCATCATGTGCATGGACCCCGAGGCCGTGCGCGGCTCCAGGGTGGTCCCACAGGTGTTCCCCCGTATCGCCAAATTCTCCTATCGGGTTACCACGCAGACAGAGTTCCAAGAAACCTTGGGCCAGCTTTTCGGCACGGCGGCAGATACAAGCACCATTGACCAGCTCTTGGCCGACATGGATGGTGGGCCAATCGATGACGGCTCCAACGATGACTCCTTGGAATCTGCAGCAGCGGACAACGAGCTGGTCAAGTTTGTCAACAAGGTCATCATCGACGCCTACAACCAGAAGGTGTCGGACATCCACATCGAGCCCATGCCCGGTAAGTTCAAGACCGGCATCCGCTTCCGCATCGATGGCAGCCTGGTCCCCTATGTTGAGGTGCCAGCCCACTTTCGGTCGGCCATGGTCACGCGCCTGAAGATCATGTGTGACCTGGACATTTCGGAACGCCGCAAGCCCCAGGACGGCAAGATCAAGTTCAAGAAGTACGGTCCGCTGGACATTGAGCTACGCGTGGCCACGATTCCGTCAGCCGGTGGTGTTGAAGACGTGGTGATGCGGATTCTGGCGGCCGGCGAACCGATTCCCATGGAAAAACTGGGGCTAACACCGCACAATAAGGAGCGCTTGGAGGCTACGGTCAGCAAACCTTATGGCCTGTTCTATGTATGCGGCCCAACGGGGTCTGGCAAGACCACGACCTTGCATTCCATCCTCAAGTTCCTCAATACACCGGACACCAAGATCTGGACCGCCGAGGACCCGGTTGAAATTACGCAAAAAGGTCTACGCCAAGTCCAGATCAACAAGAAGGCAGGCATTGACTTTGCCCTGATCATGCGAGCCTTTTTGCGGGCCGACCCAGACATCATCATGGTCGGTGAGTCCCGCGACAAAGAGACGGTGTCCATGGGGGTGGAAGCATCCCTGACTGGCCACTTGGTGTTCTCAACCCTGCACACCAATTCGGCGCCCGAATCCATTACGCGCCTGATGGATATGGGTATGGACCCGTTTAACTTTGCTGATGCGCTCTTAGGTATCCTTGCTCAGCGTCTGGCCAAGAAATTGTGCGATTGCAAGGTTGCCTATGTGCCGGATGCAGACGAGTTCCGCCTTTTCTTGACCGAGTACGCGGAAGAACTGCGTCACTCAAAGGCGTGGAAGGCTGATCTGGAGGGTGAACGCAAAAAGCTAGAGGACAGCTGGCTGAAAACCTATGGGGAAGACGGCAAGGTTAAGCTGTATAAGGCGGTGGGTTGCGACAAGTGCAGCAAGACCGGCTACAAAGGCCGTATTGGTTTGCACGAGCTGCTGGTGGCGGATGACGGTGTCAAGAAGCTCATCCAGGAGCGCGCGCGCGTGGCTGAATTATTTGCGTCTGCCGTAGAGGGAGGCATGCGCACTCTAAAGATGGATGGCATGGAGAAGGTCATGATGGGGCTGACGGATTTGAAGATGGTGCGGCAGGTTTGTATTAAGTGACAAAAATGTCTTCACCAAGAATTGAAGAGACAAAAGATGCGGCAAATTGACTCCATCGCTGCCGATACTGACTATTTTGTATAGATGGCATGGACGAAAAACCTTGGCACGGAATCTGCTGGTCAATGTGTTCCTAGTTCCCTACATCAAAGGAGTTTTATATGAAGCGTTCTATGCAACAGGGTTTTACCCTGATCGAACTGATGATCGTGGTTGCGATTATTGGTATTTTGGCTGCAGTGGCACTGCCTGCATATCAGGATTACACAGTTCGGGCGAAAAATTCAGAAGTTATTTTGGCGGCTTCGGGTTGCCGTACTTCTATTACCGAAACCATTCAATCGGCAGCAGTATCTTTGCCGGCGGATAATGGTTGGGGTTGTGAGTCGTCGGTTCCTACATCACAATATGTCGCGTCCGTTGCGACCACCAGCACTGGCGTTATCACAGTGACGAGTCAAAATATCCCAAATACTGGCAATCCAGTAACAACTGGTGGAACAGTTCAGCTGATCCCCACCAAAGACTCCGCAGGCGCCCAATTCGCCAACAGCGATGTGAGCCTTACAGTTTATAAATGGACTTGCGGTGGCGGTACGACTTCGATCACTCCAAAGTTTCTGCCTGGTTCTTGCCGCGGCAACTGAGTTGAACTCACGGTTGAACAAACGCCCCTCTGGGGCGTTTTTTTTTGAATGACTTGCTTCTCGATGCCATTCTTTTTCTTTTTCTTTTTGTTTGCCAGTTGGCTGCAGCCACTGCATTTCCCACCGTGGGTCAGTTGGCACAGTGAAATACTGGCTTTTCTGGCAGTCCTCTTCTCTGCGTGGCAACTAATAATCGTCTCTGCAAAACGAGGGGCGTGGCCTACGATTCCTCTCCCCATTCCAGCCGCGATGTTGTTGGGAATCGGTCTGCTGATTGGGCTTCAATGGTTGGTAGGGTTGGTGCCGTTTGTTGGCGACATCTATGTGTTCGGAGCATATATCTTGCTCTGTACTGCAGCAATGACTCTAGGCTATCTAAGTGGTCAACGGCGACATGAGCTGATTCACGGAATAGCAGTCGTTATTCTTTTGGGTGCGCTGGTTTCTGCGACTATTTCCTTGATGCAGGCATTTGAGCTATCCCAAGGCGTCAATTGGATCAACAGCATGCGGGAGGCACGGCGGCCGGGTGCTAATCTGGCGCAACCGAATCAGCTAGCCACTTTACTGCTTATGGGTTTAGCTAGCGTTTTATTCCTGTTTGAGTTGCGCAAGTTTGGCATGTTGCCCGCAGCGCTGATGTCATTCCTACTCTTGTTAAGTCTGGCTGCCACGGAATCAAGGGCTGGACTGCTTGGTTTCTCTGTCCTGAGTGTTTGGTGGTTTGCAAAGTACAAATCCATTGGTGCTCAATTAAGGCCATGGACGATGGCCTTAATTGGCGTAATTTACCTAGTCTTGTACTGGAGTTGGCCAATATTGATGGGAGAGGTCTTTCAGCTAACGGGAGGAGTACTCCCGGTCAACTCAGTAGCGTACCATCGGTGGATCATCTGGCCACAGCTGTTGCAGGCGGTCCTGTTACGGCCATGGTGGGGTTGGGGCGCGGGGCAAGTTTCAACCGCACACAACGCGGTAGTGGACGCCTATCTCACTAGTGAGGCCTATACCTATGCACACAATATTTTGATAGATGCTGCGCTGGGATTTGGTCTGCCTATCACCATCCTGCTGATGCTTTTCGCTGGCGTCTGGCTTTGGCGCCGAATTCAAGCCGCAAGGCAATTGATGCCCTGGTACTGCCTGGCCGTCACAATTCCTGTAGCAACACATTCTTTGGTGGAGTTTCCATTCGCGTATGCATACTTCCTTGTGCCGGTAATGTTTACACTGGGTGCGCTAGAAGGAGTATTGAACGTCAAGCCTGCCTTGCAACTTCATGCAAAGCCAGTTGGGATGGGGCTTCTGGTAGCCACTGTTCTGTTGATATGGTCCTTTTTCGAATACCTGAAAATAGAAGAGGATTTTCGCGTTGTGCGTTTTGAGGCCTTACGCGTTGGACAAACTCCACCAGGCTATCAGCGGCCAAACGTCTATGTTCTCACGCAACTGGATGCACTGCTAAATGGCGGCCGAATTGTGGCAAGACCCAATATGCCTGAACAGGAAATCGAATTGGCCAAAGCGGTAGCCCTGCGATTTCCATGGCCAGCAACCCAGAATCGGTATGCTGTAGCTTTGGCGCTTAATGGCAATCCGCAAGAGGCTGCTCGCCAGATGCGCGTCATGCGGGCACACCACGGGCCCAAAGTTTATGCAAAAATCAGAGCCGCCTGGATCTTGTTGGCGAACGAAAAGTACCCACAATTGCAGGAAATGCAATTGCCCTGATACGCTGATGACAAATAGTAATTTACTGAGTAAGTTTCATCTTCTATATAGCCAGGATATATAGGGCCTGGTGCATAGACTAAGACGAGCTACTGGTTAATTTTCTCAGTTGCAGTACTAAAATCAAAAGTGATTCGCCTGATCGTTCGATGTGTCAAATAAAACGAGGGTGGTCGTGCGGTATTTTAAAAATGAAACGACTCGCTTCATGGTTAGGTGTTGATCGAGCAATTTTCTTCACGGTTTTGACACGGGTATGGAGTGCGAGCGCCGGATTGATAACCATTGCGCTGGTATCCCAATATTTGTCACCCGAGTTACAGGGGTATTACTACACATTCTGCAGTTTGATTGCACTGCAGGTTTTTGCTGAACTTGGACTTACATATACGATAGTTCAGTTCACTAGTCATGAGATGGCAAGACTCGCCTGGTCTGCGGAGGATTACATCGTCGGTGATCCTATCGCGAAGAGACGCCTGCAATCACTCATTTTTTCCGCCTTGAAATTGCTCAGTGTGTTTTCCGTCGTAGTGGTTGTACTACTCGCTATCACTGGGTTGCTCTTCTTTGGTGCGGTCGATCCTGCAAATGTGTCGACGTTAGAAATAATGCTCCCTTGGCTTATATTGGTCATATTTACAGCGCTGAACATGATTCTTAATGCGATAGTAGCGGCAATAGAGGGCGGCGGAAGAGTTGCCGATGTCGCTGTTCTCCGGCTCTGTCAGTCAATATTTTCAGTTGCAGTTACATGGCTACTATTGAGATCCGGTGGCAACTTATTTGCGTTAGCGGCTAGTAGCATAGTCTTGGTGGTTGTCAGTTTCATCTGGTTGTGGTTGAACTTTCGGAAGTGCATTAAAGATATCTATCGTCTTAATTCCGATGTTCCTGGAATAGATTGGAGGGCTGAGGTCTGGCCTTTTCAGTGGAGAATGGCAGTAAGCAACATCAGTGGATTCTTCATTTTCCAGCTGTTTACCCCGATTCTGTTTCTCAGTCATGGTCCGATCGCTGCCGGTCAGATGGGTATGACCATGCAAATCGTCGGTGCAATGAATGGAATTGCAATCGCTTGGATTGCAACAAAGAGCCCAATGTATGGAAAATTAGTAGCCACAAACGAATTTTCGGTACTTGATAAATTATTCTTTCGCGGAGTCTTGCAGTCTCTCGCGTTATTGCTGCTTGGTAGCAGCACAGTTTTCGCTACCGTCAAATACCTGGAGAGCATTTCGTCCCCGTATATTGAGCGAGTATTACCACCATATCTCTTCGCAGCTTTGATGTTGGTCGGCTTGGTTGGCCATGTATTATCTTCGGAGGCTTTCTATCTGCGTGCGCACAAAAATGAACCATTTATGGGGCTGTCTGTATTCCTAGGAGTTTTGACGGCATTCCTGGCAATAGTGATGATTCCCGATTTTGGGGCAGCGGGTGCAGTGATATCTTACGCAATTCCAACTCTATTAATTGGGTTGCCGTGGGGGACAATAGTCTTTATTAAGTCCCGTAATAAATTCAACTTATTTGAACAATGAATCTGTCGAAACCAGTGCTCCGTGAGATGAAACAAGAGTACCAAAGGCAACCTCTTGTTTCGATTTGCATCCCAACCTACAACCGGGCCGATAGTATTGAAACGCTGTTTTCAAGTCTCAAAAAAATCAAGGAAAATCATGGCAGTGATATAGAAATCTGTTTATCAAACAACAAATCTTCGGATAATACAGATCAAACAATTGCTAAATGGAAATATTTACTTGATTTAAAGGTGATTGTGCAAGCCACCAATATAGGTGGAACTCTTAACGCGATAGAAGTTACTAAACTTGCAACAGGGCGGTGGATACAAATAATTGGGGACGATGATATTTTCTATCCTGATGAGTTCAGTTGTCTTGTTGGTTTTTTGAAAAAACAAAAACCAGAAACCTGGGTTCTTGTTGGGGTCAAGGGCGCGATCGAACAAGAAAAGCTCTTTGACAGTCTGACCAGCGGGAGTTACCCTTCAAGACTCTTTCGGAGAATATTAGTGCAAAGCAGCTTAAATCCATATGGGTTTATTGGCATGCATATTATCCCATCTACTTGGATGAGTGAATATCATCAACTATCGTTGAATAATACACGTGGATGGCCGCATCTAGCGCTATTCGTGCGATACCTACTAAAGAGCGGAGATGTTTTTATTTACAAAAAAAACGTTGTTGAACAAGCCGTTGGGGCCAGTGTTCTATTTTGGAATATCGGCGACTGGGTTCGAGTGGGGCTGGGAAGAGTTGATCTTGTAGATGGTATAGAGGTTGAAATGAGATCTAACCCCCATTTTCTCCATTTGATTGTGTTACGAGAGATCTATGCTCGCGCCGGTGTAAAAAATATGATTCTATGGAAGGCCTTGGAAGAGCAGGACTTCAACGAAAATGCGACCAAAGAATATTTGAGCCGCTATTGCTATCTCGGGATTAGCTCGATACTTACACTTCCCCACAGCGTGCTTTTAATGTTTCTTCGGTTTATTCCAGCAAGAATCATAAAATTCACTATGTTTAGACTCGGGTATGGAAGAATAATAACTGACTACGACTTGCGAAAGTCAACCATGACCGAATTTGATGGAATAAAGAGAGTCTTGTAACCACCATTTATGTCGATTTTTTTGGGTTCATCAATACTTTCTCGTATTGTTGTATTACTTGTGCAAGATGGTATGCGTGAGCACGAAACCTAGTGTTTGAATTGTGTTCACTGAGTAATTCCTCGGAAATGGCGTGAGCCAAAGCAGGTATATCTGCAACAGGAACTAGTCGGCCCCACCTGCCGTGTTCCAAAATTTCACTGGGTCCGGAAGGGCAGTCTGTAGAAACAACTTTACATCCGCATGCCATGGCTTCAATCAGAGCTCCCGGCAAGCCCTCGTGTAGCGAGGATAGAACAAAAAGGTCCGCTTGGCGCATCCAGGCGTATGGGTTGTCAGTGAACCCGTAAAGGCAGACCCGATCCCCAAGACGGTGGTGTTCTATGAGTGCCTGCAATGATGGTCGTTCGGGGCCATCTCCAAGGATGACCAATTTGGCGGGGAAGTCGGAAGCGATTTCAGCAAATGCCGCAATGAGAAGGTCAAAACCCTTGGCCGGCACTAGCCGCCCAACCGCCAGTACAAGTTTTGAGTGGCGTGGTTCCAACCAAGGGTGATGAACCGGCTCCATACTCATGCGCAAAACTTCGTCGGTCACAACCGGATTACCAATCACCAAAAGCCTAGGTTGCAGACGCGGCATCAATGCCGCAAGTCCACTGGCTACACCTGCAGAGACACAAACAACTGCATCGGCACGAGGGTAGATAGTTCGCAAGGCCAAGAGGAAGACGTTCCAGTAGAAGCGATTCACCGCTGATTTGACCAGCCCCAGCGTGTTGTGCTCGGACAAGACAACGCGAGTTTTGGTACCGGAAAGCCAACCTGCAACGACTGCTACGCAATTGGTGTGGAATATTGCACTGAGAAGTGCATCGGGGCGTCGTAGGCGCAGGTATCGGATTAAAGGCAGTATGCCAAACAATGCGCGACTTGCCCCCAGGTTGATGATGCGAATCCTCGAGTCGACTTCCTTGCGATAGGGGCCGCGGTCGGACAGTACCAGTAGATCGACGTCGTGACCCCGCTCCACGAGGCCCTGCGCAAGTCGGATCGTTACGCGTTCTGCACCGCCCGCCTCAAAGTTGGGTATGAAAAGTGCAATTCGAATAGAGCTCTGCGACATCATCTCGTAATTGGTGCTTGCTACGCGCTGTGCAAACACAGTACCGGGAATAGATATTGAGGACGAATAACGCAGAGCACTAGCGAGCCCCAAATCCACTGGCCACAATGCGCAATGTCTTGTAGGCTATCAACAAATCCAGTGCCACTGAATAGTGCGCGACGTAATAGAGGTCGTAACTGAGCTTAATGGCTGTTTCCTCTTCGTTGCCTGCATAGCCCTGCAGCACTTGCGCCCATCCCGTAATTCCGGGGCGGACCAAGTGCCGGTAGGGATAGGCGGGAATACGTGTCGCAAACTTATCGACCAAAGCCCGCTGCTCGGGACGGGGCCCGATAAGGCTCATTTCGCCCTTCAATACATTCCAGAATTGAGGCAATTCGTCAAGTCGCATGCGGCGAATGAACTGCCCCACAGGGGTAATGCGGCTGTCTCCAGGTGAGGCAAACAGCCCGTCCTCGGTGGCGACGTTTAGCCGCATGCTGCGGAACTTCCAAATCTTGAAACTACGGCCATTCAGGCCCACACGTGTCTGGGAGAAAAAAATGGGACCGGGAGAGCTAACGCCAACAGCGAGCGCCACCAGGATGCACAGCGGCAGCCAGAGTGGCGCAGTTACCAGTACGGATATGGCATCGATCGCGCGCTTGATTACGTCGTAAGCGGGGTTACCGTCCAACTCCCAAAGCTCATCCTGTTCGGTTGGCAACATTTTCCGACCAGTGAGTAGCTCTGCGACGGCCTCCACGCTGTATAAGCGCATGTGGCTGAGCTTGAGTTTACCTAGCAACTGGCTGCGCTCGGAGCTGGCCGCAATTCGGCGGTCGAGTATGGCACCATCAAATACCAGAAGGTTCGCAACGTCTTCGGCACCTGTAGGCATTGGATGCAATTCAATGTCATGACCACTCCAACTGCCCTCGCCGCACCATTGAGTCAATTGGTCGGCAACACCTGGATCCACGCAGACCAATCGTTGCGTACGGCTTTGTTTGCGAAGGCGGTCACCTGCCACAAACCACATGGTGCAAAGGAGGTAGACCAATAAAACAGCGCCGCGCGAATAAGGCTGGTGGAATAAGGCAAATCCCAGCATCAGTAATAGGAAGGGTGCCATGGTAGTCACCAACAGCATGCTGGTACGTTCGGCCGAAGGCAAGCCAGCGCCCCGGTAAATCCAGTGTGTGCAAAGAAGATAGGGCAATGTGCACCACAGAACTGTTTCTGCAAATTCGAGGGTCACCCAGCCGAGCCGCATCAACCCTATGGCGATGGCATAACTTAGTGCTAGCGTAATGCCCCCGGCAAAAGACCATACCAGCTGGGCGCTTTGTCTTCGTGCGGTTGACGAAGCCAATGTATCGCGATCAGCGCGCGACCGAAGCGGATCGTGTGTGGTGGGCATAGTCATAGGGTCGGACATTCATTCTGCATCAATCATTGTCAGATACCGCTGCGCTATACACGCGGCCATTTGTGTATCACTAAAGCTGGCAAGATAACGCGCCCTACTCGCGTGGCCCATGCGTATCCTGAGCGCAGGATCACCCTGCAATCGGTCTAGACAACGGGTTAAGGCTGTGTGGTTTCCTGCTGGCACCAAAAATCCGTTCACACCATCTTCAACCAGCTCGCGGACGCCACCGACATCACTAGCCACAATTGGCAGACCCGCACACATGGCCTCAATAATTGCCAGTGGAAGACCTTCGTATCGGGAGCACAGAACAAAGACCCCGGCCTGTGCTAGCAGTTGTGGCACCTTGCGACTGAGGCCCAAGCAGTCAACATGCAAATACTTGTCCGGAGTCCCGGACAGCACCCGTTTGCGAAAACCGGGCGAATCGGTTCCTTCTCCGACCAACACCAATCGAAAAGAAGTGATGGAATTCTGATAGGACTCAAGCAGGAGATCATGGTCTTTTGCGTGACAAACACGCGCCACCATGATGACATTTGAATTGTGTTCCACTCGCGCAAGGCAGCCGTGATCCCGAATACCGTTATGAACCGTGAGGCAGCGATTGGGGTTAAGCCCCAGCCGTTCCAACCCCTCGTGCCGATCTGCATTCGAGACAAAAATATAAGATGTGCGAGGAATGATGGATAACATCCGCTCCACCCCGTACACGATGCTACTCTGGAACTTCGCGCGACCGGCACCGAATCCCCAGCCGTGAACTGTATATAGGCATGGCAAACGAAGGGCATAGGCAGCCAAACGTGCGATCATCCCTGCCTTGCTGCTATGGGCATGCAAAAGAGCAGGGCGCTCAGACCGGACAATCCTCAGGAATGCCAGCAAGCATTGGAAGTCACGCACAAAGTTAATGCTGCTCCTGAGTGTGGGAACAACCGTGCTCGGGATACTTTTCTCCAATAGGGCCTGACGTACTGGGCCGTCTTCCCCAAAGACGATGAATAGATCGAAGTCGGCCTCCAACCTGGTGACAAGTGTCAGCACGTGAATGGGTGCGCCGGCCCAATCCGCATTGGTGGAAATGATAAGTATCTTCTTGCGGACAGCAGACAATTGACTTCCCATTACTCCATTCCTCATCAGATTGCCGCTTGTAGAAGCCCAATGGTAAGGCCATTGCAGTGAAAATACCCGCTTCGCTCACTTGTTCGCGCGGCTGCATTCTCCGGTGAATCGTCTCATGCCCACACTCGGTGTCTTTTTTCTGCTCACGCTTCCTTGGCTCAACCCTTTTTCGTTTGGGCCAACACCTGCTGTGGTTCCGTGGCTGTTCTCCATGGTTTGCGCTGGTGCGGTGGTGGGAATTGGATTGGCAGTCGGGACACGTCAAGGCACGGAGGGATGGGTGCGCGCCTTCGTTGACTCCTGGCTGGCGGCTGCTTTGATCAGCGCCGTCATCGGGTTGATCCAGTACTTCGGAGCAAGTGATGTTTTGTCACCATGGGTGAGTGGCACCGGACTTGGGGAGGCGTATGGCAATTTGCGCCAACGCAATCAGTTCGCCACGCTCATGGCGATTGGTATGGCGGCACTGGCGTGGTGGGTGGTGCAAGGCGGTTCGTGGCGAGTGGCTGGTGCGGCCGCAACCTTGCTGGCCTTGGGCAGCGTCGCGTCTTCATCTCGAACCGGTCTTTTGCAGTGGGTTTTGCTTGCAGTGTTTGCCGCGCAGTGGGAAGGGTGTCGCCGTGCTGCATTGCGGCGTGTGTTGTTGGTCGCGGTTGTGGCATACGGTGCGGGAGCTGTCGTTCTCCCGTGGTTGGCCGGGCTGGATCCGATGAACAGCGGTGCCTGGGCCCGGCTGCGGTCTGGTGACGCGGCCTGTATGGGGCGTCTGACGTTGTGGTCCAACGTGTTACATCTCATAGCTCAGAAGCCTTGGTTTGGCTGGGGCTGGGGTGGTTTGGACTACGCACACTTCGTTACGCTGTATCCCGGCGCGCGGTTTTGCGACATCTTGGATAACGCCCACAACCTGCCATTGCATTTGGCCGTTGAATTGGGGGTGCCGATTTCCCTAACAATATGTGGCGCCGGTCTATGGGTCATGCTGCGGGCAAGGCCGTGGTCTGAAACGAACCCGACGCGGCAAATGGCGTGGGCGGTTCTAGCTCTCATTGGGGTGCACAGTCTGTTGGAGTACCCGCTTTGGTATGGGCCGTTTCAGATCGCTGCAGGTTTGTCGGCTTGGCTATTGTGGCGTGAGCCTGGCGCGGCGGTGAATTCGGCACAAGGCGTTGTGCGAGGTTGGCTTATAGCCCCCGTATGGAATACTTTGATTGCTACACTTCTAATAGCAACGAGCGGCTACATTGCGTGGGACTATTGGCGGGTTAATCAGTTGTACTTGGGGCATGCAGAGCGTACAAGTGCTTACCGAGACAATACACTGGAAAAACTTCGGGGTTCTTGGCTTTTCAAGAGTCAGGTTCAGTTTGCCGAGCTCACCACGATGCAGCTTACGCAAGATAACGCCACCTATGCATTTGATCTGGCACAACAGGTGTTGCATTTTTCTCCCGAACCTCGAGTGGTAGAAAGGTTGATTGAGAGTGCCGTCATGCTGGGGCGGGACCAAGATGCGGCTTTTTATCTGAATCGCTACAGGGCCGCCTTTCCTGTGGCACATGCGCAGTGGACTGCGGACTCAGTTCGCTATAAAGCTCCCTGACTTTCCGCCATGCTTTTCCTCTAGTTTGACATCAGAAATGATCATGCCCCGGTCCACCGCCTTGCACATATCGTAAATGGTGAGCAGTGCGACCTGCACTGCCATCAGTGCTTCTATCTCGACGCCTGTGGAGCCAACTGTTTCAGCTGTGGCTGTGCACAGAACATGAGCTTTCTGCTCTGCATTGGACGAAACCACGACAAACTCCACCGCCACACGGGTTAGTGCAATTGGGTGGCATAAGGGAATCAGGTCGCTGGCTCGTTTTGCACCTTGTATTCCGGCAATACGGGCGATTCCGAGGACATCCCCTTTTTTTGAGGTTCCAGATTCGATGAGTGCCAAGGTAGCTGGCAACATTTCGATGCGCCCGCTGGCAAGTGCAATTCGGTGGGTGGCCGGTTTGGCGGCAACGTCCACCATATGGGCTTGGCCTTTGGCGTCAAAATGTGTAAGGGGCTGCATTGTGATGTGTGTATTGAAAAAATGGAGGATTGCCCTACATTCGGGAACGGTAAACTTTACCTGACCTTCACGCTAGCCCGGTCGAGTGTCGATTAACCTTTACTGAATCATGAACGGAACAATGAAATCATCTGCATTCTGGCGTGATCGGCTCAAGGCCAGTGCCATCCATTTATCTGGCAGTCTGCTCATAGCCGCGCTGGCTGGGGCCCTGGTCTTTGGTGTTTGGTACCCTTATCCGTATCGTGAAATCTCTGGTGGACGGGAGTTGTTCTGGCTGGTTGTGAGTGTGGACGTGGTGCTTGGGCCGCTCATCACCCTGGCGGTATTTAATCGCAAAAAGCCATTTACTGAATTGCGACGGGATTTGTTGATTGTCGTGTTATTGCAGTTAGGGGCCTTGGCCTACGGTCTTTGGACCGTCAGTGTGGCACGACCTGTGCACATGGTTTTTGAAATCGATCGGTTTCGCGTCGTGCACGCCATCGAAGTTCCTACTGAGATGGTGGGTAGAGCACCGTCTGGCGTAGAGGCATTGCCGGTTACTGGTCCTACGCTGTTGGCTGTGCGGCCATTCCGTAGCAACCAAGAAAACGCGGACGCTACTCTGGCCGCTGTGCAAGGTCTACAGTTGGGCTATAGACCCGATCTCTGGCAACCATACGCTGATGCAGTTCCCGAGGTTCTGAAAGCCGCTCGTCCATTGAGTTCGCTCAAAAGTCGTTTTGCAGGCCGCGCAGCCGAAATTGATAGCCTGTTGTCAAAAGCGGGAGCCAAGCCTGACAGCGTGGTGTATTTGCCCCTGGTAAGTCGCAGCTACTTCTGGACCGTCTTTCTGGACTCGGGCGACGGCCGTGTCATCGCAACCATGCCTCTGGACCCATTTTGACCAAGTACGTCAAGACAAATCGCCTGCTAGCCCTCGTCCATGCTATACAGGTAGCTATTATTTGCATAGCAACTTGGGGGCCCCTGCCAGCCTTTGCCCAAGCCACGACCACGGGCAGTGCAACCGCCAGCTCTGCCCTACCCAACCTGGGCGACGGCACCGACATGACCCCCAACGTGGAGCGGCGCCTGGGAGACCGCATTGTCCGTGAGCTCTACCGCGACCCGGACTACGTGGACGACGCAGTGCTGATGGAATATGTGCAGGGCATCTGGCAACCCCTGCTGGCCGCAGCCCGCCAGCGCGGGGAACTGCCGCCCGAACAGGACGAGGCCTACGCATGGGAAGTCCTGCTGGGCCGCGACCGCTCGGTCAACGCCTTTGCGCTGCCAGGTGCGTATTTTGGCCTGCACCTGGGCTTGGTGGGCATCGTGACCAGCCGCGACGAGCTGGCTTCGGTGATGGCCCACGAGTTGAGCCACGTCACGCAGCGCCACATCTCCCGCATGATGACCCGCCAAAGCCAGCAGGCACCGTGGATGCTGGGCGCCTTGATACTCGGTGTGCTGGCCGCCAGCAAAGACCCCAGTGCCGCCAACGCCGTGATCATGGGTAGCCAGGCCGCGGGTGCACAAGCCCAACTCAATTTCTCGCGCGATATGGAGCGTGAGGCCGATCGCGTGGGCTTTGCGGTGGCCACCCAGGCCGGTTTTGCGCAGCAGGGGTTTGTGACCATGTTTGGCAAGCTGCAGCAGGCCTCGCGCCTGAACGACTCCGGCAACTTCCCTTACCTGCGCAGCCACCCCCTGAGCACTGAACGTATGGCCGACATGCAGTCCCGCATCGAGCTGCCGGATGCTGCCAGCCCTGCGCCTGTCTCGGCCCGCAAAAACGTGCAGGAAACCGACCACGCCATGATGGCCGCGCGCGCGCGGGTGTTATCCAATTACACCGTCGATGCGCTGCGCACCTGGGCGGTGGAGGTGGAGCCCGCCCACCTGGCCAAGGCGACCCCGGCGCAGCAGGCGGCATCACTTTATGGCGCCACTTTGGCGGCTATCAAGCTGCGCGACTACAAGGATGCCCAGACCCAATGGACCCGTTTGTCGGACACGGTGCGCAACGATCCGGTGGCAGCGCGCCTGGCCCGGCTGCTGGGTGCGGAACTCCGGCTAGCCCAGGGTGACAGTGCCGCAGCACTGGCCCTGTTGCAAAGCGGCGCCAAACTGAACGACAAGACCAGCCGCGCAGAACTATTCCTGGCCGCACAGGCGCACGTCCAGCTGGGCGCGGCGGCGGGCCAACAACGCCCCGCCAGCAGCCTGACCACCATGAGCCAACAATTGCAAACCTGGGTGGCCGACCACCCGCGCGACGCCCAGGCCTGGCAATTGCTCTCCAGCACCTATGCCGCCGAAGGCCGCACGCTCAGCTCCATCCGCGCGCAGGCCGAGGTCAATGTCGCCCAGCTGGATTACCCCGCTGCGCTGAGCCGTTTCAAGACCGCACAGGACTGGGCGCGCAAGGGTGGTGCCGGCACGGACCACTTCGAGGCGTCCATCGTCGACACCCGCACCCGCCAGGTGGAATCAATTGTTCGGGAACAGGCGCTGGAGCGCTGAGTCGATGACGATGGCCAGCACCGAGTAGATCAACGAGCCAATGAGCGCCGCTGCGAATCCGCTCACGTTGAAGCCGGCCAGCAGACTGGCCGCCGCCCAGAACATCAGCGCATTGATGACAAACAGGAACAGGCCCAGGGTGACTACGGTCACCGGCAGCGTCAGGATGACCAGAATGGGCCGCAACACGGAATTCAACAAGCCTATGACCAGGGCCGCGATCAAGGCGGACGAATAACTCTGGATCTGCACGCCGCTGTACAGGTAAGCCACGGCCAGGAGGGCGGCTGCGCTGAGCAGCCATTTTGCGAGGAGTTTCATGCGCCAAGAATAGCACTCCACCGAGACAATTACAGCGCGTTTGTGTAGCCCTGCGGGTTGTCACTTTGCCATCGCCAGGCATCGGTACACATGGCCAGCAAGTCTTGCTGCGCTTGCCAGCCCAAAAGCTGCTGTGCCAGTTGCGGTGAGGCAAAGCAGGTTGCCACATCCCCCGGACGGCGGGGCATGATCCGGTAGGGCACAGACTGTCCGCTGGCCTGCTCAAATGCCCGCACCACGTCCAATACGCTGTACCCCGTACCGGTGCCAAGGTTGATGGCTGTGCAGTGGCCGGTCTTTGAGGCAGCAAGTTGTTGCAACGCGCAAAGATGGCCTTTTGCGAGATCCGTGACATGTACGTAGTCACGCACACCAGTGCCATCGGGTGTGTCGTAGTCATCACCCCAAATATTCAAAACAGGATGCCGACCGATAGCCACCTGGGCCACAAAAGGCAGCAGGTTATTGGGCAAGCCCTGTGGGTCTTCACCGATCAAGCCACTGGGGTGGGCGCCCACCGGGTTGAAATAACGCAACATCCCAATACGCCAGGAAGGGTCCGCGGTAAAGACGTCCCGCAGCATTTTTTCCACCATCAGTTTGCTATGACCATACGGATTGGTGGGTGCTAGAGGGTGTTCCTCGGTGAGCGGCAAAAACTGTGGGTTGCCGTACACGGTAGCGGACGAACTGAAGATCAGGGTTTTGACTTGGCACTGGGCCATGGCCTCTAGGAGCCGCAGTGTGCCCACTACATTGTGATCGTAGTAATGCAGGGGTTCCTGCACGGACTCGCTTACGGCCTTTAAGCCTGCACAGTGGATAACTGCAGTGGCACCACTCTGCTGAAGCGCGTCCGACAGGGTTTTGTGATCGCGCACATCACCTTGAATCCGCGCGAGAGATTGGCCGGTAATGTGCGCCACCCGGTCTAGGGACACCGGATTGCTGTTGTAGTAATTGTCCAGAACTGAGACGGTGAATCCGGCTTCGATCAAGGCCACGCAGATGTGCGTACCGATATAGCCCGCACCACCGGTGACCAGAACGCTGCCACTCATGGAAGTGTGGCGTTCTGGGGTGAAGCATTCACTAGTGAAGCCATTTTTTCTCTGTACATTGCTTCGAGCGCGTTTTGAAGGTTGATAGCAAAGGTTTTGGTGTCAAAGAGTGGCGATTGTTCGGCCACCGCTCGCAAACCGTCCTTGAGTTTCGCAAGCTGGTCCACATTGCTGGCAAATTTTCTGGCGATTTCCACATACTCTGCTTCGTTCTTAGCAACCCAATCGCCTAAACCTACACAACCCAACATGGCGGCGCCTTGAAGCGACAGCATGGTGTTGCCAGCAAGTGTGATGGTAGGAACGCCCATCCAAAGGGCGAATGCTGTGGTGGTACCGCCTGGGTAGGGGAATGTGTCAAGCGCAATGTCAACCCCATTGTGTGCATCAAGATAGCTTTCCCATCCAGTTCCTCCGACCAGTTCTACGCGTGAAAGATCAATGCCAGCCGATACCATGTCGGCACTAATTTGCTCGCGCATCGCCGGAAGAATCATGGCCATGTTTTGAATCTTCAAACGGGAATGGGGAACCGCTCCCAACACCTTTGCCCACACGCCCAGAACTTCAGTGTTGATTTTCGCCAACTGCTGAAATGATCCAAATGTCACATACCCGTGTGTGCAACAAGGAGCTTGCTTGATGGGAATGGGGCGCGACGTCCGCGGCGCTGTCATGCACAATCGCGTTGCGGGAAGGCGGAAGACTTTTTCGCTGAACCACTCCTGCGTGTGTTCTGGTACGCAGGCGGTGTCGGCAATGATGTAGTCCATTGCTTTCAGACCGGTACTCGCAAAATAACCCAGCCATGCAACTTGTACCGGCGCAGGTTTGCGTGCAAAGACAGGCAGTCTTGCGTCTCCCGTATGACCACTTAGATCAATCAGTATGTCGATCCGTTCTGTGCGTATTAGCTCTGCAACTGTGTCATGCCCCATGTTCTTGATGTCATGCCAGCCGGAAAAAAGTGCCCTGAATACTTCTGTGCCTGCGTCGTCCTTCTGGTTGTTTGAAAAGGCGACAAGATGGAAGCGATCCTTACTGATATGCTCCAAAATTCCGACCAGAAAGTGGAGCACTGGATGCTCCCTGAATTCTCCGGCGACAAAGCCGACACGCAAAACTTTGTCTTTTACTGCAGTCAATTCCACCGGTATTGGTGGCAATTGCTGAATGGAGCCCTCAATATTTTGTGAAAACCGCTCAGCAGCTTGCTGATACGAGCGATTCAGCGCTTCTGCTGAGTGGCTTAGATTCAGCAGAATTAGAGAGTGAGCAGGTTGGTAATCCGGTTTGCTCGCTATCGATTGCTCAAGTAGTTCAATGCCTGCACGTGCGTTACCGCAGCGTGTAAAGTAGTAACCTCGGTGGTAGAGGGCTTCGTGGAGGAAGGATTGATTGGTGGCTACGGCAGAATCAAAATATGGACGCGCTTCGATCTCTCGTTCAAGTCGGCAGAGCGATGCTCCAATGAGCATTTCGATATTGGGATCCTTGACGCCCATTGCAACCGCCGCTGTAAGGTGCTGCACGGTGCCTTCCAAGTCCAAACTATCGGTGCACTCTTTTGCCAACATGACGCGGTAGTCTGTGCTCTCCGGGCATGAAACGATTCGTTCTTCCAGAAAGGCGCGGGCTTCGCCCTTTCGGCCTTGTGCTACCAATAGCCGAACAACATCCTCGCAGGCGCGTGTGAAATCCGGCCTCAAATCAAGGGTGGATTTGAAGTATTTGTTGGCGTCGTGGAGGTCACCCTGTTTTTCACTGATTTCGCCCAAAAGGTAGTGTGCTTCAAAGGCCTGGGGATCCGTATTGGCGGGGTTGACGGCCCGCTTCAATGTAATACGGGCTTCCGTCAGCCTACCCTGCTCCTTGAGCACGTAACCGAGGCAAACCAGCGACTGGGTGTCGTCCACGGTGTGGGCAAGGGCCTCGCGAAAACAAGCCTCCGCTTCTTCCAGTTTTTCTTCAGCCAAATAGGCATTGCCTTGCTTGCGGAGGCGTTCTGTGTCAACGGGATTGGATGCCTGGGCGGACAGTGGTGGCGCGGCACGTCCGGTCAACGTGTCAAGTCGCCGCTGCAGAAGGAGTCGAAGTCGGTCTAGCATCGCATAGCTACTGGGTGCGTAGGCTGATCAGAATCCACGACGCCAGCGAGTCGGTCAGTTGTGGGTCGTAACCGGCGTCCTTCAGATCCCACTTGAACGTGTTCAGCAGTTTGGCGATTTTGTAGAAGTTCAGGATTTCCTCCTGTTTGAACTGGCGGATGCGTTTGAGCATTTTCTCTTTGGCGTAGTTGGCCTTGGACTGGCGCTTAGCGGCACTCAGTGTGGGGTCAATAGGCACAAATTCCTTGACAAGCGCGGCCAGCTCCGAACCGAATGCCTGCGAATTTTTGGCGCTTAACCACTTGAACATACTATTTCCCGGTTTGAAAGCTTGATTGACCTTTCAGAAAGGCCTTTGCATTCTAAGTGGCGACAGGCGTAGTGCCTGCTATTTCGGCGCACTGCCCCACGAATGACGGGCTATGATGCGCCTCCCTCCGTCGGATCCATTTCTCCGTCCCAGCGCTTTGCCACACATCCACATCACTGACATCGAAGCGGCCATCAACTTCTGGCGTGCCCGCCAGCCCTCGCCTGATGGTGTGACGCTGCTGGCGCCCACGCGTGCGCTGGCCGAGGTCTATGCCCGCATGGTGTACGACCACGCGTTGCAGGTGGAGGCGGCCGCGATGGGCGAAGCGGCCACCGCGGCCTGGCTGGAGTGGTATGCCAGCACGCCGGACACACCATGTATCGCCATCTGCTCTACCAGCCAGGGTGATGAACTGTGCAAGGGTTGTGGCCGCACGTTTGAAGAGGTGCAGCTGTGGCCGGGCATGGACCCGGTGGAGAAACGCGACACCTGGCACCGTATCACAGTTGAGGGCACGGCCTGGCGCTTCAACAAATACGCAGAGCGGGCTGCCGAAGGTAAACAGTAGGGCCTCTACGTTCCAACGCTGCGCGGGGTGCTCGGCTGCGATAAATTGCTATTGGTTTAATAGCTACCGAGGTTCAATTGACGGGGGCTAGAGCCTATTTCCACCGAACAGGTTCGATGTCCACGGTGTTCTTGCCATCCCCCAGCATCAACACGCCTTCCTGTAACGTGGCCTGCAGCTGCATGCTGCGCTGGGCCAGTTGGGCCAGGGCCTGCGACGCCACGCTGGGCACGCGCCAGACCTGCAGTTTGTCCAGCCGGGTCAGCTTGGTCTCGATGCCCTTCCACCAGATCTCGGCCGAGTGCGCAAAGCAGTACAGCATCACCGCATCGGCCTTGTTGCAGGCCTTGCTGATGGGTCTGTCTTCGGGCTGGCCCACCTCGATCCACAGGCGTTTGTGGCCGGTGAAGTCGGTTAGCGACACGTCCGGGTCTTCTACGTCCGACAGGCCCGCGCCAAAGGCCAGCACGCCGTCGCCATTACATTCGCTTTGCAGCCTGTAGGCGTTGAACGCCAGCGCGGCCAGGCGGATCATCATGCGTTCGTCGGTCTCGCTGGGGTGGCGGGCCAAGGTGAGCGCGTGGTCGGCGTAGTAGCTGTGTTCAATGTCAGCGATCTGCAGATTGGCTTTATAGATGGTGGACTTGAGTGCCATGATTGCTATCAAAAACAAAGCGCCTCACGCCCGTTTGACGGGGGCTGGAGGCGCTTTTGGTTTAAAGGGGTGGTGTCAGACGCGTTTTGCGAGTTCCGCTGCCATGCCGGTATAACTGCCGGGCGTCATCGCCAGCAGGCGTTCTTTTTCCGCCTCGGGTATCGCCAGCCCGGCAATAAACCCCTGCATCAGCTCGCGTGTCATGGCCGCGCCGCGGGTGAATTTCTTCAGCTGCTCATACGGTTGGGGCAGGCCAAAGCGGCGCATCACGGTTTGAATAGGCTCGGCCAGCACTTCCCACGAAGCGTCCAGGTCGGCGGCAATGGCGTCCTCGTTGATTTCCAGCTTGTTCAGCCCGGTCAGCAGCGACTGGTAGGCCAGCACGGCGTAACCGATGGCCACGCCCATATTGCGCAGCACGGTGCTATCGGTCAGGTCGCGCTGCCAGCGGCTGATGGGCAGCTTTTCGCTCAGGTGTTTGAGCAGCGCATTGGCCAGGCCCAGGTTGCCCTCGGCGTTCTCGAAGTCGATGGGGTTGACCTTGTGCGGCATCGTGCTGGATCCCACTTCGCCGTCCTTGAGCTTTTGCTTGAAGTAGCCCAGGCTCACATAACCCCAGACGTCGCGCGCCCAGTCGATCAGGATGGTGTCGGCGCGGGCAATGGCATCGAACAGCTCGGCCATGTAGTCGTGCGGCTCGATCTGGATGCTGTAGGGCTGGAAGGTCAGACCCAGGCCCAGGGGTTCGGGGGTTTCGATGACGTTGCGGCTGAAGGCCTCCCAGTCGAAATCGGGCCAGGCCGACAGGTGGGCGTTGTAGTTGCCCACGGCGCCATTCATCTTGGCCATGATCTTGACGCTGGCGATCTTGTCGCGCGCGGCGGCCAGGCGCACCACCACGTTGGCCACTTCCTTGCCCACCGTGGTGGGGCTGGCGGTCTGGCCGTGGGTGCGGCTGAGCATGGGCACGTCGGCAAAACCATGGGCCATGGCGCGCAGCTTGGCGATGACCGCGTCCAGTGCCGGCAGCAGCACCAGGTCGCGTGCGCCCTTGAGCTGCAGCGCATGGCTGGTGTTGTTGATGTCTTCGCTGGTGCAGGCAAAGTGCACAAATTCCTGGGCGGCCACCAGTTCGGGCCGGGCCTCGAACTTGGACTTGATCCAGTATTCCACCGCCTTGACGTCGTGGTTGGTGGTTTTCTCGATGGCCTTGATGGCCTCGCCGTCGGCCTCGGAGAAGTTCTTGACCAGACCCAATAAGTAAGTACGTGCTCCGGGGGTCAGCGGCTTGAATTCGCTAAAGCCGGCATCGCTGAGTTTGATGAACCAGGCCACCTCCACCTGTACGCGGCGGTGCATATAGCCCTGTTCACTCATCAGAGGGCGCAGTTGGGCAAGCTTGGCGGCGTAACGGCCGTCCAGTGGAGAAAGTGCGGAAATGGAGGAGAAAGTCATGCCCGAATTGTAGGTTGTACGCCACCATCACCCTGTAACAGCCGGTCTTGGCACCCCCAATGGATAGAATGAAGACTACTGAAACTGATGAGCACGCATGAAATTACTCGGATCCACCTCTAGCCCCTATGTTCGCAAAGTGCGCGTGGTCATGGCCGAGAAAAAACTGGACTATGCGTTTGTGCCCGAAGACGTCTGGAGCGCCAGCACCACCATAGCGGAGTCGAACCCGCTGGGAAAAGTGCCCTGCCTGATCATGGAAGGGGCCGAGGCCCTGTTCGATTCCCGCGTCATTGTGGAATACCTGGACACGCTGTCGCCCGTCGGCAAGCTGATTCCACCCGTGGGCCGTGAGCGCGCCGAGATCAAGACCTGGGAAGCCCTGGCCGATGGCCTGATGGACGCCGCCATCCTGGCCCGCCTGGAAGCCACCTGGACCGGCCGCACCAAGGCCCAACGCAGCCAGGTCTGGATCGACCGTCAGTTGGCCAAGGTAACCGCCACCGTCAAGGCCATGAGCCACGGCCTGGGTGACAAGCCTTTTTGCGGCGGCATCCACTTCAGCCTGGCCGACATCGCCGTGGGTTGCGCTTTGGGATATCTGGACTTCCGCTTCCCACAGATCGACTGGCGCACCGATTACCCCAACCTGGTTCGCCTGCACGACAAGCTGATGCAGCGCCCCAGCTTCGCGGACACGATTCCCGTCTAAGGCAGCCGCCGGCGCCAAGGCCAAATCCGCGCCGGGCCGCCCCAAGCGGCTCTGGACCGCTTGGCGGCCAGCGCCGACAGGCATTTAGCCCCCCTGGGGCTGATGAAGGCTGCGGCTCCAGAGCCAACTGCTTGGCTCTGGACAGCCTGAAGAGCCTGTGCCTCTGGCAGGGCCTGATCAGCGACCCGCAAAGCGGCGGAGCGTGGGGGCAATACCTCTACGGGTTTCCCCGCGAGACGGCGGCGCAACAGGTGCTTGCGCCGTTCACACCGTTTTACATTATTGGACTTCCCAAATCGCGTGCTGAGGAATACAGTGGGTCCCCTATGGCGACCTACAAGACCAAGACCCAGTACAAATGCCACGAATGTGGTGCCACCAGCTACCAGCAGGTGATTGACCGCGGACCCAGCGGCGCCTTGCAAGCCACCGGCCAATACCGTTGCAGCGGTTGCCGCAGCATCTTCGCCAGCATCCGCGCCTGGTGGGAACCGCGCAGAACGCCAGAATTCCAGCCCAGCGCGTTCCAAGCCAGCGCCTTCCAGCCCAGTTCGTTCGCGGGCTAGTCCGGCGTCATCCCGGCACCCACCGCGTCAACTGTTGGCGCGTTTCTTCAGCCAGCGCATCAGACCGCCGATCAAGGGCAGTTTTTCATACAACTCCTGCGCGGCGTCCCAATAATCGCGGTGCAGGGTCACCAGGCCTGCGTCGGAAAACACCAGGTGGCTGGTGCCCCGTATGGTTTGCACGGTGTGGGTATCAAAACGTTTGAACCGGAAGTGGAAGTCCCACAGCAGAAAACACTGCGCACCCTGCACCACCTGCCCGGTCACGACAAAACGCGGTTCGTCCAGCGCGACAAACATATGGCGAAAAATGCCCTCAACGGCCGCCAGCCCCTGCACGTCGTTGAACGGGTCCACAAAGCGGGCGTTACGGTCGTAGAACAAACCCAGCTGGCCCACACTGTCTGGGGTCAGTGATTCAAAAAATGCGACCACGCGCGCAACGTCGGGTGCCGGCGGGATCGGGTGGGGCGTGGCAGTGCTCATGGGGCGATGCGGCGGACCAGTTGAAAAAACAGGCGGTTGGGCAGGATGCGCAGCGCCTTGAGCCACAGCGTAAACCGCTTGGGGAAATGGATTTCAAACGCGCCCCGCCCCCAGCCCCGCAGTATGGCCTGCGCCGCCTGCTCGGGCGTCAGCAGCGCGGGCATGGCGAAATCGTTGCCAGCGGTCAGCGGCGTCTGCACAAAGCCCGGGTTGATGATGGACACGCCCAGCCCCTTGGTGTGCAGGTCCAGGTACAGGGTCTCGGCAAGGTTGATCAGCGCCGCCTTGGTCGGGCCATAGGCCAGGCTGTTGGGCAGGCCCCGGTAACCGGCCACACTGCCCACCAGGCTGATGTGGCCGCTGCCGCGTGCCAGCAGGGCGGGCAACACGGCGTCCAGCAAGTACAGGGCACCCAGGTAGTTGACGTCGTTGTGGCGCAGCATGTCGGCCACGTCCAGCGCATCGGCGCGCATGGCGTTGTAGTGGCCCGCGCAGTACACCACGCAGTCCAGCGGGCCCTGGGCCAGCAGCTGTGCGGCCCGTGATTGCACCGCCTGGCGTTGGGTCACATCCAGGGCCAGCGCCCGGCTGCCGGGGTGGGTGTCCACAAAGGCAGCCAGTGACTGGGCGTTGCGTGCCGACACCACCACCCTGGCGCCCAGTGCATGCAGCGCCGCCGCCGTGGCCTTGCCAATGCCGCTGGACGCACCAACGATCCACACGGTCTTGCCGGCCCAGTCCAGCAAGGGCGGGTTGAGGGGCGGCAAGAAGAAATTGCGCAAGGGCATGGTGAAGGATGCTCTGGTATTGATAGCTGCTTAGCTAGATTGCACGGGGGCTAGGGCCTTGTTTTGCATAAATGCTTTCGGCTCAGCGTTTGGTGAAAGACAGCGTGACTTCACCCAGGCGCACGCCAAACTTGGACATGGTGGCCTTGTTCAGCATGACCTTGTCGGTCATCAAGTACATCCAGTCGTCAAACTGCACGTCATAGACGCTGTTGTCCACGGGCAGGCGCATGGTGTAGGTCCAGTGGAAGGCGTTGCCCTGGCTTTCACCCAGCGCCTCGCCGACCACATCATCGGCGCGGCCCACATAACGGCTATTGCCCGTTTTCTTCAAGCGCCAGATGCGGGTTTGTTTCGTGCCGTCGGAGTAGCTGAAGTCTTCGTTCAACACGCCTTCGTCACCGGTCCAGCTGCACTGCATCAGCACAGTAAAACGCTTGACCACCGTGCCGGATCGGTCGGTGAACACTCCGTAGGCGTCCAGCGTGCCGTTGAAATACTGCTGCAGGTCCAGCGTGGGTTGCTGGTTGGCATAACTGTCTATGTTGTGGCTGGCGCAGCCATTCAATAGCAGGGCGGTGCTTGCTCCGGCAAGCGCTAAAACCCATCGTCTTTTCATGTTCAATCTCCTGTGGTGCCGCTGCTGGCAGCGGCAATGGGGTGTTGGGGTTGGGTGGTGGGTAATGCGCTCTTGCGCAGGATCAGGCTGTACAACAGCAGCGCCGCCAGCAACTTCAGCGCGCAGGGCAGCAGGCAATAGGCCATGCTCAGTACCTGCAGGGCTTGGGGGTCGCGTGTGCCAGGCACATAACCCAGCGCGCCCAGCACCGGCAGGGCCACACCGGCGGCCAGGGCCAGGTTGAGCTTGGTCGCAAAATTCCACCAGCCAAAGTAGGCGCCCTCGGCTTGCCCGCGGTCGCCGCTGTCGGCAATGGTGCCGGCCAACAGCGCGGCTGGAATGGCCAGGTCGGTGCCCAGTGCCACGCCCGACAGCGCACACACCAGCAGAAAACCAACGAAGTCTCCCGCACCCAGGGCCAGTGCAAATACAAAGACGGCGATGGACAACAACATGCCCACACCCCAGGTGCGCGCCAGGCCGATACGGCCAACCAGCTTGAGCCACAGTGGAATGGCCAGCGCCGCGCACAGGAAGTAGCTACCCAAGAACAGCGGCTCCCAAGACGGCGGGGCTTGCAGCCGGTCCTGCACAAAAAACAGCAGCAGCGTGGCCGGTACCGCGCTGGCGATGCCGTTGACCACAAACACCGCCAGCAGCGCCCTGAACGCCGGGCGGGTCCAGGGCAGGGTCATGCGGGGGCGCGTGGACGGGCTACCCGATACCTGTTGCGGCGGGCTGGATGGCGGCGCCACGGCCCGACCCCAGGCCAACCACGCCAGCACCAATGCTATAAAAAGCAGAGCGGTAGTGATAGGTAATCCGAGGGCTACAGGGCTAATGGACGCTATGACTACCCCCAGCAGGCCCAGACCTTCCCGCCAGGCCACCACCCGGCTGCGCTGCAGCTCGTCGCCCCCCAGCCGGGCGCCCCAAGACTGGTGCAGCACACCCAGGGCGCTGTAGGCGGCATAGGTCAGCGCCAATGCGCCGCTGGCCCAGACCAGCAGCGGCTGCAAGCCCCGCACTGGTGGAAAAAACAGGGCCGCAAAACCCATACCCAGCGCCACCGCCGCCAATGCGCCCCAGCGCAACACCAGCTTGGAGGAGCGGGCAAACAGCCCATCGCTCCACCGCCCCAGCAGCGGGTCAATCAAGGCGTCGAACAATCGGGCCGCCAGCAGCAGCACACCCAGCGTGGCCAGCGGCACACCAAACGCGCGTGCGTAGTGGTTGGGCAACAGCACATACAGCGGCAGCGCCACAAACGCCAGTGGCAGGCCCATCAGCCCGTAGCGCCAACCCTGGCGCCAGGTAAAGACCAGGGCCGGTGTGTTGTCCGTGCTCACGGCGGGGCCTTTGCCAGCAGGGCCGTGCGCAAGCGGGGTTCGCTGGTCGTCTCTGCCAGCCAGATGCCAAAAAACAGGCGGCTGAATTCGGCGTCGGGCACTGTGCCACGGGCCGTGCCGTTGAACCAGAAGCGTGCACCCACGCCGGGCTGGTGCAGGCCGGTGATGCGGTCACCGGCCGTGACGTTGGGAAAGGCGTCCTGCATGGCGGCCAGCCAGCGTTGCTCTTGCAGCGGCGTCAGGCTGGCGCTGCGGCGCATTTCGGTGAGGGAGCGTTCGGCAATGGCCTGGCCGTCCAGGCTGCGCAGATAGCTCAACTGCAGGCCAAAGGCCGTTTGCGTGTACCGGCTGGTGCTAAAGCCGGGAGCCACCCACAGCGCGGCGTCATAAACATTGAAGGTGAAATACCGCATACGTGCCGTGCCCACCCATTGCGCGCTGGGCAGGTCGGCCGACAGCTCGGGCGGTGGCGATGGGGCCGCAGGCGTGGTGGCTACACCTTGCGCTTGCGCGCCCACCAGGGTCGGCGTCACGAGCCCCAGCGCGCCCAGGCTGCTGGCGGCGCTGGTAAGGATCACGGTGCGGCGGTTGGGCATGGTGTGGTGGCTCAAAAGCGTGGCCTCAGACGGCGCCAGGTTTGCGCAGCGTGTACTGCACCACATCGATGTTGTCTTCCAAAAACGCCGCCTCACAGTAGGCCAGGTAGAACTCCCAGATGTGCAGGAAGCGGGTGTCAAAGCCGTTTTTGAGCACCTGGGCGCGGTGCGACATAAAGGCTTCGCGCCAGCGGTTCAGCGTCTCGGCATAGTCGTGGCCAAAGGCCAGTTCCTCGACCACCTCCAGCCCCGCGGCCTGGGCCTGGCGGCGGAATTCGCTGGGGCAGGGCAGGCAGCCACCGGGGAAGATGTACTGCTGGATGAAGTCGGTGGACCCCACATACCGCGCGAACAACGCGTCGTCGATCACGATGCTTTGTACACAGGCGTGGCCTCCGGGCTTGAGCAGTTTGGAGATGGTGGCAAAGTAGGTGGGCCAGTACTCGCGGCCTACGGCCTCCACCATTTCAATGGAGCAGATGGCATCAAACGGCGCGTCGCTGATGTCGCGGTAGTCCTGGAGCCGCAGGTCGGATTGTTCTGCCATGCCCAGGCGCAGCAAACGTTCCTTGGCCGAGCTCAGTTGTTCGCTGCTCAGCGTCACACCGGTCACGTGGGCGCCGAATTCCACGGTGCCCATCTCGGCCAATGCACCCCAGCCACAGCCGATTTCCAGCACACGGTCACCGGGTTTGACACGGGCCTGGTCGAGGGCGCGGCGCACCTTGGTCTTTTGGGCCTGGGCCATGGGCTGTGTGGTGTCACCGTTGAACAGGGCGCTGGAGTAGTTCATGGTCTCGTCCAGCCACAGGCGGTAAAAGGCATTGCCCAGGTCGTAATGGGCGTGGATGTTTTTCTGGCTATTGGTCTTGGTGTTGCGGTTCAGCAGGTGTTTGACGCGGTACAGCAGACGCCCGGCCCAGGTGCCGTAGATGACACTTTCCACCTCGGCCCGGTTTTTCACCAGCACACGCAGCAGGTCCACCATGTTGGGGGTGCTCCAGTCCCCGGCGATGAAGGATTCGGCAAAACCAATGTCACCCGATTTAAGCGCCGCCGCACACACCTTCCAGTTGTGCAGGTTCAGCGTGGCGTGGGGCATGGCGTCGCTTTTGCCAAAACGCTGCATGCTGCCGTCCGGAAACTGCAGGGTCAACGAGCCGTGGCGCAGCTTTTGCAACACACGCAATACCGTGCGTGCGGCGGCCGGTGTGCCGCGGGGGATGGTGAAAGTGGCAGAGGGTGCCGTAACGGTGTTCATGCTGTTCATGGTGGATGCTCAGGCAGGGTCAGCGGGTGGTGAAGGTGGTGGGTGGCAGGGGTTTGCCAAAGAACGGAGTTTTTTTGCACAGCAGCTTGAAGGCTTGCCAGTGGATGCGCAGCACCACGCCCAGGGTCATGGCGGGGTAGCGCCACAGGGCGCGGCGCACGGAATGGGGTGTCAGCGGTTCCAGCTGGCCGCTGACACTGGTCTCGATCAGCGGGCCGTTGGCATCGTCAAAGTCAATACGGGCCACGGTGTGGCTGCGGTCCGGCGTGAACATGAATCGAAAGCGATAACCGCCTTCCACCGGTACAAAGGGCGAAACATGGAACACCTTGTTGGCGCGCAGTTCCACCCCGAACTGGGGTGTGTCCAGCAGGTAGCAGTGGCGCTCGCCAAAGGTGTTGTTCACCTCCACCACAATGGCGCGCAGCCGGCCGTCCTTGCGGTGGCAGTACCAAAAGCTGACCGGTTTGAAGGTATGGCCCAGCACCCGCGGGTAACAGTGCAACCAGACTTCGCCGTCGGCCGGGTCGCTGTGTGTGCTGTCTTGCACGGTGCCAATGCCCTCTGCGGCGAGCAGTGCATCCAGCCAGGCTAGCGCGCCGCCCTGCTCAGGGCCGCGGCCGTCGCCATGGTCGGTATCGTAAAAACTCAAAGGCGCAAAGCGGTTGCGGGCCAGCGCGCTGTGTTTGCTGTTATTGCCTTGGGCCTGCAGGCTGCGCATGGGCAACATCAGAAAGTAGTTGCCGTACACAAAGGCATTGCGCACCGGCGCCAGGCGGGTGTGGCGCACCTGCCCAAAGCCGATCTGGGGTGCGGCCAGTGGCGTTGTGGGTGCAGGTGCGGATGCGGTCATGGTGGCGTCGCGCTCAGGGCTTCAAGTGCAGGTCAGCGTGCAGCCGGTCCGCCACAGCCAAGCCCGATTTGAGACCGTCTTCGTGGAAGCCATAACCCGTCCAGGCGCCGCAAAAATAGGTGTTCTGCTGGCCTTGCAGCGCGGGCACCTGGCTCTGGGCGCGGATGGCGGCCACATCGAACACCGGGTGGGCGTAGTCAAAACTGCCATGCACGTGGGCGGGGTTTATCTCGGCCACCGGGTTGAGCGACACCACCACGGGTTGTGCAAAGGGCACGGGCTGCAGCATATTGATCAGGTAGTGCAGGCAGACTTTTGCCGTATCGCGCCCGGTACTTGCCGAACGCTGGTAGTTCCAGGCCGCCCAGGCCCGGCGGGACTGCGGCAGCACCGAGGCGTCGGTGTGCAACACGGCGCGGTTGGCCTGGTAACGGATAGCGCCCAGGGTTTGTTGTTCGGCGTGGCTGGGCTCGGCCAGCAAGGCCAGGGACTGGTCCGAATGGCAGGCCAGCACCACCTTGTCAAAACGCTCGGTCTGGCCGTTGGCGTAGATGCTGACGCCCTGGGCGTCTCGGGTGATGCGCTGCACCGGTGTGTTCAGGCGCTTGTCGGGGATTTGCGCCACGATTTTTTCCACGTACTGGCGCGCACCACCGGCCACGGTCCACCACTGCGGGCGGTTGCTGACCTGGATCAGGCCATGGTTGTGGCAGAAGCGGATCATGGTCGCCACGGGGAACTGCAGCATCTGGTCGGTGGGGCAGCTCCAGATGCAGCCCAGCATGGGCAAAAAGTACCAGTCGCGGAATTCATCGGACAGGCGGTGCTGTTCCAGAAAGCCCGCGAGTGGCTGCATCAGCTCGGTCTCGGCATTGCGCGTGGCGATGTCGGTACACAGGGTGTTGAAGCGCAACACGTCGCGCAACATGCGCAGAAACCGCGGGTTGACGAGGTTGCGGCGCTGGGAGAAGACGGTGTTCAAGGACGAGCCGCTCCATTCCAGCGGCGCCTGGCCGTTGGCGCCCGGTACTTGCACCGAAAACGACATGTCCGAACGTGCGGTGGGCACCTGCAGGTCGCTGAAAAGCTGGATCAGGTGCGGGTAGGTTCGTTCGTTGAAGACTAAAAACCCGGTGTCGACACCGTGTGTGACAGGGCCAGCAGGCCCTTCCAAGGTCAGATCGACCGTATGGGTATGGCCGCCAAAGTAGTCTCCGGCCTCAAACAGGCTGATCTCGGCCTGGCCGCGCAAGGCGTGCGCCACGCCGAGGGCGGAAATGCCGGAACCAACGATGGCGATCTTCATGGGGAAACCTAAATGTGAACTGTTTGGTATTATTGTGACTGTATAGTAATTTATCGACCAAGTAAGTTTTACCCACTTTTGGAGTGTGGGTAATAGACTGGGCGGGGGTTGAGGGAGATGGAGCGCGGCGGGCCGCGCTACCGATCTGGGGTTACCAGGGGCGGTCGGAGGCGGGTGCGGCGGTGAGCGGCAGCAGCCGCTCCAGATTGATCTGGACCTTGACCTCGCGGTGCGGCACGCTGGCCACAATGCGGAAATCGCGCGTACTGGTCTCGCGTATGGTGGGTTCCAGCGTGGGCATGCCACTGCGGTTGACCAGCACGGCCACCCTCGGGGTGCTGGTGTTTTGCCCGCGTTTGATGACCACGGCCACCTCGTCGGTGGCCAGGCGTACAAAGGAGCCGGGCTGGTAAATGCCCACGGCCTTGATGAGTGCGGCACCGGCTTCGTCGACCTGGCGGTTTTCATCGAAGTAGCAGGCCTGCATGGCAGCGGCCGGTGAAATCGGCACACGTCCGGCCCGCGGCGACAGGCGCGCGGCAAACATGTCGGCCCGCTGGATCAGCCGCGCCAGCTGCTGCCCGGGTGCGCGCGACTGCAGCGGGCCTGGGACCTGGGTGTGGTGGTCACGCACGGCATCCAGCCAGACGGCATCGGTCACGCCCATGTCTGTCAGCATCTCAACGGACTTTTGGGCGTGGGCATCGATGGCCCGGCGTTGTACGGGTGTCAGCGCCTCGGCCTGTCGCGTCAACTGGTCCTGCAGGCTGGTCATGCCCAGGTTCATGGTCAGGGCAGCCTTGGACAGGGAGTCTTGTTGCTCCGGGGACCACTTGAGCACCTCGCGTGCGGCCAGGCCACACATGACGCTGACCAACATGGAATGGGTCGCACTGTACATGCGGACCTCGGTGGCGGAGAGTTGCATCAGGGCAAACAACGTGCCGTCGGGGTTGCTGCGCGAGTGGCGGTTCAGCTGCGTGTTGAGCCGCTCCAGCTTGTCCATGAAGTGGCTGGGTTGTGTGTCGCGCAGCAGGGCATTGGTCTGCACCTGCAGGTCCAGCCAGTCCGCGCGTTCGTTCTCCTGCGCATTGCGGTTGTCCAACAGGTCACCGGTGATCTTGGCGTCGGCAATTTCACCCAGCGACTTACCGGTGCGCACCAGGCTGTGCAGGCGTCCCACATAGGCCCGGTGGTGGGCTTCGGAATCGGCCACGTCGATATAGAGGCCGCCGCCACGCTGCGCGATTTCTGCCAGGTCTTCCTTGGAATCGATGACAAAGGAACGTTTGGCCAGCAGAACCCCATTCTTGTCCATCAGTGGAAAAGGCAGAGGTTGGTTGATGCGTATGGATTCGACGCTGACAGGAACAAGGTGCATGGGTTAACGGGAATTATGCATGTCTGATCGACACATATGGCCCAGTCTTGAGCGCGCCCGCTCCCTGATAGCATGGCGCTATGCATGCCCCAGACACTGCCCCCGCCTTTTTGGCCAAGATATGCCCGCGTGAAGACCTGGCCCTGCAACTGGCCCGCCTGCCCAGGCCTTGGGTGTTTACCAACGGCGTTTTTGACGTCATCCACCGCGGCCATGTGGTGTACCTGGCGCAGGCCCGAGCGCTGGGTGGCAGCCTGATCGTGGCGCTGAATACCGATGCATCGGTGCGCCGTCTGGGCAAGGGGGATGACAGGCCGCTGAACGCCGAGTCCGACCGCGCCATTGTGATGGCCAGCCAGGAAGCGGTCAGCCTGGTGACCTGGTTTGACGAGGACACGCCGGTCGCGCTGATTGCCGAGATTCGCCCCGACATTCTGGTCAAGGGGGGCGACTACAACATGGCCCTGTTGCCTGAAACCGCCCTGGTGGAGTCCTGGGGTGGCCATGCCCTGGCACTGCCATTTGTAGCGGGTTACTCCACCACGGCCTTGGTCAAGAAGATCCGGTCTGCGCAGTAGCCCCGAATACGGCTGCCCACAACGCCAAGCCCGCAGCCTGTTCGTGGGGCACCTGGTCTGCGTTGACCTGGGTTGGCTCTTCGTTGAGCCGCGCCCGGTGCTGGATCTGGCGCAACGTGCGATACGCCTCTGCAGCCCTGTTACCCACACCCGGCGGCAACAGGCCGCAGCTTTCGGCGCGTTGCAGCAGTGCAATATTGCCCACATTGGCCAATAGCTCCGGGTGTCTGCACCCCTGTGACAGCACCAGAAACTGCACGGCAAACTCCACGTCCACCATCCCCCCGGGGCTGTGTTTGACGTCAAACTGCGTGCCCCGCACCGGGTGGCTGGCGCGCACCTTGGCACGCATGCTGCCAATTTCTTCCCGCAGGCCCAGGCTGTCGCGTTCTGCACCGATCACGGCCGCACGCACGGCGTCAAAACCAGCCAGCAGGGCGGCGTCACCCAGCACACAGCGGGCACGGGTCATGGCCTGGTGTTCCCAGGTCCAGGCGGTATTGCTGCCACGCTGTTGCTGGTAGTTCGAGTAGGCGGTAAAGCTGGTCACCAGCAGGCCTGAGTTGCCGTTGGGGCGCAGCGCGGTGTCGATCTCGTACAAATCGCCCTCGCCGGTTTTGACGGTCAGCCAGTTGATCAGCTTGCGCACCAGGGCGCCATACACCTCACCGGCCCGCTCGTCGGCATCGTCATAGACAAACACGATGTCCAGATCACTGCCGTAGCCCAGCTCCTTGCCGCCCAACTTGCCATAGGCAATGATGCCGAAGCGGCAGTCGGCCTGGTGGCGATTCTTCAGCCGGTCCCAGCACCAGCGGGTGGTGATGCGCAACACCGCGTCGGCCAGGCCGCTCAGATCGTCGGCCACTTCCTCCACACCCAGGCGGCCTTCCACGTCGCGCGCCAGGATACGAAAAACTTCCGCATGGTGGGCGCGGCGCAGCAGGTTCAGCAGGGTCTCGTCGTCGTCTTCACCCGTGCCCTGCAGCGCTGCGCGGCGCCGGTCCAGCTCGGTCTCAAACTCCTGGGGGTCAAAACGCTCTTCAAACATGGCGTCACCCGCCAGCTCGTCAATGACGCCCGGGTGTTTGAGCAGGTAACGCGCCGGCCACCGGGCTGCACCCAACATGTGCAACAGCCGCTGGTGCACATTAGGCCGCTCCAGCAACAGGGCCAGATAACTCTCGCGGCGCAGCAGGGGTTCGATCCAGTCCGCCAGGCGCACGGCTGCCTCTTCCGTGGCCTTGCCCTCTGCCACCCACTGCCCCGTGCGCAACAGCAGGCGGGCCAGCCGCGCGCGGGATTCTTCCCGCAGGGCCAGCACCCGGGGGTGCTCGCGCCACTGCACAATGCGGTCGCGGAACTGGCCGGTCAGCTCGGCCAGCATGTCGTCGAAATCACCAACACCCGGTGCATTCGCCGCCCCGCCACAACCCTTGCATTCCTTGTGTGCACCGCCCAGCAGGGCATCAAATTCCTGGGCCACCAGCTCGCGGTGGCTGTGCAATTCATGTAAAAAAGCGCAAGCGTTGGTAAAACCCAGTGTCTGCGCAATCCATTCCAGATCAGCGTCCGCCGTGGGCAGGATGTGGGTCTGTTGGTCGTCCAGGTACTGGATGCGGTGCTCCACCTGGCGCAGAAAAACATAGGCCCGTCCCAGTGCATCGGCAGTGGTCTGCACCATCAGGCCCGCTGTCACCAACCTCTGCAGGGCATTCAGTGTGGGGCGCGTGCGCAGCTCGGGGAACTGGCCACCCCGCACAACCTGCAGCAGTTGCACGGTGAATTCGATCTCGCGGATGCCGCCGCGCGACAGCTTGACGTCGTTGCTGCGCTCGGGTTTGCCGGCACTGCGTTTGGTGGCATGGTCGCGGATCTGGCGGTGCAGCACCCGCAAGGCGTCAAACACGTTGTAATCGAGGTAACGCCGGAATACAAAGGGTGACACCACGGCCCGCAGGCCCTGTGCACAGCTGGAGGTGATGGCCTGGCTGGGTGCCACAACCCGGCTTTTGAGCCAGGCAAAACGCTCCCATTCGCGGCCCTGCACATGGAAATATTCCTCCAGTGCGCCCAGCGATACGACGGGCGGGCCCGAGTTGCCGTTTGGGCGCAGGGCCAGATCGACGCGGAACACAAAACCGTGTTCGGTGGTGTCACCCACCAGGGCATAGATGGCACGCACGACCTTGCCGAAGTACTCCTGGTTGGAAATACGCCCGCGTCCGTTGGCATCCCCCGCGGTCTCTCCGTCCTGGTCGTAGATATAGATCAGGTCGATGTCGCTGGAAACATTGAGCTCGCGTGCACCCAGCTTGCCCATGCCCACAATGCACAGGTCGGCCCGCGTGCCCTGGGCGGACAAGGGCGCACCATGCTGCGCGTCCAATACACGGCTGCTTTCCTGGTAGGCCACATCCAACGCACATTCCGCCAATGCCGTCATCGCGGCGGTTACGGTGGCAAGGGTGGCCCCTTCGTTGCAATCCAAGCAGACCAGGCGTTCCACCACCAGTTGGCGCAGGGTTCGCAGGGCGGTCCCGGTGTCAGCCCCACCGGCACGCAGCGCTTCAAACAGCGTCTGCATGGTTTGACGGGTGGGTGCACCCGGCGGCAACTGCAGCAATTGGGCGGCGTAACGGCGGCGTATCCGTTGCGTAAAGCGGGAACCCTCGGCCCGGTCAGGTGGTCCATTGCGGGTCATAATTCCTGACATGGTGTTCCGACTGCGATGACTGAATTGACTACAAACCCCTCACCCGTTATCCGGGTTGGTGCATTTGTTGTGCGCGCAGCATTCTGGTTAGTGGTTTCAGCGTGGGTGGCGTTGCTCATAGTTTGGGGTGCGCTGCATTTCGTGATTGTGCCGCGAATCGCCGAGTTTCGCCCGACGCTGGAGCAGCAGGCCTCGCGCCTGTTGGGGGTGACCGTCCGTATTGGCGACATCGTGGCCCGCTCCAATGGGCTGATCCCGTCGCTGGAGCTCAACGATGTGCGGCTGCTCGACACCCAGGGCCGCGAAGTGCTGAAGTTACCTTCGGTACTGGCAGCCTTGTCGGCCCGCTCCATCCTGGGGCTGGGTCTGGAGCAACTGACCATTGACCGCCCCGAGCTGGATGTGCGCCGCTCCACCGACGGGCGTATCTGGATCGCTGGTTTTCCGCTGTCCAACAACGACGGTGCGGACACGGTGGCGGCCGATTGGGTCTTCTCCCAGCCCGAACTGGTGATCCGCCAGGGCAAGGTCAGCTGGACCGACGAAATGCGCAAGGTGCCCACGCTGGCACTGACCGATGTGAACTGGGTCTTGCGCAACCAGAACCGCAACCATGCCATGCGGCTGGATGCCAACCCCCCAGACCACTGGGGCGAGCGCCTGAGCCTGATGGGCGTTTTCAAACAACCCCTGTTGAGCCGCAGCGAAAGTGATTGGAGGACCTGGCAGGGCCAGGTGTATGCCCAGTTTTCACACATCGACCTGGCGCAATTGAAACTCTATGCCGACCTGGGCGTGGACCTGCAACAGGGCGCAGGCTCCCTGCGCGCCTGGGTGGATGTGGTGCGCGGCGCGGTGGTGGGTGCCACGGCCGACCTGGCGCTGGACGGCGTACGCGTCACGGTGAACCCCAAATTGGACGCCCTGGCCCTGCGGGGTATTTCCGGGCGCCTGGGGGCGAAAGTACTCGAAGGCGGCGTGGAGTTTTCGACCCAGGCCCTGCAGTTCCAGACCGACGACGGCTTGCACTGGCCGGGTGGCAATGTGCGTTTTGCCGTGTTCGCGGGCGACAAGAAGAAACCCCAGCGTGGTGAACTGGTGGCCGACCGCCTGGACCTGGCCGCCATCGCACAAATTGCCAACCGCATGCCGATGAACGAGGACTTGCGCAGCCTGCTGGCCCAGTTGGCACCCCGGGGGCTGGTGGAGCAGGTGGTGGGCAACTGGCAAGGCCCCATCAGTGAACCGACCAGGTTCAGCGCCAAGGGCCGTGCCGTGCAGCTGGAGATGGCTGCGCTGGCCTCCGACACGGGCGCGCGGCCGGGCTTCAAGGGCGTGGATATTGATTTCGACCTCAACCAGTCCGGCGGACGCGCCAGCCTGGCCATGAAGGGCGGTGCGCTGGATTTACCGGGCATATTCGACGAACCGGTTATGCCCATGGACAGCCTGGAAGGGGATGTGCAGTGGAAGCTGGACGCCGGGCAGATCAGCCTGGCCATTCCCAACCTGCGCTTCAGCAATGCCGACGCACAGGGCGAGGTGCAGCTGAAATGGCAAACGGCGCCGGGCGCGCCAGCGGGCAACGCTGCGCCGTCGCCGGCATCCAAGACCGCGCAAATCCGCGGGCGTTTTCCAGGTGTGCTGGACCTGCAGGGCAGCCTGAGCCGCGCCAACGGTACACGGGTCTACCGCTACCTGCCGCTGGGCATTGACCAGGCCGTGCGGGACTACCTGCGCGAAGCCATCACAGCGGGCACGGCCTCGGGGGTCAAGTTCAAGGTCAAGGGCAATCTGCACGATTTCCCCTTTGCCACGGCCAAACAGGGGGACTTCCGCATCGTGGCCGATGTGCATAACGCCACCTTTGCTTATGCGCCTGCCTTTCTGCTGCCCAAGGACAGCCCGCCCTGGCCGGTGTTGACCGAGTTGTCCGGCGAGCTGGTCATTGACCGGGCCGTATTGCAGGTCAAAGGCGCCAGTGCCCGGGTGGTGGGTATGCCAGGCCTGCGGGTGGGCAAGGCCGAAGCCGTGGTGGACAACCTGTACCGCGGTGCGGCCGTGTCGGTCGCGGTAGAAGCCCAGGGTCCGTTGGCCGATGTATTGGGCGTGGTCAATAGTTCACCGCTGAGCCCGCTGATGGGCAAGGCCCTGGACCGCTCCACGGCCAACGGTCCGGCCGACTACAAGTTCAAGCTCGCCTTTCCGATTGCTGCAGTAGACAAGGCCACGGTGCGCGGCAGTATTACGCTGGCCGGCAATGACCTGCAGATCACCCCCGACACCCCCCGTCTTGCGCGTGCACGCGGCGTCATCCATTTTTCGGAGACTGGCTTTTCGGTGTCGGGTGCCCAGGCCCGGGCACTGGGCGGAGACGTGCGGTTGGACGGCGGCATGAGCAGCCCTGGCAGTGCCCACCCCATGCCCGGCAACAAAGCGCCAGCACCCCAACAGATACGCATGCAGGGCAGTGTGACGGCGGAGGGGCTGCGCCAGGCGCGTGAACTGGGTTTTGCGGCCCGGCTGGCGCAGTACGCCAATGGCACGGCGGCCTACACCGCCAGCCTGGGCTTCCGGGCCGGTGTGGCCGAACTGAGCATCAACAGCAACCTGGTGGGCATGGCGCTGAACCTGCCTGCACCCTTTGCCAAAACCGCCGAAACGCCTTTGCCCCTGCTACTGGAGACCGCCGCCGTTAAGGCTTCCCTGGTTGCGGGTAGCGACGGCGCGGTGCACACACAGGACCAACTGCAGCTGGACGTGGGCAAGCTGGCCAGCATCGTGTTTGTGCGCGACGTATCCGGCGCCGAGGCCCGTGTGTTGCGGGGTGCCATTGCCGTGGGGCTGGCGGCCGACGAGTCGGCGCCGATGCCTGCCGAGGGGGTGGTGGCCAACGTCAACCTGGCCAAGCTGGACCTGGACGCCTGGTCCGAGGTGTTGTCACGTGCGGCGGGGGCCGATCTGTCACCCGCTGGTGTGGCCACGTCCGGTGCATCGGTCAGCACCAGTTACCTGCCCACCAGCGTGGCGGTGCGGGCCCGCGAGCTCACGGCGGGCGGGCGCAAACTCAGCAACATGGTGGTGGGGGGTGGCCGCGAAGGCCTGTTGTGGCGTGCCAACCTGGATGCGACGGAGATGAACGGCTATGTGGAGTACCGGCAGTCTTCTGGCCCCACCGCCGGGCGCCTGTACGCCAGGTTGTCCCGGCTGGCGATTGCACAGAGTGCGGCACAAGAGGTGGAAACTGCGCTGGACGAGCAGCCCGCCAGCATCCCCGCACTGGACATCGTTGTGGAAGACTTCGAGCTGCGTGGCAAGCGGCTGGGCCGGGTCGAAATTGATGCGGTCAACGTGGCGGCGGGTACATCCGCCGCGGCACGTGACCTGCCGCGGGAGTGGCGCCTGAACCGCTTCAACATCAGCACACCCGAGGCCGCGTTGACGGCCACGGGCCACTGGACCCATGTCAACGCACAGGCCGGACCATTGGCGGCGCGTAGCATCAAGGAGCGCCGGCGCACGGTGATGAACTTCAAGCTGGACATCAACGACTCGGGCGAGTTGCTCAACCGTTTTGGTATGCCCGGTGTGGTGCGCAGGGGTGCGGGCAAGGTCGAAGGCCAGGTCGCCTGGCTGGGCTCCCCCATCACCATGGACTACCCCAGCCTCAGCGGCAGCTTCAACGTCAACGTGGAGAACGGGCAGTTTCTGAAAACCGACCCCGGCATCGCCAAGCTGTTGGGTGTTCTGAGTCTGCAATCTTTGCCACGGCGCCTGGCGCTGGACTTCCGCGATGTGTTCAGCGAGGGGTTTGCGTTTGACTTTTTCCGCGGCGATGTGAGCATTGCGCAGGGCATTGCCCACACCAACAACCTGCAAATGAAGGGCGTGAGCGCCGCCGTGCTGATGGAGGGCCAGGCCGACATCGCCAAGGAAACCCAAAACATCAAGGTGGTCGTGGTGCCCGAGATCAATGCTGGCAGTGCGTCGCTGGCCATGGCCTATATCAACCCCGTCATTGGCCTGAGCTCCTTCCTCGCCCAACTGATCCTGCGCAAACCCCTGATCGAGGCCGCCACCTTTGAGCTGCTGGTCGACGGCACCTGGCTGGACCCCCGTGTCACCAAGGTCGAACACCGCAACACCCCCGTGCCGGCCGCCCCGGGCGCCAGCGCACCGGTCATCCCCTAGGAAATCTGATGAAGTTAGCTACCCTGCAAATGGTGTCCACCGGCGTGGTCTCCGACAACCTGCAGCAAGCCCGCAGCTTGCTGGAGCAGGCCGCTCGTGAGGGGGCCGAACTGGCCGTTTTGCCCGAGTATTTTTGCCTGATCGGCCAGCACGACGCCGACAAACTGGCCATCCAGGAGGCCTTTGGCAGTGGCCCTATCCAGGACTTTCTGGCCGACGCCGCGCGGTCGCTGGGCCTGTGGGTGGTGGGGGGCACCCTGCCCTTGTCGGCCTCGCGGCCCGACCGGGTCTACAACAGCTCCCTGGTCTTCAACCCCCAGGGAGAATGTGTGGCCCGATACGACAAGATGCACCTGTTCCGTTTCGACAATGGGGTGGAGTCGTACGACGAGTCTCGCGTGCTGGACCGGGGTGCACAGCCCACGCGTTTTGCGCTCCCGTCCCAGGACGGCCACCTGTGGCAGGTGGGTCTGAGTGTCTGTTACGACCTGCGTTTCGCCGAGTTGTACCGGGCGTATGCCCGCGACGGGGTAGACCTGATCCTGGTGCCCAGCGCCTTCACCCACACCACCGGCCAGGCCCATTGGGAGGTCTTGCTGCGGGCCCGTGCCATCGAAAACCTGGCCTATGTGGGTGCGGCCGCCCAGGGCGGTGAACACCCCAATGGCCGGCGCACCTGGGGTCAGTCCCTGGTGGTGGACCCCTGGGGCCTGGTGCTGGCGCAGCGCGCCCATGGTGCTGGTGTGGTGTGTGCCGAGTTGAGCCCCCACACCCTGCAGCAGCGCCGTAGCCAATTGCCAGCACTGCAGCACCGCCTGTTGTAGCGGCAGAGTAGTTTGGTATTTGCTATAAAATATATAGCTATGTATCTATATTTTACGGGGGCTAGAGGTCTTTTTTGTCTTCAGCCTTGGTCTGCGCATCGTCCTGTGGCAGTTCGCCATGCTTGCGTCCCGAAAACATGGTCCACCAGATGATTCCAACAAGTAACAGTCCTGCGCCCAGGGCTTCCAGCAATAACAATGTCATGGTGCAAAGGCTCCTGGCCTGTGGATGGATGGCCGCCATTGTAGGAAGCCTGGTCGCCTGCGGCAGTGCACCGATCTACGCACCACCGTCAGCGCCGCCCCGCGCCGAGCCCACACGCAGCACCACCCCGCCGTTGGACGTGCCCGGTACCCTGACGCAGTCCAAAAGCCGCTGGGTGCCCGTGCCGTGGAGCGATTTGCCTGGCTTTGCAGACGACAGCCTGTTCGAAGCCTGGAACGCGTGGCTCAAGAGCTGTGAACGCCCCCGGCGGTGCCTTTGGCCCCTGTGCCCGGAGATCCGCCGCCTGAGCATTGGCAGCGCCGACGAACAACGCGCCTGGATACAGGCACGCCTGCAGCCCATGCGGGTGGAGACACCACAGGGCGAAGCCACCGGCCTGCTCACCGCCTACTACGAGCCCGTGCTGGAGGCCAGCCGCCTGCCCACGGCCCAGTTCAATGTGCCGCTGTACCAGCCCCCGGGGAGTCTGGCGCAGCGCAAACCCTGGTACACCCGGCAAGAGATCGACACCCTGCCCGAGGCCCAGGCCGCGCTGCAGGGCCGCGCCATTGCCTACCTGGCCGATCCGGTGGACGCGCTTGTGCTGCAGATCCAGGGCTCCGGGCGTGTGCGCATCACCCAGCCCGACGGCAGCGAACGCTGGGTGCGCCTGGCCTATGCCGGCACCAACGACCAGCCCTACCGCAGCGTGGGCCGCTGGTTGCTGGACCAGGGCCTGATCCGCGATGCATCCTGGCCCGGTATCAAGGCCTGGCTGGCGCAAAACTCGCAGCGCCAGCAGGAGTTGTTGTGGAGCAACCCGCGGGTGGTATTTTTCCGCGAAGAGGCCATCACCGCCCGCGACACCAGTGAAGGGCCGCGGGGTGCCCAGGGGGTGGCGCTCACGCCCGGCCGCTCCATTGCCGTGGACCCGGCCAGCATTCCCTATGGCACGCCGCTGTGGCTCGCGTCCACCGGCCCCCAGACCACGCTGCAAAAACTGGTGCTGGCGCAGGACACGGGCAGCGCCATCACCGGTGCCGTGCGGGCCGACTACTTTGTCGGCTGGGGGCAGGAGGCGGGTGAGTTGGCCGGGCGTCTGCGCCAGCCCCTGCAGATGTGGGTTTTGTGGCCCAAACCGCCCAGATAACGTTACTATGATCACCATGACCGGTTCAGCCTTTTAACCACCAGCGAACACACGGGGAATACGCCATGAGTACCATGCGGGACATCGACGAACGGACCAATCTGGCTTCCAACAGCATGTTCGAACTGCTGTTGTTCCGACTGGGTGAGGCGCCCGGCACCAACCGGCGCGAGCTGTTTGGCATCAATGTGTTCAAGGTGCGCGAGATCCTGGTCATGCCCGAGATCACCGCCATGGTCAACATGCCGTCCACCGTGATGGGTGTGGCCAATATCCGCGGCCAGATGATCACCGTCATCAATCTGCCCAAGGTGGTGGGCTGCAACCCGACCAAGGGTCTGGGCATCCTGCTGGTCACCGAATTCGCCCGCACCACACAGGCCTTTGCGGTGGAAGAGGTCAACGAAATCGTGCGCCTGGAGTGGAAACACGTGTTGTCCGCCGAGAGCAGCGGTGGTGGCCTGGTCACCAGCATCGCGCGCCTAGACGGCAACGCTGAAAACACCCGACTGGCCCAGGTGCTGGACGTGGAGCAGATCCTGCGTGATGTGATGCCCAATGACCACAGCTCCGAGGTGGACGAGGCCCAGGTCGGCGCGGTCAAGCTGCCACCCGGCACCGTGGTGCTGGCTGCAGATGACTCTGCCGTGGCCCGCATGATGATCGAACAGGGCCTCAAGGCCATGGGTGTGCCCTATGTGATGACCAAGACCGGCAAGGAAGCCTGGGACATGCTGGAGACCATGACCGCCAAGGCCCAGGCCGAGGGCAAGACCATACAGGACAAGGTGTCCGTGGTGCTGACAGACCTGGAAATGCCGGTCATGGACGGCTTCACGCTGACGCGCAATATCAAGCAGGACGGTCGTTTCAAGGGCATTCCGGTCATCATCCATTCCTCGTTGACCGGCTCCGCGAACGAAGGCCATGTGAAGAGTGTGGGTGCCGACGCCTACATCGCCAAGTTTGTGGCCGAAGAGCTGGGCAACACCATCCGTTCGGTACTGGCGCGCAGGTAGACACCACGCGGCTAACGCACCGTAAGCCGCACTTGCAGTTCGCTGCTCTGCTGGTCGGATGCGCTGGCCTGGCCCAGCAGTCCACTGCGCTCCGAGCGGTTATTGGTCTCGGACTGCGCAATGCTGACCCATTCCCCCAATGGCAACACCAAGGTGCTGGTTCCAATCTCCAGTTCCACCAGATCCGTGCCGTCCCAGCGCGGTGTGGCCATAAACCCGGTGGATGCTTCCAGTAATACAAACCCCTGCACCAGCACCGGCCGCCCGTTGCGGAACTGGGTCTGCATCAGGCGAAACGGTCTGCTGCTGCGCAGGGTGATGGCGGCACTGCGGCCGTTGAGCACCAGCACCTGTTGCGACGCGGACCCGGATTGTTGCGCCTGCTGCTGACCCAGGTGCACCTGGGCCTGGGCGGACGCCGAGCCGCCGGACCCGAACTGCAGCCGCGCGTCGGCCTCTGCGCCGCTCCGTTCATGCTGGCTGCTGTGCACCTGGCGCACCTCAATTTGCAGGTTGCGCAGTGGCAAGGGATTTTGGTTTGCTATGGATTGCATAGCGGGTTGTGCAGTAACGGCGGGGGCTAGAAGCATAAAAGACCACATGCTTCTGGTCAGAAACTGTCTTCTGTACCAGGGCGTGGTGACAGCAGATGGGGGTGTGGGCATGGTGTGGCCTCCGGTGCGTGGGCTTCTCAGGTCTTCAAATGGTCCAGCGGCAAGGCGCTGCTGGCCTTGACCTCTCCCAGCGAAAAGCTGGTGTGCAGGTCTTTCACGTGCGGCAAGTTGATCAGGCTCTCGCGCGCAAACCGCGAGAAGCTGTCCAGGTCCTGGCAAATCACCTGCAGTTCAAAGGTGCCGGAGCCGCTGATGTAGTGGCAGCTGACGATCTGCGGCAGCTTTTGTATGGCTTCTTCCAGTGCGCGGGTCGAGTCCCCAGTGTTGCGCTCGGCGTCCAGTCGCACAAAGGCCAGCACACCCAGTCCAATCTTCTGCCGGTCCAGCTCGGCGTGGTAACCCTTGATGAAGCCGGCCTCCTCCAGCGCGCGCACCCGGCGCCAGCAGGGCGCGGTCGACAGGCCAACGCGACTGGCCAGTTCAGTGTTGCTCAGGCGGCCGTCGTTTTGCAGCTCGCCTAGGATTGCAAGGTCAAATTTGTCGAGTTGTTCCATATATTGGCATTTTGCAGCAATATCCTTTCCCAAGCCATGTTCGTTTGGGCACAAAACGCAATGACATATCAGGCCAAACTGCCTACACTGATCTCCCAACGAGAAGGTCCCGCGCATGCTTGACGGACCCCGTTGAAGCCAGCCCACTACCGCCAGCCCCGGAGACAAAACCGCCATGAATGCACCGCTACCCGAACACGTCCGCAAGGCCCTGGAAACCGTCACGCTAGACGACAAGTATTCCCTGGACTATGGCCACGCCTTCATGAGCGGCGTGCAGGCCCTGGTCAAGCTGCCCATGTTGCAGCGCGTGCGCGACTTGGCGGTCGGCAAGAACACGGCCGGTTTCATCAGCGGCTACCGCGGCTCACCACTGGGCACCTATGACCAGTCCCTGGTCAAGGCCGAAAAGTACCTGAAGGCGCACCATGTGGTGTTCCAGCCCGGTGTCAACGAAGAGCTCGCCGCCACCGCGCTGTGGGGCACACAACAACTGGGCTTTGCGCCCAAGGGCAGCAACAAATACGACGGCGTGTTTGGCATCTGGTACGGCAAGGGCCCGGGCGTGGACCGCTGCTCGGATGTGTTCAAACACGCCAATATGGCCGGCACCACACCCTGGGGCGGCGTGATCGCCGTGGCCGGTGACGACCACATCTCCAAGAGCTCCACCGCCGCCCACCAGAGTGACCACATCTTCAAGGCCTGCGGCACGCCGGTGTTCTTCCCGACCAATGTGCAGGAAATTCTGGACCTGGGGATTCACGCCTTTGCCATGAGCCGCTTCTCCGGCGTCTGGTCCGGCATGAAGACCATTCAGGAAATCGTCGAATCCAGTGCCACGGCCATGATCGACCCGGACCGCGTGCAGATCAAGATCCCTACCGACTTTGTGATTCCCAACGGCGGCCTGCACATCCGCTGGCCCGACCACGCACTGGAGCAGGAAGCGCGCTTGTTTGACTACAAGTGGTATGCCGCGCTGGCCTATATCCGCGCCAACCGCCTGAACTACAACGTCATCGAAGGCCCGAACGACCGCCTGGGCTTGATCGCCAGCGGCAAGGCCTACAACGACACGCGCCAGGCCCTGCTGGACCTGGGGCTGGACGATGCCACCTGCCAGCGCATCGGCATCCGCCTGCACAAGGTGGGTGTGGTGTGGCCGCTGGAGGCTCAACTGACCCGCGAGTTCGCCACCGGCCTGCAAGAGATTCTGGTCGTCGAAGAAAAGCGCCAGGTCATCGAATACCAGTTGAAGGAAGGTTTGTACAACTGGCGCGCCGATGTGCGCCCCCGCGTGCTGGGCAAGTTCAACGAGATGGAGTCCGACGAATCGGGATTTGGCAGCGGCGGGGAGTGGGGCATGCCCAACCCCAGCGACAACACGCTGTTGCGCGCCAACGCCGATTTGTCGCCCGCCATCATCGCGCGCGCCATTGCCAAGCGCATCAAGAACATGGGTGTGGATGCCGACACTGCTGCCCGCATCGACGCACAACTGGCCATCCTGAGCGCCAAGGAAAGCGCCATGCACGTGTTGGAGGTGAACCGCGCCAAGGCCGACATCAAGCTGGCCGACCGCCAGCCCTGGTTCTGCTCTGGCTGCCCGCATAACACCAGCACCAAGGTCCCTGAAGGTTCACGCGCCATGGCCGGTATTGGCTGCCACTTCATGACCATCTGGATGGACCGTGCCACCGTGGGCTTCACCCAGATGGGTGGTGAAGGTGTGCCATGGGTGGGCCAGCAGCCCTTCAGCAACGACCAGCACATGTTCGCCAACCTGGGCGACGGCACCTACTTCCACAGCGGCCTGCTGGCCGTGCGCCAGAGCATCGCGTCTGGCGTCAACATCACCTACAAGATTCTGTACAACGATGCGGTGGCCATGACGGGCGGCCAGCAGGTCGGTGAACGCGCCGAAGGCCACTCGGTTGTGCAGATTGCACAAAGTATGCGGGCCGAAGGCGCCATCAAGATCGTGGTCGTGACCGACGAGCCGGAGAAGTACGACGGCGTGGAACTGGCCCAGGGCGTGACCGTGCACCACCGCGATTTGCTGGATGACATCCAGAAGGAATTCCGCGAGATCAAAGGCACAACGGTCATCATTTACGACCAGACCTGTGCCACCGAAAAACGCCGCCGCCGCAAGCGGGGCACCATGGTGGACCCGGCCAAACGGGTGGTCATCAACGAACTGGTGTGTGAAGGCTGTGGGGATTGCGGCGCCCAGAGCAACTGCGTCAGCGTGGAACCTCTGGAAACCGAGTTTGGCCGCAAGCGCCAGATCAACCAGAGCACCTGCAACAAGGACATCAGCTGCGTCAAGGGCTTCTGCCCCAGCTTTGTCACGGTCGAGGGCGGCAGCCTGCGCAAGAAGGCCAAGGGCAAGTCGGCCGCATCTACGGACGTCGCCACATTGCCTGCACCGGTGATACCGCAACTCAGCGCCGCAGTACATGCGGCCGATGGCAGTGCCAGCGGCGGTGCCTGGGGCATCATCGTGGCCGGCGTCGGTGGCACCGGCGTCATCACCATCGGCCAGTTGCTGGGTGTGGCAGCCCACCTGGAAGGCAAGGGCATCGTCACCCAAGACGCCGGTGGCCTGGCGCAAAAGGGCGGTGCCACCTGGAGCCATGTGCTGATCGCCGCCACGCAGGACGACATCCGCACCACGCGTGTCAGCATGGCTTCGGCCGACCTGGTGATTGGCTGCGACCCCATCGTGGTGGCCGGCAAGGAAACAACGATGCGCATGCGCCAGGGCCGCACCCATGTGGCGCTGAATTCACACAGCGCGCCGACCGCAGCTTTTGTCAACAACCCCAACTGGGCCAACCCCGGTGACGATTGCCTGACGGAAATCACCAATGCGGTGGGCGAAGACGGCGTGGGCGCCTTTGACGCTGATGCCATGGCGACAAGCTTCCTGGGCGACAGCATTTACACCAACCCCATCATGCTGGGTTATGCCTGGCAAAAGGGTTGGATTCCGCTGGAGCATGCCTCGCTGATGCGGGCGATTGAACTCAACGGCGTGGCCATCGAGAACAACAAGACCGCCTTTGCCTGGGGCCGCCAGGCCGCGCTGGACTGGCCAGCCGTGCAAAAACTGCTGAATCCGGGTCAGGTCATTGCTTTCACGCCCCGTAGCACGCAGACGGTGGACGAGCTGGTGGCCAAACGGGTCGAATTTTTGACCGGCTACCAGAACGCGGCTTATGCAGCAAGTTATGCCAGCTTTGTGGACACCGTGCGCAAAGCCGAATCCGCCATAACACCCGCATCGGACAACGCCAAGCGCGAAGCCCTGCCGTTGACCCAGGCCGTGGCCCGTTACCTGTTCAAGCTCATGGCCTACAAGGACGAGTACGAAGTCGCCCGCCTGCATACCGACAAAACCTTCCTGGCCAAGGTCAACGCCCAGTTTGAAGGCGATTTCAAGCTGAACTACCACCTGGCCCCGCCCCTGCTGGCCAAAACCAACGCGGCCGGTGAGTTGCAAAAACGCAGCTACGGCCCTTGGATGCAAAGCGCTTTCCGCCTGCTGGCTCCGCTGAAGGTGCTGCGCGGTGGCACGTTTGACATCTTTGGCTACACCGAAGAACGCCGCCACGAGCGTGCCTTGGTGCAGGAATACAAGGACGCGGTGCAGGGCCTGTTGCCCCAGTTGAACGCCGCAAACCGGGATGCGGCCGTGGCCTTTGCCCGCCTGCCGGAGCAGATCCGGGGGTACGGCCATGTGAAAGCCCGGCATCTGGCGGCCGCTCGTCAGCAATGGTCCATGTTGTTGGAGCGTTTTCACCGGCCGACCTGAAGCGGTGTGGGGATTAGTTGCTGTCCGAAAGGACAACATTTGGCCCCGCCCGTCTACAATCAAGGGTTGCCCCAGCGCATGGTCGCCACCTCTATTGGGGTGGCGCGCTTTTTCTTGTCCCTAGTTTTGTGGAGTTTGCCTGTGTTTATTTCCTCTGCTTTTGCCCAAACTGCTCCCGCTGCTGCTGCCGGAGGCAGCATGGCCGATTCCCTGATGAGCATGCTGCCGCTGGTTTTGATGTTTGTGGTGCTTTACTTTGTGATGATCCGCCCCCAGATGAAGAAGCAGAAAGAGCACCGCGCCATGATCGAAGCGGTCGCCAAGGGTGACGAAGTGGTCACAGCCGGTGGTGTGCTGGGCAAGATCAGCAAGATCGGTGAAAACTACCTGGGCGTTGAAGTGGCCAATGGTGTCGAGATCCAGATCCAGCGCAGCGCGGTGGTCCAGGTCCTGCCCAAGGGCACGATCAAGTAATCATTTGTAACTTTTTTACTAGACTGTCGTGCGATCATGAACCGTTACCCGGTGTGGAAATACGCGATCATCCTGATCGCGCTGGTGGTGGGCGGCCTGTTCGCGCTGCCCAATGTGTTTGGTGAGTCACCCGCCGTGCAGGTGTCGGTGGCCAAGACCTCCGTAAAGCTGGACGCTGCGGTGCTGACCCAGGTGGAAGAGGCGCTCAAAACGGCGGGTATCGCCCCTGAAGTGGTCGCATTGGAAGGCGCCTCCATACGGGCACGTTTCCCCAGCACGGATGTGCAACTCAAGGCCAAAGATGCCGTCCAGAAGGCATTGAACCCGGACCTCGCCAACCCCTCTTATGTGGTGGCCCTGAATCTGGTGTCGCGCTCCCCAGCCTGGCTGACCGCTTTGCATGCATCCCCCATGTACCTGGGTCTGGATTTGCGGGGTGGTGTGCATTTCATGCTGCAGGTGAACATGGAGGCCGCGCTCACCAAGCGTGCGGAGTCGCAGGCGGGGGATATCCGCACCGTCTTGCGCGAGAAAAATGTGCGCCACGGCGGCATCAGCCGCAATGGTCAGGCCATTGAAATCCGCTTCCGCGACGCCGCAACTGCTGAGGCGGCCCGGCGCATTATCCAGGACCAGTTCACCGACTTGGCTACGGTGCAGACGGTGGATGGCACCGACGTCAAGATGGTCGCCACGATCCAGCCGGTGGCTGCGCGCAGGGTGCAAGACCAGGCGCTGAAACAAAACATCACCACCCTGCACAACCGTATCAACGAACTGGGTGTCAGTGAGCCTGTGATCCAGCAACAAGGCCTGGACCGAATCGTGGTGCAACTGCCCGGTGTGCAGGATGTGGCCCGTGCCAAGGACTTGATTGGCCGCACGGCCACGCTGGAATTGCGCATGGTCGATGACAGCACGGATGGTCGTGCTGCCGAGAGCGGTATTGGCGCCGTACCTTTTGGGTCCGAGCGTTTTCTGGAGCGCAACGGCACGCCTGTGATCGTCAAGAAGCAGGTGATCATTGCTGGCGACAACCTCACGGACGCGCAGCCCGGCTTTGATTCGCAAACCCAGCAACCCAAGGTGGACCTAGTGGTGGACGCCAAGGGCGGCCGCATCATGCGCGACGTCAGCCGTGAAAACCTGAAAAAACGCATGGCCATCGTGCTCTTTGAAAAGGGCAAGGGCGAGGTGTTGACCGCACCGGTCATTCAGGGTGAGCTGGGCAACCGCTTCCAGATTACGGGCACCATGTCGGTGGTGGAAGCCAATGACCTGGCGTTGCTGTTGCGCGCCGGTTCACTCGCCGCACCCATGGAAATCATCGAAGAACGCACCATTGGCCCCAGCCTGGGTGCCGAGAACATTGCCAAAGGCTTTAACAGCGTCACCTGGGGTTTTGTCGCGGTTGCGATCTTCATGTGTATTTATTACGCCTTGTTTGGCGTGATCTCCAGCCTGGCGCTGGCCTTCAACTTGTTGCTGCTGGTGGCCGTGTTGTCCATGCTGCAGGCTACGTTGACCTTGCCCGGCATGGCCGCCATGGCCCTGGTGCTGGGTATGGCGATCGACGCCAATGTGCTGATTAACGAGCGGGTGCGGGAAGAGCTGCGCAATGGGGCTTCTGCCCAAGCCGCCATCCACGCCGGTTACGACCGAGCCTGGGCCACCATCATCGACTCCAACGTGACGACCCTGATTGCCGGATTCGCCCTGCTGGCCTTTGGCTCAGGTCCGGTGCGTGGTTTTGCCGTCGTCCATTGCCTGGGTATTCTGACCAGCATGTTCTCGGGCGTTTTCTTCTCCCGGGGCGTGGTAAATTTGTGGTACGGTCGGCAGAAGAAACTAAAAAATGTGTCCATTGGGACAGTTTGGCGGCCTGATTCCGGCAATCAGGTCACGACAAACTAAAGGGATTAGGCATGGAATTTTTCAAAATCCACCGCGACATACCGTTTATGCGGCATGCGCTGGTGTTAAACGCAGTGTCGCTGATAACGTTTTTGGCGGCCGTTTTCTTTCTCTTTTCCCGTGGTCTGCATTTGTCGGTGGAGTTCACAGGCGGAACGCTGATGGAGGTCAGTTATTCGCAGGTTGTGGACGTCAACGCGGTGCGCGACAAGGTTTCGGCCATGGGCATTCAAGACGTACAGGTGCAGAATTTTGGCACCGCCCAGGATGTGCTGATCCGTATGCCTGTGCAAAAAGGTAGCACATCGGGCGCCCAAAGTGAACGGGTTTTTGCCGGCCTGTGCACGGATGTGGCGGGCACCATGCAGGCAGACCCCAAACAAAGCGGAAAAGTCGTGTGTATGACTGCCGCCAATGCAGAGCCTTTGACCCTGCGCCGCACCGAATTCGTCGGTCCCCAGGTGGGAGACGAGTTGATGGCTGACGGACTCAAGGCCCTGGCGTTTGTGGTGGTGGGCATCATGCTGTATCTGGCCATTCGTTTCGAATGGAAGTTTGCTGTCGCGGCCATCATTGCCAACTTGCACGACGTTATCATCATTCTGGGCTTCTTCGCGTTCTTCCAGTGGGAGTTCTCTCTGCCGGTATTGGCCGCCGTGCTGGCGGTGCTGGGCTATTCCGTCAACGAGTCGGTGGTGATTTTTGACCGTATTCGGGAAAACTTCCGACGTTATCGCAAGATGGATACCCAGCAGGTCATCGACAACGCGATCACGTCGACCATCAGCCGCACCATCATCACCCACGGTTCTACGCAGCTGATGGTCTTGTCCATGCTGTTGTTCGGCGGTGCGACCCTGCATTATTTCGCCCTGGCGCTGACGATCGGCATTTTGTTCGGTATTTACTCCTCGGTGTTTGTCGCCGCTGCCATCGCCATGTGGCTGGGCATCAAGCGTGAAGACCTGATCAAAGCACCGGTCAAGACAGAAAGTGACCCCGCGGACCCCAACTCGGGCGCAACGGTCTGATCGCGTCCTGACCCATGGCCATCGCACCCGGTTCCTCCAGTCTCTCGCCCCGGCAGCAGTTTGCCCGGGCCTTGCGTGAGCGTTTCCTGGCGGAGGCCGCCCAGGCCATGACCGAAATCGGCGGTGCGGTGCTGGAGCAAATCACCACCTTGATGGATGCGCCTTCCAATGCGAGAGAGAGCCAGGAGCGGCGCGACATCTGGATGGCCTACAAGACATGCAGGCCCCTGTGGCTCGAAGGCACGGTGAAGGTCTGGCGCGAGTGCCTGGATCCTCCCAACAAGAAGAAAGCTAACCTATCTGAGCCCATGGGGCTGCAGTTGGTCGGCACCGAAGTCGTCGAAAACAAAATCCTGGCCTCCCGCATGGTGATGGCGGTCATGGAAAAGGTCAGCGCCCAGCTGGAAGACCTGAAGTTGCGTATGCAGTACCTGGAAGGTACTGAAGAGCTGGCCAACAATGACCTGTTCCGACCCGAGGTGCTGGTGTTGCTGATGGTGGAGCAGTGGGCCAATTCCGGCATGCCCGGTGACTCATGGGCCATGGTGAATGAGGTGGTGCAAAAGCTGCTGATCGAGCGCCTCAAGACCGCCTATGCCAATGCCAACGATGTATTGATCAAGAAGGGTGTCATGCCCACCATTGAACTCAAGGACCGCGTCAAGGGACCCGCACGCGGTGCTGGCGCCCGCCCGCCCGCCCGGCAGGCACCACCCCCCGGGGCTGCTGGCAAGCCACAGGCGCCTGGCGACAACCCGGGTAATACTGGCCCCGGCGATTTTGGTTCGGGTGGTGGTAATGGTGGTTATGCGCAAGGTGGCGGATACCAACAGCCTCAGGGTGGCTACGCCCCTACACAGCAGGGCGGGCACCCCGCGCAGGGGCGCGGTCCACAAGACGCTGGTGCTGGTGGGCAGCAGGGACGGTCCGGTGGTGGATTTTTTGGTGGACGTTTAGGCTGGGGCGCCCGTGGCGCAGAGTCCGGCGGCGCGGGCGCAGAGCCGACCTCTGGGCCTGGTCCAACCTCGTCTTCGTCTCCCACACCGTTCTGGAAACAATCGTCGGGCATGCAGAACAGTATGGGCCAGGGCCACTCTGCCTCGGATGAAACCCGCATGATGACGGCTGCCTCGCCGATGGCGCGGGCCCGCAACCGGGCGCAGGGAGTGATTGGGCAAATCCGGCGCCTGTTTGTCAGCCAGGCTGGGGGCGACTTTACCGGTTCAGCCCACCACCACCCACCCGCACCCGCGTTGGCGGCGGCCCTGGCGCCACGTCAACCCGGTCAATCTGGGGGGTATGCCGCGGGCGGCACGTTGTACGAAGATTACAGCCCTGCAGGGGTGGCCCGTGTGGCGGACGACCTGCGCGAAAAAACGGTCGAACTGAAGAAAAAAGCCGAGACCAAAGGTGAGAAGGCCACGATAGAAATAGTCGCACTGATGTTTCAGGCCATTCTGGCCGAAGAGCGTATTCCACCGGGCATCCGTGTCTGGTTTGCGCGGCTGCAAATGCCAGTGCTGCGCATGGCGCTGGAAGACCCCGACTTTTTGGGCACCACCACCCACCCGGCCCGCCTGCTGATCGACCGTATGGGTTCGGTAGTCATGGGGTTTGACTCGGCCGGTGTACAGGGCAATGCCATGGAGCTGGAAGTCAAACGCATCGTCCAGGTCATCGAGCAATACCCCGAGACCGGCAAAAAGGTCTACCAGGTGGTGTACGAGGAATTCCAGAAGTTCTTGTCCAAGTTCCTGACCGAAAAAGGCACCACACAAAAGGTTGTCAGTGTGGCCCAGCAGGTGGAGCAAAAGGAAACCCTGGCCATCCAGTACACCATTGAGATGCGCAACATGCTCAAGGACATGCCGGTGCGCGATGAAATTCGCGAGTACCTGTTCAAGGTCTGGGCCGAGGTGTTGGCCGTGGCGGCCGTGCGCAAAGGGCCGCAGCACAAAGACACGCTGATGCTCAAGAAATCGGCCACCGATCTGGTCTGGGCTGCCAGTGCCAAGCCTAACCGTGCCGACCGCGCACGGGTGATCCAGGACCTGCCCAATCTGTTGCTGCGCCTGCGCTCTGGCATGACATTACTGGCCATGGCACCTTCCGAGCAGGACGTTCACATCAAGACAGTCAGTGACACACTGGCCGACGCTTTCCTGTCCAAGACCCAGGCTATCCCGCAGGCCAAGATTGACGCCATGGCCAACCGCCTGGGCAATTTGGAAGACTTTGTGTCGGAAGATGGTTTGGGTGACTTGCCGCTGGACTCTGAAAGCATAGAAATGATGCTGGGCATAGACGCATCGGCCATCGAGGTGGTGGGCAACGGGGGCTCCAAACCCAGTGCTGCGATGCTGGCCTGGGCCCAAGAGCTGCAGCTGGGCTCGTGGTTCACGCTGGACCACAACAACCAGATCACCCAGGTGCAGTTTGCCTGGCGCAGTGACCGCAAACACCTGAACCTGTTTGCCGCCAGCTCGGGCAAGAGTTATCTCATTCAGGGTGGTCGGTTGGCCGCCTATCTCCAGGCCGGCTTGCTGTTGCCACAGGAAGAAGAGACGCTGACTGTGCGTGCAACGCGGGATGCATTGTCCAAGATTGAGGCCAATCCCGAACGCCTAATGGCCTGATCTGCCCAGAGGGGGCGGTCTGTTCTAGTGGGCTACCCGGTACTCTGCGCCGTCATCGCACAGTTCATCCAGTACCAAGGCATCCGGCTCCTGGCCAAAACTCCAGTACACCATCAGAATGATGATCTTCAAGTCGTCCAGTGAAACGGGTGTACCGGGGGCTGCCATGGCCCGTTCGATGACCACTTCACGCATGGACGCTGGCAACACCCCCGCGGACTCCAGAAAACTGATGAAACCGAGGCACTCGGAACCCAAATGGTCCTGTTCAGCCTGGGGGTAGATACGTACGCTGGTGGCGCAGGGCTCGCGCAACCAGGGCTCGGGGGCCACCAGCTGGGACGTACCTGCAAAGCCTGAAGAGCCTCTTGCGGCGGTGTTCAAGCCCTTGAGCCAGTTCAACGCATCTTCAATTTCCTCCGCGTCAAAACCCACGGCATTGAGCTTGCGCTCCAAATGGGCGGGTTCGGGGCAGCTATCCCCTGCGTAGTAGTTTTCGTAAACGAAGACAAGGACTTCAAACATGGACCCAATATAGCGCAGAAAAACCGGGGTCGGCACACACGACCGACTTTCCCCGCTATTTCTCGTTTAGGCCAGCGCGCAGCGCTGGAACAGGCCGCCCGGCAGTCGGGCCACCTGCCCATGGATTTCCAGCTCCATCAGCCGGGCCTGCAGGCTGGGCGTGTCCATCCCGGTGCGGGCTTGCAGGGCGTCCAGGCCTATAGGGTCGTAACCCAAGGCCTCCAGCAAGGGATCGTCTGAGTCCAATAGGGCCTCAGCCCCCGTTTTGTTTGGATCATTTGCTATCAAACTTGATAAAGCAGGGGTGAACACGTGCTGCGGCATTTCTTCCAGCACATCCTGTGCGCTCTCCACCAGTTTGGCCCCCTGTTTGATCAGGGCGTGGCAGCCGCGAGCCTGGGTGGAGTGGATGGAGCCCGGGATGGCGAATACGTCCTTGCCTTGCTCGGAGGCCAGCCGCGCCGTGATCAACGACCCCGACTGCAGCGCCGCCTCGACAACCAACGTGCCATGGCTGAGGCCTGCAATGATGCGGTTGCGCCGTGGGAAGTTGGCAGAGAGCGGCGGCGTGCCCAAGGGGTATTCGCTGAGCAACACCCCGTGCTGGACGATGCGGTGCGCCAGATCACGGTGCTGGCGGGGATACACACGGTCCAGACCTGTGCCGACGACCGCGATGGTCGCCATCTGCCCCTTGGCGGCACCATCCAGCGCGCCTTCGTGGGCAGCGCCATCAACACCCAGTGCCAGTCCCGACACAATCGTCAGGCCTGCCTGTGCCAGTGTTTGCGAAAACTTGCGGGCGTTGGCAACACCTTGGGGTGTCGGGTTGCGGCTGCCCACAACAGCCAGGCAACACGTGGTGCAGGCCGCAAAACTGCCCTCTTGCCAGACCTCGGGTGCGCCCTTGGCATACAGCAGAAGTGGCGGGTCTTCCATATTGAGCAGCGACTGGGGGTAATCGGTATCCCCCAACGCCAGCACGCGGTGGGCATCGGGCTGTGCCTGTAACCACGTCCAGGTGGTCTCCAACAAGGCCTGCCATTCGGCCGGGGTTTGTTTGAGTGAGGCGCTCTGTTGGGCGCTGACCACCTGCTCCAGCGCCGCCTGGGACGCTTCGAATATGCCCTGGGGCAGACCAAAAGCCGTCAGCAGCTTGCGTGCGCCTGTGTTGCCCACGCCGGGCGTCAATTGCAGGCGCAACCAGGCAGCGAGTTCAGCGCGTTCCATGGGGCAAGTGGCGTCGGGCGCGCACCACCGGGGTGGGTGGCGCGGACAGGTCTAGGTGTCCAGGTATCAGGGGCGTGGATTGACCAGTCGGTCACCCACACGCACACCATCGGTGATTTCCAGAATCAGGGCATAAGACACCCGCTCGAACGTCCGGAACACCATCAGCAGGCCGTTGCGCTCATCTGGCAGTTTCATCAGCGTGCTGCCACCGTCGGTCTTGTCGACAATGCGGGCGCCGTCCTTCAGAATGGCCAGCACCACGCCGGGTTCCATGCCGTCCGCGGTGCCTTTGTTGATGGCAACCACCTGGTTCTGACCAGCGTTGATGACCGCGCTACCGTACACAGAAACAACGCGGCCCTCAACTTTTTCTGCAGGTGCACGGGGCGTATAGGTCTGCAACTGGCGGGGAGGTTCGGGCAACAAGCGGTCACCGACGCGCATTTCTTCTTTGGCACCCACGATGTCAATGGTGGCGGGCACCACCGCCTGGCTGGTTTTGCCCTTGCCGTCTTCGGCATCGGTGCTGCCTTCACCCCGGGCCATGACGGCCTTGCCCACGTACTGCGCTTCATAACCCAGAATTTCACCGGTGCCCGGGTCTTTCAGGGGCGTGGCATTGCGGAAAATGCGGAAGTGCTGGTCTTTGGGCTGGTCGTCTAGCAGGGGTGAGCCGTCGGCGCCGCGTGCGTACACACGGTCGCCCCGTGTGATCAGCACCCGGCTGTCCTGTGCCGCCACGATGCGGGGGGCAGACTTCAGGCCCGCTTCGTCCACAATGATGGGCTCGGCCAAAAACGCTTCGATGATGCTGGAGCGCAGGGTCGGCAGGGCCAGATCACCCAGCATTTCGTAGCGGGTACGCGGCTCTACCTTCACAGTGGGCGGTTCGCCCTGGTCAGTGCCCTCCAGGCGCAGGCGGGCAAAACCGTCCTTGCGTTCCAGAATCAGGACCTGGCCGGGGTAAATGCGGTGCGGGTTCTTGATCTCGTCGATGTTCATGCCCCACAACTCGGGCCAGCGCCAGGGGCTCTTGAGGTACAGGCGGGAGATGGCCCACAGGGTATCGCCGGACTTGATGGTGTAACGCTCGGGTGCATTGGCAGCCAGATCGCTCAGTGGCACGCCCCGCTGGGCGACCAGGTTGGCCGTATCCCTTTGTGTGCCCGTAATGGGGTAGTTTTGCGCCCATGCCGGTGCACCCACCAAGGCACTGGTAATGGCGGTCAGCGCAGCCAGCTTGGCGAGCTTGGCGATGGCCAGGGTGGATTCGCCTTTGAGGTGTGTCGTCATATCGTGCTGCATTTCCAAGGAAGAACTTGATAAGTTACGCGCGATTTTGCGCTCAAGCCCTTGATTCGGCAACGTTTTTAGCCAACTGGCGGTGCGCAAACCCGCAAAAGTGGCGAAAATAGCGACACTTATGAAACCTTGCGGGACAGGCCGCAGCACGCACCGTGTGCAAGCCCTGTCTCCAACTGACCACTATGCTGCTCCCCATTCTTTGTTTTCCCGACCCCAAACTGCACAAAGTTGCCAAGCCTGTGGCTGTGGTGGACGACCGCATCAAGACCCTGGTCGCCAATATGCTGGAGACCATGTACGACGCCAAGGGCATTGGCCTGGCCGCTACCCAGGTGGATGTGCACGAACGTGTCATCGTCATCGACGTGTCGGAAGAGCGCGATGAGCCCCTGGTGCTGATCAACCCCGAACTGGTGTGGACCAGCCCTGAGACCCACTTGAACGAAGAAGGCTGCCTGTCCGTACCCGGCATTTACGACGGGGTCCAGCGTTTTGACGCTGTGCATGTGCGCGCCCAGGACCTCACGGGCACAGCGCGTGTCATCGAAGCCGACGAGTTGCTGGCCGTGTGTATCCAGCACGAGATGGACCACCTGATGGGCAAGGTGTTTGTGGAATACCTGTCACCCCTCAAACGCGACCGCATCAAGAAAAAAATGATCAAGGCCCAACGCGAGGAAGCCCAGCAGTGACGCCTGTCCAATACGGGGCCGGCGCATGAGGGTCATCTTTGCCGGCACGCCGGAATTTGCCCGCGTGGCACTGGAGCGACTACACGCCAGCGGCCACACCATTGCGCTGGTGCTGAGCCAACCCGACCGGCCCGCCGGCCGTGGCATGAAACTGCAGGCCTCGGCGGTCAAACAGTTCGCCGTGGAGCACGGCATACCGGTCGCCCAGCCGCGCAGTCTGCGCCTGGATGGCAAATACCCCGAAGACGCCGCCGCCGCCCGCCAGGCGATTGCCGATGCACAAGCCGACGTGATGGTGGTCGCGGCCTACGGCCTGATCCTGCCGCAATGGGTTCTGGATGATATGGCCCCCACGCTCCCCGCTGCGCGTGGTTCGCTGCCCCCCGAGGGGGCCCTCGCGCCTAGGGGCGGCCCGTCGGCGCTCGTGGCCACCCAGCCCAAGTTCGGCTGCCTGAATATCCACGGCTCCTTGCTCCCGCGTTGGCGCGGTGCGGCACCGATCCACCGTGCCATCGAGGCGGGTGACACCGAGACCGGTGTCACCATCATGCAGATGGACGCCGGGCTGGATACCGGCGACATGTTGCTGGTGCACAGCATGGACATCCTCCCAACCGACACCACCGCCACCCTGCACGACCGTATGGCGGCGCTGGGGGGTGACCTGATCGTGATGGCATTGGACATGGCTGCGGCGGGGCGCCTGGAGCCCGTGCCGCAACCTGCGGCCGGAGTGACCTACGCCCACAAGATCGAAAAACACGAAGCGGCCATCGACTGGCGGTTAGATGCCGCCAGCATCGTCCGGCGGGTGCGGGCCTTCAACCCCTTTCCTGGGGCGACTGCCACGCTGAATGGTGAGGTCATCAAGGTCTGGGGGGCACATGCCGTAGACGGCCCCACCACCCAAGCTCCTGGGTCAATTGTGGCCGTAGCCCCCGTCGGTATTGAAGTGGCTGCTATGCAATCGATAGTAAATCTTACCGAGTTGCAACGCCCCGGCGGCAAACGCCTGGCCGTGGCGGACTTTCTGCGCGGCTTTGGGGTGCAGGTGGGCCAGCAGTTTGAACTGCTGGCGACCAACACGACGCCACCGCCCACCAGCGCCTAGGCGCACCACATCCATGCTGCTGCACCGCGACAACTTCCAGCACCCCGAGTTCCGCCAGGGCGCGGCCGACATGATGGGTGTGGCCACGGGCATTGCCGCCTGGGGCCTGATGACGGGTGTGGCCATGGTCAAGTCCGGCATGAGCACGGCGGAGGCCTTGTTGATGGCGGCCATCGTGTTTGCCGGCAGTTCCCAACTGGCCGCCATCCCACTGATACTGGCCGGTGCACCCATCTGGGTGGTGCTGGCCACGGCACTGTGTGTGAACCTGCGGTTTGTGGTGTTCAGCGTGCACATGCGGCCCTATGTGATGCACCTGCCGTTGCGCGACCGCCTGTTCGCGGGTTACCTGACCGGCGACCTGACCTATGTGTTGTTTGTCAAACGCTTCCACCATCCCGGCGTTACCACGGACGAGCGCGCGGGCCAGATGGCTTACCTCGTGGGCAATGGCGGGCTGAACTGGATCAGTTGGACCTCGTTCAGCATCCTGGGTGTGGTGCTGGCCAATGCCATTCCCGCCCAATGGGGCCTGGGGTTTGCCGGCATTCTGGCGTTGTTGGGCATGTTGTGTTCACTGGCCTCCACCAAGCTGCGCTGGATCTCGGCGGCCGTGGCCGGCTCGGCGGCGGTAGCGGCGTTTGCACTGCCGCTCAAGCTCAACATCCTGACAGCCATTGTTGCGTCGGTGGTGGTCTGCCTGTTGCTGGAGAAAACCGCATTGCACGCGCACCCCGTTTCACCACCGGACCGGGGGCACTGAAGTGGGCGATTTTTTCAGCGGCCAAACCGATCCCTGGACTTTGCTGACCATCGTGCTGATGGCCGGTGTCAGCGTACTGTCGCGCTCCTTTTTCTTCATCTCCAGCAAGCCCTGGACCTTGCCCCACTGGGCGCAGCGGGGCTTGCAGTACGCACCCATCGCAGCACTCTCAGCCGTCATCGTGCCCGAGATTGTGATGACCCAGGGCATCCTGATCCACACGGTGTTTGATGCGCGCCTGTACGCCGCGATGGCTGGGGTCGCCTATTTCTTCTGGCGCAAAGGTGCGGGGCAGGTGGTATTGGGCACTATCGTGGTGGGTATGGCGGTGTATCTGCCGCTGCACATTGGTCTGGGTTGGTGAAGAGGTAACGCCGCTTTGGTAGCTGATGGCGCGGCAGAAGGGGCGTGTGCGGGGCCTCAGAGGCGCTGCGCTTGCCAAGTCGGCCCCGCACACCCCCCTTCCGCCGCGGTCTTGTAGTGCTCGGTGGGCTGCGCAAATACCGTAACCACCGCGGGAGCGGGGAATGCCGGGGGCCGACTTGGCAAGCGCAGCGCCTCTGAGGCCCCCGGCATTCCCCACTCCCGCGGGCCCGCGCAACACCCGCGGCGGCGTTACATGTGGCCTTCTACAATCTCGCTAGCACGCGCAGACTGCGCGCAGGTTCCACACTTCTTCCATTTGAGGTTTTCCCACCATGAACGTCATCCGTTTCTCCGATCTGTGCGCGCGCGGCCAAGTGGCTGGCAAACGTGTTTTTATCCGTGCCGACCTGAACGTGCCGCAGGATGACGCCGGCAACATCACCGAAGACACCCGTGTGCGCGCCAGCGTGCCGTGTATCGAAATGGCGTTGAAAGCCGGTGCCGCCGTCATAGTGACCAGCCACCTGGGCCGCCCTACCGAGGGTGAATTCAAGCCCGAAGACTCGCTCGCCCCCGTGGCGCAGCGCATGGGTGAGCTCATGGGCCGTACCATCCCCGTGCTGGCCAACTGGACCGAGGGCGTCGATGTCAAACCCGGCCAGTTGGTCATGCTGGAAAACTGCCGCGTCAACAAGGGGGAGAAAAAGAACAACGAAGACCTGGCCAAGAAAATGGCCGCACTGTGCGACATCTTTGTGCACGACGCTTTTGGCACTGCCCACCGCGCCGAAGCCTCCACCTACGGCATCGCCCAGTTTGCGCCCATCGCCTGTGCCGGTCCGCTGTTGGCCGCGGAAATGGATGCCATCAGCAAGGCCTTGCTGGCCCCCAAACGTCCGCTGGTGGCTATCGTGGCGGGCTCCAAGGTGTCCACCAAGCTGACCATTTTGAAGAGCCTGGCCGAGAACGTGGACCAGCTGATTGTCGGCGGCGGCATTGCCAACACCTTTATGCTGGCTGCCGGTTTGAAGATCGGCAAAAGCCTGGCCGAACCTGATTTGTTGGACCAGGCCAAGGCCGTGATCGACGCCATGAAGGCGCGCGGCGCTGCAGTGCCCATCCCCACCGATGTGGTGACCGCCAAGACCTTTACCGCTGATGCCCCCGCCACCATCAAGGCCGCCACCGATGTGGCCGATGACGACCTGATCCTGGACATTGGCCCGCAAACCGCCCAGGCCCTGGCCGATCAATTGATGAAGGCCGGCACCATTGTCTGGAACGGCCCCGTGGGTGTGTTTGAATTCGCCGCGTTTGAAAACGGAACCAAGGTGATTGCGCAGGCGATTGCCGAATCCAGTGCCTTCAGCATCGCAGGTGGTGGCGACACCCTGGCCGCCATTGCCAAATACGGCATAGAGAAACAGGTGGGCTACATCAGCACCGGCGGCGGCGCCTTTTTGGAAGTGCTAGAGGGCAAGACCCTGCCCGCGTTTGAAGTGCTGACACGCCGCGCCACAGCCTGATTGTTACAAAAATAGTAGCTATATAGATAGAAAACACGGGGGCTGGAGGCCTAAAAGGCTTAAGCCCCTTGGCTGGGAAGCAACTGGGGGCTTAGAACAACTCGACGTCGCCCACCTTCAGGTCGACCTTGAGCAGGCCGCGGCGCACCAGGTCGGCCTCGCTGCAGACCTGGTTGCGGCCATGGTGCTTGGCGTAATAAACGGCCTGGTCGGCCCGCTCACAGGCGGCAGCCGGTGAGTCGCCGCTCACAATTTCGGTGACGCCCACGCTGGCGGTGATGTGGCCGGCCTGCGGAAACTCGTAGGCCGCCATATTGGCGCGAAAGCGTTCGACGGCGGCCACCGCGGCGTCATGGTCGGCACTGCGCAGCACCACCAGAAACTCTTCACCGCCAAACCTGTAGACCCGGTCGTAGGCCCGGAACGAGGTTTTCAGCAGACGCGCCACCAGGATCAGCACCTCGTCACCAATCAGGTGGCCATAGGTGTCATTGACCTGTTTGAAGTGGTCAATGTCCACCATGGCCAGCCAGAAATTGGAGGGTGTGTTGGGGGAGCGGTGCTCCACACCGTCGGGGGGCTGGTCCGCTTCTTGTGGCTCGGTGGGTTTGAGGGTCTTGTAGAACAGGTCGTCAAAGGGTTTGCGGTTCCACAGCCCGGTCAAGGCATCACGCTCGCTGTAGTCCAGCATGTCCAGGATGTTGCCGTACATGGTCACCAGCCGGGTTGCGTCCTGCCAGTCGGCGGGTGTCAGGGGCTGGGGCGAACTGATTTCGGCCACGCCCCACAGCGTTGCGCCTTCGGCCACGGTCATGGGGAAACGTGTCACATAGGCGGGCTGGGATGCCGTGGGGGCTGTCACCACCACTTCCATGCGGTTGAGGCACAGATGTCGGTCCGGATCACTCTCGACGGGGGCCATCATCTCGGGGTCTCCCCGCATGGGGTCGGTGACAAACCGCACTTTTTCGTTGGGCAGGGCCTGGGTCAGCGGCAGCCAGAACTGGCGGTTTTCGTCGTGCACCAGGCCAAAAACCTCGACCTTGGGTGCCGAAATGGTTTCCAGCAGTGCCCGGGTGATGCCGCTGAGCAAATCGTCACGCTTGCGCAGGCCACTGAGTTGCACCAAATGGTCAATCAGGCTGTCGGAGCGGGTCACGGCACTATTTTTCATGTCTGGTTGGTGAACAACAGTGTCGCAGGTTTTGCATCATTCGGGCGTAGAAGTATCCAGCCTGGCGCCACAGACCCGCCCCCGCCCGGCCTGTTTGGCCTGGTAGAGCTGGGCATCTGCCAAGCCCACCAGGGCCACCGGGTCCCCGCCCGGCTGCACGGTGCGGGTTGCTAGCCCCAGGCTGGCGGTCACCACGCCGTCAAATTGCGAGAATTCGTGCGGTATCTTTTGCGCCCGCACCTTGCGCTCCATGTCTTGGGTAATGGCCAGGGCATCCTCAAAACCGGTTTCGGGCAAGATACAGGCGAACTCTTCGCCGCCATACCGCGCTACCAGATCGCTGGGGCGGCGCAGGCCGGACTTGAGGGTCTGCGCAATCTGGCGCAAGCAGTCGTCGCCGGCCTGATGGCCGTAGCGGTCGTTGAACAGCTTGAAATGGTCCACATCCACCATGATCAGCGACAAGGGGGTGTTGTTGCGTGCCGCACGGGCCCACTCCACTCCCATTTGCTGGTCGAAATAGCGCCGGTTAAACACGCCGGACAGGCCGTCCAGAAACACCAGGTTGCGCAGCAGGTCGGACTGGAATTTGAGCGTCAGGTGGGTCTTGACCCGGGCCCGCACCACGGCGGGGTTGACCGGTTTGGAGATAAAGTCCACCGCACCCACGCTCAGGCCGTGGGTCTCCTGCGCAGCATCGCTGTGGGCGGTGACAAAAATAACCGGAATGTTACGGGTGGCCGGGTTGGCCTTGAGCTGGCTGCAGACCTCAAAACCGTCCATGCCTGGCATGACCACGTCCAGCAGCACCAGATCGGGCGGGTTGGCCTGGCAGATGGACAGGGCCTGCTCGCCGTGGGTGGCCATGAAAACCTGGTAGTCGGCACCAAACACCTGGTGCATGACCTGGATGTTGATGGGCTGGTCGTCCACCACCAGCAGCTTGGGCTTGCCGTGTGAGCTGTCCAGCAGGGCATCCAACGGGGTGTCAAGGGTGGTCATGGGATGGGAGGATGCCGCACATTGTCGTATCTGAGTGTCACATTCAACCACAGCTTTGCAAAACCCAGTATCCGTGAATGCCCTCTGAAAGTGGTCCAAAAGTTGACGTTGGCGTGTAACGCCGGCGCCGTGCATCCGTGTGAGAATGCTTGGCATTACAAGAGGAGACTGATACATGCCACGTCGCGCCACCAAAATTGTTGCCACCCTAGGCCCCGCTTCCAGCGATCCCGCACTGCTGGAGCAGATGATCCGCGCCGGCGTGAACGTGGTGCGGCTCAACTTCAGCCACGGCAAGGCGCAAGACCATATCGACCGCGCCCGCTTGGTGCGCGAAGCCGCCCAGCGCGCCGGCCGCGAAGTGGCCATCATGGCCGACCTGCAGGGCCCCAAGATCCGCGTTGGCAAGTTTGCCGAGGGCAAGGTCTTCCTGGAGCCCGGCCAGAAATTCGTATTGGACGCCGCCCGCACCGAGCTGGGTGACATCGACGCCGTGGGCCTGGATTACAAGGCTCTGCCCCGCGAGGTCAAGGCCGGCGACGTGTTGCTGCTCAACGACGGCCTGATCGTCATCACCGTGGACGCTGTCAAGGGCGAGGCGATCTACACCACGGTCAAACTGGGCGGCGAGTTGTCCAACAACAAGGGCATCAACAAACAGGGCGGTGGCCTTTCAGCCCCGGCGCTGACCGCCAAGGACATGGAAGACATCCGCACGGCGATGAGTTTCCAGGCCGACTATGTGGCGGTCAGCTTCCCCAAGAACGCCACCGACATGGAAATGGCGCGCCAGCTGTGCAACGTAGCCGCCGCCGAATACAACCACAAGCCCGGCCTGATTGCCAAGATCGAACGCGCCGAAGCCATCCCCAAGCTGTTGGAGATTCTGCTGGCCAGCGACGGCATCATGGTCGCCCGCGGTGACTTGGCGGTAGAGGTGGGCAATGCCATCGTGCCGGGCCTGCAAAAACGCATGATCAACCTGGCCCGCGAGCACGACCGGGTGGTTATTACCGCAACCCAGATGATGGAGTCCATGATCACCAACCCGGTGCCCACCCGTGCCGAGGTCAGCGACGTGGCCAACGCCGTGCTGGACGGCACCGACGCCGTGATGTTGTCGGCCGAGACCGCCGCCGGCAAGTACCCGCTGGAAACGATCATCGAAATGGCCAAGATCTGCCACGCGGCCGAGGGCCACGAAGACTTTGAGCTGGAGGCCGACTTCACCGGCAAAACCTTCCATCGCATCGACCAGACCATTGCCATGGGTGCACTGTTTACGGCCCACCACCTGGGTGCCAAGGCGATTGTGGCCATGACCGATAGCGGCTCCACCGCCTTGTGGATGAGCCGCCACCTGATCCGTGTGCCGATTTATGCGCTGACCTCCAAGGTGGCGACGCAGCGCAAGATGGCGCTGTACCGCAATGTGCGCCCCCTGTTTGTGGACACCAGCGCAGACCGCGATACGGCCTTGGTGCAGGCGGAGAACCATTTGAAGTCCCGCGGGATTGTGCAGACGGGGGATGTGTATGCCATTACCTGTGGGGAGCCTATGGGGTCGCCTGGGGGCACCAATATGTTGAAAATTTGCAAGGTCGGTTGAGTCTTTAAAAACCTGCTTAGGCTCTGGACCCGCCCGGCGCAGGGGGTGGGTACCGCCGTTCGTGTCCCCCGCCCGCTACGCGGGCTCCTCCTTTACCTCACTTTGGTACCCACCCCTTGTGCAGGGCTGCGTCTTGGCAGTTTTGCCAGCCAGCTAAAATCGGGGGATCGGTACAAGTTACCAAGCGGTTACCAACTTCCCAGGGGATTTCACTATGGCTCTCGTCTCAATGCGCGAACTGCTGGACCACGCAGCCGCCAACGGCTACGGCATTCCGGCCTTCAACGTCAACAACCTGGAGCAGGTCCAGGCCATCATGTCGGCCGCGGACGAGGTCGGCGCACCGGTCATCCTGCAGGCCAGTGCTGGCGCCCGCAAATATGCCGGTGAGCCTTTCATCAAACACCTGATCCAGGCTGCCTGCGAAGCCTATCCCCACATTCCGCTGGTTATGCACCAGGACCACGGTACCAGCCCCAAGGTTTGCGAGGGCGCCATAAGCCTGGGCTTTGGCTCGGTGATGATGGACGGCTCGTTGATGGAAGACGGCAAGACCCCTGCCAGCTTTGAATACAACATGGAAGTGACCCGCAAGGTTGTGGAAATGGCGCACCGCACCGGCGTGACGGTTGAAGGTGAGCTGGGATGCCTGGGCAATCTGGAAACCGGTGAAGCCGGTGAAGAAGACGGCATCGGTGCCGAAGGCAAGCTGGACCACAGCCAGATGCTGACCGACCCCGAAGAGGCCGCCACCTTTGTCAAGGGCACGCAACTGGACGCGCTGGCTATTGCCATCGGCACCAGCCATGGCGCCTACAAGTTCAGCCGCAAGCCCACGGGCGACATCCTGGCCATCAGCCGCGTCAAGGAAATCCACGCCCGCATCCCCAACACCCACTTGGTGATGCACGGATCGTCCTCCGTGCCGCAGGATTTGCTGGCCATCATCAACCAGTACGGCGGTAAGATGAAAGAGACCTACGGTGTGCCTATCGAAGAGATCCAGGAAGCCATCAAGTACGGCGTGCGCAAGATCAACATCGACACCGACATCCGCCTGGCCATGACCGGCGCAGTGCGCAAGTTCCTGTTTGAGAACCCCGACAAGTTCGATGCCCGCGAGTGGCTCAAGCCCGCCCGCGAAGCCGCCAAGGCCATCGCCAAGCAGCGTTACATGGAGTTCGGTTGTGAAGGCCAGGGCTCCAAGGTCAAGGGCGACAGCCTGTCAGTGATGGCCACCCGTTACGCCAAGGGTGAGCTTGCTCAGGTAGTTCAATAAGCGATAATTGACCGGAATAGTTTGAGAAGGCCCGTTGACTGTTCAGCGGGCCTTTTTCACGTGTGAAGCCCATCCAGTTCTGCGTTCCCGACCATGACCTCCACCAGCACCGTACACACCTCCGCCCTGCACTCCCTGCCCCTGCTTGCCCGTGGCAAGGTGCGCGACAACTACGCCGTGGGCGACAACCGCATCCTGATGGTGGCCAGTGACCGCCTCTCGGCCTTTGACGTCATCATGGGTGAGCCCATTCCGGGTAAGGGCAAGTTGCTGACGCAGATGGCGCTATTCTGGTTCGACAAACTGGGCCCCAAGGGCCTGAACATTTGTCCCATCCACCTGACCGGCGAAACGCCCGAGAGTGCGGTGCAGCCCGATGAAGTGGCCCAGGTCGAAGGCCGCTCCATGCTGGTCAAGCGCCTCAAACCCCTGCCGATTGAGGCGGTGGTGCGTGGCTATCTGGCGGGCAGCGGCTGGAAGGAATACCAGGAGAACGGTGCGGTGTGCGGCGTCAAGTTACCTGCCGGTTTGCAAAACGCCTCCAAGCTGCCCGAACCCATCTACACCCCCGCGGCCAAGGCGGCGGTGGGTGACCACGACGAGAACATCACGTTCGAGAAAACCGTGGAAACCATTGGTCTGGACCTGGCCACCCGTGTGCGTGACATCAGCATCGCCATCTACAAGGCCGCGGCCGAGTTTGCGCTGACCAAGGGCATCATCATTGCCGACACCAAGTTCGAATTTGGCCTGGACACCGACGGCACACTGACACTGATGGACGAGGTGCTGACGCCCGATTCCTCGCGTTACTGGCCGGTGGAGAGTTACCAGGTCGGCACCAACCCGCCCAGCTACGACAAACAGTTTGTGCGCGACTGGCTGGAGCAGGCCGTTGTAGACGGCAAGCCCTGGAGCAAGACACCCCCCGCACCGCGCGTGCCCAATGACGTGATTGCCAAGACTGCGGCCAAGTACCAGGAAGCGCTGGAACGCCTGACGACTTAAGCCAAATGGGCCTCTAGCCCCCGTGAAATAAGGGCAAAGTGCTATTAAATTAATAGTATTTCAAGGGTGAGCCGGGTCAGGCTTCATCCGGCATGTCTGGGTACAGCGGATGGTCCTGTTCCTGTGCCGTCAGCTGCACCCGCAGCGGAAAGCTGAACACACTGCCCTGCCCCAGCGTACTGCTGACCGCAATCGAACTGCCCATCAGCCGCACCAGGCGGTCGGACACCGCCAGCCCCACGCCCGCGCCGCCCAGGCGTTGCACCTCGGGCGTATCGGCCTGGAAAAACCCCGAGAACACCCGGTGCCGATCGCGCGGGGCGATGCCTATGCCGGTGTCGCGCACGGTGAACTCCAGCAGCACCGAGTCCACATCCGTTTCTTTCAACAACACCTCCACCGCCACCGTGCCAGAGGCTGTGAACTTGACCGCGTTGTCGCCCAGATTGCCCAGCACCTGCAGCAAGCGGGTATCGTCACCGTACAGGGTTGTGGGGATTTGCGGGTCGCAGACGGTGTTCACGGTGATGGGTTTGTCGCCAATCTGGTCCAGCAGGCGCTGCTGCAGCTCGGCCAGCACCAGGTCGATATGGAACAGGCCTGGCACCAGCACCAGCTTGCCCGAGGCACTTTCTGAATAGTCCAGCACGTCGTTCACGGTAGCCAGCAGGTTGCGCGACACGGCATCCATGCGTGTCACGTATTCCAGCTGGCGCGCATTGAGCCCGCTCTGGCGCAGCAGCTGCAGCAGGCCCAACTGGGTGTCGATCGGTGTACGCATTTCGCGGCTCATATGGGCCAGCAACTGGCCCTTGGCGCGGCTGGCCGAGTCGGCCCGCTCGCGGGTACGCTGCAAATCGATTTCGGCCCGTTTGCGTTCGGTGATATCTTCAAACGTGCCCACGCTGTAGACCAGTTCACCGTCCGCATTGCGCACCGGGCGCCCGGTGACACGAAAGCGCCGCGGCTCGCCGCGCACCATGATCTCCAGGTCTTCGACATTGCTTTCCTCGCCGTGCATGGCGCGGAACAGCGGGTGCAGGCCGGCGGGAAACCGTTTGCCCGTGCCCGCCACGTTGCCGCCAATGGTGTCAAACACATTAACCGGCGCATGGATGGAGAGGTGTTGGCCCAGGTCCACCAGATCAACACCCAGCACCTCCTCCAGGCGGCGGTTGCCATAGTGCACTTTGCCATCCCCATCCAGCACCAGCACACCCAGCGGCATGCCGTCCACCCACTGCAGCATGGCGTGCTCCACCGCCACCGACACCGACCGGTTGTAGACGGCCACCGCCTGGAAGACCACGGCCACAAAACCCCCCGTGCCCAGCAGCAGGGTGGCCCACGCTGTGGGCTCGCGCACATATGCGTTGAGGTCTACGCTGATCTCCAGCCAACCTGTGGTGAAGCCAACGGCCGCCGCGACCATGGCCAGGGCCGCAGCCAGCAGCATGGCCTGTGCACCCCGCGCAGGCAACAGCACATTGGCCACGATGAGGCTGCCCATCAACCACCACAGCGACGGCGCCGCCAGCCCCAGGCTCAACACTCCCGCAACACCCACCAGGTACAGCGTGGCCACAACAGCGCCTGCCTTCAGCCAGGTGGGCAACCAGCGGCGGAACACAGTCAGCGCCAGGTACAAGGCGCCCACAGCCAGGTGCAGGGTGTAGATGGGCAGCCAGCCCGTGGCCAGGGTGCGGGACAGTGAGAGCGGCACCACCAGCATGCCTATCCAGAAAACACCGCGCACCAGGCGGTTGGCCAGCTCCGCGCGGATGCTGGCCAGCTGGCGTTTGAGCTCGCTCGACAACTGGGAGGTGTCTGGGTGCATGGAATCGAACCGCAGCAAGCGGCCGGATCAGAACAGGGGCGGATTGTAAGGAAATGTAAGGTGTCTATCGCTAGGCGTATGTGCCGTGTGAAGGCCTAGGGGTTTGTCCCATGTCACATCCCAGTACCACCACGCGGCCTGGTGTGCGCCCAAAAATGGGCCTGTGTTCCCCCCCCCGCAACAACCCCTAGGAGATTTCCCATGGCTGGCAAGAAAATTCTGATGATTTGTGGTGACTACTGTGAAGACTACGAAACCATGGTGCCCTTCCAGGCGCTGCTGGCCGTGGGCCATACGGTGCATGCTGTGTGCCCGGACAAAAAGGCCGGTGACAGCATCAAGACTGCCATCCACGATTTCGAAGGCGCGCAGACCTACAGCGAAAAGCCCGGCCACAACTTTGCGCTGAATGCGACGTTTGCCGAGGTGCAGGTGGCGTCGTATGACGCGTTGTTGTTGCCCGGTGGCCGCGGCCCCGAGTACCTGCGCACCTATCCGGCCGTGGTGGCCATGGTCAAACACTTCTTCGATACCAACAAACCAGTGGCCGCCATCTGCCACGCGGCCCAATTGCTGGCTGGTGCCAATGTGCTGGAGGGGCGCACCTGTTCGGCCTACCCCGCCTGCCGGGTGGAGGTGGAGCGTGCGGGTGGCACTTATGCCGACATTGCGATTGACGCGGCTTACACGGACGGCAACCTGGTCACAGCGCCGGCCTGGCCTGCGCATCCGGCGTGGATTGCGCAGTTCCTCACCAAGCTGGGGACCAAGATTTCGCATTGAAAGCTTGGTATTCGCCCGCAGCAGAGTCAGGGTAAGCGCCGCCGTTCGTGTCCTCCGGCCTTCGGCCTCCCCCTTTACCTCACTTTGGCGCTCACCCCGACTCTGCTGCTCGACAGTGGCAACGCATTGACGCTTCTGGACTGGCACAGCATGATGGCAAGCCCAACGACCGCGTAGCAGGGAGAGCCTCACCATGTGCCAAGTCTTTATCAGCGCCGATCCGCATCTGTACGACTGCCGCGTGCGCTCCGTGCGCCTGCATGGTGTGGCCACCAGCATCCGGCTGGAAAACCTGTTCTGGAATGTGCTGGCCGATATTGCGGCGCGGGACGGCATGCGGGTGCCGCAGCTCTGCACCAAGCTGTATGACGAACTGGTGCAGGAGCGTGGCGAAGTGGACAACTTTGCGTCCTTTTTGCGCGTGTGCTGCGGGCGTTACCTGGCGCTGCAGCTCTCTGGCGGCATTCCGCTGGACGCCAGCATTCCCATCAGCAGCCTGAACGCCCAGCGTGTGCTGGCTACCGAGCGTAGCCCGGTGCAGCCCGATGGGTTTCAGGTGCGTGCGGCTTAGCGTCCCAACTCTTTCAGGTAGGTGGCCCGTGCAGCCACCGCGGTGTCGGTGAAGTCGGTGAACAGGCCATCCACACCCAGGCGGTAGAACTGCAGGTATTCAGCCTTGGGGTCACCCCTGTAGTCAAACGCCAGGCGTTTGCCCTCGTTGCGGAAGGTATAGGGGTGCACCACCAGGCCGGCCTTGTGGGCATCGGCCACCACGCTGGTGGCGGGTTGGGAGATGGTGTCGTTGTAGTTGACAACACCGTCGCCGTTCAGGTCATACATTTTCCCGGCGGAGTCATAGGTGCCTTTGACTGGCACGATATAGGGCTTCCACGGACCAATCCCGTCGGCATAGGCCTTGATGGCGGCCAGACCGGCCGGTGTCAGCATGGTGGCAAAGGTGCCGGTTTTGCCGGTGCGGGTCCAGTCATACGGGCGGTCATAGGGCGGGGCCAGTGTCACGGCACCGGTCTTGAAGTCGTAGTCATCACCGTCGATCAGCTGCACCAGACGGACCTGTGTCTTGGTGCGCAGGTACTGCAGGTTGGACACTTCAAACGACTGCACGATGACCGGCGAATCCTTCTTGGTGTAGCCGTATTCGCTGAGGATGGTCAGCAGGCGGTCTTCGAGCTTCAGGTTGGCGTCCACGTGGAAGGTGGGGTGTTTGGTCTCGGGGTAGACACCGACCACGCGGCCGGCCTTGGTGCCTTCGGTCTTGGCCAGGTCCAGCACCTCGCGTAGCGTGGGGATCTGGTACTTGCCGTTGTGCGACTGGTCGCGCTCCGCCAGTGGTTGCAGGGCGCGCAGGGTCTTGATCTCGGCCAGCGTGAAGTCGCCGGCAAACCAGCCGGTCTCGGACACACCGTCGACCATACGGGTGGTCTTGCGTGCTGCGAACTCGGGGCGTGTGGCGACATCGGTGGTGCCGGTGATGTTGGGTTCGTGGCGGGCGATCAGCTCACCGTCCTTGGTGGCCACCAGATCGGGCTCGATGAAGTCGGCACCCTGCTGGATGGCCAGGCGATAGCCCTCCAGCGTGTGGTCGGGCAGGTAGCCTGCCGCGCCGCGGTGGCCCAGCACCAGGGGGCGTGCACCATCCAGTGTCAAAAAGGGTGCGGGGCCGCTGCCACCGCAGGCGACCAGGGTTGCAACTGCTGCGCAGGTCAGAACAAAGCGAAGTTTCATGGGTCCAGTTCCAATACACAAAAGGGCCCTACTGTGCGGGCCTTGTGTGAAACTTTGAAGTCAGATTCATTGCACCCCGCGCCGCGCCTTTTGCCCTAAGCCCCGCGGCAATGCCCCAGCTCGGCAAGCATGCGCTGGCGCGCGGCCTGTTGGGGTGCACGCCAGTTGGACTGTGCACCGGTGGTGGATGGCTTGCACAGGGCGGTACCGGGGCGGGACATTTTTGACAGGGCCTCCGAGATGCCGCTCTTCGCCTTGGCCAACATGCGGTCGTCGCTCAAAGCCTGCGCCACCAGCGCGCGGTCCACCTCGTGGAACAGCAGCTTGCGGTCGCCACCAAAACCGGCGCTGCGCGCGCGGTCGTAGGTTTGCCATTGGGTTGCCAGTGCGCTGGCCGGTTGGGGCGACAACAGCAGGGACCATACCTGCACCTCCAGCGCCTGCTGCCGCGGTTGCAACCAACTGGTGGTGACCGTGTCCGGCACCTCGGCCAGCGCCTGTTCGGCCGTTTGTTGTGCCTGCACGGGCTGGCCATGCCCCACCAGAAACCACGCGAGGTCCACACGCGCCATCACGCGATGCAGGCGCTGGTCCAGCGCCCGGCGCGTGCGGTCCTGTGTGTCGGGCCGCGGCAGGCTGTCGATACGGATCTGCAGCTGCGCCTGGGCACCGGTGGTGTCGCCATGTGCATCGAGCGCACGGGCCAGTGCCAATCGGGTTGCGGCCACGGTGAAGTTGGGGTCGGTGGTCACGCCCATCCGCAGGTCCAGGGCGTCGCGCAGCAGGGCCACCCGTTCGGCGGTTGTCACATCACCGTAGGCCAGGTACTCCTTGGCCTGGGCCACGGGCTCGCGTTCCGGACCTGCAGGCTCGGCCAAATCGGCAACGATCTGGTTCAGGTGTTCACGGCGCTGGGCTTCGTCGTCCACCACCGCTGCCAGGCCGTGCAACACGCTGATACGGCGCAGGTCGCGCGCGGGCAGGGCCTGGGCCAGGGCCCATGCGGACTGGTAGTGGCGTTGCGCGGTGTCTGTGTCCTCACCGTCATGGGCTTGTTGTGCTGCGCCGATGTAGGCTGCCATGCGCTGGTCGGGCGGCAGTGTCGCGGCCTGGGCCAGCTGGGCATTCCAGTCTGGCGGTGGTGGCAGGGGCGCACGTGGGGGTTCAGGCTCCACATTGTCGGGCGGCACCCGCAGACCCGGTGTCAGGATGGCCAATGCGGTTCCCAGGTGCGGTATGGCGACAAATGCTGCGCCCAGGGGCGCCAACAAACATGCGGCGTAGATAAGCACACCCACGAATGCTTCGGCGTGGCTGGCGCGCCGCCCCAGCAGCTCGGGCAACAGGGCCGTGGCCGCGGCCGTGCGTTTGGCAAACGACCAGCTTTGGAACTTGGCATTTTGTAGCGCGCCAAAGATGCGTTGCAGGGCCTGGGGTTCGTCCAGCGCGGCATTGCTTTCGCGTGGCACGGCCAGGTCCAACTGCATGCGGTGCCATTGGTAGGGCAGGCCAAAGGCAACCAACACGGCCACCACCCGCAGCACCATATCGTCGAACAACTGGCCCAGGCCAAACAGCGCCGCGCAGCAGATGGCGGCAAATACAAAACGCAGGCGCGGGTGGCGTGCAAACACCAGCGTCTCCAGCACACGGCCGCCGTCCAGCGGCATCAGGGGCAGCAGGTTCAGGTAGTTGATCACCAGTGAGGCAATCAGGAACTCGTTGAGCCAGTCGGGGCCCGTCCAATAACCCGAGGCACTGGCCCAGAAGGCGGCGCCCGCCAGGGCAATGCCCGGTACGGGGCCAGCCAGGTAGACAAACAACTTTTCAAATGGGGTGGCCGTCTCCTTTTCTCCCGTGGCCAGGCCGCCCAGCCCCGGCACAAAAAAGACCGACACATTGCGAAAGCCGGTGAGTTTCATCGCCAGGTAGTGGCCGCCTTCGTGCAGGGCCACCACGGCCAGCACGATGGGCACAAAGGTCCACGACAACCACAGCCCACCGACCAGCAAAAACAGCAGGGCGGTGACGGTGAAAGTGATCCATTTGCTCTTGGCGCTGGACGTGGCGGCGCGGCTGGTCGCCAATTGGTTTTGGAAGGCGCGCAGGTCTGCGTCCAGACTCTGCTGCTGGGGTGGTAGGGGCTGCGCGGCATCACTGCCGTACGCGGTGTGGGGTGGGTGTGTTGCGGTGTCGGTGCCAGGCGTGGGGATGGGTGCTTGCGGCGCGCTCCAGCCTGCGCGCAGCTGTCCGCCCAGCACCTTCAGGGCCATGTGGGCCGCCGCCAGCAGCGTCAGTCGGAAGTGGCCACTGCTGTCTCCAGCCACCGGCACCAACTGGCCTTGCTGGCGCAGATGGGGCAGCAAGTCGTCAAACGTCTGGCGCAGCCGGTGGTGGACCTCCAGGCCATCGGTGCAAATCGGCACGGTGGCGGCTTGCACCCGCTGCAGGTGCCGGTGCCAGGCTTGTACCCACTGCGGCAGGTAGTCGTCCACGGTGTGCCACCGGGGCAGATCGATGGGAGAGAGGTGGCGGCAGCGGTTCAGCGTAAGCCAGTTGTGGCCATCCTCAAAACAGGTGATGAGTTGCAGCATGCAGGGCTGCTGCGGCTCGGGTGCGGGCGACGGCGACACCATGGCGTGGGTGTGGCCATCGCGGTGCTGGTAGATGTCATAAAACGTGGGCGTATCCTGGGGCGTCACCAGCATGGTCTGGACCGTGCCGCTGTAGCGGTAGGTAAAACCCAGTTGCACCAGTTCGGCGGCAGGCCGGTCCAGGATGGCGCGAACATCGGCGGGGATATCGTCCCGTACCACCGAGAGGCTGTGCGCCGGGCGCCAGCGCAGCTGGCCCAGGCGGCGCACGGCCACCACCAGCACGATGGCCACCAGTGCGGCCAGCGCCAGCAATACGACCAGTCCAATCTGTAACACCATGGCCATCGTTCCATCCCTTTCTTGCTACTTTTCTGCGGGGTGGATGATGCCACGGGCCTAAATTCGTCTATTCCCAAGGCCGGGTCGATTCACTACACTGGGCCGGTGAATGCCCAACCCAACCTGCTTCGCACCGCGCGGCGACAGCGTCCATGGCAAACCCTATGCCACGTGGTGCTCACGTCGTTGTTGGCCTGCGCGGGCTTGGCCCATGCGGATGGGCCGTTGCAGGTGGCTTTTGGGGTTTCGCGTCCGCCCTTCATCTTCCAGGAGACCCAAAGCGGAATTTCCGTGGAGTTGTTCCGCGAGGCCACACGGCGGATGGGTCTGGTTTTTAGGGCCGACTTTTATCCGAACCGGCGTCTGCAGATGGCCCTGGAGCAACCGCAATTTGATGCCGTGGTGGAAGTGCAGCCCGGCAATGCCAAGGTGTATTACTCCGCCCCCTTTGTCACCTACAGCAATGTGGTGTTGTCGCGCCTGCAGGACAAACTGGTCTTTCGTGCATGGGCTGATTTGCGCGGCCGTTCGGTGTGCGCCTGGCAGAACGCGCTAGAGCACTTGGGGCCCCAGTTTGCCAACGCCCAAAAGTCGTTCAGCCGCTACCAGGAGTTTGGCGACCAGGGTGATCAGGTGCGCCTGTGGTTGCTGGGGCGCTGCGACGTCCTGGTCATTGACCGCACTTTGGTCTTGTGGCACCTGGCCGCACTTGCGCGCAAACATCCCGAGTTGAAACAACTACCCGAGGCCGATCTGGTCATGGAGCCGGTTCCTGGCAAAAGCGACCTTGATTGGTACGTGGGCTTTCGTGACAAAACCTTGCGCAACCGTTTCGACAAAACACTGGAGGCCATGCGCAGGGATGGGAGTTACCGAAGGATTGTGGATGCCGCAATCAAAGGCAGGCCAGCGCACTAGGGCACGTGACAAGTTCATTTTGAGAAAATGTGTCTCTAGCCCGCGTGCAATATGCTTTATGTGCTACAAAAACAGTAGCGTTTGACGTCATCATCCTCCACGCCACGACGGCGGAGCCTGGATCAGACCCAGGCCCGCCGGGATGTGGACGCGGGTGAGGTCGATCAGGGCACCAACACGAAGCGACACGGTAGACTTGATCGCTTCACCCTTGCGCAGCGACACGAATCGTTGCCCCACCATGCCACATTTTGATCCCCAACCGGCGCTACGCCACGCCCTCCAGGCCGCACAGTGGGCAGGCCTGCGCTACTCGCGCGAAAGCACCCAGACACGCGCCGTGCGCAACGATGCACCCGAGAAAAACGACACCACGCTGGAAGAAGGCGCCATGTGTGAGGTGCTGATTGACGGGCACTTTGGTTATGCGGCCACAGCCGACCTCAGCAACGCTGGCCTGCAGCGCGCGTTTGACCAGGCCATAACCACCACCCGGGCAACCGCGGGCCACAAGGTGCACCCCTTCACGGATGCGCACCGCGCCGCTGTGCAGGGCGTTTACCAAAGCCCCGCGCAAAAGCCTTTGGCCACCACCCCGCTGGCGCTGATCACCGACTGTCTGTTGGCTGCGTCCAAAGCCATGGCCATTGGCGACAAAGTGGTGAACCGCAGTGCCCATGCCGCGGTGATACAGACCCACATCGACTACTACTCGACCAACGGCACGCACACCACGCAGCGTTTTGACATGGTGGACATCACCGTGGCGGCCACGGCCGCAGAGGGCATGCAAAGCCAAACCCGCACGTGGACACACACCGGGCAGTTTGGTGGTGAGGTTTTTGATGTGGCCGCTTTTGCACAACAGGGTTTGCGCGTGGCCACCGAGGCGCTGGAGTTGCTGGCGGCACCCAACTGCCCGTCGGGCACGATGGACCTGATCCTGATGCCCGACCAGATGATGCTGCAGATCCATGAGTCCATAGGCCACCCGCTGGAGCTGGACCGCATTTTGGGCGATGAACGCAACTACGCGGGCTGGAGCTTTGTGCAACCAACCGACTTTGGCACCCTGCGCTACGGGTCGCCGCTGATGCATGTGACCTTTGACCCCACCAAGCAAAACGCCATGGCCAGTTACGCGTTTGACGACGGTGGCAGCCCCGCACGCCGCGAATTTTTGATCGAAGGCGGTGTTCTCAAGCGCGGCCTGGGCTCGGTGGAATCACAAGAGCGCACGGGCTTGCCGGGCGTGGCCAACTTCCGCTCGTCCTCCTGGAACCGCGCACCCATTGACCGCATGGCCAATGTGAACCTGGAGCCCGGCACCTCTTCGCTGGACGACATGATTGCCTCGGTGGAGGACGGCATTCTGATGTCCACCAACCGGTCCTGGTCCATTGACGACTACCGCAACAAATTCCAGTTTGGTTGCGAACACGGTCGTCTGATCAAGAACGGCAAGCTGGCCGGCGTGGTGCGCAACCCCAACTACCGCGGCGTCACCGTTGATTTTTGGAACCGCCTGGGCGCGGTCGGCAAAGACGAAGCCACCTACGGCACGCTGTTCTGCGGCAAAGGAGAACCCAGCCAGGTCATACGGGTTGGGCATTCGTCACCGGCCTGTTTGTTCCGTGGCGTGGAAGTGTTTGGAGGCCAATCATGAGCCAGAGCCCATTTGTGACCACCGTGCGCCAACACTTCGATGCCGTGGCCGACTGCGTGTTGCAGAGCTTGCAGGGCGATGAGGCTGCCACGCTGAACCTCAACGCCGAAGAAACCCTGTTTGTCCGCTTCAACAACAACCGGGTACGCCAGAACACCAATGTGGAGCAGATTGCCATGGGCCTGCAATTGCAAGGTGCAGGCCGCACCGCTGCAATGAGCCGCACCCTCTCGGGCAAGGTGGAGGCTGACTGCGCCGCCATGCTGCAGATGCTGACCCAGTGCCGCGACGAACTGGCCGTGCTGCCGCCAGACCCGCACCAGGTGCCCCTAGAAAACCATGGCAGCAGCGACGAAACCTTCAGTGGCCAATTGCTGGCACCCGATGCAGTGGTAGACGCCGTGGTAGGCCCTGCGCAGGGCTGCGACATGGCCGGGCTGTATGCGGCGGGCTCCATCGTGCGCGCCAACCGCAACTCCAAGGGCCAACGCCACTGGTTTGCCACGCAAACCTTCTTCATGGACTACTCGCTTTACAACGGCTCCCGTGCGGTCAAGGGCAGTTACGCCGGCACCCACTGGGAGCCCGCGCAGTGGGCGGCCAACCTGGCGCACAGCAAGCATCTTTTGGCACTAATGGACAAGCCTTTGCAGACCGTTAAGCCCGGCCAGTACCGCACCTACCTGGCCCCGCGCGCGGTTGCCGACCTGGTGGGCATGATGGGCTGGAATGCCTTGTCGGCCTCGGCCTGGAAGCAAGGGCGAAGCCCCTTCAAAAAGCTGGCCGACAAAGAGTCGCGCTTGTCCACCCAACTGCACATCACCGAGAACTTTGGCCTGGGCCTGACCCCGCGCTTCAATACGCTGGGCGAGGTGTCCGCACCCGCGGTGCCACTGATAACAGCGGGCGAGCTGTCTACGCTGCTGATCAGCTCCCGCACCAGCAAAGAGTTCGGCCTGGTCGCCAATGGCGCCAATGAATCCGAAGGACCGCGCGCGCTGGACATGGCGCCCGGCTCGCTGGAAGAGAAAGATGTTTTGCGGCAACTGGGCACCGGCTTGTATTTGTCCAACCTGCACTACCTGAACTGGAGCGACCCTGTGTCGGCCCGCGTGACGGGAATGACACGGTATGCCTGCTTCTGGGTAGAAAACGGCGAGATCGTTGGCCCCATCAAAGACATGCGGTGGGACGAGAGCCTGTATGACGCCCTGGGCGACAAGCTGCTGGCCCTGACCACCCACACCGCCATTGACCCGGCAGTGGACACCTATTACCACCGCGCCCTTGGCGGCTCCCGCACGCCGGGGGCGCTGATCGATAACTTTACGTTTACCTTGTAGGCCGCGCGTTCCAGCGTTGAGACGCACCGGAGCCATATGTTGTGTTATTGACCGGTATTCTGTACATGCCTAGAATACTGGTCAGTATGTCTACTCTACGCCAAAGTATCGGTGAAGCCCTTCGCGCTGCCCGCATTTCCAAGCCGATGTCGCAACAGGAGTTGGCCGCGGCGGTGGGTATCAGCCGTACCACACTGGTCCAAATCGAAAAAGGCAACGACGCCCAGATGTCCAACGTGGAGAAAACCGCGCAGGTGCTGGGCCTGGAGTTTGGGATCCTTGAAGAATCGTCAGCAATGGCACGGCGCCGGACCGCGCGCTCTGAACTCCAGGCCAAACTGGCGGCATCGCGCGAAAAGCATTTAAAGATTGCAGTCCAATTCGCACTGGGCGGGCCAGAAGCCGCCGCATTAAAAACGGGTGCATTGAAGATGGTCAAGCTGTGGAGAGACAAGCAGTTGTGCAGCCCTGTCTACATCGACCGCTGGCAGCAGATATTGGAGGCCAATCCGCAGCAAGTGGCCCAAAGCCTGCTGGCGATGGATGACGATGAATGGGGACCTGCCCTACGCCAGAACACGCCGTTTGCAGTGGCCGTACCATGAAGGTCGAAGACATCGACCTGTTGCTGGGCAAGATCCGCGATAGCAGTGGCTTGGACGAGTTTGTCGTGATTGGAAGCCTATCAGCACTAGGCTTGGTCGCTGACGGCTTGCCACCCCGCATGACGTGGTCGATGGAGGTAGATGCCTACCCCGAACGCGACCCCAAACGGGCCCATGAGTTCTCCAAGCAGTTTGGTGAAAACAGCGCCTTCCACCAAGAGCACGGCTACTACTTCGATGCCGTGAGCCCCGATTTGCCAACACTGCCCGCAGGCTGGGAAAAACGCATGTTGCGCCAGGTGCTTCCCTGCGGCGTTAAGGTGAAGTATCTGGAGCCCAATGACTGCGCGGTCTCCAAATACGCGCGCTCGGAACCCAAGGATCGGGAATGGATACGGGCCGGTATCGAAGCGGGCATCTTGTCCCTGCCGACCATCGAATACCGCATGCGGGAGACGCGGTTTATGGACGATGCGGAGCACGCTATGGCCAAGTCTTCTGTGGCTGAGGACCGGTTGTGGTTTCAGGGGCTGCGCAGTCTGCCAACCTGAAACCACGCAAGTGAACGTGTGATTCAGTGCGTGGTGCAACCCTGGCGCAGGATGAAGTCAGGATTTGCCGGGTTGTAGACACTGCTGGCGGGTTGTGGCGTCTTTTCGACCAGCGTGCGCAGCGCACTGGCGCCCATTTGCAGGCGCCAATCCGCAGACTGTTCCATCTGCAGCAGGACTGGCACATCGGCGGGGCTGAAGCTGCGGGCGCACCAGGTTTTGCGGATGCTGGCAAACGTCACGCGGTAGCCGGGCGCCAGTGTGCCGTGGCCCAGCCATTGGAACTCCATGTGGGTTTCCAGCAGTTTGCAAATGCCCGCAGCGTCTGGCGTTTTCTGTGTGGCGCAGGCCAGGTTTCTGGTCCAGTCGCCTGCCCAAGCCGGTGCGGACCAGAGCATCAGGGCCAGAGTGGCAAGCTGCGGGAGCCGTTGCATGCCTGTCTGTGCCCGTGTGGAACTGTTGTGCCGCAGACCTTAGTTCAGCGCCATGCTCAGCTTGCGCCGATAACTAGCCACCAACTGAGCCTGCGGGTCCAACGTCGTAACCGCTTTGCCGGCAATCTCAATACCACCCGCCGTTTTGCCGCTGGCCAGTGGGTCAATCTTGGGCTTGGGCGGTGTCAGCAGCTCCAGAATCGCCACAAACGTCTTGCGGGGCAGCGCGTCGTTCCAGGCCTTGTCGCGTATGATGATTTCCAGCAGCTCGTCCATGGACTCGGTCCAGTTGCCGCCCACCATGAGCACGCGGGCTTTGGCAAAGCGGGTGTCGAAGTCGCGTTTGTTGGCGGCGATCAGCGTGTCGAACTGCTCCATGGTCCAGGTGCCACGCTCGTCTTGCATCACAAACTGGATGGAGGTCAGGAACTGGTGCAGGGCTTCAAAGCGCAGTTGGCGCGGGATCTCGGCCAGGGCCGGGGCCAACGCGGCTTCGGCGTCGTCCAGCATGTCGTTCTCGATCAGCAGTTTCACATAGTCATACCGGGCGTCGTCGTTGCCGGGGTTGACGGTCAGCGCTGAATGCAGCTTGTGCAGCGCGGCCTGGGGGTCGCCGGCGTCGATGAGCGCCTGCGCGTCATCCACCTCGGATTCGGCTTCCAGCGCCTCGGCCGAGGGTACGTGTTTGTCCAGAAAGGCTTTGATTTCACTCTCGGGCTTGGCGCCCATGAAGCCGTCCACCGGCTTGCCGCCCACCATCAGCACACAGGTAGGGATGCTGCGGATGCCAAAGGCCTGGGCCAGTTCCTGCTGCTCGTCAGAATCGATCTTGACCAGCTTGAAGCGGCCTTCGTAGGCCAGCTCGACCTTTTCCAGAATGGGCCCTATGACCTTGCAGGGGCCGCACCAGGGCGCCCAAAAGTCGACGAGGACGGGGACTTGGGCCGAGGCGGCTACCACTTCAGTTTCGAAGTTTTCGATGGTGACGTTGATCATTTAAAGCCGCTTAAAGCGAAAAAGTAAAATCGGGGGAGTAACACAACAGGTCGGGGCCGGTATGCAGCCCTTGTCCGTCGCATTTTAAAGATTTATGAACATCCAAATCGGCGTCGTCATGGGTTCCAGTTCCGACTGGGACACCATGCAGCATGCAGTGCAGATTCTCCAGCAGTTCGGCATCACCCATGAAGCCAAGGTGGTGTCGGCCCACCGCATGCCGGACGACATGTTTGCCTACGCCGAGGCCGCCGCGGGGCGCGGCATGCGCGCCATCATTGCCGGGGCGGGCGGGGCAGCGCACCTGCCGGGCATGCTGGCGGCCAAGACCACGGTGCCGGTTCTGGGCGTGCCAGTGGCCAGCAAACACCTGTCGGGCGTGGATTCGCTGCACAGCATTGTGCAAATGCCCAAGGGCATACCGGTGGCCACCTTCGCCATTGGCGCGGCGGGCGCTGCCAATGCGGCACTGTTTGCCGTGGCCATGCTGGCGGGTGACCACCCCTCGCTGCGCAAACAGTTGGAAGCCTTCCGCGCCCACCAGACCGAGGTGGCACGCGGCATGACCGTCCCCCCAGTCTTATGAGCGAAGTGACACTCGGCGGAAGCGCGGAAACGACGCTGGGCGTCATGGGCGGCGGCCAGTTGGGCCGCATGTTTGTGCAGGCGGCTCAGCAAATGGGCTTCTTCACCGCCGTGCTGGACGCAGACCCGTTGAGCCCGGCCGGCCGTGTCAGCCACCACCACATCCAGACTGCGTACACCGATGCCGATGGCCTGGCGCAACTGGCGCAGCGCTGCGTGGCGGTAACCACCGAGTTCGAAAACGTGCCGGCCCAGTCGCTGGCTGCCCTGGCGCAGACCGTAACCGTGTCGCCCGCTGCGGACTGCGTAGCCATCTCCCAGGACCGTGCGCGCGAGAAGTCGTATTTTGCAAATTGCGGTGTGCCCGTGGCACCCTATGCAGTCATTGAAACAGCGGAGCAATTGGCTGCTGTACCCGATGACTTGCTGCCCGGCATTCTGAAAACATCCCGCATGGGTTATGACGGCAAGGGCCAGGCCCGTGTGGCCGACCGCGCCGCACTGGCCGCTGCCTGGGCCGCACTCAACGGCGTGCCCTGCGTGCTGGAAAAGATGTTGCCCTTGCAGCTGGAGTGCTCGGTCATTGTGGCGCGGGGTGCCGATGGCGCGTGTGTGAACCTGCCCGTGCAGCGCAACCTGCACCGCGATGGCATCCTGGCTGTAACCGAGGTGTATGAGGGAAATCTGCCTGCAGCCCTCGTGGATCGTGCTGTTGCCGCTGCAAAATCCATAGCAAGTGGTTTGGGCTACGTCGGCGTGTTGTGTGTGGAGTTTTTTGTGTTGGACCCTGCATCACCCGCCGCACAGGCCCTGGGCGGCCTGGTCGTCAACGAGATGGCGCCGCGCCCGCACAACAGCGGCCACTACAGCATGGACGCCTGCGACGTGTCGCAGTTCGAACTGCAGGTGCGCACCCTGGCCGGCCTGCCGCTGACACAGCCGCGCCAGCACAGCCCGTCCATCATGCTGAATTTGCTGGGTGATGTTTGGCCCGACGGGGGCGTTCCCCCTTGGGCCCAAGTGCTGGCCCTGCCCGGCACACACTTGCACCTCTACGGCAAGGCCCGCGCCGCCAAAGGCCGCAAGATGGGGCACCTGACCGTCACCGGTGCAACGATTGAACAGGTGCGTGCCACGGCGCTGCAGGCCGCCGCCATTTTGGGCATAGCAGCGTTTTAATCCGTCCATGATCCTTCCCGCATCCGACCCGGCGTCCATCACCGCCTGCGCCGACGCCATCCGCGCCGGCCGCCTGGTGGGCCTGCCCACCGAGACCGTGTATGGCCTGGGTGCAGACGCCAGCAGCGATGCGGCGGTGGCGCAGATATTTGCCGCCAAGGGCCGCCCGGCGGACCACCCGCTGATCGTGCACGTGTCGGCACAGGGCGGTGGTTTGCCAGCGGTGAAGCATTTCGCGGCCCAGGTGCCACCGTTTGCGCAGCAGCTGATGTCGGCCTTCTGGCCCGGTGCGCTGACGCTGATACTGCCGCGCCGCCCGGGCATGGGCACGGCCGCAGCGGGCGGGCAAAACTCCATTGGCCTGCGCTGCCCGGCCCACCCCGCGGCCCAGGCCGTGCTGCGCGCGCTGCACGATGCGCCGGATGGCCAGGAACCCGTGTGGGGTATTGCCGCACCCAGCGCCAACCGCTTTGGACGCGTCAGCCCCACCACGGCTGCCCATGTGGACAGTGAGTTGGGACCAGACCTGCTGATTCTGGACGGCGGCCCCTGCAACCTGGGCATAGAGTCCACCATCATTGACTGCACCCGCGGCGCCCCCGTGCTGCTGCGCCCCGGCTCCATCAGCCGCCTGCAGGTGGAGCAGGCCTGCGGGCAAAAAGTGCTATCAAATGAAGAGCACTTGGCCAAGCATACTCGGGGGCTGGAGGCTGAAAACACTCCAAAGGCCTCCGGCACACTGGAATCACACTACGCACCCAATGCCAAGCTGCGCCTGATGGATGCCAAGGCCCTGCAGGCGGCGGTCAACATGCTGGGCGACGTCATGTACGCGGCGGGCTCCAACACCCAGCCCACCATCGCGGTGTATGCCCGTACGCCGTTGAAAAAGGTGCCGCTGTCCATCCTGCTGCGCCGCATGCCGGAAGACGCCGCCGCCACGGCCCACCAGCTGTTTGCCGCGCTGCGCGGTTTTGACGACCAGGGCGTCAAGCTGATCTGGGTCGAGAAGCCACCTGACACGCTGGAGTGGGAAGGTGTGCGGGACCGCCTCCAGAGAGCTAGTGCACCAACCTGAATCGGGTTCCACGGAAGCTGAATTCCGTGACGTTGGAGCGTATCTCCACCACCTTCAGGGCGGGCGCTACTTCGCCGCCCTGGTTCAGTACCTGGCCATTGACCAACAGTAGACGCTGGGCCGGGTTGTCGGAGTAGACCGCGCCGTTGATAACCAGTGCCGGTATCTCGCGGCGGGTGGCTTCCGGTAATTCGGACAACAGAGGTGCTGCGGTCGGGGCTGGTGCAGTCACTTCTGTGATCACTGGCGCACTTGCAACAACGGTCTTCGCCTTTGGCATCACCGCCACCACAGGCTCCGCAGCGGATGCGCTGTTTGCAGGTTTGGTGGTGGCGGTGGGGGGTGTCGCAGCCGTTACCGGCGCCACCGTACGGGGTTCAATGGTGACCGGGCTCGGCAGCGGCACCAGTACTGCGGTGGCGGCAGCTGCAGGGGGCGGCGCAGCCGCAGGAAGCTGCGCAACAGGCCGCCACAACCACCCGGCAAGCCCTGCGGCGGCTAGGCTCAAGGCCACTGCGATGACGAGGCCTGCGCGTTGCCGGATAGCAGGCCCGTTGTTTGTCAGCGGGGCCGTGACAGGCCGTGCGTTCAGCGTGGGCACGTTGCCGCGCGCGCGTTCGGCGTCGGCCCTTTGCAGTGCGTCGAGTATGTAGGACATGTTTTTGTCGTCTTCTTGGGGTTACTGCGCAGCGCCAGGCAGCCGGGGCGTGTTGCTGCCCAGCGCACTTTCCAGCTGCATATATGTCATGGGGCCGGGCTGGCCGTCGGTCTGCAGGCCGCGGCTGCGCTGGAAGTCACGCAGGCGGTCTTTCAGCGCAGCATCCAGTTGCTGGGGTGCCGCGGTGGGGCCGGGCGACGGTTGGCCGTCCAGCCGGTCCAGCAGCTGCGCCAGGTGGGTGATGGCGGGGCCGGTAGCGCCGCCACGGGCTGCGGGGCTGTAGCCTGGCGGGGGTTGCCATAGGGTTGCAAACCCACCGCGCCAGCGCAGCGCCAGGCCGCTGAGGGACACCGTGTGCTGCTGGTCGCCCACACGCAAGGTGGCGGTCTGGTCGGTCAGGCCCACCAGCACCGCGTAGCGCGCGCTACCGTCCTGCGCCTGCAGCGTCAGAATGCCGGGGCGCGCCAGTTGGCGCAGCAGGGGAAGGTTCAGTTGGGTGGTGCGGTAACACTGCAGGGGGCTGTCGGTGCCTGCAGCGCAGGGGTCCGCGCTGTTGGCGGGCAAGGGCCAGGCCTGCGCCAGGGTGTTCCACGCCAGGGCGATATCGCTTGGCAACTGGGGCATCAGCGCTTCCAGCGAGACGAGGGCCGCGTTGGCCGCACTAGCGCTGGCGGGAGGTGCTGATGTTGGCGTGGAGCCGGCCGCGCTGCTGGTGATGACTGCAGCAGAGGCCGTGCCCAGAGGGGCTACGGCTGCCCGTGGGGTGGGAGCGGAGCGCTGCACCACAGGGTCGCCCTTGGACAGTGTGAATGCCGCGGTGGCGGCCACGCCCAGCAGTACGCCCGCACCTGCCAGCAACCAGGTGTTGGTGCCAATGCCCAGGAGGGTGTGGGGTGGTGCAGCAGCTTCGGCACCAAACACTTCACCTGCCGCCTTGTGCACCACGCTGCGGTCCACGCTGTGCAGACCCGTGGCCCAGGCGCCCAACAGTGCGCGCCCACACAGCAGGTTGATACGCCGCGGCACCCCCCGCGCCAGACGGTGGATGGACTGCAGCGCCTTGCGGTCAAACGGCAGCGCGCCGGTGTGGCCGGCCACGGCCAGGCGGTGTTGGATGTACTGCGTGCTTTCGGCTTCGGTCAGCGCGTCCAGGTGGAAGCGGGCGATGACACGCTGCGCCAGCTGCTCCAGCTCGGGCCGGGCCAGCATGGTGCGCAGCTCCGGCTGGCCGATCAGCACGATCTGCAGCAACTTGCGTGCGTTGGTCTCCAGGTTGGTCAGCAGGCGCAATTGCTCCAGCACATCGGCCTGCAGGTTTTGCGCCTCGTCGATGATGAGCACACTGCTCTGGCCGGCGGCGTGGCTCTGCAGCAGAAAGCTATTCAGCGCGTCAATGTAGTCCTTGAGTGTGGCGGGTGAGGATGCGGTGGGGGCCAGCGTGATGTGGAACTCTTCACAAATGGACTGCAGCAGCTCCACCACCGTGAGCTTGGGGTTGAAGATATAGGCCACATGGCAGCCGGCGGGAATCTGTTCCAGAAAGCAGCGGCAGATGGTGGTTTTGCCGGTGCCAATGTCGCCGGTCAGCAGCACAAAACCACCGCCCGAGCCACCGGCCGTGCTGTGCGGGCCGGACACACCAAACAACAAATGCGCCAGCGCCTCGCGGTGGCGCTCGCTCATGAAGAGGTAACGCGGGTCCGGGGCGATGGAAAACGGGTCCTGCGTCAGGCCGAAGTGTTGCGAGTACATAGGTCCCAAGCATCCCACAAAAAGAAAAGCAGCCCGAAGGCTGCTTTTTGGTGGTGTGCGCAATTGCAATAAGGTTTTGCCGCCGGGCCGCCCCAAGGCAAAATGCGGCCCCCTCGGGGGGCAGCGACCCGCGCAGCGGCGGAGCGTGGGGGCAACAGCCCTTTAGAACTTGTAGCCGACCGCCAAGCTGAACGAGCTGGGGTCCAGCTTGATGTCCAGCGTCTGGCCAGTAGACAGCGTGTTGCGGGTGCTCAGCGGGGTGTAGGTGTAGCTGGCGTCCACAAACCAGTTCTTGTCGATGGAAAACGCAGCGCCAAGCTGTGCCGTGGCGGCCCACTTGGAGTCAATCGACAGCGTGGTCGGGTTGGACGGTGTGCCACCCGAGATGGCGGTCAGCGTGGACGTGGAACGTGCGCCAAAGAAGGCCGCATAGGTGATACCGACACCCACGTAGGGCCGGAAGCCCGATGTGGGTTCCATGAAGCGCCACTGGGCCAACACGGTGGCCGGCAAGGCCTTCACATGGGCGATCTTGCCTGCACCGGCGATGGCGCCATCACCATAAATGTCGTGCTGGAAAGGAACAGCAACGGGCACATCGATGGAGATGTTGTTGTCCAGCATGTAGGTGATACCACCCGACACCCGCGTGGAGTTGCCCACGCTCGACTTGGTGCCGACCAGGCTGGGCGCGGTCAGGTCGCCGCTGGAGACATTGGGCGTGATGGTGGTGGCACCGCCACGCACCATCCAGGTACCCGCGGTTTGTGCCTGGGCAGCCGCTGCACACGCCAGCACGGCGGGGATCAACAGGAATTTCGCAGTATTTTTCATGGTGTTTTGCTCCGTCGTGGATTACAGCCAGCCCGCTCTTGCGAGTTGCAGGTTGATGGACTGGCCGATCAACTGGTGCAGGGCGGGGGTGGGGTGGAAGTTGTCAGAGTAGGCATAACTCTTCCACCAGTTGGCCGAGGTTTCACCCACGGGAATGGCGGCCGACATGCTGGCTGAATTGCAGGCCGCAACGGTTGCAGGCAGCGACAGGCTGGCTTGGCCGGTTGTGCTGTCCAGTCCGCCAGCAACCTTGGGGCAGGCCGGTGTGGTGACATTGGTCAGTGCAAACTGTGCTGGTGTCGCGGCGATTTTTGCGCCTTCGGTGTTCAGGTCGTAAAGCTGCACGTTGGTGCCCGCCAGACCCTGTGCCAACGCGGTGTTGAAGGCGCCGGTCCAGGCACGTGCAGCGGCTTGCACGGCATCACGCTGAGCAGTACCGCCCGCAGCGGCCACAGCCGACAGCACGGCCAGGAAGCGTGGGGTCACGGTGATGTCAGGCGCGTTCACCACAACGACCTTGCCAACACCCTTGGCCACCACATTGGCCTTGATGGAGGCGGCCAATGTCTGGCCAACGGCTTGGGCGTAGGCGCCTGCAGCGGTGCCCAGACTGGTGGGCGTGGGGGATGCGCCGATGATGGCCGACACCGTTGCAGGTGGCAACAACGTGCCCAATAGGCTCATATAGGTGGCGATGCCCGCGGGGGTGGTCGCACCCAGGTAGGCGCCGGTCAGGTCGGCCAGGTCGTTGCCGCCGCCGTCAATGATGACGACGTCCGTGGAGGCCAAAGAAGCGGAGCCCACAGCCATCTGGTAGGTGATGGAGAAGGGGTTGTTGTTGCCGGGAGCGGACGCATTGGTCAGGTTGTTCACGCGGCCACCACCCACGGCGTAGCTGGTGCAGGCCGTATTGGGTACGAAGGTCGTGCCGTTGAAGTTGAAAAACGCACACAGTTTGGAGACGCCAAAATTGGCAGCCACCACTTCCGGGAAGATCAGGAATGGATTGGCCTTGTCAGCGCTCTGGATCGTGAACTTGTAGCCAAACGTGCCACTGTCCATGATGCTGTCACCGAAGACTTTGACTGAGGGCGCGACGGTTTTGGGTGTGGTGTCGGAGCCATCACTGGCGCCACCACATCCTGCCAATACCACCGCGCAGCTTGCTGCGACCGCTGCCCATTTCCATTGCTTCATTGTGCTCTCCATAAAATAGAACGACCGTTCGTTTTGAACAGCAAATTATGGAATGCTTAGACCCCGCAGACTATGGGGTAAACACCGACTTTTTCTGGGTGCTCTGACTTAATTCCGCCAAACGAACCTCAGCGGTACTTCAGCTTCATGGCCAAAATGGCCACTGCCAAAGTCAATGTCACCGCATTGGCTATCACGATAGGCCAGGCGTTCAGCAGCAGGCCATAAACCAGCCACAGGCTGATGCCCACCACAAAGAAGCTGTACATGGTCAGCGAGATGCCACGCACGTCCTTGGTCTTGAAGGTGTGCACGGCCTGGGGCACAAAGCTGGAGGTGGTGAGGAAGGCGGCTGCGTAGCCAATCAGTTCAGAGAGTTGCATTTCTATTGTCTGGAAGCCCAGTCCACCATCGCGTCGATGGCGAGCCTGGCGGCGCGGGCGTTGGGGTGGTTGACGATGGCGACCAGCACAAAACGTTTGCCACCGGCCGCATGTACATAACCGGCCACCGCCACCACTTCGTTCAGGCTGCCGGTCTTCAGGTGGGCGTAGCCGTTGCTGCGGGTCTTGGCGCGGCGCAGTGTGCCGTCCACACCGTTGATGGGTAGTGAGGCCATCAGGTCCGGCATCAGCGGCGAAACAAATGCGGCCTGCAGCAGCCGGCCCAGGCCGTTGGCGCTGATGCGTTCGTTGCGCGACAGGCCCGAGCCGTTCTCCAGAACCGGCAGGTCGTCGGCGCCCAGGCGTTCGGTCCACCAGCGCTGCACCACCTTGTGGGATGCCTCAAAGCTGCCGGGCGCGGTGACCGCGTCCGCAATGCCCGCAATGGGCGCCGGTGGTGTCAGCACCCGTCCCAGCGTCAGGTAGACCTGCTGGGCCATCACATTGTTGCTGTATTTGTTGATGTCGCGCACGATCTCGGCCAGTGGTGCCGAGCGCATCTCAAAGACCGGTTTGTAGGCCGCCGCCGTGGTGCCCGGCAAGCTACCCATGCGCACCGTGCCGTTCAGTTTGCCGCCCATGTCCTGCCACAGGCCTTGCACGGCGCGTGTGGCATAGGTCTTGGGGTCGGCGTAGGCCACGGGCCACACCCTTTCACCGCAGCTCTGGGCGTAGCCGCCGGCAAACCGTATCACTTTGGGATCGCTGAAGTCGGCGCGCAGGGCGCTGCGGTAGTCCGGGCACTCGCCGGCCAGCAGCGGCACCGTGGTCTGCAGCTGCACACCGGCCAGGGGCGGGTCAAACTGCACGCGGGCCACTGTGCCGCCGGGCTCGGGCACAAAAGTCATGACCACGGATTTGAAGTTGAGCAACAAGGCGTCGGGGGCAGCGTTGTAGGGCCGCAGCGGTTCACCGTCAAAGGCGGAAGGGTCTATGGCCGGCACGGCAAAGGCCGTGTTGTCCAGGATGATGTCACCCGCAATGGTGTGGATGCCCAGGCCCTGCACACGGCGCAGCAGCAGCCACAGGCGCTCCAGCACCAGCCGGGGGTCGCCCTGGCCCTGGATGGTCAGGTTGCCGTACAGCGTGCCGTCGCGCACCGCGCCGTCGATAAAAACCGGGGTGGACCAGGTGTAGCCGGGTCCCAGCAACTCCAGCGCGGCAAAGGTGGTGACCAGTTTGATGGTGGAGGCAGGGTTCATGGCCACACTGGCGCGGTGGCTGACGCGCGGCGTGGCCTGGCCCTGCGCATCCACCAGCAGCACGGCCATGGCCTCCCGCGGAATTTTGGCCCGCGCCAACGCAGCATCCACCTCGGGGGGCAGACCTTGTGCTTGCGCAGGGCTGCACAGCGTGAACCACAGGGCACAGGCGGCGACTTGGAGTGTGGGCAGCAGGGGTGGAAAGGGTCGGCAAAGGCGCATGTGCCGGATTATCCCGTGCGGGGCATAGCCTCAGGGCATCCCCGATAATCCAAGCGATGTCTCTCCCGTCCAAGAACCCCCTGCACGCCCTCACCCCTCGGACCGTGGGTGTGGTGGCAGCGGTGGTCACGGTGCTGATCTGGACCTCGTTCATCGTCATTGCCCGCGCCTCGGCCGATCCGGCCCGTGGTGGCCTGCTCAACCCTTTTGACATTGCCTACGCCCGCCTGTGGGGCGCAGGGCTGATTCTGTTGCCCTGGGGCTGGTGGCTGGTGCGCCGCGACCGGCGCAGCCAGCCCGACGCGGGTTCGCTTTTTGGCCTGTCCCCCTTGCCGCTGCGGCAGACTATGTTGGTGGGCTTTTTTGGTGGCCTGCTGTACGCCATGCTGGCATACAGCGGTTTTGTGTTTGCGCCCGCGGCCCATGCCTCGGTGCTGATGCCGGGCAGCCTTCCGCTGTGGACCGCGCTGCTGGCGCTGCTGATGCTGGGTGACCGCATCACCCCGACCAGGGCCCTGGGTTTGGGTCTGATTGTGGGCGGTGGATTGCTGGTGGGCGGCAGCAGCCTGCTGCATGCGCTGGATGGCAGCGGTGTCTGGCGTGGCGACGTGTTGTTCATGCTGGCGTCCTTTGTGTGGTCGGTCTACAGCGTGCTGGTGCGCCGTTATGCGCTGGACGCGGTGCGTGCCACCATCGCCATCACCGCGCTGGCTTTTGTGGTGTATGTGCCGGTCTACACCGCGCTGCTGTTGCTGCACTGGGTGCCAGGGCGGGTGTTCACGGCGCCCTGGACCGATGTGGCCTTCCAGATGTTTTTCCAGGGTGTGGGCTCGGTGGTCATCTCCGGTATCACCTTCACCAAGATGATCCAAACCTTCGGGCCGGTGCGCTCCACCATGATCACAGCGCTGGTGCCAGGCCTGTCGGCCCTCGCTGCGGCGTTGTTCCTGGGTGAACCTCTGGGCTGGAACGTGCTGCTGGGGCTGGCGCTGGTGACATCGGGCATTGTTTTTGGGGTGCGCAAGGCAGCGACAATTGCTATCAAATCAGAAGCAATAGAGGCAGCATCTTCGGGGGCTAGAGGCTGATTTGGCTATGAACGACTTGGTGGAACCATGAATTTGCTGGCATTCGATACCGGGACCGAGTTCACGTCCATCGCCATCTGCTGCACCCGCAACGGCCAGGTGCAGCAGTGGCAACATGCGGCTGGCGGCGGAGCCAAGGCGTCTACCGACTTGATTCCCGCCATCCTCGATCTGGTGCAACAGGCCGGCCTGACGCTGCAGGCGCTGGACGCCATTTGTTTTGGCAGCGGTCCTGGCTCGTTTACCGGGCTGCGCACAGCCTGCTCGGTGGCACAAGGCCTGGCCTTTGGAGCGGGTGTGCCGGTGTTGCCTGTGGATTCCCTGTTGGCCGTGGCCGAAGAGGCGCGGTACACGGCGCTGGCCGCACACAGCGCTGGTGTGGTGACGGCATTGCTGGATGCCCGCATGGAAGAGATGTACTGCGCCACCTACGCCTTTGCCGGCAGCCAGTGGACGACTCTGCAGGGTAGCGCCCTGGTGCAACCCGAAAAGCTGCAGCGCCTACCAACCGGTAACACTGCGCCGACGGCCCCCTGGCTGCTGGCCGGTAATGTGTTTGCGGTCTATGGCGAACGGGTGGCCGCGGAGGACCCCAGTGGCGCAACGTCCCTGCGCATCGGGGCCCTGCCCACCGCGTCAGCCATGTTGCGCCTGGCACCGGCCCTGTTGGCAGCGGGCCAGGCCGTACCGGCCGAACAGGCCCTGCCCAGCTACATCCGCGACAAGGTCGCCAAAACCACGGCCGAACGTATGGCGGAAAAGGCGGCGGCCACGTTGGCCAGTGCAGCCGGCGCCGTTGCTGCTGGCCAATAGCCATGCGCAGCAGTAGCCCCGCCGCCGTCGAGGTCCAGTTCGCACCGCTGCTGGCCGAGCACATCGACGCCGTGGTGCAGATCGAGCAACGTGCCTACGCACACCCGTGGAATCGCACTAATTTTGCGGATGCGCTGCAATCGGGCTACCAGGCCCAGATGTTGCTGGCTGAAGAAACGGTATTGGGCTACTTTGTCGCCATGGAGGGGGTCGAAGAAGTGCATTTGCTCAACATCACCGTGGCGCCAGAGTTTCAGCGCCAGGGCTGGTCCCGCATCATGCTGGATGCGCTGACGCTGTGGGCACGCGGCCGCCAAGCCCAGTGGCTGTGGCTGGAGGTGCGTGTGGGCAATACCCGCGCCATGCACGTCTACGAGGCCCAGGGTTATGCCCGTGTGGGCGTGCGCAAAGACTACTACCCGGCTGGCCACGGCAAACGCGAAGACGCGGTGGTCATGGGCCTGAAGCTGGTCTGAACCCACTAAATCCATAATTGCACCATGAGCCTAGACCTCGACGACCGCCAACGCGCCATGCTGCAGGAGATGGGTGTGCGCGTCTGGCTGCCGTCGGCAGAGCCGGTACTAGCCGCGGCACCGGCAAAGGAACAGGCAACGCAGGCCCGCGTGCCAACACCACCGCCAGCCGCAACACTTGCTGCGCCACAGCCAACGGCGCGGGTGCCCGCGCAGGCCGCACCTACCTCGGCCCGCACACCGGTCGGCGCCTACCCCGACGCTGGGGTCACCACAACACCGGCTGCCGTAACGGCGCTGGACCTGCAGGGGCTGGATAGCGGCTCCGCCCTGCGCCAGTCGGCCGCCGCCTGCCGCGCCTGTGGTCTGTGCAGCGGACGTAAACACACCACCTTGCAACTGCCAGATCCACCGGTGCAAGCCGATTGGTTGGTGCTGGGAGACCCGCCCGATGCCGACGAAGACCGGCTGGGACAGCCTTTTGTGGAACAGACTGGTGTGCTGCTGGACAACATGCTCAAGGCCGCGGGTGCCAGCCGCAACGGCCAGGGCCGACAGGGGGCGCATCTGAGCAATGTGGTCAAGTGCCGCCCACCGGTGGGCCGCCTGCCCCAGGCGTCGGAGTTGGCGCAGTGCGCGCCATTTTTGCAGCGCGAGATCGAGACCGTGCAGCCCAAAGTGATTCTGGCCCTGGGGCGTTTTGCCGTGCAGTTGGCGCTGGAAGAGCATCCGCAGGACGCTGCGTTGCCACTGGACAAACAACGCGGCCGGGTGTACCGCTACCGGGGCATTCCCGTCGTGGTCAGTTACCACCCCACGGCCCTGCTGCGCACCAGCGCCAACAAAGCCAAGGCCTGGGCTGATCTGTGTCTTGCGCTGGACGTGCTTGAAAGCTAACCCTGCCGCATTGCGCAACAGTCTGAGTCTGGGTTGCGCTTCCCTACAATAGGGGCCATGACTTTTCTCGACCAGCTGCGCACCGCCGAGCGCCAAAACGGTTCCTTGTTGTGTGTGGGCCTGGACCCGGACCCCGCCAAATTTCCTGAGCAATACCGCGGTGATGCCAGCCGCATTTATGACTTCTGTGCGGCCATCGTTGATGCCACGGCCGATCTGGCCATGGCCTTCAAACCGCAGATCGCCTACTTTGCCGCGCACCGCGCCGAGGCCCAGCTGGAACGCCTGGTGACCCACATGCGCAACGCCGCGCCCCAGGTGCCGGTGATCCTGGACGCCAAACGCGGCGACATCGGTAGCACGGCCGAGCAATACGCCATTGAAGCCTTCGAGCGCTACGGCGCAGATGCTGTCACCCTGTCACCCTTCATGGGTTTTGACTCTGTGGCGCCGTATCTGAAGTACCACGGCAAGGGCGCCTTCCTGCTGTGCCGCACTTCCAACCCCGGTGGCGACGACCTGCAGTCGCAGCGCCTGGCCTCGGTGGACGGCCAACCCCTGCTGTACGAACACATCGCACGCCTGGTGCAGGGTCCGTGGAACCTGAATGGCCAACTGGGTCTGGTGGTGGGTGCCACCTATCCCGCAGAGATCGAACGGGTGCGTGCCCTGGCGCCCACCGTGCCCCTGCTGATACCCGGCGTGGGTGCCCAGGGGGGTGATGCTGCCGCCACGGTCAAGGCCGGTTGGCGTGGCGTTAACGGCGAGACCGTGGCACCCATCGTCGTGAACTCGTCACGCGCCATTCTGTACGCCTCACCGGGGGCAGATTTTGCGGCCGCCGCGCGTGCCGAGGCCCTGCGCACCCGCGAACTGCTCAACGCTTCGCGGTAGGTTTCGCGTAGACCGTTACACGCCGTAACACTCTGCGGCGCAGTGCCGTGCATTTGTGACGATTGCCAGCAGATATTTTCGCTAAGCTGCTTGTTTGGATGTAACAGGTGCGAAATTATGCGTGTCTCAGAACCAGTGGATAACGTGCCAGCCCAGGCCGTCGAAAGTGTCCACACAAGCCCCGAAACCCTAACGACCGCGCTGGCGGCGGCCGCACTCTTGGCCGCCTGCGGCGGAGGAGGCGGGGGCGGAACGACGGCCCCATCCGGCACCGGCCCTGGCCCCGCATCACCCTCTGCTCCGGCGGGTGCCAGCTTTACGGCAGCCACTACCGATGAAGAGGCTGCGCGCTTCCTGTTGCAAGCCCAGTTTTCTGCTTCCGATGCCGAGATTGCCGCTGTGCGCAACAAGTCGTACGCAACCTGGCTGGCCGAACAGTTTGCAGCCCCACCCAGCACCTCGGGTTTTGACTGGTTGAACCAGCGGGGCTACGGCACGATCAACAGCAGCACCAATTTTTACGACAACAGCTACCCCGGCGACTACATGTTGTGGAGCCAGCTGATGACGTCTTCTGACGCCGTGCGCAAACGCATGGCGCTGGCACTGTCCGAATTTTTTGTGGTGTCCTTGTCGGGGCTGGACTTTGCGTGGCGCAGCCATGCCATTGCATCCTGGTGGGATATGTTGAATGCCCACGTGACTGGCAATTTTCGCAACCTGCTGCAAGACGTGACGCTGCACCCGGCCATGGGGTATTACCTCAACACCAAGGGCAATCTCAAAGAAAACGTGGCCACCGGCCGCGCACCCGACGAGAACTACGCCCGCGAGGTCATGCAGTTGTTTACCGTGGGTGTGCACCAGCTCAACAATGACGGCACCGAAAAACGCGATGCCAACGGCAACAAGCTGGAAACCTATACGCAGAGCGACATCACCAACCTCGCCCGGGTGTTCACCGGCTGGGACTTTGACCAGACACAAAACGTCAACACCTTCGAGCCGGTCAACCGGCGCAATATTCCCAACACGGTCTACACCCGCATCCCCATGCGGCTGACGGCCAATAACCACTCCACGCTGGCATCCAACTTTCTGGGGGCCACGGTGGCTGCCGGTACGGACGGGGTGGCGGCGCTGAAGATTGCACTGGACACGCTGTTCAACCATCCCAACGTCGGCCCGTTTTTTGGCAAGCAGATGATCCAGCGCCTGGTCACCAGCAACCCCAGCCCGGCCTACGTCAACCGTGTGGCCAACGCCTTTAATAACAATGGAGCGGGCGTGCGAGGCGATTTAATGGCGGTGTTTACCGCCGTTTTGCTGGACGACGAGGCCCGTGGCCCAGCGGGGTTGACGCAAGCCGGTTTTGGCAAGCTGCGCGAACCCATTGTGCGCATGGTGCAGTGGGGCCGGACCTTCGGCATCCGATCGGCCCGCGGCAGCTGGAAGATGGGTGACCTGAGCAACCCCGCCAACCAGTTGGGCCAGAGCCCCCAGCGTTCTCCCAGCGTGTTCAATTTTTTCCGCCCCGGTTATGTGCCACCCAGCACCGCCTTGAGCGCAAGCCAAAGCCCGGCGCCGGAATTCCAGATCGTTAACGAGAGCAGTGTGGGGGGCTACCTCAACTACATGCAGGGTGTCATTCGCAACGGCATTTTTGTCAACGCTCCGGACCTGCCCCAAAGTGCCAGCAATGCAACCAATGGTTACGACATCACCGCGGCCTACACGGCTGAGCTGGCGCTGGTGCTGGACACGACGGCCCTGGTCAAGCGCCTGGGGCTGTTGTTGTGTGCAGGGCAGTTGTCGGCAGCCACCCAAGGGCTGATCGTGGCGGCACTCAACGCCACACCCGTTACCGCCGCCAGTACGGACACCATCAAGCTCAACCGTGTCGCGGCCGCAGTGCTGCTGGTCATGGCCTCCAGTGAATACCTCATACAAAAATAGGAAGTGCCATGCATCTGCTCGACTCCGACAAACACACGCGCCGCGCGTTTCTGCGCCGCAGTGGACAACTGGCCCTCACGGGTACGGCCCTGCCCTTTGCCCTCAATCTGGCGGCCATGGGCGAGGCGGCGGCCTTTGACGCCACCGATTACAAGGCCCTGGTCTGCGTGTTCCTCTATGGCGGCAATGACTACGCCAACACGGTTGTCACCTACGACGATGCCAGTTACAACCAGTACCACACCATACGCGGTGGTGGCGCGGGCCAGACGGCCGGCGGTATTGCGCTGGCCAAGTCGGCACTGGGTGCCACACTGCTCAACCCCTCCACGCCGCTGCCCGGTGGGCGCCAGTACGCCTTGCACCCGTCCATGGGGGGCCTGGCCAATCTGTTCAACAGTGGCCGCGCCGCCGTGCAGCTGAATGTGGGTCCGCTGGTTGCACCCTTGACCAAGGCGCAGTACCAGAGCGCCGACCGTGCCAACTACCCGCTGCCACCCAAGCTGTTTTCGCACAACGACCAGGTCTCGGTATGGCAATCGTCGAATTCCGAAGGGTCCACCAAAGGCTGGGGCGGCAACATTGGCGACCTGGCGCTGTCGGGCAACGGCAACTCGCTGTTCACCTGCATCAACGTCACCGGCAACGCGGTGTTTTTGTCGGGTGACAGTGCCTTGTCTTACCAGGTCAGCACCAATGGTGCGGTACCCATCAACGCGGTCAAGAGCAACGTCTACGGGTCCAGCGCCGTCCGCAACGCCCTGTCGGGCCTGGTGCAACAGCAGCGCAGCCACACACTGGAGAACGAATACAACCGGGTCACTGCACGCGCCATCGGCGGTGAGGCGCTGATCGCGTCCAGCCTGGCATCTTCCACGGTGGGTACGGTGTTCCCCACCGGCAACTCGCTGGCTGATCAATTGAAGCTGGTCGCCCGCCTGATTGGTGCGCGCAATGGCTTGGGCGCCAAACGCCAGGTCTTTTTGGTTTCCTTGGGTGGTTTTGACCTGCACGACAACCTGATCTCCCAACAGCCGGTGCTGATGGGCCGGGTCAGCGATGCCATGACGGCCTTTTACAACGCCACCGTGGAGCTGGGCGTGGCGAACAAGGTCACGGCGTTTACCGCGTCAGACTTTGGCCGCACACTTACATCCAACGGCGACGGCTCGGACCACGGCTGGGGTAGCCACCATCTGATGGTGGGCGGCGCTGTTCGGGGTGGGGCGTTCTACGGTACGGCGCCACCGGTCAGCGTCACCAACACGGCTTCGCCGCAAGACCAGTGGCATGTGGGCCAGGGTCGTCTGCTGCCCAGCACCGCGGTAGACCAGTACGCCGCCACACTGGCCAGCTGGTTTGGCGTGGCCGACAGCGAGATGGCCGGCATTCTGCCCAATCTGCGGCGTTTTGGCACAGAGGCCGGCCGGCCCGACTACCCACGCAATCTGGGCTTTATGTCCTGAAGGTGACCCCGTGGCTGGGCGGTATACCGATAATCGGCCCATGATCGATCTCTACACCGCCGCCACGCCCAACGGGCACAAAGTCTCCATCGCGCTGGAAGAGATGGCACTGCCCTATACGCTGAAGGTGCTGGACCTGAGCAAGGGTGAGCAAAAGCTGCCCGAGTACCTGGCCATTTGCCCCAATGGCCGCATTCCGGCCATCGTGGACCATGCGGCCGATGGCTTCACCGTTTTCGAGTCGGGCGCCATCCTCATTTACCTCGCGGAGAAGACCGGGCAACTGATGCCCAGTGACGCCAAGGGGCGCTCGCGGGTGCTGCAATGGCTGATGTTCCAGATGGGCGGCATCGGCCCCATGATGGGCCAGGCGAATGTGTTTTACCGCTACTTCCCCGAAAAAATACCCGCCGCCATCGACCGTTACCAGGGGGAATCCAAACGCCTGTTCCGTGTGCTGGACGGTCATTTGAAAGACCACGAATACCTGGCGGGTGACTACTCCATTGCCGACATCGCCAACTGGGCCTGGGTACGCACCCACCGCTGGTCGGGTGTGGAGGTGGATGATCTGCCCCATCTGCAACGCTGGCTGGCCGCCATCCGTGCGCGCCCGGCGGTGCAAAAAGGCATTGAGAGCCCGCCGTCTCCGGTCCGCGATGGTGAGGAGCAGGCCAAAAAATTCTCCGAGGCCGCGCGCAGCATGGTCGAGATGGGCCAGTCCCGCAAGGCAGGAGTCTGAGCATGCAACTGTATTACTCGCCAGGTGCGCCCAGCCCGCGCCGCGTGTTGTTCTTCATGGCCGAGAAGGCCATCACCGGCATCAACCTGGTGACGGTGGACCTCAATGCCCAGGAGCACAAAGGCGAAGCCTACCGCGCCAAGAGCCCGCTGGCCAAGGTGCCAGCGCTGGAGCTGGATGACGGCCGTGTGTTGACCGAGACCCGCGCCATTTGCACCTACCTGGAAGGCTTGTACCCCGAGCCCAACCTGATGGGTGTGGACGCCGAAGAGCGTGCCTTTGTCGAGATGGCAGACCGCCGCGCCGAGCTGTATTTGTTGGCCGGTATTGCCAACACCGTGCGCCACACCCACCCCGGTTTGGCGCCGCTGGAGCAGCCGCAGTTTCCGGAGTTTGGCCAATCGCAGGCGCAAAAGGTGCGGGAGGTGGCGGCATGGTTTAACGCCATGCTGGAGCGCCAGCCCTGGATGGCGGGTGACCGTTTCACCATTGCCGATATCACGGCCTTTTGTGCCATTGAATTTGCCCGCCTGATGAAGTTCCAGCCGGGTCGTGAGGGCATGCCTGCGTTACAGGCTTGGCGTGACCGTGTGGCCGACCGCCCCAGCGCTTCCGCAAAATAAAGGCTCAGCTACACCAGATGCCGGTTGTCGTCCGGGTGGTGCGGGGCCACCAGCGGCAGGCGCAACACAAAACAACTGCCCTGGCCCGGGCTGCTTAACACCTCCAGCTCACCCCCAAACAGCGAGGTGACGATGTTGTAGCTGATGGACATGCCCAGGCCGCTGCCACCCTGGCCCAGCTTGGTGGTGAAGAACGGGTCAAATATCCGCTTCAAGTTGTCGGGTGCTATGCCCACCCCATCGTCGCTGAACCGAATCTCCACCAGGGAGTTGCGCACCAACTGTGCCTGCAATTGCATGGTGCCGCCACGGCATGAACCGAAGGCATGGAGGACCGCGTTGTTGATCAGGTTGGTCAAAACCTGGCCATACGGGCCGGGGTAGCCGTCCAGCACAATGCCTGCGGGAATGTCCATCGCCAGCTTGTGGCCCGCCACCTGGATGCTGCGCTGCAGGGTTGCCACCACCTCCTGGCTGGTGCGCAGCAGTTCAAAACTGCGCCGTTGCTCGGTGGCGCGGTCCACGGCCACCTGTTTGAAACTTTGCACCAGTTCGCCGGCCGAGCGCAGGCCACGGATGACCAGTTCCAGGCCTTCGCGGGTAGACGCGATGTAGTTCGTGAGCGTGCTGCGGCGCATGCTGCCACTGGCCGCCGCCACCTCTAGTGCTGCCGTGTTTTCCTGCAGCGTACTGGCGGTTAACAGGCTGTTGCCCAGGGGGGTGTTCAGTTCATGCGCCACACCCGCTACCAGCGAGCCCAGCGCCGCCAGTTTTTCGTGCACCACCAACTGGTCTTTGGCGTCGCGCAGGTGGGTGTAGGCCATGGCGTTGTCCAGCCCGATGGCGGTGTAGGCGCACAGGGTGCGAAACACCAGGCGCTCGTTCTCGGCGTAGGCGCCGGCGCGTGTGGACTGTATGGTCATGACCCCCAGCACCCGGTCGGCGATAGTCAGCGGTGCAAACAGCGCACTCAGCGTGGCCAGTGTGCCCGGCACATAGTTGGGCAGTTGCTCGGGGTTGGTGAAGTCAATCAGCAGCTCACGGCGTTCGCGCACACACTGCGCGCAATACGAATGGGCGTCGTCCAGACGCAGGTGGTCGGCGGGCAGGCGTTGGCCTTCTTCGACATCGTAGACCGAGGTCAGGCCCTGGCCGTCGGGGTCCATCAGGTAGATGGAAAAACTGGACGCGTCCAGCAGGCCATGCATGTGGCGTTCGATGACACCAAAGACATGCTCCTGGTCCAGCTGCGAGGTGATCTCCTGGCCTATGGCGCCCAGCATTTTCAGGATGTCGCTGCTTTGCTGCAAGACCGCCGCGCGCCGGGCTTCGGCCTCAGCCTGGCGGCGGTGGAATTCACTTTCGGCGCGGGCGCGTTCGGTGTCCATGCGCACTTGCATGGCTGTCGCGCGGTTGGAGGCTTCCTGGTTGAGCACACGCTCACGGGCCTGGCCCGCCAACACCGCATGCTGGTAAGCCTCGGCAAAACGGCCGGCCTGGGCATATTCTTCCGCCACGGCCAGCAGCAATTCGCTGGGTATCAGGTAGCCATCCACCTTGCGTGCGGTGGTCAACGCCTGCTCCAGGCACTCCATGGCCGCCACACGGTTGCCCCGTGACGCATGGATACGGGCCAGCAGCCGCTGCGCGCTCACCTCCAGGATGGCGGCACCCTGGTGTTGCGCCATGCCCAGTGCGGCGCTGACTTCTGCCTCGGCCTGTGTGTCGTCGCCCAGCTGCAGCAGCGCGTTGGCGACGCCGGTCTGGGCCTCGATGACCTGGTCGGTTTGGCCCAGGTGCTGCGCGCGCGCCACCTGTTGGCGATACAAGGCCAGCGCACGGGGATAGTCGCCACGCTTGTGTGCCAGCTCGCCCTGGGAGGTCAGTACCGAGCCGTAGTTGCGCGAGTTGCGCAAAGGCACGTAGATCTGCATGGCCTCGTCCAGCATGGACTGCGCAGCGTCCAGCCGACCCATGGCGCCCATGATCTCGGCCATCTGGTGCAGGCATGGGCCTAGCGCGACGGCCCACCCGGTGGTGCGCGCCAGATCCAGCCCACGTTGCAGGCATTCCAGCGCCGCATCGTGGTCGTTGAGCGCCGAATAGGTATTGCCCGCGTTGACGGTGGCCACCACCGCGACCAGCAACTGGCCCGACTGGCTGGCCGCTTCATAGGCCTTGTCAAACTGCACCACAGCATGGGCGAAATTGCCCGAGCTGTAGTCGCGGGTCGCAAAGTAAGAATGCACACTGGCTGCAACACCCGGGTGCATGGCACTCAGGTCATCCGCAAACCTTTGGCCCCAGACCAGGTTGCTCTGGCGCACATCCCGCAACACGGCGTAACGCGCGCGATTGGCCTCGAAATAGTCCAGCCGCTGGGTATCGCCACCCTGCGTGGCGTGTTCGGCGGCAGCGGCCAGGCATTGGTCGCGCTGCAGCAGATCACCGGTGCCCGAATACACCGAGGCCAGGATACCCAGTGCGTCGGCACAACCAATGGGGTCGCCGCAGGCCGTAAAAACGGCGATGGCGCCCCGTGCCGCTTCACTGGCATGGTCGAAGTCGGACAACAACCAATGGGTTTCGGCGTCCACCAGGTCCAGGCGGGCCTGCAAGTGTTGTGCGGTCTGCGGGGGCAAGGTGGTTTGTGTAGCCAGCAAGGCCCTGGCTTGGATGGCCAGGGTGCAGGCCCGCACATTGTCTTGCTGCCGCAGATACCAGGCCAGGGTGACCAGCGTTTCCAGTGCGTCGTCGCTTGGACGCGCGCTGTCGACCAGCCCTGCCAGGCGGTCGACCTCGACGTTGCGCTCAAACAAAAGCATGGCAGGGTGGTGGTTGGAATCCGGGGTACGGCACACAATAGCATGGAAGCGGCCAAACGCCACCCCCTGCCTGTGGGCTTACAGCAAGCGTTGCAGATATCGTCCGGTATGGCTGGCCGGGTTTGCCGCAATGTCTTCGGGCGTGCCCACACCCAGCACGGTGCCGCCGCCAGAGCCACCTTCGGGTCCCATGTCGATCAGCCAGTCTGCCGTCTTGATGACGTCCAGGTTGTGCTCGATGACCACAATGGTGTTGCCCGCGTCCCGCAGCTGGTGCAACACCTTGAGCAGCAGGGCGATGTCGGCAAAGTGCAGGCCGGTGGTGGGTTCGTCCAGGATGTACAGCGTGCGGCCTGTGTCGCGTTTGGACAGCTCCAGGGCCAGCTTGACACGCTGTGCTTCACCACCCGACAGCGTGGTGGCCGCCTGGCCCAGCTTGATGTAGGACAGGCCCACATCCAGCAGGGTCTGCAGTTTGCGCGCAATGGTCGGCACGGCGTGCAAAAACTCGTAGGCCGCCTCCACGGTCAGCTCCAGGATCTGCGCGATGTTTTTGCCCTTGTACAAGACCTCCAGCGTCTCGCGGTTGTAACGCATGCCGGCGCACACATCGCAGGGCACGTACACGTCGGGCAAAAAGTGCATCTCCACCTTGACCATGCCGTCGCCCTGGCAGGCCTCGCAGCGGCCGCCGGCCACGTTGAAGCTGAAGCGCCCGGGGCCATAACCGCGTTCGCGAGCCGTGGGCACCTCGGCCATCAGCTCGCGGATGGGTGTGAACAGGCCGGTGTAAGTGGCGGGGTTGGAGCGCGGTGTGCGGCCGATGGGAGACTGGTCCACATTGATGACCTTGTCGAAGTGTTCTATGCCTTCGATGGCCGTGTGCGGCGCCGGCTCGTCGTGCGCGCGGTAGATGGTGCGGGCCACGGCGGCATACAAGGTGTCGTTGACCAGCGTGGATTTGCCGGAGCCCGACACACCGGTCACGCAGGTGAAAAGCCCGACAGGGAAGTCCACCGTCACGTCTTTCAGGTTGTGGCCCTTGGCGCCCACCACACGCAGGGCCTGCAGGTCGCCCTGGGTGGCGCGGTGGTGCGCTTCGCGCTCAGCACGGCGCACGGCGGCGGGGCTGGGTGCAAAGCGGGATTTAAAACGGTCTTCATCGCCCGGCTTGGGCGCCACGGTGGGCAGCCAGGGCGTGCGGCGCTGGGGCACGGCAATCTTCAGCGTCTGCGCCAGGTACTGACCGGTCAGTGATTCGGTGTTGGACTGGATGGCATCAAAGTTGCCCTGCGCAATCACACGCCCGCCGTGGATGCCGGCGCCCAGACCCATATCGATGATGTGGTCGGCCGCACGCATCATGTCTTCGTCGTGTTCGACCACCAGCACGCTATTGCCGATGTCGCGCAAGTGTTTCAGTGTCTCGATCAGGCGGTCGTTGTCGCGCTGGTGCAGGCCAATGCTGGGTTCGTCCAGCACATACATCACACCGGTCAGGCCCGAGCCGATCTGGCTGGCCAGGCGTATGCGTTGGCTCTCGCCACCGGACAGCGTTTCAGCACTGCGGTCCAGGCTCAAATAGTTCAGGCCCACATCGTTGAGAAACTTGAGACGCAGACCAATCTCGCGCACCACCTTGGCCGCGATGTCCCCCTTGGCGCCATGCATGGTCAGCGTCTGGAAGTAGGCATAACTTTCGCGCAGCGTGGCGCGGCTGATCTCAAAAATGGCGCGGGCCTGGTCACCTTCACCTATCTTCACGTGGCGGGCCTCGCGGCGTAGGCGTGAGCCTTCACACACCGGGCAGTGCTGGGTGCTGCGGTAACGCGATAAATCCTCACGCACCAGGGCCGAGTCGGTCTCGCGGTAGCGCCGCGCCATATTGGGAACGATGCCTTCGAACGGATGTTTTTTGGTCAGCTTCTTGCCCTGCGAGGCACCGGAGTCCATCACATAACTGAACTTGATCTCCTCGTCACCCGAGCCGTGCAGTATGGCCTGCTGCACCGCTTCGGGCAGGGATTCAAACGCGGCATCGATGTCAAACTTGTAGTGTTTGGCCAGGCTCTCCAGCATGGAGAAGTAGTACCCGTTGCGCCGGTCCCATCCTTTGATGGCGCCGCTGGCCAAGCTCAGTGAGGGGAATGCCACCACCCGTGCGGGGTCAAAAAAATCGGTCTGGCCCAGGCCGTCACAGCTTGGGCAGGCACCCACGGGGGAGTTGAAGGAGAACAGCCGCGGCTCCAGCTCGCTGATGGAGTAGCTGCACACCGGGCAGGCAAACTTGGCATTGAATAAATGCTCTTTAGGGCTGTAGCCCCCGTCGTTGCTAGTGGTGACGCTATCAGTTTTGATGTCTTCTGCTTTACCAGGATCATCCATCTCCAGCGCAATGGCACGGCCGTTGGCCAGGCGCAACGTGGCTTCGAAGCTCTCGGCCAGCCGTTGCTGCAACTCGGGGCGCACCTTGATACGGTCGATCACCACATCGATATCGTGTTTCTCGGTCTTCTTCAGCGTGGGCAGGTCGTCGAATTCATAGGTCTTGCCGTTGACCCGAAAGCGCACATAACCCTGGGCCTGCATCTCGGCAAACACGTCCAGGAACTCCCCCTTTTTTTCGCGCGCCACCGGCGCCAGGATCATCAGGCGGGTGTCCACCGGCAGGGCCAGCACGGCGTCCACCATCTGGCTGACGGTCTGGCTTTGCAGCGGCAGGCCGTGGTCGGGGCAGTAGGGTGTGCCGGCGCGGGCGAACAGCAGGCGCAGGTAGTCGTGGATCTCGGTCACCGTGCCCACCGTGGAGCGCGGGTTGTGGCTGGTGGCCTTTTGTTCGATGGAGATGGCGGGCGACAGGCCTTCAATCACGTCCACATCGGGTTTGTCCATCAGTTGCAAAAACTGGCGCGCGTAGGTGGACAGGCTTTCCACATACCGGCGCTGGCCCTCGGCGTACAGCGTGTCAAAGGCCAGGCTGGACTTGCCGGAGCCGCTCAAACCTGTGATCACCACCAGCTGGTTGCGCGGGATGTCCAGGTCGATGTTTTTCAGGTTGTGCGTGCGCGCACCCCGGATGCTGATGGTTTGCTGCTGCAATGCCCGGGCAAGGTAGGTGCCGTCGGAGGGAGAGTTCAAGGTCGTGGCCCGTGGAAGAGAGAAGGGGGGGATGAACGGCGTTTTGGGGAAACCCACCATGATAATGACTGTTGGACTTGTCGGCACCCCGCCGCCGCCAAGGCCGGATAAACTCCCGCCTTAGGCCCCAACCCCTTTAGGAACACCATGGCATCCGTAAACAAAGTCATTCTGGTCGGCAATTGCGGCCGCGACCCCGAAATCCGTTACCTGCCGTCGGGCCAGGCCGTGGCCAACGTCAGCGTGGCCACCAGCACCCGCCGCAAAGACAAGAACACCGGCGAAAGCATTGAGTCCACCGAGTGGCACCGCGTCACCTTTTATGACCGCCTGGCCGAGATCGCCGGTGAATACGTGCGCAAAGGCCGCCCCATTTACGTGGAAGGCCGCCTCAAATACGGCAAATACACCGACCAGTCCGGTGTCGAAAAGAACACGGTCGACATCATCGCCACCGAACTGCAACTTCTGGGCGGTCGTGAAGGCATGGGCGGCCCCGGTGGCGATGGTGACGAAGGCGGTGGCGGCGCCCCCGCACCCCGCCGTATGGCGCCCAGCGCTCCGCCACCCCGCGCGGCCGCAGCACCTGCGCCTCGCCAGGCTCCGCCGCCCCGGCCGGCCAGTGGTTTTGATGACATGGACGACGACATCCCGTTCTGAGTCGGACCCCCGCAGCGCGTCACATAAAACGCCCACAGTGTTTAAGCTGTGGGCTTTTTTTATGGGCGTGGGTTTACAGCATGGCAAACGCAGCCATCGCGACCAGGGTGGGCAGCAAAGCACCCAGCAGCAGTTCACTGGCGCCTATGGACTCATCGGCAAAGCCCCGTTTGAGCAGTGCCACACCGGCAGGGTTGGGCGCATTGGCAATCACGGTCAGCCCACCACCCGCCACGGCGCCGGCCACCAGGCTGTATTTGGCCTCCTCGGAAATGCCAACGATGAGTGAGCCTAAATAGGTAAGCGCCGCGTTGTCGGTAAAACCCGTCAACACGGTGGCCCCCAGAAAGAGAACCTGGGGCGACATGCCAGACACGATGGGTTGCAGCCACCACTGTTGCATGCCACCCAGCACCACCAAACCCGCCAGGAAAAAGGCCACCAGCAGCGCTTCTTTGATGATGGGCGGGTTCTGAAAGCGTTCATAGGCTTGGGTGACGCCCATAAACATCAGGAACAGACCCAGAAACGCCACCGGATGGTGGGCCAGCGCTACCACGGCCGCCAGAAAGCCCAGGTGGACAAGCACCAGGATCGTGGGCACCGCGTCAGCAACGGTCGGCTGCGGAGGCAGGCTCTGCTGGCCCAAATGCTTGCGCAAAAAATACACTGCGATGGTTGCGTTCACCACCACGGCGATGGCGGCCTTCCAGCCAAAAGTGGCCAACATAAAAGCCGAGTCCCAGTTCCAGGTGGCCGCCACCATGAGCACCGGGGGGGCTGCAAACGAGGTCAGTGTTCCGCCGATGGAGACGTTTACGAACAACACACCCAGTGCCAGCCCTTTGACACGTTCGGGTACATCGGGACGGAACACCTGGGGTGCCAGCATCAGCGCCGCAATGGTCATGGCCGCGGGTTCGGTAATGGCGGAGCCAATCAGGGGCACGGCCGCCAAGCCCAGCCAAGCGGTGGCCAGTGACGTGCGAATCGGCACCAGTCTGGCGGCGCCGTTCACCGCGGCAGCCACCACCTGCAGGATGGGTTTAGAGGCTGCAATCACCATCACCACAAACACAAACAGCGGTTCGGTGTACTGCCGGGATTCGGCATAGGCCAGCGCCTTGTCACCTCCACTGACCAGGGCCATCACCAACACCAGCACGATGGCCCAGAAGCCGAACACGACTTCTACTTCTCCCAGTAAATGGAACAAGCCTGCATGCCCCGGGTAGCGGTGCGACAGCCGCTCGAACAGTTTGGCCGCAAAGGTGTGGAGCAGGGCAACGGCAAACAGTACCGCCGCAATAACTTCTATGGATAGGTGTGGCATCAGGTCCTCAGGCGTGAAAAAACCGCGAGGCGGCCCGACCTTCGCATGAACCTGCAGCGTGTGGATCCCACGTTGCACCCATGGCGAGTCTAGCCGAGCAGGCGGCTTGGGGTAAGCTCACCGGGAACACATGTTGTTGTGAACGCTAAGCCGTCTCCCCAGTGCTTTATAATAAAAACAGGCCTTAGCCCCCGTGAAATATAGACCTATTGCTATAAATATGATAGTGATCATGGCGCTGCTTCTGGCCGGTGCCATGGGCAGTGGCCATGCACAAACGGCACCCGCGCGTATCACGGCCAAGTCTCTGGGCCTGGTCATCAATACGGCCGACCCCTATTCGGTGGCGGTGGGTGACTACTACGCGCAGCGGCGCGGCATTCCGGCCGAGCAGGTCCTTCGGCTGGCGCTGCCCAACAAGGCCAGCCTCAATGTTGCCGAGTTTGAGGTGTTGGCGCAGCAGGTGCGTGAGCACATGGGGCCACAGGTACAGGCGCTCGCCCTGGCATGGGTGGAGCCGTATGCCGTGGAGTGCAATGCCATCACGTCGGCGTTGACCTTGGGTTTCCAAGCCGGTGTGTGCGGCAATACCTGTGCGCCCAGTGCGCCCTCGCCATTGTTCAACAACAAGAGCCCGCGCCCCTGGTCAGAGCTGGGTGTACGGCCCTCCATGCTGCTGGCGTCTGGCAGCGTGCAGCAGGCCAAGGCGCTAATCGACCGCGGCATCGCATCGGACCAACAACTCGGCAAACACGGCGTCCCCATAGCGGACGCCGTGTTTGTGCAAACCAACGACGCGGCCCGCAATGTGCGTACACGCCTGTACCCACCGGCCCGCGCCGTGCCGAGCCTGGGCTTTCAGACCGTGCGGCGCGACATGGCCGACAGTGCGCCCCTGCGGCGTGTGTTTCTGTACCAGATCGGCACGCTGCGTGTAGAGGCGCCCGACACCATTCCCTGGCTGCCGGGCGCCTTGGCTGACCACCTGACCTCGTTTGGCGGTGTGCTGCGTGGCAGCGGCGAACAGATGAGTGCCATGGACTGGCTGGACGCCGGTGCCACTGCCAGTTATGGCACGGTTAGCGAGCCCTGCAACCATGTGCAGAAATTTCCCCACCCGCAGGTGCTGCTGGCCCGCTACCTGCAAGGGGGCACTGCGCTGGAGGCCTACTGGGGCAGTGTGGCCTGGCCGGCACAGGGCGTCTTGATTGGCGAGCCGCTGGCCGCGCCCTTTGCGCGGTAACGCGTAAACCATTTTTCCCGCTAGAGTCCGTTGCCATGACTACTTCCCACGATGGCCGCTGGCATGCCGGCATTGGTGACCCCCATGCCACGGGCTGGATGACGGTGGCCGCCTACGCCAGTGCCATGCTGCTGTGTTACCTGTGCCAACGCAAAACGTCAGCCGGTCCGGCGCGGCAGTTCTGGTGGGCCATGGCACTTACCATGGGCGCGTTGGGGCTGAATAAACAGTTAGACCTGCAGACCTGGTTTACCCAGCTGGGGCGTGATCTGGCCCTGCAATATGGCTGGTATGCACACCGGCGCCTGGTGCAGGCCCTCTTCATTGGCACCTTGTTGTGCGCAGGTTTGGTGGCGCGGTCGTGGCTGCTGCAAAGGCTCAAGGGTTTGGACGTTTACGCCCGCAGGGCCGCATCCGGTTTGGTGGTGCTGGGCATCTTTGTGCTGGTGCGGGCCACGTCCTTCCACCACGTGGATGCGCTGCTGGGTTTCAGCATTGAAAACATACGGCTAAACGTGGTTCTGGAGCTCGGCGGCATAGCTATCATTGCTATCGCGGCGTGGGGGCGATTGCGTGCGCCTATTGTGAAGCCCTGATAATCTGCGCAATAAATTACTTGCTGTCACAAAAAATCCATGTCGCAACCACCACAGACCACCGCTGGTCGGGACGCCGTTTTTCCGCCCGGCATTGATCGCATTGTGTTGAGCCTGCTCCTGGTGGGCTTTTTCATTCTGTACGTACCCAGTTATCTGGATGTGGCGCGCACCGTCTGGACGACCGACGAGCAGGGTCACGGCCCCATCATCCTGGCGGTCAGCCTGTGGCTGCTGTACAACCACCGCCATGCCCTGGCCGCGTTACCGGCCCAGCCTGCCTGGGGCCTGGGGCTGCCACTGCTGGTTGTGGGGCTGGTGTTGTACGTGTTGGGCCGTTCGCAGTCTTTTCTGGGGATTGAGGTTGGGTCGCAGATCGTGTTGCTCTGTGCGCTGACCCTGGGTTTTTTGGGCAAGCGGGCCTTGCGTCTGATCTGGTTTCCCTTGTTTTTTCTGGCCTTCATGACACCCCTGCCCGAGGTGTTGGTGGCCAGCGTGACCGCACCGCTCAAATCCGCAGTCTCCACGGTATCGGCCAACCTGTTGTACGCGTTGGGTTACCCGGTGAGCCGGGCCGGTGTCATTTTGAATGTGGGCCAATACCAGTTGCTGGTGGCCGACGCCTGCGCGGGGCTGAACTCCATGTTCACCCTGGAGGCGTTAGGTTTGCTGTACATGAACCTGATGCAATACACCTCGGTCGCGCGCAATGTGACGCTCAGCATTCTGGTCATACCCATCGCCTTTTTCGCCAACGTGGTGCGGGTGATTATTCTGGTGCTGGTGACTTACCATTTTGGTGACGCAGCGGGTCAGGGTTTTGTGCACGGCTTTGCTGGCATGGTGCTGTTCCTGGTGGGGCTGGTGCTCGTACTCTTCACGGACTACCTGTTGGGATGGTTTTTCAAAGAGCCTGCACGTGCAGGAGCACAAGCATGAGCACCACCCGTATCCGCGCCATGCTCGTCAGTGTGGCCATGGTCGCCACCGCGGCATTGGCACATTGGGCGACGCCCTCCACCCACCTCAGCGACGTCTTGGGCAAACCCGATCTGGAGAAAATTTTCCCCCAGGAATTTGCAGGCTGGCGGGTCGATGTGCGTGCCGCCATGGTCTTGCCCTCGCCGCAAACCCAGGCCATTCTGGACAGCATCTACAACCAGACGCTGACGCGCACCTACATCAACGCTGCAGGGGACCGCATCATGCTGTCGGTGGCCTATGGTGGCGACCAGTCCGATGCCACACGGGCCCATTTGCCCGAGGTGTGTTACCCGGCCCAGGGATTTCAGATCACGGCCAACAGCACCAGCCAGCTCGACCTGGCCGGCCGCACCGTCAGTACGCGGTTGTTGATGTCCAGGCTGGGCCAGCGCCATGAACCCATCACCTACTGGCTGGTGGTGGGCGACCGCGTAACATTGTCCAGGACCGACCAAAAGCTCACCCAATTCCGGCTGGGCCTCAAGGGTCTGATACCCGACGGCCTGTTGGTGCGCGTGTCCAGCATCGATAACGATATGGACCGCGGACACCGGGTGCAGGCGCAATTTTTGGCTGACATGGCCGGCGCCTTCTCGGAAAGTGCGCGTGACCGGGTGTTTGGCAACCTGATGACCGCCCGTTAGTCCAAATGGACTATTGCGGCAGCGCAGCATGGCCGCGACAATACAGCCAAGGCAGGTAGTTTTAACCCTGCCAGGGTTGTCACCTTCTCTCAGGGATTGAAAATGTCTATCAAAAATATCGTGGCGTGTGCAGCCATTGCGGCGTGTTCTTTTGCCGCACAAGCCCAAAACATCGTTGTGAACGGCAGCTTTGAACAAGTGAGCGGCAACAACACACAAAATGCCGGTTCTTGGGGCATTTACACCAGCATCAATGGCTGGACCGGTACCCCCAACATCGAAGTGCGTGACTCGATTGCTGGCAATGCACAACAAGGCTCCAACTACGTTGAGTTGGACACCACTGGCAACAGCGGCATGTTCCAGACAGTAACTGGCAATGGTTGGTACGAGTTGAGCTTCTGGTATTCGGCTCGCCAAGGTGTGGCTGCTGGCTCTAACGGGCTGAGCTTCACGTTCGGAAATCTGTCCGGTCAAGTGCTGGCCAATGTCGCAGGCGCACCTTCTGGCAATGTGTGGCAGCAGTACACCGGACTGGTGTTTCTGAATGGCGCGACAAATCTGACTTTCTCCGCTACAGGCGGTTCTGACAGTCTTGGTGGTTCTTTGGACAATGTGTCTGTCACTACAGCAGTACCCGAGCCAGAGTCCTACGCCATGATGTTGGCCGGCTTGGCACTGATGGGAACCATTGCCCGCCGTCGCAAGAGCAAGTCTGCCTGATTCGCATCTCGTAGCCTCTCACAAAAGCTTGCTTCGGCAAGCTTTTTTTATGTCCAAAAAGTTACCCGAATCGGGGTTATTAGTCCGAATGGACTATTGCGAATGCAACCCATCGGACCATACTGGAATGGCCTGTCAACGATTCAACTTCAAGGGGAATTCACCATGAAACTCAAGACCTTTCGGACTTTTTTGCTGGTATCGGGTGCGCTGGTTGCGTCTACCGCTGCCACTGCCGCCAGCTACTCCTTCGATTTCATGGCGAATAACAACAGCTACCAGGTGAGCGGTATCTTGGTCACCGAGGACGTCCTCAACGCACTGAATGGCTACAACATTGTGGGCATCAGCGGTACTGTGACTGGAAGTGGAGGTGGTGTTATTACCTCCCTGGTGGCCAATCCGAACAGTCCCAACCCCGTCACCCAGTTCGGGTACATCTTCGACAACAACCTGTTCCCTTCGTTTGCCCCACAGCTGAGCTACCCTGGCGTTTTGTTTACCACCACCAGCGGCAATCGCTGGAATCTGTGGGGCAACTCCCCGCAAGACTACTCACTGCATTCCTACGCGTTCAGCAATGGCAATCCCGGTTCGGGTACGGGTGGCCAGGAGATTCACGGAACCTTCACCACGACCGCCGTTCCTGAGCCCGAGTCCTACGCCATGATGCTGGCGGGCCTGGGGTTGATGGGCGCCATTGCACGCCGCCGTAAAAGCAGAGCGGTGTAGGTGGGATAGGCGTTAGTCCGAATGGACTATTGTTTTGTGGGGCCGGGAAATGTCTAATTGGACTAGGGAAGCTTGCTGTGGCCGTGCAGGCGTTTGTATATCACCTGGCTTCACTTGATCAAAGAGTAAACCATGAAAAAAATTCTTTCTACGCTGTCACTCGCGCTGCTTGCTTTTGGCGCGCAGGCTAGCGAAATCCATTACCAAACCGGTAACTTCACCGGTAGTCCTACCTTTGCAAGTGGTAGCGACTACCAAGCTGCAGTGGACTCGGCGGTTGCACTGTCCCCTGTGACGACCATCGCAAGCTACGACAGCGTCAACCCTGGCTTGTCGTCGGCTGGCAACGATGCTTACAAGGCTACGGTAACCTTCGGAGTCAGCACTGCGGGCCTGTGGGAGTTCCGTTCGGGCGTTGACTTTGGTTTGGGCGGCGCCATGTTCCTGAATGGTGTTTCGCAGACATACAAGACCACCGACATGTGGTGGGCAGGCAGCTATTCCAATCCTTCGCAATACCTGAGCTTCTCGAGCGTGCTGGCGGTTGGCAATTACACGTTGACGATTTATGGCCTGGAGTGGTGCTGCTCCGGTGCACAGCAGGCACAATTCAAAGCGGCTGGTAGCAATGCGTTCGTATCGTTCAGCAACCAGGATGGTTTGGTATCTGCTGTTCCCGAGCCTGAATCCTATGCACTGATGCTTGCGGGCCTGGGCTTGATGGCTACAATTGCGCGCCGCCGCAAGAATAAAGCTGCCTAATCGTTCTTACTGTTCCTTGAAAATAGCTTGCCGCGGGCAAGCTATTTTCGTTGATAGCTGCATCAATAAAATCGACACGGATTTGCGTTAGCGTCAGTTTATTTGCTGTCACAGGGTTCAAGCAATGGCAACACAGGTTTCGAGTATTCCAAAAAAGGAAGATCTGGCGCGTTACTACGCGCTCATTTCTCAGGTTTTTGGTGTGCGCCGCCATATCGACCTCATGCACTGGCTGCAAGGTGATGTGCAGCACTATTTGCCCCATGATATTTTGGTGGCGGCCTGGGGTGATTTCCATTTGGGCCTGGTGCATTACGACATCGTGTCTTCCATGCCAGGGGTGCGTTCGGAGAACGCCATGTCCGAAGCGTTGACACCGCTGTTGACGGGGCTGTTTGACCGCTGGATTGCACAAGACCGCAGGCCCTTCACGCTGAAGGTTTGCGAACGCGGTTTTACCTGGAACAACGATGCTACACCAGGCCCCATTGGCGACGCCATGCGCACCATGCGTTCCTCTTTGATCCATGGCATCAATGACCAACGCGGCCGCCACGACTGCTTGTACGTACTATTCAGCGCACAAACGCAGCGCCACCGCAACGAGCGGCTTGCGCTCAAATTCATGCTGCCCTATATAGACAATGCCTTGCGTCAGGTTGAGCTATTGCCCAACCAATATGCAGCAAAAAGCGTCGCACCGGTGCAGGTGGTCGACGCCGGATCAGACAATGAGGTGACCGTGCTCAGCGAGCGCGAGGCCGGAATCATGAAGTGGGTTGCCATGAACAAAACCAATGGTGAAATCGGCAGCATTCTGGACGTGAGTACCTTCACCGTCAAAAACCACATGCAGCGCATCTTTAAAAAACTCGATGTGCTCAACCGCGCGCAGGCCGTATCGGCTTTTAGCAACTCCAAGCAGGATGCCTGACGTGCGCAATGACAATGCCGCCACACTGGCCGCGCGCAACAATCCGGGCCCTTTGGGCAAGGACAATCTGCTGAGTGGTGTTGAAGCTGGTCTGGAGCCCATGGTGCTGGTCTTCGCGCTATGGGCGGTTGCGGTGTATTTTGAAGGTGATCTCTCAGGTGCTTACCTCATCCTGTCAGTCATCGTTTTTTCGCTGGCATTTCCTGGCACGCCCCGACTAAACGCGCCCGGCTGGCACATGGTTGCCGACATCTTTACCAACTGGGTGTGGACCGGCGCGTTGTTGGTATTTGTAGGCTTTGCAACCGGTTACCACCGGGAGTTTGATCGCCAGGCCATGGTGGTATGGCTGGTTGCCGCTCCCTTCGTGCAGATAGCGGCGCAGTTGGCATTGCGAGGGTTGGCGCCGTACCTGGTGCAACTGCAGGGCCCGGCCCAGCGCGCAATCATTGTGGGTATGAATGACCAAGGCGTGGCACTGGCACGCCGCGTGGGTGTCACGCCGTATTCACGTATCGAGTTTGCAGGTTTTTTCGATGACCGCGAACCGTCGCGATTGGATGCAACCGACGACTTTCGCATCTTGGGTGGCTTGCCTGACGTGCCGAAATACGTGCGCGACAACGGCATCAAGCTGATCTATTTGTCGCTGCCCATGGCTTCGCAGCCACGCATTTTGCAGGTGCTCGATGAGCTCAAGGACACCACTGCATCCATCTTCTTTGTGCCTGACATGTTCATCACAGATTTGATCCAAGGTCGCACAGGCTCGGTGTGTGGCATGCCCGTTATATCTGTGTGTGAGACGCCGTTCCGTGGGGCCAATGGCACTATCAAACGGGTTAGCGACATTGTTTTGTCCCTTCTCATTCTGCTGCTGGTCTCTCCCATTTTGTTGGCGGTTGCGGTAGCCGTCAAAATGAGTTCGCCTGGCCCCATCATTTTTCGCCAGCGCCGTTACGGTTTGGACGGGGAAGAAATTCTGGTCTACAAGTTTCGTTCCATGACGGTCACAGAAGACGGGCCAGTGGTGACCCAGGCCCAAAAGGGCGACACGCGTATCACGCCACTGGGCGCCTTCTTACGAAAAACTTCTCTGGACGAGCTGCCGCAGTTCATCAATGTATTGCAGGGACGTATGAGCATTGTGGGTCCGCGCCCCCATGCTATTGCCCATAACGAGATGTACCGCAAGCTTATCAAGGGCTACATGGTCCGCCACAAAGTTAAGCCCGGTATTACAGGCTGGGCGCAGGTTAACGGATATCGGGGCGAGACAGAGACCCTCGACAAAATGCAAGGCCGCATCGACTACGACCTGGACTACCTGCGGAACTGGTCACTGCGACTGGATTTGTTGATCATCTACAAGACCGTTCGGGTTGTGATGGGCGACCAAAAGGCTTATTGATGAATCGACTGCAGCGCGCGTTGAAATTTTTATTGGTTTGGAGCTAGCACACATGGGTTCGAATTTTGCAGATCTGCAGCCAGATATCCAGCCGCTTGGTACGGCGCGTGATTTCGTGGACGAGTTCATTGACGTGCTCAAAAAGCAACCTGTCATGCACCATTTCAGCAGCCAGGAGTTGACCCTGCTGGCTGAGTACATGGACTGTTTTGGCGTACCCCGCAAGTCCACCGTTATCCATGAGGGAGACGAAGGTGATTTTTTGGCCATTCTGGTGACTGGTGAAGCCCAGATCGTCAAACTGCAAGACGCCGAGGAAGTCATTGTTGGTCTGATCAAGCCCGGCGAGCTGTTTGGAGAAATGTCCATGGTGGATGGTCTGGAGCGTTTTGCCAGTTGCGTCACCAACGAGCCCAGCGACTTTGCGGTGTTAACCCGCCAAAAACTCAACGACATGCTGGCAGACCACCCCCGCCTGGGTAACAAGTTTCTGCTGATGCTGCTGGACCTGTCTGCGGCTCGATTGCGCAATGCCCTGCATGTTGGCGATTCCCTCGGCTGCGGCGCTAGCGCGTGTATATGACCCGCTCTGCAAGTCGAAGCCAATCCCTTGTTGCGCTGCTGACCTGTGGCGCGGCGGTGGGTTGTGCCCATGCACAGGAGACCAGCACTGAAAAACTGAAACTGCGTGCCACGATGACGCAGATTCAGGACAGCAACTATCAGCGGGCGATAGATGCCAAGGCAGTGTCGGATCAGGTCAATACCCAAGCCGTAGACGTGATCGTGGCGCTGCCCTACGGACAGCAACGTTTGGAGCTGGAGGCGAATCTGGCCAATAACAAACACCAGACGTTTACGCAGTTCGACTACGCGGCACACAACTACAACGCGGTGTGGCGCTGGAGCTTGACGCCAACTTTGGTGGGTGCCCTCAGCAGCAAGCGCACGGAAACACTTAACTCCGCAGCAGACAGTTTGGACCCTGGCTTGCGCAACACCAACGTCACCCGAATCGACAACCTCAATGCGGGTTACCTTCTGGGCGGGCCCTGGCAGTTGTTTGCCGACTATTCCAAGGGCAACTCCACAAACGAACGGGCACTGCTGGGCATCACGGACGTCAACTACCAGTCGTATACGGCAGGCGTCAGTTATGCGCCCAGTGTTGGTAACTCGTTGAACTATGCGCTGCGTAACGACAAGGGCACCAGTACCAGCGACTACAGTTCTATTGGTCATGCCTTTGTGGCACTCTATGCCCCCACGGCAGACACAACACTGAAGGGTCGTGTCGCATACATCGAGCAACGGTTTTCCATTGACTCCAAGTTTGACTTCAGCGGTATCACAGGCGGTGTGGAAGCGACCTGGCGCGCCACACCCAAAACCAGTATCAATGCCAGCTGGTTGCGTGACATCACCAGTTTTCAAACGCTGGAGTCTACCCACGCCAGAATCGACACGTTCAGCATAGCCCCTAAGTGGCAAATGCGTCCCACCGTGTCCATCGGTTGGACCTACAAACGCTCGGTACGCGATGGCCTGGGTAGTCCCCACGGCACAGCAAGCAGTCGCCAGGATCGCACGCAGGAGAGCATTTGGGATATCAATTGGCAGCCGCGCAAATATTTCATATTGCGGGGTGCATTTTCCAATGCCAGTCGAACTTCCAACGTCGTTGACCAAGACTACACGGCACAGGTGGTAACACTTGGTGCGCAATTTATTTACTGACCCACATGCATACAGAAAAGTACACCATGCAAAATTTGCACATCCCCTCCAAAATTGTCCGCGCCACAGTGCTGGTCGCGTTGGTTCCAATGCTGGTCATGGGGTGCAGCAAAAAGGACAACGTGGCGACCCAGGCCGTGGCCATTGTTGACGGCCAGGAAATATCGGTTCACCAAATCAACACGGTGCTGTCCAAGGTCAATGGCGTCACACCCGACACACTGCCCAAAGTCAAGCGGGAAATCCTAGACGGATTGGTGGAGCAACAGTTGGCCATTAACCTGGCGATCAGCAGCAAGCTGGACCGCAGTCCCGAAGTCGTTACCGCTATCGAAAACGCCAAGCGTGAAATCATTGCCCGTGCAGCCTTGGAGCAAATTCGCAACGCCTTGCCCAAGCCAACCGACGAAGAAGCCAAGGCCTATTTTGATGCGCACCCAGAACTCTTCAGCCAACGCCGCGTGTTCAACCTGCAAGAGATCGCCATCGACAAGGCGACGCCCAACCTGGCGGAAGTGCGCAGCATGGTCGCATCAGCCAAGAGTATGGAAGATGTGGCGCAATGGTTGACCCAAAAGGGTATCGGCTTTAAGCCCAATGCGGGCACCCGGCCTGCCGAGCAGATTCCACTGGAAGTCTTGCCTGCATTGCACCAGTTCAAAGACGGCCAGATTGGCTTGATTGAAGGCAACGATGCGCACTTTATTGAGCGCGTAGCAGCATCCAAAACCCTGCCCATTACCGAAGCACAAGCAATACCCCGCATCAAGGTGTTTTTGGCCAACCAGCGTGGCGCCGAAGCCATCAAGCGTGAAAAAGAAGCTATGAAGGCCAAAGCCAAGGTTGAATACCTGGGTGAGTTTGCCGGTGGTGAAGCCGCATTCAAAGCCGAGGCCGAGGCCAAAGCCAAAGCGGTGGCAGAAGCCAAGGCAGCAGCCGAAGCACAGGCCAAAGCGGTGGCGGAATCCGTAGCCAAACAAAAGGCCGATGACCAGGCGAAAGCACAAGCAGAGGCCGAGGCGCGCTCCAAGGCCCGTGCAGAAGCCCGAGCCAGCGCCACCAAATCGCCGGCTTCTGCACCTGAGAGCATCAACCTCGAAAAAGGCATCAAGGGACTGAAATGAAAAAGCTATTCCAACGTGTGACCGGCCTGGCATTGGCCGCGCTGTTCACTGCATTCACTTCGATTGCTGCACTCGCACAGGACCGTCTGTACGAAGACAGACTTGGCGCGGGCGACGTCATCCGTGTGCAGGTTTACCAAAGCCCCGATCTTTCACAGGAAACCCGTATTCTGGAGACAGGTTTCATCAGTTACCCGCTGATTGGAGCAACCAAAGTGGCGGGCCTTACCATTCCTGAAGCGGAAGCTGTCATTGCAAAAGCGCTGAAGGCCGGTGGCTTCATACAGCAACCGCAGGTCACCATTGCGCAATTGCAAATACGCCGCAAAACCGTCACCGTATTGGGTGCGGTTGGGCGCCCGGGCCTCTACCCCTTGGACAATATCAATACCAATCTCTCCAGCATACTGGCAGCGGCAGGTGGCATTGCGCAAGGTGGTTCAGACACCGTGATTCTGGCGGGCAAACGCGACGGCAAGCCCGTGCGCCAAGAGATTGATGTGGCTGCAACCTACTTGGACGACAAACTCGCCAACGACGTGGTGCTGTCCCCTGGCGACACCATCTACGTGCATCGCGCCCCTTCGTTCTATGTGTATGGTGAGGCGGGCAAGCCTGGCCCCTACCGCCTGGAGCGCAACATGACGGTCATGCAGGCGCTGGTTACCGCAGGTGGGCCCACCCAGCGTGGAACAGAGCGGAACCTGCGCCTGAACCGCCGCTCGCCTGACGGAAGCGTCAAAGAGTCGCGCCCGGAACTCACCGATCTGGTGCAACCCGACGATGTGATTTTTGTGCGCGAAAGCCTGTTTTAAAGAATTGTCCGCATGACACCCAAGCAGCTTTTACTCATATTGTTCGCGCACCGCTATGTAGCGGTTATCGTTTTTGTGTTGGTGGCCGTAGGCGGAGTTGTCGCAACCTTGCTCACGCCCAAGACCTACGTGGCCACTACCGATTTGTTGGTGGATAGCAGGGCCGACCCCATCGCAGGTGCTGTCACCGGCGGTACCAATTACCTTGCTACACAAGTTGCCATCATTCAGAGTGAGCGTGTTGCCATCGGTGTGGTCAAGCGGTTACGTGTGGCTGAGACACCGGCCTTGATTGAGCAGTGGAAGGCCGCTACCCAAGAAAAAGTGCCATTGGAAAACTATTACGCCAACCTGTTGCGCAAAGGGCTGCTGGCCGAACCCCTGCGTGCCAGCAATGTGATACGCCTGAGCTTCGAGGGTACTGACGCAAAGTTTGCCACTGCCGCAGTGAACACCTTTGCACAAGCCTATCTGGACCTGACCGTAGACCTGCGCGTGGAACCCGTGCGTCAGTATGCTGATTGGTTCGATGAGCGACTAAAAAGCCTCCGCGCCAATGTTGAGACTGCGCAGGCCAAATTGTCGGCTTACCAGAATGAAAAGGGCATCATCGGTATCGACCAGCGCACCGACCAGGAAACCCAGCGTCTGGATGCACTTACCGCCCAACTGGTGGCCGTTCAGGGTGAAAACCTGGCTATTGGCAGCCGAGAGAGAAACGCAGGTGGGGAGTTGTCGCCCGACATTTTGGCCAGCAACTCGGTGGCTGGCATTAAAGGCCAACTGAGCCAAGCTGAGGCCAAACTGAGTGAAATGCGGATCAGCCTTGGCCCCAACCACCCCATGCGTGTGCAGCTCGAAAGCCAGATAACAGAGCTGAAAGAACAGTTAAGCCAGGAGATGCGCCGCGTCACCGGTGGTACATCGGTTGCGCGCAGTGCTGCCAGCATGCGTGAGGCCGAGTTGCGCGGAATGGTTGCCGCGCAAAAGGCGCGCGTCCTAGCCTTGCGCCAGGAGCGTGATCAAATTTCGGTGTTGGCACAAGACGTAGAGGCCGCCAAGGCCATGTATGACTCTGTGCTCAAACGCACCAACCAACTCAACCTAGAAAAACAGTCTGACCAAGCCAATGTATCGGTGTTGAGCCCGGCCATTGAGCCCAACACGCCGTCCAAACCCAACCGCCCCAAGTATTTGGCCATGACATTGATCGGCGCACTGGCCGCTGCGTTCGCCGCTGCATTGGCGATTGAATTTTTGAACCCCAAGGTGCGCGTGTTGAGCGACATCATGGTGGACGATGTGCCCGTGCTGGGCACTATAGAACGGCGTGACGCCAATTACTCATGGGGTCAGCGCATGGCACTGTTAGTCAAGTTTTTCACCCGGCGCAAACAGCGCAAAACGGTGTATGCGGCCAGCCGCTTGGCGGGGCTGCAATGAGCGATCCACAATTCAACTCCTCGTCGCTGTTCCCTACCGATGTGGACATTGAGCTCGACGGTATTGGCCCCAAGACAGGCTCCAAGCGTTCGCTGGGGCAGATCCTGCTGGATGCTAAGGTTCTCACCCCTGAAGATGCCCTGCGCATCATCGAACTGCAGCGCGAGAAGAAAATCCGTTTTGGCGAAGCTGCTGTAGAGTTGGGCCTGATCAGCGCAGGCGACATCGATTACGCGCTGTCGCACCAATACGAATACAGCTACCTGCCCCGCACCAGTGGTCAACATACAGACCCCGAGCTGGTAGCGGCTTACCAGCCCTTTAGCCACGAAGTGGACCAGCTGCGGACCATACGTTCACAGCTCATGTTGCGCTGGTTTGAACAGCACAAGGGCCATGCCATGCTCGCCATTGTGGGCGCAGGCCGCGCAGAGGGGGGTAGTTATTTGGCCGCCAATTTGGCGATTGTGTTTGCCCAAATGGGTGAGCGCACCTTGTTGATAGACGCTGACATGCGCGCGCCGCGCCAACACAGCCTGTTCCAGCTCAACAATCAGATAGGCTTCTCCAGCCTTTTGGCCAGCCGGGCCGATGTCGCCAGCACTATCCACCACATCCACTACATCAACAATCTGGACGTATTGCCGGCCGGCCCCATACCGCCCAACCCGCAGGAACTGCTGAATCGCCCCAATATGACTGAGCTGTTTGAATGGGCTGGCAAGACCTACGACATCGTGGTGATCGACACCTCATCACTGAGCAGTGGTGCAGATGCCCTGATGGTTGCTAGCAAGGCGGGTACTGCGTTGGCCGTAGCCCGCGCAAATGAGACCAAAACCACCGCGTTCAAAAATATGATTACGGACCTGAAACGCTCCAACATCAATGTGGTGGGGTCTGTGTTGAATGCGCCGCCGTTGATTGATGTTGCAACTTGAAGGTAAATCAGGTCCCTCGGTAGGAGGAAAGCATGCCTGAGTACATAAGGGCGCTAATTGTTATCTTGGCGCTTGCAACAGTTGTTTTCTACTTCGCGAAAACACCTGCAACCGCGGTTGCAATCACGCCAGATGATTTTGTGCGCAGACGCAACGCCTGGCTCTACATCACATTGGCCGGGTTCTTGTCCCAAAACTTCTGGGTATTCGTCGCAATAGTAAGTATTGTGATTTACAACGCTGCAAAGAAAGACACCAACAAGATTGCTCTGTTCTTCTTTCTAGTCCTCGCTCTCCCTCAAGTCAAAGAAGAGATACCAGGTTTTGCAGGCATTAGGTATTTCTTAGTTGTCGACTATGTGCGAGTGCTGACGATGATTTTGTTATTGCCCGTCTGTCTAGGCGCTAGGAGGATCGCTGTTTCGCAAAGAAACAAAGCGCATAGCGCCGATATAGTTTTAGCGACATATATTTTGCTTAATCTGGCTCTGCAGGCGCAGTATGACGTTGCAACAAATGTAGTACGAGCAGGGTTGAATTGGGTTATGGATGTTGTAATTCCCTACTATGCTATCAGCCGATCAATCAAAGATTTAAAAGGTTTCCGCGATGTGTTGATGAGTTTCGTGGTTGCTGCGATGTTGGCCTCACTCGTTGGAGTTTTTGAATTTACTCGCAACTGGATACTATATAAGACGGTTGGACAAGCTCTGGGTGCAGTATGGGATTCAGGTTATCTTGCCAGAGGAGAGTATTTGCGGGCGTCCGCAACGAGTGGCCAAGCTATTGTATTTGGCTTCGTTGTTGCCATTGCCATTGGCCTTTATCTTTCATTGCGGCACGCTATCCCCAGTAGAGCTCAATATTCCAGCGGTATTGCGCTTCTGTTAGCCGGAATATTTTCACCGCTATCCCGTGGACCTTGGGTTGGGTTGGTCGTAATGTTATTTATTTATACTGCATTGGGTGAAAAACCGATACAGAAGTATTTAAAGTATTCTATATTGGTAGTGCCTGTGATTTTCGTTGTCGCAATTTCAGACTTCGGAAAAAAAATTGTTGACTATCTCCCATTTGTTGGATCTGTCGATGCGGATAATGTGACTTATCGACAGAATTTGTTTGAAACATCTTTTCAAATTATTCTCGATAATCCGTTCTTTGGGTCTACCGATTATTTGTTGCGAATGGAAGATTTGCGGCAAGGGCAAGGGATTATCGACTTGGTGAACACGTTTCTTATTGTAGGGTTAAATGCTGGTTTCGTCGGGTTGGCTTTGTACTTACTTGTGTTTGGTCTTTCAATTTGGGGTGTTTTTAAGAGAATGAGGCAAGATACCATTGATTCAGTTATGCACAAATTAGGTCAATCGCTAATCGCAGTAATGCTCGGTATTCTTGTAATAATTGCTACGGTAAGTCCCATATTTCACGTTCCTCTTATGCTTTGGTCTGTAACGGCTTTATGTTTGGCGTATGTGCGAATAGGTACTGATGTTCGTTGATCATGATAATGCTCAATTTTTTAGTCATTATTGACCTTCATCACTATCGTTTGGTTTGGAAATGCGAAATGTAATTTTCGCTGCCTGCTGCTGAATTAAATGATGACAATAGAGTTATATCGATTTACGTTAAAGGGTTGGGCGGCTTGCGTCACACTGCCACAGTAATTCCTCCGCCTCGTCCACAAGTTTCTCTGTTCAACAGAGCTCGGACACTAATTGTCAAAGGTACGTGAGGCGGAGTACCGTTACAGCCTAAAAGCTATTTAAATAACTCGGATCTTAGGGTTGCAAAATGCTGCAATTGGTGTTGGGTTTAATTGATTTGCTGGTTGACCTATTGTTTTATGGTTTCGGGCAAAGGCAATCCGGTCTCAATGGCTGAGTGCCTTAATTGCTTTTTCATTTAACTTCGGAGGGTATGACTTGGTAATGATATTCACAAGTGTTGTCACTAGTCTCCACCTGGTCTCTATTTCTAATTGACTGCAACAATCATGGACATTAGTACCATCGTAGTGAGTTACAACACTGCAAGACTTTTGCCAGAGTGCATAAAAAAGCTGCGCTCGGCATACCACCATCTTAAATGCGAGGAAATCTTTATAGATAACGCTTCAGCAGATGATTCGGTAAATCTTATTCGTCGCGAATTTGGATCGGCGCATCTACTCGAAAACAAACATAACGTAGGATTTGGTCGTGCAAACAACCAAGCATTGCCTTTAGCAAACGGACGGTTCGTCCTCTTGCTCAATACCGATGCATTTGTTGCACCAGACACTTTGACGAAAACAGTGGCTTACATGGACTCCAATCCAAACTGTGGGATTTTAGGTGTGCGCCTTGAGGGGCGAGATGGGCTTTTACAACCTTGCTGCAGATACTTCCCGACGCCATGGAACACTTTTTTGTATAGAACTGGGCTAAACCGGATTTTCAAAACTGTACAAATGGTGGACAACATGGACTGGGCGCATGACGCTGTACGTTCTTGTGATTGGGTGGTCGGGTGTTACTACTTGGTGCGCAAAGAAGTTGTGGAGCAAATTGGACTCTTTGACCCTCGTTATTTTCTATATTTTGAAGAGGTTGACCATTGTTTCGCAGCCAAGAAGGCGGGTTGGGATGTCGTGTTTTATCCGCACACTACCGTTGTTCATCTGGGTGGGGAGAGTGCCAAGTCGGACGGCGTCGTTACTCAGAGCGGGCGGCAGCTCGAGGCACTTCAGGTAGAGAGCGAACTTTTGTATTTCCGCAAGAACCACGGATGGGGTGCGGTATGGGGCAATGTTGCGCTCACGGTGCTAGCCGACGCCCTCAATACGCTAAAACGTGTCTTCAAGCCCGGGGTTGCGCTCAATGCCGGGGGCGCCTGGCAGCATACAGCGTTGGTGTGCATTACTTTTGCGCGCACCCGCTGGGGCACCAAGGCTACCCGCTGATGCACAGCATGACCAACCGCAGTGATGCGCTCAAAGACCGCGCTGTTGTTGCGGTCGTCATTGGTCGCAACGAAGGGACGCGATTGAAGGTTTGTCTGGCCTCGGTTGTAAACGTTAACTTGGTGCAGACCGTGGTATACGTGGACTCCGGGTCCAGTGATGGTTCTGCAGACTACGCCCGGTCCCTGGGCTGCGAGGTAGTGGATCTCGACATGTCTATCCCCTTCACTGCAGGACGTGCGCGCAATGCAGGCTTTGCGCGCGCGGTGGCATGCAAACCAGATCTTGCACACGTGCAGTTCCTTGACGGCGATTGTGAGTTGCTACCAGATTGGCTCACGGCCGCACAATCCGTGCTTCAATCCAGCCCGCAGGTGGCGGCGGTGTGCGGGCGCCTTCGGGAGCGCTTTCCGCAGAAAAGTATTTATAACCAGATGTGTGACATCGAATGGAATACACCTGTCGGAGAAGCAAAGGCATGTGGAGGCATCGCGATGTTTCGGGTGGAGGCGTTCGCGGCAAGCACGGGTTTTCGGGAGACGCTCATCGCCGGAGAGGAGCCGGAGCTTTGCATTCGACTACGTTCAGCCGGTTGGAAGATTCTGCGCATTGACCAAGACATGGCTTTGCACGACGCAGCGATGGTGCATTTTCGCCAATGGTGGAGCCGCTCCACGCGTACTGGCTATGCGTTTGCGGAAGGCGCGTCGCTCCACGGTCGGTCGCCCGAACGCCACTGGGTGCGCGAGTCACGTCGTGCGTGGCTGTGGGGTGCAGGCATACCTGTGTTGGTGATTGCGCTGGCCATTTTTTTCAGCCCGTGGGCGCTGGGTTTGTTGTTGGCATACCCCTTGCAAGTGTTGCGGATTTATCGAAAGGTGTACCAGTCGCTGCCCCTGGCCGGCTGGTATGCCACGTTACAGGTTGTCGGCAAACTACCTGAAGCATTGGGGCAATGCAAATTCCTGTTGAACCAGATGTTGGGCAAACGCGCCGCACTGATCGAATACAAATGATGCCTTGCTGTCCGCCATGAATATCAAAATAGCTTACTTCATCAACCAATATCCCAAGGTCAGCCACAGTTTCATCCGGCGGGAGATCTTGGCTTTGGAGCGCCAGGGGTTCGATGTGCAACGCATCGCATTGCGCGGCTGGAGCGATTCTGTAGCCGACCCCGAAGATTTGGCAGAGAAGAACCGTACGCACTATGTGCTGCAGGGCGGCATTTGGCCGCTGGTATTGGCAACGCTACGGACTATGATCCTAAATCCAATCCGGTTTGGGGCCGCTTTTGCATTAGCCACAAAGGTGTCGCGGCATGCCGATCGATCTCTGCCGTTCCACCTTGCCTATTTGGCCGAAGCCTGCCGCATGCTGGCGTGGTTGCAATTGCATGGTGCACGCCATGTTCATGCCCACTTTGGCACCAACAGCACTGAGGTGGTGATGCTGGCCAACGCGCTCGGTGGCCCTGGCTATAGCTTTACCGTGCATGGCCCCGAAGAGTTTGACAAGCCGCAGTTCATCCATCTCGGAGAAAAGATACGACGATCGATATTCGTCGTTGCCATCAGCTCCTATGGGCGCAGCCAGCTCTACCGCTGGGTAGAGCTTGCCCAGTGGTCCAAAGTACAGGTGGTGCATTGTGGGCTTGAGGCTGCCTTCCACAACGTGCCGTTGACGGATGCACCCGATGTGGCGCGCCTCGTATGCGTTGGTCGACTGTGCGAGCAAAAAGGTCAGTTGCTTCTGATTCACGCCCTTGCGGAGCTCGCGCAGCGTGGTGTCCCGTGTGAACTGGTCTTGGCTGGGGATGGCGAGATGCGTCCGGATGTCGAGGCGCTTGTTGCCCAGCACGGTCTGCAGACGCGGGTGCGCATCACCGGTTGGATCAGCAGCGCGCAGGTTCGCGAAGAACTATTGGCGTCGCGCGCTCTAGTGCTACCCAGTTTTGCCGAGGGGCTACCTGTCGTCATCATGGAAGCCATGGTTTTGCAGCGCCCAGTAATCACTACCGCCGTAGCGGGCATACCTGAGCTGGTGCGAAATGGGGAAAATGGTTGGCTGGTTTCTGCTGGTGCGATTGACGAGTTGACTAATGCCATGGCCGACTGCCTGGCAACACCTTCAATACAATTGGCAGTAATGGGACGTGCAGCGCGCGCGCGCCTTGGCGCGCCACTCCGTGGATACCGAAGCATCTAAGTTGGCGCAACACTTTACTCGGGCTATGTCATGACTCCCGTGACAGTTTTGCTTGGTGTTTTGGCGGCGCTATTGCTGATCCCCTGCGGCGTGCTGTGTGTGCAGACCTTGTCCGCACTGTTGCTGCGGAGGCAATTGGCCGCCGTCCACAAACCACCTGCCGCTGTCAGCGATTTGCCAGACGTGTGTTTGTTGATGCCTGCCCACAACGAAGCGTCGGGCATAGCCACGGTGTTGCGTGTTTTGTTGCCTCAACTCGGCCCCCATACGCGATTGCTCGTCGTTGCAGACAACTGCACCGACTCCACGGCCGCAATAGTTCGTGAGTTTGCGCAGACATGTGAATTCATCGCGGTAGTTGAGCGCCACAATGCGCAACTCCGCGGCAAGGGCTATGCGTTGGACTATGGTGTACAGCATCTCACAAACCAACCACCCGAGGTCCTGGTGGTGGTCGATGCCGACTGCGAGGTCGCGCCGGGTGCGATCGATGCTGTGTCGCGGTTGTGTTCAGAATCCGGTCGTCCCGTGCAGGCGCTGTATCTGATGAAATCTCCGCGAGACGCTGGCGTAAAGGTCAAGCTTGCACAGTTTGCATGGCTGGTCAAGAACCACGTAAGGCCGTTGGGATTTCAGCGTATGGGTTTGCCCTGCCAACTAATGGGCACTGGCATGGCATTTACATGGCAGCAGATAAGCCAAGCCAAGCTCCATACTGGGCACATTGTGGAAGACATGCAATTGGGTATTGACCTGGCCCTGGCAGGATCCCCGCCACTGTTTTGCCCGGATGCCTTAGTCACGAGCATGTTTCCTGCCACAGCCGAAGGCTTGGACAACCAGCGCACCCGATGGGAGCATGGGCACTTGGGCGTCATCCTGTCCCAAATGCCACAACTTCTTTGGCAAGGAGTTCGTCGCCGCAATTGGGCACTGTTTGCTATGGCGCTAGACCTGTGCGTACCGCCGGTGGCTCTGCTAGCGCTGCTCATGGTCGCCACAATGGCCGCTAGCCTTGCTTTAACCTGGGGAGGAGGCAACTGGCTGCCGTTAACACTGTCTGCTGCGGGTTGCATGATGTTGGGGGGCGCCGTCATGGGCGCCTGGTACGGCTTTGGACAAGGCGTGATCAGTTTTTGGCAATTGTGCAAAGTCCCGACTTACGTGCTAACCAAGCTGCCGCTTTACTTTTACTTCCTGGTTAAGCGCCAAAGCAGTTGGGTACGCAGCAAGCGGGATGGTGAGCAATGAAAAGTACTATTCCCAACTCTGAACGAAATGTGCATTGCGTGCTTGGCTTACCGTTTGATGCCGTGTCCCTGGAGCAGGCCGTAGAAAGCATTCGGGATGCTATAACCCGCCGTGCCCCTTGTTTTATTTCCACTCCCAACCTCAATTTTCTGATCGCCGGTCACACCAATGCAGCGTTTCGTAACTCGGTCGGCCGCAGCGACCTGAGTTTGGCCGATGGCATGCCCATCGTCTGGCTTGCCAAGCTGATGGGCATTCCAATAACGCAGCGTGTGTCGGGGTCCGATGTTTTTGAGGCACTGCGACAGGGTGTCGGGCCTTTGCTGAAGGTGTATTTTTTCGGCGGACCACCTGGCGTGGCGCAACGCGCTGCGCAACAAATCAACACTGAGGGCAAAGGCATGGTGTGTGTGGGCTTTGAATCCCCCGGCTATGGAACCATCGAGGAGATGAGCCGTGCAGATACCATTGCAAAAATTAACCAGAGTGGCGCTGATTTTTTGATCGTCGCATTGGGTGCAGTCAAAGGCCAAAGCTGGATAGAGTCCAACTTGGAAGCCCTTCAGGTACCCGTGGTCAGTCACTTGGGTGCTGTAGTCAATTTTGTGGCGGGAGGTGTCAGACGCGCGCCGCATTGGATGCAAACAACGGGACTTGAGTGGGCGTGGCGTATTCGTGAAGAGCCGACGCTCTGGAAGCGCTATCTCTCTGATGGCAAGGGACTCATCAAGTTGCTAGCAACCCGAGTAACCCCATTCTTGTATTACAAGTACTTACACCGCGAAAGCGCTATGCGGGCGATAGAGGTGACCATCGAATGGGACAATTCAGAGCCGACAAATATTCAATTGCAGGGTGACGATACCTTGCGCTGTGGCGCATGGCTAAAGAACCAACTTACGCAAGTATCTCCTGGGTTCAAGAAGCTGACTGTGAGACTAATTGAACTGTCGTGGATACCGAGCGACTTGCTTGGCATGATTCAAGTGATTGATTCGCATGGGTATATAACGCTCCAGGTATTGGTTGACAACGTAAAACCTTGCGCGTTGCAGCAACTCAGCTTGAGTGGTTGCCGCTATGTGTCCGTGCACATTTAGAGAGGACGCGCAATGTTTAAACTATTCAGAAGCCCTCTTAGACGGTATGCGTTGCGTACTGGAAAGTTGAAGTCGGCATACATGACGATTTGCAGACCGAGTAGTGTTGATTTCGCTACCTTCATGAGACTCCACGGAAGACTACATTCCGTCGGAGAGAATGTCTGCATCTATATACGGGTGCCACCCATGGCGCGAACTCATCAGACGATGGGAGGGCTCGTTTGATGAAAAGATCGAGCCAGAGTTGCTGAGAATGCTAACCAAGTACTTTTATGCTGAATGATGACGCAAGCAGGCAAGATGTAGTTTCCGCATCACTCCCTGACCTGCGCAGAGAATTTAAAACATGGTTTTCTTGGGCGCCATCCCGTTCTCTAATTGCAAGTATTCGTAGTTATCAGCGCATCAGTTCCGACTCAATGTTCGGATTAGCGGTCAAAAAAACTGCGATCTTGCGGCATCGATTCTGGAGCGTTGTGACCGGTGCAGACATACCGATCAAGTGTCAGATCGGTGGTGGTCTGCTTATGCCGCATCCAAATGGGATCGTGATCCATCCAGACGCCATCATTGGCCCCAATTGTTTACTGTTTCAGCAGGTGACCATCGGCCAAAGCAAAGGCGGAGTGCCAATCATTGGGGGACATGTAGACATTGGTGCAGGTGCAAAGGTGCTGGGAGCCATTTCAATAGGTGACCATGCAGTCATTGGTGCAAACGCTGTTGTTTTGAGAGACGTGCCAAGTGGGGCAACGGTAGCGGGCGTGCCGGCCGTTGTTGTTGCGGGAGACGGGAGATGAGTGCCGTAAGGATAGTCAATTTCGCAGAGATCGCAGATCCCGAGTGGACCTTTCTGAAAGATAGCATAAAGACCAAGGATGTGTCATGGAGTTTTCACTCCGCGTCACCGCGGTACTGGCTGGAGCGTGTTGTCAAACGCCCCAATCTTGCGAGACTGCGTGCTAGCCTGCATGTGGGTTTTTTGGCTCGCGGAACTGCTGCCGATGTCATCGTGTCGCATCTGCCCCGAGCAACGCTGTGGGCTGCAATGTTCGCCAAGCTCTTCTTCAGCAAATCAAAACATCTGGCCTTTTCTTTCAACTTTACAGAACTGCCCAAAGGATTGAATAAAGTCTTGATGCGGTATGCGTTCAGGAGCATTGATCGGTTCGTGGTTTTCTCCGAGGCCGAAAGACATATTTACGCGTCGTTCTTCTCCTTGGATATCAATAAATTTGATGCAATCCGCTGGTGTATGAACAAGCCGAAAACACGCGCGTTGAATGCGAGCCTGCCTGAGAAATACATCTGCGCTGTGGGTGGTGAAGGCAGAGACTACAAGTCGTTGGTAATGGCGGCTCAGCAATTGCCAAACCTGCACGTTGTAATCGTGGCACGACCGGATAGTTTGGCCGGACTACATCCTTCTGCAAATATCTCCGTATTCACAAATCTGAAGAACGAAGAGTTCTGGCATGTCGTAAAGAACGCCAGTTTCGTAGTTTTGCCGTTGAAGGACGGTAGTACCAATTGCGGCCACATATCGATTGTCGGTAGTCAAGCGTTCGGCAAGCCAATTGTCTCGACCTACTCCTCGGGTACTTCAGAGTATTTGCAGCACGGGCAGAACGCCTTGATGAGTGCTGCGGGAGACAGCCTTGCCCTAGGCGTAAACATAAAGAGACTGTGGGAAGACAAGACGTTGTATGAAGAACTCAGCTCAAATGTCACTGACCACGCCCGAAAACACTCTATCGACAACTGGGTCACGTACTTTGACAGGTATCTTCTGTCTACGAGTCGCTTGTGACAGCGTACAGGTCTTATGCCTTACATCACACTGAAGAACCGACTGTGCCCATGAGCCATTTTGATCGTGTACTTATTGTTGCCGAACACGCTTCTGCAAAGTTTGGTGGCGAAGCGATCCTACCCCTGCACTACTACCGGGTACTGCGTGCACGCAATGTCCCTGTGTGGCTGTTGGTGCACGAACGTACCCGCGAAGAACTCACTGCGCTCTATCCGCGAGACGAATCGCACCTGCTGTTTGTGCCAGATACTTGGCTGCACAAATTTCTATGGCGGGTCAGTCAATGGCTGCCCACACGATTGGCCGGGTTTACAACGGGCTTTGCAATGCGCATAGCAACCCAATTGGTGCAAAGACGCCTAATCAGAGAGCTTGTTAAGAAAGAGGGTATTACAGTCATTCATCAACCCATGCCTGTATCACCCAAAGAGCCTTCACTACTATATGGCTTTGGGGTGCCAGTTGTCATTGGCCCAATGAATGGCGGTATGGACTACCCTCCTGCATTTAGGCAGATGCAAAGTAGAGTTGAGCGGTTTTCCTTGGCACTTGGTCGTGCTTCGGCGAACATCATGAATAGGCTCATCCCCGGCAAACGCAAAGCTGCCTGCCTGTTGGTCGCGAACGAGCGTACTAGGCGTGCTCTGCCTTCCTGTGCGGCATCTACGAGGTGCGAGGTACTAGTAGAAAATGGCGTAGACCTAGCCCTTTGGCAGGGCTCGGCCAAATCTGCAAAAGTGGTCCCGCCCCCAAGTGCGGTGACCCACTTCGTGTTCATGGGGAGACTTGTAGACTGGAAAGCCGTGGACCTCTTGCTAAGTGCTTTTGCACATGCAGCTAAGTCATGTTCTATCTCTCTTGAGATTGTTGGAGATGGGCTACAGCGCGATTCCCTAGAGAAATTCGCGAAGACACTTCAGTTGAGTGGAGCCCATAGAGAGTCCGGGAAAGTTCACTTTGCAGGTTGGCTCGGGCAGGCTGAGTGTGCGAGTTACATTCACGATGCCGATGCTCTAGTGCTACCGAGCTTATTGGAGTGCGGTGGCGCAGTGGTGCTCGAGGCAATGGCGATGTCGCTGCCTGTAATTGCGACTAACTGGGGTGGCCCAGCCGACTATCTTGATGTGACCTGCGGCATCTTAGTAGAACCCTCAACGCGGGAGGCGTTCGTCGCAGACTTTGCTGAGGCTTTAAGAGAATTCGCTGAGTCCCCAGAAAAAAGAATAGCTATGGGTTTGGCTGGACGAAGAAAAGTATTGGATCAATTTGATTGGGAAGTAAAGGTTGATAACGTCTTGAAGATATACCAGGCGGTTGCACAAAAATAGGTTTTGAAAATCAGTTCCGAGCTCTGTTCGCCTGATTCGTGTTCGTTGAAAGTAATTTACTCGTGGCTTGGTAACCACTGGGCTCGGGTAGCCCTATCAAGATCCCCATGGAAAGGCGGAGGAATGAACTGCTGTATTAGCGAAGCATCATTAGTTAAAGTATTCAATCGAAACATGGAGGAAGCTGCGAATGTTCACTAACCATTTGAATATCAAATTATTCATTCCTGTCTTGAGCCTGTGGGTATCGGCATGTGGCGGCGCACAGTCAGTAGGTGCGAGTTTTAATCCAGTTGAAGTTCCGCAAGCGGTGACACCAGAGCAGAAACAACGAGCCGGTATTGGTATTGGCGGACTTAGCTACTGGGACGGTAGTTTTGCGATGGCTGATGTGGCTCGGCAGGCGCAAGTACGTGGGATGGACTGGTCGAATGACTTGGCTGTCGATTCCGATGGAAATCCACTTAAGGATTTTCAACTCATCTACTCAGCGCACAAAATTGGTGCAGGAACCTACAAGTTAAGTTTCAGTGGCCGTGCCACACTCTCTGCAGGCGGAGCCGGTAGCGTACAAAACCTAAGCTACGATGCAATCAATAACATCACGATTGCTGATGTTGTGCTGGCCAATAACGTCACTGGAAATGTTTGGCTCGCTTTTAAAGACACATATCGCAATTCTACGTCCGCGAAAGGTGACGGGCTTACGAAAATTAGATTGTGGCGCCCAGGGTATGCGACCGACGGCTCTGCTCTGTTCACTACCGAGTTTGTGGAAGCAATGAAGAAGTTCAGAGTGTTGCGTGGGATGGATTTTGTAAGCGCTAACTCAAACTCACAAAGCAGTTGGCAGGATCGCACCAAACCCAGTTTTTTTGGTCTTACGGGCAATAGGGGGCAATCTTGGGAGTTACTGATTGCATTGGCCAACGCAACCGACCGCGATGTGTGGCTTAACGTGCCAGTAAAAGCTGACTCAGACTACATTAGAAAGCTGGCGCAGCTTGTGAAATATGGAAGCAACGGTGATCAGCCTTACACCAGTATGCAAGCCAAGCCGTCATACCCACCGCTGAAGCAGGGGTTAAAGGTGTATGTGGAATATGGTAACGAAATATGGAATGCAGGCGCAGGATTTTATGGGTTTGGCTGGGCTTTGGCTCTTAGCAATACAAGTAGGGGGGATACTAACCACCCTATCGCATTTGACAGGGCAGAGACCAACCAATACACAGCCCTTAAACGGTGGATTGCGTACCGTTCGGCAACCATAAGTTTGACGTTTAGAGACGTATTCGGTGACTCGGAAATGATGACAACTGTACGCCCAATCTTGGCTAGCCAAGTGGGGAACAGGAATCAATACTTATCGGCAGGATTACAGTGGGCGCAGGCGTTTTATGGGGAAGTGCGTCAAACTGAGCCACGTAACCCAATCGCGCGTAAGCCAAGTGATATCTGGTACGGAGGCGGTGGCGCTGCATACTACGGAGGTAGTTTTGATCCCAAGGATATCAATGCCGCGACCATGGACATGTATTTCGCAAGTTTGCCGACGGAGGCCTTCGCCAGGGATTCAATCATTGATTCAATTTGGACACACGCATACGGTTTGAAGTATGTTGCCTACGAAGGAGGGCCTGGGCCGGGTGGAAGCGCATTGGGCTCTACGGCAGATGCTGCTATTTCGCCCAATTTCAATAACGATCCTCGCATGAAAGATCGCATGTTGATTGCCCAGGAAATTTGGGATCGGGCGGGTGGCGACGAATTGGTGTATTACGTATACAGCGGTTCATCGCCTTGGAGTTTTTCAAATGACTTAGTGCAGCAAGTAGTTTCTGACACAAGTTCAATTAAGTTGCAGGCGATTGATGCGATCAATGCGAAACCTAAGCCTGACGTAACCCTAGGAAGCACAGTGCCTGGAGTCATTAATTTGAAAACCCCCGCTTCACAGGTAATAGGTTCAGACGCGGCCCCTTGGGCGTTGGGTGGAACGGTTTACTTGTTGCGGTCCACAGGCACAACGCCTTACTTGCTTGTGCCAATCAGGGCAGCATCGCCGGGAAACTATAAAGTCTCTCTTAACGTCAGCTCCAAGGTTACTGGATCAGTCGCGTTGTTTGTCAACGGGGCTACTAGCGGTTTGATAAAACTAGCACCCGATATAAACAACACCGTCACCGTTAGCTCCAAAGTGTCGGTTGCCTTGCCTGCGGGCCTATCGGTTTTGCGACTAGACAGCCCACAAGGCTCTGGCGATATCTTTGTCAAAGACTTGGTGGTCGAGTAAGGTCAGCACGCATCCATTCCTCTCGAGTTCGACGCTTCTTGCACGTAAGTGCCTGATCTTATTAATGACTGACTTCAATCCGCAGACTATAAATTGGGTCTCATCAAGTTTTGCGAAGTCTATTGGACAAACCCCAATGCGGCAAACAATGACTACTGAGCAGACGTTCTCTCGGTCCTTTGGTTTATCGGGGCGGTTGCCGTCTAGTGCTTTGTGCCAAATACATTATTTAGGACATGCATGTCTAATTGAGCTCCGGACATTGGCCGCTTGAGCGTGCCGTTCCCCAGTTCCAGTTCGTGCTGACTTTGCACAATAGAGGCATCTAATTCGATGTTAAGCTGAAACTCCCAAGGGGTTGTCCAGCTACAAACTATTTCCATGTTACGTTTGATTCTTGAAGTTTATGGCCATCTGAGCACACGCCGAAAAACACAGTGCTTTTTGTTGCTGGGACTAATGTTGGCCGGGGCCGGGGCCGAAGTGTTCACTCTGGGCGCAATCGTTCCCTTTTTGGGCTTGCTAGTGAACCCTGGTATTGCCGACCAGCAGCCTATTGTGGCTGCCGCGCTGGACGCAGTGGCGCCGTGGGTGGGTGGTACTCGACTAGCGGCCGCCTCACTTTACTTTGCGGTGTTTGCTGTACTGGCGGCCATCCTGCGGCTAACGCTCAACTGGGCAAGCATGCGATTTGTGTTTGCCGTGGGGGCGGATTTTGGCCAAGCAATTTACAGTCGGATATTGCAGCAGCCGTACAGCTACCATCTGCAGCGCAACAGCAGCCAAACCCTTGCTGCGGTGGAAAAGGTGGGGTCCATGGTGATGGGCCTGATGGCGCCGATGATGCAGGCCGGCATTTCCACAGTCATGGTGAGCGTTATCTTTTGTGCCTTGCTATGGGTCGATCCAACCGTGGCTTTGGGCGCGGGAGTAGTGTTTGGTGGACTGTACCTTGGTATCAGCGCATGGGCTAAGCGGCAGCTGCGCGCGAATGGGCAGTTGATTGCAGACAAAAGCACCTTAAAAATCAAGGCACTGCAAGAGGGGTTGGGTGCCATTCGTGATGTGATCATCGATGGCAACCATGCCGTTTACACGCAGCACTTCAGCCTGGCAGACCGAGCCCAACGTATGGCGCAATCCAAAAACTTGGTGTTAGGCAATAGCCCAAAATACATTGTTGAAAGCATTGGCATGGTACTGTTTGTGTTGTTGGCTTTATGGATGGCTAGTGGCGCCGGTGGCGTGGGCCAAGCCGTTCCTACCTTGGGTGCTCTGGCTTTAGGTGCGCAGCGCCTTTTGCCATACATGCAAAACATTTACAACGGGTTGGCTAGTGCCCGCGGTAACACGGCGATAGCAGAGGAAACGTTGGCCCTACTCCAGCTGCCGCTTCCCTCGTCACAAGTGGACGCCGAGCGTAAAACTGCGGCGGCATTGCCGCAAGGTGATGCAGCGGCCTTGGAACTCCACGACGTGCATTTTGCCTACGCCCCCGAGAGTCCTCCGGTACTTCAGGGCATCAACCTTGCCATCCCCAGAGGGGCGCGAGTTGGATTTGTTGGCACCACGGGCAGTGGCAAAAGCACGTTAATTGATTTAATTATGGGCTTGCTCCCCCCGACTTCAGGCGAAATATTGGTGAACGGACGAGTGCTGCGTGCGGAAAATGTTGGTGAGTGGCAGCGGCGTATTGCGCATGTGCCACAAGCTATCTTTCTAACAGACAGCTCGTTGGCAGAAAATATTGCGCTCGGTACGCCGCGCAATCTTATCGATCAGGCGCGACTTGAGTCAGCAATTAGGCAGTCTCAGATGGCTGAAGTGGTGCGGCGCTTGCCACATGGTCTTGAAACGCGCGTGGGTGAAAGGGGGATTCAACTCTCGGGTGGGCAAAGGCAACGTATTGGTATTGCAAGGGCGCTTTACAAGACGGCAGACATTTTAATTTTGGATGAAGCCACCAGTGCACTTGACAGCGAAACAGAAAAATTGCTTATGGATTCTATTTATCAAAACAATCCTAAGGCAATTATTTTGATGATTGCGCATCGTCTTTCAACGCTTGATCGTTGCGATTTTATTTGCAAAGTACAAAATGGTAAGGCAGAAATTTCTTGAGCAAAAATATTAGGTTGGATTGGTTGATATGAATATTATTTCCAGTATTTATCGTCGGCTTTATGAGTTGTACCTTGATCTGTTCTGTAAATATTCATTTGCCCACGAGTTTGGCCCAGTGCCAGCAACAATAAGCAACAAAGAGTTTTTTGTTGTTACTATGATCAAAAATGATGAGATCTTTATTAAGCCTTTTGTCGAGTACTATACTAAATTAGGTGCCTCACATATATTTTTCATAGACAATGGTTCAACCGATTCGTCCGTGTCAATCGTAAAGAAATACCAAAATGTTTCTGTTTACAAAAACAGAATGCATTTTGCAAAGCATCAGTGCAGAATTAGAAGGACATTTCTTAAGCGATATCTCTGGGGAAGCTGGGTTTTGTTTGTTGACTCGGATGAGCATTTTTATCCAGCAGGACCTGGTACTTCGTCTATGAATTCAATTTTGGCCCATTTGAATCAGCATGGGTATACCGCACTTGCCGCTTGTATGATCGACGTGTTGCCGCGCCGCGTTAAAGAGGGCGACAGCCGTAAACTTGCTGATTTCTGTCTTTACCAGAAAAATTCAATAGAAATAACCCCCTATCCAATTGGTGAGTATTATTGCAGAGGCAATGTTGTACCTATCGGAGTGAATCTCTACAGCGGTGGTATACGAAAAATAATTAATCCTGAGGGTGAATATTATTTGATTAAGCATCCACTTATGTTTCTCGGGGGCCAAATTGTACCGTTCACACACCCTCATTTCTGTGCCAACGCCAAACTTGCTGAATTTGTGCTTCCCCTTTTACACTACAAGTTCTTCGGGGATATCGCTGCAAAAATACACGATGCTATTTTGAGTGGAGAAAGATCAAAAACATGGCTGGTGGAGAATGAGTACTTTTCTAAGAACAGTATTCAAGCGCATGTGGATGTGGTTTCTGATGTGGTTCCTGTAGATGTGGGTGAAATATATGATTATCTAAATAGATCTTCTTGAAGTCTTTTATATAGTGAAGTTGTGAGCAACATCGACGATGATTACCTATTTAGTCGGGCATTGTTTTTCGTTGTGTTTTTAAGTCTTTTAATTGAAGTTTAGTTTGGGGTTTTGCATATGAAAGTAACAGTCATCGGCACCGGCTATGTCGGCCTAGTTTCCGGAACTTGTTTGGCAGAGCTGGGAAACGATGTGGTGTGCTTAGATGTAGACGCTGACAAGATACAGGTGCTGCTGGATGGGGGCATGCCTATTTATGAGCCCGGGCTGCAAGACCTGGTGCGCCGCAATGTCGCTGCTGGGCGCTTGCACTTCACCACTGATGTGGCGCTGGCGGTGCACCACGGCACCATCCAGTTTATTGCCGTGGGCACACCGCCTGATGAGGATGGATCCGCAGACCTGCAATACGTGGTGGCCGCTGCCCGCAGCATTGGCCGCCACATGACTGACTACAAAGTTATTGTGGATAAAAGCACTGTTCCTGTAGGTACGGGCGAAAAGGTTAAAGCGGCTGTGGCGGTAGAGCTCGCAGCGCGGGATGTGGGCACCCCCTTTAGCGTGGTGAGTAATCCCGAGTTTTTGAAGGAAGGCGCCGCGGTAGAAGACTTTATGCGCCCAGACCGGATTGTGCTGGGCTGTGATGATGACCAGGCCGTTCAGTACATGCGGGCACTCTACGCACCGCTACAGCGTAACCACGATCGTTTGATTGTGATGGATATTAAAAGTGCAGAGCTCACCAAATATGCCGCCAATGCCATGCTCGCCACACGAATCAGCTTTATGAACGAGCTGGCCAACGTAGCCGACAAGTTGGGTGCGGATATTGAGAGCGTGCGCAAGGGAATAGGTAGCGACAGCCGCATTGGATACGACTTTTTGTATGCCGGCTGCGGCTATGGTGGCTCTTGCTTTCCCAAAGACGTAAAGGCCCTGATAAAAACCGCGCAAGACGATGCAGGCATTGGCCTGAGAGTGTTGCAAGCGGTAGAAGATGCCAACAATGCTCAAAAACACGTGCTGAGTGGCAAAATTAAAGGGCGCTTTGGTACTAGCCTAGCCGGCAAGCATTTTGCACTGTGGGGGCTTGCGTTCAAGGCTAACACCGACGATATGCGCGAAGCTGCCAGCCGTGAAGTAATTGCCGATCTACTGGCCGCTGGTGCTACGGTTACCGCCTATGACCCAGTGGCCAAACACGAAGCCGAGCGCATTTATTCCGGTGAGGCGAGACTTGGCTATGCCGAAAACCCCATGCTGGCCCTTGAAGGTGCCCATGCACTGGTGATAGTGACCGAGTGGAAAGAGTTCAGAAGTCCGGACTTTGATGCCATCAAAGCCAAACTCAAAACCCCGGTCATTTTTGATGGCCGCAACTTATATGACCCCAAACTGGTGCGGGCGATGGGACTGGAGTATCACGCGATTGGGCGTTAAGTATTCTTCAATACTACGTGGTGAGTTCTATGTGAGATCGCAATAGATTACGATTTCCGTTGCATCGCGATAGCCAATTTATTAAATTCCCAACCATCCGACCAAATACCCTTTAAACCCATACTGGGCACCTTCAGGGCTCCGAATATGTTGCCGGCGACGGGGTATCTGCCGGATTCAGGAGCAATGTAGATGCAAAAAATGGCGGCAGTCGCTCAGATTTCGCATGCTCTATAGCATTTTTGCACGAAGTCATTTAGGGTTCATGTGCACTACACTCCAATTTATAAGGAGGATTCAATAGGTTTTGCAATTGCCTTCATTTGAAATTTATTAAGAACTCTTCTGCAAGGTGTTTCGACTAAATAATAAGAACCCAATCCAAAAATAAGTGCTCCCAAGAACATAGTGGGCATACCAAATTGTGGTATCAAGACATAAAATGGTTGCTGCCAAATGTAGAGTGAAAAGGATGCAATGCCAAAGTATCTAAATAGAGGGTTCGATATGAGTATTTTGAGTAAACTTGGCAGCCGATCTAAAAATGTTACTGAGACAGCTAGTGCGGTAGTGCCAGCACTGTATTTTATGGCATCAGGAATAATATTAAGTGAAAGGACAAGTGCCGCGATAAACAACAAGATTATGACATTCCCCGTTATCCTATCAAACCACATGGGTTTGTCTAAATATAAGCAATACAAACCACAACCCAACAAAATCCCCGCCGCGCGAGTATCTGTTTTCCAGTAAACATCGTAGTAGCTTTTAGCTTCAACCAGTGATTGATAAGCGCCATTAAGCATGCAAAATACCGCCAAGGACAAAGAAATTTTCCAGGGTGTTAGCTTTATTCTTCGTACGACGAAAGCGAGTACGCCTAGAAAAATATAAGTATGCTCTTCAATGCACAGAGACCACGTGTGATCTACCGCAGCTCCAAAGAATCCGGCATTACGAAGATAGTTATAAGTGAACGTTGCTGCAGCAATTGCTGATTCAGGTCGTATTGTTATATCAGGTAGATACTGGGAAGCAAAATAACATATCAATATAAACACATAAAGTGCCGGAATAATGCGAGAAAATCGTCGCCAGTAAAAGCGAAGTAAATTCTCTTCACGTACAAAAAGTATTTCACCCATCAGCCTGCCAGACAACACAAAGAAGAGTTCAACTCCGAATCGGCCCAAATTAATATAAGGCAGTGACAGGAAGTGGCCAGCTAACACTGCAAGTATTGCCATGCCGCGCCAGCCGTCAAGAACTTCATTTCTATTCAAGGTATTCTCCTAACGGTCTAGCCATGTTTACGTTGAAACTGATCTTGGCCTTGAGCTGGGTAGTTCTTAGCCCATGATTTATGCAGCCTAATTACGCTGTGCCGCATGCCAGCGTTTCTCGTATTGCATAGGACCGAGGTAACCTAGCGTTGGTTGCAATCGACGGTGATTGTAGAAGGCCATCCACAGCTCATCACGGCATCCATGGCCTCGTGTCTGGTGGCGAGTTTCCTGCCGTACAGGCTTGCTGTCTTCAACCGTCCCCAGATGCTCTCAGTCTAGGCGTTGTGGCAAAACGCCGAGCCCGACCATTAATTGCCCGTCCTGCCCATTGATTAGCGCACGTCCAAGCCCTTAAGAGCGTTCTGGAATTTATGGTTGCAGTACTGCCTTCCCCGGTCGCTTTGGAATATCGGGGGGATTACCCATGGGCGCGTGGCGCCCGCATTGACAAGCGTATTGCGCCAAATCGTCATACAACGAAAGCCCATGTGGTGCAGGCGCCCAGCTGGGGCACGGAGATTGACTTCGATGTCGCGCAGGGATAAGCCGGACGTAAGCTGGGCAAAGGCCATGACGAAGAACTGATCAGGACACGAGAAACTTTGACGTTGTGTTCCCCTCGGAGCTTGGCCACACAGCGGCGACACGTACTCAGCGGCAGATGGACCATGAGTTGCATAAATACGCACTTGCCTTGGTGCACGGAGATATTTGCGGAGTTCCGCTCAAAACCTCCAAGTCTGACTTTCAACGTTCAAATCGAGACCAGACTGAGGCTAGAAACGGCAGCTCACGACCCGCATTAGCTCGCTGACCGAGCACCGGCGCGGGGGTACGAAGATTTGGCACACTCACCCAAGTGGTGTACACAATCGCCGGCCAACGGGATCCATTTGCTGCACAGGTCTGCAACAACGAATACAGGTGGTGATCGTCGGGCCATAAGGCAATCGCAAGAGTGATCTGGCGCAAGCATTTGGGCACTGTGCAGCGCGCCAGGGTGTATTGCCACACATGCAACGCTTGCGCAAAGCCTGAACGTGGCGCGGGCCACAGAGGCCTGTGAGCGCAAGCTGGCCCGTCAGGCGAAGGTCCCATTGTTGAAAGGTAAAGACCTCGGTCTGAATCCGCTGCGGGCCACGTTTTATGAGGATTTACAAGACCTTATCTCAGCGCGATATGAACGCACCGCCACGGTGTTGACCATTAATCTGGACTTTGAGGAGTGTAAAAAGTCATTTGCGGTAAACCGACTGCTGGGTTCGGCAAACTGGATCGGTTAAGACACAACGCCTATTACCTAGAACTCGATAGCCAGTCCTACCGGGCTCCGCAGTTGCTGCTGAAATCAGGAAAAATCGTCACCAAAAAGAGACAAAATCCAGCATTGATTGACCCCATCGGGGTGTCGCTTTAAATACCTGTATGTGGCTCCATCACAGCAGTCTGTGACAGCTACTCTGCCGCTTGCCCGCTGTGAGCTGCACTCGCATCACCCTATAAAGGATCAACGCCATGAAACACATCAATCCGTGCTAGCGAATGCGCTCGGGCAGGCGGTGGTAAGCCGGCCCGATCTCGATGTCAGATTAGAGCACCCTAAAGCCGCGCTCAATATCGGCCAGATTCTTGTAGCGCTGCACCACCTCAACAGATGGGAAACTTATTCAAGGTTGGGTCGTCGGGCCATGATATCTCTTTCAGTCGTGGGGCCTAAGGGGAGGGAGGGGCTCCGGCTGCCTGCCAAGAGCCAATAAAGAATTCCCGGAACCGAGAACCGCCAGGTTCAATGCACAGGGAAATTACAGAAAGGATGTTGTGCTAACTGTATGGGCAAATACTTCCGTGAAAACTACTACTATTACATGATTAATCATCATGGTTGGTTTGTGGCAATCTAGCTAAAAGGAAGGGATTCGCGCTTTTGTCTTCACAAAAACTTTTCAATGAATGTCGAGAAAAGGATGAACACGGTTGCGCTCTAAGTTGCTTGCAACATAGTTCGGTTGTAGGAAGCATTTTGTAGATCGAAGTATTGGGAGTTAAATGAAGTCAAAAAAAATACTAATAATTAGTGATGTTTCTAGTTATATGAAGGGCGGTGTTCCCTCGGAAACTAGGCATCTTATTTTAGGTTTACACAAACGCGGCTTCGCGGTCGCACTTGCGGCTAATGCAATACTGTGTCAACCGGATTTAGCTGAATTTTTGCAGTTAAAGTTCCCGCTGGATCAAAAAAAGATGAGTGACCTTGAGAAATTTTGTGCAATATTTAATCCAGATTTAATACACGTTATTGCGATGAGCTCATCTGGTATTTTTAAGCTGGAGCCGTTTCTAAAGAAATACAACTGGGTACTAACAATTCACTCTGTTCCACCACATGAGCGAATATTGCGATATTTTCATGCTACTGATGAGATTCACTACGCCGCTCGGTATCTGCGATTTATATTTAACACAATCGCTTGGCGGCTCATGTTTTTGCGAATTTGGGACGTTAAAGTCATTGTGCATAGCCAGTATGTTGCGGAAGCAGCATTAAACACTGGAGCGAATAAAAATAATATACACATCGTGCCTCTGCCATTTGTGCCTTCGCAATATGCGCTTGATGCGTCACCTAGGCTTAAAGTTAACGCGGACTTAAGAATAGTCTCGATTGGTGGTTTGGCCCACACGAAGGGGCAGCATGATTTAGTTAAGGCAATCGCAGTTATTAAAAAAACACTCGGAAAGGTAAATTGTAAATTTATAGGCGAAGTAAGGGATAAGTCTTACTATAAGTACTTGCAAAAGCTGGTTATTGATCTTGATCTAATTGAGGACGTGGAAATTCATACCGAACTGAATGATGCGGAAAGAGATGTTTTGCTTTCTAACTGCGATGTGTACGTACAGCCGTCACATGAAGAAGGCTTCTGTATTGCTTATCTGGAGGCGGCAGCCATTGTTCCGCGCTTGGTGGGCACAAGTACTGGCGCAATAGTACTAGTTAGTGAGGGCGATCTTGGTGCAAGAGTGGTTCCCATATCTAGTTATGAATTGTTGGCTGGAGCAGTATTAGATGTTGCCCGTGCAGTACTGTCGGATAATCACATGCTCATGCGGCGAGAGCGCTTAAATTCAATTTTTGGTTTGGAGCGCTATCTGGATACGACTCAGGTCATTTACTTTGACGAGTCTGCTGATAAAAATAAACTTGCTACTTACTCGTAAGGCTTAATTCTGACGACCGTTCCGCTAAATTTTTAATATGTTGGTATGTATATTGAGGTTGGCCGTGGTTATGATTGCGGGTGTCGATCTGATTTAAATTGATCGGCTGTTGATTAGAACCTGATTACTCGCCATATCAAATGAAAACTAATCCGAAGAAGGTGTGGCGTAAAATTCCTACTGGTTCAGCTGCAACTCTTAGGCTTGCCCAGTATTCGAGGGACAGAATGGGTCTAGCGATACCTTGATGCGCTTCTTATCGTATGAGTGGATGCAGCAGTCAACGATCTGGATGAGCTCCTAGATTGTTGTATATTGTTATCTCCGACGATAGAGCAGCTGGTCTTGCGCAAATGCAAATGGCGAATTTCTTATGCTGCATATTGCATATGCGTAATACCTAACAATTGCGAGGGCTTGAAGCTTATTTTTCTATGGATGAGTCAATACTCATTACCGGCGGAGCCGGCTACATCGGCAGCCACACCTGCGTGGAGCTGCTCAACGCTGGTTTTTCCGTTACAGTTTTTGACAATTATTGCAACAGCAAGCCCGAGGCTCTGAACCGCGTAGAGAGCATCACCGGAAAGTCGCTGACCCGCGTGCAGGGCGACGTGCGCGACCGTGTGGCGCTGGAAGCCGCATTGCGATCCAGCGGTGCCTCGGCCGTGATTCACTTTGCTGGCTTGAAGGCCGTGGGTGAATCGGGCGAACAACCGCTGCGCTACTACGACAACAACGTGGTGGGTACCTTGCGCCTGCTGGAGGCCATGCAGACCTGTGGGGTCAAGACCCTGGTGTTCAGTTCCTCGGCAACGGTGTATGGCGCACCGCAGTTCCTTCCTTACTCCGAAGACCACCCCTTTGCTCCCACCAACCCCTATGGCCGCACCAAGCTGATGGTGGAAGACATACTGCGTGATGCCTTCGCCAGTGACGACAGTTGGCGCTTTTCCATTCTGCGTTACTTCAACCCGGTGGGCGCGCACGCCAGCGGCCTGATTGGTGAAGACCCCCAGGGCGTGCCCAACAACCTGATGCCTTTGTGGCTTCAGGTTGCCGTTGGCCGGCGGGAGTGTCTCAACGTGTTTGGCGATGACTACGACACACCGGATGGCACCGGCGTGCGTGACTACATTCATGTGACCGATTTGGCCGAAGGCCATGTGCGGGCCTTGCAATGGATGGCGCAATCCGATGGGGGGCTGTGCCGCGCGTTCAACCTAGGCGCTGGCGTGGGGTATAGCGTTCTGGAAATGGTGCGGGCCTTTGAAGCAGCCAGCGGCAAGCCCATACCCTATCGGATTCAGCCCCGCCGTGCTGGTGACCTGGCAGGCTTTCACGCCAATGCGGACAGCGCCCGTTCCGTGCTGGGCTGGCAGGTCACGCGCGATCTGCAAACCATGTGCGCCGATACCTGGCGCTGGCAGAGCAACAACCCGTCAGGTTACGTTGGTTAGGCCACAGAAGTCGTCATGTTGAGCGGATAAACTCCTCTGCTCGGGGTGGAGTGGACCACCCTGGCATTTGCAGGGATTTAGATAATGACAAAAGGCATGATTCTGGCCGCCGGGCAAGGCACCCGTGTGCGCCCGCTCACCAAAGATTTACCCAAACCCATGGTGCCCATTCTGGGTAAACCGGTTATGGAATACCTGATCGAACACATGGCCCGCCATGGTGTGCGCGAGATCATGGTCAACGTGGCCTACCACCACCGCAAGATCGAACACTACTTTGGTGATGGCAGCCGCTGGGGTGTGGAGATTGGTTACTCGTACGAAGGTGTGCTGGACCATGGCGACATCCTTCCGCGGCCCCGCGGATCCGCCGGTGGCATGCGCCACATACAAGATTTTTCAGGCTTCTTTGACGAAACCACGCTGGTGCTGTGTGGTGATGCGCTGATCGATCTGGACATTGGCGCTGCCGTGCGCGAGCACAAGGAAAAAGGCGCTGTGGCCAGCGTGGTGGCACTGGAAGTGCCGCGGGACCAGGCGCAGTACTACGGCATGGTGCTGTCCGACAAGAATGGACATGTGGAGTCCTTCCAGGAAAAGCCCCGCCCTGAAGAAGCCAAGTCCACACTGGCCAGTACCGGCATCTACCTGATGGAGCCCAGCGTGGTGGACCTGATCCCGTCTGGCCAGAACTTTGACATCGGCTCCCAGCTCTTTCCCATGTTGGTGGAGCAAAAGTTGCCCTTCTATGTGCAGAACCGGTTCTTCAACTGGATCGACATTGGCCGGGTCAGTGACTATTGGTCGGTGTTGCAGCGCGTGCTGCGCGGCGAAGTGGCCCACATGAACATGCCGGGCCGCGAGGTGCGCCCTGGTGTGTGGGTGGGGCTCAATACCCGCATCGACTGGGACCATGTCTCGATTGAAGGGCCGGTCTACATCGGATCCAGCGTCAAGATCGAACCCGGTGCACGCATCGTAGGCCCGGCCTGGATCGGCCATGGCAGCCACATCCGCGCAGGTGCTTCCGTCACGCGCTGTGTGCTGTTTGACTACACCCGCATTGGCCAGGACATGGCGTTTGCCGAGATGATTGTGTCGCCAGACTATTGCGTGGACAACCGCGGTGGCACCGTGTACCGTGGTGACGACAACTGCAAGCTGCGCTGGAGTGACGCCCGGGCCTAACACGCTGTTCATTGCTGTAAGTAGTCGTTCGTTAGTCCTAATGGACTATTGACCCTTCCACTGTCGGAATTGAGAATCCACGCTCCCAAAAGGAGTGTTTATGAAATTTTTCCGAAGTTGGTTGTAGCGACTGCTGTCGCTCTTTTGTCGCACGCGGCGTCGGCCCAGTCCTTCAGCAGTGGTTTGCCATCCGGCTGGACGGGCAGCGGTAGCTTTGGCACCTCAGCTGCTAACGGCGTGGTCTCTCTGGCACCTGGCGGCGGATCGCAGTACGGATTCGTTTCAACTGAAGGTGGCGTCACTGGTGTCAGCCCGTTCGGCTTGTCCGGAGATAGAACTGGATCGGTATTGCGCTCCAGCATCTTCAGCGCCCAAGCTGGTGATGCTCTGGATTTCGATTTCAATTTTGTAACCAGCGACGGTGCGGGATTCTCGGATTACGGCTGGGCACGTTTGCTCAACACCGATTTTTCCCAAGCGGCGTTGCTTTTTACGGCAAGAACCACTACCAGCGGCAATACCGTTCCAGGCTTTGGTTTGCCAGCAACAAATGCCACAGTCAGCGCTTCGCCCATCATCGGTGGCGCCCCCGTATGGAGCGCATTGGGTAGCAGCAGCAACACCTGCTACAGCGGTGGTTGCGGTTACACCGGCTGGGTGTCCTCCACTTTCTCTATTGCTTCTTCCGGAAACTACATTCTGGAATTTGGTGTCGTGAACTGGTCGGACACTGCTTACCAAACAGGTTTGGCATTTGATGGCATCACGATTGCTGGTACACCCATTCCCGCGGTCCCAGAACCTGAAAGCCTCGCCATGATGTTGGCAGGTTTGGGGTTGGTGGGTGCAATTGCACGTCGTCGCCAGAATAAGGTTGCCAACCAGGGCTGATCCCAGAGCGTAAGGATAAAAGGAAAGGCCCTCATGAAAATGGGGGCCTTTTTTTCGCTCTGGTTTGCAACACCCCGCAGGGCTTTAGATATCAGGCTGCCAAGGGTTTTGATCGAAATCGCAAGTTGAATCCCCGCATAAGCATGCGGTAGGCAAAGCGCAACATTAACAACGTGGCAATCGCTTCTGCAAAAGTCAGCACAAAGGCCAACATGCCGTTTTGCTGCAGAGCCCGCGCGTGGTACTTGGCCACCATGCGGTCGCGCGCTATCTCAATGCTGTCGTAAAAAGTGGGTACCACCAGCAGCGTGAGCAGCGTGCTGGTGATGGTGCCGCCGATGATGGCCACCGCCAGCGGCTGGTAAAACTCGCCCCCCTCGCCCAAACCGATGGCCACTGGCAACATACCGGCGATCAGCGCAAAGGTGGTCATCAAAATGGGGCGCAGGCGCACACGACCGGCATCCATCAGCGCCTCTTCCCGGTCAATGCCCTCAGCCTCGCGTTTGCGGGCGGCGTCCAGCAACAGAATGGCGTTTTTGGCCACCAGGCCCATCAGCATGATGATGCCGATGAAACTCATCAGGTTGAGCGTGCCGCGGGTAATCATCAGGGCCAGCACCACACCAATCAGCGACAGCGGCAGCGACAGCATCACCGCCAGCGGCGCGGTGAACGAGCCAAACTGCATCACCAATATCAGGTACATCAGGCCAATGCCAGACAGCAGCGCAATCAGCATCTCGGTGAACAGTTCTTTCTGGTCCTGGCCGGCACCACCCAAAGACAGGCCATAACCCGGTGGGTAGTCGAACGACTTGGCCAGTTTCATGGCGTCGTCCGTCACTTCGCCGGGTGAGCGGCCCTGGGCATTGGCCGACACGGTGATGTTGCGCTTGCCATTGGCGTGTTCGATGCCGGACGGGCCCTTGCCCATGGTGATGGTGGCAATCTGGTCCAGCGGAACCATCAGGTTGGTGCCCGCCACCGCAATGGGCAGGCGCTCAATGCTTTCCTTGCTGACCCGGTCATTGGGGTGCAGGCGCACCGCCACATCGCGGCTCTCGCCCGTGGGGTCTACCCAGTCACCCACTTCAATGCCCGCAAAGGCTACGCGCAGCGCCTGAGCCGCGTCGTTGGTCGAGATGCCCATGGAGTTGGCCAGACCGCGGTTCAGTTCGATCTTGAGCTCTTTCTTGGGGTCCTGCTGCGACAAGCCCACATCCACCGCACCGGGGATCTGGCGCAGCTTGTCCATGTAGGCACTGGTGATCTCCAGCAGCTTGCGCGAATCGGGGCCGGTAAAGTCAATCTGGATCGGCTTGCGTGCGCCGTTGTTCAGATCGTCCAGCACGGTGTATTCGGCACCTACCAGGCTGCGTACTTTTTCGCGCAGTTCGGCTGCAATTTCCTTGGCGCTGCGTTTGCGCGTGTTGCGCTTGCCAATGTCCACGTAAATGCGTCCACCGCTGGCGGTGATATTGCTATTGGTTTCCTTGGTCTCGGTGATGGTGCGGGCCAATTCGGCCGCACGCTCCATCTTCAGGCGTGCATATTCCACCGATGAAGACGCCGGTGTACGCACCTCGATCATCAGGTTGCCCGAGTCGGTGGCCGGCAAAAAGCTGGAGCCCCCCACCTTCACCTGTAAGACCACAGCGCCTATCAGGCTGCCCACTGCTATGGCCGCCATCCAACGGCGGTGGTGCAGGGCCCAGGCGATGACATTGCCATAACGGTCGGCCTGGTGGTCAAACCAGTCGTTGAAACGCGCCAGCACAGCGCTCAGCCCCTTCTTGGGTGCCGTGTGGTGGTCCGCAGGGTCACCCCAGTAGGCCGACAACATCGGGTCCAGCGTGAAGGAGATGGCCAGGCTCACCAGCACCGAGCAGGTCACGGTCAAAGCGAAGGGGCGGAACCATTCGCCCGACACGCCAGGCATAAAGGCCACTGGAATAAACACTGCAATGATAGAGAAGGTGGTTGCGGCTACGGCCAGGCCAATTTCGGCCGTGCCTTCCAGCGACGCGGTGCGTCGGTCCGAGCCCATTTGCATGTGGCGCACGATGTTTTCTCGCACCACGATCGCATCGTCAATCAGCACACCAATGGCCAGGGACAGGCCCAACAGCGTCATGAAGTTCAGCGTAAATCCGCACAGCCAGACTGCAATAAAGGCGGCAATGACGGATGTGGGCAGGCTCAAAGCGGTGATCAGCGTGGAGCGCCACGAATTCAGGAAGGCATAGACCACAAAAATGGTCAGCACCGCGCCCAGCACCAGGGACTCGATCACATTGTTCAGGCTGCGCTGGGCATCCACACCACCGTCACGGGTGATTTCCAGTTTGGTGCCGGGCTTGTCTTTCTCAAACTCCTTGTTGATGTCCTTGACCAGTTTGCGGATGTCGTCAGCCACGCTGACGGTGCTGGCGTCGCGGGAGCGGGTCACAAAGATGCCGATATTCGGCTTGCCGCTGCGGATACTGAAGCTGGCAATGTCGGCAAAGCTGTCGTTGATGGTGGCTACGTCGGCCAGGCGCACCACCTGGCCACCAAAGCGTTTGACCACAATGCTCTGGAACTCGGCCGGCGACTCGATGCGACCCACCAGGCGGATGCTTTCCTCGTCCAGTGTGCCCTGAACCTTGCCTACCGGTGCATTGGTGTTCTGTGCCCGCACCGCGGCAACCACTTCACCAATGGACACATTGTGTTCGCGCAGCTTTTCGGCGCGCACCAGTACCGACAGCTCGCGTTTCAGTGAGCCGTTGATGTTGACATTGGCCACGCCGGCAATGCCGCGCAGCTTGTCGGCCAACACGTCTTCAGCCAGGCGCGAAATCTCCGCATGGGTCTGTGTGCTGGACGACAGGGCCATGTTCATGATGGGCTGGGCCGACGGGTCGTAGCGGCGCAGCACCGGCTCGCGCATCTCGGTGGGCAGCTTATAGCGCACACTTGAGATCACGTTGCGCACCTCGTCCGAGGCCTCGATCATGTTTTTGTTGAACGAGAACAGCACGTCAAAACGCGCATTGCCTTCGGTCGAGTTGGAGTAGACCTCGGTCACACCCGAGATGCTTTGCAGCGACTTCTCCAGCCGGTTGACGATTTCGCGTTCCACCGTGTCGGGTGATGCGCCGGGGTAGGCAATGTTCACAAACAGGCCGGGCACTTCCACGTCGGGGTTCTGGTTGACCCGCAGTTTGCTCAGGGCCAGCAGGCCCATGGCCATCAGCGCAATGATCAATACGATGGTGGCCGTGGGGCGCTTGATACTGAAGTCGGAGAGAAACATTTATGTTCCTTTCGCGTTCGATGCGGCAGAAGCTGCGGCCGTGGGCGGTTTGGCCGTCACCAGTTCGGCGGTCTGGCCCTCCTTGAAGCTGGAGCTGGGGTTGCGCAAGATGATGTCGCCCTCGCTCAAGCCGCTGCGCACTTCGTAGTTGCCGGTGCGGGGGTCGCGGGTGCCCAACGTCAGGTCCACCTGACTCAGGGTGTTGTTCTTGACGCGCCAGACCGATGACTTGTCACCGGCCTTGACCAGCACCGACTCAGGCAGCGTGAGCGCCTGCACATTGCTGGACTCTATGGTGCCCTCGGCATACAGGCCCGACACGCGGGGCTGGGTGGCATCGCTGAAGCTCACCAGCACCTCTACCTGGCGTGTGACGTCATTGGCGCTGGGGTCTACCCGTGTGACCTTGCCGCGAAATTCCTGACCGGCATACCCGTTGATGCGAAAACCTACCGTCTGGCCCACGCTGACCTGGCTGATCTTGTCGGCCGACACCCGCCCGGCAAAGCGCATGCTGGTCGGGTCAATCACCTTGAGCAGCTCTTTGCCGATGGATGCCGTGTCGCCTGCCGAGGCCTTGCGGTCGCTGACCACGCCGTCAAACGGCGCGCGCACCACGGTGCGCTCCAGCTGCTGACGGGCCTGGGCTGCACGCGCCTTGGAGGCCGACAATTCGCTTTGTGCGGCATTGCGGCGCACCTCGGCGTCGTCCAGCGCCTGCAGCGATGTCATGCCCGAAGCGCGCAGGGTCTTGAGGCGCTGCACATTGCGCTCGGCCTGGTCCAGAGCCTGGGCCGCATTGCGGGCGTTGTCTTCTGCGGAGCGCAGGTTGTCCAGTATGGTGGTCTGGTCCAAACGGATCAGCACGTCACCCTTGCGCACTGCGTCGCCGTTTTCCTTGAGTACCTGCAGTACCACGGCGGACACCTCGGCCCGCAGATCGGCCTTGCGCTCGGGTTGTATCGATCCCGTGATCACCGGGCCGGAGGCCAGTGCATTGGCCCGAATGGTCAGAAAGTCTTCCGGCGCAATCACCAGCTTGGGTGGCGCCGCGGCGGCGTCTTTTTTATCGTCTTTGCCAGGGGATTTTCCACATGCCGTCAGGCCTGCGGCCAGGGCAACAACGATGAGAAGGGGACGCAGCATAGAGAACTCTCCGAAAGGGGAAACGGGTAAGGCCACGATTATGGTGGCAATGGCGGACTGTAAAGAAGGCCACGCTGGCACGCACGCTTTTTGCGACCGGTGGCTGCAAAGCGTGACGATCTGCTGATTTCGCGGGATGGGCGGCGGGTGCTGAGGCAGCGTGCCCGTCTGGTACCTGCTGGCCGACAACGAGGGCCACGGCTTCAAACGCAAGGCCAATGCCGACTTCGAGTTCTACGCCACCGTGCGTTTTCTGGAAACCACGCTGCTGGAGTGATTACAAATACTGCACCAGCGCCATGACCAGCGACACGCTGAGCATGGCCAGCACGGCCGATACCGCCACACCGGCGGTCACCAGGTCTTCGGCCACGTTGTAACGCTGCGAGAAGATAAACACATTGGCACCAATGGGCAGCGATGCGGTGACCACCATCACGGTCAGCGGCAGGCCGTGCAAGCCCATGGCCAGACCCACCCCTGCCACCAGGGCCGGTAGCAGCAGGTTTTTCAGTAAGGCCAGGCCAAAGGCGCCTTTGATCTCATGGCCTATGCGGGCGCTGGCCAGTGTGGCCCCCACCAGCAATAGCGACATGGGGCCCATGGCGATGCCCAGCAATTGCAATGGGCGGTCCAGCACCGTGGGCATGACCAGATCAGTCTGTGCAAACAGCAGGCCCAGCATGATGGGCAGCGGCACCGGGTGCAAGATGCCGTTGCGCAGGGCGTCCAGCACCGGGCGCCGCCAGGCGGCCTTGGTCTCCGGCGTCGCGCTGTCCCGCGCGGCCTGGCGTGCCACACCCAGCTCCAGCGCAATGGTGGCCAGGGTCAGCAGTATCAGTGCGTGCAGTGAGATGATGGTGAACAGTGTCAGCATGCCGGCCTCGCCATAGGCTAGGCCAATCAGCGGAATGCCAATGGCCACCGTGTTGCTGAAGGTGGCTGCAAGGGCCAGCACGGTGGCGCGCGGTGTGGCGCGGCCCCAGGCCAGCATCAGCCCAAACAGGGCTATGGCGGCCGCAAAGTAGGCCGCCACGGGTTTGAAGTCCAGCTGGTCCACATGCACCGTGCTCATGGTGCGGAACAGCAGGGCCGGTGTGAGCACCATAAAGACCAGGCGGCTTAAGTCTTTTATGGCCTCAGCCCGCATCCAATCTGCACGGTACGCTATAAAACCAATAGCAATGAGAAAAATGACCGGCAGCAGGGAAGACAGGACGATGGATTGCATACCTGATTTTCGCCCATGGGCAGGTCGCCGATGAATAATCGGGGCATGCACACTGCCGGCCCTGCCATCGTTCTCTGCACTCTGAATGCCAAGTACATCCATGCCTCACTGGGCCTGCGGTATTTGCTGGCGAATATGGGAGACCTGGCCGATCAGACCGCGCTGCGCGAGTTCACCATCGCCCGCAAACCCCAGGAACTGGCAGACGAACTGCTGGCCCTGCAGCCCCTTGTCATTGGTTTTGGGGTGTACATCTGGAATGTGGTCGAGACCACAGCCCTGGTCCGTTTGCTCAAGGCTGCACGGCCAGACATCAAGATCGTGCTCGGCGGCCCCGAGGTCAGCCACGAGTGGGCCGAGCAGGCCATTGTGCAGTTGTCCGACCACGTCATCACCGGTTGGGGCGACATCAGCTTTCCCAAGCTGTGCCGTGCACTCCTGCATGGCCCACAGCCACTGATGAAAGTGATAACCGGTGAGCAGCCCGAACTGGACAGCATTGCCCTGCCGTACACCCTGTACACCGACGATGACTTGGCGCACCGCCTGTTGTATGTGGAGGCTTCGCGTGGCTGCCCCTTCAAGTGTGAGTTTTGTTTAAGTTCGCTGGACAAGACCGCCATCGCCTTCGACTTGGACACTTTTCTGGCCGAGATGGATGCACTGTTCCAACGGGGGGCCCGCAACTTCAAGTTTGTGGACCGCACCTTCAATTTGAAGGTCGAAACCTCGGCCCGCATCCTGCAGTTTTTTCTGGACCGTATGTGCGACGAGTTGTTCGTGCACTTCGAGGTCATCCCTGACCATCTGCCAGACCGGCTCAAGCTGCTGATGGCGCAGTTTCCTCCTGGTGTTCTGCAACTAGAGGTGGGTATCCAAAGCTTCAACCCCGAGGTGCAAAAACGCATCTCGCGCCGCCAAGACAATGCCAAAACCGAGGCCAACCTGCAATGGCTGGTGCAGCAGTCTCCGGCCCACCTGCACACAGATCTGATCTTTGGGCTGCCGGGCGAGACATGGGAGAGTTTTGCCGAAGGCTTTGACCGCCTGTATGCGCTGCGCCCACACGAGATCCAGCTCGGCCTGCTTAAGCGCCTGCGCGGCACACCGATCGCCCGGCACACACAAGAGCACGGCATGGTCTATGCCACGGAGCCGCCGTATGCGGTGCAGCAAACCGGGGTGGTGGATGCGGAGTCGGTGCAACGCTTCATCCGCCTGGCGCGCTACTGGGACCTGGTGGCCAACTCCGGGCGCTTCGGGCAGACGCTGGACGTGCTGCTGCAGGGCGACGCCGCAGTTGGGGCCTTTGCTGCGTTTGCCGCGTGGAGCGACTGGTTGTGGCAGACCACCCACAAGACCCATGGCCTGACACCCGAAGACTTGGTGGACGCGTTGTTTGATTACCTGACCTCAGCTCGTGGCTTGCCGGTGGAGCACACACGCCAGATGCTGCTGGCCGACTACCAGCGCAGCGGTGCCCATGCCCGCCCACATTGTTTGCGTGACGTGTTACCGCGGCCGCTTGCGCCCCAGCACAGCAAACATACCAAGCAGCTGGCGCAGCGCCAGGCCCAACACGGACGTGCCGTGGCACCAACCCATTGAGTTTGTCTGTTTTATAGCGCCTTGACCACAGAAGGGCGCTCGCCCATACTGTTTCGTATGGCAGTTACCCCTTCCCGTTACCTGACCGCCCCCTTGCGGGATTTGGACGCGTGGACCCGTTATTTCCGCGATGCACAAATCCCGGTGTTGGCCAAAACTTCGGCCGCCCTGGAGACCCTGCGCGCCGATGAAGACAATGTGGATGCCAGCATGCTCGGTGCCACCATCGAATGTGATCCGCTGATGTCGCTCAAACTGCTGGCCCATGTGGCAGCGAAGCGCAGGGCCGACACCGCGACGGAGACTGAAAGCATCACCACCTCACTGGTGATGACCGGCATCTCCCCCTTCTTCCGAAGCTTTGGCCTGCAGCCCACGGTGGAAGACCATTTGCACGACCAGCCCCAGGCGCTGGAGGGGCTGCGCACCCTGCTGCACCGGGCCGACCGCGCCGCGCAGTTTGCCACTGGCTTTGCTGTGCACCGTGGCGATACCGATGTGGGTGTGATACGGCTGGCCGCCTTTTTGCACGACTTTGCCGAGATGCTGATGTGGTGCCACGCCCCCACCTTGCAATTGCGGATTGCGCAGGCCCAGCGTGCCGACCCCCAACTGCGCAGCGCCACCGTGCAACGCGTGATGCTCAATATCGAGCTGGATGATTTGCGCCAGGCGCTGATGAAGATGTGGCACCTGCCCGAGCTGTTGGTGCGCATCAGCGATGACCGGCATGCCGACACGGCCATTGTGCGCAACGTGGTGCTGGCCGTGCGCCTGGCACGCCACACCGCACAGAGCTGGGACAACTCGGCCCTGCCGGACGATATCGACGATATCGCCAAGCTGCTGAATGTGTCGCCCCCGGTCGCACTGGCTTATGCGCACCGGGTGGACGGCGTTGGCTAGTCAGTCCACCACACCCAGGCGGCGCAGTACCGGCAGCCGCTTGGTCACAAATTCCGCGGCCTGAACTTTCAGTTCGTCGACATTGTCCTGCGCCACATCCATGGGTTTTCCGTCCTTGAGCAAGCGCTGGCCCTGTGCCAGCAGGGCGGACCAGGCAAACGCGGCCAGTGCTGCGGGGTCCGGTGTATCCATGGGTGTTTTTCCCTCCAGCATGGCCAGCAGAAAGAGCTGCTGAAAGCGGCTGAGGGTGACGCCTGCGCCGCTGACCGGGCTGGCCACACAGCTGATGTCGGCATGGTTGCGCGCCATACCCAGCAGGTGCCGGTTCAGTTTGTCAGTCTGCGGTCTGGCCTTGTGCATGGCCGCTTCGTCTTGCACCGCCACCACATCACCGGTGCCGGCCAGCAGCATGATGGCCTCAGTCAGTTGGGCAAAACTCACATGGGATTTGCTGGCGTCGGATTGCAGCCGCTGCCACAGTTCACCAATGCTGTGCACTCGGTGGTCGGCCATGGCCGCCACCACGGGTTCGTAAATGGCGGGGGTCAGCAAGGCTTCGCCCACCGGCGCCTTGACCTTCATTTGTACGTCGGCGGGGGCGGTTGCCAGCATCACCCGCTGCGCGCACAGGGCCTGGGCCTGGTCAGCCGGTGCCAGCCTCCGAGGGCCCTTGATCCAGTAGTCGCGCCGGAACTGCTGGTTGACCAGAAAGTCGCGCACGGTTTCGCGGAACATGGCATCGGGCTGCTCTTGCAACAGCGCGTGTTGCGCGGGCGTGAAATTCAGCGCCGGCAAGTGGTCCAGGTAGTAGGCCGAGCAGGCATAACCCAGCTTGGCACCCGACAACCAGCGCGCCATGCGCGTGAACGACATCGGCTCCCAGTCGTGGTTGAAGTATTCGTGGGCCAGGTAGTTGCGGTTGGCACTCTGCAGGCGCTTGAGCCGTGCGCCGATCTGCGGGTTGGCCTGCGCATACTGGCAGTTGCTGTCCACCAGGCGTTCTGCAAAGGCCAGTGCGGCGTCTATACGGCCGGTCATGCCTTTGCCGGGCACCCCCATCACCTGGGCATGTTCGGCCAGCAGGTCGCGCATGGGTGCCATGGCTGCCCAGCCGGGCTGGGTGTTGTAGCTGATGTAGAGCACACCGCCCACGCGTAACTTGCGTCGCACAAAATCCACAATCACTGCGCGGTTGGCGTCCGATATCCAGCTCCAGATGCCATGCACACCGATGAAGCTGAAGTCGGGCAGGTCTGTGCGCTGGCAAAAATCGGCAAAGGCCTCGTCGTAGATGCGCGTGCCCTGTGCCTCCACACCGCTGACACAGGCCAGCTCCTGCGCAAATGCCGTCTGGGATGGGTTGAAGTCAGTGGCAAACCAGGTATTGCCGGATGCGGCTGCGTGCACGTTCACGCTGACGCCCTGGCCCATGCCCAGTTCGCAGGCCGGGCCGTCGGACAGTGTGGAAGGTGCCGCCCAACCGGCACTCAGCAGGGCCAGGCGCGTGCGCAAGGGGTTGAGCTCGGTGTAGTAGCCGTAGGTGTAACCAATGTCCGTGATGTAGCCGTCGTTCCAGTCAGCCATGAGGAAACCTTTTTAAGCAAATCCGCGCCGGGCCGCCCCAAGCGGATTTAGCCCCCTTGGGGGGCAGCGCAGTACGCGCAGCGACGAGCGTGGGGGCCACATGCTTAGCGCACCAGTTGGTTGAGCTGGATGATGGGCAGCAGCACCGCCAGCACAATCAGCATGACAACCAAGCCCATGGCCACAATCAGCAGCGGCTCCAGCAGCGTGGCCAGTTGCATGGCGCGGCGCTGCACCTCGGTGCTGAGCTGTTTTGCTGCGCGCTCCAGCATCACGGGCAACTGGCCGGTTTGTTCGCCCAGGCGGGCAAACATGCTCAAGAGGCCGGGGAAACGTTTCTTCTGCGCCATCGCCGAGGCCAGTGGCGCCCCTTCACGCACCAACACCAAGGCGTCCAGCGCGTCGGTGCGCATGGCCCGGTTGGACAGGGTGTCGGCCGCGGCCTGCAGGGCTTTCAGTATGGGGACACCGGCGGCGGCCAGCATGGACAAGGTGCCGGCAAAACGCGCCGCGTTGTAACCACGGGACAGCTTGCCCAGAATCGGCAAGGTCAGCCACATGGCATCGAACTTCTCGCGAAATGCGGCGCTAGCCCACGCCAATCTTGAACATCCAGCTATAAAAATAAGAGCTATGAGCATCAGCCAGCCTTGGTTGCGCACAAAGTTGCCAATGCCCAGCATGATCACTGTCAGCAGGGGCAGCGCACGTTTGCTGCCGGCAAATACCTCGGCCACCTGTGGCACCACATACCCCAGCAAGAACATCACGATGGTGATGGCCACCAAGGTCACGATGGCGGGGTACAGCGCGGCGCCTATCAGTTGGGACTTCAGGGCCTGACTTTGCTCCAGGTCGTCAGCCAAGCGCTCCAGCACCAGGCCCAGGTTGCCGCTGTGTTCACCGGCGCCCACCACGGCGCAGTAGGTGGGGGCAAATTCGCGCGGGTGTTGGGCCAGCGCGGTGGCGAAGGGTGTGCCGCCATTCACCTCGGCCCTTATGGCGGCCACCAAGTGGCGCTGGCGTTCGTCGTCTGCCTCTTCCGACAGTGCGGTCAGGGCCCGCTCCAGTGGCAGGCCCGAGGCCACCAGCCCGGCGATCTGGCGTGTCCAGATGGCCAGTGCCGAGGCGTTGAACACACGTGATGTCCACAACGTGGTGCCTTGTGTGCCACCGCCGGCTGCACCCGCTCCTGCGGCGCCCGGCCCCACCGGCTCGACCACCATGGGCACCAGCAGTTGGGCACGCAGCATGCCGCGAGCGGCCTTGGCGGTGTCGGCTTCAATCGTGCCCTTGCGGGCACTGCCATTGGCATCGAGGGCTTCATAGGAATAGGCGGGCATGGGTTGATGTTAGCGGCTGAGCAGGCCGGGCCCGCGGTTTGGTGTCCCGGTCTGGGTACTGGTGTAAACCCCGATCCCGTTTTGGTGCGTCATCCGGGAATACCAGCATGACAGGCGAATTGCTGTGAACTACGATTCATGAATCGCACGATCGTGCTTTTTGATTCAGACCTGTTAACACAAGCAACGGGTACCGGGTCAGCCAGCGACAGCGCCCCCACCAAAGAGGTCGCACTGCCTTTTCAGAGACGGATTCCTTCAACCCCTTGGGCCCTTGGCCCTACTGGAGCGTATTGTGAAAAAGACCTTGATGACCTGGTTGGGTGCCTGTTTGCTGGCCCTGTCCCTTCTACCCGCGTCCACCCTGGCCGCAGGCTACACCCAGACCAAATACCCCATCGTGCTGGTGCACGGTCTGTTTGGCTTTGACAACATCGGACCGGTGGAATACTGGTATGGCATTCCCTCCGCGCTGCGCTCTGATGGCGCCAAGGTCTATGTGACCCAGGTGTCTGCAGCCAACAGCACCGAGGCACGTGGCGAACAACTGCTGACCCAGGTCAAGCAGATCCTGGCTGCCACCGGCGCGGCCAAGGTCAACCTGATTGGCCACAGCCATGGCGGCCCGACCATCCGGTACGTCGCCTCAGTGCGCCCTGACCTGATTGCCTCGGCTACCTCGATTGGTGGTGTCAACAAGGGCTCGGCCGTGGCAGACGTGCTGTTGAAGGTGGCGCCCCCCGGATCCTTGTCAAACACCGTCGTCGTCTCCATCACCAACGGCCTGGCGACCATCATCAACTTCCTGTCGGGTGGCTCGGGCCTGAACCAGAATTCGCTGGCTGCTGCCCAGTCGCTCAGCACCGCCGGTGCCGCCAAGTTCAACCAGGCCCACCCATGGGGCGTGCCCACATCATCTTGCGGTGAAGGTGCCTACACGGCGCGTGGCGTGGCTTACTTCTCGTGGAGCGGTGCCAAGGCCTACACCAATGTGTTTGACCCCATCGACCCGGCTCTGGCATTGACCTCGCTGGCCTTTGGCGGCGCCAAGAACGACGGCCTGGTCGCCAGCTGCTCCAGCCACCTGGGCCGTGTCATCCGTGATGACTACGCGATGAACCACCTGGACGAAGTGAACCAGACCATTGGCCTGACCAACCTGTTCGAGACCAATCCGGTCACCATCTTCCGCCAGCACGCCAACCGCCTCAAAGGCATGGGCCTGTAAAACGGCCATGGCGATGCACCGCACGGCCCGGGTTTGCCTGGGCCTGCTTTGCCTGGCCCTGCTGGGCGGCGGTTTGTTCGCCTGGTGGCCAGCGGACGAACCCTCAGCCCCACCTGTGGCGGTGATTGGCCCGGTCAGCCGAGCCACACCGTTTGTGCGCTCCATGCAGGACACACTGCCTGACGGCAATCTGCAGACCCTGGCGGCTGGGGCAGCATCGGGTGCCAGCGGGCCACTGGCCTATGGCGAACTCAAGCGCCTGTTTGATTACTACCTGAGCGCGGTCGGCGAGCAAAGCATAGAAACCATCACGCTGCAGATCCGCGGTGAACTGGACCGCAGGCTGCCACCTGAGCAAGCCAAAAAAGCACAGCGCTTGTTAGGCCTGTACATCGAGTTCAAACGCGAGCTGGTGCGGCTGGAAAGCCAACCGCAGCTCGTCGGGAATGGTCTGCAAGCCATACGCGGCCGCTTCAACGCCATGCAGGACGTGCGCGCCAAGTACTTCAGCGCCGAGGAAACCCAGGGTATGTTTGGATTTGAAGACGCCTACGACATGGATGCGATTGCGCGCCTGGAGGTCGACCAGAACCCTGCCCTGAACGCGGAACAGAAGAAGCAGCAACTGGCCGCGCTGGATGCGAGCATGCCCGAACATCTGCGCAAGGAGCGCGACGCCACCAGCATGGTCGTGCGCCTGGAGCAGCAGGCCCAGGACCTGCGCGCCAAGGGCGGCAGCGAGGACGATGTCTACCGCATGCGCGCCAAGGAGTTGGACCCGCAGGCCGCTGCCCGTTTGGCGGATGTAGACCGTGAAGAGGCTGCCTGGAAGAGCCGTATAAGCCGTTATCTGGAAGAGCGCAGCAAGTTACTGCAGTCCCAGTCCAATGCCAGCGAGTCCGAGCGCCAGGCCAGCCTGGCACAGCTGCAGCAAAACAGCTTTAGCGAAACCGAACGGCCACGTTTGGTGGCTTACGAATAAAACACCGCTCCGGAGGTGGAGCGTGGGCGGCACTATCTTCAGTGCGCTGCGAGGCGCTTGCCATGCGGCAGCGTCGGTAGGCGCTCCAGCAATTGGCGGCAGTAGCCGGTGATGCGCAGGCACTTGTTGATCTCATCCACCGGCAGCGGGCCCGACACCACCACGATGTCATTGGCCCGATCAATATCCCCAGCCGCGCGCAGGCGTCGGCGCGCGTTGCTGGCCCAGGAGTGGATGCGGGACGGGTGGCCGTGTTCGTGCAGCTTGCCGGTGCGCACGTCAAAGGCAAGGGCCACCGTGTCTGTCATCAATCGTAGCTTGTGCTCGCCGGTGACCTGGCTTTGGGGCGTGCTCAGGTCGTACAAATGGTACTGGCCTTGTTTGAGCTGGTATTGAAGTGACATGCTGCGGTTTCCTGTGAGACCTATTGTGGTTGGCGGGTCGCGGAACTAAAGCAAAAGAAGGTGTCGAATCATGGGGCTAATCCCGGGTGACGCGGACCAGCTCTTCGCGGGAGGTGATGCCTTTGGCCACCAGCCGTTCGCCGTCTTCACGCATCAGTGTCATGCCACCGGCAATGGCAGCCGCGCGGATATCCGCTTCGGAGGCCTGGTGGTGGATTTGTGCGCGGATCGCGTCGTCCGTCACCAGCAGTTCAAACACGCCAGTGCGGCCTTGGTAACCCGTGTGGCCACATTCGCTGCAACCCTTGCCCTGGCAGGTGGTGCACAGCTTGCGCAGTAGGCGCTGGGCCAACACGCCCAAAAGCGAAGAACTCAGCAGGAAGGGCTCTATGCCCATGTCGGTCAGGCGCGTCACCGCGCTGGCGGCGTCATTAGTGTGCAACGTGGCCAGGACCAGGTGGCCGGTCAGTGACGCCTGGATGGCGATCTGCGCGGTCTCGAAATCGCGGATCTCACCGATCATGATCACGTCCGGGTCCTGGCGCAAGATGGCGCGCAGGGCCTTGGCAAAGTCCAGGTCAATCTTGGCATTGACCTGGGTCTGGCCCACGCCCGCCAGCTCATATTCGATGGGGTCTTCCACCGTCATGATGTTCTGGCGCCGGCTGTCCAGCTTTTGCAGCGCTGCATACAGCGTCGTGGTTTTGCCCGAGCCGGTGGGGCCGGTCACCAAAATGATGCCGTGGGGCTGGGTGACGAGGTGCTCAAAGCGTTGCAGCACATCGCCCTGCATGCCTACCGATTCCAGGCTCAGCTTGCCGCCGCTTTTGTCCAACAGGCGCAGCACAGCGCGTTCGCCATGCGCGCTGGGCAGGGTACTGACACGCACGTCCACGCCGCGGGTGCCAATGCGCAGGCTGATGCGGCCGTCCTGTGGCAGGCGCTTTTCGGCAATGTCCAGATCGGCCATGATCTTCAGGCGCGAGATCAGTGCGGCGTGCAGGGCGCGGTTGGGCTGCACCACATCGCGCAGCGTGCCGTCCACACGGAAGCGCACGCTGGAATGGCGCTCGTAGGGTTCGATGTGGATGTCGCTGGCGCCATCGCGTGCGGCCTGGGTCAGCAGGGCGTTCAGCATGCGGATGATGGGCGCATCGTCCGAAGTTTCCAGCAAGTCTTCAATCGCCGGCAGGGCCTGCATCATGCGCGACAGGTCCACATCGGCCTCGACCTCGCTGATGACGGTGGCGGCGCTGGATTCGCTTTGTGCATAGGCGGCGCTGATACGTTGGCGCAGCAACTCGGCGGCTTCGGTCTCGACCTGTGCCGCGCCAAACTTGCGCATGACTTCGGCCACGGCGCTTTGTGCGGCGTCCGTGGCCAGGTCGTGTATCCACAGGGTCAGGCTGCCGTCTTGTTCTTCCAGCAGCAGCTGGTGGCTGCGCGCGAAGGCGTAGGGCAGGGGGTACAACACAGCGCCGGCCATGGTCAGGGCTTGGTCTCGGGCACTGCGCGTGCTGGCGCAGGTGTGGGGCGCGCGGGCATCACGACCGACGCGTTGACCGGCACACCCGTACTCGTGACGGGCTGGGCTTGTTGCTGCTGGTTGCGCATCAACTCATAACGGTCCAGCGACAAAGCATCCGTGGCATCGGCATCGCGCACCACGACCGGCCGCAGGAACACCATCAGATTGGTCTTCTTGCGGCTGCGGGTCTCGGCCTTGAACAGGTTGCCAAACAGGGGCACATCGCCCAGGCCGGGTACCTTCTCCTGGTTGCCGGAATACTCGTCCTGCAGCAGACCACCGAGCACGACGATGGAGCCATCGTTCACCAGCACATTGGACTCGATGGAGCGCTTGTTGGTGGTCGGGCCGTTGGCGTCTTTGAGGGTGCTGGCCTGGATGGTGGACACCTCTTGGTAGATGGTCAGCTTGACGGTGCCGTTTTCGCTGATCTGGGGTTTGACCTTGAGCGTGATGCCGATGTCCTTGCGCTCAATGGTCTGGAACGGGTTGACGGAGCCTGAGGTGCCGCTGGCACCGGTGTTGGTGAACTGGCCGGTCACAAATGGCACGTTTTGCGCGATGATGATCTTGGCCTCTTCGTTGTCCAACGTCAGCAGATTGGGCGTGGACAGGATGTTGCCATCACCATTGGTCTGCAGGTAGCGGGCCAGAAAGCCCAGCACATACACACCGTTGACCTTGTTGGCCACCGCCAGGTTGCCACCGTTGGCCAGGGTTGCGCCGCCGCTGAGTGCACTGGTGGCCAGGCTGACGATGTTGGTGCCGCCTATCTTGAAATTGGTACCCAGAATGCCCACCGTGCCGTCGCCGGCGTTGCCCATGGGGCCTTGCCACTGGATGCCGAACTCGGCCGCCTTGTCAGCATTCACCTCGGCAATCAGGCTCTCCACATAGACCTGGGCGCGGCGCGCGTCCAGCTTGTCGATAACGGCGCGCAACTGGCGGTACTGCGGCTCGGGCGCAGTGATGACCAGTGAGTTGGTAGCCGCGTCGGCCTGGATCTGGCCTCCCGTGGTGGACTGGCTGGTGGCCGTAGAGCCGCTGCCGCCCGTGGCCGCCGCACCACCCGCAGCCGTGACCGGCGCGCCGCTGCCACTGGCCGTGCTGCTGGCGCCACGGGCCTCACCCGACATGGCGGCGCGCAGCGTGGCGGCCAGTTTGGTGGCCTCGGCATTTTTCAGGTAGACCACATAGATGTTGCCGGTGGCGCTTTGGGTGCCAGGCTGGTCCAGCTTGTCGATCAGCGACTTGGCCAGCGCCATGCGGGCCGGGTTGGCGGCGCGCAGGATCAGCGTGTTGGAGCGCGGCTCGGCCATCAGCGTGGTCTTGAAGCTGCCATCGGCCTGACCACCCGGTGCGGCGGCTACACCGCCACCGGACTCCAGCAGGCGCAACACCAGCGGAGCCAGGTCCACGGCGATGGCATGCTTGAGGCTGATGATTTCCACATCGGTCGCGTTGGACACGTCCATGGCCGCAATGATCTGGGCCATGCGCCGCAGGTTGTCGCCGTAGTCGGTGATCACCAGCGAGTTGTTGCCGGGGTTGACGTTGATGGTGTTGTTGGGGCTGATCAGTGGCCGCAGGATGGGCAGCAGGTTGTTGGCGTTTTCAAAGTTGAGCTTGAAGATCTGGGTGCTGATCTGGTTACCAGCGACCATGGTGCTGTCGAACACCGCACCGCCCTGCAGCTTGGCATCGGCTTCAGGCACGATCTTGTCCAGGCCCGCGGCATCCACTACCGTGAAGCCCTGCAGGCGCATCATGGCCAAAAACTGGGCATAAGCCACGGCGGGGGTCACTGGTTTGTCGGTGGTCAGCGTGATCGTGCCCTTGACGCGCGGGTCCACCACCACATTGCGCCCGGTCAGCGTGGCCATGGTGCGGGCCACGGCGTCGATCTCGGCATTGGTGAAGTTCAGCGTGATGGGATCGCCGCGCTTGGCCGGGCTTCCCTGGGCTGCTGCAGGGGCTGTCTGGGCCAGGGCATTTATGGAAAATTGGCCTGTAGCCCCCGCCAATATTGAACATATCGCTATTGAAACAATAGCGTTTGGTTTGCGTTTGAAGATGACGGTGTTCATGTGCTGCGGTCTCACTTTAGCCCACGGTAATGATGGAGCGGGCGCCATCGCGGCGCCCCAGAATGTTCAGAAGATTGGACAGCGCCTCGACCCGCTCGGGCGCCGCGCTGGCCACGCCAGTAAAGCGCAGACGCTGGCCTACCCATTCGCCCTGGCCGCTGAGTTGCAGGCTGCCCTCCAGCGTGCTCAGTGCCAGGCTGGGCGACGGCCCGCCCTGCAGCAGGAAGCGGTAGCTGCCCATGGGTGACAGGGTGGACAGGCGTGAGGAAATGTTCAGTGCGTCCAGCTGCACCCGCCCTGCCAGTTGCAGGCCGGTGGGGCCGAATTCGACGACCAGGTCTTGTGTAGTGGCGCTGAGCTGGCCCTGGGCCTGCACGGTGTTCCAAGGCGTGCCCAGGCCGGCCAGCAGGCTGGCGGGCCATTGTGTTTGGCTGTCTTGCAAGACCAGGCGTGCGCCTTTCCAGCCCAAGGCGGTGGCGCGCAATTGCAGGGGCTGGGGTGTGCAGCAGTCGGCGCTGATCTGAATGGCCAGGCCGGCCCATACCGGGCGAATGCGCCAGGAGACCTGGCCCGGAAGCGCCACGGCGTTGACACTGCCCTGGCCGCCCGACAACACCAACTGCGATGTTCCACCCCAGATGCTGCCTTGGGCGCCGACCAGTTGCAGCTGCTGGCCGCTGGCCTGGCTCAGCGCTGTTGCCAGCCAGCGTGCAGGCGCAAACACGGTGGTTGCAATGGCGCCACCCAGCAGCACACCGGCGATGGCCCAGCGCCAGGGCGCGCTCTGGTGCGGCATACCGGGTGTGCGGGTTGTGGCCATGGTCAGCGGGGGGGCAGGCTCATGACCAGCGTGCCGCTCCAGGTGGCGCCGGTGGGTGCGGTGCCACGGGTCAGGCGCGCCTCCAGCGGAACTGAGCGGGCATTGAGCCGCACCTGGGCCAGCCACTGGGCCAGTGCATCGGCACTGGCGGCCTGCAGCGTGACATTGGCGCGGTCGGCCACTACGTTCACCTGGGCCGTAGCGGCCAGGGTTTGGCGGGTGGCCAGGTTCAGCGCGCGCAGGGCCTCGTCATAGGCCAGCGGCGCCTGCCGTTGCAGGGCACTGGCCTGGTTCTGCAGCGACAGCATGTGCTGGATCTGGGCGTCCAGCGCCGTGGCCTGGGCGGTGGACGTACGCAGGGTCTGCAGCGATGGCGACAGCAGCAGCTTCCACACCAGGGCCAACACCACCAGTGCCAGGGCCGCAGCCAGGAAGGTTTTCTCGCGGGCCGCCAATTGGCCCCAGCGGGTCTGCAAGGGGGCCAACAAGGCCGTCAAACCGGATGGCGAGGGCCTGCTCATGGTCGGCGCTCCTGTTGTTGCTTCAGCACCAGGGTATCCCCATCCAGGCTCACGGTGTAGCCCTGGGCCTGCAGTCGGCTGATGGCGCTGGCCATGGCGGGCGCGGCCGGGTCAGCCAGTTTGAGTCGCAATTCGCCTGCTACAAATTCAATAGCTGTAGGGGCAGCAAGTTCGGGGGCTAGGGCCTGAAATTGCCCCAACATGGTTTCCAGATCGCCACTGGCCGCGGCGCCACTTTGGCGCTGCAGGTCGGCCAGTGAGCGCGCCATTTGCAGCGGCGGGTTGACCACCACGCGTACGTCGGGGAAGGTGATGGTCAAAATCTCGTGCACGGTGGTGCGTTTGGCGGCCAGGGCGGCCTGTTCCTTCCAGGCCCAGACCTGCAGACCCACCAGGTTGACCAACACGATGGCCACCACGGCCCAGCGTGCAGGCCGCCAGCGTGGGGATTGCAGCAGGTCGCCCGTGATCTGCGCCAACTGCTTGCGGGTGCGAGTGCCGCGGGTGCGCAACAGGTCAAACTGGGCCAGGTCCCAGCCCGATTGGGCGGCGGCGATGGCGCGCTGTGCTGTGGTTTGCAGGCTGACACGGCCGCTGAAATACTGCTCGGCAATGGCGGCCACCGCCGGTTCGGCCAGCACGGGGTTGGTGTCTGTGCCGGGGGGCAGCAGCGCCACACCGGTGTGGCCCAGTGGCAGTACCACCACGCCCTGGGGGCCGCAACACACCAGTTGGGGTTGCTCGGTTGTGCCCATGGCGGTCAGGCGGACGGTGTCGGGGCTTTCGTCGGGCGGCGGTGCCAGCTCGGGCACGATGCGACCGACGGGCCGGCCGGTTTGCTCCAGCGCGGCCAACCAGGCATGTATCCAGGCCCGGTCACAGGCGGCGACCCAGTTGGGTGCGTCGGCACGGGCCTGGGGCTGGATGGCAAAGTGCAGTTGGGCGGGCTCATCGAGCAGGCGGTCTTCTAGCAGGCCGTCGAGCACGGCGCGCAGGCGGGGGGCATTGCCCTCTTGAAAGAAGCCACGCTCCAGCGTGCCCTTGGGAAAATCCACCCGGTGCCAGGACAGCTGGGTTGTGGGCACAACCACCACCACTTCGGCATCCGGGGTTTGCGGCAACAGGTTCAGCGGTGCGTCCAGGTGGCGCTTGGCGGTGGTGCCGTCCTCGGTCCATACGGTGCTGCACGGCGTGTTGGCCGTGGGCAGGGAGGCAGGGAGGGTGACGATCAGTGAGGACATGCAGGTTTTTGAAGCTGCGTCATTGTATGGGGCTGCTTTGCGCACTTGGTGCGCCGCCAGAGCCCCGGTCGCGCCACAGGGTTTTTACTGCGATGCCATCGCGCTGCACCACGGAGCGTTCGTCCACCACGGTCTGGTCCAGGCGCAGGCGACCATGGATTTCAAAGAACCGCGAGTTCACGCTGTGCAGCGCCTCGCTGAAATCGCCCGCCGCATCGGGCACCACCTTGCCGGCGTCCGCCAGGGTGCGGAAGTGGGCGAATTGGCGGGTGGAGACCAGGCGCTCGGCCTGGGCCATGTCCAGCCCGGGGATGGTGGCAAACAGCACCGGGGCGCTGGCCGTGTTGATGTTGACCGGCGTGCGCTGGGGCAGCAGGGTAATAGAGGGCCGCAAGATGGCCAGGCTGCGCGGCGACAGGCCCAGCCAGACCAGCTGCCCCACCCGCTGGGGCATCAGCGGGGCCATGCGGGCCGAGCCGTTGTTGGGGCTGACGTCCTGCGCAAAACGCAGGTTCTCAATCAGCGCCCCCAGTTCAGAGCGGGGCAGGCCCAGCTTCTCGAACAGTTTGGCAAAGGCGCGCACCGTAGGTTCGGAGGGTTTGCCGTTTTCCACCAGGTTGAACACATTCATGCGCCCCTGCAGGTCGCTGATGTAGCCGGACAGGAAGGCCTGGGTGGCTGCGTCGGTGGTGTTGGTGGCCACGCCTTTTTCGGCGGCCAGAAAGGTGGACAGACGGGCCTCTTCCAGTGGCACGGCCCAGGGCTCGCCCAGGTGGTCTGCGCCACCGGAACGCGCGTCTTCGCGCAGGATCAGGCGGGCCCAGTCCAGCGCACCCGTCAGCACCCACAGGGATTGCACGCGGCTCCGTTCGGCCGCCTCCACCTCCACACTGCGCCATTGCTGCCACAGTGCGGCGGCGGCCATGCTGGCTACCAGGGCCACGGTCAACATGGCGGCCAGCAGGGCTGCACCGGTTTCATGGCGGCGGGACTTCATGGTTTGCCGCCACCCAGGGTGATGCGTGCCCAATCGCGGGTCAGGGTGCCAACAAAGGCGTCGTTGGGCGGCAGGGTCAACACCAGGCGCACACCATCGGGCAGGACCTGTTCCGCGGCTGGGGCGACGGGCGTACCGATGGGGGTGGGTGCCGGCGGTGGGGGCGGCGGTGCGCCGTCGCTGGACAGGGGGTTGGTCCAGGCGTCGGCACGGAAGTAAAACACCTTCCACTGCTCCAGCGCGGCCACACGCACCTCCAGTCTCTTGTCTTCTTCGCTTGCGTTTTGTGCCCATTGGGCGGCGCGGGTCCACATGGTCTGCAGATCGCCCCGGGTTTGCACGGGGGGCGACTGCCAGCGCAGCCACTGGCCAGCACCGTCGATCTCGCGCCGGGCCCAGGCCACCACCAGCAAACCGTCGCCCGGCGCGGCCGTGCTGCGCCGCGTGATGCGCAGGGCGCGGCCATCCCAGTCCAGGGCCGGGGTGTTGGGCAACTGCACCAGGGCATCCAGATCGGCCGCCCACTGCGACAGGCCGGCTTGCAGCGTGAGCACCGTGTCCGCGCGCTGCTGGAGCTGGGTCTGTGCCTTGGACATGCCGTCCAGTCCGCGCCAGCTCAAACCCGCCATCAGCGCCAGGATGCCGATGGCGACCAGCAGTTCGATCAGCGTAAAACCCTTGGCGCGATGGAGCGGCAACATCAATAGCGGCCCACGACGGTAGACAAGGTCAGCAGCGTCGCGTCACGCTCAGCCACCTGGGCCTCCACCCGCAGAAAATTGGGGTTGGGCGTGGGCCGCACGGACAGCGTGACGCCCAGGTTGCGCCCCGCCTGTTCGCAGTTGCTGGTGTTGTCCCCCACGGCCGGCATTTGTTTGGAGAGGCGCACGGCCACCAGCGCGTTTTCGGCGCACAGCTGCGCCAGCAGCAGGTCGGACTGGCGTTCGGCATTGCGGGTCAGCGCACCGGTGGAGCGCACACCAGCGGCCAATGCAATGGCCACAATGCCCAAGGCGACCAGGACCTCGATCAGCGTGAAGCCTCGGCCGCGCCGCCGTGGTGTGGCGTGTAATTTCATGGAGCGGGTGTGCTCACGTCGGCGTCGCCCGTGACCTTGAAGGGTCGCACACCATCGGTGGTGATGCTCAGGCTGCGCGTGGGTTGTGACAGTGATGCCAGGCGTATCCGCTGCGGGCCAATGATGGGCTCCGGTCCCAGCACCACCGCAGCGCTACTGCTGGCCACCACGTCAGTGCCCAGCCAGGTGGTGGGCAGGGCGTCGTTGGGCAAGCCTTCAAATACAAAGCCCTTGGGTGTGGCCCGCCAGACCACCGTATTGGCGCTCATGCGCGAGTGGGCGCGGGCAGTTTCCAGCAGGGCCGCCAGACGTTGTGCATCACGCTCCAGTTGGGTTTGTGACGTATCCCGCATGGCCATGCTGACTCCAGCCGTTGCCATGGCCATGATGGCCACAACGACCATCAGCTCCAGCAGTGTGAAACCTCGCGCAGCGACGAGCGTGGGGGCCAAAATCCGCGCTGGGCCGCCCCGAGCGGATTTCACCCCCTCGGGGGGCAGCGACCCGCGCAGCGGTGGAGCGTGGGGGTAAACCTCAATCCCAGCTGCCGATGTCCGCATTTTTGCCCTCGCCGCCGGGTTGGCCGTCTGCGCCGAAGGAGAGCACATCCACCTCGCCCCGCACGCCCGGGTTCAGGTATTGGTAGGGACGGCCCCAGGGGTCGTTGGGCAACTTTTCAACGTATTGTTTCCAGTTGGTGGGAATGGGGCTTTCGGTGGGTTTGGTGCGCAGGGCCTGCAGGCCTTGGGCTGCAGTGGGAAAACGCTGGTTGTCCAGCTTGTAGAGTTTGAGCGCCCCCATCAGGTTATTGACATCGGTCTTGGCCGCCGTGGCGCGTGCGTCATCGGCACGGTCCAGCACATTGGGCACGATTAGCGCGGCCAGCACGCCGATGATCACCAGGACCACCATCAGCTCGATGAGGGTAAAGCCGTTGGCAGGGCGGTTGCGCCGGTGCACAGGGGGCACCGAGGGGGAGTGGAATGCTTGGTGGTTCATAGTCGGGTCAATCATAATCGCGCAATGCAAATAAACGCTTTTCAGGTGTGGGGGACTCGGCTGGCAACCTTGCTGCTGGCTGCGTTGGCGGCGCTCAGTGGCACCTATTGGGCGCTCAAGAGTACACACGCCAACAGTGTATCGAGCGCAGCCCCCGCAGCCGGTTTCGCCGGCCTGGACCCGCAGGCACTGGCGCGGGCTCTGGGTGGGGGTGGTGCAGTGGCGCCAGCCGGTGCGCCGGTAGCCCCGAGTACGGCCTATGTGCTGGTGGGGGTGTTGGCAGACCGCCAGCATGGCGGCGCGGCGCTGATATCGGTCGATGGCAAGGCCGCTAAGCCCTACCGCGTGGGCGCCCCGGTGGACGGCAACCTGGTGTTGCAGTCGGTTGTGGGTCGGCGTGCGGTTCTGGCGGCCGGTGTGGACGCCCCGGCGCAGATGACGCTGGAATTGCCGCCCCTCAGCAAGTGATGCCACACGCGCAGGCCCAGGCCGTGCCAGCACGGGCGGTCGCTTTGGACGCACTGCGCGGGATGGCCGTGTTGTGGATGACACTGTTCCATTTTGCGTTTGACCTCAACCACTTCGGCTGGATGCGTGCGGATTTTTACCGTGACCCGCTGTGGACGGTGCAACGCACCTGCATACTGAGCCTGTTCTTGCTGTGTGCCGGATGTGGCCAGGCATTTGCAGTACACGCGGGCCAGACCTGGAGCCGCTTCTGGCGCCGGTGGGGCCAGATTGCCGCCTGCGCGCTGGCCGTCAGTCTGGGCTCGGCGCTGATGTTTCCCAATAGCTGGATTTATTTTGGTGTCCTGCATGGCATGGCAGTGATGCTGCTGGTGTGCAGGGCCTCCGCGCATTGGGGCCCCTGGTTGTGGCCTGCCGGTGGAGTGGTGGTTGTGTTGGGTATCTACGCACCCCAACTGCATGCTTTGTTGCCGTTTGCCGATACCCTGAATCTCAAAGCGTTGAACTGGGTGGGGCTGGTCAGCCACAAGCCCATTACCGAAGACTATGTACCGCTGCTGCCCTGGCTGGGTGTCATGTGGTGGGGGATGGCTGCAGGCCAGTGGATGCTGGCGCGGGGCTGGATGCCGCGTGTGGACCAGACCGCCCGTGCCCTGCCACTGGCGCCATTGTCCTGGCTGGGGCGCTGGAGCCTGACCTGGTACATGGCGCACCAGCCGGTGCTGATTGGCTTGCTGACGGTGGCGGGGTTTCTGCGCTGACCAGGCCAACATGTGTAATGTGGCCTTCGCGCGGGCAGCTAGTTAGTAGCTACGGCCCTTGGTCACCGTTTCACGGGTGATTTTCCAGACACCTTTTACGTTTTCCAGAGCCAGGGTCTTGTTGACCGAGTCTTTGTAATTGACAGAACCGTACTCTTGAGAAAACGCGACCTCTGCCGTTTTGTTGTCGCAGCGTACGGGTGACACTTTACCAATGGTGATGCTGATGTCACCCTGTTTGCTGATGCGGCTGGTGCGCATGGCTTCCCACTGCTTGCGGTCCATCGCCTTGCCGGGATCAAAGCTGCTGGCGTAAGCGCCCAGATAACCGGGTACATCTTTCTTGTTCCAGGCTTCTAGCCAAGTTTGTACGGCCTTGGGTAGCTGGTTGCAAATATCCGCGGTGGGATTGGATGGAGGCAGTGCTACCGGTACAGCAGTGGTTGCGCCTGTGACGGGTTTGCCAGGATCAGCGGGCAAGGACGCCGGACGGGAATTGAAGCTGCGGTCCAGGGCGGGTGCCGTGGGGACCTGGTGGTCGCATTGCATCAGCGCGTCGTCGTCTTGTGTATTGCCGGAGGCGTCGGGTGTCTCTGTGGACAGTGTTTGCAGCTTCAGCGTGCTGAGCAGGGTGCCGGATGTGGCCAGCACACGCACGGCCGACAGCTGCAGGTCGTACTCGGCATTGGCCAGCGCCCGGCGAGCCTGGTAGAGCTCGTTTTCGGTGTCCAGCAAGTCCAGCAGTGATCGCTGGCCAATGTCAAATTGTTGTTGATACGCTTGGCGGGCCTTGGAGGTGGACAACTCGTGTTGGCTGAGCAGCTTGATTTGTGCAGCCAGACGTTGGGAGTCGTTGAACGCAATTTCACCGGTTTGCCAAACATCGCGGCAGGCTTTGTCACGCAGGTCGTAGGCGCTGTTGAGTTTGGCGACGGCTTGGTTGACACGGGCCTTGTCAGACCCGCCGCGGTACAGGTTGTAGCTCAACACCACTTCCAGCGCCGTGTCGCGGTAGTCACCGTTGATACCACTCTGGTTGGTTTCCATGCTTTGCCGGGCACGGAATTCAACGGTTGGGCTGTAAGCGGCCCGCCGCATGCTGCTGTCGGATCGGTAACCGCGGATGGTGGCTACCGCGGATAAAAATTCGGGGTTGCTGCGCACCGCTTCTGACGGGAAACCGGCGCCTGCTTTCAGGTACTGGCCCATGGATTCTGTGGCCGCGAGATTTGCCGCAGGAAGCTGGCCCACCAGCCGTTGGTAACGGGCGGACACATCATGCAGATTGCTGGATTCGGTGAGCCAGTTGGACTCTGCCAGGGCCATGCGGCCTGCAGCTTGCTCAAGGTCGACTTTACGGCCTACGCCAGCGGTGACCTTTTGGCTCAATCGGTCGTGTACTTCCTGGTGGGTCGTAAAGTTGTCGGCGGCGAGCTGGACCAGTTCGCGAAAGCGCAGCACGTCGGTGTAGGCGCGGGCGGCTTCCAGCGCAATCTGGTTGCTGCTGGCCAGCAAGTCATAGTAGGCGGCCTGCTGGGCATAACTGAGTCGCCGGGTTTCGTGCAACGTGGCAAATCCGTCGAACAGTGTCTGGCGCAATTGCAGGGACGCGCGGTTGCCGTTGTAGCTTAGTGCGGAGGCCAGCGAAGGGGTCTTGGTTTCATAGGTCCCACCTGCCACTTCCAGATCAATACGGGGCAACCAGGCCCCTTGTGCTACGCCACGCTCCGCCTTGGCGGCCTCCAGGTTGTGGAAGCGCAATTTGACTTCGGGGTTTTGCAGAATGGCCCGCTCAACGGCTTCTTTCAGCGTGCCAGGTGACTGCTGAGCCAAGACCCAGGGACTGAAACTGGCGCTGGCAATCAAGGCTGCGGTGCTGATGGCGGTGAGCTTGGTCATATTCTTGGAATTCTTCCTGCAATGTGTGGGCAACGTGGCGGCAAGCTGCCAGGCGAAGCACTGTGCTAGTGTCCGCCGAGTATAGATAGTGCATTATTCTGCTAGGAAATTGCGAGCACGTCAGCCTTTGTGGGCGTTGGCGTTTTAAAAACGGGGCCTTGTGTGAAAAAATACACAAAATGTTACAACATTCTTTCTGCTGGCTTACAAGTCCCGCGTTTGCGGCGGGATTGGTCATGGTCCCCGTACATGTTGTGCAGTCGGAGCAGTGTGGGCGTGTGACGGTGCGTCGCACCGGATTGCACCTATGCTTGTGATGGCCCCTTTACCCCAATGGTGAGCATGGTGTTTGGGCGTACTTTTTGGGTCAGGGCGGTGGCATTGGGGCTCTGCGTGGGTGCGATCTGGCTAGGTTCCACTGCGTATGGTGGTGTGGATTTTGAGCGGATGCTGGCGTCTCTGACCCAGCGCTGGGGAACCGGGGTCACCGCCAAATTCAATGCCTGGCAAAGCCTGATCGCCAACAACAAGGCGTCGGCGGATACCGACAGGTTGAAGCGCACCAATGATTTCTTCAACCGAAACATTGTGTTTGGCGACGACACGGCAGTCTGGACCCAGGAAGACTATTGGGCCACTCCGTTGGACACATTGGGTAAAGGCTTTGGAGATTGTGAAGACTTCGTGATTGCGAAGTACTTTACGCTGAAGGAAATGGGCGTTGATTCCAGCAAATTGCGCCTGATTTATGTGCGGGCCAAAACCGGCTCGACGGACAGCACGGCCTTGCAGGCACATATGGTTTTGGCCTATTACGCACGACCTGAATCCGAACCCCTGGTTCTGGACAACCTGATTGCCGATATTCGGCCCGCGTCGCGTCGGCCCGATTTGGTACCGGTCTTTAGCTTCAACAGTGAAGGCATCTTTACGGGTGTTTCCGGGAAAGAAGCGACGCCCGCCGCGGGAACGGGGCGTTTATCCCGCTGGGAAGATTTGTTGAAACGCGCGCGCGGAAGGCTTCGAGTGATTGCGAAGCACAGAAAAGGAAATTGAATATGTCAATGTTTCGCCAACTATGGCTTGCCATCATTGCCAGCACACTGATGGCGCTCGCCGGAAGCCTGCTGGTTTCCATGTTGAGCGCGCGCTCCTACCTGGAGTCCCAGCTCTCCATCAAAAACACCGACAACGCGACAGCGTTGGCCTTGTCATTGAGCCAGAGCAACCCGGACGACGTGACGGTTGAACTGGTGGTGGCCTCGTTGTTTGATGGCGGGCATTACGAACTTGTGCGGGTGACCAATCCGCAGGGCAAAACCATCTCCGAGCGCCTGGGGTCGGATACCGATTTGGGCGCTCCCACGTGGTTTGTTCAATTGCTGCCCATCCGCGCGCAGTCGGGGCAAGCACAAATCTCCAGTGGCTGGAAACAATTTGGCACCGTGACGCTGGTCAGTCAAAGTCGTTTTGCCTATGCCGCATTGTGGAAGAGTGCGCAGGAGATGGTGGTGGCCCTGACGCTGGCCGGCCTGGCAGGCGGGTACATGGCGACCTTGGTTTTGCGCCGATTACGCCGTCCGCTAAACGCCGTGATAGACCAAGCGCAGGCGATTACGGAACGGCGCTTTGTCACGATGGAGGAGCCGGCAGTGCCGGAGCTGAAGAAGCTGGCCCAGGCGATGAACGTTACGGTTGCTCGGCTCAAAGCCATGTTTGACGATGAGGCCAAACGCCTGGAAGGTGTTCGGCGTGAAGCGAACTGCGATACCCTGACCGGGCTGGCCAATCGGAGCAACTTCATGGCGCGCTTGCGCGACATGGTCCAGGCAGAACACTCGGCCGGCGGATCTGTGTTTATCGCGCGGGTTGCGAACTTGGCGACCGTCAACCAGTCCTTGGGGCGCAAGGACACAGATGAGTTGTTGCGGGCCTTTGCACGCGGCCTATTGTCGGTGTCTGCGCGGTATCCGGAGGCGCTGGCGGCCCGCCTCAATGGCGCGGACTTTGCCATGTTGGTGCCTGCACTCGATGCCCCCCAGCGTGTTGCCGCGGATCTTTTTTCCGCGCTGACCAAAGAGGCGCAGGCCTATCTACCCAATAGCCCCAGCACCTGGCTGGGTTGTGGAAACTTTCCGCCGGGTGTGGAAATGGAGACCATCCTGGCACAAGTTGACCTGGCGCTGGCGGCCGTGGAGGCGGATGGGGCCAGTGGCCTGAAAGTGGTGGATCTGCATGTGGGTGACGATGCACCAAAAAGTACAGAAGTGTGGTCCCGGTTGATACACCGCGCACTGGAACAGAAGTGGGTGCGCCTGGTGTCATTTCCGGTGATGTCCTTGGACGGAAGACTGGTGCATCGCGAATGTCCGCTGCGCTTGATGTTTGATGAACGGGGGGAGTGGCAGCCGGCGGGCAAGTTCCTTCCCGTAGCGGAGCGGCTCAAACTCACCCCACAGCTGGATCTGGCTGCTGTGTCTTTGGGCTTGGATGAGCTGGAGGCAAAGCCCGAGCTTACAGGCTTGGCCATCAACTTGTCTGCCAGTTCCATCTACCTCCCCGAGTTCAGAAGCGACTTGCAGCGCCTGCTGAAACGCCGGTCGGGTACTTCGCGGCTTTGGCTGGAGGTGGCGGAGTCGGGCGCACTGTCGCACTTTGATGCCTTTAAGGCTTTGTGTGTGGACCTGCGGGGGGTAGGCTGCAAGCTGGGGTTGGAGCACTTTGGTCGGCAATTCAGCGAAATTGGCCGTCTGCACGACCTGGGTCTGGATTACATCAAGGTAGATGGAAGTTTTGTGCGGGGCCTGGATGGCAATGTCGGGAACCAGGCCTTTTTGAAGGGCCTGTCCACCATCGCGCACAGCATTGGGCTCAAGGTGATCGCGGAAGGCGTCACCAGCGAGGCAGATTTGATGGCGCTGGGCCCGGTGGGCTTTGATGGCGCCACCGGACCTGCGGTCAACGAGCCCCGTTGATAACGGGGCGACAGCAGTGATCGACGTCTACGGGGTAGGTGTTGATCCTGCTTTCAGCAGATCGGCTGCAATGGTCAGGCTGACGGAGCCCGAGGCGGTGCCGCCATGGCCATCACTGATGGTGTAGCTGAACGAGGCGTCGCCTACATAGTCCTTGGTAGGTGTAAACACCACGCTGCCATCAACCAGTGCAACGGTGCCATGGGTGGCGTCCAGAACCGAGCTGATGGTTAATGGGTCGCCATTCGGATCGGTGTCATTGCTTAACAATGTGGCTGATGCAATGGTCAGTGGGGTGTTGGCAGTGCCTGTCACCGTGTCGGCTACTGCCACCGGCGCTCCATTGACGTTGACAGCCACAGTTGTTGTGGATGTTCCGCCCTGGCCGTCGCTGATGGTGTAGTTGAACGACGCGGCGCCTGAGTATCCAGCAGTGGGTGTGAACACCACATCGCTTCCCACCAGTGCGACACTGCCGTGGTTGGCATCTTGCACCGAGAACAAGGTCAGCGGGTCTCCATCCACATCGCTGTCATTGATCAACAGCGTTGAAGTTGCAACGGTGACCGGTGTCCCTTGCATGGTGTCAGCTGTATCGGCCACCGCAACGGGTGAATCGTTGACTGCGGTAACTGAGATGGCGAGCGTGGATGTGTCGTTGTTGGATCCGTCGGTCATCGTGTAAGTTACCAGCGGAACAGGGCCGTTGTAATTGGCAACCGGGACGAAGGTGAATGTTCCATCCGCATGGATAGCCAGGGTACCGACACCTGCAAGCGTAGCGGTTTCGCCAGCCTTAAAGATGGTGGTGTTGTCCTTGATCTGGTAGTTGACAATGCTGACGGTTCCGCTGCTGCTGGTGGTTCCGGTGAGAACGCTACCCGTGAGCGTGCTGTCCTCGTTGACCTTGAGCTCCTCGTTCAGATCGGCAAAGCCCGTTGCAGGAGTGGATTCGGAGCTGCTGGTGGACATCACCGCCATCGGGGCCGCGACCGGCGCAGCCGGCGGGGCATTGTCAACAATGGTGGCTATGCCGGTTCCATCCAGGATGGTGGCGTTGCTGGAGGCGTTGGACAGATTGACGGTGAAGTTTTCGTTGCCTTCCACCGCTGGATTATTGACGATGGCCACGGTAACGGTTTTGCTGGTTTCTCCGGGAGCAAAGGTCAGCGTCGTGAGTGAAGCTGCAGTGTAGTCCGACCCGGCGGTTGCCGTGCCATTGGCGGTGGCGTACTGCACCGTCACGTTTCCAGTAGCAGCCTCAGACAGCGTCACAGTGAAAGTTGCTGTACCTGCACCTTCGTTGACTGTGACATCGTTGATGGATATCCGGGGCTCGTTGTCGACAATAGTGGCCACACCGACTGCGTCCACGATGGTGGCATTGGTCGAGGCGTTGCTCAGGTTGACGTTGAACGTCTCGCTGGATTCCACTGCGGTGTCGTTAGCAATATTGATGGTGACGGTTTTGGTCGTCTCACCGGGTGCAAAGGTCAGTGTGGTGAGGGCCCTTGCGGTGTAGTCCGAGCCTGCAGTTGCGGTGCCATTGCTGGTGCTGTACTGGACCGTAACGTTTGACGCTGCGGAGTCGGAGAGCGACACGGTGAAGGTCGCCGTGCCCGCTGCCTCATTGACAGTGACGTCGTTGATGGAGATCCTGGCCTCGTTGTCCACAATCGTGGCAACACCCTGGTTGTCCAGAATGGTGGCATTCACCGCACCGCTCAAGTTGACATTGAATGTTTCGTTGCCTTCTACGGTCGCATCTTCCCTCAGGTTGACAGAAATGGTTTGCGTGGTTTGTCCTGGAAGGAACGTCACGGTTCCGGACCGTGCCTGGTAGTCATTGCTGGCGGTGGTTGCCGTACCGTTGCTCGTGCTGTAGTTCACAGTAACGGTGTTGGCGGAGGCCTGGGACAGTGTCACGGTGAAGGTCGCATCCCCCTGGCTTTCGTTGACCGTGACGTTGTCTATCGTAATGTTGGGCGTGAAGCTGCCGGTTTCGGCAATCGTCCCTGTGCCGGTCACACCACCAATGGTCAGCGGCAAGATCTCCGATCCCTCTACGCCTCCGGTTGTGGTGGTGGGTATGGTGGCTGTAAAGCTGATGACGCCAGCCGGTACCGTCAGGGTGGTTCCGCTCAGCGTGACACCGTTGCTGAAGGCAACCGTGCCATGGTCCGACGCAGAGGCTCTGCCTGCACCGCCGGTATCACCCAAGTTGTAGGTAAACGTCGTGGCTGCGCCCGTCATGATGTCCAGGTTCACCGTGTAGACCAGGCTGGTCGTGTTGCCTGCCGTGGATTCGAGTACTGTTGGGCTGCTGATGGTGGTGACGATTGGCGGTATGGTGGCGACAGCCAACGGGGGATTGACATCAATCCTCAGTGTGGAACTGGCGCTGTCGCCGTCGACATCCAGCACCGTGTAGGCAATGTTCTCCTGTTGGGCCACAGCAATGGTGGGCGCAGCCGTGTAGGTGTAGTCACCCGTGTCGAGGTCAACCACGAACTTACCGCCCAAAAGGGTGGTAACGGTCAGGGTATTGCCTGCGGTGTCAAAGACGCCACGGTTTGTGCCTGTCACTGTAACGCCACCCGTACCGCCGTTGGCCGCGGGATTGAAGGTGTAGACACTGCCATCAACGCTTAGTGTCTGCAGGAAGCCACCATCTGCGCCAAAGCCGACCGAAGCACCCAGACCACCGCCAATGACGTTGCCGGTGGTAGGCGCGACCACACTGTCGCGCAAGATGGGTGGCAGCAGGGTGATGTCCGACACCACAACGCCGTTGGTGTTAGTGTTGTTGAGCCCGTCGTAGGCAATAGGGTCCAGCGCGCCTTGTGTGGCACCTGTTCCCATGCCGAACGAGAAGCTTCTGACATCATTGGTGCTCAGGAAGTTGGTCCAAGTAGTTTCCGCTGCTGGATCAATCCGGCTGGTGGCTGGATTGGGTTCACCGTCGGACAGGAAATAGGAAACATTCTGGGCACCGGCCAACCTGCCGCTGTCGCTGAATGCACTTTGGGCAGTGGCAATGCTGGCATCGTAATTGGTGCTACCGTTGGCGATCAGGCCGTTGACAATGGTCCTGGCCGTGGCGACATCCACCCAACTGGTTCCCTGTTCCGCAGCCGTAGTTGAGAACGTGACGATGCGTACACGCACATCGCCCAGATTGTCGTAACCATCCAATAGGCCCGTGACGGACTCTTTCATCAACTGCAAACGGGTTTTTCCACCGCCACCATCAGTGGTGGTCATGGAGCCGGAAACGTCCAGTGTCAGCAAGATATTGGTGTTGACGTTGGGTAGCGTTACGGAGGTTGTGGTTTGCGTCGCAGAGGGAGCGTCGTCTTCCACGCTAAGAGTCAGGGTGGATGTGCTGCTGGTGGTTCCGTCCGACACCGTCACGGTGACTGGAATGGACTGCAGGTTTTCACCGCCACCGTTGGGGTGGTCAATGGGCTTGAGCAACGTGGTGGTGTAGGCCCCGGTGTTGTCGATGGTGATTGTCATCACCGTTTGTCCTGCTGCACTGCCCGTAAGCGTTTGATTGGCATTGGCAAGTGCCCACGTAACTGCATTGCCATTGGATGTTAGGCTAACCGCAGGTGCTCCCAACGTGACGGTGACCGTGTTGTCCGGGTCGGACACCGTGAATTGGCCCGTGCTGGTGGTTGCGTTGGTGTTGTCGGATGGAGTGCCAACCGTGTCGGCGATTCCGCCGGTTAGACCTTCTTCCGAAACGGCGCTGGTTTGACCGGCGCTGATTGTTGGTCCGTCGTTGGTGCCAGTGACCGTGATGGTCAGCGTCGTGGTGTTGGAGACCAGACCAGTGGGGTCTTTCACCGTGTAGGTGAAGACATCATTGGCTGTGGCGCCGGTGGCCAGGGTGTCGGCCGCAGGTTGGTCCGCCACATAGGTGTAGCTGCCGTCGGCATTCAAGGTCAGATGGCCGTAGGTTCCCGTCAGCGAAGTGGCGACGCCGGAGCCTTGTGTGACGGCCCCTGTTCCGGCCACGGCGCCACTCACCAGCAGGGACGCCGTGGTGTTGTCCGCATCGGTGTCCGTACCAGGCGTTCCCTGGATTACGCCCGTCAGTGCGGTGGTGGTGAGTGTCGCATCTTCGTTCACTGCGCCCACATTCGCTACCGCTACCGGGGCGTCATTGGTGCCAGTGACCGTGATGGTCAGCGTCGTGGTGTTGGAGACCAGACCAGTGGGGTCTTTCACCGTGTAGGTGAAGACATCATTGGCTGTGGCGCCGGTGGCCAGGGTGTCGGCCGCAGGTTGGTCCGCCACATAGGTGTAGCTGCCGTCGGCATTCAAGGTCAGATGGCCGTAGGTTCCCGTCAGCGAAGTGGCGACGCCGGAACCTTGTGTAACAGCGCCGGTTCCGGCAACTGCACCACTCACCAGCAGGGATGCTGTGGTGTTGTCCACGTCGGTGTCAGTTCCAGGCGTGCCCCGGACCACGCCTGTAAGTGCGGTTGCGGTCAGCGTTGCATCTTCGTTCACCGCGCCCACGTTTGCTACCGCTATAGGTGCGTCATTAGTGCCAGTGACTGTGATGGTCAGCGTAGTGGTGTTGGAGACCAGCCCACTGGGGTCTTTCACCGTATAGGTGAACACGTCATTGGCGGTGGCGCCGGTGGCTAGGGTGTCTGCTGCAGGTTGGTCTGCCACATAGGTGTAACTGCCATCGGCATTCAGGGTCAGATGGCCGTAGGTCCCGGTCAGTGATGTTGCAACGCCTGAGCCTTGCGTGACAGCCCCTGTTCCGGCCACTGCGCCACTCACCAGCAGGGACGCCGTGGTGTTGTCTTCGTCGGTGTCCGTGCCTGGGACACCGCGGATCACACCGCTTGCAGCAGTTACGGTCAGGGTCGCATCTTCATTGACGGCACCCACGTTGGCGACGGCGATAGGTGCATCATTGGAGCCGGTGACGGTGATAGTCAACGTTGTTGTATTGGATACCAGTCCGTCGGGGTCCCTCACGGTGTAGGTGAACACATCGTTGGCAGTTGCGCCCACGGCCAGGACGTCTGCAGCAGGCATATCGGCAACATAGGTGTAGCTGCCGTTCGCATTGAGTATCAGGTGACCGTACGTCCCGGTCAGTGAAACTCCAATACCAGAGCCTTGTGTAACGGATCCTGTCCCAACGACGACACCGCTGATTACCAGGGAAGCGGAGGTATTGTCTGGATCGGTGTCGGTCCCGATCCCCTGAATTACACCGGTCAACGCAGTAGTTGTTAGCGTTGCATCCTCGTTCACCGCTCCCACATCGGCGACGGCAATTGGTCTGTCGTTGGTGCCGTTGATGGTGATGGTCAGCATGGCGGTAGTGGTATCGCCGTCACCGTCGGTCAGTGTGTAGGTGTAGCTGTCGGTGAGGGCCTGGTCTGCAGATAACGCGTTGACGGTTGGGTTGGCGTTGTTCAGCGTGTAGGTGTAGGTGCCGTTGCTGTTCAGGACCAGGGAGCCATAGGTCAGGGCCACGGTGGCGGCGGTGACGGGGGTGGCATTGGCATCAGCGCCCACGGTGTCGGCGCCTGTGCCGGTCAGCACGGAGCCGCTGACGGTGTTGGGTGCTGCATCCTCGGTGATGGAGGCGGCGTCGTTGACGGCAACCGGTGTGCTGTCCACGATCTGCACGACCAGATTGCCGGTGTTGGAGCCACCGGCCAGGTCATTGACCGTCAGGGCGATGGTGTCGCTGCTCTCGGTGGCGCCAGGCTGGTTCTGGGCGGCGTTCAAGGTGTAGCTGTAGGACAGCGCACCGGTGCCGGCATTGAAGCCGTTCAGTGTCAGGGTGCCTTCGCCGGTGTTGATCACTACTGGCGTGGTGCCCAGGGCTGCCAACTGGGCGGCCGTGATGGTGGTGCCACCGACGACCACGCTGGCCAGCCCGTTGGGGGCGGTCACGGTGATGGAGCCGGTGGTGGTCTCGCTGGTATTGCCCACGGTGAGCAGGCCCAGCTCATTGACGCTGGCCTGGCCGGTGGCTGCGCCATTGCCGTCCACGGGGACGATGGTGGGCACACCATCGGAGGCGCCATTGATGGTGATGGAGAGCGTGGCGGTAGTGGTGTCGCCATCGCCGTCTGTCAGCGTGTAGGTATAGGAGTCGGTCAGGGTCTGACCGACGTTCAGGCGTTGACGGTTGGGGTTGGCGTTGTTCAGCGTGTAGGTGTAGGTACCGTTGCTGTTCAAGACCAGGGAGCCATAGGTCAGGGCCACGGTGGCGGCGGTGACGGGGGTGGCATTGGCATCAGCGCCCACGGTGTCGGCGCCTGTGCCGGTCAGCACGGAGCCGCTGACGGTGTTGGGTGCTGCATCCTCGGTGATGGAGGCGGAGTCGGCCACGGCAACCGGTGTGCTGTCCACGATCTGCACGACCAGGTTGCCGGTGTTGGAGCCACCGGCCAGGTCATTGACCGTCAGCGCGATGGTGTCGCTGCTCTCGGTGGCGCCAGGCTGGTTCTGGGCGGCGTTCAAGGTGTAGCTGTAGGACAGCGCACCGGTGCCGGCATTGAAGCCGCTCAGTGTCAGAGTGCCTTCGCCGGTGTTGATCACAACCGGCGTGCCGCCCAGGCCTGCCAACTGGGCAGCCGTGACGGTGGTGCCACCGACGACCACGCTGGCCAGCCCGTTGGGGGCGGTCACGGTGATGGAGCCGGTGGTGGTCTCGCTGGTGTTGCCCACGGTGAGCAGGCCCAGCTCATTGACGCTGGCCTGGCCGGTGGCTGCGCCATTGCCGTCCACGGGGACGATGGTGGGCACGCCATCGGAGGCGCCATTGATGGTGATGGAGAGCGTGGCGGTAGTGGTGTCGCCATCGCCGTCTGTCAGCGTGTAGGTATAGGAGTCGGTCAGGGTCTGACCGACGTTCAACGCGTTGACGGTTGGGTTGGCGTTGTTCAGCGTGTAGGTGTAGGTACCGTTGCTGTTCAAGACCAGGGAGCCATAGGTCAGGGCCACGGTGGCGGCGGTGACGGGGGTGGCATTGGCATCAGCGCCCACGGTGTCGGCGCCTGTGCCGGTCAGCACGGAGCCGCTGACGGTGTTGGGTGCTGCATCCTCGGTGATGGAGGCGGAGTCGGCCACGGCAACCGGTGTGCTGTCCACGATCTGCACGACCAGGTTGCCGGTGTTGGAGCCACCGGCCAGGTCATTGACCGTCAGCGCGATGGTGTCGCTGCTCTCGGTGGCGCCAGGCTGGTTCTGGGCGGCGTTCAAGGTGTAGCTGTAGGACAGCGCACCGGTGCCGGCATTGAAGCCGCTCAGTGTCAGAGTGCCTTCGCCGGTGTTGATCACAACCGGCGTGCCGCCCAGGCCTGCCAACTGGGCAGCCGTGACGGTGGTGCCACCGACGACCACGCTGGCCAGACCGTTGGGAGCTGTGACAGTGATGGAGCCGGTGGTGGTCTCGCTGGTATTGCCCACGGTGAGCAGGCCCAGCTCATTGACGCTGGCCTGGCCGGTGGCTGCGCCATTGCCGTCCACGGGGACGATGGTGGGCACACCATCGGATGCACCGTTGATGGTGATGGACAGCGTGGCGGTGGTGGTGTCGCCATCGCCGTCTGTCAGCGTGTAGGTATAGGAGTCGGTCAGGGTCTGACCGACGTTCAACGCGTTGACGGTTGGGTTGGCGTTGTTCAGCGTGTAGGTGTAGGTACCGTTGCTGTTCAAGACCAGGGAGCCATAGGTCAGGGCCACGGTGGCGGCGGTGACGGGGGTGGCATTGGCATCAGCGCCCACGGTGTCGGCGCCTGTGCCGGTCAGCACGGAGCCGCTGACGGTGTTGGGTGCTGCATCCTCGGTGATGGAGGCGGAGTCGGCCACGGCAACCGGTGTGCTGTCCACGATCTGCACGACCAGGTTGCCGGTGTTGGAGCCACCGGCCAGGTCATTGACCGTCAGCGCGATGGTGTCGCTGCTCTCGGTGGCGCCAGGCTGGTTCTGGGCGGCGTTCAAGGTGTAGCTGTAGGACAGCGCACCGGTGCCGGCATTGAAGCCGCTCAGTGTCAGAGTGCCTTCGCCGGTGTTGATCACAACCGGCGTGCCGCCCAGGCCTGCCAACTGGGCAGCCGTGACGGTGGTGCCACCGACGACCACGCTGGCCAGCCCGTTGGGGGCGGTCACGGTGATGGAGCCGGTGGTGGTCTCGCTGGTATTGCCCACGGTGAGCAGGCCCAGCTCATTGACGCTGGCCTGGCCGGTGGCTGCGCCATTGCCGTCCACGGGGACGATGGTGGGCACACCATCGGAGGCGCCATTGATGGTGATGGAGAGCGTGGCGGTAGTGGTGTCGCCATCGCCGTCTGTCAGCGTGTAGGTATAGGAGTCGGTCAGGGTCTGACCGACGTTCAGGGCATTGACCGTGGGGTTGGCGTTGTTCAGCGTGTAGGTGTAGGTACCGTTGCTGTTCAAGACCAGGGAGCCATAGGTCAGGGCCACGGTGGCGGCGGTGACGGGGGTGGCATTGGCATCAGCGCCCACGGTGTCGGCGCCTGTGCCGGTCAGCACGGAGCCGCTGACGGTGTTGGGTGCTGCATCCTCGGTGATGGAGGCGGAGTCGGCCACGGCAACCGGTGTGCTGTCCACGATCTGCACGACCAGGTTGCCGGTGTTGGAGCCACCGGCCAGGTCATTGACCGTCAGCGCGATGGTGTCGCTGCTCTCGGTGGCGCCAGGCTGGTTCTGGGCGGCGTTCAAGGTGTAGCTGTAGGACAGCGCACCGGTGCCGGCATTGAAGCCGCTCAGTGTCAGAGTGCCTTCGCCGGTGTTGATCACAACCGGCGTGCCGCCCAGGCCTGCCAACTGGGCGGCCGTGATGGTGGTGCCACCGACGACCACGCTGGCCAGCCCGTTGGGGGCGGTCACGGTGATGGAGCCGGTGGTGGTCTCGCTGGTATTGCCCACGGTGAGCAGGCCCAGCTCATTGACGCTGGCCTGGCCGGTGGCTGCGCCATTGCCGTCCACGGGGACGATGGTGGGCACACCATCGGAGGCGCCATTGATGGTGATGGAGAGCGTGGCGGTAGTGGTGTCGCCATCGCCGTCTGTCAGCGTGTAGGTATAGGAGTCGGTCAGGGTCTGACCGACGTTCAACGCGTTGACGGTTGGGTTGGCGTTGTTCAGCGTGTAGGTGTAGGTACCGTTGCTGTTCAAGACCAGGGAGCCATAGGTCAGGGCCACGGTGGCGGCGGTGACGGGGGTGGCATTGGCATCAGCGCCCACGGTGTCGGCGCCTGTGCCGGTCAGCACGGAGCCGCTGACGGTGTTGGGTGCTGCATCCTCGGTGATGGAGGCGGAGTCGGCCACGGCAACCGGTGTGCTGTCCACGATCTGCACGACCAGGTTGCCGGTGTTGGAGCCACCGGCCAGGTCATTGACCGTCAGCGCGATGGTGTCGCTGCTCTCGGTGGCGCCAGGCTGGTTCTGGGCGGCGTTCAAGGTGTAGCTGTAGGACAGCGCACCGGTGCCGGCATTGAAGCCGCTCAGTGTCAGAGTGCCTTCGCCGGTGTTGATCACAACCGGCGTGCCGCCCAGGCCTGCCAACTGGGCAGCCGTGACGGTGGTGCCACCGACGACCACGCTGGCCAGCCCGTTGGGGGCGGTCACGGTGATGGAGCCGGTGGTGGTCTCGCTGGTGTTGCCCACGGTGAGCAGGCCCAGCTCATTGACGCTGGCCTGGCCGGTGGCTGCGCCATTGCCGTCCACGGGGACGATGGTGGGCACACCATCGGAGGCGCCATTGATGGTGATGGAGAGCGTGGCGGTAGTGGTGTCGCCATCGCCGTCTGTCAGCGTGTAGGTATAGGAGTCGGTCAGGGTCTGACCGACGTTCAACGCGTTGACGGTTGGGTTGGCGTTGTTCAGCGTGTAGGTGTAGGTACCGTTGCTGTTCAAGACCAGGGAGCCATAGGTCAGGGCCACGGTGGCGGCGGTGACGGTGGGGGTGGCATTGGCATCAGCGCCCACGGTGTCGGCGCCTGTGCCGGTCAGCACGGAGCCGCTGACGGTGTTGGGTGCTGCATCCTCGGTGATGGAGGCGGAGTCGGCCACGGCAACCGGTGTGCTGTCCACGATCTGCACGACCAGGTTGCCGGTGTTGGAGCCACCGGCCAGGTCATTGACCGTCAGCGCGATGGTGTCGCTGCTCTCGGTGGCGCCAGGCTGGTTCTGGGCGGCGTTCAAGGTGTAGCTGTAGGACAGCGCACCGGTGCCGGCATTGAAGCCGCTCAGTGTCAGAGTGCCTTCGCCGGTGTTGATCACAACCGGCGTGCCGCCCAGGCCTGCCAACTGGGCAGCCGTGACGGTGGTGCCACCGACGACCACGCTGGCCAGCCCGTTGGGAGCGGTCACGGTGATGGAGCCGGTGGTGGTCTCGCTGGTGTTGCCCACGGTGAGCAGGCCCAGCTCATTGACGCTGGCCTGGCCGGTGGCTGCGCCATTGCCGTCCACGGGGACGATGGTGGGCACGCCATCGGAGGCGCCATTGATGGTGATGGAGAGCGTGGCGGTGGTGGTGTCGCCATCGCCGTCTGTCAGCGTGTAGGTATAGGAGTCGGTCAGGGTCTGACCGACGTTCAACGCGTTGACGGTTGGGTTGGCGTTGTTCAGCGTGTAGGTGTAGGTACCGTTGCTGTTCAAGACCAGGGAGCCATAGGTCAGGGCCACGGTGGCGGCGGTGACGGGGTGGCATTGGCATCAGCGCCCACGGTGTCGGCGCCTGTGCCGGTCAGCACGGAGCCGCTGACGGTGTTGGGTGCTGCATCCTCGGTGATGGAGGCGGAGTCGGCCACGGCAACCGGTGTGCTGTCCACGATCTGCACGACCAGGTTGCCGGTGTTGGAGCCACCGGCCAGGTCATTGACCGTCAGCGCGATGGTGTCGCTGCTCTCGGTGGCGCCAGGCTGGTTCTGGGCGGCGTTCAAGGTGTAGCTGTAGGACAGCGCACCGGTGCCGGCATTGAAGCCGCTCAGTGTCAGAGTGCCTTCGCCGGTGTTGATCACAACCGGCGTGCCGCCCAGGCCTGCCAACTGGGCAGCCGTGACGGTGGTGCCACCGACGACCACGCTGGCCAGCCCGTTGGGGGCGGTCACGGTGATGGAGCCGGTGGTGGTCTCGCTGGTGTTGCCCACGGTGAGCAGGCCCAGCTCATTGACGCTGGCCTGGCCGGTGGCTGCGCCATTGCCGTCCACGGGGACGATGGTGGGCACGCCATCGGAGGCGCCATTGATGGTGATGGAGAGCGTGGCGGTAGTGGTGTCGCCATCGCCGTCTGTCAGCGTGTAGGTATAGGAGTCGGTCAGGGTCTGACCGACGTTCAACGCGTTGACGGTTGGGTTGGCGTTGTTCAGCGTGTAGGTGTAGGTACCGTTGCTGTTCAAGACCAGGGAGCCATAGGTCAGGGCCACGGTGGCGGCGGTGACGGGGGTGGCATTGGCATCAGCGCCCACGGTGTCGGCGCCTGTGCCGGTCAGCACGGAGCCGCTGACGGTGTTGGGTGCTGCATCCTCGGTGATGGAGGCGGAGTCGGCCACGGCAACCGGTGTGCTGTCCACGATCTGCACGACCAGGTTGCCGGTGTTGGAGCCACCGGCCAGGTCATTGACCGTCAGCGCGATGGTGTCGCTGCTCTCGGTGGCGCCAGGCTGGTTCTGGGCGGCGTTCAAGGTGTAGCTGTAGGACAGCGCACCGGTGCCGGCATTGAAGCCGCTCAGTGTCAGAGTGCCTTCGCCGGTGTTGATCACAACCGGCGTGCCGCCCAGGCCTGCCAACTGGGCAGCCGTGACGGTGGTGCCACCGACGACCACGCTGGCCAGCCCGTTGGGGGCGGTCACGGTGATGGAGCCGGTGGTGGTCTCGCTGGTGTTGCCCACGGTGAGCAGGCCCAGCTCATTGACGCTGGCCTGGCCGGTGGCTGCGCCATTGCCGTCCACGGGGACGATGGTGGGCACACCATCGGAGGCGCCATTGATGGTGATGGAGAGCGTGGCGGTAGTGGTGTCGCCATCGCCGTCTGTCAGCGTGTAGGTATAGGAGTCGGTCAGGGTCTGACCGACGTTCAACGCGTTGACGGTTGGGTTGGCGTTGTTCAGCGTGTAGGTGTAGGTACCGTTGCTGTTCAAGACCAGGGAGCCATAGGTCAGGGCCACGGTGGCGGCGGTGACGGGGGTGGCATTGGCATCAGCGCCCACGGTGTCGGCGCCTGTGCCGGTCAGCACGGAGCCGCTGACGGTGTTGGGTGCTGCATCCTCGGTGATGGAGGCGGAGTCGGCCACGGCAACCGGTGTGCTGTCCACGATCTGCACGACCAGGTTGCCGGTGTTGGAGCCACCGGCCAGGTCATTGACCGTCAGCGCGATGGTGTCGCTGCTCTCGGTGGCGCCAGGCTGGTTCTGGGCGGCGTTCAAGGTGTAGCTGTAGGACAGCGCACCGGTGCCGGCATTGAAGCCGCTCAGTGTCAGAGTGCCTTCGCCGGTGTTGATCACAACCGGCGTGCCGCCCAGGCCTGCCAACTGGGCAGCCGTGACGGTGGTGCCACCGACGACCACGCTGGCCAGCCCGTTGGGGCGGTCACGGTGATGGAGCCGGTGGTGGTCTCGCTGGTGTTGCCCACGGTGAGCAGGCCCAGCTCATTGACGCTGGCCTGGCCGGTGGCTGCGCCATTGCCGTCCACGGGGACGATGGTGGGCACGCCATCGGAGGCGCCATTGATGGTGATGGAGAGCGTGGCGGTAGTGGTGTCGCCATCGCCGTCTGTCAGCGTGTAGGTATAGGAGTCGGTCAGGGTCTGACCGACGTTCAACGCGTTGACGGTTGGGTTGGCGTTGTTCAGCGTGTAGGTGTAGGTACCGTTGCTGTTCAAGACCAGGGAGCCATAGGTCAGGGCCACGGTGGCGGCGGTGACGGGGTGGCATTGGCATCAGCGCCCACGGTGTCGGCGCCTGTGCCGGTCAGCACGGAGCCGCTGACGGTGTTGGGTGCTGCATCCTCGGTGATGGAGGCGGAGTCGGCCACGGCAACCGGTGTGCTGTCCACGATCTGCACGACCAGGTTGCCGGTGTTGGAGCCACCGGCCAGGTCATTGACCGTCAGCGCGATGGTGTCGCTGCTCTCGGTGGCGCCAGGCTGGTTCTGGGCGGCGTTCAAGGTGTAGCTGTAGGACAGCGCACCGGTGCCGGCATTGAAGCCGCTCAGTGTCAGAGTGCCTTCGCCGGTGTTGATCACAACCGGCGTGCCGCCCAGGCCTGCCAACTGGGCAGCCGTGACGGTGGTGCCACCGACGACCACGCTGGCCAGACCGTTGGGAGCTGTGACAGTGATGGAGCCGGTGGTGGTCTCGCTGGTGTTGCCCACGGTGAGCAGGCCCAGCTCATTGACGCTGGCCTGGCCGGTGGCTGCGCCATTGCCGTCCACGGGGACGATGGTGGGCACGCCATCGGAGGCGCCATTGATGGTGATGGAGAGCGTGGCGGTAGTGGTGTCGCCATCGCCGTCTGTCAGCGTGTAGGTATAGGAGTCGGTCAGGGTCTGACCGACGTTCAACGCGTTGACGGTTGGGTTGGCGTTGTTCAGCGTGTAGGTGTAGGTACCGTTGCTGTTCAAGACCAGGGAGCCATAGGTCAGGGCCACGGTGGCGGCGGTGACGGGGGTGGCATTGGCATCAGCGCCCACGGTGTCGGCGCCTGTGCCGGTCAGCACGGAGCCGCTGACGGTGTTGGGTGCTGCATCCTCGGTGATGGAGGCGGAGTCGGCCACGGCAACCGGTGTGCTGTCCACGATCTGCACGACCAGGTTGCCGGTGTTGGAGCCACCGGCCAGGTCATTGACCGTCAGCGCGATGGTGTCGCTGCTCTCGGTGGCGCCAGGCTGGTTCTGGGCGGCGTTCAAGGTGTAGCTGTAGGACAGCGCACCGGTGCCGGCATTGAAGCCGCTCAGTGTCAGAGTGCCTTCGCCGGTGTTGATCACAACCGGCGTGCCGCCCAGGCCTGCCAACTGGGCAGCCGTGACGGTGGTGCCACCGACGACCACGCTGGCCAGACCGTTGGGAGCTGTGACAGTGATGGAGCCGGTGGTGGTCTCGCTGGTGTTGCCCACGGTGAGCAGGCCCAGCTCATTGACGCTGGCCTGGCCGGTGGCTGCGCCATTGCCGTCCACGGGGACGATGGTGGGCACGCCATCGGAGGCGCCATTGATGGTGATGGAGAGCGTGGCGGTAGTGGTGTCGCCATCGCCGTCTGTCAGCGTGTAGGTATAGGAGTCGGTCAGGGTCTGACCGACGTTCAACGCGTTGACGGTTGGGTTGGCGTTGTTCAGCGTGTAGGTGTAGGTACCGTTGCTGTTCAAGACCAGGGAGCCATAGGTCAGGGCCACGGTGGCGGCGGTGACGGGGTGGCATTGGCATCAGCGCCCACGGTGTCGGCGCCTGTGCCGGTCAGCACGGAGCCGCTGACGGTGTTGGGTGCTGCATCCTCGGTGATGGAGGCGGAGTCGGCCACGGCAACCGGTGTGCTGTCCACGATCTGCACGACCAGGTTGCCGGTGTTGGAGCCACCGGCCAGGTCATTGACCGTCAGCGCGATGGTGTCGCTGCTCTCGGTGGCGCCAGGCTGGTTCTGGGCGGCGTTCAAGGTGTAGCTGTAGGACAGCGCACCGGTGCCGGCATTGAAGCCGCTCAGTGTCAGAGTGCCTTCGCCGGTGTTGATCACAACCGGCGTGCCGCCCAGGCCTGCCAACTGGGCAGCCGTGACGGTGGTGCCACCGACGACCACGCTGGCCAGCCCGTTGGGGGCGGTCACGGTGATGGAGCCGGTGGTGGTCTCGCTGGTGTTGCCCACGGTGAGCAGGCCCAGCTCATTGACGCTGGCCTGGCCGGTGGCTGCGCCATTGCCGTCCACGGGGACGATGGTGGGCACGCCATCGGAGGCGCCATTGATGGTGATGGAGAGCGTGGCGGTAGTGGTGTCGCCATCGCCGTCTGTCAGCGTGTAGGTATAGGAGTCGGTCAGGGTCTGACCGACGTTCAACGCGTTGACGGTTGGGTTGGCGTTGTTCAGCGTGTAGGTGTAGGTACCGTTGCTGTTCAAGACCAGGGAGCCATAGGTCAGGGCCACGGTGGCGGCGGTGACGGGGTGGCATTGGCATCAGCGCCCACGGTGTCGGCGCCTGTGCCGGTCAGCACGGAGCCGCTGACGGTGTTGGGTGCTGCATCCTCGGTGATGGAGGCGGAGTCGGCCACGGCAACCGGTGTGCTGTCCACGATCTGCACGACCAGGTTGCCGGTGTTGGAGCCACCGGCCAGGTCATTGACCGTCAGCGCGATGGTGTCGCTGCTCTCGGTGGCGCCAGGCTGGTTCTGGGCGGCGTTCAAGGTGTAGCTGTAGGACAGCGCACCGGTGCCGGCATTGAAGCCGCTCAGTGTCAGAGTGCCTTCGCCGGTGTTGATCACAACCGGCGTGCCGCCCAGGCCTGCCAACTGGGCAGCCGTGACGGTGGTGCCACCGACGACCACGCTGGCCAGCCCGTTGGGGGCGGTCACGGTGATGGAGCCGGTGGTGGTCTCGCTGGTGTTGCCCACGGTGAGCAGGCCCAGCTCATTGACGCTGGCCTGGCCGGTGGCTGCGCCATTGCCGTCCACGGGGACGATGGTGGGCACGCCATCGGAGGCGCCATTGATGGTGATGGAGAGCGTGGCGGTAGTGGTGTCGCCATCGCCGTCTGTCAGCGTGTAGGTATAGGAGTCGGTCAGGGTCTGACCGACGTTCAACGCGTTGACGGTTGGGTTGGCGTTGTTCAGCGTGTAGGTGTAGGTACCGTTGCTGTTCAAGACCAGGGAGCCATAGGTCAGGGCCACGGTGGCGGCGGTGACGGGGTGGCATTGGCATCAGCGCCCACGGTGTCGGCGCCTGTGCCGGTCAGCACGGAGCCGCTGACGGTGTTGGGTGCTGCATCCTCGGTGATGGAGGCGGAGTCGGCCACGGCAACCGGTGTGCTGTCCACGATCTGCACGACCAGGTTGCCGGTGTTGGAGCCACCGGCCAGGTCATTGACCGTCAGCGCGATGGTGTCGCTGCTCTCGGTGGCGCCAGGCTGGTTCTGGGCGGCGTTCAAGGTGTAGCTGTAGGACAGCGCACCGGTGCCGGCATTGAAGCCGCTCAGTGTCAGAGTGCCTTCGCCGGTGTTGATCACAACCGGCGTGCCGCCCAGGCCTGCCAACTGGGCAGCCGTGACGGTGGTGCCACCGACGACCACGCTGGCCAGCCCGTTGGGGCGGTGACGGTGATGGAGCCGGTGGTGGTCTCGCTGGTGTTGCCCACGGTGAGCAGGCCCAGCTCATTGACGCTGGCCTGGCCGGTGGCTGCGCCATTGCCGTCCACGGGGACGATGGTGGGCACGCCATCGGAGGCGCCATTGATGGTGATGGAGAGCGTGGCGGTAGTGGTGTCGCCATCGCCGTCTGTCAGCGTGTAGGTATAGGAGTCGGTCAGGGTCTGACCGACGTTCAACGCGTTGACGGTTGGGTTGGCGTTGTTCAGCGTGTAGGTGTAGGTACCGTTGCTGTTCAAGACCAGGGAGCCATAGGTCAGGGCCACGGTGGCGGCGGTGACGGGGTGGCATTGGCATCAGCGCCCACGGTGTCGGCGCCTGTGCCGGTCAGCACGGAGCCGCTGACGGTGTTGGGTGCTGCATCCTCGGTGATGGAGGCGGAGTCGGCCACGGCAACCGGTGTGCTGTCCACGATCTGCACGACCAGGTTGCCGGTGTTGGAGCCACCGGCCAGGTCATTGACCGTCAGCGCGATGGTGTCGCTGCTCTCGGTGGCGCCAGGCTGGTTCTGGGCGGCGTTCAAGGTGTAGCTGTAGGACAGCGCACCGGTGCCGGCATTGAAGCCGCTCAGTGTCAGAGTGCCTTCGCCGGTGTTGATCACAACCGGCGTGCCGCCCAGGCCTGCCAACTGGGCAGCCGTGACGGTGGTGCCACCGACGACCACGCTGGCCAGACCGTTGGGGCGGTGACGGTGATGGAGCCGGTGGTGGTCTCGCTGGTGTTGCCCACGGTGAGCAGGCCCAGCTCATTGACGCTGGCCTGGCCGGTGGCTGCGCCATTGCCGTCCACGGGGACGATGGTGGGCACGCCATCGGAGGCGCCATTGATGGTGATGGAGAGCGTGGCGGTGGTGGTGTCGCCATCGCCGTCTGTCAGCGTGTAGGTATAGGAGTCGGTCAGGGTCTGACCGACGTTCAACGCGTTGACGGTTGGGTTGGCGTTGTTCAGCGTGTAGGTGTAGGTGCCGTCGCTGTTCAAGACCAGGGAGCCATAGGTCAGGGCCACGGTGGCGGCGGTGACGGGGTGGCATTGGCATCAGCGCCCACGGTGTCGGCGCCTGTGCCGGTCAGCACGGAGCCGCTGACGGTGTTGGGTGCTGCATCCTCGGTGATGGAGGCGGAGTCGGCCACGGCAACCGGTGCTGTCCACGATCTGCACGACCAGGTGAGTTGCCGGTGTTGGAGCCACCGGCCAGGTCATTGACCGTCAGCGCGATGGTGTCGCTGCTCTCGGTGGCGCCAGGCTGGTTCTGGGCGGCGTTCAAGGTGTAGCTGTAGGACAGCGCACCGGTGCCGGCATTGAAGCCGCTCAGTGTCAGAGTGCCTTCGCCGGTGTTGATCACAACCGGCGTGCCGCCCAGGCCTGCCAACTGGGCAGCCGTAACGGTGGTGCCACCGACCACGATGCTGGCCAGACCGTCTGGGGCACTTACGGTGACAGTGCCTGTCGTGCTGTGGGATCCGTCATGCAAAGTGCCCGTGACCAGTCCCGCTTCATTCACCGTAGCCTGACCCGTCGCGCCGCCGTTTCCATCTACAGGAACGATGCTTGGAAGACCGTCTGTGTGTCCGTTGATTGTGATGGTGAGTACAGCGGTGGTCGTGTCCCCATCACCGTCGGTGAGGGTGTAGGTGTAACTGTCGACAAGTGACTGGCCATCTTTCAATGCATTCACTGAAGCATTGGCGTTGTTGAGGGTGTAGGTGTAGCTTCCATTGGACTGCAGATTCAACGTGCCGTAGGTCAGGCTGATAGTCCCGGCTGTGGGCGATACCGGCGTGGCGTTGGCATCAGCGCCCACGGTGTCGTTCGTCAAGACTGTGCCGCTGACCGTATTGGGTGCCGCATCTTCCGAAATGGCGACGCTGTCAGAAACGGCGGTAGGTGTGTGGTCAATGATCTGCACGACCAAATTGCCCGAGCTGGTGCCTCCACCCAGGTCATTGACCGTCAGGGCAATGGTGTCGACGCTCTGTGTTGCGCCAGGCTGGTTCTGGGCGGCATTAAGGGTGTAGCTGTAGGACAACGCGCCGGTGCCGGCGACATAACCTGTCAGGGTCAGGGTACCTTCGCCGGTGTTGATCACCACGGGTGTGGTGCCCAGGGCTGCCAACTGGGCAGTGGTGACGGTGGTGCCGCCAACAACGACGCTGGCCAACCCATCGGGCGCGGTCACCGTGATGGAGCCGGTAGTGGTCTCGCTGGTATTGCCTACGGTGAGCAGGCCGATTTCATTGACTGTTGCCTGGCCGGTGGCTGCGCCATTGCCGTCATTGGGCGTGATGGTGGGCACACCATCGGTGCGGCCATTGATAGTGATGGTCAACGTTGCCGTCGTTGCATCACCGTTGCCGTCGGTCAGGGTATAGGTATAGCTGTCAGCAAGTGTCTGGCCATTCTTGAGCGCGTTAACCGCTGGCAGGCTGTTATTCAGCGCGTAGGTGTAGGTGCCATCGCTATTCAATACGAGCGAACCATAGGTCAACGTTACATTGGCAGCGGTTACCGGTGCGGCATTGGCGTCGGTACCCACGGTATCGTTGGTCAAGACCGATCCCGTAACGGTATTGGGTGCTGCATCTTCAGCAATGGAGGCGCCATCGTTCACAGCCACGGGCACACTATTGACAGGGGTGACTGAAGGTGGTGTTGGCGTGGGAGTCGGCACCGGAGTGGGGACCGGTACAGGATCGGGTGCTGCAGAGATTGGGGGCGTAGGCGTGGGAACCGGTGTTGGCGCTAAGGGAACATCCTCTTCGGGTGTCGGAACCGGATTATTTTGGGATTGGGCGCCAGCTACGCTTGTATCCGGTTGCCCATCGGCTGGCTCACCTTCCCGGCTAATGGACAGAGGTGCAACACTTTCCTGAATCCGCATCAGGCGCACAAAACTGTGCGAGTCACTGCCATCGCCACCACCCAGCCCCGCGGCGGTGGATTCCAATTGGGTGGAGAGATCTCCGCCCGAGGCGATGATGCGCGCAACCTCCGCCGAGCCGCTGTTCAAATCGACAAGCGATGCTTCCGACTTGTCGGTAGGGGCCGTGCCCAACAAATTGGCATCGATCAGCAGTTCGCGTCCGGCCGCAACAATCAATGGCTGGCCATTGGGTAAAGCCAGTTCCAGACGTGTGCCGTCCTCGGTAACGACCTGCTGGCCTTCCTGCACCTCATCCCCCACCTTCAAGGCTCTGCGGTTACCGTTGGCGTCGACCAACCAGGCCTTGCCTTCCAAAATAACAACAATGCCACGCGCCTGAGCAGAAACTTGATTGGTAGCCATGGGGAATCCTTCGAATACAACAACACTAGATTGCTGTACTCTAAATAAGCCCAGGCCCCCGGTCTATTGTCCTTGGGTACAGGTAGGCCTGCCGGCCCGGGTCAGTGAATACCGTGCACCCGAAGCGCCAGTTGCAGGCGATCGGTGATGTTGAGCTTGGTAAAAACCGCGCTCAAGTGGGCTTTGACAGTTCTTTCTGAAATGCCGCATTGGGCGGCGATGGCCTGGTTGGAGGCGCCATTGGCAGCCAGAACGGCCACTTCTATCTCCCGCTGCGTCAATGCCTCGCGCCAGCTGCTGTCTGGGACGGATGGCGGCGGGACCATACGGTTAACACCGTGGAGCAGGCGCTGCATCAGGGATTTGCCGATCCACACATGCCCCGTGTCGACCACTTCCCTGACTTGTTTCAGCGTTGCGGCGTCGGAATAGGCGTGGCAATAGGCCGCGCAACCGGCATCCAGCGCCTGCATGGCCTCGTCGTCGTTCGGGTTGGAGCTGGCGGCGACTATACGTAAGTGCTCGCTCTTCAGAGTGTCCTGCCACACGGGGGCTGTCCATGCGGGATGGTTGGCGCGCGACAGATCGATCCAGGCGATGGAAGCACTGACCGGCCGGAGCCGCAAAAAGTCTTCCATGTTGGAGACCACGGTTTGTTTGGTGGTTCCAAACGCCTTTTGCCAATGCGTGAGCAAGCCCTTGTCTTGTGTTACCAGAATGGTCGCCGGGTATCGCTTCATCGTTCCGTCATGGCCTTTGCTTTGGCTCTAAGTATGGGCTTCATCAAATAAGCAAGCACTGACTTCTTGCCAGTCAGGATGTCCACCTCGGCCACCATACCCGGGATGATAGGGAATTTTTGACTTCCAATGCTGGTCGACAGGGTGCGCACCCGCACCAGAAAAAAGGCATTGCCTTTTTCATCGACCACGGTGTCGGCGCTGATGTGCTCCAGGGTTGCGTCCAGTCCACCATACGTCGCAAAGTCATAGGCTGTGAATTTGACCAAGGCCTTTTGACCGGGGTGCAAGAAAGCAATGTCCCGTGGCAGGACCCTCGCTTCGAGCAGCAGCGCGTCATCCGACGGCACAACTTCCACCAGATCCTTGCCCGGCTGCACCACGCCGCCGACGGTATTGACCTTCAGCTGTTTGATCGTGCCGTTGACCGGTGAACGGATCTCCGTTTGTTTGACCCGGTCTTCCAGCGCCGAGCTGCCTTCCAACAAGGCGTTGAGCTTGGCATTGGTTTCGCTGAGTTCGGAGCGTGCAATATTGCGGAAGGTGAGTTCCACCTCCTGGATCTTGCGGTTGGCTTCGGCCACTGCCGACTCCAGCCGGGGTATGTCGGAATTGGCGCTGTCCCGCTCACCACGGTAACGGGCGACGTCGCGCTCCAGCCGCAACAGCTCCACGTCCGAGATGGCCCCCGACTTAGCCAGCGGCCGTGTCATCTCCAGCTCACGCGCCGTCAGGTTGTAACTCTGGCTGGCCTGCTCCCGCTTGGCACGTACAGAAATCAGTTCTTGTGACCGCTGCGAAGCCTGTTGGCGCGACACACCGATGGTGGCATCCAGCTCCGCCCGCCGCGACTCGTACAGGGCGCGCTCCTGCTCCACGATTTCAGGTGCCTCGGATACCACTTCGTCTGGTGGCAAGAAGCGCGATCCTTCGGCCAGTGCCTTCAAGCGGGTGGCCTTTGCCAGCAAAGACAGGTACTGGGAACGGTTTTCCCGCAGGGAGGACACCATGCGTGTCGGGTCCACCTTCAGCATCAGATCACCAATCTTGACGGTCTGGCCCTCCTTGACCAGGATCTCCGACACAATGCCGCCGTCCAGGCTCTGCAGGATTTGCACCTGCCGCGAAGGAATGACCTTGCCTTCGCCCCGCGTCACCTCATCTAGCACCGCAAAGTTGGCCCACAACAACAATATAAATACCGCAATGACACTGATCCACACCAGCACGCGTGCGCCCCTCGGGGTCTGCTCCGCAATGGCCCAATCGGCGTTGGCGTCGAACTCGGTGTCCAGTTCATTGTGTTTGCCGGCCAGGGCCTGCATCAACCAGTCAAGCCCACGCGAACAGGCCTGGTAAAAGCGATCCCAAGCCACGGCCCACTTAGGCTTGGCCGGTGCGGGAGCCGCTGCTGATGCAGGGACGGGGGTTTCTGTGTCGGTTGTCATCAGGCGGCCCTGCCTACTCTGCCGCTTTGCAGCGCTTCCACGACCTGGGCTTTGGGACCATCGGCCATGATTTTTCCGTTGTCCAAAACAATAAGCCGGTCCACCAGTTCCAGCAGCGATGTGCGGTGGGTGACCAGGATCACGGTTTTGCCCCGGGTGAAACGCTGCAGCCTGGCCTTGAGCAGGTCTTCGCTCTGGTGGTCCATGGCGCTGCTGGGTTCGTCCAGCAGCAGGATAGGTGAGTCGTTCAGCACGGCGCGGGCAATACCCACTGCCTGCCGTTGACCGCCCGAGAGGGACTCCCCCCGCTCACCAATCAACATGTCAAAACCCCGCGGATGGCGGTTGGCAAATTCGGTGACACCCGCCACTTCGGCCGCGGCGATCACATCCTGGTCATCGGCAAACGGTGCGCCCAGCGCGATGTTTTCCTTCAGTGTGCCAAAAAACAGGCTGACGTCCTGCGATACAAAACCTGCCGCACGGCGCAGCTCAGCGGGGTCAATTTGCCGTAGGTCAATACCGTCAATCAGGATAGCGCCCTCGGTCGGCTGGTACAGCCCCAGCACCAGGCGCTGGATGGTGGACTTGCCCGAACCTACCCGGCCGATAAAGGCAATCTTTTCCCCCGCCTGTATCTTGAACGACACGTTGCGCAACACCGCTTGTTGCTGGCCCGGGTAGGAGAAGCTGACGTTTTTGAACTCAATGGAGCCCTGGAACCCGTTTCTGTGCAAGAAGACCGAAGCATCGGCACGCTCGGGCTGGGTTTTCATGTGCTGCTCGACCGATGCCAGACCACTCTTGGCATTGTGGTACTGCATCAGCAAGCCTGCCACCTGCCCAAACGGCGCCATGGCCCGGCCCGCCAGCATGGAGGCGGCGATGATGCCACCCATGCTCAACTGGTTGTCGACCAGCAGGTACACACCCACAATGACCACCACCACGGTGACGAATTGCTGCAGAAACTGCACCATGCTCATGATGGTGGAGGACAGCAGCTTCAGCTTGGTGCCCGTCTGCGCCAGAAACACCGTGGTCTGCTCCCATTTGCGCTGAAAGGCGCTTTCGGCCACCATGAACTTCACGGTCTCAATGCCGACCAGGCTCTCCACCAGGGTGGCATTGCGCTGCGACGTGGCCCGTTGGGTCACCTCAACCAGCTCCTGCATTTTTTGCTGCACCACCATCGAGGCCACGATCAGCACCACAATACAAAACAGCGGAGGCAACACCAGCCAGGGTGAAATCCACGCAATCACCACAAAAAACACCAACACAAAGGGAATGTCCACCAGGGTCGTGATCGTGGCCGATGCGACAAACTCCCGCACCGACTCAAACGCCCGCAGGTTGGCAGCAAACGAACCCACCGACGCCGGACGGTCCGCCATGCCCAACCCCAGCACACGCTCCATGATGCGGGCCGACAGTGTGACGTCGATGCGTTTACCCGCCGTATCCAGTATGTAAGAGCGCAACACCCGCAGCAGGGTGTCAAACAGCATCATCAGGAAAACGCCGATGGACAACACCCACAGGGTCTCCTCGGCACGGTTGGGCACCACGCGGTCATACACCGTCATGGAAAACAGGGGCATGACCAGCGCAAAAATATTGATCAGCAATGCTGCCAGCAGGCTGTCGCGGTACAGCCGCCAGTTCTGCATGACCACGCTCCAGAACCAGTGTTGGGACTTGAGCTCACCACTGCCCGGCGTGCGCGGATCGAACTTGTAGACCGGCCGCAGAAAGCAGACGATGCCGGCGTACAGGTGTTCCAGCTCCTCGCGGGTCAGGATGTCGGCCGACTCCCCGTTCTCCGGGAAGCGGACCCGGGCGTTTCCGTCCGGCATCCACTCCAGCAACACGCAGGCCTGGTTTTCCTTTAGCAACAGCACCACGGGCAGCAGCCCGGGGCGCAGCGCGTCCAGCGTGCGGCGTGCCAGCTTGGCGGTTAGGCCGGCGCGGCCCGCCGCACGTGGCAACAGGTCGGGCGTGATGCGGTTGCCCTCCAGCGGTAGCCCTGCCGACAGGGCTTCCAGTGTGGTGGTGATGCCGTAAATCTTGGCAATGGCGATGACGCTGTCCAGCAGCGGGTCAAAGCGCAGGCTGTGCTCACCTATCCGTCTGGCACTCGGGTTGCTCGCAGTCTCACTGCTGCTTGGCAAGGGGTCTGACATAGGTGGGTGGTGTTGGCGATGGTGGGGTTGTACGTGCGGCGTGGGTTGGCGTTACAGCAGGCGGTCGTCGCTGCCCAGCAGGTTCAGGGCACCGTGGATGCGGTTGCGCAGACCCTTGCGCACCATCAGCTTTTTCTGCGCTGCGGGCGGCAGGTCGGTCTGGTGGATCACGTTTTTCAGGATCAGCGTATCGATCAAGTCTTCCAGCACCCGCACAAAACCGGCATCCACCGCGTCAAAGGCGGGCTCAGTCGCCGACGCCTTAAAGAACTGCACAATCTCCGGCGCGTTCTCTTCCATGGGTTCACTGCCAGGCTGTTGCTGCCGGGATACCGATTGAACCGTGCCATCGGAATTTCTGAGTACATGGAACATAGGGTTTTTGCTCGGAACAGGAAGCGTGCTAAGCCCAACGTGGCATACGCCTGTGCCATGGATATTAGCACCGGGTTCCTGCAGTTTGTGCGAACCCCGTGCTGGCATTTGCCCTTAGGCGTTGGCCTGGGCCGATGCAATCACGCCGCCACCCAGGCAGACATCCCCGTCGTACAACACGGCCGACTGGCCGGGCGTCACCGCCCACTGTGCCTGAGCAAACCGCAATGCAAAACCCTGAAGGCCTGCGTCTTCCACGTGGCAAGGCGCGTCACTTTGCCGGTAGCGGGTTTTGGCGGCGATATCGGTCTGCACGGGGGCAAAGCCAGCAGTCCAGCTCACATCCTGGGCTTGCAGGGTATGGGACTGCAGCCAGGGGTGGTCATGCCCCTGCACCACCCACAGGGTGTTGGTGGCCATGTCCTTGCGGGCGACAAACCACGGTTCGTGTTCGCCGCCGCCCTTTTGTGCACCCTTGGCCTTGATGCCGCCGATGCCCAGGCCCTGGCGCTGGCCCAGGGTGTAAAAGCTCAGGCCCTGGTGTTCGCCGATCAGGCGACCCCGAGCATCACGCATGGGGCCGGGCTCCTTGGCGATGTAGCGGTTCAAAAATTCGCGGAACGGGCGTTCACCAATGAAACAAATGCCGGTGGAGTCTTTCTTCTTCGCATTGGGCAGGCCAATCTCTTCGGCGATCTGGCGTACCTGTGTCTTGTGCAGCTCCCCCACCGGGAACAGAGTTTTGGACAGCTGGGCCTGGTTCAGGCGGTGTAGAAAGTAGCTTTGATCTTTGGAGGGGTCCAGGCCTTTGAGCAGTTCATGCAGCCCCGTTTGCGGGTTCTGCCGGACACGGGCGTAATGCCCCGTGGCGATCTTCTCGGCGCCCAGGCGCATGGCATGGTCTAGGAACGATTTGAACTTGATCTCGGCATTGCACAGGATGTCCGGGTTGGGCGTGCGCCCGGCCTGGTATTCGCGCAAAAACTCGGCAAATACGCGGTCTTTGTATTCGGCCGCAAAGTTGACGTGTTCGATCTCGATGCCCAGAACGTCTGCAACCGCAGCGGCATCGACAAAATCTATATTGGAGGTGCAATAGCCCGGGTCGTCGGTGCCAGCATCGGGCGCACGGTCGTCATCTTCCCAATTTTTCATGAAGATGCCAATGACCTCATGGCCCTGCTTTTTGAGCAGGTGGGCGGTGACCGCTGAATCCACACCACCACTCAGACCTACCACCACGCGTTGCTTGCTGCTCATGGTGTGATTTTACGGGGCATGGCCTTCCCCAGGCGTTCTAAGGGAAATACGGCCATAGCCCCCGTAATATATACCTCTTATGCTACATAAATTGTAGCAACTTGGTGTTACTTCTGCGCGGGCACAGGAACCACCACGATGGTGTCACCGGTTTTGCCAGTGCGGCCGGTGTCACCCTTGGCGCCGTCGTAGCCTGTAGCGCCGGTTGCGCCGGTAGATCCCGTCGAGCCGGTAGCGCCCGTGCCGCCGTCACTGCCGGTGGCACCTGTGGCGCCCGTGGCTCCGGCGGGGCCGGGTACGGCCACATTGGTGCCGGTAGCGCCGGTGGCACCGGTTGCGCCAGGCGCGCCTGCGGGACCTGGGGTGCTGATCACCACGGGTGCCGGTGCGCTGGCGGGATTACAGGCAGCCAGGCCAAAGGCGGTCAACAGGGTGGCGAGTAGCAGTGTGATTTTCATGGGGTGTCCTTGAATGGATGAGGGGTTGATGTCCACCGCACGGTACCGCGTTGCGCTACATCCCTCCGTGCGCCAGCCCACCCAACACCCAATCTCTTTCCAGATAGGGGGCTACGGCAACATGCCCCGGGTCTGCGAGCCGTGGCACATGGCCCCAGCAGGGCGCTTGCAGACCGTCTGCCGCATGGGCCAAGGCCGCCAGGTTGTCGGCCAGGTAGGGCATGTCGGCATCCACCACGTTGGCCACCCAGGCCACCAGATGCAAGCCCCGTGCGCGCACCGCCTCGGCGGTCAACAAGGCGTGGCTGATACATCCCAGGCGCATGCCCACCACCAGAATCACAGGCAGCTGCAGGTCTACGGCCAGATCCGCCGTGTCCCAACCCGTGGTCAGCGGCACCCGAAAGCCCCCCACACCTTCCACCACGGTGACATCGGCACGTGCCGCCACGGCCCGGACAGCCGACAACACGGCATCGCGGGAGATCTGGATGCCTTCGAGCTGGGCTGCAATGTGGGGTGCGCAGGCGGCGCGCAGTTGCAACGGGCCGACCTCGGCATCCCGCAGATCCATATTGCTGGCCAGGCGCAGCCGCTGCACATCTTCATTGACCCAATGGCCATCGACCCAATCCTGCCCAGCGGCCAGTGGTTTGACAGCCGCCGTCCGGTAGCCGGCTTGGCCCAGCAGATGGACCAGGCCTGCACTGACACAGGTTTTGCCGATGTCGGTGTCGGTACCGGTGACAAAAAAGCCCTTCATGCGGGCGCTCCCGTGCCTGGCAGATCGGCCACGGCATGCCGCAAGGCGTCCAGCAGCAGCTGGATGTCGGCTTCGGTGTGGGTGGCGCACAGGGTGATGCGCAGGCGTGCCGTGCCTTTGGGCACGGTAGGGGGGCGTATGCCGGGTACACGCAAACCGGCGGCGTCCAGGTGGGCGGCCAGCTGCATGGTGGCGGCGTTTTCGCCAATCACCAAGGCCTGTACCGGCGTGTCGGACGGCACCAGGTGCCAACCCAGGCCGGGGTGCTCCGCCAGCAGCTGGTTGATGCCGTTGCGCAACTGCGCCTGCAGGTCTTGGAGCTTGGCGCGGCGGCGATCACCTTCGCCAGACGCCATCAGTTGCAGGCTGGTTAACAGGGCGTGGGCCACGGCCGGCGGTGCGGCGGTGGTGAAGATGTAGGTGCGTGCGGCCTGCAGCAGGTATTGGGTGATGGTGGGATGTGCCGCCACAAAGGCTCCGGCCACACCGGCCGCCTTGCCCAGCGTGCCCACCACAATCAGGCGTTCACTGCACAGGCAAAAGTGGGCTGGAGTGCCCCGGCCCTGGGGCCCGAGCACCCCAAAACCATGGGCGTCATCCACGATCAACCAGGCGTCGTGGGCCTCGGCAAGGGCCAGCAATTGGTCCAACGGCGCTACGTCGCCGTCCATGCTGAACACCGCATCGGTGACGATCAGCTTGACCTTGGCCGCGCTGGCACGCAACAGTGCTTCCAGCGCCGCGACATCGCAGTGGGCATAACGTTGCACGGCCGCCTTGGCCAGGCGGGCACCGTCGATGATGGAGGCGTGGTTGAGTGCGTCCGAAAAAATCTCGGCATCGGCATCGCCCAGGGCGCTGAGCACCGCCAGATTGGCCATGTAGCCGGTACAAAAAAACAGGGCCTGGGCCTGCGGAATCTGTGGCGCCATCCAGGCGGCCAATGCCTGCTCCAGCTGTTCGTGGGCGAGTCCGTGGCCGCTGATCAGGTGCGATGCGCCCGAGCCCGCGCCATAAAGCTGCACGCCTTCCGCAAAGGCCTGCGCCAATTGTGGGTGGGCGGCCAGGCCCAGGTAGTCATTGCTGCAAAACATGCGCATCGTGCGCGTCTGGCCATTGGCGCCGCGTACCGACTGGGTGGGGGCGGTGGTGCTTTCAGCGACGCGCAGTACGCGGGTCAGGTCTTGGGCTGCAATCGCCTGCAGCTTGTGGTTCAGGTGGTCAAGCAGCATGGTGCAACACGTCGTTCAGGGTTTGGGTGACGGCCTGGGCCAGGAACTGGGCCGTGGGCTCGTCCACCAGATACGGCGGCATCAGGTACACCGTGTTGCCTATGGGGCGTATCAGCAGTTCGTGCTGGCGTGCCGCCAAGTGGAAGCGCTCGGCAAAACGCTGGCCCGCCAGTTCGGGTCGCACGTCGAAGGCCAGGATCATGCCGCGCTGGCGCAGGTGCTGCACCCGTGTGTCAGCCTGCAGTGGCGCAAAGGCTTGCTGCAGCCACGCGGACTGCTGGCGGTTGTGTTCCAGCACGTTGCCGCTGGCAAAGCGGTCCAGCACCGCATTGGCAGCGGCGCAGGCCAGTGCATTGCCGGTGTAGGAGTGCGAGTGCAAAAAGCCACGCGCCACATCGTCGCTCCAGAAACACTGGTACACCGCCTCGGTGGTCAACACCAGGGACAGCGGCAACATGCCACCACTGATGCCCTTGGACAGCGTGATGAAGTCCGGCCAGCCAAAGGGATGTGTGCCCCCTGGTGCGCGGGTATGCGCACCTCCCCCCGAGGGGGTCTCGCCCGCTTGGGGCGGCCCGGCACTGGCGAGCGCCTGCTCAAACGCAAAAAAGGTTCCGGTGCGACCACAACCCACGGCAATTTCGTCGGCGATCAGGTGCACCCCAAACGTGTCGCACAGTGCACGCACGGCGTGCAGGTACGACGGCGCATGCATGACCATGCCGGCGGCGCACTGCACCAACGGTTCGATGATCAGCGCCGCAATGTGGCCCTGGCGCGCCTCCAGCAGCTTGCGCAAATCGGCCAGCGCCAGGGCCTCGCTGTCGGGGCCCTGGCGGCTGTCGGGTGATGCCACCACATGGGCCTGCATCAGCAGGGGGGCGTAGGCATCGCGGAACACGGCCACGTCGGTCACCGCCAGTGCGCCAATTGTTTCGCCGTGGTAACCATGGCGCAGGCACACAAACTCGCGTTTGGCCTCCTGGCCCCGGTTGCGCCAGGAATGGAAACTCATCTTCAGCGCAATCTCGACTGCGCTGGCGCCGTCGCTGGCAAAAAAGGTGTGGCCCAGTGCGCCACCGGTCAGGGCCGACAGTTTCTCGGCCAGCTCCACCGCCGGTGCGTGGGTGCAGCCGGCCAGCATCACATGGGCCAGGGTGTCCAGTTGCTGATGGATGGCGCTTTTGATGCCGTCGTCGGAGTGGCCAAACAGATTGACCCACCAGGAGCTGTTGGCGTCGAAGTAGCGGCGGCCTTCGTAGTCGATCAGCCAGGGGCCATCGCCCCGTGCAATGGGCAACGGTGGCACCACTGCGGCGCGGGCCATTTGTGTGCAGGGGTGCCAGACGGCGGCCAGGCTGCGGCGCTGCAAGTCGTGTGGGTGGGGTAGGCCCGCGTGGCTGGGGTCTGTATTGTGGGCGATGTTGGTCATGGTTGGAGTCGAGAGGCTTCAAGCAAAAAAGTGCTCCAGCCCCCGTGTTTGTTATAGTTATAGCTATCTATTTAATAGCGGATTGGTGCCTGCCGTCACACTGGCATCGGCCTGCACCAGCGCCAGCGGGTATCGGGTGCCGCGCAGGTAATCCTCCATACACTGCACCAGCAACGGGCTGCGGTGGCGTGCGCGGCTGGCGCGTATGTCGTCGGCCGTCATCCACAGGGTGCGCACGATGCCGGTGTCCAGGCTGCGGTGGGGGTCGCAATCGCCCAACGTGCCGCAGAACGCAAAGCGCAAATAGGTGGTGTCGTCACCACCGGGCGTGGTCTGGCGTGACAGGTACAGGCCTACCAGGGCGTCCGGGGTAAAAGAGTAGGCCGTTTCCTCTAATGTTTCGCGTATGCAGGCCTGCTCAGGTGTTTCGCCGCAATCCAGGTGGCCCGCGGGGTTGTTCAGGCGCAGTCCGTCGGTGGTTTCTTCTTCCACCAGTAAAAAAAGGCCGTCCCGCTCTATCACGGCGGCGACAGTAACATTGGGTTTCCAGCGTGTGTCCATACCCGATTATCGAAGGGAAATCAAAGGGGAAACCCGGGGCGCCAGCACACCCAAAGCCCGTTTGCCCCAAAACGGGTATTACCTTGCGGATTGCGGGGGAAATTCAGTTAAGCTGCACGGCGCCGACCGTATGCCGGGTGTTTGGCCGGGCGCTGTTGTTGGACTGTTGCAAATATTTAGCTGAGGAGTTGCTGCATGCAAACTGGTGTATCTACAGGGACGGCACAGCGCATAGGCGTACCGCGCGAAATTTTCCCGGGTGAAAAACGCGTGGCCACCGTGCCCGAGGTAGTGGAAAAACTCATCAAGCTGGGCTTTGCGGTATCGGTCGAATCCGGTGCCGGTGACCTGGCCAACTGCAGCGACGACAGCTACCGCGCAGCCGGTGCGCAGATTGTGGACAGTGCGGCCGCCTTGTGGGCTGCGTCCGACATCGTATTCAAGGTCCGTGGTCCTAGCACCGACGAAGTGGCGCTGATGCGCTCCGGCAGTACGCTGATCAGCTTTATCTGGCCTGCCCAAAACCCCGAGCTGATGCAGCAACTGGCGGCCAAACAGGTCACGGTGTTGGCCATCGATGCCCTGCCCCGCATGCTCAGCCGCGCCCAGAAGATGGATGCGTTGACTTCCCAGGCCGGCGTGGCCGGCTACCGTGCGGTGATTGAGGCGGCCAACGCCTTTGGCCGCTTTTTCAACGGCCAGATCACCGCCGCGGGCAAGGTTCCGCCCGCCAAGGTCTTCATCGCCGGTGCTGGCGTGGCTGGTTTGGCAGCCATTGGTACGGCGGCAGGCCTGGGTGCCATCGTGCGTGCCAACGACACCCGTGCCGAAGTGGCCGACCAGGTCACGTCACTGGGCGGTGAATTCGTCAAGGTGGATTACGCAGAAGAAGGTGGCGGTGGCGGCGGGTATGCCAAAGTCATGAGTGAAGGCTTTCAGCAGGCGCAGCGCGAGATGTACGCCAAGCAAGCCCGCGAGGTCGACATCATCATCACCACCGCGCTGATCCCGGGCAAACCCGCGCCCAAACTGATCACCGCCGAAATGGTGCAGAGCATGAAGCCCGGCAGCGTGATTGTGGACATGGCGGCCGAGCAGGGTGGCAACTGCGAGCTGACCGAACCCGGCCAAGCGGTGGTCAAACACGGTGTGACCATCGTGGGTTATACCGACCTGGTTTCGCGCCTGGCCAAACAATCGTCCACACTGTATGCCTCTAACCTGTTCCGCTTATCGGAAGAGTTGTGCAAGACCAAGGACGGCATCATCAACGTCAACATGGAAGACGATGCCATCCGCGGCCTGACGGTGGTCAAGGACGGCAGCATCACCTGGCCAGCGCCCGCACCCAAATTGCCGGCTGCCCCTGCGGTGGTTGCCAAACCCGCGGCCACAACCGCTGCCAAGAAAGCACACGGCCATGGCGCGCCGAGCGAGCCCATGGCGGGCCACAAGCTGGCCATCATGTTTGGTGTGTCGGCCGCGTTGTTCTGGTTCGTGGGTGCCCACGCACCGGCGGCCTTTTTGGGTCACTTCACGGTGTTTGTGCTGGCCTGTTTTGTGGGCTACATGGTGGTGTGGAACGTCAAGCCGGCGCTACACACCCCGCTGATGAGTGTGACCAATGCCATCAGCAGCATCATTGCCATTGGCGCCCTGGTGCAGATTGCACCACCACTGGCACCCACGGTTGCCGAGGTCGCCAACCGCCCCGAGGACTGGATCCGCGGCCTGGCCGCCGTGGGCATTGTGCTCACTGCCATCAATATGTTTGGTGGTTTTGCCGTGACCCAGCGCATGCTGGCCATGTTCCGCAAATAAACACAATAAGAAGAAGGAAGCACACCCATGTCTACCAGTCTGGCCACGGTCGCCTATATCGGCGCCACCATTCTTTTCATCCTGAGTCTGGGCGGTTTGTCCAACCAGGAAACCGCCCGCCGCGGCAACCTCTACGGCATGATCGGCATGGCCATCGCCGTGCTGGCCACGGTATTTGGCCCGCAGGTCACCAGCGCGGGGTATGTCTGGATCATCGGCGCCATGGTGGTTGGTGGGGCCATTGGCCTGTATGCCGCACGCACCGTGCAGATGACCCAAATGCCCGAACTGGTCGCGCTGATGCACAGCATGGTCGGTCTGGCCGCCATGTTGGTGGGGTATGCCACCTTTATTGACCCCCAGGCCTCGGCCGGGTTCACGGGCGCGGCCAAGGCCATCCATGAGATGGAAATCTACATCGGTATCTTCATTGGTGCGGTCACGTTCTCCGGTTCCATCATTGCGTTTGGCAAGCTGTCGGGCCGTATCGGCGGCAGCCCCCTGTTGCTGCCGGGGCGCCACTGGTTGAATCTGACCGGTCTGTTGGTCGTGATCTGGTTCGCCCGCGCCTTCCTGAACGCCCACTCCATTGAAGAGGCCATGGTGCCCATCATCGTGATGACCGTGGTGGCGCTGCTGTTTGGTATCCACATGGTCATGGCCATTGGTGGTGCCGACATGCCGGTGGTGGTGTCCATGCTCAACAGCTACTCTGGCTGGGCTGCGGCCGCTACCGGTTTTATGCTGTCCAACGACTTGTTAATCGTTATCGGTGCATTGGTGGGCTCCAGCGGCGCCATCCTGTCCTACATCATGTGCAATGCGATGAACCGTAGCTTTATCAGTGTGATTGCCGGTGGATTTGGCACCACCGCAGCGGCGCCCAAGCCCACTGGGGATGCGGCACAACCGGCAGGTGAAGTCACGCCCGTGAATGCCACCGAAACCGCCGAACTGCTGCGCGAAGCCAAAAACGTCATCATCGTGCCCGGCTACGGCATGGCGGTTGCGCAGGCCCAGCACACAGTGTTTGAAATCACCAAGTTCCTGCGGGAGAAAGGCGTCAATGTGCGCTTCGGCATCCACCCGGTTGCGGGTCGTATGCCAGGCCATATGAACGTGCTGTTGGCCGAGGCCAAGGTGCCCTACGACATCGTGTTCGAAATGGACGAGCTGAACGACGACTTCCCCACCACCGATGTGACCATGGTCATCGGCGCCAACGACATCGTCAACCCTGCCGCGCAGGACGACCCCACCAGCCCCATCGCCGGCATGCCGGTGCTGGAAGTCTGGAAGGCCAAGACTTCCATCGTCATGAAACGCAGCATGGCCTCGGGTTATGCCGGGGTGGACAACCCGCTGTTCTACAAAGACAACAACCGCATGCTGTTTGGTGATGCCAAGAAGATGCTGGATGAGGTGTTGACGGCACTCAGAGGCTAGGGAAAACACCAAGACAGTCTCAGGCGCCGACCCTGGACATTCACAGGAAAATATCGGGCTACAACTCAGTTGGGAACGCAAGCATGACAGACCGCATTTGGCTCAATAGTTACCCCAAGGGCGTGCCCGCCGACATCAATGTGGCGGCCTACACCTCGTTGGTGGCCTTGATGGAAGAAAGCTTCCAGAAATACGCCGACCGGGTGGCCTATAACTTCATGGGCAAGGATGTCACCTATGGCCAGACGGACCGATTCAGCCAGGCGTTTGCGGCCTATCTGCAGTCGCTGGGGCTGACCAAGGGCGACCGTGTCGCCATCATGATGCCGAATGTGCCCCAATACCCCGTAGCCGTGGCCGGCATTCTGCGCGCCGGTTTTGTAGTGGTGAATGTCAGCCCGCTGTACACGCCGCGTGAGTTGCAACACCAGCTGAAGGACTCGGGCGCCAAGGCCATTGTCATCATCGAGAACTTTGCCACCACGCTGGAAAAGTGCATCGCATCCACACCCGTCAAACATGTGGTGCTGTGTGCCATGGGTGACCAGTTGGGTCTGCTCAAAGGCACACTCGTTAACTATGTGGTGCGCAATGTCAAAAAGATGGTGCCCGCTTTCAGCCTGCCCGGCGCCGTGCGTTTTAATGCGGCCATCGCTCTGGGCAACAAGGCGTCGTTCAAAAAACCGGACACCAAGGCCGACGATGTGGCGGTGCTGCAGTACACGGGCGGCACCACCGGTGTCTCCAAAGGTGCAGTGCTCCTGCACCGCAACGTGATTGCCAATGTGTTGCAGTCCGAGATCTGGAACAGTCCGGCCATGGGCACGATCCCGGCTGGTGTGCAACCCACCGGCGTATGTGCCTTGCCGCTGTACCATATCTTCGCGTTCACGGTGGGCATGATGCTGTCCATGCGCCAGGGCGGCAAGCTGATCCTGATCCCCAATCCGCGTGACATTCCCGCGGTGATCAAAGAGCTGCGCAACCATGTGATCCATACCTTCCCGGCGGTGAACACCCTGTTCAACGGGTTGGCCAACCACCCCGATTTCAATACGGTGGACTGGAGCAACCTCAAGGTGTCCGTGGGCGGCGGTACGGCCGTGCAGAGTGGTGTGGCCAAGCTGTGGTTCGAGAAGACCGGCTGCCCCATTTGTGAAGGTTACGGTTTGAGCGAAACCTCGCCGTCCGCCAGTTGCAATGTGGTGACGGCCAAGGAATACACCGGCACGATTGGTGTGCCCTTGCCCAATACCTACATGAAGTTGCTGGACGATGATGGCAATGAAGTGGTGGCCGGTGAGCCGGGCGAGATCGCCATCAAGGGGCCACAGGTGATGGCCGGGTATTGGCAGCGGCCGGACGAAACCGCCAAGGTCATGACCGCCGATGGTTACTTCAAGACCGGCGATGTGGGTGTGGTCGATGCACGCGGCTTCTTCAAGATTGTGGACCGCAAGAAGGACATGATCCTGGTCAGCGGCTTCAACGTGTTCCCCACCGAGTTGGAAGACGTGGTGGCCCAGATGCCCGGCATCATGGAATGTGCCTGCGTGGGTGTGGCGGATGCCAAGACGGGTGAAGCCGTCAAGCTGGTCATTGTCAAGAAAGACCCCAACGTCACCGAAGCCGACGTGCGTGCCTTCTGCAAGGAAAACCTCACCGGTTACAAACAACCCAAGGTGGTAGAGTTCCGTGGCGAGTTGCCCAAAACACCGGTTGGCAAAATCCTGCGCCGCGAATTGCGCGACAAGTAAACCACTGCGTGGTGCAAAAAAACAAGCGGCCCGCGGGCCGCTTTGTTATTTGCGGGCTACTACTTGAGCCAGCCGCGCTTGCGGAAGTACCACATGGGCACCAGTGCACTGGCCACCATGAGCCCCAGGGCATAGGGGTAGCCCAGTGTCCAATCCAACTCGGGCATGAACTTGAAGTTCATGCCGTACAGGCTGGCAATCAGCGTTGGCGGTAACAGCGCCACACTGGCCACCGAGAAGATCTTGATGATCTTGTTCTGGTTGATGTTGATGAAACCGACGGTGGCGTCCATCAAGAAGTTGATCTTGTCGAACAGGAAAGCCGTGTGGGAATCCAGCGAGTCGATGTCGCGCAGGATCTGGCGCGCCTCTTCAAACTGCTCACCATTGAGCATCTTGCTGCGCATCATGAAGCTGACCGCGCGGCGGGTGTCCATCACGTTGCGGCGGATGCGGCCATTCATGTCTTCGTGGCGGGCAATGGCGCCCAGCACCTCGCCGGCCAGTGCATCGGTCACGTCGCCAGACAAGACCTTGGTGCTGACCTTTTCCAGCTCGTCGTAAATGCCTTCCAGCGTGTCGGCGGAGTATTCTGCGTCGGCATCGAACAGCTTGAGCAAAACCTCTTTGGCATCTTCAATCAGCCCCGGTGCGCGGCGGGCGCGCATGCGCAGCAGCCGGAACACCGGCACGTCTTCATCGTGGATGGAGAAGAGCACACCCTTGCTTTTGAGCTCGTCGTTGACCTGGTTCAGAATAAAGGCCACACGTACCGTGCGTGGCTCGTCGTCGTCGGCGATCAAGAAGTCGCTGCGGATATGCAGCTCGCCGTTGTCTTCTTCGTAAAAGCGCGCGGATTCTTCGATGTCTTCGTCCATCGCATCTTCGGGGATGGACAGGCCGTAGTACTGTTTGACCCAGCGTTTTTCTTCTACGGTGGGGGATTCGAGGTCAACCCAGATGGGCTGGAACTGGGAGAGCTCTTCCAGCGACTCGATTTCTTCCTGAAAGAGCCGTCCGTTGGCGAGCGTGAAAATATTGAGCATGGCGATTCAATCGGGGTCAGATTCCTGCTGTCCGACACGGACAACGGAGCGTCGCTGCTGCTTTCGCGCAATTGGAATCTGACCCCAATTAAGCGTGAAAGCTACCGACAAGGGTAGTTTTCCAAGGAATGCTCTCCAAAAGTGCTGATTCTCAAATTATCGCACCGCATTAGTGGGCAATAGACAGACAAAAGCCGGAGTTTGTGCGGGGTCATTGTGTTGCACAGCGTTACCAAAAAAAGGCATTGCATTTCCCCCATTTCGGGCGCATAGTGATTTGACGGCAATCAATTTAGACCATTTTGGTAGTCGTACTTACCGCGCCAAACATTGGAACGCAGCGGCAAGGTTTTTAACCCGAGAGCAACTGGAGGCTATTTATGAATTTGACGATCAGCGGTCACCATCTTGAAGTTACCCCGGCACTGCGCAGTTACGTTACGACCAAGCTCGATCGAATCATGCGACATTTTGACCAGGTGGTCGATGTCAAGGTACTTCTAACCGTTGAGAAGCAAAAGGAAAAGGAACGACGGCAGCGTGCCGAGTGCAACATCCACGTCAAGGGCAACGACATGTTTGCCGAAAGCTCGCATGAGGACCTCTATGCGGCAGTGGATGACTTGGTTGACAAGCTGGACCGTCAGGTCGTGCGGCACAAAGACCGTCTGCAGGACCACCACCACCAAGCGCCCAAACGCTTGATGTAATACCGGCACTGGTATTGCGTACTAGAGCAGCCGCCCTTCATGGGGCGGCTTTTTTGTGCATAATCGCCCCACACCATGAACCGACTAGCCAGTATCCTGTCACCTGAGCAAGTGCTCGCGCACGTTGAAGTGACCAGCAAAAAGCGCGCTTTTGAAGAAGCTGGCCTGTTGTTTGAAAATCTGCATGGCCTGAGCCGTGCCTTGGTGACCGACAGCCTGTTTTCGCGCGAACGCCTAGGCTCCACCGGTCTAGGTCATGGTGTCGCCATTCCCCACGGACGTATCAAAGGGCTCAAGGCCCCCATGGCTGCTGTGTTCCAGCTGGCGAACCCCATCGGTTTTGATGCGCCTGACGATGTGGTGGTCGGGCTGCTGATATTTTTGCTGGTGCCCGAAGCGGCAACCCAAAAACACCTGGAAATCCTGTCTGAAATCGCCGAGTTGCTGAGCGACTCCGAATTGCGCGAGCGCATGCTGGCCACCTCCGACGCTGCACAGCTGCATTCCATGATTGCTGGCTGGCAGTCTGCCCAAGTGGCCTGAGCCAGGCACACGGCGCCCTAACTTTCCGTGAAACCCACTGTAGTCAGCGCCGACGTACTCTTTGAAGAGTTTCGCGGCCGCCTGCACTGGGAATGGGTCGCGGGCTTGGGGGCTTCCGAGCGCCGATTTGACGAAGTGGCGGTTCGTGCCGCACGCTCGGGCGCTGATCTGGTTGGCTACCTGAATTACATCCACCCCTACCGCGTTCAAATTCTGGGCGAACGCGAAATTGCGTACATCACCAATGCCACGCCCGAGGATTGCGCCCGCCGCATCTCCCGCATCGTGACACTGGAGCCGCCGGTGCTGGTCTTGGCCGATGGGCAAATCGCGCCCCAGGCCTTGTTGTCCATGTGTGAGCGGGCACAGATACCGATGTTTGCGACCGAGGAATCGTCGGCGTTTGTCATCGACGTCTTGCGGGCCTATCTCTCCAAACACTTTGCCGACCGTTCCTCGATGCACGGCGTGTTCATGGATATTCTGGGTCTTGGGGTGCTGATTACCGGTGAATCCGGCCTGGGCAAAAGCGAACTGGGCCTGGAGTTGATTTCTCGCGGAAACGGCCTGGTGGCCGATGATGCCGTGGACCTGTACCGCATCAACCAGACAACGATTGAAGGGCGCTGCCCCGAGCTGTTGCAAAACCTGTTGGAGGTGCGCGGCATTGGCCTGTTGGACATCCGCGGCATCTTTGGCGAAACCGCAGTGCGCCGCAAAATGCGGCTCAAACTGATCGTGCACCTGGTGCGCCGCGAAACCCTGGAGCGCGAGTACGAGCGTATCCCCTACGAGCCCCTGACCCAGGACATCCTGGGCATTCCGGTGCGCAAGGTGGTGATCCAGGTGGTGGCGGGCCGCAATATTGCGGTTCTGGTGGAGGCCGCTGTGCGCAACACCATTCTGCAATTGCGTGGTATCGACACCTACCAGGAATTTGTAGAGCGCCACCGCAAGGCGATGTCGCAGGGCGAATAAACGGTCTGGGTTGTCGCAAACGCCTCAGTTAGCGCTGCCGCCGCGCTGTTTTTCCCGGTCGGTGCGGTTGGGGCACTTGTCCTTGGTGCAGGTGGCATACAGGCTCAGCGCGTGGTCCGAAATGGAGAACCCCTTGGCCTTGGCAACCGCGTGTTGGCGTTTCTCGATTTCTGCGTCGTAAAACTCTTCCACCTTGCCGCAGTCCAGGCACACCAGGTGGTCGTGGTGCTGGCCTTCGTTGAGTTCGTACACCGCCTTGCCACTTTCGAAATGGCTGCGGCTCAGGATGCTGGCCTGCTCGAACTGGGTCAACACCCGGTAGACCGTGGCCAGACCCACGTCTGACCGTTCCTGCAACAGGACGCGAAATACATCTTCCGCTGTCAGGTGGCGTTCGGCGCTGCGCTGGAACACTTCCAGTATTTTCAGGCGCGGAATGGTGGCCTTCAGGCCTGTGTTTTTCAGTTCGTCAATATTGGTCATGGGCATCTCTCCGCCGGGGGTAAGCGAGGGGGCGGCGGCGCTCAACCGCTACAATCCTGCGATCATATCTCGCGTAACCACCCATGTCTGACATCCCTTGCCGTAGCCTCAATCTGACCCTGGTCGCCCTGGTGTTTGCGGGCCTTGCGGGCTGCAGCAGCTTGAATGGTGCCAGCGCACGCATTGCTGGCATCGTGTCGCCCTACAAGATGGACATCGTGCAGGGCAATGTAGTGACCAAGGAACAGCTGGCCCAGCTCAAGCCCGGCATGCAACGCGCCCAAGTGCGCGACATCCTGGGTACTGCCTTGTTGGTCAGTGTTTTCCATGCCGACCGTTGGGACTATGTATTCACCCTCAAGCAGCAGGGTGCGGTGCCCCAGTCACGCAAGGTCACCGTGTTTTTCAAGAACGATCTGGTGGAGCGCACCGAGGCCGATGCACTGCCCAGCGAGGCTGAATTTGTCGCCACACTCAAGTCGCCGTCTTTGCCCAATTCCGTGCCGAGCCTGCAAGCCTCGGAAGAAAGCCTGAGCAAGTACCCACCACCGAGCAGGCCTGCTGCTGCCACCGCAACTGTCGTGGCCGCTCCGAGCGATTACCCGCCGCTTGAGGCTACACGCCCCTAGTTTTGCAGCAGAAAGAACCGTGACATGACCCACAAGATTGCTGTGGCGGGCGCATCAGGCCGTATGGGTCAGATGTTGATCGATGCCATCCGTGCCGCAGACGACTGCAGCCTAGCCGGAGCCCTGGACATGGCGGGTAGCCCTTCGGTGGGCCAGGATGCAGGGGCCATGTCTGGCAAGCCCATGGGTGTATTGGTCACGGCGGACCTGCGCGCTGGCCTGCAGCCCAGCGATGTACTGATCGACTTCACCCGGCCCGAAGGCACACTGGCCCATCTCAAGGTCTGCCGCGAATTGGGAGTGGCCGCCGTCATTGGTACTACCGGCTTTACCGACGCGCAAAAGGCAGAGATCGCCACCATCGCCCAAGACATTGCCATCGTCATGGCGCCCAATATGAGCGTGGGTGTCAACGTCACCCTCAAGCTGCTGGAGATGGCTGCCAAGGCGCTGTCCACCGGTTACGACATCGAGATCGTCGAAGCCCACCACCGCCACAAGGTGGATGCACCTTCTGGCACGGCCCTGAAAATGGGCGAGGTGATTGCCGACGCGCTGGGCCGTGACTTAAAAGACTGCGCTGTCTACGCCCGTGAAGGTGTGACCGGTGAGCGCGACCCGTCCTCCATCGGTTTTGCCACCATACGCGGCGGTGACATCGTGGGTGACCACACGGTGCTGTTTGCCGGCATTGGTGAACGCATCGAGATCAGCCACAAGTCCTCCAGCCGGGCGACCTATGCCCAGGGCAGTCTGCGCGCGGTGCGTTTTCTGGCGGGCAAGAAGTCCGGGCTGTTTGACATGTTTGACGTGCTGAGCCTGCGGTGAACGCCTTCGACCTGCTGCGCCAGGGCGACGCCGTCAGCAAAGGTGTGGCGCTGGCGTTGCTGGTGATGTCGGTGGGCAGTTGGGTCGTGATTTTGTGGAAAGCCTGGTTGTTGCTGCGCGCCCACCGCGACGTGGCCCGCAGCACGGCCGCCTTTTGGCAAGCGCCCTCGCTGGCAGAGGGACTGCGGTCCGTGCAGCTGTTTGACCGCGAAGTCCTGGTTGCACCGCTGGTTCAGGCCAGCCAGGTGCAAACCACGGGCACGTTGGCTGGTGCGGGCGACAAGTCCCAACAACTCACCCGCCTGTTGCGCGATGCCTTGCACGCCGTCCTGCTCAAGCTGCAGGCTGGTCAGGTACTGCTGGCCACCGTGGGTTCCACCGCGCCCTTTGTGGGTCTGCTGGGCACGGTTTGGGGCATCTACCATGCGCTGATGGGTATCTCGGGTGCAGGCCAGGTCAGCATAGACAAGATATCCGGCCCCGTGGGTGAAGCTTTGATCATGACCGCGGCCGGCCTTGCCGTGGCTATTCCCGCCGTTCTGGGTTACAACATCCTGGGACGCTACATCGGTCGTATTGAGGCCGATCTGGAAGGTTTTGCTCGCGATCTGCGCGAGTTGTTGATTACGCAGAGGGCACAGTGAGTTTCGGCCGCCTGGAGCGCACCGCCGCTCCCCAGCCTATGAGCGAGATCAACATGACGCCACTGGTGGACGTGATGCTTGTACTGGTGGTCATCTTCATCATCACTGCTCCCCTGTTGGTCAGTGCAGTCAAGGTGGACCTGCCCAAGTCTGCAGGTGCCGCCACGCTGGAGGCTCCCAAGTTCATTGCGCTGACGGTGGACAAGACGGGCCAGGTCTTTGTCGATGACAAACCCCTTGACGCCCGGGCCGTGGCCGCTGCACTGCGCCAAGCCGGTGAACGCAACCCTGACACCGAAGTGCGTTTGCGCGCCGACACCGCCGTACCCTATGGTCGAGTGGTCGAGCTGATGGGTCAGGCCCACCTTGCAGGTCTGCACCGCATCGGTTTCGTGACAGACACAGCCGCCGCAAGGCGTTAGGGTTGCTCCCCTGTGGGGGGCATCTACCCAGTACGCCTAAAATCCCCTCAGGCACTCCATCTGGCGACGCTAGGTCGCCCCTTCACCCATGCAAGACAAATACCAACACCTGGACATCGAAAAAGCGGCGCACGCACACTGGGCACAACCCCTGTGGAATGGGCAGAACGCCTACCGCGTGACCGAAGACGCGCGGGATGCGCAAGGCAACCTGAAGAAGAAGTTCTACGCCTGCTCCATGCTGCCTTACCCCAGCGGCAAGCTGCACATGGGCCATGTGCGCAACTACACGATCAACGACATGCTGGCGCGTTACTTGCGCATGAACGGCCACAACGTGTTGATGCCCATGGGTTGGGACGCCTTTGGCCTGCCCGCCGAAAACGCCGCGTTGAAGAACAAGGTGCCACCTGCGCAATGGACGTACGACAACATCGCCTACATGAAGGGCCAGATGCAGGCCATGGGCCTGGCCATTGACTGGAGCCGCGAGGTTGCCACCTGTGACCCGTCGTACTACAAGTGGAACCAGTGGCTGTTTTTGAAGATGCTGGAAAAAGGCATTGCCTACCGCAAGACGCAGGTCGTCAACTGGGACCCGGTGGACCAGACTGTGCTCGCCAACGAACAGGTTATTGACGGCAAGGGCTGGCGCACTGGCGCCACGGTCGAGAAGCGTGAGATCCCTGGTTATTACCTCAAGATCACCGACTACGCCCAGGAACTGCTGGAGCAGGTGCAGACCGGCCTGCCGGGCTGGCCCGAGCGTGTCAAGCTGATGCAGGAAAACTGGATCGGCAAATCCAGCGGCGTGCGTTTTGCATTCACCCATGACATCAAGGGTGAAGACGGCGCGCTGATTGGTGATGGCCGCATGTATGTGTTCACCACCCGCGCCGACACCATCATGGGGGTGACCTTTTGTGCTGTGGCGCCAGAGCATCCATTGGCCCAACATGCTGCCAAGTCCAACCTGCGCCTGGCAGCTTTCATCGAAGAGTGCAAGGCCGGCGGCACCACCGAGGCCGAAATGGCCGTCAAGGAAAAACTGGGCATGCCCACGGGCCTGCAAGTCACCCACCCGCTGACCGGTGACGCCATCGACGTATGGGTCGGCAACTATGTGCTGATGGGGTATGGCGATGGTGCCGTCATGGGTGTGCCCGCCCACGATGAGCGCGACTTTGCCTTTGCCAAAAAGTACAACCTCCGCATTGACGATGTGGTGCACATCGATGGCTTGACCTACGACCACGACCAATGGCAAGACTGGTATGCGGACAAGCAGCGTGGCGTCACCGTCAACTCGGACGTCTTCAGTGGCATGTCGTATACGGATGCCGTGGATGCCGTGGCTGCGGCTTTGCAGGCCAAAGGCATGGGCGAGAAAAAAACCACCTGGCGCTTGCGCGACTGGGGCGTCAGCCGCCAGCGGTACTGGGGCACACCCATCCCCATCATCCACTGTGCCGAGCACGGCGCGGTGCCGGTGCCCGAGAAGGATCTGCCCGTCGTGCTGCCGCAGGATTGTGTGCCCGATGGCTCTGGCAACCCGCTGCACAAACACGAAGGTTTTCACGCCGGTGTGGTGTGCCCGGTATGTGGCAAGGCCGCGCGGCGCGAGACCGACACCATGGACACCTTTGTCGATAGCTCGTGGTACTACATGCGTTACTGCGACCCGACGAATATCGACGCCATGGTCAGCGGCGGTGCCGCCTATTGGATGCGCGACCAGCAACTCGCCAAGGGTGGCAGCGGCATGGACCAGTACATCGGCGGTATCGAACACGCCATCCTGCACCTGCTGTACGCGCGCTTCTGGACCAAGGTCATGCGTGACTTGGGCCTGGTAACCGTGGATGAGCCGTTTACCAAACTGCTGTGCCAGGGCATGGTGCTGAACCACATCTACTCCCGCCGCACCGAAAAGGGTGGCAAGGAGTATTTCTGGCCGCAGGACGTGGAGCATGTGTTTGACGATGCGGGCAAGATCAACGGTGCCAAGCTGATCAAGGCCGTGGACAGTGCGGACGGTCTGCTGCCGGTGGGCACGCCCATTGATTACGAAGGCGTGGGCACCATGTCCAAGTCCAAGAACAACGGTGTGGACCCGCAAGAGCTGATCGGGAAATACGGCGCCGACACCGCACGCATTTACACCATGTTCACCGCGCCGCCCGAGGCCACGCTGGAGTGGAACGATGCGGCGGTGGAGGGCAGCTACCGCTTCCTGCGCCGGGTCTGGAACTTTGGTTTCAAGCTGTCTGCTATGGATATTGAAGCTACCCAGGTCCAGTTGACGGGGGCTGGCGGCATAAATGGCTTAAGCTTTAGCAAGGAAGCCAAGGTGCTGCGGCGCGAGATGCACACGGTGCTCAAGCAGGTGGACTACGACTACCAGCGGATGCAGTACAACACCGTGGTGTCTGGCGCCATGAAGATGATCAATGCCCTGGAAGACTTCAAGGCTGTGGAGTCCGAAGGTGGTTTGGCCGCGGTGCTGGAAGGTTTCTCGCTGCTGCTGCGTGTCCTCTACCCGGCCACGCCCCACATTGCCCACGCCTTGTGGAGCGAGCTGGGGTATGCCAAGGGCAGCGGCGACCTGCTGGACGCACCCTGGCCACAGGTGGACCCTGCTGCCTTGGTGCAGGACGAGATTGAACTGATGCTGCAGGTCAACGGCAAGCTGCGCGGCTCGGTGATGGTGCCCTCGGGTGCGTCCAAGGACGAGATCGAGGCGCTGACACTGGCCAACGAGACGTTTGTCAACTTCGCTGCGGGTGCACCCATCAAACGCGTCATCATTGTGCCGGGGCGTCTGGTCAATGTGGTCCTCTAAACCGCAGCCCATGCTCCGCCGTCGCACTGCCATCGCCGCCATGGCCGCGGCCGCTCTGGCGGGCTGCGGCTTCAAGTTGCGCAGCAGCCAGACCTTTGCCTTCCAGACCTTGGCAGTCACGCCGGAGCGCAACGGCTTGGTAGCCGCTGACTTGATCCGGTATTTTGGCAAGGCCATCGTGCCCTTGGCGCCGGTGCGGGGCGTTGAGGCGCCGCAGGTCATCGTGGACATTTTGCAAGAGGTGCGTGACAAAAATGTGGTGGGTGTCAACGCCTCGGGCCAGGTGCGCGAGTTCCAGTTGCGCCTGCGCCTGCTGTTCCGTGTGCGCCTGCCGGATGGGCGCGAGCTGATTGGTCCGACCGAAATCTCGCAGCAGCGCGACATCAGCTTCAACGAATCCGCCGTGTTGGCCAAGGAGGCCGAAGAGGTACTGCTGTTCCGCGACATGCAGAACGACATCCTGCAGCAGCTGTTGCGGCGCCTGGCGGCGATCAAATCACTCGACGCACCCTGATGGACCTTCGCCTGGCACTGTACGAACTCGCGGCCCGCCACAGGCTGGATGCCACGGGTTCGCACAAGCTGGCCCAGCTAGCCGGGCTCAACCGCGAGCCCGCACAACTTGCCTACTGGTTGCCACGCGGCGTGGCCGTGCTGGCGGCGGCCCTGGGCGGTTTTGGAGTCATCCTGTGGGTAGCAGCCAACTGGGAGACGCTAGGGCGCTACGGTCGGTTTGGGCTGCTGCAGGCGCTGTTTCTGGTGATGTGTGGCGGTGCCCTGGTCAAGCCCAGTGCACGCGCGCCCTTGGGACTGATGGCACTGCTCACCATTGGTGGCCTGTTTGCGTATTTTGGGCAGACCTACCAGACAGGTGCTGACCCCTGGCAGCTATTTGCCGTATGGGCGGTGCTGGCTCTGCCGCTGTGTTTCAGCGTGCGCAGCGATGTGTTGTGGACACCCTGGGCGTTGATCGTCAGCACTGGTATCTCGCTGTGGGTGCATGCGCACACCGCCCACGACTGGCGTGTGGAGCCCCAAGACCTGCACATCTATGCCGTGGCCTGGAGTGCCGCGCTGGGTTTGACGCTGGCCCTGAGCCCGGTTTTTAAACGCTGGAGCGGCAGTGGTCTCTGGGCTATGCGCACGGCGGTTACCTTGGCTACGCTGATGGTCTCCACGACGTCACTGGGCGCTCTTTTTTCCAACAAGATGGTTCTGTTGTACGGCCTGGGCCTGGGCTTGTTGGCGGGCACCGCGTTTGCTCTGGCAAGCCGAAAACTGTTCGATATTTTTTGTTTGAGTGCAGTGGGCCTGGGGCTCAACGTGTTGCTGATTTTTGGTCTGGGCAAAGTGCTGTTCCACGACACGCGTGGCGACTTCTGGATGGGTGCCATGCTGCTGTTGGGCCTGGCGGCGGCGGGCTTGTTGGCTGGCACCGTGGGTGTGTTATTGCGGCTGTCGCGTCGCGATGCCGCGCAAGGTGGCGGCGTATGAGTGCCGACCGTTTGGACCATGTTCTGCGGGCTGCGAGTGCTGCCGGTGTTTTGCCCGCCGAAGCCCATCGCCCCGAACAGGACCACCGGCCTTGGCCCGTGGTTTTGCTGACGGCTTTGGGTGCATGGCTGGCCGCAGTGCCCTTGTTGATTTTCGTTGGCTTGATGGTGGGAGAAGCGGCACTGCGTGGCACGGGGACCTATGTGGTGGGTGCTGTGGTACTGGCGGGCGCCGTAGCCCTGTTGCGTGGGCGCACACTGCCCCTGTTTGTGGAGCAACTGGCCGTACCGGCCTTGATGGTAGGCGGCGCACTGTTGGGTTATGCCCTGTTTCGTGATTTGCCCAACCGTGGCGCTGCGGCGGTGTCTGCTGGCCTGGTGGGTGCTGTGGTGTGGGCAGTGTCCAAGCCCTGGCTGCGGGCTTTGCTGGGGGCGGGCGCCGCGGGTCTGGTGGGCTTGGCCGTGGCGCCCATCAGCCTGAACGTTTTTGGCCGCTCCGAATGGCCTAGTGTTTGGCTGGCCCTGCATGTGTTGGTGGCCGTGGCATTGGCGGGTGCATGGATACAACGCACGGTGCTCAACGATGGGAGAGGCGCGCGCCTTGCGGCCGCATGGGAATCCTTGTCAGTAGGCTGGTTGTTGGTCACCCTGGCGGGCCTGGCGTTTTGGGCCGGCATGACTTTTCTGGTCGGTGCCAGCCTGGGTGGTGGCGGCCATGTTGCCGGGGAAATTGCGCGTGAACTAGGCCCCAAACACAGCGCAATGCTGGAGAGTCTGCAGACGTTGCGCCTGGCGTCCGTGGCGCTGGCCCTAGCGGGTGCCGCCTGGCTGGCCCATGTGTGGCCCCGGGTGCGCAACACCTGGTGTGCAGCCGTGGCCCTGGTGCTGGTTGGGCTGGCGGGGTTTATGCCGTCGCTGGGCAGCGTTTGGTTGGTACTGGCCTATTGTGTGTCCGCTGGTCGTTGGCGGGTGGCCAGTGCCGCGGGTGTAGCCGCAGCCTGGATCATGGGTGCCTTCTACTACCAGTTGGCCTGGCCGCTGGCCGACAAGGCCTTGCTGCTGGCAGGTGCCGGTGCCGTGTTGGGTGCCCTGGCCTGGTGGGCGGCGCGCACCACACAGGCTTTTCAAGCGCCGCAGACCATCGGGGCGGTCGGCACGCCGGCGTTCAGCAAATCCCAGGCCGGCCTGGCCTTTGCGGCGCTGTTGGTGCTCTTGGTAGCCAATGGCGCCATCTGGCAAAAGGAAAACCTCATATCACGCGGCCAACCGCTGTTTGTGCCGCTGGCGCCGGTGGACCCACGTTCGCTGATGCAGGGCGACTACATGGCGTTGCGTTTCGCCTTCTCCGACACGGTGGGCGTGCCCAACACCGCATTGGCAGCCGGGCAACGCCCTCACGTGGTGGCCACGCGTGATGCGCGTGGCATTGCGACCGTGGTGCGCGTCGATCAGGGCACACCGCTGGCAGCCGATGAATTACGCATTGAACTGGCGCCCAAGAACGGCGACTGGGTGCTGGTCACCGACGCCTGGTTTTTCAAGGAAGGCGAGGCCGACCGCTGGGCCCAGGCCAAATACGGCGAGTTCCGTGTTGGCAAGGATGGCCGGGCCCTGCTGGTCGGTTTGCGTGGCGCGGACCTGAAGGTTTTGTAGCTGGATTGCCGCCGGGCCGTCCCAATGCGCGCAAGACCCCCGAGGGGACTAGCCCTTGCGCACGATGCGTTTGGCGGGGCGGTCCACACCGCTGTCGTTGCCCGGTTTGTCGGTGTACAGGTAGGCTGAGATAGCGTCCGTCAGCTTTTCCGCCTGCGCTACCTGGTTGTCGCCACTGACCATCAGACTGGTGACCAGGGCTTCTATTACCAACAGCGCAGCGGTGTAACTGCTCGATAACACCGGGTGGGTGGCCGGTGCCACCAGCACATCGTGCGACCAGTTGGCCAGTGGCGAAGCCATGGAATCGGTCAGCGCAATCACATGGGCGCAACGGTCCCGCGCGTAGCGCGTCAGCATGACGGCGTCACTCGCATAACGCGGGAATGAAATGGAAATCAGCAAATCCTTGGGGCCGATGTTCATCAGCCGCCCGGCCGCCACTTCGGTACCGCCAAACTCCACGACATTGATGGCCTGGCGGCAAAAGGGCTGCAGGTCCAGCGCCAGCATGGCCGACAGGTGGGCGCTGATACCAAAGCCCAAGGTGTAGACCGTCTCCGCCGCCAAAATCTTGTGGGCCGTAGCGATCAGCATGGCCGGGTTCAGGCCCGCGGCTGCCGCCTGGAAATTGCTGACACTGGCGTCCAGGCTCTCGGCAATGATGGGCTTCCCACTGCTACCGTCCTCGTCTTTGCGTTGCAGCACATTGCGCAACTTGTCGACCGGCTGGAACACGGGTTGCAAAGCCGTTTGCAATGCGTCGGCCATGCCACTGCGCAGCGCGCCAAAGCCGCTGAACCCCAGTGCCCGCGCAAAGCGGCTGAGGGTTGCAGTGGATGTTTGGGCATTCGCCGCCAGTTCCTCAATGCCCCAGGCCGTGGCACGCACCGGGTTGCGCAGCAAAAAATCGGCGATGGCCACATTCGTGCCTTTTCCCTCGGCCAGTACGGCGCGCAATTTGAAGCCCAGTTCCGATTGCGCAAATGCGGTGTCAACCGAAGGGCTGGAGTAGGCCGCAGGTGCGGAGGCGTCTGGGGTGGTGGTGGACATAGTGGGGGGATTATCCGGTGTCGTGTTGGTGCTTACTGCGACAGTCCAGGCTTGGTCGGTTGGCACCCGTCGGTGCAAGGCGAGAACTGCACCCGCAGACCGGTATAGGCCACGGGCGAAGGGGTGTTTGCATCTGGTGCGACGGCGGCGCGGAACACCGTGTGGGTATCCCGTGACAGCGTGGCGCTGTAATAGGGCTTGTTCTGTGGGTTGAGCGGATCGGCGCTGTTGTGGGTGCTGCCATAACCCTGCGCCGCACCTGTGCGGCCCATGGCTGTGGCCAGGTTCAGAAAGTTGTAGGAACCAGTGTCCAGCAAGCGGTCCTGCACCACCACCGCGGGTGCGGTTGCCAGTGGTAGCACGGGCGCGCTGCTGGACAGGGTGACCTGCAAGTCACCCGTGGCGTCTATGCGGGCCATGTCGCCTGACAGCAGGTAGTGGGCCTGAACGCCTTGGATGCTGAAGTGTTTCTGGGGATGGCTTTGGGCTTGGGCATGGCGCACATCGGCGATGAACACGCCGCCTGCACCCAACACCGAGAAATGCGTGGTGCCCGCGGCGTCGGGTTGGCTGACCAGCAGTGCCGTGTTTTCATCCACACCAAAGCCGTAGTGCATGGCGCTGTCAAACGTGGCGCGCACCAGGCGGCCCTCACGCGCGCGCCGTGAGAAGTGGGAATCCAGCACACCAAAGCGGAAAACGCCCAGGCCGCCCAGCGGGTAGATGACGGGCGAGAAGTTGGCATTCAGTTCGGTTTGCCCAAGCTCTGCCGTATCACCTGCCACACCGCGCCCCTGCGCAAAGCCGTTCTTGAGCGCATCGTAGCTGCTGCCTCCGCCCACCATGGGCACGGGTTTGCCCTGCCACAGGCTACCACCCTGGATATGGTTGCCGGCGCTGGTGCCTGCTACAACCAATTGGCCTAGCGCATGGCGGCGCTGCAGTATGGCCAGTTGTGCACTGGGCAGTGTGTAGTTGCCCGCAGCGTCTTGGGAGACCAGACTTTCCAGATGGCGGGCCTGGTTGCCACCGGAGAAATAGATGCCATTCAAGCGGCCCAACAGTTCGTTCAAGGCCTGCCCCCGGTTGGCGCACAGGGCCTGTTGTTGCTGTGCCAGGTCGGGGAACAACAGGTCGGCGTGGTAGACCACCCGTTCGGGCCGGGTGTTGGTATAGCTGTCGTAGTAGTAGCGCAGGTGGGCGCAGTCGTCGGCATCGAGCGCCTGGCGAGAGCCACCGTCCAGCGGCAGGTACACCACATCGGCACCCGCCGACTGCAGCATGAAAACATTGATGTCACGGTCCGCAAACGGGTGTGAACCTGCCGATGCCGTGACCACACCAATCAGGGGTTTGCGTCCCTGGTTGAGCGCCCGTGCGGCGGCAACGATCGCATGGGTGATGGCCACACTGGCTGTATTGGATGAAAACACGGTGGAGCGACCCTGCAGCTTGCGCCGGTAGTGGGGCAGCGGGTCCACAAAGGCCGAGCGCAGCATGGCGCCCTCGGCCAAGGTCAGGCGATCGGCGTCGCTGGCTGGCGGCTGCGACAGCAAACTCTCCAAGGCTGGCCATGTCAGGTGCTGTTGGGGTCCGGAAGCCTGCAGGGCCTGCACCGACCGCGCCAGCACCAAAGACTTGCGGCGCGCATCAAACAGCCGCATCGGCACATTGCGCAGCGCATCCACGCGGGCCTGGGTCAGGCTGTAAGTGAAGGCGGGTGTGGCGTTTTCGGCGTCGAAGCTGAGGTCGTCACGGGTCAGGCCCTTGAAAGCTGGGTCCTGCGCCAGGATGGTGTCCCAATCCGCCATGCAATCGCGCCCCTGGCTGGTGCCGCTGTAGCTGGAGCAGCGGCGCTCTGCGCCGCCAATCACGACGTTGGCGATGGGGGGCATTGCATCGGCCCACGTGTCCTGGCTGCCCATCATCAGGCACCCCAGCGCAATGGCAAAGAGCGCACCCCGCCAAAGAGGGGAAAAAGAGGCGTGTGTGGGCATGTGGCAAACCATGTTCTAGCAATCTGGAGTGGGTCAAAAATTTTCAACATATCGTGCATTGAAAACAAAATGAGCCATTCTCCGCGCAAATTTCCCCGATGAAACCCGATTTGCATGAATTCGCGTCAGGGTTTGTCCTTATATTTTCATATAAACCGATTATGAAAATAACTGTACATTACGGTTTCCTAGTTCGGAAACGGTTTCTCTCTTTCATCCTTTTCAGGAGTCTTCATGCCCCGCAAACTGCCCTTTGCGCTCGCCGCCATAACCGCCCTTGGGTTGGCTGCGGGCGCCCACGCCCAAGCCCCTGGATGGGCCAAAATCCGCATTGGTGTCGAAGCCAACTACCCGCCATTCTCCCAAATGGGTACCGATGGCAAGTTCTCCGGTTTTGACATCGACATTGCCAACGCCCTGTGCACCACCATGAAGGCCGAGTGCACCCTGGTCTCCCAGGAGTGGGACGGCATGATGCCCGCGCTCAATGCGCGCAAATTCGACATGATCGTCGCCTCCATGACGATCTCGGAAGAGCGCCTCAAGGTCGCGGACTTCAGCGATTCGTACTACGACATCCCGTCCACCTTCATCGCCAAGACGGGTGTTTTCAAAGACGTGAGCCCCGCCAGCCTCAAGGGCAAAACCATCATCGTGACGCGCAATACTCCGCGTGCCAAATACATCGCCGAGAACTACAAGGACAGCCAGGTGCTGCAGGTGGCCAAAGAAGCCGATGTGACCATGGAGCTGTCGGCCGGACGCGGCGACATCGGTTTTGGCTCCTCGCTGGCAGCTACCACCGCCTTCCTGAAGTCGCCCGAGGGCAAGACCTTCAGCAAAGTGGGCCCGCCCATCAACCCCAGCGGCAACAAGGCGGGTGGCACCGGCATCGCCATGCGCAAGGGTGAAGAGACCCTGCGCACCAAGGTCAACGCAGCCCTCAAGACCATCACCGGCAACGGTGTCTACAAGTCCATCAACGACAAATATTTCGACGTGAACATTCGCGGCGAATAGCAGCAACACGTCCCCTCCCGCCTTCTCGCCACCACCAACCCCAGATCCACTATGACACGCACCACTTCGTCTTCGTCCGCACGCGCCACGTTTGCGCTGCGCCCCTGTGCCCATGCCGCCGCACTGGCCGTATCCCTGCTCGCCAGCCAGGCCGCGCTGGCCCAGGCCGAAACCGGCAAACTCGACCGTGTGGAAATCACCGGCAGCTCCATCAAACGCGTGGATGCCGAAACCGCACTGCCAGTACAAGTGATCAAGCGCGAAGACATCGACAAAAGTGGTGTCACCACGGCGGCAGAAATTCTGAAGAACATCACTGCCAACACCGCACCCCTGTCGGACGGGGCCAGCATCACCGACGGCACCTCCGGCCAGCGGGGCTTCAATGGCGCCAATTTGCGCGGCCTGGGTGTGTCGTCTACCCTGGTCTTGCTCAATGGCCGCCGCCTGGCCAACTTTGCATCGCCCGGCGACAACGCGGGCGTGGATCTGAACAATATTCCAGCCGGTGCCATCCAGCGGGTGGAAGTGCTCAAAGATGGCGCTTCTGCCATCTACGGCACTGACGCGATTGGTGGTGTCATCAACTTCATCACCCGCAAGGACTACCAGGGCGTGGATTTGAATGCCTCGATCGCCAATACCCAACAGGGCGGCGCCGGCAAACGCACCGCCAGCATCAGCGCAGGTGCCGGTGACCTGAACAAGGACGGTTTCAATGTGTTTGGTGTGTTGGATGTGCAGCGCTTGGACCCCCTGCGTTCGACCCAGCGTGCCTTCATCCAGGACCGCCCGCTGGCCACCACGTTGCCCGCGCTGATGTCGAGCAACACCTTTCCGGCCAATATCGACATCTCCACCGCGCAGCGCAACACGCTGATTGCCAAGGGCCTGTTGCCTGCAGGTTCCACACGCAACCGCATCAACCCCAGCTCACCCACTTGTAACGGACCCGCCACCGTGTTTGCCACCAGCGGCCCCGGCGGCCCGCTGGCCTGCAGCTACGACTACATGCAAGACACCGAGATCTACCCAGAAGCCAGCAAGGTGGGCTTTATCGGCCGCGCTACGTTCAAGATCAACGAAGACCACCAGGTGTTTGCCGAGCTGGTGGAGTCGGACGCCAAGTCGCGGTATGTGCTCAGCCCCAACCCCGTCCGCATCCGCAACCTGCCGGTCAGCGTGTTGCCATCCGCCTACGCCGCAGCGCTGGGCACCGGCACCGTCAGTGGCATCCGTTACCGCATGACCGAAGCCGGCAACCGCACAAATGAAGTCAACAGCAAGGCTGAGCGTCTGGTGATCGGCGCCAGCGGCCTGATTGCGGGCTGGGACTACGACATCGGAGTGGCCCGTGCCGAAAACAAGGCCACCGACACCTATGTCAATGGTTATGTCCTGTTCGACAAATTTGAAGCCGGTGTGCGCAATGGCACCATCAACCCGTTTGGCCCCTCTAGCCAGGCCGGCCTGGACCTGATCAACAGCATCAAGATCAACGACACAGCACGCAGCTCCAAGGGTGTGTCCACCAGCATCGACGGCAAGATCTCCAAGGCCCTGATGCCGCTGGATGGTGGTGACCTGGCGGTCGCGCTGGGTGGCGAACTGCGCCGTGAAAACGCGACCTTCACACCCTCCAGCCTGCTGCTGTCCAACAACATCGCGGGTGACCGCGACTCCGGCGCACTGGCCGGCTCGGCCACCGACATCAAGGCCACCGACAACAGCCGCGAGGTTTCTTCTGTGTTTGCTGAGGTGAATGCACCGGTCAGCAAAACGCTGGAACTGCAGTTCGCCCTGCGCCACGACCGCTACAACGACGCCGGCTCCAGCACCAATCCCAAGTTTGGCGTGCGCTGGCAGCCCCAGCAGAACTTCCTGGTGCGGGCATCCGCCGGCACGGGCTTTCGCGCACCCTCGCTGGACGATCTGAACCGGCCCATCACCTACGGCACCACGTCGAGCTTCCTGACCGACCCGACTTGTCTGGCCGCACAAGGGGGAGACATCGACTTCTGTACCAACCAGTGGCCGGTGGAGCGCCGCTCCAACCCCAACCTGAAGCCTGAAAAATCGCAACAGGCTTCCCTGGGTTTTGTGCTGGACGCCACCAAGGAGCTGAACTTCAGCGTGGACTATTGGAACATCCGCAAGACCGATGTGATCAGCACCCTGGGTGAGCAGGTGATTGTGGACAACGCCGCCAAATACAACGGCACCTACATCCAGCGCAACAGCTTTGGCGACATCACCAACATCATCTTGAAGAAGGAAAACCAGGGCAGCCTGGAGACCTCCGGTCTGGACTTTGGTGTGGACTACCGCGGTGCCTCCACCAGCGTCGGCCGCTTCAGTGCCAACTTCAGCGGCACGCTGGTGCTCAACTATGACCGCCAGTTTGGCCCGCTGGAACCCATGCGCAGCAACCTGGGTGTGTTCCTGAATGACCAGGTGATCCAGAAGTGGCGCCACCGCATCAGCTTCGGCTGGGACCAGGGCCCCTTCAGCCTGACACTGGCCAACCAGTACTCTCAGGGCTACCGCGACCAGAACACCACATACGACCCGACCAGCAACAAGCTGCTGGCCGCGCGTGATGTAGAAGCCTACTCGCTGTGGGACCTGACCGGCAGTTATGCCGTCAGCAAGGCGTTCAAGGTGCGCGCCGGTGTGCTCAACCTGTTGAATACCGCGCCCCCGTTCTCCAACCAGGCCTATTACTTCCTGGCCGGTTACGACCCCACCTACACGGACCCCCGTGGTCGCAGTGCCTTTGTCAGCCTGAACTACGCGTTCCGGTAAGCCAAAAGCACCCACCAACCACACCCTGGTTGGTCAAATCGGCAGGTAGCCCCCGTCAAATGGATGCTACCTGCTCCTAATTCAATAGCAATCGAGGCCTACTGTGCTCTACGGTTATTTGCCAGCCATTCTGGAGGGGCTGGGCCTGACGCTGCGCGTCTCAGCCCTGTCACTCGCCATAGCCTGTGTCTTCGGCCTGATAGGCGCTGCCGCCAAGTTGTCGGGCTCGCGCGCGGCCCGCTGGAGCGCCGAGGTCTACACCACCTTGATCCGTGGCATGCCCGAGCTGGTGCTGATGCTGCTGATTTTCTACGGCGGCCAGATCGGCATCAACAAACTGGCCGAATCCCAAGGCTGGGACTACATCGACATCCCGCCGTTCATTGCTGGTGTGTTGACCATAGGTTTTATCTTTGGCGCCTACCTGACCGAAACTTTCCGCGGGGCCATTCTGGCCGTACCCAAGGGGCAGGCGGAGGCCGGCCTGGCATTTGCCATGTCACGCAATATGGTGTGGCGGCGTATCGTGCTGCCGCAAATGGTGCGCCATGCCATCCCCGGCTTTGCCAACAACTGGCTGATCATGATCAAGGCATCGGCACTGGTGTCCATCATCGGGCTGGACGACATGGTGCACCGCGCCGGCCTGGCTGCAGCGTCTACCCGCGCGCCTTTCACCTTTTATGTGGCCGTGGCGCTGATTTATCTGACGCTGACCAGTGTCTCCATCTTTGCCCTGTCGCGTGTAGAAGCGCGCTTCAGCCTGGGCGTGAAGAAAGTGCAGTTCTGACATGCAATGGCAAACCATTTTTGAAAGCCTGCCGCTGTATGTGGAAGGCATCCGCACCACGCTGGTCCTGTTGGTCATCAGCCTGCTGAGCTCGTTTGTACTGGCCGTGCCGCTAGCGGTAGCACGGGTATCGGCCAAACCCTGGTTGTCCAAACCCGTGTGGTTCTATACTTATGTGCTGCGCGGCACACCATTGCTGGTGCAGCTGTTCATCCTGTACCACGGCCTGGCCCAGTTTGAAGCCGTGCGGGAGAGTGCAGCCTGGGTGTTGCTGCGCAATGCCTGGTTCTGCGCCTGGCTGGCGTTCACGCTGAACTCCACCGCCTACACCACCGAGATTTTTGCCGGCGCGCTCAAAGCCACCAATAACGGCGAGATCGAAGCGGCCCGCAGTTATGGCCTCAGCGGCTTCACGCTGTACCGCCGTATCTTGTTGCCCAGTGCGCTGCGCCGTGCGCTGCCGCAGTACAGCAACGAGGTGGTGGGCCTGATGCACGCCACGGCCATTGCCAGCACGGTCACGCTGGTGGACATCACCCGGGTGGCGCGCGACGTATATGCCAACACCTTGCTGGTGACCGAGTCCTTTGGTGTGGCGGCCGTCATCTACTTTGTGCTGACCTTCAGCCTGGTTGGCCTCTTCAAGCTGCTGGAACGTCGCTTCCTGCGCCACCTGCAGCCACAGCAGAACCGCACCGTCAAAGCCGCTCCCCATACCCTGCAAGCCGTTGCCGCGGCATCACCCACACCGCGGCCTGCCGCCAAGACTTCCTAAAACGCCTTTTTACCCATGCAAACCCAAACCATCGAACTCCAAAGCGGATCGCCCGGCATTCGCCAGTCCTTGCAAGTCCTGCGTTTTGGCAAGCCCGGCGCCCGGCCCAAGGTCTACATCCAAAGCGCGCTGCACGCCGATGAAGTGCCCGCTATTCTGGTGGCCCAGCATTTGGTGCCTTTGCTGTCACAAGCCGAAGTTGAGGGCCGTATCGCCGGTGAAATTGTGCTGGTGCCCTTTGCCAACCCCATAGGCTTGGGACAAACCTTGTTGGGCCAACACCAGGGGCGTTTTGACCTGCGCGACGGTGGCAACTTCAACCGGGGCTATGCCGAACTGGCCGCCAAGGTGGCAGAGCGTGTGCTCCCAAGCTTGACCCAGGACATGGCGCACAACACGCAGACCATCCGCAAGGCCCTGGTGCAGGCGGTGGATGCATTGACCGCCGCCAATCCCACACAGGATCTGAAAATCAAACTGCTGGGCATGGCCGTGGATGCCGATGTGGTGCTGGACCTGCACTGCGACACCGACGCGGTGATGCATGTGTATGCCCTCACGCCGCAGGCCGCCATCGCCGAGCAGCTCGGCGCGGCGCTGGGTGCCCGGGCCCTGTTGCTGGCCACCGAGTCGGGTGACTCCCCGTTCGACGAAGCCTGCACCCGGCCCTGGTTTGAGTTGCAGAAGCTGCTGCCCGAGTATCCGATCGACCTGGCCTGTTTTGGCGCTACGGTGGAGTTGCGGGGCGAGGCCGATACCAGCCACCTGCTGGCCGAACAGGACGCGCAGGGTCTGTGTGCCTTTCTGGCGCAGCGCGGTGTGTTGACCGGCATGGCCGAGTCGCTGCGCAGCCCCCAGTGTGTGCCCACGCCGCTGTCAGGCTCCGAGCCCATCACCGCGCCCCATGCGGGGGTGGTGGTGTTCCACCGCACGCCCGGTGAACGGGTGGTGGCGGGGGATGTGATTGCGGATGTGGTGGACGCGCTGACCGGCAATGTGACCCAGCTGCGCTGCAAGTCCGACGGTTTGTTGTATGCCCGTTGTGGCTCGCGCTGGGCTGTGCCGGGTAAACGCCTGGCCAAGATTGCCGGCACTTCGCTGGCGCGCACTGGAAAGTTGCTCAGCCCCTAAGCCTTAAGCCCTCAGCGCTTGGCTCCCCATCACACCACTTTGAGAGATATTTCCATGTCATCCCACACCATCCTGCAAGGACTGGACATCTGCAAACGTTTTGGCAGCAACGAAGTGCTCAAGGGCGTAAGCGTCACCGCCAACAAGGGCGACGTGATCTCCATGATCGGCTCCAGCGGTTCCGGCAAAAGCACGTTTTTGCGCTGCCTCAATCTGCTGGAGCAGCCCAACGCGGGGCGTATCGTGCTGGACGGCGAAGAGTTGCAGATGGTGCCCGACAAGCAGGGTGCCCTCAAGGTCAGCAGCCAGGCCCAGCTGCAACAGCTGCGTGCCCAAGTCTCCATGGTGTTCCAGCACTTCAATTTGTGGGCCCATATGACGGCGCTGGAGAACGTGATCGAAGCGCCCATCCACGCCTTGGGGTTGAGTAAGGCCGAGGCCACCGAGCGTGCCCATGCCTACCTGCAGCGTGTAGGCGTGTACCACCGCAAGGACGCCTTTCCGGCCCATCTTTCGGGCGGTGAACAACAGCGGGTTGCCATTGCCCGTGCCCTGGCCATGGAGCCCAAGGTCATGCTGTTTGACGAGCCCACCTCGGCGCTGGACCCCGAGCTAGTGGGTGAGGTGCTGCGCGTGATGCGATCTGTGGCCGAAGAAGGCCGCACCATGGTGGTGGTGACGCACGAGATGGGTTTTGCGCGCGAGGTCAGCAACCAGTTGGTCTTTCTGCACAAGGGGCAGATCGAGGAGCAGGGGGACCCGGCCGAGGTGTTGTCGCGTCCGCGCAGCGAGCGCCTGCGCGCCTTTTTGTCCAACAGCCTGAAGTAAATCCACCGAGGAGCCCCATCCATGACCCGCTACATCGACGTGGCCGACATGCAGCAACTGGTGCTGCACCATGGTATTGAACGCATGATGGCTGAAATGGCCGAGTGCATCCGTACGGACTTTGTGCGCTGGGCGGGTTGTGACACGTTTCCGCGCGCTGCCATGGCCTGTGGGGTGCTGGCCGATGGTGCCACGGGTTATCCCACTCTGGTGAGTGAGCGGACCATCACCACCGCTTTGCGCACGGCCGCCACCTCGGCGCTGGCGGCCAAGGCTTTGGCACGCCGCAACAGCCGCAGCATGGCCTTGATCGGCAATGGTGCACTGAGCGAGTTCCAGGCCATTGCCTTCATGACCCAGTTGCGCATCGACGAACTGCGGGTGTTTGATGTGGACCGCCAGGCGACCGACAAGCTGGTCAACAATCTGGCGCCCTATGCCCAGCGCGGCACCGTACGCATCGTGCGTGCGGCGTCCATACGCGAAGCCGTGCGCGGCGCCGACATCGTGACCACCGCCACGGCCGACAAGGCCAATGCCACCATACTGACCGATGACCTGATCGAACCAGGCATGCACATCAATGCGGTGGGTTGTGATGGTCCCGGCAAGACCGAGCTGCAGCCCAGCATCCTGCTGCGCTCCAAAGTGTTTGTGGAATACGAGCCGCAGGCCCGCGTGGCAGGCGAGCTGCAGCAAATGCCGGACGACTTTCAGGCCCACGCCTTGTGGAAGGTATTGGCACGCCAACTGCCGGGTCGCGACACGGCCCGGCAAGTCACGCTGTTTGACTCGGTCGGGTTTGTGCTGGAAGACTTGTCGGCCCTGCGTTACATCCACAACCTGTCCCGAAAAATGGGCATTGGCAGCACGGCCTACCTGGTGCCCGCGTTGCGTGCCCCCAAAGACCTGTTCGCTTTTGCAACCACCGCACGCCCCGCGCTGCGCCAAGCCGCATGAATACACGTGTACTGCAACTGATAGGTGCCGAAGTGGGCGAGGGCGCCAGCGATGGTGGTTGTAAATGGGCGCAGCCAGCCCTGCGCGAACGCGGCATACAGCTGGCGCTGTCGGCGACCGGGCGGGTGGTGACCTGGGGTGATCCTGTGACCGCCCAGCCCCTGCGTGCCAGCAATCGCCTGGACGCGATCGAACACTTCTCGTTGCGCCTGGCCGCCGCGGTGGAGAAAACGCTGCGGGATGGCAAACAACCCCTGGTGCTGGGTGGTGACCACTCCAGCGCGGCCGGCACCTGGAGTGGTGTGGCCCAGTTTTTGCGCCCGGTTGGGCGATTGGGCCTGATTTGGATAGACGCCCACATGGATGCCCACACACCGCAGACATCGGACAGCCAGGCGCCGCACGGCATGCCGCTGGCCGCGCTGCTGGGCCACGGGTCCGACGGCATGGCCGCGTTGTACGGTTGGCGCGGAAAACTGTTGCCCCACAACGTGGTGGTTATCGGTGCCCGCAGTTACGAGCCGGCCGAGGCCGAACTGCTCGCGGCGCTCAATGTGCGGGTGATGACCATGGAAGAAGTGTTGGACCGCAGCTTTGCGGTTTGCTTCAACGAGGCCCGCAACCAGGTCACGCGCGACACCGTAGGCTGGGGCCTGACGCTGGACCTGGATGGGCTGGACCCACTCGATGCACCGGGCACCGGCACGCCAGTAGAGACCGGCATCCGCCTGGCCGACGCGTTGCCGGTGTTGGCACAGTGCAGCACTGACCCGACCTTTGTGGCCATGGAGCTGGCCGAATACAACCCCTTGCGCGATTTTGGTGGCCACACGGCAGAGGCCGCCAAACAACTGGTGTGCGCGGCACTGGCTCCCGGAGAACCGGTGCAGGCCCTGGCGGCCTGAGAGACTGCGGGTATTGGCATTGGCATGGATCTGAATGCCATTTGCGGCAACTCTTTAAGCCAAATCGGCCTCTAGCCCCCGAGTAATATAAATAATACGCTATTGTTTTTATAGTATTCCGGTTGTGCTGAACCGGCAGCCTGGCCTTGGGCGCAACGCTGCCGGTCGCGTACTTGAAGCCCTGCGTTACCGCATCCCGCCGGAACGTCAGCACAAAACGCAGCGGGATGTAGCTGTCCGACGGCGCACTTTACAGGTGCGTCGCGCATGCTGGTGGGCGTGTGGTTCACAGTTTGGGTGCGCAAATCTTGTATACCAGTGACTTGCAAGTGGCATACAAGTTGCTCACAGCTTGCGGGTATGACCAGCGCAACCGACATCAGCAACCGCATCATTGAAGCCGTCATGGCCCAAAAGCTGGCCCCCGGCGCACGCCTCGGGGAGCAGCAGCTGGCCATGTTGTTTGATTGCAGCCGCACCATCGTGCGTGAGGCATTGACCCAGTTGGCCGCCCGCGGCATCGTCACCGTCAGCAGCCGGCGTGGCTGGTATGTGATTGAACCCTCGCTGTCCGAAGCGCGTGAAGCCTTTGAGGCCCGTCGCGTCATCGAGATGGGCCTGATCCGCTGCACCACCTCCGTCAGCAAAGTTGCAATCAAACAACTCAAGGCCCATCTTGCCAAGGAGAAGGCAGCGGTCAAAGGCGACGACGTGGGTCTGCGCAGCTTCCTGTTGGGCGATTTTCATGTGTGTCTGGCCGAATGCCTGGGCAATAACCTGCTGGCCGACACGCTACGCGACTTCACGGCGCGCACCACGCTGATTGCGATGTTGTACCAGTCGTCCCACGACGCCGCGCATTCGTGTGCGGAGCATGTGGAGATTGTGGCGGCGCTCGAACAGAGCGACTGGGCGCGCGCCGAGCAACTGATGCAAACCCATATCGGTCATGTGCAGGCCGCGCTCAAGCTGGAAACCGCCAGTGGCGACCCGCTGGCCGAACTTCGCCACGCGCTCAAACCTTTGTCTGGCGCATCTGCCACCGCCGGCGCCACACCGGCACAGGACTTGCATACAAGCCCTTCCAAGAAATCCCCCAAAGACCCATCCACCTACCTAGGAGCTCTGTTATGAAACTGGTTCAACTCAACAAACGCCACTTCAGTCTGGCATTGGCCTGTGCAGCCATGCTGACCGCCACCGCCACCGCCACCGCCGCCCAGGCGCAAACCGCGCTGGATGACGTGCTGAAAAGCAAAGTGCTCAAGGTCGCCGTGCAAACCGACTCCGCGCCCTATGGATTTGTTGGCACCGATCTCAAACCCATTGGCTTGGATATCGACATGGCCAATTACATTGGCAAGAAGCTGGGCGTGGCCGTGGAACTGGTGCCGGTGGTCAGTGCCAGCCGCATCCCTGCCCTGCAAACCCGCAAGGCTGATCTGGTGATTGCTACCTTGGGCAAAAACCCGGACCGCGAAAAAGTCATCGACTTTGCATCCGCCTATTCGCCGTTCTTCCAGGCCGTGTTTGGCCCTAAAAATATTCCCGTGAAGAGCTTTGCCGATCTGGCCGGCAAATCCGTGGGTGTAACCCGTGGCGCGATGGAAGACCAAGAGCTGGGCAAGGTTGCACCCGCTGGCGTGGACACCAAACGTTTTGAAGACAACAACGCCACCATTGCCGCCTTTGTGTCCGGCCAGGTGCAGTTCGTGGCCTTGGGCGCCTCGGTGGCCGGCAACATGATGACCAAGAACCCGCAACTCTCCAGCGAATACAAACTGTTGCTCAAAGAAAGCCCCAACTTCATTGGTGTAGCCAAGGGCGAAGACAAGCTCAAGGCCAAGGTGAATGACATCGTGGCCGAGGCCAAGAAGACCGGCGAGCTGGACGCGCTGGCCAAGAAATGGCTGGGTCGCCCTGCCGGTGACCTCCCCATCTAAGCGCTGAATCTTCTGTTGAAGCTCTGACGGCATCGCGATGCGGATTCAACTCGACTTTATGGCGGTGCTATCCCAGTGGCCGCTCTTGCTGACTGGTGTGGCTTGGACCCTCTCGCTAACCGCCATCTCGGTGCTGCTGGGCACGCTGCTGGGTACGGCCTGCGCCTGGGTGCGTGCGCGTGGCTTTGGCGCCAACCTCGCCCCGGCCTGGTTGCAAGCCGCCGTGGGCGGCTATGTGGAGCTGATCCGCAACACACCCTTCATCGTGCAGCTGTTCTTCATCTTCTTTGGGTTGCCGGCTGCGGGTGTCAAGATTTCTGCCGAGACAGCTTCCGTCATCGCCATGGTGATCAACCTGGGGGCCTATGCCGCCGAGATCATCCGCGCGGGGCTGGAGGCCACGCCCAAGGGCCAGATCGAAGCCGCGCAAAGTCTGGCACTCAACCGAACCCAGACCTTTGTGTGGGTGGTGCTGCCACCGGCCTTGAAGAAGGTGTGGCCCAGCCTGGTCAGCCAGATCATCATCGTGATGCTGGGCTCCTCGGTCTGCGGGCAGATTTCGACCCAGGAGCTGAGCTACTCCGCGGACCTGATTCAGAGCAACAACTTCCGCTCGTTTGAGGCCTTCATTGTGGTGGGCGGTATCTACTTGGTGCTCTCCATTGGCACGCGGCAATTGCTCAACTGGGCGGGCGCCAAGTTTTTGTTTGGCAGGAGGTAGACCATGGTTGACTTCTCGCTCTGGGACATCATCCGCAACCTGCTGCTGGCGGGCCGCTGGACCATTGGCCTGTCACTGATCGCTTTCATCGGCGGCAGCACAGTGGGCCTGCTCTTGCTGATGCTGCGCCTGACCAAGCTGCCTGCGGTCGAGCCACTGGTTGCGGCCTACGTGCAACTGTTCCAGGGCATCCCGCTCTTGGTACAACTGTTCTTGGCCTACTACGGTTTGGGTTTGTTTGGCATCAACACCTCGCCCTGGGTGGCAGCGGGCATTGGGCTCACCCTGTATGCCAGCGCCTTTCTCACCGAAATCTGGCGTGGTTGTGTGGCAGCCATTCCCCGCGGCCAGTGGGAGGCATCCGAGAGCCTGGCGCTGAGCTTTTACGAACAACTGCGCTACATCATCCTGCCGCAGGCCGTCCGCATTGCGGTGCCTCCCACGGTGGGTTTTCTGGTGCAGGTCATCAAGGGCACGGCGCTGGCTTCCGTGATCGGTTTTATGGAGCTGACCAAGGTGGGCAAGACCATTGCCAATGCCACTTACAGCCCGTTCCTGATTTTTAGTTGCGTCGCAGTGATGTACTTTTTGCTGTGTTACCCCATCAGCCTGTACGCCAAGCACCTGGAGAGGAAGATCCATGTCCATCGTTGAAATCACGGGCCTGCGCAAGTCGTATGGCGCCAACGAAGTGCTCAAGGGCATAGACCTGCAGGTGCAACCGGGTGAGGTGATTGCCATCATCGGCAAAAGTGGCTCGGGCAAAAGCACGCTCTTACGCTGTATCAACGGGCTGGAAGAATTCCAGAGCGGCAGCCTCACCGTGGACGGCAAACCCCTGCTGTACAAGAACGCCGCCGCCATGCGTGAACTGCGCCAGCACGTGGGCATGGTGTTCCAGAGCTTCAATTTGTTCCCCCACCTCACGGTGGGAAAGAACATCATGCTGGCACCGGGTTTGGTCAAGAAGAAAGACGCAGCCGCCAACGAAGCCATGGCGCGCAAGCTGCTGGAGCGTGTGGGCTTGGCAGAAAAGTTTGACGCCTTTGGCGAACAGCTGTCCGGCGGGCAGCAGCAGCGCGTGGCCATTGCCCGTGCGCTGGCCATGGAGCCCGCGGTATTGTTGTGCGACGAAATCACCAGCGCGCTGGACCCGGAGCTGGTGGGTGAGGTGTTACGCGTGGTGGAGACCCTGGCCGACGAGGGCATGACCCTGCTGATGGTCACGCACGAAATGAACTTTGCCCGCAAGGTGGCTGACCGTGTCATCTTTATGCACCAGGGTCTGGTGCATGAGATGGGTGCACCTGCGGAGTTGTTTGCCAATCCGCAGACGGCAGAGCTAAAGCAGTTCCTGAGTTCGCTGCACGACTGACGGTATCGCGGGCTGCGTGCAGGCGTTCAGCGCCACTTGGCCTCTATGCGTGCGTACTCCCCTGATTTGCGAACCTTGGCCAGACCCTGGTCAAAGAGCGAAACCATGCGGTCAATGTCGGGATACTTGGGTGAGAAAGACAGGTACAGCTGCGGTGCCACCAACACACCGTGCAGCGCAAAACCTTTCCCCAGGTCCGGGTGCGATTTGGCGATGGCGTTGGCCACCCGGTCAAACACCAGCGCATAGTCCACACGGCCGGCCACCAGCTTGCGCAGCGACGACAAATCAGACGGCGCCTCGTCGCGCAGCATGGTGGGGTCACCATCAAAGGCGGCACCGTAGTCGTAACCGTGGGTGGTGCCAATGCGTTTGCCACGCAGGCCTTCCAAGCCCAGGGGTTTGGGTACTACACCCGGTGTAACCCGGCCATAAATTCCTATACGCGCCTGGAACAGGGCTTGCTGGTGCCAGCGGTAGCGGGATTCTTGCACCGGGTCGCGCAGGGTATTGAAGCAACCGGCCAGGTCACCCCGGTCCACCTCTTTCATGCACCGTGCGTAGGGCAGGGGCACCAGTTCTACCTCTACACCAGCGGCGGCCCATGCGGCACGCACCAGATCAACGGCAAACCCCTGAGGCTTGCCTTTCACGGACGAGGAATAAGGGCTCCAGTCGTCTTCTGCGCCAATGCGAATACGTTCACTTGCCATGGCGTGTGCACCACACACGAAGAACAGGCATAACAAGCCGCGCACCACGTGAGACTCCATATCGTTCACTATCCCCGGAAAAAGTGGTGTTGACAGTACCACAGCCCATGGCACAACAGCCAAAGACCGGCACGCTAAACTGCCACCATGCAACTCGCCGCCAACCAACTCAGCAACCATTTGCAGCGTGGACTCAAAAGCCTGTACACCGTGCACGGCGACGAGCCACTGTTGCAACAAGAAGCGCTGGACGCGATCCGCGCCGTGGCGCGCCAACAGGGCTTTACCGAGCGCACCTCCCACACAGTGGCGGGCGCCCACTTTGACTGGAGCGAGGTGCTGGCAGCCGGTGGATCACTGAGCCTGTTTGCCGACAAGCAAATTGTGGAGATCCGCATCCCTTCGGGCAAACCCGGTAAGGATGGCAGCGTGGCCTTGCAGCAACTGGCCGAGATGTCGCAGGGCAATGACTCCACACTGACCATCGTTTTGCTGCCCAAGCTGGACAAGATGACCAAGTCCGGCGCGTGGTTTGCAGCATTGGAGAGTTTTGGCATCACCCTGCAGGTGGAGCCGGTGGAGCGCGCGGCGTTGCCGCAGTGGATTGCGCAACGCCTGTCCACCCAGGGTCAGCGTGTCGCGGCGGGAGAAGAAGGCCAGCGCACGCTGCAGTTTTTTGCCGACCGGGTCGAGGGCAATTTGCTGGCGGCACACCAGGAGATTCAGAAACTAAGCCTGTTGTTTCCGGCAGACGGCCCCGGCGGCGGCGTACTCAGCTTTGAGCAGGTGGAAAGCGCCGTGATGAATGTGGCGCGGTACGACGTCTTCAAGCTCAGCGAGGCTGTGTTGGGCGGCCAGGCACTGCGTGTGCAGCGCATGTTGGACGGCTTGCAGGCTGAGGGCGAGGCCGAGGTGCTGGTGCACTACACCTTGAGCGAAGACATACGCGCGCTCAAGCGCGTCAAGGACGCGATGGGCCAGGGCCGCCCGCTGCCGATGGCCCTGCGAGAGCAGCGGGTTTGGGGTGCCAAGGAGCGGTTGTTTGAACGGGTGTTGCCGCGTTTGAGCGAAACCGCGCTGGCGCAGCTGCTGCAAAGCGCCCATGTGGTGGATGGCATTGTCAAAGGCCTGAAGCAGCCGGACTGGCCTACGTCCGGCTGGCAGGCACTGCACCGCCTGGCACTGCAATTGTGTGGCTTGTGCGCGGCACCGGCTGCGCCGACCCGTCCAACCCGGTAGTTGGCAGGGCCATGTTTTTTTACTGGCCCCTGCGCCATACCCGTTGTACATTTGGCTTTTAGGCTACCGAGGCGCGTTATGGACAACAAAAATTGGCAAGAATCGACGGTGGTGTACGGGACAGAAGACATTCTGACCAGCCTGTGTAACTCGGTCACCCGTGTGCTGACCGTGGCCACCACCTCCGAGATCCATTACTCTGGCATGGTGCAGCGCATCACCAAGACCTGCCTCAAGCCCGACATCGGTTGTTTTGTTCTCTTTGACGGCGGTTTCTCCGGCCTGGTGGTGCTCAATTTTTCGGCCGCAACGGCCATGGAGTTGTACGAGAGTTACATGCTCAACATGGGCATGCCCAAGAGTGAATTGGCCAGCGCCCACACGTCGGACGAGGTGGGCAACATCATGGGTGAACTGATGAACCAGATCGTGGGTGATTTCACCGGCAAGGTGCGCCGCGAACTGCAAACCAATATCACGCAGAACCAGCCCAAGATGCTGGTGTTGAACAAACAGGTGGTGCTCAGTGTAGACACCCAGCTGGACAAACCTGAGTCGCGCCGCGTGACCTTCTACACGGGCAAAAACAATATCTTTTATCTGGAGCTGGCGATAGACCGCACCGAATTCATCAAACTGCACGACTTCGAAGTCGCCGAGACTATCAATCCAGACGAGGTGTTGGCCCAGGCGAAAGCGGCAGGACCTGCTGGCCCGGCCGCAGCACCCGAGGCCAACACGGACCAGGACGAACTGCTGAAGTCACTGGGCATGTAGACACCAACAATTAGCCAGGGGGATGGGACCATGGATCAAGAACCACAGCCGTTGAAACCCCTGCCCCCGGACCTTGCCTGCCTGGTCCAGCGCTTGGTCGATCTGCGCAACGCGCTCGAAGAAACCGTACTTGCCCTGAGTGACTACCAATGCACCCTGGATTCCGAAGACACCCGAGCTGCGGGCTTGCAGGTTGTGCAAGCTATTGAACGGGCCAAGGCGCGGGACTACAGTGCGGGTGCTGGCCCCCACCAGACCTGAATGATCCGAATGGACTATTGAAGGGCCTGACCAATCCCTGTAAAAACCGACAGCGGCTCTCGATCGCGTTTTGCGATGCGGTCGGGGCGCAGGCGCAGAAGAAAACTTTTGCGTCTTCTTTGTTGTCAACTTTCAGGGAGTTTTTATGAAGATCACACAACTCGTGGCGGCTGCGGCCATCACACTTTTGTCCGCTACATCCGGTCACGCCAGTACAGCGGCCAGCGGCAAGATCATTTCGGGCACAACGTTTGCCACCAACAATGCGTTCCAATTTATGAACGACTCGACAGCGGGTGAGTACATCACCTCGCTGACATGGAACCTGACACCCATCGGCGGCTTCTTTGACACCACCAATGCAGGCCCCGGCGCTTCCAGTTCGGGCCTGCAACAAGGTGCCGCCAGCGACGACGTGGGTGCCATGTTCCCCACCAATGCATTCCAGGATGGTTTGCAGTCCTTGACGATCCTGTTTGGCGCGAATTCCTTTTCATCCGGCGAGCGGTTCATCTTTGGCGTGGATACCGATTTCTTTAGCTGCATCGATTGCACGGGCATCAACGGCAATGGTTTTGTCGGTGCTACCGTTTCGGCAGTCTTCTCCAATGGCGAAACCCGGTATGGCACGTATACCTTGACCAATGAGGCCGGCTTCGGATCCAAGGTTGGTATCACGTCGGTGTCTCCAGTGCCCGAACCCGAAACCTACGCCATGATGCTGGCCGGTCTGGGTTTGATTGGCGCCATCGCCCGCCGCCGTAAACAAAAGCAAAACGCTTAATCTGCGCGCTGCTTAGCAGGCACTTAAACGGGGGCTTTGGCCCCGTTTTTTATGGTGATTCAACGCAAGCCCAGTCGCGTCAGCTTCTTGATCAGCCCCACCCGCGAGATGCCCAGGCGCCGCGCCGCCTCCGACTGGTTGCCACCCGCAGCAAGCATGGTGTCACGCACCAGGCGCAGTTCCAGTTCCAATAGTGCGGCATCCAACGGACCGGCGCCCTCGCCATGGGCGGGGAACTCGGTGCGCGGTGCGGCATCACCCATGTCCCCGCTGGCCAGACGCAGCAGTTCGGCATCCACCGCACGCTGGTCCGGCAGCAGCAGCGCACCCGCGGATTCCACCACCGCCTTCAGCTCGCGCACATTGCCCGGCCAGTCGCGCGCCATCAACCAGGCAAGGGCTCCGGCCGACAACGCGGCGCGTGGCGCCACACGGTGCAGAAAACGCGTGGCCAGTAGCGGGATGTCGGCGGGGCGCTCGGCCATCGCCGGGGTGCGCAGCACCACACCCTTGAGCCGGTAAAACAAATCCTCGCGGAATGTGCCCTCGCGCACCATGGCCTCCAGGTCGCGGTGGGTGGCGGCCACCACGCGGGTGTCGGCATGTTTTTGCACGCGGCCACCCACCGGCACAAAAGCGCCCTCCTGTAGAAAACGCAGCAGCTTGACCTGCATGGGTGGCGGCATTTCGCCGACCTCGTCCAGAAACAAAGTTCCGCCGTGTGCGGCCTCGACCAGGCCCGGCTGGTCGCGGTAAGCGCCGGTGAAGCTGCCCTTCATGTGGCCAAAGAGTTCGCTCTCCAGCAGCTCGGCCGATAAGGCGCCGCAGTGGATGGCCACAAACGGTCCGGTGCGGCGCGCGCTGCAGGCGTGCAAGGCGCGGGCGACCAGCTCCTTGCCTGTGCCGGTTGGCCCCAGCACCAGCACGCTGACCGTGGTTTGTGCCACGCGGCGCACCAGTGCGCGCAATTGCACGGTGGCCGGCGCCTGGCCAACCATGCCCAGGTCGTCCACCGCCTGATCAGCACGCAGCGAGTTCAGCTCCGCATCCAGCCGCGCCTTGCGCAGGCCACGGGCGACGACAAAACGCAGCATGTCGGGGTCTATCGGCTTGGTCAGAAAGTCCCAGGCGCCGAGTTCGGTGGCACGCAGCGCCAGTGTGTGGTCGCCATGGCCGGTCAGCACCACGACCGGCACACGTGCGAACCGGGGGATCAGCTCCAGGCCGATCTCGGGGTCCATGTGCGGTGGCATGGCCAGGTCCAGCAGCACCAGCTCGGGTTGCTGTTGGGCAAACGCGGCCAGCGCCTGCGCGCCATCACCGGCCAGCGTGACGGTGTGGCCGAGGCCGCGCAGGAAGTTGCCGCCCAGGCGCTGGAAGGCGACCTCGTCGTCGACCAGCAGCACGTGGCCCATCTCGGGCTCGGTTGCAGCGGCGGTCTCGGTGTTGTCGGTTGGCAGGGTGGTCATGGTGGGGTGGTGATGGTTGTCGTCAGCGGAAACCGCAGCGTGAAACAGGTGCGCCAGGGCGCGCGTTCGGTTAGTGCCACCGAGCCGCCATGCGCCGCCATGATGCGCGCCACGATGGCCAGGCCCAGACCGGTGCCGCCGGGGCTGCGCGACGCAAAGGGTTCAAACAGGCGGCTGCGGATTTCTTCCGGCACACCGGGGCCGTTGTCGCAGATGTGCAGAAGCACTTCGGTGTCGGTTGTCTCGGCATCGATGTGCATGGGGCTGTGGGTGGATGCGATGGCAATACGCGCGTTCTCAAACAGGTTGGTCAACACCTGGTCCACACGCCGCGGGTCGGCGTCCAGCAGTAGGGGCTGGTCCAGCCCGGTGCCCAGGCTCACATCGGGTAGGCGCAAGGCAGCCGCGCGCACCTGGGCGGCCAGGTCCATGCGAATGGTGCTCAGCTTCCACGGCTTGGCGTAGTCCAGCAAGTCGCGTGTCAGATTGGCGATGCGCCCCACCTGGTCTGCCACCTCGCGCCGCGTGTCGGTGGGTGCTGTAGCCACCGACATGGAGATGATGTTCAGCGGGTTGCGGATGTCGTGGGCGACCGTGGCCGCCAGCGCGCCCAGCTCGGCCAGGCGCGCCTGCAACTGGCGCTCGCGTTCACGGGTCGCGAACTGCTGGGCCTGGTCTACGCGTGCCGCGGCTTCTGCCACCACGGTGCCAAACAGTTCGGCCACATGGCGGGGCCCGGGTGGGGCGGCGTCCCAACCCATCAGCGTGGTGCTCCAGCCCCCGCTGCTGGTGTTGCAGACAAGTTGTGGTGTGCTGGTGGTGGTGTTCGATGTGTCGCCGATGTAGACGTCCACCTGCGTGCCGATGCGGTTGCTGAGCAAGGTTGCAGCCTGCTGGGCCAGCGCCTGCGGGGTCTCGGCCGACTGCAAGGCGGTGCGCCAGGCACCCAGGTCGGCAATCGACACCTCACCACCGGGGTACACCAGCCGCTCGGCAAAGCGCCGCACCGGACCGTTCAGCGCCAGCACGCTGGCCGCCACCGCCAGCCCGCCCAGCCAACGGGATTCAAATGGCAGCAGCAGGGGCGTCACCACCACCACCACCGCACCCAGGGCCAGCAGCAACGCCCAGACCAGCGCGCGGCGCGCCCAGGCGTTGGCCACAAACACGCCGTAGCGCAGGATGCCGTAGACCAGGATCAGCGAGTACAGCGGCAGCCCCAGCAGCGGAAACGGGTAGATGGGCAGGTCCAGCACAGCCATGCCATACCCGGCCAGGCAGACCATGCCCCACAGGCAGGACGCGGCGACGGCAGCGATCTGGCGAAACTTCTGTTGGTCTTGCGCGCGGTGCGCACGTAAAAGTGCTGTCAGCAACACGGCCACCCCGCCAATGCCCAGGATGACCCAGGCCATGCTGGCGACGAAACCCACAGTGTCGGCAATGGCGATCCAGCCAATGTCGCGGTGCTGCACGATGTGGCCCGGCACCATGACCATGGCCGCGATGCTGGCGCCCGCGCCCAGCGCGTAGGCCGCAGCGACGCCCCAACGGCCAATGTCCACACGGCAGAACACCGTGCAGAAGTGGAAAAACAGAACCGACGTAAAGGGCGCGGTGGACAGCAATAGCATCATCGTCTGTTCGGTCTGTGGCCCAAACCAGTTGGGCAGTTCGTTGCCGGTCATCCACAGCGAGATGCCAAAGAGAAAGGCGGCCAACAATCGCGCACCGGCCACGCGGTCCGCCCAGGCCAGCAGCACGGCGGCCAGAACCAGCGTTTCGAGCAAGGCGAACCCAAGGACGGCGTGGATCAGCATGGAAGAACTGCGGTTAAGAGGGCGCGGGGCATGTCGGGGGACCTGTTCCTGGAGTTAACGATGAGGGCTTTACGGACTGTAAACCAAGTATGCAGGTCGGTGAGCGATTTTCAATGAAATCAAGGACTTGCGAGCGGTGCCGGGGCTGGCCCGGTTCTCGCAATAAGGAGTACATAAGCAACTCCAGCGAGCCTTCCATGTTTGCCTTGACCACCCTCCTGCCCAGCCGCCTGACCCCCAGCGCAGCGCAAGTGAACACCGCACTCGACCTGCCAGCCCTGGTCGGTGCCGCCGGCTGGTCGCGTCTGCCTGCGGCGGTGCAACGCCGCTTTGGCATCGCCCATGCCGACGTGACGTACGAGGGCCTCATGGACCTGCGCTGCTCGTCTATTGGCCACATCTACGCCGCACTGGCGCGCGTGCTGGGCGGCCCTCTGACCCACCTCAACACCAACGCCATGCCAACCACCGTACGCGTCAGCGACAACGGCCACGGCGGCGTGATATGGGAACGCTGCTTCCACACTGGCGCCCAGGGCCACGACCGCACCGTGCGTTCCACCAAGGAGCTCGGTGCCGACGGCGGTCTGCTGGAGCGCACCGACGGCGGCCTGAGCATGTCGTTGGATGTGTTTGAAGAAGCCGGCGCACTGGTCTTTCAAAGCCGCCGCTTCTGGCTGGTCTGGGGCCGTCTGCGCCTGCCCGTGCCGGCCCTGCTGACACCTGGCACCTGCCGCGTGGCGCACACCGACCTCGGTGAGGGCCTGTTCCGCTTCACCCTCTCCATGGTGCACCCGCTGTGGGGCGAAACCTTCCACCAAACCGGCGTCTTTGCCGACCCAACACCATGAACACCATTTTTTTTCTGCTGTCCGTCCAGGCCGTTATGGGCGCTTTTGACAACCTGTGGCACCACGAGCTACAGGCCAAGCTGCCCCAGCGCATCTCGGCCCGCTACGAGTTGGCGCTGCACGCCGCGCGCGAGGCCATCTACGGCATCGTTTTTATCGGCCTGGCGTGGTTTGAATGGCGTGGTGCGTTTGCCGCTGTATTGGCTGCCATGCTGCTGACCGAACTGGGCATCACGCTGGCCGATTTTCTGGAGGAAGACCGCACCCGCAAGCTGCCACCGTTCGAGCGTGTGCTGCACACGGTGCTGACTATCAGCTACGGCCTGTTCCTGGGGTTGCTTGCGCCGGTGTTGTGGGGCTGGGCGCAGCGGGATACCGCTCTGGCGTTAACGCTACACGGCTGGATCTCCTGGCTGTGCACGGTCTACGGCGTGGGCGTGCTGGCCTGGAGTGTGCGCAATGTGCGGGCTGTCTTGCAACTGAATCGTATGGCTGCGCAGGTGCGACCACCGGTGCCGTTGGCCAATGGCCATCGCATCACCCCCGCCGTGTTGGTGACCGGAGCCACCGGTTTTGTCGGCAGCGCCTTGGTGGCCGACCTGCTGCGCGATGGCCAACGTGTGATCGTGCTCTCGCGCGACCTGTTGCAAACCCGCGCCACCTTCGGCCCAGGCGTATGGGTGGTCGACCGTTTGGACGCCATCCCCAGCGAAACCCGCATAGACGCCGTCGTCAACCTGGCTGGCGCGCGCATACTGGGCCTGCCATGGACCGCGTCGCGCCGCCGTGAATTGCTGGCAAGCCGCGTCGGTGTCACCGCCGCCGTGGTGGACCTGATGCGCCGCCTGCAACAGCCACCGCGTGTACTGGTCAGCGCGTCGGCGGTAGGCTTCTATGGCGCATCTCCCCATGCATCGTTTGAGCCATTGGACGAAACCGCTGGTCCACGCCCTGGTGAGTTCCAGTCCGATTTGTGCGCTGCCATCGAACACGAGGCCCGCCGCGCCGAAGGTCTGGGTGTGCGTGTTGTGCGCTTGCGGTTTGGCGTCGTACTGGGCGGGGGCGATGGTGCGTATCCCATGCTGGCCCTCAGCGCCCGCCTGGGGTTGGGCGCGGTACTGGGCAGCGGGCGCCAGCCTGCGCCTTGGATACACCTGGATGACGCGGTGGGTATGGTTCGTTTTGCGATGGCACAGGATACGCTGCGCGGCCCGGTCAATGCCGTCGCGCCGGACACCGTATCCCAGGCCCGGTTTGCACAGGCCCTGGCGGCATCCTTTGGCCGGCGCGTCTGGATGCGTGTGCCCGGTGCGCCTATGCGCGCTCTACTGGGGGAGATGTCTACACTGCTGCTGGATGGCCAGAATGCAAGGCCGCGGGCGGCAGTGGCCGCGGGTTACCGGTTTGCCTACCCTCGGCTGACATCTGCACTTATGGCCTTGGCTTTCCAAGACCCCGATATTGCCGCCGGGCTGTCTCAGGCGACATGAACACTCTGCGATGGCAGTGGACCCTTGCACTACAACCCGACATCGTTGCAAGCGTCAAATCAAATCGATTACATCCTTTAGGTGTGCAGCCGTTTGTGGAAGCTCCCTTCTCTCAAAGAGGTCCACCATTTGCGCTGCGGTGATTTCTGGTCTATTCCAGCGGACTCGCATTTTCTTTATTGCTGCAAGTGCTTTCGGGGGATTCAACATTATTTGGTTTCTCACAAACTGATCTGGCGTCTGCAATTCGATATCAAATCGCGTCAGAACAGAAAGCGGGAAGTCTTTAGTGTTTGAAGTAACTATTGCATCCGCATTTCCTCGGATTGCTGCAGCAAGCACATGCCTATCGTTGGGGTCTGGCAACTCAATCGAAGGAATGAATGCTTCGTACTCGACAACTAGGCAATCTGGTATTGCCGCACGCATGTGTTCTACTGCGTGCGCAATACTGGCTTCAGTGCCCGGCTTATTTTTGAGTAGCGCTTTTGTCCACTCCCTTTCAATTTCAACTGTCCATCTGGCCGTATACAAATCGGCATGCGCAAGGCTAAGCAGCACATCTCGCTGCAATCGAGGATACAGAACGCAAGCGTCAAGTATTGCTGTGTATCGCCCGCTCACAGCCATTACAACTCCTGGCCTATCTCGTCAGAAGTCTGACGCAATTTAATGAGAGCATCTTCAGACCTTTTCTTTTGTTGCTCCTGGTACCTGACCAGTGCTTCAAACTCGATTCGTCGATGGCTATTGACGAGACGACAGCTCAATCGCCGGGCCTCGATTTCCTTAATGACAAACGGACGGGAAACGTTTAAGAACGCTGCTGCTTCTTGTGTTGTCAACTCGCATTTTTGAGGGACAAGTAGCATTGGCTCTCGCTTCGCCATCTGTCGCAACACATCCGCGAAGAATCGAAGAGCCCGGGGTGGAATCGTTAACACGGGCATATCGCCCCCCACCTCGCCAGTATCGATGGTTACCTTGATTTGATCAGCTTTTGAATGGTCCAAAGCAGAAACCAGGCACGCCCGCGCTACGGCCGCCATTTCCGCCTCAGCCACGCTGGCTGGATCGAGAACATGTTGACTCATACTTCCTCCTTGCAGTTGCAATCGTAATCAAACAGACTACTTCAATTGGCATCAATCGCAATATTAGCAGTAAACGAAATATTCGCAATGAATTCACGAGGGTTCTCGTAGGGGTTTCTTTCTTCACTGGTCAGGTGAGCGGACGTAACCTGCCCACGCTTAGCCGAGCTGTCCCATCTCCCAAACTCTGCCAAAATCCCCCCATGAACGCGCTCAATACCACCGAATACACCCACGCGTTGGGCTCTCAAGCAAAAGTGGCGTCAGCCCGCATGGCAGCTGCATCTACAGCTACTAAAAATATAGCGCTTCGCAAGTTGGCGGCTCTGCTGCGTGAGAACACCCAAGCCCTGCAAATCGACAACGCCAAGGACATTGAACGCGCCATCGCCAACGGCCTGTCCGCCCCCATGGTGGACCGCCTCAAGCTGACCCCCAAGGTGCTGGAGACCTGCGCCCAGGGTTGTGAGCAGCTGGCGGCCATGGCCGATGTGATTGGCGAGATCATTGGCATGAAACAGCAGCCCAGCGGCATTCGTGTGGGGCAAATGCGGGTGCCGATTGGTGTGTTCGGCATGATTTTCGAGAGCCGGCCGAATGTGACGATTGAGGCGGCCAGCCTGTCCATCAAGAGTGGCAACGCCTGTATTTTGCGCGGCGGCTCCGAGGCGATTGAGTCCAACAAGGCGCTGGCCAAGCTGGTGCAGCAGGCGCTGGTGGAAAGTGGTCTGCCGGCCGATGCCGTGCAACTGGTGCAGACCACGGACCGCGAGGTCGTCGGCCAGCTCATCGCCATGCCGCAGTATGTGGACGTCATCATCCCGCGTGGTGGCAAGGGCCTGATCGAGCGCATCAGCCGCGACGCCAAGGTGCCGGTCATCAAACACCTGGACGGCAACTGCCATGTCTACGTGGACGACCCCTGCGACATCGACATGGCGGTCAAGGTGGTGGACAACGCCAAGACCAACAAATACAGCCCCTGCAATGCGGCCGAGGGCCTGCTGGTGGCCCGCGGGGTGGCAAATGTGTTCCTGCCGCGCATCGGTGTGGTGTTTGCCGCCAAAGGTGTGGAGATGCGCTGTGATGCCGCGGCGCTGCAGATTCTTCAGTCAAATCTGCCTCTAGCCCCCGTGGAATATGCACAGAACGCTATCAAATCAGGAGTAATTGCTGGCCATGCCGAACCTGTCAAGCTGACGCCGGCAACCGAGCAGGACTGGTCTGAGGAATACCTGGCCCCCATCATCAGCATCAAGGTGGTGGAGGGGCTGGACGAGGCGATAACCCACATCAACCAGTACAGCAGCCACCACACCGACGCCATCCTGACCCGCGACCACATGCACGCCCAGCGCTTTCTCCGTGAGGTGGACTCGGCCAGTGTCATGGTTAATACCAGTACACGCTTCGCCGATGGTTTTGAATTTGGCCTGGGTGCGGAAATCGGCATCAGCACCGACAAGTTCCACGCCCGTGGCCCGGTCGGCATCGAAGGGCTGACCTCGCTGAAATATGTGGTCCTGGGCGACGGCGAAGTCCGGGCCTAAGGCGCAGACCACAGCCAAATGGGGCCGCAGCCCCCGTATGGATTGCCTGGGCTGCCCCTAAAAGCGTAGCAAACAACCGGTTAGATGTGTTTACCGGTCTGTTATTGGTATCTAACTTGCTGACAACTTCCCGCTCTATGGGCGGGGCCAAGCTGCGCCCATTTTCCCCTTGTCTCCCATAAAGCGTAGTGTTGTGCACCGCTGGTGTGTAGCTTTTGGAGCTTCGTGCACATTTTAAAGACCAAAATACAGACCACTGGTATGGAAATTCTTGGCGTTTTGGGCTACTTGGGGCTACAAAAAAGCAACAACCGGGTAAACACCGTAGACATTTGGCAAAATTGGTAGCATAGTGGCATTCATATTAGTTAATTGGTATGTGAAGCGTAAATACCGCCGATTAATTGGTATCTCCAGATAAACGATTGAACCCAACCACCCTAAAGGAAAACATGAAGCTAACTCGTACCCCCATAGCCTCGGCGGTCGCAGTTGTTCTCATGGGTGTCATGGCCTCCAGCCACGCCCAGCAGACCGCAGCCCCAGCAGAAATGAACGCAGTCACCGTGACGGGTATCCGTGCGTCGCTGCAAACGGCCGTCAATGTCAAGCGCAACGCCACCTCCATCGTGGATGCGGTGTCTGCCGAAGACGTGGGCAAGCTGCCTGACTCGGATGTCGGCGAGGCGATGGGCCGTATTCCCGGCGTAGCGGTAGGCCGCGCGTTTGGTCAGGGTGCCTCGGTCTCCATTCGCGGCTCCGACCCACAAATGACCTACACCACGCTGAACGGTCAAACCATTGCTTCTACGGGCTGGTACGACCAACAAGCCGTCGACCGTTCGTTCAACTACTCGCTGCTGCCCTCCGTATTTATCGGCGGCATGGAGGTGTACAAGTCTTCACAGGCTGATTTGACCGAAGGTGGTATCGGCGGAACCGTGATCGTCAAGACCCGCAAGCCACTGGATTTGCCTTCAGGCCAGGCGTTTGTCGGCGCCAAGGTCGGCAAGGGCACTGTCAGTACCGACCTCACCAAAGAAGTATCCGGCCTCTACAGCTGGAAGAACAACGAGAAGACTTTCGGCGTGCTGGTGGCAGCCGCCCGTGAGCAGGGCGACTACCGTCGCCTGGGCAACGAAACCCTGGCCGGTTGGGGTGGCTCCATGTCTGCCAATGCCTTTGTGCAGGAACGCCAGCGCGATGCATTCAACCTGACGCTGCAAGCCCGTCCTGCTACCGGTGTTGAACTGGGATTGACCCAGACCAACTTCAAACTCAAGGGCGACAACTCCAATTCCTCACTCTTTATTTTCCAAGCGGACTCCTGCACCAATGTCAGCCCGCTGGACGCGAACCTGTGCTTGGCCAGCAACACCGCTGCGCCCGGCAAGAAGGCAGCTGCTCCGTACTTCCAAACCTTTGCACGTATCGGCACGATGACTTCCGACAGCACCGTGTTGAACGGCTCGTACAAGACCGACGGCTTCAAGATCGAAGGCGTATTGGGGACCACCAAGGCAGACGGCGGAACTTCCTTCACGGCGAACTACGGCGCTTCCGCCGCCCCCTGGAATGGCTCCATCAACTCCATGGGCAAACGCATCGAGTTGAGCCCCGTCAACGCGAATGTGACGGGGCTGCCATCGCAGTATGACTCCGGTGGCGGTTCATGGGCCATTGTGCGCCAGCCCAACTCCGACAAGGAGAACTTTGCACAAGCCGACGTGAGTGTGGATCTCGACTGGGGCGTGATTCAGTCCTTCAAGACGGGCGTGCGGGTTGCCAAACACACGTTCACGAAGCAGGCTGATCGTCCTACGCTGAAGGCTTTTGGAACCGTGCCATTCGGAGCCATCTATGGTGGCTCGGAGCCCTTGGGCTTCGAAATGAACGCACCCAGGGCCAACTTGGGCGCAATGGTGACGGACGCCACGCAGTACATCACTGGATGGGTGATGGACCGCAGCGCCTACGGGGAGCTGAACGAAGACAACAAGGCCGCCTACGGCATGTTCAATTTTGAAAAAGGCGCACTGCGCGGCAATTTCGGCCTGCGCTATATCGGCACCGACATCAGCGCTTCCGGTTACCAGTTTGACAGCACCGTGGCCAATCAATCCATCAGCCAAAACAATGGCTGGAGTACTGGTCTGATGACGAAGACTGCGAACTACAACGACGTGTTGCCCAGTGTCAACGTAGCGTGGGATCTGAACAAGAACACGATTCTGCGCCTAGCTGCTGCCCAGGCCATTACGCGCCCGAACTATGGCGACATGTTCCTGGGTGGAAGCGTTCAGGGCTTCAACGACACCATTGCGGGTAACGAAGCGGTCACCATCGGTAACCCCGCTTTGAAGCCGCAAAAGTCTGCCCAGTTTGACTTGGGTGTGGAGTACTACTACGGCAAGGGCAACCTGATCGCGGTGACCTATTTCCACAAGGACGTCGACAACTTCATTACCGCCCAAACCCAGAGAAACCAAAAAATTGGTCTGGTCAGCCCGGACTCCAAGCTTGACAACTGGACCGTCAATACCGTCACCAATGCCGGCGGCGGCAAGATCGACGGTCTGGAGTTCCAGATCAACCACGGCTTTGACAATGGTTTTGGTGTGGCGGCCAACTACACCTATGCGGACGCAACAGCACCGTCTGCCAGTTATGCTGACGAGCTGAATCTGTTCACCGCATCCTCGCGCAACACCGCCAATCTGGTGGGCTACTGGGAAAACGCGGTTTACTCGGCGCGTCTTGCATACAACTGGCGTTCGGAGTACATGATCCGTGAAACGGGTTTCTATTCGAATCGCAAACACGACGCCTTTGGAACGCTGGACCTGTCCTTGGGCTGGAACATCACGAAAGACCTGAAACTGGCATTCGAAGCCCTCAATTTGCTGAAGGCGGATGACATCCAGTACGGCGCGGCTGCGCCGAACAACACCAAGTTGGCGGCAGAACTGCGTGCCGGTTACCCTGCTTGGTCCTTCAAGGGTGAAACAACCTACCGTGCGAGCTTGACTGCCAAGTTCTAATTGCTTGAACTGGTGAAGTAGCGAAAGGGTCCAGTGGTACTGGGCCCTTTTTTCTTGCTTTGACACCCATCAGTACCTTCAATCGCATATGACTATCAACCACATCGCCATCATTGGCGGCGGGACAGCCGGGTGGCTGGCCGCCAACCACCTGGGGTTCGAGCTGCGGCTGGATCCATCGGTCAAGATCACTGTCATTGAATCGCCTGACATTCCAACCATCGGTGTGGGCGAAGGCACGGTTCCTGCCATCAAAAAATCGCTGCGCAAATTCGGCATTTCTGAAGCGGAGCTCATTGTCAGCTGCGACGCAACCTTCAAACTGGGAATCAAATTTGAAAACTGGCTGGATGCGTCCGTGCATGGTCACGGCCATTGTTACTACCACCCGTTCACTGCGCCCTATCCTGGTGGTTTCGACGTTACACCTTACTACTTGGAGAATCGCGATAACTTGCAGTTCTCGGAACTCACCGAGGCATTCCCAGTGGCCGAGGCCATGCGCAGCCCCAAGCGGGTTTCGTCCGAGCCCTATCAGGGTGAGGTGGAGTACGCCTACCATGTCAATGCACAAAAATTCGCGGTCCTTCTGGCAAAAAATGCCCAGGAAAAGTTTGGGGTGCACCATCGGAGCGCGACCGTTGTCGGTGCTACACGCAGTGCCGATGGGTCGATAGAAAGCCTGCTCATTGAAGGGGGCGAGCGACTGCCTTTTGACTTCTACGTGGATTGCAGCGGGTTTTCCGGTTCGCTGGTTGGCAAGGTGCTGGAGACAAAGTTTGTCGACAAGTCGCATCAGATCTTGACGGACCGCGCCCTGGTTCAGCAAGTTGCCACCAGTGAAGGTGATGAGGTGCCGCCCTACACGTTGGCAACCGCGCATGCGGCAGGCTGGATTTGGGACATTCCAGTTTTCAACCGTCGGGGGACCGGGTTTGTTTATTCAAGCGCCCACGTGACGGACGACCAGGCGGCCGCGCAATTCCAAGAGTACTTGGGCATCCACGATAGCCAGTTTTCTCCGCGCAAAATCCCCATGAAGATCGGCTACCGCAAAGATTTCTGGTCGCACAACTGCATAGCGCTGGGACTGTCCCACGGCTTTGTTGAGCCGCTGGAGGCGACCTCCATCCTGTTGACAGATTTTTCGGCCGATCTCTTCTCGCAGAATTTTCCGCGCTACAAGTCAGAAATGCCCCGATTACGGGAGCACTGCAATCGCATCGTCGAGTGCGCATGGGAGCGCATCATTGATTTTGTGCAAATGCACTATCTGATTTCCGACCGCAGTGACAGCGATTTTTGGAAGGCAAACCAAACGTCGCCGCATGTGTCGGACCATCTGTCGAGCCTGTTGGAACGATGGCGCGTACTGCCGCCCAAGAATTCTGACTTGCTCTATCGGTTTGAGTTATTTGACATTTCAAACTATCTGCATGTCTTGTATGGTATGCGTTATGACACGCGCAACGCGCCCATGTCGGACTACATACGCAGCGAGAGCCAGGCCGCGGTGGAGCAAGTCAAGAAAAAGGCGGCCTTTCTGGCCACCCACCTACCCGGCCATCGGGAATGGCTGGTTGGCCTGCGCCAGGCGGTCTTGTAAAAGGGGAACTCGCCCATAGATCCTAGAATCATGTTTTGACGCCCCGCGTATTCCCATAAAGGCCCGCATGGTTCCCCATCTCGTTACTGCCCTGACTGGCCCCATCAATGAACTGGAACAGCGTGTGCTGGACTCCATGCCAGCCATCGAACGCTGGTTCCGCCTGGAGTGGATGGAGCACACCCCGCCCTTCTACACCTCGGTAGACGTGCGCAACGCCGGCTTCAAGCTGGCCCCGGTGGACACCAACCTGTTTCCCAACGGCTGGAACATCCTGACCCCCGCCATGCTGCCCCTGGCGGTACAGGCGGCCCAAGCCGCCATCGAGAAGATTTGCCCCGAGGCGCGCAACCTGCTGATCGTGCCCGACAACCACCTCCACAACACCTTCTACCTGAGCAACCTGGCCCAGCTGCGCCGGGTGTTCCAGATGGCGGGCCTGAATGTGCGCATTGGCTCCATCAGCCCGGATGTGAAGAAACCGGTCACCATGGACCTGCCCCACGGCGAGAGCATCACGCTGGAGCCGGTGGTGCGCACCAAGGGGCGCATCGGTGTCAAAGACTTCGACCCCTGCACCATCCTGCTGAACAACGACCTGCGCGCGGGTGTGCCCGGCATTCTGGAAGATCTGCACGAGCAGTACCTGTTGCCACCCCTGCATGCGGGCTGGGCCAACCGCCGCAAGAGTGCGCATTCCAAGGCCTTTGAAGAAGTCTCCAAGCGCTTTGGCAAGCTGATCGGGGTAGACCACTGGCTGATCAACCCCATGTTCGACAAGTGCCAGGATGTGGATTTTTCCACGGCAGAGGGTGTGCAGGGCCTGATCGCCAAGACCGAAGCTCTGCTGGGTCGTATCCGCAAGAAACACAAGGAATACGGCATCAAGGAAAAGCCCTTTGTGGTGCTCAAACCCGACAACGGCGACCCCCGCATGGCGATACTGACCGTGCGCGACGCCAAAGAAATTGAAAACCTGCGCACCCAGGTATTGGGCAATGGCGAGGCTGTGTTTGAAGTATTGCTGCAGGAAGGTGTGCTGACCTGCGAGCGTGTCAACGATGCCGTGGCCGAGCCGGTGGTCTACATGATGGACCGCTACGTGGTGGGGGGCTTTTACCGTGTGCACCCCCAGCGCAAGGTGGATGAAAACCTCAATGCACCAGGCTCCAGCTTTGTGCCATTGGCATTTGCCGAGAGTACGCACTTACCCCAGCCTGGCATGAAGCCCGGTGCCAGTGCGCCCAACCGCTTCTATATGTACGGTGTCATTGGCCGCCTGGCCATGTTGGCCGCCAGTTACGAGATGGAAGCCACTGACCCCCACGCCGAGCATTACGACTGAAGTCCTGGCTTGCCTAGGGCAAGCCAGGACTTCGCGCCAGCCCCTCAGTTGCTGCGCTGCAACATGTTTGCAATTTCGGTGGAAATGATCCACCAGGGGCTTGCATGCCGGAGCGGCTGGCGCAAAATGGCGGTCCCCAATGGAATGGAACCCGCGCCAAACAGAAGCCGGGTGAATCTGTGTCAGCATCCAAATCGTCTTTGTCGGCGCTAACCCTCGGCGCCATTGGTGTTGTGTATGGCGATATCGGGACCAGTGTCCTGTATGCCATGAAGGAAGTCTTTGGTTCAGGCCATGTGCCTTTCACCCCGGAGAACGTCTACGGCATCCTGTCCATCTTCTTCTGGACGCTGACCGTCATTGTTTCCATCAAGTATGTGGTCTTGGTGCTGCGCGCGGACAACCATGGCGAAGGGGGTCTGGTGGCCATGCTGGCACTCGCCTCGCAGTCGGTCAAAGACAAGCCCAAATTGCGCCGCATCCTGTTATTGGTCGGTATTTTCGGCACCTGCCTGTTTTATGGCGACGGGGTCATCACCCCGGCCATCTCGGTCTTGGGTGCCGTCGAGGGGCTGGAGGTGGTTTCGCCTACCTTCAAGAAATTTGTCATCCCGCTGACGCTGGTCATTTTGCTGGCGCTGTTTATGGTGCAAAAGCGCGGCACCGCCAGCATGGGCCGCTTCTTCGGTCCCATCATGGTGGTGTGGTTCATCGTGATCGCAGGCCTTGGCATCGTCAACATCGCCGCCGACCCGCACATCCTGGTGGCCATCAGCCCGCACTACGCCCTGGGCTTTATGTGGAACAACCCGGGCACCACCTTCATCATCCTGGGCGCCGTGGTTTTGTGTGTGACCGGGGGTGAGGCGCTGTATGCCGACATGGGCCACTTCGGCAAAAAGCCCATCCGGGTGGCCTGGTTCCTGGTGGCCATGCCGGCGCTGACGCTGAACTACTTTGGCCAGGGCGCACTCTTGTTGCACACCCCGTCGGCGGTGAAGAATCCGTTTTTTATGATGGCACCGGACTGGGCCCTGATCCCGCTGGTGGCGCTGGCGGCCATGGCGGCGGTCATTGCCTCACAGGCGCTGATCTCCGGCGCGTTTTCGGTGACCAAGCAGGTGATCCAGCTGGGTTATCTGCCCCGCCTGCAGATCCACCACACCAGCGTCAAGGACACGGGCCAGATCTACCTGCCGTTTGTGAACTGGGGGCTGTTTGCGCTGATTGTGGTGGCGGTGGTGATGTTCAAGTCATCCAGCAACCTGGCTGCGGCCTATGGCATAGCGGTGTGCACCGACATGCTGATCACCACCATACTGACCTTCTACGTCATCCGTTACCACTGGAAGTACCCCCTGGTGCTGTGTATTGCCGCCACCGGTTTCTTCTTTGTGGTCGACTTTGCGTTCTGGGCGTCCAACCTGCTGAAGCTCTTTGACGGTGGCTGGTTCCCGCTGCTGATTGGTGGCGCGATTTTTATGTTGATGCTGACCTGGAAAGACGGCCGGCGCCTGCTCAACGAGAAGCTGCGTGCCGATGCCATTGACCTGCCCAGCTTTCTGGAAGCCGTATTTGTCAGCCCCCCGGCGCGGGTGGAAGGCACAGCCGTTTTCCTGACCGCGGAGGTGGGCACCGTGCCCAACGCGCTGTTGCACAACCTCAAACACAACAAGGTGCTGCACCAGAACAACCTGTTTGTCACGGTGCGCAACCATGAGGTGCCCTGGATAGGTCTGAACAAGCGGCTGGAGATCGACTCGCTGGGCCACGACTGCTGGCAGGTGGTGCTGCACTACGGCTTCAAGAACGACCCCGACGTGCCCAAGGCGCTGGAGCAGATCAAGGGCCGCGGTTGTGAGATGCAGACGATGACGACCAGTTATTTCCTGTCGCGTGACACCGTGGTGCCCACCCTGGGCACGGGCATGGCGCAATGGCGTGAAAAGCTGTTTGCCCAAATGCACCACAACGCCAGTGGTGCGGCAGATTTCCTGAACTTGCCCAATAACGCGGTCGTGGAGCTGGGTTCCAAGATTGAAATTTAGAACTTTGCGGGACAGACCGTAGCGCAGCGAAGCTCTGTCCTCAACTGATCAAATGAACGCAGTGCCTATCCTGCACACCGCGCGCTGCCAGCTCAGCCTGCTGCAGCCCGACAACGCCCACCGGCTGCTGTTCTACCGCCAGCGCAACCGGGACCACCTGAGTCCCTGGGAGCCCACGCCCAACCCAGAGGACGGCACACTCGAAGACGCCTGCCTGCGTGCGGCCACCAAATCCGAGAAGGCCTTTGCTGATGGTGTGGCCGTGCACTTCATCGCCACGGACCTGCAAACGGGCGACATGCTGGCCGCCTGCAATTTCACCAACATCGTGCGCGGCATTTTTCAGGCCTGCCACCTGGGTTATTCGGTGGACCACGCCTGTCAAGGCACGGGGCTGATGGGCGAGGTGGTGCAGGCCGGTATCACCTACATGTTCGAGACCCAGGGCCTGCACCGCATCATGGCCAACCACCTGCCGTCCAATGTGCGCAGTGAACAGTTGTTGCGCCGGCTGGGTTTTGAGCGCGAAGGGTATGCCCGCGCCTACCTGAAGATCAACGGGCAGTGGCAAGACCACGTGCTCAACGCGCTGGTCCGGCCCGAGTCTTAGGTGCCTTGGGCCAATGTCACAATGGCCCGCATGCAATTTTTCAAAGACCTCAGTCTCTCCGCATTCACCGCCGGTTTTGTGGCCGTGCTGGTGGGTTTCACCAGTTCGGTGGCCATTGTTTTCCAGGCCGCGCAGGCCTTCCATGCCACACCCGAGATGGTGGCCTCGTGGATGTGGGCGCTGGGTATTGGCATGGGGCTGTGTTCGCTGGTGCCTTCGCTGTGGTTGAAGAAACCCGTCATGGTGGCCTGGAGCACACCGGGTGCCGCAGTGCTGGCCAGTGCCGGAGCCCTCGGGGGCTTCACGATGCAGGAGGCCGTGGGTGCCTTCATGGTCTGCGCGGTGCTGATCACGCTGGCGGGTGTGACCGGCTGGTTCGAGCGGGTCATGAACCGCATCCCGCTGGCGCTGGCCTCGGCGCTGCTGGCCGGGGTGCTGGCGCGGTTTGGCCTGTCGGGTTTTACCGCTGCACAGACGGCCTTGCCTCTGGTGGTGGTCATGTTGGTCAGCTACCTGCTGGGCAAGCGCCTGTGGCCACGGTATGCGGTGCCGGCCACGTTACTGGTTGCTATTGTATTTGTAGCTATAACATCAGGTTTTACCGGGGCTAGCATCGTATTTGGCTTAACCCTTCCGGTGTTTGTGGCCCCCAGCTTCAGTTTTGCGGCCTTTGTCAGCCTGGCGCTGCCACTGTTCATCGTGACCATGGCATCACAAAACCTCCCGGGTGTGGCGGCCATCCAAGCCAGTGGTTTTGGGGACCAGCGCCGCGCGGGTGGGGATGCGGGCATTCCCATCTCCAAGGTCATCACCCTGACCGGTTTGGCCACCCTGGTGCTCGCGCCGTTTGGTGCTTTTGCGCTGAACCTGAGCGCCATCACCGCCGCCATTTGTATGGGGCCTGAGGCCCACACGCAGCCCCAGCGGCGCTACACGGCGGCCGTGTCCTGCGGTGCCATCTACATCGTGATTGGCCTGTTTGGCGCGGCGATCACCGGCGTGTTGACGGCCTTCCCCAAAGAGCTGGTGGCGGCCATTGCCGGGCTGGCGTTGTTGGGCACGATTGGTGGCGCCCTGGCAGCCGCATTGCGCGAGGAAGCGCACCGCGAGGCGGCCATCATCACCTTTCTGGTGACACTCAGCGGTGTGGTGGTGGCGGGTGTGGGCTCGGCATTCTGGGGTGTGGTGGCAGGTGCCCTGGCCCTGCTGGTGCAGCATGTGGGGCGCAAACCCGTGACCCGCCCGCCCAGTGCCTAGCGGATTGGGCTTGCCCCCGCCCAACACGGGTTGGCGCCGCCACGGTAGAGTCGCAACAGTCTTCAATATTCACTTCTGCTGGTAGCACCCTATGGAAATACTTTTTGTCAGCGACCCGCTGGAATCCTTCAAGATCTACAAAGACACCACCTTTGCCATGATGCGCGAGGCCCAGCGCCGCGGGCACACCATCGTGGCGTGTGAGCCGCAGCAATTGTTGTGGCAGCGCGGTGGGGTGGTGCAGGCCCAGGCGCGGGCCATCACGCTGACCGGTGACCCCAAGACCTGGTTCACGGAAACCGCATCCTCCGTGCGTGCCATCAAGGACTTTGGCGCCGTGGTCATGCGCAAGGACCCGCCCTTTGACAGCGAGTTTTTCTACGCCACCCACTTGCTGGAGCAGGCCGAGCGCGAAGGCGCCAAGGTTTTCAACAAACCCCGCGCGCTGCGTGACCACCCCGAGAAGCTGGCGATTCTTGAGTTCCCCCAGTTCATAGGTCCCACATTGGTGACACGGGATGCGGATGCCATCAAACGTTTCCACGCAGAGCACCAGGACATCATCTTGAAGCCGCTGGACGGCATGGGCGGTATGGGTATCTTCCGTGTCAAGGCGGACGGGCTCAACCTGGGTGGCATCATAGAAACGCTGAACAAGGATGGTGCCCAAACCGTGATGGTGCAGAAGTTTCTGCCGGCGATCACCGAAGGCGACAAACGTGTGCTGGTCATCGGCGGCAAGCCCGTGCCGTTTTGCCTGGCGCGTATTCCCCAGGGCAGCGAGGTGCGGGGCAACCTGGCTGTGGGGGGCAAAGGTGTGGCGCAACCGTTGAGCGACTCCGACTGGGCCATTGCTAATGCCTTGGGCCCCATACTGGCCGCACGGGGCCTGCTGCTGGTGGGTCTGGACGTCATTGGCGACAGCCTGACCGAGATCAACGTGACCAGCCCAACCTGCTTTCAGGAGATTACCGACCAGACGGGTTTTGATGTGGCGGCGATGTTTGTGGATGCATTGGAAGCGGCGGTCTAGTCAGGCCAGCACGGCACCATCCACAAAGACCTTGAATTCCCCCGGCTGCATCGCCACCCAGTTCTCATTGGTGGTCAGCGGTTCGGTCACCACAATGACCAGGCGGTCTTCGGGGCTGTTGAGTTCGGCCAGGTCTACTTTCACGTCTTCGTCTTTCAGCTGCACATGGGCGAACGGGTGCTGGCGCAGCACATAGTGCAACTTGGTGCTGGCATGGGTCCACAGGGCCTGGCCATTGCTGAGCAAGAAATTGAACGTGCCATGTTTGGCAATACGGGGCACCAACTCCCGCAGGGTGTGGGTCAGCTCTTCGACGCTGGGCACACCAAAGTGTGACTTGTTCAGCTCCTGCAGCAGCCAGCAGAAGGCCAGTTCGCTGTCGGTGTCGCCCACGGGTTTGAAGGCACCATGCAGGGTCGGGTGGAAGTCTTTCAGGTCGCCGTTGTGGGCAAACACCCAGTACCGGCCCCACAGCTCCCGCACAAAGGGGTGGCAATTTTCCAGTGTGACACCGCCCACCGTGGCCTTGCGCACATGGGCCACCACGTTGTGGCTCTTGATGGGGTAGGTGCGCAGCATCTGCGCAATAGGGGAGGTGGAGGCGCTTTCCTTGTCGACGAAGTACCGTGCCGCCTTGCCGGGCTTTTGGCCGTCGCTCTCAAAAAAGGCGATGCCCCAGCCATCCGAATGGTGGTCGGTGCAACCACCACGCTGCGAAAACCCGGTAAAGCTCAACGTCAGGCTGGCGGGCAGCAGACTGTTCATTCCAAGGAGTTGGCACATGGCAAGTAGTTTACCCGTCTGCGCGCAGGCCCAGCGTAAAGTATGGGTGAAGTAGCGTGTGTGCTGGTAGACAATGGCCCCCCGGAGGTGTTGGTATGGCGCAGTTGAACCCTGAGACAGATTTCGAGCTGATGTTTGAATCGGCCCCCATTTCACTGTGGCTGGAAGACTACAGCGCGCTCAAGGTTTTGTTCGACAGCTGGCGCGCCCAGGGGGTTACCGACCTGTCCGCCCACATGGCAGCCACACCCGATTTGCTGCAGCAATGCGCGGCCTGTCTCCAGGTGCTCAAGGTGAATCGGCAAACACTCACCGTGTTTGCGGCGGCCAGCCAACAGGAGCTGGTGTCGCGCCTGTCCGAGGTGTTCCGCGATGACACGCTGGGCCAGATGCTGACCGAGATGAACTTCCTGTGGAACGGCACGCTGGAGTTTTCCAACCAGACGGTGAACTACGCACTGGATGGGCGGCGTATCGATGTGCGCATCCATGTGCGGGTGCTGCAGGGCCATGAGGACACGTGGGACCGGGTCATGGTCTCGCTGGAAGACACCACCCAGGCCACCCAGGCCCAGAAGCAGCTGGCCTTTAGCGAGCAGTACGCCCGTGATCTGTTTGACTACTCCCCGGTGTCGCTGTGGGTGGAAGACTTCAGTGGCGTCAAACGCCTGCTGGACGAGGCGCGGGCCCAAGGCATACGGGACTTCCGTGTCTTCTTGAGCGTGCACCCGGAGTTTGTGGGCCAGTGTGCGGATGAGATCCGTGTCATCAATGTCAACCGCCAGACCCTGACCATGTTTGCGGCCCAAAGCCAGGAGGAGTTGCTGGGCCAGCTGGGCTCGGTGTTCCGCGACGAAATGCACGACTCGTTTGCCGAGCAGCTGATCGACCTGTGGGACGGCAAGACCATGCAGTTGCGCGAGGTGGTCAATTATTCGCTCAGTGGCGAGCTGATCAACATCCATATGCAGTTTGCGGTGCTGCCGGCCCACCTGGCCGACTGGAGCCTGGTGCTGGTCTCGCTGATCGACATCACGGCCCGCAAGAAGGCCGAGGCCTACCTGGAGTACCTGGGCAAACACGACGCGCTGACCAAGCTGCGCAACCGTGCTTTTTATGTGGACGAGCTCAACCGCATCAGCCGCAAGGGCCCCTGGCCGCTGACGGTGATGGCCATGGACCTCAATGGCCTCAAGCGTATCAACGACGAGCATGGCCATGCCGCCGGTGACGCCGTGCTGCGCCGTGCGGGGGAGGTGTTGACCAGTGCAACGGCAGGTTATCCTTACTGCGTGGCACGTATTGGGGGCGACGAATTCATTGCCTTGCTGCCGGGGTGTGACGAGCGGGTGGCCGCCGGCCTGCAGGAGCGTATCCAGTCCATGATTGAACTGAACAACCAGTTCTACCCCGGGCAAAACCTGAGTATGGCCATGGGCAGCGCGTCCTGTGCATCGGCCATGCAGGTAGAGGCCGCGCTGCATGCCGCAGACCAGGCCATGTTCACCAACAAGACACGCTTCTATGAAGAAGCCAAGCTGGAGCGCCGCCGGTACTAATGTCAGCATGCAAACCATGAGCTTGACTGGCCTGATCGGTCACTACATTCGCCGGAACTGGCGCCCTTATCTGCTGTCGGCTGGCATGCTGGCATCGGTGAGTGCGCTCACGGTTTACATCCCGCGCCAGGTGGGCCATGTGGTGGACGCCCTGGTGGCGGGCACACTGGCGGGTGACGCGCTGCTGCGCCAGCTGGGCTGGCTGGTGCTGGCGGGCGCGGCCATTTATTTTCTGCGCGTGGGCTGGCGTTTGCAGCTGTTTGCGGCCAGTTACCGGCTGGGTGCACAACTGCGCCAGCGCCTGTACGCACGCCTGTGTGTGCAGGGGCCACACTTCTTCCAGCAAAAACGCACCGGCGACCTGATGGCGCTGGCCACCAACGACATCGACTCGGTGGAGATGGCCTCGGGCGAAGCCATGCTGGCCGGTTTTGACGGCACGCTGACGCTGATCATGGTGGTGGCGATGATGAGCCTGGGCGTGGATGGCCGCCTGGCCGGGGCGGCACTGTTGCCGTTTCCGCTGATGGCGATTGCCTTCTGGCGCATCTCCAACCACATCCACCAGGCCTCCAAGGATTCGCTGGATGCCTTTGGTAAGCTCAACGACCATGTGCAGGAAACCCTCACCGGCGTGCGCACACTGCGGGCCCTGGGCCTGGAGGAGCGCAGCGCGGCCCGTTTTGCCGAGCTGGCCGAGGCAGCCGCCGCTGCCAGCCTGCGTGCCCAGCGCTGGGAGGCTGCGTTTGAGCCAGCCGTGGGTATCACGCTGGTCAGCGCCACGGCCTTGACCTTGGGGCTGGGGGGTTACCTGGTTTGGCATGGCGAGTTGACGATTGGCGCGCTGACTGCCTTCAGCATGTACCTGGGCCAGCTGATCTGGCCCATGTTTGCAGCCGGCTGGGTGTTGGCCCTGCTGGAGCGGGGGCGCGCAGCCTGGGGCCGCTTGCAGCCCGCGCTGGATGCGCCACTGTCCATCGACGACCATGGTGTGCGCGACCGGGTGGTGCCTGGTGCACTGACCTTTGACGGTGTGAACTTCTCCTACCCCGGTCACCAGGCTGTGGCTTTGTCGGGCCTGCGCCTGAACCTGCCCGCGGGTCAGACCCTGGGCCTGGTGGGTGCCACCGGTTCTGGCAAATCCAGCGTGCTGCGCCTGATCCTGCGGCAGTACGCGGCGCAATCGGGCAACATCGTGTGGGGCGGGCAATTGCTGTCGGACTACACGTTGGACGCGTTGAACCGCGCCATCAGCTGGGTGCCGCAGGAGCCTTTTCTGTTTTCTGCATCCATTGCCGAAAACATCGCCCTGGCCAAGGCTGGCGCCAGCCGTTCCGAGGTGGAGCAGGCCGCACGCCTGGCCTCCATCCACGACGACATTGTGCGTATGCCCCAGGGTTATGACACACCGGTCGGCGAGAAGGGCATTGCGTTGTCGGGCGGGCAGCGCCAGCGCGTGGCGATTGCCCGTGCGCTGCTGACCGACGCCCCCCTGCTGCTGCTGGACGACGCGCTGTCGGCCGTGGACACACAAACCGAGACCGACATCCTGCAGCACCTGCGCAGCGCACGGGCCGGGCGCACGGCTGTCATCGTCAGCCACCGCCTGAGTGCGGTGGTGGACGCCGACCACATCCTGGTCTTCAAGCAGGGCCGCGTTATCGAGCAGGGCAACCATACCAGCCTGCTGGAACTCAATGGCTGGTATGCCGCCCAGTGGCGCTACCAACAACTGGAGGCCAGCCTGGATGCAGCCTGACACCGAGCAGTCGCTGGGCACCACGCCAGCGACCCCACCCCGCAATACTCGCCGCGCCGTGGCCTTGTTGCTGCACGCCGCCGCACCCGAGCGGCGCCATGTGGTGTTGGGTACGGTCTGGCTGGTGGCGGCCGCCTTGCTGGAGGCGCTGGGCCCTTTGCTGGGCAAGTACTTCATCGACCAGTACCTGCTGCCCCGCAAGCTGGTGCTGTGGGACATAGGTTTTCTGTTGGCAGGCATTGTGGTCACGGGTTGTGTGGCCAGCGTGATCCGCTACGCGCAGCTGACACGCCTGTCCGGCGTAGCCATGCGCTCGGTGCGCCGGTTGCGCGAAGAGGTATATGGCCATGTGTTGCGCCTGCCCATGGCGTTCTTTGACAAGGCCATCACCGGGCAACTGGTCAGTCGTGTCACCAACGACACCGAACAGGTCAAAAGCCTCTATGTGCAGGTCCTGTTCGTCATTCTGGACAGCAGCATCGTGGTGCTGGGCGCGCTGGGGGCCATGGCCTGGCTGGACTGGCGGTTGATGCTGATTGTGTTGACGCTGATCCCGGCCGTGGTGGTCATTGTGTGGTTTTACCAGCGCTGGAGCGCACCGGCCGTGGCCCGGGCGCGGCAAAAACGCAGCGACATCAATGCCCAGATGTCGGAGTCCATCGCCGGTATGGCGGTGCTGCAGGCCAGCAATGCACAGCAGCGCTTCAAAGACCGGTTCGACAAGACCAATAACCAGCACCTGGGCGCCCGCATGGCGGAGATGCGGGTCAATGCCTGGCTCTTGCGCCCCATGCTGGATTTCATCAACGTGTTGCTACTGGCCGTGGTGATCTACACCTTTGGCCAGCGCAGCCTGGGTGCGCTGGAGATCGGTATCTTGTATGCCTTTGTCAGCTACATCGGCCGCGTGGTGGACCCGCTGATCCAGATCACGTTGCAGTTTGGCCAGTTGCAGCAGGCCGTGGTGGCCGCAGCCCGGGTGGACGCGCTGCTGCAAGAGCGCCGCCCTGCCGCCAAGACCGGCCCCGAGCGCATCAGCCACGGCGCCATCCATATTTCGCAACTGCGCTTTGGCTACGACCCCGCCACCGTGGTGTTGCACGATTTGTCGCTTGATATTCCGGCCGGTGGTTTTTACGGCCTGGTTGGCCACACGGGTAGCGGCAAGTCAACCCTACTGAGCCTGCTGCTGCGCTTTTACCAACCGCAGTCCGGCCGCATCACACTGGACGGCATTGCGTTGTCACGCTTCAGCGATGAACATTTCCGCGCCGATGTGGGCCTGGTGCCGCAAGACCCGTTTTTATTGGCCAGCACCGTGCGCGACAACATCGCCATGGGCCGTACGCTCAGCCAGGCCGAGATTGAAACCGCCGCCCGCGCCGCCCATTGCCACGATTTCATCCTGCAACTGGAGCAGGGATATGACACGCTGCTGGGTGAGGGCGGCGCACGCCTGTCCGTCGGGCAAAAACAGTTGATTGCCATTGCCCGTGCCTTGGCCGGCCAGCCGCGCATCCTGTTCCTGGACGAGGCCACGGCCCACATCGATTCCGAGACCGAGCAGATCGTGCAAGTGGCGCTATCGGAACTGAAGGGCCGTGTGACCGTGGTGGCCATTGCACACCGCCTGTCCACCATACGCGCGGCGGACTGCATAGTGGTGCTGAACCATGGCCGTATCCACGAGCAGGGCACCCACGACGCCTTGATGGCGATAGACCAGGGCATTTACCAGCGCCTGTACCTGCTGCAGCAATTGGGCGAATAGGCTGGCGCAGTAGCGGCTGCGGTGGCACACTGGCGGGCGTCCCGTTTATTACCCGTCCTGTGGAGTGGCCATGTCCTTAGCGCAGTTGAAGGAACTCAAGACCGTGATCACGGCCAAGGCCGTGGCCAACCCCGCCCACCTGTGCGCCGAGTTGGCGGCCCAGTTTGGTGTCAGCCGGTCTACGATGGGCAAATGGCTGCGTGCGCTGATCGATGAAGGCTGGATCACCCGCCAGGGCAGCCGCTCCCATCCGGTGTACAAGCCCAGCGTGCTGCGCCAGGTGAACCGCAGCTACGACTTGGCCGGCCTGGACGAACAAACCCCATGGGAGCGCGACTTTGCGCCGTGTTTTGAGCTGGCGCCCAATGTGGCCCGGCTGGCCCACCATGCATTCACCGAACTATTGAACAACGCCGTGGACCACAGTGGTGGAACCCGGGTGTCCATTTCGATGCGGCAAAACCCCACACACCTGCACTTGCTGATCAAGGATGACGGCTGCGGCGTGTTTGACCGCATACAGGACGCCTTCCACATTGCCAGTCCGCAGCTGGCGCTGCTGGAGCTGAGCAAGGGCAAGCTGACCACACAACCCGAGTTCCATACCGGGCGTGGCCTGTTTTTTACATCCCGGCTGTTCGATGTGTTTGACCTGTATGCAAACCAGCTGACCTACCAGCACAACCACTGGCAGCGCAAGGAGTGGTTGAAGGCGAACCCGCTGGGTAGCAAGGGCACGGCCATCTTTATGTCGCTGGCGCTGAATTCCACACGTACGTTGGAGGATGTTTTTGGTGCCCATTCCAAGGGCGCAAACGATCTGAGTTTTTCGCGCACCGAGGTTGCCATGCGCCTGGCCCATGCGGCCAGCGAGGCGCTGGAATCCCGTGCCCAGGCCAAACGCATCGCCCACCGGCTGGAAGCCTTTGATACGGTGGACCTGGACTTTGACGGTGTCGACGCCATAGGCCAGGGCTTTGCCGATGAACTGTTCCGTGTGTTCGCCCGCCAGCACCCCCAGGTGGTATTGCAGCCGCGCAATATGAATGCCCAGGTAGCGGCCATGGTGGCCCAGGTGAGCGAGGAGCCGGTGGGTCAAGCCGTGCAAGCCCTGGGTTAAGGCCATGTACATCCGCCTCTTGTTTGGTCTGATCACACTGGTGTTGCTGGGGTGCTCTGCTGCGTGGGCACAAAGCCCGCAGCCTGCTGGCAACCCGGCAGGGGTCGTCACCCTGGCCCAGGGCAATGCCAGCCTGGCACCGGCCGGCGGCCCGCCGCGCACGGCCAAGGTCGGCGATGTGGTCCATGAAGGGGATGTGTTGACCACACCTGGCGATGGTGAATTGCACCTGGTGATGCAAGACACGGGCTTTATGGCGCTGCGCTCCAACAGCCAGTTCATGGTGTTGAGCTACAAGGCCGACGGGGGTGAAGAGGACAAGGGTGTTTTTAAACTGCTCAAGGGTGGTTTGCGCTCCATCACCGGCTGGATAGGCCGTTTCAACCCTTCGGCCTACCAAGTGCGTACCAACTCGGCCACCATTGGCATACGGGGTACGGACCATGAAACCCGATACATCCCCGAAGGCTCCAGCGAAGGCGAGGCGGGGACCTACGACAAGGTTTATGCGGGCCAAACCTACATCACCACGCCAGATGGCGGTGCCACCGAGGTTTCGCCCAACCAGGCAGGGTTTGTGTCCCACAAGCCCAGAGAGCGCCCCCGCGTTCTGGCGCAGACGCCGGGTTTCTTTCGCCCCGGCCCGCACGAGGCAGAGATAGCGAAAAAACACGCCGAGATCCAAGCCCTGATAGACCAGCGCCGCAATGAGCGGCGCAAAGTGATCTCCGAAAAGCGGATGGCCCTGGTGGCCGCGCGCCAGCACCTGAAAGCGGACTTTGCACAAGCCCGAGCCGCACACCAGCAGGAGACACTCGCGCTCAAGGCGCGGTTCCATACCCTGACCGCACAGCGCGAAACATTGCAGGCACAGGCCCGCGCGGGCGAGGTGGGTGGTGCGGCGCTGCGGCAGCGGCGCAGGGCCCTGGTCGCAGAGTACGCGGCGCTGGAGCGGGCCTACAAAGAATTTACCTCCCGCCACAAGGCCTTGCAGGATTCTGCGGCACCCACTGCGGACGGAGCTACTTCTTCACCGCAAGACTGGCGGCAATCCCTGCGCCAGGATTTGCAGGACGTGCGCGAAAAGCAGCAAGACCTGGAGGCCGAGCGTGCCTCGACGCGCAAGGAGATAGAGGCCCTGCAACGCCAGGAGAACCAGCGTGTACGCCGGGAGCGCAAGGCCGACCGGGAAACGGGCCAGGCCTCGCCCGATTGACCAGGCGCTTATTTGCCGTTGGCGGCCGCCGTGGCGGCGGTTTGGCCATCATGCTTTTGGCGGTGGATGGCGCGGCTGTCCCGGTGGGCTTCCCGTTGCAGCTTGCGGCGCTCGGCACGGGTGACCTTGCCATCGGCCTTGGCTGCGGCTTCGTCCGCCGCCAGCTTGGCTTCGCGGCTTTCCAGGCGACTGGCTTCTTTGGCGTTCAATTGGCCGGATGCCACGCCCTGGTCAATCCGCTGTTGCTGATTGGCTTCACGTTTGTCCAGATTGGGAGTGGCTGGCTGCGCCATGGCCAGGCCAGCCAGGGCCATTGCAACTGCGCCAATGAATGTCTTGATCTGCATGGGAAACTCCGGTGTGTAAGTAGGATGTGTATGGAAGGAATCCATCGAACTACAACGGCGCGGTCAGCGTGCCAGGCCTACCGCGCAGAGCCCTGATTGTGTAAAACTTTGTGAAGTACACAAGGGTGCGGGTGGCGGCTCCCCTTACTCGCGCGGCTCTGTCCACAGCCTGCCGCCGGTCGCCCAGTTTTCGCGTTTCACGTCCACGATCAGGATGTCGACAGACTCGGGAGAACCGCCCAGCACTTCGACGCTGACGCGGGTGATTTCTTCGACCAGTTTCTTCTTCTGCTCCAGCGTGCGGCCTTCGAGCATTTCAACGTGGTAGGTGGGCATGGGTGTGTCCTTTTGTAGGTTAGGTTGGGATTGAGGGTTTTGCTAGCTTGACCGTGCCGCCAGAAGCTGCAGCCGCACAGCGTGCGCAGATGCAGGCCAGCCGCCGTGCTTCAGCCGGAACCCGCGCCAGCAGCTCCGGCGTAAACACCGCTGTGGTGCACCAACAGGGGCCTTGGGGCACACCGGTGGCGCGTTCGGCTTCATTGGCGCACTGGTTGCCCTGACCGCATAGCGGGCACAGGCTGGTGTCAATGGCGCGGGGGGCGGGAATATCGGGCATGGCGGGTATTTGCGTAGACCCTGCAGTTTAGACTGCGGGGTTGTGATTTGCCGAATGCCACACGTGCTCCCCGCCCCAATGTTCGCTTCCGTTCCCCGCAATACCCGCCAGTTGCTGGCCCTGCTGTGTGTGCTGCATTTTGGCCTGGGCGCCGCGCTGGGCCTGTCGGTGGACGAGGCGCATTACGCGCTGTATGCGGCGCACCCCGACTGGAGTTATTTTGACCACCCGCCCCTGGTGGGCTGGGCGCAGTGGCCGCTGGTAGCGCTGGGCGCGCCCACCTGGGCGCTGCGGCTGGTGCCCGAATTGTTGTGGTTGGCTACGGCCCTGGTGGTTTACCAACTGGCTGAACGTTTGCAGTCACCCCCGGGAGTCTGGGCGGCAGAGCGTTCTTCGCAGGTAAAGGAGGAGCCCGCGCAGCGGGCGGGGGACACGGAGCAGAACGCTCTGCCGCCCAGACGCCTTCCTCCCCCCGGACAAGCCGGCGCATGGGCGGTGCTGGCCTTGGCGCTGGCACCCCTGCTGCACGTGCTGGGCATAGGCCTGCTGCCCGATACCTTGCTGGTGTTTTTCACCGCGTTGCTGGTGTGGGCCACGCTGGACCTGATGGACGCCACTGCGGTGTGCCGCCCAGTGCCGTGGTTGGTGATGGGTGTGCTGCTGGGCCTGGCGGGGTTGAGCAAATACACGGCCATCTTCGCCGCCCTTGCAGTTGCCGCTTGCCTGCTGCTGGCCCATGGCCCAGTGCTGCTGCGCAATGCCTGGGCCTGGCTGGCATTGGCCATTGCCGTGTTGCTGGTGATGCCCGTGGCCTACTGGAACCACGCCAACGGCTGGATATCGTTTACCTACCAGGCCAAACACGGTGCGGGTGGCGGCTGGCAGGCTGGGCATGTGCTGCGTTTTATGGTCGTGCAGTTGCTGGTGTATGGCCCACTGCTGTTATGGGGCTGGGCTGGGTGGCGCCATGGCGTGGCCCGCTCCCGCCGCAGCCTGGGGTTGTTTTTTGTACTGCCCTTTGCAGTACTGGCCGTGTTGTCGGGTGGTGGCACCAGTCTGCCGCACTGGACGGCGCCGGCCTGGGTGGCCTTGGCACCATTTGCCGGGATTGGTCTGGCGCACGCCCAGCGCCAACGCCGCCGTTGGGTCTTCCGATGCATGGTTGCGGCGCAGGCGCTGCTGTGCGCCGTGGTGTTGGGGCTGATGCTGACCGGTGGCCAACCCTTCATCACCAACACCACGGGCCAGGGCAATAGCGCCCAGCCGTCCAATCCGTTTGCCGACGTACACGGCTGGGATGCTGCGGGCACCCGCGCCCGCACACTGGCGGAACAGCACGGCTTGCGCAGCGTGGCCGTACAAAACTGGACGCTGGCCAGCCGCCTGGGCTGGTATGCGCGGCCGCTGCCGGTCTTTGTACTGGAGGACCGTTTTGACCAGTTTGACCTGTGGGCGGGTGATCTGCCCGCTGGCGCTGACACCTTGTTGTTGGACTGGTCGCAGCTGGGCTACGCCGTACCCTTGGGGCCCCTTGGTTTTGCCGAATGCACCTTGCTCGGTACCCAGAATGTGCAGCGCCTGGGCAAGCCGCTTGCCAGCTTTCGCTTCTACGCCTGCCGTAACTGGTCCGGCCAACCACAACCCCGCTTGCTGGGTACACCGTGATGCACGTTTCACCCATCCCCCTACGCCTGTGGCTGCTCCCACCCCTGTTGTTCTTGCTGGCTGCGCCGCTGTGGTTGCACCACTTTGAGCCCGCAATGTTTGTCACCATCAATACGTTGTGTGCGCCGGTGGCCGCACCGCTCTGGGCAGGCTTGTCCATGTTGGGTAACGCCTGGGGCGTGCTGGCGGTCACCTCGCCGCTGCTGGTGCGTGCGCCCCGGCTGATGTGGGCCTGGTTGTGCGCCGCACCCTTTGCCATCCTGTTTGCCCGCGTCGGCAAGGCGCTCATCGAGAGCCCGCGCCCCGCCGCCGTGGTGGACAACACCCAGATGCGGGTGGTGGGCGAACTGCTGCACAACGTGTCCATGCCCTCCGGCCACACGCTGACCGCGTTCACCGTGGCTTCGGCCATTTACTTCGCACTACCGCAACCGGGCAGGTCCAAACACCTGTGGCTGTTTGTGCTGGCCGCTGGCGCGGGGCTGTCGCGTATTGCTGTGGGTGCCCATTGGCCGGGTGATGTGGCCGTGGGCGCAAGCCTGGGCCTGCTGGCCGGCATGTTGGGCACCCGCCTGCTGGCCCGTATGGACCCCAAACACCTGCAACCCACCGCCTGGAGCCTGCGTGTGGTCGCCGGCCTGCTGGTTGCCACCCTGGTGGCGATGCTGGTTGAAACGCAGGACTTTGACGAAAACCGGCCCCTGCAGTACCTGCTGGCCGCGGTGGTGCTGGGGTCTTTGCTGGCATTTGCCAGGCAAAACTGGATGCTTATCCAGGGTCGGGCCGCACCGCCCAAAGGTTGAAATTTCCGGACACGCGGACTTTGGCCGCGCGCCTTTTTGACTAAGATCGTCCAAACGCAATCGATGGAGGACAACAATAAATGAACGCCAATGCTGTCAAGCTGGTGCAGGAATCCTGGTCACAGATCGAAAAGGCTGGCCCTGCCGCCGCTGCGCTGTTCCATTGCAATCTGTTGAACAGCCGCCCCTGGCTGGTCGCCCCCTACAGCGGTTACGTGGATGAGCGCGACGACATGGTCATGCGCACCTTTGGCCGCGCCGTCAAAGGCATGCACACGCTGGATACCCACGCCCCACTGCTGCTGCAGATTGGCCGCGTCAACGCCGCCTGCGGCGTGCAGTCCCACCACTACCCCTATTTTGAAGTTGCGCTGATCCAGACGCTGGGTCAAATCCTGGGTGACACACTGACCGAGCCGCTCAAGCAGGCCTGGATTGCTGTTTTCGGCACCATGACCCGCTTGATGCTGGCCGGCGCCAACGGCGATTTTTGCGTCGCCATCCGCCAACAGGCGTCCGAGCGCCGCCGCCAGCGCAGGCGTGCCGCGCACGACATGGGTGGCAACCGCGGTTACCACCGCCGCGGTGGGCCCGAGAGCAATCGGCGCCTGCACCGCAGCGCGGTTCTGCAGCCCAGTCTGTAGAGTATTTGTTGGCCAAATTGGCCTCTAGCCCCCGAGAAATATGCTTGAATTGCTATCTAATACATAGCATCTCGATGCCCTGGCCTGCCACCCAGGTCGCGCCACTGTAGGGCTGCTCCCACTGATACAGCGCAAGTGTGCGGACCCTGGTCTGTGCCTTGGCGGCGCTGGTGCTGCGTCCTACAGTCAAGGCTCTGACTTTGGAGCCTGACCATGTGGACTGAATTACTGCCCTTGATGACCTATTGTTTTGTGATGTCCAGCACGCCGGGGCCCAACAATGTGATGTTGGCCACCTCGGGCGCCCTGTTTGGCTACCGCCGCGCGCTGCCCCAGATCTTCGGCACCAACAGCGGCGTAGCAGTACAGACCTTTGTCACCTGCCTGGGGCTGGGCAGCCTGTTTGTCGCCTTTCCAGTGCTGCACCAGATCCTGCGCGTGACCGGTGCCTTGTACCTGGTGTTTCTGGCCTGGAAGCTCAGTGCCAGCGCGCTGGGTGAGGCGCGTGAAACCAAACCGTTGACATTCCTCCAGGCCGCAATGTTCCAGGCGGTGAATCCCAAGAGCTGGGTCAAGTCCATCACCTTGGCATCGGTCTTTATGCCAGTAGGCCTGAGCACGCCGGTGGGTGCACTGCTGGTGGCTACCGTCGGGCTGGTCATAGGTTTCCCCACGGCGTCCATGTGGGCCCTGTTTGGCGTGGCGATTCGCCGCTTGCTGACCGATCCAGTCAAACGACGCATCTTCAACCTCAGCATGGGTGCCATGCTGGTGGTGCTGGCGGTGAGTTTTCTGCTGTAACCTTCCCCTGTGTTTTCCCTAGACCGCAACGCCCCCACCGCGCTGGCCGACCAGATCGAGCTGCGCCTGCGCGAGCTGATCGCGGGTGGTCAGTTGCCCAGCGCGGCACGGCTGCCGTCGATCCGTCAGTTGGCCGCACAACTGTCGGTCAGTCCCAATACGGTGGTCACCGCCTATGACCGGCTGATGGCGTTGGGCCTGATCGAATCCCGCGGCACGGCGGGCTACTTTGTCTGTGAGACGCGGCGCTCCGCGCTGCCCGATGCCGCGGCGCTGGAGGCAGGCGAGGAGCAAGAAGGTGTGTGGCTGGCCCAGCAGGCCAACGACCAGCGCGCCGGTGTGCTGCTGGCCAGCAGCGGTGCATTGCCTCCGGCTTGGCTGGAAGACGCGGTGCCCGCCGCCGTGGTACAGCGTGGCCTGGCCCGCGCCACGGCTGGCATGGCCTCGCGCTGCCCGCCCCAGGGCCTGCCGGAATTGCGCGAGCGTATTGCCATGGTGATACGTGGCCTGGGCATCGCCGTGGATGCCGGGCGCATATTGACCACCTACGGCGGCACGCACGCCATCGACCTGATCTGCCGCGCCTTCTTGCAGCCCGGTGACACGGTGCTGGTGGAGGACCCGGGTTACTTTTTGATGTTCGACCGGCTGCGCAAGGACGGGGTGCGCATCGTCTCCGTCGCACGCCGCCCGGACGGACTGGACCTGCAGCAACTGGAGGCCGCCTGCCGCGAGCACCGCCCGCGCCTGCTCTTCATCCAGACCGTGTTACACAACCCCACCGGCTGGAGCAGCACGGCGGCCAATTTGCACAAGGTGCTGGTGCTGGCCCAGCAATACGGGTTTTTGATTGCCGAAGACGACGTGCACGGCCACTTCCACCCCGGCCATGCGACCCGGTTGGCCAGTCTGTCGGGGCTGGACCGTGTCATTTATTACTCCAGCTTCTGCAAGGCGCTGAGCCCTGCTTTGCGTATTGGTTATATGGCGGCGGACCACACGCTGCTGAAGGCGCTGATGCGGGAGAAGATTTATTCGGTGCTGACGACCCCGGCGCTGAACGAAAACGTGATGCTGGAGATTCTGGCGGCCGGGCGCTGGCGCAAACACCTGGACCGCTTGAACACCAAGCTGCTGGCCGCCCGCCAGGTCAGCGCGCGCCTGCTGACCAGCGCCGGCCTGGTGCTGGACCATCCGGGCGAAGGGGGATTGTTCCTGTGGGCCTCTGTGCCCGAAGATGTAGACCTGAACCTGCTGGTGCAAGACGCCTACCGCAACAAGATCCTGCTGGTGCGCGGCGCCACTTTCAGTGCCGACAACCCTACGGATGCCCACATCCGCTTCAACGTGGCCTTCAGCCAGCAGCCCCGCCTGGCGGACTACCTGCGTGAGCGCCTGCAGTCACTGGCAGGTGCACGCGCGGCCCTGGCGCGGGTCAGCGCGGTGGGGTTGGACCGCAAACTCCCGAGTTAGGCTCAGTTCAGGCGCGGTCCCTGGGTCTTGAGCTCTTCCATCACCGGGTCGGGCTCGCCGCCGTCGGCGATATGGGTTTTGTACCAGACCGTCAGAATGGTGGTCACCACCGGTCCCGGGTTTTGCAGCACCTTCTGGAAATCCAGACCGTTGATGCTGCAGACCTTTTTGACCAGGTCCATATCCAGGTCAATGGCGTCGTCTTCACAACGGCGCAGCTTCAGATCGGCAAAAGAATAGCCTTCAGGCAGTTTGAGGGTCAAAAGGGAGTCGGTTGGCATGCCACTATTGTCGCCAACTCTGGATCACCACCCAAAGAAAAAGCGGGCCAATGGCCCGCTTCGGATTTTCCGGTGAAGAAGGCTCTTGCTTACTTCTTGGGCTCTTCCATCATCTTCTTGCAGTCTGCTTTCATCTTGTCGTCTGCTTTGGCGTCCATTTTCTTGCAGGCGGCCATCTTTTCTGCCTTTTCCTTGTCGCTCATGGCACCACCATGGGCTGCGGCGAACGAACCAACGGATGCGCATGCAAATGCCACAGCCACTAACGAAGAAAGTAACTTGTTCATGGGTTGTCTCCAGGGAGTTGAAACGATTGACTGACAGTAGACCTCACGCGAACCGCAAGGTGACCCCTTAACGACGGGGCGGTTGAATTGGTTGACCGCCCTATTCGCACTATTCACGATTAATACCGACCACCCCGCCGGGAGTCTCGGCCATGTCCGTGAGAATCATGGTGGTGGCCTGACGAACGGTCTGCATGTCCACCGCCGTGGCCGCCCCGGTGGTGTCCCCAACCCAGCGGCCGCACGACACAGCCGCTCAAACCTGCAACCATCGCCAATAAAACGGCAATGGCAATATATCGACTTGAAATACGCACAACGTGCTCCTTGGTGGCGTAAGTGCCACCTCCCAGCAACGGCTGGAGTTGAGCAGCGTTGACCCCGGCACAGCCCTCACTATGTAAAGGCGTGCAAAGATGGCCGGGCCTAATGCCTGACCAGTTCCCGCTCGATCAGCGTTCGTGCATGTTCGTACGCGGCCAGCACAGCCTTCTCTTCACTGGCGTAGTCGTTGGGCACACGCTGCGTTGCAGCATCCGTCGACGCCAGCGCCGCAGCACCTTGTCCGCGCGCATAACTTACCCAGCACATCCAGCGCCCCGTGGCCTCTTTTTTGGTTGCGATAGACGCGCAAAACCCTTCGTGGTCGAGTAACGGATAACCAGCCATAGACCGCTCCTTTTGCTGCAGAGTGAGTGTGCAACTGTAGGCACAGGTAGGGCGGATTGCAAATTGGACCTGCAGGGCAGGCGTTGTCAGTCTGTCGTGTGCCGCGCCAGCCGCAAGGCCAAGGTACTTAGCGCCTCGTAGGCGGCGCCGGTTGGACCATCCCATGCCGCCACAGCCGCTTGCTGGCGCTGTATGGCAGCCGTGTCGCCGCGCGCCGCCGGGCCAGTGAGGGCTGCTTGCGGCCCCAGCGTGGTTATGTTGGCAACTGCATTGCGCAACAGCGATGCCCGCAGCGCGGGTATCAAATGGGCGGGCATGCCGGTGGATTGCCACAGCTCTTCGGCCGTGGCCTGCAGCACCGGCAAGAAGTTGGTCGCAAACACGGCGGCTGCGTGGTACAGCAGTTTGTCGCCGCTGGCGACCGCAAAACATTGGGCGCCAATGGCGGTGAAGGCAGGGCGCAGGCGGTCGCATGCGGTGGCATCCCCCTCCAACGCGCACGGGGTACCGGGAAACTGTTGTATGGCGCCAGGTACCGATGAAAAACTCAAAATGCAGTGTGCGCTGGCGACCTGCCAACCCAGTGCGGCCAGGGGCGCCAGGGTGCTTGCACCTTGTGCACCACTGCAGTGGAAGACGATGGGCGACCTGCCCTCCGCAACTTTGCGGTCTGCGCGCACAGCCGCCAGGGCCTGGGCACAGGCCGTCAGTTGTGCATCGGGCACGGCCAGCATCCAGACATCGGCATCGCGCATGGCCTGTATCTGTGCCACGGCCTGCCCCGCGCCGATCACACGGCATGCAGCCTGCGCACTGGCCAGCGAGGTCGTCAGAACGTCTTGTATTGCAAAACTACTGCCCTGCGCCAGCCACAGGCTGGCTAGCGTCTGTGCTACCCGGCCGGCACCGACCAGGTTCAAGGTGGGTAGCGTGTTGTTGTCGTGTGGCACGGGGCTGGGTGGTGCTTAACGCAGTGTGCAGCTGTCGCCCACGCCGTCGCGCCAAATACGCACCTGCACCAGGCCCGGAAGGGCCGTGGCAATGGCGCGCCAGATGAAGACTGCCAGATTCTCCAGCGTGGCGGGGCCCAGGCCTTCGACCTCGTCCAGCAGGTGGTGGTCCAACTGGGGGCGTAGTTGGTCGATGGAGGCCCGCACCAGGCCCAGGTCCATCACCATGCCGGTGGTTGGGTCGATATCGCCTGCGATGCTGATCTCCACATGGTAGGTGTGGCCGTGGATGCGCCGGCTGCCCTCGGCTTCGATCTCGCGGCGCAAGGTGTGCGCGGCGTCGAAGAAAAACTTCTGGCTGATCTCGCAGCGCTTGTGGGGGTAGCTCATCGTATGCCCGTGATCTTGTGGGTTTGCAAAGACAGGCGCCAGGTCGGGCGCTGCAGGCACTGCGCAATACAGGCCTCGGTGTTGGCGCTGCGCTGTGGGTTGTCCATGGGTTGCAGGTAGCGGTAGCTGAAGTCCGCCGCCTCGCACTCGTCCAGCGTGATGCCGGGCTGCGGCCACACTAGTTTCAGCTCATGGCCCGATCGCTGCACCCAGGTGGAGTCAGCCTTGGGGCTGACACAAATCCAGTCGATACCAGCTGGCGCAACGACGGTGCCATTGGTCTCCACGGCGATGTGGAAGCCCTGGGCGTGCAGCGCATCGATCAGTTCGGCATCAACTTGCAACAGGGGCTCGCCACCCGTCATCACCACAAAGCGGTTGGCGGTGTCGGCGCTGGGCCACTGTGCGGCAATTCGCACGGCCAGGTCTTGCGCGGTGGCAAACTTGCCGCCCAGCGTGCCGTCGGTGCCGACGAAATCGGTGTCGCAAAACTTGCAAACCGCGGTGGCCCGGTCTTGCTCACGGCCAGTCCACAGGTTGCAGCCGGCAAAGCGGCAAAACACCGCAGGCCGGCCGGCGTTGGAGCCTTCACCCTGCAGTGTGTAAAAAATCTCTTTGACCTGGTAGCTCATGGAGTGATGCCCTCATGGCTGTGCACCCCACCGCGGGGCGGGGATACGAGGTTTTTGTACATGGTAGTCCTCTACATGGCTCCGAAAAGCAGGAAAGTGCAGGGCCCGCCGGAGCAGCTGGCCGTGGGGGCACATTTTAGCCCCTGGGGCAAAATGCAAGCTACCGCGCTCCCAACGTGGGCATGTTCACCTTAACAATCGGAACCAAGAAATGAATGTTGTCCCATTCTCAGCCGTGGAAAAGAACACACTCTTATGTGTCAAGGGCGTGGGGCCAAAGGTGGTTGAGCGGCTGGAGCAAATGGGATTCTCGTCCCTTCGCCAATTGGCGGACGCAGACGCACGGGACATACTGGCCCAAGGGGCCGCTTTGAGTGGTTCCAGCTGCTGGAAGAACAGCCCACAGGCGAAGGCCGCTGTGGAAGCTGCGATCAGCGCGGCCCTGACAGCGGTCGACGGCAAAGCCACCAACAAGTGATTGGGGGCACCCGAAACCAGTTTACGGTGCGGGTGCTGCGCCGTCACACCACCAGCGGCGCTTCCTGCATCGCCTCCAGCTGCTCCTCCAGCATCTGCACCTGGCCCTGCCAGTAGTCGCTGGAGCCAAACCAAGGGAAGTTCGCGGGGAAGGTAGGGTCGTCCCAGCGGCGGGCGAGCCAGGCGCTGTAGTGGATGAGGCGCAGCGTGCGCAGGGGTTCGATCAGCACCAGTTCGTCGCGGTTGAAGTCGCGGAACTGTTCGTAGCCGTCTACCAGCGCGCCGAGTTGGCGGGTGCGTTGGCTGCGGTCGCCGCTGAGCAGCATCCACAGGTCCTGCACGGCCGGGCCGGTGCGGGCGTCGTCCAGGTCCACAAAGTGCGGGCCGGGGCCGGCCGTAGCGGCGGCACTGGTGGGGGTCCACAGGATGTTACCGGGGTGGCAGTCGCCGTGCAGGCGCAGCATCTTGATGCCGGAATCGTTTAAGCTATTTTGGCCTGTAGCCCCCGTCAATGCTATATAGGTAGCTACCATATCAATAGCAGTCTGGCAGACCTTGGTCCAGGCGGATTGCACGTCCAGTGGTACCTTGTCGTGTTCCAGCAGCCACTGCATGGGTTCCACACCAAAACTTTGCACGTCCAGGCGCGGGCGGGTGGCGAAGGGTTTGGTGGCACCCACTGTGTGGATGCGTGCCAGGAAGCGGCCAATCCATTCCAGCACCTCGCCGTCGTCCAGCTCGGGCGGGCGCCCACCGCGACGGGGGCTGGCACTGAAGCTGAAGCCGCCAAAGTGGTGCAGGCTGGCATCCATCAGCTTCAGTGGCCCAATCACCGGCACCTCGCCTGCCATCAGCTCGGCGGCGAAGTCGTGTTCTTCCTGTATCTGCGCGTCGCTCCAGCGCTCGGGCCGGTAGAACTTTGCCACCACGGCGCTGCCGTCTTCCAGTTGGACCTGGTAGACGCGGTTCTCGTACGACGACAGGGCGGTGAGCCGGCCGTCGCCGCGCAGGCCCACGCTGTCCAGCGCGTCCAGCACCACGTCCGGCGTCAGCGCCTCAAAGGGATGGCGCATTCAGTCCTTTTTGCCGTCGCGGGGCATCATGAACATGGACAGGCCTACGGCGATCAGGATCACGGGCCACCAGGTCGAGAACAACTCGGCCAAGCTGAAGTTGATCAGGCCCAGGTTCTTGAGCAGGAAAAATACGCCGAACAGTACCAGCGTGATGGCTGCAACATTGCCTCTCATGGTCTAACCCTCTTCTCAGAATATGGAAGAGGCATTGTCGCAAGGTTTGGGCCGGCCCGGTGCGCGGTTAACCCAGGGGGCCCAGATCATCACCATAGAGGACGGCGCCGTCGGTCCCCGCATCGGAATAACCGGCCGAGCGCGTGTCCGCATCACTGGAGCCCAACAGCCCGAACGGCAGGGCCTGCTTGACCAGGATGACGGTGCAGGGTGCGTCCATGGCGACCTTGATGGGCACGGTGGCGATAAACCGCTGGGTCTTCAGGCCGTGGGTGGCCGCACCCATGACGATGACACTGACATGGTTGCCCCGGGCGTATTCCAGCAGGGTGTGTGCCACGTCGCCCGATTCGAGCGCGTGGTAGGAGGTCTGGTGGCCGGGGTGGTCCAGCGGTTGTGCCCACTGGCGCAGGCGGTTCAGGTGGTGGCGCTGCAGCTTGGTTTCACTGTTGGCGTCATCGGTCGTGCTGGTCTGGCTGGGCGCGATCACGGTCACACAGGCCAGCCGGGCACCGGGGCGGGTGCCCAAGGCACGGGCCACGGCCAGCCGCAGAGAATACAGCGTGGCGTCGGTCACGTCCAGGTGTGGCACGGCCACCATCACGATGGGGACTTCTTCCACCTGCTGTGCGGCCATGGGGCTGGGCTTGTACTGCATGCCTGCGGCCTTGATCCAGCGTTTGAAGTGGGTACCAAAACCCGTGCCGCTGGTGTTGCGGCCCCGCGCGGTGATGGTTACCTGGGTGGGATGTGTCAGGTCGAATGCCAGATGGGCGGCCGACGGGTAGCGGCGTGCAGCCTCGGGCTCCAGGCAGCGCAGCACCACCTCTTGTATCCACTCGGGCAGCAGGGAGCGGATCTTGCGCGGCGGCACCGGGTCCATCCACAGGCGCTGGCGCAGGCCGGCGGCGGTTTGGGGTTCACCAAAGGGCAGCTCGCCGGTGCACAGCTGGTACAGCATGACACCAATGGCAAAAATGTCGCTGCGCGGGTCGCCCCGCACACCCACCACCTGCTCGGGCGCTATCCACGCCGGCGAGCCCACGGCCTTGCGCAGTTGCTCGGCCAGAAGGTCGGGGTAGTGGGCGTGGCACGACAGGCCGAAGTCCAGCAGCACGGCACTGCCATCGTCGCGCAGCAGCACATTGGCCGGTTTCAGGTCCAGATGTACGGTGTTCTGCTGGTGCAGGGCATGCACGGCACGCGCCATGGCCGCGCCCAACTGGGCGACGTGGTCCACGTCGGGCGTGGGGTCGTCCACCATGCGCTGCTCCAGCGTTTGCCCACTGACGTATTCCATCACCAGGTAGGGCAGGCGATCCAGGTCGCCCGCTGCCACAAAACGTGGCACATGGTGGCCCTGCAGTACCTGCAAAATCTGGCATTCGATCTCGAAGCTGACGATGTTCTCTGCACCGTCACCGGCCGTCATCCGTGGCACCTTCATGGCCATCGCAAAACCAGGGTCGGCCTGGCCATCGGCATAGTGCACGCGGTAGATGTGCGCCATGCCACCGGCATGGATGCAGTCGGCGATGGTGAAGCCGTCCACCATGCTGCCCGGCTCCAGCAACTTCATCGGCCTTTCTCCAGCCGGTCCGCAAAAAATTCGTGCAGGCCCACCCGGCGGATGGCGGCGGCCGCCGCCAGGTGGTCATAGGCCACCCGGTGAAAGGTGAGCTGTGCACGGCCTATGTCAAACAGGGCGTACATGGCATGGGTGTTGCCGTCGCGCGGCTGGCCGGCAGACCCCACCGTGGCCAGCCATTTGCGGTGTTTGCCCACCGGAATGCTGATGCCCGGCTGGGGAGCAAACGGCATCAGATTGCCACCGGCCCCCTGGTAATACAGGGTTTGCAGGTGCACGTGGCCACCAAACACGTAGTGCACGCCGGGCCAGGCGGCGGCGCCTTCCAGACTGTCCTTGGCGGCACGGGCGTCGTACACATAACGCCACAGGTGGGGATCATTGGCGCTGGCGTGTACAAAGAGGGCGCTTTCGTGCTGCACGGTCAGGGGCAGGCGGCTGATCCAGTCGCGCTGGTCGGGCATCAGCTCGTGGTGGGTCCACGCGGCTGTGCTGTCGCCCACCGTTTTGATTTCGACCGGAGGTGTAACGGCCATGGCGTCGTGGTTGCCCTGTATGGCCAGTGCGCCTTCTTCGGTGAGCTGCATGATGCGGTCCACCACGGCGCCGGGGTCGGCGCCATACCCGACCATATCGCCCAGAAACACAAAACCTTGGGCCTGTTGCGCGCGCGCATGGGCAAGGCAGGCGTCGAGTGCCTGGATATTGGCGTGTACGTCAGATAGCAGGGCAAATCGCACGGGGATTCCTGTTGGCAGGTGTCCTCTTGGATAGAGGCACACGCGCGATCATGCCTGAATCAACTGACTCTAAGTTTGCAGATCGATCGACAACATGTGGCCCAGCCGTGGGTCACCGCGCCCGCCCAGCACCTGCTGGTAGGCGGCCTGCACGGCCGCAGGGCCGCTGTGTTGCTCCACGCGCAGCCAGGGCGTGGCAGGGTTGGTAGCCTGCGCCACGAAGGCCTGCCAGGATTGCACCAGTCGCTCGCCCAGGCCCTGCGGTCCCCAGTCCATGCTGCGTTTCTTGATCTGCGCCGGCGCAAAAAACAGGGTGGCCTTGGGGCCGGGCACATCTTTGGCGCCGCCCATGTCGGATACATGTGTGGCACCGATCGAGCAGCTGTATGTCAGGCCCTTGCAGTGCGTGTGCAGGGTCTTGCGAAAGGGTGCGCTGCCGGCAAAGTCCACATAAATGCTGGGCGCGTCGGGTGCGAGCTGGTCCAACTGATCATAGGTCAACACCCGGTGGTAACAACCCAGGCTTTCACAAAACGCCACGTTGCCGGGCGACGTGAGCCCCACCACCTCAACGCCTGCGCGCTGGGCCATTTGAAAGGCTGTGCCGTAGGCCGTCTTGCTGGAGGCGCTGGACAGCAGCAACAGCGCGGGCTGTGCCGGGTTGGCAGTGGCGCCAAAAAAGTCGTTGTCGGCCAGAAAGTCGTCGATGAGCCAGGATGTGATGAACAGCGGGCGCAGCAGGGCCTGCACGTCTTCGGTGTGGGCGGTGTAAAACGGGTCGGTAGCGCAGCGCATGTACTGGTTGTAGACGGCATGCAATTGCGCGCGGTGGGGGGCCGTGTCCATGAACGAGGTGGCCGACACCTTGCCGGGCGCCAGGTCTACCGCGCTGGACATCGGAAAGTAGCCGTACAGCCGCTCACCCACGGCCACGTCGGGGTGGCGTGACGCCAGCACCGTGCCAAAGCCCCACACGGGGATGCGGCCCCAGGCTGTGCCATCGGCGTCGGGCGCAACGGGGAAGAACTGCCAGTACTGCATGGCGTCTCCCATGGCCGCATAGGTGATGTTGTTGGAGGTCAGCGCAAAGCGGCTGATGCCCACCCGCACCTGGCCGTCGGCCAGCGCAGGGGTGGCCGTGGTGCGCACGGCGGTGGTGCCCAGTTGGTCCTTGCGGACCAGGAGCTCGATGGTGGTGTCAGAGGTGTTCATGCCCGCACCTTAATGCAAAGCGGCAGGTGCAACAACTGGGTCTGGCGCTTGGGTGACACCCTGGCGGGCTAGTGTGTCAGGGGGCGTACAGGGGCAGTGTGACGGTAAAACAGGTCCCCACATTGACCGTGCTGCGCACATCGATCGTGCCGCCCAAAACACCGGTCACCTGGTTGTAGGTGATGTTCAGCCCCAGTCCGCTGTCGCCAACGCCCAGCTTGGTGGTGAAGAAGGGGTCAAAAATACGCGGCAGCACCTCGGCGGCCATGCCCTTGCCGTTGTCCTCCACGGTCAGCCGGACCAGGCCCAGGGCGGCATCCACCGCAGCCGCTACCACGATGCGGCCCTGTGCGCGCCCCTCCAACCCGTGGCCCATGGCGTTGCCGACCAAACTGGTGAGTATCTGGTCGAGCTCGTCGAGGAAGCTGTCCATCACGATGCCCGCTGGAACCTGCGCTTCGATCACGACGTCTGCACCAGCGTGCCGCGCACGCGCGGTGTTGACGACCAGGCCCACCATCTCCGCCAGATCAAACTGGCTGCGCTGCGAGGCCGACTGTTGCACGGCCACCCGTTTGAAGCTTTTGATCAGCCGGGCCATGCGCGTCAGGTTGTCGATCAGCATGGCGCTGCCCTTGAGGTTGTCGTCGATGAACTGCTCCAGCACGGTGCGGCGCAGCCCGCTGGCCAGTGTGTCTTGCATGGTTTTGCTGCTGTCGTTCAGCGTGCTGGCCGCCATCAGGCAGATGCCAATGGGGGTGTTCATTTCGTGCGCCACCCCCACCACCATATTGCCCAGGCCGGCGAGTTTTTCGCTGCGCACCAGTTCCTGTTGCGTTTCGGTCAGCTTCTGCATTGCGGCGCCGAGCTCCTGGTTGGTCTGTTGCAAGCTGTCGGTGCGCTGGGCCAACAGGTTTGCTATGTGGCGCTGCTCGGTGACATCTTCAACAATCCAGATGGTGCCCGATGAGATGGCCGCCGGGTCTATGGCCTTGGCGCGGATCTGGGCCAGAAAGGTGCTGCCGTCCTTGCGGCGCATGGGACGCTCGGCTTCAAACACTGCACCCGCCGACAGGGCAGGCCCAGCGCGCTCGCCAACCTCGGCGTAGTCTTGCGGGCTGGGCCAATACAGTGATCCGGCCAGGCCCAACATCTCTTGCGGATTACTCCAGCCGAAGATTTCGGCCGCTTTGGGGTTGCAGTGCGCCGTCTTCTGGTCGCTGGTAAAAATAATGCCGACCGAGGCGTTTTCGAGAATGGCGCGCTGGCGTTGTTCGCTGGTGCGCAGTGCCCGAGTCATGCGTTCGGCCAGCCTGGTGGCGCGTTGTTGCATGGCCAGCAAGGTATAGGTCAGCATGGCGGCCAAAACACTCACCAGGAAGCCAAAGCCCAAACCCACGGCCGGCGACACCAGGCCCAGGCCGTCCTGGAATTCGGGCTGCGGGGTCAGTACCAACTGCCAGGCACGCCCCCCGACTTTTTTGTCGAGCTGGAGCGTCGCCAGTGGTGGGGCTGCATCGGCAGGCGTGGCCCCGTTGTCGGGGTGGGCTGCGCTGTCAAACACCACGGTCTGCTCGTCCTCATCCTCCTGGTGGTCTATCAGCCGCAGGTGGAGAACCCGGTCCGATATGCCTTGCAGGAGCCGCTCTCCCGAGAGGTGGATGAACAGCCAGCCCACCGCCTGCTCATGGCGCAACATGCTGTCCTTGGGGTCCACGCCCTCGGCGTAGGTTGGCAGCAGCAGGAAAAAGCTGGGCGGCGTTTTATCTGGCCCGGCCACCGGGGGTGACAGAACGGCCTCGTTGAGCCAGGTGGCCCGCATGCCTGCCGCGCGCACAGGTCCCACGCCCGCCAGGTCGGTACCCAGCGCCATGCTGCCGGAAACCCCGGCCACGATAAAACGGTCGCCGTTGTTCACCTCGGTGCTGTGCAGCGGTATGGGGCGGCCGTGCTGCGTCTCCAACTGGCCCAGGTAGGCGCGTGTGTGGTCCTGGCTGACACGCTCTGCATACCCCACCGACAGGGCGCCGGGGTACTGGCGCATCAGGTCCACCACACGGTCGAAGTCTTGGTAGCGACTGGCCCGGTCGGCGTGGCCGGCCAGCGCACCCCGCAAGCCCAGCAAGGCGTTGTTGAAACTGTTGATGCGCAGGCTCAGCCGCTCGGCCAGTGCGTTGCCGGCCAGGGCCAGTTGTTGGTTTGCGATGGTCTCGTTTTGCTGGGCGTGCCCGCGTACCAGTGCCACCGTCAGGGCAAAACACACTGAAAACACCGCGGTGGCAAGCAGTGGTGCGCGCCATTCCCGTTTTTTCATGCCCGTCCTTGCAGTCGAAAGCCCTTGCCATCCCCGAGCTTCTATTCTGCGCGCGGCCCGGTGCAGGCCGCAAGCCCCGTGGTGTGGGGGTAATCCCGCCGAGCGGGTGGTGGGGCCTACATCTGCTTGAACAGGTGCGAGAAGGGGCGGCTCACCGCCAGGTTCTCGGGCCGGCCCTTGATCTTCACACTGGCCTGGCCGCGAAAGTCGCGCGACACCGACTCGATGGCCCGGGCGTTGACGATGACCGAGCGGTGGATCTGCCAGAAGGCTTCGCCGTCCAGTCCGTCCAGGATGTCGCGTATGGGGGTGCGAATCAACGCGTCTAACTCCCGGGTCGCCACCAGGGTGTACTTTTCGTCGGACTGGAAAAACAGCACATCGCCCACCGGGATCAGGCGCAACTGGTTGCCCACCGATGCCTTGATCCAGTTCAGGCGTTGGGTATTGGGTTTGAGCTGGGCAGACAGTTGGGCCACCAGCGCGTCCAGGTCTTGCACGGGCGCGGGCTGCAGGGCCAGCCGCTCCTTGAGCCGGTTCACGGCGGCCAACAGGCGCTCATCCGTATAGGGCTTCAGCAAGTAGTCCACCGCATTGGCATCAAAGGCCTCTACCGCGTACTGGTCAAAAGCGGTGACAAACACCACGTGGCAGCGTATGTCGCGGTTGGCGGCCAGGCTGCGGGCCACTTCCACGCCGGACATCTCCGGCATCTGGATGTCCAGAAACGCCAGTTGCGGGCGGTGTTCGTCTATGGCCTCCAGCGCGGCCTCGCCGTCCCCTACATCGGCAACGATGGAGAGTTCGGGCCACATGCGGGCCAACTTGGCCTTAAGCTGGGCCCGTAATATGGGTTCGTCTTCGGCAATGACGGCGGTGGTGGGCTGCATGGTGGTCGGTAAGTAGGTGTTGTCTGGCAGGTTAGGCCCTGTTGCTGCGCCGGGTGAGCAGCCACCACAGGCCCAGACCCATCAGGATAAACGGCGCCAGGAAGGGGAATACACCCATCAGTATCGCGGCCGGAATAAAAATCACCAGCGCCGCAAACAAGAAGCCCAGCCCATACACCACGGTCAGCACAATCACAATGGCCAAGGCGGTGGCGCCAAAGCCAATCAGCAGCCCCACCGAGCCAATGGCAATACTCTCGATGCCGTCCAGCTGCACATCACCCACCTGCACCGGCAACCAACCGGTGAGCAGCGCAACAAAGCCCGCCAGCAAGACACCGCCCAGCACCACCATCAGGACCACAAAAGTGCGCGCCAACAAGCGGGCCCACAGGCTGTGTGTCTTGCTGGTGGCGTTCCATACCCGGCCCCAGCCCTTGGGCGGCACGGTGGCCGTGGCTGCCGGTGTTGCGACGGCTGCCGCCACAGGCACGCCGGTCAGCGCCTCGGGTTGTGATGCCTGAAAAGCTGCGGCGGATTGCAACGGCACCTCGATCGTGGCGACCATACCCTTGGGCTCGTTGGCGGTGAGGGTGAAGCGCCCGTGGCTGCCATACAGCGCAGCCAGGCGCTCCCGCAGGTTGGACAGGCCCAGGCCACCGCCGGCCTGTGGCCCGGTGTCCGACAAACCCTTGCCCGTGTCCTTGACCGACACCCGCAGGCACTGGCCCACGCCCTCCTGCGTGCGTTCAGCCACGATGTCGATGCGACCCCCTTCGCGCAGGGGCTCCAGGCCGTGTTTGATGGCGTTTTCCACCAGCGATGGCAGCATCATGGGGGGGAAGGCAAAGGGCAGCAGGTCGTCGGGTGCTTCGATGGAAAACTCCAGCCGCGGACCCATGCGCATTTGCAGAATATTGAGGTAGGCACGCACCAGCTCCAGCTCCTGGCCCACGGTGGATGTGCTCTCGCGCATCTTGGGCAGGCTGGAGCGCAGGTACTGGATCAGGTGGCCCACCATCAGGTTGGCAGCGGGTGGGTCCACTTCGTTCAAGGCCTGCACATTGGCCAGCGTGTTGTACAAAAAGTGCGGCTCCACCTGCGCCTGCAAGGTCTGCAGCCGCGCCTCGGTCACCTGGCGGCTGACATCGCTCAACTCGGCCTCGCGGGTCTTGCGTTCGGCCAGGGCCAGTGCATTGCGCGACCGGCTGATGAAAAACTTGGCAATGATGACCATCAAAAAGAGCGGGATGAACACCAGGATCAGCGCCGAGCCCACGGCCACACGCCAGACATCACCGCCCACCTTGGCGCGGATGGTGTCCTTCACGTCGGGTGACAGCTCCAACTGCGGGCGTGTATAGACCCTGGGTGCACCAATGCCCCGTGTCTCGGGTGGCAGTGCGCGCAATGCAGCCAGCGACTCGCGGGCGGATTTTTCATTCTCGCGCGCCGAGGCCAGCAACTGTTCAAAGGAGTGCATTGCCCCGGAAACGTCCACACCCTTGTCGCGCAGGCGTTCAATGGCGTCCTGTTGGGTCTCTTCAATCGCCTGGCGCGCTTCGATGGCTGCCTCCAGTGCGTCTTCGGCCGCGTCGGTGGCGGCCTCCATGGCGGCTTCTGCCGCCTCGCGGGCGCTGTCGGCAACCGATTCATCGACGCCGTTTTGCGCCAGCACCAGTTCACTGCGGGCGCGCTCAATCTCGGTCAGCGCACGTTCCAGTTCGCGCAGGCGCTCGGGGTCGGTGGTGCGGTCCCGTATGGTGCTGACCACGCCCTGGGCCAGGTTGAGCGCCTTGCTGCCCACGGCCAGACCCACCTCGCGCTGGATGGCGTGGCGTTCGGCCGGTGTGGCGCCACTGTCCACCAGGCGGATCACCTGCACGGGCAGCGTGAACAACACCAGGAGGGTGAGTGTGGATATGCCACCCAGTATCAAAGCCCACCAGGGCGTTTTGTGGATCAGGTTGCCGATTGCTTTGAACATGGTGTTGGGGGGCGGTTGTATGTGATGGGGGTGAGAATACGGCCGCCCAACGGGTCCGGCCAGCGCCAAGGGACGGATTGCAGAATCCGGGGAATGAATGGACAGGTGTGCAAAGGACAACCCGTGCGCATACGTGTTGCGTGCCTGTAGTATGCATGCACAATACGCCCCTGCCGGCGGTGCGTCGGCTCGCATTTGCTATTTAAATGATAGCTTGGTGACTATATTTAACGGGGGCTAGAGCCATGTTTTGTGCAAACTTTATTTTCGATACCAAGCAGTTTGACGACGAGTTTCACCGCCTGGACGCCCTGATCGCCGCTGCGGCCAAGGAGACCGAGGGATACCTGGGCGAAGAATCCTGGGAGGATCCCAAGACCGGCCGCATCTCCAATATCTATTACTGGAGCAGCGAGAACGGCCTCAAACAACTGATCGCCCACCCCAAACATATCGAGGCCAAACAGCGCTACAGCGAATGGCTCAGCGGCTACCAGGTGGTGATCTCCCAGGTCATGCGCACCTACGGTGACAAGACCCTGCAGCATCCCTTGCTGGCTGCGCAGGCGGCCGCAGAAGCCTGAAGCGTTTTCGACTGCGGGCCTTGCCACACCGACGCAGACTCTGACCATGCCCACCATACTCTCCCACGCCGCCGTCCCGCTCGCCCTTGGTTTGGGGCTGGGCGTGCAGCGCATACCGACACGTTTGCTGGTGGTGGGTGTGGTCGCATCGGTATTGCCCGATCTGGATGTGCTGGCGTTTCGCTTCCATATTGCCTATGCCGATGCCCTGGGTCACCGGGGTGCCAGCCATTCGATGGTGTTTGCGCTCTGCCTGGCGCTGGTGGTCGCTGCGGTTGCCAAGCACTTCAATACCAGCCGCGCCACGGCCTTCTGGTTTGTGGCGCTGTGCACGGCCTCGCATGGTGTGCTGGACATGTTCACCAATGGCGGGTTGGGTGCGGCGTTGTGGTGGCCGTTCTCTGATGTGCGGGTGTTTGCCCCATGGCAGGTGATCGAGGTGTCGCCCCTCAGCCTGCGCCGGGTTTTTAGTGCCCGCGGCTGGGCGGTGTTGCAGTCCGAGTTGTTGTGGGTCTGGTTGCCTGCCACCATGGTCTTCGCAGGTTTGTGGTGTGCGCGTCGTCTGCCAGCGCGCGGGTGACGACGGTGCCGTTTGCCGGCCGTTTTCGGACCTATGATGGTGGCTTTCGATAGCAGCTTGGCGCACGCACACACCTCCATGACCCTCCTGACCCCGATGGGCGAAACCGAATTCGCCGCCTACCTGGAAACTGCGATCCCGGACTTCGCGCAGGACAAGGTCAACGCTGGGCAGTGGGCCCCGGCAGAGTCGCTGGAACTGTCGCGCACGAGTTACGCAGAGTCGCTTCCGCAGGGGCTGGCCACACCAGACAACTACCTGTTTACCGTGCGTGACGGCGCTACGTCTGAGCAGATCGGCATGCTCTGGTTTGCGGCGCAAGAGCGCGGTGGCCAGCGCATCGCCTACGTGTATGACGTCGCGATCGACGCAGAACACCAACGCAAGGGGCACGCCAGCCGCGCGTTTGCCGCAATGGAGGTGGAGGTGTTAAAGCGCGGCCTGTCGGGTATCGCGCTGCATGTGTTTGGCCAGAACACGGGTGCGCAAGCCTTCTACCAGAAGCTGGGTTACCTGCCCACCAACATCAATATGTTCAAGCAGTTGCCGGTGCGTGCGGCTGAATAGGCATGCCATTTTTTTCATTGTGTTTTGATAGGAGTCATCCATGCCATTGAAACTACACCACGCGTGGGCCTGTCTGGTCATGCTGTGCCTGCATGGTCTGGCGGCAGCCGAAGTGCCTGCCGCAACAGCCGAGGCGCTGATGCGCAAATCCGGCATCTGGTCACAACTGGGTGATGTGGCTGCACAGGTGAAGGCGGGGCTGGCGCAGTCGTCGCAAGATGGCAGCCTGCCGCGGGAAGAGATCCAGCGGCTGGAGCGTATCGCCGATGACGCCTTTGCGGCGTCCCGCCTGCGGGACAGTGTCTTGCAAACCTTGTCCCGTGAGGTGACGGCAGTCCAAAGTGCAGATGCGCTGCAGTGGTACGACAGCCCGGCGGGCAAACAGATCACCGCCATGGAAGAGGCCTTCTCCAGCAGCTTTGACGACCTCAACCGCGTGATGGCCGATGGCAACAAGGCATTGGCCAAGGCTTCGGCCAAACGCCAGTCCCTGCTGAGCCAGACCGTCAAGGCCTCGCGTGCTGCCGAAGCCATGGCCAGCATGGAAATCAATATCACCGTGGGTGTCCTGCAGGGCCTGGCCAATGCCATGCCAGGCCCGGGCAAACGTTCCACGGCGGATCTGCGCAAAGGGCTGGAAGCCAATCGCCCCCAGATGGTGGCGGCCAACCGTGGGGTAGCGTTGTCCATGTCGGCGCTGACCTACCTGCCGGCCAATGACAAGGTTCTGGAGCAATACGTGCGGTTTTTGTCGTCCAAATCAGGTACCGAACTCTCTGCCAGCATGATGGACGCTTTGGATAACTCCCTGTCCAAAGCCGCCCAACGCCTGGGCAGTGCGATTCCCCGAGCGCCCGGCACGACCAGCCTGTAAACGCCGTCGGCCTACTTTTTCTTGGCCAGCCACTTGGCCGTGATTTTCTGGAAGGTGCCGTCTTTGACCATGGCATCGAGTGCCACGCGGCACTTGTCCACGGTGTCATCGGCGGTGTTCAGGCTGAACGCCAGGTAGAGGCCGCCTGACATCTTTTCGAGTTTGATCAGGCGTTCCATGGAGTCAAAATCGACGCCGTTTTTCTGCGACAGGTAAACCAGGTTGGGCTCGTCGATCGGAAAGGCGTCGATGCGTCTGGATTGCAGTTTTTTGATATTGCTGGCGTCGTCGGTGGACTCCTCAACCGCCAGGCCTTCCTTGCGCAGGTACATGGTGCGGGCACCATCGCGGATGCCGCCCAGCTTGTAGGGTTTGAGGTCTTCCAGGCTGCTGGCTTTTATCTCCGGGCGACCCTTGAGCTTGTACAAAAATACCTCGCGGTTGACGATCACGCCCACCCACTTGAACAATTTTTCCCGCTCGTCGTTGCGGCCCATGGAGTAGATGGCGGTATTGGGCGCTTCCTGTGCCATGCGGTAGGCGCGTGCCCAGGGATAGACCTTGATCTGGTAGTCGACATTCGCGCGCTTCAGAATCTCGTGCACCAGTTCGGTGGACAGACCGGCGACCGTCTGGTCCCTCTCGTCGACAAAGTTGTAGGGCGCCATCTCTTCGGTCACCACCGCCACTTTGTCGGCGAGCGCAGGGCTGGTCAGCAGCGTGAGTGTGACCCAGGCCGTGAGCACAGAGGCAAGGCAGTTTTTCATCGCACCCTCCTGGTCGCTATCGACCTGAAGGAATACTAAACCTGCCAATGCAAAAAGCAATACCCAGTCTGGATACCAATCCCATCCACACGGGACGGCGTTGGGCCAAACTGGGTATGTGCTCTACAGGGCCGCGTGTGCGGCGCTGCGTTTAGACGATGGTGATCGTCACTTCGATATTGCCACGGGTGGCGTTGGAGTAAGGGCACACGGCGTGGGCCTTGTCCACCAAGGCCTGGGCGGCAGCGCGCTCCATACCGGGAATGCTGACGGCCAATTGCACTTCAATACCGAAACCGGCTGGGATCTGGCCGATGCCCACAGTAGCGGCGATGCTGGTGTCGGCGGGCAAGGCAATCTTTTGTGTACCGGCCACAAACTTCATCGCGCCGATGAAGCAGGCGCTGTAACCGGAGGCAAACAGCTGCTCGGGGTTGACGCCGTTGCCGGGGCCGCCCATTTCCTTTGGCACAGCCAGTTTCAGGTCCAGCAGTCCGTCGGATGTACGGGTCGTGCCGTCGCGTCCGCCGGTGGATGTGGCGTGGGCTTGGTAAATGACTTTTTCAACTTTGGTTGCCATGGTAGTGGTGCTTTCTAGGTTAATGCTCCGGTCTGGAGCGGGTGGGTAATGGGTTCGTTGATGAATCAAGGAATGGGGACGGCTTGCATGGCATCGCGCAGCTGCTGAACCTTGCGGTTCAGTGACATCACTTCGGCCAGGGGCATGCCGCTTTGGCTGACCACACATTCCGGAATGAAGGCCGCCTGTGCCTGCAATTGCTGGCCTGTGGGGCTGAGCCACACATGCACACGGCGCTCGTCTTCGCTGGAACGCTGGCGCACCAGCCAACCTGCGGACTCCATGCGTTTGAGCAGGGGGGTCAGAGTGCCCGAATCCAGGTTCAGGCGCTCCCCCAGGCTGGAGACGCTGGGGCCATCGCCCTCCCACAACACCAGCATCACCAGGTATTGTGGGTAGGTCAGCCCCAGGCGGTCCAGCATGGGCTTGTACAGTTTGGTCATGGCCAGCGACGCCGAATACAGGGCAAAGCAGAGCTGGTTGTCCAGCAGCTGTGCCGGGTTGGCTTTGGTCGCAGGGGTTTTGGAAGGCATGGGTTGAATTATAGCGAGCAATTAAATTGTGTGCAATTGAAATAAACCAAATACCTCTCGGGTTTACCGGGGCTTGGCAGGCTGGATGGGCTGGGCTATCGTCTTTGCTGGAGCCATGACTGCGGCGATTGGCCAAACTTCGACAGAAAGCATTCAATGGCAGAGGCAGGTTTTGACTACATCATCATCGGCGGGGGATCTGCAGGCTGTGTGCTGGCTGCACGGTTGACGGAGAACCTGGCCGTCAACGTGGCGCTGCTGGAGGCCGGGTCCAGCGACCAGAACGTGCTGATCCAATGCCCTGCCGGCCTGGCCCTGCTCGCCAAAACGGGTGGCGCCAACTGGAAATTCGAGACCACGGTGCAGCCCGGACTGAACGGCCGGCGTGGTTACCAGCCACGGGGCAAGGTGTTGGGCGGGTCCAGCTCGGTCAACGCCATGATTTACATCCGCGGCCAGCGAGAAGACTATGACAACTGGGCGGCGCAGGGCAACCCAGGCTGGTCGTATGTGGATGTGCTGCCCTACTTCAAACGTGCAGAGGACAACCGGCGCGGGGCCGATGACTTCCATGGCACCGAAGGGCCCCTACACGTGATGGACCTGACCAGCCCTAACCCCCTGGGCGCGGTGTTTATCGATGCGGCGCAACAGGCGGGCCACACCTACAACCCCGATTTCAATGGCGCGCGGCAAGAGGGCGTGGGCATGTACCAGGTGACCCACCGCAAGGGCGAACGCTGCAGCGCTGCCAAGGCCTACCTGACCCCTGTCTTGAAGCGCCCCAACTTGCGCGTTTTCACAGGCGCCCATACCACCCGCATCCTGATGGAAAAACAGCGTGCGGTGGGTGTGGAGTTTGAACACGAAGGGCACACCAAACAACTGAGGGCCGCGCGCGAGGTCTTGTTGTGTGCCGGTGCACTGCAGTCACCCCAGATCCTGATGCTGTCGGGCATAGGCCCCCGCAAACACCTGGTCGAGAAGGGCATTGCCTGTGTGCACAACCTTGAAGGGGTGGGGCAAAACCTGCACGACCATGTGGATGTTGTCCAGGTGGTGAACGCCCCCAAGCTGACAGATAGTTTTGGCTTGTCGCTGTCGGGCATGGCGCGTGTCCTCAAGGGCATGGTGGAGTGGCGCAAATACCGCACCGGCATGTTGACGACCAACTTTGCCGAAGCCGGTGGTTTTGTCAAAAGCCAGCCCAGCGAACGCACACCCGATTTGCAGTTGCATTTCGTGATTGGCAAGCTGGTGGACCATGGGCGGGCCACGGTGTTGGGTCATGGGTATTCCTGCCACGTCTGCCTGTTGCGGCCCCTGAGCCGGGGCAGCGTGACCCTGGCCAGCAAAGACCCACTCGCACCGCCCGTCATAGACCCCAACTTCCTGGGTGTGCGTGACGACATGGAGCGCTTGAGCCGCGGTGTGCGCATCATGCGGGAGTTGCTGGGGCAGCCAGCCTTGGCCAGCCTGGGCGGCAAAGAGATGGCCTATTCGGCCAACGCCACCACCGATTTGCAGATCGAGCAATTTGTGCGTGACTATGCCGACACCATCTACCACCCGGTGGGCACCTGCCGCATGGGCAATGGGCCATTGGATGTGGTGGACCACGAACTGCGCGTGCACGGCGTGCAGGGTTTGCGGGTGGTGGATGCGTCCATCATGCCGCAGGTGGTCAGCGGCAACACCAATGCGCCCACCATCATGATTGCCGAGAAGGCGGCCGACATGATCAAGGCCGCCGCTTAAGGTTTTTTTAGCAAATTGTTAAGCATTGCATAGCAATGTCGTAGGCAATATTTAGCAACGCGGCAGGCGTTGGATTTCTAAACTTCTTTCCATGGTCAACGGTGCATGGTGCGCCATCTGGCCAGGCCCGGATGGGCACCAGAAACCCCAGGAAAGAGTTTGGAAAATGAAAAACACTGCACAAGAAAACCAGGCCGTGGTCGCCACCCAGGCACTGCCGCGCTTTGACATGTATGCCGGCATCCACAAGGCCATGCGCGCCCTGATGTCTGACATCCTGATGGCCGTTGGTCGTATGGACCCCCAGGACTCACAAGAACTGGCCGCCGTCGGCGAGCGGGTGCTGGAGCTGCTGGACTTCTGCGCCGCCCACCTGCAACACGAGAACGACTTTGTGCACACGGCCATGGAGGCCCGCGCACCCGGCGCCAGTGCGCGTATTGCGCACGAACACAACGACCACCTGCACCACATCAGCAGCCTCAAGCAGCAGGTGGCAGTGCTGTGTGCCAGTGGATCCGCCGGTGCACCTGCGCTGGCCCAGCAGCTGTACCTGGCACTGACGCTGTTTGTGGCGGAGAACTTTCAGCACATGCACATGGAAGAAACCGCGCACAACGCCGTGTTATGGGCCCGCTACACCGACGCGGAGCTGGTGGACATTCACAACGCGCTGGTGGCCTCCATCGCCCCGGCCGACATGCTGTTCAGTCTGCGCTGGCTGGTGCCGTACATGAATCCGGCCGAGCGCGCCGGCCTGCTGCTGGATATGCAGGCCCATGCACCCGCACCGGCATTCGCCGCCGCGCTGGATGTGGTGCGCCCCCACCTGACGCCCATGGAGTGGGCCAAGCTCAGCCGCGCGCTGGGTCTGCCGCCCGTACCTGGTCTGGTTGCGGCCTGAGCAAACCTACACAACAGAGGAGTAATGATGGGATTCGATAAAAAACAGGTTCTGTGCGCCATGCTGTACGCCTTGGCGGGTATGGGGCTGGGCATCTATATGGCGTCGTCACACAACCACGGCCAGCATGTGACACATGCCCACATTCTGCTGGTGGGTTTTATCACCTCCATGGTGTATGGGGTGGTCTACAAGTTGTGGCTGCCTGCCGCCAAGCCGGTCCTGGCCTGGGTGCAGTTCATTGCGCACCAGGCGGGTGTGCTGGCCATGTGCAGCGGTCTATTTTTGCTGTACGGCGGTTTTGTGCCTCCACCCGCGCTGGAGCCGCTGTTGGGCTTTGCCGCCATAGCGGTATTGCTGGGTGCGGCCACCATGTGTTTCATGGTGTTCAGCACACGCAACGACTGGTCCTGAGGCCTACTTTTTTTATTTTCTTAGAAGCAATAAAACATCCAATGAAGACGAACAAGAATTTCCGCTCGGCCGCCGCTAGGGGCGCCGCTGCGTTGTGCGCGGCCTTTGCCATGTCTGCCGCCCACGCGGTGCAGCCCGCAGTGTCTATGGGGTACGACCATGCCCTGGTGTTGCGTGCCGACGGCACGGTCTGGGCCTGGGGCTACGGTGGCAGCGGGCAACTGGGCCTGGGCAGTACCGCCACCCGCACGGTGCCCACGCAGATTCCCACGCTGTCGAATGTGGTCCAGGTCGTGGCACGGGGCTCGTTCTCAATGGCCCTCAAAGCCGATGGCACCGTCTGGGCCTGGGGTGACAACTCCGGTGGTCGCACCGGCGGCAGCGGCGCCAGCGTGCCGGTGCAGATCAACGGGCTGTCGAACATTGTCAGTATCAATGCCGGTACCGACAATGCTGCGGCTTTCGCCACGGATGCGTCCGGTCGGGTGTACGCCTGGGGCAGCAACAGCAGCGCGCAACTGGGTACCGGACAGACCAGCGCCGGTGGCAACCCTGTGCCACGCCTGGTGGTCGGTGCAGAGGGTGCGGTGGCGGTGAGCGCGTCGGACGCGGCCGTGCTCTCGCTGCGCCAGGACGGCAAGGTCATTGCCTGGGGCGCAAACGGCAACCGGGCCCTGGCACCTGTTGCTGGCACAGCCACGGCAGCGGTTGTGATCGACGCCTTGCCCGCCGTGCAGGCCGTTGCATCAACCTCCATCAACATCGCGGGCCAGTATTACGCGCTGAAGAACGATGGGTCTGTGGTCGCCTGAGGCCAGGCGTCCACCAATGCCACCTTCTGCGGCCAGGCGGGTGTGCGGACCTCGTCGTATCCACTGATCGATATCTCACCCATCCAGGGTCTGGCGCGCATCAGCCAGATCGAGCCGGGTGATGGCCATACGCTTTTTGTGGATGCGGACGGCGCGCTCCATGCGTGCGGTACCAACAGCGCAGGCCAACTGGGTGACGGCACGCTGGTAAACCCATCGACGGAAGCACCCAAGATTGCACGTATTGCAGGGCTGCCGCCTGTAGTGGCTGCGGCCGCGGGCTCGGCCATCTCGGCCGCCATCGGGGTGGATGGCAGCGTGTGGGTGTGGGGTAAGACTACCAACCTGGCCACCGGTGCCGCCAGCAAGTCCACCACCCCCGTGCGGGTGACGCAGGCGGGTGGTGCGCCATTCGACGCTGGAAGGGTGGGTGAAGCCAGCGGTACCTTCAGCGGATCGCAGGCGGGCACGTTGGGCAGTGCCACGGTGGATGTGGCCGCTACCGTGTCCACGCTGCACCGCGGCAAGACAGGCCGTGTGTATGTGGCGGCGCAAACGGGGTCAGGTCTGTTCTTCCTGGGCGCCAACGGCTGGGTTCCCTATACCTCGGTCGCTGCGATCCCACCCTACCTGTCCGGCCCGTTGCCGCGGACGGTGCCTGTTCGCCTGGCTGACGGTCAGAACCTCTCGGGGCTGGGTGGTGTGCAACTGCTGATGGGGTATGGACTTGGCGACGATACGGCCGCCGTCACGGAGATGCTCCGCGCGGGCCGTTACCAGACCGTTCACACGCTGAACTGAGCGGAGTGGGCCGTAGTCAGGAAACTTCCTGCAACTCCAGCGGGCGCTGCACCACCAGCTGAAAGCGCCCGCGCCCCGTCTTCTCGATGCGCACCAACGGGCCGTGTTCCTTGAGGCGGCGTTGCAAGAGCAGCAGGCGTGCCTCCAGGTTGTCGGTCACATCCGGCAGGCCCAGGTCCGGGTCCAGGCGCAGCTCGCGGTTGCTGAAGGCGGTGCGGCCCTGCTCGGTGTAGTTGCGCACCAGCCGCCAGAAGATGGCGCCGGCCACGCCCTTGATCAGGTAGTCGTCGCCAATGAAGATGCTGTCGTTGGCAGGGTAGTGGCGAATATGCAGTGCAGCGCCTTGGGCCTGCGGTGTGGGCAGATCGGTCGGCACGGCTTCCTGGGGCTCTGTGGCCGACTGCATCAGGTCTATGGCGGCACCCAGGTGACCGGCCATGGCGACCAGAACATCTTCGTCTTCGAAGCCAAACTGCATGTCGTGTGGGCTCTCCACAAACACCACGCCCAGCAAACGTCCGGCCGAGACGATGGGCACGGCCAGCTGGCTGTGCGGCGTGGGCAGGCCGGGGTAGGGGATGTCCATCTCGGGACAAAAGTCCGGTGCACTGGCCTGCAGGCTGTTGCGTATGGTGTTGCTGTACAGGTAGGCGGTGGCCATGTGTTGTATGCGCACCGGCGTGCGCTCGCGTGCGGCCACGCCAATCACGCCTTGGCCCATGCCTATCTCCGAGCCGACACCTGAAGTGGCGTAGCCGCAGCTGGCCACGGTGTACAGCCGCTGGCTGACCGGGTCCAGCATCAGCACCATGGCATGTTGCACACCCATCAGGTCGGTCAGGGTGGCCAGCACCGCGTTCAGCACTTCGTCCAGCGAGGTGCCGCGCGACAGCTGCTCGCTGCAGCGGCGCACCGCACTGAGCATGCTGTAGCGGGGCGGCGGGGTGGGCAGGGGTGAGCCTTCCACCGCCTCGATCTCCTGCACGGCATAAATATCCGAGCCCAGCAACTTGAACACATTGGCCATGCCAGTGTGTGAGGCAATGCCGGCCAGTTGGGCCTTCATGCTCTCGAACAGCGGGCCCTGGGTTTCGGTGCGCACATACCGCAGGTGCAGGCGGTAGAACTGCACCGTCTGCGGGTGCAGCACCATCAGGCTGGCATAGGGGTTGGCCAGAATATTGGCGCGGGTCTTGTTGAAAAACTGGAAGGACAAGGCCACATGGCCTTCATCGGCATAACAGGCCTGTGAGATATAGGCCACATTGGGTGTGCCATCCGCGCCCACGGTCGCAATCACCGCCGGGATGGTGCCCTCCAGGCAGTGCCGAATCTCGCCCAGTGTGGTGCGCGTCATGTGGCACCACCCGTGCCCGCCGTGCCCACTGTGACTATGGGGGCGCCGGCATTGGGCCCCGGAGTCTGGTCAAAGGCCTCCTGGAAAGCAAACTCCACGGCCACCAGGTCATCCAGGTCGTGGGCCAGCATGACCCGTGTCAGCACCGGTGGAATATGCACCTGTGTCAGCTCCCACTCCATCGCCGCCAGGTAACGCTTCACGATGGCATGGTCGGCAGCGGTGGTCGTGCGGCTGTGCACCTGCCGGGTCTTGAGCTGCAGGGTGCGGTTGCTGGACGGCTGCGAAAACACCACGGCCAAACGGCCGCTGGCCGCAATGTCCTGCAGCAGCTGGCGGGACTGTTTGCGTGCCAGATAGACCGTCACCAGGCGCCCGTCGGCGGTGATGGTGCTGGCCATGGCCCGCATGATGCTGGGCCGCAGCGCCGCGTCACAGGAGCTGACGATGGTGGACACCCCGCTTTGCACCATGGCAATCATCTCGGCGGACAGCAAAGGTGTGGTCATGGCAGTGGGTCGTCCCAAGCGGTGATCTGCAGCCGAACCGTTTACTGGAAGGCCACTTCCTGGAAGCTGCGCAACTTGCGGCTGTGCAACTGTTCCGAGCCCTGGGCGCGCAGCAATTCCACCGCCCGCATGCCAATGCGCAGGTGCTGGTCGACCCGCTCGCGGTAAAAGTGGTTGGCCATGCCGGGCAGCTTGATCTCGCCGTGCAGGGGTTTGTCGCTGACGCACAAAAGCGTGCCATAAGGCACCCGAAAGCGGAAGCCGTTGGCGGCAATGGTGGCGCTTTCCATGTCCAGCGCCACGGCACGGCTTTGGCTGAAGCGGCGCTGGGGCTGGTTGTCGGGCAGCAGCTCCCAGTTGCGGTTGTCGGTGCTGGCCACGGTGCCGGTGCGCATGATGCTTTTCAGCGCAGCACCCTTGATCTGGGTCACGTCGGCCACGGCCTGTTCCAGGGCGACCTGGATTTCGGCCAGGGCCGGAATGGGCACCCACAGCGGCAGTTCTTCGTCCAGCACATGGTCTTCGCGCACATAACCGTGGGCCAGCACGTAGTCACCCAGCTGCTGGCTGTTGCGCAGGCCGGCGCAGTGGCCCAGCATGATCCAGGCATGGGGCCGCAGCACGGCAATGTGGTCGGTGATGTTTTTGGCATTGGCCGGGCCCACGCCGATATTGACCATGGTGATGCCAGCGCGGTCGGCGCGCACGAGGTGGTAGCCCGGCATCTGCGGCAGGCGGGGCGGCTCCTTGCCCAGTGCGTCCACCGCCTCGGCGGGCAGGCCGACGCGGCGGGTGATGATGTTGCCCGGCTCCACAAAAGCGATGTATTCGCTGTTGGGGTCTTTCATGGCCGCATGGCCCAGCGTGATGAACTCGTCGATGTAGAACTGGTAGTTGGTGAACAACACAAAGTTCTGGAAGTGTTCTGGCCCGGTGCCGGTGTAATGGCGCAGGCGGTGCAGGGAGTAGTCCACCCGGGGGGCCGTGAACAGCGCCAGCGGCTGGGGCTCGCCGGGGCGCGCCTGGTAGGTGCCGTTGGCAATGCCGTCGTCCATGGCGGCCAGGTCGGGCAGGTCAAACACATCACGCATCAGCGTGCGGCGCTTGGCTGTCAGGTTGCCCTCCACATGGTCGTTTTCCGCAAACGAAAAATGCACGGGAATGGGCTGGGCGCTGGTGCCCACTTCCAGCTCTACACCGTGGTTTTGCAGCAGCAGGTTGAATTGCTCCAGGTAGTAGTCGCTGTACAGGTCGGGCCGGGTCAGTGTGGTCTCGAAACGGCCGGGGCCGGCCACAAAGCCGTAGCTCAGTTGGGCGCTGTCGGGGATGAAGTTGCGCGACACCGTGTCGGTGTGGATGCGCACCAGCGGGTAGCAGGCCCGCACATGGCCCATGCTGTCGTCGCCGGATACGAAGCGCTGCATCGCCTGTCGCAGGTGGGCAATGCTGCCGTCATAAATACGCATGACCTGGGCCAGGGCCGCCTTGGCGTCGGTAAAGCGTTCGGGTGCAATAAAGGGGGGTAAATTTGACATGGGTCTATTGTGCCGCGGTCTGTTCACACACTATTTGCACACAATTTGGGGTCAATAGGGTTTTTTGGGGGGTGTGGCACGGGCACTTCTGGAACAATACGGCCAGGGCAGCCCATCCATTTCGCAGGAAACTTTACTGGTGCCAGATCCAAACGATCCCAATGACTCGCGATTCCACGAGACCGGTTTCCCCTCCTTGCAGTGGGAGGAAGACGACCTGCCCACGCGCCCCATGCCCCTGCATGAGCGGCCGTTGCAGGCCCGTATCGACAACGAAATGGCCATCATCGCCCAGCACCATGTGCGTATAGCGCTGGCCATCGAGAAATTCTGGGGCCACCGCGATTGTGTGGAGTACCTGCAAAAGCTGATCATGAGCGGCGGCCACCAGGACGGCCAGGCGCGTATTGGTTTTAAATCCGAGGTGTTGTCCGCGCTGATCAATCTGGCGTCGCTGCACAAGGTCGAGTGACAAAGGCCACCGCATGAAACGCAAGATCGTGATCGGCAGCTTGCTGCTGCTGGGTGTGGCCCTGGCCATCTTCTTCACGGTGCCCACTATCGTGGACGGGCGCATGAACACCGTCACCCGCCCCGCGCCTTACCCTGCCAGCACCCAGGCCACCGCGGCCCACAAAGCCCTGTTTGTGGCCGATCTACACGACGATGCGCTGCTGTGGAACCGCGACCTGCTGCAGCGCTACGACCGCGGCCACTCCGACCTTCCCCGCCTGCTCGATGGCAACATGGCATTGCAGGTATTTGCCACCGTCACCAAGTCGCCCAAGGGATTGAACTACGAACGCAACAGTGCCGACAGCGACAGCATCACCATGCTGGTCATGGCCCAGCGCTGGCCGGTGGCTACCTGGAACAGCCTGCTGGCGCGTGCCCTGCACCAGAGCGACAAGCTGCACCAGGCCGCGCAGGACAGCCAGGGGCGCCTGGTCCTCGTCAAAAACCAGCAGGACATGGCGGCCTTTGTCCAGGCCTGGGGCGCCGACCCCAAACGCGTGGCGGCGGTGCTGGCCACCGAAGGCCTGCACCCGCTGGAGGGCAAGCTGGAGAATGTGGACCGCCTGTATGCCGCGGGTTTTCGCATCACGGGCCTCACGCACTTTTTTGACAACGAAGTGGGCGGCTCGGCCCACGGCATTGACAAAGGCGGCCTGACGCCGTTTGGCCGTCAGGTGGTGGCCCAGTTGGAGGCCAAGGGCATGTTGATCGACCTGGCCCACGCCTCCAAACCGCTGATCGACGATGTGCTGGCCATGGCCAAACGGCCCGTGCTGGTGTCACACACCGGGGTGGCCGGCACCTGCCCCGGGCCGCGCAACCTGACGGATACCCACCTCAAACGCATTGCCGCCACCGGCGGTGTGGTGGGCATTGGTTACTGGGATGGTGCGGTATGCGACCCCAGCATCCCGGCTGTGGTGAAAGCCATACGCTATGCCGTGGACCAGGTGGGTGTGGCCCATGTGGCCTTGGGTTCTGATTTCAACGGTGCCACCCGTACACCGTTTGACGTGACAGGCCTGCCCCAGCTCACCGAAGGCCTCATGCAGGCCGGCTTCAGCGCAGAAGACATCCGCGCCATCATGGGCGGCAACGTGCAGCGCCTGCTTCTGCAGAACCTGCCCGCCCGCTAGATGAACCGCCCAGCCCAATGCCTTTAAGGAAAATTGGCCTCTAGCCCCCGAATATGCTGCTTATGCAGCTATCAAAATAGTAGCATTTGAATGACTTCCATCTCTACGGCAACCCAACACCATTTCGACGTGCTGATCGTCGGCAGCGGCCTGGCCGGCCTGTCCGCCGCCCTGCACCTGGCACCCACGCACCGCGTGGCCGTGCTGACCAAGCGCGCCATGAGTGACGGCTCCAGCAACTGGGCCCAGGGCGGTATTGCCGCCGTGCTGGCCGAGGGGGACAGTTTTGACTCCCACGTGCAAGACACGCTGGTGGCCGGCGCCGGCCTGTCCGAGCCCGAGGCCACCCGTTTTGTGGTGGAGCATTCGCCCGAGAGCATTGCCTGGCTGCGCGAACTGGGCGTGCCGTTTTCGGAAGAAGATGGCCATTTGCACCTGACCCGCGAAGGCGGACACAGCGCAAGGCGTATCGTGCATGTGACCGACGCCACCGGCGCCGCCGTGCAAAAGACGCTGATCGCCACGGTGCGCCGCACGCCCAACATCACGCTGTTCGAGAACCACACGCTGGTGGACCTGATCACCCGCAACAAGCTGGAGCACGCGGTGGACGCCCCGCGGACGGCCAACCAGTGCCTGGGCCTGTACGCGCTGGACGAGGCCACGGACGAGGTGCACACCTTCAGCGCGCCGCACACCATCCTGGCCACCGGCGGCGCCGGCAAGGTCTACCTGTACACCACCAACCCCGACACCGCCACCGGCGACGGCATTGCCGCCGCCTGGCGCGCCGGTTGCAGGGTCACGAACATGGAGTTCATCCAGTTCCACCCCACCTGCCTGTACCACCCGCATGCCAAGTCCTTTTTGATCACCGAGGCGGTGCGTGGGGAAGGCGGCCGTTTGCTGCTGCCCGACGGCACCCGTTTCATGCCCCAGCACGACGAACGCGCCGAACTGGCCCCGCGCGACGTGGTGGCCCGCGCCATCGACTTCGAGATGAAAAAAGGCGGCTTTGACTGCGTCTACCTCGACATCTCGCACCAGGGCCTGCCCTTCATCCTGGAACACTTTCCCAATATCTACGCACGCTGCCTGGAGCTGGGCATTGACATGTCCAAGCAACCCATCCCGGTAGTGCCTGCTGCGCACTACACCTGTGGCGGCATCCATGTGGATTTAAGCGGGCGCACCGACATCACCGGCCTGCACGCCATCGGCGAGGCCACTTACACCGGCCTGCACGGCGCCAACCGCCTGGCCAGCAACTCGCTGGTGGAGTGCATGGTGTTTGCCCGCTCCGCCGCGACCGATATCGTCGCCACGCCCCAGCCGCAACCACCCGCGCTGCCCGCGTGGGATGACAGCCGCGTGACCGATGCCGACGAAGCCGTGGTCATCTCCCACAACTGGGACGAGCTGCGCCGTTTCATGTGGGACTACGTGGGCATTGTGCGGACCAACAAACGGCTGGAGCGTGCGTCGCACCGCATCGCGCTGCTGCAGGGTGAGATCCAGGAGTTTTATGCCCACTTCCATGTGACGCGCGATCTGCTGGAGCTGCGCAACCTGGTGCAGGTGGCCGAACTGATCGTGCGCTCGGCGCACTCCCGCCACGAGAGCCGAGGGCTGCACTTCAGCCGGGACTATCCCAACATGATGGCAAAGGCCGTGCCAACGACCTTGGTGCCGGACTGATTGTGGGTTCTGTCAGCGCGCCACTCGGGCGTTGGCACCATAATGGAATCTTGTCCGACACCTAGTAGCGCACCATGGTCGACAACACCACCATTGCTTTTGCCGATTTCACGGGAAGTACGGGCCTGTATGAAACCTTGGGCAATACCAAGGCTGCCGAAAGCCTGACACGGGGTACACACTGGATCGGCAAGCTGTGCGAATCGCGCGGTGGTCGCGTCATCAAGTACCTGGGGGATGGTGTGCTGATGGCCTTTGCCGACAACACGGTGGCGGTGCAGACCATGGCAGAGATGCAGCGCCTGCACCATGAACGCATCAGCACCTGGCCGGAGCGGGTGCGCATGAAGATCAAGGTGGGTATGGCCCGCGGCCCTGTGGTGGAGCAGCAGGGCGATTGTTTTGGTGATGCGGTGAATGTGGCCTCTCGCTTGAGTGACCTGGCGCAGGGCGAGCAAATACTGGTCTCGCAGCCTGTGGTGGCCGCTTTGGCGGACAGTGGCAGCACCCGGTCCCGCAATCTGGGCCTGATGGACATCCGTGGCAAAGCCGAGCCGGTGGAGGTGCACCGTGTGGAATGGGATAGTGACGCGGCTTCCGAGTTTTTGACCATGCCTGCCGTACTCGACATGCTGGCCGACTCCAACACCCGCGCACAGAGCACCATCACGCTCCAGTGCCTCGATGTTCAGACCACGTTCACCGGCCCCGATTTTCCGATTTATGTGGGGCGTGAAAACGACTCCCACTTCCCGGTGAATGACCAGCGTGTCTCCCGCATGCATGTGCGCATAGACCGCAGGGGGGGCAACTTTGTGCTGGAAGACCTGAGCAGTTACGGCACCTGGGTGCGTTTTGCCGGCTCCGATTCCATCATCGCGCTGCGCCGCCAGGAGTGCACCCTGTCGGGCAATGGCGAAATTGCGTTGGGTGCCTCGTTTGACGACTTCAGCGCGCCCTGTATCAGCTTTGCCATACAGGATGTTGCAGCGAAGCCGGCTTAGGATTTTCCCAGCGCGCCCGACAACTTGTCCAGCGAGACGAGTACCGAGGACACGCTCAGTGCACTCTCGACAATGGCGCCCCAGTCCGCGGACTGGACCCTGACGCCATAGTGGTACATGGGGTGCTCCAGCTTGCGTTGGGCCACCAGCTCGGCCATCTTTGTCGCGCTGGGTGCGGCCCCCAGCGAACTCAGTACCTTGAGCTTTTCGGCCACCATGCCCGGCACACGCAGCAGTTTGAGCAAACGCATGTGCAGTTGCGGGTTGTTGACCACGGCCTGGGCCTGTGTGTACAAGAGGCGGTTGACCACGGTTGCCAGCACCACGTCGTCGCTGGTGTTGAGCGATTGCCAGGCAATGGTCCCGGCAAAGCGGGTGAGGCCGCGGCGCAACTCCAGCTCAGGGCCTGGCAAAGCGGACGCATGGTAGAAGTTGAAGCCCACCGCATTCCACTCCAGCGCTTCGAGGTATTCCCATTTGTCGTCGGCACGGTACTGCAGTCGAATACCGATGTGGCTGTGGCGGTCGTCGTTTCGCGCGATCGAGAGGGGGTCTTCTGCCAAGTTGCGCTCCGTCTGCAAAGGTCTGTGGTGCCATTGCATTAAAGCACTTTGCAGGCGGGCGTCAAATACGGTTGCGGGCCTTGAAAAAGTTGTAGCGTGTGTAGGGCTCCACCGCTTGGTAGACCGCGCTACTGTGCGGCGCAAGGTTGAGCCGCACACTGGCGGCCTGTACCTTGGTGTCGGGCGCGGCGCCCAGTGCGTCGTGCAGCGGCACGCCGTCGTACCAGTGGGAGTAGGGCAGTAGCAGCAAGGCGTTGAGCGGTTCATCCCCCAGGTTGATGACCACCAGCGCGGCCTCTCCCGGTACTTCGGTGTGGCGCAAAAAAACCAGCGCATTGCTATGGGGCAAGCGGTCGCCCAGCACCGTCACGTCACCGTACTGCAAGGCCGCATTGGCCTGGCGCATGGCAATGAGGCGTTTGACCCAATCGCGCTGGGTGGTGTTCCAGTCGGCCGCGTTCCAGCGCATGGGGCGGCGGCAGTCGGGGTCGGCGCCGCCTTCCATGCCGATTTCTTCGCCGTAATACACCAGGGGCACGCCGGGCATGGTGAACTGCATCAGCATGGCCAGGCGCGCCTTCTCGGCGCTGCCCACCGTGGTGATCAGGCGCGGCGTGTCGTGGCTGGATAACATGTTCCACGAACACAGCAGGCCCGGTAAATCGTAGCCCGCGCGGGCATCACGCAGCGCGTGGTTCATCTGCACAGCGTCGATGTCACCGGCCAGCCAGGCCAGCAAGGCCGTGCGGTACCAGTAGTTCATCATGCCCTGGTAGCCACCACCGGCCTGGAACCAGGCACCCGAAAAACCATTCAGCTCGCCCAGCAAACCGGCGTTCGGAAAACGCGCACCAACGATGGCGCGCATCTCTTGCGCCACGGGTATGCCCACGTCCTGCGCCACATCAAAGCGCCAGTTGTCCACGCCCTGTTCCAGCCAGTGCTGCACCACACTGTCGCGCTGGCGGTACAACACATCGCGCACGGCGGGGTTGGCCAGGTTCAGCTCGGGCATGCTGCTGAAGTCTTGCCAGCATTGGTAACTGCCATCGGCCTGCCAGGTGAACCAGTCGCGCGTGGCCGCATCACCGGCCTGGGCCGCTAGAAACCAGGGGTGCTGGTCGGACACATGGTTCAGCACGGCGTCCAGCGTCAGGCCCATGTGGCGCGCGTGTAGTGCGGCGATCAGGCGCTGCAACGCCGCCTCGCCACCAAACATCGGGTCGATCTGGAAGAAGTCGGTGGCGTCGTATTTGTGGTTGCTGGGGGAGGCAAAGATGGGCGTCAGGTAGACACCGGTTACACCCAGGTCCGCCAAATAGTCCAGCTTGTCGGTGATGCCATCTAGGTCGCCGCCAAAAAACTGGTGGCCCCAGGGCTGCTGCAGCGTGCTGTCGTTCCAGTCACACTTGTGGGCTTGCGGCAGGTCATACGCCGGGCTGGCCAATTTGTCGGCACTGCCCAGGCCCCCACCGATGGCGAAACGTTCGGGGAAGATCTGGTACACCACCTGGCTGGCGGTGTGGCGGGTGAAGGCGTCTAGCGGGGTGGGCGTTGTTGTCATGGGGGCACACCTTAGCAGCTAAACCCGCGGTGTGGCACGTCGCCGGTTACCAGCAGGCGTCAAGTTGCGCACCCTTAGGTGTGGCGGCGCTCAATGGTCTCTCTGGTAACGCTGGTAGATGCGGTCCAACTCACCGCTGCGTTTGAGCTGGGCCACGGCCTGCTCCAGCAGGCGCACGGTGGTCGGGTCCAAGCGGCGGCTGGCCCATAGATAACTGAGGCTGGACTGCATCACGCCGGGGTGCAGCCGGAGCTGGTCTGACAGCCCCTCGGCCTTGATGTAGTGGGCTCCAGTGAGCTCGTTGGTGTAATAAAACCGCGCCCGTTTGCTGGCCACATTGCGCAGCGCCACCGCGCTGCCGCCGGGTGTCTCCAGCACCCGCACGCCGTGGCGGCGCAGGTCGGCAGCGTAACTCGCGCCCGATTGGGTGACCACCAGATCGTCCGTTTGGGTCAGGTCTTTCACCGACTGGATGACGCCGTTGTCGTCGCGCCGCCCCACCAGGCGCTCCTGCAGCGTGAACAGTGGGGTGCTTATGCGGAAGGCAATCTCGTTGCGCATGGGGGTATCCAGCAGGGCACACACCACATCCAGCAATCCGTCTTTGAGTCCGGCCTCAATGCGTTTGACGGGTGTGGGTTGCGGGTCGATGCTAAAGCGCAGGTTTTTGTCCACCCGTTCGATGGCGGCCAGGATATCGGGGCAATGGCCCGTGGCCGGGCCCTCTGTATCCATGAACTTGGGTGCCGAGCCCTCTTGGGCAACCGTGCGCATAGCCACAGTCTGGGCCATGGCAGACTGGGTTGCTGCCATCAGCAACACCAGCAGAAAGGTGGCGAAGGGTCTCACGCCACCAGTATGCTGTTAGGTTGCTGGTCCGTCAATCCAGTACACCACTCAGGCGGCCCCGATGTGCGGCACCAGGCCTGCCACCGGTTGGCCGGCCTTCAGCGCGGCGGTAAAGGCCAGCATGCGGTCAATGGGACGGCGTGCCAGCAGGCCCAGGGCCGGGTCCACGTGGATTTCGTTGGTGCCGTGTTCCAGCACATGGGCCAGGCCGGCCAAGCCATTCATCGCCATCCAGGGGCAATGGGCGCAGCTTTTGCAGGTGGCGCTGTTGCCGGCTGTGGGGGCCTCGTAAAAAACCTTGTCGGGGTTCAGCGTGCGCAGCTTGTGCATCATGCCGTTGTCGGTGGCGACAATGAATTCGGTTGCAGCCATCTCGCGTGCGGCCTTCAGGATGGCGCTTGTGGAGCCCACGGCGTCGGCCAGTGCCACCACGTCGGCGGGGGATTCGGGGTGCACCAGCACCTTGGCCTTGGGGTGTTCCTTTTTCAGCGCCTCCAGTTCAAAGGCCTTGAACTCGTCGTGCACGATGCAGGCACCGTTCCAGAACACCATGTCGGCACCGGTCTCGCGCTGGATGTAGCCGCCCAGGTGGCGGTCGGGTGCCCACAGGATTTTCTGGCCGCTGTCCTTGAGGGCGCGCACGATGTCCAGCGCGCAGCTCGATGTTACCAACCAGTCGGAGCGGGCTTTCACCGCCGCGCTGGTGTTGGCATAGACCACCACAGTGCGGTCCGGGTGGGCGTCGCAAAAGGCGCTGAATTCGTCCACGGGGCAGCCCAGATCCAAAGAACAGGTGGCGTCCAGGTCGGGCATCAACACAGTCTTCTCGGGCGACAGAATCTTGGCCGTTTCACCCATGAACTTCACGCCCGACACCACCAGCGTCTGCGCCGCATGGTCGCGGCCAAAACGGGCCATCTCCAGCGAATCGCTGACGATGCCACCGGTTTCTTCGGCCAGGTCCTGCAGGTCGGGGTGCACATAGTAGTGCGACACCATGACCGCGTTTTTTTCCTTCAGCAGGCGGCGCACCTTGTCTTTCAGCGCGGTGCGCTCGGTCTGTGTGGGCTCCACCGGCACACGCGCCCAGGCGTGGCGGGTGCTGCAGACGCCGCCGGTGTTGGTGTCGGGTTGTTCGTAGTCGACGGCGATGGTGATTGTTTGCGCCATCATTGGGCTCCGGAGAAGGTGTCAAAACGCATGGAGTAGTCGGTGGCCAAGACGTCCTTGGTCAGGGTGCCGATGGAGATGCGGTCCACGCCGGTTTCGGCCAGTGCACGCAGGCCATCCAGCGTGACGCCGCCGGAGATTTCGAGCACCGCACGGCCGGCATTGATGCGCACAGCCTCGTGTAATGTCGGCAGGCCCATATTGTCCAGCAGCACCATACGTGCGCCAGCGTCGAGCGCTTCGCTGAGTTGTGCCAGGGTTTCGACCTCTATCTCGACAAAGCTGGCCTCGGCGGCAATCTTGTCGGCCTGTTGCAGCACCTGGGCAATACCACCCGCGGCGGCGATGTGGTTCTCTTTGATCAGGATGGCGTCGTACAGGCCCACGCGGTGGTTGGTACCACCGCCGCAGCGCACGGCGTATTTTTGGGCCAGGCGCAGACCGGGCAGGGTCTTGCGGGTGTCCACGATGGCCGCGCGGGTGCCCGCCACTACCGCTACGTACTTGGCCGTCTTGGTCGCCACGGCACTGAGCATCTGCAAAAAGTTCAGCGCGGTGCGCTCAGCCGTCAGCAGCGCCTGCGCGTTGCCACGGACCTCAAACACCACCTGGTTGGCCTCGCAGCGGCCTCCGTCCTGCACATACCAGGTGATCTGGGCCTGGGGGTCCTGGGACAGGATGGCCGCCTGCACCCAGGCCTGGCCGCAGACCACGGCGCTTTCGCGGCACAAGACGCGGGCGCGGGCCTGGCGGGTGGGGTCTATCAGGCCGGCGGTCAGGTCGCCGTCGCCCACGTCCTCGGCCAGGGCGCGTGCCACGTCGGCTTGGGCCAGCTTTTCCAGGGATGCGGCGGAGAAATCAAATGACTTTTGCATAGGTAATGGGGTCAAAAAGCGCGCCACCGGGTGCCATACACTACGCGGCGTCTCGTTTGGGGAGGCCTCAGATGGTACACATCCGGCCACCGCTTCTACTTTCCACCTGCCAATAGCCATGTTCAGAACCCTGCTCAAATCCAAGATCCACCGCGCCAGCGTGACCCACTGCGAACTCAACTACGAAGGCTCCTGCGCCATCGACGAAGACCTGCTGGACGCCGCCAACCTGGGCGAAAACGAGCAGGTGCACATCTGGAACATCAACAACGGCGAACGGTTTGTGACCTACGCGATCCGCGCCGAGCGGGGCAGCCGCATCATCTCGGTCAATGGCTCGGCGGCGCGCCGGGCTGCGGTGGGTGACCTGGTCATCATCGCCGCCTTTGCGCAGGTGCACGAGGACCAGGTGAAAGGCTTCGAGCCCAAGCTGGTGTTTGTGAATCCGGACAACCGGATCAAGGAAGAGCGCTCCACCATCCCCATCCAGATGGCTTGAAGCCAAATAGGCCTCTAGCCCCCGTGGAATATGCCTATATAGCTATATATGTGATAGCGGTTTAGCGGGACAGGCGCAACGCCGAGGAAGGTGCGGAACTGCGGGACGGCGCCGACAGGGTGTCAGACAGTTTAAACACCGCAACCGTCTGCACCAGGTCGCTGGCCTGGGATTTCAGACTGGCCGCGGCGGCGGCCATTTCTTCCACCAGGGCCGCGTTTTGTTGGGTGGTCTGGTCCATCTGGGTCACCGCCTCACCGACCTGGGCCACGCCGGCAGCCTGTTCGTTGCTGGCGGCTGCGATCTCGCCCATGATGTCGGTCACCCGCTTGATGGACGTAACAACTTCCGTCATGGTTTCGCCGGCCTGGTCTACCAGGGCCGAGCCGTGTTCCACCCGCTCCACGCTGGTGCCGATCAGGCTCTTGATCTCCTTGGCCGCTTCGGCCGAGCGGCCGGCCAGGCTGCGCACTTCAGATGCCACCACGGCAAATCCCCGGCCTTGTTCACCCGCACGGGCGGCTTCCACCGCCGCGTTCAGGGCCAGGATATTGGTCTGAAAGGCAATGCCGTCTATGACACTGATGATGTCGGCTATCTTGCGGCTGGACTCGTTGATGCCCTTCATTGTCTCCACCACCTGGCCCACGACTTTGCCGCCTTGCTGCGCCACGCTGGAGGCACTTTGTGCCAATTGGTTGGCCTGGCGGGCGCTGTCCGCGTTTTGTTTGACGGTGGAGCTGAGCTCTTCCATGGAGGCCGCGGTTTCTTCCAGCGCGCTGGCCTGGTGTTCGGTGCGCGCCGACAGATCGTGGTTGCCCTGGGCTATCTCAGCGCTGGCCGACGACACCTGTTCGGCATTGCCGCGCACAGAGGCCACAATGTCCTGCAGACGCTGGCGCATGGTTTCCAGGCCCATCAGCAAGGTCGATGTTTCATCTTTGCCGTCTGCACGCATGGCAACGGTCATGTCCCCTTCACTCATACGTTGTGCGCCTTGTGACGCTATCTCCAGCGGGCCGGTGACACTGCGGCTGACCAGCAATCCCAAAGACACACCAACGGCCGCACTGAGCAGCACCAGCACGGCCGTGATATTGCGGCTGCGGTGGTAGAGGGCGGTGTTGGAGTCTGCCAAGGCCTTGGCCTCCTGCTCCTTGAGCTGCGATAGCCCATTCATGGCATTGCCCAACTGGATGCTGGGGGGCGCGACTTCGTCCCGCAGGAAGGTGGTCAGGTCGTTGGGCTCCTGCAGTTCGGCCGATTTCATCTTGGCCAGCAGGGCATCGACCTGTTGTTTGTCCTTGGCCGCCGCGTCGCGCAGCTTGCCGAGTTGTTGTTTGCCCTCTTCCGAGACAAAAAGCGGCGTGGCCTGGTCGATCAGGCTGTTGCTCTTGTCCCGGCCGTCCTGGACCCGCTTGAGCGCGGCCGTGCGGTCGGCCAGGCCGGTAGCCAGCATGGCATCGCGCAGGGCTACAACCGCCTTGAGCCGCTCCACATTGGCCTCTTTGAACAGCGACAGGCCGATCAGCTCACGCTCGTACAACAGTGTGTCGGCGTCGTCGATCTGTTTCATGTTGTAGATGGCATAACCGCCCAAGGCCGCGCCGAGCAGGGCGACGGCAACAAAGGCTGCTACCAGTTTGCTGGCGATTCTGAAGTCTGAAAGGCGCATGGCTGTGTCTCCTGGTTTGTCGGGTACCCGGTTTAACCGGGTGCCGCTTTGTTGAGGGGACTATAGCCACATGCAGCAGCAATTAGCAATAGTGGCGTTTACGTGTTGCACGGCGCAAAATGTGCCCATAGTGTTTCGCCCCAGGCCCAGGGTCCGACCAGGGTGAGCGTCACGGTGGTCCATTCGCCATCGGTCTGCCTGTGTTCGTCCATATCCCACACGCCGCCCTCATCCAGCGGGCCGCGCGGCCCCGGGCTGTGGGTGCTTATCCAGGCCAGCAGGGTGTCCACTTCAGCCTGCTGGGCCGCCTGTTGGTGCGCACGCACGCTGGCCATTGCCTCCCAGCTGCCATTGCCTTGGCCGTCGTCGCTGGCATCAAAAATCAGGTATTGCAGGGGCATGGAATTTGGGCATTGTTGACACGGTTTTGTCATGTTGCGTCGGTAACTTGGGCGACTTCGTATAGGAGCCACCCATGTCTACAGCAATCACTATATCGGGACTGAACAAGACTTTCTGCAGCGGACGCAAGGCCCTGCAGGATATCCATCTGACGATTGAAGCCGGGGAAATGGTGGCCTTGATCGGCGCATCCGGCTCGGGCAAATCCACGCTGTTGCGCCACATGGCGGGGCTGATGGCCGGGGACAGTGGGGGCCAGGGCCTGGTGCAGATCCACGGCAGCACGGTGCAGCGGGATGGCAAGGTTGCCTCTGATATCCGCAGCATCCGCTCCGGCGTGGGTTTTGTGTTCCAGCAGTTCAATTTGGTGGACCGCTTGCCGGTTATTGTGAATGTGCTGGCCGGCAGCTTGCACCGTGTGCCCCTGTGGCGCAGCCTGACCCGCTGGTTCACCGAATCCGAAGTGGCGCGTGGCATGGAAGCCTTGCGCCGTGTTGGTATTGCCGAGTGTGGCCCCCAGCGCGCGTCAACCCTGTCGGGTGGCCAGCAGCAGCGTGCGGCCATTGCGCGGGCGCTGGTGCAGGGTGCCAGGGTGATCCTGGCGGACGAGCCCATCGCCTCGCTGGACCCCGAATCGTCGCGCAAGGTGATGGACATTCTGGCGCGGGTCAACCGTGAAGACCAATGCACGGTGGTGGTGTCGCTGCACCAGGTGAATGTGGCCATGAAGTACTGTGCCCGCACGGTGGCCCTGCACCAGGGCCGTGTGGTGTATGACGGCCCGTCCGTGGCGCTGACCCCCACGCTGCTGCGGGAGCTGTATGGTGCCGAGGCCGACGACATCCTTGCCCTGGGTGACCACATCTCCAGCTTGCAGGACAACAAACCAGCCGCGCCACACCTGGCATGGCCGGCGCCCGTGGTGGCCATGGCGCAGGCCGCCTGAACACCCTTCCAGGATGCTTGCCATGGTCAAGATCAAGACATTCATTGCAGCGCTGGTCTGCACCCCGCTTCTGCTCACCTTCAACCCTGCGGCTGCGCAGGAACTGAAGGAAATCAGTTTCGGCATCCTGTCCACCGAGTCTGCGCAAAACCTCAAGCAGGACTGGCAACCGGTGATCGACGACATGGGCGCACGGCTGGGCATCAAGGTCAACGCTTTTTTTGCACCGGACTACGCGGGTGTGATTGAAGGCTTGCGTTTCAACAAGGTGCAGGTCGCCTGGCTCGGCAACAAGTCGGCGGTGGATGCGGTAGAGCGCGCCAACAGCGAAGTGTTTGCCCAAACCATCAATGCCGATGGGTCCATGGGTTATTACAGCTTTGTCAGCGTACACAAGGACAGTGCCTACCAAAACCTGAATGATCTTTTGGCCCATGCGAAGAACCTCAGCTTTGGCATGGGAGACCCCAACTCCACCTCCGGCTTCCTGGTGCCCAGTTATTACCTGTTTGCGCTGAACAACGTCAACCACAAGACGGCCTTCAAGGCGGTGCGTGGCGCCAACCATGAGACCAACATCATGGCCGTTGCCAACAAGCAGGTTGACGCGGCCATCCACAGCTCGGATGTGCTGGAGCGCGTGGCGTCACGCCAGCCCGAGATCGCGGCCCAATTGCGCCAGGTGTGGAAGTCGCCCCTGATTGCCTCAGACCCCATGGTGTGGCGCAAGGACCTGCCCACAGACCTCCAGCGCAGGATCAAGGACTTCTTTCTGGCCTATGGCCGCACAGGGCCAGATGCTGCGCGCGAGAAAGCCCAGCTCAAAAAATTGACGCTGGGTGGTTTTCAGGCGTCCAGCAATGCCCAGCTCACGCCCGTGCGCCAGCTGGAGCTGTTCAAGGAAAAGTTAAAACTAGAAGCCGATGCATCGCAGGCGGGCGATGACAAGAAGGCCAGGCTGGATGAGATCCATCGCAGGTTGGCAGAGCTTGCCAAGTCATGACCGTCACTTCCATTTTTCAACGTATTCACACCCAAGGACACCTTATGTTCAAAATCTCTTTTGTTGGCATGGCCCTCGCGGCATGCGTTGCCGCTACCCCGGCATCGGCGCAGGAGTTGAAGGAATTCAACTTTGGCATCATCTCTACCGAAGCATCCACCAATCTGAAGTCGGACTGGCAACCGATTTTGGATGACCTGTCCAAAAAAACCGGGCTCAAGGTCAACGCCTTTTTTGCACCCGACTACGCGGGCATTATTGAAGGCATGCGTTTCAACAAAGTACACGCGGCCTGGTTTGGCAACAAGTCGGCCATGGAAGCCGTCGACCGCGCCAGTGGTGAAGTATTTGCCCAGATGGTGAATGCGGATGGCTCACAGGGCTATTACTCGCACCTGATCGTGCACAAAGACAGCCCGCTGAAGTCTTTGGACGATGTGCTCAAACAAGGCAAGAATTTGTCATTTGGCAATGGAGACCCCAATTCCACATCCGGCTTTCTGGTGCCCAGCTACTACGTGTTTGCGCAAAACAAGATTGACCCCAAGACACACTTCAAGCTGGTGCGCAGCGCCAACCACGAAACCAACTCCCTGGCCGTTGCCAACAAACAAGTGGATGTGGCGACCAGCAACAGCGAGAACCTGGACAAGATCAAAGACCGGATGCCCGAAAAGTTCAACGACATCCGCATCATCTGGACCTCTCCGCTGATTCCGCTGGACCCGTTGGTGATCCGCAAGGACCTGCCCGAAGCCTACAAGGCCAAGATCAAGGACTTCTTCTACACCTATGGCAACGGTGGCCAGCAGGAGAAAGACAACCTGTTCAAGGTATCCAAGCTCTCCGGTTTCAAACCGTCCACCAATGCCCAGCTCACACCCATCCGCCAGTTGGAGTTGTTCAAGACGCGCAACAAGTTCGAGGCCGACGCCAACCTGAGCGCACCTGAAAAACAAGCCAAGTTGGCCGATATCGACAAACAGCTGGCGGCACTGAGCCCCGCCAAGTGAGTCTGCAGTGAGCACACAAACCCCTTCGATTGCCCTGGCTGCCATGCCCGCCCCGCAGGTGCCGCGAACCAGTGTTGCTGCTTTGGTGGCCTGGGGTGTGCTGCTGGCACTGTTGGCGGGCTCCTGGAAAGGGGCCGACATGCGCCCCCTGGACCTGGTGCGCGATTCGGCCAATATGGTGACCTATGCCGTAGACTTCTTCCCGCCGAAGTTTACGGACTGGCGCATCTACCTGCAGGAGATGGTCATCACCCTGCAGATTGCCCTGTGGGGCACAGCGCTGGCCGTGGTGTTTGCCGTGCCGTTTGGTTTGTTGTCGTCGGCCAACATCACACCCTGGTGGATCCACCAGCCCATACGCCGCCTGATGGACGCGGCCCGCGCCATCAACGAAATGGTGTTCGCCATGTTGTTTATTGTGGCGGTGGGCCTGGGCCCCTTCGCCGGCGTGTTGGCGCTGTTTGTGCACACCACGGGCATTTTGGCCAAGTTGTTTTCGGAAGCCGTGGAGTCCATTGATTCGCAACCGGTAGAGGGCATACGGGCGACGGGTGCCAATGCACTGGAAGAGATTGTGTACGGTGTTATTCCCCAGGTGTTGCCACTGTGGATCTCTTACACCCTGTACCGTTTTGAATCCAATGTGCGATCGGCTTCGGTGGTTGGCATGGTGGGTGCGGGTGGCATTGGCGTCATTCTGTGGGAAATCATCCGCGGCTTCCAGTACGCAGAAACCTGCGCGGTGATGATCATCATCATCGTGACGGTCAGTGTGATTGATCTGGTGTCGGCTCGCATTCGCAAGTCGCTGATCTGAGCGTTGGGGGGCGCGGTATTAGCCTGGCGCTTGTGCTGCCAGCTTGTGCAGGTACTGTGCGAGTTGGAGCCCGGCGTCCGCAAGGGCGCCATTGTTCACAATCGTGCAGTCCGCGCGCAGGTCCGTAAACTGGCTGTTGCGGGCCAGGCGCAGGGCCACTGCATGGCTTGAATCGCGGCCGCGCTGGTGCAGCCGCTGTTCCAGTTGGTGGGCATCGGCCAGCACTTGCACGATACGCACGGTGTGTCCCAATGCCTGTGCGTGCGCCAAGGTGTTGACATGTTCTCGTGAACCATTCACCACCACCACCCTCCCCGCGGTGACATCGGTCGTGTAGTCTGCGCTGACACCATAAGCAAAGCCATGGGCATGCCAATGCCAGGCCAGGGCGCGTGTCTCCAGCAGCTGTTCAAAGTAGCAGGGCGATACCGCGTCGTGGTCAGAGCCGGGCTGGGCCGGCCGTGTCACCACCCGGCGGCTGAACACGACCTGGTGCTGTTCAGCCAGGTAGTTCTGAGCCCAGGCCATCACACTGTCTTTGCCAGCGCCAGAAGCGCCACACACCAAAACCCACTTGCCGCTCATGCCAACAACTCCGCATCGGCCTGGCGCACAAAGTTTGCGCCAGGCTCTGGTTCCACAAATAGGCACAGGCGGTCCAGTACCAGGGGGTGTTCCTGGTTGAGGCGGGCCACTGAACCTTCAACCGCACGTACCACCACCTGTGCAAGGGGCTCGGCAATGGGACCGGTCAGTGTGAAGTGCAGTTGGTAACGTTCCATCACATGGGGGTAGCCGTACAACATCAGCAGCTCTTGCGCGCGCGCATCCAGGGGTTGCGCCAGGCGGCGTTTCAGGTCCTGCTGCGACAGCGGCGCACGCAGATCGTCCAGGCTGGTGACGCAGCGCGCAGCCAAGGTGCCCAGGGCTGCAGGTGGTGTGTGGGGTAACACGGCCGTAAAGTTGTCCAGGCGGGTGGCGACCATAGGACCCAGTGCCAGCGGCTTGAGTTGTTGGGCCAGGGCACGCATGCGCACCAACAGGTCGGCCTCTGTGACGCCGTCACGCAGAACAAACGGCGCCTTCAGCGTGGCGTGGAAGCCATAACGGCGCGGGTAGGCGGTGAGTTGGTGCAGTTGTTGTGCGGGTATCTCCGCAATCTCGGGATGCACCAGGGCTTGGTTCGTCCCCTCGTCGCGGCCTAGCCAATGGGCACCAAAGTTCCACCAGGGTGTGCCTTGTGTGGGCGTGAAGTAGATGGCGTAACGTGCTGTAGTCATGCCTGCGCTCCCGCATCCACCACCAGTTGCACGCGGTCACCACAAAAGACCGTTTCGCCGTATTTGATGGGAACGCCCTCCATGTCGGCATCCACACTTTCCACACACAGCAGGGGGCGATTCACCGGCTGCGCCAATAGCCGCGCGGTTTCGTCCGATGGCATCTGTGTGGTGATGCGGCTGAGGGAGCGCACATAGTCCTGCACACCGAAGTGTTTCAGGATTTCGGTGGTGCGGCTGCCTTCGTTCAACATGTCCAGCAGCCCCGCAAACCGCTGGGCCGGGTAATAGGCGGTGGCCATGCCTATGGGGGCGTCGTTGGCCTCATCCAGCGTCTCCACCATCAGCACCTTGGCGCCTTTGGCGAGCTTGAGTTCTTGCTGCACCTGTGCAGGTGCGGGCAATTCGCGGGCGCTCAGCAATTGTTTGCTGGGTATCAGGCCCTGTTGCAACAGGTTCTCGCTGAACCGGGTGCGCCGTGTCAGCGCGTAGTCCAGCAGTTCATGCTGCACAAACATGCCGCGTCCCGCTTCGATGCGCACCAGGCCTTCGGTTTGCAGTGCGGACACGGCCTGGCGCAAGGTATGGCGGTTGACACCAAAACGCGCAGACAGTTCCACCTCGCCGGGCAGGCGCCCGGTATCCGAGTAGGCGCGGTTGCGGATTTCGGTGGTCAGGGTGTCGGCGATCTGGCGCCACACGGACACACCGCTGCGACGTCCGGGGCTGCTGGAAGAGAACACATCAAAGGACATTGTGTAGGGACTCCAAGGGCGCTCGGCACACTGGAATTTGCTTGCGACGTGTCACAAATTCTTCATGTTGAGCAGTTGAACTACATGCATGGGTAACGCGATGCGAAGCCATTGCATTCCACCCGTCCACTCTAGTAACTGATTTAGACATCTGTATGACAAGCGACACCTCAACGGCACCCACGGCCTCAAGACAGGCATGGCTGGCTACCCTGGCCCGGGCCAGCGTTGCACAGCTGGAAAGCGCCATCCCCCCCGCGGCCGACCTGACCACACTCCAGCAGGTGCGCCCTGCCGAAGTGGGCATGGTGATGCTGCGCGGGCGGGTGGGCGGCACAGGCAACCCCTTTAATCTGGGTGAGGCCAGCATGGTGCGCTGTGCCGTGCGCCTGGGTGATGGGCCGCTGGGTGTCGGTTATGTGTTGGGCCGCAACAAGCGCCAGGCCGAATTGGTTGCACTGTGTGATGCCCTGCTGCAAGACCCGCAGCACCATGATCGTCTGCAAGGCCTGTTGATTGAACCGCTGGCCACGGCGCAGGCACAGGCCCGTGCGCAGCAACAGCGTGCGGTGGCAGACTCCAAGGTTGAATTCTTCACCTTTGTGCGGGGTGAAGCATGAGTACGAACCCCTTGCTGGCCCCCGGTTTGCCGGACGTGGTGCATGGCAGCCAGCAGACCTTTCGCGCCGTGCTGGATGCATTGGCCCGCCCGGGCACAGTGTGTGAGATTGGCGCGTCATTGCCGCAGGTGGCCTTGGGTGGCGCCATGGCGCGATTGCTGCTGTCACTGACCGACGACGAGACCCCCGTCTGGTGGCAACGTGCGGACACCACTACGCAGGGTTGGCTGCAGTTTCACACCGGAGCGGGCGTGGCTGCGAACGCGGGTGCTGCCAGCTTCGCGGTCATCCACGACCTGGATGCGCCGTTTGACCTGGTCGACTTTGCGATGGGCAGCGCGGAGTCTCCCGAGTTTTCCACCACCTTGATTGTTGAGCTGCCCGCGCTGCACGGCGGGCAGGAGTTGGAATGGCGTGGCCCCGGCATTGAGGTCTTGCAGCGGGTGGGCCTGTGTGGTGTACCCAATCACTTCTGGTCCCAGTGGCAGGCCAACCATGCGGCGTTTCCGGCGGGCGTGGACATGGTATTTACCTGCGGCGACCAGGCGCTGGGCCTGCCCCGCACCACACGTGTTCGCCGATTGGAAAGGGTCTGATATGTATGTAGCAGTCAAGGGCGGCGCGGCCGCCATAGAAAGTTCCTGGCGCTTGCTGGACACGCAGCGTCGCGGCGACACGTCCATAACCGAGTTATCGGTGGCACAAATTCGTACCCAGCTTTCGCTGGCGGTGGACCGGGTGATGAGCGAAGGGGCTTTGTTTGACCCAGAGCTTGCAGCCCTGGCCATCAAACAGGCCAGTGGTGACCTGGTGGAAGCCATCTTTTTGCTGCGCGCCTACCGCACCACCTTGCCGCGGCTGGGTTACACCGTGCCGCTGGACACGGCCCGCATTGACCTGGTGCGCCGCATATCGGCCACCTTCAAAGAGGTGCCGGGTGGCCAGCTGCTGGGGCCTACTTACGACTACACCCAGCGCCTGCTGGATTTCAGGTTGTTGGCCGAGGGCGGCACAGAGGCAGCACAGGCTGCGCCTGGAGTGCAAACACCCCCACCAGTGCCGGTGGATGACAACCGGGTAGTGCCCCGTATCAACGACCTGTTGGCCCGCGAAGGCCTGCTGGAGACACCGCAGCCTGTGGATGCCGCAGCACCGGGCGACCTGACCCGCGACCCCTTGATGTTCCCCGCTGACCGCGCGCTACGCCTGCAGGCCTTGGCCCGGGGTGACGAAGGCTGGTTGCTGGCCATGGGTTACTCCACCCAACGCGGCTACGCCAACGCTCACCCATTTGCCGGTGAGATTCGCCGTGGTTTTGTCCGTGTGGAACTGGAGCCCGATGAACTCGGTTTTGCGATCGATATTGGCGACCTGGAAGTGACCGAGTGCCAAATGATCAACCAGTTCCATGGCAGCAAAGACATACCGCCGCAATTCACCCAAGGCTACGGGCTGGCCTTTGGCGGCGCCGAGCGCAAGGCCATGGCCATGGCTCTGGTGGACCGCGCACTGCGCGCCGATGAGCTGGGCGAGCCCCGTGTGGCCCCGGCGCAGGACGAAGAGTTTGTGTTGTCCCATGCGGACAACGTCGAGGCATCGGGCTTTGTGCAGCACCTGAAGCTGCCGCACTACGTCGACTTTCAGGCCGAGCTGGAGTTGGTGCGCAAGCTGCGCGCCAGCCATGCACAGGCCGACACGTCGGAGCCCGAACAACAGCAGCAGGAAGCCGCATGATGATGGACAACCACTACAACTTTGCCTTCCTGGACGAGCGCACCAAGAAACGCATACGCCGCGCCCTGCTCAAGGCCGTGGCGGTGCCGGGCTACCAGGTGCCATTCGGGTCACGCGAAATGCCCTTTGCCTATGGCTGGGGTACGGGCGGTGTGCAGGTTACGGCCAGCATCATCGGGCTGGACGATGTGCTCAAGGTGATTGACCAGGGGGCGGATGACACCACCAATGCGGTCAACATACGCCGCTTTTTTGCGCGCACCACGGGCGTTGCCACCACCGAAAAGACACGTGACGCCACGCTGATCCAGACCCGCCACCGCATACCCGAGCTGCCGCTGACAAAGAAGCAGATCCTGGTCTACCAGGTGCCCATGCCCGAGCCGCTGTCCAAGCTGGAGCCGCGCCGGCGCGAAGCCATCAAGATGCATGCGCTGACCGAGTACGGCCTCATGCATGTGCGCCTGTACGAAGATATTGCACAACTGGGCGCCATCTCGCGCAGCTACGACTACCCCGTCATGGTGAACGAGCGTTACCTGATGTCGCCTTCACCCATCCCCAAGTTCGACAACCCCAAGATGCATATGAACCCCGCCTTGCAGCTCTTTGGTGCCGGGCGCGAAAAACGCCTCTATGCCATCCCGCCGTTCACGCCGGTGCGCAGCCTGGACTTTGAAGACCACCCGTTTGAAGTGCAGCGCTGGGACCATGCCTGTGCGCTGTGTGGTGCCACCGAGAGTTTTCTGGATGAAATGATTGTGGACGACCAGGGCAGCCGCCTGTTTGTGTGCTCCGACAGCGACTACTGCGAAGAGCGCCGCAGCGCCGGTGAGGTCGGCACCCAGCAGGCCGTTACCCTGCACAACGCGCTGGCCCAGCAGGAGGCCGCATGAGCGCCGCGCCGGGCCGCCCCAAGCAAGCTCGCACCGCAGTGCGCAGCACGAAGGTTATCCAATGACCGCGCCGGTTCTGCTGTCTGCGCGCCAGGCCGGCAAGGCCTTTATGCACCAGGGCCAGCCGCGCTGGGCGTGCCGGGGTGTGAGTTTTGATCTGTACCCCGGAGAGGTGCTGGCCGTGGTGGGGGAGTCCGGCTCCGGCAAAAGCACCCTGCTGCGCCTGCTGGCAGCGCGCCATGCCTGTGACGAGGGATCGGTGCACTACGACGTGCGTGCAGAGTCCGACGCAGCGTCTTCCGGTTTGGTGGACCTGGCGGAGCTGTCCGAAGCGCGTTTGCGCTGGCTGGCCCGCACCGATTGGGGTTTTGTCGAACAACATGCCCGCGACGGTCTGCGCATGAACGTATCGGGCGGTGCCAATGTGGGTGAACGCCTGATGGCGTTGGGCTCGCGCAACTATGGCGGGCTGCGCAGCGAAGCTCTATCGTGGATGCAGCGTGTGGAGCTGGACACCACCCGCATAGACGACTTGCCCGCCACCTACTCCGGCGGCATGCAACAGCGCTTGCAGATCGCGCGCAACCTGGTGACCCATCCGCGGCTGGTGTTCATGGACGAGCCCACCACGGGTCTGGATGTGTCGGTGCAGGCCCGCCTGCTGGACCTGCTGCGTGAGCTGGTCGACGAGTTGCAACTGGCCGCGGTGCTGGTCACCCACGACCTTGCCGTTGCTCGCCTGCTGGCCCAGCGCATGCTCGTCATGAAGGACGGCCAAGTGGTCGAGCAGGGGCTGACCGACCGGGTGCTGGACGACCCCCAGCACCCCTACACCCAGCTGCTGGTTTCTTCGGTTTTAACCCCTTGAGAGCGGACACTATGGTGACTGTCATTGAAACCATTGCATTGTGCAAAACATTCACCCTGCATCACCGCGCAGGGGCCAAGCTGCCGGTATTTGCCAACATCGACCTGCAGGTTCAGGCCGGTGAATGCCTTGCGCTGACCGGCCACTCCGGCAGTGGCAAAAGCTCTTTGCTGCGCTGCCTGTATGGCAACTACGGTGCCACCAGTGGTGAGGTGCGCATCCGCCATCTGGACCACTGGGTCAACCTGGGCCAGGCCGAGGCGCGCGAAGTGTTCGATGTGCGCCGGCGCACCATGGGATATGTGTCGCAGTTTTTGCGGACCATTCCCCGTGTTTCCACGCTGGACATCGTGGCCGACCCGCTGCGCCGCCTGGGGCATAGCGCCGCCGAGGCCCGCGCCCAGGCCGCGCAGTGGCTCACCCGGTTGAACCTGCACGAACACCTGTGGCACCTGCCACCCGCCACGTTTTCAGGCGGGGAGCAACAGCGCGTCAACATCGCTCACGGAATGATCACCAACCCGCCGGTGCTGCTGCTGGACGAGCCCACGGCCTCACTGGACGCCGACAACCGCCGCGTGGTGGTGGAGCTGATACATGCCGCGCGCGCCAAAGGCAGCGCCATCGTGGGCATCTTCCACGACGACGAAGTGCGCGAGGCCGTGGCCACCCGCAGTTTTGACGTGGAACAACACCGTAAACCCAATTGATTTTGCAGAAAGACATTTGTATGAACCAACGCATCATTCGCAACGCCCGTGTGGTCACGGCAGACGAAGAATTTACCGGCACCGTGTGTATCGAGGACGGCATGATCCGCTCCGTGGACCGTGGTGACACCGCTGTGCCAAACGCGCAGGACTGGGCCGGCGACTGGCTCATGCCCGGCTTGGTGGAAGTGCACACCGACAACCTGGAGAAACACCTGTCGCCCCGCCCCGGTGTGTTGTGGAACGCCCACTCCGCCATGATGGTGCACGACGCCCAGTGTGCCGCGGCCGGCATCACCACGGTGCTGGACTCGGTGGTGATTGGCGACCTGGACGCCGGCGGCGCGCGCTGCCAGACACAACACACGTCGATTGCCGCGCTGCACCAGTGCCGTGATGAAGGCCTGATGCGCGTGGAGCATTTGTTGCACCTGCGCTGTGAAGTGTCGGCCCCCGATATTCTGGAAGTGTTCCACCAGTATGCGGATGACAGCCTGCTCAAGCTGGTCAGCGTGATGGACCACACGCCCGGCCAGCGCCAGTGGCGCGACCTGACCAGCTACCGCCGTTACTCCGAGCGCAATGGCCGTTACAGCGATGCAGAGTTCGATGCCATGATTGCCGAGCGCAAGGCCGACCAGCAGGCATTCGCCTTGCCCCACCGCAAAGTGATTGTGCAGGCCAGCCGTGCGCGCAACATCCCCCTGGCCAGCCATGATGACACGCTGGTCAGTGATGTGGAGCTGGCGATTGAGGAGGGCGTGGGCATTTCGGAGTTCCCCACCACCGTGGCCGCCGCACAGGCTGCGCGCAAGGCCGGTTTGGCCATCGTGATGGGTGGGCCCAATATGGTCAAGGGCGGCTCCCACTCGGGCAATGTGTCGGCAGCGGAGCTGGCGCAGCTGGATTTGCTGGACGTGTTTTCGTCTGATTACGTGCCCAGCAGCCTGTTGCTGGCCACCTTCATGCTGGGGCAGCTGGACGGCTGGAGCCTGCCCAAGGCGGTGCGCACAGTCACGCGCAATGCGGCGCACTCCATAGGCCTGCAGGACCGTGGCGAAGTGGCCCCCGGCCTGCGCGCCGATCTGCTACGGGTGCGCATGACCCAGGTGGGCACACCCATGGTGGTGGAGACCTGGCTGGGCGCCCAGCGCGCGCATTGAGCACAGGTGCTACCGCGATGCCACTGACCCATATTGCCGCCCACAACCTGCCCAGCGCCGTGCGCCTGGGTGAGGCACCCACACTGGCGTCCAGCGCCGTGGTGCGCGATTGCCACTTTGGCCGCTACACCCAGGTGGGTGAACAGGTGCAGATGCAGGACTGTGTGCTGGGTGACTACTCTTACCTGCAACCCCACTGCGACCTGATCTCCACCGACATCGGCAAGTTTGCGAATATTGCCGCCATGGTGCGTATCAACCCCGGCTTCCACCCCATGGAGTGCCCCACGCTGCACCACTTCACCTACCGGCCCGTCATGTACGGTATGGCCGAGCAGAACGATGAAGACTTCTTTGCATGGCGGCGCCGGCAGCGGGTCATCATCGGCCACGACACCTGGATAGGGCACGGCGTGGTCATCATGCCCGGCGTGCACATTGGCAATGGCGCTGTGGTGGGCAGCAATGCAGTGGTCACCAAGGATGTGCCGCCTTATGCCATTGTGGGCGGGGTGGCCGCCAAGCTGATCCGCTACCGCTTTCCCCGCGCCATTGCGCAGGCGCTGGAGGCTACCGCCTGGTGGGACTGGGACCATGCCACGTTGACCGCGCGTTTGCCCGAGTTCAAGGACCTGCGGAAATTTTTGGCCCAGTACGCTCCCTGAGTGGTTTATGGGGCGGATTCAAGTACGAAGTGCAACGTTTTAGAAACGGGTTAGGCCAAGAGTGAATAGGATGCACTTTTGTGACCGGCCAGTCCCAAACGTTGCACCATGACCTATACACACTTGACCCAAGAAGAACGATACCAAATTCACAACCTCACGCGCCAAGGCATTCATCTGTCGCAAATTGCAGCAGAGCTTGGACGTAGCAGCTCGACGATCAGCCGCGAGCTCAGGCGCAATGCCAGTGCCCGGGGCTACCAACCTGCACTGGCCCAAGACAAAGCGACTCAGAGACAGACACAGCGTCGCAATGCACGCCAGTTCGAGCCAGAGCAGTGGCAACTCGTGGAGCTGTATCTGCGCCTGAGCTTGTCTCCCCAGCAAGTCAGTGACCGCCTGGCTTTAGAGGATCGTTTGTCGATTAGCACCGAAGCCATCTACCAATACGCCTATGCCAACAAAGCCCAGGGCGGTGATTTAGTCGGGTACTTGCGCTGTCAAAACTTCGTAGAAAGCGCTATGCCAGTGGTCGAGAGCGCCGTGGGGTACTCAAGAACCGGGTCGGAATTGAACATCGCCCCGCAGTGGTGGATAGCAAGAAGCGCATAGGCGACTGGGAGGGCGATACGGTGATCGGCGGGGGGCGCAAAGGCGTGTTGGTGACACTGGTGGAACGCAAGTCCCGCTATACCTTGGCGCATCCACTACGCTCCAAGCACAGTGCGGGGGTGACGCAGGCCATTGTCGATTTGCTGCGCCCCCACAGACATGCCTGCAAGACACTGACCTTTGACAACGGCAAGGAGTTCGCTGAGCACGAATTCATTGCAAGTTGTTTGAGGGCGAAGGTGTACTTTGCCAAGCCCTACTGCTCATGGCAGCGTGGGCTCAATGAGAACACCAACGGGCTGCTGCGACAGTTCTTTCCAAAGGGGTGCAGTTTGCTCAAGGTGACACAGGCTCAGGTCGATGAAGCTGTGTACTTACTCAATCATCGGCCTCGTAAGTGCCTGGGCTATCGCACACCGCATGAGGTCTTCTACAACCTACCCGTCAGACCTCTTACACTGCATTCCGTTGCGCTTTGTACTTGAATCCGCCTGAAAAAATGGCCTCTAGCTCCCGATAAATATAACGATATAGCTATCAAATATATAGCATTTGGCTCTGAGGCAAACCTCAGGGCGCGACGATGCGGCTGAGCCGCAACTGAACAGACTGCTTGGGGCGCAGCGTCACATGCAGCTCTGGCGTGCAGGCTGCGGCGCCCGCGGGCAATTCCAGCGTGAAGCGTTGCAGCAGCATGGCCGACAGCAGCGTCATTTCCACCATCGCGAAGTGCTGACCCAGGCACACGCGCGGGCCGGCGCCGAAGGGCATCCAGGCGCCTTTGGGAATGGGCGGCGCACCGTCCATGAAACGCTGTGGCCGGAAGGCGTGGGGCTGGTCAAACCAGCGTCCGTCGTGGTGCAGCACCCAGGGTGTGATGCGCAGCATCGCGCCCTTGGGAATGTGCCAGCCATCGACCATGATGGGTGCGGTGGTGCGCCGGCTCATGATGGCCGCCACGGGTGGGTACAGGCGCATGGCCTCCTTCAGCGTGGCAGTCAGCCACGGCAGCTGGGCCATGTGCTGCGGCCCAGGCGTGCCGCTGCCTACTACGGCGCGCACCTCGTCCCGCGCGCGTTGTGCCACCTCGGGGTGTTCGGCCATCAGCCGGCTCCACCACAGCAAGGCCGTGGCCGAGGTTTCGTGGCCGGCCTGGAAGCTCACCATGCACTGGTCAAAAACCTCCTGGTCCGACAGACCGGTGCCGGTTGCCTCGTCGCGCAGGGCCAGCAGGCGGCCCAGCAAGTCCTGCTGGTTGGCCTGGTCGGGTTGTTCGGCGATGGCGGCTTGGCGTTCGGTGATGTGGCCTTGTATCAGCTGGCGCAAGTTGCGCAGCGCTTTGCGTTTGGCGGCCTTGCCGGGCAATGGCAACCAGTCTGGCAGCGTGAACAGGCGAAACATTTCACGGAAGGCGGTGGCTGACAGGGTTTGTGTGGCGCCGATGGCGGCCAATGAGTCCTGTTGCGCCGAGCGGCTGAACATCGTACGCAGAATAACATCCATGGCCACCCGGTTCCACAGTGCATCCATCGTTACCAGTGCGTGGCTCTGACCCTCTGCCACCAGCTTGTCAAACGCTTCCTGTGCGGCAGCCGTCATCAGCTCGGCATAACCCGCTACTTGCTTGGGCGTGAAGGCAGCCATCAGCATGCGGCGCTGGCGTTGCCAGGTGGCGCCCTCGGTGACCAGCACACTTTGGCCAAAGACCTGGGCGAACACTTCGATGCCACGCTCCCAGCGGATCAGGGCATCGGCATGGGTGACCAGGGCCTCGCGCACCAGATCGGGCGACATCAAGTCCCACGCGTGTTCATTGCCCAAACGCATATAGCTGATGTCGCCGTGGTTGCGCTGCAGCTTGGTGACAAAACCCAGGTAGTCGCGTTTCATTTCTCTCAGCAGGGGCAGACCCCACCAGCGGGACACGGGGCCGGGAGCGTGGGTGCTGCGGGCGGGACTTGGAGGGGTGGACGGTGTGGTGGCGGAGGGGGCGGAAGGGGCGGAAGTTGGGGTTAGGACTGCGTTCATGTGGGGCATTGTGTTGCGCCCATGGGTTGCCGTATTGAACGATTGCGACATGTGGCCCACACTACACTGCGGGCCATGGCAAGCCCCAGCACTAACACGATTGCGTTTGATCCCGCCCTGTGGCCCAGCGGCACGCTGTGGCAACCCCGCGCATCGCTGTCGGCTTGTGTGCGTGCCAGCATGGTGCGCAACACGCTGGGTGCTGACCATACGGACGCGCAGCGGGTCAACCATTTCCCGGCCTCGCCCATGTGCAGCCTGAGCTGGTGGTTCAGTGGCAGCAGCCAGTGTTTGAACAGCCCGCCCGCCGTTGCTGCGGAAGGTGTGTTTGGTGAAACCATGCCCATGCCAGGGCGGTGGGTGCTGTGCGGGCCACAAACGCGGCCCGTCTCCACCTGGTGCCCGGGGCCGGTGCACTCCATGATGGTCTTGGTGATGCCCGACGCCTTGCATGCGCTGACGGGGCTGCAGGTGTCCGATCTGATCGACCAGTTTTTTGACGCCAGCACCATATTGCCACCCGATTGGCTGCCCATGCTCCAGCAGGTGCAGGACGCACCGGACGATGCGCAGCGGCTGCAGGCCCTGGAGGAATTTCTGGAGCCCCGCTGGCAACGGTACAGACCCAGCCAACCCTTGGTCCAACAGCGCTACTCGGACTGGGTTGCCCACCTGGCGCTACGGGCGGCGGTATCGGCTCCGGGGCGCAGCCTGCGCCAGCTGGAGCGGCGCATCAAGCAGTGGTCCGGTCTGCCTCTGCGTGAACTGCGGGTGATGGGGCGGTCTGAAGAAGCCTTTTTAATGACCGCTGCACTGGCCACCCAAACCACGGCCAAGCTGGACTGGGCGCAGATCGCGGTGGATACGGGCTACTCCGACCAATCCCACCTGATCCGCACCACCCGTCGCATCACCGGGTTTACGCCGGATGCGTTGGGCAAAGGCATACAGCAGCAGGAGAGTTTTTGGGCCTACCGCTTGTGGATGTAGGCTGCAGCTACTCTTCCATCGCAAACGTCAGGCCGGCATTGGCCTTCAAACGCGCGATGAGTTTGGTGCCCATGGCAGCAGCGGGCGTCCAGATGCCGCCCTTGGTATCCGTCGCATCCGTCAACAGGCACACGGCAGACTCGGCAATCATCTTGGACGTGGAGCCGTAGCCGGGGTCGCGGTCGCCGGTGACGCCCACCCGCACGGTATGGCCCGCTGCATCGTGGCCCAGGAACAAGGCGTCGTAGTGGCCGGCGTCGCGCTCGGCCTTGGACGGGCCTTCGCCGGGCTTGGGGCCATCGTCGGCACCCATGGATTTGTCGTTGGCCAGTGCATTGGCGCGCGCCTCGCCCTTTTCGCCGGTGCCGGTGACGGTCATCTCGTCGTAGACAAAATCGGTGCCATAGGGGTGGCCCAGCAAGAAGTTGGAGCGGTGCACATTGCGGGTGTTGATGGCGGCCATGACAAACGGTCCCACCCAGGCGCCTATGGCTTCGTCAAACAGCGGCTTGTTGCCAAAGGGTTGGGGCGGTCCTTCGAAACCCGGCGTCAGCGAAAAGGCGTTGCGCAGCAAGGCCATTTCTGCTGGGTTCTGCTTGGCGGAGACCATGGTCTCTTTCAGGCTGGCCGAGGTACCGCCGGAGAAGGTGCCCTTGAGCTTGCGCACCCGCCCGCGCACGCGGTTGGCGGTGGTGCCGTACTTCGCTTTCATCTCGTTTTGCAGCATCAGCACACCCAGGTCAAACGGAATGGAGTCAAAGCCGCACGAGAACACGATGCGCGCACCGCTGGCCTTGGCCGCGGCTTCGTTGGCGTCGATCATCTTGCGCATCCACACGGGCTCGCCGCAAAGGTCCACGTAGTCGGTGCCCGATGTGGCGCATGCCGCTACCAGTTCATTGCCGTACAGCTGGTAGGGGCCAACCGTGGTCAGCACCAGGCGCGTGCGGTCGGTCAAGGCCTTCAGGCTGGCCGGGTCCGTGCCTTCGGTGACGATCAGCGGTGTGTCGGCCGGGGCACCAATCTCCTCGCGTACCGCCGCCAGCTTGCTGGCACTGCGCCCGCCCATGGCCCAGTGCAGGCCGCTGGTGTTGGACCCATTGGGGTAACGGGCCATCAAGTACTCGACAACCAGGCGACCGGTGAAGCCGGTGGCGCCATGTACGACGATGTCGAATTCTTTGCTCTTGCTCATGGTTTGCGCTCCTGAATTGTTGGCTCTTGGGGTAGGGATCAGTCTACCGAAACTGCCCCAGCATGGCATCCATTTGCAGTCCCTGTGGCGACTGGGGGTGGGTCAGCGAATGGTTGGCAAAACGACCAACAGCAAAATGGCCGCAAACAGGCCAGCCAGCAATACCTTTTGAACCAGCGGCTTGTTTTTGAATGCCAGCCAGGCCAGCGCCTGATCGTCGACCAGGTGATCTGGTGGCAGGCGCGACAACACGGCGCGGTTGAGTAGGTCCATGTCGAACATGGGCTCTCCTACTGCTGCCGTCCTTCCGAGTGTTCTGAAGCGTATGACTTTTGCGCCCAATAGCAGGGCGTTACTGGAGGCGTGCACCTCATTCAACGGCGCTGCACACACCACTTGGTTGCTTCTGAACCATCCCACACGGTGCTCAGTGACTCGCAACTCAGAGGTCCGCAACAGGTCGCGCCAGGCGAACCAGGCGCTCGCGCAGGATGCGGCAATGCCGAGCATAGCGACGAACAGCAGTTTCCAGTTGCGAAGGACACTTTCAAGATTGCCAGGTGTGAGCCAAAGCCCCGCCAACGCTGTTGTAGCCGAAACGGCCAAAAGAAACGGCAGTAGCACAAAGAGCAGCACCTGCTTGCGTATCGCCTTGCGATAAGCCGCTGTCTGCTGCAACACTACCGGAAACTCCAGTGTGGTACCAACCCCACCCAAGGCTGCCAATGCAAGCTTGGCCTGGTTGTCAAATTGCCCGGGCAGCTTGGGTTTCTGGCCAAATCGCCAGCCCAGCAGGAGCCCCACCACAATGACGACCCCGCCACCCACCATGGCTCCTGTGCGCCACAACGCGCCCGTCCGCGCCTTCGCTTGCAGTGGGGCCAGTTCTGCCTGGAAGGCGGCACCACCAAACGTGCCCAGGTCGCGGCCTTGTGTGTCAATGCGGTTGATCGTGATCCGGGTGTAGTCGGCTACCAGGGCGGAATCACCCAATGTGTCGATGAACAGCGGGTCGCTGTCCTCGGCAAGTCCCGCCCTTGCGACGGGGAGCCGTTGGGCATCGAATACCAGCACATCGCCGTCGCGTTGCCGCTGCTTGACCGCCAGCATCCAGACCGTGCCGTCCGGGCCAAAAGCCACGTCCGTGACTTTGCCGCGGCCTGCCCTTGCCTTCCCGTGGTCGGCCGAGTACAGGCTGCGCAGCAGCTTGGGTGGCTGGCCGGGTGTGACCCGCAGCCAGATCAGGCGGCGGTTGTCGTTGTCGGCTACGGCCAATGTGTCGTCGCCAAGGTAGCGCAAGCGGTTGGGAAAAGCCAGAGGCAGCGTCTGCGGATCCGTGCTGGTCAGGGCCTTGCCTGCCAGGTCGAATACCTGCACGCGGCCGCTTTTGGCATCGGCGATGAAGACACGCTGCCCGATGGCGTCCACCGCCAGGTGGACGGCGAGGGAGCGCGGGTTGGTCTTGAGCTGCGGGCCCGTCATGGCGTTGCGGCAATCCTGCAGGCGCAGTTGCTCGGGGCTCCATATGCAGCGCAGCACTCGGGGCACCGTATCGTCAAAAAACCAGGCTTCCACGCGCTGCTGTGCGTCTACGGTCCAGTCCATATCGTTGGGGGCCTCGGTCAGGCCTAGCGTCTGCAGCTCTTGGCGCACGATGCGTTGCCCCGCGGCATCCAGCACATGCAAGGCCTTGTTGGCGATGACCGCGACGTGTTCACCGCCTTGCACGGTCTTGAAGACGCGCAGGGCTGTAATTCCATTGCCAGGGTCTTCCAGCCTCTGACCATGCACAAAGGCCGCTAGGCACAGTGCAAAGCTGATCAGCAGCGGGATTGCCAGTTGCCATTCGCGTTTTGTCATGGGGTTTCGGTGATGGATGAAAGGGGGGCAGAATGTTTTGAGTATAAATGGCCTGCAGCCCTTGTCCTTGCTATGTAAATTGCTCCTAAATTAGGAGCAATATGGATTTTTAATCCCACGACAAACGGCATCCGAATGCGCCTGACGTGCGAGGCTACATCTCCACAATCGTCTGAAAGCCCCCATAAATCAGCCGTTTGCCGTCAAAAGGCATGGGATTGGCCTCTGATGTCATGCGGGGATCGGCCATGAGTTTTGGCCATGCCGAGTCGCGCACTGCGCGCGAAGGCCACACGACCCAGGAGAACACCACGCTTTCGTTCTCTTCTTTCTTGACCGCCAGCGGAAAGGAGGTGAGTTTTCCGTCTGGCACGTCATCACCCCAGCACTCCACCACCTTTAGCGCCCCGTATTCCTTGAAGAGCGGCGCGGCCTGCGTGGCGTGCTGGATGTATTTTTCCTTGTTCTCGTTGGGCACGGCGGCCACAAATCCATCGATGTAGTGCATGTTGAGCTCCTTGTTGTTTGAGTTGTTTTAGGAAGAAAGTTCGGGCGTGAAGGATTGAAAACCCGCTACGTCCAGTTCCCTCACCGGCCGTACTTCGATGCTGCCGTATTGCACCGGCGGGATCTTGGTGGCCAGGCGGATGGCGTCGTTCAGGTCTTTGGCCTCCAGCAGGTAGAAGCCTGCCAGTTGTTCCTTGGTTTCGGCAAAGGGGCCATCGGTCATGGACAACTGGCCATTGCGCACCCGCAGCGTGGTGGCGGTTTCTACCGGGTGCAGGGGTTCGGCAGCCAGCAGGTGCCCGCTTGCTTGCAGTCCCTTGGCCGCCTCGAAACACACGGCGTCCGGGCAGGCGCTCCACTTTTCTTTGGACAGGTAGACCAGGCAGAGGTACTTCATGGAAGTCTCCTACTCACTTTGTGGCCACCGCTTCGACCTGGATGCGCAGGCCCACATCCATGCTGAAGCCATAGTCCTTGCCGGCCGACAGACCAAAGGCGTCCCGTTTGAAGCTGCCACTGGCGTCCGCGCCACAGAGCTCGCGTTTGAGCATGGGGTGAGGGATGCACTTGAAAAGATGGATGCTGAGGTTGACCGGATGTGTGTGGCCATTGAGCGTCAGCGCACCGCTAACCTGTGTCGGGCTGCCATCCACAAACTTTTCCAGGCTGCCTTTGTAGGTGGCGCGGCGAGACTTCTTCACGTTGAAGAAGTCTTTGCCCGTCGCCCAGGCGTTCATGGCAGGCAGGCCGAAGTCGATGGATGCCAGATCAATGGTGATCTCCACCGTGCCGGTTCCTGCAGCGTTGTCCAGCATCACGGTGCCGGAATTTTTGGTCATCTTGCCCCGCCAGACCGAGATACCCATGTGGTCGGCCTCAAAACTGGGGTAGGTGTGGGCCGGGTCTATGGTGTAGCTGACCGGTGCAGCCACAGCACTGCCAGATGCGACCAGCGCAAGTGCAGCCCACAAGGTTTTCAAACGGGACGTGATCACTTGGATGCCTCCACGTGTTGCGCAAACTTGTTCAGAATGGATTGCCAGCCGAAGCGCTGCTGCTCCACCGGGTGTTCGTTCTCAGCGTCAAAGGTAGAGCGCACGGTGACACCGTCGGCACCTTCAATGAATTCGACAGTGCCGGTGCGGTCGCCAAAGGCGTATTCGATGCGCTGGTTGGGCACGATCTTGGTGTAGGTGCCCGCAAAGTCAAATCCAAAGCTGCCGTCCTTGGCCTCCATGCGGGACGAGAAGGCACCGCCTTCGCGCAGATCGACCGTGGATTGGGTGGTGTGCCAGTCGTCGGACGCGGCGTTCCACTGGACGATGTCGGCGGGGGTGGTGTACGCGGCCCAGACCTTGGCAACAGGGGCGTGGATAAGGGTTTCAACGGTGATTTGCATGGGAGTGAGTCCTTTGGGTTGGATGCCTTTAGGCGGCGGGTTTAAACAAACTAGTCGAACAAGCCAGGGCCATTTCGACATCGACGACAAAAAAATATTGGATCAGCTTGCAATTTCCGACAAACGCCGCTCCAGGAAGCGGCGTTCGGGCTCCAGTTGTACCCGTGCCAAAGCTGCCTGGTAAGAGGCACGTGCTTCGTCCCACCGTTGCAACCTGCGGCACAGGTCGGCCCGCGCCGCATGGGCCAGGTGGTACTCCTGCATGGCAGGGATCGTGAGGAGTTCATCCACCAACGCGATACCTTGCGCACACCCGGCGTGCATGGCAACAGCCACCGCTCGGTTGAGCGCCACGACGGGGGAGGGCTCCATGCGCAGCAGCTCGTCGTAGAGGCCAACAATCTGGGCCCAATCGGTCTGGTCGGCAGTTTGGGCCTCTGCATGTACTGCAGAAATGCCGGCCTGCAGAGCATAGGGACCAATGCCGGGCATGTGCAGGGCCTTCTCCACCAGGGCGCAGCCCTCTGCAATCAGGTCGGCATTCCAGCGTGTGCGGTCCTGTTCTTCCAGAGGGATCAGCTTGTCCGCGCCGTCTGTTCGTGCGGCGCGGCGCGACTCGTGCAGCAGCATCAGCGCCAGCAAACCATGGACTTCGGCCAAGGGCGGGGGTGGCAACACGGTGGCGATCAGCCGGGTCAGGCGTATGGCCTCTTGCGACAGGTCGGCACGGGTCAGCAGCGCGCCCGATGACGGAGAGTAGCCTTCGTTGAACACCAGGTAGAGCACCCGCAACACGCTGGGCATGCGCGCGGCCAGTTCATCGGCCTCGGGCACGCGGTAGGGAATCTTGGCGTCCCGTATCTTGGCCTTGGCACGCACGATGCGCTGCGCCAGCGTGGGCGCAGGCGTCAGGTAGGCGCGTGCGATCTCTTCGGTGGTCAGGCCACAAACCTCGCGCAGCGTGAGCGCCACCTGGGCATCGGGCGCGAGGGCAGGGTGGCAGCAGGTGAAGATCAGGCGCAGCGAATCGTCTTCCAGCTCGGCCGATGATGCGTCGGCGGCGGGCTGCGTTTCATCGGCAATCGCATCCAGCGGCTGGTCCATGGTTTCGGTGGACGTGAAACGTGCCTGCCGGCGGATGCTGTCAATGGCCTTGAAGCGCCCGGCCGACACCAGCCAGGCTGAGGGGTTGCCGGGCACACCCTGCGCGGGCCACTGCTCCAGCGCAGCGCGAAAGGCCTCGTGCAGCGCCTCTTCTGCCAGATCAAAATCACCCAGCAGCCGCACCAGCGTGGCAAAGACGCGCCGCGCATCGCGGCGGTACACGGTTTCAATCGCTTGTGTGGTGTGGGCCGTGCTCATGTCTCAAGAATATCGCAAACGACCGGTACATCCGAGGTCGGCGCGTATTCCTGAAATTGCTGACCGGCCTGCGTGTCTTGGCTAGGATGTTCATCGAAAGGCGCGCTGAATCTTGGCTGGACTCGACCCGAACCTGCGGTCGCTTCCAAACACACTCCAGACTATTGCCATAGCCCCAACTGGGTGTGCTGGGGTGCCGTCTGGTGCCCACCGGAATGACCCCGAGGCGTCAGATGGACGAAGACATCTCCGCTCACCGCCAGTTCGGATTACCCGGGAAACGGTCGTAGCGGTTGGGGATGCCGTCATTGTCGTAGTCACGCATGTGGCGACGGTTGTTCATGTCGCGGCCATGGTGGTGGCGTTGGTGGCCCCAACCACCGTACACAGGAGCCGGCTGCGTGTAGTAGACAGGGCGGGGATTCCGATAGCTCGATATCGGCTGGGCATAGACGGGCTGGGGCTGCACATAGACTGGAGCTGGCTGCACGTACACAGGGCGGGGGTGCGCATAGACCGGAGCCGGTTGCACATAGACCCCAGGGGTTCCCAGCGTGATGGAGAATTGCACGTCGTCGCGCGCATGGGCCGTGGTGGCGGCAGCCAAAGTGCCCAGAGCCAAAGCGGCTGCGGCAAGAGACTTGAGGATAGTGATGCGGTTCATGGATTGCTCCTTGGATTGACAGGGTTCCATGGTGCGCCCTGGTGCCTGAACGCAAACTGAACCAAAGCAACAAAACCCGGCTAGAAGCTTGAATGAACGTAACACCGTGTTTCAGGCTGCGGGCAGCGCAATGTCCACATGAGCCCCACCCCAAGCAGAAGCCCCCAGCGCCAGAGTACCTTCGTGGCTGGCCACCAGGTCATTCACCACGGCCAGACCCACGCCGTGGCCGGGCACTTTTTCGTCCATGCGCACATGCAGTTGCAGAACGGCCTGCGTGTCGGTAAAGCCGGGGCCGTCATCTTGAACACTGATGCGCAGGTCACTACCTTCGCGCCACAGCCGCACGTCAACGCGCCCCGCGGCCCACTTGGCTGCGTTGTCCAACACATTGCCCAGCATCTCGAATGCGTCACCTTCGTCCATGCGCCAAGTCAGGTCGGGCGGGCAATCCACCGTGAAGACCAACTGTTTGTCGGCATAAACCTTGGCCAGCGAATCGCGAATGCGCCCCACCACCGGTGCTAGCGCCAGCGAGAGCGCAAAACGCGTGGCACCTCTAGCCCCTGCTCGGCCCAGTTGGTGCTGCACGATGTTGTCCATGCGCTTCACTTGTTGCGCCACGGTGTCAGCCAGTTGGTCGGGTTGGCCCAGGGCGGAGCGCAGCACGGCCAGCGGCGTTTTCAGGCTATGGGCCAGATAGCTCAGCGCCTCTTTGTAGCGCGTCTGGCGCACCCGCTCTTGTTTTATAAGGGTGTTGAGGTTGCCGGTGAGGGCGGCGATTTCGGCGGGGTAGCGACCCTGCACCTCGGCCTGCTCGCCGCTTTCAATACGGGCAATTTCTTGTGACACCCTATGCAGCGGCGCCAGGCCCCAACGCAACAGCAAGGTCTGCGACAGTAACAACAACAGACCCGCCCCGCCCAGCCAAGCCCACAGCGTGCGCTGAAAGGCCCTTGTTTCGCGATCGAACGCGACGCTGCTCTCCACCACCGATAACACCAGTCGCACACTGGCCTTGTCCTGCCCTGCCCAGCGCACGCCGTAGCTGGCAGACAAGAATGCGCCCGCAGGCGCCTGCACGGTGTCGTAACGCCACTCGCCCACCGGAACGTCGCCATCAAAGGGAGGAGCCAGCCCAAGGGTGGATGCCGATTGCCATGCCTCACCCCGCGCCACATTGACGATGCGGGCGTAGAGGCCCGAGCTAGGCAGGGACAGGCGGGGTTCGGCAAACTCAGCCGGCATGACCAGCGCCCCCGCAGCGTCCAGCTCGGCCCCGGCTAGCAAAAGGTATACCGTACTTTGCAAACGCGCGTAATGCGCGGCGCGCACGCCATCAGTATGGGCCCGTTGCAGGGCCACGCCGGCCACGGCCATGAATGACAACAACACTGCGGCTCCGCCCACCATCAGCCGCGCGCGGATCGACAACGCGTCAAACTTTATGGGAGGGGCGACTCGCGTCATTCAAGGGTGAAGCGGTAGCCGCGCCCGCGCAAGGTTTCTATCGGGGCCAGCGTGCCATCGGGGTCCAGTTTGCGGCGCAGGCGGCCCACCAGCACCTCCAGTACGTTGCTGTCGCGGTCCTGGTCGTGGGGGTAGAGGTAGTCGGCCAGCTCTTGCTTGCTGACCACACGTGCACGCTCGCGCACCAAGAATTCGAGCACACGGTATTCAAACGCCGTCAGCTCCATGGGCGCACCGTTTAGCTGGGCGGCCTGCGCAGCAATGTCCAGGCTGAGCGGCCCCACGGTCAGCACATCAGTAGCAGCCTTCATGGCGCGGCGCAGCAGCGCCTTGACGCGCGCGGCCAGCTCGGGGTATTCAAACGGTTTGACCAAGTAGTCGTCGGCGCCCGACTCCAGCCCAACCACCTTGTCTTGCCAGCTGCCGCGTGCAGTGAGGATGAGGATGGGCAAGGCTCTGCCATCGGCGCGCAGCCGTTGCACCACCGTGAGTCCATTGAGCTTGGGTAAACCTAGATCGACGATGACCAAGTCCACTGGGTACTCGCGTGCTTGGAACAGGCCGTCTTCCCCATCAGTGGCCTGATCCACCCGGTAGCCATCGGCCTCCAGACGCAGTGCGAGCGAAAGCCGCAGCGGCGCATCGTCTTCAATCAGCAGCAGGCGCATTTAAATTAAAGCGGCTTGCCCGTGGCGGCGTCGATCATCACCACCCGCACCTCGCCACCCGCAGTGACCAGCTTGACGCGCCACGCTGCCCTGTTGCCGACCTGGGCCTTGTCTACCGCCAGCACCCGCCCACCCGCCGCCTGACGAGCGGCAGCAGCAGCTTCATCTCGGCCCACGTCGGCCCACGCGGGCGCGCAGGCCAGCATAAGGGCGACGAGCAGCGAGTGTGCAATGCGGGAAGTCATGGGCATCATCGTACTACCGGAAGAGCGGTTTACCGCAGGGCAGGGCCAACGGGGTCCACCGACACACGCACCTGCAGGTATGGTCCGGGGTTTTCACGCATCAGGGTGGTGTAGGTCTGGCCGCGGTAGTCGTAAGCCACGCTGTAACCGGTCAGGCGTGCCTGGACATCGTTGACCACTTGGCAGCGGTTGACTTGGTGCGGGGCTTCCTGGACTTGCGCGTAGCGGCTATTGTTATTGCTGGCAATGCGGTCGCCAGCAATGGCTCCCACCAGCGCGCCCAAGGCTGTGGCAGCCTCGCGGCCCCCGCTGCCGCGGCCAACCTGATTACCCACTACACCACCGGCCAGCGCACCCAGTGCCACGCCACCATAGTGAGGGCCTTCGTTGTAGACGCGCGGGAGCGGAGTCACCCAATCGGTGCGGCACTCTTCGCGCGGCACGGTAACGTTTTCATACTGCGGCTCGGCGCTGCGCACGTGGGCGTTGTCAAAGAAAGTGTTGGCCTGCGCAGCAAAAGCGCCAACAGTACATGCGAGAGCGATAGCAAGACGTTTCATAGGATGCCTCTTTGGATTGGTATGGGGCATCTTGCGCGCGACTGGGTGAACGGTAGCTGAATGGATGTGAGAAAACGGCATGATCTATATGCACGGCCAATGCAGGCTACGGCCTGCGTCAGCAGAATTGGACCGGATGGTCCTAGCGCACATAAAAAAAGGACAGGTAAACCCTGTCCTTTTTTGAACCGTTGCAGGCATAACCTGCAAACAAGTGCTTGTCGATTACTTGCTACCGGCTGCTTTCACATCGGCCTTGGCTTCTGCTTTGACTGCAATGGTTTCAACTTTGGCAACACTCTTGTCTGCAGCGGCGTTGGTCTTCACGGTCTCTACCTTGGCGTCTGCCTTGATGGCAGTTTTGTCGGCTTTAGCGTCTGCGTTGGCACCGGCTTTTTCAGCTTTGGCAGTGGCCTTGGCTTTGTCTTCGGGGTCAGCCTTGGCTACGTCGGCCTTGGCCTTGGCTTTGGTGTCGGCGGACTTGGTCACAGCCTTGGTTTTCTCTTCAGCGGCTTTGACTTCTGCCTTTTCCACTTTGGCGTCGGCCTTGGCCTCAACCTTGGCTTCGCTCTTCACGGCAGCAGCGACTGCTTTTTCGGCCTTGGCTTCTGCCTTCACTACCGCTGGAGTGGCAGGGGCTGAGGCTTGCGCGAAAGCAGCGCCGGTAACCAGGGTGGCGATCAGAGTGGCGAGTAATTTGTTCATGGAAGTCCTTTGAGTAACATGTTGTCATCAAACAATGTTTGGTGATCTCATCCTCAACGCATCGCGTGACCATTCCGATGACACAAACTTACTTTAGCCCCGACAAAAGGCAAAGCGGAAGTGACTGCTGCCACCGGTAACTTTGGCTTAGGGATTGGATGATTAACGGCCACGCGATAGAAGACTGAATCGTTGCATACCGATGAAGCAACAGACCTTTGCTATGACGGTCAAGGCAATCCAAGAAACCAATCGCTAGTAGGCCAACTGCTTTAAGAACTGTACGCGGCTATCGCTTGTCTTCCGGAAAGCTGTCACTCGCCAATGCCCGCAGCTGGCCCTCAGCTGCGTGATTACGCATCTCTGACACCGAGTTGCATAGGTTTAAAGCCCGCCGCAATAAGCCGCCTGCCGTCGAATGCGGGAGGCTGATCACCAAACTGCATGCGCGGATCATTCGTGACCTTCACCATTCCTGCGTCCCGCGTGGCCTTGTCCGGCCACTCGACGTACGATAGAACGACCGTCTCACCCTGCCGAGCTCCTGCGGCAGCGACAAAACTTCCGTATTCAACCTGGGATTGTTTGGTTTCCGCACCGTGGTACGAGCTGACATCTGGTCCTGATTCATCAAGCCAGCATTCGATGACGTTTAGAGCTCCATACTCTGTAACCACCTTGGCAGAGATCCTGGCGAGCTCTTCGTAGGCAGCCTTGTTGGCTCGGGGAACCGGGGCGAGGAAGCAGTCGATGTAGTTCATGTGAACTCCTATGGCAATGGCGAACTGAGAAAAAACGTCCCGCCCATCAAAGCGGCTGATGCGACATACATTCTGGACTCATTGATTCAGGCTCACACCTCATCGCACAAGACTACGGTTGTGCTGGTTTTGTGTTCCCGAATACACTGAGGAAGAGTATCCCTGTACGTAGAGGCCCACCGTCAAATGGAGGAAGTTCATGAGTCAAGGATTTGGTCGTGAAGTACCAGCTCGCCATGTTCACACGGAACATCGAGAGGCAGCCAAGTACTTGGTCGTCATACCAGCTGCGGAGGGCCCGATTGCCAAGCTGCTTCTTGCCAACCGAGAGCAGACGGCGGAGTTGGACGCCAATACCGAAGAGGCAACGTCAATGACCAATGGGCTGACTGCTTTGATCGGCGCTACCGGCCCAGAGTGGGACCAAGCGCTTTCAGGCTATAGCGCTGCGGAACGCGCCGCCGCGAAGGTCTATACATTTAAGACGTAAGGTCGTTCCGGTCAGACGGATAGCAGAACGCGGTGAGATATCGCGTGCTGCGTTGGAATGCCAGTCTATTCTTTGTACGCCAATGTTTTGATGACCTTGACATCATTGATACCAATCAGATTCGTCAAATCGGTCATACATCAATCACTGCAATTGGCCCCATACGGAATTCCTTTGCACGTAAACTCTAGCCAGCGCCTACTCTGCACATTTCACAACGAACGCCTTCTTTGATTGGGCATCGAATCCTGCGCTTTCGTAGAAGTGATGGGTCGCGGCATCCTTGCGACCGGTCATTAGCATCACCTTGTAGCAGCGTTGCGACCAGCCAAATTCTAGGGCCCGGGCCAGCAGTGCCTTTCCATAGCCATTGCCTCGATGTTCTCTGTGGGTCACAACGTTTTCAATAAGCCCGTAAGGCCTAGCACCCCGCGTCAAGTTTGGGATAACCATGATCGTGCAACTAGAAATAAGTGCTTGGGCTATGAATCCACCAAAGTATCGACAGCGCGGATTTTCAAGCGCTTCTGCCCAAACTTGTCCAAGTTCGCGGCTACCCGGTGACGGATCGTCGTTGATGTGAAGATGGGTATATAGCTGAAGCAATCCATCAAGGTCCCCGGTTTGAAGCGTGCGAATCTGCATTTTTGAGTCCTAGCGAATTTGTGGAGGGTCCATTTTCAGAGAGACCTAGCCCACTGGAGCACACATTTGGTTGTCCGCTTTCGCTACGTTGTCCAAGAATAGATGGCGCTAAATTTACCTCAACCCGCTTCCCGAAACCGATCGTTCGCGATAGCCCGCAAGTGGCCCCAATTTCCACTCGACTCAAAGCGAGTCTGTCATATCGCGATAGGGATCTGTCAGTTGCTGTCGTTCAGTTAAAGTCCTCGCCCACAGGGTGAGGCTTGCCCATGTCGAGCACTTCGCATTTCGGTGGGCATCGATCCCCAATGACTTGGTTTGAAAAGAGAAAAACAAAATGCTGTTAACTGATATCGCCGTCGAGCACACGCTTGTGTCGAAAAAGAATGGGGTTCGTCAGACTTTTTTGCTGCATCCGTTTACCAATACGCAGCGCGATACGCTTGGTAAATTCGAGATCGTTCGTGACATCCGTGAGCCAGGGTTTAAGGGCGTTAAACGCTCAGCCTTTGTGACGTTTCAACAATTGGCGGAGTTGTATGCGAAAGGGGTACTCGAAGAATTCGGGTTTTCCGTTCGCATGTGTCCGGGTCAGGGCACGTACCCCACGGTGAATCCCGTAAAAAAGATACTGCCAACCAACATCAGTCCCAGTTCACCGTTCGACCTTGCTGTTCAAAAGGTGGATGTTTCAAAACCTGCCAATCGCGAATTGAGAACAGCTTTGCTTCGCACTAACGTCAAAATTTAAGGGCTTCTTCCTCATAGCAGTCATATTGGAATGTCTGAAACTGGCCCGGTACACACGAAACTAGGCAGACGCTCCAAAACATTACCAACACCGTTGGGCACTTCAGCGGATATAACCGACGAGCCCGCGCCATCAAGCTGGCGAAGACCGCAAGGCGTAGGTTTTGCCATCGAGCCACAGGTATTCAACCCGCAGTATGGCGCCGCCCTTTTCCTCTTTGAAGGTGAAGCCCAGCATGGCCAGTGTTTGCCCTGGTTTGATTTCGGGCACTTTCCAGGCTTCCATGCGCGAAAGTGGCGCTAGTTCAATTTCCCATGTTCTGTCCGTCCGTTTGGGCAAAACCGCCTTTTTCAACAAAGTGGGCCCGTCAACGCTGGCCGTTTGTGCCGGAACGCTGCGGCTGGCCAAGTCAGCAGGCAGCGCCAGCGTGGCCGACAGTTCAAGCATCAACTCAGTATGTGGGTTCTGCCATTTCACCCGTGTGGCCTTGCCCTCAAGGTACAGCGGGCGATCCAGATCAAAACTACTCCAACCGTGGTGCGCCAATGCATCCAGGCTGAATGGCAAAGTCGTAGTAGCAAGCAATTGAATAGCGGTTCGTCTGTCCATGCAAAACTCCGGTGGGTCGTGGTGTGATGAAAGGTTCAAGATTAAATATAGGCGATCCAGCGTCCACACCCTATCACCGCAATCCAGATGAGGGTGGACGCCACGGTCTGCAGTCGGGCGATGCCATCCAGCTTTACCAGCGAACCACGCCCGTGAAACCACGCCGCGTTGCATGCAGCCAGCGTCAGCAAACCCATCTTGACAACAAACGCGCGGTTGGCAATGAGCTCGTTGGCCTGGCTCACAAACATCAGCATCCCGGAAAGGGCAGCCAGCCCGAACCCGGTCGCAACCAGCACCAAAGTCAGGCGGGCCAGGGCGGGCACGGGCAGCGCAGCCCCAGCGCCCCACACACGCAGCTCCAGCAACACCAGATTGCCCAACAGCAACGCGATGCCAATGATGTGGAAAACCTCTAGCGCAGGGTAGGCAAAAGCGTGTGTTCTGATGGGGGAAAAGGCCAGGGCCAAGGCGTCGATGGGTTGCACAATCGGCCTCAGGCGATACGCCAAGCCAGTGACTTGTCCTGCATATCCTGGCGGCGGAAGTCGCGCGGGGCCAAGCCCACCGTGCGCTTGAACACCTTGGAAAAGCTGAACGCATCGGTGTAGCCGACCTCCCGGGCAATCTGCTCCAGTGAGCGCTCAGACTCGCTCAGCGCGGCCATGGCCTTTTGCATGCGCACCGTGCGCAAATAGTTGAGTGGCGTATTGCCCATGGATTCGCGAAAACGCTCCGCCAGACTGGTGCGCGACAGCCCTGCGTGTTGTGCCAATTTGTCCAGCGTCCAGGCGTGTGCGCAGTCGTCGTGCATGGCCTGTACCGCCTTCATCACCAGAGGGTCCTGGATGCCGTGGCTCCAGCACGATGCGCCCTCACCCTGGCGCTGCAGCATTTCGCGCATCAGCAATACAAATATCACGTCCATCAGCCCGTACACCAGGGTTTCACTGCCCAGCTCGCGCAACGCCAGTTCCTGCTGCAGCAGCTCCATGCTGTGCGCCATGGCGCGGGGGTAGGGTCCATCCTGTGCACGCAAAACCAGCCAGTCAGGCATCTCTGCAAAAAACGGATGCACCGGTGTGTGCCAGAACTGGTAAGCACCGCTGAGGAGGGCGTTCTGCGGGGCCTCGCCAGGCGCCCCATTCTCTGGCAAGGGCAATGGCTGGTCGAGGGCAAAGGTCTGCACCGATCCCATGTCTTCATGGGTGCTGATGGTGTGCACGCAGCCGCGCGCCATGACGGCCACATCTCCGGTTTGCAGACACAGGGGCTGCGGCAGGGTTGGAGCATGCAAATACACCTGCCCCGCCGTGACCACGTGCAAGCCCATGCTGCGTTCGCACGGGAACTGCAGGGCGGTGGCTTCGCGCAGGTGGCGCTGGTCCAAGAGCCGGCGGCGCAGCCCCGCCTGGCGGAAGATGTCAGTCAATAGGTCCATAGGTCTGAAGGCCAGTTGCGAAGTGAGTGGGATGATTCGTTTGTACGATTGGACATGAAAAATGGTTTTTTGTCTATTCAGAGTTCGGTGTTTTGGACGGATCATCCACCCATCAACCACTCTGATAGGAAATGAATATGTCTCGCACACTCGTCATCGGTGCCAACGGCACGGTCGGTTCTGAACTCGTACGCTTGTTGCGCGCGGCAGGGCACAACGTGCTCAAAGCGACCAGCCGCCCGGTCACCGACCCCGCCACCGAGGTACACCTGAATCTGCTGACCCGTGCCGGCCTGGACACTGCGCTGCAGGGTGTCAGCAAAGTGTTCATGTTGTCCCCACCCGGCCATACCAACCAGGACGAACTGCTCAACCCGGTGGTGGACGCAGCCAAGGCCAACGGCGTGCAGAAGATCGTTCTCATGACCGCCATGGGGGCCAATGCCGATGACAACGCGCCCCTGCGCAAAGCCGAGCTGCATCTGCAAAACTCGGGCCTGGCGTACAACATCATCCGGCCCAACTGGTTCATGCAGAACTTCAACACCTTCTGGATCCAGGGCATTCTGGAGCACGGCAAGATTTTCCTACCCGTGGGCGCCGCCAAAGGCAGCTTCATTGATGCACGCGATATCTCTGCCGTGGCTGCGCGACTGTTGAGTACGGATGACTTCAACCAGCGCGACTTTGACCTGACCGGTGGGGTGGCAATGGACCACGACGCGGTGGCCGCGATTCTGTCGAGAGTGACCGGCCAGACGATCACCTACCAGGACATCCCTGAGGGCGACATGCGCGGCGCCTTGTTGCAGGCAGGCCTGCCACCGGCCTATGCCGAGTTTCTGCTGATGATCTTGGGCTTCTTTAAGCTGGGCTATTCAGAGCGCACGACGGACGCCGTGCAGACCCTGTTGGGCCGCCCGCCCATTACGCTGGAGCAATATGCGGCCGACTACCGTAGTGCGTGGGTTAAGGCCTGAAGCGCATCCGCCACGCTGACACCCTGTGGAGGGCCGGCGTGGCGGTACCGTACAAAAAAGGCGCTACACTGATTGCATCGCAACTGCAACGCAATACCTGCCCCCATGAAAACCGCCACCCTGCCTTCGCTCCGCGTGGAACCCCAGTTGCGCGCTGCTGCCGAAAGCGTGTTGCGTGATGGCGAAACGCTGACCAGCCTGATGGAAACCGCCGTGCGCGAAACCATTGCACGGCGGCGCACGCAAGGCGAGTTTCTGGCACGCGGGCTGCGTGCAGCGCAAGACTCCAAGCAGACCGGCATCTATTACGCCGCCGAGGCGGTGCACGATGAGCTGGCCCAGCGGCTGGATGCCCGGCGCCGGCAGGTGCTGGGTTGAAGGCGCAGTTTGAAGTCCGCTACACCGCAGCGGCGCGTGAGGATGTGCTGCGTTTGTTCGATTTTTTGCTGGAGCGGGTGCAAACTATCGAGGACTTTGACGCCGCTCAGGCCGCCATTGACGCCCTGCGCAATGCGGTGCAAAACCACCTGAGCCGCACGCCGTTCATCTACCGCAAGGCCGGTGACAGTGCATTTGTGCGGGAGCTGATCATTCCCTTTGGCCACTCGGGCTTTGTTGCGCTCTTTGAGATTGCAGGTGCTGAGACCGTCAACATTTTGGCCGTGCGGCATCAGCTCGAAGACGACTACCACTGAGCCAAAAGCAAAACGGCACCCTAGGGTGCCGTTTCATTCAGGAAGACTATAAGCCAAATCGGCCTCTAGCCCCCGTATTCATTCACGGAGTTGCTCCTAATTTTGGAGCAAATTCCCGCCCTGCCGATCAGGCCGCAGCCTTGACCTTCAAGCGCCAGGCATGCAACAGCGGCTCGGTGTAGCCGCTAGGTTGGGCCAAGCCCTTGAACACCAGCTCACACGCCGCCTTGTAGGCCATCGACGTGTCAAAGTTTCCGGACATGGGCTGGTACAGCTTGTCACCGGCATTCTGCTTGTCCACCACGGCCGCCATGCGCTCAAAGGTCTCGGTGATCTGCTCTTTGGTGACGACACCGTGGTGCAACCAGTTGGCCATGTGCTGGCTGCTGATGCGCAGTGTGGCGCGGTCTTCCATCAGGCCGATGTTGTGGATGTCGGGCACCTTGGAGCAGCCCACTCCTTGGTCAACCCAGCGCACCACGTAGCCCAAGATACCCTGGGCGTTGTTGTCCAGCTCCTGCTGTTTCTCGGCAGCAGTCCAGTTGGGGGTAGCGGTCACAGGCACTTGCAGCAGGTTGTTCAGGATGCCATCGCGGGCCTTTTCGTAGTTGGTCTTTTCCAGATCCTTTTGCACATCGCTGACCAGCAACTGGTGGTAGTGCAGCGCGTGCAGCGTGGCGCCGGTGGGGCTGGGCACCCAGGCGGTGTTGGCGCCGGCCTTGGGATGGGCAATCTTCTGCTCCATCATGGCCTTCATCAGGTCAGGCATGGCCCACATGCCCTTGCCGATCTGCGCCTTGCCGCGCAGGCCGCAGCTCAAGCCCACCAGCACATTGTTCTTCTCATACGCAGCGATCCAGGCGCTGGTCTTCATGTCGCCCTTGCGGATCATGGGGCCGGCTTGCATGGCGGTGTGCATCTCGTCGCCGGTGCGGTCCAGGAAGCCGGTGTTGATGAAGGCCACACGGCTAGAGGCGGCGGCAATACAGGCCTTCAGGTTGACGGATGTGCGGCGCTCTTCGTCCATGATGCCCAGCTTGACGGTGCTGTCCTTCAAGCCCAGCATCTTCTCGACACGGGTGAACAGTTCGGCGGCAAAGGCCACCTCGGCGGGGCCGTGCATCTTGGGCTTGACGATGTAGACCGAGCCTTTGCGCGAATTGCGGATCGCGTCTTTTTTGGTGCGGGCCAGGTCGTGCATCGCGATCGTGGTGGTGACCACGGCGTCCATGATGCCTTCGGGAATCTCTTGCGTGCTGCCGTCTTTGGCGGTGTACAGGATGGCCGGGTTGGTCATCAGGTGGCCGACATTGCGGACAAACATCAACGAGCGGCCGTGCAGCGTGACTTTGCCCTTGCCGTTGGCTGCGGAGTACACACGGTCTGCGTTCAGGCCACGGGTTAGCGTCTTGCCACCCTTTTCAAATGATTCGGTCAGCGTGCCATTCAGAATGCCCAGCCAGTTGCTGTAGGCCAGCACCTTGTCATCGGCATCGACCACGGCAACCGAGTCCTCCAGGTCCAGGATGGTCGAGAGTGCGGCTTCCAGCACTAGGTCGGCCACGCCGGCGGCGTCACTTTTGCCGATGGGGGTGGCGCGGTTGATGATGATGTCCAGGTGCAGACCGTTGTGCTGCAGCAGAACGGATGAAGGTGTTTTAGCCTCGCCCTGGAAACCGATGAACTGCGACTTGTCTGCCAGTTTGGAGGTAGAGCCATCCTTCAATGTGACCACCAGGTCACCGCCCTTGACGGCGTAACCGGTGGAGCCCACGTGTGAACCCTTCTTCAGCGGCGCCGTACGGTCCAGCACATGGCGTGCATATTCAATAACCTTCTTGCCACGTTTGGCGTTGTAGCCCTTTGGCCCAACCTTTTCGCAGCCTTTTTCTTCGCTTATCACATCCGTGCCATACAGCGCGTCATACAAGCTGCCCCAGCGTGCGTTGGCGGCGTTCAGCGCGTAACGGGCGTTCAGCACCGGCACCACGAGTTGTGGGCCGGCTTGTTTGGCCAACTCGGCATCCACATTGCTGGTCGTGATCTTGGCCTTCTTGGGGCTCTCCACCAGGTAGCCGATTTTTGTCAGAAAGGCCTTGTAGGCGGGCATGTCGGTGATGGGGCCGGGGTTGGCGGTGTGCCAGGCATCCATCTCGGACTGGATGCGGTCGCGCTCAGCCAGCAGGGCGATGTTCTTGGGGGCCAGGTCGGCGACGATGGCGTCAAAACCCTTCCAGAAAACCTCGGGCGTTACGCCGGTGCCGGGCAACACCTTGTCTTCAATGAATTGGTGCAGAACGGTGGCCACTTGCAGGCCATGTGCAGCGGTGCGGGGGGTAGAGGATGGGGTGGTCATGGGAGAACTCTCCTAGAGTGATACGGGAATGGCTCTACTGTATTCGATACTTGTTGTGCGACTATATGGAGAAATATCAATCTATTCGTGACAATAAAGCGTGTAATCAGGTGCGGCCCCGCAGCATGTGCAGCAACACGGCCGCACCCACCAGAAAACCCGCGCCTGGCAACAGCGCCAGTGCACTCATCACCGCGCGTTTTATCCCGCCCCAGTCCAGATCGGCCGTGCAGCGCCAAACGCCAAAGGCACTCACCAGGCCCACGACCAGGGCGATGGGCTTAAAACTGCCCTTGCCCAGCGAGGTGATGAACATAAACCACAGCACAAAACCGAACATGCCCAGGCCCAGCGCCAGGTGGCCTACATGCAGGGCGGGGCGCGGGGCAGGCGTGTCTTGCCAATGCGCGTCGTCGTCCTCGTCTTCATCTTGCAGCGGCCGCGGTTGGCGGGACGATGGGCTGGGAGCCGTGGCCACGGGCAAAGCGCCCGCTGCAGCGGGCGGCACGGCGCGGGCCAGCGCTGCATGGCGCGCGTTGATCACGGCGGGCAGTTGTTTCAGATCGCGGCCCAGCTCCTGCGCCAGCGCCATCACTTCCTTGGAGTCGGCCGGGGTGGTGGCCATCAGGGCCAGTGTCTCCGGCTGCTCGACGCAGTATTTGGCGGCACGGGTGCGGGCCAGCTGCATCACGGCCTTGGCCGCCACGTCGTCGCGCGGCGTGCCGACCTGGTCCCACAGACGCACCGCCAGCCAGAACAGGCCGCGCGGGCTCTCCAGTGCGGCCGCGCGCATCAGCAGTTGGGGCACACGCGCCAGGTTGCGCTGGCTGGTGGGGTCCTTGAGACGCTCGGTGTCTTGGCCGGGGCGACGGCGAACGCTCTTGTCATACAGGTACTGGGCCAGAAAGTTCAGCCCGTCCACATCGTCCTGGGCCGCTGCGGCCTCCAGCAGGGCCAGCCCGCGCGCCATGTCCACCGGCACATTGCGCCAGCCGCGCAGCAGCACGTCGCCCAACAGGGCCTGGGCCAGGCTGAAGTTCTGGGCGGCAGAGCGCTCCAGCCACAACACGGCCAGTTTGACCAAGGCCGGCGTACCCTTGCCCGGGGCCTGCATGAACTTCAGCGCGAGTTTGCACTGGGCTTGCGGGCTGCCACCTTCTGCGCGGGCAACCAGGGCTGGCTCCACGCCCAGTGCCGCAGCTGCTTCGGCGGTGGCTGCGTCAGGAAGCGCGGCAGGGGCTGCACCACCATCGCCCGTGCCCTGCGTGGAAGGCGCACGTTGCAGTTCAGCGTCCACAAAGGCGACCAGGTCGGTGGTATTGCGCAAACCGTCCAGCAGTTGCGTCTGCAGTGATCGGTGCGCGGCCGGCACCTTGTCCAGGCACCAGCGCACCCGTTTGTCACGCTCTGGTGCCGTGCCACCCAGTTGGGCCAGCGCAGCGCCCAGGGCAGGGTGCGGCGGGGCCTTGCGGCCTTGCACAACCATCAGGGCCCATACGGTCAGCGCCTCGGGCAGGCGCTGGGGGGCGAGGCGGCGGCATTCCAGCCAGGCGGCGTTCCAGTCTTTGCGGACCACCGCATCGTCCAGACGGCAGGTGAACGAGGCGGCACTGTTCGGGCCTAGTGTCAGCACCTCGCCATGGGCCAGGTAGACCACACCGTTCTGGCCATCCATCACGTGCAGGCCCAGGTCATTGGCCTGCACGATGAGGTGGTTGAAGCTGAGCTCAAAATTGTCATCCCGTGCCCACAGGCCAATGTTGTAGGCGCGGTCCTTGTCGGGGCTGCTTTCCATCAACTCCAGGCCATGGTCATACATGTCGCCTTCACCGTCTTCCGTGTCGGGGAAGCGGGCCGCAAGGGCGCGGGCCAGCGCCAGGAAGCGCGGCTCGGGTGCGGCGCCCTCGGTGGCCCACACGGCATCGAGCTGGGCTTGCGCCTGCATCACGGTGGTGGGCAAGGGCTGGTCGGTGGGCTGGGGCCAGGCGGTCAGGGTAAAGCTCATAACAGGGCGTGGGTGTTTGGAGTGGCAGGAATCTTAGCGGAGCTGCATTGCATCCGTGGGCGATTACGATATGCAGAAATCACAATCCATTTGTGACCATTCAGGATGTAGTTCATGCCCCCAGCCGAAGCAAAAACCCTGCCGTTAAGTGGCATCCGCGCACAACGGGCAGAACATGATGTTGTACAAAACCCGCATGACCCGGAAGCCAAGGAGGCGACATGACTGAACACTGGAACAGTCTGGACCTGACCAGTCTTGCCGAGTCCAGCGACCTGGAGTGCAAGGCCGCCCAAGGGCGCGATGGGCGGGGTGAGTTGCCTGAGGATGTGTGGAGGAGTTATAGCGCCATGGCCAATGCCGAAGGCGGGGTGATTTTGCTCGGAGTGCAAGAGAAGCCTCGCGGCGTGTTTCATGCCATTGGCATTGCCGATGTGGAACGCGTGCGCAAAGCCCTGTGGGACAACTTGCACAACCGCAAGCAGGTCAGCCATAACTTGCTTACTGAGCAGGATGTGGACTTGGTGCAGATAGACGGCGCCACCGTGTTGCGCATCCGCGTGCCACGCGCAACGCGCCATCAGCGGCCCGTGCATGTGGGCAGCAATCCTTTCGGTGGCACGTATTTGCGCCGCTACGAAGGGGACTACCAGGCGGATGACGAGGCCGTGCGCCGCATGATGGCCGAGCGCGTAGAGGACTCACGCGATGACCGCGTACTCAAGGGCTTTGACTTTGACGATCTGGATATGGACACTGTGGCAGCCTACCGCAACCGATTTGCGGCAGTTAAACCAGGGCATGTGTGGACGGATTTGACGTTGCCAGAGTTCATGGAGCGCATTGGCGCATTTGGCAAGAATCGCGAGGAGGGCTACAGCGGCTTGCGATTGGCGGGCTTGCTGATGTTTGGTCGTGCCGAGGTGATACGCGATGCCTTGCCGCATTACATGGTGGACTATCAAGAGCGTCCAGAGCCTAGAGCAGAGAAACGCTGGGTGGATCGGCTAGTGCCCGACGGTAGCTGGTCGGGCAATGTGTATGACTTCTTTCGTAGGGTGTACCAAAAGCTCACGGCAGACCTGAAGGTACCCTTTCAGTTGCAGGAAGGACAGCGCTTGGACGATACGCCCGTGCATGAGGCGTTGCGAGAGGCATTGGCCAACACCCTCATTCACGCGGATTTTTCGGGGCGCGTGTCGGTGATGGTGGTGAAGCGGCCCGATATGTTTGGGTTTCGCAATCCGGGCTTGATGCGTGTACCGTTGGAGCAAGCGGTACTGGGCGGCAATAGCGATTGCCGCAACCGCCGTTTGCAAACCATGTTTCAGTTGGTAGGTTATGGCGACCATGCGGGGTCGGGGTTGCCCAAAATTTACCGTAATTGGGCTGGGCAGCATTGGCGGCGACCCGTGCTGCATGAGTTGCGCGAACCCGAGCAAACTTTGATGGAGCTGCGCATGAGCAGCTTGGTGCCTGATGAAGTGTTAGTGGACTTGCGGGCACACTTTGGCGTGCACTTTGAATCATTGCCAGAATTGGCGCGTTTGGCGTTAATTACCGCCAGTGCTGAGGGCGTGGTGAACCACGCACGTATGCGTGATGTGTCCACCGATCACCCAGCGGACATCACCAAGATGCTGGCGGGTTTGGTTCGGGATGGGCTGTTAGCCACTAAGGGTACTGGGCGTGGAATGGAATATTTCTTGCCGTGGCAATCTCAGGCTGTATCTATAGTTTTTGAGGCAGGGGGAGAAGTAGGCGTTCCACCGGAGCTAGACGGGAAACCACCGGAGTTTGAATCCAAACCACCGGAGCTTGGTGGAAGTCCACCGGAGTTTGGGACCTATTTAGACTGGAAATCCATCCCAGATAGTCTGAAGTCGGAGTTGTTGTCGCTGGCGGAGCCGGTTGCCAACCGTGGAAAGGTCAATGCACCGGTGCTTCGCGACGCAATCCTTGCCTTGTGCCAAGGACGGTTCTTGGGGCTGCGTGTGCTGGCACATGCCCTTCAACGTGACAGTGACGATCTGCGCAAGCGAACCCTGACACCTATGGTTCAAGAAGGTGTTTTGCGGGCAGCCTACACGGCGGCGCGCGACCCGCGCCAAGCCTATACGTCCAATACTACGAAGCCATAGACATGAACATCTCCACTTTCTTCCAGACGGTTTGGAACTTCTGCCGCACCCTGCGCGGCGATGGCGTGGGCCTACGCGCATGACGACTGCCACTCCCCCATCTGAGCGCCTCCCCCTCGCCGGCATCCGCGTCGTTGAATTCACCCACATGGTGATGGGCCCCACCTGCGGCATGGTGCTGGGCGACCTGGGGGCCGAGGTCATCAAGGTCGAGCCCCTGGCGGGCGACAGCACCCGCAAGCTGCTGGGCAGTGGCGCCGGTTTCTACCCGCTGTTCAACCGCAACAAGAAAAGCATTGCGGTGGACATGAAAAGTGCCAAGGGCCGCGAGGTGGTGCTGAAGCTGGTCGCCACCGCCGACATCGTCAGTGAGAACTTCAAGACCGAGACCATGCAAAAGCTGGGGCTGGATTACGCGGCCCTCAGCAAGCTGGATGACCGCCTGATCTACGTCAGCCACAAGGGTTTTCTGCCCGGCCCCTACGACCACCGCACCGCGCTGGACGAGGTGGTGCAGATGATGGGTGGCCTGGCCTACATGACCGGCCGGCCTGGTGACCCGTTGCGCGCGGGCAGCAGCGTCAACGACATCATGGGTGGCATGTTTGGCGCGATTGGCGCCATGGCTGCACTGATGCAGCGCCAGCAGACTGGCAAGGGCCAGGAGGTGCAAAGCGCGCTGTTCGAGAACAACATCTGGCTGGTGGCCCAGCACATGATGCAGTTTGCCGTGACCGGCAAGGCCGCCGCGCCCATGCCCGACAAGATCTCACCCTGGGGTGTGTACGACGTGTTCAGCGTGCAGAACGGCGAGCAGATCTTCCTGGCCGTGGTGGGCGACGGGCAGTGGAAGACCTTTTGCGACGCCTTTGGTTACGGCGACCTCTTTGCCGACACCCGCACCACCACCAACAACGACCGCGTGATGGCACGCAGCTGGCTGATACCGCTGCTGCGTGAACGCCTGGCGCGGTTCACGTCAGCCGAGTTGTCCAAAACCTTTGAAGCCCACGGCCTGCCGTTTGCCCCTATCACCGATCCGCAGCATTTGTTTGACGACCCGCACCTGCAGCAAACCGGTGGCCTGGCGCCCATGACGCTGCCCGATGGCCGCAAGACCCAGGTGCCGTTGTTGCCCATCAAGCTGGGCGGCGAACGCCTGGGCCTGCGGCTGGACCCGCCCAAGTTGGGCGAACACACCGACGCGCTGCTGCAAGGCCTGGGTTACTCTGCGGGCGATGTGGCCGCACTCCATGCAGAGGGCGTTGTGCTATGAAAATTATAGCTATACCGGTATATTTATCGGGGGCTAGAGGCCTATTTCATTCAAGCGGTCTTGGCTAGCCATGGACAAGCTCAAACAACTGGAGTCCTTTGTATCGGTGGCCACCCGCGGCAGCCTGACCGCGGCCGCCAATGCCGAGGGTGTGGCCCCTGCCATCATGGGCCGCCGGTTGGACGGTCTGGAGGAACGCCTGGGCGTGAAACTGCTGCTGCGCACGACGCGGCGCATCACCCTCACGCACGAAGGCAGCGCCTTTCTGGAAGATTGCCAGCGCCTGCTGGCGGACCTGGCCAACGCCGAGGCCAGTGTCAGCGCCGGGGGTATCAAGGCCAGCGGCCACCTGCGCATTACCGCGCCCGCGGGTTTTGGCCGCCGCCATGTTGCGCCTTTGGTGCCACGGTTTCGCGAGCTGCACCCCGAGGTCACGATCTCGCTGAACCTGAGCGATCGTGTGGTGGACATTGCCGGCGAGGCCTATGACTGCGCGGTGCGGGTGGGCGATATGCCGGACTCGTCGTTGGTGAGTGTGCGTATGGCCGACAACCGCCGCCTGTGTGTGGCCACACCGGCCTATCTGAAGCGCCATGGCACGCCGCAGACCCCGGCCGACCTGTCGCGCTTCCACTGCCTCACGCTGTCCAGCGACGCATCACAAACCCGGGGCTGGGCGTTCAAACACGGCGACGGGGAGGTGGTCTACCTCAAACCCGCCGGCCCGCTGGATTGCTCCGACGGCCAGGTGTTGCACGACTGGTGCCTGGCCGGCTACGGCATTGCCTGGCGCAGCACCTGGGAGGTGGAGTCTGAAATAGCGGCGGGGCAACTGGTGGCGGTGTTGGAAGACTATGCCGCACCGCCCAATGGCATCTACGCCGTGTTCCCCCAGCGCAAACACCTGCCACTGCGCGTGCGGCTGTGGATCGACTTTCTGAAGGACTGTTACGGTTCCCCCGGGTTTTGGCGAGCGCTATCAAAATAGTAGCTAACGGCTGATGCAGTGCGGGGGCGGTAGCACTGTTGCGTGAATGCCGATTCTTGCGCGCGCAAGGGTTCCAACGGTTGCGGCTTCTGCGTTTCGATGCGATGCTGCGGCACGTCGTATCCGCACCCAGCGGATAAAAATACTCTTTGTCGTTGGAAGCAAAAAGCAGTATGAACAACATTGTTTTACCGGGCCGCGCGGGTCATGCGGGCGAGGCGGGCGCGACCGTCCACCCGCCCGAAGTTGCAGACCTCATCGTTGCCTACATAGAACAGCTCGGTGTGGAATACGTCTTTGGTGTTCCCGGTGGTGCCATCGAACCGCTGTACAACGCACTGGCCCGCAGCGCACGCCGCGGGGGCCCACGCCACGTGCTGGCCCGCCATGAAGCCGGTGCTGCGTTCATGGCCGACGGTTATGCCCGCGAGACCGGCAAGATTGGCGTGTGTTGTGCCACATCGGGCCCCGGTGCCACCAACCTGCTGACCGGCGTGGCTTGTTCCTACGACAACGGTGTGCCCATGCTGGCCATCACCGGCCAGCCGGCCCTGCCGTCGTTTGGTAAGCGGGCCTTGCAGGAGTCGGCCTGCACGGGGGTCAATACCCTGGGCATGTTCCGGCACTGCACGCGGTATGACACGCTGGTATCCCACGTGGACCAGGTGGAGAGCAAATTGGTCAATGCGCTGATGCGTGCGTCCAAGGCGCCGCGTGGTCCGTCGCATCTGTCCATGCCGGTGGACATTCTGCGCAGCCCTATTGAGAGCATGGTGCCTTCGTATAACCTGCGCTCCCTGTTGCACCGCCCTGCGCTGGTGGACGATGCCCTGGTGCGGTCCTTGTGTGAAGAAATCAGACAAGCGGGACGCACCGTCATCCTGATCGGTGGTGGCCACAGTTGTGGCGAATCCATAGAGGCCATCATCAAACTGGCCGAAATGACGGAGTCGTGTTTTGTGACCTCGCCAGACGGCAAGGGCCTGATCAATACCCGACACCGTTTGTACCGCGGTGTGTTTGGATTTGCGGGTCACCAGACGGCGGACCAAGTGCTGCAAGACGAACCAGACCTGATTCTTGCCATCGGCACAACCCTGGGTGAGTGGACCAGTGGGGCGTGGTCCGCAGCGGTTTTGAACCAGCGCCTGGTACACATCGATTCGTCCGAAGACCATTTGCTGCGCTCCCCCATGGCGCGCCTGCATGTGCGCGGGCGTATCCGTTCGGTGTGTGAGCGCCTGATCGAAATGTTGTCCGAAGCCAAGTTGTCCAACGTATCCCAAATTGGCCTGAAGAACCCCGACTACATGCTGCACGAGCGGGACAAGTTTGTGTCCGACGCCAGCCCGATCAAGCCCCAGCGGCTGATGCGTGAGCTGTCGCGCCTGTGCCCATCCCGAACCCGATTTTTTGCGGATGCCGGTAACAGCACAGCCTGGGCCATCCACTACCTGCAACCACACGACCGGCGGGTGGCACGCCAGCATGACTATGCGGCCCGCAACGACGGTGGCAAACGCCGCAAGGGCGACGCCGGCTGGCTACGCGTGTTGATGGACTTTGCGCCCATGGGCTGGGCCATTGGCGCCGCCATTGGTTGCGCCCGCGGCAACCCCAAATGCCCCGTGGTGTGTATCACCGGCGACGGCAGTTATTTGATGAACGGTCAAGAGATTTCGGTGGCAGCAGCAGAACAACTCACCGTGGTGTTTGTGGTGCTCAACGACAGTGCATTGGGCATGGTTAAACACGGCCAGCGCCTGGCCGGTGCCGAGCCCACAGCCTTCGAACTGCCGACCGTGGACTTTCGCATGCAGGCTGATTCCCTGGGTATTCCGGGCCACATCATCCACTCACCCGAAGACATGGAAGCGCTGGACATGGCGGCCATCTTCTCGCGCAAAGGGCCAACCCTGTTGGATGTGCGCATTGACGGGGAAGAGGTGCCGCCGATGAGCTTGCGCATGAAAACACTGGGGTCTGCCCAATGACGGCCAAACCCAAGGAAAGCATCCACACCCGCATCTGGCGTGAAGAGCCGGAGCCCAACAATCCCTTTGCCACACGTGCCGCGTATTGCCATGGCTACGATGTGTATGGCGATATGCTGGGCCAGGCGCGCTGGGCGCAGATGCTGTACCTGCTGTTCCGCGGCGAGGCACCCACCGCAGAACAAACCCATCTGCTGGATGCCCTGGCCCTGGCATTGGCCAACCCGGGGCCGCGCGACGCTTCGGTCCATGCAGCCATGTGTGGCGGCGTGGCCGGCTCCACCGCGGCAGCGTCCTTGATGGCTGCGCTGTCGGTGGGGGCCGGGCGGTATGGCGGTGCCCGTGAGGTGTTTGATGCGATGAACATCTGGGCCGATGCGGGCCATGACATGGCCGCTTGGGTGCGCCGGGCGAGCGCCTGGGAATCTGCCAGCTTGGGCATCTGGCCTGAAGCCGAGCACCCGGCGGGGTTTGATCCGTATGGCGCCACGACCGCTACTGCCGTGCTGCAAACTCTGGACGGTCTGGCAGGCATGGGGCCATTTTCAAACCTCCACTGGTTGGCGGCCAACCGTGCGCAGTTGGAGCAGGCGATGGGTGTGCCCTTGGCCATGGTGGGTGTCGCGGCTGCCGCCTTGTCCGATCTGGGCTTTACGGCCCCGCAGGGGGAAATGCTGTACCTGATGTTGCGCCTGCCGGGTGCAGCAGCCCATGCGTTGGAGCAAGGGCAATACGGGGTCAAAAAGTTTCCGTTTTACCCAGTGGAGCTCACCGACGACCCATTGCAACGGGAGGCGTTATGAACGGACCTTCACAGTTGCAGTCCCACGTGGGGCACTTGAAGACACGGGTCGGGGCTTGCTGGCCCGGTAGCCGCGCGGTTTTTCGTGGCCAGGATTTGCACGGCGACATGCGGGGTATTGACTGGCTGGAGCTGTATGTCTTTGGCATCACCGGGCGGCGTTTTTCGACGGCAGAAATTACGCTGCTCCATGGCATCTGGACACTCACCAGTTATCCCGATACACGGCTGTGGAACAACCGTGTTGCAGCCTTGGCCGCCAACGCGCGCAGCGCCTCGGTGTTGGGTCTGTCGGCCGCCGTGGCCGTGAGCGAGGCAGGTGTTTACGGCGGTGGCCCCGGCCTGCGCGCAATTGACTTCTTTTTGCGGGCGGGCCAGGCGGTGCAAGCCGGGCAGGACATCCGCTCGTTTGTGCACCAGGAACTCGCCGACCGAAGAATCTACGGCTATGGACGCCCCATCAACTCCACTGACGAGCGGCTGCCCGCCTTGGTCGCTTTGGTGAAGGCGCAGCATATGGATAGCGGAAAACACTACCAGTTGGCCTTCGCGGTCGAGGAAATTTTGCTGACCGAGAAGAAGCCATTTCTCAAAATGAACTATGCGGCATTGACGGCCGCACTGGCGGCAGACATGGGGTTTACGCCACGGCAATACCAGCTGTTCAATATTCTCAAAACACTGGGTGGCATGCCGCCGTGCATCATGGAGGCTGCCGAAAAACAACAAGGCGCGCTTTTTCCAACGCCTTGTGCTGACGTCTCCTACGAGGGAGTGGGAAAACGGGCCTGGTGCTCGTAATTGATTACTAACCATTGCGCACGTCTGCCCCTAGAATGGGGCAGAAAAAAATGGGGAGTTGGAGCGCACATTCGAAGGGGATTTGAATCATGAAGCGACTTGGCCAACTCACACTGCTTGCAACCTTGGTGTTGCCGACGCAAGCCGTATTTGCACAAAGTACTGGGGAAGAAGAAGACGACTTGTTGCTCTCCTATGGCGACAAGGCCACCGTCAGCATTGCAACCGGAAGCCAGCAATCCTTGCGCCGCGCGCCAGCGGTTGCCACCGTCATCACCGCCGAAGACATTGCCGCCATGGGGGCAACGGATCTGGATGAAGTGTTGGCGACGGTGCCGGGTCTGCACGTGAATCGCGCTGCGAATAGCTACACCCCCTTGTTCGTCATCCGTGGTGTCTTCAGCCAATTCAATCCACAGGTTTTGATGCTGCAGAACGGCGTTCCCATTACCACCCTGTTTGTTGGCAACAAGGGCAATATTTGGGGTGGCTACCCGGTTGAACATATCGCCCGTATTGAAGTCATCCGGGGCCCCGGCTCTGCGCTGTATGGTGCGGATGCCTTTTCGGGCGTTATCAACATCATTACCAAATCCGCCGCCGAGATCTCGGGAACCGAGGTTGGCTTGCGGGGTGGCTCTTTTGCGACCCGAAACGCCTGGATTCAACACGGTGGCAAGATCGGATCGGTGGATGTGGCGGCTTATGTGCGCATCGGCAGCAGTGACGGTTTCAAGGGAACCATAGACGCCGACGCCCAGACGCGGTTTGACCGGATCTTCGGCACACGCGCCAGCGTGGCACCCAGCCCCGTGCGCACGGGGTATGAAGCGGTGGACGGCAACCTCGAACTGGGGTTTGAGAAGTGGCGGGCGCATGTTGGCTACAAGCTTCGCGACAACGTCGGCCCAGGTGCGGGGATTGCGTCTGCAGTGGACCCGGTAGGTCGCGGAAGAAGTGAACGTATTACGGGTGATGTGTCTTGGACGGATCCCCACGTTTCCAATGACTGGGGCTTGGGTTTTTCTGCCAGCTACTTGCACTACGCACAAATCATTCCGGTACCGTTTCAACTGTTCCCACCGGGGGCCAATATTGGCGGTGGCGTTTCACCCACCGGGTTTTTTGGTGCCCCCGAGACCTGGGAGCGTCAGCTTCGGCTGTCCACCTTCGCCACCTACTCGGGCTTTGCGGGGCATAACCTGCGCCTCGGTCTGGGCCATGATGACCTGGACCTCTACAAGACGGCCGAACTTCGGAATTTCACCTATTCACCGGCCGGTGCCCTGATCCCGGTCCCAGGCGGTGGGCTGGTTGATTACTCCAACACCAATCCCTTCATGTTTCCCCACCGGCGGCAGGTTGACTATGTCTACGCACAAGACGAGTGGAACTTTGCCAAGGATTGGGCGTTGACAGCCGGTGTGCGCCATGACAAGTATTCAGACTTTGGTGGTACCACCAACCCGCGGGTGGCCCTGGTCTGGGATGCTTCGCTGGACGTCACCGCCAAACTGATGGCCGGGCGGGCTTTTCGCGCGCCAGCATTCAACGAGGTCTACGGCATCACCAATCCGGTGGCTTTGGGTAACCCGAATTTGGTGCCGGAATTGATAACCACGGTAGAGACAGCCGTGTCTTGGCAGGCTCGGCGTGACCTCCAGGTCAACCTAAGCCTCTTTCACTATGACATGAAGGACACCATCCGGCTGGTGGGCGGCAAGTACTTCAATACGGGTGCGCTGTATGGCGATGGAGGCGAGTTGGAAGCCGTGTGGGATGCCAGCCGCAATGTCCGACTGACTGGCAGCTACTCGTGGCAAACCTCGATTGATGTGGCATCTGGTCAGGATGCCGGGTACGCACCACACAAGCACCTGGTCGGCCGGGCGGATTGGCGCGTCGCTGGCAATTGGATGTTGGGTGCGCAGCTGAATTGGGTGGCCGACCGCAAACGCGCCGCGGGCGATGTGCGTCCACAAATTGCCGACTACACCACGGTTGACATAAACGTGAGCACCGTCGCCAAGCGCCAGCAGTGGGGGTTTGCCTTGGGCTTGCGCAACCTGTTTAATGCGGATGTGCGAGAGCCCAGTGTTGCGCCGGGTACGGCGCTTCCCAATGATTTGCCGATGGCGCCGTTTTCAGCCTATCTGCAGGCAACCTACAGGTTGTGACATGCTTAAACTATCATTTTGATAGCATCTTGTGCAGATAACACGGGGGCTAGCGTCGTTTTTCTTGGCGGATTCAAGTACGAAGTGCAACGTTTTAGAAACGGGTTAGGCCAAGAGTGAATAGGATGCACTTTTGTGACCGGCCAGTCCCAAACGTTGCACCATGACCTATACACACTTGACCCAAGAAGAACGATACCAAATTCACAACCTCACGCGCCAAGGCATTCATCTGTCGCAAATTGCAGCAGAGCTTGGACGTAGCAGCTCGACGATCAGCCGCGAGCTCAGGCGCAATGCCAGTGCCCGGGGCTACCAACCTGCACTGGCCCAAGACAAAGCGACTCAGAGACAGACACAGCGTCGCAATGCCCGCCAGTTCGATCCAGAGCAGTGGCAACTCGTGGAGTTGTATCTGCGCCTGAGCTTGTCTCCCCAGCAAGTCAGTGACCGCCTGGCTTTAGAGGATCGTTTGTCGATTAGCACCGAAGCCATCTACCAATACGCCTATGCCAACAAAGCCCAGGGCGGTGATTTAGTCGGGTACTTGCGCTGTCAAAAACTTCGTAGAAAGCGCTATGCCAGTGGTCGAGAGCGCCGTGGGGTACTCAAGAACCGGGTCGGAATTGAACATCGCCCCGCAGTGGTGGATAGCAAGAAGCGCATAGGCGACTGGGAGGGCGATACGGTGATCGGCGGGGGGCGCAAAGGCGTGTTGGTGACACTGGTGGAACGCAAGTCCCGCTATACCTTGGCGCATCCACTACGCTCCAAGCACAGTGCGGGGTGACGCAGGCCATTGTCGATTTGCTGCGCCCCCACAGACATGCCTGCAAGACACTGACCTTTGACAACGGCAAGGAGTTCGCTGAGCACGAATTCATTGCAAGTTGTTTGAGGGCGAAGGTGTACTTTGCCAAGCCCTACTGCTCATGGCAGCGTGGGCTCAATGAGAACACCAACGGGCTGCTGCGACAGTTCTTTCCAAAGGGGTGCAGTTTGCTCAAGGTGACACAGGCTCAGGTCGATGAAGCTGTGTACTTACTCAATCATCGGCCTCGTAAGTGCCTGGGCTATCGCACACCGCATGAGGTCTTCTACAACCTACCCGTCAGACCTCTTACACTGCATTCCGTTGCGCTTTGTACTTGAATCCGCCCTTGTTTTTCCTGCGGTTTGACCGGGGAAGGGGTGGGGGTATTTGTCTTTGTGTGCGCGTGGCACTGTTGGCCCTGGTGGTCGGGCCTACCATGGCACAGACCACCGAATTAACGAGTCTTGCCCGCCACGCAGGACTGGCCAAAGCGCACATGGGCGAGCCCGCGTTCAGGGGCGACTGGCCACAGGTGCTACAACGTCTGGAGATGTCCAGCGACATCTTGGTCTATCGGTTTCAAGTCGCTGCCAATGACCAGGTGGTCGCGCAACTGGGGCGCGTGGAACGTGTCAAGGTGGCGTTGGCATCGGAGACCGGCAGTATTGCCGTTCTCTACCCCGACCTGGAAGAACCCTACCGCAGCATTTTTACCAAGATCATCGAAGGGATAGAGGCGCAGGTCGGCTCACCGGTTGCCAGTTACGCCGTTGGCGGCGCCCGTTCGGCCCAGGACATCATGGCCCAGTTGAAGCGCCAGGACATCAAGGTGGTGATCGCACTGGGCCGCCAGGGCATGAAGGCAGCGTCTACCCTGGACCACGAAGTAGGCGTGGTGGCCGGCGGTGTGGTGTCACCACCCACCGGAGACGGCCGCAGCTTCCCTGTCGTCAGCTTGGCACCCGATCCCAAGATGCTGTTTGAGCGGCTTAAACACTTTATGCCCGATGTGCGGCGCGTTACCGTGGTGTACGACCCCAAACAAAACGCGTGGCTGATGCGCCTGGCCCGCGACGCGGCCCGCACCCACGGTCTGGAGTTACAGGCCATTGAGGCCGGGGACTTGAAGAACGCGGTGCGGGTCTACCAGGAGGTGCTGGCCAGCGCCGACCCCAAACGGGACGCTTTGTGGCTGCCCCAGGACTCCACCACGGTGGAAGACTCATCGGTGCTGCCGCTGATTCTGGAGAGCGCCTGGAACCGCAACCTGGCGGTGTTTTCCAGCAACGTGACCCATGTCAAACGGGGCGCATTGTTTTCCCTTTATCCCAATAACGTGGCCCTGGGTCGCCAGCTGGCGTCTTCGGCCATGAGTCTGCCCAGCGGCAATGCGGCCTTGGTCGTGCCCATGAAGGACGCGTTGTTGGCCGTCAATACCCGGACAGCAAGCCACCTGGGTTTGCAACTATCCTCCCGCCAGCAGGCTTTTGACCTGGTGTTTCCCGCTCGCTGAACTGTGCCCATTTAATGAATTCTCGCAACCCACTTCTGGTCGTTCTGCGCAAGACGACATTTCGGCAGCAACTCTCCTTTATGGCTGCGATGGGCGTTTTGCTGTTGGCGCTGCTGTCTTCATTGGTGATCTCCTGGCAAAGCAGCCGTGACATACGCCAAAACCGCCAGCAGCAGGGCCAACACCTGGCAGATAGCCTTGCCCGCCAGGCCCGCCTGGCCCTGCTGTCTGACGCCAGCGAGAATATTGCGGACGCGGTGGCCGGCGCCCTGGCGTTTCCGGATGTGGACCGTGTTGAAATTCGGCGCATCGACGGCAAACCGTTGAGCGCCCATGGTGCGGGGGACGTGGCGCTGGCACTCGGTGATGAGTTGCCACCCAAGGCCGTCCTGACGGCGACGGGTGCCTTTCTCGATGTTGAGAACATCCAGTCGTGGCAGTTCGTGGCGCCGGTGCGTATTCTGGACAGCAGTTCGCCGTTCGAAGCAGAAAGCCCCAAGACGCAGACCATTGGTTATGTGCGGGTGGTGTTGTCCAAGGCATCCTTGGGCAGTGCCCTGTTGACCCTGTTTGCACTCAATATGGGTATTGCACTGTCGTTCGCCGTGTTCTTCTTGCTGATAACTCGCGAGCTGACCCGGCGCATGACACAACCCTTGGTGCAACTGGCCGAGTCCATGGGGCGCGCAGAGCAGGGCGAGTCTGGGGTACGCGCCAAGTTGACCGGGCCGCGCGACATCACCGACATGGCCCACGCTTTCAACAGCATGATGCGGGTGCTCGACGAGCGCGAACAGGCCTTGCGCCTGGCCAGTGAAGAAGCACTGCGATTGGCACACCTCAAAGCCGAGTTTGCCGCCACCATGAGCCACGAGCTGCGCACGCCACTCAATGGCGTGGTCGGCACGTTGGATATGTTGCGTGCCTCGCCGCTGCCGCCCATGGCGCGCAACTATGTGGCCCTGGCCTGGGACTCGTCGCAGTACCTGCTGGACCTGATCAACAATATTCTGGACTTTTCGTCGCTGGAGGCCGGCAAGCTGCAGCTGGCGAACGGCGATTTTGATATCGCACGTTTGTGTGAGCAGACGATAGAGCTGGTGATTCCACAGTCAGGCAGCAAGGGGCTGGAGATCGCCTACGTGGTCGACCCGGGTGTGCCGGCCAGTTTGCGCGGGGACGCGCGGCGCTTGCGCCAGGTGCTGCTCAATCTGGTGGGCAACGCGGTCAAGTTCACCGAACGCGGCGAGGTGTCGGTGCGTGTGTCCTGCGTCGGTCCGTTTGGTGAGCAGGGGCGGTTGCGTATAGCGGTTTCTGACACGGGCATTGGCGTAGCCGAAGACGAAGTGGCGAGTATTTTTGACGCTTTTACACAGGCCGACCCCTCCACCACGCGCGGGCACGATGGCTCTGGCCTGGGCCTGTCCATCTGCAAACAGTTGTGCGCACTGATGGGTGGCGAAATCGGCGTGGACAGCGTGCAGGGTGTGGGTAGCACGTTCTGGTTCGTCTTGCCTCTGCAGTTGGGTAGCAACCCGCCGTCCGCGAGCGCCACGCGCTTCGGGCGCGTGCTGGTGGTGGATGAGAGCAGCATGGTGCGCCAGTTCGTGCAGCAAAACCTGGTTGCGGTGGGTTACGAGTGCCATGCCGTTGGCAAGTTGGCAGACGCGGCCCAATCCCTGGTGCAGGCCCAGCAGGCTGCGCAGCCGTATGGCCTGTTGCTGGTTGACATGGTCCTGGCCACGGCCCAGGCCCAGAGCGTGCAAGATTTGCGTTCTTTGCCGGGGTATGGCCAGCCCCGCCTGGTATTGATGAACCGCTATGGGGTTGAAAGCCCTGCGACCGCCCCCGCGGCCGACGCCTATTTGGCCAAGCCTCTGCGCCAGGAGCGCCTGCTGGAGTGCATTGACCAGGCCATGGGAACCCGTGGCGAGCTACAGCGTTTTGTTCCCAAGGCAAGAAAGCGTCTGCCCCAGATTTTGATCGTTGAAGACAACCGCACCAGCCAGACCATTGCCTCTGGCATGCTGGAGATGCTGGGCTGCAAGTCAGAAGTGGCGGCGAACGGCCGCGTCGCCGTGCAGGCCTTTAAACGCAAACCCTGGGACCTGATCCTGATGGATTGCAATATGCCGGAGATGGATGGCTACCAGGCGACGGCCGTGATCCGTGGCATGGAGGCCGAAAGTGGCCGCCGCATTCCTATCGTTGCCATGACCGCCAACACCCAACCCATGGATATGGAGAAATGTCTGTCGGCTGGTATGGATGACCACTTGCCCAAGCCACTGACCTTGGGGAACCTGACGGCGCGCCTGCAGCGCTGGTTGGCGGATTTGGACATTGCCGTGCCTGTCTCGGTGGTACTGGGGCAGACCGCAGCGACACAGGCGTCTGAACCGGAGGGCCCGATCGACCCGGTGGTGCTGGCCCGCTTGCGGGAAGCTTTGGGAGGTGCCATTGGGCAGGCCATACGCCCGTTCCTGGAAGACATGCCTGCTTACCTGGATGAGCTGTCGGCCGCTGTGGTGGTGGAAGATGCTGAAGCCCTGCGCCGCGTGGCCCACGCCATCAAGGGCGCGGCCTGGAACTTTGGTGCGGTGGAGCTCGCGGCGCTCGCCAAGTCCATTGAATCCCTCGCGGAGGGGGAACAGGTCGACGCAGCGGGGCGTGTGATGCCGCGCTTGCGCGCCGAGTACGGCGTGGTTGAGCAGGCTTTGTTACTGGCGCTGGAGAGCGAGGTCGAGGTGCTGGCACCGCTTCCCGTGGTGGGGGAGGCGCTGGTCCTGATCGTGGACGACGACCGCAGCACCCGTTCGGCCTTGCGCGCGGCCTTGCAACGCAGCGGCTTTTTGGTGACCGAGGCCGCAGACGGCAGCGAAGTAGAGGCCGAGGTGCAACGCATGCGCCCGGACGTCATCCTGATGGATGCCCTGATGCCGGTGATGGACGGTTTCACCGCCTGCGCACGCCTGCAGGAATCACCCGAGTGGCGCCAGATCCCCATATTGATGATTACCGCATTGGAGGACAGCGCGTCGATCGAACGGGCCTTTGCGGCTGGGGCCAGCGACTACATACCCAAGCCCATCCACCTGGCGGTTGTCAACCAGCGGGTACGCCGCCTGGTTGATGCCACCCGTGCCGAGCGCCATGTGCGCCATTTGGCATACAACGATGCGTTGACCGGGCTGCCGAATCGGACACTGTTCCACGACCACCTGAGCCGTTGTATAGAGCGGGCCCAGCCCGCGGCCACATCGCTGGCCTTGTTGTACCTGGATCTGGATCGCTTCAAACTGGTCAACGACACGCTGGGACACGAGATCGGCGACAAGCTGCTGAAAAGTGTTTCCGAGCGCATCCGCGGTTGTGTGCGTGGCAGCGACTGCGTAGCCCGTTTGGGGGGCGACGAGTTCGCCATCGTCATCGACGACCTGCCCAATGTGAATGTGGCATCGGGCACGGCGCAAAAGATCTGCCATGCGGTCACGGTCCCCTTTGAAATTGACGGGCACGACATCGTGGTGTCCGCCAGTATTGGCATTGCGGTGTTCCCCATCAATGGGGCGGATTCCAGCACCCTGTTGCGCCACGCGGATACGGCCATGTACCGGGCCAAAAAGAAGAGTAGTGGTTTTCAGTTCTTCGAGGAGAACATGGAGGCCTCTGCCAGCGAACACATGCGGTTTGAGGGCGCTTTGCGCCGGGCGCTGGAGCGTGACCAGATCGTGGTGTTCTTCCAGCCGATTGCCAATGCTGCCGATTGCCGCATTGTTGGCATGGAGGCATTGGCGCGCTGGAGCCATCCGTCACGCGGCCTGGTGTCGCCGCTGGAATTCATCCCGCTGGCAGAAGAAACCGGGCTGATCATCCCCATCGGCGAAGCGGTTTTGCGGGCGGCCTGCTTGCAGTTGAAGAAATGGCATGAAGCCGGGTCGTCGGGCTTGTATGTCACCGTCAACCTGTCGGGCTTGCAACTGCAGCAGGTTAACTTCATTGACACCCTGCGCAGTGCGCTGCGCGATACCGGTGTAGATCCACGGCTCTTGACGTTGGAAATCACCGAAAGCATGCTGATGGTGCACGCCGAGGAAACCCTGTTGTTGCTGCGGGCCATCAAGGCCACGGGCGTGGGGCTGGCCATTGACGACTTCGGCACCGGCTATTCATCACTGGCGTATCTCAAGCGTTTTCCGGTTGATGTGCTGAAGATTGACCGGGCCTTTACCCGCGACATGACCAAGAATGTGGACGACGCTTCCATCGTGTCGGGCATTATTTCCCTGGCCCACAACCTGCGGCTGAAAGTGGTGGCCGAAGGGGTGGAAACCGAGCAGCAGCGGCAATTTCTGGCGCAGCTGCAGTGTGACTGTATCCAGGGCTATCTGCTCAGTGAGCCCCTGCCAGGCGACGCGTTTGAGGCGCGCTTTCTGCTTGAGAACCACAGCCCGTAAGCCTGGCATTCAGGGTAATTAAAGATGTTTGCTATCTAAAATATAGCGATAGTCTGAGGTTTTACGGGGGCTATAGGATGTTTTGGCTTATGGGGCTTCGCCAAACTCGGCGCCCATTTCCTGGGCCCGTTGGTGTGCCGCATGCAAGGCTTGGGCGAACAGGTCCTTGACGCGGTTGTTGTCCATGGACGTGATGGCCGCATGGGTGGTGCCGCCTTTGGACGTAACCCGCTGGCGCAGGATTTCGGGGGGTTCGTGACTAGACTGTGCCAGCTCCCCGGCGCCAATGAATGTGGCCACCGCCAACTGGTAGGCCTGTTCCCGGTCCAGGCCCATGTCAGCGCCAGCGGCGGTCATGGCTTCCATGAAATAGAACATATAAGCTGGCCCGGAGCCGGAAATGGCGGTCACTGCGTCCAACTGGTTTTCGTTGTCCAGCCACAGGAATTGCCCCATGCCCGAGACCACACGTTCGGCATGCTGGCGGTCAGCCTCCGTCACGGCGGGGCGGGCAAACAGACCGGTGATACCCTTGCCGATCAGGGCCGGGGTGTTGGGCATGGTCCGTATCACGCGTTCATTGCCTAGCCATTTGGCAATGGCGTCGCTGGGAATGCCGGCTGCCACGCTGATATGCAAGGCTTCACGGGTGTGAAACCGGGACTGCAGCGCGGCATCCTTAAAAGACTGGGGTTTGACAGCCCAGATGACAATGCTGGCCTGGCCCAAGAAAGGCCCGGCTTCGTGCTGGGCGGTGATGCCCAGCTGGGACTGCAGCCGTTCCCGCGCTTCCGCAAAGGGTTCCACCACGTCGATCTGAAGGGTGGGGAACCCCTGTTTCAGCAATCCGCTGACCATGGCGGTGGCCATATTTCCGCCGCCAATGAAGGCAATGTGGTGTGGGTGCATGGAGTTCTCCTGAGGGACTGGGCGCAACTTATATAGAGAGGCTGGATTGTCGCAGGGCAGAAATGGCGTCCCGCCCCCTGCGAAGCCGGCTTTTTGAAACAGGCCCACAAAAAAGTGTTGCACAAGTAAAAAAGCTGTGGCATACTAGCGGGCTTCGCTTGTAAAAGCTGAAGGTTCTGCCCAAATGGATGTGGCGCGAGTGGTTCGCGCCAAGTACAGCGGGCCCAAGACTGACTCGTTGTTGGTGTTTGCCAGAGAGCTGGCAAGTGCTGCTCCTGGTGCAAGTTGGGAATATTGAAATGATCCAGACTGAATCTCGATTAGAAGTCGCTGACAATACCGGCGCTAAGTCCGTCCTGTGCATCAAGGTGCTCGGCGGTTCCAAGCGTCGCTACGCCAGCGTCGGTGACATCATCAAAGTTAGCATTAAAGAAGCTGCTCCCCGCGGACGCGTCAAAAAAGGCGAAGTCTACAGCGCGGTTGTGGTTCGTACTGCTAAGGGCATCCGTCGCAGCGACGGCTCTTTGGTGAAGTTTGACGGTAATGCAGCAGTGTTGCTGAATGCCAAATTGGAGCCTATCGGCACCCGTATCTTTGGACCCGTGACGCGTGAACTGCGTACCGAGAAGTTCATGAAGATCGTGTCCCTGGCCCCTGAAGTTTTGTAAGGACGCGCCATGAATAAGATTCGCAAGGGCGATCAAGTTATCGTTATCGCTGGTCGCGATAAGGGTAAGCGCGGGACTGTGTCCCTGCGCAAAGATGACTCCCATCTGGTTGTCGAGGGTGTTAACTTGGTGAAGAAACACACCAAGCCAAACCCCATGAAGGGTGCGGTCGGCGGTATTGTTGAAAAGACAATGCCCATCCACCAGTCCAACGTAGCAATTTTTAATGCTGCGACTGGCAAGGCGGACCGCGTAGGTATCAAGGTGTTGGCTGACGGCAAACGCACGCGCGTTTTCAAGTCCAGCGGCGAAGAAATCAAGGTGGCATAAACATGGCACGTCTGCAACAACAATACCGCGAAAAGCTGGCTCCCGAGCTGATGGCCAAGTTTGGCTACACCTCGCCGATGCAAGTGCCGCGTCTGACCAAGATCACTCTGAACATGGGTGTGAGCGAAGCCGTAGCCGACAAGAAGATCATGGACCACGCGGTCAGTGATCTGACAAAAATCGCCGGCCAAAAGCCCGTCGTGACCAAGTCCAAGAAGGCTATTGCGGGTTTCAAGATCCGTGAAGACCAGGCGATTGGTTGCATGGTGACTCTGCGCGGCGTGCAGATGTATGAATTCCTGGACCGTTTCGTGACCGTGGCGCTGCCTCGCGTTCGTGACTTCCGTGGTATTTCTGGTCGTGCATTTGATGGCCGTGGTAACTACAACATCGGCGTCAAAGAGCAGATCATTTTCCCTGAAATTGAATATGACAAGGTTGACGCCTTGCGTGGTCTCAATATCAGTATCACCACGACGGCCAAGACCGACGAAGAGTGCAAGGCGCTCCTCACCGGCTTCCGTTTTCCGTTCAAGAACTGAGGTGACCCGTGGCTAAAATGGCTTTAATCCAGCGTGAGCTGAAGCGTGATCAATTGGCTGCTAAGTACGCCAAGAAGTACGCTGAATTCAAGGCAATTGCCGGTGACTTCAAACGCACCGAAGAAGAGCGTGCTGCTGCCCGTATGGGTCTGCAAAAGCTCCCGCGCAATTCCAACCCAACCCGCCAGCGTAACCGTTGCGCCATTACTGGTCGCCCACGTGGTACGTTCCAGCACTTTGGCCTGGGTCGCGCCAAGATCCGTGAAATGGCCTTTGCTGGGGAAATCCCTGGCATCGTCAAGGCCAGCTGGTAAGCGACAGGAGAACCAAACATGAGCATGAGTGATCCCATCGCCGACTTGTTGACACGCATCCGCAATGCACAAATGGTGGCCAAAACTACCGTTTCCGTGCCTTCTTCCAAAGTGAAGGTTGCGATTGCCCAAGTGTTGAAAGACGAAGGCTACATCGACAACTTCAAGGTCTCTACAGCGGACGGCAAGTCCGAGTTGGAAATCGCCCTGAAGTATTACGCAGGCAAGCCTGTGATTGAACGTATCGAGCGCGTCAGCCGTCCTGGCCTGCGTGTTTACCGCGGTAGCGATGCCATCCCCCAGGTCCAAAACGGCCTTGGCGTTGCCATCGTGACTACGTCCCAGGGCGTCATGACAGATCGCAAAGCGCGCGCTACCGGTGTCGGTGGTGAAGTTTTGTGCTACGTCGCTTAACGCTACATTGAGGAGAAATACAAATGTCCCGTGTAGGTAAACTTCCCGTAACTGTTCCCGCTGGTGTGGATGTGTCTATCAATGGCAGCCAAATCAGTGTCAAGGGTACAGGCGGCACTTTGCATCTGACGTTGAACACGCTGGTAACAGTGGTTAACGACGCAGGCAAGCTGAGCTTCAAGGCGGCCAATGAGTCCCGCGAAGCCGATGCCATGTCCGGCACCATGCGCCAATTGGTGAACAACATGGTTGTTGGTGTGACCAAAGGCTTTGAGAAAAAGCTGAGCCTGATTGGCGTGGGTTACAAGGCCCAGGCTACCGGCGCCAAGTTGAATCTGGCTGTGGGTTACTCCCACCCTGTCAACTTTGATATGCCTGCTGGCATCACGGTTGCTACGCCAACCCCAACCGAAATCCTGATCAAGGGTGCGGACCGTCAGCGTGTGGGTCAAATCGCCGCTGAAGTTCGTGCTGTTCGTCCGCCAGAGCCCTACAAGGGCAAAGGCATCCGCTACGCGGACGAGAAGATCACGATCAAAGAAACCAAGAAGAAATAAGGAGCTGCAACATGTTGACCAAAAAAGAGCAGCGTCTTCGCAGAGCCCGTCAAACCCGCATCCGCATTGCTACGCAAGGCGTTGCACGTTTGACCGTGAACCGTACCAACTTGCACATCTACGCCAGCGTTATCTCTGGCGACGGCGGCAAGGTGTTGGCTGCAGCTTCTACGGCCGAACTCGAAGTTCGCAAGGCCTTGGGTGCTTCTGGCAAGGGTGGCAATGTTGCCGCGGCCCAAATCATTGGTAAGCGTGTGGCTGAAAAAGCCAAGGCTGCCGGTGTCGAAAAAGTCGCATTTGACCGTGCAGGTTTTGCGTACCACGGCCGCGTCAAAGCGCTGGCTGATGCGGCACGTGAAGCTGGCTTGCAGTTCTAAGCAGATCGGAATACAGAATGGCTAAAGTTCAAGCGAAGATGCAGGGTAAGGCTGAAGGGCCTGAAGACGGACTGCGCGAAAAAATGATCGCGATCAATCGCGTCACCAAAGTGGTTAAGGGCGGCCGTATTCTCGGTTTTGCAGCTTTGACCGTGGTCGGTGATGGCGAAGGTCGCATCGGTATGGGCAAGGGTAAATCCAAGGAAGTTCCTGCTGCCGTGCAAAAGGCGATGGAAGAAGCCCGCCGCAACATGATCAAGGTTTCGCTGAAGAATGGTTCCATCCACCACAAGGTGATGGGTCACCACGGCGCCGCCAATGTGATGATGGCTCCGGCTCCCAAGGGTACTGGCATCATTGCCGGCGGTCCTATGCGCGCCGTGTTCGAAGTAGTGGGCATTACCGACATCGTGGCCAAGAGCCATGGTTCGACCAACCCTTACAACATGGTTCGTGCAACACTGGACGCGCTGTCGGTGTCGACTACGCCATCCGAAGTCGCGGCCAAGCGTGGCAAGACTGTTGAAGAACTCTTCGTCTGAAAGCGAACTTCAAAATGACAACACAACAAACCGTAAAGATCCAATTGGTGCGTAGCCCGATTGGAACCAAAGAGTCGCACCGCGCCACTGTGCGTGGTCTGGGTCTGCGTAAGCTCAACAGCGTAAGCGAGCTCGCCGATACACCAGAAGTTCGCGGCATGATTAACAAGATCAGTTACCTGGTCCGAGTGCTCTAAGAGGTCGATGATGATGGAACTCAATAGCATTAAGCCAGCAGATGGCGCCAAGCATTACAAGCGTCGTGTTGGTCGCGGTATCGGCTCTGGCATTGGTAAGACTGCAGGTCGCGGCCACAAGGGACAAAAATCCCGTGCTGGTGGTTACCACAAGGTTGGCTTTGAAGGCGGTCAGATGCCTATGCATCGCCGTTTGCCCAAGCGCGGTTTCAAATCGCACCTGCTGCAATTCAACGCTGAAATTACACTGACTACTTTGGAAGTGCTGGGTCTGGCGGAAGTTGACGTGCTGGCGCTGAAGCAAGCCAAGCTGGTCGGCCAAATGGCCAAGGTGGTCAAGGTTATCAATACTGGCGCATTGACCAAGTCGGTCAAGCTCAATGGTATTGGTGCTACGGCTGGTGCCAAGGCAGCTATTGAAGCTGTCGGTGGTAGCGTCGCGTAAGTTAGAAGTCGAAAGATAACTCAGTGGCAACTAACGGTGCTCAAATAGCAAAGACGGACAAGTTTGGTGACTTGCGTCGTCGGCTGGTGTTTTTGTTGCTCGCCCTGGTCGTGTACCGCATTGGTGCACACATACCAGTGCCAGGCATTGACCCCACGCAGTTGCAGCAGTTGTTCAAAGGGCAACAGGGCGGTATTCTGAGCCTGTTCAACATGTTTTCGGGCGGCGCGCTGTCTCGGTTCACCATTTTTGCGTTGGGGATCATGCCGTACATTTCGGCGTCGATCATCATGCAGTTGCTGACCTATGTGCTGCCTGCTTTTGAGCAGTTGAAGAAGGAAGGTGAAGGCGGACGTCGCAAGATTACGCAGTACACCCGTTACGGCACCTTGGGCTTGGCTCTGTTCCAGTCCCTGGGTATTGCCTTGGCGCTGGAATCTTCCGCTGGTCTGGTGATTGCACCTGGGTTTGGTTTTCGTATGACGTCGGTTGTGACTTTGACCGCCGGAACCATGTTTTTGATGTGGTTGGGTGAGCAGATCACGGAGCGCGGCTTGGGTAACGGGATTTCGATCCTGATCTTTGGCGGTATCGCAGCTGGTTTGCCCAGCGCGATCGGTGGACTGCTGGAGTTGGTGCGCACCGGTGCTATGAGCATTGTGGTGTCGCTGCTGGTAGTGGTTCTGGTTGCCTTGGTGACGTATTTTGTGGTTTTTGTCGAGCGTGGCCAGAGAAAAATTCTGGTGAACTACGCTCGGCGCCAGGTTGGAAACAAGGTGTATGGCGGCCAGTCCTCCCATCTGCCTTTGAAGCTGAACATGGCGGGTGTGATCCCTCCGATCTTCGCGTCCAGCATTATTCTGTTGCCTGCAACAGTTGCCAATTGGTTTAGTTCGGGTGATTCGATGCGCTGGTTGAAAGACATCTCCAGCACCTTGAGTCCAGGTCAGCCGGTGTACGTGATGTTGTATGCCGCAGCGATTGTGTTTTTCTGCTTCTTCTACACCGCTCTGGTGTTCAACAGCAAAGAAACCGCAGATAACTTGAAGAAAAGTGGTGCGTTCATTCCCGGGATTCGTCCTGGCGACCAAACCGCCAAATATATTGATAAAATCCTGCTTCGCTTAACGCTGGCCGGTGCGATATACATCACTTTTGTGTGTCTGTTGCCAGAGTTTTTGATTCTCAAATACAACGTGCCGTTCTACTTCGGTGGGACCTCATTGTTGATTATTGTTGTGGTGACCATGGATTTCATGGCACAGGTCCAGAATTACATGATGTCCCAGCAATACGAATCGCTGCTGAAGAAGGCTAATTTCAAATCTTCTTGAGTAGCAGTGGATTCATATGTCAAAGGATGACGTAATTCAGATGCAGGGTGAGGTGGTAGAAAACCTCCCAAACGCGACATTTCGCGTCAAACTGGAAAACGGGCATGTAGTGCTGGGGCACATTTCCGGCAAGATGCGGATGCATTACATCCGGATCTTGCCTGGTGATAAGGTCACAGTTGAATTAACCCCGTACGACTTAAGTCGTGCGCGGATAGTGTTTAGAGCAAAGTAAATAGCGCATGTTCCGCGCGAATCAAAGTCGGAACGGGGCGAAGGGTTTTAGGAGAGAAATATGAAAGTTTCGGCTTCGGTCAAGAAAATTTGCCGCAACTGCAAAATCATCCGACGCAAAGGCGTTGTGCGCGTGATCTGTACAGATCCACGCCACAAGCAGCGTCAGGGTTAATTGCAAGAGTTTTAGAGGACGAAAATGGCACGTATCGCTGGCATCAACATTCCGCCGCAACAGCATTCCGAGATTGGCCTGACCGCCATTTTTGGTATCGGTCGCACCCGCGCTCGCAAAATCTGCGAAGCCTGTGGCATTGCATATTCCAAGAAGGTCAAAGACTTGACGGATTCTGATCTGGAGAAAATCCGTGATCAGATCGCTCAATTCACCATCGAAGGTGATTTGCGTCGTGAAACCACGATGAACATCAAGCGTTTGATGGACATCGGTTGCTACCGCGGATTCCGCCATCGCCGTGGCTTGCCCATGCGCGGTCAGCGTACCCGCACGAACGCCCGTACCCGCAAAGGCCCGCGTAAGGCTGCTGCGTCATTGAAGAAATAACAGGGATTGAGAAACCACCATGGCAAAAGCTCCCGCCAATAACGCAGCCCAGCGCGTTCGCAAGAAAGTCCGCAAGAATGTTGCAGACGGTATTGCACACGTGCACGCTTCGTTCAATAACACCATCATCACGATCACCGATCGCCAGGGCAATGCTTTGTCTTGGGCGTCTTCGGGTGGTCAAGGTTTCAAGGGCTCTCGTAAGTCCACTCCGTTTGCTGCCCAGGTAGCTTCCGAAGTGGCTGGCCGTGCAGCCCTGGACCAGGGCATCAAGAACCTTGACGTTGAAATCAAGGGACCTGGTCCTGGTCGTGAATCCTCTGTTCGCGCGCTGGCGGCACTGGGCATTCGCATCAACATGATTGCTGATGTGACTCCAGTTCCCCACAACGGCTGCCGCCCTCAAAAGCGTCGTCGTATTTAATTTTTAACAAGCCCACCGCCATCAGCAACCGCTGGTGGCTCCCGCATTTCTGATGCGGCAGATGACATAAAAGGAAGATCAAGTGGCACGCTACCTCGGCCCCAAGGCCAAACTCTCACGCCGTGAAGGCACCGACCTGTTCCTGAAGAGCGCACGTCGCGCCATCGGTGACAAGGCCAAGTTCGACTCCAAGCCCGGCCAGCACGGCCGCACTTCGGGTGCTCGTACCTCCGACTACGGTCTCCAACTGCGCGAAAAGCAGAAGGTCAAGCGTATGTACGGCGTGCTGGAGCGCCAGTTCCGCCGTTACTTCGAAGAAGCTGACCGCCGCAAGGGCAACACCGGTGCCAACCTGTTGTTCCTGTTGGAATCCCGTCTGGATAACGTTGTGTACCGCATGGGCTTTGGCTCCACACGTGCAGAAGCACGCCAGATGGTGTCGCACAAAGCGATCACCGTGAACGGTAACTCGGTCAACATCCCTTCCTACATGGTGAAGGCTGGTGACGTGGTTTCAGTGCGCGAAAAGTCCAAGAAGCAAAACCGCGTGGTTGAAGCTTTGCAATTGGCACAACAAGTCGGCATGCCTGCATGGGTTGAAGTCAACATTGAAAAGGCCGAAGGCACTTTCAAGACCGTACCTGACCGTGACCAGTTTGCTGCAGACATCAACGAATCGTTGATCGTCGAGTTGTATTCACGCTAATCGCGTCTGAATTGTTGAAATCGTTCCTTGGCCGTGGGGCACTGCAGTCAAGGTGCTTCACCAGCCTTACCGACGTAACGAGTCGGGGGTATTGAGAGGAAGTCTGCATGCAAAACAGTTTGCTAAAACCCAAGTCCATCAGTGTTGAGCAACTTGGCACCAACCGTGCCAAGGTTGCTCTGGAGCCCTTTGAGCGTGGTTACGGCCACACATTGGGTAACGCGCTTCGCCGCGTGTTGTTGTCTTCCATGCCAGGTTTCGCGGCCACTGAAGTGACCATCGCCGGCGTGTTGCACGAGTACTCCTCTATCGATGGCGTTCAAGAAGACGTTGTCAATATCTTGTTGAATCTGAAGGGTGTGGTCTTCAAGTTGCATAACCGCGACGAAGTCACACTGAGCCTGCGCAAGGATGTTGAAGGTCTGGTGACAGCCGCCGACATCCAGACGCCGCATGATGTAGAAATCATCAACCCCGGTCACGTCATTGCCAACCTGTCGCATGGTGGCAAGCTGGATATGCAGATCAAGGTTGAAAAAGGTCGCGGCTATGTGCCCGGCACCATGCGCCGCCACGCAGATGAGCCTAACAAGTCCATCGGCCGCATCGTTTTGGATGCGTCGTTCTCGCCCGTCAAGCGCGTGAGCTACACCGTCGAAAGCGCACGTGTCGAGCAGCGTACCGATCTGGACAAGTTGGTTGTCGAAATTGAAACCAATGGTGCCATTTCTGCTGAAGATGCCGTTCGCGCGTCTGCCAAGATTTTGGTGGAACAACTGGCGGTGTTCGCACAGTTGGAAGGCAGCGAGTTGGCCGCATTTGATGCGCCTGCACCACGTGGCAATACGCAGTTCGATCCTATCCTGTTGCGTCCTGTGGACGAGCTGGAATTGACAGTTCGCTCTGCCAACTGCCTGAAGGCCGAAAACATCTATTACATCGGTGACCTGATCCAGCGTACCGAAAACGAATTGCTCAAGACCCCGAATCTGGGTCGCAAGTCGCTGAATGAAATCAAGGAAGTCTTGGCTTCCCGCGGTCTGACACTGGGGATGAAGCTGGAAAGCTGGCCACCTGCAGCGTTGGAAAAACGTTGATTCAACGCTTTCACTAAAAGCGCAAATTTTTTCGAACCCTCCGGGGTTCAACGCACAGGGCAGTACCTGATACGGCTGCCCACTTAAAACTCAAAGGAAATCTACCATGCGTCACGGACACGGACTACGTAAACTCAATCGCACCAGCTCACACCGCCTGGCAATGCTGCGCAACATGATGAATTCGCTCATCGAGCACGAAGTCATCAAGACCACAGTACCCAAGGCCAAGGAACTGCGCCGCGTGGTTGAGCCCATGATCACCCTAGCGAAGGAAGCCACTGTTGCCAACCGCCGTCTGGCGTTTGACCGCCTGCGCGACCGTGACAGCGTGACCAAACTGTTTAATGACCTGGGTCCCCGTTTTGCGGCCCGTCCAGGCGGCTACACCCGCATCTTGAAAATGGGTTTCCGTGTTGGCGACAACGCGCCCATGGCTTTGGTGGAATTGGTTGACCGTCCTGCTGCTGCAGAAACAAATCCTGAAACAGCTGCAGAATAAGCTATAATAGAAATCTACCGCGAGATGGAGCAGTCTGGTAGCTCGTTGGGCTCATAACCCAAAGGTCGGAGGTTCAAATCCTTCTCTCGCAACCAAATCAGTAAGCGGTCTCCGCTGACAGCAAACGCCCACTTCAAGTGGGCGTTTTGTTTTGTGCGCCTATCAGTTGTGGCGCAGCAGGTCACCAAAAACTGTGCGCTGACCCTCTCGTCGATCGTCGCCTGGCGCGTCGTACAAGACCAGCCAGCTAGGCTTACCGCCCGACAATGCTGGAGGCAGGTCGCAGATGGCCTCGGCGCGGTTGGTACCGCGTCCGTGCGGCAGTACGATCGACTCGGTCAGAGTCGACTCAAAACGAATCGGTTCTCGGTTGGCTGCCAATACTGCTTTCGCCGCTGGCCATTTGAAAACGCGGATTTCTCCGTTCAGCACCATCGTCGGGCCGGCCAGGATATAAAGGTCCTCACCACAAAAGTGCAGGTCGCGCACACCCAGACCGTCTAGTTGCAAGAAGTGTTTGCGCATCAGCAAGCCGCTGTCATCCAGCGGCGCCAGACGCAACTGATCGCCCCGTGCTTCTAACTTGATCTCCAGCAGCGCAGACCAGCCACGCAGCACCGGCCCACGCAGACCCAGCAGCAACCTGGGGCCATTTACCGCCAGGCCTTCGATGTCAAAGCCATTGTCCTTGCCCGGTATTGCCATATAGGGCCCGAAGTGCGGGTCGTTGGCCAGTGCGCGGGTCAGCAGGTTGTCGTGTGAGTCGCCTTTCAGCCGCAGTGCTTGCCGCCCATCCTTGGCCCTGCGAACGAGGCAGGGCGCGCCGTGTGCGTCGGGCTCGATGGGTATGCAGGCCAGCAGCCGACGGTTGCCGTCAAGCGTAACCTTGGCCAGGCGCTTGGCGTTGTCTGCGTGGTCCCTGTCCGGCTTGGCGTTTTTGCGTTTCAGGCCATGTGATCCGACCACCCAAAGAAAGCCTTCCGCTACCGCCATGCCTTCCAGGTCGGCCTCTTCTTCGGCTGAGCCGGGCAGGTCCAGCAGATCGGACAGTGGAAAGTCGCGCACTTCGCCAAACCGCAGAGACTCGGGCCCGACGGGGTCGAGCCGCCGCAAACGGTCGATGCCGCAGGCTTCATCACCCGCTACCCAGAGCCAGTCGCCTGTGAAGGCGGCACCCGACAGGTTGGTCTGAACTAACGAGTCCGGCGCAAACTCCAGACGGACAGCATTCGCGTTTCGGGCATTAGGCATCGGATAGGTTCTCTGGTGGATACATTGCGAAGCAGACCTGCGCCTCAGACCGCATGGCCCGCACAGGGCTCAGATTCGGCGCACAAAAGAAGCGGACACATGACAATCATGATTTTTTCTACCGAAGGTTTTCATGACTATCCCCGCATCTATAGCAGCCTTCTGGGCTGATTTTTGCGCCGCATCTGGCGGCGACCATTCGGCCCGCTTTTGCGAAGCCTACCACTTTGACGATAACCAGCCGAGTGCAGATGAATTGGCGGTGCTTGTACTGCGGGGTATCAAGCGTGCAACCGCCGGATTGGCCTGGTCATTCGAGGAGGAGGGCAGGGCCCTCCCCAAAGTTGGCGATCTGAATGTGGTGACCGACTGGTCCGGAAAGCCCGTGTGTGTGATTGAGACTGTCACAGTGGACATCGTGCCGTATGACCAAGTTGGCGCGGAGTTTGCCGCGATAGAAGGAGAAGGCGACGGCTCCCTGGCGTACTGGCAGCGTATCCACAGCGCCTACTTCGCACGGGAATGTGCGCGTATTGGCCGGCAGCCCAGCGGCACCATGCCCATCGTGTGTGAATGTTTTCACGTCGTCTATCGCCCGAACACCCCGCAGGCCACCTAGGCCGTGTGTAGTGGCTGGCACAACATTGCTGAACCCGCGTGCAGTGTGGCGTGTCGCACAGAAGGATTGGGCTCTGCAAAATACGATGGCGTCACTTTGAACGAGGACAAGCAACCATGAAACGTATGAAATGTATCGGTGCCCAATGTGTCGACGAGACGGAACTGACAGCCCCGCCGACCACTGTACCCATGGCATGCCGACGCAACCATGGCGACAGCGAGAACCGCAGCTTTGTCAGTGCCAGCTATTACTCGGATGAACCTGCAATGTCTGCTCTGCAGATGGCATTGTTTGATGACCCCCGCATGGGTGCACGTCTGTAGACGAAAGCGTGTGCAGCTTGGGCCGGGACCGTGCAGAATGCTCGGACCAAGAGGAACCATCCTATGTACCCATTCCCCGCGGACAGGCCAGCAAAGATGTTACTGGCGTCCATCGTTGCACTGGGCGTCGTCGCCTTCCACAATACTGCGGCCCTGGCCGCTGCGCCCGATGTACGCACGTTGCGGGTGCCAGCTGGGTTTCAGATTGAGGTGCTGACCGACGCAGTGCCCAATGCGCGCCAGATGGCACTGGGTGCGTTCAAGGACGGCAAAGGTGTGTTGTACGTCGGAAGCAGAAGCGCTGGAAACGTCTATGCCGTAGAGATAGACCAGGATCGCGCCAAAGCAGTGCACACGGTGGCATCCGGTCTGCAGATGCCGGTTGGCGTGGCCTGGCGCGACGGGCAATTGTTTGTGTCTGCCGTGTCCCGGATCCTGCGCTTCGACGGCATTGACAACCGCATCACCAACCCTCCGGCTCCGGTCACCGTCACCAGTGGTTTTCCGGCGGATACGCACCACGGGTGGAAATTCATCGCCTTTGGCCCCGACGGCCTGTTGTATGTACCGGTGGGCGCGCCTTGTAATGTGTGTGAGTCTGACGCGCGTTACGCCAACATCCAGCGCATGAAGCCCGATGGCAGCGCACTCGAAACCGTGGCGCACGGAGTGCGCAATTCGGTCGGGTTCGACTGGTATCCGCGTGACCGCGCGTTGTGGTTCACCGATAACGGGCGTGACCTGCAGGGCGACGATCTACCCAGTGACGAACTCAACCGCTTGGAAAAAACCGGCCAGCACTTTGGCTTCCCGTATTGCCACCAGGGCGATGTGCGTGACCCTGAATTCGGCAGCAAACGCCTATGCACGGAATTCGTAGCCCCGGTTGCCAAACTCGGTGCCCATGTGGCTGCGCTGGGCATGCGGTTTTACACCGGCCAACAGTTTCCCGTGGCCTACCGCAACAGTATCTTTATTGCCGAACATGGTTCGTGGAACCGCAGTTCCAAAGTCGGCTACCGGGTTGTGCGTGTGATGCTGGACGCGCAGGGCAAGGTCACGGGGCAGGAGACTTTTATGGACGGCTGGCTGGGCAAAGATGCGGCCGGCAAGGAGACCGTCAGTGGGCGCCCGGTGGATGTGCTGGTGATGCCCGATGGCTCCCTGCTCGTCAGCGACGACAGCGCCGGTGTGATTTACCGCGTTCGCTACCAGCCGTGAATGCCCTTGGGCAGGCGCACACAAACTAAGTCGGACCGATCCAACGGCCAGAACCCGGGCACACACTGGCCGGTGCGCCGTTACGCCAGACCTGCTCTTGTGAGACTAACAATGCAGTCGATGGGTCGGTGTCAAAGCGGATCTGCAAAGCCTGCGCAACGCCGGCATGTTCAATCGCAAGCTCCCAGGTCAGGAATGCCAAGGTGCAATCCAGATCGACCGGAAAATCGGCCGCATCAAAGCCACTGGCACCGCGCGGAATCACGGCATGCGGCTGGCACGTATCAAATATCACCACCGTACCTCGGCCCAATGCAATGCGCTGGCCGGTGGACGGGAAGTGCAAATCCAAACCCCTGTCATCACCCAGAAAAAGATTGCAGAAAGCCGAGCCACCGTACTGGGCGCCGTCGTGGTGGTAACGCGCACCACGGCAGACCATCAAGGCCATGTCGCTGCTTGCCAGCAGGCCCGTCAGACCCAGCGTGTGGGTCCACGCGCTTACCGCCTGCACACAACGCCCGTAGTCCGGCCAGCGCATCCGCGCGCGCGCCAAGGGCAGCTCCTCAACGTCACCAGGCTCCAACGCCAGGTGGTGCCGTATCTCGCGCTCCCAATCCGCCACCAGCTTCGCGGGCAGCGCGGGGATATCGACGGTGCCAGACAGCACCCCGCCACCCACACTGCGGCTGCGCATGGAACCATGGCTCCGGTAATAACAGCTCAGGGCCTCGCGCATGTCGTGGTTTTGCGGGGATGGAAGCATGGTGAGGATGCAGAGAAGAAAGCGAAATACTATAAAAATAGTAGCAAAACAGTTAATAAATACGGGGGCTAGAGGCCAATTCTACAAACAACAAAGGCCCACAAGGGGCCTTTGTTTTGGGTGCCACCGTGGGGTGGCCATGCACATTACTTCTTCACGACTTTCTTCGCAGCCTTCTTGGCAGGCGCAGCAGCCTTGGCGCTGGTCTTGCCCTTGGCGGCAACCGGTGCAGCTGCAGGCGCGGCTGCAGTCTTCAACGCGGTGCGCTGGTCACGCAAGGCCTGGATCTCTGCGCCCAGTTTGTCTTTGCGCTCGGTCAGCTTTGCAATGCTGGCCGTGATCTTGGTGATGGCCTTGGCTGTTTTGGACACTGGGGCTTTTTTGGGAGCCGCTTTGACCATGGGCTTGGTTGCCTTTGCGGGGGTCTTTGTTTTAGAAGTTGTTGCCGCCTTGGGGGCCGCTTTTTTCGCAGTTGCCATTTTTAAAATTCCTGTTTTTTATACCCGACACAGAACTTGTGCCGGACCCGTATTGTCGCAAGATTCTCGCGGGCCAAAAAATTACGTGAAATGTTGGTCGCGGACTCGCGCGATTCCACCCGTCACCGTATTAACCCTTGGTATCACGCCCAGCCGCAGTTCGTCACATACCAGATGCAATCGCAAGCTGGCGCAAATACATTCTCTTCAACGGGCCGCAGTGGTCTGACTTTCAGGAGAGATCAAATGTTTACAGCCACCAACAACAACACACGTCTGACTGCTTTCACCTTTGCCGTATTGATGACGATGATCGTGCATGGCAGCATGTTGCTGACCTTTCACGATGCAGCCAACGATGCCACGTTGGCGCAGACCACGCAGACCACGCAGACTCGCAACGTGGCCGTGCTCGATACCGTTACCATTGTTGGACGCCGTATCTAACAATAGTATGCAAACCTTCACGCCAGTTTCCATGCCATCCCCATCGGGGGCAGAGCTCAAAGCCGCACGCCTTGCCGCGGGGCTGAGTCAGGTGGATGCGGCTGAGCTGATGGCGTATCCGGTTCAGCCGGGTAGCCGTGGTGGCCTGCAGTCCCGCACCTGGCAGGCCTTGGAGAGTGAAAGTGATCCGCGCAATATGCCGGGCCCCATCTTTGCGATGTTTCTGCTGTTGACCCGGCAGCATCCGCTTTATGCGCTGGTGGGCAAGGACACCACTACACCGGCAGGCCAATAGGTCGCGCAAAATTCGGGCGGCATGCGCCGTGGCTGCCCTGTGCTCAGTTCAATACACACCAGGTCCCAGCGGCCACGCAGAATCGTGGCGTGGTCCCGGTTGCGCACCAGTTGAAACCTGCGCTCCATGCTTAGTTTGCTGGTGGTGGCCATGAGCCAGGTGGCCATGGTCAACTCCTCCAGCGCACCTGTGGGCAACAGGTAGTCGTACTCACCGCGGCGAATGGCCATGGCCCTGTCCAGGCGCTGGTAGTCCGCCAGTGCCAGGCCCAGAGATTCGGAATGTGCCCAGCCTATCTTTTCGCACCACTGCACATAAACTGCATTGTTGGTGTGCTGCAAACCATCGATGTCGTCAACCTGTGGCTGGGCGGGCAGGGTGAATGGATTTGGATAGTCCCACACCATCGGCCTAACCCAGCAGCGCCTGCTCTACGGCGGCCTTGGCGTCTTCAATGCCGGGGAAGAAGCGCGTAGGCTGGGGGGCGGCCTTGGGCATATGGCTGGGGGGAGGCCATAGGCGGTCATTCAGCCAACTGGCGGTAACGCCGCCAATATCCTTGGTTTTGAGCTCACACACGGGCACCCCATCCAGCAGGGCGGTGTACAAACCAGGCGACCCGTTCCAACTGATATTTGCCATAGTGTCCTCGCATAAAGCTCTGAGCCCAGCTGAGAGATTGACCGTGGAAACCACGTACGTCAAGCAGAATTTGGGTCCCTGGCTGTCATCAACACCCGCTAAGATGGGCGCCTGGCAGGCACCGCAGACCTGTTATTACACACGTCGTTTGGACCTATGGAACTGAAATTGGTGTCGAAATCCGCGCGCGCAAAGGGCCGCCGCCTTGTGCATGCCGTGTTGGTGGTGCTGCTGATCCAGATTGCAGCCTGTACCTCGGTTCCCAGAACAGCGAGCACCGATAGCGGTCCCATCGCATCGGCCACCCGCGACGCAGCACCGCCGTTTGAACAGTGGCAACACTACCCCTTGCCGGGCAAGGAAGCCACCGATTTCTCCCTCGTACAGCTGGATGGACGCAAGGTGGTGGCGGCATCGGCCAACGCATCGGCCAGCATGTTGCGCCAGGTGCTTCGCCGGGAGCCCGCCGATCTGGGCAAGATCAACTTCTCCTGGATGGTGCCCCAGCTGATTGAGCAGGCCGACATGGGCGTGCGCCAGACAGACGATTCACCGGTCCGCGTGGTGCTGGCGTTTGACGGCGACCGGTCCAAGTTCTCGATGAAGAATGCGATGTTGTCCGAGCTGTCGCTCACCATCACCGGCGAGCCCTTGCCCTATGCCACGCTGATGTATGTGTGGTGCAACACCCGACCGCCGGGCACCGTCATCATCAATCCACGCACCGACCGCATCCGCAAGCTGGTGGTGGAGTCGGGCGCCAAGGGCCTCAGCCGCTGGCTGAACTACGACCGCAATATCCGTGCAGACTTTGAAAAAGCCTTTGGAGAACCACCCGGCGCCCTGGTTGGCATAGGCATCATGACGGACACCGACAACACCAAAACCCAGACCCGTGCCTGGTACGGCCCGCTGAACCTGACCGCCGTCCAATGAGCGGCGGCCCTGGCCTGCAGTCCCTGCTGGGCACCATTGCGGCAATTGACTTGCCCGATGGTGCACAACGTGTCTTCCATGGCCGCGGCGGTCTGCACCCCGGCTGTGAGCATCTGGCGCTGGACTTTTTCCCGCCGGTCTGGGTGTTGACCAGTTTCCAGCCGATGGCGGAGGAGGAGCTGGCCGCCATCCACACCGCCCTGTCCGAACGCTGGAGCCAGCTGGCCCCGGGTGCGGCCCTCAACTGGGTCTTGCAGTGCCGCGTGGACGGCACAGCAGAGACCCGCCTGATGGCGGGCAGTGTGCCCACGCCCCATGTGGTCACAGAAGAGGGCGCACGCTACCTGGTGCACGTGCTCAAGGGCCAGAACCATGGCCTGTTTCTGGACATGGCCCACGGCCGCCGCTGGGTGCGTGAACACGTTGCTGCGCACCCGGGTTGCAAGGTACTCAACCTGTTTGCCTACACCTGTGCCTTCTCGGTGGTCGCGCGCCAGGCTGGGGCCGCCCACGTGAGCAACCTCGACATGAGCCAGGGTGCGTTGGCCATTGGCCAGCAAAACCACCAGCTCAACGGCTTGGCATCGGGCGCCGGTTTTTGGGCCCACGACATCTTTACCACCTGGGGCAAGATCAGCCGAGGCGGGCCGTATGACCTGATCATCGTAGACCCACCCAGCTACCAGAAGGGCAGCTTTGTGGCCACCAAGGACTATGCCCGCCTGATGCGGCGCCTGCCGGATCTGCTGCAGCCCGGCGGGCACGCGTTGCTGTGCCTGAACGCACCCGAACTGGGCATGGCCTTTCTGCAAGACCAGATGCAGGCGCTGGCGCCCGACCTGGCGTTTGTGCAGCGTGTGGCCAATCCCCCGGTGTTTGCCGATGTGTCGGAAGACCGCTCGCTCAAGGTGCTGGTCTACCGGGCGCCTGCCTAAGGCTTGCAGCGCTGCAAGCTATTCACGATTGGTATAACAAGGAGTCACAAATCCCTATTGCATGGGTTGGGCTTTACACGCATAGTGGCGGCAAGCCAAGAAGCGCTTCCCCAAAACCGGAGACCCACGATGCACAAGCGACAGGTATTTAAGGCCATAGCCCTCGCGGTTGCTGCTTTAGCAGCTACACAATCCATAGCAGACAGCGGCACCTTCAAGATCGGCCTGATCCTGCCCATGACTGGCCAACAGGCCAGTACCGGCCGCCAGATCGAGGCCGCCGCCAAGCTGTACATGGCGCAACACGGCGACACCGTGGCCGGCAAAAAGATCCAGCTCATCATCAAGGACGACACCACCATCCCCGACGTGACCAAACGCCTGGCGCAGGAGCTGGTGGTCAACGAGAAGGTGGACGTGCTGGCCGGTTTTGGCATCACACCTGCGGCCCTGGCCACGGCGCCCATCGCCACCCAGTCCAAAACCCCCATGGTGGTGATGGCGGCTGCTACCAGCAGTATCACCCAGGCCTCGCCCTACATCGTGCGCACCAGCTTCACGCTGGCCCAGGCCTCGGTCGCCATGGGGGACTGGGCGCCCAAAAATGGCATCAAGAAAGTGGTGACCCTGGTCAGCGACTATGGCCCGGGCATCGATGCCGAGAAGTACTTCATCGAACGGCTGCAGTTCAACGGTGGCCAGGTGGTGGATTCCCTGCGGGTGCCTATGCGCAACCCCGACTTTGCGCCCTTCTTGCAAAAGGTGCGCGATGCCAAACCCGATGCACTGTTTGTGTTTGTGCCCTCCGGCGCCGGCGCGGCGGTCATGAAGCAGTTTCTGGAGCGCGGCATGGACAAGGCCGGCATCAAGCTGATCGGCACGGGTGACGTGACCGACGACGACCAGTTGAATGACATGGGCGACGGCGCGTTGAACGTGGTCACCTCCCACCATTACGCGGCGGCGCACCCCTCGGCCGTCAACAAGAAGTTTGTCGAGGCCTTCCAGAAGGCCAACAAGGGTATGCGGCCCAACTTCATGGCGGTGGGCGGTTATGACGGCATGCGCGTGATTTATGAAGCGCTGAAAGCCAGCAAGGGCCAAGGCGGTGGCGACGCATTGCTGGCGGCCATGAAGGGCCAGATTTTTGAGAGCCCGCGCGGTCCCATGTTCATCGACAGCCAGACGCGTGACGTGGTGCACAACATCTACCTGCGCAAGGTGCAGCGGTTGGATGGGCAACTGCACAACGTGGAGTTTGATGTGATCAAGGATGTCAAGGATCCTGGCAAGAGCAAGTGATTGCTGGCCCCGCGTTTTGCCTGGTGACAGGACAAAACGTTCTGTCTGTCTGGCACACTGATTTTCTATGCTGACCATTTTGTTTGACGGCATTGCCTACGGCATGCTGCTCTTTATCCTCGCCGTGGGCCTGTCCGTGACCATGGGGCTGATGAACTTCATCAACCTGGCGCATGGGGCATTTGCCATGGTGGGCGGCTACATCACGGTACTGCTGATGCAGAAGTTTGGCGTGCCATTTCTGGTCTGCCTGCCGCTGGCCTTCCTGGGCTCCGCGCTCTTGGGTGCCGTGCTGGAGCGCACCTTGTACCGGCCGCTGTACCACAAGCCACACCTGGACCAGGTGTTGTTCTCCATCGGCCTGACCTTTATGGCCGTGGCCACGGCCGACTACTTCATTGGCTCCAGCCAACAAATCGTGCAACTGCCGGAATGGCTCAAGGGCCGTACCGAGCTGGGTGAGGGCGCCTGGATGTTGGGCATGGGGCATTACCGGCTGTTCATCATCGCCGTGTGTGCGGCGCTGACCGTGGGTTTGCAATACGTGCTGACGCAAACCCGTTTTGGCAGCCGCCTGCGCGCCGCGGTGGACGACCAACGGGTGGCGGCCGGCCTGGGCATCAATGTGAACTGGGTGTTCCTCGGCACATTCGCCGTGGGCTCGGGCCTGGCTGGACTGGGGGGTGCGCTGGGGGCTGAGGTGCTGGGGCTGGACCCGAGCTTTCCACTCAAGTTCATGATCTACTTTTTGATTGTGGTGGCCGTGGGCGGCACGTCCAGCATCACCGGGCCGCTGCTGGCTGCGCTGTTGCTGGGCATTGCCGATGTGGCGGGCAAGTACTACATCCCCAAACTGGGCGGATTTGTTGTGTACAGCCTGATGATTGTGATCCTGGTGTGGCGGCCACACGGCCTGTTTGTGCGCAAGGGGGGCAAGTGATGCCACACACCACAACATCCCCTTCGCAGAACACGCTGCTCAGCCGTGCTCGCTGGACCTGGTGGGAAGTGTTGCTGTGGGCGTTGGCACTGGCCTCGCCGTTGCTGCTCTCCAGCCATGCGCTGATCATCAACGAGATTGCCATCGTGGCGCTGTTTGCGCTCTCGCTGGATTTGATTTTGGGCTACACCGGCATCGTGTCGCTGGGCCATGCGGCTTTTTTCGGCATGGGTGCTTACAGCGCGGCGCTGTTTGCCAAACATTTTATGCCCGACCCGCTGGTGGGCCTGCTGGTGGGCATGGGCACGGCGGGTCTGCTGGGCGCGTTGTGCAGCGCCACCATCTTGCGCGGCACAGACCTGACGCGGCTGATGGTCACGCTGGGTGTGGGCCTGATCCTGATGGAGCTGGCCAACAAGCTGGACTGGCTGACCGGCGGTGCCGACGGCCTGCAGGGTGTGGTCATGGGGCCGCTGCTGGGGCGGTTTGAGTTTGATCTGTATGGCCGTGTGGCGGCCTGGTATTCGTTGACCGTGCTGCTGATCGTGTTTGTGGTTGCACGGCGCTTTGTCAGCTCGCCCTTTGGTGCCACGCTGAAGGCCATACGCGACAACCGGCTGCGCGCCATGGCCATTGGCATTTCGGTCAACAGCCGCCTGGCCGTGGTCTACACCGTGGCCGCCACGCTGGCGGGTGCGGCGGGCGCGCTGCTGGCGCAGACCACGGGTTTTGCGTCGCTGGACGTGTTTGAGTTCCACCGCTCGGCCGATGTGATGCTGATCCTGGTGATTGGCGGTGTGGGCTGGCTGTATGGCGGCGTGGCCGGGGCTATTGTGTTCAAGCTGATGCAGGATACGATCTCCAGCATCACACCGCAATACTGGACCTTCTGGATTGGTCTGTTCCTGGTCGTGCTGGTCTTGGTCGGGCGCGAACGCCTGATTCGCCCGTGGACCTGGTTTGGCGCCAAGGGCAAGAAGAGCGGAGGTGCACCATGAGCAAGACGGTGCTGTCCGCACAAGGCCTGGTCATGCAGTTCGGCGGCATCACCGCCACCAACAATGTGACGCTGGACCTGCACCAGGGTGCCCGCCACGCGCTGATTGGCCCCAATGGCGCGGGCAAAACCACGTTGATCAATCTGCTGACCGGCGTGTTGCAACCATCCAGCGGCAAGATTGTGCTGGAAGGTGAAGACATCACCACACTGGCGCCGCACCAGCGGGTGCGCCGTGGCATGGTGCGCACCTTCCAGATCAACCAGTTGTTTGACACACTCACACCGCTGGAAACCCTGGCCATGGTTGTCTCGCAGCAGCAGGGGCTGGGCGGCAAGTGGTGGCAGGCGCTGGGCCGCTCGGCCAGGGTGACCGAGCGTTGTGAACAATTGCTGGAACAGTTCCACCTGACCGCGGTGATGGCACAACAGACCCGTGTGCTGGCCTACGGCAAACGCCGCCTGCTGGAGATTGCGATTGCACTGGCATGTGAACCGCGGGTGTTGCTGCTGGATGAACCGGTGGCCGGTGTGCCGGCGGGCGAACGTGAAGAGCTCTTGCAAACCGTGGCTGCCTTGCCGGAAGACGTGTCCATCTTGCTGATCGAGCATGACATGGACCTGGTCTTCAGTTTCGCCCAACGCATGACGGTGCTGGTCAATGGCACGGTGCTGACCGAGGGCGATCCGGACCAGATTGCGAATGACCCTCGGGTCAAGGCGGTGTATCTGGGGCATGGGGATGACGCACCCCACGCGGCGCAGGGTGCGGAGGTCCAGCATGGCTGAGCTGCTGAAAGTCGAAGGCTTGAGTGCCGGTTATGGTGAAGCGGTGGTGCTGCACGGGGTCTCGTTCTCCATCAATGAAGGTGAGACGCTGGCGCTCTTGGGCCGCAACGGCACCGGCAAGACCACACTGATCAATACGCTGGCTGGGGCCACGCGCCAGCACGCTGGCAGCATCGCGCTGGGCACGTCCGCGTCCACTGTTGTCGCCTTGCACAAACTCCCCTCCCACGAACGCGCCGCCGCCGGCATAGGCTGGGTGCCGCAGGAGCGCAATATCTTCAAGTCGCTGACGGTGCACGAAAACCTGACTGCTGTGGCGCGGCCGGTGCGCGCCGGGCGTGCCAGCAGTCCGTGGACGCCGGAGCGTGTCTACGAACTCTTTCCCCGGCTGGCCGAGCGCAAGACCAACCTGGGTACCCAACTCTCCGGTGGTGAGCAACAAATGCTGGCCCTGGGCCGCGCACTGGTGCTCAACCCCACGCTGCTGCTGCTGGACGAACCCTGCGAAGGCCTGGCGCCCATCATCGTGCAGGAGCTGCTGCGCGCCATACGCCGCATCACGCGGGAAGAGGGGCTGTCCGCCATCATCGTGGAGCAGCACCCGCAGGCGATTCTGGCCATCTCCGACACCGCCGCCGTGCTGGACCGCGGCACCGTGGTGCACAGCGGCACCGCGCGGGGTCTGCTGGAGCAGCCCGCGCTGCTGGACAAGCTGCTGGGCGTGGCACGCTGATTCCAATTTACTCCTGATTTAATAGCGGTAGTCTTATATTCCACGGGGGCTAGAGCCCTATTTGACGTAAGGCATAGGCGGTAGAAGCATGAACATCCAACACATCGGCATGGTGGGTTACGGCGAGGTGGGCAAGATTTTCTGTGCCGCGCTGCAAAGCCACGTGGCCCGCGTCAGCGCCTGGGACCGAACGTTTGACCCCGAGGCCACACCCGTCAACCCACACAATGCCGCACTGGCCCACGCGGCCCAGGCCGGTGTGGTTGCCAGCACATCCCTGCAAGACCTGTGCGAGGGCGGGGTGGACATCATCATCTCCGCCGTCACCGCGTCCAACACGCTGGCCGTGGCCCAGGCGGCTGCGCAGCACATCCGCGTGGGCACCATCTTTCTGGACCTCAACTCCGCATCCCCCGGCACCAAACAACAGGCCGCGCAACTCATCGACGCGGCAGGTGGCCACTATGTGGAGGCGGGCGTCATGACCTCGGTGCCGCCCTACGGCATCCGCGTGCCCATGCTGCTGGGTGGCGCGTACGCAGCGGAGCTGGCCGACACACTCAACGGCTGGGGCATGGACGCCAAGGCCGTCGCCACCGAGATTGGTATCGCATCGGCCATCAAGATGTGCCGCAGCGTCATGATCAAGGGGCTGGAGGCGCTGGTCATCGAGAGCTACACCACCGCCCGCCACTATGGCGTGGAAGACCACATGATCCCCACGCTGGCGGAGACCTTTCCGTCCATAGACTGGCAAAAAACTGGCGCCTACTTCTTCAGCCGTGTGGCCCAACACGGCAAGCGCCGCGCCGAAGAAATGCGCGAGGCCGCCAACACCGTGCAAGAGGCGGGTTTTGAACCGTGGATGGCCGCTGCCATTGTGGGCAAACACGACTGGGTGGCACAACAAAGCGCTGCGGGGGTGTTCCAGGACCTGCCACAAGGCGCCATCTGGCAGGACTACGCCGACCGGCTGCTGGCCGCCCGCACACCCGAGTCCTGAGCTTCAAGCCCTGAGCCCGGCCCCCCTGAGTGGTGGCTACAACAGCGGCCGCAATTCACGCGCCGCCTCAAACAAAAGCGGCAACAAATCCCTTTGCATGGCCTGGGGCGACAACCGGTTGTGCGACGCCACCACATTCAGCGCCGCCACCGTCGTACCCTGGCTGTTGCGCAGCGGCACGGACAGGGCATGCACACCCAGCTCGTGCTCCTCGCTGCTCAGGCAGAAGTCCTGCTTGCGCACAGCCTCGATCAGCGCCCTGAACGCCTTGGGGTCGGTTGTGGTCGTGGGGGTCAACCGCGGCAGCATGCGGCCTTTCATCCAGGTGCTGAAATCGGTCTTGGTCTTGGCCGCCAGCAGCACGCGCCCGGTGGAGGTGGCGTGGGCTGGCAGGCGCGCGCCCATGTGCATGCCATAGGCAATCACCCGGCCAGATGGCGACGTATTGTTGCGGTCGTTGCCGCTGCGCGCCACGATAACCACCTCATCCGCATCCAGCACCACGGCCGAGAAGGACTCTTGCGCCTGCACAGCCAGCTGGTTCAGCGTGGGCTGGATCGCGCGGGGCAGGCGGCTGGACGCCAAATAACTGCCCGAGAAACGCAGCACCTTGGCGGACAGCCAGTAGTAGCTGCCATCGGTCTCCAGGTAACCCAGGTGCGCCAGCGTCAGCAAGTGGCGCCGGGCTGCCGCCCGCGTAATGCCCGAGCGCTCCGCCGCCAGCGTGGCGTTCAGGCGCTGGCGCTCGGTGTCAAAACTCTCCAGCACCGCCATGCCTTTGGCCATGCCCTCGATGAAATCTGCCTTGGCAATCGCCATGTTCTGGGTCTGTGATTGATTGCGCGGTGATCGCGCAGTGGGTGCAATCATCGCACAAACTCCGGCTTGACGGGGCGACAAAACGCGGCCCAGTGCCTAAGCTTGGAGCATTGAAACCAGGAGTCACAATCCATGCGAACCCAAGTTGCCATCATCGGTGCCGGACCCTCCGGCCTCTTGCTGGGCCAGCTGCTGTACAAGGCTGGCATAGACAGCATCATCATCGAACGCCAAAGCGGCGACTACGTGTTGACCCGCATCCGTGCCGGCATTCTGGAGCAAGTCACCACCGACCTGTTGGACGAAGCCGGGGTCGGCGCGCGTATGCACCGAGAAGGCCTGGTACACGGCGGCTTTGAGATGCTGTTTGACAACCAGCGCCACCGCATCGACCTGCAAAAACTCACCGGCGGAAAAAGTGTCATGGTTTATGGCCAGACCGAACTGACCCGCGATCTGATGGATGCACGTGCAGCCGCTGACCTGCCCACCGTGTACGAGGCCAGCAACGTGGCCGTGCACGACTTCGACGGCAAACAGCCCCGCGTGACCTATGAGAAAGACGGGCAAAGCTTCGAGATCCAGTGCGACTTCATCGCCGGCTGCGACGGCTTCCACGGCGTGTGCCGCGCCAGCGTGCCGCCGTCGTCTCTGCAGGAGTTTGAAAAGGTCTATCCCTTTGGCTGGCTGGGTTTGTTGTCTGAAACAACCCCCGTGCATGACGAGCTGATTTACGTGAACAGCCCGCGTGGTTTTGCACTGTGTTCACAACGCAGCCACACGCGCAGCCGGTATTACCTGCAGGTGCCGCTGACCGACAAGGTGGAAGCCTGGAGCGACGAGGCCTTCTGGAAAGAGTTGCGACTGCGGCTGGACCCACAGGGCCGTGATGCACTCATCACCGGGCCATCCATAGAAAAAAGCATCGCACCGCTGCGCAGCTTCATCACCGAGCCCATGCGTTTTGGGCGCCTGTTTTTGGCTGGCGACGCCGCCCACATCGTGCCACCCACCGGTGCCAAGGGCCTGAACCTGGCCGCCACGGATGTCAAATTTTTGTCCCAGGCTTTTATAGAGTTCTACCGAGACAAGACCGAGGCGGGCATCAATGGCTACTCGGCCCGTTGCCTCAAGCGCATCTGGCGTGGTGAACGTTTCTCGTGGTGGTTCACACAGCTGATGCACCGCTTTCCTGAAGGCGGTGCCATGGGCGCGCGTTTCCAGCAGGCGGAGTTGGACTACTTGATGCACAGCGAGGCCGGTGCACGCACCATTGCTGAGAACTATGTAGGTCTGCCGCTGAACTTTGCGGATGGGCCCGCGCCTGCCCCCGTCGCCACACAACCGGAGTGAACCATGGAGCCCACCAGCCTGACCATCATTCGTGAAGAACATGCCGCTCTTGTTGCACTGCTGCGCTCGGTCGGGCTGATGGTGGCGCGCGGCCCTGGCGTGGATCGCCAGAATTTTTTCGATGTGCTGGGCGCCATGCTGTTTTACATCGACGAGTTCCCTGAACGCCTGCACCACCCCAAGGAAACCGAGCTGCTCTTTCCCCGCGTGGCACGCCGGGTGCCCGAAGTAGCTGCGCTGATTGCGCGCCTGGACGGCGAACATGCCAGGGGCGAGTCCGCCGTGCGCGAGTTGCAACACCTGCTGCTGGCATGGCACTGGATAGGGGATTCGCGCCGCGCAGCCTTTGAAGCAGCCGCCGGCAGATACCAGGACTTCTATCTGGAGCACATTCGCATGGAGGAGAGTGTCATCTTGCCCGCAGCCTTGAAGGTTCTGAGCGCCGAAGACTGGCTGGAGGTGGACGCCGCCTTTGCGACCAATGCTGATCCACTGACCGGCCGTTATCCGCGCGACCCGGTGTACGACCGCCTGTTCACCCACATTGTCACGCGTGCGCCAGCGCCCATTGGTGTCGGCGCAGATACCTGACATTGCCCCCTATGTTCAATCTACGAGGTGACCATCTTGTTTCTCAAAAATGCCTGGTATGTCGCCAGCACCCCTGACGAGTTAACCGACAAGCCGCTGGGGCGCACCATCTGTGGCGAGAACATCGCCTTCTACCGGGGCGAAGCCAACCGTGTGGCCGCGGTGGAAAACTTTTGTCCACACCGTGGCGCACCGTTGTCATTGGGCAAGGTCTGCGACGGCAAGCTGGTCTGTGGTTACCACGGCCTGGAGATGGGTTGTGATGGCAAGACCATTGCCATGCCGGGCCAACGTGTGCGCGGCTTTCCGGCCATAAAAAGTTACGCCGTGGTCGAGCGCCATGGCTTCGTTTGGGTCTGGCCGGGTGACGCAGCGCTGGCTAGCCCTGACACCATCCCCCATCTGGAATGGCACAACAACCCCGCGTGGGCCTATGGCGGCGGCCTGTTCCACATCCAGTGTGACTACCGGCTGATGATCGACAACCTGATGGACCTGACCCACGAGACCTATGTGCACGCCAACAGCATCGGCCAGAAAGAGATTGACGAGGTGCCGTGCAAAACCACGGTAGAGGGCGACCAGGTCATCACCAGCCGCTTCATGCACAACATCACGGCGCCGCCGTTCTGGCAGATGGCGCTGCGTGGCAACAACCTGGCGGACGATGTGCCGGTGGACCGTTGGCAGATCTGCCGTTTTACGCCGCCCAGCAACGTGATGATCGAGGTCGGCGTGGCGCATGCCGGCAAGGGGGGGTATGACGCCGCGCCCGAGCACAAGGCAAACAGCATCGTGGTGGACTTCATCACGCCCGAGACGGCGACTTCCATCCACTATTTCTGGGGCATGGCTCGCCAGTTCAATCCTGCGGACCAGGCCCTCACCGCGTCCATCCGCGAAGGGCAGGGCAAGATCTTCAGCGAAGACTTGGAGATGCTGGAGCTGCAGCAGAAGAATCTGCTGGCCCACCCCGGGCGCGCCTTGCTGATGCTCAATATCGACGCCGGTGGCGTGCAGTCGCGCAAGGTGCTGGATCGACTGATTGCGCAGCAGCAGGCGGCCACCGCCGCAAGCACCACGTACTGAGGATCGAGACCATGTCCAGCAGTGCGCCTACCCTGACGGTCCGCGTGGCGTGCAAAGCCGTTGAAGCCACCGACATTTGCAGCTTTGAACTGGTCGCCGCGGAGGACAGCGCACCGCTGCCCGCCTTCTCCGCAGGCTCTCATGTAGATGTACATCTGCCCGGCGGCCTGACACGCCAGTACTCGTTGTGCAACGACCCCCATGAAACCCACCGCTACCTGATCGCCGTGTTGCGCGACCCGGCCTCGCGTGGTGGCTCGCAAGCCATGCACGCAGAAGTGCAGGAGGGACAACTGCTGCAGATCAGCGCGCCCAAAAACCACTTCGGGCTGGCGCACGACGCGCGGCGCAGCCTGCTGCTGGCCGGTGGCATTGGTGTGACCCCCATCCTGTGCATGGCTGAGCGCCTGGCGATGGTGGGCGCGGACTTTGCCATGCACTACAGCAGCCGTACGCGCGCCCGCACGGCCTTTGTGGAGCGCATCGCCGCGTCACCCTTTGCGCCGCAAGTGCATTTCCATTTTGACGATGGGGATGCCGCGCAAAAGCTGGACCTGGCCGGGTTACTGAAGGACCCGCAAGCCGGCGCGCACCTGTATGTCTGTGGCCCCAAGGGTTATATGGATGCGGTGCTCACCACGGCCCGCGCAAGTGGTTGGCCCGAGAGCCAGTTGCACTATGAATTTTTCGCCGCTGAGGTCGCCAAGTCAGAGACGGATGCCAGCTTCGAAGTCCAGTTGGCCAGCTCCGGTCGTGTCATAACCGTCACCAAGGATCAGACCGTTACGCAGGCGCTGTCCGCGGCGGGTGTAGAGGTGCAGACCGCCTGCGAACAAGGTGTTTGTGGCACCTGCCTGACCCGCGTGTTGTCGGGCGTGCCGGACCACAAGGATGTGTACCTGACGCCCGAGGAGCAGGCGGCCAACGACCAGTTCACGCCCTGTTGTTCGCGTGCCAAGACGGCGCGGCTGGTGCTGGACCTCTAAAGCCGGCAGTTGACAGGGTGAATAATCGTTAGTATGATACGCATCATGCGAAAGTCACCACCCAACACCCGAAGCGCCGCCAAAGAAGCCTCACACGAACGCATCGTCGATGCCGCCGCACGGGCCATCCGCCGCAGCGGGTATGACGGTACGGGTGTTGCCGACATCATGAAAGAAGCCGGCCTGACGCATGGCGCCTTCTACGCCCACTTTGCGTCCCGCGAAGCCATGCTGGCCGAAGCGGCAGACCGTGCGGGTGCCGAATCCAACGCCGTCGCGGCGAGTGTCATCGCCGCGGTGCCACCCGAGCAGGCGTTGCAGGCTCTGATGCAGGTCTACCTCTCGAAAGAGCATCTCGCGAGCATTGAGACGGGCTGCCCGATTTCGGCCCTGGGTTCCGAGATGCCACGCCAATCACCCGAGGTGCGTTATGCCGCCACGCGCCGCATCAAGGAAATGGTTGACCTGATCGCCCGCCAGTATCCCGACTGGGGGCAACCCGCCGCGCATGAGCGTGCGCTGGTGACCGTGGCCACCATGGTGGGCACGCTGACGCTGGCCCGCGCCGTCAATGATCCTGCGTTGTCTGACGCGTTATGCAGCGCAAGCTTGAGAAGCCTGACACCGCCAAAGCCCGCAGCCAAAGACTGACATTTTTTTTGCCCTTAAATATGATGAACATCATGCGAAATGCCGAATTTGTCCAAAACCACGTGTTCCACCCCGCCACTTTTTGAAAAGAGAAACCACCATGCAAGCCTTCACCGTTGAACGTTATGGAAAAAAAAACGCATTGCGCCTGGCGGATGTGCCAACGCCCGAGCTGCGCGATGACGAGGTCCTGGTCCAGGTGCATGCCGCTGGTGTGAACCTGCTGGACTCCAAGATCCGCAGCGGTGAGTTCAAGCTCATCCTGCCCTACAAGCTGCCGCTGATCTTGGGCCACGACGTGGCGGGCGAGGTGGTCAAGGTTGGCCGCCGCGTGCGGCAGTTCAAGATCGGCGACGCGGTCTACGCGCGGGCGGACGACTTTCGGATCGGCACGTTTGCGGAATTCGTTCCGGTCAAGGAAGCATCCCTGGCGCTTAAGCCCGAGGGCCTGACGATGGAAGAAGCTGCGTCGATTCCGCTGGTGGCCTTAACGGCCTGGCAGGCGCTGGTGGAAAAGGCCAAGATAAAGAAGGGGCAGAAGGTTTTCATCCAGGCCGGCTCCGGCGGCGTGGGCACCTTTGCCATCCAGCTGGCCAAACACCTGGGCGCCACCGTGGCCACCACAACCAGCACGGGCAATGTTGCACTCGTCAAGAGCCTGGGCGCGGACGTGGTCATCGACTACAAGACGCAAGACTTTGAAGAGGTGTTGCGAGACTACGACGTGGTGCTGAACAGCCAGGACAACGAGACGCTGGTGAAGTCGCTGCGTGTGCTCAAACCCGGTGGAAAACTCATCTCCATTTCTGGACCACCCGACCCCGCCTTCGGCAAGGAGATCAAAGCCCCTGGTTTCGTCCGGCTGGTCCTGCGGCTGCTGAGCGCGGGTGTCCGCCGCAAGGCAAAAGGCCTGGGTGTCGACTATTCGTTCCTCTTTATGAAGGCCAACGGTCCACAACTGCGCGAGATCACTCGCCTCTTGGAGACCGGCGTTATCCGACCCGTGGTGGACCGCGTCTTCCCGTTCGCAGAAACCAATGCAGCCTTGGCCTACGTCGAAGCGGGCCGTGCCAAAGGCAAGGTAGTTGTCAAGGTCAAGTGAGTCCAGTTTCCCCATCCCCCATCCCTTTTTGGAGTTCCCCATGAAAATCGAAAATGCTGTTGTTCTTGTTACCGGTGCCAACCGCGGTATCGGCCTGGAGTTCGCCCGTGCCTTGCTTGCCCGCGGCGCCCGCAAGGTCTACGCCGCCGCGCGCAATCCTGCTACCGTCACCTTGGCCGGTGTGCAGGCTTTGCAGCTGGACGTGACCAACGCAGAGCAGATCGCAGCCGCCGCACACCAGGCGGCGGATGTGACCCTGGTGATCAACAACGCAGGTATTGCTCAACCCGGCGGTTTTCTCGCGCAAGACAGCGAAGCCGTTACACGCCGCATTTTTGAAACCAATTTCTTTGGCATGCTGAACATGAGCAAGGCCTTTGCGCCGGTGCTCAAGGCCAATGGCGGCGGTGCGCTGATAAATGTGTTGTCGGTTGCGTCCTGGCTCAACGGCAGTGAATTGGCCGCGTACTCGGCAAGCAAGTCGGCCGCCTGGTCATTGACCAACGCATTGCGCCACGAACTGGCGGCGCAGAAGACCCAGGTGCTGGGCCTGCACATGGCCTACGTCGACACCGACCTCACACGCGGCTTCGATGTGCAGAAGAGCAGCGCCGAAGACATCGTCCAGCGCGCACTCGACGGACTGGAGGCCGGTGCGGATGAAGTGTTGGCCGATGTGTTGACTCAGCAGGTCCGGCAAGGGCTGGCCGCGCCGCGCCCGGTCTATCTGCCTCCGGCCAACTGAGCCGGGAATATCGAACGCACACAACGCCAAAGGTCAACCATGTTATTCACAACCCCAGCGCCGCCGGCGGCGGCCAAGGCGGCTGGCTACTCCTGGAAGAACGTCCCCACGCAAACCATCACGGTGGGCGATGTCAACTTCGCGTACCGAGAGTTGGGCAAGCAGAACGGCGGAACGCCCGTGGTGTTTCTCGTCCACCTGGCCGCCGTGTTGGACAACTGGGATCCCCGCATCATGGACGGCATGGCCGCCAAGCACCACGTGATCGCCTTTGACAACCGTGGCATCGGCGCATCCAGTGGCTCACCGGCGAACTCCATGGAGCAAATGGCCGACGATGCCATCACCTTCATCAAGGCAAAGGGATTGACGCAGGTTGACCTCTTGGGTTTCTCCATGGGCGGCATGGTCGCGCAGGAAATCGTGTTGAAGGAGCCACAACTCATCCGCAAAATGATCGTGGCGGGAACCGGGCCTGCCGGTGGCGAAGGCATCAGCTCGGTGGCGGGCGTCACCTTCTACGACATGCTGCGGGGCTTCTTCACGGGCCAGGATGCGAAGCAGTTCCTGTTCTTCACCCGCACACCTGGCGGCATCGCAGCTGGCAAGGCCTTCCTGGAACGGCTGAAGGAGCGCACGGAGAACCGTGACAAGGAAATTTCTGTGCGCGCATTTATGGCGCAACTGGAGGCCTTGCGCGTCTGGGGTCAGAAGACGCCGGTTGACCTGTCGGTGGTCAAGCAGCCTGTGCTTGTTGTCAACGGCGATGCGGACCGCATGGTCCCCACGCCCAACACACATGACCTGGCGCGGCGACTCCCGAACAGCACGCTGATCATCTATCCCGATGCAGGCCATGGCGGCATCTTCCAGTTCCATGCCGATTTTGTGCCCAGCGCACTGGCGTTCCTTGGCCGATAGATCAAATTGGCCTCTAGCCCCCGTGAAATATAGTGATATAGCTATACAAAACGTAGCATTTGTGCCAACTGAGGCGCACCATCTCGCACGCAGCCCGTAAACCCAAACGTGCGCGCGCGCAACAGAAGCGCCCTCAGCCCCGTTCCAGCGCGTGAACGGGCTGTTAATCCACTATTTGAGTGATTTGTGAAACAGTAATGGCCGGAACATGGGGTTTATCTGAACGGATATGGAAACTAAAGTCCATACCAACGCTACAGGGCGCTTTTAAACCAACCCCAATAGGAGCCTTTCATGATCCGCACTAATCGGGAAGAAGACAGCACCACGCACACCACCGTTACCTATTTGTTCGACCCCCTGTGCGGCTGGTGTTATGGCGCGTCGCCCGCGATCCAGCAACTGGGTCAGCAAGCCAATATCCAGCTGGAGCTGGCCCCTTCGGGGCTATTTGCCGGTGGCGGGCGCACCTTGGACGCGGCGTTTGCAGATTACGCGTGGTCGAATGACGTGCGCATTGAAAAGCTGACAGGCCAACGCTTCACCCAGGCCTATCGCAGCAAGGTACTAGGCCACCTCGGCAGCGCCTTTGACTCGGCAGTTACGACACTGGCGTTGACTGCGGTGTATTTGACCGCGCCGCAGCGCGAGCTGGAGACGCTCAAGGTTTTGCAGGAGACCCGCTATGTGCAGGGGCTGGACACCTGTGACGGTTCGGTGGTCGTATCGCTGTTGCGCGACCTGGGTTTGGCTGCTGCCGCGGACAGTTTGGCCGCAAGCGACGCCGAGCTGCTGGCCACCAACGCCGCGCGCATCCAGAAGGCGCGGGGCCTGATGCAGACCTTTGGTGTGCAGGGCGTGCCAGCCCTGGTAGTCCATGATGTCAAGGGCAGTCGGCTGTTGCGTGGCGATGCGCTGTACGGCAACTTTGACAAGCTGCTCAGTCAAATCGGTGCGGCCTGAGCATCGGCGCAGAACGCCTCGCACACAAAGAGAAGGAGCCTGCCATGACCATTCTTCGCCAAGTCCTGGTTCACCAGCGCGCGGGGCGTTGGCGCGAGGCGCACAACCTGGTGCAGAGCGACGACTCACCGCTGGGTGCCTGGCTGCACGGCATCCTGCACATCCAGGAGGGCGATCTGGAAGATGCCGAGTACTGGTATGACAAGGCCAACCGACACTTCCGCAGCCGGGGCAGCTTGGACGAAGAGCTGGCGCATTTCGAAGCGGCGTTGCTGCGTAGAGACGGAGCGGTGTAGCTGGCAGCACTGGCGGTGGGCGGTGGCGACGCCATCGCCGGCTTGCCCCGCAGTGTGTTCGTCAACAGCTTTTGTGGACAGGTTGTGCTGATGATTATCATGAATTTTGCCTGTATCCCCCGTGAAATATGGCAATGCAGCTATATAAAACATAGCGTCTATGCTGAAACTGCGCACGGCTCCACACTCAGTCAATCAACCCATGCTTGCGCGCCCGGTACGCCAGCTTGGGCCGTGTGGTGTTCAGCAACCGTGCTGCGGCGGACAGGTTGCCGTGTGCGGCGGTGATGGCGCGCTGCAAGGTCTCAATCTCGGTTTGCTCCAGTGTCTGGGGCCCCGGTTTGCTACTGCCATTGCTGTCACTACCTGTTTCGGGTACAACCCGCGCCGCATTTAGGTTCAGCGTGCCCGAGCCGGCTTGCAGCCGCAGGGTCATCACCTCTTCGCTCAAGGTCTCACCGCTGGTGAACAGGTGGTGCAGGTCGATCAGGCCGTCTGTATCCGCCGTGATCACGGCGCGTTCTACCAAGTTTTGCAGCTCGCGGATATTGCCCGGAAAGTCATAGTTCAGCAGCGCCCGCACGGCGGCCTGGCTGAAGCCGCGCACCTGGCAGGCATGTTTGTGCCGGTAGTGGTTCAAGAAGTGGTTCATCAGCAGGGGGATGTCGTCGCGGCGCTCACGCAGTGGCGGCAGGTGGATGGGAAACACGTTGAGGCGAAAGAACAGATCCTCGCGGAAGGTGCCGTTGCGCACGGCCTGGCGCAGGGCTTCGTTGGTGGCGGCCACCACACGCACATCGACCGCAATGCTGCGTGTGCCGCCCACGCGTTCGATCTCGCCCTCTTGCAGCGCACGCAGCAGCTTGCCCTGGGCCACAAAACTCAGCGTGCCGATTTCATCCAGAAACAAGGTGCCGCCACTGGCGCGTTCAAACCGGCCAGGCCGCGACTGGCTGGCCCCGGTGTAAGCGCCGCGCTCCACGCCAAACAGCTCGGATTCGATCAGCGTGTCCGGAATCGCCGCGCAGTTAACGGCCACAAACGGTTGGTCCTTACGTGGGCTGATCTTGTGCAACATGCTGGCAAATTTTTCCTTGCCCACGCCGGACTCACCGGTGAACAGCACCGTGGCCGATGTGCGGGCCACGCGGCTCAATTGGTGGCAGGCCGCGTTGAAGGCGGACGAGGCGCCCACCATGGCATCTCCGGCCACAGCAGCCGTGGGTAACTCGGCGGCGCTGGCGGCCGGGCGCGCATATGCGGCGGTGTCGACAAACTCCTTGGCGTTGAGGTAACGCATGTCCTCTTCCACGTCGTCCCACAGCTCGGCCGATTTGCCCAGCACGCGGCAATGTGCGTCGCCCATGGAGCGGCACTCGATTTCGCGGAACACCACCAGGCAGCCGAGCAGTGTGCTGACATATCCGGTGGCATACCCCACCTGCATCCAGCAGGCCGGTGAGCCGCCAATGCCGTAGGCGGCAATGTGTTCGTCGTCCTCACTGGCGTTGTGCCACAGGAATTCACCTTCGTAGCGGCTGGTGTCGGGGTCGTAGGACGCACGCACCAGTTCCACCTTCACCACGCCCTCCAGCGCATGCAGGCGCGTGCCGGCAATGGCAGCGGCCAGCGGGTCTGCGTCGGGCCATTGTTTGCGCACCATTTGTGCGTCGCGCGCGCCGCTCACGTATCCCGCGCGCGTGAAGAGGCCGCGGGCGCGCTCCTGGCCCAGGCTGTCGATCATTTCGCGGCGCAGCGAGCCCAGGGCCTCGGTGTGCAGCAGCACCATGCGCTGGTCTTGCAGCCAGATGCGCCCGTCACCGGGTGAGAAGAACAGGCATTCGCTGATGTCGGCCACGCTGGGGTGGGCCGCGCTGGGTGGAAGACCGCCGCCGACTTGGGTGCTGGTGAAGCTGCCCATGGCCTTGGCCACGGCTGTGCTGTCGAAATTACCCAAGGTGGTGCCGGTGGCACGGGCCACATCGGCCAGGGATATCCGCTTGGAGGGTGGCATTGTCTTGCTCGTTATTTTGATGCTTTGGATAAATGTAGCGGCATTTATTCACCATTTGGTAAAAGTTTTTGCCCAAATTGGCGCTGCTGCACCGCAATAGATCTTCCTAGGGTATGTCCCTAATTTCCCCAGCATGCAGGTGCCTTGCACGGGCATTTACAGCAACTGGGTGGCATGGCTTGGCCCGCGCATTGCAATGAAGTGCTACGCCACTCGGATGTGGTGACTTGATCAAACAACCCAAGGAGACAGCAAATGGGCGCTTCTGAAAACATTGCATTTTTGAATTTCTCTGGCCTGGCGCCCACCCCCAAGGGCGGTGGTGTGCGCGAGGTGCTGGAGCCCGCCACCGGGCGCCTGTTGTCGACCGTGGGCATTGCCAATGCGGCTGACATGGCAGTGGCGACGCGGGCTGCGGCTGCGGCGCAAAAGGCCTGGGTGGCGGTGCCACCGCGCGAAAAGGCGGAGGTGTTTCGCCGCGCCGGTGCGTTGTTCCAACAGCACTTTGACGAGCTGGCCTTGTACGCCACACGGGAGACCGGTGGCATCTTGCCCAAGGGCCAACACGAGATCCGCGAGGCCATCACCATCTGCCACCTGGCCGCCGCCATGCCACTGCAATCGCAAGGCCATGTGTTGCCCAGCGTGCCGGGGCGCACCAGCATCGCGCGGCGTGTGCCACACGGCGTGGTGGGTGTGATCTCGCCGTTCAACTTTCCGCTGATCCTAACCATACGCGCCGTGGCGCCGGCCCTGGCGGCCGGCAATGCTGTGGTCATCAAGCCCGATAGCCGCACGCCGGTGACCGGCGGCCTGATGATTGCCCGCGTCTTTGCCGAGGCCGGATTACCCGCAGGCCTGTTGCACGTATTGCCCGGCGATGCCGAGGCGGGTGAAGCGCTGGTGACCGATCCCCTGGTGCCCATGATTGCCTTCACCGGATCGCCTGCCGTGGGCCGCCGTATTGGTGAACTGGCGGGCAGGCATCTGAAGAAAGTGTCGCTGGAGCTGGGCGGCGCCAACTCGCTGCTGATTCTGGACGATGCCGATCTGGACATTGCCGCCAGCAATGCGGCCTGGGGCGCCTACCTGCACCAGGGGCAGATTTGTATGGCGTCCAACCGCATCCTGGTGCAGCGGAGCATCGCCGCCGAACTCACACAACGCCTCGTGGCCAAGGCCACGCATTTGCCGGTGGGCGATGGTGCCAGCGGCCAGGTCGCACTAGGCCCGCTGATCGATGCCAAGCAGCGCGACCGTGTGCATGCCATCGTGCAAGACAGCATCCAGGCCGGTGCCAAGCTGGAGGCGGGTGGCACGTTTGATGGCCTGTTTTACAAGCCTACGGTGCTGTCCGGCGTCAAGCCCGGCATGCGCGTGTTTGACGAGGAAACCTTTGGTCCGGTGGCCAACATCATCATCTTCGATACGGATGCAGAGGCCATCGCGCTGGCCAATAACAACACCGGCAGCCTGGCCTGTGCCGTCATTTCCCAATCGGTGGGCCGTGCCATGGCCGTGGGCCAGCAGCTCAAGTGCGGCATGGTGCACATCAACGACCAGACGGTGAATGACGATTGCGTCAATCCCTTTGGCGGCCCTGGCATCGCGGGCAACGGCACCAGCGTGGGTGGCCCCGCCGATTGGGAGGAATACACCCAGTGGCAGTGGATGACCGTCAAAGACACGGCCCCGATGTATCCGTTCTGAACCCCGCATTTCCATTCTTCAAACAACAAGGAGACACAGCATGCAACTGCAAGGCAAAACCATCGTCATTACCGGAACATCCTCCGGCATAGGCGCCGAGGTGGCCAAGCTCGCCCGCTTCCAGGGCGCCACCGTCATTGGCCTGGACCGCAACGACCCCAGCCTGACGCTGGACCATTTCGTCAAAGCCGATCTGGGCACGGCCGAGGCCATTGACGCGGCCGTGGCGCAACTGCCGGACCGCATCGATGCACTGTGCAATATCGCCGGTGTGCCCGGCACGGCCGATGGCGACCTGGTGGCCCGCGTCAACTACCTGGGTGTGCGCCACCTGACCGAAAAGGTGTTGGCCCGCATGCCGCGCGGCGGCAGCATCGTCAACGTCGCGTCCATCCTGGGGGCCGAGTGGCCGCAACGCCTGGCATTGCACAAGGAGCTGGCGGTGATGAAGAGTTTTGCCGCCGGTGCCCATTGGTTGCGCGACCACCCGGTGCCACACGCAACGTGTTACCAGTATTTCAAGGAAGCGCTGATTGTGTGGAACGCCACCCAGTCGCAGGAATGGTTCATGGGCAAAGGTGTGCGTATGAACTGCGTGGCGCCTGGCCCGGTCTTCACGCCGATCCTGGGTGACTTTGTCTCCATGCTGGGCCAGGAACGTGTGCAGGCCGACGCCCACCGCATGCTGCGCCCCGGCTTTGCCGACGAGATTGCACCGGTGATTGCCTGGCTGTGCAGCGATGCGGCGCGCTGGGTTAGCGGCGTCAACATCCCGGTCGATGGCGGCCTGGCTTCGACCTACCTCTAGTTAGAAACCACCATTCCGTTCTGAAAGTGACTCCATGAGCGACCTATTCGTTTCTATCAACGGCGTCAGGATCCGATACCGGGACAGCGGTGGCGAGGGGCCAGCGATCCTGATGACGCACGGCATTGGCGAATCGCTAGAGTTCTGGCACCGGCAGTTCGATGACCTGGGGCAGTCCCTGCGTCTGATCGCCTGGGACATGCCTGGGCATGGTTTGTCGGACGAATCCGCAGATGCGATGAGCCTTGAGGGGCAGGCCGGCATGGCCTGGAAGCTGCTGGACCATTTGGGGGTCAAGCGGGTGCATCTGGTTGGCAACTCGCTTGGGGCGGCCATGTCCCTGCGCATGGCCGACCAGACACCCACTCGCGTCAGTTCTCTGCTGCTGGCCAACTCGGCCGCTTTGGGTGCCGAAGTGTTCGGGGCCTTCAAGCTGATGACACTGCCTGGGCTGGGCGCGTTGATGAACAAGCCTGGCCCCATGGCGGTGGCGCAACAAATCAAGGCCATCGTCCATCGGCCTGAAGCGATCACGCCACTGGTGCGTGCCGCCATTGAGCGCAATGTGCACAGGCCAGGCGCTGCAACCCACTTTCTGAGCCTGCTTCGCGCACTGACCACGCTACGTGGCCAGCGCCGGGAGGTGTGGACGCGTTCACATCAGATTCTGAAAGGCCTGAGCATTCCGACGCGGATCGTTCATGGTGAACAGGATGTGGTGTTGCCGATCAGCCACTCCATCACAGCGCATGGCCTGTGCAACGGTTCAGAGTTTGTGCGGCTCCAGGACTGCGGGCATACCCCACAGCTTGAACAACCCGAAGTGTTCAATGCGCTGCTGCGTAAGTGGCTTCGCGAAAAACGGGAGACACCTTTGCCATGCGCAGTTTGATGGACACCGAATGCATGAAACACCCCGATTTCACCTACCGCTGATACATCCCAAAAATCTACAAGGATTGGAGACACTATGAAGAAGAAAATTTTGCGCGCCACGTGCGCGGCGGCACTGTTCACACTAGGTGCGGCGGCACACGCTGACATCAACATCGGCGTGAACCTATCATTGACGGGCCCGCTGTCCTCGCTGGGCCTGCCGGTCAAGACCTCGTTGGACCTGTGGCCCGAGCGCATTGGCGGCGAGAAGATCAAGCTCATCGTGCTGGACGATGGTTCTGACTCCGTAGGCGCGGTCAAGAACACACGCCGCTTCATTATTGAGAGCAAGGTGGACCTGTTGCTGGGTTCCTCGGGCGTTCCGGCCGTGCTGGCCATGGCGCCGGTAGCGGCCGAGACACGCACCGTGCAGCTTGCCTTTGCACCGGCGCCACGCCCCGGTGGCAAAGACGACTGGACCTTCCCGCTGCCGCAGCCGGTGTCGCTGATGTCGGACGCCGTGGCCAAACGTATGGTGGCCGACAAAGTGAAGAAGGTCGCCTTCCTGGGTTGGAACGAAGGTTATGGCGAGATGTGGCTACAGGCCTTCAGTGCCTCAGCCAAGAAGGCCGGGCTGGAGGTGGTGTCCACCGAGCGATTCGCCCCGCCCGACACAGCCATCACGTCACAGGCCTTGCGCGCCATTGCCTCCAAGCCCGACGCCGTGCTGATTGTGGGCGCCGGTTCGGCCGCCGCCATGCCACAAATCAACCTGCGGGAGCGTGGCTGGAGCGGTCCTATTTACCAGACGCACGGCGCCGCGTCGCCCGACCTGGTGCGTGTGGGTGGCAAGGCCATGGACGGTGCGATTCTGCCGGCCGGCCCGGTGCTGGTGGCCGAACAGTTGGCGGCCAACAACCCCATCAAGCCGGTCGCCACCGAATACGTGAATGCGTTTGAGAAAACCCATGGCGCCAATTCACGCACGCAGTTTGGGGCGCACGCCAATGACGCGCTCAAGGTGCTGCAACGCATCGTGCCGCTCGCGCTGAAAAAGGCCAAGCCGGGCACAACCGAGTTCCGCCAGGCGCTGCGCGATGCGCTGGAGAGTGAAAAAGAAATCGTCATTTCACATGGCGTACTCAACTTCACACCGACTGACCACATCGGCTTTGACGAACGCGCCGTGGTGATGCTGAAGATCGAAGGCGGGCAGTTCGTGCTGCAACGCTGAGACACAGAAGAGATAACACCGGGCGCCAAGCCCGGGCTAAACCACCTTTAACAGGAGACAAACCATGAACCACCGCCGCACTTGGGTTGCGGCAGCGGTAGCGCTCGCGCTGCCCGCTGCACACGCCTTTGACATTGACACACCCGACTCGGATTTCAAGATCCGGCTCGACCTGACACCCAAATACAGCACGGCCAACCGGTTGAAAGACCCCATGCCGGAGCTGACCCGCTTTGATGTGACAACCGACCCCGGCACCATCAACGAAGACGATGGCAACCACAATTTCCAGAAGGGCCAGATCTCCAACCGCTGGGATCTGTTGGCCGAGCTGGATGTGAGCGGCAAAAACTTTGGTGGCCGCATCAGCGCCACCGCCTGGCACGACAGCGTCTACCTGCGCAAGAACAGCTACCGGGGCACACCGGTCAATGTCGGCAGCATGGTTGTTGGCAACTACCCGTTGGCCAATAACCATGTCGCCACACAGGCGCCCGACGACTTCTTGCCATCGACCCGCGCCCAACACGGACAGGGCAGCGAGATCCTCGATGCCTTTGTCTACTTCAAGGGTGACATCAACAACATGAAGGGCACTGTGCGCGTCGGCAAACACACGCTGCAATGGGGCGAGAGCCTGTTCTTCGGCCAGAACGGCATTGCCAACGCGCAGGGCCCGGTGGATGTGGCCAAGGTCGTGTCAGTGCCGGGGTGGCAGTTCAAGGAAGTGCTGCTGCCAGTGGAGCAGGTATCGGGTTCGCTGCAAGTGGCCGAAGGTTTGTCGCTGGGCGCCTACTACCAGCTCAAGTGGCGCCCCAGCAAGATCCCTGGTGTGGGCAGCTACTTCTCCAACCAGGATTACGTAGGCACCGGTGTTGTCAACTTTGGCAACGACACCAAGGGCAACCCGATTCTGCTGGGCTACGACGCCACCAAGGACTTCAATCCCAAGGACTCGGGCCAAGGCGGTATGCAGTTGCGCTGGAGCCCCACCGGCAGCGAATACGAGTTCGGCTTTTACGCTGCGCAGTACCACGACAAAACTCCCGCCGTGCCGGTGTTCGATTTTGTGAACGGCAATGTGCACCTGGCCTACGCCAGCAACATCCGCACGGTGGGTGCCAGCGTGACCTATTCGGTGGGGCAACTCAACTGGGCGGTCGAAGGTTCGGTGCGCAGCAACGCGCCGCTGAACAGCGACCCCGCGGTGCTGGGCCTAGGCCCCATCCTGCACTGCGACACCAGTGACAACAAGCCCTGTTACGCGGTGGGTGACACCGCCCACTTGCAGGCCTCGGGCATCTATGTGCTGCAACCCAATGCCCTGTGGCAGGGCGGCGCCATTGTGGCGGAGCTGGCGTTCAACCGCACGCTCAAAGTGACCAAGGACATCTTCGCCATCGGGCCGGGCGGCAGCAGCGCCGGTCTGGGTGGTCTGGACCCCAACACCACGCGGGACGCCTGGGCCTTTCGCGTGTTGTTTGAGCCGCAGTACTTCCAGGTGCTACCGGGGCTGGACCTGTCGATACCGGTCGGTGTGGGCTACAACTTTGGTGGCCGCTCCTCGGCCATTGCCAACTTTGCCGGTGGCGCATCTAACGCAGGCGACTACAGCATAGGCATCAAGGGCAAGTACCAGGGTGTGTGGAACCTGGCCCTGGTTTACAGCGACTTCTTTGGCCCTGCCAAGACCTTTACCGAAACCCTGGTTGCGGGCACAGGCTCGCCCCGCCAGCTCACCTTTGGCCAGACGCTGAAGGACCGCGCCAACCTGTCCTTCACCGTGTCGCGCACGTTCTGATTGATCCGCACGTCTGATCCGCATTTCCTGAAACGGAGTTTTCTCATGCACCACAAACCTACTCTTTTGGCCACGCTTGTTGCGGGCCTTCTCGTCGCACCGCTGGCCACCTCCAGCGCCTGGGCCGCCGTCTCTGCTGACGAGGCCGCCAAACTCAAGACCACGCTGACCCCGCTGGGGGCCGAGCGCGGCGCCAATGCGGATGGCAGCATCCCGGCCTGGACAGGCGGCATCACCAAGGCCCCGGCAGGCTACAAAAGTGGCGACCCCCGCCCCGACCTGTTCCCGGGTGAAAAACCACTACTGTCCATCAACGCCAAAAATATGGACCAGCACGCCGCCAAGCTCACGGATGGCGTGAAGGCCTTGATGAAGAAGTACCCCGACTTCCGCATCGACGTGTACCCCACACACCGCAGCGCCGCCGCACCGCAATGGGTGTACGACAACACCTTCAAGAACGCGACCCGCGCCAAGCTGGTAGATGGTGGCCAGGGCACCGAGGCGGCCTATGGCGGAACACCCTTTCCCATACCCAAGGACGGGTACGAGGTGTTCCAGAACCACCGCCTGGCTTGGGTGGGCAGTTACGTGCAAACACCGGTGCGTGTGTGGGTGGTGACGGGTGATGGCAAACGCGCCATGGCCTCCGGCGGCATGCAGAGTTTCCGCAAGCAGTATTACGACCCCGAAGGCAGCATTGAGAAGTTTGACGGTTATGCAGGCTTGGGCAAGTTCGCGGTCAGCGAGCCCGGTTCCAAGTCGGGCGAGGCCATCCTGGCGCACGACGCCCTCAACGCCAGCCAACCACGCGGCCTGTGGCAATACCTGGTGGGCCAGCGTCGTGTGCGCAAGGCGCCCTCGGTGGCCTACGACACGCCGGATTCGGTGACCTCGGGCATTGGTCTGTTTGACGAGGCCTTCATGCTGTTCGGCCCCATCGACAAACACGAGTTGAAGCTGGTGGGCAAGAAGGAGATCTACATCCCCTACAACAACAACAAGGCCGCGTCGGCCCCGGTGGCGGATCTGGTGACACCCAACACGTTGAACCCGGCGCAGGTCCGCTGGGAGCTGCACCGCGTGTGGGAAGTGGAGGCCACACTGGCGGCAGGCAAACGCCATGTGGTGCCCAAGCGAAAGTACTACATCGACGAAGACAGCTGGCAAATCATGCTGTTCGACGGCTGGGATGCCAAGGGTGACCTCTGGCGCACCAACTACACGCTGACGCTGATGGCGCCCGACATTCCGGCCATCATCGGCAACATGATGTGGGGTGGTTACGACCTGCAAACCGGCGCCTACTACCTGAACATGGCGTCTAACGAATTGAAGACGCAGTACAAACCGGTAGCGCCCATTCCACGGTCCTTCTTCAGCCCTGAAGAGCTGGCCAACGAGGGGACACGCTGATGTACGCGGTCGCTGTCAGAACGCCCTCACGAAGGGGCTTGGCGCTGGCGCTGTGCCTGTGGGCCGTGGGCAGCCTGGCAGCGGCCCAGGCATCGCCAACTCCCGTGGGGTCTGGGGCGGTGCCACGTGTGTTGACCCAGGCCGCGCTGCAAAGTCCCAAGGCTCTGCAAGCTGCAACATTGGCCGTGACCCGCGCCGGGCAGCGCCTGGTGGCGGTGGGCGAACGTGGCACGGTACTGTGGTCGGACAACGCCGGCCAGAGCTGGCAACAAGCCCAGGTGCCGGTGCAGGTCACGTTGACGGCCGTGCGTTTTGTCAATGATCGCACCGGTTGGGCAGTGGGCCATCTGGGTGTGATCTTGAAGACCGAAGACGCGGGGCAAACCTGGGCGCTGCAACTCGATGGCGTGCAGGCGGCCCAGGCCGTAGCAACGGCTGCGCGTACCAGCACAGATGAACGCGTGCTGCGCGCGGCCCAGCGTTTTGCCGAAGAGGGGCCGGACAAACCTTTCTTCGATGTCGACTTCAGTGATACACAAAACGGCTTGGCGGTCGGCGCCTACAACCTGGCCTTTGCCACGGTTGACGGTGGCAAGACCTGGACACCCGCCCTGGACCGGTTGCCCAATGCCAAAAGTTTGCATCTGTATGGCGTGCGGTATGTGGGCAGCAATGTGTTTGTTGCAGGCGAACAAGGCCTGCTGCTGAAGTCTGCCGACGCGGGTGCCACGTTTACTGCGTTGACTTCACCCTACAAGGGCAGTTTCTTTGGCCTGCTGGCGGCCCGCTCGGGCACCTTGCTCGCCTACGGGCTGCGGGGCAACGCACTGCGTTCCGCCGACCAGGGCGCGCACTGGGACGCCGTGCAGACGGGCGTGCCGGTGTCCATCAGCGCGGCGGTGGAGCTGGACGGCGGCGCACTGGCACTGCTGAGCCAGACCGGCGACCTGTTGCTGAGCCGCGATGACGGGCGCAGCGTCAGCAAGATTGCACCGCCCGGTGGACCACTGCCAGCCTCTGGCGCCGCTGCGGCCGACGGCCAACTGGTGCTGGCCAGCCTGCGCGGCCTGCGTCGCCAAAAAGCACCCTGACCACCGACCGTCCCCACGCATTCAACGCCATTTCACGACCACCACGACACCATGCACGCCGATACCTCCCTGGACGCCCAACCGGTCGTCGCCCGACTCCAAGACTTTGACACCCACTCCGGCACGGCCTTGGAGCGTGCATTCTTCAACCACCGCCCCTGGGTCATGGGAATTTGCCTGCTGATCACGCTGCTGTTGGGCTGGCAGGCCTTGAGCCTGCGTCTGAACGCCAGTTTCGAAAAAACCATTCCCACCACACACCCCTATATCGCCAACTACCTGGCCAATAAAAGCAATCTGGCGGGGCAGGGCAATGCGATGCGCATCGTGGTGGAGACGACGGGTGCTTCCATCTTCGACAAGGACTACCTGGACACCTTGCAAAAGCTCAGCGACGAAATCTTTTTGTTGCCTGGCGTGGACCGTCCCTTCATGAAGTCGCTGTGGACCAGCAACACACGCTGGGTAGCGGTGACCGAGGAAGGGCTGGACGGCAACACCGTGATGGGAGACAGTTATGACGGCTCACCCGCCGCGCTGGCCGAGGTGCGTGCGAATGTGGAGCGCTCGGGCGAGATCGGGCAACTGGTGGCCGGTGACTTCAAGTCCAGCATCATTTTTGTGCCGCTGCTGGACAAGAACCCCAAGACGGGTGAGGCGCTGGACTATGGCGACCTGTCGCGCAAGATTGAAGTGTTGCGCAGCAAGTTTGAGAACGACTCGCTTCGCATCCACGTCATCGGCTTCGCCAAGGTGCTGGGCGATTTGATCGCGGGCCTGCAACAGGTCTTGCTGTTCTTCGGTCTGGCGCTGCTGATCTGCGCCGCCGTGCTCTATGGCTACACCCGCTGCGGGCGCAGCACAGCGCTGGTGGTGGCGTGTTCGTTGGTGGCGGTGGTGTGGCAGTTTGGCCTGCTGGCGCTGCTGCACTATGAGCTGGACCCGTATTCGGTGTTGGTGCCCTTTCTGGTCTTTGCCATCGGCATGAGCCATGGCGCGCAGAAGATGAACGGCATCATGCAGGACATTGGCCGTGGCACCCACAAGGTGGTTGCGGCTCGCTACACCTTTCGCCGCCTGATTGTGGCCGGTGCCACCGCGCTGCTGTGTGACGCGGTGGGTTTTGCGGTGCTGGCCATCATCCAGATTCAGGTGATCCAGGACCTGGCGGTGATTGCCAGTATTGGTGTCGCCGTGTTGATCTTTACCAACCTGGTGTTGCTGCCCATTCTGTTGTCATACGTGGGTGTGAGCGCGCGCGGTGCGCGGCGTAGCTTGCAACTGGAAGCGGCGGATGGCCGCGACGGCGCCACGGCGTACGACGGCCCCGCCATTGACCAACATGCACCGCGCCGCAACCGCTTGTGGGCGTTGCTCGATCTGTTCACCCAGCGCGGCCCGGCCTTGACCACCATTGTGGTTTGCCTGCTGCTGGCCGGTGGCGGCTACGCGGTCAGCCTGCACCTGAAGATTGGCGACCTGGATCCCGGAGCGCCCGAGCTGCGGGCCGACTCGCGTTACAACCGCGACAACGCCTACCTGGCCCAGCACTACGCCGCCAGCAGTGACATCCTGACGGTGATGGTCTCCACGCCCGAGGACCAGTGCACCCAGTACGACACGCTGGCCCGGGTGGACCAACTGGCCTGGCAACTGGAGCAGTTGCCCGGTGTGGAATCCACCAACTCCATGGCCCAACTGTCCAAGCTGGCCATGGTGGGCTACAACGAGGGCAACCTGAAGTGGTTCGAGCTGTTCCCCAACGCCAGCGCGCTGGGCGGTGTGCAGACCCGCGCGCCGCGCGAACTGTTCAACCAGGCCTGCTCCTTCCTGTCGTTATATGTCTACCTAAAGGACCACAAGGCCGAAACGCTGACACGTGTCGTGGATGAGGTGGAGCACTTCATTGCGGCACAACCCGCAGGCGATGTGCGCTTTATGCTGGCCGCTGGTTCGTCCGGCATTGACGCCGCCACCAATATCGTCGTGCAGAAGGCCATGCACGAGATGCTGTTGTGGGTCTATGGCGCGGTGCTGCTGCTGTGCTGGATCACCTTCCGCTCCTGGCGTGCTGTGGTGTGTGCGGTGTTGCCGCTGGTGCTGACCTCCATCTTGTGTGAGGCCCTGATGGTGGGGCTGGGCATGGGTGTCAAAGTTGCAACCCTGCCGGTGATTGCGCTGGGTGTCGGTATTGGTGTGGACTACGCGCTGTATGTGTTGTCGGTGATGCTGGCGCGGCTGCGCGCTGGCGACAGTTTGTCGGCTGCATATCTGCATGCGCTGGAGTTCACCGGGCGTGTGGTCATGCTCACTGGCATCACGCTGGCGCTGGCCGTTGCCACCTGGGCTTTTTCGCCTATCAAGTTCCAGGCCGATATGGGTATCTTGCTGGCATTTATGTTCGTCTGGAACATGGTGGGTGCACTGGTGTTGATGCCAGCGCTAGCGCACTTTTTGTTGCGGCCCGTTGCGGTGCCAGCGGTGCGGTCGGCACCCGCCACCGCCGCCACCGTGCTGGCATAAGTGGTGTTGCACATGCTGGTCCGTCGCACGTTGAGCGTTGTTGCTAGCCTGGTGTTGTGGAGCACCTGTACCCCGGCGCTGGCGGCACCTGAGGCAGTGGTGATTGGCCAATCTCTGCCCCTTACCGGAGCGGGCTTTCCGGTGGCCAACCGCGTGTTGGCTGGTGCCAAGGCGCAGGTGGAGCGGGTCAATACATCCGGCGGTATTTCGGGGCGACCGCTGGAGCTGGTGACGCTGGACGACGGGGGCGACCCCCAGCGCCTGGCCACCAACCTGCGCACCCTGGTGCGCCAGCACGGTGCGGTGCTGATCGCTAACTGCCTGGGTGAACGCGCCTGCCAGGAGGCGGCCCAGGCCACGCGGGAGCTGCGTGTGCCCTTGGTGGGGCCAATGTCGGGTGCGTTGCAACTGCGTGGGGTTGACGTACAGCATGTCTTCAGCACCCGGCCGGACGACACGCGGGAGGCCGACGCCCTGGTGCGCCAGTTGTTGTCCATCGGCATCCACAAGGTGGCGGTGCTCAGCGACGACTCCGAACCCGCGCGCACCGACGCGCTGGTGGCCGCGCTGCAACGCGCGGGCCAGCAGGTCACCCGCACCACGACCGACCTGCGAGGCCAGTCGCTGGCGGTGGCGTTGCAGGCATCGGCCCAGTCCGCCCCGCAGGCGCTGGTCATCAGCCTGGGGTATGCGGCGCTGGATGCGCTGGACCGCTTGCCACCCGCCGCACGGGCCGGTGTTCCGTTGACGATTGCAACCCTGTCGTCGGCCGGGTTGACGCAGTTGACACGCCTGTTCCGCGACCGGGTGATTGGTTACACCAGCGTGGTGCCACCGCTGGACGTGACCCGCCTGGCCCTGGTGCGCGCCTTGCAGCGCGATGCCGATGCTTTTATTGGCCCCGAGGCGGTGACCTTTGAAGGCCTGGAGGCCTACATCAACCTGCGCGTGTGCACCGAGGCGCTGCGGCGCGCCGGGCCGCGCGCCGACGGCCAACGCTTAAACGAGGCGTTGGAGAGTCTGGGCGCGTTAGACCTGGGCGGCTTTCGCCTGGTGTTTGGGCGCGACCGCCACCACGGCTCGGATTACGTGGAGATCGGCATGCGCGCACGCGACGGACGCACGTTGCGCTGAACCTGAACAACCCCATTTTTCTTCCACAACCCCAACCACCACCCGGAGAACACCCCATGAATGCTGCCATCAAACCCATGCTGGAAGTTGCCGATATCGACCCCGCCTTGGCCGGATTCCTGGCCCAGGCTGCGGCCATGGGCAACCCGCCCATCGAGTCCCTGCCGCCGCCCATAGCACGGCAAATCTACCGTGACATGGCCAACAACTTGGGGCTCCCGGCCCCCGCTGTTGGCACCGTGGAAGACACCACCTGCCCAGGGCCTGCGGGGGCGCTGCCCTTGCGTATCTACACGCCGCTAACGAATGGTGCAAACACGCCACTACCCGTGCTGCTGTTCCTGCACGGGGGCGGTTTTGTGATTGGTGACCTGGAAACACACGACAAGGTCTGCCGCACCCTGTGCCACCACACCGGCATGCTGGTGGTGGCGGTGGACTACCGCCTGGCGCCCGAACATCCATTCCCCGCCGCAACGGACGACGCCGAAGCGGCGCTGCGCTGGGTGCTGGCCCATGCAACAAGCCTGGGTGGTGATGCCAACCGCATCGCCGTGGTGGGCGATAGCGCGGGCGCGCAACTGGCCCTGGTGGCTGCGCGGCGCGTGCAGGCCGCCAACGTGCGGGCGCTGGGAATGATCTACCCGGTGGCGCAACACCCCGATGAACCCAGCGCGTCGTACCCGGAGAACGAAGGGAAATTCCTGACCATGGGCGTTATGCAATGGTTCATGGGCAGCTACCTCGGCGGACAGACCGAGGTGCTCCAGCACCCGGACTATGCGCTGCTGAAATCTGGCCGCTTTGAGACCTTGCCCGCCACCTGGGTCGCCACCATGGGCCACGACCCGCTGCGTGATGAGGGCCATGTGTTGGCCCAACGCATCGCCAACGCCGGTGTGGCGGTGGCCCACCAACACTACCCCAGCGCCATCCACGCCTGTATCCACTTCACGGCGGTGTCGCCGGTTGGGTTGACGGTGATGACGGATCTGGCGCAGTGGCTGCGCCAAAGCGTTTAAAGCCGGCGGATTCAAGTACGAAGTGCAACGTTTTAGAAACGGGTTAGGCCAAGAGTGAATAGGATGCACTTTTGTGACCGGCCAGTCCCAAACGTTGCACCATGACCTATACACACTTGACCCAAGAAGAACGATACCAAATTCACAACCTCACGCGCCAAGGCATTCATCTGTCGCAAATTGCAGCAGAGCTTGGACGTAGCAGCTCGACGATCAGCCGCGAGCTCAGGCGCAATGCCAGTGCCCGGGGCTACCAACCTGCACTGGCCCAAGACAAAGCGACTCAGAGACAGACACAGCGTCGCAATGCCCGCCAGTTCGATCCAGAGCAGTGGCAACTCGTGGAGTTGTATCTGCGCCTGAGCTTGTCTCCCCAGCAAGTCAGTGACCGCCTGGCTTTAGAGGATCGTTTGTCGATTAGCACCGAAGCCATCTACCAATACGCCTATGCCAACAAAGCCCAGGGCGGTGATTTAGTCGGGTACTTGCGCTGTCAAAAACTTCGTAGAAAGCGCTATGCCAGTGGTCGAGAGCGCCGTGGGGTACTCAAGAACCGGGTCGGAATTGAACATCGCCCGCAGTGGTGGATAGCAAGAAGCGCATAGGCGACTGGGAGGGCGATACGGTGATCGGCGGGGGGCGCAAAGGCGTGTTGGTGACACTGGTGGAACGCAAGTCCCGCTATACCTTGGCGCATCCACTACGCTCCAAGCACAGTGCGGGGTGACGCAGGCCATTGTCGATTTGCTGCGCCCCCACAGACATGCCTGCAAGACACTGACCTTTGACAACGGCAAGGAGTTCGCTGAGCACGAATTCATTGCAAGTTGTTTGAGGGCGAAGGTGTACTTTGCCAAGCCCTACTGCTCATGGCAGCGTGGGCTCAATGAGAACACCAACGGGCTGCTGCGACAGTTCTTTCCAAAGGGGTGCAGTTTGCTCAAGGTGACACAGGCTCAGGTCGATGAAGCTGTGTACTTACTCAATCATCGGCCTCGTAAGTGCCTGGGCTATCGCACACCGCATGAGGTCTTCTACAACCTACCCGTCAGACCTCTTACACTGCATTCCGTTGCGCTTTGTACTTGAATCCGCCGCCTTTTGAGGCTATAGCCCCCGTGAAATATAGCGATATAGCTATCTAAATAGTAGCAAATAGCAGTATTCCACGAGGGCTGATCAAAGGGGCGATTAAGCCTTGACCGACGCCAACACCTGGTTCAGCGTCGTGCTGGGGCGCATGATGGCGTCCAGCTTGGCCACGTCGGGCAGGTAATAACCACCAATGTCGGCAGGCTTGCCCTGCACGGCTGCCAGCTCGGCCACGATGGCTTGTTCGTTGTCTGCCAGTTGTTGGGCCAGTGGCGCAAACTGCGCGGCCAGTGTTGCATCGTCGGTCTGCGCGGCCAGTTCCTGCGCCCAGTACAGGGCCAGGTAGAACTGGCTGCCACGGTTGTCCAGCTGGCCGGTCTTGGGCGAGGGGTTCTTGTTGTTGTCCAGCAGCTTGCCGGTGGCCGCGTCCAGCGTCTTGGCCAGTACCTTGGCCTTGGCATTGCCGGTTTTCAGGCCCAGGTCTTCCAGCGACACGGCCAGTGCCAAAAACTCGCCCAGCGAATCCCAGCGCAGGTGGTTTTCTTCCACCAGTTGTTGCACGTGTTTGGGGGCCGAACCGCCGGCACCGGTTTCGTACATGCCACCACCGGCCATCAAGGGCACGATGGACAACATCTTGGCGCTGGTGCCCAGTTCCATGATGGGGAACAAATCGGTCAGGTAGTCGCGCAGGATGTTGCCGGTGGCGCTGATGGTGTCTTCACCGCGGATCACGCGCTCCAGCGTGTAACGCATGGCGCGCACCTGGCTCATGATCTGGATGTCCAGGCCGGTGGTGTTGTGCTCGTGCAGGTACATCTTGACCTTGGTGATCAGCTGCGCCTCGTGTGGGCGGTAGGCGTCTAGCCAGAACACCACCGGCATGCCGGAGTTGCGTGCGCGGTTGACGGCCAGCTTGACCCAGTCGCGGATGGCGGCGTCCTTGACCTGGCACATGCGCCAGATGTCGCCCTGCTCCACGTTCTGGCTCAGCAGCACTTCGCCGGTGGCCAGGTCGGTGATGTTGGCCACGCCGTCTTCCGAGATTTCAAAGGTTTTGTCGTGTGAACCGTATTCTTCGGCCTGCTGGGCCATCAAACCCACATTGGGCACGGTGCCCATGGTCTTGGGGTCGAAGTTGCCATGCCATTTGCAGAAGTTGATCATCTCCTGGTAGATGCGGGCAAAGGTCGACTCGGGCATCACGGCCTTCACGTCCTTCAGGCGGCCGTTGGCGTCCCACATCTTGCCGCCGTTGCGGATCATGGCCGGCATGGATGCGTCGACGATGATGTCGTTGGGCGAGTGGAAGTTGGTGATGCCCTTGGCCGAGTCCACCATGGCCAGCTCGGGGCGGTTCTCGTGGCAGGCGTGCAGGTCGCGCTTGATCTCGTCCTGCTTGCTTTGCGGCAGAGTGGCGATCTTGGTGTACAGGTCGGCCATGCCGTTGTTGACGTTGACACCCAGTTCCTTGAACAGGGCGCCGTGTTTTTCAAACGCGTCCTTGTAGAAGATACGCACGCAGTGGCCAAACACGATGGGGTGGGACACCTTCATCATGGTGGCCTTGACGTGCAACGAGAACATCACGCCGGTCTTGCGTGCGTCTTCGATTTCTTTCTCGTAAAACTCCAGCAGGGCTTTCTTGCTCATGAACATGCTGTCGATGACTTCGCGGTCCAGCAGCGACACCTTGGGCTTCAAGACGATGGTCTGGCCGCTCTTGGTGATCAGCTCCATCTTGACGTCACGGGCGCGGTCCAGCGTCATGGACTTTTCGCCGTGGTAGAAGTCGCCAGCATGCATGTGCGACACGTGTGAGCGCGACGCCTGGCTCCACTCGGCCATGCTGTGTGGGTTCTTGCGGGCGTATTCCTTCACAGCCTTGGGCGCACGGCGGTCCGAGTTGCCTTCGCGCAGCACGGGGTTCACGGCCGAGCCTATGCAGCGGGCGTAACGGGCGCGGATGGATTTTTCTTCTTCGGTCTGCGGGGCTTCAGGGTAGTCGGGTATGGCGTAACCCTTGGACTGCAGTTCCTTGATACAGGCCTGCAACTGACCCACAGACGCGCTGATGTTGGGCAGCTTGATGATGTTGGCATCCGCCTGCAGTGTCTTCTTGCCCAGCTCGGCCAGGGTGTTGGGCTGGCGTTGGGCTTCGGTCAGGCTTTCGGGGAACTCACCCAGTACACGCGCCGCCACCGAGATGTCGGCCTCCGTAACGTTGATGCCTGCCGGTGCGGCAAAGGTGCGCACGATGGGCAGGAAGGACGCCGTGGCCAGGCGCGGAGCCTCGTCGGTCAGGGTGTAGATGATGGTGGGGGTTTGGGTAGTCATCACTTGTCTCCAAAAATTGTTATGCAGTCTTGCTATCGTGTGTGATTGTGCTTTCAGCCGTCTGACCCGGCCGCACTTTTTTGGGCAAAAATTTCACATAACAAAAATTAAAACCATCGGAGGAAATTATTTTTTGTCGGCCGGCGCGGTTGGACCCAAAGCCGCCGCCAACCCACCCCAGTGCGCGCGGAAGATACCGGGGTCCATGGGCTTCACATTCGTGATGATGGGCTTGAAGCTCATGTGTGCCAGCACATCGCGCTCCAGGTCCACACCGGGGGCGATCTCGGTCAGCTCCAGGCCGTCGGCGGTCAGTTTGAACACGGCGCGTTCGGTGACAAACACCACCTCTTGCTGGCGCAGCGCGGCGTCATGGCCGTTGAAGGTGATTTGCTCCACCTGGTCGATGAACTTGCGTGACTTGCCTTCGGTCAAGATGCGCAGCTTGCCGTCGGCCACTTCCACATCGAGCCCGCCGGCGGTAAAGGCGCCGCAGAACACCAGCTTCTTGGTTGAGCGGGTGATGTTGATAAAACCGCCGCAACCCACGGGCCGCCCGTTGAACTTGCTGACGTTAACGTTGCCCTGGCTGTCGGTCTGCGCCAGGCCCAGAAAGCTGGCGTCTAACCCGCCGCCGTCGTAAAAATCAAACTGCGCACTTTGCTCGATGATGGACTCGGCGTTGTAGGCCAGGCCAAAGTCGCCCAATTGCGCCGGAATGCCGCCGCTGACGCCGCTCTCGATCGACAGGCTCAGAAGATCAGACACACCCTCTTCGGCCGCCACCGACGGGATGCCGGCCGGGATGCCGATGCCGAGGTTGGTGATCGCGCCGGGCGTGACCTCCATCGCCGCGCGGCGCGCAATCACCTTGCGTTCATCCAGCGGCATGGGCGCCAGGCTGCCCGTCGGCACCTTGATATCACCGCATAACGCGGGGTTGAACTGGGTGGCAATGGTTTGCATGTGGTTCTCGGGTTTGGCCACCACCACATAGTCGATCAGCAGGCCCGGCACCTTGACCGCCTTGGGGTGCAAGGTGCCGGCTTTCACGATGCGTTCCACCTGGCAGATGACGATGCCGCCCCAGCGCTTGGCCGCCTGCGCGATGGACAACTGCTCCAGCAGCACACCTTCCTTGTCCAGCGTGATATTGCCTTTCTCGTCGGCCAGTGTGCCGCGGATGATGGCTACGTCAATCTTGGGTGGCGGGAAGAACAACCATTCCTCACCCCTGAACTCGACCAGCTCCACCAGGTCTTCGGTCGAGCGGCTGTTCATCTTGCCGCCCTCCAGGCGCGGGTCGACAAAGGTACCCAGGCCGACCTTGGTCAGCAGGCCGGGGGAGCGGTTGGCGATCTGGCGTGTCAGGTGTGACAGGCTGCCTTGCGGAAAGTTATAGGCCTCGACTTCGCCGTCGAACACCATCTTCATCATCTCCTTGCCGGTCTGGCCAAAGTGGCCGGCTACCACACGCTTGATCATTCCTTTGTGCGCAAAGTGTTTCATGCCCGCCTCGCCGGAATTGCCGACCGCGCCGCAGGCCCAGGTGGTGACATTGCGCGGGTGGCCGGCGGCCAGGAATTGCCGCTCCACACCTTGCAAAATTTCTTCGGGCAGGCTGGTCACGGCCAGGCCGCCCAGGAAGATGGTGGCGTCGTCGGGGATCAACGCGCCGGCTTGGTCTGCTGTAATAACTTTCATGGGGTGTCTCCGTTAAGTGTTTGGGTTTTCGATGAGCAGCGCCATGCCCTGGCCACCGCCCACACAGGCCGATGCAATGCCGTAGCGCAGACCACGGCGCCGCAGTTCACGCGCCAGCGTCACGGTCAGGCGCACGCCGGTGGCGGCCAGCGGATGGCCTAGCGCGATGGCGCCGCCATTCACATTCAGCTTGTCGCGGTCCAGACCCAGTTCACGTTCCACCGCGATGGTTTGCGCGCCCTGCGCTTCGTTGATTTCAAACAGGTCGATGTCTGACAGCGCGAGCCCGCAGCGCTCCAGCAATGCGCGGATGGCGGGGGCCGGGCCTATGCCCATGGTCTCGGGTGGCACACCCACCGCTGCGGCACCGACCAGGCGGGCCAGCGGGGTAAGCTGGTGGCGTTGCACGTACGCGTCACTGGCCACCAGCGCGCCCACGGCGCCATCGACCAGGGCCGAGCTATTGCCGGCTGTCTGCACACCGCCCGCATACACAGGGCGCAGCTTGGCCAGCGCTTCTATAGGTGATGGCCGGGGGTGCGTGTCATGGTCCAACTGCTCCACCTTGCGCGGCAGTGCGATACCGCGTGTGGCGTAGCCTTCCAACGCAAAACTCTCGTTGGTCACCGGCACGATCTCGCCTGCGTGGAAGCCTTCGGCCTGGGCCTTCAGCGCACGCTCAAACGATTGGGCCGCATACGTGTCCACATCGTTGCGGCTGATACCGTATTGGCGGGCCAGGTTCTCGGCAGTCTGGATCATCGTGACCGGACCGGCTGGGTCGTTCAAGGCCTCGATCAGAAAGTCCTTGAACTCCACCGGCGCGCCCAGCTTGAAGCCGCTGCGGTGGGTGTAGGCCGCAATCGGGTTGCGCGTCATGGACTCGGTGCCCACCACCAGCGCCAGCTCGGCATAACCCAGCGCAATCTGGTCGGCCGCCTGGCGGAACAGCTCAAAACCGGTGCCGCAAATGCGCTGCACCAGAATGGCCGGCACCGCCACCGGCACAGCGGCGTACAGGCCAATATGGCGCGGCAGCACAAAGGCGTCAAAGTCGGCCTGCGCCATGGAGCCGGTGATGACCGAGTCCACATCGGTGGCCGGCAGGCCACTGCGTTCAATGACGGCGCGCGCCACTTTGATGCCCATATCGGTGGGCGACACCGCGCCCAGGGCGCCGCAGTAGTCCACCATGGGGGTGCGAACACCATCGACCAGCCAGGTATTCTGAAAACGTGCAGAGAAGTGTTGTGTCATGGATCAAACCAGGTTTAGGCGCGCAAGGCGTCCGATACGCGCAGCACCGTGGCATACCCGCTGTCACCGGCCGCGCAGCCGGTGAACAGGCCGACCCCGCCGCCGCGCAACACCAGCTCTTCGATCAGCTCAATGATGGCGCGCATGCCGGTGGGCGCTTGGGGGTGGCCCCAGATGATGGAGCTGCCGTAGTTGTTCATGCGCTCCCATGCAAAACCGGTGTCGCGCGCCAGAGCGATGTCGTTCACGGCAAAGGGGTTGTGGGTCTTGATGGCATCCACCTGGGCAATGGTCAGCCCGGCTCGGTCGAGTGCGCGCAGCGCGGCGGGGGCGGGTGCCATCGGCATATATCCGGGTTCCACACGGGCCATGCCAAAGCTCAGGATTTCAATCTCAATGCCCTGGTTCTTCGATACCGCACGTGCCAGTTCACGCGTGGTCACAATGGCGCCGGCATTGCCGTCGGCCGGATGGGTTTGCCCGCCAAAGGTCACGGTGCCGTCTGGCTTGACCGGCTTGAGTTTGGCCAGGCCCTCGGCGGTGGTGGGGAAGATGCCTTCGTCGGCGCTCAGCAGCCCGGTTTGTTTGCGGAATTTGGAATCTGACAGCGGCGCATCCACCATATAACGCTTCTGGAACGCGCGGTCGTTTTCCAGGGCCTGTTGGTATTGCTGGTAACGCCTGAGCTTGAGCTCGTGCTGCTCGGCAGTGCTGATGCCGTAGCGGCGTGCCACGTTTTCGCCGGTGTCCAGCATGGGGTTCTTGGCATAGGGGTCGTGCCCCATGTTGTCGGGTACCCAGTGTTCGGTGATGCCGTAACCGCCGGTGCCGGTGGCATCGGGGTAGTACACAACAGGTCCGTTGGACTGGCGGTCGGCCATCACCAGCAGGGCGCAGCGGGCCGTGCCACACACCACCTCTTGCGCAGCCATCTGCAAGGCGCGCACGCTGGTGGCGCAGGCCTGCTGGATGGTGGGGCCGGTCACGCGGTCTATGCCCATCATGCCGGTCACATAGGGCAGGCCATAGAAGCTGCCCTTCTGCGGATTGGTCAGCCCCAGGATGGCCAGGTCCACCTGGTCCAGATCAAAACCACGCGCGGCCAGGGCCTGTTTGCCCACCTGCGCCGCCAGCGGCAACGCGTTCAGATTGGCCAGTGAACCCTGCCACTTGGCGAAGGGTGTGGACCAGTACATGCCGTAGGGAATAAACGCTTGCATTGCCTTGTCTCCTCTCATGAAAGTCTTCACATTCGGGTGCCGGTTTGCAGGGCGGCGGGTGTGCCCTAGTACAAACCCTAGTTGCTTGCATTTCAGGTTGTCAATGCTGCAACTTGGTTATAGACTATAACTAAATTAATGTACCGAAGCAAGGAAATCCGAATGTCTGCAACCCCCGTTTCCGCCGATCTGTCCGTCGAGATTGTTGGTGCCGTCGCCGTGGTGCGGCTCACCCGCACGGCCAAGCGCAACGCTGTCAACGACGCGTTGGTGCTGGACCTGCGCCGGGTGTTTGAGAGCCTTGGTCCCGAGGTCAAAGCGGCCGTGGTGGATGGCGATGGTGACCACTTTTGCGCCGGGCTGGACCTGAGTGAGTTGAGCGAGCGCGACGCACTGCAAGGCCTGCACCACTCGCGCATGTGGCACAAGGCATTGGACGCGGTGCAGTTCGGCCCGGTGCCGGTCATCGCCGCGCTGCATGGGGCAGTGGTAGGTGGTGGCCTGGAGTTGGCCAGCGCCTGCCACATCCGTGTGGCCGATACCACCGCCTTTTATGCCTTGCCCGAAGGCTCGCGTGGCATTTTTGTCGGCGGCGGTGGTTCGGTGCGGGTGCCGCGTCTGATTGGTGTGGCCCGCATGACCGACATGATGCTGACCGGCCGCGTCTACAACGCCGAAGACGGCGAGCGTGCCGGTTTTGCGCAGTACCTGGTGGCCAAAGGCCAGGCATTTGCCAAAGCTATGGAGCTTGCTGAAAAGGTGGCGCAAAACGCACCGGCCACCAACTACGCGCTGACCCATGTGTTGCCCCGCATCGCCGACCAAACAGCCGACCATGGCCTGATGACCGAATCGCTAATGGCTGCCATTGCGCAATCGGCGCCCGAGGCCAAGGAACGCGTGCGGGCCTTTCTGGAAGGCCGCGCGGCCAAGGTGCAAAAAGACTGAGCGGGGACGGCACGCGCACGAGGAGAACCGCATGACCACCATCACAAACACAGAACCCAGATACCGCCCCATGCGTTTTGGCGTGACCCGCGTGGTGTTGCGCGAAGGCAGTCAACCGGGCGTACGTTACCTGCGCGCCGAAGCACCGTTGCTGGCGTATGCACACACCATGGGTGAACGCCTGGTGCACTGGGCCCAGGCCACGCCAGACCGCACCCTGTTCGCCCACCGCACGCGCAATGCCGACGGCAGCACGGGGGACTGGCAGCACCTGAGTTTTGCCCAGGCATTGGATGGCGCACGCCGCATCGGCCAGGCTTTGCTGGACCGCAAGCTCAGCGTGGACCGCCCGGTGGTCATCTTGAGCGACAACGACTTGCAACACGCGCTGCTGGCCCTGGCGTGTATCTACGTAGGCATACCCTATTGCTCCACGTCCCCGGCGTATTCCACGGTCAGCACCGACCACGGCAAGCTCAAACACGTGATGGCCACATTGACGCCGGGCCTGGTGTTTGCCAGCGACGGCCAGCGTTTTGGTCCGGCCATCGCAGCTGCCGTTCCCGCTGATTGCGAGGTTACTCTCAATTCAATAGCGGGTTATGTCCATACTACGGGGGCAACAAGCACATTTGACCAATTACTTGCCACCCAGGCCACCCCTGCGGTGGACCAGGCCTTTGGCCGCACGGGGCCGGACAGTATTGCCAAGTTTTTGTTTACCTCGGGCTCCACCAAGCTACCTAAGGCCGTCGTCAATACCCACCGCATGTGGTGCGCCAACCAGCAACAGATGCGCCAGTCCCTGACGCCGCTGGTGGAAGACCCGCTGGTGCTGGTGGACTGGCTGCCGTGGAACCACACCTTTGGCGGCAACCACAACTTTGGCATGGTGCTCTATAACGGCGGCACGCTGTACATCGACGATGGCAAGCCCACCCCGGCGCTGATGGCCGAGACGCTGCGCAACCTGCGCGAGGTTGCACCCACGGTCTACTTCAATGTACCCACGGGTTTTGAAGCCATCGCCGATGCGATGAAAACCGACGACGTCTTGCGCAAGAACCTGTTGAGCCGGGTCCGCATGTTCTTTTATGCCGCCGCGGCCTTGTCGCAACCCATCTGGGATGCGCTGCATGAGGCCCAGGAGCGCGAAATCGGCGAACGCATCACCATGTGTACGGGTTTGGGCATGACCGAGTCCGGCCCCTTTGCTTTGTCGGTCAACCGTGCCAAGGTCAAGGCCGGCGACCTGGGTGTGCCCACACCGGGGCTGGAGGTCAAGCTGGTAGATGTGGATGGCAAGACCGAGGTGCGTTACAAAGGTCCCAACGTCACGCCCGGCTACTGGCGCAGCCCCGAGGCCACCCAACAAGCCTTTGACGACGAGGGCTACTTTTGCAGCGGCGATGCCGTCACCTGGATAGATGCCGACGATGTGCACCAAGGCCTGCGGTTTGACGGGCGTATTGCCGAAGACTTCAAGCTCAGCACCGGCACCTTTGTCAGCGTGGGGCCGATGCGCAGCAAGATCATTGCCGCTGCTGCGCCCTATGTGCAAGACGTGGTGATCACCGGCCTGAACTGCAAGGAAGTGGGGGCCATGGTGTTCCCAAGCAACGAGGTGCGCAAACTCTCGGGGCTGGGCGCAGCGGCGACTATGGAGGCTGTGGTGGCCAGCGCGCCGGTGCAGGCACATTTTCAGCGTGTGGTGAATGACCTGGCCAAAACCGCAACCGGCAGCGCCAGCCGCATTGCGCGCCTGATCCTGCTGGCCGAGCCGCCGTCGAGTGACCGCGGCGAAATCACCGACAAGGGTTCCATCAACCAACGGGCTGTGCTCCAGCACCGCGAAGCCTTGGTCAATACGCTGCATGACGGCAGTGCAGCCCACATCATCAAACCGGAGAAAGCACAATGAACATCCAAGGACATGCCGCATTGGTCACCGGCGCCGCGTCGGGCCTGGGCGAAGCCACCGCACGTGAGTTGGCCCGCCTGGGCGCCAAGGTTGCGGTGCTGGACGTCAACATGGCGCTGGCGGAAAAGGTCGCCGCTGATATTGGCGCGCAATTTGGAAACGGCTGCGCCGTGGCTTGCCAATGCGACATCACCAATACCGAGAGTGTGAGCGCGGCAATTGCCAAGGCCACGGCGGCCCATGGCACGGCGCGTGTGCTGATGAATGTGGCCGGTATCGGCAGCGCCAAACGCATCGTGCAAAAAGACGGCTCGGCCGCGCCGCTGGAAGATTTTGTACGCGTGGTCAATGTGAACCTGATTGGCGCCTACAACGTCAGCCGCCTGTTTGCCGCCGCCTGCGCGCACTTGGACCGCCTGGAAGATGGCGAACGCGGCGTGTTGATGTTCACCGCGTCGGTGGCTGCCTTTGATGGCCAGGTCGGCCAGCAGGCCTATAGCGCTTCCAAAGGGTGGTTGGTCGGCATGACGCTGCCCATGGCGCGCGACTTGGCACAACATGGTATCCGCGTCTGCACCGTGGCACCGGGCCTCTTTGCCACACCGCTGATGCAGCAGTTGCCCGAGGCCGTGCAAGCCTCTTTGGCGGCGAGTATTCCGTTCCCACAACGCTTGGGCAAGCCGCAAGAGTTTGCCGAATTGGCCGCACACATCGTCAGCAATGGCCACTTGAACGGCGAAGTGATTCGCCTGGATGGCGCCTTGCGCATGGCGCCCCGTTGATCCAACATCTGATTCCTGTACCGCGCTAACCAAACCAAAAGGAGACATCGTATGAGCCCCAAGAAATCCCTGATCGCTGCAGCCGCCACGCTGGTCATAACCGGCGCGGCGCTGGCCGACATCACCATTGGAGTCAGTCTGCCACTGACAGGCCCAGCCTCGGGCCTGGGCATTCCGGTGGGCAACCAGATCAAGCTCTGGCCCACTTCCATAGCGGGTGAAAAAGTCAAGATCATTGTGCTGGACGATGCCACCGACCCCACCAACGGTGTCAAAAACGCCAAGCGGTTTGTGACCGATGACAAGGTGGATGTCATGCTCGGATCGGTTGCAACGCCGGTTGCCATTCCTATGGCCGCAGTCGCCGCCGAGGCCGAAACCGTGCAACTGGCGTTTTCGCCCATGCAGTTGCCACCGGGTAAAGACGGCTGGACCTTCCGTATGCCACAGTCCACTCCCGTCATGGCGCATGCCATTGTTGGCCTGATGAAAAAGCAGGGCATCAAGACAGTGGGATTTCTGGGCTACACCGATGCCTATGGTGAGAGCTGGCTGAAAGACTTCACGACCGAGGCGGACAAGAACGGCATCAAGGTGATCGCCACCGAGCGTTTCGCCCGGTCGGATACCAGTGTCACCGCGCAGGCCTTGAAACTGGTCGCCGCCAACCCCGATGCCATGCTGGTGGTGGCGTCGGGCAGTGGTGCCGCCATGCCCCACATGGCGGTGGTCGAGCGCGGCTTCAAAGGCAAGATTTACCAGACCCACGCTGCCGCCTCGCGGGACCTGATGCGGGTGGGCGGTAAAGATGTGGAGGGTGCGTTTGTGGTGTCCGGCCCGGCGGTGATTGCCGAGCAACTGCCCGACAGCCACCCGTCCAAGACCCTGGCGATCCAGTATGTGCAGCAGTATGAAAAGGCCTACGGTGTCGGCTCGCGCAACCAGTTTGCAGCGCACGGATTTGACGCGTTGCTGGTGCTGGAAAAGGCCGTGCCCCTGGCATTGAAGGCGGGCAAGCCTGGCACCAAGGAGTTCCGTGCCGGATTGCGCACGGCCCTGGAGACCATGGGCCGCACCGTGGTGTCTCACGGGGTGCTGAACTGGACCAAGGATGACCACTGGGGCTTCACGCTGGAGACCGGTGTGATGCTGAAGGTGGTCAATGGCGACTGGAAAGTAGAGTAACTTTTAAGGCTTATCCATGGACTTCTCCATCGTCAGCATCCTGATGCTGGACGGCATCACCAACGCTGCCGTTTACGCGCTGCTGGGCCTGGCCACCGTGCTGGTGTTCAGCGTCACGCGTGTCATCTTTATCCCGCAGGGGGAGTTTGTGGCCTATGGTGCGCTGACGCTGGCCATCTTCCGCACCGGCCAGGTGCCTGGCACCGTGTGGTTGTTGCTGATCATGGCGGCTTTGGCGGCTGCCATGGATGTGCACCAGCGTTGGTTACACACGCGCCTCGCCGCGCAGGCGGTCACGGCGGGCTTGCGCACGCTGGCCGTGCCGTTGGTGGTGGCGGGCCTGTCCATCTGGGCGGCGCCGCTCAACCCGCCGCTGCTGGTGCAGGCGGTGTTGACGGTGGCCATCGTCACCGCCTTTGGTCCACTGGTGTACCGCGTGGCCTACCAGTCGCTGGCTGATGCCAGTTCGCTGGTGCTGCTGATCGTGTCGGTGGGCGTGCACTTTGCGATGACCGGCCTGGGTTTGTTGTTCTTTGGTGCAGAGGGGTTTCGCAACCCGTCGTTCTGGGATGCGCGTTTCAGCGTGGGGCCGCTGTCCGTCAGCGGGCAGGCCATCATCATTTTTGGCGTGTCTCTGGCGCTGATCGTGCTGCTGTGGCAATTTTTCAGCCGCACCTTGTATGGCAAGGCCTTGCAGGCCACGGCGGTCAACCGTCTGGGCGCGCGGCTGATGGGTATATCGACACACGGCGCGGGGCAGACCACGTTTGCAATGGCGGCCTTGATAGGTGCGTTGTCGGGTCTGTTGATTGGCCCCACCACCACGGTGTTTTATGACTCGGGCTTTCTGATCGGTCTCAAGGGTTTTGTAGCCGCCGTCATGGGCGGGCTGCACAGCTACCCGCTGGCCGCAGTGGGCGCGCTGTTTGTGGGGCTGGTGGAAGCCTTTGGCTCCTTTTGGGCCAGTGCATTTAAAGAGGTGATTGTGTTTACGCTGGTTTTGCCCATTCTGTTGTGGCGCTCGGTGGCTGGTGGCCACGATGAGGAGCATTGAAATGGGTTCATTGCCCTCTACCGTGCAAGCCTGGGTGCGCTCGGCCAAGGCCCAGCGTGTGGCGCTGGTGGCCTGCATGCTGCTGTATGCGGTGTCGCCCGTGCCCGAGTTCTGGATCACCCAGCTCAACTACATCGCCATGTACAGCCTGGTCATTCTGGGCCTGGTGCTGCTCACCGGCATTGGTGGTCTCACCTCGTTTGGGCAGGCGGCCTTTGTGGGCATTGGCGCCTACACCAGCGCCTACCTGTGCACCAGCATGGGCTGGTCGCCGTGGCTCACGGTGTTTGCGGGCCTGCTGATCACCGCAGTTAGCGCGCTGATACTGGGTTGGCTCACGCTGCGCATGTCGGGCCACTACCTGCCGCTGGCCACCATCGCCTGGGGCTTGTCTTTGTATTACCTGATGGGCAACCTGGACGGGCTTGGCAAATATGACGGCATTTTGGGTGTGCCCTCCATCATGTTGTGTGGGTGGGACATCAGCCGGGGGCCGCAGCTTTTTGTGCTGGCCTGGGGTTTGGTGCTGTTCGCGGCATTTGCGCTGCAAAACCTATTGGATTCGCGCACAGGCCGCGCCATACGCGCCATGCGCGCCAGTACCCTGATGGCCGAGGCCATGGGCGTGGACACGCTGCGCCACAAGATCGGCATCTTTGTGCTGGCGGCGCTGTTTGCCAGTGTCTCGGGCTGGCTGTTTGCACACTTCCAGCACACGGTGAACCCGTCTCCTTTTAGCCTGAAGTTCGGCATCGAGTACCTGTTCATGGCCGTGCTGGGCGGCGCGGGTTATGTGTGGGGCGCCATCAGCGGCGCGGTGATGACCAAACTGCTGGAGGACGAGCTGCAGGTGTTGCTGCCCAAGCTGCTGGGCACCAGCGGTAGTTACGAGGTGATTGTGTTTGGCATCGTGCTGGTGCTGGTGCTGAAGTATTTGCCGGATGGTGTGTGGTCGCTGGTGGCGCGCTTCCTGCCCAAAACCCAGCGCGTAGTGGATTGGAACGACGCCCAGCCGCTGACCGAGCGTGCCAAGCCCACGGAGGGCGACACCGTGCTGCAGGTCCAAGACATTCGCAAGCAGTTCGGGGGGCTGACGGCTGTGAACTACATCAGCTTCTCCATCCAGGCGGGGCAAATCGTAGGTTTGATAGGCCCCAATGGCGCCGGCAAGTCCACCACCTTCAACCTGATCACCGGGGTGCTGGGGTTGACCTCGGGGGCGGTCACGTTCTGCGGTCAGCCCATCGGCGGCTTGCCATCACGCGAAATTGCGCGCCGCGGGGTGAGCCGCACCTTCCAGCACGTCAAGATGATCCCCGAGTTGACCGTGCTGGAGAACGTGGCGCTGGGCGCCCAACTGCGTGGCAACCAGGGTGCGTTGTCATCCATGCTGCGCTTGGACCGTGCAGAGGAGCAAAGCCTGCTGCGCGAGGCCGCGCGCCAGCTGGAGCGTATTGGCATGGGCCACTTCATGCACGAACTTGCCGGCAACCTGGCCATGGGCCCGCAGCGCCTGCTGGAGATTGCCCGCGCACTGTGTGGCGACCCGGCCCTGTTGTTGCTGGACGAGCCCGCCGCAGGCCTGCGCCACAAGGAGAAACAGGCGCTGGTCGCCGTGCTGCGCCAGCTGCGCAGCGAGGGCATGAGCATTCTGCTGGTGGAGCACGATATGGACCTGGTGATGGACGTGACCGACCACATTGTGGTCATGGAATTTGGCACCAAGCTGATGGAAGGCACGCCGCAAGAAGTGCAGCAAAGCCCCAAGGTACGTGCCGCCTACCTGGGCGTGGAACACTGAACCGTGAGCAAGACCATGAGCCAACCCTTACAACCCCTACTCACCGTCAAAGGTCTGCGTGCCGGATACGGCCGCGCCGAGGTCATACACGGCATTGATATACAAGCACCGCAGGGCAGTGTCATCACCGTCATCGGCCCCAACGGTGCGGGCAAGTCCACGCTGCTCAATGCACTCATGGGTGTATTGCCCGCGCAGGGCAGCATCGAATTCAATGGCCAGTCGATCAGCGCACTGTCGCTGGAGGAGCGCGTGATGCTGGGCATCGCCCTGGTGCCCGAAAAACGCGAACTGTTTGGCAGCATGCCGGTGGAAGACAACCTCGTCCTGGGCGCCTTTCGCCAGGTGCGGCTGGGCAACAAGGCCTGGCGGGAGCAGATGGACGTGGTGTTTGCGCTTTTTCCTCGCCTCAAGGAGCGGCGCACGCAGCTGGCCGGCACGCTGTCAGGCGGCGAGCGGCAGATGCTGGCCGTGGGCCGCGCACTGATGTCGCGCCCCACGCTGCTGATGCTGGACGAGCCCAGCCTGGGGCTGGCACCGCTGGTGGTGAAGGAAATTTTCCGCACCCTGGACGCGTTGCGCAGCACCGGTGTGACCACACTCCTGGTGGAGCAAAATGCCCGCGCCGCGCTGGAGGCCGCCGACTATGGGTACGTGCTGGAAATGGGCGATATGGCATTGAGCGGCCCCGCCAAAGACCTGGCCACCGATGCACGTGTCATCGACACCTATCTGGGCGCGGCCCGCAAACCGGTGGCGGTGTGAGCGGCGACGGCGGGAGGGCACAATCAGGCCCATGGAAAAGACGAGCACCACCAAAAACGACACCCCTTATGTCGACACGGTAGACACCAGTTTTCTGGAGACCCTGGTCGGCTACAACGCGCGGCGTACGGCGCTGTTTGTGATTGAACAGTTCATGCCGCGCATGGCCGCGTTCGATCTGCGCACGGTGGATTTTTCGGTACTGTCCCTGATCACGCACAACCCCGGCATCACCTCGCGCCAGTTGTGCGGCAACCTCAACATACTGGCGCCCAACCTGGTGGCCATGGTGAACGCGCTGGAAAAGAAAAAGCTGATCGTGCGCAAACCCCACCCGCTGGACGGCCGCGCCATGGGCCTGCACCTGACCGCCAAGGGTCAAAAACTGATGGTGGAGGCCGAGAAGGTTGTCAACCAACTGGAGCTGGACGCTACCGCCAAGTTGAGCGCCGCCGAGCGCAAGACGCTGCTGGCGCTGCTGAAAAAAGTCTACAAGTAGCTGAAGTCTTCGGTATCCACTTCGCTATTGCCCTGGGCGTTGTAACGCGAGCCCACCACGGTCTTGTGGTTGATCAGTGCATCCAATCTGGCCATGGCCGTCGCGTCCAGGTTCACACGGGCAGCCTCCAGGTCTTCTGCCAGGTGCGACACGCTGGTGGTGCCCGGTATGGGAATGATGTGATCGCCCCGTTGCAGCAGCCAGGCAATAGACAGCTGCGCCAGCGTGCAATCCACGTCCTTGGCGACCTGCTTGACGCCGCTGAGCAGCCGAACATTGGCGGCATAGTTGTCGGGCGCAAAACGCGGCATGCTGCGGCGGATGTCACCGGCGTGCAGCGCGGACACATCCAGCGGCTTGTCACACAACAGCCCACGGCCCACCGGGCTGAAGGCCACAAAGCTGACTCCCAGTTCCTTGCAGGTATCCAGCACGGCGATTTCGGGGTTGCGCGTGGCCAGCGAATATTCGGTTTGCACCGCCGCAATCGGGTGTTCTGCGTGCGCGCGGCGCAGTGTGGTGGCGGACACCTCGGACAGGCCGATGCTGCGTATCAGCCCCTTCTGCACCAGTTCACCCAAGGCACCGACGCTGTCTTCAATAGGCACCCGTTTGTCCCAGCGGTGCAGGTAATAGAGGTCGATCACATCGGTCTGCAAGCGGCGCAGGCTGTCTTCACAGGTCTTGCGCAGCGTCTTCGGGTGGCCGTCGATCACGCGCACCAGCTTGCCGTAGCCTTTCACATCCACACCCTGCATGCCACATTTGCTGGCCAGCGTGATCTTTTGCCGGTGCGGCTTCATCACCTGGCCCACCAGCGTCTCGTTGGCGCCAAAACCATACAAGGCTGCCGTGTCAAACAGCGTGACACCCGCATCCAGCGCGGACAGCAGCACACGCTCACCCTGCTCGGCAGACACCGGTGCGTCATAACCGTGGCTGAGGTTCATGCAGCCGAAGCCTATGGAAGAGACTTGGAAGGGGCCTAGGGTGCGGGTCTGCATGGTGGAGCATCTTGGAGTGGGTAGGGGCTCATAGTTTAGGGGTGGGTGGCCTGGGGCGGGGGCGTGGGGGTTTAATGGTGATGGGCGTGAAAATGCGCTGAAAATAGCGCCTTAGATTACGAGGCCTCTGTGAACCCATCTGTTAATGACCATGCAGCGCTGATCGCCGCGTATAAAAGGGCGGAGGCAGACGCGGCGTACAAGTTTGGCTTGATCCACACCGTCGCAAAAAAGGGCCCCAAGGCCATTCAGGCCGCCGTCGAAACGGCCGCGAAGGCAGCAAAACGCAGAGATGCGTTTGCCAAAAAGCTGAGTGTCCTGGGCGTGTCCCTGCAGGCCTTACCGTAAGGCCCGATCTTTAAGTTTCTTCACACGGTGCGGTTAACATAGAAAGCGTGCATACCCCCCACTCGACCCTCCTGAAGTTTCTTGTCCCCTGTGTGCTGCTGCTCGGTGCGGGCTTGCTCACCGCCTGCAAAGACAAGCCCGCAACCGCCCCGTCCGCGCGTGGCGCCCCTGCTGAAGTAGGCGTGGTCACCGTGAGCGCCCAGGACGCGCCCTTGCAGCTGGAGCTGCCCGGCCGTTTAAGCGCCAGTCAAGTGGCCGAGATCCGTCCGCAGGTCGGGGGCTTGGTGCTCAAGCGCCTGTTCACTGAGGGCAGCTTGGTGACCGCCGGGCAACCCCTGTACGAGCTGGACGCCGCCAGTCTAGAGGCCGAGCGTGCACGCACCGCGGCAGCGCTGCAGAAAGCCGAAGCCCAGGTCGCCATGGCGCGGGCCAAGGTCGCGCGGGATGCCGAATTGTTGCGCGCCAACTTCATCAGCCGGTCGGCTGCAGACGACAACGCAGCCCTGTTGCGCCAGAGCGAAGCCGAAGTGGCTGTGGCACGGGCGGCGCTGGATGCCGCGCAGGTGCAATTGCGGCGCGCACGCATCGTGGCGCCCATAGCGGGGCGTATTGAAGCCTCGGCGGTGAGTGCCGGCGCACTGGTCACCGCCAACCAGACGCAAGTGCTGACCACGATCCAGCAACTGGACCCGATGCATGTAGACATCGTTCAAAGCAGCGCCGAACTGTTGGCGCTGCGCAGCCAGTTGCAAGGCCAGACCGGTAGCCGCCAGGTACAACTGGTGCTGGAGGACGGTTCCGTGCACCCGCAGCCGGCAACCCTGCAGTTCAGCGGCGTTACCGTCGACCGCGGCACCGGTACCGTGACACTGCGTGCTGTCGTTCCCAACCCACAAGGCAGCCTGCTGCCGGGCATGGTGGTGCAGGCTAGGCTGCTGGCCGGCACCGACCGCGGTGTCTTGCTGGTGCCACAGCAGGGCGTGACCCGCTCGCCCACGGGTGACGCCACGGCACTGGTCGTTGGTGAGGGCAACAAGGTTGAACGCCGCCGCCTGCAACTGGCACGCGCGGTCGGCAACCAGTGGCTGGTGTCCAGTGGACTCAAGGTGGGTGATCGCCTCATTGTCGAAGGGTTGCAGCGCGCACGCGCCGGTCAGGCGGTGACACCCGTGCCTGCGGGGTCCGCCGCTTCGGCGCCGGCGGCGCGAAAAGCGGCGTCTGGCGCTTCGGCTGCGCGCTGAGCAGCTACGGGAAGCCCCACACCATGGCCTCTTTTTTTATCGACCGCCCCATCTTTGCCTGGGTGCTGGCCATCGTCATCATGCTGGCCGGTGCGGCTGCCACACTGACCTTGCCGCTGGAGCGCTACCCCGACATCGCGCCAACACGTATTTCCATCAACACCAGTTACCCCGGCGCGTCAGCGCGCACCATTGAAGACTCGGTGACGCAGATCATCGAGCAAAACCTCAAGGGCATTGACGGGCTGTTGTCCATCGAGTCATCGAGCAACGCCTCGGGCGGTGCCAGCAGCCAGCTGAGTTTTGTGGCCGGCACCAACCCCGACACGGCGCAGCTGCAGGTGCAGAACAAGGTGCAGCAAGCGGTGTCGCGGCTGCCGCAGGCCGTGCAGGCGCAGGGTGTGCGGGTGACCAAGGCCGGCACCGACCTGTTGATGGTCGTGACGCTGAACAGCGATGACCCGGCCGTCACCTCGGCCGACATGGGTGACTACCTGCAGAGCACACTGGTCGACATCATCAGCCGTATCGAGGGTGTGGGCGATGTCAACGTTTTCGGGTCGGGCTACGCGATGCGGATCTGGCTCGACCCCCAGAAGCTGCAGCGTTATGCACTGGTGCCGGGCGACATCCGTGCCGCGTTGCTGGCGCAGAACACCGAGGTCTCGGCGGGCCAGATCGGCGCCTTGCCGTCGCCCGAGGGCCAGCGGCTCACAGCCATCGTCACCGCGCGGGCCAAGCTGCAGACGGCCGAGGAGTTCCGCAAGGTGGTGCTGCGTGTCCAGCCAGACGGATCCGCGTTGCGCCTGGCCGATGTTGCGCGGGTAGAGCTGGGCCGCGACAGCTACACCACCAATATCCGCAGCAGCGGCCGCACGGCTGCCGGCATGGCCCTGTTTCCGGCCAGCGGCGCCAATGCCCTGGTCACCGCCAATGCCGTGAAGGCCAAGCTCGAAGAGCTGGCGCCTTTCCTGCCGCCGGGCATGAAGACCACGGTCACCTTTGACACCACGCCGTTCATCAGCGTATCCATCAAGGGGGTTGTGGTGACGCTGGTCGAGGCCATGGTGCTGGTGGTCGCCATCATGTATCTCTTCATGCAAAACCTGCGCGCCACACTGGTGCCGGCGATTGCCGTACCGGTCGTGCTGTTGGGCACCATGGGTGTGCTGGCAGTGGCCGGTTTCTCGATCAACACGCTGACCATGTTCGGGCTGGTGCTTGCCATCGGCCTGCTGGTGGACGACGCCATCGTTGTGGTCGAAAACGTCGAACGCCTGATGAGAGAAGAAGGCCTGTCACCGCGCGAGGCCACCCGGCGCAGCATGGCCGAGATCAGTGGTGCGTTGGTGGGAATTGCTGTTGTGCTGTCGGCGGTGTTCATCCCGATGGCTTTTTTTGGCGGCTCCACGGGTGTCATCTACCGCCAGTTCAGCATCACCGTCGTCAGCGCCATGGTGCTGTCGGTGCTGGTGGCCATGAGCCTGTCGCCAGCGCTGTGTGCCACCCTGCTCAAGCCGGTGCACAAGGGTGAACATGCGGCGCACGGCGGTCCATTGGGCCCCATCCTGGACCGCTTCTTTGGGGGCTTCAACCGCGGCTTCGACCGTTTTACCGGGCGTTATGTGGTCCAGGTGGGCTGGCTGTCGGCGCGCAGCTGGCGCAGTTTTGCGGTGTTTGTGCTGTTTATTGCAGGCACTGCAGTGCTGTACAAGACCCTACCCACCAGCTTCTTGCCCGACGAAGACCAGGGCGGTCTGCAGATCCAGGTGCGCATGGCGCCCGGCGCCACCGCCGAACGGCTGGAAACCGTGATGCAAAGTGTGGAGGCCTACCTGAACGAGCAACCGGAGGTGATGTTTTACAACCTTGTGCGTGGTGCCGGTGGTGACCAGGGTTCGGGGCAGGGGTTCATACGGCTGAAGGACTGGTCTGAGCGCAAGGCGGCCAACCAGGGTGCTGCGGCATTGTCCGAGCGTTTCAGCCGCGAGCTCGGCCGCCGGGTGCGCGACGCCAGTGTCTTTGTGGTGCAGCCACCCACCGTGCGCGGCCTGGGCGGCAGCTCCGGCGTGCAGTTGTTCCTGCAGGACCTGGGCGGCCTGGGTACCGAGGCGCTGGCCGCCGCGCGCGACCAGCTTATCGACGCCGCTGCGGCCCGGCCGGAGTTCAACCGGCCCCGCACGAACAGCCTTACCGAAACGCCACAACTCGCCATCCACATCGACGACCACAAGGCTGGCACGCTGGGCGTGGCCACGGCCACGATCAACGACACCCTGTCCATTGCCATGGGCGGCAGTTATATCAACGACTTCATCGACCGCGGACGTGTCAAACGTGTGCTGGTACAGGGTGAAGCCGCCTACCGCGCCGAGCCCGACAGCCTGCGCCACTGGTATGTGCGCAACAGCAGCGGGCAAATGGTCTCGTTCAGCGCCTTCGCCAGCAGCAGTTGGGTCAACGGCCCGCGCCAGTTGGTGCGCTACAACGGCAGCCCGGCCTACGAGATCCAGGCCGACATCGCTCCGGGCGTCAGCTCGGGTGCCGCCATGGTGGCGATGGAAGGCTTGCTGCGCACCATGCCGCCTGGCATCGGTTACGAGTGGTCGGGTCGCAGCTACCAGGAGCGGTTGTCGGGCGACCAGGCGCCACTGTTGTATGCCGTCTCGGTGCTCTTCATTTTCTTGTGCCTGGCCGCACTGTACGAAAGCTGGTCGGTGCCCTTCAGTGTGATGCTGGTGGTGCCGCTGGGCATCTTCGGGGCACTGGCGGGTAGCCACCTGGGAGGGCAGAGTAACGATGTTTTCTTCCAGGTTGGCCTGCTCACCACGGTGGGGCTGAGCGCCAAAAACGCGATCCTGATCGTGGAGTTCGCCGAGACCTTGCGCAACCAGGGCATGGGGGTGTTGGATGCAACACTCAAAGCCTGCCAGCAACGTGTGCGACCCATACTGATGACTTCGCTGGCGTTTGGTATGGGGGTGCTGCCATTGGCCCTGGCCAGCGGTGCGGGTTCGGGCTCGCAGCGGGCCATCGGTTTTGGCGTGTTGGGTGGCATGATCAGCGCAACCGTACTGGGCATATTTTTCGTGCCACTGTTCTACCTCTGGGTGAAGGCCTTGTTTTCGACCCGTACACCGCACTGAATCGATCCAACCATGAAAAACCAAGCTTTCATTCGTCGGACAGTGTGTATGGCGCTTGGGTTCGGTGTGGTCTCCGCGGTATGTGCACAAAAGCCGCCACCCTTGCGTTATGGCGTGTTCGAGTCCATGGGATACCCTTTTTATGTGGTCGGCTCGGGCAGCACAGCGCACAGTGGATTGCTGATCGAACTGGGGGATGCCATCGCGCGGCAGCTGAACATGGGCATGGTCGCGGTGCCCTTGCCCCGGCGCCGGGTGGAGCCCGCGCTGGTGCAGGGCCAGATCGAGATGCTGTGTTACTTCAGCCCCAGTTGGGCAGAGCAGCCAGACAAGCTGGCGTGGTCCATGGCCATGCTGCCGCAAATTGAACGTGTTGTAGCGCCCAAAGGCGGTCGCACGGGCAATGCCCCCCACTGGGAATTTGACGGCAAACGTGTGGCATTACAACTGGGCTACCACTACCCGGTCCTGCAACCCTTGGTGGACGCCGGCAAGGCGGTGCGGGTGGACCAGAGCAAGGTGGCCCTGCAGTTCCGATCCTTGGAGATCAAGATGGCAGACCTGCTGATCACGTCCGAGGGTGAAATAGAAGGCTACTTCCATGAGAATCCGACGGCGCGCAGCGAGTTTGAGGTGTCGCGTACGGCTTTCTCCGTCACACCGACCCACTGTGCCATCGGGCGGTCTTCTCGCCTGTCGGTGGCCGAGCTCGACAAGGCGATAACCCGGTTGCAGAGCAGTGGCGACCTGGAACGCCTGGCCAAGCGTTATGGCATGTCGGCGCGCTGAGCCGGCAGCGCAGTCAGATCTTGCGCAACCTCCACCCAGACACATTCCCCATTCTTGCGTTTGATATGCAGCACGGCATGGCGCGGCAAACCATGGATGTGGCGCGTCACCACATCCATGACCCAACCGTGGGTCACCACCAGGATCCGGCCACCCCGGTGGCGCGCCCCGATGTCGGTGAACGCCTCCATGACACGGTCCGCAAACTCGTCCAGAGTCTCTCCCCCGGCAAATTCTGCGGCCGGGTTGCGGCGCAGAATTTGCTCCAGTAAGGCGGGGTTGAGTTCGGCCAGTTCGTTCTTGGGAATGCCCTGCACGGCCCCAAAGTGTTTTTCTTTCAATCCTTCATGGCAAGCAGGCTCCGGTAAGCCCAGTGCCGCTGCGACGATCTCAGCGGTCTCGCGCGAACGCGCCAGCGGGCTGGACCACACCGCATCGAAGCCCGCACCTACCAGGCTGGCCGCCAGTGTCTGTGCCTGCGCGCGGCCCAGTGTGTTGATCGGCACATCCAGCCAGCCCTGCAAGACGCCGCGTTTGTTCCAGTCGGTTTCGCCGTGGCGGGCAATGCAGATGTGTGTGGACTTCACAAGCAATGCCTGTCAGCAGCATCAATAGAAGCCGACTCGGCGCCGGTAGCGTTCCGCGCGTTCCGTGTCGTACGCTTCAGCATCAAACTGTTCGCCCTGGATGGCGCGGTGGATTTCGCCACCCGTAGGCATGGTGGACGGGGCGATATGCAGGTTCGGGTCCCAAAAGCGTGAGCGCAGAAATGCTTTCGAGCACTGCGTATAAGCCTCGTCGATATCGACCAGGATGCCCAGCAACGGGGGCTTGCCCTCCACGGTGCTGGGGGCCAGCAGCTCTGCGTCTGCCGTTAGGGTGGCCCGGCCATTCACGCGAAAGGTGTCGGTGATCCCGGGTACAAAAAAAAGCACACCGATGTGTGGGTTGGCAAGCATATTGCGCAGCGAGTCTGCAATGCGGTTGCCTGGCCGCTCAGGGATGAGCAGGGTGCGGTCGTCCAGCATGCGCACAAAGCCAGCAGGATCTCCGCGGGGGCTGAGATCGCAGTTCCCGCTTGTGTCGCTGGTGGCAATACAAATGAACGGCGAACGCTCAATGAACAGACGTGTCTTGCTGTTCAGGCGGTTGGTGATTTTGGCGCACGTTAACTCGGCTGGCTCACCGATCAGCGCTCGGAGTTCTGATTCGGTGCGAATGACCTGGGATGTTCGGGGGTGTGTTGAAACTGGGTTCATCGATTTCCTTTCGACGTGGTATCTTGCCGCAACCTTGTAGCCTTGAGGATAGCAGCATGGTCACGAGGTTGACGATAACCACCACAGGAGACAAGCCCATGTTTCGCAGTCACACAATGGCATCAACTCTTGCCATGTTGTTCGGTTTAGGCGGTACTTTTGCCACGTTGCCGGCGGCAGCCCAGGCCACGCCTCAGCTGACTCTCACCCGCATCGACTGCGGCACTCCGGTGCTCAACGACGTAGGTGCTCGTTTTTCGGACACCTACGCCTACAACGACCTGAAGGTGCTGTTCACCTACAGTTGTTACCTCATCAAACACGGCAGCGACTACATGTTGTGGGAGGCCGGGCACTCCATGAGTGCGGGCGCACCTGCGCCCAAGGTCAGCATCGTGGACCAGCTGGCGCAACTCAACCTCAAACCCGAGCAGATCAAGTATGTGGGTATCAGCCACTACCATGGCGACCACACCGGGCAGTTGCCTTCGTTCACCGGCTCCACGGTGCTGATTGGCAAGGGTGATTGGGACGGCATTACCGCTGCCAAGCCCCATGCCGGGGCCAATGTGGCGGCCTTCACACATTGGATCAGCGGTGGTGGCAAGCTGGAAGCGCTGGTGGGTGACAAGGATGTGTTTGGTGACGGCAGGGTGGTTGTCATGAACACGCCAGGGCACACACCCGGTCACCGCAGTCTGTTGGTCAGGCTGCAGGAGAAAGGCAATGTGCTGCTGACGGGTGATCTGGCTCACTTCCACGAGAATTACGAAAGTAATGGTGTGCCTGGGTTCAACTACCACCGGGCAGAAACGCTGGCGTCGCTGGACCGGTTCAAGAAGGCGGCGGCCAACCTGAAGGCCACGGTGATCATCCAGCACGATGCGCGGGATATCAACAAATTGCCTGCGTTCCCGGCTTCGGCGAAGTAGAGCAGGCCTAACTAACGCTCTTGCAAGCGTGCTCAACGACCCCACCTGTACCCCATGAAATTCCATCGCCTCCTTGTGGTCGCCCTTTCCATACCTTTTGCGTCTGCCGCCTTGGCCGACAAGATTGGCGAGGTGGACACGGCATTCAAACTGATAGGCCCGGACCACAAGATTGTGGTGGAGGCCTTTGATGACCCCAAGGTTGCGGGTGTCACCTGTTATGTATCCCGCTCCAAGGCGGGCGGTATCAGCGGTGCGATTGGCCTGGCAACGGAAAAATCGGAGTCGTCCATTGCTTGCAGGCAGGTAGGCCCCATTTCCTCTGCCGTGCCCATACCCAAGAGTGAAGAGGTCTTCAGCGAAAGCCGCTCCATCCTGTTCAAGAAGATGCGCATTGTGCGCATGGTGGACCCGGCGCGCCAGGTGCTGCTGTACCTCACCTATACCGACAAACTGATCGACGGCTCGCCCAAAAACAGCCTGACCGCCGTGCCCTTGAACGGCGCCAAGCTGCAGTTCAAATAGGCAAGGCCCTTTAAGGGTCTCAGGCGCCGACGCGGGCGGCGTTCTTGGGCACGATGGTCTTGCCAACCGGTGCCAGAGCAATCAAAGCCAGCTTGATGTGCTGCACGCCAAACGGGATGCCGATGATGGTCACAAAGCAGCACAGGGCGGATGCCAGGTGGCCCAGAGCCAGCCACACGCCGGCAAAGATGAACCACAACACATTGCCAATGGTGCCCAGTACGCCGGTGCCAATGTCTTCCACGCCGCTGACCACGGCACGGCTCACCGCCTCCTTGCCGAATGGCAAAAACGCAAACTGGCCAATCACAAAACACGCCTTGGCCCAGGGCAGGCCGACAATGGTGATGGCACACAGCAGGCCCGCAAGCCACCAGCCCAGGCCCATGAAAAAGCCGCCCAATACAAACCAGAGTATGTTGCCGATGGTGCTCATGTGTTGAATCCCTGCTGAATGATGCGGGCCAATATACCGCAATGCTGCGCCAGCGCGGGGCGTGTTATTGCAGACGTTGCAACAGGTCCAGTGTGGGATAACCGTCCGCCGGCAGGCCCAGGCTGCGCTGGTAGCGGCGGATGCCGCGTTGTGTGGCCGGGCCCATCATGCCGTCGGGTGTGCCACTGTCAAAACCATTCGTATTTAACGCCGTCTGCAGGGCCAGCAACTGGGCACGGGTCAGCGCCGGTACGTCGCGCGGCCAGGCGGTCTGCACCGTTGGGCCGTTGGCAAATCGCTGCGCCAGCAAGTGGACGGCGAGCGCATAACTGGGTGCGTTGTTGTAACGCAGGATGGTGCGGAAGTTGGGTCCCACCAGAAAAGCCGGTCCACGCGCGCCGGCTGGCAGCAGGATAGAGCCATCTGCAAAGACGGGCAACGCCGTGCCATCCAGGGTTTGCACACCAGCGGCTGCCCAAGCCGCGGTCGGCTGGCGCAGTTCGGTATCGGCGCGGGCGTAGTCAAAATCCGACGGCAGGCGCACCTCGGTTCCCCAGGCTTGGCCGGGCTGCCACCCGGACTGGACCAGGAAGTTGGCGGTCGATGCCATTACATCGGGCAGGCTACCCCATATGTCGCGCCGGCCATCGCCATCGGCATCCACCGCATGGGCCAAGTAGCTGGTGGGCAAAAACTGGGTCTGGCCCATAGCACCGGCCCATGAGCCGACCATGTGTGCGCGAGTGATGTCCCCATTTTGCAGAATGCGCAGGGCGGCGAGCAACTGGCTGCGGGCCCAGGCTTCGCGCCGCCCCTCGAAGCCCAGCGTGGTCAGCGCATCGACCGTGGGTATGTCGCCCATAAAACTGCCGTAGCTGCTCTCCATGCCCCAGATCGCAACCAGCACTTCGGGCGGCACGCCGTACTGTGTGGCGATAGGCTCGATCTGGGCCCGCAGTTGCTGCAGCTTGTCGCGTCCCCGGTTGATACGCTGCGCAGACACCGCGCTGTCCAGGTAGTCCCACACGGTGCGGGTGAATTCGGGCTGGGCCTTGTCCGCTTCGATGGCGCGAGGGATAAAACGCACGGCGTCAAACGCATGCTGGAGTGTTGCGTCCGTGATACCTGCAGCACGTGCCGTGGCGCTGAAGGCTGCCACCCAGTCGGCAAACCGCTGGTCGTGTTCGACCGCGCTGGATACGGCGGGCGGCGCTGGGGCCTTGTTGTCAACCAAGGGGGCCGATGCACAACTTGCCAGCACCAACGCCAGCAGCAGGGCCGGTGCAGTCTTGGTGGAGGGCTTGTTGGCGGGGTCGTGGTGCATGGGCGGCTGGCAGGGTTGGGTGGGTGCGGGTAGTATAGATTTCATGCGTTTCTTGACACCCGTGCCATCGACCACTGTCCCCATTGCTGGCGTGCCGCGCAGGGCACTCCTTGCGGGTCTCCTGGCGGGGGTGTGGCTGGCGGGTTGCCGCAAGGCAGTCAAGCTGTCTGCCATTCCAGCGGGGCAAACGGTTCTGGCGTTTGGCGACAGTGTGACCTATGGCACAGGTGCCGCACGGGGTGAGGATTGGCCCAGTCTGTTGGCGCAAAAAACCGGCTGGAAAATTGTCAATGCCGGCATCCCCGGCGACACGGCGGCCAACGGCAAGGGACGCATCCAGGCTTTGCTGGATGAACACCGTCCGGCGCTGGTGATACTGGAGATCGGCGGCAATGACTTCTTGCGTCGGGTAGCCGCCACAGCGGTCAAGGAAGACATTCGCCAGCTGATCAAAACCAGCCTGCAAGCCGGTGCGCAGGTGGTGTTGGTTGCGGTGCCCGAGCTGTCGTTGATGGGCCTGGTTGCCGGCAAGCCCAGCGATTCGCCTATTTACGCGGAGCTGGCAGATGAGGAGAAAGTGCCCCTGGTGCCCGATGTGTTCTCCGAAACGCTGTCGCGCCCCGATCTGTGTGCCGACCGTATCCACCCCAATGCGCGGGGCTACCAATACATGGCGACCGGCATACATGCCCGCCTGCAGGCGCTGGGCTGGGTCCCGTGATGCACACGGGTAGGAAGGGATTCAATAAACTGTGGAATTGGTCATAATAAAACAAAGAAATATTGCATCGCGTTGGTGGTGACGGCTGAAAAGTCGCGGAGGCACCCCGTATGTGGCAGTTCAACAGGCGGTTATTTCAGCGCCCGGTCTTTACCGAACGGCACCGATCCATAGGGCTGACGGTCCTCATACTCCTGTGTATTTGGGGGTCTGTGGGCGCCTGGTCGTGGTGGGCACGTGACAGTGCCCTGACCTCAAACCGCCTGATATTGGAGCAGCTCGCTGCCGCCGTGCAATCCCAAACCAAGGGGCTCTTCAAACAGGCGGAGCTGTCGCTCACCGTGGCCGGTCGGTGGATAGAAGACAACCCCCACAGCGATCCTGCACGATCGCCGGAGTTCCTTGCGCTGTGCGACGCTCTGCGCCGCGAGTCCGATGGCCTGCTGGATTTGCGTGTGGTGACACGCAGCGGCCTGGCCCGTTCCATCACCGGTATGCCAAAAATCGACACGGTCGATGTCAGTGACCGTGATTACTTTCAGGTGCAACTGGATGCGCAAACGCGTGGCCTGTTTATTGGCAAACCCATGGTGGGCCGGATGACCAACAAAAACCTCATTCCGATTTCGCTGCCCCTGACCACTGCGGCAGGCGAGGTCGCCGTGCTGCTGGTCGCCATGGACCTGGACCGCATGGCGGGGCCGTTTGAGGTTGAACGTATCAAACCCGCGGGTACCATCGGTATTGTGCGCAACGATGGCATGGTGCTGATGCGCAGCCCGATGACGGGCAACGTGGTCGGCCGGTCCATTGCGTCCGGCCAGGCCTGGAAGCAATACATCAGTACCTTGCCTAAGGGCAGTTACGAATCGGACGTCAGCCTTTTTGACCAGCAGCCCCGCCTGGTGTCCTTCGCCAAGGTGGAGGGTTTGCCGCTGGTGGTGTATGTGAGCGCCAGCAAGATCGATGCCTTGGCGCCTTGGCGTGTGAACACCGGCATTTTGGCGGGAGTGGCCACGCTGTTGTCCATCGTGGCGGTGGTCGTCAGCGGTGCGCTGACGCGGGCGTTTGCCGCCGCCAGGATTTCCGACGCCATTGTGCAATCGACAGATGAGGCCATCGTGGGCAAATCGCTCGATGGCATTGTCAACAGCTGGAACCCGGGGGCTGAGCAAATGTTTGGCTACTCAGCGGCCGAGATGCTGGGCCAGCCCGTACGCAAGTTGTTGCCGCCCGACCGCCAGAGTGAAGAGGCGGTCATTCTGGACAGCATACGCAGTGGCCGCAATGTGGAGCACTTCGAAACCAAACGAGTGCGCAAGGACGGCACCGTCATTGATGTATCGGTCACCATTTCGCCCATTCGCGACAGTCTGGGTGCGGTCATTGGGGCGTCGAAGATTGCCCGTGACATCAGTGCTCAGATCGCAGCGTTACGGCGCCTGCGGCTCACGTCCAGTGTCTTCACCAACGCCAGCGAAGGTATCCTGATCACCGACCGGGAAGGCCGCATGGTCGAGGTGAATGATGCCTTTACACGCATCACCGGATACGACCGGGAGGAGGTGATTGGAAACACCCCGCAGATGTTCCGCTCCAGCCGCCAGGGCCCGCAGGTTTTCAAGGCCATGCACGTGGCCCTGATACGCCACGGCGAGTGGAAAGGCGAGATGTGGAGCCGCAACAAGAATGGCGAGGCCTATTCGGTGTGGCTCACGGTCAGCCAGGTCAAGGGGCGCCGCGGCAAGGTCAGAAACTATGTGGCGCTGTTCTCGGATGTCACGGTGCTGAAACTGCAGCAGGAGAAACTGGAGCACAGTGCGCAGTTTGACCCGCTCACCGATCTGCCCAACCGCAGCCTGCTGTCGGACCGGCTCAACCAGGCCATGACGGTTTGCCTGCGGCACAACCGCAGCCTGGCCGTGTTGTACATGGATCTGGATGGTTTCAAGGCCATCAACGACCGGTTTGGCCACAAGGCGGGAGACGAACTCTTGATAGCTGTGTCCAGCCAGGTCAAGGCGGTCTTGCGTGATGTGGATACCCTGGCGCGCCTGGGGGGCGACGAGTTTGTCGCCGTGCTGACCGATGTCGACAATGTGCAGGACTGCATCCACATGGCCAACCGGATTCTAGATGCGTTTGCCAAACCCGTGTTGATCGAAGACACACTCATGCACGTCACCGTCAGCATTGGTGTCACTCTGTACCCGCAAGACAACGCCGATGCCGACCACCTGATGCGGCATGCCGACCAGGCCATGTACGAAGCCAAACAAAGTGGCAAAAACCGTTTCCACCTGTTTGACTCCGCACAGGATGCCGAGGTCAAGAGCCGCAGCGTGCAGCAGGACATGATTGCCCTGGCCCTGGAAAGGGGTGAGTTTGTGCTGCACTACCAGCCCAAGGTCGACATGCACACCGGTGTTGTTTTCGGGGCTGAAGCCTTGATACGCTGGCAGCACCCGGAGCGGGGCTTGTTGTTGCCCGGTGTGTTCCTGCCCGCCATTGAACGCCATCCGCTGAATGAGGCGGTTGGAGCCTGGGTTCTGGACCAGGCCCTCAGGCAAATGAGCGAGTGGAATGCACAAGGCTTGGTGCTGCCTGTCAGTGTGAATGTTCCGGCGCGGCAGTTGCAGCATCCAAAATTCGTGAAGCAGCTATCCGAGATGTTGGCAGCCTATCCAGAGGTATCTCCACATGCTCTGGAGCTGGAAGTGCTGGAGACCAGTGCGCTGGACGATATTGTCTCTACCGCCACCATCATGGAAGACTGCCATCGGCTGGGCGTACGGTTTGCCATTGATGACTTTGGCACGGGGTATTCGTCGCTGACCTATCTGCGCCACCTGCCGGTAGAAACGCTGAAGATCGACCAGAGTTTCGTGCGGGACATGCTGGAGGACCGTGACGACCTGGCCATCGTGAAAGGTGTCATTGGCTTGGCTGCAGCGTTCCAGCGGGACTGTATCGCCGAGGGGGTGGAGACCGTGGCGCACGGTACGCGCCTGATTTCCCTGGGCTGTACGGCCGCACAGGGTTTTGGTATTGCACGCCCCATGCCTGCTGCGCAGGTGGTGCAATGGTGTGCCTCCTGGACGCCGCCCGCGGAGTGGCGTGCCCAGGGGCAACAACCGCGGGTGTGAGCACCACGTTACGATGGGTGTTTTGACACCCAGACGCCCATGCCCCGCATCCAGCTCCAACCCGAACCCCACTACACGTTTTCCACTGAGATCCAGATCTACATCAGCCATGTGAACCAGGGCGGGCATCTGGACAACGCCCAGTTGCTGACCCTGGTTTCAGAAGCGCGGGTGCGGTTCTTCAAATCTCTGGGTCACCCCGAGTCCAACGTGGCCGGTGCACCGATTGTGGTGGGCGACTTGGTGGCGCAGTACAAATCCGAGGGGTTTCACGGCGAGACCATGGTGGTGCAGATGACACCCACCGCGTTCAACAAATACGGCTTTGACCTGCAGTACCGCATGAGCGACAAGGACAGCCAGCGCGAAGTGGCGCTCGGCAAGATCGGTATTGTTTTCATCCACCGCGAAGACCGCAAGGTCACGCCGATTCCCACCGCGTTTCTGGCCCAGGTACAGCGGCTGTCATAAGCCGCTGAATACATCCATGGCCTGCCAGGGCAAGGGCATGCGAATCTCCACCTGTTCTGCCGCGCCACGCGCCATCAGGAACTGCATGCTCACATCGAACCTGTCGATCGGCAATGGCAGGGTTTGCATGGGCTGGTCGGCAGGCAACCAGATATCGTCCCAGTGGATGGGGATCACGCGTTTGGCGCCTGTGGTTTGCACCACCTCGCGCCAATAGTCTTGGCGGTGCGCATCGCTGCGCTGTCCCATGGTGCCTATGCCCAACAACACGACATCGGCCTTGACACCCTGAAGCGCACGGGGCACAAAACCGGCACTCCCGGTAATCAATAACGCGCGGTCTCCGTGTTGCACCAGCATGGCATAACTCTGGCCCTCCTTGTATTCGGAAGCGCGTACCGGGGGCTTCAATGGTTGTGTGATTTCACCGCCGGTAAAACCCGTGGGTGCGTGCAGTCCCGGGTAGAGCGTGACGGTGAAGCGGCCGTATTCCATGGGCTGGCCCAAGCGGGCCACCTGTATCTGCGCCTCGGGCATGCCCCAGCCGCGGCCCACGTTGGCCGTGGATTTCGAGCCCAGCAACACGGCGCCGGTGCGCAGCGCCACCTCGGGTGCATCCATGGCGTGGTCGTAGTGCGAATGCAGGGGGATCACCGCCGCAACTTTGCCGCTGCGCCCCGGTGCCGGTGGCTGGTCCTTGAGCCGTATGCCGGCGCGCGCCAGCCCGCGGGTGATGTTCTGCAGATCAGGTTCTACCTTGCCCAGAAAACTCTGCAGGCGGTCTGGGCGCGAGAAGAAACCATCGGTCAGGATGGCGGTCTCGCCATCGTCCAGCAACAGGGTTGCCACGCCCAGAAAACTGACCCGAAGCGGCGCAGCGGTGGAGGGCTTGCCACCTTTCCACCCCAGGGCGGCGTAGGGCACCAGGGACGGGTTTTGCTGCAGCATCCAGGCCAGCAGGGCGATGGACAGGGCCACCACCAATAGGACTGTTATCGCGGCCCACTTGATGTATCGCCTCATTGGCCTCTAGCCCCCGTGAAATATAGTTCTATTGCTATCATTTTTATACTATTCTGAAGTGCATTACCCCATCTCCGCTGCAGTGGCCGAGAAGGACAAGGTGTACAGACCGCTGCATACGTCCGGCAGCGCGCCTTGCTGGCGCAAGGCTTCAGGCCCCAACGGTGCGGCCGCAAGCCCCTGCAATACGCCCAGGTCATAACCCACCACCACCAGCACCCAGTCGGCAAACCGGTCGCCACCCCGGATTTTCTGTTCTGTGGTTGGGGCGATGGCTGGCGCTTCGTGGCGCAGCAGGTGGGCGCCCACACAACCGGGCTGGTTGACCAGTGGGGCCAGCACGGTTTTCAGCGCCGCCAGCAAGGCGGCGTCCGCGCCGGGCGCTGGCGACATGCGCAGGACCAGTGCATAGCGCGCCACGTTGCCGCCAAAGGAAGCCAGTACATGGCACTGGCTGCGCACCATGTTGCGGTGGTGGGGCATCATCCGCGTGGACCAGGGGGAGGGCGCGTTCAGGTGCGCCAGGTAGCGGGGTGATGACAGCGTGGCGTGGGTATCCAGCTCGTACATCTGGAACACCCCCTCGCCACCGTCGACACTGCTCCAGCGTGTGGCGCGGGTGAAGCCGGGTAGGGCCAGCCGCTCGCGGAAGTGTTCGTGGGAATGCCAGTCCTGGAATTCGGCGTTCACATCCGGGGCCATGTCCCACCACATGGCGAGTGCCGCTTGTCCTAGTAGTGCCACGGGATTCCTTTCATTGCGGATGCTGACGCTGCGCTCCAGTATGCATACTTTGTACGACAGGCCCGTATCAGGTGTGGCCCATGGCCTCCCGACGCCGCAGCATGGGTGCGGCAAGGGCCAGCGCAAGACCAATCAGCGCTGCGGCAACCGCAAATGTGACCCGCATGCCGGTGGCCACAGCTTCAGGGTGCGCCGTGGTGATGTTGTTCGCGGTCGAGGCCCACGCAAACACCGCACCCATGGCCGATGCACCGGTGATCAACCCCAGGTTGCGTGACAGGTTCAGCATGCCGGAGACCACACCCCGTTGGTCTGCCGCGATACCGTCCAGGGTGGCGGTGTTGTTGGCCGTCTGGAACAGGGCATAGCCGATGGTGAGCACCACGATGGGGGCTGCGTAGCCCGGTATGCCCAGCGCCAGCGGTGCCGTGCTGAGAACCAGGGCACCAACTGCCATGGCGACAAGCCCGCCAACGGCCACGCGGGGTGCGCCAAACCGGTCCACCAGGCGGCCAGCGGGCACACCGGTCAGCGCTGCCGCAAAAGGGCCTATCGATAAAACCAGGCCCACTACGGCCGCATTCAGCCCCAGAGCGCGGGATAGGTAAAACGGCCCGACCACCAGCGAGGCCATCACCACGGTCGACACCAGCATGCCCATGGCCAGACTCGCGCGGAGGTGCGGATCGTGAAACATGGCCAGGCGGACCAAGGGGGAGGCCACGGTCGACTCGACCCGTACGAACAGACCCACACCCATGGCGGCAGCCAGCAACAAGACCATATTGAGTGGCGCAAAACCGCTCGGCCCATTCACGGGGCGAAGGGTCATGGCCAATGCGTAGGCGGCGAGTGTCAGGGCCAGCAGCAGCGTGCCCACCGGGTCCAGACCTGCTGTGCCGGTGGTGGCCCGTGTGCGATCGGCGGGCAGGTAGCGGTGGGCCAGTACAAAGGCCAACAGACCCAGCGGCACATGGACGGCGAAGAGCGCCTGCCAACCAAAGGCAGCTACCAAGCCACCGCCCAAGGAGGGCCCCAACGCGGTGCCCACGGCGGACATGGTGCTCAGCAAACCCATGGCGCTGCCGGTTTTCTCCTGGGCCACCGTCTCCCCCACAAAAGCCAGGGTTAGGGCCATCATGGCGGCGGCGCCCAGGCCCTGCATTGCCCGTGCCGCTACCAGCAGCCACAGCGTGGGCGCGATGCTGCACAACAGGGATGCCGCCGTGAAACCGGCAATCCCGGCCAGCAGCAGCCGACGGCGGCCCACCAAGTCACCCAGGCGGCCAACACTGACGATCAGCGTGGTAATGGCCAGCAGATAGGCCAGCACAACCCATTGCACCTGTTCAAAAGGCGCGTGGAAGGCCTGCGCCAACGTTGGCAGGCCCACATTGGCAATGCTGGTGCCCAGTGAGGACAGCAGCATGGACAGGGACAGACTGGCGAGCGCCGCATAGGGCCTTGTGGTGTGTGTAGAGGTCATGCCAGGAGCGTAGGTCTTGGCCACACAAAGCGGAAGGCGCAGCAGTTGCACTATATTCGTGCATATAACGCCATGTCACTACCCGACCTCAACCTGTTGATCACCCTGGATGTGCTGTTGCAAGAGGGCAGCGTGGCCGGTGCCGCCCGGCGGCTGCGGCTCAGCCCATCGGCCATGAGCCGCGCACTGGCCCGCCTGCGGGAGACCACAGGTGACCCGTTGCTGGTGCGTGCAGGCCGTGGCCTGGTGCCCACGCCCCGGGCCATGGTGCTGCGTGAGCAGGTCGGCCAACTGGTCCACGACGCCACCACTGCACTGCGCCCGGCCGAGACCATTCAGTTGCAGCATCTGGAGCGCAGCTTCACGCTGCGGGCCCGCGAAGGGTTTGTGGAGAACTTTGGCGCCGACCTGATCACACGGGTAGCCCGCGAGGCCCCCGGGGTGCGCCTGTGTTTTGTGCCCAAACTGGACAAGGACAGCGGGCCGCTGCGCGACGGTACGGTCGACCTGGAAACCGGCGTGGTGGGTGAATCAGAGGGCCCGGAGGTGCGCACACAGGCCCTGTTCCGGGACCGTTTTGTGGCGGTGGTGCGCAAGGGCCACGCGCTGGCCCAGGGTGAGGTGACGCCCGCGCGGTACGCGGCGGGGCAACACATTGGTGTGGCGCGGCATGGCCAGCACACGGACCACGACAAAGGCCAGATCGACGAAGCCTTGCAAGCGGTGGGGCTGGCGCGCGCCATCACCACCACCGTGGGTGGTTTTGCAAGTGCGCTGGCCCTGGCCAAGGCCTCTGACCTGATCGCCACCGTGCCCGAGCGGCACACCGGCAATTTGCGCGCTGGCATGCACAGCTTTGCCTTGCCGATGGCGGTGCCTGCATTCACCGTTTCGCTGCTGTGGCACCCCCGTATGCAGGCCGACCCGGCGCACCGCTGGCTGCGCGCCTGTGTGCGGGAAGTCTGTGGGGATGGATTAGCAAGCTAAAATCGCCGCCCCATCATCCGATGGCGATGCGTTGACCTGGACACCCCTATCGATATGACGCGAGCCCTGACGCGTACACATTTCCATAGCTCCCAACTCATCCGTACCCTTGCCGACCTGGCCGTTTTGGAGACGACTGGTCCAGCAGCTGCCTTTGGTGAAAAACTGGGGCTGTGGATTGACTTTGCGGACGCTATCACCCTGACGGGTGTGCTCAACACCAACACCCTGGACGCTCCATCTGCTGTACAGGCCTTGGTGGGTCCGTCCGTGGCTGACGAGTTTGCCAAGGCACGGGCCGCTCTTGCGGGGGCCATCACCAAAAGCAGCGCACCCAACACGGGCCGTACACGCGCCGAACTGAGTTTGCCCACACTGGATGATTCGCTGGAAGACCCCAAGGTCTACACCCCCCTGCGCCGCTACCACCAGGCCCACCAGCGCGACATGGAAATGAGCGTGCGCAGTCTGCGAGCCAAGGTGCGTGAGGGTGTTGCCGCTGCAGCACCCCAGTTGCGGCAACTGGTGGCGCTGGACGCGGCGTATGAGGGCATTCTGGTAGAGCGGGAAGCCCGGTTGCTGGCAACCCTGCCGTCGCTGATGGAGAAGCGTTTTAACCAACAGCGCAAAGCCTATCTGCAAACGCAGCCCGAAGGCGACAAGCCCGCGCTGTGGATGCAGCCCGGCGCTTGGCTGGCGCGCTTCTGTACCGAATTACAAACCGTGCTGCTGGCCGAACTGGACCTGCGCCTGCAACCCGCCGTGGGCCTGCTCGAAGCACTGCACAACCAAACAACACCAGAACACGTATGAACAAACAACTTTTTGCCGGCGCCTTTGCGCTCGGTGCCATGGCCGCTGTGTGGGTCGCGGCTGGATTCTTCGCATCCGCCAACATGCTGGCCCTGCTGATGACGGTGGTCATTGCCGCGGTGTATGCCTTTGGCGCGCTGGAGCTGCAGCGCTTTCGCCAGGCCACCGCAGGCTTGGCATCCGCGCTGGCGGCCATCCCCGCAGATCTGCAGCACCTGGGCGACTGGCTTACCCGCGTGCCTGCACCACTGCAAAACACCGTGCGTTTGCGTGTGGAAGGTGAACGGGTCGGCCTGCCCGGCCCCGCGCTGACGCCCTACCTGGTGGGCCTGCTGGTGATGCTGGGCATGTTGGGCACCTTCCTGGGCATGGTGGTCACACTCAACGGCGCCGTGTTTGCACTGGAAAGCACGACCGATCTGCAAGCCATACGCTCCGCCTTTGCCGCGCCCATCAAAGGCCTGGGCCTGTCGTTTGGCACATCGGTGGCGGGTGTTGCCACCTCGGCCATGCTGGGCCTGATGTCGGCCATTTGCCGGCGCGAGCGCCTGGTGGCGGCGCAAACGCTGGACACTGCCATTGCGACCACCTTGCGCGGCTTTTCATTGACGCACCAGCGCCAGGAAACCTACAAGGCGTTGCAGCAGCAGTCGCTGGCGCTGCCGGCCGTGGTCAACCAGATGCAGACCATGATGGCGCAGATGGAGACCATGAGCCGCCAATTGAATGAGCGGCTGCTGAGCAACCAGCAGGCCTTTCATAGCGATGTCAAAGGCGTTTACACCGAGCTGGCCAGCTCCGTGGGCCAGTCGCTGCGCGACAGCCTGAGCGAGAGTGCCCATGCCGTGGGCGCCAGCATCAAACCCGTGTTCGAGGCGACGATGGCTGGCATAGCGCAAGAGGCCCATGCCATGCACACGCGCCTGGTGGACACCACGCAGACCCAGCTGGATGGCGTGTCCGCACGCTTCACCACCGCCGCTGCCACGGTGACCGACGGCTGGTCGGTTGCGCTGGCCAAGCAGGAGCACACCCATGCAGCCCTGGTGGCAGGCCTGGGCCAATCGTTGGATGCATTTGGCCAGAGCTTTGCGCAACGCTCCGCGTCCCATCTGGATGCGATGCAGACGGCCTACGCCGCGCTGCAGGTGGACCATGCATCTGGTGACCGCAAGCGTCTGGAGGCATGGATGGCATCACTGGAGGCCACGTCTTCTGCGCTCAAGCAGGAGTGGCAACAAGCCGGGGCCCACACGCTGGAGCAGCAACAGGCCATTTGCAACACCCTGAGCCGCACCGCGCAGGACATGGCCGCGCAAGCACAGACCAGCGCCAGCCAGTCGCTGGACGGTATCGCCAGCCTGTTGGCCCAATCCGAAGAACTGGTGCGCACACGCATCGACAGCGAAGCCACCTGGACCCAGCAACACAACGAACGCATGGACCAGGCCGTCAACACGCTGCGTGCCGAACTGGTGGCCCTGCGCGACGCCGAGGCCTTGCGCGGCCAGGCCGCGGTCGAACGCCTGGGCGAATTGCAAACGGCGCTCACCGGCCACCTGAGCACCCTGGGAACCGCGCTGGAAGAGCCCATTACCCGCCTGATCGAAACCGCGTCCGAGGCACCCCGTGCCGCGGCCGAGGTGATTGGCAAGCTGCGCCAGGAGGTGTCCAGCAGCGCCGCGCGCGACAACGAGTTGCTGGAAGAACGCGGCCGCATCATGGCCACGCTGGGCTCGCTGCTGGAGGCCATTAACCATGCATCGGTGGAACAACGTGCGGTGATCGATTCGCTGGTGGCATCTTCGGCGGTTGCGCTCACCCAGGCTGGCAGCCAGTTCGCCGAGAAGGTGGACGCCGAGGCCGTCAAACTCGCCGACATTGCTGCCCACGTGACGGGCAGCGCGGTGGAGGTGTCGGCACTGGGCGAGTCCTTTGGTTTTGCCGTCAAATCGTTCAACGAGGCCAACGAAAAGCTGATCGCCAACCTGCAGCGCATCGAAAGCGCCATGGACAAATCCATGGCCCGCAGCGACGAGCAACTGGCCTACTACGTGGGCCAGGCGCGTGAAATCATTGACCTGAGCATCCTGTCGCAGAAAGAAGTGTTTGAAGGGCTGCGCCAGCTGCCCGCCAAACAGGCGCCGGTTGCAGAAGAGGTCGCATAGCCATGGAAGACACTGTTGACGCAGGCATGGAGCAGACGGCGCCGGTCTGGGCCGTTTTTGGCGACCTGATGTCCGGCCTGCTGGGTGCTTTTGTGCTGCTGCTGGTGGGGGTGCTGATCGTCCACTTGCAGTTGGTGACGCACCTGGAAGACGAAGTGAAGAAACGCCAGGTGGAAGAGCAGCGCCGCATGACGCTGGAGAAAGCTTTGGCAGTGCCCTTGTCCAGTGGCCGCATCACACTGACCAATGGGCGCATTGGCATCAGCGGCCGTGTGTTGTTTGCGATGAACTCCGACCAGCTGCAACCCGAAGGCCGGGAGCTGCTCAGCAGCCTTGTGGGGCCACTGAAGTCTTACCTGGCCGCCCGCGACGAGCTGCTGATGGTCAGTGGCTTTACCGACAACAAATCCATACGCGGTGGTGGCAAGAGCCAGTTCGAGGACAACTGGGAGCTGTCGGCCCAGCGGGCACTCACCGTCACCCGCGCGCTGATCGAGGACGGCATGCCCTCCAGCATGGTGTTTGCGGCGGCCTTTGGTTCGGAGCAGCCCATAACTCCCAACGTGGATGACAAATCGCGCGCGCAGAACCGGCGGGTCGAAATGGCGCCCGTGCCCAAGGCCATCAACAACAAGGTGGCCAGCCCGTGACGGAGTCGGCGCAGTCCGCGGCACCCGAGGCGCCAGGCGCGCTGGTGCAGGCATTGCGCCTGGAGGGCGCGCACCAGTTTGACCCGGTGCGCTTCCATTACATCGAGGTGCTGGCGGCGCGCGCAGACGCCTACGAAGGGCCAGTGCGGCGTGTGCTGGACGCCAAGTTGCAGACGGCGGTTGCAGCATTGCGCGTGTCCTGCGCGCAGGCGCAAAACAGCACCGCAGAACCAGCGCCCGCCACGCCCCGCGCAAGCCTGGGCGACCTGGTGCGCCATATGGCCGCACACGCCCTGGACAAGCCGGATGCCCGCGCCGTGGCACACACCACACCCCGCACCGAACTCAAGTCCGTCCAGTACTTTCGCAACACCTGGTCCAAACTCAGTGTCGAGAAGCAGGTCACGCAGGCCCTGGAACAGGCACCCAAGAATGCAGGCCCCATCAATTCCCACGTGGTGGCCCTGCGTTCGCTGGCGCTGATGCGTGACACCGCGCCGGACTACCTGAACCGGTTCACGTCTTACCTCGACACCCTACTCAGCCTGGAGCAGGGTGAGAAAGCGCCACCGCCCGCCGTCAAACCACTGCGCGCGGCCAAACCCAAGCCCAAGGCTACAGCCAAAGCCAAAGGCTAGAGCCTGGAAGTGCCGAGTTGGCATTAGCGGCTGCCAGCTGCCGGATCGTCGCCGGTGTATTCAAATTGCACCAGGCTATCGTCAGGCCAGCTGCGGTCACCCAGCGGCAGTATGAAGGTGCGGTCCAGCAGCATTTCACAATCACACGTGGTCAGGTTGTCAGGCTGGGCCACTTCACTTTGCGCCTGCGCGTACAGCGCGTCGAAGGCCCACAACTGCCTGCGCGCACCATCCACCAGAGCCACACTGCGCAACGGTTTGTCCGCAAAAAACAGGTAGTGGGGTTCCGGCTTGTCGCAGTAGGCCGGTGTGTCAAACACCGCGCTGGTCAGCCTGCCCAGCAATGTGGTGCTGCTGGAGATCAATCCCGCTTCCATGCCCACCTTGCACTCCAGTCGCAAGTCCCCCAGGCGCCGGGTGTTGGGTGGCAACCCGGGCGTGTGTATGTCGGTGCGCCAGGTCATGGTCAGTTTTCTGCGGTTGGGCACGACCTGTGCGTCTTCGTCAAAGGCCAGACCATCGCGCGGTAGCGCAAATGTGTGGTCGTTAGTGGCGATGGGTACTGTGTAGTCCACCGAGTCGCCCACCACGGCCAGTGTGACTGTGTCCATGTTGGTTCCCGGCTTGCGCGGCAGGAGTTTGAAGCGCAGCGTGGCCAAGGGTGCCATGCCGTGCTCCCGCTCAAAGAGGTCCATCCCTTTGAGCATTTTGCGGTAGGACTTTTCGACCGGATTGGTATTGGCCTTGGCGGCAACCGTGACCGACGGCATTTCTGTTGCGCGGGGCGCCGTTTGTGCGGTCGCGTTGGCGCAGACGGCGGCCAGTATCCACAACGCCACGCTGCGTGTGCGGTACAGGTGCCGTGGCCGGCGAGTGGGATGTGTGGATGTGCGCAACATGGTGTGAGCCCTGACCATGCGCTCTTTGCGCAAGCCTGCCTGTGCGTTATCACACCGAACCTTGTGTTCCAGGCTTGTACGGCTTTACGAGTTTGCATTTGTGCATGCAGATTCGGCATTGCCAAAGTCTGTTTATCCGCCAGCGCCGTAATACCATTGCCGCCGGGTGAAAGAAGGCGACCCGGTTGTGTTGGACAGCCTGGTAGCCGTTGTACGCGACTTCAACAACTACACAGAGACTGACTGACATGAGCATGAGACATCTACTTGCGGTTGCAGCCGTTGCGACTGCGGCCCTTTGGACCCCCTTGGCGGCCAACGCCCAAACAGCAGATACCCTGGCAAGACTCAAGGCAACCGGTGTTGTGACCATGGGTGTGCGTGAGTCGTCGGGCGTGTTGTCCTACGGCCTGGGCGCGGGCCAGTACGGTGGTTACCACGTTGATATTTGCCGGCACATCATTGCCAATGCCGAAAAGGCCATCGGCCGCGCGCTGGAGCTGCGTTACCTGCCCGTCAGCTCACAGAACCGCGTGGACATGGTCAAGAACGGCACGGTGGATCTGGAGTGCGGCTCCACCACCAACACCCTGGCCCGCCAGAAGGACGTAGCGTTTGCACCCACCACCTATGTGGAAGAGGTGCGCCTTGCCGTGCGCGCCAACGCCGGTATTGCGTCCATCAAGAACCTGGGTGGCAAAGTGGTTGCCACCACCCGTGGCTCCACGTCGGTGCAGACCTTGCGCCGCCAGGCCAGGGCCCATGGTGTGGAATTTACGGAGGTGTTTGGCAATGACCATGCCGACAGTTTTTTGCTGCTGGAGTCGGGCCGGGCCGATGCCTTTTTGATGGATGGCCAGATTCTGGCAACCCATATTGCCAACGCCAAGTCACCGGCCGATTTCAAGGTGGTCGGCGAAGCGCTGAATGTGGAGCCCATCGCCATCATGTTCCAGAAAGACGATGCAGCGTTCAAGAAGCTGGCCGACGACACCATCCGTGGTTTGCAAACATCCGGTGAGCTGGAGAAAATCTACGACAAGTGGTTTGTGCAGGCCATACCCCCCAAGAACATTCGGCTGGGGCTGCAAGCCAGTGACTCCACCAAGGCGGCCTGGACCGGCCTGAACGACAAGCCGATGGAAGACTACGCCAAGAAGTAATGCTGCCGGGTCCGGGCGACACGCCCCGGCCCGCCGCCGTATGAAAACGATCACCCTGTTGTTGGCTGGTCTGCTGTCCAGCGGGATGCTGGCCGCCCAAAGCCTGAATATCTACTACGAAGACAACCGGCCCCTGCAGTTTGTGGGTGCCGACGGCAAGCCGGCCGGGTTTGCTGCCGAGGTGGTGCGCGAGATCCAGCGGCGCATCCACAACCGCGATGCGGTGCAACTGGTGCCCTGGGCCCGGGGCCTCAACCGCCTGGGTTCCACGCCCAACACACTGTTGTTCTCCATGGCGCGCACCGCGGAGCGCGACGGCCAGTACCAGTGGATTGGCCCCATTTTTGACAACAGCTATGCGTTCTACGCGAAGGCGGATTCGACGCTGGTGATTTCTGACCTGGAGTAGGCCAGGAAGGTGGCATCCATCGGTGTCTACCGCGGTGATGTGCGCGACCAGGTGCTGACCACACTGGGTTTCACCAACCTCGACCGGGCCAACAGCAACCTGTCCAGTGTCAGAAAGCTGATGGCGGGGCGTATCGCCCTGTTTGCCGGCTCGCCGACCAATATGCAGGCCCTGGCCGAGCAGGCCGGTTACAAGATGAGCGATTTCAAGCTGGTCTATGTGTTCATGCACAAACAGCTCTACATCGCTGCATCACAGGCCCTGGACCCCGCCGTGGTGGCCCAGTGGAATGAGGCCTTGGCACAGATGAAGCGTGACAAGACGTTTGAGAAAACTTTCAAGCAGCATTTCCCCACCCTGGAGTTGCCGGGGCCTGCCGTAAGCCCGCTGTGAGGTCGGGGTGCGGTGCGGGCTTTGGCTGCACGCCTGCAACGGAATGGGATAGCGGGTACCATGGCCCGCCGCGATTTGAGCGCAACCACTTTGAGGACTTTCTCCCATGACTATTTCCATGTACCAGGCCAGCGTGCCCCGTTTCGTCAACATCCTGGGCAACCTGTCCAACATCCTGGACAAGACCCAGGCCCACATCGACGCCAAAAAGCTGAGCGATGCCAGCCTGACGGCCTTCCGCCTGTTCCCCGACATGTTGCCCATGACCACCCAGGTGCAGATCGCCTGCGACACGGCCAAGGGTGTGGTGGCCCGTCTGGTCGGTGTGGATATTCCGGTGTTTGAAGACAACGAGAAGACAATTGCAGACCTGAAGGCGCGTGTGGCCAAGACCATTGCCTTTATCCAGACGATCACACCCGAGCAGATCGACGGCACCGAAGACAAGGCCATCGTCACCAAGCGTGGCGAGAAGGAAACCCATTACAAGGGCATGCAGTTTTTGCTGGGCCACGCGGTGCCCAACTTCTACTTCCACATCACCACGGCCTATGCAATCTTGCGCCACAACGGGGTGGAGATTGGCAAGCGGGATTTCCTCGGCAATCCCTGAAACCCTGAGTAAGGGGCCCACCGAGCGCACGGCTTAGATCAATGCCTTGATCCGTTCGTGCCCGGCGCGGCTGATGGGCACCTGCTGGCCGCCGTTCAGCACGGCGATAAAACTGTCCTTGGCCAGGCGCTCGATGTTTTTCAGGTGTGCCAGGTTGATGATCCACGAGCGGTGCACCCGCACAAACAGCGCGGGGTCAAGCCGGGTCTCCAGGTCGCTCAGGCTTTGTGTCTTCAGGTGGGTTTTACCGGAGGTGTGGATGCGGATGTAGTCGTCTTGCGCCTCGACACAACGCACCGTGTCCAGCGTTAGCACATGCACCTGGCTGCGGTCGCGCACCAGCAGCCGTTCCAGTTTGCCAGCGGGTGGTGTCGCCAGGGCCTGCAGTCCAGCGGATGCCTGCCCCAGCAGCGCGCGCGCCCGTGCCAGCGCCTCGTCAAAACGGGTTTGCGCAAATGGCTTGAGCAGATAGTCGACGGCGCGAAGGTCGAAGGCCTTGAGCGCGTATTGGTCATAGGCTGTCGTGAAAATGACCCCGTGGTCGCGCTGGGTCAGTTCCAGCACCTCCAGGCCGGAGAGGCGCGGCATTTGAATGTCCAGGAACACCAGGTCGGGGCGCAGGTCGGTGATGGCCTTGACGGCGTCAAAACCGTTGTCACACTCGGCAACCACCGTGATGTCCTCGTGCGGCTGCAGGTACTCACGCACCAGGCCGCGGGCCAGCGCTTCGTCGTCAACAATCAGGGTCTTGATCATGGCCAGGGTCTCATGCATTTGCGCCGTGCGCAGGGGGCGTCAACGGCAGGGTCAGTTCCACCACAAAGTGATCCGCCGTGGCCTGCTGCGTGATGCGGGCCTGCTCGCCGTACAGGCTGCGCAGGCGCTGGCCGATGTTGCGCAGGCCCAGGCCTATGCCTTCCACCGCGCCCGGTGCAGACGCTCCCGCAGCGCCGGGCTCCAGCGGATTTTCGACCCTCAGTCGCAGCCATGGTCCCTGTACCGACGCATGGATTTTCACCGTGCCGGGCTCCGTGCGTGGTGCGATGCCGTGTTTGACCGCGTTTTCCACCAGGGGCTGCAGCAGCATGGGCGGCACCAGCGCAGCGCGTGCGCCATCCGGCAGCGTGGTGTCCACCAACAGCTTGGCCCCAAAACGCAGCCGTTCGATGTCCAGAAAAGACTGGCAATGGGCGATTTCCTGTTCCAGCGGGATGTGTGCCTGTTCGGATAAAGACAAGGTTTGCCGAAAGTACTGCGCCAGTGCAATGGTCATGGCGCGTGCGCCGACCGCGTCGGAACTGGTCAATGCGCTGATGGAGTTGAGGCAGTTGAAGAGAAAGTGCGGGTTGATTTGTGCACGCAGCATTTGCAGCTCGGCCTGCTGGGCCAGCGCCTGGGACTGGGCATCGCGCTGTTGCGCTGCGTGCATCTGGTCCATCGCAATCAACACGTCGTGCAGCAGCAGGGACAGCAGGTAGACACCGGCCGCACCCGCGAACAGTGCCCAGCCCAGGGTGGGCGCCATCACAATGCCGGCCCAGCTTTGCTCCAGGGCCAGGCTGAGCCGGTTCCAGGCCACACACACCATCCAGCCCATACCGCCCGCCACCGTGCACGCGCCGGCAAACAGTACAACACCCACATGCAAGGCCCTGCGGGCAAACGGCATCGCGCGGCAGACGTAATAGGCCGACGGGCACACGAAGGCATAGACCATGCAAACCGGCACTGCAAACCACAAGGCGTTGGGCCACGGCGCCTGCCCTGTCAGCGCCAGCCCGCAGGCCAAGACCGCGCCAAGCGCCAGCCAGGCCAACAGGTACCACGACAGGGCCCGTACACTGGACAACACCGGATGCATGGTGGTCTACCCGCGCGTCTAGTTCTTGATCTCGATGCCGCCCATGACCACGTAGCCAGTGATGGTCAGGCGTTTGACCGGGTTGGCCGGGGGAACACTCTTGTCTTCAAAACCGGACATCAAGGGGATGCCTTTGACGATGACGGTCCAGTCGGGCGGGATCTTGATGTCAAAACCACCCATGACGACAAACACGTCAAGGGATGCTTCGCCACCGCTCATGGAGGCGTTGCGCAAATCGAGTTCTACGCCGCCCATGACGGCGATGACGTCTCCGCCGCGAAAGTCTTGTGCGTCCACCCGGAGCTGGGTTTCACCCATGACCACCGTGAGATCTACCTGGGATTCGACCGATGTCTGCGCCGGGTTGCTACCGTGGCCACGCAACTGGCCTTTGAAAACCACGGCGACTCCCAATGCGATCAGGAGCACCGGCCACCAGTCGCGCCAGCGCACTTCGATGATGCCCATGCGCCCCAAGGTCAGCAGCACACCTGCAGCCAGCACGCTGCCACCGATTGCATAGGCCACCGGGTGGCGGGCCTGGGCCAACTTCATGCCACCGATCACGAGGAGGGCGATGGGCCAGAAGGTCAGCACGGCGCGTGCGTCGAACACATGGAAGTTGTCCAGCAAAAACAGGATGCCGAGAAACGCCAGTACAAAGCCGAATACGACGCGTTGCCGAGGAGCATGATGGTTCATGCTGCGCTGCTGCCCGTCGTCTTGTGTTCCGTTGCCCATGGTGTGTGCCTTTGTTTCTATCAAGGGGTGGGGCACCAGATGGCGCCATGGGTGTAACGATACCCAGGGCTTGGCAGTTTGTCGCCCGATTTTCGGCGAATGGCGGTTGGCGGTCGGTGGTTGACGCCGACCACCTCGAATTCAGGCGCTTAGCTGTTGTTCTAGCGCATGCAGCACCTGGTAACAGGCCAGTACCTGGGCCACGCTGCTGTTGGGCTCGCGGCCTTCGCGGATGGCGGCGAAGAATTCACGGTCCTGCAGCTCAATGCCGTTCATTGACACTGCGACCTGGCTCACGTCTATCTTCTCTTCCTTGCCGTTGAACAAATCATCGTACCGCGCGATGTAGGTTGCGCTGTTGCCGATATAACGGAAGAAGGTTCCCAGCGGGCCGTCGTTGTTGAAGCTCAAGGAAAGCGTGCAGATGGCGCCGTTCGCGGCCTTCAACTGGATGCCCATGTCCATCGCAATGCCTAATGTTGGGTGGATTGGCCCTTGGATGGCGTTGGCCTTCACGATGGGGCTGCCGCACTGGTAGGCGAACAGGTCCACCGTATGCGCAGCGTGGTGCCACAACAAATGGTCGGTCCAGCTGCGCGGTTGGCCCAGCGCGTTCATGTTGCTGCGGCGGAAGAAGTAGGTCTGCACATCCATCTGCTGGATGTTGAATTCTCCCGCTTTGATTTTGTTGTGCACATATTGGTGGCTGGGGTTGAAACGGCGTGTGTGGCCACACATGGCCACCAGGCCGCTGGTCTTGGCCAGGGCCACCACTGCCTCTGCATCCTGGAGCGCATCTGCCAGTGGAATCTCCACCTGCACATGTTTGCCCGCCTGCAGGCAGGCCATGGTTTGCGCGGCGTGCATTTGCGTGGGGGTGCACAGGATGACGGCGTCTACTTCCTTGAGCGCCAAGCTGTCGGCCAGGTCGGTGGTGACGTGGGGGATGCCGTATTTGGCTGCCACCTCCCGGGTCTTGTCCAGCTCGCGGCTGACCAGGGAGACGACCTCGACGCCGGCTATGTTTTTGATGCCGTCCAGGTGTTTGATGCCGAAGGCGCCAGCGCCGGCCAGTGCGACTTTGATAGTTTTCATTGCAGTTTCCTAATCAGTTAAGGACAGAGCTAAAGGTCTGTCCCGCAAAGGTATTGGTTTTCCAAAATCAGATGGCCCACCGCGGTGTTGCTGGCAGGTACATGGTAAAAACGGTGCCTAGCCCTCGTGGATGCTGATGGGTCTGCTACATCATTCATAGCGCCTCGGGCGATCAGCCACATCACCAGTTCAATGCCTTCGCTGCCCGCCTCGCGCACATAGTCGATGTGCGGGATGGCGGCGGCGGCGGCGGGGTCGTGGATGAGCTTGTCCAGGAAGGCGTTGTCAAACTCTCTGTTGATCAGTCCGGCGCGCGGGCCCTGCAACTGGTGGCTCATGCCGCCAGTGCCCCAGATCTGCACCTTGAGGTCTTCGTCATAACTCTCCACGGCCTTGCGGATGGCCTTGCCGAGGTTGAAACAACGCTGGCCGCTGGGCACCGGGTACTGCACCACGTTCACTGCAAACGGGATGACCGGGCAGGGCCACACATCGGGTTGCCCACACATCAGGGAGAGTGGCACGGTCAGGCCGTGGTCCACATCCATCTTGTTGACGATGGTTAAATCAAAGTCCTGCTGGATGACGGACTGCGCGATATGGGCGGCCAGTTCGGGGTGGCCCTGCACCACCGGCACCGGGCGCGGTCCCCAGCCTTCGTCGGCGGGCTGGTAGCTGGCCGCCGTGCCGATGGCAAAGGTCGGAATCATGTCCAGGCTGAAGGCCGTGGCGTGGTCGTTGTAGACCAGAAAGATCACGTCGGGTGTGTTGTCCTTCATCCATTGTTTGGAGAATTCGTAACCCTGGAAGACGGGTTGCCAATAGGGCTCCTGGGTCTTGCCCAGGTCCAGCGCCGCGCCAATGGCGGGCACGTGGGAGGTGTAGACGGATGCGGTGATGTGTGCCATGTTCTATGAGCCCTTCTTTTTGTTGTTGTTGTTACCGGCGCTGCCCTGGGGCTGGCGGTGGGCTTGCGCATCACCGTCTTCACCGATGACGCGGTTGCCCTCCACCGAGCGGCCACCGCCCACCATCATGGCGCGGTACTCGTCTTCGGTCATGCCCGTCATGCTGCCCGCCATCTGCTGGAAACTCTTGCCATCGGTGGCGCCAATCTTGGCTAAAAAATAGATGTTGCCACCCGCCGCAATACAGCGGTTCAGGTCACGCGCCAGCACCGCCTGCTTTTGCTCTTCGCTCATCGCCCACTCGTCCAAATAGGCGCGTTCGTCGGACTTGAATCGCTCGCGGTTGCTGGCCTGCATCAGCGACATGCAGAACTGGTTCAGGTGGTAACCGCGGCGGCTTTGTTCGGCATCGAAGATGGTGGTGCCGGGTACATCGAGATAGGGTTTATCGAGTGACATAAATTTCCACAATCAGTTGGGGACAGAGCAAAATTGCTGCGCAATTCTTGGTCTGTCCCGCAAGGTCGTTAGTTCCAATAAAGGCGGTTCGGGTTATCCACCAGCAGCTTGCGCTGCAACTCGGCCGTGGTGGCAATTTGTGGAATGAAATCCACCAGCAGCCCATCATCGGGCATATGGTCCTTTAAATTGGGATGCGGCCAATCGGTACCCCACAACACGCGGTCCGGAAACGTCTCGACCAGGTATTTGGCAAACGGCACCACATCGGCATACGCGTGTTGCTCACCGTGCAGCGCCGGTGGCCCGCTGATACTCAGTCGCTCGGGGCAACTCACCTTGCTCCAGATATTGCCGTGCTCGCGCATCATCTTCACAAACAGCGCGAACTCGGGGCCGTCCACCGCCTTGCTGACATCCGGGCGCCCCATGTGGTCCACTACCACGGTAGTCGGCAGCGCGGTGAAGAAGTCATACAACTCCGGCAAGTCCCGCGCCTCAAAGTACACCACCACATGCCAGCCCAGCGGCGCAATGCGGTTGGCAATCTCCAGCAGCACCTCCCGCGGCGTGAAGTCGGCCAGACGTTTCACAAAATTGAAACGCGTGCCGCGCACCCCAGCGGCATGCATGTCCTGCAACTCGGTATCACTCACATCACGCTTCACGGTGGCGACACCGCGTGCGCGGTTGTTGGATGCCCGCAGCGCATCCACCAGCGCGCGGTTGTCCGACCCATGGCAGGTGGCCTGCACGATGACGTTTTTCTCGAACCCCAGGTGGTCCCGCAGCGCAAACAGCTGGTCCTTGGACGCGTCACACGGCGTGTATTTGCGCTCCGGCGCGTAGGGGAAAGTGTCGCCGGGCCCAAACACGTGGCAGTGCGCATCCACGCTGCCGGGTGGCAACTGAAAGCGGGGCTTGCTGGGACCGTTGTACCAATCCAACCAGCCGGGGGTTTTAGTGAATTCCATTGACATTTCGAGTGAGTGCTATGAATTGAATAGCTATTGAACTAATGTATTCGGGGGCTAGAGGCCACTTTTGCCAAATACCCTAAGCCTGGGTGGCTGGGCGTTCTGCGTAGGTAAAGGAGGAGGCCGAAGGCCGGGGGACACGGAGCAGAACGCCCGGCCGCCCAGGCGCCCACACAGAGCAAAGCGCCCGCGTGCCCCGCGCAATCAATCAACATACCGCAACCCAGCCTTCTCCAACCCTTCCCGCATCTTGTAGTAATCAAGCCCCAAAACCCCAGAAGCAAAAATAGCCCGCTTGTCCCCTTCATTAGCCTCCCGCGCCTCAGCCGCATCCGCCACCTTCTGCGCCATCGCCGCAGGGACGACGACCACACCATCGATATCGGCAATCACGACGTCCCCAGGGTTGACCTGCGCCCCCGCACACACGACAGGAATGTTGACCGACCCCAGCGTCGCCTTGATCGTGCCCTTGGCATGGATAGCCTTGCTGAACACCGGGAAGTTCATCTCCGTCAGGTCTTTGACATCGCGGACCCCGCCGTCAATGACCAGACCCACAGCACCACGCGCCATAAAAGACGTGGCCAACAGGTCACCAAAAAATCCGTCCTCGTTGTCCGTCGTGCAGGCTGCCACCACCACATCGCCCGGCTGAATCTGCTCGGCGGCCACATGCAGCATCCAGTTGTCGCCGGGTTGCAGCAGCACGGTGACTGCCGTGCCGCAGAGTTTGGCTTCGGTGTAGATGGGGCGCATATAGGGCTTCATCAGGCCGACACGGCCCATGGCTTCGTGGATGGTGGCTACGCCGAAGCGGGAGAGTTTGTCGACTGCGGATTTGTCGGCGCGGGGGATGGTGCGGTGGACTATGCCTAGTTGGGTCATTCATTGCTCCTTGGGTAGACGGTTTTATTGGGGTCAGGTCTGTTTCGCTTCGCTCTCGAACCTGACCCCAAAAAAACCTTATTGGTGCTTGGCGGTGAGTAGGGCATCCAGGCGCGGAAAAACGCGGCGGGCATTGCCTTCGTAAATCTGGTGGCGGTCGGCGTCGCTCAGAATCTTGGACGCTTCGATATACCGCTTGGTGTCGTCGTAATAGTGGCCGGTCTCCGGGTCTATGCCGCGCACGGCACCAATCATCTCGCTGGCGAACAACACGTTTTTCACCGGGATCACGGTGTTCAGCAAATCAATACCCGGCTGGTGGTAGACGCAGGTGTCGAAGAAGATGTTGTTCAGCAGATGGTCCTGCAGCAGCGGTTTTTTTAGCTCTTGCGCCAGGCCACGGAAACGCCCCCAGTGGTAGGGCACGGCACCGCCACCATGGGGTATCAAAAACTTCAGCGTCGGGAACTCTTTGAACAAGTCACTCGTCAGGCACTGCATGAAGGCGGTCGTGTCGGCATTCAGGTAGTGCGCGCCGGTGGTGTGGAAACAGGCGTTGCAACTGGTCGACACGTGGATCATCGCGGGGATGTCGTACTCCACCATCTTTTCGTAGATGGGGAACCAAGCCTTGTCGCTCAAAGGGGGCGAAGTCCAATGCCCGCCGGATGGGTCGGGGTTCAAATTGATACCCACGTTGCCGTATTCCTTGACACACTTCTCCAGCTCGGGGATACAGGTCGCCGGGTCCACACCCGGGCTTTGCGGCAACATGGCCACGGGCACAAAATGGTCGGGGAAGAGTGTGCTCACGCGGTAACACAGCTCGTTGCAGATGGCGGCCCAGGTGCTGGACACATTGAAGTCACCGATGTGGTGGGCCATAAAACTGGCGCGGGGGCTGAACAGCGTCAGGTCTGAGCCGCGCTCTCGCATCAGGCGCAGCTGGTTGGTCTCTATCGATTCGCGCAGCTCGTCGTCGCTGATCTTCAGGTCAGACACTTTGGGCATGGCCGCCGGGTCTTTGATGCCGGCAATCTGCTGGTTGCGCCAGGTTTCCAGCGCCTTGGGGGCGGTGGTGTAGTGGCCGTGGCAGTCGATGATCATGTCTACTGGTTCCTTTAAACGTTCTAGGCCTCTAGCCCCCGTCAATGCTTATTCGGTTGCTATCAAATTCATACTAAACAGGCACCATGCCCTGGCGGCGCTTGGCGGCTGCCGCGTCGGCGGACGCCATATACGCCAACAGCGCACGTGCGTCCTCCACCCGCGTACATGCTGTGGTGATGGCGGCAGAAAACGTCGTGGTGATCTGTATGGCCGGTGGCAGCGGGCCAACAATGGCGATGCCTTCCACATGCAACAACTCGCTGAGCTGTTGAAAACCCAGCGCCACCGCGCCCGAGGCGACCAGGCTGCCCACCGGCACGCCAGGCGGGGCGGTGACGATGCGGTCCTTGATCTGCTCTGCAATCCCCCAGCGTTCAAACAACTCGGCCAGGGCCACGCCGCTGGGGCCGGTGGAGTAGGCCAGTGTGCTGGCCGCCAGCACGGCCTGGCGCACGGCCGCTTCGCTGGAAATGTCTGGCGGCGGCGTGCCCGCGCGCACGGCCACGGCCACCCCGGAGTGCACCAGGTCCACCTTGCTGTCCGCGCGCAGATGGCCGGTGGTGACGAGCTTGTCGATGGCGTCGGACGCCAGCACGACGACATCGAAGGCCTCACCGGCCACCACGCGGCGGGCCGCATCCACGCCACCGACCGATTCGATGTGCACGGCCTGGCCGCTGCGCGCCGTATGGGCAGCCGCCAGCTCACCCAGCAAGAGCCGTGTGGCCATGGAGGAGATGCCGTTGAGCGGTGCCGAAGACGAAGGTGCAGAAGGGTGCATAGGCGCCATTCTGTGCCCCGGCCTGGCTTTTGGTAAGCCTGGGTGGGTACTAGCAGTTATCCAAAATCGGCATAATCAAAGCCACGTTATTCACAACCAACACCATGGATCTCAAACAGCTGGAGTATTTTGTGCGGGTGGCCGAGTTGGGCAGCTTCACCCGTGCGGCCACCGCGCTGGACGTGGCGCAGCCCGCACTGAGCCGCCAGGTGCGCCTGCTGGAGGTGGAGCTGCGGCAAACCCTGCTCACCCGCAACGGCCGTGGCGCCCTGCCCACCGAGGCGGGCAAGCTGCTGCTGGCCCATGGCCGCGGCATCCTGCACCAGGTGGAGCGTGCCAGGGAGGAACTGGGCCGCGTGCGCGGTTCGCTGGCCGGGCGGGTGGCCGTTGGCATGCCGCCCAGCTTGGCACGCTTGCTGACCGTGCCCTTGACACGTGCCTTTCGCCAGCAAATGCCGGATGCCACCATCTCCATCAGCGAAGGGCTATCCGTGGCCATGCAAGAGTCGCTGGTCAATGGCCGGCTGGACATTGCCGTCTTGTACAACGCCCAGTCCAGCCCGGAGATCGAGACCAGCCCGCTGCAGGACGAAGACCTGTTCCTGGTGCAGCTGCGGCCACCGGGCCTGCACGAAGACCCGGCACCCGGGCCTGTTGCGCTGCGGGATGTTGCCCAATTGCCGCTGGTGATCCCCAGCCGGCCGAACGCGATCCGCATGCAGGTCGAGACGGAGATGGCCAACATCGGCTGCCGCCCCCTGATCGCGCTGGAGATAGACGGTGTGTCCGCCATCCTGGACCTGGTGGCCGATGGCGCGGGTAGCGCCGTGTTGTCGCGCCACGCGGTGGACAACTCGGTGCGGCCTTCGGCGTACACCCTGCGCGCCATCCATGACCCCTTGTTGCGTTCGCGTGTGAGCCTGGCCACCAGCTCCCTGCGCCCCAGCACGTTGACCCAGCAGGCCACCCTGCAACTCATACGCCAAACGGCAGAGGCTGTGTTGCGTCCGAGCAAAGCTTAGCCATTTCGTTCTGTTTGTGTTTGCCAGCGAACAGAGGCAAACCACCTGCTCTTTCTAAGATGAAACCACGGGCCGTTCCATCCGATGGCCAATGTTTATTGTCCAAACGAAAGAGCATCATGAATACCTATCAAATCCACGGCACCATCCGAACCATTGCCGGAATAGTGCAGGAGCAAGCGGGACATTGGGTGGGCAGCCGGCGCCAGGTGCTGCGCGGTTTGCAACGCCAGGTGTTGGGTGCGGCGCAGAAGCGCCAGGGTGATATTCAGTACGCCGACCGCCATGCAGGATCGGGCCAGGGCACCAACCGGGCGCTCTGACCCGGGGCATGTGGATCACAAGCCGGTGCAGGGTGCACCGGCCGGTTTCAGTTCAGCTTGAGCGCGCCTGCGCCAAAGATGCCGATCAGACCAATCATGATCAGGTAGATGGCCACGATGAAATTCAGCAGCCGGGGCATCAACAAAATCAGAATGCCGGCCAGCAGGGAAATCAAGGGTGTGAGGCTGAGGTGAAGGTTCATAGTTCTTTCCAAAAACCCTATGGTGCGCCGCACACGCGATTGCGTCTGTGGGGCGGCGAACACAGCACCGGTTAATAAAGCAGGCTGCGTGTCCTATCGAACAGAGGGAAATGCCTGTTCCACCTACTCTCAGTGGCGTGGCAATTTGTACATAACCCAAGGAGAACGATATGAGCTTAGGAACGATTCTGTTGATCGTGTTGATACTGATGTTAGTGGGGGCGCTCCCCAGCTGGGGGCATAGCAAGAGCTGGGGCTACGGACCCAGCGGTGGTCTGGGACTGATCGTCCTGATACTCGTGATCTTGCTGTTGATGGGCCGCATCTAAATCTGCAGCATAAAAAAAGGGGCAGTGCCGTTATGGCACTGCCCCTTTTCCTATGGGGTCGGACGGTTATTGCGGGTTGCCGGGGCGCACGGCCAGGTGCGCCAGAGCCACCAAAGCAGCACCGGTTGCAGCAGCTATCAGCACGGACTTGACGGGTTGCTCACGGATGTAGGCAACCGTCTTGTCAGACGCCAGATGGGCGCCGTCACGCACCTGCCGGCCAGCGGCCTGCAAGGAGTGTGATACGCCGTCCACGGCCTGGTTGGCCAGACGCTGCGTGCTGTGAACCACTGCGTCTGCAGATTGGGCCGCATGCTCCATCAAGGAGTTGGATGCATCGGGTGTTGCATTGAATGACATGGTGCTCTCCTGAACGGGGTGGGTTGCTTACTTGCCGAAACGGGTCTTGGCCTGGATCAGGCAGTTGTCCTTGGCAGCACCGGCCATGGCATCACATTTCTCTTTCTCGACCTTGTACTGGGCATCGGTCTTGTCGGCGGCGGCATCGCTGCGTGCATCACCGATCTTTTCATTGGCCTTGTTGGCGGCCTTGGTGATGGTCTTGCTGGCATCCTTGTTTGCTTCGGAAGTTTTCAGCTGTGCCTTGGCGTCGGCTTTGGCGGTTACCTGTGCAGCTTTGGCTTCCTTGATGCAAACATCCTTGGCATTGCCGGTTTGCTCCTGGCATTTCTGGTGTGCCAGGTCATAGGTGGCGTCAGCTTTGGCGTCGCTGGCCTGTTGCTGGTGTTTGGCGGTGGGTTCGTTGCTGGCTTCCAGATTGGCCAGGGCCATCTTCTTGTTGCCCTTGGCTTCTACGGTACACATCTTTTTGGGATTGCCGGCCAACGCATCGCAGGGGACCAGGGCGGCCTTGTAGTCGGCCTCGATCTTGGCTTTTGCGTCTTTGAATTCCGCTTTGGTCATGGTGTCGGCCGCAAAGGCGCTGGCGCCAAATGTCAGGCCGATGGCCAGTGCGATGCAGTTCAGTGTGTTGGATTTCATGGTATTTCCTTGGTTGCGTAAAAAAATGGGGACAGTGATTAACGTTCACCGGTGACTTCAACGTCCACGCGGCGGTCGGGTTGCAAACAGGCAATCAGGGCGGGTGTGGGTTTGTTGCCCTTGCAGTCTTCCGGTTTGGTTTCCGGATTGGTTTCACCGCGGCCGGTCGCTGTGATCTTGCGGGCGTCAATGCCGCCGTTGGTGATCAGGTAGGCCTTGACCGCATCGGCACGCTCTCGTGACAACTTCTGGTTGTAGGCGTCCGATCCCAAACGGTCGGTATTGCCTTCGACGGAAATGCTGTTGTAACGCGCGCCCTGCAGCTCACGTCCAAACGTGTCCAGTGCGGCACGGCCATCCGGGCGGATCACGGCCTTGTCAAAGCTGAACAACGAGTCAGCAGAAAACTGCACCCGGCGTGCCACGGGCATAGGCGCTGGGGGTGGTGGCGGTGGTGTCACCACCGCAATGGGAGCGGGTGGAGGAGGGGGCGCCACGTAAGGCGGTGGTGTAACGGCAGCAACCTGCTGGGGCGCCTTGCGTCCAAACGGGAACACCAGCGACATGGAGTAGTAGTTGACATCACCGTTGTTGGCAATACCGTCGCGTACCCGGAAGCGCTCTGCCTCGCCACGCAACAACACGGATGGGCTGATTTCATACTGCAAACCCAGTCCCACCTTCATGTTGTTGACACGGGAGCTGTTGTCTTGTGATGCAGACGCCGGATAACCGGGGCCACTGAATCCGGTGCGGGTGTTGGCATGTTGTACGCCAACACGTGCCAGTGCAGACCACTTGGGGCTCAGCGGCATGGTGCCGACCAAGTCCAGGTTAACGCCTTCAATTTCATAACGGCCGTTCAGCGTGCCACCGGGTGCCGATGTGGCATAGGTGAACTTGCCCAGGTTGAAGTAACCCGCTTCCAGCGCAAAGTTCTTGTGGAACTGGTATCCACCAAACACTTTGTAGGCCGTGTCCTGGCGTTCACTGGAGAACGAAGCCGGGCTGTTGGAAGACTTCAACAGGCTGTTGGTGGTCTGGCTGTCTTCAATCTGCGATTGGGACTGCCCCACACCCAAACCCAGGTAGGAGTAAGGGCTGTGTTGGGCGATTGCGGAGCTGGCCAGGACTGAACCCAGCCCAGCGATGCCCAGCAAGTAGAGCGGTTTCATTTTTTTCATGTGTGTCTTTCAAGTGAGTAAGTGAGTGAGTACCTTGCGTACACCCTGCATGTTCACGGCGCACCGTGTTTCGGTCCGTGCGCCAAAACACATTGCGCCAGGCTGTTGTGTGGTCACCACCTTGGCCACTCCAGACGGCTTACGTGCGCCAAGACACAGACGCAGAAGCCGCCCTGTTTTAAAAACCTTCTGTCACCACCGCATTCGCGATTGACAAACCTTTTAAGAAGAAAGCTGAATATGAAACTGTCGAAACCCCAATCCTGGTTGTTCATCGGTGCCTGTGTGGTCGGAGCCCTTGCCATGGGCGCATGCACCAGCAAGCTCAAGGCGCCCGCCACCGCCGATGTCGCGGTATCGCAGGCCGCAGTGGAAAACGCCAGCAGCGCCGACGGAACCGAATTCGCACCGGTCGAGATGCAGGCCGCTCGCAGCAAGCTGGCCGCCGCCAAGGCTGCCCTGGCTGCCAAGGACTACAAGGCCGCAACCGACTACGCCAACCAGGCCCAGGCCGACGCCAAGCTCGCACAGGCCAAGGCGGGTTCTGCCAAGGCCCAGGCCGTATCGGCCACGCTGCAGGAAGACATCCGTGTTCTGCGCAGTGAACTCGACCGCGCCGGCACCCAGTAATTCATTTCCAAAAAAGTAAACACCATGAAAAAAAACCACATCTCCATCCTGCTGGCTGGCACCGTATTGCTGTTGGGCGCTTGCGCCAGCGGCCCCAAAACCACCACGTTGCTGGAACAGGTTCGTATGGACCACGCGCAGGCCCAGGGCAACCCCAAGGTTGCGACCTATGCCGCACTGGAAATGCAGTCGGCCACCGAAGCCCTGGCCAAAGCCAACGCAGCGGCCAAAGAACGCGAGAGCCTGGAAACCGTGGACAAGCTGGCCTACCTGACCAAGCAAAAAATTGCCCTGGCCAATGAAGTAGCCAGCCGTAAGTCTTCAGAGGCGGAGATTGCCGGCTCTGCCGCCGTGCGCGACCAGGTGCGCCTGGACCAGCGTACACAAGAGGCCAACCAGGCCCGCATGAAAGCTGAAGAGGCTGAGCGCGCCGCGCAGGCCGCACGCGATGCCGCCGCCGCTGCCACACAACAAAAAAACCAGGCCCAGGCCAACGAATCCGAGGCACAACGTTTGGCAGCCGAAGCACTGGCGCGCAACCAGCAACTCGAAGCCCAACTTGCCGAGTTGTCGGCCAAGAAAACCGAGCGGGGTCTCATCATCACCCTGGGCGATGTGTTGTTCTCTGTGGACCAGGCACGGCTCAATGCCGACGGTGTGCGTATGGTGCAGCGTCTGGCCACGGTCTTGCAACAGAACCCCAAGCGCAGCGTACTGATTGAAGGGCATACCGACAGCACCGGCAGCACACAACACAACCAGGAACTGTCAGAGCGCCGTTCCATGGCCGTGCGCGATGCATTGTTGGAGCTGGGTGTGCCACGCGGACAGATCGCCGTGCGCGGTTATGGCGAAGCCTATCCCGTTGCGGCCAATGACACCGCCATGAACCGCCAGATGAACCGGCGCGTGGAGATTGTGTTGTCCGACGAACGCGGTGTGATCACACCCCGCTGAGGACCCGAGCCCAACCTACACCTGCGCCATGAAAGCCAATACCCACACCGCCCGCTCCTGGAGCACGGCCTCCTTTGGTGGCAAAACGGATACATCCCCCGTTGAGCTCTTGTCCCTGGGCGACCACCTGGGTGCTTGCAAGAGCCCGCATGGGAACCTGTTTGCACTGCACTGCATGGCCGAGGCAACACGCGGGTTTTTGGCGGCACGCTTCATGACGACGCTGACAGGGCTTGGGCTGCTCGTCGCGGTCGTGGCGTTGATGCTGTAGTCCATGGCGCATTCCGCCCTGGCAGGCTTGCTCCCGGGCGCAACGCCTGCACTGTGCGACATGCTGGACCCGTCCCGCGGACCGGTCCAGCCCCCCATACGGTCTGAAATATTTGGTGCGCAGCGGTTTGCACAACATGGTCAAACCCTGGGCGTCACCCACCGGGCCGAATCGGTTTCCATCTTTGCGGCCACATTTTTCCCGCGTCTCAAGAGCAACATCCAGGTACTGCGTGAGGCGCACCGCTACATTGGTGTGCAAGCCAGTACCGGCTACGACGTCAGCCCCGCAGCCGAATGGCTGCTGGACAACTTTCACACCATAGAAGCCCAGCTCAAGGAAATCCACGAGGGATTGCCGCGCAGCTACTTTCGCAGCCTGCCCGTGCTGCTGGACGAACCCCTGGCCGGTCTGCCGCGGGTGTATGGCGTGGCCTGGGCCTTTGTTGCCCACACCGATGGGGCTTTTGACGAAACCCTGTTGGCGCATTTCCTGAAGGCGTACCAGGAGGTACGCGAACTCAAGCTCAGCGAAGTCTGGGCGCTGCCAACCACCTTGCGTGTGGTGCTGATTGAAAACCTGCGCCGGCTGGCGGAGCGCGTGGCCACCAACAAGGCGGCCCGCGAGGCTGCCAACATCTGTTTTGACCGCATTGACAGTTACGACGCCGATGCGCTGGACACACTGCTGGCGCTGCTGACCGCGCGCGGTGTGGGGCGTGTATTTTTGGCGCAGATGGCCCAGCGCCTGCAAGACCGGCGCACCGCCGGGGACGACAACGGGCAGACCTTGGTGCAAAACTGGTTGCGTATAGCGCTGCCCGACCTGGGCGCCATGCAGATCCAGCAAACCGCCGACCAGGCCCAGGACAATTTGAGCGTCAGCAATGCGGTCATGTCATTGCGCGCCATTGGGGATGCGGACTGGTCGGGCATCATTGCGCGCAGCAGCGCCCTGATGCAGCTGATGCTGACCTCGCCTCTGTTTTCTGCAGAAGAAGACGCCACCCGCGACCAGACCCTGCACGCCATCGAGAAGCTGGCCCGGCGCAGTGGCCAGAGTGAAGTGGCGATAGCGCAGGCCCTGTTGCGGCTGATGCACGCCGCAGACCCGGCCGACGGGGTGTCCATGGTGGCCCACCACTGGCTGCGCGGAGCAGGCCAGTCGGCCTTGGTGCAGGCCATAGGCCTGCCCGACCGGGCCGGTTTCTTTTGGCAAAACGGTGTGCACCGCCTGGCCTTGCCCGTTTACCTGCTGGTCTTGACCGGCGTCCTGTCACTGCTGGTGTGGTGGCTGTTGCGCCATGGTGTGGGCACGGTTGGTGATGGGGGCTACACCTGGTTGACACTGGTGTGTGGGGTGGCAATGGTGTTCCCCGCATCCGAAGCCGTGGTGGCCGTGGTCAACCGGCTGATCAGCGAATCGGCCCGCCCACAGCATCTGCCCCGCCTGGCTCTGCTGGAGGGCATTCCACCCGAACACCGGGTGTTGGTGGTCATCCCCGGCATGTTGGCGTCTGCCGCCGCGACCCAGGAGCTGGTGCACCGGCTGGAACAGCACTACCTCGCCAACCCGGAACCCGAGGCGCAGTTTGCGCTGCTGACAGACTGGGCCGATGCCGATACCGCGCAGACCCCCAGCGACGGTGCTTTGCTGGCGCTGGCACAGCAGCAGATGGAAGCGCTCAATGCGCGCCACCCCCGCACACCCGGCGCCACACCCGACGCCACCCCGGGCGTACCACGTTTTGTGTTGTTGCACCGCCCGCGCAGCTTTAGCCCAAGCGAACAACGCTGGATTGGCTGGGAGCGCAAACGCGGCAAGCTGGAGCAATTGGTGGCCGCCCTGGCCAGCGGTGGCCGCAAGAGTTTTCTGGACCTGGGCGTTGCCTCACAACTGGCCAGCAACACGCCCTACGTCGTCACATTGGACAGCGACACCCTGCTGCCCCCCGGCCGATTGCGCGAACTGGTCAGTGTGGCGGCCCACCCGCACAACCAGCCCAAGCTGGACACCCGTGGGCGCAAGGTTGTCAGCGGTTACGGCATCTTGCAGCCCCGCATCGTCACACCACTGCCGGCCGCCGAACTGGCCACGCCCTTCCACTGGTTGTTTGCCGGCCAGTGTGGCATTGACCCCTATAGCGCAGCAAGCTCCGAGGTCTACCAGGACCTGTTTGGCGAAGGCACCTTCACGGGCAAAGGTTTGTTGCATGTGCAGACCCTGCACGCCGTGCTGGCGGACCGCCTGCCCGAGGGCCAGATACTGAGCCATGACCTGCTGGAGGGTGCGCTGGCCCGGTGTGCGACCGTGACCGACCTGTCCGTGGTGGAGGATGCCCCCTTCCACGCGGACGTGGCGGCTGCCCGTGTGCACCGCTGGACCCGCGGTGACTGGCAACTGCTGCCCATTCTGGCGGCGTCGGTCTTGCAACCCAGCCGGTATGGAATACGGGCCGTCAACCTCTGGAAAATGCTGGACAACCTGCGCCGCTCCTTGGTGGCGCCCTTGTCACTGGTGTTTTTGCTGGCCGCATTGGCGGGCGGTGCCGTGTCCCCCTGGATTGCACTGAGCCTGGTGTTCCTGGCGTTTTCCGCGGGGCCACTGATGGGCGCACTCGCCGCGTTTTCGCCCCGCCAGGTGGACCTGGCCAAGCTGCGATTTTTTGTGGAGGCGGTGGTAGACCTGGGGCGTGCCCTGTTTGGTGGTCTGTGGCATGTCGCGCAGCTGGTACAGCAGTCGCTGCTGGCGGTTGACGCCATCACCCGCGCTGTACACCGCACCTTCATCAGCCACCGCCAGTTGCTGCAGTGGACCACGGCCGCCGCCGCGCAGTCCGCCGCCAAGACCACACTGCCGGCCCTGGTGCGCCTGCATTGGCGTGCACCCACAGTCGCATTGGGCTTGCTTGCGGCACTGCTGGTGACCGGCACGCCCTACCCTGGGCTTGTGTCGGCGCTTTGCTTGTTATGGGCTGGCGCGCCCCTGTGGATCTGGTGGACCAGTCGCCCACTGTCACCGGTGATCGACACCGCGGTCTCTGCACCCGATGCCGTTTACCTGCACGGCGTAGCCCGTGACACCTGGCGTTTGTTCGAGCGTTGTGTGGGCCCTGAGGACCGGCACCTGCCACCCGACAACCTGCAGCTCACGCCGCACGATATGGTGGCCCACCGTACGTCGCCCACCAACATCGGCCTGTACCTGTTGAGTGTTGCCTGTGCGCGGCAGTTCGGCTGGATCGGCACGCAGGACATGCTGAGCCGTTTGCAGGCCACACTGGCCACACTGCTTGCGCTGGAGCGCCACCGCGGCCACTTCTTGAACTGGTACGACACCCAAAGCGGCGCCCCCCTGTTGCCCATGTATGTGTCCACGGTGGACAGTGGCAACCTCTCGGGTCATTTGCTGGCGCTGTCCCAGGCCTGCCTGGAGCTGGCCCACGCGCCGCTGGACCGGGCGGCCCAGCAGCGCGCCGTGGCCCAGTCGCGTGCGCGCATGGCGCCGCTGTTGGCCGTGCGATCCCAGTTGCCGCCCCCGTTGCGCGACGAACTGCGTTGGATGCTGGCGGACCACCGCAACACCCTGCAATCGGCCGCACGCGATCAGACCCTGGAGGCGGCCGATGCGGCTCATCAACTGCGCGCATTGGCACGGGCGTTTACCGCGTTGGCGTGGCAGGCCGACTTCACCTTTTTGTACCACGGCAAACGCCGGCTCTTCCACATCGGTTACCGGGTGGCCGAACATCAGCGCGACTCCGCGTTCTACGATTTGCTGGCCTCAGAGTCCCGCCTGACCAGCCTGCTGGCGATTGCCAAAGGGGATGTGCCGGTGCGCCATTGGGCCGCACTGGGGCGCCCTTTCTTTGCGGTGGGTACCAGCGTAGGCCTGCGCTCCTGGACCGGCTCCATGTTCGAGTACCTGATGCCCAGCCTGGTCATGGCCGAGCCCAAGGGCAGCGTCTTGCAGGCGGCCTGCTGTGCCGCATTGCGCGAGCAAATGGCGTTTACCCGGGCCCAAGGTCTGCCCTGGGGCGTGTCGGAGTCGGCCTATGCCGCCAGTGACCACACCCTGGCCTACCAGTACGCACCCCAGGGTGTGCCGCGCTTGGCCTTGCGCCGCACGCCGGTGGATGAGCTGGTCATTGCACCCTATGCAACGGCCCTGGTGGCCCAAATCGCACCGCGCAGCGCCACCCAGAATTTACGGATGCTGGAGGGGCTGGGCGCGCGGGGCCGTTATGGTTTTATTGACGCATTGGATTACAGCCCGGCACGCCGTGTGGACGGCAAATCGTTCACGGCCGTGGAAACCGTCATGGCCCACCACCAGGGCATGAGTATTGTTGCGTTGACCAATACCCTGCTGCACGGGCTCGCGCAGCGCTGGGGCATGGCCGATGCGTCCATGGAGTCGGTTGCCTCGCTGCTGCATGAACCGGTGCCGCGTGCGGTGTCACTCTTGTATGCACCACCCCCCGCGTCGCGGCCCATGGCGCAGCAGCGTCGGCGGGTACCCAGCCTGCTGCGTGCCGTACAGCCGGGTGCGGCGGCAGTGGAGCCCACCCATTTGTTATCCAATGGCCGCTACAGCGTGTCGCTGCGCGCCAATGGTGCAGGCTGGAGCCGCTGGGGGCAGACCGGCATCACCCGCCAGCGTGACGACGCCTTGCGTGATGACCGCGGCAGCTTTTTCTACCTGCGCTGGGACCAACAGCGTTTGCCGGTGTCGTTGACACAACACCCCGCGCCAGACCCCAACGCCAGTTACCACAGCGTCTTCCATGCAGACCGTGTGTGTTTTGAGACCACGTGGCCCGACATCCACGCACAGACCACGGTCTGGGTCAGCCCCGAGGATGACATCGAATTCCGCAGGGTCGAGTTGCGCAATGACAGCGACAGGACGCTGGACATCGAGCTGATCTCCGCGTTCGAACCCACGCTGGCCGATCGCCTGGCCGACGAAGCACACCCGGCCTTCACCAGTCTGTTTGTGCGGGCCGAATGGCTGGTTACACACCAGGCTTTGTTGTTCGAGCGCAAACCGCGCCTGCCCACCGAACAAGGCCTGCAGGCCGCACACTTTCTGACCACGTCTGATTCCCGCATACTGGCCACGTCCCTGCAGACGGACCGGCAGCGCTGGTTGGGACGCAACCATTGCTCGGCGAACCCCTTGGCGTCGCTCGACCCCTTACCCTCAACCACCAACGAGACCAGCAAGGTCTTGGCAACCGGGCTGGACCCCATGTGTGCCCTGGCGGTCCAGGTCCGTCTTGCACCCCATGCGCGCATCCAGCTGACCTTTGCCACCGCGGTATCGGACAACGGCGCCACCTTGCGCGCGGTCATCGACAAGTACCGCCAGACCAACAATGTCAAACGTGCCTCCTTGATGTCGGCCACCCTGATGGGCATTCGCCTGCGGAGCCTGCGCATCAGTGCAGACAATTTTGCGGCCATGCAGACCCTGACCACGGCCATGGTGTTGACGCTGACACGGCCCTCCTCACGCCCGCCAACAGTGGGCAGCGTAATGCCGGGGGTGTGTGACCGCCGCCTGCTGTGGCGTTTTGGTGTCTCGGGGGACCGGCCCATCATTCTGGTGTCGGCCGGTGTGTTGCAGGGCTTGGGGCTGTTGCGGGTGATGGCGCAGGCGCTGAACTTCTGGGCCTGGGGTGGCATCGCGTGTGACGTGGTGGTGGTGAACTCCGAGCCCGCTTCTTACGACATGCCGCTGCAGCGCGAAATCGCCGCCCTGCGAGACCGCCATCTCTTTGATACCGGTGCCCCCCTGCGCCCTGCAGTGACAAGTTTTGTGCTGCTGCGGGCGGAGGAATTGACGGCAGATGAACTCAGCACCCTCAAGGCCCATGCGCGAGTGCGTTTGCATGCCGATGGCCGCCCCCTGGCACACCATGTGCAGGATTGGATGCACCTGCATGGGCAAGCCAGGGAAGAGCGGCAGGCGCGCCCTGGCCTGCGATTGCTGGCCAGTGCCCGCATAGGCCTGAGCGCCACCGCACCCAAAGGTGAGTTTCTGCAGGCATCGGGTGAGTTTGCCTTTGCGGTCAGTGCCGGTATTCGTCCCCTGCGGCCCTGGATCAATGTGTTGTCCAACCCGCGGTTTGGCGCACAGGTGTCTGAGGCCGGTAGTGGTTACACCTGGGCGGTCAATAGCCGCATGAACCAGCTGACAGCCTGGTCCAATGACCCGGTGTCAGACCCCCCCGCTGAGTGGTTTTTGCTGCAAGACCTCAAGACCCAGCAGGTCTGGAGCGCCACACCCAACGCCTGGGGTGCGGATGGCAGCCAGTACCAGATACGCCATGGCCAGGGCTACACCGTGATCAGCCACCACCGCGCGGGCCTGGAAATCAGTACACGCTGGTGTGTGGACCCCGAATCATCGGTCAAACAGGTCTCGCTGGTCGTTGTCAACCGCAGCGCCAAGGCCGTGCAACTGCGTGTGCTGGGCCTGTTGGAATGGATGATGGGCGCCAACCGCGCAGACCGCGCAACCGTGCAGACCGAACACTGCCGCCAGCCCCAGCCCCATGGCAGTCTCTCGGTACTGTTGTGTACGCAGCGCGAACGCGGCGCAGGTTTTGGCGACGGCACCGCCTTCCTGAGCCTGGCCCGGGACGACGATGACACGGATGACTGGACCTGTGACCGGCGGGAATGTTTTGATGAACACGGGCACCTCACATGGCCCACGCAGTTGGGGCGCCGCGCCGGGCTGGGGTTGGACCCCTGCGCCGCGCTTGCCACACGCATGGATGTGGGTGTGGGCGCCTCTGCAGAGTGTGTCTTTCTGGTCGGTTATGCAGAAAGTGCCGACGCGGCCCTGGTGCTGGCCACCGCGGCGGCGGCCGTGGCCACCGAGCAGCGCATGCAGTCCGTACACGACACCTGGAACCAGTTGTTGGGTGCAACGGTGGTGCAAACACCCGACCCCTTGTTTGATGCCATGGTCAACCGCTGGCTGCTGTACCAGACAGTCACCTGCCGCCTGTGGGCCAAAGCCGGTTTCTACCAGGCCGGTGGCGCAACCGGTTTTCGGGACCAGTTACAAGACGCCATGGCGCTGGCCTGGGCCGCACCGCAGATGCTGCGGGACCAGATTGTGCTGTGCGCCTCGCGCCAGTTTGAACAGGGTGATGTGCAGCATTGGTGGCACGCACCCGCGGGCGCCGGTGTACGCACCCATTTTTCGGACGACCTGCTCTGGCTGCCCTATGCCTGCACACGTTATCTGCAGGTGACGGGTGACCATGCGCTGTTGGAACAGCAGGTGCCGTTTCTGGAAGGTGCGGCGATTCCCGATGGGGCAGAAGATGCCTACTACACACCGGCTGTCAGCGCACACACCGCGTCGGTTTATGAACATGCTGCACGCGCCATCGACCGCAGCCTGCGGGTGGGCGCGCATGGTCTGCCGTTGATGGGTAGTGGGGACTGGAACGACGGCATGAACCGTGTGGGTATCGAAGGCCGTGGTGAGTCGGTCTGGTTGGCGTGGTTTCTGTGCCGCCTGGTCACTGACTTTGTGCCGCTGGCCGCCGCGCGCGGCGAGACAGCTCGTGTGCAGGCCTGGGAGGACGCCCTGCGGGGGTGGAAAGCCGCACTACAAGGACCTGCCTGGGATGGCCGCTGGTTCAAGCGGGCCTTTTTTGACAACGGTGAACCCCTGGGGTCCAGCGCCAATGCCGAGGCCCGCATAGACCTGATTGCGCAGTCGTGGGCGGTGTTGTCCGGCGCTGCACCACACGACATGCAAAGCATGGCCCTCTCGGCCATGGACACCGAACTGGTGGATGGGGAGCAGGGCTTGATCAAGTTGCTGGACCCGCCGTTCAGCCAGTCGCAACCCAGCCCGGGTTACATACAGGCCTATCCGCCCGGTGTGCGCGAAAACGGGGGGCAGTACTCCCATGCGGGGGTCTGGGCCCTGATGGCACAGGCGGCGCGACCCAAAGACGCGCAGCATCCCAAGGGCGGTGGCGACGACCCGTACCGGTACTTCACCTATTTAAGCCCGGCACACCGTGCCAGCCACCTGACACGCGGCCTGGCCTACGCCGTCGAACCCTATGCCATGGCAGGGGATGTGTACACACAGCCCCCCTATGTCGGGCGTGGTGGCTGGAGCTGGTACACGGGTGCCGCCGCCTGGTTGCACCGCGCAGCGGTCGAGTCCATTTTTGGCCTGCAACTGGGTGTACAGGAACTGGTGTTCCAGCCCTGTTTGCCCGCGCACTGGGACCGTGCCGAGATGCGCCTGGTCCGTGGCGGGCGCAGCATGCGGTTTGTGTTCCTGCGGGCGAATCTGGGTGATGCGCTGGCGGCCACCACTGCCCTGGACGCCCATGCCCTGCGGCCCGGCCAGGCCCTGTTCTGGACCGATCTGGAGGGTGACAGCTGTTATGTCATTCCCCTGCTGGCGGATTAAAACTGTGGACCTAAAACACATGGGTACGCGGTTGGTGCGCCAGCACACCGACGGAAAGCGGCCAGATTTTTATAGTTGACCCGTTCACTTGTCATTTTCTAATTTACTGGAGATTCATTATGCAAATTCGCCAAACCCTCGCCATCGCCATTTCTGCCATCGTTCTGCTCACCGCCACCGGTTGTGCCGTCCAGCGTGGCCAGGAAACAGTGGGCTCTTACATCGACGACGCCGGTATCACCACCCTGATCAAGACCCGCTTTGTGGAAAACAAACAGGTTGATGCGGCATCCATCAAGGTTGAAACTTTGAATGGCACCGTCATGTTGTCCGGCTTCGCCAAGAATGGCGCCGAGCGCACTTCTGCAGAAGCCATCGCACGCGGTGTCAAGGGTGTTGTTGCTGTCAAGAACGAGATCGCTGTCCGCCCTTAATCGGCACGCACACGCACCCAAAGCCCCAGGCTCCGTAAAGGAGCGCTGGGGCTTTTTTTCGTTGGTTGATTACTGTGGTTTTTGCAACAGAAACTGCGACAACTCTTCCAGCACGGTTTGCACCGCGCGGTTGGCAGCCACCACACCCGCACGGGGTCCGTCACTGCTGGCCGGTACCTGGGCGTCGAAGGCGCGCCACGCGACAACCTTGCGTGTCTTCTCCTCCACCAGGTAGACGCGCAGCGTGAAATGCACGCTGCTAGGTTGGGTCTGAAAATTCTGTTGCAGCCGAACGATCTCCGTATCCAGCCGCAGGTCCCCACCGGCAGAGCCCGGTGTCATCACCACCGCGCGGAATGCCCCCGTCTGTTCGATGGACGCCACCATCAACGGGCCCAGCATGCGTGCGGGGGTATCGATCCACTCGCTGTGGGCAAAATATTCCAGCTTGTGGGGCTCGCGCAGGTAGATGATGCGCTGGCTGTCAAAGCCCGAGGCGGCACGCACCGGGCTGATGATCAGGGTGGGGGCGCTGGCCAGCGGGGCACGCGCCGTCTGGGCGCTTGCAGCCGGGCCGCTGTACTCCAACGCATAAAAGCTCGGTGGTGTGCTGGCTTTGGGCTGCAACACGCTGCAGGCGCTTAATGCCAGTGTGGCCCATACGGCCAGGCACACGCCCGCCAGGCGGGCCTTGGAAGCTGTGGTTGTTCTGTGGTGTGGTGTTGTCATGGTTTGGCTTCCTGTTCGCCGGGACCGGTGGGCGCGGGTGTGCGGCCGAACAGCAGGCCGCTGGGGTCGCGGGTGGTCTGCTCACTCAGCCGCCGTAAGGAGTTGCTCAGGCTGCCCAGTTCACCCAGCAGGCGTTCCACCTCAGGCAGTGTTTCCGTGCCCAGGCGCTGGACACCGTTGCCCAGACCATCGGCCGCCTTGGACGCGCTGGCGCCGGCCTTGGAGAGGTCGTCCCCCATCTTGCCGACAGAGTCCGCACTGCGGCCGACACGGTCGATCAAGGGGCCGAGTTTGGCGGTTGCCTGTGCCGTGTTGTTCAGGATGCTGCTGAACGATGCCTGGTTCTCCGGGCTCAAGATGGCATTGATATTGTTCGAGGTGCTGTCCAGCTTGCCCAGCACATTGGTGAGCACGTTCTCCAGCCGGGCGCTGAGCGACGGCTTGGTCTGGATGACGGGGTAGCGGTTGGGCGCGATGGTGCGCAGTGGGGGAGAGTCCCGTGTGCCACCGCTGAGCTCCACATAGGTGATGCCGGTCAGGCCCTGTGTCTTCAGCACCGCAATCGTGTCTTCCTTGATCGGTGTGCCCTCTTCAATGGCAAAACTCAGGATCACACGTTCGGGTGTGGCGCGGTCCAGGTCGATGCGCTGCACCTTGCCCACATCCACCCCGTTGTATTTGACCGGCGCATTCAGGTTGAGGCCCGCTACCGATTCATTGGCGACCGCCAGAAAGGTGGCGTAGTCTTTTTGCCAGGCACCGCCCGATGCCAGCCACAGTGCCCCGACGATGAGCACGGCGCCCAGGCCCAGCACAAAGGCACCCACAATGAAAAAGCTTACTTTGGTTTCCATACGGTCTCCTGGGGTGGTGAGGGGGGGTGGGCCTGTTGTTGCGCACTGCGTGCACGCGGGCCTTCAAAAAAGGGCTGTACCAGGGGTTTGTCGGAGCCTGCGAGTTCCTGCATGGAGCCTACGGCCTGCACCGTGCCATCACCCAGCACGGCCACGCGGTCGGCCACCTGCCACAGCAGGTCCAGGTCGTGGGTGATCATCACAACGGTCAGGCCATAGAGGTCGCGCAGCGAACGCACCAGGTCGTCCACACCCGCCGCACTGTTGGGGTCCAGGCCCGCGGTCGGCTCGTCCAGGAACAAAAGCTCGGGGTCCAACGCCAGGGCCCGCGCCAGGGAGGCGCGTTTCATCATGCCTCCACTCAGCTCGGACGGGTACTGGCCTGCCACTTCCGGCCGCAGGCCGGCCATGGACAGTTTCCAGTGCGCGATTTCGTCGATCAGGCTGTCACCCAGATCCGTGTGTTCGCGCAGCGGCAGGCCTATGTTTTCGAGCACGGTCAACGCGCCGAACAACCCCCCGTGCTGGAACATCACCCCCCAACGCTGGCGCAAAGCCAGTGCGTCGGCGGCTGTAATGTTGTGCAGCGGCATGCCCAGTACACACACGGTCCCCGCCGTGGGTTCCTGCAGCAGAATCATTTCACGCAGCAGGGTGGACTTGCCCGTGCCACTGCCCCCGATGATGGCGAATATCTCGGCGCGGCGCACCGCCAGGTCCACACCGTTGTGCACCACGTGGTCGCCAAAACGGGTCACCACCTGCTGCATCTCAATCACGGTCTCACCGGTGTTGTGGGTGCCGTCCATGTCACAAGTCCAGAATGCTGAAGGCGATGGAGAACAACGCGTCTGCCACGATCACCAGAAAGATGGACTGCACCACACTGCGGGTGGTTTGCAAGCCCACGCTGTCGGCACCCCCGCGGGTGCGAAAACCCTGGAAACACCCCACCAGGCTGATGATGATGGCAAACACCGGCGCTTTGGCGATGCCCACCATGTAAGACGTGACACTCACCGCCTTGGCCATGCGGTCCAGAAATTCGGTGTAACTCACCGCCAGTTGGGTCTGCGCCATCAGCATGCCGCCGGCCACACCCAGCACATCGGCAAACACCGTGAGCAAGGGCATGGCAATCACCAGGGCAATCACCTTGGGGATCACCAGCAGCTCCAGCGGCGCGATGCCAAGTGTGCGCATGGCGTCTATCTCTTCGGTCACCGCCATGGTGCCGATCTGCGCCGCAAAGGCCGAGCCCGAGCGCCCGGCAATGGTGATGGCGGTGATCAGCGGCGCAAACTCGCGCAGCATGGACAAACCCACCAGGTCCGCCACAAAGATGTTGGCGCCGTACTGCCGCAACTGGTCGGCCCCCTGGTAGGCCACCACTATGCCCAATAGCAGCGACAACAAACCTACGATGGGTAACGCATCAAAACCCGCCCTGCGGATGTTGAACAAAATGGGGCGCCAGCGCATGCGTGACGGGTGGATGACGCAGTTGGCAAACGCCAGCGCACACTCGCCTACAAAACCCAGCATGGCAAAAAACTGCTCCCAGGCCGCACCGGCTTGGCGGCCCACACGTTCCAACAGTTGGGGCGGGGTGCGCGCGGGCACAGCTGGAACCAGCGCCTGGGCCTGCACGTGTGTTGTCACGGCCTGCAACAGGCGTTCAAAGTCGGGGTGTAAGCCTTGTAGCGGAGCCTCCGCACCCGGGCCACCCAAACGGGTGCGCAACTTGTGCAGCACCCAGGCACCGGCGGTGTCCAGTTGCGCTATGCCCGATGCATCGACCTGCACGGGCGCGCTGCGGTCCGCTTGCAGGGCGTCCAGCTGGTCAGCGCACCCGCCCAGGCCCCGTGCAGTCCATGCCCCACCCAAGGTCAGGGTGTGGGGGCTGGTCTGGGTGGCGCAGGCACGCGGCTCGCTGCAGTGTTTCATACGTGGCTCGAAGCTTAGGTGGCGGCCTCTTTCCTGTTTGTTCGCGAGCGCACAGAACGCAGAGCGGAATCAGCGCACCCTTTGGGCACACAGTCACACCAGGGTGATTGGCTTTTTTGGAGTAACCCGTATGAACCGTATGAAAACCCGCCTCGAAGTACTTGCGTTGAACACCGTGTTGGTGGGCGTGTTGGCCGTCTCTGCCGTGGGCTGCAGCAAGCCGGTGGACAGTGTGGGCCTCCCCGCTGCCAGCACCACCGTTGGCACCGATATTGACGACAGTGTCATCACCAGCAGCGTCAAGTCGGCACTGCTGGCCGACGCCGACATCAAGAGTTTTGACTTCAAGGTAGAAACCCGCAAAGGCGAGGTCCTGCTCAGTGGCTTTGTGGACAACCAGGCCCAGCTGGACCGTGCAACCGCCGCCACACGTGCGGTGGCCGGTGTCAAGAGTATTCAGAACAATGTGGTGCTGAAGGGCGCCCCCACCACGGTGGGCAAGAAGGTGGACGCCGGCATCATCACCAGCAAAGTCAAAACCGCGCTGCTGGGCGACCCCAGTGTGAAGAGCTTCGACATCTCCGTGGTCACACGGGATGACGAAGTGCTGCTCAGCGGTTTTGTGGACAACCAGGCCCAGGTCGACCGCGCCATGGAAGTGGCCCGCGGCATCGAGGGTGTGCGTCTGGTGCGCAACGAGATGAGTATCAAGAAGTAACCCGACAGCAAGCCCCCGGCCTGGGGGCTTGTCAGGTGTTGGCGGCGTGCACGTCGCGCAGCAGGCGCTGCAGCTCCTTCTTGACCACGCCATAACACTCGCAGGCACGCGCCTCCAGCCCCTCGCGCTCCAGCACCGCAATGTGGCCGCGCCGGTAGCGTATATATCCGGCCGTTTGCAAATTGCCAGCCGCCTCGGTCACGCTTTCGCGGCGCACACCCAGCATGCTGGCCACCAGCTCCTGTGTCATCACCAGCTCGCGTGCGGGCACACGGTCCATGGTCAACAACAGCCAGCGGCACAGTTGCTGTTCGACCGAGTGGTGGCGGTTGCACACGGCGGATTGCGCCATCTGGGTCATCAGCGCCTGGGTGTAGCGCAACAGCAGGCGTTGCAGTGCACCGGCACGGTTGAACTCCGCCTGCAGCACGTGGCGGTCCAGCCGGTAGGCGTGACCGGCGGTCTGCACCACGGCCGAACTGGGTGTGGTGTCTCCACCCATAAACAGCGAGATGCCCACGACACCTTCATTGCCTACGCCAGCGGTTTCGGCGGATGCACCGGTCTCCGTCACATAGTGCAGGGATACGATGGACGTGGTGGGGAAAAATGCGTGGCGCAGCTGCGTGCCGGGCTCGTACAGCATCTGGCCCAGTGGCAGGGGCACCAGCTCCAGGTGGTTGGCAAACAGGTCAAAGTCCGCCTGCGGCAAAGACGCCAACAAATGGTTTTGTTGCGGGTTGTGCAGGGCGGACACGGCGTGAATGTCGGATTTTGGCATCTTAGACACCCGCCACAATTTCAACACCAATACCCCGGTAACCCAGGAAACGGCTGCTGCGGCTGAACATGGGCTCACCACTCACGCGGTACTGCTGCTCCTTGCCGCCCGGCAGGTGGCGGTGGAAGATCAGGTCCAGAAACGGCTCACGCGCCGCGATGGTGGCGCGCAGGGCCTCGCGGTCGGCGGCGTCCCAACCGTCGCCCTCTACCACCTTGGAAACACCTTGCACGGTTTCCACCTGCAGGCCTAGCATCTCCAGCACGGGGCCCGATACCTTGGTGAAGTTGCCGTTTTCATCCTGCTCCCAATACCAGTCCGACGCCAGCTCGGTCAGGCTGCGGTAACGCGCCTCACTCTCGCGCAGCTCGGCGGTGCGCTCCAGCACCGTCTGTTCCAGCACCTTGTTGAAGTCGGCCAGCTTTTTGTACAACAGGCGCACCTCTAGCATGTTGTGGATACGTGTTTTCACCTCGACCAGGTCAAAGGGTTTGCTGACAAAGTCTTTGGCACCCGCTTGCAGGGCACGCAGCTTGTGGCCCGGTTGGGCCGTGAGCACAATCACCGGCAGGTACGCGTCTACCGTGTTGGTCTTGAGGCTTTCCATCACCTGAAAACCATCCATCACCGGCATCTGCAGGTCCAGCAGTATCAGGTCGTAGGCGTTTTGGCTGTGCAGGGCCGCCACTTCCTCGGGGGCCATGGTGGACGTGACACCGGTGTACCCCGCGGAGTGCAGCAGCTGCTCCAGCAGCTGCACGTTGGACTCCTGGTCGTCCACTATCAGGATTTTGGCTTGGAGAATTTCAGTCGTATCGATCATGGGGTGTTACCTTAGTTTCATTTCAATCCAGAAGACGCTGCCCACACCCAGTTTGCTGTGGGCGCCTATCGAGCCGCCCATCAGTTCCATCAGGCGTTTGCTCAGCGCCAGGCCTACGCCCGTGCCTTCTTCCGCTCCGCCCGTCTCGCGCACCAGGCGGTTGTAGGGCTGGAACAGCAGGGCCAATTTGTTGGGGGTCATGCCAAAGCCGGTGTCCCGCACCTCCAGGCGCAACCGCTGCTGTGGCACCACACTGCAGCTCACCTGTACCGAACCACCGGGCCGGTTGTATTTGATGGCATTGGACAACAGGTGGGTCATCACCTGGTGCAAGCGGGCGCGGTCTACCACCACATCCGCGCCCGCGGGGGCCGGTTCAAACTGCACCGTAATGCCCGCGCGGCGTGCGCCGGCCGCCAGGTTGGAGCTGCACTCCTGCAAAAATTCCGACAGCTGCACGGGCTCGGGTTCCAGCTTCAGCTGGCCCGCTTCAATGCTTGTCAGGTCCAGAATTTCACCAATCAGGTCCAGCAGGTACCAGCCGGCCCGCAGGATTTGTTGGATGCTATTGGCCTGTGCCGGGTTGGGGGCGGGCAGGGCGGTTGCCATGAGCTGGGCGAAACCCAGAATCGCATTCAGGGGTGAGCGCAACTCATGCGACATATGGGACAAAAAATCCGATTTGGCCAGGCTGGCCTTGTCCGCCACCGCGCGGGCCGCTTCCAGCTCCTGGCTTTTGGTGCGCAAAGACTCGTCCATCTGCTTGCGTTGTGATATGTCGTTGAGCACCATGCGCTGCACCGGTGTGCCAGCGCCGTCTTGTGCCATGCTGATGCACAGGTGGGCCCAGAAAGCGGCACCGTCGCGCCGGCGCATCTGCAGCTCACACTCCTGGGGGGTCCCGGTGGCCAGCAGGGCCTTGCGGCAGCGGTAATACACGTCCTGGTCCGGTTGGGTGATCAACTGGCTGATGGGTTTGTTGACCAGGTCGCTGCGTGCCAGGTTCAGCAGGGTCGCGGCGGTGAAGTTGGCCTCGGTGATCAGCCCGCTCTCGGCCACCGTGCAATACCCCACCGGGGCCATGTCAAACAGGTCAAAGTACCGGGCCCGCGCAGCGTCCAGGTCCACCTGGGTTTGGCGCAGCTCTTCGTTCTGCATCTCCAGTTCGATCTGGTGCACCCGCAGCTCGTGCAGCATGTTGCGTGCGGCGTCCATCGACACGTCTTGTGTGTCGCCGGTCTTGCTAGTGGTGGCCTGGGCGTAGGCCCTGTCCTCGGCCCGCCGGCGCAGGGACTGCGTGGGGTGGTTAGCGGGATGGTGCATGGTCTTTGCGGCGCTCGGTGGTGGCAATCGCATACATCAGGCCCTCAGCGTTGACCAGGGCCGTAGAGGTGAGTGACACCTCCACCACCTGGCCATCCTTGGTGAGCCTTTGTGTGGCGTAGGGCTCCAACGTTTCTGCCTGGCTGAGCTGGTGCACCCGGTCCCGCTCATGCTTGTAGTTGTCTTTGGGGATACGTTCGCGCACATTTATCTTCAGCGCTTCGTCCTCACTCCAGCCGTACAGGCGGGTGGCACCCGGGTTCCAGGCCAGGGTGCGGCCCTCCAGGTCTTGCACGGTGATGGCGTCCGACGCATCCCGCACCACCACGGCCAGGCGCCGCAGCTCATTGGCCTGGCGCAGGGCCTCACGGGCACGCACGATCTCGGTGATCTCGACAAAGGTGATCACCACCCCCTCAATCACATTGTCCAGCGTGCGGTAGGGCAGTATGCGCATGGTAAAAAACTTGCCTCCCGTGGTCTGCACATCCACTTCCTTGGGGATCAGCGTCTGGAGCACAGCCTGGGTGTCGGCCACCAGGCGGTCGTAACCCACCAGGTTGGAGACAATATGGCCCACCGGTCGGCCCACATCACTCAGTATCAGGTTGATGATCAGCGTAGCAGCCGGCGTAAAACGCAGGATGCGCAGGCTGTGGTCTACAAAAATGGTGCCAATGCCGGTGCCCGCCAGCAGGTTGTTCATGTCGTTGTTGGCGCGGGACAAATCCACCACCTTGGTCTGCAGCTCGGTGTTGACGGTGGTCAACTCCTCGTTGATGGACTGCATCTCTTCTTTGGAGGTCTCCAGCTCTTCGTTGCTGGACTGCAGCTCTTCATTGACCGACTGCATTTCTTCGTTGGACGACTTGAGTTCTTCGTTGGCCGTTTCCAGCTCTTCGTTGGCGGCGTGCAGGTACTCTTCTTTGGCCTGCAGTTCGTCGTTCAGCTCGGCAATCTGGGTGGTGGCGTCGCGGCCATCGTCGGCGTGGGCGAGCTTGGGTTTTGCCGCGGCCTGCGCCACCGGCAGGGCCGCGCCGGTGGCTTGCTCCAGCATGACCAGGTACAGCGGCGACTCCAGCGCAGCGGCCGGCCCCTGCTCCACCGGGCAAATACTCAGATTCACCAGGGTGTGGTGGCCATTGGTTTTGACCCGTATGCCCAGCACGCTGACCGCGTCCTTGGTGCGCACCACCTTGTGCAGCGTGGTGGTCAGGTCGCGGCGCAGGCCCTCGCGCGCCATCTTCAGGATGTTGCTGATGCCGGCTTCACCCGGCGTGGGCTCCAGGTACATGCCACTGCGGCCATGCAGAAACAGCACATCGCCCTGGGCATTGACTAGCGCACCCACCGCCGCCATCTGCCGCAGCAGGGTTTGTTCGGTCAGCTCGCGCAGCGACACCTTGGCGGCCTGTGCCAGCCCGCCTGCGGTGGCCGCTGTGGCGGCATTGGCCCGACCAGAGGAGGGCAAAAACCGGCCCAGCGCTGCACGGTGGGCGCCCTGAAAATCTTCCTTGCGCTGGTACAGCTTGGCCTTGCGCTCCAGTGTGGCAAACAGGTCGCCAAATTCGCCCACCGTCTCCGAGGTGCCCAGAAACAACATGCCGCCCGGGCTCAGTGCGTAGTGGAACGGCGCGATCAGCTTCTTCTGCAGGTCTGCACCCAGGTAGATCATCAGGTTGCGGCAGCTGATCAGGTCGAGTTTGGAAAACGGCGGGTCCTTGATCAGGTCCTGCTCCGAGAACACCAGCATGTCGCGTATGCCCTTGAGCACCCGGTAGGCACCGCCACCGGGCTCCGGCGTGAAAAAACGCGCCAGCCGCTCGGGTGTGATGTCGTCGGCAATACTGGCCGGGTAAAGCCCGGCCCGAGCCACCGCAATGGCGCGGCTGTCGATGTCGGTGGCAAACACCTGGATGCGGAAGTTTTGCTTGAGTGCCTCCAGCCGCTCCTGCAGCAGGATGGCAATCGAATAGGCTTCTTCGCCGGTGGAGCAGCCCGTGGTCCATGCGCGGATGACACTGCCCGATGCCTTTCCCTCAAACAGCTTGGGGATGACCAGCGCTTCTAGTGCCGCAAAGGCCTCGGGGTCGCGGAAAAAATTGGTCACCCCGATCAGCAGGTCGCGGAACAGGGCCTCCACCTCGGGTGGTGTTTGCTGCAGGTACAACACATAACTGTCCAGTGTTTCGACCTGGTGCACGGACATGCGCCGCTCGATGCGGCGGTAAATGGTGGTGGGTTTGTACTGCGAGAAGTCGTGCCCGGTCTGGGCCCGCAGCAGGATGAAGATTTTTTTCAGCGCCTGCTCGGACTGGGGCAGCTCGGTAGCGGCGGCGCGGGGGGGCTTGCCAAACGCATGGCGGGTGTAGGCGATCAGCTGGGCGGGCATTTCTGCCGGGGGCAGCTCGTAGTCCACCTGGCCCGTGGCCAGGGCATTGCGCGGCATGGTCTCAAATTCGCAGGAGGCGATGTTTTGCACCATCACCATGCCACCGCCATGTTTGATGGCCCGGGTGCCCAGCGTGCCGTCGCTGCCGTTGCCCGACAACACGATGCCTATGGCCCGCTCCTGCTGGTCTTGCGCCAAGGACTGGAACAGGTAGTCAATGGGCAAGCGGTGGCCACGCGCGGCCGTGGGCTCCAGCAGGTGCAATGCACCGTTCAGGAACGCCATGTCGCGGTTGGGCGGGATGATGTAGACACAGTTGATCTGCACCACCATGCCGTCCTCTACCTCCCACACCTGCATGCGGGTGGTGCGTTGTATGAGTTCGGTCAGCAGGCTGTTGTGGTCCGGTGCCAGGTGCTGCACCAGTACAAAGGCCATGCCGGGTTCACTGTCGGTGGGCATGCCCGAGAAGAAGGCCGCAAACGCGGCCAGCCCACCCGCAGACGCACCAATGCCCACAATCGGAAACGCGGCAGACGGTGCCAGAGTGGGGGGTGCCGATGGGGTCAAACGCTCTACTCCTAAAAATATAGCAACTAATGTAATGCAGACGGGGGCTAGAGGCTAATTTGGCTCTAAACGTTGGTCTGGAGATCGGTTTGCGCCAGTTCCAGCCCCTGGTCCAGTGCCAGCATGAACTCGGCAATCTTGATGGGTTTGGTCAGGTAACGGAAGAAGCCCGCCTCCAGCCCCTTCTCCACATCCCGTGGCATGGCATTGGCGCTGAGCGCCAGCACCGGTATGTGGGTGGTCAAGGGGTCGTCGCGCAGCAGGCCCAGGGCCTGCAGGCCGCTGATGCCGGGCAGGTTGATGTCCATCAGAATCACATCGGGCTGGTGGGTACGCGCCATGGCAATGCCACGCACGCCGTCTTCTGCGCGCAGCAGGCGTATGTCGGTGCGCCGGGCAATCAGCTGGGCCACCAGTTCCATATTGGCATCGTTGTCTTCCACATACAGCAGGGTGCGCACCGTGGTGCCGGGCTGCACGGGTGCGGGCAGCAGCGCCAGTTCTTCCGCCGCATCCAGGATCAGCGACTGGGGGACGGCCAGGTTGAGCTCGATCCAGAAATCGCTGCCCACACCTACGGTGCTGTGGGCACCAATGCTGCCGCCCATCAGCTCCACCAGGCGTTTGCTGACCACCAGGCCAATGCCGGTGCCCTCTTCGTCGCTGTCCTCCTGGCCCAGGCGGTTGAAGGGCTGGAACAGCTGGTCCAGGCTGCGGGCCGACAGGCCTTCACCCGTGTCGCGCACGCTGATGTGCATACGGGTCTTGCCCGCCGGGCGGAAGGTGATGTCCACCGCGCCGTCCTGGCGGTTGTATTTGATGGCGTTGGCCAGCAGGTTCACAAACACCTGCTTCACCCGGGTGCGGTCGGCCTGCACAAAACAGGGCGCCTTGAAGTTGGGGAAGCGCATCTGTATGCCGCGTTGGCGGGCCTGGGGCTCCATCATGGTCTGGCAGTCGCGCAGCACCTCTTGCAGCGACACGGGTTCCATGGACAGGGACAACTTGCCGGACTCGATCAACGCCAGGTCCAAAATCTCGTTGATCAGCTCCAGCAGGTACCAGCCCGCTTTCAATATCTGCTCGATGCTGGCCCGCTGGGTTTCGGTGGGTGGCGGCACGCCCGAGTCCATCAGCTGGGCAAAACCCAGGATGGCGTTCAGCGGCGAGCGCAACTCGTGGCTCATGCTGGACAAAAAGTCGGATTTGGCGCGGTTGGCCTTGTCGGCAATGGAGCGGGCGGTCTCCAGCTCCCCGTTCTTGACCTGCAATCGCTGGTCCAGCAGCGAACGTTCGGTCTCGGCCAGTTTGCGGGCGGTGTTGTCGGTACCAATCAACAGGTAACCAATGATGGTGTGGTCTTCACCGCGCAGGGCGGTGACCGACACCAACGCCGGCAGGCGGGAGCCGTCCTTGCGGATGTAGCTCAGTTCGTAAATGTCTTCCATGCCGCGCGAGGCCTTGTAGGCCAGGGCCTCAAACCCGGGGGCAATGTCGCAGTCATGCTCGGCGGCCAGGGCCATGGCTCGGGCTATCAGCTCATCGGGGTCGGACAGGTTGGCCGGCGTGATCTGGTTCACCACCTCGGCCGCGGTGTAACCCAGCATACGTTCGGTGCCGACATTAAAAATCTGGATCACGCCCTGGGCATCGGTGGCAATGCAGGAGAAATTGGCGCTGCTGAAGATGGCGCTTTGCAGGGCTCCGGCTTTGCGCAGTTCTTCTTCGGCCTGTTTGCGGGCGCTGATGTCACGCAGGATGCCGGTGAAGTAGAGCTGCCCGCCCAGTGTCATCTGGCTGACGGCAATCTCCAGCGGGAAAAAGCTGCCGTCTTGTCGGAAGCCCATCACCTCGCGGCCCAGGCCTTTGGCGCGCTCCGCGTCGCTGACGCCGTAGTGCTCCAGCGACACCTTGTGTTGCTCCTGGTCCAGCTCGGGTATCAAAAACCCGAACGACTTGCCCTTGAGCGCGTCGGCGCTGTAGCCAAACATCTGCTCGATGGCCGGGTTGGCCGACTCGATGATGCCGCCGCTGGCCTGTAGCGTCACGATGCCATCGCCCACGGTGTTCAGAATGGTCTGCACCCGCGCGGCGCTGTCGCGCAGGGTTTGTTGGGCGGTGTACTCGGCTGTCACGTTGCGGAACACCAGCACGGCGCCTACCACCTGGCCCTGCAGGTCACGCACGGGGGCGCAGCTGTCGGCAATGTCGAACTCGCGGCCATCGCGGCCTATCAGCACGGTGTGGTTGGCCAGGCCCTGCACGGTGCCCATCTTCAAGACCCGTGCGACGGGAATGGTGGCAATGTGGCGGTCCGCCTTGTTGACGATGTGGAACACCTCGCTCACCGGGCGGCCTGCTGCCTGGGCCTGGGTCCAGCCGGTCATCTCCTGGGCGACGGGGTTGAGCAGGGTGATGCGGGCCTGGGCGTCGGTGGCAATCACCGCGTCAGCAATCGAGTTGAGCGTCACGGTGAGTTTCTGGGTGCTGTCCTGCAGGGCGTCGTTGGTGGTCTGCAAGAGTGCGTTGGTGGCCAACTGCTCGGCCAGCAAATGTTGGGTTTCTGCATGCACGCTGTTTTTGAGCCGCATCTGCGCGGCGCGGTAGCTGGCGTAGGCGAAGTACACCGCCCACAGCAACGCCAGCACGGCAATGCCAATGATGATGGCAAACAGCCGGCGCATGCTGGTGTCGAACTGGGTGTTGTGCCGTGCCTGGATGTCGGTCTCGATCTGGACGATGCTGCGCATCTCTGCCCGAATGGCGTCCATCAGCCGCTTGCCTTCGTCGTTGTTGACCACTGCCAGCGCGCCAGCCGCGTCTTTGTTGCGCCGTGCGGCAATGGCGTCGTCCATTTCGTCCAGCTTGGCGGTCAATAGCGGTGCAATGGTGTCCACATGCTGGCGGGCCGGGGCGCTGGTGGTCAGCTCCCGCAACACAGCCAAGTGGGAGCGGATGTTGTCGTGCACACCGCGGTAGGGCTCCAGAAAGGTCTCGCCACCGGTCAGGGCATAACCCCGCTGGCTGGTTTCGGCCACCGTCAGGGCCGACAACAGGTCGTCGGCGGCGGTGATGACGATGCGCGAATCCCGGCGGTGGTTGGAGGCCTGTTCGATCTGGCCGTAGGACCAGAAGGTAAACACCACCCCCAGGCCCATGAGCAGACTCACGGCGGTGAGCCAGGCAATGTTTTTGTGGGTGGATTTCAAGGGACGTACTTTCGTGTTCGGCTCAGTCGTGGCGCTCGGACCCTTATACGCGCATCCTTTGGTGAACAAGCATTTACTTTTTTCCAGCACGCAGACTGGGGGGTGGTAGAGCTAGCGTAGCCCCTTGCCACCTTGTATTCGGTGCGCTGGCACACCCAGCGCAGCACTTATATGAAAAATAGGGCTCTAGCCCCCGTGAATACTGACTAATACGCTATCAAAACAATAGCATATTGCGCGGCGTGTGTTGTGGGTGTGTTTGCGCACAGACCCCCAGGCCGGCCCACACAACAATGGAATTTCACCCGTGAACGTGCATGTTGTACGCCGCGGTTTGTCGTGGTTTCTTTTGTCTGGAGTATTCATCATGAACGTTCACAACAGGTTTTCTGCAGTTTTGCCCGCCGTGCTGCTGGTATCGGTTCTTGGTCTGAGCGCCTGCGCCGGCATGACCCACCAGGAAAAGGGCACCGCCACCGGTGCGGTAGTGGGTGGCGCAGCCGGTGCCGTGCTGGGCGGCGGTGTATTGGGCACGGCTGCAGGCGCAGCCGTGGGTGGTGTGATTGGCCACGAGGTGACCAAGCCCAAGTAAGCAGGTGCTGCCCCTTGCGGGGCATGCTGCAACAGCGGGGCGCTTGGCGCCCCGTTTGGCGTTTGCGGCGGCGTGTCTTTTCTATTGGGTCCGGCGGGCGTAGCGCTCAAAGGCGGTTACCGGCAGCGGCATACAAAAGAAGAAGCCCTGGTAGGTGTGGCAACCGGCGGCACTCAGAAACTCGCGCTGGGCCTCCAGCTCCACCCCCTCGGCAATCACGTTCATGCCCAGGCTTTGCACCAGGGCAATGATGGTCTTGGCAATGGAGGCGTCGTGGTGGTCACTGAGGATGTCGCGCACAAAACTGCGGTCGATCTTGAGCTCGTCCAGCGGCAGGCGTTTGAGGTACGACAGCGACGAATACCCCGTGCCAAAGTCATCCAGCGAAAAACACACACCCTTGGCCTTCAGGATGAACATCTTCTCGATGACCGATGGCACATCGTCTATCAGCAGGGTCTCGGTCAACTCCAGCTTCAGGCGCTGGGCATTGGCTCCCGAGTCGGCCAATGCCTCCAGCACCTGTTCCACAAAGTCGGGCCGGCGAAACTGGTGGGCGCTGACATTCACCGCCAGGCACAGGTGTTGGGTCTTGGGTGACTCGGCCCAGCGGGCCAACTGCGCACACGCGGCCTGCAGCACCCACTGGCCCAAGGGCAGGATGAGGCCGGTTTCTTCTGCCAGGGGAATGAATTTACCCGGCGGCATGAGCCCATGCACGGGATGTTGCCAGTGCACCAGTACCTCGGCACCGGTGGCGCGGCCATCGCCCACCACCTGGGGCTGGAAGTGCAGGATCAACTGGTCGTCCGAGATGGCGCGGCGCAAGTCGGCCTCCAGCGAGGCCCGCTGCAGGATGGCGGTTTGCATGGCCGGGTCAAAAAACTGCAGGCCGTTGCGGCCGATCTCCTTGGTTTTGTACATGGCCATGTCGGCCTGTTTGAGCAGGTTTTCGCTGGACTCTTTGGCACCAAAAAACAAGGTCGCGCCCACACTGGCCGTGCTACGGTGCTCCACATCACCCAGGCGGTAAGGGCGGTTGAGCGAAGCCAGGATTTTTTCGCCCACATCTTGCGCCTGGTTGGCGGCATCGCTGCGCTGGGTGTGCAGGTTTTCCAGCACGACCACAAACTCGTCACCGCCCAGGCGGGCCACGGTGTCACCCTCGCGCACACAGTCGGTCAGCCGTTGCGCCACCTGCTGCAACAACAGGTCGCCCATGTCATGGCCCAGTGTGTCGTTCAGTGTCTTGAAGTGGTCCAGGTCCAGAAACATGACACAGCCGTAGGTGGTGTTGCGGGTGCTCACAATCATGGCCTGCTGCAGGCGGTCCAGCAGCAGGGTGCGGTTGGGCAGGCGGGTCAGAGGGTCAAAAAAGGCCAGTTCGTTGATCTTCTCGTCAGACCGTTTGCGCGCGCTGATGTCGCGGATATTGCATTGGATGACGGTGACACCGGCGCAGTCGTAGGTGTTGCTGACAAATTCAACCGGCACGATGGCGCCGTTTTTCTTGCGCAGCGGCAGGTCGTCATACCGCACATAACCTTGGGACTGCAGTTCGGAGAATTTTTCCTGGCTCTCCAGTACATCCACAAAGGCCCCCACTTCCCACAGCTTCTTGCCCAGTAGTTCCGTGTGGGAGTAGCCCAGCAGGTCGATCAGGAAGGGATTGGCGTCTTCAATTTCTGCCGTACTGGCGTTCAGCAGCAGGATGCCGTCCCGGGCCGTTTCGAACAATCGTCGGTAACGCATCTCCGATACCCGTAGCGCAGCCGTAGCGCTGCCTTTGCGTGCACCCGGCTGACGGGCGGCCTTTTTGGCGGGGCATGGGTCTGGCATAGGAGTGGTGCGCGACGCGGTGGGAGGGCAAAGAAGACCCGAACCAACTGGCACGGGAGAAGTGGTTGACGATAAAGGCGCCCTCCCAATGGTGTCCGTGCGATGGCGAACCCTGTGTGTGGCCTGTTGTTGGCGTGTTACTGCGCTGTGTGTGTGGCAACGAACGGACGGATACACGGGTACTGCGTAGTCTCGGGCTTTTGATAACAACAGGAGCTACCCATGAAACCCGTTCTTAGACTGACGATCACCGCTGTTGCGGTGCTGATGGCCGGCCAGGCGCTTGCCGAGGTCACCTTTTTCGAGCGAGAGAACTTCCAGGGCCGCTCCTTCACGGCCCAGCAGCAGGTTCCCAATTTGCAGCGTTCTGGATTTAACGACCGCGCCTCCTCCATGATTGTGGGTGGTGACCGCAATGCGCGCTGGGAAGTGTGTGAAGACGCCCGCTTTGGCGGCCACTGCATGATCCTTCGCCCAGGGCATTACCCCTCGCTGTCGGCCATGGGCCTGAATGACCAGGTCTCGTCGGTCAAGCCGGTGCGCCGCAATGGGCGTGATGTGGATGAGCGGATGGCGCCTGCGCCGCTGCCCTCACAGGTGACGTTTTATGAAAACGAAGGCTTTCAGGGCCGCAGCTTCTCTTCAGACAAGCAGGTTGAAAATTTTGCCAGCACCGGTTTTAACGACCGGGCCTCGTCGGCCGTGGTGCTGGGCCAGCGCTGGGAGGTGTGTAACAACAGCCGCTTCGGCGGAGACTGCATGGTGCTCAACCCTGGCCGTTACCCCTCGTTGGCTGCCATGGGCATCAATGACCGCATTTCTTCCGTGCGCGCACTGGAAGGGAATGTCCGTGTAGATGAGCGTCGGCTTGCACCCGCGCCGCTGGCCGTGTATGACAACCGCCGCCGCCAGAACGAACGCATCTTCGAGGCAGACGTGACTTCGGTCCGTGCCGTGGTTGGCCCGCCGGAGCAGCGCTGCTGGATGGAGCGTGAAGAGGTCGCGGCAACCCGTGGCGAAGCCAATGTGGGCGGTGCTGTTATCGGTGCGCTGATCGGTGGCGTATTGGGTCACCAGGTGGGCGGTGGTGTGGGCAAAGACATTGCAACCGCGGGTGGTGCCGTGGCCGGAGGCGTCATCGGCTCCAATGTGGGCCGCAACAACAGTGGCACACCGGCCACCACACGCGACGTGCAGAAGTGCGCCACACGCCCCAGCACTGCCGCACCGGCATTCTGGGATGTGTCGTACAACTTCCGCGGTGTGGAGCACCGTGTCCAGATGACCACACAGCCGGGTGCCACGATTCCGGTCAATGCCCAGGGTGAACCCCGCAGCTAAAGCGGTAGTGTTGCGCTGACGAAAAAAAGCCCGGGCAACCGGGCTTTTTGCTGTCTGGCGGTAAGCCGGAAAACTCAGACCTGGGACTTGAAGTAGTGGAAGGAGTGCACAAAGGCGTCACGCACTTTGTCCATCTCGGCCACCATGGCATCCCAGCTCTCTTCGCTGGCGGTTTTCATTTCACCGAACTTGGCCACGGCGAGGTTGGACTGCTCTTGCAGCTTGGCCATTTCGGCCTTGTACATGTCGCGTGCGTCTTCCTTGGCTTCTGTGGCTTTGGCCTGCAGGGCGTTCATGTTGGTGTTGAGGTCGTCCAGCTGGGACTTCATTTTTTCGATGTAGGCGGACTTTTGGGTCATGGTGTTGGTTCCTGGTTGGTAAGGGGTCGTACAAGCATGTTTATGCTGCCAGCTCAGCATTGGCTGGCGAGTGGGTGTGCGTCCGTTCGCTTGCGCACGGACTTTGGCCGGGCCGCTGGTTAATCTGTGCTCCAGTTCCTCAGCACGTTCATGAAACCGCTATGACCCACTATCTGCGCCTGCCCACCGCCCTTCGGCTTCTGCGTCTGGCCTGTATGGCGGGATTGGGTCTGTGTTTTACCGCCTGTGCCTCGTTACCCGACGTGGCCTATCTGCAAGAGATCACGCCGTCGGCATCGGGCCCCACAGTCACCAGCGGCAAAGGAACCTTGAGCAAAAAAGCTGGCGGGGCGCTACTGCCCAAGCGCTGGAAAAATTCGCATGTGGATGTCAATGCGCTGGCCTCTTTGGAGGAACTTGCGACCGGCAAACCGCTGATTGCAGGCAACAAGGTGACCCTGCTGTACGACGGCCCCCAGACCATGGCATCCATGATGGCCGCCATTGCAGCGGCCAAAGACCATATCAACCTGGAGACCTACATCTTTGACCAGGACGAGATCGGCCTGCAATTTGCGCAGCTGCTGATCGCGCGCCAAAAGTCGGGTGTGCAGGTGCACATCATTTATGACGCGGTGGGAACCTTTGGCACCCCCCAGGCCTTTTTTGACAACATGCGCGAAGCGGGCATACGCCTGGTTGCCTTTAACCCCGTCAACCCGTTGAAAGGTTGGGGCAGCTGGTCGCCCAATAACCGGGACCACAAAAAACTGCTGGTGGTGGACGGCAAAGTGGCGTTTACCGGGGGTGTGAACATCAGCGGGGCCTATGCGAACAGTTCGTTGTTCCGGTCCCGGAACCGCAGCAGCGCCAAGGTCGGGTGGCGCGACACCCATATCCGCGTAGAAGGCCCGGCGGTGGCGGCCATGCAGTGGGAATTTTTGACCAGTTGGGTGAGCCAGGCATCGCCCGAACTGAGCGACAGCAATTTTTTCCCTCCGCTGGGCAATGCAGGGGACAAGCTGGTGCGGGTGCTGGCCAGCGGGCCCGATACAGACCAGGACATTTACGCGGCACACATCCTGGCGATTGACTCTGCCGTCAAGTCCATCCACATCACCAGTGCCTACTTTGTGCCGGATGTGCAGATCTTGCGGGCCTTGACCCGGGCTGCGCGCCGCGGTGTGGATGTAAAAATCATCTTGCCCGGCGTCACGGACGTGGGCCTGGTGTTTTATGCCGGTCAGTCGTTCTACGACGAAATGCTGAGCAGCGGGATTCGGGTGTTTGAGCTGCAGATTGCCGTTCTGCACGCCAAGACAGCCGTCATCGACCGGCTGTGGTCTACGGTGGGGTCGACGAATATCGACACGCGCAGTTTTCTGCACAACTACGAACTCAATGTGGTGGTGCTGGACAACGCGTTTGCCGAGTCCCTGGAGTCGGCCTTTGAAGAAGATCTGCGTTATTCCACCGAGGTCAAGGCCGATGAGTGGGGCAAGCGCCCCTTCTCCAACCGACTGAAGGAATGGGCCGCGCGCCGCATGGAGTATTGGCTGTAGAGCCGGAAGACCTGCGCTCTGGCCCAAGGGGCATCAGTTGTTCAGTAGCAGTTGCAGGATCACACCGGTGGCGATGGCCACCAGGATGTAGTCGCTGCCACTTTGTACCCAGTGGTAACCACGCGGTGGTGCGCTGAGGCGGTGGCCGCGCCAGTCTTCTACAACGTATTGCCGTGTGCGGTACTGGTATGGCAGGTGACCGCCGCGGTAGTACGAATGGTTGGGGCCGGCACCACGCTCTGCGCGGTAGTCACCACGGTTATCTCGGTCACCGCGTTGGTTGTTGTGGCCGTGGCCACGTCCGTCGTTGTCATTGTTGTAGTAACGATTTTGTTGGCGGGCATCGTCGCGGCGGTCCCGGTCGCGGTTGTTGTCGTTGTTGCGCTGGTTCTGTTCATAGCGGTTGCGGTTGGCACCGGGCGCATCGCCTTGGGCAAACGCAAACTGCCCGGCGAAGAGTGAAACTGCCAGCACCGTACAAAGGGTGGCCTTGCTTTTCATGATCATGGTGAACTCCAGTGGTTTGCGGGTTTGCAATCTGAAGATAGGGCCGTGTGGTGCAGATGTCGGTGCGCAGCCGCACGCACATGGGAATGCGACAGGGATGCGGAAAAAAACGGGCCGTATGTTTGCCATCGCACCGATGGCCGGAGGCTTTGTTTTTAGTATTCACCCGTAGGCCAAAGCTTGGCTCACATGTTCCCGTTATTCAATTTCTTAAAGGACTCCACACCATGAACAAAGACCAAATCTCCGGTACCGCCAAAGACATCGCTGGAAAAGTGCAAGAGGGCGCCGGCAAACTGGTAGGCAGCACCGAGCAACAGCTCAAGGGCCTGGAAAAGCAGATCGAGGGCAAGGCTGAGAAGCGCGCGGGTGATGTGAAAGAACTGGTTCAGGACGCCAAGGATATTGTCAAGAACGCTGTCAAATAAGCCGAAACCACAGAGCATCTCACCCTGGCGCGTATTACGGCCTGGTCTGCTGTAGCCCCAGCATGGCCAGGAAGTCAACGGCATACTGCGCCATGGGTGAGTAGCTGCGCCCCTTGAGGGACACCACACCCAGGTCGGAAAACTGGGTGGGGATGTCCGAGGTGGTCAAACGCACCAGCCGCCCGTCGGCAACCTCTTCCAGCGCACCGGCGTCGGCGCAAGCCACCACGGTGTCGGTGGCCATGGCCACGGTCTTGAGCAGGTTCAAATCGTCGCACTCAATGGCCAGAGGCAGGCGCACATCCTGAGGCAACCCCATCAGGGATGCCAGCAACAACAAAATCTTTTCCGGCACCCGCACGCTGGCCAATCCATAGGGCAGCAAGGCCTTGCCCTGCACGCTTGTTTGGTTCAGCAAGGGATGGCCTTTGCGCACATAAAAACTCGCCGTCAACTGTCCGATGCGGGTGACTTCCAGATCCGATGTAGCCGGTATGTTGCGCAGGTCGGCCACATAAAAATCCAGTTCTTCTGCACGCAGGTGGTCGGCCAGGTAATTGGCATTGTTCACCTCCACCCGCACATGGACGGCGGGGAACCGCGTGCGCATGTCGGTCAGCAGGACCGGCAGCAGCGTGGCCGCGGGGTAAGGGCCTACGCCGATGGCAATGTCGCCCATTTGGCGTTCGCGGTACAGGCTGACGTCACGTTCCAGGCAGTGGTTGTCGAACACCAGTTTGCGGGCGCGCTCAACCACAAACGCACCCGCATCGGTGCAGCGCACCTCGGTTGAACCCCGGTCGAACAGCTGCAGGCCCAGTTCGTCTTCAGCAGCCTGGATGCTGCGGCTGAACGCCGGCTGGCTCAGGTGGCATTGTTGTGCCGCGCGACCAAAGTTGCGGGTGTCGGCCAGTGCCACCAGGTGTTTGAGCCGCCGAATTTCCATACAGATCTTCCTTGTCATCCAATGCAGCCGATGCATTGATTTTCGCGTTTGAATGCATTGGACGAATTTTAGGGGTGCTTCCACAATCCGTCCAAAACTTGGATAGGACAGGAAAATGGCAAAACACCGAACCCCACGCCGACTGGCTTTTGCAGTGGCCACACTGCTTGTGTTGTGCACGGGCTGTAGCAAAACCGCAGGCATTGGCGGCACGGCGGGTGATGCCAGCCCTGAGACCCTGAAGGTCAACGCCCAATTCGCCCAAGCGCTGAAGCTGGACGACACAGCTGACTTTGAAGATGCCAAGCGCGGTTTCATCGCCCGGCCCAGCGGCACCATCACACAGGCCGACGGCACGGTGTTGAAGGACTTTGCGGCCTACGACTTTTTGGCTAGCAAGGCCGCCGATACGGTCAACCCCAGTCTGTGGCGCCATGCCCAGCTCAATGCCAATATTGGCCTGTTCAAGGTGACCGATGGGGTGTACCAGCTGCGCGGGTTTGATATCGCCAATATGACGCTGATCGAAGGCAAGACGGGCTGGATTGTGGTTGACCCGCTGACCGCCCGCGAGACGGCCAGCGCGGCCTTGGCGTTTGCGCGCCAGCACCTGGGCAACAAGCCCGTGTCGGCCATCGTTTTCACCCACGCCCACGCCGACCATTTTGGTGGTGTGCTGGGCATCGTGACGCCGCAGGACGTTGCCCAGCGCAAGCTGCCCATCATTGCATCGGCGGGCTTCATGGAAGAGGCCACCAGTGAAAACATTCTGGTGGGTACCGGCATGGCGCGCCGCTCCTTGTACCAGTTTGGCCGGGACCTGCCGCGTTCTGCCAAGGGCAATGTGGACACCGGCCTGGGCAAGGATGTGGCCTACGGCAACATTGGCGTGCTGCCGCCCAACCTTGTGATTGACCAACCCACGCAGCCAGTGCAGGTGGACGGCCTGGACTTTGTGTTTTACAACGTGCCGGGCGCTGAATGCCCGGCCGAGCTGACCTTCAGCATCCCCAGCAAAAAACTGTACGACGGTGCCGAGAACCTGGCCCAGACCATGCACAACCTGCTGCCCGTGCGTGGTGCCAAGGTGCGCGATGCACTGCGTTGGTCCAACTACATGGACCAGGCGCTAGTGCAGACCCAGGACGCTGACATTTACATTGGCTCACACAACTGGCCCATATGGGGCAAGGCCAATATCCAGAAGATGATCACTATGCACCGCGATGTTTACAAGTACACCCACGACCAGACGGTGCGCCTGATCAACGCGGGCCACACGCCGCGCGAAATCGCGGACATGGTGAAACTGCCCAAGTCCTTGACGGATTTTTTTGGCGCACGCGGCTACTACGGTGACTTACGCCACAACGTCAAGGCCGTGTACCAGTTCTACCTGGGCGCCTACGATGGCAATCCGGCCAACCTGAACCTGTTGCCACCGCAGGAGTCGGCCAAGCGCTACCTTGCGTTGCTGGGTGGTGCCGACAAGGCCGTGGCCGCAGCCCAAAGTGCGTTTGACCAGGGCGACTACCGCTGGGCCGCCGAATTGCTGAACCACGCGGTGTTTGGCGATCCCTCCAGCAAGGCCGCCAAGGAACTGCTGGCCAAGACCTATGACCAGATGGGGTATATGGCCGAGGCCTCGACCTGGCGCAACTCGTACCTGACGGCAGCCCAGGAGCTGCGCCAGGGCCCACCCGCCAAAGGTGCGTCCAAAGCCATGCTCATGGACATGCTGTTGCAAACACCCATGGAGCGTTTTCTGGAAGCCATGGCCGCGGGCTTGAATGGGCCCGACGCAGAAGGCAAGGACCTGAAGGTCAACCTGGTGTTAACCGACCTGAAGGAAACCTATGTGTTGTGGATTGAAAACGCCGTGCTGCACTTCAGGCGGGGTGAGGCTGCGCCCGATGCCCACGCCACGTTGGCGCTGACCAAGGACATTTTTGTCAAGATGGTTGCCGGTACCGCAGGGGTCAAAGACACGCTGCTCAGCGACGACCTCTCGGTGACGGGTAGCAAGATCGACCTGGTGCAATTCTTCCGCCTGATCGACAAGGCGCCCGGTAATTTTGCGATCGTGACCCGGTAGACGGCTAGTGCACGCCCTTGATGGCGGCCAGGCGGGCTTCCAGGTCTTGTCGCAGCTCTTTGCGCAATAGGGCCTGCTCGTAGCGGCGCTTCTCCCGCTCATTGACGGGTTGCCGCGGGGGGACGGCGACCGGTTTGCGGTCGTCATCCACTGCCACCATGGTGAAGAAGCAGCTGTTGACATGGCGCTTTTGCTGGCTGCGGATGTTTTCCGCAATCACCTTGATGCCAATTTCCATGGACGACTTGCCGGTGTAGTTGACGCTGGCCAGAAACGAGACCAGCTCGCCCACATGTACGGGCTGGCGAAACATGACCTGGTCCACGCTGACGGTCACCACATAACGGGCGGCATAACGGCTGGCACAGGCATAGGCCACCTGGTCCAGAAACTTCAGCAAGGTGCCGCCGTGCACATTGCCGGCGAAGTTGGCCATATCGGGCGTCATCAACACGGTCATGCTGAGTTCGTGGGCGGCTGTTTCCATGGTCTTGAATCGTCGTAAAGAGTTGAAGGTACTGCCCCGATTGTCCCTGTTTGTGCAGGGCGCAGCCGCAGGCCCGGCTCAGCGCCGGAATTTGCCGGTAGTGCCAATGATGGACAGGTCCGCAAAGTCCAGGCCCGTGTGGTTGGTTGTGCTGTAGCTGATTGCCATGCCCCCCAGGTCAAACCGGCTCATGCCCTCCAGTGCCGCCTGGATACGCTCGCGTGTGGGTTTGGGGCCGGCTCGGCGCAGGGCTTCCACCAGTACCTTGGCCGATGCAAAACCCTCCAGCATGGCCGGGCTGAGATCATCGATGTTGCGAACCTTGGCCAATTGGGTGGCTTCGCGAACCAGGGGCACGTTCATGGATTTGGGCAAGACCTGGCTCACGATGACACCTGCTGCGTCTTCGCCCAGCAGCTGGATAAATCCGCCGGAGGCGTTGTTGGACAGGGTCACGAACTGCGGTTTGTTGCCCACAGCCTTGATCGCCCGTATGCCGCTGGCTACGGCCGGCCCCGATCCTATGATCATGACGGCCTGCACCGGTGACTTGCTGAGTGACTGGGCAATGCTGGAAAAGTCTGGCTTGTTGCGGTCAAACTTGGCAATGAGGGTGGCCTGCAAACGGGCGCCTGCCAGGCTGCGTTGTGCCCCTTCCAGTCCGTCCAATCCGAAGCTGTCGTCCACGTGCAGGATGGCAATGTGCTGTATGCCAATGGATGCCAAATGCGAGATGGCCATCTCGGCCTCACGCTGGTAGGTGGCGCGTACATTGAATACAAACTTGCGCACCGGCACGTGCAGCACCATGGCGCCCGTGGAGGGCGCAATCAGGGGGACGCCATGCTGCTCCAGCGTGGGAATAATGGCCTCGGTGTGGGGTGTGCCACGGGTCATAAACATGGCCACCACCTTGCGCTCTTCGACCAGGGTGCGTGCGTTGGTGGCCGCCAGCTTGGGGTCGAACTTGTCATCCAGCGTGACGATGTCAATGGTTTCACCGCCCACGCCCCCACGGGCGTTCACGGCATCCAGGTAAAGCTTGGCGCCTATGCCCGTTTCCTTGACGGTGGCGGCCACGGCGCCGGTCACACCGGTGGTCTGTCCTATCAGGATTTGTCCGTGGGCCAGGCAGCCCAGGGTGGCCAGCAGCAGCCCGGCCAGGTGTTGGGGATATGTCATGTGCGTGTCTCCTTTTATAGTGGTGCGTTTGTTCCGCACCAAGACTGCGCACGCTTTGTGCCAAGGCCTTGCTTGTTGCAAGTGTTTGTTTTTGTTCAGGTTTTCTGTGTTGCTTGGGCGTTGATGTCTGGGACTTCAGAACGGCGCGCGGTGTTTTCCCAATTTCCGCACAGCGACGCGTGTTGTGCGCTAGGCGCGGCCGACCGGAATGCCGTGTTTCTTCAGCTTGTCGTACAGCGTTTTCTTGGGAATACACAGTGTTTGCGCGGCCAGCGCCACGTTGAAGTCGCTGGCGCGCAGGGCCGCCTGGATCAGTGAAGCCTCATACGCATCCAGGCGCCGGGGCAGGCCGTCGAAACCTGGGGTGGTGTCTATGGGTTGGGAAGGGGCTTCGCCGGAGTGTTGCCCCATGTCTGCCACGCCCAGCACCAGCTGGTCCGCAAAATTGCGCAGCTCGCGGACATTGCCCGGCCAGTCGCGCTGCTGCCACTGGGCCATGTCCGCGGCGCTCCAGGGCGGGGCGGCCTTCTGGTAACGCAGCGCCGCGCGCTGCACAAAATGCGCCAGCAGCAGGGGGATGTCTTCACGCCGGTCGTTCAGGCGGGGCAGGGCCACACTGACCACACCCAGCCGGTAGTACAGGTCTTCGCGGAACTTGCCCTCGGTACTGAGCTGGCGCAGATCGACCTTGGTGGCCGCGATCACGCGGCAATCCAGCTCCACGGTGGCGTTGCCGCCCAGGCGCTCCAACTGGCGCTCCTGCAGCACCCGCAGCATCTTGACCTGCAAGGCCATGGGCATGCTCTCGATTTCATCCAAGAACACGGTGCCCCCGTGTGCGTACTCCAGTTTTCCGATGCGCCGTTTTTGTGCGCCCGTGAAGGCACCTGCTTCATTGCCGAAAATCTCGCTCTCAAACATCGACTCGGGCAGGGCCGCGCAGTTGATGGCCACAAACTCACCCTTGCGCCGACTGGCAAGGTGCAGCTGGCGCGCCACCACCTCTTTGCCACAACCGGTGGCGCCGTTGATCAGCACGTCGGCCTGTGTGGGGCCAATGTTCTGGATGAATTTGCGTAGCCGTTCGATGCCAGGAGACTGGCCTATCAACTCGGGCATGGACGGGTGCGCGGCCCAGGCCTTGGTCAGGCGGCGGTTTTCCAGCACCAGGGTGCGCTTTTCCTGGGCGCGCAGGCAGCTCTCCAGCAGGCGTTCGGCGGCAAAGGGTTTTTCGATGAAGTCGTAGGCACCGGTGCGCAGTGCCTGCACCGCCATGACCACATCCCCATGGCCCGTTACCAGGATGACGGGCAGGTCGGCGTCGGTGTGCAGGGTGTGGGCCAGCAGGTCCAGACCCGAGGATTGGGGCAGGCGCACGTCGGTGACCACAATGCCGCAGTAGTCGGCGTTGATCAGTGCGTAGGCTTGTTCGGCATTGGCACAGGCTTGCACGGTAAAGCCCCCCAGCTCCAGGGTTTGTGTGGTGGCCAGGCGAACGGCCTGTTCGTCTTCAACCAGGATGGCGTGGCAGTGGGACAGGTTGCTTGTTTTCATGCGGGTAGTTTTTCTTGCGCACAGCGCGGTATGTAGACCACAAACTCGGCCCCGCAGTCGGGGTTGTTCCGGGCCTCCAGGTGGCCGTTCATGGCTTGCACAATCGACGATGAAATGGCCAGGCCCAGACCCAGGCCGTGGCCGGTGGCCTTGGTGGTGAAGAAGGGTTCAAACAGATGTTTGACCACCTCTTGTGGCAGGCCCATGCCCGAGTCCAGGATGCGAATGCGCACCTGCTGCGCATCGGCCTCCAGCACCACCCGCACGGTTTTCTCGGGGGCCTGTTCCACGGCGTCCAGCGCATTGCGCAGCAGGTTGATCAGCACCTGCTCAATCCGCACGGTGTCACCCAGCACGCAGAAGGTTTCGGGCAGATCCAGCTGCAGTTGCACGCCGTGGCGTGCAAATTCGCTGTCGAGCAGCAGGGCTGCGTCCTGGATGGCCCGGTTGACCTCCACCACCGCGACGGCCTCCGGGCTCTTGCGGGCAAAACCCTTGAGCTGGCTCACAATGCTGCCCATGCGTGCGCTGGCGGCGCTGATGTGGCGCAGGTTGTCATCGGCCTGTGTGGTTTGCCCGCGGGACAGGTAGGTACTGGCGTTGTCGGCAAAAGCGCGGATGGCGGTCAGGGGCTGGTTCAGCTCGTGGGTGATGCCGGCCGCCATCTGGCCCAGCATGGCCAGCTTGCCGGCCTGCACCATCTCGTTGCGGGTGGAGCGCAGCAGGTTTTCGGTTTGCTGCAGCTTGTCGTATTTGGCGGCCAGTTGTGTATTGGCCGACTGCAGTTCCTGGGTGCGCAGGGCGATGTTGTGTTCCAGGTCGTCTGCGGCTTTTTTGAGGGCCAATTGTGCTGCACTGCGCTCTTCCAGCCTGCGGCGGCGTTGGTACTGCACGGCCGCCACGGCTGCCGCTACCAGCAACAACAAGACCGTGATGCTGGCCCACAATATCCCGGCGCGCAGCACCTTGGCCTGCGATGGGAACAGCATCAACTGCCAGCCCAGACGCCCCACGGGGCGTCCCACATAGGCACCAAAACCCTTGCGTGCAGCACCGGGCAGGCTGGCAATCGGTTTGATCTGTTTGCCCATGTACTGCTGGGTTTGTTCGATGTCACTTTGCACCAAAGGGGCCAGCGGGCGCAGGCTGTTGTAAACCCAGTCGCTGCGGTTGCTGAGGAACACCACACCATGCCGGTCGACCAGGGCAATGGGGTCCTCGTTGCTGCGCCAGGTCTGCTCAAACGAGGCCAGCGTGATCTTGACCGCGATCACCCCAATCGGCGCTACCGAGCCGCGTTTGGTGCCTGCGGGGTAGACCGGTTGGGAAATGAAGTAACCCGGGATGCTGGTGGTGTTGCCGATGGCGTAAAAGTAGCCGGGCTGGCCATGGATGGCATCCCGAAAATAGGGCCTGAACCCAAAATTCTGTCCGAGAAAAGACTGCGGTGTGTCCCAGTTGCTGGCCGCAATGGTCTTGCCTTTGTGGTCCATCAGGTAGATGGCGGCCACCTTAGCCTGTTGCGCAAGGTCTTGCAAGGTGTCGTTGAGTTCGCCCTGCAATGCTGCATGGCCAGGCGCCGCCAGAAGCTGGGAGGCCATTGGCAGGTGCGCCACCGAGTAGGGCAGGGTGTCAAAGCGGTCCAGCACCGCCTCCAGGTCCAGTGCAATGATCTGCAGTTGCCGCTCGCCGGTAAGGTGGATGTTGGCGTCCGCATTGCGAGCGCCAAACCAGAAGGCAACCGACACCAAGCCCAGGGCCAGCGCCAGGGCGCCGGACCAAGAGACAAGGCGTCGGGCGCGGACCATGGCCCTTAGTCTACTGCCGCCATCTTCAGTTCGTCATTGTGGTGGCGCTGCTGCTCTTCCATGACCAGTTGCCCCAGTTCACGCTTGAGCGCATTAAAGGCGGCAGACGATGGGTCGCGCAGGCGGGGCAGGTCCACCAGGATGTCCCGTTTGACCGTGCCGGGGCGGTAGGTCATCACCACAATACGGTCGGCCAGGTAGATGGCTTCTTCGATGCTGTGGGTCACGAAGATGATGGTCTTCTTGAGCTCGGCCCAGATGCGCAGCAGCTCGTCCTGCAGGTTGCGCCGGGTAAGCGCATCCAGCGCGCCAAAGGGTTCGTCCATCAGCATGGTGGGCGAGTTCAAGGCGAGCACCCGCGCAATGGCAACCCGTTGGCGCATGCCGCCCGAGAGGTCTTTTGGAAACCGCTGCCGAAAGTCCGTGAGACCCAGCATGGCCAGCAACTGGCCCACACGTTGCTGAATCTCGGTTTTGTCCACGTTTTTGATTTCCAGCCCGAAGCCGATGTTCTGCTCCACCGTCATCCAGGGGAACAGCGCATATTCTTGGAACACCATGCCGCGGTCCGGGCCAGGCCCGGTCACCGTGGTGCCGTTCACGGTGATGGCGCCGGAGCTGGGCAATGAGAAACCCGCCACCGCGTTGAGCAATGTTGACTTGCCACAACCCGATGGACCCAGCAGGCAGACAAACTGGCCTTCGGGAATGTCCAGGTTGATGTCGCGCAGCGCCACCACCTCTTTGTCGGCGGTCTTGAAGATCTTGTTGACGGCCTTGACTTGAATTTGTGTAGCGTTCATTTCAGCTCTCCAGACCACGGTGCCAGCGCAGCAAATAGTTGTTGAGTTTGTTCATGCCAATGTCCAGCGCCAAGCCAATCAGACCGATGGTGAACATGCCGGCCATGACCTTGTCGGTCCACGAGTATTCGCGGGCTTCGTTGATGCGAAAGCCCAGGCCATCGGGCACCGCAATCAGCTCGGACACGATCACGATCATGAAGGCCGCGCCGATGGCGATGCGTATGCCGGCCAGGATGTAGGGCGTGGCGGCCGGCAACATCACCCGCAGGAACAGGGTGCTCTGGCTGGCACCCAAATTGCGTGCCGCCCGCAGGTAAATGCTGTCAACCTGGCGCACACCCACGATGGTGTTGATCAGCACCGGGAAGAAGGCTGCAATGGAGATCATGAAGACGGCGGGCGGGTTGCCCAGGCCAAACCACAACATGGCCAAGGGTGTGTAGGCGCTGGGGGGGATGGGCCGCAGCACCTGCACCAGGATGTACATCTTGTCGTAGATGCGCTGGTTGGCACCCATCAGGATGCCAATCGGCAAGGCCAGTCCGCCGCCAATCAGAAAACCGATCAACACGCGGTACATGCTGCCCCAGGCGTCACGCAGCAGTTCGCCTGAAACGGCCCAGGCCAACCAGCTGCCGGCACCGGGTGTGTAGGCATCAACCGGAGACAAATACTGCACCCAGCGCTGCGCCACCGCCAGCGGGGATGGCAACTTCAGCGGGTTGACCCAACCCAGCACACACACCAGTTGCCACAGGGCGATAACCGCCACGGGCACGATGAGACCTGACGCAATGGCGCGCCAATTGATTTTGCTCATGCCGATCGCTCCTTACTTGACGGCCAGGCTCTTCTTGGCCTGGTCCAGCAGGTCGGTACGCACCCAGTCGGTTGCCACGGGTGGTTTGGCCATCTTGCCCACACCGTACTTGGCCATGGTGTCGGTGGTGGTCTGGATGTGGGCAGCCGTCACGTCGTAGGAGTAGGGGGAGTTGGCGATGGCATCCTGGAAATCATCCGATGTGATCTGTCCCTTGAAGATGGTTTCGCGCACGTATTTCTCGGCCTGGCCTTTGGTCTCGATGAATCCTTTGGTGGATTCGACGAAACAACGCATGAATTTCTCGGCCACTACGCGGCGGTCCTTGTAGAAGCTCTCGGTCATCACCAGCGTGCGTACGGGTTCGCCAATGGGCGTGTCGTAGGGCTTCATCACCTCGACCGCAAAACCTTTGTTGATGGCCTGCGAGGACTGGGGCTCGCTTTGCATGATGGCGTCCAGGTTCTTGCCCAAGAGCGCCTGGTTCAGGTCGGCAAAGGCCAGGTACACCACCTGCACATCCTTGCCCGGCTGGTCGGACATGCTCAGGCCGTTCTGACCCAACTGCGCCGCCAGCAGTACCTCATGGATGCCGCCGCGGGTCACGCCCACCCGTTTGCCCTTGAGGTCTTTGACCGACTTGATGCCGGCATCCGGCCGGGCTACCAGGCGGGCGCCGCCCTTGGCAAAACCCGCCACCACATAGATGGGTGCACCGTTGGCACGGGCGGAGATGGCGCCTTCGGACGCGGTGGCGCCCACATCCAGTTCACCCGCCAGAATGGCCTGCATCACATCAGGCCCTTTGGCAAACACATGTTCTTCGACTTTGATTCCGCACTTGGGTGCGATCTCTTTGATGTAAGAAATGGCGCCGTAGTGGGCAAACTTCAGATTGCCCAGGCGGACGACCTCTTGTGCCTGTGCGGCACCCGTGAACAGCACCGACAGTGCCAAGGCGGAAATCAGTTGTGTTTTCAACATGTTGTTGTCTCCAGTAAGTTGCAATGGACTAAACCGCAGGATGTTTTGCACGCACCGTGCCAACCGGTGCGTGTTGCTAAGTCCTTGATTTACATAGAGTGATCGCCGCGTTTGTGTCCATCGCCGTCTGAAAAATCGGAATCGGACTATGGGGTGTGCGGTTTCTCGCGCAGGGCATGTACGGAATGCCGGCCGCTGGATGTGCCGTGGCGTACGGACCGCTAAGCCCACGCGCCAGCACAATGCAAGGCCAAGGCATTGCTGCCAAACACGCGACCAAACACACGCCCAATCCCACCATGCACCGTACCCTCTTGTTGATTCCACGCCTTTTGTTGGGCGCCATGCTGTTGTGCAGTATTTCGGTGACCGCAGCAGCGGCAGTGGAGCCGCCCAACAGCCACAACGCGGCCAGTCTGCTGGCCAAACAGGCCGAGTTCCACACCCAGTTGCAGGGCAAGACGTTTGGCGAGCCACTGCACCTGGCGTCACAGGACAGTGGCAACCGCTTGCATGCGGATGTTTATGCAGAGCTGGGTGCACCCTTTGCAACGGTGAGCAGCCTGTTGAGCGGGCCGGAGTCCGTGTGTGGCGTATTGTTCTTACACCTCAATGTGCGCGCCTGTGACGTACAGCGCAGCCCCCAGGGCGACGTGCTGATGCTGACGGCGGGACCCAAACAAGCCGCCGCCGGGGGCGCTGCGACCTACAGCATGGCTTACACCATGCGGGTGGATAGCACCAGCGCAGACTACGTTCGCGTGACACTGGTGGCCGCCAGCGGACCCTTGTCCACGGCGGACTACCGCATTGTTTTTGAAGCTACGCCACTGGCAGGGCAGCGCACTTTTCTGCACTTTGCCTACGGTTACCGTTACGGGAGCATGGCCAAGATGGCGCTGAATCTCTACCTGGCCACCGCAGGGCGCAACAAGATCGGCTTCAGCGTGGTGAGCACGGGTAGCGATGGCAAACCCCAATACGTGCAGGGTGAGCGCGGCTCGGTGGAGCGCAATGTGATGCGCAATTACCTGGCGTTGCAGGCCTATACCGGCGTGGCAGGCGGCGCACCCGCGGCGCAAATGGATGCACGGCTGCGCGCCTGGTTCGCGTTGACCGAGCGGCATCCCGCGCAATTGCATGAATTGACGCTGGAGGAGTATCTGGCGCAAAAGCGGGAAGACCTGGCCAAGAAGGTGGCCACCGCACGCTGAGCCGGCACCACACGACGCGCCTACAGCGCGATTTCTTCAGATGGATAATGCAGCCTTTTCTTTCATGCTGGAGTGTTGGCTGTGTGTCTACTTGAATCGGCAAATGCAAAAGTAATCGCGTGCGTATGGGGCATGCCATGGCGGTAAAACCTGCCAAGGCCGACATGGCGAACCGCCTAGCCGAAGCATCCCGCTATCGACTGTCTGGCAATCTGAAGGCCGCCAAAGCGGTCTATTCGGACATCCTGCGCAAGGATGCCGACAACGCTGAGGTGCTGCACTTGTTGGGCTGCCTGTCTGAAGAAATGGGCAGTGCGGACCAGGCCATCAAGTTGGTCACGAAGGCCGTCAAGGCCGATCCGACGGTGCCCGCTTATTGCTACAACCTGGGCAATATGTTGTTGCGCCAGGGCCATCTGGCAGAGGCCATACGGTACTACCGCGAGGCGATTGCGCTCAAGCCAGACTACGCCGTTGCGCACAACAACCTGGGGCGGGCCCTGAGCCAGGCGGGGGACCGGGAAGGCGCCAAGGCCAGCTTCCAAAATGCCATTGCCCACGCGCCGCGTTATGCGGACCCGCTCAACAGCCTCAGCCTGGAACGCAAGGCGCAAGGCGACCTAGAGGGTGCGGTGGCGGCCTGCAAGGCAGCCATCGACATCAAGCCGGATTTTGCCGAAGCACATTGCAATCTGGGCGGTGCTTACCTGATGATGCAGCGGGTGGTAGAGGCCGCAAGTGCCTACCAGACCGCCGTCAGGCTTCAGCCGGCACGGGCCATGTACCACGCCAACCTGGGCGGCGCCCTGTTGCGCCTGGGCCGCCAGCGTGATGCGGTGTTGGCATTTGAAGAAGCATTGCGTCTGGACCCCAGGGATGCGCTGACACGCAGCAGCCGCATCCTGGCCAGCAGTTATGTGTCGACCAGCGCGCAGGCGCTGTGGCAGCAAGTCCAGTCATGGGGTGTCCTGCACGGGCAGGCCTTGCAGAACCAGGGCCCGCGGCACACCAACGTGCCAGACCCGGAGCGCAGACTGCGCATCGGGTTGGTGTCGGCCGATTTTCGCAACCATGCGGCCGCCTACTGGATCGAACCTTTGCTGGCTGGTTTGCACGAGGGCGACTGTGAGGTGGTGTGTTACAGCAACAATGGCGCCGTGGATGCTGTTACCGAGCGCCTCAAGGCCTATGCGGACACCTGGGTCACCTGTGCCGCTATGGGTGACGCGGAACTGGCCCAGCGTATTGCGGCCGATGGCATCGATGTATTGGTGGACCTCTCCAGCCATACCGAGGGTCACAGGCTGCTGGTGTTTGCCCGCCAGGCCGCGCCGGTGCAGGTCAGCTGGTTTGGGTTTCCGGTTTCTACCGGCTTGCAGACCATGCAGTACCGTTTAACCGATGCGGTCATGGATCCACCCGGCCAGAGTGATGCGTTTTATACGGAACAATTGGTGCGGCTCCCGCGCTTCTACGCTGCCTTCCGTCCAGACCCCGCGTGTGGTCCAGTGGGGCTGGGGCCTTTGGTGCGCAACGGATTTGTCACCTTTGCGTCGTTCAACACCCTGGCAAAGATCACCCCGGAGGTACTGCAATGGTGGGCCAGCATCCTCACCCGCATGCCGGATGCACGCCTGCTGGTGCAGGCGGCGGGCCTGGAGCATGCCGAACTGGCGGCTGCGTTACACGCTGCGTTCGACACACACGGCGTAGAGCCACACAGGCTGTCTCTGCGTGGATGGACGGGTATGGAAGACTATCTGCGTCTGGGCCAGGAGGCTGACATTGCGCTGGACCCGTTCCCCTTCAACGGCGGGGTTACGACCTGCCATGCTTTGTGGATGGGGCTGCCCGTCATCACCCTCGCAGGGGAGACGGCCGCCAGCCGGGTGGGCGCCAGCATGTTGAGCGGCATGGGGCTGCAAGAGTGCATTGCCAACGATCCCCAGAGTTACGTAGACAAGGCGGTGTCGCTGGCGCAAAACGCCCAGGCGCTGGCTGCACTGCGTGCATCACTGCGCACACGTATGGAAGGCGCAGGTTTGCTGGATGGCCGTGGCCTGGCATCCGAGGCCGAGGGGGCCTTCAGGGCCATGTGGCGCACCTGGTGTGCCAGCCGGGGTGTTACCCAACCCTGAATGTGGGCTAGGGCGTGACCAGCCCATCCATACGCACCACTTCAAAGCTGGAGCCCTTGACACTGCCCAGCTCCGACACCAGTTTGTCGTTGTTCCAGCGCGGGTCGGGGGCGCCGCTGACATACCAGTTGGAGCCGTTGTCAGCCAGCAGCATGCCGTAGGTCTTCATGCTCTGCAAGATGGCTTTGCTCTCGGTGCTGAAGCTGGCGGGGATCACATAACTGGCCTTGAGTCGCACCCGCATGCCCATGGGGGGCACATTGGCGCTGGTGTTGCTGGACGCCCAGTGGGTTGCGGGCGGCACATAGGCGCGGCGCGTGGTGCTGGCGGTAAACCGCAGCGCGTGGCGGATCACACCGGTGGACGCTTCGTCATACCGCGCCAGCCCGGGGAAGATGGGCAGGCCCGCCGCGTCGGCACTGGTCCAGCCCGGTTGACCGCCGGGGCGCACGGTGTTGGAGTCGGTGTGGAACACCGCACCGCCACTGGCACGCCACGCTCCGCCGGCCTGCGGATACGAGTTGCCGGTTTCATACAGGCGGTTGGCATCGCGGTCTATGACCAGCACATGGCGGTCGCCACCAAAGCTGCCGCCATTGGCCAGCTGGCCTTCAATCGGCGCGTCGGCCGGTATCGGGTAGGGGCCGGGGTCGCTCTCGTCGCCATAGTCGGTAAATGTGACCGCCACCTTGGGCTGGGTGGACGACACCACCACATAGGGAATGCCAATGGGTGCACCTTCGTACAGGCCGGAGCCAAAGTCCGGATGCAGGCCGCGGGTCAGGCCGATGCTGGCGATCAGCGCGTCGGAATTGGCGTCTACCGGTGCCCCCGAGATATCGGTGTTCCAGGCGTTGTTGGCCGGGAAGGGAATGGCGCCATTGAGGCTGGCACCGGCACCCAGGCTGGCGCCGCTCAGGTTGGCATATACCGCGCCAGCCCCGGGCGTGCTGCTGCCCACGCTCAGCAGGGTGTAGGTGTTGATACGCACGCGCACATTGTTGTAGGTGGCGCCCTGGAACGTGACCGCGCCCAGTGTCAGCAGGTTGGTGCCCGCATCAAAGGTGTCTGCCACCGGGGTTCCGCCATCCACGCCCAGCAGGGTGTAGGCACTCACCGTCGCCCGGACATTGTTGTAGGTGGTGCCACCCAGCGTCACCGCGTCCAGCGTCAGCAACTGGGTGCTGGCGTCAAATGTATCCACCGCCTGCGCAGCGAAGGATGCCAACAGGGTCAACACAGCAGCGGCGCGTGCCGTGTACTCCAACGGTTTGTTTTTCAGCTTCATAAATACCTCTCGGATGCCACAGCCTATCTTCACCCTTTTGTCGGCGCAAATGCAGGGGAGGCCCCCGCGCATTTTGTAACCGTTGGTGTCTTGCAGGCCTTGCCTATACTGCTGCGTCCAACACAAAGACACCCCATGCTGACACCTGAACAACAAGCCACCTACCAACGCGACGGCTACCTCGTGTTGCCCAATTTCAAGTCGCCCGACGCCATCCAGGCCCTGCGCCAGCGGGCCGGGGAGCTCGTGGACGCCTTTGTTCCACCGGCCACCAAAACCATCTTCACCACCAACGAGCAGGTGCGTTCGGTGGACCGCTATTTCCTGGATTCCGCCACCAACACCAGTTGTTTCTTTGAAGAAGAGGCCTTCGGGCCCGATGGTGAACTGCGCCAGGCCAAGGCGCTGTCCATCAACAAGATCGGGCACGCCATGCACGATGTGGACCCCGTGTTCTCGGATTTTTCGCGCGGGCCGGAGTTGCAACAGCTGGCCCAGGGCCTGGGCCTTGCGCAGCCCCAGATCTGGCAGTCCATGTACATCTTCAAACAACCCGGCATCGGCGGTGAGGTGGGCTGGCACCAGGACGCCACGTTTTTTGAGACCACTCCTATCAGCGTGACCACCTTCTGGTTTGCGCTGGAAGACGCGACGGTCCACAACGGGTGTTTGTGGACGCAGCCAGGCGCACACCGTAGCCCGCTGCGCGAACGGTTTGTGCGCGCGGGTGACCAGGTCAGCATGCAGAAGCTGGACGCCACACCGTGGCCCGACACCACGACCGCCATTCCGCTGGAAGTGGAAGCAGGCGCCCTGGTGGTATTCCATGGCCTGTTGCCGCACTACAGCGCCCCCAACCGTTCCAGCGCGTCACGCCATGCATATACCTTGCACGTGACGGATGCCACTACGCTTTATTCACCTGCCAACTGGATACAACGCGGCGCAGACATGCCGGTGCGCGGTTTCTGAGGCACTTTCTGCGCCAGGGTGCTTGGTGTAAAAATAGCCTCTAGCCCCCGATAAATATGGGGGTGATGCTATTAATTTGGTAGTACTTCAGTGTTGCTTTGCAGCATGGCAAAGTCTTCGTCCACCGCCAGCCCGGGGAAGTGAAAACGCACTGGCCCGTCGGGCAGGGCATGCACATACTGGTGGACCATGGGGTCCGTGCTGGTACGCACCGCGTCGGGCGTGCCTTCGATGGCGACCTTGCCATTGGCCAGCACAATCACGTGGTCGGCAATCGCCAGGGTTTCTTTCAGCTCGTGCGACACAAACACACTGGTTAGCCCCATGGAGTCGTTGAGCTGGCGGATCAGCTTGGCCGCGGTCTTGAGCGAGATGGGGTCCAGGCCCGAGAAAGGCTCGTCGTACATCACCAACTCGGGGTCCAGCGCAATGGCGCGGGCCAGCGCAATGCGCCGCGCCATGCCGCCCGAGACCTCGCTGGGGTACAGTTCACGTGCACCGCGCAGGCCCACGGCGTTGAGCTTCATCAGCACGATGTCGCGGATCAGGGCCTCGGGCAGGTCGGTGTGTTCGCGCAGCGGAAAGGCCACGTTGTCAAACACCGTGGAGTCGGCAAACAACGCGCCAAACTGGAACAGCATGCCCATGCGCCGGCGTGCGGCGTAGAGCTGCTGCTGGTCCATGCGGCCCACGTCTTGGCCATCAAACAGCATTTCGCCGGATTGCGCTTTTTGCTCGCCGCCCATCAGCTTGAGAGTGGTGGTCTTGCCCGCGCCCATGGGGCCGATCAGCGCCGTGACCTTGCCTTTGGGAATGTGCAGAGACACGTTGTCGAGGACCAGGTGGTTCTCGTAACTGAAGCTTAAGCTTCGGAATTCGACGAGGGCGTCGGAAGGGGTATTGGGGGTTGCCATAGGGAAAAGTCCATGCCAGGCTTGTGCTGGCAGCTAAGCAATGATAGCCCCGGCCGCACTTTGGGTGATGGCGTCCACCAGCGCATCCCGCAGCGGGTGTGGGGTGGCCACCTGGGGCAGCAGCAGGCCCACGCTGAAGGGAATGGCCATGGCCAGGGGTTTGACAACCAGATTGGGTCCAGCCATGGCCGCGGCGGTCAGTGGGTTGACGATGGCCACACCCAGGCCCTGTTGCACCATGGCGCAGACGGCTACGGCGCTGGTGGTTTCCAGCCGTGTGGCGCGTTGTACGCCGGCTTGCAGGAACATGGCGTCTATGGCTTGGCGGTAGGTATCGCCTTCGGCCAGACTGACAAAACGCTCGGATTCAAAGTCTTGCGGCTGCAGTGTGACGCGCTTGCACAGGCGGTGACCTGGTGGCAACACCGCTACTTCGTTGGCGGTGAGCAGCGCGCGCAATTCCACGCCGGTGGGCGCCTCGGTGGTTTCGCCCAGGCCGATATCAAAGCGTTGTTCGCTTAATGCCTGTTCCAGCCAGGGGGATTCCAGCGGCACCACGCTCACACTGGCCTCGGGCAGGGCTTTGCTGAAGTGTTGCAGGGCCTGGGGCACCAGTGCGTGGGCCAGTGCGGGCAGGCAGGCCAGGCGCAGGCGGCCGGTGCTGAGGGTGCGCAGTTCCTGGGCGCGGGCTGCTATCTGTTCCAGGCCTATGAAGGAGCGTTCTACCTCCTGCATCAAGGCCAGGGCACGGGCGGTGGGGCGCAGGCGGCCGCGTACGCGGTCGAACAGGGCGAAGCCTAATACGTATTCCAGTCTTGCCAGTTCGCGGCTGAGGGTGGGTTGGCTGGAGCCTGTCGCGTCCGCTGCACGGCCCAAGTTTCCGTGCAGCATGATGGCGCGGAACTGGTTAAGTTGGCGGTGGGTTAGGGGCGGGGCTGGGTCGGTTCGCGCACGGAGCCTGGGCGACTGGGCGTTTTGCTCCGTGTCCCCCGCCCGCTGTGCGGGCTCCTCCTTTACCTGCGCAAAACGCCCAGTCGCCCAGGCTCCTGGGGGCGTTGATGCAGATGGCTTGGGTTGGCGGGGCATTTGCTAACTATATCCATATTGAATAGATATCTAACAAAAATGGCATTGATTGAATCGACTAGGGCTGGGATCATCCAGCCTATGAATCCATTTACACCCTCCACCCTTGCATCTTTGGCTCAACAACACGGCACACCGCTGTGGGTGTATGACGCCGCCACTATTCAACGCCAAGTCCAGGCGCTGCGCCAGTTTGACGTGGTGCGTTTTGCGCAAAAGGCCAATTCCAATACCCACTTGCTGCGCCTGCTGAAAGCTGACGGCGTGATGGTGGATGCGGTGTCGTTGGGCGAGGTCGAGCGTGCGTTGGCTGCTGGCTACACGCCCGGTTTGCACAACGGCCATGCCGAAATCGTCTTTACCGCCGACCTGCTGGACCGCACGACGCTGCCACGTTTGGTGGAACTGGGTATTCCCGTCAACTGTGGCTCCATCGACATGCTGGACCAGTTGGGTGCCGTCAGCCCCGGCCACCCGGTGTGGCTGCGCATCAACCCCGGCTTTGGCCATGGTCACAGCAACAAGACCAATACCGGCGGCGAGCACAGCAAACATGGCATCTGGCATGGTGATCTGGTCGCCGCGCTGGCCAAGGTGCGCAGCAATGGCCTGGCGCTGCAGGGCTTGCACATGCACATTGGTTCGGGTGTGGACTACGGGCATCTGCAAGAGGTGTGTGGTGCCATGGTGGACCTGGTGCGCACGGTCAAGGCGCAGGGCATGGATTTGCATGCCGTGTCGGCGGGCGGTGGCCTGTCCATCCCCTACCGGGCGGACGAGGCTCCTATCGACACCGCGCACTACTTCTCGCTGTGGGACGCTGCCCGCCAACAGATCGCCGCAGACATGGGCCATGCCATTGCGTTGGAACTGGAGCCCGGCCGTTACCTGGTCGCCGAGTCCGGCGTGTTGGTGGCCGAGGTGCGTGCCACCAAGGCCCAGGGCAGCCAGCATTTTGTGATGGTGGACGCGGGTTTCAGCGACCTGATGCGCCCCTCCATGTATGGCAGCCACCACGGCATGGAGATCGTCCACGCTGACGGTACCCCTGCCACCGGGCAGGTGCAGCCCAGCGTGGTGGCCGGGCCGCTGTGTGAATCGGGCGATGTGTTCACGCAAGGCGAGGGTGGTGTGGTGTTGCAGCGCGACCTGCCGGTGGCGCAGGTGGGAGACCTGCTGGTGATCCACGACACCGGCGCGTATGGCGCGTCCATGTCCTCCAACTACAACACCCGCCCGCTGATTCCGGAAGTGCTGGTGGAAGCCAATGGCAATGCCCGCCTGATACGCCGCAAGCAGACGGTAGCGGAACTTATTGCGCTGGAGGCGGTATAACCTTAGGTAAACCCTAAGGACACCCATGGACCACAACATCTCCCTGATCACCACCATTGCCGCGGGCTTTGGTGTTGCGCTGGTGTTTGGGTTCATTGCTGAACGCATCAAAATCCCGGCGCTGGTAGGGTATCTGGTGGCGGGCATCCTCATCGGCCCGGCCACGCCAGGGTTTGTGGCTGACGTGCACATCGCCTCGCAGCTGTCCGAGATCGGCGTTATGTTGCTGATGTTTGGCGTGGGGCTGCATTTTTCACTCAATGATCTGCTAGCCGTCAAACGGATTGCCGTGCCCGGTGCCGTGGTGCAGATGGGGCTGGCGACCGGGCTTGGGGTGCTTACCGCCTGGTGGTGGGGCTGGAGTTGGGGCGCGGGGCTGGTTTTTGGTCTGTCGCTCTCCTGCGCCAGCACCGTGGTGTTGCTCAAGGCGCTGGAAGCCCGTGGTGTGCTGGACACCATGAATGGGCGCATCGCAGTGGGCTGGCTGGTGGTGGAAGACCTGGCCACGGTGATGGTGCTGGTGTTGCTGCCACCGCTGGCGGGTGTGCTGGGTGGTGCAGTGGCGGGTGCCAGTACCGCACCGGTGGCGGAGGCCAAACCGATCTGGATGGCGATTGGGCAAACCCTGTTGCAGGTGGCGGCCTTTATTGCGCTGATGCTGGTGGTGGGGCGCCGCGCATTGCCCTGGCTACTGTGGCAGGTGGCGCGCACCGGTTCACGCGAGCTGTTCACGCTGGCCGTCATCGCCACGGCGATTGGTATTGCCTACGGCGCCTCGGCCCTGTTCAGCGTGTCGTTTGCGCTGGGTGCATTTTTTGCCGGCATGGTGATGCGCGAGTCCGAATTCAGCCACCGCGCGGCGGAAGAATCACTGCCCCTGCGCGATGCCTTCTCGGTGCTGTTTTTTGTGTCGGTGGGCATGTTGTTTGAGCCCGCCATCCTGGTGGAGCAGCCCATGCGGGTGTTGGCCGTGGTTGCCATCATCATCCTGGGCAAGGCGCTGGTGGCGGCGGCCCTGGTGCTGGCCCTGCGTTACCCCATCAACACGGCGCTGACGGTGGCGGCCAGCCTGGCGCAAATTGGGGAGTTTTCGTTCATTTTGGCGGGCCTGGGTGTATCGCTGGGTCTGTTGCCCGCCATGGGCATGAGCCTGGTGCTTGCCGGTGCGCTGATCTCGATTGCGCTGAACCCCTTGCTGTTTGCCGCCATTGAGCCGTTCAGGCGCTGGGTTTTGGCCCGTTCAGAACTGGCCCGTCGCCTGGAGCAGCGGCAAGACCCTTATGCCGAACTACCCACGAGCACCGAGCGCAAATACCTGGAAGGGCAGGTGGTGCTGGTGGGTTATGGCCGGGTGGGCAAACGGATTGCCAAGGCCATGGAGGCTCGCGGCATCCCCTATGTGGTGGTGGAGCAAAACCGCGAACGGGTCGAGCAGTTGCGCGGCCAGGGTGTGGCCGCCGTGTCGGGTAGCGCGGCCGACCCGGCGGTGCTGATCCAGGCCCACATCGCCCATGCCGCCATGCTGGTGATCGCCACACCGGACCCGGTGGGTGTGCGGCAAATGGCGGACACCGCACGCGCGCTCAACCCCAGCATCGAAATTGTGCTGCGCACCCACAGCGAGGCCGAGTCACAGATGCTGCGCGACGATGGCATCGGCAAGGTCTTTTTTGGCGAGGAAGAGCTGGCCAAGGGCATGACCCAGCATGTGCTGGAGCGTTTCGCACCCCAACCGGCCTGAAGAGACTAAAGGGCCGGCATCACGCGGAGTGGTCAGGCCACGCCGCGGGCCTGCACCAGGCGCACGCGCCTGCTATTGACCAGGCCCTCCAGGCTGTACACCACCAGCGCCCCCCAGATCAATGCAAAACCGACCAGGCGCGGCAGCTGCAGTGACTCGTTGAACACGGTCACGCTCAGCAGGAACAGGATGCTGGGCGATACGTATTGCAGTATGCCCAGTGTGGTCATGGGGATGCGGCGTGCGCCAGCGGCAAACAGCAACAAGGGGATAGCCGTCAGCGGCCCGGCAATCGCCAACCAGCCCAAGGCGCTGGCATTCGCTTGCAGAAGCACACTGTCACCCTGTGCCACACCGTAGACCAGGTAGGCCAACGCAAACGGCGCCAGCATCATGGTTTCCAGCGTCAGGCCCTCCAGCGCGCCCAGCACCGCCACCTTGCGCAGCAGGCCGTAGAAGCCAAAGGTCAGGGCAAGCGCCAGCGCCACCCAGGGCAGCCGCCCGGTCTGCACGGTTAGCCACACCACACCCAGCGCCGCCAAGGCCACCGCCATCCACTGGCCGCGGCGCGGGCGTTCACCCAGAAAGGCGTAGGCAAAGGTAACGTTCACCAGCGGCAGGATGAAGTAACCCAGGCTGGCGTCCAGCACGTGCTGGTTTTGCACCGCCCATACATAGATCAGCCAGTTGCTGGACAGCAGCAGGGCCGACAGCGCAAAGGCACCCAGAACCTTGGGCTGGCGCACCACCTGGCCTATCCAGGCCCAGCGCTTGAGCACCAGCAGGAGCAGCACCACAAACAGCAGGGACCACACGGTGCGGTGCATCACCACCTCCAGCGCGGGCACGTCGGCGATTTGCCGAAAATACAGCGGGAACAGGCCCCACACCATGTAGGCAAGGGTGGCGTAAATGATTCCAGGGTTCATGGGTGTTTGGCTTCCAGTAGCGGGCAATGGTAGGGCGCCGATACCGGTTTGCAAAACGATAAAACTTTGCATATCTTGCTACTTATCCTCACATTAAGATGTTGCGAATGAACGCCCTGCACCGTTTGCCCAACCTGTCCGCCCTGCGCGCCTTTGAAGCCGCCGCACGGCACGAGAACTTTTCACGCGCCGCGGAAGAAATCCACGTGACACACGGTGCCATCAGCCACCAGGTGCGGGCGCTGGAGGCCGAGCTGGGTGTGCCCCTGTTCACCCGCAACGGCAAGCGTGTGGCCATCACTCCGCAGGGCCTGCGGTTTGCGCAAACCGTTCGCAACGCCTTTGAGGACATTGCCGACGGCGTGCAGCAGGTGCGGGCCCACTCCCAGCAGAAGCGGCTGACCGTGTCCTGCCTGCCATCTTTTGCCGCCCGCTGGCTGGCGCCGCGCCTGGGCAAGTTCATCGAGGCCCACCCCGATACCGAGCTGGTGTTGCAGTCCAGCGGCCAACTGCAAGACCTGGTGCGCGATGGCATCGATGTGGGCATCCGTTTTGGCAGCGGCCAGTACCCGGGCATGGAGGTGGAGTTGCTGATGGGTGACTCTTACTACCCGGTGGCCAGCCCGCGGTACCAGGGCGGCCAGTTACCCAAGAGCCCGGCGCAACTCAAAGGTGCGCGCTTGTTGTTGTCCGACGAGCCCTGGGCACCGTGGCTGCAGGCGGCCAAAGTGGCCATGACCGAACCCACGGGGGGAGTGCGCTTCCAGGACATGTCGTTTGTGATCCGCGCTGCGCTGGATGGCGAGGGCATAGGCCTGGTGCGCCATGTGGTGGCCGAGCAGGAGATTGCCCAGGGCAGCCTGCTGCGCCTGTTTGACGTGGCGGTTAAATGCGAAAGCCAGTACTACCTGGCCTACTCGCCGGGTGCGTCGGAAAAGCCCCAGGTTGCGGCTTTCCTGGAATGGCTGCGGGGGGAGGTTGCGCGGTTCAAGGCCCAGGCTGGGGATTTGGTGGCTTAGGTTCTTGTCGTTCGTTCATCCTATGGGGCATTGATGTGGGGGTGTAGCAGTCGGGTAGCGGGTTTTGCTCCGTGTCCCCCGCGCCCTTTGGGCGCTCCTCCTTTAACTGCGCAAAACCCACTGCCCGACCGCTACACGCAGTTTGGCGTGCGGCGCGCGCAGAGGCAATGGTTCGAGCATCAGGCTTGGGGTGGCCGTTTTGCGCAGGTAAAGGAGGAGCCCGAAGGGCGGGGGACACGGAGCAAAACGGCTGCCCCATGCCTGCTGCGGGCAAGCAGCCAAAAACGTCGTCGGTTTTCGGTCAGCTTCGCACGCGTACGATGCGGCACAATCCCGTCAATCTCCCTGCAACCCCACTGAGCGACACCAATCCATGTCCGACACCACCCACATTGCCCCCCGCGACAAAGCCGAAATCCTGGCCCAGGCCCTGCCCTACATCCGCAAGTACCACGGCAAGACCATGGTTATCAAATACGGTGGCAACGCCATGACCGACCCGGCCCTGCAGGCCGACTTTGCCGAAGACGTGGTGCTCTTGAAGCTGGTCGGCATCAACCCGGTGGTCGTGCACGGCGGCGGCCCCCAGATTGAAAACGCCCTCAAACGCCTGGGCAAAAAAGGCGAGTTCATCCAGGGCATGCGTGTGACCGACGCCGAAACCATGGAAGTCGTGGAGTGGGTGCTGGGCGGCGAGGTGCAGCAGGACATCGTGGGCCTGATCAACCAGGCCGGTGGCAAGGCCGTGGGCCTGACCGGGCGCGACGGCGGCATGATACGCGCGCAAAAACTCAAGATGCTGGACAACACCGACCCCAATGTGGAACACGATGTGGGGCAGGTCGGCGATATCGTCAGCGTGGACCCCAGCGTGGTCAAGGCCCTGCAGGACGACGCCTTCATCCCCGTCATCAGCCCCATTGGTTTTGGCGAGAACAACGAGAGTTACAACATCAACGCCGACGTGGTGGCCGCCAAACTGGCCACCGTGCTCAAGGCCGAAAAACTGATGATGCTGACCAATATCAGTGGTGTGCTGGACAAAAACGGCGAGCTGCTGGCCGACCTGACCGCGCGGCGCATCGACGAGTTGTTTGCCGACGGCACCATCAGCGGTGGCATGTTGCCCAAGATTGCCGGTGCGCTGGACGCTGCCAAGAGTGGTGTCAACGCGGTGCACATCATCGACGGGCGTGTGCCCCACGTGTTGCTGCTAGAAATATTGACCGACCAGGCCTTTGGTACCATGATCCGATCCCATTAGGATTGCTATTGTTGTTATAGCGATATAGGTCCATTTCACGAGGGCTGGAGGCCAATTTCATGCGACTCTTGTTGGTGGAAGACGATGTCATGGTGGCCAGCGGCATCAAGCTGGGGCTGACGGGCGCGGGCTACGCGGTGGACTGGGTGGGCAGCGCCGAACGTGCGCTGGAGGTCACCCGCTCCGAGGCCTTTGATCTGGCCGTCATCGACATCGGCCTGCCCGGCATGGACGGTCTGGAGCTGACCCAGAGCCTGCGCAAAGAAGGCCATGCCATGCCGGTGCTTATCTTGACAGCGCGTGACGCCCTGCAAGACCGGGTGCAGGGGCTGGACATGGGCGGCGACGACTACATGGTCAAACCGTTCGAGTTGCCCGAGCTGTTGGCCCGCCTGCGCGCACTCTTGCGCCGCTCACAGGCCGCTACCTCGGCCACGCTGAGTTTTGGCCCGCTGGAGCTGGACACGGCGTTACGCCAGGCCAGCGTACGCAGCCCGGATGGCGCCAGCCAGCCCATCGAGCTGGGCCCGCGCGAATGGACGGTGATGGAATACCTGATGCTGCAGGCCCCCAAACCGGCCAACAAAGACAAACTGCTACAGGCCCTGACTGGCTGGGACAAGGAAATCACGCCCAATGCGGTGGAGGTCTACATCTCCCGCCTGCGCGGCAAGCTGGAGCCCCACGGCCTGGCGCTGCGCTCCATCCGCGGCTTTGGTTACCGGCTGGAGCTTTTGAACCCGCCCACGGCAGCTGGCCCTGCAGCACCTGCACCCGCTGAGTGATGCCTTCTGCGCAAGTCGGCATGGCTTCGGGTTTGCAGCGGCGGCTGCTGCTGTTGCTGCTGGCGCCCCTGCTGCTGCTGGCGGCGCTGAACACGTGGTTTGACTTTCGATCCGCCGACAGCGCCGCGCTGGAGCAAGACCGCCAGCTGCTAGCCATGGTGCCCATGATGGCTGCGTCTGTAGTGGCCCGCGGCGCCACCGACGACGCGCCACCGGTGCTGCTGATGGCCCCGCCACTGGAAGACTTTTTAGCCCAACGCCCTAGCCTGTCCGCCTATGCCTTTGTGGCCCGTGAAGGCAGCGTTCTGGTGGGCGACAGCTGGCTCAGCGGCATGCCACCGGCCACTGGAGAGCCCGAGTTTTCCAGCCAGGAGTTTGACGGCGTGACCTACCGCATCGTCAGCCAGCGTGTGCACACCGTGGCCGGTGACCTGGTGCTGCGCCTGGCCGACGGCTCGGACCCGCGCCAGCAGTGGCTGCGTCTGTTGTGGCTCAAGGTGGGCTTGCCCAACCTGGTGCTGGCGGTGGCGGCCTTTTTTGCGGTGAACTGGGCAGTGCGCCGGGCACTGCGCCCCTTGATCGAGTTGAAAGAGGCGGTGGAGAGCCGTTCGCCCCGGGACCTGTCGGCGCTGGACGCCGAGGGTTCGCCCGACGAGGTGCGCCCGCTGGTGCTGTCGCTGAACCGCCTGTTCGACCTGGTCAACGCCCAGGCCGAGAGCCAGCGCCGCTTTGTGGCAGACGCAGCCCACCAGTTGCGCACACCACTGGCCGGCCTGCAGGCCCAGGTAGAGGCTTGGGCGCAGGCGGTGGGGGCCACCGCAGCCAAGGCCCACCCCGAACATGTCTATATGGAAAATAGCCATCTAGCCCCCGCAGAACTTGAAGGTATCGCTATCACTTTGGAAGCAAGCCAGGTTTTCAAGTTGCGCCAGGCGGTGCGCCGTACCTCACAACTGGCCAACCAGCTGCTGGCCCTGTCACGCGCAGACGCCCGCAGCGCCAACACCCAGGCCATGCAGCGGGTGGACCTGCGCCAACTGTGCGAGATGCTGCTGGAAACCCACCTGGACGCCGCATCCGCCAAGGAAATGGATCTGGGGCTGGAAGCCGTGGACGTGCATGCGACCGGCCACGAATGGCTGCTGCGCGAGCTGCTGGGCAACCTGTTGGACAACGCCATCCGTTACACGCCACGCGGTGGCGCCATCACCCTGCGCTGCGGCTGGGCGCAGGAGCCCGGCATGGATGCTGCCCAGCCCTTTTTGGAGGTGGAAGACAACGGCCCCGGCGTGCCGGTGGCCGAGCGCACCCGCATGCTGGAGCGTTTCTACCGCCTGACCGGTACGCAGGGTGAGGGCAGTGGCCTGGGCCTTGCCATCGCCGAAGAAATCGCCCGCGTGCACCACAGCCATTTGCAGGTGCTGGATGGGCATGGCGGGCGGGGCTTGCGGATGCGGTTGAGCTTGCCGGCATAGTCTCGTAAAATCAAACTAGTTCAATAAACTAGTCATATCATGCAAACGCCTCCTACACTATCGCCAGCAAATGCTTGGCGACTGCAAGACGCCAAGGCGCAATTCAGCGAGTTGGTGGACAACGCCATGCGTGGCGTGCCCCAGCACGTCACGCGGCGTGGAAAACAAGCCGTGGTGGTGCTGTCGGAGGCAGATTTCGAGGCACTGCAGAGAAATGCGGCCGCCAAGCAACCCAGGGGCCTGATCGAACACTTGCTGGCCATTCCAAAGACGCCCGTGCCTTATCAGTCCAAAGAGCGCACGGTAGCGGACGCAGAGTTCCCCCGCCTTGACCTGCAGCCACGGGAGATTGACTTTTCATGATCCTGCTCGATACCGTGGTTCTGTCGGAGTTGCGCAAGACAAAGCCGAATGCCAATGTGACAAACTATCTCAAAGCGCAGGCCGAAGGCACCACATTCCTAAGTGCCTTGTCGATTGGTGAAATTGAAGCTGGCATTGAACGTCAGCGCGGTCACAATCCCGCGTTTGCGGACGAACTGGCGCAATGGTTGGTGGCATTGGAGCTGCAGTTCTCACAGTACATATTGCCGGTGACCCCTGCGATCGCCAAACTATGGGGGCGGCTGTGTGTGCAGACCGGTAACAAGGGGATAGACAACCTGATCGCTGCAACCGCGCTATGCCACAACCTCAGCGTTGTCACGCGCAATACCAAACACTTTGAACCTACGGGTGTTCGGGTGTTGAATCCGTTCGACGCGCAGTAATCAGCGTCGATTGGTGTGCGTATTAACCCTTGCCACCCCTATGCGAGAATGATTTATCACCATCGCTTTGTGCACCATGCCAGACGCCCTTACCCAGTCCCCTGAGCCATTAGAAGACCAGGCAGCAGCCGGGCAGGCGTCCGACGCGCTGCCTGCGCCCGCCACCACCACCACCCGCAAACGCCCCAAGCCCGGCGAGCGCCGGGTGCAGATCTTGCAGGCCCTGGCCAGCATGCTGGAGCAGCCCAGTGGTGAGCGCATCACCACCGCCGCACTGGCGGCCCGGCTCGATGTCAGTGAGGCGGCCTTGTACCGCCACTTCGCCAGCAAGGCGCAGATGTTTGAAGGCCTGATCGAGTTCATCGAACAAAGCGTGTTCTCGCTGGTCAACCAGATCGTGGAACGTGAGCAGGCAAATGCCGATGGCGCGGCCGATGTGGGCCAGCGCCAGGCCGCCAAACTGATTGCCATGGTGCTGCAGTTCGCCGAGAAAAACCCCGGCATGGCCCGCGTCATGGTGGGGGATGCGCTGGTGTTTGAGAACGAACGCCTGATCGCCCGCATGAACCAGTTCTTCGACAAGATAGAAGCCACGCTCAAGCAGTGCCTGCGCGACGGTGCCGCGTCTGATGCCTCGGCCACGCCCACCGTGGACGCGCAGGTGCGTGCCTCGGTGCTGGCGGCTTTTGTGGGGGGGCGTCTGCAGCGGTTTGTGCGCTCAGGCTACAAACGCCTGCCGTCCGAAAACCTGGAAGCCAGCCTGCGGGTGCTGCTGGGGTAAACCCATGCCCGGTTTAGAAAACCGGCTCTAGACCACAAAAAAATTTCCCGGCGCGGGGTGTAATGCATGCAGAATAGCACGATCGTTCTATTTTGTAGTACATTGCGTCCATATCTATCGCGTCACTCTCCGCCAAGCTGATCCGCAAAGCCCGCCCGGCCGAAGCGCGCGCCGCCGCTTCTGCGGCCGGCAAGTCCCCCTCGGGGCGTGCCCTGCAAAAGGGCCAGCAAACCAAGCTGGCCATTGTGGATGCCGCGCTGAGCCTGGCCACCCAGATTGGCCTGGAAGGCCTGAGCATCGGCGCCCTGGCCGAGGCCACCAATATGAGCAAGTCGGGTGTTTTCGCACACTTTGGCTCGCGGGAAGAACTGCAGATCTCGGTCATCCACCAGTATTTCGCGCTGTTTGAGCGTGACGTGTTTTATGTGGCCATGGAGCAGCCCCGCGGCCTGCCCCGCGTCAAGGCCCTGTTTGCCAACTGGATGAAGCTGGTGGCCGAGGAGATCCAGGCCGGCTGCATCTTCATCAGCGGCGCCGTCGAGTTTGACGACCGCCCCGGCCCCGTGCGCGACGCGCTGGCCACATCCGTACAGACCTGGCTGGCGGCCATGAACCGCTCCATCGTGCTGGCCAAGGCCTGCGGCGACCTGCGTGCCGATGTCGACGAAGAACAAATGGCGTTCGAGATCCACGGCCTGATCCTGGCCCTGCATTACGAAGCCCGTTTCCTGAACAAGCCTGGCTCGATAGAGCGTGCCAACAAAGGCTTTGAAAACATCCTGGCGCGTTACGGTGCCAAGACCCCATCCACTTCCAAATCCACAACCTGATTTTTTCCGAATCACTGTTCCACAAGGAGTTATCGATATGCCTACATACACCCCACCCCTGCGTGACATGCAGTTTGTGATGCACGAAGTCCTCAAGGTCGTGGACGACTTCAAGCAAATCCCGCAACACGCCGAGATCGACGCCGACACCATCAACGCCGTGCTGGAAGAAGGCGGCAAGTTCGCCTCGGAAGTGATCTTCCCGTTGAACATCTCCGGTGACGCCGAGGGTTGCACGCTGGACACCAAGACCCACGCGGTGACCACACCCAAGGGTTTCAAGGAAGCTTACAAGACCTATATCGAAGGCGGCTGGGCGGCTCTGGGTTGCGACCCCGAGTTTGGCGGTCAGGGCCTGCCCCTGGTTGTCAACAGCATGTTTTATGAAATGCTGAACAGCGCCAACCAGGCTTGGACCATGTACCCCGGTCTGACCCACGGCGCTTATGCTGCCTTGCACACGCACGGTACCGACGAGCAAAAGGCCACCTACCTGCACAAGATGACCAGTGGTGAGTGGACCGGCACCATGTGCCTGACAGAACCCCATTGCGGTACCGACCTGGGCCTGATGCGCACCAAGGCCGAGCCCCAGGCGGACGGCACCTACAAGATCACCGGCAACAAGATCTTCATCAGCGCCGGTGAACACGACATGGCCGACAACATCATCCACCTGGTGTTGGCCCGCCTGCCCGATGCGCCTCCCGGCATCAAGGGTGTCAGCCTGTTCATCGTGCCCAAGTTCAATGTGAACAAGGACGGTTCTTTGGGTTCACGCAATGGCATCTATTGCGGTGGCCTGGAGCACAAGATGGGCATCAAGTCCAACGCTACTGCCCAGATCGTCATGGAAGATGCCATCGGCACCATGGTCGGCCAGCCCAACAAGGGCATGCAGGGCATGTTCGTGATGATGAACGCCGCCCGCCTGGGTGTGGGCAACCAGTCCCTGGGCCTGACCGAAGTGGCGTTCCAGAATGCGCTGGCCTATGCCAAAGACCGCATCCAGATGCGCAGCCTGTCCGGCCCCAAGGCCAAGGACAAGGCGGCGGACCCCATCATCGTGCACCCCGATGTGCGCAAGATGCTGCTGACAGCCAAGGCCTATGCCGAAGGTGGCCGTGCGTTGCAGGCCTTCTGCTCCATGCTGCTGGAAAAAGAACACGGCCACCCGGACGAAAAAGTCCGCAAGGACTCGGGCGAAATGTTGTCCATGCTGACACCCATCGTCAAAGCCTTCCTCACGGACAACGGCCACATCTCCACCAATGCCTGCATGCAGGTGTTTGGCGGCCATGGCTTCATCAAGGAATGGGGCATGGAACAGTTTGTCCGCGACAACCGCATCAACCTGATCTACGAAGGCACCAACACCATCCAGTCGCTGGACCTGCTGGGCCGCAAGATTTTGGGCAACAACGGCGCCACGCTGAAGAAGTTCGGCAAGCTGGTGGGCAAGCTGGTGGAAGAAGAAGGCGTCAACGAAAAGATGGCCGAGTTCATCACCCCCATCGCCATCCTGGGTGACCAGATGACCAAGTTCACCACCGAGATTGGTTTCAAGGGTTTCCAGAACCCCGACGAAGTGGGCGCTGCTGCGGTGGACTATCTGCGCGTGGCAGGCCATCTGGTGTTTGGCTACTTCTGGGCCCGCATGGCACAGGTGGCTCTGCGCGAAATCGCAGCGGGCAATACCGACCCGTTCTATGGTGCCAAGTTGCAGACAGCGCGCTTCTACTTCAGCAAGCTGTTCCCTGAAACCGCAACGCTGATGCGCACTGCACGGGCAGGCAGCAAGGTTCTGATGGATACCGATCTGGCTCTGGCCTGATACCGGTTCGTTTTGCCGGATTGTTTGTTCGATTCAAGAAAATAGAGGAGTCCCCATGTTGCGTACCGTCATTGCAGGTCTGGTGTTTGGTTTCAGTGTCTCGGCCATGGCCCAGATGTCGCCTGTGGGCGTATGGAATTCGGTAGATGACAAAACCAAGGAACTGAAGTCCGAGATCGTGATCACCGAAAACGCTGGCGTGTTGAGTGGGAAGATCTCCAAACTCCTGCGCAAGGACGCCAAGCAGGACGACGTGTGCCGCGAGTGCACCGACGACCGCAAGGACAAACCCCTCATTGGTCTTGAGATCATCCGTGGCGCCAAGAAGGCGGATGGCAAAGACGTGTGGGAGGACGGCAAGATCCTTGATCCTGAAAACGGCAAAACCTATGCCTTGCGTATGACCCCTATCGAGAACGGATCCAAGCTCGAAGTGCGCGGCTCCATTGCCTTCTTTGGACGGACCCAGACCTGGGTTCGCGCCAAATAACCTCTTACTCAGAGAGATATATTCATGTCCCGTTTCCAAGTCAGAAAAGTCGCCGTGCTCGGCGCCGGTGTGATGGGTGCGCAAATCGCCGCCCATCTGGTCAATGTCAAGGTGCCGGTGGTGCTGTTCGATTTGCCGGCCAAGGAAGGCCCGAAGAACGGCATCGTCACCAAGGCCGTCGAGGGCCTGAAAAAACTCAAGCCTGCACCCTTGGGTGTGGCCGAAGATGCGGTGCTGATCCAGCAGGCCAACTACGAAGAGCACATGGATGTGCTCAAGGAATGTGACCTGATCATCGAGGCCATTGCCGAACGCATGGACTGGAAGCTGGACCTGTACAAGAAGATCGCACCCTTTGTGGCGCCGCACGCCATCGTGGCGTCCAACACGTCGGGCCTGTCGATCACCAAGCTGAGTGAAGCGCTGCCCGAAGAAATCAAGCCACGCTTCTGCGGCATCCACTTCTTCAATCCACCCCGCTACATGGCACTGGTGGAACTGATCAACACCCCCACTACTCAATCGCAGGTGCTGGATGATCTGGAAGCTTTTGTCACCAGCAACCTGGGCAAGGGCGTGGTTCATGCCAAGGATTCGCCCAACTTCATCGCTAACCGCGTCGGCATCGCTGGCATGTTGACGACGATGAAAGAGGTCGAAAACTTTGGTCTGACTTTTGATGTGGTCGATGACCTGACCGGCAAGAAGCTGGGCCGCGCCTCCAGCGGCACCTTCCGTACCGCCGACGTTGTGGGTCTGGACACCATGGCCCACGTCATCAAGACGCTGCAGGACACGCTGAGCATTGAGACCGATCCGTTCTACGCCAGTTTTGCCACCCCTGAGGTGCTGAAGACGCTGCTGGAAATGGGCAACCTGGGTCAGAAGACAAAAGCCGGTTTCTTCAAAAAGGTCGGCCGTGATGTGCTGCGCTTTGATCTGGCCAGCAAAGAATACGTGCCTGCCGGTGAAAAGGCCGATGAGGTCTATGGCCGCATGCTGAAAAAGCCTGCCGCTGAGCGCCTGAAGCTGCTGCGCAATGCCGAGGGCAAGCAGGGGCAGTTCCTGTGGGCTATTCTGCGCAACAGCTTCCACTATGCCGCCATCCATTTGGCATCGATTGCCGACAACGCGCGTGATGTGGACTTCTGCATGCGCTGGGGCTTTGGTATGCAGCAAGGCCCGTTCGAGCTGTGGCAAGAGGCCGGCTGGCTGGAAGTGGCCAAGATGGTCCAGGAAGACATCGATGCGGGCAAGGCGCTGTGCAAAGCACCGTTGCCCAAGTGGGTGTTTGAAGGCCCTGTCGCGGAGCGTGGTGGTGTGCACCAGCCGGAGGGCTCGTTCAACCCCACCACCGGCAAGTTTGTTGCACCACGCAGCCTGCCCGTGTATGCCCGCCAGCACTTCCCCGAAAGCGTGCTGGGTGCGAATGCACCTTCCGCCACAACGGCTGGCAAGACGCTGTTTGAAGACGAATCGATTCGCCTGTGGACGCTGGACGATGAAGTCGTCATCGCCAGCATCAAGACCAAGATGCATGCCATCGGCCCCGGTGTGGTCGAAGGTCTGCTGGCCGGCCTGGACATGGCCGAGAAGGATTACAAGGGCCTGGTGGTCTGGTCTCCCGATGACATGTTCTCCGCGGGTGCCGATCTGCAGTCCATGTTGCCCGCTTTCATGATCGGCGGCGCTGCCGCCATCGACGGCGCCGAGCTGGAGATGCAGCAGGCTATGCTGAAGTTGCGTTACTCCAATGTGCCGGTGGTGTCTGCGGTGCGCGGCCTGGCATTGGGTGGCGGATGTGAATTGGCCGTATATTCCAGCCGCCGCGTGGCCGCCATGGAAAGTTACATCGGTCTGGTGGAAGTCGGAGTAGGCCTGGTTCCCGGTGCCGGTGGCCTGACCTACATCGCCCGCCGAGCGGCCGAGAACATGGCCCTGTCCACCTCCAAGGACTTGCTGCCGTTCCTGACTGAAGGTTTCACCGGCGCCGCTATGGCCAAGGTGGGCACCAGCGCGCTGGAAAGCCGCAAGCTGGGCTACCTGCTGGACAGCGATGTTATCGTGCCGCACAAGGACGAGCTCCTGTTTGTCGCCATCAACGAGGCCAAGGCCTTGTTTGCTGGCGGCTACCGCGCGCCGCACAAGCGCCTGTTCCCGGTGGCCGGCCGCAGCGGCATTGCCACCATCACGGCACAGCTGGTCAATATGCGTGACGGTGGTTTCATCAGCGGACACGACTTCCATATCGGTAAGCTGATCGCCGAAGTGGTGTGTGGCGGCCAGGTGGATGCCGGCACCCTGGTCAGCGAAGAATACCTGATGACATTGGAGCGCAAGGCCTTTACCTCGCTGCTGACCAACGCGAAGACGCAGGAACGCATCATGGGCATGATGTCCACCGGCAAACCGGTGCGCAACTGATATGTCCACGACCGCTCGTCCCAACCGCCTGGCACGCACGCTGGCCCAACTGGACCGGGTGCCTGCACCGCTGCGTCCGCTGGTGCGCAACCTCGTGTTGCGCCGCGCCGTGCCTTTTACCGGTACGGCACGCCTGGACTTTGCCGTGATGACGCCTGAGAAGGTGGAGATTGGCATTGCCAACCAGCGCCGGGTGCAAAACCATATCCAGGGCGTGCACGCCGCTGCGATGACGCTGTTGGCCGAAACGGCCACCGGCATGGTGGTCGGCATGAATGTGCGCGACGATTGCCTGCCCCTGGCCAAGGAACTCAAGGTGCAGTTCAAACGCCGCACCCAGGGCGACATGCGCGCCGTGGCGCAGTTGACCGCCCAACAGCGCCAGCAGATGCAGACACAGGACAAGGGCGAAGTGGTCGTGCCGGTGACCGTGACCGATGCATCGGGCCAAGAGCCTATCCAGTGTGAATTCATCTGGGCCTGGGTGCCGACCGCCAAGAAGGCGGCCACCACCAAGACCCGCAGCGTTCCGGCCTGATGCCGGGACCCACCCAGAACCGTTAAGGAGTTACTCCATGAAACAAGTGCAAGACGCCTACATTGTTGCTGCCACCCGCACGCCCATCGGGCGCTCCGGCCGCGGCTACTTCCGCAACACCCGCCCCGACGAACTGCTGGTGGCTGCCATCCGCAGTGCCATGCTGCAGGTGCCTTCGCTGGACCCCAAGGCGATTGAAGACGCCATCATTGGCTGCTCTTTCCCTGAGGGTGAGCAGGGCATGAACATGGCCCGTATTGCCACCGGTCTGGCCTTTGCCAATCCGGTGGGCGGCGTCACCGTCAACCGCTTCTGCGCTTCCGGTGTGACCGCGATCCAGATGGCCGCCGACCGCATCCGCGTGGGCGAGGCCGATGTGATGATTGCCGGTGGAGCCGAGTCCATGAGCATGGTGCCCATGGGTGGCAACAAGACCTCGTTCAACCCCGCAGTGTTCGAGCGTGACGAAAACATCGGCATCGCCTACGGCATGGGCCTGACCGCCGAGAAGGTGGCTCAGCAGTGGAAAATTTCGCGCGAAATGCAAGATGCCTTTGCGCTGGAGTCGCACCTGCGCGCCGTCAAGGCCCAGCAGGCCGGTGAATTCACCGACGAAATCACCCCCTTCGACGTGATTGAACGCACACCCGACCTGGCCACCGGTGAGGTGCGGAGCAAGACCCGCACCGTGAGCCTGGACGAAGGCCCCCGCCCCGACACCACGCTGGAAGCCCTGGCCAAGTTGAAGCCGGTGTTTGCTGCGCGCGGCAGTGTCACCGCCGGCAATAGCTCACAAACCAGCGACGGCGCCGGTGCGCTGATCCTGGCCAGCGAAAAGGCGGTCAAGCAGTTTGGCCTGACGCCCTTGGCACGTTTTGTGTCGTTCGCCGCACGCGGCGTGCCGCCCGAGATCATGGGTATTGGCCCTATCGAGGCCATTCCCGCCGCGCTGCGCTACGCCGGCATCAACAGCCAGGACATCGGCTGGTACGAGCTGAACGAAGCCTTTGCTGCACAGTCCTTGGCCGTTATCAATACTTTGGGTTTGGACCCTTCCAAGGTCAACCCCATGGGCGGTGCCATTGCCCTGGGCCACCCCCTGGGCGCTACCGGTGCTATCCGGGCCGCGACAGTGGTGCACGCCTTGCGTCGCCATAATCTGAAGTACGGCATGGTGACCATGTGTGTGGGTACGGGCCAGGGCGCTGCAGGGATTTTTGAGCGCGTCTGATCCCATCGGATACCGCCCAACCCGAGGTCGCCTGCTGGTGGCCTTTTTTCATGGGAGAAATCGATGTGAGTAGCCATGCTTTTGACCAGGCCATAGCCCTGGAACTCCAGGGTGACGGCAGCTTTGCCGGCCACACCAGTGCGGCCTACGCCAACATGGTGGGCCCGTTTGGTGGCATCAGTGCCGCACAAATGGTGAATGCCGTGTTGCTGCACCCGGATCGCCTGGGCGACCCGGTATCACTGACCATCAACTTTGCAGCGGCCCTGGAGGCGGGGCCGTTTGTGGTGCAGGCCCGTGCCGCACGCACCAACCGCTCCACCCAGCACTGGATCATTGAAGTCCTGCAAAAAGGCGAGACTGTGCTCACCGGCACCGCCTTCACCGCGCTGCGCCGTGAAACCTGGGGCGTGGACGACGATGCCATGCCCCTGTGCCCACCCCCACAAGACACGCCGCACGGCAAGAGCCCCATGCCCATGGAGTGGGTCAAACAGTACGACATGCGGCCCATTGCCGGTGCCATGCCCCTGGTCTGGGACGGCAGTGGCGACACCAGCCTGACCCAACTGTGGGTGCGCGACAACCCGCCGCGCCCGCTGGACTTTGCCTCACTCACCGCCTTGTCCGATGTGTTTTTTCCTCGCATCTTTGTGCGCCGCGCGACGCTGGTGCCAGTGGGCACCGTGACCATGACGGTGTATTACCACGCCGACAGTGCCCAACTGCAGGCCAGCGGCACCAGCTACCTGCTGGCCCAAGCCCGCGCTCAAGCTTTTCGCAACGGATACTTCGACCACACGGCCCAGCTGTGGAATGAGGCCGGCGTGTTGCTGGCGACTACCCACCAGGTTGTTTATTACAAAAACTAATATGTTTGCGGGACAGACCGCAGCTGCGAAGCAGCAAGCTCTGTCCCCAACTGACTAGAAATTGCGGGACAGACCGTAGTCGCGCAGCGACAAGCTCTGTCCTCAACTGATTAAGAAGGAGACGTTATGCAAGACATTCTGACCCACACCGCCGACGGCGTGATGACTCTCACCATCAACCGCCCGGACAAAAAGAACTCGTTCACCCAAGCCATGTACGGCGCCATGGCCGACGCGCTGGAGCAGGCCAAGAACGACGCCACCATCCGTGTCACCGTCATCCAGGGCGACGTGACCGTGTTCAGCGCTGGCAATGACATCAGCGACTTTTTGCAACGCAAACCCATGCCGCAAGAAGAAGCGCCGGTGTTCAAGTTCCTGCGTGGTATTGCCACCCACCCCAAGCCCATCGTCGCCGCCGTCTGCGGCCCGGCCGTGGGTATTGGCACCACGCTGCTGTTCCACTGCGACCTGGTCTACGCCGGTGACAACGCCGCCTTTTCCATGCCCTTTGTCAACCTGGGCCTGTGCCCCGAGGCCGGCTCCAGCCTGCTGGTGCCCCAGATGATGGGTTACCACCGCGCGGCGGAGGCGCTGTTGCTGGGTGAGCCCTTCATGGCCGAGGCCGCGTTGGAAGTGGGCCTGGTCAATCGCATCCTGCCCCCCACCGAGGTCAACGACATGGTGCAAACGCTGGCGCGCAAGCTGGCCGCCAAGCCCATGGGTTCGCTGATTGAAACCAAACGCCTGATGAAGAAGGGCCAGATGGCCCAGGTGTTGGCCCAGATTGCAGAGGAGGGCGAGAACTTTGCCCGCCTGTTGCAAGAGCCTGCGGCTAAAGAAGCCTTCACCGCGTTTCTGGAGAAGCGCAAGCCCGATTTTTCCAAGGTTTAACCCCTACGTACCCGGCGGCACCAAGGGGCTTCAGGTGGCGCTGGGCCAAGAGGCTTTGAATCATTTTGGCCTCTAGCCCCCGAGAATACTAGTTCTGTAGCTATAAAAATAGTAGCACTATTGTGCTGCTCCACCAGGAGACAAACAACATGAACACCCCTACCGCACCGGCATCCACGCTCCAGGGCAAGACCCTGTTCATCACCGGCGCCTCGCGTGGCATTGGCTTGGCCATGGCCAAACGCGCGGCGCGGGACGGCGCCAACATCGTCATCCTGGCCAAGACCACGGACCCAAACCCCAAGCTGCCCGGCACCATCTACAGCGCTGCGGCCGAAATTGAAGCCGCGGGCGGCAAGGCGCTGCCGCTGGCGGTGGACATCCGCGACGACGACGCAGTGTTCGCGGCTGTGGCCAAAGCGGTGGAGACCTTTGGTGGCATCGACATCCTGGTCAACAACGCCAGCGCCATCAGCATGACCAATACCGAAGCCACGCCCATGAAACGCTTCGACCTGATGAATGGCATCAATGCGCGCGGCACCTACTTGTGCACGGCTGCCTGCCTGCCGGAATTGAAGAAATCAGCCGCTGCCGGGCGCAAGACCCAGGTGCTGACCATGTCGCCACCCCTCTCCATGAAGACCCACTGGTTCGCCGCCCACACGGCCTACAGCATGGCCAAATACGGCATGAGCATGTGCACGCTGGGCCACGCCGGTGAGTTCAAGAAACTGGGCATTGCCGTGAATAGCCTGTGGCCACGCACGGCCATCGCCACGGCCGCGATGCAGATGATTCCCGGTGTGGACATAGCCCTGTGCCGCACGCCCGAAATCATGGCGGACGCTGCCTACTGCGTGCTGACCAACTCCGCGTTTGAGACCGGCAACTTCTACATCGACGATGCGGTGTTGGCCGCGCATGGCATCACCGACCTGGATGCCTATGCGGTTACGCCGGGCAACAAGAACTTTTTGCCAGACTTTTTTGTAGATTAACGCTTACCGCGCCAGATATCCACCGTCTACCGGGTAATAAGACCCGGTGACAAAGGATGCACGGTCTGACGACAACCACACCACCAGCTCCGCCACTTCCTCTGGCCGGCCAATGCGGCCCAGGGCGTGAGCGCTGGCCAAGGCAGCGTCTACGGCAGGGTCGCTCACTAGGCCCTGGATCATGGGGGTGTAGATAAATCCTGGCCCAATGGCGTTGATGCGTACACCCTGGGTGCCGTATTCCAGTGCGGCGGCCTGGGTGAGGCCCACGACGCCGTGTTTGGCCGCGGTATAGGCCGGCGCAGTGGCAAACCCGACGGCGCCTAGTATGGACGCCACGTTGATGATGGAACCACCGCCGGACGTGAGCATGGCGGCAATCTGGTACTTCATGCCGTAGAACACGCCTGAGAGATTGGTGTTGATGACCTGTTCCCAGCCATCCACTGGGTAATCGGCAGTGGGAGCCTGTGGGCCGCCAATGCCCGCGTTGTTGCAGGCGACATCCAGTCTTCCAAAGTGGGCAACCGTGCGCTCCACCAGCGCGCGCGCGTCGTCGGCCTTGCCAACGTCCGCCGCTACAAAGATGGCATCCCCGCCTTGGGCACGCACCAGGGCAACTGTCTCCTCGCCTGCCGGGGTCGTGATGTCGGAAACAACTACCCTTGCGCCTTCACGGGCCCAGGCCAGCGCAATGGCGCGGCCAATACCAGACCCGCCACCGGTCACCAACGCAACTTTGTTCTTCAGCATAAGTCCTCCAGACGTGAACCCCATGTGTCACAGTTCATTGTGGGTTGTGTGCCGTGTTGCGGACTTGATATGTGTCAACCCATGGCAAGTCTGCGCGGCAGGTGGGGCAAGTTTGCCGGCCGGTTGTGCGCGCGGTGCGCTCGGGTTTGCGCAGGTTGCTGGCCACCCATACTGCTCGCGGTTCGTTGATGCGGCCGGTCGCGGCCCAGCGGCGGGCCTCCAGCGCAGGGTTGTGCAGCATGGCGGCTAGCCACACGGCCTCGTCGGTGGTGAGCTGGTCGGCACGTTTGGCGAAATAGGTGTGGGCCGCCGCCTGTGCGCCACACACGGTGGCGCCCCAGGGCGCGTTGTCCAGGTACAGGCGCAGGATGCGGGCCTTGCCCAGGGTGTGTTCCATCTCCACCGCGTACAACAGTTCACGCAGCTTGCGCACCGGCGTGCGTTCACCGCCAGTTACCAGCAGCTTGGCCACCTGTTGCGACAGCGTACTGGCACCGCGCAAGCTGGTGTGCGGCGTCTCACCGGCGGCCTGCACGGCGCGCTGGTTGTTGCTGCGCAGGGCGTGGGTTATTTCCACGATGTCGTAACCGGTGTGCTCGAAGAAGCGCTGGTCTTCTGCGGCGACCACGGCGCGCGCCAGCAGGCTGTTGGGTCCCAAGGCCACGGGCTTCGTGCGGGCCGGCAGGCCCTTGTTGCAGGTGCTCTGCGCATTGGCCCATTGGTCCGTGCCCAGTCCCTGCACCGCCATGCCCACCAATTGCGGCTGCACGGTCAGGGCGCGGGACGGCAGGCTGAGCGTCGCCCGTAGGGCGAAAGTGCCCGCGATCTGTGCAGCTTTCAGTTCGGGTATGGCTTCGGCAAACAGGGCATACCCATCCCGCACCGGGGTCGGCGGCAGGTCCATGTCCAGCAGCAGGCTGGTATGGGTCAACTGGCCGCGCCAGCTTGCGGCCACCGCACCCGAGGCCACCGTGCCCTGCAGTTGCATGCCAGTACGCCGCACGCTGACATCGACCGCAGGCAGGCGCAGCGCGGTGGTGCCCCAGCTGGGGTTGCGCAGGCTGCAGGGTTGGCAGCGCAGGGTCAAGACTTGGTCTTGCGCGACCCAGCCCAAGCGCAAGGGGCCTGCGGGCGAGGGCAGGGTGTGGCCCGCCAGTCGTTGCGCCACCCAGGGCGTGGTGCCCAGCCAGATCAGCGAGGCAACCCCTACCTCTACCGGCACCGGCCCCACCTGCACGGTCGTAGCCCAGGCCCCCGGCGCAGGGCGTATGGCTGCGCGGGCCACAAAAAATAGCAGCAGCGTTGCACACACCAGGCTGGCGGTGACCACGCTCACCCAGTAGGCCAGACGGTACAGGGCACGTGATGCCGACAGCGTGGCAAAGTGAAGTAAAGCAGCGATGTGGTTCATAGCGGTGTGGCAACGGTGATGGCTTTCCAGGGGCCGTGGGATTGGCCAGCGACCGACGCCCAGTACCAGGACGAGGTGTCGGTAAAGCCCTGGCCGTTGGCATCTTCAATGCGTTCACACACACGCACGCTGCGGCCTTTGCGCTGCGCCACAAAACAGCGCCAGTGGTCATTGGTGTGTGCCTGGGCTTCCAGCTGTTCGTTGGTGACGTGGTAGCCCAGGCCGCGGTAACAGTCGGTGGCGGGGTGCAGCATGCGTGTGGGTTTGCTTACCGTGCGCAGCACCAGCGTGTGTTGGCCGTCGGTCATGCGCGCCACGGTGCCGGGAAAGTGTTTGGCAAAGCGCAATTCCACATCGCTCAGTGCCAGCGGGCGCAGAGGGGCACCTTGCCATTGACTGGGCATTTCATCTGTGACCTTGGCAGCACCTGGTGTTGTGCGCCCATGGGGTCCGGCGTCTTCGACCACCCTATGTCCATCGGATGCAATGTGGGCGACACCGGCCAGCGCACACAGGGGCAGCACGGCCGCCCACAGGGCCTTGTGCAGCACGCGGTTCAAGAAGCGGTTTTCCAACAAACGCTTGTGCATGGTTATCTCGTGTTGTTCAATGGGCGAGGACGATTGGCTGCCATGGCCCAGGTAATGCCCGCGCAGACCAGTGCCAGCACCACCAGACCTACTACTTCATGGCCCCAGCCAGGCAGCGGTGCGCCCGAGGCCTGAAAGCTCACCAGAACGGTGTTGCGCAGCACATTGCCCACCAGCACCAACGCACTGACGATAGGCAAGCGCAGCAAAAAGCTGCGGTTGGCGCGGCCTACCACCAGCGCCACCACACAGGCCGTGAAATAGCCCAGCCAGACCATCTGCACTCCAGAGCAAGGCGCGTCCACGATGACCAGTTGCCCGTCGACTATCAGGCTGCTGCCGCTGCGCTCCACCGTGTGGGCTGCAGACAGCAACCAGCGGCTGGCCTCGGCGGTGACCACGCGCAGGGGAAAGCCCGCATAGAACTGAAGTGATGCCAGCAGCGGCAGGGACAGCACCGACAAACCCAGCACCGGTGCCGTAGCCACCTGCGATGGCAAAAATGCCAGCAGCCCCAGTGCGAGTGACAACAAACCGACCAGCGCCACCAGCAGATCGGGCAACTGGGCGTGCAGCGCGGTGGTCAACACCGCACCGGCCAGTGCTGCCACCTGAAAACCCAGGCGCGGTGCAGCACGCAGGCGCAGGCGGTGTTGCCATACCAGGGTGCCCAGAGCCGCCACGGCCAGTACGCCCAGCGGGTCGTCCGAGCCATCGACCATGCGCTGACCCATCCACCACCAGGTTGGCCACAGCGCCACTGCCAGCAGGGCCAGCCAGCGCCATTCGGCGGCCGTGTCGATGGCGATGCCAAAGCGCACGAAGCGTGGCATCTGCAACAGACGAGGCAGGGTGCGAGGGTGTTCCATGTCCAGCCTTCAGCTTGTCAAGTGGTGGTAGCGTGCGCGGCGGCGGCGGCGGCGGCGGCGGGTGGCCAGCATGGCCAGGACCGATAGCGTGACGGCCATCGCACCCCAGGTTGCGGGCTCGGGCGTGCTGGGCACTTCGGCGCCCAGGGCCGTGTTCTCCACACCCTGGGGCAATGGAGAGGGCTGGTTCACGCTGGTACTGTCTTGCGGCGCCAGGTTGCGCACCACCTGGTCTACCGCCAGGAAGCTGGTGTACTGCGTCAGCAGGCTGTACTTCAAGCCCAGGTCGGTGATGGCCTTGCTGTAGCTGTCGCCACCCACCAGCGATTCCTGGTCGCTCAGCGATGCAATGCGGTGGCGGGCCCACAGGTGGCGCAGGGCGGCCGTGTCCGCAGCTGTGTTGGCGCTGATCTCCATGGTTTGTTGCACAGGGCCATTGGCAGAGTTGCCCTCCAGGATCAGCTTGCCCTTGGCCTCGCCGCGCCATTTGCCAAACACGATCACCGGGCGTTGCGCCAGCAGATCGGGCAGGTTGCGCGGCTCCACGTCGTACACGTCCAGGCCTTCGACGCGCAGTTTTACATTGGTCAACACGGGGGATTCGATCATGGTCTTGAAGCGGGCTGCTTGTTCGGCAGCCTCTGCGGGTTTGGTGATGATGAAAGGCTCACCCATGCCGGCGCGGGCCAGTCCTTCCATCAGGTGGCGGTTGACGCTGGAGCCAATGCCGAACGAAAACACATTGGCCTTGGAAAGGTTGTTGCGCACCAGGTCAAAAGCTTCGCGCTCCACGGTTACATAGCCGTCAGTCACCACGACCACGGTGCGTGACACGTCGGCAGCCTTGGGTTCGGCGTACACCCGTTTCAACGCGGGGATCAGTTCCGTGCTGCCTCCACCGCCCATTTGGTCAATGGTGCGCACGGCCTGTTCGATATTGGCCTTGGTGGCGGGCACCGAGTGGTCGTTCAGGAAGCGGTTGCTGCCGGAGAACAACAACACGTTGAACGTGTCGCTGGGGCGCAGGTTGCCAATCAGTTCACGCAACAGGGCCTTGGCAGTGTTGAGCGGAAAGCCGTGCATGGAGCCCGAGATGTCCACCACAAAGATGTAGTCGCGCGGCGAAATGGCACTGGCCGGCGGTGCCTTGGGTGGTTCCACCATGGCCAGGAAGAAGTTTTCATCCTGCCCTTTGTAGAGCATCACGCCGCTCTCGATCTTGTCGCCCGCCAGGCGGTAGTCCAGGATGAAGTCGCGGTTGTTGGCTGGCTCCACGTTGGGGTTCAGGCCAATGATGGTGGCGCCGCCCTGCTCGGTAGCGCTGCGGATGTCGTGTGAACTGGAGCGCACTTCCTTCAGGCCAATGGGCGTGTTCAGCGTGACATGGATATCAAACGCTGCGCCCGTGTGCTGGCCTTTGGGCATGAAGGGCTGTGCCACCCAGGTGGCGCCTGCCTGATTGCTCTGGGGGCTGTTGTAGCGGGGGCCTACAACCGTGGGGAACACAAACTGGTAGTTGCCGTTGGTAGGCACCAGCAGCTCGGTGTAGCGCAGCTCCACCTTTACATCGTCGCCGGGCAGGATGTTGGCCACATTCATCTGGAACACATTGGGCAGGTGTTGCTCCAGCAGCGCTGCCGTTTTGCCTTCTTGCTTGGCGGCGTCGTATTCCACGCGGGCTTGCTGTTTCTCCTTGATCTTGGCGGTGATCAGGCGGTCGGCCAGGCGCACATTCATGCCATGCACGGCCGCGCGGGTGGAGCCGGGAAATACGTACTTGGCTTCGATGGCGCGCTGGCCTTCATTCTTGTAGGTTTGCACGACCGTCACGTCGGCGATGACGCCGCTGACACGCACATCTACCTGGGTGGACTTGAGCGGCAACTGGTCTACACCAGGGTTGTCGCTTTTGACAAAGAAGTAGGGACTTTCGGTCTTGAGGCGGGGGGCGGTGTCACGGTCTTGTGCCTGTGCGGGGCTGCTGACCAGCACCACAAAACAGGCGGCTGACAGGGTGGTGGTGACGAGCCACAACCAGCGCGACATGCGAGCGGGCGCTTGCGAAGGGGGTGGTGCGGTAAATGCCGGGGCTGTGATAGCCATGGTGCTTTCTCCAAACGGCGTGCGGTATTGCACGGTGGAGAGAGCATCCCGCGCCAGCGAGAAAACAATGCGAAGGCTTTAGCGCCTTGTGTGAAAACTGTGTGAAATGTCGGTGAAAGCTGCGCCCATCAGCTTGCGCGTGTCTTGGTGCTGCGTGGCAGCCACAGCCTGGCAATGGCACCGGTTGCACCTGCTGCTTCGCCGGCATCTGAACGGTTGCCCAATGCGATTCGCCCCCGGTGCAGGGAGGCGATTTCCTTCACAAAACTCAGGCCCAGGCCGGTGCTCTTCTTGCGCGAATGCGGGCGGGCCAGCGAGTAAAACTTCTCAAACACCTTGTCTTCTGCATAACTGGGTATGCCCGCCCCCTGGTCACATACGGTGATGCAGACCCAGCGGCCATCCAGGTGCAGGCCCAGCTCCACCTGCCCGCCCTCGGGTGAAAAATCCAGCGCGTTGTCCAGCAGGTTGCTGACGGCGCGGCGCAGTAAAAAGGGGTCGGCCTCCACCGTGGCGTCTGTGTCGGCCGCCACCGTGATGCGGATGCGCCGTTGTGCCGCAGCGCCGTGGGATGCATGGGCCAATTCTTCCAGCAAGGGAAGCAGTGTTATAGGCTCTACGGTGTCCAGCACGCGGCGGGTTTCCAGCGCGGTCAGCTCCATCATGCGGTCCACCATCTCCTGGATGCGTTCAGTCTCCCGCTGGATGTTGCCCAGAAAGCGCTGGCGCTGTGCTTCTTCCATCGGCTCCTGCAACAGCTCTGCCGCTCCGCGTATGGCGGACAGCGGGCTTTTGACTTCGTGTGTCAGCGTTTGCACATAGTCGGCCACATAGTTGCGCCCGGCTAGTGCGTCGCGCATTTCGTCGTAGGCGGCACGTAGCAGCTGCCAGGCGCGCCGCACCAGGCGCCAGGGGTGGAAGCCCTGCTGCGCGTTGACATACCGCGCATAGTCGGCGATCAGGCCAAAGGGGCGCACCAGCCACACCGACACGGTCACCGCCAGCACCAGCACCGCCACCACAGACAACATGCCGGCGTACAGCGTGCGGCTGCGTGCGGCGGCCACAAACTGGCCAAAGGTCTGCACCGGTTTGCCCACGGTGACGACACCAATGATTTCGCCGCTGCCGGTGCCCTGTGCATTGGTGTTCCAGTACACGGGGGCGGCCATGTACATCACGGCGGAATTGGGGTCACCCGGGATATCCATCGAGGTGCGGGCGCCGTATTCACCCTTGAGTGTCATGCGCACATCGCGCCACTGCGAAAAGTCCTTGCCCAGCGATTGGCCGGTGGAGTCAAACACGACGGTGCCGTTGCGGTCGGTGACATAGGTGCGCAGCTCCACGCGGGTCTTGCGGATATCGAAGATCTGCGCCTCAAACTGGCGTGCATACACGGCCTTGAACAGCACCTCCAGTCGCGCCGTATCCAGTGCGCCATCACGCACGTCCTGCTCCACCAGCGCGGCCAGCACCTGGGAGGTTTCCACCAGCGACTCTTCGGCAGACTCACGGTAACGCGGGTCCAGGTCCGAGACCACGTGGTACAGCACGGCGGCCAGTCCGATGGCATAGATCAGCAGGATGCCTAAAAAAATACGCGTGCGTTTAGACAAAATGGCCGCCAGACTTCGCGATCAACTGGGTGTCCCGGGTAGGTCTTCGTTGAGCGCATACCCGGTACCGCGCAGTGTGCGGATGGGCTCCAGACCCGGCGCCACGGACTTGAGCTTGGCACGCAGGGTCTTGATGTGGGCGTCCACCGTGCGGTCAAAACTGTCGTTGGCATCGCCCCAGACCTTTTGCAGCAGCTCGTCGCGGGTGTACACGCGGCCCGGCTTTTGCACCAGCAGGCGCAGCACGCCGTATTCGTAGCGTGACAGCTCCAGCGCGCGGCCATAGAAGCGGATCTGGTGGCGCTCTTCGTCCAGCAGCCACAAGGCGGGTGTTGGCGCGGAAGTGGTGGGCGTGGGAGTTGCCGCGATTGCCACTGCGGTTGCGGTTGCTGCCACAGGCCGCGCACTGCGGCGCAGGATGGTGCGCACCCGTGCCACCAACTCGCGCGGCGAAAAAGGCTTGGCAATATAGTCGTCGGCCCCCAGCTCCAGTCCCACCACGCGGTCAATCTCGTCGCTGCGCGCCGTCAAAAACAGCATGGGCACCTGGTGGCCGCCGGGCAGAGCCTGCAGGCGGCGGAACAGCTCAAACCCGTTCATGTCCGGCAGGCCCACGTCCAGCACGGCCAGTGCTGGCGGCTCGGCGGCAAACTGGGCCAGGGCCTCGGATGCGGTGCTGCACCACACGGGTGCAAAGCCGTCGGTGGACAACACGTATTGCAGCGTGTCCGCAATGCCGGATTCGTCTTCCACCAAAAGGATACGCGGTTTGGGAGTCATAGGGTGGTAATGGTAACGGGCGGTCTGCGGCAAGGCTTGCGGCCGGGGTGGATGCGAAAAGTAACAATATTTTGTCGGTTGCTGCATCCGTTTGTCGCGCAACTTCGTTTGTAATGGGTGCGGTGCATGTTGCAGCGCATCCAATTTACCGAGGGTGGTGTGTATGAAAAGTTCTTTTGCTTTCCTGGTGCTGTCGGCCAGTATGGCCCTTCCGGCATGGGGCGCTGGCAGCGTAGACGCCGGGCGTCTGATTTTCCCCGTGTGCCAGAGCTGCCACACGGACCCGGTGACCGCGCCGCGTTTCACGCCCTACCGGTTCAACGGCACCGAACTGTTGGGCGCCTTCCAGAGAACACCGCAGATGAATGTGTATGCGGACCTGGGCACACAGACCATTGGCGACCTGGCCACCTACTTGGGGCTGCCAGACAGCAACGACACGGATCGCTTACTGGACTGGGGCGAAGACACCTTCCCGCAGCTGTTGTCGCCGCGCCGCCAGACCACCGGTCAGGCATTGGGCTATACCTACCGCTTTTACCCGGATACCGGCGTCTACGTGGGGACCAAGGACGGCATCGTCTGGCTCTACGAGAGCCGTGCACCCGGCGCATCACTGGATACCATCGTCCGCCTGGGCACCATGCGCAGCTACCTGGACCAGATGCCCAACAACCGCTGAACCACCGTTCCTGTTCTCCCATGCGTCAATTTTTTGCGCGAGCTGCGGCGCTGGTCTTGGGTGCTTTCCTCGGCCTGCCGGCCGCTGCGGTTGAGGTGGGGGATGTGCCTCCCGCCTTTAACCTGACCGGGCGTGTTGGTGCCGTCAAACTCAGCGACTATGCGGGCAAAACGGTGTACCTGGACTTTTGGGCCTCGTGGTGTGGGCCGTGCAAACAGTCGTTTCCGTGGATGAACGATATGCAGGCACGCTACGCGGCACAGGGGTTGCGTGTAGTGGCAATCAATGTGGACCAGAAAGCCGAGGACGCCCAGGCGTTTTTGCGCAAGACGCCGGCCCACTTTGACCTCGCATTCGACCCCACGGGCCAAACCCCCAAGGCCTACGCTATCAAAGCCATGCCCACCGCGGTGCTGATAGGCCCGGATGGCAAGGTGCTCAGCGTGCACAGCGGTTTCAAGGACAATGACCGCAGCGCACTGGAGCAAAACATTCGCCAGGCCCTGCGCCTGCCTTAAACACCCTGCAAGGATGACGGTTCAGATGATGAAAGCATTGGTTTGGAGCCTGCTCACGGTGGGCCTTGGGGGCGCTTTGGCTGGCTGCAGTACACCTGGTCCGGTGCAGGCCTGGGAAAAGGGCAACCTGGCCAAGCCCGGTATGGCCATGGACGCAGACCCGCTGGACCAGCGGTTCATGCAACACATCTACACCAGCAAAGAAAACTCCACCGGCGGCGCCAGTGTGGGTGGCGGCGGCTGTGGCTGCAACTGAAGAAGGGCCCCGCGTGCAAACCCCCGTTTTTACCCAACCAAGCCCTACCACCCGCCATCACTCCGCCGGTGGCAGTGTGCTGCTGGCGTCCCTGGTCTTGCCTGGCCTGGCCGCGCTGGCCTGTGTGGCGCCGCTGACTGCGGCCGCTGAAACGGCGCCCGACAAAACTACGGTGGCACTGAAATACGGCCACTACACCGACAGCCAACCGGGTTGGGAACGTGTGACCGCGCGCTCGCCCCAGCTGTATGTGCAGGCGCCAATTGCCGGAGATTGGTCCCTCGAAGCCTCTGCGGTGATGGATGCCGTGTCGGGCGCGACACCACGCTGGCACACCCAGAACGCCGCGTTTTCGGGTGCCAGCCGTATGGACGATGTGCGCCGGGCGGGCGACGTCAAGGTGACGCGTTACTTCGCGCGCGCCGCCGTGTCGGCCAGCCTGGCAAACTCCAATGAAAACGACTATGCCTCCCACGCTGCAGGGCTGGAGGCGCGCTGGTCCACCGAGGACAACAACCGCACCTGGTCTGCCGGGCTCGGCCTGTCCAATGACCGTATCGACGCGTCCAAAACGGGCGGCAGCGGCTCTGGCGGACAAAAGAGCACGCGGGAGTACCAACTGGGCCTGACCCAGGTGCTCACCACCGATGACTTGGTACAGTTCAATCTGACGCGTAGCCTGGGCCGTGGTTATTACAGCGATCCCTACAAGAGTTTTGACCAACGCCCGGACCTGCGGGATGCCTGGATTGCACTGGCGCGCTGGAACCACTACCTGGCGCCCTTTGACGCAGCATTACGCAGCAGCTACCGCTACTACAACGACAGTTTTGGCGTCTTGTCCCACACCCTGGGTCTGGATTGGGTGCAAAGCGCCGGCGCGTGGACGGTCACACCCGGCCTGCGTTACTACAGCCAAAGTGCGGCGCACTTTTACCTGGACCCTATCCTGAACGCCCAGGGCCAATACGACCAGATTGCGGTCATCACCCGTGCGGTCAATCAACGGGGCCGCAACCAATCCACAGACCAGCGCCTGGCCGCGTTTGGCGCGGTCACGTTGTCGGTCAAACTGGCCTATGCCTTCAACCCCGACACCTCGGTGGATGTCAAACTGGAAACCTATAGACAAAGTGCCAGCCTCCAACTGGGCGGCGAAGGCAGCCCCGGGCTGGACCCGTTCAGGGCCAATTTTGTGCAGCTGGGCCTGACCCACCGGTTTTAAGAGGCCACCGCCGTGAGCCGCTGGCGCAGCCTGCGCTTCGAGTTTTCTGCCATGGCCTCGCCCTGCAGCCTGCAGATGGATGGCCAGGATGAACAGGGCATGCGCACCGCCGCTGCCGCAGCCATTGCGGAGGTCCACCGCATTGAGGCAAAGTATTCACGCTACACCGAAGACAGCATCATCAGCCGCATCAACCGCGCGGCCGGCCAGGACGCCGTGGATGTGGATGCAGAGACTGCCGAGTTGTTGGGCTTTGCCGACAGCCTGTGGACGCTCAGTGGTGGCCTGTTTGACATCAGCTCTGGCGTGTTGCGCCGGGCCTGGGACTTCAAGGCAGGCAAGCTCCCTGCAGTGGATGCCTTGCAGGCTTTGCTGGCCACAGTGGGCTCGCAGCATGTGCAGCGGCAGGGGCATCAGGTGCGCCTGGCCTTGCCGGGCATGGAGCTGGACTTTGGTGGTTTTGGCAAGGAATATGCTGCCGACCGGGCGGCGGCGGTGTTGCTCCAGCATGGCATCCACCATGCGCTGGTCAACCTGGGGGGCGACATCCACGCACTGGGTGAACGGGGTCTGCCGGAACTGCAAGGCGCGCCGTGGAGCGTGCACATCCAGCACCCGCGCGCAGATGCAAGCGGGGGCGATACGACTCTGGCGGTGCTGCCGCTGGCACGCGGCGGCCTGGCGACCAGTGGTGACTATGAGCGGTTTTTGATGGTGGACGGCGTGCGCTACTGCCATGTGCTCGACCCGCGCACGGGCTGGCCAGTTGCGCACTGGCAGTCGGTGACGGTGCTGGCGGCCAACACCACAACCGCCGGTGCGCTGACAACCATTGCCATGCTCAAGGGCGTGGACGCCATCGCCTGGTTGCAGGCGCAAGGCGTGCGTTACCTGGCCGTACAACACGACGGTCAGGTGCTGTCACAGGGCGCGTCAGACGCTAGGTCATGATGGTCTTGCGGGGCGTGTCGGGCAGGGTCAGCACCAGCCCACCCGTTCCCCGCATGACCAACTGCGCGTGCTGGCTAAAGGCTGTGCCGTCAATCTCCGAGAGCTTTTTGGCGCTGCACCACAGTGTCTTTTCCAGCCGCGCCAGCGGAACTTCGTAGTACGCGGTGACATGGCCCCTGCTGTAGCAGGAGATGGCGCACGCTTCGTAGACCAGGTGGTCATCTTCCAGTCGGGCGGCATCGACCAGCCACAGCACCAGGGTTTCTTCCAGCTCGGTGCGCGCGGGGCCATCCTCCAGCCGCAGCGCATTCAGAAAACATTCGACGGTATGGGCGGTGTGTTGCAAGTCTTGCGGGCGCATGGTCAGGCTGTCATCAACACCGCGTTGGCAGACGCTGCACGGACCTGTTCAATGATCCTGGCAGACAGTGTGTCAAACCGGGTGGTCTTGCACTTGAGCAGGTTTTCTGCCATGCGTGTGCTGCGCGGAAACCTGCGGCGCTCCAACACAAACGCCGTGCCACTGGTGCACTCCAGCCGCAGCTTGCCCAAAGTGGGCGACAGGGTCATGCGTTTCACATTGCCAAAGTAGACGATGGTATTGCCGCACAACAGGTAGCGCGGCCCCAGCAGCAACTGGCGGGGTGTGGCCAGCCAGGCAATCAAGGGCACTGCCAACAGCACAGCCGCAGCGGCACTGGCCAACACCGCCGTGGCTACCACGGCGAGCAGCAGGCTGGCGCCCGTAAACAAAATGCGCAGCGGGCTGCGGCTAACCCCATCGGCGTGTTGGTAGCTGAAGCGGGTGAACGCGGGTTGCCATGTCATGGCAGGGCCTTCAGCGCCAGTGGCAGAGCAGTGCCCAACGCGGCCTGCACCGCCGCATCACTGCTGGCCCGAACACCGGCATCCAGCGCGCGCAGGAATGCTTTGGTATTGTGCATGCGCGCCAGACCGGCCTGGCTGGCAAATGCGTCATCCCATGTTTTCAACGGCGCGGGTGCTGCCAGCGTGCCGATATACCCGGTCCAGAAACCGGCATCCAGCAGGCCGCGCCGTGCCGCGTAGAGAACGGGCCGCGTCAGCCGATCCGCCTCACCGTAGATATAAAAATGTTCACCGGGCGGCGCGATCTGGCTCTGCACGGCCAACAACATGGCCTGCAGTTGTACCGCGTCGATGGCAGGGTTGAGTGCCAGCTGCAGCATCAGGTCGGCAGCATGGGCCACCGCATGGCGCCAGCCTTCACCGGTTGCGAAACCCCGGTAGTCTTTGATGCTGGTCAGGTACTCCGCGCCTGCTGTCACCAGCGCCGCGCGCTCATCGTTACTCAGGAAGGGTACCAGGCGATCCGCCCGCGCCACCTCGGACAACACCAGCGCCGCGAAGGGCTTGGCAAAACCATGGGTATCACTGGCCGTAGGGCTCAGCTGGGCTAATTGCGATTGGTAGATGGCGCGCTGGGTGACGGCAGATAACTGCTTGCTGCGCAAAAGCGCACTCAAACCCTCAAACGCCACGCCATCGCGCAGTGCAGGGTCGGCATGGCCCAGGCAGGGCACAAGGGCCAGTGCCACGGCCTGGCGCTGCGTGTCATCCGTCAGCTTCCATTGGTTGGCCTTGAGGCGCTGAAGATCTGCCGGGGGCCATGCAGGCGGCGGGCATTGTGCGTGGGCCACCGCACCACACCCCAGAAGCAGACCAAGGGCACCGTGCAGCAGGCCTGTCGTCAGGCGTCGCATAGGCTTTACTCCGCCAATGCCAGCGTGGCCGTGTCGATTTTTTCCAGCACCGAGGGCGTGAGCTTGTCCAGCACGGCCAGTGCGCCCAGGTTCTCCTGCAGTTGCGACATGCGTGATGCGCCGGTGATCACGGTGCTGACACGCGGGTTGTGTGCGGCCCAGGCAATGGCCAGTTGGCCCATGGTGCAGCCCAGCTCGGCTGCAACGGCCTCCAGCTTGGTCACGGCGGCATTCTTCGCAGCATCGGTCAGGCCCTTGAGCAAAAAGTCCATACCCTTGACCGACCCGCGGCTGCCTTCGGGCACACCGCTGCGGTACTTGCCGGTCAGCAGGCCACTGGCCAGCGGGCTCCAGGTCGTCAGGCCCAGGCCAATGTCTTCATACAGCCGGGCGTATTCCACCTCCACGCGTTTGCGGTGGAACACGTTGTACTGGGGTTGCTCCATGACGGGCTTGTGCAGGTGGTGGCGCTCGGCAATCTCCCAGGCCGCGCGGATGTCGCTGGCCGACCATTCACTGGTACCCCAGTACAGGGCCTTGCCCTGGCTGATCATGTCGCTCATGGCCCACACCGTCTCTTCAATCGGTGTGTGGGGGTCCGGGCGGTGGCAGTAGACCAGGTCGATGAAGTCCAGGCCCATACGTTTGAGCGATCCGTCTATGGCCTGCATCAGGTACTTGCGGTTCAGTGTGTCCTTGCGGTTGATGGGCTGCTCATCACGCGACAGGCCCCAGAAAAACTTGGTGGACACCACGTAGTTGATCCGTGGCCAGTTCAGGGCCTTGATGGCTTCACCCATGACCGTTTCGCTCTTGCCCAGCGCGTAGACCTCGGCGTTGTCAAAAAAATTGACACCGGCGTCGTACGCTGCGGCCAGCATCTCCTTGGCGGCGGATACATCGACCTGGTTGTGGTACGTGACCCAGGAACCCAGTGAGAGCGTACTGACTTGCAGGCCACTGCGGCCCAGACGGCGGTATTGCATAGATGCACCTTTGTAATTGGATAGAAATCTCAGTGAACCGATTCTGCCAGCTGCCTGTCTGCACCTGCATTTTTACGCTTTTTATACACCAGGCCCAGATATCTCAACTGCGTTTTTACGCGTCCAAAACCATACTCATCAGCATATTTCATAGAGAGGTCAATCATGGATGTTGTGTTTGTTGGCGGCGCCATTGGGCTGTGGTTCGCCATGGTCTTGGTGGTTTGGGGCTTGAAGAAACTGGAAACACCGGAGGCGACAAGGCCATGAACATCTTGCACGTGATGTATGGCGGCGGCGCCTTGGTTGCCGCCCTGTTGTTGGTCTATCTGGTTTATGCGCTGTTTCGCGCCGAGGAGTTTTGATGAGCGGCTCAGCTTGGGGCTTATTGGCCCTGTTCCTTGTGGTTTTGTTGGCGGCGTCCTGGCCCCTGGGGAAATGGATTGCCCGCATCAGTTTGGGCAGTCTTCCGCGCTGGATGTTGCGCGTGGAGGCCCCCCTCTACAAACTGGCAGGCACCTCTGCCGACCAGTCCATGAAGTGGTCGCACTACGCACTGGCCTTGTTGGCCTTTAACGCCCTGGGCGTATTGGTGCTGTATGCATTGCAGCGCCTGCAGGTTCATCTGCCGCTCAATCCCGCCGGAATGGCGGCTGTGTCTCCCGATTCGTCTTTTAATACCGCCGTGAGTTTTGTCACTAATACCAATTGGCAGGGTTATGCCGGTGAGTCGACCATGGCTTACCTGACCCAGATGTTGGGCCTTGCGGTGCAAAACTTTCTGTCGGCTGCTACCGGCGTTGCCGTGGTGTTTGCGCTGATCAGGGGTTTTGCTGCGCGCTCTACAGCGGTGATTGGCAACTTCTGGGTGGACATCACACGTATCACCATGTGGCTGCTGGTGCCGTTGTCTGTGGTGTTTGCGGTATTTTTGGTGGGCCAAGGTGTGATCCAGAATTTTGATGGTTACAAGGAGGCAACCACACTGGAGATCACCCCGTTCCAGACTGCAAAAGTGGATGTTCAAGGCGCGCCCGTAGTCGATGAAAAGGGTGCCCCCGTGATGGAAGTAGCGCAAACCGACAAACAAACCCTGCCCATGGGCCCGGTGGCCTCGCAAGAGGCCATCAAGATGTTGGGCACGAATGGTGGTGGTTTCTTCAATGCCAATTCTGCGCACCCCTATGAAAACCCCACAGCACTCAGCAATTTTCTGCAGATGCTGGCCATCTTCCTGATTCCGGCGGCTTTGTGTTTTGCATTCGGCATCGAAGTGGGCGACAAACGCCAGGGCTGGGCCATTTTGGCGGCCATGACCGTGATGTTCGTTTTGGCGGTCGTAATCATCACGCCGGCCGAACAGGTGGGCAACCCGCTTTTGCCGCCCTTGGGTGTGGACCAGTCGGCCAGTGCCATGCAGTCGGGCGGCAATATGGAAGGCAAAGAAACACGCTTTGGCATCAACGCGAGTAGCCTGTTTGCCGTCATCACCACGGCAGCGTCCTGCGGTGCGGTCAATACCATGCACGACTCCCTCACCCCCATCGGCGGCATGGTGCCCATGGTGATGATGCAACTGGGTGAAGTGGTGTTTGGTGGCACCGGAACCGGCCTGTACGGCATGTTGGTGTTCGCTATCCTGGCGGTGTTTATTGCCGGTCTGATGATTGGCCGCACACCGGAGTACCTGGGCAAGAAGATCGAGGCCCATGAGATGAAGCTCACATCCCTGGTCATCCTGGTCACCCCTATCCTGGTGCTGGCGGGTACGGCCATTGCGGTGATGTCGGATGCGGGCAGGGCTGGTATTGCCAATCCTGCCGCACACGGCTTCTCCGAAATCCTGTACGCCCTGACGTCTGCTGGCAATAACAACGGCAGCGCCTTTGCCGGCCTGTCCGCCAACACACCTTTCTACAACACGCTGCTGGGATTGGCCATGTGGTTTGGTCGCTTTGGTGTGATCGTGCCCGTGCTGGCCATTGCAGGGGCGTTGGCTGCCAAAAAGCGCCTGCCCGTGACGCCCGGTACCTTGCCAACACACGGCCCGCTGTTTGTGGTGCTGTTGATGGGAACCGTGTTGTTGGTGGGGCTGTTGAACTATGTACCCGCTCTGGCTTTGGGGCCTGTGGTCGAGCATTTGATTCTGTGGCCTGCCCATTGAACCGCACGGAGCAAAAGAACCTATTATGAAAACCAATACTTCTCTTACGCTGTTTGACCCGGTGCTGGTGGTGCCCGCCATCAAGGCATCGTTTACCAAACTCAGCCCACGCGCACAGTGGCGCAATCCGGTCATGTTTGTGGTCTATATCGGCAGCATACTGACCACACTGATCGGCATCCAGGCCTTGCAGGGCAATGGTGAAGCCTCCGCCGGGTTCATTCTGTCCGTGGCGGTCTGGCTGTGGTTCACCGTGTTGTTTGCCAACTTTGCGGAAGCACTGGCGGAAGGGCGTAGCAAAGCACAAGCCGCCTCGCTGCGCGGCCTCAAGAAAAGCACCTGGGCCAAGAAACTGCAGGAACCGGTGCATGGCTCCACATGGCTTCCCGAGCAGGCCGAAAACCTACGCAAAGGGGATGTTGTACTGGTGGAAGCGGGTGAAATGATCCCCATGGATGGAGAGGTCATCCAGGGCGTGGCTACCGTGGACGAAAGTGCTATCACCGGCGAGTCTGCACCCGTAGTGCGTGAATCCGGTGGCGACTTTGCCTCGGTCACCGGCGGCACCCGTGTGTTGTCCGATTGGCTGGTGGTGCGCATAGGCGTCAACCCTGGCGAATCGTTTTTGGACCGCATGATCAGCATGGTCGAAGGCGCCAAACGCCAGAAGACACCCAATGAAATCGCACTGACGATTCTGTTGGTGGCGTTGACCATTGTGTTCCTGGTGGTCACGGTTACTCTGCTGCCGTTTTCCATCTTTAGTGTGGATGCCGCTGGTTCCGGCTCGGTGGTCAGCATCACGGCCTTGATTGCACTGCTGGTGTGCCTGATCCCCACCACCATCGGCGGGCTGTTGTCCGCAGTCGGTGTGGCGGGCATGAGCCGCATGATGCAGGCCAATGTGATTGCCACATCGGGCCGTGCCGTGGAAGCCGCTGGTGACGTGGATGTGCTGTTGCTGGACAAGACCGGCACCATCACCCATGGCAACCGCCAGGCGTCGTCTTTTGTGCCGGCTCCGGGTGTGAGCCAGTCACAACTGGCGGTGAGCGCCGCCCAGGCTTCCATGGCCGATGAAACACCAGAAGGCCGCAGCATCGTGGCCCTGGCGCAGCGTGCCGGCAGCATCCCCGCTTTGCTGGGCGAAACCTTGGAAGTGCCTTTCACGGCGCAGACCCGCATGAGCGGTATGGACGTAAAGTTGCCCGATGGCAGCACGCGCCAGCTGCGCAAGGGTGCGGTAGATGCCGTGCGCAAACATGTCGAGGCCTTGGGCGGTCAATTGCCTGCCGAAGTGGTACGGGCTGCCGACGAGGTTTCGCGCCGCGGCAGCACGCCCCTGGCGGTGACCGACGGCAAGGTGGTGCTGGGCATTGTGGAGCTCAAGGACATTGTCAAAGCCGGTATCAAGGAGCGTTTTGGTGAGCTGCGCCGCATGGGTATCAAGACCGTGATGATTACCGGTGACAACCGGCTCACGGCTGCGGCCATAGCGGCGGAAGCCGGCGTGGACGATTTTCTGGCCGAAGCCACCCCGGAAGAAAAGCTCAAGCTGATCCGCCAGTACCAGGCGGAAGGGCGCCTGGTGGCCATGACGGGTGATGGCACCAACGACGCGCCCGCCTTGGCGCAAGCCGACGTGGCTGTGGCCATGAACAGCGGTACCCAAGCCGCGAAAGAGGCCGGCAATATGGTGGACCTGGATTCCAACCCCACCAAGCTGCTGGAGATTGTGGAAACCGGCAAGGCCCTGTTGATGACGCGCGGCTCGCTCACCACGTTCTCCATTGCCAACGACGTGGCCAAATATTTCGCCATCATCCCGGCGATTTTTGTGACCACCTATCCGCAGCTGGCGGCGCTGAATGTGATGCAACTGGGTAGCCCGTCTTCGGCCATTTTGTCGGCCGTGATTTTCAACGCCCTCATCATCATGTTCCTGATCCCCTTGGCACTAAAGGGTGTGAAGTACCGCGCCGTTGGTGCTGCCGTCCTGCTGCGCCGCAACCTGTTGATCTACGGCCTGGGCGGACTGGTGGTTCCCTTTGTCGGTATCAAGGCTATTGACCTGTTATTGGTCGCCCTGGGACTCGTTTAACTATTTAACTCAGAAATATTCCATGAACTTCAAAACCAAATCCATTCTTGTTCTTGCAACTGCTGCCCTGTTGGGCACCACGGCCATGGCCCAAACCGCGGCGCCTGCGTCCACGGTGAGCTTCAATGTGGGCGTCGTGAGCGACTACCGTTTCCGCAGCGTTGCACAAACATCGTTCAAACCCGCCCTGCAAGGCGGCGTGGACTTTTCCCATACCAGCGGTTTTTACGCGGGTGCCTGGGGCTCCAACGTCAGCTGGATCAAGGACTATGTGGGCGCCACCGATGGCACCTTGGAGATTGATCTGTACGGCGGCTTCAAGGGTGAAATCACCTCCGGCCTGAACTTCGACGTGGGTGTCATCACCTACCAATACCCCAACAACACCGCGGACCGCGTGCTGGTCAATGCCAATACCACTGAGGTGTATGGCGCACTGACCTTCGGCATCGTGACCGTCAAATACAGCCACTCCACCGGCAACTTCATTGCCAACCCCAACAGCTCGGGCAGCGCCTACCTGGAAGCAGCTGCAGCCTTTGACCTGGGCAACGGTTTCTCGCTGACACCCCACGTGGGTCGCCAGACCATCCCCAACCAGGGTGGCAATGGTGACTACACCGACTTTTCCCTGACCCTGGGCAAAGACTTCGGCAATGGCCTGTCCGCATCCCTGGCGGCCTACACCACCGATGCCAAAGACGTCTTCTACAAAGTCGGCACCTTTGACAACCTGGGTAAGAACGCCGTCACCGTCGGCGTGAAGTACACGTTTTAATTGGAGGCAAGCAAGATGAACAAGATTCTTCGCCCCGCACTGGTGACCTTTACCGTGTTGACGCTGGTGACCGGTGTGGCCTATCCGCTGCTGGTCACCGGCATGGGCCAGTCGTTATTTCCCACCGAAGCGGCTGGTAGCCTGATCCAGCGTGATGGCAAGTTGGTGGGCTCCGCCCTGATTGGGCAAAACTTCTCGGACCCAGGCCACTTTTGGGGTCGCCCATCCGCCACCGGGCCTTATGCCAACAACGCAGCGGCTTCCAGTGGTTCCAACCAAGGTCCGTTGAATCCGGCGCTGGTAGAGGCCGTCAAGGGTCGGGTGGAGGCGCTACGTGCAGCGGACCCCGGCAATACCTTGCCGGTTCCCGTCGAGTTGGTCACGGCTTCGGCCAGCGGCCTGGACCCCCACATCAGCCCCGCCGCAGCCCAGTACCAGGTGCAGCGTGTTGCGAAATCCCGCGGCGTGGATGCTGCGAAGGTCCAGGCCCTGGTGGCCGACCATACCCAACGCCCGCTTCTGGGCATACTGGGTGAGCCGGTCGTGAATGTGCTGCGCCTGAACTTGGCTCTGGACGCCGTGCGGTAATGCCATGAGCGGACAGTGGTTCGAACTCTTGCTGGCCCTAGCTGTGTTGTTGCTGCCCATGCTGGTGGCCTGGGCCTTTCTATCGTTTCAAGCGCGGCGCAGACGCGGACAGGGTGCATCCAAATGGCATGACACATCCCGGCGCCGTGGTCACAATTGAGTTCTGGAGGTTTCCGAGATGAGCGGACCAATAGACAGTACGCGGGCCACACGCCCATGCGCTGCATAGGCAAAAGATGGCTAACAGTACCGACTCCCGCCCCAACCCCGACGCCCTGCTGGCCCAAATGCAGGATGAAGACCGCGCCCTTCAGCGTGGCAAGTTGCGCATTTATTTTGGCGCCAGTGCCGGTGTCGGCAAGACCTACGCAATGTTGAGTGCCGCCCAGCGGGCGCAGCGGGCCGGGCAAAAGGTGTTGGTCGGCGTGGTCGAAACCCATGGCCGCAAGGAAACCATGGAGCTGCAGGCCGACCTGAAGCTGCTGCCTCTGCGCAAAATTCCGTACCGAGGGCAGGTGCTGCTGGAGCTCGATCTGGACGCTGCACTGGCGGCCAAACCCGATGTGTTGTTGGTCGATGAACTGGCGCATACCAATGCACCGGGCTCGCGCCACCCCAAGCGCTGGCAAGATGTGCAGGAGTTGCTGGACGCCGGCATCGACGTCTGGACCGCCTTGAATGTGCAGCATCTGGAAAGCCTGAATGGCACCGTCGGCGCCATCACCGGCATTCGTGTCAATGAGACGGTGCCCGACACCGTGCTCGACGGTGCCGATGAACTGATACTGGTAGACGTGACGGCAGACGAGTTGTTGGCCCGCTTGAAGGCCGGCAAGGTCTATGTGCCCCAGCAAGCCGAGCGTGCCACACAAAACTTCTTCCGCAAGGGCAACTTGTTTGCATTGCGCGAAATCGCCCTGCGCCGAACGGCGGAGCATGTGGGTGATGACGTGCGCAGCTACCGGGCCAAACAACACCTGTTGGCAAGCCACGGTCCCTCCAAAGGGAATCCCTCCTGGAATACCTCGGGCACCCTGTTGGTTTGTGTGGGGCCGGATGCGGGCGCCGAACATGCCGTGCGCTGTGCGGCGCGGCTGGCAGGGCAGCTCAATGTGCGCTGGCATGCTGCCTATGTGGAGACCCCGGCACTGCAACGGTTGCCAGCGGAAGTGCGTGACCGTACCTTGGCCGTCTTAAAACTCGCCGAAGAGCTGGGCGGGAACACGGCCGTATTAACGGGCGACGACATTGCCAGCGTGCTGCTCGAACAGGCACAGACGCTCAATTGCGCAACCGTTCTGCTGGGGCGCCCCCAGGAGCGTGTGTGGAGCCGGCCGGGACGCGCTTTTAAACCCACACTGACGCGCCAACTGGCGAGTTTGGCCCCCACGCTGGACATTATGGAAGTGGGCACAACCGAGAGTGTGCGCCGTTTGGCATCTGCCGTGCCGGTGGGTAAGCGGGACGACGATTCGGAGTCGGGCTGGCTGGAATCCTGGCCCCGTTATGCCTGGGCGCTGGGCGCGTGTATAGCAACCACCCTGTTGACCTTGCCCATGTTGGCGCTGTTTGATCTGGCCAACATTGTGATGCTGTTTCTGCTGTGTGTGGTGTTGGTGGCCGTCAAACTGGGGCGCGGCCCCGCCATGTTGGCAGCCATCCTGTCGGTAGCGTCCTTTGACTTCTTTTTTGTGGCACCACGCCTTTCGTTTGCGGTGAGTGATGTTCAGTACCTGGTGACCTTTGCGGTCATGTTGGGGGTGGGCCTGCTGATCGGACAGTTGACTGCCAATTTGCGGTTCTCGGCCCATGTGTCTGCCAGCAGGGAGCGCAGGGCGCTCGCGCTGTTCGAGCTCACCCGTGACCTCTCTGCGGCGCTCCAGTCGGTCCAGGTGGTTGAGTTGGGCGAGGCCGCCGTGCAGCGCATCTTTGGCGGACAAGCCCGCGTTTTTATCACCAGTGCCAATGACAAGCTGGAGTTGGGCGACAGCCTGCCCGACCAGCTGGATGCCAGCATTGCCGACTGGACGTTTCACAATGGGCAACGGGCTGGCATGGCCACCGCCACACTGCCCTCCAACGCCTGGCACTATGTACCGCTGCAGGCGCCCATGCGGATACGCGGCGTATTGGTATTGCAGCCCAACCAGCCCCGTTGGTTGGTGATTCCGGAGCAGGTGCAACTGCTGGAGACGCTGGCCAGGCAAATTGCCATCGCGCTGGAGCGGGTGCATTATGTGGAGGTTGCGCAATCGGCGGTGGTGGAGATGGAGTCGGAGCGGCTGCGCAACACCCTCTTGGCAACCATGTCGCACGATGTGCGTACACCCCTGACCGCCTTGATAGGCCAGGCGGAAACACTGGAGCAATCCCCCACCTTGACGCAGGAACAACTGGCGTCTGTCCGCGCGATTGCCCATGAGGCCCGCGAGCTCAGTGCCCTGGTGACGAACTTGCTGGATATGGCGCGCCTGGAGAGCGGGCAGGTTCAGCTGCGCAAGCAATGGCAGTCGGTGGAAGAGGTGGTGGGCAGTGCCATTCGCTCCGCACGCCACGCCCTGGGTGGTGTGTCGGTGGGCACAGCGCTGGAGGCAGACTTGCCCCTGGTCGAGTTTGACGCCGCATTGGTTGAACGCGTGTTGGTCAACCTGCTGGAGAATGCTGCCAAGTATGGTGTGCCCGCTGGTGCCCCGTCACCGGCCATCCTGGTTGCTGCCGAAGCCAAGCCCAGCTGTCTGGTGCTACGGGTCCGGGACCATGGGCCGGGTTTGCCAGCCTCCAGCCGCGGCCATGAACAGACGCTGTTTGACAAGTTCACGCGCGGGCAGGCCGAGTCGGCTACCCGCGGCGTGGGTCTGGGCCTTGCGATTTGCAAGGCCATTGTGGAGGCACACCGCGGCACCATCACAGCTGCGCAGGCAGGTGGCGGTGGTGCAGAATTCACCATCACCTTGCCGCGCACGCCCCCACCCGTTTCCCCTGAGCCAGAAGAAACCTGATCTCTTTCCAAGACGACCCACATCCATGTCTGCCCCCGTTGCCATACTGATCGAAGACGAGCCCCAAATTCGGCGCTTTGTACGCGCTGCTTTGGAAGCCGAGGGCTGGGTGGTGCATGAGGCCGATACGGCAAAGCGCGGCCTGCTGGATGCTGGCACCCGCAAGCCGGATTTGTTGGTGGTCGATCTGGGCCTGCCCGATGGTGACGGGCTGGACGTGATCCGCGATGTGCGGGGGTGGTCCAACGTGCCGATTGTTGTGTTGTCTGCCCGGGCGGACGAAACCGACAAGATTGCCGCACTGGATGCTGGAGCCGATGACTACCTCACCAAACCCTTTGGCGTGGGGGAGTTGTTGGCCCGGGTACGCGCCAATCTGCGCCGGCCCCGCGGTGGGTCTGGTGAGGCGTCTGCCCAGGCTGCAGGTGAAGCAGACCCCTTGTTTCGCTTTGGCGAGGTCGAAGTGGACCGGCAGGCGCGCCTGGTGCGCCGTGGGGGCGCAGAGGTGCACCTGACCCCGATTGAGTACCGGCTGCTGACGTTGCTGGTCGCCAATGCCGGTCGGGTGATGACCCACCGCCAACTGCTCAAAGAAGTGTGGGGCCCGGCGCATGCGGAGCAAAGCCACTACCTGCGCATTTACATGGGCCACCTGCGCCAGAAGCTGGAGCGAGATCCTGCACAACCCGAACATCTGCTGACCGAGACCGCTGTCGGATACCGCTTGCTGCGTGACAACTCAGGGCATTAACCGTGACCACCCCCGACACTGAAGCACCCCCCGCGCGGGTTCGCTTGTTCCATGCCAGCCTGGTATGGCCCTTGCAAATTGAACCGCTGTCGCTGGAAGTGGGTAAGGTGCGCCACTGGGAGGAACTGGTGCGCACCCAAGGCACCCATCCCTGGAAAAGCCTGGACGACGAATTCACCGAAGACCCCGGCATGTTCCGCGAGCGGCACTACCGGGAGTTCGTGTCTTTTTTGCCGTACGTGCAGCGTTTTCTGTATGGCGAGGGGCGCTGCGACCGGCCCAAGGGATCCGATAGCGTCAAAGACTCCCCCATGCACGTGTTCCGCCGCAAGGACATTGCTGTGCTGCGGGTGACACTGCGCGAAGGATCGGCACCGGTGGAGCTGGAAGTGGTGCATATCGACCTCTACTTCTTTGACGATCTCGACCTGGTCCAGTTGAATGTAGAGGTGCGTGCGCGCAACCTGTCGCTGGACACGGTACGCAACATCCTGTTCCGGTTTGGTAGGGCTTATCCCTCAGGCTGGGACGAAGAAGGTGGTGGCCTGCACAGCGCCCATGCGGTTGAATGGGTGGGGCTGGACGGGCAGGTGATGGCGCGGTCTGACACGGCCAATCGCGAGAAGTTTCTGAAGTTTGTGTGCCAGCACCGCAGCCCTTGCATCTCGGAGCACTGGGCCAGCCTATTGCGGCCCCTGGTGCTGGCCGATTCGGACGAACCCGGTGCCCTGCGCTTTCGCCTGATTGAATACCACCGCATGCCCATAACGGCTTATGTGGCCCTGGAGCAACCCCGTGCGCTGAGCGCCGAAGAGTGGATTCGCCTGGGGCTGGCCTCCAGGCTGCACCCGGACGAGCCACTGCCCATCCATGAGCCCACCGTCATTGATTTTGAAAAACTGTACTGCCAAGACCGTTTTTGGACCAACACCGAGGCAGGCCCCAATACCCGATTCATCTGCACCGGCAGTTCCATGATGATGGTGGGGGACTGCGACTCGGCATTTTTTATGGATGCGGAGCGTGGCGTGTTGGCCCAGTTTCGGCACCAGTATTTCCTCGTCTTTTTATTGGCCCATGTGCACCGTGCGGCGCTGCTGGTTTTTTCGGACATTCTGGTTGGCGCGGTGAATGCGCTCACCGTGAGCAACGACGACTCGGTGCGCGCTTTCAAGCGCCGCATCCGCAGCAATTTTGAAACCTTCTTGCGGTTTACCCACCGCTACTGGTTCCATGAACTGTCCGAGCGGCCCCATGTGCAGGCGGCCTTTCGCATGTGCTCCAACCACCTGCGCAACGACGCGTTGTACGACGAGGTGCGCGACGAAACCAAGGAGATGAGCCACTACCTGGACAGCGACTCGCAGCGCCGCCAGTCCAACACCGTGGTCCGGCTGACCGTGATCACCATTCTGGGCTTGATTACCACGGTCACCACCGGTTACTTTGGTATGAACATCATTGCGTTTGGAGATGGAGCGCCCTGGGAGAGGCTGTTGCACGGGGTGCTGGCGACCAGCGTTTTTGTGGGCATGGTGCTGTTTGCCATCGTGCGCTCCAAGAGTTTGTCTGAACTGTTGGAGGTGTTATCCGACGAACGCGCGCCCCTGCGCAGCAAGGCCCGCGCGCTCTGGCGGGTGATGACCTTTCGCAAACCCTGAATGCGCAGCGCCAACTTTATTTTCAAACCCGCGAATCCGTTTGCGTGCTGGGAGCCTCTTAGCTACTGGGAATGTTCCCGTATTGCTTGAATAAGGTCTCACCATGTCTGCTTTTTATGTCAAAAACGTCCCGGGTTGGGAGCGCGCATTGCGCATCGTGGCCGGCTCTGGCGCCGCCGCCTATGCGCTGTACAGCTTTGCCGGACCCATGGGATGGCTGCTGGCTGCCAGCGCGGCGGGTATTGCCATCAGTGGCCTGGTCGGCTTTTGCCCCATGTGCGCCATGGTCGGGCGCCGCCTGGACAAGAAGGCCTGACCGCCATGGCCCTGGACGCGCAGCAAACCCTGGTCTTGCAATCTGCCCACGCCGGCGACCTGGGCGCGCTGGACACGCTGCTGCGCCTGTGCCGCCCCGATGTGCGCCGCTACGCCCAGCGCCACTGCCTGATCAGTGATGTGGACGACGCAGTGCAGGAGGCGCTGATGGTGCTGGCGCGCAAGCTGCAGTCGGTGCGCACACTGGCTGCCTTCTCGGGCTGGCTGTTCCAGGTGGTCAAGCGTGAATGTCGGCGCCTGGGCCGCCAGGCATTTCAGTATGACCCCTATGACGAAGCTGCAGTGGAGCAATGGGTGACGAGCCACACAACGGATGAACTGCGGGTGGACCTGGCGGCCGCCCTGCAATCCCTACCGCCCACCCACCTGGAGGTCATCCTGCTGCGCGACTTTGAAGAGCTGTCGATCGCCGAGATTGCCACCCAGCTGCAGCTGACCAACGCAGCCGTCAAAAGCCGCCTGCACCGGGCCCGTACCCTGACGCGGGAATACCTGCTGGCCTGAGCGCCCGGCCCGGTTACCTGCGGGTTACCGCACGTTACAACTCACACACTTTGACGCGTCTTGGGCAGCACGGCCCCCCACACAATGGGCCACCCGCAACAGCCGTCCATTGGAGTCCACCCATGCAAGACCAGAGTCAACAAGCCTGCCAAGCCGCCACCGCCATCAAGGCACTCGACGCCCTGTACGCCAAGTTTGTGCAAAGCGCCAAACTGCCGTCGCCCAACTGGAAGCCGGAGCTGGGCAATATTGCCGCGGCGCCATCGGGTATCACCTGCTACGGGCTGGGCTGCAAGATCACGGCCGCACCCCGCGCGGTAGCCCTGCACGGGCGCATCCAAGCGCTGGATTTTGACTTTGTGCACACCTGGGCGGGAGGTGACGATCCGCTGCTGCGCCTTTACCTGCAACCCACTGGCTGGTTCACACGCGATCTGTTGGGCCAAGAGCAGTTCCATACCCATGACGACCCTGCCATCAAGGATGACCTGGTGCTGGAGCTGTGCACGGCCCTGCTGGCATCGCCCGCCTTTGCACCCAAGCCGGGTACACCAGTGGTTGACACCACCCGTGTGGTCAGCCTGGGCGCCTCGTACCGCGGGCGGGTGCAGGCGGTGGGATAACAACTCGTCTAATCAAACCGGTAGCCCACTCCATGCACGGTACAGATGATCTCGGGGTGTTTGGCGTCCCGCTCCACCAGTTTACGTAGCTTGGAGATGTGCTGGTCCAGCGTGCGGCTGTTGGGAAAGTATTCGCGGCCCCAGCAGGTGTTGAACAGCGTGTCGCGGTCCACCACTTGGCCGCGTTGTTCGAACAGGCATTGCAAAATCTTGACATCGCGCAGACTCAGGTCCATCTGCTGCTCGCCCCGACGGGCGCGCAACTGGGTGGGGAACACCTCCAGGTCGCCCAGGCGCAGCGATTCGGGCGACAGCTCTTGGGCCGGGCGTTGCGCCAGCGTGCGGCGCGTGACCGCTCGGATGCGCGCGATGACTTCGCGTACCCCAAAGGGTTTGACGATGTAATCGTCAGCGCCCAGTTCCAGACCCACCACCCGGTCAATCTCTTCCGATTTTGCACTGATGAAAATCACCGGTACTTGTGTGTCCACGCGGCGGATCTCGCGGCACACGGCATAACCATCGCGCTTGGGCATCATGATGTCCAGCAAGATCAGTTGCGGTGCATGGGCGTGGAACAGCTGCAAGGCCTGCTCGCCATCACGCGCCAACACCGGCGTATAACCTTCGGCCTCTACCACCGCACACAGACCATCACCAATGTGCTGGTCGTCCTCGGCAATCAGAATCTTCATGGGGTCTCCTTGGCCTGCGGGGTGTGCAACGTGACCTGGAAGCAGGCGCCCTTGTCCACGTCCTGCACCACCAGGTTGCCCCCATGCAGTTGCGCCAGTTCGCGGGCAATACCCAGCCCAATGCCGGTGCCACTGACACCATCGGTCAGCCGCGAGCTGACCCGGTAAAACGGCTCAAAAATGCGATTGTGGTCCTGCGGCGCAATGCCAGGGCCAAAGTCGCGCACTTCAATCGTACTGACGTCTTGGTCTTGCCGGCTGCTGATGTGGATGGCACCACCTGCCGCTGCATACTTTTCGACATTGCTGACCAGGTTGTTCAGAATCTGTTCCAGTGCCTCAGGGTCCAGCATGACCCTTGCGGCTGCGTGGGCGTCCACCTGCACGGCGATGCCTTTGGCGTCCAACGCAGGCTGAAATGCGGCTACACACCGCGTAATCACGTCATCCACGCAGGCCGATTGCCGTGCCAGTCGCAGTTGTGACTTTTGCGACTGGCCCAGGCTCAGCACATTGGCAATCAGGCGCGACAGGCGCAGGCTCTCGGTGGTGATCACGCCGATGTATTGGTGCGCCTTGGCGCCATCTTGCACCGGTGCGTCCGCAAAGCTATCGGCCACCTCGGCCTCCAGCAGCTCCGCATACATGCGGATATTGGTCAGCGGCGTCTTCAACTCGTGCGACACCTGGTTCACAAAATTCACCCGTTGCTGGGCGGTGCGCAGCTCACGCTGGTGCTCTCGGTACAGGTAAAGGGCCAGACCGGCGAGTGCCAGGCCAATACTCAGTACCGCCGCCAAGATGCCGAAGGTGTTGACTGCTGCGCCGCCTTGCAGGGCTGGCGCAAAGTACTCCAGCTTCCAACTGGCCAAAGGGTGGCTCAGCGGCAGCATGGCTAGGCTGCGTTCCTTGTCGGCGGGTTGGTAAGGTCCCCACTCGTAGACCGTCCGACCACTGCCATTGACCAGCCGTGTGCGGGTCTGGACCGGACTTGTTTCCCCGCCGGTATTGGGCAGGCGCGTGATCACGTCGGATAACAGCGTAACCGGCGCCAGCTCCAAAGCGATGAGCCGGTTTTGCGGGTCACGCCACCAGAACAGATGGTGCAGTTGCGCATTCCAATGCCAGGCATACCAACCCGACTGCGCGGGGCCGGCTTCTGCCTTGTCCATGCCCTTGCCCACGGGTGACAAACGGAATTTCTTTGCGGAGCTACCCAGGCTTGAAGTAGTGGGTGCCATAGGCAGTGGGCCGCCCTGGGTCAGCAGACTGGGGTTGTCCCACAGTGCCGACGTGCGTTGCATAAACTGCTTCTCCGACTCGCTAAGCGGGGCGCCTGGGGCCGGTAGCACGCGGCTGCCGTCCGCCGCCATCACCAGCACTTGCTGCACATGCGCGGATTCCAGCGCCATTTTTTTCAAGCTATCGTTGTCCAGTGGCCGCAGCGTCAGTTGCGCCAGCAGGCTATCTTGCAAGTCCAAAAAATAAGCCTGAATGGCCTCGTCTACACCCTGCAACTGCGCGTGGACGAGGCCCTGCACCTGCGCCGCCGCCATCTGCTTTTCGTTGTGCGCCATGCGCAAACCCAACCACGCCAGGCCCGCCACGGGCAGCAGCACGATCAGTAGCAGGGTGATGGCGATCTTTTTTTGCAAAGTGGGATTCCTGGGTGAGGGTGTGGCTCAGCGCTGTTGCTTTTCCAGCTTGTACTGCTCTTCCTTCATTTTCTTGCGAGACACATTCCACTCGGCATTGTCTTTGGAGTCTAGCTTCGAAGCCTGGCTGCGCGACTCGGCTTCCATCGCGGCTAGGGCTGGAGCCGGTGCGGCGGCGCTACCCAAGGAGACGGCCTTGTCGGCCAGGTAGTTGCTGTTGGCCTGCATCACCTGCTTGGCTTCTTCCACCTTGCCGCTGTCGCGTAGCCGCAGGGCCTCTTTGCTCATCTCGTTGGATACCTGTTGCACAGCCGATTCCATGACCTTCTTGTCCGTGGCCTTGGCAACTGCCTCGGTCGATGCGCTAAAGCTGACCGCAACCGCACGGCTCATGTTGTCCTTGCTCTTGCTCTGCATGTTCAGATACGAGACATCGACCGCGGCCAGGTCCATTTGGGCGCCTGCTTTTCCGGCGGGCACTTCCACTTCCAGCACCACATATTTCTCCTGCTGGCTGTAGAGCTGGTTCATGCGCAGGCGCACCACGCCGTTGGTGATTTCACCTTCACGGCCCAGAATACGCACGGGGCGAATGCCGTGTTTGAGCCGAATGGTCAGTTCCACCTCTTGCGCCACGACCGAGCCCACATCGCCAAACTCGCGCTGAAAGATGCGTACCAGGTCGCGCGAGTTTTCAACAAACGCATGGTTGCCATCGCTGTTGGCGGCCAGTTGTGTCATCAGGTCTTCGTTGTAGGACGTGCCCAGCCCAATGGTCGTGACGCTGATGCCCTGGCGCGCCAGCATGGCGCCCAATTGGCCCAGCTCGGCGGGTGAACTGGGGCCAATATTGGCCTGGCCGTCCGACAGCAAGATGACGCGGTTGACGCGGGTCTTGTCCAGGAACTTGTGCACCTCGGCCGCACCCTTGCTGACACCGGCAAACAAGCCTGTGCCACCGGCCACGCGGATATTGTGAATGGCTTGTGTGATGCGGGCCTTGTCCGACACCTTGGTGGCGGGCACCACCACGTCGACCGTGTTGTCAAACGCCAGGATGGCGACGATGTCGTTGCTGCCCAGCCCATTCACGGCCATGGCGGCGGCCTCTTTGGCGCGATCGATGCGTTCGCCCGACATGGAGCCGGACTTGTCAATCACGATGGCCACATTGGCCAGTGGTCTATCGCCCTGGCTCGCCAGCTCAAAGCCGGTGAGCGCCACCTTAAGGAATGCGGTCTGTGCCTTGCCCGCTTGCACCACTGGCGTGGCCAGACTGGCTTGGAAGTCTATGGTCTTGGCCTGTGCGCCGTGTGCGGCCAGCAGGGCGGCGGTCAGCACCTGCAATAGATGGCGCCAGCGGGGGAGAAGGGGAACGGTTTTCATGGGAGGCTCCTGAAATGAAGGGTATCGCAGTGATGAAGGGTCATTGCAAGGCCAGTGTTTCGGATTCTCCCTTTTAGGTGGTGAAGCAAAGTTGAGAAATTTGTGAGAAATTTGTATGCGGGTGGCCCAGCGACCGCGCGCAATTTAGGCGATGGGCAAACCGCCGCGAGCCTGGGACAAGGTGTCATGCAGGTCCAGCACGTCGCGGGCTTCGAGGTGCACGACGCCGTTGCCTACGCTTTCCAGGAAGCTGCACGCGGCGTGGGACTTGGCCGCCGCTTCGTAGTCGGCGATCCAGGCGTTGCGAAGCGGTAACCGATCCGCAGCCACGGGCCACACACCGGGGCGCGGCCGCATAGGGCTCTGGATGCCGATGCGCCAAGGCTTGGCGGTAAGGCGCGCACGAAAGCATTGCTGGTTCAGGCACATGGCCACGTACAGTGGGTCGGTGCCCAGCGCAGCGAAAAACTCCGCGACGGCGGGCTCGTTGGGTTGGAAGAGCCTGTGTGTTGCGGCCACACGCAGGCCCGCTGGCGTCTTGTACACGCGGAGATTCCAGTCGGGGTGCCGGGCCACGAATGCGGCGATACGTTTACGAGCGGCTTGCTCGGCTCCACCGGCAGCAGCCTGTACCAAACGAAAAACGGGGCTAACCAGCGCAAAACCCAGCAGCAGTGTCAATACCACCAGGCCAATGCCGACCGCGCGCGAGCCACTCAGCCAAGCCGCCGCGCCACTGAGCAGTAACAGCGTCAGCATGAAGGCTGCGGTAAACCGCAGCGGCTGCCCATTCGGAAAATCGATGTCCGCAAACAGCACGTTGGGTGTATTCAAACAGCGTGCCCCATACGAATTGCGGGTAATGATGGTCTCGCCCTGGCGGTCCACAATTTCCTCACGGATCGGCACGCCCGCCGCCCCGTTGTAGGGAATCTTGGGGTCGATGCGGGCCAGCTTTTCGCCGGACAAGATGCGGTCCAGCGCCTGCTTGACGCGCACATCGGCGCTTTGCTGCGCGTCGGCCAAGCTGGTGTCGGACCAACCAAAACGGCGCACCGTGACCTGGCGGCCTCTTGCTCGGTGTTGCAGGCGGCTCTCAGCCCAGAATTGGGGGACGATCATTGTGGTCTATATGAATGTAATGCGCTATAAATAGTATAGCTATATAGGCTTATATCACGGGGGCTAGGGTCCAATCTGACCACAAGGCTTCTTGGTTGCAAGCCATTGAGGGCAGGTTGGTTTCCACCACGTGCCACTATGGATTGCTCACGTCTACCTCGCCAGCATACCCGCGTGTTTGCATGGATGCGTCTGGAGATTCTCAACCGCTGGACCACGCTACGATAGCGCGCTTGGCGCCGGGCAAGTCTTTTGCGCCATACCACCACAATTGAGGGAGATGGTTTGATGCAAAGCCTGCACGAGAAGGTGAGATTGGCTGGCGCGTGGTTTTGGCGCGCGGTTTTGTTGGCGCTGTCACCCGTCGCCTGGCTGCTGCGTCAGGTGGTCGGCAGCCCAAATTGGCAGGCACCGGAATGGTTGCAGTGGGCCACCGAGCGCTTGGCGCCACTGGGGCGCAAGGCGCAAGACCAAGCGGCCTGGGTTGCATTGGCGGCTGCGTTGGCATTGGGCGGTGCCTGGGGCGCTCTGCACGGCCCGCAGGGTGGCTGGAAGAATTGGTGGAACTGGCAGACCTTTAATGGCGCCAAGGAAGATGCCGCCAAGGTCAGCCTGACCGGCCTCAATCTGACAGGCCCCGAGCGCACGCCCTACGACGGCGACGCCAAACCCCGCCCCGTGGTGTTGAACTTCTCCGCGTCGGCAGCACCGCTGGCCCGTGTGGGCAAGGAGGCGGTGGATGTGTCGCTGTCCCCCGCATTGGCAGGCAAGTGGACCTGGGCCACGGTCAACCGCCTGGAGTTTTTGCCCGACCAGGACTGGCCGATTGGCGAGACCTACACCGTGAACCTTGGCCCCAAGGCGCTGGCGCCCCATGTGTCGGCACAGCGCACGCTGACCTTTCGCTCGCCCGCTTTTGAAGTCGACTTCAAGAACGCCACCTTCTACCAAGACCCAGTCCAGGTGACCTTGCGCAAGGCCGTGTTTGATGTGGGTTTCTCGCACCCGGTCAACCCCGAGACGTTCGAGAAGCGGCTGCGCCTGGAGGCCGATGGCGCAGCGTCCGGCGTGTTTGCCAAATCAGGCGATGCGCTCAAATTCACGGTCACCTACGACAAGCTGCGCTTGAATGCATCGGTGCACTCCGAGCCGCTGCCCATTCCACAGGCCTCTGCCAGCATGGCCCTGCGCATCGCGCCGGGTGTGGTGGCGCAGCGCGGTGGCAATGCAACCAGCCAGGAGACGGTCAAGGCGGTGGCGATCCCCGGTCTGTTCAGCCTCGATATTGCCGAACTCAAACAAATGATCGTGACGGCCGACACTGGCGAGCCCGAGAACGTGTTGCAGATCACCGCTGGCATGCCGGTGCATGAGAAAGAAATGGCACGTGGCGTCAGCGCCTGGCTGCTGCCGCAGAAGAATGCGGCCAATGGCAACACGGACGAAGTCTACGCTTGGAGCGACCCCGAAGAAGTGACCGAGGCCGTGCTGAAGCAGGCCAAGAAAGTTGCGCTGAATGCCTTGCCGGTAGAGCGTGAGATCAACGAAACCCATGCCTTCAAATTTGCGACCGAACCAGGCCGCTACCTGCTGGTGCGCATCCAAAAGGGCTTGAAGTCTGCCGGTGGTTACCAGCTAGGCGCCACACGCGACGAGATTATTCGCGTCAAACGCTCGGCGCCCGAGCTGGCGATCATGAGCAAGGGCTCCCTGTTGGCTTTGTCAGGCGACAAAAAGCTGCCCATCATCGTGCGCGATCTGCCGGGCGTGAAGCTGGAGATTGGTCGGCTCTTGCCGCAGCAGTTGCAGCACCTGATCACGCAGGCACAGGGCGACATGACCAAACCCGAGTTTTATGCCGGCATCACACCAGACAACCTGACCGAGCGTTTTGAGAAGAAGCTGACCTACAACCAACGGCCTGGCAAGACCCACTACGAGACCATTGATTTCTCGGAGTACCTGAAGGCCGACGCCTCGGACCGCCGTGGTGTGTTTGTCGTGTCGGTGCAGGGTTTTGACCCTAAGGCCGGCGGAGCCCCTGAAGGCGAACAAGAGCCGGACAGCCAACGCAACCCCGACCAGGAGGGTTATGAGGGTGAGGGCGAACCGCAAGACCCCAGCGAGATGGTCCCACCATCCCAAATGAAAGACCGCCGCCTGGTCATCGTCACCGACCTGGGCCTGGTCTCCAAACTCGCGGTAGACGGCACGCGTGATGTGTTTGTGCAGTCCATCGCCAATGGGCAGCCCGTGGCCGGTGCCGTGGTGGAAATCTGGGCGCGCAACGGCAGCGTGTTGTCGACCCAGGTGACCGACGCCACAGGCCGCGCCCGCCTGCCCAGCACGGCCGGCCTGGTGCGAGAAAAAGCGCCGGTGGTGTTGGTCGTGAAGAAGGCCGGCGACCTGAGCTTCTTGCCGCTGAACCGCGCGGACCGCAATCTGGACCTGTCGCGTTTTGATGTGGGTGGCGTGCGTTTTGCCGGTCTGCCGAACCAGATCCAGGCCTATTTGTTCTCGGACCGTGGCATTTACCGCCCTGGCGACACCATGAACATCGGCATCGTTGCCAAGTCCACCAACTGGGCACAGAAGTTGACCGACCTGCCGGTGGAGGTGGAGGTGATTGATGCCCGCGGTCTGACCATCCGGCGGGACAAGCTCAAGCTGGGCGCCAGCGGCATGGCGGAGTTCTCACACACCACACAAGACGTGTCGCCCACCGGCAACTACACCGTTAACCTGAACCTGGCGCGTGACTCCGGCTCGGCCAACCCCGGCGCGCCCGAATCACCCGCGCAGCGCCTGGGCGCTGTCAGCGTCAAGGTGCAAGAGTTCATGCCCGATCGCATGAAGGTATCCGCCAAGCTGTCGACCGAAGTAGTCGAGGGCTGGATAACACCCAAGGACCTGAAGACGCGCGTCAACGTGCAAAACCTGTTTGGCACACCCGCACCCAACCGGCGTGTAGACGCCGCGTTGACGCTGGCGCCCGCCTTCCCGGCCTTCCGCAGCCACCCGGACTACAGCTTCTTTGACCCCAGCCGGGCCAAAGAAAGCTTCCGTGCCGACCTGGAAAATGGCACGTCCGACGACCAGGGTAATGCCGAGTTCGACTTGGGGCTACAGCGCTACGCCCAGGCCACCTACCAATTGCATGTGCTGGTCAAAGCCTTTGAGCCCGAGGGTGGGCGCAGCGTGGCGGCAGAGGTCAGCGCCTTGGTGTCCGACCGCCCCTACCTGGTGGGCAGCAAGGCCGATGGCGATGTGGGTTACATCACCCGCAACGGTGTGCGCAACGTCAGCTTTATCGCCATCGACCCCAACGCCAAGAAGAAGGCCGTGGGCGACCTGCGCCTGGCGCGCATCGAACGCAAGGTGGTCTCGGTGCTGGTCAAGCAGCCCAACGGCTTGTTCAAATATGAGTCGCGTGCCAAGGAAAGCGTGCTGAAAGAAGATCCGTTCAGCATCGCGGCCAACGGTACAAACGTGATTCTGGCCACACAAACGCCGGGCAACTTTGCCTATGCCGTGCGTGATGCCAATGGCCTGGAGTTGGCGCGCGTGGTCTACAGCGTGGCGGGCACGGGCAATGTGTCGCGCTCGCTGGACCGCAATGCCGAGCTGCAGATGACGCTGAACAAGAAGGACTATGAACCGGGCGACGAGATCGAGATCAGCATCCGCGCGCCCTATGCCGGCGCGGGCCTGATCACCATCGAGCGGGACAAGGTGTTCACCCACAAATGGTTCATGACCAAGGACACGTCATCGGTGCAAAAAATCACCCTGCCCAAGGACTTTGAGGGCAATGGTTATGTGTCGGTGCAGTTTGCCCGCGACCTGGGCTCGAACGAAATCTACATGAGCCCCATGAGTTATGGCGTCGTGCCCTTTGCCACCAGCCTGGCCAAACGCACCAACCCGATGACACTGCAGGTGCCCGAGCTGATCAAGCCAGGGCAGACCGCCAAGTTCAAGCTCGAATCCAAAGTGCCCAGCCGCGCCGTGTTGTTTGCGGTGGACGAAGGCATCTTGCAGGTGGCGCGTTACCAGGCGCCCGATCCGCTGAAGTTCTTCTTCCAGAAACGGGCGCTGGAGGTCAGCACCCAACAGACGCTGGACCTGATACTGCCGGAATTCAAGAAGCTGATGCAGGCCGCGCCCGGTGGTGATGGTGAAGGCCAGACCGGCAAACACCTGAACCCCTTCAAGCGCCGCACCGACAAGCCGGTGGTGTTCTGGTCCGGCGTGGTGGACATCAATGGCAGCAAGGAGTTCAGCTACACCGTGCCAGAGAGCTTCAACGGCAGCCTGCGGGTGATGGCCGTCACCATCAACGACGACACGGTGTCGGCCGCCACCAAACAAACCGTGGTGCGCGGCGATGTTGTGCTGCTGCCCAATGTGCCGGTGGCGATCACCCCCGGCGACGAGGTTGAAATCGGCGTGGGTGTGGCCAACAACACCAAGGGTTCGGGCAAGGATGCGGCGCTGGCATTGGCCCTGACCGTGTCCCCCGGCTTGGAGGTGGTGGGCCCCGCCACACAGCAACTGAAGGTGAGTGAGCGCTCAGAGGTCGCCACCAAGTTCCGCTTGCGTGCCAAGCCCGGTGCGCAAGCAGTGCTGGGCTCGGCCAGTGTCATCTTCACCGCCCAAGTGGGCGAGGCCAAGGCCCGTTTGTCCACGGATGTCAGCGTGCGCCCGGCATCGGCCTTTGTCACGCTGGTGCAAACCGGGATGTTCCGTGGTGACGCGGAGATCAAATCGCAGGCCGATATGTACCCCAACTTCAAGCGCAGCGAGGCCGCATTGTCGTCCTCGCCGTGGGCCTTCTCCACCGGCTTGATGCAGTACCTGGAGGTGTACCCCTACGGTTGCACCGAGCAGATCACCAGCCAGATATTCCCGGCCGTGCTGCTGGCGGCGCAACCCGGCGTGGCCGAGCAACTGCAGAAGATGAACCAGCAAGGTGGCAAGGCGCCGGACCCTAAAAAGTCGTTCGAGCGTTACCTGGCACAGGTGCGTGCACGGCAAACGGCCGATGGCGGCTTTGCCATGTGGCCGGGCGGACCGTCGGACCTGTTTGCCACCACCTATGTCGTGAACCTGCTGGTAGAAGCCAAGGACCGCAAGTTTGCCGTGCCCAACGACATGCTGCAACGGGCCAATGTCAGCCTGCAAACCCGCATTGCCGAGGTCAACAACCGCTACGACTACACCTGGCGCGTTCAGGCCCAGGCCGCCTATTTGTTGACACGCCAGGGGGTGGTGACAACGGCAGCACTGACCAACCTCAACGAGGGCCTGCGGCAAATGACTGCCAGCGCCAGCAACGACAAACAACGCGAAGCACTGCGCCGCGACCTGGGCGCCGTCTACCTGGCGGCCAGCTTCCAGATGCTGAAGCAGGAAAAGATTGCACAAGAGTTGTTGCAACCCGCGCTGAAAGAACTGCTGGCCAACACCGACCCGTGGAAGGATTGGTACTGGCGCTACTACTACGACCCGCTGGTGCACCAGTCCACCACGGTGCAATTGTTGGCCCAGCATTTCCCGGCGCAGATCAAAACACTGCCCATGGACTACTGGAGCCGCATGGCCACCGCCATCCGCGAGAACTACTACCAGAGCCTGTCCGCGGCCCGCATGTTGCTCGCCATTGATGCCTATGCCAACCTGGCGGCCCAGTCCGCTGCGGGCAAGGTGGCTATCAGCGCGGTGAATGCGGCCGGTGTGGCCAAGGCGCTGGAGCTGCCCCAGCAACTGGCGCTGGCCAAGCTGGCCGTGCCGCTGGACAGTACCAAGCTGACCATGAACAACGGCGGTGACTTGCCCTTGTTTTACAGCTGGGCCGAATCCGGCTTTGAGCGCACCGTGCCCAAAGAGGCCGTCAACAAGGGCCTGGAGATCATCCACGAATTTTTGGATGCCAAGGGTACTGTGGTGACGGAAGCGGCCGTGGGTGATGAGCTGACCGTGCGGGTGCGCGTGCGCTCCACCGAGCGCAGTGATGTACCCCAGGTGGCACTGGTAGACATACTGCCCGGCGGCCTGGAGCCGGTGTTGTCCGCAGCGTCAGATGACGATGCGCCCGACTTGCCCATCTGGCGCCGCCGCCTGGGAGGCAAGAGCAGCTGGAACATCGAATACGCCGACATCCGGGAAGACCGCGTCGTGTTTTACGGCGGTGTGGAAAGCCGCCTGACCGAGGTGACCTACAAGGTGCGTGCAACCAATATCGGCGAATTCATCGTGCCGGCTGCTTATGCGGAAGCCATGTACGAGCGCCGCATCTTCGGCCGCTCGGCCGGTGGCAAATTTGTGGTCAAGTCGGCCGGTAAATGATGCGTGGGTTGCCGCAGGACGTGGATGCGTGGGCCACCGCGCTGTTGCTGCGGTTGTCACGGGTTGGCCGGCGTGCCAAAGTAGGTCTGCTGTGCACACTCGCCCTGTTGGTGGTGCTGGTGTTGCCGCGTGTGCTGCTCAAGCCGCCGCTCTCCAGCCTGGCCCCATCATCACGCAGCATCACCGCTGCGGGTGGTGAACTGCTGCGGTTGACGTTGGCCTCTGACGAGCAATACCGCCTGTGGACGCCGTTGGACGACATTGCCCCGCCCATGCGCGAGGCGGTGCTGTTGTATGAAGACCGCTGGTTCTACTGGCACATCGGCGTCAACCCTTGGGCGCTTGTGCGGGCCGCAGGGTCCACGGCGGTGGGCCAGCGCCGCATGGGCGGCTCCACCATCACCATGCAACTGGCCCGGCGCGCCTATGGCATCGACAGCCGCGATTACCAGGGCAAGCTGCGCCAGGTGGCGGCGGCGCTGTGGCTGGAGTGGCGCTACAGCAAGCGCGACATTCTGGAGGCGTATCTCAACGTGGCGCCCTTTGGCGGCAATATTGAAGGCGTGGGCGCCGCCAGCCTGGTGTATCTGCGCAAGCCCGCACGCCTGCTGACGGCGGCCGAGGCGCTGAACCTGGCCGTCATTCCGCAGAACCCGCGCAAACGGCTGGGCGAGTTTGCGGGCACGTCAGCTTCCACCGAGCTGCGCGCAGCGCGCCAGCGCCTGGTGCAGCACTGGGTGGCGAAGTACTCGGCCGATGCGCGCCTGCTAGAGGCCAACGCCTTGCAGACGCCCTTCAAGACGCGCGCCAGTCTGCCGTTCCACGCCCCACACTTGGTGGACGCTTTGCTGCGCCAAAGTGGCGAGCGCGAGCTGGTGGCCAGCGTGGACCTGCCCACACAAAAGGTGCTGGAGCGGGTGCTGGGCGAATACGTCAAATCGCGGCACGATGTGGGCATCAACAACGCCTGCGCTCTGTTGGTGGATACGTCGAACATGCAAGTCAAGGCGCTGGTGGGCTCGGCGGACTACCGCAACGAAGCCATTGCTGGCCAGGTCAATTGCGCACTGGGTCGGCGCTCGCCTGGCTCCACGTTGAAGCCCTTTATCTACGGCCTGGCGCTGGACCAGGGGCTGATCCATTCGGCCTCCATCCTCAAGGATGCGCCCAGCAGTTATGGCGGTTTTTCGCCCGAGAATTTTGATGGGCGTTTTGCCGGCCCCCTGCCCGCGCAAGAGGCCCTGATCCGCAGTCGCAACCTGCCCGCAGTGGAGCTGGCATCGCGCCTGGCCCGCCCCAATCTGTACGACTTTTTGAAACTGGGCGGCGTGCAAAAAATGGCCTCCGAATCCCACTACGGCCTGGCCCTGGCCCTGGGTGGCGGCGAGCTGACGCCCGAGGAACTGGCGCAGCTCTACGCCATGCTGGCCAACCGGGGCCAGTGGCAAGAGTTGCAGTACCTGGCGAAGTCAAAGCCAACACAAGCCGCGTTGAGGCTGTTGAGCGAGGCCGCGTCCCAGATCACGCTGGACATGCTGCGCCAGACACCCCGGCCCGACACCTTTGCTCCCGCACGCCCGGCAGTGGCGTGGAAGACGGGCACATCCTGGGGCTTTCGCGATGCCTGGACAGCGGGTGTGTTTGGTCGCTACGCCTTGGTCGTGTGGGTCGGCAATTTCGATGGCTCCAGCAACCCCGCGCTGATCGGCATCGAGGCCGCCGCGCCCTTGTTCCTGCGCATCGTCGACGCCTTGCGCGCGGAACGCCTGGCCCCTGCTGAAATGGCCTTTACCCAGCCTGCGGACTTGCAAAAGATCGAGGTCTGCGCCGCCAGCGGCGACCTGCCCAACGACGCCTGCAAGGTGCGCCACAGCGCCTGGTTTATCGCCGGCAAGTCCCCCATCCGCCAAAGCACCTTGCACCGCACCGTGCTGGTCGATATGCGCAGCGGCAAACTGGCCTGCGCGCCCGGCCCGCACACGCGGCAAGAGACGTTTGAATACTGGCCGTCCGACATGCTGGCCTTGTTCAAGCGCGCCGGCTTACCCCTGCGCCTGCCACCCGGCGGTGAATGCGCCAACACCGCCGTGCTTGATGGCGCACCACACATCGTGCTGCCGCTGCGCGGCGTCACACACATGTTGCGCCTGAACCAGCCGCAGCCAATCCAACTGCGGGCCGAGGCGGGCAGTGGCACGCTGCTGCACTGGTTTGCCCAAGACACCTTGCTGGGCCAGAGCCGCCCCGGCGAGACCCTGGCCTGGACACCACCACAAGCCGGGCGCTACACGCTGCGCGTGGTGGATGCGGAGGGGCGTTCGGAGACGCGGGAGTTGGCGGTGGAGTTGGTGCAGTAACAATGTATGTGCTATCGTAAACGTAGCTAACTGCTTATATCCAACGGGGGCTAGAGGCTGTTTTCGTTAATCGACAGAAAGGCATAAACATGACACGCGTCCGAGTAGAGGGCTTCAGCATTTCGCTGGACGGATACGGGGCGGGGCCAAACCAAGACCTCAGCAACCCGCTCGGCGTGGGCGGGACCGATTTGCACCAGTGGCTGTTCCCCACCCGCACGATCCAACGGACGCTGTTTGGTGCCGATGGTGGCACAACGGGTGTTGATGACGACTTCGCTGCGCGGGGCTTCAACAATGTGGGCGCCTGGATTCTCGGCAGAAACATGTTCAGCCCCGATCGCGGCCCCTGGCCCGACAACAACTGGAAAGGCTGGTGGGGCGACAACCCGCCCTACCACGTGCCAACATTCATCTTGACGCACCACGCACGTGATTCCATCGAGATGGAGGGTGGAACCACATTCCACTTCGTCACGGGCGGTATCCACGAGGCGCTGGACCGGGCACGTATGGCCGCCAACGGAACAGATGTGCGCATTGGCGGTGGGGCCAACACGATCCAGCAATACCTTCGTGCGGGCCTTATCGATGAGATGCACTTCGCTATCTCGCCGGTCCTGCTGGGCGGGGGCGAGCGGCTGTTCGAGGGGGTTGATGCGCGCGCTCTGGGGTATGAGTGCGTGCAGTTCGTGGCGTCGGAGAAAGCCACCCAAGTTGTACTGCGGCGCCAAGGACGCACTGACGCCTAGCCGAGCACACCCAGTGGAACCTTCGAAGTGGTGAGCATCAAGACGAGCCGGGCGGTGGGCTGAGAGATGTTGTAAGCCATTTAGGCCTCTAGCCCCCGTAAAACAACACTATTACGCTGTTGATTTAGGAGTGCAATTTGGGGCACTGGCGCTTCGCGCGCCTGCGCCAACAGCCAGGTGCAAAACAGGTCCAGCTTCTGGCTGCGTTGCGCGCGCCGTTTGGCCACATAACGGTAGCCACTGTCGCAAAAGCCCAGCGGTGCCAGCAGGCGGCCTGCCTCAACATCGTCGGCCACCAGGTGCCAGGGCGCTACACACACACCCAGGCCCGCCACTGCGGCCTGCAGCGTGAAGTAGTAGTGCTCGTACACCGTGCCATTGACTGGTGGCGCTGCGCAGCCCTGGGCGGTGGCCCACATGGCCCAGGCGTTGAGCCGGGTTTTTGACTGCAGCAGGGTGTGCCGGGACAGATCGGCAGTGGTGTGCAGCGGCAGGCGCGATGCAAGCGCGGGTGCCAGCACCGGGCCTAGGCGTTCTGGGAAAAGTGGCAACGTGTTGTCGGCATCCCACGCGGGTTCTTGCGTGCCTTCCTCCACCGTGATGCTCAGGTCGCAGCGTGCGCGCTCCAGATCATCCAGCGGTCCACTGGTGCGCAGGCGCACCTCGATATCGGGGTAACGCGCGTTGAAGTCGAACAGCCGGGGTATCAGCCACTTGACGGTGAACGTGCTGAAGCAGGCCACATCCAGCGTGCCGGTGGTGTTGTCGCTGACGGCGCGCACGGCGGCCTCCATGTTGTCCAGCGCGCTGGACAGGGCTGGCAGCAGCATCTGGCCGGCGGGGGTGAGCTGGGGTTTGTTTTTGCTGCCCTCAAACAGGCGCTGGCCCAGGCTGTCTTCCAGCAACTGCACCTGGCGGCTGATGGCGCCGGGCGTGACGGACAACTCGTCCGCCGCGGCCGTCATGCGGCCCAGGCGGGCGGCGGCCTCAAAGGCGCGCAGGGCGTTCAGGGGCGGTAGACGGCGTTTCATGATTTGAGTTTAAGTCACATAGGGTCTGCGGAAGTTTCGCTTTTCTTGACGGGTAGCCTTGAGCAGAATTCTGGTTTCTTTACTTGATTTGAGAATTCATCACATGCCATTCATCCGCACCAACCTCCACCAAGACACCAGCCCGGCCCAGCAACAGGGCATTGTGGAGGGCATTCACCAGGCCCTGATCGACAGTATTGGCATGCCGGCCGACGAGCTGTTCAACATGGTTGCGCCATACGCGCCGGGGCAGTTCTGGTTCAGCCGCACGTTCAACGGCGGCGCCCGTTCAGACCGCATGGTTGTGGTCGAGATCACCATGCGCCGGGGCCGCAGCGACGCGATGAAACGTGCGCTGTACGCGGCCATTGCCAAGAACCTGCAGGATCGCGCGGGCGTGGCCCCGCAAGACGTGTTCATCTTCACACACGAGAACGACTACTCTGACTGGTCGGTGGGGGAGGGCCTGTTTGCGATGAACCTGGTGCAGCAGCCGGGATCAGCGCACTAGGGCCGCCGCCTGTGCCCATTGCCGCGCCATGGCCGGTGTGTTGTAGCAGGTGGTGGCGTGTTGTGTGCTGCACACCGCACGCTCCATCAGCTGGATGTCGGCCTCGTGCTGGCGCGCCACGTGCGGGTCTTCAAAAAAGATGACCTTGTCGCAGCGCTGGTCCAGCACCAGTTCGGCAATCTGCGCGTCGCCACCCAGCGGACCGCTCTGGTAGCAGGTCACCCAGGGCTGGTCCGCAGGCCATCCGCGCGACCAGGCCAAGGCGTTGAGGCGGCGGCCCGTGGTGCCGGTGGCCACACGGCCGGCAAAACGCGACAGGGTGTCGAAATGTTCGGCGGCAAAGGCCTCCATGGTGTCTTTCAGCGCATCGTGGGCAATCAGCGCGGCCACCTGCTTCTCCAGCGCAAACAGGGTTGCCACGCCGGGCACGCCGGGCGTGGTCAGGCCGGCATTGGCCAGTTCCACAGCCACCCATTCCATGGCACCGGCCAGCGTGGACACAAAAGGTTTGCCATGGATCACACACTGGCGTTTGAGCGCCAGGGCTTCGGGGTAGATGGAGGTGGGGTCCACCGGATCGATCAAAAAGAACACACCCTCCAGCGCGTCCTGCGGCTGCAGGCCACCGGCCATGCGCGATACCAGGCGCATCAACCCGCCGTCACGCCCATGGCCCACGGCGGTCAGCCGGTCGCTCAGCAGTTTGTGGTTGTTCAAGGCGTTGTAGGCACCGCCTGTGGCGTGCAAACGCAGGCCCAGGGCCTGCAGGCCTGGCTCGCAGGCTTGTGCCCAGCGCAGCAGGCTGCTGTTGGGTCCGTGTCGGTGTAGGCGGTGGGCGGCGAGTCCAAAGTTCATGGGTGTGTCAGCCAGGCGTTGGCCAGCTCTTCGTGTGCAGCAGGGAAATACTCAATCTGGAACGGCACCATACTGTTGAACAGGTACAGCAGAGCACTGTCGCGCCAGCGCAGGTCGCCCACCACGGCAAGGCGGATGACATGTTGCTTGATGTACTGGTCCACATCAATATCGTCCCAGCTGACCAGGGCCTGCATGCCCAACATGCCGGTTTCCAGGCGAATCATGATGACGCACCTGCCGTGGGCTTGCATCAGGTCGTGGATCTGGTGTTTGGCCGCGTCCACATCGGCACGCAGCATCAGGCCATCCACACGGACGTCCACGCGGTTGGACGGAGTGAATTCAACGCGAATCGTCATACGGGTGCGCTCACTTCTCTGGTGAGGGGTGGATAAAAAACACCATGCCGAAGGCACCCCAGGACACGGTTTTGCCGTTCACCGTGGTGTAAGACGCCACGCCCAGCGGGTGGTAGGTGGACGCAAAGGCGGCCAGTGCACCAATGCCCAGTGCCCCGGCCAGCGGGCTGCGTTCGGCAACAGCGGCCTTGATCTTGGCGCGGTGCTGGTCGGCAGACGGATTGAGCACAAAGGCCAGTGCGACCACGGCGCCGGCCACCAGGGCGTAAATGAGTGATTTTTGTGACATGTGTGGCATCCTAACTGTCAAACACCGTGTCCATGTTTTCAAAACCTTTGACCTCGATGGGGTTGCCCGACGGGTCCAGGAAAAACATCGTGGCCTGCTCCCCCGGTTGGCCCGCAAACCGTATGCCGGGCGGCATCACAAACGCAATTTGGTGTGCGATCAGCTTGTCGGCCAGCGCCTGCCATTCGGCCATCTGCAGGATCACACCCAGGTGTGGCATGGGCACCATATGCGCGCCCACCTTGCCGGTGTTGCTGGTGGCAAAAGGGGTGCCCAGGTGCAGGGAGATCTGGTGGCCGAAAAAGTCGAAGTCAACCCAGGTGTCGGTGCTACGCCCCTCGCGGCAGCCCAGCAGCGTGCCGTAGAACTGGCGTGCGGCCTCCAGGTCGTGGACGTGGAAGGCGAGGTGGAAGATGGATGGCATGGAAGTCCCTTTGAAGTCGCGCAGGCTTGGGAAGGGTGATTGTGCATTGCAACTCCGCAAGATTTGTCATGCCGCTGTTCCTAGACTGCAGACCATGTTCAACCCACCTGGAAACTGCACCATGACAACCCCTTCTTTCCCCCAACACTTTGATACCCTGGCCGACGCCATCACCGTGGTCGGCATTGAGCTGCGCACCGACAACACCGTGGCCGCGCAGACCATACCGCCGCACTGGCAGCGTTTTGGCCAGGAGAACGTGCTGGCCGCCATTGCGAACAAGCGCGGTGAAGACGTGTTTGCCGTCTACACCCACTTTGCCCATGCGGGCAGCAACAACACCGGCGTTTATTCGCTGGTCATTGGTGCGGCCGTGGCGCCCGATGCGCCGGTGCCCGCGGGCATGGTGCGGGTGGTGGTGCCTGCATCGCCGCGCGCGGTGTTTGCTGTGGAGAAGGGGCGTTTTGACCTGGTGGGCGCCGCCTGGCACGCCATCTGGCAGCGCAATGATCTGGCCAAGACTTTCATTGCAGAATACGAGCAGTACCACGCCAACGGTGACATCACCGTCTCGATTGGTCTCAGTGCCGCAAACCCCAACGCATGAATGAACAAAAGCCATAGCTGGACCGACTACCAGGAGCGCCTGAGCCGCGTCACCGCCTACATCCACGACCACCTGGCCGAGGAGCTGGACCTGAACAAGCTGGCGGAGGTGGCGCACCTGTCGCCCTACCACTGGCACCGGGTCTACCAGGCGCTAAATGGCGAGAGCATTGCCAACACCGTGCGGCGCCTGCGCCTGGCGCGCGGCACGGGTTACCTGGCCAACACCACACTGGCGGTGGAGCAGGTGGCGCGCAAATGTGGCTACCCCAATGCCCAGTCTTTCACCCGCGCCTTTACCGCGCTGTATGGCTTGAGCCCAAGCCGCTACCGCGCCGAGGGCGCCCATGTGGCCTTCCGCCAGGCACTGGCCCAGGGCCAGCAGGCCGACACGGGCGGTTACCCGGTAGAAGTGCGCTGGGTGCCCGCCGTGCCCATGGCGGGCTTTGCACACCGTGGCGCCTATTTAAAGATCGGCAAGGCCTTCGAGCAGGCCTACACACGCATGGCGGCGCAGGGCTTGGCGCGGCCCGACATGCGCTGGATCGGCGTCTACTACGACGACCCGTTTGCCGTGCCAGAGTCCCAACTGCAATCCCGCGCGGGCCTCAGCCTGCCGCAGGGCACCGTGGCCCAGCCACCGTTGGAGCCGTTCACGCTGGGCGGCTGCTGGTGCGCCGTGCTGCGCCACCAGGGGCCGTATGCAACGATGCGTGCGGCCTACCAGTGGCTGTATGGCTACTGGCTGATCCAGTCTGGGTATGAGGCGGCTGATAGCCCGGTGTTTGAGGACTATTTGAACAACCCGCGGGATACGCCGCCGGATCAGCTTTTGTCGGACATCTACCTGCCGCTGGTGGATGGTGCATTGCCCAGCGCCTAAACGCCTTGCGCTTGCCCAGGCGCCCAGGTGGAGGGCAGGCAAAACGTGCCGTCCACCACTTCCGCAAACGTGCGTTCCTCGCGCAGGATGAAACGTTTGGCCTGCGCTAGCTCAAAGTTCGCCCGGCCCTCGGCGTCGGTGCGCAGCCGGGCGCGGTAGGCCTCATACGCGGCCAGGCTGTTAAAGGCGATCAGGCCCCAGGCGATGTCGTTGGTGCCTTCGTGCGGCAAGAAGTAGCCCAGCAGGTGGCCACCGCAACGCGGGATGATGCGGCCCCAGTTTTGCGCATAGGCCTTGAAGGCCTCGCGCTGGAACGGGTCGATCTGGTAACGGATAAAGCAGGTGATGGTGGTGCTCATACAGATTCCTCGGCAGTGGTGGTCGTGTGGGTGGCAATGGATTGCAAAAATTCGTTGGTGTGGCGGTACAACACGTCGCGCTGGCTCTCCAGGTGCATCAAATGGGTGGCGCGTGCGATCTTGCAGTCGGCCCTGTGCATGCTGCCCAGTGCTTTGAGCAGGGTCGTGGCGTCTGCATCGGTGCACAGTGAATCCCATGCGCCACGCACCAGCAGCGTGGGTGCTTCCACGCAGGCGGGGTCATACAACCACTTGCCAGACCACCAGGCCTGTACGACCGCGCCGGGGCCAGCGGGAGTCCACACCGATGGAGGAGTGCGTGTAAGTGCCGTTGGGTCCGTCACCAGATAGGCTTCGCCCCAGGCCTGGAAGTGGGCTTCGTCCAAGACCTGCGGCTGGCCCCGTGGCACGTCTTCCACAAAACGGCGGTACTGCGCCCATAACGAGACGGGGTGGTGGCTGACCACGGGCGCCGCAGGTGCAACGCCATGTGTTGGTGTGCGCGGAGCTATGGGGCCAAACAGCACTAACGCACGTACGTCCTGCGGGTGCAAGGCTGCATAGGCTGCAGCCACATTGCCGCCCCATGAGTGCGCCACCAGGGCCAACGGGCGGTCACCATTGCGTGCGCGGATGGCGTCGACCACGCGCTGCAGTTGCGGCAGCACGTCAGCCATACGCCCCACCGGCGTGGTGACGCCTTGGGGGTAACGATCAGAGTGGCCGTAACCTGCCCAGTCAAAGCCCCACACCGTATGGCCGGCGCCATTCAGCGCATCGGCCCACGAGCGCCCGTCCAGGCGGTAGAAGACTGACAGGTCGGCACCAAAGGTGGAGCCGTGTAGATACAGCACATCGGACCTTTCATCCGCGCTGTGCGTTGGGTGCTGCACCTGCAAGGTCAAACTCGGTTGGCCGGGTGCACTGAGTGGGATACGGGGTCTGGTGGGAAAGGTCTTTTGCACAGGGCGGTCCTGGTCTGTTGGTGGTGGTTGCTGTGGGTCAAATGGTAGGTAGATACACCCTCCACATGCTTCGTCGCAGAACGAACCATCAACGCCATGGGCTGGTCTACCATGCACGCATGACGACATCCCCATCCACCCTGAAAGACGGCCCCCACATCGCCCGTATTGCCGCGCTGATTGGCGACCACGCCCGTGCCGAGGTGCTGACCGCGTTATTGGCCGACCGCGCAATGACCGCGACCGAACTGGCCGACGTGGCCGGCGTCAGCAAGGCGACGATCAGCGCCCACCTGGCCAAGCTGCTGGATGCCAACTTGATTGCAGTAGAGCCACAGGGTCGGCACCGCTACTTTCGCCTGGCCAACCATGATGTGGCGCATCTGCTGGAGAGCCTGATGGGTGTGGCCTTTCGCAGTGGCGCCGTGCGCCTGCGTGGCAGCCCGCGCGAGCCGGCACTGCGCAAGGCGCGGGTCTGTTACGACCACCTGGCAGGTGAACTGGGGGTGCTGGCTTTTGACGGACTGCAGCACAAGGGTGTCTTCAACAACGCGCCGCAAAGCGAACTGGAACTGACCGAAACCGGCCACACCTGGTTCAAGGCATTGGGCGTGGATGCCGTTGCCTTGTCTGCACAACGCCGGTGCTTTTGCCGCCCGTGTCTGGACTGGGGTGAACGCCGCAGCCACCTGGCTGGCGCCTTGGGTGCCGCGCTGCTCAGCCGTGTGTATGAACTGGGGTGGGCGCGCCGCGCCAAGGATTCGCGTGTGGTGCAGTTCACCGAGCCCGGTGAATATGCATTCCGCCAGTTATTCAGATCGTGACGGCTACAAGCCCCACGTAAACTGCCAGCCGAAAAAAGCCAGCAGGCCCAGCATGATGGTCAGCAATTGGTGGCGCGTGGTGATGCACACCGCTATCGCAAACAGCGCAGCCACCAGTTGTGGGTTGCGCCAGCTCAGTTCCAGCCCCTGGCCGTGGGGCGCTAGCACCATGGGCACGATGATGGCGGTCAGCACCGTGACCGGCACAAAAGCCAGGGCTTGCTTGGCGGTGGGTGAGAACGCAATGCGGTCGCCCAGAATGAAGACCAGTGCCTTGATGCCAAAGGTCAGCGCGGCCATGCCCAGGATGGTCAGCGTGGCGATCATGGGGCACTCCCTTGTGCCACAGCTTGCCCCCGCAATCGGGTCAACAACAGACCCACACCCACGCCTGCAGCCACGGCCGCCATCAGCCCCAGCTTGTAAGGCAGGTCCTTGAACAGATAGGCCACACTGCCCGCTGCCACCGCCGCTGCAAAGTGCGGCACGCGCACCAATTGCGGCACCACGATGGCAATAAAAGTGACTACCATCGCAAAGTCCAGGCCCAGGGTCTGCAGTTGGGGAAACGCGGCGCCAAACACCAGGCCCACCAGCGTCCAGCACTGCCAGTTGGCATACATGGCCAGGCCAGAACCCAGAAAATACCAATGGCCCAGCGTGGTGCCGGGGTGCTGGCGGTAGTAGCTGTCCACCACGGCATAGGTCTCATCCGTCAGCAGAAAACCCAGCGCCCAGCGCCAGCGCGCGGGCAGGTCCTGCACATGGGGTAGCAGGGCTGCCGCATACAACATGTGGCGCAGGTTGACGATGACCGTGGCCAGCCAGATCACCAGCGTGCTGGCCAGCCCCGCCATCAAGCCCACGGCAATAAACTGGCTGGAGCCGGCAAACACGCTGAGCGACATCAGTTGCCCCTGCCAGGGGGCCAGTTGTGCCGTGCCCACCAGGGCGCCAAAGATCATGCCGAAGGGCGCGGCCCCGACCAGCATGGGAACACTGTCGCGGGCGCCGGCCCAGAATAAACGGCGTGGAGAGGTTTCTGTCATGGGTTGGCATCTTATGGACGCCACCCCGGCCGCGCTTGTATGTTCTTGCGCTGGGGTCTACATCTGCCAGCGGCCAGGGGCCACACCAAAAGCCCGCTTGAAGTGGCGCGTGAAATGGCTCTGGTCGGTAAAGCCCTGGGCTGCGGCCACCTCGGTCACCGACAGTCCTTGGCGCAGCAAACCCTGGGCGCGGCTCAGGCGCACCTGGTTGCGCCAGGCATGGGGCGGCATGCCCACGGTGCGCGAGAACAGCCGCGCTGCATAAAACGGCGACAGACCCACGGCGGCGGCCAGGGTGGACAGAGCCAGCGGCGCGGTCATGTCTTCCACCAGCAGGGCCTGCATGCGCGCCACACGCACGGCGTCCGGGTGCAGTGCCTGGGCCTGCACGCGGTTGCGCGCGTAGCGCGACAGCAGCAGTGCAAAACCTTCGGTCAGTGCGGCCTCGGCCTGCAGGGCATCGGCCTGGGCCTCCAGCAGGCGGTGGGCCAGGCCCAGCTTGGCCGCCACCTCAGTATCGTGGATGCTGCCATCCGGCAGCCAGGGTATGTCCATGCGTTGGCCAGTGATGTCGGATGCCAGTGCTTGCATCCATGCCACCGACGGGTAAAACGCGCGGTAGGTCCAGCCGTCATCCGTGGCCCGCTCGCCGGTGTGGATTTCACCAGGGTTGATGGCCGCAATGCTGCCCACACCGGCAATACATTTAGCGCCACGGTAGCGGTAGCTTTGTGCACCGGTCTGTATGACCGGTATCGCAAAGCCATCGTGCCAATGCGGCGCAAACTCCTGGGCGTAATACTGCGCTGTCAGCAGTTCGGCATCGGGCAGCAGGGGGCTGCGCCAGAAGCGGGCCTTATCCTGTGGGGGCTTGGCCATGCCAGCTGCCATTGTGGGCTTAGCCGCGTACCGGTATCGCCAGGCCCCGCACCACTGCAGGCCGCGCCACAAAGGCCGCCAGCACACGCAGCACGTGTGGGAAGTTGTGGATGCCCACCAGCTCACCCGCGCCATAAAACTCGATCAGGTTGCGCACCCATGGGAAGACGGCGATGTCGGCGATGCTGTAGTCATCTCCCATGATCCAGTCGCGGCCGGCCAGGCGCTGGTCCAGCACAGCCAGCAGGCGTTTGGCTTCGTCGATGTAGCGGTCGCGTGGGCGTTTGTCTTCAAACGCCTTGCCTGCAAACTTGTGGAAGAAGCCCACCTGGCCAAACATGGGGCCCACACCGCCCATCTGCCACATCAGCCACTGGATGGTCTCGTAACGGCGGGCGGGGTCCTGCGGCAGAAACTGCCCGGTCTTTTCGGCCAGGTAGATCAGGATGGCGCCGGACTCAAACAACGCCAGCGGCTGGCCACCCGGGCCGTTGGGGTCGATGATGGCGGGGATTTTGTTGTTGGGGTTCAGCGACAAAAACGCGGGCGACAGCTGGTCGTTGGTCTCGAAGCTGACCAGGTGGGGTTCGTAGGCCAGCCCCAGTTCTTCCAGCAGGATGGACACCTTCACACCATTGGGCGTGGGCAGTGAATACAGCTGCAGGCGATCGGGGTGCTGGGCGGGCCACTTGGCCTGGATGGGATGTTGGGCGGATGTGTTGGGCATGGGTTCCTTGGCTGCGCTGGTTGGCGGGTGGTAGGGGTGTGCGTGCCATTGTGGCGAACGGGCAATAGGCATGTGCAAGCAGGGTTTTACGGATTTCTTATACGAAGAATTGCCCCCTAGCCCCCGTGAAATAAGTATGTATTGCTATCAATACAGGAGTATGTCGATCCACGAAGTTGCGCAAGCCTAGTACGCCAACAGCGCCGCCAGCACGTCCGCCGCGTGTTCACACTGCGCACGTGTCACATCCAGGTGGGTGACGGCGCGTATGGTGCGGGGGCCAAAGGCATTGACCAGCACACCCTGTTCGCGCGCCCGTGCACTCAGGGTGGGGGCATCCAGCGGCATGGCGTCGGGCAGGTGGAAGACCACGATATTGGTCTGCACCGTTGCCAGGTCCAGTTGCACCGGCACGGCCGCACTCAAGCGTTCGGCCAGAGCCCGTGCGTTGGCATGGTCTTCGGGCAGGCGGGCCATGTGGTGGTCCAGCGCATACAGGGCCGCTGCGCTGAAGATACCGTTTTGCCGCATGGCGCCACCCAGGCGGCGCTTGTGGCGGTCGGCCGCAGCGATCAGCTCTTTGGAGCCCGCCAATAACGAGCCGCCGGGTGCACCCAGTCCCTTGCTGAAGGCCACTGCCACCAGGTCAAAGGGCTCTGCCAGCACGTCCAGTGCCAGGCCGCTGGCGGCACTGGCATTCCACAGCCGGGCGCCATCCAGAAAGGTGGCCAGGCCCAGCTCACGCGCCACGGCGCAAATGCGCAGCACCTCCGGCTGCGGCACCACCACGCCGCCGGCCCGGTTGTGGGTGTTTTCCACCTGCACGAGTGTGGTCATCGGAAAGATGGCGAAGTTGCGCGGCTTGGTGGCGGTGCGCAACTCTTCGGCGGTGAAGACACCAGCCTGGCCAATCTCGTGGATCTGCACACCGGCGTTGGCCGCGGCGCCCCCTACCTCATGCCAGGCCGCGTGGGATTCGCTGCTGGTCACCACTTCGTCCCCCGGCCGGGTCAAGGTGCGCAGGGCCACCTGGTTGGCCATGGTGCCGCTGGGCAACCATACGGCAGCCTCTTTGCCCAGCATGTCTGCCACCCGGGCCTGCAGGCGGTTGGTGCTGGGGTCTTCGCCGTATTGGTCGTCGCCCACCTCGGCGGCGGCCATGGCGGCACGCATGGCCGCGGTGGGGCGGGTCACGGTGTCGGAGCGCAGGTCTATGGGTTGTGTGTGCATAGCGGTATGGGTAGCGGGGTTGCAGGGTATTGCGGGCAGGGGAGGGTGCGCTGCCGCACCGACCAAAACTGTGTGCGCCAACACACTCAGTGCATGTTACAACTGGACGACTTCGACACCCCTGCCTTAGCGGCAGACCCACGCCACACCACGCCGCATCTGTCCCTCGTGCCGGACCCGGCGCCGCTGGTGAGTGTGATTGTGCGCAGCATGGACCGCCCCATGCTGCACGACGCGCTGGAATCCATCGCACTGCAAACCTACAGCCATGTCGAGGTGGTGGTGGTCAATGCCAAGGGCACCGCCCACAGTACCCTGGGCGACACCTGTGGCCCCTTTCCCCTGCGTGTGGTGCAGGGCGCAGGCCCGTTGACCCGCTCGGCCGCTGCCAACCTGGGCATGGCCAACTCCACAGGCAAATACCTCATCTTTCTGGACGATGACGACTTCTTTTTGCCCAACCACCTGGCCAAGCTGAGCACTGCGCTGGCAAGCAGTGGCGCGCGGGCCTGTTACACCGGCGTGCAACTGGTGGGCAGCGAGGGGCAAACCGTGATGGTGCTGGACGAACCCTGGGACGCAGACCGCCTGCGGGGTGCCAACTTTCTGCCCATCCACGCGGTGCTGTTTGAACGCAGCTTGCTGAACGCGGGTTGCCGTTTCAGAGACGACCTGGAGTGCCTGGAGGACTGGGAGTTCTGGTTGCAGCTGTCTGCCCAGACGACCTTCCAGCATGTGCCCGAGGTCAGCGCGGTGTACCGCGTGGCGCTGGGCACATCCGGCCTGTCGGCAGAAGCGGACGCCGAAAAACACATCGCCAACCGGGCCCGCATTTTTGAGTCGTGGTTTCCCCGGTTCACGTCGCGCGACTGGGTGCGCTCCATCCACTGGTTTGAAAACGCCAGAAGCCACTTTTACCAAATGGCCTTGGACCGGTACCACGAGAACCAGCAGCTGGAAACCCGCCTGGTGGCCAGTGGCGAAGCGCTGGCAGACCTGCGCCTGCAACTGGCGGCCGCAGAAGCCCACGCCGTCACCATGCGGGCCAGCATGGACCGCCTGAACCGGCAACGCGGCGCCGCCAAGGATCTGGCGGTCAGAAACGCGGCCCGTGCCGACAGTCTGGAAAGGACGATTGAAGAACTGTTTGCCTCCACATCCTGGCGCGCAACCGCACTGCTGCGGTTTGTGTCACGGCTGGCGCGTGGTGAGCACGAGCAGGCGATGGACGGTGTGCGCCGCCGCTTGCGCGCCCTGGCGACCCGTGTGGGTTTGCACATGCCACCCCCAGCGACCGGAGTGGTGCCGGCCGAAGTGTTGACTGCTGCGGGTCTGAACAGTCCCGGTCCTATTGTCCACCTGCTCGCGCCTGCAGACACATCGCAGTCGCAGATGCTGGACATGGACGCCGTGGCGCCCATAGACACCGTGCCCGATGGCCGTATCGCCATCCACGCCCACATCTTTTATGCGGATGTGGCACCCGAATTTGCGGACTACCTGGGCCACGTGCCGTTTGCGTTCGATTTGTTCGTGTCCGTGCCCTCGGAAGACGTGCGCCTGGCCTGCGAGCCCCTGTTTGCGCGCCTGCACCGGCTGCGCCACCTGCGGACCGAGGTGGTGCCCAACCGCGGGCGCGATGTCGCCCCCATGTTCTGCACCTTTGGTGCAGAGCTGCGTGGTTACGACTACCTGGCCCACATCCACAGCAAGAAGTCGCTTTACAACGATGGTGCAACCCTGGGCTGGCTCGAATACCTGCTGGAGCAACTATTGGGCAGCCCCCAGCAGCTGCGCAAGATTTTTACCCTGCTGCGCAAGGACAGTGGCATTGGCCTGCTGTATCCGCAAAACTATTCCAAGCTGCCGTACTGGGCCAACACCTGGCTCTCCAACCGGGCAACAGGCCAGGCCTGGTGTGACAAGCTGGGCATTGCAGACATGCCCAAGGGCTACTTTGACTACCCCGCAGGCTCCATGTTCTGGGCGCGTACCGAGGCCCTGATGCCGCTGTTTGACGCCGGCCTGTGCCTGGACGATTTCCCGCCAGAGAGTGGCCAGCAGGACGCAACACTGGCGCATGGCCTGGAGCGGCTGTTTGCGCTCACCGCCAAGCAAGGTGGCTACAAAGTAGCCATCGTGCGGGATGCCGAAACGCCACGCGCCTCGGCCTGGGGGCTGGAACAGTACCTGGGCCAGACCGAAGCCGGTGTGCGTGCCGTGGTGGCCAGTGCGGACCTGAAGGTGGTGGTGTTTGATATCTTCGACACCCTGCTGCTGCGGCCCCTGTTGAACCCCGAGAGCACCAAAACCATCGTGGCCCAGCGGGCCGGTGGCGATGCGGGCACACGTTACCTGCAGTACCGGGCAGAGGCCGAGGGCCAGGCCCGCCAGCAGGCCGGGCGTGATGTGGACCTGGATGCCATCTTTGTGGAGTTTGCGGGCCTGTCGCAGTTGCCAGAAGACAGTTTGAAACTGCTGCGGCAACTGGAAGAAAGTGTGGAGCGGGCATCGGTCGCGCCGCGGCCCGACGTGGTGGGGCTGTTGCAGTTCGCGCTGTCCCAGGGCAAACGGGTGGTGCTGGCCAGCGACATGTATTTGCCGCGCGCGGTGATCGAATCCATGCTGGCGGCCCACGGCATTACCGGCTGGCACACGCTGTACCTGTCGTCGGACGTTGGGCTGCGCAAGGACTCGGGCGCGCTGTACCGCCACATGCTGACCCAAGAGCAGGTCACGCCGGACCAGATGCTGATGGTGGGCGACAACGAACACTCCGATGTGCAGATACCTGGCGACATGGGCATGAAGGTCTGGCATGTGATGCGGCCGGTGGAGCTGGCGCAGGCCGCCACCCGCCTGGGGCCGCTGGTGAAGCAGGCCCTGACTGGAAATGACCTGCACGAGGAACTGACGCTGGGCCTGCTGCTGCGAGCCAGCCTGGCGCCGGTTTTTTACCCGCAGTTCAGCTCGCGGGATCTGGTGCCAGCCAGTTACCAGGCCATGGGTTACACCGTGCTGGGGCCGCTGGTGTTGTCGTTTGTGCAGTGGCTGGCGCAACAAGCCGCAGCCGATGGCATGGACCGGCTGTACTTTTTGTCCCGCGAGGGTGAGTTCCTGAAGACGGTGTATGACCTGTGGACGCCGCAGTCGGACACGGCCCCGCCCTCCCAGTACCTGGTCATGTCGCGCCGCGCGGTGACGGTGCCCATGATCCGCGCGATGGAAGAGATAGAGGCCATCGCCCGCACGCCTTATTTCGAGAACGATGTGGCCGCGTTTGTGCGCGAACGCTACGGCGTGGTGCTGACCGAAGACGAATGGGCGTCCCTGGCACGCCAGGGGTTTTTGCGCGAAGACCGGCAGGTGGAGGTGACCGATGGGCAGATAGAGCACATCAAGCCGCTGCTCGCCGCACTGTCGCCGCGCATACTGGCGCAGGCCAAGGCGGAGTTGCCGGGTGTGCTGGCCTATCTGGATGGCATGGGGCTCAATGACGGCAAGAAGTTTGCGTTGGTGGATGTGGGGTATTCGGCCACCATCCAGGGGCGGCTGAACCAGCTGCTGGGCGGCAAGGTGCACGGGTATTACATGATGACCGACAGCCGTGCGCGGGCCGTGTCCAGCCGCTTTGATGTGATGGTGCAGGGCTGTTTTGGCCAGTATGTGCATTTCACCGACGATGCCACGGCCATGCTGCGCCAAAGTTTTGATCTAGAGAAGCTGCTGAGCTCGGACGAGGCGCAGATCATTCGTTACAACCTCCAGCCCGATGGCACGGTCGCACCCGAAGTGCGGGTGTTAAGCCGCGACGAAGTACGCTGCCAGCCCATCCGCGCCGACATCCGCAAAGGTGCGCTGCAGTTCATCACCGACGCCATTGCGACACGCACGCAGGTGTTGCCCGACTATGTGGTGCCCACACCGCTGGGCCGGCGTCTGTATGAGGTGCTGGTGAAAAGCCCCTCCGAGCGCGAAGTGGCCTTGCTGCGCGAGCTGGTGCTAGACGACTACTACTGCGGCCGCGACCTGGTTAATTGAGCGCGGCCCTGTGGGCGCTGAACACAAAAAACGGCACACCCATATGCCCCGCCCAAGGGCCCCAGTACAGGTTGGCCTTGGGCTGGGTAAAGCCTGCGGCCTGCAGCGTCTCCAGCAGGTCCCAACCAAAATTCTGGAAGCATAAAGAGCCTTCGTTGGAGACCGGGTTGCCGTGGAATTCGGGCGGCAGAATGTGCTGGATAGTGCCTTGTGCATCCACCGTGGCGCGGATGCCCGTCTTGGCCTGGTCGTAGAAAAACGGCACGGTGAACACCAGTGCGCCGCCGGGTTTCAGCACACGCGCGCACTCCGAAAACGTCTTGGCGTAGGCCGGTACGTGTTCAAAAACATCCTGGGTCAACACCAAGTCAAAACTGCCATCCGCAAAGGACAACCGGCTCAGGTCTTCATGCCGCACGTGCCCGTGGTTTTTGAAACCCGTGGCTATCTCACCGGGCTTGTAGTCGGGTCCCAGGTATTCGCTGCCGGTGACATCGGCAAACAGCTTTTGGAAGACCGAGAAAGACACTGTGGTCTGCTCCGCAATGTAGATGCGTGCGCTGGTGGGTGTGTTCAGCTGGCTGGTCAAAAAATCGATCAGTGCGCGCATGCGGCTGTTTAGGCCGCAGCGGTTGCAGGCGCAGGTCTCCGTCCACGCGGGGTGGACTGACCCGGCCGGGTTGGTTCCGCAGTAGTGCCAAGTCACACGCATGGGGGTCACGGCGCTGCAGGCCGCACACCAGGCCTTGATCTCAAACGCATGGCGCGACTGCAGCATGCGGTCGTCCATGGCGGAGATCACCTCCAGCTGCGCACTCAGTTCAGCGGCGCGGGTATCAAACTCCGCCTTGCTGCCGAAGGAGGCCAGCCATATCGAAGGCAAATGGGATTTTGCATGGGTCATGAAAGCACTCCTGTTTTTAAATGTTGTCTTTGCACCTAGGCCTGGGGAGTGCCTTACCGGTCGGCTTGGGGTTCGCCGCCTGCTCTGAGTATGGCCGAGAATGCGGGACTTGCCATCGCTTTAACCATGACCCCAAGTAATTCTTCTGCGCTTTTCCAGGCCTCTGTTCCGGTGTTTGTGCGGTACCTGGGCCGCTTGCAGCACCTGCTGGCGCGTGCCCAAGAACATGCAGCCCTGACGGATATGCCAGAACAGGTGCTACTGGACGCAGCATTGGCACCCGACATGTTGCCCTTCGCCACCCAGGTCGAGGTGGCCTGCAATTTCACACTGCGTGCCACCTTCCCGCTGGCGGGCCTCCCCATACCGCCGTACGGTGCGTTTGAGCGCTCGTTTGCCGGGCTGCAGCAACGCTTGCTGCGTGCCGAGCTTTTGTTGGATGAGCTGGACCCTGCGGCCTTTGATGCAGCGCCGGCACGCACCATCCAGGCCGAAGCCGGGCAGGCCACCCACACCATGACGGCCAGTGAATATCTGCTGCACTATGCCTCGCCCAACTTCTTCTTCCACACAACGGCTGCATTTGCCATCCTGCGCCAGCAGGGCGTGCCGGTGGGCAAGGCGGACTTTGACGGCTACCACGCCTACGGGCGGTAAGCCTATGGGGATGTTGCGGCACCCGAGAGCGAAGCCCGCAGGGACTCCACACGCGCGCGGTTCACGCCCATGTCGCCTTTGCCAATACGGGACGCCGATCGCACCTGTATGACCTGTTGGACCGGGTCAAACCAGAACTCCACGTCGTCAACAAACCGCATCCAGCGGCTGGTGTAGCGCACATACAGGTAGTCTGGCTCGCTTTTCACCACGGCCACATCGCCGCGCGCCTGAAGGATGGCCTTGAGCTTTGCCAGCGTGCTGGGGCCGTCGCCCTGGAGCGCCAGCGGTGCAATCTGCGCGAATGCGCGCTGCGGATGGTCTGGATACAGCGAAGCCTGGCTACTGACGCTGTTGGGCGTCAGCGCCGGTGGTTTCAATCGCCCGTTGTTCACGCCGAGATCGGTGGGGGCCGTACCGCCCAGCCAGCCCAACTGGCTAACGCCCAGCGCCGCCAGCACCAGAACGGCCAAGGCAATCAGTATCCATTTGACGACGACCATCTGCGCACTCCTATTCATCCGATTGACAAGGCAAGCCTACAGCGGCTTGGGTACAAAACCAATAACCAGCCCGGCATCCGTTACCGTGATGTTGCCGGGCTGCAGCCCCACCACATCGGCCAGTGCCAGGTCTTGCGGGCGCAGCTGGTGCAGCACCACCTCCAACATCGACTGTTGGGCCAGTGCCGGGCCATAGGTGTTGAGCATGTCCACTACGCCGGGTTGCAGCGTGGGAAACTGCAGGCGCTTGAAGCGCAGCTGGTGGGCGCGGATGCTGCGGTCACTGGCCTCGTAACGCAGCGCAAAACTGATCTCAAACGTGCCGTTATGGCTGCGGTTCAACGCGGGGCCTGCGGCGTTGGCAACCATCTCGGCGCTGATGCGGTTGTGCTCCGGCAGCAAGCGCAGCTGTGGCACCTGCAGGTCCAGGCTTAAAACGCCGGGCACCGGGTACCGCAGTGGAAAACGCGCTGCCACCGAACGTTGCAGTTGCGCGGCCGACACGGTGTAGCGGGGGCCTGGGGACTTGGCTTCGGTCTCTGTGCCGTCTTGCGGGGCTGGCTGCGCGGCGTGGGTCCAACCCAGAAGGCCAGCACACAGCACCGCGGCAACCCAAAGTTTGTGGGACAGGGCAGGTGTGTTGTGGCGCACGGGCTGGAGCCTCAGGCCGCGGTGGCCATGCGCAGCCTGCGTGCTGCGTCTTCGGCCCGTGCGTCGTCAATCTCGCGCAGCACGGCCTGCATGTCCACATCGGCATGGGCGCGCTCGAACTGTCCGGTCAAAGGTGTTTCGTTGCTCAGCCGCCCGGCCTGGTACAGGCTCCAGATCTCGGGGCCGAATTCGGTGGTGCGCAGCTCGGGGGCAAATTGGCCAAAAAAGTCGCGCAGGTTGGCCACGTCGCGCATCAGCATGCGTTGGGCGTGGTTGTTGCCCGCCGCGTCCACCGCCTGGGGCAGGTCGATGATGACGGGCACATCGACTCCGTCGGCGCCGTCTTCGCCGTGTAGGTGGGCCAGCAGGATGTTGAACTCCGACAAGTCCCCGTGCACCACACCGGCACACAACATGCGCACCACTTCCGCCACCAGGGTGGCGTGGTGGGCACGGGCTTGCTCGGGTGTAAAGGCCACATCGTTCAGGCGCGGGGCTGCGTCGCCCTGGGCGTCGGTCACCAGCTCCATCAGCAGCACACCGTCGTGGAAGTTATACGGCTGCGGCACCCGCACACCCGCGGCGGCCAGGCGGTACAAGGCGTCCACCTCGGCGCTTTGCCACGCGGCCTCCTGTTCCTGGCGGCCAAAGCGGCTGCCCTTGGCCATGGCGCGGGCCGAGCGTGAGTTTTTGACCTTGCGGTTTTCGGTGTAGTCCACCGCCTGGCGGAAGCTGCGGTGGGTGGCTTCTTTGTAGATCTTGGCGCAACGGGTGTCGTCACCACAGCGCACGACAAACACCATGGCCTCTTTGCCACTCATCAGCTGGCGCACCACGCTGTCGATCAGACCTTCTTCAACAAGGGATTGCAGTCGGGGAGGGGCTTTCATGGGTGGCGCAGTGCAGCGGGTAAAGAAGAGCGTTGGATTGTCTCCTACTCAGGTGGCCTGGGTCTGTGCGACAGCAGACACTCCGGTTGGGGCGCGGGTACAGGCCCGGTACACTTGAAAAGCAGTTGCCAACACACGTTTGTAGTGCCGAGTGCCTCATATGAAAAACTGGGCTGTAGCCCCCGTGAATATTGATGGTATCACTATTAAAAACATAGCAAATCCATGATCCCGCAAGACTTGTTCGACGCCGCGCTGCCGCCCGAAGCCGCGCACCAGCAGCTGGCTCCCGGCGCGGTGTTGCTGCATGGTTTTGCGCGCGACATGGACGCCGCGTTATTGCAAGCCATAGAAGCGGTCATTACCCAAGCGCCATTGCGTCATATGCAGACCCCGGGCGGATACACCATGTCGGTAGCGACCACCAACTGTGGTTCGCTGGGTTGGGTGTCGGATTCCCATGGCTACCGTTATGCCGTGCTGGATCCGCAGAATGGCACTCCCTGGCCCGCCATGCCAGCATGTTTCTTAGACCTAGCAGGTCGCGCCGCAGCAAAGGCGGGTTATGACCACTTTGCGCCCGAGTCCTGCCTGATCAACACCTACCTGCCTGGCGCCAAGCTGTCCTTGCACCAGGACAAGGACGAAAAAGATTTGTCTGCCCCCATCGTGTCGGTGTCACTGGGCTTGCCTGCAGTGTTTCTGTTTGGCACGCCCAACCGCAAGGACCGCGCGCAACGCTACCGTCTGGTGCATGGCGATGTGGTGGTGTGGGGCGGTCCATCGCGCTTGGCGTTCCACGGCGTGATGCCGCTGGCCGATGGTGCCCATGCACTGCTGGGGCGCAGGCGTATCAATCTGACGTTTCGCAGCCCGTTGGACAAACTGGCGCAAAGCTAGGGTGCTTCACTGTCCCCAGAAAGCGTCTTCTTGCGCCTGGTCGCTGGAGAACAGCTTGACTTCGACGATCTTGCCGTCTTCGATGCGGATCAGATCCACACCCGCTTGCCTCATCTTGAGGCCATTGGCCTCGCCCGCAAATTCAATGGTGATGGCGACCCAATCCCCATTGGCCATGTAGTGGTCGGCGCGGGTGATGGCAAACGTGCCTTTGGAGACTTCCATCATCGCGCCCAGCATGGGGCCGACAACAGCCATGCCGCGGTGTGTGCCAGAAAAGCGGTTCTTGCCTGGCTGGTGCCAAATCACGTCGGGCGAAATGATGCCGCCCAGTGTGGCCTGGTCGTTGGTTTGTACGGCCTTGATGTAAGCCTTGGCGATGTCGATGGTGTTCATGGTGCGTTCCTGTGTTGATTGGGATATGGTTATTGTTGGACAATCAAGCGCCGTTTACACGGTATATAGGCGCCCAATGCTGATACATATTGGACTTATTGGCTAAATCTCGTGCAGAGCTAACCAAGCGACACGACCAACACCAGGAGGGACCAAAGTGACGATGGAGATTCAGCGCCTGGGTTATCAACCGCAAGCGCTCTACAGGCTCGACCTGGAAGTTTTTTCGGTGGCCGACCTGAGGCTTCGGGCCAAGGAAGAATTGCGCCTCACCCATCGGTACGAGTTCCACACGCTGGTGTGTGTCACGCAGGGCACGTCCACCCAGATGGTGGACTTCCAATCGGTCACCTGTGCGCCGGGGTCCCTGCTGGTGGTGCGGGCGGGCCAGGCCCACAACTACGGGCCGGATGAAGAGTGGGACGGTTGGAACCTTTTGTTCCGCCCGGAATTTGTCTTGCCGGTTTCAACAACCTCGCACGATCTCAAGCTCTCGCTCGATTTGGAGCGGTTGCCTGAACACATGGTCCTCAGTGACTCAGAACTGCGCAAGGCAACGGACTTGCTGCAGCAGATGCGCGAAGACACTCTGCTCGACGCGCCGCAGGAAGACGTGCATGCATTGTTGCGCCACCAACTCCATACGCTCTTGACGCGCTTGAGTATTCTGCAAGGCAGACGGCAAACGCAGGCGCCGCTGATATCTCCAGCGTCGCAACGTTTCCAGCGTTTTCAGCAACTGGTGGACAAGCGCTTCGCGCAATGGCACCAGGTGGCCGACTACGCCAACCAACTTGGCTACACCGAAAAGAGCCTGGCACGCGCTGTGGCCGCGGCAGCAGGCACAACCGCCAAAGCCTTCATTGCTGCGCGCATCAATCTGGAAGCCAAGCGCCTGCTGGTGCACTTGGACATGCCCGTTGCCACCATCGCCGATCAGTTGGGGTTTGACGAGGCGACCAACTTCAGCAAGTTTTTCAAGCGGGAAGTGGGCTGCACGCCGGCAGAGTTTCGGCGGCGGCAAAGGCTCCCCTACAGTCAAACCAAATCGGGATGACGCAGCGGTAGTTACAACACGCTATTAGCCCCGCGCGTGCGTCACGCCGCCATCCACCACCAGCGTGGAACCCACCACATAGTCACCGGCGCGCGATGCCAGGTAGATAGCCGCACCGGCCATGTCTTCGGTGGTGCCAATACGCCCAGCCGGAATATGCGCTGACACTTCCGCTGCATGGTCGCGCGCATCTTTGTTCATCTCGGATGCAAAGGCACCCGGTGCAATGGCAGTGACGACGATGTTGTCCTTGACCAGGTGCAAGGCCATGCGGCGCGTCATGTGGATCAGGCCTGCTTTGCTGGCCGCGTACGAATAGGTTTCCATGGGGTTGACGGAGACGCCGTCGATGGACGCGATGTTGATGACCTTGGCCACCTGACTCTTGCCCGCTTTGCGCAAATGGCCATGCAAGGCCTGGGTCAAAAAGAAGGGTGTCTTCAGGTTCAGGTCCACCACCTTGTCCCAGCCGCTTTCGGGGAACTCGGCAAACGGCGCGCCCCAGGCGGCACCGGCGTTGTTGACCAGGATGTCGAGCTGGTCCTCGTGTTTGGCATACGCGGCCACCAGTGCGCGGGCGCCCTCCACGGTGGATACGTCGGCCGGTAGTGACACACAGGTGCCCAGTGCCGACAGCTCGGCCGCGGTCTGGTCGCAGGCGGCGGCCTTGCGTGCGCTGATGTAGACCTTGGCGCCCTGGCGCAAAAAGCCTTCGGCAATCATGCGGCCAATGCCGCGTGAGCCACCGGTGATGAGGGCCGTGCGGCCTTTGAGGGAGAAGAGTTCGTTCATTGCAATGCTCCAGCAAAAAAGTTGGCGTGGGCCAGTGGTGATGGCCGCAAGCTTAGGAGCAAAGAACGCAGTTGTCGGTCGCCTAGGTGATTGCTCCGTAGGCCTGGGCCACTGCGGACGCCAGTCGGGCGTTGTTCAGCACCAGTTGGATGTTGGCGGCCAGGCTGTCGCCACCGGTCAATTCGCAGACCCGGGCCAGCAGGAAGGGCGTCGATTCCTTGCCACCGATGCCTTGGGCCTGTGCCTCCTGCAGCGCCTGCTCCACCGCCGCATCAATGGCGGCGCGGGGCATGGCAAAGGTCTCGGGGATCGGGTTGGCCACTACCAAACCACCGCGCAGGCCCATGGCCCACTTGGCAAACATGACCTTGGCGATGGCCTGCGGCGTGTCCAGCTGGTAGTCCACCTTGAAGGCGCTGTCGCGGGTAAAGAAGGCGGGCAGCCATGGGGTCTGGTAACCGACCACCGGCACACCATGGGTCTCCAGATATTCCAGCGTCAGGCGCAGGTCCAGAATGGACTTGGCACCGGCGCAGACCACGGCCACCGGCGTCTGTGCCAGCTCCTGCAAATCAGCCGATACGTCAAAGCTGGTCTCGGCACCGCGGTGCACTCCGCCTATGCCACCGGTGGCAAATACGCGTATGCCGGCCATGGCGGCAATCACCATCGTGGACGCCACGGTGGTCGCACCGGTGGCACCCGCTGCCACGATGAAGGGAATATCGCGTCGGCTGACCTTGGTCACGCTGCGGCCCGTAGTGCCCAGCACTTCGATCTCGGCTGGCGTCAAACCCGCCTTGAGCCGTCCGCCGATGATGGCGATGGTGGCCGGCACGGCACCGTGTTTGCGCACTTCGGCTTCCACCTCCAAAGCAGTCGCCACGTTCTGCGGGTAGGGCATGCCGTGCGAGATGATGGTGGACTCCAGGGCCACCACGGGCTGGTTGTGTGCCAGGGCGTGGGCAACCTCGGGATGGATGTCGAGATAGGTGTTCGTGTTTGTGTTCGTCATAGTGGGTTGGCATTGTGCATGCACTGGGTCACGGCTGCTACCGACAGCCCGGGGTGGTTGGCGTGTTCAGACGCCAAGGTCAGCGCCGCACAGCCCAGTGCAAAGGGTAGGGATGTGCGCAGGTCTTGCCCATCTACAAACGCGTGGACCAATCCCGCCATCAGCGCGTCGCCCGCACCGGTGGCATTGACTACGGTGGTCGGTAGGGCGGTGTGCCAGCCTTGGCCCGCATGGCGTGCACTCCAGTAAACGCCTCGCTCGCCCAGGCTCAGCACAACCTGCGCCACGCCCAGCGTGTGCAGGCAGTGCGCGGCGCGCTCCATGTCGGCATCGGTGTGGATGCCAAAACCGCACAGTGCCTGTGCTTCCAGTCGGTTGACCTTGAGCAGGTGCACGTGGGCCAGCCAGGGCCGCACGCGTTCGCATTTAAAGGCTGACACCGCGTCCACAAACACCGGTGTGGCACTGCGGTGGGTAAAGAGCCACTCCAGCGCCGGTGCGCCCAGATTGCAGTCCACCACCAGTGCGTTGGCCTGCTGCACCTGCGGTGCGTGGGGCGCCAAGCGCTCGGGGGTGATGCAGTCCAGAATGCCCATGTCGTTCACGGCAACCGCCATGTCTCCATCAGGGCCGTGCAGCGACACATAGGTGGATGTGGCCTCGTCTGCCAGCACCCAACAGCCGACCACATCGACACCGGCCTGGCGGGTGGCATCCAGCAGGCTGCGGCCATACAGGTCGTCACCCACAGCCGTCAGCAGGCGGGTGGTGTTGCCCAGCCGCGCCAGGTTTTCTGCAACATTGCGGGCCACACCACCGGGTGCGCAGCGGATACGGCCCGGGTTGGAGTCGGACAGTACCAGTGGCCGTGTGGTGCTGCCCGAGATGTCCATATTGGCGCCACCGAGCACCAGCACACAACGGTCGCTGGTTCGGGTGTGTGGCAGGGTGGAATCTGGGGGGCTGTTTTGCATGGAGGGCATGGTAGTCGAAGCTACACAGCCCGCCACATGCAGCGGGCCCCCTGTTAAGGCGACAGCGTCATGCGCTTCGTGGCATGGGCTTCCACTTGTGCGGGGTCAAACCACCACGGCTGGCGTTCACCCTTGGCCCACAGTTTGGTCTGGTCATTCTGGTGCGGCTGGAAGTGCCGCTCACTGACACCACCGGCCAAGACGGCCTCCACCTTCTGGGTGTCGGCCAGGTCCATCACGATCTGCATGGAGCCGAAGAAGTTGACGTCGAACGGCTTCTGGAAGTCGTAGACACCACGGTGCAGCGTCTCACCGCTGCCGGAGCGCTCAAAGCTCATGCCGCCCACCAGCTCCTGGCCCCAGCCGTTTCTGCGCAGGGGGCTGACAAACCGCACGGGGTGTGCCTTGCCCCAGCGCCAGTTTGCCGGGTTGTCGCCCTGTGCTGCCGCAATCAGCGCGCGCGCACGCGGTGCCGCCGCGCGTATCACATCGTCCAGGTTTTCGCGTTTGCCCTGTGTTCCCACATCGTCAAACCAGATGGCGTCGGGCGTGGCTACCAGGGCATCAAAACGCTGCTGCCAGAAGTACCAGGTGGACAACATGTCTTTGGCGACGGACTCACCCAGCTCGTCGGTGAATGTGCCGATCACCATCTCGCGGTACAGCGCCTGGTAGACCAGGGGTGCGGCCTGTTCGGCGCGGTCCACACCATCCCATTGCGACAACAACTGCACCAGGTCTTTCTGTGCGGGGTCGTTGGCCAGAGCCGCCACCATGCGTGGTCGCAGCACATCGGACTGCAGGTTGCGGTCGTCGTGCATCAGGGCCCAATGATCCTGCACGCTCATCTTCTGCGCCGCACCCAGCACCTCACCCATGCGGCGGTAACGGTAGTTGGGCGACACATAGTTGGTGTAGTACCACGGAAAGTCTTGCGGCCGTGTGTCGTGGTTGGCCGTGCCCACCCAGGCGCGCGGCGGGTTGAACATGCCGGGCATGCGGTCCTTGGGGATATAGCCCGTCCAGTCGTCGCTGCCGTCGGCGGCGGGCAGGCGCGCAAAGCCACCATCGGCGCCGGATCGTATCGGCACGGCTCCGGTCGCGCGGTGGCCAATGGCACCCTGGTCATCACCAAACACAAAGTTGAACAGCATCAGGTCAATCTTTTGCACCTGCTGGTCAAAGGCGGCGGCGTTGGGTGTGTTCAGCAGGCCTTCGATGCCAATCTCACTACCCAGGCGCTCGGCGTCGGTAGAGCGCAGCACCAGCAGCTTGTCGCCCTTGGGGCCTAGGCCCGGGTGGTCGGTGATGACCGGCCCGCGCTTGGTGAAACGAATCTTCAAGGGCTGCGTGCGGTAGCCGCCGGGTGCCGACTTGTCTTTGATCTGGATGGTCTCGGTGACCACCTCAAACGGCACACTGCGCGCTCCGTCCATGTAGTGCTCGGCATTGGCCGGGTCGCGGGTTTCCACATACAGGTCCTGCACATCGCCATAGGCGTTGGTCACACCAAAAGCCACGTGTTGGGTGCGCCCCACCAGGATGCCGGGCATGCCGGGCAAGGCAGCGCCCACGGCCTGTATGCCGGGTGCAAACAAACCGATGGGGTGCCAGGTGCCAGGCAGGATGCGGTTGTCCAGGTGCGGGTCATTCGACACGATGGCCTTGCCCGAGGCCGAGCGTGTGGGCCCCACCGCCCAGTTGTTAGAGCCCAGGCCCTGGTGGTTCAGATCGTCCGGCGCAATGTTCAGGTCACTCCAGGCAATGTTCAGTTGCGCCGTTTGCGGGGCAGCGGTTGCACTGGCCTGCGGCGCAGGCTTGCCATCGTTCCAATCAGGGTTGATGGTCAGGGGGAAGATGGCCCGTGCCCGCTCCAGGCCCAGTGTGTCGATCAGCTTTTGCGCTACCACCTCGGCCTTGAAATTGGTGGAATGGGTGTAATGCACATAGTGGACCAGGGCCACCAGGTCGGCCACCTGCCACGCGCTGGGTTTCAGGCCCACGGCCTTGAGTTCCAGGGGGTGGTCGCCGGGGTGGGCGGAGATGTAGGCGTTGATGCCGTCCACATAGTGCTGGAAGAAGGCGCGGGAGGCGGGGCTCAGCTTCTCGGCATGTTTGTCGCCATTGCGGCGTATGCCCAGCACCCGCATGCGGATGTCGCTTGGCAGCAGGTCCGGGCCCAGGGTGGCCGCCATTTCTCCGCGCCAGGTGGCGCGGAACAGTTCCATCTGCATCAGGCGGTGTTGTGCGGTCACAAAACCCTGGGCCTTGATGAGGTCTGGTGTGTTGTTGGCAAAGATGTAGGGAATGCCCAACTTGTCGCGCAGCACCTTGACCGGAGCACTCAGTCCGGCGAGCTTCATGTCGCCTTCCACCTGTGTCTGACCGGCCTGGCGCAACTTGACATATGCCACAGCCCCTGCGCCCACCACAACGACCAGCAGCACCAGCGCGCCGCGTTTAACCACCGAACCCAACCGCATACCCATGGTGTCTCCAATTCTTGGTTGTCATTTTTTGCCGGCGTGTTGTACCCGGCAGGGCTGCATCGTAGGCAAGGCAGGGCTTTGCGCCAATACCTAAAATGGACATTCATGAAGCCAATACCGCCAACTCAACCGACCTCCACCCCACGGCGCCTGCATGTGGATCTGCTGGTCTACCCCGATTCGATGCTGGGCCTGACGCTGGCCGTGGTGGACCTGCTGCGCTTGGCCAACACCCTGGCACAGTTACAGGGTGGGCCCAAGGCGCAGCCGGTGTCGTGGCAGTTGCTGGATGCCCAGGCCAAACCTTTGTCGAGCGCCGACCCCTTGCTCGGCCCCTACTGCTGCCGGCGGCCTGTGCCTGCCGCCAGTGATACGTCGGTCATCCGCGCCTGTTTTGTGGCCCCGCTGTTTGCGCCCAGCGTGCCCACGCTGCGCACCGCGGTGCGGCGGCAGGCTGCCTTGCGCGGCTACCTGGCGCAGTACCTGCAGAACGGCGACATGGTGGTCAGCCTCAGCAATGGAGTCTGGCTGTTTGCCGGTGCGCCGGGCATGGAGGGGCGTGCGGTTGCGGTGGCCTGGTATTACGTGGCCAGTTTTACGCTGGACTTCCCGGCGCTGGTGCTGCACTCGGAATCGGATTGTGTGGAAGACGGGCCGGTGGTGACCGGCGGCACGATGTCGGCCTTGCCGCAAGTAGTAGTGAGCCTGCTGCGCCGCGCCCTGGGGGCCGAGTTCATGCAGGCCTATGAATCCCTGCTGCTGCACGCCGGAGAGCGCCACGCCATGGCACTGCAGGCCACGCGGCAAAGCCATATTCGCCCCACACGTGACAGTGTGATGGCGCGTGCCTTGTTGTGGCTGGACGAACACCTGGAAGACAGCTACAGCCTGGCAGCAGTGGCGCAGGCCGCGGCGGTCAGCCCGCGCACGCTGTTGCGGCATTTTCAGCAGGTCATGGGTTGCACACCACTGGACTACTTGCACAACCAACGCTGCAAGCGCGCACGCATCATGCTGGAGGTGACGCTGGACAGTGTTGCCACCATCGCACGTGCCTGTGGTTACACCGATACTGCCGCGTTTCGCCGTGTGTTTCTGCGTTACGAAAAGACCAGTCCGGCGGCCTACCGCAGCTCACATGCGCTGCGCACGTCACGCCTGCGCTGGCAGGTAGAGGATGTGCGTGCCGACCCGTGATCGATGGCCGGGTTTGGGCCCGTGGTATGCTTAAACCCATGTTGTGCCCCTCCAAGCTCCACCCCATCCGCACCGTGCAAACGGTCTGTGGCGGTGCGCCCGTGATGGCCCACAACATGATTACCACCATTATGAACACGGCCGCCTGAGCGTCGTTCAGGTGGCCGTTCCGGCTGCCTACTGGTGTCTCTCCCCCCCGATAGAACATTCCCAGCACAGGCAGCTGGGTTAGCAACTGTTCGTCGGAGAGAGTTTTATGTACCAAGATCACCAAGCCAGCTTTGCTGTCAAAAGCCCATTGCATGCTGTTGCGTCCTTGCGCGCCATTGCGCCTATGCACGCCATTGCGCCCCTGCGTATTGGCATGTTGGGCCTGGGCACGGTGGGCATGGGTACCTACACGGTGCTGCGGCGCAACGCGGAGCTGATTGCGGGGCGGACTGGCCGACCGATTGAGATGGTGATGGTGGCCGTGCGCAACCTTGCACGCGCTGCCCGCCTGGTGGACGATGAAGAGGTGGAGCTGGTGGATGACCCCTTCAGCGTCGTCAATCACCCGGACATCGATGTGGTGGTCGAAGTGATTGGTGGCACCACCCTTGCCCGCGAGCTGGTGCTGCAGGCGATAACCAACGGCAAACACGTGGTCACCGCCAACAAGGCACTGCTGGCTGTACATGGCAGCGAGATCTTTGCCGCGGCCCAGGCGCAGGGCGTCGTGGTGGCGTACGAAGGCGCAGTCGCCGTCAGCATCCCCATCATCAAGGCCCTGCGCGAGGGCCTGACCGCCAACCGCATCGAATGGATTGCCGGCATCATCAACGGCACAACCAACTACATCCTGTCCGAAATGAAGGACAAGGGCGCGAGCTTTGCCGACGCGTTGGCCGATGCACAGGCCAAGGGGTATGCCGAAGCCGACCCCGCGTTTGACGTGGAGGGCGTGGACGCCGCACACAAGCTGACGCTGCTGGCATCCAACGCCTTTGGGGTGCCCATCCAGTTCGACAAGGTGCATGTGGAGGGCATTACCCAACTGGACGCGGTCGACGTGGCCTTTGCCGAGCGCTTGGGCTACTGTGTCAAGCTGCTGGGCATAGCCAAGCGCAACCCCCAGGGGCTGGAGCTGCGCGTGCACCCCACGCTGGTGGCATCCAACCATCTGCTGGCCCAGGTGAACGGGTCGATGAACGCGGTAATGGTCAAGAGCGACGCCGCCGGTGTGACCATGTACTACGGTGCCGGTGCAGGGTCGGAGCAGACCGCGTCCGCCGTGATTGCCGACCTGGTGGACCTGGCCCGGTCCAGCAGCGTGGTGCACCGCCACCGCGTGCCCAGTCTGGCCTTCCAGCACAACGCCATTGTTGCGCTGCCGGTGGCGGCGATTGAAGACGTGGAGACCGCCTACTACCTGCGGCTGGATGTGGCCAAGTTGTCACGCACCTTGCCGCAGGTGCTGGCCCACCTGGCCTACGCCGGTGTGCGGGTGCAGCAGCTGGATGTGCTGGAGCATCCGCACGACCCCGAGCTGAGCGCCGTGGTGGTGCAGACTGAGCCCACACAGCAGCGCCTGCTACAGGTGGCATTGGCCGCGCTGGAACAGTTGCCGACCGTCATGGGCTTTGCCAAGACCCTCCGTATGGAGCGTCTGGAATAAGGTATGCAATCAAATCGGCCCCTAGACCCCGTGGAATAAGGGTCTATTGCTATACATTCAGGAATCTCCAACCCACCCTGCCGAACGGCATCGCCCCGTATGTTTCGCACCCACTACCTAGACTACGCCGAACTCACCGCCCAGCTATCGGCCTGGGCCACGTCCTACCCCGAATATGTGTCGGTGTCCAGCCTGGGCAAAAGCGCCGAGGGGCGCGACATCCCGCTGCTGACCATTGGCCGCAACCCGGAGCAGGTGCGCCCCGCGGTGTGGATTGACGGCAATATGCATGCCGTCGAGGTCTGCGGCTCCAGCGTCGCACTGGCCATGGCCGAAGACGTGATCGCCATCTACGGCGGCAAAAACGAGGCGGGCGGCAAGCCGCTGCCAGCGCACATGGCGGACGCCATTCGCAACACCCTGTTTTATGTGGTGCCGCGTATCTCGCCCGACGGTGCCGAGGCCATTTTGAAGACCGGGCGTTATGTGCGCTCCAGCCCGGTCAATGAGCGGGCCAACCAGGCCCACCCGCACTGGGTGGCGAGCGATGTGGATGGCGATGGAACCATGATCACCATGCGCCAGCAAGACCCGCATGGTGAAGTGGTGGAGCTGCGCGGTGACGACGGCCAGCCTTTGAACCCGCCGGTCATGGTGCCACGCCTGCCCGAAGATGTGGGGCCTTTCTACAAGCTATACCCGGAAGGGCTGATCGCCAATTTCGACGGACAGCACATTCCAGACCCCTATTTCCTGGGCGACAACCAGTACGACTTCAACCGCAATTTTTCCCACCACTGGAAGCCGGAGCCCGAGCAGGCCGGCGCCGGCCACTACCCCGGCAGCGCGCCCGAGACCCGTGCGGTGATGGACTTTGCTATTCGAAACCCCCACATCTTTGCCTGGCTGAACCTGCACACCTTTGGCGGCGTGGTGATACGCCCCATGGGTGACAAACCCGACAACAAGATGGACCAGACCGACCTGGCCATCTACAAACAGGCAGAAGCCTGGATGACCGAACACACCGGTTACCCCACGGTCAGCGGCTTCCATGAATTTTTGTACGAGCCCGACAAGCCTCTGCACGGCGATCTGGTGGACTGGGCCTACCACCAGCGCGGCTGCCTGGCGTATGTGGTGGAGCTGTGGGATCTGTTCACGCAGTTGGGCATCGAGCGCAAGAAGCCTTTTGTGGACCATTACACCCACCTGCAGCGCAAGGATTTTGTGGCGCTGTGGAAGATGGACCGCGACATCAACCAGGGCCGCATTTTCAAGCCCTGGCGTGCTGTTGACCACCCCCAACTCGGCCCCGTCGAGGTGGGTGGTTACGACGGGCGTGTGGGCGTCAGCAATCCGCCGCTGGCCAAACTGGCCGAAACCTGCGCGGCGCAAAGTGCGGCCTTCCTGCGGGTGGCCGCCCTGGTGCCGCGCATCCACGTGGAGCATGTCAGCACCGAGAAGCTGGGTGACGCCCATCTGCGTGTGGAAATCCGTGTGCGCAACAGCGGCTACCTGGGGAGTTACGGCCTGAGCTCGGCCAAGGAACTGCCAATCTCCGAGAGCCTGCGCCTGAATGTGGAGGGCGACAACTACACCGTGGTGTCACCCGCCGAATCGGTGCAGGACATGGGCCACCTGGACGGCTGGGGTCAGGGTCTGCACCACGGCATCAGCATTTTTATGCCGTGGACACGGGGCAATGTCAGCGAAAAAACCGTGAGCCTGGTGGTCAAGGGCGCGGGGGACTTGTGTATCAAGGTGGGTAGCTGCCGCGTGGGATGGCAATCGTTGGTGGTGGCAACGGATTAAGCGCTGCTCCAGGTGCTGCCTTATGGAAAACTGGCCTCTAGCCCTCGTGAAATCTATCTAATGCGCTATCGAGTTAATAGCAATCTCATGCCAACGGTGTGCCACCGGCAAAGGGCGGCTGTATCAGCGGTGCCAGCCGCTGCACCATCATTTCCACAAACGCCGTTACCGCGCGCGGCACGTGGTGGCGGCCAGCTTGTGTCACGACCTTCCTTGTAGAACCAAGGTAGACCCGACTTTAGATTGTTGACGTTTGCATTGGGTCACTGTCATGGATGATGACCAAAGCAGGTAGGGCGATCCCCAGACCTATGACCAGTATCTCAAGTCGATTACTCCTACTAAGCAGCCTCTCTGCACCCTCTTTCATTTTCATATGTAGCTTTGACGTTCTATCTTTGTAACCCAAGGGACGACCTGCTTTACAACTAAAGAGTTCACGCTGTGGCGTCAAAAAACCAGGGTGGAAATAAATCCACCCAATGACGAAAAGAAGAAGAACTGGACGGCTCGACCCCAGCGATTTCTGGTTCGATGGAACGTCCACGCTATCGGATCGTTAAGGTCTTTCAAAGCTCGCACTTCACCCCACAGATCATCTTTAAACGACCGCCCGAGTTGCGCAGACAGTTTCTTCTGAAAGTACCCAGCCCCTATTGAACAGATAGCAATTGGCGCACCAAACATCAAAAGTAACCACGCCGTGAGTTCATTCTCGGGAAAAAATTGAGCAAATACGAATCTATTCGCCCCCTTTATCGCAAACTGAGAGAGAAATGCAATAACTGCAATCCAAACTTCTTGGCGCTTCAGTGAAGTGACAATTTCTTCAACGTCATCCGTCATATCCATCGTGACAATTCCTGTTGCGTTTGCTTGGTATTCATTTGGCAATGCATGCTGATGGTGTTGGCCCACTGTCGCGTAAGGCATTGTTATGGTGTCTGTCTGACCGATTTTCTATTGGGGCGATGGTGGTTTTTTTGTTTACAGCACTCGTGCAGTCAGTGGTGTGCCCGCAAACGGCGGCTGTATCAACGGCGCCAGCCGCTGCACCATCATTTCCACAAACGCGGTCACCGCGGGCGGCACGTAACGGCGGCTGGGGTAGACCACGTACATATTGCCCACGCTGCTGGCCACGCCCGGTAGCACTTCCACCAGTTCGCCGGCGTGGAAGCTGGGTTGCAGCGAGCCAATCGGCAGCAGGCAGATGCCCAGTCCGCCGATGGCCGCCTTCTTCAGCGCCGGGCCCGAGTTGGCACTGAAACGGCCGTTCACGGTGACGTGTGTTGGGCCATCGGGTCCGTTCAGCCGCCACGTGGTGGGCCCTGCGGTCGCGCCCACGGCGCGTATGCAGTCGTGCGCCGCCAGGTCTTCCACGCTCTGCGGTGTGCCACGCGCTGCCAGGTAGACAGGGCTGGCCGCCAGGGCCAGGTAACCGCTGGCCACCTTGCGCGCCACCAGGCTGGAGTCTGGCAGTTCGCCGCTGCCGCGAAAGGCCACGTCAATGCCTTCGCCAATGAAATCGGCCATGGCGTCGGCCAGTACAAACTCCACCTGCACGCCGGGGTAACGGTCTAAAAACTCGGTGATCCACTCCATCTCAAAGAACTCCAGAAACCCGGCCGGCGCCGCCACACGCACGCTGCCCTTGGGCGTCTGGCTCTCACCGGCAAGCTGGCAGGCGGCGTCCCGCAGCGCGTCAATCTGCCCGGCGCACTGGTCAAACAACGTGCGGCCGGCGTCGGTCAGCGTCAGCTTGCGGGTGGTGCGCTGCAGCAGGCGGGCCTGCAGCGCGTCTTCCAGCTGCGCCACCTGGCGGCTCAGCGTGGTGGGCGGCATGGCGAGCCGGCGTGCGGCTTCGGCAAAGCTGCCGGCCTGCACCACTTGCACAAAAAGGGACATCTGGTTCAGGTCCAACATAGCATTACTCGCATAAATGGGATGGTGAATCCCGATTGTGGCGTCTATTCAAGCAATGGTTGCGACCTTAATCTACCAGCACCATGAATGCACGCACACCCCTCCATCGCAGCATCGTCCAGAGCACGCGCGGCAGCACGCACGGTCCCATCACCCGGCTGGTCAGTCCGTCGGACCTGGGCCAGGTGTTGAAGCCCTTTATTTTTCTGGACCGCTTCGAAGCGCCGGCCGGCGGCCAGCCGCCCGCATTCGGCATGCACCCGCACTCCGGCATTGCCACGCTGACCTATCTGATCAGCGGCCAGGCCGGGTATGAAGACACGACCGGCGAACACGGCGCCCACGGCACGCTGCCCACCGGTGGTGTGGAGTGGATGATGGCCGGTGGCGGTGTGTGGCACACCGGAACGCCCATCAACACCGAGCGTGTGCTGGGCTTCCAGCTGTGGGTGGCCATGCCGCCGGAGCTGGAGCTGGCCGCCGCGCACAGCATCTACCTGGGGCCGGAAAGTGTGCCCCACGTCGGGCCTGCGCGCGTGCTGCTGGGTAGTTATGGCGGGCAGACCAGTCCGATTCCAGCGCCGTCCGACATCAGCTACTTGGCCGTGCACCTGAAATCCGGCGAGAGCTGGCGTTTTGAGCCACCCGCAGGGCACACCGTGGCCTGGATGGCGGTGGGTGAGGGCGCATTGAGCGCTCCCATTACCCTGACCACCGGTGACCTGGTGGTATTTGACGAATCGGGCGGCGCCATTACGTTTGAGGCGCAGACCGACACCACCTTTGTGCTGGGCTCCGGCGTGTTGCATCCGCATGATTTGTTCATGGGGCCGTACTCGGTCCACACCAGTGCCGAGTCGCTGCGCCAGGGCCAGACCGGCATCCGCGAGCGGGCGCAGCTGTTGCGCCAGCAGGGTCGGCTGTGAACAACACCGCCCTGGCTATGACGCCGAGAGTTTTTTTCAATCGATGACCGCGCCGCGCTGCACTTGCAATCCCGCGCCGCAGCGCAACGTGTTCGTTTCCAACCCCGTAACCTGGAGCTTCTCTTGACCACTGCTACCAATCTTTTCGAACCCTACCGCATGGGCACCACCACCTTGGCCAACCGTTTTGTCATGAACCCCATGACCCGCAGCCGCGCCGACGCCACCGGCACGCCAACACCGCTGATGGCCGAGTACTACGGCCAGCGCGCCACGGCCGGCCTGATCGTGTCCGAAGGTATTGCACCCTCTGCCAATGGAAAGGGTTACGCCCGCATCCCCGGCCTGTGGAGCGACGCGCAAGTGCAGGCCTGGAAGCCGGTCACCAACGCCGTGCACGCCAAGGGCGGCAAGATTTTTGCGCAGCTGATGCACACCGGCCGCGTCAGCCACGCCGCCAACATGGATGCGGGCACCAAGATCGTCGCGCCCAGTGCAATCGCCTTGGTCGGCCAGATGTACACCGATGCATCGGGACCACAAGACTACCCCGTACCGCAAGAAATGACCGAGGCGGACATCGCCCAGGCCAAGGCTGAATTTGTGTTGGCTGCCAAAAACGCCATCGCCGCCGGTTTTGACGGCGTGGAACTACACGCTGCCAACGGCTACCTGCTGGAGCAATTCCTCAGCCCCACCACCAACCAGCGCACCGACGCCTGGGGCGGCAGTGTCGACAAACGCATCCAATTTGTAGTGGACGTGGCGCGCGAAACCGCCGCTGCCATTGGTGGTGACAAACTCGGCATCCGCCTGTCGCCTTACGGAACCAACTCCGGCATGGTGGCCTACCCTGAGGTCGAAGAAACGTATTTGAAGCTGCTGCCATTGCTGGCCGACGCAGGTCTGGTCTATGTGCATATTGCCGACCACGTCGCCATGGGTGCACCCGCAATACCTGCCGCGTTTAAGCAGGCACTGCGCAAGGCCTGGCCCCGCACCTTCTTCATTGGCGGCAGCTTTGACCAGGCTTCGGGCCAGCAGGCGGTCAATGATGGCCTAGTGGACTTGGTTGGCATTGGCCGTGCCTTCATCTCGAACCCGGATCTGGTGCAGCGCCTGCAAAAGGGCCTGGCGCTGAACGCGCCTGACATGGGCACGTTGTTCACACCCGGCGCCAAGGGGTATACGGACTACGCGCTGGCCGCGGCCTAAATGCTGACTGGGGCTAGTGCGCTTATGGAAAATTGGCCGCTAGCCCCCGTGAATGTTGATCTATGTGCTACTAAATAGATAGCTATTTGCTTTTGAGCACCGACCAACCGGCATGCCGGTTGACCTTGTTGTTTTCGTATTCCCACACCGTGCCGCAGCGCTCGCAGCGGTACTTGGTGATGGTGACCGAGCCATGTTTATGCGCCACCATGCGGTGGGTGCCTTGCATCAGCTCGGGGTGACCCTTGGCGCGGCGCCAGTGCTGCTGCACACCGGTGCAGGCTTCGCACATCTCCGGGGTGATTGTGGGCTCGGGGCGTGGGGGTAGGTCTTGGGGCATGGTGCGTGGGCTGCTAGCTGGTCTGTGAATGCTCAGATTGTCGCCGGTAGATGCAGGAAGGCTCGCAAGTGCTCCAACTCCGCCTCCAACGCACGTCGATACGCCGCACCACGCGGGGGCTTGCCAGCCACGTAGCCCAAGTCCACCTGCAGCGCGCCATCCGCCACGGCCACATTGCCCCAGCCAATCACCTGGTCCTGCCACAGCAGCGGCAGCGCGTAGTAGCCGCGCACCCGTTTGGGGGCCGGGGTGTAGGCCTCAAAACGGTAGGCCCATCCCCACAGATGCTCAAAGCGGCGGCGGTCCCACACCAGCGGGTCGAATGGGGCCAGCAGGCGCACGGCCTCCTCGGGCGCATGGCGGTGCGATGCGGGGTTTTCACCTGCGGGCCAGTAGTAGGTCAAACCATCCACCGCGGCGCTGGCCAACCGTTCTTTGGCACGCGCCAGCGCATCACGCCGCAGGTGCGCCCATTGCGGTGCGCCGCCGCGCAGGTGGCTGACCAGTTCGCTGAGGGACCGCTCGGGCAAGGGCGCGTATTTGTGCGCTATGACATCGACCAGTGCGTCCGTGGCCTGTGCCGGGTCGGGAGCATCGTGCGCAGCATCGCGGACCGCATAGGTGCGTACGCCGCTGGCGCGGGAGGCAATGCGCAGCAGGCCACGGTAGTGCATATCGTTCAGCAGTTCGGTACTGGCATTGCTGGAGCCACCAAACCAGTTCTGCGTCTTGCCATGCGCAAAGTGCGCGTCCACCGCGCGAGGGTGCACCACGCCGTGGGTTTGCACAAAGTCCAGCACGGCATCCATCTGTTTGCGCCGCGCAGTAGTGAGCGCGGTGCGTGGCGTGCGCGGGTGCATCAGCGTGTGGGTGGCGCGTGGCAAAAAGCCGTAGTTGACGAAGAAGTCTTCCTCAATGTCCAGCTTGGCATAGCGCCGCTCCAGGTCCCCCGCCCGGTAACCTTTGACGCGGTGGCGCAGCGTCAGGTCTTGCGCCCGTGCCGGCGCACGTATCGGATCGGCCTGCACAAAACCCAGTTTGGAGATGGCTTTGGCCAACGTGGTGGGCGCAAACAGGGTGCGCGCAACGGCGTAGCGGCGCAGAGTGTCCGGGGTGATGGGCATGGTTGCGGGCCTGAAAATACTGTGTAAAAATACAGTATATAGAAATCATAGGGACCGCACCATGAAGATTTTGCCGACCGACTTTGATGGCCAGTCCATCCGCCGGGTGTTTGATGAAGACACCGAGACGTGGTGGTTCTCGGTGGTGGACGTGGTGCAGGTGCTGACGCAGCAGCCGGACTACCAGACGGCCCGCAAATACTGGAACAAGTTGAAGGAGCGGCTAGGCAAGGAGGGCAGTGAGTCGGTGACAAACTGTCACCGACTGAAATTGCCCGCTGCCGACGGTAAAAACTACCTCACCGATGTAGCCACCGCCGAAACCCTGTTGCGACTGGTCCAATCCGTCCCCAGCCCCAAAGCCGAGCCCATCAAACTCTGGCTTGCCAAAGTGGGCTACGAGCGCATGCAAGAAATGGCCGACCCCGCCCTATCACTCGAACGCGCCCGCCAGACCTGGCAGCAGCATGGCCGCAGCGACAAGTGGATCCAGCAGCGCATGACTGGGCAAGAAACCCGCAACAAACTCACCGACTACTGGCGCGAGCACGATATCAAGGCCGGCCAGCAGTTCGCCATCCTCACCAACATCATCCACCAGGAATGGAGCGGCGTCAGTGTCAAAGACCACAAGGCGATCAAAAGCCTGGGCAGCCACAACCTGCGCGACCACATGACCGAGGCCGAACTCATCTTCACCGCGCTGGCCGAGTTGTCGACCCGCCAGATAGCCGAGACCACCGACGCTACCGGCATGGCAGACAACACCACGGCTGCCAAGGCGGGCGGCGGCATTGCCAAGCAGGCGCGCAAGCAACTGGAGAGTCGCACAGGCAAATCCGTGGTGTCTGGCCAAAACTACCTCGCACCCCAAGCGGAACACACGCCAAAAGTGACGCGAAAGAAGTAAGGTCTGCAGTAGGCTTCATTGCGAAATGGCCATCTAGCCCGCGAAAAATCTACGCAATACGCTATCAAAAAAAGAGCAGTTCATGATCCCTCTGGACCTCTTCGAAGACCCGCCGCCCGACACCGAGGCCCTGCGCGAGCCCCTCGCGCCCGGCGCGGTGCTGATGCGCGGCTTTGCGCGGGATGGGGACGTGGAACTGCTGCAGGCCGTGGAATCCGTCATGGCCCAATCGCCGCCGCGGCACTGGCAGACGCCGGGCGGTGGCACCATGTCCGTGGCGACCACGCGCTGTGGATTCAAGCCCTGGCCCGCCATGCCGGATTGCCTGATGGATTTGGCGCTTCGCGCTGCTACTGAGGCCGGTTACCCCCAATTTGTGCCGGACGCCTGCCTGATCAACCACTACGCTCCCGGCGCCAAGCTTGGCTTGCACCAGGACAAATACGAGACCGACTGGAGTGCACCCATCGTCTCGCTGTCGCTGGGCTTGCCGGCCGTGTTTCTGTTTGGTGGTTTTGCGCGCAGCGACCGTACACAGCGCTACCGGCTGGTGCATGGTGATGTGGTGGTGTGGGGTGGGCCGTCGCGGCTGTGCTTTCATGGCGTGTTGCCGGTGGCGGATGGTACCCACGCGCTGGTGGGGCGCAGGCGGCTCAATGTGACCTTTCGCAAGGTGGTTTGACGCGGTCTTAACGCTCGCTGGCCCGCTCCAGCGCAAACACCGGCAGGTCTGCCTTGCGGCTCAGCCAGACGCCGCCGCCCAATTCGATAAACCCATCGGCCAGACCTTGGCGGTACAGTTGGGCGCGGTGTTTGAACAGGCGCGGGTCGGTCAGCGTGTCGTCCACGATGTCCTGTTCAAAGTCTTCACGCGCCACGGCTTCCACATACAGCGCGCCGCAGCTTAAGCGGCCCAGGTTGTGCATGGCCCGCTTGGCATCGGCCGCACTCAGGTAGGGCAGCACGCCCTGGCAGATGACCAGGTCGAACGGTTTGTTGGCGGTGTAGTCCACCACCGAGCCGCGCTCCCAGCCGAAGCGGCCACACAAATACTCGCTGAACTCCACGCCGTGAAACTCGGCATGTGGGTAGTGGCGTTTGATCACATCACGCCACAGGCCTATGCCACAGCCCACATCCAGCACGCGGCGCACCGGCACACGGATGAATTGCAGGTAGCTGCACACAAAGGCGCCCAGGCGCTGCACATGCTCGGGGTCGGCCACGCTGGTCTTCTTGTTGAAGTAGTAGCGCTCGTAGTACGCCTCGTCAAACAAATTTTTATCCGCAGATTGCACGTTCATCCTCTTGATCGCTAACTTTTTGCATCACGCAGGGCGTGTGCGCTCGGGCAAGGGAATCCGCTCCGTCTCGCCCGGCACCTGGCCCATGCCCGCGCTGGCGTCGCCCGCCGTCCAGTCGCGCCCGGCCTGCTCGATACGCTCCTTGTTGGTGGACACAAAATTCCAGTAAATAAACCGCCGCCCCAGGGGCTGGCCGCCCACCACCACCAGGCGCGCACCCTCTGGGCCGGCAGTCAGCAGGGCTGTTTCTGACAGCACCGCCATCGTGTGCGGCGCCAAGGCTTCTGCGTCGATTTGCAGACCACCCTGCACCCCATACACGGCCTGCTCTTCGGCCAACATGGGCAGCGTCCAGCTGCAGCCCGCGGGCAACTGCACATCCAGGTACAGCGTGGGTGACAGGGTGGCCACGGGCGACTCGGCGCCTAGCGCCTGGCCCACCAGCACCCGTACCTGCGCCGCGCCGTCACGCACCTCGGGTATCGCATCGGCGGGCGTGTGGGTGAAGCTGGCCTTGATCTCTTGTTCAGACTCCGGCAGCGCCAGCCACAGCTGCAGGCCGTGGTTGACATATGTGACGTTGCGCTCGGCCTCGGGCTTGCGCTCGGAGTGCACGATGCCGCTGCCCGCTGTCATCCAGTTGATGGCGCCGGGCTCTATGCGCTGCGTGTAACCAACGTTGTCGCGGTGCAGGATCACACCGTCAAACAGATAGGTCAGCGTGGCCAGGCCGATGTGGGGGTGGGGGCGCACGTCGTGGTTGTCGGCCGGGGTGATGGTGACCGGGCCAAAGTGGTCGAAGAAGATGAACGGTCCCACCGCCTGGCGCTGGCCCGCAGGCAGCAGACGGCGCACCACAAAACCGCCGCCCAGGTCCTTTTCATGTGCGGTGAGTAACTGCGGTGTTGTCATGGCGCAGCACGCTCCACGGTGGTGGTGACCTCGGTGGTCACCGCGGTCATCAGCTTGTGCACGGGGCATTTCTCGGCCACGGCGGTCAGTTGGGCAAATTCGGCATCGCTAAACGTGCCGCTGATGACCACCTTGGTGTGTATCTTGTAGACCCCCGCGCGCTCCTGGCTGTCGTCGCTGGTCACCTCGGTATGGATGTCGTCCACCGCAATGCCCTTCTTCTTGGCAAACCACATCAGGCTCACCGCCTTACAGGCGCCCAGGGCCGCGTCGTACAGCTCGTGCGGGCTGGGGCCTTCGTCACCGCCGCCGTCGGCGATGGGGGCGTCGCTGATGAACTGGTGGTTGCGGATGTTGACCGTGCTGGCCAATGGGGCGCCGGGTTTGCGTTGGAGGTAGATGGTCATGCCTAGCTTTCTTTGGGGGCGGTCATTCCAGTGTAAGCCGTGCCAGGGGGCGCCGGGTCACGCAGGTAGCGCTGAAACGCTTGCCCTGTGGGGCAAATGTCATATGAAAAAAATGGCCTATAGCCCCCGTGGAATATGAAGGTATCGCTATCAAAATAGGAGTAATTCAACTGCTATGGGCCAAGCCCCGTAACTGCAGATGCGCCTTCCCCTCCCACTGCACCGGCAACTGGCTCTTGGCCCGCAGGTAGTGGTGGGTGAATACATCCAGATAGGCTTCCAGCGTTTGTGCCGCATGGGGCTCGCCCGCCAGGTCCAGGCACAGGGCCGCCACCTCGCTGGTGCAAAAGTGGTCGTCACGCCGCGAGCGGCGCAGCTTGTAGCGGGAGATCTGGTCCGAGGCCAGGCTCAACACCGGCAGCTTGTCCAGGTACGGGCTTTTGCGGAACATCTTGCGCGCCTCGGGCCAGGTGGCATCCAGCAGTATGAACAGTGGTCGCTTGCCGGGCACCGGCTCAACATCCGTTACCACGCGCTCAGCCGCCACAAACTCCCCGGGGAACACCACATACGGCTGCCACTGCGGATCGGCCAGCAGCGTAAGCAGGGCAGGGTCTACCGCTGTGCGTGCCCAGCCAAAGGCAAAGGTGTCGGCCACCACATCGGCAATCAGCCAGCCCGTGTTGCTGGGCTTGAGTGCTTCGATGTCGGCCATGATCAGGCACACACCGGCGCGGGTGCCCACCACCGGGCGCACGGCACACAGGCAATGGCTTACTACCAAGCGGCAGCCCGCGCAGCGCGGCACGTCCGACCCGCCGCGGGCGCGGAAAGGCTTGGAGGCGCGAGCCAGGCGGGCGGTGCGCAGGCGTGACACCGCGTGTGGGGGCAAGGCTGGTGCGGGGGGAGTGGGCAACGGACGGTTCAAACGGTTCTCTGCAGGTACTAAGGAATGCCCTTGCGATGGTACGCCAGGCCATCTGCCCACAATAATGCTGCGCTAAACCAACCAACAAGGAGCAACGCAATGGGAACCATGGTGAATTTCACACGCCCGGACGGCAAAGCCGTGCAGGGCTACCTGGCCGAGCCGGCCACCCGCAACGCACCTGCCATCGTTGTCATCCAGGAGTGGTGGGGCCTGAACGACCAGATCAAGGGCGTGGCAGACCGCCTGGCTGCTGCCGGCTTCCAGGCCCTGGTGCCCGACCTGTACCGCGGTAAAGCAACGGTAGAACAGGAAGAAGCCCACCACCTCATGACCGGCCTGGACTTTGGCGACGCCGCTGGCCAGGACATCCGCGGAGCGGTGCAGTTTCTCAAGGGCCGCGCGCCCAAGGTGGGCCTGACCGGCTTTTGCATGGGTGGTGCGCTTACCCTGCTGGGCGCCACCCAGTCGCCCGAGTTGGACGCAGCCACCGTCTGGTACGGCTGCCCACCGTTGGACTACATCGACGCCAGCAAGATCAAGATACCCCTGTTAGGCCACTGGGCCACGCAGGACGAGTTTTTCAAGATAGAAATCGTGGCTGGCTTGGAAGAAAAGCTAAGTGCCGCGGGTGTGGGCTTTGAGTTCCACCGCTACCAGGCCCACCACGGCTTTGCGAATGAGACCGCCGTAGGCCCCGGCCGCATTGCCGCCACGCAATACGACGCGGTGTGGGCCCAGCAAGCCTGGGACCGCACGCTGCGCTTCTTTGGCAAGCACCTGGGCTAGCGCGCTGCCACCGGCTTCACCAGCTTGAACGCATGCGCCCACTCGTTGCGCAGCAGGCCGGAAATGCACCACAGCATGCACAGCGGCTCAATCGCGCGGGCGGCGGTGGCGGCGCCCATGTCGGCGCTGTCCCAGCCCACGCTGCTCAGCAACTTGCTGACCGTCGCCTTGGCGGCGGCGTCGTTGCCGGCAATGAACATGGTCGGCGCGCCGCCTTCAAATTGCGGGTCGATCATGAAGCCGCTGCCCACCGAGTTGAACGCTTTGACGAAGCGCACGGCGGCAAACTCGGCCTGCAGCGTCTCCAGAAGAGACTCGTTGGGGCCGGTGAAGAACTGCAGCACGCCGTTGACCGGTGGTGCGTCGGCAATCGGGTTGCAGGCGTCAATCACCACCTTGCCTGCCAGGGCCTGAGCGCCCGCCGCCTTGACCGCTGCCACGGCGGCGTGGCCCTTGACGGCCAGCACCACCAGTTCACCAAACGCTGCTGCGTCGGCAAAGCTGCCCACTTGTGCCGCGCCGTTGGCGGCCTTCCAGTCTGCAAGTTTGGCGGGGCTTGAGGTACCCAGCAGGACCTGATGGCCCTTGGCTGTAAAGCCTGCGCCCAGTGCCTGAGCCACGTCGCCAGAGCCGATGATGCCGATTTTCATGGTGTGTTCCTTTGAAGGTTTGTGTTGCGATGGGTGAACTGTAGATTTGCAGCGAACAAAGAAAAAGTCATCAATGGTTGTTTGATTGCTGAGTGGAAGTTGATAATTGGCCGCATGAAAAACCTGCAAGGCCTGCTCGCGTTTGTGGAAATTGCCGCCAGTGGCAGCATCACCGCCGCGGCGGACCGCCTGGACCTGACAGCCGCCGCCGTCAGCAAAAGCCTGGCCAAGCTGGAGCAGCAGTTGGGTGTGCGGCTGTTGAACCGCAGCACCCGGCGCCTGTCGCTCACGCAAGAGGGCGAGGGCTTTCTGGAAGACGCCCGCCAGGCCCTGCGCCTGCTGGACGAGGCCGTGGCCGGTGTCTCGCAATCGGCCAGCACGCCGACAGGAAAGGTGCGCATCTCGGTGGGCATGGCGTTTGGCCGGCGCTGGGTCTTGCCGGCACTGCCCGTCATCAGCACCGCCTACCCCGGCCTGGCCATCGATGTGGACCTGGACAACCGCCCGGTGGACCTGGTGGCCCAGGGCTATGACATCGGTATTCGCGGGGGGCTGATTGAAGACTCCAGCCTCATCGCGCGGCGCGTGTGCGCGCTGCCGCTGGTGCTGCTGGCCAGCCCCGACTACCTGCGCACGGCTGGTGTGCCCGGCACGGTGGAATCATTGGCCCAACACCGCTGTGCCGGCGTGCGTCTGGCCAGCGGGCCACCCACGCCGTGGATGTTCAAACAGCCCGACGGCAGCCGCGTGGAACACACACCACAGGCCCAGCTCACCGTGAACGACCCCGAGGCCCTGATCGACCTGGCCCTGGCCGGTGCCGGCATCGTGCAGGGTGGCCTGACCCATGCCCTGCCGCACCTGCGCAGCGGCGCCTTGAAGCTGGTGCTGCCCGGGCTGCACGATACCGGTGTGCGCGAGGTCGTAGTGCACTACCCGCACCGTCGCTACCTGGCGCCGCGCGTGCGCGTGGTGGTGGACGCGCTGATGGCCCACTTTGCCGCCAGTGCGGACATGCACCTCAGCGTGGACGGCTTGGTGCGCGACCATCCGCAACTGGTGGCACAGGCGCTTCGCTAAAGTACGTGCATGAGCACGATAAACCGCACCCAATTGATTGCCACGCTGCGCCAGGCGCTGGAGCAAAACCCTGCCGTTTGCGCCGCGTGGGAGGGCGGCAGCGCCGCCTTCACCTACATGGATGAGCTGTCGGATGTGGACGCAGTGGTCGTGGTGGAAGACGATGCGGTTGCCGCAGTATTTGATGCTGTAGAAGCCGCCCTGGCCGCGCTCAGCCCTATAGACCTGCGCCACGACATCACCGGCACCGTGGGCTACCAGCAGCGCTTCTACCGGCTGCGCGATGCCTCGCCCTTCTTGGTGGTGGACCTGGTGCTGATGCGCCGTGGCGACCCACTGCTGTTCCGCGAGGTAGAGCTGCACGGCAAAGGCACCACCTGGCTGGACCGATACAACCTGCTAAGCACCAAGCACCTGGATGCGCAGGCCGACCTGGCCCAGGCCATGGCCCGCCTGCCCGCGCTGCGCGCGGCGTTTGACATGTTTCAGCACATCCCCACCAAAGAGCGCCTGCGCGGCCGCGCGGTGGAGGCGCTGAGCTTCTACCACGCCATGACCCTGCGCCCCTTGGTCGAAGCCCTGCGCATACGCCACTGCCCGCACCTGCGCAACTTTGGCCTGCGCTACCTGGACCGCGACCTGCCCGCCGATGTGGTGGCGCGCATCCGGGAGTTGATGTTTGTCAGCGACCTGGACGATCTGGAGCGCAAACATGCGCAGGCGCAAGCGTGGTTTTGGGAGACGGTGGGTTAAGCCACCAACCCATCCCACACCAGCTTCACCCCGGTCAAAAACATACCCGCATACAAGAAGCGGTAAAACACCACCTGGCTGATGCGCCGCGCCCAATGCACGCCAATCCACACGCCAATCGGCGCCAGGGGCAGCAGCACCAGCGATGTGGTCATGTTGCGCGTGTCCAGCAGGCCCAGCCAGGCATAGGGAATCCACTTGCACAGATTCACCACAAAGAAGAAAAACGCCATCGTGGCGGTGAACTTGACCGGCGACAGCTTCAACGGAATCACATACGCATTGATAGGCGGCCCGCCCGCATGCGCCACAAAGCTGGTGAAGCCCGACAGCGTGGTCAGCACCGCGCCCAGCCACTTGGGCGGCAAAGGGCTGTCGGGCTTGGGCGGAAACGCCACGCGCTGCGCCAGAAACAGCAAGGTGAACACACCCACGATGGCAGCCACCGTGTGTGCGTTCAGCAGCTTGAACAGCAGCGCCCCCACGATGATGCCCAGCACCCCAAACGGAAGGATGAAGCGCAACAACGCGCGGTCAAAGTCTTTGCGAAAGGCGGCGATGCCCAGCACGTCCATCAACAGCAGCACCGGCATCAGAATGGCCGCTGCCTGCGGCACGGTCACAGCCAGCGCCATCATGGGCACGGCCAGGGATCCGAAGCCAGCACCGAAGCCGCTTTTGCTGATGCCCAGCAGGAGTACGGCGGGGATGGTTACGGCGTAGAAGTAGGGATCGGTGATCAAGGTTTTGCAGCGGGCATGAGATGGCGAAACATTGGGTGGGCTTTTGGGGCTCTATCGGGGAGGGGACGATGGTAAGTGATGGACATCAGCCCGTTGCTTTCGTGCGTTGTGATGCTGTGTAAAAATACAGTAAAAAAACAAGCCATCAACCACCAGTGTGCGAGGACCCGCTATGAAGAAAACGCCGAACATTCCGGCCATCGACAAGACCGAGTCTGCGCTTTTAGCCCGCATTTGCACTCTGGTCGAATCGGCCCGAAACACGGTGGCCCGTGGCGTTGATCTGGTGCAAGTGCACACCAACTTTGAGATTGGTCGGCACATCGTTGAATTTGAACAACAAGGTCAGGGCCGGGCGGAATACGGTACGCAAATGCTCAAGCGCTTGGCTGAACGGCTGACTGCCGAATTTGGCAGCGGCTTTTCCGCCACCAACCTCAAACTTATGCGGCAGTTTTATGCACTTCACGCCCAAAGAATGGGTCAGACAGCGTCTGGCTTATTCGAGATCCAGACGCGACAGCCAATTGGTCAGACACTGTCTGACCAATTGGCCACCACGGAAAACCGCCCGTTCTCCCTTAGCTGGTCCCACTACGTTTTCCTGCTGGGAATCAAAAAGGCGGATGAACGCAGCTTTTACGAAATCGAATCTACTAACCAAAACTGGACGCTGCGCGAACTGCGCCGCCAGTTCCAAAGCGGCCTGTACGAGCGCCTGGCCCTGAGCCGCGACCAGGACGGCATTCGGCAACTGTCTCAACAAGGGCAAATCGTCAGTCAGCCAAAGGACCTGCTCAAAGAGCCGCTGGTGTTGGAGTTCTTGGGGCTGTCGGAGCAAGCCCGGTTTTCTGAGTCTGACCTTGAGGCCGCCATCATCAACCAGATCGAACACTTTTTGCTGGAGCTGGGCAAGGGCTTTCTGTTTGAGGCCCGGCAAAAGCGCTTCACTTTTGACGACGACCACTTCTTTGTGGACCTGGTTTTTTACAACCGCCTGTTGCGCTGCTATGTGCTGATCGATCTGAAGATCGGCAAGCTCACCCACCAGGATTTGGGCCAAATGCAGATGTACGTCAACTACTTTGACCGATATGTCAAAACCGATGCCGAGGCCGCCACCGTAGGAATCGTGTTGTGCAAGAAAAAACGCGAGGCGCTGGTGGAAATCACGTTGCCCAAAGACGCAAACATCCACGCCCGGGAATACCAGCTCTATTTGCCGAGTAAAGAAGAACTGCAACAGAAACTGGTGGAATGGGCGGAAATTGATGGTGAAAGTGGCGCGTAGCCCACGTGAAATATGCCCTAGCAGCTATCAAAAGCGAAGCGGCTATGCCATGGGCGTGCACAGTTCCACCAGAAAGCCGTTGATGTCGGCCACATAGGCAATGGTCTGGCCCCAGGGCATTACCTCCAGCGGGCGCATGGGCGTGGCCCCGGCGGCAATCGCGCGCGCCAGCGCGGCGGCCACATCTGGCGTGCACAGCGCTATCTCAAAGCAGGGTGCGGTGGGGCTGGCCGCCTGCGGGTTCTTGCCCAGTTGCTGCATGAGCCGGTGCGCTGAAAACGCCAGCGCCGTGCTGCCCGTCTCCAGCTCGCCGTAGTCTCCGCTTTCATGCAGAAAGCGCGTGGTGAGCCCGAAGGCGGCTTCATAAAATTTGAGCGTGGCGGGCACGTCTGGCACGTAGAGGATGGTGTAGCCCAGTTGCATGGCAAGTTTTCCTTTGGTTTGAATTACCCGCAGGATACGCTGGCGGTGCTGGCAGAGCGGCCAATAGCGGCGAATAAGCGCGGTATTCACCGCACATAAAGCGGCGAATGTACCGCATAATCGCCGCATGTTCCCCGAAAAGCCCCCACGCCGCCGCACCTTCCTCTGGCAGCGCCCCGACTGGCCGCAGTGGCGGTTTGACACGGCTGCGCTTGCCGCGCCGCTGGCGCAAGTGCACCGCGCGCAGGGCCATCTGGCGGGCCGCATGGCAGAGCTGGGGCTGGCGCAGCGCAACCAGGCCACGCTACAAGCCCTTACCCAAGAAGTCATCACCACCAGCGCCATTGAAGGCGAGGCGCTCAACCTGGACGCTGTGCGCTCGTCCATCGCCCGCAGGCTGGGTGTGGATATAGGCGCGCTGGCACCCGCCGACCGCAACGTGGATGGCGTGGTCGACATGGTGCTGGACGCAACCCATCAGCACGCCACGCCCCTCACGGCCGAGCGCCTGTTTGGCTGGCACGCGGCGCTGTTCCCCACCGGCTACAGCGGCAGGGTGCGCATCCAGGTGGGTGCGTGGCGCAACGACGCCGCAGGCCCCATGCAAGTGGTGTCCGGCCCCGTGGGCCGTGAAAAAGTGCACTTCGAGGCCCCACCCGCCACCGCGCTACCCACAGAGACTGCTGCCTTTCTGCAATGGTTTAACGCCGCCCCCGCGGGCGACGCACTCCTCCACGCCGGGCTGGCCCACTTGTGGCTCGTCACCCTGCACCCGTTTGACGACGGCAACGGACGCATCAGCCGCGCCGTGGGTGACATGGCGCTGGCGCGTGCAGAGGGCACGACACAAAGGTTCTACAGCCTGAGCGCCCAAATACAGCGCGAGCGCAAACAGTATTACGACCAGCTAGAAGCTAGCCAGCGTGGCACGTTGGATGTCACCCCCTGGCTGAACTGGTTTTTGGCCTGCCTGCTGCGTGCCGTGCAGGGCGCAGATGGCTTGCTGGCCGGCGTGCTAGACAAAGCCCAGTTTTGGCAACGCTGGGCTGGCACGCCCATGAACGCACGTCAAACACTGGTGCTGAACAAAGTGCTGGACGGAATGGAAGGCAAGCTGACCAACGCCAAGTGGGCGGCCATGAGCAAGTGTTCTGCAGACACGGCGCTGCGCGATATCAACGACCTGCTGGAGCGCGGCGTGCTACGTAGACTGGACGGTGGCGGCCGGAGTACAGGGTATTCGTTGTGTGTCAAATAGGCCTCTAGCCCCCGTGAAATATGCATCAGTCGCTATCAATTCATGAGCAAGCCAGTACACCAAACCTTTGAAACGCATGAGCAGCTGCACACATGGCTGCAGGCAAACCACGCCAGCGAGACCGAGCTATGGGTGCGCATCTACAAAAAGGCTACCGGCCAGCCCAGCGTGACGTGGGAAGACTGCGTGGTGGCGGCTATTTGCTGGGGCTGGATCGACGCGGTGCGCAAGTCCCTGGACGACACCTCGTTTCTGCAACGCCTGACCCCGCGCCGCGCACGCTCCAACTGGTCGCAGAAGAACGTGCAGCATGCCGAGCGGCTAATAGAGCAAGGGCGCATGCAAGCCGCCGGCCTGGCGCATGTAGAGGCCGCCCGCAGCGATGGCCGCTGGACCTCCGCCTACGCCGGCAGCGCCACCATGGTCATGCCCGAAGACTTTTTGGCGGCGCTGCAACAAGACCCCGCTGCCCACGCTTTCTACGCCACGCTCAAACGCGCGAGCCAGTTCACCATTTACTACCGGCTGCAGAATGCGAAGCGGCCAGAGACGCGGCAGAAGCGCATGGCGGAGATGCTGGCTAAGTTGGCGCGGAGTGAAAGCCCTTGAAATTTTCCGCCGGAGGGAGGGGTGTGCAAGCGCTAATTTCGTAAACCATATTGGACCATGGCCCCATAAAATATTCGAGAGCAAGCTGTATTTCCACTAACTGCAAGTGCATCTCCGGGTACATCGAAATTCTGGTTTAGCGATTTAACAGATACTTAAAATGCAAACTTTAGTTTAACTACAGAGGAATCCAGAGGATTTTTAATGAGCATCGCGCGAATGCACATAATATATCTTGGATCAATTATTCTGTATTCTTTTGTTTTAGGATTCCTCTTCAGTAGAGGTGAATCCCCGCAGGATAATTCGTTTAGTATTCCTCCGACTCCCATGCCACCATTTGCGATGGTCAAAGGAAATTCCTCTGTGATTTTTTCCACAATTTTCGTGGAATCGAATTGATGGGTGTTGAGTATTCCCATACAAAATATTACTTGATTTCTTCTGGCTACTGCAGTGTTTCGACTATTTAGATGCGATTCAACTACGGTATAGGCCTTTCTCAATCCTATACATAACCATTCTCTATCTGCTTCTGGCACTAACTTTTCTTCGAAGTTGCCTTTGTTGTCTTCAATTTTGTAAGCAAGCTTTTCACAGTACTCTTGAACGCGTTGCGCAACACCCATTGTTACGTAATGAATGTGATCTGACGTTTTTAGTAAATGTCCGGCAGAAATATCGTAATTCAACAGATTGTTGAATCCTCTATCGAGGATTGTGTTAATCATGGATTTATTTAGACCGCCCACCTTGGGTAGCTCTTCGAGTCTGTTTGAAACAGATTCAAGGTTTTTAGTTTTTGCAAAGTACTCTAAAACCCCATTTGGTACTCCGACGATAAGAAATTTTATTTTATGTTTTGCATATCTTTCATCGTCAAGTAGAATCAAAATGTCTGCTAGTTCGTTCATCAAATCAATTTGATCGAATATAGACTCTAGATTGTCCAAGACCAAAACGGCATACTCGGAATTGATGCTTTCACGAAAAATAGAAAGTGCTTCAACCAGTGGTTCTGCGCATTGAATTGCATATTGATTTTGGTGGGCAAGTTTTCCTTCTGCAACCAATGCTTTGATTGCCGCCTCTTTGTTTTCGGTATACCCTGTTTTCTTTGAGGTGCCAGTCGGAGTTAACGCATTGACAATTTCTTGTGTAAGAGACTTTAACCTAGAGGCGTTTGCGCAATTCGCTGTTCGATAAGCAATGCCCTCTTGGTCCATTACTTTTTTGTATAGCCATGATTTTCCGTTACCACTTTCGCCGAATAGCAGACTGTGCATTGATCCTTTAATTGATCGGAGTAAACGTTGTTCTAGATCATGACGTGGGACATATATCTTCAAATTAACAGTTGAGCTGCGGGGGGTAAAAACATCGCTGATTTGTGTTTCACGCTTTGTAGTAGAAATAATGGCCATATTTGTAAATTGGTTGTTAAAAATTCGATTTGTTTCTTTTGTCATATATCAATACAAAGTTCCACTAAGGCTTTAAAAAGTCTCAAAGTCCACCGTCCCCACATACCCCTATCAACAACCGCTAGGTCGCCCGCGTTGCCGCCACATAAAACACCCGCGCCGCTGCCTTTTCGTCCTCCCCCGCCGCTGGCACGTGCGCATCGCCGGGTAGTGCCACCACGGGGAATTCGAGGTCTTTGCTGACATTCATGGTCATGACCTTGATTTTGTTGCTGGTGAGGTCAAAGTCGCCAGAGCGCAGCCGGTTTTCTATGGGCAGTTTGCGTTGGGCAAGTGCCTGCGCGCACAGATCGCGCTCTAGCGCATTGACGACTTGGTGTGCGCATTTGCGCGCTTGCTCCAACGGGTTGATGACGCTTTTAGGGACACCGTCGGGGATGATTTCCCAGGTCTGTTTGTCGGCCTGCTGTAAGGTGGACAGCTTCCAGTCCTTCACCTCCAGCACCAGGATGCCCCGGCGCGGGTGCATCACGCAAAAGTCGGGGTGGGCGTTCTTGGGCCCCATGGGCACGTCGTACCACAGCAAGTAGTCGTCATCAAGCTTGTCTTCCAGCCGCTGGGCCACGCGCCGCTCGCCGCTGGTCATACGGTACGCACACGTACTGATGGAAGGAATGAGAGTGGCCATCCCGGAATCACCCCCCTGCGAGTGAGTTGTATCGTTATGTAGGCATCATGCCGACTTTGTGGGCACGCGGCTAGGGGGTTAATGCCAGAGTGTGGGGTTTAGGTAAAGAAAATATGCCGCTAGCCACCGTGCAACATACGCATCTCGCTATCAAAGTGATAGTGAATGTAGTGAGTCGCTGTGTTGCTACTCTGACTACGCCGCCTCAGCCGGCGGCACGATCACCATCCACCCCACGCCAAACTGGTCTTCCAGCATGCCAAAGCAGGGCGACCAGAATGTGGGGCCGAGCGGCATCACCACCTTGCCGCCTTGGGCCAGCGCGTCAAACTTGCGGTGGGCCTCGGCCGTGTCGTCCACGCCCAGGGTCAGGCTGAAGCCTTTGAAGCTGGGCGCCATGTCGCTGTTGCCGTCGGTCACCAGCAGGTTCATGCCGCCGATGCGCAGGCTGGCGTGCATGATCTTGTTGTCAAACCCTGGGGGAATGGCGCCGGGTGGTGGTGGGTCTGGCGCTTCGTTCATGCGCATCTTCACCGTCACCTCGGCGCCGATGGCGTGTTGGTAGAAATCCATGGCCTCTTCGCAGCGGCCGTTGAAAAACAGGTAGGGTTCCAGTGTCATGGGGTGCTCTCCTTGTTGTGGATTGATTGTTGGCTCTATCAGTCGGGGATGTTGGGCTCAACCAGTGCGGCCAGTTGCAGCAGCGATTCTTGCCAGCCCAGGTAACACATCTCCACCGGTATCACCGCGGGCAGGCCTTCTTGCAGGACATGCATCTCGGTGCCGCACAGCACGGGCTTCAGCGTGATGGTGTTGGTGATCGTGCCGGGCAGGTTAGGGTCGTCAAACTGGTCGGTGTAGACGATCTTGGCGCCGGGCACCAGCTCCAGGTATTCGCCACCAAAGCTGTGGCCGTTGCCGGTGCCAAAGTTGGTGAACGACATTTTGAAGGTGCCGCCCACCTTGGCCTCCATGTGGTGCACCGTGCAGATGAATCCATAGGGTGGCAGCCATCTGGCGATGGCGCCGGGCTCCAGAAAGGCGCGGTAGACGCGGTCGGCCGGGGCGCGCAAGACGCGGTGCAATACAACGGTGTGGGGTGGGGTTGGGGTAGTCATGTTTGTCATTTTGTACGGAAAAGCGCTGCGCTGCCAGCCGGGTGGCGTGCATCTTGGCCATGGCGCAAAAGCCTGCACACCCGGTCATTAGCGTCCCTCCATGGTTTACCCCCAACCCGGATTTACAGGCCTGTGCTAACGTCTGCGCCTTGTCTTTTTTGACCCGAAAGAACCATGAAACGACTTCTCCTTACCGCGGGCCTGTTGCTGGCATCGGTGCTGTCACAAGCAGCACCCGTGGCAGTCAAGGGCTACACCCACGTTAAAACCGTGGGCAGCATTGACGAATACACCCTCGCGTCCAACGGCCTGCAGGTCTTGCTGATGCCCGAGCATTCCAGCCCCACGCTGACCTTTATGGTCACCTACCGCGTGGGCTCGCGCGACGAGGTGACCGGCACCACCGGCGCCACGCACCTGCTGGAGCACCTGATGTTCAAGGGCTCCAAGAACCACACCCGCGAAAAGGGCAACAACGTGGACCAGTTGCTGGAGCGCACCGGCGCCCTGTACAACGCCACCACCTGGCTGGACCGCACCAATTACTACGCCAACATGGGCAACGAGCACCTGGGCACGGTGATGGCCATGGAAGCCGACCGCATGCGCAACCTGCTGTTGCGTGAAGAAGACCGCAAGCCCGAGATGACCGTGGTGCGCAACGAGTTTGAGCGCGGCGAGAACTCGCCTATCCAGGCTCTGTACAAAGAGATCTACCAGACCGCCTTTGTGGCCCACCCCTACCACCACAGCACCATTGGCCACCGCAGCGATATCGAGAAGGTGTCCATTGCCAAGCTGCGCGAGTTTTACGATACCTATTACTGGCCCAACAACGCCACCATCACCATCATTGGAGATTTCCCGCCGGCCAAGGCCTTGGAGATGGTGAAAAAGACGTTTGGTGCCTACCCCCGTTCGCCCAAGCCCATTCCACAGGTCTACACCGAAGAGCCCACACAAAACGGCGCCCGCCGCACCATCGTCAAGCGCCCGGGGCAACTGGGTGTGGTGGCCGTGGGGCACAAGATACCGGCCGCCACCCACGCAGACTTTGCTGCCGTGGCGCTGATGAGTGCCATCCTGGCGGACGGCAAAAACAGCCGCATGTACAAAGCCATCACCAACAAAAACCTGTCCACCGGGGTGGAGGGTGAGTTTGGCATCTTCCGCGACACATCCATGCACATCGTGTTTGCACCGCTGGCCCCTGGGGCCAAGCATGACGAGGTGGAAGGCATCGTGGTGCAAGAGATCGAGCGCCTGAAGAAAGAAGGCGTGACCGATACCGAGCTCAAGGCTGCTGCAGCCAAATACGCCGCCGACTCGGCCTTCAAACTGGATGGCTCGTTTGGCATTGCCGGCAACATCAATGAATTCATTGCCGCCGGTGACTGGTCCCTGTTCTACGGCCTGGACGAGGCCATCAAGAAGGTCACTGCCGCCGACATCCAGCGTGTGGCCAACAAATACTTGGTGGAAGACTCCAGCACCACCGGCTGGTTTGTGCCCACCGTTGCGGGCGCTGCGCCACCTGCAGCGGGCGCCAAGGCTGGCCTGAAGGCGGGTCTGAAGGAAAGCGCGTCGGGTGGTCCTTTCTACTACCGCGAGCCAGGCCATGACCACGGCATGTTGTCCCGCTCGGCGGCAGCCAATGGGGCCAAAGAGGCCACTGCGGGTGGAGCCGCGAGCGCCGCTGCTGCTGGTGGCAGCAAGATTGCCCCCAATGCCAAGCGCAGCACGGTGGCGGGTATCGACGTCATCGCCTACCCCATGGGTGTTAAAGATGTGGTGACCGTGCGGGCCAATTTGCCGGCTGGTCGCGCCTTGGGCGCGGGTGGCAACCCGGCCATCCCCACACTCACCGGCATGCTGCTGGACCAGGGCACCAAGACGCAAGACAAGTTTGCCATCGCTGAAAAGCTGGAGTCCGTGGGTGCCAGCATCAACTTCCGTGTGGGCACCGATGTGCTGGACATCAGCGCCCGTGCCCTGAAAAAAGACGTGCCCATGGTGCTGAGCCTGATTGCCGAGCAGCTGCGTACACCCGCCTTCAGCGCCGAAGAGTTTGCCAAGGCCAAGAAACAGATGGCCGGTGGCATCAAGCGCAGCCTGGAGAGCACCGACTACCGTGCGGCCGATGCCTTCAGCCGCGCCGCCTACCCCGTGGGCCACCCCAACCGCAGCGTGGCGCCTGACGACATGCTGGCCGCCATCGAGTCCGCCACGCTGGACGAGGTACAGGCCTTCCACAAGGCCAACTACGGCCCCGCGGGCATGAAGCTGGTGCTGGTGGGTGACCTGGATCTGCCCGCCATGCAGGCCGAGATCGCCCGCGGCTTTGGCGGCTGGACCGGTGGCAAGGCCGTAGTGCGTGCCGCCAAGCCTGCCAGCGCCTTGGCCGGTGGTGTGCAAGACGTGGCCATGGAGGGCAAGACCAGCGTGTCCGTGGTCTGGGGCCAGCCCAGCGGCCTGCGTTACAACGATGCCGACTACCAGGCCCTGCGCTTGGCCACTGCCATTCTGGGCAGCGGTTTTACCGGACGCCTGATGGCCAATGTTCGGGACAAGGAAGGCCTGACCTACGACGCCCGTGCCGGCATGGGCAATGACATGTTCAACGACGGCGACTGGCGCATGCAGGCCACGTTTGCGCCAGACCTGCTGGACAAGGGCATTGCCTCGGCACAACGCCAGCTCAAGCTCTGGTACGAGGCCGGTGCCACACCCGCCGAAATCAGCGCCCGCAAGACCAACCTGATCGGCAGCTTCAAGGTGGGCCTGGCCACCACCGGCGGCATGGCCGAGAACCTGATCGCTGCGGTCAGCCGGGGTTACGATGTGACCTGGCTGGATGATTTTCCGGTGAAGGTCAATGCCCTGAGCAACGAACAGGTCAACGCTGCTATCAAGAAGTACCTTAAGCCTGAGAGTATGGTGACCGTCAAGGCCGGTACGTTCGGCGCAGCCGCTGCTGCCAAGTAAGACCACAGCAAGTGCTCGACCCGGTGGAAAGCCAGGCCGGGTGCTTGCCTTCCCGGCCGTTTTGGCGCAGAGTCTGTCATTGATATGACACCACCCACTCTGCACAAACCGACCTTGCTGCTGGTGGATGACCAAATCCTCAATATCCAGCTGCTGCACCACATCTTCCACGACGACTACACCATCTGCTCGGCCACCACGGGCGCCCAGGCCTTGGCCCTGTGCGCACGCCAGCTGCCCGACCTGATCTTGCTGGATGTGGTGATGCCCGTCATGGACGGCCACGAGGTCTGCACCCAGCTCAAGGCCGACCCGCGCACGCGCGATATCCCCATCATTTTTGTGACCGGCCACAACAACCCGGAAGAAGAGTCCGCCGCCCTGCGTTTGGGTGCGGTGGACTTTATTTCCAAGCCGGTCAACGCTTCGGTGGTGAAGGCGCGGGTCAGCTCACAGCTGATGCTGCGCCAGACGCTGCGCCAAGTGCAGGATCTGAACCAGAACCTGGAAACCCGCGTGGCCCAGCGCACCGCAGAGCTGCAGCAGGCGCTGGAGCATCTGCACCATTCGCAGGAGGAACTGGCACACAATGCCGCCAATGCCACCCTCAGCACCATGATCGCCGGTGTTTCCCATGAGCTGCACACGCCCCTGGGCAATAGCAAAATGGTGGCCGGCACCCTGGCCGAACACACACGCGATATGGTGCGCGACCTGCATGCCGGCCTGCTCAAACGCTCGGGCCTGGAGCACTACATGGAGCAAATGACCGAAGGCGTGGCCCTGCTGCAGCGCAACCTGGAGCGGTCGGTCGAGCTGTTGGCCGACTTTCGCCAGGTGGCGGCCGACCAGGCCAGCGAACAGCGCCGCCAGTTTGACCTGGCCCCCATGGTCCACGAGATACTGCACACGCTCAGCCCCAGCCTCAAGCGCCACCCGCACAAGGTGGTGATTGACATACCCGACGGCATCGCCATGGACAGCCTGCCCGGCCCCTTGGGCCAGGTGGTGATCAACCTGGTGAACAACGCCTACCTGCACGCCTTTGAAGGGCGCACCAATGGGGTGTTGACCATACAGGGCCGCCAAGAGGGCGCGCAGGTGCAGTTGGCCTTTATCGACAACGGCGTGGGCATGGCGCCAGACCACCTGGCCAAATTGTTCGTGCCCTTCTTCAGCACCAAGATCGGCAAGGGCGGCACCGGCCTGGGCATGGCCATTGTGCGCAACCTGGTGGGCAAAACCCTGGGTGGGCGTATCACGGTGTCGTCGGTACTGGGCGAGGGCACCCGCTTTGACCTGGTGTTGCCCCGCGTGTTGCCGGGAGCGGCAGTATGATGAATGCTATAAATAATATAGCTATTGAATGAGTAATAACGGGGGCTAGAGGTCAATTTGGCTTGTAAGCACTGGGCGAAAGGTGTTTGCACCCCACGCCCAAGTATTTATACAAAGCATCTGCTTGCTATAAATGCTTGCATTTGTTATCGTCGGGTCTATGAAGCCAGACGTAGCGCCACCGCCCGCCGAATCCTCCGCCAAGCGCCCGCGCGGCCGCCCCCGCAAAACCGAAGACGAACGCGACGACGGCAACCGCCGCTTGGCCCTGTTGACGGCCGCCGCCCAGCTCTTTCGCCGCAAGGGTTTTGCCGCCACCACCACGCGCGATATTGCCGCCGCCGCCGGCATGCAAAGCGGCTCACCCTTCTACCACTTCAAAAGCAAAAACGCGCTGCTGTACGCCGTCATGGAGGAGGGCATGCGCTCCGCCTTGGCCCGTCTGCACGCCGCCACCCAGGCGCCGGGTTATGACGCCCTGGCGCCATCCGCCCAGTTGCGGGTGCTGGTCACGGTGCATTTTGAGGTTCTGCTGGGGCCGGGCAGCGACTTTGTGCCGGTGATGCTGTATGAGGCGCGCTCGCTGCCACCGCGCCAGCACAAGGCCCTGGGCCAGCTGATTGCCGAATACGAAACCCTGTGGCTGCCGGTGCTCAACGCATTGCATGCCAGTGGTGAACTGCGTGCGCCGGTGCGCCTGGCACGGCTGCTGATTCTGGGTGCGCTGAACTGGTCGGTGCAGTGGTTTGATCCCAAAAAGGGCGCGTCGCTGCAGGAGCTGTCGGACGCGGCCATGGACTTATTTTTACAACCTTGTGGGACGGACCAAGAATTACGTAGCAATTTTGCTCGGTCCCCAACTGATTAGAGGTCTTGTATGTCTTACGGTTCTGTTTTTGCGCCCGGCCTGTTTGCGGGCAAGGTCGTTATCGTCACCGGCGGTGGCTCGGGCATTGGCCGCTGCGCCGCGCACGAGCTGGCCGCGCTGGGCGCCACCGTGGCGCTGGTCGGCCGCAAGCTGGAGAAGTTGCAAAAGGTGGCCGACGAAATCACCGAGGACGGTGGCAAGGTCAGCTTCCATGTGTGCGACATCCGCCAGGAAGAGGCGGTCAAACAAACCGTGACGGCCATCGTGGCGCAGCACGGACGTGTGGATGGCCTGGTCAACAACGCGGGTGGCCAGTTCATGACACCGCTGGAGGCCATCAGCGCCAAGGGCTGGGAGGCGGTGGTCAACACCAACCTGACCGGCGGCTTCTTGATGGCGCGCGAATGTTTTCTGCAGGGCATGAACAAGACCGGCGGCGCGATTGTCAACATCGTGGCCGACATGTGGGGCTCCATGCCCGGCATGGGCCACAGCGGCGCGGCGCGGGCCGGCATGGTCAGCTTCACCGAAACCGCTGCGGTGGAATGGGCGGGTAAAGGGGTGCGTGTCAACGCGGTGGCGCCGGGTTACATCGCCTCTAGCGGCATGGACAACTACCCCGTAGAGATGGCACCCATGATCCGCGAGATGGCCAAGACCATACCCGCCGGGCGCTTTGGCACGGAGGCCGAGACCGCCGCTGGCATTGTGTTCCTGCTCAGCCCTGCGGCATCCTTCATCAGCGGCACCACGCTGCGCATCGATGGTGCCCGGCCGCAAGCTCGCAGCGGCTACCCCATGCGGGTGCCCGATGCCACGGTGCAGGCGCGGGATGCTGTCAAACCCTTCAGCGGATTCCACCGCGCCCAAACACCGAAGGTGTTTCAGGTCTGATTCCCCCCATCTTCTTTGAACCCATCACCATGCAATTCACCCACGAACACCACGAAATCCAGAAAACCCTGAAGCGCTTTATCGACGCCGAGATCAACCCCCATGTCGACGAATGGGAGGCCGCCGAGCAGTTCCCAGCGCATGAGGTCTTCAAGAAGCTGGGCAACCTGGGCCTCTTGGGCCTGACCAAACCCGAGGCCTATGGCGGCGCGGGGCTGGACTATTCCTACGGCATGGCCATGGCGGAAGCGTTGGGCCATATCGACTGCGGCGGTGTGCCCATGGCCGTTGGTGTTCAGACCGATATGTGCACACCCGCACTGGCGCGTTTTGGCAGTGAAGAGTTGAAAAAAGAGTTTCTGGTTCCGGCCATTGCCGGTGACACCGTGGGCTGCATTGGTGTCAGCGAGCCGGGCGCTGGAAGCGATGTGTCGGCCATCACATCCAAAGCCCGCAAGGACGGCGGCGACTATGTGATCACCGGCCAGAAGATGTGGATCACCAACAGCCTGCAGGCCGACTGGATGTGCATGCTGGTCAACACCGGCGACGGGCCCGCACACAAGAACAAAAGCCTGGTCATGGTCCCCATGCGCGAGAACGGCAAGCTGCGCAAGGGCATTGAAGTGGCGCAGAAGATCAAGAAGATCGGCATGCACTCCAGCGACACCGGTCTGATCTATTTTGATGAGGTGCGGGTGCCCCAACGCAACCTGATCGGCCAGGAGGGCGCAGGTTTTGTCTACCAGATGCAGCAGTTCCAGGAAGAGCGGCTGTGGTGCGCGGCCAGTGGTTTGCAGAGCCTGAACAACTGCATCCAGTGGACGGTGGAGTGGGCACAAGAGCGCAAGATGTTTGGCGCCACGCTGGCCGACCAACAGTGGGTGCAGTTCCGGCTTGCCGAAATGAAAACCGAGGTGGAGGCTCTGCGCGCGTTGACCTACCGCGCCTGCGAGTTGTATGTCAGTGGGCAGGATGTGCTGGAGTTGGCCTCCATGGCCAAGTTAAAGGCCGGGCGGTTGAACCGCATCGTGGCCGACGGCTGCCTCCAGTTCTGGGGCGGCATGGGTTACACGTGGGAGAACAAGGTGGCACGCCTGTTTCGCGATGGACGCCTGGGCTCCATTGGCGGTGGTGCGGACGAAGTCATGATGGGCATCATCGCCAAGACCATGGGCGTTGCCAAACGCAAGACGGTATGAGCGAGCTTGATATTCGCGCGGAAGACATTGCGGCTGTGGAAGACGGCGTGCGCCGCTTTGTGCAGACCGAGGTCAAGCCACATCTGGAAGTCTGGGAAGAGGCTGGTGAATTCCCCCTCAGCCTATACCAGCGCGCTGCTGATCTCGGATGGCTTGCCATGGGATACCCAGAGCAGTTCGGCGGCACTCCCGCACCCTGGAGCCTGCGCAACGCAATGACCATTGCCCTGGCCCGCTATGGCGGCAGCGGTGGACTGATGGCCAGCCTGTTCAGCCACAACATTGGTCTGCCGCCCGTGGTGCGCCATGGCAGTGCAACCTTGCAGCAACAAGTCATTCCCGATGTGTTGGCCGGCAAGAAGATTTCGGCGCTGGCCATTACCGAGCCCGGAGGCGGAACCGATGTGTCTGCACTCAAGACCACGGCACGCCGTGAGGGAGGCGAATACGTCGTCGACGGCGAGAAGGTGTTCATCACCTCCGGCGTGCGCGCCGACTGGTTGACCGTGGCCGTGCGTACCGACCTGCAAAACAAGGGGCCTATGGGCATATCCATGCTGATGGTGCCGGGTGATTCGGTGGGGCTGAGCAGAAGCCCGCTCAAGAAAATGGGATGGTTGTGTTCGGACACAGCGCAGATCCGTTTCGACGGTGTGCGGGTGCCGGTGGGCAACCTGGTGGGCGAAGAGGGTTCGGGCTTCAAGATCATTCTGACCAATTTCAATGGTGAACGCCTGTCCATGGCAGCCATGGCCCTGGGTTTTGCCGAGTGTTGTTATGACGAAGCCTTGGCCTGGGCGCAGCAGCGCAAGACCTTTGGCACCGCGCTGGTGGACCACCAGGTGATACGCCATAAGCTGATGGACATGAAGATGCGTATTGAGTCCACCCGTGCTTGGTTGAACGCGGTGTCGGCCCGCGCGGATGCGGGCGACCGGGGTGACAAGTCCGCCAAGGGCGCCGAATGGGTGGCGCAGGTTTGCCTGCTGAAGAACCACGCCACCCAGACCATGCAGTTCTGCGCCGACCAGGGGGTGCAGATTCTGGGTGGTATGGGCTTTATGCGCGGCACGGCCAGTGAACGTATCTACCGCGAGGTCAAGGTCATGATGATTGGTGGTGGTGCCGAAGAGATCATGAAAGAGTTGGCCTCGCGTCAGCTGGGTATTTGATACTGCACCATGCCTAAATCTCCCCACACTGCCAGTACAACAGCACCCGTGGAATTCGAACCCGAATTCCTGCAGGGCCTGACCCGCATCTTTGAAGAGTCCATCGTCTTCAACAAGGTGCTGGGCCTGAAGATCGCGTCCATCAAACCCGAACAGGTGGTGGCCCATATTGCGATGAAGCCCGAGCTGGTCGGGCACTACAGCTTTAACCGCATCCACGGGGGTGTCATCAGCGCGGGGTTGGACGCCATGGGCGGCCTGGCGGTAATGGCGGCCATTGGTGCGCGCCACATGGACGAGGCACCGCTGCAGCGTCTGCACCGCTTCAGCAAGCTGGGCACCATAGACCTGCGCATCGATTACCTGCGACCAGGTATTGGTGAAAGTTTTGAACTGCGCGCCGAAGTCATGCGCCTGGGCTCGCGCGTGGCGTCCACCCGTATGGAGTTTCTCGGGGCCGACGGCAAGCTGCTGTCCACGGGTGCAGGGGCCTACATCGTTTCCTGATACAAACGGGGTTTTCTGCCCAGGCCGCACTTGCGGAACCTTTCACCATGTCCATCACTGTTCGCCGCGCCAGCGTGCAAGACGCTGCAGCTTATGCCCGCATCATGGGGGACCCCAGTGTCTACCCGGGCCTGATGCAAATGCCTTATGCCAATGAGGAGCTGTGGCGCACGCGCCTGGCCGATACCAATGCACCCGGCAAGACCGACCTGCTGCTGGTCGCCGAGTTGGACGGTACCGTGGTGGGCACGGCCGGGCTGCACCCGGCGGGGGCATCCCAACGCCGGCGCCACGCGCTGATGCTGGGTATCTCTGTGGTGGCCGATGCCCAGGGCCGGGGTGTGGGCAGTGCGCTGATGCAAGCCCTGTGCGACTACTCCGACCGCTGGGTGGGGGCATTGCGCCTGGAGCTGAGTGTGTACACCGACAATGCCCGCGCCATCGGGTTGTACAAAAAATTCGGCTTCGAAATCGAAGGCACGATGCGGGGCTACGCCCTGCGCGACGGCCAGTTCACCGACACCCACGCCATGGTCCGCTTCCACCCCCAACCGCCCGGCATAGCGGTGCCGGCATAAACCGTGGCGTGGCCGCTGCACTTGTGTCCCAAAAGGCTGCGTGTAGTGGCACAAGCTGTGGAAAGAGTATTTAAACTGTGTAGCGCGCAATACCGCCAAACAGATAGTTTCCAGGGAGATTCGAAATGAAATTTGCCATCGTTTTCACCGCCTTATTGGCTTGCACCGCCCCGTTGCATGCTGCCCAGTCCTGCGAAGAACTCAAGTCCAAAGTAACTGCCAAACTCGATGGCAAAAACGTCAAGGGTTATACGTTGGAGATTGTGGCCAACGACAAGGTGGGTGACACCAAGGTGGTGGGCAGCTGCGAAGGTGGCGCCAAGAAGCTGACCTACAGCCGCAAATAGCCCGCCTGCGGGTCTGCACAACGACCTGCTGCACCAGTAAAAAAGCCACCTTGCGGTGGCTTTTTTTGCGTGGGGAAGGGGAGATTACTTCTTGGCAGGTGCCTTAGGTGCTGCGGTATTGCCAAAGTAGTCAGACACTGTTTTCCACTTGCCGTCTGTAATCTGCGACAGGCGCGACGCATCGTTGCCCAGGCGCTTGGTGGCGGTAAAGGTCTGGGCGGCACCGCCGAAGAAGTCGGGCTCAATGGTCAGGTTGTCCATCACCTTGATGAAGCTGTCGGTGCTGAGGTTTTTACCCGCACGACCGGCTGCTGTCGCAAAACTGGTGATGATGGTGTAGCCATAAACCGAAAACACGGTAGGGTCTTCGTTGAACTTGGTCTTGTACTTGTTGGCCCAGAAACGGATGGGGGGCGATTGTTCATCCGTGTAGGGGTTTTGCACCGTCATGGTGGCATACAGGCCGTTCATAGCAGGCCCACCCAGCTTGTGGATCAGGTCGGTGTAGGCCGCGCTGGACCCCAGGAAGGTGGGGCTGTAACCCAGTTTGCGTGCCGTGCCGATGGCACCAATGGTCTCGCGGATGATGGTGCCCAGCACAATCATGTCGCAACCGCTGGCCTGCATTTTGGAGATCTGTGAAGAGAAGTCGGTCGCGCCGCGTTTGTAGGATGTCTTTTCGGCAAACTCCATGCCCACGGTCTTCAGGCCTTCTTCGCCACCACGCAGCACTTCCAGGCCAAAGTCGTCATCCTGGTACATGGTGCAGACCTTCTTGGCGCCTTTTTCTTTCACCAGCTTGGGCACCGCATTGCGCATCTGGTCAAAGTAGGTGGCGGCGTAGGAGTATTTGAGCTTGTGGAAGGGCTCATACATTTCACGGGCGGCCGTGATAGGGAAGAAGTTGATGACGTTTTTCTCGAACTGCACGGGCATGGCGGCCATGTTCTGTGCCGTGCCGATGTGGCCCACCATCATGAAAATCTTGTCCTGGTTGACCAGCTTTTGCGCCGCCAGCACGGCCTTCTTGGGGTCGTAGGCCGAATCTTCCACAATGATCTTGAGCTTGCGGCCGTTGATGCCGCCCTGCTCGTTGATTTCGTCCACCGCGAGCAACATGCCCAGGCGGGCCTGTTTGCCAAAGCCCGCAATGGGGCCCGACAAATCCTGGATAGAGCCCAGCAATATTTCATCTTTGCTGACGCCTTGGGACGCATGGGCCGTGGTGGCCGCGATGGCCAGTGTCGCAAGGGCTAGGGCAGTCTTGATATGCATACGGAGTCTCCTGTTAAAACGTGGTGGACAGTGGGGTATTGCAGTGTTTACTTGTTGGCGTAATCGATGACAACCTTCCAGCGGCCGTCCTGAATCTGCGACAGCCGCGATTCATCACTGCCCAGTCGCCGGGTGGGTGTGAATTTCAATGCAGGCGCGCCAAACATGTCGGCTGGAATCTTGGTGACTTCCATGGCGCGGATGAATTTGGAGGTGTTGGGGCGTTCACCGGCGTCACGCATGGCATTGGCAAACACTTGGATGGTGGTGTAACCAAACACGGAAATGACGGAGGGGTCTTCGTTGAACTGGGTCCTGTACTTGGTGGCCCAGCGGCGCACAGGTTGTGACGCGTCATCCACGTAGGGGAACTGCGCAGTCATGGTGGCATAAAACCCCTCCATGCCCTTGCCGCCCAGCTTGTGGATGATGTCGGTATAAGACGCGCTGGAGCCCAGGAACAAGGGGTTGTAGCCCATCTTGCGGGCCGTGCCGATGGTGCCAATGGTTTCGCGGATGATGGTGCCCAACACCACCAGCTCACAGCCACTGGCCTGCATTTTGGCGACCTGGGACGAAAAATCGGTGGAGCCGCGCTTGAACGAGGCCTTGTCGGTGAGTGTCAGTTTGACGGCCTTGAGAGCCTCTTCCGTACCTTGCAGGACCTCTTGGCCAAAGTCGTCGTCCTGGTAGATGGAGCAGACCTTGGTCACATTCTTCTGGCGGATGAGCTTGGGCAGCGAGGAGTGGATCTGCTCGAAGTAGGTGGGCGCCACCGAGAACTTGAGCCGGTGGAAGGGCTCGTACATGGAGCGCGCGGCGGTCAAGGGGAAGAAGTTGATGACGTCTTTCTCAAACTGCACCGGCATGGCCGCTTCGTTTTGAGCGGTGCCGATGTGGCCCAGCATCATGAAAATCTTGTCCTGGTTGACCAGCTTCTGGGCCGCCAGAATAGCCTTCTTGGGGTCGTAGCCCGAGTCTTCGACCAGCAGCTTGATCTTGCGGCCGTGTATGCCGCCCAGCTCGTTGATCTCTTCAATGGCCATTTGCATGCCGGCGCGTGCCTGCTTGCCGTAACCGGCCAGCGGGCCCGACAAATCCTGGATGGTGCCGATCAGGATCTCGTTCTTGCTGATGCCCTGCTGGGCATTGGCCATGCCTGCGCACAGGGTGAGCGCCGTTACGGCGAGGGTGGTTGTGAATTTCATGTTTGTACTTTTAAGTGTTGGTGGAAAGGATTGAGTTCTTCTCAGTGGTACATGGCGTCAATTTGCGCGGCATACTTTTTTTCCACCAGCTTGCGTTTGAGCTTCATGGTGGGGGTGAGTTCCTCGTCTTCGGCCGTGAGCTGGGTTTCCAGCAGGAAAAACTTTTTGAGCTGTTCAACCCGCGCAAACTTTTGGTTCACCCGGTCCAGTTCGGCCTGGATCAGTGACTGCACCTCGTGCGACTGTGTGAGCGAGGCATAGTTGCCAAACGGCACATCGGCGTCCTGCGCGAATTTCTCCACGTTCTCCTGGTCAATCATGATGATCACGGTCAGGTAGGGCCGCTTGTCGCCAATGACCACGGCGTCGGTGATGTAGGGTGAGAACTTGAGGTCGTTTTCCAGCTCGCTGGGGGTCACGTTTTTGCCGCCCGCGGTGATGATGATGTCGTTCATGCGGTCAGTGATGCGGAAGAATCCGTCCGCGTCCACCACGCCCACGTCACCGGTGTGAAGCCAGCCGTCTTTGTCTATGGTCTGGGCCGTCTTCTCGGGCAGGTTCAGGTAACCGGCGAACACGTTTTTGCCGCGGACCAGGATCTCGCCGGTCGCAGGGTCCAACCGGACTTCGTTGTAACCCGCTGCAGGGCCAATGGAGCCGGGTTTCATTTTGTTGGCGGGTATACCGGTCGATGCGCCGCATGTCTCGGTCATGCCCCAGACTTCCAGCATGGGAACACCCAGTGCCAGGTACCAGCGCACCAGGTCGGGCGATATGGGCGCGGCCCCCGTCACCAGGAAACGCGCGCGGTGTATGCCGATGAGCTTGCGCACATTGTTCAGCACCAGCCACTGTGCCAGCTTGAACTGGACCTTGAGCCAGCCGCTGACCGGTTGTCCGGCCAGCACCCGGTCTGCAATACGGGTGCCCACACCAATGCCCCAGGCATACGCAGCCTGCTGCACCTTGCCAGCCTCTTTGAGCGAAATCATCACTCCGGAGTAAAACTTCTCCCACACGCGCGGCACGCCGGTGAAGACCGTGGGCGCGATCTCGCGCACGTTTTCGGGAATGGTTTCGGGGTTCTCCACAAAATTGATCTTGGCGCCGGTGTACAGCGCAAAATACTCACCGCCCATGCGTTCGGCAATGTGGCACAGCGGCAGGAAACACATGCGTTCATCGCGTGCGTCTTGTGCCACCAGGGTGTTGTAGCCGCGCACGGTGTAGACCAGGCCTTCATGCAAATGCATCGCGCCCTTGGGTTTGCCCGTGGTGCCCGAGGTGTACACTAGGATGGCCAGATCACTGGGCTTGCACCCAGCCACCCGCTGCTCCACCGCGCCAGGGTTCTTGCTAAGGTAGTCCCGCCCTACGATGCGCAGGGTCTCCAGGCTGATGACGCCGGGGTCATTCAGGCTGCGCAGACCGTCCATGTCAAACACCACAATCTTGCGCAACGCTGGTAACTCGGCCCGGACCGACAAGGCCTTGTCCAGCTGTTCATCGTCCTCCACAAACAGGATCGAGGTATTGGAATCCGCACACAGGTATTGCACCTGCGAAGGTGCGTCAGTAGGGTAGATGCCGCTGGAGACGCCACCGGCAGACAACACCGCGAGATCGGCAAAAACCCAGTCCACCACGGTGTTGGCCAGAATAGAGGCGCAATCGCCCTTGGCAAATCCCAGTGACATCAAACCGGCGGTTATCTCGCGTACCGCCTCACCGGTCTGGTCCCACGTCCAGCTGCGCCACAGGCCCAGGTGTTTTTGCCGCATCCAGATATTGGGGCCGCGTTGGGCCACGCCGTTCCAGAACAGGGCGGGTATGGTTTCGCCCTGCAGGACGATGTCGGTGCAGGGCTGTATCGAGGAGGTATCCCAGAGTTGAGTCATTCGAGTGTCCTAATAATTTGCCGCCGGGCCGCCCCAAGGCAAATTGGCCCCCTTTGGGGGGCAGCGACCCGCGTAGCGGTGGAGCGTGGGGGCCACATTCATCTCCAGGTTTTCTTTTTCTTCCAGCGCCGCTCGCCGCGCACACCGTCTTCCTTCAGGCCCAGGTAGAACTCCTTGATGTCGTCCTTCTCCCGCAGATGGGCGCAGGTGTCTTCCATGACGATGCGGCCGTTTTCCAGCACGTAGCCATAGTCGGATGCGTTGAGCGCCATGTTTGCGTTTTGCTCGACCAGCAAAATGGTGGTGCCGCGTTCGCGGTTGATACGCACCACAATTTCAAAAATCTCCTTGGTCAGCTTGGGTGACAAACCCAGGCTGGGTTCGTCCAGCAGGATCAGGTCCGGGTTGGCCATCAACGCGCGGGATATGGCCAGCATTTGCTGTTGCCCGCCGGAGAGCAAACCGGCATCCTGGTTGGCGCGCTCTTTCAGGATGGGGAAATACGCAAACACGGTTTCCATGTCGCGCGCCACCCCATCGCGGTCCGAGCGAGTGTAGGCACCCATCAGCAGGTTGTCATGCACGCTGAGCAGGGGGAATACTTCGCGCCCCTCGGGCACATGGCTCAGGCCCTGTTGCACGATGATGGCCGGGTCTTTGGCGGTGATGTCTTCACCCTTGAACTCGATAGAACCCTTGCGCGGATCGATGATGCCGGAGATGGTTTTCAGAATCGTGGTCTTGCCGGCGCCGTTGGAGCCCAGCACGGTGGCAATCTCGCTGCGGCGCACCTGCAGGCTGACGCCGCGTATGGCCTTGATGGGGCCATAGGCACTTTCCACATTCAGCAGTTTGAGCACCGGGAGGTCGCTGATGGCAGGTGGCAAGGTGCTCACTGGATAACCTCCGTGCTACGCACTGCGGCGCGAGCTTGCTTGGGGCGGCCCGGCGCGGCGCCTCATGTGGCCCCACTGTGGTTGCGTGGTGGCCCGAAGCCTGGCGGCGCAGAGACGACACATCGTCCACCGAGCCGAGATAGGCCTCAATCACACCGGGATCGTTTTGCACCTCGCGCGGTGTGCCCATGGCCAGCATCTCGCCTTGGTTCATGGCCAGCACCCGGTCGGAGACCTTGGATACCAGCGACATGTCGTGCTCCACCATCAGTACCGTGATGCCCAGTTCGTGTTTGATGTCCTGTATCCAGAAGGCCATGTCGTCTGTCTCTTCCACATTCAGGCCGCTGGAGGGTTCGTCTAGCAGCAGCAGTTTGGGCTCGGTGCACAGTGCGCGGGCCAGCTCCACCACCTTGCGCACACCATAGGGCAGGCCGGCGACAAAGGTATCGCGGTAGTGCTGCAGGCCCAGAAAGTCGATCACTTCTTCAGCCTTCTCACGGGCCTTGAGTTCGGCCTCGCGCACCTTGGCGGTAAAGAACAGGTCTTGCCACAGGTTGGTGGCCCTGTGGGTATGGCGGCCGATCAGCAGGTTGTGCAAGACGGATGCGTGTTCAAACAGCTCGATATTCTGAAAGGTGCGCGCAATACCCAGCGAGGCCACGCTCTGCGGGGGCTGCTCGGTCAGCTTGAGCATGCCATCCGGACCCATGAAATCGATGCTGCCCGTGGTGGGGGTGTAGATGCGGCTGATCAGGTTGAACACGGTGGTCTTGCCCGCACCATTGGGGCCAATCAGGGTGAACACCTCGCCCTGTTTGACGTCAAAACTCACGTTGTTGACGGCCAGCACACCACCGAAGCGCACGCTCAGATTCTTCGCCGACAGGAGATTGTTGTTCGTCATTTCAGGCGATCCGATTTTTGGAAAGACTTCTGCCGTTTGAACATGCCCTTGCGGTAGAAAGGGAACATCTGCAGATAGGTACGCACCTTGAGCCAGCGGCCATACAGCCCCATGGGCTCAAACAGCACAAAGGCAATCAGCACAGAGCCGTAAATCACGCTTTTCAGGCCGGGTGCCTGGCCAATAAACTCGGGCAAAAATCCTTTGACCGCCGAGATGCCCTGGGGCAGGATGATCAGGAACACAGCACCCAGAAACACGCCGTGTACCGAACCCAAGCCACCGATCACAATCATCAGCAGCAGGTCAATCGACTGCAACAGGTTGAACTGGTCCGGCGAAATGAAGCGCAGGTTGTGGGCGTAGAGTGCGCCGGCCAGGCCGGCCAGCGCGGCTGAAATGGAGAAGGACAGGGTCTTGTAGTAGGCCAGGTGGATCCCCATGCTTTGCGCAGAAATCTCCGAGTCGCGTATGGCGACAAAGGCGCGCCCTGTGGGGCTGCGCAGCAGGTTGAGAATGCCCAGGGTGCAGGCCACGGTGATGGCCAGGCACACAAAGTAGAAGCCTTCTCCACTGCCAATGTCGTAACCGAACAGAACGATGCTGGCGATGGACTTGCCCGCATTGCCGCCGGTGACCGACTCCCAGCGGGCAAATACTTCTTCAATGATGAAGCCAAACGACAGCGTCGCCATGCCCAGGTAAATGCCCTTGAGCCGTAGTGCTGGCAAGCCCACCACAATACCGATCAAGGCCGACAACAGACCCGAACAACCCAACGACAACAAGAAGGGCACGCCTATGCCCGTCAGATAGGCCTGTGTGTAGGCCCCCACGCCCAGGAAAGCGGCATGCCCCAGCGAGAACTGCCCGGTAAAGCCTGCCAGCAGCATCAGCCCCAGGCCCGCAATGGCGTAGATCAGCACCAGGTTGAGCTGGGCCAGGCTGTACTCGGCCAACAGCCAGGGGGCGGCCAGCAGCAGTAGCATGAGCACGCTGTACCAAAAGACATGCCCGCCATGTTTGGCGAGATTGATGTCCTGCGCGTAGTCGGTCTTGAAGATAAAGCGCATGTCAGACCTTCTTGCGGAGTTTTTCGCCAAACAGGCCGTTGGGCTTGACCATCAACATGACCAGAACCACCACATAAGCTGCGGTGTCCTTGAAGCCATCGGGCAAATAGAAGCCAGCCAGTGACTCCACAATGCCAATGACGAGACCACCCACAATGGCGCCGGGCAGGCTGCCAAAGCCCCCCACCACGGCGGCCGGGAAGGCCTTGAGCCCGATGAAGCCCATATTGGCGTGGACAAAGGTAATCGGTGCCAGCAAGATGCCCGCAATGGCGGCGACCGCCGCCGCCAGGCCCCAGGCAATACCGTTGAGCCTCTGCACAGGGATACCCATGTAGTAGGCTGCCAACTGGTTTTGCGAAGCGGCCTGCATGGCAATGCCCAGCTTGCTGTAACGGAACAGGGCGAACAACAACACGCACAAAATGCCGGTGGCGCCGATGATGACCAGATGCTCCACATTGAGCACCAGCGCGCCAATGCCCATCTCATTGCCGCCAAACTTCAGGATCTCATCTTTGTAGGGTACGGGCAGGGCATTGGTGTCGGTGCCAATGCCAGGGATCATGGTGATCAGGCCGCGCGCCACGTAACCAATGCCGATGGTCAGCATCACAATAGAAAACGCGGGCTGCCCCAGAATAGGGCGAATGACAATACGCTCCAGCAAGACGCCAAAGACAGACATCGCCACCAGTACGCTGATGATGGACAGCCAGTAAGGAAAGCCCATCATGGTCATGCAGACCAAGCCACCAAAGGCGCCGAGCATCATGAGTTCGCCCTGGGCGAAGCTCACGGTTTCGGTGGCCTTGTAGATCAACACAAAGCCGAGTGCAATCAGACCGTAGATGCACCCCTGTGCAATCCCGCTGATCACCAGTTGAAGAAACAGCACGTCGTCTCCTAATGTTTTGAGCTTCACGTTTATAGCTGTTGCGATTCATTTCCCCGCTAGGGTTCTCACTGATACTGTGTCCCGCGCGAGACTGTTTAATCAGATGGATGAATGCCCCCGTAGAAACCCGCAAACACGGTGCCATCACCGTAGTAACCCTTGACCGTATGGATGTTCGCAACGCGGTGGATGCCGATACGGCACGCCGGTTGTACGACGCGTTTGTGGCGTTTGATGCGGACCCCCATGCGCGTGTTGCTGTCTTCCACGGTGCCCACGGCCACTTCTGCGCAGGTTGGGATTTGCAAGCCGGAGCACGCATGGCCCAGCAGCTGCAGCAAGGCGCGGATCCTTTTGCCGCACTGAACTTTTCAGGTGCTGACTATGCGGCGGGTGCACCGGGGCCCGCGGGCCCCATGGGGCCTTCGCGTCTGTTGCTGTCCAAGCCGGTGATTGCCGCAATCAGTGGTGCCGCGGTGGCGGGTGGCATGGAGTTGGCGCTGTGGTGCGATATGCGTGTGATGGATGCCGATGCCTACTTCGGCGTGTTTTGCCGCCGCTTTGGTGTGCCGCTGATAGACGGTGGCACCGTGCGCCTGCCGCGCCTGATCGGCATGGGCCACGCCATGGACTTGATACTGACCGGGCGCAAAGTGGAAGCCACTGAGGCCTTGCAGATGGGGCTGTGCAACCGCGTGGTACCCACTGGCGAGGCACTGGCGGCAGCGGTGGCCTTGGCAGGGCAGTTGGCAGGTTTTCCACAAGACACCATGTTGGCCGACCGGGCCAGCGCGTATGCCCAGTGGGACTTGGGACTGCCGCAGGCCCTGCAGCAGGAGTGGGAGCGGGGCAGGGCCTGTATTGCCACTGGATTGGAAGGCGCAGCGCGCTTTGCCGCAGGGGCAGGGCGGCACGGGAAGTTTTAGTGAAGTGTGCCTCTAGCCCCCGTGAAATATAACCGTATAGCTATTGATTAAATAGCAAGTGCACCGCCGATACTAGCCTGCAGTGCTGGCCAGCGTGGTGGTATCGGAATGCGGGGTCAGTGTGGTGACCAAAGTGGTGGTCGCTGGCACCGCTGACGCGTAGCCAAGCTTTGCTGGCTGACCATTGGCATCGAATTGCCGCATCGCGTCCACCACGTCTTGTAGACCATCACCCGAGGCATATACGGGCGTAGGTGTTTGCGCTGCAGAAGTTGTCAGTTGCACGGAACTGGACGATGGTGTTGCCGCGACAGTCGCCATGAACGACGCCATGGCGTCCACCATGCCAGGCACCGCAAACTGCTGCGCGTCCATGGCAGTCGGTGCCAAGGTGTTGCTGTTGCTCGCGGTGTCCTGGATCGCCGGTGGCAGCTGTAGTGGAGGTACTGGGGCGGGCGCCGGGATGCCGGACGGCAGTCCAACACCACCGCTTGCACTGGCCGTGGGGTCACTCGTGGCAAACCACACGTCAACCATGTCATGGCTTGCACCATCGGTTGTGGTGTAGCTGGACGCCAGGCCGATGACGTTGCCGTTGTCCACAACAAACGTGGATTGCGCCGCGAGGTCCAGTTGCGCGATATTCAGCGATGACAGGCTGTGCAACTCCGTGGTTTCACTCACGCCGTCTGAGTTGCCATCGACCCACACCATCAATTCCGAGAAGGCGGAATCTGCCGTGGTGATTTGCCCATCGGCATTGGTGTCCAGTTCTGCCAAGGCCTGGTAACCGTTGCTTGCCTTTTGGCCGTTTGCCAGGTTGGTACCCTCGCCAAACAACTCCTCACCGCCATTGATGCTGCCATCACGGTTTCTGTCCAGCACCAGCAACCCATTGTCCGGCGCGACCCACCCGGTATGCACCTGCTGGCCGTTGCCGTAAATGTCAAACAGCACGCCGTTTGTGATGCTCTGCGTGGAGATGCCGTTGCCGGTAAGGTCCAGGACAATAGGGGAACCCAGCGCCAATTGGGCGATCTGGTCCGGGCTCAACGCGCCGTATTGGTCGGGACTTAATGCCATCACCTGTTCGGGTGTCAGTGCAGCGATCTGGTCTGTTGTGAGTGCGACCATCTGGTTGGTCGTCAGGCCCGCCTGTATCTGTGTGGTGGTCAATACCGCAATGTCCTGGGTGTCCAGCGCCGCGGCACCATCGGTGGTGAAGGCTGCCACGGCGTCCGTCCGCAATACCACCACTTGATGCGTTTGCAGTGCAACAACCTGGTTGGTCGTCAGCGCCGCAACCTGATCTGTTGTCAGTGCGCCGACCGCGTCGGTGTTCAATGCGGCTACGTCCCCAGTTTCCATAGCGACCATCTGGTCCGTGTTCAGAACGATGACCTGGCTGGTGTGGAGCGCCGCAACCTGGTCGGTGCGCAGCGCGACGATCTGGTCTGTCGTCAAACCGGCGCTGATTTGGTTGGTGTTCAACGCAACAACCTGTTCGGTCGTCAGCGCCGCCACTTGGTTGGTGGTGAGTCCTTGGCTGATCTGGTCTGTAGTCAGCGCGCCGACTGCGGCGGTGTTCAGTGCTGCGACGTCCTGGGTTTCCATCGCGGTCAACTGGTCCGTGCTTAATACGATGACCTGGTTCGTGTGAAGCGCCGCAATCTGGTCGGTGCGCAGTGCGACGATCTGGTCGGTGGCCAAACCTGATGCAATCTGATCGGTGCTCAACGCGGCAACGGCGTTGGAGGAGAGGGCTGCCACCTGTCCGGTGGACAATCCCGCTACATCCTGTGTCGATAGTGCGCCGATCTGCGCCGTTGTCAGCGCCGCCATCTGGGTGGTCTGGATTGCGGCGATCTGGTCGCTGCTCAGCGCCACAATCTGGTCGGTGTTGAGGGCTGCCACTTGAGCTGTGGTCAGCGCCGCCACTTGGTTGGTGGTGAGTCCTTGGCTGATCTGGTCCGTTGTCAGCGCGCCGACTGCGGCGGTGTTCAGTGCTGCAACATCCTGGGTTTCCATCGCGGTCAACTGGTCCGTGCTTAATACGATGACCTGGTTCGTGTGAAGCGCCGCAATCTGGTCGGTGCGCAGTGCGACGATCTGGTCGGTGGCCAAACCTGATGCAATCTGATCGGTGTTCAACGCGGCAACGGCGTTTGAGGAGAGGGCTGCCACATGTCCGGTGGACAAGCCCGTCACATCCTGCGTCGAAAGTGCGCCGATCTGCGCCGTTGTCAGCGCCGCCATCTGGTTGGTCTGGAGTGCGGCGATCTGGTCGCTGCTCAGCGCCATGATCTGGCTTGTAGTCAACGTCCCTACTGCAGCAGTGTTCAAGGCGGCAACGTCCTGGGTTTCCATGGCGCTGAGTTGCGCAGTGCTCAGTGCGACTGCCTGGTTTGAACTGAGTGCGCCAGCCTGGTCGGTACGCAACGCAACAACTTGTGCGGTGGTCAGTGCGGCGATTTGGTTGGTGGACAAACCCAGGGTGACCTGGCCGGTCGTCAGCGCGCCTACGGCGGCCGTTGTCAGTGCAGCGATGTCCTGGGTTACTAGCGCGCCCAGTTGGTTGGTGGTCAGGGCGACCACCTGGAGCGAGCTAAGCACTGCCGCCTGGTCCGTACGCATAACGCCGACCTGGGTCACCGTCATGCCCAACTGAATCTGCTCGGTAGTCAGTACGGAAACCTGGGCCGTGGTCAGGGCTGCGAATTGTTCGGTGGACATGAAGCTGATGCTTTGCGGCGTCAACGATGCAATCAGTGACGTGGGCAATGCCGCAATCTGGTCGGTGGTCAACACACCGTTGTTGACCGGGCTGGTGACCAGGGCGGGAACCTGTGTCGTTGGTGTTGTTGTTATCGTGGGCTCCAGACTGGCTTGGCTCTGGTCGACCAGTTTTGTGCCGAGGGCCGCAATGCCTGCTGCAGACAGCGCCGCGATGTCTTGCGCCGAAAACGCGGCAACCTGTGCTGCAGTCAAGGCCGCCAGCTGGTCGGTCCGCAGGGTAGCTACCTGGGCGGTTGTCAAGGCCACAATTTGGTCTGTGGTCAGTGCGGCAACCTGATCGGTCCTCGCGGCGGCTACCTGAGCAGTTGTCAGCGCGGAAATTTGGTCTGTGGTCAGCGCTCCAACCTCTTTAGCCACCCATGCCGTGAAGATCGCCCTGGCTTCGGCCGCCACGGCATTGATCTGCATTGGATTGGTCATGCCCAACTGTTGGGCGAACTGAACCAGGTCACCACCCTGGGTCAGGAACTCGCTGATTTGCTGGGGCGTGTAATACCTGCCACCCACGGCCAGGCCACCAGCATGTGAGGCCGGAGGGGTCAGCGTGCCGTTTGCTCCCCAACTGTAGCCATGTTGGGATGCATAACCCACGATGTCCGCCGCCGACACGTTTTGCCCGCCAATTGCCAGCGCCTGCTGAATCTGCGCCACACCCAGGCCCATGTAGGCTGCCTGCACGGCGATAACGTCCAGACTGGGGTTGCCTGCAAAAAAGCCTTGTATCTGGCTATCGGAAAAGGTATTCCCGTTGGCTGCGGTGATTGGCATGCTGTCTCTCCCCCTGTCAGAGCTGCGCCTTGACGGAATGCGTGGTCAAGCGACACAGCAGAGTGCAAGCGTCAGCATACTGCGACTATCGCCAAAGATGTACTGACTATTACCGAACGCATCGGTATGTGGTCTGTCAAAGTGACCCGGGATGCCGCGTCAATTCACCGGTTTAACGGGGCCTGTCCAAGCGCTGGAGCAATCCGTTGGCCGCTTTCGGATCGAAACTCACAAGAGTTCGTACAGGGCTGCGTTGGCACGGGTTGGTCGCCCCCACCCGTATTCATCGGAGCCTCCAACGACCAGCACGGAGCCGTCACGCAAGAGGGTTGCCGTGTGTCCCGCCCGAGGGCCCAATACCAAAGGGGTTGTCGCCGACCAGGTGTTGGTAGCTGGGTCATACAACTCGCTGGTGTCGGTCGCTGTGGATTCGGTATAGACCCCACCACCGGTTATCAGCACCGTACCGTTGGATAACAGCGTTGCAGTGTGGTCTCCGCGGTTGGTCGAAATGGTCCCAGCCAATGACCATGTATCGGTAACGGGGTCATACACCGTGGCGTTGCGCTCGGCCACCCGGCCGGGTACAAACAGCACCTTGCCGTTGGCTAACAGCGTGGCAGAAACCCTCAAGGAAGTAACTGGGGGCCTGGCGGCAGTAGTCCAGCGGTTGGATGCGGGATCATAAATTTCGGCTACGCCTGCACCTCCATATACGAGTGTTCTCCCGTCGCGGAGCAAGGTGGAGGTATGAAAAGACCGCGCTGCAGCCATGGGGGGCACATCGGCCCAGGTATTGGTCGCCGGATCAAAAAGACGGGCAGCCTTTGAGTCGGTGTTGTCACCCAGATAGCCTCCGGTAAGCAGTACTTTGCCATTCGGCAGCAGTGTGGCAGCCAGGCCGTAATAACCGACCAAGTCGCGCCCCACCGTGCTGGGAGACGGAAGGGCGGTCACGGTATTGTTGGCCGGGTCATACAGTTCAAATCCGACCAGCAACTTACCGTTGGGCAATAACGTTGCAGTGTGCCCATAGGGGCTTACAGAGGTTCTCCCGACAAGTTTCCAGTCCTTTGACACCGGGTCATACAGCTCAACTGCGGAGGCTGCTACACCGGCCGCAGACGTTGTTCCACCTACAACCAGCACTTTTCCATCGGGTAACAGGGTCGCCGTGTGGCCGGCACGCGCGGTCTGCAGGCTACCTGTGGCGCTCCAATGCACGGGCTGCTCAGGCGTCGCCGTATTGGAAACACCGGATGCGACACTGACGCCGGCGGCATTTGTTGCAGTGACGGTAAACGTGTAGCTGACCCCATTGGAGAGCCCCGTCACAACATGGTTCAACGTGGTGCTTCCTGCATCGCTGTCTATGCCACCGGCTGGGGATGTGCTGACCGTATACCCGGTGATGGCGCTACCGCCGTTGTTGCCAGGTGCAGTGAAGCTTACAGTCGCTGATGCCCGCCCGGCAATAGCAACAACGTCGGTGGGTGCGCCGGGTGTCGAAATCACAGCTGGCGGAGTGATCGGAGCAGGGGAGGTGCCCCCGCTAACGCCACCGCCTTCACTCCCGCCACCACATGCCACCAGCGTGAGCATCATGCCGCCCACCAAAGCGGCAGTTCCTTTGTTCAAAAATCGCATTCCACTCCCTTTGTTTTTCTGGCAAATTTGCTGTCGCAGTATGCCAGTGCCAAGCAGCGCGGCCGGCGCTGATGAAGGGGAGTTTTGATTTCGGCTTGCTCGTGCGAAATTAGGCGGTTGTGTTCACGGTAGTCGAACCATCTCCGGACGTTCGGGGCTGCCAAGATCCAACGCTGCCGTCGGCGTTGCCGACAAACACCTTACCTCCGCCCGGGATGATGTGGCCATACTGGTCGAGGCTGTAGTTGTCCTTGCCCTGGAACAGGTTGAAATCCATTTGGGCGTAGGCGCTGTTCATGTCTGCGGCCGTGGTTATGCCCAGGCCAATCATCATGTTGTTGACGGCCGATACACCCAGGCCTAGTTCGGACGCTTTCTGGAAAATCTGGTTTTGACTGGGATTTCCAGCAAAAAAGGCCTGCATCTCGCTCTTGTTGATGGCACGCCCCAGCGTGGGGGAGAAGTAGGACGTCCATCCACCGTTCCTGCCGCCCCCAATATCGGTGCCCAGGCGATTGGCCGAATCCACGTACATGGTCTCTAGCACGTGTGCGCTGATCTTGTTCATATCCATGCCAATGCCAGTCGCCTGGAACTGCACCATCTGCGCGGCATTGAGCCCGAGTTCCTTTACTTTGGCAGTAATCTGATCCTCTGTAGGGCGACTGGCATAGAACGCTCGGATGTCTTGTGCGGCTGGCATGATCCGCTCCGAATTTGCGGCTTGTGCGCTCGTTCTTGTATGGGTTAGCAGGCCGTTGGCATCCCACGCATATCCATTGCTGGCATTGGCTACAAAGCCTTCGATCTGGGCTGGCAGTGTTTGGTTATTGCTGCCTCCAAACCCACCTACAGTCATGGCCCTCGTAATCTGATTTTTGGTCAGCCCCAGCGTAGCGGCCTTTTCCGCGATTTGCATGGGGGTTGGCTTGCCGGCAAAAAAGCGTTTCACTTCGGCGTCGGTATACGGGGTGCCGTTGTTACTACTGGTGACGCTGTTCATGGTCGCAGCAAAGGAAGCGCCAGTGGCTTCCGCAGTCTTGTTTTTGCCGGTGGCGCCGGCCGAGCTGTGGTTGTTAACGCCGTTGGCGTTGTGAACGTTGGAGATAGACATGGTGCTGTTTCCTTTACGCTGGGTAGCGGGACCGGGCCAACATGCGAGAGACGCATTTCGGCCTAGTGTTGCTAACAGATTCTCTGGAAAGCGGTGGCACGCAATCGGCCAATAAGCCTGCGCAATGCCCGCTACTATTTGGCTTTGCGGCGGACTTTGCGGGTGCCCCTGGCATTCCCCTTAGGGGTGCCATATGAAAAATATGGCATCAGCCCCCGTCGTTGTTTGCAGTGGCGCTATATAAACAATAGCGTATCGATTCAGACAGGCATTGGCTGTTTGATAAGCTCGGTCGGCTTGCCCTCGTCGTCTATGGCCACATAGGTCAGTGAGGCCTCGGTCACCTTGATGTACTGGCCCTGCGTGCGGTAGCGCTCGGCATAGACCTCGACCTTGACCGTGATCGAGGTGCGCCCCATGCGCGTGACCTTGGAGAAGAACGACAGGATGTCGCCCACCCGCACCGGGTGTTTGAACACAAACTCATTGACCGCCACGGTGGCCATGCGGCCCGGGCTGAAGCGCGCGGGCAGTACGGAGCCCGCCAAATCGACCTGGGCCATGACCCAACCGCCAAAGATGTCGCCGTTGGCATTGCAGTCCGCGGGCATGGGTATGACCTTGAGAACCAGTTCCTCGTCTTTGGGCAATTGGAGACCGGGGGGGCTTGTATTCGTAGACATAGGCACAATCCTAACCTCTTGCAGGACTGCCCAACCATACTTCCCCTCCCATGCGCGACCTTAGCCACCAAGCCATAGCTCCTGCCATCAGCATCACCGCGCCTGCAGCCCCCGTCAAATCCGACTGGGCCACGATCCAGCGTCTGTTCCCCTACTTGTGGGCTTATAAGTGGCGCGTCATCTTCGCCCTGGCCTTTATGGTCGGCGCCAAGCTGACCAATGTGGGAGTCCCCCTGCTGCTCAAAAACCTGGTGGACAGCATGAGCTACAAGCCCAGCGACCCCACCGCGGTGCTGGTCGTACCGGTGATGCTCTTGGTGGCGTATGGCCTGCTGCGCCTGTCCACCACGTTGTTCACCGAGCTGCGCGAGCTGGTGTTCTCCAAGGCCACCCAAGGTGCGGCGCGCAGCATTGCGCTACAGACCTTTGAGCACCTGCATGCCCTGAGCCTGCGCTTCCATCTGGAGCGCCAGACCGGTGGCATGACACGCGACATCGAACGCGGCGTGCGCGGCATCGAATCGCTGATCTCGTTCTCGCTGTTCAGCATCGTGCCTACGCTGCTGGAAGTGGCCATGGTGCTGACCATTCTGGCAGTCAAGTTTGACGTGTGGTTTGCATGGATCACGCTGGGCGCCCTGGTGCTGTACATCACCTTCACCGTGCTGGTGACCGAATGGCGTACCAAGTTCCGCCGCGAGGCCAATGAGTTTGATTCGGCCGCGCACTCCAAGGCCATCGACTCGTTGTTGAACTACGAGACCGTCAAGTATTTCAACAATGAAGGTTTCGAGGCCAAACGGTATGACGAAAGCCTGGAACGCCTGCGCGCCGCGCGCCTGAAGAGCCAGACCACTCTGTCCATGCTCAACGTGGGGCAGCAGTTCATCATTGCCACGGGGCTGGTGGCCATGTTGTGGCGCGCCACCCAGGGAGTGGTGGATGGCCGCATGACGCTGGGCGACCTGGTCATGGTCAACGCCTTCATGATCCAACTCTATATCCCGCTGAATTTTTTGGGCGTGATCTACCGCGAGATCAAACAAAGCCTGACCGACCTGGAAAAGATGTTCACGCTGATGGAGCGCGAACGTGAGATTGCCGATGTGCCGGGTGCGCAGCCGTTGAGGGTACAGGGTGAGACGGGCCTTGCGTTTGAAAACGTCAGCTTTTCGTATGACCTGCCAACGGCGGCCAACCCCCACAGTGGCCGCACCATCCTGCACAACATCAGTTTCGAGATACCCGCCGGCAAAACGGTAGCCGTTGTTGGTCCATCGGGCTCCGGCAAGTCCACACTGGCACGGCTACTGTTCCGCTTTTACGATGTGTCCAACCCGCAGGAGGGCGGCCGTATCCTGATCGCCGGGCAGGACATCAAGCAAGTGACCCAGTCCAGCGTGCGCCAGGCGATTGGCATCGTGCCGCAAGACACGGTGTTGTTCAACGACACGGTGGAATACAACATCGCCTACGGCAAGCCGGGTGCCACACGTGAACAGGTGGAAGAGGCCGCGGCGTCTGCCCATATCCACCAGTTCATCGCCTCCACGCCCAAGGGTTACGGCACGATGGTCGGCGAGCGCGGGCTCAAATTGTCCGGTGGTGAGAAACAACGCGTGGCCATTGCCCGCACGCTGCTGAAGAACCCGCCCATCCTGATTTTTGACGAGGCCACGTCGGCGCTGGACTCCGCCAACGAACGCGCCATCCAGGCCGAGCTGCAAAGTGTGGCCCGCAACAAGACCACGCTGGTGATTGCGCACCGCTTGTCCACCGTGGTGGACGCGCATGAAATCCTGGTCATGGATGCAGGGCGCATCATTGAGCGGGGCAACCACATTGCGCTGCTGGCAGCGAATGGGCGTTATGCTCAGATGTGGGCCTTGCAGCAGAGTGCGGAATGAGATTCAGGAAAGAGCATTCAAACAAAACGGGAGCCTAAGCTCCCGTTGAAAGTAATTCCAAAACCGCAGGGGTTTTCAGACTTGTTTTGCTTTTCGGCGGCGCGCGATCGCTCCCATCAAACCAAGGCCCGCCAACATCAGTGCATAGCTTTCTGGCTCTGGAACTGCTGACACTTGTTGGCCAGTCAGTGTGATTTCAGTAATGTTGTAGTAACCCGCCCATCCACCCTGGAAGTTGCTCAGGGTCACGGTATTGCCAGTCAACCCCGCAAGTGCCGTACCGGAAAATGTGAACTTGTCATTGCAAAAGCCAGAGGCGCAGCCAGGTGTGTTTTCGGAGGAGGTAATCGTCGCGCTTGCGCCACCAAAGCTGATGTCTGCACCAGTCAATGTGCCAGGTATCGAGTTGCCAAAATACATTCCACCAAACAGGTCCAACGCTGCGAGGTTGAAGTCACCATTGAGGTGCAAGGTGATCACAGAAAGGTGATCCAGTTGAAACAATTGGTTGTCAGCTTCTGTTGTCGAATAAATACCATCATTCAAGGTGCCGCTACCGTTTGTATAGTTAGTGGTGCCGTTTCCTAGGTCGGTAATAGTGCCGGAGAAAGAGTGCGACCATCCTCCAAAACCGCTGGAAGCCGCGTTCGTAACGTCGTAGCTGGAGATGGTTTGAGCTTGAACGCCGCCAGCCGCGAGTGCCAAGGCCGCGATGGTAGTCAGGATCGATTTTTTCATTTTCTTCACAATTCTTGAGGATCACTATTGAATCTGATGCCAAGAGGTATCGCGGCGCCAGGGTTGTAACGATGGTAACGGTGGGCAACGCCTCTTCCAATAGTCCAAATGGACTAGTCACGTCATGATTTGCAGCGTCGGTCGCCCGGCTCCTGAGATGCTTTGTGTTCATGTAGTCAGGCCCGCGATGCCACTTGCTGGAGGATTGCAGAAGTAGAAACTGATGCCAGTTGCCAATTGGTAAGGCAATCAACGCAGCTAACCAATGGTGGGCGTGCCCCTGCTGCTCAATAGCATGACCTACAAGCCCAGCGACCTCATCGCAGTGCAGGGGCTGTGTTCTGATGGTAGCCTTATGCTACGGCTTGCAGCGCCTATCCACCACACCGTTCGTAGAGCTGCGCGAGCTGATGTTCTCCAGGGCCACGCAGGGCGCGGTACGCAGAATTGCGCTGCAGACTTTTGTGCACCTGCAAGCTTTACCACCTTGCTCAAGAACCCGCCCATCCTGATTGTTGACGAAGCCACATCGGCGCTGGATTCGGCCAATGAACGCGCCATCCAGGCCGAGCTGCAAAGTGTGGCCCGCAACAAGACCACGCTGGTGATTGCGCACCGTCTGTCCACCGTGGTCGATGCACACGAGATACTGGTGATGGACGCCGGGCGCATCATCGAGCGGGGCAACCACACTGCGCTGTTGGCGGCCAATCGGCGTTATGCCCAGATGCGGGCGCTGCAGCAGTCTGCCGAGTGATCTTGGGTTATTGCTGTAGCGATGTACGAACCCAATCCTCCAGTGTGGAGTCCTTTGGGTCACCAACTCCCGACGGGCTGAGACTGCCTCTGACTGCGATCAATTTCCCTGTGGCTGAAACCAGGGCAAATGTGGGGTAACTTGTGACGCGAAGCGTGTTGGTGTAATTTTTTGCATCTGCAACAACCGGCCAGGCGAACCCGCGTTTTGCGATAAACGCTTTGGCAGTGGCGGCGTTATCGAAGGTTACGGCCAGAACATCCACCGCAGTGTTTGCTTTTGCGAACGTATTGAGGTGCGGTATCTCCGCAATACAGGGAAGACATTCTGCAAAATAGAAGTTGAGCAAGATGGGCTTTTCGCGGTGTCCGCCCACTTGGTGTCGAACATCGGCGATGTCGACAAATGCTGCCGGGGGCATCGCCGTCCCGACTTTAATGGCGAGCTTTGGTGGCGTAGCAAGCGATTGCGGCGCAGATGAGCAAGGGCTTAAGGTTTTTGAAGAGTAGGTAGGTCATCTGAAGCACTGCAAAAAGGAGCCACAGTGTAAATTGCCGAGGCGAGGCGAGGCGAATGGGGGGTATGCCCGTGGCGGATAAGCATTGAGCCGTTTAGGGCTCTAGCCCCCGTGCAGAATAATTGATAGCGTTCAGTGTGACGCGGCCATGCGGTATGGCCCCCCGCCTACGCTGTGTCGGCAAGCGCGTAATGAAACACCTTGCTGACAATCTGCCAGCGCCCTTGCAGCTTTACCAGCGTCAAAAGATCGGTGAAGTGTTTGGGCGGAATGGCGCATTCCAGCCTGGCAAACGCCGTCACCGGCCCCGCGAACGCGATGGAGAGAATGCGGTCCGTGCGCGCATGGCCCTGGCTGGCGGGTGAGGGGCGTGTGTCCACCACCGGGAAGTAGTGCGCCATGTCCCAGTGCAGCAGCTCTCCGGTGGTGGCGCAGAAGTAATGCGCCTCGGGGTGGAAGACTTGGCGCAGGCGCGCGGTGTCGCTGTGGTGCAGGCCGTCGAAGTACAGGCCCAGTGCCTGCTCCACTTGTTCGAATTCACTCATTGCTGCTGCCTCCTGAATGCGGGCACAGGCAGGCCGCCCACGCCCCAGTTGTCCAATTCGACCTCGGTGATTACCACGTGGGTGGTGGCGGGGCTCTTGTCGAGCACACGCACCATCAGGTCGGTGACGCCGGCAATCAGCTGGGCCTTTTGTTCGCGGGTGACGCCTTCGCGCGTGATCTGGATGTTGATGTAAGGCATGTCGGGCTCTCTTTCTTAGTTGAAGCGGCGCACCACGTCGGCAATACGCTCGCCGAACAGGTGTGCAGTGCGCAGGTCACCGGGCACCATCTCGTCGGGGCTGGCGTCGGCGGGCGTGGCGGTCATCAGGCCCGCAAACGAGGCCAGGTAGTTCACGTCGTCGCGTACGGCTGCCTTGGTGTTGCTGGGCATCATGCCAGTGCTCACCCACAGCATGCCGTGCTGCTGCGACAGCGTGAAAAGGCTGTGCAGGGTTGCGAGCTTGTCTCCATTGATGCCGGCGCTGTTGGTAAAACCGGCCGCCAGCTTGTTCTTCCAGCCCTGCGGGCCCCATACGGCGGACGAAGCGTCCACAAACTTCTTGAACTGCCAGCTCACGTTGCCCATGTAGGTGGGTGAGCCAAAAACGATGGCGCGGGCGGCAGCCAGTTTCGCCCAGCCCTCGGGCGCCAGGTTGCCTTGTTCGTCGATGGCCAGCAGCGTGGCACCGCTGCCCTCGGCCACGGCCTGGGCCACTTTCTGGGTGTGGCCGTAGCCGCTATGGAAAACAATGCTGATGGGTGCACTCATGGCAAAAACTCCTGTGGGTAAACGATGGGGTTGCGATGGGGTTGATGCTATTGAGTACTTTGAAATTGATAAACTGGCTTTGATGTACTTAATAACTTACATAAGGTAATCCATGGCCCGCCAGTTCGATGACGTGATGCTGGGCAGCATCGAGCTGTTTTGCCTGGCGGCAGAGCTGCAGAGCTTTACCGCCGCGGCTGCCCAGGCAGGGTTGACGCCGGCCGCCGTCAGCCGTTCCATCGGCCGGTTGGAAGAGCGTTTGAAGGTGCGGCTCTTCGTGCGCAGCACCCGCAAGATTGCGCTGACCGAAGGCGGGCGCGCCTACTTTGAGCAATGCCGGCGCGCGCTGAGCCAGTTGCAAGAGGCCGAGAGTGAACTCACCGGCCAGCAGGCCGAGCCGGCTGGGCTGCTGCGTATGAGTGTACCCACGCCGCTGGGGCACCACCGCGTGCTGCCGCTGCTACCGGCCTTTCACGCGCGTTATCCGCAGGTGCAGGTGGACGTGCAGCTCAGCAACCGCAACATCGACTTCATTGCCGATGGGTTTGATCTGGCGCTGCGCGGGCGGGCTCCACCGGATTCCGGTCTGGTGGCGCGGCATCTGATGGACGCGCAACTGGTGGTGGTCGCCGCGCCTTCGTACCTGGCGCGTGCGGGAACGCCGCAGAAGCTGGAGGAACTGGCGGCGCACGACTGCATTCAGTTCATGCTGCCCAGCACGGGGATGCAGGTGCCCTGGGTGTTCCTGCGTGACGGGCAGGCACTGGAGATGGCGACACAGGGCAGTACGCGGGTGAGTGAAGACCTGCTGGGCGTGGCCACGCTGGCGCGCGCGGGTGGGGGCGTGGTGCAAACCTACCGATTCATGGTGGAGGACGATCTGCGCAGCGGCGCGCTGGTCGAGGTGTTGCAGCCCTTTGGTGGCAGAAGTCGGCCCTTTCATGTGTTGTATCCGCAGAACCGGCATTTGCCGCTGCGGGTGCGGGTGTTTGTGGATTTCCTGGTGCAGGCGTTGAAGCCAGAACGCGCTCTGTGACAACCCAGTTACATCCTCATGCAATTCGCACATAATCCTAGGCATGGAAACCAAATGGCTTGAAGATTTCGTATCGTTGGCCGAAACCCGCAGTTTCAGCCGGTCCGCACAATTGCGCCACGTTACCCAGCCCGCGTTTTCGCGGCGCATCCAGTCGCTGGAGGCCTGGGCGGGAACCGATTTGGTGGACCGAAGTAGCTACCCCACGCGGCTGACGCCGGCGGGCGAGACGCTGTACGACCAGTCCATGGAAGTGCTGCAGTCCCTGCAAAGCACCCGCGCCATGTTGCGGGGCCATACGTCGGCCGCACAGGACGTCATCGAATTCGCGGTGCCCCACACCCTGGCTTTTACCTTTTTCCCGGCCTGGGTCTCCAGCCTGCGCGAGACCTTTGGCCCCATCAAGAGCCGTTTGATTGCACTGAATGTGCACGACGCCGTGCTGCGCATGGTCGAGGGCAGTTGTGACCTGCTGATTGCCTACCACCACCCCTCGCAACCCTTCCAGCTGGATGCGGACCGTTATGAAATGGTGAGCCTGGGGGAAGAGGTGTTGGCCCCTTATGTCAAACCCGATGCACAGGGTGCTCCCATGTTCCAGTTGCCCGGTCGGGCTGGGCAACCGCTGCCGTATCTGGGTTATGCGCCAGGTGCCTACCTGGGGCATATGGTGGAGCTGATCCTGAAACAATCAAGCACCCCCATCCATTTCGACCGCGTCTACGAGACTGACATGGCCGAAGGCCTGAAGGCCATGGCGCTGGAGGGCCATGGCATTGCCTTCCTGCCGCACAGTGCCGTCAAGAAAGAGCTGCGTGCCAAACGCCTGGTGAGTGCCGTACCCCCCCGAAACCCGAGGCCTGGACATCACCATGGACGTGCGTGTCTACCGCGAGAAGCCGGTGCTGAAAGAATTGCCGCGTGGTGGCTCACCTGCCACACGCGGACCGGCAGCCGCATCCAAAAACGCCGCGCAGGCCCTGTGGGACTATCTGCTGAGCCAGGCCGCGCGCAAGTAATAAAAAGTACCGAAAACACCATGCAAGAAATCACCCTGACCCGACCCGACGACTGGCACCTGCACGTGCGCGATGGCGACGCCCTGCACACCGTGGTGCCCCACACCGCCGCGCAATTTGGCCGCGCCATCATCATGCCCAATCTGCGTCCACCGGTGACCACTGCTGCCCAGGCCCTGGCCTACAAGGCACGCATACAGGCCGCTGTGCCGGCCGGTGTGCAGTTTGAGCCGCTGATGACGCTGTACCTGACCGACAACCTGCCGCCCGACGAGATTCGCCGCGCCAAGGATGCCGGTGTGGTTGCCCTCAAGCTCTACCCGGCCGGTGCCACGACCAACAGCGACGCCGGTGTGACCGACCTGCGCAAGACCTACAAAACGCTGGAAGCCATGCAGCGCGAGGGCATTTTGCTGCTGGTGCATGGCGAAGTGACTTCCAGCGACATTGACCTGTTTGACCGCGAGGCGGTGTTCATCGACACCCAGTTGATCCCACTGCGCAAGGACTTTCCCGAGCTGAAGATCGTGTTTGAACACATCACCACCCAAGAAGCCGCGCAGTATGTGCAGACTGCGGACGCCCACACCGCAGCCACCATCACCGCCCACCACCTGCTCTACAACCGCAACGCCATCTTCACCGGTGGCATCCGCCCGCACTACTACTGCCTGCCGGTCCTGAAGCGCGAGACCCACCGCCTGGCACTGGTGCAGGCCGCCACCAGTGGCTCCAATAAATTCTTTCTGGGCACCGACAGTGCGCCACACCCGGCCCATCTGAAGGAGCACGCCAGTGGCTGCGCGGGGTGTTACACCGCGCACACCGCGATGGAGCTGTATGCCCAGGCGTTTGAAGACGCCGCAGCGTTAGACAAGCTCGAAGGATTTGCCAGCTTCCACGGCGCCGATTTTTACGGCCTGCCGCGCAACACGGGCAGCATCACCCTGCGCCGCGAGGCCTGGACGGTGCCCGAGAGTTTTGCCTTCGGCGAGGCCCGCCTTAAACCCCTGTGTGCGGATGAAACGCTGCAGTGGCGCATAGCCTGAAGCCTCGCGGAACAGACCTTCAGCCCTGCCCCCAGCTGAGCATGGTTGACTGGGCAGCCCCCTGGCTGGCACCCTGGTGCGAAGTGGGGGCGGTCACCGCGCAGTTGACCGAAGGCGGTATCGGCTGTGCCGCAGCGCTTAATACGGTCGCTGCCAGAACCAACGGCCCTCCACCTGCCCCGGTGCATTTTGTTCCCCAGTCCGCCCTGCCCACTGGCGAGGCGTACGAAGCCTTTATATTTCGTACCCACCAAGTCCCCACCCGTGATGGCCTGCACGATTTTTTCAATGGCCTGTGCTGGTTGCATTTCCCCGCCACCAAGACACGGCTCAACCAATTGCAAGCCGCGCAGATTGCCGCAAGCGGCATCCAGCCCGTGCGCGGCCCGGCGCGGGATGCGCTGACCATCTTTGACGAAAATGCGGCCTTCTTTCAGGGACCGGATGTGTTGTGGGAGGCGCTGGCTGCCAAAAACTGGCAGGCGTTGTTTGTGACACATCGCCCGCTATGGGCCCAGGCGCAATTGGTATTGTTTGGCCATGCCTTGCTGGAGAAGTTGGTATCGCCGCGCAAGCCCATCACCGCCCACGTGTACCGCTCACATGCCGCAGGCCCGTCATTGGCCGCTCTGGATGCCTGGATGGCGGCCGACCTCAGCGCGGAGAAGCTGGCAACCAAGCCGTTTGCGCATCTGCCGGTGTTGGGGGTGCCGGGTTGGTGGATGCAGAATAGTGACCCCGGGTTTTATGCCGACACCAGTGTGTTCCGTCCGCCCAGGGGCTCCACGCAAGCGGTTTGAGCACCCAATTCCCCAGCGGCTTTAGGTCCATTTAGGACCTTGTTGGCTTGAATTCGGGTGTTTCGACCTTACCATTCACGCTGTCGCCTGGCTGAAGCTGGGCCGTTATCTATGAGGAAGCCATGAAACGCATTATTTTGTTTGTTCTGACCAACGTGTTGGTTGTTGCCGTACTGGGCATCGTCGCCAGCCTGCTGGGGGTGAACCGCTACCTGACCAGCAACGGGCTCAACCTGGGCGCCTTGCTGGGCTTTGCGCTCATCATGGGTTTTGGTGGTGCCATCATTTCGTTGTTGATCAGCAAACCCATGGCCAAGTGGACATCGGGCGTGCGCATCATCAACCAGCCGCAAAACGCGGACGAAGCCTGGATCGTGGAGACCGTGCGCAAGTTGTCCGAGAAGGCTGGCATTGGCATGCCCGAGGTCGGCATTTTTGAAGGCGACCCCAATGCCTTCGCCACCGGAGCCTTCAAAAACTCGGCCCTGGTGGCCGTGTCCACCGGCCTGCTGCAAGGCATGACCCGGGAAGAAATCGAAGCCGTGATTGGCCACGAAGTGGCCCACGTTGCCAACGGCGACATGGTCACCATGACGCTGATCCAAGGCGTGATGAACACCTTTGTGGTGTTCCTGAGTCGCGTCATCGGCTATGCGGTCGACAGTTTCCTGCGCAAGGGCGATGACCGCTCCGGCCCCGGCATTGGTTACATGATCACCACCATCGTGCTGGACATCGTGTTGGGATTTGCCGCCGCCATCGTGGTGGCCTGGTTCTCGCGCCAGCGCGAGTTCCGTGCCGACGCTGGTGCCGCCCAGTTGCTGGGCCGCAAGCAGCCCATGATCAACGCCCTGGCTCGTTTGGGTGGCATGGTGCCCGGTGAGCTGCCCAAGAGTGTGGCCGCCATGGGTATTGCTGGTGGCATTGGCCAGCTGTTCTCGACCCACCCACCGATTGAACAGCGCATCGCTGCGCTGCAACAGCAGTAGCCCCCACGGTCACTCACTGCGTGTAGCTCCCTGCCCCCCGAGGGGCCGCATTTCACCTTGGGGCGGCCCTGCGGCGAAACCTTGTCCTCACGAAGCCGTTGACTTGGTATCGCCGGTGCGCACCACCAGGTCGGCGAGCATTTCGCTGGACACATCCAGCCGCGCCGACAACACACGGGCGATATTGCGGTAGATGATGTGGGCGCTGTCGGGGTAGGCGTCTACCCGTTCGCGATCGAACCGCATGGTGGCGCTGTCCCGTGTGGCGCGCACCGTGGCGCTGCGCACATGGCCACCCACCAGGGCCATTTCGCCAAAACACTCGCCAGCCGTGAGCTTGGCCAGTGTCACCGCCCGACCCGCGCGGTTTTTCTCCACCACCACCTCACCGGCAATCAGCACGTGGAACGAGCTGCCGATATCGCCCTCGTTGAACACCACCTCGCCAGCCTTGTGCGGTATGTGTTCGGCCATCGCCAGGGTGCTCATCAGGCAGTCATGGGTCATGCCCTGGAAGACCTTGACCTTGTTGGCAATCTTTTGCACGATGGCCGCATCCAGGTTCAAACCCGCGGGACGCACAATGATGTCGGCGCGTACATTCTCGGCAAAAATCTTGACGACGGCGGGATCAACTTTCATGGTGGTCCATCGTACACGGATCGTTCAGTTTGACAACCATAGCATGCTGCGGGCCACAGCCTCGGCCACCTTGATGCCATCTACCGCGGCGGACAAGATGCCACCGGCGTAACTGGCGCCTTCTCCGGCCGGGTACAGGCCGCGCACATTGGTGCATTGCATGTCTTCGCCACGCGGAATCTTCAGGGGTGACGAGGTGCGCGTCTCCACCCCGGTCAATACCGCATCGGCCATGTCAAAACCCTTGATCTTGCGGCCAAAGGCGGGCAAGGCTTCGCGGATGGCGGTGATGGCGTAGTCGGGCAGGCTGGGTGCCAGGTCGCCCAGCAACACGCCGGGTTTGTAGGACGGGGTCACGGTGCCCCAGGCGCTGGACGCGCGCGCCGCAATGAAGTCCCCCACCAACTGGCCCGGTGCCTCGTAGCTGCTGCCGCCCAAGGTGTAGGCGCCAGACTCCAGGCGGCGTTGCAGGGCGATGCCGGCCAGCGGGTGTGTGGCAGCTGCGCTGCCAGGAGCATGTTGCTTGGCCAAGGCTGCGGCTTGTGTGGCGTATCGCGCCCCGTCCGCCGCCCCAAACGCATGCACAAAGCTCGCCGCATCAGCGGGAAAGTCCGACGGCTCAATGCCCACCACGATACCGGCATTGGCATTGCGTTCGTTGCGCGAATACTGGCTCATGCCGTTGGTGACCACCCGCTCAGGCTCACTGGTGGCCGCCACCACGGTGCCGCCCGGGCACATGCAAAAGCTGTAGACCGATCGGCCGTTGGCCGCGTGGTGCACCAGCTTGTAGTCCGCCGCGCCCAGCATCGGGTGGCCGGCGTGGCGGCCCCAACGCGCGCGGTCGATCACACCTTGCGGGTGTTCGATGCGAAAGCCTATGGAGAAGGGTTTTGCCTGCATGGCCACGCCACGGTCAAACAGCATGGCAAAGGTGTCACGGGCGCTATGGCCCAGCGCCACCACCACCTGCTCGGCGGGCAGCTCTTCCACGGTGCCCGTCTTGAGGTTTTTGACCGATAGCCCCCGAATAGATTGGCTACCATGCTCTGTTTTTAATAGCACATCGGCCACGCGCTGCTCAAAACGCACCTCACCACCCAGGGCGATGATCTGCTCGCGGATGCTCTCCACCACCTTGACCAGTTTGAAGGTGCCGATGTGTGGGTGTGCCTCGTACAGGATTTCGGCCGGTGCGCCCGCCTTCACAAACTCCTGCATGACCTTGCGGCCCAGAAAGCGCGGGTCCTTGATCTGGCTGTACAACTTGCCGTCCGAAAACGTGCCGGCACCGCCTTCACCGAACTGCACATTGCTCGCGGGGTTCAGTGTCTTCTTGCGCCACAGGCCCCAGGTGTCCTTGGTCCGCTGGCGCACCGTGGTGCCACGTTCCAGCACGATGGGTTTGAAGCCCATCTGCGCCAGCACCAGGGCCGCAAACATGCCGCAGGGGCCAAAACCGACAACGACCGGGCGAAGCGCCAGATTCGCAGGTGCATGGCCCACCGGGCGGTAGACCATGTCGGGCGTGGGACCGATATGGGGGTGTTGGTCGTGGCGCTGCAGCAGCGCGGTTTCCTGTGTCGGGTCGGCCAAAGTCAAGTCCACGATGTAGACCACCAGCAGGTCGGCCTTGCGCGCGTCAAAGCTGCGTTTGAAAACCTCCAGACTGGCGATGCCGTTGGCCGGAATGCCCAGTGCCTGGGCAGCCAGGTTTTGCAGTGCGGCAACTGGGTGGGCGACCGGCGCGCGGTCTTCTTCGGTCTCGCTGGGTGCATCGGCGGCGCGGCGCGCCTCAATGGGCAGGGCGGAGAGGGGGAGTTTGAGTTCGGTGATGCGGATCATGGTGTGGCGGGCTCGTGGTTATCAAGCAGGCGCCAATGATAAATGGCCGCGCGCGGGCTGTGCCTGCACCATGGCGATGAAGGCGCGCAGCGGCGCCGGCACCAGGCGGCGGCTGGGGTAGTACAGAAAGAAGCCGGGGTCGTCCGGGCTCCAGTCCTCCAGCACCTGGATCAGGCTGCCGTCCTGCAGCGCGCTCTGGGCGTATTGCGCATACACATACGCAAAGCCCAGGTCCTGTTGCGCGGCCATCACCATCAGGCGTGCGTCGCCCAGCACCAGGGGGCCGTCCACCTCCACCTGCAAGGCATCTGCGCCTTTCACAAATTCCCAGCGGTAACGCACACCACTGGGAAAACGCAGGCCTATGCAGGGCAGGTCGGCCAGCGCGCGGGGCGATGTGGGGCGGCCATGGCGCTGCACAAACTCGGGTGACGCCACGACCACAAAACGCTGGTGGGGGCCAATGGGAATGGCAACCATGTCCTGCTGCAGGCTCTCGCCGTAGCGCACACCGGCGTCAAAACCGGCTTGCACAATGTCCACCAAGCCGTCGTCCAGCACCAGCTCCACTGTCACATCGGGGTGCTGGCGCAGGAACTGCGTGACCAGCGGCGCCAGCACCAGCTCACCCGCCGGGCGGGGTGCATTCAGGCGCAGCAGGCCGCGCGGGGTATCGCGGTAGGCGTTAATGCCATCCAGCGCCTCAGCAATCTCCTGCAGGGCCGGGGCGATGCGCCCGAGCAGCTTCTGGCCTGCTGGCGTCAGCGCCACGCTGCGGGTGGTGCGGTTGAACAGGCGCACGCCCACCTTGGCCTCCATGCCGCGTACGGCGTGGCTGACAGCGGATGCCGACAGCCCCAGCTCGTCGGCCGCCTGCCGAAAGCTCAGGTGCTGGGCAATGCAGGCCAGTAACTTCAACTCTGCAAGGTCTACGTCCATGTTTGTATTGCTGAATAAATTTCACTGAATCAGCCAATGTAACGCTATTTATTGATTCTACTTGCATCAATAAGCTCCACTCTTTCTAACCATGCACCAGGTGTAAACATGCAAGATTTCAGCAACAGCCATGCCGGCAAGACCTACCTCGTCACCGGCGCGTCGTCCGGCATAGGCGCCAGCACGGCCTTGGCATTGGGGCGTGCCGGGGCGCGGGTGGTACTGGGCGCACGCCGGCGCGAGCTGTGTGATGTGTTGGCCGCCCAGATCCAGGCCGCAGGCGGACAGGCCCTGGCCCTCACGCTGGATGTGACAGAGGAGACCAGCGTGCAGGCGGCCGTGGCCCGAACCGTGCAGCAGTTTGGCCGGCTGGACGGCGCCTTCAACAACGCCGGTGCTTTGGTCGGCGGTGCGCCGCTGCACCAGACCGAAACCGCGGCGGTAGAGGAGGCCCTGCGCGCCAACACCCTCAGCGTGTTCTGGAGCATGAAGCACCAGATCACCGCCATGCTGGCCACCGGTGGCGGTGCCATCGTCAACAACTTGTCAGTAGCGGCCCTGGTGGGTTATGCCGGTATCGGCCCCTATACGATGGCCAAACACGCCGCCCTGGGCCTGACGCGCAATGCCGCGCTGGAGTACTTCAAGCAGGGCATACGCATCAACGCGGTGTGCCCCGGCCCGACTGCCACACCCATGGGGCTGGCCGGCTTTGGCAGCCTGGAGGCCATGCAGGCAGCAATGGCTGCGTCCCCCGCCGGTCGCCCTGGTCAACCCGATGAAATTGCCGCCGCCGTGCTGTTTTTGCTGTCCGGCGCGGCCAGCTTTGTCAGCGGCCAGGCGCTGGCTGTGGATGGTGGGTATACCGTGGCTTGAGGCCGAAACCCGCGCAGCGGCGGAACGTGGGGGCCAGTGACTTAGGCGGGCAAGAAGCCCTCAATCGACAGGTAACGTTCTCCCGTGTCGTAGTTAAAGCCCAGCACCGTAGACCCGACCGGCAGATCAGGCAGCTTTTGCGCAATCGCCGCCAGCGTTGCACCGCTGGAGATGCCGACCAAAATGCCTTCCTCTGCAGCGCAGCGGCGGGCGTATTCACGGGCGGGTTCGGCCTCCACCTGGATCACGCCGTCCAGCAGTTCGGTCTTCAGATTGGTGGGGATAAAACCGGCGCCAATGCCCTGGATGGGGTGGGGCGAGGGCGCGCCGCCGGATATCACGGGGGATGCACTGGGCTCCACGGCGTAGACCTTCAGATCGGGGAATTTGGCCTTGAGCACCAGTGCCACGCCGCTGATGTGGCCGCCGGTGCCCACACCGGTGATCAGGGCGTCAATGCCATTGGGGAAGTCGGCCAAAATTTCCTGTGCCGTGGTGCGCACATGCGCATCGATGTTGGCCGGGTTGTCAAACTGCTGCGGAATCCAGGCGTCGGGAGTGGCCGCGGCCAGTTCCTGGGCGCGGGCGATGGCGCCTTTCATGCCTTTCTCGCGCGGCGTCAGGTCAAACGTGGCGCCATAGGCCAGCATCAGGCGGCGGCGTTCCACCGACATGCTGTCGGGCATCACCAGGATCAGCTTGTAACCTTTGACAGCAGCCACCATGGCCAGGCCCACGCCGGTATTGCCAGAGGTGGGTTCAATGATGGTGGCGCCGGGTTTGAGAGCGCCGCTTTGTTCCGCGGCCTCCACCATCGCCAGCGCAATACGGTCCTTGATGGAGCCGCCGGGGTTGCTGCGCTCGGACTTGATCCAGACGGTGTGCGTATTGCCAAACAGGCGGTTGATGCGCACGTGGGGTGTGTTGCCAATGGTCTGCAGAATGTTGTCGGCTTTCATGGGGATGGCCTCCGTTGGGGAATCGAAATGGGGGATATGGGAGGTGCATTGTGAACGACTTGTTCTACCGGCTTGCACATATCGATATCACCTGCGGCGATAATCACGCTGTGAAGCCCGCCAGACCACCGCTGGTGCAATTTGGGAAACCAAGCACTGGAGGAACGTCCGGACTGCATAGGGCAGCGTAGCAGTTAACCACTGTCCACTGACAAGCCCAGCACGCAAGTGGTGGGCCCTAAGGTGAGGATTAGAGCAACAGAGACGAGCCGCTTCAGTGCGGGTGAAACGGGCAATCTCTACGCGCAGCAATACCAAGTAGGCCAACGTTGACGGGGCCCCCGGAGTTGGCGGGTAGGTAGCATCGAGCCGCTGGGTGACCAGCGGCCCAGAGTAATGGTGGTCACACGGAGGGAAACTTCCGTGCACAGAATCCGGCTTATCGGTGGGCTTCACACTTTTTTTGATGTATGGTTAGGGCTATGTTCTCACCGCTGGAGGCACCATGCGACCCATACTCGACTTGTTGAAAAAACGCGCCCCCGTCAACTGGAGCCTGAGCCCCCAGGACACCGTGTTTGACGCCCTGCAATCCCTGGCCAACCACAACGTTGGCGCGCTGATGGTGCTGGACAATGGCAAGCTGGTGGGTGTGTTCTCTGAGCGGGACTACACCCGCAAGATTGCACTGGCTGGCAAGTCATCCAAAGACACGAAAGTCAAGGACATCATGACGGCCAATGTGATCTCGGTTGCCCCCACCGTGCGCACCCGTGATTGCCTGGCCCTGATGGGCCAGAAGAAAATCCGCCACTTGCCAGTGGTCGATGGCGACAAGGTGCTGGGCATGATCTCCATCCGCGACATCATGGACGACATCATTGCCGACCATGAGCTGACGATCAACCAACTGCAGCATTACATCTCTAGCTAAGAGCTTCGACCCCACGCTTGTCACTGCGTGTACTGCGCTGCCCCCCGAGGGGGCGCGGTTCACGTTGGGGCGGCCCAGCGGTGAACCCTAGAATTTCTCATGGGGCGCCAGATAGCGCCACTGCCCCACCGGCAAATCGGCCAGCGCCACGCGGCCCAGCCGGATGCGGCGCATATCCAGAATTTCCAGTTTTGCACGCTCGCACAGGAAGGCGATCAGGCCGCGGTGCGCGCCCTTGATTGCAAAACGCAGCTTGCTGCGTTCGGGTGTGTTGCTGTTGATGCTGACCTTGGCCTGCGGCAGGCTCTCGTCGGAGTCCAGCGTGCGGTTCAGCAGGTGCAGGGCCTGCGGGGTCACCTCACCCGCCACATCCACAATCACCTCGTGTTCCATGGAGCCCATGTCGTCGGTCAGCTTGCGCTCCACGCGCCAGTCCTGGGTGAACACGATCAGCCCGCTGGCTGCGTTCTCCAGCGGCACCACCGCGCTCAGGGCTTTGAAGTGCCGCTGCAGCATGCGTATGCCCGATGGGTCCTTGGCAATGTGTTTGGCCGCCACCAGCAGCGTGCGGGCATCGTCAAACGGTGCGCGGCGTGCATTGCGATTGAGTTTGGCCAGGGATTCCTCGGTGCCGTCTATCCAGTCGGCCGGTTTGTGCATCACGATGGTGATGCTGTTGAGTTCCAGCAGGCTGGCGTTGGGGTCGATGGTGACGGTCTGGTTCTGGATGCGGGCCTGCGGCTCCTCCACGACCTGACCGTTGACGCTGACCCAGCCGCCTTCGATGTACTGCTCGGCCTCGCTGCGCGAGCAGGGCACCATGGCCGCCACGCGCTTGGCCAGGCGGTCGCCCGTGTCGGCTTGCTGTGGCTTGGGTGGTTGGTCAGGCTGTTGTGCAGCCGCCGGTGGCCTGGTGCGCAGCGCGGTGACCGGACGCTGGCGTGGCTTGGCGTTGGGGCGCTTGGCTGGTTGGAGTGCGTGGGTGTCTGTACGGTCAGCCGGGCGGCGTGGCGCCGGTGCCGTCTGGGGGCCCAGGGCCGGCGGGAGGCAGGGAGCTTGGGGCTGCCGCGGGCGTTTCTACGGCGGGGAATAGGGTGGGGTCCAGCATCGGTTTGGCCGCATGGGGGATGGCGGCAGCCTTGCCGGGGGGCGCAGGGGAGGGCGGGGCTTGGCGGCGGTCGTCTTGCCGGGCGCTGCCTTCAGGCGCAGGGTGCTGGGAGGGTTTGTGTCGCCCGGGGGCTTGCGCAAGGTGGTCATGCAGGGGATGGTAACTGCTGCCACATCCGAATACCATCGCTCGTAACGTGGTGCCCGCTATTGCGTATGCTGGGTTACCGCGTCCACCCTATGGGGAGCCTTGGCACCATGAACATCTTGCTAACCCGCATTGGTGACCCATCCGGTCCTGGTATTGTCCTGGCCCTGGCCCTGGCCCATGCCTTGCGCGGCCTCGCCATTACCGCCATGCTGTTGGGCGGGGCGGCGGTACCGGCGCAGATGCCGCGCGAGGTCAGCATCGCGACCTTTACCCATGCCGAGCCACTGGTGCGTCCGATGGAGCGGGTGGTGGTCAAGGCCTATGAGCGCCTGGGCATCAAGGCCACGGTGGTACGCATCCCGATTGCCCGTTCGCTGGTAGATGCCGATGCGGGCCAATACGATGCCGAGCTGGGGCGCACCGCACTCAGCGAAAAAGAAGTCCAGAACCTGGTGCGCCTGGAGGAGCCCGTTGGCGAGATCCGCTACACGCCATTTGTCATGCGGGGTACGTCGGTGTCCTTCAAGGACTGGGATGCGCTGCGGCTATCGGGCTTGCACATTGGCGCGCGGCATGGCACACGGGTGCCTGAAGTGAAGCTGGGTCCGGCCCTGCGCGAGCGGCCGAACTCTACCCAGGCCCTGTTCAAAATGCTGGTCGCCAAACACGTGGATGTGGCGGTGGGGACATCTTCCACCATGCGCGCTACCTTGGCCAAAATGCAGGACGACGGGGTACCCGGTGTAACCGACGTTGTGGAGTTGGCCGCGCTCGATGTGCAGCCCATGTACCACTACCTGCACAAGCGCCATGCGGCCCTGGTCAAACCCCTGAATGCAGCGTTCAAAAAAATGCAGCAAGACGGCAGCCTCCAGAAAATATGGGACGCGGCTGCGAAAGAAGAGTTGTGAGGCGCGGCGCTTATGCCGTGTTGTCGGCGCGGATGTGTTCCACGTGCGCCATCAGCGAACGTTTGGCCACCGGCCAGACGCGGGCGTCTACATCGTCATAGGCCAATGGCAACCAGTCGTCCAGTGTGCCCTCTGGGTGCGCAGCCATCACGGCGGCGATCTTGGCCTCGCGTTTCAGGCGGTGGGCCTTCAGGTGGGTGATGACGCCCTGGGCTGCGGCGCTGGAGCCGCCCAACACGTGGCCGTGGGCCGGGAAGATGAACTGCACATCGTGTGCTTCGCAGGCCGCCAGCAGCGTATCCAGCGACTGCAGGTAGTCGCCCATGTGGCCGTCCGGCGGGTCGATGACGGTTGTGCTGCCGTTCAGGATGTGGTCGCCGGAGAACAGCAGCCCGTCTTCCACCAGCAGCAGGCAAACATGGTTGGCGGCGTGGCCAGGGGTGTGGATGGCCTGCAGCGTATGTGTATAAGCAGAATTGGCATCTAGCCCCCGTGAAATAAGCATGATGCGCTCATTATTTTGTAGCAATTGGTCCGGAACGAAGTGGCTGTTGGCGCGCGCCGTGGGTGCCGAGGGCAGGCCCAGGATCGGTGGCGTGGTGGCGCACAGGGCTTGCAAGGGCTTGGCACCGGGCGAATGGTCGGCGTGGGAATGGGTGCACACAATCATCTGGATATTGCCGCCACTGCCATCCGGGTGCTGCGCGGCTTGCCACAGGCGCTGCACGTGGTCGGCATCTGCCGGGCCAGGGTCGATGACGACGAAGCCGGTATGGGCATCACCCACCAGGTAGCTGTTGGTGCCGGGGCCGGTCATGAAGCCGGGGTTGGGCGCGGTCAGGCGCTGCACATTGCGCGTCAGCGGCACGGGGCGCTCGGCCTGCCAGTCCAGCGCGTGGTGGGGCTCGGCGCCCGTGGGGCAGACCAGGGCCAGTTCACCAAAGGCCATGTCGTGCTGCAGGAAGCGCGTGGCGATGCCCGCCCGCAGGCCCGTGCGCTGCGCCGGAACTTCAGAAGAGAGGGGTAGGGCGTGCGTGTGCAGGCGTTGATGGGGGCGTACCATGTGCTCACCGGCGCCCTAGCGCGCATCTCCATCCACCGGCGGCACTTTGCGAACCTTTGCCAGCGCGGTCGCGGCCCGCTTCTGGCTGCTGCGCTCTGCACGCTCCTGGAAAAATGCCTCGGTGTTGAGCGCAGAAATTTTCTCGGCCACGGCGGTCACGATGAACTGGTTGAGTGATGCATCGTCGCGCGCCGCCAGCTGTTTGGCGTATTGGTGCAGCGAATCGGGTAAACGCAGTGCAACTTGGCTCATGGTGTCTTCTCCAAAAATTGTAAAAACAAGCCTGGGGCCATCAGTTTCAGGCCCCAGCGGCTGGCCGCCGGTGTGAAATCGCGCTTGTTGAGCGTCACCAGGCAAGATGCCTGTCCGTTGACGGCTGCCTCCAGCACCATTTCATCATTCGGGTCGCGCAGTTGGGGGCGCCACAGGTAGTGTGACTTCACCGGAACAACAACACCAGCCAATGCGTTGAGGATGTCGTCCACATCCGCGTCAGACAGTTGGTGAAACGCCTGTATGTCGGCCCGCTTGAGTACCGCTTCATACTCCAGCCAAAGCGCGGGTGATGCGAGCATCTCAAAGCGTCCCGCCAAGGCATGTTGGACCAACACAAAGGAGGCAACCAATTGGCTGGACAGACCGGCCACCAGTATGTTGGTGTCAAGCAGGGCGCGGATCTTCATGATATTGCCGATAGTATCATCCATTCGAGGATGGTGTGCGCGAAATAGAAGAACACCGGTATCCCGCGGGCGGGTCGCCGCCTTGGGCTGATAATCCACGCCATGCGCATTCCGTTCACCAAAATGCAGGGCGCCGGCAACGATTTTGTCGTGCTGGACGAAACCCGCGGCCGCCTGGGTCTCACCAAGGCCCATTACCGCTTCTTGGGCGATCGCCACTTTGGCGTGGGCGCCGACCAGATCCTGACCGTGCGACCATCGCCCGGGCCGGGCATTGACTTCGAGTACGTGATCCACAACGCCGACGGCGCCGAGGTGGAGCAGTGTGGCAACGGCGCGCGCTGTTTTGCCCGCTTTGTGCATGACCGCGGGCTGACGAACAAAGATGTGATCCGCGTGCAGACGCAAAAGGGTGTCATCGAACCCCGCCTCACCGCGGATGGCCGTGTCACCGTCAACATGGGTGCGCCGGTGTTTGACCTGGACCAGATCCCGTTTGATGCCAGCGGCCTTGCCTTCCAGCCACAAGGCCATTGGGGAAATTGGCCTCTAGCCCCCGAGAATACTGGTCAACACGCTACGTTTTTGCTAGCACCTGTCTCCATGGGCAACCCCCACGCCGTGCTGCTGGTCGACGATGTGGACAGCCACCCCGTGCGGGTGCAGGGCCCGCAGGTGCAGGCCAGCCCACGGTTCCCCCAGGGCGTCAACGTGGGCTTCCTGCAGGTGGTAGACCGCCGCCACGTGCGCCTGCGGGTGTACGAGCGCGGCGTGGGCGAGACGCTGGCCTGCGGCTCCGGCGCCTGCGCCGCTGTGGTTGCAGGCATACGCCTGGGCCTGCTGGACGCTGACACCCCCGTGCAGGTACAAACCCGCGGCGGCCTGCTCAGCATCGCCTGGGCGGGTGATACTGCGCCGGTGCTGATGACCGGCCCTGCCACCACCGTTTTCCAGGCAGAAATCGAGATCCCAGACAACCTATGAATCACAACGACGCCATGAACAACCCCATCACCGAAGACGATATCGCCCACTACCTGAGCAACACGCCCGACTTCTTCTTGCGCCATGCCGAGCTGCTGGCCGCAGTGCAGTTCACCAGCCCGCACAGCAACCGCACGGTGGGCCTGCAGGAGCGCCAGGCCGAGATGCTGCGCGAAAAGATTAAGGCGCTGGAGCACCGCATCATGGACATGATTCGCCACGGTAGCGAAAACGTGATGCTGTCGGACAAGGTGCTGCGCTGGGCGCGCAGCCTGCTGACCACCACTGATTTGCATGCCCTGCCTGCCGCCATCGAACACGACATCCAGACCCAGTTTTCCGTGCCCCAGGTGGGCATGCGCCTGTGGGGTGTGGCGCCTGAGTTTTCTGGCCTGACAGTGGCAACCGAGGTGAGCGATGACGCCCGTGTGTTTGCCTCGTCGCTGATGGAACCGTTTTGTGGCCTGAACACCGGCTTTGAAGCGGTCAGCTGGTTGCAGGACCCTGCCACGGTCAGCTCGCTGGCGCTGATTCCGCTGCGCGGTGGCTCCGCCGCCGACGGCATGCAGCCCGCCTTTGGCATGCTGGTGCTGGCCTCGCCTGACGCCCACCGCTTCCACAGCGGCATGGGCACCGACTTTTTGGCCCGCCTAGGTGAACTGGCCAGCGCTGCGCTCTCAAGACTGAAGTAAACCGTGGCCACCAACGCAGAGCCGGGAGTTGGAGCGACAGCGGGTTCTGCGCAGGTTAAGGGGGAGCCCGCGCAGCGGGCACAGGACTCGGAGCAGAATCCGCTGTCGCTCCAACGGCTCGTCGAAGGCTATCTCGAATATGTGCGCGTCGAAAAACGCTTGGCCGCCAGAACGGTGGAGCTGTACGCGCTGGATCTGCTCAAACTCCAAGAATACGCCGCCCAAGTCCCCGTCCCACTGACCGAGGTGCGCAACGCCCACATCCGCCGCTGGGTGGCGCAGATGCACAGCGGCGGGCGCAGCGGGCGGGGTATTGCCCTCATCTTGTCAGGCTGGCGCGGCTTCTACACCTGGCTGGGCCGCCAGGGCCTGGTGGCCAGCAACCCGGTGCAGGACATACGAGCCCCCAAGGCTCCCAAACCCCTGCCCAAGGCGCTGGGTGTGGACGAGGCGGTGCAACTGGTGAACTTCAAAAATGATAGCGACACTGTCAATACCGACGGGGGCTACGGCCCCATTTCATCTATAAGTACTGCGTCAGGCGGCTTGCAGGAAAGCCAGTTGCTGGAGCTGCGCGACGCCGCCATGGTGGAGTTGTTGTACTCCAGCGGCCTGCGGGTAGGCGAGTTGATTGGCCTGGACGCACAAGCCAGCGCCGCCGGCAATGCCCAGGGCCAAGGCTGGATCGATATGGACGCGGCCCAGGCCCATGTGTGTGGCAAGGGCCGCAAGTGGCGCGCTGTGCCGGTGGGCCGCCAGGCGCTGCAGGCCTTGCAAGCCTGGTTGCTGGCGCGTGCGGCGTTTGTGGCCGCACAACCGGAGGCGACCACCACCAGTGCGGCGCTGTTTATTGGTCGTAATGGCACACGGCTCACCGCCCAGTCGGTCTGGCAGCGCCTGCGCAGCCGCAGCCTGCAGGCGGGGCTGGCCACGCCGGTGCACCCGCACATGCTGCGCCACTCGTTTGCCAGCCATGTGTTGCAGTCCAGCGGGGATTTGCGCGCCGTGCAGGAGCTGCTGGGCCACGCCAACATCAGCACCACCCAGGTCTATACGCGGCTGGATTTCCAGCACCTGGCCAAGGCCTATGACGCGGCCCACCCGCGGGCCAAGCTCAAGGGCAGCAACCACAAGCCCTGAATCAGCCCAGCTGGGCTCGAATGCGCGCCAGCAGGTCGGCAGTCTCGAAGGGTTTGGTGATGTAGTCCGCCGCGCCCAGGTCCAGTCCCTGGGCCCGGTTGGACGGGTCGACCGCGGCCGTGACAAAAATCACCGGAATGTGGCTGCTCTGCGCATTGGCCTTGATACGGCGGCAGACCTCGTAGCCATCCAGGCCCGGCATCAATACTTCCAACAGCACCAGATCCGGCGGGGTGTCGGACTGAACGATTTTGAGCGCCTTGTCGCCGCTGATGGCAACCTTGAGGTGGTAATGCGCGCTGAGCAGGGGGCGCAACTGGTCGATGCTGTCGGGCGAATCGTCAACCAGCAGGATGGTGGGCAGGCTGTCCGGGTCCGCAGGTGGGGTGTGTGGTGTGATCCAGCGTACCAGCGTGTTCAGCAGTTCGTTGACATCAATGGGTTTGGCGATGTGGTCGTTCATGCCCACGGCCAGGCATTTCTCGCGGTCACCGGTCATAGCATTGGCCGTCATGGCCAGGATCGGCAGGTTGGCAAACCGGAGCTGCGCGCGGATGCGGCGCGTGGCCTCAAAACCGTCCATCACCGGCATCTGCCAGTCCATCAGCACGGCGTCGTAATCGCATTGCGCCACCATGGCCAGGGCCTGGGCGCCGTCACCGGCCACATCCACCCGCAGGCCGGCCTGGGTCAGGATGTCCGCGGCCAGCTCCTGGTTGATCTCGTTGTCCTCCACCAGCAGCACACAGGCGCCGGTGAGCTGGGCCACCATGCTGGTGTAACTGGTTGGCCGGTGGGGGGCGGAGGTGACGTGCAGTGTGCGGCTGAGCGCTGCGCTGATGGTGTTGAGCAGGCCGGAAGGTGTGACCGGCTTCTCCAGAATGCCGTCCAGTCGCAGCCCTTGGGCCGATTCCACCAGCTCGTCGCGGTTGTAGGCGGTCACCATCACCGTGGCCAGTGTCTCGGCGATGGCTTCGTTGGCCCGTATGCGGCGTATGGCCTCCACACCGTCGACACCGGGCATGTGCCAGTCCATGACGACCAGGTGGAAGGGTGTGCCCAGCTGCTGGGCGGCCACCAGTTGCGCAATGGCTGCGTCTGCGTTGCTGGCGGTGTGCACCGCGATGTGCAGGGACTCGATGATGTCCGACAGTATCTCGCGCGAGGCGCTGTTATCGTCCACCACCAACACGCGCAGGTGGCGCAGTTTGGGGTCTGCCAGCACCGGGGATGCTTGTTGTTGGTTGCGCTGCAGGCCCATTTTGGCGGTGAAGATGAAGCGGCTGCCCCGGCCGGGTTCACTTTCTACCCAGACTTGCCCTTCCATCATGCCCACCAGGCGCTTGGTGATGCTCAGACCCAGGCCGGTACCACCGTATTTGCGGGTGGTGGACGAGTCGGCCTGCACAAAGGCCGCGAACAGGCGGCTGATTTCTTCTTCGCTCAGGCCAATGCCGGTGTCGCGCACCTCAAAACGCAGCAGCACATCTTGCGCGCCGGGCCGCACTGGTTCTTCACATGCCACCTTGACGCAGATCTCCCCCGTGTGGGTGAACTTGATGGCGTTGTTGACCAGGTTGAGCAGGACCTGGCTGAGCCGCATCTCGTCGCCCACCAGTGCGGTGGGCACGTTGGGGGCGATATCAAACAGCAACTCCAGGCCCTTGTCTTGCGCCTTGAGTACGGTGAGTGCGGCCAGGTGCTCCAGGGCATGGTCCAGGAAGAAATCGTGGTATTCGAAGTTGAGCTTGCCGGCCTCGATCTTGGAGAAGTCCAGTATGTCGTTGAGTATGCCCAGCAGGCCGTGCCCCGCGGCGTTGACCTTCTCCAGGTAGTTGCGCTGCTTGTCGTTCAGGTCGGTGCGCAGGGCCAGGCCGGTCATGCCGATGATGGCGTTCATGGGTGTGCGGATTTCGTGGCTCATATTGGCCAGAAAGTCGCTCTTGGCCTGGTTGGCGGCCTCAGCCATTTGTTTGGCATGCACGATGGCCTGCTCGGCGGCCAGTTGCTCGGTCACGTCCAGGCCAAACGAAATCAGCGCGAAGGTGCTGAAGTTGGCATCGTCGTTCATGTTGTTGCGCCAGGAGATGGTGCGGCGCTGCCCGTCCTTGGTCCGTATGGCTTGCTCTTGCACCGGAGGGACCATGTGGGGTGTCACCACGTTCGGGTCCAGGCGCTGCCAGTCGGCCGGGCTCTCCAGAATGCCGAGTGTGGACCAGCGCTGGCCAATCACCTCATCCCGGCGGTATCCGGTGACCTGCTCGGCCGTGGCGTTGAACAGGGTCACTTCGCCCTGGCGGTTGCGGCCCACCACCATCAGGTTGGCGGTGTCGATCAGGTTCTCCAGCAGGGTGTTGGTGCGCCGCGCGGCGGCCTCTGAAACATCGCGCGCGTGGTTGGATGCGCGCAGGCTGTCTGCCATGCTGCACAGGGCGTTGTGCAACTGGCCGGCCTCGTCGTGCAAATCCTCGGTGGCAATGGCGTCGAGCCTGCCCTGTGCAATGTCGCCGGAGATGGCCACGGCTTCGCGCAGGGGGCGTATCACGCTCAGGCGTATCAGCACGGCCAGGCCCACCCCCAGCACCAGCACCGCAGCCAGCACGGCCCACTGCAGGCGGGTGACCGATTCAATACGCTGGGCCGCCCAGGCTTCGTCATCCTGGGTGCGCTGCTTGGCCTGGGAAACCACGGCGTCTATGGCCACGCGGTGTTCGCCGTACAGGCTGGTGAGTTTGACCAGGGCCTGCTCCATGCCCGCAGTGTCATGGCTGTGCACGGCAGGCAGGTACTGGTTGAACGCCACATCAAAAAAACGCAGGGCCGGTGTGTGGGCTTGCAGCAGCAGGGTATGGGCCAACCGGCTTTCCAGTGGGACCGAAGACCAGTGGGCGTGGCGCGCCGCGTATTCGGTACGCAGCTGGCGCAGGCGGTCGATCAGTGCGCCCTGGTGCAGGCTGTCAACCGCACGGGTGATTTGCAGGCACACCAGGTAAGACTCGATGATGTGCACCGGCGGCGGCAATACATCGGCCACCAGTTCCTGGCTCTGGTTGATGCGCTGGTAAACAGGGCCGCCCACCTTGACCTCGTTGAGCGTGGCAAAAGACCAGATGCCGTAGCCCCCCAGGCCCACCGAAAAGACCAGCACCAGCAAACCCAGCCGCGGGCCGATACGCAGGCGGCGCAGCACATTCATGGAGCGGTGCCCTCCAGCGCCACGCCCCAGGCCAGCGCCAGCGCCTGCAAGGCAACAAGGGCCGCATCAAAGTCATAACGCAGGATGGGACCCGACACGGCCGAGAAATCCTGCGCCCATGGGTGGCTGGCGAGGGTGCTGCTGATGGTTTCCGCCAAGGGCCCTGCGTTGGCATCGTCCCGCGCCAGCAGGCGGGCCAACGCTTGGAGCTGTTGGTGCAGAAGGGCCGGGTTGAACGGCGGGGCCTGATCGGGCGGTGCGGCGCTCGTGTCGGCGGCCGAACGGGTCAGCTCGGCCTGCACGGCTTCCAGCAGCGGGTCCAAGGCGTCTTGTACCTGCCCTTGCAGCTGCGCCAAGGGGGCGGTGTCGGGTCTTTCCAGCGCCTGCTCCAGCGCCTGTGCGGCCTGGCGCAAGGTTGCGGCACCGAGGTTGGCCGCCAGTCCTTTGAGCGTGTGGGCCAGACGCTGGGCCTCGGCATAGTCTCCCGCCTGCAGTTGGCTGGCCAAGGTCGCTGGGGTTTGGGCATGGGCCTGGGCGAACCGCAGCATCAGCTTGTGGTACTGGCGTACATCACCGCGCAGGCGTTCCAGCGCGGGGCCCAGTTCTACGCCGGGAAGGTGTGGCAGGTCTTGCATCGCTTGTATCGTTGTTTCGGGTACGGCCATGGCAGTGGCCGGATGTGCCGCAAGGGCAGGGCGCTGGATCCACCGCGCCAGCGTGGACAGCAGTTGGTGGACATCAATAGGTTTGGGGATATGGTCGTCCATGCCCACCGCCAGGCAGCGTTCCCGGTCGCCGGACATGGCGTTGGCTGTCATGGCCAGTATGGGCAGGTCGGCAAATCCTGGCTCCGCGCGGATGCGGCGCGTGGCCTCAAAACCATCCATCACCGGCATTTGCCAGTCCATCAGCACGGCGTCATAGGGGTTGTGCAGCACTTTGGCCACGGCCTGTTCACCATTGCTGGCCAGGTCCACCCGTATACCGGCTTCGGTCAGGATGTCGCTCCCCAATTCCTGGTTGACCTCGTTGTCGTCCACCAGCAGCACCCGGGCGCCGCGCAACTGGACAAAAAGTGTGTCGTCCGGGTCCATCGGCCGGGGAATAGGCTTCCCTGGCAGGGCAGTTGGTGTGGCGGACAGGCCCAGCCGCGCAGTAAAAACAAAGCGGCTGCCATGGCCGGGTTCACTGTCCACACGGATGGTTCCGTCCATCATCTCGACCAGGCGCCGCGCAATGGTCAGGCCCAGACCTGTGCCGCCGTACTGGCGGGTGGTGGACGAGTCCCCCTGCACAAAGGGTTTGAACAGCTTGGCGCATTGTTCGGCGCTCAGACCAATACCGGTGTCTTGCACGTCAAATGCCAGCAGCACCGCGTTGGGCGAGCGTTCTGCGCAGGCCACACCCACCCGCACTTCGCCCTGGTGGGTGAATTTGATGGCGTTGTTGACCAGGTTGGTCAGCACCTGGCGCAGACGCATTTCGTCACCCACCAAGGTGTCGGGCACATCGGGCGCCACATCAAAGGCCAGCACCAGGCCTTTTTCCTGGACGCTGAACTGTGTCAGGTCGGCCAACTGTGCCAGTGTCTGGTGCAGGGAAAACGCCTGGCGGTCGAAGGCCAGTTTGCCGGCGTCGATCTTGGAGAAATCGAGGATGTCATTGAGGATGCCCAACAGTCCCCGTCCGGCGGTGCTGACCTTTTGCAGGTAGTCCCGCTGTTTGGGCTGGAGTTCGGTGCGCAGGGTCAGGTCGGTCATGCCGATGATGGCGTTCATCGGCGTGCGGATCTCGTGGCTCATATTGGCCAGAAATTCGCTTTTGCTCTGGTTGGCGGCCTCCGCGAGTTGGCGGGCCTGTTGCGCCTCGCGGGTGCGTTCTAACACGCGGGACTCCAGCGTGGCGTTGTGCAGGGCCACCTCGGCGTGGCTGTCCGACAGGGCTTGCATTAGCTGGTTGAAGCCTTGTTGCAAGGTGTTGATCTCGGCAACCTGAGAGTCACCAATGTGTATGGCCTGCCCCTGGCCGCTGGCCGACAGGTCACGCACCTGGGTAGAAAATTGCACCAGCGGCCGCACGATGTGGGTGCGCACAAATTGCCACAACAACAGCCCAAACAGCGACAAAAGCGCCAGGGCGGCAATGGCCACGGCACGCAGTGTCTCTTCCAGTTGCTGGTAAACCGCCTGTTCGCTGGAGGCGATGTTCAGGTGTCCCACCTCGCTACTGACCTGGTTCTTGGTACGGAACAGCGGTTTCTGGACCGCCAACGCGGCGCTGGGCTGCATGCCGTTGGGCGCGCGCCAGGTCGCAACCACCTGGCCATCGGGCTTGACCACATCCACCTGTGCCACGGCCGGGTGGGCGCCTATGCCGGTGACGATGGAGTTCAGCAGCGATTCGTCAAATTCCCAAATGGCCAACTCGGTACCTGGCGCAAAGGTGGTGGCCAGCGATTGCAGGGTGTCGTGGATGTAGGACCGTGCCCGTTGGTACTCTATGAAGGACTGCACCCCGACCACAACGGCGGCGAAGGCCAGAAACGTGGGCAGCAGCTTGCGGAGAAAAACCTGTGTCAGTGGGTAGTGGACGGACTGTTGCATGGCGGCAAGCCGACTCCTCACGGCGCCCGGCGCGGAAATCGCAAAACAAAACAGGTGTTGCCCGGCGTGCTGGTGACCGCGATACTGCCGCCCAGCACATTCGTCACCAGGTTGTGCACCACGTTGAGCCCTAGTCCGTTGCTGCCCGTGCCCATCTTGGTGGTGAAGAAGGGGTCGAAGATGCGGCCCAAGTGGTTGGCGGGTATACCGCCGCCGTTGTCGGCGACGGTGAGGGTGATCCACTCCCCATCCGCAGCATCCACGCGCAGTTGCACCTCACCATGGTCTGCGCGGTCAAAGCCGTGGAGGAGGGCGTTGTCCACCAGGTGTTGCAGTGCCTCGCTGACGGCTTCGGGGTAGCTGTCCATGGCCACACCGGCGGGTGCATCGACCCGCAGCACAATCCCTTTTTTTTGCAGCTGCGCGGTCACGGTGTGGGCTATGTTGGCGATGTGGGCGCCCAGGTCGAAGGGGCGGCGCTGCGAACGGGCCTCGGTCAGCGCGATGCGTTTGAAACTGCTGATGAGGCTGGCCGACTTGTTCAGCGTGGTCAAAATCAGGTCACAGGCCTGGGTGGCATTGCCCAGGTACTGGTCCAGCTCCGAGCGTTTGATGCCGGTTTGCATGGCCCGAGCCAAATCCCGGGTCTTGTCATGCAGGGTGCTGGCCGCCAGCAGGCCGGTGCCTATGGGGGTGTTGAGTTCATGGGCCACACCCGCCACCATGGCCCCCACCGCTGCCAGCCGCTCCGATTGGGCAATCTTGTCGCGGGCGGCCCCCAGTTGTTGCAGGGCCTCGGTCAACTCGGCATTGGCCTGGGTGCGCATGGTTATCTGGCGCTCCAGCTCCTGCGTGCGGTCGTGCAGTGCCAGGTGGGTTTTGACCCGGGCCAGCACGATGGAGGCGTTGAACGGTTTGGTGACGTAGTCCACCGCGCCCAGGCTCAGGCCATATTCCTCGTCCTTTTGTTCGTCCATGGCGGTGACAAACACGACAGGGATGTTGCGCGTGCCGGGGTGCGACTTGATCTGGCGGCAGACCTCGTAGCCGTCCAGGCCCGGCATCAGCACATCCAGCAGTACCAGGTCGGGCGGCTGGTCCGATTGGATGATCTTGAGCGCCTTTTCACCCCCCCGTGGCCACCTTGACCTGGTAGTGGGGGCGCAGGATTGCGTGCAGCAGGTCAATGTTTTCGGGGGCGTCGTCCACCACCAGCAGGGTGGGTTGCTGCAGGGGTCTGTTCATGCGCCGTCACCGCCCTCACCGCAGCGCAAGGGTGCGAGACTGCGTGACGCCGGGTGGCAACAGGAATACCGCCACGGCCCTGACCTGGTCACCGGCAAGGGTTTTGAGGCTGCTGGCCGCTGCTGCCATTTGCTCGACCAGCGCAGCGTTTTGTTGCGTGACCTGGTCCATCTGCATGACGGCCTCTCCCACCTGCTGCACACCCATGGCCTGCTCACCACTGGCGGCGCTGATCTCGCCCATGATGTCGGTCACGCGCCGTATGCTGGTGACCACTTCGGTCATCGTGATACCGGCCTTGTCTACCAGGGCGGTGCCCTGTTCGACCCGCTCCACGCTGGTGTTGATCAAATTCTTGATCTCTTTGGCGGCCTCGGCGCTGCGCCCGGCCAGTGAACGCACTTCACTGGCCACCACCGCAAAACCGCGGCCCTGCTCACCGGCACGGGCGGCTTCCACCGCTGCGTTCAGAGCCAGGATATTGGTCTGGAAGGCGATGCCGTCGATCACACTGATGATGTCGCTGATCCTGCGGCTGGATTCGTTGATGCCTTTCATGGTCTCCACCACCTGGCCCACCACATTGCCCCCCTGGATGGCGACGGTGGAGGCGTTTTGTGCCAGTTGGTTGGCCTGTTTGGCGCTGTCGGCATTCTGTTTGACGGTGGAGCTGAGCTCTTCCATGGAGGCTGCGGTTTCTTCCAGCGCGCTGGCCTGTTGTTCGGTGCGCATGGACAGGTCGTTGTTGCCCTGGGCGATTTCGGAGCTGGCGTCGGCCACCCCTTCGCTGCCCACCCGCACGGTGGACACCACCTCCACCAGGTTGCCCTGCATTTCCTTCAGGGCGGCCAGGGCCATACCGGTCTCACTTTTGCCGGTACCGTCAATTTGCAGGGTCAAGTTGCCACTGGCCACGCTGCGGGCAATGTCCACCACCTGGTTCAGGGGCACGGTGATGGCTTTGATCAGCATCCAGGCAATGGCGCTGGCCAGGGCAATGGCCAGGACCACCACCACACTGAACAGGATGACGGTTTTTTGGTAGTTGTCGGTTGAACGGTCGTACTCGGCCTTGGCTTCCTTGAGTTGTACGTCGATCAAGGTGGAGATGGCCGTGCTCATGGGGTCAATCGCTTCGTACAGGGGCTTGACCATGGCCGTCACCTTGTCTTTGTCGCCAGACTCCATGGCGGCCTTGGCCTGGGCTACCACAGGCTGCGCCTTGGCGATCAGGTCGGTGGCCTGGGCCACGCCACGTTTTTCTTCTTCGGTGAGGGTGGTGGAAATGTAGGCCTTCCATTCCGTTTCGGCGGCGCTCAGCGCGTTGGTGACCTCTTTGACGGCGGCCTTGGGGTCCATGATGCCCGCGGACACCTTGTTGGTGGCATCCACAATGCCCACCGCATACATGTCGCTGACGACCTTGAGCTGTTTGAGGGGGACCACCCGATCGGCATAAATGGTGCCGATGGACGCATTGGTACTTCGGACCTTGAGGAAACCAAAACCAGCCATCAGGCTGACCAGTGTTACGAGCACCACAAACCCCAGCGTCAGCCGGGTGGAGATTTTCATGTCATGCAAGTCCATGGAGATTCCTTTTTTGGTAGCAATCCAGCGGGCACCAGTACAGCCTAGCACTATTGTTAGTCTTTGGCTATGGGTGGAGTGCCGTGGGTTGGCAAGAGCCGGGTTGGCGGCTTGCCGCACAATCGGTGCCCATGAAAACCCTAAGACTTCGCGCCGGTAAAGAGCGCTCCCTGCAGCGCCGCCACCCCTGGATCTTTGAATCCGCCATTGCCAAAGGCAGCGCCGACAGCGGCGAAACCGTGCGGTTGGAATCCGACAGCGGCGCCTTTCTGGGCTGGGCGGCGTTCAGCCCCACGTCCAAAATCCGCGCCCGGGTTTGGAGCTTTGATGAGGCTCAGCGCATCGATGCTTCTTTTTTTATAGCGGCAGTAGCAGCATCTGTGGGGGCTAGAGCCCGATTTGACATACAGAGCAATGGTCTGCGCCTGGTCCATGGTGAATCCGACGGCCTGCCCGGGCTGATTGTGGACCGCTACGGCGACACCTTGGTGGCGCAGTTTTTGTCCAGTGGTGCCGAGCGCTGGAAAGCGGTATTGGCCGATGCCCTGCTGGCCCACACCGGACTGAGCAAACTCTACGAGCGCTCGGACGCCAGCAGCCGTGCACTGGAAGGCCTACCCGAGGTCAAGGGCTGGCTGCGGGGTGGTGACGCCAGCACACCCACCGACTTTGTGCTGCGTGAACACGACTGGCAGTTGGGGCTGTCCATAGCCGACGGCCACAAGACCGGCTTCTACCTGGACCAGCGCGACAGCCGCAAGAAGTTTGCCGACTACGCCCAGCGGCTGAGCTTCCAGCGGGTGCTGAACTGCTTTTGTTATACCGGCGGCTTTACGGTGGCGGCGCTGGCGGGACTGCGTGCCGGTGGTTTTACCGGCGGGCATGTCACGTCCATCGACTCGTCCGGCGCGGCCCTGGAGCAGGCGCGTGCCAATGTGGAACTCAATGGCCTGGACACGGCCCAAGCCACCTTTATGGATGCGGACGTGAACGCCTCCCTGCGCCAGTTTGTGAACGAGGGCCGGACGTTTGACGCCATCGTGCTGGATCCGCCCAAGTTCGCCCCCACGGTGGCCCATGCCGAACGCGCGGCCCGGGCTTACAAGGACATCAACCGCCTGGCGCTCAAGTTGCTGGAGCCCGGTGGTGTGTTGTTTACCTATTCCTGCTCTGGGGGTATCAGCGCCGACCTGTTCCACAAGATCGTGGCCGGTGCCGGGTCGGACGCTGGGGTGGACGGCTTCATCACCGAACGTATGGGTGGTGCCCCGGACCATCCCATGACCATCGCCTTCCCCGAGGGTGAATACCTGAAAGGTCTTGTTGTGATGCGTAAGTGAAGACGGCTAAGAGTTCGTGTGTCGATGCGCGCCCGCAGCAGAGCAGGGGGTAAACACCGCCGTTCGTGTCCTCCGCCCTTCGGGCTCCCCCTTTACCTCACTTTGGCGTTCACCCCAGCCCTGCCGCTCGATCCGTTGCACCCTTTTCCCTGTAAGCCTGGTATCTTGAAATGACCAGTACACTCCCCACCTGCTGATTTTTGGATTCCCCCATGAGTTTGATTCCCGCGACCATCCTGACCGGCTTTCTGGGTTCCGGCAAAACCACCTTGCTCAAGCGCGTGCTGGAAGAGGCGCATGGCCAGAAGATTGCGGTCATCGAGAACGAATTCGGTGAGGAAAACATCGACAGCGACATCCTGGTCAGCGACACCAATGAGCAGATCATCCAGATGAGCAATGGCTGCATCTGCTGCACCATCCGCGAAGACCTGCGCGCCACGCTGCGCGACCTGGCGGAGAAAAAACGCAAGGGCGAGCTGGACTTCGAGCGCGTGGTGATCGAGACCACCGGCGTGGCCGACCCCGGCCCGGTGGCCCAGACCTTTTTCATGGACGACGAGATTGCCGAGTCCTACCTGCTGGACTCCATCCTGACCCTGGTCGATGCCAAACATGCCGAGCAGCAGCTCAATGACCGCCAGGAGGCGCGCCGCCAGGTAGGTTTTGCCGATCAGATCTTCATCAGCAAGACCGATCTGGTGTCCAAGGACGAAACCGATGCGCTGATGCACCGCCTCAAACACATGAACCCCCGGGCGCCGCAAAAGGCCGTGCATTTTGGGGAAGTGGCCCTGAGCGAGGTGTTTGACCTGCGCGGCTTCAACCTGAATGCCAAGCTGGACATCGACCCGGACTTCCTGAAGGACGACGCGCACGACCACGGGCATGAACACCATGACCATGAACACGGCGAACATTGCGACCACCCCTCGCACCAGCATGACGGGCACGGCCACGGGCACCACCACCACCACGATGACGACGTCAAGAGTTTTGTCTTCAAGTCCGACCGGCCGTTCGACCCGGCCAAGCTGGAAGACTTTCTGGGTGCCATCGTCAACATCTACGGTCCGCGCATGCTGCGCTACAAAGGGGTGCTCTATATGAAGAGCACGGACCGCAAGGTGATCTTCCAGGGTGTGCACCAGCTGATGGGCAGTGATCTGGGACCCCAATGGGCCGAGGGTGAACAGCGGTGCAGCAAAATGGTCTTTATTGGCATCGACCTGCCCAAAGACATTTTGTTGCAAGGCATGGAACAGTCTTTAGTGTGATGGACCCCAAATGATTGTCTCGATTTTGCAACGTATGGGTTTTGCCAAGGGGAAGCCTGTACACTCGCGCGCCGGAGAAGCCCAGTCAAAAAAGCCTGCAAAAGGCAAGGCCGGGTTAGCAGGCCCCACCGACCATGCGCAGGAGATTTCTGCCAGGAGACACGAAGTGAACGCTAAATCTGGAAAAGACAGCAAGGCAGCTGCCGCTAAAACCAAAGCAACGGCTGTAGCCAAGCCCAAGGGGAAAACTGTCGCCAAGCCCAGTAAGTCCACCAAACCTGTGGCAAAAGTCGCCAGCAAGCCGCCGGCCAAACCCGCTAAAAAAGTGGCGACCAAAGTGGCTGCAAAACCTGCCGCCAAGCCCGCTGCGAAACCGGTGGCAAAAGCTGCTCCTGCAAAATCTGCCAAGCCCGTAGCGAAAGTCGGCGCAAAATCAACGGCCAAGCCAGTTGCCAAAAAAGCTGTCCCGCCCAAAGTCGTTACGGCCAAGAAGGTCACCCCATCGGATTCAAAACCCGTTATTTCCAAACCCCGGGCTGTTGCCAGCCCTGCTCCCATGCCCGTTTCCAAAACGTCAGCCAAGCCAATGCAGACAACTGTTTCCTCCAAGTCCAAATCCCCAGTCGCCGCGCCCGCAGTGGCCGAAAAAGTCGCTGCTGCACCGGTTGCCGCTGCGGTTCCCGCAAAGGCAGGGCGCCCCTCGTCCCGTTTGGCGCAATTGACCGTGCCATCCATGGCGCAAACGGTTGCGTCCACCGCTGCCAAAGCCAGCTATACACAGTCCGCGCCAACGCCTATCATTGTTCCAGCCTTGCCGTCTTCGATCAAAAAAGACCCCAAGCTCGCCAACAACTGGAAAACAACTGCCGTGGCTGATCTCAGTGATGCGGAATTGATGGCCATGCCCGATTCCGAGTACATGAATGCCGTGCAATTGGCGGTATTCCGCCTCAAGCTGACCAAACTCAAGCTGGATATTCTCAACAGTGCAGGTGAGACCACCGAGCATTTGCGCGAAGACACGTCCGTGGTGCCAGACCCCGCCGACCGTGCCACGATCGAGGAAGAGCATGCGCTGGAGCTGCGCACACGCGACCGCGAGCGCAAGCTGTTGAAGAAGATTGAGCAATCCATAGCCCGCATCGATGCCGGCGACTATGGTTATTGTGATGAAACCGGTGAAGCCATCGGTGTGGGCCGTCTGTTGGCCCGCCCCACTGCAACCCTGTCCCTGGAAGCTCAACAGCGCCGGGAACTCAAGCAGAAAATGTTTGGGGATTGAGGTTGCTGCTGATCTGATGCTCCTGCCCGTTCGGTAAACTGCGCACATGGCCACCAAAAGCGATTCGCCGGGATTGTTGTCCAAGATGGCAATGTTCGTTCGCAATCCGACCAAGGACTGGTCGGAGTTGGAGCGCCCGCAAGCAGACCAGGACAGCAGTTTCGACAAGCAGGTGCTCAAGCAGATGATTGAGCGCAAGCGGCAAAACGACTTCATCCGCAAACGCGAATTTGACCAGTTGCGCAAACTGCGCAGCCGCGGAGTGTCCGCGGTGGCGGGCATGGGGCGGCCCTCGGTGTTCCAGAACAGCCTGGCGACCGACCCCGACGGGCGCGCCGTGACCCTGAAAAAGATCGACGAGATCGAAGCCCAGATGTCCAAGCAATGGTGGAAAGGCAAACAAGATGCCGCCGCCAATGCCCAGGGTACGGGTTTTCCGGTTGCCAAACCCACAGGAACCGAACCTACGGAGCCAATGCCCGTAGCCCCCCGTCCGAACCTGGCATCCATCTCCGAACAGTTTGATTCGACGGCGTCGTCCAATCTGAACCTGGGGGATGCCGGTGCGGGTGGTGCCGATTTCAAGGCCACGGAAATGGGCGATGGCATGGAGCCTTTGCCCCCCACTCCGCGGTCCGGCCCCAAGCCCCCGCCGGGCGTAGGCCAAATTCCCATTCTGGGCAGCCTGGCCCAAAGTTATGACGGCGTGGACCAGAGCTTTTCGACGTCCAAAATGTTTGCCATCGACGTGGAAGACATGGCGACCGATCCTGAGCTGGAAGAGGCAGCCATCCGTTTTGCCAATGGCGACGACGAAGGTGCCGAAAGCGGATTGTTGGCCGCTTTGCGGGGCGATGCCTTGATGCCAGAAGTTGCGCATTCGTGGGCAGCGGCCTTGCTGGATCTGTACCGCGCCACGCAAAACCGTTCGCAATTCGACCAGGCCGTGGCGGAGTTTGCCCACCGGTTCGAGACCGTGACCCCGCAGTGGAGCGCCATTGGTGAAGAGCCCGCCGCGGCCCCCGCTCCCGGTACACAAGACGTGGCCCCACGGCGGGCTAGCCGCGATTACTCCATTGGCGCCATCTGGTGCAGCCCCGGCGAGTTAAACGCCCTGGCCCTCGAAGATCTGCGTGATGCCATGGCATCCAATCCCACGCCTTGGCACTTGGACTGGTCGCGCCTGGTGCGTATTTCGGAAGATGCCATGCCGCTGTTGGCCGGCCTGTTCAGCAGCCTGTGTGACGAACCGGTGGCACTGCGTTTCAGCGGCGCCCAACAGTTGGTAGATACGCTGCGTACCATGATGCCGTCGGGCGACCACAGCATCAGCCCCGATTGGTGGGCGATGCGTCTCAATGCACTGCGCACCATGCAGTTGCTCGACGATTTTGAGTTGGCTGCGCTGGATTACTGCGTCACCTATGAGGTGTCGCCGCCCGCCTGGCAAGAGGCCCGCTGCCAATACGGAAATGTCGAGGCAGAAGAAGCCGCTGCAACCACCACACAGGCGGGCAACTGGAATTCCGGCTTTGCGCAGGCGCCCACAGCGCCTATTGGACTGGATGGCGCACAGCCTGTCAGTCTGGAGTTGAAAGGCAGTGTGCTCGGCGACGCAACACACGCGTTTGACGAATTTGATGCAGGGGAACACCGTGGCGACGGCATCATCGTGTCCTGCAAGGGGCTGGTGCGGGTGGACTTCTCTGCAGCCGGCAGCATCCTCAACTGGGTGGCCATGCGGGAGGCCGAAGGCTGCCATGTGCAGTTCCGCGATGTGCACCGTCTGGTGGCGGCCTTTTTTAATGTCATCGGCATCAATGAGCATGCCCGCGTTCTCCCCAGGCCTGTTTAAATTCCATGGAAGCATTCCACGGCACGACCATCATCAGCGTGCGCCGCAAGACTGCGCAGGGCTATTCTGTCGCCATTGGCGGTGACGGTCAGGTCACTCTGGGCAATATTGTTGTCAAGGGCACAGCGCGCAAGGTGCGCAAGCTGTACCACGGCAAGGTCTTGGCCGGTTTTGCCGGTGCAACGGCAGACGCGTTCACACTGTTCGAGCGATTTGAGGCCAAACTGGAGAAACACCAGGGCCATCTGGTGCGTGCCGCCATTGAGTTGACCAAGGATTGGCGCACCGACCGTGTCCTGCGTCGCCTGGAGGCCATGTTGGCGGTCGCCGATAAAGACGCGTCGCTGATCATTACCGGCAACGGTGATGTGCTGGAGCCCGAAAACGGCATCGTCACCATAGGCTCCGGCGGGGCTTATGCCCAGGCGGCGGCCATGGCATTGCTGAATCACACCGAGTTGTCGGCGACCGATATCGTCAAGCGTTCACTTGAAATTGCCGGTGAATTGTGCATTTACACGAACATGCAACACACGATCGAAACCCTGGGTGACGGTCCTTAGCGCCCATGACCCCCCAAGACATCGTTTCCGAACTCGACAAACACATCGTCGGCCAGTCCCAAGCCAAACGTGCGGTAGCCATTGCGCTGCGCAACCGCTGGCGGCGCCAGCAGGTGGCGGGTGATTTGCGTGGCGAAATCACGCCCAAAAACATTTTGATGATTGGCCCCACTGGCGTGGGCAAGACCGAAATTGCCCGCCGTCTGGCGCGTCTGGCCGATGCTCCGTTCATCAAGGTAGAAGCCACCAAATTCACCGAGGTGGGTTATGTGGGCAAAGATGTGGACTCCATCATCCGCGACCTGGCGGACATCGCCGTCAAACAAACACGCGAGGCCGAGAAGCGCAAGGTGCGTAGCCGCGCAGAAGATGCCGCCGAAGACCGCATCCTTGATATTCTGATCCCACCGGCGCGCAGTGACTTTGGTTTCTCGAACGCTGAAGACCAGCCGCAGAGTGCAGCACGCCAGGCCTTTCGCAAGAAGCTGCGTGAGGGCCAGCTGGCCGACCGCGAAATCGAGATCGATGTGGCCCAGCCCGCGCCACAACTCGAAGTGATGGGCCCGCCCGGTATGGAGGAAATGACCGAGCAGCTGCGCGGCATGTTTGGCCAGATGGGCCAGGCCAAACGCCAGACTCGCAAGCTCAAGATCAGCGAGGCCCATAAGCTGCTGGTGGATGAGGAAGCTGCCAAACTGGTCAACGAAGACGAGATCAAGGCCCAGGCGATCCACATGCTGGAGCAAAACGGCATTGTGTTCATCGACGAAATCGACAAGGTGACCTCGCGCAGCGAAGGCAGCGGCGCCGAGGTGTCACGCCAGGGTGTACAGCGCGATTTGTTGCCCTTGGTCGAAGGCACATCGGTCTCCACCAAATACGGTGTGGTCAAGACCGACCACATTCTGTTTGTGGCCTCGGGTGCCTTCCACCTGAGCAAACCCAGCGATTTGATTCCCGAGCTGCAGGGGCGGTTTCCGATCCGTGTGGAATTGCAGTCGCTGTCGGTACAGGATTTCGAGGCGATACTGATGCAGACCCACGCCTCGCTGGTCAAGCAGTACCGGGCCTTGATGGCCACCGAAAATGTGACATTGGACTTCACCGCGGAAGGTATTACCCGCCTGGCGCAAATTGCGTTTGACGTGAATGAACGCACCGAGAACATCGGCGCACGCCGCCTGGCCACCGTGATGGAGCGGTTGCTCGATGATGTCAGCTTCGATGCGGCGCAGTTGTCGGGACAGACCGTTTGCATCGATGCGGCCTATGTGAACATCCGATTGGGTGAGCTGAGCCAGGACGAAGACCTGTCGCGTTACATCTTGTGACACCTTGGGTGGCCATCAAAACGGCCGCCACCAAAAGACCAAGCGCTGCGCTGCTTCTCAAGCGTTACTTTCAGAGCCTGCGCTAAGTCCTTCATTTAGAACGATTTTTGCCATCCATTTGGCTTCGAAATCGCTTCTAAGTCCTTGATTTCATTGGAAAAAATTCTCGTTAGCCCTCTTGCGTGATTCACTTTTGCTGATACAGTGCAAAAAAGTGCAATTAAGTGGTGAAAAGTGTCTTAAAGAAGCGCTTTTTGCCTGTCCGTGCAAGAAAAGGTGGATTTTGGTGTTTCAAGGGGCTTCGTCTCTCAGTCTGGATGCAAAGGGTAGGCTCTCCGTGCCAACCCGGCACCGTGACGTCCTGAGTGCGACGGCGGCAGGCCAGCTGACCATCACCAAACACCCGCACGGCTGCCTGATGGTGTTTCCCCGCCCGGAGTGGGAAAAATTCGCGGCCCGCATCGCCGCCTTGCCAATGGAAGCCCAATGGTGGAAGCGCATCTTCCTAGGCAATGCCATGGACGTGGAGATGGATGGCACGGGACGCGTGCTGGTCTCGCCTGAATTGCGTGAGGCCGCCGGCATTGCCAAAGACACCGTGCTGCTGGGCATGGGCACCCACTTTGAGCTGTGGGACAAGGCGACATATGACGCGCAGGAGGCCAAGGCCATGCAAGCTGCCATGCCAGATGTCTTCAAGGACTTTTCCTTCTAAGGCCGGGTGGTGGAAACTCCATGGAACCACGCCACCGTACTGTTGAACGAAGCCGTGGATGCCTTATTCAACAACACAACGGACCCGTCCGCCCCCGAGGCTGATGGCACCTATGTGGACGCCACCTTCGGGCGTGGCGGCCACTCCCGTTTGATCCTCTCGCGCCTCTCTCCTGTGGGGCGTTTGATCGCGTTTGACCGCGACCCCGAAGCGGTAGCCCAGGCCAATGCCATTGCGGACGAACGCTTCTCCATTCGGCACGAGGCGTTTTCGCATGTGGCCGAGCTGCCCGGTGCCAGCGTCGATGGAATTTTGATGGATTTGGGTGTGAGTTCACCCCAGATCGACAACCCGGTTCGCGGGTTCAGCTTCCGTTTCGACGGGCCGCTGGACATGCGTATGGACACCACGCGTGGGGAGAGTGTGGCGCAATGGCTGGAGACGGCTGAAACCAATCAAATCGCGGAGGTGATACGTGAATATGGTGAAGAACGGTTTGCTGGCCCCATTGCAAAGGCGATTGTTGCTCGCCGACAGGAACGGGGCCCAATTTCAACCACCACCGAGCTGGCCCAACTCGTGGCTGACACGGTCAAAACCCGCGAGCCGGGCAAGGACCCTGCAACGCGCACATTTCAGGCTTTTCGGATTTTCATCAACGCCGAGCTTGAGGAGCTGCAACAAGCGTTAGAGGCCTGCCTGCACATCCTGAAGCCCGGTGGCCGTCTGGCGGTCATCAGCTTTCACTCGCTGGAAGACCGCATCGTCAAACAGTTCATCGCCAAACACGCCAAAGATGAGTACGACCGCCGTGCGCCGTTTGCCGCGCCCAAGGTCATGAAACTCAAAGCGCTGGACCGTATCAAGCCCAGCAAAGACGAGGTCAGTGGCAACCCCCGCTCGCGCAGCGCCATCATGCGCGTGGCGCAAAGGACGGCGGCGTGATCAGGCTTAATTTGGTCCTGCTGTTGGCTGTGCTTGCAAGCGCCATTTATCTGGTCAGTGTGCAGTACGACTCGCGCCGCCTGTTCACCGAGCTGGACCGGGCCAAAACCGAAGCGCACCGCCTGGAGCTGGAAAATGAACGCCTGCAGGTGGAAAAACGTGCACACACCACCCCGGCACGGGTGGAGAAACTGGCACGCGAAAAATTGCAGATGAGCCAGGCCAAGCCCGGTATCACCACCTATGTGACCTACGCCGAGGCGCCGCCCGCCGCGGGCCAGACGCCGCTGCCTAGCTCTGCCGCCACCGTTAGCGGGGTGGTGCGGTGAGGCGCGGTGTGCAATACACCTCTAGCCCCTTGCTGGCCAGCCGCACGCCGGTGTGGCGCAGCAAGCTGGTCGTGGGCGCCATTGCACTGGCATTCTGCGGCTTGGCTGCACGTGCCGCCTACATCCAGGTGGTGGCGAATGATTTCTTCCAGCGCCAGGGTGAAGTGCGCTTTGCCCGCACGCTGGATTTGCCGGCCAACCGCGGCCGTATCCTGGACCGCAATGGGCTGATACTGGCATCCAGCGTGCCGTCCCCCAGCATCTGGGCCATCCCCGAAGATGTGGAGATTGACAAGGCCAAGCTGCAAAAACTGGCCAAGCTGCTGGAGATGCCGGTGGCCGATCTGGCCAAGAAGTTTGAGGATGAAGACAAAAGCTTCGTCTGGGTCAAGCGCCAGGTCGACGAGTCTGTGGCCAAACAGATCACCGCGCTCAACATCAAGGGCATCTACCAGCGCAAGGAATACAAGCGCCAATACCCCGAGGGTGAGTCGGCCGTGCACGTGGTTGGCTTTACCAATGTGGAAGACAAAGGGCAGGAGGGTGTGGAGCTCACCTTCAACCAAGAGCTGGCCGGGCGCAATGGATCGCGCCGCGTCATCAAGGACCGGCTCGGCCAAGTGATTGAAGACGTGGGCAACCAGATCCCCCCGGTGGATGGCAAGGATCTGCAACTCAGCATCGACAGTAAGGTGCAGTTCTTCGCCTACCAGAAGCTGCGCGAGGCCGTGATGGAGCACAAGGCCAAGGCCGGTAGTGTGGTCGTGTTGGACACCACCACCGGCGAGGTGCTGGCCCTGGCCAACTACCCCAGCTACAGCCCGGACAAACGCCGCAACCTGACCGGTGAACAACTGCGCAACCGCGCATTGACCGACACCTTTGAGCCGGGCTCGGTGATGAAACCCTTCACCGTGGGCCTGGGGCTGGAGACCGGGCGCGTGACGCCGCTGTCCATGATAGACACCGCTCCTGGGCGTATCACCATCACTGGCTCCACGATCACCGACTCTCACCCCAACGGCATGTTGACGGTGGAAGGGGTGATACAAAAATCCAGCAACGTGGGTACCACCAAGATTGCGATGCAAATGCAGCCCCGCGAAATGTGGGACTTGTTCACGCAGGCTGGCTTTGGGCAAAAACCTCAAATCAGTTTCCCTGGTGCGGTGTCGGGTCGCCTGCGCCCCTACAAGACCTGGCGGCCCATTGAGCAGGCCACCATGTCGTACGGCTACGGCCTGTCGGCATCCTTGTTCCAGATGGCACGGTCGTATACCGTGTTTTCGCACGACGGACAAATCATCCCTGCAACCCTGATCAAGAGCTCCACCCCCGCCGTGGGTGTGCAGGTGTTGTCTGCCCGCACCGCAGGCCAGGTGCGCAAGATGCTGCAAATGGCGGCAGGGCCTGGCGGCACGGGGCAAAAGGCGCAAACCATTGGTTACTCCGTGGGCGGCAAGTCTGGCACCGCCTACAAACAAATCGGCAAGGGTTATGGCACGGACAAAAACCGCAAGTACCGCGGCTGGTTTGTGGGCATGGCGCCCATCGACAACCCACGCATTGTGGTGGCCGTGATGATTGACGAGCCCACCAATGGCAAATACTACGGAGGCGATGTCGCCGCCCCCGTGTTTGCCGAAACCGTGCAACAGTCCTTGCGTATCCTGGGCGTACAACCCGACCTGGCGGTGAAGCCGCAGATCGTGGCACAGGCGGCGGAGGAGAGCCTGTGATGCACGTGTTGCACACCCCCTCCCAGGCTGCGCAGTGGTTGCGCCAGCGTGTTACGGGCACACTGCAATCCGACAGCCGCAAGCTGCAAGCGGGTGACGGTTTTATTGCCTGGCCAGGTGCTGCCGTGGATGCGCGCCAGTTTGTGAGTGATGCGCTGAAAACCGGCGCCACGGCCTGCCTGGTAGAGCAGGCCGATGTAGCCCGTTGGGGGCTGGATGGTGAACGTGTCGCCTGTTACCAGGGCCTGAAGGCGGACACCGGCGTGATTGCTGCCGAGTTTTTTGGTGCACCGTCCGAGGCGCTGCAGGTGGTGGCTGTCACCGGAACCAATGGCAAGACATCGACCGCCTGGTGGCTGGCACAGGCCCTCTCGGCGCTGCCGGACGGCATGGCGCTGCCCTGCGGCATGGTTGGCACACTGGGCGTGGGGCGCCCGCCGGCCAGCGGTGCAGCACCCGCCGCGTCCGCCGGTCGGTCGGTCACGTCCACCGGTCTGACCACCCCTGATCCGGTGCTACTGCAGCGTACCTTGCGCCAGTTCAACGCCGAAGGCCTCAAGGCCTGCGCCATGGAGGCCTCATCCATTGGGATAGAAGAACACCGCCTCGACGGCACGCAGATTCGGGTTGCGGTGTTCACCAATTTCACCCAGGACCATCTCGATTACCACGGCAGCATGGAGGCCTATTGGCAGTCCAAACGCCGTCTGTTTGCGTGGCCCGGCCTTGCCGCTGCGGTGGTGAATGTGGATGATGCCCAGGGCCAGGCGCTGGCCGATTCCTTGCGTGCATCGGTAGTGGATGTCTGGACCGTCTCCAGCCAATGTGGTGCGCGTTTGCAGGCGCGTGCCGTTGCCTACAGCGGTCTGGGGCTGAGCTTTGATGTGGTGGAGGGTGCGTCGTCCCACCGGCTGCAGACCCGCACGATTGGCAGCTACAACGTGTCCAACCTCTTGGGTGTGCTGGGTGCCATGCGTGCGCTGGGTATTCCCTTGCAGGATGCCGTCCATGCCTGCAGCACCTTGCACCCGGTGCCTGGCCGCATGGAGTGTATGGGAGGTGTGGATGCGCCACTTGTGGCCGTGGACTACGCCCACACGCCGGACGCCCTGAGCCAAGCCCTGGCCGCACTGCGGCCGCTGGCGCAGCAGCGCGGTGGCCGCCTGTGGTGTGTGTTTGGTTGCGGCGGAGACCGCGATGCGAGCAAGCGGCCCTTGATGGGCGCCATTGCCTCACAAAAGGCCGACCAGGTGGTGGTCACCAGTGACAACCCGCGTGGCGAAAAGCCAGAGACCATCATTGCCCATATTTTGCTGGGTCTGGCGCAGAGCAAGTCGGTCGATGTGCAGGCAGACAGGGCCCTGGCCATTGCCGAGGCCATCACACGGGCGGCGCCACAAGACGTGGTGCTGCTGGCCGGCAAGGGCCACGAAGAGACCCAGGAAATTGGGGGTACCAAGCACCCGTTTTCCGACAGCGACCATGCACAGCGCGCCTTGCACAGCCGCCAAACCCCCACTGCGGAGACACGCGCATGAGCCAGATGATGACTATTGCCCAGGCCGCCCAGTGGCTCACCGGTTCACACCTGTTGGGGGATGGCGCTGCCGTGGTACAGCGGGTGCATACCGACACCCGCAGTGTTGAGCCCGGCGACCTGTTTGTAGCCCTCAAGGGCGAGCGGTATGACGCCAACGCCTTCCTGGCAGAGGCCGCGCAGCGCGGTGCAGTGGCTGCCATCTGCCACCCGGATGCAGACCGCAGTGGCGTGGGCAACATGGCCTGCATCACGGTGGCGGACACCCGGCTGGCGCTGGGCGCCTTGGCCAAGGCTTGGCGCGCACAGTTTCATATACCGGTGATTGCAGTGACCGGCAGCAACGGCAAAACCACGGTGACCCAGATGCTGGCCTCCATCCTGGCAGCCCACCGTCCCAACGACGGCGCGCTGGCCACACGCGGCAACCTCAACAATGACATCGGCGTACCGCTGACCCTGTTGCGCCTGCGCCCGCAGCACCAGATCGCCGTGCTGGAGCTGGGCATGAACCACCCCGGCGAAATCGCCACCCTGGCGGCCATGGTGCAACCCACCGTGGCCGTGGTGAACAACGCGCAGCGCGAACACATGGAGTTCATGCACACCGTGCGGGCCGTGGCGCTGGAGAATGGCTCGGTCATCACAGCCGTGGGTGCGCAGGGCGCGGTGGTGTTCCCCAGTGACGACGAGTTCACCCCCCTTTGGCAAACCCTGTCAGGCCACCGGCGCACCGCCACCTTTTCACTGGACGGCGTGGATGGGCCGGGTGCTCTGGTGTGTGTGCAGGCGCGATGGGCAGACGGTGCCTGGCACGTCCATGCCCGCGGGCTGGGGCAAGATTTGCACTACCGGCTGGCCATCGCCGGACGGCACAACGTCAAGAATTCACTGGCCGCCGCCGCCGCGGCCTTGTCCGCTGGGGTATCTGTATCTACCGTGGTGGCCGGGTTGCAGGCTTTTGAGCCGGTCAAGGGCCGCTCCAAGGTCTTGCGCCTGGCCGTGCAGGGGCGCAGCGTGACGCTGGTGGACGATACCTACAACGCCAACCCAGACTCCGTGCGCGCCGCCATTGATGTGTTGGCTGATCTGCCGGGCCCCCATCTGCTGGTGCTGGGCGATATGGGCGAGGTCGGCCACCAGGGCGCGGCTTTCCATGCCGAGGCCGGACGGTATGCCAAGGCCAAAGGTATTGAGACGCTGCTGACGCTCGGCGAGTTGGCCCAGGTGGCCGCGAACGCCTTTGAGGGCGCGCAGCATTTTGGTTCGGCAGAACACCTGATCGATGCGCTGCTGCACACCTTGCCCCACCAGCACAGCGTGCTGGTCAAAGGCTCGCGCTTCATGCGCATGGAGCGGGTGGTGCAGGCCATGGAGCCCATGGTCATCAAAACGGCCCCACCGCAGGAGCATCCCCATGCACCGTGATTATTCGTTCGGAGCGTCCCTACTATGTTGTTAAGCCTGGCCCAATGGTTGCAAGCCCTGTCGCCGGAGTTTGGCTACTTCCGGGTGTTCCAGTACCTGACCTTTCGGGCGGTGATGGCTGCCGTCACCGCACTGCTGATAGGCCTGGCTGCTGGCCCCTACGTCATCAGCCGTTTGCGGGCGCTGAAGATCGGCCAACCCATCCGCGGTTACGGCATGGAGACCCACTTGCAAAAGAGTGGCACCCCAACCATGGGCGGCGTGCTGATCCTGTTGTGTATTGCCATTTCGACCCTGCTGTGGGTGGACCTGAGCAACCGTTTTGTATGGATCGTGCTGTTGGTGACGTTGGGCTTTGGCGCCATTGGCTGGGTGGACGACTGGCGCAAGGTGGTGCGCAAAGACCCCGAAGGCATGCCTTCGGGCGAAAAGTATTTCTGGCAGTCCATGATCGGCCTGCTGGCCGCCCTGTACCTGGTGTTCAGCATCTCCGAAAACTCCAACCTGCGGGTATTGGAGTTGTTCTTCAACTGGGTGGCGTCCGGCTTTGATGTGGACCTGCCGCCCAAGGCCGGGCTGTTGCTGCCCTTCATCAAGGAGGTCAGCTACCCCTTGGGCGTGCTGGGCTTTGTGGTGCTGACTTATCTGGTCATCGTGGGCTCCAGCAATGCGGTCAACCTGACCGATGGGCTGGATGGCCTGGCCATCATGCCGGTGGTGATGGTGGGCTCTGCACTGGGTGTGTTTGCCTACGTGACGGGTAGCGCGGTGTATTCCAAATACCTGTTCTTTCCGCACATTCCCGGCTCGGGCGAACTGCTGGTCTTCTGTGCGGCTATGGCCGGTGCCGGTCTGGCCTTTCTGTGGTTCAACACCCACCCGGCCCAGGTTTTTATGGGTGACGTGGGTGCGCTGGCCCTTGGCGCAGCGCTGGGCACCATTGCCGTCATCGTGCGCCAGGAGATTGTGCTGGCCATCATGGGTGGCATCTTTGTCGTCGAAGCCCTGTCGGTGATGCTGCAGGTCAGCTATTTCAAGTACACCAAGAAGCGCTTTGGTGAAGGCCGCCGCCTGCTGAAGATGGCGCCGCTGCACCACCACTTCGAGAAAAACGGCTGGAAAGAAACCCAAGTCGTCGTCCGCTTCTGGATCATCACCATGCTGCTGTGCCTGGTCGGCCTGTCCACCCTCAAACTGCGATGAACCCCGAAGACCCGTCCATCCACGACCACGCCCCGACGCCTGTGCCCGAAGGCGCAGTGGAGCCGCGCGTGTTGCATGGGGTGGATGCCGTCCCGTCTGACCATCCAGTGGCGCAAGGAGTCTGGGTGGCAGAGCGTTCTGCGCAGGTAGAGGAGGAGCCCGCGCAGCGGGCGGGGGACACGGAGCAGAATGCTTTGCCGCCCAGACTCCTGGCCGATGACCAACCCGCCGCTGTGGCGATCACGGCAACGGGTCGCGTCTTGCCCACCACCCTGACCGCTGCTGCGGATGCAGCCGCTTTTGTTGCGCAGATCTTTGCCGACACAAAGGCCGAGCAGGCTGCGCTGGCGGACAAGACGCAGAAGGCCGAGGCTCTGGCATCCGAAGTCATTGCAGACGATGTAGCGTTGGAGCCGCAAGCCGATGCGCCTTTCCAACCCCTGTTGGGCCAGAACATCCTGATCCTGGGCCTGGGCGCCTCGGGTCTGGCCATGGCACGCTGGTGTGTACGCACTGGCGCCGCCAGTGTCACTGTGGCCGATACACGTGACGCGCCCCCCCAGTTGGCGACGCTGCAGCAGGAGTTGCCCCAGGTGCGGTTTGTCGCCGGGCCTTTTGATGCAAGCCTGGTGGACGGGCAGAACATACACGCGGTGTACCGCTCACCCGGTTTGAGTCCTGATGTCATTGCTCCTGTTTTAATAGCTGCACAAGCAAGTGATACGGGGGCTGGAGGCGAGTTGAGCTTATACGTCATGGCGCTGCAGACACTGCGGGAGACTCGTGGTTATGCACCGGCCGTGTTGGCCATTACCGGTACCAATGGGAAAACCACCGTCACATCGCTGACCGGCCAGCTCGTGGCCCACGCCGGCAAGACCGTGGCCGTGGCCGGCAACATCGGCCCCACGCTGCTGGACACACTGGCAGCCCATCTGGATGCCAACACACTGCCCGAGGTCTGGGTGCTGGAGCTGTCCAGCTTCCAGCTCGACGGCGTCACCGGTTTCGAGCCCACGGCTGCGGTTGTGCTGAATGTGACCCAGGACCATCTGGACTGGCACGGCAGCATGGATGCCTATGCAGGTGCCAAGGCCCGCATCTTTGGTGCCACCGGCCTGATGGTGCTGAACCGCGACGATGTGGCGGTGATGGGCATGCTGCCGCCACCCGTACGCGCCAAGCTGCAAAAACCTGTGGAGCGCCCCTACACCAGTTTTGGCACCGACATGCCCCAGCGCCCTGGCGACTTCGGTATCGAAGAAGTCAACGGCATGGTCTGGCTGGTGCGCGCACTGGAGGCTGACGAGACCCGCCGCAAACGCAAGGAAGCCGCAGAAGAGCTGCACTTCCAGCGCCTGATGCCGGTGGACGTGTTGCGCATCCGCGGCCGCCACAACGCCAGCAATGCCTTGGCTGCGCTGGCCCTGTGCGCCGCGGCTGGTTGTGCGCTGGGCCCCATCCTGTTTGGCCTGCGCGAATACCGCGGCGAGCCGCACCGTGTTGAGCCCATTGGCATCCTCAACGACGTGGAGTTTTTTGACGACAGCAAGGGCACGAATGTGGGTGCCACCGTGGCGGCGCTGCAAGGCCTGGGCGCGGACCGCAAGGTGGTGCTGATACTGGGCGGCGAAGGCAAGGGCCAGGACTTTGCGCCGCTGGCCGCACCCGTGGCCCGTTATGCCCGCGCCGTGGTGCTGATTGGCCGCGACGCACCGCTGATCCGCGCCGCGCTGGACGGCACCGGTGTGACTCTGACCGATGCGGAATCCATGGACGCCGCAGTGGTGCAAGCCAACCAGCGCGCCCACGCCGGTGATGCAGTGCTGATGTCACCCGCCTGCGCCAGCTTTGACATGTTTGACAACTACGAACACCGGGCACGGGTGTTCATCGCCGCGGTGCGGGACCTGGCTTTGGCCGCGGGTGTGGATTTGGAGAGCTTGGCATGAGTGCGATGGCCCAGTCCCTGTCCAAGTGGTTCTCAGCACGCATGGGTGCAGCATCGTCGCGGGCGCTGCCAGTGCGCCTGGGCGGGCGGGGCTCGTTTGCGGCCACCACGTCGGTGCCGCAGGTGCGTGGTTTTGACCAACCCCTGGCCTGGGTGGTCGTGGCCCTGCTGATGTGGGGTCTGGTCATGGTGTATTCGGCGTCCATCGCCATGCCCGACAACCCCAAGTTCGCCAAGTACACCCACACCTATTTCCTGGTGCGCCATGCCATGTGGGTGGCCACGGCATTTGTGGTGGCACTGATGGCCTTCCAGGTGCCGGTGGCGGTGTGGGAAAAATATGCGCCTTGGTTGCTGGTGGGGTCGCTGGTGCTGTTGATCCTGGTGCTGATCCCCGGCATCGGCAAGGTGGTCTATGGTGCCCGCCGCTGGATCGCACTGGGCCCTTTCAGCTTCCAGCCCTCGGAGCTGGCCAAGCTGGCCGTGCTGCTCTACGCGGCCGACTACATGGTGCGCAAGATGGACGTCAAGGAGCGCTTCTTCCGTGCCGTGATGCCCATGGCCGGTGCGGTGGCCGTCATTGGCCTGCTGCTGCTGGCCGAGCCGGACATGGGCGGCTTCATGGTGATCGCCGTGATTGCGATGGGCATCCTGTTCCTGGGTGGCGTGAACGCCCGCATGTTCTTCCTGATTGCGACCATTCTGGTCGTGGCCTTCGGGCTGATGATTGCCCTGAGTGAATGGCGGCGCGAGCGCATCTTTGCCTACCTGGACCCCTGGACCGAGAAACATGCGCTGGGCAAGGGCTACCAGCTGTCGCACTCGCTGATCGCCATAGGGCGGGGCGAGATTTTTGGCGTGGGCTTGGGCGGCAGTGTGGAAAAACTGCACTGGCTGCCCGAGGCGCATACCGACTTTTTGCTGGCCGTCATCGGCGAAGAGTTCGGCCTGATCGGTGTGCTGGTCGTCATTGGCCTGTTCCTGTGGCTGACCCGCCGCATCATGCACATCGGCCGCCAGGCCATCGCGCTGGACCGGGTTTTTGCCGGTCTGGTGGCGCAGGGTGTTGGCATCTGGATGGGTTTCCAGTCTTTCATCAACATGGGCGTGAACCTGGGCGCTTTGCCCACCAAGGGCCTGACCCTACCGCTGATGAGTTACGGCGGCTCGGCCATCCTGATCAACATGATTGCCATTGCGATTGTGCTGCGTATTGATTTTGAAAACAGGCAACTCATGCACGGAGGCCGTGTATGAGTTGCCTGTTTCACCAAAATTGGCACTGCGCGCAGCGCAGCATGGCGCGGCACGCGGCATGGCTGATGCACGGGGGGCGTGTATGAGTGTTCCCCAAAAGTGCGCGCTGATCATGGCGGGTGGCACCGGGGGCCATATCTTCCCCGGTCTAGCCGTGGCGCAGGCCCTGCGCGAGCGCGGCTGGCGCGTGCATTGGCTGGGCGCACCCAACAGCATGGAAAGCCGGCTGGTTCCGCCCAAAGGCTTCCCGCTGGAAACGGTGGACTTTTCCGGCGTGCGGGGCAAGGGTTTGCGCACGCTGCTGACCCTGCCACTGCGCCTGCTGCGTGCACTGGGCCAAAGCCTGGCTGTGATGCGCCGCGTCAAACCCCATGTGCTGGTGGGCCTGGGCGGTTACATCACGATGCCCGGTGGCCTGATGGGTGCGCTGATGGGCAAGCCCCTGGTGTTACACGAGCAGAACTCCATTGCCGGCATGGCCAACAAGGCACTGGCCATAGTGGCGCGTCGCGTCTTCACCGCTTTTCCCAAGGTCATGTCCAAGGGCCTATGGGTGGGCAACCCCTTGCGTGCGGAATTTTTGAAACAAGCCGAGCCGCAGGAGCGTTTTGCCGGCCGCAGCGGACCGCTGCGTGTGCTGGTCGTCGGTGGCAGCCTGGGCGCCCGCGCGCTGAACACCGTGGTGCCACAAGCCCTGGCCCTGATTCCTGAAAGCGAACGCCCCATCGTGACCCACCAGAGTGGTGAAAAACAGATCGAAGAGCTGCGCAGCAACTACGCCACCGCCGGTGTGCAGGCGCAGCTCACACCGTTCATCGACGACACGGCCAAAGCCTTTGCTGATGCCGATCTGGTCATTTGCCGCGCTGGTGCCAGCACGGTGACTGAAATCGCGGCCGTCGGCGCGCCTGCGCTGTTTGTACCTTTCCCGTCCGCCGTGGACGACCACCAGACCCACAACGCACGTTTCCTGGTCGACCAGGGCGGCGGCTGGCTGGTACCCCAAAACGAATTGACCCCCGGGTTGCTGGCAGACATGCTACAAAAAACAGAGCGCTCCACGCTGCTGGCGCGGGGGCTAGAGGCCAAAAAGATGCAGAAGCTTCAAGCCACAGAGGCCGTGGTGGCCGCCTGTGAGGAGTTGTGCCCATGAAACACGCAATCAAACACATTCACTTTGTAGGCGTTGGCGGCTCCGGCATGTCCGGTATCGCCGAGGTGTTGTGCAACCTGGGCTACACGATATCGGGTTCCGACCTGTCCGACAGCACCACGTTACGGCGCCTGGCCAGCCTGGGCATCAAGACCTATGTGGGTCACGCGCCGGAGAACGTGGTCGGTGCCGATGCGGTGGTCACGTCCACCGCCGTGCAGAGCGACAACCCCGAGGTGATCAAGGCGCGTGAGATGCGCATCCCCATCGTGCCGCGCGCGCTGATGCTGGCCGAGCTGATGCGCCTCAAACAAGGCATTGCCATCGCCGGCACCCACGGCAAAACAACCACGACCAGTCTGGTGGCGAGTGTGCTGGCCGAGGCTGGGCTAGACCCCACCTTTGTGATCGGCGGACGGCTGAACAGCGCCGGCGCCAATGCGCGCCTGGGCAGTGGCGACTACATCGTGGTCGAGGCGGATGAGTCTGATGCGTCCTTTTTGAACCTGCTGCCCGTGATGGCCGTGGTGACGAACATTGACGCCGACCACATGGAGACCTATGGCCATGACTTTGGCCGGTTGAAGAAGGCCTTTGTCGACTTCCTGCACCGCATGCCGTTCTACGGCGTGGCGATTTTGTGCACCGACGACGCGGCCATCCGCGAGATCGTGGAGCAGGTCACCTGCCCGGTCACCAGCTACGGTTTCAACGAAGAGGCCCAGGTACGGGCCATCAATGTGCGCGCGGTCGACGGCCAGATGCACTTCACGGTGCAGCGCCGCAACGGTGTGGTGCTGCCCGACCTGGATGTGGTGCTGAACCTGCCGGGCCTGCACAACGTGCTCAATGCGCTGTCGGCTATTGCCGTGGCGGTGGAGCTCAATATTGCGGACGCGGCCGTGCAAAAGGCGTTGAGCGAATTCAAGGGTGTGGGCCGGCGCTTCCAGCGTTATGGTGACCTGCCACTGGCCTTGGGCGGCATTGCCACGGTCATCGACGACTACGGCCACCATCCCGTGGAGATGGCCGCCACGGTGGCGGCGGCACGCGGCGCCTTCCCCGGGCGGCGTCTGGTGCTGGCTTTCCAGCCGCACCGCTTCACCCGTACGCGGGATTGTTTTGAAGATTTTGTGAAGGTCATGGGCCAGGCCGATTCGGTGCTACTGGCCGAGGTGTATGCCGCCGGTGAGGCGCCCATCGTGGCGGCAGACGGCCGCGCGCTGGCCCGCGCCCTGCGCATCGCCGGCAAGGTGGAGCCGATTTTTGTGGACGACATCACTGCCATGCCCCAGGCCATCGTGGACAACGCACTGGCGGGTGATGTGATCCTGTGCATGGGGGCTGGGTCCATTGGTGCCGTGCCAGGCAAGGTGGTTGAACTGCTACAAACAAATGAGCATAGTGTTGAGGAGGGACGGGGGCTATGAGCCAATTCGGTAAAGTGGCGGTGCTGATGGGCGGGGACTCCAGTGAGCGTGAAGTCTCGCTGATGTCGGGCGCCGGTGTGCTCAAGGCACTGCTGTCCAAGGGTGTGGACGCCCATGCCTTTGACCCGGCCGAGCGCGATCTGTCCGAGCTGAAGCGTGATGGTTTTGCGCGCTGTTTTATCGCCCTGCATGGCCGTTTGGGTGAGGGTGGTGCGGTGCAGGGTGCGCTGGAGTTGCTGGGCATTCCCTACACGGGCTCCGGCATCATGGCGTCCAGCATCGCCATGGACAAGGTCATGACCAAGCGTATCTGGCTGTCCGAAGGCATACCCACTCCGCGCTACACACTCTTGCAGCGTGGGGCGTTTGACCGTCGCCAGGTGGTTGAGGTGCCGGACACACTGGGCCTGCCCGTCATCGTTAAACCTGCGCATGAGGGCTCGTCCTTTGGCGTCACCAAGGTGGTGGGTTATTCCGGTATGGCGGGTGCGGTCGAGGCTGCCGGCAAGCTGGATTCCGACATCTTGTGTGAAGAGTGCATTGAGGGGGATGAGGTGACCTGCCCCGTGCTGGGCACGGGCGACGTTGCACGTGCGCTGCCCGTGATCCGCATCGTCGCGCCCGATGGCAACTACGACTACCAGAACAAATACTTCACCGACACCACGCAATACCTCGTGCCCTGCGGCCTGCCCGCTGGCGAGGAAGAAGCCATCCAGGCCCTGGTGCTCAAGGCCTACCGCGTGCTGGACTGCCGCGGCTGGGGTCGGGTGGACGTGATGATCGACGGCAAGACCCGCAAGCCCTACCTGTTGGAAATCAACACATCGCCCGGTATGACCAGCCACTCGCTGGTGCCCAAGTCGGCGCAGGCGGCGGGCATCAGCTACGAAGACCTGTGTTTTAGTTTGTTGGCAACGGCCGCTCTGGATACGGGAGAACCTGTGTGAATCCAAGTGTGGCCACTCCGCTGGACGTCAAGCTGATGAACATCACCGCTACGGTGCTGTTCCTGGCGTTTGCCGTCCTGGTGGGCCTGGCCACGGCGCGCTGGGCGGCACGCCTGTCCGCTTTTGACATCAAGGGCATTGTGGTCAGCGGGGACCTCAGCCACAACAACGCGGTCACGCTGCGTGCGAATGTGGCGCCGCGGCTGTCGGGCACCTTCTTCAGCGTGGACCTGCCCCGTGTGCGCGCTGCGTTCGAAGCCGTGCCCTGGGTGCGGCACGCGACGGTACGCCGCGAGTTCCCGGACCGCCTGCAGGTGGTGCTGCAAGAGCACCAGGCCGTGGCGTACTGGGGCAGCGAAGGTGAGCTACGGCTCATCAACAGCTTTGGCGAAGTGTTTGAAGCCAATGCCGGTGAAATCGAGCAGGACATGTTGCCGCGCCTCAACGGACCGCAAGGCCAGAGTGCCGATGTGCTGGCCATGTACCGCACGTTGGCGCCCCTGTTTGAACAGATGAACATGCCGGTGGACGAGTTGAGCCTGTCGGTGGGCGGCAGTTGGCGGGTGGAGCTGGACAGCGGCGCCCGCATCGAGATGGGGCGGGGTGGCGTGGCGGAGTTGTCGGAGCGTGTGCGCCGGTTCCTCGCAACCCTGACGCAGGTGACCTCTCGGTACACACGCCAGAGCGGCGACCTGGAGTCGGCCGATTTGCGGCATGACAACGGCTATGCCATCCGCTTGCGTGGTGTGAGCACGGTGGCAGCAGCGGTACCCAAAAAATAGCAAGCAGTGAAAGAAGAACCCAGCAGGTAATCCATATGGCAAAAGAATACAAAGACCTGGTCGTAGGACTGGACATCGGCACCGCCAAAGTGATGGTGGTGGTGGCCGAGGTATTGCCCGGCGGCGAGCTCAAACTGGCCGGTTTGGGCGTGGCCCCCAGCAACGGCATCAAGCGAGGTGTCGTCGTGAATATCGACGCCACCGTGCAAAGCATCCAGCAGGCCCTGCGCGAGGCCGAGCTGATGGCCGATTGCAAGATCACCCGTGTCTACACCGGCATCACCGGCAGCCACATCCGCGGCATCAACTCCAGCGGCATGGTGGCGGTGAAAGACCGCGAGGTAACCGCTGCCGATGTGGCCCGCGTGGTGGAGACGGCCAAGGCCATCAACATCTCCACCGACCAGCGCCTGCTGCTGGTGGAGCCACAAGAGTTCATCATCGACGGCCAGGATGTCAAAGAGCCCATTGGCATGAGCGGCATTCGGCTTGAGGCCAAGGTGCACATCGTGACCGGTGCGCAGAGTGCGGCCGAAAACATCATCAAGTGTGTGCGCCGCTGCGGCCTGGAGGTGGAGCAGCTGATGCTGAACCCCCTGGCCAGCAGCCTGAGTGTGTTGACCGAAGACGAACGCGAACTGGGTGTGGCCTTGGTGGACATTGGCGCAGGTACCACCGACATTGCCATCTTCACCAACGGCGCCATCCGCCACACGGCCGTGATCCCGATTGCCGGGGACCTGATCACCAGCGACATTGCGATGGCTTTGCGCACGCCGACCAAGGACGCGGAAGATATCAAGGTCGAAAGCGGCCATGCCAAACAACTCTTGGTAGACCCCGAAACACAGGTGGAGGTGCCCGGTCTGGGCGACCGCGGCCCGCGCATGCTGAGTCGCCAGGCGCTGGCCGGTGTCATCGAGCCGCGCATCGAAGAGATTTTCTCGCTGGTCAACCAGGTGATGCGCGAGTCGGGTTACGAAGAGGTGTTATCGAGCGGCATTGTGCTCACCGGTGGCAGCTGCATCATGCCCGGTATGGTGGAGCTGGGTGAAGACATCTTCCTCAAGCCCGTGCGCCGCGGCATCCCCAAATACTCCAGCGCGCTGGCCGACATGGTGGCCCAGCCCCGCGCGGCTACCGTGATGGGCCTGCTCGAAGAGGCCCGTGTCGCCCGCATGCGCGGCTTCAAGGTGGCGCAGAAAAACGGGTCGATGAAAACAGCTTTTGGATCAGTTAAAGACTGGTTCATCGGGAACTTCTGACCATGGAACACAAGATGTGGCTTGCAAGGGGAAGTCCGCATGAGCGGTTGCCGGGCGCGGGCCCGCCACCGACTTTCGCAGAGTACTGCAACGGCAAAGAACCCAAAGTATTTAACTTAGTGAAACATCAGGAGAGAAACATGGCCATTGAAATGATTGAAGAAGAAACGTTTAACCAGGGCACACAGATCAAGGTCATCGGTGTGGGCGGTGGTGGCGGCAACGCCGTGGAACACATGATTTTTTCAAGTGTGGGCGGCGTGGAGTTCATCACCGCCAACACCGATTCGCAGGCACTGAGCCGCAGCACCGCGCACAAGACCATCCAGCTGGGTGCCGGCGGTCTGGGCGCAGGCAGCAAACCCGACAAGGGCCGTGAAGCCGCCATGGTGGCCGAGGCCGACATCCGCGCCGCGATTGAAGGTGCACACATGTTGTTCATCACCGCCGGTATGGGCGGTGGTACCGGCACCGGTGCAGCGCCTGTGATTGCCCGCGTGGCAAAAGAGATGGGGATTCTGACCGTGGGTGTGGTCACCAAGCCTTTCGACTTTGAAGGTGGTCGCCGCATGAGCAATGCGGATGCCGGCCTGATGGAGCTGGAAGCCAATGTGGACTCGCTGATCGTGGTGCTGAACGAAAAGCTGCTGGACGTGTTGGGTGATGACGTGTCGCAGGACGAGGCTTTCGCCCATGCCAACGACGTGTTGAAAAACGCGGTCGGCGGTATTGCCGAAATCATCAATGTGCCCGGCCATGTGAACGTCGACTTTGAAGACGTGCGCACGGTGATGGGTGAGCCTGGCAAGGCCATGATGGGTACCGCACTGGCCAATGGCCCGGACCGTGCGCGTATTGCGGCGGAGCAGGCCGTGGCCTGCCCTCTGCTGGAAGGCATAGACCTGTCGGGCGCCAAGGGTGTGCTGGTGCTGATCACGGCTGCCAAGGGTTCGCTCAAACTGAGCGAATCCAAACTGGCCATGAACACCATCCGTGCCTACGCCTCGCCTGATGCCCATGTGATCTACGGTACGGCGTATGACGATGCACTGGGTGATGACATCCGCGTAACCGTGGTCGCCACCGGCCTCTCCCGCCAGGGCGCGCGCCGTACGGCACCACCCCTGCAGGTGTTGCGCACCGGTACCGACAACGTGCCGTTCCATGTACCCACATTGAATACACCTGTCGGTGGACAGGCGGCTGGCGGCGGTGCTTCCATGGGTGTGGCCCAACCGGACTACGCTGGCATGGGCACACCTGCCGTCTGGCGCGGCCGCACCTCGGCTGCGGCCAAGGTTGATGCTCTGTCGAATGGTGGCATGGACGACTACGAAATCCCTGCTTTCCTGCGCAAACAAGCTGATTGACGGCGCGCAAAGCTACTGCGCGGCCCGATCTTGCGTTGGCGGTGCTCACCGTACAGAAGTACGGTTGCGCTCCTCAACGCAAGCTAGGGTCGCTCGCTACGCTTTTCGCACCATCAATCGGGAAACCGGTCCGATCTGCCCGGGAATGGTTGTCCAAGTAAAATCACGCGGTGCTACAACAACGAACCCTCAAGTCCCTGACCCGCGCCGTCGGTGTGGGCCTGCACAGCGGCCAACGGGTGGAACTCACCCTGCGGCCTGCGCAGCCTGACACCGGCATCATCTTTCGCCGTGTGGATTTGCCGGTGCCGGTGGACATACCAGTGTCGGCCCCTTCGGTGACCGACACGCGCATGGCCTCCACCATTTCCAATGGCGGGGCCAAGGTGCAGACGATTGAACACCTGATGTCGGCCTGCGCCGGCCTCGGGCTGGACAATCTGTACGTGGACATCACGGCCGAAGAAATCCCCATCCTGGATGGATCCGCCGCGTCTTTTGTGTTCCTGCTGCAGAGCGCTGGTATTGCCTTGCAAAACGCACCCAAACGTTTCATGCGGGTCAAACGCGCGGTAGAGGTGCGTGAAGGCGAGGGCGCCAACCTCAAGTGGGCGCGCCTGGAGCCGTACAACGGATACAAGCTCAGTTTCGAGATTGTGTTCGACCACCCGGCCGTGGATTCCACCGGCCAGACGGTGGAGTTCGACATGGGCCGTGATTCCTACTCCCGCGACATTGCGCGCGCCCGCACCTTTGGTTTCACCAAAGACGTGGAGATGATGCGCACCAATGGCCTGGCCCTGGGTGGCGGTCTGGACAATGCCATCGTCATGGATGACTACAAGGTGCTCAATGCCGAAGGCCTGCGGTACGACGATGAGTTTGCCAAACACAAACTGCTCGATGCGATTGGTGACCTGTACTGCGTGGGCAAACCCTTGTTGGCCAGCTACAGCGCCTTCCGCTCCGGCCATGCGCTGAACAACAAACTGCTGCGCGAGCTGCTGGCCCACAAGGACGCATGGGAGATGGTGAGTTTTGAGGACGAGAGCCTGGCACCTGCCGGTTTCTCTCAACTGGCGCCCGCCTGGTAGCCACGCGGTACGCGACACCGATGGGCATTTTTCGCGTTCTGTTTTTGGTGCTGCTATTGGCTGCGGCCGGCTGTTTTGTGTGTTTTCTTGTCACGGGCCAGCCACGCTACAAACACTATGGTTTGCGTGTACTGCAGCTCACACTGGGCGCCGCGTTTTTCTTCTTTGCCGTGTTGGCCGTCGAGCGGTTTTTCTAGCGCCTGTGTGCCGGCAGACCGTTAATGGTCTTCCCCAATGATCCAGTCCGGCTTGTGGTGGTCCAGGAAGGCGGTGAGTGCGTCCAGCACGTCGGGGTCGAACTGTGTGTTGCGCCGCTCTTCCAGATAGGCCAGTACCGCGTCCAGCGCCCAGGGCTCTTTGTAGGGCCTGCGGTGCAACAAAGCGTCAAACACGTCCACCACGGCCACAATCCGTGCCGCCAGCGGAATGGCCTGGCCCCTGAGTTGGCGCGGGTAACCCGTGCCGTCAAAGTGCTCGTGGTGCCCGCCGGCAATCTGCGCACCCATGCTCAGTGTGCTCACACCCTCCACCATTTTGGAGGCGCGTGCCAGCACGGTCTCGCCAATCAGGGCGTGTTCTTCCATGATGGCGCGTTCTTCGGGTGTATGCCGGCCCGGCTTGAGCAGCACCGCATCGGGTGTGGCCACCTTGCCCACATCGTGCAGGATGCTGGCCAGCCCGACCAGGGATAAAAAACTGGGCGTGATTTCTTCGGTGAACTTGCCCGCCGCCTGCAACTCGGCGGCAATGCCGTCGGTGAGCCGGCAGACCCGGCGCACATGGCCGCCGGTGGTGGCATCGCGGGACTCGGCCAGATCGGCCAGCGCCACCACGGTGGCCTCCTGCGTGGTCTTGAGCATGCCAAACATGTGCAGGTTGTCAAAGGCGGCCGCAATACGGTCACAGAACACACCCAACAGGCTGCGCTCCAGATCACCCAGTGGCCAGGGCGGTGAGAAGGCCACCACAAACAGGTGGCCGTGGGGCGCGTGGATGAACAAGACATCCACCGCATCGGTAAAGACGTTTTTGCGTTCACGAAATGCCTGGTGGATCTCGGTCGCCCAGACGTGGTCGGACGGCAGGCTGGTCTGCTCTTCCAGCTGGGCTGCGGAGGCGCCGGTGGACGCAATCACAAAGGGCTCGCTGGTCACCCCGGGCGACTTGTTCTGCATGATGCACAACACACCCTCGGTGCCAAAGTTCAGGATGGCGCCAATCTGTGTCAGCACCCCGGAGGCTAACTCCTTGAGTGAATCCAGCTGGTACAAATTGCTGGCGGCTTCCAGGATGCGGGCAAGGCCCTTGCGGTTGGCCTCAATCGTCTGCAAACCTTCATAACTGCGCAGCGACGAGATCACCGTGGTGAACAGTTTTTGTGCCGTCAGCTCGGTCTTGGCTTTGTAGTCGTTGATGTCGAAGTCAACGATGACCTTTTGCTCCGGCGCCTGGCCTGGTTGGCCGGTACGCAGCACGATGCGCACCAGGTGGTTGTCCAGCTCTTCGCGTATGCGCCGGGCCAGCAGCAGCCCGGCGTTTTCGGTTTCCATCACCACATCCAGCAGCACCAGCGCAATATCGTTTTCGGTGGCCAGCATGTCATAACCCTGGGCGCCGGTGTAGGCCGAGAGTATCTCCACGCCACGGCCCTTGAATGTCACGCTGTTGAGTGCCAGGCGGGTGACGGCGTGGATGTCGGGTTCGTCGTCCACCACCAGAATCCGCCAGGGCCGGACAGCAGCTTGGGCGACGGCAGAGGTGATGTCCTCGTCATCGTGGGTTAGCCAATTGCTGTCATCCGCATCGGTGAGGGCCATGCCTGCCTTTCAGGTTGTAGAAGTCTGCTGCCGATCCAACTTCGGCTGACCACAGCTTACCAGCATTTGAAGATTTATCGCAACCGGAGTTCCCCGCGTCAGCGGCTGCGACCCGCCCGGTAGTTGCCACCAATCTTGCCCCCCAGGCCGCTGGCCAGGGCCAGCTTGGCCATGGCGCTGCCGGCATGGGCATGGGTGATGGCCAGACCCAGCGCGTCTGCGGCGTCCGGCCCGGGCAGGCCCGGCAGCTCCAGCAGGCGCTGCACCATGGACTGCACCTGGGTCTTGTCGGCCCGGCCATAACCGACCACGGCCTGCTTCATCTGCAGCGCGGTGTACTCCGCCACGGGCAAATCGTTGGATACCAGCGCCGTGATGCAGGCCCCCCGCGCCTGACCCAGCAAAAGGGTGGACTGCGGGTTGACGTTGACAAACACAATCTCCACCGAAGCGCAGTCGGGCGTGTAGCGCTGCACCACCTCGCGTATGCCATCAAACAGCACCTTCAGGCGCAGTGGAAGCTCCCCCACGTCCAGGTGCTGGGTGCTGATGGTGCCACTGGCCACATACTGCAGCGCGGCGCCGTGTACATCCACCACACCAAAACCGGTGGTGCGCAGGCCAGGATCGATGCCCAGTATTCGCATGCTATTGTTTATATAGCATAAGAGCTATATTATTCGGGGGCTAGAGGCCAATTTGGCTATGCACCAAAGTACCAGCGGGCCGAGTGGAAGAACACCGGCGCCGCAAAACACAGGCCATCCACCCGGTCCAGCAGACCACCTGCCCCGGTGACCGACTCGCCTTGGCTACCCCAACTGGGGATGCCCCGGTCCCGCTTGAGTGCTTTCATGACCAGGTGGCCCAGCGAACCGGCGACACAGGCCACAAAGGCCGCCGCAAATGCGGTGCCCGGCACCCAGGGCGTGATGCCGGCCAGCATGGCCCCCAGCAGGCTGCCCGCCGCCACACCAATGCCCCAACTGTGCCAGTTGAAGCTGGTGCTGATGGCTGGTGCAACCGGTGGCCGCTGCAACCTGCGCGATGCAAAGTGCTGCGTGACCATACACACCTGCACCACCAGCACCAGAAAAAACACCAGGAAGGCATTGCGGTTCTCGTAGCCCGGAAACTTCAGCATCAACAGCGCGGGCACATGACTCATGCCGTAGATACACACCATGATGCCCCACTGCAGCTTGGCGTTGCGCTCCAGAAAACGCAGCGGGTCATTGGCCAGTGCGCTGGCCAGGGGCAGGGCCAGAAAAGCGTAGACCGGTATCAGCACGGTGAACAAGTCAAAGTGGCCGCTGCCAATCAGCCAGTACTGCACCGGCAGCACCACAAAAAAGGCCAGCACCAGGCTGCGGTGGTCGCCCAGGCGGGTGGGTGACAAGGTCAGAAACTCGCGCAGGCTAAAAAACGACACCAGGCCAAACAAGGTCAGCGCCACGCCATCTCCCGTAGCCCAACCCAGCCAAAACACCATCACCATCAGCCAGCTGGTGCGGATGATGGCGTCCACCCGGCGGTGTTCCTGGCGCCGGGCATCGGCTGCAGCATCATCACCATGCTCCCGCACGGAGTACAGAAAGGACACGCAGCTGGCTAGCAGCAACAAACCGAATACGAGAATGAACAGGGCGCCGATCTGCTGCGTGGGGCTCAGATTCTTGAGGTAGTAATACACATCAAACATGGTGTTGTGCCCTTACACGTCGCGCAGTGCCACCACGGCGGCGCGGGCGCGTTCCAGAAACACGCGGCGGTCTTCACCCGCTTGCAACTGCATGGGGGCTCCAAACGTTACGGAACACAGCACCGGCACGGGCACCACCTCACCTTTGGGTAACACGTGCTGCACGTTGTTGATCCAGGCCGGTACCAAGACCACGTTGGGGCATTTCAGCGCCAGGTTGTACAGCCCGGCCTTGAAGGGCTGCGGGTCACCGGTGAAGCCGCGTGTGCCTTCGGGAAACAGGATGATGGAGTCGCCATTGGCCAGCGCGTCAAACAGTGGCTCCAGCGGGTCTTCGTCACTCGTGCGGTCGCGTGAAACGTAGATGACGTTGAACACGGCCGTGGTCAGCCATTTCTTGAAGGGTGTCTTGGTCCAGTAGTCTTTGGCCGCAATGGCCCGCGTGACGTTGCGCAGCTCCAGCGGCAAGGCCGCCCAGATCATCACCAGGTCGGCATGGCTTTGGTGGTTGGCAAAATAAATACGCTGCTCGGCCTTGGGTGGGCAACCATGCCAACGGGCCTGCGAGCCAGTGAGCACCCGTATCAGACCCAGCAGAAAGTAACTCATTAACTTGGCAAGCATGGGCGGATGATACAGAGCTATATGACGCTTTGATGTGGGTTTATACGAGGGTATGTTTTGGTGTGTTTGGCTCTCGCCGGATGCAGAGCCTGTGCGCTCTGCGCCGTTCGTGTCCCCCGCCCTGCGGGCTCCTCCTTTGCCTCACTTTGCAGAACACCCAGACTCCGCATCCGAGGGGTTGGCGTGCCAAAGTATCAGTTGCCCCGAGCGCTCGTGACCAATGCCGCAATTTGTCTGCCTACCTGTTCCGCATCCGCGTCGTCAGCCTGGATGCCTGTTGACGCATCGCGCAGAAAGGGAAGCGCAGCTTCGTACTCTGCGTAGAGGTGTCTGAGAAACGCCGGAACCTTGCTTGCAATCCGTCCTGGATCGGCGTCGTCCATCACCCTGCCTTGGACGGTATCGAATGAGGCGTGAAGGGTGACGAACACCAAACGTGGCCGTGACTGCAATGCATCGACGAGTTGGTGTTGCTCGGTTTTGTTGAAGAAACCCCCTTCCACGATGACTACGTTTGCGAATTGCTCGAAGAAGTGCTCAGTGAGCACTGCGGCAGAGTGTCTTGCGATTCTCCAGGTATCTTGGTCATCGAAACCTTCGCGCTGTCGAGTCATGCAGTAGAGCTGGTCGAGATCCAAACATGCGACTGGCACACCTGCAGATCGCAGGTGCCGAGCCACTGCATGGGCGGAAGTGCTTTTGCCCACCCCGACTGGTCCGGTGAGCACGACCAAGGTTCGTGAATTGCTGTGCCCCATCTTGTGATGTCCTTTGAAATTGACTTGCAACGTCCCGCTAGTCCAACAACCCGAGCAGAAGACCCAGGGCGTACGCCAAAGCGAGGTAAAGGAGGAGCCCGAAGGGCGGGGGACACGAGCGGCGGCGTGCGCCCTGGGTCTTCTGCGGGCGAATAAACAAAAGCAACGCAATCAAGGCAGTTGCGCATCCCCCATGCGCCCCGTGATCACCCCCGCACGGTTGGCGAGATACCCCGAGTTCGGCAACTTCTCATAGTGGCGTGGCCGCGGCAGCATCACCGCCAGCCGAGCCGATTCATACGCACTCAATTGCGACGCTGGCTTGCGGTAGTATTGCTGCGCCGCAGCCTCCGCGCCGAAGATGCCTTCGCCCCATTCCACGCTGTTGAGGTAAATCTCCAGGATGCGTTGTTTGCTCAGCAGGTTCTCCAGCAGTACGGTCAGCACCAGCTCCTGGCCCTTGCGCACCAGGGTGCGCTCGCCCGACAAGAACAGATTCTTGGACAGCTGCTGTGTGATGGTGGAGCCGCCCACAATCTTGGGGGGCTTGGGTGTTTTGCCGGAAGGGGCGTTGGGTTTGGCGGGCGCCTGCTTGGCGGCGCGGGCCTCGGCCTTGGCGTTTTTCTCCCAGGCCTTTTCCAAAGCGTCCCAGTCCACACCTTCGTGGTTGGTAAAACCATCGTCTTCCGACGCTATCACCGCACGTTTGAGGTTGTCGGATATCTGGTTGTAGGCCACCCACTGCTGGCGCAAGCGCAGACTGGTGCCTTTTTCATTGGCCAGGCGCCAGGCCTCGGAGCGCTGGAAGCTGGTGGACTGCGGTGCCACCACGGCCATGGCTGCGATACGCGCCACAAAATACAGTTGCAGCGCCAGGAAGGCGACCACCAACAGCCCCAGCCAACGCGCCAGTGTTTTCATTTAATTCTGCGTAGAGATGGACGCTTCCAGCGTTTCGTCGCGGGTGAACTTGAAACGGGAGACCACTAGGATCTGGTCCGCCTGGCGGCGCATGGCCGGGCTGAAGTTGCCAAACGGCCCAGCCGACCGGGCAATGGCCGCGGCTTGGCGGTCCAGCGTGCGGTTGCCCGAGCTTTCCACAATCTCGGTGTCCAGCACGCGGCCGTTGTGGTTGACGGTGACGATCATGGTCAGCTCACCGTACAACTTCTTGCCGCCAGCCTGCGGAAAGTTTTCGGTGCCCTTGTCTTCAATGGCGTGGCGCAGTGCGTCGTAATAGACCGCATACACCGCTTCGCGCGCGGCGGGGCTGATGTAACGCTTCTTGGGCCGCGCATTTTCCTGGTTGATACGCCGTTCAATCTCGGCCAGGATTTTGACCAGTTGGCGGCGCTTTTCTTCACGCTCCAGTTGTTCAGTTTTGGTGGCTGCCTGGTTCGGGTCAATGGGGGGCAGGGCGGCCAGCTGGCTCTTGACTTGGGCCAGCAGCAGGGTTTGCTGTTCCTGCAGGTTTTGCAGTTTGCGTGCAGCCTCTTCTTCGGTGGCGTCACCAAAATCAGTCAGGGCCGATGGCGGCAGCGGGCTGGTGGCGCGGCCCTTGTCGGCGTCTCCACCACCGGCCAGCGAGTTTTGGGCAATCACCTGGGCCTTGTCCGGCTTCTCGTTGGTTTTGGCGTTGACCAGAATCACTTCCAGCGGCGTGTCTTCGAACACCCGGTTGAACGACTCGGGGTCTACAAAACGCACGGTCAACAACACCGCATGCACCGCAATGGATGCAATGAGGGCAATTTGGAGGGTGCTGATGGACCGCAGGTTCACGGAGCAGGATTATCCACGGCGGCATCAGCCGTTTCTGCCGGCGCATCGCTGACGTCAACCGCAATCGCGATCGGGCCGCTGACTTCGTCGTCATCACCGTCATCGCCTGCTTCATCGGCGGAGGAATCGGTGGCCGTTGGCGTATCCAGCCGTTCCACCACCGTGCCGCTGATGTCCAGCGTGATCAGGTCCATTTCGCCCAGTTTGATACGCACCCGCGCACCGCGCGGCAAGTTTTGTGCACCCATGACCGGCAACACCAGGGGCAGCGTGTCGGCCCGCACCATGTTCTCCTTGAACACGCTGGCCTCCAGTTCGGTGATGCCATTTTGTTGCAGGTAGCGCAGCGTCCAGAAGCGCTCCATGCCGCCCTGGTAGCCGTTGTAGGCGCTGTAGGCCTCGTCAAAGCTGGAGATGATGGAGAACAGGCTGGCGTCCTTGGGCTTGAAGGGTGCGGCCAGCGCTGCTGTCTTGCCATGCTGCACACAGGCAATGATCTGCCACTGGTTAACCAGATCGACGTACCGGCGCAGGGGTGAGCTGCTCCAGGCATAACTCTTGACACCAATACCGGCATGGGGCTGGGCCTTGGTGCCCATGCGCACCTTGACGCCGGGTGCCAGTGATGCCTGGCTGCGATAGATCCCGGGCACGCCCAGCTCGGCCATCCAGCTGCCCCAGGTGCTGTTGGCCAGGATCATGGCCTCGGCCACGATCAGGTCCAGTGGAGCACCGCGTTGGCGGGTGCTGATCTGCACGGTCTCGTCGCCCTGGGGCTCATTGCCATCGTTGCCCACCAGGCGGAAGTTGTAGTCCGGCCGGTTGAAGGTCTCGGGCTTGCCGCGCACGATCTCGCGCTTGGCCTTCAGGTCTTTTGCCAGTCGGTATAAAAATGATAGCTGCTCACGCAATGCGGGCAGGGGCTGCGGCTCGTTTTCGTGGTTGAAGGCGGGGTCCAGCAACCAAGGCTCTGTTACGACGGTGTCCAACTGGTCGTGGCGCAGGTTGTGCGCAATCGGGACCCGTTCGATCTTGGACTCGTGACCCTTGATCTCCAGCGTGGCTTCGTCCAGCGTCACATACAAAGAGAGGGCAGGGCAGTCGCGCTCGGCCTGCAGCGTATAGGTTTGCACCAGGGCGTCGGGCAGCATGGTGACCTTGTAGCCGGGCATGTAGACGGTGGACAGGCGGGCACGGCCCAGTTGGTCCACCGCGTCGCCGGGCTGTATGGCCAGGCCGGGCGCCGCAATGTGGATGCCCAGCGTGACCGTGCCGGTGCCCAGGCCCTGGACGGACAACGCATCGTCGATCTCGGTGGTTTGGGAGTCGTCAATGGAGAAGGCTTGCACCGCCGCCAACGGCAAATTCTTGTCGTCCACGGCCGGGGCGGCAATGGCCGGGAAGCCCGTGCCTTTGGGAAAGTTTTCCAGCAAAAAGCGTTTCCAGTGGAACTGGTAGGGCGATGCGATGGCCCCCGCCTTTTGCAGCAGGGCCAGCGGCGCGGTATGGGTAGCGCGGGATGCCTCGACCACGGCCTTGTACTCGGGCGCATTTTTGTCGGGCTTGAACAGAATCTTGTACAACTGCTCGCGGATGGGGGCGGGGCACTGGCCTGCACCCAGCTCGTCGGCCCAGGCGGTGATCTGCAGCGCGATGGCCTTCTTTTTCTCAATGGCGGCCAGTGCCTGGGCGATCACGTCGGCGGATGCCTTGCGGAAGCGCCCCTTGCCGGCGCGGCGGAAGTAATGGGGGGATTCAAACAGCCGGAACAGCATGGCCGCCTGCTCGGACAGCGGTGCCTGGGGCGAGAAATAGTCGCGCGCCAGGTCGGCAAAACCAAACTCTTCGTCAGGCGCGAATTCCCATGCCATTTCCAGCTCGATACCCTGGCTGGCGGATTGGGCTGCGGCGATGAACTCGGCGGGCGAAGGCTTTTCAAACTTCAGCAGCATGTTGGCGGTCTTGACCTTGACCCGCTTGCCGCTGTCCAGCTCCACCTGCGCCGAAGCATCCGCCTCTGACAGCACCCGACCGGCCATGAATTTTCCGGCTTCTTCAAACAATAGAAACATAGGGCGGCATTGTCCCATGCCGCCAGGGCCGCCTTGGGCGGTGCCAGGTCTTTACCAAGTTACCGTGTTTATGGGAGTTTGTTGGGCGCCGTCTCGCTATATGCTTGGGGCTTGGCAGATGGGGGGCTCGTGCAGCGCATCAGCAACACATAAGAAGATCAAGGAGTGCAATCCCGTGTGGCGAGTATTGATTGTTGAAGACGACCCGCAGATGCGCGCATTTTTTGCGGCCAGCGTGCGGCGCAGTGGCCAGCTGGAACTGGTCTGTGGCGTGGGCAGCGTGTCCGAAGCCAAGGCCTTGTTGGACGATGGCGAACAAGCGGTGGACGTCTTGCTGACCGACCTGGGCCTGCCCGATGGCAGCGGGCTGGAAATCATCCGCCATGCGCGTCTGCGCCACCCCAGCTGCGAGGCCCTGGTCATTTCCATGTTTGGCGACGAAGACAATGTGTTGGCCAGCATAGAAGCCGGCGCCCTGGGTTACATCCACAAGGACGCCGCGCCCGATGACATCGCCACCACCATTCTGGAGATGAAGGCCGGCGCATCACCCATCTCCCCCATGATTGCCCGGCGGGTGCTGTCCAAGTACCGGTCCATGCACACTACTGTCCGGTAAATTCTCCCAAAAAAGGGCTCAAACCTAAGCTGGCTGGGGGTTTCAAGAGGTTTTGTGATTCGGACGATTTCAAACGCGATTTTTTGCAGTTGCGTATCGTGACCTCATTTTTCGAGGTTTCCGCTCTATGCACACTGGCCGCACAGTATTTGCACAACTTCTCGAAGTGGTGCCATTCAAGCACTTCGAGCATCTCGTAAACAAATACCAAGCCAACCGCTGGACACGGGACTTCACCGCATGGAGCCACTTCATCTGCATGGCCTACGCACAGTTCACGCGCAGGGAAGGCTTACGCGACCTGATCGTGTGCCTGAACTCGCAAAGCACCAAGCTCTACCACTGCGGCCTACGTCAGCGTGTATCGCGCTCCACGCTGGCCGATGCCAACGAACGGCGTGACTCACACCTGTTCGAAGCACTGGGGCAACGCCTGATCGAAATCGCTTTGGATTTATACAAAGACCATGACATTAGCTTGAGTCTCAAGGAGCCGCTGTATGCCATGGACTCCACGACCATCGACCTGTGTCTTAAGCTGTTTCCCTGGGCGGACTTTCGGTCCACCAAAGCGGGTATCAAAGCCCACACCGTGATCGACCTACGGGGTGCGATTCCGGTCATGCTGTCGATCACCACAGGCAAAATCAGCGACGTGGGGCAACTCGATGCATTGAGACTGCCAAAGGGCTCCATCGTCGTGCTGGATCGCGGCTACGTGGACTTTGCGAGGCTGTACCGTTTGGTGCAACGGGAGTGCAGCTTTGTGGTGCGCGCCAAAGACAACCTGAGCTTCAATTGCCACGAAGCGCACGCCATCGATATCCAGGCCGGCGTGTACTCGGATCAAACCATTGTGCTGACTGGCGAACGCTCCAAAAATGTCTACCCCGCGCCCTTGCGCCGGGTACGTTTCTATGACGCAGTAAGTTGTTTGGAACTCGTTTTTCTGACCAACCGCTTGGACTTATCCGCCCTCACCATCGCAGCCATCTACAAGCAGCGCTGGCAAATTGAATTGTTCTTCAAATGGCTCAAGCAGAACTTGAACATCCAGCACTTCTTTGGCAACTCTTTGAACGCCGTGCGTTCGCAAATCTGGATTGCGGTGTGTACTTATTTGATAGCCTTGGTCGCACACCACGGGCTACGCACGGAGTTGTCACTACGCAATTTCTTGCATCTGGTGGAGGTCAACATGTTTGAGAAAATTACTTTGGCTCAGATGGTCGACAACGCACTCAAAGATGAAAGCTTTGAAGAGCTGAAGTCGCAGGTTGAGCTATTCTGAAAATTGGTCAGAATTTACCGGACAGTAGTGGTCCATGCATACAAATATCGCTCTAGCCCCCGTGAGTATTGAGAGTAGTGCTATCAAAATGGAAGTAATGGAGGCTGGCAAGGGATTGCTGTCGCGGCGCGAGCAGGAAGTGCTGGAGCTGGTATCCCGCGGGTTTTCGTATGCTGAAATCGCCGATTTAAAAAGCCTCAGCGTGCACACCATACAGACCCATATCAAGAGCCTGTACGGCAAACTGGAAGTGCATTCCAAGATGGAGGCCGTGCTGGAGGCCACCCGCATGGGCCTGCTGCCCCGCCAGGCCGAAGCTGCCATGTCCAAATAGGGGCGGGTTGCGCGGCGGTGGCGTCCCGCCACTGCGGGATAATCGCGCCACTGTATGGCCTCTGTTTTTGATAAACCCTCTGTTTGGCGGCGCATGGCGCCCTGGTTCCACGGCTTTGACGGGCCGCTGGCCTTTGCCGTCTTCATACTGGCCTGTGCCGGCATGTTGACCATGTATTCCTCGGGGTTCGACCACGGTACCCGGTTTGAAGACCACGGCCGCAATATGCTGATTGCAGCCAGCATCATGTTTGTGGTGGCACAAATTCCGCCCCAGCGGCTGATGGCGCTGGCCGTGCCGCTCTACATGGTGGGCGTGGCCCTGTTGATAGCGGTGGCCATTTTTGGCATCACCAAGAAGGGTGCCCGGCGCTGGATCAACATCGGCATCACCATTCAGCCCAGTGAAATCCTGAAGATCGCCATGCCGCTGATGCTGGCCTGGTGGTTCCAGAAACGCGAGGGCCAATTGCGCCCGCTGGACTTTGTGGTGGCCGGTTTGCTACTGGCCGTGCCCGTGGGCTTGATCATGAAGCAGCCCGATCTGGGCACCTCGCTCTTGGTGCTGGCAGCGGGCCTGGCGGTCATCTTCTTTGCGGGTATGAGCTGGAAGCTGGTGATTCCGGTGGTTGCGCTGGGGGCCATCGGACTCGCGCTGATCGTTGCGTTTGAACCGGCGCTGTGTGCGGATGGCGTGCGATGGCCTGTGTTACACGCCTACCAGCAGCAGCGCATCTGCACCCTGTTGGACCCCACGCGTGACCCGCTGGGCAAGGGCTTCCACATCATCCAGGGCATGATTGCCATCGGCTCGGGCGGCCTCACCGGCATGGGCTTTATGAAGGGCACGCAGACCCATCTGGAATTTATCCCCGAGCGCACCACCGACTTCATTTTTGCCGCCTATTCCGAAGAGTTCGGCCTGATCGGCACCTTGTTCCTGATCGTGGCCTTCATCTTCCTGATCCTGCGTGGCCTGGCCATTGCGCTGGACGCGCCCACGCTGTTCTCGCGCCTGCTGGCCGGCAGCGTGACCATGATTTTTTTCACCTACGCCTTTGTGAACATGGGCATGGTCAGCGGCATCTTGCCCGTGGTGGGCGTGCCCTTGCCCTTCATCAGTTACGGCGGCACGGCCATGGTGACGCTGGGGTTGGCGGTGGGGATTTTGATGGCCATTTCCAACTCCAAGCGGCTGGTGCAGTCATGAGCATGTTGGCGCCAACATGAGCGCCACGTTCCAAGTGGGCATCGTTGGCGTGGGCAATATGGGCGGAGCCATGGCGCAACGCCTGGGCTCACTGGGCTGGGCACCCTGGGTGCACGACCTGGATGCCGCCAAGCTGGAGGGTCTTAAGCCTTTTGGTGCTCTAGCCCCCGCAGATATTCAACATGCCGCTAGCAATTCTGTAGCAACCATTGTGTGTGTCGTGGACGCCGCACAAACCCGCGATGTACTGTTTGGCCCGCAGGGCATTGCCGCGCACCTGCAGCCCGGCCATGTGGTGCTGCTGTGCCCCACGGTTGCACCCGAGGATGTAGAGGCCATTGCCGCACAACTTGCCGGGTTTGGCGTGGACGCCATCGACGCCCCCATGTCGGGCGGCCCGGCCCGCGCCCGTGACGGTAGCATGAGCCTGCTGGTGGCGGGTGCGGACGCGGTGGTGGCCCGCTGCGAGCCGCTGCTGCAGGCCCTGTCCAACAAGGTTTTTCGCATCAGCACACGCCCCGGCGACGGCGCCCGCACCAAGCTGGTCAACAACCTGCTGGCGGGTATCAACCTGGTCGGCGCGGCCGAGGTCTTGGCGCTGGCGCGCCGCATGGGCTTGGACCTGGCGCGCACGCTGAACGTCATTGGCCAGTCCAGCGGCCAAAGCTGGATCGGCACCGACCGTATGCGCCGCGCGATAACAGGTGACCTGGCGCCACGCGCCCACATGTCGTTGTTGGCCAAGGACACGCGGCTGGCGCAGCAGGCGGCGCAAAGTGTGGGTTTTGAAGGCCCTTTGGGTCCGTTGGCGGCGCAGGTGTTTGCAGCGGCATTGGATGCCGGTCTAGCCGACCTGGACGATGCGGCCTTGCTTCAATTTTTGGAGCGCCATCCCTGCTGAAGCCGGGTCGGCGCAAGGAGTCTGGGTGGCAGAGCGTTCTGCGCAGGTTAAGGAGGAGCCCGCACAGCGGGCGGGGGACACGTAGCAGAACGTTCTGCCACCCAGACTCCTGGGAGCCTAGAATCGCCCCATGATTGCACGCGAACCCACCATCGAACGCCTGGCCATTGCCCAGCGCCTGTTGCTCACCCCTTTTGGACTGGATGAATCCCATCTGGCCCGCGCCCTGAACGAGATCAAGGCGCACCAGGTCGACGAGGCCGACCTCTACTTCCAGTACACCCGCTCCGAAGGCTGGAGCCTGGAAGAGGGCATTGTCAAAACCGGTTCCTTCAGCATCGACCAGGGTGTGGGGGTGCGCGCCGTCAGCGGCGAGAAGACGGCCTTTGCCTATTCCGACGATATTTCCGAAGCCAGCCTGCTGGATGCAGCGCGCACCGTGCGCACCATTTCCAGCGCAGCCCAGTCCAAACGGGCCAAGGTGGCAACCCAGAAGATCGCCAAGTCGCGCTCCCTGTACACCGGGCACGACCCCATTTCCACACTCGACAGCGCTACCAAGGTAGCCCTCTTGGGCAAGGTCGAAAAGCTGGCCCGCGCCAAGGACCCCCGTGTGGCCCAGGTCATGGCCGGTCTGGCCAGCGAATACGACGTGGTCATGGTGGCCCGTGCCGATGGCACGCTGGCGGCAGACGTGCGCCCGCTGGTGCGTCTGTCCGTCACCGTGATTGCCGAGCAAAAGGGTAGGCGTGAAGTCGGCTCGGCTGGCGGCGGTGGTCGTTTTGGCCTGGCTTATTTTGACGATGCACAGATTGAAAAATACGTGGACGAAGCCGTGCACGCCGCGCTGACCAATCTGGATGCCCGCCCGGCGCCTGCCGGTGAAATGACAGTGGTCTTAGGCCCCGGCTGGCCTGGTATTTTGTTGCACGAAGCCATTGGCCACGGCCTGGAAGGCGACTTCAACCGCAAGGGCTCCAGCGCCTTCAGCGGCCGCATCGGCCAGCGCGTGGCAGCCAAGGGTGTGACTGTGCTGGACGATGGCACGCTTGCCGACCGCCGCGGCTCGCTGAATGTGGACGACGAAGGCAACACCAGCCAGCGCACCGTGCTGATCGAAGACGGCATCCTGAAGGGTTACATCCAGGACAGCATGAACGCGCGCCTGATGGGTGTGGCCCCTACCGGCAATGGCCGCCGCGAGAGTTATGCCCACGTGCCCATGCCACGCATGACCAACACCTATATGCTGGGTGGCGACAAGGATCCGAAAGAAATCGTCGCCAGCATCAAGAAGGGCCTGTACGCCACCAACTTTGGCGGTGGTCAGGTCGACATCACGTCCGGCAAGTTTGTGTTCTCAGCCTCTGAAGCCTATTGGGTTGAAAACGGCAAAATCCTGTATCCGGTCAAGGGTGCCACCATTGTGGGCAGCGGGCCCGAATGCCTGAAGCGCGTCAGCATGATGGGCAACGACATGAAACTCGACAGCGGTGTGGGCACCTGTGGCAAAGAAGGCCAGAGTGTGCCCGTGGGTGTGGGCCAGCCCACCTTGCGTATCGATGGCTTGACGGTGGGTGGAACGGCCTGACAAGGCTTGACAGGCGTTAGCAGTGCATGTGAGCATGGCGCCTGACATGAGCTCCGAATCCGCCCAACCCACTGACGAAAACAACACGGTAGATTCACGGGCGGCCTCGACACCGCCCACTGCACCGTTGTCGGCCGCGGATGTGGCTGCATCGTACTCGCCATCCCAGGCGCAATCCCAGTCCCAGTCGCATAGCTTCCAGTCCTTTGGTGAGTACAGCCAGTTCCTGCGCTCGGCGGTAGCCGATGAGGAATCTTTGCAGGTGGGGGAAAGTCTGCAAGCCCTGGCGGTGCAGATTGAGGCGCTGGTTGCCATGCTGCAGCAGCGCAATACCGAGCCCCGGCCCCTGTCGTTGGCGCTGATCAATCTGGTGGGCGACCTGCGCACACACCGGGCACTGCTACTGGGCTTGAGCGACGATTGGCACACCAACTACGAGTTTGATGCCCACTTTTCGGCCCTGAACCACTTCCGCATCCTGGTCACACAATGGGCCATGGATGCTGCACCGCCGCGCAACAGTGCGCCGGTGTTGACAGACTTTGACCTGGCGGCCTGGCGTGTGTTGGGTGCAGGGTCCCTGCTACTGGATGTGTACGAGCAATCGCGCCTGGCATCGGCTGCGGCGCCGGATGAGGAACGCAAACCGCCCACGGTCTGGGGCCGTTGGAGCGCCTGGTGGAAACGCCGCCAAATCAAACGCAGCGTGGTGCGCCAAGAGGGGCGCCGGGGGCGCCGGAAAGATGACTAAAGCTGTTTAGCCTCCAAAACAACTGTGCTACATTCGGGTTTATGCATTTCGGTCGTTTCTTTTTTAGCTACTTTTGGTTCTCAAGCGCTTCGGCGGTAGAGAGATCTGAACGTACCTGAACACCAGACGTCCCAAATCCTCACTAAACCGCCGGTCCACCGGCGGTTTTTTTTTGCCCGGTTTTTCTTCCACTTTCAATACTGTTCAACCTAGGAGCCCACCATGACCGCTAAAGCCTCTTCCAGCAAGGATGCCTGGTATCCCCCAGCGCCCCAGCAGACCGACCGCACCAGCCAGACCGATGACGAACGCATCAAGGACATTACCGTGTTGCCGCCTCCTGAACATTTGATCCGTTTTTTCCCCATCCAGGGTACGGCGGTGGAAAAACTGATCACCCACACGCGCCACACCATCCACAAGATCATGGCCAAGAAGGATGACCGCATGCTGGTGGTGATCGGGCCCTGCTCCATCCATGACCCGGCCGCCGCGCTGGACTATGCGCGCCGCCTGAAGGATCAGCGTGAGAAATACAAGGACACGCTGGAGATCGTGATGCGCGTGTATTTCGAAAAGCCCCGCACCACGGTGGGCTGGAAAGGCCTGATCAACGACCCCTACCTGGACGAGAGCTTCCGCATCGACGAGGGTCTGCGTATTGCCCGCCAACTGCTCATCGAGATCAACCGCCTGGGCTTGCCTGCCGGCAGCGAATTCCTGGACGTGATCTCGCCCCAATACCTGGGTGACCTGATCGCCTGGGGTGCGATCGGCGCACGCACCACGGAGAGCCAAGTGCACCGTGAGCTCGCATCCGGCTTGTCGGCGCCCATCGGTTTCAAGAATGGCACCGATGGCAATATCAAGATCGCAACCGACGCGATTCAGGCTGCTGCCGGTGCCCACCACTTTTTGTCGGTGCACAAGAATGGCCAGGTGGCGATTGTGCAGACCAAGGGCAACAAGGATTGCCACGTGATTCTGCGCGGCGGCAAGGCGCCAAACTACGACGCAGCCAGTGTGGCTGAGGCCTGCAAGGAGCTGGAAAAATCCAAGCTGCCCGCCACGCTGATGGTGGACTGCAGCCACGCCAACAGCAGCAAGCAGCACGAAAAACAGCTGGACGTGGCGCGCGATATCGCCAGCCAGATCGCCGCGGGCTCACACAGCGTGTTTGGTGTGATGGTGGAAAGCCACCTGAATGCCGGTGCGCAGAAATTCACACCTGGCAAGGACGATGCGAATGCGCTGGCCTATGGCAAGAGCATCACCGATGCCTGCCTGGGCTGGGATGATTCGCTGCAGGTGCTGGATGTGTTGTCTGCCGCCGTCAAGCAACGCCGTGCCCAGAAGTAAAGCTCAAGAAGAGGGTTGGGCCCCCGTGGGGGCTCCATTGTTTTACTGAGAGTTGATATTGGTGCCGTTTTGGCCCACTGCCACGTATTGGGAGAAACCGCTGATCGCAGCATGCAAATCGGCCGTGGTGCCCGTGGTGCGGGTGGTCCATGCCGAGGTGCCACTGGCGCTGGTTAATACTGTGCCACCCACACCAGTTACCAAAACCTGGTTGGTGGCGGTGCTGATGCCCAACAGGTTGGCGCTGGAGCCCGAGGCCTGGGATACCCAGGTCACGCCGTTGTCGGTGCTGGTGAGAATGGTGCCGCCATTACCTGCGGCCACAAAGGTGTAGCTGGTGAAGGCCTGCACCGCAACGGCATTGAGATCGGCTGTTGTGCCAGAAGCCACCAAGGTCCAGTTGGTTGCATCGGTGCTGGTCATCAGGGTGCCGTCTGCACCCACTGCCATCCAGACACCGCTACCGGAGTAGGCCACGCCGTACAGGTTTTTGGTGGTTGGCACCGTGCCGTTTGCCCAGGTGATGCCGTCTGACGAGGTGCGCAGCGTGCCGTTGTTACCGACCGCAACCGCCAGTGCGCCATTGCTGGCGACGGCATTCAGTGTTTCCGTGGTGTTGGATGTGGCGGTGGTCCAGTTCGACATGTCCGTGCCGTAACGGATACTGCCGTTGGCACCCACCACAATAAATTTGCCCAAGGCGTACAACGCGGCACGCATGTCGGTACTGGCAGCTGCAGGCAGGCCGGACCAGGTGATGCCGTCTTTGCTGCGGTAGGTGCTGCCGGCGTCACCCACGGCAAAGTAGTAACCCGTCAGATCAGCAGCCGTGCCGTAGGTGATGCTGCGGATGGTGTTGCTGCCCAGGGTGGTGCCGGCTTTCCAGGTTTCACCAGCGGGCCGCGGCACGATAGCGACCGTGGGGCTGCCCGGGCCACCGGGGCCATCACCATTGCGGCCGTTAACGGTGAAGTAATAGGTGAAGCCGTTTGCCAGGCCCGTCACCACGTAGGGGGAGGTGACGTCCAATACGGCGCGGCTACCCGGTACATTGATCCAGTCCGTGGTGGTGATGGTTTTGTTGGGTGCATAAAACAGCCAGTACTTCACGCCAGGCGCCATGGACCAGGTGATGGTTGCAGTGCCGTCGCCCGGCGTCACGGTGATGCCACCAGCAGGCGCTGGGGCAGAACTGCCGCCGCTGCCACCACAGGCAGAAACCAGCACGGCAACCATCAGAGTGGCAAGTGACTGGCGCAGGGAAGAGAAGAGCATGAAGAACCACCTAGAAGAAGTAGAGCGCCGATTTTACAAGTGCCGGCGTCCCTTGCCTGGCATGCCAGGGTTCTTTACCCGCCAACTTCCAGTCGGGCTTTCAGGAATCCGCCAGTGCCATACCGGGTGACACGGCTGTAGAAGCGGTCACTCAGGCGTTTGACCATGGCCGAATAGGCGTCGATCAGCGGCGGCAGTATGCTGCAGTTATCGTAGTTCACCACCACGGCGACACGCTCACCCAGAGGCGCCAACAGGGTGTTCAGGTGCTGCTCGATATCGCTGATATCGCTGGCCTGGTCTACCGCCAGGCCTTCGAAGTTGATAAACAGCAGGCGGTGTTCGCGGTCCAGTTCAAAACGCTGGGCCAGAGGCGTGGCCAACAGGCGCTCCCGCAGGTCCATGGCGTCGGTCGCAAACAGGGCAGCATCCATGAGTCGCAGGTGCGGGCTGATGGTGGGCATAAAGTCCATCTGGCCCAGCACATCACGCTCCAGGTCCACGCCCGGCGCTATCTCAACCAACTCCATGCTGCCCTGGCCCTTGTCGTCCTTCAGTTGGAAGACACAGCGTTCGGTCACATACAACACACGTTGACCGCGTTTGCAGGCTTCGCGTCCGCTGAAGGTGCGGTGTTCCACCGCCTTCAGGAACTTGCGTGTATCACCCTCGCGGTGGATGTGCAGTCGGCCATCCTGCAGGCGCACATCCAGCCCGCCGGTGGTGAATGTGCCGACCAAGACCACGGTCTTGGCATTCTGGCTGATATTGATGAAACCACCGGCACCGGCCAGGCGGGGGCCGAATTTGCTGACATTCAAATTGCCCTGCGCGTCGGCCTGGGCCAGGCCCAACACCGCAATGTCCAGGCCGCCGCCGTCGTAAAAGTCGAACTGGTTGGGCTGGTCGATCACGGCGTGGGCATTGGTGGCCGCGCCAAAACTCATGCCGCTGGCCGGTATGCCGCCAATCACGCCGGGCTCGGCGGTGAGTGTGACCAGGTCGATGATTTTTTCTTCTGCGGCCACGCTGGCCACGCCTTCGGGCATGCCGATGCCCAGGTTCACCACACTGTTGGGTTTGAGCTCCAGCGCGGCGCGCCGCGCAATCACCTTGCGTTCACACAGCGGCATGGCGGGCAACGAGTCCTGTGGGACGCGGATCTCGCCGGAATAGGCCGGGTTGTATTGCTCAGAAAACGTCTGCATGTGGTGGGCCGGTTCGGTGGCCAGCACCACGGCGTCCACCAGAATACCGGGCACCTTGACCAAACGCGGGTGCAGCGTGCCGCGCTCGGCAATACGCTCGACCTGCGCAATGACAATGCCGCCCGAATTGCGCGCCGCCATGGCAATGGCCAGCGCCTCCAATGTCAGGGCTTCCCGCTCCATCGTCAGGTTGCCATCGGGGTCGGCGGTGGTGGCGCGGATGATTCCGACCGAAATGGGAAACGCCTTGTAAAACAGGTATTCCTTGCCGTCGATCTCCATCAGCCGCACCAGGTCTTCGGTGGTGTAGGCATTGATCTTGCCGCCGCCCCAGCGCGGGTCGACGAATGTATCGATGCCCACATGGGTCAGCGTGCCGGGCTTGCCGGCGGCGATGTCGCGGAAAAGGTGGGCGATCACACCCTGCGGCAGGTTGTAGGCCTCAATGGCATTGGCAATCGCCAACTTTTGCAGCGCCGGCACCAGCCCCCAGTGGCCACCCACAACCCGCTTGACCATGCCAGCGTGGCCCAGGTGGTTGAGCCCGCGGCTGGCACCGTCACCCTGACCGGCGGCGTAGACCAGGGTCAGGTTGCGTGGCGCACCGGTGCCGGTTTCTGCCTCGGCTTCCAGAAAGCGCTGTTCCAACGCGACTGCGACGGTCTCGGCGAAACCGATGCCCACGAAACCGCCGGTGGCCACCGTGTCCCCATCGTGGATCAGGCGCACGGCCTCGGCTGCGCTGACGACCTTGTTGCGTAACGCGCCCTGAGGGGCGGAGTCTTTGAAAAGCAAGTGCATGGCCGGATCCGATCAACAAGGCGGTGAAGCCTGCGATGCTACTGGCACAGACCCGGTGCCGTCTACGCTGTGCTATTACCTACCCATGCTGCTGTCAGCTAGTGGGCCTGTAGCGCCGCGGCCAATTTCAGGTGAATACCGCCAAAGCCCCCGTTGCTCATGCACAGGATGTGGTCGCCGGGCCGCACCTGGGCCAGCACCTGGCGGATGGTGCTGTCCACATCATTTGCCACGCTGGCCCGCTGGCCCATGCTGGACAGGGCCTCTGCGGCGTCCCAGTCCAGGCCACCGGCATGGCAGAAGGCCAGGTCGGCCTCTTCCAGGCTCCAGGGTAGTTGGGACTTGACTGCTCCCAGTTTCATGGTGTTGCTGCGGGGCTCGAACACGGCCAGGATACGTGCCGCGCCCACCTGGCGGCGCAGGCCGTTGATGGTGGTGCGGATGGCGGTGGGGTGGTGGGCGAAGTCGTCGTAGATGGTGACTGTCGATGGTCCCGCATCCGCCGGGGTAGTGCTACCCAGGGTCACGCGGGCCCGCACTTCCATGCGGCGTTTGACATTGACGAAATGGCCCAGGGCCTGGGCCGCCGCGCTGGGCGTTACGCCCACGTGTTCTGCGGCGGCAATGGCGGCCAGGGCGTTCAATTGGTTGTGCACGCCGCTCAGTGACCATTCCACCCGGGCGACCACTTTGCCGCCTTGCAGCACGTCGAAGGCATGGGGCTCACCCACAGCTGTGAAATCACTGACCGTGCTGCCAAAGCTGCGTTGTTCACTCCAGCAGCCCTGGCTCAGCACGCGGGTCAGGCTTTCTTCCAGGCCGTTGACGACGATACGGCCTGTACTGGGCACGGTGCGGACCAGGTGGTGGAACTGGCGCTCGATGGCGGCCAGGTTGTCAAAGATGTCGGCGTGGTCGAATTCCAGGTTGTTCAGCACCGCGGTGCGGGGGCGGTAGTGCACGAACTTGCTGCGTTTGTCGAAGAAGGCGGTGTCGTATTCGTCGGCTTCTATAACAAACAGAGGAGGGTGGCGAGCTGGTACCGGGTTCTGCTCCGTGTCCCCCGCCCGCTTTGCGGGCTCCTCCTTTACCTGCGCAGAACCCGGTGCCAGCTCGCCACCCAGGCGCGCTGAGATGCCGAAATTCAGGGGGACGCCGCCTACCAGGAAGCCGGGTTGTAAGCCTGCACTCTCCAGTATCCACGTCAACATGGCTGTCGTGGTTGTCTTACCGTGGGTGCCTGCAACTGCCAAAACATGGCGGCCCTGCAGCACATGTTCGGCCAGCCACTGGGGGCCGCTGGTGTAGGGTGCGCCCGCATCCAGGATGGCTTCCATCAGCGGATAACGGGGGCTGCCGTCGGCCAGGCGGGCCCGGCTGACTACGTTGCCGATGACAAACATATCAGGCTTGAGCGCCATCTGGTCCGTGCCATAACCTTCGATCAACTCGATGCCCAGGGCGCGCAACTGGTCGCTCATGGGGGGGTAGACGCCCGTGTCGCAGCCGGTAACGCGGTGGCCCGCCTCGCGCGCCAGCGCGGCCAAGCCGCCCATAAAAGTACCGCAAATGCCCAGAATGTGAATATGCATGGCAGCATTCTATCGGGAGGTTGTAAGCGTTTTGTGCCTCTAGCCCCCGTGCAGGCTCCCTAAGTTGCTATCAAAATTGAAGCGGCCAAAGACTGTCCGGCTGCACGGGACAAACATCCGGGGGCACAATGCGGCCATGGATGCATTGAAAGAAGAACTGGCCGCCGTTGCCGCGCGTATGGTTGTGGAGGAAGGCTTGGAATACGGGGCCGCCAAGCGCCGAGCCATCAAACAGATGGGCTTGCCCGCGCGCACCGCGTTACCGGACAACACACAGCTGGACACGGCAGTAGAAGAATACATCTCCATCTTTTGTGCCGACACCCAGCCTGCCGAATTGCAGGCCCTGCGTGAACTGGCGGTGGAGTGGATGGAGCGCCTGGAGCAGTTTCGCCCCCATATCGGCGGTGCGGTCTGGCACGGAACGGCCACACGCCGTTCTGATATTTACCTGCAATTGTTTTGTGATGACTCCAAATCGGCGGAAATCGGTTTGATAGACATGCAGGTGCGCTACGAGCCGCGTTCGGTCACCGGCTTCCACGGCGAGACCGTGGATGCACTCAGTGTGCAGGCCTACTGCGCTGCGCTGGGTGAACATGTGGGCCTCCATCTGCTGGTCTACGACTTTGACGACCTGCGCGGAGCCCTGCGTGCGGATGCGCGGGGGCGACGGCCGCGGGGTGATGCGACGGCACTGCGCGGGCTGTTGCAGGGTGGTGCGCCATGACCGCACCCGATTCCAATCCTGCAAGCACCACTGATCCTCAGGGTACGCCGAACCGCCGTCTGTTGTTAGGAGGGACTGCCGCTGGCGCGGCGCTGTTGGGCTTGGGTGTAGCGTGGTGGCGGGCTCCAGTACCCGAGGCTCTGCCTCCCGCCGAGCCGGTCGAGGGGTTTTGGTCCATGCAATGGGATACACCGCAAGCTGGCAAGTTATCCATGCAGTCGTTGCGTGGGCGCCCACTACTGCTGAATTTTTGGGCAACCTGGTGCGCGCCCTGTGTGGAGGAACTGCCGCTTATTAATGACTTCTACCGTCAAAATAAAGGCAAAGGCTGGCAAGTGCTGGGCTTGGCGGTCGATAAATTGACGCCCGTGCAGAGTTTTCTGAAAAAAATGCCGCTGGATTTTCCGGTGGGCATGGCCGGGCTGGCCGGTGCGGAACTGGGTCGGGGCCTGGGCAATGTGGCAGGTGGGCTGCCGTTTTCCGTCGTATTGGGTGCCAGCGGTACGGTGCTCTACCGCAAGATGGGGCGCCTGCACCCATCGGATCTGGCTGAGGTGCTTAGTCTAAAATGACCGGCTAAACGGGTAGTCGGGGCGGGGAGCGGGTGGTTCTTGTCCGCTGAATAGGCATTCACTTTCTGTGATTTTGCATGGCGTTGTCGGTGGATAAAAAGATTTATCGACAAATCAAGCTTTTTTGCTGTAAATTCGCCCCCTACTGAATAACGGTTGTTGGAGATGACATGGATTTACGCAAACTCAAAACCCTGATCGACCTGGTATCGGACTCCAATGTGTCGGAGCTCGAAATCACCGAGGCCGAGGGCAAGGTCCGCATCGTCAAGGGCGGTGGCGCTGTGGTTCACAGCTATGCACCTGCTCCAGTCTACGCACAACAAGCCCAGGCGCCAGCCCCCGCCGCGCCCAATGGTGCTGCACCAGCTGCCGCACCCGTGGTGGCAGATGTTGCTGCAGGCCACACGGTGAAGTCACCCATGGTGGGCACTTTCTACCGCTCCTCATCTCCCGGCGCCAAGGCATTTGTGGAAATCGGCTCGGTTGTCAAAGAGGGCGAGACCGTCTGCATTATTGAAGCCATGAAGATCCTCAACGAGATCGAGGCTGACAAGTCCGGCACCATCACCCGCATCTTGTGTGAAAACGGCCAGGCGGTTGAATACGGTCAGCCATTGTTTGTCATTGAATAAGCCCGACGGCAAGCAGTCATTCCCATGTTCAAAAAAATCCTGATTGCCAACCGTGGCGAGATTGCGCTGCGAATCCAGCGCGCCTGTCGCGAGTTGGGCGTCAAGGCGGTGATGGTTTACTCCGAAGCCGACCGCGATGCCAAGTACGTCAAACTGGCCGATGAGGCAGTTTGCATAGGCCCCGCCCCTTCGGCGCAAAGTTATCTGAATGTGCCCGCCATTATTTCGGCAGCCGAGGTGACCGATGCAGAAGCCATCCACCCGGGTTACGGGTTCTTGAGCGAAAACGCCGATTTTGCCGAACGGGTAGAGAAAAGCGGCTTCCAGTTCATTGGCCCCACGCCGGAGTCCATCCGCATCATGGGTGACAAGGTGTCGGCCAAGCAGGCCATGATACGTGCCGGCGTACCCTGCGTGCCCGGTTCTGAAGGGGAGTTGCCCGATGACCCGGCCCTGATCCGGCGCATCGCCAAGGCAGTGGGTTACCCCGTCATCATCAAGGCGGCCGGTGGTGGCGGTGGACGCGGCATGCGTGTGGTCCACACCGAGGCAGCCCTGATCAATGCGGTGGCCATGACCAAGGCGGAAGCCGGTGCGGCATTTGGCAACCCAGCGGTCTATATGGAGAAGTTTCTCCAGAACCCACGCCACGTCGAAATCCAGATACTGGCCGACAAACACAAAAATGCGGTCTACCTGGGCGAGCGGGATTGCTCCATGCAACGCCGTCACCAGAAAATTCTGGAAGAGGCGCCAGCACCCGGCATCAACCGCAAGCTGATCGAACGTGTGGGTGAGCGCTGTGTTGCAGCCTGCAAGAAGATTGGTTACCGCGGTGCAGGAACCTTTGAGTTCCTCTACGAAGACGGTGAGTTCTACTTTATCGAGATGAACACACGGGTCCAGGTGGAGCATCCTGTGACCGAGATGGTGACCGGCATCGACATCGTGCGGACCCAGATCATGGTGGCGGCTGGTGAGAAGCTGCCCTTCACCCAGCGCCAGATCGAGGTGCGAGGCCATGCCATCGAGTGCCGCATCAACGCTGAAGATCCGTACAAGTTCACTCCTTCACCGGGTCGCGTGACAACCTGGCATGCACCGGGCGGTCCGGGCGTGCGTGTGGACTCCCACGTGTACACCAACTATTTTGTGCCGCCCAATTACGACTCCATGGTGGGCAAGATCATTGTGCACGGTGATACGCGTGAGCAGGCCATGGCGCGTATGCGCACGGCCCTGGCCGAGACCGTGGTCGAAGGCATCAACACCAACATCCCGCTGCACCGTGAGTTGCTGGTGGACGCCAAATTCATGGACGGCGGCACCAACATCCACTACCTGGAACAGTGGCTGGACCAACGCAAGCGTTGAAGCCCATGGCCATGTTTGAACTCAGCCTGATGTGCCCGGAAGACCGGGTCGAGCAACTGAGCGACGCACTGGATGCGCTGGATGCCTTGAGCGTTAGTGTGGAAGATGCCGACGCGCAGACCGATGCCGAACAGGCCTTGTTCGGTGAGCCTGGAATGCCGGCACCCAAAGAGGGTTGGCAACGTTCCCGTGTCACCGCCCTGTTTGCGGATGAACCCCTGGCGCGTGAAGCGGCCGGGCTGCTGGCAGCGCAAGAATTCTTCGAAGGCTGCCAGATACTGGCCATGGCGCCAGTCCCCGAGCAGGATTGGGTGCGGTTGACGCAGTCGCAGTTCACCCCTGTCGACATCACGCCCGAGTTCTGGATTGTTCCTACCTGGCATGAGCCCCCCGCGGCGGCAAAACAGATCATCCGTCTGGATCCGGGGCTTGCATTTGGTACCGGAACCCATCCCACAACCCGCATGTGTCTGCGCTGGATTGCGACCCATGCGGTGCAGGGCCGCGTATTGGACTACGGTTGTGGATCTGGAATTTTGGCTATTGGTGCAGCAAAATTTGGTGCGACTGAAGTGGTGGCGGTGGACATTGACCCTGCCGCCATTCAGTCTACCGAGTTGAATGCCGTGGCCAATGGCGTCACTCTGTCGGCGGGGATGCCAGAGTGTGCCCAGGGCTTGTATGACACGGTGCTGGCCAATATTCTGGCGACCCCGCTCAAAGTACTGGCGCCATTGTTGTGTGCACACGTGGCACCTGGCGGCAACCTGGTGTTGGCCGGTATCCTGGAGCGCCAGGCCGACGAGCTGATTGCTGCCTATTCCCCGCACTGCCAGTTGGCGGTGGCTGACCGTGAAGACGGCTGGATTTTGATGACCGCCTCCTTCTAAGCGCACACGTCGGGTCTCTACAATGGCGATGACATGAGCCTGATTACCCGATGCCCGGTATGTGCCACGATGTTCAAGGTCGTGCCGGACCAGCTTCGCGTGTCAGATGGCTGGGTGCGGTGTGGTCAGTGCAATGAGGTTTTTGACGCCAATGTCCATTTGCAATCCGGCACCAGCCAGGCGCTAAGCACCTCGCCACCGCAACAGCCGCGGCAAAATCCTATTGAACAGCCGGTGCCACCAGCACCAGCACCAGCACCAGCACCAGCACCAGCACCAGCACCAGCACCAGCACCAGCACCAGCACCAGCACCAGCACCAGCACCAGCACCAGCTCCAGCTCCAGCTCCAGCTCCAGCACCAGCACCAGCTCCAGCTCCAGCTCCAGCTCCAGCTCCAGCTCCAGCTCCAGCTCCAGCTCCAGCTCCAGCTCCAGCTCCAGCTCCAGCTCCAGCTCCAGCTCCAGCTCCAGCTCCAGCTCCAGCTCCAGCTCCAGCGCAGGACAAAGTGGAGAAAGTAGACGTCCATGAGGGACCGGTGTTGGAGCCCTTTTTGGAGGTCAATCCACGGGCTTTGCACATCGAGGACCAGGACATAGCACCCCCGGCGGCTACTTTGCGTGAACAGCGTGATAACTTAGGCCGTGGTGATGCATCCCTTCGCAAGGCACGAAGCAATGCAGTGTCCAAGCCAGCCCCCATGGTGGAGGAGCCAGAGTCCTTATTTGAGGAAAAGCCCCGGCATGCTTTCCTGCACAACGGGCGGACATCTGCTGCGGCGCGGCGGCCCTGGGTGCGCGCGGGGTACGGCTTGCTGTCACTGGTATTGCTCGGGAGTTTGGTCTTGCAGGTCGTCGTGCATGAGCGGGATCGTATTGTTGCGACCGAGCCTGCTGCAAGGCGATTTCTGGAGCCACTGTGTGAAGTGGTGAACTGCAGGATTGCGCCTCTGCTCCAGATCGAAGCCATCGCGATCGATAGTTCGTCTTTTTCCAAAGTGCGTACAGACGTCTACCGTCTGAGCTTTGCGTTGAAGAACTCGGCGCAGACGCCCATTGCAACGCCGGCTGTCGAGTTGACGCTGACAGACATGCAGGATCAGGCCGTGATGCGCAGGGTTTTCACCGCAGCTGATTTCGCCAAACAGCGGATGGTCATCGAACCGGGTGCGGAGCTCTCGGCCACCGTCCCCTTGAGTGTCAAACACGCGGTGGGTCACGAGAAGGTTACCGGCTACCGCTTGTTGTCTTTCTACCCATGAAAAAAGCCCGGGACCTTGCGGTACCGGGCCTTGAGAACCGACGCAAACCTGATTAGGGTTTGTTGGCGGTAGGGAACGGCCATGCGGCCTGCGGGTTCAGAGTGGTCTGGGCAGCAGGCGCAGCGGGTGCCGTCGCTGCTTTGGCAGCGGGTGCTTTCGCGGCTTTCTTCGCAGCCGGCTTTTTGGCTGCCTTTTTAGCGACTGGCTTCTTGGCTACGGCTGCTTTCTTAGCAGGAGCCTTTTTGGCTGCTGCTTTTTTGGCAGGAGCCTTTTTGGCTACTGCTTTCTTAGCAGGAGCCGCCTTCTTCGCTGGGGCAGCCTTTTTAGCGGCTACTTTTTTCGCTGGAGCCTTTTTGGCAGCTGCTTTTTTAGCGGGTGCTGCTTTTTTAGCGGGTGCTGCTTTCTTCGCAGCTACTTTCTTGGCGGCTACCTTTTTAGCGGGAGCGGCCTTCTTCGCGGGGGCTGCTTTTTTAGCAGCTACTTTTTTGGCTGGTGCAGCTTTCTTCGCTGGTGCAGCTTTCTTTGCGGGAGCGGCCTTCTTTGCGGCCGGTTTTTTTGCAGTTGCCATGATTTTCTCCTTGATCAATTTACAAAGAGCACTTCTTGCCAGTTGTTTGCAAGAAGCGATTCATGCGGTTGGGCAGTTGCCCAGCCACATGAACTTGGTGACACCTACCCAGCACAGACTCTGTGGTCTGTTGTTGGATAGATGAAATTCGGAATAACATTTGTTGGTCTAGTCCCAAGACAGTGAGCCGCCCGACTGGTATTCAATGACACGGGTCTCGAAGAAGTTGCGTTCCTTCTTCAGGTCAATCATTTCGCTCATCCAGGGGAAGGGGTTCTCCTCGTTGGGGAACAAGGCTTCCAAACCGATCTGCGTGGCCCGGCGGTTGGCGATGTAGCGCAGATAGCCCTTGAACATGGAGGCATTCATTCCAAGCACACCGCGGGGCATGGTGTCTTCGGCATAACGGTATTCCAGGTCTACCGCTTTTTCGAACAGTCCTTTGATCTCGGCCTTGAACTCTGCGGTCCACAGCTGCGGGTTCTCCAGCTTGAGCTGGTTGATCAGGTCGATGCCGAAGTTGCAGTGCATGGACTCGTCGCGCAGGATGTACTGGTACTGCTCGGCCGCACCGGTCATCTTGTTCTGACGACCCAGTGCCAGGATCTGCGTGAAGCCCACGTAGAAGAACAGACCTTCCATCAGGCAGGCGAACACGATGAGGGACTTCAACAGCGTCTGGTCCGCCTCCGGTGTGCCGGTGTGGAAATTGGGGTTCATGATCGCTTCGATGAAGGGGATCAGGAACTGGTCCTTGTCGCGGATGGACTGGACTTCGTTGTAGGCGTTGAAGATTTCGCTCTCGTCCAAGCCCAGTGACTCCACGATGTACTGGTAGGCATGGGTGTGGATGGCTTCTTCAAACGCCTGGCGCAGCAGGAACTGGCGGCATTCGGGTGCGGTGATGTGGCGGTAGGTGCCCAGCACGATGTTGTTGGCGGCCAGCGAGTCGGCCGTCACAAAAAAACCGAGGTTGCGCTTGATGATGCGGCGCTCGTCTTCGGTCAGACCGTTGGGGTCTTTCCACAGTGCGATGTCGCGGGTCATGTTGACCTCTTGTGGCATCCAGTGGTTGGCGCAACTGGCTAAATATTTTTCCCAGGCCCATTTGTATTTGAAGGGCACTAGCTGGTTCACATCAGTCTGGCCGTTGATGATGCGTTTGTCCGACGCCTTCATGCGTACGGGAACGGGGGACTTTGGGGGAGTGCTTTGCGCCCGCTCGACTGTCGGAGTTTCCGACGGCGTGAACGCAAAACTTGTTAGCGGTGTGGGCTTGACTTCTTCGTCCCAGGTCAACATAAATAATTCCAATCAGCGGATTATGAGAGCAGTGAAATGAAATGAAAAGTAATCATGCACTTCACTGCAAATATGTGTTGCTCAATAGCATCGCACTGCGTGCGATGCGCGGTTTGTTTTTATTGGCAAGACTCGCATGTTGGATCGTCGACGCCGCAAAATCTGATGTCGGTCGCAGCGTTCGTGGCCATCTCCATTTGCATTTGTGCAGCGGCTGCCGCAGCCTCCAACGCACTCGACGATCGCATAGAACCCTTGGCATCGTTGCCTGAGGAAACAGCGTTCATCTTGCCCGCAGTGACGGTCGATTTTTCGGCGTGTGTGGCCGACATCGTGCGCAGGTAATAGGTGGTCTTCAGGCCACGCAGCCAGGCCAGCTTGTAGGTCTCGTCCAGCTTTTTGCCTGATGCACCGGCCATGTAGATGTTCAGCGATTGCGCCTGGTCAATCCACTTCTGGCGGCGCGCAGCGGCTTCGACCAGCCACTGTGTCTCGACCTCGAAGGCGGTGGCGTAGAGCTGTTTGACTTCGGTGGGCACGCGGTCGATGGGACCGAGTGAGCCGTCGAAGTGTTTCAGGTCCATCACCATCACGTCGTCCCACAGGCCCAGGCGCTTCAGGTCCTTGACCAGGTAGCCGTTGATAACGGTGAACTCGCCGGACAGGTTGGACTTGACCGACAGGTTGCCAAAGCTGGGCTCGATGGATGCATCCACACCAATGATGTTGGAAATGGTGGCGGTAGGCGCAATGGCCACGCAGTTGGAATTGCGCATGCCGTCCTGGGCGATCTTGTTGCGCAGGGCATTCCAGTCCAGCGTGGCGGAGCGGTCCACGTCCACATAACCTCCTCGTGCCGAGGCCAGCATATCCAGTGTGTCCAGCGGCAACACACCCTTGTCCCACAAGGAGCCGCGGTAGGTGGAGTACTTGCCACGTTCCTTGGCCAGTTCAGTCGACGCCCAGTAGGCGTAGTAACAGATGGCTTCCATGGATTCGTCGGCAAACTGCACGGCGGTTTCGCTGGCGTAAGGAATGCGCAGTTCGTACAGGCTGTCCTGGAAGGCCATGACACCCAGACCCACCGGACGGTGGCGCATATTGGAGTCGCGCGCCTTCTTGACCGCGTAGTAGTTGATGTCGATGACGTTGTCCAACATGCGCATGGCTGTGCTGATGGTGCGCTTGAGCTTGTCGTGGTCCAGCTTGCCATCCTTCAAATGCTGGCGCAGGTTGACGGAGCCCAGGTTGCAGACGGCGGTTTCGGTGTCTGAAGTGTTCAGCGTGATCTCGGTGCACAGGTTGCTGGAGTGCACGACGCCAGCGTGCTGCTGGGGCGAGCGCACATTGCAGGCATCCTTGAACGTGATCCAGGGGTGGCCAGTCTCGAACAACATCGTTAGCATCTTGCGCCACAGATCGCTGGCCTGGATGGTGCGGGCGGGTTTGATCTCACCACGTGCCGCCTTTTCTTCGTAGGCCACATAGGCCTTTTCGAACTCGGCGCCGAACAGATCGTGCAGATCGGGCACGTTGTTGGGGGAGAACAGGGTCCAGGTGCCCTTTTCCATGACGCGGCGCATGAACAGATCGGGGATCCAGTTAGCGGTGTTCATGTCGTGGGTGCGGCGGCGGTCATCACCGGTGTTCTTGCGCAGCTCCAGAAACTCTTCAATATCCAGGTGCCAGGTTTCCAGGTAGGTGCAGACCGCGCCTTTGCGTTTGCCGCCTTGGTTGACCGCGACGGCCGTGTCGTTGACGACCTTCAGGAAAGGCACGACGCCTTGCGACTCGCCATTTGTGCCCTTGATATGGGCGCCCAGTGCACGTACGCGTGTCCAGTCATTGCCCAGGCCGCCCGCAAATTTGGACAACAAGGCGTTTTCCTTGATGGACTCGTAAATACCGTCCAGATCGTCCGGCACGGTGGTCAGGTAGCAGCTGGAGAGTTGCGAGCGCAGCGTGCCACTGTTGAACAGCGTCGGTGTGCTGGACATGAAGTCGAAGCGCGATAACACTTCGTAGAACTCGATGGCGCGGGCTTCGCGGTCGATCTCGTTCAACGACAGGCCCATGGCTACCCGCATGAAGAAGGCCTGGGGCAGCTCGATGCGGGTCTTGCCTTCGTGCAGGAAGTAACGGTCATACAGGGTCTGCAGGCCCAGATAGTCAAACTGCATGTCACGTTCTGCTTTCAGGGCCGCGCCCAGGCGGGGCAGGTCGAACTGCATCAGCCGCTCGTCCAGCAGCTCGGCGTTCACGCCGCGCTTGATGAAGCCAGGGAAGTAGTCGGTATAGGCGCCCGCCATATCTGCAGGTGCCACGTCACGCCCCAGCACTTCGCGGGAAATCGTATGGAACAGCAGGCGTGCGGTTGCGTAGGTGTAGTCAGGGTCCTTTTCGATCAGCGTGCGGGCCGCCAGGATGGAGGCCTTGTAAACCTCGTCCATGGGCACACCGTCATACAGATTGCGCATGGTCTCGGCCAGAATGGGCTCTGCCTTGACATCGGCACCCAGGCCGGAGCAGGCGGTTTCGATCAGGCTCCTGAGCTGGTTCAGGTCCAGCACGATGCGTTGGCCGTTGTCGATGGCGTGCAGCACCGGTGCGGGAGGGGCTACTTCGGCCACGTGTTTGGCGCGCTCCTGGGCACGGCGCTCGCGGTACAACACATAAGCCCGTGCGATCTCGTGGTGGCCGCCGCGCATCAATCCGAGCTCTGCGTGGTCTTGTACGTCCTCAATATGGAAGGTGCCGCCGCCTGGGCGCGAGCGCACCAGCGCGCGGATGACCTGCTGGGTCAAGGCTTCGACCACTTCGCGTACGCTGGCAGACGCGGCGCCCTGGGTGCCATGCACGGCCAGGAAGGCCTTCATCATCGCCACGGCGATCTTGTTGGGTTCGAAGGGCACCACCGCGCCATTGCGGCGAATGATCTGGTAGTGGGCCAGATGGTTGATGCTGCCGCCTTCTGCAACCGTGTCGCTGTGTGATGACAGTAGGGCGGTAGGTGCCAGTGGGGTGGTGCTTGAAACAGATTGCATGGATTCCTCGTCTAAATGGCTGTTTTTTTGGGGCTTGGCAAGGTGCTGTGGCCGCCTTTGATATGCATTTATCGAAAGAGCGGTAAAGACAGGGCACACTATATATGGGGTCTGTAGTGCTTGCAAGCCACTACCGGTAGTGTACCCGTGCGCAATCGCTGCCTTGGGCCCAGGCGCACTAAATGCTCAGAACGACCACACAGTTGTGGGCTTGTAGTTGTGGGCATGGTCCGCAGCCCGTGCCCATCGGTGGTGTGTGAACGAAAGGCCAATACACATGCGGTTTGCGAGCGGGTTTGGCTTGCCGGACCGCATGGAGCCACGCATTGCGTCGTGTCAGCGTTGGTGGGGTCGTTTGTGCGTTATGTGCGCCATACAGGCGCAGCGCGCATCAGGCACCTGCTTTGCGCAGTACGCCTTCGGGAAAACACTGATCTTCCCGCTGCAGATAATTTTGTAACAAATTCCAATCCAGACCGGGGCCGGGGTCGGCCTTGCGCCCGGGCGCGATGTGCTCATGCCCGGCGATATGGGCGATAGGGTAACGACGGCTGATAGCCAGATGCAGTTCTGCCAATGCCTGGTACTGCGCAACCTCAAACGTGTCGCCCTCCAGGCCTTCCAGTTCTATGCCGATGGAGTCATCGTTGCAGTTGCTGCGACCACGGTACTGCGATGCGCCGGCGTGCCAGGCACGGTCATCACAGCTGACAAATTGCCAGATGGCTCCGGTACGCTGCACATAAAAGTGCGCCGACACCTGCAGCCCTTCAATTTGCTTGAAGTAAGGGTGTAGTTCCCAATCCAGGCGGTTGGTAAACAGGTCTTGTACCTCGTGGCCGCCGTAGACTCCGGGTGGCAGGCTGATGGAGTGCAGTACCAGCAGGTCAATACATGCCTCAGCAGGTCTGGTTCCAAAATTTGGCGATGCCAGCCAGTGTGCAGGCCGGTAACGGCCGCCATGCCAGAGCTCGGTATCTGGCAGTGCGGGGTTACTCATCGGGTCCGTCATCGCGGGGGGCATCGATTTTCAGACGTGCGATGCGGTAGCGTATTTGCCGCAGACTAAGGCCCAGCCGTGTGGCGGCCAGCGTCCGGTTGAAGTTGGTTTCCTTCAGGCACTTGACCAGGATCTCGCGCTCCTGCTGGTCCAGGTGGCTCTGCAAGTCGGACGGCAGGGAGATGTCGCTGGCTGTAGCCGCCTTGGTCAAACGCTGGGTCGTTTCAGGTGCAGTCACCGCATCAATCGGGTCTGCAAGGGGCGCTGGGCGACTGTCTCTGGCCGGCTGCAAATCGTCCAGTTGCAGGGTTTCGCCGTCGCACAAGGCGACCGCACGGTGCAACAGATTCTCCAGTTCACGCACATTCCCATGCAACGGCAACTGCGCGAGCTGCTCCATGCTGCCAGCCGCCAGCTCGGGTACAGCCATCTGGGATTCTTCGGCGATGCGTGACAACAAGGCCCTGCACAAAGCCGGCAGGTCTTCGCTGCGCTCACGCAGTGGCGGTATCACGATGTCAATCACATTGAGCCGGTAGAAAAGATCCTGGCGGAAGCGGCCCGCTGCGACCTCGGCGGGCAGGTCTTTGTGGGTGGCGCTCACAATGCGGACATCGACTGTTTCTTCCTGGTTGGAGCCCACGGGGCGTACACAGCGTTCCTGTATGGCGCGCAGCAACTTGGACTGCATGGCCAGCGGGAGATCGCCAATTTCATCCAGAAACAAGGTGCCACCTTTTGCGGCCTGGAAGAAGCCTTCGCGGTCCTGCACCGATCCGGTATAGGCGCCTTTCTTGGCACCAAAGAACTCGGACTCCAACAGATTTTCGGGGATGGCACTGCAATTGACGGCTACCCAGGGGCCGGCGGCGCGGTGGCTGGTTGCATGCAAGGCACTGGCGACCAGTTCTTTACCGGTGCCGGATTCTCCGCGGATCAAAACCGGCGCCATGCTGCGTGCTACTTTGACAATGCGGTCTTTGACGCTGCGCATGGCCACCGATTCACCGGCCAACCGGGCCAGCGCCGCTTGTCCGTGGTTGTTGGACGCCGCTGTGTCCGATAGCCTGGCATCCGTGGCTCTCCTGGCGGGGCCAGCCTTTAAAACATTCCCTTGCACGGCCGATGCGATAGCCGTACGAAACTGCTTCAGGTCTACCGGTTTGGTGAGGTAATCGAAGGCGCCTGCCTTCAGCGACTCCACCGCGTTTTCTGCCGATCCATGGGCCGTGATGACAATGCTGCGCTCGGAGCGGTGCTGGGTCTTCATATGGCTCAGGATCTCGGTGCCCAGGCCGTCGGGCAGGCGCATGTCGGTGATGACGACGTCAAAGCGCTGTGCGTTGAGAAGCTGCATGGCTTCCTGTACGCTGCCTGCCGTGTCCACCCGGTAGCCCTCACGCAATAGCGTGAGCTCATACAGAGTGCGCAGATCGGGCTCGTCGTCGATCACCAGGATCTGGGCGTTGTTCAATACAGCGTGGGTTGCCATGGGGTGGTGGTCGTTTCTGCCGATGGCGGATTATCCGGGGATTCAGCCCGCCTGAATGTAACCACAAATTCGTTTCCCTCGGTCGCCTGCCCGCGTGCGCTGCGCACCGTGCGTTGGTAGACCAGTGCGGCGTCGTGGCGTTCACACAACTCCCTGCAGATATACAGGCCCAGGCCGCTGGAGCGGCTGTCGGACGAAAAAAAGGGTTCGAACAAATGCCGCTCTACCGACTGGTCCATGGGGGGCGAGTCACTCCACACCGACACGGTCGCGTGCTGTTCATCACTGAGACCTGGGAAAACCTGTATGGCATCGGCCTGTTCTTCGGTGTGGCGGCGTGCGTTGTCCAGCAAATTGACCAATACACGCCGCAGATGCTCGGTGTCAAAGCGCACACCAATCGTTGGGTCGCCGGGGTGTAATGTCAGACGCTGTTGGCTGCCGGTCTGTGTGGACCAGTCGCTGCAGATGCGGTGTATCGACGTGTCCAATGGCACGGTCGGCACCAGGTAGCTCGGGTCATAGGGCTGCACCCGGGAGATATTCAGAATGTCGTTGACGATTTTCTCCAACCGCTTGGCGTTCTGACCGACCATGGTGGTCAGTTTCTTCAGTCTGGGGTCGGAAATGTCTTCTTCCAGCAGGGCATTGGCCTGTGCAATGGCCGACAGCGGGTTGCGTATTTCGTGCGCCACGGCCGTCGACAAGCGCCCCATGCTGGCCAGCCTTTCTGTGCGAACACGGGCCTCCAGCTCGCGCTGGTCCTGCAGAAAAAGCACACACAGGCTGTCGCCGGGTTGGCCCGGATATGCGGCCAACCGGGCGCGGGCATGCACGCGGCGTGGGCCTTCGTTGCCGTGGCGGATAGTGACATCTTCTTCCTGGCTATGGCCGGTACCCACACACAGGCGGGTCAGGCTGACCAGGGGACGCCACCCCACTTCATCGTTCAAATCAAAAACCTGGGCGCGCAGGGCCAACTGGGAACCCAGCAGTTGGCGCGCAGCCGGATTGGCTGCACGCACACTGCCGCGCCCATCCACCACAATGACGCCGTCGGGCAGGGATTCGATGACCAATTCGTTGACCTGGCGTTGCAGGGTCGCCAACAGATCGCTTTGCCGCGCACGCAGCTCCTCGTTGGTCAGCCGGGTTGACAGCTGGTTAGACAGCCACGCAATGGCAAAGTAGCCAACCCCACTGAGCGCAGTCTGTGCGAAATAGGGTGTCCCACCCACCGGCCCTTTCAGGTAAGACAACAATGCCTCCGCGAGCATCAGCACGGTGATACCGGCCGCGGTCCCTAATGCCAGGCGCAGCGAGCCTAATACCGATGCCACCAGTATCGGCAGCGCAAACAACGGGGTGTAGTTGATGCTTGTGCCGCTGTTGCCCTGCAGTATTTGCAAGGCTGAAAAAGTCAACAAATCCAGTCCGACCAGTGCACCCCAGACCCGGTTAAAAGATTGCCCCAAGGGGCGGGGTCTGACGAACAACTTGCTGGCCAAGGTGCCGATTAAGTAGGCCGCACTGATGGCAATCTGTGCGTTGCTGTTTGCGGTGCCTGTCAGGTACAGGGCTGTTTGCAATACCACCAACACCACACCCAAAACGAGACGGGCGGTCATGAAACCCTGCCACTGGCGTGCTAGTTCGTAGGTGTCTTCTGCCGCTCGCGCAGGCGCGGCGGGCACCAGGGGGTCAAACCATGATGGGGTGGCTTGTGCGGGCTCGTGCACTTTTCAGGGCTCGCAGTGCTGTCGGTGGGCTACGCTGCAGTACTGCCCCAGCGTGCCAGCCAATGCGTCATGGACCGGCACATGCATGCCGCAGTGGTGGCAGGCCACCATGCCAATGGACTTGGGTGTGTTTGTCTTGGTGCGGGGGGTGTTGCGGCGGCGTGTTTCGCGCCAGACGCGCCAGCGCCAGGCCAACACCAGCACAACCAGGAAAACGAGTAAAAACCTCACGGTGTGCGGCCCAGGACAATTTCCATCACAAAACGCGACCCCACATAGGCCAATAACAGCAATGCCGAGCCTGCATACAACACATGGACGGCGCGTTTGCCGCGCCAGCCAAAAAAGGATCGCCCCACCAGCAGGCCGGCAAAGGTCAGCCACGCCAGGCTGGACAACACAGTCTTGTGGTCCCAGCGCCAGGCATGGCCGTGGCCATACAAGGATTCGCTAAACAAAAAACCCGCCAGCAGGGTGGCGCTGAGCAATACAAATCCGGCACCCACAAAACGGTAGGTGAGCCGCTCCAGTGTCAGCAGCGGCAGCCCGCTGTGCGGATCCTGGGCATGGCGTATACGCGCCTCGGCCCGGGTCATGAACCAGGCATGCACCACGGCAATGCCAAACAGTCCGTAACACGCGACGCCAAACGCCAGGTGCACGGCCAGCCATGCAGAGGCCGTCACCGGCATGGGTCCACCGGGAAAGAAGAAGCCGGCGAGCACGGCAGCTGCCCCCACCACGCACAGCGTCCAGCGGGTGGGGAGTTGGGGGAAAATCTGGCTTTCCACCGCGTAGACAGCCGCCACCAGCCATGCCGTGACCGACATGGCGGTGGCAAACCCGAAGTGGGGACTATCACCCAGCAGGGTGATGGCCAGCACCGCACCGTGTAACACCCAGGCCGCAGCCACCCACACGCGGGCTGCGCCTTCGTTCACCCGTGCAGTGCGGATGGCAGGCCAAGCGTAAGCCGCGGCGGCCAAAACCGACAGGATCAGACTCAGGGGAGGCGCACTGGCTAAAATCATGGGCACAGTTTAGCGTTTTGCTCTTTGCCGGCCCCTGCTGGCGTTCACACTGGGTTCCGTGCAACGGAATACATCTTCTTATGGCTTCCGCTCTCTCCGACAAACTATCCCGCCTCGTCAAAGAAATGCGAGGCCAGGCCCGCATCACCGAAACAAACGTTTCTGACATGTTGCGCGAGGTCCGCATGGCCCTGCTGGAGGCCGACGTCGCCCTGCCGGTGGTGCGCGACTTCATCGCCCGCGTCAAGGACAAGGCCCTGGGCCAGGAGGTCATGGGTTCGCTGCAGCCCGGCCAGGTGCTGGTCAGCATCGTCAGCAAGGAGCTGGCCGCCACCATGGGCGAGGGCGTCAGCGACATCAACCTGAATGCCCAGCCGCCCGCCGTGATTTTGATGGCCGGTCTGCAAGGCGCCGGTAAAACCACCACCACGGCCAAGCTGGCCAAACACCTGATCGAGAAGCGCAAGAAGAAGGTGCTGACCGTATCGGGCGACGTCTACCGCCCCGCGGCGATCGAACAGTTGAAGACGGTGACGGCCCAGGCCGGTGCCGAATGGTTCCCCAGCACGCCCGACCAAAAACCGGTCGACATCGGCCGCGCCGCACTGGACTACGCCAAGAAACACTTCTTTGACGTGCTGCTGGTCGATACCGCTGGCCGCCTGGCCATTGACGAGGCGCTGATGCTTGAGATCAAGAACCTGCACGCCGCGTTGAACCCGGTTGAGACCCTGTTTGTTGTCGACGCCATGCAGGGCCAGGACGCGGTCAACACCGCCAAGGCCTTCAAGGAAGCGCTGCCACTGACCGGCATCATCCTGACCAAGCTGGATGGCGATTCACGCGGTGGTGCGGCGCTGTCGGTGCGCCAGATCACCGGCGCGCCGATCAAGTTTGCCGGTACCAGCGAAAAGCTGGACGGCCTGGAAGTGTTCGATGCCGAGCGCCATGCGGGCCGTATCCTGGGCATGGGCGACATCCTGGCCCTGGTGGAGCAGGTCACATCGGGCGTGGACGTTGCCGCGGCGCAAAAGCTGGCGGCCAAGGTCAAGAGCGGTGCTGGTTTTGATTTGAACGATTTTCTGGCCCAGATCCAGCAGATGAAACAAATGGGCGGCCTGTCCAGCCTGATGGACAAGTTGCCCGCCGCCATGACCGCCAAGGCCGGCAATGTGAACATGGACCAGGCGGAGAAAGACATCAAGCGCAAGGAAGGCATCATCCACAGCATGACGCCGCTGGAGCGCCGCAAGCCCGAGCTCATCAAGGCCACGCGCAAACGCCGTATCGCCGCCGGGGCCGGTGTGCATGTTCAGGAGGTCAACCGCATGCTTAAGGAGTTTGAGCAGATGCAGGCCATGATGAAAAAATTCTCCGGCGGCGGCATGATGAAGATGATGAAACGTCTGGGGGGCATGAAAGGGATGAAGGGCATGCCGGGGATGCCGTTTTAGTTTTTTGCTCGGGAAGTGCGGGCGAGCGCGGCGGGCATACGCACCGCCTTGCTTACGCGCTCGCGGGCGGCTGGGTTGGGGATGCCGCTGGGCTTGCTTGAACGACATTGCGGGTATGACGAGGTTGTGGCAACCGCGAATCCGCTACCGCAAGCCGGTGCAGACGCCCGCCACGCCAGCTGCATCGGCAGACATGCGCCAGCAAACGCGCCGCTAGCCCCCGTAAAATAAGCCTGTACAGCTATATTGTTTATAGCAAAGCGGGGCCTTAACCGATCAGGCCGAAACCGCCTCGCTGGTCACCACTTCTCCTCGCAACGTATAGCTGCGCGTCTCGGTAATCCGCACATCCACCAGTTGCCCCACCAGCCGCGGCTGGCCGGCAAAGTTCACAACGCGGTTGCACTCGGTGCGACCCATCAGTTCACCGCCATCGCGTTTGCTGGCGCCCTCCACCAAAATGCGCTGCACCGTGTTCAGGCGGCTCTCGGAGATGCGGGTGATGTTGGCGTTGATGGCGGCTTGCAGGTGCTGCAGGCGGCGCAGCTTCACATCGTGCGGCGTGTCGTCGTGCAGGTTGGCGGCCGGCGTGCCGGGGCGGGGGCTGAAGATGAAGCTGAAAGAGTTGTCAAAGCCGATGTCGTCGATCAGCTTCATCATCTTGTTGAAATCGTCCTCGGTTTCACCGGGGAAACCCACAATGAAATCCGAACTCATCGCCATATCGGGGCGGATGGCGCGTATCTTGCGCACCGTGCTCTTGTACTCCATGGCCGTGTAGCCGCGTTTCATGGCCATCAGAATCTTGTCGCTGCCGTGCTGCACGGGCAGGTGCAAATGGCTGACCAGCTTGGGGATCTTGTCGTAGGCCGCGATCAACGAGGGCGTGAACTCGTTGGGGTGGCTGGTCGTGTAACGGATGCGTTCGATGCCGGGGATGTCGGCCACGTATTCCAGAAGGGTTGCAAAATCGGCCATCTCGCCGCCCATGGCCGCAACGCTTGTGTTGCTGACCATTGGTGCTCTCCAGGCGTTCACGTTTTGGCCCAGGAGCGTGATTTCCTTGACGCCCTGGTCTGCCAGGCCCGCCACTTCAACCAGCACGTCTTCAAACGGGCGGTTGATCTCGGTGCCACGGGTGTAGGGCACCACACAGTAACTGCAGTATTTGTTGCAGCCTTCCATGATGGACACAAAGGCCGACGCGCCTTCCACCTTGGCGGGCGGCAGGTGGTCGAACTTTTCGATCTCGGGGAAGCTGATGTCCACCTGCGGCTTGTTAAGCGCCTTGCGCGCGTTCAGCATGTCGGGCAGGCGGTGCAGGGTCTGCGGGCCAAACACCACGTCCACAAAGGGCGCGCGTTTGATGATCTCTGCACCTTCCTGGCTGGCGACACAGCCGCCCACGCCGATCAGCACGCCCTTCTTGGCCAGATGGCGCACACGGCCCAGGTCGGAAAACACTTTCTCCTGCGCCTTTTCGCGCACCGAGCAGGTGTTGAACAAAATCAGATCAGCTTCTTCCACGTTTTGTGTGGATGTGTAGCCCTGGGCGGCGCCCAGCACGTCGGCCATCTTGTCCGAGTCGTACTCGTTCATCTGGCAGCCAAAGGTTTTGATGAATACTTTTTTGTGGTCGGTCATACGGACCTTTCTGTGGATGCTATAAATTCAATAGCTGCATACGCAGCCTGCACGGGGGCTAGGCCCCGGTTTGGCTTATAAGTCCTTGCCCGGGCGGATTACCGGGGGCTGGATGCAGCGGGGGCGCTGGACTTGGCGCCCATCTCACCGGCGCCAGTGCTTGGGTCCGACACGTAGTTGGGCGGCAGGTTGGCTGCGTCTTTAGACAGCTGTGCCTCGGTGGCATTGAGTATCCAGACCTCGTGCACCATGCCTTGGGGGTCCAAAATATAGTTCACCGGCAGGGACTGGCCCGCCAGTGAGCCCGACAGCACCAGCATATTGTTGGTCCCACGTATACGGGCACCGGGCGACAGGCGCGCATTCTTGCCGTTGAGCAAGACCTCGGGTGGGTAGGTGACCTGCAGGGTGCCGCGTTTGGCAGCGGCGGGGAAGGGCCGCACGGCGTCTTGGGCAGAAGTGGCGCCAGTCAGCACCAGCAAGGCGGTGGCGAGCAGCGCCGCGCGCCATGGGGCGGTTGTAAAGGCGGGAGAGGCGGTGCAGCGGTTCATGGTGTATGTCCAGAGGCTGTTGGGAAGGCCTGATTCTAAAGGCCAGAAAAAACCCGCTATTGCCAAGGCAGTAGCGGGTTTTGCGGAACCTGGTGGTCGTAGGTGGATTTGAACCACCGACATCAGCATTATGAATGCTGCGCTCTAACCAACTGAGCTATACGACCGAGCCCAGAATTATAGACCAAAAATTACTGGTGGGTAAAGTGGGCAGCGCGCTTGTTCACAAACGCGTCCATGCCTTCCTTCTGGTCTGCGGTGGCAAACAGGGCGTGGAACAGGCGGCGCTCAAACACGATGCCGTCGGCCAATGTTCCTTCAAACGCGCGGTTGACCGACTCTTTGGCCGCCATGGTGGCGACTTGTGAGAAGGCGCAGATCTGCAGCGCAGCGCCCAGGGCTTCTTCCTGCAGCTTGTCCAGCGGCACCACGCGGCTGACCAGGCCGGCGCGTTCGGCCTCGGTTGCGTCCATCATGCGGCCGGTCAGTGCCAGGTCCATGGCCTTGGCTTTGCCGACGGCGCGGGGCAGGCGTTGTGTGCCGCCGGCGCCGGGGATGATGCCCAGCTTGATCTCGGGCTGGCCGAACTTGGCGTTGTCGGCGGCGATGATGAAGTCACACATCATGGCCAACTCACAACCGCCGCCTAATGCGAAGCCGCTGACCGCCGCAATGACGGGCTTGCGGATGCTGCGAATGGTTTCCCAGTTGCGGGTGATGAAGTCACCCTTGTAGGCATCGGCAAAGCTGAACTTGGCCATGGCCGTGATGTCGGCGCCAGCAGCAAAAGCTTTTTCGCTGCCGGTGATGACCATGCAGCCGATCGCGGGGTCGGCGTCAAAACCCTTGAGCGCATTGCCCAGCTCGTCCATCAGCTGGTCGTTCAGGGCATTCAGGGCTTTGGGGCGGTTCAGCGTGATGATGCCGACCTTTTCGCCCTCAATACGGGTGGTGATGCATTCGTAGTTCATGGTGTGGAAATTGATAAGCGGGTTGAAGAAAGCATTGCTTGGGTTTAATTGAGAATTAAATCAGCATATTAAGTACGTTGGTTGCGCGAGCTGGAACATTCAGCTTGATAGTGCAGGAGGGCCACCGTTATAGTGACGCGATTGCATTGGGTGACTGCAGGCTGCTCCACCTTGTGCTGTATTTCACAAGAATAGGGGATGATGCATGTCGAGGCGAACACAGCGAGGCAACACAGTATTGGCGGCCTTGGTGACCGGATTTTGCGCCATTCTGGTTGCCGTTATCACTCAATGCAGCCAAACCGCCAATTCAAAGGCAGCTTCTTCCGCCGGATCGAAAATCAAGATTGACCGTGCGACCTACCGCGCTGATGTCAGTCACTCTTGTCTCGCAACTGGAAAAGTTGATGAGCTGTGCAACGATAAGTTGACCTGCTCGGTCCTAGCTGACAACAATCTCTGTGGAGACCCCATGTTTGAAACGTCGAAAACTCTAATTGTTGAGTATTCGTGTGGGGACATTGGAAAGTTAGAGCAGGCGGCCGAAGGGCAGAAAGTCTATTTGCGTTGCAAATAGTTTTGCTTGTGCCCTCGTAATTTTTTACTTGGCGGTTTGTGGGCCCAGCCAAGCATCGACCAGGGCAGCGTCTTTGACGGCTAGACGTACAGCCTGGCTGGCCTTGGGCAGGGTCAATGTCAGGCTTTGCAGGCGCTTGTCGCGTGACACGATAGCCGTCACTTTTTTGGCATTGCCAGCGCACAGCGTGAAGTCGTCCAGTGACTGCAGGCGCCAGGCGCCGTGGGTATCGCTACCGGCGGGCTGCACGGCGATCCATTCGTCGCCACTGGCAAATCCGGCCTTCTCGGCTACACCGCCGCGCAACACCTGCTGGATAAACAGGCCGCCGCTTTCCTTGACACGCAAGCCCAGTTGCTGGGCCACCTGGTCGGGCTCGTGGTGGATCTGCACGCCGTGGCGTTCCAGCAGGGTCGGCACCGGCAGGTCGGCCGTGCCGTGGACCCAGCGGGTGATGTCGGGTGCGAAGGATCGGCCGCCCAGCTGGGCCAGCACGGCCAGCAGGTCCTGCTCGGCCATGGGGCCACCCTGGCAGCGGGCCCACAGCGCACGCATCACGGCGTCCAGTGTGGTTTTGCCCTCGGCGCGCAGCGTCAGGTCCAGGCACAGGCCCACCAGCGAACCCTTGGTGTAGTAACTGATGGTGGCGTTGGCGGTGTTTTCGTCCTGGCGGTAGTACTTGATCCACGCGTCAAAACTGGCCTGGGCCACGCTTTGCACCTTGCGCCCCGGTGCCTGGGCTACGCCGTTGATCGTCTTGGTGACCAGCTTGAGGTAGGTTGCGTTGTCGATGAGTCCGGCGCGGCGCAGCAGCAGGTCGTCGTAATAACTGGTGAAGCCTTCAAAGAACCACAGCAGCTCGGTGTAGTTCTCTTGGGTGTAGTCGTAGGTGGCCAGCTCAGTGGGACGCAGGCGCTTGACGTTCCAGGTGTGGAAGTACTCATGGCTGATCAGCCCCAGCAGCGTGGTGTAGCCCTCAGGTTGCTTGTGGGTGGTGGGGGCCAGTGTGGTGCGTGGCAGACGGGGCAGGTCGGCCCGTTTGCAGATCAGCGCGGTGGAGTTTTTGTGCTCCAGGCCGCCATAACCGTCACCCACGGCGTTCAGCATGAAGACATAGTCCTTGAACGGAATCGGGCCTGAGCCCCCGTCGCTTTTGCGCGAGTTGCTATTGTTTTTGATGTTATCGCCATGCCAGAAGCGGATTTCTGCTTCACAAATGGCCTGGGTGTCGGCCAGCAGCTTGGCACCGTCAAAGCTGGGCGGCGCGCCGGCCACCACAAAGCGGTGCGGAATTCCGCAGGCGGTGAAGCTGCCGCTCCAGAACGGGCCCATTTCAAACGGGCAGTCCACCAGGGTGTCGTAGTCTTGGCAGAGGTAGGTTCCAAAACCTTGCTTGTCGACTTTTTGGGCTGTAGCCCCCGTCGCAACTGACCATTGTGCTATGAATTCCGTAGCAACTAGTTCGAGTGAGTGGGGCTGGTCCTGCTGACCCTCCACTTGCAGGCACAGGCTGGTGCCGTTGAAGAATCCGCGTGTGGCGTCCAGCCAGGCGGTGCGCACCGAGTTGTCAAAGGCGTACACCTCGTAACGTACGACCAGGGGCTGGCCGGGGGCGCAGTCCACCACCCAGGTGGCCTTGTCGGTCTGCTGCGCAGCCAGTGCCTTCTTGCCCTGCAGGCAGCTCAGGGTTTGCAGGTTCTTGGCGAACTCGCGGATGAGGTAGCTGCCCGGTATCCACACTGGCAGGCGCAGCACCTGGCGGGCCGCCGGCGCGGTGATGGTCAATTCAATGCCAAACAGGTGGGCCTGCAGGTTGGCCACTTCCACGCGGTAGTGGATGGCGGGTGTCGCGGCGGAGCGGGACTTGGCGGGTTTGGATGGGGTGCGTGTGGTGACCATGGATGTGTGACCTAGCCTTTGGCGGCTGCGGCCAACATTTTTTCAATTTGGGCGGCATCGGCGGCACCTGGAACGCGGGTGTCGTCCACGAAAAACAGGGTCGGGGTGCCGGTGATCTTGTACTTGCGCCCAAACTCGCCATTGCGCACCAGGGCGTTGGTATCACAGTTGGTGGCAGTGACCGGCTGGTCGCGCACCATGTAATCCAGCCAGGCCTTGCCCTGGTCCTTGGCGCACCAGATGGCCTTGGATTTTTCCACCGAGTCGGCGCCCAGGATGGGGTACAAAAACATGTAAACGGTGACGTTGTCCACCTTTTGCAGGTCGCGCTCAAACCGTTTGCAATAGCCGCAGTTGGGGTCTTCAAACACGGCGATCTTGCGTTTGCCATTGCCGCGCACAATGGTGAAGGCGTCCTTAAAAGGCAGGTCTTCGAACTTCACGGCGGTCAGTTTGGTAATGCGCTCCTCGGTCAGGTTGCGCTTGCCCCGCACATCGATGATGTTGCCTTCGATCAGGTAGTTCGCTTGTGCATCGGTGTAAAAAATCTCGCTGCCGTTGATACGCAGTTCGAACACACCGGGGATGGGCGTTTTGCTGACCTCGTCCACCACCTTGATCTGGGGCAGCCGCTCTGCGATGTTTTTGCGGATTTGTGCCTCTTGTGCCAGGGTGGCACTACAGGCGATGGCAGCTGCCACAGACAGCAGGGATTTCAGTAAGGTGTTCATTTAGTCTCAGTCAGTTCTTGTCGGTAGTGGGCTTACCCGTTGCACCCATGGCGCGCCGCGCAACCCATTGTTTGATCGGTCCACTCGCTTCAAATCGGTTCATGCCCCAGGTGCGCATGGCCTGCACAACAGGATGGCGGTTGGTAAACAACTGCTGCAGCACATCATTGGCCTGCCCCATCACCGCAAATTCGGCCTTGCGTGCCCGTTCATACTGGCGCAGCACCCGCGCATCACCCACGCTGCGCCAATAGGGCCGGTTGGTGATGACGGCCACCAGTTCGGCTACATCGGCCAGCCCCATGTTCAGCCCCTGGCCTGCCAGCGGGTGCACGGTATGTGCTGCATCACCGGCCAGAACCCAGGCACCCTGTAGGGCAACTCCACTCCAGCGCCGTGCCAAGGCCTGTTGCAGCGGCCAGACCTTGCGGGCACTGGTCAAGGTGCAGCTACCCAACACGCCATGGCTGGCCAATTCCAGCGCCTGGCAAAAATCCGCGTCGGTTGCAGCCTGCAGGGCCAACGCACGTTCCGGACTGACAGACCACACCAGTGCACACAAGTTCCCCGATTCACCGCCCAATGGCAAAAACGCCAGGATTTCGCCCTTGTCAAACCACTGGCGAGCGACCTGGGCATGGGGTTGTTCACACAACACGCGGGCAGCGAGCGCCGACTGGCCATAGGGGGTGACATCCCACTCCACCCCCCATTCCTGGCGGGATTGGCTGGCCTTGCCCTCACACACCACGGTGAGGGCAGCGGGTTTGGGGGCGTCAAACACTTCTATCAGGGGCTGGAAACGCACCGCGTCGGCCAGGCGGGCTTCGAGCGCGGGTACGTCGACGATCCAGTTCAGTGCCTCGGTGTGGGTGTGGGCGGCATCAAACGCCACTTGCCCACCGTCGTCACTGTGCACCTGCATGGACAACACGGGGGTGGCGTGTGGCGCATCGGGCCAGCAGCGCACGGCTTCCAGCAACTGGCGCGAGGGCAGGCTCAGCGCATAGGCCCGTACATCAGCCGCCAAAGCCTCGGCGGGCTGTGGTGTGCCGGGTGCCACCAGTGCCACCCGCAGCTGTTTGCCCGCCAGATGCAAAGCCAGGGTGCGGCCCACAATGCCCGCGCCACGGATGCAGATATCAAACGGTCTTGTCATCGGGGGATTGTAGAAGCCACCCCAAGCCCTTAGGTCGCAGGGGCCTGGGTTTCCAACAACGAGGCCTGGGTGGGCGCGGGCTCCAGAAAACGGATGGGGCGTCGGGTATTGGGCGACATGCCCGCCAGCAGATCGCGCAAGTCGTCCAGCACACGCTCGGGCGGCAGCGGGTTCTCATGCAACAGTACACAGGCTGCCTGGAAGTGCAAGGTCACTTCGGGCACCAATCCGGGCAGGGGGATCAGGCCCGAGCCAATGAGCTTGACCATGCGTTCGGTCAGGGCTTGGCGGGTGGTGACGCCTTCCATCAGCAGGCCAAACTGGGCCGTACCCACCCGGCCCGCCGGGTCCACGTCGCGCAGGATGCGCTGCACCTTGACAACAGCACGCAGCAGGCATTGCTCGGCCGTGGTGTCGCTGTAGGCCTGGCGGATGTGGTCGTGGTTGGTGACCTGCACCATCACCAGGGCCAGGGGTTCCCGGTGGTCTATGGCGCGCTGCACGGCGCCTTCCAGATGGGTCTGGAACACTTCGGGCGTCAGCAGCCCGGTCAGGGCATCCTGGGTCGGCAGGTGGTTGGCGCGCACCACCAGCTCCTTGCGGTCATGGGTGAGCTGGCTCAGTGCATACAGCAGTATGGGCACAGTGAGGGCCACACACAGGGATGTGACATAGCGCATTTGCCAAAACAGGGGCACCAGACCCATGGTCTCGCCCAACATATAGGTGAGCGCCAAAAACTGCGGCAGCAGGGCCAGCATCAGCCAGCGGCCGACGGTGGAGCCGTTGTGCCAACTCAGAAAGGTGGCGCCCAAGCCCACTACCGAGGCAAAAATCATGACCATGGAACTGACACGGTCTGCTATGAAGCGGTCCATTACCGCAAACGCGAGTACCGAGGCCAGTGTGCCCCAGCCTACGCTGGACAGAAAACGGTCAAAACGATGAAAGTGCACATGCAGAACAAACACATTGCGTATGAACAGCAGCGTGCAGCCCACGGCCACCACCGGCATGAAGCTGGAGGCATAGTTGCCGATCTCGGGTATGGCCGCCCAGAAGAAGGCGTTTAATACACCGGTGATCTGGGCCACGGTGGTGGCAATCAACAGCCCAAACAACGCGGCCCAGCCGTCTATGGGCTGTCGGTGCTCCAGGTAGCGCAACAGGGACAATGCAGCCAGACTCAGCAAGATGCCCAGCATCAACCCCAGACCCAGCAGCTCCAACTGGCGCTGGTTTTCGCGCTGCGGGGCGGCAGTCACGCGGATGGGGACGGCCACCTGCCGGAAGTTGCGTATCTGCAGGTAGATGTCTTTGGACGCGGTGTCGGCCAGGTGGAACTCAAAATCGGGATACAGGCCGCGCTTGTGCCATTCGCCTTGCGCTACGGAGTCGCCTGCGCGCTGCGCGGTCCAGCGCCCGGCACTGTCGGTCTGGTACAGCGTGGCGGCGTCCACAAACGGCATGGGCAGGTTCAAGGTCCAGTCGGTCCTTGAGCCCGCTGTTCGCTTGAACCGCAGCTTGATCCACAGCGTGTCGTACTTGTTCAGTGCATACCGGGCCAGCGCGGGCTCGGGCTTGAACGTGATGATGCCACCTGCGACCAGCTCAATGCTGGCGTTGGAGCCTTCGTCGATCCAGCTGCTGACGGTGGTCTCGATTTGCAGGGACGGCTTCAGGTCGTCCAGCACAATGGTTTCGACCGGCTGCGCACTGCTGCTGGGCTGGTTTGCAGCCTGGCCGGACACGGCCAACAGGCAGCAAATGGTCACCAACAGTCGTACGAGCAGGGATGGCATACACTTGTCTCCCCCGTTTTTAGAGGTTTTTTAGCCTGGAAACGAGCATTGTAGGCCTTGCCCATGTTGGTAAATTTGCATAGGCCAGGGCCCGAGAGCGCGCCACTCCGCCCGTCCCCGGCTGAACAGAACTCTGCGGTCGCATAGCTGTCGTGACGGCAATTCCGTTTGTTTTTTGCAGGTCGCGCGGTTCACCACTTTTGGTTGGATGGCGGTGCTTGGCAGCCCGCGTCCCGTTTACCTGATTCTTTGATGTTTATGTCTGTCGAATATTCTGAAACCAGCCCGCTGGTAAGTGTCTTGGTCCGAAGCATGGATCGCGCCAGTTTGTCGGAGGCGCTTGCATCTGTGGCAGCCCAGAGCTACCCGGCTATAGAGGTCGTACTGGTGAATGCCAAGGGCGCAGTACACGCGGATGTCGGACCACTGTGTGGCCGCTTTCCTATTCGGCTCATCAATTCCTGTGATAGTCTCGCGCGCAGTGCCGCCGCGAACGTGGGTCTCACGCAAGCGCGCGGTGACTTCCTGATTTTCCTGGATGATGACGACCTCATGGACGCCGACCATATCGCGTCCTTGGTCACCACGCTGGCTAGCGCACCGCATTGCAAGGCAGCTTTTTCCGGGACCCGCGTAACCGACGCGGCTGGTGCCACAGTGGGCGTCTATGACCATGTCTATTCACAGGCGCAATTGCTGATCGGCAATTTCCTGCCTATCCATGCCGTTCTGTTTAGCCGGGAGTTGGTGGAGTCAGGTTGCAGATTTGACACCACGCTGGACACCTACGAGGATTGGGATTTCTGGCTCCAGATTGCACAGCACACCGCGTTCGCCCCAACCGGCGGTGTCACAGCCGTCTACCGGTCTTTTTTGGGTGACTCTGGCATGTCGCGCGCCGAAGACAGGCCCTTGCAGCGGCAAAGGAGATCCCTGGTCTGGCGCAAATGGTGGCCGGTATGGGGTGTTGAAAATGTCGATCTGCTGGCGTCTGGCCTTGAGCGCGCGATGGAGGACAAGCAGCGTGAGAGCGAGGAATTGCGCAAGGCATTCGATGAGGAGGTAGCCAAAAACAGCCAGTTGCACCACGGCATCGCGGGTTTGCAGCGTTTGGTGGGTGAGCAGGCGCAGCAGGTGGCACGCCTGGACCACACGGTTGCCGAGCTGCGTGCCGCATTGGCCGGCTTGCACGTGAGCTTGGCAGACCGCGACCGAGCCATTGCCGTTCGGGACGTGCAAATCAATGCGCTCAATACCAGCATACAAGACATTCTGACCTCCACCAGTTGGCGGTGGAGCGCTCCCATACGGCATGTAGGGCGTGCCGTGGATGCCATCCGCCGGAAAGTCCGAGCGGCGGGTTTGCTGGCGCATTTGTCCGTGCAGTTTTTGCGACGCGATTCCGTTGTCACGCAGATCAGGCGTGTGTGCCACTTTGTGGTGCAGGAAGGGTGGTCTGGTATCAAACAGAGGTTGGCGCAAAGGGCTCCTGCGGCTGCCACTGAGCATCCAGTTTCTACCCAGGGCCTGGACGCCAGTCCGCTTCCCAGGTCGGAACGCCACAACCACCAGCCGCTGTCGTCTATCGATACGGACAAATATGAGGTTTTCTTCTTTGACGTATTTGACACGGCCATCATCCGCTTGTTTGAGAAGCCGGTGGACCTGTTCAAACACATGGGGCATACCTCCCGCGTGGCCAAGTTCGAGAGTCTGCGGATTCAGCAGGAACGTACAACGCGTGAAAAACACAGCACGCGCCGTGACGTCAAGCTGGCGGAAATCTACCGGGGGTTCTTTGGCGCGGACCTGGGCGCGGAGATCGCAGCAGAGTTGACCTTTTGTGCGGCACATCCGGACACCCTGGCGTTTTATGCCGATCTGGTCTCCAAGGGCAAGAAGATCTATTTTGTGTCAGACATGTACCTGGACCGGGAGACCATTGCAGCGATTCTGCACAAGAACGGATTCAAGCAGTATGAGGATATTTTTGTATCGTCCGAAGACGATTTGATCAAGGGGGACGGCAGCCGCTTCGCGTGGTTGAAAACCAGCCTCCCGGGCTCGGTGGGCCGGGCCATCCATATCGGGGACAACCACGTGTCCGATTGGGTCCAGCCGCGCCAGCACGGATACGATGCTTTCCAGTACCTGGAGAGCATAGAGTTCTACCGCCACGACGATTTTCTGTTCTCCAAGGCGCCACATCTGGTGGCGCAGGACAGTCTGGGGGTGTCGTTTACGTTGGGGATGTTCCGATACTGGAAGTCCGGTTTTCTGGACAGCAAACCCAGCTACTGGCGGCAGTTCGGTTTTTTCTATGGTGGCGCCCTGGTCGCGGCGTTCTGCGCGTTCGTCAACAGCACCTTGCGTACACGCCAGCTCTCCACTTCCCGCGTGTTTTTCCTGGCCCGCGATGGCGACATCATGAGCCAGGTCTGTCGCCTGCTTTATCCCGAACTGGATGCGGTCTACGTGTGGGCTTCCCGCCGCTGCATGAGTTTCCCTTCTTTGCGCACCATGCAGCCGTCGGACGATGAGGACATGATCAAACTGTTCACCACGCCGATTGGCATAACCTGCGCGGATGACGTGATGGAGCGACTGGGTTATGACGACCTGCCCGAACTGAAGGCGGCCTTGAGTGATCTGGAGGCGCGGGGACTGCTCGACAGCGAGCCCGACATACTGCGCTGCCTGGTCGACCACAAGGACACCCTTTTGCCTAAAGCGAGAGCCGAGCGGGATACGCTGTTGCACTACCTGGACGCCGTGAACTTCTTTGGGGATTCGGACATCGTCATCGCCGACGTGGGCTGGGGCGGAACGATCCAGAACGCCCTGGTGAAACTGATGAAGGAGTCCGGCAGCGGCGATCAACGGCTGCACGGCATCTACATGGGCGTGAGCGATGGCGTGGCGCATCAGGACTTCAAGACGGGTTTCCTGTTCCAGGGCGACCGGTCCCGGTTTGTCGGATTCCTGAACCTCATCGAATTGATCACGTCTTCTCCAAAAGACGGCGTCATGCGGGTTGCACAGCAGGATGGCAGCTTTGTACCGGTTGGCGTCAAACAGACTGCCGATGAGGCGAGCCGGCAATCCATTGCAGCCGAGATCCAGACTGGGATTCTGGAGTTTGCACAGATCGTCAAGGACAAAAAGATCGGCGCCCTTGACTTCTTCCAGCCGGCTGACTTCGAAGCGCTGTTTGGCGCCTTGCAGGAGCACCCGTCCGAAGAGGATGTTGCACACCTGGGTGGGGTGCGGCACGCCATGACGCTGGGCAGCCACTTCGGCGAGCAGGTGCTGAACAAAAAAGGATGAATACGGTGGCAAAACTCAAGATCATTACGGTCGTCATTGCGCCGGCCATGTACGAACGGTTCTTCACACAGAACCCTGTTGTTAATAGCTGCGACCTGGTATCCATAGACAACCGAGAGCACAACCGCAGCTTGCCGGTCATTTACAACGAGATGATCGCGCGCCATCTGGATGCCGATGCCTGGTTGCTATTTGTCCACGAAGACTATGAAATCAAGGACGGCCTGTCCGTCATCGACACACTGGACCCGGCCTATGTGTACGGAACCTTTGGCCTCAACTTCGAAAACCATTCACCAGCGCCCTACGGACGCCATGTCTGCAGCAACAAGGACGGCAGCCGGGCGGTAGAGGTCGGGCATGCCATTGCAGAGCCCGTGGCCGTCCAGACGCTGGACTGCCAAGCCGTTCTGGTGCATACGTCTCTACTTCGCAGCAACCCCCTACTGCGCTTTGACGAACACCTGACATTTGACCTGTACGCCGAGGATTTCTGCATCAACGCGAAATACAAACTGGGCATCACGTCCAAGGTGTTTCCGCTGACATTCCAGCATTACTCGCATGGCAACATCACGGAGCGCTACCACGCCGGCATCCGCTACCTGGCGCAGAAGTACCCCGATGTGGCGGTTGCGGGAAGCTGTTCGTTTATTGGCGGGCGGTCTGCCGATCTTGAAAAGTACTTTGTCTATGGGGTAGGCCAGGTTCAGCCTACGCCTCCGCCGGATGCCCCGGCGGCGCCCACGTTTATCGCGCGGCTGAAGCGGTATCTGCGCCGCTTGTTGCCGCGACGATAGCCCCCTGGTTTCGGCGGGCTAAGGGGTATGGCGGCATGGTCATTACAATTGCCTCTACCCCCTGGAACGAAACCTAGACCAGAAAGCTGAGCAAATGCCCGGTTTTGTCCGATTTGCCGTTGCCCGCCCGTGCGGTCACATACGCGCAGATTCGGCACCCCCACGCCGACCACATTGCGGCGCACTGGTGTAATCACGTTCCGACCAACAAGGATATTTTCATGAGTTTGAAGTGCGGCATCGTTGGCCTACCCAACGTCGGTAAATCCACCCTGTTCAACGCCCTGACCAAGGCCGGCATCGCTGCCGAGAACTACCCCTTCTGCACCATCGAGCCCAATGTGGGCATTGTGGAAGTGCCCGATCCGCGCATGGCGCAGCTGGCCGAGATCGTCAAACCTGAGCGCATGGTGCCCGCCGTGGTGGAGTTTGTCGACATTGCCGGCCTGGTGGCTGGCGCCAGCACGGGTGAAGGCCTGGGCAACAAGTTTCTGGCCCACATCCGCGAGACCGACGCCACCATCAATGTGGTGCGTTGTTTTGAAGACGACAACGTGATCCACGTGGCCGGCAAGGTCGACCCCATCTCCGACATCGAAGTGATCCAGACCGAGCTGTGCCTGGCTGATCTGGCTGCCGCAGAAAAAGCCCTGCACCGCGTGACCAAGACCGCACGCTCGGGTGACAAGGAGTCCATCAAGCTCGTCGCCATCCTGGAGAAATGCCAGGCCGCGCTGAACCTGGCCAAGCCGGTGCGCACGCTGGACTTCAGCAAGGAAGAGCTGCCCTTGCTGCAACAGTTTTTCTTCATCACCGCCAAGCCGGCGATGTTTGTCGCCAATGTTGCCGAAGACGGTTTCACGAACAATCCCATGTTGGACCGCCTCACCGCCTACGCCACCGCGCAGAACGCGCCCGTGGTCGCCATCAGCGCCAAGATGGAAGCCGAGATGTCGGAGATGAGCGACGAGGATCGCCAGATGTTTCTGGAAGAGCTGGGCCAGACTGAGCCCGGCCTGAACCGCCTGATCCGCTCCGCCTACAAGCTGCTGGGTCTGCAAACCTACTTCACCGCCGGGGTGAAGGAAGTACGCGCCTGGACCATCCATGTGGGCGACACCGGCCCGCAGGCCGCCGGCGTGATCCACACCGACTTTGAAAAGGGCTACATCCGCGCCCAGACCATTGCGTTTGAAGACTACATCGCCTTCAAGGGTGAACAAGGTGCCAAAGACGCAGGCAAGATGCGCGCTGAAGGCAAGGAATATGTCGTCAAGGATGGCGATGTGATGAATTTCCTGTTCAGCTCCTGACCAAGGTGGTGTAAGAAGAATGTGACCCTAGCCCCCGCGAAATAAAGGCCTATTGCTATAGTATTTGTAGCAATTTACAGCAGCGACACAACGCCGATCAGGATGCCCGTCATGGTCACATAACGGGCGAATTTGCCAATGGCCATGTAGACCACACAGGGCCAGAACGGCAGCTTGAGCCAGCCCGCCACCGCGCACAGGGGGTCACCCACACCGGGCAACCAGGCCAACAGGCAGGCCTTGGGCCCCAGCTTTTCTAGCCAGGCCAGTGCGCGGGTGTGGTGGTTGGATGTGTGCCGGTAGGCGTCTACCGCCTTGTGCGCGCCATAACCCATGCCCCAGCTCACCGCACCACCCAAGGTGTTGCCGGCAGTGGCAACCAGCACCACGGGCCAAAACAGCTGCGGGTTGAGGTGGACAACGCCGTATACCACGGGTTCGGAGCCCAGTGGAATCAGGGTGGCGGAGAGAAACGAGACCAGGAAAACTGTGCCCAGGCTGTACTGGGGCAGTGACAGCAATGTAAGCAAATGTTCTATCCAAGTTGGCATGAAAGGAGTGTAGGACGTCGGCAGCCGCGCAGCGCTTGTTTGTCCAACCCGGCACCGAATGTGTGCGCTGGAAACATTTACACCTGAATTTCAATTGCTGAAATTTTGAGCAGCTAGAATGGCGTCCGGCCCGCAACCTGGTTGCCTCGGCCACACCCCAAACTCCAGAAAACACCTCACATGCACATCGGCCAATTCGCTCTGGCGAATCCCCTGTTTGTTGCACCCATGGCGGGTGTGACGGACCGGCCGTTCCGCCAGTTGTGCAAGCGCCTGGGTGCGGGTTATGCGGTCAGTGAGATGGTCACGTCGCGCCGCGATTTGTGGGACACACTCAAGACCTCGCGCCGCGCCAACCATGCAGGTGAGCCCGGTCCCATCGCGGTGCAGATCGCCGGCACCGAGGCGCAGATGATGGCCGATGCCGCCGTCTACAACATCGAACGTGGCGCACAAATCATCGACATCAACATGGGCTGTCCGGCCAAGAAGGTCTGCAACAAGTGGGCCGGCTCGGCGCTGATGCAGGACGAGCCACTGGCCCTGTCCATTGTTGAGGCCGTGGTCGCCGCCTGTGCCCCCCACCAGGTGCCGGTCACACTGAAGATGCGTACCGGCTGGTGCCAGACCCACAAAAATGCCGTTGTGCTGGCCCGCACCTTTGAGAATGCCGGCGTGCAGATGCTGGCTGTGCATGGCCGCACACGTGAGCAGGGTTACAAGGGTGATGCCGAATACGACACGGTGGCCGCAGTCAAGGCCGCCGTCAAGATTCCGGTCGTGGCCAATGGCGACATCACCACGCCCGAAAAGGCCCAAGCGGTTCTCAAGGCCACCGGCGCCGACGCCATCATGATCGGCCGTGCGGCCCAGGGCCGACCCTGGATCTTCCGCGAGATCAACCATTTTTTGACGACCGGCACACACCTTGCGCCACCCCTGGTCAGCGAAGTCAAGCGCCTGCTGGTCGAGCATCTGCACGACCACTACAGTCTGTACGGCGAGTTCATCGGTGTGCGCTCGGCGCGCAAACACATTGGCTGGTATGTGCGCGAGTTGCCCGGTGGCGAGGCCTTTCGCGCGCAAATGAACACCTTGGACACCAGCGGCGCACAAGTGACCGCTGTGGAAGATTTTTTGGACGATTTAAACGACCACACGGACCGCATCCCTGCCCCAGGGTGGACGGCCGGAATCAGAGGAAGAGACAACACCATGGAAACTGCAACACCATGAGCAAGAAGCTCATCGAAGACTGCGTGCGCACCAGCCTGGAAGGCTACTTCAAAGACCTGCGCGGCACCGAACCCGGCGGCATGCACGACATGCTGGTGCGGGCGGTGGAAAAACCCCTGCTTGAAGTGGTCATGGCCCAGGCCGACCACAACCAGTCCAAGGCCGCCCAATGGCTGGGCCTGAACCGCAACACCCTGCGCAAAAAGCTGCTGGAACACCGGCTGATCGACTGACACATTCCCTTGCCTTGGTGCGGCAAGTTGCTGCCAGGCCTTCCCCCGATTTTTAACTCTGGCACGCTTCCCACACCATGCACAACGCACCCCAAACCGCGCTGATCTCCGTCTCCGACAAAACCGGCATCGTCGAACTGGCCCAGGCGTTACACGCGCAGGGCATCAAGCTCTTGTCCACCGGCGGCACTGCCAAACTGCTGGCCGACAAAGGCCTGCCGGTGACCGAAGTGGCCGAGATGACAGGCTTCCCCGAGATGCTGGACGGCCGCGTCAAGACCCTGCACCCCCGCGTGCATGGTGGCCTGCTGGCCCGCCGCGATGTGCCCGCGCACATGGCCGCGCTGGCCGAGCACCAGATCAACACCATCGACGTGTTGGTCGTCAACCTGTACCCGTTTGAGGCCACGGTGGCCAATGCCGGCTGCACCCTGGAAGACGCCATCGAGAACATCGACATCGGCGGCCCCGCCATGGTGCGCAGTGCCGCCAAGAACTGGAAAGACGTGGCCGTGTTGACCGATGCATCGCAATACGCCACGGTGATTGCCGAGCTGACGGCCCATGGCAAGGTGAGCGACAAGACCAAGCTGGGCCTGTCGATTGCCGCCTTCAACCGCATCAGCCAGTACGACGGTGCCATCAGCGACTACCTGTCGGCCATCCAGATTGGTGAGACGGTGCCCGCAGGCGATGCCTCCCCCAAGCTGGACCTGTTTGCCGGCCAGTCCAATGGCCGCTTCATCAAGGTGCAGGATTTGCGCTACGGCGAAAACAGCCACCAGCAGGCCGCGCTGTACCGTGACCTGCACCCTGCGCCAGGCTCGCTGGTCACCGCCAAGCAGCTGCAGGGCAAGGAACTGAGCTACAACAATATTGCCGACGCTGACGCGGCCTGGGAATGTGTGAAGAGCTTCATAGGCACGCCGGCCTGCGTCATCGTCAAACACGCCAACCCCTGCGGCGTGGCTGTAGGCGCCAATGCGCTGGAGTCCTATAACAAGGCCTTCCAGACCGACCCCACCTCCGCCTTCGGCGGCATCATCGCGCTGAACTGCGTGCTGGACGAAGCCGCAGCCCAGCAGATCGCCAAACAGTTTGTCGAAGTGCTGATGGCCCCCAGCTTCACGCCCGCGGCCTTGGAAGTCTTCAAGACCAAGGTCAATGTGCGTATCCTGCAAATCGACTTGCCCAAGGGTGGTGCCGCTGATTGGGACAACGGCCGCAACGCCATCGACATGAAGCGCATAGGCTCCGGCATCCTGCTGCAAACGGCGGACAACCACGAGCTGGCCCTGAGTGACCTGAAGGTCGTCACCACCAAACAACCCACGGCCGAAGAGCTGAACGACCTGCTGTTCGCGTGGAAGGTGGCCAAATACGTCAAGTCCAACGCCATCGTTTTCTGCAAGGGCGGCATGACCATGGGTGTGGGCGCCGGCCAGATGAGCCGCCTGGACTCGGCCCGTATTGCCTCCATCAAAGCCGGTCACGCCAATCTGTCCTTGGCCGGCACGGTCGTCGCCAGCGACGCCTTCTTCCCGTTCCGCGATGGCTTGGACGTAGTGGTGGACCACGGCGCCACCTGCATCATCCAGCCCGGAGGCTCCATGCGTGACCAGGAAGTGATTGACGCCGCCAACGAGCGTGGTGTGTCCATGGTGTTCAGCGGCGTGCGCCACTTCCGGCACTGAGATAGTGCGGCCTGGCTCCGCCTTGCGGTGAACAGGCCCTGTGGCCGGTCCAAGCTAGGGGTGTATGCACAAATAGTGTGCTAGCCCCCGTGTACCATGCCTGGGTAGCTATACCTTTTGTAGCGAATTCTTTGACGGAACGTTGGCTGGTTTTGTTCTATCGCCATTTCAAGGTGGTAGCATGGCCCATTCCAACCCGCTTTCCATCAACAGAGAGGTGTAAACATGGCTGCTCCCGACATCGGTACGTGCGTTTCTGCTGGCATCAACGGTCTGAAGAAGGACCCGCTCACCCACATCGTGACCTCGCTGTTGATCGGTATCGTGGGCGGTGCAACGGCCGGTCTGCTGACCGGCCCGATGATGGTGGGTTATATGCGCATGATCAAACGCGAAGACGAGGGCCACAAGGCCGAGATCGCGGATGTGTTCAAGGGTTTTGACGACTTTGTGCCAGGACTCTTGGCGGTGCTGTTGTCCAGCATCATTGTGGGCATCGGTTTCATGTTGTGTTTTATTCCTGGCCTGCTGATCATGGCCCTGGTGCCGGTCGCAACCTATCTGGTGGCTGTGGGCGAGAAGGACGGCATCAAGGCCATCTCGCGTGCCTGGGACGCGGTCAAGGCCAACCTGCTGAGCGCGTTTTTCTGCGGCCTGATTCTGGCCATCGTCGGTTCCCTGGGCGCCCTGCTGTGCGGTATCGGCATCATCCTCACGCTGCCCATCGCTTTCATCGGCAGCTACCACATGGCCAAACAAATGACCGACGGCGGCGACCCGCCTGTCGCCATTACCCTTGCCTGATCCTGCCAACACCAGTCCTGATCTGCTCAGCCCGCCGGAGCGCCAATGGCGTTCCGCGCTGACACTGGGCTGGCCGCTGGCCCTGCTGGGTGCACCCCTGGTGCTGTCGCTGGGTGATGTGCCCCTGTGCGGTTTTCAGCATGTCACCGGCTTGCCCTGTCCGCTGTGCGGTGGGACACGGGCTTGTGCCGCCTTGGCGGATGGCAATTTCATCGTGGCCTGGCAGCTCAACCCTGGGCTGATGGTGCTGCTGGCGCTGGCGGCGGCGCATTCGCTGCAACTGGGTGTTGAAGCCTGGACCGGGCGGCGCGTACAGCGTTGGCGGATTGGGGTTGGTGCCTGGCGGGCTGGAATTGTTTTGCTGCTGGTTGGTTGGGCGTTGCGCCTGTTGGGATGGCTCTAAGTTCGATCCATCTTTAGCACTTTGGCGACGTCTGTGGTTGCAGAGTTCGGGCTAATGGCCCCTGCCTCATGGTGTCAAACGCCCACAAATCGGCAGGGGCCATTAGCCCAAACTCTGCGGGTGACCGTGTGGGGCCGGGTGAGGTTTGGATCCGGTATCGCCGCCCGCCGTGCACGATACGCCCCGCAAACAGGGCTACTCCAGCAAAGCCTCTAAGCGGAAAGTGCCGATAGCCACCGAAGAATGGACTTGAGTAGCTAGAAAAGTTATAGCAACTTAAAGACCACTTCGGCCATCTCAATGGTCTCCGCCAGATCCGCATCCGTGTGCGCCGCGCTGACAAAACCCGCTTCGTACAAGGCCGGTGCAAAGTACACACCGCGCTCCAGCATGCCGTGGAACAGCGTGTTGAACCGCTTGTTGTCCGTGGTCATCACCTTGGCATAGTTCTGCGGCAGCGTGTCGAACAAGAAGAAACCAAACATGCCACCCTCGCTGTCCACGCTGAACGGCACACCCGCCTTGTCGGCCGCGCCCTTCAGTCCGGTCATCAGCTTCTGCGTCTTGGCGCCCAACGCCTCGTAGAAACCGGGCTTGCGGATCTCGCGCAGCGTGACCAAGCCGCAGGCGGTGGCTACTGGGTTGCCGGACAGGGTGCCGGCCTGGTAGACCGGGCCCAGCGGCGCCAGCATTTCCATGACGGCGCGTTTGCCACCAAAGGCCGCTAGCGGCATCCCGCCGCCAATGACCTTGCCCAGCACCGTGATGTCTGGCGCAAAGCCGGGAATGGACTTGGCATAAACGCCTTGCGCGCTGCCCAGTCCCACGCGGAATCCGGTCATCACCTCGTCGAACACAAACAGCGCGCCGTGCTGCGTGCACAGCTCGCGGCAGCGCTGCATGAAAGGCACTGAGGCGCGCACAAAATTCATGTTGCCGGCAATCGGCTCGATCATCAGGCAGGCCAACTCCGGCCCGTGCAGTGCAAAGGCTTCTTCCAGTTGCGGGATGTTGTTGTACTCCAGCACCAGCGTGTGCTGCACCACCTCGGCCGGCACGCCGGCGCTGGTGGGGTTGCCAAAGGTGGCCAGGCCCGAGCCGGCCTTGACCAAGAGTGCGTCGGCGTGGCCGTGGTAGCAACCTTCAAACTTCAAAATCTTGCTGCGACCGGTGGCGCCGCGGGCCAGGCGGATGGCGCTCATGCCGGCTTCGGTGCCGCTGCTGACCAGGCGCACCATGTCCATGCTGGGCACCAGGCCCAGGATTTCTTCGGCCAGTTCTACCTCGCGCTCGGTTGGGGCGCCAAACGAAAAACCGTCCAGCGCCGCCTTTTGCACGGCTTCGACCACGGCGGGGTGGCCGTGACCCAAAATCATCGGTCCCCAGGAACCTATGTAATCTATATAGCGCTGGCCATTGGCGTCCCAGAAGTGGGCACCCTGGGCGCGGGACACAAAACGGGGTGTACCACCCACGGCCTTGAAGGCGCGCACCGGGGAGTTGACGCCGCCGGGGATGACTTTTTGGGCGCGTTGGAAGAGTTGCAGGTTGCGGTCAGTGTCGGGTGTCATTGGGCGAGATTTCAAAAGAGGATTCTTCGGGCTCCAGATCGTCGGTTTCCGGGTGGGCCCAGAACAGGCGGTCGGGCAACACATTGCCCATGCCGGGCCTAAAACCGCTTTCCAGGCAACGGTCCAGGTAACTCAGGGCTTCGGTGGCCGCCTCGGTCAGTTCGGTTTCGCTGGCAATCAGGGCCGCCAGCGCGGCCGACAAAGTGTCACCCGCACCGGCAAATACGGCTTCGAAACGTTCAAACTTGTTGCTGCACAACACGGCGGTGGGGCTGCTCAGCACGTTGTCAATGAACTGGTCGGGCAACGGAATGCCGGTCACCAGGGTGTAGGGCACACCAAAGGCGTCGGCGGCGCGTGCGATGTCGCGGGCGGTTGGGCTTCGCTCGGAACTCCAGTCCGGCAGCAGCCATCGGCACAGGGTGCTGTGGTTTCCAACCAACACGGTAGTCAGTGGCAAAAGCAGCTCGTTGAAGGCGTCCTGGTACAGGTCGATCTGGTCTTCCTGCCACCAGGACAGGTCGGGCATATAGGCCACCAGAGGGATGTCGGAGTAGTCGGACGCTAGCTCGGCAATGGCGCTCAGGTTCTCGGGCGAGCCGACAAATCCGACCTTGATGACCTGCACCGGCACGTCTTCGAGGATGGCGCGGGCCTGTTCGGTAACGGCCTCGTCGTCCATGCAAAAGTGGTCGTATACCTCTGCCGTATCCCGGGCATAGGCGCCCGTGATGACGGGCAGGGCGTGGGCGCCGACCGAGGCAATGGCTGTGATGTCGGCGGTGATGCCTCCAGCGCCACTGGGGTCGTTGGCATTAAAAACCATGACACAGGCGCCCGGTCCGTCGTCTTCGGTTTCGATCTCTGGGCTATGGTCTGGGAGTGCCGTCATGTGGTGTCCTGTCTTAGGGTTTGTCAGCAGACAGAATGGCGGGGTTTGGGCGGGCGGCAGGCGTTTTGCCAATGCTGCTTCTATACAATCCTTGCATTCTATTCCAAGGCCCTTTAAGCTGTGAGCGATACTAAAACGTGGATGTGCCTGATATGCGGCTGGATTTATGACGAGGCGGCTGGCGCCCCCGATCATGGACTCGCTCCCGGTACCCATTGGGCCGATGTGCCCATGAACTGGACCTGTCCGGAGTGTGGTGCGCGCAAGGAAGATTTTGAAATGGTTCAGATTTGAGATTGTTCAACGCGAGAACGAACGTACCATGTCTCTGAACATCCACACATAAAACATAACCAGGAGCAACGCCTTTTGAGTAACGCAGCATCCACTGTCAGAGTTCTGGTTATTGATGACAGCAACACCATTCGCCGCAGTGCGGAAATTTTCCTCAAGCAGGGCGGTCACGATGTGATGCTGGCGGAGGACGGGTTCGACGCGCTGGCCAAGGTGAATGACTACCAGCCGCAACTCATTTTTTGCGACATTCTGATGCCCCGCCTGGATGGTTACCAGACCTGCGCCATCATCAAGCGCAACCAGAAGTACTCGGGTGTTCCGGTGGTGATGTTATCGTCCAAGGACGGAGTTTTTGACAAGGCCCGGGGGCGCATGGTTGGAGCGCAGGATTATTTAACCAAACCTTTTACTAAAGATCAGTTGTTGCAGGCGGTGCGGCAATTTGGGACCGTTATGCAAGGAGCAAATTGATGGCAATACATAAAGTACTAATCGTTGACGATTCAAAAACCGAGATCATGTTTCTGACGGATCTGCTGCAAAAAAACGGCTACACCGTTCGCTCGGCAGAAAACGCGGATGAGGCGTTCAAGCGCCTGACCGAAGAGAAGCCCGACCTGATCCTGATGGATGTGGTGATGCCTGGCCAGAATGGTTTCCAGCTGACACGGGCCATCAACCGTACGCCCGAGTACACCGACATCCCGATTTTTATCTGCACCAGCAAAAATTTGGAGACCGACCGGGTATGGGGCATGCGCCAGGGCGCGCGTGACTACATCACCAAGCCGGTGGATGCCGCCGAGTTGTTCGCCAAGATCAAAGCACTGGGTTGATTTCGCTGTCCCATGGCAAATCGCGAAGCACTTAGAGAACTCCAGTCACGGCTTGCCAGCCGTTTGCAGGCAGCGCGCACCGAAGGTATGTCGGTGGCTTGGCTTGCCCTGCGGGTGGGTGGTAAGAACCTCTTGTTCCCCCTGGGTCAGTCGGGCGAAATATTCCCGCTGGCCAATTTGCAGCCGGTGCCCTATGCCCGCGACTGGTTTCGCGGCGTGATCAATATCCGCGGCGGCTTGTACGGCGTGGTGGATCTGGCGGCCTTCATCGCAAGCGACACGGGGACTGTTCGCGCCGAACCTCCTTCGCAGGACTTGAGCGTGGTGACCCTGAATCTCGCACTTGAGGTTAATTGTGCTTTGCAGGTCGACGGGCTCCTGGGTCTTCGGGGGGGCGATGCCTTTGCCTCGTCGTCACCGGCAGACCCCGGTGCGCCGGCCTACTATGGAAACCAATTCATTGACTCCGCTGGCGAGCAATGGCAAGAAATCGATCTGCGTATCTTGTCCCAAACCCCTCAATTTTTGAGTATCAGCGCTTAGACCCCTCCGTAAGGCTTCACCATGTCCGTCGTCGATAAATTAAAAAACATTTTCACCAAAAAACCATCGGAGTCCGAGTTGGATTCACGCCTGAGTCTTGCCATGCCGGAAGACCTGGTGTCGAGCGCGGCGGGCGGTGAAACGGTGCAGGAAGACGAGGCTCCTATGGGGCTCAGGCTGGGTGCGGCGCCCATGAAAGAGGCGGTCGAAGAGGTTGCTGCGCCAAAGGCGGATGCAGGGGATCTGGTGTCTATCCCCGGACTCGGTAGCCGAACGGTTGTCCAGCAGCAGCGGACCCTCTTCACCATGTTGGGTGTTGCCCTGTTGGTCTTGGGTGGTGTGACCTTTTATGCGCTGAACCAGTCGGACAAGGTTGCCAAGCAGTTGGGTGCGACCGGTCAGGCGCTGATGCAGTCGCAGCGGCTCGCCAAGTCGGTGTCGCAGGCGGTGGTGGGTAGTGCCCAGGCCTTCCCTGACGTGTCTGACAGCGCAGGTGTTCTGTCCAAGACCACACGGGGTTTGCAAGACGGCGACGCTGAGTTGCAGTTGAAGCCTTTGGGTGACGCCTACGCGCGTGATCTGGAAAAGATCATGCCCTTGGTGGACCGCGCCGAGAAGAGTGCCAAGGCGGTTATGGGGCAGCAAAAAATCCTGACCCAGATTGGTTCTGCGCTGCGCCTGATTAACCGCCAGTCTTCCGATTTGCTGGAAATTGCCGAAGCCATCCTGGCGATGAAGCTGCAACAAAATGCGTCATCGGTTGAGATCTCCGCCGTTGGTCAGATGGTGATGTTGACCCAGCGGATTGGTAAGTCTTCCAATGAGTTCTTGACCGCAGAAGGCGTGAGCCCGGAAGCCGTTTTCTTGCTGGGTAAAGATTTGAACACGTTCAAGGAAATTTCCCAGGGCCTGTTGTCCGGCAGCCAGGAGTTGCGCCTGGTCGCATCCAAGGACGCCAACACTCGTGAGCAGCTTGAGCTTCTGATCAAGACGTACGAAGAGACGCGGGTTCAGGCCAGCGCGATTCTGGGTAACTTGCAGGGTCTGGTATCAGCCCGTGAAGCGCAAGACGCCATTATTGCGGACAGTGAACCGTTGCGCCGCAACCTGGAAGAGGTGCAGGCCACGCTGTCGACCCAGACGGGTATTGGCGGAGTCGCTCTGGCGGTGTTAATCTTGGCAGCTGTTTTTGCCTTGGTGTGTGCGGGTGGTTTGTCCTATGTGCAGTTGCAAGACAGCCGCCGCCGCCAGGTGGTCGCGGAAGACCAGCGTCTGGAAGCCGAGCGCCAGGAGCACGAAGCCAAACGCGTCAATGACGCCAACCAGGCCGCCATTTTGCGTTTGATGAACGAATTGCAGACAGTGGCGGAGGGCGACTTGACCCAGGAAGCCACGGTGACCGAAGACATTACCGGCGCGATTGCCGACTCGGTGAACTACACGGTGGAAGAGTTGCGTTCCCTGGTGTCTAACGTGCAGAACACGGCGGCACGGGTTGCACAAACCACCTCAGACGTGGACGCCACGTCCACCGAACTGCTGGCGGCCTCCAACGAACAGCTGCACGAAATTCGTGAAACGGGTCGTTCTGTTGTGGATATGGCGGGTCGTATTAACGAGGTGTCTACCCAAGCGCAAGAATCGGCAACTGTCGCGCGCCAATCGCTGTTGGCTGCAGAGTCGGGCCTCAAGGCCGTGCAGGATGCGATCGGCGGTATGAACTCTATCCGTGACCAGATCCAGGAAACCTCCAAGCGCATCAAGCGCCTCGGCGAATCGTCGCAGGAGATTGGTGAAATCACCGAGCTGATCTCGGACATTACCGAACAGACCAACGTTTTGGCGTTGAACGCTGCTATTCAAGCAGCGTCCGCTGGTGAAGCCGGTCGCGGCTTCTCGGTGGTTGCGGAAGAAGTGCAGCGACTGGCGGAACGTTCCGCCGATGCGACGCGCCAGATTTCTGCACTGGTGAAAGCGATTCAGACCGATACACAGGATGCCATCGGCGCTATGGAACGCTCCACGCAGGGTGTGGTGGAAGGGGCCAAACTGTCCGATAACGCGGGTACCGCGCTGACCGAGATTGACCGTGTGTCACGCCAGGTGGCGGATCTGATTGAGCAGATTTCGAACTCTGCGTCCCGCGAAGCCGGCCTGGCCAACGTCGTGGCTGAAAACATCCAGCACATTTTTGCGGTGACCGAACAAACGGGTGAAGGTACCCGCGTGACAGCCACCCAGGTGCGTGAACTCTCCCGCATGGCGGAAGAACTGCGCCAGTCGGTGTCACGATTCAAGATCAGCTGATAACCACTCCCGCGCCGCGCCAATAGATTAGAGATCCCAGGAGAGCCCGAACCCATGTCATCGAATTCTGCCGCTCCCGGCGACAATGAACTGGCAGTCAGTGACTTGGGCCCTTTGGCCTGGGTGCTGGACGAGCTCCGCAAGTCCCTGGACGGTGCGACCAAGGCGCTGCGGCGTTTTGTTCGCGATGCAGAATTGGCCAGAGGGTCCAATCTTTCCGAACTTGACGCTAGCCACCTGCGCATTGCGCGCCAGCAACTGCACCAGGCTGTAGGTGCCTTGGAGATGGTGGGCTTGAGTGCGCCCGCCAAGATGCTGCGCGCCATGGAGGGCCTGGCCCAGAAATTTGTGCAGCGCCCTGAGTTGTGCAGTGAAGACGCTGCCAACCGGGTAGAGCGGGCCAGTTTTGCGCTGACCGAGTACCTGGAAGGTGTGCTCAAGGGCAAGACCGCGTCGTCCGTTGCACTGTTTCCCCAATACCGGGCCGTCTTGGAGCTGGCGGGTGGCGAAAGCGGACATCCTGCCGATCTGTGGCCCATTGAATGGCGCTGGTTGAATGTTCCGCTGCAGCCGGGCATTGAGGCGCAGTCGTTCACGACCAGTTTGCGCGGACAGATGGACCAGGCTGTGTTGCGCGTGATGCGCACCGGTGACCGCAAGGCTGCGCGCCGCATGGGTGATCTGTGTGCCGGTTTGGCGGTGGGACAGGCACAGATTGAGCCCCGTACGTTTTGGGCCATTTGTGCTGCGTTTTTTGAAGGCGTGGCCTTGGGGCTTTGCCCTGACGACGTGTACACCAAACGTGCCGCTTCGCGCGTGTTGCGCCAGTACACCTCGCTGGCCAAGGGAGATATGGCGATCTCGGATCGTCTGGCCCATGACCTGGTGTTTTTCTGTTCTTTGTCGGTGCCGGGCGCGGACCAAAGTGCCCCGGCACTGAAGGCGGTGCGTGCGGCTTATGGTCTGGAGCGTAGCAAACCGGTCCAGTACGAAACCGAGCAGTTTGGGCGTTTTGACCCGGCGCTGATGGTTCTGGCGCGTAAGCGTATTGCGGCTGCCGCAGAGACATGGTCTGCACTGGCCGGTGGTGACACCAATCGTTTGAAAGTGGTCACTGAGCAGTTTGGCGCGGTATCTGAATCGGTTATCAAGCTGCATCCCGAGAGTGGTGAATTAGGCCGTGCACTGACCCGCGCGATTGACAGTACGGTCCGCTCCGGTGCGGCGCCTGTTGCGCCCGTTGCGATGGAGGTTGCAACCGCCATCTTGTACCTTGAGGCTGCCTACGACGATCTGGACCCGACAGAAGCTAATATGGCGGAGCGCAGCGCCCGCTTGGCCGTTCGCTTGGAGCACGTCAGCACAGGCGGACAACCCGAGCCGCTGGAATCGTGGATGGAAGAGCTGTACCGCCGGGTTAGCGATCGCCAAACCATGGGTAGTGTGGTGGATGAGCTGCGCACCACCTTGGCCGAAGTCGAAAAATCGCTGGACCAGTTTTTCCGTAACCCGCAAGACAAGGCACCGCTGCGCGAGGTTCCCAGCCAGCTGGCGCAAATGCGCGGTGTGTTCTCGGTACTGGGTCTGGATCAGCCGTCCTTGGCGGCGTTGCGCATGCGCGCCAGCGTTGAGCAGTTCCTGGTCGATGACATCGACGAAGCAACCGCACGGCGTGGCATTTTCGAGAAGTTGGGGAATAGCCTGGGGGCCATGGGCTTCCTGATTGACATGCTGAGCTACCAGCGTGCGCTGGCCAAGAAGCTGTTTGTCTACGACGAAGACTTGGGTGAATTTAAACCTTTGATGGGCCGTGAGCGTGCGCCAGACGAGGCCGTGGCCGAGCCGGAAGTCGTTCAGGCGCCCGAGGCAGCTCCTGTACAAGCTGCAGTTGAACCCGCATTCGACACCACGCAGGCTTTGTCTGCCCCGGTTGCTCCCGTCGTGCCCGCTGCTGCGGCACCGGTCGCGCCAGTGGTTGAGGAGTTGTCGGAAGACGAAGCTGAGTTGATCGATATCTTCCTGGAAGAGGCGCGCGAAGTGGTGCAGAACGGCTTGGCGGCCGTCAGTGCGCTGGTCGAAGATCCTTCCAATCTGGCCGACCAGACTACGCTGCGCCGTGCGTTCCACACACTCAAGGGAAGCTCCCGCATGGTGGGGCTCAATGAGTTTGGCGAAGCTGCATGGTCTTTTGAGCAGTTGTTCAACAACTGGTTGGCCGAACAACGTCCCGCCAGCGAGGATCTGATTACCGCGGCCAGCACAGCCATGCAGGCCTTTGGCCGGTGGGTTGACGATATTGCCAACCACACCGCTGGGCAGTGGAACGCGCAGGACTTCCGCAAGTCCTCTGACTCGTTGCGTTTGAATGGCATCTGGATTCCGCTGGTAACACCCGCAGCGGCAGCGCCGCAGCCCGTGGTGTCTGTGCCCGAAGTATTAGAAGCGGCAGAATTGGTAGAGACTTCAGAAGCGCCCGCGGTCGATGTGGCGCTCGCGCAGTCAGAACCCGAAGTTACACCTGCCGAAGAAGAAGCCCGTCCCGATTTCGCTTCGACCCAAACGTTTGGTTTTGAAAACACGCAGGCCTTCCCGCATGACAGCAAGCCTGGAGTCCGAGAAGGCATTCAGGGCGCAACCGAGGTCACCGAGGTCGACTTCGGTGATTTCGACTTCGGAGATCTCTCCGGAGCGGCCAAACCCGAACCTGTGCGCGAAGAGCCTGCCTTGCCCGCTGCGGTGGAAGAACCCGTTGTCGCCGCGTTTGAGCCGGCTACCGAGGAAGTCACTGCAGCAGAGGCCAGTGCACCCCAGGATGGTTATGCACTGCTGGATGCAGAGCTGGTAGAGCCGGAAGCGCTTGCAGAGCCACAACCAGAGCCTCTGCCAGAATTGCTGGAAGACCTGGCAGTGGTTGAACCTCTGCTTGTTGAGCCCGAACCTGAACCTGTCGTTGAACCGGAACCCACAGCACCCGTGCTGGAAGCGCCTGTTGACGAGTTGGAACTTGCCGTGCCGGAAGTTTTACTGGTACCCGAAGCCCCTGTGGTGGTCGAAGAAATCGACGAACAGGTCAAGGTCATTGGCCATCTGCGGCTGAGCATTCCGCTGTACAACGTCTACCTGAACGAAGCAGACGAATGGTCGCGGCGCTTGCAGGTCGAGCTCAGCGAATGGGCTATGGAGCTGCAGAAACCCTTGCCGGACTCGCTGGTTTCGCTGGCCCATTCATTGTTGGGCAGTTCGGCTACGGTCGGGTTTACCGCTTTGTCGGACATGGCTCGTGCGTTGGAGCAAGCGTTGCAACACGTGCAACTGCACCGCCAGGGTACGGCCGAGCAGGCAGAAGTCTTCTCCAATGCGGCCGAAGACATTCGGCGCTTGCTGCACCAGTTCGCCGCCGGATTCCTCAAGGAATCGGATGCGGATGTGTTGGCCGCACTGCAAACCATTATCGAGACAGAGTTTCCTGCCGCAACCATCGATTCCGTCGCGGATGCTTTGGATGACGAGTTGGCTCTCCCCGAGGTCGAAGAGCAAGAGTTGCACGCGGTGGTGGATACCCCTGCCGCAGAAGCCGTTGTGCCAGCACCTGCCGTGTTTGAGCCCACCAACGTGCCTGCACCTGCGCCCTTGTCGGTTGTTGCTGCGCCGCTCAATATTGCGCAGGCCGAAGACGACGATGACATCGATGCGCGTGACAGCCTGGACGATGACCTGTTCCCGATCTTCGAGGAGGAGGCTATTGAGCTGATGCCGCAATTGGGAACGGCGTTACGGGCATGGGTGGGCTCGCCAGACAATCTGAAGGCCCGCAACGAGGTGTTGCGTGTGTTGCACACGCTCAAAGGCAGTGCCCGCTTGGCTGGCGCTATGCGTTTGGGCGAAATGTCGCACCGCATGGAATCGAGCATCGAACAAATCGGTACCGAGCAGATTCAGCAGGTTCAGCTTGAACCGCTGTTAACGCGCTTTGACGGTTTGCAGGCGACGTTTAATGCCTTGGGTGGAGCGCCTGTCGCGGTAGAGGTAGCCCCGGTAGAAGTATTGCCCGCGGCAACGACAGCCACAGCCGGTGTAACTCCCGCCGTGACAGCCGCACCCGTGCGTGTTGCGCCACGCGGGCTGGCCGCTGTAACACCCGTACGGCAAACTGCCCACCATTCGGTGCGCGTGCGTTCACAACTGCTGGACCGTTTGGTCAACCAGGCAGGCGAGGTGATGATTTCCCGCGCCCGTATGGAGGCGCGGCTGACCCAGCTGCGCGCATCTCTGACCGACTTGACAGGCAATCTGGAGCGTTTGCGCAGCCAGTTGCGCGACGTGGAGCTGCAATCCGAATCCCAGATGCAGTCGCGTTTGGCGCAAACCAAGGATTCTGCGCAGGCCTTCGATCCGCTGGAGTTCGACCGATTTACCCGCGTGCAGGAACTGACCCGCATGATGGCAGAGTCCGTGCACGACGTGGCCACGGTGCAGCGCAATTTGCAGCGCTCCATTGAAGGTGCTGAAGACGATTTGATCGCCCAGGGCCGCCAAGCCCGAGAGTTGCAACGGGATCTGCTGCGCACACGCATGGTCGAGTTCGAAAGCATTTCGGACCGCCTATATGGTGTGGTTCGCCAGGCCGCCAAGGATTCTGGCAAACAGGTCAAGCTGGACATTACCGGCGGCTCCATTGAAATGGACCGTGGTGTGTTGGACCGCATGGGCCCCGCGTTTGAACACATGTTGCGCAATTCGGTGGCGCACGGTGTCGAAAGCGCGGCAGACCGGGTGGCGGCAGGCAAGGCCCCTGTAGGCACCATCACCATTCACGTCAACCAGGAAAGTAACGACGTGTCGGTGTCTTTCAGTGACGATGGTGGCGGTTTGCACCTGGACAAAATCCGCGCCAAAGCCATTGCCAACGGTGTGTTGTCTGCAGATGAGACATTGAGCGATAGCGACGCTGCCAATCTGATTTTTACACCCGGATTCTCTACCGCTGACCAGGTCACCGAGTTGTCAGGCCGCGGTATTGGCATGGACGTGGTGCGCTCTGAGGTGAACGCCTTGGGTGGCCGCATCGAAACCGCCACCGAATACGGTCGCGGAACCACCTTCAAGGTCATTCTGCCGTTGACCACGGCGGTGACCCAGGTTGTGATGTTGCGCGTGGGTGAGTTCACGATTGGTGTTCCGTCTGGCCTGGTTGAAACCGTGTTGCGCACGCCGGCTGCCGTACTGGAGCAGGCCTACCAGCGTGACGGTTTCGATATGGCGGGCCAGATGCTGCCCTTCTTCTGGGCGGGCGCCTTGTTGCAGGTGTCTGCGCAGAGTACCGAGCCACAGACCAAGACACGTTCTGTTGCCGTCTTCCGCAGCGCGGGTCAACGCCTGGCCCTGCACGTGGATGAAATCTTGGGCAACCGAGAGGTTGTGGTCAAGAACTTGGGCCCGCAGCTGGCGCAATTGCCCGGTTTGGCGGGCGTGTCGGTGCTGGCATCGGGTGCCGTGGCGCTGATCTACAACCCTGTTGCTTTGGCAGCGGTGTATGGTGACCAAGCCCGTGCATTGCACAAGTCGGCGGAGGTGGCACAAGCGGCTGCGGACAGCGGTAGCCAGGTTGCCGCACCCACACAGACACTGGTGGGCGCTGTCAACCAGGTGCCGCTGATCCTGGTGGTCGACGATTCCATCACCGTGCGCCGTGTGACCCAGCGCCTGCTCAAGCGCGAAGGTTACCGTGTCGCGCTGGCTTCCGATGGTTTGGACGCTCTGGAAAAACTCCAGGAAGAAAAACCAACGGTGGTGTTGTCCGACATTGAAATGCCGCGTATGGATGGCTTCGATTTGGCCCGCAATATCCGCGGTGATGCCAAGCTGCGTGATCTGCCCATCATCATGATCACGTCCCGTATCGCTGGCAAACACCGTGAACATGCCAAAGAACTGGGTGTGGACCACTACCTGGGCAAGCCCTATTCGGAAGACGAGTTGCTTGGTTTGGTGCGCAGCTACTGCGCAACCGCTGTAGTTGCTTAAAACGGCTGGCCCCAAAGCCGCCCCGGTGAGCCGCGGCGGCTATTTAGTTATTTTTTGACGACCGCGTAGCGTTGCAGTGTTAACGCGCGCGCTTCGGCATGGTCCACAACCGGTTGTGGGTAGTTCTTGCCCAGCTCGACACCCGCTGCTGCCAGTTCCAGGGCCCCTAGCTTCCAGGGTGCGTGGATCTGCTTGGCGTTCAAATTGGCGAGTTGCGGTACATACCGTTTGACGAACTTGCCCAGCGTGTCAAACTTCTCGCTCTGGTTGATGGGGTTGAAGATGCGGAAGTAAGGCTGGGCATCGCAGCCGCTGGAGCTGACCCATTGCCAGCCGCCGTTGTTGGCAGACAGGTCGAAGTCGTTCAGTTTTTCCGCAAAGTAGCGTTCACCCCAGCGCCAGTCCAGCCCCAGATGTTTGACCAAAAAACTGCCCGTCACCATGCGCAGGCGGTTGTGCATATACCCCGTCTGGTTCAGTTGGGCCATCGCCGCGTCCACCAAGGGGTAACCGGTAGCACCCTCGCACCAGGCTCTGTACAAGGCCTGGGCGTGCGCGCCCTGCTCCCATTGGATGGCGTCGTATTCGGGCTTGAAGGCGTTGTGGACCACATGCGGAAAATTGGCCAACACCTGGAAATAAAAGTCCCTCCAGATCAGTTCCCCCAGCCACACCGCAGCGCCTGCGCTGCCGTCCAGTTGGCGCTGCAGGGCCAGCCCCACCAGCTGGCGGACCGACACAGTGCCAAAACGCAGGTGCACGCTCAGGTAACTTGGCCCTTTGACCGCAGGGAAATCGCGTGTTTCACCGTAACGGTCCATGCGATCCCAAAAGTCCTCCACCAGTTTGCCCGCAGCCTGTTCACCCGGTTTTATACCCAGCGCCTTGAGGTTGGTTGTCTCAAAGCCCAGGCTCTCCAGGCTGGGCACTTCGTGCCGATAGGCAGCAGGACGTTCAGCCAAAGCCTGCGCAAAAGGCTGGCAGTCATGCTGTACGGGGGGGACATCACCCAGGCGTGCCAGCCAGGCCCGTTTGTAAGGGGTGAACACACCATAGGGGTTGCCGGTTTGTGTCAGCACCTCGCGGCGTTCAAAAATGACATGGTCCTTCACCGTCATCCACGCAATGCCTTGAGCGCGCAGGGCAGTTTCCACCACGTGGTCACGCGTTATGGCCTGTGGTTCGTAGTCGTGCGCCGCAAAAACCGCATTTGCGCCCAGGCCTGCAGCCATTGCAGGTATGGCTTCACTGGCCACTGCGTGCAAAACAATCAAGCCGGCCTGGGGCTTGCCAGCCAGGGTGCGCAGGCTGGCATCCAGTTCCACCAGCGTCTCGCGAATAAACTCCACCCGCCGGTCGGCGCGCGGTAAGCCATCCAGAATGCTGCGGTCCAGCACAAAAATGCAATGCACCTGCTTGCAGTGTTGCAGTGCGTCGCAGAGGGCTGCATTGTCTTGCACACGCAAGTCGCGGCGAAACCAAACCAAACCGGTGTCAAATTCTTTGTGCATGGGAGCCGCTAAAATCAATTCATGTCCGGCGATTCTGCACCCATCAACCTCACCAATCACTTTCTGATCGCAATGCCCGGACTGGAGGATGCGATATTTTCCAAGAGCGTGGTCTATGTGTGTGAGCACACCCCACGGGGTGCTCTCGGGCTGGTTATCAACAAGCCGGCCGAGCTGAAGATGGAAGCCTTGTTTGGCAAGATCGATTTGCCGCTCAAGCGCCTGGACCTGACCGATGCACCCGTCTTGCAGGGCGGCCCGGTGCAGACGGAGCGCGGCTTTGTGCTGCACGAACCCATATTCTCGGAAAGTGAAAAGCCCGAGCAGTCTTTGTATGCGTCCACCATGAGCATTCCCGGTGGGCTGGAGATGACAACCTCCAAAGACGTGCTCGAAGCCATCTCCAGTGGTTCAGGGCCACGCAGGGTGTTGGTCTCACTGGGTTATTCGGCCTGGGGCGAAGGCCAGCTGGAAAGCGAGCTGGGTGAGAACAGCTGGTTGACGGTGGACGCCGACCAATCCGTGATTTTTGACACGCCGGTTGAGCAGCGTTACGACAAGGCCCTGTCTTTGCTGGGCCTGCAGGCCTGGATGATTTCCTCGCAGGTGGGCCACGCATGAGCGGCGCACCGGCTGCCCCCGCGGTTGTGGCGCCGAATCTGAACAGCTTTTTAGCCATCGACTTTGGTATGAAGCGCACCGGCGTCGCCGTCGGCAACCGCATGATGCGCACCGCCACGTCGGTCGGCACTGTCAAGGCCGAAGGTGATGCACGTTTTGCGCTGATTGAAAAACACGTGAAGGAATGGCAGCCCGATGCGCTGGTGATTGGTGTGCCCTACCACCCCGATGGGGCGGCCCATGAGAACACCGCGCGGGCACAAAAATTTGGCCGCCAGTTGCATGGCCGCTTCAAGTTGCCGGTGTTTGAGGTGGACGAACGTTACAGCACAACCGAGGCGATCAGCTCAGGCGCAAAAGACGCCGATGCCGCGTCGGCCTGCATTATTTTGGAACAGTTTTTGAGGAGTTTGCCGTGAGTATTTTGGCATTGGATGCGGAGGCGTTGTACAAGGAATTGCTGCGCGGCGTGCAGTTGATTTCTGGCGTGAATACGCGCCTTGTGGGTATCACTTCTGGTGGCGCCTGGCTGGCCGAACGCTTGCAGCAAGACATGAAACTGCCAGGCGACGCGGGCAAGATTTCATCCGCCATGCACCGCGATGATTTTGCACAACGCGGCCTCTCCAGCGGCGGCCAGACGGTGCTGCCGTTTGACGTGAACGGCGCCGACATACTGATCCTGGACGACGTGTTGTACACCGGCCGCACGATACGCGCCGTCATCAACGAGCTGTTCGACTACGGTCGCCCGGCGAGTGTCAAGCTGGCGGTGCTGGTGGACCGGGGAGGGCGCGAACTGCCGGTGCAGGCTGACTTTGCCGCAGCCCGCGTAACGCTAGCCGCCGATCAATCCTTGGCATTGGCAAGAAGTGAAGCCGGCGTGTTTAGCTTCGATGTAAAGGCACGATGACCATGCTCTACAAACGCAACCCCCAACTCAACAAACACGGCGAACTCGTCCACCTGCTGTCGGTGGAGGGTCTGCCCAAGGCCACGCTGACCCATATCCTGGACACCGCAGCCAACTTCGTTTCGGTCAACGACCGCGAGGTGAAAAAGGTCCCGTTGTTGCGCGGCAAGAGCGTGTTCAACCTGTTCTTCGAAAACAGCACGCGCACCCGCACCACGTTCGAGATCGCCGCCAAGCGTTTGTCGGCGGACGTCATCAATCTCGACATCGCACGCTCATCCGCCTCCAAGGGTGAATCGCTGCTGGACACCATCGCCAACCTCAGCGCCATGGCCGCCGACATGTTTGTCGTGCGCCACAGCGAATCCGGCGCGCCCTACCTGATCGCCCAACACGTGGCGCCCCATGTGCACGTCATCAACGCCGGTGACGGCCGCCATGCCCACCCCACACAGGGCCTGCTGGACATGTTCACGATCCGGCACTTCAAGAAAGACTTCTCCAACCTCACCGTGGCTATCGTGGGTGACGTGCTGCACTCGCGCGTGGCCCGCTCCGACATCCACGCGCTGACCACGCTCGGCTGCGCCGAGGTGCGTGTCGTCGGCCCCAAGACGCTGATCCCGTCCGACCTGTCGTATATGGGCGTGCGCGTCTGCCACACGCTGGAAGAGGGCATCAAGGACTGCGACGTCATCATCATGCTGCGCCTGCAAAACGAACGCATGAGCGGCGCGCTGTTGCCCTCCATGCACGAATTCTTCAAGAGTTTTGGCCTCACGCCCGAGAAGCTGCAACTGGCCAAGCCGGATGCCATCGTTATGCACCCCGGCCCCATCAACCGCGGGGTGGAGATTGACTCCGCCGTGGTGGATGGCAAGCAAAGCGTGATCCTGCCGCAGGTGACCTTCGGCATCGCAGTGCGCATGGCGGTGATGAGCATCGTAGCAGGCAACGAAGCCGATTCGCGGGGCGCAAAATGAGCATGAAAAAAACACTGATCCAAGGTGGCCTGGTCGTCGATCCAGCCAGTGGCCTTAAGCAAAATGCCGATGTAGCCCTCGTCGGTACTGATATTGTTGCTATTAATAACGTAGCAAGCGATTTCACACCTGATACTACCATCGACGCTGCCGGCTGCATCGTCATGCCCGGCCTGGTCGATCTGGCCGTGCGCCTGCGCGAGCCGGGGCAGGAACATGCGGGCATGCTGGCGTCAGAGATGGGCGCCGCGGTCGCCGGCGGTGTGACCAGCGTGGTCTGCCCACCCGACACCGAGCCGGTGCTGGACGAAGCGGGGCTGGTGGAGATGTTGCGCCACCGCGCCGAGCTGCTGAAGCAGGCCCGCCTGTTCCCGCTGGGCGCGCTGACCCGCAACTTGGAAGGCGAAGTGCTGACCGAGATGCTGCACCTCACACAAGCTGGTTGTATTGGCTTCAGCCAGGCCGAAGTGCCGTTGGCGAATACCCAGGCCGTGCTGCGTGCGCTGCAATACGCCAGCACCTTTGGCTACACCGTGTGGCTGCGCCCGCAAGAGCTGTACCTGGGCAAGGGCGTGGCGGCCAGCGGACCCTTGGCCACCCGCATGGGTCTGTCGGGAGTGCCGGTGGCGGCGGAGACCATTGCATTGCACACCATTTTTGAACTGGTGCGCTCCACCCAGGCACGTGTTCATTTGTGCCGCATCAGCAGCGCGGCTGGCGTCGCCCTGGTGCGCCAGGCCAAGGCCGAGGGCCTTCCCATCACCTGCGATGTCAGCATCAACTCGCTGCACCTGACCGATATGGACATGGGCTACTTCGACAGCCGCATGCGCCTGAACCCACCACTGCGCCAGCAGCGCGACCGCGATGCGCTGCGCGCCGGTCTGGCCGACGGCACGATAGACGCGCTGGTGTCCGACCACACACCGGTGGACGAGGACGCCAAGGCGCTGCCCTTTGCCGAAGCCGAACCCGGCGCCACCGGCCTGGAGCTGCTGCTGAGCCTGACGCTGAAATGGGCGCAAGACAGCGGCATTGCACTGGAACAGGCGTTAGGTGTGGTCACCAGTCGCCCGGCCAGTGTGGTGGGCTCGGCCTTTGGCGCATTCGCTTCCAGTGCGGGCCGTCTGGTGGTCGGTGGCGCGGCCGACATCTGTGTGTTTGATCCCAAAGCCGCGTGGACGGTGGAAGGCTCCGCATTGCGCAGCCAGGGCCAGCACACGCCGTTTGGCGGTTACGAACTGCCTGGCCGTGTGCGCGCCACCTTTGTTGGCGGCCACCTGGCGTACCAAGCGACTTAAATGAACCGTTTACGCGCCGCGTGGCGCCTGCTGCGGGTGGTGTTACACATCCTGGGCGGTGTGTGGACCATCTACACGGTCTTGCCCCGCATGACGGTGCTGCAGAAGCATGCGCGGGTTCAGGTCTGGGCCCTCGCCATGCTGGAGTGTTTAGCTATCAAATTGGTAGTAAAGGGCAGCCCGCCGGTGCATGGCCCCGTGTTGCTGGTTGCCAACCATATCTCCTGGGTCGACATCGTGGTCATGCACGCCACGCGCCACTGCCGTTTTGTGTCCAAGGACGAAATCGCACGCTGGCCCATCGTCTCTACATTGGCCGGTGCGGCTGACACGCTGTACATCACCCGCGAATCGCGCCGCGACGCCATGCGCGTGGTGCACCAGATGGCCCAGTGCCTGCGCGATGGTGATGTGTTGGCCATCTTCCCCGAGGGCACGACGGGTGATGGCTCCACACTGCTGCCCTTCCACGCCAACCTGTTGCAGGCCGCCATCTCGGCCGATGCACCGGTGCAGCCCGTGGCACTGCAGTTTGCCAATGCGGCCACCGGGCAGATCAGTTTCGCGCCCTGTTATGTGGGGGATGACACCTTGTGGCAATCGTTGTGGCGCACCTTGCGGGCTGACAACGTGCAGGCGGTGGTGCAATTTGGCACACCAGAGCGGGCACAAGGCCGTGACCGCCGGGCCTGGGCCGCAGACCTGCGCGAGACCATTGCGGGGCTGCGCGCGTAGGCCGTTAACGCGCCGACTACTGCGGTGCCTTCACCGCGAGGATAGGGCAGGGAATGGACAGCAGCAGCTCTTGCGCCACACTGCCCATGATGAGTTTGCCAATCGGTGAGCGGTGGCGCAGGCCGATCACCAACAAGGAAACCGGCAAGGTTGCCACCAGGTTTTCAATTTCTTCCACGGCACTTTTGCCACGTCCAAACTGTTTGAACTCGGCGGTCAGGCCCGGTTCGGCCAGCAGACGCTCGATCCGTTCGACATCCTCAACACTGGCCATGGCGGCATCGTCGCCGCTGCCCGGTGTGGCATTCACCACAAGCAGGTGTTCATTGCGGCGCTTGGCGATCTCTATTCCTTTGTCCAGTGCGGCTTGGCCTTCGGGGCGGGGTGCGTAGGCGACGATGATGGTCATGCGTTTCTCCTGGTTTGCGCGTATTGGGCGCCATGGGGACATGCGATGCTTCTATTATGTCGATCTAGTCACTACATCCAACACTGCCATGTCCAAACTGCGACTCATCCTTTGGCTTTTGATCGCCTGGCCGCTACCGGCACTGCTGGCCGGTGCCATGGGCTGGAGTGGTGTGTGGGGCAGCGGCAGTGCCCTGGTCGATTACCTCATTCCCTTACCGGTGGCAGGCGGTGTATTACACGTTCCGTCCTTCATCGTGTGCGGTTGGATTGCTTGGCAACTACCTTCGGCAAGTGCCAGCAGCCTGAGCAAGTGGCGTGCCTTGTTGCTGGGCGCCGCGTTGGCGGGTGTGCTGCTGCTGTTGCGGCTGGACGAACTGCTACTGGCCGTGCAAACACAATCCAGCCGCGTGGGTAGTTTGTGGCAAGAAAATCCCGTGGGCCTGTTTGTGTTGTGCGATGCATTGGTAGCTTTGCTTCTCACCGCCGCGGCTTCTCAGGGGCCCTGGCTGCGTCTGGAGTTGAGTACCCTGTTGCTCCTGCTGGTTCCTGCGGCAGTGCCTTTGGGCTTGGCTCTGAAATATTCCAAGGCTGGTGAAGACTTCCGGTATGTCGCTGCACGACCTGGCCCCACCCGCAGTGACGAGATCACCATGGTGTTCACCCGGCTGAACGTACAAGCAGCCGATTTTCAGGCCCGGGCAGAGGCTTGGGCTGCGCCTCGGCACCCACGCCTCACGGTCGACAGCGACGATGCGGCTATTTTGTTCACCACGAATCTGGATGCAGCCCGCAACTTCGACACCCGTCAAGTGGCCGCCACACTGTGCCTGTATGACGATGGCACGCCATCCAAGTGGGTGCAGGGTGCTGGCCTACAAGACTGCTTCGATGGGCACGTGAGTTTCACCGAGCGGTTTTCCCAGGCCCACGCTGCGCGCCCCAGCACAGAGCCGCCAGACGTTCAACACTATATGGCCCGCATCAGTGTGTGTGACAGTGTCAAGCCGATTGCTCCAGGTAATGACGCTACTGCTGTTCAAACTGCCAGCCTGCGCATCTGCAGCGGACTCACCGAGGCCCGTGAAGCGCTGGTACGCAAGCACCCGGAGTGGGCTAGCGTTCCAGTTGCTCCGCGCTAAGCCTCGCGCTTAAACGTCACCACGTGGTCCACCTGGGTGCGGATGCCAATCCATTCACCCAGGCGGTGGTCGTGGTGGCTGGGCACATGGGCCTGCACGGTCTGGCCACTGGCCAGGCGCAGCGTGTATAAAAATTCGGAGCCGCGAAACGCCTTGCGCACGATCTCGGCCTTAACCGGCGCATCGTCGTCGTGCACGATGTCATCGGCGCGCAGCAGCACATCACATTCGCCCTGCGGGTAGGCGGATGGCAGGGGGCATTCGGCCACATCGGTCAGATCGCCCAGTGCGGTCTGCACGGCCACCTCGCCATCCACATCCACCAGTTTGGCGGGCGCAAACACACCATGGCCAATAAACTCCGCCACAAAACGGGTGGCTGGGCGGTGGTACAGCGAATAGGCGTCTTCCCACTGGTGCAGCGCGCCCTCGTGCATCACACCAATCATGTCGCCAATGGCAAAGGCCTCCAGCTGGTCGTGGGTGACAAACAGGGCCGTGGCACCGGCGGCCTTCAGGATGCCGCGTACTTCGTGGGCCAGGCGTTCGCGCAGGTCCACATCCAGGTTGGAAAAAGGTTCGTCCAGCAACAGCAGTTGCGGCCGCGGCGCCAGTGCGCGGGCCAGGGCTACGCGCTGTTGCTGGCCACCGGAGAGTTCATGTGGATAGCGCTTGTGGGCATCACTCAGGCCCACCCATTCCAGCACCTCGGCCACGCGGGCCTTGCGTTCGGCTGCGGGCCAGTCGTGGATGCCAAAGGCCACGTTGCGGTCTACGTCCAGGTGGGGGAACAGCGCGTAGTCCTGGAACACCATGCCGATGCGGCGTTTTTCTGCTGGCACATGGGTCTGTGGGCTGCTGACCGTGTGGCCGGCCAGCTGGATCTCGCCCCCGCTAACCGCCTCCAGCCCCGCCACGGCGCGCAGCAGCGTGGTCTTGCCACAGCCCGAGGGGCCTATCAGCACACCAATGTCGCCGGCACGCAGGCCCAGCGACACATCCTGCACGGCGGCACGGCTTCTGCCGGGGTATTGGACTTGCAGGTGGGTGAGGTTCAGAAACATGTGGTCGATTTTAGATGATTACAATTCTCATTTAGCTTTGACCTCCTTGGTCCTTAGGCCCCACCCCTTGTTGTCCTCCCTGTCCTCTCCACCCCTGTCCCGCTGGACGCTGTTGCTGCTGGTATCGACACTGATGCTGCCTGTGCTGGCGGTGCTGGGCGCCTGGCTGCCGGTGGGCGCGGCCTCGGGCCAGGCAACCGCCATCCTGCGCGAGATGGCAGCCACCGTGCTGCCCGACTATTTGTGGACCACCGTGCAGCTGTGCCTGATGGTGACGGTGGGTGTGGCCGTGGTCGGTCTGTCCACCGCGGCGGCGGTGACGCTGTTTGAATTTCCGGGGCGGCGCGTGTTTGAATGGGCGCTGCTGCTACCCCTGGCTATGCCCGCCTATGTGGTGGCCTATGCCTATACCGACTTTTTGCAGTTCAGCGGCCCGCTGCAAAACGCCCTGCGTGCCGCACTGGGGGCTGAGGGTCGTATGTTCCCCGAGGTGCGCAATGTAGGCGGCGCGGCCTGGGTCTTCACCTTTGCGCTGTATCCGTATGTCTACCTGCTGGCGCGCACTGCACTGGGCGAACGCACCGTGCACCTGATGGAAGCCGCCCGCCTGATGGGCGCACCCCTGCGCCGGCGCCTGCGCGAGGTGGCCTTGCCGCTGGCCCGCCCCGCGGTGGCCGCCGGTATTGCGCTGGCACTGATGGAGACGCTGGCCGATTTTGGCGTGGTCAGCTACTTTGGCATCCAGACCTTTACCGCTGGCATCTACAAGGCCTGGTTGTCCATGGACAACCGCATCGCCGCGGCCCAACTGGCCACCATGCTGCTGGTGTTTGTGGCCCTGCTGCTGGGCCTAGAACACCGCGCCCAGCACCGCATGCGTTTTGCGGTGACCAAGGGCGCGCGCGCAGGCTCGGCTGATGCGCACGCCGTGCCCCTGCTGGGCCACCGCCGCGTATGGGCCTGGCTGCTGTGTGCCACGCCTATCCTGATGGGTTTTGTGCTGCCAGTGTTGTTCATGCTGCGCCCGCTGCTGGCCGACTGGGCGGGCCTGCCCTGGGCGCGTTTTGGCGAATGGGCATTCAACAGCGTGCGCCTGGCCAGCATCACCGCCGTGTTGGCGGTGGGGGTGGCGCTGGCGCTGGCCTTCCAGGTAAGGCGCAGCGGCCACTGGGCGGTGCGCGGTGCGGCCCAGGTGGCGGGCATGGGTTACGCCATACCCGGTGCCGTGGTCGTGGTGGGCCTGCTGCTGCCGGTGGGCTGGCTGCAGGCTTGGGCGCCGGACTGGCAGGTGGGCTACTGGGTCACCGCCACGGCGGTGGGCATTGTGTGGGCCTACCTGGTGCGCTTTTGTGCGGTGGCCCTGCAGTCGGTGCAAAGCGGTTATGCGCGCCTGCCCACCAGCCTGGACGACTCCGCCCGCATGCTGGGCGCATCTGGCATACAAACGCTGACACGTGTGCACTGGCCGCTGCTGCGCCGTTCGGTGGCGGCCGCGGCGTTGCTGGTGTTTGTGGACGTGATGAAAGAGCTGCCCGCCACGCTGGTGCTGCGCCCCTTCAACAGCGACACGCTGGCCGTGGTGGCCTATCAGTTGGCACGCGACGAACGCCTGGGCGAGGCCGCCTTGCCCTGCCTGGCGCTGGTGTTGGTGGGCTTGATTCCCGTGATTTTGCTCAGCCGCACCTTGCGCAGCAGCCCGACGCGCAAAGACTGATCTACGCCTTTTGGGGCTGTAGCCCCCGTGAAATGGTTATCTATTGCTATAAAACATGTAGCAAATATTGAGTCTGTCAGCTTGGGGGAAATACCTCTTTCCAACTGAACCCGGTTCACCTATTATCTGACCGCCAGTCACCTAATAGCCTTTCCCAGGAGAACCCATGGAACTCAACATCAACGGCAAACCCGTCCAGGTGGATGCCGACCCCGCGATGCCCTTGCTGTGGGTGTTGCGTGACACCCTCAACATGACCGGTACCAAGTTTGGTTGCGGCATTGCTGCCTGTGGCGCCTGCACGGTGCACATTGGCGGCGAGGCGGTGCGTTCTTGCGTGTTCCCGGTGTCCGCGGTGGCGGGCAAACCCATTCGCACCATTGAATCCTTGGGCACGGCCGACAAGCCCCATGCGCTGCAAGCCGCGTGGATTGCCGAACAGGTGCCCCAGTGTGGCTACTGCCAAAGCGGCATGCTGATGGCCGCCGCCGCGCTGCTGGAGAGCAAACCCAAACCGACGGATGCCGATATTGACGCGGCCATGAGCAACATCTGCCGCTGCGGCACCTACCAGCGTGTGCGCGCCGCCATCCACCGCGCGGCGGGTACGACCAGCACAACAACAACTACCGGAGCCACAGCATGAAGCGCCGCACCTGGATACTGAGCGCCCTGGGCGCTACCGGCGCATTGGTGGTCGGCTGGGGCGTGCTGCCCGCCCGTTCCCGCCTGGGCACACCCGACATGTTGCTGCCCACGCAGGGCGATGTGGCACTGAATGGCTGGATCAAGATCGCGGCCGATGGCAGCGTGGTGATGGCCATGCCGCGTGCCGAAATGGGGCAGGGCGTCTACACCGCATTGGCCATGTTGGTGGCCGAAGAGCTGGATGTGCCCCTGGCCCGCGTGCGCCTGGAGCAGGCAGGGCCCCACTCCGTATACGGCAATGTCGCCATGTTTGTCAGCAGCCTGCCGTTCCACCCGCTGGACAGCGAAGAGGGCCACAAGACCACCACGGTCAAGGTTGGTCAATGGCTGGTGGGCAAGGTGGCGCGTGAGCTGGGTATCAGCGTCACGGGTGGATCGTCCACCATGGCCGACGCCTGGGACCCCCTGCGCATGGCCGCGGCCACTGCCCGCGCCAGTCTGCTGGGCGCCGCCGCCGCACAGTGGAAGCTGCCCGTGGGTGAGCTGCGGGTGAAAGATGGTGTAGTGTCCCACGCCTCTGGCCAAAGCGCGCACTACGGCACATTTGCCCAAGCCGCGGCCGGCACCACGCCTGGCAATGTGGCGTTCAAGGACCGTAAGGACTGGACGCTGATCGGCAAACCCGCGCCCCGCAGCGATATACCGGCCAAGACCAATGGCACAGCGCAGTTTGGGCTGGACGTGCGCCTGCCCGGCATGTTGTACGCGCAGGCCCGCATGGCGCCCATGTTGGGCGGCACCGTGGGCAGTCTGGATACCAAGGCCGCGTTGGCGGTGTCCGGTGTGGAGCTTGTGCTGCCGCTGGAGTCCTTCGCCGGATCGACAGCTGGTTTTGCCGTCGTGGGCAAGACCACCTGGCATGCGCGCCAAGGTGCGGATGCGGTGGTTGCCACCTGGCAGCAGCGTACCGCCGGTGCGCTGGACACCCAGGCCATTGAAGCCAAACTGCTGGAAGCCCTTAAGGCCGAGGATGGCTTTACGTTTTACGAGAAAGGCTCCGCCAGCAAGGCCGAGTCTGGCGCTGCCAAAGTGGTGGAGGCCATTTACCGCGCCCCCTACCTGGCCCACGCCACGATGGAGCCGATGAACTGCACGGCCCAGGTGAAAGACGGCAAGGTCGAGGTCTGGGCACCCACGCAAGTGCCCGACATGGCCCGCGCCATCGCCGCCAAAGTGGCGGGTGTGTCAGAAGAAAAGGTCACGCTGCACACCACACTCTTGGGCGGAGGTTTTGGCCGGCGGTTGGAAGTGGACCACGTGGGCCAGGCCGTGCGCGTGGCCATGGCCTGCGGCGGCAAACCCGTGCAACTGGGTTGGTCGCGCGAGCAGGACACCACGCACGATTTCTACCGCCCCATGCACGTGGCCAGCCTGCACGCCGCAGTGGATGCGCAGGGCGCCATCACCAGCCTGCGTATCAAGTCGGCGGGTGATGCCATCACCCCGCGCTGGATCGCCCGTGGCCTGCCAGCACTGGCAGGCCCCATCGATACGCCCGACAAGACCACGGCCGAGGGCCTGTTTGACCTGCCCTACGGTTTTGCCAACCAGCACATGTCGCATGTGGCCACCCGCATGGATGTGCCGGTGGGCTTTTGGCGTTCGGTCGGGCATTCACACAATGCCTTTTTCTCCGAAGGTTTTATGGATGAGCTGGCGGCCGAGGCCAAACAAGACCCGCTCGCTTTCCGCCGTGCCTTGCTGAAAGACGCACCGCGTTACCTGGCCGTTCTGAACCTGGCTGCGGAGAAAGCCAAGTGGGGCAGCCCGCTGCCCGCAGGCCGTGCGCGCGGCATTGCGCTGCACGAATCCTTTGGCTCCATCGTGGCCGAGGTGGCCGAGGTGTCTTTGCAAGACGGCAAGCCCCGTGTGCACCGCGTGGTCTGTGCCGTGGACTGCGGCACGGTTATCAACCCCAACACCGTGGCGCAACAGATGGAAAGTGCCGTCATCTTTGCGCTGACGGCCGCGCTGTATGGCCGCATCGACATCAAGGACGGTGCCGTGCAGCAAAGCAATTTTGGCGACTACCCCATGGTGCAACTGCCCCAGGCCCCGGTGGTGGAAAACTGGATCGTGCCCAGTACACGCGCACCGGCTGGCGTGGGCGAGCCCGGTGTGCCACCGCTGGCGCCGGCTGTGGCCAATGCACTGTTCGCACTGACGGGCAAGCGCCAGCGTGCGCTGCCATTCGCCGTCTGACACTTTCGCCCCGCATGCCTAGCGCCGCCAAAAAGACCATCAGCCAGCAACGCGCACGCAGCGCCGAAGACAAAGACCTGCGGCGCGCGCATCTGATCGAGGCCGCGACGCGCTTGTTTGCCGATGCGGACTTCGACGCCGTCACCATCGCCCGCGTGGCCGAGGCGGCGGGCGTGGCCAAGGGCACGGCCTACATCTACTTCGCCACCAAAGAGGCGCTGTTTCTGGAGCTGGTACGGGCGGAGCTGTTGCTGTGGCAGCAAGACCTGGTCGCGGCACTCAAGCGCTTGCGCGCGCGCCAGCCGCTGGATGCCGTTCCTGCCGCGATTGCGCGCAGCGTGGCCCAGCGCCCCACGTTGCAGCGGCTGCTGGTACTGCTGCACACGGTCATAGAGCCCAAGATAGACGAGGTGTCCGCGCGCGACTTCAAACTATTTTTGCGCGACCTGCTGGCGCAGGCCTGCGAGCCGCTGTGCAGCAAGCTGCCCGGACTGACTGCAGAGCAGGCCACCACGCTGATGCTGCAATTGCATGCGCTGGTCATCAGCTTGGCGCAGTTGTCCAACCCGCCGCAGGTGATGGTGCGGGTCTTGGCGGACAACCCGGAGCTGCAGTTCTTCAAGATTGATTTCGAGCCCTTCCTGCGCGATACATTGGCCACGCTGGTGCGGGGGACGGTGACTCCGCCATCGCAGTAAGCGCGTTGCCTGGGCGGCAGAGCGTTTTGCTCCGTGTCCCCCGCCCGCTGCGCGGGCTCCTCCTTTACCTGCGCAAAACGCTCTGCCACCCAGGCAACTAGCCTCAGCGCTCCACCGCTGCGGGGGGCCTACTTTTTCCCGCTGTGCAGGGTGCCAAAGATCCAGTCCATCAGCGGGTAGCTGATGTTGAAGTTGTGGTGGGCCATCAGCGCCTGGTCGTGGTGCGTGGTGTGTAGGCGGCGCAGCACCCGCATACCGGGCAGGCGTGCGACAACATGGTGGGGCGGCAGGTGGTAGGCAAAGTGCAGCAGCTCGTAGTTCAAGAAATAGGCGGTTGCCATCAGCGCAAACAGGTAGCCAACATTGGGCGTTGTCAGCCAGGCCAGTACGAGCGCCACCGGTGTACCAAACACCAGCAGGAAATAGGTCACCAGCACGGGCGGGAACAACACCACCTTGAAATCGCGCGAACTTTCAAACGCCATCTCGCGCTCAGTAAAGAAGCGGTGGTGTTGTTTGGAATGCCGCTCGTACACCATGCGCAGCCCGGGGCGCAGGTGGTGCATGGGGCCGCGGTGGCCAAAGTATTCCGACAGGTTGCAGTACAGAAAGGTGAGCGGCAGCGCCAGCCATTCCCAGCGCGTCACCGCGTTGAGCTGCAGCGCACAAAAGGCAATGATGCTGCTGGCCATGCAGACAGTGAACGCAAAATGCAGCCAGCCCTGGTAGCCAGGCTTGATGAACTGCTGGCGGTACTCCGCGCGGTAGGCGGCCAGAGGCGGTGACAGTAGAGGAGGCATCTTGCTCATACGGCCGCCTCTTCCAGCTTGCGCTTCAGGTTTTGCAGCGCCTGCGCCGACTGCGCCCGCATGCGGGGCACCACCACGCTGCGGCCCATAAAACGCATCCAGTTTTTCACCGTGAAGTGGAAGGTGCGCCTAAAGCGGGTGCCTTGGGCCGCGTCCATCTGGTAGCGCACCTTGACGTCGATGGTGGGCGAGGTGCCATGCACTTCCCACACTAGCGGCGATTCGGTGTGGATAACCGTCCAGCGCAGATGGCTGCGCTTGCGCCAAGGCAGCCAGGCAATGGGCCGCATGCTGACATCTTCTTCAAAATGGTCGCCGGCCATCAGCGTGTGGGCGCTGGGCGTGGCGGATTCCGACGCCGGGTGCCACTCATGCCAGCGCCAGGGCTGGGTCACGTAGCTATACACCGCCACGGGTGGGCGGCGGATGAAGATTTCGTTTTCTAGTTTGTGTTCCTGCATGCGGTCTCCAGCGTGTGTTTTTGTTGGTCATTCGCATTGTTCTGAAACCGCCGGGTTTTGGCATTGACGGGCGTGGCCATTGCATTGACATTTCGCGCCAACCTGCATAAGGTCAATCCCCATGCTCGACCCCCGCACCGTCTCCTCCGCCTATGTCCGCACCCTGCTCGCCACGGTAGAGGCGCAGGGTGTGAGCGCCGATGCCGTGCTGCAGGGCCTGCCGGTGGATGCCACCGAGATGGCGCAAGCCAACGGCCGTATCGGCGTTGGCATCTCGCGTCTGGTGTGGGACCGTGCGCTGGCCCTGACCGGGGATCCGTTGTTGGGCCTGCAGGTGGGCGAGGCGATGAAGCCCAACACCTTCCGTGTGCTGGGCCTGGCCACCATGAGCTGTGCCACGCTGGAGCAAGCGATTGGTGTAATGCTGCGTTACCAGCGCCTGGTCAGCGAATCTGGTTCGTTGTCGGCACACGCGCATCCCAACGGAGACGTGACCCTGGTCCACACTGCGCAGACGCTCAAGGTGCCCATACTGCCGCAGCAGGTGGAGGCCCTGCTGGCCGGCGTCTACCGCCAGGCGCTGTGGCTGGCCGGTCGCCCGTTTCTGCCCGTGGACGTGTGTTTTCGCCATGCGGCCTTGGGTGATGTGCAGCGCTACGTGCAGTGTTTTGGCATCACCCCGCAGTTTGGTGCCGATGCGAATGCCATCACCTATGCCAAGGCCGATCTGCAGGCCCCGCTGCCCCAGGCCGATGCCGAGTTGTGCCGCATGCACTGCGAAGTAGCCGACCGCCAACTGGCCAGCCTGCCGCAGGTGGGTTATGCGTCCAGCTTTGCCGTGCAATGGTTGTCCAACCGAGGCGATGCCCCCACGGGCATTGAAGACCTGGCCGCGGCACTGGGCATGGGTGTGCGCAGCCTGCAGCGTGCGCTGAAGGACGAGGGCACGAGCTGGGGGAACCTGGTAGATGGCATGCGCCGCGACGCGCTGGCGGCTCTACTGCAACAGGGCCTGAGCCTGGAAGCCGCCGCGCAGCGCCTGGGCTACCACGATGCCAGCAGCGTCAGCCGTGCCGCGAAACGCTGGTTTGGCAAAACGCCGGGGCAATGGCGGGCAGACGCCAAGGCCCAGTAAGTCAGGCATAACAGGCCAAAAACATATCCACCGCCGACTCCACCACCTGCTGTTGCACGGCCGGCGGCAGCGTGGGCTGACCCATGGTGATCTGCGGCCAGAAGGCGAAGTTTTTCACCAGGCCCTGCAACTGGTGCGCGGCAAACACCGGGTCGGGCAGCTTGAGCTTGCCATCGGCTGCTGCGGCGCGCAGCCACAGCGTCACACCTTCCTCGCGCGCGCCCAGGCGGGCCACCATCTCTTGTGCCCGTTCGGGGGAGTGGATGGTCTCGGCAATCGCCACGCGCGCCAGGTCGAGAAAACTCGCGTCACACAACATGCGCATCTTTTGCCACATCAGCTCCAGCAGCTGCGCGCGCAGTGGCCTATCCGGCTGGTAAGCCAGGTCCACCTGGGCGCTACTGCTTTCCCATAACTGGACCAATATCTCTGCAAACAGCGCCTCTTTGCTGGGGAAGTGGTTGTACACCGTGCGTTTGGACACACCCGCCGTGGCCGCCACCTGGTCCATGCTGGTGGCACCAAAGCCGTGGGTGCGGAATTCGTCGATCGCAGCCTGCACGATGGCCAGGCGTTTGCGGTCGGTCAGGCGGTCTTTGGGGGGCGCGTCAGGGGGCAAAACAGAGGACATGGATAAATTTTACACCGCCGGGTTTACTTTTATGTAGAATAAAACTACACTGTGCAGTGCAACTTATTGATTTCCCATGAAACACCTCGCCCTCACCCTTGTTGTTCTTTTGACCGGAGTACTCGCCATGTCATCTTGCGCTCTGCTGGAGCCGTCCCCTGCCGAACCCCATATCGCCTCGCCGCAAGCCGAAGGCGGCAAATACCGCAACATCACGCCGCAAGAGCAAAGCACCGGCGGCTTGGTCAAGTCGCTGCGCCTGGCCTGGAAGTTTGCGTTCGACAAGCCCAAACACACCGTGCCCGAGGGCGACATCCCGGTCCAGCCCATCACCCGCGCCCAGTTGCTGGCCGCGCAGGACGGCACGGTGTTCCGCATGGGCCACTCCACCATCCTGCTCAAGCTGAACGGCCAGTTCTGGCTGACCGACCCCGTGTTTTCCGACCGCGCCTCGCCTTTCCAGTGGCTAGGCCCCAAGCGTTTCCACGCGCCGCCCATCAGCATTGAAGACCTGCCACCCATCAAGGGCATCATCCTGTCGCACGACCATTACGACCACCTGGACGAAGACGCCATCAAACGCCTGGCCGCCAAGACCGAACACTTTTTGACACCGCTGGGTGTGGGCGACCGCATGATCGCCTGGGGCGTGGACCCGGCCAAGGTGCAGCAACTGGACTGGTGGCAATCCACCAAAGTGGGCGGTGTAGAGTTTGTGGCCACCCCGGCCCAACACTTCTCCGGCCGCGGCCTGCGCGACGGCAACCAGACCCTGTGGGCATCGTGGGTGATCTACGGCGGTGGTGAGAAAGGCAAGGACGGCCTGCGCATCTTCTTCAGCGGCGACACGGGTTACTTCGATGGCTTCAAGGCCATTGGCGACAAGCTGGGCCCGTTTGATTTGACGCTGATGGAAACCGGCGCCTACGACAAACAATGGCCCTACGTGCACATGCAACCCGAAGAAACGCTGCAAGCCCACCTGGACCTGCGCGGCAACTGGATGCTGCCCATCCACAACGGCACCTTCGATTTGGCCATGCACACCTGGCACGAGCCCTTTGACCGCATCACCGCGCTGGCCAAGGCCAAGGGCGTGGCCATCACCACCCCGTGTATGGGCGAACCTCTGACATTGCGCCAACCCCACGGCGGTTCGGCCTGGTGGCTGACGGTGGACGGGCAAAAGGCGCTGGCCGCCGCGAACGGTGGCGCGGCGCAGAAGCCCGGCGGTGATCTGAGTGCGTGTGCAACGCCTGTTGCGGCAAAGTCTTAAGCCAAATGGGGCTCTAGCCCCCGTCATATGGATCTGAGTTGCTATCAATAGCGTAGCGTTAAAAGGGTTTTGAACCTTTTGAGCCGCTGCGCTATCCTATCCCTGTGACCCGCCTATTCACCATCCTGCTGCTGATCGTCTTGCTGCCCCTGCGGGGCTGGGCGGTGGAGCAGATGGCGAATGACATGGCGGCGGGGGCCATGCCCGCAGACTGCCCCATGGTGCAGATGGCGCAGGCGGCCCCGGCAGACACGGGGTCCACGGACGACAGCGGAACAACGCCAACCGAGCGCACCTGCCAGTCCTGCCAGCTGTGCATGGCATTGGCCGCAGCTGAAATGCCCATCATCCAGGCGGTGGGCCCTGCGCCGCCAACCGTTGTTGTGCACCGCGCCGACCGCTTTGCCAGCGCCGACGTTTCCCCCGTCTCCAAGCCCCCCATTTTCTGATCCGACAGCCGAACTACGTCCGCACGTTTCTGGATAGAGCGTGTGGGTTGATTCCTGTGGGCTTTTTCTTGAGCCCGCTGTTAGGAGAGGAAAGCAATGAAACCGCGTTTTCGAAACACCGCGCTGGGCGTGGCGGCCACTCTGGCGTCGCTACCCGCCCTGTGCGGCCCCATGGGTTTTAAGGACAGTTGGATGGCCATGGGCGACCTCAGCCCCAACTGGCAAGAGGTTTTTGTCAACTACGCACTGACGCCGCGTGACGCGGTAGGCGCCTCTACCCTCAGCATGCGTTCGGACGACGAGACGCTTACCCGCCGCGCCAACGAGGCGGTCTACACCCGGCTGCTGAGTCGGTGGAACATGCCCGACGCGCAGGCCAATATCTGGTTGCTGGCAGGTGTGGGTTCGGTGACCGGTAACGACTTTGCTGGCGCCAGGGCACTGGCATCGCCCGGTTTACAGGTCGACTACGAGACCACCCGTTTCTACGTCTCCGCTGCGGCCCGGCTGTACCGGGCCGACGGGCTCAACCACGACTATGCGTCGGCACGCATCGGCTTCTCGTTTTACGAGGTGGACTACGACCAGGTACAGCCCTGGCTGGTGCTGGAGGCGCGGCGCATGCAGGGCCTGTCTGGCAAAACCGAGCTCACGCCCATGCTGCGCCTCATCCACAACCGCTATTTCGTCGAACTGGGTATCAACACCGACGCCCAAGTTCGTGCCAACTTTATGTACACATTTTGACCAGGAGCACACCATGAAAAAGACAAGCATCACCGCCATCACCCTTGCGCTGGCCTTGGCCGCGTTGCCGTCCTTTGCAGCCAACACGCTGAAGATCACCGTCAATGGCATGGTCTGCGCGTTCTGCGCGCAGGGCATCGAGAAGCGCATAAACAAAATGGGCGCCACCAAAGAGGTTCTGGTGGACCTGAAGAAGAAAACCATTGTGGTCGAGGCCAAAGACGGCCAGACGCTGGACGGCAAGGCCATCTCCGCCGAGATCGTGGACGCCGGTTATGACGTCGTCAAGCTGGAGCCCGTGACCCAGTCCGTGGCCGACATCAAGGCCGAGATGCTGAAAGGCCGCAGCAAATGAGTGCGGATGGTCTGGCTGAGACCCGTGGCAGCTTGTGGTCGTCGGTGGCCAGCCTGTTTGCCACGTCTGGCACGCTGGTGTGTTGCGCCATACCCGCGCTGCTGGTGGCGTTGGGGGCGGGGGCGGCTCTGTCGTCGCTGGTGGCTGTGTTCCCGCAGGTGGTGTGGCTCAGTGAACACAAGCTGGGCCTGTTTGTGTTTGCCGGCCTGATGCTGGGCGCCAGCGGCGTGCTGCAGTGGCGCAACCGCACCGCGCCGTGCCCCACAGACCCCGCACTGCGCCAGGGCTGCCTGCGCACCCGCAAGCTGGCGGCCCGGGTGTATGGCGTCAGCGTGGTGTTTTATCTCGTCGGCGGCTGGTTTGCGTTTGTGATGCCGCTGGTAGGTTAAACGCTAGCGAACCAGCGTAAACAGCGTGCGGTAGCGGGTATTGCGCAGCATCTCATCCGGATCGATTCCGTAGCCTACGAGGACCGATGCGCCCACCAAAAAGTCAGCGGTCAGGTTGTCGTTTTCCAGAATCGTGATCAACACCAGGTCTTGCACGCTGTTCAGCGCGACCCCGCTCAGAAAGGCGCTGATGGGCCATACCAGGGGGGCCCAACTGCGGTTGGGCAGCAGTTGAAAGTAGATCGGGCTGGCATTGTTGGGCAGCAGGGCGGCGACATACAGGTTGTACCCGGGGGTATTCTGTGCACGGACTCCGTCGGGCTTGCCGGTCGCCAACGCCGTGGGCCGCGTTCCTTGTGCAAACGCACCGTTAGGACCCAGCCCACGGATGTCCACCTTCAGGGACGTGGCACTCAAACTGCCGGACTTGTAGGTTGCGATAAAAAACGGCACCGTCTTCCCAGCGGGTAATGGCAGGCTTTGCGCTGTGGTGTCCAAGCGCAAAAACCCAGAGAACGTCTCATTGGCAACGCCCACCAGGGTGTTCGGGCGGCTGTAGGTGCCGTCCCCCAGTTGTCCCAGTGTGTTGAGCCCGCCGGCATAGGCGGTGCCATCCCGTCGCAGCACCGCGCTGACGCCATTGCCTGCGGTCACGCTGGTAATGTCCGTGATGCCCATGCTCAGCGGCGCAGCGCTGGCCGTGGCAGCGGGCGGGTTGTCGCCCAACTCGCCCAGCATTTCATAGCCCCACTGCCAGCCCCAGACGGAGCCATCGCTGCGCAGTGCCAGTGCGTGTGCTGCTCCTACAGACAGTGCGGTGACACCGTTGAGCCCCGGAATGATGGCGGGGGTCAGGCGGTTGGTTTGGGAGCCATCGCCCAACTGGCCGCGTGTGTTCTCACCCCACGCGAACACCGTGCCATCCGCGCGCAGCGCGTAGCTGCTGGCGTTGCCCGCAGCAATAGCGACCACGCCCGACAGACCAAACACAGGCAGCGCTTGTTTGCTGCTGGCGGTGTTGCCCGTGCCCAGTTGCCCGGAGGCGTTGTCGCCCCAGGCCCAGACCGTGCCATCGCGGTTGAGCGCCAGTGCGTGTGAACCCCCCGCGGCTATGGCCGTTGCCTGGCTGTGCAGTTGGGTGGGCACGGCAGGCTGGTCCAAAACGCCGGGCAAGGTGCTGCCCCAGCCCCAGACGGTGCCATCACGCTTGAGGGCCAGCGAGTAATACGTAGCGGCCGCTACGGTTTGCACACCAGCAATCGTGCTCAATCGGATCGGGGTTCCGGTGTCACGGTAGGTGCCGTCGCCCAGTTCAGCGTATCCGTTACTGCCCCAGGCCCACACGGCGCCGTCCTGGTCGACCCCCAGGCTGTGGCCCACCCCGGCAGAAACCTGGGCCATGCGCGGCAAGCTGGCCACGGCTGCTGGCAGCGAGCGGCTCAGCACCCGTGCGCGGCCCAACTGACCCGAAGTGTCCAGACCCCAGGTCCACACATTGCCAGCCGCGTCCAAGGCCATGCCGTGCCAGGTGCCGGACGCTACTTGCACGATGTTGCTGATGCCTATCACCGGGCCGGGCGCGTCGCGGTACACCGTGGTGCCATCACCCAGGCTGCCAAAGCCGTTGCCACCGCCAAACCCCAACACCTGGCCGTTGGTCTGGAGCAAAAAACCCTGCCCGTAACCGGCAGCAACGGCCCTTAGTGGACCGACTGGTGGCTGGGCTTCTGGCGCACTGGCGGTGGTCCAGCGCCACCAGCTGCTGCCGTCGCCATGGATGGCCACCAGGCCAAAGCTGTTGACCGTGCCGGCGATAGCCGCAATACCCGAAAGGCCCGGTGTTTGTACCGGCGTGGTGCGGGGCGGACCATGCGGGGTGGCGTAGGGCGCGGTAACACCCCATTCCCACACGCTGCCATCTGGCCTGAGCGCTGCGCTGAAGTCGTTGCCGGCGGCAATGGCGGTTGCGCTGCCGGCTGTGCCCACCTGCACGGGGCGAAGGCGGGTCACCGTGCTGCCATCACCCACGGCCCCTTCCACATTGGAGCCCCATGCCCATACGCTGCCGTCAAGGCGCAATGCCAGGGCGTGGCGGTTGCCGCAGGCGATGGCGCTGATCGCACCGAGATCCGCAATCTGGATCGGTACGGATGAGCTGTTCTGTGTGCCGTTGCCTAATACACCGTCAGAGTTTTCACCCCAAGCCCAGACCGACCCGTCCGTGCGCAAGGCCAGCGAATACGAGCCACCGCCGCAAACCCGCGAGGCACCGGTCAAGCCTGTCACCTGCACCGGGTTGGACCGGTTGGTGCTGCTGCCATCGCCGAGTTGACCCGCGTCATTGCTGCCCCAGGCCCAGACCGTTCCATCGGCGCCAATGGCCAGGGAATGGTTGATGCCCGCCGCAATGCTCTGGATGCCAGCCACGGTCAGTGCGCGGCCAGGTGTTGCTTCAAAGGGGAGCACACCCGCGCCCAGTTGCCCGCTTTGGTCAGACCCCCAGCTCAGCACCGTGCCGTCGTTGCGCAGCGCGAGGCTGTGTTGGTAGCCCACGGACACCATGGGTTGGATGGCCTGGGCAGACACGTTGCCGGTGATCACAAGGCCCATCGTCATCAGCCCCAAGATACGCATGGCATGGTTCAGCATGGCTGTCTCCTTTGTACTCAATACCGTAGCAGTACCGCAATGCCGATGGTTGGGTCTACGGCCTTCTTCAGCATTTGGGCGGCCCAGCTCTCCAGCTGCCAGCGTTTGTCGGTGGACTCCCACTTCATACGCAGTGCCAGATCCCAGGACGCAGGGATCTCGTTGCCATACTCCGTGGTCAATTGCTCGGAGCGCCAGACCAGGGTTGCACCGGCCGTCAGGCGGGCTGCATTGCTCCAGTCCAGCCCCAGGCCCACCCGGTGGCGCGGCAGGTAGGGCAGGGGCAGGCCCTTGAACCACTCGCTGGTGTTGCGGCTGTCGCTCAGCACAACACTGGTGTTGGCCGCAAAACCGTTGCCGAGCACGGCATTGCCCACCAGGCCCAGCTGGCGCAGGCTGCCTTCGGCAAATACGGGTTGCCCCTCCAGCCGCTCGGGGTCGTTCCCATTCTGGAAGGTGCCACGGTCGCGCAGGCGGTTGATATCGGAAACCTCTTGCGCCGTGTTGAGCACAAAACCGGCCTCACCCAGGTTGCGGACCGTACGCGCGTCCACAAAAGCCGATACAAAGCTGCTGCGGGTCATCTCCCAATCGGCCTGCAGGCGCAGTCGCTGCTGCCGCCCGCCCGGCAGCGTGAGCTGGTCGTCCACGGGGATGCCGGCAATGGCAGTCGGGCGCAGGCTGTGGGGCGCGTTGGAGCGCACCCAGTCGTGCCATGCCGCGCGCAGCGCCACATTTGCACTAGGGCGCCAGACGGCGCCCAGCATGGGCAGGGCATGGTCTCGGGTTTGGTCGCTGCTACCGGCACTGCTTTGCACCGCCTTGCGGTAGTGGATACCGGCCAGGCCACCCTCCAGGCTCCAGTAGTTGGCCAGGGCATAACGACCCTGCGCATACACCAGGCGGAAATCGTCCTGCTCTTGGGTTGTGGTCGTGAGCGTGCGGCCCCGGGTCAGCAGACCCGCATCCGTAGTGGCGGCCTCAACACCCGCGCTCACCTCGTGCCCGCCCGCACGCCAGGTGGTGCGCAACTGCAGGACGCGCGTGCTGCTGTCCTGGTCTTGGGTGATCGGGCTCTGCAGTGAGATGGTCCGAGCGGTGTAGCTGCCCTCACCCAGCTTCAACCAGACCTGGGTATCAGGATCCAGGCGCAGGCTGCCACCGGCGTCCAGGCGCCGGGTGTGTCCGGTGATGCGCTCACGGCTCAGCAGGCCCATGCGCTCGATCTCCGGCACATACTGGTTGGCAAAAGCGAACAGCGCAACATCGTGTGTGGGCTTGGCGCCCAGCGCCAGCGTGTAGGCGTTGCCACGCGCGTCCAGGTCCTGCTGGCCCGGTCGCAGCTCGTTGCGCAGCCCTTCAAAAAACCAGGCGACGGGAAACGGGGCGTAGTGGGAGCCGTTGACCACCACAGACGGTTCGCTATAACCAAACGCCTTGCTGTTCGTCATGCGCGCACCCAGCGTCAGATAGTTGCCGGGTTCTGGCAGCAGGCTTTGCATGCGCGGGTTGGCTCCCAGCGCCAAGGGGTCGGTCAGGTAGCCCTGTACCAACTCGGAGGCCTTGGTAAAGCTGCCAATGGTTTGATCGGCGAGGAAAAAATGGCTACCGGCCCACAGGGCGTCGTTAGATTCCGCGGCGTAGTAACGCGCCCAAGAGGCCATGCCAAGTTTGGACAACGCGCTGCCGATATTGGCACTGCCTTTTTGGTCCATCGCCAGCGCGTCAAGCGATTTGAGGAAGGGCAGTTTCTCCTTGGCCTTGCGCGCTTCGACCGCAGCCGCAAACAGTTCGCCGCGGTCCTGGTGGACCAGGCTCGCCATCAGGTGGGGCAGCGGGTCCTGTGGATCACGCTCAGTGGCTTGGCGCAAGAACTCAAGGGCCGTATCCGATTCACCGCGCTGGTGGTGGGCAGCGGCGCGGTACAAGTAGGTGCGGGCGTAGCGGGGTTCCAGCAGGTTGCTGCGCAGAATGGTTTCCATGGCGGCGTCCCGTTCGCCGTGCCGTAGTTGCAACTGGGCCAGGCCCGAGAGTGCGGTGTAGTCTTGCGGGTCTTGCCGCAGGGCTACATCGAATTGCGTGCGCGCTGCATTCCATTGGTAGGCTGTGGTTGCGAGATTGCCTTGTTCGGCCGCCAGGCTGGGCAACTGGGGCGTGCGTTTCTGGGCCTCTGCCAAGTGGCCGTAGGCTGCGGCGAGGTCTTCGCGCGCAATCGCAATGCGTGCCAGGCCCAGGCTGGCCCGGCCGTCTGCTGGGTCGAGTGTTTCCGCGCGGCGGAAGGCACTCTGCGCCAGCTTGGCCAGCCCCTCAAAATACGCCGCCTCGCCCAGCGCAAGCCAGGCATCGGCTGTCTGCGCAAAACGCTCGCTGGCCGATTGGGCCAGCTTCAGGGCGCCCGCGCCATCACCCTGGATAAGCGCCAGGCGTGACAGCGCAGCGGGAAATCTGCCGTCCATCGGGTAGGCGGCGGCGCCCCGTTCCAGCAAGGCTCTGGCCTCTGCGAAGTTGGCATTGCGCAGCGCCAGGTCGGCCAGCAGCAGGGTGTCTGCCGCCAATGGTGAGGCTTGCGAGCGCAACAGGCTTTCGGCGCCCAGCCAGTCTTCGCGGGCAATGTGTTCAATAACTTCCTTGCGTTGCCCATCACCACGGTATTCGGCATACCGGTCGGGTTCCACCCGCACGGCGCTGACCCACTGCACCCGCTCGGCAGGGTTGACCAGGATGCGTTTGACCGGTGCCTTGCCAGGCTCCGCCAGGGCCTGTTCGCCGTTGCCCACACGCACCGTGCCGTAGGTATTGCCAAACTGCACGGAGCCGTGCAATACCGTCAACGTGGACCGGCCCTCTGCATCCACCACCATCTCCCAGTCCGTGCCATGGATCGCGGCAATGGCGGAAGGCGTTTCCATCTTCAGCGTGCCGCTGGGTTGCTTGGATTGGGACCAGGCACGCCCCTGGCGCAGGTTGAGGGTTGTGCCGGGGGTCTTCTCGTCTTTTCGTAACTGGAAGATGCTGTTGGCTGCCAGCTTGATCTGCACTTCGGGTGCAACCACCAGTGCCATATGGCTGTCGGGCCCGGTGCGTACCCACCAGGACGGTTCCAGTTGCACCTTCAGTTTGGCTTCCAGCCAGGCGCCATTGCCGTCCGGCCGGTAGTCACCCTTGCCGGATAGGCCAATAATCTCGGCAAAACCCGCATGTGCCACCGCAACGGTGCAACCGCAAAGCACCAAAGCCAGTAGCTGTGGACGTGTGCATGTGTACTGCATGGGATGAATAACCCCCCGCTTTTGCCTGACTTGCCTTACTCTTGCAGCATGATATTCCCAATCATCCGCGCCCGGGCGGCCAGTCTGCTCATCGCATGTGCTGCGGTGCTGATCGGGCTCGCGCTGCTCTGGCTACCGGCGTGGCAAAGCCTGGAGAAGCGGGGGTTCGACGTGTTGTCGGTGCTGACGGCGCCTGGCACCTCACCACTGCCCATTATTGTGGTCAGCATCGACGATGCGTCGCTGGCCGAGATAACGCATCCCTGGCCCTGGCCGCGGTCCGTGCATGCCGGGCTGATCGACAAGCTCAAAGCGGCGGGTGCTGCCGTGATTGCCTTTGACGTGCTGTTCTCGCTGCCCACCCGACCAGCCGATGACCAGGCGTTGGCACAGGCCATTGGGCGTGCGGGCAATGTTGTGTTGGCCGCAGGGCTGGTGCGCCAGGAAACCCCGGCCGGCACCCTGTGGTCCCGGCAAGAACCCCTGACAGAGCTGCAAGCGGCGGGGGCGCAGGTCGGTATCGTGAACCTGGCTTTTGACAGCGATCTGGTTCTGCGCCGTGTGCCAACGGAAGAAGACGTGTTCTGGCGGCGCATGCTGGTTAGCCTGCGCCGGGCCATGCCGGAGCAGGAGCTGCCGGGTGCCGTGGGCGACAACGCCATGATCCGCTACGTGGGCCCGCCCGGCGCATGGCCCACCTTGCCTTATTACAAGGCCTTGGAGCTGGAGAAACATGTCGACCCCAAAGACTTCGCGGGCGCTGTGGTGATTGTGGGTCGGTCTACCCGCTCGGCCACGGAGATTGGTATGGCGCAGGCTGACCTGTTCTCCACGCCCCATACACGTTTGACCGGCGAACTGATGCCGGGCAGCGAGATCCACGCCAACATCCTCGACAGCGTGATCCGCCAGCGCAGCATTCGACCGGTTTCGGTCGGCTTGCAAACGGTATTGCTGCTTACGCTGACCCTGCTCGCCAGCGCGTTGCTGCTGTTGCGTCGACGTTGGCTTGCATGGGTTGCGGTCATGTTGCTGGTCGTGGCAGTTCCCGCATTGGCCTGGGCGCTCTTTGCAGCAGGCAATGCTTGGCTGCCGGTGGGAGCTCCCATCGTGGTGGTGTGTATGGTGGTGGCGGGCCACGCCATCCTGTCGGCGCTGGCCACGCGGCGGGAGCGTGACCGTGTGCAAAAAATGTTTGCGCTGTACGTGCCGCCCGAGTTCGTCAAGACCCTCATTGCCCACCCGGAGCGGGCCGGGCTCGGTGGCGACACCCGCCACCTGACGGTGCTGTTTTGTGATTTGCGGGGCTTCACCACGCTGTCTGCGCAACTGGCACCGGCCGACATCACCAAGGTGCTCAACCGTTACTTCACCTGCATGACCAACGCCATCTTTTCCCACGGCGGAACTGTGGACAAGTTCATAGGCGATGCGGTCATGGCATTCTGGGGCGCGCCCCTACCAGACCCCGAGCAGGAGCGCCACGCGATCCAGGCCGCCATCGCCATGAAGGACGCGCTGGAGGGGCTCAATGAGGAGCTGGCGGCCCAGGGCAAACCGCCGCTGCGCCTGGGCATTGGCATCCACAGCGGCGATGCCCTGGTGGGCAATATGGGCTCAGAAAGCCGGCTGAGCTACACCGCCATTGGCGATACGGTCAATGTGGCGTCGCGCCTGGAAGGCGCCAACAAGACACTGGGTACCGAGATCATGCTGTCTGCGGACACGGCCAAGGGGGCGCCCGACCTGCCTTTGCGCACGCTCGGGGCCATCCGCGTCAAAGGCCGCCCGCAGCCGCTGCAGGTTCTTACACCGTGCGACCAGCCCGCGCTGATTGAAGCCACCGATGCAGCATTGGCGGCACAAAGGCTGGGTGAGATAACGGTGGCATGCAGCCACTGGCACAAGGTTCTGGAGCTGGCCCCCCACGACGCGTTGGCCACACTCGCGCTGGCACGCCTGGCCAGCGGGGGTTGGGATGGGGTTTTGGATACCGACAAATAGGGATGAAAGCCTTATAGTCATCCCTAGTCAGCGCTCCCCAGGACAGTTCAAAACAATGCGGACGATAGGAGACCAGTGTGCACAAACGTAAGCGGCTGGCAACCAGTACGCGGCTGGTGCCCGTCAAGAAATTCCAGCCGCATGGCTGCATCGATATCTGGACGGACGGCGATCTGTTGCACTACGAAGCCACCGGTCCCTTCAACACCGAGTTGGTGGATGCCCTGGCCGTTGCGCAGTTGGAAATTCTCAAAGGCATGACGGAAACCCGACCTTGGGCGAGCATCGGCTGCGTCAAACAGAGCTTGCTGATGAGTCCCGATGCTTTGGCCCGTTACGCGGAAATCATGCGTGCCCCAAAACCGCAAGGCAGAACGCCGGTGGCCACCGCGTTTGTCATCGGCCCTGAGGTGGAAGGCCGCGACATCATCGCCCCCCATTTCGTCACAATCTACGCGGACATCGGACGCCCGATGCAGATCTTCCAGACCTTGGAAGAGGCCAAGTGCTGGGCCCAGGACATGATCGTTGGTGCGGTTTGCGTTTGAATCAGAATGGGGCCACGCTGCCTGTGCAACGCCTGTTGCGGCAAAGAGTCTTAAGCGAAATTGGCCTCTAGCCCCCGAGAAATGGACTTATCTTGCTATTAATAGAGTAGCAATTTTCAGGGGCAGCGCACCGTATTACCAGCGCCCAGCTGGCAGGCTTTGCCATCTTCACGCACCAGCCCGGTACCCTGCTGCTTGAAATAGCGTTGGCCCGCGTCGTCCGAACACTGGTTGCCGCTGCAGGTGGTGATCCGCGGTGGTCCCATGGGCCGTACGCTGGGCCGCAGCACCACAATTGGCTGCTCTGGCAGCACGTTGGCCCCATGGCACATTGCCACCTGGCGCACTTTGTCCCTCGGGAATGCCCCCGTGCGCTCCACGCTGCGCACGCAATCGCGAATGGCGGATTCCGACATGCCGTTCTGGCGCTGGCTGGCACCCGCCGTACGGCACGCCACATACATTTCGGCTCGGATGTCTTCTGTGACCGACTGCCGCTCCACATCGCGCATGCAGTTGGCATAAGCGGCTTCGTCACTCTGGGCCTTCTGCGCCTGCTGCTGCGCAGCCGCGGCGGCCTGGGCTTGCGCCTGCTGGCGGCTGTTGGCCTCTGCCGCCGCGTGCTCGCGTTGCGTGGTTTCTACGTGTGTGGCGGAGGCTTTATCCCTTTGCGCCTGATCTCGCAGCGCAGAGCCGTCCAGAGTGTTGGCACTGGTGTCCACGGGCTTGACGGATTGCGTGCTGTCCGGGCAGGCCACATTGCTGTAGGTGATCTTGCCGTCGGCGGCAGTGCATTTGATGGTTTGGGCTTGTGTGGCGGTGCCAACCAGGCAGAGTAAATAGGCGGTGATGCGCAAGTAGCGATTCATGTCAGTCTTTCTGCCGCCGCTTGGGGTACGTGCGTGCTGGTGTTGGACGATGGCCTGGGAGATTCGCCCGTCAGTTTAACCACCCGTTGCCGGGTGTGCCAGCCTTTACGGTCCAGCACGATGCCGTAAACTCAATCGCACACACAAGGCTGGCAAAAATGACAAACCCTGAACAGCACACGACGGTTGCGTCAACCGATTTCAAGGTTGGGCAATTTGCGATGCATGGTCAGGTCAAGCTCACGACGGATGGCAACATCCTGTTGTACGAGTCCACTGGCCCCTTCAATATTGAGACCATCAAGGCTTTCACGGCTGCGCGGGCCAGCATTCACCTGAAGTTGGACGCATCGAAGCCTTATGCAGCGATTGTTCACTGGCGCAACAGCGCGCTGATGCCCTTGGACGCCTTTGCGGCCTACGAGGCTGGATACGTCAAATTTTTGCGGGAGAACCAGTGCCCACATGCACTGGCATGGGCGTCGGGCCCAGACGTGGAGGGCATGGACTTCATGATCGCGCGGTTCACCAAGGTCTTTGACGAGCACGGCATCAACTTCAAGTGTTTTGCCACCACGGCAGAGGCGAGGAGCTGGGTTGACAGCTACAACATCAACTCCGCTAGCTAGTGGAGCGTGTTTCTTCAGTTGAGTGGTCCCGCTGACAGGAATCGAACCTGTATCTAGCACTTAGGAGGCACTCGTTCTATCCATTGAACTACAGCGAGACTGGCAATATTGTAAGGGTGCCGCTGCAGCCCTATTCAGCTGGGGACAGAGCTGAAGGTCTGTCCCGCAAAACCTAATCAGTTGAGGACAGAGCTAAAGATCTGTCCCGCAAAGACATTATTTCGTCAAATGCCGCATCGCCTCTTCCAGCCCCTTGAGGGTCAGCGGATACATGCGGTTGTGCATGATCTGCTGGATCACGCTTATGCTCTGGCGGTACTGCCACACGCCCTGGGGCTCGGGGTTGATCCAGGCGAACTTGGGGAAGGCGTGGATCAGGCGCTGCAGCCACTCGGCGCCGGGCTCGGGGTTGTTGTATTCCACGCTGCCGCCGGGTTGCAGAATCTCATACGGGCTCATCGTGGCGTCGCCGACAAAGATCAGCTTGTAGTCCTTGTTGTACTTGCGGATGATGTCCCAGGTCTCAAACTTTTCGGCAAAGCGGCGGCGGTTGTTCTTCCACATGAAGTCGTACACGCAGTTGTGGAAGTAATAGAACTCCAGGTGCTTGAACTCGGTCTTGGTGGCGCTAAACAGTTCTTCTACGCGGGCAATGTGTTCGTCCATGGTGCCGCCCACGTCCATCAGCAGCAGCACCTTGACGTTGTTGTGCCGCTCGGGCCGCATCTTGATGTCCAGGTAGCCGGCATTGGCCGCCGTTTTGCTGATGGTTTCGTCCAGGTCCAGCTCGTCCTCATGGCCTTCGCGGGCAAACTTGCGCAGGCGGCGCAGCGCCACCTTGATGTTGCGCGTGCCCAGCTCCTGGGTGTCGTCGTAGTCCTTGTAGCTGCGCTGGTCCCAGACCTTGACCGCGCTTTTGTTGCGACCCTTGTCCTGCCCAATGCGTATGCCCTGGGGGTTCTGGCCATAGGCACCAAAAGGCGATGTACCGCCGGTGCCTATCCACTTGCTGCCGCCTTCGTGGCGTTCCTTTTGCTCTTCAAAGCGCTTCTTCAGCGTCTCCATCAGCTCGTCCCAACCCAGCTTCTGGATCTTGGCCAGCTCTTCGGGGCTGAGGTTGAGCTCCAGGTTCTTGCGCAGCCATTCCAGCGGCACTTCTTTGGTGAAGTCGGCCGCCATCTCAATGCCCTTGAAGTAGGCGCCAAAGGCACGGTCGAACTTGTCGTAGTGCTTTTCGTCCTTCACCAGCGTGGTGCGGCTCAGGTAATAAAAGTCGTCGATCTTGTAGCCGCTGGGCTCGGAGTCATCGTCCGGTTGCGCCGTGTTGGGGCCGACCACGCCTTTTTGCAGCGCCTCGATCAGCGTCAGGTATTCCTTGACCGAAACCGGCAGCTTGGCCGAACGCAGGGTGTAGAAAAAATCAAGCAGCATGGGTGCTCTCCAAATCAGTTTGAGGCGCGGGCTACGTCGGGATGGGACAGGATGCTCACAACCAATCCTCCACTTTTAGTCCCTTCACGCGTTTGAACTCGCGGGTGTTGCGGGTCACCATGGTGAGCCCGTGGGCTTTGGCGTGCGCAGCCAACCATAGGTCGTTAGGGCCAATAGGTGTGCCTTTTGCGCGCAAGTCTGCACGGATGGCGCCATAGATGGCTCCCACGTCGGCCTCCATGGGCAGCACACCAAAGAAGTCGATCAGGCGTTTGGCGCGCTTTTCACGCAGAGCGGATACCGGGGCATGGGTTACGCCGTAGAAGTATTCACCCGTGGTAATGACCGACAGCACAGCGTCGCCCTTGGCAAGGGTTTGCAGGCGTGTGTTGATCACTTCGTCCTGGCCTTTGACCATCAAGGAAAACACGTCAGTGTCCAACAGGTATTTGGGCTGCATGGTCTGCAGGATCAGCGTGCGGTGGCGCGGGGGCGACGGCGCGTAGGCGGCGACTCGGCCATAGGCTCATCCAGTGCCGGCAGGTCGTCGTCCAGATGGTCCATAGCCTTGTCCAGGGCGCGACCTTCGGCTGCGCTCAGGGGCGGTAGATCGCTCAGTGCTTCGGCTGCTGTTGTTGGGGCAGGGCGCAGCACGATGGATTTCCCCTCTCGGAAGATTTCCACCCGTTTGGTGTGGAACTGAAACTCTTTGGGGATGCGGATGGCCTGGCTGTTTCCAGACTGGAACACCGTGGTTTCCACGGGGCTCTGCGTCTTTAAGGCTTTGGCGGGTATGCGGGCGTTCATGGCGGCCTCCTTTTGTATATTGCGAGTGTATATACGCAGGATCTCGGTGTCCAGTTCAGCCGCGCGGCTTGTCCAGCAAATACAGCAGCTGTGCCTTGGCCTCCGGCCATTCGCCGGAGCGCATGCTGTACATCACGGTGTCGCGTATGGTGCCGTCGCGGCGCAGTGCGTGGCCGCGGATCACGCCGTCTTTTTTGGCGCCCAGGCGCTCAATGGCGGCTTGGGAAGCAAAGTTGTAGTTATCGGTACGCCAGCCCACCACGTGGCAGCCCAGTGTCTCGAAGGCGTGGGTCAACAGCAGCAGTTTGGCGGTGGTGTTGACATGGCTGCGCTGGCTGCTTTTGCCGTACCAGGTCCAGCCGATCTCCACGCGCTTCAGGGCGGGCACGATGTCGTGGTAGCTGGTGCAGCCCAGCACCTTGCCGGTGGCGCTCTCCAGCACGGCAAAGGCGAAGCGGTTGCCGGCTTCGCGCTGTGACAGTGCGTTGTCGATGTAGCTGCGGGTTTGCTCGGGCTCGGGTACGGACGTGACGCGAATGGTCCACAGCGCGCCATCGGCGGCGGCGGCGCGCAGACCTTCTTCATGTGCCAGCGTCAGGGGCACCAGGTCCACGCCGCGGGCGGACAGGGTGACGGGTTCTACAAAGGCCATGGTGCGGTTCAGTCCTTGGAGTCTTTGGTGGCTTTGGCGGCCTGCGCGGCGCGCCACATGCGGGCCAGCTTCACACCCAGGCCAGAGCCCAGGCCTACCAGCAGGATGGCACCCATGCTGGTGTTGCCGTAACCCGGTGCAAAAATGTCCAGACCCAGCAGGCGGCCGATCCAGAAGCCCAGCAACGCGCCGCCGACAAAACCCACGGCGTCGGACAAACCCTCTAACAATGGATTGTTTTGCATAGGGTGTGGCTTAGCGGTTGTGGCGCTGCATGAACATCAGTTTTTCAAACAGTGTGGTGTCCTGCTCGTTCTTCAGCAGGGCGCCCACCAGTGGGGGCACGGCCATTTTGTCGTCCTTGGTGTGCAGGGCTTCGGCGGGGATGTCTTCGGCCAGCAGCAGCTTGAGCCAGTCCAGCAGTTCGCTGGTGGAGGGCTTTTTCTTCAGGCCGGGCAGGTTGCGCACGTCAAAAAACGTCTTCATGGCCGCACTGAGCAACTCTTTTTTGATGCCGGGGAAGTGCACATCCACAATACTTTGCATGGTGGGCGCATCGGGAAACTTGATGTAGTGGAAGAAGCAGCGGCGCAAAAAGGCGTCGGGCAGCTCTTTTTCGTTGTTGGAGGTGATGAACACCAGCGGGCGGTGTTTGGCCTTGATCAGCTCGCGGGTTTCGTAGCAATAAAACTCCATGCGGTCGATTTCGCGCAGCAGGTCGTTGGGGAATTCGATGTCGGCCTTGTCGATCTCGTCGATCAGCAGTGCGACGGGTTTGTCGGCCGTAAAAGCCTGCCACAACACACCCTTGATGATGTAGTTGTGGATGTCTTTGACGCGCTCGCCGCCGTCAATGTCGGACAGTTGCGAGTCGCGCAGACGACTCACGGCGTCATATTCATACAGGCCTTGCTGGGCCTTGGTGGTGGATTTGATGTGCCACTGCAGCAGGGGCATGTCCAGCGCCTGGGCCACTTCTTCGGCCAGCATGGTTTTGCCGGTGCCGGGTTCACCCTTGACCAGCAGCGGGCGCTGCAGCGTGATGGCCGCGTTGACCGACAGCATCAGGTCCTGGGTGGCTACGTAGTTCTTGGTTCCGTGGAATTTCATGGTGTGGGGCGCACTGGGCGAGGGTGAGGGGCAGACAAGCAGCTTGGCGGCTGCGCAGGGCGTGAAATGCTGGTCGATATAATCAAATTTAGATTTACATCAAACATTGTCTGATTGTCCTTGCAAAATGAACAAACTGTTGCTGCCCGTTTTAGTCGCTCTTGTCGCTCAAGTGACCACTTTTTCTGCCTTTGCGCAGGAAATCAAGGGAGATGCCAAGCAAGGTGAGACAAAAAATGCCATGTGCATTGGTTGCCACGGCATCGTGGGTTACCAGGCCAGCTTTCCAGAGATCCACAAGGTGCCCATGATCTCGGGTCAGGGTTCCAAGTACATCGTTTCTGCACTCAATGCCTACAAAAAGGGCGAGCGCAAGCACCCCTCCATGCGCGGTATTGCCGATACCCTGTCGGACCAGGACGTTGCTGATCTGGCCGCGTATTACGAAGCCAGTGGCGCAGTAGCCGGCGCAGCAGCCCCTGCCAAGGCGGCGGGTGGTTCGGCGAAGGCCGAAGCCCTGTTGGCCAAGGGCTCCTGTGTGTCTTGCCACGGTGACAACTTCAGCAAGCCGCTGGACCCCAGCTACCCCAAGATTGCAGGCCAGCACAGCGACTACTTGTTTGTGGCGCTCAAGTCCTACAAGGCAGAAAACAAGGCCATCGTGGGCCGTGGCAATGCCATCATGGGCGGTACGGTGAAGCAGTTCACCAATGCCGAACTCAAAGAAATGGCCAACTACATTGGTAGTCTGCCGGGCGAGCTTAAAGTGGTGCCGCAGCGCCAGTTCAAACAGTAAAGCCGAATCATCCATACCAGCCGCTACCCCAGCGGCTTTTTTTTGCCAAAAAAATATGCAACGCATTGTGATCGTAGGCGGCGGCGCCGGTGGCCTGGAGCTGGCCGTGCGCCTGGGCAACACTTTGGGCAAGCGCCAAAAAGCGCACATTACGCTGATTGACGCAGCCCGCACCCATGTCTGGAAGCCATTACTGCACCAGGTGGCCGCTGGCACGCTGGACAGCCATGCCGATGAGTTGGAGTACTTTGCGCTGGCCCGCAAACACCATTTTGAGTTCCGCCTGGGGCGCATGGACGGCCTGTCCCGCGCCGAGCGGGTGGTGTCGCTGGCGCCATCGGTGGATGAGGACGGTGAGCAGGTGCTGCCGCGCCAGACCGTGGCCTACGACCAGCTGGTGCTGGCCCTGGGCAGCCAGACCAACGACTTTGGTACCCCTGGCGCGCGCGAGCATTGTGTGATGCTGGACACGCCGGCAGCGGCCGAACGTTTCCACCGCCTGCTGATCAACTCCTGCCTGCGCGCACAAGCCCGGGCCAAGGCGGCGGGCGAGGGGCGTTTTACCGTCACCATCATTGGTGGTGGGGCCACGGGTGTGGAGCTGTCGGCCGAGCTGCACATGACAACCAAGATTTTGTCCGGCTACGGCCTGCGTAATTTCGACCCCGAGAAGGACCTGAAAATCGTCATCGTGGACGCCTCGCCCCGCCTGCTGCAGGCGCTACCCGAGCGCCTGTCCAGCGCCGTGGCACTGGAGTTGCGCAAGCTCGACATCGAGATCCACACCAACGAGAAGGTGGTGGAGGTGTCCAAAGAGGGCGTCAAGATGGCCAGTGGCACCTTTATTCCCAGTGGCATCGTGGTGTGGGCGGCCGGTATCAAGGCGCCCGATTTTCTGAAAGACATCGACGGCCTGGAGACCAACCGCGGCAACCAACTGGTGGTGCAGCGCACGCTGCAAACCACGCGGGACCCGGCCATCTTTGCGATGGGTGATTGCGCGGCCTGCTCGCAGGGCGAGGGCAAGCCCCTGGTGCCGCCCCGTGCGCAATCGGCGCACCAGCAGGCATCGATGCTGGCCAAGTCTTTGGTCCGTTCGCTGCAAGGCAAATCTTTGCCGGAATTCACCTACAAAGACTACGGCTCACTGGTGTCGCTGGGCGACTACAGCACCATTGGCAGCCTGATGGGCGCGATTGCCAGCGGATCGGTGTTTATCGAGGGCTACATCGCCAAGTGGATGTACTGGTGGTTGCACAAGCACCACCAGATTGCGGTGAATGGCGCGTTTCACACCTGGTTGACGACCTGGGCGGAGACGATCAACTGGGCGAAGAACCCGCGGATCAAGCTGCACTAATCTCGTGTGGCTTGGCGCTGCACGCAGGCAATATAGGCGTCACCTTCGGGTGGGCGCCCGGCTTGCTGGCTTTCCCACAGCATTTTCCCCAGGCAGTCCATGGCCTCGTGGTGGGCCTGGTGCAGGGAGTCGCGTTTGTGGGTGAGTAACTCTATCGCCTGGCGTATGCCGCGGGGCTGGTCGATGCTGCACTGCTCGCTGATGGACAGGTGCATGGACAAATGCAAGAACGGGTTGGTGCGGCCCTCTTGCACCTCACCCATGCTGGCCAATGCGGCGTCTACATCGGCAAAGTCCTGGGCGTATTCCGGATGCTCGTCCATCCACTGGCTTGCTATGGTTTCAATAGCTTCCAAAGCAGACCCAGCGCGGGCTTTGGCATAAACAGAGCAAAAGAACTTGCGGACATCGGCTTGGGACGGACTGAACATGGCGCAAGCTTAGCATGTGCGCCGCACCGGCATTGCGGCCTGCTTGCGGGAACTGTTTCGGGGCTGTGAAGTCTTAGTAAAGATGGCCGTGGCCGTCAGCCAGTGCGCAAACTGGTGCGTTAATGGGGCTCTTGCAGACCTGCAAACCATTTTTTTGGGGATGGATTCAAAAGGTGAACGTATGAAAGTTTTGGCAGCGGGTACTTTGGCAGTTGCTGCCTTGCTGATGGCAGCCCCTCTGGTGGCAATGGCGCAGCACCGCGGCCACGACCACCGGGGCTGGCATGGCGATATCCGCCACTTTGACCGCCACGACCACCACCGTTGGCGCTCAGGCGCCTGGCGGCATGGCTGGCACGGTGGCCGCAATGGCTGGTGGTGGGTGGCGGACGGTGCCTGGTATTTCTACCCCAAGCCCGTTTACCCTTACCCTGACCCCTACCGCCCACCCATACTGATAGAACAAGCGCCCGTCGTGGTGCAGATTCCCGCACCGGCGCCTGTGCAGGTGCAGCCGATCGAGCCACCTGTTGCCGCACCGCCCGTTCAGCAGTTCTGGTACTACTGCGATGCGGCCGGTGGCTATTATCCTTACGTGGCCTCTTGCCCTAGTGGCTGGAAAACCGTGCCCGCCACCCCTTCTGGAGCATCCCAATGAAGACATCCCTGAGCCGAATGAACCTGTCCATTGCGACGCTGTGTGTGGTGGCCTTGGCCGGTTGCGCCACGGCCCCGCAAGGCCCGCGCGTTGCCATCATGCCCACACCCGGGAAACCGCTGGAGCTGTTTGCCCAGGAAGACCAGTACTGCCGCAGCTATGCACAGCAGTCCATTGGCAGTACCGACAGCAGCAACGAGCGTGCGGTGGGTGCTGCCATTGTGGGGACCCTGATCGGCGCCGCCGTAGGTTCTGCCACCAGCACCCGGCGATACAACAATACCGGCGCGGGTGCTGCGACCGGCCTAATGATGGGTTCTGCCATTGGTGCCGGTACCAGTGCAGAAGAGGGCCGCAGCGCCCAACACCGCTACGACATCGCCTACCAGCAGTGCATGGTGTCCAAGAACAACCAGCCGGCCCAGAGCCACTACCGCCAGGCTCCTCGCGTGGTCTATGTGCCGCAGGCGCAACAGCAGCCAGCGCCCCAGCCTTACTACCCACCACCGCCACCGGGTGCTTACCCGCCCCCACCACCCCCGCCACCGCAGTAATCCGGGCCTGCGGCGAGCGGGTTAGGCGCGCCGGGCCGTCTGCTGCTCGGCACGTTCCTTGGCCATTTGTTCTTCCAGTTGCTGGCGCCCCTGCTTGACCACCGAGATCAGCTTGGCGTTGTCCTTGTAGTGGGGGTGCAACTTCTCAAACAGCTCCAGGTTGTGTTGGCGGAACACCTGCACGGTGGCCTGTGCGGCCTCGGGTGCCTGGCCCAGCAGCTCCAGCACACTCTTGGCGCTGAGCAGGCTGGATTCAAACAGTTCACGCTGCACCAGCATCACATCACGGTCGCGTAACTGGTTCCAGTGTGTCACGTCGCGGGCACGGGCCACGATCTGCAGCTGCGGAAAATGTTCACGCGCCAGGTCCACAATTGCCAGCGATTGCGTTACGTCGTCCACAGCCACCACCAACACCTTGGCCTTGGCTGCACCGGCGGTGCGCAGCAGGTCCAGCCGGGTGGCATCGCCATAAAACACGCGGTAACCAAAGTTGCGGGCGGCCTCGATCATCTCGGCATCGTGGTCCAGCACCGTGCAGGACTGGCCCTGGGCCAGCAACACACGCGACACGATCTGCCCGTAGCGGCCGAAACCGGCCACCAGAATCGGAGCCTCCTGCTGTTCTGAGATTTCCTCCATGACCGGTACGCCGCAGTTGGCATAACGGGGCAACAACAACTTGTCGATGGCGACCAGCAGCAGCGGGCTGACCAGCATGGACACGGCCACCGCGGCCACCAGCAGCGATGCGGTCTGCGCCGGCAGCACATTGGCACCCGCCGCGGCCTGGAACACCACAAACGCAAATTCGCCACCCTGGGCCAGCAGCAGGGTGAACACCGGCCGCTCCTGGAATGGCAATTTCATCAGCCGGGCAATCGTGAAAATGACCACACCTTTGACGGCCAGAAAACCCACCACCACGGCGGCCATCTGCAGCGGGGCGTCGCGTAACACGCCCAAGTCCACGCCCATGCCCACGGCGATGAAAAACAGGCCCAGCAACAGGCCCTTGAAGGGTTCGATGTTGGTCTCCAGCTCGCGCCGGTATTCGCTCTCGGCCAGCAGCACACCGGCCAAAAAGGCGCCCAGCGCCATGGACAGGCCGACGATCTGCATCAGCGCGGCAATGCCCACCACCAGCAAGAGCGAGGCGGCGGTGAAGATCTCGGGCGTCTTGCTGCGGGCAATCCAGCGCAACAGCGGGCGCAGCAGGAGTCGGCCACCAACCACGATACCGGCGATGACTGCTATTATTTTGATAGCTTCATAAATCCGTTCCACGGGGGCTACAGCCTGATTTGGCTCAAGCGACCCGGCCAGCAGCGGCAGCAGGGCCAAAATCGGAATGGCCGCCACGTCCTGGAACAGCAGAATGGAAAAACCCGCCTGGCCGCTGCCGGTGGGCAACAGGTTGCGTTCACCCATGACCTGCAGCGCAATGGCCGTGCTGGACAGCGCCAACCCCAGGGCCGCCACCACGGCGATGGGTGTGGACACGCCGCAGGCCCATGCCAGTACAAAGATCCCTGCGGCGCAGCCCGCCATCTGGGCGCTGCCCCAGCCAAAAATGGGGCGGCGCAGACTCCACAGGCGCTTGGGCTCCAGTTCCAGCCCCACCAGGAACAGCATCAGCACGACGCCGAACTCGGCGAAATGCAGAATATCCTGCACATTGGTGACCAGGCCCAGCCCCCAGGGACCAATGGCAATGCCGGCTGCCAGGTAGCCAATGATGGAGCCCAGGCCCAGGGCCCGGCTGAGGGGCACCACGATGACGGCGGCGCTGAGGTAGATAAAGCTGTTGATCAGCCAGGAGGGTAAATGTGGTTCCATGGCGCTAACATAGCATTACTTCGAGAGGAATAAGCATGCCCATCATCGTTGTAGCCAATCCCAAAGGCGGCGTCGGCAAGTCCACGTTGTCTACCAATATTGCCGGCTACTACGCATCACGCGGGCATGCGGTGATGCTGGGTGATGTAGACCGCCAGCTCTCCTCCAAACTCTGGCTGGGCCTGCGCCCCTCGGCCGCCCGGCCCATCACCAGTTGGGAGATCGACGCCGACGCCATCGCCAAACCCCCCAAAGGCACCACCCACGTGGTGCTGGACACGCCAGCCGGCCTGCACGGCAAACGCCTGAACGAAGTCGTCAAGATGGCCGACCGCATCGTGGTACCGCTGCAACCCAGCGTGTTCGATATTTTTGCCACCCGCGCCTTTCTGGACGAACTGATCCAAAGCAAACACGCCAGCAAGACGCAGATTGCGCTGGTCGGCATGCGGGTGGATGGCCGCACCATCGCGGCCGACCACCTGCACGAGTTTGTCGACAAGGTCGGCGCGCCGGTGGTCGGTTATCTGCGCGACACCCAAAACTACATCCACTTGGCGGCCCGTGGCCTGACGCTGTTTGACGTGGCGCCGGGCCGGGTCGCCAAGGACCTGGAGCAGTGGCAGGATCTTTGTCGCTGGCTTGACAGCTAGAGTGAGCGGCTGGCCCTACAGTGGGCGCATGAAAACCATCCAAACCCTGGCAGAAATGCCGGCCCTGATCGGGCAAGAAGTCGTCGTCAGCGACTGGATCACTATCACCCAGGAACAGGTCAACCTGTTTGCCGAAGCCACCGGAGACCACCAGTGGATCCACGTGGACGTGGAGCGGGCCAAGGCGGGCCCCTTTGGTGCGCCGATTGCACATGGTTTTTTGACGCTGTCGCTGCTGCCGCGCTTCTTTGAGTCTTCGCTACGCATCGCCGAGACGCGCATGGGCGTCAACTACGGGCTGAACAAGGTGCGTTTTGTGTCGCCCGTGCCGGTGGGCAGCCGCCTGCGCGCGCGCATGAAGTTATTGGCCTGCGATCCTATCGACAATAACGGTATGCAGATGACCTGGGAGGTCACGACCGAGCGCGAAGGTGCGAGCAAGCCGGTGTGTGTAGCCGAGTCGATTGCGCGGCATTACCCCTGACGCGACTTAACCAGCCGCAAATCCGTTTTGCCGCCAGGCCTCGAACACCGTCACCGCTACGGCGTTTGATAAATTGAGGCTGCGCTGGCCCGCCACCATGGGCAGTTTCAGACATTGCGGCGGCGCAAAGTGGGCACGCACCGCGTCTGACAGACCCCGTGTCTCGGCGCCAAACACCAGCCAGTCACCGGGCTGGAAGGCAGTCTCGAAGACTTGGCCCGTGCCCTTGGTGGTCAGCGCAAACAGGCGGTCCATCGCCGGTTGTTCGGCGTCCATAAAAGCCTGCCAGCTGGCGTGCACCTTCAGCGTGGCGTACTCGTGGTAGTCCAGCCCGGCGCGGCGCATGTGTTTGTCGTCCATCGAGAAACCCAGGGGCTCGATCAGGTGCAGCGTGCAGCCCGTATTGGCCGCCAGGCGGATGACGTTGCCCGTGTTGGGCGGGATTTCGGGTTCGACGAGGACGATATGGAACATAGGCTTGGTATTGTCGCTTCTAATGAAATCGGCCTCTAGCCCCCGTCCTTGCTCATTGAGTTGCTATGTAAATAATAGTGACTGTGTGCGGCTACTCGGTGCGAGCCAGCACCAGGGCCGTAGTGTGCGCCGCCCCGGCCTGCCGCACCACGCGTGCCGCGGCGTGTAACGATGCGCCGCTGGTCATCACATCGTCCAGCAAGACCACGTGTTTGCCTTGCACCCTGTGGACCTGCAGCGGGTCGATGGCGAATGCATCCTTGACAGCGCGCAGGCGTTCGCTGCGGGGCAGGGTGCGCTGCGGTGGTGTGTCCCGCACCCGCAGCAACACGCCGTGTGCGACCTTGGGAGCATCCAATGCGCGGGCCAACACATGGGCCTGGTTGTAACCGCGTTCACGCAGCCGCTCTTTGGACAATGGCATCGGTATCAACAGATCGGCGGCATCGATTGCGGGTTCTACCCATGGCGCGGCACGCAGCAGTGCGGCAAAACTACTGGCCCAGCCCGGGTGCTGGTGGAATTTGAAGTCGGCCACCAGGGTGGACCAGGGGTAGGCATAGGGCAGGGCGGCTAGGCAGGCATCCAGCGGTGGCGGGTTCAGCATGCAGGCGCCGCACTGGTGTACGCCGGGTGCAACGGGCAGGGCGCAGGTGGTGCAGCGGGCCACCGGTTGGGCAAACGCGGCCACGCAGGCCTCGCACACACTGTGGGCAGGCCAGGCATGGCAGACCGCGCACTGGCTGGGCAGGTGCCTGGAGAGACCTTGAAACAGTTTTCGCAACACCGAACCAATATACTCGGGCCGCCCGTTCGTCTTGGCTCCCACGCCACCTTCGCCCCATGCCAGCCCAGCCTTCCGATTTGCCACCCACCATTGCGCCCGTAGCAGCCGCCCGCTGGGCTGCCAGGCTGCCCAGCGCATCCCCGTGGTTGCATGAAGAAGTGGCGCGCCGCATGGAAGACCGTCTGCAGTGGATGACTCTGCAGCCCGAAAGCTGGGTGCACTGGGAGCCGCTGCAAGGTGGCTTGCAGGCCCAGGCGCTGCTGGCTGCCCGTTACCCCAAGTCCCAGTGCTTTGTGGCGCTAGCCCGGGCAGAACATGTACAGGCCGCTAGCAAATTGATAACACCTGCCTGGTGGAGTCCGTCCCGCTGGACTGGCCCGGCTCTGCATTTCGGCCTGCCCGAACAGCCTGCCCAAATGGTATGGGCCAATATGGCGCTGCACATGGCGGCCGACCCACAGGCCTTGATAGCCGAGTGGCACCGCCTGCTGCAGCCCAAAGGTTTTTTGATGTTCTCCTGCCTGGGGCCTGACACGCTGCGCGAAATTCGCGCCCTGTATGCGGCCCAGGGCTGGCCGCCGGCCTCGCATGCTTTTACCGATATGCACGACTGGGGCGACATGCTGGTGCACGCCGGGTTCTCAGAGCCGGTGATGGACATGGAACGCATCACGCTGAGCTTTGCAACGCCTGAGCGATTGTTGGTGGAGTTGCGCGAGCTGGGCCGCAACCTGCACCCGCAGCGGTTTGGGGCCTTGCGCGGCCGGGCCTGGCATGCGCAACTGCTGGCGCAACTGGGACAGTTGGCCCAGACCGACGGCGACGGCCAGCTGCGCCTGACCTTTGAAATCGTCTACGGCCACGCTTTCAAGGCGCCGCCCCGTCTGACGGTGGCGAGCGAGACCGCGGTGTCGCTGGATGCCATGCGTGAAGCCCTGCGCCAAGGCCGCAGAAATGGCGCTTCGGGTTGACTTCGGGGCTTGACACGGGTCTAAGACCCCAATTCTCAGAGGGTTGGTGGGCTACAATAATAGACAAACCGCGTTCTTGCCCTTCCTGTCTGCCCGTGACTTTTTGCATGGGCGGGGCCAGGTTTTGGCACTGTTTAATCTGATTCGACGAAGAAATGACCAAGATGAAGAGCATTTTCAATAAATCGGCTTCACTGCTCCTCGCGGCAAGCGCATGGGCCGGTACTGCAGCCTTCAGCCTGGCGCATGCGGTCAATGACCTGCCTGGCGGCCCAGCAGTTAACCAGTTGAACCTGCACCCTGCGGTTACTGTGATTGCCAAAGAGCAGGCCTGGTTGCACTGGTTTATGCTGATTGTGTGCAGCATCATCTTTGTGGGCGTGTTTTCGGTGATGTTTTATTCCATCTGGAAGCACCGCAAGTCCCAGGGCCACAAGGCTGCCACCTTCCATGAGTCTGTGCTGGTGGAAGTGATATGGACCATCATTCCCTTCATCATCGTGATTCTGATGGCCCTGCCAGCGACCAAGGTCGTGGTTGCCATGAAAGACACCACCAATGCCGACCTGACAATCAAGGCCACTGGCATGCAGTGGAAATGGGGTTATGACTACCTGCGCGGCGAAGGTGAAGGCATCAGCTTCCTGTCCACGCTGGACAACTCCCACCGCATCATGTCGGACAACGGCGGCCCCAAACAAGGCGAAGTCGCACCGGATGACTACCTGTTGAAGGTGGATAACCCTCTGGTGGTGCCTGTGGACCGCAAGATCCGCATCATCACCACGGCCAACGACGTGATCCACGCTTTTGCGGTGCCATCCTTTGGTATCAAGCAGGACGCCATCCCCGGTTTTGTGCGCGACACCTGGTTCCGCGCCGAAAAAACCGGCGACTTCTATGGCCAATGCCAGGAGTTGTGCGGCAAGGAACACGCCTACATGCCTATCCATGTGAAGGTGTTGTCCGCAGAAGACTACTCCAAGTGGGTCGCTGGCGAAATGAAGAAGCTGGCCGCCAAAGCGGATGATCCTTCCAAGGTCTGGGAGCTCGCAGACTTGGCCAAGCGTGGTGAGAAGGTCTACGCCGCCAACTGCGTCGCTTGCCACCAGGCCAACGGCAAGGGCGCTGGCCCCATCAAGCCGGTCGACGGCTCGGCGGTGGTGCTGGATGCCGACAAGACCAAACAAATCGCCGTCATGCTGAACGGCCAGAACAATGGTGCCATGCCAGCCTGGAAGTCGCTGAGCGACACCGATATTGCTGCCGTGATCACCTACACCAAGAACAACTGGTCCAACAAGACCGGTCAGGTCGTGCAACCGGCGGACGTGCTGGCCCAGCGCAAATAAGCGCTGCCAGACCCCGTCCATTGACCGAAATTAGTGAATTGAGAAGGAAACCAGGATGAGTGCCGTTCTAGACCACCACGACCACGCCCATGACCACCACGCCCCTGCGGGCTGGCGTCGTTGGGTCTACGCGACCAACCACAAGGACATCGGCACGCTGTATTTGCTGTTTGCCTTCACCATGTTGATGATCGGCGGCGTTCTGGCGCTGCTGATCCGTGCCGAGTTGTTCCAGCCCGGCCTGCAGTTGATGCAGCCCGAGTTTTTCAACTCCCTGACCACCATGCACGGCTTGATCATGGTGTTCGGCGCCATCATGCCGGCCTTCGTCGGTTTTGCGAACTGGATGATCCCGCTGCAAATTGGCGCGGGTGACATGGCTTTTGCCCGCATGAACAACTTCAGCTTCTGGCTGATGGTGCCCGCCGGTGTGATGCTGGTCGGCTCCTTCTTCATGCCTGGCGGCGCACCCGCTGCCGGCTGGACGCTGTACGCACCCTTGACCCTGCAAATGGGCCCCTCCATGGACGCTGGTATTTTTGCCATGCACATCCTGGGTGCTTCGTCCATCATGGGTTCAATCAACATCATCGTCACCATCCTGAATATGCGCGCCCCTGGCATGACCCTGATGAAGATGCCGATGTTCTGCTGGACCTGGCTGATCACGGCCTACCTGCTGATCGCTGTGATGCCCGTGTTGGCTGGCGCCATCACCATGACGCTGACCGACCGCCACTTTGGCACCAGCTTCTTCAACCCCGCCGGCGGCGGTGACCCCGTGATGTACCAGCACATCTTCTGGTTCTTCGGCCACCCCGAGGTCTACATCATGATCTTGCCGGCCTTCGGAATCGTCAGCCAGGTGATCCCTGCGTTCTCGCGCAAGAAGCTGTTCGGTTACGCCTCCATGGTGTACGCCACATCGTCGATTGCCATCCTGTCCTTCATCGTGTGGGCTCACCACATGTTCACCACCGGCATGCCGGTGACAGGTCAGCTGTTCTTCATGTACGCGACCATGCTGATCGCCGTACCCACCGCCGTGAAGATCTTCAACTGGATCGCCACCATGTGGCAGGGTTCGATGACCTTTGAGACACCCATGCTGTTCGCAGTCGGTTTCCTCTTCGTGTTCACCATGGGTGGCTTCACCGGCCTGATCCCGGCTGTTGCACCTATCGACATCCAGCTGCAGGACACCTATTACATCGTGGCCCACTTCCACTATGTGCTGGTGGCGGGTTCGCTGTTTGCGATGTTCTCCGGCGTGTACTACTGGCTGCCCAAGTGGACCGGTGTGATGTACTCCGAGACGCGCGGCAAGATCCACTTCTGGTGGTCGCTGATCGCGTTCAACGTGACCTTCTTCCCTATGCACTTCCTGGGTCTGGCTGGTATGCCCCGCCGTTATGCCGACTACCCCATGCAGTTTGCCGACTTCAACATGGTTGCGTCGATTGGTGGTTTCTTCTTCGGTTTTGCACAGGTCTACTTCTTCCTGGCCATCATCATCCCCGCCATGCGTGGCAAGGGTGAAGTTGCGCCCCAGAAGCCTTGGGAAGCTGCAGAAGGCCTGGAGTGGGAAGTGCCATCACCTGCGCCTTTCCACACCTTTGAGACGCCTCCCAAGCTGGATGTCACCGCTACCAAAATTGTTGGCTGATCATGACCACGCCTGAGCAGAAGAAAGCCAATACACGGACCGGATTGATTCTGGCGTCCATTGCGGTGCTGTTTTTTGTAGGCTTCATGGTTCGAATGGTTTTGTTGGGCGGCTAAAGCATGTTTTTGCAGCGTGAAAATCTCCGGATGGTGCGCAAGCTGGCGGTGATAGCCGTCGGCATGTTCGCATTCGGTTATGCGCTGGTCCCCATGTACAAGGCCATTTGCGAGATGACGGGTATCAACATCCTCGCCCTGGGTGAGCAGGCGATACCGGGCGCAAAGCCGGGTGTCCCCGCCAATACCCAGGTGGATACAAGCCGCACCATCACGGTTGAGTTTGATGCCAACAGCCGCGGACCGTGGGAGTTCAAGCCCGCGCAGCGCTCGTTGCAGGTACACCCTGGCGAACTGACCACTGTGGTGTACGAGTTCCAGAACACGCAAAACCGGCGCATGGCCGCGCAGGCCATCCCCAGTTATGCGCCGCAGCAGGCGACCGCGCATTTCAACAAGCTGGAGTGTTTTTGCTTCAACCAGTACACGCTGGAGCCGGGTGAAAAGAAGTCCTGGCCTGTGGTGTTTTATATCGATCCCAAGCTGTCCAAAGACGTGACGACGATTACCTTGTCCTACACGTTTTTTGAGGTTGGTGGCAAAACGCCTGCAGCACCGGTTGCGGTGGCGCCGCCCGCAGTTGCGGGTGAGGGCCAGTCGTGATGGTCAAGGCAACGGTCAATACCGATGCGCCGCCCTCCGTGTGGCGCAGCATCAAGCTGGTCGCCTGGTCTTTTTTGGGTATACGCAGCAAAAGCGGGTACCAGGATGATCTGAGCAAGGTTAACCCCTTGCATGTGCTGGTGGTCGCCCTGGTGGGCGTGCTGCTGTTGATCGTGGGCTTGATCAGCTTGGTGAATTGGGTCGTTGCAACGTAAATAACGTGCGGGACAGTTGGCAGCCGCAGGCCGGCAGAAACTGTCCCCCGAAAGATTGGAATAGGAGAAAGAAATGAGTTCATCAACACACGGCGCAACACCGTACTACTTTGTCCCTGGTCCGTCGCGCCACCCCGCGATGGCTGCTCTGGGCCTGTTCTTTGTCATCCTGGGCGCAGGCCAATGGATCAATGGTGCTGATTGGGGCAAATACTCGTTGGCCGCCGGTATGGTGGGCTGGTTGTTTGTGCTGTACCAGTGGTTCCGCGATGCGGTGGCCGAAAGCCAGGGCGGCCAATATGGTCACAAGATCGACATCTCTTACCGTTGGAGCATGACATGGTTCATCTTCTCCGAGGTGATGTTCTTCGGCGCGTTTTTCACCGCACTGTGGTGGGCGCGGGCCCATTCGGTTCCTGAACTGGGCAGCCTGAACAACGCCATTCTGTGGCCCGACTTCAAGGCCGTGTGGCCCAGCATGGCAGCCGGCGCCACCGCTTCTCCCGCCGGTATTGTTGAGCCCTTCACCACCATGGGCCCCTTCTGGTTGCCCACCATCAATACCGCATTGCTGTTGACATCGGGCGTTACGTTGACCATCGCCCACCATGCACTGGTGGCTGGCAACCGCAGCAAGACCATTGCCTTCATGTGGATCACCGTGCTGCTGGGCGTGACCTTCCTGGGCGTTCAGGGTTATGAGTACTACCATGCCTACTCTGCCTACAACCTCAAGCTGAGCTCGGGCATCTTCGGTTCCACGTTCTACATGCTGACCGGTTTCCACGGTTTCCACGTGTTGGTCGGTATGCTGATGCTGTTGTTCATTACCCTGCGTTTGCAAAAGGGCCATTTCACACCGGAGCGCCACTTCGGTTTTGAAGGTGCCGCCTGGTATTGGCACTTTGTGGACGTGGTGTGGTTGGGCCTGTATATCCTGGTGTACTGGCTCTGATTCCGCTGGACACACGGCATTAAAAAAAGGCACCGCTTGCGGTGCCTTTTTGGTTTACTGCCCTGGTCGGAAGCCGGTGGGTTGGATGTAACCCAGCTTCCAGGCAAGCAGAACACACACGAACAACACAATGGAAAACCCAACCCGAGCCGCCAGTGCACGTGCCATTTTTTGCGACGCGTTGGTGCCACTGCGCCCGCCCCGCATCATGAAGAACAGGGCCACACCCAGGCTGGCAAGAATGGCCACAAAGGCGAAGATTACAAGGTATGTCATGGGCAGGATTATCCCGTGAACACCCGTCTGAAGTTTGTGCTGATCACCGTAGCCACCGTGCTGGCGGTGGGCACAACGGCCAGTCTCGGCTTTTGGCAATTGTCGCGTGCCGCGCAAAAGCAGGCACGCCAGGCATCCATGGACACACAAGGCGCCAAACCGCCATTAACTGCATTCAGCCTGTTGGCTGCAAGTGACCCCACGGAAGTGCTGCACCAGCGCGCCCGACTGCGCGGGCATTGGGCGCCGCCTAACACCATGGTGTTTCTCGAAAACCGGCCCATGGCGGGCCGGGTCGGTTTTGTGGTGGTCATGCCTTTTATTCTGGAGGGTGGGCGGGATGCGCTGGTGGTCCAGCGGGGTTGGGTACCGCGGGGTCTGGACGACCGCACCCGCGTGCCCCAGATCGCCACCGCGGCAGGTACGGTGGAAATCGAGGGCCGTATGGCTTTGCCACCCTCAGACCTGTATGCCCTTGGCGCCCCGACTGTCGGCGCAATCCGGCAAAATCTGGCCCTGCCACAATTCAGTGTGGAGACCGGTTTGAAACTGTTGCCGCTCACTTTGCAGCAAACTGGCGACAGCCCCGAAGGTTTGTTGCGCGACTGGCCCGTGGTGAATCTGGGCATCGAAAAGAACTACGGTTACGCCGCCCAGTGGTTTGGCATGGCGGCCCTGTTCAGCCTGTTGTACCTGTGGTTTCAAATTATTCGACGTTTTATTGGCCGTCCAAAGGACCTTACTCCCGATGTCTAGCGCACCCTCCCAGCATGATCAGCCCTTGGGTCTGACCGTTCACAACTTGCCAGAGCCCTTGGATGCGGAAGTGCAGCTTGCCAGCCGCACCCGCATGGGTCGCCTGAAAATGTTGGCGGTTCTGTTGGTTTGTGCATCACCGGTGATTGCCTCCTACCTGACCTATTACGTGTTCCGGCCCGAGGGCCGTCGCAACTTTGGTGAGTTGGTGCAACCCCAGCGGGCGTTGCCAAACCTGGCGGCCCAAACGCTGGATGGCAAGGCTCTCAACCTGGCGGATCTCAAGGGCCAGTGGCTGCTGGTCAGCGTTGCGTCGGGTGCCTGTACCGAAACCTGCGCGCGCCACCTGTACCTGCAACGCCAACTGCGTGAAGGACTTGGCAAGGAAAAGGAGCGGCTGGATTGGGTGTGGCTGGTCAACGATGCCGCGCCCGTATCCGACGCCCTGATGCCCGCACTGAAAGAGGCAAGCACCCTGAGTGTGCCGCCCACCGAATTGGCGAAGTGGTTGTCGCCCCAGGAAGGCCATGCGCTGGAAGACCACTTGTACCTGGTCGATCCACTAGGTAACTGGATGATGCGTTTTCCAGCCAAGCTGGATGCCCAGGACGCCGCCAAGGTCAAACGCGACCTGGATCGCCTGCTACGTGCTGCCGTGCACTGGGACAAGGCCGGCCGCTAAAAGGCGCCGGCAGAATAAACCATGCAATCTGCGTTGTACGATCTTTCGCCCGCTTTGCGCCTGATGCTGATAGGCGCGCTGTTGGCGTCCGGGCCCCTGCTCATGGTCTACCTGCGCACCCGGCGCAGCAGCCCCTTGGGCCGCGCCCATGCCTTGGCACTGGTCACGTTGTTCCTGACGTTTGACCTGGTGTTGTTTGGAGCCTTTACCCGACTGACCGACAGTGGTCTGGGCTGCCCGGATTGGCCCGGTTGTTACGGCAGTGCCAGCCCACTGGGCGCCCATGGCGCTATCACGGCGGCCCAGCAGGCCATGCCCACAGGCCCGGTCACGCAGGGCAAGGCCTGGATCGAGATGGTGCACCGCTACCTGGCTACCGGAGTGGGTGTTCTGACCCTGGTGCTGGCAGGCATGGCCTGGTCACAGCGCAAACCGCATGAGGGCCTGCCTGCCATAAGCCCCTGGTGGGCCATAGCCACGGCGGTCTGGGTTTTGCATACAAGGGGCTTTGGCGCGCTGACGGTGACCATGAAGCTGTTTCCCGCCATCGTCACGCTGCACCTGTTGGGGGGTTACATCCTGCTGGGTCTGCTCACGGTACAAGCGACCCTGTTAGGCCAGCGCCACCTGCCAGCGCCCAAGGCTGCAGTGCCTACCAGTCTGCGCACCTGGACGGCACTGGCCCTGCTGCTGTTGGCCGTGCAAGCCGCCTCGGGTGCCTGGGTCAGCACCAACTACGCAGTGCTGGCCTGTACGGAATTCCCCACCTGCCAGGGCAGTTGGTGGCCACAGATGGATTTTGACCAGGGCTTTGAGATCTGGCGTCCGCTGGGTTATCTGCAAGACGGCTCCCATATCAGTTTCCAGGCGCTCACCGCCATCCATTTCACACACCGCCTGCTGGCGTTTGTGACCTTGACCCTGTTGGCAGGGCTGGCCTGGCGGGTCTTTGGCGTTCCCGCACTGCGACAGCACGGACGCGCCCTGGGTGCCTTGCTGGCCCTGCAATTGGCCACCGGCTTGAGCAACGTGGTGCTGGATTGGCCACTGGCCGCTGCCGTGTTGCACACCGGTGGCGGCGGTGCGCTGGTGGTGGTGCTCGTCTGGCTGCTGGTGGCAACCCACCGCAATATTTCCCAACCGTCCGCTGTAGCCAGCGGAGCCCCCCACCCATCCGGACTGCGCGCATGACCACCGACACCACCTCCCTGCCCACCCCGTCGGTGTTTCGGCAGTTTTATGCATTGACCAAACCCCGGGTCATCCAGCTGATTGTGTTTTGTGCGCTGATTGGCATGGTGCTGGCCGTGCCCGGTGCGCCAACCTGGCCGCAGGTCGGCCTGGCTGCCATCGCCTGCCTGGGCATCTGGCTGGTTGCCGCCGCGGCGGCGGCCTTTAACTGCATCGTGGAGCAGGGCATTGACGCCAAGATGAAGCGCACCGCCTGGCGCCCGACCGCCCGCGGTGAGCTGAGCAACACGCAGACGCTGCTGTTCTCCGCCATTTTGTGTGTGGCCGGATCGGTGCTGCTGTACGTGTGGGTCAACCCACTGACCATGTGGCTGACCTTTGCCACCTTTGTTGGTTATGCCGTCATCTACACCGTGATCCTGAAACCGCTGACGCCGCAGAACATTGTGATCGGTGGTGCCTCGGGCGCCATGCCACCGGTGCTGGGCTGGGCGGCCATGACCGGTGACGTGGGGCCGGAGGCGATGATTTTGTTCCTGATCATCTTCCTGTGGACGCCACCCCACTTCTGGGCGCTGGCCCTGTACCGCGTGGAAGACTACCGCAAGTCCGGCCTGCCGATGCTGCCCGTGACCCACGGCAGCGAGTTCACACGGCTGCAGATTCTGCTCTACACCTTTGTGTTGTTCGCCGCCTGCCTGCTGCCCTTTGTCTATGGCATGAGCAGTTGGCTCTACCTGGCGGCGGCCGTGGTCCTGGGTTTCGGGTTTTGTTTGTACGCCTGGTGGCTGTGGCGCGACTACTCGGACGCACTGGCGCGCAAGACCTTTCGCTTTTCGCTGATACACCTGAGTGTGTTGTTTGCGGCGCTGTTGTTGGACCACTATCTCTTGTGAGGCCTTGCCGGTATGAATCCAAATACTATCAAATCAATAGCAATATATGCAGTATTCGCGGGGGCTATCGGCATATTTGGCGCATGTACTCCCCAGCAGCCGGTGTTTTCGTCCATTGATGTCACCGGTGCCGATTACGCCAAGGGATTCGAGCTGACCGACCACAACGGGCAGGTGCGCACGCTGAAAGACTTCGCTGGCAAAGTGGTGGTGCTGTTCTTTGGTTACACGCAGTGCCCCGATGTCTGCCCTACCACCATGACCGAACTGGCTGACGTGAAAAAGGCGCTGGGCACAGACGGTGAACGTCTGCAAGGCATCTTCATCACGGTAGACCCGGAGCGCGACACGCCCGAGCTGCTCAAGGCCTATATGGGCAACTTCGACCCCAGCTTTGTGGCCCTGCGCGCCACACCCGACAAGCTGACTGCACTGGCCAAGGACTACAAGATCTACTTCAAGAAGGTCGAGGGCAAAACCCCCACCAGCTACAGCATGGACCATTCGGCGGGCAGTTATGTGTACGACACCCAGGGCCGGCTACGTCTGTTTACCCGTTACGGAAGCGGGCCCAAACCCCTGACGGAGGACATTCGCCAGCTGCTGAAGTGAGCGGGCGGGGCGTGTAGGACAAGGCTGACAGGCAAACGCGGTTTTCGCTGATACCGAAACGTGCACCAATTGGAGAACATGGGGCCTCAACTTTTTGAAGGAGACTCCATGACGGCAAGTTACCAAAACCCTTGCGCTACCCAGCAAAACCATTTACTGGTTGCGCTACCGCAAGACGACATGGACCGTTGGCAGGGCCGCCTTGAACTGGTCGAGTTGTCGCTGAACCAGATTCTTTATGCCGCAGGCCGGGCACCGGAATACGTGTACTTTCCGACGACCGCGATTGTGTCCCTGATGTCCATGACCTTGGAGGGCGCGACCGCCGAGGTGGCGCTGGTGGGCAATGACGGTGTGGTGGGCATCTCTTCACTGTTGGGTGCAGATGCGGCTGCTACAGACGCGGTGGTGCAAAGCGCCGGGCGCGCCTACCGCATCAGTGCGCAGTTTGTGAAAGCAGAGATCGAGCAATCCTGCGGCGTCATGAAAGTTGTCATGCGTTACGCCCAGGCGGTGCTGGGGCAAATGGCCCAGACGGCGGTGTGCAACCGCTACCACTCCATCGACCAACAGCTGTGCCGCCGCCTGCTCTTGGGTCTGGATCGCTTGCCAACCGACGAGCTGGACATGACGCATGAGTTGGCCGCGAACCTGTTGGGGGTACGGCGTGAGGGAGTCACCGTGGCTGCCCACAAGTTGCAGGAAGCCGGTTTGATCCGTTACCGACGCGGTCACATTGTGGTGCTGGACCGTGAGCGCCTGGAGCAGCGGACCTGTGAGTGTTATGCCGGTGCCAAGAAAGAATACCAACGGCTCCTGCCGATGGCACTTGCGGCCTGAGGCTGCGCCCCCGCGTGGGGGTCAAACCTCGGCATCAACCTGAGATTCTGGCAGCCGGGCACGCACCAGCGTGCCTTTGCCGGGGCTGGAAATGAGTTCCAAACCCCCGGCTTCGGCCTCCACCCGGAACCGCATGCCCAGCAGGCCGTGGGCCTTGTTGCCAATCTGCTGGGTATCAAACCCTATGCCATCGTCACGGACCGTCACTTCCACTTCACCCTGCACGCTTGCGAGGCTGAGCCATACGTTGCTGGCCCTGGCGTACTTGGCGATATTGGTGGTGGCCTCTTGCACCAGGCGGTAGACCACCAGCTCCGCGTTGGGCGTCAGATGCACCGCCTGCAGGGTGCAGTGCACCGGAATACCCGCACTCTTGGAAAACTCGCGCCCCAGAATCTCCAGCGCAGCGACCAGTCCCAGATTGGCCAGGGCAGATGGCCACAGGTCTTCGATGATGCGGCGCTTCATTGCAATGCCAGCATTGAGGGTCTCCACCAGATGCTGCAGCCGCTCCTGGGCCTCGGGCGCGGTCGAACCCAATCGCGATTTGATGCGGGCCACATCCAGCTTGGCGGCGGTTAACAGCGCGCCCAACTCGTCATGCAGATCGCGGGCAATGCGGTGGCGCTCGTCCTCTCGCGCGGTTTGCAAGTGGTTGTTCAATTCGACCAGTTGCAGGGTGCGCCGTATCACTTCACGTTGCAGATGCTCCTGTTCGGCCAACATCGCCTTCTGGTGCATGTCCTGCTGGGCCTTCAAGGCCTGGTTGTGCCGCATGTTCAGCAGCACCAAGAATAGGCTGATGACCGCCAGCAAAGCAACCCCCAACCGGCTGAAGAGCAGGATGTCCGAAACCTCTTGCTGGCTCTTCTGCAGACGACGGGTTTCCACGTTCAGTAGGTCGGCTCCCGTTGTGCGGATGGCGTCCATGTACTCCTGGCCTATGCCGCTGAGTGTGAAGTCCTTGCCGGACTGGCGCTTGCCCTCTTTTACCATTTGTACCGTGATGGCGAGTTCCGACAACTTGGTCTCGGTCAGGGTGCGCAACTTCTTCAGCAGCGCGGCCGACTGCGGCTCCTGGCTGTACGCGGCGTCCAACTTTTCGAAGGCTGCGGCAATGTTTTGCAGCGCCGCACGGTAGGGCACCAGGTATTCCTCCTGGCCCGTCAACAAGTAGCCCCGCTGGCCCGACTCCGCGTCCAGCGCGCCTTTGGTGAGGTCGTACAAATGAAGCCGGTTGTCCGCAATGGCGCCCAGCCGCTGCACCAGGACGGCGGCGCGCTGGTTGGAGTCTTCGGAGATCAGCACCATGGCAATAGAGGCGAGCACCAGCAGCAAAATAGCCAACGGATTTCGCTTCACAACAGTGGGTAAATGGGTGTGCATGGGCTGGCCTAGAATGCAAAAAAACCGAATACGGGAGCGCACGAAACACCATGATCCGGATAGCCATCGTTGACGACCATGCCATCGTGCGCGCGGGTCTGCGGCAGTTTTTTGCCGACCATGACGACCTGGACGTGGTGGCTGAAGCGGCCAACGGGCGGCAGGCCCTGGATCTGGTGCGCGACGGCGGGATTGATGTTTTGGTGATGGACCTCTCCATGGGCGAGCAGGGGGGTGTCGAAGCCCTTGTGGCCATCCGCGCGCGCGCGCCCGAGCTGCCGGTGCTGATATTTAGTGCCCTGCCGGAGGCGCATTACGCCACTGCTTTGTTGCAGCAAGGGGCCAGCGGGTACCTGGGAAAGGACTGTGATCCCGAGCATATTGTGAGCGCCATCCGCACCGTGTCGCGCGGCCGCAAATACATCAGCCCCTCGGTTGCCGAGCTGCTGGCGGACACGCTGGCAGGTGGTGGAAGTTTGGAGAAGCCGCCGCATCAAAATTTGTCGCAACGCGAACTGCAGGTGTTTTTGCGGCTTGCGGCGGGTGAGGCGGTGGGCAATATTGCCGAACACATGTCGCTCAGCATCAAGACCGTGAGTACATACCGTGCACGCATCATGGAGAAGCTAGGCCTGGCATCCAATAGCGACCTGACCTATTACGCGCTGAAAAACGGGTTGATCCAGTAGAGGCATTCAGTTGAGTTCGCCGCGCACGCTGTTGCCTGCCTCGCCGCTGGCCAGGCGCTCGCAATACAGCATCAGCGCATCCAGCTCATTGGATTTGTCGAAGACCTTGCGAGCACCGAGCTCGGTGCATTTGCGGCGTATTTCGGGCGTTGCATGGTTGCTCAAAACCACCAAAGTACGGGAAGGCTGTGTACGGTCCGCGGCCCGCAACACGCCCAGGCCGGAGCCCCGTTTCAGGAAAATATCGACGATGACCAGGTCTGCTGCATTGTTCGATTCGGTCAGCCAGTGCACGGCGCTGGCTTCGTCCTCCGCCACACCAACCACCTCAATGGGGGTCATTTCCTCCAGCGCGGCAATCAGACTGTCGCGTATGACGGGGCTATCTTCGACGATGTACGTTTTGAGTCGTTGCATGGGGCGGTGACCATTACCACATGGGAGGCATGGTAGCGCCAATGCATCGGCTTGTCTCGCAACTGTGCAGATCGTCAGGTCTATTTACGCTGTGTAGTACATCGCACAGACAGGTCCGCAGCGTGTGGCCAAACATCGAGGCAAAAAAACACCCCTGGGGGCAATGCCCTTCAGGGGTGTTTTGTCGAATGCGTCTGGGGATCAGGCGTACGCGGCCAAGGTGGTCTTCATCTTCTTCATGGCGGCCACTTCAATCTGGCGGATGCGCTCGGCGCTGACGCCGTACTCGGCGGCCAGTTCGTGCAAGGTCATGCCACCCGAGTTGTCGTCGTTGACCTTGAGCCAACGCTCTTCCACGATGCGGCGGCTGCGGGCGTCCAGGCCTTCCAGGGCTGCGGCAATGCCGTCCGTGGCCAGCACGTCGCGCTGGTGCGCCTCGATCATGGCAACAGGCTCGTGGTTGGTATCGGTCAGGTAGGCAATGGGGCCAAAGGCATCCTCACCGTCGTCTGATGGAGAGGGGTCCAGCAACACGTCGCCACCCGACATGCGGGTTTCCATTTCGATGACCTCTTCAGGCTTGACCTTGAGTTCACGCGCCATGGCATCGATCTGCTCGGGGTTCAGCGTGTCGCGGTGGGTACCCAGGTCGGCCGCGGCGTCTTCACTTTTGAAGCGCTGCTTCATGGACCGCAGGTTGAAGAATAGCTTGCGCTGGGCCTTGGTGGTCGCCACTTTGACCATGCGCCAGTTCTTCAGGATGTATTCGTGGATTTCGGCCTTGATCCAGTGCAGCGCATAACTGACCAAACGCACGCCCTGGTCGGGGTCGAAGCGTTTGACGGCCTTCATCAGGCCCACATTGCCTTCCTGGATCAGGTCGCCGTGGGGCAGGCCGTAACCCAGGTACTGGCGGGATACGGACACCACCAGTCGCAAGTGAGAGAGCACTAACTTACCGGCAGCCTCAACATCGTTGTCAGTCTTGAACTTGCGTGCAAAAGCCTGCTCTTCTTCGAGCGTCAGCATGGGCAGGCGGTTGGCCGCCGAGATATAGGCGTCCAAGTTCCCCAGCGATGGCACAACCGACCAGGGGTTGGCCAGTGCTACGGCTGCGGTGGAAGGTCCAATTTGGTATGACATACCCGAACTCCTTGTGTCTTGATGTCAATATTAGCACTCTCTGTGATCGAGTGCTAATAAAGAAGTTCAATGCCCCCAATACATAAAAGTGGATAGCGGGACATGACGCCTGTCGATTTTCGGAAGGTTTTGAACTTTTTTCACGAAGTTTTGAACTCTTGTTGCGGCCTATTTTGCACATAACTCATTGATTCAATTGAACTAATTGAGAATGAAGCCACGTCTCAGTGCTCGTAATTTCTATGGCTACTTCCAGAAACCGCGAAATATAGATCGGGGTACAAAGTCCCCTTTTCAACCTCCACCGGAAGAAAAACCTAACAAGCGCTGGTGAGTGATCGCCCATAGGTTATTTGGAAACTTCGGTGACGACTGTGTGTCTGCGTACACAATATGCGGAGCCATCCTGCTAACGACCTCTCAGTGAGTTGGTATCGTGAGACGACTCTCAACCCATGGAATCTTCCGATTCAAACAACGGGGTGTTGATTTCCCTCGAAATCTGACCCCCGAGTGGTCAGCTTCCGGTTGGTGGCAACAATCTGGTGTGCCACTGGTAAAACCAATCTAAAAGCCTCTCGTTGCGTCCCACACTAGGCAATCAGTAATTCAGCCCCTACTTTGGTCACTCGAAGTTGATGCGAATTCCGGGTGCTGCAAGTTTTCTTACGTTAGCGCCAATTTGCTTATGATCGACACGTGACAAATAAACAGTGGCTCATTTCTTGGATTGGCAATGCTGATCAACTTGCATCCGAAGAAGCTACCGCGGGCTTGGGTCCGATTGCGACTGCCTTACTTGGAAATATGCGCTACGACCGCGTCTGCCTGTTGACCAATTATGCGCATGAGCGGAGTGCAAAATTTTGTACTTGGCTCGAAGAAAAGAGCGACTACAAAGGTACCCATCGTGATTTAGCTGCTGACGTCGCTGCGGGGCGCTTCCGTGAAGACCTTTTTCACCGACTTGCAGTCGGCATTCTTCGCTTGCCACCCTTGCGCGAACGAAGCGAAGACGTTGACTTGCTTATAGATGTCTTTCTTGATCAGATAAATGCAGACTCACGCGGAAAACCGGAAGTGCAGGAGAAAAATATTTCCGAAAACGCAAGAAAACTTCTCATCTCTCACGCTTGGCCCGGAAATATTCGCGAACTCTATCATTCACTCTTGCGTGCTTCAATCTGGTCTACCAGCGCAGAGATTCAGGCCGAGGATATACAGTCAACGTTGCTTCAAATCCAGAGGCAAAGTGAAAACGTCCTGGGACGCCCCATAACGCAAGGGTTTGATTTACAAGGGCTTTTAGACGAAATATCACGTCACTATATCGATCGAGCGCTCGGACAATCGGGCCACCGAAAGAGCTCCACAGCCAAGTTGTTGGGATTTGCTAACCATCAGACGCTGGGCAACTGGATGAGACGTTTGGGGCTGGAAACGGAAGAGCACAAAGACTAAAAGGAGGCTGGCACGGCTTTCGCAGAACAATAGGCATGACTGCGACGAAAGCCCACCAGATATTGATGCAAGACATCAAATCGCTGAACTTCGAGCCGCTACGAGCGGCTTATCCGGAGCTCGCCAATATGGGCGGCTACGCGGAGCACTACGCGCACACTGACCCGGAAAGTGCACTTGTCAAGCTGCGCAACTTTGCAGAGCGTTTGGTCGATCGCATCTACCTCAAGCTGAAGCTGGAGCGAGTGCCGCAGTCTAACTTCGTGGATCTGCTGCACAACGCCAGTTTCCATACGGTCGCCCAGCCCTTGGTGCTCGACAAACTGCACCTACTGCGGCGCCTGGGCAACCGAGGCGCCCACGGAGAAGACGTGGATGCCTCTGACACGATTCGCTGCCTTCAAGAGGCATGGCAACTCGCTCGCTGGCTGCATGTGACCTTCCTCGGGGGCAAGGTCGAGGATTTCAATGCATTCAAGCAGCCCCCTGTCGAAGGCATCGATAGCAAGGCAGATTTCAAGCGCAAGGCTAAGGCGCTTGCCGAAGAGAACAGCCTCAAGGAAGAGCGCCTCAAGCTTGCACTACAAGAGCTTGCCGAGCTGCGAGCTGCCGACAGGGCCGCAACGCCTGTTGCAGTTGCGTTTACTCCGCCCACGGCTCAGGCGCTGGAGCAAACGGGCCAATTCTCCGCCGCTACGGCGAACCAGCTTCGCTTTACCGAAGACAACACCCGCAAGTGGCTGATTGATCGCGATCTGCGTATGGCCGGTTGGGACGTCCCCAAAGGCACCGCTAGCAACGACTCGTTGGGCCAGGAGGTCGGGGTTCTGCATCAAGCCACCACGACTGGCAAAGGCTATTGCGATTACGTCTTGTGGGATGACAACGGAAAGCCGCTTGCGGTTGTCGAAGCAAAAAAGACCCTTGTCGATGCTCGGGTCGGCCAGGAGCAGGCCAAACAGTACGCTGACGGGCTGGAGAAGCAGTACGGCCAGAGGCCGATGATCTTCTTCACCAACGGTCACGACATCTGGGTCTGGGATGATGCCGGCGGCTAGTTTGCACCCTCGTGCAATTTGCGAACTGTGCGAACCGAGGTCTCGGCCACCATCAGGTCAGGCAGTAAATTTTGGTCGGCGTGCCCGGACACTCCCTTGGGCGACTGACCAACTGAACCTGAATTTTCGGTGGTGAAGAGCCCAGCAGATGTTCAAGCGCTTCGTCAATGCGCGCTTTGGACACATGCCGTTTAAAGCAGTCCACGGTAATGTCGCGCCGGGAGCCTGCCCCGCGCTCCTGCAAGAATGTGAGTATGCGCTGGGCCGTTTCAATCACTTGTGCTGTTCTTTCGTTCTCCGCCGCACTGGTAAAAATGTATTTGACGGACGCTGTTGTATACCGGACCCAGGCCATCGCCGCCTCAATATGCGGGACATCAATGCACAACTGTAGGTCAGCAAGTGCAAATAGCAAGGCGATGCGCAGAAGCATGGGTGCCCTTCGTTCCAGCAGGGCTGCAACCAGGGGGCTGCCACTGTCCTCGTTGAGCTCACCTCGGTACAACTGGGCATACCGCCACTGAGCCTTGGGTGAAAGCTCAACCCTCAGCCGATCCATGGTGTCGTGCCAGTTTGCATGGACAAACTGCAGAATATCCAGAAGCCGCTGGGCCAATGCCGTCACGATTGCTTGCGGCGTTTCCCTAGGAAAAGGCACGACCTGTGAACGTTCAGCCCAGATTATCAAGAACCGGTTGGCAAAGCCATTGGTCAGTTCGCGATGCTGGACCAGGCTGAGTAACTCAATCGGTGAAATGGCGCCACTTAGGCATACATGGGGATCTGTCGCATACAGCCGGTTGTTCTTGGTGGCTGGTTTCAGTGATACGCCGTCCCAACAATCCCGCAGCGCCGCTGATAGTGTGTTGCCGTCCCGGCGGCTCTGGTGCAGAACATTGGCGAACTCCGATTCGACGACCCAGAGACGCTTGTCCGCGATGGACGGAACTTCAAGTCTTCCCTGCCTGTAGCCGTCGTGCATCAGCGCAACCAGGCCTTCACGACTGGAGAGGCCCCCGCGGTGGACCTGGGGTGCAAACGCCGCATTCAGCTCTCGCAATGCATGATCCAGGCGAATGACCAGCGATACAGCGTCCCCTTTTCGCCCGCGGCCAGATCGGCCGACATGCAACAAGAACATCCGGGTGTGATGCCAGGTGTTGCCCACCGGGAGGTAGGGGCCGCGCCCAATGGCACAGGACAGGTAGCTCATCAAATTCGCTGCAATCGCATAGGCATTCGTCTCGCTACCGTCGCTGCCGGCGCGCGCCACGTCCCCAAATACGCCATGCAGGCAACTGAGTTCCGGTTGCGGCGCGTTGCGATGCGTACTCAGGGGCCCACCATCATCAGCCTCCCACGCTTCCCACTCAGCAGCGGGGTTGTCAGGCAGTGCGCTCCTGGACGTGACGCCGTGCTCCATCAGCTATCGGTTGAATTACTTGTCCAGCGATGCAGCTTGGACGATGCTTGCAAACTCAGCGAGAACGTCAGGCTGGTGCTGGGTTAGAAACCGGATCACCGCTTCGTTGTCCAGCAACTTGGTCAAATAGCCTTTGGCCAGAACAAGATTCAGAACATCCTGACCGTAGGACTGTTCGATGGACTTGAACTGCCCTTGCAGGTTTCCCATCTCGCGCTCCATCTTTGCCATCTGCTCTGAAGTGACACCCGCCAACTTCTTGGGCTTTACTTCGCCCACCAGCATGGCGCTGGGTGTCGCAGCAAGAAGTGCCTGTGCATACGCCACGGTGATGTTGTTGGTCGCCACCATCAATTCCACGCATTCGATCTGCCGGGTTGGCTTCATCTTGCGGATCACACCGCCAATATTGGCTGAAAAGTGCTGGTCTTTCAAAAGACCAGCGGCTTCAGCGCAGATGTCGTGGAGCAAGACAGGGACTCTGCGATGTACGCCATGCTGGAGTCGAACTACAAGGACGCCTCAGCCTAAAATTGCAGCAAAACTACATAGAAAGGCGCGGTTAGTGCCGGTTTATGGTCAAAACAGTATCGGTTTTGATCAATTTTGATCAAGCGCCTATACTTGGTTTGTATCGCCGAACGGACCGATTTGTTGTCTGCATAGGCGTTTAACACGCTCCATGGCTACCCCTACCAACTTCAACGAACGCAGAACCGCGCAGGCGGCGGCTTTTTTGCTGCACCGCGCAGGGGGACGGCTGCCTTCCATCAAGCTCGTGAAGCTGCTGTACTTGGCGGAACGAAAGTCTCTTGAAGAGTACGGGGTCCCGATCTCTGGCGACAGGTTGATGAGTCTGCGCCACGGTCCAGTTATGTCGATTACGCTGGACCACATCAACGGATTCATTCCGTCGTCACCTGGCGGATGGGATACGTGGGTAGCCGACAAGGCCAATCACTTCGTGGCCCTGAGTGATCCCAGCATGATTGCCGACCCAGCAGTGGACTTGGGCGCCTTGAGCGAGAGTGACGTCGAGGTGCTCGATCAAATTTGGGCTGACTTTGGAAAGTTCGAGCGCTGGGCTCTTGTGGAGTACACGCATACGAATTTGCCGGAGTGGCGCGACCCCGGCGACTCGAACCTGCCCATCACGTATGAGAGCTTGCTGGCCAATTTGGGCTACGATGAAAATCAAGTCAAGCTGATGGTCCAGCATTTCACAGAGCAGGCCGAACTCTCCAAAGCTGTTGCCGCTGCGTAGACGTGGTGGCACCTTGGGTCCCTGCGGTTGGCGAAGCCTTTTGGGCACTGTCCGGTCCCAAGCTTCACTTGCATGTCATCATCCACGGGCCGATACCGTTGCCGCTTCGAGGCCCAGCAGACCAGTTCATCATTGTGAACGTGACGACGCTTCACGCTGATGTCAAACACGATCCTGCCTGCCTCTTGGGTGCCGGTGATCACCCCGGCATCATTCACGACAGCTACGTGACTTACCGTTTTGCACGCATTGACACCGACGCCGACGTGCGAAAGAACGTGAACAGCGGGGTCTGGCAACTGTGTCAGCCGTGCAGCGCCGACCTAGTCGCCAAAATTCGCCACAGCGCCTGCAGGTCGAAACTGCTGGACAAAGATGCAAAGCAATTTTTAGGGTGCGTGTAGCACCACTCCTAGCAGCTCCAGGATCCGCGCAAGGAACGAACCCGACCGACGGGACAAGCCCTCTCCCGACGGAATACGAAGGTACGCCGAACGAATCCAGTTCAGCACGGCTGATATACGGGGATGATCGTTGAGGTGGACATGAGTGGGCCATTTGGGGTAGTTGGAACTGCCAAGGTCGGGTACAGCAGCTCACACATTGTTCAAATTACCTTTTGAGTTCCCCCCCCCCCGACGTTTGAGCACAATGGCACTTGCTGCAAGACTCGCTCAGGAGCCCTTGGCTATGTCGGCGCCAATCGAATACTGCCCACCTGTGCCAATTGAAGTTTGACCAGGGGTTAACGCTGGCAGTTTGAATGCCAACTGCGGACACCAGATTTGCGCAACCTGTGCTTACGGTTTGCGTCCATTCTGTAAGTTTGTGTAACTTATGTTTCGGTGGCTGGGGGTGCTTCCTCCCCGTCAAGTGCTTGACATACCGTCTCTGCATTTTCAAGCCGTGCATGTTGTTACATCTTCAATCTCCTACTGATACCATCCGCCGCGCAACGCGTTGCTGAGTTCGTTTGCCCCAAGGTTCCAGGGGGTTGGTGAGTCCAGGCAACTAAAAATAATCAGAGGTCAGGGAGTAGTCATGCAGAGCTTTGTGCGCTGGGTTTTTCAGTGCCTGGTATTTTTTAGCGTTTTTGCAGGCGTTGTGGCGACCGCACAAGCACAGGTCACTCCGGAAGTGACCAACGGTCTTGCATGGTTGGATGCACAAGTCCTTCAAGATGGCCAGATGGTCGCCGACTCGCAGATTGCGACTGCGCAGCAAGCGCGCTGCGAAACCGCAACCACGCTGCTGAAGTTTCTGGGTAGTACCCTCAAAAACTCCGCACTGGTCGCCACGTTAAACCAAAGTGGCGCAGAAGTCCCAACGCAAAACCTTGCCTGTCAGCAACAACTGCGTCAGCAACTTGGTCAGGTGCTGCTCGCACCTGAAATCGAACTCCGTCGCATTGGTGGTGAGGGTTTTGGTGCCTATGAGGGGTATGCCGTTCCCAACGCTTTAGACAGCGGGTGGGCCAGCTTGCCACAGTTACAAAACCTCACACCACAAGACAAGTCTCGCCTGCTGGCCTGGTTTCAGGCCAATCAGGCTGTCGACGGCCACTTTGCATTGCATTCGGGCGCCGACCTGCTGGCGACCGCCGCCGTTTTGCGCGGTCTCAAAGGCGAAGCTTCACTAAACCCAGTCGCGGCAGCAATTGCCAGCAAAGCTGCTGCCTACCTGTTGGGGCGCAGAAACGCTGCCGGTCATTGGAGTGACGACACGGCTAGCACTGCGTTGATTTTCGAGGCAGTGCACCCCTACACCGGCGGCGACCCGACCATTGCCACGGGCGTTGCAAGTTATCTGCTCGGCAAGCAACAGCAGAATGGTTCCTGGGATGCCGACCCATTCACCACTGCGGTGGCGCTCAGGGCGTTGGGCCTAAGCGCGCAGCCCGCGTTGAACCCTACTTTGGCGGTACTGCGTGTAAGGTTTGTTGATGCTAGCAACAACGCCCCTCTACCAGGTGTTGTATTGGTGTCGCCCAGCGCACCAACGGTCAACGGCACCAGCAATGCACTGGGCCAAATTGAACTCGGAGCACTTTTACCAGGGTCTTACCAACTACAGGCCTCACTAAACGGCTACGCCACGCTCAACTTTACTGTCTCTCTGACAGCAGGGCAGGTGTTGGATGCTGGTGTGCTGCAAATGCTGGTAGCTGGCAACACGAGCCTGTCCGTTGTTACTGGCCAGGTGCGTGACCAAAGCAATAACGCACCGCTGGATGGCGCAATAGTCAGCGTTTCTCCGCAGAACTTGACTGCCGTTACAACGGCGGATGGCCGCTACCTGATCAGCGGCGTAACGCCCGGCAATATCACCGTCAGCGTTGACAAGACGGGCTTTGCCAGTGCTGCAGGCTCAGGGACCGTACTTGCAGGTCAAGTGCTGAACTTCTCACCGCTATTGGTTCCCAGCAGTGCTCCTGGTCAAGCAGGCGATTGCTCTGTGCAGGGTCTCATTACCGATGCAATATCGCACGCGCCCCTTGCCGGGGTCACCGTAAATCTCGGTGGCGTAGTAACGCGCACTACCGTTACAGATGCGCAAGGGCGCTACAGTTTGCCAGCACTGGCCAGCGGCGTAGTGACTGTGTCAACGGCAAAGGCTGGCTACGACAGTGTGAATGCTTCTACCCGGCTGGTTTGCAGCGTGGATCGAGCCACTGTGGTGGACTTCTCTCCTCGACTCTACGCCACTGGGCAAACACCGCCAAACGCCAATACATCGGGCCTGAGCGGGGTGGTGATGGATGCGCGCACCAACCAGCCCATTGCCAATGCGGCACTGCTTGTCACGCCCGAGGTTGGCGCCCCCGTCAATGCCTTGAGCGCTGCAGACGGAACGTTCTCTATCGCCGGTCTCAACGGGGCCAGTGTTCAATTGAGTGTCACAGCCACCGGCTACCAAGGCATTGCTCTGCAATTTGCACTGACGCCTTTGACCGTGACCGACTTGGGTCAGATACGCCTGAGGCCACCGACTGTTCAGCAATTGTTGCCAGACTTCAAGGTAATGGTGGTCAAACGGGGCAATGCCCTTTCGGATCCACAAACACTGCAGTTGTCCGGCACCGTAGAGGTTGATGTGAGTAACGTCGGTACACAAAGCACGCCCGCAGGGGCCACTGTGCTGGCCTTTAACGACGTGAACCGCGACGATGCCTTCGATACAGCGGTTGATGTGGTGCTGGGCCAAACTACATTGGCTACGGCATTGCCACCTGGGCAAACCACCACAGTGCAGATCGACGTCGGCGGCACTTTGGCGTTTCGCGATGCACCAATCCATGTGATCATTGACCCAGCGCAACAGATCCCAGAGATCAGCAAAGCCAATAACGTGCGGTCTACATCGCAGGAGGCGCTGTACACACCAGTTGCGCAGAACTTCAATCCCGCGCTCAAGTGGGCATGGTCCGGAAGCACCAATAATCCCCAATACAACCAGGTCATGATGACTCCCGTGGTTGGCCAGTTTGTCGATACGAACGGTGATGGTGTCGTAGATACGCGTGACAACCCTTGTGTGATATTCACTGCATTTGCGGGGTCATCCTATGCCGGCTCTGGGGTGATCAGGGTTTTGGATGGTGTCACTGGCAATGAGTTGATGTCGATAGTTGACAGCCAGAATGGCGTGTCAGGCTCCGGCGGCTTGGCTCTTGCTGACTTAGACGGCGATGGAAGACCAGAACTGATTGCAATCACACGCAACGTGAAGGCGGTGGTCTTCAAGAACGATGGCTCACGTTTGTGGACTTCAGAAGTACTTGGACCCATGCCACCCTATGGTGTTTGGTCAGCGCCTTCTGTCGCGGACTTGGATGGCGATGGCAGTCCGGAAATTATGATTCAGAGAGCTGTCCTCAACGCGAATGGGACCATCAAGTGGACTACATCTGGAAGCAGCTACGGAGCGAACACAACAATCGTTTCTGATTTGTTTGACGCGGGTCAACAAAACGTCATCCAGGGCGGGTCGGTTTATACGGCCGGCGGCACTCTTATCTGGCAGGGCAATGATGGGTTCTCTGGCGTCGCAGACTTTGAGGGCGCTGGTCGACCTTCCATCGCAGTTGTCGGAGGCGGTTTTGTACACCTCTATAGCCGCGAAGGTGTGCTTAAGTGGCGTGTTGCGGTGCCGGGTGGAGGTGGTGGACCACCAACCATTGCCGATGCCGATGGCGACGGGGTTCCAGATATTGGCGTGGCAGGCCGTTCTGCTTATACCGTGTTCAGGGCCGATGGCTCTGTGATGTGGTCAAAGTCGGCGCAAGACTATTCTTCTGCAATCACAGGATCAACCTTCTTTGATTTTGATGGAAGTGGCTCTGCTACGGCGCTGTACGCTGATGAGAAAAACATGCGAGGTTTTAAGGGTTCTACTGGGCAAGCCGTTTGGTCCATTCCCAACCCATCAGATACCTATGTTGAATACCCAGTGGTTGTGGACATTGATAGAGACGGCCATGCAGATCTTGTTGTTGTCGCAAACAACCATGCGCACCCGGGTGTTAGAGGCATTCGCGTCTTCCAAGACGTCAACAACGCCTGGGTCCCCACCCGCAGCATTTGGAATCAGCACGCCTACAGCATCAACAACATCAACGACGACTTGACCGTACCCCGTCGTCCCGTGCCCAGCTGGAAGAGCCACAACACCTTCCGCTTGAACAAACGTATGGACGCAGACGCGCGCGCCATTGCCGACCTGACTGTGGGCTACCTGCGTGTAGCCGATGCGGGTGCTGGTGGTGGCTCCACTCTGACTGTGCGGGTGGGCAATGCGGGGTCGTACCTCATACCGGTTGGCACCAAGCTTGCGGTTTACAACACCAATCCTTCATTGGGCCAACCCGTGCCATCGGCAAGACTAGGCATTGCCAGCACCAGCCAAGCGTTGCAGCCTGGTGAATGGCAAGACGTCGCAATCCCCGTCACGGGCAATTTGGCGACCTTGAGCGCCGGTAACACCATTTGGATAGTGGGCGACGACGACGGCACTGGTAAAAAAACCATTGCCGACTTTGACCGAAGCAACAACACCCTTATGGGGGACTTGTCTGCCATTGCGCTGAACCTGAAGATCGCTGTATCGACCAATCTTGCGGTTTATACCGAGCGGGATCAGGCCATTTTTACCGGCACCGTTAGCAACCAAGGCAGCTTTGCGCGTGATGCGATCGTCCGCTACACCGTGCTGGATGCGCACGGTCGCGCGGTGCAGACATTGCCTGTTGGCAATGCTGTGGGCGTTGCTGCGGCTGCCAGTGTGACCGTGCCAGCCCTTTGGGCTACTGTGGGCACCCTTGCAGGCAATTACCAAGTGCGTGCTGAGTTGGTCACACCTCTGGGTGTGGTCTATGGCAGCGCCACCGCCAACTTCGCCATCCAGGCCGGCCAACCCCAGTTCAACAGCGCCCGCGTTACAACAGACCGCAGCAGCTACACCAGTGCGCAAACCGTGCAACTGACAGCGCGGGTCAGCAACCTCACCAGCAATCTCGTGCAGGCAGACCTACGGGCGCGCACCACGGTACTCAGCAGCACTGGCGCCAGCGCCTTCAGTCAGACCGAGGCCATAGCCCAGCTGGTAGCAGGCGGCCAACGCCAATTCACCTACAACCTGCCGGCCGCTGGGCTGGCGGCTGGCTCATACAACACACAGCTCCAACTGCTGGATGCCCAAGGCAACGTTTTGGCACAACACACCGGTGTATTTACGGTACAACCTGCCGATCAAAACGGCGTGGGGCTTAGCGGCAGCATACAGGCCAACCCGGCTACCACGGCCGCCGGTGGCACCGTGGCCCTGTCTGCCTCTGTGCGCAACCTTGGCAACGCCGCCATCAGCAATGCGGCGCTCACCGTTTCTATCGTGGACCCCATTGCGCAAAGGACCATTGCCAGCTGGCCCTACAACCCATCCATCGCCCAAGGCGCCTCCTTTGCCATGACCCCGGTGTGGAACACCACAGGCAGCGTCCCCAACACCTACGTGGCGGTGCTGAGCACCACGCTCGGTGGCAGCAGCCAAACCCTGGCCAGCACCAACATCGTGGTTACCGCTGCTGGGTCATCCACCAAACCCCGCGTGGGCCAATACCCCTTGCGCCAGGGCCGCGTACTGCTTTTGGTAAGCTGCCGCAACCGTGAAGACGGCTATGCAGACCAGGGCACTGTGCCGGTAGCCATACCCGACGGCCCCGGCGCTGATGACGCCAGGTGCACCGCATCGCGCACTGCGTTTGTTAAACGTCTGCTGACCACTGCCGGTGTGCCGCACTACGTGACGTCCAATGTGGACGACTTCACCTACGCCTTGCGCAGTGGCCAGTTCAACATCTATTGGATATCTGGTGGTGCAGACAAACTCACCGACGGCCTTGCCCTGGAAATCCGCGAAGCCGTCAACCGTGGCGATGGCCTGTTGATCGACGGCATACACGACGCGCGCAACAAGCTGCTGGATGAAGTGGTGGGCGTGGGCTACCGCGGCCAAGTACTGGTGGTCAACCAGCCAATCACCTTTGCCAACGGCCCATTGGTTGGCTCCACACTGCAGACCACCGGGCGCGCACTCACTTACAACAAAGGCACGGCAATCCAGGTCGCCAAGTTCCCCGCAGGGGTCGTCTGCGCCAATTGCAACGCTGCCGACGATACCGCCGTGGCTGGCAACACCTATGGCCGTGGCAAAGGCGTTGTGATGGCCTTTGACCTGATTGGCAGCCTTCAGAGCCATATAGCCGATCCCAAGTGGAACACCGCGCTGCAGCAGGCATTTGAATACCTGTTGCCCCAGGTTGCAGACCCCTTGACCGCTGGCGCCTATGCCGCCGTGCGCACCACCGTGGGCTACCAGGGTGCTATGGCGAACTTCAACGTTGCCTACACCGTGCCAACCGGCGCCAAAGCCCTTGCGGGTGAACCTGTGGTCACCATCCTCAACGGTGCCCCCCAGGCCCAGTGGGACTTCAGCCTGGCCAATGGCCAAAGCAAAGACTTCACCCTGTACCTGCGTGCGCCCACCAGCAATGGCACCCACTTCTTGGGAACGGCCGTCAACCTCATGGTCGGCGGGCAGATCAGCCTGGCAGGCAGCTACCCATTTGCACTGCAGGTAGCCGTAGCCAGTGATGCGGCTGCCACCAGCAAGTTGATAGCCGACCTCAACGCCTTGAGTTTTACCGTCGCGTCAGACGGCCTAAACCGCAGCCAGGCGGTGCGGTACCTGCAAAGCGCAGTTGCACAAACACGGCCCGAGTTGGCTATCACCAACTTGATCAGCGCGGTGGACACACTGCGCCTCATCACCAGCAAAGACATGTCTGCCTACCGCCTGCAGATAGACCGCTGGATGCAAGAGCTGGCCTACCAGTGGCAAACCGCGCAGCCGGTTCGCAACATCCCCTGATATGCACCCGTCAATCTTTACCAGAGCAGCCCTGTTGAAGGCCCGCATGATGATGAAACCTGTTTCGCACACGAAGACCGCCGCGCCAATAGGGCGCCCGATTTTGCGCCGCCCCTTGCGCACCTTGGCAATGGTCCAACTGGCCCTGGCTGTCTGGACTTGCATGGCCCCGGCGGTGCAGGCGCAATCCCAGCCTGCGCCAGCTACCGGCACCCGCATCGCTGCCCCGATCTCTGCCGACGTGGCAGCCCAGGACCTTGAGCAACGCCTGCGTGACGCCCGTGAACTGGTGCGCCAGTTGCAAAGCCAGGGCAATACAGTCAGTGAAGCCCAGCGCGCCGCTTGGACCAAACAACTGCGCCAGCAACTCAACGCTGCTGTCTCCACCACGGCCGCACTGCGCAGCAGCTTGTTGGCAACCCTGAGCGACACAAGTGCATCTGGCGCAACTGGCGCTACGCTGGCCCGCCAATCCCTGCAAACATTTACTGAGCGCGCCGATGCATTGAACAGGGTCGGCAAAGCCTGGCTGGCCAATCCGTCTGCCGGCAGCCTGGCTGACCTGGCGGCATTCTTTACCCAATACACACAAGTTGGCGCCCGCCTGGCCGCCACCCACAACCAATTGCCCTGGGGCAGCCTGCGGGGCAAACCCCGCGCGCCACAAAAGGCCAATGCGGCGATGCAAACGCCGCCAACGCAGTCACTGCAATCCCAGAGCCAGGGCGGTGGCGCTCCTGGCATGGTGCAGGCCCAGGGCATGACCCAATTGGCGGGTCTCCAATTTAGTACAGCACCGGACCCCGCACAGGCTCCGCAAGCGGCCGACGTAGCCGAGACCGCATACGTCACTCTGACCCCGGTCATCCGCGCCAAGGCCGCCGAGTTGGGCAACAACCCGGTCACCATTACCAACTGGGTGCGCAATACCATTGCCTTTGCACCCAACGCAGGCGCCACGCAAAACGCCCAGACCACCTTGGCCGCCTTGCGCGGCAACGCCACCGACATCGCCAGCCTGCACATTGCGCTGTTGCGCGCCGCCGGCATTCCGGCCCGCTACCAAACCGGCACCATTGAGCTGCCCAGCGCACAGGCGCAAAACTGGTTGGGCGGCTTGCAGCACCCGGAGGCCGCACTCGCACTCTTGCAACAAGGCGGCATTGCCGCAACCGGCATCAGCACCGATGGGCGCATCACCAGCATCCGCCTGGAGCATGTCTGGGTCAACGCGTACGTGAACTGGAGCCCCAGCCGGGGTGCCAAGGACGGCGGCGCCAATCTGAGTCCCAAACAACACCCCAACCCCAACGCCAATCTGAACGCCTGGACCCCGCTGGACGCTGCCTTCAAACCCCACGCCTACGGCGCGGGCATCAACCTGTCTGAAGTGGTGCCACTCAATGGCCAGTCACTATTTGGTCGTGCCAAGCAAGGCGCCATCTGCACACCCGCCGCCGCCAGCGGCTTGTCAATTGCAGCCCTGACCAGCGGTTACACCGATTTCAACACCCAGGCCCTCAACCAACTCGCAGCGCTGGGTGCAGACGTCCAAGTCACCCAGATCCTGGGCACGGCCGGCATAAGCCAACGCCAATACTCCATGCTGGCGGGCACCTTGCCCTATGCCACCGTGGTGGCAAATACCCCCGTTCCCGACCTGGCTCCTGCCGCCAGCTGGTCCTTGCAACTGAGTCTGTTCAATGGTGCCGCCCCGGTGTTTACCGCCAGCCGCCCACTGGCCGATCTGCAAGGCCAATTGCTGAGCCTGGCTTTTGTGCCCGCCAGCAGCGCCGACGCCACCACGCTGGCTAGTCTGCTGCGCCCCGTTTCGGGTACTGGCATTGACCCGGCCACCGGCTTGCCCACGCGCATACCCGCCTACCTGGCACAGCTCAAAGCCCAAGTCAGCCTCAATGGCCAGGTGGTGATGGAGGGCGGTAGCTTCACCCTCGGCCAAAGCCTGGTGCTGCGCTCGGTACTAAACGGCCCCGACGGCGCCCAGCTTGCCGCCGACAACACCGTGGTGGTGGGTGAGACCCATGCCTGGGCGGTACAAGGCCAGGCCCTGGGCGCCAGCGCACCAGCGGCCGTGTCTGCCGGCCTGATGGCCCTGCGTAACCAACTGCAAAGCAACACCTTGCCCAGTGGGCCGGTGCAAACCGCACAACTGCTGTCCGCATTGGCCGGCACCTACCAGGCCACACTGGATGCCAAGGCACGCCTGTACCAAAGCGCAACCGGCATGGTCGACGTGCGCCTGCCCAGTTTGGTGCGCGCCTCTACCCGCCTGGAAGCCGACACCGTGCTCGGTGTCGTTACCCACGTGCGCCCAGCGGGTGTAGGCCTGCATGTGGACCACCAGGCCAGCGCCAGCGTCAGCCGCAGTGGCACCGGCGCCGCGCCAGCCTACCAGCAACAAAGCCTGGAGCGCGCCAGCGCCAGCGCCCACCAATTGTTGGACAAAGTGTTTGGCCCCACGGGCAGCCCTGCACAGTCCGCACTGTCGGGCCTGGCCACCGCCGCGCTGCAAGGCCAGACCCTGCTGCGCGCCGACAGCGCCACGCTGCCTAGCGTGCTCGCCAGCCTGAACGCCAATTCCAATCTGCGCACCGCCATCCAGGACGCAGTAGCCAGCGGCCAACAGGCCCTGTTCAGCCAGAATATGGTGGATATGGGTGGTCCCTTGTCGCCATTGCCCATGGAGCCCCTGGTACTGAACGACCCGCTCAGTGGCGCGGCCAGCTACACCGTTACCAGCCACAACGCACCCCTGGTGCAGCTCACCACCCAGCGCGCCGGCCTGGTCGGTTGGTTGGGCCTGGCCGATGCCCAGGCCAGCAAGGTCTTGCTCAGCCCCGTGCTCAATACCAGCCTGGCCCAGCTCAACACCCTGCAAGCCTTGTTGGGTGATTGGACGGGCATGCGCTGGCAAGGCTTTGCAGGCCAAACCGAACTGATCGACGGCCTGTTCTTGAGCCGCGTCAGCGAAGCCGCCCAGACCACCAACACCTGTGACTGGTTGATCTCGTCCCTGGCCAGCCAGTTGTCGCACGGCCTGCCCGGCACGGCCCAGCTCAACCGCCCACCCGCCATCAGCAGCGAGCCGCCCACCACCGCAACCGTAGGCCAGGCTTACAGCTATGCCGTGCAAGCCAGCGACCCCGATGGCGACGTGCTCACCTACAGCCTGAACGGTGCCCCCACCGGCATGACCATCAGTGCCGCTGGCCTGATCCACTGGCCGCGACCCGTGGCCGGAGAGTTTGACCTGCTGGTGCAGGTTGACGATGGCCGCATTGCCGTGCAGCAGCCCTATGTGCTCAGCGTCACCGGCTCCGCCAGCGGCGTGCAGCTCAGCGCCGCCATGGACCCCAGCATTGCCGATGCCGGGCAATTGGTGAAGCTCACCGTGCATGCCACGGCCCCCGCAGGCGCCGCCACTCCTGTCACCAGCGCCACGCTCAACGGTGTGGCTCTGTCGCTCAACGCCCAAGGCGTGGCCCAATTCACCGCGCCGCCCACCGGCACCCACAGCGTATTGGTCAAGGCCCAATCCGGTGCCCTGGTCACCAGCCGCGAGCTGCTGCTCACCGTGCGCGACACCACCGGCGCGCCACCCACCGCACAAGCCACCATCACCAGCCCGCTGGACGATGCCAGCCTGCGCGGTGTGGTCACCATCGCCGGCACCGCCAGCGCCAACCGGTTTGCGTACTACGAGCTGCTGCTGCGCCCCGTGGACGCCCCCAACAACGCCTGGACCATAATCAAGCGCAGCCTCACCCCCGTGCAAAGCGCCAGCCTGGGCCAGCTTGACACCAGCCTGATGGCCAACGGCCTGCACCAGATCGTGCTGCGCGTGGTGGATGTGAATGGGGTAGAGACCCTGGCCGGCATCACCGTAGACTTTGTGGGCAACCTCAAACTAGGCCAGTTCCGCCTCAGCTTTGCCGACGTGCGCGCAGAAGCCCCCGGCCTGCCCCTGATGCTCACCCGCACCTACGACACCGCCAAGCGTGGCGTGGCCGGCGACTTCGGCTACGGCTGGTCCGCCAGCGCCCAAGACATCAGCGTGCGCAAGAACATGAGCTTTGGCCTGAACTGGCAAGTCAGCCCCCAGCAGTTCAACCTCTGCCTCAAACCCGTGGGCAAACGCCGCGTCAGCATCACCCTGCCCGACGGCGCCCTGTACCGCTTTGATGCCGCCAACAGCCCCGAATGCAGCTTTGGCCAGGTGCCCCAGCCCAACATCGACTTCATCCCCGTGCCTGGCCCCAGCGGCGGCAGCGTGGCTGGGCGCACCAGCGGCGGTGGCCAGCTCAAAATCATCAGCGGCACCCTGGTCATGGCCCAAGGCGGCCGCCTGGTAGACGCCGACACCGGCGAAACCTGGAACCCCACCGACTTCGAACTCACCACCGAAGAAGGCTTCAAATACGCCCTTCGTGAAAACGTCGGCATCCTCTATGTGACCGATCCCTACGGCAACCGCGTAACCTACGGCGCAAACGGCTACCAGCACAGCGGCGGTTTAAGCGTAACCCTGACCCGTGACCCCCAAGGCCGCATCACCCGCGCCACGGACCCCCGGGGCCAAACCCTGGTCTACACCTACAACGCCCAGGGCGACCTGGCCAGCGTGACCGACCGCGCAGGCGGCGTGACCACATTCGCCTACGCCACAGACCCCACCCAGCCACACCTGCTGCAAAGCATCACCGACCCCCGCGGCGTGGTTGTCATGGCCAACCAGTTTGACGAGTATGGCCGCCTGACCGCCAGCGCCGACGCCCTGGGCCAGGCCACCACCCAAGAGTTCGAACCCAGCAACAACACCCAGACCGTCACCGACCGACGCGGCAACAAGACCGTCTACACCTTTGATGCCGACGGCAACATCACCCAGGTCGTCAACCCCCTGGGCCAGACCAGCACCTACACGTTTGATGCCAACGGCAACGAAACGCGGACCACCAACGCCCTGGGCCAAACCACCAACCGCACCTTTGATACAAACGGCAAACAAACGAGCGAGACCAACCCCCTGGGCCACATGACCCGCACCACCTACGGCAGTGTGGGCACCCAGTGGCAACGCCTGAACCCCCTGAGCAGCATCGACGCCCGTGGCGCCACAACCACTTATGGCTACCTCCCCGGACAGGACAAACAACCCGGTGCCACGCCCAACGCCATCACCGAACCCCTGGGCCGCAGCACCAGCATCGGCATCACCCCCAGCACCGGCAACCTACACAGCCTGAACATCGCCGGTGAAGCACTCAGCTACACCTACGACACCCAAGGCCGCCGCACCCAAGAGACCAACGCCCTGGGCCATGAGACCCGCTACACCTTTGATGCCAACGGCAACCAGACCAGCCGCACCGTCACCAAAACCATCAACGGCGCACAACAAACGCTGACCACCACCAGCACCTACGATGCCGAGAACCGCCTGGTAGCCGAGACCGACCCCCTGGGCGGCACCCGCAGCATGGTGTACAACAGCGCCGGCAAACTCACCAGCCAGACCAATGCACTGGGTCAAAAAACCAGCTACACCTACGACGCCAACGCCCGCCTGATTGCTACCCAGTACCCGGACGGCAGCAGCGAATCCACCACCTTTGATGCCGAAGGCAACGAAACCACCAAGACCGACAGGGCAGGGCGCACCACCCGCATGGAGTTTGATGCGCTGAACCGCCTCGTCAAAACCACCTACCCCGACGGCACAACGGAAACCACCACCTATGACGCAGCAGGCCGCGTCACTGGCACCACCGACCGTAAAGGCCAGCTCAGCAAGATGGAATACGACGCTGCCGGCCGCCAAACCGCCAGTGAAGACGCCACCGGCGTGCGCACCACGCAAACGTTTGACGCCAACGGCAACCGCACCAGCACGACGGTGGCCGGGCGCACCACAACGTTCACCTACGACGAATTGAACCGGCTGACGCTGACCCAGTACCCGGACGGCAGCACCCACAGCACCGTCTACCGCCCAGACAACCGCAAACAAAGCGAGACCGATCCGCGGGGCATGACCACCACCTACGGCTACGACACCGCAGGCCGATTGACCAGCGTCACGCAAAGCCTGAGCGCAGGCAGCACCGCCACCACTGGCTATGGCTACGACGAAACTGGTGCCAAGACCACCCAGACCGATGCGCTGAACAGGACGACGACCTGGAGCCTGGACGCCGGTGGCCGCATCACCAGCCGCAAAATACAGGACGGAACAACGGAGAGCAACAGCTACGACCTGGAAGGCAAACGCGTAAGCCACACCAGCTTTGCGGGTGAGCAGTTCACCTACCAGTACGACGCACAAGGGCAACTGACCGGCATGGTGGTGCCACAGGGCAATGGAGCCAACAGCACCATCCCCCAAGCCAGCGTTATCTATACCTACACGCCCAGCGGCCAGGTGCAAAGCCAGCAAGAACAGGGCACCACCACCCTGAACGGTACGCAAAGCTACCGCTACGACGCCAACGACCGCCTGATCCAAAGCACCAGCCCACTGGGGCAGTTGAACTACACGTTGGATGCGAATGGAAACCCCATCGAACGCAGTGTGTCAAACAGCACCAGCGATGCGGGTACGGCCACCAGCACCTTTGATGCCGCAGGCCGCCTGGCAAGCGTCACCGCACCCGACGGCAAACAAACCCGCTACAGCTACGACACGGCAGGCCGCCTGGTACTGACCGAACGCGACCTGAACGCCCAAGGTGCCCAGGCCCAAGTGCTGCGCACCCACCACCGCTATGACAGCGCAGACCGCACCGTAGCGATCGCCCATGTCAAACAAACCGGAGCCGCCCAAACCCTGATGGTCGGCCAGGCGCTTACGCGGGATGCCGGTGGTGCCGTGAGCCGTATTGAGATGTACCGCGCAGGCTTTGGACTAACCCCAGCCAGCTTTGATGCAGCGACAGGAACATTCACCGGCACCGTAGCCAGAACCCAAAACTTTGAGTTCGATGCCAATGCCCGCCTCACCCGGGAAAACAAGATTGATGCGGCCAACCCGACTCTTAGCTTGGACACCCGCTACACCTACGATGCTGTGGGCAACCGCAGCGGCAGGACTGCGACCAGCAGTGCAGGTACTGACAGCACAACCTACACCTACGACGCCGCAGACCGGTTGACACAGGAACAGGTGACCCCGGCAGTAGGTGGCACCAAGACCACCACCTACACCTGGGACCAAAACGGCAACCTGGCGTCGAAGACCGAGACGGGCAAGGCAACCCTGTACCGGTTTGACCCGCAGAACAGGCTGATTGACATTCGGACTGGGGCCACGCAGGCAGCTGCGCAAGCGGCCAGCCCAAGCGTGAGCTACGCGTATGACGCCAATGGCAACCGCGTCAAGAAGACCGGCCCAGCGGGTACCACTGGCTATCTGGTGGATGCCAACCAGACCTACGCGCAGGTGGCCTTGGAAACCACAGGCACGAACAGCACCGTCTATGTGTGGGGCAACCAACTGATTCGCCAAACGCAGGCAGGAGCGGGCAACCTATTTGCCACTGCGAATGCGGCCAATGATGTGTTTCCGTTGCAGGGGCATCTCAATACCAGCTTGGGCGCGATTGATGCCAATGGCAATGCCGTGGAGCAATCGTTAAGCGACGCGTTTGGGCAACTGGACACGCCTACGGGTTTGAAGCAGAACCATCTGTATACGGGGGAGTACTGGGACCAAGACAGTCAATTGCTGTACCTCAGAGCGCGTTGGTATGACCCCAAGATTGGACGGTTTGTTTCTGCTGATCCGTTTGAAGGCAAGCAGAGGGACCCACGAAGTTTGAATCGGTACAGCTATGCGAGTAGCGACCCTGTTCAATACACGGATCCGAGCGGAAAATTCAGCATAAGCGACGTGGGCGCAGCATCGGTTATATCGGGACTCAGCACGGTCACAGCCTCTTACGCGACATCTACGATTACCGTGGGCTTGGCAACGAGAGTGGCATTGGCAATGATCTCTGGAGTTGTGGGTGCTTATCAAATCCTAGACATAGCGACCAAGGCAAAAATTGAAGAATGTATTGAGTCTTCCCGCAGCGGGATAAATAAATGCAGGCCGGGCATAAATATGTTTATTCTTGGAGATGACACCGCGTCAGTGCGGGACCACATCGGCGATGCAATGACCTCCAACTTTTCTCCTTCAATTCTCACACGAGGACCAGACCAAGGTCGAGGTTGGCTTGAAAAATACAAAGGTCCAGGCAAGCCCTGTTCAGGAGGCTCGTCAATGGATTGCGACGAGTACCCTTTCAACGCAAGTCGTCAGGGCGGGGAGGCGAACTACCCGGCCAAAGTTTCTCTTCGGAGTGTGCAGCCGGGTGAGAACCGACGTGCCGGTGCTCACCTAGGATGGTTTCATGAAAAGTGCAATATTTCAGAAAGCGGCACGACCCAGTACAAAGTAGTAGCTATGAAGGGTATTCCTCGCACAGGTTACATATGCGCGCACTAGCCATGCGTCGACACATGTTTTTTGTTGTGCTGTGTTGGGGGCTTAGTGCTTGCAACAAGAGCGCACCTGGTATTGACCAAGGGTACATGATGACAATCGAAACGCCACTCTCCAGTAAATCATCCGGTTATGCAGCGAGCCCCGCTGACTGGAGCAATTTCTTGGACTGCTGGCGAGAGACTCTACGTCATAGGCCACATGATCTCCCAAAGGATCAGTTTGGTGTGCCAGTTTTTTCGATGATGGCGACATACCGAAAGGGCAGTCAAAAAAACAGTTCAAGTGACTCTGACGCGGCGTTGAAGTCGATTGAGCAGTTGCAGGTCAAACTGAATGTAGTGCTTCCACCATCCTACGTCGATTTTGTGATTGCGTTTGGTCCAACGGCATTCCCGGAAGTCATTCCTGACACGGACAGCCATGCGCGGGGCTTCTACCCGCTAGAAGAAGTTGATTTCATGAAGCGCCGTAGACCTGACATAGTTGAGATTGAGGAGAGCTACCCTCGTGATAGTGGCAGCGAAAAATATTTTGTGTACGGCACCAAGCAGGACGACGTAGCCGTTCGCACCAAATATTACAGAAACGCCATCGTAGTCGGAGCCTATTCCAAGCACGAACTTTTACTGCTCAACCCAGTTGTAAAGACGCAAGACGGAGAGATGGAAGCCATATTGTTGATGCATTCTTCTTCGTTTAGGGCGCCTTCCTTTGCCGAGTTGGTTCGACAGGTGAGTGTCGCCGAAACTGTAGATGTAAAACGGAGTCCTCCTTACCCGCAAGAAAAACTTATTGGGACTTGCGCCAGCAAGTTACCTATGAAGAATATTTGGTGGGAGTAATAGCCTTTTAAGGGCGGAGAAACTCAATCAAATCCATTCATCTGAAATGGCTCGTTATTCATCGCTAGGGATTTTTTTTGAGACCGATGTCTTTGATGGTTTCCAAGTCAAATGGAATGCTGATTGCTATTTTTGTATAGCGCACCTATCATATTTCACGGGGGCTAGAGTCACTTTTTGCTCTTATGCGTCAGTCTTATCCAATGAGGTTTTATCCTGAACGGCTTTTTTGATTCCAACGAGGTTTGATCCTCAGGCGATTCAGTAAATTGGAGCCGGCGGCAGGTGAGCAAGCCAGTCGATCATCAATGAATGGTGATTGACATGAACCTATTAAAGCTCAAGACGATGGCGCAGTTGCGCCAGTTTTTGGACAGTACACAGGCTTTGGAGTTCGCAAGCCTGGCCGACACCACAGCGTGTTATGCCCATGTCGCGCAGACCATCCAACGCTTCGCCTACGCCAGCCTGTGTCGCTCGGATCGTTCCGTGGTGCTGCGCTACCTGGAACGCACCAGCGGCTACTCCAGCGCACAGGTCATCAAGCGCACTCCAGCGTAGTCTCAGTCGTCAGTACTGACATTTGCGAATTCCAAACGTGTTTCCGGTGCTGACCTGCCTTGCACAACAGAAAGGTGTGCCCGCTGAGTGCTACTGTTTATGTAGCGAACTGTGTATGGTTTACGCGGGATTGCGGCAAATTTTGCGGCGGATTCAAGTACAAAGCGCAACGGAATGCAGTGTAAGAGGTCTGACGGGTAGGTTGTAGAAGACCTCATGCGGTGTGCGATAGCCCAGGCACTTACGAGGCCGATGATTGAGTAAGTACACAACTGCTACAGCAAGGGTTTTCAGAGTTGGATAGCCCAATGGGCTGAAGTCATTCAATGTTCAAATAGGCTTGTTTACTGTGTAAGTGCACAGTACTATTGAGCCATCATCATTACCGAAGAAGTCTATTTTTGGCGTATCCAATGGGCGGGAACTTGGATGATCACAAGCAAACGTTTATCTGAACGAGACGTTAAGGTTGAGCATCCAGAAGCCATCTGCATTACAGATTCAAGACAGTTGCTTCTGACACCTGAAACCGTTCAAGAGCGAATGCATGCTACGGCTATGACTCGAAACAGCAGCCCAGATGTTCGCTATCGAATATGAGGCTGAATTTGCGAGGGGTCGCAGCCGTGGACCAGGCCACGGTGCGTGGTGCAGGAAAAGCGGAAATTCAAGAATTGGTGAAAATTCTTAGGGAGAATTCAAAACTTGGTGGAAAGAAAATTCAATACCAGTTTCGAGATCGCTCGTAAGTTATTGATCTCAAAGCCCCTTGATTTCTAAACCAAATGAAAATCGACAACGCCAATGGCGTATGGACTTTTTGCCCAGGCTGTGCCTACACTGCGGCCACGGTGTTGGAACGTATGCCGCCAGGACTTCCCCACAGCGGGAAGCGGGGCGTTGTTGTCACAGCTAGGGAGCGTGCCATGGGTTCACTGATCCGCAACTTGCCGTTTTCACGTAAATTTTTCCTGATCGCCTTGTTGGCGATGTTGATGATGGCGGTTCCTACCGGCATTTTTGTGCGGGACAAGCTGGCGAATATCCGGCTGGCCCAACAGGAGGTGCGGGGCTTGGGCCCCATCCAGCATGCCATGCGCCTCACGCAGTTGTCCCAGCAGCACCGGGGCTTGTCCGCCGTGGTCTTGGCCGGCAACGAAGCCCAGGCGCCGGTGCGCCAGACCAAGGAGGCTGAAGTGAGCCAGGCCTTGGCCCAGGCGCAGACCGCCGTGGCCGAACTGGCTGAGCCCAAGCTCGACGCCAAAATTGGCAAGATCGCCAGCGACTGGCAAACCCTGTCCAGGGCCGTGGGTGCCAAAGCGCTGGCCGGCCCCGAGAGTTTTGCGCGGCACACCGTGCTGATTGCAGAGCAGATGACCCTGGTAGAGGACATCGTCAACACCACCGGCATTGCGCTGGACCCCAACCCGGCGGGCAACTTCTTGCAGATGGCGGTGTTGCAGCACATGCCCCGTGTGACCGAAGGCCTGGGTCAAATGCGGGCCCGCGGCGCCACGCTGCTGGTGCGTGGCAGCGCAGCGCCAGAGGACAAGGTGCGCATCGAACTGTTGGGCAACAGCATACGCACCAGCATGGCCGCCGCACGCAAGGCCATAGAACTGGCCACTGCCGCCAACCCGGCATTGCAATCCACAGTAGGCGACGCATTGGCCAAGGCGCAACGTGCAACCGAGGAGGGCCTGCAGCTCATGGAAGACAAAATTGTGCGGGCCGAGACCCTGAACCATCCGTCGGCAGACTACTTTGCCGCCATGACCCGAACCATCGACGCGCAGTTTGGACTCATCAGTGTGGCCTTTGACGCGCTACGTGCACAGCTGGGTGATGCGGTGGCCCAGGCCCAGCGCCAGTTGCTGCTGGGCGGTGCGGTCGTGCTGGCCTTGACGCTGCTGACCGCTTGGATCATGGTGGCCATAACCGGCACCACCACGGCATCCGTGAACCGTGCGTTGGTGCTAGCCCGTGGTGTGGCGGCAGGGGATCTGAGCCAGGAAATCCGGCCCCAGGGACGTGATGAGATGGGGCAACTGCTCCACGCCCTGGCTGCCATGCAGACCAGCCTCTCAGGCGTGGTCACCCAGGTGCGACAAGGCTCCGAAGGCGTGGCCAGTGCCAGTGCCGAGATTGCCCAGGGCAACAACGACATGTCGTCTCGTACCGAGAGCCAGGCCAGTGCGCTGGAGCAAACCGCCGCCAGCATGGAAGAGCTCAGTGGCACCGTGCGCCAAAACGCGGACAGTGCACGCACGGCCAATCAACTGGCCCAGAAGGCCTCCACCGTTGCCGTCAAGGGCGGAAGTGTAGTGGCCCAGGTGGTCGACACTATGAAGGGCATCAACGATGCGTCGCGCAAGATTGCCGACATCATCCAGGTGATCGATGGCATCGCCTTCCAGACCAATATATTGGCATTAAACGCCGCAGTCGAGGCCGCACGTGCGGGTGAGCAGGGGCGTGGTTTTGCCGTGGTGGCCAGTGAGGTGCGTTTGCTGGCCAGCCGCAGTGCCGAGGCGGCCAAAGAAATCAAATCCCTGATACATGCCAGTGTGGAGCGGGTCGAGCAGGGCACCGTATTGGTCGACCAGGCCGGCGCCACCATGGACGAGGTTGTCAGCAGCATCCAGCGCGTGACCGACATCATGGGAGAAATCAGCGTCGCCAGCGGCGAACAGGCACTGGGCGCCGCACAGGTCGGCGAAGCCGTCAAACAGATGGACGAGGTCACCCAGCAAAACGCAGCCCTGGTGGAAGAAATAGCTGCCGCCGCGAGCAGCCTCAAAAACCAGGCGTCTGAGCTGGTGCAGGCCGTTGGGGTCTTCAAGCTCTCCTCGCAAGAGCTGGTGTTGGTTCGCGCAACGTGGCCTTGCCCCACCCCTATCGGCGGCAAAAATATATAAATAATATTTTTTTACAACGCGGTCCCTGCCCGCCACGGTGCGCGCTAGCAAAGCGATAGCTGCTGCGGTAAGCCTTGCGGGGGCTATCGGGTCATTTCGTGATGTGGGATTTGGCCGGAGAGTGGGTCCCCGCCCGTGCACCGGTTTTACACAAAAAACCACACACCAAAGTTGCTACGATGGCGGCCGAACAGCACCCCGCCATAGGCCACCCACGGTCTCACTCCGCATGGTTTAAAGGCCCAAGAGCCTCCAGCGGCAGCGCACGGCACGGCGTGTTGCAGCACTTTTCTCAGGAGATAACGACATGAAACGCGACCCCATCACCCCCACCCAAAACCAGATCGTGATCCAGCCCATCAGCCACGACGTGCTGGCCGAGAAATACCTTAAACCCGGCGAAACGGGCATCGAGGACCTTTTTGCACGCGTGGCACGGGCTCTGGCTTCGGTCGAAAAGGAAGAAGACCGCGCCAAGTTCGAGGCCATCTTCCTGGAAAATCTGTACGCAGGCGCCATTGGCGCAGGCCGCATCATGAGCGCAGCGGGCACCGACATCCAGGCCACGCTGATCAACTGTTTTGTGCAGCCGGTGGGTGATTGCATCCAGGGGGTGGATGAAGACGGTTACCCCGGCATTTACGAAGCCCTACGCGAAGCCGCCGAGACCATGCGCCGCGGCGGCGGTGTGGGCTATGACTTCTCGCGCATCCGCCCGCGTGGCGCGGCAGTCAAGGGTACGGCGTCCATGGCCTCCGGCCCTTGCAGTTATATCAATGTGTTTGACCAATCCTGCTCTACCGTGGAAAGCGCCGGAGCACGCCGCGGCGCCCAGATGGGCGTGCTGCGAGTGGATCACCCGGATGTGATGGAGTTCATCACCGCCAAACGCACGCCGGGCCGCTGGAACAACTTCAATGTGTCGGTGGGTATGACCGACACGTTTATGGAAGCCCTGATCGCCGACCAGCCCTGGGAACTGGTGCACACGGCCAAGCCGGGTGCGGGCCTGCTGGAGAAAGGCGCTTTCCAGCGCGCCGATGGCAAATGGGTCTACCAGACCCTGAAGGCGCGTGAACTGTGGGACACGGTCATGCGCTCCACCTACGACTTTGCCGAGCCCGGCATTTTGTTCCTGGACCACATCAACACCGACAACAACCTGCGTTACTGCGAGACCATTGCCGCCACCAACCCCTGCGGAGAACAGCCCCTGCCGTCCTACGGCTGCTGCGACCTGGGCCCCATCATCCTGACGCGTTTTGTGCGCCACCCGTTTGGGTTTGCTGGCGTACCCGCGTTTGACTTTGAGGCCTTCGAGAAGTCGGTGGCCATCCAGGTGCGGGCTTTGGACAATGTGCTGGACGTGACCTTCTGGCCCCTGCAGCAACAGCGCGACGAATCGTCGGACAAGCGCCGCATCGGCGTCGGTTTTACCGGTATGGGCAACACCCTGGCCATGTTGTGCCTGCGTTACGATAAGGCGGAGGGGCGTGAGATGGCCAAGCGCATCGCCACCAGCATGCGCGACGCTGCCTACATCGCCTCGGTGGCGCTGGCGCAAGAGAAGGGCGCTTTTCCCAAGTTTGATGCCGATGGTTATCTGGAAGCGGGCACCTTTGCCAGCCGCCTGCCCGCCGCGCTGCAGCAGTCCATCCGTAAACACGGCATCCGCAATAGCCACCTGCTGTCGATTGCGCCCACCGGTACGGTCAGCCTGGCCTTTGCCGACAACGCCTCCAACGGTATCGAGCCACCGTTCTCCTGGATGTACAAACGCAAGAAGCGCGAAGGTGACGGCACGTACACCGAGTACTCGGTGGAAGACCACGCCTGGCGCCTGTACCACGAGCTGGGTGGTGACGTAAACCAGTTGCCGGACTACTTTGTGTCCGCACTGGACATGTCGGCCACTGACCACATTGCGATGATGGAAGCGGTGCAGCCTTTTGTGGACACCGCCATCTCCAAGACGGTGAATGTGCCGGCGGACTATCCGTACGACGATTTCAAGAACCTGTACCAGCAGGCCTGGAACGCCCGCCTCAAAGGGCTGGCCACCTACCGGCCGAACGCCATTTTGGGTTCGGTGTTGCATGTGACGCCAACCGAAACCGCAGCAGCCCCAGTAGCCCCCACACCGCCCGCACCGGTGGTCGACCCGATGCGGACCGTGATTGAACGCCGCCCCAAGGGCGCGCTGTCGGCCGTGGCCGAAAAGGTGGACTACTGGACCCAGGAAGGCCACAAAACGCTGTACCTGTTGGTGTCCTTTTTGCCCGTGCCGCTGCCCAATGGTGGCACCGTGGACCGCGCCATCGAATTCTTCATGCCTGTGGGCCAGAGCGGGGAGTCGCAGCAGTGGATCACGTCCAGCATGCGCCTGTTGTCGCTGGCGGCACGTGGTGGTTTCCTGGAGCGAGCGCTCAGCGATATGCGCAAGGTGGCCTGGGACCGCGGACCGGTGCGTCTGGGCACCCACCAGAAGGAAGACGGCACCCAGGTGCCGATGTGGCATGACTCCGAAGTGGCGGCGGTGGCCTTTGCCATCCAGAACATCCAGGCCCAGCGCAACCGTTCGGTGACCAACAACTACAACCGCCGCGCCACCGACACGCAGAACGAGTCCGACACCCTGTTGCCCCAACAGGAAAGCGCGCTGGCTACCGCGCCCCTGCCGGTGATGGCCGGCAAGAAGTGTGGCGAGTGTGGTGCCCATGCCGTGATCCGCAAGGACGGGTGTGACTACTGCACCCAGTGCGGCCACGTGGGAAGCTGTGGGTGAGCCTGGACACGGAGCTGGCCGGCGCGGTCAGCGCGCTGATGCAGTCGCGTCGGACCATTCTGCCCAAGCGTCTGGCCGCACCCGGCCCTGACACTGCACAGCTGCAGCAAATACTCGTCGCGGCCGCGTCTGCGCCTGACCATGGCCAGGTGCGGCCTTGGCGCTTTGTCATGGTGCCCGACGGCGCCCGTGCTGCACTGGCCCAGACTTTTGGTGATGCGCTGCTGGAGCGCGACCCACAGGCTGGCCCCGAGCACGTGCTGCAGGCCCAAGAGAAAGCACATCGCAGCCCCTGCCTGATGCTGGTGGTGGTCCGCACCGACTGCGGTGACCCGGACATCGACTTGCCAGAACGGCTTATCTCCACCGGCTGCGCCGTGCAAAACATCCTGCTGGTGGCTACGGCACTGGGTTATGGCTCGGCGCTGACCAGCGGCAAGGCCTTGAAGTCCCATGTGCTGCGTGCCCTGTTTGGCCTGCTGGGCGGCGAACATGCCCTGTGTTTCATCAGCCTGGGGACCGTGCAGTCCCGCAAACTCAGCCCCCGCCAGCGCCCCGTGCCTGAGGATTACGTCAGCACACTGGTTGTGAGTTAAGCGCCGCCGCCCATTCCCCGGTGTTGCGAATTGTCTGAATGGGGGCGCGCACCCGCATACTTTTGCAGTGCTTGTCCAAGGGCTGTGCGTGTTGCATCGACGGCGCCTTGCAAAAGAACCAGTACATCACCATGCGCTTCAGTCGTAACTCCCTTCTTTAGGCGCTGTTCCAGGTCTGCTGCCACACTTGAAAGAAGGTCTGCGCCAGCCGTAGCCGCAAGCCCCATGAGCGTATGCATGGCGAGTACGGCTGCTTGTTGATCGGATGCCTCCAGGTGGGAGCGCAATTGGTCTGGTGCCAGTTCCATGTCCTTGGCAAAAGCCTGCAGCACTGTGCCCAAAAAGTCGGCATCGCCTCCCAGACGATGCAAGGCTGCGTCGGCGTTCAACGCTGCGGGAGCGGGTGCCGACTGGTTGGTGCTAACGGGAGCCAAGTGGGTCGGAGTTCCATCTGCAGACGCAATTGAGCGGCCGGTGAACTTCAGTAGAAGTGTTACGAGATGGTCAAGATCGAATGGCTTTCCGACATGTTCACACATGCCCGCCGCAAGGCATGCCTCGCGATCGGAGGGCATGGCGTTGGCCGTCATGGCAATGATGGGCAACGAGGTCAACCCCAGTTCAGTCTGTATCGTGCGGGTGGCGGTGTAACCGTCCATCACGGGCATTTGTACGTCCATCAACACCGCGTCAAAGCCGGGCTCGGCGCGTGCCACAGCGGCCACGCCCAGAGCGCCATTCTCTGCCAGGCTCACCTCAGCACCTTCCTGACTCAACAGGCCCTGGGCGACCATCTGGTTGATTTTGTTGTCCTCCACCACCAGCAACCGCAGGCCCGCCAGGCGCTGGATTTTTTTGGCCCGTGCTGGAGGATTGGACGCTGCTTCTTTGGTTGCTACAGGTTCTGGCGATGCCAGGGCAAAGTGGATCTGGAAGTAAAACCGGCTCCCCAATCCTATGGAACTATCGACTTTTAGCTCTCCACCCATCAGCGATACCAGTTGCCTCGAAATTGAGAGCCCCAGGCCAGTTCCACCAAATTGGCGTGTGGTATTGGAGTCCGCCTGGGAAAAACCGCTAAAGATGTGTTCCAGCTTGTCTGCAGCGATACCGATGCCGGTGTCGCGCACGGCAAACTCCAGCAGCACGCCGCGTTCACTTTGATCCACCACGCGAACCATCAGTACGACTTCTCCCTGGCTGGTGAACTTAATGGCATTGCTTCCCAGGTTGATCAGCACTTGCTGCAGACGCATGTCGTCACCCAATAACCCCCGGGGCACGTCTGTCGCGATGTCAAAGCGCAAGGTAATCGGTTTGTTATTCAGGCTGGATGTGAGAACCAGTCTAAGGTCCTGCAACAGGCGGTCCAGGTGAAATGGCCGGGGGTCCAATGTCATCTTTCCGGCCTCAACCTTTGAGAAGTCAAGGATGTCGTTGAGCAAACCCAACAAGGAGCGCGCAGCGCTTTCGGTGTTGGACGCATAGTCCCGCTGGCGTGGGTCAAGCTCGGTGTTTTGCAGCAGTTTGAGCATGCCCAGGATCGCGTTCATGGGTGTGCGAATTTCATGGCTCATATTGGCCAGGAACTCACTCTTAGCCCGGCTGGCCGCTTCCGCCGCCTGTTGCGCCTTCTTGAGCTCGGTGATGTCGACCCTGAAGCCGACCGTTTGTCCCATTTGGGTCTTGCGCTCTACCACCCGCAGCCAGCGGCCGTTGTCGAGTTGTTGTTCAAGCCGCGTGTTGCCGCTGCGATGAGCGGCTAATCGTTCCGCTATCCATTCTTCTAGCCGGCCAGCGGCTGCAGGGTAATGCCCGCGCTGCGCACCGTATCGCAGAATTTCTTCAAACGTTTTGCCCGGCACCATGATTTCTGCCGCACCACTGTAGACCTCACGGTACTTTTCATTGCAGAACAACAATCGGTCGTTGGCGTCGTACACCACAAAAGCCTCATCTATGGATTCGATGGCCGCGACCAGCATGGTCTGGGTTGCATCGCGGGCCACCTCAGCCAGTAACAGCTCACTGGCGCTCTCCCGCTGGGCATTCAGTGACACCAGGTGTTTGTTGTAGCCCTCGACCAATTGGCCGATTTCGTCCTGGGCACTGGGTGTAGGCAACGGCATGTGGTTTGCCGCAGGTGCCAGGCCAAGGCGTCGAAAGCCGTCCGACACGGCCCGGATCGGTGCGACAACGGTGCGAGCGAAGCGCCATGTGAGTGCCAGAATGGCCAACAGGCAAAGGGCAAACAGCGCGACGGTTGCCAGTGTGAGTCGGTCGACCCTGCCCGTGACCAACTGACGCGGCGTAATCATGACCAGGTAGCCGTGCCCCGGGTCGGCCGCATGGACGTCCATGATGACGTCCTGCCCGTCCAACGTGAGTTGTTGTGTGCCCCGCTGATTCCGGACGATCTCCATCAGAGCCGGCGCAAACAACTGGCCGGAGGCCGGTCCATCGGACTGCAATGCAATCCGTCCTTGCGGGTCAATCTGCAGCAGCCGCTGACCCGCAGGAAGTGGCACCCGCTGCAGGTATTCACGAATGATGTCGTCGGAAAGGCTGATCACCAGCACCCCCACTGTGTCTGACTTACCCGTTTTTGGCGAAAAATAGCGTATTCCTCGCACGACGCTGGTCACCTGCGCGAAGCGGGAGTTGCTGTTGACGTTGTTCCCGATTCCGCGCCATTGCGTGTCGGCGTTGGAGTTGTCGGCCAAGTCGAGCAGCCTACGGGCCGTCTCAGGAGCGACGTCACTTGCGCTCAGGGTCTCCCCAACATGAAAGCGGGTACCCGCTAGTGAAAAAAGATCCAACGAGACCAGACCTTTGACACGCACATAACTGTTGAGGGTGTAGCCGACCTGGGCCCGAACATTGAGGGCGTCAAAACCGCTTTTTGACCCTTCATCGGCACTGTACAGCGCGCTGCCAATGGCTTCGTTACCGGCGATGTTGGTTGCCAGGTCTTCGATCTGGTCGTGGTATAGCGCAAGGTAGGATGCAAAACTCCCCAATACGCGAACATTTTGTTCCTGGGCCTGCTCCAGAACGATTCGCCTTGCAATTTCCAAGGCGCTAAAACCCAGGACCATCAGTGGAACCAGACTCGCCACCAGCAGGTAGCTCAACAACTTGACGGTAATGTTGAATTGCAGTTTCACCGTACCGCTCGGGGTGATGTCTATTTGAGGCTGTCTGCGGTTATCAGCCGGGTATCGATCAAGGTGACTGCCGGCACTTTTTCGCCATTTAGCAGTCGAAGTGCCAGTGCCACGCCCTGATAACCCTGTTCCGCTGCTTGCTGGTCGACCGTTGCAGCCATGCGACCATTCTTGATCTCTGCGATGGCTTCGGACAGCGCATCGTATCCGACGACCAAGACTTTGGTTTTTCCAGACTCTTGCAGGTACTTGACCGCACCAATGGCCATCATGTCGTTGGCCGCGAAAAGTAGACGGATATCGGGGTTTTTGGCGAACAGCGCCTTGCTGACCGAATAGGCTTCGTCGATCTTCCAGTTGGCTGTTTCGGAGGCGACCAACCGGATTTGCTTGTTGGTCGCCAGACCGCGCTTGGCACCCTCCATGCGCTGGCGGGCATTGTCCGCACTGCGTATGCCTTCCAAAATTGCTGCCTGGGTAGGGGCGTCAATCTTGTCAGCCAGAAATTTGCCGGCCTTGTAGGCGCCTGCCTCATTGTCTACGCTGACAAATGGAATCTCTCCGGCCCCCGCCTGTTGCACGGCTACGGGGTCCAGTCGGTTGTCAATGTTGACGATCTTGATGCCGGTATCAGCGGCCTTCTTGAGCGTGGCCACCAGGCTTTGGGAGTCGCCAGGGGCGATCACAATGGCATCGACTTTTGCCGCGATGAGGTCGTTGACCAGCTGAATCTGCTGCTCAATCGATGTCTCCTGGGCCGCCGTCTTGACGATCAGCGAAACGCCGAACTCCTTCTCCGCGCGTCGCGCACCCTTTTCCATTTCAATGAAAAAGGGGTTGGTCAAGGTTTTCATGACCAGGCCAATCTGGCGCGAAGGTTTGGCAGCGGGCGCAGGGGCCGAGACGGCCGCCGCGGACGTCGTGTTGACGTTGGGCCCATTGGACTGGCCGCAGCCCAGCAAGCCCAGTCCCATAACAGTTGCAGAAAACAGACGGGTGAAACTCATGGCAGGCTCCAGTGCGGGATGGGGTGCTCAGACTTCGCCATCGTAGCCTACGTGCGTCTCTGGCGTTCAGCGACTATGAGCGACGCACTAAGATCAGTTGCTTATTTGAGATTCTTCGGACAACCATGACCCACGTCAATTTACGCCCCAAAGATCTGTTGCTGATACTGACCGTCATCCTGGTGTGGGGTGTCAACTTCGCGGTTATCAAGGTAGGGGTTGCTGATGTGCCGCCGCTGATGCTGGGTGGCCTGCGGTTTCTGCTGGCGGCCTTTCCGGCGCTGCTGTTTTTGCGCGCCCCCAAGGTGCCGATCCGCTTGTACGTGTTGTATGGCATGACCATTTCGGTGGGGCAGTTCGCGCTGCTGTTCACCGCCATCCATGTGGGCATGCCCACCGGGCTGGCATCGCTGGTGCTGCAGTCGCAGGCATTTTTCACCATGGTGTTTGCGGCGTTCTGGCTCAAGGAGTCGTGGCATGCCAACCAACTGGCGGGGCTGGTACTGGCGGCCGGTGGCCTGGTCTTGATCGGCAGTGCCCATGGTCTGTCCATGCCATTGGCCGGTTTTATGCTGACCATCGCCGCGGCGGCCATGTGGGCCTGCGGCAATATCGTGACCCGTGCCGTAGGCCGGTATGGCCCCATGAACCAGTTGGCGTTTGTAGTGTGGGCCAGCCTGGTGCCACCGATACCCTTGCTCCTGTTGTCCGCGTGGCTGGAGGGGCCACCCGCCATGGCCGCTGCACTGGCGCACTTCAGCTGGACGGCGTTTGGCGCAGTGGCCTACCTGGCCTGGGCCGCAACCCTGTTTGGGTATGGTGTGTGGACGGCCCTGTTGTCCCGTTACCCGGCCAATCGCATTGCGCCGTTTTCGCTGCTGGTGCCACTGGTAGGTTTGACCACCGGTTGGGTCGTGTTTGGCGAGGTGCTCCAGCCGGTGCACTTTGCCGGGGGAGCCCTGTTGATGGCCGGGCTGTTGGTCAACCTGTTTGGGGGCCGCCTGTTTGCCCGCTTGAAATGGCAGACGTGAGGACCACCTAGAGCATGTAGCCTACTATTGCACCAGGCGTTTAGATAGGCGTGTTCCAATAGCTGCATGAACCCCGACGCACACAAACTTTGGCTGGCCCCGCAATGGGCTTTTGCGGTTTTGCTGGCCCTCTTGGGCATGTTGGGGCCTTTCTCCATCGACACCTATTTGCCGGCCTTTGCTGACATTGCGCGGTCGCTGGACGCGACACCGGTGCAGATGCAGCAGACGTTGTCGGCCTACCTGTTTGGTTTTGCCTTCATGAGCCTGTTCCATGGCGCCATCTCCGACAGCTTTGGCCGTAGGCCCGTGGTGTTGTGGGGCCTGGCGGCCTTTACCGTGGCCTCGGCAGGTTGTGCGTTGTCGCACAGCATTGGTCAGCTGATCTTTTTCCGCGCCATGCAAGGCCTGTCCACCGGCGCCGGCATTGTGGTGTCGCGTGCGGTGATACGTGACATGTTTCCGCCCTCGCAGGCGCAAAAGGTCATGAGCCAGGTCACCATCTTTTTTGGTGTGGCCCCGGCCATTGCACCCATGGTGGGCGGCTGGATGCTGGCCCATGTCAACTGGGCGGGCATCTTCTGGTTCTTGACCGGTGTGGGTGTGGTGCTGTGGGTGGCCATTTACCGGGCGCTGCCGGAGACCCTGCACGTGACGCAGCGCCAAGACTTTCATCCCCGGAACCTGATGGCCGGTTACTGGCAACTGGGCTCAGACCCGCGTTTCTTTTTGCTGGCTCTGGCCAGTGGCATACCGTTTAATGGCATGTTTTTGTACATCCTCAGCGCGCCGGTGTTTCTGGGGGAGCATTTGCAACTGGCACCGCAAGAGTTTTTCTGGTGTTTCCTGATCACCATTGGCGGCATCATGGGTGGCGCTATGGTCAGCGGGCGGGTGGCGGGCAAGATCACGCCCACACGGCAGATACGCATAGGCTTTTCCATCATGCTGGTCATTGCGGTGGTGAACCTGGTTGCCAATCTGCTGTTCAAGGCCCATGTGAGCTGGGCGCTGTTGCCCTTGGGCATCTTTTCGTTTGGCTGGGCGCTGATGGTGCCCGTGGTCACGCTCCTGGTGCTGGACCTGCACCCGGACCGCCGGGGCATGGCGTCGAGCCTGCAGATGTTTGTGGGCTCCACGGCCAACGGCATTGTCGCCGGGGTGATCTCGCCGCTGGTCATGCACTCCACGGTGGCGCTGGCCGTGTCGTCCCTGCTGATGCTGAGCCTGGGGCTGGTGGCGTGGACCTATATTCGCCACCGCTGGCCCACAATCGGGCATACCATTGCGCATGGCTAGGCCCCTCAAGCCCCTTGTTTGTCTTCTTGCCACACTGCTGGTCTGGCACGGCGCTGTCTTTGGCCAGCAGGAGACCCTGGACCGTATCGATGCGGTGTATGGCCTGTCCCAGCGCAACAATACCGAGGCGCTGGCGCAGATCCGCACACTGGGTGAACAGCTGTCCCCCACCACGCCCTATGTGGTGCAGCGCGAATACCTCATCACGCGGATCGACCTGGAGCTGGACTCTGGCTTGAATGACGCTGCCAAGGTTTCTATTGCCAAGCTGCTGGCCTTGGCCCGGGCCCAGCCCAAGCCGGATGACACAGGCTTGGCGATGGGTATGGGCTTTGAAGCCTCGGTCATGGTCTTGGCCGCACAACATGCTGGCGCCATCCTCAAGCTCGATGAAGCCCGGCCCTTTGCAGAGCGGTCTGGCGACGCGGTTGCGCTGGGGCAGCATTACCGGATATTGGGTACAGCCCAGTTATCCACCGGCAAGTTTGAGCCCGCCCTGGAGAGTTACCTCAAAAGCCTGCAATACGCGGACCAGCAAACCCGCCATCCCAAACAATCGCGCCTGCGATCACTCAACGGCCTGAGTAATGTGTATGCGGCGATGAAGAACCACGAGAAAACGCTGGTTGTCATCGATGAGGCGTTGGCGCTGGCCACCGAGCTGGACTCCCGCAAGATGTTGGCCACGCTCTACCTCAACCAGGGTGGTGAATTTGCGGAGATGGGGCGCCATGCGGACTATGCGGCGGCCAACGCGAAGGCCCTCAAGATCAGCCGCGAAAGTGGCTTGGTTACCGTGGAAGCCACCATCCTCAACAACATGGGTGATGCGTATTTGCGCAGCCGCGACTACCCCAAGGCCGAACAGCTGGCGCGCCAGGCCCTGGCCAAATACCGCGAGATCGATGACCGCGGCGGCCTGATCACGGCGCAATGCAATATCGGTTTTGCGCTGATGGGCCAGGGCAAGGTGGCGCAAGGTGCGCAGGAAGTCCGTGCCGCCCTCACGCTGGCCCGAGAAGCAAACCTACTGGCCGATGAAGAAGACATACTGGGCGAGCTGGGCCGCATGTACGAGCAACTGGGGCTGCACAAGGATGCCGTGGCCACCATCCGCGAACAGCAAAAACTCAGCGCGCAACTGTTCCAGGCAGACCGCGAGAAATCGGTCGCCGCCCTGCAAGAGCAGTTTGATACGGTGCAACGGCAAAAGCAGATCGAACTGCTGGCCCGCGAGAACAGCCTGAAAGACGCCACCATCAGCAACCAGCGCCTGCAGCAAGTCGTCACCCTGTTGGGGGTCATCGTGACTGTGATGGGTGGTGTGTTTGTGTTTCTGCTGTACCGGCGTGTGCGCAAGACCAACCAGAAGCTGCGCGAGGCCAACAAGCAGCTGGAATTCCACGCCGTGCGTGACCCGCTCACTGGTTTGTTCAACCGCCGCTCGTTCTTCGATTTGATGAACCGGCGTGCCGGCGCTACCAATGGCGGACGCCGCGAAGACGACAACCCCGATGGTCTGATGATTCTGGACATAGACCACTTCAAGAACATCAACGACACCTTGGGCCATGCCGGTGGCGACGCGGTGCTGATCGAGATCGCCAAGCGCCTGCGCAGCACGGTGCGCGACACCGACATGGTGATGCGCTGGGGCGGCGAAGAGTTTCTGGTATTTTCCCCCAAGGCCAATGCCGCGCACCTGAAAAGCCTGGCGCAGCGCGTGCTCAACGTGGTGGGCCAGGAGCCCATTGCCGTCGGGGACAAGATGATGACCATCACGGTCACCGGCGGCTTTTTGTCGCTGCCCTTCTCCGGCCTGTCCGAGACCGATTGCAACTGGGAAAAAGCCATGCAGATCGCCGACATGGCCCTCTACCTGGGCAAGGTCAACGGGCGCAACCGTGCCTATGGCCTGAACCGTTTGCTGGCGCCGTTTGAGCAGGTCATGCCCGTGCTGGAGCGCGATATCTCGGCTGCGCTGAAAGCCAACATGGTAGAGCTGGTCGAGGTGCTGGGGCCCACTCCCGCCGGGTAAAAAACGGCCGCTAGGCCCCGCCCACAAACGCTGGCATAGGCGTATACTGTACACAAATACAGTTAAAAGAATGCGTCACCCATGCCTGCCTCAGCCCCATTGCCCTCCTGGAAGGGCGTCCACGCCGACGTCTGGCAGGCCGATGCGCTGGCCAGCGCAGCCGGAAGGGTGTTGGCCACGGGCGACGCCGCGTTAGACGCCCAGTTACCCGGCGGCGGCTGGCCCCTGGGGGCCCTGAGCGAAATCCTGCAGCCCCCCGGCGTGCACAACGAATGGCGCCTGCTGCTGCCGGCGCTGGCCCGTAGCGGCACCGGTGCCGTGGTGCTGGTGGGGGCACCGCACCTGCCGTTTGGCCCCGCGCTGGGGGCGCAAGGTTTGTTACCCCAGCGTCTGTTGTGGGTGGCCGCGCCAGAAGGGGCCAAAGCAGGTGTTAAGGGCGGCGCACAACGCCTGTGGGCCACTGAACAAGCCCTGCGCTGCGCCGATGTGGACGCCGTGCTGGCCTGGCTGGTGCAGGTGCGGCCCGAGCAGTTGCGCCGCCTGCAGATGGCCGCGGCCGAATACAACAAGCTGCTCTTTGTGCTGCGCCCCGAGCAGGCGCAACACGAATCCTCGCCCGCCGTGTTGCGCCTGTGGGCAGCCCCTTCGGAAGACGGGGCCGACACGCTGGAGGTGCGCACCCTCAAACGCCGTGGCCCGCCCATGGAGCAGTCCTTGCATTTGAGCGCCCGCACGGCGCTGCTGGCGTGTTTGCTAAAAGCGAGCAACGATGCACTGGATCGCACTGCAGCCCAGGCCTGAAGCCCCCGGCACCGAAGCAGGGGTGGACCCGCACAGCGCCTGGGCCTGGTGGGCGCTGCAGTTCACCCCGCTGGTGGCGCGGGTGGAGGCCGCGCTGCTGCTGGAAGTGTCCGCCAGCGTCCGCCTGTTTGGTGGTGGTGATGCTCTGCTGGCCCAATTACTTAAGCCAAATTGGCCTCTAGCCCCCGTCGAATATGCCCAAGGTGCTACATCTTTAGTAGCGTTTGGGCGCTTGCAGCTTGCCAGCACCTCGGATAGCGACCACGCCGCCATTGCGGCTACCAGCACCTTACCCGCAGACGCCTTGCCCCTGCACACCCTAGTCGCCGCACGCGCGCACCTGCACACACTGGCCCGCCTGGGCCTGACCACCTGGGGGCAACTGCGTGCCTTGCCACGCGGGGGCGTGGTGCGCCGCTTTGGCGCGGGCCTGGTGGACGCGCTGGACTGTGCCTATGGCCAGCAGGCCGAGGTCTATCCGTGGTTGACCCTGCCCGATGTGTTTGATGCGCCGCTGGAGCTGCTGTCCAGCGTGGAGAACGCCTCGGCCCTGCTGTTCGGCGCACGCCGCCTGCTGGCGCAATTGCAACTGTGGCTGCGCGCACGCCAGCGGGGTGTACTGGCCCTCGAATTGTTGTGGGAGCTGGACGCCCGGCGCTCCAACGCCGCGCATATCGACGCCCACCACAGCGGCGGCGCGCGGGGTCGCCTGGTGCTGCGCACCGCCCAGCCCACGCAAGACATGCAGCATCTGGCGCGCCTGCTGGGTGAACAGTTGGCCCAGGTCACACTGCCCGCACCCGTGCTGCACCTGCGCCTGCGCTCCCTGCAGACCCAGCCGCTGGCGGGCGAGAGCATCAGCCTGCTGCCCGAAGATGTGCGCCACGGCGACAGCCTGCACCAACTGCTGGAGCGCCTGAGCGCGCGCCTGGGGCCACAGCTGGTGCGCAGCATCTCCTTGCATGCCGACCACCGGCCCGAGCGTATGCAGTGTTGGCAGGCGGCTGCCGATGTGCCAAGCACCGGTGCCAAGAAAGGTTTACCACTTGCTACTAAATCAGTAGCAATAACGTCATATTCCACGAGGGTCAAGGGGTTAAATGGCTTGGATGGTCTGCCCCCCATGGCCCTCTACCCCAGCTGGCTGCTGGCCACCCCGTTGCGCCTGACGGTGCACCAGGGCCTGCCGCAACACGAGGGTGGCCCGTTGACGCTGCTGGCAGGGCCGCAGCGGCTAGAAGCAGGCTGGCTCGACGGCGACGCCCACTGTGCGCTGCGCGACTACTACGTGGCCCGCAGCGCGGTGGCGGGGCTGGTGTGGTTGTATTGCGAGCGCTTGAGCGGGCAGGCCTGCTGGTATCTGCATGGGCTGTATGCGTAGACTTCACCAGTACGGGTGGTGCCAAGAACGGCTGAGCCCACTGCATGGACCCGTGTGGTGTCGTGCAAAATGGAGCGCCGCAGGGGTCTGAATCAAGGTTCGAGTCCAAGCCGAAAGGCAAAACCCCCGGCACTTGCCACACTACAAGTCCATCACATGAAAATTAGCATTCACAAGTTGTCCCGTTCCATGGCGTTGGTCGCCATGGCATTTGCGTCAGTCCACTCGCATGCGGTCGACGCATTTGACTCCAAAGACGGGCTGTTGACTTTGGACAGGGTCAAGGTAGGCGGAACAACCTTCCGCAGCATTGTTGCGACCGTGAATGCCTACACGCTGGTCGGGGTGGCAGGCGGAGCACCCGTCGAAAATACCTTTGATACCACCACCAACACATTGGTGATGGGCGAAGTTGCACACGAGGGAGTGACGTACAACAACGTCACCGTAGTGCTCAGAACGTTTACCTTGCGCAGTTCGGGCAATACTGTCATAGGCAGTTCCACACTCGCCACGCATCAGTTCACGGGCGAGATGGCTGGCTACTTCAATGCTTTGAACCGTTACCGCACGCAGTGCGGCATTGAAGCGTTGGCCGAAAACACCGTATTGGATGGCATTGCCCCGTCGGTGGGAACGGCTACAACGCCCTCCACATTGGCCTCCGGCGCTGGTTACCCAAGCTGGTCAACGGTCGGCGCCGTATCGAGTACTTACCTGAGCAATTCAAGCAACGCGGCTTTGGTAGGGGAGTACGAACTGCAAATCGCCTTGATGGACCCGGCAGCCATGCTCACACTGATGCGTCCATACACACAGATTGGCATGGCGTCGAGTCTGGGCAATGGCGCAGTCAATCAACGGGGCGCGAAAGTCGTATTGGGCACGCCGGTATCGCGGAATATGCCAGGCGTGGTGACCTTCCCCTGCGCGAATACAACGGATATTGCACCCTTCGACCCCGCAAACACTGGCAGCGTCAGCTATGTAGGCCCCGTCTATGGACAGTTCAATGATGACCATCTTGTAACGGGGGCACAAGGCACGCCAATTGGCGTCTACGCGAATGTAGGTGTGGCGCTCACCTCTGCCACGGTTACCGCGCGTGGGGGCACGTCAGTGCCTGTGAAACTTAAATCAGGGACGATGGTGTATCCCACCGAGGGTTATGTATGGCCGCAAGCAAAGTTGCTGCCTAACACGACATATGACGTCGTGATTAACGGTACGTTGGGTGGAAGCTATAACTTCACCAAGCGCTTTGCGTTCAAAACAGGTGCAGCAATTCCCGAGCAAAATTTGCCGTAAGCGCCTCGCCCCACATTCGCTGCAACTGCCCCCGGTGTAGCTGCAGTCGCTCGGGTAGAGTCCCTTCTTGGGGACATGCCCGAGGAGGCGATGGGTACGTCAACTCCGTCTAACCCAACCGCAAAGCCGTCAACTCCCGTATCTGCGCCTCACCCGCCAGCCCCACACGCCCCTGCGTGATCAGCCCGCGCACCAGCTCCATATCCGGCGCCAGGCTGCGGTCCACCATCATGGCGGGTGACACGGAGCGCACAAGCTCCAGAATGCCTTCCAGCACGGGTGAGCTTTGCAGCGGGCGCAGGAATTCAATGCCCTGGGCGGCAGACAGCAGCTCAATGGCAACGATGTACTCGGTATTGCGCAGCATCTGCTGCAGGCGCCGCGCGGCGAATGTGGCCATGGAGACATGGTCTTCCTGGTTGGCGGATGTGGGCAGGCTGTCCACACTGGCGGGGTGGGCCAGGGATTTGTTCTCGGAGGCCAGCGCGGCGGCGGTCACGTGCACGATCATGAAGCCGGAGTTCAGGCCCGGCTCGGGTGTCAAAAAGGCGGGCAGGCGCGACACCACGGTGTCCACCAGCATGGCAATGCGGCGCTCGGTGATGGCGCCGATTTCGGCGATCACCACAGCCAGCGCATCGGCAGCCAGGGCCACGGGTTCGGCGTGGAAGTTGCCGCCCGACAGCAGTGTGGCAGATTCGGCAAACACCAGCGGGTTGTCGGTGACCGCATTGGCTTCGCGCAGCAACACGTCGGCGGCGTAGCGCATCTGGTCCAGGCAGGCGCCCATGACCTGGGGCTGGCAGCGCAGGCAGTAGGGGTCTTGCACGCGGTCGTCGCCTTCCAGGTGTGACTTGCGGATGGCGCTGCCAATGGCGAGTGCACGGTAGGCTGCGGCGCAGGCGATCTGGCCGGGCTGGCCGCGCACGGCGTGGATGCGGGGGTCGAACGGGCCGTCGCTGCCGCGGGCTGCGTCCAGCGTCACCGCGCCGGAAATGACGGCGGCTTCAAACAGGCGTTCGGTGGCCAGCAGGGCGTCGATGGCCAAACCGGTGGACACCTGTGTGCCGTTGATCAATGCAAGGCCTTCCTTGGCCGACAGCTTGATAGGCTCCAGCTTGGCCTGCGCCAGAGCGTCAGCGGCTGGCATGCGCTGGTCTTCAAAAAACACTTCGCCTTCGCCGATCAGCGGCAGGCACAGGTGTGCCAAGGGCGCCAGGTCGCCCGATGCGCCGACCGAGCCTTGGCAAGGAATCACCGGAGTGATGCCCAGGTTGTAAAACGCAAACAAACGGTCAATGACGATCTCGCGGATGCCGGAGTAGCCGCGCGCCAGGCTGGCCGCCTTCATCAGCAGAATCAGGCGCACCACGGGTTCGGACATGGGTTCACCCACACCCACCGCGTGGGAGCGCAGCAGGTTCAGTTGCAGGGTTTCCAGATCGGCCTGGGCGATGCGCTGGTTGGCCAGTTTGCCGAAGCCGGTGTTCACGCCGTAAACGGCATCGCCACCTTGGGCGGCCTTGTGCACCAGGGCCGCACTGGCGCGAATGCCGGGCCGGGCGGCGGGGTCCAGGGTCAGGGTGGTCTTGCTGGCATGCAGTTCGCGCAGCTGCGCTAGGGTCAGTTCGCCGGGTTGGATGTTCATGGTTGTGTGGGCTACGGTGTTGGAATCAAATGCTACAAAAATACTAGCTATAGGGCTATATTTGACGGGGGCTACGTGTGATTTTTACTTGAGCATCGGCAGGTTCAGGCCATTGTCGCGGGCGCTTTGCCGTGCAATGTCATAGCCTGCGTCGGCGTGGCGCATCACACCCGTGGCCGGGTCGTTGAACAATACACGGCCCAGCTTCTCGCCAGCCTCCGCCGTGCCGTCGGCCACGATAACCACGCCGCTGTGTTGCGAGTAACCCATACCCACACCACCACCGTGGTGCAAGCTGACCCAGGTGGCACCACTGGCCGCGTTGAGCAACGCGTTGAGCAGGGGCCAATCGCTGACCGCATCGCTGCCGTCCATCATGGATTCGGTCTCGCGGTTGGGGGATGCGACCGAGCCGCTGTCCAGGTGGTCGCGACCGATGACGATGGGGCCCTTCAATTCACCGCTCTTGACCATCTCGTTGAAGGCCAGGCCGGCCAGGTGGCGTTCACCCAGGCCGATCCAGCAAATGCGTGCGGGCAGGCCCTGGAAGGCGATACGTTCACCGGCCATGTCCAGCCAGCGGTGCAGGCCGGCGTTGTGGGGGAACAGCTCTTTCATCTTGGCGTCGGTCTTGCGGATGTCTTCGGGGTCGCCGCTCAGCGCCACCCAGCGGAAGGGGCCGACACCGCGGCAAAACAGCGGGCGCACATAGGCTGGCACAAAGCCGGGGAAGTCAAACGCGTTCTTCACACCCTGGTCGAACGCCACCTGGCGGATGTTGTTGCCATAGTCCACGGTGGGGATGCCCATGGCCTGGAACAGCAGCATGGCCTTGACATGGTCGGCGCAGCTGCGTGCGGCGGCGGCGGTCAAATCGGCGTGTTGTGCCGGGTCTTTTTGCGCGGCCTTCCATTGCTCCACGGACCAACCTGCTGGCAGGTAGCCGTTGATCAGGTCGTGGGCCGATGTCTGGTCGGTCACCAGGTCGGGGCGGGTGGCGGTGCCGGCCTTGCAGCGCTCGGCCAGCGCCGGCAAGATGCGCGCGGCATTGCCCAACAGGGCAATGGACACGGCCTTTTTCTCACTCGTGTATTTGGCGATACGGGCCAGCGCGTCGTCCAGGTCGGAGGCCTGTTCGTCCACATAACGGGTCTTCAGGCGGAAGTCGATGCTGCTTTGCTGGCATTCGATGGTCAACGAGCAGGCGCCCGCAAACGTGGCGGCCAAAGGCTGCGCGCCACCCATACCACCCAGGCCGGCGGTCAGCACCCAGCGGCCGCTCAGATCCCCGTTGTAGTGCTGGCGGCCAGCTTCGACAAATGTCTCGTAGGTGCCCTGCACAATGCCTTGTGAACCGATGTAGATCCAGCTGCCGGCCGTCATCTGGCCGTACATCATCAGGCCCTTGCGGTCGAGCTCGTTGAAGTGTTCCCAGTTGGCCCACTTGGGCACCAGGTTGGAGTTGGCAATCAGCACGCGCGGTGCGCCCTCATGGGTGCGGAACACGCCCACCGGTTTGCCGGACTGCACCATCAGCGTTTCGTTGGGTTGCAGCTTGCGCAGGCTGTCCAGGATGGCGTCAAACGCCGGCCAGTTGCGCGCTGCCTTGCCAATGCCGCCGTAGACCACCAGTTCGTTGGGGTTCTCGGCCACTTCGGGGTCCAGGTTGTTTTGCAGCATGCGGTAGGCCGCTTCGATCTGCCAGTTGGCGCAGGAGAGCTCTGGGCCGCGGGGTGCACGCACGGGGCGGGCTTTGGCGTCGGAAAAAGGTGATGGTGAAGTCGTGGCCATGGTTTTGCTCCCGGGCAGTGGTTGGTACAGCGGTGAATGTTGATACTATAGTTGTCTATACAACTTAATGCAACAAAGGGTTAACCCTAGTCTATTTTTTGACTGGTTTGCACAAAAAAGTGGTCCACTTGGGGCATCCCAGGAGGCTTTGCCGATGCCGCAGCACGTCATCAACCGATCCCGTCGCAACTACAACCAGTGGGTGGCCAACGAGTCGATAGAAGACTACGCCTTGCGTTATTCGCCGGCCAGTTTTCGCAAATGGTCACCTCGCACACTGGCCACCACGCTGATTGGAACCAACTCGGCACTGTCGTATGAGGCCATAGGTGCATTGCTACTGCTGGATTACGGTTTTAGCAACGCCTTGTGGGCCATGGTTTTCGCGGCCGTGATCATCTTTGCGGTCAGTCTGCCGATCTGCCACTACTCGGCGCGGCACAACATCGACATGGACCTGTTGACCCGCGCAGCGGGCTTTGGTTATGTGGGGTCTACCTTCACGTCGCTGATATACGCCTCGTTCACCTTCATCTTCCTGGCGATCGAGTCGGCCATCATGGCGCAGGCGCTCAAGCTGTGTTTTGGCCTGCCACTGTGGTTGGGCTACATCGTCTGTTCGGTAGTGGTTATCCCCATCGTTTTTTATGGCGTAACAGCTATCAACCGCCTGCACAAGTGGACGCAGCCGCTGTGGCTGGTGCTGCTCATACTGCCGTTTTATTTTGTACTGACACGTGAGCCGGCGGCCTTCAGCTCCATGGTGCAGATCAAGGGGCAGGTGACCGGCAGTTCGGGTTTTGATGCGCTGCAGTTTGGTATTGCGGCCGGCATTTCTTTCGCGCTGATTGCGCAGATTGGCGAGCAGGTGGACTACCTGCGCTTTATGCCAGACCGCACCAAGCAGAACCGGTGGAGCTGGTGGGTCAACACGCTGGCAGGTGGCGCGGGCTGGATTGTGATTGCCTTTGCCAAACAGATTGGAGGCGCAGTGTTGGCCGCCTTGGCGGTGCTGGCCGGTGTAGCCATCGTCGACGCCAAAGAGCCTATCGCACTCTTCAACCTGGCCTTTCGGTATGTATTCGACAACCCGGGAACGGCCTTGCTCGTGGGCACCCTGTTTGTTGTGGTGTCTGAACTCAAGGTTAACGTGACCAATGCGTACTCGGGCTCGCTCTCCTGGTCCAACTTCTTCTCGCGTGTGACCCATGCCCACCCGGGGCGTGTGGTCTGGTTGGTGTTTAACAGCGCCATTGCCTTGCTGCTGATGGAGTTGAACCTGTTCGAGGCGCTGAACAATGTCTTGGGGCTGTACTCCAATATTGCGGTCGCGTGGATCTGCGCCGTGGTGGCAGACCTGGCCATCAACAAACCGTTCAAACTGAGCCCGCCCATCATTGAATTCAAGCGCGCGCATCTGTTCGACTGGAATCCGGTGGGCGTAGGCAGCATGGTGATTGCCTGCATTGTGTCCACCATCGCCTTCAGCGGTGCACTGGGCGTGTATGCACAGGCCTACTCCTGGTTGATTGCTGCAGTACTGGCTTTTGTGCTGTCCCCCGCGATTGCCATCCTGACCAAGGGCAAGTACTACATCGCCCGCGAGAGTGCCTACCCGTACCGATCGGAAGAGATGGTGCTGTGCCAGGTGTGTGGCCAGAACTACGTGATGACCGATTGTGCACACTGCCCCTTCCATGGGGGCGCCATCTGCTCGCTGTGCTGCACGCTGGAGACCAATTGCAAAGACCAGTGCAAGCCCAAGACGCGTTCCTTCCTGGACTATTACCACGCGGCGGTGGCAACGGGCCTGGGCCACGTTTTCAAGCGCGGGGTATCGCAACAAAATGCCCTGCGGGTGTCCAATTTCATGTTGCTATGGGGCGTGATGCTGTCGCTCATTGCGGTCATGGTTTGGGTCACGTTGCCCTCGACCAAAGCAGCCACTGGCGCAATGGCAGAGAGCCCCATCACCGACTATGCCTACCGCCTGTTTTTCATCCTGGCCGTGTTCTCCAGCATTGCCACCTGGTGGATGGTGCTGGTTAACGAAAGCCGCAACCTGGCCGAAGAAGAGCTGCGTGCCGCCAAGGATGTGGCCGAAACCGCAACCCAGGCCAAAGGCGAGTTTCTGGCCAATATGAGCCACGAAATCCGCACCCCCATGAACGCCATCATCGGCATGTCCTACCTGGCCCTGCGCACCGACCTGAATGCCAAGCAGCGCGACTACGTCACCAAGGCGCACAAGGCCGCCACCTCACTCTTGGGCATCATCAATGACATCCTGGACTTTTCCAAGGTAGAGGCTGGCAAGCTGGAGCTGGAGCAGATCGAATTCAGCCTGGAAGAGGTGATGGCCAATGTGTCCAACGTCACCGCGTATAAGGCCCACGAAAAAGGTCTGGAGTTTCTGTTCCAGACCCCCGCCGACATACCGCTGGCGCTGGTGGGAGACCCGCTGCGCCTGGGGCAAATTTTTACCAACCTGATCAACAACGCCATCAAGTTCACCGACACGGGAGAGGTCCGCGTCACCACCACCTGCTTGGCGCGTGAACCGGGCCGCGTGCATTTGCAGTTCACCGTGCACGACACGGGCATAGGCATGACCCCAGAGCAGTTGGCCAAGTTGTTTCAGGCGTTCTCGCAGGCCGATGGCTCCACCACCCGCAAGTACGGCGGCACAGGCTTGGGCCTGTCCATCAGCAAACAATTGGTGGACCTGATGCAGGGCAACATAGAGGCCACCAGCACACCCGGGCACGGTACCCGCTTTACCTTTACCTGCTGGTTTGACCTGGCGCACAGCTTGCCGGTCAAGAAACATCTGATACCCCAGGCGCTGAATGGCCTGCGTGCCCTGGTGGCCGACGACAACTCCGCCGCACGCGAGATTCTGCTGGGCATGTTGTCCAGCATCCCATTTGACGTGGACACGGTGGGCTCCGGGGCTGAAGCGGTCGCTGCGGTCAAGAGCGCTGCCAGCACGGGCCGAGCCTATGACATTGTTTTTATGGACTGGAAGATGCCCGGCATCAACGGGGTAGAGGCTACGCGGTTGATCAAGGGTGATGCCAGCCTGGGCAAGACCCCGGCCGTGGTCATGGTGACGGCCTTTGGCCTGGACGAGGTGCGCACGGCCGCGCAGCAGGTGCAGGCCGACGGATTTTTGGTCAAACCCATCCACCAGTCGGCGCTGGTAGACGGGCTGCTGGAAATCTTTGGCTACACCGAGGGCGAGGCCGCTGCGCGGGGCGCAGAGATCCACCAGGTCGAACTGCAGGCGGCCCGTGTACTGCTGGTGGAGGACAACAGCATCAACCAGCAAATTGCCACCGAACTGTTGCAAAGCGTGGGCGCGCGGGTGGATGTGGCCGACAACGGCGCCGTGGCCTTGCAGACGCTGGAGCAGGCGGCAGACGGAACCTACAACTTGGTGCTCATGGACCTGCAAATGCCGGTGATGGATGGTTTTGAAGCCACCCGGCGCCTGCGCCAGAACCCCCGCTTTGCCACGCTGCCCATCGTGGCCATGACGGCCCATGCCCTGGCCAGCGAGCGGGACAACTGCCTGGCGGTCGGCATGAATGACCATGTGACCAAACCCATAGACCCCGACACCCTGTTCCGTGCATTGGAGCGCTGGTGTGGACAAGGGGGCTTGCAAGAATCCGGCACAGACGCTGCACACGCGGCAACGGCAGCAAACGACAAGGGCGATACCCCAGCGGTGGGATTGGATGCGGCGGCGGGTCTGCGGCGCATGGCGGGCAACTGGACGGCCTACCGCAATGTGCTGGTGCAGTTTGCAGAGCACCATGCGGGTGCGGCAGATGCCTTGCGAGGCCTGCTGGAGGCGGGGCACACGGCCGAGGCTGAGCGCCTGCTGCACACCATCAAAGGCGTAGCGGGTAACCTGGGTGCCCAAGCCCTGTCCGCCCAAGCGGCAAGCCTGGAGCTGGCTCTGCCGCAGGGGACATGGGACGCGCACGGCATCGCCGCTTTCGCTACGCAATTGCAAGCCGCACTGGCTGCCATTGACCAGGTGCTGGCTGCAGGGAATGCAGCTAGTGGTGCACCCGACGGCACGCCGGTTGACAACACACCGCTACCAGCGGAGTTGGCAGCCCAGGCGCTGGCGCAGCTGGGCCGCTACCTGGCAGAAGACGACGGTGAAGCTCTGGCCTACCTGGCCGAGCACGCCAGCGCCTTGCGGCAGGCCCTGGGCGATGGTGCAAAATTTGCTACGTTGGAAAAAGCCATACAAAACTTTGACTTCAGGGCGGCAGCGGCCGTGCTGGCGTCCAGCTAGAAGCTCGCCACTGGAAAAACGATGAGTGCCCCCGACACACCTGCTCTCAAAACCGTGCTGGCGGTGGACGACACGCCTGAGAACCTGGCCGTGGTCAATGCACTGCTGCGGGGGCTGTACAAGGTCAAGGTCGCCAGCAATGGCGAACATGCCCTGGCCATTGCCGCCGCCGCTGTGCCAGACCTGATACTGCTGGACATCATGATGCCCGGCCTGGATGGTTATGAGGTTTGCCGTCGCCTTAAGGACGACCCCGCCACACGGGACATCCCGGTCATCTTCCTCACCGCCAAGTCGGATGAGGCGGGCGAGCAACAGGGCTTTGATCTGGGTGCGGTGGACTACATCACCAAACCCATCAGCCCACCTCTGCTGCTGGCACGGGTCAAGGCCCAGCTGTCGCTGAAAGAGGCGCGTGATGCCCTGGAGCGGCGCAACGCCGAGGACAAACGGCGCTTCGAGTTGGCCATGGCCCAGCAGGTGGAGCTCAATGCCCTCAAGTCCAGCTTTGTCTCCATGACCACGCACGAGTTCCGCACACCCTTGACCACCATTTTGTCGTCGCAGGAGTTGCTGGTGCACTACGGCGATCGACTGTCGGCCGCGGAGCGTGGCGACACCCTGCGCAGCATAGAGGGCGCGGCACGGCGCATGGTTGTGATGCTGGACCAGGTGCTGACCATTGGCAAGGCCGACGCCAACCTGCTGGAGTTCAGACCCAAACCCCTGGACCTAGCGACCTTGTGCCGCCAACTGCGGGACGAGGCCCAGGCGGGACAGGTGGCGCCCGATGGCAGCCAGGCCGATCTGCTGACACTGGAGCTGAACCTGGGCGAGGGCCCGGTCATGGCTGACGAAAAGCTGTTGCGCCACATTCTGGGCAACCTGCTCTCCAATGCCATCAAGTACAGCCCCAACGGCCAGCTGGCCTGTTTCAGTGCACACCATTCTGCGCCGGGTGAACTGGTATTTGAGGTGCGGGACCAGGGCATTGGCATACCGGCGGGCGAGATCCCCAAGCTGTTTGGCAACTTCCACCGCGCCACCAATGTGGGCGACATTCCAGGCACGGGCCTGGGCCTGACCATTGTCAAACGCGCGGTGGAAAGCCATGGTGGCAGCATCGCCGTGCAGAGTGAACTGGGGCGCGGAACCTGTTTCACGGTGAGAATCCCCGTTTAAGGGTTTGTCTGCACCATGTTGTCTATACAACTTGTACAATCACCTGAAACGAGCAGACTATCTGTCTACCATGTCCCAGAATCCATTGCCCGCGTACGAACAGGTCAAAGCCTTCGTCAAAGCCCAGATCAACCAGGGAGTTTGGCGCCCCGGTGATGCCGTGCCCAGCGAGGCGGCGCTGCAGCAGCAGTTTGGCCTGAGCCGCATGACCGTCAACCGCGCGGTGAAGGAACTGGCGGTGGAAGGTGTAGTGACCCGGGTCCAGGGCTCGGGCACCGTGGTGGCCCAGTTGCACCGCATCTCCAGCACACTGGCCGTGCGGGACATCCACGAAGAAATCCTGGAGCGCGGCCACACCCACAGCACAACTGTCTTGCTGGTGGAAACGGTGCGGGCCGATGCCGTGCTGGCGCAGTCGCTCAAGGTGCGTGCCGGCTCCCGGGTGTTCCACTCCATGCAGGTGCACTACGAGAACGGGGTAGCCATCCAGTTTGAAGACCGTTATGTCAACCCGGCGTCGGCGCCGCATTACCTGGACGCCGACCTGACCCAGACCACGCCCACTCATTACCTGCTGGAGCATGCGCCCCTGACCGAGGCCAGCTACTCCATCGAAGCGGCCCTGCCCAGTGCGCAGGAGGCCAAGGCACTGGATATCAGTACGACCGCACCGTGTCTGGTCATGAAACGCAGAACCATTAGTGGCAAACGCGTGGCCAGCATTGCCCGCCTGGTGTATCCCGGTGTTCGATACAGTTTCAGTGGGAATTTTCAACTATGACCTGGCGCACCATCCACCTGGCCGACGTGCCAGCAACCCCTTGGCGCAATGGCGGCGGTTTAACCCGCGAACTGGCGGCCTGGCCCGCGGAGGGCGCGTGGCGCTGGCGCATGTCAGTGGCCGAAGTCACCGCCAGCGGGCCGTTCTCGCGCTTCGAGGGCATTACGCGCTGGTTCGCGGTGCTCAAGGGCGATGGCGTCACACTCACCGTGCGCACCCCGTCCGACAGTGGCGACGCGGGGGCTTGCGAACACCGCTTGACCGCGGCCGATCCTGCCCTGTGTTTTGACGGCGGCGCCACCACCCACTGCGCCTTGCTGGGCGGCACCACCCAGGATTTCAACCTGATGGTGCAGGGCGACTGCCTGCCCGCCCGTATGGTGCGGGTACAGGGGGATCTCACGGTGCTGGCCGGCGCTACTAAAACGATAGCTATATACGCAGTGGATTCGGGGGCTAGAGTCCAATTTAATACAGAAGACCTGTTTGTACCGGCTGGTACGCTGGTGTGGCGCAGCTTGACCAAGGCGGCCACTGTGCACATCAGCGGCAGCCACGTGTTGTGGATGGAGTTGGCGGGATGAGTGTGCAGGTTTGGATGCATTGCGACGCGGCCACCATGGTGCCTGGCGCGCAGCAGCCGTATGGGCTGGTGGAGAACGCCGCGCTGGTGGTGGAGGGAGACACGCTTGCCTGGGTCGGCCCCCACGCAGAGTTGCCGTCCGAATGGATGGAACGCTGCACGGTACTAAACGACGCCGGTGGTGCCCTGATCACCCCAGGCCTGATCGACTGCCACACACACCTGGTCTATGGTGGCGACCGTGCCAACGAGTTCGAGATGCGGCTCAACGGCGCCAGTTATGAAGACATCGCCCGCGCCGGTGGCGGCATTGCGTCCACCGTGCAAGCTACACGCACCGCCACCGCGGCGGAGTTGCAGGCCCGCAGTACCCGGCGCATAAAAGGCCTCATGGCAGAGGGCGTGACGACGGTGGAAATCAAGTCCGGCTACGGCTTGGCGCTGGAGCATGAACGCAAGTGCCTGGCCGTGGCGCGTGCGCTGGCGCAGCACCACGCCGTGGATGTGCGCACCACCTTTTTGGGTGCACACGCCGTGCCGCACGAATTCGCCGGCCGTACGGACGACTATGTGGATACCGTGCTGCAGATGCTGCCGGTCTTGCATGCCGAGGGCCTGGTCGATGCGGTGGACGGTTTTTGTGAACGTATTGCCTTCAGCACTGCGCAGATGGAGCGTGTGTTTGCTTCTGCCCAAGCCTTGGGCTTGCCCGTCAAGTTACATGCCGAGCAGCTCAGCGACAGCGGCGGCACCCAACTGGCTGCCCGTTATGGCGCCTTGAGTTGTGACCACCTGGAATGGTTGTCTGCCGAAGGCGCCCAGGCCATGGCGGCAGCGGGAACGGTGGCCGTGTTGCTGCCCGGCGCCTTCTACTTTTTGCGGGAGACCAAGCTGCCGCCCATTGGCTTGCTGCGCCAGCATGGCGTACTCATGGCCGTGTCTACGGACAGCAACCCCGGCACCTCGCCCTGCACCTCCTTGCTGCTGATGCTGAACATGGCCTGCACCTTATTCCGCCTGACACCCGAAGAGGCGTTGGCCGGCGTAACACGCAACGCTGCCGCCGCGCTGGGACTAAAAGACCGCGGCGTGCTGGCCGCGGGCAAACGCGCCGACTTTGTGTTGTGGGATGTGCAACGCCCGGCCGAGCTGAGTTATGCACTGGGCGGCAACCCCCGCATACAAACCATTTTCAAGGGACAAGAAGTGTCATGAGCGCGCCACCACCCGTCTTTACGCTGCAGCAGGGCACCGTGCCGCTGCTGGTCAGCATGCCGCACATTGGCACTCACATTCCTGCCGAGCTGCAACCCCACTACGCGCCCCGCGCGCTGCAGGTGGAAGACACCGACTGGCATTTGCACACGCTGTACAACTTTCTGGGTGAGTTGGGTGCCAGTGTGTTGACACCCAGCACCTCGCGTTATGTGATCGACCTGAACCGCCCGCCGGACGATACGCCCATGTACCCCGGCGCCGCGAATACCGAGCTGTGCCCCACACACTTCTTCACCGGTGAGCCGCTGTACCAGCCTGGCCAGGCACCTGCTCCCGCAGAACGCCTGCGCCGCCGCGAGACCTATTGGCAGCCTTACCACAGCGCATTGGCCGGCGAACTGGCGCGTTTGAAAGCGCAGCACGGCTATGCGCTACTGTGGGATGCACACAGCATCCGCTCACAACTACCCTGGCTGTTTGACGGCCGCCTGCCAGACCTGAGCATTGGCACGGCCAGCGGCGCCAGTGCCGATGCCCGTATTGCTGACGCGGCCCTGCAGGCCTGCGCCAGCTTCCCACACATCAGTACCGTGCTCAATGGCCGCTTCAAGGGTGGCTACATCACCCGCCACTATGGCCAGCCCGCCAACAGCATCCACGCCATCCAGCTGGAGATGTGCCAGCACCTCTATATGCAAGAAGAGGCACCCTACACCTACGACGCCAACGTGGCTGCACATATACAACCTGTATTGAAGAAAATGGTCGCCAGCTCCCTTGCTGCTTGCCGGGGTTGCTATGAAAAGTGAAGCACAGCAGTTTTTCGCACCCCAGGCCTGGATGCAGGGTGCATGGGCCTATGACGTTTTGTTGGGGGTGGGGGCAGACGGCTGCTGGAGCGAGGTGCAGACCCATGCAACCGTGCAACAACAAGCGGGCGCCACTCGCTTGGGCGGTCCGGTGTTGCCGGGCGTGGTCAATGCCCACAGCCATGCCTTCCAGCGCGCCATCACCGGCCTGACCGAGCGGCGCAGCAGCGGTGCTGGTGCAAGCGATGACTTCTGGAGCTGGCGCGACCGCATGTATTCGGCCGCCAACCGCATCACGCCCGACCAGCTGGAAGCCATTGCCAGCCAGCTGTATGCCGAACTGCTGGCCGGTGGTTATACGCAGGTTTGCGAATTCCATTACCTGCACAACGGGTTGGACGGTGCGCCCTATGCCAATGCTGCCGAGATGTCACTCGCCTTGGTGCGCGCGGCCCAGCGCACCGGCATGGGCCTGACGCTGCTACCCACGCTGTACATGCGCTCGGGCTTCACGGCCAACGGGCTGCGCGAAGACCAGCGCCGCTTTGTGTCCACACCCGAGAGCATTGGGCGGGTTATCGAAGCCGTGCAGGCACAGACACAAGGCGATACGCGCATCAACGTGGGTGTGGCCATCCACTCGCTACGCGCAGTCAGCCCCCAGGCGCTGATGGAGCTGGCTGCCTATGCGAAGCAGGGTGGCCTGCCGGTGCACATCCACATTGCTGAACAAACGCAGGAAGTCGACGACTGCCTGGCCCAGACCGGTCAGCGCCCGATTGAATGGCTGCTGAACCATGTCGAGGTGGATGCCCGCTGGAACCTGGTTCACGCCACCCACACCACGCCCCATGAACTGGCCGGCGTGCAGGCACGCGGTGCATCCATCGTCATCTGCCCTGCCACCGAGGCCAACCTCGGGGACGGCGTGTTTGACCTGCCGGGTTATGCCGCGGTGCGCGGAACCTGGTCCATAGGCTCGGACAGCCACGTCACCCGCCGCTGGAGCGAAGAGTTGCGCCTGCTGGAGTATTCGCAGCGCCTGACCCAACGCAAACGCAATGTGGCCGCCCAGACCCTGGGGCCATTGAGCAGCGCTGCTGCCTTGCTGGATGCTGCCATGGCCGGCGGTCACAACGCCACCGGCTTGGCATTGGGTGGCATTGCATTGGGCCAGCGTGCAGACTTCTGCGTGCTGGATACGCTGGCGCCGTCGCTGCTGGGCGTGCCCGCCGACCATATGCTGGACGCCCTGGTGTTCTCCAGCCCGGATGCGCGGTTTGCCGCTGTGTACGTGGCGGGGCAACCGGTACAGATGCTCAGTGACCCCGGGTTTGTAACGGCCATGCACGCCTTGTGGGGCCGGTAGTCGACAAGGACTTGGCCAGTCGGTGGACAATACGCGTCTTATGACGACGCCAACGCCTTCTCAACCCCACAACCCCCTGCACGGCAAGACGCTGGAAGCCATCGTCACCGAGCTGGCCGAGTACTACGGCTGGGAAGGCCTGGGTGAACGCATACCCGTGCGCTGCTTCACGTTTGAGCCCAGCGTCAACTCCAGCCTGAAATTTCTGCGCAAGACGCCGTGGGCGCGTGAGAAGGTTGAAGGCTTATACCTCTTCATGCTGCGCGAAATCCGCCGCCAGGGTGGTGTCCAATAGCGTGATGGAACAACACCTGCCCTCTGACACCACCGACCAACGCCTGACCGATCTGGAAATCAAGGCCAGTTTTGCCGAAGACCTGCTGGACCAGCTCAACCAGGTCATCGTGCGCCAGCAGCAGGAGATTGATCTGCTGATGCGCGAAGTGCGCCAGTTGCGCCTGCAAATGCCCGAAGGCGCTGGCCCGGCGCAAAGCCGGGCCAGCGAAGAATTACCGCCGCACTACTGATGGCATCCGGGGATTACATGCGGGCCACGGTGCTGCCGGTGTTGCGCACCTTGTCACCCACCTGGAAGCCCGGGTCGTTCGTGAAATCAAAGCTGGCCTTGCTCTCGTTGGCATAGATCACGGTGACGGTCCACACCTTGTGGGTCTTGATCTTTTCTTCAATCATCTTGCCGGCATAGGCGCCGCCTGCGGCACCGGCCAGCGTGGCCAGGTCCTTGCCCAGGCCACCGCCCACCTGGTTGCCCAGCACGGCGCCCAATGCACCACCGGCCAGCACACCCACGGCGCTGTATTCACCGGCCTTTTCGGTCACGGTAATGGACAACACACGGCCGCATTCCGCACAGGCGGGTGCTGTTGCCTGTGCCGCTGTGGCGGCAGGTGCTGCTGGTGTGGCTGCAACCGGGGCCGGGGCTGTCGCCGGTGTAGCCGCAGCCTTGGCCTTGGCCGCTGCCAGGGCCTGGTCGTATTCGGCCTTGGCGTCACGGCGGCACTGCAGGCGGGCGTTGGACGAGGTTTCATCGTTGCACAGCTTCTTGTCGCTGTCGTAGCGGGCCAATGCGGCCTTGTTGTCGGCGGCAAGCTGGGTGCTGGCGGGGGTAGCGGGGGTAGAGGCCCATGCGGCGCTTGTCTGTGTCGCCACGGCCAATGTGATGGCCAGGTGCAGGATGTGTTTGTTCATGACGGGGGCACGTTGAAGTGGTGGAAAGTTGCACTATAGGCGAGCAGGTTGACGATTGTTATACTGTACAAATAAACAGTATTTACCATGCAACCCTACCTACCGCTCGCCTATGCCGAGCTGCACTGCCTGAGCAGTTTCAGCTTCCAGCGCGGCGCGTCCCAGCCCGAAGAACTGGTGCAACGGGCTGCGGCCCTGGGTTATAGCGCACTGGCCATTACCGACGAATGCTCGGTGGCGGGCGTGGTGCGGGCGCATGTTGCGCTGCGCGAGCTGAATGCGGATGTGAAAGGGAATCTGAAGCTGCTGCTGGGCGCCGAGTTCTCCGTGGCTCTGGGACCCGGCCTGGACTTCACCGCGGTGGTGCTGGTGCACAACCTGCAGGGCTGGGGCAATCTGTGCCAGTTCATCACGGTGGCGCGCCGGGCCGCGCCCAAGGGGCAGTACCAGGTGGGCTGGCAGGGCGCCGCCAACCAGGCCCTGTGGGCACAACTCAGCCACTGCGAGGTGTTGCTGGTCTTTCAAGATGCTATGAATATAGAAGCGGCATACTCAATATCCGCGGGGGCTAGAGGCCTATTTGGCTCAAGCCTTTGGCTGGCGGCGGCCTTCCACCTGGGGCCGGACGATGCCCTGCGGCGGGTGCGCCTGCAGCAGCTGTCCGCGCTCAGCGGTGTGCCCATCGTGGCCACGGGCGGTGTGCGCATGCACGTGCGCTCGCGCAAACCCCTGCACGATGTGATGACCGCCGTGCGCCTGGGGCAGCCGGTGGCGCAATGCGGCTTTGCGCTGCAGGCCAATGCCGAGCGGCATCTGCGTTCGTGTGCGCGGCTGGCCGCGCTCTATCCCGCCGAGTGGCTGGCCAACACACTAGTGGTTGCGGGCAAGTGCAACTTTGACCTGATGGAGATTGCGTACCACTACCCGATGGAACCCGTTCTGCCTGGTCATACGCCGGCACAGACGCTGCGCCAATACTGCGAAGAAGGGGCACGGCAGCGCTACCCCACCGGCATGCCGCAGGACATCCGGCAGCGCGTGGAGCATGAGCTGGCGCTGATCAGTGAGCTGCGGTTCGAGATGTACTTCCTGACCGTGCACGACATCGTGCGTTTTGCGCGCAGCGTGGGCATCCTGTGCCAGGGCCGTGGCTCCGCAGCCAATTCGGTGGTGTGTTACTGCCTGCACATCACCGAGGCCAATCCGCAAGAGACGTCACTGATGTTCGAACGCTTCATCAGCCGCGAGCGCAACGAGCCGCCCGACATCGATGTGGACTTTGAACACCAGCGGCGCGAAGAAGTCATCCAGTACATCTACAACAAATACGGCCGGGAGCGGGCCGCGATTGCCGCCACCGTCATCAGCTACCGTCCACGCAGTGCGCTGCGCGATGTGGGCCACGCGCTGGACATCCCCGAAGCACTGATCACCGAACTGTCCAAGGAGCACCCCGGCATGTACAACCGCGAGGTGCTGGTGGAGCGTCTGCAAAGCGCGGTGGACCAGTTGGACCCCGACTGTGTGCCGCCGCCGCTGGATCGCCTGGAGCTGTGGATGTCGCTGGCCATACAGCTGCAAGGCTTCCCGCGCCACCTGAGCCAGCATGTGGGTGGCTTTGTGCTGACACAGGGGCCGTTGACCCGGCTGGTGCCGGTGGAAAACGCCGCCATGAAGGACCGCTCCATCATCCAGTGGGACAAGGACGATTTACAAGCCGTGCGCCTGATGAAGGTGGACGTGTTGGCACTGGGCATGCTCAGCGCCATACGCCGCTGCCTGGAATTGGTGACGCAGCGGCGCCAAATGCCACGCCCCATGACTTTGCAAGACATTCCCCGCGAAGACGTCCCCACCTACGACATGATCTGCAAGGCAGACACGGTAGGCGTATTCCAGATCGAGAGCCGGGCACAGATGAGCATGCTGCCGCGCTTGCGGCCCCGCACGTACTACGATTTGGTGGTGCAGGTGGCCATCGTGCGGCCGGGGCCGATTCAGGGCGGCATGGTGCATCCCTACCTGAAGGCTCGCAACAACCCGGAACTGGCGCAGTCCCCCTACCCAGCACTGCGCAAAGCCTTGGGCCGCACCCATGGCGTGCCCATATTTCAGGAGCAGGTGATGCAGATCGCGGTGCTGGCTGCGGACTTTACGCCGGGCGAGGCCGATGACCTGCGCCGTTCCATGGCAGCGTGGAAGCGCCATGGCAATGTGAGCCAATACCACGACAGGCTGGTCAACGGCATGCTTAAGAACGACTACCCCTTGGAGTTTGCCGAAGCCATCTTCCGCCAGATGGAAGGTTTTGGCGAATACGGTTTCCCTGAGAGCCACGCCGCCAGTTTTGCCATCCTGGTCTATTTCAGTTGCTGGTTTAAATGGCACGAGCCCGCCTGTTTTCTCGTCGCGCTGCTCAACAGCCAACCACTGGGCTTTTACGGCCCTTCCCAACTGGTGCAGGACGCACAACGCCACGGAGTGGAGGTGCGCCCCGTGGACGTGTCGCACAGCGACTGGGATTGCACTTTGGAATGCATGGGGTCAGACCACCGCACTGCGCAGCAGGGTGTGTGCTCTGACCCCATCTGTTCATCCCCCGGCCAACCCGCCGTGCGCCTGGGCCTGCGCATGGTCAGCGGCCTGCGCAAAGACGTGGGGGAGCGCATCGCCGCCGAACGGGTGCAACACGCCTTCACCAACACCCAAGACCTGGCCCTGCGCTGTGGCTTGAACGAGCTGGACTTGAAGGCCCTGGCCAGTGCCGATGCCTTGTTATCCCTGTCGGGCCACCGCCGCCAGCAGGTGTGGGACGCATCGGCCCTCAAGCCCGCGCCAGTGTTGTTACAGGGCATCCCGATTGATGAGGACGAGCTGCTGCTGCCCGCTGCCGCCGAGGGGGAAGAAGTGGTGTTTGATTACGCCTCGGTGGGCCTGACCTTGCGCAGCCATCCGCTGGCGTTGATGCGCGGTGAACTGGCCAAGAAAAAACTGCTGACCGCCACGCAACTGGCCACCCTGCCGCACGGCCGCCTGGTGCGTGCCTGCGGCCTGGTCACCATGCGCCAGCGCCCCCAGACCGCCAAGGGCGTCATCTTCATCACACTGGAGGACGAGACCGGCAGTGTGAATGTGATCGTGTGGAAGGCGGTACGCGAGCGCTTCCGCCAAGAGGTGTATCGATCCCGCCTGCTGATGGTGTACGGTGAGTGGCAGCGCGACGAAGAGAGCGGCGGCAACGTCCGCCACGTGATTGCCAAAACGCTGGTAGACCTGACACCCATGCTGGGTGATCTGGCCACAACCAGTCGGGATTTCCATTGACCGGCCGATGCCTTGGTAGTAACCCGCATGCTGAAGCCGGTTCACAGTCTCGTAGGCGACAAAGGGCAAGAATCCTGACCCAAAAGCCAGCTTCCTTTACAGGCTGCTGACAGCAAAAACTGCTACTGTTGTCTCCACCACAACAGCATGGAAGAAGGCCACACGGCCGAGCTCCCTTTACGCAATGGCAACCCAGACCCACAGCAGCGCAAGTTCTTCGTCCCACCCTCCGGCGCCCAGCGCCTGGCTGATGGCCATGGAGCTCAGGGCGCCGTGGGAATTTGGCGCCGTGATTCCGGCCTGGCCGATGTTGCAGCGTGCGCCCGCAGGCGACGGGCATTCCGTGATTGTGTTCCCTGGTCTGTCGGCCAGCGACACCTCCACCTTGCCGCTGCGCGGTTATCTGAAGGGCCTGGGTTACGACGTGTCGGGCTGGAACCAGAGCCACAACTTCGGACCCCGCGCCGGTGTGCTGCAGGAAGCGCGGCGCCAGGTGCAGGCGGCCTGTGACGAGAGTGGCCGCAAGGTAAGCCTCATAGGCTGGAGTCTGGGTGGTGTGTATGCGCGAGAGTTGGCCAAGGAGCTACCGCACTGTGTGCGCAGCGTCATCACGCTGGGTACGCCGTTTTCGGGTTCGCACAAAAGCACCAATGCCTGGCGCGTTTACGAACTCACCAGTGGGCGCAAGGTGGAGCACGAAACCGAACACTTTGACTTGCCCACGGCCCCTCCTGTGCCAACCACATCCATCTTCACCCGCACCGACGGTGTGGTGGCCTGGCAAGCCAGCCTGCAAGCGCCCTGCAAAACCAATCCGCATACCGAGAACATCGAGGTGTATGCCAGCCACATGGGCCTGGGGCTCAACCCGACGGCCTGGTGGGCGGTGGCCGACAGGCTGGCGCAAGCGCAAGGCCAATGGAGCCCTTTTGCCCGCAAAGGTGGACTCCAGGGTCTGCTGTTCCCCAACCCCCATCGCTGAGCGCTCGGGGGTCAGCTTGCCGCCCAGGCTTGGGTGGCCGTCAGCAGTGCACACACCATCAGCATGGAGCCCATGGCCCGTGCCATCACCCGTTGGCGTGCCTGCAAAAAGGCGCGGGAGCGCAAGGCCAGTGTCGCCACGGTGCCGTAGACGGCTATCTGCGTGCCGACGGTGATCAGGCACAGGGCCAGTGTCTGCGCCAGCAACGAGCGTGTGTCGGCCCGCACAAAAGCAGGAAACAGCGCCAGCGTAAACGCATAGGCCTTGGGGTTGAGCAGGCAGGTGGTGACCGCCTGGCGGTAGATGGTGGAAGCAGACAGCGGCGCCACATCGGTTTGCGCAGGCGCGGCCGAGTCGGCACTGCGATAAATTCCCCACCCGACCCACAGCAGGTACAGCGTGCCGATGACCAGCATGACCCGAAACAGCTGGGGGAACAACACCATCAACGCAGCCATGCCGGTTGCCCCCACGATGACATGGATGGCACCCCCGGTTGCAATGCCCAGCACCGAGCTGACGGCACCCCCACGCCCGGCCCCCAGGCTGCTGGCCATCACAAAGGCCATGTCCATGCCGGGTAACAAGATGACGGCGAGAACCGCCAGGAAGTAGAGCCAGAGATCGGGTGCCATGGTGTGTACCTTTTGCAGAGTGTTGAGTGGCTGCAGTCTAGGAGTCATATAGGTCGTTCTATGTCCTATATCGGGCGTACGATGGACCCCATGGAAAAACCCCTGCAACGTGTGCTGGCCGCGCTGGAGCTGCTGCAATCCCACTCCAGCCTCAGCGGTGCACAACTCGCTGAGTTAATCGGCGTGGACCGCCGCACCGTGCGGCGCTACATCGTCGAGCTGGAAAACTTTGGTGTGCCGATACGCAGCACGCGTGGGCGTGATGGCCATTACGCGCTGATGCCTGGCTACAAGCTGCCACCCATGATGTTCAGCAATGACGAAACGCTGGCCTTGTCGGTGGGCTTGCGCGTGGCGCGTGATCTGGGCCTGGGTGACATGGCGCCAGCGGTAGCTAGCGCGCAGGCCAAGCTGGACCGTGTGATGCCTGCCCAACTGCGGCGCAAAATTGGCGACCTCAATGCTGTGATGGCGCTGGACCTGGCCCCACCCCGGGCGCACAGTGGCAGTGAATTTTTTGCCGAGGTGACGCGTTGCGCCAGCGCCGGGCAAACCCTGCGGATGCACTACTGCGCACTGGATGGCAGCGTGACCGAACGCGAGATCGACCCCTATGGCATGGGTTACCTCAACGGCGCCTGGTATGTGGTGGGCCACTGCCACCTGCGCCGTGGCCTGCGCTCGTTCCGGCTGGACCGGATACAGGCTGTGCAGTCTTGCCCCAAATCCTTTGGGGTGCCGGTAGGCTTCAACGTGTTGGAGTACCTGCGGGAATCGATTGCGGCCCTAGAGCGCACACATGCTGTGGTGGTGCATTTCCCACAGGCCGAGATGGCGGTGGTGCGGCGTGCTATCCCGTCGAGCATCGGCAAGCTCACGCAGAAGCGGGGCCACATCCGGCTGGACGCGCAGGCCGATGACCTGGACTGGTTTGCGCGTGAGCTGGCGCGTTTGAATCTGGCGTTCGACATTGTTCAACCCAAGGCGCTAAAACGCGCACTGGTAGCGCATGTGCAACGCCTCTTACAGGGCCACGGGTAAGGTGGCGGCACGGGCTGCGACACGATCACGCGCGGGCGAAAACTGCCAGCGCAGTGCCAGCCAGGTTGCCAGGCCCACACAGGCCAGACTCAGCCACGGCAGCATGGGTAATTTGTGGTCTCGCGCGTAGTCCAGCAGCATGCCGCCCCCGGTGTAGCCAAACAGGCCACCAATCGCCAGGCCTATGCGGCCCATGCCCATGTAGCTGGCGCGCGCCTGGGGTTTGGCATATCGGGCCAACAGGGCCTCGCGTGCCGGTTCGGAAATCAGCGAGCCAATGAAGAAGATCGACAGGATCACAAACGCCGCATGCACACTGGCCACCCAAGCCATAGCGGCAATGCTGACCGACATGGTCAACACCCCGGCCAGCACCCGCGTCTCCAGCCGCAGATGGCGCTCACCCCAGCGCGCCAGCGGGTAGAGCAGGGTCAGCGACAACACCGCATCCAGTGCATACATCCAGCTGACAGCCTGGGCCGTGCCCGCCAGTTCCTTGATGGTCACCGGTATCAACAGCATGATCTGCACACCCAGCGCGTAGTAGCCGCTGAGCGTGAATACAAACACCAGAAACGCCTTGTCGCCCAGCACGGTGCGCATAGCCGCCAGTGGCGCTGTGCGCACCGATGCCACCCGGTAGGCCGGCAGCAAGACGGCATTGGCCAGCGCAGCCAATACAAATACGGCACAGCCACCCATGGCAACCCAGAAAAAATCAAACCCCAGCAACCAGGTGCCCAGCAGTGCACCGCCCATGGCACCCGCACTGTCCTGCATCATCAGCAGGCTGTAAAAGCGGCTGCGCTCGCGGGCATGCGTGAGCTTGATGATCAGGGCACTGCGCGGCGGGTCAAACAACATGCCACCCAGACCCGACAACAGGCAGGAGAAGACCAGTACACCGGGATGCTGGGCCACGGCCATGGCCGCAAAACCGGCGGCCCGTAACAACATGCCGGCCACGATCAGGGGCTTGGCGCCAAAACGATCGGCAAGCGATCCACCTACCAGACCCAGGCCTTGTTGCACCAGTTGGCGCAGACCCAGAGCCAGACCCACTGCGGCAGCGGCCCAGCCCATCTGGTCCACAAAATGCAGGCTGATCAGCGGAAAAACGCAGAAAAATCCGGCAACCACCAGCAGGTTGTCGAACATGATGAAGCGTCGGCCCAGCCGTCGTGCGCGTTGTGCAGCCATGGTGTCCTTCTATGTGAGGACTCAATTTTCAGTGCGCGTTAGTTATTATGGAAGTCGCTAACTCGTAATACTTGTTATGGATTTTTCTTATGTCTATTAGCGTTGATGATTTGCAGTTGCTGGTGGATATCGTGGACTGCGGCAGCTTCAGCCAGGCCGCAGCGCGCCGCGGTTGGTCGCAGCCCCAGGTCAGCCACCGTGTGGGTCTGCTGGAGGCTGATATCGGCACGCCTTTGTTCCAGCGCCACCGCCGCGGCGCCTTGCCTACTGCGGCCTGTGATGCGTTTTTACCCGCCGCCAAAGAGGCCCTTGCGGCACTGGATCAGGGTCGCAAGGCCATACAACACACACCGCCCTTGCCCTTGGTCACACTGGCGTGTTTGCCGTCTCTAGCATCGGTGGTGTTTGGACCCATCTTGGTAGCACTGGCCCAGGCGCCGATGGAGATACGCTGCCGCACCGACCACTCGCCTGCCATCATGGAAGAGCTGCTCACCGGCAAGTCACATCTGGGTTTTGTGCTGAAGTGCCCGCCCATGGCGGGCATACAGATGGAGCGCATCTGGCGCTCACGCATCGTGGCCGTGGTCCACCGCAGCCACCGGCTGGCGCGCTCCAAACCAAAAACGCTGGCTGCCATTGCCAATGAACAACTGGCACCGCAATCCTGGGGCGATGGCTGTTACCAGCTCATCGACCAATTGCGCGGCCTGCGCACCGTGCCCGGCCCCATCCACACCATACAACCCGCCAGCGCTGCGCGGGAGATGGCGCTGGAGCATGGCTTTCTGACCTTCATGCCCGAGGTGGCTGTCAAACGTGAACTGCGCGAGGGCAAGTTGGTCAAGCTGGACTTGCAGGACCTGCCACTATGGGAGTGGGAGGTGATGGTGGCTTGGCGCAGCGGCAAGCGGGCAGACGCCAGCAAGCAGCGTGTGCTGGACACTGTGCGGGCCATGGCCGCCGACTGGGCCTAGCGCTGTTGGCACTGCACTTGCTTGAATGTAGAGGCGCGCCCTTGGGTGCTGCAAAGGAGTTCGTATGCGCAACGGTTCATCGCCCAGCCCGGCATGGTTCACCCGCCTGGGCCGTGCGCCCCCGCCCACCCTCAACCTGGCGTTGCAAGGTGGTGGTGCGCACGGTGCCTTCACCTGGGGTGTGCTGGATGCCCTGTTGGACCACCCAGACCTGGCGTTTGAAGGCCTGAGCGGCAGCAGCGCCGGGGCCATGAACGTAGTGGTCTTTGCGCACGGGTGGATGCTGGGCGGGCGCGACGGTGCGCGCCAGGGCCTGGCAGACTTCTGGACTGAGGTCGGCCGCCAGATGCCGTGGCACACCACGACCCAGGGCGAGGGTGATGCCACCAGCCTGTCCACTGCAACACGTTTGATGGCAAACTGGGCCGGGCACTTTTCGCCCTCGCAGCTCAACCCCTTTGCACTGAACCCGCTGCGCGACATGCTGGAGCGCCAGATAGATTTTGAACGGCTGCGCAGCAGCAGCCCCTTCAAACTATTCATTGCTGCCACGCAGGCCAACACGGGCAAGCTGCGTATCTTCCGCGAGTCGGATTTGACCCTGGACAAGCTGTTGGCCTCGGCCTGCCTGCCCAAGATCCACCATCCGGTGCTGATCGACGGCGAGCCGTATTGGGACGGTGGCTATAGCGCCAACCCGGCGGTCTTTCCGCTGTTTTACGACTGCCAGACATCCGATGTGTTGCTGGTGCTGCTGAGCCCGCTGAAACACGCGGACACACCCCACAGCGTGCATGCGATAGAAGCCCGTATCGCCGAGTTGAGCTTCAGCGCCCACTTCATGCGCGAGATGAACATGTTTGCGCGGGCCAAGGCCTATGCCCGCAACAGCTGGCTCACATGGGGGCGGCTGGAGCGGCGTTTGCAGGGCATGCGCTTCCACATGGTTGATTCCAGCCAGTTGCCGCTGCTGGAACGTGGTGAAACCCGCATGCTGGCGCATGGCCCGTTTCTGGAGTTATTGAAGGAACACGGCCAGCAACGTGCCCGCCAATGGTTGGCCAGCCATGGCGCAGCGGTGGGCCAGGCGTCGTCCATTGATCTGGTGCAGCTTTTTGGCTGAGCCGCCTTGCCAACCCAGGCCTAGCGGAAAACCAGCACCGGGATTTTGGTGTGGGTCAGCACCTTGTGTGTTTCACCACCCATGATCAGCGCCTGTATGCCGCGGCGCCCGTGTGATGCCATGAAGATCACGTCACAGCCCGCTTCGCGCGCGGTTTTGACAATTTCTTCGTAGGGGTGTTCGTTGACGCTGTGTACGGCAGCACATTCCACACCGGCGGCCTGTGCCGCGTCTTTGAGCACCTGCAGGTTGCGCGCCGCCATGGCCTTGCTGTCTGCGGCGTACAGGTCCATGGAGTCCACCAGCATCGAAGCCTCCAGCGCAAAGAAGTGGTAGGGCATGGTGACCGTGATGCCGGTCACCCGCGCATTGATCTCCTTGGCAAATTTCACACCTTGGGTGATGGCCATATTGGATAGCTCCGAGCCGTCGGTCGGGATCAGTATGTGCTTGAACATGGTGCGCTCCTTCACCGGTTGCAGGGTTTCACTGCGGTGTGGCAAGTATGGGCGGGCGTGGCGGCTTTTGCAAATCACCGGCGGTTGCCGTGCCCTACCAGATGTTTCCCCAATTGCCCTGCACACTGCGGCCACAGACCCGGACCACGGGTGGATACGGTCGGTGTTTGGGGTGAGGTTTGTGCTGGAGGAGCACCATTAGTGGAATTTTTGTAAGCAAAAAGTGCCTCTAGCCCCCGTGAAATATGAAGAAGTAGCTATCAAAAAGATAGCTTATTAGGTAATCGAGGCACGATGCCAAGCGTACAGCGCAGTATCACGTGGAGGGCCACCAATGTTCGGGCGGTACGTAGCCATGCGCATTACGCCCTCCTTTTGGAGGCCCAGCCGCTCAAGCACCCGGTGTGACCTGATGTTTTCTGCATCCGCCGTCGCCCAGATACGAAAGATCTCCGGTTGTACCTTCAGCCAATCGAAGACGAGCGCGCCAGCGTCGAGTGCCAACCCTTTGCCCCATTGTGACCTGGCAAGAAAATACCCGAAATCAGCGGAGTGTCCCTTCGGGCGACAGGATATGGTCCCAGCCAAGTTGCCAGTCGCGCGCTCTTCCACGATCCATTGGAACTCGGTTCCCTCCTGCCAACGGCGGGCGACTTGTTCGAGGTGCGCGCGCGTCTGGGAGTCACTGGTTTGTGCAGCCCATTCCATGTACTTCATGACGTCAGGATCCGTGGCGGCCGTGAACAGGCGTTTGGCGTCTTCGGGTGCCGCGCGTCGCAGCCTCACGCGTACACCATTGATCACTTCTGCTGGGGTCTTCATGCAATCTCTAACCTATTGAGTGGAGATTGTTCTGCGCGCTTGGTCGTATGAGGTGTGGCCACTTTGCATGCACTGCCAGCCGAAGATGTAGGCATGCGGGTTAAAACTCAATCGACCAACTGCCCCCACAACTGATCAAACGCCCCCTGAAACTGCCGCACCAGCGCAACGTCATTCGTCGCCACCAAATTCTCTTCATTGTGCGAACAAGCACTGCGCGTCCAGTTGTAGCTGCCATTCAACAACCACTGCCCATCAAAGATCGCAAACTTGTGGTGCATGTGCGCGTCCGTGCGGTCGACTGCGGTGGGCACACCCGCTGCGCGCAGGCGCGTGACGTCACTTCCGGAGTCGGTTTCCTTGTCGTTGTCGGTGATGAAACGCAAGGCCACGCCACGGGCGTGCGCGGCCAGCACCTCTTGGGCGATGCGGTCGTCGGACAGGGTGAAGACGCAGAAGTCCACACTACGGCGGGCGCTGCGGAAGTGTTGGACGATGGTGTTGAGGCAAGCCTCGCCGGGGCTGAAGCAGGCGTTGGAGCGTGTAGCCTGTACGGGCGCACGGGCCACGTCCAGTGCGCGCACCACGGCTTCCACCCAGCGCAACACAGCAACGGGGTCTTGCTGCGCGGCCAGCCGGTTGCGCGCCAGCGTGAAGGCGTGGTTGCGCAGTTGGCGAAAGCCGTCTTCTGGCGGCTGAGCCTGGCGCAGGGTTTGGGCCAGGCTGTGTTTTTCATCGTCGTCCAGGCGCAGGTCGGTCAGGGAGGCATCCAACTGGCCCAACAGGTTTCCAATATCTGCAGCGGCCACGGCGGGTGTAGTGGATGTTGCCATCACGCTTATCCCTCCGTCTTCTTGTTGCCGCTGGTATGTGCGCGCGGTGCCCTTGGCTCATTGGCCTTGGCCAGCAATAGCTCTAGCCGTTTGCTGATGCTGTGGTCCAGGTCCATACGTTTCTCGGTCGCGGCGATCAGCGGCATGATGACCTTGCGGTAGGTCACGGCCAGTTGCAACACGGCCTCTGCCATTTGTTTGCCTTCGCTGTCACCGGTCGACTCGCTGCTTGGTTTGAGGTCATCCACCGCGCGGCTCACGTCCAGCAGGGCGTTGGCAATGCGGGTGGAACCATCGGCTTCTTCACCACCGGCCTTGCGCTGGCGCAGAAAGTCGCCGCAGATGGATTGCCAGCGCGCGGTCTCTTCCGCTGTGGCGCTGCCCATCAGTTGTGCCAGCTTCAGCAGATTTTCTTGCGCGCCGGTGGTCAGCGTTTGCGCCTCGCCGCGGTAGTGGTCGCGCAGCAGGGCGTTGAGCTCGTCGTCGTGCATCAGCGGCGTGATCTTGGCCGCCAGCTTGGTCATGTTGCGGTAGCTGCCCTGCAGTTTGAACGGTGGCTCCGTGCGGTAGCTGTCGCGTTGTGCGGCCGATTCAATGTAGGCCATGTTGACCTTGAGCAGCAGGTCGCGTGCGCGGAACAGGCGTTTCAGCAACGCGGTCAGCTCCTCCAGCTCGGCGCTGCTGTAGGCATGGGCAAAGTCGCCGCTGGCCACGTCTTCGCCCTGTGCCATGCGCACCAGCAGTTGCACATCCTTAGGGTCGCGCGACGACAGCGGCGCCAGTGCCGGGTTGCTGGTCAGGCTGTTCTCAATGTAGGACAGCGCAAACAAGGCCTCGCGCCCGGCCAGCACATCGCCCAGGTTGTAGATGTCGGCGCGGTTGGCCAGCATGTCGGGGATCTTGAAGACCTCGCCCGACTCGGTGTAGGGGTTACCGGCCATCGCAATTGCAAAACGCTTGCCGCGCATGTCGTAGCTGCGGGCCTGGCCCTGCCACATGCCTTCGATGCGGCGCGTGCCGTCGGCCAGGCCGATGAACTTTTGCAAAAACTCTGCGCTGGTGTGCTGGATGTCGTCCAGGTACAGCATCACATTGCTGCCCATGGCCAGGCCCAGGTTGAGCTTCTCCAGCTCCTGGCGCGCGGCGCTGTTGGCGGCCGATGCCGGGTCCAGCGCCGTCACATCGTGGCCCAGCGCCGGGCAGTTGATGCGCACAAACACCAGGCCCAGGCGGTCGGCCACATACTCCATCAACGTGGTCTTGCCGTAACCGGGTGGCGAGATCAGCAGCAGCAGACCCATGCGGTCGGTGCGACTGCCCGCACCGGTGGTGCCGATCTGTTTGGCCAGGTTGTCGCCAATCAGCGGCAAATACACCTCGTCGATCAGTCGGTTGCGCACAAAGCTGGGTAAGGGCTTGGCCTGGAACTGGGCCAGGCTGAGCCGAGCCTTCTCGGCGCTCAACAGGCTGTGGTGCACCTTTTGCAGTGCCTGGAAGCCCGGCACCACGCGGTTGCGGTGGAACGTGAAGCGGCGCCAAAAGTCATTCAGGTTCAGCGCCATGCGGCCGTTGTCCACGCGTGTATGTTCGCCGCGCAATCCTTCTACCGTGGCGTCTAACGATGCATTCACGCGCCGGCGCTGCACCGGCACGGCCAGCAGGCTGGCCGCATCGTCCACCCAAGCTTGCAGGTCTGGGTCTTGTTTACTGGCGAACGCCTTGACCCAGCTACGCGCCTGTTCCCAGCGCTCTGCAGGCGCCGATGCCTCCAGGCTGCGTTGCCAGTCGGGCCATTGGCCACCACGCTCCAGCTCGCGCTGCAGGGCCGCTGCCAGGTCTTCGCCCGCGCCGCTGATGACCCATAACTCGGCACCGCTTTCGTTGGCCACTTCGCGCACCAGATACGCGGCAGCTTGTGTGCACAGCGATGCCATGCGTTCGGCATCATCGGTCCCGTCGGTTGACGGGGGCAGTTCAAAGCCAACAGCTTTGGCAAAAACGGCCAAAGCTTGGGCCGATTCCTGCTCCAGCAACACAAGGCTGTCGCGGGCGCCAAACAGTTGTTGCACTTGCAACGCAGAGCGCGCGCGGCGGTGCAGGGATTCGCGTTCGGCGCCAAAACGGCCGTCCTGCCAATACAACAAGGCCAGTGCGCGCTCGGTCGGGCCCCAGGCCAGCAGGCCGGCTGCGTCTTGCATGGCGGCCAGCGCGCTGAAGATGCGTGTGGCATCTTCGTCGTGCACGCCTTTCTCGTAGCCGTCCTGGTAGCGCTCTGCGGCAAACTGGCGCACATGGTCCAGCAGTGCGGCATGGCCGTCTGGCCCGAGTGCGATCAACTCGGCAATGCGTGACCAAGACAGTGGGGTGGTGGCCTGCAGTGTGGCGTCCAGCAGGCAACCCGCTAAATACTCGGCGCGGCTGATGGCGGCGGTTTCGGATGGCAGGGCCTGTTGCCAATAGGGCTTGTAGGTATCCAGTGCCGCGTCAACAACCGGCACCAGGTAGTCCGTGCCGGTCAGGTGGTAGGCCAGGCCGTCGCCGTTGGGCACCAGGGTCAGCTCCAGCGGATGGCGGCTGATGGTGAAGGTATGGTTGCCCAGGCGCAGGTTGTTGCCACCCTCGGACACCAGATCGCGCTGGTCTCGCACACCACGCAGGGCCTGGTCGCGGTTGGTCTTGAGGCGGGTCTCGATGTCGTCGGCCGCCACTTGAGCACCCAGCGCGCGCATGTCTTCCATGAGCTTGCGCAGCTTGGTGATCAGCATGTCGGCCGCAAAGTAACTGTGAACCTCTTCCAGGCTGGCCAGTTGCGCCACACGGCGTTGTGTGCCATCCAGAATACGACCGGCCGCGGCCACCAGGCCTTGCACGCGCTGCTGGCGTGCCTGGGTCAGCGTTTGTTTGCGGGCAGTCAGCGCCTCGTAGACGGACTCGCGTTTGGTGGCGATGTCAGCCAAGAAATTTTCTTGCTCGGCAAAGCGGCCTTCCAGCTCTTCCAGTTGGGCCAGCAGGCGGGTCAAGGCTTCGTCGCATTTCTCGGGGCTGTCGGCAAAGTCCAGCGCGTTCTCCACCGCCTGGCCAAAGAGCTTGAATTGCGCCTGAAACTCTGCCGCCGCTTCGTGTGATCCCAGCGCCTTGCGCCGGCTGCGGGCGTCGGCGCGCAGGCGGTTGATGTCGGTGTACAGCGCGGAGATGCGCTCCAGAATCGTGGTGCGCTGCACCGCGTCCCCACCAGGCAGGCCGCCCAGTTGTTCGGTCAGCAGGTCCAACCCGGCGGCGGTTTCGTCCAGGCCATCCAGAATGATCTGAAGGCCTTGGCTGGTGGATGCCTGCACCAGGTCGGCACAGAGCTTGGTCAGGCTTTGGCGGTGGCTGGCAAAGGCCCCCTCATCGGCCAGGAAGACCATGGCACGTTCGCCCACGCGCTGCTGCTCGGCCACCAGCTCGGTGTGCATGGCCTCGATACGGGGCAGGTCGGTGTAACGCAGTTCCTTCAGTGTTTCCAAGTGGCCACGGCGTTCGCGCAGACGGCCCAGCGCGTGGATAAAGTCCTCGGGCTTGCGCCACAGCGTGCTGGCTATGTCGACCAGCAGGGTCTTTTGTTTGGTCTGCGCATCATCCAACGCGCGCGCGGTCTCGCGGCGGATCTGCTCCACTTTTTCAAACTCGGCCAGCGTGGTGCGTGCGGCCTCGCTGATGCGCTGCAGGTCTTGCAGTGCGGCACCGGCCTCGGGCTCGGCCAGCCAGAAGTAGGCGTCAATGACGCGGGCGCATTGGCGTATCAGGTCGTCATACGCGGCGCGCGTAGGCGCCTGCTCTTGCACGGCGCGGGCAATGCCCATCAGGTCAGCCACACCACGCACCAGTTCGGCGTTGCCAATACGGCCAAAGAAGCCGGTTCCTAAGGCGGCAGCGCCTGCGTGTTCGTCGCTGGAGAACGGCGTTTGCCACAGCTGCATGGGGTGCACACGGGTGGGCTCGCCCGGCCCCACCTGGAACACCAGCACCTTGCCATCGGCATACAGGGCATACCCATTGGCGACGATGGGCGCGGCCAGGCTTTTGTCGATCAGGTTATAGGTGAACAGCGCATAGTGGCCGCTGCTGGGCTGGTAAAAAACATACAACACGTCTTCGCCATTGGGCGAGCGCAGCATACGTTTGAAGCGCAGGCTGTTGACCACCTCGCCCGGCAGGTCAAAGTGTTTGAACTCTCCGGACTGCAGGTAGTAGCCCCCAGGGAACACGATGCCATGGTCCTCGGGTAGCTGCACACATGACAGGCCCAGCGCGTCGATGCGCGCCACCTGTTGTGTGCGCTGGTTGAACACCAGGTAACGTGTGGTCTGCTCGCGGTAGGGGCGTATGCGCAGCAGTATCAATTGGCCGAGTTGGGCGTAGGCCACTTCGGCATCCGTCAATGACTGGTTTTTGTCTTCCACCGGCTCGTTGTAGATTCCCAGTCCGCTTTCGGTGTTGTTCTCGATCTTTACCGTCAGGTCGCCGCCCACGGTCTCCACAAACACCGTGTCCAGGATGCTGATGTGCGGGTGGCGGCCTTCCACATGGTCGGCGCGGGTTGTGGGCGTCCATTCAAAGTCATGGCTGGGTGGCAGCGCAATGTCGCGCTCGCCGCGGTTGTCGATGTATTGGAGCGCACCGTCGGTTGCCAACTGCCAGCGGAACACGCGCACATCCTGCACCTGCTGGCCGATCTGGAACGATGCCAACAGCTTGCCCTGCGTGATACGCAGTTGCAGCAACTGCGCATTCTTGTAGTAGGCGTACAGCTCTTTGAAGTCGGACGCAAAACGCGCGTCTTCCAGAAAACTGCCGGCCAGCGGCAATGCCTCCAGCTCGGGTTCTCCGCCATGCGCAGCCAGGCGGTACAGGCCAAACACATCACTGACATGGGTCTCTTTGCGCAGGCCGATAAAGACGTTGTAGCCAAACAGTAATTGGTCGCCAATACGCACAATGTCGCGCGCCACACAGTTGTTCTCTGTGCGGGCACGGGTGCGCAGCACCAGCGATTGTTCTGACTTACCAAACTCGGCCACCCGCGCCGCGTTCAAGGCCTGTGCCTTGTTGCGCAGTTCTTCGCCGTGTGCGCTGAGGCGTTTTTTCAGCAGCTCATAGCTGCCGCTGGCGGCGACTAAGTTTTCGGTTTGCTCGGCGGCTGCGGGGCTGGCATCTGCGGATTCCATGGCCTGGCTTACCAGTCTGCACGCAGCAGCGCGAGCAGTTCATCGCGTTCGGGTTGTGTGTGCAACCACTGCCGGATACGGGCCAACTCATCCATGGTGGCTGCACCATGGCGCTGGCGCAGCACTACCTCGCGGCCCTTGCGTAGTTCTTCGGCTTGCACCTGGCGTTGCCATGCGTCCGTCAAAATTTCATCCAGGCGTGTGCCCATGCCCGCCGCCAACAAGGCCTGCCATTCGCCACCGGCAAACCAGACGGCCTGGCAGGCTGCGCAGCGGTCGACCCGAAAATCGGGCGTGCTGCCGACGCGGTAGCGCTGCATCAAACGGGTGCAGGCGGGGCAATGGCGTGCGCTGTCGTCTTCGGCCGTGGCGGTGGCTGTCGTGGCGGGCTGCGCGGGTGCGGTGCTGCGCCACGCGCGGTAGTCTTCCAGCATCAGCATGTGGCCGTCGCAACTGGTGCAGTGCAGTCCCTTGAGGCCGGGGGCGAGTTCACAGGGGCTGAGTTCGGTGTGTGCAGCACAGCTGCAGTGCAGAGGTTTGTTCATGCTTGGGCTTTCTCTCGGGATCAAGCGTTCTTGTTGCCGCCTTTGCCGTCTTTGCCGGTTTTGTTCAGCAAAGAGGCAATCGCCAGGTCCTTCAGCTCGCTGGAAGAATCGCCCAGTGCGCCGACCAGACGGCCCACGTCGTCCACCATATTGCGGTCGCCGTTCAGGTGGTCCTTGAGCGCGATCTTCAGTGTGTCGCTCTTGGCGATGGCGCCGTCTATGCCTTTGCCAACCGCCAACGCACTGACAAAACTGTCGAAGTAGCTGCCGTCGCCGCCGACCATTTCGATCTTGGCGGTGGCCAGGGCTTTGCCCAGCACCTCGGCCTGCTCTTTGGCAATGGCCGTTTGCGCCTCGATGCCCTTGAGGGTTTCGGTGTGCAGCATTTCCAGGCGCATGCGGAACTCTTCGTGGTCGCGCGTCTCGGGGCTCATGGCTTTCATGGCTTCGAACTTCTCGCGCAGGCCCTTGGCCTCGGCGGAGAAGCGAGCCTGCACGGTTTGTGCATCTGCATCGCCCACCTTAATGGTGGCTTCGGCACCGGCGGTGCGCACTTGCACTTCGGCCAAGCCCAACTTCTCTTTGCCCTGTGCTTCGGCCTCAAACTTCGCTTTCATGCCATTGGCTTCGGCCAGCGAGGTGGCCTCGATGACCTGGGCTTCGGCCATGCCTTGTTTCTGCTTGGCGTCGGCCGTGACCGTCATCACCCGCGCGGCGGCTATGCCAGGTGCAGCGCTAATGGCCTCCATGCCTTCGGCTTCGCGCTTCTTGGACTCGGCATTTTTCTCGGACACCTTGAGGTGGGCGTCGGCCAGGGTGATGTCTTCTGTGGCCTTGTGGCGTGCGCGGCGCTCCTGTGCCTCGGCGGATTTCACCTCGGTAATCATCTTCTGCTCGGCTTCACCCTCGGCCAGGATGATGGTGGATTTTTTGTTGCGCTCGGCCTCAGACACCATACGCAGCTCTTTGATGGCTTCTTCCTGTTCGGCCACGGTGCGGTCCACCACAATGCGTTCGCGTATCACGTCGGCAATGGCCTTCTTCTGCACCTCCAGTGCGCGTTCCTTGTCGATCTTTTGCAGGGCCACTTCCTTCTCGCGGTCGACCACTTCTAGGTCGCGTGCGCGGGTGACCTTTTCTTCTTCAATCGCCACGGCGCGTTTGCGGTTGTTCTCGGCGACTTCTTTCTCGCGCTGCGAGTTTTCGCTTTGCACAGCCACCAGCTGTTCGCCCTGCAGGCGGGCCATTTCGGACTTGGTGCGTTCCTCGGCCTGCACCTTGGCCGTTTCAGCTTCTTCGCGGGCGCGCACCGAAGCCACTTCGCGGCTCTGGCGGGCCTGGGCGTCGGCGGCCTGGCGGTCCAGCTCCAACAGGGTTTCTTGCGTTTCTACATTCTTCTTCTTGATCTGCATCTCTTCGTTGCGGCGCAACTCATTGGTGCGCACACTTTCCACAGCGGTCAGCTCGGTGATCTTCTTGATACCTTGCGCGTCCAGGATGTTGCTGCCGTCCAGCTTGGACAGCGGGGTCTGCTCCAGGTAGTCGATGGCCGCATCTTCCAGCACATAACCCGATAGGTCGTCACCAATCTGGCGAATGATTTCGTCGCGGAAATGGTCGCGGGCCTGGTAGAGGTCCACAAATTCCATGGATTTGCCAACCGTCTTCAGCGCCTCGGAGAACTTGGCGGAGAACAGGTCTTCCAGTGCGTCCTGGTTGGAGGCGCGTTCGCAACCCACACCCTGGGCGACCTTCAACACGTCTTCCGCCGTCTTGTTGACGCGCACAAAAAACTTGACCTTGATGTCGGCGCGAATATTGTCTTTGCAGATCAAACCTTCGCGGCCCGAGCGGTCAATCTCGATGGTCTTGACCGAAATCTCCATCAGCTCGGCCTTGTGGATGACCGGGTAGACCATGCAGCCGGTGAATGTGACCGTAGGTTCGGCGCGCATGGTGTTGACGATGAGTGCGTGGCCCTGCTGGATCTTGCGGTAGAACTTTGCGAACATCGCAAAGAGCACGAAGACCAGGACGATAAGCGCGGCGGCCGAGATGAGGATTGGCTCCATGAGAACTCCCTAACGTGAGAAAAATCGGTTGACTGGTAGAAGACGAATAGTGCGCCTGGAGAATCAGGCTCTGTGCGGAGGCGCTGTCATCCGTCGGCCTCTATGCGGTAGCGTGCGGTCTTTTCTTCGTAGGCGGCGATGCGGGCATGGCTGCCACGCGCCAGTGCATTGGGTGTGTGGGCCCAGACCCGGATGTTGATGTTGGCGCCGCGTTGTGACACCTCGGCCCGGCCGCTTTTTTCATCCACGGTTTGTGTCAAGACCTTGCAGTGCTGGCCTACCAGCGACGCGTTGGTGATGGCGGCATGCGTGACAAACAAACCCCGCAGCGGCTTGAGGATGCGTGCGGCAATGGGCACTGCCAGGGACACACTGGCCAGGGCCAGCAGTGTGCCACCCACGTAGACGGGAATAGTGCCAGGCAGCAGCGCCAGCAGCCACATGGCGCCCATGCAGGTCAGCGTCCACGACAAGAGCACCAATAGGCTGAACACGATGGAGAGCGGCACACCCTGCAAGCCAAAGGCGACGATGATGCCAGCCAGGCTGCCCAAGTCGGGGTCGGTCATGGCGGGGTCGACATCCAGATCCGTTTCACCGGAATCAAAATCGACCAGACCCAGCAAGGCCAGCACCCAGTAGAACGCCACAACGCCCAGCAGGGTGGTGAAGATGGCCGTGGGGAATGCGACGACGGCATCCAGAAAGCTAACCATGTCTCTCCCTTTTTAGAAACCCGGCATGGGGTCGTGGCGCGATATTAGCTGATCGTGCAATGGGCTTTGTGTCGAAGCCAATGTATCTTGCGGGGACTTTTGTCGGCCTTGTCGCCAATTACAATGGCTCAGACTTCAGACGGTTGCAGCGCTTTCGTTGCAATTGCAAACCCTAGGATTACCGGACGATGAGAACTGCAAAGTTTGCATTTTTATGTTTATTGGCGCTATCGGCGTTCGCATCACACGCGCAGTTGAGAAAGTGCACCGGGGCCGACGGTAAGGTGACCTACAGCGATGTGGGCTGTGCGACGGAGAAGAAAGAAGCCGGCCTGCGCGGCGGCACCGTCACCACTATGGAATCGTCTGGCTTGAGACAGTACGCTGCCCAATCACAAGCACCCGTCGCCACGCGGGTTTCAGTGCAAGTTGTAGGCAGTAGCAAAAATACCACCTCGCAAACCAGTCAAACGGGCTACTGGAAGTGCGATTAGCAACTAAGCGTTTATAGAAAAACAGCCTGTAGCCCCCGTCAATCATAGCAACTTAGCTACTAAAGTAATAGCATTTTGCTCTCACCCAATCCGTGGCGGATTGAACTTCTCCTGCAAAAACTGTGAATGGTTCAAGAAAGCCTGCGCGTCCTGCGTGGCCAGGTCCTCGCTGAGTTGCAATACTTTGGCGGTGAGCTCGTCCAGCGTGGCGGTGAAGGTCTCTTGCGCGGTTTGGCCATTGGTCAGGCGCTTGGTCATGGCGAACTGCTGCGGGATGGATAAGTAGGTCTTCAGCGCATCGGGCAGGTAGGTCAGCGCAATGTGGCGGGCGTGGAAGCTTTCTTCCAGCGACAACTGGCCCTTGCTGCGCTCCCATTGGTCCAGCAGGCCATTGAGCTGTTTGCACAATTCCAGCACCTTGGCCTGCAGGCTTGCGGGCAGACGGTTCTGAGGATTGTGGTCCACCAATTGGCGCACCGCGTTCAGCGCGGTCAGCATGCTGGTGCGGGCGTCGCCCTGGTCTTCAAACTCCAGCGCATCCCAGGGTGTGCCGGAGAAATTGGGGAACCCAAACCACATGCCGCCCACACCAAAACCCGCCGCATAACCCAGCACGGCCAGCGCACCCGCCCCAACCTGGGTCAGGCCCAGGCTGCTGAGCACCAGTGCCAGCGTGGACAGCCCAATGCCGCCCCAGTTGGCGGGGGACTGCAAAAAATTACTGATCTTGTTCATGCCTGGGCGGTTGCCTGTGGAGTGCCGGCCATTTATTGGTAAGCCCGTATGTCCTTGAACACGCTGTACAGCGAGGCCTTGCGGGCATCAAACACGCGCCCGCCCGTGGTGGCCACCAGTTCTTTCAGCGCGGCTTCGTTGGCCTCTCCAAACAACACCATGAAGACGGGAATGGCGCGCACGTCTTCGGGCAGGTTGGCATAAGCGGCCTTGAACTGCGCCATGTCGCGGCCCTTGTTGACTTCACCGTCGGTGAACGCCACCACAGAGTATTGGTAGCCGGGGTTCTTCTGGCGCTCCTCGTGCATATTGACCAGGGCTGTCAGCACGGCGTCGTACAGTGCGGTGCCACCGGTCATGTTCAGGCTGTCTGCAAAGTCGCGCACCTGGCCCAGCACCTTTTGTTTGCCTTCGGAATCGGCTTGTGTGGCCAGGCCTTTGCCAGTGGCCGCACCCTTGCCCACGCCCGGCAGCTGGAAGAAAACAGGGCTGTAGACTTGTTCTGAGAAAGGCAGCATCCACACCTTCTCGCGGCTGGTCAGGCGGGCGATGCGGCCGGTCAGCGACGCGTCGTCACCGGCGATGTACTGCAGGGCCTCTACCAACTGCTGGCGCCGGCCGCCCTGGTTCATGCTGCCGCTCACGTCCAGCACAAAGGTGGATGCAATGGGTGTGCGGAATTCGTTCAGGTAGGCGTTGATCAGGCCATCGGCCAGCGCTCGGTCGGTGGAGAAGGGCAGCTCCACCAGCATGCTGTCTTGTGGGAATAGGCTGGCCTGCGCCTTGGCCACTTCGGAATTCACCGGGCGGCGCAGCGTGGTCTTGGCTAGCCAGGTCTGGGCTGCATCGCCCTTGAGGTAGGCAACGACTTTGAGGTATTGCTCGCGCTTGGCGTCGTTGAGCAGCATCAGCGGGTAGTCGGCCGTGGCCACACCTTCGTGCGGGTAGATCAGCGTGAGTTTTTCCTTGAGCTTGCCAGACTGGTTTAGCGACAGCAGCCAGCTTTCGTAGTTGATGAAGGCATTGACGCGGGTGTTTTGCTGCTCGATGAATTTTTCGCTGAGGTAGCTGCTGTTGTCGCCCACCAGTTTGTAGCCCTTGATAAAGCCGGCTATGGCGGCGCGGTCCACGTCGGAGGCGGTCAGCGCTTCGGACTTCTGCGCGGCCGATGCCACCACACCCATCAGCGACATAAAGCCCTGGTTGCTGGTGGCGGGGTTGGACAGTGCGTATTTGAGCTGGCCGCTTTGTGCGGCCTTGGCGATCACATTCCAGGTGACCTTGCGGGCCACCTCGGGCTGGTCCCAGCCCAGTACCTTGGCCTGGCTTTCACTGACGCCCACCACCACGGGGGACAGCATGATTTTTTCCTGCAGCTTGACGCGGCCCTGGCCCTGCGGGTCGGACAACAAATACTTGGCATTGGCGAACCAGGCGGCGTCGGTATTGGCCTGACCCGTCTGCACGGCCTCGGTGCTCTCCATGGTGCCGCCGAACTTGAAGCGCAGCTTAACGCCCGTGGCGTCTTCCACCATCTTCTCCAGGGGCTGGGCGTCTTTTAAATCACTGGTGGCCAGCACGGTGAAGGTGTCGACCGCCGCGGCGGGTGACGCCGTGCTCTTGGCGGGCTCGGTCGGTTTGTCGCAGGCAACCAAGCCCAGCGTCACCAGCAGTACCGAAGCCCAGCGTGTCAGATGATGTTTTTGTCGTGCTTGCATTGCGTATCCCTTTTTTCTATTGCGCCATCTCGCGGGTGATGACGTCAATCATCTCGGCCATCATGTCGAAGCTGGGTGGGTCTATCACCTGGGTCAGACGCTCTTCCACCGCCAGGTTGGTGGCCTTGGCGGCCTGCACAAAGTAGGCGCTGTCGCCGATGCGGAAACCGAAGTCCACCGCCAGCTGCTGCAGCTCGGTGTTGGTGGACAGCAGTTCGCCCAGCTTCTTGGCCCGCGCACTGGCCGCTACAAACACCACCTTGTTGAACAGCGTGGGTTGGGGGTAGACCAGCACCATCCCCGGGCTCAGGCCCTTCTTGGCCATGGCATAACTGACGATCTGGTTCTCGTAGATAAAGGCCATGGGCGTCTTGCCAATGCCAATCGACACATAGTCGTCGAAGTTGCCGTTGACATAGTTCTCTTGATAACCCTGGCGCTTGAACAGGCCAGCCACGGCCTTGGCAGACTTTTGCGCCGTGTCGCGGTCGGTGACCACTTCACCCCCGTTGAAGGCGTAGGTGGTCAGCGCCAGATACATGGCGGCAGAGTTGCTCTTGCGCACGTCGGTGGTGGAGACCAACACACTTTTGTTCACGTCGTAAGCCGTTGCACCCTTGAGGTCTTTCCAGCGTTTCTTGTCCAGCATGAGCTGGGTCAGCTTGGCCAGGTCAACATGCCAGACGCCGGGGCTGGCCTCGGTGGCCATGCCATTGGTGGCCAGAATCTGTGCAATCGGTGCCCAGGACGCAATCACCATGGGTGTGTAAATGGGGGAGTACACCGTGGTGGCGATGTTGGCCTTTTTGGCCGCGTCGCCAATCTGGTTGGCGGCCACCACACCCGACGAGTAAAAGAAGTCTGGCGTTTGCCCGGGGATCACACGCGCCGCCATGTCGCGCGAGCCAATGCGTTGCACGTTGAGTTTGAAGCCGTTGGCCGCTAGCGCCTTTTGCACCCGCGGGTCCTGGAAGTAAGGCTCCACATCCAATGCAATCAGCCCGGAGAGTTCTTCCACTGGCACTGCACCCGTCAGCTTGCCGGCCAAGCCACCCAACACCCCGGTGCTGGGGGCGCCGGACGCGGGTTGCCGCCCGGTCTGGTACACCGAGAAGTAGGCGGCTGCGCCAAAGATCGCCAACAGCCCTACCGTCACAATTGCCTTGCCTGCTTTGTTCATCGGCGCAGTATCGCGCAAAATAGGCCAACTATGAACGACCTCAAGAAGAGTAAAAACTACGCCGTTGCCAAGGGCCCGGTGAACCGCCGCACCAGCGTGGCCGCCCCCGAGACCAAACCGGTGGTTGCACAGGCCGTGCTGCAGCGCGTGAGCATGGCCCACGCCAAGCGCCGGCTGGGCACACCCCTGTCGCAGCGCCTGACGGCGTCTGCCGACGCTGCGGCCCACGGCAAGCTACCCACCGCGACAGCCATTGTTCAGGCCATAGGCGGCACGGTCTGTGCGATGGGTGTTGGCTTGGGTGTCATTCAGAGTTCGGTGCTGCTCATGGGTGGCAGTGCACTATCCCTGGGCGCCGTGGGCATCTGGGCCGCGGTTAGCCGCCGGTCACAGCGTGGTGATGGCGCCGCGCAGCCCCGCGTGACCGTTACAGACCTGGCAGACCCCGAAGCCCTGGCGCGACTGGACGCGGTGATGGAGAAGATGGCAGCCCAAGCACCACAGGCTACCGTGGACAGCCTGGCCCGTCTGAAGGAATCGATTGTGCGGAGTATGGCACTGGTAAGCGCCAGCGCAGAGGAGGGCAGCCTGGCCACCGAAGAGAGTTTGTATTTGCGCGAAGCGGTGCGACGTTACATCCCCGATTCAATCAACAGCTGCCTGCAGGTGCCGCAAAAAGACCGGGCCACATTGGTGATTGATGGCAGCAAACCGGCGCTGGATTTGCTGCACGACCAGTTGTTGATGATCCAGCAGCAACTGGACACCCGAGAAGCCAAACTGACCCAGATCGCGGGTGAAGCGCTGCTGCGGCAACAGCGCTTCCTGGCGTCCAAGGCCAACTCGCATTGAAGTGTCGAGCAGCAGAACGGCGGCGCTCGCTCCAGTTCTACTGCGGTCGAAGCGACTAAAGTGTCGCGGGCTTGGTATCTGGGCTGGCGTTGGCCGCGCGGTCCATCAGATCGGCTTCGTGTTTGTCACGCACGGTCTTGGCGACCGTGAAGGTGCTGCTGACCAGGAACAACCAGCTCACCACCATGAAGGCCTTCTGCCAGTCACCAATATTCATACGCCACAGACCCCAGGCCGTCAGGCTGAAGGCCGCCGCAAAAGCAACCCACACGGTCATCACCCACGAAGCAGTGTCCACTTGCCCGTCGCGGTTGTCCCGGATGGACTTGGCCACGGCAAACGATGAGAAAAGGCAGAAGAACAGGCCAATCGCCAGAAAGGCGCGGTCCAGCTCCTGGCCTGGCAACATCATCACACCAATCGCGCAGGCACCTACGGCCAGGCCGAAGGAGAGCCAGACCTGGGTGCGCCAACCGCCGGTGTCACGTTGCATCACATATTGCGTAGCCATAAAAGTCCCTTTTTAAAAATTGGAGAAATACTCACAGTGCAACCGGACCACTGAGGGCCTGTTTGCTGGCCTCACGGGCCTGTTGTTGCCGGGTGCGGTCCAGGTACTGGTCGGCCCGGGCCAGTTGCTCTTTCATCATCGCGTTGTTCTGGCCCATGACTTCGATGGACTTGGCGCGGAAGTTGTCCATGGCATCCATGGCGCTGAAGGTCTGGTCAAACATTTCCTTCAGCTTCTCGATACCCAGCAGGGGGTTTTGCGAGAACTCGGTGGTTTTCTCTACATGGGTGCCCAGCTGGCGACCGGTTTCGGCGACCAGGTTGTCGATGGAGCTGTTCACACCCGACAACATTTCCATGACCTTGATCTGGTTGCCGGTGGCGCGCGCCACGGTCTGGGCAACCGCTAACGCGCTCATGCCGGTGGTAGCCACGCGGGAGCAGCCGTTCATCATCTCACGGCCGGTTTTCTTCAGCACGTCCAGCGCCAGGTAACCATTGGTGCAGACGGCCTGTTGCGTCATCATGTCCTGCAGGTTTTGCCGGGCGTAGAACAAGACTTCTTGTTGCAAGGCCTTGGCCTTGATGGGATCGGTGGACTGCAGGGCGTCGACCTTGGAGGCCAGCTTGGCATCTAGCTGCTCGGCAAAGTAGATGGCGCCTGCCAGTTTTTGCATGGCTTCCCACAGCTTGGTGCGGGTGGCTTCAATGTCGACCACGTCGCGCTGCATGTCGTCACGTGCGGCATAAATCTGCTGCATGCTTTTCTGCAATTGCGAACCCGCGCTTTGGTACTTGCGGAAATAGGCCTGCAGCTTGTTGCCAAAGGGGATGATGCCCAGAAACTTCTGCGGCTGGAACAGGTCACCCTCTTTGCCGGGGTTCAGTTCATCCAGATGGCCGCGCATGTCCTGGATGGCCTTGAAGGCCGAGCTGTCTTCCACACCGGCGAAGTTGCGCTGCATCAGCCGGCTTTGCATCAGGCTGGAGGCCACCGATACCTCTTCACGGCCCAGTGCAAAGGCGCTGTCCAGCTTGGCCTTGAAGGCCTCGCTTTGCACATCTTCTTTCAGCAGGCCATCCATGAAGCGGTCAACCTGGTCGTCCACCGCCGTTTGGGTTTCCTTGGGCAAGGGGACCGCAGTTTTTGCGACTTCCGCGGGAACTGGCGCGAGGACCTCGGGTGGTGCCAAGGTAAAACTGGGGACTGTGGTTGTGGTGGTTTGGCTCATGGTGTGTTCCTGCCTATGGAGTACTGTGGTCGCGTTTATACCAAACCGCTTGTGTGGTGAGTCCGGTGCGTGTCATCCAGTCAAAGACCGAGTCCACCGTCACGGTTGCAATCTGGTCCGAAAAGCGTTGGTCGGTGGGGTGGTCATCAAACGCGATGTTGGCCGCACCCATGCGCCCGCCCAGCCGTGTCAGGGCACCGATGCGCAGCACCGTGGGCTGGTAGCCGTGGGTCTGCATCCAGCGCTGGGCTTCTACCCGGCCTTCCGATACGGTGGTCTGGCGCACCGGCGCTCGCAGGGCCATGGCCAGTGTCTCCAACGCCCATTGGTTGGATTGCTGGTAACGCTGGCCCCAGGCGTAACTGACCAGGCTATAGGGTTTGTGGTGCAGCTGGGTGGCGCGGGTTTTGTGTTGGATCACATCCATCAGTTGCGCCTGCACTGCCGGTGTGGGCACGGCCCAGGCGGCCTCATAACGCCACAGGTCGTCCATAAAAAACTCCCCCATGCCCTGGCGGTAGATGGCGGAATCGGCTGAGCCACACTGGTTGAGCTTGTGCAACACGCGCCAGACGTGGCCGAACTCGGCGTCCGGTTGGCGGTAGGCAAAGCCCAGGTGGGAGTAACGCAGGCCATATTTGCTCAGGTCCTGCCCGGCACGGGCCAGTACCACCACACCGGCACCACTGGCGTCCAACGCCTGGGCGGTCAGTTGTGCCAGGCGCAGGCCACGTTCCAGCGTGCTGGTCTTGAGGGGTTGTGGTGTGTCGCAGTTGCGCCCGGCCAGGGCAGGGCCTGCAACTGCTGCCACGGCGAGTGCGACTACCAGCGGAGTAGCGCGGCGCATCATGACGTCAAACGGTGGTTGTGCAGCAGGGCGCGGCCCACCGCATTGGGGATAAAGGCCAGCACCTCACCGGCCGCCGATAACACGGTGCCGGCGCCAATGACGCTGACGGTCACCAATGTGCCCACACTGGCCGATGCTGCCACTGCGCCGCCAGACAACACCGACACGCTGACCTGTGAGCCATCGGAGGCGCGCTCCAGCAGGTAGACCGTGCCCGTGGCGCTGACCTCTACCGTGCGGACCACCAGCACGGTGCCGGCGGTGGATAACACCAGTGGCAGTGCCACCACCGCGCTGCCGCCCGCCACCACGGATGCCACGGGCATGGCAGAGACGGCGCTCAGGGCGGAGGCATCGCTCTGTGCCTTTACGTCGAAACTGGCTGTAGCCCCCGTCAATGCTGCACATGCCGCTATCAAATATGTAGTTATTCGGTGTTTCATAAAAATCTGTGCTGGATGGATTGCGTGAGCGGAGGTCGAAGAAATATGGCGCGAGTCTAGGCAGACCGTCCTCTGCAGCCAGTGAAAAGCTGAACCGGTCTAGAAAAATAGCAGCCGGAGTATCGCGATGCAATACTGCAAGCCGGATTCCGTCAGTTCAGACGGTCGACCGTGTTGGGGTCAGGCAGGTACATCACCAATGGCCACCCGCGTCAGCGCGGCCTGGGCCTGCAGCCAAGTGCAGAAGGCCACAATCTCCGGGCGTGCTGCCGAGCGCGGGCCTACGATGAGCCAATAGACCATGGGTGAGTCCAGCCGCATATGGGGCAGTATCTCCACCAGGTCACCACTTGCCAGGCTGTCTGCCACCAGTGGCATGCGCGCCAGCGCCAGGCCCTGGCCGGTGAGGGCAGCCTGCGCGATCTGGTGTGCGTAGTTGAAGTAGAGCCAACGCTTGGGCTCCAGGGTTTTGAAGTTGTGGGTGTCCAGCCAGCGCCGCCAGGTCAGCCACTCCAGGTTTTGGGTGCGGTGTGAATCGCTGGCCTCAATCAGGCCAAAGTGCACCAGGTCGCTGCCGTTCTTGATAACGTGGCCACTCTTGAGCAACCAGGGACTGGCCACGGGCGCGAGTTGTTCGCCAAACAGGCGTACCGCCCCCGCTGGGACCTGGACCGGACGCGCGTAGCGCAAAGCCACGTCTATGTCTGCCGTCTCCATGTCCACCGGCACATCACTGGCGTCTATGCGGATGTCGATGTCCGGGTGGGCGCTTTGAAAGTCTTCCAGCCGCGGGATCAGCCACATGGACGCAAACGAGGCCCAGGTGCTGATGGTGACACTGCGCCGGCCCGCACTGCGCCGTATCAGGCGCACGGTGCTGTCCAAACTCTCCAGTGAAGGCAACACGGTGCGCAGCAACTGGGCGCCTGCGCCGGTCAGTTCCACGGCGCGGGTGTGGCGCAGAAACAGGGGCACCCCCACCTCTTCTTCCATGGCCTGGATCTGGCGGCTGACCGCACTTTGCGTCAATGACAGCTCTTCTGCTGCCGCGCGAAAGTTCAAGTGGCGGGCCACGGCTTCGAAGGCGCGCAGATGGCCCATGGCAATGGGGCGGGTGCGCAAATGGTTCTCTGAGTGGTGCATGGCGCGGGTGGTGTGGTTGCGGTGATTGATGCGAAAAAGGAATGAATAGCTTATCCCGATTTCATTGGACGATCAAGGGTTTTCCCGCGATCATTCAGGCATCAAACGCAACCAAGGAGAGCACCATGTCAAGCAGCCACACACTGGAATTCCAGACATCCCACAGCCAGGACACCGTCCCCGGTTTCTGGAAGTTGGCCCCTGGGCGTGCGCTCAGCCTGCAGCCGCGCCAAGCCGGATTATTGCGTGTGGCCCAAGGCCAGGTGTGGGTCACACTGGACGCCGAACACCAAGGCGCTGGCAACGAACTGGGTGATTACTTTCTGCAAGCTGGCGAGCAAATTGCCGTTCGCCCTGGCCAGCATGTGGTGCTGGAGCCCTTTGCGCCTGCAGAGCAGCAAGCGGTGTTTTTTGACTGGACGCCCAGCCCTGCAGTGGTGCATGCGCACGTCGCCCAAGATGCTGGTGCGGTGACGCAGCCCCTGCGGGACCTGGGCCAGGCATTGGGTCTGGTGGCCCTGGCGCTGCTGCACCTGGGTACCGGCCTGCTGGCCTATGGTCGGCAACTGGTGTCGGGGCGGCCCGTGGTGCAGGCACCGCAACACTGCAGCTAAGACCACACGGGGGCGTGGGTGCCCGGTGGGACGGACGGGCGACTCCACCCTGCGGGCGTGCGTGACAGCTGCGGCGTGGGGCGTACCGCCACCAGCTTGCCAAAGCCTGATGCGTAGGTTTCCATGTAGGGTTGACGGTCGGGTTCAGCCACCGCAAAACCCGACGCCACACGCCCCAGGCCGCGCAGCCAGTGTCCCGTTTGGGCCAGCGATACGCGCACATGCCAGCTTCCCCCTTCTTGCAATTGCCGCGCCTTCGCGGCCGCCGTGGCAAAGGCCATCAGGTAACCACTGGCGTGATCCAGGATTTGCATGGGCAGAGCCTGGGGTTTCGAAACACCGGCCGCTTCGGCCTCCGCCAGGTTGAAGCCCGTGGCGGCCTGCACCAGCGAGTCAAAACCGCGTCGCTTGGCCCAGGGGCCCTGTTCCCCATAGGCCGATAGCGACACCACCACAATGCCTGGTCGCCGCTCCGCCAGCGCCTGGGCGCCATAACCCAGGGCCTGCAGACCACCGGGGCGGTAGCCTTGCACAAAAACATCGGCGTTGGACACCAACGCATCCATGGCCTGCCGCTGGTCTGCTGCACGCAGGTCCAGGTGGCACGAGCGTTTGCCGCGGCTGGTCTCGGCAATCAGGGCGATGTTGGGCAGGTGGGGCGAGTTGACCAGCATCACGTCGGCACCCAGCGCGGCCAAGGTTCGGCCCGCTACCGGGCCTGCCACGATGCGGGTCAGGTCCAGCACGCGTAGGCCTGTCAACGGCAACTGGTCATCGCCCAGTGGGGGCAGTGCCAGCGGCGGTGCGTCACCAATACGTTCCAGCGTGAGCAAGGGTTGCGCCGCAATCGCCAGTGCATGGGGATGGGCATCCCACTCGGCAAAGCTGCGCAGGGCGGATACGACCATGCCGCGGTCGGCGGCGGCATGCTCAAAGTCCAGGGCTTTCCAGGTGCGCAGTGCCTGCTCTGCGTCCTTGCGCTGCGCGGTGGTACTGGAGAGCCCCAACAGGGCCAGCGCGCCATCACGGTGGTGGGCAAAGTTGGCATGCATACGCACCCAGCCATCGGAGCAGGCGTACAGACCCGAGAACGGATCCCAGGCGTCGGGTGTCTGCCCGTCCACACTGAATGCGCCTTCACATTCCAGTGCCGCGTGCAGCAAGTCGACACCCACCCGTTGGCGAGCCTGGCCCCGCACATGGCCCAACTCACATGCTGCCAAAGCCGCGGCAGCAATACTGGTTTGTGCCGCGGTGCCCACGGCAAATGACGAGGGCAAGACCGGCTCTGCGCCGGACAAGTCCACACAGTCCAGGGCCTGTGGCGGCAGGCCGCCCAAGGCCCAGATGCGGGAGAGAATTGCGTTGGCGTCCATGGCGGCTATTATCCCGGCGATCCCTATTTCTGCGCGGTTCACAAGACGGCGCCCCAACCCGGAAAACATCCACCATGGCGCACAACGCACAGGCAGACCTTTACCCCACGCCCTACGAGCAGGGCAACCAGAACCAGACTACGCAATGGAGCGCCTGCATAGCTTTTTACGAGCGGCTTGCCGCAGATTTCCCCGGCATATTGCATTTCTTCCAGATTGGCACGGCGGACAATGGCCTGCCGCTGCATGCTGGGGTTGTGAGCAGCGATGGCGTGCGGGACCGTGCGCAGATCAAGGCGACTGGCAGACCCATCTTTTTCAATAACAACGGCATACACCCTGGCGAGCCAGAAGGCATAGACGCCTGTATGGCCCTGGTGCGGGATTTTTGCACCCAGCCCGAGCGCCTGGCGGCACTGGGCAAGACCGTGTTTCTGTTCATCCCGGTCTACAACGTGGACGGTTGTTTGAACCGCCAGTCCACATCGCGCGTCAACCAGTTGGGCCCCGAGGAGTTTGGCTTTAGGGCCAACGGACGCAACCTGGACCTGAACCGCGATTTCATCAAATGCGACAGCCTGGCGGCGCAGGCCTTCAACCAGTTCTTCACTGCCTGGGACCCGGATGTGATGGTCGACACCCACACCTCCAACGGGGCCGACTACCAGTACACGATGACGCTGATCAACACCCAGACCGACAAGCTGGGAGGTGGCCTGGGCGATTTCCTGCGCGACACCATGCTGCCCGACATCTACACAGCCATGGCAGAACGCGGCTGGCCCACCTGCCCCTATGTGAACCCCATACGGGCCACACCAGACGATGGCATTGAAGACTTTCTGGAGGTGCCGCGTTTCTCCACCGGCTACGCTGCGCTGCACCACTGCATAGGCTTTATGCCCGAGACCCACATGCTCAAACCGTTTGCCGACCGCTACGCCTCCATGCGTACCCTGGTCGAAGTGGTGCTGGCGTTCACGCTCAGCCATGCCACGCAGATACAGGCCCTGCGCCAGACCGCGCGGCAGGCTGCCAGTGCGCAGCGGCGTTGGCCGGTGCTGTGGGCGCCTGATACCAGTCGCCCGTCTGCTTTCACATTCAAGGGGTATGCGGCGGTCTACCGTCCCAGCCTGCTGGGCAACTACAGCCGCCTGGCCTATGACCGCGACCAGCCCTGGGAGCGCGACATTCCTTGGTTCAACCGCTGCACGGTGGCCTTGGAAGTGGCCACACCCAAGCAGTACCTGATACCCCAGGCATGGCGCGAAGTTATTGAGCGTCTGCAATGGAATGGCGTGGTGCTGCGGCGCCTGGAAGCAGGCCAGAGCCTGCAGGCACAGGTCTACCGCATAGGCACGGTGCAATCGCGCGCCAACCCCTACGAGGGCCATATGTTCCACGACAACATGGAGCTCACGGTGCACACCGAGACCATCCAGGCCCAAGCGGGCGATGTGCTGGTGGACCTGGCGCAACCGAATGCCCGGTATGCGGTGGAGACGCTGGAGCCACAGGCACACGACAGTTTTTTCCGCTGGGGCTTTTTCAACAGCGTGCTGGAGAAGAAAGAAGCCTATTCCGACTACGTGTTTGAAGACACGGCGCTGGAAATGCTGCAGGAGGAGCCCGAACTGCGCACACGTTTTGAGGCCTGGAAGCAGGCACATCCCGAGCAGCTTGCCAGCCAGACCGCCGTGCTGGATTTCATCTTCGCCCACGGCAAACGCTTCCACGAACCGGAGTGGCGGCGCTACCCGGTAGTCGGCTTGTTGTAGGCGTATTGCCAAAGGGGTTGTGTGCAGGAGTAGGATGCAGCTAACGACACGTTGGACCTACTTGGAGAATCACTATGGCGAACAAACATGCGGCCACCCCTGCCGCCCCGGAACCGCCTGATGTGGACGATACGCTGCTGGACGGCGATGACATGGACGATGAGGGCGATGAAGGTATTACTGAGGTGGAGATTGGCCAGCTCATGCACCACCCCAACGGCTATTACTGGATCACCCCGGACGGCAAGCAGGAGTTTGGTCCTTTTGACAGTGTGGAGCTGGCCTTGGCCGATATGCAGTCGGCCAGCGAAGAGTCCGCAGAGCCCGGCGAAACCCTGCGGGAGGCGGAGGACGAAATTGGTGTTGCCGACTGGATAGACCCCGACACCGGGGCGCTGGCCGAGGGCCAGTCCACCCCCCATTTTCGGAATGAATAGATAGGCCTAGACAAACCGGCTGTCCACGCCCTTTTCTTTCATCTTCTTTTCCAGCTCCTGGTCTTCCAGTTCGCGTTTGCGCTGTTGCTGTTTCACACGCTCAGCTTCGCGCAGGGCCTCCAGTTCTTCGGGTGTTGGCTCTTTGTCAAATGACAGGGTAGGGCCACTGGCGGTGGCGGGCTCACCGCGTTTGCTCTTGAGCTTCATGGCCAGGCGCAACTCATTGGCCGAGTCGGCATTGCGCAGGGCTTCTTCGTAGCCAATATGGCCATCGTTGTAGAGCTCGAACAGCGCCCAGTCGAAGGTGCGCATGCCCAGCTCGCGCGACTTCTCCATCAGCGCCTTGATCTCGCCAAACGCACCTTTAAAAATGCGCTCCGCAATGGTGGGCGTATTGAGCAAGATCTCAATCGCCGCCTTGCGGCCCTTGCCGTCTTCGGTGCGCACCAGGCGCTGCGAAATGATGGAGCGCAGGTTGGCGGACAAATCCATCAATAGCTGGTTGCGCCGGTCTTCGGGGAAGAAATTGATGATGCGGTCTATGGCCTGGTTGGCGCTGTTGGCGTGTAAGGTGCCCAGGCACAGGTGGCCGGTTTCGGCGAAGGCGATGGCGTGCTCCATGGTCTCGGGGTCACGGATCTCGCCAATCAGAATCACATCGGGTGCCTGGCGCAGCGTGTTTTTCAGCGCATGGTGCCAGGAGTGGGTGTCCACGCCCACCTCACGGTGGCTGACCAGTGATTTCTTGGACACGTGTACGTATTCGACCGGGTCTTCCACCGTGATGATGTGGCCCGCCGAGGTGCTGTTGCGGTGGTCGATCAGGGCCGCCAGCGTGGTCGACTTGCCCGAACCGGTGCCGCCCACCACCAGCACCAGGCCACGCTTGTTCATGATCACTTCTTTGAGGATGGGTGGCAGGTCCAGCTTGTCAAAATTGGGGATCTCGGACGCGATGGTGCGCACCACCATGGCCACGTTCTGCTGCTGCACATACACATTGACGCGAAAGCGCGACAGGCCGGGTATGGAGATCGCGAAGTTGCACTCCATCTCCTTGGCAAACTCTTCCCGCTGGCGCTCGTTCATCAGTGAGTTGGCAAAGACCCGTGTCAACTCGCCAGTGAGTTTCTGGCTGGACAACGGCTGCATGGACCCGTGGGCCTTCATGCTGGGCGGGAAGTCATTCGCAATGAACAAATCGGAGCCTCCAGCCTGGCTCATGGCGGCCAACAGCTTGTGCATGTAGGCGCGGGCTTGTTCTTCCGTGAGGGTGGCCATGGGCGGAGTATCCGCGGCATTTTTTGGATGGTCAAGCGTGCACAATGGGCGAAACCAATCGAGGGCGAACCAACATGCCAAGCAAAGCGAAGCACCAGATCAACGTGCTGCAATCCGTGGTCACCTCCACCCTGAGCGCCTGGCGCGGTACCAGTGTCGTCAAGGCGTCCAAGCAGCCCAAAAAGCGGCTGCAGCTCTACGATATGGAAGGCTGCCCTTACTGCCGCCGGGTGCGCGAAGCCCTGACCGCCTTGGGCCTGGATGCCGAGATTTATCCTTGCCCCAAACGCGGTAAACGCTTTCGCCCACAGGCGGCACGCCAGGGCGGCAAACGCCAGGTCCCGCTGCTGGTAGACCCCAATACTTCCACCCGGCTGTACGAGTCGGCCGATATCGTCGATTACCTGTTCAAGACTTATGCGGACCGCGCGACACCGTTTGCCTATACCAAGGGGCTGCTGGCTCCTGTGCTGGGTGGTGTGGGCTCGTTGGTGAGTGGCATGCGTGGCACAACGGCGCGCAAGGCAAACCATCCCAAGAAGTTGTTGGAGCTGTGGAGCTTTGAGTCCAGCCCGTACTCACGCCTGGTGCGGGAGCGCCTGACGGAGCTGGAGCTGGCCTATGTGTTGCACAACATCGGCAAGGAGCAGTTCGCGGATATGGGACCGGCCGTGCGGCGTGTGCTGCCTGGCCCCTACAAGCCGCGTGCCGGCGGCCGTCGTGAAAAGCTGCTGGCAGAACACGGGCGGGTGCAGGTGCCTTACCTGGAAGACCCGAACACGGGCACCAAGCTGTACGAGTCGGCCGACATCATCGATTACCTGGAGCGGCAATACGCTCAAAAAACTCTCAGCCTCTGAGCCCGCTCACCACAGCTTGGCGCAGTTGCCGCTGAACAGGACCGGCCCCTGCGGGCTGGCAGGTGCCGCATCGGTTTCCAGCGTGATGCTCAGTTTGCTCACTTTGGAGAATAACTTTTCCGAGGTATCGGGCAGGTTGGATACGGCGGATCCTGTGGCTGGAACAATACCGACTGCAAACGGCAGTCCTTCCGCAGGGTAGGCCCACAACACCATGTGGCCCGCGGGCTGCGCCATGATCGGGCCGATGATTTTCACCGTCATGGTCTTGCCGTGGCGCAGTGAACTGACCAGCACTTTGCCATTGCCCGCAGCATCGGTCAGCAGGCCGACATAGCTGGGCGGCAGGCGCTCACCGGAGCGCATGGCGATCTGTTCACTGGACACAAAGAGTGTGGGTGCCAGGAAAAACAGTGCAGTGGCAGCTACTACGCCTGCGGCCAGCCCGCCGAAACCAAAACCCGCGGGCATCAGCCAGCCCAGCCAGGCCGGTGGCTTGAGGGGCGCCAGCGGTTGGGGCTTCTTGGCTGGCTGGGTGCGCGCGGCAATGGCCGGCCATAGTTTTGCCGAGGGCTTTTCGGGGGGGATGGAAATGGCCAGTTCTCCCAACCGGATTTCCCACTGGGTAACGCGCATTTGAACGTCGGCGCGGTCGCTGCGCAGCCGCTCAAAGCGTCGCCGGGCACCGCCTTGCAACGTGCCGAGTACATAAGATGAGGCCAGGTGGTCCAGCAGCTCGGGTTGGGTGTACCTCATGCCACCACCCCTTGTCCCGCCAGGCAGGTCTTGAGTTTTTCCAGACCCCGGCGTATCCAGGCTTTGACAGAACCCAACGGCGCGCCCATCTGGGCCGCCACCTCGGTGTGGGACAGGCCCTGGTAGTAGGCCAGGGCCAGGCTTTGGCGGTGGCTTCCCTCCAGCGCGCTCATGCACGCCTCGATATGCAGTGCCTGGGTCGCCTGCTCCAGCAGTTGCATGGCGCTGGGGTTTGCGCCGGCGGTAGACCCCGGTTCAGCGTCTTCGGTCAGGTCATCGTCCTGCGACAGCTCGCTTTCCTTGCGGCGGGTGCGCGTGCGCAGTGCGTCCAGCGCCTTGTTGCGCACAATCGCAATCAACCATGTCATGGGTTGAATGGATTGCCCGCCAACCTCGCTGCGGTAGCCTCCAGCACTTTTCCAGATACTCACATACGCCTCTTGCAAAACATCCTCCGCCGACTGTCCATTGCCCAATATACGTACGGCAACGCCAAACAGATGCGTGTGGGTGCGTTGGTAGAGGTGTGCAAAGGCGCCGTGGTTGCCTTGGGCGGCAAAGCCAATCAACTCCTGCAGACTCAGGGTGTCCAGTTTCATGCGCGCCAGTATAGGGAGTTCTGTGAATAGCTTGCCTGCCCTGCATCCAAATTTCAATCCCGACCGTATATCCGGTATCGGTTGTGTGATGGCAGCCGTCGAATCCCCCTCAGGAGAATAGTCATGGGACGTTTGTCTGCAAACAAGGCGTGTGTTGCGCTGCTGGTCAGCATGGTGTGGCTGCATAACGCATGGGCGTCGGCCGCGCCGCCCGCAGCAGTGGTGGATGGGGTTGTCATGCTCCGCCTGGCTGGAGCGCGCGGGTCAACGCCAGCCCATTGTTCCTGGCATGGTGCTGCAAGAGCGTGACCGCATTGAGACTGGAGCCAACGCGCGTATTTTGCTGACCCTGCCCGAGGGCAGCAAGGTCAAACTGGGCGAACGGGCGCAACTGGGTTTTGATGCCCTGGTGGCCCGGCGTGAGGGGCAGGATGGCGGTGTGTTTATGAAGTCCGCCATCAACGTAGTGACCGGTGCATTCCGGTTTACGACGGACGTGTTGTCCAAGGCACGCAGCCGCCGCGAGGTGGACATCCGCCTGGCGACCGTAACGGCGGGCATTCGCGGTACCGACCTGTGGGGCAAACAGGGCGGAGCCAAGGAAATCGTCTGTCTGCTGGAAGGCAAGATCGAGGTCACGCGCGACCCGGTGGCCGGCCAGAACACGGCGCCCGTCATCTTGGACCAACCGCTGCAGTTCTACATTGCTCCCAAAGGCGAGCCGACCTTGCCGATAGGCCGCGTGCCAGAAGCACAACTGGCCCAGTGGGCGGCAGAGACCGACATCGCGCGGGATGCAGGTGGCGCCACCGTGGGCGGGCGTTGGAAGGTGCGCTTTGATGCCGACACCTCGTTTGCCGGCGCTATGGCGCTCTATGAAGACCTGCGCAACCAGGGTTATGCCGCGCAATTTCAGCCCGAAAAAAAAGCTGGCAAGCGCATCTATGTGGTGCAACTTGCCAACTTGTCCAGCGAGGGTGATGCCCGCGCACTGGCGACCCGGCTGGGCCAGGGCGCAAGCGCCATGCCCAGCGTGGGTCGCTAAAAACGCCTTACATCGTCATCTTGAACTGCACACCGTAGGTGCGCGGGTCGTTGATGAAACCGGTCAGGTTGTTGAAGTCGATGGCACCGGTCACACGCACCTGGTTGGTGATGTTGCGGCCGAAGATGGCGGCTTCGTACTTGCCGTTGCCCCAGTTGTAGCCCAGGCGCAGGCCGCCTTCCAGCAGGGGAGGGGCGGTGAACTCGGCAGACTTGTACAGGAACAGATTGGTCTCGCTGCGGTAGGCCCAGTCGGTGTAGATGAAGTATTCACCACCGTTGGCCGCGGGGATGCCGTAGCGCGCGGTCACGTTGGCAATCCACTTGGGTGCATTGGGCAGCGGGTTGCCGTCGATCAGGGCCAGCCCGGCTGCGTTCTTGGTGTTCAAGACCGTGCAGCCACCGCAGGTGCCCACCGCCAGGGATGGATCCTGAATGGCGGTTTGGTTGTAACTGCCGCTCAGGGTCACCAGGAAGTTCGGCGTCAGGTAGGCGTCGAAGTTCACCTCTACGCCTTCACCCATGGAGTTCTTGGCGTTGAGCAGGCGCACGGCGTTGTTGCTGCCACCCACGGCGGTCAACTGCTGGTCTTTCACGTCGTAGTGGAACAGGCTGACGGATGCGCGGGCGCGCTTGTCAAACAGGTCGCTCTTGACACCCACTTCAAACGAGGTGGTGGTCTCTGGGTTGGCCTGGTTCAGCGGTCCAAAAGGACCTGCTGGCTGGATACTGGCGCCGCGGAAACCGGTGGCCACGCGTCCAAACAGGTTGGTGTCCTTGTCCAGCTTGTAGGTGGCGCCCATGTCCCAGCTGACCTGGCTGTTGTCGCTGCTGGAGCCCAGGCCGTTGGCGGTGTTGGTGGGGTTGGGGTCACCGGCTGGCAGGGGCTGGGTGTTCAGGTTTTTCTTGTCCTGTGTGTAACGCAGGCCGCCGCGCAGTTTCAGGGCATCGCTGACGGCATAGGTCAGGCCACCAAACACGGCATAGGTGTCGTTGGTCTGGTCGGAGCGCAGCGTGGCACCCGATTGCACGTTGTTGGCCAGCGTGTTGTAGGTGTAGCTGTCAAAGCCCAGCTTCTCCTGGAACAGGTACGCACCGGCTTGCCAGGTCAGCGGGCCCTTGCCCTTGGATTCCAGGCGAATTTCCTGGGTAACCTGCTGGTGGTCGCGCACGCCGGCCGCACTTTCCGATGGGAAGGGGATGAAACCCGGGCCGCCGCCTGTGGGCAGGAAGGCGGCGCCATAACCACCGTCGATGTCACCGCGGCTGTAGGCGTTGACGGTTTCGTAGCCGGTGATCGAGTACACGTTGAAGTCGGTCAACGACCATTTCAGCTTGGCGCTGGCGCCGGTATTGCTGAGGTTTTGTTTGTTGATGCCGTCGGTGTAGATGCGCGCAGGGTCGAAGTCGTCTACCAGGTCGTTTGTGCCCTTTTTGATGATGTTGGCGCGGAACAGACGGGCACTGCCATTCAGATCACGGCCATGCACATTAAACAGGGCGCTGAACATGCCGCCACCGTCGTAGGCGGCCTGCACACGCACGGCGCGGTCGTCATAACCTTCCAGGTCTTTGGTGGGGCTCTTGTCGTTCTTGACCCAGTTGTCACGGTGCTGCAACTGCGCCGAGATGCGGGCATTCCATTCGCCAGACAGCGGCAGGTTGAATGCGGTCTCCAGCGCGGCCGTGCCATACGTGCCGTAGGACGCGTTGAAATAACCGTCGGTGGACTTGGAGGGTTTGACCGAATCGATCTTGACCACACCAGCCGGTGTGTTGCGGCCAAATAGCGTGCCCTGGGGGCCGGCCAACACTTCAATGCGGTCCACATCAAACACCGGGAAGCCCTTGAGGATGGGGTTTTCTTGCACGATGTCGTCATAAATCAGCGACACGGGCTGGGACGCGTTGGAGCGGAAGTCGGTATTGCCATAACCACGGATATAGAAGCGGGGAAAAGCGCGACCAAACGAGGATTCGATGTTCAGGCTGGGCACGCGGCCCGACAGCATGCGAATGTCCATGCCACCGGTGTTCAGCACATCAAATTTTTCACCGGAGATGGTAGAAATGGAGCTGGGAACGTCTTTGACGTTTTCCGCACGGCGTTCGGCCGTCACGGTTACGGCTTGCAGCACGCCCGCTTGTGGTGCAGCAGCCGTCTCGGCGGGTGCAGCGGTTTGGGCTACGGCAAACGCCATAGGCCACAGCAGGGCCATGCCAACCATGAGCGGTGTAGGTGAAAAGCGGGTGCGGCCTGAGCGGGCAGTTTTTTGCATGGGTAGTGCTTTCTTGAATAGTTGGTCAGGAAATTGTCGCACGACACATGCAAATACCGCGCCACCTTGGCGGTGCGTTGGCTTTGCGCTACACCCGGATAGGCACGTTGGGGACGCCTATTGACGGTTACCGCGGCACGGCCTTGGCCTCGCGCATCAATTGGCTGCAGTCACTGTCCTGTCCCGGGCCGGGATCAATCAGTGGGATCAACGCCAAAAAGGGGTTGAGCAGACCCAGTGCCACGGCTCCTGCAGCCCGTGCGGCGATGCGGCCCTTGTCCACCCCTACGTTTGGTTTTGCAAAGGTGCCGCGGATGTGGATGGGGCTGCGCAGCGCCAACGGGCTGGTGCGTTTGGTCTTCTGGTTGAGTGTGATGTCCAGGGTTTCGCGGGCCAGGTCGACGCGGCCGCTGCCAAACAGGGTGGTGACATCGGTGTCGAAGACCAGCGAGTCGATGTTCATAACGCCGCTCTTGACTTCAAAGTCGGCCAGCGCACACCGCAGCTTGATGCGCCGGTCACCCGCCACACTCAGTTGCAGGATTTCGAACACATGCAGGCCCGCCTTTTCCATCATCAGCTGGCTGACCTCGCCTTGGGCAATGCCCAGCGCGATCTGGCCGTTGCCAGTAGCCAGCATGCCGCCAATGGAGTTGCCGCTGCCCGATAGCGAAAAGGCGCCGTTGATTTCACCCAGGCTGGCCTGGTTCAGCGCCACAGTGGGGAACGTTTTGGATAACAGCAGTTTGCGCACCTGCGCCTGCACCTTGGCCTTGATGGGTTTGCTGCGTCCATCCAGAGTGATGTTGGCACGCACGTGGCCGCCCGCAACGCCAAAGTCCAGCGGGGTCAGTGTCAGCACTGCGTCCTGCAGCTTCAGCTGCACGTGCAGATCGTCCAGCGGCAGGGCTGTGGCGCGGCGAATCTGTTTGGCCTTCAGGCCCACGTCGGCGTCCATGCTGGTCCAGCGGTCCGCATTGAAGGGAATGTCGGGCAATACACCTTTGGTCTTTGGCGTTGCCGGGGTTGCAGTTGTGGTGGCGGGCGGTGGGGCGTCGGTGGCGCGTTTGCCAATGACGGGCGCCAAGTCATCAAGGTCCAGAACCTTGGATGTGAGTTGGGCGGTCAGCTGTGGGCGTGTGCCGCCGGTGACGACCTGGGCCGATCCGGCCAGATCGCTGTTGCCCATGCGACCGGAAAACGCCTCGTAGCGCCAGCTGTTGCCATGGTGGGCCAGGCGCCCCCGCATGGCATACGCGGGCGTGGCCGGCGCCGGAATGCCCAGCAGGGGATAGAGTTGCTCCAGGCTGTCGCCGGTGATCGCCAGCTGCATGTCAACGGCGGACAGCTTGGTCAAGCCAGTAACCGTGCCAGATGCCTTGATGCGGGTGCGCCCCAAAGTGGCGTCCACGGTGAGTGGGTAGGGCGTGCGTTCGTCACGCAACGCCAGGACCGGCCCTCCGCTGCCTGCAGCCTTGACCGGCAGGCCGTGGAACTGACCGGTGGTGCTGAAACTGACCCCTGGCGGCCCTTGCGGCGGTGGGTTGCCGGTTGTTGCCGCGGCCGTTGTAAGGCTTGAACGGAGGAGGGTTTTGGTGGCGCGGTCTTCATACCCCAGCGTGCCCTGGTCCAGCGTCAGCTGGCCGATGTGCACGCGTGCGCTTTCGTCCTGCTGGTCCAGGTCGAGCAGCCAGTTTTTCTTGCCCTGTGCGTCCTGCTCCAGAAAAACGGTTGGGTGGACCAGGTGGACGGTGGGCAGCACCACATTGCGGATCAGCAGCTGTGGCACATCCACACTGATTTCCACCGCGTCCGCCGCCACCATCTGCTTCTCGCGCGCCCAGGGCGGATTGGCAAACGTCACAGCATTGGCGCGTAGGGTGGGCGCGGGCCAGGCCAGCCGCAGCGAAAGATCGCCCTGGATGGCGAGCACGCGGCCGGTCTTCTGATGGGTCAGGTTCTCGATAGGTGTCCGCAACCAGTTCCAGCCAAAGATGGCGATCAGCAGTGCAGCCAACACGACGGGCGTAACCAGCAATGCAGCCAGCCACAGAAAGATACGTTTCCACCTCATGCCGCCATTGTCTGGCGCGCAATCCATGTGTTCTGTTCGCGGGCGTACATACAGGCTTGCAACCAAGGCCTAGTCTGTGGTTTCCAATCAGAAAGCTACGATTATGCAAACACCATCACCTTCTTTTATTCGCCTGACGCTCACAATGGCCACACTCCTGGTCTCTGCGGGCGCAGCGCTGGCCGCAGGCCCCTCGCGTGAAATTGCCGATGCGCAAGAACGCTACCGCCAGGAGATGGCGGTTTGCAACAGCGGGCAGTCCCATCAGGATGTAAAAATCTGCCGCACCGAGGCGCGCAACGCCTTGGCTGAGGCCAAGCGGGGCGGCCTGGCGGAAGCTGCGCCCAACCAGTACAGCCGCAACGCGGTGCAACGCTGTTCAGAGTTTCAGGGTGATGAACGCACGGCCTGCGAGGCGCGTGTATTCAACCCGTCACGTGTGGATGGCAGTGTCTCCGGCGGTGGCCTGGTGCGGGAAAGTGTGATTGTGGTACCGGTGCGCTGATCAGCACCCCAATGGTCATGAAAACCGACCGCACGCCGCTGGTGACCGGGGTAGGCAAGGCGCCAACCGGCATCTCCGGATTTGACACCATCACGGGCGGTGGTTTGCCGTTGGGCCGCACCACGCTGCTGGTGGGCGGGCCCGGTTCGGGCAAGACCGTATTTGCCCTGCAGTTTTTGGTGAACGGTGTGCAGCAACACAACGAGCCTGGCATTTTTGTTGCCTTTGAAGAGTCTTCCCAACGCATTCTGGACAACGCCAGTGGCTTTGGCTGGAAGCTCAAGCCTGCCCAGCGCAAGAAGCTGCATTTTTTGAACGCGCAGCCACAGCCAGATCTGGTGCAGTCGGGGGACTTTGACTTTTGTGGCTTGCTAGCCGCATTGCAAGCCCAAGCCCAGTCCACGGGCGCGCGGCGCATTGTGTTTGACGCGCTCGACATGGTGCTGGCCCTGTTGCCCGACCCACAGGCCCAACGGCGAGAGATCTACCGCCTGCATACCTGGCTGCTGGCGCGTGGTCTCACCGGCATCATCACCCTCAAGGCCGACACCGATGACACCCATGCCGTCAGCCAGCAGCCCTTTGGATTTATGCAGTTCATGGTGGACTGTGCGGTCATCCTCAAGCACAGTGTGGTGCAAGGCGTATCACAGCGCAGTCTGCGGGTGCAAAAATTCCGCGGCTCCAGTTTTGACGAGAACGAGTCCCCCTTCCTGATTGGCAATGGTGGATTGGAAGTAGCCGGTGCACGCACCCTGGACAATGTAGATACCCAGGTCACCACCGAGCGCATCTCCAGTGGGGTGGAGCGCCTGGACACCATGCTGGGCGGTGGCTACTACCGTGGCGCCAGTGTGCTGGTGACCGGGTTTTCGGGCACCGCCAAAACCACGCTGAGCGGCGCCTTTGTGCAGGCCGCCTGCCAGCGCGGGGAGCGCACACTGTTTGTCAGTTTTGACTCCGAAGGCGGCGAGGTGATTCGCAACTTGGCCTCCGTGGGCATACGGCTGGCACCTTTTGTGAAGAATGGCATTCTGCGCATGGCTTCGGCCCGCACCATATCTGGCAGCGCAGAAACCTACCTGGTGCGTATCAAGGCACTGGCACAGGAACACCGCGCGCGCTGCGTTGTGATTGATCCGGTCTCGACCTGGTCCAAGTCGGGCACAGATCTGAATACCCACAGCGTTGCCGAACGCCTGATCGACTGGTCCAAGGCCGATGGCACGACCCTGTTGTGCACCCGCCTGCTGGATGAAATGTCCAGCCCGGCCGAAGGCAGTTCGCCCCTGCAACTCTCGGCCCAGGTGGACACCTGGATCCACCTCAACTACCTGGTGCAGGCCGGTGAACGCAACCGCGGCCTGTCCATCATCAAGTCACGCGGCACAGCGCATTCGAACCAGGTACGTGAGCTGATACTGAGCGACAGCGGCGTCACGCTGGCCGATATCTATACCGCCGGTGGTGAGGTGCTGATGGGTACCTTGCGATGGGAAAAGGAACGCGCCGAACGCGTGGCCAGCGAGGCCGTTGAGGTTGCTCGCAAACTCAAACGCGTGCGGCTGGACGCCGAAGAGGCTGAGCTGGAGGTGCGTGTGAAGTCCCTGCAGACCGAGCTGGCAGCCAAACAGATCGAGAAGGCCTTGTTGCTCAGCAGCTCCAAGAGCCTGGCGGGCGATGTCTCGCGTGACCGAACCCGTTTGGAGGAATTGCGCGGCGCAGACGCCACACCGCCAACAAGAAGCGGAGGTGTGCCATGAGCCGCCCTCCCGTCTTCAAGTTCCGGCTGTACGTGGCCGACGATTCCCTCAACTCCGCGCAGGCGCGCACCAACCTGGCCATGCTGTGCAAGACCCACCTGCCGGGGCGCCACGAAGTAGAGCTCGTGAGTGTTTTCAAAGACCCCCAGCGCGCCTTGACGGATGCCGTCTACATGACACCCACCCTGGTACGGTTGTCGCCGCTACCGGTGCGCCGTATTGTGGGCACCCTCAGCCAGACTGCGCTGGTGCTGCGTGCGCTGGACCTGGAGGTTGGTTTGCCGTGACTACCGCGCCTGCACCGTCGCCCGAAGTGAGCGAAGAGGTCCGTGCGCTGATCGAGACCCTGCACGTGACCGGCCAGCGGCTGGAGGAACTGACGGCGGGCGAGGTGGATACGGTGGCCAACCGCGAAGGCAAGCCCTTCTTGTTGCGGCGTGCACAAGACCACCAGCGTGTGAGTGTGGCGGCCAAACAGAGTGCCATCCTCAATGCACTGCCGGCCCACATTGCCCTGCTGGACGCCCAGGGCCGCATCGTCGCGGTGAATACTGCGTGGTGCCGTTTTGGCAATGCCAACAGCCTGACCGGTCCGGTTCCGGGGCTTGGGCTGAACTACCTGGATCTGTGTGATGGCGCCGAGGGTCTGGATAGCGCCCCGGCCCATGCCGCCGCGGCAGGCATTCGCTCGGTTTTGCATGCCCAAGCCCCGAGTTTTACGATGGAGTACGCCTGCCACGCGCCGACCGAACCGCATTGGTTCCAGATGAGCGTGACGCCGCTGTTCGAGGACCATCCGAACGGTGTGGTGGTCATGCACCTGGACATCAGCGCACGCAAGGCCGCAGAAGACCGCATCGTCTACCTGAACCGGGTGTACGCCACGCTCAGTGGTATCAACACCTTGATTGTGCGGGTCCGAGACCGCGACACCCTGTTCAGCGAAGCCTGCCGTGTCGCCGTGGAGGCGGGGGGCTTTCAGATGGCATTGATTGGCACGGTGGATAGAGACACACAGCGTGTTGCCTTGGTGGCCTCATCCGGCGTGGATGCGGCATTTGGTGCTGCGCTGGCAGGGCACTTTGCATCGCTGGGAAGCGGCGCCGCTGGAAATGCCGTGGTCGCACGGGTGATCAGTGAGAACAAGAGGGTGGTGGTCAACGAACTGCAGAACAACCCCGCAATGGTGTTTGAAAAAGTGTATGCCGAGCGGGGTGTCAACTCCATGGCCATCCTGCCGCTCATCTTGGTGGGGCAAACGGTGGGCCTGTTGACACTGTATGCCAGTGAGCCGGATTTTTTCCGCGACGAAGAGCTCAAGCTGCTCGACGAACTGGCGTGCGACGTGGCCTTTGCCATGGACCACATCGACAAGCAGGAGCGTATCGACTACCTGGTCTATTACGACGTACTGACCGGCCTGGCCAACCAGCACCTGTTTTTGGAGCGCCTGGCCCAGTACATGCAAAACGCCGCCAGCGCCGGCCACCAACTGGCCGTGTACCTGATTGACCTGGAGCGCTTTAAGAATATCAATGACAGCCTGGGCCAGGCCGCGGGTGATGCTTTGTTGCGCCAGGCGGCGCAATGGCTGACGCACAACGTGGGCGACGCCACGTTGTTCGCGCGCCTGGGCGCGGACCACTTCGCGGCCGTTTTGCCGGTGGTGCAGCATGCCGACGATGTGGCGCGATTTCTGGAAGGCAAGCGCGAGGCCTTCCAGGAGCATCCCTTTCTGGTGGGCGACGCTGTACTGCGGGTGGCCATCAAGGTGGGTAGTGCATTGTTCCCGCGGGATGGCGCGGACGCGGCCAGCCTGTTCAAAAATGCGGAGGCCGCACTCAAGCAGGCCAAGGCCCGGGGCGAGCCCTACCTGCTATACACCCCTGCCATGACGGCGGCGGTTGCGAACAAGGTGGCGCTGGAGAACCAGTTGCGCCTGGCGCTGGACCGGGGTGAGTTTGTATTGCACTACCAGCCCAAGGTCAACCTGGCGACCGGTGCCATGACCAGCGCCGAAGCGCTGCTCCGCTGGAACGACCCGCGCACCGGCCTGGTACCACCGGGCCAGTTCATACCCGTGCTGGAAGAAACTGGCTTGATCCATGCCGTGGGCCGTTGGGCCCTGCGCCAGGCCATTGCCGACTACTTGCGCTGGCGTGCGGCGGGGCTTGCGGTGGTGCGCATTGCGGTGAATGTGTCACCACTGCAACTGCGCAATCGCAACTTCATCGACGAGGTGCGCAAGGCCATCAGCATCGACCCCCATGCACAGGACGGTGTGGAACTGGAAATCACCGAGAGCCTGATCATGGAGGATGTGAAACACAGCATCGCCAGCCTGCAGGCGATCCGCACCATGGGTTTGACCGTGGCCATTGACGACTTTGGCACCGGCTTCTCGTCGCTGAGTTACCTGGCCAAGTTTCCCGTGGACACGCTGAAGATCGACCGCTCCTTTGTGTTGGACATGACCGAATCACCCGAGGGCCTGGCCCTGGTATCCACCATCATCAACCTGGCCCATGCACTGCGGCTCAAGGTCGTAGCCGAGGGTGTGGACAGCGAGGACCAGCTGCGCCTGTTGCGGGTGCTGGGCTGTGACGAAATGCAGGGTTACCTGTTCAGCCAGCCGGTGCCCAGTGCAGTGTTTGAGGCCAAATACCTGGTGCCATCTGCGGTTAACTAGTGACCAGAATCTGGGGTATTGCAAGGTGGATTTTGGTGGGCGGATTCAAGTACGAAGTGCAACGTTTTAGAAACGGGTTAGGCCAAGAGTGAATAGGATGCACTTTTGTGACCGGCCAGTCCCAAACGTTGCACCATGACCTATACACACTTGACCCAAGAAGAACGATACCAAATTCACAACCTCACGCGCCAAGGCATTCATCTGTCGCAAATTGCAGCAGAGCTTGGACGTAGCAGCTCGACGATCAGCCGCGAGCTCAGGCGCAATGCCAGTGCCCGGGGCTACCAACCTGCACTGGCCCAAGACAAAGCGACTCAGAGACAGACACAGCGTCGCAATGCACGCCAGTTCGAGCCAGAGCAGTGGCAACTCGTGGAGCTGTATCTGCGCCTGAGCTTGTCTCCCCAGCAAGTCAGTGACCGCCTGGCTTTAGAGGATCGTTTGTCGATTAGCACCGAAGCCATCTACCAATACGCCTATGCCAACAAAGCCCAGGGCGGTGATTTAGTCGGGTACTTGCGCTGTCAAAAACTTCGTAGAAAGCGCTATGCCAGTGGTCGAGAGCGCCGTGGGGTACTCAAGAACCGGGTCGGAATTGAACATCGCCCCGCAGTGGTGGATAGCAAGAAGCGCATAGGCGACTGGGAGGGCGATACGGTGATCGGCGGGGGGCGCAAAGGCGTGTTGGTGACACTGGTGGAACGCAAGTCCCGCTATACCTTGGCGCATCCACTACGCTCCAAGCACAGTGCGGGGGTGACGCAGGCCATTGTCGATTTGCTGCGCCCCACAGACATGCCTGCAAGACACTGACCTTTGACAACGGCAAGGAGTTCGCTGAGCACGAATTCATTGCAAGTTGTTTGAGGGCGAAGGTGTACTTTGCCAAGCCCTACTGCTCATGGCAGCGTGGGCTCAATGAGAACACCAACGGGCTGCTGCGACAGTTCTTTCCAAAGGGGTGCAGTTTGCTCAAGGTGACACAGGCTCAGGTCGATGAAGCTGTGTACTTACTCAATCATCGGCCTCGTAAGTGCCTGGGCTATCGCACACCGCATGAGGTCTTCTACAACCTACCCGTCAGACCTCTTACACTGCATTCCGTTGCGCTTTGTACTTGAATCCGCCGTGAAATTGGCCTGTAGCCCCCGTAAAATATCATGCATTCGCTATGAAATAAATAGCAGCCTGTGCGCAATATTGATCTGACGGTTTGCCACATACCATGCAGCGAATTCATAGCGTTTAGCTATTGTGTTGTGCAGCGCAATACCGCGTCTGTATGCCAAAAGTCGTAGACTCTTGCGACCCGCCAGGTGGCGGTGATTTTCAAGAGGGATAGAAAAATGCGCACACGATTGTTGACCACTTCACTACTGATGGCCGCGCTGGCTGTGTTTTTGGCGGGTTGCATGGAGACGGCTCCCAAAGCAGCCGAGACAACACAGGCCGCCCCTGCTCCTGCGCAAGCATCGGGCCCAACATTCGGCAACCCTTCGCCCAACGCCGGTACCTCGACATCGAACAAGGCCAATGCCGCTGCTGATGCCGCTGCCTACAAAGAAGTGGCCTACAAGAATGCCAACAAGAAGGGCCCCGCGCTGATTGTTATCCCCGGCGATATCAAAAGCGCCAACGCTACCTTCACGCAAAAATTCTCCCCTAATAACATTGCCGACTTTGGCGAGCTGGAGCTGTCCCAAGCCAATTTCACGGTGCTGGAGCGTGCCAATCTGGGGCATTTGTTGAACGAGATCACGTTGGCCTACAACCTGGGCAATGTGGCGCAGGCACGCAAGACCATGCAGGTCGGCAAGCTCAAGACCACCAAATGGATCGTCAAGTTCGACATCCTGAAGGCGGAGCAGATTGCGGCCAACACCAAAGGTTTTGATGGTCAGGCCATTGGTGGTCTGATCGGATCTCTGTCCGGCACACGGGGTGGTTATGCGACAGGCCAGGTGGTTGGTTCGGTCAAAACCGGCGACTCCACGGGCGTCTGGCTGATCGGCATGCGCTACAAGATCATGAACGCCAACACCACCGAGCAAGTGGCCCAGGGCTACAAGGAACTGAAGATGGAAGTTGGCGCCACCAGCACCAGCGTGATGGGTATCTCGGAGAGCGCCAAGGGTGGCGTGGGTCTGGACACCATGATCCAGCGCCTGATCCAGACCGCCGTCTGGGATATTGACGCCAAGTACAAGTAAAGAAGACCCGGCCTTCAGGCCGGTACCAGCGGCCGGCTTCTGAGGTGGATGCCGGCCAGCATGCAGCGCACCGAGCCACCTGCCAGTTCGATGGTGGGGACGTCCAGCGGCAATAGCTGGACGTGGTTTTCCAAAGCCCTGATCTGGTCCGCTTGCAGCGCCCGCACCGCGCGGGACGATATCGCCAGCAGGCGACCATGCTTCCCCTGTAACTCCAGCGCATTGCCTGCAAACTCGGCGATCTGTGCGCCGCTCAGTGCGACCAGTTCGCGGCCGCTTTCCTGCAGCCGCGCACGCACTTCCTGGCGCCGCGCTGGGTCGGTGATCATGTCAAAACCTGCCATTGCGAAGTCTGTGCCTATGCACATCAGCACATTGGTGTGGTAAACCGCCCGGCTCTGGGCGTCCGCCGCGTCAAACAGCATGGGCTCAAAGTTGAAGTGGGTGCAAAAACGCTCCAGCGCCAGCGGGTTGGCCCGGTTGGAGCGGGCCACGTAGGCCACGCGGTCGATATGGTCCAGCACCATGGCACCGGTGCCTTCCAGGTACACCTGGTCTTGTTCCAGGCCGGAGTAGTCGATGACATCCTGCACGCGGTAGTCTTGCTTGAGCAGGTCCACCACGTCCTGGCGCCGCTCCCGTTGCCGGCTGGGCATGGCCATGGGGTAGATGGCGACATGGCCACCGGCGTGTGTGGAGAACCAGTTGTTGGGGAACACGGCGTCGGGTGTGTGCTGGCCGGTGTCTTCAAACAGGTGCACAGCTACCCCGGCATCTTCCAGTCTACGCACCATGGTGCTGACCTCTGCGTAGGCGCGGGCCGCGGTCTCTGCATCGGTCTGCGCGGGGCTGCGGGTTTGGAAGGCGTTGTCTTGCAGCGTGTCCGGGTTGGAGCGAAACGCATGGGGCCGCACCATCACCACCGCGGCAGGTGCCTGCACCGAGAAGCGCTGGCTCACGCCACCGCTTCCAGTACGGCGTGGGTCGGGCTTGTCGCGCCGCCGCTAGCCTGCTGCCGCGTGGTGGCGGGCACCGTGGGTCGTACCAACTGGTACAAATCCTTGGGGTCTGCCAAGGCGGGGATCAGCGGGATGTGGGCACCCAGGTTCAGCGACTGCGCCAGATCATGCACATAACGCAGTGCCGAGAAATCTTCCATGGCAAAACCAACCGAGTCAAAGAAGGTGATCTGTTTGGCGTTGTCACGACCGGCCTGCAGACCGGATAGAACCTGCCAGAGTTCGGTCACACCAAAGTCGGCGTCCATCTGCTGCAGGTCGCCTTCGATGCGTGTTTGGGGCTCGTATTCCACAAACACCTTGGCGGCGCGCAACACATCGGCGTGGATTTCGGTCTTGCCAGGGCAATCGCCGCCCACACCGTTGATGTGCATGCCGGGTGTCAGCATCTCGGGGGTGATGATGGTGGCATTCGTCTTGTCGGCGGTGACGGTCGTCACTATGTCCGCGCCGCGCACGGCCTCCGCGGTGCTGTTGCACACAACCAGGCGCAGACCGGCGGCGTCGGGGTTGTTTTGCAGGTTGCGCAGAAGCTTGGCGGTGGCGCGGGTATCCACGTCGAACAAACGAATTTCCTCAATGCCGACCAGGTGGTGGAAGGCCAGCGCCTGGAATTCGCTTTGCGCACCGTTGCCGATCAACGCCATCACACGGCTGTCGGGGCGTGCCAGTGCACGCGCAGCCACGGCAGACGTGGCGGCCGTGCGCATGGCGGTGGTCAGCGTCAATTCACTAATCAACAGCGGAAAGCCACTGGCCACATCGGCCAGCACGCCGAATGCCATGACGGTGGGCAGGCCCACAGCGGTGTTTTTGGGGTGGCCGTTGACGTATTTGAAGGTGTAGGTATTGGCGTCGGCAATCGGCATCAGCTCGATCACGCCATCTGCGGAGTGCGCCGCCAGGCGGGCCGATTTATCAAAGCTTTGCCAGCGCAGAAAATCCTGGCGAATGTAGGTGGCCATGCCTTGAAGTGTGGCGGCCAAGCCAGAACGGCTGACGATGCTGGCTACGTCTTGCGGGCTCAGGAACAGCGTGTTGTAGGGCGTGTTGTTGCGGGGGCTGGATGGTGTTGTCATGGTCTCTCTCCTCGTGGATCGCAAGGGCCTGCAATCGGTAGAAAGAAGTATGGTTTTGTGACCAAACAATAACAATCGTCAACAATGCATAAAAATAGCTAAATTATTGCCATTTCGGCATGGTAAATTGCCACTATGGATGAAACGGACCACAAATTGCTGTCCTTGCTGCGGCAAGACGCCCGCCTTACCGTGGCGGCACTGGCTGCCAAGTTGAAGGTGTCGCGGGGTACGGTCACCAACCGCATCCGGCGGCTGGAAGACGAGGGGGTGATCGTGGGCTACACCGTGCGCCTGCGCCCGGACGTGCAGCACAACACCATCAAGGCCTGGATGAGTATTGCGGTAGACGGCAACCAGACCCGTGCGGTGATTGCCAGCCTGCTAGGTGAACCCGGTGTGGCGACTTTGCACGACACCAATGGAAGGTGGGATCTGTTGGCCGAACTGCGGGCCGAATCGCTACAGGAGCTGGCCAAGGTGCTGGAGCGTATCCGCCTGCTCAAAGGCATCAGCAATACGGAGACCAGTATCCACCTGGAGACGTTCAGGGCGTCTTGACCACCACCACTACGTGTTGGTGGTCGTCAGGGGTTGAAAGACTACCCGGCGCCTCAGTCTTTGTGTTTGTTTCCTTTGCCATGGCCCTTGCCATTGCCATTTCCGTGGCCCTTGTCTCCGTGGCGGTTGCGCTCTTCATAACGCTCCCGCACCCAATCTTCCTGCACAAAGTAGACCGGCTGACCACAGGCGTTGTAACGGCCGCAGTGTTTTCGCCAATTCTTCTGATGCCCTGGTGGCACATACAGGTACACCGGTTGCTGGTGAACCGCGATGGGTGTTTGCAGGATGACAACCGGTTGCGGGTAAACGATGCGGGGCTGGGGGAAAGCTCCAATATCGATGCGCCCGTAAACCCCTGGTTGGTTGATGCCGATGGAAACGCCGACATTGGTTTGAGCCAGTGCGGGTGCGAGGGTACATGCGGCGAGCGCAAGGGCGAACAGCTTTTTCATATTTTTCTCCAGTGGTCCAAACACATCCAACGGGCAATCGTCTGTCTCAGACGACTGCGATGCGATTGTGAATGTAAAACTTTGTCTATCTGGTCTCTGTTGGTTAGCGAACATAGCGCGGTTCTGGGGCGTGGGGGCAGCGCGGGTATTCCCCAGTTGTTACGCGCTGGCGCATTGGAGACACTTGCGCACCCCAATAAGTTGAATCCAGATTCAAGGAGTTATCCATGCGTTCTGTTAGCTTGGCTTTTTTCCGTCAAAACCCCGCACATGCGGTCAAGGCACTTGCGGTTTTCCTGGTTCTTTTAGCGGGTGGGGCCTATGCCACCAATTACTCGTTGTGGATCAATGGTCGCAACAATCCCAACGCCCAGGCAGGTAACCACGCAGATTTCACGTATTGGGGCCCAGCCAGCACCGCTGCCGGTGTGAACAAAAAGTCGGTCAATTGGGATGGCTTCAGCCGCGTCTCTGACCAGAACTACCGCGTTCGGGATGCATTGGATTGTTATTGCACCGGCAACAACTGGTGTTACATCGCCGCCCACAGCGCGGGCAATTTGCAGATTGGCTACGCTCTGTCGCTGTACGGTGGCTCGGCGCGCAGCAAGAAAAACGCCACGCCCAATGCATCGGGGGTGTGCGGCAATAGCGACGGCACAACGCAGACCGGCTGGAATATCAAATGGGTGGACGTGGCAGCCGGAGCGGGTGGTGGCAGCGAACTGGCCAATGTAGGCAGCTGGGCCGTATCGGACCCGCTGACATCTGATCTCAAAACCGCAACGGCGCGTGCGTTGTACGACCACAACCAGACCCGTTCCAAATGGTTCTATATGTATGCAGGCTCCAAAGGCACGCTGTACTCTGCCGTTTTGCCCGGGCAGGACGATGAGGCTGTTGCCTACCATTCTTCGGGCGGTGTGTCGGGCAGCGGTGGCGCCGGGTTCTGCAATCCTTCGGACTGGTTTTGCAATGACCTGACACTGGGTACCGCCGCCAATGAAGGCGGCAAGGCCAAGTGGAGTTTCCATTCTGTGAAGTTCCGTGACGATGGCGAGGCCTTGAACCACTACACCAATGGTGCCTGGGGCGGCGTGGTGTCCAAAGTCCGCGCGGACATGGCGGCCAACGCCAATTGATGCTTCCTCCACCTATTCGCAAGACCTAAGTGGTGTGAACTTTGGCGCGCAAGGCTAAGGCGGTTTGGCTGGGCGGCGCACTGGTTGCGCTTGCCGCGCTGGGTTGGTATGGCTTCGGCGCAGACAGCGACGCGGACGCCGCGGTTGGCAGTACACGCCAGCTGTCCGCATCCTTGGGGCCAGCGCAGGCAGCGTCACAGCCCGTTGTGGCAGGCAGTGGACCGTACAGCGCAGCGGGCTTGCAGTCGCGCCAGGAGCAACTAGTGCTGTGGCGTGGCCGCTACGAGCGGGCAGAACAGATTTATGCCAGTTACCGCGACGCCACGCGTTACCCCTATGACTCACGCCCGATTGCCGAGCACCCGGATCAGGTTCGCCCGTTTGCCCCAATTGCCGAAGAGCTGAAGCTGCGCAATGCCAATGGCGAAGAGGTCAAGGGCTTGCGTCTGCGCACCAGCCAGGAGCGTGTGTTTCTCAGTGGCTCCGAGAGTGTGAAGTTCACCGTTGCGGTGCGGGACGAAAACGACCGCCCCTTGCCCCTGGTGATCCGCAATGCACGGGCCCAGTCCATTCCCGATTCGCGTACACCCATCCAGTTGGTGCAAACCAGCGTGGCTTTTTCGGACGACGGGGCCAGCGCAGACGATGCGTCGGGGGATGGCACCTATTCCGGGCGGTTGACGCCAGCCAGCCAGGGGTTTCAGAACTTTGGTGGCACCATCCGCTTGCTGGTCGAGTTGGCGGCAGATGGCAAACAGGGTGTCGTCCACTTCGATGTGGTCTACGTGCCCGACGTGCCCGCCACCTGGACGGGGGTGCGCGAGGCGCTGGAGGCCGGGTCACTGAACTTCTACCTGAAGGCCCAGGTGCGCCAGGCGGGCCGCTACGTGGTCAGTGCAAGGGTGGACGATGCCAATGACGTGCCCTTTGCATTGCTGCAGTTCAACGACGAGGTGGCGGCCGGTAGCCGCGAATTCAAGCTCCAGGTGTTTGGCGCCCTGGTACTGGACAAAAGCCCCGCCTTTCCCTTGCGCCTGCGGGATGTGGACGGCTTTTTGCTGATACCTGACAAATTTCCGGACCGCAGCACCATGGCACGCCAGGCGGGTGTTGTGCATGTGAGCGCGTCCTACCCCAAGAGCCGCTTTTCACCGGCAGAGTGGAGCAGCGAAGAACGCCAGCGTTACCTGGCCGAATACGGAAAAGATGCAGAGACCGCCAGGCGCCAGGTCGAAGAGCTTTCTAGCCGATAAAGGCCGCTTGCAGTAGACTAAATCCGGCGCACGGGCAGGATCTACTACAGGAACTCCATGGAAGAAGCAGTCGGGTTGGAGCGCAAGCAGCGCTTGGCGAGCCTTCTCGACCGGGTGGGCGATGTCATGGCCAGTGCCGCCGGCCGGCCGGCCGATGACAGACTGCTGCTGTTGATCCGCTTCAATTGGGCGGTGGTGGGTTTTGCGATTTGTTATGTCGCCGTCAGTTGGGCCATCAGTTTCCAGCCCGGAATCTATGTCATGGCCTTGCTGGATGTGATCCTGCTGGTCAATCTGGTTTTCATCCACACAACGGGCAATTACACCGTCGCCGCAAACATCTATCTGTTTGCCAACTGTTTTGTTGGCATCTTGGGCTGCACGTATTTTTCGGGTGGGCTCTTTTCGCCCGTCATATCCTGGTTTGCTACAGGCCCGGTGACCGCAACACTGCTGCTGGGTTTCAACCGCAATGCCATCTACTGGCTGGCTGTTAATGCGGTTCTGGTGCTGGCCTTTGGTATTGCGGCATGGCTGCATATAGAGCTGCCATTTTTGTACGACGCGCAGCATGCAGACTTCTTCTTCGCGACCAGTCAGATTGGCCTGGTCCTGACACTGCTGATACACACCAAGATCTTTGACGCCGCCAAGAACCATGCATTGATGGAGTCCGAGGCACGCAACGCAGAGCTCCAGGCGGCCCTGCACGCAACCGCTCTGGCGCGCCAAAAGGCAGAAGAAGCCACGGCGTCCAAGTCGGCTTTTTTGGCCAATATGAGCCACGAAATCCGCACCCCCATGAATGCCATCATTGGCATGAGCCACCTCGCACTGAATACCGAGCTGCCCCCGCGCCAACGCGACTACCTGCAAAAGGTGCAGCAGTCTGGGCAGCACCTGCTGGGCATCATCAATGACATTCTGGATCTCTCCAAAGTTGAGGCGGGCAAGCTCGATCTGGAGATCGGTGAGTTCAGCCTGGAGCAGGTACTGGCCAAGGTGGCCAACCTGATTGACGACAAGGCGGCAGACAAAGGTCTGGAACTCCTGTTTGACATTCCACACGATGTGCCCGACATACTGCGGGGTGATGCCCTGCGCCTGAGCCAGATGGTCATCAACTACGCCAACAATGCGATCAAATTTACAGACCGTGGCGAGATCGACATCATTGTTCGTGTCCTGGAGCGCACCAGCGATGCCGTGGTGCTGCGTTTTGCCGTGCGTGACAGCGGCATAGGCCTGACCCGTGAGCAGGCAGAAAAACTCTTCCAGAATTTTCAGCAGGCCGATACCAGCACCACCCGCAAATACGGTGGCACCGGCTTGGGGCTTTCCATCACCAAGATACTCGCGACCCAAATGGGGGGCGAGGTAGGGGTGGACAGCGTGCCGGGTGTCGGTTCTACGTTCTGGTTCACTGCCAGGCTGGGCCTTGGCAGCGATGCGCCACGCTTGGGGAGTGTGCGTGGCGAAGTGGCGCACACCGCCATTCCTCAGGCCTTGCGGGCTATTCACGGCGCACACGTCCTTCTGGTTGAAGACAACGCCCTCAACCAACAAGTCGCTAGTGAGTTGCTGCGGGATGTCGGCTTGGTGGTGGACATTGCCGACGACGGCCGTATGGCGTGCGACCGCGTCGCACAAGCTTGGGCTGATGGCCGGCCCTATGACCTGGTCCTGATGGATCTGCAGATGCCTGTCATGGATGGGCTGGATGCGGCGCGTGAAATCCGCTCACAACCACAGGGTCTGACCATTCCTATTGTGGCAATGACGGCCAACGCCATGGCGTCAGACCGCGAGAACTGCCTTGCCGCCGGCATGGTGGATTTTGTCGCCAAACCCATAGACCCCGATGACTTGTTCCGCGCACTGTTGCGCTGGATAGCGCCGGTGCACGGCCCGCATGCCACACCCGCTGGCCCAGCAGACGACGGAGCACATTCGGACGCGATGCCACCCTTTGCCCCGGTGTTGCCCACCATTGCCGGGCTGGACCGTGATACCGGCCTGCGCCGTGTTCTGGGGAATACCCCGCGTTATGTGGCCATGCTGCGGGGCTTTGCGGATACGCAGGCCGATGCAGTGGCGCATATCCGCGTGGCCGTAGCCGCGCGGGACGGAAAGACAGCGTTGCGCCTGGCCCATACGCTCAAAGGCCTGGCAGGCAATATTGCGGCAACCGATTTGGTGCGGGATGCTGCTGCGGTGGAGCAGGTCTTGCGCCAGGGGTTGGAGGGGGCCGAGCTGGAGCCGCTGTTGTTGGCACTGGACATGACCCTAGGCGCCCAGGTTGCCGCCATTCGAGAGGCGCTGCCGCTTGACAGCGTGGCAGCTGCGGATGCCGGTGGCCACGCCCTGGACCCACACAAACTGGCGTTGGTATGCCAACAATTGAGGCACTTGTTGACCAATGACGACGGAAACGCAGAGCGTGTGTTGTCAGAACATGCAAATATGTTGCGCATGGCTTATCCTCAGCACTTCTCCGAACTGCAAGCGGCTGTCAACCGATTCGACAGTGAGCGCAGCCTGGAGATACTTCAGCAAGCCATGGCCATAGACCCCATTGAGTGACTGCAATGCATGCCGCGCAAGACCTAAGCCACCGCCCCACCATTCTGGTGGTTGACGACACGCCGCTGAATCTGAAGCTGATGCGTGATCTGTTGGAGGCCGACTACACCGTCAAGCTGGCGCCCAGTGGCGAACGCGCACTCAAGATTGCCAAAAACCAGGCACCTGACCTGGTGTTGCTGGACATCATGATGCCGGAAATGGATGGTTACGAAGTCTGCCGGCAGCTGAAGGCAGATCCGCAGACCGCCGGCATACCGGTGATTTTTCTGACGGGCAAAACCGAGACGCAAGACGAGCAAATGGGTTTTGCCCTGGGTGCCGCAGTCTACATCGCCAAACCCATCAGTCCGCCGATTGTCCTGGCGCGTGTGAAAGCGCATGTGTTGTTCAAGCAGGCGCGCGACGCACTGGAGCAGCGCAACCGGGACGACAAACAACGTTTTGACAGCGCATTGGCCCAGCAGGTCGAATTAAACGAACTGAAGTCCACCTTTGTTGCGATGACGTCACACGAATTTCGTACGCCACTGACGTCCATCCTGGTTTCACATAGTTTGCTGCGCAACTACTGCGACCGCCTTCCGGTCGACGAGCGCAATGGGCTGCTTGACAGCATAGAGTCCTCGGTCAAACGCATGGTGCTCATGCTGGACCAGGTGCTCACCATAGGCCGGGCAGATGCCCACCTGCTGTCCTTCAGCCCCAAGCCGTTTAATCTGCTGACCCTGTGCCACCAGCTGCGGGACGAGGCCAATGCCAGCCATGCGGTGCCCGGCAAGGCGCAGACAGCCCGCGTGGCGCTGGACGCCCAGTTGGACGACCCGGACATCCTGGCCGACGAGAAGCTGCTGCGCCACATCCTGGGCAATTTGCTGTCCAACGCCATCAAGTATTCACCCGAGGCAAAAGACGTTTTTTTTAGCGTGCGCCAAACCGGGCCGGGCCTGTGTTTTGAAGTGCGTGACCAGGGGATTGGCATTCCGGCGGGCGACCTGCCCCGCCTGTTTGGTGACTTTCACCGCGCCAGCAATGTCGGCAACATCCCGGGCACGGGTCTGGGACTGGCGATCGTCAAACGGGCGGTAGAAAGCCATGGCGGCAGCATTGCCGTGACCAGCCAGCCCGGCCAGGGCACCTGCTTTACAGTGACCCTTCCTCTGGGCTGATCACAACACCTGCGTCCAGGGCAGTCCCTTGTCGAAGTTCATGCGGTCCAGTGCCTGGAGCGGTTTGAGCAGCAGTGGTGTGTGCATGTCCCAGATGTCGCAGTAGTCCTCGTCGGAATCCGCGGCCAACAGAATGCTATTGACAGCACGCCGGGCGGCCTCGTTGGCACCTTCCATGGTCGCCAGATCGGTATTGGTCTTGACGTAGTCGCTGGCCAGAAACAGGTTGTTGATGGCGGTGTGGGCGTTGGGGCGTATGCCCCAGGTATTGCACTGGTTGACCAGCAGCGGTTCCAGTTCAATCACCTTGCCCAGTGCCTCCTGCTTGACTGGGCTCAGACGGTCGGTGACCGCTTTGCTCATGCCGCCGCTGGTGGGATGGATGTCCGAGTCCAGGTAGTAGTCTTCAATCATCTCGTCGCGCAGGATGTCGGCACCACCGAAGTTGAGTTCCTGTTTGAGCTGCGCCCATACTTCCTTCATGACCTCGTCCTTGGTGCAATCCCGGGCGGCCTTGCCATTGAAATTGCCATGGGCCTTCCAGTCGGAAATGTCTACCGACAGTATGGACACCACTTTGCCATTGCCGCGGCGGCTCAGGTCGTAGTCGGGCCAGAACTGGATTTGGGAGATGCTGGTCAGTGCCCAGTTGCTGCCGGTGTACATGCTGTGACCCCGGTTCAGGTTGACCCCGGTGTTCAGGTAGAACTGGATGCCATTCATCCACTCCACATTGGGGGCCAGTTTGATGATGTTCTTCAGCGATGGGTCCAGAGCCAGCACCTCTTCACTCATCAGGTTGGCGGCCCGCTCCACCGGCACGGCCAGCAGGTAGTAGTCGCCCGGTGCACCGCCGTGGCCCACATCACCGTCTCTTTCGTAGGTGACGCCGCTGATGCGGCCATCCTTGGTCTGTAGGCTGGTCACGCTGGCGCCGTGGTGGTATTTGACGCCCTTGCCGGTCAGGTATTTGTACCAGGGGTTCAACCAGGCCTCGTTGGTCGGCGCATTAAACACGCGGTCGGTGTCACGCGTGAACGGGTCCATCATCATGTACAGCATCTGCAGCAGAATGGCGCCGCAGGTGCGTGTGCTGGCCATCTGGGCCTGGCAGGCCACCAGGCTGCGGGTCAGCCCACCGGCCAGCAGCCGCTGGTAGTCTGCGCTTTTGCTGCCTGCCTCCGTGTAGTCCCACCAGCTGATGTTGTCGTATTCGTCGGCAAAACGCTGCTTGCAGCTGGTCATCAGCTGCCAAATCTTCCCGGAGAAGAAGCTGATCTCCTCGTCTGACAATTCGGCGCTGAAGGTCTGGAAGCCCTTGAAGAATTCCTCGATTTCCCTGAACGAGGTCGGGAAGTCTACCGGTATCACGATGGGCTTGGCATCGGCCTGCGTCATCATCATGTTTTCGGTCACCACGAGGTTATCAAATGCCGATCGACCACCCCCCACCGGGATGCGTTTCATGGTGTCGGTGACGTGGCGGTAAAAGCCGGGAAAGAAACGAAAACCGTGTTCGCCAGGCAAAAAAAGCTTGGGGTCGATTTTGTTGGTGCCGGGTGCATCCACGCTGCGCGCCTTGCCACCGACGTAGCGGGGGTTGCGCTCAAAAATCTCCACCTGGAATCCGCGTTCCACCAGTTCGTGAGCGGCGCTCATGCCCGCCACACCGCCGCCAATGATGATCACTTTTGGCATAGTGCCTCCCTAAAAATGTCAGATCCAAACAGTGCGCTACGGGTTTTGGTATGCGCTGGCGGATATTACTGACATCCTGGGAAATTGCGCGGCTTTTTTAGCAGTTAAGCCACGACGACAACACCTTTCCAGAACGCCACGCGACCCTTGATGCTGGCGGCTTCGGGTGTGGGGTCGGGGTAGTACCAGACCGCGTCGGGGTTCAGCTCCCCATTGACCATCAGCGAGTAATAACTGGCCTGGCCCTTCCAGGCGCAATGGGTCTTGTGGTTGCTGAAGGTCACGTAAGCCCGGTTCAACGCGGCTTCGGGGAAGTAGTGGTTGCCCTCCACCATGACGGTGTCGTCACTCTCGGCGATGACGGTGTCTTTCCAGATGGCTTTCATAGGTGGCTCCTTGATTTGGGTGCGTCCAGCCACAAGAGGCAGAACTGTTGGTCGGGGTCGGTCCATGTCTGGCCTGGCGTAAAACCAGCCCGCTGGGCCAGTTGGCACAGGCCATCCACCGTGAACTTGTAGGAATTTTCCGTGTGCAGGGTTTCACCTTGCGCAAATACAAAAGAAGAACCGCCCACCTGCACGGTCTGCTGGCAGGTGCTCACCAAGTGCATCTCAATGCGCTGGAACGGCGCGTTGTAGAAGGCGCTGTGGGCGAACTGGTCCAGCTGAAAGTCGGCACCCAGCTCGCGGTTGGCCCGCACCAGCACATTGCGGTTGAAATCCGCAGTAATACCCTGCGCATCGTTGTAGGCCGCATGCAGCCGATCCGGGCTCTTGACCAGGTCGGCACCCAGTATCAGCGCACCGCCCTGCAGGGTTTTGGCGCACATGTGCATGAATCGCAAGGCGTCCAGGGGTTCGAAGTTGCCCAGCGTGGAGCCGGGAAAAAATCCTACCCGGCGGCCTTCGGGTGGCATGTCGGGTGGCAAAACAAGGTCTTGTGTGTAGTCGGCTTCCAGGGGCTCCACCTGCAGGTGGGGATAGTCCTTGGCCAACTGCAAGGCGGCACCCTGCAGGTGTGCTGCCGAGATGTCAATCGGGACGTAGCGTGCCGGGCGGTCCATGGCGTCCAGCAACACACGCACCTTTTGCATGGAACCGGCACCAAATTCCAGTATCTCGGCGTGGGGCCCCAGCTGCACGGCGATCTGTGGCGCGTGATGGTGCAGGATGGACAGCTCGGTGCGTGTCGGGTAGTACTCTGGCAGCTGGCAAATCTGGTCGAACAGGCGCGACCCCGCCGCGTCGTAAAAATACTTGGGCGAAATGCTTTTGCGTTGGCGTGCCAGGCCTTGTTTGAGGTCCAGCAGGAATTCCGTGTGGTCTAGGTCGCCCGTTATGCCACTGGCGTCTTCCGTGTCCATCAGGTCCTCCGTGTCCGCGTAAGCCAGGCTGTCTTTCATGTGGAATCCTTAACCAGGCGTAGGCCCGAAAACTGCCAGCGCGCGGCGGGCGGGAAGAAGTTGCGGTAGGTCTTGCGGCTGTGTCCTGCGGGTGTGGCCGGGCTTGCACCGCGCAGCACCTGCTGACCCACCATGAATTTGCCGTTGTACTCGCGCACGGTGCCGCTGCGCGGTCTGAAACCGGGGTAGGGGTCGTAGGCAGAGCGGGTCCACTGCCAGGCGTGGCCCAGCATCTGGGTGATGTGAGGTGCATCAAATGCCTGCTCCCACTCAAACTCCGTGGGCAGGCGTGCACCAGCCCATTCGGCAAAGGCAACCGCTTCGTAAAAGCTGATGTGTGTCACCGGGGCCGCGCGGTCCAGGGGCTGCACACCGTGCAAACCAAACACCTGCCACTGGTCGGATGGCGCGCGGGGGTCTCCGGGTGGCAGCCAGTAGGCGGGCGCACGCCAAGCCTGGCTTTGTACGGCGGCCCAGCCGTCGGACAACCACCAGGTGCTATCAGCGTAACCCCCGTCGGTGATGAAGTCCAGGTATTCGCCGCAGTTCACCAGGCGGTGGGCGATGTGGAACGGTTGCAGCATCACCGGGTGTGGTGGCGTTTCGTTGTCAAACGAAAAGCCGGTACCGGCATACCCCATGGTGTGGATGCCTCCCGCCACGGCCAGCCATTGCACGGGGCGCTCGTCGTACGGCGCGCGTGGGGCCAAAGGGCTTGCGCGGCCACCCGCGGTAGGGGTTAGGTAAGGGGGCAACAGCGGGTTGCAGGACAGCAGGTGCAGGACGTCGGTCAGCAGCAGCTCCTGGTGTTGTTCTTCGTGCTGCAAGCCCAATGTGATCAACCCCGCCGCTGCATGCCACAGCGCTGTTGATGCGGTAGCGATAAAACGCTGCAGCGCAGCGTCGACGTGTTGCCGGTAGGCGTGCACCTCGGCCAGTGCAGGCCGTGTCAAGAGCCCGCGCTGCGGCCTGGGGTGGCGCGGTCCCAAGGTCTCGTAGTAAGAGTTGAACAGGTACAGGTACTGCGGGTCGAATGGGGTGTAGCCCGCCACAAAGGCCTGCAACACCACCGTCTCAAAAAACCAGCTGGTGTGGGCCAGGTGCCACTTGGTCGGGCTGGCGTCGGGCATGGACTGCACACACTGGTCTTCCGCCGACAGGGGCTGGGCCAGCGCCAGCGTGTTTGCACGCACGGCCGCAAAACGCGCCGCCATGTCCGCACGCGGGTTTACCACTGCGGCGGGTGGAGTGGCTAACGTCGTGGGCAACATGGAAGTGGAAGGTGTAGTGGGTGTAGGGGGGCGTGGGGTGCTACAGCGCGTGCTGCACCGTGGGTTTGCGCATGGTAACCAGTTCTTCCGCCGCGGTCGGGTGCACGGCCAGTGTGGCATCCAGCGCGCTTTTGGTCGCCTGGAGCTGCAGGGCCACGCCCACCAGTTGTGCCATCTCGCCGGTGTCGGGTCCCACACCATGGAAGCCCAGCACACGGTCGGTGTCGCGGTCCACCAGCAGCTTCAGCAGCACCTTGCCGGTGTGGCCCGAGAGTGTGGCCTTGAGCGGGCGGAAGGTGGACTGGTAGACATCCAGGCGCGGGTACTGTTGCAGTGCGGCCTGTTCGGTCAAGCCCACCACGCCCAGCTCGGGGGTGGTGAACACGGCGGTGGGCACCAGGCGGTGGTCCACACTGCGCGGTGTGCCGCCAAATACCGTGTCGGCAAAAGCATGGCCTTCGCGGATGGCCATGGGGGTCAGGTTGACACGGTTGGTCACATCGCCCACGGCATGGATGTTAGGGATGCTGGTCTGGCTGAAGGCGTCTACCGGAATGGCGCCGTGGCTGTCCAGCGTGATGCCCAGCGCTTCGAGCCCCAGGTCTTGCGTGTTGGGCTTGCGGCCTGTGGCGCGCAACACGCAGTCGGTGGTGATGGCGCCGCCGTTGTCCAGGGCCACCTGCAGGCTGCTACCAGCCTGGCTGATGGCGCGGATGCTGCGACCAAAGTGAAAGGTCAGACCGCTCTCCACCAGCTCGTGCGCCAGGTGGGCGCGCACGCCATCGTCAAAGCCACGCAGGATGGCGTCGCCCCGCACCACCACGTGCACGCTGGCGCCCAGGCGCTGCAACACACAGGCCAGCTCCAGCGCGATGTAGCCCGCACCCTGCACCACCACCCGTTTGGGCAGAGCCTGTAACTCGAAGAAACCATTGGAGTCTATGGAGAGCTCATGGCCTTTTATGCCGATAGCCCCCGTCGGTGTTGCTCCGGTTGCTATCAAAATATGACTACCCCGTAGCTGTGTGCCATCGGTCAGCACCACCGTGTTGCGGTCTTGCAGTTGTGCCCGCCCGGCAAAAATCTGCACCCCGGAGCCCAGCAGGTTGTTGCGGTAAATGCCCTCCAGACGGGTCACCTCGGCATCGCGCCGGGTCTTGAGCGCGGCCCAGTCAAAGTGCCGTTCGCCCAGCGTCCAGCCGTAGCCGGCTGCCTCGTCAAACTCCTGCGCAAAACGCGAGGCGTAAACCATCAGTTTCTTGGGGACACAACCGCGTATCACGCAGGTGCCGCCGAGCCGGTATTCTTCTACCAGGGCTACACGGGCACCGTGGCTGGCCGCAATGCGGGCCGCACGCACACCACCGGAGCCACCACCTATGACGACCAGATCGAACTCGGACATGGGAACCCCTCAAAAATAGGACAAAACCAGAGCGGACATCGCATCGCGCAAGGAAAGGTTAACAGCATGCTGCCAGAATGTGTCTACGTCGCCCAACGAACAGGAGTAGAGGCCATGCCGCACCACTTTTCTTCCACCGTCAAATCCTTCACCACGGCCTCGGGTAAAACCGGCCAGCTGTATTCCCTACCAGCCCTGGCCAAAAAATTCCCCAACGTCAAACGCCTGCCGGTGTCGCTGCGCATTGTGCTGGAGAGTGTTTTACGCCATTGCGATGGCAAGAAGGTGACGGCCGAACACGTGGCCCAGTTGGCCAACTGGCAGCCCCGGGCCGAGCGCACGGCCGAGATCCCATTTGTGGTGTCCCGCGTGGTGCTGCAGGACTTTACCGGCGTGCCGCTGCTGGCCGACCTGGCCGCCATGCGCAGCGCTGCCAAACGCCTGGGCAAGGACCCTGCCCGCATTGAGCCGCTGGTGCCGGTGGACCTGGTGGTGGACCACTCGGTCATGGTGGACCACTATGGCCAGAAGAACTCGCTGGACCTGAACATGAAGCTGGAGTTCCAGCGCAACCGCGAGCGTTACGAATTCATGAAGTGGGGCATGCAGGCCTTTGACACCTTTGGCGTGGTGCCACCGGGCTTTGGCATCGTGCACCAGGTCAACCTGGAGTATCTGGCGCGCGGTGTGCACAAGGCCTCGCAACGCGGTGACAAAGGCGCTCTGTATTACCCCGACACGCTGGTCGGTACCGACAGCCACACGACGATGATCAACGGCATAGGCGTAGTGGGTTGGGGTGTGGGTGGCATCGAGGCGGAGGCGGCCATGCTGGGCCAGCCGGTGTACTTTTTGACGCCGGATGTGGTGGGCTTCGAGCTGAAGGGGCGTTTGCGCGAGGGCGTGACTGCCACGGACCTGGTGCTGACGGTGACCGAGATCCTGCGCCAGCACAAGGTAGTGGGCAAGTTTGTCGAATTCTTCGGTGAGGGCGCACGCACGCTGAGCCTGCCGGACCGCGCCACCATTGCCAACATGGCGCCAGAGTACGGTGCGACGATGGGCTTCTTCCCAGTGGACGAGAAGACCATGGCGTACTTTGAGGGCACCGGCCGCACCAAGGCCGAGCGTGAGGCGTTTGAGGCCTACTTCAGGGCCCAGGGGCTGTTCGGTGTGCCGGTGTCGGGTGAGATCGACTTTTCGCAGGTGGTGACCCTGGACCTGGGTAGCGTCACGCCCAGCCTGGCCGGTCCCAAGCGGCCGCAAGACCGTATCGAGTTGGGCAAGGTGGCAGGCCAGTTTGAATCGCTGTTTTCCAAACCCAATGCAGAAAATGGTTTCAACCAGCAGGCGGCCGTGTTCCAGACGCGCCACCTGGTACGGGGCTTTGGCGCGCCTGCGCCAGCTGCTGTGCCGCAGGCGCCACCGACCGCCTTGGGTGCTGCCCGCCAGGTGGTCGAGATGGTTGCCAACAAACCCACGCTGGCCGCGCACCACGCACCGGCGGCGGCTTCTGCAACGGCCGCCGTCCGTGGCAAGCCGGACATCACCGTAGGCCATGGCGATGTGCTGATTGCGGCCATTACCAGTTGCACCAATACGTCCAACCCCAGCGTGCTGCTGGCCGCAGGCCTGCTGGCCAAGAAGGCGGTGGAGGCGGGGCTCAAGGTGCAGCCACACATCAAGACTTCACTGGCGCCAGGCTCACGCATCGTCACCGAATACCTGACAGCAACCGGCCTGTTGCCCTACCTGGAGAAGCTGGGTTTTGCGCTGGCCGGTTATGGCTGCACCACCTGCATCGGCAACGCCGGCGACCTGACACCCGAGCTGAACGCGGTCATCACCCAAAACGACCTGGTCTGCGCGGCCGTGCTGTCGGGCAACCGCAACTTCGAGGCCCGCATCCACCCCAACATCAAGGCCAACTTCCTGGCCAGCCCGCCGCTGGTGGTGGCCTACGCCATTGCCGGCACCGTGACCCGCGACCTGATGTCCCAACCGGTGGGCCAGGGCAAGGGTGGCAAGGATGTGTACCTGGGCGACATCTGGCCCAGCAGCGACGAGATCCATGCGCTGCTGAAGTTTGCGATGAACGGCAAGGCCTTCCGCGCGAACTACGCCAAGGTAACGACCGAACCCGGCAAGTTATGGGACAAGATCAAGGGTGTGTCAGGCCAAGCCTACACCTGGCCCAGCAGCACCTACATCGCCGAGCCACCGTTTTTTGAGCATTTTGCAATTAAATCAGTAGTAAATACACCATATTCCACGGGGGCTAGAGGCCAGAATGGCTTAAATGCATCGGGTGAAGCGGCTGTTGCACCCAGTGTGCGGGGCGCACGCACCATGGCACTGTTTGGCGACTCCATCACCACCGACCACATCTCGCCGGCTGGCTCCATCAAGGAGAGTTCTCCCGCAGGCCAGTGGCTGTTGGCGCATGGCGTGCAGAAGGCCGACTTCAATTCCTACGGCGCACGCCGCGGCCACCATGACGTGATGGTGCGTGGCACCTTTGCCAATGTGCGCATCAAGAACCTGATGCTGCCGCCCAAGGCCGACGGCGGCCAAGAGGAGGGCGGCTTCACGCTGTACCAGGGGCCCCGGGGGGCCGCGGGTGTGGGCGACAAGCTCTCCATCTTTGACGCCGCCGAGCGTTACCGCGCGGCGGGCGTGCCCACCGTGGTGTTTGCGGGTGAGGAATACGGCACCGGGTCGAGTCGCGACTGGGCCGCCAAGGGCACGGCCCTGCTGGGCATCAAGGCCGTGGTGGCGCGCAGCTTTGAGCGCATCCACCGCAGCAATCTGGTGGGCATGGGCGTGCTGCCACTGCAGTTCAAGGCCGGCGACAGCTGGAGCAGCCTGGGCCTCAAGGGGGACGAGGTGGTGGACATCATCCCCGATGCCCGGTTGACCCCGCAGAGCGAGGCCGAACTGGTCATCACCCGGGCTGACGGTTCGCAGATCCGGCGCACACTGCTGCTGCGCATCGACACGCCGATTGAGGTTGACTACTACCGGGCGGGTGGCATCCTGCCCTATGTGTTGCGCCAGTTGCTGGGCGACTGAGCCTAGGCTGCAACCGCCGCGCGTTTGGCCCGCTTGCGTGCGATGGGGCTCTTGCTAGTGGTCGGTTTTGCAGCAGGGCTTGGCATGGTGTTGTGCACCAGCGCAGTCGGCTTGTCCGTTTGGGCCTTGGCCGGTTTCAACAGCGCCTCAACCGGATCGGCCAGCTGGGCCCGCGCCAGCTCCAGCAACACGCGGTGTTCTGCCAACAAACCATCGGCCAGGTCATTGACATCGGGCACAGCCCGGCGGCAAGCAATCAGGCCGTAGTCCAGGCGCCCGTTGTAGCTCTGCACGGTCACGTTCAGGGCCATGCTGTGTGCAGGAATGGATACGGGGTAATAACTCACCACCTTGGCACCGGCAAAGTACAGCTGCACCGGAATACCCGCCACATTGGAAATCACCAGGTTGGCCAAGGGCGGCATCACATTGGCCAATCGCGAACGGCTGAACAACGAGGCCACGGCCGACATCAGCCAGGGCGCGGCCGGTAGCGGGAAGTCGGTGGGGATAGCGGCCTTGAAGCGGCTCATCTTGGCCTTGGTGTTGGCCGATAGTTCGTGGATCTTGCGCAGGCGTGCCAGCGGGTCCTTGATGTTGGTGGCCAACCCCATGGTCACCATGCTGACTTGGTTGTTGGAGGTGGTGTCACCCTCTGCGCGCAGGCTCACAGGCACCGCAGCGGTGAGGGGTTTGTCCGGCAGCTCGTTGTTGTCCTTCAGGTAGCTGCGCAGGGCGCCGGCCGTGGTGGCCATGACCACGTCGTTCAGTGACACACCCAGCAGCTTGGCGATCAGTTTGACCTCGGCCAACGGCACCGTGCGCCCGGCGAAGGTGCGCTGGTTGGTGATGGCCACATTCAGCGAGGTGCGGGGCGCAAAAAGCGTGAAGTCCTTGGGCAGCGACCAGTCGCGTTTGCCATTCTCCCCCCGGGCCGGAACCAGTGCATTTTTGGCCGATTTGGCAATCAGCGGCAAGGATTTGACCAAGCCCACCGACTGGGCCACCGTATTGCGGGCCGCCGCACCCAATAACTCGGCGATGCCCATTTGGTACTGGTTGCGCCGGGCGCGGGGGCGGGGCGGTTTGATGACACGCCCGGTGGCTGCCAGGTCAAATATGGCCTGGGCCACAGCCACACCGGCCTGGCCGTCGATGCCGGCATGGTGCAGCTTGCTGTACAGCGCCACCTGGCCGCTTTTGAGGCCGTCAATCACAAAAAACTCCCACAACGGGCGGCTGCGGTCCAGCAGGCTGGAGTGCAGGCGTGCTACATACTGTTGCAGTTGGCGGTTGCTGCCGGGTTTGGGCAGCGTGATGTGGCGTATGTGGTAATCCAGGTCAATGTCTTCGTCCTCCACCCAGACCGGGTTGGACAGGTCCAGCGGCATCAAGGCCAGCTTGCGGGTAAAGACTTCAGCCAGGTGCAGGCGCTGCTGAATGTAAGTCTTTGTATCTTCAAAGAAATCTCCGGCATAACCCTCGGGCAGGTCCAGCACATTGAGGGAGCCTATGTGCATGGGCATTTCTGGCGATTCCAGATGCAAAAACGCAGAATCCACGCCGCTGAGATGTTTCATGGCCACAGCCTTTCGCAAAAATTGAGCGACCACGATAGCACGGCAGTTCGCGAATGCGAAGGGGGTTTTCCGCCCTGGCTGTCGCCTGGGTGCACGGTCTGCACTCGGTTACTATTCGCCCGCATTTTCAAGAAAGCTTCCATGTCACTCATCGTTTCCATCCACTCTGGTGTTCATTCTTTTTCGCGTGGTCCGGTCGTCACTGCCGCGGTGCTGCTGTGCGCCGCTGCGGTCTTGTCCGGTTGCGGCAAGCAGGGAACCGAGCTGGGCGGCGGCAGTTCCGAAGTGACGGGCTCGGCTGGGCCGGCCGGCGCCAAGGGCGAGAACAAGTCGTTGGTCAAGTGTGATGCCCCAGTGGCGACACTGGCCCTGGCGGAGAACCCCAATGGTTATGTCATGAGCAGCAGTTACAACCTGCCCAGTTCACCCGTGCCGCTTGTGCGCTTGCTGGCGCAGCAAAGTGGCTGCTTCCGCGTGGTGGACCGCTCTGCCGGCCTGCGTGGCACCATCCAGGAACAACAGTTGAAGGAAAGCGGCGTTTTGCGCAAGCAGGGCAATACGGTGGAAAAAGGCAAAGGTTATGAGGCGCAGTACACCTTAATCCCCAACCTGACCTTTAGTGAGCAAAACGCTGGACGCACCCTGGGTGGCGTGCTGGCCCACATTCCCATCGTGCGCGACCTGGGGGCGCTGATTGGCATCGTTGAGCAGATCAAGTTCAAGGAAGCCCAGGTGGCCCTGCTGTTGACCGACAACGAAACGACCGAACAAGTCGCCGCCGCAACCGGCGCCGCGCGCACCACAGACCTGGGCCTGGGAGGCTTTGCGTTTGGAGGTATGGGAGGTATGGGTGGTGCCGGTTGGAGCAACACCAACGAGGGCAAAGTGATTGCCGCCGCGTTTCTAGATGCACACAACAAGCTGGTGGTGCAGGCCCGTGAATTGATGGCCAAGGACCTGCCGCCGCCGGTGGCGACGAAGAAGGCACCCAGCAAGGGCCTCGAATAACTTTAGGGCCCTGCTGGTTTTGCTAACTTAGGGGAAAGTGCCGGTCAGTGTGGCCTTGCCGATGATGAAGGCTTTGAAGTCGAGTTCGAACTTGGCGCGGCTGTATTCAGGAACGGCGGTCACCCAGGTAACGTTGTCCGTCAAGGCATATACCGTCAGTTTGTAGGTGTGCTGCGAAGTAGCGGCTGGGCCTGCATAACCCACTCCAGCCACGCCGCCAACGCCGATGGTGTAGTTGCTGCCATACACCACACCGCTTTGCAGCAACAGATTTTCGCCTTCAGCAATCGCCGTCTTGGCAACGGGGAGATTGAATACACCCCAATGGCGGCAGGCGCTGATTCCGGTTTGGCACGGCGCGGTTTCATCGTCCATGATGATGGCGAAGCGCTTGGTGCCATTAGGGATGTCTGAAATATTCAGCTGGGGGGAGAGGTTGCTGCCGCCGACGCCGGTAGCTGCAATCCGAAGGGGTATGGTCCCGCCGTTTGCATAGGAGGTGGAATTGATGGTCAGATTGGTGGCGCTGGCGGTCACCGTGGTACTGGCAACGGCGCTGCTGCTCTTGCCATCACTTGCGACAAGGGTGATCACATAAAGACCTGCGCCCTCGGGGACAAACGTTGTCTTGGCGGTGGTTGTCGAGGCAAGAGTGGCCGTGCTGCTGGCTGGGCGCTGCAAGATTGACCACGAATAGCTGATGGAGTCATTGTTGGCGTCGGTAGTGCCTGTGCCGTCGAGTGTGACGGTGGACCCAACCAAAACGTTTTGTGGCGCACCTGCATTGGCGACCGGCGGGACATTGCAAGAATTGACACCCATGGTGCAATCGTTGGTTTTGAGATCGCTAGCCCCTCCCCCGCAGCCTGCCAGCAATGCCGTACCCAATCCCAAACAGATTAAAACCTTCATTTTGAACATCCCGTGTTTATGACCCTTCGATTGTGCATGACAGTCGCTCACTATTCAATAGCAGGATTCGCACATCACAATTGGCGGTTACAACTGTAAATCGGGTGGTGAGCTTGATTCATCTCTTGTCCACACTAGTCCATTCGGACTATTGGTGGTTACCTGCCCCCCCCCCAATGCAAAACCGCAAGATCGCTGTTGCTGCCTAATCTCTGGTTTTGAGTGGCCAAGCCCCGCATGTGCGGGGCTTTTTTTGCCTATTTACTTGCAGGTGTGGTTTATGCGCCCAGGTAACGCGTCTCCAGGTGTTTGCGGAAGTGGCTGGCATTGAGCGGTTCGCCCGTTGCACGGGTCACCAGCGCATCGGTGGACCAGCGGCTGGCCTGGCTCCAGATGTTGGTGTCCAGCCAGTCCAAGACGGGTGACAGGTCGCCACTGGCGATACGTGTATCCATATCCGGGTGCAGTGTGCGGATGGTGGCAAAGTATTGCGCCGCGTACATGGCGCCCAGCGTGTAGCTGGGGAAGTAGCCAAACATGCCGGCTGGCCAGTGGATGTCTTGCATACAACCCTTGTCAAAGTCGCCCGCTACATCCACGCCCAGGTAGTCCTGCATTTTGGCGGTCCACAGCGCGGGGATGTCCTCGGCCTCGATCTCGCCAGAGATGAGCGCACGTTCAATGTCAAAGCGCAAGATCACGTGGGCCGGGTAGGTTAGTTCATCCGCATCAACGCGGATAAAGCCACGCTTGACGCGGGTGATCATGCGGGCCAGGTTGTCGGCATCAAAAGCGTCCTGGTCGCCCAGGTGTTTCTTGACCAGAGGCGCAATCAGCGTCAGGAAGGCAGGGTTGCGGGCCAGCTGCATTTCAAACGACAGGCTTTGGCTTTCGTGTATGCCCATGGAGCGTGCGCGGCCCACGGGGAGGTGCAACGTGTCGCGCGGCAGGCGCTGCTCGTAACGGGCATGGCCGGTCTCGTGGATGATGCCCATCAGGCTGGGCGCAAACGTGGCCTCGTTGTAACGCGTGGTGATGCGCACGTCCTGCGGCACACCCCCACAAAACGGGTGGGTGGAGATGTCCAGCCGCCCGCCCTCAAAGTCAAACCCCAGCAGGCCCATCACTTCCACGCCCAGTGCGCGTTGTTTGTCGATGGGGAAAGGGCCGACAGCCTGCGCCACCACTTCGGATTCCTGTTTGGCAATAACCTTGCTGATCAGATCGGGTAGCCAGGTCTTGACGTCGCCAAACAGCTGGGTGATGGCGCTCTCACGCATGCCGGGCTCGAACTTGTCCATCAGTGCCTCATAGGGCGTGCTGCCAGTGGCTTCAGCCAACAACTTTGCCTCCCGGCGGGCCAGAGTGACGACCTCCTTGAAGTTGCCCAGAAAGCCCTGCCAGTCATTGGCCTTGCGTTGTGTGCGCCAGGCGTGTTCGCAGCGCGCGCTGGCCAGGCTTTGGGCTTCTACGAGGTCTTGTGGCAGGCGGTTGACAAGTGCCCACTCGCGGCGCATTTCGTTCAGGCTGGCCTGGTCGGATTCTGCCAAGTTGGCGTTTTGTGCCGCGTCGAACTGCGCTTTTAATGCGGGATTGGTCAGCGTCTGGTGCATCAGCACCTGCAGTTCCGCCATGGCCGCTGCGCGGGCTTCATTGCCTTTGCTGGGCATCATGGCGGCCTGGTCCCACCCCGCGATGGACGCCAGGTGGGCAAAGTTGTGCAGGCGTTTAAACGTGGTGTGCAACGGGGTGAGTGCAGATGCGTGTGTGGTCATGGAAGCTATTTAAAAGATGAAAGCGAATGGGGATGTGGCAGCCGACTTAGGCAGCGGGTGATTGCCCGAAGCGCTGCGATGACTGGGACGCCAACCACGCGACAACGGACCAGGCTGCTACGTTTTGCGGCAGGGTGTCGGGGTTGATTTTGTCCAGTGTGTCGTTGTCGGTGTGGTGCCAGTCAAAATAATCGGTGCCGTCCTGTGTGAGTTCGATGCCGGGCCACTGGTTGCGGCGCACCATCACGCCGGCGTCGGGGGCCGGCGAGCCGTTGTTGTCGCCCGCCTCAATGCCCAGTGGGGCGAGCCATCGGGCCATCTGCTGCAGTGCAGGCACGGCGTCGCCATGCACCTTGCTGCGCATACGCCACACCTTGCCGGCTCCAAAGTCGGACTCGCCCACCAGTTGGTGGCGGACGGCTTTGTACTGGTCTGCGTAGGCCGTGGCCCCGCTCAGACCGTTTTCTTCGTTGGCGAACAAGACCACACGTACCGTCCGGCGCAGTGGCTTGCCGCCGTCCAGCAGGCGCTTGGCGGCGGCACACACAATACCCACGCCCACACCATCGTCAATGGCCCCCTGGCCTACATGCCAGGAATCCAGATGGGCACCCAGCAAAACGATTTCGTCCGACAGATCGGTGCCCGGCACTTCGGCAATCACGTTGTGGGAGGTTGCGTCCAGCCCCGTCTCGGTTTGGACATTCAAGCGCATCACTACCGGTCGCCCATACCGTTGCAGGCGCTCTATCAAGTCGGCATCGGGCACCGAGACAGCCAGCGCCGGTACTTGCCGCAATTGCGTGTCGTAGCGCATGCCGCCAGTGTGGGCGAGGCGATCGCGGTCCGTCCCTATGGAGCGGATCGCCACCGCCACGGCGCCCCGCCGCGCAGCTTCCACCGCACCGGCAACCCGCGCCATCACGGCGCCGCCATAACCTGAGCCATCGCGGCTGCGTTCCGTTTTCTGGTTGATAAAAACAATACGACTCTTGGCACGGTCACTGGTGTCGGCTTTGAGAGAGGCCAGGTCGGGGTAATAGGCCATTTCTGCCTCCAGCCCGCCAGCCGGGGTGCCTACCGAATTGCCAAGCGCAGTAGCCACCAGCCGGTGGGCAAATGGCGCGGTGATGTCCACACTGACGGGTCCTGCCCGCCAGGCCTTGACCGCGACGGGATCGGCGCGGACGTTGGAGAAACCCAGCGCTTTGAGCTTGGCTAACGCCCACTCCACGGCACGGGGGTCGGCCGCAGAACCGGCGGGTCGACTACCCACTTCGGTCACCAGTGAATCCACCAGCTGGTAGGCCAGGTTGTCGGTCGGGGTCGCATCACGCAAAGCCAGGGCCTGCCGCAAGTCGGACTCGGTCCATAGTGGTATGTCTTGCGCTAACAAATGTTGCGGTAACAAGGCAGCGCCTGCCCAAAAGCCCAGGATGTGGCGGCGTTTAGTCGTCATGTCTGAATTTCATCCTGTTCACACACTTAGGGGGTGACGGCAATGGCCCGTGTCGGCACACTGCGGTTGCAAATATTGCTGTGCAACGCGCTGCGCACGGCCCAGCCACCGATGGCGTGGCGGCTGGCCTCGACCAGGTTGCGCCAGGTGGCGGTGTCGGTGCGCATGATTTCGATGTTGGGTTGTTCGGCCGCGGGTATGTCGGCCAGCATGCGTGCACGGGTGATGGGCACATAGGCTTGGGGCTTGTCATAAAACCCCATGGCGCCCGGGCCGCGCTGCAGGGATGACAACACCTCCATGCCCTTGACGATTCGACCTACCACCGTGATGTTCAGGTCCAGCGCCCGCGGCGCCTGGCCATTGATGGCATACAGGCTGGTGCCGTTGCTGCTGTCGGGCTTGGTGCTGCGCGCCGCGCCCACCATGCCATAACAGTGCGCCAGCCAGGCCTGGTTCTTGGCAGGGTTGGCCGCAGCTGGCATGCCGTCTACAAAACCGCTGACTGGCGCCCAGCCATCGGGATCGGTGAATCGGGTGATAGGCAGGCCCTTGAAGGGAATAGAAAACTCTGCGGGCAAGCTCGCCTGAGCGGAGCCCAGCGGCTTGACCTTGTCCTTCTCTTTTTCTTCATCCGCCGGGTCGGCCCACTGAGTCACGTAGTTGTCCTGCACACGCACCACGGCGGAGCCGGTGTAATAACCCTCACGCGTCAGTGTGCGGATGTTGGCTGCGTGTTTGGGGGCGAAGCGCGGCGCCAGTTCCATAACCACGGACTGGCCATTGATCTCCATGACCACCGTGTTCTCAGGGTCCAGGCGCCGCCAATCGCTTGGTGCAGAGTTCTTGATGATGTCGGCCTGGCTGGTGCGTGCCGGTTGAGCAGCACCCGCTGCCGAATGACCAGCCAGCGCCAACAAGGCCGCGGCGTAGAGAAGTGACAGTGACTTGAAGCGCAGCATGCAGACCCTTGTCGTGATGAAGGCCTCAAGCATAGCCTCAGTTCAGATCAAAACGCACGCCCTGAGCCAGTGGCAATTCCCGCGAGTAGTTGACCGTGTTGGTGGCGCGGCGCATGTAGGCCTTCCATGCATCGGACCCCGATTCGCGGCCGCCGCCGGTCTGCTTTTCACCACCAAAAGCGCCACCAATTTCGGCGCCCGACGTGCCGATATTGACATTCGCAATGCCGCAGTCGGAGCCCGCCGCGGACATGAACTGCTCGGCCTCGCGCACGTCCGTTGTGAAGATGGACGACGACAAACCCTGGGGCACATCGTTGTTCAGCGCAATGGCTTCCGCCAGTTCGCTGTACTGCATCACATACAAGATGGGCACAAATGTCTCGTGGCGCACCACCTCGGTCTGTGCGGGCATTTGCACCAGCGCCGGGCGCACGTAAAAAGCGTTGGGGAACTGGTCCTGCAAGGCTCGTTCACCGCCGGCAACCACACCACCTTGCGCCTTGGCCTGCTCCAGCGCCGACTGCATGGCATCAAACGCCGCACCGTCAATCAGCGGCCCCACCAGGGTGCCTTCTTCCAGCGGAGAGCCGATCTTGAAGCTGGCAAAGGCGCGGGTCAGCTTTGCCACGAGATCGGCATGCACCGACTTGTGCACGATCAGGCGGCGCGCCGTTGTGCAGCGTTGGCCGGCGGTACCGGCTGCGGCAAAAGCCACCGCACGCACCGCCATGTCCAGGTCGGCCGACGGCGCCACGATGATGGCGTTGTTGCCACCCAGCTCCAGCAGGCTGCGGCCAAAACGTGCTGCCACACGTGGACCCACGGCCAGGCCCATGCGGGTGCTGCCGGTGGCAGATACCAAGGCCACCTTGGTGTCGTCCACCAGGGCTTGACCTACATCGGCGCGGCCCATCACCAATTGCGACAGGTTGGCCGTGCGGTCGGCACCAAAGCGCGCGCAAGCGCGGTCAAAGACTGCCTGCACGCCCAGAGCGCACAGCGGGGTTTTTTCAGACGGTTTCCACACCACGGTGTCGCCACAGACCAATGCCAAAGCAGCATTCCAAGCCCACACAGCAACGGGGAAATTGAACGCGGTGATAACACCCACCACACCCAGCGGGTGCCAGGTTTCCATCATGCGGTGGCCAGGGCGTTCGGACGCAATTGTCAGGCCGTACAACTGGCGCGACAGGCCCACGGCAAAGTCGCAGATGTCAATCATCTCCTGCACTTCGCCCAGGCCTTCGGACAAAACCTTGCCTGCCTCCAGCGACACCAAGGTGCCCAGGGCCTGCTTGTGCTCGCGCAGCTCTTCACCCAGCAAACGCACCAGCTCACCGCGCTGTGGTGCGGGCACCGTGCGCCATGTTTGGTGCGCGGCATGGGCGCGGCTGATCACCGCGGCCACTTCGGTCAAAGAGGTTTCGTGCACCTGGCCCAAGGCTGCGCCATCAATCGGCGAGCGTGATGGCAAGGAGCCGCCGGTGTAGGCGGTGCTGGGCACGCCCAAGCGGGTGAGCAGGGTTTGGATGGAATCGGTAGGGGTAGACATGGGCTCTCCGTAAGCGGTAAAAACGGTCGGCTTAACCGATGGACTCGACTTGGCGCGACTGCTGGTACGCCTTGCCAAAGCGGTTGGCCAGGAAAGCTGGCAACTCTACCTGTTCCTGGCGGATGAAACCGGACTGTGGCAACTTGCCCTCACGGAACAGATCGACCGCTGCGCAGATGCCCGCAGCCGTGGTGATCTGGATGGCGCTCAGCGGAGCCTTCTCGTCCCGGTCGGCAAAAATCTTGCGGGCAAACACTTCTTGCACCAGCTGGCCATCGCGCTCGCCGCTGACGGTTACAAACACCAGCACCACGTCCTGCATAGTGAGCGGGATGGACTTGCGCAGGATGTCCTTCAGGTTCTCTTGGTCAAACTGCATGCCCAGCTCTTGCAGCAGCATCTTCATGATGTCGCAGTGGCCGGGATAACGCACGGTCTTGTAGTCCAGCGTCTGAACCTTGCCCTTCAGTGTTTCGCACAGGGTTCCCAGCCCGCCGGAAGTGTTGAAGGCTTCGTATTCGGTGCCGTCCAGCGAGAAGTGTTCCATGCCTTCCAGCGGCAGCACCTCGATGATTTCGCCATTGCGGATCGCTTCGCAGGGGTGGCAGTACTCGTTGATCAGGCCGTCCACGCTCCAGGTCAGGTTGTATTTCAGTGAATTGGTTGGGAAGGCTGGCAGTGCTCCCACGCGCATCTTCACCTCGTGCAGCTTGCTGAACTTCTTGCTCAGGTGGTGGGCCACGATGCCGATGAAGCCGGGTGCCAGGCCGCACTGGGGCATGAAGGCGGTCTTGGCGCCTTCGGCCATGCGCATGATCTCGCGGGTGGCGGCCACGTCTTCGGTCAGGTCAAAGTAGTGGCAACCCGCTTCCAGCGCCTGGGCGGCGGCCATGGTGGCCAAGTGGTAGGGCAGGGCGTTGATGACGGCGTCATAACCCTTGAGTGCACCGCGCAGGGCCGCGGCGTCCGAGGTGTCGATCTGTGCCAGCTCCAGCGGCAGGTGGCGCAGCTTCTTGAGCGCCTCTTCGCTGCGGTCTACCACCTTGACCTGGTAGTCACCGGAACCCGACAACAAGGTCGCAATCGTTTGGCCAATGTGGCCCGCACCCATCAGAACAACACGCATAACAATCTCCTGGTAATTGATTTGGATGGAACAAGTCTAGGCGCGAGTCCAGACGAATTAAATCGACAATGTGACGTATTGATTGTCAAAGCAGACGATTCGTCATACCATTTGGTCAATATGATTTTTCCGAAGCCATGAGTACCGTTGCATTGCGTGACCAACTGGACCGCGACCTGCTGGCGCTGTTACAGGCCAACGCCCGCGCCTCCACCGCCGACCTGGCCCGCCAGCTGGGCGCCGCCCGCACCACGGTGCTGGCCCGCCTGGGCCGCATGGAGCGTGAGGGGGTCATCGCCGGCTATACCGTGCGCCTGGGGCAGGATGTGCGCGACATGGGCTTGCAGGCCTTTGTCGGCATCACCGTGCAGCCCAAGGCCGGCCGTGAGGTGGTGCGCCAGATCTCGCGAATGCCCGAGGTACGCCAACTGTGTGCGGTCAGTGGCGAGTTCGATTACGTGGTGCTGCTACGCGCCGAGTCGGCGTTGCGCATGAATACGTTGTTGGATGAGATGGGCAACTTTGATGGCGTGGTGAAGACCACCACCTCCGTGGCGCTCGAATGGAAGATTGACCGGACCTGAGTAGCAAAGGCCAGCCCGCGTGCCCCCCCGTTTACAATCGGGTTACCGGGCCGGTATTCACTGCCAGCCCGCAAACGCTAGGGGTGCTGACTGTCGTGAGGCGGTCGGCTGAGATAACACCCTGGAACTTGATCAAGGTAATACTTGCGCAGGGAAGCGTGGTGAGTACATGCCCTTGTTCCATCTATGGAGCGCCGGGCCTATCGACTATCCGCGTTCCCCTGCCATCGAACGAAAAGGTGAACTGCGATGGCGCTCCGTCTGAATCTGAAACTGTCCCCCTGTGCTGCCGCATTGGCCGTGATGTTTGTCACACCCGTCTGGGCACAGGCTGGCGCCCAAAGCCTGCAAGGGGTCACCGTCACCAGCAAGGCCGCACCGGTGCTGGATGTAGACCGGGCTGACGTGGGAGGCCTGGGCCAGGCGCTGGCCAAGACGCCGCAAAGCGTCTCCGTTCTGGGTGCGGATCTGCTGGCCGCCACGGCCTCCAGCAGCCTGTCGCAGATCATCAAGCTGGATGCCTCGCTGGCGGACAGTTACAACACCACGGGCTACATCGAGGGCATGTCGGTGCGCGGTTTCCTGCTGGACCAAAACAACAACTATCTGCGCAATGGCCTGCCGGTGACCAACTATGCGCCCGCTGCGCTGGAGAACAAGGAGCGGATCGAGGTCTTGAAGGGTGTGGCCGGCTTGCAAGCCGGTGTGTCTGCCCCCGGTGGCCTGGTCAATTTTGTTACCAAGACTCCGCAGGCGGACGCGTTCACGGCTGCTTCTATCGGTGGAGACGGCAACGGCGGCAGCAAGGTGCACCTGGACAGCAATGCGCATTGGGGCGCGGTCGGTGTGCGCGTCAATCTGGCAGCCGAAGACCTGCGCACGCAGTTTGACCGTGCCGACGGCAAGCGCGAATTCGCCAGTGTGGCCTTGGCCACAACTGCGGCACCCGGTACCAAGCTATCCGCAGATCTGGAATACCACCACAAGAAGCAGCCCTCGGTCCCTGGCCTGGGCTTGTTGGACACCAATGGCGATGGCGTGGCCGACACGCTGCCGGCCAGCAACTATTCGCGTTTGAACCTGAACAACCAAAGCTGGTCGCAGCCCTTTGAGTCCACCAGTACCAACGCCCAGTTGGCCATCGACCACCAGATCAACACCGACTGGCAGGCCCGTGTGGGTCTGGGTACGCAGCGCACCGTGGCGCACGACCGCCTGGCTTTCCCCGATGGTTGCAGCACCGGCCCCAATTATGTCTACCCCGGGCTGTGCGCCAACGGCGATGTGGATGTTTATGACTACCGCAGCGAAAACGAAGAGCGCAGCACCTGGGCCTGGGACGCCAAACTGCAGGGCCGGTTGGGAACACAACACCGCGTGACGATGGGCCTCAGTGGCCGCAGCGCCCGTACCGATCTCAACCCGACGCAGGCCTACAACTTTGCAGGCACCACGAATATCGACCGCCCCATTGCCCTGCCAGGCGATGGCGCGGCCAACGACCTCAACACCAACAGCCGCGAACGCGCGGTTGACGTGCATGCCTCGTTGGTCAGCGACCTGAGCACCACGGTGCAAAGCTTTGTTGGTATCCGCACTTCACGCGTAACCCGCAGCAGCGAACGCAGCGACGGCTCCCGTGCCATCGCGTTTGAGCAAACGGTGACCACGCCATGGGCCGGCCTGTCCTGGTCGCCACTGGCCGGCACCATGGTCTATGCATCCTGGGGCCAGGGTACTGAGCTGGAGGCCGTGCCCAACCGTTCCAACCGCTTTGTGAATGCGGGCCAGGTATTGCCGGCATTGAAGAGCGAACAAACCGAGCTGGGCATCAAGTGGCAGATGAGCCCCCGCATGCTGGTAACCGCCGCAGCCTTTAACATCGACAAACCCTATGCTGACGACCAGCCCACCGCCAGCGGCATACCCCTGCGTGTTGCCGGCGGCAAGACTGCACGGCACCGCGGCCTGGAGCTGGCGGCCGTGGGCCAGGTGGATGCGCAGTTGTCGGTGCAGGCCAGCCTGAGTTTGCTGGACGCCAAGTACACCGCAGCAGTAGACCCCGCCTTGGTGGGCCAGACCGTGACCAATGTGCCCAAGACCAAAGCCTCGCTGTTTGCGGATTACAAAATCGCAGCCTTGCCCGGCCTGTCGCTCAGCGGCTTGGTAGCACACGAGAGTGGCAAGACCGTTACCGCCGATGGTTCGGTCAGCCTGCCTGCCGCATGGCAGCTGGATACCGGTGTGCGCTACCAGAACCGCCTGATGGGCAAATCCACCCAGTGGGCGCTGAATGTGGAAAACATCACCGACCGCAGCTACTGGCGCGAGGCCCCCACGCAGTACTGGGGCGCCAACTATGTGTTCCCCTCCACACCGCGCACGGTGCGGGCCCGCGTCACGGTTGAGTTTTAAAAACTTGTGGGTCAGACCACTCGCGAAGCGATGTGCTCTGACCCCAACGGATTAGAAGGAAGCCATGGAACCACGCCTCATCTGCCTGATAGGCGCAGAGTGCACCGGCAAGACGACGCTGGCCCAGGCCCTGGCCGAGCAGTTGGGTGGGCTGTGGGTACCGGAATACCTGCGCAGCTTTACGGACCAGCAGGGCCGCACGCCCGAGCGCACGGAGCAATTGCAGATCTTGCAAGAGCAGGTGCGCCAGGAAACGCAGGCCCTGGCCACCGCCCGCCGCCAGCAAAAGGCCCTGGTGTTTTGCGATACCGCGCCCCTGCTCACCGCGGTTTACAGCGATTGCGTTTTTGCAGACACCTCGCTCTACCCGCAGGCCCATGGCCTGCATGCGCGCTATGCGCTGACCCTGCTGCTGGAGCCTGACATTCCGTGGGTGGCCGATGGCCTGCAGCGGGATGGCCCGCAGGCTCGCACCGCCGTGCACGCGCGTATCGGGCAGGCTCTTGCGGACTGGGCGTGGCCGCATGTGCGCATTGCAGGCACAGCCGAACAGCGGCTAGCGCAGGCGTGTGACGCGGTGGCTAGCGCTGTGCGCTGAGGACGTATACAAAGAATTGGCCGATAGCCCCCGATAAATATGGCGGTACCGCTATCGAAATGATAGTATTCACTAGGTGGATTCCTGCGGCAGCGTTCGGGCTGTTGGCCCCCGCCTCATACTGTCAAAGGACCAGAAATCGGCGGGGGCCAACAGCCCGAAACGCTGCTAAGGTGTTTGTTTTGGACGCGAGTGTGGAAGGACAGTTCGGGGCCGACTCCCGACGTTGGCGAGTGACTGGTAACTGGCAATCAGTTCATCGATTCTTCCATCGGTAGGGGGACTCCACCAGCCAGATCGCAGGCACTTCGGGTTAGGCTATGTATTCGTCCTAGGTCTTTTCTGCTCGATCGCCACCGTGAAAGACGACCAATCTCACTGGCTAACTCTCTAATTAATCAGAGCCTTGGGTCGGGCTTGTGCCCGCCCGGCGGCTTCCAAAGCACTTAACTCAGCTAGCGGAATGCTAATCGTCCAAGCCTTCTTGTTTTCCTCACCAATGGAGTGTCCGTACACGCCATGAATTAGAAATGCTGAGCGCACCAACTCAAACTTCACCGGCTCAAAATTCAAAACGGTGGATGCGATCCAAGGAGTCAATGGGGCAACCCGCGCGCGCCAAAGAAATTGACCCTCGAAGTCCGCTCCCAAAATCGTGAGCTGGTTACTTGGACCCTGTCGCACTGTTACGAGTTGAGTCCCCGTTGTGCCCCATTTCCTTATGCCCAGGCGTTCACTGTTAACTCGAACGATCTCGCCACGACTTGGTACAGCCAGCTCAGAATAAAACAACCAGGCACCATACTTCGTTGCCGCAGCATAGCTATCTGACCAAATCGGCCATTCATGTAGTTCTTTGAAGTCACCACCGAATGGCCTGTCGGTAGATTTCAGCGTCTTTAACAACCCGCCTTCACTCATTTGCCCTATTTGATCGAGCGCTTCTGGAATCTCCTCGATGACAACCGCAGAGCTAGTGAGGTTCCAGCGCCGAGAATCAATGACTGCGTCCTTTGATGCCTCAATACGATTGAGCAGCAAGCTATACCCGCTCACTCCATTCTCGCAACGACTTGCATTCGTACGCCGATCCCAAAACGGAATCTGCTGTGTTTTGGTAGCGACTCTGAATGCATCGGTGACACGCGCCAACGTATTTTTCGACTCCCGATCCTCAAGAACCCAGGTGGAGAATTGATTGGCCCATCCAGTTCGGATTTCTCTCACAACATATTTACCCAATGGATTGTCAAGGTAAGAGATTTGCAGGCAGGTCCCAGGTTTCACCGGTGGCTGTTCAGTAAAGAATTCTTTTTTATCCCTTTCAAGTGGGTAGAAACAATTGGGTGAATCCTTGTCGCCTAATTCCAGATGCGCGTACGTATGTTGCATCGACGCGGGCGACCAATCATCGCCGCCGTCGGCAACGCCTTTGAGTCCCAACTTGATGTCGATTGAACTTAGTTTGACGGATGTGAGTAAATGCGCAATGTCACCAGACCGCAACCCACCTGTTTCATCGACCAAGCTATCTATAGCGATTGGTCCATTGCGACTCTCCGAATTGCATAACTTGGAACTTTCAGTGCGGGCTGCATTCCAGATGCTGCCTTCTAGAAAGACCGTCAACCCTGGATACCAAACCGGGGAGAGCAACACCGTTACGATCAAGAACCCTATCAATTTGCCCGCCGGTGCTTTAAATAGCTTGAAGGCTATAAAGTAGGCACCAAAACATAGCATTGCGACGCCGAATGCGAATAGTAATAACAAGTGCTCTACGTACATGATCACCTCACCTTAGTAACATACAGAGCGCTCCCAGCATCTGCACGCCTAGGTTTTACCACGTGGAAATTCCTACCCGACTTCACGATCAAGTTTGCCACAGCACACATGTGGCAGCCATTCTCATTGTGCAATTCGATCTAGTCATCCGTAATGTTGTAAGGCGTACCACCCTTGATCCCACAGGCTCAACCGGGACTGATTCTCGTGCGAAGAAGTCATAGATCATTTGCTTTGGTGGGATCATGATTGCGGCAAACCTGCTGGCTGGATTTCCTGTCGTAAGTGACCGGTTACTAGTAATTTGGGGTCGAACTCGGGCTTGCAGAGCCGACTCGCCAAATTCAGCTAAGTGTCTAGAACGGTTCGATAGCACATTCCACGCCGAGGGCAGATGGCATGGCCGGTGAGCAACGCCCGGTCGGCGATACAGTCGCCTCTGGATCAATCGGCCCACATCCCCCTGCGGTAGACTGCCTCAATCGTTCCCCTCAACCTTTTGCAGGACCCCACCACCATGACCGAACTCGTCGCCTACAGCCTGGAAGACGGCATTGCCACCCTGACCCTGAACAATGGCAAGGTCAACGCGTTTTCACACGAGCTGATTGCAGCGTTCAATAGCGGACTGGACCAGGCCGAAGCGGCCGGTGCGGTCGTCATTGTTACCGGGCAGCCCGGCATTCTGAGCGGTGGTTATGACCTCAAGGTCATGATGGCCGGGCCACAGGCCGCCATTGATCTGGTCGCGGCCGGCTCCACGCTGGCGCGGCGCATGCTGGCCCACCCGCAACCCATCATCGTGGCGTGTCCCGGCCATGCGGTGGCCAAGGGTGCCTTTGTGCTGCTGTCGGCTGACTACCGGATTGGGGTCGAAGGTCCGTTCAACATTGGCCTGAACGAGGTCAAGATCGGCATGACCATGCACCATGTGGGCATTGCCCTGGCGCGGGACCGGTTGACCACACCGGCCTTTCAGCGCTCGGTCATCAATGCCGAAATGTTCTCGCCCCAGGGCGCGCTGGCCGCCGGTTTCCTGGACCAGGTGGTGGCGCCCGAGCAACTGCTCAGCGCGGCAGTCGAAGTGGCACAGCAGATGAAGAAGCTCAACATGACAGCCCACAAGAACACCAAGCGCAAAGTGCGCAAGGCGCTGCTGGATGGGCTGGATGCCGCCATCGAACTGGATAAAACCATCAGTTTGATGTAGTGCTTGTTAGTGTTTTAGGCCTCTAGCCCCCGTCGAAACTCATCGTGGCGCTATTGTTTTAGTAGTGTTTGGCAGATGGTGCGGCTCGGTCGGGCCTGGGCCGGGACTCCACCAGGCTTGCGTTGGGTCAAGTCGCCGCGCCGGGGCGACCCCTAGAATGGTTGAATCCCCACGCCCCGAGACCGCCGCATGTCCTCCACCCTGATCCGCCGCCTTTTGCTTGCACTTTTGGTCCTGGGCCTGCTGGGTGCAGGCATTTGGTGGGCCAAACGCACCAAACCGGTGGCCGTGCTGGTGACCACCATTGACCAGGGCCGGGTCGAATCCAGCATTGCCAACACCCGCGCCGGCACGGTCGAGGCCTGCATGCGCACCAAGCTCTCCGCCACCATGGGTGGGCGCATTGAGGTGTTGGCGGTCAAAGAGGGTGACAAGGTCAAAAAAGGCCAGCTGCTGATGAAGCTGTGGAACGACGACCAGCAGGCCCAAAGCAGTTTGGCCATGGCCCAGGTAGAGACGGCGCGCAAACGCGTGGTCGAGGCCTGCACCGTGGCAGCCAACGCCGAGCGCGAGGCCGAGCGGCAGACCACGCTGTTCAAACAAGGTTTTATCTCCGGCTCGCGTGACGAACAGGCCCGCTCCGAGGCACAGGCCCGCCGCGCCGGGTGCGACGCCGCCAAGGCCGATGTGGCCCAGACCCAGGCCCGTGTCAACGCCACACGCGTGGAGCAAAACCGCACCGTGTTGTATGCACCCTTTGCCGGCACCGTGGCCAAGATCGTGGGCGAGGTGGGTGAATATTCCACTCCGTCCCCACCCGGTGTGCCCACTCCACCGGCTATTGATCTGATTGACGACACCTGCCTCTATGTGCGCGCACCCATGGACGAGGTGGATGCGCCCAAGATCAGCGCCGGGCAAACCGTGCGCATCAGCTTCGATGCCCTGCCCAAACAGTCTTTCCCCGGCAAGGTCAAGCGCGTGGCACCGTATGTGTCGGCGGTGGAGAAGCAGGCCCGCACGGTAGATATTGAAGCCACACTGGACATTGCCGCAGACAAAACTTCACCCCGCCTGCTGGTGGGCTACAGCGCCGACGTGGAAGTGGTGCTGGCCCTGCGCGAGAGCGTGGTGCGCGTGCCCACCTCGGCCTTGCAGGAAGGCGGCCGCGTGCTGCTGGCAGGTGCAGACGGCACCTTGCAGGAACGCAAGCTCAAGACCGGCCTGGCCAACTGGGAGTACACCGAGGTGCTCGAAGGCCTGGCGGCCGGTGACAAGGTGGTGACCTCGTTGGAGCGCGAAGGTGTCAAGCCGGGTGCACATTTCGTTGTGGACGAAAAGCAAAAGAAATGACTGCCCCCGCGCAAATTGAGCTCGCTGGCATCGAGCGGGTCTTCCATCTGGGTGACTCCGAGGTGCATGCGCTGCGCAACCTGAGCCTGAGCATTGCGGCCGGGGAATACGTGGCGGTCATGGGCCCATCGGGGTCCGGCAAATCCACGTTGTTGAATTTGCTGGGCCTGCTGGACCCGCCCAACAGCGGTGTTTACCGCCTTGAAGGGCGCGATGTGACCACGCTGTCGCCCGACGAACAGGCGAAGGTGCGCAGCGAGCGCATAGGTTTTGTGTTCCAGAGCTTCCACCTGGTGCCGCGGCTCACCGCTGCAGAGAATATTGCCCTGCCTATGGTGCTGGCGGGACTGGCCCCCGCGCAACGTGCCGCTCGGGTCAAACAGGCGCTCAAAGACTACGGCCTGGAGAACCGCGCCGACCACCGGCCCGATGAACTCTCGGGCGGGCAGCGCCAGCGTGTGGCCATTGCACGCGCCACCATCATGCAGCCGGCCATGATCCTGGCGGATGAACCCACCGGCAATTTGGACCGCGCCACGGGCGAAGAAGTGATGCGCCTGCTGGAGGGCCTCAACGCCCAGGGCGTGACCCTGATCATGGTCACCCACGACGCTGTGCTGGGTGACCGTGCCCACCGCCAGTTGCGCATGGAAGATGGTGGCATTCAGCGCGACGTGCGCAACCCACCCCCCGTTGCAAGCGATTCGCCATGCGCAGCTCCGACCTGATCCGCTTCGCGCGGGACGCAGCCACGGGCAACCCGCTGCGCGCCTCGCTGCTGGTGTTGGCCATGGCGATTGGCGTGGCGGCGGTGGTCGTTTTGACGGCCTTGGGCGACGGCGCACGTCGCTATGTGATGAACGAGTTTTCCTCCCTGGGCAGCAACCTGGTCATTGTGTTGCCCGGGCGTTCCCAGACCGGTGGTTTCAACCCCGGCAACGCCATCACCAACACCACGCGGGACCTGACGATTGACGATGCCCAGGCCCTGCAGCGTGCAAGCGCCGTCCACCGCGTGGCACCACTGGCCGTGGGCACGTCCGAGATCAGTGCCGGTGGCAAGCTGCGCGAGGTCATGGTGGCGGGCACCGTGTCGCAGTACGCACAGGTGCGCCAGCTGGCACTGGCCCAGGGGCGGTTTCTGTCGCCGGGTGACTGGCGCCGGGGTGCTGCAGAGGCGGTGATCGGCTCCAAGGTGCGCGACGAGATTTTTGGTACCGCGCCCGCGCTGGGGCAACTGGTACGCATTGGCGACCGGCGCTTTCGTATTGTGGGCGTGCTGGGTAACAGCGGCCAGGGCCTGGGCATGAACACGGATGAGCTGGTGTTTGTGCCGGTTTCATTGGCGCAGGCCATGTTCAACAGCAACACCCTGTTTCGCATTTTGGTGGAGGCCACGGGGCGCGAAGCCATTGGCGCGGCCAAGCAGCAGGTGGCCGACATCATCCAGTTGCGCCACGAGGGCGAGCAAGACGTGACCGTGGTCACGCAGGACGCCGTGTTGGCCACCTTTGACCGCCTGTTGGGCGCACTCACACTCGGCGTGGCCGGTATTGCCGCCATCAGCCTGGCGGTGGCCGGTATCCTGGTGATGAATGTGATGCTGGTCTCGGTGAGCCAGCGCACCGCCGAGATCGGTTTGCTCAAGGCCCTGGGCGCCACCGGTGGTCGTATACGGCTGTTGTTCCTGGCTGAGGCCAGCATGCTGTCGCTGACCGGCGCGGTGGCCGGATACGTGCTGGGGCAACTGGCTGCGGCCCTGATCCGCCAGCTGTACCCCACCTTTCCGGCCTACCCGCCGGATTGGGCGGTGTTTGCGGGGCTGGCCACGGCACTGAACACCGGCATTTTGTTTGGTGTGTTGCCTGCGCGTCGCGCTGCCAAGCTCGACCCGGTGCAGGCTTTGTCCAAACGCTAAGACATGCTGATAAGCGACGCCATACGCCTCGCCCTGCGCGCCATCGTGGCGCAGCGGCTGCGCAGCTTTCTCACGCTGCTGGGCATTGCCGTGGGTATTGCCTCGGTGATCTTGCTGACGTCGATTGGTGAGGGCATACACCGCTTTGTGCTGGCCGAGTTCACCCAGTTTGGCACCAACATTGCCAGCATCTCGCCGGGCAAGGTCAAGACATCTGGTCCGGCACCCACCGGCATACCGACGTCCGTACGCCCGCTCACGCTGGACGACGCTCGGGCCTTGCGCAACCTGCCCCATGTGACCGGCATGACGGCCACCGTCTGGGGCAATACCGAAGTAGGCGGCAATGGCCGCATACGCCGCACAACGGTCAATGGTGTAGGGGCCGACATGCTCAAGGTCTACAGCATCAAGGTCAAGACCGGCCAGTTTTTGCCGGATGAGGCGCTGGAGAACGCCCGTGCCTTTGTGGTGCTGGGCGCCAAGCTCAAGGCTGAGTTGTTTGGCAGCACCAACCCCTTGGGCGCACGGGTGCGCGTGGGCAATCTGCAGTTTCGCGTGATTGGGGTGCTGGAGGCCAAGGGCCAGTTCTTGGGTGTGGACCTGGACGACGCGGCCTACATCCCCACGGCGCGGGCGCTGGAGCTCTACAACCGCGACGGCATGATGAAGATCGACCTGGCCTACGAAGAGGGTGTGCCCGCGGCGCGTATTGTGGCCGCCGTCAAAAACACCCTGACAGCCCGCCACGGCCGGGAAGATTTCACCATCACTACCCAAGAGGACATGCTGCGCACGCTGTCCAACATCCTGGACATTTTGACGATGGCTGTGGGCGCGTTGGGCAGCATCTCGCTGCTGGTGGGCGGGGTTGGCATCGTCACCATCATGACCATTGCGGTGAGTGAACGCACCAGCGAGATCGGGCTGATGGTGGCGCTGGGCGCGCCGCGCAAAACCATACTGGGGCTGTTCCTGGGCGAGGCGGTCACGCTGTCGGCCATTGGGGGTGTGATGGGGCTGGTGCTGGGCATGGGCCTGGCACAACTCATCCACTTTGCGGTGCCCGCCCTGCCGGTGCACACACCGCTGAGTTTTGTGCTGCTGGCCGAAGGCATCGCCATTGTGATTGGTCTGCTGGCCGGTGTATTGCCAGCCCGCAGTGCGGCCCGACTGGACCCGGTAGATGCATTGCGCACCGAGTGAATACGCACCACAAAGCTTGCCACCTTGCACACCAAAAGTGCGATACTGGAATGGACGCACAAGACCGATAGCGCCGAAAGGACACCATGACTGCAACCCTGCTTGTTGTTGACGATTCCAAGAGTTCGCGCAAGGTCAATCTGGCCCTGCTGCGCGAACTGGTTGGTGACAGTGCGCTGTACCTGGAGGCCAGTGGCGGCCAGGAGGCATTGGACCTGTTGGCCGAACGGTCGGCAGACCTGGTGCTGCTGGACCTGACCATGCCCGGCGTCAGCGGCTTTGATGTGTTGGCCGAGCTGCAGCGCCGCGCTTTCAAGGCGCCCGTGGTGGTGGTCAGCGCCGACATCCAGAAGCTGGCACAAGAGCGGGTGGCCGCCCTGGGCGCGGCAGGTTTTATTGCCAAACCCATACAAATGGACGCCTTGCGCGCCGCGTTGACCAAAGTGGGGGTGCTCCATGTCTGAAGCCCTGTTTGACGAAGACGAACGCGACGTATTGGGCGAGACGGTCAACATCGCCATGGGCAAGGCCGGTGCCACACTGGCCGAGGCCTTCTCCGGGTTTGTCAACCTGCGTGTGCCCGACATCCGCTCTGTAGGGGCCTCTGACATACAGGACACCCGGGCGCGCCTGGTCAAGACCTATGAACGTGTCAGCGTGCTGGAGCAGGAGTTTTTTGGCGAGCTGGCAGGCCATATCGCCGTCATCTACGGCCCGGCCAGTTATGCCGCCCTGCGCGATGTGCTGGGTTTTGACGACCGTGATGGTGATGGCCGCAAACAGCGCGAAGAGTTGTTGCTGGAGCTGGGCAACGCGCTGGCAAGCACCTGCGTGTTGGAGATTGCTGCCCTGCTGGAGTTGCGCACCGGTTTGCGCCCCCCACGCGTGGTGGCCTTTGATGTGCCGTCTGCCGAGGCCGACTTGCGCCTGTTTGGGGACGCCCAGGCCTGGACCGGGCAGACGCTGCAGATCGACATCGTGTTCCACCTGGAAGCCCACGAGGTGCCGTTTGAACTGATGATCAAGGTCAAGCCCGATTGCCTGCCTGCGGTGAAGCAGAGCCTGGCCAAACGTATCTGATGGCGTAGTTATGGACCGGGTTTTTGATACACGCCTGCCGTTTGACTTTCCGCGGATCATTGACGATCTGCTGCCCGTTGGCATGGTGGTGGTGGACCGGCGTTTCACGGTAGTCATGTGGAACCGGTTCATGGAGCTCAACAGCAGCATGCGCGCCGAGTCGGTGTTGGGCAAAAACCTGTTTGATGCCTTCCCCGAGCTCAACCGCAACTGGCTGGAGAAAAAGATCAAAAGCTGCCTGGTGCTCAAGACTGCATCTTTCAGCTCCTGGCAGCAGCGGCCCTACCTGTTCCGTTTTAAGGTCTCGTCCATGGATTCGGGAGAGGCCGACTTCATGCACCAGGACGCCTCCATCTTCCCGGTCTACGACCACGAAGGCGTGGTGCAGGGCGCTTGTATTGCCATACAGGATGTCACTGCCATTGCCGAGGCCAAGCTGCTGCTGGACCGCACCATGGACCAGGCGCTGGATCTGGAGGAAACCAGCCAGCGCGATGGCCTGACCGGGCTGTACAACCGCAAGTTTTTTGACGAGCAGATCACCCAGGAAATTCTCAGCTCCCGCCGCTATGGCTGGCCACTGGCCCTGGCCATGATTGACATCGACCACTTCAAAACGGTGAACGACACCTTTGGCCATGATGGAGGCGACGCGGTTTTGCGCAACATCTCCACCCAGCTGCGCGGCATGCTGCGTGCGTCCGACACCCTGTGCCGTTACGGTGGTGAAGAGTTTGCGTTGATCCTTCCGCACATCAACCAGGACAGCGCCAGTGTGTTGCTGGAGCGCCTGCGCAAGGCCGTGGAGGGTATGCAGGTGGCACTGGAAGACGGTCAGCAGGTCACCGTGACCATGAGTGTGGGCCTGGCATCCTTGCAGGACGGCATGACCCCCGGCCAGTTGCTCGGCAATGCCGACAAATCGTTGTATGCTGCCAAGCGCGCGGGGCGCAATTGCATCGTTTCGCACGTGGAGCCAGCGACTCCCGCACCCCCATCCCCACCACCTTCCCCCTGAATTTTTCTCCCCGAGGTTTTTCTCCATGCGTTTACTGCAAAACATCTCGCACGCCCTGTGTGCGGCCGCACTGGCGGCGCTGCCGGTGGCCGCCGCCGCGCAGAGTGCCGGCGTGGGGTTTGTCAAAACCGTCACCGGTGATGCCTGGGTGACCACCACCGGCCAGCGTGTCAAAGCTGCGCCCGGCACCGAGGTCGCCATTGGCAGCCAGATCAAGACGGCACCGGGCGCATCGCTGGGCATCACCTTCAAAGACAACACCGTCATGTCCTTCGGGCCCGACACCGAGATGACGGTGGACGCCTACCTGTACGCACCTGCACAGGGTCAGCTGCAACTGAGTACCAGCCTGGCCAAGGGCAGCCTGAACTATGTGTCGGGTGTGATTGCCAAGCTCAAACCCGATGCCGTGACCGTCAAGACGCCCAGCGGCATCATCGGTGTGCGGGGCACCCAGTTCCTGGCCAAGGTGGAGGCCCCGCAATGAGCCGGAACCAGCTTCCCGCACCTGTCGTGAAACTGGCCTGCGCCGCACTGCTGGCAAGTCTCTTGTCCGCCTGCGCCGGCCCCCAATCGTATGTGGCCCTGGTACCCAGCCCGGATGGCAGCCTTGGCAAGGTCAGCGTGCAAGGGCAGCGGGGTGACCAACTGCTGACCCGGGCCAAGCAGGGCGCGCTGCTGGACGGCAGCAAGCCACCCTTTGACGTCAGCGACGAACAACTGCAGCGCGACTTTGGCGCCGCCATGCGGGCCCGCCCCGTCTTACCCGAGCAGTTCTTGCTCTACTTTGAAACCGGTGGCTCGGAGCTGACTGCCGAGTCCAAGGCCCTGCTGCAGCGCGTGGTGCAGTCTGCACTGGCCCGTGCCTCGGTGGATATGTCGGTGATTGGCCATTCGGACACCCAAGGTGCGGCAGACGCCAACGAAGCCCTGGCCCTGGCCCGTGCCACCGCCATCGCCGAGCAACTGCGCGGCATGGGCTTGGCCAACACCGCCATGGCCATTGAGTCGCATGGTGAACGCAACCTGCTGGTGCCCACGCCCGATGAGACCGCGGAGCCACGCAACCGGCGGGTGGAGATTACGCTGCGGTAGAGTTGGGGGTGGATGTGGTTTTGCTATTGTATTAATAGCAATATGACCATATTTTACGGGGGCTAGAGGCCGATTTCACCAATGACCTCTTGGTGGGTTCCCCCTATTTGTCCACCATCACCACCAGGTCATCCACCGCCCCCTGGCGCAGGCGCTGCACGTGCAGCGCCACCAGCGGGTCGTGCGGGTGTGCCACGGCCAGCGCCTCCAACCGCTGCAGCGCCAGCGCCGGGTCTTGGGCCGCACCGTCCACTAGGCAGGCCATGGCCGCGGCGTAGTCATCTGCTGCGGCGCACTGTGCCAGGTCCAGCGTGGCCTCGGGTGCAAACACTGCCAAGGGCTGGCTCTTGCCCTTGAGCAAGACGCGGCCCACCGCGCGCACGGCCACACCCTGGCAACCCTCCAGCAGCGTTGCAGACACACAGACCCGTGTACCCAGGTGTTTGTTGACACCCTCCAGCCGGGCTGCGGTGTTGATGGGGTCACCCAGGGCGCGGTAGTCAAACAGAGTCTTGCCACCAAAGTTGCCCACCATCACCTCGCCGCTGTGCACACCAATGCGTGTCAAGCCCCAGGCCACACCGCGGGCCTGCAGGCGCTGGACGTAGGCGGTGGCAAACGTGTCCATCTCCAGCGCGCAGTCCAGCGCGCGTTGCTGGTGGTCGGCCTGCACCACGGGGGCCGAGAACAGTACCGCCATGGCGTCGCCTACGAAACGGTCCAGCGTGCCCTCATGCCGGAAGGCGATCTGCAACATGCCATCGAGGTAATCGTTGAGCAGGCCCACCATCTGGGCTGGGTCGCTGGCCTCCAGCAGGGGCGTAAAACCCGCCAGGTCGGTGAAAACAAAGCTGCAGACCTGGCGCTGGCCGCCCAGGTGCAATTGCTCGGGGTGGGCCACCAGGTGGTCCACCCGGTTGGGTGACACATAACGCGCAAAGGCACTGCGCAGCCAGCGCTGCTGGCGCTCGCCCACCCAGTGGTGCATGCCGCTGGCCAGGCCAAAGACCAGCAGCATGGCCCATGTGGGGTTGACCGCATCCAGCAGCAGCTGGGCGTGCACAAAGGCATACCAGGCACCGCCCCAGGTGGCGGCCAGTGCCGCCAACAAGGCCAAGGCCGCCCTGCGTGCCGACAGGGCCAAACCCAGCAAGCCCAGCAGCAGGGTGCTACCCAACAGCACCACGGCCTCCAGCCCGGTCGCCCAGGACGGGCGCTGCAAATGGTGGCCCAGCAGCATTTGTTCTACCGCCAGCGCATGGGCCAACACGCCGGGCATTTGCTGGCCCAGGGGGTTGCTGCGCACATCCATCAGGCCCGCGGCCGAGCTGCCCACCAGCACCACATGGCCTTGCAACTGGTCGGCGGCAACGGTGCCGTTCAATACCTGGGCCGCGGACACCACACGCGCTGTGTGGGGCTGGGTGTAGTGCAGCCAGATCTCGCCCTGGGCGTTGGTCGGCACGGTGACCGCGCCGATGCGCAGGTCTTGCACTCCGGCTGCCTGGCTGCGCAGCAGGTAGTTGCTGGCGCCCTGGGCCACCCGCAGGGCTTCGGCGCTCAGGCTGGGCACGGGGGTGGCATCCACACGCAGCAACAAGGGCACGCGGCGGACCACACCGTCGGCGTCGGGTGCTGCGTTGAGCGCGCCCACACCCTTTGCGTTGGCGGTCAGCGCGGGCAGGGGCCACAGTACGGTGTCATAACGCTGCAGCCAGGCGCTGGCCGTAGGGTCGCCACTGCTGACCAGGCGGTAGGGTAGCAGGGGCGTGGTGGCGGGCAGGGCCGCTGTGCTGCCCACTGCCTGGCGCGCCAAGCTGCTGCCCAGCACCACCGGGCTTATGAGCAGACTCTTGGCGAGTGTGAGGTCTGGGTCGGGCAGGTGGGCCAGTGCGGCGTTGGCCTGTGGGTCTTGCCAGAGCTGGGCCATGGCGCTGGGGGCGTTGCGGTCAGGCTCACTTAGCAACACGTCCAGCGCAATGGCGCTGGCACCGGCGCCATGCAGCCGCTCCACCAGCTCGGCCACACGTGTGCGCGGCCAGGGCCACTGCCCATAGGCCTGCAGGGCGGCTTCGTCAATATCCACCACCCGCACCGGCACCGGTGTGTAGGGGCGAGGGTGCCAACGCTGCAACTGGTCAAACTGCGCCAGGCGCAGGTTTTGCACGGCTATGGGGTCGGCCAGGTACAGGGCGAGTGCAGCCAACACCAATACGACGACCCCGCACAGAGCCCACAGGTGGGACAGGGCGCCAGGCAGGGTTGGGAAGCGGCTGGGTGTCAATGGCAAAAAGAGTTGGTGTGCAAGAGGTGCACGGAGGTGAAGAGGCGGCTATATTCTGGCATCAAACGGGCCTGCACCGGCTGTGCCTGCACCCTTGCCAAGGAGTGGATCCCAGTGGCCATTTCCACCATCAACCGTTTTATCTCTCTGTTCGACACGGCGTTTCGCGCGTTGCCGACCACCGTCAGCATGGCGGACACCGAGCGCCTGGCCATGCTGGTCCACCACGCCATGGAGTCCACCCAGCGGGTCTACCACAAGTCTGGCCATGTGTTTGGTGTGTGTGAGGGCATGGGCCCGTTGCAGGTGCTGGCGGGTCTGTTCCATGACATCGTGTACTACCAGCTGGACCAGGGCTTTCCCCAGCACTGCCGCTACTGGCTGCGCGATGTCACGCGTGAGGTGGGTGACACCCTGGTTCTGCAGCCCATACCCGAAGATGACACCGCGCTGGCGCTGTGCGCGCAACTGTTTGACTTTGCGCCGGGCCAGGTCTTGCCCCTGTATGGCGGCATGAATGAGTTTTTGAGCGCCGTGGTGGCGGCCCGTTTGTTGCAACCCCATGTGGGCGTGGCTGATCTGATTGCCGTGGTGGCGTGTATCGAGGCCACGGTGCCGTTTCGCGCACCCGACAGCCAAGGCCACACCGCACCCCAGCGCCTGGCCCGGCGGGTGTACCAGGCCTACTGTGACCGGGTGGATGGTGCTGACGCACAGGCGGCACAAGCCTTTGCCGACCGGGTGGTGCGGGACGCCGTGGCGCTGACCAACCGCGATGTGGGCAGTTTTGCCGAGGCCGACCCGGGGCTGTTTTTGTCCAGCACCTGGTTGTTGATTGAAGAGTCCAACGCGCCGCTGGCCGTGGCCGGCATGTACACGGTGCAGGAGTACCGGCTGGGCCTGTCGCGCATGGAAGGGTTTCTGCGCAGACTGGACCCCCAGCATGTTTTTCACCAGTACCAGGGCCAGCCCAGTGCCCAGGAGTATTTGGAGCTCTATGCCGCGGCCCGCAACAATATTGGCTTTGCGACCGATTTTCTGGGGGCCAAGATCGCCTCCATTGCCATTGTGGAAGCGCTGGCGCTGTGCACCGGTACCGATGCGCCCATTGCCATGTTCCTGGGTGAAATCCGCAGTGCCTATGGCCGACCCGAACGGGTGGAGGACCATCTGCCCGCGGTGCCCGCCAAAGCCGATGTCAACCCCCACCTGCTCCAGGCCTTTGAGAAGGGCCGCACACTGGAATCCAACAACGACCTGACGGCTTCCCCCATCACGGCTTTTGTGTACCGTTATGTCGGCCACCAGGGTACGCTGGATATGCTGGCACTGGCCCGTGAGATGTTTGAGGGGAAGCGCACACCTCTGGCCTTTTTGCAGGCGCTGGACCGGGTGATGGTTTGCGCCATCGTGCGCGGCTGTGCGCAGATTGCGTTGTCGCGGCGGGCGGCTTTGCAAACGCTGGAGCAAAGTCTGTAGCGCGATGTATCTGTGGTGCGCCACAGATACTTCCCGACACACCTGCTTACCGCTTGACGCGGGTGAAGCGGCGATGCTGGGGCTTCGTTGGTATGAGGAGCCCTGGTATGAGGAGACCATTGCGTGGTACAGCCTGACAGACGCAGAGCGCAGGACGCGCCGGCATCCGCACCCATTCCTCTGGAACAGCTGGTGCAAGATGTCTACGCATCGTCGCCGCCCGAGGCACAAAAGCTAATACTGGTCCGCCTGGTAGACAAGGTGTATGAGACAGCGCCCGCCCCCTTGCAAAGCCTGGGCGATGGCGAACAGCGACCGGTGCGCCCCGCCGATGTGGTGGCCATGGTCGAGCATGCCTTGCATGCCGGAGGGGCTGCGCTGGTTGGTTTGACGCGCAGGCTGGCCCATGTGCTGGCCCATACGCCGTCGCTGGCGGGTTCTGGTGCGGCTGCCGTGTTGGTTGCCCTGATGCACAAGCGCACCCACCAGCGCAGGGCAGAAGACCGCGATTTGGTGGACTGAAGGAGCGCCAGGGCTTCTGCTGATAATGGGCCATGGCCCACTCCAAACGCATCACCGTAAGCGTTCTTGCCGCAATCCTGTTGGTGGCCGGCTGCGCCGACACCGCCTACCTGGTGGGCTCGGCCACAGGCCATCTCAAAATTTTGCAGGCCGCGCGGCCGGTGGACGACTGGCTGGCAGATGAACAAACACCCGCGGCATTGAAGCAGCGCCTGCAGCTGGCGCAGGAGATACGCCGCTTTGCCGTAGACCAACTGCACCTGCCCGACAACGCCAGCTACCAGCGTTATGTGCAGCTGCAGCGGCGCGCGGTGGTGTGGAATGTGGTGGCGGCCCCGCCCTATTCACTGACGCTCAAGACCTGGTGTTTTCCGGTGGCGGGGTGCGTGGGTTACCGCGGGTACTTTGACGAGCAGGATGCCAAGCAGGAGGCCGACGCGCTGCGTGCCCAGGGCCTGGAGGCCAGTGTCTACGGCGTGCCCGCCTACTCCACGCTGGGCTGGATGAACTGGCTGGGCGGAGACCCGCTTCTGAGCACCTTTATCCAGTATCCGCAGGGTGAGCTGGCGCGCATGATTTTTCACGAACTGGCGCACCAGGTTGTTTATGTGAAGGATGACACCGCGTTCAACGAATCCTTCGCCACGGCGGTCGAGCGCCTGGGTGGTGCCGCCTGGCTGGCACACCAGGCCAACCCCGCGGTGCAGGCGGAATACGCCAGCCTGGATGCGCGGCGACGCGCCTTTCGGGCACTCACCGCACAAACGCGCATGCGGCTCAGGGCGCTGTATGCGGATAACAAGCCCTCCGATGGCGCTGCACAAGAGGCCATGAAACAGGTTGCGTACGCCGAATTCCGCCAGGCCTACGCACAACTCAAACAAGGGTGGGGCGGCCAGGGGCCGTATGACGTGTGGGTGGCCAACGCCAATAACGCAGCCTTTGGCGCACTGGCGGCATATGACGACTGGGTGGCCGCGTTTGAAACCTTGTATGCCCGCCAACCGGGTGATTGGCGGGCCTTTTATGCCGCTGTGCAGCAGCTCGCGGCGCTACCGCGCGACCAGCGCACCCAACAGCTGCAGCAGTTGTTGGGTGAAAAGTCGTCCTCGCCCTAGAACTTGTAGTCCAGCCCGATGCTGATGAAGCGGCCAATGGCGCCGGCCTGGTGCAGCGACGGGTTGTATGGCGCGCCACTGCCACCACTGCTGCCGTTGGCACCCGTACCGCCATAGGTGTTCAGGTCCACGGGCGGTGCCGCGTCAAACAGGTTGACGATGGCGCCACGGATGGTCAGGTCCTTGCTGTACTTGTATTTGACCGACAGGTTGGTCGACGAGAACGCACCCACCGTGCAGTACTGGGACGGCACGTCGGCATGGTTGGCAAACTGTGCGTTGTAGGCGGTAGCGCCGGTGTTGCAATCGTCCACATGCAAAGACGGGTCAGTCAGGTTGTACGAACCCACGTAGTTGGTGGTGGATGTCACGTTCCACGGTCCATTTTCATATGCCAGTGTGAACTGGGCGCGGTTCTGCGGATTGGCCGTATTGCCACCGACGACTGTTGGACCATGGGTGCCCGCAAGGTTGTAGGGAACACCGTTGATGGTCTGGATGTAGTCAAACATGCGGCTCATCTGTATGCCCACCGTGAGTGCGCTCTGGGTGCTCAGTTTGAACTTGTACTTGGTCTCAAACTCCAGCCCGCTGGTGGATGTGGCTTGTGCATTCACATAACCCGTGGTTGCGTACTGGATGGGACCGATGCTGGACGTGCCCGTGCGGCCATCGCCAAAAGTCACGCTTTGTGGCGCGGCCCGTACGATGTGCTGCAAGGGGTCGTAACCTGGTGTGGATGACTCGGACACAATTTGCCCGTCTATCGTGATCTTGTAGTAATCCAGCGTGGTAGACCAGCCTGCCACCGGCTCCAGTATCAGCCCCAACGTGAACGACTTGGACTTCTCGGGTTCCAGCGTCTTGGAGGTTGTTTGCAGGTAGGTGGGGTTGAAGTTACAGAACGCCGGTACGTTGCCGCCTGATGTCAGGTTAGGCGTGCCATTGGCATTGCTGACGGGGCACAACAAGGGGTCGCGTATGGTGTTGAACGCAAACTGCGAACCCGCGTCACCGTTCTCCGATGGGCCAGGTGCCCGGAATCCCCAGGCGGCGGTTCCCCGCACGGTGAACATTTTGGTGGGCGCAAATTTGAAAGCCACCTTGGGTGTGGTGGAGTTGCCGTAGGTGTCAAATTTGTCGTGGCGCAGGGCCGCACCCAGCTCCAGGTTCTTGGCTACCGGGGCCACCACTTCTACAAACACCGAGTTGGATGTTTCTTTGCCCGCCGAATACGCGCCAGGCAACGCCATGGCGCCGGTCGATGTTTCCGTGGCGTTGGGTGCATAACTCTTCTTGTAGGTGTAGGAGTAGCCCACCCCCACACCCAGAGGGCCACCGTCCAGCTGCGCCAGTTCACGCGAGGCCTTGGCATCCACAAACGTGAGCTCCGACGTGGTGGTGTTGTTCACCTCGGGGGCGACCCGGTTCAGCATGGCCTGGCTGTTGCCACCTGCCAGCAGGAAGGGGTTGCTCAGGTCATTCAAGGCGGCGGCCAGGTTGGCAAAGTGGATGTAGCCCTTGAACTTTTGCGTAGTCTCCACCTTGGAGTAACCCGTGGCGACATCGACATCCCAGCCGGCAACATTGCCATTGAGTTCAGCAGCGGCACGTGATGCAACCGTCTTCACGTCGATGTGGCGTGTGTCGAAATCCGGCATCGCACCGCGGATGTTGGCCGCCACACCCAAGGTGTTACCGGGGTAGTTGGCGGGCACACGGAAGTTGGGATTGGCGCCCACCACAGCGGGTGTCTGGCCCAGGCCAATGGCCGTCACACCCGCGAAGGTGCCGGTTGGAATGGCGGCCTGGGTATTGGCGATCAGCGTGCGGCTCTCAAAACGCGAGCCCGTCAGGCGCAGGTCCCAGTCGTTGCCGAGCTTGCTGTTCCAGCGGCCCACCAGGTTCAGGTTGTCGGTCTCGGGTTGCAGCTGCGACCAGGTGTTTTCGTACTGGCAGGCGCTGGCCCGCCATTGGGCATGGGTGCAACCGGGCAGGAATACAAAGTTGGCAGCATCTGCAGTGGAGGTGCCGGGTGCCTGCAGCATGGGGCGCGAGACGCGGGGGCTGGGCACGGCGTCATTGCGTGCGCCAGGGCGGAGGTCCAGACCACCCTCTGGGCGCCAATCAAAACGTGTCCAGTCGCCCGAGCGCTGGTTCAACTTGACCGCGTCGCCATGGCGCGCTTCCAGCGCGATGTAGCCGCTGTTGCCGCTGTCCATGTCACCAAATCCGTGGGAGAGGCTGACGCTGCGCGTGGAGCCACCGCCGCGCTGGGTGGTGCCCGCTTCGGCCGAGATGTTGGTGCCCGACACATGCTTTTTCAGGATGACGTTGATCACGCCCGCAATCGCGTCCGAGCCATAGACCGCAGACGCGCCGTCCTTTAGCACTTCAATACGCTCCACTGCCGCAAAGGGAATGGACGAGATGTCGACAAAGGAACGCTGGGCGTCGTCTGCCAGCGGGTAGGGCGCCATGCGGTGTCCATCCACCAGGATCAGCGTGCCGCCCAGGGACAGACCGCGCAGCGAGACGCCGCTGGCACCGGATGCAAAGGCACCGGAGAAGCCCTTGCTCAGCGTGCCCTGGCCGTTGGCGGTCAGGTTTTGCAGTACCTCGTTCACCGTGGTGTAGCCCGAACTCTTCAGGTCTTCCGCGGTCAACACCTGCACCACGCTGGGTGTCTCACGGTCGCCGCGCGGGATGTTGGAGCCCGTGACCTCCACCCGCTGCAGGCTATTGGTCGTCTGGGAGAAACTGGTGGTGGGCGCCAGCGCCATCGCTCCGAATGCGAGGGTCAGTGCATGGGCCATCAGGGTCTTGTGCAGGGTGGGGGCTTTAGGGTACTTATTACGTTCCATCTTGTTTCCTTTGAACACAGGTCAGCAGAACGGCGCGTAGGTTGCGCCGCTGAAGTCCCTTGGCACACACGCATTTGTGGCCAAGGTCTGCAACCGAGAAGGCACTCTAGGTTGCGGATACTTAGCACTTACTTAGCGTGGCGCGGCCACGTTGTTGCAAAGGTACTAAGCGCCGGACCGAAAAAGCTAAGCGCTTTCTAAGCTTGGGCTGCGTACACTGGGTGATGAATCTCAGTTTTCCTTTCCTCTCTCTACACCAGGCCCTTGCCATCCTGCGTATCGGCACGGCGCTGCTGTTCATGGCCCACGCGGTCACACGCATTGCCAATGGCACCATCCCCCGGTTCGCGGGCTTTATGACCAACCTCGGTTTTCCGGAGGGGCTGGCGGTGGTCTGGGGTATCACTGCTGTAGAAATCGTGGCCGGTACGCTGCTGATCGTGGGGTATAAAACGCGGTATGCAGCCAGCGCACTGTTTGCCATCGCCCTGGGGGGCGTTTTCCTCATCCACCGGCACAAGGGCTGGTTCGTGGGTGAACATGGATCGGGCGGCTGTGAATACAGTGTCAGCCTGATGATGGCCTTGCTGGTCATTGCCGCGGCAGACCCCACACGGCTTGCAAAAGACAAGGCCTGAGTGATGCATCTCTTGCTGGTGGAAGATGATCTGGAACTGGGCACGGAAATGCTGCACGCCCTGGTGGCGCGTGGCTTTACCAACGAATGGGTGCGCACGGCGCGTGCCGCGCTGGACCTGGTGGACCAGGTGGATACCCTGTTTGCCTGCGCCGTGCTGGACCTGGGCCTGCCCGATAGCGAGGGCCTGGACGTGCTCAAGGAGTGGCGCCGCCGGGGGGTGAAGTTTCCAGTCATTGTGCTGACGGCGCGGGACGCCTTGCAGTCCCGTGTGTCCGGCCTGGATGCCGGGGCCGACGACTACGTGATCAAACCCGTGGAGCCCGAAGAGCTGGTGTCGCGCATCCGCGCCGTGACGCGGCGTGCCGGTGGGCACACCAGTTCGTTGTGGTCGGTCGGCTCGCTGCAAATTGATTTGAATGTGCGTGAGGTCCACCAGCAGGGCCGACCCGTCGACCTGTCGCGGCTGGAGTTTGATGTAGTGGCCGAGCTGGCGCGCCATGCGGGCAAGGTGGTGTCCAAACACCGGCTGGTGCGGGCGCTGGCGCCGCTGGGTGACCCCATGGAGTTCAACGCGCTGGAGGTACACATCCACAACCTGCGCAAAAAAATGGGTGCCAGCAGCATCCTTACCGTACGCGGCGTGGGCTACCGTATAGGCCTATGACCGGCGGCTTTAGCTTCGGCTTTTTCAAACCCTCCCTGCGCCGGCGCATTGCTCTTGTACTGCTGGCTGCCTGCCCGCTGGTCTGGGGTGCGGTGTACTTGCAGGGCATCTACCTCACCCATAGAAACGTGACGGGTGTCTATGAACGGGCGCTGGTGCTGATGGGCGACACGGTGGCCGGTGTGGTTGACCAGTGGCCCGATCCCGAACGGATGCCCGTGGCCCTGGGGGGCCTGGAGGCCTTTGTGGACGCGGACAACCGTGTGGCCGACGTGCCGCATGAGTTCAACCTCTTTTATGTGTGGGATGCCAAGGGCAAACTGGTTCAGGCACGCCGGGGCGCCGATACCAGCCGCAGCCAGATGTTTGGGGTGGTGGGTTTCAGCGACCAGCACTTTGGCGGCAAGGTGTTGCGGGTGTACGGACTGTGGTCACCCAGTTGCCGCTACTTTGTCGAGGTCACCCAATCCACCGAAAGCCGCCGTTCCTTTTTCCACACCATCATGTTGAGCGGCGAGAGTGTCAATATTCTGGTGTTTGCGATGTTATGCCTGTTGCCAGTCCTGCTGGTGGTGCAATCGGGCCTGCGCCCGCTGACTGTGTTGGCCAAGGAGCTGGCCCAGCGCCGCCCCGGCGACCTGAGCCCCATCCGGTCACCCTCGCAGTACCTGGAAATCGCGCCGCTGGTGGACGAATTTAATGCGACGTTGGCCAGGCTGGGGGCCTTGCTGGAGCGGGAGCGCAATTTTCTGGCCGATGCCGCCCATGAGCTGCGCACACCCCTGGCCGTGGTGACGGCCCAGGTGGATACGCTGATCCTGGCCCAGGACCCCGCCGCGCGCGAAGAGGCGGCGCAGCGTCTGCGCCGCGGCCTGACCCGCGCATCACGCCTGGTCAACCAGCTGCTGGCCCTGGCCCGCCTGGAGGCCCGGCTGGAGGCGCAGTCGGGTGAGGTGGATGTGGCCGACGTCATCCGCGATTGCCTGGCCGCCCATGCCCAGGCTGCGGGTGCGCGGCGCATGGAGTTGTCCTACACCGGTGCGGAGCACCTACCGCTGAAGCTGCCCATACAGGCCGTCGAATCCATACTGGACAACCTGATTGGCAATGCCGTGCGGTATGGGCGTGATGGGGGCGTGGTGGAGGTCCGTGCCAGTCGCACCCCAGACGCCTTGCATTTGGCCGTCTTGGATGACGGACCTGGCGTGGGACCAGAGGACCAGGCCAAACTGTTTGAACGATTCCACCGTGGCAACCACCAGAACATTTATGGGTCGGGACTGGGCCTGGCCATCGTCGCCTCTGCGGCCAAGCAGATTGGTGCCCAGATTGCCGTAACCGAAGGGCTGGGTGGGCAGGGCATTGGTTTTTGCATTGATATTCCCTGCTGATTACCCACCGCCTCAAGCAATATAATTGCTATATTTTAGATAGCAATACAGTCATATTTATCGGGGGCTAGAGGCTGTTTTTGCTCATAACGGTCCCGCCAAAAGGGCTTTCCTGTCGGTGCACCCAGGCCAGAAGGGCACACAGTGACACCCCTGCGGCCACCAGCCCGGCCGTGCTCATGGCCCAGTAACCCTGGGCGCCCTGCAGGGCCGGCGGCGCCCAACGGCTGGTGGTGACCCAGTAGCCACCCAGCAGGCCTACGCCCCACAGGGATGTGACGTAAATGACCAGCGGCATCAGCGTGACGCGGTGGGAGCGCAGCACAAAGTTCGCCATGGTCTGCGCGGCATCGGCCACGTGGAACCACCACACCCAAACCAGCAGCGGCAGGGCGCTGGCGATGATGGTGGGGTTGTCGGTGTAGAGGTGGAGTACAGGCTCGCGCAGCAGGTAGACCAGCGCCCCAATCACTGCAGCAATACCCACCCCTATCTCCACCCCATGCCAGCCGAGGCGGCGGGCCTCCGCGTGGTCGTGGGCACCCACCCGTTGCGCCACCAGCGTGGCCGTGCCATTGGCCAAGGCCAGCGGCACCATGAACATCATGGACACCAGGTTGACCGCCAACTGGTGGCCGGCCACGGCTTCACCACTGTGGCGTGCAATCAGAAAGGCCATGGAGCTGAAACCCGTCACCTCGATCATGATGGCCGCCCCCATGGGTATGCCCAATTTGAGCTGCGCCCGGATGGCCGTGAAATTGGGGCGGGAAAAACCCTTGGCATGCAGGCCAAAGGGCGCGTAAAACGGGTCGCGGCGCATGATCACCCAGGCACTCAGGGCCTGTGCCCACATCACCAGCGCCGTGGCCAGCCCACAGCCCACCACCCCCATGGGTGACACCTGCCAGGTTCCCAGACCACCGGGCAGTGGCAGAGTCCAACCGTAGATGAACAAGGCGCTGAGCGGAATCTTCACGGCCAGGCCGCCGATCTGTACGGCCATGACTGCCTTGGGGCGCGACACGGCGGTGTTAAAACCGCGGTACACCGTGAACAGCAGCGAGGCGGGTAGTGAAAACGCCAGCGCCGCCAGGTAGCCACGTACCTTGTCCGAAATCTCGGGGCTGGTCTTGGCCAGAGCCAGAAACGGCCCGGGCAACAGCAGCAGTGTGCTGCCCACCATTGCAAGGCCCAGGGCCAGCCAGATGGCCTGGTGCACCTGCTGTCCCGCTGCCTGCAACTTGCCCGCGCCAAACAGCTGCCCCGCCATGGGGCTGATGGCCAGGACCATGCCCATGAAGCCAATAAAAATCGTGATGTAGGCCGCTATGCCAATGGACAGCGCGGCCAGGTCGCTGGCCGCAAAACGCGCCACCAGTATGGTGTCTACCGTGCTGAAACCCAGCACCGCCAACTGGCCCACCAGCACCGGCCAGGCCATGGGCAGGATGCGCGAAAAACTGTCGCGCAGTGACGCGAAGTAGCTGGCGTGGGTGGGAGGGATTGCGGTGGTGTTTGGCGTGTCAATCATTGACGTGCAAGTATCGCTGATGGGTGACGCTGGCATCAATCGGGTAGCAGGTTTTGCTCCGTGTCCCCCGGCCTTCGGCCTCCTCCTTTACCTACGCAAAACCCACTACCCGATCGATGCCGTGTGGCTTACCGCTTAGTACCCGCGTACTGCAGAAAGTTTTCCGGACTGACCCGCAGCGCCGCACCGGTGGGGCAGGCGCGCACGCAGGCCGGGCCGGCCTTGAGGTCCTTGCACATATCGCACTTGACGGCCTTCTTCTGGCTGGTCTTGTCACTGTGGTCCACGCCGTGGTCGCTGCCGGGCGACTGGCCTATGCCAAACAACAACCAAGCCAGCAGACCCGCACCACCACTGCTCTTTTTCTGGGCCGACAGCGGTGCCATCTGGATCACGTCATAAGGGCAGTTCTTCTCGCAGTTGCCGCAGCCTATACAGGCGTCGCTGATGTAGACCTCGCCATTGGGCGAGCGGTGGATGGCGTCGGGTGGACAGTCCTTCATGCAATGCGGGTGCTCGCAGTGCCGGCAGGACGTGGGCACATGCAGGTTGGCAAAGGTGGGGCCAGCCTCACGGTCCAGGCGGGAGAAACCGTCGTGGGTGCTGGCGCAAGCCCGCTCGCAGTGGTCGCAGCGCACACACAGGGACTCGTCGATCAGCAGCACATCGGTGGCTTCGCCCACACCCTGCTTCAGCAAAAACGAGATCAGGTTGCCCGACTGCGCATCGTCAGCCACGGCCTGGTTGGCCTGGACCCGCTGGTTGTACTGCGCATTGAGTTGATGGCGCATGCCGGTGTTGCGCGCCAGGATCTCCATGAACTGCTTGGGGTCCAGCAGAATGGCCTCGGTGGGCACGGCGGCACGCACCGTGGCCGAGCGGGGTGCGTTCATCATCAGCGCCATTTCGCCCACATAGTTGCCGGCCGACACGTAGGACATCACTACCTCGCGGCCGCCCAGCACGTGGGAGACCATGACCGAGCCGCGGCGTATCAGGTACAGGCCGTCGGCCACATCACCTTCGTTGAACAGGGCCTCGCCGGTTTTGTATTGTTTGATGCTGGCACTGGCAACCATGGCGCTGAGGTCGGCTTCGGTCACGTTGCCCGCCACGTATTTGCGCACGGCACGGCGCAGGGCCACCAGGTCCAGGTTGCGGCGCACCGCATCCACCGTGGCCAGCAGTTTGAGCATGGCGCGCCGCGGGGTCTCTACCAGCATGCAGTCCAGCCCTGCAACCGCGGTGGCGGAGCGCCGCCGCCCGGAGATCAGTCCCATCTCGCCAAAAAACTGCCCGTGTTCCAGCAGGATGTCGTTGGCCTGGGTGTCGCCCAGGATTTTGACGGTGCCGGAGACGATGGAGAAAAACGAGTTGCTGTAGTCGTTGCGTTTGAAAATTTCGGTGCCGGAGCGCAGCAGGCGCAGCTCGCTATCCAGCATCACATCGCGCAGTTGCAGGGCGGTGAGGCCCTCGAACAGGGGCACACTGCGGGCCACCAAATCCAGCACACCGCTGACACCGCCCAGGTCGGGGAACTGCTTCAGGATTTCGGCAAACTTCTGGCGCAACAGGGGTTCGTCGGCCGACTCCACGGCGCGGCCCATGATGGTCTCCACCACCTCGTAGCCCTGGTTCATGGCCTGTTTGATCAGCGGGTAACCGCCCAGCGCACCAATCACATACAGGCCCGGCACACTGGATTCGTAGGTGGTGGACAGCTCGGGCAGTGCCGTGGCCTCGGTGCTGGTAAAACGCACACCAAAACTCTCCACCAGTTTGCGGGGTGGTGTGGCACCCAGGCGCGCAATGACGCGGTGGCACTCCACCCGTTCTTCACCACTGGGGGTGTTCAGCACCACAGAAAGTCGAGGCTTGCTGCGCTTGCCGGCCTGGCGCCGGGACAGGTCCACATGGGAGACCATCATGGTCTTGTTCATGTCGGTATCACCCATGCTTTGCTGCACGGCTTCGATATGGTCGACCTGGGTGCTGAAGCGGCAGCTGACCAACTGGCTGCGTTCGGCGGCCTGGATGGCGGTCAGGTTGCCGTCCTTGCAACGGGTGAACTCTTCGTTGCGGTTGAGCAGGATGACGCGGTTGGACGCCTGGGCCAGGGCCAGCGCGTTTTCAATCGCCGCGTCCCCTGCGCCGACCACCAGTATGGTCTCCTCACGGTATTCCTCAGGGTTGTCCAGTTGGTACTGGATACCCGGCAGGTGTTCGCCGGGTACGCCCAGCGTGCGCAGGTTGCCTTGCAGGCCTATGGCCAGCACCACGTGCGCCGCCGACACAATCTCCGAACTGGCCAGTTCGATCTGGAACAGGCCTTTGGCGCCGGTGATGCTGACCACCTGGGCGTTGTGCTGCACCTGCACGCCGAGCTTGACCACCTCGTCGTTCCATTGGCCCAATATGCTCTCGCGCGAACCGGCCGCAAAACTGACCGGGCTGCGCAGGCCCAGTATGGCGGGCTCGGCCATCACGTGTTTGCCCTTTTGGTATTTGTAGATGGTGTCGGCCAGATGGTCCTGGGCCTCCAGCAGAATGTGGCGTATGCCCAGTGATGCGCAGTGGCCAGCGGCAGAAAGACCGGCGGGGCCGGAGCCGATGATGGCGATGGTGAAGTCAGCTTCCATGGCGCATCCTTGTTAACGTGCGGCAACCAGGCTGCGAAATTCGCGCAAGCGCGACACAAATTCAGCGGGCTTGTAGGCCTCGTCCTTGACCAGCACCGCACGCAGCTGGGCCAGGCCCTTGTTGTAGGCCGCTGGGTTCTTGATGCTGCCAGTTTGCTGCATGGCGCTGCTCAGGCTGCCCAGCGCCATGGTGGCCTGTTCGGCGCCCACATAGTCGGGGTACAGGCCGGCCAGGCCGTCGTCTACCAGTAACAAGGCCATGGCGCGCAGGGTGTTGCCGTCAAAGCTGGACATGTTGATCTTTTCACTAGCGGCCTGTGCCTGTTGGCGCAGTGCCAGGGCTTTGTCGTTCAGCTTGCCACTGCCCGCCAGGGCCTTGTTGAGATCCTGTGCGGCCTGGTTGAAGCGGGTGTACAGGTCGGCATCCAGCTGGCGCAGGATCAGGCGCAGCATCAGTGCATTGGCATCGTTCAGCCGTATCAGACCCGGTGCAATGCTGGTACCAAAGGCCGTGCGGGGTTTCCAGCGCTGGTCAGCCATGGGGTGGTGGCAGGCGTGGCAGTCAAACAGCGTGGGCTCGGGGAACACACCGTCGCGGCCGCGCACCGGGTCCACCAGAATGTCCATCTGGGTACTGACCGCCAGCGCCTGGCCCAGTGCCCAGATCTTGGCATGGTTGCTGGCACCGGCGCCTTTGCGCAGGGTGTAGTCCTTGTCCGCGGTGAAGTGTGCCGGTTGCAAGTTGGTGAAAGTGGTCAGCTCAAAACTCAGGCGCGGGTGGCCGGCGGCCATGGTGCGGTGGTTGACGTACTTTTCAGCCGTGCCGAAGTGGCAGGACATACACAGCTTGGCCCGCGCCTGCGGCGCTGCCGCAGGGTACAGGCCGTGGGCCAGGTTGTCCGCATGTGTGACACCGGGCGCGGTGTGGCTGGCGATCCATTTTTCGGAAGGTCCGTGGCAGCCTTCACACGCCACGCCGTCGGTGATCTTGTGCCGTGCATCCACACGTTCGGGCATCGGGTTGTGGGCATGGCAGCCCAGGCATTCACTGGACTCGTGGGCCGGTTTGGCCAGGCCCAGCTTGCTGGCAATGCTGCGCGAACGTTCGTTCAGCAGCACGTGGTAGGCCCGTGCGTGTTTGTCCAGCCGGGACCAGACCACGTATTCGTTTTGTGCCACCGGCGAGCTAGGCCAGGTATTGACCGAACCGTGGCACAGGGAGCTGGCGCAGTTCACCACGCCCAAGGTCTTGTCGGGCGATTGGTCGGGCAGGGGCTGGCCGTGGCTGGTAGCCGAGATGGCCAGTACCAGGAACAGGGCAAGCCGTCTTGCCAGGGAAGAGATCAGGCCAGTCATCGTGTGGCTCCCAGAGGTGCTGCTGACAGGGCTTTGCTGCCGGGTTGCGGTGTGTCCGCCACGGTCCATACGCTGCCATCCTTGCGCAGGTAGAGCTTGTGCATTTCCGGCAGCGTGAAGGGGCGCGAACCTATGCGCCCGAACACGGCTATCTGACCGCCGGTCTCGTCCACCGCGCGGTCCCGGTCCAGACCCTTGGACAATGCCAGCGCACGTGATGCGGTGGGCCGCCAGGCCACCACCTGCGGTGCGGGGGCTGGCGAAAAGCCGTAGAACTTGGGCTGGGTATCGGGTGCGGTGAGCTGCACCACCTTGAGGCCGTTCACACCGTCAGCCACATAGGCAAACAGCGAGGCATTGGTGGAGCCGACGACCACATCCTGCGTGTCGCTCAACGTGCCGCCCATGTCCGCCTTGCCTGTTGTATCGGTGTTGGTAAAGCGTTGTGCGACCAGTGGTTTTTCGGGCCTTTCTATATCGACCACCACCAGGCCCTCGGCGCCTGCCGCCACATAGGCATAGGTGCGGGCCAGGTAGACCTTGCGGGCGTCGCGCAACCCTACCCGGGCCTCGGGCACCAGGCGCGGTTTGGCGGGGTGGGTGATGTCCACCAACTCCAATCCCGCAGCCGTGGTCACCCACAGATAACGAAATTGCACGGCGCTGGCGCGCGCATCCTGCAGCGGCACGACGGCGGCCACGCTGGGTTTGAGGGGGTCGTCCACGTTGACAACGACAAGCCCTTTGTCGGCTGTGATGTACAGGTAGTGGCCGGCCACCACCACATGGCGCGCACCATCCAGAATGCCGGGTTTGCGGGTGTCGCCGTTCCAGGTCAGCGCACGCTGCAAGAAGTTGTTGCGGAACTCCCCGTCGGCCAGCGTGTCCACGTTCACAACAATCAGACCTTCTTTCGCATCGCTGATGAAGGCGTAGTGGTAGATGGCATGGAAAGGCTGCTCCTGGTTGGTGCTGCGCATCAGCTCACCCTGGTTGCGCAGTGGTGCGATGGGCTGGTTGGTCGGCAGGGCGACGCAAGTGGCGTTGCTGGAGGCGATATGGGTCTGCTGGCCCAGCTTGGAGAAGGGGGCGGAAATGATGCGCTGTGAGACGCCTTTGTTGGCGATGGACGCCACGTCATAGACCCTCATGCCGCCTGCGCCCTCGGCTGCATACAAGTACTCGCCACGCAGGCTGATGCACTGGGCGGCCCCCCCCGTGCCGTGGCTGTGCGCCTCTTGTAGTTTGCCGTCGGCCTTCTGGTGGTTCTGGTACCAGTCCGGGTAGGCGTAGCGGTGCAGGTAGCTGCCGATCACGGCCTGCGGTTCATCCCATTCGGTGACCTGCACGGCCTCCACATGTTCTGCCTCGCCCACCCAGGTGTTGTGGCCTATGAAGTTCACGAAGTTGGTGCCTTGCAATAGCAGCTGCGCCATGATGGCGTTGTTGTCATTGGCCTGGCTGATGTGGCAGTCGGAGCAGGTCTTGGTCTCGGTCTTGCGCTCGGTGTGCGGGTAGTGGGGCGCAAAGGCCTGTGACGAGAATCCGCTGGCCGCCACCGGTGCCTGCTGGATATAAATCTTTTCGCGGTTGGCATTGGTGGACGACAACACCAGCGCGGAGCTGGAGCGTATGGGTGACACCTTGGCACCTTTGACGGGGCCGTGGCGCCCTAGTTGGAACACGTCTTCGCGCACCACCTGCGGGTTGTAGGTGGCGTAATTGCGGGTTTCGCCACCCTCGTAGTGCAGGCGCTCGGTCTTGGCATTGGCCTGTATCGGCAGGTGGCAGCCGGAGCAACTGGTGGTCCACGACAGGTGGCAGCTGTAACAGGTCATGTTGTCGTCACCGTGGGCATACGCCTGGCCGGTGGCGGCGGCGCCCCATTTGCCGTTTTGCCCCGCTTCGCCGGCATGCATCAACTTGGCACGGGCGGCCTTTTCGTTGTACTGCGCGTGACCTGGCGTCACCGAATCCTTGACCAGGGACATTTCCCACTCCAGCGCCGGGTCGACCGCCGAGCGCTGGAACAGCTTGCCCCCGCGCCACTCAAAACGCTTGCGCCCGTCCTGCGTGCGCAGCAGGGCCATGTCCATGCCGCCGGGCCGAGCGGCCGGGCCGGTGGTGAAAAGTTTGGGGTAGGCGTTGGCGCTGCCGTGGCAGTCCTTGCAGTCCACTTCAATGGCGGCGGCCACTTCGCCATAGATATGGCCGTTGCCGTGGTTGTCTTGCGAGAAATGGCAGTCCACACAGTGCATGCCCACGTCCAGATGAACCGAAGTCAGGTGCACGGCCTTTTTGAATTTTTGTGGATCGGTGTCGGCAACGGGCTGGTTGTCGGTATCCAGCAGCGTGCCTTTGCGGTCGCGCTTGAACACCTGGCGAAAATTCCAGCCGTGGCCGTGGTAGTCGGCAAACTGCGTGTCGTTGAGGGTCGGGTTCAGCTCCGACACTTTCTTCGAGAACTCAGGATCGCCCCACAGGCCACGGGTGGCGGCTTCTTCGGGGTTGCGTGCCAGTATCTTGCGGGACTCTTCGGCGGAGGGGTATTTCTGTTGTTTGGGCCACATGCTGGGGGCGTCGGTCTCGTAGTCCCACATGGTGGTGCCGTAGAAAGAGTTCACAAACACATTGGGCTGGTGCATGTGGCAGGTCATGCACTGTGAGGACGGTATGGCACGTGTGAACTGGTGCGAGATCGGGTGGCCGGATTGATCCTTGGGAATGGTGGCGTCGCGTGTGGCCGCTTTGCCCTCGTGGCCAAAACGCGCATACGGTCCCGAATGTTTGGGGTCCCTATCGTTGGCATAGGGGCTGTGGCAGGCAGTGCAACCGGAAGAGCGGTAGTCGCCAGGCTGCTCGTTGGTGCCTAGAAACCACAGGTGAGGGTCATTCAGCCGGGTCTTGGTGATGTTGATCAGCGGCACGGCGATGCGGCTGCCGGTGCCGGGTCCGCGGTTGGATTGTTTGATGTCGGGGCGGCCCGGTTCGTCCAGCTTTTGCAGGCCACCACTCAGGTTGGGCTGGCCGATTTCGGGGAACTGTGTGCCGATGACGCGGCCCCCACGTTCAAACACGCGGAACACATCGGCGGGCGGCACGGTTTCCCAGGCGGGCAGGGGCAGCAGCATGTCCAGGATGCCCATGCCCACCATATGCGGATTGGTGGGCAGGGGGTTCTTCAGCAATGCGGGTTCGCTCAGCGCGGTGTAAGACTCACCCAGCCGGTAACGCTTGTAGGGCAGGATGCCGTTGTTGTACGACGCTCCACCCCACAGCATGGCACTGGTGGCCATCAGGCTGCGTTCACTGGCCTGCACGGTGGCCAGGTGGCAGGCACCGCAGGCCTGGCGCGCTACCCGCATATCGCCGGGGTTGATGAAGCGTATGAAGGCGGGTGACTCGCGGTTGAGCTGGGTGAAGCTGCCCGGCGGATTGGCCGACGACGGGTAGTTCCACTGGATGGGAAAACGTGGCAACACATGGGCTGCCTTTAGTGCGCTTTGGTACGGGGCATCGGCTGCCTTGGTTTGGGCTGGCTTTTGGATGGAGGCATTGCCGCCGTGGCAATCGGTACAGCCCAGCACCACGCCGGGGTTGGCATGCATGCTGCGGTGGTCTTTGGCGGCGCTTGCATTGGTGTCGCCCAGGCCGGTATGGCAGGACTCACAGCCCACCGACTTCTCCAGTGCCTGGGCCAGGGTTTGGCGTGCCGGTGCATCGGGTGCAACCATCGGTGTTTCGCCGCCTTGAACCGCCCACAGCGACGCCGCGACCGTGACCATCAGCAAGCCGCACAACCACAGAGCAGATTTGAAGGGCGTGGTCATTGTGGTCTTGTGCTGTTAGAAGGTGAGCAACAGGTTGACCAGCACCGAGTAGGGCCGCTCGCCGCTATCAAACAATTGCCTGTAGCCCCGACCGGGCTCCAGCGTGGCCACCGACGCGTTTATCACCACGTTTTGTGTGCTGAAGGGGCGGACCTGCACACCCACGGAGAGGTCGGTGCCCAGGTGGCGATCCACCGGCCCTTGGTTGCGCAGGTACTGCAACACGGAGGTGTCGGCAAAGGAAATGCTGGACAGGTTGACGAGCACCCGCACCTGCGGCGTTATGTCCATGTCTGCGCCCACACCCAACAACTGCAGGCCAGGGTTCACAAAATTGGATTGCCCCTGGTCCTTGCTGGAACGCAGGCTGGGCAACACACCATTGCGCCCGGACAGGGCCACACCACCACCGCCGATCAACGGAATAGCCTGGCGTATCCAGTAACTGGTGTCCGCCCCGGCAATTTGCGGGTTCTCGAAGATGGCATCAAAGCCGGTAGCGCGGCCGTCAAACGGGTCTTTGTCACCGGTGGACAGGATGCAAGTGGCGCGCAGGCGCAGCCAGTCAAAGTCGCGTGACAGTTCGGCCGCCGCAAAACCGGCTTCAATGCGCTGGGATTGTTGGGCGATGGGGTCGTAGCTGGCGTTACCCACGGCGGCATACAGCGCGGTCGTCAGGTTCCAGCGGCCAAAGTGGCCATCGCCGTTGGCGCCGAGGTAGGTCACGTCGTAGTCGCGGCCACGTACATCGCCGGTGATGGCCGGGCGCACCTGAAAGCCATTGCGGTCGTAGTAGTCATCGCCACCCTCGCGGTTGCGGTTGTGGGCGATGGTGAGTTGTGTGGTGTGGCCCAGCACCGGCCAGTCCTGCTGGTAGGCATTGGCGACAAACGTGTCGTCGCGGCGCATGCGCTGGGACACATCGTTCAGCCCCGAATTGGTGTCCTTCTCAAAGCGCCGCAACCAGGCCAGGTTGTACTGCAGGCGATTACTGTTGCGGTTGCCAAACAGGCGCGCACCCAGGGCCTGGTCATTGAACAGGAAGCCGCGGAAATCGGTGGTGAAGGGCTGTATGCCAACGCGCAGCGAGTCAAAGTCGTAATGGTCCGACACATTGCGCAGGTGCACATCGGCAAAGGCCTCCTGCACACCAAAGTGCCGGTCCTGGCGCGTGGTGCCTGTGCGTGGATCAACGTTCAAGCCACGCACTTCTTCTAAGCGGGCATCGGTCGCGTTGAAAGCGCCGGTGAACTTGAACTCGTAGTCTGGTGGTTTGAAGGTGGTGTTGCCCTTCACCACCGAGGCGCTAACGATGACGGTTTGTGCGAATACGGTCTGGCGGCCCTGGCCAAACACATCGTTGGCCTGTGGTCGCGCCGCCGACTGCGCGCCTACGGGTGTAGGCAGGTTGCGGGCTTCGACCAGGGTGTCCGACACCACACCCAGGTTCAAAAACCAGTCCGGCCCCCAACGGCGAAACGGTTCAAACGGGCGGTCACCTTTGAGCGTGTTCTGGTTGTACGGGTCCCAGCGACGATCCGGCACGCCCAGCTGTTCCACCAGCCGCCAGCGGTCGGGAATGGGCAGGCTGACGCGTGGGTCCAGCCGCTCGGGTGGGGGTACTTGGCGGGGGTCGATGTCGGGCAGTGTGAAGGTAAGCGGCTCGGACTGGGCACGTTTGAGTTCGATGGCGGGCTCGTTCTCAGATGGTGGTGGTACAGCCTGCGCGCAGGCCCAGGACGCCGTCAGCGCAGAGACCGCCAGCGACAGGGCGGTGCGCCGTGCTGGGCCCGGTTTCAAGAAGGGTGTCACAAGCCGGCGCATACGTTTTGTGCGTCGCTGTTGTTATACGGGGCCTGCGGGCATTGCACATAACGCAGCGGTCCGCCGGGCAGGGCCAGGCTGTCGGCTCGCATGTTGGTGGGGGCGTGGCCCAGCCCTGTACCCAAAATGCGTGATGCGTTGGCAATGCCCAGGAAGGCGACCATATCGTCCTGGTCCACCCCGTCACCCGATACACCGACTGCACCAACCAGCTGTGCCGTACTGCCGCTCACACGGTACAGCGGAAAGCCACCAGGAAAGATCTGCAGCCCATTCTTCAGGTTGGGTAGGCCAGTGCATCCTACGGCGGGCAGGGGTGGTGTGCCGGTAATGGCATTGATGGAGAGGTCCAGCTGCAGGCCGGTGCTGAAGGGGCTCCACGCCGGAAGCGGTTTGGACAGGGGCCCGTTGCCGGTGGCGGTTATGCCGTCAGGGAAGAGTGGGCGGGCTAGGTTGCCCACGCTGCGGGCACTAAAGGCCAGGCCGTCCGACAGCGCAGTGGGTCGGTTCAGAAAGTTGCGCAGCTGGGTCACATAGCTGCCTATGGACGATGTGGCGACAGGATTCAGGTAGCTGGCATCGGGCAATGCCTGCAGTGCAGCGCCACTGCCGGGGTTGGAAAAAAAGGCGGCGCTGCGGGCCTTTTGCACAGATACATCCAAGGAGAAGACCGGTGCATCGGGGGAGCGGGCAATCCCCAGTATGTCGCCATCCACACCCACGACCGAGACGGTAATTTGGGCGGTGGAGCCGGAGGGTTTGCGAATCTGTGCACGGCTGCGGTTGGCCACGTCCAGCGCAGAAGCCAGCAACTGGCGGGCTTCGGTGGCGGTAACCAGGCCGTCGGTGCTTGCACGGGGCGGGTACAGGTTGTTGTTGGCTCCGTCCACCACGATATAGGCGTTGTGTGTGGCAAAGCCTGCGCTGTCCGCACGCAAGCCCGAGTCCACACTGCCAAAGGCCACACCTGGCCGGACGGGTGGATCGAAATAGCCCGCCACCGCCAGCAGGCTGCCCGGCAGTGTGGACAGCCCGGGTGTTGCTGTGCTTGCACCGCCGGCGACTGCATCCACATAACGCAGGCTGCGCCCATCCAGTGTGATGCGGTTGGCGGTGATGTCGGCTGGCGCCTCGAAGCCCCGCACCGCAGCCAGCGCGAGCTGTTCATCGAGGTCGTTGTCGATATTGCGGATGTCCACATCCAGCCCGTACACACCATCGGCCATTACACCCACGCCGCCGACCAGGCGCCCACCCTTGTACACCGGCAGCCCACCAGGATCGGCAGACAGGCCCAGGGGGGCACGCTTGGGTCCCAGGCTGGCGTCGGACTGCTTGCGCATCAGGTCAGAACAACCCAGCTGTGAAAACTGCACACCAAACAAAGGCCCCGACGGCTGGTTGGCCTCCTGCGGGTTGAAGTTTTGCTGCACGATTTGGCTGGCAGTGCGGGTGGAAAAAGCATTGCCCGCGCTGGACAGATAGGCGCCGGTCAGGGCCTTGCTGATAGCGGCCAACGTGCTGGGCAATGTGTCCACCTGCTCCAGCCCGCCGCGCACGCCGCGGCCACCGTTTATGCGAAAGGTACTGGCCGCGCCGGGCATGCTGAACACCGCCAGCACATTGCCCACGCGGTCGGTCACCGCAATGGTGGCGCGTGCACCCAGGGCCTGGGCTTGCACAACGGCCTGGGACACCAGGGTTTCCACCTCGGCAGTACTTAGTGTGTCGGCGGCACAGCTATTGCCGCAGCCGGGCACGACCGCAGGCGCCGCTGCAGGGGCGCTACCACCGCTACCACCGCAGGCCAGCAGCGTCAGGGCCAGTGCCCAAACCAGCCATTTCCCACGTTGGGCCCATGGGGGCTGAGTGATGGGCGTTGTCATGGCGCAGAAGCCGCTGGGCTTGGGCGGGCCTGCCCGGTCTTGGTGGCAGCAAAACTGGCATGTACAACGGGGCTGTGGAAGTCATGGCAGCTGTTGCACTGGCTGATTACCTTGTCCGGCAGGGCCACGTTCAGGTTGAGCCGGTGGGTGCCGATGTGGCAATTGCGGCAGGTGGTGATGGAGGGAATCAGGATATCCGTGCTGGCCTTGGATTGTGCGGCTGCGTGGCAACTGCTGCAGGTGGCGTTGGCGTGTTGTGCATGGGCAAATTTGGATTTGGGCAACCAATGGTCATTGCCCAAAACCGGCTGCACCTGCCAGTCCGGCAGACTATCGGCGCCCGGGCTGGCCCCGCGGGTGATGCTGTGGCAGGTCAGGCAGGTGCCTTTGGGGTTTTCAAACATGTCGGTGGCGGCGGCCAGCGTCTTGTCCTGCACCCAGCGTGCGGCGGTGCTGGAGAGGGCGCGTGTTGCAGGGATCTGTGGGCCCTGCAGCAAGGAGTTGACGGTGACCACCTGGGAGGGCGTTTTTTCCAGCACCAGCGCAGAAAAGCGGTCGCGCAAAGCCTGGGTGACCGGCGCGGGCTTGGCATGCGGCACCTGGCGGGCGGGGCTTTGGGCGTCCATGCCCAATTGGTGGCAACGGATACAGGCCTGCTCCATTCGGACCGGCTGGAAGCGGACCTGGGCGCTATCGAGCAGGTGGCAACTGTTGCACTGCAGGACAACCCGCCCGCCCTTGCCGCTGGGGCCATCAGGGCTTCTGACGCCCAGGATGGACAGGTGGACGTCGTGCGGAAATTTGAGGCCGCTGGCCTCCTGGAGCGTAGGCGTGTGGGCGAAGCGCTGTAGCACATCCGGGTTGGCGCTGACCTTCATGGTCAAGCGAAACTCGGGGTGGGAGGTTGCAAAGTCGCCCACATTGGGCAGGTTGCTGGTGGGGGCCACGGTCTGGACATTGCTGTGGCATTGTTCACAGCCCACCGCATCAACCTTTTTCATGCTGTCCTCGCCCTGGTGCTCCTTGTGGCAGTTGGCGCAGCGCTCAGCGCCAAAAACCTTGGCCTGCAGGCTCCTGTGGGACGGTATGTGTGGCCCCGCAGACTGGTGGCACGAGACACATGCCAGGTCACGCACCCGTTCAAACGGTTTGGTGTGGCAGTTCTGGCATTGGTTGCCAATGGGTTTATGGGCCGAGGAGATGGGGCCAGGGTTCCAGATGGCGTCCAGCTTGACAGGGGCCGGGCCCTCCAGCGTCAACACCATAGGCTCGTAAGCCTGCCAGAGTGGCAGTACCAGCAATACCAGGCCCAGCAGCAGTGCCGCCAACCACGACAGGCTGCGCAGGCCGACCAGCGACCGGCGAAAGCCGCCTTGTGAGGGGGCCGTGTCGGCACGGGTTTGGCGCACCGGTTTGTGGGTGAACTGCAGCTTGAGCAGGGGCTGGGTGATGTCAGGCCCGTGGTCCACTTCCGTGACGACAAACTCAAACGGCCCGATCAGGATCACCTGCCCGGGTGCCAAGCGCACTAGGTCTGCCGCGCGGCCGTCTACCTGTACCGTGCCACCCACACCTTCCAGAATCAGGTAGCCGTCCTCGGCGCGGCGGATACTGGCGTGCTCCAGCCGCACCTGGGGCTCTGGCAGGTAAATCTTGCAGGCGGCGGCGCGCCCCAGGCTCAGGGTCTCAGATACCGTAGCCCGTGCCACCCGGGAGGCGGTTTCTCCGCCCTGCGCCGTGGTTTCTACGATGGTGCAGCGGATCATGCGGTGCTACCAGTAAATGAATACTGACACGATGTGCGCCACCAGCGCCACCAGCAGCCCCATGGACAGCGGAACATGCAGCCACAGCCACAGCCGCAGCTTGGCCGTCAGGCGGTGGGCCTTGCGGATCCGGTCAACCAGGCCTTTGCGCCGCACCATTTCGCCATAGATCTCGCGGCCTGCGCGGGCAGATGCCGCGTCTATGTTCTGGTTCAGCCGCTCCATAACGCTGATGGCGGCCGTCGTCGGACAGCCTTTGGCGACCGTGCCTAGCAGGTTCTCCAGTGCGGTACCCTGCAGCCGGGTGTTGTTGGCGGCGTCCAGTATCAGCGTGTTGTATTGGTCGGGCAGGGTGAGTGCCAGGCGCTGGGCCTGCGCGTCGATGTCCTGCAACTGCAGCATCATGGACGACAGGGTGTCGTCACCCATGGTGGCGGTCAGACGCGAGGGCACACGGCTGAAAACTACCACTCCATAGATGCCGCTGCCAACCACCACCCACATCAACAGGTAGGCTGCGGAGTGGTTGTTCCAGCCCAGCTCAAAACCGCTGTGCAGGGTGGCCACAATGACCACGGCGCATCCCAGGTAGACATGGGCCGACAACCAGCCCTGTGTGTTGGAACTGCTGGTGTAGTGGCGCTTGCGAATCCCCAGCCACGCCAGCCAGACCACCATGCTGGTGGCGACCACTCCGAAAAAATAGCCGGGCCAGGTTCCGCCGTAACTCATCTTTCCCGGTGTGTGGAAGACATACAGGCGGTGCCACACATAAAACAGGGTGCTCAGGGCAACCAGCCACCACGCCAGCTTGAGGTAGCGGAAATGCCGATACTCCAGAAAACCCAGATGTTTCATGCAGGCCCCTGTCAGATCCCGCACGGTGTACGGAGGAAATGGGATTTCAGATCATACGGGCAGACCACCAGCCAGCGGTACATTCGTAACAATTTGATGCACGGACGCGACGGCGCTGCGCGGTTGGGCATTGGGTATAGTGCTGCGGTGTTCAACCGTCCACTGAGGAGCCGACCATGGTCAAGAAAATTGTTGTGGGGCTATTGGCCGCCATTGCGCTGCTGCTCATCTTTGCCGCCACCCGCCCTGACAGCTTTCGCGTAGAGCGCCGCATTGCCCTCCAGGCGGACCCTGCCAAGGTCTATGCCTTGCTCAATGACTTTCACCATTTCCCTAGCTGGTCCCCCTGGCAAAGCCTAGACCCTTCTATGAAGGTCACCTACAGCGGTGCCGCGAGTGGGCAGGGCGCGGTCTACGAGTGGTCGGGCAATGACGCCGTGGGTGCAGGGCGCATGGAAATACTCAAAACCGTGCCCAACACCAGCGTGACCGTCAAGCTTGACTTTCTCAAACCCTTTGAAGCCCGCAACACCGCCGAATACACAGTGGCCGCTGCCGGTGGCACGACAACGGTGACCTGGGCCATGTACGGCCCCAGTCCCTTCATCTCCAAAGTCATGGGCGTGTTTGTTAGCATGGACAGCATGATTGGCAAAGACTTTGAACGCGGTCTGGCCAATCTCAAGGCCGTTGCCGAAAAGCCAGCCGCTGCCCCCTAACCCTTTGGGTTTCCACTTTAGATTTTTCGACCCGAGACCACGATGCAACCCACGGTTAAACCCCAGAACCCCCACTTTTCTTCAGGCCCCTGCAGCAAGCGCCCGGGCTACGATGTTTCCAAGCTGCAACTGGATACGCTGGGCCGTTCACACCGCTCCGCGATAGGCAAGAAGGCGCTGGGTCTGGCCTGTTCCGAGACGGCCCGTATCCTGGGCCTGCCTGCCGGCTACCGGGTGGCGGTGGTGCCCGCATCGGACACCGGTGCGGTGGAGATGGCGTTGTGGTCCCTGCTGGGGCCACGCGGTGTGGATGTGCTGGCCTGGGAAACCTTTGGCGCCACCTGGGTCAACGACATCGTCAACCAGCTCAAGCTGCCCGGTGTGAATGTCATCGACGCGCCCTATGGTGTGCTGCCGGACTTGGGCCGCGTGAACTTTGACAACGATGTGGTCTTTCCCTGGAACGGCACCACCTCGGGTGTGAAAGTGCCCAACGGCGACTGGATTCCGTCAGACCGTGCCGGCCTGAGCATTTGCGACGCCACTTCGGCTGTATTCGCGATGGAACTGCCCTGGGACAAGCTGGACGTCGCCACCTTCTCCTGGCAAAAGGTGTTGGGTGGTGAAGGCGGGCACGGCATGCTGGTGCTGAGCCCACGCGCCGTGGCCCGGCTGGAAAGTTACACACCGCCCTGGCCCCTGCCCAAAATCTTCCGCATGACGGCCAATGGCAAGCTGATGGAAAGCCTGTTCCAGGGTGACACCATCAACACACCGTCCATGTTGTGTGTGGCTGACTACCTGGACGCACTGGCCTGGGTGGACAGCCTGGGGGGTGTGCAAGCCGTCATGGCGCGCAGCCAGGCCAACCTGAAGATCATCGAGGACTTCGTCGCCACCCACGACTGGATTTCCTTTTTGGCCCAGGACCCGGCCACCCGCTCCAACACCAGTGTGTGTTTGACGCTGGCCGTCAGCGATGCGCAGGTCAAGCAAATGGTGGCCCTGATCGAGGCCCAGGGCGTGGCCTATGACATTGGCGCCTACAAAGACGCACCGGCGGGCCTGCGTATCTGGTGCGGCGCCACGGTGGATGCGGCGGACCTGCAGGCCCTGCTGCCCTGGTTGGTCTGGGCCTATGCACAGGTGACTGCAACCTAAGCGGGCCGCTGCAGAGCGGAAAATTGCAAACAGTGTCAACTAATATGCTATAAATAGTATAGCTATTAAGTGAGTGTTCACGGGGGCTGGAGGCATATTTTGCTAACAAGAGCCCGGCCAGTCAGCCTAGCAGGATCTCTACCTCGGTTTTTCCGGCCTGGCTGCTGATATGCAATTGCGCACCGATGGCAATGGCTCGGTCTTCCATGGATGCAAGGCCTTTGCGCGTCACCGTCCGGGTATCAAAACCCAGACCGTTGTCGCAGACACGGATGCTCACGCCACCGGCGCTGTGCAACGCAGGGGTGGCCTCAATACGCAGCACACTGGCCTGTGCATGCTGCATGGCGTTGGACAGGGCCTCGAACAGGATGTACTGCAACTGGCGCATGGCGCTGGCGTCCAGACGTGGTACGGTGGGCAGCGGTACTGTGGCCCACTCCAGCGACAGGCCCATGGCCTTGAAGCGTGGTTCCAGCCGGTAGCGCAGGTTGGCCAGCAAGGCCGTCACGTCGCCCGGTGGCAGGTTCAGGGCATCGATGGACAACTTGAGCTGATCCAAAGAGTCCTGCAAGGTCAGCAATATCTCGTCGGGGTTGGCATGGCCCGACCGCAACTGCCGTATGGCCGACGTGATGTGGGAGCCCACGCCGTCGTGCATGTCCCGCAGGATGCGGGCGCGTTCCTGTACACGTTCTTGCTCGCGCGCAATCGCCTCCATGCGCTGGTAGGTGCGGGACAGTTCCTGCTCCTTGTCCAGCACCCGCACGGCCAGCGAATCCAGCATGTCACGCACCCGCAGGTTGGCGCTGCGAAAACGCTCGATCGCGATAGCCCCCAGCGCCAGACCAAACAGGGTCGCCGTGTAACGCAGATAGGCCTGGTTCCCAAAGGCTTCGCCAATGCGCATCACATAGAAGTCATGCACACCCACTGGGACATTGATGACAAAGGCCAGTGCGACCATGCGCTGCATGCCACCTCTGCCTTTGCGCAGAGCCTGGGTCACAAACAGCAGGCTGGAGGGCACAAAAATCAATGCAAACGCCGCCTGCCACAGTGTCAGCAGCAGCGGCTTGTGCAGGGAAATGGCGAAGTAGGCCACCAGGGGCCCTGCCAGTAACAGCCCACCCAGTATGGCCTGCACCCATTGGCTGGCAGGCCGGCCTGCCCAGCCCGCAATGGTGTGGCAGAACATGAGCAGGGCGCTGAGCCATACGGCGAGCGCCGTATTGATCGTGACGGACCACCAGGCCCAGGGCAAGGGCGGGCGCTCAATCAGCGTATCACCGATGAAGAAGGCCCAGGCAAACTCGGCCAGTGCAGCAAACAGGTACAGCCGGTCCCGCACACCACGGCGCTCCGGCCGTGGGTCTGTTTGTGATACCCAGAGCACAAAGGCAAAAACGCCCACAACCAGGCTGAAGACGGTAAAGACACCAGAGCCCCCCACGCGGATGGCGTACTCTCGCTGGTACAGGGGTTCCAGTTCGTCCTTGGGGCCGACCCAAACCGCGGGTACGCCAGAGCGGCGCCCGCTTTCGGAGCGAATGGTGACCTCCAGCTGGTTGTGCGGCAGCAGCACACCCGCCGGTATGCGAACAAAGCGGGGAACCTTGGCGTAGTCGCTGCCGGTGGCTTCGCTGATGGACCCATTGGCATCCAGCACCACACCATTGAGTTTGACCTGGTAGGCGTTGCCCAGGCGGTGAAAGTACAAGGCCCACGGTGAAGGGACGGTGATAGGACCTTCAAAGGCCATCACAAATCGGCCTACACCGGCCTGACCCTTGTGGTGAAAGTCCCATCCATAGGGCAGTTGTACGTCGACTGACTGGGTCTGCTCGCCTAGCGTGAGCGTAGCCTGGGCTGTACGCAGTTGGAGCACCGCCGCATGCGACACCGTAAGCCAGGCACAACACAAGACCGACAGCAGGCACCGCGACGAACAGGCAATAACGCGCATCGGTTGATCGTACCCGCATGCCATGGGCCTGTCGTTGCAGATTCACGAAAACGTCATCGATTCGACACGGAGACGTCACGGCCGCTCACTATCGTTGGCGATCGCTTAACCAACTACCTTAGGACACGCCCCGTGAGCACACTGAACGACTTCAACAACGAGAATTCCAACACCTCGGACAACCCCACATTTGACAGCGTATTAAAGGCCCGCCTGAGCCGCCGCGGCATGTTGCTGGGCAGCATGGCCTCGGTTGGCACCGCCGTTCTGGGTGGTACTGCGCTGACCGCCTGCGGTGGTGGTGGCACAACAGCCGTGGCAGCTACCACACCGGTTGCCGCAGCCATCACGCTGGGCTTTGGCGCAGTGGCCAAGAGCCTGGCCGACAAAGTAACCGTGCCCGCGGGCTACACCGCAAGTGTGATCTACGCCCTGGGTGACCCCATTTTGAATGGCGCCTCCGCCTTCAAGAACGATGGCAGCGACAGCGACTTCGAGAACCGCGGGGGTGACCACCACGACGGCATGGAGTGGTATGGCCTGAGCGCCACCGGCCAGCCATCGCTGACATCCACCGACCGCGGCCTGCTGGCTATCAACCACGAAGCCACTACGGACGAGACCCGCAGCTCCTTCTTCCTGCACACCAACGGTGGTACATCCACGCTGCCACGGCCTGCCGCCGAAGTGGACAAAGAAGTGGCCGTACACGGGATTGCGGTGGTCGAGGTCAAAAAGACCGGCGACAGCTGGGCCTATGTCAAAGACTCGGCCTTCAATTTCCGCCTGACACCTTTGAGCGATGTGGAAATGGCCGGCCCCGTGCGTGGCAATGCGCTGATGGTGACCAAGTACTCCACCAATGGCACCCGCACCCGTGGCACGTTGAACAACTGCGGGACCGGCAAGACCCCTTGGGGCAGCTTTTTGACCGGTGAAGAAAACTGGGCGGGCTACTTCTTCCGCAACGCCACCGACAACACGGCCCGCGCCAACGACAAGAGCGTGACCGCGCTCAACCGTTATGGCCGCGCACAGGGCGCCGCTTCACGCCACGGTTGGGAGACCGGTGGCAGTGCCGACAAGTACATGCGCTGGGACAACAGCAAGCTGGGCACCAGCACGGACGGCAGTGACGACTGCCGTAACGAGATGAATGGCATGGGCTACATCGTCGAAATTGACCCGTACGACAAGACCCGTACCGCCAAGAAGCGCAGTGCCCTGGGCCGCTTTGCGCATGAAAGCGCGGCCTTCAGCGTGCCCACCGCCGGCAAACCGCTGGGCGTCTACATGGGTGACGATTCCCGCAACGAATACATCTACAAGTTTGTGTCCGCTGCCAACTGGGATGCCGCCGATGCCGCCCCCGCGAACCGCATGGCCGCTGGCGACAAATACCTGGACAACGGCAAGCTTTACGTAGCCAAATTCAACAGCGATGGCACTGGCCAATGGATTGAGTTGTCCATCAGCAACCCGACGATTGCAGCGTACGCCGGCTACAAGTTTGCCGACCAGGCCGATGTGTGTGTGAACGCCCGCCTGGCAGCCGATGCCGTTGGCGCCACCAAGATGGACCGCCCTGAGTGGTGCGCGGTGAACCCCGCCAATGGCGAAATCTACTACACGCTGACCAACAACAGCAACCGTAATGTCAACGCTACCGGCAGCAGCCAGTTGGTGCCCGACAGCACCAACCCCCGTGCCTACACCGACATGAAGGGCAGCAGCGCCCAAAACGGCAACCCCAATGGTCACATCCTGCGTGTGAAGGAAGGTGCCGCCGGTGCCGCCGCCACCACGCTGACATGGGATATTTACGCCTTTGGTGCTGAGTCGGGTGCCGATACCAGCAAGGTCAACCTGTCCAGCCTCACCAGCGACCAGGACTTCTCCAGCCCAGACGGTCTGGTGTTCAGCCCCAGCACCGGCATCATGTGGATTCAGACGGATGACGGCGCCTATACCGATGTGACCAACTGCATGATGCTGGCTGCCCTGCCAGGCCAGGTGGGTGACGGTGGCAAGAAGACCCTGAACTACACCAAGACCGATGGCAGCACATTGGCGGTCGATACGTATGTGGGCAAAACCCCCACCGCGACCACACTGAAGCGCTTTTTGGTGGGCTCGGCCGCCAGCGAAATCACGGGCCTGTGCGAAACGCCAGACGGCAAGGCCATCTTCATCAACATCCAGCATCCGGGCGAAAACACCAAGATGGCGGATATTGCAGACCCCAGCAAATACACCAGCCAGTGGCCCAGCAACGCGGGTTATGGTGCGGGCAAACGCCCCCGCTCCGCCACCATCGTGATCACCAAGAACGACGGCGGCAAGATCGGCACGTGATGTAGGCGTGGGGGCTAACGAGCTTCCACGCGCCCATCGGCATGTTTGGCAAAGCGCCCCTGCTCGCGGGGGTGCACCGGGTCGCTGGCGGGCCAGGGCCAGCCACCGAATTCCGTGCGGCGGTAGTCCAGAAAGGCCTGCTGGATCTCGGCCTGCGTGTTCATGACAAAAGGACCGTACTGCGCGACCGGTTCGCCAATGGGCCGACCCTGCAGTACCAGCACCTCGGTCAGATCGTTGCCGCAGACCAGCTCCGCGTCGGCTCCCGCCCGGAGTTCGACTGCGGACGCCGGCGGCACCGCCTGTCCGGCGATGGTTAGTGCTGAGCCCTTGAAGAAATACAACATGCGCCGCGTGCCCTGGCCCGTGGCGGCGGGCAGCGTCCAGCGGGCGCCAGGCTGCATCTTGATGGTCCAGATGGCGAGGTCGGCGTCGGGCTGGGATGCCCATGAATCCGGCGGTGGTGGCAGGCCCCGGGCATTGCCCAGGCTGCCGGCTACGCAGGCTACATCGGTGGCCTTGCCGTTGGTATCCACGGCGTTGACATGGGCAATGTCTTCGTGCCAGAACATCGTGAAGTGGGGTTGCACCATCTTGCTGCGAGCGGGCAGATTCAGCCAGATCTGAAACAGCTCCGCCGGGTTGGGTTGGTCGGTGTGCACCAGCGGAAACATTTCGCAGTGCACGATGCCCTTGCCGGCCGTGAGCCACTGCACATCTCCGACACCAAACCGTGCGGTAGCGCCTAACGAGTCGCTGTGGTCAATCAAACCTTGGCGGGTGATGGTGACCGTTTCAAACCCGCGGTGCGGGTGGGACGGAAAGCCGGGTATGGTGTCGCCGTGGTACATGCTCCAGCCATCTTTGCCCGCAAAATCCTGGCCGATATTGCGCCCGGCCAACGATGCCGCCGGTCCCATGGCGGCATTGCCCTGCGGGTAGGCGTCGTTGTGGTGCACACAAAAAAGAAATGGGTCCAGGGTCTGCCACGGAAAGCCCAGAGGCTGCATGCTGAGGATGGTGGGTGTAGTCATGCCCATGATTTTCACCGCAAGGTGATTCGCGCATGAGGGGCGGGGCTTTGGCCAGCACCTGCCACTCACCACCTGCCACTAAGATACCGGGGTTCCAACCACCCTGAGCGCCACGAATTGTTTGTATTGACCTTAGTCCAATCTGCCTACTGGCGCCTGTTGTGGGCCGTGGTGGCCGTGGGTGTGGTGCTGGTGGCGGACCTGTGGCAACGCCCCCGCCCGCCGTCTATGGCGCTTGCAGCGCCCCCCCAGTCCACCGCACCTGCTGACAGTGCGCAACTGCAAGTGGTTGCCAAAGGTGAGATTCCCATGCCAGCCGGCATGGCTGCCGCCCATGCCAGCAGTTTGTTGCCCATGCCCGCGGGCCACGCGGCGGCGCTCACCATCTTCTGGTTTTCGGGTGACCGTGAGAGTGGGCCCAATGTGCAGATCGCCGCATCGCAATACCTGCGGGCCACCGGGCAGTGGACCCCGGCACGGTTTGTCGTGAACCGTTTTGTGGCCGGTGAACAGTTGGGCCACGGCCTGCGCCGCCTGGGCAACCCGGTGGCCTGGATGGATGGCAAGGGCCGGGTCAACCTGTTTGTGGTGGCGACGGGTTGGGGGGGCTGGGCCGCGTCACGCATCCTGCACCTGCGCCAGAGCAGTGTGGGTACCAGTTTGGCCGAACTGGCGTTTGAGCCCGTGCGTGTGCTGCCGCTGTCGTGGTTGTGGAACACCAGTTTTTTGGTTCGCAACGCGCCGCTGGGCTTGCAAGACGGGGGCATGGTGTTGCCCGTGCATTTTGAGCTGGGCATCAAATACCCCATGGCTTTGCGTTTTGACCACGAAGGGGGCTACCGGGGCATGGTGCGTATGTCGCGGCGGCCCTATATGCTGCAGCCCAGTGTGGTTGCACAGACGCCCCAGCAGTGGCTGGCCTTTATGCGTGATGGTCGCCCCGATGGCAAGGTTGGCGTGGCACACACGATGGATGGTGGCCAGCACTGGACGGAACTGCCGGACCTGGCGTTGGACAACCCAGACGCAGCCGTGTCCGGCATAGCTGCAGCACCCGGCGAGATGCTGCTGGCCCACAACTCGTCCATTGCATCCCGCGGAACGCTGGACCTGAGCGCCTCCCGCGATGGCCGCAATTGGACCTTGGTCAAGACCCTGGAGCAGGGCGGGTTTGACGACGAGTTTTCCTACCCCGCACTGCTGTGGGCTGAGGGCAGTTTGTGGATCAGCTACACCGTGGACCGCAAGCGTATTGCCTGGCAACGTATGGCGTCGGTTGCTGCACCGGCGGGGGGCAAGCCATGAGTGGGCCTATGAATGACTGGCTGGCACACGTGCTGGCGACCAACACCCCCGCTCTGCCGTCAGCCATGGCCCTGCAGATCTGGTTGCACCTGGGCTGGAGTGTGGTGCTAGCCTGTCTGGGGGCCAACTTGGTAGGCCGGTGGCGGGTCGGCAGGCCGGGCAAGCTGGATGGATTGCAATGGGGCGTGGCACTTGCCCTGGGGCTGTGGGCCTGGCTGCCTGGCCCCTATTCACCCGCCTACTGGTTGGGGCTGGCGTTTCAAGCCCCCAGCATTGCTGTGGTGCTGTTGTGTGATGCCTTGCTGCGCAGCCGGTTTTTCTCCACCCGAACGGGGGCCAGCATCAACGAGCCCACCAACCCCGTAGCCTTGGCGCTCGCGGTAGCGGGCGTGTTGCTGGGTTGGGCGCTGTTGCTGGACAGTTTGGCCTTGCTACCGGTGCAGCTATATGCCTGGGGCTTCAGCCCGGCTGCCTTAGGGCTGGTTCTGTTGGCGGGGCTGGTGCCATGGGTAGTCGGCGCCGGAAAACCTCCCATGGGTCGTTCCCGGATGTGGGTGCTACCGGTTGCCGTGCTGGTGTTTGTGGTCTGGCGCCTACCCTCCGGCAATGTGTGGGATGCCGTGTTGGACCCGTGGTTGTGGTTGGTACTGCATGTTTTTGTGGCACGCGCGTTGCGCCGGGCATGGCGCCGTCACGGGGCCTCAAAGCGGTAAACAGTGCGGGTGCCAAACAGCACCCCACACTCCACAAACGGTTCACTGGCCAGCTCTAGGCGCAAGGTGTCTGTCGCCAATATTTGCCCGCCCTTGGCCATATCTTCCCCCAGCTTGGAGGCCGCGTTGACCTCGGCTCCCCACACCTCGTTGGCGCCTACACGCAGCACGGTGCCATAACCCAGGCCTATGCAGACTTCTATACGGTCCTCGGGTGCCCGCCCGGGGTTGACGGCCGCGGTGGCCGCCACCATGGCCCTTGCAGTGGCCAGCGCCTGGTGCGGGGCGTCGAAAACCACCAGCAGTGAATCCCCCTCGTGTTTGATACACACACCGTCCTGTTGAGCGATCAGTGGCATGAACAGCGTCTCGGACTCCTGGATCAGCTGCAAAAAATGCACGATGCCAAATGCCTCCACCACGCGTGAAAACCCCACCAGGTCGGTGAACATCACCGCCTGCACCCGCCCAAAGCGGGCGAAGATTTCCGCGTCTACAGCGGCACGGTCTGCGCCGGTCTGGCGTCGCCGGGTCAATAGGGATGCAAGTTCTTGTGCGTCAGTCATGTTCTGCATTTTTACACTGCTGCAGGTACACCTCAAGCCTCAGTGCCTACATACAAGGTCTGGCAGTTGCTGTATCCATTTGTTACGAACTATTGGCGATAAAAGGATTAACCTGCCCCATCGGTAAACCGAAGGAGAACCTATGAACACGTGGCAGGGTGACTTGCTGGGCATGGCTGACACGGCCTGTACCGTGGACCAGGTTTTTGAAAAAATCACGCACGCCTCGCAGGCTTTGGGCTTCGAGTACTGTGCCTACGGTCTGCGCTTGCCGACCCCGATTTCCAACCCCCGCACCATGATGCTGAGCAACTACCCGTTGGCTTGGCAGACGCGTTATGCAAGCCAAGGCTACCTGGCAGTGGACCCCACGGTTGCACATGGGCGCCATTCGCAATCTCCACTGGTCTGGTCCCACGCGGTGTTTGCCGCAACCCCTGATTTGTGGGACGAGAGCCAGTCTTTTGGCCTGCGCTTCGGATGGGCCCAGTCCAGCCTGGATGCGGTGGGTGTGGGTGGCATGTTGTCGCTGGCACGCTCAAGCGATGCCTTGTCGGGGGCGGAGTTGGCCACCCAGGAGGTGAAGATGCGTTGGCTGGTCAATATTTCACACCTTGCCCTGTCCCGTCTGTTTGTGTCTGAGCTGGTCAAGGAGGCGCAGCCCGATCTGACCGGCCGGGAGATTGAAGTTCTCAAGTGGACGGCAGATGGCAAATCGTCCAGCGAGATTGCGGACCTGCTGTCCATCTCGGAAAACACCGTGAACTTCCACATCAAAAACTCTGTCATCAAACTGCGCACGGCGAACCGCACCGCCGCAGTGGTGCGCGCTGCCATGCTCGGGCTGCTGAACTAAGGGCACTTGTCCCATGCACCTGTCGCCCGATGGACTGATACGCCTGACCGTTGACCAGTTGTTGTCAACGCCGTTGGAGCACCTGGTTTCGGGCGTGGACCTGGATGCCAATGGCCAGGCTGCAAGCTGCGGTACACAGACGTCGCTTTCGGGTTATACCGAGTGGATCAGTACCCGCGACCCCACGATTTCCATCGGTTGGGACTGGCGCCTGCAAACCCTGGCATCCGGTGTGCGCTGGGTGCGCGTGGGCTTGCCACGCAGCAACCTTATGTTGACGCAAGACACCGGCGCCGACACCTCCTGGCACGGCAACCTGGAAATCCTGGGCACCATCGTCGACGCCCTGGCGTGGCGCGAAATCTTGCCCGATGTGGTGGCCGCCCGTTACGCTTGATTACTTATTTTTTGAGAACCTACCAAATCTGGTAGTTACCCCGTAAAGATAGCCGCGCTTCAATGAATCTCCTCTTGTGAAAAAGGAGATGACGTGAACATCGTGACCGGAACACCCGCAGATCTTTCGGTAGAGATCATGGCCGGCGTTGCACGCTACCGCCACAGAGTCTTTGTAGAAAAACTGGGCTGGCAGCTACGGTGCGAAAACGCATTGGAATACGACCAGTTTGACCGGGATGACACGGTGTATGTTGTGGCCCATAACGCACACCACGAGGTGGTAGGCACTGCACGCCTGCTGCCCACCACACGCCCCTATCTGTTGGACGAGGTTTTCCCCCAGTTGCTGCATGGCATGGCGCCACCCCATTCACCCGACGTTTGGGAGTTGTCGCGGTTTGCGGCGGTGGACTTTAGCGTGCAGGGTAGCTCGGCCCTGGCGCAGTTTTCGTCACCCATTGCGGTTGGGCTGTTGCAGGCCTCTCTGGAGTGTGCCGCACGCCACGGTGCCAAACGTTTTATTACGGTTTCTCCCCTGGGCGTGGAGCGCCTGCTGCGTATTGCGGGTTTTCGGGCCCACCGCCTGGCGCCCCCGATGATCGTGGATGGAAACCCCGTATTTGCTTGCTCGATTGGCTGCGAGACCCACGGTGCCCCTACGGCTGCCAGAGAGTTGGCCTTATGCTGAACCTTGGCAAGTACCGATTGGTCATTCTGCTCACCGGATTGTTTCTGGTGATCTTTGGTGCGGTGATGGTGCTGACGTTTGTGATCTCGCGCCAGATTGCCACCGACGCGGTGTCGCTCAATCTGGCCGGTCAGCAGCGCACCCAGGTGCAGCAGTTGGTGAAGACCGTGCTGTTGCTGGAACAGGGCAACACCCAGGGTGTGATCGACAGCAATGGCGCCACCAGCTTTTCGGAACTGAAAGATCTCTACTCCACGGTAGATGCATTGAACGCCGCGCTGACTGCTTTTCGCGAAGGCGGCATGCAACTGGAGAGCGGAGCGCGGGTAGCGTTGACCCCACAAGACGACGTGCAAGCGGCAGCGTTCTTCAAACTGCTGGATGAGTTGTGGGCGCCCATCAACCAGCAAGTGCAGGCGTTGCGCAAGAAAGAAAACCCCACTTCCGATGATTTTGGCGCCCTGCTGCAGGTGCTGGTGCCCGACAACCTGAACTTGCTGGAGACCTCGAACCTGCTGACCTCGCGTATGGAAGCCTTGTCGGCGGGCAAGGCTGCCACCTTGCGCCAGATTCAGACCGGCGGGATTGCGCTGGCTTTTCTGAACTTTGCGCTCATCGTGTACGTTTTCTTGGGCCGCCTACGTGCCAGTGATAGCGAAGTGGAGCGTATGCAGGTGTAGACCGAGAACATTCTGCGCACCATGCAGGAAGGCCTCTTCCTGCTGGACAACAACTTCCAGATCGGCAGCCAGACCTCCAATGCGCTGAGCCAAGTGATGGGCACCACGGTCAAGCCCGGTGGCGATTTCCTGGCATTGCTCAAACCCATGGTGTCGCAAAAGACGCTGGACACCACCAAGGAGTACATCGAACTGCTGCTGCGCTTTGATGTGAAGGAAAAACTGGTTGCCAGCCTGAACCCGCTGGATGCGCTGGAGATCAACACCACCCGCGAGAACGGAACGGTGGAGACCCGCTACCTGAACTTCCGTTTCAACCGTGTGGTGGACAAGGGCAAGATCACTCACCTGCTGGTTACGGCATCCGACATTACACGCCGCGTCAAGCTGGAGCGTGAGCTGATCAACAGCGAACGCCAAGTGCAGGACCAGATGGCCATGATGGTCTACATCCTGCAGGCCGATCCCGGCCAGATGCGGGACTTTCTGGAAGGGTCGGTGGCCGGCCTCAACCGCATCAATGAGGCACTCAAGGGGGGATCGACGTCCGGCGTCGCCACGGCGGATATTGACCACTTCTTCCGTATTGCGCACCGCATCAAGGGCGACGCCGCGGCCCTCAACCTGCAGGCCATTGCAACATCGCTGCACAGCTTTGAAGACCTGTTGCAGGGCCTGCGCAACAAACCACAACTGCAGAACGAAGACCTGTTGCCGGTGATTGTGCGGGTGCGCTCCATCTATACCGAGCTGCATGCCATCCAGGAGGCGATGGCGCGGATTGCCCAAGTGCGGGGTGTGGTGAATGTGGAGCCACCCAAGCCGGCGCACGACCCGGTGCGGCAAAACTCGCCCTTTGTGGCCCATTGGCGCAACCTCACACAGCAAATTGCCAGCCGCAAAGGCAAGAAGGTGGATCTGACCTATCAGGGCGTAGACCTGGAAAAGATCACCAAAGCCATGCGCGAGACCATAGACACCATCGTCACGCAGTTCATCCGCAATGCGGTCACCCACGGTCTGGAAACCCCCCAAGAGCGGGCACACCAGGGCAAGCAGGAGCAGGGTGCTATTGCCGTGTATTTGTCGGAAGCCGGTGACGGTGCGCTGGAGCTGAGCTTCCGCGATGACGGCGCGGGCATCAATGTCGAGAAGCTGCGCGAGGCCGCGGTACGCATTGGCGCCTTGAACGCCGAGAAGGCCAAGGTGGCAGACGTGCGCCAGTTGACCGAACTCATTTTTAAACCGGGGTTCTCGACGCACGAATCGGTCGATGAGGACGCGGGGCGTGGTGTGGGGCTGGATGTGGTCAGAGACCTGGTGGCGCGGGTGCGGGGGCGCATCCATATCGGGACCGCGCCCGGAAAGTACTGCCACTTCCGGGTGCAGATTCCGTCGCACCTGTTTGCCTCATCCAATCTGGCAACACTGGCATTGCAGGCGGAGGCACATAGCTGATGGAACTCAAACTCATGATCATCGACGACTCCAACGTCATCCGCGGCAAGATCTCGCGCGCCCTGACGCGGCACAACATGCGTGTGGTGGCCACCGCCGCCAATGGAGAGGAAGCTGTGGAGCGTTTCCTGCCGGAGAAGCCCGACATCGTCACCATGGACCTGACCATGCCGCGCATGGACGGTCTGGAGTGCATCCGCAAGCTCAAGAAGATCAAACCGGATATCAAGATATTGGTGGTGTCCGCATTGGCCGACAAAGCCACCGCCATCCAGGCGCTGAAAGAAGGCGCACAGGGTTTCCTGTGCAAACCCTTTTCGGATGACGATTTGACCGAAGCGATGGACGAACTCTTATCAGGGGCTTGACATGGACGAAGACCAGCTACGCATCTTTGTGGGAATCGTTCAGAAGTACTTCGAGAGCGAGACCGGTAAAGGGCCGGACACCGGCAGCCCTTACCTGGGCGACGTGACCGACCTGCCCATGCTCGACTTCACGGGTGTCATTGGCATATCGGGTGTGCGCCAGGGCTGTGTCTACATCACGGCTGGGCCGGACCTGCTGCGCGCCTTGCTGCTGCATGTGGGGGAGACCGATGTGTCGGACCACAACCTGTGTGACCTGGCGGGTGAGATTGCCAACACCATTGCCGGCAATGCCCGTTTGCACTTTGGCCATGAATTCATGATCTCGGTCCCGGTCATTGTGCGGGGTGCCGCCCAGGCCATCCACATGCAGCGCAATTCCAAGGCCTATGTGATTCCGTTCCGGTGGCGTAAGCATCCGGCTTCGCTGGTCGTCAGTCTGCAGTGATGGGAGAGCCCCTTTTATGAATGCCTTGATCGTTATGCGCGCTGCCATAGCAGCGGCCCTGGTCCACGGACTGACGCCCGCTTGGGCAGACACGGTTTTGACCAATGCCTCCTACACCGCAACCAAGGAAATGTTTGCCGCCTACAACCCGGCGTTTGCGCGGTATTGGAAGGCCAAAACAGGCGAGGGGGTGCAGATCAACCAGTCCCACGCCAACTCCAGCACACAGGCCAGTCTCATCAACAGTGGATTCGCTGCGGATGTAGTGACTTTGTCCGTGCCGCTGGATGTGGACGAGATTGCCAGCAACCGCCTGGTGCCCGAGAACTGGAAACAGCGCCTGCCACAAAGCTCTACGCCCTATTACTCCACCATCGTGTTCCTGGTGCACAAGGGCAACCCCAAGGCCATCAAGGACTGGCCTGATCTGGTGCGCTGGGGTGTCCGTGTGGTCATGTCCAACCCCAAGTCGTCGGGCGGGGCGCGTTGGAGCCATCTGGCCGCCTGGGGTTATGCGCTCAAGAAGCCGGGCGGCAGTGAGGCCAGCGCGCGCGACTACCTGAAGCGGCTGTACAACAACAACAAGGTTCTGGAGTACACCGCGCGCGGCGCTTCCAATACCTTCGTGGGTCGCAAGCAGGGGGATGTGATGGTGTCCTGGGAGAACGAGGCCTTCCAGATCGTGGCTCAGTTCCCTGATCTGTTCCAGATTGTGGTCCCCTCCATTTCGGTGATTGCCGAGCCACCGGTTGCCGTCATCGACAAGGTGGTGGACCAGCGCGGATCGCGAAAGGTGGCAGAGGCCTATCTGCAATACCTGTACAGCGCGGAGGGGCAGTCCATTGCCGCCAGCCACTTCTATCGGCCGTCCGACCCGGCTGTGGCCAGCCAGTTCGAGAAGCAGTTCACCCCGCTCAAGCTGTTCAAGGTGGGCGACCTCTACAAAGACTGGCAAACCATAGACCGTGTCCATTTTCAGGACGGCGGAATTTTTGATCAGGTCTATGACCAGTACCGCAATGGATCATGACCGTTGCATAACTTTTGGACCCCGTTGCATGAAGGAGTTTCTATGAAAACCGCAAAGCCCGGCTTCATTAAGTTATTGCCTGTTGCCGCCTGCCCCTTGGTCCTGCTGGCCCACTCTTCGTTGGCAGTTGCGCAGGACCGGGCGGTAGAGGCCGCCATCACGCGTGACGTAGGCTTGATGGCCGCCCGCCTGGCGCAAATGTGCCCCGTTGCAGAGGCCTACAGCCAAGATGCCTTCGATACCTGCCGCAAGGGTCTCTTTGTCAGCCCGCAGGTACAGGCCATGCTAGGCCCCATCACCCTGTGGGGGCGCCAGCGCGAGCAAGGCGCTTTGTTGAAGGAAACCCACCTGACCCAGTTTGCGCCGGAAGTACTCACGGGTATGTATATGCCCTTGTTCATGTTTGATGGCAGCTACTCGGTCAGCTACTCGGTGCCCAATGCCATGTATGTGGCACGGTTGGGTGTTGGGTTCCGTAACAGGCTGCAGCCAGGGCAGTTTCCCTATCCCTTCTGGCATGAGGCCAACAAGTGGAATACCTATGAAAACGCGAAAGCCATGTTGTTTTGGTTTGATGCCAAATCCCTTAAGGCCCGCGTCGTTCAGTTCACGCAGCTGGGGGAGGGGGCGCCCTTGGTGGCGGTACAGCCTGTAGCCACGCCGGCATTCGAAGGCAAATGGATGTGGACCGACGCGCAAGGTAAAACGCAGCCTGCGGTCACGCTGTTTGATGGACTATTCAGTGAATCCAATCCCTATAAGCGCGATCTGGATGCGTCTTACCGTGTGTTGGCGTTGTCACTGCGAGAGAGCCAGTGTCTGCAATGCCATGTGCCCAACAACCCCCAGCGCTCGACCAAACTGGTGTTGTTGCAGTCTCCAGCCCATGCGGCGGCAGAGATCAAACGTTTGCTGAAACAGGTGCAGACCGACCGGATGCCCGTGGATGACTATGGCGTGGAGGAGTCGTTAACCGCAGAGGCCAAGACACTTCTGCTGGAGCGGGGCCGTGTGTTCGAGCAATTTGTTGACAAGGCCCATGCCTGGGAGCGTACACAGCGGCTTTCCAGCACAACAGCGGCCACAGGCAGCGTGCAGTAGTTTCTTATCTGGGGGATGTATGGGATTGAAATTTCCGCTCTCACTGTGTACCGCCTTCGCGGTGGTGGTGCTCGCCGTTCCTGGTGCGTGGTCTGCTGAGGTACTGGGTGCCGGTGCCTCGCTTCCCGCGCCGGTGTATGCCAAGTGGGCCAAGGCCTACAAACAATCGTCCGGTACCAAGGTGGTGTACCAGTCCATAGGTTCCGGCAGCGGCGTGGCGCAGATCACGGCCAAGTCCGTTGACTTTGGTACCTCGGACAGCCCCTTGTCGAGTGCCGTTCTCGAAAAAAATGGTCTGCTGCAGTTCCCCACCATGCTGGGCGGCGTGGTGCCCATCGTTAACCTGCCCAACACCAAGCCGGGTGATGTCAAACTCACCGGCCCTGTTCTAGCGGACATCTACTTGGGGAAGATTGTGGTCTGGGATGACAGTGCCATCACCCAGGTCAACCCGGGTGTTTCATTGCCCAATCTGGCCATTGCAGTGGTACGGCGTTCCGACAGTTCCGGCTCCACCTTGCTCTTCACCGACTACCTGTCCAAAGTCAGCCCTGAGTGGAAGACTCGCCTGGGCCGCGGTGTCACCGTGCCGTGGACGGTGGGGCTGGGTGGCAAGGGAGACGATGGCGTCAGCAAGTTTGTACAGCGGTTGCCGGGTGCGATTGGTTTTGTGGACTATGGCTTTGCCCTGAACAACGCACTGAACTACACACAGCTCAAAAACCAGAGTGGTGTGTTTGTGGCCCCCAACCCCCAAAGCCTGGCTGCAGCTGTCAGCAGCAACTGGGAAAACTCAGGCTTTTCAGACATCCTGACTGAAGAGCGCAGCCAGGGTGCCTGGCCCATCACCGGGGCTACGTTCGCGTTGATCCGCAAGGTGCAGGACAAACCGGAACAGGCCCGTGAAATCATCAAGTTCTTCAATTGGGCTTTCAAGGAAGGCGGCAAGTCGGCCACGGAGGCGAACTACGTGCCGCTGGCCGATAGCACCGCCAAAGCAGTCACGGCCCAGTGGCAGGTGGTGCGCGACGGTACGGGCAAGCCGTTGTATGAGTAGTGCCAACGCTGGGTAACATAAAGAAGGCAGAAGGCGTGCTAGTGGTTTTCCCTCGATTGCTTGACATCTAAAGGTTTAAGCCTAAACTAATTGCAAATCCCACCCCGAGTCGCAAGGCTTCCTGGAGTTGCAATGAATATCGTGTGCATAGGCGGCGGCCCCGCTGGGCTGTATTTCGCACTGCTGATGAAGCAGGCCAACCCGTCACATGACATCACGGTGGTGGAGCGCAACAAGCCTTATGACACCTTCGGCTGGGGTGTGGTGTTCTCCGATGCGACCATGGACAACATGCGTATCTGGGACCCGGCCAGCGCGGCCGAGATCGAACAGGCCTTTAACCATTGGGACGATATCGAACTGGGTATCAAGGGCGAAGTTATACGCTCTGGCGGCCACGGCTTTGTCGGTATTGGTCGCAAAAAGTTGCTCAACATCCTGCAACGCCGTTGTGAGGCGCTGGGCGTCAAACTGGAGTTTGAGGTCGATGCCGAGTCCGACTCGCAGTACCCCGATGCCGACCTGATCATTGCCAGCGACGGCATCAACTCCCGCATTCGCAACCAGCACGAAGACATCTTCAAGCCCGATATCGTGGTGCGGCCCAACCGATTCATCTGGCTGGGCACCCAGAAACTGTACGACGCCTTTACCTTTCTGTTCGAGAAGACCGAGCACGGCTGGTTCCAGGCCCATATCTACAAGTTTGACGAAAACACCACCACTTTTATCGTGGAGTGCCCGGAGCACGTATGGCAGGCCCACCGCCTGGACCTGGCGGACCAAGAAGAATCCATCGCCTTTTGCGAGAAGGTTTTTGCGAAGAACCTGCAGGGCGCCAAGCTGATGACAAACGCGCGCCATCTGCGCGGCTCGGCGTGGTTGAACTTTCAGCGCGTCAAGTGTGAGCAGTGGTCGTTCTTCAACGGCCGCAGTCATGTGGTGCTGATGGGCGATGCGGTGCACACGGCGCACTTCGCCATTGGCTCGGGCACCAAGCTGGCGATTGAAGACGCGATTGAGCTGGCCCGCCAGTTCCGCGACCAGGGTGACACGGCCGAACACATACCCGCCGTGCTGGCGCGTTACCAGGCGCTGCGCCATGTGGACGTGTTGCGCCTGCAAAACGCCGCGTGGAATGCGATGGAGTGGTTTGAGGCCTGTGGCGAGCGTTACTGCGACCAGCTGGAAGGTCCGCAATTCATGTACTCCATGCTGACCCGCAGCCAGCGCATCAGCCACGAGAACCTGCGCTTGCGCGATGCCAAATGGCTGGGCGACTTTGAGGCCTGGTTTGCCCAACGCGCCGGTATGCAACTGGCGCCTGGCCAGACTGCACCACCGCCCATGTTCACACCTTACACCGTGCGCGGTCTCACGCTGAAGAATCGTGTCGTGGTGTCCCCCATGGCCCAATACTCTGCGGTCGATGGCGTCGCTGGTGACTACCACCTGGTGCACCTGGGCGCCCGCGCCATGGGTGGCGCAGGCATGGTGTTTGCCGAGATGACCTGTGTCAGTGCCGAAGGCCGCATCACGCCCGGTTGCCCTGGCCTGTATGCGCCCGAGCACACCACCGCGTGGAAACGTATCGTCGACTGGGTGCATGCGAATAGCGATTGCAAGTTTGCGATGCAGTTGGGCCACGCGGGCGCCAAGGCGTCTACTCGCGTGGCGTGGGAGGGTATAGACCAACCGTTGCCCGCTGGCAATTGGCCCATTGTGTCGGCCTCCGAGCAGCAGTATCTGGAATGCGTGAGCCAGACCGCACGCGCCATGACCCGCGCTGACATGGACGAAGTGACGGCCCAGTTTGTTGCCAGTACACAGGCCGCCGCTGAGATTGGTGTGGATTGGCTGGAGCTGCACTGCGCCCACGGTTATCTGTTGTCCAGTTTTATCTCCCCACTGACCAACCAGCGTGATGACGCTTACGGTGGCAGCCTGGAAAACCGGCTGCGGTATCCGCTGGAGGTATTCACCGCCGTCCGCGCCGCCTGGCCCGCGGACAGGCCCATGTCGGTGCGTATCTCGGCGCACGACTGGGTGGAGGGTGGAATCACGCCCGATGACGCGGTGGAAATTGCCAAGGCCTTCAAGGCTGCGGGTGCCGACCTGATCGACTGTTCATCCGGCCAGGTCAGCAAAAAAGAGAAGCCGGTTTATGGACGCATGTTCCAGACGCCCTTTGCCGACCGCATCCGCCAGGAGGCCGGCATTGCCACCATCGCGGTGGGTGCCATCAGCGAGGCGGACCACGTGAACAGCATTATCTCCGCCGGCCGAGCCGACCTGTGCGCCGTGGCGCGTCCGCATCTGGCAAACCCCGCTTGGACGTTGACCGAGGCCGCAAAGATAGGCTACACCGCACTCGCGTGGCCCAAGCAATACGTTTCGGGAAAGGCCCAGATGGAAGCCAACTTCCAGCGCGAAAAGGCGCAAGCCGCAGCGGCCGCCCAGTCCCCTGCACGTGCGGCCGAGGCGTGAAGACCATGCACGTTGCTGCCAACACTTTGCAGAGCCGCCACGCCGTGGTCACCGGTGGCGGTCAGGGCATAGGCGCGGCCGTAACCCGCCTGCTGGTCGCGCACGGCGCAAACGTCACCGTGCTGGGCCGTAAGTTGGAGACGGTGCAGGCTCTTGCCGCCGAGCAACCCGAGCGTATGCATGCGGTCACCGCCGATGTGTCGGATGCCGATCAGGTACAGGCCGCATTTGCCAGTGCCCGCCAGCGGTTTGGCCCCATCACCATCCTCATCAACAACGCGGGCCAGGCCAGCAGCGCACCATTCCTCAAAACCGATGCCACGCTGTGGAGCCAGATGCTGGCCGTCAACTTGACCGGCACCATGTTGTGCACACAAGCCGCCGCGCCGGACATGCTGGCCGCCCAGTGGGGCAGGGTTGTCAACATCGCCAGCACAGCTGGCCTGACCGGTTACGCCTATGTGGCCGCCTACTGTGCCGCCAAACATGGCGTGGTGGGTTTGACGCGTGCACTGGCTTTGGAATTCGCCAAGAAAGGCCTGACCGTCAACGCAGTCTGCCCCGGTTATACCGAGACCGACATCGTGCGCGACAGCATTGCCAACGTCATGGCCAAGACGGGCCGTACCGAAGAGCAAGCCCGCGCGGAATTCACGGCCGGCAACCCCCAAGGCCGACTGGTGCAGGCCGATGAAGTAGCCGACACCGTGGCCTGGTTGTGCGGCCCCGCGGCCAGCGCCATCACCGGCCAATCCATTGCTGTCTGCGGCGGGGAAGTCATGCAATGAGCAAAACTGATCACAGCCGCACATTACTGAACGACGCCGACGAATTGGGCCACGAAGCCCGCTCCAGCGGTGGTGACCATGCCGCGCTCAAACTCTGGCTGCGCATGCTGGCTTGCACCACACAAATCGAAGACGAAATCCGCAAGCGCCTTCGCACACGCTTCGACATCTCATTGCCACGCTTCGACTACATGGCCCAGCTCTACCGCCAGCCCGAGGGTCTGAAGATGAGCGAGCTGTCGCGCTTCTTGATGGTGACCGGCGGTAATGTGACTGGCGTGACCGATGAGCTGGAGCGCGAAGGCCTAGTCTCGCGCATCAACAACCCACAAGACCGCCGCGCCTGGATCGTGTGTTTGACCGCCAAGGGCCGCGACACCTTTGAGGCCATGGCCCAGGAACACGAGCAGTGGATTCTGGAGTTGTTCGCCGGCTTGCCTGCCAACACCGTGCAGCAGCTCTACAACCAGCTCGGCACCCTGCGTGTGCAGCTGGTGCGCCAACAAGATACCCCCATCAAGGAGAACAACAAATGACATCAGACGCCAACACCTCAGTGCTGGACCCCGCACTCCAAGCCGGCAACCACAAACCCCTGGCGGGCTACCAGCCGCTGCACTTCTTGTGGACGCTCGAAGCCGGAGTAGCCACCATCACGCTGAACCGCCCGGACCGCAAGAACCCGCTGACCTTTGATTCCTACGTGGAGTTGCGCGATTTGTTTGGCCAGTTGAAATACGCCACCGATGTGCATGCCGTGGTTGTCACCGGCGCGGGCAATAACTTTTGCTCAGGTGGCGATGTACATGAAATCATTGGCCCGTTGATCCAGCTGAAGGCGCCCGAGCTGCTGATGTTCACCCGCATGACCGGTGATCTGGTCAAGGCCATGCGCGCCTGCCCGCAGCCTATCATCGCCGCGGTGGACGGTGTGTGTGCTGGCGCCGGCGCCATCATCTCCATGGCATCCGACATGCGCCTGGGCACCGAACGCAGCAAGACAGCCTTTCTGTTCAACCGCGTGGGCCTGGCCGGCTGCGACATGGGTGCCTGCGCCATGTTGCCACGCATCATCGGCCAGGGTCGCGCCAGCGAATGGTTGTACACCGGCCGCTCCATTGGCGGTGCCGAGGCCGAGCGCAGTGGTTTCTTCAACCGCCTGTGCGCGCCCGAAGAGCTGGCTGCTGCAGCGCATGCCTTGGCCAATGATCTGGTTGCCGGCCCCACCTTTGCCAATGGCATGACCAAGACCATGCTGCACCAGGAATGGTCCATGTCCATAGACCAGGCGATTGAAGCTGAGGCCCAGGCCCAGGCCATTTGTATGCTGACGCAGGACTACCACCGTGCGTACGCAGCTTTTGTTGTCAAGCAAAAGCCTGTCTTCCAAGGCAACTAAGAGAAACACGATATGAGCGACACCGCATACCTGGACTGGCCCTTCTTCGCGCCTCAACACGGCGACCTGGCCCGCACGCTGGACGTCTGGGCCACCGAGCACATTTCACAAGCGCATGGCCACGATGTGGATGCCGAATGCAAGGCCTTGGTGCGCACGCTGGGCGCTGCCGGTTGGCTGAAGTATGCTGTGGGCGGAACAGCCTACGGTGGCGTGGCCGATGCTATCGACACCCGCTCGATCTGCCTGATCCGCGAGACGCTGGCCCGCCATTCCGGCCTGGCCGACTTTGCGTTTGCGATGCAGGGCCTGGGCTCTGGCGCCATCAGTCTGGCCGGCACACCGGAGCAGAAACAACGTTACCTGACCAAGGTTGCACGCGGTGAATCCATTGCCGCATTTGCGCTGAGTGAACCCGATGCCGGTTCCGACGTGGCCGCCATGCAATGCAGCGCCCGCATCGAAGGGGACCATGCCGTGCTGAACGGCAGCAAGACCTGGATTTCCAACGGCGGCATTGCCGACTTTTATGTCGTGTTTGCCCGCAGTGGTGAGGCTGCTGGTGCCCGTGGCATCAGCGCCTTTATTGTGGATGCCGACACGCCAGGATTTGAAATCGCCGAACGTATAGACGTGATCGCTCCCCACCCCTTGGCCACATTGCGTTTCACCGAATGCAAGGTGCCGTTGACCCAGCGGGTGGGCGCGGCGGGGGAGGGCTTCAAGGTCGCCATGCGCACGTTGGACGTGTTCCGCACATCGGTGGCAGCCGCCTCCCTGGGTTTTGCCCGCCGCGCTTTGGACGAAGCCCTTACCCGCGCAACCACACGCAAGATGTTCAACCAGACGTTGGCGGACTTTCAGCTGACCCAGGCCAAGCTGGCTCAGATGGCCACCACGGTAGACAGCAGTGCTCTGCTGGTCTACCGCGCCGCGTGGCAGCGGGACCAGGGTCGCAATGTGACACGCGAGGCGGCCATGGCCAAGATGGTGGCCACAGAAGGTGCACAACAGGTCATTGACGCCGCCGTGCAGATCTGGGGCGGCATGGGTGTGGTCAGCGGCCATATTGTCGAGCGCCTGTACCGAGAGATACGCTCATTGCGCATTTACGAAGGTGCTACGGAGGTCCAGCAGTTGATCATTGCCAAAGACTTGCTCAAGGAAAAATCGTCTTAATTCCGAAGGTTTCTGTCCCGCAAGAACGCAGTAAGAGATTCACCATGCCCAGTGCCCACATCGACACCTTCGCCCGCGACAACCTGCCGCCCGTTGAACAACAGCCGCAGTTCATCTTTGACCTGCCGGAGCTGCAGTTCCCGCCCCAGCTGAATTGCGCGTACGAGCTGCTGGACCGGCATATCGCAGAAGGCAACGGTGCCCGCATCTGCATTCTGGCCCCCGGTGGTCTGAGTTGGACCTATGCTGATTTGCAAGACAAGGCCAACCGCATCGCCAACGTGCTGGTGCAAGACATGGGTGTGGTGCCCGGCAACCGTGTGCTTTTGCACGCCCCCAACAACCCGATGATGGTGGCCTGCTGGTTTGCCGTCATCAAGGTGGGCGCTATTGCCGTGGCCACCATGCCGCTGTTGCGCGCCAAGGAGTTGAAACCCGTCATCGACAAGGCGCAGATCCGCCATGCGCTGTGCGACTTCCATCTGGCCGCTGAAGTGCAGAGCGCGGCCCAGCAATGCCCCACATTGCAGAGCATTCGCTACTTCAACGATGGCAGCGCGGACGGGCTGGACGCCGCCATGGCCCGCCACAGCCCGGTGTTTGCCAATGCCAACACGGCGTCGGACGACACCTGCATCATTGCTTTCACCTCGGGCACCACCGGCATCCCCAAGGCCACCATGCACTTCCACCGCGACGTGATGGCCATCTGCGCCTGCTGGCCGCGCCATGTGCTGCGCGCCACGGCCGACGATGTGTTTATGGGCAGCCCGCCGCTGGCATTTACCTTTGGCCTGGGCGGTTTGGTGTTGTTCCCCCTTTCGGTGGGGGCGTCCACCGTGTTGCTGGAGAAGGCCGGTCCACCCCAGTTGCTGGAAGCCATACAGGCCTTTGGCGCCACCGTATTGTTCACCGCCCCCACGTCCTACCGCGCCTTGGCGCCGCAGGGTGAAGGCTTGCGCAATGGCAGTTTGCGCCACTGCGTGTCAGCGGGAGAGGCCCTGCCGGTTTCCACTCGCACCTTGTGGCGTGACGCCACCGGCATCGAGCTGATAGACGGCATTGGTGCCACCGAGCTGTTGCATATCTTTATCTCGGCGGATGAAGAACATGCCCACCCCGGCGCTACCGGCAAGGTCGTGCCCGGCTACCAGGCGCAGGTGCAGGACGATGATGGCAACGCAGTGCCCGTGGGCACGGTGGGCAAGCTGGCTGTGCGCGGCCCCACCGGTTGCCGCTACCTGGCCGACGAGCGTCAGACCAAATACGTGCGCAACGGCTGGAACCTGACCGGCGACGCCTACAAGATGGATGCCGACGGCTACTTTATCTACCAGGCCCGCACCGATGACATGATTGTCTCCAGCGGCTACAACATCGCCGGCCCCGAGGTCGAAGACGCCTTGCTGCTGCACCCGGCCGTGGCCGAGTGCGCGGTGATTGGTTGCCCAGATGACGAGCGTGGCCAGATCGTCAAAGCCTTTGTCACGCTGCGTGCCGGCCATGAAGGCAATGAGGCCATGGTCAAGGCGCTGCAGGACTTCGTGAAAAACACCATTGCCCCCTACAAGTACCCGCGGGCCATCACTTTTGTCAGTATGCTTCCCCGCACCCAGACCGGAAAGCTGCAGCGTTTCAAGCTGCGCGAGCTGGCCTGAGCGGACCAACCCCTTCCCTTGTTCTCGTCCATTTGTTTCACCAAAGGAATCACTGTGAACCGTAAACCCAACTCCTCGAACTTCCTGCGTACCCTGGTCGCTACCGCCGCCGCCGTGACCGCGCTGTCTGCAACGGCGCAGACGTCCGAACCCGTCAAGGTGGGTCTGCTTAGCACCTTGTCTGGCCCGGGTGCCGGGCTGGGTGTGGACATTCGCGATGGCTTCCAACTCGCGGTCAAGCTCGGTGGCGGCAAGCTGGGCGGCCGTGCGGCCGAGGTGGTGATCGCCGATGACCAGGCCAGCCCCGACGTGGGCCGCCAGACGGCAGACCGCCTGATCAAGCGCGACAAGGTCGACTTTTTGACCGGCATCGTGTTCTCCAACGTGATGCTGGCCGTGGGCGCACCCACCTTCCAGTCCAAGACCTTCTACATCAGCGCCAATGCCGGTCCCTCGCAATATGCGGGTGAGCAGTGCAACCCCTACTTCTTCAGCGCATCCTGGCAGAACGACAACCTGCACGAAGCCGTGGGCAAGACCGTGGCGGACAAGGGCTTCAAAAACGTGGCGCTGATCGCCCCCAACTACCCCGCAGGCAAGGACGCGCTGACAGGCTTCAAGCGCTTCTACAAGGGAGCCATCGCGTCCGAGAGCTTCACCCAGCTCAACCAGTTGGACTACGGCGCGGAGATCTCGCAACTGCGCGCCACCAAGCCCGATGCGGTCTATATCTTCCTGCCCGGCGGCATGGGCATCAACTTCATCAAGCAGTTTGTTGGTGCGGGCCTGTCCAAAGACATGACACTGTTTGGCCCCGGCTTCTCGGCCGATGAAGATGTCATCAAGGCCGTGGGTGAACCCATGCTGGGCATGTTCAACAGTTCGCAATGGGCGCACGACCTGGACAACGCGGCCAACAAGACCTTCGTGGCTGCGTTTGAGAAAGAATACGGCCGCATCCCATCGCTGTACGCAGCGCAGGGTTATGACGCGGCCAAGCTGATAGACGCCGCCGTGCGCGACAGCAAAGGCATGCTTTCTGACAAGGCCGCCGTGCGCAAAGCCCTGGAAGCGGCCAAGTTTGACTCGGTGCGTGGCGCCTTTAAGTTCAACACCAACCACTTCCCCATCCAGGACTACTACCTGCGCGTGGTCACCAAAAACGCCCAGGGCAAGGTCACCAACCGCACGCTGGGCACGGTGTTCAAGAACCAGCCCGACGCCTACGTTGGCAGCTGCAAGATGGCTTCGTAAACACAGGAGTAGCCGCGCGCCATGAACACCATCCTGATCCTGGAGCAAATGCTCAACGGCCTGCAGTTCGGCTTGATGCTGTTCCTGCTGGCCGCTGGGCTCACCTTGGTGTTCGGCATCATGGACATGATCAACCTGGCCCACGGTTCGCTGTACATGGTGGGCGCGTATCTGATCGCGTCCATCGCCCAGGCCACCGGTTCATTCTGGCTGGGTTTAGGCTTTGGCATTGTGGGTGCTGCTGTCTTTGGCATGCTGCTGGAGATGACGGTGTTGCGCCGCCTATACCAGCGGGACCATGTGTCCCAGGTACTGGGCACGTTTGCCATTTTGCTGATGTGCAATGAAGGCGTACGCATGATCTGGGGCTCGCAACCCCTCTCGCTCAACCCTCCAGCGGCCTTGTCCGGTCCGGTGGAGTTGATGGCTGGTTTCTACTATCCCGCCTACCGCCTGTTCATCATTGGGGTGGGCCTGCTGGTGGCGGGCTTGCTCTACCTGCTGATTGCCCACACCCGTGTTGGCATGCAGGTGCGCGCTGGGGCCGCCAACCGCGAGATGGCCATGGCCATGGGCACGAATGTCAAGACACTGTTCACGGCCGTGTTTGGCTTGGGTGCCGCGCTGTGCGCCGTTGCCGGTGGCATGCTGGGGCCGCTGCTGGCGGTGCAGGTGGGCATGGGTGAAAGCATCTTGATCCTGGCCTTTGTTGTCATCGTCATTGGCGGCATTGGCTCCATACGCGGCGCTCTGCTGGGTGCTTTGCTGGTGGGCATTGTGGACACGGCAGGCCGCACGCTGATACCGCCTTCGCTGGGTTATCTGGTCGGGCCCGAGGCTGCTTCCAATGCCGGCCCGGCGGTCGCCTCCATATTGATCTATGTGCTGATGGCCGCCGTGTTGTTCTTCAAACCCCGGGGCCTGTTCCCCACCCACGGCTAAGCCCTACGACCGCATGCAGACCCAGAACCCCTCTGTGCCCAGCCTGCTGGACCATTCGCTGCAACTGCGCTGGTCTGTGCCTGTGCTGGCCTTGTTGGCCGCGCTGCCGGTATTGGCGTCACTGGCTGGTGACACGTTTTACGTGGGCCTGGCCACCCGCATCCTGATCTTCGCCCTGGCCGCCACCAGCCTGAATCTGATTTTGGGTTTTGGTGGCATGGTCAGTTTTGGCCACGCCGCCTTTGTGGGCCTGGGTGCCTACACGGTGGCCATACTGATGCAAGGCGGCACGGTGTCGGCCTGGGCGGCTTGGCCCATTGCCATGCTGGTCAGCGCCGTGGCCGCACTGCTGATTGGCTGGGTCAGCTTGCGCACGCAGGGTGTGTACTTCATCATGATCACGCTGGCCTTTGCGCAGATGTTGTACTACCTGGTGGTGTCGCTGAAGGCCTATGGGGGTGAAGATGGCATGTCGCTGGCCGGCCGCTCCAGCGTGGGTGCGGGTGTTGACTTAAGCAACGACACCCATTTCTACTACGCCACCTTGGCGCTGCTGGTGGCCGCCATCGTGCTGATCACCCGTTTGCTGAACGCTCGTTTTGGCCATGTGCTGCAGGCCATTCGCGAGAACGAGGTCCGCATGACGGCCATCGGCTTCCCCGTGTTCCGTTACAAGCTGGTGGCCTTTGTGCTGGCCGGTGCGCTGGCGGGCCTGGCCGGTGCGTTGTTGGCCAACCAGGGCAGTTTTGTCAGCCCGGCGCTGATGCAGTGGAGCCAGTCTGGCATGCTGATGATCATGGTCATTCTGGGTGGTGTGGGCCATCTGTATGGCGGTGTGCTGGGTGCCATTGTTTTCCTGCTGCTGGAAGAATTTTTAAGCCACTACACCATCCACTGGCAACTGGGCCTGGGGGCTGTGCTACTGGGTGTGGTGCTGCTGGCGCCCAATGGCCTGACCAGCCTGCTGCGGCGCAAAGGAGCATCAGCATGAGCGGGGCTGCGAGTGAACTGATGTTGCAGGTGCAAGACCTGGTCAAACGCTTCGGCGGGTTGACCGCCACCGACCACGCTAGCCTGGACGTGCGCAAAGGCGAAATCCACGCATTGATTGGCCCCAATGGTGCCGGCAAGACCACGCTGATCCACCAGATATCTGGCGCGCTGCAGTCCGACAGCGGCCGCATTGTTTTTGCAGGTGCCGACATGGCCGGTTTGCCCATGCACCAGCGCGCACTCAAAGGCCTGGTGCGCTCCTACCAGATCACCAGCATCTTCAAAAAGTTGTCCGTGCTGGACAACATCGCGCTGGCCGTGCAGGCAGTGGACGGTAGCAGCATGTACTTCTGGCGCGCCGCGCGCAGTGAGCAGGCGCGTTATGCAGCCGCCGCTGCAGTGGCTGAGCGTGTGGGCCTGGGCGCGCATGGGAATCGCCTGGCAGGCGCCCTGTCACACGGCGAGCAGCGCCAATTGGAAGTAGGCCTAGCGTTGGCCACCAAACCCCAATTGCTGCTGCTGGACGAACCCATGGCCGGCATGGGTCCGGATGAATCCGAACGCATGGTGACGCTGCTGCAAAGCCTGCGCGGCGAGACCACGATATTGCTGGTGGAGCACGACATGGACGCGGTCTTCCGCCTGGCAGACACGATTTCGGTTCTGGTGTTTGGCAAGGTCATCGCCAGCGGCCACGCACAGGCCATACGCGATAACGCCGAGGTGCGCAAAGCCTACCTGGGTGATGAAGTGGAGGCTTCTGCATGACCGCCTTGCTGGAAATCGACGACCTGCAAACAGCCTACGGCCCCAGCCAGGTGTTATTTGGCATCAGCCTGCGCATAGAGCAGGGCGGTGTGTCCACGCTGCTGGGCCGCAACGGCATGGGCAAGACCACCACCGTGCGCTCCCTGCTGGGCCTGACGCCCAGCTTGAGCGGCACGGTGCGCTTCCGCGGTGAACGCATCGAGCGGCTCAGCGCCGACCGCATCGCGCGTATGGGCATGGCCGTGGTGCCCGAAGGCCGCATGATCTTCCCGACACTCAGCGTGGCCGAGAACCTGAGCGCCTTTGCCGGCAACCGCAACGCATCGAGCAACCCGTGGACGCTGGACCGCGTCTATGCGCTGTTCCCCCGCCTGGCCGAGCGTGCGCGCAACATGGGCAACCAGTTGTCGGGTGGTGAACAGCAAATGCTGGCCATAGGCCGCGCGCTGATGACCAACCCGCACTTGCTGGTGCTGGACGAAGCCACCGAAGGCTTGGCCCCGCTGATACGCGAAGACATCTGGCGCTGCCTGGCCACGCTGCGCGCCCAAGGCCAGAGCATTCTGGTCATCGACAAATACGTGCAGCGCCTGGTGCAACTGGCCGACCAGCACACCATCATCGAGCGCGGCCGCGTGGTGTGGGCGGGCAATTCGCAGCAACTGGGGGCGGACCCTAGCCTGTGGCACCGCTACATCGGCGTCTAGGCCCATTCAAAAGACAGAGAGCGAGACCACCATGACTACAACATCAACAACAAACAAGGTACTGCAGCCCGCCGACTGGGCCCGCCCCCGCGGCTATGCGAACGGCGTCATGGCCCGCGGCCAGACCGTGTACGTGGCCGGCATGATCGGTTGGGACGCGCAGTGCCAGTTCCACACCGACGATTTTGCCGGCCAGGTGCGCCAGGCGCTGCTGAATGTGGTGGCCGTGCTGAACGAGGCTGGCGCCAAGCCCGAGCACATCGTGCGCATGACCTGGTACGTGACCGACAAGCGCGAGTACCTGGCCGCCGGGCGTGAGATCGGTGTGGCGTTCAGAGAGATCATCGGCAGCTTCAACGCGGCGATGACAGCGGTGCAGGTGTCGGCGCTGATCGAGGACCGGGCCAAGGTGGAGATTGAGGTGACGGCGGTTATTCCGGAGTGAGTGCTGGTCAAATGTGCCTCTAGCCCCCGTGGAATATAGGTTGTTCGCTATACATTTTGTATTTTCGGTGAGTACCCTTGTTTTGGTCCCAATTTGGGACTATCATCCAAGTGATGCGAGTCATTGCCGTATCAACCCTCAAAGCCTTTTGGGAACAGCCCATCTACCGAGACGCTGAGCAGCCCCTCAAGGCATGGTTTGAAGAGGTCAGCCACGCGAACTGGCAGCAGCCTTCGGACATCAAGGCGCAATACGGCAATGCCAGTATCTTGAAAAACCGCCGGGTGGTATTCAATATCAAAGGGAACGATTACCGCTTGGTAGTGGCTGTGTCGTACAAGATGCAGTTGGTTTTTGTGAAGTTCATTGGCACCCATCGGGCGTATGACGCCATTGATGCCGAAACGATTGAGTTGGCCTAAATCGGCCTAAGGAGTCATCACCATGGAAATTAGTCCTATCCACACCGAGGCAGATTACAAGGCCGCCCTGCGCGAGATTTCCGCGTTGATGGACACAGACCCGGACCATGGAACTCCCGATGGGGATCGGCTGGATGTGCTGGCCATCTTGGTACAAGCCTATGAGGCAAAACACTATCCCATATCGGCTCCCGACCCCATTGAAGCGATCAAGTTTCGCTTGGAACAAGGCGGTTTGAGCATCAAAGACCTGGAGCCCATGATTGGCCGCAGCAACCGGGTGTACGAGGTGTTGGGCCGCAAACGCCCGTTGACGCTGGGCATGATCCGTCGCTTGCACAAAGGGCTGGGCATTCCGGCTGAAGTGTTGATAGCCGAAGCGGATGGCAAGTTCGCGTTGGCTGCTTGATGCACCACCGTGCGGAAGGTATGTGGAATCAGGATCTTTGCGCAGAGCGTTCAGCCTGAAGCTTTAAGCAAAATGAGCCTATAGCCCCCGTGCATATTGCCTGAATAGCTATCTATTTAGTAGCGTGTTTCTTGCCTTCCCCCGAGAACACATCCCCAATCGCACCCCCAATCCGCGCACCAATAGCCGTGCCAATACCCGGCAACAGCACCGTACCAATAGCAGCCCCGGCGTAGAAGCCGGGCGGCACCGATACCTTGGGCTTTTGCACCGGCCCACTTAACGTGATGGGCACGCCTACTGCACCCTCAATCCAGTCCAGGTTGCCGCTGGCTTCGATCTGGCCGTGGTAGACCATGGCCTTGCCGGTGGCGGTGAACTTGCCTGCGCGGGCGCGGATGTTGGTTACGGTCACGCGCATGCCCTCCGCACCGTTTTGTGTATCCAGCTGGCCGGTCAGCTCCTGCAACGCGGTTTGGCCATCGTGTTCTTTGCCGCGGGTGCGTATAGCCTTGTCCAGGTCAAAACGCAGCACCGTGGCCGGGTTCACCGTGAAGCGGGTTTGGGTGTGCAGGGATCGGGTCAACAGGCCCACAGACTTGCCGCTGGCAGACAACACGGTCTGGCCGGTGGCTTTGCCGGATACGGGGGAGCGCCGGTTGAAGGTCTTCAGTGCGCTGGCCACCTCAACATCACGCGGGGCCAGTTGGCCGCTCAGCTGCATGGTGCCGTCCTTGGTTGTCTTTAGCAGCACGTTGCCATGCGCAGTGCCACCGCCCACCACGATCTGTGTCTGCCAGCGGTCTGCGTCACCTTCGCGCACAAGGGTCAAGGTAAAGGGCGGGGTATGGCCAGGGCGGCGCAGTGTGGCATGGCGTGGCCGCCACTGCGGGTCAAAGCTGATGTCGCCATCAAAGGCCACCGCGATGCCGCTGTACGAGATCCAGGTCAGGTTGCGAAACGCCAGGTGATCCAACGACGGCATACCAACAGCAGCACCGTTTTGCACGGCACCCGGTTTGGCCAGCAGCGCATGCACCGAATTGCGTGGAATAGTGGCGTCATCCACCTGGATGCGGTCCAGTACCAGCTGGCGCTGCAACAGCTTGCGGATATTGGGGTATGCGCTCAGCGTGCCAATGACCACCGGCTGCGCCTGCTGCGTGCGAAAGTCATGGACGGTGATGGCAGGCGCGGGCAGCAGTGACCAGTGCACCGCACCCATGTTCACCTGCACGCCAAGCATGTTGCTCGCTTCGGTGGTGAGCCGCCGGGCAAGCTCTTCGTCAGAAGGCAGCCACCAGGTGAGGGCAAGCATGGCGGTGCCCAGCACCACAAGGGTGGCAATGCTGAACCTGAGTGCCCACTGTTTCCAAACTTGCATAGGGGGCCTCAGGTGGGGAAGGGTGTGGTAGCTACGAGGGCACTGTAACGGTCAGACGGTCCATGTCGTGGATTTCGCGCCCCGCTTTCGGGGCGCCTTGCAGCGCTATGGTCTGCCTGCCATCGTCATAGTCTACCGACGTAAATTGACGGCCAGGCAAATGCCCGTCGGTCGACGCAAACAACGCAAACACCTGGTCGCCCGCCAGCACGGCGGCCACGGCGTCCGCAACCGGTGCCACGGATTCGGCGCCTATCCACAGGTTGGTGGTCGTGTCCACCCGGCCCCACTGCACGTGGGTGACGCGGCCGTCTGCATCCAGCCCGACCTTGGACACGGCGATCACGCTGCGCGCGCGTCGGCGCGACGAATAGCTCGATATGGATTTTCTGGGTTTGGCGCGGGTGTCCAGAGTGGCGATGTCGTGCAGGCTTGCCTGCGGTGCACCCGCCAGCCCTGGCCGCTTGGCCAGTGCCACCGTGTCGCTGCCGTCGGCGCGGCCAATGACCTCCAATGTCTGGTCCGGCAGCGGGGTGTGTGCAGGCGCAAACACCACACGCACCTGAGCGCCATCACGCAGGGCGTCCACCACATCGCTGATGGGCACCATGACGGGCTCGCCCACGTCCAGGTTGGTGCGGGAGTCGACCTCGCTCCATAAAACATGGGTTGCAAACCCATCGGCGTCCAGCCGGATTTTGGAAACAGAGAAGAACCGATTTGTCTCGCTCTCAAGTGGGCGAGACCGTGCGCCTTGGTATGTCATGGCGCCATCGTGGCGGCGGCGCAGGGCTTTGTATGTGCGCAATCGCACATTGCACAGGCATAGCCGCCTCTGTACAAATGAAACATCCCCTTACCAAAAACGGAGCCCTTTTGGCACCGGGCCAAGTCAGAATCGCCCAGGTTTGAAAAGAGCCTCACACCTTGCAACTTTTAGGAAACACCCATGCTTACAAAGATCGCAGTCGCATCCCTGATCGCACTACCCATGCTGATGGCCTGTGGCACCACATCGCAAGCCCCCGTGAATGACAGCACTGCACAGAAGGCGCCTTCGCCAGATGCCAACGTGGCGGTTCGGCAATTCGTCAGCGCCCACGCCGAAGTGATGGGTGGCCTGGCAGACATCAAGACGGCCAACCAGGGCATGAAGGCTGACCTGGATGTGATCAAGACCACCAGTCAGAAGTCTCTGGAGACGGCGCAGAACTCGCTCAAGATCATTGAGGAAATGTCCAAGCTGCAGGGTACCGGTGAACTCTCGGTCTTCTTCCCCAATGGGTCGGCCAACCTGGCACGTGGCAGCCTGGAGCATGACCGCCTGGTCCGCTTTGCCGATTTTCTGGCTCGCGAGAGCAAGGGACGCAAGGTGATCCTGCTGTCCATCGGCAGCGCGTCGGCCTATGGCAAACAAAAGACCAACACCGACCTGGCCAAGAAGCGCTCTGAAGTGCCGCTGGACATCATGGACAAGTACCTGGTCAACGTGCCCCACGAGTTCCACAAGGTGTTTGGCAATGGTGATCTGAACAGCCCCAAAGACGTGAAGATGAAAGAGCACCAGCGTTACCAGCACACCCGCATCATTGCCGTGTTCGACAAGGAGCGGGTGGCCAATATCAACCAGGTAGCGAGCCAGTAGTAAACAACGCGTTCATCGCGTCGTACCCCACCGCGTTGTTAAACAGACCGGCAACACGGTGGTCCACCACCAGCGCCTGCGCCAGTGTGCGTGCATGGCCATACGCCGTTTGAAAGTTCGCGGGCCCGGCGGTCAAACGGCGGGCACCCGCAGTGAACAGGTCCGAGATGGTGGGCATGCTGGGCAACAGCATCAGGTTCAACGGCAGTGGTGTCTGGAGGGCCACGCGCGCCGTGTCTTCAACACTCGACATGCCCGGCACAAACAGGCCGTCTGCTCCGGCGGCGTGGTACAGCGCGGCACGCTCCAGTGCCATGGTTACAGCGTCATCGCCCGTGGCCATGCCGCGCAGGTAGACGTCGGTTCTGACGTTGATGAACAGGGGCGTGTTGCCCAGCGCCTGGCGCGATGCGGCAATCTTGTCTGCCAGCAGGGCGGGGGCCTGCGCTCCATCCTCCAGATTGATACCGGCCACACCCAGTGCGGCCACGTCTGCCACCAGGGTGGCGACGGCCTGTGGGTCCTTGCTGTAACCGTCTTCCAGGTCAATGGTGAGCGGGATATGGATGACGCGCTGGATGCGCCGAATGGCGGCCAGCAGCTCGTCGCGCGGCAAGGTGCCACCATCGGCATACCCCAGCGACCACGCCAGTGACGCACTGGACGTGGCAACGGCGCTGGCGCCTGCGTTCGCAAACAGGGCTGCGCTGGCTGCGTCCCAGGCGTTGGGGATGACGAGTGGCTGGGGCGCAGTGTGCAGGCTGGCGAACAGCGTGTGCAGAGTGGTGGTCTGTGGCATGGGAAACGGTCGTGATTAAAGACCCGCATGGTACGCAGACCAACTCGCCGTTTTCGGACCTATGCCCCTGATTGCTATATAATTTGTAGCTATATAGTGAATAATCGCGGGGGCTACAGCCCCATTTCGTTCAAGTCATTCCGTTTCAGGCAGCGTCCTTGCTGAGAAAGTCCACCAACGCGCCATTGACCCGGCGCAGGCGCTGGCTCAGCAGCCGCGTCACCCGCAGCAGCAGCTTGATGCCCAGGGCCTCGTTGACCATCAAAATGCGTTCAAACTGGGCCTTGGGCAGCAGGGCCAGCACACAGGCTTCGGTGGCGGAGCAAGAGGCAGATCGCTTCTCACCGTCAATAGCGGCCATTTCACCAAAGGTGCGCCCTGCCACGATATGGGTCACAAACTGGGCAACCCCTGCGGCATCCTGCTTGCGCACTTCGATCTGGCCGGACAGCAGCAGACCCATGGCATCACCGTCGTCGCCTTCTTCAAACAAGAGGTCGCCCGCTTTGGCGCGGTAACCGGCCATGTGGGAGCTGAGCGTGTCGAGCTCTTCCCACGACCAGTCCTTGAACAGCGGTGAACGCGACAGCGATTCGCAAACCTCAATGCGAAACGCGCGGGACTTGGGGATGGCTTCGAGTGTGTGGGTGTGCATGGGGGAGCAGTTTATCGGGTTGATCCGCTAGGGGGAAATTTTGCGGATGCGCTTGTTGCCCGAGTCCGCCAAGTAGATGTAACCCGCCCCGTCTACCGTTATGCCAGACAGTTTTCCGAAACGGGCGCCGTCGGCCGGTCCGTCGGTGTTGCCGAACTTGTTGAAACCGGTCAGGCTAAAGGAAGTACCCGTGCTGTCTACCGCGCGCACATAAGCCCATTGATCCAGATTGTTCCATCGCACACTGCCTGAAACGGCATATTCAGCCGCATACACATTGCCATCGCGGTCGACTGCCACATGGAATGGGCCTCCCATTCCCCGCCCAGGATCCAGGTAGAGGCTGTCCAAAGTGCTGACCAAGCCCTGCGAAGTGATCTTGCGAAGCCGTGATGCCTGTAGATCGGCCACATACACGTTGCCGCTGGCGTCCACGGTCAGCCCCTGTGGAAAATAGAAACCGGCTTGTGTGCCCTGGCCGTCGGCAAAACCGGACATGTCACTACCAGCGAAGGTGGACAGCACACCCGCCGGTGACATCTTGAGCACCTTGTGGCCCACAACAAAGTACAGGGCGCCCGCGTTATCGGCCGCAAAGCCCGCGATGAAGTCGTTGAACTTGGTGAGGGTGGTGACCACGCCCGCGGGCGAGATTTTTCGAATGTAGTACGTGCCAGTGCCTGGGATGTAGTCCGCCACATAGACGTTACCGGCTTTGTCGGTGCTTAGAAATGAGAGCACCTGGAAGCGCGCAGCCGCCCCTGTGGCGTCTACATAACCCGCCTCACCGCCCCCCGCCAGCAATGTGATGGCTCCCGAGGGTGCAATCTTGCGCACGGTGCGATCACCATTGTCGGCAACGTATAGGTTGCCGGAATTGTCAGCGCCAATGCCGACCAGTTCCTTGAACTCCCAGGGCATGGTGCTGACGGTGTAGCGGCCTTTGTACTGGCCTGCGAAGGGGCGCGGCGCGCAGTTCACCGCGACCGAGAGAATGTTGGACTGCGCCACGGTGCCTTGGGGATTGTTGACTGTGCAGGCCAGCTTGCCGGCTGGCTGCTCCCCCACTGTGACGTTGTAGCTGGCGCCTTCGGCTGCCGCAGCGGCAAAGGCGAAGCTGGTGGCGTTGGCCGCAATAGCCAATACCTCAGACCCATTGACCAGTGTGAGGCCGGTGCTGTTGTCCAGGCCGGTAATGCTGCCACCGACGCTGAGCCCCGTCGGCGTAGGCGGGGGCGCTGGTGTGGGTGTTGGTATGGGGTTTGGAGTTGATGTTGGAGCAGTGCCGGTGCTGCCACCGCCACCACACCCCGCCAGTAGCAGTAATGTCCCGCACACAACCATAGCTGCGCGCGCAAATAGTGAGATTCGCATAGTAATTTTGACTTGTGTCCCTGTGTGTTATTCACACGCAGTCCTCCCTGGATTGCGTCGCAGTAGTCTACCGTTACTCCGTTGCTGGAAGGGTAGACACCATGTAACCGAAACCCTGTGCGTGGGCGATGGAGTGGGCCTTGTCCCGCAACACCTGTGCGATAACCCGGTCCGTGCACGCTCGCGCTTGCAGCAGCAGAGCATCGGCAAGCATCTCCAGCAGGCCCGCGCCGTCCGCGATACGGGCCTGGCGCTGCGCCGCATGTTCCGCTGCCGTGTGGTCGCCATCCTGCAGCGCGATCTCGGCCTCTATGCCCGCCAGGCGCAGGTGCAGCAGTGGGTGGGCGCTGCGCTGGGTTATGTCGCGCAGTTGTTTTACAAATCCGCGGTCCACCGTTTGGCCCAGTTCAATCTGGGCTCGCACACGCAACCAGGCGTACAGCGATACACGCATGGGGTCGGCGCTGCCCCGCAGCATCGGCTCCGCGTAGTCTAGGTCATCACCGGCCAACGCGCCGTTGCCGCATTGCAGGTGCAGTCGCGCGCGGCGAACCAGGGCCTCTGCCTCAAACAGCGGGGAGGCCTGGGCCCGGCCGAGAAGTAGCGCGTTATCAAACGCCGCCAGTGCCTCGTCATGTCGGCCCGCGCTGGTCAGTATGGTGCCCAACACCAGCCAGGACAGTGTTTCGGTGTGTGCCACACCGGCCCAGCTTGCCAGGCTGCGCCGTGCCATCAGCTCGGCGCGCGGCAACTGGCCCAGTGCCTGCAGCATCACGGCCAGATCGTTTTCTATCGTCAACCCGCTGCAGTAATCCGGGTGCGCAGACAACAAGGCTTCAAACGCAGCACAGGCGGCTCGTGCATCACCCGCAAACCAGTGGATCTGTGCCGCAAAACTCAGTGTGGAGGGGCGGGCCGGGGCCAGGCGCTGCATTTGTTCCAGCAAGGCCCAGGCCGCCGGGATGTCGGGTTCACGCATGGCCAGTTCGATCAGCACCTCGCAGGCGTGCACGCGGTCATCCACGCGCAGGCGCGGCAGCAACGGGCGCAGGCGCTCGGCCGCGTCGCGCGCGGCAGCCAGGTCTCCCGAGAACACGGCGTTGTCCACCAGGCCAGCCAGTGTTTGCCCCTCAATCTGGTCGCGCTGGGCGGGTTCGGCCACTGCTGATACCTGGGCCAGTACCTCCAGCAGGGCGGTGCGGCCGCGCGCCAGGTCGGTCAGCAGTTCACACTCGGCCAGGGCCAGGCGCGCCTGCAGGGCCTGGGTGGCGTCCAGCGATTCGTCGGCCACCCGCGTCCACAGCGCACGGGCCTCGTCAAAGCGGCCCCGCATCTTGAGCTGCACGGCGCCGCGCTGCATCCAGGCCAGTGCGGTTTGTGGTTCCTGGGCCGCACTCCAGTGGGCGGCGACGGCCAGTGGTTCGGCGTTGCCTTCGGGGCGCCCGCCCAGGGCCAACGCGGCGCGCCGGTGCAGGGTTTGCCGGGCCGTTACGGTCAGGCCTGCCTCTACGGCCTGGCGCACCAGGTCGTGGCGGCACTGCAGGCCGTCGCGTTCTTCGCGCAGCATTTCGGCGTGCAAGGCGGTTTGCACCGCATCCAGCAGCGTGGTGTCGGGCCAAGCCGAAGCGCCATCCGCCAGCTGGGTCAGCACGTTCAGCGGCAGGGGGCGCACCGCCACGGACGCGGCTTCCACCAGTGCGCGCGCCGCGGCGGGCAGGGCGCGCAGCCGGCGCTGCAGCAGCTCCCGCACACTGCGGGGCAGGCTCAGCGTCTGCGCACCACCATCCGGCTCCGCCGGTGCGTCTGGCAGGGCCAACAGCAGCTCGTTCAGCACAAAGGGGTTGCCGGTGCAGGCGGTGTGCAGGCGTTTCAGCTCGGCATCGCTCCAGGCCTGCTGGGGGCGGCGCTGGCGGCAGCACTGTGCCACCGCGTCCAGGCCCAGGCCCTCCAGTGGCAGCAGCGTGAGGTGGCCGGTTTGCTCCAACTGCTGCGCCCACTGGCGCTGTGCATCACTGAGTTCGTGGCCGCGCGCAGCCGCACGCCAGCGCAACACGCCGCGGTGGGTGAGCAGGCTCAAAAGCTCCAGGGTGGAGCTGTCGCACCACTGCAGATCGTCCACCAGCAGCCAGTCGCCCAGGGATTCGAACACGCGCGCCAGTCCCTCCAGCAGGCGCGACTTGGCGGTCATCATGTCCAGCGGCGGCAGGGGGTCGTCAGGCGCCAGGTCGGGTAGCAGGCGGGCCAGGTCCAGTCGGTACGCGCCCAGGCTGTTGCCTCCCCGCTGCAGTAATGCGCGCAGGGTGCCCATGTGCGACAACAGGTACTCCGCCACGGGGCGGTAAGGGATTTGCTGCAGCCCCTCGCGCCCCTTGAGCAGCGGGGCTTGCGCCAGCGCCGCATGCAGCAGCGAGCTTTTGCCCATGCCGGCTTCACCCACCAGCACCATGGCGCGCACGGCGGGTCGGCGCAGGGTTTGCAGCGTGGCCTGCCGGCCAAACAGCGGTATGGCCGAGGCCGGTGGATGGGCCAGATGGTCATCAGCCCCGTCGCCCATCCCGTCGCCCATCCCGTCGTTATGGTCCACCGCGCCATGGAGCAGGTTGTGCAGCGGCACCAGCCAATGCGGTGCGGGCTGTGTGGCGCCGTGGGTGACAAGGGCGCGCTCGCCGGCTGCACGCCATTGCGATTGCAGCTGGGTGCTCAGTGCACGTGACCAGTCCCAAAATGCATCAAACCCGCCCAGCTGAAACCCCTCCAGCCAGCGCGCCGGCTGCAGGCGCAACAGCGCGGCGCCGTCGGCCTTGCTGATGGCGGCGCGCAGAGCATCGAGGTCCAGCGGCAACTGCAGGCACACACGGGAGCGTTCGCTCTGCAGTGTGTGGCCTTGTGCAAAAGCGTCCAGCAGCTGGCGCACGCGGTGCAGGTTGACGCGCAGGTTGTGCCGGGCCTCGTCGCGCGGGCGCTGGGGCCAGAACACATCCGCCAGCACTTCGCGCTCCACCCAGCGGCCCTGGCAGGCCAGGTACACCAGCAGGCAGGCGGGCAGGCTCACGGGTATCCGGTGGTCCGGCGCGCCGGCCAGTTGCCATGTGGGTACACCAAGCAGATTCAGCATGGGGCGCAGTGTGCCAGAGCACGCGCACCGCCCCGGGGCCGTGAGAGACGGTTCAGAGACGCTGCGTTTTTAGCATCCGTTCACGTTTGGAGGCAAAGGCTTTGACCGTGATCCAGGCGTATCTGTCCACATCCATTTCATACCAAGGGGAAATCACATGAACATCATCAGCACCAACGACAAAGACCTGCCAGACGACCTGCAGGGCGTTGCCAATGAAGCGGCACGCATCACCATTGCGGCCATTGAAGCGGCCGCCGCCCATATGGGTGACCCAGCCAAATTTGCGCTGCCAGCCAGCGGTGCGCTGGAGGCGGCGTCGCTGGCATTGCTCAAACAGCGCCAGACCGCCAAGCCGCGGCAGATGCGTGCCTTGCAGCTGCGCTCCATCGCCAAGCTGGGCGCGGCCAGGGCACCAGCAGTGTCTGCGGCACCCTCGCTGCTGACACACCTGCGCGCGCAACCCACCTTGCTCAGTCGTGGCATGCTGGCCGAACTCAAAGCCCTGAAACCTGCGGTGGGCGCCCTCAAGCTCAATGCGGCCACTTCGGCAGCGATCAAGGACGCCGTGGCCAGCAAGGATTCGGAGAAGATGCTCGATGCACTGGGCCTGTCCTACGCCATCGTTCCTGGCGCGACCGCCACGGCTCTGGCCACCACGGCGGCTGCACCGCGCCCCGGCTTTACCAAGCTGGTGCTCAACATCGACCGGGTGAAATGCCAGGACGACGTGGGCCTGGAGTTCACCGACTTCCTGGAGGACAACATCCGTCTCGGCGGCCTGGGCGCGGATTCCACGGGGCAGCAGCGCAATGTTGCTCCGTTCAAGGTGGGTGACTTCCGCAACGGCGAAACCAAGCGTTTCACCCCCAACCGCAAGTTTGTGGAGTTTGACCTGACCCGCTCCGGCAACTGGCCGCGCGCCTTCAGTACCACCTTTCTGATGGCCGAGTCGGATGGCTCTGGTGCCTTTATGGACGCGCTGCGTGCGCTGTGGGAGGCCGTGGGTGAAGTGGTGGAAGAGTTGGTGGTGGCGGCCGTGGTGGCAGGGGCCGGGCTGGTCGGCATTACGGTGGGCGCACCGGGCGGCCCGGTGGGCATGATCATTGGCGCCGTGGTCGGCGCCGCGGTGGGCCTGATTGCGCACTACCTGTTCACGTCGCTGGAAGACGATGTGTTCGAGCCCACCACCGTCAGCCTGCTGCTGCCCGATGCCCACACGCTGTTTTCGTCCGGCCAGCGCAAGAGCGGCAAACGCACCGAGAACCTGACCCACCCCTCGGCCAGCTACACGCTGAAATACGAGTGGGAACTGGTGCAATAGTCTGACGACAGACTGCTATAAATATAGTAGCTCCCCAGGTAATACCGACGAGGGCTACAGGCCAATTTGGCTTAAGACGTTGGTGCCGCAATGGCCGGCGTGGCCTGCCCGGCCAGGTGCAGGGACTTCTTCTGCATGATGGCCGACAGCGCATCGCCGTGTGCATCCACGATCCCCTGGTAGGCCTCGGCCGCCAGGGCGTACTCCTTCGCCGCATACAGCCGGTAGGCCGCTGTGGTGCGCTGACACAGGTCCAGCTCCTGCGCCGTGGGTTGTGTGTCCGGGTCGTCGCCAAAGACGGCTAACAACTCATAAATCTGCAACTCGCCCTTGCGCCCCTTCACGGTGGTCACGTCCATGGGCCGGGTCAGCAACCGTTCACCGGCTTCCTTGTATGTGGCATGGCTGATACAGATGGACGTGCCATATTCCTTGTTGATACCCTCCAGGCGCGCCGCCACGTTCACGCCGTCGCCCATCACCGTGTAGCTCATGCGTTCTTCGCTTCCGATATTGCCCACCAGCACCGCGTCGGAATGGATGCCGATGCGCACCGTCAGCGCCGGTAGCCCTTCGCCGACCTGCTTAGTGTTGAGCCCGGCCATTCTGCGCTGCGACTTCACCGCCGTGGCACAGGCGTGAAAAGCATGGTCCTGGTCCAGCAGGGGGGCGCCCCAAAAGGCCATCACCGCGTCGCCGATGAATTTGTCAACGGTGCCACGCTCCTCCTTGACCGCCAGCGACACCAGCGCAAGATAGGCCGACACACACCGCAGCAGCGCACGCGACGGGGTCACCTCTGAAATGGACGAAAAGTCCTTCAGGTCGGTGAACATCACCGTCAGGTAGCGGCTCTCGCCACCGGGCTGTATGGCTTGCCCGGACTTCAGCAGGTCATTGACCAGGTCGCGCGGCACATAGCTGGTAAACGCACGCAAGGTTGACCGCAGTTTGCTGACGGCATCTCCGAGGATTTTGATCTCGTAGATGTTGGAGCGCAGGTTGTGTTTGGAGGTTTCAAACTCCAGCAAATCGCGGATGATTTCGGTCAGGTACTCGATCGGCCGTGAGATGGACCGCGACAACACATAGGTCAACAACACCAGCAGCAGGCAGGCCAGGCCACCATAGATGATCAGCCGCTGGTTGATGGCCTTGAGGCCCACCAGAAAGTCGTTCACGGGTGCCAGCGTCAGCACCACCCAGTCCTTGTGGAAGGCATTGGGAAAGGGCGTGATCTGTGCCAGGTAGATTTCCGAGGTGCCCGCGCCGGTAAATTCAAACCGAACCTCTTTGGAGTCTTTGAACCGGCTGAACGCCTGTTTGGCGGGTGTGCCGTCAGACGCCTGGATGTTCTGCTTGACCAGGACATTGTTCTCCAGCTTGTAGCCACTGTTGGGGCCGGTGCTGACGATGATCTTGCCCTCGCTGTCCACAATATAGGTCTCGCAGTTCTGGCTGATCTGGATGGACTTCAGGTAGTTGGAGATGGCCTCCAGCTCAAACGACTCGCCCACCATGCCCTTGAACTTGCTGCCGATCATCACCGGTGTCGAAAGATTCATCGTCAGGCGCTGTGTGCTGGCCGCCGTGTAGACCTCTCCCACATACACATGCCGTGCCAGCTCTGCGGGGCTCAGCTTCTCCACACTTTTGGCCAGGTCCTTGTAAAACGGCCGCTCCCGGGGCTCGTAGTTGTTGGGGACCACAAAGGTCTCCAGTACGGTGTCCCGGTTTTTGAAGAAGGTGAAGGTGGAGTTGACCGTGCCCGCCTTGGCCGTTGCGGGTGGTGCACCCGCCCGGTCCACCACCCAGAAATTGAACTTGGCATCGGCCGGTGGTATGCGGTTGGCAATCACCATGTTGTCCCGCGTGCTTTGCGCCTGGTGGAAGGAGCCGCGGTCTGAAGCGACAAACACACTGGCCAACGTGGGGTTGTTTTCCAGGTGCAGCAGCAGGGTGTCCAGAATGGCCGTGCTCTCCAGCAGCTTCGGGTCATCCCGGACTTGTTTGGCCAGCGTCAGCAGCGAGTCGCTAATGGGGTCGAACAGCGCAATGAGCTTGTCCCGCGTTTGTGCATTGTGGGTTGTGATCAGCTCGGCCGCGTTGTGTTTGTAGATCGCGTAATTCGTGCGGTAGATGTAAACCACAAAGGTCACGAACGACGGCAGGATCAGGAACAGGAACAGTGTGCTGATGCTCAAACGCAGGCGCACCGCAAAGCGGGTCGCCTGGGGTGGGGGCTTGGGTGCCGAGGCGTCTTCGTGCAGAGCGATGTTCGCGGGGGTGTGGTCTGTCATCGTGTACCTCGGCGTGTTCAGGGGGCTGTTGGAGCGGGGGCGCTCAAAGACCATTTGGTGTCTATGTGTTGTGGCAGGGCGCGTATGGTTTCAGAATGTCTGAGCCGCTTCATCAAGGCCATCCAGGCCAGGCAGGCCACCACAAAAAAGCTGGCGCAGTAGATATAGACCGGAAACAGCGCATCGGTCCCGGTTGCGGCGATGATGGCGTTGCCCCTGCCCACCAGCTCGCTCACGCCCACCAGCGATGCCGTGCTGGAGGCGATGAAAGAAATCATCACGCTGGAGCCCCAGGTGGGCAGAAACAGCAGGCTTGCCGCGTAGTCCTTGCGGCGCAGGTTTTGGTAGGCAACCAGCAAACTCTCGGCCGTGAAACCAATCACCGAGGCCGACATACCCAAGGCGGCCTTGAGCCATAACGGAAACGCAATGCCGACACCCCACACGGTGAGCTCACGGGGAATGGCCATGGCGGCAAAAAACAGGAATGCCAGGGTAGGGACATTCCTGAAAATTCTGGAGAGCACATCACCCACCCTGGATGCAAGCCCGGTCTGCTTCACCCGCATGGCGGCCAGGCCTGCGCCCACCACGGTGCCGATCACCACCGCCAACAGGGTGACCAGCACATTCCACATAAAGCCGGTCAGCAGGAATGGCGTCCAGGTGTAAAGCAGGGTGAAGGTTTCGCTCATGGCTGCACCCTGCTGGGGTAAAGGCGGTGTTCCAGCCAGGTCAGTGAACGGATCCAGAAGCTGGTGACCATGTAGTAGACCGTTATCAGGGTCAGCATCATGACCACCAGGTTGCCCTTTTCGGCAATGATGAGGTTGATCTGGCTCAGCAGCTCGGGAATGGCAATGGCGGACGCGATCATGGACATCTTGCTCACGTTGATCAGGGCCTGCCGCACCGGCCAGCGGGCATGCTCCATCGACACCCGCAAGGTGCTGAGCCGCAGGCGGTACGCCGGGTTCTCGCGGCGCAGGTGCTGTGCGGCTTCGTCAAACGCATTCATCACGATGGCGCCGCTGTAGTAGCCAATACACAGCACGGTGACCAGCAGCGCCGGCAGGTGGATGGCAAACTCCCGCAAGAGGATGCCGCCGATCCCGAAGTAGACGCCATACATCATCAGCAGGGGTGGCACCAGCCGGCCAAAACCCATCACACCCGACACCGCGCGGCTCAGGTAAGGGACTTTGGACTCGGTGATGGTGGAGGCGACCACGCCAAATGCCAGGCTGGCGAAGATGCTCAAGGCGGTGACCAGCATGGTGTACAGCAGGCCTTTCAGAAACAGCTTGCGGTCATACGCGTCGTAGACATAACTGAGGTCTACGCCCGAACGCTCCTTGATCGCAATGCCCAGCGACTGCAGGCCGCTGACATCAACGGACCGCACAAACTCGATGTGCCGGCATTCCGGCGGCCACAGGCCCTTGGCATTGCGCAGGCAGGTGTAGGCGCCGCCGGCCTCCTTGCGGTTCCACAGTTCCAGTTCATCGGCGGGCCAGCTGGTGCTGCTGACCTTCCAGGCCTGGGCCGTGCGGGTGATCAGGCCATTGCGGTACCAGTCGGCGGCGGTATCGCCCAGAAACGCTTCCAGCTGTGTGCCAGCCTCTGCCTTCTTGATGAACATGGCCCAGGGCGTGACCAGTGCCTCATGGAACGGGGCGCTGTAGGCGCGGAAGTCTTCCCGCTTCAGGATATTGCGGATGGCCGGCCCGTTGTACAGAAAACCTTCGCAATACCCGCCTTCCACCGCCAGCAGTGCGTCACGCACGGTCTTGTAGGTTTGCAGGTTCAGGATGTAGCGTTCTGCGGTGGGCCGGTTGAAGTAGGCGCCTTGTAATGCACAAATGTCCTTGCCGCGCAGCGCATTCCAGTCCTTGGCGCTTTGGCCCGGGCGCAGCATCACCGTGACGCCCGCCTCAAAATACCCCGGCTCAATGGCCGTGGCAATGGCGCGGCGCTCCAGCGAGTCGGCCACGGTGGCCAGCAGCAGGTCAACCTCACCCAGCTCCAGTTTCTGGAAGCGGTTCTCGGTGCTGACCGGGATTTTTTGAAGCCGCACCCCCAGGCGCTTCGCAATGTCCTCTGCTAGATCGATCTCAAACCCGACCACCTCGCCTGCACTGTTGACGTGCCCAAACGGCTGCACATCTGTTTTCACGCCGATGCGTACCGTCCCCGCCTGCTGGATCGCCTGGAGCACGGGGCTGGGACGGGCCTCCAGGCTGTGCGCAAGACCCGTGCAGCACAGCCAGGCCAGCACCAGGCACCAACGCTTCAGGGCCGTGCAGCAATCAGGCATGGCGGGGCTGGCCTGTGGTGATGATTCTGCGCAACTCCCGGCTGGCCAGCTGGGCCGCAGGGTAGGCGGTGATCTTGTGCATGTCGGTAACGGTGGTTTCGTCCGGCAGTTCTATCCTGCCGGTGCGCGCCACAAAGGGCCCGGTGTCGAAGCCCTCGTCGATGGCGTGCATCACCACGCAGGCGTAAGGGCTGCCGTCCTGCATCAAGGCCTCAAACGGATTGCCGCCAATGTATTTGGAGGGCCATGCATCGTCGATGCAGGGGTGCAGGTTGTAGAACCCCAGGCTGGGGCCATCTATGAGCCGCTTGCCGATGCGCTGGCCAAACGTTCCCATCACGCAGAGGTCTGGCTTCCAGGTGTTCTCGAAGACGCCGTAAAACGGCTCAGCGTTCACCCGCCCGCGGTACACATCGATGCCGTGTTGGCGCGCGCGGGCCGCCACCATGTCTTCTTCGTAGGCGGTGTGCGGATACTGCCAAACGCGTTTGTCGGCGGAGATGAAGTTCTCTGCCGGGTTGTCCGTTGCCACACCCACCACGGTTACCAGCTCGCTGATGGGGCCTAGCAAGAGTTCGTTGAGCAGATAGAAGCCCCTGTAAAAACTGCCGAAGACAGCTACCCGCGTTTTGGTTTGGCTAAGCTTCACGGTCGGCGAAGTGGTGGGCACGGGGTATCCAAGGGTAGGTGGCCAAATGCAAGTGAACGCAGGAGACCAGGGCCGTGCCGTCTGGTGGGCTCTCCTTACAAATAGTAAGGAAATGTACAGGGCGTGTCAACGCGGAACATGCGGCTGGATGCTCAGAACATCACCGACTGGTGTGCACCGGCCCCATGGAAGGGGCGGGCGAAGTGGCACCCTAGAATAGGCGCACCCTCCGTCCTGTCTATCAAAACCATCACATGCACATCATCGTCGTCGGGACAGGAAAGCTGGCCACTGAGCTGCTCAGTTCGCTCAAAGTGGACAGTGAGAGTCTGGTCACATCGTGGGACAACAGAACCCAACGCGCGGAAAAGTCAGTGGTCATCCATGCTGGCTCTGGTAGAGAGCTCCGTGCGGTTACCGCCTTCTGTGCGGCCTCGCAGTCGCCGCTCGTCGAGCTGTCCACGGGTTCTGAGTTGGAGTCCACGCAGCACACTTTTCCGGTCGTCGTGTGTCCCAACACCAACATCCTGATGCTGAAGGTCATGGGTATGTTGGCAAAAAGTGGGCACCAGTTTCGCAGCTACGACATCCAGCTCACAGAGTCACACCAGGCGAGTAAATCGTCGGTGCCAGGCACAGCCGTCAGCATGGCGCGTGCGCTGGGTATGAACGACAGTGACGTTCGCTCCGTACGAGAGGTAGATGTCCAACGCGCGGAGCTGCAGATTCCTGAAATCCACCTGGCGCGCCACGCGTACCACCAGATTCGCATCAGAGACGGTGCGTGCAGCCTGCTGCTGGAAACACGGGTGTACGGTGAGTCAGCCTACGCAGACGGTGTGGCCCGCATCGTTGCTGCTGTGAAGGCCCACACGCTGGAGAACCGCACCTATTCCGTCATGGAGTTTGTGGACCTGGGCTGGCTCTGAATTCCTGCTACTCCGTTTTATTCTTTACAAACAACCTGCCACGCCCATGTCCTCTACTGATCACATTTCCACCCGCGCCACCTCCGAAGCCCAAGCCTGGCAGGCGCTCAAAACCCTGGGCGATGCCGCACTGGCGCAGGGTGGCCTACAAGCGGTGTTGCAGATGTTTGTGGGCACGCTCACCGGTGCCGAAGAAGTGGCACGCGTGAGTGAAGAGGCAGGCCACCCCGAGACGTTGACACCCGAGGTGGTTGCACAGTGGATCAGCACCGACTACGTGCCCGGCATGCAGCAGGCCCTGGCCCAGACCCCAGGTGGCGCAGAGCAGCAGGGCACATGACAGGCTACACCCTGCCACCCACCACCGCACAAGACTACGCGCGCCAGGGCGCCGTGGTGCTGCGCGGTGTGCTCACAGCCGATGAAGTGGTCACTCTGGCGCGTGGCATAGAGCACAACCTGGCCCACCTGAGCCCGCTGGCCCTGGTGGCCAGCCAGCCGGACGACCCGGGCCGGTTCGTCGAAGACTTTTGCACCTGGCAGCACAACCCCGACTACGCCACGGTCATGCAACACAGCGCCTTGCCCCGCGTGGCCGCGCAGCTGATGCACAGCGACAGCGTGCGCATCTACCACGACCACCTGTTGGTCAAAGAACCCGGCACCCGCCAGGCCACACCCTGGCACCAGGACCAGCCTTACTACAACGTGACCGGGCGGCAGAACGTGAGCTTCTGGATTCCGGTGGACGCTGTGCCGCTGGTGAGCACGCTGCGTTTTGTGGCCGGCTCCCATGCCAACGGCACCTGGTACATGCCACGCACCTTCCGCGACCAGCAGGCCAGGTGGTTCCCGGAAGGCGCCTTGGCTGAACTGCCGCAGATAGACGCGCACCCGGAGCAGTTTGAACAACTGGGCTGGGCGCTGCAACCGGGTGACGCGGTGGCTTTCCACATGCTGACGCTGCATGCCAGCAGTGGCGTGGGGCCCACCAGCCGGAGGCGCGTGTTCTCCGCCCGCTACCTGGGCGACGACGCCCGCCACGCGGTGCGCAGCTGGCGCACATCACCCCCCTTCACCGGCCTGGCCGAGCGTCTGCAGGATGGGGCGGTGATGGGGGATGCTTTGTTCCCGCTGGTTACTATCAAATAGATAGCGTGTTTGTCAGTAATCGCGGGGGCTAGAGGCTAGTTTTGCTTAAGGCCTTTCCTGTACAGCTCAGAAACGGGCCGTCAGCGTCAAGCGCAGGCTGCGCGGCTCCACCGGGTGAAAGTGGCGGTCGGCCACACCCTCGGCCGCTTCTCCGGGCAGGCGCGAGGCATAGTAGTAGTCAATGTCGCTGGCTTTGCGGTCAAAGAGGTTAAACACGTCCAGGGCCAGTTTGGTTTTGGGGTTGATCTGGTAACCCACACGCAGATAGGCCAAGGTGGTGCCGTCAGAACGCTGGCTGTTGTCCTCAATCAACGGGCGCGGGCCAAAGTAGCGCAGCTGGAACTGGCCCGACCACGGGCCCCGGTCGCTGATGACCGCGCCCAGCGAGACCACGGTTTCGACTGATCCAGGAACGTGGCGTCCGGCGTTGGGTGCATCGCCCTGAACCGTGGTGAACTCTGCGTGTGAGACGGCAATGTCGGCATCCAGCAGCAGCCAAGGTGTGGCGCGGTAGTGGTTGTTGAACTCCACACCCCAGCGTCGGCTGGCGCCGCTGGCACCGGTGTCGCCGGCGTCACCCGCAAACACCAGTTCCGAGCCCATGTCGAGCTGCCACAGGGCCAAAGAGCTTTGCAGCCCGGTGATGGCTTCGGTGCGCAGGCCCAGCTCGCTGCCGGTGGTGCGCACCAGGGCGGGGGAGGGGTCTATGGGTGTGCCTTCTTTAGGTGCCAGCCGGGCGGTTACGCCACGGGCGTCGTTACTGTGGAAGCCGCTGCCGATGTTGACGAAGTATTCGGTCTTGTTCCATGGGCCCAGGATCAACGACAGCTTGGGGCTGGTGAGGTCGGCCGTGTGCTGGCCCGTGTTGTCGGTTATGGAGCTGCGCACATCCACCGCCATACGGTCGTAGCGCGCCCCCAGCAGGGTGCGAAACGTGGGGGTCCAAGCGGTGGTGTTTTCGGCGTACAGGCCCACCAGGCTTTGGCTGACCTGACTCTCTTGCAGGGTGGCGGTGCGCTGCCCGCCCAGACCGCGGTACAGGCCCACCGGCTCCAGACGGTCCATGCGTATGCTGGTACCCACGGTGGTGCTGCTGTCGAATCCGCCAAACGGGGTGGCAAAGGATTGGCTTACTCCGCCACCAAACACCTGGCGGCTCTCGGCCTGCACAAACTGGTCACCATTGACCGGGGGTTCTGCTTGCTCCAGGTTGTAGGTGAAGTTGGACACCAGGTTCAGCTTGGAGGTGATGGCGTAGGCATTGGCTTTGAAGTTGCGTGTGTCTGCCTTGCGCTCGGTCTGCCAAGACAGGCTGTAGCGTTCAGTGTGGCCCCCATCCGTCGGGTCCAGGGTGCCGAAGCGGCCCACCAGGCCCTGGTCCACCGCACGCTGCGGAATTTGGTCGGTGGAGCGCCACGCGGCGCTGTAGGCCATGGCGGTGAGGCTGGTGCGGGCGTTGTCACTGGCAGTGCTGTAGCGCAGCACACCGTTGGCGCGGTGGAAGCGCTCGGGTTGCTCCCACGGGCCGTTGTTGTGCGCGGTCTCCACGGCGTACAACACCGTTGCCCCTTGCCAGGGCACAGATTGGGTCAACAAACCCCGTGCGTAACCGTTGTCACCCAGCGTGAGGGATGCAATGCCCTGCGGCAATGTGTCGAACAGGCCCAGACGCGCCACGCCGGCGGAGCTGAAGTCGCCCTCGTCGGCAAAGTAGGGCCCTTTTTTGTAGCTGATGCGGCTGACCAACTCAGGTATCAACCAGTTCAAGTCGCTGTAGCCATGTCCGTGGGCATGGGTGGGCATGTTGACCGGCATGCCGTCGACAAAGGTGGCGAAGTCGGTGCCATGGTCCAAGTTGAAGCCGCGCAGAAAGTACTGGTTGGCTTTGCCGTCGCCACTGTGCTGGGTGACGATGACACCGGGCACAAACTCCAACACCTCGGCCGGGCGCAGGGTGGGGCGGTTTTCGATCAGCTTGGCGGTGACCACGCCCTGGCTGGCCGCGTTGGAGGTGCCGACCGCGTTGTCGTAGGTGCCCTGTACCACCACGGGTGGCAGCGCTTCGGCGGGGTTGGGGGTGGTGTTTGCGGTGCTGGCCGACGCCATGCAAATAAGGCAGGCCACCGAGAGGGCGTTGCGCGTGGGTGCCACCGGGCGGCGCGCGCGCTGTGTGAACGGGGAGTAAGTTCCCATAGGTATTCCTGAAGATGATTGGAAGGGCGGTCGTGGAGCCGACCGCGGCGGGGCGCCTAACGCGCCGCCATGCAGAAAAGACGCTTGCTCTAGAAGGCAGCCGGAGGACGCAGCGGCGGGGCGATGCTGCGGGATACAAAAGCTACGGCGTGCCCGACTGGCCAGGGGCCGCGGTGCGCAGCAATCACCCGCCAGGACAACCCGCTGCCCGTTGCACCCAGGACCGGGAGCAACACCGACGCTCCGCCGGCCGGACTATCGGCAGCGTCTGCCGCCACTGCCGCACCATCCAGCGCCACAACGTTTGCAGCGTGGGGCGCGTGGTGGTGCCGCTCCAGCGTGTGGTGGTCATGGGCATGGGAGGGCGAAGGGGCGGGGGCGGGGAAATGGGCAGCAGCCAACAACAACTGCCCGTGCCCACGCACTTTTTGCTGTTGCCAACGGACAGTCCAGTCACTGACCAGGCTGGAGAAGGTGGCGGTTACTGCAGAGGGCATGTGCAGGCTGTGGTCGGTATGCCGGTGCAAGGACCCCAGGGCCTGCTGGCGCGTGATGGTCAGCCCCATGAGTGCAACCGCGATCAGCAGCAGCCATGCCAGGCACTTTTGGCCGACAGTGTGTGCTGCGCGTGGTGGGGTCATGGTGTTGTTTCCGGGCCTGATAGTAGATCTATCCAGGCAATACGTACACCGAGACGTTTTGGATTCAGGTCTTGCCGTTGTTACGCCAGCGGCATCAAGCCCGAGGTTTTGCAGGTGTACATGGCCTGGTCGGCCACTTCCAGCACGTCTTGCAGGTTGTCGCCATCTCTGGGGTACCAGGCATACCCCACACTGGCACCCACAGCCACGGTTTCGCCAGAGTCCAGCACCAGGCTTTGCGCCACCACGTCCATCAGTTTTTGGCCCAGTGCCTCCAACTGTGCCCGTTCGTTGATGGACTCTACGATCAGCACAAACTCGTCCCCGCCCAGGCGCGCCACCGTGTCGGACTCGCGCACGATGGACACCAGCCGTTGCGCCACGGTGACCAGCACCCTGTCGCCCGCCGCGTGGCCATAGGTGTCGTTGATGGCCTTGAACTTGTTCAGGTCCAGCATCAGCACAGCAAACTTCTTGCGGCTGCGCTTGGCATGGCGCATGGCCACTTCAAAACGGTCCATCAGCAGGAGCCGGTTGGCCAGCCCGGTCAAGGGGTCCAGGAATGCGCTCTTTCGCAGGGCACGCTCGGCATCCTTCAGCTTCAACAGGTATTTTTTCAGCCGCGCCTGTTTTGACAACGTTCGCTGCAGCCGCATACCCAAATACACCGCCAGCAGTGCTAACAGAATCGATAGCGCTGTGAAGAAATTGGGGGAGAAAAAGTGCTGCATGGTGTGCAAGCATTCTGGGTGCGACGCTTTGCGTTATCTCTAGCGTAAACACTCTTTTACAAATCGCTTGACTTAGTGTAATTACTACACCGATACTTAGCGTATGAATTACACCTACGAATACGCCCGAGCAGCCCTTACCGTCGATTGCGTCATCTTCGGCTTTGACGGCGAGCGTATGCAGTTGTTATTTATCAAGCGTGCGCTCGCCCCGTACCAGGGGACCTGGGCGCTGCCCGGTGGTTTTGTCCATGTGGATGAGTCGCTGGACGACGCTGCGAAGCGCGAACTGCAGGAAGAGACGGGACTGACCGACGTCTTCCTGGAGCAGCTCTACACTTTCGGCCAACTGGGGCGTGACCCGCGTGAACGGGTGGTGAGCGTGGCCTACTTTGCACTGGTCAATCGCTTTTCCCACACGCTGCAGGCGGCCACGGACGCGGCAGATGCCCGGTGGTTTGCAATGCAAGAGTTGCCCGTGCTGGCGTTTGACCACGCACATATTGTGGAAGTGGCTCTGGCGCGCTTGCGTGGCAAGTTGCGGTATGAACCGATTGGCTTCGAGCTGCTGCCCAAGAAGTTTCGCCTGTCGCAGCTGCAGGCGCTGTATGAAGCGGTCTTAGGGCAGACATTGGACAAGCGGAACTTTCGCAAGAAGGTCTTGGGCTACGACCTGCTGATCCCTCTGGAAGAAACCCAGCGCGACGGCGCCCACAGGCCCGCGCAGCTTTTTCGGTTTGACACCAAACGCTACCAGCAACTCAAAAAGAAAGGCTTCAGCTTCGAGTTATGAACACAGCACAAAGCTTGGAGCGTGCACTGGTTGGCTCAATGCTCGGAACGGCTGTGGGCGACGCACTGGGCTTGGCGTGTGAAGGGCTGAGCCCGCAACGGCAGTTGAAGATGTTCCCGTCGCTGGACCGTTACGGGCTTTTGTTCGGCACGGGCATGGTCTCCGACGATACGGAGCATACGGTGATGGTGGCGCAGTCGCTGATCGTGTCGGGCGGTGATGCAACACGTTTTGCGCGCAACTTCGCATGGCGTCTCAGGGCTTGGTTGGCAGCGCTACCTGCTGGTGTTGGCATGGCAACCGGGCGTGCCATCCTCAAGCTCTGGTTGTTTTTTCCACCGTCGTACAGCGGCGTGCGCTCCGCGGGTAATGGCCCTGCGATGCGGGCTGCGGTGATGGGGGTTGCATTTGGCAATGACCGGGCCGCGTTACTGGCGTTGAACCGTGTATCGGCCCGTATCACCCACAGGGATGAGCGGGCAGAAGAGGGTGCATTGACAGTGGCCATTGCCGCCCACCTGGCGGCCACGTCCCCCTCCACATTGTCCGGAAAGGAGTTTGTGGCGGTGATGGCAGAGCGGTTACCTGCGCATAGTGCAACTCTGGCGTCTATCCGTGCGGTGGCGGCCAGCTTGGCCGCGGGTGAATCTGCTACCGACTTTGTGGCTGGCCTGGGCTCCAAAAATGGCGTCAGCGGCTACATGCTGCACACCTTGCCAGCCGTGTTGCATGTCTGGCTGCGCCACCAGGATGACTACATTGGTGGTGTGACGGAGATGATCCGCCTGGGGGGTGATTCGGACTCCACCGCCGCCATTTTGGGCGGCATCATCGGCGCCCGGGTAGGGCGCGACGGCATACCTCCTCACCTGTTGCGCAACCTGCGCGACTGGCCACGGTCGCCGCGGTTCATAGAGCGGGTCGCACGGCGGTTGGCGCAAAGCCGCGTTGCAAGTACCCGCATGCCCGCGGTGTTCTCGTTGGTTATCGCCACGCCGCTGCGCAACCTGCTCTTCTTAGGGGTTGTGTTGTTGCACGGTTTTCGGCGCCTGCTGCCACCCTATTGACCACAACATCCATACCGAAGTATCCCGCCGATGAAAGCCATACTCCAAAGCGCCTATGGCGAACCCGCGCAGGTTTTGTCACTGGGTGAAGCTGATAAACCGATTCCGAACAAAGGCGAAGTGCTCGTGCGCGTGAAAGCCGCATCCGTGCATGCCGACGTATGGCACGTCGTCAAAGGTTGGCCCTATGTGTTGCGTGCGATGGGCAGCGGCCTGGCCAGACCCAAGAACCCCATCCCTGGCACTGACATGGCGGGTGTTGTGGAGGCTTTGGGCGAGGGGGTGACCCGGTTTCAGGTGGGTGACGCTGTGTTCGGCGAGTGTGCCAAGGGCTTTCAGTGGGCCAATGGTGGTGCGTATGCGGAGTATGTGGCGGTAACCCAAGATGCTCTGGCGCACAAACCGGACACCGTCTCTTTTGAGCAGGCGGCCAGCGTGCCAACACCGGGCCTGATTGCCTGGCACAACCTGATGGGCCCCCGGCCCTGGCGTGCCGGCCAACATGTGCTGATCAATGGTGCCGGTGGCGGAGTAGGCGCCGTTGCGCTACAACTGGCCAAGGCCCATGGCGCTACCGTTACGGCCGTGGAACACACCAGCAAACTGGCTATGGTGCGTGCGCTGGGTGCAGACCATGTGCTGGATTACACCCGGGACGATCCGACACAAGGCGGCCCGCGTTACGACTTCATACTGGACGTGGCGTCCAATCTGAACATCCGCGACTGCGCCCGCGTCTTCAACCCCGGGGGTGTCTACATTCTCATTGGCCATGACCACTACGGTGCATCGGGTTCTAAGTGGCTGGGCAGCGGCATCCCTTCATTCGTGAAGCTGCTACTGCGCACCGCCTTTGACCCGCACCTGGTCAAACCCAATATGGCCGCGCCGGACCGACTCGCAGGCATGGCGCTGTTTGCTGACCTGATGGACAAGGGGCAGTTGACACCGGTGGTGGACCGGGTCTTTCCCATGGCCCAAGTTGTTGACGCTATGGCCTACCTGGCTTCTGGGCGGGCCATGGGGCGTATTGTTGTGGTTCCGTAAACTTGGCACCCCAGAAATCCCTATAGAAAGTCTTGCATGGATATTGTTGCGCTGTTGACCACCAGCTTTCAGCTAGGGCCCGCCCAACTCACCGTGGGGGATGCACTGGGCTTTGCCACGGGGCTGTTGTGTGTGTGGCTCACAGCCAAAGCCAGCATCTGGAATTTTGGCTGGGGCATTCTCAACAGCATGATTCTGGGTGTTGTGTTCCTCGACCAGCGACTGTTTGCAGAGTCGGCCCTGCAAGTGATGTTCATCGTGTTGTCTGTGCAGGGCTGGGTGTATTGGGCCAGCGGTCGGCGTGCGGTGGCGCCGGCCTTCAGGGCCACCAGCCTGCGCGAACAGGCGGTGTTGTTGTTTGCGGCGGCGGTCATGTCGCTGTTGCTGTGGCAGGTGCTGCTGCAACTGCGCGGCAGTGCACCACCCATTGATGCGGCCATCACGGCACTGAGCCTGTGTGCGCAATGGCAGCTCAACCGGCGGCAGGCCTCCAGCTGGTACTGGTGGATCGGGGTCGATGTGGTCTCCATACCGCTGTACTGGAGCCGCGGCCTGTACCTGATTGCCGGGTTGTACGTCATCTTTTTGGTGATCTGCGTGTACGGTCTGTACAACTGGCGGCGGGCGCAGAGCCAAGCAGTCAGCGGCCCGCAAGAGGCCAGCACATGACACGCCAGCCGTTTCGGCATGGCTTGGTGATCGGCAAGTTCTACCCGCCGCACTTGGGGCATGAATACCTGATCCGAAGCGCGGCCCTGCATAGCCGCGCGGTGACGGTGGCCGTACTCGGTTCCAGTGCAGAAAGTCTCAGCATCGCGCGGCGTGTGCAGTGGCTGCAAAGTGCTTTTGCGGACAGTCCCCATGTGCGCGTCATAGGCGCGGTCGATGATGTGCCGGTGAACTATGGGGACGAGGGCATATGGCGGGCCCATGTCAACATCATGCGGGAGGCTGTTGCGTTGGCTGATAAAACTTGCGCGCCGCTGCCTCCGGTGGATGCCGTCTTCACCTCAGAGCCATATGGCGACCGCTTGGCCAGTTACTTCCAGTGTGCACACGTTTGCCTGGACCATAGCCGCGCGCTTTACCCCACATCGGGCACTGCCGTGCGCAGCAGTGTGCCGGGCCAATGGCACATGTTGTCGCCCACCGTGCAAGCGGGCTTGGCGATGCGTGTGGTGGTGTTGGGGGCAGAGTCCACCGGCACCACCACCCTCAGCCAAGACCTGGCCCAAGCATTGCGGGCGCGTGGTGGGGTCTGGGCGAATACCCAGTGGGTGGCAGAGTACGGGCGGGAATACAGTGCCAACCTGCTGGCACTGGCCAAAGCTGCCGCGCCTGGGGCCACGGCCCAAAACATCGCATGGCACACGACCGACTTCACACATGTGGCACACGAACAATGCCGCAGAGAAAATGCGGCTGCGGCCCGCGGAAGCCCGGTGCTGGTCTGTGACACCGACGCCTGGACTACCCGCATCTGGCATGTGCGCTATATGGGCAGCGCCAGCGCAGCGGTGGATGCGACCGCCGCCAGCATGCCACCGCGTGCACTCTACATTCTCACCAGCGCGCGCGGCGTCCCCTTTGAGGACGATGGCCTGCGCGACGGGGAGCACCTGCGCAGCTGGATGGAACAGCGCTTCCGCGACGAGCTGCGTGCCCAAGACGTGCCCTGGATCGAAGTCCACGGCACACCGCAAGCGCGTTGCCAAACCGCGTTGGACAGCTTGGACGCGCTGGCGGCACGGCACTGGCGTTTTGCCCCACCATTGCCGACGGTGGCTGCCGAATGACTACTCGCTCCTTCAAGCTGCTTGTCGGGCTGAGTGTGGCCATTCTGGTGGGGTGTGCAACACCCCTGCCCACACCCGAGCCACCGCCCGCAAGCCGTGCGCCGGCGCCCCTTGTCGACACTCCACCGGCCGCATCGACAGCTCCGGTGCAGCCCATAACACCCGAGGCCAGCGACACCACCGTGCTACCGGACGATCCGACGCAAACACCTCTGGTGGCCGATGTGCCATGGAAGCAGCGGGGGCTGGCGTCCTGGTACGGCAAAAGATTCAATGGCCGGCGCACGGCCAGTGGCGAGCGTTTCAGCGCTGGGGGCTTTACCGCGGCGCACCGCACCCTGCCCATTCCCAGCTACGTGCGGGTGCGGCGGGTGGCCAACGGCGATGAGGTGATTGTGCGTATCAATGACCGAGGCCCGTTTCATCGCGGGCGCGTGCTGGATCTCAGTTACGCGGCAGCCAACAAACTGGGCATGGTAGCAGTGGGCAGTGCCGAGGTGGAGATGGAGCTGTTGACCGAGGAAGAGTGGCGCGCCTCGGGCAAATAATCTACCGGCACCGGACTACAGCGGGCGAGCTGGAAAGCGGGCAAGGGTGCAAGGGGGATCATCAACGCAATGTCGCAAACCCGACATTGGCCTGCAAAACACCCTTCGCAGGGCGACTGAAAGTGCAGAAAATAGGCGCAAGCCCACTAGCCCGAACGCTCCGACCGGGGCGTCATTTTTGTCGAGGTTCCCCATGCAACAATCCGCTGCCGAACGCCCAGACCCCACCGTCCAACGCAAGGCCGCCATCGCCCGTGGCGCCGCCCTGGAGCACACCGGCAAGGTCCAGATCAAGCCGATCCGAAATTTTGACCTGGACCGCACAATCTTCAAGACCCTGGAGGGCCGTGCCGCACGGTATGTGATGACCACCCGAGTGGGCAAGGAGGCCCACTTTGACCCCGCTGCGGCTCAGGCCGTGCAGGCCGACTATGCCGCCGCCCGCGCGGCGCACCCGCTGCCCGCGGTAAACCCCGAGCTGATGAATTTTCTGGTGCGCGAGTGTGATTTCAATGTGGAGCACGCCGACGGCTCGTTCCTGGACCATCTGTACTTTTGCTTCGAATACAGCGCGCAGCACTACCCCCAGCACTCCGCGCTGGTGATGCTGCTGCACTCCATCCTCGGCACCGGCACCAACACCTTTGCGATGACCGCCGACAAGATTCCGGCGCTGCGCCCGCTGATGACGCCCTGGGAGTGGACGCAGGTGGAGGCCTTTCCGTCGGTACTGCGGCTGCTCTACGCAGGGCCCTTGCGCAAAGAGCTGAGAGAAAACGCACACCGCGCCGATGCCATCGCATCGATCACATTCCACCGGGTGATCGACAACGCGCCCATCACCCTGAGCGGCGCGGACTTGTGGATCGCGCTGAACTACCAGCTCATCCATTTGGTGGACTTTCTCCCGGCGGCCAACTGGTCTTCGCACCAGAACGACACCTCGTTCATTTTGTTCCGCGATCTGTATGACCTGCTAGGCCTGGCCGGCAAGCGCGAGGCGGTCGTGGGCTACACATCCAGCGCCGGCCCGCGCACGTCCGAGGGTGAGCCCCAGGGCGTGGGCGAATGGCTCACCACCTTGATACCGGTGCCCGTCAGCGAACGGATGGCGGCCAAGTCGGTTGCACGCTTCTCCGAGCGCATAGGGCACGCGCTGGACTACCAGATCACCTGGGCCTGAGCCGGCGATGCGGTACACCCGATGGTTGCTACCAAAGTGATAGCTTCTTAGTGAGTATTGACGGGGGCTAGAGGCACATTTCGCTTGCAGATGCTGCCCGCAGCGACCAGACCTAGAGCCAGGGCTATCGGTAACGGTCCGGCTTATTTGGCAGCAGAGACCGCGCCGAATATGCGGCGGTAAGTACCGTCTACACGCATCTTTTTGAAAGTCTGGTCTAGCCGGGAAATCAACTCAGCCCGGTTTCCGTGCATGGAAAACGCGACAAAGGCTGCCCCTTCTGAAAGGTCCGAATACAGCAGCTTGATAGAGGCGGCTTCGTTGATACGATGGGCGGCGTCTTGCACCAACAGACGTGGGCCGACCACGATGTCAAGGTGCTTCGCTACCAGCTTGCGTACGTTCTGTTCCTGGTCTTTGGTTTCTTCGATCTTCAGTTGATAGGTCTGTATGGCCTGCATAAAAGCGTCGCCCTGGTAGGTACCGCGTGGCATACCAATGCTGAAACTGGCGAGCTTGGCAAAGTCGCCGTCAAACGTGAGGGTTGAGTCTGCGCGCACAAACAACGCCCCGGGGTCGGACAGTAGTTTCTCCGTGGTGTAGTTGAACAATTGCTTCCGCTCCGGCCGCAGCGCAAAAGGGAAAATGGCGTCCGCCTGGCCGGTTCGCACCATGTCGATGGCGCGTGCAAACGGGACAAATACGATGGTGATGTCTTGCTGCATACGGGAAAAAGCCTCCTTCACCAGCTCTACCGCAACACCTTTGGCTTGGCCACCCTCTTCCATGCAGTAAGGCGGATAGTGGGATGTGACAAGGGTCAGCGGCGCGGCGCCAGCCACTGGCAGCGCCAGACCCAGCGTCAGGGTTACCAACAGCCTACAAAGCGCAGCTTTCATCCGGGAGGCCTCATGCAGATTGGGGGGCCTGCAGAGCTTGCCACCATTTGCTGGATTACTCAAGCCCGCAACACCAGACTCAAAGTTACAAGCATGTATGCGGCGTGTGCACCAAGATGCGGCACCACGGCACCGATTGCGCTGTTCTCGCTATTTGCTACCAAATATATAGCTCAGCAATCAATAATGACGGGGGCTGGAGGCACTTTTCGATTACAACTACCGTCCGTAGCGACCATATCTCCGGGAACAGCACCACACCCAGCATCTTGCGCAAGTAATTCGCGCCACCCGTGCCACCCGTGCCGCGCTCGAAGCCTATGACGCGCGCCATGGTAGTCACATGGCGGAAGTGCAAGAGGCGCAAGGCGTCCTCCGGGTCGACAAGTTCTTCGCCCAGTAGGTCAGGTTCCCAAGCACATTGGGGTGCGGTAGGCTTGTAACGAGGTTTACATCTGAACCCAGGTGGTCATCGCACCGTACGCTGCGGCACAGACGGCATAGCTACCGCTGGAATACCGTCCTCCAACAGTTGAAAGCCCGAGCCTTCTGCTCATTTTTTTCTTCAACTGCACTGGAGCAGCCAATGAATCGATCGACCACCCCATTGTCAAATGCCCTGCCGGCCGACGCAGACATGACAGAGCAGGCTAACCCCGGCCATGGCATTCCGTCGCAAGACCCCGATGCAGCGGCGCAGACTCCGCTGGAACCCCACGATGTCGACCGCGAGGCCAACTCCGTGCTGGTTGGTGGCGGCGTGATGGCGGGTGCGGCCACGGGCGCCGCCATCGGTGTTGCGGTGGCCGGACCGGTTGGCATACTGGCTGGAGCCTCGTTGGGTGCCGTTGTTGGTGCATTGGGGGGCGCCGCCGTTGGCGCCTCCGTGAACGCAGAGGAAGCCAGTAGCGATGACATTGCATCAGCGGCCAACGTGCACCTGCACATCCACGACAGTGGTGGCAAGGGCCCAGCCGTGGTGCTCATCCATGGTTGGCCGCTGTCGGCTCAGGCTTGGGAGCCGCAGGTATCTGTGCTGGAAGCCGCCGGCTATCGCGTAGTGGCGTACGACCGACGGGGCTTCGGGCGTTCTGACAAACCGGAGACTGGCTATAGCTTTGACTCACTCGCCGACGACCTGCATCGCGTCATGGATCAGTGTGGACTGCAGGATGTGACCCTTGTGGGCTTCTCCATGGGCGGGGGCGAGGTGGCAAGGTATGTCGCCCGCCACGGCCAAGCTCGTCTGCGCAGTGTGGTGTTTGCTGCGGCCGTGCCTCCCTGCCTTATGAAGACGGCAGACAACCCCGAGGGTCCACTTACACCCGAGAAGGCGCAACAAAAGAAACTTGCACTTGAGCAAGACCGAAACGCCTACTTCGACGCGTTCACCACAAATTTTTTCTCGGCCAACGGAGTGCTCCAGGTCACCGAGTCCCAGCGCGGCGAGGCGGTGGCTATCTGTCGTCAATCAGCACAGCATGCAGCGCTGGCGTGTATGGACTCGTTCAGTACCACCGATTTCCGCGAAGACCTGAAGAAGCTGACGGTGCCAACGCTGGTGATCCATGGCGATGCCGACGCGATCGTGCCTATTGAGGGCTCGGGTCTGCGCACCCATCTCGCAGTGCCCCACAGCCAATTGGTGACGGTAGCCGGTGCACCACACGGACTGAACGTGTCGCACGCAAAGCAGTTCAACAACGCACTGTTGTCGTTCCTGCGGGCGCATCCCTAGAAGACATTCCTCAATCAAATCAGTTGCCTAGATCGACGAGATACTCTGACGATACCCACGAACGCCGGATGGGTGGCTGAATTAGCCGTCTTGGGAAAGAACCTGGCTTGCAGCGGACCGGATGCGCCGGGTAACCAGCTTTTCCGCGCCAAGAGCCACCAAGAAGCCGCCTCCTACGCAGACGATTGCCTCGGTGCTCCAGTTCAGCATCACTAGCCCAACCGCACTTGAGACGACGCCAAGTAGCACGTACCCCCAGAGCAACCAAACGGGTTGGAGTCGGAGGTCTTTGAGAAGTAGCTGATCGTGTTCAGAGAGCATATTGCGCCATTTGCTATTTAATAGATAGCGTAGTATTCAATAACAACGGGGGCTAGAGGCACATTTTGCTTAGAGCTCTGTCCGCAGGGACCATATCTCCGGGAACAGCACCACATCCAGCATCTTGCGCAGGTAACTCACGCCACCCGTGCCACCGGTGCCGCGCTTGAAGCCTATGACACGCTCCACCGTGGTCACATGGCGGAAGCGCCACAGGCGGAAGGCGTCTTCCAGATCGGTGAGTTCTTCGCCCAGTTGGTACAGGTCCCAATGGGCCTTGGGGTCGCGGTAGACCTGCAGCCAGGCCTGCTCGACTTCTTTGTTGGCCACGTAGGGTTGTGACCAGTCGCGCTGCGTGTGCGATGCCGGCACGTTTATGCCGCGGCGCGCCAGCAGGCGCAGGGATTCGTCATACAGCGACGGCGCCACGTAGGCTGCCTGCACCAGCGCCAGGCGTTCGGGCGCGTGGGCGTGAGGCTGCAGCATGGCGGCGTTCTTGTTGCCCAGCGCGAATTCGATACAGCGGTACTGGAAGCTCTGGAAGCCGCTGCTCTGGCCCAGGTAGGGTCGCATGGCGGAATACTCGGGCGGCGTCATCGTGGCCAGCACGTCCCAGGCGTGGACGAGCTGCTCCATGATCTTGCTGACGCGGGCCAGCATCTTGAAGGCAGCGCCCAGTTCATCGTTGGAAATGCTTTTGATAGCGGCGGTCAGCTCGTGCAGCATCAGCTTCATCCACAGCTCGCTGGTCTGGTGCTGGATGATGAACAACATCTCGTCGTGTGTGGGCGAGAGCGGTTTCTGCGCCGAGAGGATGGTGTCGATGTTCAGGTAGTCGCCGTAGCTCATGCTTTTGCTGAAGTCGAGCTGGGCTTTTTCTTCGGCGACGATGGATTCGCCTACGGATGCAGGTGCTGCTGCGTGCATGGGGCAACCGGAGGGGGGAGAGGCTTGTGTCATATAGGTGGTTCCAAACGGGGCGTGTTCAACAGTGCTGGCAGACGCAGTGGGGGCAGAGGGGGCGGCCGATTTGTGCGCATTTGGCACCATGAGGTCGCCGCCTCTGCCCCCATTGCGTCCTACGTAACCGCGTGCTTTTGGTTGAACTCCGGCTTCTTCCACTCTGCGGTCTCCAGCACCTGGCGCAGATGTTCCACCGCATTCCACACGTCTTCAAAACCGATGTACAGCGGCGTAAAGCCAAAACGCAGAATGTCTTTGTGGATGCCACCATCACCCGCGCGGAAGTCACCAATCACCCCACGGGCGATCAGGGCCTGCACGATAGCAAAGGCACCCGATCCCGTTGCGGAGTGTTCGCGGGTCAGGCAAACTTGCGAGCCGCGTTTGGCGTGCTCGCGCGGTGTAGCCAGGCCCAGGCCGTAGCCCTGGCAACGCTCCTCCACCAACTGGATATACAAGTCCGTCAGCGCCAGTGACTTGGCCCGCAGCGCCGCCATGCCACCCAAGGCTTCGGCTGCCTTGAAGCCATCCAGCCCACACTCCAGCAACGACATGCTGACGATGGGTTGCGTGCCGCAGAGGTAACGGGTGATACCGGCGGCGGGTTGGTAGTCGGCCGTGAATTCAAACGGCTTGGCATGTCCCCACCAGCCGGACAGCGGTTGCCAGAAACGGTCCGCATGTTTGGGGTTGACCCATACAAAGGACGGTGCGCCCGGCCCGCCGTTCAAATATTTGTAGCCGCAGCCAATGGAGAAGTCGGCTTTGGCGCCGGTCAGGTCCACCGGCACGGCACCGGCGCTGTGCGCCAGGTCCCACACCACCAGCGCGCCGGCTGCGTGGGCTGCATCCGTAACGGCAGCCATGTCGTGCATGGCGCCGGTGCGGTAGTTCACGTGGGTCAGCATCAGCACGGCCACGTCGGCGGTCAGCGCGGCGGCGATTTCTTCGGGCTCCACCAGTTGCAGCGTGTAGCCGCGCTCCTTGCACAGGCCTTCGGCGATGTACAGGTCGGTGGGGAAGTTGCTGCGTTCGCTGACGATGACTTTTCGCTGTGGTGCGTCCTGCGCAGCGATGGACAACGCGGCGGACAGCACCTTGAACAGGTTGATGGATGTGGTGTCGGTGGTTACCACCTCGTCTTTGCCTGCGCCTATCAGCGGCGCGATCATATTGCCCAGGCGCTGTGGCAGGTCGAACCAGCCGGCCGTGTTCCACGAGCGGATCAGGCCCGTGCCCCACTCTTGCGTGATGACCTCGGCAGCGCGTGCGGCGGCGGCTTTGGGCATGACGCCCAGTGAGTTGCCGTCCAGGTAAATAACCCCGGCTGGGATGGAGAACAAATCGCGCAGGCCGCGCAGAGGGTCGGCCGCGTCGCGCTGTTGGCAGTCTTGCAAGGTGATTGTCATGGTGTTTCTCAGTGTGTCGGGCACAGGATTGCGGGGGAGGACGCAAAGTTAACACCGGGCAAAAAGCCGTGGTGTCGGTTATTTCCAACAATCACGAAATACTTTAGACCTAAAACATATCCTTGTCTAGGAGCTGCCTGGGCGGCGGCACGTTCTGCTCCGTGTCCCCGCCCTGGCGGGCTCCTCCTTTACCTGCGCAGAACGCACCACCGCCCAGGCAGCTCCTAGACCGTGCGCACGTACTCCTCGTCATCCACCGGCTCACCGCGCAGTACGTCGTTCTCAGGAATGATGCGGGTAAAGGCAAAGCCCGCCTTCTTCAGCACCTGGGCCGATGCGAGGTTGCCCACGGTGACGGTAGCCACCAGGCGGTGAATACCCTTCTGGATCAAAAAGTCCGCAATGGCGCGAATGGCTTCGCTTGCATAACCTTGGCCCCAAAAGTCTGGATAGAAGAAGTAGCCCAAGTTGGTACACACCAGCGCGTCATCAACAGACGCATCCACCTGGCCAATCAGTGTGCCGTCCACTCGCGTGGTCACCGCCCATACCGGCCAGGCCTCGGTGCCGTCGTTAGACAGGCGTGACTCGATGCGCGTCCAGTGCGCCCGCATGGCGTTCAGGTCAGTGGGTTTGTCCAACGAGATCCATTCGTAAATGGCGTCGTCTTGTAAGGGTCCGAACGCGGCATCGGCGTGGACACCCATGCGTGGTGTCAGCAGCAGTCGTGGAGTTTCGATGGGAGCGCAAAGTTGGTGGGCAAAGTCGGCTTGCATGGCCGCATGGTAGCGGGCTCTTTCAAGCTCTGTTTTCTGGTGCCGATGTTTGTGGGCTCTGCAAACGCGCAAGTGCGGCCTCCAGCTCCTGGATGCGCGCATCCCGCATGTCCAACGCACGCTGCACGTCTCTGGCTTCCAGCCGCACCGGTATGTGCTGCGGGCAGTTGGCGTCCCAAGCCTTGACAGTGAAAACGATGACCTGTTCTGCACGGGCCGCGTAGTCCTGGGGCATCAGTTGCGCGGTCAACGCCGCATCGCCTTCCACCACCTGCGCCTCGCCCCAGATCTTGATGCGCTGGCGGTGGGCGTAGTCCATCAGAAAGAGATGAGCCTTGGGGTTCTCGGCCAGGTTGCCGCTGCTGATGTATTGGCGGTTGCCGGCAAAGTCCACAAACGCGATGCGCTGGGCATCCAGCACCCGTAGAAACCCGGCCGGGCCACCGCGGTGCTGGATATAGGGCTGGCCGTCCGCCGAGGCCGTAGCCAGGTAGAAGCTGGTTTGTTGGGCGATGAAGCTTTCCAGTTCCGGCGTGATCTCTGTTTGCCAGCCGCAGCCTTGTTCCATGCGGGCATACCCATTGCGTGAGCCCTTGCGGGACTGGATGGCTTTGACGGTAGGCGTAAAAGCGATGTCGCTGGTGTAGTGGCGCTCAGGCATGGTCAGTGGCCTTTCGCAATTGCAGAAACGCCACGCTCAGCGCACTGGATGCCTTGGCATATGGCGTTGCTGCGCCCAGCAGGCCTTCGGCATGGGCATAGCGCTTGGCATTGACGGCAGCCGCCACCTTGGCCACTTCGTTGTGGAAGGCCTGGTGTTTGTGCACGCAGTCGGTGTGCGCGGTGAGCATGCCATAGCGCGCCTTGGCGTCGCCATGCAGCCACTGGCCCAGCTCACAGCAGTCGTCGCGCGCAAGCGTGACTACATCCATCTGTGTTTGCTTGGCAATGGCAGAACGGAGCTTGGTTTTCCATTCGGCGTGTTTTTGTACGGCGGTGTTGAGGTCCATAGCTGCGTCCTGCTTGGTGTGTGTAGAGCGGGTTGGATCAGGCGGCTAAACGTGCGCTGACCTTGGGAAAATCAATGTCGGTCTGGGCCACGTTGTTGACGTAGTTGGTCAGCACGTTCAGTGACACATTGACCACGATCTCCAGCACACTCGCTTCGTCAAACCCGGCCAGGCGCACGGCGGCCAGGGCGGCGTCGGACACATGGCCGCGGGTCTGCAGCACCTGCAGCGCAAAGTGCAGGGCGGCCTGGGTGCGGGCATCTTCCGATTGGCCGTCGCGGGCGGCGTTCAACTCGGCATCGCTGATCTTGGCCAGGTTGCGGCCCAGGTAGTCGTGGACCGACAGGCAGTAATCGCAGCCGTTGAATTCGGCCACCGCCAGGGCAATGCGTTCACGCAGTTGCACGGACAGCTTGCCTTTGCCGGTGGCACCGCTGAGCGCCAGGTAGCCGTCCAGCGATGAGGGGCTGTGGCTGACCAGTTTCATCAGGTTGGGCGTGACACCCAATTGCTTGTGCACGGCAGCCAACAGGGGCTTGGCGGCGTCCAGGGTTTGGTCGGCGGTAGGGATGCTGATACGGGACATGGTGGTTTTCCTTTGGGTTTGACGTTTGGTTTCTTTCCGGTATTCGCCGGGTTGGCAGCGAATGGATGAACTGTATTGATGTTGTTAAAAATATAGAATCACAGAAAAAGTTAATTAACTATTCCAGTTAAAGGAATAATGTGGACCGCTTTCACCTGATCAATGTTTTTGTGGCCGTGGTCGACACCCAGGGCTTTGCCGGTGCCGCGCGCAAGCTGGCCATCTCGCCACCGGCGGTCACGCGGGCCATCAACGAGCTGGAGGCGCACTTGGGCCTGCGGCTGTTGACCCGCACTACGCGCACGGTGCGGGTCACAGACGCTGGCGAACGCTATGCGCAGGACTGCCGCCGCATCCTGGCAGAGCTGGCAGAGGCAGACGAGTCAGTCAGCGGTCAGCATGGCGCGCCGCGCGGTCGCATCACGCTGACGGCGCCCGTGCTGTTTGGAGGCATGGTGGTCACCCCCATCGTTACCGGGTATTTGCAGCGCTACCCCGAGGTCAGCGCGTCCTGCCTGTTTTTGGACCGTGTGGTGAACCTGGTGGATGAAGGGGTGGATGTGGCCATCCGTATCGGCGAGTTGCCAGACTCCACCATGCAAGCGATTCGCGTGGGGCAGGTGCGGCAACTGATTTGCGCCGCGCCCGACTATCTGACGGCCCACGGGATTCCATTGACCCCCGACGACTTGTACCGGCATACCATCGTGTCGGCCAACAGTGTTACCCCCAACCCGGAGTGGCGCCTTGTGCACAACGGCGAGCCGCGCAGCGTGCGCTTGCAGGCCCGCATGACCACCAGTACCAACGACTCGGCCGTGGCCGCCGTGGTGGGCGGCTTTGGCATAACGCGGCTACTGTCGTATCAGGTGGCCGCACACCTGCGCGACGGTCGGTTGAAAACCGTGCTGACCGAGTACGAGGCACCGCCATTGCCGGTGCATGTGGTCCACCGCGAAGGCAGGCAGGCGCCGCAGCGGGTACGGGCCTTTATTGATATGGCAGTGGAGAGGCTGCGGGCGGAGGTGGCTGTGCAGTGAGGGGGCTACAGCCCATTTCTCTGCTGCTGCAAGTACCGCCGCACCGCCGGGTCCAGTTCCAGACCAATGGCTTGTGCATAAGCCGCATCGGCCGCTTCTCGCGCGCCACTGCGCTGTAGCAGATGGGCGCGTGCGGCCCAGTAGGGTTGGTAGTTGGCGACGCGCGGATCGTCGGCAACACTGTCCAAAATCTCAAGCCCACGCGCCGCGCCTTCACATTCGGCGACAGCCACCGCGCGGTTGATTTCCACCACTGGCGAGCCGGTCAACTCGGCCAGGGCGCCGTAGAGCTGGGCTACGGCGGGCCAGTCGGTGTGGCCGGTGAAGCGGCGGATGACGTGGGCGGACTGCACGGCGGCCTCCAGCTGGAAGCGGCCTATGACGCGTAAGGCGCTGGCCTGGTGCAACAGGCGTTCTGCTGCGTCGATCAGGGTCGTGTCCCAAAGCCTGGGGTCTTGTTGGCCCAGGGGCACATAAGCACCGCTGGCGTCGCGCCTCGCCGCGCGCCTGGCGTGGGCATGCAGCATCAGCGCTAGCATGCCCAGGGCTTCGGGCTCGTTCGGCAGCAGGGCTGCAACCAGCTGGCCGAGCCATATGCCTTCATCACTTAGATTGTGGTGGCGTGGGTCCAGGCCGGCGGGGTCGGACCAGCCCTGGGTGAAGGCGGCGTAGATGGCCTCCAGCACGGTGTCCAGGCGCTCGGGCAGGTCTTCGCGTTCGGGTAGCTTGAACGGAATGCCAGCCTGTTTGATCTTGGCCTTGGCGCGCGACAGGCGCTGGCCCATGGTGGTGGGTGGCACCAGAAAGGCGGAGGCTATTGATCCGGCGTCCAAGCCCAACACGGTTTGCAACATCAGCGGTGCGCGCACGCTGCGTTCGATGGCCGGGTGGGCGCAGGCGAACAGCAGGGCCAGACGGTCGTCGGGGATTGCCCGGTCTGCGTCTTCCCTGTCTTCGGTCGATGCGGGGGTGAGCAGCAGCAGGTCGTCCGTGGCCGCGTCGCTGGTGGCGGTGCGGCGCTGGGCGTCTATGGCCTGGCGCTTGGCCACGGCCATCAACCAGGCTTCGGGGCTGGCGGGCACACCCTGCACGGGCCACTGCTGCAGCGCGGCCTCAAACGCGGCCGACAACGCGTCCTGCGCCGCCGCCACATCGCGCGTGCGCCGGCTCAGGAACGCGACCAGCTTGCCGTAGCTGTGGCGGGCAGCGGTCTCAGCCGCCCATCGTGCGGCATCTGCGCTAGCAGTTACATCTCCCAAATCGGCCGAACCTCAATCGTGCCGTAGGACGAGCTGGGGCAGCGCGCGGCCCAGACCAGGGCGGCGTCCAGGTCGGGTACGTCGATGATGTAGTAGCCGCCCAGTTGCTCTTGCGTATCGGCATAGGGGCCATTGAGTACTTCGGATTTGCCATTGCGCACACGCACCGAGGTGGCGTCGGTGACCGGGCGCAGGCGCTCGCCGGCCTGCAGCGCGCCGGCCTTGACCAGGGCATCGGTGTAGGCGCCGTAGGCTTGCATGATGGCGCCCATTTCGGCAGGGGGCATGGCGTTTTCAGCGGCTTCACTGGCGTAGATCATCAGCATGTATTTCATGGGAACTCCTTGAATGCGGTTGTGATGTGGCAAATGCCCCATCTCCACCATGACGTTTGAGTCTTGCAGATTTCGACAAGCAGGGCAAAAATATTTATGCGGGGCTGGCCATTGCCCTGGTGTCCGCGCGATGATGCGGCTTCAAACCAAACAAGGGTCGCAGCCACGGCGTGCGTACGATCAGGCCCGAAGTCAGTATCCAGCAGCCCAGCACGGTGCCCACGCCCACCAGCAGAGGTTCGGCCACCGGCCCGATGTGCAGTGGCACCAGCCAGTAGGCCAGCAGCACGGTCAGGCTCTGGTGCAGCACGTACCAGGGGTAAACCGCTTCAGTAGCCCAGGGCAACCAGCGAAACGGGCGATTCAGCAGCGCATAACTCCAGCCCAGAATGGAGCAGAGTGTGGTCCATACATAAACGTTGCGCAACGTCCAGATCAGCCACTGGGTGGCGGTGGAGACCTCTTCATCACCCTTGAACCGCAGCACCAGGGCCAGGTAGATGGCCCCCATGCCCAGCGCCAAGCCCAGCGCCGGTTTGCGCAGGCGCAGCAGTTCGGCCCACAGGGCGTCCGAGCGTGCCAGGCACCAGCCGTAGGCAAAGACGGTGAAGTACACGGCGTGCATGTACCAGTCGTGGATCAGATCGTTGGTGCCGGGAAAGTGCGGTTGCAGCACCACGGTGTACAACAACAGCGGCAGCGCAGGCAGCAGCAAGAGCTTGGTGCCGCGCAGGCCGGTGAAGGCCGCCTGCAGGCGCTGGCCGGCACGTGTTGCCAGCGCGGGCTGCAACAGCGCCATCAGCAGGGTGTAACACCACAGGTAGGCCAGGTACCACAGGTGGTTCCAGGTGTAGCCGTGCTGCCAGCCGGCAAAGGCGTTCTCGGGCCAGGGGGCGGCGGTGTAGTAGCGCGCCAGGAAATCCACAAAACCGGGCTGCACCACGCCATTGACCACACCCTCGCAATAGGGTTGGATGGGCACCACGACCACGATGCCAAACGCCAGCGGCAACAGCAGGCGCCAGTTGCGCTGACGCAGAAAGTCGCCGATGCGGGTGTTGTGCATCAAAAAGGCCGTGGAGATGCCGGATATCAAAAAGATCAGGTCCATGCGCCAGCGGTTCAGCATCAGCATCGGGATTTGCAAGGCCTCGGACAGGTAGCTGCTTTTGACATGCCAGGACCATTCGGTGACGTAGAGCATGGACAGGTGGTACAGGATCAGCAGGCCAAAGGCCAGGGCGCGCAGGGCGTCGATATCGTGGCGGCGGTTCATGGGTGGATGGAGGTTGAGGTGGAAAAGGACGCGAGATTAGGGGCGGCTGGACCCTGGCGGGGCCAAATGTGACGGTTTGGGGGCTCAAAGGGACCAGTGGAGGGCGCTGGGGGACGAATTTCGGCGCTTGCGGGCTAGTCGTCGCTACCATCGCCCGCATGGCAAACCATTCAAATCCTCCACCCGCAGACGCCCAGGCTTGGCTGGCGCGTTATCGGCCTTGGCAACATGTTGTCGAACCGGCGCTTTGGGTCCTGCTGTTTTGCGGCCAGGCCACGCTGAACAGCCTGACCGTCTGGCTGGACATTTCCCGCATCGGCCTGGGCTTTGCGCGCTGGGAGCCGGTGGTTTGGGAGTGGAGCAGCAACCTGGTGTTGTTGGCTCTGGTGCCGGCGGTCATCGCTTTTGAGCGGCGTTTCCCCTTCCAGTGGGAGAGCTGGCGGGCCAATTGGCGCTGGCATGTGATGGCCAGTGTGGTTTTCAGCGTTGTCCACGTGCTGGCCATGGTGGGCCTGCGCAAGCTGGCTTATGCCAGTCAGGGTGCGGACTATGGGTTTGGTAACTGGCCGCTAGAGCTGTTTTACGAGTACCTGAAAGACGCCCGCAGCTACAGCTCCATATTGATACTAGTGGCCCTGTACCGTCTGCTGCTGCTGCGTCTGCAGGGAGAGGCCAGCTTGCTCGATGCTCCAGACGACGGTCCTGCGGTGGAGCCGGTGGAGCGGCCGGAGCGTTTTCTGGTGCGCAAGCTGGGCAAGGAATACCTGCTGCCCGCCGCCGAGGTGGAGTGGCTGCAGGCCTGGGGCAATTACGTCAACCTGCGGGTGCGGTCCCATGACTACCCGTTGCGTGCCACGATGGCCGCCATCGAGGCGCGGCTGGACCCGGCGCGTTTTGTGCGCGTGCACCGCAGCTACATCGTCAACCTGGACTACGTGCAGGAGATCGAGCCGCTGGATTCGGGGGATGCCCGCGCCTGTATGCGCGATGGGGGGCAGGTGCCGGTGAGCCGGCGCTACCGGGACAGTTTGCGCAAGCTGGCGCAGACGGGGAGTGTTTGACCGACCGCGTTCGTCATTTGCTTTCGGCTGCGCAGCTGCAGGTCGTCCGCAATGCCCCTGGATGGCAAGTAACAATCAACACCAGAATTCCGGCATTGTCAAAGCCAACGTTGCGCCACATGCACATAGAGTGGTATGCCGACCAGGATGTTGAACGGAAACGTCAAGCCCAACGACAGCCCGAAGTACAGCGTGGGATTGGCCTCTGGAATGGCATGGCGAATGACTGCTGGTACAGCGATGTAGGACGCACTGGCCGACAGCACCATCAGCAGCGCTACGTTGCCACTCGACATGTCCAACGCCCATCCCAGGCACAGTGCAATGCCCGCATGCACCAGGGGTGCGGCAATGGCGTACACCAGCAGCCAGGCAGACTGCTCTTTGAGTTTGCCCATGTTGCGCGCGGCCAGCAGGCCCATGTCCAGCAGGAAGAAGGCCAGCATGCCCTTGAACAGGTCAACCGAGAAAGGCTTCATCGCGGCTTGGCCCGCTTCGCCGGTCAGCATGCCGATTAGCATTGCGCCGAGCAGCAAGAGTTGGGCCCCGTCAGTCAGTGCTTCGTGGAGGACGCGTCCAAGCGGTGGAGGGTTGGCGCCGAGCACGCCGATGGAAGTTGCTGAGGCATTTCTTTGGCGTGCATGGTTGGCCAGCACTACAGCCAATACGATTGCAGGGGACTCCATGAGTGCCATGGCCGCCGCCATGTGGCCGCCAAACTGGATGCCATGGTTGTCAAGGTACTGTACGGCGGTGATAAACGTAACCGCACTGACAGATCCGTAGGTGGCTGCGATGGCTGCGGCGTCAAAGCCGCTCAAGAATCTGCGCAACACCATGTACCCCAACAAGGGCACCGCAATGGCCATACCCAGTGCAGCGCCCAGGCTTATGAGCACGTCCGCCGTCAAACCGGACTGCGCCAGGGCAAAACCACCTTTGAGCCCCAACGCCATGAGTAGGTACAAAGAGAGGAAACGCGATATCTGCGGCGGTATTTCCAGATTGGATCTCAACGAGCCGGCCAGAATGCCAAAGACAAAGAACAGAATGGCGGGATCGAAAAAGCTTTGCACCTACGTTCTCAGTCAGTCAAAGATCTCGCTCAACCACGACTTTTTGCGATCCCGCGGGTGGCGTTGAATCCCCCGGTAGTCTGAATCTTCAAAGTCGGGTTGGTGGGTGCGCCGCGTCGTGTGCACTGCCGCTGCGGCGGGGGCAGGCGCGGAGGCTGCTCTATCCAAGAGCTTGTCGAGTTCTCCGCGGTCAAGCCAGATGCCCCTGCACGTGGGGCAGTAGTCAATTTCAACGCCTTGCCGATCGGTCATTACCAATGTGGAGTCGGCGCAGTGAGGACATTTCATGTGTTGTACCTTCTGTCAAATCAAAGGCGCAACGGTATTCTGTAAATCAATTCCTAAAAAGCAGATAATTTCTTATCGTTAATCCCAAAAAAACTGACCATGAGTGCCCCTTTCAATTACAAGCATCTGTACTACTTCTGGGTAGTCGCCAAGGAAGGTGGCATCTCGCGCGCGGCGGAAAAGCTGGACATGGCGGTGCAAACCGTAAGTGCACAGGTGCGTGAGCTGGAGCGATCACTGGGGTATGCCCTGCTGAAGCCGGCCGGGCGTGGGTTGGTGCTGACAGATGCAGGGCGGGCGGCCATGCAGCAAGCGGACCACATCTTTCAGTTGGGCGAAAACCTGCCCGCACGGATACGTGACGCGGTCAGCGCGCCCTCTGTGCGTCTGTCTGTTGGCATTTGTGATGGACTGCCCAAGCTGGTGGTGCGTCGCCTGATCCAGCCCGTGGTAGCGGAGCCCCATTTACATCTGTTATGCCACGAGGGGAATTTTGGCGATCTATTGGGTGACCTGGCCCTGCATCGGCTGGACGTCGTTTTGTCAGACCGTCCCGCGCCCGCCAACCCCAACATCAAGCTATACAGCCACGCACTGGGGTCCTCCACCATCGCGTGGTACGGAACGCCGACCATTGCCACTTTGGCGCGGAAAGACTTTCCGGCCTGCCTTGCTGAAGTGCCGCTGTTATTGCCCACGGCCCATACCGCATTGCGTGACCGGCTGGACCTTTGGTTTGAACAGCGTGCGTTACGGCCGCGCGTAGTGGGTGAATTTGCCGACAGTGCCCTGCTCAAGACCTTTGGGGCCAGTGGCATGGGCGTATTTCCGGCGGCCGAATGGGCCCACGACGATCTGCTGACCCACTACGCCGTGCAACGTATTGGACCGTGCGACGGTGTCATCGAGCACTTTTTCGCCATCGGCACAGAAAAGAAGGTGCAACACCCGCTGGTGCAGCGGTTGTTGCAGCCCGCGCTGTAGCCCCGTTTCAGGCCTTGGTACTGGACTTGGCACTGCGTACGCTCAGCACCATAGTCAGCGCCAGGATACCGACCACAACTCCCAGTGAGACCAGTACCGGTATTTTGTAAAAGTCGACGATACACATCTTGGTACCAATGAACACCAGGATCACCGCCAGGCCGTAGTTCAACAGGTGGAACTTGTTGGCTACGGCTGCCAGCAGAAAGTACATTGCGCGCAGGCCCAAGATGGCGAATATATTGCTGGTCAGCACAATAAACGGATCACTGGTGATGGCAAAAATCGCCGGGATTGAATCCACCGCAAAAATGACATCGGTCAATGCAACCATGCAGATCACCATGAAGAGTGGCGTGGCAACTTTCTTGCCGTTTTCTACCGTCCAGAACTTTTCGCCATCGTAGTTTTTGCTCACATGCATGAATTTGCGCAGCAGCTTGAGCGCCGGGTTGTCGTCCAATTCTGCTTCGTGGTCAGCCGCCAGCCACATCTTCACGCCGGTCAGTATCAGGAAGGCGCCAAACACGTACAAAATCCAATGAAACTGGGCCAGCAGCCATCCACCGACCAGAATCATGATGGACCGCAGAACGATGGCTCCGACGATGCCGATCATCAGCACGCGCTTCTGGTACTGCGTGGGCACCGCAAAGTAGGTGAAGATCATCAGGAACAAAAAGATGTTGTCCACGGCCAATGATTTTTCAATCAGATAGCCGGTCAAAAATTCCAGCGACTTGGTGTTGGCTATTTCGGTTGAGCCCGTACTGTCCTTCACCGCCCACCAGAAAAGGCCGTTGAACAGGAAACTGAGTGCGATCCAGACCATGGACCAGTTCAGCGCCTCTTTGACACCAATGTCGTGCGAGCCCTGCTTCTTGAGCACGACAAAGTCGATAAACAGCGACACCAGCACAATGCCACCAAAAGTGGCCCACAGCCAGAGGGGGGCGATCGTTTGCATATAGGACCTTTGAAGTTAGAGATTTGCCACCCAAACAGGGCGACCTACAGGCTGCGTCTGCAAAGTGCGAGCGCGCAGCATGGGCAAAGTCTAGTGTGGTCTCGCCATGTTTACGCTGATGAAATCGTCTAAATACTTCGCAAAAACAAGAATGTTTAGGCGAGTTTTCCTGATGTGCAGGAGTGTCCGGGCGCAGTGTTTACGGCTGGGTGCGGGTGATCAGCCATTCGCGCCGGAACAGCCATTCATTGGGTTGCCACAGATTCTGCAGCGTGACTTCGCCGGCCTTGTGCCGGCTTTTGACATGCCAGCGCGAACCCAGCAGCGTGCAGCGCGGCAGACAGCTCGGTTGGGGCTGGTCCAGGCCTTCTTGAATCCAAACCACGGCGTCAAACTGGTTCAGCAAAAAGTCGAGCCGCTCCACGGGTGGCATCTCGGGTCGGAAGGCCCCGGTGTTGCGGCCCTCTGCGTCATACGGTGTGATATGCGCGCCGGGCAGGACGAAGTGGAAGCGTTCAAACTGTCCGGTAAAACCGTTGGGCACGGCCACGCGTTTGTTTTTGACCAGGTCCTTGACCGCCGCAGCGTAGCCCGCGGTACCGGTGCCCAGGGGTTGCACCATCAGGCCAAAGCTGGCGTACACGGCCAGTACCACCAGCAAAGTAGCCGGTTTGGACCAGCGGCTTATGAGAAATCCGGCGCTAGCCCCCGCCAAACCTATACCTAACGCTATCAAAGTCATAGTAACTTGTTGGCCGGTGGCGATCTGCAGGTCCCCCATGACCCAGGCCACACGCGCAAGCATCACCAGTGCCGGTACCGCAAAGGCTAGTGTGATCCAGAACCAGGCTTTGGCCAACCGGTCCCAGGCCAGTGCCATCGCAATGGCGATGGCGGGCATGGCGGGAATCAGGTAACGCTCGGAGCGCTGGCTGGGGATTGTGAACACGATGAGCCACACCACCAGCCAGGCCAGCAGTACACGCGCGGTGGGTGTCAGTTGCACATAGGTCTGGCGTTGGAAGGCCACCTTGAGCGCCACCCAGCCCAGGCCTAGCACGGTGAAAAACAGCAGACCGGCGTTGACCGGGTAGGCCAGCAACTGCGTCCACATGGGGTAGGCGCCAAACAGCGCAGCGTGCCAGTAGCCCTGGGTGTTCGACATCTTGCCGGCGTTTTCGGCCAGCACAAACTCCTGCCACACCGAGGCCGGGTCCGGGTCCAGCACAAACCACAGCGCAAAAATGCCCAGCGCCAGCGCCGTGCTCCAGGCCAGGCCCACCGTGGCGCGTATGACGAGTGGCCAGGTCAACCGTGGCGCACTGGCCAGCCAAGCGCACCACACGGCCGCGGCGGCAGGTGCTACCAGCGCGAAGGATTTGTAGGCCGAGCCTAGGCCCATGGCAATACCGATCAGCGTGAAGGCGCGCCAGTTGAGGTCGAGGGTCAGGAGTGTGTGCGCCAGAGTGTTCTGCGCAGGTAAAGGAGGAGCCCGCACAGCGGGCGGGGGACACGGAGCAGAACACTCTGGCGCACACACTCCCGTGGGGGAGCCGCGCACGCGCAGCCACAACACCCACCACATGGGCAGGGCCAGCCAGAAAGTCTCGGGCGCTGAGGTCAGGTAGGCGCGGCCGTAACGGAAGGTGGAGAAGAAAAAAAGGTACAGCGCCGCCGCAATACAGGCCGTGCGCAGCTGGCCACTGATGCGGTGGGCAAAGAATGCCAGCAGCGCAGCCGTGGCAAAGGTATAGGCCACACTGGGCAGGCGCAACGCGAACAGGCTCCAACTTTGGCCCCAGTTGCCGGCCACCATGGCCTGCCAGAACAGCAGCGGCGGTTTGGTGTTGCGCGTGTCAATGATCTCGGACTGCAGCGGCAGCCAATGGCCACTCTCCGCCGTCATGCGGGCGATGTGGATGTAGACCATCTCATCACCATTGGTGGGCACATAAGCGCCACCCAGGCCCAACAGGTATGTCAGCGCCGCCGCTGCCACAAGGGCCAGCCAGAGCCAGGGGAGGTGGGCGCCGGGTCGTTGCACGACCTACTCCTTATGGCGCTTGAAGGTCCAGCGGTCGTTCGCCAAAAAGTTGCTGACGCTGGCGGCCAGGATGGCAATGATGTTGGCCACGCGGTAGTCCATGGAGCCCGACAGCAGCAGCGTCAACACATACTGCAGGCCGCTGCCAAAAGCGGATGCCGTGGCGTATTGGCCGAATTCGGTGGCCAGCAGGCGCAGGCTGACGGGGCCGGGGCTTTCTTCCTGCTCCAGCGTCTTGACCCGGTCCGACCAGGTCCACAGGCGGTTCCAGGTGAAGTTATTCAGCGTGGCCAGGCTGATGGCAACGGCCAGCGAGATGTAGGGCTTGTTGTAGGCCGCTTCGATGTGGTTGAAGATGTACTCGTGCCCAATGTGCAGCATCGTCAAATTGACCACCGTGCCGCTGGCACCGACGATGCCGAACTTGATATAGCGGTAACGCTCCAGCAAACCCAGTGCCCACAGTACGGCGCGTTGCAGCGCCGTTGCCTTGCCTGCGCCGCTCATGCCAGGGCGGCTGCGTCGGTGTTGCCGCGCAGAAAGGCCAACGCATCAGCCAGCACGGGGTCTGGTTTGATCCGCTTGAGGCATTGGTTGTCGCCATCGCAGAAAGTCAGGCGGTGGTTGTAGGCTGACAGGCACGGCGAGCAGGCAATGCCGCTTTCCAGTACCGTGTTGCGCGAGCCCAGCGGGCCGTATAACTTGCCGGTCTCGGGACCAAAGAAGACCATGGTTTGTATCGGGGTCAACGTCGCAAAGTGGCCGGGGCCGCCGTCGTTGGTGATCAGCAGGTCGGCGGCGTGCATCAGCATCAGCAGTTCACGGATGCTGCGGGTGTAGCCGGTCAGGTCTATGCAGGCGTCGTTGCGGATTTTGGAAATGAGGTCTTTGGCGAGTTGGGCATCGTCCTTCAGACCGATCAGGCCTACGGCGAATCCTGCAGCACACAGGCCTTGGGCGACGCGTGCGTAATGTTCGGCGGGCCAGGCCCGCTCGGGCAGGATGCCACCGCCAGCGTACATCAGCACCAGTTTTTTGCCGGACTTCACGGGATGGTCGGTGACCAGCTTGGCAGCGTAGGCGGCCAGTTCGTCTTGCGTGAAGGCCACGGACAGTTCGGTGTCCCTGGGCAGGCTGCGAATGGGCGCCGCCTTGTTGCGCGGCATGCTGCCGGCCGAATCCAGCGCGTCCACCAGCGACAAAAACTGCTTGCTGATGTGCTGGTAGGGGTTGTACGGAATGGCGTGGTTGATGAAACTGCCGCGGTACAGGCCCTCTTGGGTGTGCGGCGTAAAGCCCACCCGCACCGGCGCGCCGGTCGTGAAGGACAGCAGGGCGCTGACGCGGGAAAACAGTTCGCAGTCGATCACCGCATCCAGGCCCAGGCGGCGCATGGCCAGGCTGACTTTGATGATGTCGCCGATCAGTGATCCACCCGAACTGTCGTCCAGGCTGTGCATGTACTGTGGCTGGGTCAGCTGCAGCAGCTTGGTCACTTCCTGGTTTTTCTTCAGCTGCAGGATGTGGATGGCCGCGCCCGGGTACTGCCGGCGCAGTTGCGCAAACATGGGTCCGGCCAGCACGATGCTGCCCATCTCGGACAGCAGGATCACCAGGATGTTCTTGGGTGAAATCGCCAGTTGGGGCGGCGCACTGAAGAGCCCCGTGAAGCGCACCCAGGCAGACACCGCACCGCACAGAAGCTGGCCTACCCAGCGATCAATGAAGCGTTGTGTCTGGAGTTTCATGGGTGCGTGAGTGCCCGTCAATGGCCGATTACAAGCCAGCGGCTGCACGCAGCGCTGCGGCCTTGTCCGTACGTTCCCACGTGAAATCAGGCTCTTCACGGCCAAAGTGGCCGTAGGCCGCGGTCTTTTCGTAGATGGGGCGCAGCAGGTCCAGCATCTGGATGATGCCCTTGGGGCGCAGGTCGAAGTGTTCGTTGACCAGGGCGGCGATCTTGTCATCGGAGATCACGCCGGTGCCTTCGGTGTACACGGTCACGTTCATGGGCTTGGCCACGCCGATGGCATACGCCACCTGGATCTGGCACTGGCGTGCCAGGCCTGCCGCCACGATGTTCTTGGCCACATAACGTGCAGCGTAGGCGGCCGAGCGGTCCACCTTGGAGGGGTCCTTGCCAGAGAATGCACCACCGCCGTGGGGGCAGGCGCCGCCGTAGGTGTCCACAATGATCTTGCGCCCGGTCAGGCCGCAATCACCCTGCGGGCCGCCGATGACAAAACGGCCGGTGGGGTTGATCAGGTATTTGGTGTCCTTGAGCCACTCTTTGGGCAGCACGGGCTTGATGATTTCTTCGATGATGGCTTCGGTGAACGAGGCCTTCATCTTGTGCATGGTCTCCGACTGGTCCGGGCTGTGCTGGGTGGACAGCACCACGGTGTCAATGCTGTGGGGCTTGCCGTCCACATAACGCATCGTGACCTGGCTCTTGGCGTCCGGACGCAGAAAGGGCAGACGGCCATCTTTGCGCAATTGGGCCTGGCGCTCCATCAGGCGGTGGGCGTAATAGATAGGCGCTGGCATCAGCTCGGGGGTCTCGTTGCAGGCGTAGCCAAACATCAGGCCTTGGTCACCGGCGCCGGTGTTCAGGTGGTCGTCGGACGCGTGGTCCACGCCCTGGGCGATGTCGTTGGATTGTTTGTCATAGGCCACCAGCACGGCGCAGCCTTTGTAGTCGATGCCGTAGTCGGTGTTGTCGTAACCGATGCGCTTGATGGTGTCGCGCGCCACCTGGATGTAGTCCACATGGGCATTGGTGGTGATCTCACCAGCCAGCACGACCAGACCGGTGTTGGTCAGGGTCTCGGCGGCCACACGGGACTTGGGGTCCTGTTTAAAAATCGCGTCCAGGATCGCGTCAGAAATTTGGTCCGCGACTTTGTCGGGGTGGCCTTCAGAAACAGACTCGGAGGTAAAGAGGAAATCGTTCGCCATGGTTGCTTGCTCCAAAAAAACATCAAGTCGCGTTGCTTGGGCTTTGGGGCTTCGGCGAACGCTTTAGCAGAATTGTCGATATTGACAAGGCACAATGGCAACCCAATCCAGAATCACCACCGTGTGTGTCGCCCTGCAAGTAGTTCCGTAACTCAGCGACCGCGCGATTTTATCCCAGTCCGATTGCCCTGTAAAAAATGCTGTCCTTCTTTTGTATGCCAGTGATAACCCTGAGTAGGGGTGCGCGCACGTGTTGACCCGTGCTGTCTTGCGGCTGGTGGTCTGGATGGGTTATCTGCCGCTGTTTGTGCTGCGTGCCCTGGGAACTGCGCTGGGCTTGTTGCTGTATGTGCTGGTTACATCCCGGCGGCGGGTGGTGGTGACCAATTTGCATTTGTGTTTCCCTCAGTGGTCCGCGGCCGAAGTGCGCGCCCAGACCCTGCGGGTATTCATCCATTTCACGCAAAGTTGGCTGGACCGTGGTTGGCTGTGGTACGGCCCGGCACGGTACACACGCAAGCGCTTGAAGCTAACCGGTGCGATTGAAGAACTGGACGGCAATGCGCCAACGGTCATCTTTTTGCCCCACTTTGTTGGGCTCGATGCGGTGGGCATGGCATTGACCCAGCAAACGGCGCGCCGGTACACAACGATCTACACCAACCAGGCCAACGTGATTTCTGACGCCTGGATTCTGCACGGCCGCAAACGTTTTGGTTCCATGCGACTGTTTGGCCGTGTGGACGGCGTCAAACCCATCGTGGAGGCGCTGCGCAAGGGCGAACCCTTGATCCTGCTGCCTGACATGAGTTTTGGGACCGAGGACTCGCTGTTTGTGCCGTTTTATGGCGTGCCAACGGCCACGGTTCCGTCCTTGTCCCGGTTTGCAAAACTGGGGCGGGCCAAGGTGGTGCCCATCCTTTCCAGGATGACCTCTTACGGTTATGAGATTCAGGTCTTGCCGGCGTGGACCGATTTTCCGTCGGGTGACCTGTTGGCCGATACCGCATTGATGAATGCGCGGCTGCAAGACTACATCGACACCATGCCGTCCCAGTATTACTGGGTGCACAAGCGCTTCAAGGACAGGCCGAATGGGGAAAAGCCGCCGTATTAAACGTTGCCCAAGAAGTCCTGCAGCAACCGGGTCACCAAAGCCGGTTGTTCATGGATGATCCAGTGTGTGGCATCGGGGATTTTGTGCAGCGTCAGATCGGGCACATATTCCTCCAGTCCCTCGATCAACACGGGCGGCAGAGCTGTATCGTCCATGCCCCAGACCACCAGGGTTGGCAGTGTGATGGTCAACATGCTCTGTGGCAGGTCAACGGCCGCAGCGGCCGGGTCTTCGGGCCGGGGTGGCCGCAGAGGGGATGACCGGTAGTAGTTGCAACCGCCGCGCAGGCCATGTGACCACACCCCGCGGTATTGGTCTTTGACCGCTTCCGTCAACCACGGCGTTGCCCGGTTACCTGCAAATTCGTGGGTTAGGAAGTTGAACAAACGGGCGAAGTCGTTTTCTGTCAGCGAGGCTTCTGCATCGTCGCGCACCAGGAAGTTCATGTAGGCGCTGGCCGCTTGCTGCGCCGTATTGTTCTTGAGCTCGCGCAAAAAAGTGCCGGGGTGCGGCGAATTGATGATGGCGAGTTTGCAGGTCAATTCTGGAAGTTGGTTGGCAAAGTTCCATGCCACCGCACCGCCCCAGTCGTGGGCGACAAGACATGCCAAGGCTTGTGTGCCGCCGGTCTCTGCCGCCACCAGGGCCGCTATGTCCTGTACCAGGAATTTGGGGCGGTAGGCGCTGACCTCGGTTGGGCTAGACGACTTTTCAAAGCCGCGCATGTTGGGCGCCACGCAACGGTAGCCGCCGTTCTCAGTTTTGGAGAAATGTTCCAGCAGTGCGTCCCAGACAAAGGCGCCTTCGGGAAAACCATGCAGAAAAATCAGCACCGGCCGCCCGGGCGTTCCGGCAGCCCGGCAACTCAAGGTGATGCCGTGGGGCAATGCCTGCTGGTAGGTTTCAATCATTCGTCCGTGTCGGCTGCGGCTTCTGGAATTTCAGCTTTGGGTGCCTTTTCGGCCTTGGCCACCGGATGCGCCCATTTCCACAACAACTGGGCCACTTCGTCTATGCCCTTGCGTTTTGGGGCAGAGAACAGCATCACCTCACCCCCACCGGCCTGCAGCTTGGTGATCGACAGGATCTTGGTGGCTTCACTGCGGGTCAGCTTGTCGGATTTGGTCAGGATGATCAAAAATTTGAGTCCTTCCTGCACGCGGGGTCGGATCACGTCGAGCAGGATCTCGTCCAACTCGGTCAGGCCGTGGCGTGGATCACACATCAGCACAATGCCGGTCAGGTTCTTGCGGGTGATCAGGTAATTGGCCATGACCTGCTGCCAGCGGATCTTGTCCTGTTTGGGCACGGCTGCGTAGCCGTAGCCGGGTAAGTCGGTCAGGATGGCGTCGGTCACACCCTGCTTGCCCAGGGCAAACAGGTTGATGTGCTGGGTGCGCCCCGGCTTTTTGGAGGCAAAGGCCAGCTGCTTTTGTTGCGTCAGCGTATTAATACAGGTGGATTTGCCCGCGTTGGAGCGGCCCACGAAGGCGATTTCGGGCAGGTCCAACGGTGGCAGAAAATGCAGTTCTGGAGCAGTGGTCAGAAATTTGGCGGTGTGCAGCCAGCCCAAGGCGATGGCCGCAGGGGTCTTTTCACCATCCCCAGCCTTGGGTGCGGGGGGGGTAAAGCTAGTGGAGTTTGTGTTGGTAGTCATGGAATAAGGCGAGAGACCCGAGCCGCATTGTAGAATGCCCCCTGTTTTGCCCACTAGACCTACAGCAGCACCATGAAGTTGATCGCCCAATTGCTCATCGCCGCCACTGCGGCAGCCTCGCCCATTTTTGCCTTCGCTTCTACAGCCGCTGCGCCCGCATCGGCACCCGCTGCACAGGCTGCAGCGCCGGTGGTGAAGCCAGACCTGGCCAAAGGTGAAGCGGCTTTCGGAACGGTCTGCGCGTCCTGCCATGGTGCGGATGGCAATTCCGGCACCCCGGCCAACCCCAAGCTGGCGCAACAGCACCCTGAGTACCTGGTCAAGCAACTGCAAGAATTCAAATCGGACAAGCGCAGCAACCCCATCATGAAGGGTTTTGCCGCTACGCTGTCCGACCAGGACATGAAAAACATCTCCTACTGGCTGGCCAGCAAGCCTGCCAAGAATGGCGCTGCCACCGACAAGACCATGGTGCAACTTGGTGAGCGTATCTACCGCGGTGGCATTGCCGACCGCCAGGTGCCTGCCTGCGCTGGCTGCCATAGCCCCAATGGCGCCGGTATTCCTTCCCAATACCCCCGTGTGAGCGGTCAACATGCGGACTACGCTGTAGCGCAGTTGATTGCCTTCCGCGACGGTGGCCGCAAGAACAGCCTGCAGATGAGCCAGATCGCTGCCAAGATGAACGACCGTGAAATCAAGGCGGTGTCTGACTACATCGCCGGTTTGCGTTAAGACCATCGGTTGATACGGCTGCGCGGGGTTCTTTGCGGAACCAAACGCCAGCAACCATCCCTAAAGGGGCAGATGCATCGCAGGATGGGTCTGCCCCTTTTGCTTAGGTGTAAGAAATGGGGCCTTCAGTCGACTAAGTTTTAGCCGACCAAGTTCTAAACGAGGAAATACCCCATCATGCTGATCAAAACCCAAGGCAACGGTTTCAACCACCCACTCTCCAGCGAAATCACCGCGCAATCCCACTACGAGAAACGGCGCGACATCCTGAAACTGATGGCTACGGGTGTGGCTGGCGGCGCAATGGCTACCTGGGCGTCCCGCCAAGCATTGGCACAGGCTGCATCACCGATACCGCGACCCGGCAAACACGCTGTTTTGAGCGCACGGGCTTCTACGGTAGCGGGGGCCACAACCATGGAAAAGGCCACGGCCTACAAAGACGCCAGCAGCTATAACAATTTCTACGAGTTTGGCACGGACAAGTCAGACCCCGCGGCCAATGCGCACACGCTGAAGACCAGTCCCTGGTCTGTGGAGATCGAAGGTCTGGTCAAGAAGCCCGGCAAGCTGGCGCTGGAAGATTTGCTCAAGCTCAGCCCGATGGAAGACCGTCTGTACCGCCTGCGCTGTGTGGAGGGTTGGTCCATGGTTATCCCCTGGGTGGGGTATTCGATGGCCGATCTGATCAAACACGTTGAACCATTGGGCAGTGCCAAGTATGTGGAGTTTGTGACACTGGCCGACCCCAAGACCATGCCTTTTGTCGGTTCCCGCGTGCTGGACTGGCCCTATGTGGAAGCCCTGCGTTTGGATGAGGCCCTGCACCCACTCACCTTGTTGACCTTTGGCATGTACGGCGAGGTGTTGCCCAACCAGAGTGGTGCACCGGTGCGCCTGGTCGTGCCCTGGAAGTACGGTTTCAAGAGTGGCAAGAGCATTGTCAAGATCCGCTTCACCGACAAACAACCGGGCACAGCGTGGAACAAGGCTGCCGCCAACGAATACGGCTTCTACTCCAACGTCAACCCCAATGTGGACCACCCCCGCTGGAGCCAGGCCACTGAGCGACGCATCGGCGAAGACGGCTTGTTCGCCAAGAAGCGCAAGACGCTGATGTTCAACGGCTACGAAGCCCAGGTTGGCCAGCTGTATGCGGGCATGGACCTGAAGAAGTTTTTCTGATCTGCACCGTGTCCATGCGCGCACGCATCAACCACTACTTGTCCAGCCGGTTTGCCAAGCCATTGGCATTTGTTTTGGGGTTGCTGCCGTTGGTCTGGCTGGTGATAGCGGCAGTTTTTGACTGGCTGGGCGCCAATCCGGCCGAGGCCCTGGAGCGGTCCACGGGGGACTGGACCTTGCGTATGCTGTGTGTGGTATTGGCGATCACGCCCCTGCGCACCGTGGCGGGTTTACCGCCGTTGGCAAAGTTCAGGCGCATGGCGGGCCTGTTTGTGTACTTCTATGCGGTGCTGCACCTGTTGGCGTACAGCTGGTTTGATATGGGGTTTGAGGTGGCCGAGATCGCCAAGGACATCGTCAAACGGCCCTTTATTCTGGTGGGCTTCACCGCAGTGGTACTGCTGACACCGCTGGCGTTGACTTCCTTCAACCGGGCGATCAAGGCCTTGGGGGGACGCCGCTGGCAGATGCTGCACCGGCTCGTGTATGCGGTTGCAGTGCTGGCCGTGGTGCACTTCTTCTGGATGCGGGCCGGCAAGAACGATTTTGCGGAGGTGGCCGTTTACGCCGTCATCCTGGGCAGCCTACTGGCCTGGCGGGTGGCGCAATCCATAAAGAAAAAAGGCCTTAAGCCCCCGTCAGTACTACGTAGTCAGCTATAAAATATATAGCTAATGCCAGTGGTGGCCAATGGCGCACTCGCCGCCGGTTTGGCGGGCTTTGGCGGTGGGGGCAAATACAGCGATCCCGTCTGGCCACAACCCGTCAGCGTTGACATACAGGCACCAAGGACAAGCGCACTGACTAGAATTTGCTTTGCGATCAACATGGTGAAAATTGTACGTAATGACTGATTCTGAATACATGGACCGCGCCGAAGCATTGCTCAAGGCGGTGGAAACGGGTTGTGATCGCATCAACGACGAAACCGATGCGGATCTGGACAACCAGCGGGTAGGCGGCATGGTAACCATTACCTTCGCCAACCGCAGCCAGATTGTCATCAACCAGCAAAAGCCCTTGCACGAAATCTGGATGGCCACCAAGGCCGGTGGCTTCCACTACCGTTGGCTGGATGGCGCCTGGCAAGACACCAAGGGGCAGGGCGAGTTCTTTGCGGCGCTCACCCAGCACGCAAGTGGTCAGGCTGGCCAAAGCTTGCGGTTTGCAGCCTGATCAATTGCGAAACAGATCCAGAATCCTGCTCTTTTCTTCTGCCGGTGGCAGTGGAACCGTCAAGGGTTCAGTTTTCTCATCCATGCCCACGCCTGAAACACCAGAACTTCTGGCGTATTCCTCGTAAAACCACTCATTGCCCACATGGATCACACCTTCTGGTGCAGTGGGCTCGCTGACCGGAACGCCCTTGAGTGCGGTTTCCATGAAAGAAATCCATACCGGCAAACTCAATCCCCCTCCCGTTTCCCGATCGCCCAGTTTTCTTGGGGTGTCGTAGCCGATCCAGGTGACTGCGGTGAGTGTGGGGTTGTAGCCTGCAAACCAGGCGTCCATGGAGTCATTGGTGGTGCCGGTCTTTCCATACACGTCGGGGCGCTTGAGCGTGGCTTGCGCGCGCGCAGCGGTGCCTGAGCGGGTGACTTCCTGCAGCAAGCTGGTCATCAGAAAAGCATTGCGGGCATCAATGACCCGCTCAGAATCCGCCAGGCTTGGCGGTTTGGACTCAACCAGGACTTTGCCGCGCTGCTCAGTTACTTTGGAGACCAGCCATGGGTTCACGCGGTAACCTCCATTGGCAAAAGTGGAGTAGCCGACCACCATTTGCATGGGCGTGACCGAGCCGGCGCCCAAGGCCATTGTCAAATAGGCGGGATGTTTCTCTGCATCGAAACCGAAACGTGTCACCCACTCTTGGGCGTACTGGGTACCGATGGAGCGCAGGATCTGGATGGAGATCATGTTTTTTGACTTGGCTAGGCCTCGGCGCAGGCTCATTGGTCCTTCAAATGTACCGTCGTAGTTCTTGGGCTCCCAGGGTTGGCCGCCGGTCACGCCGGCATCAAAAAACAAGGGCGCGTCATTAACAACGGTTGCGGGCGTAAAGCCCTTCTCTAGCGCGGCAGAGTAGATGAACGGCTTGAAGCTGGAGCCGGGTTGGCGCCAGGCTTGCGTCACGTGGTTGAACTTGTTTTTGCGGAAATCAAAACCGCCCACCAGGGCCTTGATCGAACCATCGCGTGGATCAAGGGCGACAAATGCGCCTTCTACTTCGGGAAGTTGCGTGATTTCCCAGGTGTCTTTGACGGTCTTGGCGACACGGATGACGGCGCCTCTGCGCAGTTTGATGTTCGGAGGCGCTTTTTCCGAGAGGCCGGACTGTGCGGGTTTGAGGCCGTCGCCCACTATTTCCACCAAAGCGCCACCCTGGCGCATGGCCTTTATTTTTTTGCTATCAGCCTCCAGTACAACAGCCGCCATGACATCGCCATTGTCCGGGTGGTCTTCCAGCACCTCGTCTATGGTCTCTTCCATTTCGGTTGGCTTGCTCGGCAAGACCACAAATTTTTCCGGTCCCCGGTAAATCTGCCGGCGCTCGAAGTCCATGATGCCGCGGCGCAGTGCTTTGTAAGCGGCATTCTGGTCGGCGGTGCGCACCGTGGTGCGTACATCCAGGCCCCGTGTGTAGGTTTCGTCGCCATACTGGTTGTACATGAGCTGACGCACCATCTCGGCGACATAGTCCGCATGGACATGGGTATTGCCGTTGCCGGACTTGATCTTCAACTCCTGCTCTTTGGCGGTCTCCGCTTCTTTGGCACTGATGAAACCGTTCTCCAGCATTCTGTCGATGATGTGGCGCTGCCGTATACGCGCCCGTTGCGGGTTGCTGATAGGGTTGTACGCGGAAGGTGCCTTGGGTAGGCCCGCCAGCATGGCGGCTTCTGCAACCGTGATCTCTTTCAGCGGTTTGCCGTAATAGGCTTCGGACGCCGCTGCAAAGCCATAGGCTCGGTTGCCTAGGAAGATCTGGTTCATGTAGATTTCCAGAATCTGGTCCTTGCTCAGCATGTGCTCCAGCTTGAAGGTCAGCAGAATCTCGTAAATCTTTCGGGTAAATGTCTTCTCAGAGGACAGGTAGACATTGCGCGCCACCTGCATGGTGATGGTCGATGCACCCTGACTCTTGGCCTTGCCAACGTTTGCCAGCCCGGCGCGTATGACACCCAGATAGTCCACACCACCGTGTTGGTAAAACCGGGCATCTTCAATGGCCAACACCGCATTGGTCATCACCTTGGGAATTTCAGCAATCGGCGTCAGGTTGCGCCGCTCTTCACCAAATTCCCCCATCAAATCTCCCTCTGCAGAATAAACACGCAATGGAAGCTTGGGGCGGTAATCGGACAGGTCGGTGATGTCCGGCAGATTGGGGAATGCCACGGCCAGCGCAATGGCAATCATCGCCAGCACAGAAAACGCGCCCGCAAGCATGACGCCCAGGGCCCACAACACCGAACGAACGAGCCAGTGCGTGGAGCCCTTTTGTTTATGTGGGGTCGATGGGTCTTTGTCAGATTGGCTGGAAGTGGAGGGCATAAGGGGCGGGTAGGGGTTGCCGTTGCATTATAAAAATCCGGTCCTGGACAGTCCGGCGTACGGGCCATACGCATTGTTGCCCGTTCCAGTCCTGGCTGGAAAATCTGCGGTCAGATTTTGGTAACGGGTAAAAACCGTCTGCTTTTGGCAACGCTTGAAACAGCTTAAAACAGAAAAAACCTTTGCGGGACAAGGTGCTTACTGATAGCATTGAAGTGATTTCTTAAGTCTGTCCGGTGCTTGACCGGTATGTTTCAGGGGACCGTTTTGATCTCATTGGGGTCGTTTTTCAGTCGCCAACCGGCTTCCATGTTCGGGTTGGATATCAGTTCCTCCAGTGTAAAGCTGGTGGAGTTGGGGCGTGACAAAGCCGGTAATCTGGTGTTGTTGTGTTGTGCCATCGAGCCGCTGGAGCGCGGATGGATCACGGACGGCAATATTGAAAAGTTCGAAGAAGTGGCCAATGCGCTGAAGCGGCTGGTCAAAAAGAGCGGTACCAAGACCAAGAATGTGGCGATGGCCTTGCCACCTTCTGCCGTCATCACGAAGAAGATCGTGTTGCCCGGCGGCATGTCCGACCAAGAATTAGAGCAGCAGGTTGAAAACGAAGCGAATCAATACATCCCCTTTCCCTTGGACGAGGTGAGTCTGGACTTTTGTGTCATTGGCCCCAGCGCTACCTCCGCAGGCGATGTCGAGGTGCTGATCGCAGCCTCCCGCAAGGAAAAAGTTCAGGACATCCAGGGCTTGGCAGAGGCTGCCGGGTTGACCCCCGTGGTTGTAGATGTCGAGTCTTATGCGTCTCGCCTCGCGGCAGGGCGTCTTATTGAAAATTTGCCCAACAAGGGCGCCGGTTTGATCGTCGCCCTGTTCGAAGTGGGCGCGCTGACCACCAGCATGCAAGTGCTGCGGGACGACGAGGTCTTGTACGACCGGGACCAGGCCTTTGGTGGTGCACAGCTCACGCAATTGATCGTGCGCCAATACGGCTTTTCCCAGGAAGAAGCCGAAAGCAAAAAGCGCAGTGGTGAGTTGCCAGAAGACTACGAGGCGGCTGTTCTGCGTCCATTTATCGAGACCATGGTCCAGGAATTGGGTCGCGCACTGCAGTTCTTCTTCACCAGTACACCGCACAACAAAGTGGACTACATCATGCTGGCGGGTGGGTCCGCAGCCTTGCCGGGACTGACCGCGGCAGTGACACAACACACGACATTCCCTTGCAGTCTGCTCAATCCTTTTGACGGGATGGAAGTAGGGGATGGTGTGCGCTTGAAGAAAATGACCCGTGAGGCGCCGTCGTATTTGACGTCGTGCGGTTTGGCTCTTCGGAGGTTTGCGCAGTGATACTGATTAACCTCTTGCCGCACCGCGAGGCGGCACGCAAACGGCGTAGTGATGTTTTTAATGCTTCGCTGGCGGCGTCTGCACTTTTTGGTGGTTTGATTGCGGGTGCGGTGTTTTTGTGGTACCAAGCAGCCATTTCTGCCCAGCAGGGTACCAATTTGACGCTGGAAACCGAGATCAAACGCTTGGAAGGTCAAATTAAGGATATCAGTGGACTAGAAGCTGAAATTGCCGCCTTGCGTGCGCGCCAACAGGCCGTTGAGGATCTGCAGTCGGATCGCAATTTGCCAGTGCATTTATTGACAGAAATGGTCAATCAATTGCCAGATGGTGTGTACATCTCCAAATTGGTGCAGGTCGACCAAGTTGTGACACTCAATGGCGTAGCGCAGTCCAATGAAAGGGTGGCGGAGTTGTTTCGCAATCTATCCTCCAACACGCCTTGGTTTACCAAGCCTGAATTGGTCGAGATCGTCACGGGAACTGTTGCGCTGGCGCCTAAAGACCAGCGTCGAGTGTCCAATTTTACGATCCGGGTTCGTTTGGTCCGGGCAAGTGATGCAGCAAAGGCAGCCAAGGCTGCTGCAGCCTCTGCTCCTTTTGCTGGTGCGTCCGGTCCAGTACAGGCTGCCTCAGCCACGGCAAAGAATTTGTAGGAATCTAAATGGCTACCAAAACATTAGGTTCAATTGATTTTGCGGAAATTCAGCGAACGCTGGCCGCTCAGTTTAGCGGGTTGGATCCCAAGGACCCTACTTCTTGGCCCTCAATACCACGCTACGCACTGTTTCTTGCGGTTGCAGTGTTAATTGTTGTTGCACTCTGGTTCGTCTGGTTGACGGGTGAAGATGACATCCTGAAGCAAGAAGAGGCCAAGGAGGTCAAACTTCGTGCGGATTACAAGGTAAAGCTTACCAAGGCCGTCAACCTGGAGGTGCTCAAGAAGCAGCGTGAGCAGGTTCTCCAGTATGTGACGCAGCTCGAAAAACAGTTGCCCAGTAAGGCGGAAATGGATGCTTTGCTCTCCGACATTAACCAAGCTGGTTTGGGGCGTAGTCTGCAGTTTGACATTTTTCGCCCGGGCCAGGTTGCGGTAAGGGACTATTACGCTGAACTTCCTATCTCGATCCGTGTTACTGGTAAATACCACGACATTGGTGCGTTTGCATCGGATATTGCAAATCTGTCCCGGATTGTCACGCTCAACAATCTGGCAATAGCGCCCAGAACAGATGGTGTGCTAGTTTTGGATTCCACTGCGAAGACCTTTCGCTATCTGGACAAGGACGAGGTTGCAGCGCAGAGCAAAGCTACCAAGGGGGCCAAGAAATGAAACGGTTGCCCTATTTTTTCATGGCTGTGTGTGTGTCGTCGGCGTTGATGAGTGGATGTGGCGCGTCAAAGGATGACGATATTCGACAGTGGATGGTTGATGAGAGAAATAAGACGCGCCCCAAAGTAGATCCTATTCCTGCGCCCAAGCAGTTCAAGCCAGAATCTTATACAAACGCAGCCACGACAGAGCCATTCAGTAAGGAAAAGTTGACGCAGGCGCTGAAACGGGACTCTGCGCAGGTCGTTGCCAACGGGGCGTTGGTAGCTCCGGAGTTGGCTCGCCGAAAGGAGCCGCTGGAGGCATTTCCCGTGGACTCAATGAGCCTGGTGGGGAGCATCGTAAAAGAAGGTCAACCGGTCGCGTTGGTCAAGGTCGATAACTTGTTGTACCAGGTCAAGCAGGGTAACTATTTGGGGCAGAACTTTGGCAAGGTCGTGAAAATCAATGAGACCGAGGTGACGCTGCGTGAAATCGTGCAGGATGCAGTGGGCGAGTGGATAGAACGCGTGGCGACATTGCAGTTGCAAGAGAGGTCTAAATGAAAAATCAAAATCAGCGATTGGGTTTGCACATGTTGCATAGGTTTGTATTTTTGGCCGCACTGGCATTGGGTGTTAACGCCCAAGCGCAGACCGTGATTGAGTCTGTGACAGCATCCGTTCAAGGCGGCACCGAGGTCGTTCGTATTGACCTAAGTAAAGCCCTAGCAGCAGTGCCGACCGGGTTTTCCATACAGTCTCCTGCGCGAATTGCCCTGGATTTTCCAGGTGTTACAAGCGCAGTAGGGCGCTCCAATATTGACATTAATCAGGGCAATTTGAAGTCCGCTAGTGTGGTGCAGGCTGGCGAGCGCACGCGTGTTGTCCTGAATTTGAAGTACCCCACGGCCTACACGGCTGAGATTCAAGGCAAGTCTCTCTTAGTGGTGCTGGAGACTGTCTCTCCAAGCACGCCTGCTGCGACAGTTGCGTCAACCTTTGCAGAAAGCAGAAGTCGAGATTCGGCGCCATTGAAAGATCTGGACTTCCGTCGTACAACCGATGGGGCAGGGCGTGTCGTCGTTACGCTGCCAAATAATCAAGTAGGTGTTGATATCCGTCAACAAGGTCAAACTCTTGTGGTGGACTTTATGAAGTCGACGTTGCCCGAGGGAATGCGTAGACGGTTAGACGTTACTGACTTTGGTACGCCTATCAAGTCCGTAACAACAACACAGACTGGCGATAGGGTGCGCATGGTCATTGAACCGGCGGGTCAATGGGAGCACAGTGCCTACCAGAGTGATGAGCAGTTCGTTATTGAGGTCAAAGAAATCAAAATCGACCCCAAGAAGTTGACGCAGGGCGTAGGCTACACCGGACAAAAGCTGTCTTTGAATTTTCAGAACATTGAAGTACGCTCACTGTTGCAGGTTATTGCAGATTTCACGAATTTCAATATTGTCACATCAGACTCTGTTTCGGGATCGGTCACGCTGCGTTTGCAGGATGTTCCCTGGGATCAAGCGCTTGACATCATATTGCAGGCCAAGGGATTAGGATTGCGCAAGAGCGGGAATGTACTGTGGGTAGCACCAAAGGACGAAATTGCGGCTAAAGAAAAACTGGATTTGGAGTCAGTTGTTGCTGTTCAAGGTTTAGAACCATTGCGGACACAGTCTTTCCAGATTAACTATGCAAAGGCTGAAGAAATCGCAGCCTACTTCCGTGCAGATGGTGGCGGTGAGAAGGGCGCTGCGCGCATCTTGAGTACCCGCGGTAGTGTGATTGCAGAGAAGCGTACCAATCAGCTGTTTGTGACCGACATTCCCAGCAAGCTGGAACAGATTCAGGTGCTGATTGCCAAACTGGATATTGCTGTCCGTCAAGTATTGATTGAGGCTCGTATCGTGGAAGCGACCGATACATTTGGTAAGTCATTAGGCGTCAAGCTTGGCGGGTATGACGCACGGGCAAAGTCAGGAGGCGATGGTGGATATCAGATCAACGGGGACAACCGAGTGGCGTTTGGCGCTAGCTATGCTAACGTCACCAAAACTTCTGATGGCTTAGTGGAGGGAAGAATTGTGTCATCGGGGCCGGGTGGTGAGTTCCTGACAATGCCCGCGGTGGTTAATTACCCAGCGCTGTCCAGTCCTGCTCAGTTTGCGGTGTCTATTTTTAACGCGAGTGCAAATCGCTTTTTGAATCTTGAGATTTCAGCGCTCGAGGCTGACGGCAAAGGCAAGGTTGTGTCCAGCCCGCGGGTGGTGACAGCGGACCAAGTCCAGGCCATCATTGAGCAAGGTGAGGAACTACCCTACCAGGTAGCCTCAGCCAGTGGCGCAACATCCATCGCGTTTCGAAAAGCCAACTTAAAGCTGGAAGTAACGCCGCAAATCACGCCCGAAGGCAGCATCATTCTCAAGCTGGATGTCACCAAAGACACGGTTGGCCGTTTGACCACTGCTGGATTCGCCATCGACACCAAGCACATTAAAACGGAAGTGTTAGTGGAAAATGGTGGCACTGTTGTGATTGGTGGAATCTATGCTGAAACCACCAAAGAAGACGAGACTCGGGTTCCACTTCTGGGTGAATTGCCCGTGGTTGGTAATCTGTTCAAGACAAAGGCGCGGTCTACAAGCAAGACTGAACTGTTGGTGTTTATTACGCCTAAACTGATTTCTGATCGCGGCGCAACGCGATAATCTATACAACCCGACAACATACGAGTTCATCATGCGCCTTTTATCCTATTTGACGACGTTCTTACTTGCCTTTTTGCTAGCTTCCTGCGGCGGTGGCGGTGGCTCTCCTGGCGTGGGCTCGGGGTCAGTACAGTCTTTTATGGTTGCTGCTCCTTCGGCTCTAACTTTGCAAGTCGGTTTGACTCAGCAGTACACGGTTCAAGGGGGCGTCAAACCGTATACAGTGTTTAGCTCTGACCCTGCCGTTGCAGTGGGTTGGTTGGTAGGGGAAAACGTCTTGGCAGTAGGCACAACGTCGGCAGGGTTGGCTACAGTAACGGTACAAGACTCGAAGGGAGCCAAGTTCGACATGGCTGTGACCGCTGGATCGAGTACGACCTTCTTCACGACTGCGCCTGGAGCTCTAAGCTTAGCTCCTGGAGCTCTCGGATCGCAGACCTACAAGTTGCGTGGCGGTACCAAGCCTTACAAAGCTGTCAGCAGTTTCCCTCGCGCGGTTTCTGTGGAGATCGTTGGCGACGACGTAATAATTACTGCTCTTCAGGTCGCGGGAAGTCCTGGCGCCGTTCAATCCGCAATTGTTACTATGACGGATTCTTCTTCACCCCCCGTCGCTCTCACAACAACAGTCTCGTTAACTTCTATACCTTTGTTCGTAACGCCTTCAGCCCTAACTGGTTTTGTGGGTGATATTTTTAGAGCGGTGGTCACGGGTGGCACGCCACCTTACCGGGCCCTTGTCAATATCGATGAGTCGCTGTTGTCAGCAAGGATTGTCAATGGCAATCAACTGGAAGTTGTTGGCGGGCAAGTTGTGACGGCTGCTGGGGTGCAGGTATTGGATGCCAATAATGTGTCTGTAAGCGTGACCTTCACGCTATCTGCGGCAGGGCAAGACGTTCTGCGCATTCAGCCTGCGACTTTGAGTTTTCCCGAAAACGCCACGACTCCAAACATTACCATCCAAGCCTATGGAGCTTCAGCCGTTGGAGGAATTCAGGTATTCAGTAGCAACCCGGCATTGCTTGCACCTCAAACGCCTGTCAGGAATGCGGATGGCAGTGGGTATGCGATTACGTTGACTGGAGGTAATACATGTTCAGCTGCCGTTCCGGGGGTCGATAATACTGTCCCGCCCGATGGTGATTTCACTGATGCAGTAGGTGTGCCTACTGTGGTTGCTCAGCCAGCCGCCGATGTTTTACCGCTGGTAAATAGCGGTAATCGTACGGTCACTATTACTGTGCTGGATGCCAAAGGCAAGTCGGGAACAAGCACAATTACCATCACAGATGCCAACGGTAGAGTAGGCTGTTAACAGGAGACCTAGCCCTTGGGGGGTTCTTGTGATAGCCTTGATCGGCCTCCCCGGCTCCGGTAAATCCACCGTCGGGCGACAACTCGCCCGACGGCTCCAGCTTCCCTTTTTTGATTCCGATCACGTTATCGAAGAGCGCCTGGGCTGCTCGATCCGGGTGGCCTTCGAGCGTGATGGTGAAGCGTCGTTTCGGGATCTTGAAGAATCCGTTCTTGACGAATTGACGCGGTTGCCCCGCGCGGTGGTCTCAACCGGTGGCGGTGCAGTGTTACGGCCCGCAACACGCAAGCACCTGCATGACCGCGGGTACGTGGTCTACCTCAACTCCAGTCCAGACGAGATTGCACGCCGCCTCAAGCACGATACCAGCCGCCCGCTGTTGCAAGTGGACGACCCGGTCAGCCGTTTGCGGGACCTGTACGCAGCGCGCGATCCTCTCTACCGGGAAACAGCCCACTTCACCGTAGAAACCGGCCGCCCGTCGGTGGGAACCTTGGTCAATATGATTGTTATGCAGCTGGAGCTTGCGGGGGCGCATCCTCTAAACTAGCGTGCTATGCAAGCACCGATATCCACACCGACCGTCCACATTGACCTGGGCGATCGCAGCTACCCCATTCTGATTGCCCCAGCCTTGCTGGATAACCCGGCATGCTTCGCGTCACTGCCCGCTGGCAACACGGCGCTGATTGTGACCAATGTCACCGTCGGCCCTCTGTACGCCCAGCGCCTGCAAGTTACCTTGCTGAAGCAATACAAGGCAGTACATGTCGTCACCTTGCCCGACGGGGAAGAACACAAGACTTGGCAGACGCTCAACTCCATATTTGATGCCCTGCTGGCCCACGCTTGTGACCGCAAAACGGTGTTGTTTGCCTTGGGCGGTGGGGTGGTAGGGGACATGACGGGTTTCGCTGCAGCCAGCTACATGCGCGGCGTACCCTTCGTGCAGGTTCCGACAACCTTGTTGTCCCAGGTCGATTCATCGGTAGGGGGCAAAACCGGTATCAACCACCCTCTGGGCAAAAACATGGTGGGTGCGTTTTACCAGCCGTTGCTGGTAGTGTGTGATCTGGACACCTTAAAAACCCTGCCCGCACGCGAACTCAGTGCGGGACTGGCGGAAGTCATCAAGTACGGACCGATTGCAGACCTCGTTTTCCTGGATTGGATAGAGGCCAACATGGATGCGCTGTTGCAGCGCGACGTTCCCGCCTTGGCTTACGCCATACAGCGCAGCTGCGAGATCAAAGCTTGGGTGGTGGGGCAGGACGAGCGCGAATCCGGCTTGCGTGCCATCCTCAATTTTGGCCATACCTTTGGACACGCAATTGAGGCGGGCATGGGTTATGGCAAGTGGTTGCATGGTGAGGCGGTGGGTTGTGGCATGGTCATGGCAGCAGAGCTGTCCCGTGAGCTCGGATTGGTGGATACGGCATTTGTGCAGCGGTTGCGTACTTTGGTGCAACGAGCAGGTCTGCCGGTGATTGGGCCGCGCCTGGATGCTGATGACAACGCAGGCCGCTACCTTGACCTGATGCGTGTGGACAAAAAGGCAGAAGGTGGTGAGATCCGATTTGTGGTGATCGACGGCCCTTCCCATGCCACATTGCGCGCTGCGCCTGACGCATTGGTCCGCAGGGTAGTGGATGCGTGTTGTGCTTGATTTGCTACCAGTAAGATAGCAAATGAGCCAATAAGTACGGGGCTAACCTTGTTTTCTTCTATATGACATTGGCACCCTACGCCTGTGACCCCCTACAGTCGCGGGGCAGAAGATTCGCCGAACCCGATGCACCCACCCGTACGGCCTACCAGCGTGACCGGGACCGCATCGTCCACTCCACAGCGTTTCGTCGCCTGGTCTACAAGACCCAGGTGTTCCTCAACCATGAGGGTGATCTGTTCCGCACCCGGCTGACCCATTCGCTGGAGGTCGCCCAGTTGGGGCGGTCCATTGCACGTGCATTGCACCTCAACGAAGACCTGGTGGAGGCCATCGCCCTGGCCCACGATCTGGGGCACACCCCCTTTGGACACGCTGGGCAGGATGCACTCAACGACTGTATGCGGGCGCATGGTGGCTTTGAACACAACTTGCAGAGCCTGCGTGTGGTGGACCATCTGGAAGAGAGTTATCCGCAATTCAACGGGATCAACCTCACATTCGAAACACGCGAGGGCATTCTCAAACACTGTTCCCGCGCCCATGCGCAGGCCTTGGAGGCGAGCGAGCCCGACGGCGTGGGCCGGCGATTTTTGGAAGGCACCCAACCCAGCCTGGAAGCCCAGTTGTGCAACCTGGCGGATGAGATAGCCTACAACTCCCACGACATCGACGACGGTATGCGCTCAGGCCTCATCACCATGGATCAGCTGCAGGAGGTTCCGCTGTTTGAACACCACCACTTCCAGACCTTGCGGGACTATCCCGAGTTGGCGACCAAACAGCACCACCGACGTCTGCTGTTTGAAGTGATACGCCGCATGCTGAGCGCGCAGGTGTACGACCTGATTGCGGTCAGCCAGTCTCGCCTGGCTGTGGCCGTGCCCGGCAGTCCCAATGAGATTCGCAACACCGCCCCGTTGCTGGCGTTTGGCGCAGACATGCGCAAAAACGCCACACAGCTCAAGCAGTTTCTGTTTCGCAACCTGTACCGCCATCCGCAGGTGATGCAAACCACCGACCTTGCCAAACAGATCGTCAGAGATTTGTTTGACGCCTACACCACTGCGCCAGCGGAAATACCGGGAAATGTCGACACGCAACAGGAAGCGCTGCCCTTGGCGCGCGTGATTGCCGACTACGTCGCGGGTATGACCGACCGATTTGCTTCCCGCGAGCACCATCGTCTGACAGGTAAACGGCTGCTGGTTTGACGGTACTGAGCCCTTGCATCCTGTAAGCAATTGTTAGAGGCATCGCTAAAATGCGGAAAACAGATATGAGAGCGGAGGGGCTTTGAGTTTCCTGAACCAACTGAAGCAGCAGGCGAGTGCACTTCAAGTCAAACAAACGGCCGAGCTGCAAAACATCGAAGCCAATACCGAGGCGACGGAATGGGCCTGCCAGGTTGCCTGGAAATACTTGCAGGACCTGGCGAAACACCTCAGCGTTATCACACCGGACGCACCCCGATTCTCTTTGGACGGCAAGACGCCTTGGCCACCCATGAAGCTGGTCAACTTCCGTGCCGACTTCCGCAAGAAAAAACTGCGCGACAAAGAGGTCTACGACTACATCGCCATGGGCTGGGACATAGTGCCCAAGTCGGGTTTGTCTATTGGCGGTTCGGTGAGTGTCAACTTTCCCCCCGAACTAGAACGTGTGCAGAAGCGACTCGCCTTTGGCCATGTTGAGCATGAACAAAAGAACCTGCGCCACCCCGAGAAGAACACCCTCCAAGCGATTTGTTTTGAGTACGTGACCAAGGCGCGGGGCAACGTAACGGTTGCCGCAGACCACGACAACGGCAACCTGATTTTCCGTTTGGCCAATGCCGACGGATTTGGCGTGGAGACCAGTACCTGGGCAGCAACAAAAATCGACTACGAAACCTTGGACGAGTTGGCCAAGATGGTTGTTGCGCAGCCCAACCGGTTCCGGTGATGCAGGAACATGCTTCCAACGATGATGGTGTTGTAGTAGCAGACACCCAGCGCTGGCTGCAGCGCGCGGTGATCGGCCTGAACCTGTGCCCGTTTGCCAAGGCGGTGGAGGTGAAAGGCCAGATCCACTATGCCGTGAGCCGGTCCGTGGACTTCAAGGACCTGCTGGACGATCTCGGCAATGAGTTAAAAGACCTCGCAACCCTCACCCCTGCTATACGAGATACTACACTTTTGATAGCATCCGACGGATTGACCGACTTCCTGGAGTTCAACGACTTCCTGGCCCAGGCCAACCGCTTGCTGGCGAAGCGAGGATACGCGGGCATCTTCCAGATCGCCAGCCTGCACCCACACTACGAGTTCGCCGACGCCCAGCCGGATGACATGGCCAATTTCACCAACCGCTCGCCGTACCCCACCTTGCACATCCTGCGTGAGGAAAGCATAGACCGCGCGGTCAAGGCGTTCCCCCATGCTGAGACCATCTTCCAGGCCAATATCGACACCATGCGGCGGATCGGCCCCCCGGGTTGGGACGCGCTCGGCGTGGGCGCCAGCCCACATGGCAAGATAGGCCCATGAAACAACGCAAAAACGCCGGTGATGCCGCTGCACAGACGCCACCGCAACGAACCAGGCCAGCCCCGACCAATCCCCTGGAATCCGAGCTGCGACCCGGCCAAAGTATTGAACTGCTGAAAGAACTGCACATCCTCACCCGCGAGGGCAAGCTCAACCAGGACTCGCGGCGCAAACTCAAACAGGTCTACCACCTTTACCAGTTCATCGAAAAGCTGCTGCTGGAGCTGCCCACCGCAGGGGAGGGCGCGACGTTGGCCGACCACGGTGCAGGCAAGTCTTACCTGGGTTTCATCATCTATGACCTGTTCTTCAAAAGTTTGAAGGCCGGCCACATTTACGGTGTGGAGTCACGGTCAGAGCTGGTTCAAAAGTCCCGCGAATTGGCGACACGCTTGGGCTTTGAGCGCATGTCCTTCTTGAACGTCACCGTGGCCGAGTCAACGGATTCGGACGCCATGCCAAACCAGATCGATGTGGTCACCGCCCTGCATGCCTGCGACACGGCCACCGACGACGCCATCGCCTTTGGCCTGCAGAAGAAGGCGCGTTGCCTGGTGCTGGTGCCCTGCTGCCAGGCCGAAATCGCGCGCAACCTGAATGCCAGCAAGGCCTTGTCACTCAGCCGCACACCCCTGGCCGAGCTGTGGCGGCATCCGCTGCACACCCGAGAAATGGGCAGCCAGATCACCAATGTGCTGCGCTGCCTCTACCTGGAGGCCTGCGGCTACCAAGTCACGGTGACCGAGCTGGTGGGTTGGGAGCACAGCATGAAGAACGAGCTCATCATCGCCCGCCGCAGCAACAAGCCCAATCGCGCAGCGGCAGACCGGCTGGCGGCGCTGCTGGATGAGTTTGGGCTCTCGGCCCTGCGGGAAACACGCTTCGCGTTGCCAGTGCAATAATTGGGGTCAGATTCCAATAAAGCACCATGGCCCGCCTCCCGCGCCTGACCTTACCCGGTCACCCCCACCATGTGATCCAGCGGGGGAATAACCGCCAGGCGATCTTTGCGTCCAGCGCCGACTACCAGACCATGCTGGACCTGCTGGACGAAAACGCCCGCAAATTCAACGTTGCCATCCACGCCTATGTGCTGATGGGCAACCACTTCCACCTGCTGGCCACACCCGAGACCGCCGATGGTCTGCCGCAGATGATGCAGGCCGTCGGCAGGCGTTATGTGCGTTACTTCAACGACTGCCAGAAACGCACCGGCACCCTGTGGGAGGGGCGTTACAAATCCACACTGATACAGACCGAACGCTACCTGCTGGCATGTATGGCCTACATCGACCTCAACCCGGTCCGTGCCGATATGGTGGTCCAGGCCAAGGACTACCCCTGGTCCAGCCACGGCCATTACCTTGGTGCGCGGATCGACAAACTCATCACGCCGCACGCCCTTGTCTGGGCCTTGGGCAACACCCCTTTCGCACGCGAAGCGGCCTACGCCGATTTGGTGCAGGCCGGTATCAGCACGTCGCAGCAGCAGGCCCTGACCGACTCAGCGCTGCGTGGCTGGGCCTTGGGCGCGCCCGAGTTTGTGGAAAATTTGCAAAAAAAGACAACACGCCGCGTGTCCAAAGGCACTGCCGGCAGGCCGGTTTCCACACCAAAGACCAAGGATTAAATCGGGCTCTAGCCCCCGTCTAATAAGGTGCTCTTGCTACTATTTTTGATATGTCCCTAATTATTCTTTGATTGATTTTGTTGGTTATTAATTGGAATCTGACCCCAATTAATTTGCTTGGCACTCTTGTTGCATTGCAGTATTCTTCACTTCCATTGCAATTTTCAGAGGAACGCCATGACCACGGCAGCCGAAATCCAACACCTTCAGAACCACGGTTTGTATTCCAAAGAGCACGAGCATGACGCCTGTGGCGTCGGTTTTGTGGCCCACATCAAGGGCACCAAGTCGCACGACATCGTCAAGAATGCGCTGAAGATTCTGGACAACCTGGACCACCGGGGTGCGGTGGGTGCAGACAAACTGATGGGCGACGGCGCCGGCATCCTGATCCAGTTGCCCGACGCGTTGTACCGCGAAGAGATGGCCGCACAAGGCGTAACGCTGCCGCCACCCGGCGAATACGGCGTGGGGATGATCTTTCTGCCGAAGGAACATGCATCCCGCCTGGCCTGCGAGCAGGAGATGGAACGCGCGATCAAGGCCGAAGGCCAGGTGCTGCTGGGTTGGCGCGATGTGCCGGTGAACCGCGACATGCCCATGTCGCCCACTGTGCGCGAGAAAGAACCCATCCAGCGCCAGGTTTTCATAGGCCGCGGCCAGGACGTCATCGTGCAGGACGCGCTGGAGCGCAAGCTGTACGTGATCCGCAAGACCGCCAGCGCCGCCATCCAGAACCTGCACCTCAAGCACAGCAAAGAGTATTACGTGCCCAGCATGAGCAGCCGCACCGTGGTCTACAAGGGCTTGCTGCTGGCGGACCAGGTGGGCGTGTATTTCCTGGACCTGAGCGATGTGCGCTGCGTCTCCGCGTTGGGCCTGGTGCACCAGCGCTTCTCCACCAACACCTTCCCTGAGTGGCCGCTGGCCCACCCGTATCGTTATGTCGCGCACAACGGTGAAATCAACACCGTCAAGGGCAACTACAACTGGATGAAGGCGCGCGAAGGCGTGATGTCGTCCCCCGTGCTGGGCGCGGACTTGCAGAAGCTGTACCCCATCAGCTTTGCCAGCCAGTCCGACACGGCCACCTTCGACAACTGCCTGGAATTGCTGACCATGGCCGGTTACCCGCTGAGCCAGGCCGTCATGATGATGATCCCCGAGCCCTGGGAGCAGCACACCACCATGGATGGCCGCCGCAAGGCCTTCTACGAATACCACGCCGCGATGATGGAGCCGTGGGACGGGCCGGCCTCCATCGTGTTCACCGACGGTCGTCAGATCGGCGCCACGCTGGACCGCAACGGCCTGCGCCCCTCGCGCTACTGCATCACCGATGACGATCTGGTCATCATGGGTTCCGAGTCCGGCGTGTTGCCCGTGCCCGAGAACAAGATCGTGCGCAAATGGCGCCTGCAGCCCGGCAAGATGTTCTTGATCGACCTGGAACAGGGCCGCATGATCGACGACGAAGAGTTGAAGGCTAGCCTGGCCAACAGCAAGCCCTACAAGCAGTGGATCGAAAACTTGCGCATCCGGCTGGATGACGTGCAGGGCAGTGGCGAGCCGGCCAGCGAAATGGAAAGCCAGGTCAGCCTGCTGGATCGCCAGCAGGCCTTTGGCTTCACGCAGGAAGACCTGAAGTTCCTGATCGCCCCTATGGCTGCCGCTGGTGAAGAGGCTATTGGCTCCATGGGCAACGACAGCCCGCTGGCCGTGTTGTCCGACAAAAACAAGCCGCTGTACAACTACTTCAAGCAGTTGTTCGCCCAGGTGACCAACCCGCCGATCGACCCGATCCGCGAAGCCATCGTGATGAGCCTCGTGTCCTTCATCGGCCCCAAGCCCAACCTGTTGGACATCAACCAGGTCAACCCGCCCATGCGGATGGAGGTTAGCCAGCCGGTGCTGGACTTTGCCGACATGGCCAAGCTGCGCGATATTGAGAAGCACACGCAGGGCAAGTTCCGCAGCTACACGCTGGACATCACCTACCCACTGGCCTGGGGCCACGAGGGCGTGGAAGCCAAGCTGGCATCCTTGTGCGCCGAAGCGGTGGACGCGATCAAGGGTGGCAAAAACATCCTGATCATCAGCGACCGCGGTATCAGCGCCACGCAGGTGGCGATCCCCGCACTGCTGGCTTTGAGCGCCATCCACCAGCACTTGGTGATTGAAGGCCTGCGTACCACGGCCGGCCTGGTGGTCGAGACCGGTACTGCCCGCGAGGTGCACCACTTCGGCGTCTTGGCGGGTTACGGCGCAGAAGCCGTTCACCCCTACCTGGCCATGGAAACCCTGGTCAGCATCCACAAAGACCTGCCGGGCGATCTGTCCGCCGACAAGGCCATCTACAACTACGTCAAGGCGGTGGGCAAGGGACTAAGCAAGATCATGTCCAAGATGGGCGTGTCCACCTATATGAGCTACTGCGGCGCGCAGCTGTTCGAGGCCATTGGCCTGTCCAGCGCCACGGTGCAAAAATATTTCACCGGCACCCCCAGCCGCGTCGAAGGCATAGGTGTTTTCGAGATCGCCGAAGAAGCCATCCGTATGCACAAGGCTGCGTTTGGTAACGACCCGGTGTTGGCCAATGCGCTGGACGCCGGTGGTGAATATGCCTGGCGCGTGCGCGGCGAAGACCATATGTGGTCGCCCGACGCCATCGCCAAGCTGCAGCACAGCACCCGTTCCAACAACTGGAACACCTACAAGGAATACGCGCAGATCATCAACGACCAGAGCAAGCGCCACCTGACACTGCGCGGCCTGTTCGAGTTCAAGTTCGACCCTACCAAGGCCATTCCTGTGGATGAGGTCGAGCCCGCCAAGGAAATCGTCAAACGCTTCGCCACCGGCGCCATGTCGCTGGGTTCCATCAGCACCGAAGCCCACGCCACGCTGGCCATTGCGATGAACCGCATCGGCGGCAAGAGCAACACGGGCGAGGGCGGTGAAGACCCTGCGCGTTACCGCAACGAACTCAAAGGTATCCCGATCACCCAGGGTCAGACCATGGCCGACATCATCGGCAAGGATGTGGTGGAAGTCGACATCCCCATGAATGCCGGTGACAGCCTGCGTTCCCGCATCAAGCAGGTCGCGTCCGGTCGTTTCGGTGTCACCGCCGAGTACCTGTCCAGCGCCGACCAGATCCAGATCAAGATGGCCCAGGGCGCCAAACCGGGCGAGGGCGGGCAACTGCCCGGCGGCAAGGTGTCCGACTACATCGGTCGCCTGCGCCACTCGGTGCCCGGTGTGGGCCTGATTTCGCCCCCACCGCACCACGACATCTATTCGATCGAAGATCTGGCGCAGCTGATCCACGATCTGAAGAACGTGGCGCCGCACAGCTCCATCAGCGTCAAGCTGGTGTCCGAAATTGGCGTCGGCACCATCGCCGCGGGTGTGGCCAAGTGCAAGAGCGACCACGTGGTGATCGCCGGGCATGATGGTGGTACCGGCGCGTCGCCCTGGTCGTCGATCAAACATGCCGGCAGCCCTTGGGAAATCGGCCTGGCCGAGACGCAGCAAACCCTGGTGCTGAACCGCCTGCGCAGTCGTATCCGTGTGCAGGCTGACGGCCAGATGAAGACCGGCCGCGACGTCGCCATTGGCGCGCTGTTGGGTGCGGACGAGTTCGGCTTTGCGACCGCGCCGCTGGTGGTCGAAGGCTGCATCATGATGCGCAAGTGCCACCTCAACACCTGCCCGGTGGGCGTGGCCACGCAAGACCCCGCACTGCGTAAGAAGTTCTCCGGCAAGCCCGAGCATGTCGTCAATTACTTCTTCTTCATCGCCGAAGAAGTGCGCCAGATCATGGCCCAACTGGGCATCCGCAAGTTCGACGACCTGATTGGCCGCTCCGACCTGCTGGACATGCGCAAGGGAATCGAACACTGGAAGGCCAGCGGCCTGGATTTCAGCCGTTTGTTCGCCCAGCCACAAGTGCCGGCCGATGTGCCCCGCTACCAGACGCTGGAACAGGACCACGGTCTGGAAAAGGCGCTGGACAATGTGCTGATCGCCAAGTGCCGTGCCGCCATCGACAAGGGTGAGAAGGTGCAGTTCATGGAAGCCGCGCGCAACGTCAACCGTTCGGTCGGCGCCATGTTGTCCGGCGCGGTGACCAAGGTGCACCCCCAGGGTCTGCCCGACAACACCATCCACATCCAGCTGGAAGGCACGGGTGGCCAGTCCTTCGGCGCTTTCCTGACCAATGGCATCACGCTGTACTTGATTGGTGACGCCAATGACTACACCGGCAAGGGCCTCAGCGGTGGTCGTGTGGTGGTGCGCCCCAGCATCGACTTCCGTGGCGTGGCGGTCAACAACACCATCGTCGGCAACACCGTGATGTACGGTGCGACGGCGGGAGAGGCCTTCTTCAGCGGCGTGGGTGGCGAGCGCTTTGCGGTGCGCCTGTCGGGCGCCACTGCGGTTGTCGAGGGCACGGGTGACCACGGTTGCGAATACATGACCGGCGGCACGGTGGCCGTGCTGGGCAAAACCGGGCGCAACTTTGCGGCCGGCATGAGCGGCGGTATTGCCTACGTGTACGACGAAGACGGCCAGTTCGCCAAGCGTTGCAACACGGCCATGGTGTCCATGGAAAAAGTGTTGCCCGCTGCCGAGCAAGAGGCGTCTGTGCCCAAGGCCATCTGGCACCGCGGCCTGGCCGACGAAGTGCAACTGCGCAAATTGCTGGAAGAGCACAACCGCTGGACCGGCAGCAAACGCGCCCGCGACCTGCTGGACGACTGGGATACGGCCCGCGCCAAGTTCATCAAGGTCTTCCCCAACGAGTACAAACGTGCCCTGGGCGAGATTCATATGAAAAAGCAGGCTGTAGCCCCCGTGAAATCTGCATCTGCTGCTACAAAAAAAGTAGTGACCACCGGCAAATAACAAATCCGACTGACTAGATAGACAGGAAAGCATCATGGGAAAAGTCACTGGCTTCATGGAATACGAGCGCATCGAAGAGGGCTACAAGCCCGTTGCCGAGCGCGTGAAGCACTACAAAGAGTTCGTCATCGGTCTGGACGATGCACAGGCCAACAAACAGGCTGCGCGTTGTATGGACTGCGGCACGCCGTTTTGCAACAACGGCTGCCCGGTCAACAACATCATTCCGGATTTCAACGACATGGTGTTCCGCGACGACTGGAAGTCCGCTATCGACACGCTGCACAGCACCAACAACTTCCCGGAGTTCACCGGCCGCATCTGCCCTGCGCCCTGCGAGGCGGCCTGTACGCTGAATGTGAACGACGATGCGGTGGGTATCAAGTCGATTGAACACGCCATCATCGACCGCGCCTGGGCCGAGGGCTGGGTGTTGGCACAGCCGCCCAAGGTCAAGACTGGCAAGACGGTTGCGGTGGTGGGTTCCGGCCCGGCCGGCATGGCGGCGGCGCAACAGCTGGCACGTGCTGGCCATGCTGTGACGCTGTTTGAGAAGAATGACCGGGTTGGCGGCCTGCTGCGTTACGGCATCCCTGACTTCAAAATGGAGAAGTCGCACATCGACCGCCGCGTCGACCAGATGGTCAAGGAAGGCGTGACGATCCGCACTGGCGTGCTGATTGGCGAAATGCCCAAGGGTTCCAAAGTGACCAACTGGGCCAAGGAGACCATCTCGGCTGCGCAATTGCAAAAAGACTTTGACGCCGTGGTGTTGACCGGCGGTGCCGAGCAGTCGCGCGACCTGCCCGTGCCGGGCCGCGATCTGGACGGTATCCACTTTGCGATGGAGTTTCTGCCCCAGCAGAACAAAGTGAATGCCGGTGACAAGCTCAAGGGTCAGTTGCGTGCTGATGGCAAACACGTCATCGTCATCGGCGGTGGAGATACCGGCTCCGACTGCGTGGGCACCAGCAACCGCCACGGTGCGGTCAGCGTGACCCAGTTTGAATTGATGCCGCAGCCACCCGAAGAAGAAAACCGCCCGATGACCTGGCCCTATTGGCCGATCAAGCTGCGCACCAGCTCCAGCCACGAAGAAGGCTGCGAGCGCGAATTCGCCATTTCGACCAAGGAATTCATCGGCGAAAAAGGCAAGGTCACCGGCTTGAAGACCGTACGCGTCGAATGGAAAGACGGAAAAATGGTCGAAGTGGCCGGTTCAGAGCAGGTGCTGAAGGCTGACCTGGTGTTGCTGGCCATGGGTTTTGTGAATCCGGTCGCCACCATGCTGGAATCCTTTGGTGTCGACAAGGACGCCCGCGGTAATGCCAAAGCAAGCACTGACTTCATTGGCGGCTATGCCACCAACGTACCCAAGGTGTTTGCCGCTGGTGACGTGCGCCGCGGCCAAAGCCTGGTGGTCTGGGCCATCCGCGAAGGCCGTCAGGCCGCCCGTGCCGTGGACGAGTTCTTAATGGGAGTCAGCGACTTGCCGCGGTAATCTTGGCCCCCGCGCTCGCCCTCTTAGTGTGGCTCGCTGCCCCCCAAAGGGGGTGCAAGTCGCCTTGGGGCGGCCCGGCGGCGACTTGATACACCCCCGATACAAGGGTTTACACGAATCCCTTATCATCCAAGAGCCGGAAATTGCCCGGCTTTTGTTTTTTTATGGCCGCCAACCCAACCACCCCGCTCGTCGAGCTGCGCAACCTGAGCTTTGGCTACGGGGAGCGTGTCATATTGAATGACGTGTCGCTGACTGTGCCGCGTGGCAAGGTTACGGCGTTGATGGGTGCGTCCGGCGGCGGCAAGACCACCATCTTGCGGCTGATTGGTGGCCAGAACCGGGCGCAAAAAGGGCAGATGCTGTTTGACGGCCAGGACGTCACCCGCATGGGGACGGCAGAACTGTACGCCGCACGTCGCCGCATGGGCATGTTGTACCAGTTTGGTGCGCTGTTTGCCGACCTGAGTGTTTATGACAACGTGGCCTTTCCCCTGCGTGAGCACACCGATTTGTCCGAGGACATGGTCCACGACATCGTGCTGATGAAGCTCAATGCCGTCGGTTTGCGCAATGCGCGCAGCCTCATGCCCTCGGCCCTGTCGGGTGGCATGGCCCGTCGGGTGGCGTTGGCACGCGCCATTGCGTTGGACCCCGAGTTGGTCATGTACGACGAACCACTGACCGGCATTGACCCCATTTCGGTGGGCACCTCGGCACGCTTGATACGGCAGTTGAACGATTCCATGGGGCTGACCAGCATCTTTGTGTCGCACGAGCTGGAGCAGACCTTCACCATTGCCGACCACGTCATCATCCTGGCCAACGGCAAGGTGGCCTCGCAGGGCACGCCGCAAGACGTGTTGCGCAGTACCGATCCGCTGGTCTACCAGTATGTCAATGCATTGTCGGAAGGCCCTGTGCGTTTCCACTACCCGGCGCTCAGTGTGGAAGACGACTTTGGTCCGAATGCGGGCAGCGCGCAATTACAACAAAAACAGGTCGGAGTGAAGCGATGAGTTGGTACAAACCCGCCGACGTAGGCTTTGCCACCCGCAGCAAGCTCGCGGACATGGGGTATGCCGCACGGCTGTTCTTCAAGCTACTGGTGTCGGTGGTGCCGACCTTTAGACGCTTCGGCCTGGTCCGCGACCAGATCCATTTTCTCGGCAACTATTCGATGGCCATCATCGCGGTGTCCGGCCTGTTTGTGGGTTTTGTGTTTGGCCTGCAGGGTTATTACACATTGCAGCGTTATGGCTCGTCCGAGGCCTTGGGCCTTCTGGTTACGCTCAGCTTGGTGCGTGAACTAGGCCCTGTGGTGACGGCCTTGTTGTTTGCGGGCCGGGCCGGCACGTCACTCACCGCCGAGATTGGTTTGATGAAGGCGGGTGAACAAATCAGTGTCATGGAAATGATGGCGGTGGACCCCATCCAGCGGGTGCTGGCGCCACGGTTCTGGGCCGGCGTCATCGCCATGCCCTTGTTGGCCGCTGTGTTCAGCGCCATGGGTGTCATTGGCGGCTGGGCCGTCGGTGTGGTGATGATTGGTGTGGACGCGGGTTCGTTCTGGAGCCAGATTCAGGGCGGTGTTGATGTCTGGAAAGACGTGGGTAACGGCGTCATCAAGAGTTTTGTGTTTGGTTTGACGGTGACCTTTATCGCCGTGTTCCAGGGTTTTGAGGCGCAGGCGACTCCCGAAGGTGTGGCCAGCGCGACAACGCGCACGGTGGTGACCGCATCACTGGCGGTATTGGGTCTGGATTTCATCCTGACCGCAATGATGTTTACGATTTAGAAAGTAGTTATGCAGCGTTCCAAGAATGATGTCTGGGTGGGTTTGTTTGTGCTCATCGGGGCCGTGGCCATACTGTTCCTGGCCCTCCAGGCGGCCAACCTGTTGTCGTTGAATTTCCAGTCCACCTACGCGGTGACTGCCAAATTTGACAATGTGGGTGGACTCAAACCCAAAGCCGCGGTGCGCAGCGGCGGCGTGGTGGTGGGGCGCGTGGAGTCGCTGGTGTTTGACGACAAGACTTTCCAGGCCCGTGTCACTTTGGCTTTGGAAAGCCGCTATGCCTTTCCCAAGGATAGTTCCCTGAAAATTTTGACCAGCGGCCTGCTGGGTGAGCAGTACATCGGTATTGAGGCGGGCGCCGCCGACACCAATCTAGTGGCGGGCGACACCATCGGCGCGACCCAATCAGCGGTTGTGCTGGAAAATCTGATCAGTCAATTTTTGTACAGCAAGGCGGCTGACGGCACAACAAGCCCAGGGCCGGAGAAAAAATGAGCTCGCAGCAAGTTTCTCGTTCATTAACCCCTCAAACGTCTTCTCGGCTGCGGATGCGCGCCGGTCGCTGGGGAGTGCTGGTGGTATTGGCCATGCTGCAGGCCTGTGCCGCAGTGCCCCATAAAGATCCCCGCGACCCCATGGAGTCGTGGAACCGCGGGGTGTTCAGCTTCAACGATTCGGTGGACCGCGCCGTGGTCAAACCGGTTGCCACGGCTTACCAGAAGATCCTGCCCCACTGGGTGCGCACCGGCATAGGCAATTTTTTCACCAACCTGGACGATGTCTGGTCCTTGGTCAACAACGCCCTGCAACTGCGCGGGAGGGATACGGCAGACAGCTTTGGCCGTGTGATGGTGAACACCACCATGGGTCTGGGTGGCATTCTGGATGTTGCCGGCGAAATGGGTATGGAGCGCCATCCTGCCAACTTTGGCCTGACGCTGGGGCGTTGGGGTGTTGGTCCTGGCCCGTTTGTCGTTTTGCCGCTGTTGGGCTCGTCGACCCTGCGCGATACCTTGGCCCTGCCCGTGGACCGGCAAGGCAATCTCCTCAATGAGGTGCAGGATGCGCCCACGCGTGATGCGCTGACCATTTTGAACGTGGTTGATACCCGTGCTAACTACCTGCGTGCCGGTGATGTGGTGGACGGCGCGGCGCTGGACAAATACAGCTTCACGCGGGATGCCTATTTGCAAAGGCGTCGCAACCAGGTGTATGACGGCAATCCACCCGATGAAGACACCACTTCAGCGTATGCGCCGCCCGTTCCCGCTGCGCCCGCAACACCAGCCTCTGGCACCCGCTAGGCTGTCGGCCTGGGGGTTGGCAGGCGCGTTGAAAGCACACACGGGATAATGCTTCGTATTTACGGGATCAAGGAATAACTATGAAACGCGCTTTTCTTCGCCAGATGTTGGCTGCCACTGTTGTGATCGCTGCTGCCTTGCCCGGCACGGCGGTGTTTGCGCAAGACGAGGCGCCAGACGCCCTGATCAAACGCCTGTCGACCGAGGTGTTGGACACCATCAAGAACGACAAGGCCATCCGCGCCGGTGACATGGCCAAGGTCGTCGCTTTGGTGGATGCGCGCATCATGCCCAACGTCAACTTCCAGCGCATGACGGCGTCTGCCGTTGGCCCGGCCTGGCGCCAAGCCACTCCGGAGCAGCAAAAACGCCTGCAAGAAGAGTTCAAGACCCTGCTGGTGCGCACCTATGCGGGAGCCTTGGCACAGGTGTCGGACCAGGTCATCTCCATGAAGCCCCTACGGATGGCCGCTGAAGACAAGGAAGTGCTGGTTCGCTCGGAAATCAAGGGCGGCGGTGAGGCGATCCAGCTGGACTACCGCCTGGAAAAGACCCCCGGACAGGGCGCGGGCTGGCGTATTTACAACCTGAACGTCCTGGGCGTCTGGCTGGTTGAAACCTACCGCAGCCAGTTCGCCAGCGAAATCAACGCCAAGGGTCTGGATGGTTTAATCGCCGCACTGACCGAACGCAACAAAGCCAACGGCAAAAAGGCCTGACGTGTTGCGTTTGCCCGCTGAATTGACCCACGGTCAGGCCAAAGACTGCTTGGCGCAGCTCATCGCCGGCTTGGACGCAGAAGCGGTGTCACCGGTTGTAGTGGATGCCACGGCACTGGGGCGTTTTGACTCGTCGGCGTTGGCGGTTTTGCTCGAATTGCGCCGTACCTGCCAGCGCGCCGGCAAGGCCCTGGTGGTGCAGGGGCTGCCCAAGCACCTGGGCGACCTGGCCACCCTGTATGGCATCGAAGGGCTGTTGCCCTCTACCTGACACCTTATAGAGCCCAGGCCGCCTAAAATGGCGGGTTGCCCATGTCTGCCATTTCCTTCCAATCTGTTTCCAAAAGTTATGTGTCGCCACGTGGACCTGCGGGCACCACGTTCCTGGCACTCGACCGTGTGCAACTGGACATTGAAGAAGGCGAATTCTTTGGATTGTTGGGCCCCAATGGGGCAGGTAAGACCACGATGATCAGCATCCTGGCCGGTCTGACCCGCGCCACCAGCGGCCGCGTCACCGTGTTGGGTAGCGATGTGCAAACCGACTACGCACAGGCCCGCCGCAAACTGGGCATCGTGCCGCAAGAGTTGGTGTTTGACCCCTTTTTTAATGTGCGCGAAGCCCTGCGTTTCCAGTCCGGTTACTTCGGCATCACCAAGAATGAGGCCTGGATTGACGAGCTGCTGGAAAGCCTGGGCCTGACCGACAAGGCCGGCGCCAATATGCGCCAGCTCTCCGGTGGCATGAAACGCCGCATGCTGGTGGCGCAGGCCCTGGTGCACAAGCCACCCGTCATCGTGCTGGATGAGCCCACGGCAGGTGTCGATGTTGAGCTGCGCCAGACCCTGTGGCATTTTGTGTCCAAGCTCAACAAGCAAGGCCATACGGTTCTGCTGACCACCCATTACCTGGAAGAGGCCGAGGCCCTGTGCGGGCGTATCGCCATGCTCAAAACGGGCCGTATTGTGGCGCTGGACCACACCAGTGCATTGCTGAAGGCAGCCTCGGGCAATGTCCTGCGTTTCAAGACTTCGGGTGTATTGCCGCCCGCTTTGGCCGCCCGCGCCCGTGTGACCGGAACGGTCGTGCAATTGCCGACCCACAATGCGCTGGAAATTGAACAGTACCTCGCCGCCGTGCGCGAGTCGGGCCTGGTGGTCGAAGACGTAGAAATGCGCAAGGCCGATCTGGAAGATGTGTTCATTGACATCATGAACAGCCACTCGCCAAACCAGGTGGATGAGCGTTTCAGCGCCGGGCCGCCCCAAGCTGAAACAACCCCCCCGGGGGGCAGCGCAGTACGCGCAGCAACAAGCGTGGGGGCAACATCTCCATGACCGGCTGGCGCACCCTGCTGTACAAGGAAGTGCTGCGTTTCTGGAAGGTGGGTTTTCAGACCGTGGCTGCACCCGTGTTGACCGCGCTGCTGTACCTGTTGATCTTTGGCCATGTGCTGGAAGACCATGTCAAGGTGTACGACAGCGTCCGTTACACCGCTTTCCTGGTGCCCGGTCTCGTGATGATGAGTGTGCTGCAAAACGCGTTTGCCAACAGCTCGTCGTCGCTGATCCAGAGCAAGATCATGGGCAACCTGGTGTTCCTGTTGCTGACGCCCTTGTCACACGGGAGCTGGTTTGTGGCCTATGTTGGCTCCAGCATCGTGCGCGGCTTGGTTGTGGGCGCAGGTGTGCTGTTGGCTGCCGTCTGGTTTGCACCGCTGGGCTTTGCGGCCCCTCTGTGGATCATCGTATTCGCCGTGCTGGGCGCGGCACTGATGGGAGCGTTGGGTCTGATCGCCGGCCTGTGGGCCGAAAAGTTCGACCAGTTGGCCGCGTTCCAGAATTTCATCATCATGCCCATGACCTTTTTGAGCGGCGTGTTTTATTCCATCCAGTCGCTGCCCCCCATCTGGCAAAACGCCAGCCACCTGAACCCCTTTTTCTACATGATCGACGGCTTTCGTTACGGCTTCTTTGGCGTCAGCGACGCATCGCCCTGGCTGAGCCTGGGCATCGTGGGGGGTGCCCTGGCCGTGGTCAGTGGGCTGGCCTTGCACTTGCTGCGCACAGGCTACAAGATCCGCAGCTAATCCCCATTTAAGAACATATGACCGCCGAAGAAATCCAAAACCTGATCGCCAATAGTTTTGCCTGCGAAGTCTGCCAGGTGGAGGGTGATGGTCGCCACTGGTACGCCACGGTCGTGTCGCCTGCCTTTGAAGGCAAGCGCCTGATCGCACGCCACCAGCAGGTGTATGCGGCCATGGGCACACGGCTCAAGACCGATGAAGTGCACGCGTTGTCGATGAAGACTTTCACACCCGCCGAGTGGGCCGCACAAAACAATGGATAAGCTGCTGATCCGTGGTGGTCGATCCTTGCACGGCGAGGTGCTGATTTCCGGCGCCAAAAACGCTGCCTTGCCCGAGTTGTGCGCCACGCTGCTGACGGCCGAACCCGTCACCCTGCGCAACGTGCCGCGTCTGCAAGACGTATCCACCATGCTCACGCTGATCCGCAACATGGGTGTGCAGGTGGACCAGCAGGTCGATGGTTCGGTGCGTATCGACGCCAGCACCCTGACTTCGCCCGAAGCGCCGTATGAGCTGGTCAAGACCATGCGTGCGTCGGTACTGGCACTGGGCCCGCTGCTGGCACGTTTTGGTGAGGCCACGGTGTCCCTGCCGGGCGGTTGCGCCATCGGCTCGCGCCCGGTGGACCAGCACCTCAAGGGCCTTGCCGCCATGGGGGCCGAGATCGTGGTGGAACACGGCTACATGATCGCCAAGTTGCCCAAGGGCCGCACACGGCTGCACGGCGCCCGCATCACCACTGACATGGTTACCGTCACCGGTACTGAGAATTTTTTGATGGCCGCCGCGCTGGCCGAAGGCGAGACCATTCTGGAAAACGCGGCCCAAGAGCCCGAGATTCCCGACCTGGCCGAAATGCTGATCAGCATGGGTGCCAAGATCGAAGGCCATGGTAGCAGCCGCATCCGCATCCAGGGCGTTGAGGTCCTGCATGGCTGTACCCACCAGGTCGTAGCTGACCGTATCGAGACGGGCACCTTTTTGTGTGCCGTGGCCGCAGCCGGTGGTGACGTGGTGCTCAAGCATGGGCGTATTGACCATCTGGACGCGGTTGTAGAGAAACTGCAGGAAGCCGGCGCCACAGTCACGGCGGTGGATGGCGGCATCCGGGTCCAATCCCAAGGCCGCCTGAAAGCGCAGAGCTTTCGCACGACCGAGTTCCCCGGTTTTCCCACTGACATGCAGGCCCAGTTCATGGCGCTCAACGCTATTTCGCACGGCAGCAGCATGGTGACCGAGACGATTTTCGAGAACCGTTTTATGCACGTCAACGAGTTGGTGCGCTTGGGGGCCAACATCCATATCGATGGCAAGGTCGCCGTTGTAGAGGGTGTGGAAAAATTGTCGGGCGCCACCGTGATGGCCACGGACCTGCGTGCCTCTGCCAGCCTGGTGATTGCCGGTCTGGTGGCCGATGGCGAGACCGTGGTCGACCGCATCTACCACCTGGACCGCGGTTACGACCAGATGGAAGCCAAACTGCGCGGCATTGGTGCCGACATCGAAAGATTCAAATGATCACACTCGCGCTCTCCAAAGGCCGTATCTTCGAGGACACCTTGCCCTTGCTCAAGGCAGCAGGTATCGAAGTGCTGGACGACCCCGAAAAATCCCGCAAGCTGATCCTGGCGACCAACCTGCCGGATGTGCGTGTGCTGGTGGTACGTGCTACCGATGTGCCTACTTATGTCCAATACGGCGGTGCCGACATGGGCATTACCGGCAAGGACACGCTGCTGGAGCACGGCAGCCAGGGCCTATACCAACCGCTGGACCTGCAGATCGCCAAGTGCCGTATCAGTGTCGCGGCCCGCGCGGACTTTGACTACGCCAGCGCGGTGCGCCAGGGTGCGCGCCTGAAGGTGGCTACCAAATACGTGGCCATTGCCCGCGAATTTTTTGCGACCAAAGGTGTGCATGTGGACCTGATCAAGCTCTACGGCAGTATGGAAATTGCGCCTCTGGTTGGCATGGCCGATGCCATTGTGGACCTGGTGTCCACCGGCAACACGCTCAAGGCCAACCACCTGGTCGAGGTGGAACAGATCATGGAGATCAGCTCCCGCCTGGTCGTCAACCAGGCCGCGCTCAAGCTCAAGCGTGAGCCGATCCGCAAAATTATTGATGCCTTTGCCAGCGCATTGGCTGTGTCCGCCTGATTAACTCCACCACCATGACCTTGATCGCCAAGCCCCTGCGTTTATCGACCGTTGACAACCAATTTGAGGCGGCCTTCCAGGCGCGCCTGCATTGGGCGGCTGATACGGATGCGGCTATCGAGCAGCGTGTGGCCGACATCCTGGCCGATGTGCAAAAGCGCGGCGATGCGGCCGTGCTGGAGTACACCGCCCGCTTCGACGGGCTCTCTGCGCCCAACATGGCGGCGCTGGAGCTGACCCAGGCTGACTTCAAGGCCGCGTTCGACGCCATCCCTGTCGCGCAGCGTGAGGCCCTACAGTTCGCCGCCGCGCGGGTGCGCATGTACCACGAGGCACAGAAAAAGGCGTCGGGAGAAAGCTGGAGCTACCGCGACGAATACGGCACGCTGCTGGGCCAAAAGGTCACGCCGCTGGACCGCGTGGGCATCTACGTGCCTGGCGGCAAGGCAGCGTACCCGTCGAGCCTGCTCATGAACGCCATACCTGCCCATGTAGCGGGTGTGCAGGAAATCATCATGGTTGTGCCTACGCCGGTGCGCGGAAGCGTGGCCACTGGTGGCACGGGCGAGCAAGCCGCGTCGAGCCAGGGCGAGCGCAACGTACTGGTGTTGGCGGCTGCCTACGTGGCGGGCGTTACACGCGCCTTCACCATAGGCGGTGCTCAGGCCGTGGCGGCACTGGCCTACGGTACCACCACCGTGCCGAAAGTCGACAAGATCACGGGCCCCGGCAACGCCTATGTGGCCAGCGCCAAGAAGCGCGTGTTCGGCACCGTGGGCATCGACATGATTGCCGGCCCGTCCGAGATTCTGGTCTTGGCCGATGGCACCACGCCGCCGGACTGGGTGGCCATGGACCTGTTCAGCCAGGCCGAGCATGACGAGTTGGCGCAAAGCATTCTGCTGTGCCCCGATGCTGCCTACATTGACGCCGTGCAAGCCGCCATCGACCGGCTGCTGCCTGAAATGCCGCGCGCCGAAATCATCGCCAAGTCGCTGAACGACCGCGGTGCGCTGATCCACACCTGCAGCATGGAAGAGGCCTGTGCCATCAGCAACCGCATCGCGCCCGAGCACTTGGAAGTGTCCAGCCAAGACCCGCACCGCTGGGAGCCGCTGCTGGTGCACGCTGGCGCCATCTTTCTGGGTGCATTCACATCCGAGAGCCTGGGTGACTACTGCGCTGGCCCCAACCACGTGTTGCCTACCAGTGGCACGGCGCGTTTCTCCAGCCCGCTGGGTGTCTACGACTTCCAGAAACGCTCCAGCCTGATCGAGGTCAGCGAAGCCGGCGCCCAGGTGCTGGGGCCTATCGCCGCCGAACTGGCCTATGGCGAAGGCCTGCAGGGCCATGCCCGCGCGGCCGAGATGCGGCTGAAGTAGAGCGCGTTGGGTTGACCCCTTGGCCATAGGGGAGGCGGGTTGGTGTAAGAATAAAGAGCACCCACCGACAACTCCCCATGAACTTCCAATTACTTTCTTCGCGTCCAGCGCGCGCCGTCATCCTGGCCTTGACCTGTATGGGCCTTGCCAGTGCCGCCTCGGCCATGTCCCTGCGTGAATTGCGCGGCTTGGCCAAGGCCGGCAAACAGGGGCCGGACTACGTCAACTACTACCTGGTCGGAGTCATGGAGGGCGCACTAGAAGCCCATGCCCATGCCGTGCGCAACGGCGCCACCCCCACGATTTGCCTGGATGGTCGACGGCTGGAACCCTTCATGGCCAAGAGCCTGTTCGACACCGAACTCAAGCGCAATGCGGATGTTTATGAAGCGGATATGTCTGCCCAACTGGTCATGGTGAACGCGTTGTCGACGGTGTATCCCTGCCAGTGATCGCCTGAGCGCTGGCGGCCATGCCCCGTAATAGAGCGGGCAGTGCGGACATGCTGGAGAACGTGTTGCCAGTCACTCCGGACGTCCCCTGCGGTGTGTAGTGCAAGGCGCGCATGCCAGCCGCCGCCGCGGCTTCCAGCCCAACCGGGCTGTCCTCTACAACCACACAATGCTCCGGTGCAAACCCCATGGCCGCCGCCGCATGCAGAAACAGGCCGGGTTCTGGCTTCCACGAGCCTACCTCGTAAGAACTGAAAATCCGTTTCCCAAAATGCGGCGCCAGGTTGGTGACCGCCAGCGCGTGGGCAATTTTTGCGGGCGGGCCGCTGGATGCAATACAAAACGGATGTCGCAGGGCCCCCAGCATCTCAGGTACGCCGTGAATAGGCTTCAAATCCGTTCTGAACTGTTCGGCGACGCGGTGGCGGTACAACTGTTCAAAGTTTTCAGCCAAGGGCGCGTCGATACGGCTTTCTATATCGCGCAGTATGTTTGCCAGCTTTTTGCCGCGGTAACGGTTCACCAAGACGTCAACCGGGTCGGTGAGGGCGGGTATCAGATCCAAAAAGGCCTGGTTGCACAGTGTTTCACTGTCGACCAGAGTGCCGTCCAGGTCAAAAATAACGAGCAAAGTGGGCATTTCGACAAGCTATCAAAAACATAGCTGATTATGACCAATTCACGGGGGCTGGAGGCCGATTTCTCGTAGAGGTTTTGGTAAGACAGGGCTCGAAATAGGCATAATTCATTTACACGAACTTCGTGTAACACGAATCTCGTGTACGATAAAGCCTATGAAGAACGTCACTATCACCGTCGAAGACGCCACGCTGGAGTGGGTGCGTATTGAGGCGGCCAAGCGCAATACCAGCGTGTCGCGCCTGGTGGGCGAGATGTTGACGGACAAGATGCAGCACGACGACGCCTACGCCCGCGCCCAACGCGAGTGGGTAGCAGACACCTCATCGTTCAGCTCGGGTGGCAAGCCGTATCCGCAGCGGGAGGCCCTGAATGGCTAGCGCGGGCACGGCTGACAAGCCCATAGTTTTCGTCGACACCCATGTGCTGCTGTGCGCAGACGATGCCCATGACGCCGCCAAACAAACCCAAGCCCGCGCCTGGTTGCAGGCCCTATGGATTCAGAGGGCAGGGCGGGTCAGCACCCAGGTGCTGAACGACTACTACGTCATCGCCACGCAAACCTTCGCGATGCCCCCCGGCGATGCACGTGCCAAACTGCGGCGCATGCAGCTGTGGCAGCCGTGGCAGATCGACCACCAGACCGTGGAAACCGCCTGGGGTGTTGAGGCCCGTTTTGGCCTGCGGTATTGGGATGCACTGATGGTGGCATCTGCCGCGCAATCCGGTGCCAACCACGTGCTGACGCCCAGCCTGACCCACCAACAGCACATCGACGGCGTCACCATCCTGAACCCGTTTGTCACAACGCCCGCCGAACTGGGCCTGACCGATTGAAACCACACGAGAGGACTCCCCACGTATGACAGCCCAAGCCGCCCCCGACATGGATGCTTTAATCCAGCGCCGCATCCGCCAGGACGTGTTGTCCATGCACGCCTACGCCATCCAGGACTCGGTAGGCATGGTCAAGCTTGACGCCATGGAGAACCCACACCGTCTGCCCGCCGCGCTGCAAGAGGCCCTGGGCAAACGCTTGGGCGCACTGGCGCTCAACCGCTACCCGGATGGCCGCGTCAACGACCTGCGCCGCGCGCTGGCCGCCTATGCACAGATGCCCGAAGGATTCGACATCATGCTGGGCAATGGCTCGGACGAGCTGATCTCGCTCTTGGCTATGGCCTGCGACGTGCCCACAGACCCCGTCACCGGCAAAAGGCCTGTGATTCTGGCGCCACTGCCCGGCTTTGTGATGTACGCCATGAGCGCGGCACTGCAGGGGCTGGACTTTGTCGGCGTACCGCTGACGGCTGACTTTGAACTGGACGAGGCCGCCATGCTGGCAGCTATCGCGCAGCACCAGCCGGCTATCGTCTACCTGGCCTACCCCAACAACCCGACCGCCAATTTGTGGAACGCCGAGAGCATGGCCCGCGTGATTGCTGCCACGGGCGCGGTCGGTGGGCTGGTGGTGCTGGACGAGGCCTACCAGCCGTTTTCCAGCCGCACCTATCTGGACACCATCCGCTCCAACCCCGCCGCGCACGCCCATGTGCTGCTGATGCGCACGATGAGCAAGTTTGGCTTGGCCGGTGTGCGTATAGGCTATATGGTCGGCCCCAAACCACTGATTGCCCAGGTCGACAAGGTGCGCCCGCCGTACAACATCAGCGTGCTGAACTACGAATGTGCGCTGTTTGCGCTGGAGCATGCCGACGTGTTTGCTGGCCAGGCTGCTGATTTGCGCGCCCAGCGCACCCGCCTGCTGACCGCCCTGCGCGCCATGCCAGCCGTGAAGGCCTGGGACAGCGATGCCAACATGATCCTGGTCCGCATGGCCGACGCACAGAAAACTTTTGACGGCCTGAAGGCGCGTGGCGTGCTGGTCAAGAACGTTTCTAAAATGCACCCATTGCTGGCCCAATGTTTGCGTCTCACCGTCGGCACCGCCGACGAGAACACCCGCCTGCTGGCAGCCCTTCTGGAATCCCTATGAACTCATCACTGATCGAAATCCCGCAAACCGGCACGCCGGACCGTATCGCCGAGGTCACGCGCAACACCGCCGAGACCAAGATCCGCGTGCGCATCAACCTGGACGGCACGGGCCAGGCGCGCCTCTCCACCGGCATTGGATTTTTCGACCACATGCTGGACCAGATCGCACGCCATGGCCTGATCGATCTGGACATCGAGGCCGATGGAGACCTGCACATCGACGGCCACCACACGGTGGAAGACGTGGGCATCACCCTGGGCCAGGCCTTCCACCAGGCAGTGGGCGACAAAAAAGGCATTCGCCGCTACGGCCACGCCTATGTGCCGTTGGACGAAGCCTTGAGCCGCGTGGTCGTTGATTTCTCGGGCCGTCCCGGCCTGGTCATGGACGTGCCGTTCAAGAGCGGCATGATCGGCGCGTTTGACACCCAGCTCACCCATGAGTTTTTCCAGGGCTTTGTGAACCATGCTCTGGTGACCCTGCATATCGACAACCTGAAGGGTGACAATGCCCACCACCAGGCCGAGACCGTCTTCAAGGCCTTTGCCCGCGCACTGCGTGCGGCCTTGGAGCGCGACCCCCGATCAGCAGGTATGATCCCGTCGACCAAGGGTTCGCTGTAACCTTATGGCTGAAATCGGGCTCTGGCCCCCGTCCAAGCTGCGCAAGCAGCTATTCATTTAGTAGCATGGCAAAAACGATAGCGGTGGTTGACTACGGCATGGGCAATCTGCGTTCCGTCACGCAGGCCGTTATGCATGTGGCAGCCGGTGCCGGGGTAGATGTGGTCTGGGCGCGTACGCCCGCCGAGGTGATGGCCGCTGAGCGTGTCGTTCTGCCCGGCCAGGGCGGCATGCGCGACTGCATGCGCGAGCTGCACGACAGTGGCATGTACGACGCGGTGATGCACGCTGCGGCCCACAAGCCCCTGATGGGTGTGTGTGTGGGCATGCAGATGCTGTTGGACCACAGCGACGAACTCGACACCCCTTGCCTGGGCCTGATCCCCGGCAAGGTGGCCAAATTTGACCTGGCGGGCCAGACCCAGCCGGACGGCAGCCGTTACAAGGTGCCACAAATGGGCTGGAACCAGGTCTGGCAGAACAACCACGGCGCCGCCCCCCACCCCGTGTGGGGCGACGTGCCGGACGGCAGTTACTTCTATTTCGTGCACAGTTACTACGCCCAACCGTCGGATACGCGCCACAGCGTGGGTGAAACCGACTATGGCCAGCGCTTTTCAGCGGCCATAGCACGCGATAATATTTTTGCGACCCAGTTCCACCCTGAAAAAAGCGCTGACCAAGGCCTCTCGCTCTACCGCAACTTCCTGCATTGGAAACCCTGACCTCTTCGCTTTGTGTGCGAGCCTCGCATAGCTACCCCTTTCCCTCCAACTCTGAAGCATCATGCTTTTAATCCCCGCAATTGACTTAAAAGACGGCCACTGCGTTCGCCTCAAACAAGGCGACATGGACCAATCCACCACCTTCGGCGAGGACCCGGCCGTCATGGCCCGTTCCTGGGTCAGCAAGGGCGCACGCCGCCTGCATTTGGTGGACCTGAACGGAGCCTTTGCGGGGCACCCCAAGAACGAGATGGCGATCCGCAAGATCTTGAAGGAAGTGGGCAACGAGATTGACGTGCAGCTGGGTGGCGGCATCCGCGACCTGGACACGATCGAACGTTACCTGGACGCCGGCCTGCGCTACGTCATCATCGGCACCGCCGCGGTCAAGAACCCCGGCTTTTTGCAGGACGCCTGTACGGCCTTTGGTGGCCACATCATCGTTGGCCTGGACGCGCGGGATGGCAAGGTGGCCACCGACGGCTGGAGCAAGCTGACCCGCCACGACGTGGTGGACCTGGGCAAGAAGTTTGAAGACTACGGCGTTGAATCCATCATCTATACCGACATCGGCCGCGACGGCATGTTGAGCGGCATCAATATCGAAGCCACCGTCAAGCTGGCGCAGGCGTTGACCATTCCCGTCATTGCGTCGGGTGGCTTGAGCAATATGGCCGACATCGAGGCCCTGTGCGCCGTGGAAGACGATGGCGTGGAAGGCGTGATCTGCGGACGCGCCATCTACAGCGGTGATCTGGACTTTGAAAAGGCCCAGGATCGCGCCGACGAGCTGAACGGCTAAATCTTTAGGGCAGCAGCCTACCTCCCTTATACTTGCACTATATTTTGTACAAGTTAAGAGGAGTCCGACATGAAGGTCGTAACCTATTCCGAAGCCCGCAGCGCACTGAAAACAGTGCTGGATCGCGTGCATGACGATGCAGACGTGACGGTCATCAGCCGTCGCGATGGGGCTGATGCAGTCGTCATGTCGTTGGAGCACTACCAAAGCATCATGGAAACCATGCACCTGCTTGGCACACCTGCAAATGCTGCGCATCTGGCCAAGTCCATTGCACAGCACAAAGCCGGCAAGGCCGTGCGGCGCAAGTTGGTCCCAGCCTGACTGAGCAGATTTGTTGAGGTATGGCGCGCGCCATTCGCTTTACCCCGGTGGCTTGGGAGGACTACCTGTACTGGCAAGGCCAAGACAAAAAGACCCTCAAACGCATCAATACACTCGTCGCAGCAGCGGTGCGCGACCCCTTTGTCGGTATTGGCAAGCCAGAGCCATTGATGGGCAACTTGGCGGGCTACTGGTCACGGCGCATAGATGAAACCCACCGACTGGTGTATGCCGTAGACGATGCCGATCTAGATGTGATTGCGTGTCGGGGGCATTACGATGATTGAGTGGTTGCTAAGACGCAAAGTGGTCTTCCTATTCTCCCAACAGCGGTCGTAAGCAATCTCCGTCAACCTTACGCAGTTTTTGAGTACCTGACAGAGCCTCACCTTTGCCTACTACCGAGACGTTCTACAAAACCCCTGGCCTCGTCCAAAGTTGAAGGGTATGAGACTCTCGCCCCGCCAAGCTCCGGTCTTTCATAAACCGTATAAAAACGGAACCCGTGCTCAACGAGGTATTGCACCTTTTTCCATTGCGCGATGTCCTTGGACTTTGGAGCTGAAAATTTTCTACTCAGTCTTTCGGTTTGTTTCCCGCACTGTGGGCAAAGACGGGGATCTTCGCGTGCTGGGTATTTGAAAGATTTGCGGCAAACAAAGCAGACGTAGGGAAATCGAAATTCCTGCGCCGCCTTCTCTTTTTGGAAATAGGAATGATGCTTATATGAAGCCATGTCCGAACTATAGAGCCCAATTGGGCTCATGGCTTGAACGGCTGATACCCCCCAACCGCGACATGCAGCACTAACCAACTCCCCTACAACCCACCCCCTCTACAATCTCCCCATGCTAGCCAAACGAATCATCCCCTGTCTGGACGTAACCGGAGGTCGCGTTGTCAAAGGCGTCAATTTTGTGGAACTGCGTGACGCCGGCGACCCGGTGGAAATCGCGGCCCGCTACAACGGCCAGGGCGCCGACGAACTCACCTTTCTGGATATCACCGCGACCAGCGATGGGCGCGATCTGATTCTGCACATCATCGAGGCCGTGGCTTCGCAGGTGTTTATTCCGTTGACGGTGGGTGGTGGCGTGCGCACGGTGGAAGACGTGCGCCGCTTGCTCAATGCCGGTGCGGACAAGATCAGCTTCAACTCGGCGGCGCTGTCCAACCCGCAGGTGATTGAAGACGCATCGCTGAAATATGGCTCTCAGGCCATTGTGGTGGCCATTGATGCCAAGCGCCGCAGCGGGGATGACGCGTTGACCCGTGGCGAGGGCTGGGATGTCTATAGCCATGGCGGGCGCAAGAACACCGGGCTGGACGCCGTGGCCTGGGCTACCGAGATGGCGCGCCGCGGTGCGGGTGAGATTCTGTTGACAAGCATGGACCGTGATGGCACCAAATCGGGTTTTGACCTGGCTCTGACCCGCGCGGTCAGTGACGCGATCAGCGTGCCGGTCATTGCTTCCGGCGGTGTGGGGTCACTGGAAGACCTGGCCGATGGCATCACCAAGGGTGGTGCGGATGCCGTGCTGGCCGCCAGCATCTTCCACTACGGCGAATACACGGTTGGCCAGGCCAAGGCCTTGATGGCACAGCGCGGTATTCCGGTCCGCATCTGAGTCTCCGGTCGGAAGCCTTTAAGCTTTTTAGGGCTCTAGCCCCCGTATTTACTGCGCAAGCAGCTATAAAGTTAATAGCATATGTCTAGCACCGACCCCACCCCCAACCCAGCCCCGGTCAGCTGGATCAAACACATCCGCTGGGATTCCAAAGGCCTGGTGCCCGTGATCGCGCAGGAGCAGGGCACGGGTGACGTACTGATGTTCGCGTGGATGAACCGCGAGGCCTTGCAAAAGACAGCTGAGCTGGGCCAAGCCGTGTATTTCAGCCGCTCGCGCAACAAGCTCTGGTACAAGGGCGAGGAGTCGGGCCATGTGCAAAAGGTGCACGAGATCCGCATGGATTGCGACAACGACGTCATCCTGCTCAAGGTTACGCAACTGGGCCACGAGCCCGGCATTGCCTGCCACACTGGGCGCCACAGCTGTTTTTTCAGTGTTTTGCAGGATGGCGAGTGGAAAAGTGTGGACCCGGTCTTGAAAGACCCCGAAAGCATCTACAAGTAACAAACAAGTGTGCGGGACGTGGCGCTAGCTGCAACCCCAAGCCAATAGCCATGACTACACCCAATTCTTCCGACTCCCTGGCCCGCCTGGCGGCCGTCATGGAATCGCGCAAACCGCGCAACGGCGGCGACCCCAATGCCAGCTACGTAGCCCGCCTGCTGGCCAAAGGCCCGGACGCCTTTTTGAAGAAGATTGGCGAAGAGGCCACCGAAATGGTCATGGCTGCCAAGGATGTTGACCACGGCGGGGATAAGGCCAAACTGGTCGGTGAAGTGGCCGATTTGTGGTTCCACTGTATGGTGGCACTGGCGCATTACGAGCTGAGCCCCGCCGATGTGCTGGCCGAGTTGGAGCGCCGCGAGGGCACCAGTGGCATCGAAGAAAAAGCCATGCGCAAAGTGCTGGCGCGTGAACAGGGCGCCGAGTGACCCCCTATTTTTCGTTGGAGAGACCTGTATGAGTGTGGAATTGGCGGGGCATGACCCCGATTGCCTGTTTTGCAAAATTGTGGCCCGCAAGATTCCGTCCAAAACCGTGTTTGAGGACGAGGAGTTTTACGCCTTCCACGACATCCATCCCTGGGCACCGGTGCATTTTCTGGTCATACCCAAGCAGCACATTGCGTCCATGGCCCACATCGGGCCCGAGCACGCTGGGCTGATGGGGCGCATGATGGCGCTGATCCCCAAGCTGGCCCAACAGGAAGGCTGCAATCCCTACCCGGATGGCGGCTTTCGCTTGTTAACGAATACCGGAGCCGAGGGCGGCCAAGAGGTGCACCACTTGCACTTCCATGTGATGGGTGGCCCGCGCCCCTGGTTGCGCGGCTGATAGGCCTGAGGGGTTCAAGGCACCCCGTCACCGGCCTGCAACAGCAAGAGCCTAAAATACCTGTAACTACCAAGGAGTGAGCCATGGGCTTTTCTACTACGCATCTGATTATTTTTCTGGTCATCATCATCGTGATCTTCGGCACCAAGAAGCTGCGCAACATCGGCTCGGACCTGGGTGGTGCGGTCAAGGGTTTCAAGGATGGCATGAAAGACGGCACGGCCGAGAAGACCGCGGAAGCCACACCCCCAACCAACCTGCCCCCCACCGAGAAGACCGACGCCAAGTCCGCCATCGATGTTGAAGCCAAAATCAAGAGCTGATGGCGGCGACCGGACCCCGTCCGGTCTGAAAGGGCAGTCCTGTGCTTGATATTGGCGTTACCAAGATCGCCATCATTGGTGCCATTGCACTGGTGGTGATTGGCCCCGAGAAACTGCCGGGCGTGGCCCGCATGGTGGGCAATCTGCTGGGCCGTGCGCGCAGCTACATGGCCGAGGTCAAGGCCGAGGTCAACCGCTCCATGGAGCTGGACGAACTGCGCAAGATGAAAGACACGGTGGTCAGCGCGGCGCGTGACGTGGAGCAGACCATTCAGACCAACGCCAGCGACTTTGAGAAGAGCTGGGCCGAGGCCACCAGCACCGCGTCGGCCGATGCGCTGGACACCACCTACACCAGTGTCCCTGAATACCGCCATCCCAAAAAACAGTGGCGCCTCAAAATGGGCGCCACCCCCAATTGGTACAAGGCCCGCGCCGGTGTGCGGACCAAGGCTTTATCGGGCGCTGCGCGGGTGGCCCGCTTCCGTCCCCCCAAAATTTCCCCCTGATGGCTGACGATAACAAACCCAATCCGGACGAACTGGCCGGTACCGAGCAGCCCTTTGTGCAGCATTTGATAGAGCTGCGCGACCGGCTGTTGTACTGCGTGTATGGCATTGGGGCCATCTTTGCGGTGCTGGCGTTTTTTCCGGGTCCGTCTGCGTTGTATGACCTGATGGCGCTGCCCCTGGTCAAGACGCTGCCCGAAGGCGCTCGCATGATCGCCACCGGTGTGGTCTCGCCATTTTTGGTGCCGATCAAGGTGACGGTGCTGGCCGCGTTTGGCCTGGCCTTGCCCTGGGTGCTGTACCAGGTGTGGGCCTTTGTGGCCCCCGGTTTGTACAAACACGAAAAACGCCTGGTGATGCCGCTGGTGGTGGCCAGCACACTGCTGTTCTACACCGGCGCGGCGTTTTGTTATTTCTTTGTGTTTGGCCAGGCCTTCCCGGCCATCCAGAAAATGGCGCCCATATCGGTAGCGGTGAGCCCGGATATCGAGGCCTACCTGGACTTTGTCATCACCATGTTTATTGCGTTTGGTGTCGCGTTTGAGGTGCCTATTGCCGTGGTTATTCTGGCCCGGCTGGGTGTTGTCACGGTGGAGCAGCTGCGGTCGTTCCGTTCCTACTTCATCGTTGGCGCAGCAGCAGTGGCGGGTGTGGTCACGCCACCCGACCCCGTGTCCATGCTGGCACTGCTGTTCCCCATGATGTTGTTGTACGAAGTGGGCATTTTGGCGGCCACTGTGTTCATCAAACACACACAGGCACCGGCAGACGACACGGCGACCACACCACCCTGACCGGGTGCATTTAGGTCAAATGGGCCGCTAGCCCCCGTGAAGGCTCAATAGTTTGCTATCAAAACAGTAGTTATCGGTCGGCAACACGGGGCTTGGGTCGTACACCCGGTGTCACATCCAGCTCCAGGGGCTGGTTCTTGCGCTCCACCGAAAACCGTGTGGCCACGCCCGGTTTGAGGGAGGCCACGGCCGACAACAGTTGCGCGACATCCGCTACCGATGCGTCGGCAATTTTGACAATCACGTCGCCTGGCCGAATGCCGGCCTGCGCGGCTGGGCCGTTCTGCAATACGCCAGTGATGATCACACCCTGGCGGGTCTTGACTTCAAAGGTCTCGGCCAGTTCGGGCGACAGGTCATTCGGCTCCACACCAATCCAGCCGCGGGTGATCTGGCCGTCCTTGACGATGCCTTCGAGCACCTGCTTGGCGGTGGACATGGGGATTGCAAAACCGATACCCATGCTGCCGCCGGAGCGTGAGTAGATGGCGGTGTTGATGCCCAGCAGATTGCCGTTGGTATCGACCAGCGCACCACCCGAGTTGCCGGGGTTGATGGCGGCATCGGTCTGGATGAAATTTTCGAAGGTATTGATGCCCAGCTGGTTGCGCCCCAGCGCGCTGACGATGCCGCTGGTTACCGTCTGGCCCACACCAAAGGGGTTGCCAATGGCCAGTACCTGGTCGCCCACCTGCACGGTGTCGGAATTGCCCAGCACGATGACGGGGAGTTTGTCCAGTTCGATCTTCAGGATGGCCAGGTCGGTGTCGGGGTCGGTGCCAATCACCTTGGCGCGCGTGGTGCGGCTGTCGTTCAGGATGACTTCGATTTCATCAGCGCCTTCCACCACGTGGTTGTTGGTCAGGATGTAGCCGCTGGCGCTGACGATGACGCCGCTGCCCAGCCCAACCTGGGGTTCGTTGCCCTGGTCGCCATAAAAGAAGCGGAACCAGGGGTCGTTGGCATTGGGGTTTTTGCGCGCGGCCTTGCTGGTATTGATGCTGACCACGGCGGCAGACGCCTTTTGCGCCGCACCGCGGAAGCTGCCCGCGGGGGTTGCCGCGGACAGTTCCGGCGAGGCCTCGATCAGTGCCACGGTGCCACCGCCCAATACGTTGGGGTTGTTGCCCAGCCATTGGGGTTTGAGTGTGGCCACCACAAAATAGGCCGCCAGCAGAATGGTGGTGGTTTGGGCGAAGAGAAGCCAGAGTCGTTTCATGGGGTTTACCAGGGCAGTTACAGGGCGGGCCGTGTTGTGGCAAATTGTAGAGGGCGCAACCGTGGGTGACACTTGCAGCCCCATATTGCCCTCTATGGGTCAGCATGGCATTACATTGCAAGCCTGAGCCATGGACCATTTCACACACACCATCCACATCCATCCGTCAGCCCCACCCAAGGTGGCGGTAGGCGCGGCCTGCAATGGTTGCGGCGTCTGTTGCCTGTATGCGCCCTGTCCACTGGGCATGGTGTTGTCGCGCCGCCGCAGCGGTGCGTGTGGGGCACTGCGTTGGGACACGGCGCAGGCGCAGTACCGCTGCGGCGCCATTGTTGCGCCACGTGAGGTGTTGATCCAAGCCTTGCCCCGTGGACTGCGGAGTCTGGCACCCTTGCTGGCGCCCGTGTTGCGGCGTTTGGGCTTGCGCTGGATTGCAGCGGGCCAAGGCTGTGACAGCAGTTTGGAGGTGACAATGCCAGCACCCGATTTGTGTACCCCCAACAACAACCGCACTGTGGTGCGCCATCCGCCCCTATGACCGATCGCCAGGACCTCCAAACCGCGCTTGACACGCTGCTCCAACCCGAGCGTTTCAAGGACTATTGTCCCAATGGCCTGCAGGTGGAGGGCGGCAACACGGTGCGCAAGATCGTCTCGGGTGTGACCGCCAGTCTGGCCCTCATCGATGCCGCCATTGCAGAAGGCGCCGATACGATTCTTGTCCACCACGGCCTGTTCTGGCGCGGTCACGATGGCCGTGTGACAGGCTGGATGCGCCAGCGCCTGGGGCGCCTGCTGGAACACAACATCAACCTGTTTGCCTACCACCTGCCGTTGGATGCTTTAGCGGGTTTGGGCAACAACGCGCAACTCGGCCAAAAGTTGGGTTTGCAGACCAGCGCCTGGTTTGGCGAGCAACAACTGGGTTGTATGGGTGAGGCCGATTTTTCGGGCGCCCAGGCCCTGGCGCAACATGTGGAATCCGTATTGGGCCGCTCCGTGGTGCTGGTACCCGGCAGAGCGGCTCCCTTACGCCGCGTCGCCTGGTGCACCGGTGGCGCACAAAGTTATTTTGAAGCGGCTATTGCGGCCGGTGCGGATGCCTTTATCACGGGTGAAATATCCGAGCCCCAGGCACACCTGGCGCGCGAAACCGGTGTCGCCTACCTGGCGTGTGGGCACCACGCAACCGAGCGGTACGGCGCACCTGCCGTGGCGGCCCATATCGCGGCCCAGTTGGGTCTGGAGCACCAGTTCATCGACATCGACAACCCGGCTTGAAGGTAATTGGCATATGTCGCGCACCGTTTTACAACCGTTGGCCATCACCATGGGTGATGCCGCAGGTATTGGCCCCGAGATCATCGCCAAGGCCTACCGCGAACAGCCCGCGCTGATGCGCCAGTGTTTTGTGGTGGGTGATGTGGGTACGATGCGCCGCGCCAACCAGGTGGTGGCCTCCGTTGGCCGCCCCGCATTGCCAGTTGCCGCCATTGTGTCGGCCGACCATGTGGCCGGTGTGCCGCCCAACTGCATACCGGTATTGCAAATCGGTGCGGCGCTGCAGGCTGTGCCTTGGGGCGCCGTCAGCAGCGTGGCGGGTACCCTGGCCGGGCAATGCATAACCTGGGCTGCTGATGCGGCTCTGCGCGGTGAAGTCTGTGCCCTGGTGACGGCCCCATTGCACAAAGAGGCGCTTGCTGCAGCCGGCCAACCCTTTGACCAGTTCCCGGGTCACACGGAGCTGCTGCAGGACTGCGCGGCGCGTTTCCTGGGTAAGCCGGTGTCCGAGGTACCTGTGCGGATGATGCTGGCCAATGACGAACTGCGCACGGTGCTGGTCAGCATCCACGTGTCGCTGCGCGACGCCATTGCCGCGGTCAGTTATGACAACGTGTTGCAAACGCTGCAAATTACACATGCCGCCCTGTTGCCGATTCTGGGGCGCAAACCCCGTATTGGCGTCGCCGGGCTGAACCCCCATGCGGGCGAGGGTGGTCTGTTTGGCCGCGAAGAGCTGGAGGTGATCCAGCCGGCCATCGCAGCGGCCCAGGCCCTGGGATTGGACGCCAGTGGCCCCTGGGCGCCCGATACCGTGTTCATGCGGGCCCGCAACCGACCCGGGGTTTTGGGTGAGTTTGACGTGGTGGTGGCCATGTACCACGACCAGGGCCTGATTCCCGTCAAATACCTGGGCGTAGAGCAGGGTGTCAACGTGACACTGGGCCTGCCGCTGGTGCGTACCAGCCCGGACCATGGCACGGCATTTGACATTGCCGGCACCGGCCGCGCCGACCCAGCCAGTCTGGTGGAGGCCATTCGTATGGCCAGGGTGTTATCTCTTCAGACTGTCGCGGATTTCCCGTAACAACAACACATCTTCGGGCGTTGCCACTGGTGCTGGTTCAACAGCGGGGGCTGGCGCTTCGCGTTTCAGGCGGTTGATCTGTTTGACCATCAGGAAGATGATGAAGGCCAGAATGGTGAAATTCACCGCGACGGTGATGAAGCTACCGTATGCAAACACGGGCACTCCGGCTTTTTTCAGGGCATCGAGCGTAGAGGCGGTGCCGGGCGGTATGGCCCCCAGAACCACAAACAGGTTGGAAAAGTCCAGTTTTCCAAATGCGGCTCCCACCAGCGGCATGATGAGGTCACCCACGATGGAATCCACAATCTTGCCAAAGGCGCCACCGATGATCACGCCCACGGCCAAATCGATGACATTGCCTTTTATGGCGAATTCCTTGAATTCTTGGACCATTCCCATTGTTATTTGCTCCTAATGTGTCAGAAAACGCCAGTATTGCCGATTAAAACCCCCTGTCAAGGTCGGGTTGGGCGGGCGGGCGGGCGGCTGAGGGCGCGTTGTAACCGTCAGCTACAATCGGAAATTACCCCCTAGTAGTCATGTTCATTGAGGATTCTCATGAGTGAAACCCTTGTCGGCAGCCAACAGATCGACTCCAGTAAGCGAACTTGGCTGATTGCCTCCAGTTGTGCTGGCGCCGTAGGCGTTGGTGCAGTTGCTGTTCCGTTTGTCAGCACATTTCAACCCTCCGAGCGAGCCAAAGCGGCCGGCGCTGCCGTTGAGGTGGATATTGGTGCCATGAAACCCGGTGAAAAACTGACAGTGGAGTGGCGCGGCAAGCCCGTCTGGATCGTGCGCCGTACACCTGAGCAGTTGGCCGCATTGCCCACACTGGATGGGCAGCTGGCCGATCCAGAGTCCAAGCGCAAGCCTGCGGAGTTGACGCCTGCTTACGTTGACAAAGGTACACGCTCGATCAAGCCCGAGTACTTCGTGGCCGTTGGTATCTGCACCCACCTGGGCTGCTCGCCGTCGGATAAATTCACGCCTGGTCCTCAAGCGTCCCTGCCGGACGACTGGAAAGGTGGATTTTTGTGCCCCTGCCATGGATCGACCTTCGATTTTGCGGGCCGTGTCTTCAAGAACAAACCTGCGCCGGACAATCTTGAGATCCCTCCCCACATGTACCTTTCCGACAGCAAGTTGCTGATCGGTGAAGACAAAAAAGCCTGAGGAACAGAGACATGGCTGATTTCAAGGAAATTTCCCCCAACGCTTCGGCGGGCGCCAAGCTGACCAACTGGTTCGAGAACCGACTGCCTACCGCGTTTGACGCCTACAAGGTTCACATGTCGGAGTACTACGCTCCGAAGAACTTCAACTTCTGGTACATCTTTGGCTCCTTGGCCATGCTGGTGCTGGTTATTCAGATCGTTACCGGTATTTTCCTGGTGATGCACTACAAACCTGATGCCGCTTTGGCCTTCGGTTCGGTGGAATACATCATGCGCGACGTGCCATGGGGCTGGTTGATTCGTTACATGCACTCCACGGGCGCTTCGGCGTTTTTTGTCGTGGTCTACCTGCACATGTTCCGCGGCCTGTTGTATGGCAGCTACCGCAAGCCACGTGAGTTGGTCTGGGTCTTTGGCTGCGCCATTTTCCTGTGCCTGATGGCAGAAGCCTTTATGGGTTACCTGCTGCCTTGGGGTCAGATGAGCTACTGGGGCGCCCAGGTGATCGTAAACCTGTTTGCCGCTGTGCCCTTTGTCGGTCCCGATCTGGCTTTGCTGATCCGTGGTGACTATGTGGTGGGTGATGCCACCTTGAACCGCTTCTTCAGCTTCCACGTCATTGCAGTGCCCCTGGTTCTGCTGGGCTTGGTGGTTGCGCACTTGATGGCACTGCATGATGTGGGTTCGAATAACCCCGATGGCATCGAGATCAAGGCGACCAAGGACGCCAAGGGTATTCCGCTGGACGGCATTCCTTTCCACCCCTACTACACGGTCCACGACATTTTTGCGGTGTCCATGTTCCTGATGGTGTTTTCGGCTGTGATTTTCTTCGCGCCCGAGTTTGGTGGCTATTTCCTGGAATACAACAATTTCATCCCGGCTGATCCTTTGCAAACACCTTTGCACATTGCACCGGTCTGGTATTTCACGCCTTTCTACTCCATGCTGCGCGCCATCACCGATGAAATGATGATCGTGCTGGAAATCTGTACGGTGGCAGCCGCTCTGTTTGCGATTGTCAAGTTCAAGATGCCCGCAATCTTCAAGGCCGTGATCCTGGGTGCTGCAGTGGTTGTTGTCGCCATGATGCTGTCAATCGACGCAAAATTCTGGGGTGTGGTTGCCATGGGTGGTGCAGTGGTGATCTTGTTCTTCTTGCCATGGCTGGACCATTGCCAGGTCAAGTCCATTCGTTACCGTCCGGACTGGCACAAGTACCTGTATGCCGTTTTTGTGTTGAACTTTGTCATCCTGGCTTGGTTGGGAACTCAGGCGCCTTCGCCCATCGGTGAGCGTGTGTCGCAAGTGGGTACCTTGTTTTACTTCGGCTTCTTCTTGCTGATGCCGTGGTGGAGTCGTCTGGGTGAGGCCAAGGCTGTGCCAACCCGTGTCAATTTCGCTGCCCATTGAGTCGGAGATTACGCAAATGAAAAAAGTATTTTTGACTGTGGTGGCTGCACTGGGCCTGATGACAGGCGCAGCACATGCTGCTGGTGGCGGTATCGCCTGGGACAAGGCCCCGGATAGGTCCAATGACCTTGCAGCTTTGCAAAACGGCGCCAAGCTGTTTGTCAACTACTGCCTGAACTGCCACTCGGCAGCGTTTATGCGCTTTAATCGCCTGAAGGACATTGGTCTGACCGACCAGCAGATCAAGGACAACCTGTTGTTCACGACCGACAAGGTGGGCGACACCATGAAGGCGTCCATTGATCCCAAGCAAGCTAAGGAATGGTTTGGTGGCAATCCTCCAGACCTGACACTGGTTGCGCGCTCGCGTTCGGCCCAGGGTAAGGGAACGGGCGCGGACTACCTGTACACCTACCTGCGCAATTACTACGTGGACGATACCAAGCCCACTGGCTGGAACAACCTGGCATTTCCCAACGTGGGTATGCCCCATGTGTTGTGGGAACTGCAAGGCAAGCGTGCGCCTGTTTATGAAACTGTCATGGACCACGGCCACGAAGTACAAAGGCTGAAGGGCTGGGAACAATTGACGCCCGGGACCATGGGTGCCGAGCGTTTTGACCAGGAAATGGGCGATTTGGTGAGTTATCTGTCGTGGATGGCTGAGCCCGCGAAGAACACACGGGTACGTGTGGGTTTTGGTGTGATGTTGTTCCTGCTGTTCATGACTTTCTTTGCTTGGCGACTGAATGCCGCGTATTGGAAAGACGTCAAGTAATACGGGTTTCTTTACCATGTGCCCTGTGTCTGCGGACGCTCGGTGATGGTTCCAGAGTGGGTTCGCAATGGCAACCCACTCTTTTTAATTTTTAGGAGTCTTTTGCCATGATGGTGCTGTATTCAGGAACAACCTGCCCCTTTTCTCACCGTTGCCGTTTCGTTCTGTTCGAAAAAGGCATGGACTTCGAAATCCGCGATGTGGACTTGTACAACAAGCCCGAAGACATCAGCGTTATGAACCCCTATGGGCAAGTACCGATTCTGGTCGAGCGTGACCTGATCCTGTACGAGTCCAACATCATCAATGAATACATTGACGAGCGTTTCCCGCATCCCCAACTGATGCCCGGTGACCCTGTCGACCGTGCCCGTGTTCGTTTGTTCCTGCTCAATTTCGAGAAGGAGCTGTTCGTACACGTGTCGACACTGGAAGCCCGCAGTTCCAAGGGCAATGACAAGGCATTGGAAAAAGCGCGCGCGCATATTCGCGACCGTCTGACCCAACTGGCCCCCGTGTTCCTGAAGAACAAATACATGTTGGGCGACAACTTCTCCATGCTGGACGTGGCCATTGCGCCGCTGCTGTGGCGCCTGGACTTCTACGGGATTGACCTGAGCAAGAATGCGGCGCCTTTGCTGAAGTACGCGGAGCGCATCTTCTCGCGTCCTGCCTACATCGAGGCACTGACGCCTTCCGAGAAAGTCATGCGCAAGTAATTGCCGGGCGTGCCACCATGTTAGATGCCGCAGACTCCAGCTCCACGCGCCCCTATCTGATTCGTGCCCTGTACGAGTGGTGCACGGACAATGGTCTGACACCATTCATCGCCGTTTTGGTGGATGAGACGGTGCGCGTGCCCAATGAATACGTCAAGGATGGTGAGATCGTGCTGAACATCAGTTTTGATGCCACCAGTTCGCTCACCATGGGCAACGAGTTCATTGAATTCAAGGGACGGTTTGGTGGTGTAGCGCGGGACATTTTTGTGCCTGTGGATCGTGTGGTGGCGATCTATGCCCGTGAAAATGGGCAAGGCATGGCGTTTCCCATGCTTGCGCGCCAAACTGCTGCCACATCGTCAGATGACGTGCCATCCGTCGAGACCAAGGCGACGGTGTTGACCCCGGTGACCAACACACCGAGTAATGGGAATGGTCCGAAGTCGCCCCGCCCTCCAACGGGCGGTGGCAAACCATCACTAACGCGTATTAAATAACATTGCGATACACACTCTGCGTTTTTAGAGTGCACAAGTAATGTAGAATAGAAGACGTGCCGATTTAGCTCAGTTGGTAGAGCAACCGCCTTGTAAGCGGTAGGTCATCAGTTCGAATCCGATAATCGGCACCATTTATTTTTGCTATTTCTTCTCAAGGTTCCAGGCGTGGCGTTTGAACCTTTAGGCGGATAGCGCTGACCTCCCACCCTTTTGCGCGCAAGTGAGACTCCAGGGAGGGCAGCAGTTGGCGAATTTTCGCGGCAATAGCGTTGTTGTCGAGAATCAGGCACCAGACGGTGTCCTCGATGGGGCCAGCCCGTACCGCTTTGCGCAGTGAAGCAGGTATGAGAGCCTCAATCGATTTCAGTCGAGCCGACGATTCCATAGCGAGCCCGGTGAGACGTGCCAAAGTAGGCGAGTCCTGCGTTGCTTGCAGTAGAGTGAAGGAATGGTTGCGACGGTTCATGGCCTTAGTTTGATGCGAAGGGATTCTGAATGCAATTGATTATCACGGATGCATGGCTAATCAAGAGCCGCGCTTTTCACCTTAGCGGCTCCAAACTCCTGATGACCGTGATCGCTTCCTCTTTCGCATTGATGCTGATTTCGGCAACCCTGTACCACTGGGTCTTTCTCAAAGGTGCACGCGAAGGCTGGCCCGTTATCGGTACGCTGGTCCGTTTGGTTGTCAAAGATGAGGTCGCGCAGCAGGATCGCTTCATGCGTGAAAACATTGAAGTTATGGCGAAAAAACTCGGTGAGATGCAGGCCAAGATGCTGCAATTGGAATCATTGGGTGAGCGTGTGTCTGGCTTGGCAGGTGTTAATCCTGCAGATATCAAAATCAAACCCGGGCAGGGTGGGAAATTGATTTCTGGTCGCGATCTGTCTATGTTGGAGCTGCAAACTACCCTGCAGGAGCTTGATGACTTGGCAGGCGCGCGGACGGATTTGATGACGGTGCTGGAATCTCGACTGTTTGAACAGAAGATCAAAAAAATGATGATTCCGACCCAGACGCCGGTGCCCAATGCCAATCTGGGGTCCAACTTCGGATGGCGTATCGACCCCATCACCGGCCGATCTGCATTGCATACGGGGCTCGATTTCCCCGCAGCGCCTGGCACGGTCATATTTGCTGCGGCTGGTGGGGTAGTGGTTACCCAGGAATACCAGTCTGAGTACGGCAATATGCTGGAGGTGGACCATGGCAACGACCTGATTTCCCGCTACGCCCACGCCTCCAAGGTGTATGTGAAGAAGGGGGATTTGATCAAGCGCGGTCAAAAAATTGCGGAAGTCGGAAATACAGGTCGCTCTACCGGGCCGCACTTGCACTTCGAGGTTTTGGTGCAAGGTGTACCGCAAGACCCGCAAAAATTCCTCAATGCCGGCCGCGAACTCGGTAACCCCCAGGTCGCGCGCAGCAATTTGCCAGTATCCTCCGGTGTTTCGGCTTCTGTGGGCAATTCGGCAGTGCCACCCTCCAGTCAACGGTAAAATCACCGGTTTGGTTTTCAAAGGTGCAAGTTTGACCGCGTCAGCGGTTGCATTTCGCCAGAACATCCCCACTTCACCCAGATTAGAAAAAGGACTGCGCTGCGCTGCGAACCCATTGTGGGGTCCAGGCCAGTCTTGCATTCATGGCCATTAATATTCTTACCAAAATCTTCGGCAGTCGTAACGACCGCCTGCTCAAGCAATACCGTTCTGGTGTGGCCCGCATCAATGCCCTGGAGGCACAGTACGAGCAATTGAGCGACGACGCACTCAAGGCCAAGACGCAAGAGTTCAAGGAGCGCATCCAGAAGGGCGCAACGCTGGATGAACTGCTGCCAGAGGCCTTTGCCGTGGTACGTGAGGGCTCCAAGCGGGTTATGAAGATGCGGCACTTTGATGTGCAGCTTTTGGGTGGCATGTCGCTGCACTATGGGAAGATTTCCGAAATGGGTACGGGTGAAGGCAAGACGCTGACCGCCACGCTGCCTGTCTACCTGAATGCGCTGACGGGCAAAGGTGTTCACGTCGTGACGGTGAACGACTACCTGGCCAGCCGCGACGCCCAATGGATGGGACGCCTCTACAACTTCCTGGGCCTGACGGTGGGTATCAATCTGCCCCAGATGCCGCGTGAGGAAAAGCAGGCCGCCTACCGTGCCGACATCACGTACGGCACCAACAACGAATACGGCTTTGACTACCTGCGCGACAACATGGTCTACGAGGTGGCAGACCGCGTACAGCGCGGCCTGAACTACGCCATCGTCGACGAGGTTGACTCCATCCTGATTGATGAAGCGCGCACACCGTTGATCATCAGCGGGCAGGCTGAAGACCACACCGACATGTACCTGGCCATCAACAAGGCCGCTCCCCGGCTCGTACGCCAGGAAGGTGAAGCCGATCCCCGTACGGGTGAAGGCGTCACCAAACCCGGTGACTTCACGCTGGACGAGAAAAGCCACCAGGTTTTCCTGACCGAGCAAGGTCATGAGAGCGCAGAGCGCATCTTTGCCGAGATGGGCCTGATCCCCGCCGGTGCGTCGTTGTACGACCCGGCCAACATCACGCTGATGCACCACCTGTATGCGGCACTGCGGGCCAACAACCTGTACCACCGCGACCAGCACTATGTGGTGCAGCAGGGTGAAATCATCATCGTGGATGAGTTCACCGGACGTCTGATGACAGGCCGCCGCTGGAGTGATGGCCTGCACCAGGCGGTCGAGGCCAAGGAAGGTGTTGCCATCCAGGCGGAGAACCAGACGCTGGCTTCCATCACTTTCCAGAACTACTTCCGTCTGTATGGCAAGCTGGCCGGCATGACCGGTACGGCGGATACCGAGGCCTACGAGTTCCAAGAAATCTACGGGCTGGAAACCATCGTGATCCCGCCCAATCGCATCAGCAAGCGCGAAGACCAGCTGGACCGCATCTATAAGACAACGCGTGAGAAGTATGCCGCGGCGATCCAGGACATCCGCGAATGCCATGAGCGTGGTCAGCCGGTGCTAGTAGGCACCACCTCCATTGAAAACTCTGAAATCATTGCGCAGTTACTGGAAAAGGAAAAGCTGCCGCACCAGGTGCTCAATGCCAAGCAGCACGCCCGCGAAGCCGATATCGTCGCGCAGGCTGGCCGTGCCAAGATGATCACTATCGCCACCAATATGGCGGGTCGTGGTACCGACATCGTATTGGGCGGCAGTATTGGCAAGACCATTGAAGCCATAGAGGCGGATGAAACACTGGATGCCGCTACCAAGCAACAAAAGATAGAGGCCTTGCGTGCACAGTGGACCATAGACCATGAGCAGGTCAAGGCGTTGGGCGGTTTGCGCATCATTGCAACCGAGCGCCACGAATCACGCCGCATCGACAACCAGTTGCGCGGCCGCTCCGGTCGCCAGGGTGACCCCGGTTCCTCACGGTTTTATTTGAGCCTGGACGATTCGCTGATGCGCATTTTCGCGGGTGACCGTGTCAAGGCCATCATGGACCGCCTGAAGATGCCCGATGGTGAAGCCATCGAAGCCGGTATCGTCACGCGCAGCATCGAGAGTGCACAGCGCAAGGTCGAAGCACGTAACTTCGACATGCGCAAGCAGTTGCTGGAATACGATGACGTGTCCAATGACCAGCGCAAGGTGATCTACCAGCAGCGCAATGCCATTCTGGATGCCAAGGACTTGACGGCACAGATTGCATCTCTGCGCGAAGGCTGCTTCCAGGATCTGGCGCGCCAGTACATTCCTGCGGAGTCGGTGGAAGAGCAGTGGGATGTTGCCGGTTTGCAAAAGGTACTGGCAGACGAGTGGCAGATGAACTTGGACCTGGTGAAGCAGGTGAGCGATGCCAGCGCCATTGTGGATGAAGACCTGGTGACGACCGTGACCAGGGCCGCAGATGCGCTGTTCCAGGCCAAGGTGGAGCAAGTTGGCGCTGAGAATTTCACCCAGTTTGAGCGCATGGTGTTGCTGCAAAGCATTGATACACACTGGCGCGACCACCTGAGTTCGCTGGACTATCTGCGCCAGGGCATCCACTTGCGCGGTTACGCACAAAAACAGCCCAAGCAGGAGTACAAACGCGAAGCCTTTGAGTTGTTCGGGCAACTGCTTGACTCGGTCAAGAACGAAGTGACCAAGGTACTGATGACGGTCAAGGTGCAGTCGTCGGAGCAGTTGGAACAGGCTGCAGATGCCATGGAAAGCCGTGGTGAAAGTATTGCCAACGTAACCTATAGCGCGCCGACGGAAACCGGTGAGGTCGCAACCACCGTTGATCCGAGCACGTTGCGCGCTGCAGGTGCTGCCGCTCTGGGCGCAGACATGGTGCGTGTTGGTCGCAACGACCCGTGTCCCTGCGGTAGTGGCAAGAAATTCAAACAGTGCCACGGAAAACTCGCCTGATATTTCCTGAAAGACCCTAGCGATGCCTGTCAATTTACCCGCACCGAATCCCGACACACTTTTTCCCATCGCCGGTGTTCGCATCGGTGTGACCGAAGCGGGTATCCGCAAGCTGGGCCGCAAAGACCTGACGGTGGTGCTGTTGGATGCCGGTGCATCGGTAGGTGGCGTGTTTACCAGCAACCGTTTTTGCGCCGCACCGGTGCAGATCTGCCGCCAACATCTGGATGGCAAGCAGGGCATCCGCGCCATGCTGATCAATACTGGCAATGCCAATGCAGGCACGGGCGCCGATGGCATGGCCCGTGCACGCAGTACGTGTGTTGCCATGGCCCAGCAGTTGGACATTTCCGTCGAGCAGGTACTGCCGTTTTCTACCGGTGTCATCATGGAACCGCTGCCTAATGACCGCATTGAAGCGGGTCTTGCGGCGGCGATTGCAGACGCCAAGCCAGGCAACTGGCTGCGTGCGGCCGAAGGCATCATGACCACTGACACTGCACCCAAGGCCTATGGCGCCACCGCGGTGGTTGGCGGCAAGACGGTGCATATTACCGGTGTCAGCAAAGGCGCAGGCATGATCCGACCTAATATGGCGACTATGTTGGGCTTTATCGCCACCGATGCCTGTGTAAGCCAAAACCTGATGCACCAGTTGGCGCTGGAACTGGCCGAAGGTTCCTTCAACCGTGTGACGGTGGATGGTGACACCTCCACCAACGATTCTTTGGTGGTGATTGCATCCAACCAGGCCGGCCACGCGGTCATCGATTCGCTGGACAGCGCGGAGGGTCAGGCGCTCAAGCAGGCCATGCTGGGCGTGGCCCGCAACCTGGCCCAAGCCATCGTGCGTGATGGCGAAGGTGCCACCAAGTTCATCACCGTGCAGGTTGATGGTGGCCGCGACGAGGCAGAGTGCCGCCTGGCCGCGTATGCCATTGCCCACTCGCCCCTGGTCAAGACCGCGTTTTTTGCCAGTGACCCCAACCTGGGCCGCATCCTGGCGGCCGTGGGTTATGCCGGCATCACCGATCTGGATCAGAGCCGCATTGACTTGCACCTTGACGATGTGCATGTGGTAACCCAAGGTGGCCGTATTCCCAGCTACCGTGAAGAAGATGGCCAGCGCGTGATGCGCCAAAGCGAGATCGCGATCAAGGTCGGTCTGGGGCGCGGCACGGCCAGTCAGACGGTCTGGACCTGTGATCTGAGCCACGACTACGTCACCATCAACGCCGACTACCGTTCGTAGGTCATGGACGCGCAGTTGACCGCCTTTCTGGCGCGTGCTGAGCAGTTGATGGCGCGCATAGAGGCGGCGCTGCCACACGGACTGCAGCAGCCTGACTGGGGCGCTTCCATTGCCTTTCGCTACCGCAGACGCAGCTCAGGCCAGGGGGTCATCGCACCCGTCGCACATATCGGTGCTATCAGCCTGGATGACCTGAAAGAAATCGACCCGCAGAAGGAAAAAATCCAGCGCAATACCGAGCAGTTTGTACGCGGTTTGCCCGCCAACAACGTGTTGCTAACCGGCTCGCGGGGTACCGGCAAGTCTTCACTGATACGAGCCTGCCTGCATGCCTACGCAGGCCAGGGCTTGCGCCTGATCGAGGTGGACAAGGCCGAACTGGTTGACCTGTCGGATATCGTGGACCTGGTGTCGCAGCGGCCCGAGAAATTCATTGTGTTCTGTGACGACCTGAGTTTTGACGAGGGCGAACCGGGCTACAAGGCCTTGAAGTCCGTGCTCGACGGCTCGGTGGCAGCGGCCACACCCAATGTGCTGGTCTACGCCACCAGCAACCGACGCCATTTGCTGCCGGAGTACATGGCCGAGAACCTGACCTACACCCATACCGCGGATGGTGAAGTGCACCCGGGCGAGGTGGTGGAAGAAAAAATTTCGCTGTCCGAACGCTTTGGCCTGTGGGTGAGTTTTTACCCGTTCAACCAAGAAGAATATTTGCAGATCGTGGCGCAGTGGCTGTCTGCCCTCGGTGTGGATGCACCGCGCATTGCAGAAGCGCGCCCGGAAGCGCTGGTCTGGGCGCTGGAGCGGGGTTCGCGCAGTGGCCGTGTGGCGTGGCAATTTGCGCGGGATTACGCGGGACGCCACGCGCCAAAACCATGACGCAGACACCACTCGTTGCGGATCCCAACGCCACGCGGCACGGTGGAGCAGACCGCAAAATTGTCGACGTTGCGGTGGGTGTTCTATTTCACCCGGATGGCACATTCCTTGTCACATCACGACCCGAGGGCAAGCCTTACCCCGGTTATTGGGAATTCCCGGGTGGGAAGCTAGAGGCGGGTGAGTCCGTGGAGCAGGCCCTGTGCCGAGAATTGCACGAGGAGTTGGGCATACACATCGGTGCGGTGACACCCTGGAAGGTGGAAGTGGTGGATTATCCCCATGCGCTGGTTCGCCTGCATTTTTGCAAGGTGTTTGAATGGTCAGGTGCTCTGGAGATGCGGGAAGCCCAGTCTTTTTCCTGGGAGCGCTTGCCGGTGCAAATGCAGCCCGTTTTACCGGGGACGGTGCCGGTGTTGCAGTGGTTGGCCGAGGAGCAACAGTTCGAGGGCGCTACACATTTTATAGCAAATACGTTATAGTTCTCGGGGGCTAGCGGCCAATTTGGCTAGAACAAGTTGCCGTAGAAGAACTTATTGGAGGGTGTTGCCGTCCACGTCCAGATCTTCTCCGGTTGGCGGAGCGGCTACCCGAAAGCTCTCACTGGCCCAAGCACCAAAGTCCATGTTTTTACAGCGCTCACTGCAAAACGGACGGGCGGGATTGGAGGGAGCGTAGAGGCTGTCGCCTCCACAGCCAGGGCAGCGGACATGGCGCAGGATGTCTGTATCGGCGGGAGACATGGCTCCCTCAGGATGTTTGATTGCCATCTTCATGCGTCCAGTGGACTCAGGAACACAGAGTGAGCTCGAAGGCACCATCCTCGTTGCAGATGTGCAGGCGATCATCCTGCTCATGGCGCATCAGGCGAATGGAAACCATCAGCCGATTGCCGCTGATTTCGGGTATCAGCCGCAGCTCGTCTTTCAAGGACAGGCGCAAGAGCTGGAACGTTCTGCCCTGGGGCAGGTTTTGCTGGAATTGACCACCTACTGCGATGACTTTTTGCGGCGAGCCCGAATCCCGCAGCAGCTTGAGCAGCAGGTGGATGGATTCAGCCAATGGCGCGAGTGTCGACGCCCAACGCTGCAAGTCCACCTGGCGGGAGGCCGTGTCGCGGTGTTGCCAGGCAAAGTAGGCCGGCAAATCAAATTCGCAGGTGCCGCCAGGAATGCCGACCCGGCTGCGTATGCTCATTAACCAGTCGTTTTCGGTCAGGGCTTGGCCGGCTTTTCCGGGCTGTGCGTTCAAGGCGGCGAAGCAGCGTTCCAGTTGCTGGATGATGCCATCCAGAACACCCTCTGCAATGGCCGGGTTGCCCCGGTAGGCATTCAAGACCTGTTTTTGTTTGTCCAGGTCTTTGAGGACATCCGATTTCAGGTCGGCGCGGGCGCCGACGTCCATGACTTCGAACATGGTGGCTATCGCGAAATGGTGGTCCAACGGGTCCGCACGGGACATCAGTTCGGACAGGCGCAGGAACAGGTGCTCCAGACGCAGATACGTGCGAATTCGCTCGTTGAAGGGGTATTCGTATAGGATCACGCTGATTTTTCCGGTGGCCGCATCATAGCCCGAACTGTGCGCCGATTTGCTGCACGTGTTGCCTAAGATCGTCCAGGGATATGCCGTCGTTGAACAACACACAGTCAGCGCATGCCAGACGCTGCGTGCGGGAGGCCTGCGTGGCCAGTATTTTTTCTACTTCCTGCTCTGACAGCCCATTGCGAGTCTTCACGCGGGCGACTTGCGTGGCCTCGGTGCAGTCGATGACCATGATACGGTCCAGTTGCGTGCGCCAATGTCTGGATTCAACCAGTAGTGGTATGTCAAAAACGGTACAGCGCGCGCCGGAGATCTGGGCTTCTAGCGCCTGTTGCGCAATCGCCTGGCCGACCAAAGGATGGACGATAGCTTCCAGGCGAGCCTTGGCGCTGGGATCAGAAAAGATCAGGTCACGCATTTGCGCACGGTCCAGTGCACCGTCTGCCGTGATCAGCGCTGTACCGAACATGGCCTCCAGTGCAGCCATTGCCGATCCACCGGGCGCCGTAGCTGCCCTGGAAATGGCATCGGCATCAATGACCACCGCCCCCATCTGCTCCAGGAAACCTGAGACCGTGCTCTTGCCGCTGCCAATGCCGCCGGTCAGACCCAGACGCAAACTTGTAGCCACCACTTTTACAGACCGGCGGCCCGTCGTAGAGCATCAGGCCCCAAAAACAGTGCGGCAAAGCCGGCACCAGCAAGGAAGGGGCCAAATGGCACATAACCACCTTCACGCAAACCCGTCGTGAACTTCATGGCAATGCCCACCACCGCACCAATGACGGAGGCTAGCAAAATGATGGGGATCAGTGCCTGCCAGCCAAACCATGCACCCAAGGCTGCAAAGAGTTTAAAGTCGCCATAGCCCATGCCTTCCTTGCCAGTTGCCAGCTTGAAGGCCCAATACACCAACCACAGAGACAAATACCCTGCGACCGCACCCCAGAGCGCGGCATTCAAGCCCACAGGCGTCCAGCGCAGGGCCGCAGCAATAAGGCCCAGCCATAACAACGGCAGCGTTAAGTCGTCTGGCAAGAGGGTTGTGTCCCAATCAATGAGCGCAAGCGTCAGGAGTGCCGCAGAGAAAGTGCACCAAGCCAAGCCCGATGCCGACGGCCCCCACTGCCAGGCACACCAAAAGAAAACCGCACTGGTTGCGAGCTCAACCACCGGGTAGCGCAGGCTGATGGGAGCTTTGCAGGCTGCGCAACGCCCGCGCAGGGCAACGTAGCTCAAGACGGGTATGTTTTCGTACCAGGCAATCACATGCCCACAGTGCGGACATCTGGAGCGGGGCAGCATTAGGTTGAAAGGCTCAACAGCAGCAGGCGCCGTGCCGGACATTTCGGCACACTCATCTGCCCATTGCCGCTCCAGCATTTTGGGGAGCCGATAGACGACTACGTTGAGAAAACTACCGATCAACAACCCAAACAGAGCAATAACGCTGGCCCAAAACCACTGCGTATCAACAACCAGCATCAAACAACCTGGCCCAGCTTGAAAATTGGCAGGTACATGGCGACCACGATGCCTCCAATCACGGTACCCAGAATCACAATAATGATGGGCTCCATCAGGCTCGATATACCGGCCACCATATCGTCTACTTCCGCTTCGTAAAAGTCGGCCGCTTTACCCAGCATGTGGTCGATAGAGCCCGATTCTTCACCAATGGCACACATCTGCAGCACCATGGACGGGAACAGGTTGGCATTGGTCATGGCGGCGGTCAAGGCGGTTCCAGTGGACACTTCTTGCTGAATCTTGAGCGTTCCAGATTCAAAAACACTGTTCCCCGAAGCACCACCCACCGAATCCAGCGCTTCCACCAAGGGCACACCGGCGGCAAACATGGTGGACAAAGTGCGGGTCCAACGGGCGATACAGGACTTTTCGACGAGGATGCCGAAGATCGGCAGCTTCAACATGATCCTGTCCATCACCATCTGCATCTTTTTATTGCGTTTCCAGGACTCCAAGAAGAAGTAGACCCCACCACCCAAGCCGCCAAAGATCAGGTACCAATACTTAACAAAGAATTCGCTCATCGCAATGACAACTAGCGTGGGTGCGGGGAGTTCTCCCCCAAAAGACTTGAAAACCTCCTTGAACGACGGAATCACGAAAATCATGATGACCGCAACCACCACAAATGCCACGATCAGCACGCTAATGGGATACATCAGTGCCGATTTAATCTTGGATTTGATGGCCTCCGTCTTTTCCATGTAGACAGCCAACCGGTCCAGCAACTGGTCCAAAATACCCGCGGATTCGCCGGCTTCCACCAGGTTGCAATACAGCGCGTCAAAGTACAAGGGGAACTTGCGGAAGGCCACATTGAGGGAGGTACCCGTCTCCACGTCACTGCGAATGTCATTGAGCAGCTTGGTTACCCTGGGGTTGGGGTTGCCACGGCCCACAATGTCAAAGGCCTGCAACAGGGGCACGCCAGCCTTCATCATGGTCGCCAGTTGCCGCGTAAAAATGGCCAAATCCTTGGGTTTGATGGATTTGCCGGCGCTCATCCGGCGCTTTTTGATCTTGGTTGGTATGACGCCCTGGCGGCGCAGCGATGCCTTAACCTGGTTTTCTCCAGCCGCGCGAATTTCGCCCCGCACCTGCTTGCCGTTGCGGTCCTTGCCTTCCCATTCGAAAACAGCGTCTTTGCTGCTGTCGGTCTTTGCAGTTGCCATGAGGCTCCTCTGGAATTTTTGTTATTCGTTGGTAACGCCGAGAACTTCTTCCAATGAAGTCATTCCCAGTTTGACTTTGCTCAAGCCCGATTGTCGCAAGGAGCGCACGCCTTCCAATTCTGATTGTCGGGCGATGTCGAGTGAGCTACCGTCACGCAAAATGATGCGTTGGATTTCTTCGCTGATGGGCATGACCTGGTAGATGCCGACTCGTCCTTTGTAGCCGTTGTTGCAGGCAGAGCAGCCTACTGGTTTGTAGGGCTTCCACGATCCGTCCAATTGAGCCTCGGTGAAGCCTGCATTGAGCAGCGCCTCGCGGGGGATATCCACATGTACTTTGCAGTTGGCGCACAGGCGCCTGGCCAGACGCTGTGCGGTAATCAAAATCACACTGGACGCGATGTTAAATGCTGCAATCCCCATATTCCGCATACGGGTCAGCGTCGCTGGCGCATCGTTGGTGTGCAGGGTGGACAGCACCAAATGCCCCGTCTGCGCGGCTTTGATAGAAATATCAGCGGTTTCCAGGTCGCGAATTTCACCGACCATGATGATGTCGGGATCTTGTCGCAGGAAAGATTTCAGCGCTGCCGCAAATGTCAACCCGGCCTTTTCGTTCACGTTGACCTGGTTGACACCGGGCAAGTTGATTTCCGAAGGGTCTTCGGCAGTGGCAATGTTGACGCCTGGCTGATTCAACAAATTCAGACAGGTGTACAGCGACACAGTCTTGCCTGAGCCCGTAGGTCCCGTGACCAAAATCATGCCGTAGGGACGGCCAATCGCTTTGAGCAGACGTTCCTTTTCCTCAGGCTCGTAGCCCAAAGCGTCGATCCCCAATTTTGCGCTGCTGGGATCCAAAATCCGGATCACGATTTTTTCGCCAAATAACGTAGGCAGGGTGCTGACCCGGAAGTCGATCACACGGTCCGGACCAACTTTCAGTTTCATGCGGCCGTCTTGTGGCACGCGTTTTTCTGAAATATCCATGCGCGAGATCACCTTGATCCGCGAGGCGAGCTTGTCTTTGATGGCAATCGGCGGCGAGGCAATTTCGCGCAATTCACCGTCCACACGAAACCGCACCCGGTACGTATGTTCATAGGGCTCAAAGTGCAGGTCGGAAGCCCGCATGCTGAATGCGTCCATCAGCATCTTGTGCAGAAAACGCACAACAGGCGCGTCTTCCACTTCGGAAGCATTGGCTTGGCCGTTGTCGATAACGGCCTCTGCTGCGGATTCATCGAATTCGAAGTCACCGCCGATGATGTCTTCCATCGCTTCGGTGGCGGTGGTGGCGTTGGCATCCACCAGCTTGGACAACTTGTCGTACTCCGCGATCACCCAATCCACGCCCATTTGGGTCGAAAATTTGATCTTCTCAGCCGCTGCCTGGTCGGAAGGGTCGGCCGTTGCAACAATCAGACGGTTACTGCGTTTACTGAGGACAACAACGCGGTAGGCGATACAGATCTTGCTGTCCAAAAGTCCTTTGGGCAAGCGGTTGGTGTCCACCGCATCCAGATCCAGCAGCGGTGCTGCGAATGCAGCGGACAGAGTATGTGCAAGGTCGGCCGCGGACACGGCTCCCGAGCTCATCAACTCGGCGATGAAGCTATTCTTGCTGGAGAGCGCCTTGCGGTAGAGGTCTTCTGCAGACTTTTGCCCCAGTTTGCCCGCGGCGATCAAAGCCCTTCCTAGACCTGGGAGTGCTATGGCTTGACTGTCACGTTGTAGGGGATCGATGGTGGCCATGAACCGATTGAATAAGTCGTTTTGGAATAGACCGAAGCATCATCGCTGATTGTTCGGCCAATGTAAATCAATTCGCATCAATGTTACCTTGTCGATAGCTGCTCCCTTTGGCGCCTGTGCTAACCTTTGCGCTATCTATCCTAGAGCACCCGCGGCATGAATTCAATAGAGCAAATAACGCCAAATACCATCATTTCAGTCATTTTGTGCGGCGGTAGCGGCACCCGCCTTTGGCCCCTTTCGCGCAAAGCGTTACCCAAACAGTTTGTGCCACTGCTGCATGGGAAAAGTCTTTTGCAGTTGACCATGCAGCGTGCGTCGTTGTTGGGCAAGTCGCAGATCATTGTTGCCAGCGAGGAGCATCGTTTTCTGGTGCAGGACTGCGCCGATGCGGCCCAGGTGCATGGCACCATCTTGTTGGAGCCCGTTGCCCGCAACACGGCTGCGGCCATGGCTGCAGCGGCGCTGAATGCGCCTGCCGATGCGCTGTTGCTTTTTTTGCCTGCTGATCACCACATTCCGGATGCGGCGGCTTTTGCTGCAACCATTCGATCGGCTGTTCCCGCCGCGCAGGCGGGCTCTATTGTGACTTTTGGAGTGCAACCCAGTTTCCCCAGCACCGCGTATGGCTACATACAACAGGGCGCAGCGTTGGCGGGGCAGGGTGCGGCGCATATGGTCCAACGGTTTGTCGAAAAACCCAATGCCACGAAAGCACAAGAGTTGCTGCTGGCTGGAGGGTACTTCTGGAATGCCGGCATTTTCCTGGTTCGGGCGAGTACGTTGTTGTCAGCTTTGGAGCAACATGCGGCAGACATATTGAATGCCTGCAAGCAGGCGGTGAGGGAGCAGGCGGTCGATGGGCGCTTTTGCCGACTGGGGGCTGAGGCCTTTGCAGCTTGCCGCTCTGACAGCATCGACTACGCCGTGATGGAGAAATCTGGCAATGTGGCGGTGCTTCCGTTTGCTGCAGCCTGGAGTGATGTAGGTAGCTGGAATGCGGTGGCGGAATTGACTGCGCCAGATGACAAAGGCAATCGGGTGCATGGCAATGGGTATGCTGTAGACGCAAGTGATACCTTTATCCACGCACCCCATCGCCCCGTGGTCGCACTTGGCACACACAATTTGTTAATCATTGATACCGCCGATGCCGTTCTGGTGGCTGACGCGGGGCATGCAGAACAGGTTAAGACGGTAGTTGCACAGCTGGAAGCCGCCGGTGTACCGCAGGCCCTTCACCACCGCCATGTCGCACGCCCTTGGGGCATGTATGACAGCGTGGATTCTGGCGAGCGTTTTCAGGTCAAACGCATCGTGGTTAAGCCGGGCTCATCGCTCAGCCTGCAGATGCACCACCACCGTGCGGAACATTGGATTGTGGTCAGTGGCACCGCGGAGGTCACCAACGGGGACAAGGTCATGTTGTTGACTGAGAACCAGAGTACCTATATTCCACTGGGTCAGGTTCACCGTCTATCCAATCCCGGAAAGGTGCCGTTGGAGATCATCGAGGTGCAGTCTGGATCGTATCTGGGTGAAGATGATATCGTCCGTTTGGAGGATACATACGGTAGGCTCGTAGCCCCCGTAAAGCAAGGATAGTTTGCTATATTTTAAGTAGCATTGATCCAGAATTGGTCGGGGTGAGAGGATTCGAACCTCCGGCCTCTACGTCCCGAACGTAGCGCTCCACCAGACTGAGCTACACCCCGCGTGTAGGCCGTGCCGGGGCAAAAATCAGTGGTTTCTGTCCAGCAGCTGGGAAGCCAATTGTACTAAACAGTCCCTGTGTGGCCCCTCTGGCAGCAGCTGCGCGGCGTTGATGGCGCGCTTGGCCTCTTGCTGTGCTGCGTGTCGCGCAATGTCCAGCGCCCCAGTCTTTTTGACGATAGTGATGACCGCATCCAGCATGCCCACATCACCCGTTTCGATCGCCTGCTGAATGGTTTGGCGCTCCTGGTCGGTACCGCGCTGCATGGCGGCGATCAGGGGAAGTGTCGCCTTGCCCTCGCGCAGGTCATCACCCAGGTTTTTACCCATGATGGAGGCGTCGCCGGTGTAGTCCAGCACGTCGTCAATCACTTGGAAAGCGGTGCCCAGCGCCTGCCCATATTCGGCGCAGGCTTCTTCCATGGCTGTGTTGGAACCCGACAAGATGGCGCCCACCCGGGCACTGGCCTCGAAGAGCTTGGCTGTTTTGGAGCGGATCACCTGCAGGTAACCGGCTTCGTCGAGCCCGGCGTTGTGCATGTTCATCAACTGCATGACTTCGCCTTCAGCGATGATGTTGGTAGCGTCGGCCAGTACGGCCATGATGCGCATGCTCTGCGAATCAACCATCATCTGGAAGGCGCGGGAGTACAGGAAGTCTCCAACCAAGACGCTGGCCGGGTTGCCAAATTTGGCATTGGCGGTGGGGTTGCCCCTGCGCAACGCGGAGTCGTCCACCACGTCGTCGTGCAGCAGGGTGGCGGTATGGATGAACTCCACGACAGCCGCCATGTTGAAGCGCTGATCACCCGTATAGCCCAGTGCGCCACAGCACAGCAGCAGCAAAGCAGGACGCAGGCGCTTGCCACCCGCAGAGATGATGTACTGGGAGACGTTGCCCACCAGGGGCACGCCGGAATCGAGTCTGCGTGCGATCACCCGGTCGACCTGGAGCATGTCCTGTTCGACGATGGAAAGACCGTTTGATGCGCCGGTTGTAGTGGCTTGCAAGGCAGTAGGGCAGTTTGTTAGTTGGTGAATTGTATAGAAGGCTGGGCCGCTGCCTGGGCGCCTGCAGGCCCAATTTGACGATTTTGGCCTTCAATGTTATACTCATGGGCTCTGCGAAAATTCGTTTGCAGAATCTCACATTGAAGAGGTCAATATGTACGCGGTCATAAAAACCGGCGGTAAGCAATATCGTGTTGCTGCTGGCGAAAAAATTAAAGTAGAACAGATTGCTGCGGATGTAGGCCAAGAGATTGTGATCGACCAGGTTCTGGCTGTCGGAAACGGCGCTGAACTGAAGGTTGGCACACCCTTGGTGTCCGGCGCAACTGTTACAGTCACTGTACTGTCTCAGGGCAAGCACGACAAAGTGCGCATTTTTAAGATGCGCCGTCGCAAGCACTATCAAAAACGTCAAGGTCACCGCCAGCTGTTCACTGAACTGCAAATCGGCGCCATCGTAGGATAAGGTCATGGCACAGAAAAAAGGCGGCGGCTCTACGCGAAACGGGCGCGATTCAAAGCCCAAAATGCTCGGCGTGAAGAAATTCGGCGGCGAACTGGTTAGCGGCGGTGCGATCATCGTGCGCCAGCGCGGTACCAAGTTCCACCCTGGCACCAATGTCGGCATCGGCAAGGATCACACCTTGTTTGCCCTGACAGAAGGCCATGTTTCTTTCACCACCAAGGGTGCATTGAACAAACACACGGTGAATGTGACTGCAGCCTGATCTGCGGTGACCCTCCCCAAGAAACCCTGCGCTCCACCAGCGCGGGGTTTTTGTTTTCAGCCCACTGTATTTAAGTTCAGAGCGCGAAGTTAGCCTCCAACACAACCCGCAAACGGGTTGTCATCTGCGAAAATAGAACCATGAAGTTCGTCGACGAAGCCTTTATTGATATCTCTGCTGGAGACGGCGGGGCGGGCTGCGTCTCGTTTCGCCACGAAAAATACAAAGAGTTTGGCGGCCCCAACGGCGGCGACGGCGGCCGTGGTGGCCACGTGTTTGCGGTGGCAGACCCCAACCTCAACACCTTGGTCGATTTTCGCTTCTCGCGCCGGCACGACGCTAAGCGCGGCGAACACGGCATGGGCTCCGACATGTTTGGCGCCGCAGGTGACGACATCACGCTCAAAATGCCGGTTGGCACCATCATCACCGACGCCGAAACTGGCGAAGTGCTGTATGAGCTGCTGAACCCGGGCGAGGTCATCACCATCGCCAAGGGCGGTGACGGCGGCTTTGGCAACCTGCGCTTCAAGAGCGCCATCAACCGCGCGCCCCGCCAGAAGACACCCGGTTGGCCTGGCGAAAAGAAGAGCCTCAAGCTCGAACTGAAGGTGCTGGCCGATGTAGGCCTGCTTGGCATGCCCAATGCCGGCAAATCGACCTTCATCACGGCGGTGTCCAACGCCCGTCCGCGTATTGCCGACTACCCTTTCACCACGCTGCACCCCAATCTGGGTGTGGTGCGCGTTGGCCCAGAGCAAAGTTTTGTGGTCGCCGACTTGCCCGGCCTGATCGAAGGTGCGTCCGAAGGCGCTGGCCTGGGGCATTTGTTCCTGCGTCACCTGACCCGTACACGCCTGCTGCTACACATTGTGGACATGGCGCCGTTTGATGAAGGCGTGGACGTTGTGGCGCAGGCCAAGGCCATTGTCAACGAGCTCAAGAAATACGACACCGACCTGTACAAGAAGCCCCGCTGGCTCGTGCTGAACAAGCTGGATATGGTCGACAAGGACGAGCGTGTGGCCCTGATCAAGGACTTTGTGAAGCGTTTCAAGTTCAAGGGCCCGGTGTTTGAGATTTCGGCTCTGACACGTGAAGGCTGTGAGCCCCTGGTCAAGGAAATCTACAAACACGTCAAGGCACAACAGGTGGCCGAACAAACGCCCGAGGTCATTGACCCGCGTTTTGTGAATACCCCGGACGCCTGATCAACTTACTATCAAAATAGTAGCTGCCTACGCAATGCAGACGGGGGCTACAGCCCAAAAATGCTAAAACTGTCTAGTTCTACGGTGTTGCGTGACGCCAAACGTGTGGTGGTCAAGGTGGGCTCCAGCCTGGTGACCAATGATGGCCAGGGCCTGGACGAAGTCGCGATTGGCGAATGGTGCCGCCAAATGGCCCACCTGATGCGCGACGGCCGCGAGGTCATCATGGTGTCCAGTGGCGCCATTGCCGAGGGAATGAAGCGATTGGGCTGGACGGTGCGCCCCAAGGCCATCCAGGAACTCCAAGCAGCGGCCGCAGTCGGGCAGATGGGCCTGGCCCAGATGTACGAGACCAAGCTCAAGCTCAACGGCCTGGGCAGCGCCCAGGTGCTGCTGACGCACGCTGACCTGGCCGACCGCGAACGTTACCTCAATGCCCGCTCTACACTGCTGACCTTGCTCAAGCTGGGTGTAGTGCCGGTCATCAACGAGAACGACACTGTCGTCAACGACGAAATCAAGTTTGGCGACAACGACACGCTGGGTGCCTTGGTGGCCAACCTGGTTGAAGCCGACGCGCTGGTCATCCTGACCGACCAGAAAGGCCTGTTCACGGCCGACCCACGCAAGGACCCATCTGCCGAATTTGTGCACGAAGCACGGGCCGGCGATGCGGCGCTGGAGGCCATGGCCGGCGGCGCAGGCTCAAGCCTGGGTCGCGGCGGCATGATCACCAAGATTTTGGCCGCCAAGCGTGCTGCCGGCTCGGGAGCTTCCACCGTTATCGCCTGGGGTCGCGAGCCCGACGCGCTGATCCGGCTGACCCAGGGTGAGGCCATAGGCACGCTGCTGGTAGCGCAGACACAAAAACAGCAGGCCCGCAAACAGTGGATGGCCGATCACTTGCAATTGCGCGGTGCGGTGGTGGTGGACGATGGTGCCGCCGTCAAAGTTCGCGCGGAAGGCAAGAGCCTGCTGCCCATTGGCATGGTGCAGGTGGAGGGCGATTTTTCACGCGGCGACGTGATTGCCGTGCGCGACGCCAGTGGTGCCGAATTGGCCCGCGGCCTGGCCAATTACTCCAGTTCCGAGGCACGCCTGCTGTGCCGCAAACCTTCGGCGGATATCGAGAAACTATTGGGCTACGCAGCGGAACCCGAGATGCTGCACCGGGACAACCTGGTGCTGACCCGCTAGCCGGGTTCTTGTGCTAGCGATTCGGCTGCCTATTCCTGGCTCAGTCGAACGGTTTTCTGCCCCGCGCCAGCGCTCGAATGGTGTCTTCGCGTTTGGCCGAGGTGCGGCCATCACAACCGCCCTGCTTGGCGATGGCGTAGGCATGGCGAGAGGGCAGGTTGTCGGTCAGGGCCCTCCATTCGGGTTGTTTGATCGCCACCCAATTGCCATTGGCACCAGCCCTGGCATAGGTCTTCACCTCGCCTTTGGTGCACAGAATGCCCTCGTACGCGGCATTGCTGGTACCTGAGGCATTGCGCATCACCACGACATACCGCACCACGCCGTCATTGGCCCCCACACTGACGCTAGCAGGGTCAACGCCGACCTGCAGCGACACATAGTGGGGCATTTCGATAGGAATCAGCTTATCCATGGAATAAGCCGGTGGAGGAGGTGCGCTTTCTTCGGTCCATTCCGGCACTTCTACCGGTGTCTGGGCGCCCACACAGGCCCCGAAAAGGGTGAGGCCAAGTGCCCAAAAAATACGATTACATGCCATGGTTGCGTCCGTGGTGCGGATCTGTAGTGTTGGTGCCCGGATCGGGCTCAAACGAGGCGCCAGGCGGCAGTTGCATGCCCGGCGGGTGGTCGCCAGGCGGATGATTGCCGTCCGATGGCTCGTGCGGGCGGTGGCCTTGGCGTAAAAACCGGTTGCGCGGTTCATGGCGCGGCAGGTAACGTGAGAGTTCGGTCAGGGCGGTTTCATAGACCCCCCGCTTGAATTCCACTACCGCGTCCAGAGGGACCCAATAGTCGTTCCAACGCCAAGCATCGAATTCGGGGTGGTCGGTGGCGCGCAGGTTCAAGTCCCAGTCGTGCCCCAGCAATTTGAGTAAAAACCAGATCTGTTTCTGGCCTTTGTAGTGGCCGCGCGCGTCGCGGCGGATGTAACGGTCCGGCACCTCGTAGCGCAACCAGTCTCGGGTGCGGGCAACTATGCTGACGTGCTCCGGGTGGAGCCCCACTTCCTCGTGCAACTCCCGCATCATGGCCTGCTCGGGCGTTTCGCCCCGGTCAATGCCACCCTGCGGGAACTGCCACGAATGGGTTCGTATGCGTTTGCCCCAAAATACCTGATTTTTCTGGTTGAGCAGGATGATGCCGACGTTGGGCCGAAAGCCGTCCCGGTCAAGCATAATCAAACCCCAATTTTTAAACTTCGTTCATTATGCACAGCAAGCGCCGTGTATCAAGGGGCGAGGGCCTCTGAAGTTTCGCGAGTGACCCCATGAAAGCATCCCAATTTTTCATTTCCACCCTCAAAGAGGCGCCTGCCGACGCCGAAGTCGCCAGCCATAAGCTGATGATGCGCGCCGGGATGATCAAAAAGCTGGGCGCCGGCATCTACACCTACATGCCCATGGGTCTGCGCGTGATCCGCAAGGTGGAGGCCATCGTGCGGGAAGAAATGAACCGCGCCGGCTCCGTGGAGCTGACCATGCCGGTCATCCAGCCGGCCGAACTGTGGCAGGAAACCGGCCGCTTCACGAGCAACGGCCCGGAGTTGCTGCGCATCAAGGACCGCCACGACCGCGATTTTGTGGTGCAGCCGACCAGCGAAGAAGTGATCACTGACATTGCGCGCCAGGAGATCAAGAGTTACAAGCAGCTGCCCAAGAATTTTTACCAGATCCAGACCAAGTTCCGCGACGAGCGCCGCCCCCGCTTTGGCCTGATGCGCGGCCGCGAGTTCACCATGAAGGACGCCTACAGCTTCGACCGCGACCTGGACGCCGCAAAGAAGAGTTACGACACCATGAGTGGCGCCTACCGCCGTATTTTTGACCGCTTTGGCCTGCGTTACCGAGCGGTGGCGGCTGACAGCGGCGCCATTGGCGGCGATATGAGCGAAGAATTCCAGGTGATTGCCGACACCGGCGAAGATGCCATCGTCTACTGCCCGGACAGCAGTTACGCTGCCAATATGGAAAAAGCCGAGGCGCTGGCGCCTGCCGGCCCCCGTGGTGCCGCCACCCAAGCCATGGCCAAAGTGGCCACGCCGGGCAAAAGCACCTGTGAAGATGTCGCTGCGCTGCTGAATGTGCCACTGCAGACTACCGTCAAATCCCTGGTGCTGGCCACCGACGCGAAGGACGACAAGGGCAATGTGGTTAAAACCCAGGTCTGGCTGCTGCTGCTGCGCGGCGACCATGACATGAACGAAGTCAAGGTTGGCAAGGTGCCGGGTCTGGCCGATTTCCGGTTTGCAACGCTGCCCGAGGTGGAAGAACACTTTGGCTGCAAACCTGGCTACTTGGGCCCTATCGGCTTGCAAAAGCCGGTCAAGATGGTCGTGGACCGCGAAGTGGCGGTCATGGCTGACTGGATCTGCGGTGCCAATGCCGAAGACTTTCACACCACCGGCGTCAACTGGGGCCGTGACCTGCCCGAGCCCGAGCTGGTGGCCGACCTGCGCAATGTGAAGGCTGGCGACCTGTCGCCAGACGGCAAGGGCGTGCTCAACATCGAGCGGGGCATCGAAGTGGGCCACGTTTTTGTGCTGGGCACCAAATACAGCAAGGCCATGAATGCGACCTTCCTGGGCGAGAACGGCAAACCCCAGTTCATGGAAATGGGTTGTTACGGCATCGGCATCACCCGCTTGCCCGCCGCTGCCGTGGAGCAGAACCACGACGACAAGGGCATCATCTGGCCCGACGCGCTGGCGCCGTTCACCGTGGTGTTGTGCCCCATCAGCCCGGACCGTTTCCCCGAGGTCAAGGCCGCCGCCGAAACGCTGTACGCTGACCTGCTGGCCGCCGGTGTGGATGTTTTGCTGGACGACCGCAACGAGCGCCCGGGCGCCATGTTTGCCGACTGGGAGCTGATTGGTGTGCCACACCGTGTCACGATTGGTGACCGCACGCTGAAAGAAGGCGTGGTGGAGTACCAGCACCGCCGCGACAGCGAAGCCACCAAGGTGCCCGTGGGCGAAATCGCGGCGCTGGTCCGCGGCAAACTGACGGCATGAGTGCTGAGGACCCAAGCCCACTGAACGCCAACGTCTCACGACGAATCTGCCTCTTGCCCCCGTTGGTAGCACTTGGGTTGCTATCAATCCAGGAGCAATCCTGGGCCGGTGCGCAAATAGAAGAACCATTGATTGACTCCGTGCGCACGGCGCTGAGTAGCGCGGTGCGCAATGCCGCGCCCCCCATCCCCGAGTTCAGCAGTACAGAGCAACGCCTGTATTACCTGCGCTGGTTGGGTGCCATGAGTGAGCGCTTGGCGAAGAAGAAAAAGGATTTTGAAACCCGCAAGGAGTTTCTGCAGACCGTCTGGTACGAGAGCAAACGCGCCGGTTTGGATGTGGCCTTGGTGTTGGGCCTGATCCAGGTGGAAAGTAATTTCCGCAAGTATGCGGTGTCGGTGGTGGGTGCCCGCGGGTATATGCAGGTGATGCCGTTCTGGACCCGGGCGATTGGCGATGGGGATGCCGGAAGGCTGTTCCATATGCAGACCAATTTGCGCTTTGGCTGCGTGATCCTTCGGCACTACCTGGATCGGGAGAAGGGTGATCTCTTTCTGGCGCTGGGGCGGTACAACGGGTCGCGGGGGAAACCGCAGTACCCGGATGCGGTGTTTGCCAACAAACGTCTTTGGGAGTTTGTTCCGACCAAGTAGGTTGCTACTTTTCGTGGAGGATCAGTTGGGCTGCACGTTTTGCTTCGTGTCCCCCGCCCGCTATGCGGGCTCCTCCTTTACCTACGCAAAACGCACATCCCAACTGATCTGGGGTGCGGCGTGGTTCACGCGCCAGAAGACCAACAGCCCCTCAAGCGTCGCGCTCCAACACGCCAGTGTCAGGCATGGGGTGGGTGTTCTGCGGAGGTAAAGGAGGAGCCCGAAGGGCGGGGGACACGGAGCAGAACAGCCACCCCATGCCTGATGCGTGCGAACGCAGTGACCGCTGCAAGCTGCGCAGCGGGGTTCAAACTCAGGCTGAAGGCGTACCCAGTGCCTGCTGCAACTCCCCGTTCTCGTACATCTCCATCATGATGTCCGATCCACCAATGAACTCACCCTTGACGTACAGCTGGGGAATGGTCGGCCAGTTGCTGTAATCCTTGATACCGGCGCGGATTTCGTCGTCTTCCAGCACATTCACGGTCTTGATGGACTTGGGGTCCACGCCGCAGGCCTTCAGAATCTGGATGGCACGGCCCGAAAAGCCGCACTGGGGAAAGCTGGCATTGCCCTTCATGAACAGCAGAACTTCGTTGTTCTTGACCAGCTCATCAATGCGTTGTTGTGTGTCGCTCATGGCAATCGCTCCAAAAAATAAGCAATTATCCCAGACCGCCACACCGCCCGAGACTTTGTGCGCAGAAGGCCATTGGCCGCGCGCGTGTTTCTGCGCACAGGAATGGATGGGCACCAACCCGGACTATTGAGCCAGATCAAGCCCAAAAAGCGATCGCAGTGCGACGATGGACCTGTGACCAAACCACTGAAAAATCACCCCACCCATGACTGAACCCGATTTCGAGCTCCCGCACGATGTTCTGCTGGGGGGTGATTTTTCACGCCGACTGGGCCAGCACGGTGCTGCCGAACCGGTACAGACCACCGCCCCGGCACCGCTTGACGGCGGCGGGGCGGTGTTCACCCCCCAGCAAATGGGCCTGGTAAGCAGCCTGGAGTCCCTCCTTGAATTGTTGCGCCAGGGTGTTTTCAGTGTGTTGCCGCTGGAGAGCACGGGCCCGCTGGAACAGGGTGCCGGCCACACCAGTTTGGTCGAAGGGTTCAAGGCGCGCAGCCAACATCCCCTGGAAGACTCCGCCGAACTCGCCGCGCGGGTGTTGTCGCAACTGCCCAATGCAAGCACCGCCCACCCCACCCAGCAGGACATCAACAACACGTTGCGCGTGGCCGGTGTGCTCAACCGTGTGCCGGTGGTGGAGCTGGCGGAGTTTGAACCCCAAACCCCGGCGCTGGAATGCCTGCCGCTGGACGTGGCGGCCCGCCTGAATGTGCTGCCGCTGCTGCGCGAGGGCGACCTGCTGGTGGTTGCGCTGGCCGAGCCCCTGGATGCCGAGCAGCAACACCTGATCCGCTTTGTGACCCAGTGCCGTGTGGTGGCTGTGTTGGCCACACACGATGGCATCCAGCGCGCGATTGGCCGCTGTTATGCCAGCCACGACGATGCGGACGAACTGGACTCCCTGGCCGTGGGCGAAATCGGTAGCGGCTCCGAAGAGGACGAGATGCGCATCTGGAGCGAGGCCGAGGCACTGGCCCGCCAAGCCCCCATCGTGCGCCTGGTCAACAACCTGCTGGCCGATGCGGTGAGCCGCCGGGCATCCGACATCCACATACGGCCAGGCCAGAAAACCTTTGAGGTGTTGTACCGCATCAACGGCACCCTGGTCTCGGTGCGCACCCTGCGCCGGGCGCTGCTGCCACCGGTGGTGGGGCGCATCAAGATCCTGGCCAGCATGAACAGCGCCGAACACCGCCTGCCGCAGGACGGACGCATCCGCATCACCGAAAACCATGCCGGTATTGACCTGCGTATTTCCATCATCCCCTCGCAGTTTGGCGAAAGTGTGGTGATCCGCATCCTGGCCCGCACGGCCGAGATGCGCAGCCTGGATGCCATTGGTTTCGAAGCCGCAGACCTGGCCCGCCTGCGCGACCTGCTCAGGCGCAGCATGGGCATCGTGCTGGTGACCGGGCCTACCGGCTCGGGCAAGACCACCACGCTGTACGCGGCCCTGCAAGAGGTGGTGCGCCAGAACGTGAACATCATCACGGTGGAAGACCCTATCGAATACGAACTGGAGGGGGTGGTCCAGATACAGGTCAACCCGGCCATTGAGTTTGGCTTCCCGACGGCGCTGCGGCACATCCTGCGCCATGACCCCGATGTGATTTTGATCGGGGAGATGCGCGACTACGAGACGGCCAAGATTGCGGTGGAGAGTGCATTGACCGGCCACCTGGTGTTCAGCACCCTGCACACCAATGACGCTCCCAGTGCCCTGGTGCGGCTGATCGAGATGGGGGTGGCACCCTACCTGATCCGTTCGGCAGTGATTGGTGTGCTGGCCCAGCGCCTGGTGCGTACCAACTGCCGCCATTGCCGTGAAGTGGAGCCGGTGGATGCGCTGATGCGTACCAACCTGGACCTGGGACCTGAGGAGGTGTTTTGGCGCGGGGTTGGCTGTGAGCATTGCCACGGCACGGGCTTCGCGGGCCGCCAGGCCATCTATGAGCTGCTGGTCATGGACAAACAGTTGGCCGAACATGTGGATGTGGGTGTGTCGGCCGATGTCTACCGCGACAGCGCCTTGGCCAGCCGCATGCACAGCCTGCCGGCCAATGGCATCAAGCTGGCACGCACCGGGGCGGTGTCGCTGGCGGAGATCTACCGGGCCTGTATGTAGTCAGTGCGGGTGTCAGAGCACACCGGTCAGCTGTGCGGCGGGTTTGACCACCGCGGTTTTGCCAAACATCAGGTGTTCGACCACAACTAGCAACACACACAGCAGGATGAACAAGGGCAGCTCGCTAGTGCCTTTGCGGTCTTCGCGCCACTGCTTGCCCAATGAATGCCACCAGTCGGCGCTGCACCACAGGCGCACGGACTCCAGAAAACTGCCCCAGTCTTTGAAGATGAGCTTGCCGATCGCCAGGTAGACCGGAATGTTGACGAGGACCAGGATGAACCAGTGTGCGCTGTGGGCATTCATGCTTGGGCAAAACTCCGTAAATCAGGCCTTTTTCAGAAAGCAGGCTTTCAGCATAAAGCTGCCGCCATCCATTTTGCAGTCCACTTCATGGTCACCGGCGACCAGGCGAATGCTTTTCACCTTGGTCCCCATCTTCAGCACGGTGGAAGAGCCCTTGACCTTCAGGTCCTTGATCAAGACCACCGCATCGCCGTCCTGCAGCACGTGGCCGTTGGAGTCTTTGACCACGGCGTCGGCCTCATCCTCCGCAACCGTAGCCGCGGCCATGGGCCATTCATGGCCACAGTCGGCGCAGACAAAATTGCTGCCGTCGGGGTAGGTGTTCTCTTGTGTGCACTGGGGGCAGGCGGGTGTGGTGGTGGGCATGGGTGCAGTCAAAATAAATATGCTACTAAATATATAGCGGTACCGTTATATTTTACGGGGGCTAGCGGCTCAAGATTGCAACAAACATCTGGCAAATCAAACGCCGTGCCATTGGCCGCCGCTGCAGCGTTCTATGCCGGCCAAATCCCTGCGGGACTGTACTTTGTGCCAACCGGCGGCGACCAGCAGCGCGCGGACAGCGGGGGCCTGGTCGTAACCATGCTCCAGCAACAGCCAGCCGCCAGGCGACAGGTGGTCGCGTGCTTGGCGGATGATGTCGCGGATGTCGTCCAGGCCGTCCGCACCGCTGGCCAGGGCTTGCAGAGGCTCGTGTTTCAGCGCGGCCAGGTGGTGGTCGGCGCTGGCGATGTAGGGTGGGTTGGATACGATGGCATCGAAGCGCTGGTCCGGTGGCACAGCCTCCAGCCAACTGCCTTGCGCAAACTGCACATCCAATTGCAGCCGCTGGGCGTTGGCCTGGGCCACGGCCAGTGCGTCGGTGCTGAAGTCCACCGCGCTGACCTGCAGGTCGGGCCGGGTGTGCTTGAGCGCCAGGGCTATGGCGCCGCTGCCGGTACCCAAATCGACTACCCGCGCGGGGTGCGTAGGCGTGGCTGCGGGGCTCAGCAGCTCCAGCGCCCATTCGACCAGCGTTTCGGTATCCGGTCGCGGCACCAGCACGCGGGCGTCCACTTGCAAATCCAGGCCAAAGAATTCCTTGTGGCCGGTGATATAGGCCAGTGGCTCGCCCGCAGCGCGGCGCAACACGGCCGCCTGTAGCGTGGCGTGGGCGGCCTCGGGGAATGCATCGGTGTCGTGCGCCAGCAGCCAGGCGCGCTCCTGCGCACCACGGCCCAGCGCGTGCAGCACCAGCAGCTGCGCATCCAGGCGGTCCAGATGCTGGGCCTGCGCCCAGCGCAGGGCCTGCGCTACGGTGGCGGGTGTTTGTGGTGTTCCCATGTGCTATGGAATAGGTAGCGTGTTAGTGTTATTTCACCCGGGCTAGGGGCCGGAATCACTTAAACGTTGCTCAGTTCCAGCGCCGCAAGTTGCTCTGCTGCTTCATAGGCCTGCAGGGCATCCACCACGTCGTCCATGTCGCCTTCCATGATGTTGAGCAGCTTGTACAGCGTCAGGTTGATGCGGTGGTCGGTCAGTCGGCCCTGGGGGAAGTTGTAGGTGCGGATGCGGTCGCTTCTATCACCACTACCCACCAGGCTCTTGCGCTCGGCGGCGTCTTTGGCGGCGCGCTCGGAGCGCTCTTTCTCATGGATGCGGGCGGTCAGCACCTTCAGGGCCTGGGCCTTGTTGCTGTGCTGGCTGCGGCCGTCCTGGCACTCGGCCACGATACCGGTGGGGATGTGGGTGATGCGCACCGCCGAATCGGTCTTGTTGATGTGCTGGCCACCAGCGCCGCTGGCGCGGTAGGTGTCAATGCGCAGGTCCGAGGGGTTGATCTTGGCGGCCTCTACCTCGTCCTGCTCGGCCAGCACGGCAATCGTGCAGGCGCTGGTGTGGATGCGGCCCTGCGTCTCGGTGGCGGGTACGCGTTGCACGCGGTGGCCGCCCGATTCAAACTTCAGCATGCCATAGGCGCCGCACGATCCGGCGCTGGTGGTCGTGCTGCCTTCCACACGCAGCACCACTTCCTTGTAGCCGCCCAGTTCACTCTCGGACGCGCTCATGATCTCGGTGCGCAGGCCCTTGGAATCGCAGTAGCGGGTGTACATGCGGGCCAGGTCGGCGGCAAACAGCGCGGATTCGTCACCACCGGTGCCGGCGCGGATTTCCACAAAGGCGGGGCGGGCGTCGTCCGGGTCTTTGGGCAGCAGCATGCGCTGCAGCTCGGTTTCCAATTGGGCCAGCTCGGCGGTGGCGCTGGTGATTTCTTCCTCGGCCATCTCGGCCATGTCGGGGTCACTCTTCATCTCTTCAGCACTGGCCAGATCGGCCTCGCGCTGCTGGTAACGCGCCCAGCGGCTGGCCACGGCTGCCACATCGGTGTGTTCACGCGAGAGTTTGAGGAACTGCTCCATGTCTTTCATGATGTCCTCGCGGGACAGCAAAAATTCCAGTTCACCCTGGCGGTCGGTGTAGCGGGCGAGTTGTTGGCGGAGAAAGGTTTTCATGGGAACGAAATTGGGGTATCAAGAAGCGCGTCGTCGGTAAGGCCCGAGCCGAAGCGAAAAAACAAAATGTGGCTGTTAAGCCCCCCTCTCGCCCTCTGGGAGAGAGGGGTTGGGGGAGAGTGGGTGGCCAGCGCAGCTAACGCTCTTTGCGCAAGAAGAAGTGCTGGATCGCGTTGCTAGCCCGTTCACGGGCAGCACCATCCCCCGCATGCAGTTCCGCCATGGCCCCATGCAACATCTTTTGCGTCAGCCCTTTGGACAGGGCTTCCAGCACCGTGTCGATTTCCTCACCCTTGGCCAGCAGCTTGCGCGCACGGGCCAACTCTGCAGCCCGCCAGGCGTCGGCCTGGGCATTGAGCTGCTGGATCAACGGAACCGATCCACGCTGGTCCACCCAGTGCATAAAACTCTGCACACCAGCATCCACAATGGCCTCCGCCTGCGCCACAGCGGCCTGGCGGTTGGCCTGGGCGGTTTGCACCACACCGGCCAGGTCGTCCACGGTGTACAGGTACACGTCTTGCAACGCCTTGACCTCCACCTCGATGTCGCGGGGCACAGCCAGGTCGACCATGAACATGGGGCGGTGGCGGCGTTTCTTCAGGGCCCGCTCCACGGCACCCAGGCCGATGATGGGCAGGGTGCTGGCGGTGCAGCTGATCACCACGTCAAATTCGTGCAGACGGTCGGGCAGGTCGGCCAGGCGCATCACCTCGCCGCCAAAACGCGACGCCAGCTTTTCGCCGCGCTCCAAAGTGCGGTTGGCAATCGCCAAGGCCTTGGGCGACTTGGCTGCAAAGTGCGTGGCGCACAGCTCGATCATCTCGCCCGCGCCGACAAACAATACTTTGACCTTGCCCAGGTCTTCAAACAGGTTGCCGGCCAGGCGCACCGCCGCAGCGGCCATGCTGATGCTGTGGGCGCCGATCTCGGTCGACGTGCGCACTTCCTTGGCCACGGCGAAGGAGCGCTGGAACATTTGCGAAAGCGTGGTGCCCAGGGCACCCGCAGCGTCGGCAGCCCGCACGGCGTCTTTCAGCTGGCCCAATATCTGCGGCTCGCCCAGCACCATGGAATCCAGACCACTGGCTACGCGGAAGGCGTGGCGCGCTGCCAGGCCGTCTTGCAGGCTGTAGGTGTGGGAGCGCAACACGTCCGGCGAGATGCCGGCCGAGTTGGCCAGCCAGCCCAGCGTGGGCTCCAGCTCGGACTGTTCACCAGCGCAATAAATCTCGGTGCGGTTGCAGGTGGAGACAATGGCCGCCTCGGGCATGCGGTTCAGCGTCTGGCGCAGGCCGTGCAAATGCGGTGCGATCTGGTCCATGGCGAACGCAAACCGACCGCGCAAATCCAGAGGTGCGGTGGTGTGGTTGATGCCTAGGGTCCAGACGGCCATGTGGGGGAAACTTTGGGGGTTAAACCGTGATTATAAAATCGGACCCACTTCACACACCTGACGGCCTCTGCGGCCGCCCCGCATGGGCCCGATCAACCTGCTCAACCACCTGTTCAACTTCCTGGCACCTGCACTGGCTGTGGCGGTTGTCTTGGCTTTGGTGGGGCCATGGTTTATGAAAAAGAGCCCCTCAGCCCCCGGATTACTTGCCCAGGCAGCTATAAATTTTGTAGCGGGAGCGCTGGCCCTTGGCGCTGGGCTGTGGTTTTTTGGCAATGACGGCAAGATGGCCAGTTATGCCGCCATGGTGGTGGTCATGGCCACCGGCCAGGTGTTGGTGCTGCGGCGCTAAGACTGCCCGAAGAGGTCTCTGTTGCGTTCTGTCTAGATTCAGTAAACACTGATTGAGTAGATGGTAACTCATTGATTTAATTTGATTTTCAGGTTAAAAATAACTTTTTATGAAAATCACCTGAAATGCCTCCGATCCTTGAGTTACTGCCCAACCAGACACGCCAGTACATTGATGCGGAGACCGTGTTTCTGGAGCTTCAGCGTGCCAGGGCAGAGGCGGCGGAGGTGCGTGGCTCTATGTTTTGGCGCACGCAGGGTGGGGCGGAGTATCTGATCCGCGAGTCATCGGGTGGGGCGCAAAAGTCGCTCGGGCCGCGCAGTGTTGATACCCAGGCAATCTACGACCGGTTCAAGCAGCGTAAAAGCGAGGCATCCAGTCGCCTCGCTGCGCTGACAACGGCAGCGCACAACCAGCAGCGGTTGAACAAGGCGCTGCGCGTAGGGCGAGTGCCCGGCATCGTGGTAAAGACCCTTAACGCGCTCGAAGCCGCCGGTTTGCAGGATCACTTCATGACGATTGGCACCCACGCCCTGTACGCCTATGAGAGCGCTTGTGGTGTGCGTTTTGTCCCCGATGCGTTGGCCACACAAGACCTTGACTTGTTGTTTGATACCCGCAAGCGGATGTCATTTGTCTCGCACATGCGGCGAATGGACAGTTCGTTCATCGGTGCCTTGCAGAAAGCAGACCCCAGCTTCAGGGTCATGCGGGATCAGAAGCAAACCGCCATCAACGACGCGGGCTTTGAGGTTGACGTGATCCGCAGACTGGCCAAAGACCAAGACCCCCATCCTTTCAGAATGAGCGACGATGAAGATGACTTGTGGGCGGTACAGGTGGCCGGTGCAGAGAAGATGTTGAGTGCACCCAGGTTTAGCCAGGTTGTAGTGGCTGAGACGGGGCACATGGCGGTGATGAACACCATGAATCCGGTAACCTTTGTCGCCATCAAACGCATGGTCTCCGCAGCAGCCAACCGGGATCCCAAAAAGCGGCTGAAAGATGCACTGCAGGCCGACTTGGTGGAAAGCCTGATCAAAACGCACATGCCGCAGTTCGCGGAGTGAGTGTTAAACCGGGCTGAACAAATCCACCCGGTCGGTGATGATGCCGTCCGTGCCCAGATCGATGAGCCTTTGGGCCGCCCATTCGTCGTTCACGGTGTAGCTCAGGGTGCGAAAACCCGCACTTTGGGCTTGGGTCACGCTGCTGCGGTCCCATAGGGCGTGGTTGCAGACGACGGCTTGGCAGTCCAGGCTGAGCGCGGTTTCCAGCCAGCCTTTCCACAAGGTATCCAGCAGCAGGCCGCGGGGCAACTCGGGTTGCGTGGACTGTGCGCCTTCTAGCGCTTCCACCTGGAACGAGGTCAGCAGGGGTTTGATAGCCTGGTCCGCCCACAACTGCGCGGCGTGTTGGGCCACCACCTCGCCGGTGCGGCGCTCCAGCCCGGGTGTGGGTTTGATTTCGATGTTCAGCAGGTAGCCATTGGCGATGCAAAAGGCCGCAATATTGGTCAATGTGGGCAGGGGTTCGCCAGCGTAGCTGCGGCTGTGCCAGCTGCCTGCATCCAGCTGTGCCAACTGGGCCCAGGGAAAATCTCCACCAACCAGCGGGGTGGCGTGTGCTATTGAATTAGTAGCGTTTCCACCAGAAATCACGGGGGCTGGAAGCACTTTTGACGCATTGGTGGTTCGCCCTAGTGTGGCGTCGTGCATCAGAAAGGGCACACCGTCGGCGCTGAGTTTGACGTCGCATTCAAACATGCGGTAGCCATGCTGGGCACCCACGCGGAACGCGGCCAGTGTGTTTTCTGGCGCCAGTTTGCCGGCACCGCGGTGGGCCACCCAGCGCGGGTAGGGCCAGGCGGGTAGTTCGGGCGTCGTCGGGTCCATATTCAGATCCGTTTACCCGTGGCTGCGTCGAAATAATGCATGCGGTCGGCGCGTGGTGTCACATGCACGGTGGCGCCCAAAGCTGGCACGGTGGCGGATTCTTCGATGCGCAGGATGACGATTTCGTCGGTGGCGCTGTGCGCCCATTTGCCATACACAAGGCGCTCGGCGCCCAGCATTTCCACGGCCTCCACCTGCAGCGCCCAGCCGGTGTCGGTGATGTCCAGGTGCTCCGGGCGCACACCGGTGATGACGCCGGCTTTGGCATCGGGCGCACTTTTCAGCAGGTTCATCGGTGGTGAACCGATGAAACTGGCCACAAAGGTGCTGGCCGGCCGGGTGTAGACCTCTTCGGGTGTGCCGAATTGTTCCATCACACCACCATTCATGACGATCATGCGCTGGGCCAGTGTCATGGCTTCGACCTGGTCGTGGGTGACAAACAGCGAGGTGATGCCCAGCTCGCGGTGCAGTTTCTGGATCTCCAGCCGGGTCTGGGCGCGCAGCTTGGCATCCAGGTTGGACAGTGGCTCGTCAAACAAAAACACCTGGGGCTGGCGCACGATGGCGCGGCCCATGGCCACACGCTGGCGCTGGCCGCCCGAGAGTTCGCGGGGTTTGCGTTGCAGGTAGGGGCCCAGCTCCAGAATCTTGGCGGCTTTGTCGACCCGGGCCGTGATCTCCTCAACCGGCACCTTGGCAATTTTCAGGCCGTAGGCCATGTTGTCGAACACGCTCATATGCGGATACAGCGCGTAGTTCTGGAACACCATGGCGATGTCGCGTTCGGACGGCTCCAGGTTGTTGACCACGCGCCCGCCGATGCAAATGTCGCCGCCGCTGATTTCTTCCAGCCCGGCCACCATGCGCAGGAGCGTGGATTTGCCACAGCCCGATGGGCCGACGATGACGACGAATTCACCGTCGTGTATCTGCGCGTTGACGCCGTGGATGACCTGGTTGGCGGTCTTGCCTGAGCCGTAGCGTTTGATGACGTTTTTGAGTTCTATGGATGCCATGGGAGAGGGGGAGAATTTATTTCAGACTCGAACGTGTTGAGCCGCGAAGCGCCTGGGGGCTGCGGCCGATTTGTGCGCATTTGGCACCATGAGGCCGTAGCCCCCAGGCGCTTCGCGGCGGAGCAACTCAGGCAGACGGGTGATTCGGCGGGCGTGGCGTGTGTGTGCAGCACAGGGCGTAAAGCCGGGGCCCTCATGGTGCCAAATGCGCACAAATCGGGCCCCGGCTTTACGCCCTGTGCTGCGGCCGACATTGCTGGCATGCGGTGAAAAGGGAGCAACCGGGTTCATTTTTCGGTATCGACCAGGCCTTTGACAAACCACTTCTGCATCAGCATGACCACCAGCGCGGGCGGCAACATGGCCAGCATGGCGGTGGCCATCACGATGTTCCATTCTGTTTGTGCGTCGCCGCCTGAAATCATTTGTTTGATGCCGATGACCACGGGGTACATGTTTTCTTCGGTGGTCACCAACAGTGGCCACAGGTACTGGTTCCAGCCGTAGATGAACTGGATCACAAACAGCGCAGCCATGCTGGTGCGGGACAAGGGCACCAGAATGTCTTTGAAGAACCGCATGGGCCCCGCGCCGTCGACCCGCGCGGCTTCGACCAGCTCATCGGGCACGGTCAGGAAAAACTGGCGGAACAAAAACGTGGCGGTGGCGGAGGCAATCAGCGGCACAGTCAAACCGGCATAGGTATTGAGCAGGCCCAGATCGGCGACCACTTTGTAGGTGGGGCCTATGCGCACCTCCACGGGCAGCATCAGAGTGACAAAAATCGCCCAGAAAAACGCCATGCGGAACGGGAAACGGAAGTACACCAACGCAAAAGCCGATAGCAGCGAAATGGTGATCTTGCCCAGCGAAATGACCAGGGCCGTCACCAGGCTCACGACCATCATGCGGCCCACGGATGCGTGGGAGCCGCTGCCCAGGCGCTCGCCGGAGAGGGCGGTGGCGTAGTTGTCCAGCAACTGGCTGCCGGGCAACATGGGCATGGGGGACTGCACAACAGCTTCCGACGTGTGCGTGCTGGCCACAAAGGTGATGTAGACGGGGAAGGCAATGACCAGCACACCGATGATCAGGATCAGGTGGGACAGGGCGTCCAGCCAGGGGCGGCGTTCTACCATCAGTAATTGACTTTCTTTTCGACGAACCGGAACTGAACCACGGTCAACGACACAACAATCACCATCAGCACCACACTCTGCGCGGCCGAGCCACCCAGGTCCATGGCCTTGAAGCCATCAAAGTAGGCCTTGTAAACCAGGATGGCCGTGTCCTTGCCCGGGCCGCCCTTGGTGGCTGCATCCACGATGGCAAAGGTGTCAAAAAACGCGTAAACGATATTGATCACGAGCAGGAAAAAAGTGGTGGGCGACAGCAGCGGGAACTGGATGGTCCAGAACCTGCGCCAGGGCCGGGCGCCGTCCATGGAGGCTGCTTCGATCAAAGATTTGGGGATGCTTTGCAGCCCGGCCAGGAAGAACAAGAAGTTGTAGGAGATCTGCTTCCACACCGCGGCCATCACGATCAGGGCCATGGCGTGGTCGCTATTGAGCAACGGGTCCCAGCCAAAGCCCAGTTGACGTATGCCATAGGAGACGATGCCGATGCTGGGCGCAAACATGAACAGCCACAACACGCCGGCTACGGCGGGTGCCACCGCGTAGGGCCAGATCAGGAAGGTGCGGTAGAGGTTGGAGCCGCGCACCACACGGTCCGCAAAGATGGCCAGGATGAGGGACAGGGTCAGCCCCAAGCCGGCAACCAGCACCGAAAAGATCGCCGTGGTCTTGAACGATGCCAGGTAGGAATCGTCATTCCACAAATTGCGGAAGTTCTCCAGCCCCACCCATTCCACAGAGGTGCCAAAAGCATCCGACTGCTGCAAAGACTGCACCAGCGCCTGGCCAGCGGGCCAGAAGAAAAACACGGCGATGACCACCACCTGGGGTGCAATCAGCACCCAGGGCAGCCACCAGGACTTAAAAACGACGCGTTTTTCCACGGCTCTTGGCTTACTCAGGTGGGTCGATTACTTTTGCTTGTTCGCTTTTTCAAAGCGTTCCAGCATCTCGTCGCCGCGTTTGACGATGCTGTCCAGGGCTTCCTTGGCCGTTTTTTTGCCAGCCCAGACCTGTTCCAACTCTTCGTCTTCAATGGCGCGGATCTGCACGTAATTGCCCAGGCGGATGCCGCGCGACTTGTCGGTCACCTTGCGGATCATCTGGTTCACGGCCACATCGGTGCCGGGGTTTTGTTTGTAGAAGCCCGATTTTTCGGTCATCTGGAACGCTGCCATGGTGATGGGCAGGTAACCGGTGCGCTGGTGGCTGGCCGATTGAACGGCAGGGCTGGACACAAAACCAAAGAACTTGGCCACACCCTTGTACTCCTCGGCCTTCTTGCCGGCCATGACCCACAGGCTGGCCCCACCGATCACGGTGTTTTGCGGCGCGCCGGGTACGTCGGGGTAATGGGGCAGGGGTGCCAGACCGAAGGCGAACTTGGCGTTCTTCTTGACGTTGCCGTAGAAGCCGCTGGAGGTGGTCATCATCGCGCATTCACCCGAGACAAAGCTGGCCTCAGGCACATTGCCGCGGCCCTTGTAGACAAACAGGCCTTGTTTGGCCATGTTGGCCAGGTTGTCGATGTGGCGCACGTGCAGGTCGGAGTTGACCTTCATGCGGGCATCCAGACCGGCCAGACCGTTTTGTTTGGTCGCAAACTCCACGTTGTGCCAGGCGGAAAAGCTCTCCAACTGGGTCCAGCCTTGCCAGGAGATGGAGATCGGGCATTTGTGGCCGTTGGCCTTGAGCTTGGCCGCTGCCAATGCCACTTCAGGCCAGGTGGCGGGGGCTTTTTCGGCATCCAGACCGGCGGCCTTGAAGGCATCTTTGTTGTAATAGAACACCGTGGTGGAGCTGTTGAACGGGAAACTCAGCATCTGGCCACTGGGCGCCGTGTAATAACCTGCGACGGCGGGAATGTAGGCCTTGGGGTCGAAGGCCTGGCCGGCGTCGGACATCACCTTGCCTACCGGCACGATGGCGTTTTTGCTGGCCATCATGGTGGCCGTACCCACTTCAAACACCTGCAGGATGTGGGGCGCGTTGCCAGCGCGGAAGGCGGCTACGGCCGCAGTCATGGATTCGTCGTAGCTGCCCTTGTAGGTGGGCACAATTTTGTAGTCCTTCTGGCTGGCGTTGAATTCCTTGGCCAGGTCATTGACCCATTCGCCATTGACGGCGGTCATGGAATGCCACCACTGGATTTCGGTTTGGGCCTGTGCGGAGAGCGAAAACGCAGCGGCAAAAGCCAATGCAGTGAATTTGAGCTTCATCATGGGTGTTCCTTTTTTTGGCAAAAACGCACGATCGTACGGACGCTTTATGTCGAACTGATTAAAACTGAAGGGCAGCGCCTCTGCGCTCGGTGATTTCCACTAGACCGGGTGCAAGCCGCCTGGGTGCATTAGGCTTGCCTAACACAGGTCTTCCCGCAGTTGCATACAGGTGTTTGCTGCACTGCGGTAACATCTTCCCTCTGCCCCCGTGGGTCATTCCACCGCCTAGATTCCAACAGTACAGCCCGATGAACGCACCCACCTCGCTCAATCACCTTCTGTCGGCACCCGGCACCCAGCCGCATGTGCAGGAGCGCATCCGCGAAATTCCGTACAACTACACCTCCTTCTCCGACCGCGAAATCGTGATCCGCCTGCTGGGCGAGCGTGCCTGGGGCCTGTTGAACCAGCTGCGGGGTGAACGCCGTACCGGCCGCTCGGCCCGCATGTTGTACGAGGTCTTGGGCGATATCTGGGTTGTGCAGCGCAACCCTTATCTGCAGGACGACCTGCTGGACAACCCCAAGCGCCGCGGCATGCTGGTCGATGCCTTGCACCACCGCCTGCACGAAGTGGAGAAACGCCGCACCCCCGATGCCGACCCCGAGCGCGACGCCATGGTGGGTGAGCTGCTGGTGCTGGCGGGCGCTGCGGTCGAGGCGTTTAACGCCGCTTCCGTGAACATGGGCACACTGCGGCGCAAGACCCAGAAGGCCCTGGTCAAACTCACGGCCAAGGACAACATCAAGTTCGACGGCCTGAGCCGTGTGTCCCACGTGACCGATGCCACCGACTGGCGCGTGGAATACCCCTTTGTGGTGCTGACCCCCGATTCCGAGGAAGAAATGGCCGGTCTGGTCAAGGGCTGTATCGACCTGGGTCTGACCATCATCCCGCGGGGCGGCGGCACGGGTTACACCGGTGGTGCGATCCCTCTGACGTGGAAAAGCGCGGTCATCAATACCGAAAAACTTGAGGCCATGACCGAAGTCGAGATGAAAGTCTTGCCGGGCATGGACCGCGAGGTCGCAACGGTATGGACTGAAGCTGGCGTGGTAACCCAGCGTGTGGCCGATGCGGCCGAGCGGGGTGGTTATGTGTTTGCCGTGGACCCGACCTCGGCTGAAGCCTCGTGCATAGGCGGCAATGTGGCCATGAATGCCGGTGGCAAGAAGGCAGTGTTGTGGGGCACGGCGCTGGACAACCTGGCGAGCTGGCGCATGGTGACGCCCCAGGCCGAGTGGCTGGAAGTGACCCGCATCAACCACAACATGGGCAAGATCCATGATGCGGAGATGGCCAGCTTCGAGCTGCAGTATTTCAAGGCCGACGGCAAGACCAAGATTCGTACCGAGCGGCTGGACATCCCCGGACAGTCCTTCCGCAAAGAAGGTCTGGGCAAGGACGTGACGGACAAGTTCTTGAGCGGCCTGCCTGGCATCCAGAAGGAAGGCACGGACGGCCTGATCACCAGCGCCCGTTGGGTCGTGCACAAGATGCCGGCCCACACGCGCACGGTTTGCCTGGAGTTCTTTGGCAATGCCAAGGACGCCGTGCCCAGCATCGTCGAAATTATCGACTTCATGTTTGCCGAGCAGAAGCGCAGTGGCGTGCTGTTGGCCGGGCTGGAGCACCTGGACGACCGTTACCTGAAGGCCGTGGGTTACACCACCAAGTCCAAACGCGGTGTGTTGCCCAAGATGGCCCTGTTTGGCGATATCGCCGGTGACGACGCCGATGCCGTGGCCCGCGCCACATCCGAGGTGGTGCGTATTGCCAATTCGCGCAGCGGCGAAGGTTTTGTCGCCATCAGCCCCGAGGCACGCAAGAAATTCTGGCTGGACCGCAAGAAGACCGCGGCCATCAGCCGCCATACCAACGCCTTCAAAATCAACGAAGACGTGGTGATCCCGCTGCCGCGCATGGCTGAATACACCGATGGCATTGAACGCATCAACATCGAGCTGAGCCTGCGCAACAAGCTGGCGCTGTGTGATGCCTTGACCGAGTTTTTTGAAACCGGCAACCTGCCCCTGAGCAAGGGCGGCGACGCCAATGATATCCCCGCGGCCGAGCTGCTGGAGGACCGCGTGGCCCAGGCCCTGGCGCTGATCGCCGATGTGCGCGCCCAGTGGCAAGGCTGGCTGGACGGCGTGGAAGGCCTGTTCGCGGAACTGCAAAACCACAGCTTGCGCGCCAGCTGGAAGACGCAGCTGCGTGCGCCGCTGCAAGGCATCTTCAACGGTGTGGCCTTCGAGGCCATCCTGGCCGAATGCACCGCCATCCACCAGCGTGTGCTCAAAGGCCGCGTCTGGGTGGCGCTGCACATGCATGCCGGTGACGGTAATGTGCACACCAACATCCCCGTCAACAGCGATGACTACGAAATGCTGCAGGCCGCCCACGGTGCCGTCAAACGCATCATGGCGCTGGCCCGTTCGCTGGACGGCGTGATCTCGGGTGAACACGGCATTGGCATCACCAAGCTGGAGTTTCTGACGGATGCTGAGTTGCAGCCGTTTACCGATTACAAGTCGCGAGTCGACCCTGAGGGGCGTTTTAACAAAGGCAAGTTGCTACGAAATCAGGAGCATCTTAATAAGCATGGACGGGGGCTAGAGGCCAATTCGGCTGAAGGTTTCCCGACCTACGCTGATCTGACCAACGCCTACACGCCCTCCTTTGGTTTGATGGGCCATGAGTCGCTGATCATGCAGCAGAGCGATATCGGCGCCATCGCCGATTCGGTGAAAGACTGCCTGCGCTGCGGCAAGTGCAAGCCGGTCTGCGCCACCCATGTGCCGCGTGCCAACCTGTTGTACAGCCCGCGCAACAAGATTCTGGCGACCTCGCTCTTGGTGGAAGCTTTTCTGTACGAAGAGCAGACCCGTCGTGGTGTCTCCATCAAACACTGGGAAGAATTTGAAGATGTGGCTGACCACTGCACGGTCTGCCACAAGTGTTTGACACCCTGCCCGGTGAACATCGACTTTGGCGATGTGACCATGAATATGCGCAACCTGTTGCGCAAGATGGGCAAGAAGTCGTACCGCCCAGCGGCTGAGTTCCAGGCCTGGTTCATCGGCACCGCCAGCCCGAATGCGATTGCGCTGGCCCGCACGGCCACCCGCCTGAGCTTCAAGGCCCAGCGCCTGGGCAACCGCGTGCTGAATGTGCTGGCCCGCAAGCAGACCAACGCGCCGCCCGCCACGGTGGGCACGGCCACGGTCAAGGAGCAGGTTATCCACTTCATCAACAAGAAGATGCCCGGCAACCTGCCCAAGCGTTCGGCCCGTGCCTTGCTGGATATCGAGGACAAGGACTACGTCCCCATCATCCGCAACCCCAAGACCACGACGGCCGAAACCGAGGCGGTGTTCTACTTTCCCGGCTGCGGTTCGGAGCGCCTGTTCAGCCAGGTGGGTCTGGCCACGCAGGCCATGCTGTGGCATGCCGGTGTGCAAACCGTGCTGCCACCGGGCTACCTGTGCTGCGGGTATCCACAGCGGGGCTCGGGCCAGTTCGACAAAGCCGAGAAGATCATTACTGACAACCGCGTGTTGTTCCACCGTGTGGCCAATACGCTGAACTACCTGGACATCAAGACCGTGGTAGTGAGCTGCGGCACCTGTTATGACCAGTTGCAGGGTTATGAATTCGACAAGATATTCCCGGGATGCCGCATCGTCGACATTCACGAATACCTGTTGGAGAAGAACATCACCCTGGGCGCTGCGGCCGGTGGTGGTTACCTGTACCACGACCCCTGCCACAGCCCGATGAAGCTGCAGGAGCCGATGAAGACCGTCAAGGCGCTGGTCGGTGACGGTGTGCTGGAGAGCAAACGCTGCTGCGGTGAGAGTGGTGGCCTGGCCACTTCACGGCCCGATGTATCCACACAGATCCGCTTCCGCAAGGAAGAGGAAATACGCAAAGGCGAAACCGCGCTGCGCGAAGCCGGTACTGTGCAGGCCGACCAGAACGTCAAGATATTGACGTCTTGCCCCAGCTGCCTGATGGGTCTGAACCGCTACCAGGATGATCTGAAATCCGGCCTGCTGGAGGCGGATTACATCGTCGTGGAAATGGCCAACCAGATCCTTGGCAAGGAATGGCTGCCGGAGTATGTGGCGACTGCCAATGCGGGCGGGATTGAGCGGGTGCTGGTCTGATACAGCCGGTTCATGCCGCAATGTGTTGTGAAATGTATCCACCGGGTTACATAGCTGATACGTGGGCGCCTGAAGTGGCGTAAATTCGGGCTTTCCAACGAAAGTGTTGTGATTTAATCAATTTAGCGTCCCTTCGGCGGCGAGGGGAATGCTTTTTGGAGTTACATCATGCGTTCTCGGGCCTCACTCAACCATGTGTATAGAACCGTATGGAACCAGGCGCTCGGCGCCATGGTCGCGGTAGCGGAAATTTCCTCCAGCGGGGGGCGATCCGGCAGCGCAAGCTCCGACAGCACGCCCAAGAACGCGCTCTTGGTGCTCCACTGGAGCGCTCTGGCGCTAGGGGTTGCACTGGCCTGGGGTACCTTGGCCACGAATGCCAACGCCAACCCATCCGGCGGCGTCGCCATCGTTGGGCAGGCCAACATGACCACCACCGGCAACCACATGCTGGTGACCACCCAAAACGGGGCGGGCACCAACCATTCCGCCATCAACTGGCAGAGTTTTTCGATTCCTGCAGGCAATACAACACACTTCCTGCAACCCAGTGCTGCCAGCACATCCATCAACCGGGTCGTTACCAATACCCCTTCCGCCATTTTTGGCACCTTATCCAGCAACGGCAACCTGGTACTTGTTAACCAGTCGGGCATCGCCGTGGGCGCCGGAGCGGTGGTGGACACTGCCGGGTTTACTGCTTCCAGCTTGCGCATGTCGGATGCGGATGCCCTGGCCGGGCGTCTGCGTTTTGGCGATAGCGGTGGTGCGGGGGCCGGCGTGTCGGTTGGCGGCAGCGTTTTGGCGCGCAGCGGAGACGTGGTCTTGCTGGGTGCCAATGTGGGCACTGAGCAGACTGCATTGGTGCAGGCGCCCAATGGATCGACCATCCTGGCGGCCGGTCAACAGGTCGAGATCACAGGTCGGGGCTTGGAGGGCATCAAATTGCAGGTGCAGGCGCCGGCGAATGAGGCCGTGAACCTGGGAACGTTGAAGGGCGGTGCGGTAGGCATCTTTGCCGGCACACTTAAACACAGCGGCCTGATCCAGGCCACCCAGGCCGACTTGCGAGGGGGCAAAGTGGTGCTCAAGGCGTCTGGCGACGCCTTGGTAGAAGGTGGCGGCAAGATATTGGCCACAGGTACAGAGGGCGGCAGCGTAGATGTGTTGGGAGACCGCGTTGCGGTAACTGACCAGGCTTTGATCGACGCATCTGGTGATAACAGCGGCGGCAGTGTGCGCGTGGGGGGGGACTACCAAGGCAAAAATGCCGATGTGCAGAACGCGAATTTTGTGTATTTTGGGCCACAGGCAAGCATCAAGGCCGATGCCAAGGGTAACGGCAATGGCGGCAGGGTGATACTGTGGGCGGACGACACGACGCGTGCACATGGCAGCATTTCGGCACAGGGCGGCGCCCAGGGTGGAGATGGCGGGTTTGTGGAAACGTCGGGTAAACAGTCTTTGCATCTCACTGGGATAAGGGTAGACACCCGAGCCGCAGCGGGGAAAACCGGCTTGTGGCTGCTGGACCCGAACAACATCGACATCAACTCCACTGCCACGGTGAATGTGGGCGGGGCTCCCAACTTTGCGTCTGCAGGAGCAGGTACTCTCGATGTTGCCGATTTGTTGACAGCGTTGGCGTCTAACAATGTATCGGTAACGGCTCTAGACAATTTGTCTGTGTCCACGCCTATCAGTTATGCAGGGGGAAATAACTTGTCCCTGACTGCGCAGGGTGGATCGCTGTCGGTGAATCAGCCCATATCGGTGACATCGAGTCTGGCGCTGGAGTCCACCGGGGGGTCGATGTTTTTGGGGGCTAATGTCAATTCCGGTGCGGTGAAGTTGAAATCAGGTGGGTCCATTTCGCAGTCTTCCGGGACCATCTCCGCAACTTCATTGGAGATCGATTCGGGAGGTAGTGTCTCCCTGAACAACGCTAACAATGTGTCCAGCATTGCGGCGAGTGTTGGTAGCGGTGGAATGAGCTTCAAGAGTGTGAATGCGTTCTCGGTCACAACACTGGGTTCCATTACCGGCATCAACACCAACGGCGGCAATGCCAATCTGGAGAGCACCGGCAGTATCCAGGTCAATCAGGCTATCAACGCAGGCGGTGGTGCCGTGACATTGACCAGCACAGGGGGCGGGGTCTCCCAAAGCACCCTTCCAGCCGCGAACATCACTGCCGGCAATTTGTCTGTAAGCGGTACCGGGGGGGTTGTGTTGAACAACGACTCCAACAGCGCCGCAAACGTCAGCATAAGTTCCGGTGGAACCAATATGGTGACTTACTGGAATTCCGGTTCGTTTGCGGCTGGGGCCATCACGGTCGGTGGCGCTTTGCAGCTCAAGACCAATGGCGGCAATCTTGCCCAGACCGGCGCCATTTCGGCTGCTGGGACTGGGCTGGACGTCATTGCTGGCGGTGGCAATGTGACGCTGAGCAACACGTCCAACAATTTGACCAACTTGACGGTGACTAGTGGTGGCGCTGTGAATGTGAAAAATAGCACTGCTGTTGGGGTTACCTCGGTTGCGTCAGGTTCATTCACCTTGAAGGCGACCGGCTCCATTACACAGAATGGGACCATAACGACTAGCTCAGGGGGTGTCGATTTGGATTCGGGTGGCTCGATATCTTCTGGATTTGGCATCAATGCCTCTGGCGGGGCAGTGCGGCTGTCGGCAGCGTCTGGTCTTACTTTGACCGGTCCAGGTATCAGTTCCGACGCCGCTGGTGATGCGGTTTTGCTGATAACGACCGGCGGTTTGTTGTCTGCGTCCGTGCCGATCACCACGAGTGGTGCGGGCGGGCGTTGGTTGGCTTACGTCCCCAGTTTCCTCAGCAATGTATTCCCCACGGGCTGGGCGTTTAAACAAGTTAACGCGACATATGGTACGACGGTGCTAGGCGCCGGGAATGGCATTCTCGTGGCTGCCGCTCCTGTGTTGACACTGTCGGGCTCAACCGTCACTGGGACTGTTTCCAAGGTCTATGACGGCAATACCAGCATCAACCTCACGGGCGCAATATTGCCAGTAGTTTCAGGCGGGGCAATCGACGCGGACGATGTGTCGGGAGCAACGCTCTCCGGTGGAACCGGCACCCTGGACAACAAGAATGTTGGAACTGGGAAACTCGTAACTGTGAATGGCGTGGGCGTTACGGGCATTACAACCAGTTTGGCCTTGGGTAGCAAACCGGTGTATGGATACCAGGTTCCAACTGTGAGTGGCAATATTGGCACAGTCACGCAGCGGCCGACTTCCACATGGACGGGTGGGGTAGGCAATTTATGGAGTACCACCTTTAACTGGGATGCGTTGCCGGACGGTGTCAACGTCGCGAATGTCATTATTCCTGCCGGGGTGGGGCCGATCGAATTTGATGGAAATATGGGGACTACCAGTCTGCAATCGTTGACCAGCGGAAGCCCTATTTTAATATCGGGCGGGTCTTTACAGGTTGGCGGTAGTGTGGACACGGCAGGATTTTTGCAGAGCGGCGGATCACTCAGCGGGTCCGGAACACTGAAAGTAAATGGTGCTTTTAGTCAAACCGGTGGCAGTGTGGATATGTTTGCCATTGATGTGACAACCCCCACCGGTGGGATCGCCTTTAGCAATTTGAAAGCCAAGACGATTGCCCTAACCGCTGTAAATGGCTCGATCACACAAACCGGAGGTGTGGACGCAACTGCGCTCATAACCAGTTCAAGCAATGGAGCGGTCCTCAACTCCACCGGTAATCGTATTGGGTCCTTCACTGCGACTAATAGTGGCTCAGGGGCGATTGAATTGACCAATGTGGGTGGTCTCAACATTGTGGGCATCAGCAATGCTGGTGGGGACGTAGTGGTTACCAATACGGGTGGGATCCTGACCCAGGGCCCCGTCGCAGCACCGGGTGGCCGGGTCTCCCTTATGGCCAATAGCCCACTGACCATTGGCTCTGGCGGCGTGTCGGCTGGTGGTGACATCAATCTTGTAGCTACGAACACTACCAGCGCGGGTGATATGGTGTTGAACGGAAACGTCAACTCTTCGTCGGGTGTTGTAAAACTGGCAGCCGCTAACAATCTGACACAAAACGGTGCGGTTTATGGCGCGCAGGGTGTGACCGCCACCGTGGGTGGGGTGCTCACAGTTGGCTCCTCTGCAACTTCTGGTAGCACGCCAGTTAATTACTCGGTTGGCGGGCAGCCCGTTACTGCGCCGCCGTTGAGCGTTGGTGCTCCACCAAACACTCCGATACTCCCATCGAATCCAACAACACCCACAAGCCCGACAACACCGACGGCACCAACCAGTCCAACCAGTCCAACCAACCCTACGCTTCCATCCTTTCCGATTGGAACTCCGTCAACTCCGGGTACCTTTGACGTTGTAAAGGACGCGGTGATCCAGACCAATCTGGTGACAACATTCCTGGATAAGTTTGAGACTGGCTTGCAGACGCAGGATGAAGACAAACGGGATTTGGGTAAACCTAAGAATGACTTGGTAGTAGAGGGTGAAACATGCCGACCATGAACATAGACGCGCGGTCCGCTCAACTCCGCAGTGTTGTGGGGGCGATTGCTGTCGCTGCGGGCATGTCGTTGCTTGGTAGTCGAGCAATTGCCCAAAGCGTTGGCGAGGTTGAATTCGCCAGAGGCGTTGGTTTTGCACAAACAGAAGGTCAGGGCCCTCGCACCCTGGGTAAGGGGCTGTCGCTGAGGCAGGGTGATCGTGTCACCACCGCCGAGGGGGCCTCTGCTATCGTCAAGATGCAAGACGGTACACGCATGACCGTTCGGCCGAATTCCGAGCTGGTGATCCAGCAATACAAATTCAGCGAGAGCGCACCCGACAACAGCATGGTGATGCAATTGTTCAGAGGCGGCTTTCGGGCTATCACAGGCTTGATCACCAAAAATTCGCCGGATGCTGCGCGGGTTGTAACCCGAACCGCGACCTTGGGCATACGGGGCACAGATTTCGATGCCAGAATTTGCACCAACGAGTGCAAAACGGAGTCCGCCAAGATTCCAGAAAAGGCCAATGCAAACGCCGTACAGGCTAGCGCCAAATTGGTATCGGCCCTGGGTGAGATCAACGCAGTGGATTCGTTCGGTGTACGCCGGCGGGTGGTCCCAGGTGGTAGCGTGTACCCAGGTGACGTCGTGGAGACTGGCTCCAGTGCAAGCGCGGTGATTGCGTTTCGGGACGACAGTCGGCTGACCTTAGGCCCGGTCACCCGCTTCAGGGTAGACAGCTTTGTGTTTGATGCAAACAATCCCAAGGATGGGCGTTTTTTGGTGTCGTTGTTGCGCGGCTCTCTGCGCGCTTTGACGGGCTTGATTGGTAAGTCAAATACCCGTAATGTGGGTTTTGCGACTCCAACTGCCACGGTTGGCATTCGGGGTACCGGCCTGGACATTGACTGTGCGACCGATGCGGGATGCAGCCTTTTCACCTGGCTGGGGTCTATTGAAGTCACGCCAAATGGGCAAAGTGCGCTGCAAGTGTTGCAGACTGGCCAAGGGTTGTTCGTGAGCCCCAATGCCATCCGGCCACTGAATGGACCTACCTTGCAAAATCTGCCCCGTCCGGATGGTGTGGTGGTGGATACCAAACAGCTGTTTTCAGCCGACGCTGTTGATGATGGGCAAGAGGGACTTTTTGTGTTTGTGCGCGATGGTCATATTGAGGTGGTGACCGGTCGACAGACACTGCATTTGGGTCGGGGCGAGACAGGTTTTGCTGGCATCGATGGCAATACTGCACGCCCCCTGCTGACTCCCCTGTTCCTGGAGTTTGACCGCACGCCCATGCCGAATAGCAAACACCCTATGCTGAGCACCGTGCTGGGTGAGAATCGCGTCCGTGCGACCAATCAGTGCCGATAAAAATGCGTCATACCCCGATGAATTCAATCCGTAACGCTGTGGGCCTGTCCCGCGCAGCTGGTGTTGGTTTATTTGCAGGTGCAGCGATGTGCTCGATGAGTGCCTATGCACAGCAGCCACCAGTGTCCCCCGCGCAAAGCCCGTCGCCTGTTTTTGTCATCCGAGGCTTTGATATCACTGGCGACAACCCGCTGGCAGATGGTGAAGTGACCAACATACTGGCGCCCTATCTTCGCGCGGACGCAACGATAGAGACCTTGCAGAAGGCGACAGCCGCACTGGAAGCAGCCTTGAAGGACAAAGGATTCACGCTTTACCGCGTTGCATTGCCACCCCAGGAAGTAGGGCGGACGGTTACGCTCAACATTGTGAAGTTTGTCATTGGCAAGATCAACATAGAAGGCCGGGAGCGTTACACCGAGGCCAATATCCGCGCAAGCTTGCCAGAACTGAAGGAAGGCACGGCGCCCAATTTCCGGACCCTGGCGGTGCAGACCGCGATTGCCAATGAATCCCAGGGCAAGCAGTTACAGGTTGCGGTCAAGGAGTCAGACGATGCAGACAAGATTGATGTGCGCATCATCGTCAAAGAATCCAAACCCTGGAGCTTGTCGGTTAGCGAAAGCAATACAGGTTCCAGTGCCACGGGTAATGACCGCCTGACGCTGGCGGGAACACACTCCAACCTGTTTGACAGGGACCACCAGTTGACGGCTGCCTACACGACATCCCTTGAGCGCCCCAGCGATGTTCGACAGTTTGGTCTCAACTACCGCGTGCCACTGTACCGATTGGGCGGTGTCATCGGCATGAGCTACACGCACTCGGACGTTGTCGGAAATTTTGGCGCCTTCAACAGCACGGGGGCTGGGCAGACTTTCGGGCTCAATTACAACCACTATCTGCCACCGGACGGCGGGTACCGGGGCTACGTCAGCCTGGGCCTGGACCACAAGCAGTTTGATGTAACCCACATCAATGGATTCCCGCTGGCTGGGCAGCTTGTGCGGCGCAGCCAGCCCTTGTCGTTGGGATACACCGCCAAAGTGGAGTCGGATTCCCAAGTTTGGGGCTACAACCTCGACCTTGCCAGCAATCTACCGGGTGGCGCAGGCAATGACGTTGCGTCCTATCAATCAGAAGACTCCCGCATCACAACGGCAAGCTGGAAGGTGTTGCGCGGCGGGGCAAACTATCTGACAGGTTTTTCCAATGGCTGGTTTTTCGGCGTGCGTGCACAGTTCCAGCTCAGTACGGACGCGCTAATTTCGGGTGAGCAATTTGGCCTAGGGGGCGCATCGTCTGTACGGGGCGTGGGTGAGAGGCCTTTGTCCGGCGATAGCGGAATGCTGCTGTCGACAGAAATTACTTCGCGGGAGCTGGCACCTGGCTTGCGCATGTTGGGTTTTGTGGACGCCGGGTGGTTGAGCAATAGAAATCCCAATGGCAATCCCAAGCCCGCGGCAGATTCTCTGTCCAGTGCCGGGGTTGGTTTGCGCTACACCTTGCCCACCGTCACCATGTCTGCTGACTATGGACGGGTATTGGGCGGCAGTACCTTGCCCTACGTCGCAGGTTCAGGAATCCCGCAGGCGGGGGACCAAAAACTGCACGTCAACCTGTCGGCGAAGTTTTGACGCGCCGACCCTCTTTCGCTTACTCAGATAAAACTCACCATGGCAGGATTAAAAACTGGCGCTCCAACGCCTCAGGCGTTGACAGTCCACGGCCAGTCGCGGGTACTGGAGGTCAGTTTCTCTGATGGCGCAAACTTTCGCATCCCGTTTGAGTTGATGCGTGTGTACTCCCCGTCTGCCGAGGTGCAAGGCCATGGCCCCGGCCAAGAGACCTTGCAAACGGGCAAACGGGATGTTGAGCTCGAAGCGCTGGAACCTGTGGGCAACTACGCCGTGCAGCCGCGGTTTTCAGATGGCCACGACACCGGAATCTTCTCGTGGGACTATCTGTACTTTTTGGGCTCGCAGCAGGAGCGCCTGTGGCAGGACTATGCGGACCGGCTCAAACTGGCCCATGCGGACCGGGATGCGCCTATGGTGGCAAAATCGGGGAATGCCTGCTCCAGCCATTGAATGGATGAGCGCTATCAAAATAATAGCTATACACTCAATAATCTCGGGGGCTGGATGCCATTTTCACCCTCATTAATACTATGACCACTACACATTTCGGCTTCAAGTCGGTAGACGAAGCAGAAAAAGCACGCCATGTGCGTGGCGTTTTCGACTCGGTTGCGCCCAAATACGATGTGATGAATGACCTCATGTCCATGGGTTTGCACCGCGCGTGGAAGGCTTACACCGTAATGGTTGCCAATTTGCAAGAGGGTGACAAGGTACTGGACATCGCTGGCGGTACGGGCGACCTGGCTCTGGCTTTTTCCAAGAAGGTTGGCAACTCGGGGCAGGTGGTGCACACGGACATCAACGAAGCCATGCTCAGCACCGGGCGCAACCGCCTGATCGACGAAGGGGTGGCGCTGCCCACGCTTGTATGTGACGCCGAGAAACTGCCATTCGCCGACAATTACTTCAACCTGGTCAGCGTAGCCTTTGGCTTGCGCAATATGACCCACAAGGGTGTGGCTCTGGCCGAGATGCAGCGTGTGCTCAAGCCGGGTGGCAAGTTGTTGGTGCTGGAGTTCTCCAAGGTGGCCGCACCGCTTGAGAAGATCTATGACTGGTATTCGTTCAAGGTCTTGCCCAAATTGGGCAAGTTGGTGGCGGGTGATGACTCAAGCTACCAGTACCTCGCAGAGTCGATTCGTATGCATCCGGGCCAGGCCGAATTGAAGACCATGATGCACAAAGGGGGTTTTGGCCATGTGGACTATCACAACCTGACTGGCGGTGTTGTGGCTTTGCATGTTGGAATCAAGTGCTGAGGCTTGTGGATTCGGCATCTATCCTCACCTTACAAGTTCCTTTGGAGTGAATATGAAAATTTGGACAGTTATTTTGGTCGCCACGTTGGCGCTTGCCAGCATCAATGCGGAGGCGGCGCGTCGACTGGGTGGCGGCAAGTCGGTGGGCCAACAATCGTCCAACGTGACCCAACGCGATGCGACACCGGCTGCACCGGCAGCGCCCAGCCAGGGTGTGAACAATACCGCGGCGGCAAAACCCGCCGCCGCCACACCGCCTGCACCGGCTAAACGCCCCTGGGGTGCCATGCTGGGCGGTCTGGCCGCCGGCTTGGGTTTGGCGTGGCTTGCAAGTTCCCTCGGCCTCGGTGAAGGAATGGGCCAGGTCCTGATGTTTGCGCTGCTGGCAATGGTCGTCGTTATGGGCATCGGCTGGTTTATGCGGCGCAAAGCCGCGGCTGCAGCCCCACAGGCGAGCCCTTTTGCCTTCCAGGGTGCCGGCAATACCGGAGCCCCCCCGGTAACCCAGTCCAAGCCCTACAGCCCGGACCACGTTGGTAACGACGCATCCGCACGTCCCTGGGAGCGTAGCAGCATGGCGTTTGAAGCGTCCAATCCCACCGGGGGTTCCATGATTGGCTCCGCACTGATGGGCTCACAGAACTGGGGCATTCCGGCAGGGTTCGATTCCGAAGGATTTTTGGCTGCGGCCAAAACCAACTTTGTGACCTTGCAGGTTGCCTGGGACAAATCTGACATCCCGGCCTTGCGCGCCATGATGACGGACACCATGCTGCGTGAAATCCAGGCCCAGTTGGCCGAGCGCGAGGCGCAGCCCGGATCCAGCCCCAACCGAACCGACGTGGTGATGTTGGAAGCCCGTTTGTTGGGTATTGAAGAAACAGCAGATGAGTATTTGGCCAGTGTGGAGTTCTCCGGCATGATTCGCGAAGAGCCATCGGCCGGCCCCAGCCCGTTCCGTGAGGTCTGGAACATGAGCAAGCCCGTCAGCGGTAACCGCGGCTGGTTGGTGGCAGGCGTACAAGCCCTGCAGTAGCCGCGAACTAGGCCGTGGTGTTCACGGCCATTCACCCGATTCAGGGAATAATGGGGACTATGGCAACACAGTCCCCTTTTTCATTGCTGGAGGGTCTCCTCCAGAATTTCAGCCTTCCGTTTACGCCACCCGCCTGGGCCATAGACGAGGTGCGCCGACGCGTCGTCCTGTTGCTCAACCATGTGCTGATGCAGGAGCCCCAGGCCATGGAACGCCTGGTCCGGCAAAAAGGTAGTGTCGTGCGCATGCAGTGGCGCGACATGACCTTTGTAGTGGTGGTCACGCCGGCCGGTTTGTTGGACCTGGCGGCGGCTGATGCGCAAACCGATCTTTCCTTGGTGATCACGGATGAGTCACCGTTCACGATTGCGCAAAGCCTGATGGCCGGCAACAAACCCGCTGTCCGCATCGACGGTGATGTGCAATTGGCCGCCGATGTGAGTTGGCTGATTGACCACGTGCGCTGGGATCTGGAAGAAGACTTGGCGCGGATGTTCGGCGATGCGCCCGCCCACGGGCTGATGCAGGCTGCCGGTGCCATGGCCCAGGCCGTGCGGCAGTTTGCGGGCCGTGCAAACAAGGATACATCCGGCGGAACATCTGCATGAGCCGCCTGCACCGCGGTTTTTTTATCGTCTGGATTGTTTTTCACTACGGACTCGATGAGCTCGTACTGAGCAGTTTTGACAAGCCATGGCTGCGGCGCTTGATGCGCCTGTTGACGCTTGGGCGAAATTTGGACGCGCCCAGAGGTGAACGCCTGCGCCAGGCGCTCGAACGCTTGGGTCCGATATTTGTCAAATTTGGGCAGGTGTTGTCCACCCGGCGCGACCTCTTGCCGCTGGACATTGCGGATGAATTGGCCAAGTTGCAAGACCGCGTCCCGCCCTTTCCCTCCGAAGTGGCAGTGGCCACCATTGAGCGCGCCTTGCGCAAACCCTTGGAAGAAATTTTTGTATCGTTTGAGCAGCAGCCGGTGGCCAGTGCCTCGATTGCGCAGGTCCATTTTGCGGTGTTGCGGGATCGCCAGGGGCAGGAGCGTGAGGTGGCCGTCAAGGTGCTGCGCCCCGGCATGCTGGGCGCCATCGAGAAGGACCTGCAGTTGATGCGCATGATGGCAGGCTGGGTCGACAGTCTGTCATCGGAAGGCAAACGCCTGCGTCCGCGCGAAGTGGTGGCCGAATTCGACAAACACCTGCATGACGAGCTGGACCTGGTGCGCGAAGCCTCCAGTGCGGCCCAATTGCGCCGCAATATGGACAGCCTGCAACTGGTGCTGATCCCCGAGATCCACTGGGACCTGTGCACCACCGAAGTTATGGTTATGGAGCGCATGGTGGGTGTTCCCATCAGCCAGACCGACAAGCTGCGCGAAGCTGGCGTAGACCTTCCCAAGCTCGCGCGTGACGGGGTGACGATATTCTTCACCCAGGTATTTCGGGATGGTTTTTTCCACGCCGACATGCACCCGGGCAATATCCAGGTCAGCTTGGACCCCAAGACCTTTGGCCGTTACATCTCGCTGGATTTCGGCATCGTGGGTACGCTGACCGAGTCCGACAAAGACTACCTGGCGCAAAACTTCACGGCATTCTTTCGTCGCGATTACAAACGGGTGGCCGAATTACACATCGAGTCTGGTTGGGTGCCGCGCAACACCCGCGTGGATGAGTTGGAAGCCGGCATTCGATCCGTTTGTGAGCCTTACTTTGACCGGCCGCTCAAGGAAATATCACTGGGCCTGCTGCTGATGCGCCTGTTCCAGATTTCTCGGCGCTTCCAGGTGGAAATCCAGCCCCAGCTGGTTTTACTACAGAAGACTTTGCTGAATATCGAGGGCCTGGGCCGCGAGCTGGACCCCGATCTGGACCTTTGGGCCACGGCCAAGCCTTTCCTGGAACAATGGATGCTGGGGCAGGTAGGGCCACAAAAGCTGATGGACCAGTTCAAGGCGCAGGCACCACACTACGCCAAGTTGCTACCGGAACTGCCCATGTTGCTGCACAACTTTCTGCGGGCCAACCCTGCTGACTCCAGCCGGGCGATGGAGGTATTGCTTGTGGAGCAGCGCCGCACCAACAAACTTTTGCAGGGGCTGGTTTACGCCGTGATCGGGTTTGCGCTGGGAATGGTGGTTATGCAATTGGTGATCAGGGTTCGATTGTTTTAGCTGGCGGCCTATAATTGAGGGCTTTGCAACTTGAAGCCTGAGTCATCTATCCATGCCTATATACGCCTATAAATGCGAGTCCTGCGGGTTTGCCAAGGACGTATTGCAAAAAATGTCCGATGCACCGCTGGACGTTTGTCCTGCCTGTAACAAAGCTTCGTTCAAGAAGCAGGTTACTGCAGCGGGCTTCCAGCTCAAGGGTTCTGGCTGGTATGCCACCGATTTCAAAGGCGGAGGCAGCGCACCAACCAGTGTGCCTGCACCCGCAGACGGCAGCACGGCCGCGCCTGCCACTGAGTCGGCAGCGCCCAAAGTGGAAGCCACACCGACCACTGGGGCGGCGCCGGCCGCATCCGGGTCCTGATTTTGTCTTCCATTGAGCCGGGGGTTTCTGTGCCATTCAAGAAATACATGCTGACCGGGTTGATGGTGTGGTTGCCGCTGGCCATCACCATCTGGGTACTGACGTGGCTCGTCAAATCCTTGGACGGTGTGCTGGGTGGCGTGCTGTATGGCATCGCCGCGGTAGCGCCAGCCAGCATGGGTTCTTCGATTAGTCGCCTTGCCAATATCCCTGGTCTGGGCGTGTTGTTTGTGGCAACCTTTATGCTGGTAACGGGCGCCTTGGTGTCCAACGTTGCCGGGCGCTGGCTGCACAAACAATGGGACGGCTTGTTCACCCGTATCCCCATCGTCAAGTCCATTTACAACAGCGTCAAGAAAGTCTCCGACACGCTGTTTTCCAGCAACGGCAATGCATTTCGTACGGCCTTGCTGATCCAGTATCCCCGCGCCGGGAGCTGGACGATTGCGTTCCAGACCGGCACCCCTACGGGTGAAGTAGCGTCCCATTTGGGGACCGATTTTGTCAGTGTCTATGTGCCGACCACGCCCAATCCCACCAGTGGTTTCTTTTTGATGTTGCCCCGTGCGGATGTGGTGGAGCTGGACATGAGTGTGGACCAGGCATTGACCTACGTCATTTCCATGGGTTCTGTTCCCCCTGCAACACATCTGCCCGTTAAGGCAGTGCCCAAGCCCTCTTAAATTTGCGAAACCCGCTGCCTGTTGGTGGCGCCTTGAAAGACAGTTATGGCCATGCGTTCTCACTATTGCGGTCTGGTGACCGAAGCCCAAATGGGCGAAACCGTTTCCCTGTGCGGCTGGGTCAACCGCCGGCGTGACCACGGCGGTGTGATTTTTGTCGATTTGCGCGACCGAGAAGGGTATGTGCAGGTGGTGTGTGACCCCGACCGCGCCGACATGTTTGCCGCGGCCGAAGGCCTGCGCAACGAATTCTGCGTGCAGATCAAGGGCCTGGTGCGTGCGCGCCCCGAAGGCACTGCCAATGACGCGCTCAAGAGCGGCAAGATTGAAGTCTTGTGCCACGAACTGGTGGTGCTCAACCCCTCGGTCACGCCTCCGTTCCAGTTGGACGACGACAACCTGAGTGAGACCACGCGCTTGACCCACCGCGTGCTGGACCTGCGCCGCCCCTACATGCAAAACAACCTGATGCTGCGTTACCGCGTATCGATGGAAGTGCGCAAGTTCCTGGACGCCAACGGATTTGTCGACATCGAAACACCCATGCTGACCAAGTCTACGCCCGAAGGCGCGCGCGACTACCTGGTGCCCAGCCGTGTGCACGATGGCCACTTCTTCGCCTTGCCCCAGTCGCCCCAGTTGTTCAAGCAGTTGTTGATGGTGGCCGGTTTTGACCGCTACTACCAGATCACCAAGTGTTTCCGCGACGAAGACCTGCGCGCCGACCGCCAGCCCGAATTCACCCAAATCGATATCGAAACCTCCTTCCTGAGTGAAGAAGAAATCCGCGACATCTTCCAGGGCATGATCAAGACCGTGTTCCAGAACACCATCAAGGTGGACCTGGGCGATTTCCCTGTCATGACCTACCAGGAAGCCATGCAACGTTATGGCTCTGACAAGCCCGATCTGCGCGTGAACCTGGAGTTCACCGAAGTGACCGATGTGATGGCCGATGTGGACTTCAAAGTCTTCTCCGGCGCCGCCACCATGAAGGGTGGCCGCGTGGTGGCCCTGCGCGTGCCCGGTGGCTCGGTCGAAGGCGGCGGTATCAGCCGTGGCGAGATCGACGCCTACACCGAGTTCGTCAAGATCTACGGCGCCAAGGGCCTGGCCTATATCCGCGTCAACGACCTGTCCAAGGGCCGTGATGGTTTGCAAAGCCCCATCGTCAAGAACATCCATGACAAGGCGCTCAACGCGGTGCTGGAACGCTCCGGCGCACAAAACGGCGACCTGATTTTCTTCGGTGCCGACAAGGCCAAGATTGTCAACGACGCCATCGGCGCCCTGCGCCTCAAGGTCGGCCACAGCGACTTTGGCAAGAAAAATGGCCTGTTTGAAAAAGGCTGGCGTCCGATGTGGGTGGTCGACTTCCCGATGTTCGAGTTCGACGAAGAAGCCCAGCGTTACACCGCCACCCACCACCCCTTTACCGCACCCAAGGACGGCCACGAAGACTGGATGGTCTCTGCCCCCGAGAAATGTATCTCCAAGGGCTATGACATGGTGCTGAACGGCTGGGAAATGGGCGGTGGTTCCGTGCGTATCCACCGCGCCGATGTGCAGCAGAAGGTGTTCGATGCACTGAAGATCACACCGGAAGAAGCCCAGCTCAAGTTCGGCTTCCTGCTGGATGCACTGCAATACGGTGCGCCCCCACACGGTGGCTTGGCCTTTGGCCTGGACCGCATCGTGACGCTGATGACGGGTGCCGAATCCATCCGCGACGTGATTGCCTTCCCCAAGACCCAGCGTGCCCAGTGCCTGTTGACCCAGGCGCCGAGCCCTGTGGACGAGAAGCAGCTGCGCGAGCTGCACATCCGCCTGCGCACGCCCGAGGCGGCCAAAACTGCGTAATCCGCAGCTTGGTGCACAATGAAAGGGCGCTCTGGTAGCGCCCTTTTTTTTATGCCCAAACCCTTCAAAATCCCCCAATCCGTGTTGGTGGTGATCCACACCCCGGCGCTGGACGTTTTGGTGCTGCGGCGCACCGACGGTGATGGCCTGGGCGCGGAGTATTGGCAGTCCGTCACCGGCAGCAAAGACAGCCTGGAGGAAGACTGGCGGCAAACCGCCGAACGCGAGGTTGCCGAGGAAACCGGCATTGACTGCACGCCACAGGCGGCAGACCGCGCGATATTGCGCGATTGGCAACTGGAGAACATCTACGACATCTACCCCCAATGGCTGCACCGCTACGCGCCGGGTGTTACACGCAATACCGAGCGCTTGTTTGGCCTGCAAGTGCCGCAACGGTGCGCCGTGCGGCTGAGCCCCCGCGAACACACGGCCTACCAGTGGCTGCCCTACCAGCAGGCGGCCGAACTGTGTTTTTCGCCGTCCAATGCAGAAGCCATCCTGCAGCTCCCACGCTTTGTGGGGCAGCTTGCTATCAACCATGAGGGCGCCGTATGACGCTGGTTCGGGTCGCCACCTACAACATCCACAAAGGCGTGCAAGGCATTGGCCCGGCGCGCCGCCTGGAAATCCACAACCTGGCCCACGCGGTGGAGCAGCTCGATGCCGACATCGTCTGCCTGCAGGAGGTGCGCAAGATGCACCGGCGCGAAGCGGAGTATTTTCCACAGTGGCCCGAGCTGCCGCAGGCGGACTACCTGGCCCCCGAGGGATATACGGCGGTGTACCGTACCAACGCCCACACCCGCCATGGCGAACACGGCAATGCCATGTTGTCACGTTGGCCGGTGGTTGCGCACCAGCATGAAGACATGTCGGACCACCGGTTTGAGCAACGCGGTCTGTTGCACTCCGAAGTGTTGGTGCACGGTGTCGCCCTGCACGTGGTGGTGGTGCACCTGGGTTTGATCAAGGCCAGCCGGGTGCGCCAGTTGGCGCAATTGCACCAATTCATTAGCCGCGAAATCCCCGCCCATGCACCGCTGGTGGTGGCGGGTGACTTCAACGACTGGGGCACCACAGTACAGAGCGCGCTGGGCAAGGCGGGCCTGTCGGCCTATACGCAACAAAAGGCCGCCACCTTTCCGTCACGCCTGCCGGTGGTGCAGCTCGACCACGTGTACGCCAGGGGCATGACACCCGTGGGTGTGCACGTACCGCGGGGGCGCATCTGGGGGCAAATGTCAGACCATTTGCCGCTGATCGCCGATTTTGACCTGGCGGTGGATCCACTTTGACCACGGCGCAACTACAGGACGGACACCATGTTCATCTGTTGCAGGGTGGCTTAGAGTTTTTTCCGGCACTGGTCGCGGCCATTGATGCCAGTTTGCAGGAAGTGCGGCTGGAAACCTACATCTTCAATTTCGACGATGCCGGGCAACAGGTCGCTGCAGCGCTGGAGCGTGCTGCAGGCCGTGGCGTCCGTGTGTACCTGGTCGTAGATGGTTTCGGAACACCCGAGATGCCTGGGGCATGGGTTCAACGGTTTGCCGCGGCCGGCGTTCACTGGCGGCAATTTTCCCCGCTGGGGCGGTGGGGCTTGTTGTTGCCGGTTGGCTGGCGGCGCTTGCACCGCAAGCTGTGTGTGGTCGATGCCGACCTGGCGTTTTGTGGCGGCATCAACGTGCTGGACGATTTTTTCGACCCCAGTTACGGCGTTCTGGAGTCAGCGCGTTTTGATTTTGCCCTGTCGGTGCGCGGGCCGCTGGTGCAGGACGCACAACGTGCCATGGTCCAGTTCTGGAGTCGCTTGCAAATCACACGCCAATTGGAGCAAATGGATTTTCGCCATGCCCGCCAGACCTGGAAAGAATCGGGCGTATCGCAGCGTGCTGTGCCCCTGCCACATGCCCGGCGTGCAAGTGGCGCGGCAACCGGTAGCAAGGCCATGCTGGTGTTGCGTGACAACCTGCGCAACCGCAACAGCATAGAGCGCGCCTACCGCAGGGCCATTGCCGGTGCGCAGAGCGAGGTTTTGATTGCCAACGCCTATTTTTTGCCTGGCGGCAAACTGCGTAGGGCCCTTGTGCATGCAGCCAAGCGGGGCGTGAAAGTGCGTTTGTTGCTGCAGGGGCGTTATGAATACTTCATGCAGTACCACGGGGCCAGACCGGTGTTTGGTGTGTTGTTGGCGGCCGGCGTGGAGATCCACGAATACTCCGTAGGGTTTCTGCATGCCAAGGTGGCGGTGGTGGATGGACGCTGGGCGACCGTGGGCTCATCCAATCTGGACCCCTTGAGTTTGCTGCTGGCACGCGAGGCCAATGTGGTGGTCGACGATGTCCCATTTGCCCAATCCCTGCGTGCCCGGCTGCTGACCGCGATGGAGGCCCACGGCACGCCATTGGATGCCCAGGCCTACGCCCAAAGACCCTGGCGCCAGCGCCTGCTGGACCGTGTGGCTTTCGGGGTGATGCGCCTCTTGCTCTTCCTGGCAGGGAGACGCTATTAAAAATATAGCTACATAACCAATAAATACGGGGGCTAGAGGCTAAAGACCTTACTAGTCAAAGGCTGGTAGTATTCCAGCAATGTTAATGAAATCACCGACTACCATGAACCCATCCGACACCGATGCGGGAACTCCGGTTTCCGTCAAGATCCGGGAGCGCCTGGTGGCCGCCCGCAAACGCTTCCATGCCAATGACAATATTGCGGAATTTGTAACCCCTGCAGAGCTGGAAAAATTGCTCGACGAGGTCGAGCTCAAGATGCAGGGCGTGTTGGATAGCCTGGTCATCGACACCGTCAACGACCACAACACCGACAACACGGCCCGCCGTGTGGCCAAGATGTACTTGAACGAGGTGTTTCGCGGCCGCTACGTGGCATGCCCCAGCATCACGGAGTTTCCCAATGTGGGCCACCTCAACGAGCTGATGATTGTGGGGCCCATCACCGTGCGCAGTGCCTGCAGCCACCACTTTTGCCCTGTGATCGGCAAGATCTGGATCGGCATCATGCCCAACGAACACACCAATGTGATCGGCCTGTCCAAGTACGCACGCCTGGCGGAGTGGATCATGGGGCGCCCCCAGATCCAGGAAGAGGCGGTGGTGCAATTGGCGGACCTGATCCAGGAAAAAACCCAGCCCGATGGCTTGGCCATCGTGATGGAAGCCAGCCACTACTGCATGGCCTGGCGGGGCGTGAAGGACATGGACAGCAAAATGATCAATTCGGTCATGCGCGGCGTGTTCCTGAAGGACCCCAATTTGCGGCGCGAATTTTTGTCCTTGATTCCACGGAAGGGTTAGACCATGTTGGTACGTTTGTTATATGCCAGCCGCGCGGTGGACCCCAGCGCCGAGGCGATCGAAGCGATTCTGAGCCAGTCCCGCCACTACAACCCGACCTGCGGCATTACCGGCATCCTGTGTTACGGCGGCGGCATTTTTCTGCAGGCCATTGAAGGTGGCCGTATGCCGGTGAGTGATCTGTATGGCCACATCCAGCGCGACGCCCGCCACAAAGATGTGGTCTTGCTGCACTACGAAGAAATCTCCGAGCGCCGCTTTGGCGGCTGGACCATGGGCCAGGTCAACATGTCCAAGATCAACACCAACATCCTGTTGAAGTATGCAGAGAAGCCCGAACTGGACCCATATTCGGTGTCCGGCAAGGTTTCGTTGGCCTTGCTCGAAGAATTGATGGCCACCGCTTCCATCATCGGTCGAGCGTGATCCCCTAAGGCATGCCGCTGAGCGCGCTGGCGCTGGTCATACTGGCCGGCCTGATCCATGCCAGCTGGAACATCGCCGCCAAGAAGGCCGGTGGTGATGTTCGTTTCTCTTGCTTCAGCTCCCTGGTCATGATGGTGTTCTGGGCGCCGGTTGGCTTGTGGCTTGGCTGGCAGCAAGTGCCATCCTGGGGGGTGCAGGAGTGGAGCCTGGTGTGGGCCAGCGGCATCTTGCACACCATCTATTTTGTGATCCTGCTGCGCGGTTACCGCAAGGCCGACCTGACCGTGGTCTACCCGTTGGCGCGGGGTTCTGGCCCGCTGCTGTCGTCCATGGTGGCCATCCTCTTTCTGGGTGAGCACATCTCGGCCCTGGGCTTTGGCGGCATTCTCGCCGTGGTTCTGGGCGTCTTTCTGATCGCAGGTGGCCCAGGCCTGTTTCGCAATACGCACAGCGCAGAACACCGGCTACGCGTGCGCAAAGGCATGTTGTACGGACTGCTGACAGGCGTGTTTATTGCCAGCTATACCGTGGTGGACGGGTATGCGGTCAAGATGGTGTTTATGTCGCCCATTCTGGTGGACTATTTTGGCAACTTTGTGCGCCTGGCTTTTCTGATGCCCGCTGTGCTGCGTAAACCGCAGGAGGCGCATGTGTTGTGGCGTGCCCAGTGGAAATACGCCACGGTGGTGGGTGTCATCAGCCCCATATCCTATGTGCTGGTGCTGTATGCCATGCAAGTGGCGCCACTCAGCCATGTGGCGCCTGCACGCGAGGTCTCCATGTTGTTTGCAGCCTTCTTGGGTGGTCAGCTGCTGGGGGAGGGCGACCGCATGGCCAGGCTTCTGGGTGCGGCCTGCATCGGTGTGGGTGTCATGGCGCTGGCTTTGGGCTAACGGGGGCACGCCATGCTGATCGGTTGTGACTTTTCAAGCGCGCCCACACGCAGCAAACCCATTGTGCTGGCACAGGGCCATCTACGCGGGGCAGTGGTGGTGCTGGATCGGCTGGAATTTTTGCCGTCACTGACTGCCTTCGAGCAATGGTTGCAGCAAGCCCAAGCCTGGGTAGGGGGCTTCGACTTGCCGTTTGGGTTACCGCGAGAACTGCTGATAACCCTGGGTTGGCCCCTGGATTGGCAAGCCTGCATGCAGCACTATGCCGGCCTCAGCCGCGCGGAGATACGCGATGCCTTCGCTGGCTTTTGCGATTCACGGCCTGTGGGCGGCAAGTTTGCGCACCGCGCCTGCGACGGACCAGCGGGCTCCAGCCCGTCGATGAAATGGGTCAACCCGCCCGTGGCTTTTATGCTGCACGCCGGCGTGCCGCGGTTGTTGGCGGCCGGAGTGGTCATGCCTGGCCTGCACATGCCTCCACCCGAACACAACAAAGCACTACACCAGCGCGTGGCGCTGGAGGCATATCCCGGCCTTTTGGCGCGCGAAATCCTGGGCAACCGCAGTTACAAAAGTGATGACCGGTCCAAACAAACACCGGAACGCCTGATTGCCCGTAAGGATTTGATCACTGCACTGGAGGCGGGGCAAACCCGACTGGCTTTGCGCCTCAAGCTCACACACGCGCAGCGTGACGCCCTGGTGGACGATGCCAAGGGCGACGTGTTGGATGCCGTGTTGTGTCTGGTGCAGGCCGCCTGGGGCAGCCACAAGCACGCCCAGGGTGATCTGCTCTATGGCCTGCCGGCAGACCTGGACCCGCTGGAGGGCTGGATTGTGACGGCCTGAGGTTGGTTGTGTGGTCCGCGCTTACTTGTTGCGCGAGATCACAGTTTCTTCGAGCTTGAGCGCCAGTTGTGAAATCGCCATCGCAGCGGGGCAACTGGGCGTGGCCTGCATCAGCAACTGGCGGCGCATGATGGCCTGGCGCACCGCCGGGTCGGCCGGGATGTCACCCATGTGCACCAGCTTGATGGGTCGACCGGGTTCGGTAGGGACAAACCGGTCCAGCACCTGCTGCAACTGCACGGTGATGGCACGCCCGTCGCCCAATCTGGCGGTCTGGTTGATGACCATACGAATGGTCTGGCGCTTTTGTTGCCCGACCAGTACCTTGACCGTGGCGTAGGCGTCGGTCAGCGATGTCGGCTCGGGCGTGGCGACAACGATCACTTCGGACGCCAGCGACACGGCGAACAGCACCACATCCGAGATGCCGGCACCGGTGTCCAGCAGCACCACGTCGTAGTGGGGTACCAGCCCACCCATGATGCGCAGAAAGTCATTGCGCACCTCGGGCGTCAGGCGGGAATATTCCACCATGCCGGAGCCGGCCAACAGCACCGAAAAACCGCCTGGCGCACGGACGATGGCGTCTTCGAGTTTGGCCTTGCCGGTGAATACGTCATGCAGCGTGAGCTTGGGGTACAGATTGAGCACCACGTCGAGGTTGGCCAGACCCAGATCGGCGTCCAGCACCAGCACGCGCAGGCCGAGCTTGGCCAATGCGGCGGCCAGGTTGGCCGACACAAAAGTCTTGCCCACACCACCTTTACCACTGGTTACGGCAATGACTTTGCCCAGCGGGGTCAAGGGCACTGACGCAGGCGCGTCACTGGGAATTGGGGGGGTTAATACGTCAGCCATCAATTCACCCTTTGCATGGCACCGCTGGCAGAACTGCCCGGTGCATCGCTGGAAACACTTTCAATCCACGCTGGGTCACCCAGCGCGAGATGGCCAAAGAGCAGATTCTTTTCTTCTGCGCTGACAAAAATTTCTTGCGGGTGGTCCAGGCACACGCGGTTGCGGCCCTCGCGTTTGGCGCGGTACAGCTGCACATCGGCGCGTTCGGTCCACAGGGCTGCAGTGGACCGAACCCACTCCGGCGCATAGGCGCCCCCCACGCTGACCGTCACCCTGAGCGTAAGTGTGGGTGAAATGGTGATTACCAGGGCCTCAATCGTGGCGCGAATGCGCTCAGCAACGGTCTCACCGAAAGACGTGTGGCAATTCGGCAGCACAACGGCAAACTCTTCCCCACCGTAACGGGCCACTGTATCCATGGGGCGCACACAGCTGGCGATACATTTGGCAATCGCCTGCAACACCTGGTCACCGGCCTGGTGTCCGTGTGTGTCGTTCACCTTCTTGAAGTGGTCAATGTCCAGCATCAACAGCAGCGCCGCGTCCCCTGAACGGGCCACGCCGTCAATGGTGCGCTCTTGCACGGCACGGAAGTGGCGGCGGTTGCCCAGCCCCGTCAGGGGGTCTTTGAGCGACAACTCACACAAGCCGTTGATAACGCCCTGCAGGTAGTCCAGTGGCGACTCCTGCATCGAGGGCAGTGCGGTCAACATGCCGTGGTCCAGCAAGGCGCGTGCATCGTCCAACTGCAACTGCTGCAAGTCAATGGGTTGGGGGGACTTTGGGGTGGCCACTGTAGGGGTTAAGGCGGTGCCAATAAAGCATAACAGGAACTGCCTTGATGTTGTCACAACTATACGACTTGCCACCACCGCATTTGCAGCGGCTTTACCCCGCAATTGCGCTGCTACCAAGCTGCGTGTCAGGCCGCTTCAGTGTGGTTTGGCGCACACCGGGCAATCCGGGTTGCGGGGCAGGCGTATGTCGTTCCAACCCATGGACCGCCCGTCCAGCATCAGCATGCGCCCGACTGCGGGTTCTCCCGCACCACTGAGCAGTTTCAGTGCCTCTGCGGCTTGCATGCTGCCGACTATGCCCACTAGCGGCGCGAAGACACCCATAGTGGCGCAGCGGGTTTCTTCAAAGTCAGCATCGGGCGGGAACACGCAGGCGTAGCAGGGTGAGCTGGCGTCCTTGGGGTTGTAGACGGCCAATTGGCCGTCAAACCGGATGGCAGCACCCGAAACCAGCGGAACACCGTGGCGCACACAGGCGGCATTGATGGCGTGTCGGGTGGTGAAGTTGTCGCTGCAGTCCAGCACCACATCGGCATCGGCTACCAGCGCGTCCAACCGTGCGGCATCGGCGCGTTCGGACAAGGCGGTAACCTGGAGTTGTGGATTGATGGCCAGCAAAGCCTGGCGAGCCGACTCCACCTTGGGTTGCCCCACCCGGGCCTCGGTATGGGCAATCTGCCGCTGCAAATTGGTCAGATCCACCGTGTCGTGGTCTACCAGAGTCAGGTGGCCAATGCCTGCAGTAGCCAGGTACAGGGCTACCGGTGAGCCCAGTCCACCAACCCCGATGACCAGCGCCCGCGCCTGCATGATGCGCTGCTGGCCTTCGACCCCGATCTCATCGAGCAGGATGTGGCGCGAGTAGCGCAGCAGCTGCGAGTCATCCATCTTCAGTTTTCTTTGGGCTCTTCCTTGCGCTCCACCTGGGTCTTGCTGACCAGGACGGGGCGCCCCTTCAGCTGGTTCAGGGCCTGCTGCAACTGGAAATCTTTATCGGAGCCAAATTCGGGTGGGCGGCGCTCGGACGCGGGCTTGCGGGACTCTTCCTCCAGCCGCTTCAGCGCTTCGTCACGGGCCTTCTCGCGGCCAGCGTCTTTGACCTCTTCGCCCTGGCCGCTGCCCAGATGTTTGCCCAAATCGGCCTCGCGGGTGCGAAGGGCTGCATAGGGGCTGCCTTCCTCGGTGTCGTCGATCATCACGTCGGGAACGATGCCCTTGGCCTGTATGGATTTGCCACTGGGCGTGTAATAACGCGAGGTGGTGATCTTCAGGCCGGTATCGGGTCCCAGGGGGCGGAAGGTCTGGACAGAGCCCTTGCCAAAGGTCTGGCTGCCCATCAGGGTCGCGCGTTTGTGGTCTTGCAAGGCACCTGCCACAATTTCGCTGGCCGATGCAGAGCCTTCGTTGACCAGCACCACCAGCGGTACCTTTTTCAGGCCCTGGGGCAATTTTTTGAGCGGGTCCGATCCGTCGCGTCCCAGGTAGTCCCGAACGGTCGCCTTCAGAATCTGTTTGCTGTCCGCTGTTTGGCCGTTGGTGGACACCACGGTCACGTTCTCGGGCAGGAAGGCCGCAGACACCGCCACGGCAGCGTTCAACAAGCCGCCGGGGTCGTTGCGCAAGTCCAGAACCAGGCCCTTGAGATGGGGTTCCTGCTTGTACAACTCGTCAATTTTTTTGACAAAGTCTTCTACGGTCTGTTCTTGGAACTGGCTGACGCGAATCCAGCCGTAGCCGGGTTCGACGACCTTGCCACGCACCGATTGTTGCTTGATCTCTTCCCGAATGATGTTGACGGGAAATGTGCGGTTTTCGTCTTTGCGGAAGATGGTCAGCACCACCTGGGTGTTGGGTTCACCGCGCATGCGTTTAACCGCTTCGTTCAGGGTCAGACCCTTGACCGCCGTATCGTCCACGCGGGTGATCAGGTCGTTGGTCTTGATACCGGCCCGAAACGCAGGCGAGCCTTCGATGGGTGAGACCACCTTCACCAGACCGTCTTCCTGGGTGATTTCAATTCCCACGCCCACAAAGCGCCCGGAGGTGCCCTCCCGGAATTCCTTGAACGACTTTTTGTCAAAGTACTGGGAGTGCGGGTCCAGGCTGGCCACCATGCCGGCAATGGCTTCGGTGATCAGTTTTTTCTCGTCCACCGGCTCCACATAGTCGCTCTTGACCATGCCAAACACAGCAGCGAGTTGTTGCAATTCTTCGAGCGGCAGCGGCGCGAGCGTGCTGCGGGCCACGGTCTGCAGCGAGACCGTGGTCAAGGCGCCCGCCATGACGCCCAAACCAATCCAGCCCGCAATTTTCAGTTTTTGACCCATAAGTATTCCAGTGCCATTTCAATATACACCTTGGAGGAGGTGGCTTGTGGCGAGTTCCTGCTGTTGCCGCGTGGATAACGCGGGAAATGCGGCGAAAGTGCCGTATTTCCCGGTTTTATTAGGCCTTGCCCTGGGATGCCACCGCGGCAGCGGCCTTGGCAGCGGCTTCGGCGTCGCCCAGGTAGTAGTGGCGGATGGGTTTGAGGTTGGCATCCAACTCGTACACCAGCGGAATGCCATTGGGGATGTTCACACCCACGATGTCGTCGTCACCAATGTTGTCCAGGTATTTGACCAGGGCGCGGATCGAATTGCCGTGAGCAGCCACCAGTACACGTTGGCCGCCCAGGATGGCAGGGGCAATGGTTTCGTTCCAGAAGGGCATCACGCGTGCAACCGTGTCTTTCAGGCATTCGGTCAGCGGTACTTGTGAAGGGTCCAGCTTGGCATATCGCAGGTCACCGCGCTCGCTGCGGCTGTCAGTGGGCTCCAGCGCAGGCGGTGGTGTGTCATAACTGCGGCGCCATTGGAGCACCTGGGCATCGCCGTATTGTTTGGCCATATCGGTCTTGTTCAGGCCTTGCAAAGCACCGTAATGGCGCTCATTCAGACGCCAGGAGTGCACCACGGGCAGCCAGGTGCGGTCCATTTCGTCCAGGCAATGCCACAGCGTACGGGTGGCACGCTTCAGAACGCTGGTGTAGGCCACGTCAAATTCATAACCTTCGGCCTTGAGCAGGCGACCGGAACTTTTGGCTTGCTCCACACCCGTGGGTGTCAGGTCCACATCGGTCCAGCCAGTGAAGCGGTTTTCAAGATTCCAGGTGGATTCGCCGTGGCGAACGAGAACGAGTTTGTACATGGTGCAGCGGTAAATGCGGTGATAAGGGGTGGGATTGGGCGGTGGTGCAGCCAGCATTCTAAAATGTCGGGTTGACCGCTCGCTAACTTACAAGGAATAAAGTGAAATTCATTCTCGATAACTGGATGCTGATTGCCGTTGCCATAGCATCCGGCGCAATGCTTTTGTGGCCCCTGATCCAGGGCGCTGCCACCGCTGGTCTGGACCCTGCCGCTGCGGTGCAGCTGATCAACCGCGAAAAAGGCGTGGTGATCGACGTCTGCGACCCCACTGAATTCGCCGCGGGCCATGTCGGCGGAGCCAAAAACATCCCCCTGGCGGATTTGGAGAGCAAACTGGGCAATGCCGTCAAAAACAAGGCCCTGCCGCTGATCCTGGTGTGCCAGACAGGCGCCCGGTCCGGCCGTGCCGTGGCGGTTGCCAAAAAACTGGGCTACGAAAAGGCCCAAAACTTGGCCGGTGGCCTGGTGGGCTGGAAGGCCGCCAATCTGCCCGTGGAAAAGGGCTGATGCCGTGCAAGCCGTAAAAATGTACACCACGGCGTTTTGCCCCTATTGCGTGCAGGCCAAGCGTATTCTGCTGTCCAAGGGTGTTGAAAACATCGACGAAATCCGGGTCGACAACCTGCCCCAGGAACGTGTGAAGATGATGGAGATCACCGGGCGGCGTACCGTTCCGCAAATCTTCATTGGCGATACCCACGTGGGCGGCTGTGACGACCTGATGGCGCTGGACGGGCGGGGTGGTTTACTGCCTTTGCTGCAGGCCGCCTAGGGTTGACCCCTACACAGGTTCCCTTGAAATGCAGGTGGATCAGCCTGAGATAATCTGCAGTTAACGCAATTTACGTTAATTCCTGTCACTGGCCTGCCCAGAGTGTTTTTGGGCGGGCTTTGTTTTACTTTGAAAGACCGTTTTTATGTCCGACCAGACTCCTGCAAACCCTGTGTTCCAGATCCAACGCGTTTACCTGAAAGAGGCTTCGCTGGAGCAACCCAATTCCCCCGCCATCCTGCTGGAGCAGGAACAGCCTTCCGTGGACATCCAACTGGGTGTGGAAGCTTCCCCCGTGACCGACGGCATTTTTGAAGTGGCTGTGACCGCCACCGTGCACACCAAGATCAAGGACAAGACCGTGTTCCTGGTGGAAGCCAAACAAGCCGGTATTTTTGAAATCCGCGACGTGCCTCAAGACCAGATGGGTCCTCTGATGGGTATCGCTTGCCCCCAGATCGTGTACCCCTACCTGCGTGGCAATGTGGCTGACCTGATCCAGCGCGGTGGTTTCCCACCCGTGCACCTGACCGAAATCAACTTCCAGGCCATGTACGAGCAGCAGCAACAAGCCCAGGCCGCTGCCTCGGCCAACGCACCTGCCAGCGCGCTGACACAGTAAGCCTTTGGGCGAAATCGCCCTCTAGCCCCCGTACTCATTGCTTCTAATGCTATGAAAATAATAGTCATCGGGGGCGGCGCCTGGGGTACGGCGCTGGCCGTCAATGCAAGCCGCAATGCCGCCGCGCCGCATGCCGTGACCCTGTGGGTGCGTGATGCGGCTCAGGCGTTGGCCCTGCAACAGGGCCGTGAAAACCAGCGTTATCTGCCGGGCATTGCCCTGCCAACCGGATTGCACATCAGCAGCCAGGCCTTGCCACAGCTGCTGGCCAGTCTGCACGCTGAAGATCTGGTCATTCTTGCTTCTCCCATGGCGGGCCTGCGCGGCCTGCTCTCCCTGTCAAAGAACTGCAAAGCCGCAGTGGCCTGGCTGTGCAAGGGTTTTGAGGCCGGTATCGATGGTGCGCCAGGACTGATGGGCCATGAAATCCAGGCCCAGGTCGCCAGCGGCCAAAGCGCCGGCGTGTTGAGCGGCCCCAGCTTTGCGCAAGAAGTCGCCTTGGGCAAACCCACGGCTCTGGTAGCGGCCAGTGCCGACGCCACCGTGCGTGATGCCCTGGTCGCAGCCTTCCACAGTTCCACCTTGCGGGTCTATGCCAACGAGGATGTGGTGGGGGTGGAAGTGGGCGGTGCCGTGAAAAATGTGCTGGCCATTGCCACCGGCTTGTGTGACGGGCTGCAACTGGGCCTGAACGCCCGCGCCGCCCTGGTGACGCGCGGGCTGGCCGAGATGACCCGCCTGGGCCTGGCGCTGGGTGCCAAGGCCGAAACCTTTATGGGCCTGAGCGGGCTCGGTGACCTGGTACTGACCGCGACTGGTGACCTGTCACGCAACCGGCGCGTGGGCCAGGCACTGGCCCAGGGCCAAACTCTGGAACAGGCGATTGCGTCACTGGGCCATGTCGCCGAAGGGGTGTACAGCGCACGCACCGTGGTGCAGCGGGCCAACAGTCTGGGCATTGACATGCCCATTGCCCGTTGTGTGGTGGATCTGCTGGATGGCCGCTTGCAACCCGCGCAGGCGGTGGCCGCCCTGATGGCGCGCGGGCCTACCGCTGAGGGCGTTTAGCCTTTTTTCACCTTGGCGCTGATGTGCGCCAAGGCCTCTTCCACCTGGTCCACCAGAATCAGGCACAGGTCACCGGCAACCAGCTTGTCCATGGCGGTGTCAATCGCCAAAAACTCACCTTTGATTTCCGACGTTTGGGTTGTGCGCTGTGCATGGGCCAGGCCCTGGCGCAGCAACGCGATGACTTCACCGTCTTGTCGCCCGCGCTGACATTGGTCTTCATACAGGATGACTTCGTCAAACGCATCGCCCAGGATTTCGGTCTGCTGGCGGATGTCCTGGTCGCGCCGGTCGCCCGCGCCACTTATAACTACCGAACGGCGGGCCGCAGGCATGGCCTGCACGGCCTGGACCAGCGCAACCATGGCATCGGGGTTGTGGCCGTAGTCGGCGATCACCGTGGCACCGCGGTACTGGAAGAAGTTGAAACGGCCCTGGGCGTTGTGCGTGTCGTTGGAGAAACCCGCCAGCCCCGCGCGTATGGTGTCCCAGTCCAGGTCCAGCGCCCAGGCCGCGGCCACCGAGGCCATCACGTTTTCAACCTGGAAGGGGATCAGTCCACCCATGGTGATGGGGATAGCCGCCAGCGGAATGGTTTGCTGGAACTCGCCCTTGCTGGCGACGATGTGACCGTTCTCCACATAGACCACGGCCTGGCCCTGGGCACGGTGCGTGGCCATGATGGGGTGGAATTTGTCGACGGCAAAAAACGTGACCGAGCCGCGGCATTTGCTCGCCATGGCTGCCACGGTGGGGTCGGTGGCGTTGAGCACGGCCACGCCGGTGGGTGACACGTTTTGCACAATCACCCGTTTGAGCACGGCCAGGTCTTGCACGGTGGTGATGTAATTCAGGCCCAGGTGGTCGCCGCTGCCCACATTGGTGACCACGGCCACATCGCAGCGGTCAAAGGCCAGGCCTTCGCGCAGCACACCACCGCGTGCGGTTTCCAGCACGGCGGCATCCACATCGGGGTGCAGCAGCACACTCTTGGCACTCTTAGGGCCGCTGCAGTCGCCGGTGTCGATGGTGTGGCCGCCAACATAGACTCCATCGGTATTGGTCATGCCCACCGTCAGGCCCTTTTGCGCCAGCAGGTGTGAGATCAGGCGCACGGTGGTGGTTTTGCCATTGGTACCCGTCACGGCGACGATGGGGATGCGGCCGTTCTGGCCGTTCTTGAACAGGCTGGAGATGATGGCTTCGCCTACCGCCCGGCCCTTGCCAAACGATGGGCTCAGGTGCATACGCAAACCCGGCGCGGCATTCACCTCCACAATGCCGCCGCCCACTTCCTCGATGGGGCGCAGGATGCTGTCAGCCACCAGGTCCACACCACAAATGTCCAGACCTACCATGTGGGCCGCAGCCACAGCGCGGGCCGCCACTTCGGGGTGCACGTCATCCGTCACGTCGGTGGCAGAGCCGCCGGTGGACAGGTTGGCGTTGTTGCGCAAATTGACACGTTGGCCCTTGGCCGGAATGGCATCCGCAGTAAAGCCCTGGTTGGCCAGGCAGGCATGGGCGATATCGTCAAAACGGATCTTGGTCAATGATGTGGAGTGGCCCGAACCACGCCGCGGGTCCTGGTTGACCTGATGGACCAGCTCGGTGATGGTGTGCACGCCGTCGCCCACCACCTTGGGCGGGTCGCGCCGCGCGGCGGCAACCAGCTTGTCGCCGACCACCAGCAGGCGGAAGTCGTTGCCCGGCATGTAGCGTTCGACCAGGATATCGTCGCGGAACTCGCTGGCGATGGCAAAGGCCTTGGTCAGGTGTTCCTTGGTCGTGATGTTGACCGTCACGCCCTTGCCCTGGTTGCCGTCTTTGGGCTTGACGACGACAGGCAGGCCAATCTCGCAGGCTGCCACCCAGGCGTCTTCGGCGTCGCTCACCTCACGGCCAGCCGGCACGGGAACGCCAGCAGCAGCCAGCAACTTCTTGGTCAGGTCTTTGTCTTGTGCAATGGCTTCTGCAATCGCACTGGTGGCATCGATCTCGGCGGCCTGGATGCGCCTTTGTTTGCTGCCCCAACCAAAACGCACCATACTGCCTTCGGTCATGCGGCTGAAGGGGATGCCGCGTGCCACGGCGGCATCCACGATGCAACCGGTGCTGGGCCCCAGGCGCACGTCTTCATCCAGATCGCGCAACTGGGTCAGCGCATCGGCCAGGTCAAAGGGTGTGTCGTCCAAGGCGGACTGGCACAGGGCCTGCGCCAGGTCCATGGCCAGGCGGCCCACCGGCTCTTCGCTGTATTCCACAACCAGTTGGTACACGTCGGCATCCACCGTGGGTGTGCAGCAGCTAAAGGTGACCGGGCAACCGGCTTGGGCCTGCAAACCCAGTGCCGCCAATTCCAGCACGTGGACCATGTTGATGGAGTCGTCATGGCCGGTGGGCTGGAAGGGGCTGATCTCGGGGAAGCGGGCACGCAAGCGCTCTTCAAAGCCGGGGATCTTGCCAATGTCGCGCTCCTCGGGCTGGCAGGACACGATGGACTGTATGGCGGTGTGGTGGCTCCACAAATTGGGGCCACGCAGGGCTCGGATACGGGTGACTTCCATGATCGTCCTAATCAGTTGAGGACAGAGCTAAAGGTCTGTCCCGCAAAGTTATCAATACGGTGTTTTTTTGGGGTTGGACTCAAAGGTCCGCAGGCCTGCGCCAATCAGTTCGGGCGGGATGTTCAGGGCCCATGCCGCCGCCACAGCGGCCATCACCATCTCGGGCTGCGAAGCCTTGGCAGGCTTGAGCGATGCCAGCGGCAGCAGGGCTATGTCTTGCGCGCCATGGGCCAGCACGATCTGGTCGTCGCGTACAAACACCACCCGTTCACCCGCGGCGCGGTGCTGTGATAGGACGGCGCTGGTGCCATCCATGCCGTAGAAAATGACCTTGCCATCGCACAGCTCGGCCATTTCCACCACCTGGGGGTCGGCGGCATTCAGCACAGCCGTACCCGTGGGCAAAATCACATCGACCTGGGTTCGGGCCACTTTGTAGGCCTGCTCGGCATCCAGGATGTCAAACGGCACCAGAGATTCATGCCAGCTGACATCGGTGACCACACCCACGGAGCACTTGTCGTAGGCTAGGCCTTCGGCCAGTATGGTCTGGCTGCCGTTCTCGAACACGGCCGCCTGTACCGAGCGGTTGATCAGCAGGCGCTGGCCGGGCTCCCAGCGGGCACAGTCCTTGGCGTCTACCTGGCGGCCATCCAGGTACAGGCCTTCGCTGCAGGCCAGACCCACGTGTTTGCCGCTGATATGGGCCAACCAGGCCACCATGCGGGCGATACGCCCGGTTTTTTGTGTGCCGGTGATGCCCACGATGGGGATGCGACCGTCGCGGTCCATGCCAAACAGGTGTTCGATGATGGCCTTGCCAACCGGGCGACCCTGGCCCTCGGCCGGCTTGATATGGGCCAGCAAGCCGGGGCTGGCATTGACCTCGATGACGGCAGCACGTTGGGTGTGCAGGGGTTTGGTCGCGTCCTCCAGCACCATGTCCACACCTGCAATGTCCAGGCCCACCACACGGGCCGCCAGGGCAGCGGCAGCGATCACGCTGGGGTGCACCTGGTCGGTGATGTCGAACGCCACATTGCCGTTGGACTGGATCAGCACCCGCGCGTCCTTGGCAGGGACGGATTGTGGCGTCAGCCCCGCACGCTCCAGCTCCAGGATCACCTCACCGGTTTCACTGGGGATGATGACGTTGAGCGGAAACTCCTCGCCCGTGCCACGGCGCGGATCGGTGTTGATTTGTGTATCGGCCAATTGGTCGATGGTGGAAACACCGTCGCCCACCACCCACAGCGTCTCTCCCCGGGCCACCGCCACGACCTGGCGCCCTACGACCAGGGCGCGGTGCTCGGTGCCGGGAATGTATTTCTCCACAATGACGCTGCTGCCACCACCTTTGCGGTGGGCCAGTGCATAGGCGGCCTCCACATCACTCTGCGTGACCAGGTTCAGCGATACGCCACGGCCATGGTTGCCGTCGTAGGGTTTCAGCACCACGGGCACACCAATATCTTGCGCCGCCTCCCAGGCTGCCTCGGCGCTGCGCACCAGTTGGCCTTCGGGCACCGGCACGCCGCAGGATTTGAGCAGGGCCTTGGTCAGGTCCTTGTCGCTGGCAATTTCTTCGGCGATGGCCGAGGTCTGGTCGGTCTCGGCCGTCCAGATGCGGCGCTGGTTGATGCCGTAACCCAGTTGCACCAGGTTGCCTTCAGTCAGGCGGATGGACGGTATGCGGCGCTCGGTGGCGGCATCCACAATGTGCGCCGTGCTGGGGCCCAGGCACAAGTCGTCCACCTTTTCGCGCAGTTGGGCCACTACGGCCGCTACGTCATACGGGGTGTTGTTGATGGCTGCCTCGACCAGATCGCGGCCCGCAACCAGTGCGTCGCGCCCCACCTGCTCCTGGCGGGTGCGGAAGGCCACCTTGTAGACGCCGCGTTTGGAGGTTTGCCGGGCCTTGCCAAAACCGGTGCGCATACCGGCCAGGTTTTGCAGCTCCAGCGTGACGTGTTCGACGATGTGCGCCGCGTAAGTGCCTTCCTTCACGCGTTGCAAGAAGCCGCCGCGTACGCCCGGGCTGCAGTGGTGTTCAACCAGGCTGGGCAGGAAACCGGTGAGTCGCTCGTAAAAGCCGTCGATGGTGTTGGATGGGTAATCCTCCAACTGGCCAATGTCCAGCCAGGCCTCGATGACCGGGCGGTAGGTCCAGATATTGGGGCCGCGCAGGTGTGTCACCTGCAGAATTGCTATCTTTTTCTGGTCCGTCATGGCTGCTTTTCAGGGGGCCAGTCCACCAATGTGGTGCTGACCGCGTTGTGTATTCTCATTCGACCCCATCCCCTGTGAATTTGGGTCAAAGTGTTCCAAACCGAGTATCGTAAAGTATGCAGCTTGCTGCAATCGCATTGCACCCGGTTTCTGGTTCTAAGTATTCGACCATTCTGCGACCATTCTGCTGTACCCATGACCCCTGTTGTTCTATCCGAGAGTGCCCAGACGGGTGATATCTCTGTCCGTTGGCGCGAAGCCGCGCAATCGCAGCTTCGACCCCATGAGAACGTTCTGGCGGCGCTGGAGGTTGACCTTGATGCCAAGCTGCATTTTGTGCCCAGTCTGGTGGTCATCACCAACCAGCGCCTGCTCAGCCGGGCCGCCGGTGCCAGCGTCTGGCAGGAATGGGCCTACCGCGACGGCCTGGAACTGCGCCACCACGACCACGCCGGTGTAGGCCACCTGAACCTGGTGGATACCAACGGCCTGCTGGCCACCTGGCGCTTCACCCTGGCGCAAAACCTGCACGCCATTCGCCTGAGCAACCAGTTTCAGGCCGGCCTGGACAGCTACCTGTCTGGCAAACCCCTGGCCCAGGTGCTGCAAAACGTGTGCCCCAGCTGCAAGGCCCCGCTGGAGCCAGACCAGGAAGAATGCCCCATTTGCACCAAGGTGGTCCACACACCACCGTCCACCTGGACCCTGTTTCGCCTGTGGCGCTTTGCCAAACCCTACAAGGGCCAACTGATTCTGGGCTTTGTGCTGATGCTCTTGGGCACGGCAGCTCACCAGGTGCCGCCCTACCTGACCGCACCCCTGGTCGACAAGGTGCTGATCCCGCTGCAGAGTGGCCAGACCGTACCCCCGGGCACCATTGCTTTTTACCTGGCTGCATTACTGGGTGCGGGTCTGCTGGCCTGGGTGCTGAGCTGGGGCAAGACCTATGTGCTGGCCCTGGTGTCCGAGCGTATTGCGGCCGATTTGCGCACCACCACCTATGAACACCTGTTGAAACTCTCTTTGGAATACTTCGGCGGCAAACGCACGGGCGATTTGTTGTCCCGTGTGGGTAGTGAGAGTGACCGCATTGCCGTCTACCTGTCGCTGCACCTGACCGACTTTGCCAGTGACGTGGTCATGATTGTGATGACCGCCGTCATTTTGTTCACGATGGACCCTTACCTGGCCATGATCACGCTGGTGCCCTTGCCCTTTATCGGCTGGATGATCCATTTTGTGCGTTACCGCCTGCGCACAGGCTTTGAAAAAATCGACCGCGTGTGGGGCGAGGTGACCAACGTGCTGGCCGACACCATTCCCGGCATCCGTGTGGTCAAGGCCTTTGCCCAGGAGCAGCGTGAGGCCAAACGCTTCCGCGAAGCCAACCACCACAACCTGGTCGTCAATGACCGCATCAACAAGATCTGGTCACTGTTTTCACCCAGCGTGTCGCTGCTGACCGAAATCGGTTTGTTGGTGGTCTGGGCCTTTGGTATCTGGCAGGTGTCCAACGGCAAGATCACCGTCGGTATGCTGCTGATGGCCATTGCCTACATCAGCCGCTTTTACGGTCGCTTGGATTCCATGAGCCGCATCGTGTCGGTCACGCAAAAATCGGCCTCGGCTGCCAAGCGCATCTTCGATATCCTGGACCACGTCTCCAGCGTGCCCGAGCCCGCGCAGCCCGTGGCCATGGGCAAGGTGCAGGGGCGTATTGAGGTGCGCGATGTGGGCTTTCGCTACGGCAACCGCGAGGTGAACCGCGGCATCAACCTAAAGATTGAGCCCGGTGAAATGATTGGCCTGGTGGGCCACAGCGGCTCGGGCAAAAGCACACTGGTCAACTTGATCTGCCGTTTCTACGACGTGTCTGAAGGTGCGATCCTGGTGGATGGTGTGGACATCCGCTCCTATGCCATTTCAGACTACCGCCAGAACATCGGCCTGGTCTTGCAGGAACCCTTCTTGTTCTTTGGCACCATCGCCGAAAACATTGCCTACGGCAAGCCCGACGCGACACGTGCCGAGATCATTGCCGCCGCACGTGCGGCCCATGCCCACGAATTCATCCTGCGCCTGCCCCAGGGTTATGACTCCATGGTCGGTGAGCGCGGCCAGGGCTTGTCAGGTGGTGAGCGGCAGCGCATTTCCATTGCACGCGCCTTGCTGATCGACCCCCGCATTTTGATTCTGGACGAAGCCACCTCGTCGGTGGACTCCGAGACGGAAAAAGAAATCCAGAAGGCATTGGAGAACCTCGTAAAGGGCCGCACCACGATCGCCATTGCGCACCGCCTGTCCACGCTGCACCGCGCCGACCGCCTGGTGGTGCTGGACCGTGGCCGCGTGGTGGAAGAGGGGCCGCACGATGTGCTGATGGCCGCCGAGGGCGCCTACTTCAACCTGTACCAGGCCCAAGCCCGCAATATGGACGTTGACATGGACGCGTCAGACAAATGAACGAACAAAGCATTGTGGTTACCAGCGGCTGGACGCTGCAGCGCGACACCTTTGGCAAGCTGATCCTGACCAACGCGCAGGGCGAGCGTTCGGAGGGTGTGGTGCCGGTGCGGGCCTTCCCCATCCAGTCGCCCGAAGTGGGCATCTCCATGGTCGATACCGATGGCCACGAAGTCGCCTGGATCGAATCCTTGGTCGACCTCGCCGAACCTGCCCAGTCGCTGATCCGTACCGAGCTGGCCAGCCGCGAGTTCATGCCCGTGATCAGCACCATTGTGTCGGTGACCAGTTTCTCGACACCTTGCACCTGGAAGGTGGAAACCGACCGTGGCGACACCGAGTTTGTGTTGAAGGGTGATGAAGACATCCGCCGCATTGGCACCGCGGGCAGCCTGCTGGTGGCGGATTCACATGGCATCCAGTTCTTGATCAAGGACCAGCTGGCGCTGGATGCGCGGAGCAAGAAAATTCTGGATCGGTTTTTGTAGATTGCCGTTGCATCTGGCAGCAGAGCTTGGGGCAGTGGTCCCCGCCTCATGGTGTCAAAGGCCCACAAATCGGCGGGGACCACTGCCCCAAACTCTGCGGGTGCGATGGGTGAGGCGCGGACACCAAAGGCAGGGATTTGGTCTGAGGGGGTGTGTAGTCCCCCATTTAAGCCACAGTGCCAAGCCGAATCGTCTCAAGCGAAATCGTGCTCTAGCCCCTGTGAAATATAAGCCTATAGCTATAAAAATAATAGCTATTGAGACTCCGCAAGCGTCAACATCCATTGCCTGGCAATGTCTACATGCACCAAACACCAGCCGCCAAGCTCGCGGCTTAAATCGGTGCCACCACGTCCTGCCACACCGCCGTGCGGTTGCTCCCGCCGTGTTTGGCCGTGTACAGGGCCTTCGGCGTCGACCTTGTAGGCCCGCTTGTCGTCGCCGTAGTCGACACCATAAGCCAGAGCCAGCGCAATGGTCGGAACAGCGAGTATGAGCAGCACCAGCAGGGAAGTGGCGCAAAAGGCGAGTCAGGTCTTCATGGCCCGGTTCAAGACCTGCAGCACGCGGTGGGTCAGCAAGCCGATGGTCGCCGCCAGCAGGAAGCCGATCGGTGCAAACATGCGGCCGAGCAGCTCGGGCATATCTGGATGCGGTGCGCCGGTGAAGGCGATGACCACGCTGTTGCCACCGGCAGTCGACCACATGCCCACGGAGTCTTGCCCCAGCAGCTTGACCAGTGCCAGGCCCAGGCAAAACAGGGCCAGGCCGTAGCCAAAACCCGCCATCGACCAGTACAGGCCGCGCGTCACGCCCCGCTTGACGGTCTGGATCGCGCGGAAGCCCGTGGGCGGCGGCGTGCCGGCCAGCACATGGGCCACGTAGCGCGATGCCAGTTCACGCGGCGGGCCGAAGCCGGCCAGGATAGCCTCCAGCCCGACCGTCTTGCCCAGCCGCTCTTGCTGTTCGAGCACGTCGAGCACATGGCTCTCGATTTCGCGGATCACCTCGGCGGCGTCGGCCGGGTCCAGTGGCGCGAGATAGCGAGCCAGGTCGCGGCTGTAGTCTTGAATCTTCTGTTGCGTGTCCATTTCAGTGTCCTTCTTGTGTGCTCTCGCCGCGTTGCGTCGTGCGGCTGATCAATTGCCCGATGTCTTCGGCCGTCTGCAGCCAGCAGGCGCTCAGACTGGCCAGCCGTTGCAGGCCCTTGCTGCTGAGCTGGTAGTACTTGCGCGGCCGGGTGTCACCCGCTTGCACCCATTGGGCGTCCAGCAGGCCATCCCGCTTGAGGCGGTCCAGCAGCGGATACAGCGTGCCTTCGCTGATGGCTGTGGTCGGGAACTCCTGCAACTGGCGCAGCAGGTCCAGCCCATACAGCGCGCCGCCCTTCAGCGCCGCCAGCACCACCAGCTCCAGCGTGCCCTTGCGCATCTGGACCTGCCAGCGTTCCTGTGACTCGTTCTCTTCGTCATCCATGACTATGCAATACCTTAATACTATGTAATGCATAGTATATTGCATCAAAGAGCCTTGTCAAGCGGCGGTGGTCAGGATTTGCCAGAGCCGTCCATCGACTGGAAGACGTCCCAGCCAGCTGAAGCTCATGGGGCGGAGGGCAAGTAGCGGCAACGCACGCGGCGGACTGGAGTGCTATTGGATGTCCGCTGGGGCCGCCGACAGATGGCCCATGCGTGGGCTCACGAGGTGGTGAGCCCGTACGGTCTCAGCTCTCAGCGTCCACATCCATTGCCTGGCAAGGTCTGCATGCGCCAAACACCAGCCGCCAAACCCGCGGATTAAAACGCTAACACCGCTTCCTGCCACACCGCCGTGCGGTTGCGCCCGCCGTGTTTGGCCGCGTACAGCGCCTGGTCGGCATGTTTGATCCAGGTTTCGTGGTCGGGGTGCTTGGGGTGGAACATGGCAATGCCCAGGCTCACTGTGAATTGCAGCGCTGCGGCTCCTTCGGTGGGCACGGTCTGGCCCGCAATGGCCTCGCGGATACGGTCGGCCAGCGTGGTGGCTCCGGCCACATCCACATTGGGCAGTATCAGCAAAAACTCTTCACCGCCCCAGCGGGCCGATACATCGATGGTACGAATGGACGCGGTGATGGTTTGGGCCACGCGGCGGATCACGGTGTCGCCCACATCGTGGCCGTGGCTGTCGTTGATGGCTTTGAAATGGTCTATGTCCAGCATGACCAGGGCGGTTGGCTCGGCAAACCGCATGCAACGTTGTGTTTGCTGCTGCAGGGCCTCTTCCATGGCGCGGCGGTTGAGCAGGTTGGTCAGCATGTCGGTGCGAGAGGCCAGGCGCAGTTCCGCATGGGTGCGCGCCACCTGCTGCAGCAGCAGGTCGTTGGAGTCGATCCAGTACGTGAAGACGCGGTACCCAAAAAAACCGACAAACACGATGACCACCGCAGACACCCAGTAAAAGGCCCAGGTGGTAGCGACCAGGGTTTGGGTCGCCTCCAGAAACTTGCCACTGTCACCCGCGCCCAGCGCCTGCCGGACCGCGTTAGTGCCCAGCCACACCGTCGTCATGCCATACCCGAGCACGCCCAGGGTGATGAGCAACATCAGCCGCAGGTTGCGCCGCTTGCGGTCGGTGGACTCGGGCTGAAAATACTCGGGGTGTTGGGCCTGCCAGCGCGCCAGGCGTGGCCAGGATACCGCCAACAGGGGGCCAACAATCAGCACACTTTGCAGAAAACCGCCCAGCCACCACCCCTGCCAAATGGGGAGTGAGGCCACGGTGTCGATGCGGTTGGTGTGTATCCAGATCAGGGCTCCGGCGGAACTGAAGACCGCACCCACAAACGCAATCAGGATGTAAAAAACCACACTGTGCACGGACCGCATGTGCAAAGGCACGGCCACCGCCCGGTAGCTCTGCGACATGACCGCAAAACCCAGCGGGTTGGCAAAGGCAAACAGCAGCGCCCACGGTGTTGGCATGCCGGCATACAGCGCCAGCGTCAGGGTTGCCACATAACCGGGCACGGCCCCCCAGGCCCAACCAAAACTGAGGGTCCACCACAGGCAGATGATGAGGGGCGGGTAGATGGTCAGGTATACCTGCACGCCGGCAAAGGGCAGTGCAATGCCGGACCATTGGTAAACCACGGTGGCCAGCCCCAGGCCCACACTGGCCAGCAGCGAGGCCAACCAGCAGCCCAGAATCCAGCGTTTTTCCGTCGGACTGCCGTGGCGCAACAGCAGGGGCAGCGTGACGCTGCGATAACGCAGGGCATCCGGGGATGATGGCCCGGCAGGCGGTGCAGACGGTGCATGCAGCGCCGCGCCTGGCATCACACTTCCAGGTTGTCGATCAAGCGGGTCGCACCCAGGCGGGCCGCGGCCAGCACCACCATGGCGTCACCGGCCTGCGCAGGCTGCAGATCGGCCTGGCGGCGCACGGCCACGTAGTCCGGGCGCCAGCCCAGGTTGCTGAGGCTTTGCATGGCCTGGGATTCCAGACGGCTGATGCCCGCGGCGTCCAGCACGGTGTTGGTGCGCAGTGCCTCGGCCACGGTCTTCAGCGTGGCCGACAACTGAACGGCCTGTTGGCGCTCGGCAGCACTCAAGTAACCGTTGCGGGATGACAGCGCCAGGCCATCCTCGCTGCGTTGGGTCTCGCCACCCACAATGTTCACCGGCATCGCAAACTGTTTGACCATGTTGCGGATCACCATCAGCTGCTGGTAGTCCTTCTTGCCAAACAGCGCAGTGCGCGCCTGTGTGCACGACAGCAGCTTCAGCACCACGGTACACACACCAATAAAAAAGCCGGGGCGGAAGTGGCCTTCCAGAATGTCGGCCAGCTCGGTGGGTGGGTGCACCTTGAAGGTTTGCGGCTGGGGGTACATCTCCGCCTCTTTGGGCGCGAAGACCAGGTCGCAACCGGCTGCCTCCAACTGCTGGCAATCGGCGTCCAGGGTGCGCGGGTAGGTGTCGAAATCTTCGTGCGGCGCAAACTGCAGCCGGTTTACAAAAATGGTGGACACCGTGATGTCGCCCAGCGGCTTGGCCTGGCGCACCAGGGCCAGGTGGCCGGCGTGCAGGTTGCCCATGGTGGGCACCACGGCGGGGTGGCGATAGGCGCTCAGGTGGTCGCGCAGATCAGACAGGGTATGGACAAGTTTCATGGCCGCTGCTTCACCATGCGTGTAGGCTGTCGTCGGGGAAGCTGCCGTTTTTGACGGCGGCTACATACGCCTCAAACGCGCCGCGTATGGTGCTGGCATCGTCCATGAAGTTGCGCACAAATTTCGGGTTCTTGCCCAGGTTCAGGCCCAGCATGTCGTGCATCACCAGCACCTGGCCTGCCGTGCCCTTGCCGGCGCCTATGCCAATGGTGGCGCAGTGCACCAGTTCGTCGGTGAGTTCTTTGGACAGCGGTGCGGGCACCATCTCCAGCACCAGCATGCTGGCGCCGGCGTCTTGTAACTCATGCGCCTGGCGCTTGAGCAGGTCGGCGCTGACCTGGGTCTTGCCCTGCACGCGGTAGCCGCCCAGCGAGTGCACCGTCTGGGGTGTGAGCCCCAAGTGGGCGCAAACCGGAATGCCGCGTTCCACCAAAAAGCGAACAGTCTCGGTGGTCCAACCACCGCCTTCGAGTTTGACCATGTGGGCACCGGCCTGCATCAGAACCCCAGCGCTACGAATGGCTTGCTCTTTGGACTCCTGGTAGGAGCCAAATGGCAGGTCACCAATCAGCCAGGCCGTGGCCTGTGCGCGGCGCAGGCCGCGTGACACCATCTCGGTGTGGTAACGCATGTGCTCCAGCGAGACGCCCACCGTGGTGTGCAGGCCCTGGCAGACCATGCCCAGCGAGTCACCCACCAGAATGCTGTCGATGCCCGCTGCATCCGCCACCGCCGCAAAGGTGGCGTCGTAGGCGGTGATCATCGTGATTTTTTCGCCCCGGGTGCGCATCTCTGCCAGGCGTGGCAGGCTGATGGGCTTGCGGCTGGGCATGGGGGATGCGGGTGGCAAGGTGCCGTAAGGCGTGGCGTGCAGCGCAGCTGCGTTGCTGTCAGGTGTTTGTTGTGTCATGGGGGAGGAAGGTTCCGGTGACGGTTTGGGGACGTGATCGGGCGAATACTAACCGTATCGCAGTCAACGTGCTGCTGTTTACGTGGGAGAGTACGCCAGCCGCACGTAGATAGGCGCAAAGGCCTCGGCCTGGGTGATTTCGATCAGAGTTTCCTTGGCCAATTCCAGCAGGGCGATAAAAGTGACCACCAGCACCGGCGCGCCACTCTCGGGGTCAAACAAATCCTCAAAGCCCACAAAGCGCCGACCCTGCAAACGCTTGAGCACCATGCCCATGTGTTCCCGCACCGACAGCTCTTCGCGGGTGATCTTGTGGTGCTGGACCAGCTTGGCGCGCTTCAAAATGTCGCGCCACGCCTCTTGCAAATCGACCACATGCACGTCGGGGAAACGCGGCACCAGGGACTGTTCGATGGTGATCTCGGCCTTCAAAAAATCGCGGCCAAACTGGGGGATGGCATTCAGGCGGGCCGCGGCCAGTTTCATCTGCTCGTATTCGATCAGGCGGCGCACCAGCTCGGCGCGCGGGTCTTCGGCCTCTTGTCCCTCGGCCACCTTCTTGGGCGGCAGCAGCATGCGCGATTTGATCTCGATCAGCATGGCTGCCATCAGCAGGTATTCGGCCGCCAGCTCTAGGTTGCGCTTGCGGATCTGGTCCACATAGACCAGATACTGCTTGGTCACGCTGAGCATGGGAATGTCCAGAATATTGAAATTCTGCTTGCGGATCAGGTACAGCAGCAAGTCCAGCGGGCCTTCAAAGGCCTCCAGAAAGACCTCCAGCGCGTCCGGCGGGATGTACAAATCCTGCGGCATCGCAAACAGCGGCTCGCCATACAGGCGCGCCACGGCAATGTGGTCTACCACCTGCGGCATGGCCGGCAGTATGGCCAGATCGGCATCGGGTTCGCCGACAGTGGGGGTGACTTGCGTCATGGGTATGCTATCGAAGCAATAGCAAAATCGTCATATTCGACGGGGGCTAGAGCCTGATTTGGCTTATAGACTAGGGTCTACAGCTTGTTGCTGGTCTGGTAAACGTAGGGCTTCTGTGCCACTTTGGCTTTGCGGTAACCGGTCCAGGCGTCGCGGTCTACCAGCTTGTTCCACAGCAGGGCCAGGCCCTTGCGCTGTTCACCCACCAGCGTGGGCTTTTCCTGCTTGAGTTGCTCAAGGAACAGCGTGGTGTCGGACTTGTAGTCGGGGCGGCGGAAAAAACTCATGGGGTGACCTCGTGCAGCTGTTGGGAGCGTGTTGCGGCCATTTTACCGGTCTAAAGGGTCAGGCTCCGGGCGAAGGTAGGGGCGGCAGGCATTCTTCCGCGGCGGCCAGGCCGCTGGTCAGGCCGGCAAACAGGGCATCCTCCCCCACCAGGGTGACCAGACCACTGCGCCGGGCAATGTCCAGGGGCTGGTGCATCAGACCGCAGACCAGCAGGCGCACCCCGTGTTTTCGGCAACTGCGGGCCAGGTCGTGCAGGGCGTCGGCACCGGAGGAGTCGATGTAGATCACGTTTTTCAGGTCCAGCACCAGCACCCGCGCGGGCAGGGCGTCCTGCACATCCTCGACCAGCTTGACCGCGCCGAAAAACAGCGCACCATACAGCCGGTAGGCCGCCATCTGCTGGTCCACGCCCGGCCGGTCGGCCAGGCCCGGGACGTCTGCCAGCACCACAGTCTCGCAGCGCGACAGACTGGAGATGCGGTAGATAAAGGTGATGCAGGCCGCCACCAGGCCCACCTCGACCGCCACCGTCAGGTCAAACACCACGGTCAGGAAAAACACCGCCAGCAGCGTGACCCGGTAGGGCAGGCGGTATTGGCGCAGGTGCCAGAACTCGCGCCACTCGCCCATGTTCCAGGCCACAAACATCAGAATGGCCGCCATGGCCGCCAGCGGGATATTGCGCGCCAGCGGGGCGGCTACCAGAACCACCAGCAACAGCGTGGCGGCATGCACCACACCGGCGATGGGGCTGTTGGCACCACTTTTGACATTGGTCACGGTGCGGGCAATGGTGCCGGTGGCCGGCATGCCACCAAAAAATGGCACTACAAAATTAGCCACACCCTGGGCCATCAGCTCCTGGTTGGGGTTGTGGCGGTCGTCCACCATGCCGTCGGCTACACGGGCGCACAACAGGGATTCAATGGCCCCCAGCAGCGCCAACGTCATGGCAGGAATGAACAGAAAACGGGCCGATGCCCACGAGAAATCAGGCCACTGCAGCGTGGGCAGTGCCGATGGAATGCCGCCAAAACGGCTGCCAATCGTCTCTACCGGAAGCTGCAGCGCCGCAACACAGAGCGTGGCCAGCACCAGGACCACCACCGCACCGGGTACCAGGGCCAGCCGCCGCGCCCAGGGCCAGCGTGTACCCAGGCGCGGCATGCCGAATTGCCACAACACGATCAGGCCCAGGCTGGTGACGGCCAACAACGTGGCCACACCATTGAGCGTGGGCAGGCCGGCGCGCAGGCTGGACAGGATGCCAAAAAAATCCCCTGGCATGCTGGTTATGCGCAGGCCTAAAAAGTCTTTGACTTGCGACACCGCCACCAGCACCGCAATGCCGTTGGTAAAACCAATCACCACCGAGACTGGAATAAACCGTATCAGCGTGCCCAGCCGGAAGAAACCCATGGCGAACAGGATGACGCCCGACATGGCCGTGGCAATGATCAGGTTGGCCAGGCCATAACGCTCCACAATGCCGTACACAATCACGATGAAGGCGCCCGCCGGCCCGGCGATCTGCACCCGGCTGCCACCCAGCAGCGAGACGATGAGCCCGGCAATGATGGCGGTGAACAAACCGGCCTCGGGCTTGAGCCCGCTGGCAATGGCAAAGGCCATGGCCAGTGGCAGGGCCACCACCCCCACAGTCAGCCCCGCGCCCACATCCTGCGAAAAGCGCTGCCGGTTGTAGCCCTGCAACGCGTCCACGATGCGGGGCCTGAACCAGTGGTGTGCCGACCGCTGTGCAGATGCTGTCTGTGGGGTGCTCATCACATCTTCACGACTGGCACTACGGCGATTCTTGCGGCGGGGCCACACGCTCGGGAGCATCCGGCAGGCCCGAGGCCAGTCTGCCGTGGCGCAGGTCGTCTGCAATGGGCCCCCCGGTCAGAAGCAACAGCAGCAAGGCCAAGGGCACGGTGGCGATGTAACCGGCGTGTTTGAAACCAAAGGCACCCAGCAGCGCACCGCCAAAAAAGCTGCCCACCAGTTTGGCGTGGATGCGCAGCTTGCCCCGGTTGGCAACAACCTTCTTGGGGAATGTGGAGCCGTTGAGGTAGAACAACTTGCCCAGCTCAATGCCCAGGTCGGTCAACAAACCCGTGACGTGGGTGGTGCGGATTTCTGCGTGGGACACTTTGGTGATGACCGCGTTTTGCAGGCCCATGATGTAACACAACAGCAGCACGGTGACGGGTACAAACAGCGTCGAAAAATGGTCGATGGCGGTGCCAAAAATGCCGAACACCAGCAGCAGCCCGGCCTCCACAACCAGGGGGCGGGCAAAGGCGCTGCGCATATTGCGGCGCAGGGCCCAGTTCACCATCCAGGCGGTTGTCATGGAGCCGCCGATGAAGGCCGCCACCAGCGCCACGCCCACAAGCGCGAGCTGCATTTGCCCCAGGATCAGGTTGTCGGCCACCGAGGACAGAATGCCCGACATGTGCGAGGTGTATTGCCCCACGGCCAGAAAACCACCCGCATTGGTAGCCCCTGCAACACCCGCCAGGACGCAGCCCAGGCGCAGGTTGGTCGTTGCGCTGCGGTGAACGTCGGTCCACCAGTGGATGCGGTGGCTCATGAACGCGGGTTTTTAGTGGATGCGCATGCCGGGCTGTGCGCCGGGCCATGGGTTGAGGATGTAGATACCGGGGTTGGCTTTTTCATCACCATGGCTGGCAGCAAGAACCATGCCTTCGGAGATGCCAAACTTCATCTTGCGCGGCGCCAGGTTGGCCACCAGCACGGTGAGCTGGCCGACCAATTCTTCGGGCTTGTACATGCTGGCGATGCCGCTGAACACATTGCGCATACGGCCTTCGCCAGCATCCAGCGTCAGGCGCAGCAGTTTGGTGGAGCCTTCCACCGCCGCACATTCGACGATCTTGGCGATGCGCAGGTCGATCTTGACGAAGTCATCGATGCCGATGACTGGGGCGATTTCTTCGCCGCCGGGCACAGTTGCTATTGTTACAGTAGCGGGCTGAGCAGATTCCACGGGGGCTGGAGGCTCAAACAGTGCATCGAGTTGTTCGGGGGTGACACGTTGCATTAGGTGCTGGTAGGGTGTGATGGCCTGCACGTTGCCGGCTACTTGCCAGCGCGTCATGTCGCTGCCGACGAAGCCTTGCACAGCCGTGGCCAGGCCAGGCAGCACCGGCGCCAGGTAACGGGTCAGCGTGGCAAAGGTGTTGATCAGCACCGAGCAGACCTGGTGCAGCGCCTGGTTGTTGGCCACATCCTTGGCCAGGTCCCAGGGCTTGTTCTGGTCCACATAGGCATTAACCTTGTCGGCCAGCAGCATGATCTCGCGCGTGGCCTTGCCGAACTCGCGGGTCTCATACATCTGCGCAATAGCGTCACCCGCACCGCGCACATCGGCCAGCAGGGCGGCACCGGTGGTACCAAAGTCGCTGGTCAGCTTGCCCTCAAACCGCTTGGTCAAAAAGCCCGCCGCCCGGCTGGCGATGTTGACGTATTTGCCAATCAGGTCGCTGTTCACACGGGCCATGAAGTCATCGGCATTGAAGTCAATGTCTTCATTGCGGGCTGAGAGTCTGGCCGCCAGGTAGTAACGCAGCCACTCGGCGTTCATGCCCAGGTCTAGGTACTTGAGCGGGCTCAAGCCAGTGCCACGGCTCTTGCTCATCTTTTCGCCGTTGTTGATCGTCAAAAAGCCGTGCACAAACACGTTGTTGGGCGTCTTACGGCCGCTGAACTTCAGCATCGCGGGCCAGAACAGCGTGTGGAAAGTCACGATGTCCTTGCCGATGAAGTGGTACTGCTCGGTGTCGTCGGCAGCCATGTATTCGTCAAAGCTGCGCGTATCGCCGTGCTTGATCTTGGGGCCGCCCTTGTCGAACCAGTTCTTCAGCGACGCCAGGTAGCCCACCGGTGCGTCCAGCCACACATAGAAATACTTGCCCGGCGCATCGGGAATCTCGATACCGAAGTAGGGCGCATCGCGGCTGATGTCCCAGTCGCCGAGTCCTTCGCTCTTGCTGCCATCGGGGTTGGTGCGAACGCTGAACCATTCCTTGATCTTGTTCGCCACCTCGGGCTGCAGCTTCCCGTCTTGCGTCCACTTCTGCAAGAAGTCCACGCAGCGCGGATCGGACAGCTTGAAGAAGAAATGCTCGGAGCTCTTGAGCTCAGGCTTGGCGCCCGACAACACCGAGAACGGGTTGATCAAATCGGTCGGTGCATAGACCGAGCCACACACCTCGCAGTTGTCTCCGTATTGGTCCTTGGCGTGGCACTTGGGGCACTCGCCCTTGAAGTAGCGGTCCGGTAAAAACATGTTCTTCTCGGGGTCGAAGAACTGCTCGATGGTCTTGGTCTCGATCAGCGAGCCACCTTTATCGGCAGAGAGGTCGCGCAGGTCACGGTAAATCTGGCGCGCCAGCTCGGTGTTTTCGGGCGAATGCGTGCTGTGCCAGTTGTCAAAGCTGAGGTGGAACCCGTCCAGGTACTGTTTGCGTCCGGCCGCAATGTCTGCAACAAACTGCTCCGGCGTTTTGTCAGCCTTTTCGGCTGCAATCATGATTGGCGCACCATGCGTATCGTCCGCGCAGACAAAATTCACCGCATGGCCCTGCATCCGCTGGTACCGCACCCAGATATCGGCCTGGATGTGTTCCATGATGTGGCCGATGTGGAATGGGCCATTGGCGTAGGGGAGGGCGGTGGTGACGAAGAGTTGGCGTGGCATGGGAAGTAATCAACTTTCACAGAGGAACCAGTGATTTTAGTCGCGCGAAGGTCCAAAGCTGGAGCCGGCGCGGGCGGTGTGGGCGTTTTGCGCAGGTAAAGGAGGAGCCCGAAGGGCGGGGGACACGGAGCAAAACGTTCACACCGCCCGCGCCGGCGGGGCGAACCACGAAACCCTATCGCAGCCGCAGCGGGTCCCTGCGCCGGTCCACACCGGTTGGCAGGCGGCTGGATTTATCGTCCAGCAAACACACCGCCTCAGGATCGGTCCAGTTGAAGAAACCACAAATCTCCAGCCGCTGCCGCTGTGCATCGGCATACCCTAGGGCCATCAGTTCGCTGGTGTAGCCAGTCTCAAACAGCAGGTAGCTGGCCAGCGCCGAACCCTTCACGTCCGCCTTGCGCGACGACACACCCACACCACCCAGCATGGTGCGCACGGCGTGGGGCAGGGCGTCGATGTGTTTGGACGCGATCATGTCAATGCGTTCGCTGGGCGATATGACCAGCAGCTCCAGTGGACGCAAGGCGCTGGCCTGGCGGGCCGCCTCGGGCACCAGCTTGATGGTCTGGTTGATACGCTGGGCGCGTTCCACATCCACTGCCAGCGCATCCAGAAAGATGTTGGACAAGGCGTGGCCGGCTATTTGTGCGATGGACGGGTAGGCGGCTGCGGCGAGCGGCATCTGCTGGTTCTTGGGCTCGTGCATGCGCCCGGCGCCCACCACCAGGATGCGGTCCGCCCCCAGGTGGATGGCGGGTGAGCAGGGCGCGGACTGGCGCATGGAGCCATCGCCAAAGTACTCCATGTGGCCGTTGATATGCAGCTCGGTCGCCGGGAACACAAAAGGGATCGCGCTGGATGCCAATAGGTGGGCATGGGTGATCTTGTCCTGCACGGCCAGGCGCTGGCTGCGTATCCAGGGCAGCAGGCGCTTGTCGCCCTCGTAAAAGGTCACGTGTTCACCCGAGCTGTAGCTGGATGCCGTGACGGCCAGCGCCTGCATATGGCCCTGGCGTATCAGGTCGGGCAGGCGCTCCAGTGGCACCAGGCGGGTCAGCAGCTCGGCCAGCGGGGCGTTGTCCAGCAGCGAACGGGGTTTGACCCGGCGCCACTTGGCCAGTATCCAGCCCATGGACAGCAGCGTCAGCCATGTGGCACCCGAACGCAGCATGGACAGATGGCCGGTGCGGTAGACCTGGTCGGCGTGGAAGCCGCGCCAGGTTTCGGCGATCAGCCGCACCGTGGCGTCGAAATTGTCCGAGCCGCAGGCCAGGGCCGAGGCATTGATGGCGCCGGCCGATGTGCCGGTGATGATGGGAAAAGGGTTGGGCTCGTTGCCCGCGCCGCAGGCCAGGCGTATGTCGGCAATGGCCTCCAGCACGCCCACCTGGTAGGCCGCGCGTGCGCCGCCTCCGGTCAACAAAAGCCCTGCGGGGCGCACGTGGGAGATTGGCTCTGGCATATGCCAACCATTATGGGAGGTGGTGGGTACTTGTAAATGCCCGGTATGCATGGACGCGACGGGGGTTAACCCGAATCGATAGACTAGGCGCATCTTTTGGAGAAATTGAATGAGCGTGACAGTGCAAGCGATCCAGGAAGCCATCCAGGGCGTGATCGACCCCAACACCGGCAAAGATTTTGTGTCCACCAAAGCGGTGAAGAACCTCAGCGTAGCGGGTGGTGACGTGGCCTTTGATGTGGAACTGGGTTACCCCGCCAAGAGCCAGGTTGCCAGCCTGCGGGCTGCGCTGATTGCCGCGGCCAAGGGCGTGGCCGGTGTGGGCAATGTGTCGGTCAATGTAACGACAAACATCGTGGCCCATGCGGTACAGCGCGGTGTGCAACTGCTGCCCGGTGTGAAAAACATCGTGGCCGTGGCATCTGGCAAGGGCGGCGTGGGCAAGAGCACTACCGCCGTCAACATCGCGCTGGCGCTGGCCGCCGAGGGTGCGCGCGTGGGCCTGCTGGACGCCGACATCTATGGCCCCAGCCTGCCCATGATGATGGGCCTGCAGGGCCGACCTGAATCCGCCGACGGCAAGACCATGGAGCCGATGGAAAACCATGGCGTGCAGGTCATGTCTATCGGCTTTCTGGTGGATGGTGACCAGGCCATGATCTGGCGCGGCCCCATGGCCACGCAGGCGCTGGAGCAGCTGCTGCGCCAGACCAACTGGAAAGACCTGGACTACCTGATCGTCGACCTGCCACCCGGCACCGGCGATATCCAGCTCACGCTCTCCCAGCGCGTGCCCATGACCGGCGCCGTCATCGTTACCACGCCGCAGGACATTGCTCTGCTGGATGCCAAAAAGGGCATCAAGATGTTTGAAAAGGTGGGCGTGCCGATTTTGGGCATTGTCGAAAACATGGCTGTACACGTGTGCAGCAACTGCGGCCATGTGGAACACATCTTTGGCGCGGACGGCGGCAAGAAGATGGCGGCGGACTACGCCATGGACTACCTGGGCGCGCTGCCCCTGGCCCTGCAGATTCGCGTGCAGGCCGACAGCGGCCAGCCCACCGTGGTGGCTGACCCCGATGGCGAGATCGCCGGCATCTACAAGGCCGTGGCGCGCCAGGTGGCGGTGTCGATTGCGGCCCGCAACAAGGACTTTTCCAGCAAGTTTCCGTCCATCACCATCAGCAAGGCGACCTGAGGCGTAATTGGTGAAATTGGCCTGTAGCCCCCGTCGTATATACCTATGATGCTACCATTGTTGTAGCATTTGCCATGCGGGGCTAACGGAAGGGTGACAGCTCGGTGCGCTCGTAGTCGCCAGGATCATCCGCATCGCGGCGGCGTGTGGTCGCGGGGGCGGCGGCTGGTGCAGGGGCAGCATCCTTGGGCGGCCGTTTTCTTTGGCGCCGGTCCAGTATGGATGGGGGTTCTTCTTCCACCGGTTCGGGTGCAGCGTCGTGGGCCCAGACCACGGGTGGCGGCAGCACGGTAAACGGGCAGCCACACTCGGGTGAAAAGCGCCAGCTGATGGTGCACTTCTGGGCGTGGTCCACCATGGGTTCAAACCGGTCCAGACCCCGCAGCAATTGCAGCTCCAGTGCGCGGGCGTAGCGCATCAGCAGCTCATGCCATTGCACCACCACCAGTTGGATATGCAGTTCTTCCCCGCGCGGGCCATTGGGGACCGTGTTGGCCTCACAGGTCAGCCACTCCGAGGGGATGCCGTGGCGGCGCAGCGTATCTTTGAACACCACGCGGACCAACTCGCGCTGGATGTCGGCGTGGGGCTTGATGCTGGGGGAGGGGGCTGCAGGGGGGACGGAGTGTGGGGTGAGCCGCGAATCGGCAGCGTCGGTGGGGACGCTGTGTCTGAAAAAATTGAACATCCGCGTTCCTCCTTGACCTTATACCCTCCACTGTAGCGGATTGACCCGCGTTGGAAAAGCCCAAAACTAGGGTTGCGGCGCATATTTCTTGCCGGTGATGGGGATCACAATCCGGTCTTCCTGGGCCCGGTTGGGCAGCATCTTGAACAGGGCAAAGGCACTGATCAGCAGAACCACCACGACCAGGGCCAGCACCAGCCGGTTCGCGCTGCGTTGCTGACGGTCCTCGGCACCCAGGCCGTCCAGCACGGCGCGTACCTTGCGCAGTGCAATTTTCTCGGCTGCGCGGTGCTCGCGGGCCCGTTGCGCGTGGGGGTCGTGCACCTCGACCAAACCGACCACATTGCCAAAGGGATCCACAAAGGTGGCGGTGGGTGGGTTGTGGGTGTCCGCCAGCACCGGGGGCGTCTGCGGGTGTATGCCCAGGGCCTGCAGGCGCTCCAGTTCCTGGCCCAGGCTGTCCACACCCCAGTAGGCCAGCACGCCGCGGTGCGCCGGTTGGACGGGGTCTTCCACCAGCTCCAGCCAGGAGCCGTCCACGCCATACCGCAACACACCACCGCTGACGGGGTAGGGCAACACATCCAGCCACTGGCTGTACCAGTGCTCGGCCTGGGCAAGGTCTCCAACCGTGTAGCGCACCGTGCGCAGGGCTTCAATCATGGTCTGACACTCCTTAACTGGGCTGGTTTACTTGGGCATCTTGGTGATCTGCACGCTGGTAATTTTCCACACACCGTTGGTGCGCACATACACATCGATGTAGCGGTAATGCGAGTCAAAGGCCTTGCCGTCATAACTGCCGGTCATGCGGGTGCGCCCGCTGAGCAGGGCCGTGTCGCCATACAAGCGCACCTCAAAGTCTTCTACCGTGTAGGGGTTGATCGTCAGCTTGGGGGACAACAGGCCGTCTACAAACGAGGCCTTGGTCTCGATGTCGGCACCCCCGTCGATCTGGCGAAAGTCCTCGGTCATATTGGCTTCTATGCCCACTTTGTCCTTGCGCACAATGGCCTGGTCCCAGGCATGGGCCTGTCGGGTCAGCTGGGCGATGTCGGCGGCGCGGCTGGTGCTGGAAGCGGGGTGGTCAGCGGTCGCCATGCCGCTGCAGCCTGCCAGGCACAGCAGTGCCAGCAGGCTGGCGGCTGTGGCCAGGCGTAGTATCGTTTTCATGGTGTTCATGGACTCACAGGTTTGCAAAGGGGCACAGCATAACGACTGGCAGCCCATGTCCCCTTAGCCGATGCTTGGGGCCGAGATGCGCTAAGGTAGCGCCATGACTATTTCATTTTGGACTCTGGGCTGGCGCACCCTGTGGCGGGACCTGCGCTCTGGTGACTTGCGGCTGTTGATCGTGGCCGTGACCCTGGCGGTAGCCGCCCTGACCGCGGTGGGGTTCTTTGCTGACAGGCTCAAAGGCGGTTTGCAGCGTGATGCACGCCAGCTGCTGGGCGGTGATGCCGTCATCTCCAGCGACAACCCGACGCCTGCGGCCTTTGTCGACAAGGCCCGCAGCCTGGGCCTGAATGTGGTGACCAGCCTGGGCTTCCCCACCATGGCCCGCGCCGCGGAAGAGCAGGGCGGCGCTGCCAAACTGGTGGCGCTGAAAGTGGTGGAGCCGGGCTACCCCCTGCGGGGCAGCCTGCGGGTGGCCAGCGCGCCCGATGCGCCCAGCGCCGCCACCCGGGCCATTCCCGCGCCAGGGCAGGCCTGGGTGGATGTGGCCTTAATGGAGGCCCTGGGCCTCAAGATGGGTGACCCGCTGCTGCTGGGTGATGCCCGCCTGACCGTGCACACCATCATTGCTATCGAGCCCGACCGGGGCGGTGGTTTCATGAACTTCGCCCCCCGGGTCATGATCAACACCGCCGACATTGCCGCCACCAAACTGATACAGCCCGCCAGCCGTCTGAACTACCGCATGGCCGTGGCCGGAGACGAAAAACCCGTGCAGACCTTTGTGACCTGGGCAGATGCCCAGGTTAAACAATCCAGCGCCAACGGCCTGCGTGGCCTGCGGGTCGAATCATTGCAGGCCGGGCGGCCTGAGATGAGCCAGACCCTGGACCGGGCCGACAAGTTCCTGAGCCTGGTTGCTTTGCTCGCGGCGCTGCTAAGCGCGGTGGCCGTGGCCCTGTCGGCCCGCGCCTTTGCCGCCAACCATTTGGACGACTGCGCCATGTTGCGGGTGCTGGGCCTGCGCCAGCGCACCATTGCCGCGGCCTATACGTTTGAGTTTGCGCTGGTGGGTGCTTTTGCCAGCGCCCTGGGTGTGTTGGTGGGTTACGGCGTGCACTACCTGTTTGTGGCCTTGCTGGCAGGCCTGGTGGATGCTGCGCTGCCAGCGGCCACCTTCTGGCCGGTGTTGCTGGGCATGGGCATGGGCCTGACCCTGCTGTTTGCCTTTGGCCTGCCGCCCGTCTTGCAACTGGCCCAGGTGCCACCGCTGCGCGTGATACGCCGCGATGTGGGCAACCTGCGCCCGGCCTCGCTGGGGGTTTTGGCGGTGGGTGTGCTGGGTTTTGCGGCCCTGTTGCTGGCTGCCAGCAGTGATTTGACGCTGGGCATGATTGCCGTGGGCGGTTTTGGTGGGGCGGTGCTGGTGTTCGCAGCCCTGAGCTGGGTAGCGGTCAAGGTGCTGCGCCGCAGCGTCAACGAGGCCACGGCCCCGCGCTGGCTGGTGCTGGCCACGCGCCAGGTGTCGGCCCGCCCGGCCTACACCGTGGTGCAGGTCAGCGCGCTGGCCGTGGGCCTGCTGGCCCTGGTGCTTTTGGTGCTGCTGCGGACCGACCTGATCAGCAGCTGGCGCAAGGCCACACCACCCGATGCACCCAACCGTTTTGTCATCAACGTGATGCCAGACCAGTCGGACGGCTTCCAGAAAATGCTCAAGGACGCGGGTGTGCAGCGTTACGACTGGTACCCCATGATCCGCGGCCGCCTGGTCGCCGTGAACGGCCGCGCCGTCACACCCGATGACTACACCGAAGACCGTGCCAAACGCCTGGTGGACCGCGAGTTCAATGTCTCGTTCAATGCCACGTTGCCCCCGCAAAACGAGGTCGTGGGCGGCCAATGGACAACGGAGGAAGCCGGTGCCATCAGCGTGGAAGACGGCATTGCCACCACGCTCAAGCTCAAGCTGGGTGATGTGCTGCGCTTTGACATCGGCGGGCAACAGACCGAATCCAAAATCACCTCGCTGCGCAAGGTGGACTGGGGCAGCATGCGGGCCAACTTCTTTGTGATCTACCCCGTCAGCAACCTGGACAACGTGCCCACCACCTACATGGGCGCCTTCAAGGCGCCGCCGACCAAGGGCTTCGACAACGCCTTGGTGCGCCAATTCCCCAATGTGACCAATGTGGACATGACCAGCACCATTGCCCAGGTGCAGCGGGTGCTGGACCAGGTGATCCGTGCCGTTGAGTTTTTGTTTGGCTTCACGCTGGCGGCGGGGTTGGTTGTGCTGTTTGCTGCGGTGACCGCCACACGCGAGGAGCGTGCCCGTGAATACGCCATCATGCGCGCCGTGGGCGCCAAGGGCAGCCTGCTGCGCCAGGTGCAGCGTGCCGAACTGGCCGGTGTGGGCCTGCTGGCCGGTGTGCTGGCGTCTGTGGTGGCCGGGGGTGTCGGTTGGGCGCTGGCGCGTTTTGTGTTCGAGTTTGACTGGACCGTGTCGCTGTGGGTGCCGGTGTTTGGCGGACTGGCCGGTGCGGTGCTGGCGCTGGCGGCCGGCTGGTGGGGCCTGCGTGAGGTGCTGAACCGCCCCGTGGTGGAAACGCTGCGCCGGGCGGCGACCTGAGGTTTTTGTATTTGCTATTTGTTTGATAGCGATATAACTATATTTTACGGGGGCTAGAGGCGCTTTTTGCTTATAAGCCTCTGGCGCCATGCATCCAAGCACGAGCGTGTTGTACCCGTGGTGTCTGTCACACCCGTGTGGTGGTACAAACAGCCGGGAAGGGGTATCCTGACTGCAGCGCAATTTTTTGCGCAGGGGCTGGGGTTCGCATGGCACAACCACATTCATCGGGCTTGGGGCTGAGGAAGGCGGCTTCCATACGGGCGCATCTGCTGGTTTTGGTACTGGCGCTGGCCGTGCCGCTGGTGGCCGCTATCGGGCTGGAGATCGTAGGGCAGATGCAGCAGGCCGTGGCCCACACCAAGAGTGCGCTGCGCACGCTGGCCAAGACCATGGCCAGCAACACCGGGGGCAAGATCGCCAATGCCAGCCGCACGCTGGAACGCCTGGCGCTGCGCCCCATGGTGCAGGCGCTGGACCCGAAAAACTGCGACCCTATCCTGGCCGATCTGGTCAATCTGAACCCCGACTACGCCAACGCCGTCTACACCAACCTTGAAGGTGTGGTGGTCTGCTCGGCCGTATCGCAGCCTGGCGGCAAGCTGGTCAACATCGGCAACACCCCCTGGTTCAAGCGCCTGTTGGACAACCGCCGCTTCACCGTGGGCGAGCCATTCTTGGGACCCATCACTGGAAAGTGGGTGTCGGTGTTGGCAACGCCCATCTGGAACGCCCAACACGAAATGGTGGGCTCGGTGCAGCTGCCCATTGAACTCAAAGCCTTTGACCCCAACATCCCCGCAGACGACCTGCCCCAGGGCAGCCGTTACGGCTTTTTCCAGGACGACGGCATCATGGTCTGGCGCAACCTGGACCCTGAGGGGGTGATTGGCACGCGCCCTGACGCCGAGGCCGCCCGAAAAATCGTGGCGCTGCGGGATGGCGAGTTCGAAAGCTTGGCCGTGGATGGAGTGGTGCGGTATTTTTCTGTGGTGCCCATGCCCGAGGTGGGTTGGGTGGCCTTTGTCGGGGTGCCGACCGACCGGGTGTATGCGGCAGCCAAACAGCGCGCTTTGGCAACGGCGGCGGTTGCACTTTTGGCATTGGTCGTGCTGGTGCTGCTGGCGCTGGCCATGGCCCGGCGCATCAGCGAGCCCATCGTGGCCTTGGTCCAGACGGCGCGGGCCGTGCAGGGCGGCAACCGCCTGGCACGCGCGGCCAGCCAGGGACCCTGCGAAGTGGCCGAAGTGGCCAATGCCTTCAACGCCATGACCGATGGCTTGCAGGCATCGGCCCGGGCGCTGGAGGCCGAGGTGGCCGAGCGCAAACAGGTGGAGGCCCAGGTGCGGGAGGTGGCCTTCCACGACCCCCTGACCCATCTTCCCAATCGCCTGTTGCTCAATGACCGCTTGAGCCAGGCCCTGGCGGCCAGTGCCCGCGGTGGTGTGTACTGCGCACTGATGTTTCTGGATCTGGACCACTTCAAGCCGCTCAACGACGCACATGGCCACGAGGTGGGTGACCTGTTGCTGATAGAAGTGGCCGCACGTCTGAGCAGTTGTGTGCGCCAGGCCGATACGGTGGCCCGTTTTGGCGGGGACGAATTTGTGGTGGTTTTGAGTGATTTGCACGCAGACCCCGTTATTGCCCATGCGCAAGCCCAGGCGGTGGCAGAAAAAGTGCGCGCGCTGCTGGCAGCCCCCTACCTGATGACCGTTGTGCACGCTGGCCAGCCTGACGTGCTGGTGCAGCACCAGTGCAGTGCCAGCATTGGTGTGGCCCTGTTTGCAGGGCCACAGGCCAGCACGGCCGACATTCTCAAATGGGCCGATGCGGCCATGTACCAGGCCAAGAAGGCCGGGGGCAATACGGTTTGTTTTGCTACGCCCTCTTGAACCGCTCTACACAGACAGTTGGGGCGCACAGCGCGGCAGCGTCAGCGTAAAGGTGGTGCCGGTCTCTTGGCTGCTGTGCAGTTCGATCTTTCCGCCCATGATGCCGGTGACGATGTTGTAGACAATATTCATCCCCAGGCCCGATCCGCCTTGCCCCAGCTTGGTGGTGAAAAAGGGATCAAACACCCGGGCCTGGTGCTGCGCAGGAATGCCAATACCATCGTCGCTAAAGGCAATCTCCACCCGTTCGTCGTCCAGGGGCCGGCAACTCAGTCGCATGGTGCCGCTGCTGCGCCCTTCAAAGCCGTGGGCCAGCGCATTGCTGATGAAGTTGGTGACGACCTGGCCCAGCGGCCCGGGGTAACTGTCCATGGTGATGCCCTCGGCCAGCGCGCATTGCATGGCATAGGGCTTTTTCTTGTACATGGGCTCCAGCGTGATCAGGATCTCGGACAGGTTCTGAGCCAGGTCGAAGTGACGGCGCAGGTTGCTGGAGCGGTCCACGGCCACCCGTTTGAAACTGCCTATCAGCTCTGCAGCCCGGTCCAGGTTGCGCACCAGAATGTCGGCCCCTTCGGCACTGTCGTTCAGGGTGCGCTCCAGCGTGGAGCGGCGCATATTGCCTTCCTGCATATCCTTCAGCAGGCTTCGGGCTTGGTCCTTCATGGCGCTGGCCACGGTCACACAGTTGCCAATGGGCGTATTCAACTCATGGGCCACACCGGCCACCAGGGAGCCCAGGGCCGCCATCTTTTCCGAGCGGTGCAACTCGGTCTGCATGTTCTTGATGGTGGCCAGCGTGGTCTCCAGCTCCTGGTTGGCCTGCTCCAGCTTGAGCGTGCGCCGCTGCACACGTTGCTCCAGCTGGAACTCGCGTTCTTCCAGCACGTCCATCATCTTGTTGAAGGCGATGCTCATCTCTGCAATGTCGCGCGGCCCTTCCGGCTTGGCACGCATGTTGGACTCGCCGTTCTCGGCGCGGTGCATCAGTTGGGAGAGGTCCACCAGGGGGCGCATCAGTTGCCCCGTGGCCCGCTGGATCAGCCACAGCAGCAGGCTGGCAAAGGCCAGTGTTACCAGCAGGTTGCCGACAAACAAGGAGAAGACCAGGCGGTTCAGGCTGCCCTTGCCCACCACCACCTGCACACTGCCCAACAGCGTTTGTTTTGGCTCATCCACCTCGAAGGGGGAGTTTTGCGATGGTTCACTGTGCACCGGCACCGCAAAGTACAACTCTTCGCCAGTTTCCCACTGCGCTGGTGTGGGTGTGGAGTCACCCTGGGGCAGGGTTCGCGCCTGTGCGGGGGTGTTGCCCTTGACCTGGCTGGCCAGGACCTTGCCATTGGCGTCCAGAATGCGGACCTGCAACACATCGGGAAAGGCCAATGTGGTTTTGAGTGCAGTCTCGGCGTTGTCGGCCGAGTGGTAGAGCAGGGCCAGTGTGCTTTGGCCCGCGAGGTTTTGCGCGATCTGCTGGCCCTGCTCTATCAGGTAGGACTTCATCCGCCGGCTGGCTTCATACGACGTAGTCAACGAAGAAAACAGCGCCAGACCAAAAATTGCCACGCTGACGATGGTGGTCAGCTGTCGGCTGAAGCGCATGCGGCTGACGGTGCTGAACGGCATGGCCGGATTATGACGCCGCACCCCAGAGCCGCATGAGCCAGTTTGGCATAACGCTATGCATCAGATTTTGTAATAGAGCACTACGTGCCCACAGCACACAATACGGGGTCTTATTTCTTTTCAGGATCGACCCACCATGGCGAACATTGCGTTTTTAGGTACAGGACTATTGGGCGGTGCGCTGGCCGAGGCGGCAGCCCAACGCGGCGACACGGTCACCGCATGGAACCGCTCCGCCGACAAGGTGGCAGCCTTGGCCCCCTTTGGCATCAAGGCCGCGGCTACCGCAGCGGATGCAGTACGCGGCGCCACCCGCGTGCACCTGGTGCTGAAGGACGATGCGGTGGTGGATGCTGTTGTAGCGGCCGCGCTGCCGGGCTTGGCGCCCGACGCTATCGTGCTAGACCACACCACCACCTTGCCAGCGTTAACAGCCGCACGCGCCGCACGCCTGGCGGCCCAAGGTGTCAACTACTTACATTGCCCGGTCTTCATGGGCCCCGCCGCGTATATAAAGCACAGGGTTCCATGATGGTGGCGGGCCCCAAGGCCTTGTTTACGCGGGTGCAGACTGCATTGGCAGCCATGACCACACGGCTGGAGTTCATGGGTGAGCGCAGCGACTTGGCCGCAGTGAACAAGCTGTTTGGCAATGCCATGATCATTGGTGTGTCCGCCGCCATGGCCGACATCCTGACCCTGGCCCAGGCCAGCGATGTAGACCCGCAAGATGCGGTCAAGCTGTTGGGCCTGCTGGACCTGAACGGCATGGTGGCGGGGCGCGGTGTCAACATGGCCAAGGCCAATTGGGAGGCCAGCTTCGAGCTGGACATGGCGCGCAAAGATGTGCGCCTGATGCTGGAGACCGCTGGTAGCCGCCCACTGGCCGTGTTGCCCTCCATCGCCGCCCGCATGGACCAGCTGATTGCCGCCGGCCACGGCGCTAAGGATGCCTGTGTGCTGGGGATTGATGCGGTGACGCGCGCTTAAGGTTCCGAGCGGAGTTTGCGGTACAGCGTGTTGCGGCTGATGCCCAAAAGCCGCGCCGCCTCCGACAGATTGCCTCCGCACTGCGCCACGCTGCGCTCTATGGCCTGGCGGGATTGCGTGCGCAGATCAGCGGCCAAACCGGTGTCTGGCGCGGCGTCTTCTGCAACCGCATGGGGTTGCCGCAGCGCCTGCAACAGATCATCCGGCAAATGCTCCCAGCTGATGGTGTCGTCGTCTGCATCCAGCAGCGCACAGGCGGTGCGCAGCGCGTTGATCAACTGGCGCAGGTTGCCCGGCCAGCGGTAGGCCTGCAGGGCCTGCAGCAGGTCGGGGGCGATGCAAACGTTGCGTTCGGGCACCAGTGTGTGTAGCTCGCGCTGCAGCAGGTGCTGCAGGTCGCTGCGTTCGCGCAGTGGTGGCAGGCGCAGCGTCAGGCCGTTGAGGCGGTAGTACAGGTCTTCGCGAAAGCGCCCAGCCAACATCTCCGCGGGCAAGTCGCGGTGCGTGGCGCAGACCAGGCAAAAGTCCACTGCCACCGGTTTGCCCCCGCCCAGTGGCACCACCATGCGTTCCTGCAACACGCGCAGCAACCGCGCTTGCAGTGACAAGGGCATGTCCCCAATCTCGTCCAGAAACAGGGTGCCGCCATGGGCCTCGCGGATACGGCCCGGTGCACCTTCGCGCCGTGCGCCGGTGAAGGCGCCACTCTGGTAACCAAACAGTTCGGCTTCGATCAAATTTTCGGGCAGGGCGGCGCAGTTGACGGCCACAAAGGGCTGGTCACGCCGTGGACCGCTCTGGTGGGCGGCGCGGGCAAACACTTCCTTGCCCACGCCCGATTCACCTTGCAGCAATATGGCAATGGGTTTGCCCAGCAGCTTGCGTGCGCGGCTGATGGCGGCGTGGAAGACAGCATCACCCGTGTCCAGCGCGGCGAGTGCATCGGTGCTGGGTGCTGTGGGCACATCCTGCACGGGGCGAATATCGGTGACGCGGCCATGGCGTGCAGGGTGCGACAGGCGACCCGCCTCCACCCGCACCCAGGCGGCATGCCCGTTGGCGGTGTGCACCACGTGGGGTGTGGCGCTAGAGCGCTGGCCCCAGTCCATCAACTGGTCCATGGACTCTGCCAGTACGGTGTGCACCGGCGTCACCAGCAGGCTTTTCCAGGTCAGACCCAGCAGCTCCAGCGCAGCCGCATTGGCGCCTACCAGCATGCCGTCCTCAGTCACGGCCAGCAGGCCCTCGGCCACCGTGCCTATGCCTTCGGGCTGGTGGTGCAAACGCAGGCGCAGGCCGCTCCATTGGCGGGTGTCGTGTCGTGTATCAAACAAGCGGTGTTCGATCATGCGTGCGGCCGAGCGCACCAGGCCCAGCGTGTGGCGGTGGTAGCCGCGGTGGTCACCCGACACATCCAGCGCACCCAGGATGCGGCCCTTGGGGTCCAAAATGGGCACGGCAGCGCAGGTCAAGAATCCGTTGCGCTCCAGGTAGTGTTCGGCTGCGTGCACCACCACGGCATGTTCTTCGGCCAGCGCCGTGCCAATGGCGTTGGTGCCGCGAAACTGCTCGTGCCAGGTGGCCCCCAGGCGCAGGGCCACACGTTCGGCGCGGCCTATGAACTGCGGATCGCCCAGTGTGTGCAGCAACATGCCATCGGGCCCGGCCAGGATGCTCATGCTGTCCGTGCCGCGGGTTTGCTCGTGCAGGAATTCCATCACCGGGTGGGCGTGGGCGATCAACTCGCGCTGGCGCTCCAGTGCGCGGGTTAGTTGTGCGCCCGATGCATTGGGTGCACCCGGCATGCGCCCTACGGGTTGCAAACCGGCCTGCCAGCAGCGCAGCCAGGAGCGCGCCAGGTCGCTCTGAATCAGGTCGGTGGGCAGGCGCCCCTGGCTGACCAACTGGCGGCGGGCTTCACGCAGCTGGCTGGGTACCGAGCGTTCCTGCAATGCGGGTGCGGGCATGGGCCTTGTCTCCTGTTTTTCTGGCATTGTGCGCCAGCGCCAAACGCCACTTCAACCCGTTTGGCGCAACACCTGTTCCGTTTTGACACAGTGGGTGCGCCAGAGCTGCGCAGGTGTGACAGCGCCAGGGCGGCAGCACGGCCATCGCACGCACTCAAATTTCGCCTTTGCCGCCGTTTTGTGCGCAAACGCCACGCTGGCACGCAGCCTGCAAAGCAGTGTGCACGTAACCGCGGCGCCCCCAAAGCCTGCGGCTTCGTGACCAACATTTCAAAACAATCTGGAGACAACCCACATGCTGTACGCAAAACCCGGTTCGCCCGAAGCACCCCTGCAATTCAAGGCGCAATACGACAACTTTATCGGTGGCAAATTTGTTCCACCGGCCAAGGGTGAATACTTCGAGGTCATCACCCCGGTCACCGGCAAGCCCTACACCCGTGCCGCCCGCTCCACCGCGGCGGACATTGAACTTGCGCTGGACGCCGCCCACGCCGCGGCCGATGCCTGGGGCAAGACCGATGCGGCCACCCGCTCCAATATCCTGCTCAAGATTGCCGACCGCATCGAGGCCAATCTGGAACTGCTGGCCTATGCCGAAACGGTGGACAACGGCAAACCCATCCGTGAAACGCTGAATGCCGACATCCCCCTCACAGTGGACCACTTCCGCTACTTCGCTGGTTGCCTGCGGTCACAAGAAGGCGCCTTGAGCAACATCGACGAGAACACCGTGGCCTACCACTTTCAGGAGCCGCTGGGTGTGGTGGGGCAGATCATTCCGTGGAACTTCCCCATCCTGATGGCGGCCTGGAAACTGGCGCCCGCCCTGGGTGCGGGCAACTGTGTGGTGCTCAAGCCGGCAGAGTCCACCCCCATCAGCATTTTGATTGTGGCCGAGCTGATTGCCGACCTGCTGCCACCCGGTGTGCTGAACATCGTCAACGGTTATGGCCGCGAGGCGGGCATGCCGCTGGCCCAGAGCAAACGCATTGCCAAGATTGCGTTTACGGGTTCTACATCCACGGGCCGCGTGATTGCGCAAGCCGCCGCCAACAACCTGATCCCCGCTACGCTGGAACTGGGCGGCAAGTCGCCCAATATTTTCTTTGCCGATGTGATGGACAAGGACGATGGCTTTCTGGATAAGGCCATTGAAGGCATGGTGTTGTTCGCCTTCAACCAGGGCGAGGTCTGCACCTGCCCCAGCCGCGCGCTGATCCAGGAATCGATCTACGACAAGTTCATGGCCAAGGTGCTCAAACGCGTGGCGGCCATTGTGCAAGGCAGCCCGCTGGACACCGACACCATGCTCGGCGCGCAGGCCTCCAAAGAGCAGATGACCAAAATTTTGTCGTACCTGGACCTGGGCAAACAAGAGGGCGCCGAGGTGCTGATAGGCGGTGCGCAGGCCCATCTGGGTGGCGACCTAGCCGGTGGTTACTACGTGCAGCCCACGCTGTTCAAGGGCCACAACAAGATGCGTATCTTTCAGGAAGAAATCTTTGGCCCCGTGCTGGCCGTGACCACGTTCAAGGACGAAGCCGAGGCGTTGGAGATTGCCAATGACACGCTCTACGGACTGGGCGCTGGTGTGTGGAGTCGCAATGGCAACGTGGCCTACCGCATGGGCCGCGCCATCAAGGCGGGGCGCGTGTGGACCAACTGCTACCACGCCTATCCCGCACATGCGGCGTTTGGCGGCTACAAGGAATCAGGCATTGGCCGCGAGACCCACAAGGTCATGCTGGACCATTACCAACAGACCAAGAACCTGCTGGTGAGCTACAGCGAAGCAAAGTTGGGGTTCTTCTAACCAGCCAATAAAGCCCCTTCTCACCGGAGGGGCCGCCACGCGGATTCCCAAAGGGCGCCCACCTCATACTGGGGTACCAGAAATCGGTGTGCGCCCTTTGGGAATCCACGTGGCTTTTGTGTAGTGCAATACGACGGTGGAGCTCCAGGCACCCGGCTTCGTGGACTGTGTGGGCAGACACCGATTTCTGGTATCCCAGTATGAGGTGGCTGCCCACACAGTCCACGAAGCTGCGAGCGCCAACAATGCCGAACGCCACCAGGAGATAAAAACCATGGTCGACAAAGTCATAGCCACCCAAGCCGCTCTGGAACTGGTGGCCTTCCTCAAAACCAAACACGGGCCGCAGCTGATGTTCCACCAAAGTGGCGGCTGCTGCGACAACAGCGTCGCCAACTGCTACCTGCCCGGCGAGATCACCATGGGCGCGGGTGATGTGTACCTGGGCGAGATTGGCGGTTGCCCGTTCTACATTGGCAAAGGCCAGTACGAATACTGGAAACACACCCAACTCATCATCGACGTGGTCGATGGCCACGGTGGCACGTTTTCATTGGAGGGGTCGGAAGGCAAGGCCTTTCACACGCGGTCTCGGGTGTTTACGGCTGAGGAAATGCTTGAGCTTCAAATCGGGCTGTAGCCCCCGTATTAATTGGGTAGTATGCTATTACATTGATAGCTTTTGTAGGGAGGCTGGGTTCGTTCGACCCTGCCCTCTCAATTCGGGCAGACCACTTCGCCCGTTGCCTTGCGCGTGAAGCACAGGTCGTTATTCTTCTTCGGGCCATCAGCGTCTGCCGCCTGTTTCTTGGCCTTCTCTTCCTTCTCAAATGCCGCCATCGTTTCCTTCTTCTTGCTCTCGCAGTTGGCGCGTGCCTCGGGGGTGGGGTATTTCAGGCAAGACTGTTCGACGCGCGACATGGCATTTTCCCCAGCAGTTGCAAAAGCCGTGGGAATGAGTAGCAGGAAAGGAGTGAGTCGTCGAATCAACATGTGGTGATGCCTTGTTTGTAGTGGTGTGAGCCGTGGTTTGGCCCGCTCACTTGGTACTCAAAACGCCTTCTATCTTCTTTTTGTCCAGGTACTGCACGTAGTCCCCAACGGACTTGGCCACACTGCGGTTGCCCATCAACTCCTGCATCGCCACCTCACCCAGTGATTTGAAGGCCTGGAACATATTGGTGTTAGCACCGCCGCCTTCGCTCCTTGCAGCCCGTACCTCGGCCGTGCAGTTCTCGGTGAGCAGGCGGGTGACCAGATTGGCCATGTTTTTGTTCGACTGGATGGTTTGTTCTTCGGTTGCTGCCGAGAGTTCGCGGATGTCGGGATGTGCGGTCATCGCCATGAATATCCAGCGGGCCAGTTCCTTGCGGTCTTTGCCGGTGGTGTTGTCGACCAGGCAGGTGCCCAGCGCCTCCGATGGGGAGGCTGCGAATGCAACATGTGGAAGGACAAAGGCGAGGCTGAGAATCAGGGCAGAGATGGGGCGCATGGATTTAATGGGTAGTGGCTGTTGTGGAAGTTTGGCAAGCAGTTTGCGGATGGTAGCTATCCGCTTGCAGGGCAATCCCGAAGCTGGCCTGCACCGCCCTGAAAGCCCTGGGCTCGGGTTGGGTGTCCAGCCAGGCCAGCACGTCACCCGCGCACTGCTCGGTGGTCGCCGCGGTGGTGTCAACCTGGAAGTCATACACCTTGCCCATGTGGATGGTTTTGAACTGGCCCGCCGCCAGGCCGATCTCCCGGTCGCCACGGTCCTGTTCGCGACGCGTCAGTTCTTCCAAAGCACAGTTGACACCCACCAGGTAAACCGGCAGCCCGTCCAGGTCTTCCAGCAGGTAACGCCAGTCTTCACGGTGCCACAGCACGGTGTCAAAAATCACGTCGATGCCATGGCGCACATACTCTGACAGTGCGGCGTGCATGGCGCGGCACAGGGCTGCATGTTTCAGTGCCACCAGCACAGGGTCTTGTTCGTTCCAGGCCTCCCAGTAGTCGTTAGGTTCCATGCGGCGAAAGGCATCGAGTTGCAGGTGCTGGATGGGTCTGCCCCGGCGTGCCTGCAGGGCCCGCGCCAAAGAGCTTTTGCCGGAGCTGGACGTTCCGTTCAACACGATGATGTTGGCGGGCGGCGGCAATGAGTGTCGGGGGACGGTGGGCATATCAGATGGGAGTATTCATGTGTGGCGCTGGGGTGTATTGTCCACGCCGCGGCGCTGCTGCCACAATCGCCCATCTCCAACCGCCTGCGCAGAGTGCGCCACCGCCCCTATGTACGACACCATCAAACTCCTCCATCTGGTCGCTGGCATCGTGTGGATGGGGGGCATGACCTTTATGCTGTTGGCCCTGCGGCCTGCAGCGCTGGAGGTGCTGGAGCCCCCGGTGCGGGCGCGGCTGATGGGTGCCGTGTGGCGCCGGTTTTTTAACCTGGTGCTGGGGGCGATTGTGGTCTTGCTGTTCACTGGCAGCCACCTCTACACCAGTGCATTCCGGGCGGCGAAGGCGGCGACCGGAACGGGCAGTGTGCCGCTGGGCTGGAACCTGATGTTTGGCATTGGGGTGGCCATGGTGCTGGTGTTTGGCCACATCTACTTTGCGGGCTTTCGCAAATTCAAGCGCGCTTTGGCGGCATCCGAATTGCCCGTTGCCGCCCAGGCCGCCGCACAAATCAACCGCCTGGTCATCCTCAACTTTGTGCTCGGCTGGCTGGCAATTGCCGCCGTGCGCCTGGTGCACTAAGCCCTGGCCCGGGCTATCACACGTTTACAACCACTCGCGCCACACCGCCAGCGCCACGGCCAGAATCACAGGGCCCAGGAACAAGCCGACTAGCCCAAACGCCGCCAGCCCGCCCAGCACGCCAAACAGGGCCAGGATGAAGGGAATGTCGCTGCCGCGTGACAGCATGATGGGCCGCACAATGTTGTCCACCCAGGACACTACCAACACGCCCCACAACAACAGCCCTATGCCAGCCGTGGTCTGGCCCGTGAACAGCAGCCACATCGCCGCACCACCCCAGACCAGGGGGGTGCCAAAGGGAATCAGCGCCACCAGACCCGTTACAGCCATCAGCGTGGCGGGTGCGGGCAGGCCGGCCACCCAGTAGCCCAGGCCGGCCACCAGCGCCTGCACCAGCGCGGTCAGCACAATGCCGTACACCACGGCGCGCGTGGTATTGCCCACGGCGTTGACGTAGCCATCGGTGCGCTCGCGTAGCAGGCCTTTGAGCACGGAGCGCGCCTGCTCCAGCAGGCTCAGGCCGTGCAAGTAGGCAAAGAACAGGGTGAAGAGTGAAATGCCCAGTTTGACGATGTTTTTGCCCACACCGCCCAGCAGGGTCCACAGCTCGGTATCCAGCTTGCCCAGCAGAGCCTTGAGTTCGGTTTGCCAGCGCTGGGGTTCAGCCAGCACGGCATCGAGCCAGGCCATCAGCTCCGGCCCCACGATGGGCAGCGACGCCACAAAGGCCGGCGGGTGCAGGCGCCCGGCTTGCAGCTCGTGCGCCAGGTAGTCGGCCAGCACGCTGACATCGGAGCGCAGCAGGTACAGCAGCCACAACGTGGGCAAGACCACCAGGGCGGCCATCAGCAGGGTCATGCACAGGGCGCTGGCCCAATCGCGCCCGCCCGTCCACTGCAGCAGGCGTGCATACAGCGGCCAGGTGGCAAACGCCAAGATGCCAGCCCACAGCATGGAGACCACAAACGGCGCCAGCACCAGGGCCACCGCACTGCCCAGTGCCACTACCAGCAGGCCCAGCACCACCAGGCGAATCGTTTCTGCGCGAATAGGGTGGTCGGACATCACATCACCTCCACTATCAGAGCGCCCAGCTCGCTGGAAGCAATCAGCACCATGCCGTGCTCCTGCGCAAAACGCCGGGCATTGTCGGTCACATTGGCCAGGCTGATGTAGTGGGCGTGTTGTGCGCCCTGGGCCTGCTGCGCCTGCTGCAGCGCACGCAAGGCTTCCACACCATGGCTGGCGGCTTTCCAGCGTTTGCAGCTCACCAACGTTACAGCGCCGTTTTTAGTCAACTGCAGGTCGGCCGCGGGGCTGTTGATGCGGGTGACGGCGTAGCCTTGTGCAGTAAAGGCTTTCTCCAGCGTGCTCGCAAAATCGGCCCACGACATGGTGGCCGCGCGGGCCAGCGCGTCCGATACCTTCTGGGGATTGGGCAACTTCCACTGCCGCCAGGCGCTCATGGCGGCGATCACCACAAAGGGGAAAGCGCCCATGATGCCCACCACCACATAGGGCTCTGGCAGCAGTGCACGGGCGGCGATGGCAAAACCCACCACAATCAGCAGGCTGTACCACCATGGCGAGCGCAGCAGCACCGCAAAGAGGGAGTTTTTCGCCATTTTTAACTTCATAAACCTACCTGTTATCTGCCTGTGGAACGAAAGGCCTGCAGTGTACGGGGCAACGCAGGGCCTTTACAGCGCACGCAAGGGCTGCAACAGCACCACCAGGGCCCCGGCACCCCCTTGCGCCGGTGGTGCCTGCACAAAGGCCACGATCTCTGCGCGTTGCACCAACCAGCGGTGCACCTTGTCCTTGAGCACCGGCGCCTTGCCGGGTGAGCCCAGGCCCTTGCCGGTGACCACCCGCACGCAGCGTATGCCTTGCTTGTGCGCCTCGCGGATGAAAGCGCCCAGGGCCTCGCGCGCATCGTCGGTGCGCAGGCCGTGCAGGTCGATCTGGCGCTGGATGCTCCATTTGCCACGGCGTAGCTTGTAGGTCACATCTGGCCCCACGCCGGGGCGGCGGAAGCTCAGGCGCTCGTCGGTCTCTAGCAGGGTGGTGATGTCCACCTCGTCGCTGATGGATTCGGTGTAGGCCGCCGCTTCGTCCAGCAGGTGTTGCACGGGTGTGGGCGGTGGAGGGCTGGGCCTGAGGTTGGCGACGCGTGGCTCCGGCAGGCGCTGCACCTGGCCCACGGCCGCCTGGAACAGGCTGCGGTGTTCGCGGGCACGTTTGGCCTCCAGGGCCTTTTGGGCGGCCGCCTGGGCTGCGCGTTCGGCCTGGGCAGCGATTTCCTTCTTGACCTGCTTGAGATCTGCCAGTGACCCCACCTTGAAGGGTTTTGGCGTGGCGGTCACAACAGGCCTTTTTCGGCCATAGACAGCGCCTGACCCGGCCCCACGATGATGTGGTCCAGCACGCGTATGTCCAGCAGGGCCAGCGCGGATTTGAGCGTTTGTGTCAGCGCCTCGTCCGCGCGCGAGGGTTGCACGGTGCCGCTGGGGTGGTTGTGGGCCAGCACCACGGCGCTGGCCTGGTGGTGCAGGGCGCGCACGGCCACCTCGCGCGGATAGACGCTGGTCTGGGTGAGGGTGCCGCGAAACAGCTCCTCCATCGCAAGCAGGCGGTTCTGCGCATCCAGAAACAACACGGCAAACACTTCGTGGCCCTTGGCCGCCAAATGCAGCTTTAAATAATGCTTGATGGTGTCGGGGTCGGCAAACACCGTGCGCTCCTTCAGCTGCTGGGCCATGGCCCGGCGCGCCAGCTCCAGCACGGCCACCAGTTCAGCCCGTTTGGCTGGCCCCAGGCCCTTGACGCGCTTCAAATCGTCCGCCGTGGCGTGGAGTAAACCCGAAATACCATCGAAGCCCCCGTCAGTATTGCCTGGGGTGCTATCTTTTTTGAGGTGCAGCAGCTCATCCGCCATCTGCAGTACACCCTTGCCCTGGATGCCGGTGCGCAGCAGCAGGGCCAACAATTCGGCGTCGCTCAATGCGCCGGGGCCGCGCGCCAGCAGCTTTTCACGCGGCCGGGCGTCGGGGGGCAGGTCTTTCAGGGGCATGGTATGGGAGGGCGCGGCCGGGGGCTTTGGCCGGGTTTCTACAATAGAGGGCAGTTTAATGCTTGCCCCCGCTCTGCGGCCCGGCAGCACCCACAGAGACCCTTATGACCACAACGACCGCGACCTGCGTACAGCCAGGCTCCTTCCTCACCCTGCATTACCGCCTGAGCGGCCCGGCAGGCGACGTGATCAATACCTTTGGCGGCTCCCCCGCCACGCTGACGCTGGGCACCGGAGAACTGTCCCCCGCCGTCGAAACCTGCCTAATCGGCATGGAAGATGGCACCCGCCGCACGTTTGAGCTGCCCGCCGGCGCTGCCTTTGGTGAGCGCAACCCCGAGATGCAGCAGTGGCTCTCCAGCAAGGAGCTCAAATCCCTGGGCGACCCCAACGAACAATACGCCGCGGGCGACGTGGTGCAGTTCCCCACCCCGGACGGCCAGGGCCAGTTTGCCGGCGTGGTGCTGCAGGTGGCCGAGGGCAGGGGTGTGCAGTTTGACTTCAACCACCCGCTGGCCGGACAGCCGGTGGTTTTTGAAGTGCAGTTGATCGGCATCTTATGAACACGGCACCAACTTCGGAAATCCTGCTCGCCGAGCCCCGCGGCTTTTGCGCCGGTGTCGATCGCGCCATCGAGATCGTGGAGCGCGCGCTGCAAAAATTCGGCCGCCCCATCTACGTACGCCACGAGATCGTGCACAACACCTATGTGGTGAACGACCTCAAGGAGAAGGGTGCTATCTTTATTGAAGCACTCGATGACGTACCGCCGGGGGCTACCCTCGTTTTTTCTGCACACGGTGTGTCCAGGGCCATCCAGCTGGAGGCCGAAGCCCGCGGCTTCCAGATTTTTGACGCCACCTGCCCGCTCGTCAGCAAGGTGCATGTGGAAGTGGCCAAGCTGCACAAAGAGGGTTATGAATTCATCATGATCGGCCACAAGGGCCACCCCGAGGTGGAAGGCACCATGGGCCAGCTCGACAGTGGCATCCACCTGGTGGAAGACGTGGCCGACGTCGCACGCATCAACCCGTCGCAGACCACCAAGCTGGCCGTGGTGACCCAGACCACACTCAGCGTGGACGACGCTGCTGAGATTGCCGCCGCTGTGAAGGCGCGTTTTCCCGATGTGCGGGCACCCAAGCAGCAGGACATTTGTTACGCCACCCAAAACCGCCAGGACGCGATCAAGATCATGTCGCCCCAGGTGGACATCGTGATTGTGGTGGGCAGCCCCACATCGTCCAACAGCAACCGCCTGGCCGAGCTGGCGCGCAAGCTGGGCGTCGAGAGTTATATGGTCGACAGCGCTGCCGAGTTGCAAACCGACTGGTTCAAAGGCAAGAGCCGCGTGGGCCTGACCGCCGGCGCCTCGGCCCCGGAGATTCTGGTGCGAGAGGTGATTGACCGCATCCGCGCGCTGGGCGCCGTGTCCGTGCGCAAGATGGACGGTATCGAAGAAACCACCAAGTTTCCGCTGCCCAAGGGTTTGCGGATGGAGGCCTGAATCGCCTTCGAAATGCTATAGTTTATATAGCGTATTGCATAATGTATTCGGGGGCTAGAGCCCTATTTGACTCAAAGAGAATTGGTAAAACCATGTTAGACATCAACCTGCTGCGCAAAGACCTGGATTCGGTCGTCGCCCGCCTGCAAACCCGCAAGAACCCCCAGGCCTTCCTGGATGTGGATACCTTCAAGGCGCTGGAAGCGGAGCGCAAGACCATCCAGATCCGCACCGAAGAACTTCAGAGCAAGCGCAACACCCTGTCCAAACAAATCGGCATGCTGAAGGCCAAGGGCACACCGGCCGAGGTCGATGCCGTAATGGCCGAGGTGGCGGGCTTGAAGACCGAGCTGGAAACTTCTGCCACGCGCTTGGACGTGATCCAGGCCGAGATGCAGACCCTGCTGTTGGCAGTTCCCAACCTGCCACACGAATCTGTGCCCGTGGGTGAAGACGAACACGGCAATGTGGAAGTGCGCCGCTGGGGCACCCCGGCCGCTTTTGACTTCGATATCAAAGACCACGTGGACATCGGCACACCGCTGGGCCTGGACTTTGAAATGGGTGTCAAGCTGTCGGGCTCACGCTTCACGGTCATGAAGGGGCCGGTTGCCCGCATGCACCGCGCCTTGAGCCAGTTCATGCTGGACCTGCAGACCCAAGAGCACGGCTACACCGAGTGTTATGTGCCCTACGCCGTGAATGGTGAGTCGCTGAAGGGCACGGGCCAACTGCCCAAGTTCGAAGGCGATTTGTTTGCCGCAAAAAAGGGCGGCCAGGAGGGCGAAGCCCAGCCAGACCATACCGCGCTGTACCTGATCCCCACCAGCGAAGTGCCGCTGACCAATTTTGTGCGCGACACCGTCGTGGCCGAGGCCGATCTGCCGATCAAGTTGACCGCCCACACGCCCTGCTTCCGCTCCGAGGCCGGTAGCGCCGGGCGCGACACCCGTGGCCTGATCCGCCAGCACCAGTTCGACAAGGTGGAGATGGTGCAAATCGTGCACCCCGATACCAGCTACGAAGCGCTGGACGCCATGGTGGGCCACGCCGAAGCCGTGTTGCAAAAGCTGGGCTTGCCCTACCGCGTGATGAGCCTGTGCACCGGCGACATGGGTTTTGGCGCGACCAAGACCTATGACCTGGAAGTCTGGCTGCCTGCGCAAAACACCTTCCGCGAAATCAGCTCGGTCTCCAACTGCGAAGCCTTCCAGTCGCGCCGCCTGCAGGCCCGTTACAAGAATGCCCAGGGTAAGAACGAACTGCTGCACACGCTGAACGGCTCCGGCCTGGCCGTAGGCCGCACGCTGGTGGCCGTGCTGGAGAACTACCAGAACGCGGATGGCTCGGTCACGGTGCCAGAAGCCCTGCGCCCTTACTTGGGCGGCATGGTGACCCTCAGACCCTGATAGAATCTTGGCTTCGTCCAAACGAAGCAACTAATCAGGAAGAGTGGCAGAGTGGTCGAATGTACCTGACTCGAAATCAGGCGTACCGCAAGGTACCGAGGGTTCGAATCCCTCCTCTTCCTCCAGTGACAACGGTCTGTAGCTATCTAATCAATAGCACAGACCGTTTTCTTTTGTGCAGGGTCAGCCGTTGCCGTGCAGCTTTTGCAACAGGCTGGTGTCGCCAGCACTGGCCTTTTGGCGGGCCAGGGTGAACCACCAGGTGCTGGCCAGGTGAAAGTCGTAGGGGCTGTAGCCCTTGGCGCGCGTGGCCTTGCCAAACTCTTCAGCCGCCACTTTGTAGTCCTTGTTGTTGGTGAAGGCGGCGGTTTGGCTCTTGCTCAGTTCAATCCAGTCCGATTGCGGAATCGGCGCCTCGCCCGCCACGGCCTTGCCGGTGCGCTGGGCTTCGGCTGCGGCCTTGGCATGGTTTGCAAACGGGCCGATGGCTGTCTCCAGGTAGACGATGCCGTATTGCACGGCCAGGGCGCTGTCTTCCTGCATACGTTTCACCCAGGCCTCGGTCAACTTGCCGGCGCTGGCTTCGGTCAGTTTGAATTTGGCGTAGACCTTGGCGTGTTGGTTATCCGGGGCTGCGGCCAACTCATTCACGTAGGCAGCGTAACGCTCCAGGCTGAAGCCCTGTATGGGCACCAGCGACGCGGCGCTGGGCGCAGCCAGTGCCATACGACCGGCGGCATTCGGCGCGGAGGTGGTTTCTTTCTCCTCTTCTTCACTGTCCTGCGGCAGGTTCAGCGCGACCAGGGGCTGGCCCAGCAGGGGTTTGGCCAGATCGTTTTTGGCGATCAGGGCCTCCAGCTCGGCGGCGCGGTCTTTGGAGGGCGGGTGGGTGCGGAACAGCGAGAAGCTGTCGTCATTACCCGCCAGTTCCAGCAGCTTCTTCTGCAGCCGTACGGCACCCATGGGGTTGTAACCGGCGGCGATGGCCCACTCAAGGCCCTGGGTGTCGGCCTCGCGTTCCTGGTCGCGGGAGAAGGAGCTGGACAAGACCTTGGCGCCGGTGCGTCCTACGGTATGGCCCAGTTGTGAAGTGCCCAACTTGTAGTTGATGGCTGCGCCGGCAATGGCACCCAGGACGCCGAGTACACCTTCGGTGGACTTGGTTTTGCTGATGTGTTCCTTGCCGTGGTGGGCGTATTCGTGCGCCAGCACGGCGGCAATGGCGTCGCGGTCGTGCTGCAAGGCTTCCAGCAAGCCCCAGTTCAACACCACCCAGCGTTCACCTTTTTGCTCGGTGGCGTAGGCATTGACGTCTTCCTCGTCCGAAACGAATAGGCGCAGGGTAAGACCGCTGGCGCCGGCCAATTTGCGGTGCATGTCGGCCAGATCCTGGTAGAAGGCCTTTTCCGACGGATCTTTGGCCGCTGCGGCCGCCTTGACCACGTCGACCAGCTCTTGCGCCCAGGCGCCCATGGGTAAACCCAGCGCCGCACACAAGGCGGCTCCAGTTGCCCAGCGGCGTACGTTTTGTAAAACCATTTGTTTTTCCTCCCCACAAAAAAATACCAGCTCACGGCTGGTTTGGTGGGTAAATTTTACCGGTCGGTGTACGCCGAAGTGCCATCTCCAGGCTTTTGGTACCGAGTTGTAACATCTGCTTGCAAATATCCCGAGGTGCAAGTAATATTCAAGTTAGCGGTAGTGCTTTCCATTAGGGGTACTGCCTCTCGCAGCCAGCGAGGCGGCTCGAAAGAGCAAATCTGGCAAGGGCAAACTTGACGAAAGTCAAGGACGCAAAGCTCCGGGCTACATGACTTTTGAGTCGTTTGCCAGCGGGGTTGCCATCGAAAGTGGTCAAAATTTTCGATGTTGCGTCGCCCTTTATTTGTTAACTCAAACTAAAGGCGGCTGTATGACCAAGCACTCCAACCGAAATATTCCTGTCGAGCAGTGGCCCGAGTCATTGGACATTCTGCGCCACCTCGCAACACTGAGCGAGCCCATCCCGATCAAGGATGTTGCGCATTACGTCAGCGCACCCGAAATTTCCACCCGCAATCGCCTAGCCAAATTGGAAGCCCAGGGCACGGTCCGTGCGCTGCGCGCCTCCGCCAATCTGGGCCCGGGTAAGCAGGTGACCTGCACCCACTATGTCATCACGCAGTACGGTAAAGACTGCGCGGGTGGCCGCTCGCAAAACCAGAGCCAGGCATTCAGCGTCTGCGCCAACAGCGTGTTTTCCTGGGCGGCGGCGGTGGGCTCGGGTCAAGCCATGAAGCGCTGAGCCGAGCAGGCCCAGCTTTTACCTTTCGATGGCGAGCAATTCGACATCGAAGTTCAGCGTTGAATTGGGCGGCACCAAAGCGCCTGCACCCCGCTCGCCATAGGCGGTAGCGGCGGGGCAGGTCAGCTTGGCTTTGCCGCCAACCTTGATTTTTTGCAACCCCTGCGTCCAGCAGCGGATCACCATACCCAGCGGAAACACCGCGGGCTCGTTGCGCTTGTAAGAGCTGTCGAATTCCGTCCCATCCAGCAAGGTACCCCGGTAGTGCACTTTCACGCGGTCTGCCGCAGTGGGCATGGGGCCGGTGCCTACTATGGTGTGTGTAATCACAACGCCGGATGCCAGGGTTTCACTCTCCACGGCTGCGGAAGCCTGCGCACCATAGGTGGTCAGTGAGAGGAGGATAGGGAGCAAGAGTGCGCGTGGTGTCATTTTCGGTTGTAGAAATAATGGGATGTTGATGGGCAACGCGGCAAAACAAATGCAGCGTGCCTGTGAGCGCGCCAGGCCTCTTTAAGTTCCAACAGCCAGCAGTTCCAGCGCCGCGCCCACTACCGTAGCGTCAACAGCCAAGGGCTCCAATTGGGCCGCCAGTGTTGTCAGGGCTGCGGCACCATCCCGTTGCAACTGCGCAATCGCCTGGCCCGCATCCTTGGGTGACGCAAAGCCCAGGCTCTGCAACAGCAGACGCCCTTGGGCATCCACAAATTTGAAGCGGAACTGGCCATCGGCCTCGCGGTATTGTTTGAAGCTGGGCAATGCGGCCTTGGCCACTTTCGCGGTTGTGGCTTGTGCCTGGTCGCCCAGCTTGCGCAGGCCCACGGCGTGGCGCAAGCTGGCCATGAAGGGGGTTGCCTGTTTGCGGGCCTTGGCGGCACCGGCCAGCAGAATCGCTTCGATCTTGGCCGGGTGGTTCATCAGGTCCTGGTAGGTCTCGCGCATGGGCGCGATCTCGCGGTCGATACGTTCCAGCAGTATCTGTTTGGCATCGCCCCAGGCAATACCATCGGCGTAGGCCTTTCGCAGGGTCTGGGTTTCTTCTTCGCTGGCGAACGCCTGGTAAATCTGGAACAGGGCCGAACCTTCGGTGTCTTTGGCTTCACCCGGCGCGCGTGAGTCGGTCACGATGCCAGCAATCAGCTTCTTCAACTGGTCCCGTGTTGCAAACAGCGGAATGGTGTTGTCATAACTCTTGCTCATCTTGCGGCCATCCAGACCGGGCAAGGTGGCTACCGACTCTTCAATCTCGGCCTGCGGCGGCACAAAGTGCTCGCCGTAGCGGTGGTTGAAGCTGTTGGCCATGTCACGCGCCATCTCGATGTGCTGGATCTGGTCGCGCCCCACCGGCACCTTGTGTGCGTTGAACATCAGAATGTCAGCGCCCATCAGCACGGGGTACATGAACAGGCCCGCGGTCACATCCGCATCGGGGTCCTGGCCGGCGGCCGTGTTCTTGTCCACCGACGCTTTGTAAGCGTGTGCGCGGTTGAGCACACCCTTGCCCGTGACACAGGTCAAAAACCAGGCCAGCTCGGGGATTTCGGGAATGTCAGATTGGCGGTAAAACGTGACACGCTCAGGGTCCAGGCCCGCGGCCAGCCAACTGGCCGCAATCTCCAGTGTGGAGCGCTGGATGCGGGCTGGTTCGTCTATCTTGATGAGGGCGTGGTAGTCGGCCAGAAAGTAGAAACTCTCCACACCGGCTGTGAGGCTGGCCCGCACCGATGGGCGGATGGAGCCGACGTAGTTACCCAGGTGGGGTGTGCCGGAGGTGGTGATGCCGGTGAGGAAACGGGTGGTCGGTAGGGACATAGACACTATCAGTTGAACAGGTAGATCAGAGGTGTGGTCAGCAATTGCAGCACCGCCAGGGCCAGGTTGCGGATGGGTGTCATCCATATTGGTCCCAGAATTTGAAAGAAAGCCAGCGCCAGAATGATCCACATGCTCCAAGGTTCAATCCTCGCCAATTGCATTCCATATTTCGGCGGCAGCGCGAAGAGCAGGATGCGGCCTCCCGCCAAAGGCGGAACGGGCAGCAGCTGAAATGCAAACAGGCTCAAACACACCATGACGCCTGCCTTGCAGGATTGAATGAAGAAGACTTCCTGCACCCCAAAGGCGGTCAGCATGGCCAAGGCGATGTACCACAGCAATGCCATCACAAATAGCGCTATGGGGCTGGCCATTTCCACCCAGATGGCACCCTGCTTGTGGCCGCGTAAGTTGCGGTAGTCAATAGGTACGGGTTTGGCGCTGCCGAAGATGAAGGCGCCACTCGTCAGGAAGAACAACGCCATGGGAATGACGATGGTTTCGATGGGTGCGATGTGGTTGGCCGGATTCCAGGTGTGTCGCCCCTGGCTCCAGCCGGTCTTGTCGCCCTGCCAGTACGCCATGTGGCCGCGTGCGGCCTCGGATAGCGTGATTGCCAGAATCAGGGGGATTGCCAGCAGTGCGGCTTGCTGGATCAGATTGCCAAAGTCCATGTGATCGTTCTGTTACGCGTTGTGTTGCCTATAGGCCCAGGCGGGCCAGATCGCCACGGCCCTGGCGTATCAGTTGGGGTTCGGTATCGGTCAGGTCCACCACGGTGGTGGGCTCCAATGGGCAGGCACCCGCGTCTATGACGCCGGAGATCACTTTCTCGAAACGCTCGCGGATCTCGTGGGCGTCGTTCATCGGTTGGGCCTCGCCAGGCGCTATCAAAGTAGTAGCTAACAACGCAGAACCGTAGAGGGCTAGCAGCTCTTGTAGCACTGTGTGCTCCGGCACGCGCAGGCCAATGGTCTTGCGTGAGGGGTGGCTCACGCGGCGCGGTACTTCCTTGCTGGCTTCCAGTATGAAGGTGTACGGGCCGGGTGTTGCGGACTTGAGCAGGCGGTACTGGGCGTTGTCTACCCGTGCATAACTGGCCAGTTCGCTCAGGTCGCGGCACAGCAGGGTCAGGTGGTGTTTGTCATCCACCCCGCGGATGCGGCGCAGGTTGTCCACTGCACCTTTGTCGTCCAGGTGGCAGACCAGGGCGTAGCTGGAGTCGGTGGGCACGGCCAGGATGCCGCCCTTTTCGAGCAGGGCCACAGCTTGCTTCAAAAGCCGCGCTTGGGGGTTGTCCGGGTGGACTTCAAAGAACTGCGCCATACCAGAACCGCTTTATTGGATGCGAGACGACAACAAGTCCCACACCGGGGTCAGGTTGGCTGGCAAGAAGGGCAGGGTGCCGAGTTCGGTATGGCTTTCGTCCGGGCTGTGGAAATCGCTGCCGCGGGATGCGGCCAGACCGAATTCGCGGGCGGTGTCGGCATAGACGCTGTATTCGGCTACCGAATGGCTGCCGGTCACTACTTCAACGCCCTGGCCGCCCAGGCTCTTGAACTCGGTGAACAGCGCAAACTCTTCATTGGGCGTGAACTTGTACCGCGCCGGGTGGGCGATGATGGCCATGCCACCCGCGCCAGTGATCCAGGTCACGGCGTCTTTGAGCGATGCCCAGCGGTGCGGCACAAAACCGGGTTTGCCTTCGATCAGGAACTTGCGGAACACCTCGTTGGTGTCGCGGCACACGCCGGATTCGATCAAAAACCGTGCGAAATGGGTGCGGGAGATCAGCTCTGGGTTGCCCACAAATTTGAGCGCCCCCTCGTAAGCGCCTTTGATACCGACCTTGGCCAGGCCATCGGCCATTTCCATAGCACGCACATCGCGGCCGCCCCGGGTGCGGCGCAGACCCTCAACCAGGTCGGTGTTGGTGGCGTCAAAGCCTAGCCCGACGATGTGAACCGTTTTGCCAATGAAGGTGATGGAAATCTCGGTGCCCGTCAGATACCGCATACCACAGGCCTTGGCCGCAGCCAGGGCCCGGGCCTGGCCACCAACCTCGTCGTGGTCGGTCAGCGCCCACAGTTCCACGCCGTTGGCACGGGCGCGTTCGGCCACGGCTTCGGGGGTGAGGGTGCCGTCCGATACCGTGGAATGGCAGTGGAGGTCGGCGTTTTGTATGGGGGTCACCGTTACATTTTAGGCGCTGACCGGCATGGGCCTGTCGAATTGCATGGCAACACCGCTCACAGGGTGGTTAAAGCCCAACGCGCAGGCGTGTAACAGCAGACGCGGCGCCATGGCCATGACCGCGGGCGGCGCATACAGCGCGTCACCCAGGATCGGGTGGCCTATGGCCTGCAGGTGCAGCCGCAGCTGGTGGGTGCGGCCGGTCAGCGGCTCCAGCAACACATGGCTGGTGTTGCGATCGGCATCGAACTGCACATGTTGCAGGCGTGTGACACTGGGCTTGCCAGTCTCGTGGTTGATGACACGCAAGGGGCGATTCGGCCAGTCCACAGCAATCGGCAGGTCAATGACGCGCCAGTCATTGCCTGTGGCTTCGACTTCACCGTGGACGATGGCCTCATACCGCTTGGTCACCGCGCGGTTGGCAAAGGCCTCGCTCAGGGCACGCTGCACGGCCGCGCCACGCGCCATGACGATCAGGCCGGAGGTGGACATGTCCAGCCGGTGCACCACCAATGCATCGGCATACTGGGCCTGCACCCGGGCGCTCAGACAGTCTTGTTTGTCGGCACCACGGCCGGGCACCGACAGCAGCCCAGAGGGTTTGTCCAGCACGATGATGGCCGTGTCGGCATGCACCACACAGATATCCGGCTCCGCGGGCAGGCCCGGTTCAGTGGGCATCGCCACCCGCTATCAGGCGCTGCACGGTTTCGCAAAACTCGCTGACGTCGTTGGGCTTGTAGATGAGTGCACTGGCCCCTTCGCGGATGGCGCTTTGCTCCAGCTCGGGGGTCACATACCCCGATGCCAGGGCCACCGGCAGATCGGGGCGAATCAGCTTGGCTTCACGCAGCAGGTCTATGCCGCTGTAGCCCGGCATGTTGTAGTCGGTCACCAGGATGTCGAAGGCATGGGCGTCTGCGCGCAGGGCGACCTGGGCTTCCTGCGGGTCGGTGAAGGTGGTGACGGTAAAACCCTTGCGTTTGAGCACGCGGGCAATCAAAAACACCAAAGCCTGGTCGTCGTCCACATACATGACATGGCGGCCCTTGCCGACGATGGGCTCGGGTGGCGCCACTTCCTCTGCAGGTGGTGGCACGGCGACCTCTTGTGTGGGTGGAAAGTACAGCGTAAACACGCTGCCTTCACCCGGCACACTTTGCACATCGATGGCGCCCTGGTGCGCCTGCATGATGCCGTGTACCACCGACAAGCCCAGGCCCGTGCCCTGGCCCACCTCGCGGGTGGTGAAGAAGGGCTCAAATATCCGCGCCAGGGTCTCGGGTGTCATGCCGTTGCCCGTGTCGCGCACGGCCACGGTCACATAGTTGCCAGGCGCAAGCCCCAGGCGCCCGCTCAGGGGCTGCGCGAGCCTGGCGCTGGCCAGCTCTATGGTCAGCGACCCCTTCTTGCTGCCGATGGCCAACAGGGCGTTGGTGCACAGGTTGAGCAGGGCCTGCTCCACCTGTGTGGTGTCGGCCAGCACGGCCGCGGTCTGCGGTGCCATCAGCACCTGCAGGTTCACCAGCGGCGGCAGTGCCACCCGTACCAGGCGGGCGGCCTCACGCACCACATCGTCCATCGCGATGGGCAGGCGCTTGGGCACCTCGTTGCGGCTGAAGGTCAGAATCTGGCGCACCAGGTCACGTGCGCGCCGGCCCGCTTTTTCGATCTCTTGCAGACTGGTCAGGGCCGGTGAGTTGGTCGCGGTGTCTTGCTTGGCCAAATCAACATTGCCCAGGATGGCGCTGAGGATGTTGTTGAAATCGTGTGCAATGCCACCGGCCATGGTGCCCATGGCCTGCATTTTTTGCGATTCGCGCAGTTGGGTTTCCAGCGTGACGCGGCGGGCTTCGGCCAGCTTGGCTGCGGTCAGGTCGCGCGCAAAAATGGTGGTCACTTCGCCATGGGTGCCTTGCATGCCGCGGCGCGCAATCAATTCGGAAACTGGCCGGTCGGATGGCTTGCGGGGCATCAGTCTCCGTTCCAGCGAGACACTGATCTCTACAAAAATTTCACCGCCCAACAGCGTGGTAGCCGCAAATTCTCCCAGTGTGGCTTGCGTGGACACTCCGCCGCCGGCCAATGTCGCCTCCACCTGTGGCAAAAACCGGCCCAGCTTGCTGCCCAACGCCTGGTCGGCCGGGCACTGGAAGAGGGCCGTAGCGGCCGGGTTGAATACGGTGATGCGCCGCTCTTCGTCGATGCACAAAATGGCGTCCAACGACGAGTTGATGATGGCCGCCATGCGGTTCTCGCTGAGCAACAAGTCCTCGTTACGCTGCTGCAATACAGCCGCGCTTTTTTGCAACGCATGGCGCTGGGCCAGCAGTGGGCCCTGGTCGATGATGGCGCAGATGAAGTGCGCCAGATCACCCTGCGGGTTCTCGATGCGGGCCATGTGCAGGTCACCGGTAAAGGTGCCCTGCGACCCGGCCAGAAAGACAACCTCGCTGACCTCGCTGGTGCTGTTGGCCTTGGCATGCAAAAAAGCCACGGCCACGGCGTCGGTATGTTCGGGCCCCACAAAGGGCAGCAAAAAATGCAGCGGCGGGTCGCTCTCCACCGGCTGGAAAAGGCGCAGCGCCATCGCATTGCTGGCCATCACCAGGCCTTCTTCGTCCACCACCATCAGTGCCAGCGGCACGTTGGAGAACAGGGTGGCAAAACGCTCCGACGCGCCCTCGGCCTCCTGCTGGCTGTAGCGCAGGGCCTTGTTCTGCACCTCCAGTTCGGCCTGGTATTTGCGCAGGTCCTCGATCATCTGGGATGGTGCGTAGCCATCCACGATCAGGCCCTGCTCGGCCCGCAGCGCGGCGTCCGTGCGTTGTGCGGACCGGCTGACGACGCGGAACTTTTTGCGGCGGGAGGGGGTGGTCATGCGCCCGGGGTCCTGGGGGTTGTTGTTCACTGTGGAGCCGTGGTGTAGGTGACGCGGTTGCCAGGTGCAAAACGGGCCGTCTGCAAGGGGGTGTTAGCGGTGATGAAGCTGCGCAGCACGTCGGCGTCCACAAAACCGGTGTCCACATAAGTGGAGTGGGCGGTCATGACGGGATAACCGTCACCACCCACCGCCATGAAATTGTTGATGACCATCTGGTAGGTCTTGTTCATATCTATGGGCGCGCCCTGGATGCGGGCCTGGCTTACTTTTGTACCGGTGATGACCAGGTCCACCCCCGAGATGTGTGGAAAGCCACCGGCGCCTGGGCTCATGCGGGCCGCTGCATTCAAATAGTCCAGCACCTCGGCACCCGTCAAGCGGAGTGTGGCCAGCGTATTGCCAAAGGGTTGCACCTTGAGAACGTCTTTGTAGGTGACGGTGCCTGGCTGCAGGGAGTCGCGTATGCCGCCGGAGTTGACCACGGCAAAGTCGGAGCGGGTTTTGTCCATATTGGCCTGGCCTATCAGCATGCCCAGATTGGTGGGCGCCTTGCGCACCACGGATCGGTCGCCTTCCAGCTTGGCATCGATGCTGCCCACCGGCACCAGCAGCTTCGCTTGGCCGAATTGCTGGTAGGGCTGCAGCAGGGCCAGCATCTCAGGGTTCTCGGCGATAGGGGTGGTGTGGTGCACCAGGCGGGTGGTGCCATTGGCATCGGTCACCGGCTTTTTCAGGTTGATGGGGATCAGCGAATATTTGACCAGCGTGAAGCTGCCATTGCGGTACTGGAAATCGGCGCGGCCCACATACTTACCCCACTCGTGGGCCTGCACGATCCAGGCGCCGTTTTGCCGGTCGGGCTGGCAGGGCGTGCCCGGCACGTAGTCGGTGTGGAGCACGTTTTCGGCGCGCATGCAGGCCGGGTTTTGGGTGTGGCCGCCCACCACCAGGTCAATGCCTTTGACGGCCCGCGCCATCTCCACATCACCGGGGGCCTGTATGCCGTGGCGGCCGTTCTCGTAGTGGCCCATGTGGGTGGCGGCAATCACCACATCGGCCTTGGCGCGCAGTTCTGGCACCAGCTTGGCCGCCTCCTGGATGGGGCTGCGAAACTCCACGTCCTGCATATTGGCGGGGTTGCCCAGTTTTTGGGTGTCTTCGGTGGTGAGGCCCATCACCGCCACGCGCACACCGCCCAGCGTGAACATCTGGTAGGGCGCAAACATGCGTTCGCCGCGTTGGTAAATATTGGCCGACAGCATGGGGAATTTCGCCAGCTTGCGCTGCATGGCCAGCACGGCCGGCGGCTTGTCGAACTCGTGGTTGCCCACGGCCATGGCGTCATAACCCAGCAGGTTCATACCCTTGAAATCCGGCACGGCCTCCTGCAGGTCGGACTCGGGCACACCGGTGTTGACGTCGCCACCGTCCAGCAGCAGGCTGTAGCCACCGGCCGCGGAGACTTCGGCGCGTATGCCATCAACTACGGTCTTGCGGGCCGCCATGCCGTATTCGCCATCGTTGTTCTTCCAGAAACGGCCGTGGTGATCGTTGGTGTGCAGGATGGTGATGGCAACGGTCTTGTCTGGGGCAGGGCTGCCAGCCGGGCCAAGATTGGCGCAGGCCGCCAGCAGCAATACAAGGCTGGTCGCTAGTAGAGGTCGCAGGGGCTGTAGGGTTTGCATGGCTGCATATTAGCGGGATTGCCCGTGCAGCCCGCTGGGGGTTTACAGCCGCAAGAACAGCTTGCGCTGGTACAGCCAGCGAAGCGCCAGCAGTTGCAGCAGCAACAGGCCCAGGGCCTGCAGCAGCGGTTGCATGCCCACTGGGCTGGCCGCGATCCAGCCGCCAAACAGGCTCTTCACGCTGAAGCTCCACATCACCAGGCTGGTGCCCAGGTAGACCAGGATGGCGTTCTGGCCAATCCAGTACAGGGGCTTGGACAGGCGCGCCGGGCGCTGGCCCAGCAGCAGGTCAAAAACCAGCAACAGCAGCACGCTGAGGCCGCTGGTCAGCAGTGTGAACGACCCTGTCCACAGCGATTTGTTCAGTGGGTAGTACGGGTGTAGCAGGCAGGCCAGCAGCACCAAGCCGCCACCCATGCCGGCCAGGACCAGCAGGCGGCGCCGCGGTGCAGAGGCCTGTGTGCGCCACAAGATGCCGGCAAAGGCACCCGCCATACAGTTGCCAATGGCGCCCACCTGCGAGTAGATCCCTTCGGGGTCAAACGGCGCATTGCGGTAGGTGATGCCGGGCAGCAAAGCCTGGTCCAACAGGGCGTTGAGCGAGCCGGCCTCAGTCAAAGGCCACTGCAGCTGCACCAGCGAATACACCACCAGCACGGCCACGGTCAGCACCACCACGGTCCGTGTGCGCAGGTGCCACAGCAGCATGGCCACCACAAACCACGCGATGCCGATGCGGCCCAGCACGCTGGCGTAGCGCACGCCTGCAGGGTCGGCCGGCATGCCTGTGCCCCAGCCATGGTTGTAGACCACACCCAGCAGCAGCAACAGGAACAAGCGGCGCACGGCCCGCACGTACTGCGGCTTGCGTTGGGCCGGGGGCAACCCGGAAAGCGAATGGCCTTGCAGACCCAGGCTGACGCCAGAGATAAAAATAAACAGCGGAAAAATCAGGTCGTAAAACGTGAAGCCGTGCCAGGGGCTGTGTTCAAACTGCTGCGCCAGCAATAGCCACACGGACCAGCCGGTCCATGTGAACAACGCAGCCGGCAGCAGTTCGCCCCCAATTAGCCAGAACATGTCAAAACCGCGCAGCGCATCCAGCGCGGGCAGGCGGGCGGGGGCAGCCTGGGTGCTGGCGGGGGTGGGCGCGTTGGGAAGGCTGGTCATGGGCGAGAGGTATATTGCGACCGCTGGATTATTGACACAAAGCGTGCAGATCAGCGTGCTGATGCGCCCCTGCATGCAAAATCGTTGCACCCTTGTAACTTGCTCTCACCTTATGAATTTCATTCCCCGTTTTGTGACCTCACGCTTTGTCCGAACTGCCGCATGCCTGCTGGCCTTAGCCACATCTGCAACCTACGCCGAGGCACCCGCACAGCCCTACACCGTGGAGGTGTGGGCACGTGTGCTGTTCAACACCGACGGCCGTGTGGCGGAATACGCGCTGGTGGATGAAGCCCAGTACCCGGCCCAGTTTGCGGCCAACGTCAAGGAACGTGTGTCCCGCGCCAAGATCGAGCCACCGCAGGACGATGGCAAGGCCGCGACACTGCGCAGCGGCGTGCGGCTGAACTTTCAGGTGACACCGGCAGGCGAAGGCGGTTCGGTGAAGATTGTGGGCCTGTCCATGGGCCCCATACCGACATACCGCTACTACGTCGGTTTTCCCAAGGATGTGTCCCGCAGTGGCGGGTGGGAAGGCGAGGTCCAGGCCCTGTGCAAAGTGGGTACGGCAGGCCGGTGCACGGCCGTCGAAGTGACGGCACTGCCCGGCATACCCGAAAGCGTGCGCCGTTTTGCAAAAGCCTCGCTGGAGGAGTGGACCTTTGAGCCCCAGCAGCTCAACGACAAACCGATTGAAGGCGAGTACCAGTTGCGCATGCGCCTGAACACACTGGACGACAAGCCGCAGGATTTTCGGCAGGACAAGTTTCAGAAGATTCTGAATAGCCGCTGACGCACGGTCCGGCTTGGTGCGGCTCGGTGCGGGAGCGTTATATGGAAAATCGGCCTCTAGCCCCCGTGAAATAAAAACACTTCGCTACAAATAGCATAGCAAACTAAAACCCCAACCACCCTGGCGAAAGCGGCAGGCGCGGGGTACGACCCGCGGCACGTGTGAGCTGGGCCAGTGCCAGACCGGTGTCTGCCTGTGGCGTAGCCAAAGCCTGCACATAGTCGAGCGTGGCACTGGCCGGGTGACCACCGGGGTACCGCATGGCCAGTGTGCTGCGGGCTTGGTCTACCAGCGTGCGTGCACGCTCTGTTTGTCCGGCCAGCGCCAGCAGGTAGGCGTGCAGCGCGCGTGGCATGTAGAGCCGGGTGTACAAGGGTGATGTGCTCAGGGCCTCCATGCGTTGGAGGGCCTGTGGCAGATTGCCGGCCTGCAGGTCCGCATTGGCGACAGAAGCCGCCAAGACGAATGCCTCCGGTGTCTCGGCGGGCAGCTTCAGTGCGTCGACCAGCGCCTGGCTGCGCGCCAATGCCTGTTGCGCTTGGCCTTGTGTATCCAACTCCAGCAGCGCCAATATTCCCAGTGTGCGCAGTACGGTGCGCTGGGGCGGTGTGTCGCTGGCCGGCAGACCCTGTTTGGCCTTCTCTAACCAGGCTGCCGCTTGTGCAGGTTCGCCCGCAAACTGGTAACACAGCGCTGCCCGGGCCATGGCGTCGGCCGTTTGCACATGCTGGTTGCCACTGGTGCGCTGGCGCGCTTGCGCCAGCAGCTCGTACTGGTTGGCGCACGCTTGGTATTGGCCGCTTTGGCGGGAAATTTCCCCCAGAAAGTAGCGGGTTTGCAAGGTGCGCTCAGCGTCTGGGCCCAGATGGGTGGCCTGGTCTGCGCCCACCTTTTGCAGCCGGGGCATCGCCTGGTCAAATTTTCCGGCACGGGCCAGACTGACCGCCACATTACCGCGGATGGTCAGGGCGTCCGTCATTTTTCCGGGTGGGGGCTGGGCCAGAAGGTGTTCGATGCCCAGCAGTATTTCCAGTTCCTTGGCGAAATTGCCCTGCGCGCCGGCAGCCACGGCCCTGCTGTTTTCCACCTCGACATACATCCACCCCGTGGTACCACTTGCCGCGATCACTTCGGCACGCAAGGGCATCATGATGGCTTCTGCTTCTGCAAATTTTCCCTGCTTCTGCATTGCGTAGGCGAGGTGGCAGCGCGCGAGGACGACCGTATCGGATGTCGCTCCGTCAGCACGGCTGATGGCTGGCAGCGCCTCACGGAAGTGTTTCTCTGACTCAGGGTACTTTTCGGCATCCATTTCGGCGTTGGCCAATGCGAGCGCCAGGCGCGCATACTCCAGGGATTGCATGCCCTTGTGTTTTGCGCTGGCGGCAGCGCTCTGGGTCAGCAGGTCAATCGCGCGCTGGGGTTGCGACAAGGATCCATAGGTTCGCCCCAATACGCCTTGGAGCTCACCCAGCGTGGCGGGGTCATTCGCAAACTCGCGGCTGAGCTTGCTTGCCCCGGCGTCCAATACGTCCCTGACCAGCAGTTTTTCGCCACGGGTGCGCTCGGGGTCCGCTGATTCAAACAACGTGACCAGGAACTGGCTCACCGCTTTGGCCTTGGTCGCTTCCTGTACCGCAAGCTTCCCAGAGTTTTCAGCCAATGCAGCACTGCCTACCGCATCCACCCGCGCGCGCGTTTCTGCGGCCTTGGCTTCTTCGCTGCGAGCCAGCGCCTGCGCAGTTTGTGCTGTGGCCTGTTCGGCACGGGTGCGTGCATCCTGTGCAGACAGGCGCTGCTGTTCGGCGAACTGTGCGGCCTGGTTGGCCCGCTGTGCCTGCGACAGTGCAGCGACCAGGCCAGCACCTACAGCTACAAAGGCCACCGCCGTTACAGCGGCTACCGCGCGGTTGCGCCGCAGCCACAGGCCCGATGTGTAGCGCCAGTTGCCCCTGCGGGCGTGCACGGGCAGGTGCTGCAACCACCGCTCCAGATCGGCGGCGAGCGCGCCGACTGATGGGTATCGGTCGGCGGGTTTCTTGCGCAAGGCCTTTGCCGCAATGGCTTCCAGATCGCCCCGCGCCAATGTTGCATCGACGGGCTGTGCCGGGTTGGGCGTGGCCAACGCTTTGCCCAGCGTTGGTGCCGTGGTGTGCACAATGGCGTGCTCCAGCGCCGCGCGGCCTTCACCCGCAAACGGCAGCACACCGGACAGCAATTCATACAGCACGACGCCCAGAGAAAACACGTCGGCTGCCACGCCTGCAGGCTCGCCGGTGATCTGCTCCGGCGCGCAATAGCCTAGCGTAAAACCCCGCCCGGTCAGGTGCGTAAGGGCGGTGGACAGGCCCTGCGCATCCGCGTCGTCGATGAGCTTGGCAATGCCGAAATCCAGCAGTGATGGTTCACCCGATGTGCCCACCACCACGTTGGACGGTTTGATGTCGCGGTGCACCACCAACTGGCTGTGCGCGTATTCCGTGGCGCGGCATACCTTGAGCAACAACGCAACCCGGTCCGCCACCCGGGGCGCGTGGGCGCATGCCCATTGGTTGATGGGTTGGCCGTCGATGTATTCCATCACCAGGTAGGGCTCGCCCTGGTGGGCACCGGCGTCCAGCAGGCGCGCAATGCCGGGGTGGGTGAGGCGCGCGAGCAGGCGGCGCTCGCGCAGGAAGCGGTCCACCAGGTCGGTCTTGCCCAGGCCGGTGCGCAGGAATTTGATGGCGGCCTGGCCTTCAAAATGCCCGTCACGCCGGGCCGCCAGCCACACGGCGCCCATGCCACCCTCGCCTATCTTGCGCTCCAGCTGCCAGGGGCCGACCACATCGCCGCTGTCCACGCTGGGGCCCGCATCCGGGGCTGCGGCCGCATCCACCTGCGCCTCGAATGCACGGGCGCTGACGCCGACCAGGCTGGCGGCCTGTTCAGGGTGGGCTGCCGACTGGTCCAGCTCGTCAAGCATGGCCTGCAGGGCGGCTGCATGTTCTGGTTCACGGGCTTGCAGTGCCGACATCCATGCCACACGCTCAGCGGGCGGCAGATCGGCAACTTCGTCAAACAACGCGAATCGTCGCTTCAAATCGGTGGGATGTACGCGCATGGTGTAGGTGTGCAGTGGTGCCCTAGGCTAACGCAATCTGTCCGGGGCCTTACCTGCATCAGACGCAAACCGTGCACGAAATGCGACACAGCAGCATCGGGTCCGGAACTTTGGTTTGCAATGGCGTGTTCTGCGCATGCAGTGCGTCTTAGGGATCAGTGCAGGCCTGCCTGTCACACCGGTTCCCAACTATCCACCCATAAGGAGCACCATGTTTACACCATCACCCTTCAACCGCTGCGCTGCCACGGCCCTGCTGGCTGCCATCGGCCTGGCCCTGCCATGGGCTGCGCTGGCAGACACGCCCCAGCGCCTGAGTGCCACGGTGGACGGCAAGCCGTTCGAAAGCGATGACAGCGGCATCTTGTACCTGGTGCCCAGAAAAGGCGTGCTCAACCTGATGGCCAGCACCAAGGGTGCTTCGGCCTATCCGCCACCCAAGACGCCGGTGGACAAGCTGTCCATCAACTGCAGCGACTATGACGGCAAACCGGTCAAGTTCACATTCGCCACCTCAGGCAGCCGCAGCTGCGAGGTCAGCTTCACCAAGGGTGTCAGCAGGAAGCCTTTTGGCGACCCGGATGCGGAGTACCGCATGGTGGATGGCAAGAACCAGTTGGAAATAACGTCCGTCAAAGGCAAGGTGATTGAAGGCACATTCAGCTTTGAGCTGGTGGAGGTGAAAACCAAGGCCAAGATGACCATCACTGGCGGGACTTTCAAGGCTGAAGACCGCCAGTTGTAACGCCTGCTTACAAGCGCCCGTACCGTTGGGCGATTCGTTGTGGCTTAAACTGCCGCGCAGCAGTGCGAAAGCGCCTGCGCGCTCCACAACGAGGACACCAGTTTTGATGCAAACGGAACCTGTCGACGAGATTACGCCACTGCTGCACGCCATACGCGCAGGGGACCAGAGCGCTGCCGCACGTTTGTATGCATTGCTGTACCCTGAAATCAAACGCCTGGCCCATTCGCGCCTGTATGCGGTGGGCGGCGTCACCAGCCTCAACACCACCGGGCTGGTGCATGAAGGTTTTCTGCGCATGGTGGAGCGTACAGGCATGGCCGGTGAATCCCGGGCCCAGTTCTTTGCCTATGTGGGCAAGGTGCTGCGCTCCGTGGTGCTGGACCACCTGCGCGCCAACCAGGCGGAGAAACGTGGCGGAGACCTGGTGCAGGTCACGCTGTCGCAGGCCGAGTCCATTGCAGTGGATGGGCGCGACAACTGGTTTCTGTTGGACTCCGCCTTGGAGCAGTTGCGCGCGCTGGACCTGGGCCTGTACGAGCTGGTGGAGCTGCGTTATTTTGCCGGCCTGACCGTGGCCGATATTGCAAAGCTGCTGGGTGTCTCCACCCGTACCGTGGACCGTGACTGGGTGAAAGCCAAGGCCTGGCTGGAGAGCCTGATCGAGAGCACCGCCTAGGTTCTACTTGCTGCAGTCGCCCAGCCGGTTTGCGCTGAGCGAGGTTTGCACTACGCGGCCCTTCATGTCGCTGCTGTCATCAAACTGTGTCACCCGCATGTCCATGGTGAAAGTGTCTTCAGTCACTGTGCCCGTGCCTTCTCCGCGCATCCTGGGCTTGCTGCATGTGTACTGGATGGTGATGTTGCTGCCCTTGCGTTTGACCTCTGGCGGCGTGCAGCCCTCTGAACCCTGCTGGTTGGCGTAGGCACTGTTGGTGTCCACATCCTTTTGTGTCACGCATTGTTTGAAGTTGACGGGGATCTTCATGCCAAACACTTCAGTAACCGTAGAGTATTCGTATTGGCCTGGCTTCAGGTTCTGCGCCTGGGCCGTGGGCACGGCCAAACTTGCAGCCAAGGTAGCAGTAGTGGCAATGGTATGGAGAATCGATTTCATCGGTACAGCCTTGTAGAGGGTTGAAAGAACTAGCGCAGACCGCCACGGTTGTAGACCTGCGGCTGCCCGGTCTGGCGGCAGGTCTTGAGCTTGCCGCTGTCCACCTGGCGCTTGCAGGCGTTGAAATCAGCTACATCGCTGCACAGCATTTCGTCCGGGCGGCCCAGGAACGGCTTGCAATGCGCCAGCGGCCGTTCATCCACTGCAGGCGGTTTGGGGACATGCACCTGCAAGCCCGAGCCCATCGTGGCGCCAATCGTCCCGCCACCTTGCACGACTGGCGGCGGTGTGCCGGTGCTTCCGTTCAATGCCCCCACGTCGCTTAACGCCACCGGTGCCTGGTACCAGTGGACGCAGGGCGTTTTCACCCAGTTGTCACCGGAAAATTCAACCGCCGTGCACTCCCGCACCTGACCCACGCCCAGCAGTTGCTCCGCGAGCTTGTACTGCGGTGTATCTTTTGCCAAGGCGGGTTTTGGGCAACTGACGATCAGCGGGTCTTTGGCACTGACCTTGCAATCCGGAAGCTTTGACTTCGGCGTGGCGGCAATAGGTGCACCAGGAAAGCTGAAGTTGGGCGACAGTACCTGCGCAAGCTGTTGCATTTTTCCGGTCAAATCTTTGTGTGCCTTGGACTCCTGGACTTGGCAATCCATAACCCCCGCCTTGGGCAGCCCCATGCTGGCACCGTACTCCTTTTGCAGCAATGCGTTGCATTGCTTGACCGATGCCGGGTCTTCGCAGGCAATTGCCACCGTACTAAACAGCAGGTTGTAGCCACACTGGATGCCAGCTTTTTCAAACGGCTTGGACTTGACCCATTGCATGATTTCCGTTTGGGCAACCGCTACGGGGTTTCCGCCCGTGCACTCTGTCACCGCGGCGCTTCCCACGATGCCTCTCACACTGTCACAAAGCTGTTTGGATCGGTTGGTATTGCACTGGGCGCTGAAGGACTCCTTGGTCGGCTGCAGCTTCAATGCACAGGCGTCAGGGCCGACGGTAGGAATCAGCCTTTGCCCCATGGCATAGCTGCAGCTGGACGTGGTATCGGTCACGCCCTCGCCCGCGCCAGAGCGGCCTTCCTTGGTCCATTCGATGAGTGCTTCCGAAAGAGCCCGGCTGGCGGACACGCAGCTCTGGTACGTATCTGTTACGAGTTTGCGCCGTTTGGTTTCATCAGTTTCCGTCAGCATCTGCTGAACCTGACTGGCGCTGATAGCTGCGGCGGCCTTTGCAATGGTGTCATTGCGCAGTGCAACCAAGGAGCGGGTTCGCTTGTCCCATTCCGGATAGACATCGCGCTGTGCATAAATCGTCCAGGTATTGTTGGCATAGTCATCGGGTATGGCCAACTTGAAGGGGCTGTTGCGCACTGCTGCAATGACAGCAGCCTTGTGAGCATTCCAGTTTTTGGCGCTCTCCATGCGGGCCTGCACGCTGCCATTCACGACTTCCTTGGGGTTATACGGCGCATGTCCATACATGTACACAATGAAGTCGGTTTGACTGACCTCTCTGCCATGGATCTTGTAGGTGGTTCCGCCTCCGCCGAAAAAGTCCGAGATGAAGTCCACCACCTCGCCCAGGGCCCCGATGATGGCTTCACCCACCTTGGCGATGTCGTCAAAGAATCCACACAAGTCAACGGTCAGAAAGAAGTTGGCAACCGCACAGGCCACTGTTGCCCCCACGTCCTTGACCAAGCCCCAGTAGTCTTTTTTGTCGATATCCACGTAGATATCGAACAAGGAGCTCACCCAACTGGGAATGACGTTGGTCGACTCTACGACCGATGAATTGCCTACGGCCTGGGCGCAATAGATGGCGTCGTCCACATCATCCGCATGTGCACATTTGCTGTAGATGCTGTAGGCATCGGTAACGTATTCGCCGGTACCCGACGCATCCAGATAGGGCTGGCACTTGGACCTGAAATCTGCCTCGTTGCTGGCATTGGGCACGGCCTTCACGCAGGCAAAAATGCCATCCAGCTGGTTGCTGCTACCACCGCCAGCTACACCAATGATGGCGACCACGCATCCCAGTTCATCCTTCTCTTTAAAGCAGGCCTTGGCAACCTTGGCGTAGTCGTCTGCCGCGCCGCACAACGACGGCAGACCGCTACACACTTTATCGAGCACTTCAAACACTGACTCAGCCTGTGCGGCTTTCGTCGGACAAAGAACGGCAAAGGCCAGCAATACCACGGTGAGGAAGGTGCTGCGGATTGTCTGCAAAGCAAGACCGAAGTGCATGGTCACGCCATTGGTTTGGGAAGGGTTCGGGTGCGTGATCATTTGATCTCTACCACGCGGCTTCCTGTGCGCTGCGTTGCGCGGGCTTGCAGCTGCGCAACCGTCAGACGCTCATGCGCCATGTACTGCTTGAGTTGCGCAACAGAAATGACCTTTCCGTTAGGCGACTCCAGTACGGTGCCGTCGGGCTTGGCCAGCATGTCCTGGATGGAAGTGCCAGGTTGCAATTTGACGCGCGGCCCCGTCGCAACGGTAACGGGCGTACCGGCGCGACCTTGGGGAGTGGCACTGCGGGCGCGCTCCAAAAGGCCCCGAGGATCACGCGGGCTGGCCTTGAGCATTGCGTCAATCTGCCGCAATTGATCGGCAGTGTATTTGCGCGATCCAATTTGGATCACATCACCGGCGGGGCGCTTCATCGCATCGGCCAGTGTGGTTCCCTGGCCAACGACCACTTGCGCGGTTGCGTTTGGCATGGATTGCGGTACTGGTTTGACTGCCCGGGGTTCGCTCAGTTTTGCGTAGATGGACTGGACCTTCACCATGTCCTCTGCACGCGTCACCTTTCCGCCCGGCAGCACGATGCGGGTGCCGGTTGGTGCTGCGGCCAGGGTCCTGATGCTTTGCCCCTGCCTGGCCACCAGAACGGGTGCGGTGGAAACACCATTGATGCGGGCTTCGAGCTGCTTGAGTTGCGCCACGGTAATGGTTTTGCCGCTTTTGCCTCTCAACACTGTGGAGTCGGGGAGCGCATTGACGTCGACAGCCCGTCCATCGACCTTGAGCGTGCGGAAGCGGGTAAGTGCCGAGACCGAAACCGGCTGTAGCGGTTTGCCCCCGAGCGAGGTCGATGCAGTTTGGCTGGGCTGCGACGGCGCTTGCAGTGTGGCCGGCTGTGGTGGCGACGGAGGCTGCAATGCCGCGGGAGACTGCCATTGGACTGGCGGTTGCAGCTGCCCTGTGGGTTGCAGTTGTCCCGATGGCTGCATCTGTGTGGGCGGTCTCAGTTGAGACCCCTGCGCTGCGGCATTGGATGCGACCCCTATGTGCACAAGAAGTGGCACCAAAAGCGCGATCCTGGCGAACCCACGCCAACACGGACTCTGTGTGGGGGCAGATGACATAGGCAAGCAATGCAACGGTCTGGACATGGGATCTCCACAAGAAAAAGTGAATGCACGCCCCATAGGACGCAAAGCCCAGAACTTTTGCGACACCGTGGCCGCAGTTATCTTTTTTTTGGCGAGTTGTCGCAGTCTTTGCTCCCACTGCGTCTTAACCAAGGAGCAGGCCTACGCAAGGGCCCCTACCAACCCATTGACCAGGAGCTTCCATGTTTGCCAGAACTTTGCCCGCCATGTCCATCGCCGTGTTAAGCCTCAGCTGCCTTGTCGGCACCACAGCGCACGCGGAGGGCCAGGACCCTGTTTCCGACCGTTCGTCCACCACCCAGAAGCTGGAGGGACTGCCCGGCGTGCCACTGGCAGCGCGGCCCATGGTCACGGTGTACGAAGTGACCTCCAATGTTTCTGAGGTTGAAGCCCGCGCAGCCACCGCCATGTTCACCACCGCACTGATCAAGAGCAAACAGTTCCGCGTGCTGGAGCGCAGCAAGATAGCAAACGGCGTGGCCCGCGAAAGGGAGATGAACCAGACCGGTGTGACCTCAGGCACTAGCGCCACCAAGCAGATCAAGGGCGCCAATGTGATCTTCGAAGCCACCATCTCCGAGGCTACGGCCGCCAAGTCCAGTGGCTCGGGCGGCTTTTCGATCGGCGGCATGCAACTGGGCGGCGGCAGCACCAAGGACGAAGTGGGTATGGACGTGCGCGTGCTGTCCGTCGGAACCGGGGAAGTGCTGGACGCCATCAATGTGCGCAAGGAGGTAGCCAGCACCCAGAGCAGCGTCAGCGGCATCGGCAACCTGCTGGGCACACTGGCCGCCAACAGTGGTCAGGACCTGCGGGGCCTGAACCCTGATGCAAACTTTCAATCGGCCCGCAAGGAAGGCATGGACCGCGCCATGCGGGCGCTGATGGAACAGGCCATCTTTGAGCTGGCGCAGCGTACCAGCCAGTGGGTGGATGAATAAGCCGCAGCAGGGGTTACCCGATGCGCCGCTGCATAACCTGCATAACCTTTGCCGCAGCGATGGCTTCAATGCCCGCGCTGGGCGCAGACCGCGAGGAACCGGTACCACCGGAGTACCGCGCAGGTCCGCAACTCCGACCACCGAGCGCTGGCAATGCCCTACGCTTCAGGGCGCCTCCCAGCCAGTTGCGGCAGCCATGGCGTTGCGACGCAGGTGATGTCTATGCAAGCCCATCACCCCACTGGCCCTGTTTGTACGCCCCGCGTTTGGAGTCGTACCTGCTGCTGCAAGACAGCTTTGTCACGCTGCGTTTGATGCCACCCATGCGCCCCTTGCTGCCACCACTACATCCGCCGCCGTTGTTGCCACCACCGCCCCCGTTGCCGAAAGACGCTGAATCCATTTTTCACACAGGAGAACACCATGACTGACTTGTACCTACCCACACATGCACGGCTGCTGTTGCCCATACGCATGGCCTTTGGCGCGCTGCTGCTGACTGCTGGCGCACTGGCCCAGGCCAACAACCCCGTGCCCACCAAGGACCTGAAGGGCCTGACCGACCCCGATGGACTCAAACGTTACGCAGGCTCGGTGCTGACCTACCGTGACGATGCCGCTTATGACGAAATGAAGTTCCCGGTGGGCAAAGTTGTCTACAAGGACGAGCAGGCTTCGATTGCACGCAGCCACGACCGCGCGGGCCAACGCACCACGCTGCAATATCTGACGCCACCTGGCAAGTCGGCGCTGGAGGTGTTGCGCAACTACCAGCAGGACCTGAAGGCTGCGGGCTACAAGCCCATGTATGAATGCACGGCGGAAGCCTGTGGCAGTGCAGACTGGATCACCAAGGGCTACTTTGTCTCCACCCTGGTTCCGGGTGCCTACTGGAACCATGTGGGCGACAACAGCCCGGCGGCCTGTGGTGGTGGTGCTTTTATTGGTGATTTCCGCTACGCGCTGCTCGACAACGTTGCCACCGGCTCCACCATCGCCGTTCTGACCTGGCGGCCGGGCGACACATCGGTCTATTGCGATGAAGCAGAGTACAAGAAGCGCACTAGCGTGATCGTCGTGAAAGTGGACACCAAGGTGCGTGAGCAAGCCATGGAGACCCTGTCCGCCAACGAGATGGGCAAAAGCCTGGACGCCAGCGGCAAGGTCGCCGTCTATGGCATTTTATTTGACACCAACAAGGCCGACATCAAGCCCGAAAGCAAAGCCTCATTGGAGCAAATTGGCACGCTGCTCAAGCAGCAGGCCCGCCTGAAACTGCACGTGGTGGGCCACACCGACAACGTGGGCAACTTGCCTGCCAACATCGACCTGAGCAAGCGCCGCGCTGAAGCCGTGGTGGCCGCGTTAGCAAGCACCTACGGCATAACCCGCGACCGCCTTACCGCCAACGGCGTGGCCAGCCTTGCACCGGTGGCCAGCAATGGTGACGAAGCGGGCAGGGCCAAGAACCGGCGTGTTGAGCTGGTGTTGCAGTAGCGCACAACCGTTTCAACAGGAGAAACCTATGCCCTTCTTTGCACCACCACCATCCCAAGCGGCGCGGACGCCCGGCCTGCTATTTGCCGCCTTCGTTTGCACACTGCTGGTGACAGATGCAGTTGGCCAGCCGCTCCAGGGCGGGCCCGGCCAACTGCGACCCAGCGGCGGTTCGCTGGCCGTTGCCGCGATAGGGGAGTTGCCCACCACCGACTTTGGTAGTCAACTGGTCCATACCGAACACCCTCGTGATGTTGTGCTGGGCGTGCGGACTTCACCGATCCCCGGTGCCTCAGGATCTTCCGCTGGCGTATCCGGGTTTGGGGGGGTGAGCGGCAATACGACCGGTGCGTCTGCCTTGGGTACGGCAAAGGACGCCCCATCCAGTATCCGGGTCACGGGCAGCCAGGCGGCCGATTTTTTGGTAAACCCGGCGCATTGCAAGCATGTAATCTCCGGTGGAATTAGCAGCAAAAGCACAAGCAGCTTCAGTTGCCCGGTTACTTTCCGCGCCAGTGCAGAAGGCGCCCGTTCGGCACTGTTGGAAGCAATGTTTCCAAATGGAGACCGCCTTCAAGCCGTACTCAAGGGCAGCGGCAAGTCCGGGACTGTAGCAATGCCAGCACCAGGTGGTGTGAGAAGTATCGGCATGCGGCAATAGGTCCCCGGGTGGGGGCATGAGCGGTGGAGACTCTCAATGTATTTTGGTCTGTAGCCCCCGATAAATATGAATATATCGCTATATAAAATGTAGCAATGTTCGTGCAGATTAGCCTGCGGTCAGACAGCGGGTTTGCGCAACAGTGCCCACAGTGCAGGCACCGCCAGCCAGAAGCCCGATGCCGGCATCAGCAGCACGGCCACGGCACACAGCAGCAACAGGGACCAGCCCACATGCCGTAGCTGGGCCTGCTGCCCATGGCGTTCCAGTGCGGTGGTGGCGAGTGCCAGCACCGCCAGCAGGAAGCCAAACAGCATGAAGAAGGCCACGGCAGCCCGCCGTGGGTCGTCTCCCACGGTGTTGAAAAATCCCTGACTTGCCATGGCCGACAGATCCGCGCGGAACACGACCAGCCCAAACACGGTGTGGATGGCGGAGACCAGCATCAGCCAGTGGCCGATCCAGTGGCGGGGTGTGCGGATGGAGCTTGTCATGGTTGTGTCCTTTCAATGGATCCAGGGGTTTGTCGTGCGCACCCGCGCGCCCAGGGCCTTGAGCAGTTGGGTCAGGCCCAGGTAGGCTCTATCGAAGTAAGGCATGTCCGGCGGAACGGCCTGCAAGAACTCCACCGCGGTGCGCTGGTGTTCGGGCTTTGTTCCGGGGTAGGCCGGGTGTTGTGCAAAGTCGTACACCGGCACGGTGAACGGCAGGCGTTGCCAGGCCTGCATGTCGGCTAGAGCGGGCAGCAGGCGATTGCAAAAGTCGTCTTTGCGCAACGTTGGGCTGACCAGGCCCAGGTCCTGGTAAGCCTGTTGCAGGGCGTCGCTGTCCAGCGGTCTGTGCAGCAGTGCAGACCACACGTGTGACACGGCGCGGCAAAAGCCCGCATCGAGCACACGGGTGCAGCCAAAGTCCAGCAGGCCCAACTGCCCATCGGGCATGAACAGGTAGTTGCCGGGGTGCGGGTCGGCCTGCAAGCGGCGCAGCACAAAGGCGCAGTGCAAGAAAGTGTCAAAGAGCAACTGGCCATACCGGTCGCGCTCGGCCTGGCTGGGTTGGGCCTTTAGCCATTCGTTGAGATGCTGGCCCGGCAGGTGTTGCAGGGTCAGCACCCGTTTGGTGGTGCGGTCCATCACGGGTTGGGGCACAACCAGGCCGGGTAGCGTGAGGTGCTGGGCAAACCACTGCAGTGCCTGGGCCTCGTGTTGGTAGTCCAGCTCTTCGGCCAGTTTGATTTCAATGTCGGCCATCACGCGGTCGATGATGCTGGACTTGGGCAGGGCGTCGGAGTGCCCGCCCAGGGTTTGGAGCAGGCTGCGCAACATGCGCATATCGCTGCCAATCGACGCCGCCATGCCGGGGTATTGCAGCTTGACGGCGACGGCTTCACCGCTGGTCAGGGTCGCCGCGTGCACCTGGCCTAGGCTGGCAGCGGCAAAGGCCTGGGGCTCGAAGTGCTGGAACAGCGTGTGCGGTTCGCCACCCAGTTCCTGGCGCAAAACCTTGATCACCACGGCGCGGTTCAGCGGTGTGACCTGGTAGTGCGCACGGGCCAGTTCCTGGCGCATGCCTTCGGGCAAGAAGCCCAGTTCCATGCTCATCAGCTGTGATGCCTTCAGGGCCGTGCCCTTGAGCTGGTTCAGCGCGGCAAACAAAATGCGGCCCAACTCGGCCTCATGCGCGGTGCGAGCTAGCGCCTGCTGTGCGTCGTCGCGGGTCAGCGATTGCGCTTTGTGGCCCAGGTGCGCCAACCCGGCGCGTGCCACTGCCATGCCCGCGATGGCGCCGCGCGAGAGGCGCCCGGTGCGTGGCAGCGCTGACGAGCCGTCGCCGTTCTTAGCCATGTTGTTCAGGCATGCGCCACTTGCGCCAGCATGCGCGGCACGATAAGGCTGTGCACCGGCCCCACGACGGCCATGTAGACGCGCCCCAGGCGGTTGTGGATGTGCACCACTGTGCTCAGCGATACCTTGGGTTTTCCGTCCACCACATGTTTGACCACCGACAGCTGCACGTGCAGGTGTTTGTCGTCGTCAAACACGACCACTTCGTCGTCCTGCAGGTGCTGGATGCTGAAGATGCCCACGCGGTCGCCAAGCTTGTATTCCTTTGCCGGCTTGCGGTTGACCGCAGTGGACAAGTTGCCCACATGTTTGAGCCCGACCAGGCGCACGGCCTGGTTGCGCATGGCCATCAGCGCATTCATCCAGCCCGGCGTGCGGGTGACCAGAGTCAGATAGGTCTCCAATGCGTTTTGGTTCGGCCACAGGTCGTCAAACTGGTAGCAGTCGGCAAAGTCGTTGTTGGGCAGGGCCTGGGCGATACGGCTGCCGGCAGGGATGTCACAGAGTACGGGTTTCATGGGCGTGTGCCTCCCAGACCGCGGCGGGCCAGTTGAAATAAATCGAGCAGGCCGGTGCCATCGTGCATCAGCCGCGCCATCTGGCTGCGCAGCATGAAACCACCCAGCTCCAGAACCTTGTCCACCAGGCCACTCTTCAGCGCCAGCACCAGCACACCCAGGCTCAGGTCCACCATTTGTGTGGTGTTGGCAAACTGCTCGGAATCATCGCGCAGCCAGTAGGCCATGACGCCGTAGACATAGTCGGCCAGCAGCCCGGCCAGGCTGGGTTTGAAGCCGCAGGGCACGATTTCTTTGGACGCCTCTGCCTGCTCCAACATCTGGATAAAAGCGGCTTTCAGCAGTGGTTTGCCTGGCAACTGCTCGCCCAGCAGCAGCATGGGCGCGCGCTCGATCAGACCACGCGCCAGGGCCACAAACTCGCGGTCTGCCAGCAGAATCTCCAGCAGGCTGTCGATCAGCAGCTGCATGCGTTCGTGCAGCGAGAAGTCCTTGTTCCACGGCGCCTTCTCCGCCCGTGCCAAGGCGTCGGTTATGGCTTGCTCAAAGTAGGCGGTGATTAACTTCTCTTTGGTGGGAAAGTATTTGTAGATCGTGGCGTCGCCAATGTCGGCGGCCCGGGCGATCTGTTTCATGGTGGTGCCTTCGAACCCGTGTTGTGTCATCAGGTCGACCGCGGTTTTGATGATCAGCCGGTGGTTCTTAGCTTGTTGGGCTTTGGTGGTGCGCATGGTTGCTTTAAAAGGAGTGAATTGTGTTCATGCTGGCTGGGCAGACCGTGCATCTGCTCTCAAGGCCAAGTGCGTCCAGATTCCGCCCAGCAGGTCTGCTACGCCGAACAGGATGATCATGGGGCTACCAAAGCCCAGAGCCGCGAACACTACAAAAGCCACGAACACGGTGCAGCGTGTGTAGACGGAGGTCACAAAAAACGACTTGGCCTCGTGTGTGGCGGCATCCCACGCGTAGATGCCAATCATGACCGCGATGACACCAATCACACGAATCCAGACTTCCGAGGTCTGGGGAATGAAAAGAATGGACAACAAGACATTGGGGACCGTCGCCAGTAGCGCGCCGGCAACGAACAGATAAACGGCGAACACTTTGGCGCTGAATGCAGATTTGGACATAAATTCTTTCGTTGAGCTACAGATTGAGACTGTGAAGTCGCTTGTTATGGCTGACCCAGCCACGTGCAAACGGCCATGGCCAGCAGGCCGATCCAGCCGGGGTGTTTGCCCTGCGTGCCGAAAAGCACCAGTGCCGAAGCGGCCAGTGCGGCAAGCACCATGGCTTGTTCGATAAACACAGCCGAGTTTGTCTCGCCGGCGGGCAGTGACAAGCGCAACAACACGGCGCCCAAACACCAACCGAAAACCGTCACGATGTGCCAGGTAGCCCAGATGATGCGCACATGCCTTTCGCTCAGCACATTGCCGCCGTTGGTGGGGACCAAACCACGCAGGCGCAAGCGCCGAAAGATCAAAATTTCACCCAGCACGGAGTGCACCAGTCCGACGATAAAAGCGATGGCCGCTGCAGCGACAAAATACGTGTTCATAGCGCTATCCATCCATAACCCACTGCGATCAGCACGGGGGCAACCAGCAGCGGCGCCCAGAAAGGTGACTGGGGGAAAGCCGCCACGCCGAGTACGGCGATCGCAAATGCGTAAATGCCCAGGATCTTGAGCAAGCTCAGATCGCCCTTGGCCACAGCGTGTATGCCGACGTGTCCTGCAAGCATCAGCAGGGGGCCGAAGACCAGAAACCAAAACGCGGTACGCCGCACCTCCGGCTCGGCGAACTGGCCAATAAGCCCAGCAGACACTGCATCCGCTACCGGCCCGGCGAACTTCACCAAACCAAACACGATGTGGGCGATACCCAGACAAAACATGAACCAGGATGCGGCGTTTGCCATGGGAGTCTCCTTTCGTGCGCTGTAAGCGGTGTTGATGCCTGAAAGCCTACGCTGCATCAGTGTGAACGCGCTTTACGCACACCCATGCCAACCGTCGCTGCGATGACCAGGAAAAGAGGCCATAGGTACATGCTGGTGACATTGCCAAAGCGTGTGATGCTGAAAGTTAGAAACAGCATGGATAAGGCAACGAGTTGCGCAATGATGTACTTCGCGAGAGTGCCATTGTTCGGGTTCATGAACAGATAAGGCAGCGCTACAGCCATCAACCCATAAGCGGTGGTCACGGAATGCCAGGCAACTTCCGCAATGGCCCGAATGCCCGCAGGTAGTTCGCTTCGTTGAATCGGTGCATGCAATTGCGGGCCGCCAACGAATATTTGCATCCCCATCATGAACACGCACAGCAGCGCTGCGCTCAGGTACCAGCGATTTAACTCTTTCATGGGATTCCTTTCATGTCCATTCCCCTTCGCTACATGGCCAAGGCACTTCCGGTCATTATCTTCTAAATAGATACTACTATCCAATAAATTGAATTATATGGCTATTTAAGGATAGTAAGGCTAGATAATTGCAAAATGACATCAAAGCTCTTGAGCCGCAGGGAAGCGTGGGATTGCCGATTGGTGCGGTGGTGCCCGGTGCGATACTGACTCCGCGTGCGCGGTGTCCCCCTTTCAGGCCGCATGGACCGCGCGTTCCCAGCCCATCCCCCTTGACCATTTGGAGACTTTTTTGAACTTACCTGTTACGCTTTCGCAAGTCGTTGCCCGCCACCGCGGTGCACTGTTGTGCATGGCTGTTATCTCTGCGTTTGGTGTGGTCCCAGTGCACGCGGCAGGAACGGCCGGTTCGGATACCCAGAAGCTCGCAGAGTCCTATGCTGCGATGTGTACCAAGGCCGTGCGGATTCCCGCCGCCCACGGAGGAGAAGGCGATTTAAAGGGGCACGCCAAACTGCCGGACTACTGCAAGTGTTTTGCCGACAAGTTTCTGGCGCGTGCGATGAAACCCAGTGCAGGCGCACCGGCATCCATGGAGCAGACCATGCAAGAAGAGTATGGGATGCGCCAGACCTGCCGCAGCCAGCTCGGTCTGCCACCGCCACCGAAAGCCTGACCGCAGCCCCGGGTCAGAGCGCGGACAGCGCCCGCGCGTACACATCCAGGTAGGTATCGAAGTTCTGCAGGTCGTTGTGCGCTGCGCCTTGTATGAGGGACAACGTGGCGTGGGGCACCAGGGCCTTGAGTGCTTCGCTGTGCCGCGGCACGATCAGCGGTTCATCTGCTCCGTGGACGAGCGGTAGCGGGTTGCCGGTCTATGATTCGGTCCCTATCCCCAACCCGCCCGCCATTTCTTGATTAAGCTTTGCATGAACCTTCTGAATACTTCCCGCGTGCTGTTGGCTGTTTGTGCCGCAGGCGCACCCTGGTTTGCTACGACCGCCGCTGCGCAAATGGTCACTCCACCGGTGGCGGTACAAAAGCCGCATGCCGTGGCTTCACCCAGCGGCACCCGCAATGACAACTACTACTGGTTGCGCGATGACGAGCGCAAGGCGCCCGACGTGCTGGCCTACGTGAACAGTGAGAACCAGTGGTACGCCCAACACGCAAAGCGCTACAAGGCGATGGAAGACGGTCTGTTCGAGGAAATCAAGGGACGTATCAAGCAGGACGACGCCAGCGTCCCGACACGCAAGGGCGACTACCTGTACTACACCCGCTTCGAGCAGGGCCGCGAGTACCCACTGTACGCCCGCAAACGCAATTCGCCGGAAGCCGCGGAAGAAATCCTGCTGGATGTCAATCAACTCGCACAAGGCAAGGGCTATTACCAGATTGGCGCCTATGAGGTGAGCGCAGGGCAGGATATCGTCGCCTATCTGGAAGACGTCACCGGCCGACAACAGTTCACGTTGCGCTTTAAGAACATGGGCACTGGTGAGGTCTATGCCGATAGCATTCCTGGTCTGTCCAGCACTATTGCCTGGGCGAATGACAACAAGACTATTTTTTATGTGGAGAATGACGCCAACACGCTGCGCAGCTACAAGGTCAAACGCCACGTACTGGGCAGCTCCGTGGCTAGCGACGTCACCGTTTATGAAGAAAAGGACGATAGCTTTTACACGGAGGTGAAAAAGACTTCATCGCAAGCCTATATCCAGATCCATGTCAGCAGCACCATCTCCGACGAAGTGTTTGTGCTGGACGCCGCCACACCCACCGCGAGCTTCAAGAGTTTGGCGTCGAAGCGGGCCGACTTTCATTACCAGGCCGACCATATAGCCGACCGCTGGATCATCCGCACGGATTGGCAGGCACCCAACTACCGGCTGATGCAGGTGGCACAGAGCGGCATCGGCCAGCGCAGCCAATGGAAACCCCTGCTGGCGCACGACGCTAAGGTCTTCATTAACAAATTTGAATTGTTCGCCAACTACCTGGTGATTGACGAGCGCAGCGAAGGCTTGCGCCGCCTGCGCGTGCAACCTTGGGCACAAGGCAAGATGACGGGCAAGGCGCAGTACATCCGCTCCGACGAATCCGCATATAGCACCATGCTGCTGCCAAACTTTGTGCAAGGCAGTGAAGTCATGCGTTATGTCTACAGCTCGCTGACAACCCCGCATAGCATCTACGATTACAACCTGCGTACCGGTGAGCGTACGCTGCTCAAACGCCAACCTGTGCTAGGTGGTTTTGACAGTGCCAACTACCAGACTGAGCGCACATGGGTCACGGTGCGCGACGGCACACGTGTGCCGGTTTCCCTGGTGTACCGCAAGGGTTTCCAGAAGGACGGCACAGCTCCGTTGTTTCAATTCGCCTATGGCTCGTATGGCATGTCTATCGACCCAATGTTTCGTTCGTCCATTGTTTCGCTGCTGGACCGGGGTTTTGTCTATGCCATCGCGCACATTCGCGGCGGACAGGAAATGGGCCGCGCCTGGTACGAAGACGGCAAGAAGCTGAAGAAGAAAAACACATTCAACGACTTTGTCGATGTTACCGAAGCGCTGGTCCAACAGAAGTACGCGGCAAAGGACAAGGTGTTCGCACAGGGCGGCAGTGCCGGCGGTTTGCTGATGGGGGCGGTGGCCAATATGCGCCCGGATCTATACCGGGGCATTCTGGCGGCCGTGCCGTTTGTCGACGTGGTGACCACCATGTTGGACGAATCGATTCCACTGACCACCAACGAGTTTGAAGAATGGGGCAACCCCAAACACAAGAAGTTTTACGACTACATGCTGAGCTATTCACCCTACGACAACGTCAAGGCCCAGGTTTACCCGGCGATGCTAGTGACCACGGGCCTGCATGACAGCCAGGTGCAGTACTACGAGCCAGCCAAGTGGGTGGCCAAGCTGCGCACGCTGAACCAGGGCAAGGCACCGTTGCTGATGCGCACCAACATGGAGGCCGGGCACGGCGGTAGTGCGGGCCGTTTTAAGCAGCTTCGAGAGACCGCCCAGGACTACGCCTTTGTGTTGGACCAGTTGGGCATCACGCAATAGCGGTTTGGTGCGTGCAGCGAGCACGATTTGGTGGGCGCCTGCTGCGCTGAACTGGCCGTTGCCATAGGCAATGACTAGAGCGCGGCCAGCGCCCGCGCGTACACGCCCAGGTAGGTATCGAAGTTCTGCAGGTCGTTGTGCGCTGCGCCTTGTATGAGGGACAACGTGGCGTGGGGCACCAGGGCCTTGAGCGCTTCGCTGTGCCGCGGTGCAATCAGCGGGTCTAGGGTGCCGTGGATCAGCATCAGGGGGCTGCGGACCTGGCCCAGTATCTGGTCGGTGCGCATGGGGTAACGCAGCAGCGCCTGTGGCACCCAAGGGTAATGGTCGCCCGCCAGGGCAGCCATGCTGGTGTAGGGCGAGACCAGCACCGTCAGGTCGGGTGCACGCTGGGCGGCACCCATTTCCGCCGACAGCCCCGCGGCCAGGCCCGAGCCCAGTGAACGCCCATACACCACCACCTTGCGGCCGGTGTACTGGGGCGCAACCGTAGCCCACACGGCACGCACATCGGCGCGCAACTGCGCTTCGCTTTCAATCTGGCCGGTGCTCTTGCCATACCCCCGGTAGTCCACCATGAACAAATCGTAGTTGGCGCGGCGGTAAAAATCGGGGTTGACGAACCAGTTCTCCAGGCTGCCGCCATTGCCATGCAAAAAGAAGACCACGCCCTTGGGGTTGGGCAGCTTCAAATGCAGGGCCGATAGTTTTGCGCCAGGCACATCGATGCCCAGTTCGTGGATATCGGGCGCAATAGCCAACTGGTAGTCGGCAGCCAGTACGGTGGGTGCAAACAGCAGCTTTTCCTGGCGGAACCACAGCCAGGCCAATGCAGCCAGGTACAGCACACCACACAGTGCCGCTATGCGGATACCAATCACGAGCAGGGTCATGCCGTAGGAGCGGGAAGAGTTTGAAGAAGGCATGGTGTCATGGGTGTGTTGCGGGTGTGTACAACGGCCTACTTGGTGGCCTGGCTGCTCAAGAAGGGGAAACGGCCGCTGGCTTTCAGTGTTTTGATTGAGGCTCGCAGCGCCGCCACCAGGCGGGGATCACTGTCCTTGCTGACCACCAGCCACAGCGGCATGCTGAGCGGTTGTATCGGCAGTACGGCCTCAAAGTCCCCCATGTTCAGCCCGGCCTGCTGCACGCGGTGGGCAAAGCTGACATCGGGGTGCGCAAACACATCAATACGCCCGGCCAGGGCCTTGCGGAAGTTCAGCATGTTTTGGGGTGCCGGGTCTATCACGCTGTTGTCGGGGCTCTGGCCAATGCCCTGTGTGCGCAGCCATTCATGGAAGTTGGAGCCGTTTTGCACGCCAAAACGCAGGCCCTTGCCTTTGAGGTCGGCCCAGGTTTTCATGGGGGGCAGGGCGGTGCTCTTGGCGCGATACAGCCACAACTGGTAGGGCGATACCTCGGTCAGCCACAGGAACCTGTCCTCACGCTCGGGCGTGCGTGCCACGCTGAGCAGCAGCACATTGGCTTCCCGTTCGCCAATGACCAGCGCGCGCTTCAGTGGCACAAACTCTATGGGTTTTGCCACTTGCAGGGGTAGGCTGCGCTGCACCTGCGCCAGCAGCTCCTGCACAAACAGGTAGACATACCCGGTGGGTTCGTTCTGCTCATTCAGATGTTGCAGGGGGACAAAAGAGTCGGCATACACCGCCACCGGCAGCGGCGGTTCCACGGGGCCGGCACGCAGGGGCATGGCCAGCAGGGCCACTACCAGACAGAACAGACCGCTGCAGAAAACACGCAGTAGGTTTGGTGCGGTGTGCATGGGCGGAGGTGTGGTGGCAGTGTGATGGTGGACCTGCCTCCACTATAGGGGCTTATGGGTGAGCTGGCGAACAGACGCTGCGCACGCGCCGCTCCAAACTGGGGTTGGTCACTTTCTGCTGGCCAACAACCCAGGTAATCCTTATGCATAAGAACTACAACCCCTTCAGCATCCTGCCATGGCTCATGGCACTGCTGTTCAGCACCCTGCTAGCCGCCTGTGGCGGCGGCGGCGGGCAAGAGACAAGCCCCGTGGTGCCACCGGCCAGTGTGGTGGTCTCGGTTGCCGTCACCCCAGCCACCAGCGCGGTGCCCATCAACGGCGTGCAGGCTTTCGTGGCCATAGCAAGCTTTGGTGACGGCTCCACCCGCGACGTCAGTACCACGGCCAACTGGTCATCGGGTGCAACCAGCATCGCCACGGTGGTGCAGGCCACAGGTGTTGTCACTGGCGTCAGCGCCGGTACAACTGCAATCACCGCCACGTATGAGGGCAAGACCAACACCGCCGCGGTGACAGTGACGGCGGCTACTTTGTTGTCGGTGACGGTAACACCTGCCTCGTCAACCATAGCCGTCGCCGGCGTGCAGCCCTTTGTTGCCACCGCTAACTACAGTGATGGCACCACCCGTGACGTTACCAAGTTTGCGAGCTGGAGCTCCGGTACGGTAGCGGTGGGCACCGTGGTACAGACCACCGGTGTAGTGACCGGTGTGGCGAGTGGCTCATCCCTGATCACCGTCAACTTCGGCGGCAAGTCGGGTACAGCAGGCTTGGTCGTCAGTGCGGCTAGCTTGTCGACCATTGCAATCACGCCGCTCACGGCTGCCTTGCAGGTCGGCGGCTCACAAAACCTCAGGGCCATGGCAACCTACTCGGACGGTAGCGTCGCAGATATCACAACGGCGGCGGTCTGGGCCTCCAGTGCGCCTTTGGTCGCCAGCGTGGTAGCTAACACCGGTGTTGCAACCGGTGTGTCGGCAGGCTCTGCGGTCGTGACTGCTCTGTCTGGTGGTAAATCAGCATCCGCCACAGTGACCGTCACTGCAGTAGCTGGCCGTGCTGCGGTCAACCTGGGTAGCAGTGGCAACTTTGTGGTGCTGGCCAAAACCGGTATCTCCACCACAGGCGCAACCGCCATCGTGGGTGACATCGGTGTCAGCCCTGCGGCTGCCAGCTTCATCACCGGCTTTGGCCTGATTGCGGACGCTACCAATACCTTCGCTACCTCGTCATTGGTGATGGGCAAGGTCTACGCTGCCGATTACGCACCCCCAACCCCGGTTAGCATGACCACCGCCATCAGCGATATGCAGACTGCCTTCACCGATGCGGCCGGCCGCACGCTGCCAGACTTTACCGAACTGGGTGCCGGCAACATCAGCGGCATGACCCTGACACCCGGTCTCTACAAATGGGGCACGGGCGTGTTGGTGACGGGTGTGGGCGTCACCCTGTCGGGCGGCCCGGATGCGGTGTGGATTTTCCAGATCGGGCAAGACCTGACCGTGGCCAGCAGTGCGGCTATCACCCTCAGCGGTGGTGCCCAGGCCAAGAACGTGTTTTGGCAAGTCTCTGGCAAGGCCACACTGGGAACAGCGTCCAACTTCAAGGGCATTCTGTTGAGCCAGACCCTGATCTCAGCGGGCACCGGTGCAGTGGTGACAGGTCGTCTGTTGTCGCAGACAGCAGTCACCCTCGACGCTACCCGCGTGACTGCCCCGTAAGCTGATCAACCGGCCCAGACCACGGGCTTGCGCTGCGCCAACCAGCCTTCATACTGGTTGGCATAAGCGTCTTCCACAACCATGCGTTTGACCTTGAGTGTGGGGGTTACAAACCCATTCTCGGGTGTCCAGGCCGTGCTGATGGCCGCCAGGCAATCCAGCTTCTCATGCGGCTCCAGCTTGGCATTCACCGTGGCCAGGTGCCGTGTGAGTGATTCGGTCAGTGCGGCCTTGGCGTCTGCGGACGCACAACGCGCCACCGCATCTTGCGACAACATGACCAGGGCCAGTGGTTGCGAGAGGTTGGCCCCAGTGACAGCGCAGGCTTCAATGTCGGGGTGCAATACCAGCAGGTCTTCAATCGGCGCAGGCGCCACGTATTTGCCCTTGCTCGTCTTGAAGATGTCTTTGACCCGGCCGGTGATGCTCAGGTTGCCCTGTGCGTCGATCTTGCCCTTGTCCCCCGTGCGCAACCATCCGTCGGCCGTCATCGCGTCTGCGGTGGCCGATGCGTCTTTGTAGTAGCCCTGCATCAGCGCGTTACTGCGCATCTGGATTTCGCCGGTGGTCGGGTCTATGCGGCTCTCGATACCGTCATAAGGCAGGCCCACCGAGCCGGTGTCGCGCCCGCCTGGCAGCGTGGCGTGGGAGACGCCGCAGTTCTCGGTCATGCCATAGACCTCGATCAGGTCCAGGCCCAGCTTGCGGTACCACTGCAACACATCGGCCGGCATGGGCGCTGCGCCGCCCGCGGCGATGCGGCACTGGTCCAGGCCCAGGCCCTTGAGGATCTTGCGCCGCACCAGGCCACCAATCAGCGGAATGCCCAGTAGGCGCTTGAGTTTGTCTGCCGGCATCTTGGCAAACACCCCCTGCTGGAACTTGACCCACAGCCGCGGTACCGAGAAAAACACCGTGGGCCGCGCCCGCTGCAGATCCTGCACAAAGGTGTCCAGCGATTCGGCAAAAAAGATATGGCCACCAAAACGCAGCGCGCCCTGTTCGATCAACATGCGTTCGGCCACGTGGGCCAATGGCAGGTAGGAGATGTAGCGTTCGCTGTCGCCCATCTGCACGCGGCGGGTTGCCGAGCTCAGGGCCCAGGCAATGGCGCGGAAGGTCTGCACCACACCCTTGGGTTTGCCGGTGGTGCCCGATGTATAGATGATGGTGCACAGGGCATCCATGGGCGGTGCCGGCGTGCCAGCCAGTGGCGCGTTGTGGGCCAGCAGGTCGGTCCACAACAGCGACTTGCGCATGGGTGCCAGCGGCATGGTGATCAGCGGCATGTCGGCGGGTATGCCGGTCTCCAAATTCTCCACCCCATCCATCTTGCCCACAAAGCAGGCCTTGGCCTCACTGTGCGCCAGGATGTAGGCCAGCGCCTCGCCGTTGAAGGTGGGGTAGATGGGCACCGACACATAACCCGCCATCAGAATGGCCAGGTCAGCCAGTATCCAGTGCGCGCTATTCTTGCCGATGATGGCCACGCGGCTGCCCTCGGGCCAGCCTTGGGCCTGCAGCCAGGTGGCAATACGCCGGGCCTGGTCGGCGGCCTGTGCCCAGGTGATCTCCTGCACCTGGCCCGCACCCATGGGTTGGGTCAGAAAAATCTGGTCACCACGCTCGCGCTCCCAGCGGTACAGGCATTGCAGGGGCAGGTCGCTGGGCAAAACGTTCACGGGTTCGGTCATGGATAGTCCTGGTGGGAGAAGGCAGAAAAAGTGAGCAAGACAAATCCATTCTGTGAGGCCCCCAGGGCACTGGCAATGGTGTTGACCCTAGGTGACGCAGGCAGCGAACGCGGTGTTTCCCCCAATAGGCACCAGGGGACGTTGCCCCCACGCTCCGCCGCTTTGCGGGTCGCTGCCCCCCGAGGGGGCTAAATCCGCTTGGGGCGGCCCGGCGCGGATTTGCCGTCGGCCAGCGCGAATTCGTTTTGCAGCGACAATCACCCCCCTTATTTCTCAATATTGTTTTGCTTCAGGCTTACGTTTAGACACCATGTCCGCTACGACTACATTCACGGTCCGCCCCGCCACCCTGCGCGATGCCAAGAGCATCACCGAACTCCACAACGCCAGCGTGTGCGAGGCCTTCAAGTCCGCAACCCCCAATGCACCCGTGCCCGTGGCCGCGCTGGAGAAACCCCAGTCTTACTGGCGCGAAGCCATCGAATACGCCGAACCCCAGGTGCAGGTCGCCATAGACGGCGACACCATCGTCGGTTTTGTCGGCTTCGACCGTTCGCGCGACAAGGGCACCCCCCAGACCATGGGTGAGATCTGGCACATCTATGTAGCCGCCAGCCACATCGGCCAGGGCGCCGGCTTGGCGCTGTGGGACGCCGCCCGCGAAGGCCTGATGGAAGAAGGCTGCACCCACGCCACCGTGTGGATTGCCATCGCGAATGACCGCGCCCTGCGCTTCCACGAGCTGGCCGGCTTCAAGCGCGAACCCAGCAGCGCCAAGACCGTGCCCATTGGCACGGCGCGAGTGGAAGAGATCCGGTTGAAGAGGGCTTTGAGCTAAATCGGGCTCTAGCCCCCGTCGAGTATGGTTAAGACGCTACTGAAAACGTAGCGCTTTTACTTCCATCTACGGGTGGCCAGTTCGTTCTGATCACGGGTGCTTCGTCCAGCGTGGTCTGGCGACCCGCAGGAAGTATCCGCGTGCAGCCGGATTGGCCCACTTCCGACGCTCCCAATTGGTATTTGGCGTACTGAAAAGAATGGTGAATGGCCCCCTCGTGCCAAGTAAATGTTGACGCGCCGTATGGTGGTCAATTGGCAAACTCAAGCGTAGTGCGCACGGTATATTCCCCGAATGAACCCACTCGAAACTGAATTCCATCGCTTGTACCTTGTTGACGATGCTACCGCCGATGCTCCAGGCTTAATGACGGTGGACGGGCGTGTTCGTGCAATGGTGATAGAACTCGCTCGCCCTGCAGACTGGTCCGTGGTCTCCGCAGTTTGGCAGCGTGTGCAGAGTGACCTGGATTTGCCGCCTCCGGCGATTGCGGTAACGGGAAATGACGGTTACCAGCTGTGGTTCTCGCTGACTGAACCGGTTACTGCGGCAGAGGCGTCGTTCTTCTTGGAGTCCCTGCGCCAGCGCTTTCTGAGCCATATTGTGCCGGAGCGCATCAGCATGCTGCCCACGGAAACTCGGCATGCCCAGGTGGTACCCGCTCTGCAGCAAATTACGGGACTATGGTCAGCTTTTGTTGCCCCTGACCTGGCAGCCATATTCGCCGACTCGCCAGGACTGGATGTGTACCCGAGTGTTGAAGCGCAGGCCAATGTTCTTGCACCTCTCAAATCTATCAAGGCGGCAGTGTTTGAGGCGATCTTTGACCAGGTCATTTCCGATGTCGAACGAATCGCAGCGACCCATCCAGTCAGCACTCCCGTGGTACCTCCGCCCACCCAACACAGCGATTCAAACGCCAAGCGCTTCCTGACAGAGGTCATGAACGACCAATCGGTAGAAATGCACTTGCGCATCGAAGCTGCCAAGGCATTACTACCTTACTCTTAGGCCAAGGCGCTACCCCGCCACTAACACTTCTTCACCACCGCGCTGCCAATCGAATAGCCCGCGCCAAACGAACAAATCACACCCACCCCGATTGGGAAAAATGGCGCCTGCGTTGACAGCCGGCCGCGGTGGGGACCAGATCCTGGAATTGGGTGGCCCCGATACCTACGACCGGTCGATTCCGGCCATTGTCCCTGGCGGCAAGATTGCACAAATCGGCGTACTGACTGGCTTTGCCTCGCAATTGCAGCGCTTGACACAGTTCATAGTACAGCACCAGATTCACCCGGTGATTGACGCGCTATTTCCGTTCGAGGAAGCACCCAAGGCCTATGCCCAACTGGCCAGCTCCTGACGTCAGGTGTGGACGACGACGCGTGGGGCGCCTCGCGTCACTGGCCGGCAGTTACTGCCAGACGGACACCATTGCGTCCATGGGTCTTCACCGCGTACATGGCGACATCTGCGCTATGGGTCAGTGCGAGTTCGTCCATCCCATGGTCGGGGTAGATCGCAACACCCATGCTGGCGGAAATCTGGACAACGTGTCCGTCCAGCTCAAACGTTGCGTGCAGAGCATGGCGAATCTTTTCCGCCACTGCCAGGGCGTCTGTAGGTCCTTCCACCACCGGCAGCAAAACCACAAACTCGTCACCGCCCAATCGTGCGACCGTATCGGACTGGCGTACACACGCGCTCATGCGCTGCGCGGCCTTTTGCAGTAAAGCGTCACCCATCGCGTGACCGAGCGTGTCATTGATGGGTTTGAATTCGTCCAGGTCGATGAATAGCAATGCCAGTTTTGTCTGGTTGCGCTTGGCCAGTGCCAACGCCAATTGGAGACGATCTGAAAACAGGGCGCGGTTCGGCAAATCGGTCAGCGGGCAGTACTGGGCCATGCGCAGCAACCGGGCTTGTGCACGTTTCAACTCGGTAACGTCTCTAAACACAACGGTGGCCCCATAGATCACGCCATGGTTGTCGCGCAAGGGCGCGGTTGTGTACTCGACCGGGAAACACGCTCCATCTTGACGCCAGAACACATCGTCTTTGATGTGGCGCGTTTGACCATCCATGATCGTGGCATAGATCGGGCAGTCCGCTAGTGCATGCTCGGTCAGGTCTGCATGGTGGTGGTGAATCTCCATGTGACCATGTTTGCCCACCAGGCAGTCGCCACACCAGCCCAGCATCTTTGCGGAGGCCGCGTTCTCAATCAGCACGATGCCATTGACGTCAACCACGTGAACGCCGTCGCTGACCGACTGGATAATATGCTCGTGCAGTTGTCGCAGACGGTCGGGGTCGCTGGATAAGCTATCGCTCACCTTGTCCTGTGTCAGGGTAATCACAATGTGGGTCCTCGCGACAAGCAATGGCGCCCGTCGACTGCAGTATGTTGTTTCGCTGCGCCGGTGTCAATTCAAGCGCGGAGCCATTGCGCCAGCGGTGCAAAACCTTGCGGCATGTGACCCGCCAGCTTCGGGCCGTGGGCGTCAATCATGCGGCGGTTTTTCTCGGCCAAGCGGCCCTGGCCCAGCGAGGGTGCGCGCGACGCATCGACCGCGTAGTTCATGGCCTTGAAGATTGGTGTGAACTTGGTGTTGGCGGAATCCCGCGCATAGGGGCGCGTGGCGATTGAAAGTTGCGCAATGCGCAGCGGGTCGTTGGCACGGCTGAAGCGTGCAAAGCCCTGGTAGGTGAAGCGCTCGTCCACTTGGCGGTCGCTGTGCGCCACCATGGCGGCCATGATCTCGTGCAGCAACTCGCTCTGGTTCACCGTCTGGAGCAGCACGGTGAACTGCAGGTCGTTGAACTCGGGCAAGTCCCCCTCGACCTGGCGTGCCAGTGGCAAGGTGCCCAGCTTCAAGTCGACCAAGGTCACCCCCTGGGGGCGGGGCATTAAGTCCTGCATAACAATCTGCCGCTGCCCAAAGCGCACGTGCTCCAGGAAATGCGCAATGCGTACGGTGCGTGTCGCTTGGGCATGGTGGTCGGGCGCGGCCACCAAGTCGGAGTTGCGCGCCATGAGCGGCAAATCGAGATGGCTGCTAAACGGGGTACTCACCTTGCCGCTGGCGCTGTCTGAGATCGTTAGCAATTCGCGTACTTCATGTTCGCGGACCTTCTTGATGGCGAGAAACGCCGTTTGGATGATCTCCGACGTGGGGGTGTCGGCGTCGATGCGCCACTTGCGTCCGTAAACCAGCTTCAGTGGTCGCACGGCAGGGGCTCGGTCATAGTTCTCACGACCGATCAGCCCGACTTGCAAATACATGCCGTGGTCGTCGGCATTGGCAAATACTGGCGTGTGGCTGTCAAAGTGCAGGTCCGCCACGATAGCCGAAATCGTCTGGGGCGTCTGGTGGTAGCGCAGGTAGTGCTGTGGAATGCAGGACGTGCCGTTGGACAGTTCAACACTGGGGGCAAATGCCATCGGCACTTCACCGGCTGCCAGTGTTGCTGATGGGGCTTCACGGTTGGGAGATGGGTGCAGGCAATGGATGGCCATGGTCGTGTGTTGCGGCTGGGTTGACGAATGGCGTGACTATGCCTCGCGATCCTGAAGTGCGGAACAGCCGCAAAAGGCAATCCACTCTTTCGACTAGTGGAACAGTGTTGGGCCAGCCTCGCACCGAAGGAACCTGACAAGACGCCAAGACACTTTTACGAGACGCAGAGCCACTTGCGTTGGCACCGCAATTTCTACACTGAACTCCATGTTGCAACACACCACTGTCAACTTTTCCCGCGTCAGCTCACAAACACGTCCGCGTGATGCGAGCCTGACATTTTTCCAACTCCAACCACCAACCTCCAATTAAAGGAATACAACATGAAACCGAACAAACTTCGCGCCACACTGCTTGCAGTCGCCACAACCATTGCTTTGGGCGCTGCAATGGCACCGGTCACCAGCTTTGCCTATGATGAAAACTCGACTTCTGCCGTCAACGTCGACGCCAAGGGTGTTGGCCTCAAGGGACATGACCCAGTGGCCTACTTCACTGTTGGCGCGCCGACCGCTGGCAAAGCCGAATACACATACAAACATGATGGCGTGACCTACCAGTTCGCTAGTGCAGCTAACCGTGATGCTTTCAAGTCAGCCCCCGCTAAGTATGCACCCCAGTTCGGCGGCTTCTGCGCAATGGGTGTGGCGCTGGAGAAGAAGCTTGACGGTGACCCGACTGCCTGGACCATTGCCAACGACAAGTTGTATCTGAACGTCAACAAGGATGTGCAGAAGAAATACTTGGAAGATGTGAACGGCAACAATAAGAAGGCCGAATCCAACTGGCCTCAACTGCGCCACAAGACTCCGAAGTCACTGAGCTGATCCGAGCGGAGCGGGATTACCTCTCCCGCTCCGCTGCATTGCGCCTGAGCCAATGTGCTTTGGTCGAGCACGAGCGAATTCCCCCCCAAAAAAATTGGACACCACCCATGAATAGTTTCATAAAGCCAACTATCTCGGCGAATGCCGAACGACCCCAATTTCTTGCCGCCCTGGGTGAACGAGTTAGTCGGTGGGTTAGCCACGACCTCTTGGCCCTGGGGGCGCGAGCGTCCATGGCCGGGGTATTCTTTCTTTCAGGACGCACCAAGGTCGAGGGTTGGCTTACCGTGAGCGAAACCGCCGTATCCTTGTTTGAGGACGAGTACAAACTTCCCTTGCTGGCGCCAGACCTGGCCGCACACCTGGCTACCTACGCCGAACACGCATTCCCAGTTCTTCTGGTGCTAGGACTAGGTACACGCTTGTCGGCGGCAGCGTTGCTGGTCATGACCCTGGTGATACAGCTATTCGTGTACCCTGCTGCCTGGCCTTCCCATCTGAGTTGGGCCACACTGCTGCTGTACTTGGTCGGTCGCGGCGGCGGTCGTTGGTCGGTCGACTATTTCTTGTCGGCCCGCTGGGCACCACCGCGCGGCTGATGCCGCGAACGTCATTGCGAATCCCGGAATGAACTCTTGTTGGTTTCGATAGTTCCCTTGTTTCTGAGCGAATGAAACAATGAAGGCATGCATGATCACCTCGCACCACTTCTGGACCGTTTCGAACTGAGGTCTCGGGTCTTCTACGCTGGCAATCTTTGCAGCTTGGTCAATTTCGACCCAGACCACGGGGCCGGGCATTTCCACCTGTTGAAGGCTGGACGGCTTCTATTAACAAAACCCGGCAGTGCCGTGCGTGAATTGAGCGAGCCCAGTCTGATCTTCTTCCCAAGGTCCACCCAGCATCGGCTGAGCGCAGACCAGGCCAAAGGTGCAGACCTCGTGTGTGCATCTGTTGAATTCGGTTCGCTATTCGGCAACCCGCTGCTGCATGGTCTGCCCGAGCCGCTGGTGCTGCCGATCAATGAAGCCCCTGCACTTGCCGGTGTGCTCGAAGCGTTGTTTACCGAAGCCTTTGACAAGCAAGATGGAGGACGCGGCGCAGTGCTCAATCGCCTGTGCGAGGTCGTGCTGGTTTACATGCTGCGCCATGCGATCGCGTGTGGGCTGCTGAAGTCAGGTGTGGTCGCTGGCCTCGCCGACACCGGCCTGGCCAAAGCACTCCATGCAATGCATGCGCAGCCCGCTGTGCCGTGGACTTTGCAAGGGTTGGCGGCGTTGGCGGGCATGTCGCGTGCGCGCTTCGCCGCGCACTTTGCAGACGTCGTCGGCCAGCCCGCGATTGAGTACCTGGCTGGTTGGCGCCTCAGCGTAACGCAGGCACTTCTTGTTCAAGGGCGGCAGGTCAAGAGTATTGCCGACGAGGTGGGCTACGGTAGCCCCAATGCGCTAACGCGTGCGTTTACACAGCGGCTCGGGCAAACACCTACACAGTGGCTGGCCCAACATGTTGGTTAGAGCCGCTACCGTCGCTGGACGAAGCGCTGTCAGGCAATCGCTTGTAGCCCACGGATTACGGCAGGTCGCGCGGCCATGCGGGTAACCCATGCCCGCACAGCGGGATAGTTGTCGAGCGGCACGCCGGCATATTGCGCGGCGCGCAGCCACCCGAAGTTCATGATGTCGGCCACCGAGTAGCTCTCGCCAGCCAGCCAGGGCGATACCTGGAGGCGTGCTTCGAGCACGGCGGTCAAGCGGTTGGATTCAGTCTGGTAACGCGCGACTGCCAGTGGCATTGGCTCGCTGTGGCGCATGAACCAGCCCGCCTGCCCGAACATCGGTCCTACGCCTCCGACCTGGAAGAACGTGTACTCCAACGCGCGGATGCGTTCGACGGGGCTCTCGGGCATGAGCCCCGGGAACTTTTCCGCCAGGTACCATAGGATGGCCCCTGACTCAAACACACTCAGCGGCGCATTGCCCGGCCCGTCGTTGTCGACAATGGCAGGAATACGCCCGTTCGGGTTGAGGCGCAGGAAGTCAGAGCGCTTTTGCTCTAGTGCGCCCAGGTCAACACGAATCACGCGGTACGGTACGGCCAGTTCCTCCAGCGCAATGGGAACTTTCACACCGTTGGGCGTGTTGGCGGTGTAGACGTCGATCATGGGTATGCCTTTGTTAAGTGTTTTGAAGAAAGGCTGCTCAGGCGCCTGGACCACAGTCCAGGCAGCGCTCCACTGGCGGTGGCCCTATGTGCAGCGCGCGTTGCAGCTGGCGCAGCGCAGTACGCAGGCCTTCTTCCACCACCGGGTGGTAGAACGGACTGTCGAGCATTTGCTGCACGGTGTCGCCTCGCTGTACAGACCACGCCAGCAAGTGGCCAATGTGTTCGGCGGCCGGGCCCAGCATCTCTGCACCCAGGAAGCGGCCCGTTGCGGCTTCTCCATAGACGTGCAAGGCTCCCTGGTTGCGGCCCATCACGCGACTGCGCCCCTGGTCATCGAACGAAACGCGGCCGGTTTCAAAAGCAATGCCAGCAGCCATCAACTCAGAATGGCTAGCGCCAGCCAGTGCGATCTGCGGGTCGCTGAATACCACCGCCAGGGGCGCCCGCCGCGGCCGCACGCGCACATCAGGGAAGCGACCCGCATTGCCGCCAGCGATGCGGCCTTCGTCGGCTGCTTCGTGCAATAGTGGTCGGTCTTGGCTGACGTCCCCGGCGATGAAAACGGGGCGGTTGGCCACCTGCGCGCTTCGCCGGTCGTGCACCGGAATGCCATTGGGATCCATTGGCAGGGGTTGTGTTTTCGAGCCGAGTTGATCGACGTTGGGTCGTCGCCCCGTGGTTGCCAGCAGCCAGTCAAAGTGCTCTTCGTGCACATTGCCGTCACGGTTTGTGGCACGCACGACAACGCTATCGCCTTCACGGCGCGGCTCGATATGGGCAAGGTCGACACTCAGGGGTAGGTCGGCCGCGAACACGTGGTGCGCCAGTGCCTGCAATTGAGGGTCGGTTAACGGGCCAACTCGGCCACTGCGGCCGTAAAGCCGCACCCGCACGCCCAGGCGGTGCAAGGCCTGCGCCAGTTCCAGGCCAATAACGCCCGGGCCAACCACTGCTACGGAGCGCGGTAGATCTGTCCAGTTAAACACATCGTCGTTCACAATCAGCCGGTCACCCAAGGCAAGCCGCCAGGCCTGGGGCACCGCAGGGCGCGAGCCGGTGGCGATAACGATGCGCTGCGCCTTCACCCGTGTAGCACCCACTTGCAGCGTGTGATCATCCACGAAGCGGGCATGACCCACCAACCGCTGTTCGGTTGGCCAGTTCTGAACGGTGTCAACTACAAAACCAACAAATCGGTCACGTTCGCTGCGCACGCGCGCCATTACGGCACGGCCATCTATCGTTGGTAGTCCGGCAGTCACGCCGAAGCGCGACGCACCGACCACTGCATGCGCCGCATCGGCGGCGGCAATCAGAAGCTTGCTCGGCATGCAGCCAACGCGCGCGCATGTAGTGCCGTAGAGACCGCTCTCGATCAAGAGTACGCGCGATGTTTGCTCCAGCGCTGCGCGGTAGGCGGACATACCAGCAGTTCCAGCTCCGATGATGGCGACGTCGGTGTTGATGACGGTATTGGGGTTCATAAGGTGCTCCTGCGGGTTCACAAGCCGAGTTCACTCAGCCCTGGGTGGTCATCGGGCCGGCGGCCCTGAGCCCAATGGAATTTGCGATCGATTGCTGCAATCGGCTTGTCGTTGATGCTGGCTAAGCGCCGGTGCATGTAGCCATGTTCATCGAACTCCCAGTTTTCGTTGCCGTAGGAGCGAAACCAGTTGCCGGCATCGTCGCGCCACTCGTAGGCAAACCGCACCGCGATACGGTGACCGTCGTGAGCCCACAGTTCTTTGATCAGCCGGTAGTCGAGCTCGCGCGCCCACTTGCGTTCGAGTAAGGCTTGCACTTGGGAACGCCCAACCGGGAACTCGGTGCGGTTGCGCCAAATCGTGTTGACCGTGTAGGCCAGCGCCACACGTTGTGGGTCACGCGTGTTCCAGGCATCCTCTGCAAGGCGCACCTTCTGCACCGCGGTCTCGCGGGTGAACGGTGGAACAGGAGGGCGAGGTGAGGTGGGGTCTGTGGATGGGGGTGTCATTGGTAGCTCCGGAGTTGGTGGTGGAGTGGTGTTGTTGGCGCAAACGCAGCAGGGCCTGCATAACGTCTCGACCAAGCCAGGCAGTGTCATCGCCTAGGCCATAGGGTGTTTCTGAAAAGAACGGTGATGGAAGCATGATGTGGCCTCAAAGGTCCAGGTCGATGCGACCGCTGCCTGCTGCGGGCACAGCGCAGCAAAGCAATACCTCGCCCTCGGGTGGTCGCCAAGCGGTTGGCTCGGCATAGGTCACCGTGCCAGCAGTCAGGCGCGTGGCACAGGATCCGCAGTGCCCGGCGCGGCAGGAGAACGGCGCACTCAGGCCTTTCCCTTCGGCGAATTCCAACAACGTACCGCGATCAGGGGTCCACTCGGCCGTATCGCCCGTGCGCGTAAAGCGCACAGTGGCTTGTTTCGCTGCCGGGGATGGCGGTGGCGGCAATGCCGTTGCGCTATCCAGGCGACGTTTTAGCGATGAAGGTCCGAATGCTTCTGCCTGAATGCGTTCGTCGCGCACACCCAGATCACGAAGACCGTCGTAGAGCGCCTGCATGAAGCCGGGCGGGCCGCAGAGGAAGAACTCATGGTCGTCGAAAGGCAACAGGGTCTTGAGCAGGTCTATCGTCAGAGGACCTGGATGCGCGCCCGGTTGTGCATCAGCGTCGCTATCCAGCACCACGAGCAGCTTCATCGCACCGTTGGACCGCTGCGCCAAGGCCTGCAGTTCGTCGCCAAAGGCCCGAAGCGCTGCATCACGCGCCACCTGGATCACGTGCAGTGGGCGTGTGCGCCGGTTGCGGAAGCCTTCAGTGACAACGTGGCGTGCAAACGCAACCATGGGTGTAATGCCCACGCCCGCGCCGATCAATACCGCGGGGCGGCGAAGCTTGTCGTCGATGGTGAACTGACCGCGTGGGCCCATTGCCTCGATCAAGCCGCCTTCGTGAACATGGTCGTGCAAGTGGCTTGAGGCCAATCCCTCGCGCTTGATGCTCAAGCGCAGGCCGTCGTCACTGGGTGCCTGCGAGATGGTGTACACGCGGTGCAGTTCCTCACCTGCTGCGGTTTTGATGCGTATGGGTAAGTGTTGCCCGGCCAGAAACGGCGGTACCGCACGTCCATCGGTTGGTGCAAGATAAAAGGAGCGTATGACGCTGCTTTCTTCCACAATGCGGGTCACGCGGTATGGTCGCCAAGTCTGGGCCAGGCGGTGCACTTCGCGCTTCGCTTCCGCTTCGGCCCAGGTGCCTGTGATGGCGGAATGGGGCGATAACTCGCGAAAAGCCCAACGCAACGGCAAGGCCTCGCGCAGACGCCAGCCGGCATCAATGCGGAATCGCCAGGCACGTTCAGCGCCGTCAAAGGCCTTGAGCGCGTCGCCATCCCACACAACTTCTGCAGTTCCAGTCAGCGTGATCAGGTCGCCGGTTTCGAAATCGACGAACAGCACGCCAGCGCGTGGATTCAACTCCAAATTGCCGAACGTCATAAAAAAGAAGTTACCGGTGAAGTCGGGTACGAGGAAAGTGCGCTCATCCTCGACCTTTACGAAGCCGGGCCTACCGCCGCGGTGCGAAACGTCAGCACCACGGCCGGTCTGCTTATCTGGGGCGCCGTCGATAGCGGGTGCCTGCGTGGCAATGAAAAGCGTATCCGCGCGTTCGACAAATGCCCGCGCGTCGGCATCCAGTCGGTTCAGTGGCTCGATAGAGCGCGGCATCAGGTCTCCCGCTTCGCGAATCCACTGGAACTCGCGGCCCTGGATGTACTGGGGGCAGTTGCCCACCGATTGGTCTACTTCGATGCCAAAGCCATCTTTATCGACCGCGACGACATGGCCATTGACGCGGTTGCGTCGGCGCGTGTGCAACTCTATGCCCAGGAAGCCGAGCTGTGCACCAATGGTCAACCCTTCGGTGATTGGGTCGCCCTGGATGGGGCGAACCTTGAAGTTCAAACGCTTCTCATGCGGTGCTTGGACAAAACCGGGCCGCCCCACGAGCATGGAGGCCCAAGTCCGGCCAGCCGCATCGACTGAACCCGCCAGCATGAACGGAAGTTGTTCGTAGAAGCGCTGGTGTTGCTCGGGCATCACGGTGCGGATGACGCGCTGCCCTACATCGACCATGCGCTCGCGGATGCCCAGCCGTTCGTGAACGGCCTGCTCACCGGCATGAAAGGGGTTGTCGTTTCGCGAGGTGGTGGGGTGCATGGTCTGCTCCTTGCGGGCTGGTGGCGCTGGCTTAGCCCGCCATGCCAACTGCTGTCTTATGAAACGGTACGAAGCCCGGCAAGGCCTCCACACGTGCCAACCAAGCCCGCACATTGGGGTAGGCCGAGAGATCTACGTTTCCTTCTGGCGCGGCTGATACGTAGCTGTATCCCGCAATATCGGCCAGCGTAGCAACATTGCCCACCAAGAAATGGTTGGCGGATAGTTGCGTGTCCATCACCTTGAGCAAACCATGTGCACGGCCAATCACCTCTTCTGGGTTGTACTTGGCACCGAACACGGTGATGAGCCGCGCCGCCGCAGGGCCGAAGGCGATCTGTCCGGCCGCCACCGACAACCAGGCCTGTACATCGGCTTGGCCTTTCGGGTCGCTTGGCAGCCAGCGGCGGTCGGCGTCATACTTTGTGGCCAGGTAGACGAGGATGGCGTTGGAGTCGAACAAGATTGTTCCGTTGTCGTCCAGCACTGGAACCTGACCAAAGGGGCTGAGTTTGATGAACTCAGGCGTCTTGTGCGCGCCTTTCATCAGGTCGACTTCGACCAGTTCGTGCGGCAGTTTCATCAGAGAAAGCGCTAGCTGAACGCGGTGTGAATGACCGGAAAGTGGATGGCGATGTAGCTTGATGGACATAGTGATTTCCTTCGGGTTTACGGTGGTTTGGATCTTGTCTTCGCTGCTGGCACAGCGAATGGATGAACTGTAATTAATCCAATTTAAATATAGAATCACCTATAAAACCAATTCACAATTCCACTTTTCGGAATGCTATGGACAGATTCCACCTGATCAATGTGTTTGTCGCCGTCGTGGACACGAACGGGTTTGCTGGTGCTGCGCGCAAGCTGAACATGTCGCCCCCTGCTGTGACACGGGCAATCAATGAGTTGGAGACCCACTTGGGGCTTCGACTTCTGACCCGCACCACGCGCACGGTTCGCGTTACCGATGCGGGTGAGCGGTATGTGCAGGATTGCAGGCGCATCCTGACAGAGATGCTGGAAGCGGATGAATCCGTGACTGGCATGCACACATCTCCCCGCGGGAGGCTGACCATCACGGCACCGGTACTGTTTGGTGGGATGTACGTCACTCCCATCGTTACAGAGTACCTGACCCGCTACCCTGAAGTGAGCGCGTCATGCCTGTTTTTGGACCGGGTCGTGAATCTGGTGGATGAAGGGGTGGATGTAGCGGTCCGGATTGGCGCGTTACCGGATTCAACCATGCAGGCAATTCGTGTGGGTCAGGTCAGGCGCGTGATCTGCGCAGCACCGGACTATTTGGCCCATCACGGAATTCCGATTTCACCCGATGATCTGCATGCTCACACCATTGTTTCGGCCAGCAGCGTGACTCCAAACCCCGAATGGAAACTGCAGGAAAAAGGTGAGCCTCGAAACGTTCGACTCCACGCGCGGATGATTACTACGACAAACGACTCTGCTGTGGCTGCCGCAGTCGGCGGTTTTGGCCTGACTCGCCTGCTGTCGTATCAGGTGGCAGAACACTTGCGCACTGGAAAGTTAAAAACCGTCTTGCCAGAATTTGAACCCCCCGCATTGCCAGTGCATGTGGTGCACAGAGAGGGACGCCAAGCGCCACAGCGGGTCCGCGCGTTCCTGGATTTGGCAATCGAGCGGTTGCGCCAAGACGCAACACTGAATTAGCTCTGAGCTTGCGACTGGTGGTGAACGTCCGGTCTAATCGGGCTGGGCCGGCAGTCGCTATGTGCCCTGCGGAGCAAAGGGGGGCAGAAGTTGGCCCTTTACTGGCACTTCTTCACCACCGCGCTGCCAATCGAATACCCCGCGCCAAATGAACAAATCACTCCCACCTCACCGGCCTTGAAATCCGCCTTGTGGCGGTGGAAGGCGATGATGGAGCCCGCGGATGCCGTGTTGGCAAACTCGTCCAGGATCACCGGCGCGTCGTCCAGCGTGGCGTCGCGGCCCAGTAGCCGGCGGGTGATGAACTGGTTCATGCTCAGGTTGGCCTGGTGCAGCCAGTAGCGGCGCACGTCGGTGGGTGTCAGTTGGTGTGATCCCAGGTGGCTGGAGATGTGGTCGGCAGCCATGGGGCAGACCTCTTTGAACACGCGGCGGCCTTCCTGGCGGAACAGCTGGTCGCGGTCCTCGGGGGCGCGGTCTTCAGCGCGTGACATGAAGCCCGCGTTGTTGCGGATGGCGTTGGAGAAAGTGGTCTGCAGGCGTGTGCCCAGAATCTCGAACGCACCCGCGGGCGCCAGGTCCAGTCGCTCCACTAATATGGCAGTGCACACGTCGCCAAAGATGAAGTGGCAATCGCGGTCCATCCAGGCCAGGTGGGCGGATGTGATTTCGGGGTTGACCACCAGGATTGCGCGGGCCGAGCCGGTGCGCACCGCGTTGTAGGCCATCTCCACTGCAAAGGTCGCGGAAGAGCAGGCCACGTTCATGTCAAATGCATAACCATTGATGCCCAGCTCGGTTTGAATCTCCACGCCCATGGCGGGGTAGGCGCGCTGCATATTGGCGGCGGCGCAGTAGACGCCATCCACATCGGCAGCAGTCTTGCCGGCGTTGGCCAGCGCGTCCTGCGCAGCCTTGACGGCAATCTCGGCCATCATCGAAATTTCGGTGTCGGGGCGAGCCTTGAACTCAGGGCGCATACGCCGTGGGTCCAGCACGCCAGACTTGTTCATCACATAGCGGCGCTTGATGCCGGAGGCTTTTTCGATGAACTCGACATTGGAGTCGGTGATGGCGGCGCGGGTGCCGGCAGCGATCTCGTCTGCGTATTTTTCGTTTTCGAGGGCGGCGTAGGCGTTGAAGGCGGCCACCAATTCTTCGTTGGTAATGACTTCGGGCGGCGTAAAGATGCCTGTGCTACTGATGGCGACGCGGTGCATAGTAAGAACTTCTGTAAGGGGGATTTGTATCGGCACATCCGATGCCGCGCTGATTATGCGCCGCCTTTCTCTATGAAACGGGCAGTCGCCACCGTTACAAGCCAAGGGGAAACCCGGGCGTGAATGGCGCTAAGCTCGCCCAATTTACGCGAAGGAGTTCCGCCATGACAGCAACAAAGTTCCGCGCCTGGGCCGCCACCAGCGCTGGCAGCCCCTTGGAACGCCTGGATTACGACCCCGGTGAACTGCACCCCGAAGACGTGGAGATTGCGGTGGAATACTGCGGCGTCTGCCACTCCGACCTGGCCATGGTGGACAGCGAGTGGTTCCCCGCCACCTATCCGCTGGTGCCCGGCCACGAGATCATTGGCACTATCACTGCCGTGGGCGCACAGGCCAAAGGCCGCACGGTGGGCCAGCGCGTGGGTATTGGCTGGCACAGCAAGAGCTGCTGCCACTGCAACTTCTGCACGGGTGGTGAACAAAACCTGTGCACCAAGCGCCAGCCCACCATTGTGGGCCGTCATGGGGGATTTGCCGACAAGGTGCGCGCGCACTGGGGCTGGGCCTTGCCGATACCCGAGGGTGTGGACCCCGCCAGCGCCGGCCCGCTGATGTGCGGCGGTGGCACCGCCTTTTTGCCTTTTGTGATCCATGGCATCAAACCCACGGACAAGGTGGGTGTGGTCGGCATCGGCGGCCTGGGCCATTTGGCGGTCAAGTTTGCCCACGCCTGGGGTTGTGAAGTCACGGCCTTCACCTCATCGCCCTCCAAGCGCGAAGAGGCGCTCTTACTGGGCGCGCACAAAACGGTCAGCAGCGTAGACGTAAAAGAACTGAAGGCGATTGCCGGCACGCTGGACTTTCTGCTGGTCACCGTAGGCGCCAGCCTGGAGTGGGACGCATTGATTAACACCCTGGCCCCCAAGGGTCGCCTGCACCTGGTGGGCGTGGTGACCGAAGCCATGAAGGTCAAGACCGGCGGCCTGCTGTCTTGGCAGCGCAGCATCTCGGCGTCCCCCACACCGTCGCCCGTGGTGCTGACCAAGATGATGGAGTTCTGCGCCCGCCACGGCATTGCACCGCAGGTGGAGCATTTCCCCATGAGCAAGACCAACGATGCGCTGGACCATCTGCGCTCGGGCAAGGCGCGCTACCGGGTGGTGCTGGATGCGGATTTTGCGTAGGTCTTGTACGTGATTTAGGGCTCTAGCCCCCGTGTTATCTACATGAAGTGCTACAAATGTTGTAGCGTTTTGGTATGAAGCCCGTCCACCGCTGGTTTGGCGGGTGGTGCTGCACCCTAGAATTGCTACCCCTGTCAACGGTGTAGCCACTATGCGGTCCCTATTTCTTTCGTTCCTGATTCTGCTTGGCGCTGCCAGCACCCACGCAGCCGAGCCCATCACCCACTTCAACGTGGTCCTGCTGCAGCCCAGCCCCATCATGGAAAAGCGCGTAGCCAATATCGACGCCATGGCGGACTACATCAAGGCGGTGCAGGCCGCAGCGCGCGAGGCTGTGGTCGCCAGTGGCGCCACGCAGGCGGTGGGGGGATTCATCGTGCTGGCAGTCAAGCCGGGGCAGAAGTCCAAAGTCTGGCTCGACTTTGACACCCTGCTGGATCTGGAAATGCGCAAGCAGATCTCCAACAGCGTGAAAACCATCCCGCCGTTCGATGTCACCGAAGGCCCGGTAGTGTTCGCGCTGAAAGTTTCCACGTGGGATGCCAAGGAGTCCAAACGCATGGCGCCATCACCGGTCGAATGGAAGAAGGCCACACGCAATGGCAAGCCCATTGAAGTAGGGCGGTTGGTGGAAAAAGTCTGGAACGACTAGCACGATGCCAGCCACCGAACTTATCGTCACATCCATGGGCAGCGTTGCCGGCAAGGAGCTGCTGATTCCCACTGGCAAAGAGGGCCAGTACTTCGCGCACGTGCAAGACTGGGTGACCGCCAAGCTCAAGGCCAAAAAGCCGGTCAAAGACATCAGCAACCTCGTGCTGGTGAAGGGTATCAAGCAGTGGGCGGTGTTTGAAGAGAAGGCGGGTGGCAAAACCGTTCGCACGGTCTTCAAAATCACCTGAGCCTAATAGGCGCGCGGCCTTGCAGCTTACGCAGGCTGTGTGAACACCACTACCCGGTTGCGACCGGACGATTTGGCCGCATACAAGGCTTCGTCCGCCCTGTGGAACAGGTCTTTGCTACCGGGTGAACGCGGGTCCCACAGGCTGATGCCAATGCTGACGGTGATCTGGCCGACGGTGGGAAAGCGGGTCTGTTCTACCGCTGCACGCACTTTCTCTGCCACGGTGGTGGCCTCTTCGGCGAGCGCAGTCTCGGGCAGCAGCACCACAAACTCCTCGCCGCCATACCGCGCCACAAAGTCGGTGCTGCGGGTGTGTTCGGTCAGCAGGCGTGCCAGCTGTTGCAGCACGGCGTCGCCCGTGGTGTGGCCATGGGTGTCGTTGATGCGTTTGAAGTGGTCGGCATCCAGCACCAACAGCGCGAAACTGCGCCCGCTGCGTTTGCTGGTGTGCACACATTCGTTCAACTTTTCATCGAAGCTGCGCCGGTTGTACAAACCAGTGAGCGCATCACGCGTGGCCAGTTGCTCCAACTGGCGGTTGGCGGCCTCCAGTGCTTCGGTGCGCTGCATCACTTGCTGCTCCAGCGTCTGGTTGAGCGCCTCCAGTTGCTGCTCACGCTGCAGCAGTGATTGGGTCATGGACTGCATGGACTGGCTCAACTGTGCCACTTCGTCCACACCGGTGTGGGCTGGGTAGCGGGGCGCTACCTCGCGCCGTTCAATCTGCCGTGCAGCCTCGGCCAGTTGTTCTATGGGTTGGCTGACGCTGCGTGCCAGCCGCAGTGCAACCAGCGCAAAAACAATCGTGGCGATAAAGCCCAGCACCACCAGTCGGTTGCGCAGGGTGTACAAGGGCTGCAAGGCCATGTCCAGGGGCTGGCGCACCACGATGTGCCAGCCCAGGTTGTTCTGGGTGCGTGCGTCCACCGCGACCTGGCTGGTGAGGTAGTCCCGTCCATCACCCCACAACACGTTGGCATAGTGTTGTTGGGGTGTCGGCATGCCACTGGGTAGTTGGGTGACACCCATGTGGTGCTGGGGGTAGAGCACAGCGCCCTGCTTGTCCAGGATCAGAATCTCGGTGCCGGATTCGCCGCCCATGCGGTCGGCCGCGGACTGCACGGTCTCGGTCACCCAGCGCCAATGGCCGTGGGCGCCGATGACACCAATGACCTGGCCGTCCTTGTTTTTGATGGGCGCAGCAAAGTCAATAAAGCGCAATGGTTCACCGGACGCCAGGCCGGGCAGCAGCTTGGCTAGCAACATGGCCTCGTGTACGTCGCCGGTATATACGCCTTGCAGCCCCGCCACAAACCACGGGCGTTTGCCCACCGACAAGCCCTGCAGCATGCCGCTGCTGGCCTGTATGACCGTGCCATTGGCGTCCGCCACACCCAGCCACGCGAACTCGCTGCGGGCTTTTTTGCGCAGTTCCAGCGACCGCAAAACGTCCGGGTGGGAGAGGTCGCCGCGCACAAAGTGGGCTGCCTGGCTGAGCAAGGCAATTTCCAATTCGCGCTCCCGCAGGTTGGCGCCCAGCAGATTGGCTGCGGCCTTGGCGGTTGCGTGCACAGCCTCTCCGGCCGTCACTTCCATTTGTTGGGTGGCCAGGCGCCCCACGTACGTGCCCACGCTGAGCAAGGTCAACAGAGACAGGCCACCGAACCACAGCGCAAGCCGCCCCCTGAAGCTGGTGAGTGTCAACATAGGTTGGTTTGTATCAGGGGCTGTGCCCATTGCGCAAGCGCAGCAGTGTGAGCTGCAGCAGGCGCGCATCGGCACTGGCGCGGTGGCGCTGCACGCCACGCTCGCTGCTGACCTGGGCTTTGACGGTATGCCACTGGTCAGCCTCCTGGTCGTCCAGCAACACGCGCAGGTTTTCGAGTTTGAAGCTGGGGCTCATGTCGGCGGCGTCAAAGAGTGCGCCTATCCAGCTGTAGTCGTTGACCCAGCCGTCGGAATACACGGTCTGGCCATACAACTGCGCGTTGATGGTGCGGGCCACCTCCGGCACTGGCACACCACGCGCCAGGATCAGTGCACGCGAAATGTGGTGGGTGGCCTCGGCCTGTGCGTCCCAGTGGGTCCAGTGGGCCTCCGGGCGCACCAGGGTGCAAAAGGTGTGGCCATTGGGCAGTACAAAACCGATTTCTATGGGGTAGCTGTTACGCCCAAAACCGGAAGCCTCGACGTCCAGAACGGTGGGGACGGCAAGGTCTGGGTGGGGAGGGCGCATGGGCCCATTTTGCGCCCGGTATCACCTGCGACAATGGGTATTTTCCCGTTCAGAGTCCACACCATGTCCAGTAGCCTGCTTGCCCTGATTGACGACATCGCCACCATCCTCGATGACGTCGCCATTTTGTCCAAAGTTGCCGCCAAGAAGACCGCCGGTGTGCTGGGTGATGACCTGGCGCTCAATGCCCAGCAGGTGGCGGGTGTCAAGGCCGAGCGGGAACTGCCCGTGGTGTGGGCCGTGTTCAAGGGCTCGATGGTCAACAAGCTGATCCTGGTGCCGACTGCGCTGCTGATCAGCCTGTTCATCCCCTGGGCCGTGACACCGTTGTTGATGATTGGTGGCGCCTATTTGTGTTTTGAAGGGTTCGAGAAGCTGGCGCACAAGTTTCTGCACAGCAAGGCTGAAGACCAGGCCCATGAGGCCGAGTTGTTGAAGGCGTTGACCGACCCCGCCGTGGACATGGTGGACGTGGAGCGCGACAAGATCAAAGGTGCTGTGCGCACTGACTTTGTGTTGTCTGCCGAGATCATTGCCATCACACTGGGCACCGTGCAGTCGCTGGCGTGGACCACCCAGCTGGCCGTGCTCAGCAGCATCGCCATTCTGATGACGGTGGGTGTCTACGGTTTTGTGGCTGGCATCGTCAAGATGGATGACGCCGGCTTGTACCTGAGCAAGCTGCCCGGCAGCGGCGTAGCGCAGCGTATGTTGCAGGCCTTTGGTCGCGGCTTGCTGCGGGCCGCGCCGGTGTTGATGAAGGTTTTGGCGGTGGTGGGCACAGCCGCCATGTTCTTGGTGGGCGGTGGCATTCTGGTCCACGGCATTGGTCCCTTGCACCATGCCGTAGATGCGGTGCTGGCCCAGCTGGGAACCAGTGGCGGTGCGCTGGCCGGTGTGGCGGGCACACTGTTGCCCATCGGCGTGGAGGCCTTGACCGGTATCGTGGCGGGGGCCCTGGTGTTCCTGGTTGTGAGCGGTGTGGCCCGTTTGCGGAAAATGCTGGGCTAAGCCACCGGGTCTATGCGCCTGCGCAGGGTGTGGGGCCGGGGGTTGATCTCCACCACCACGGCTTGACCATCGGGCAGCGAGACGGCCAGTAACTCCTGGCCATCCAGGTTGAACTGGTACACGGTAGACGCACCCACCGCGCGCGAATCATCCAGCCGCGCTTTTTCAAGCAACAAGGCCAACTCCCCGTGGGGGGCCGAACGCCAGCGCATGCGGCTCATGCCTGGTGGGTCTGCTGTTCGCGCAGCCGAGCGGTGAAGGCCGCCACCGTGAGGGGCCGCGCATAGTAATAGCCCTGCACCTGGCTGCAGCCCAGGGTGGACAGCAGCTCGGCCTGCTCCTTGTTCTCCACACCTTCGGCCACGACCGACAGGCCCAGGCTGCGCGCCATGGCGATGATGGCGCCGGCAATGGCCGCATCGTCCGGGTTGGTGTGGATGTCGTTGATGAAGCTGCGGTCGATCTTGAGCTCATCAATCGGAAAACGCCGCAGATAGGACAGGCTGGAGTAGCCAGTGCCAAAGTCATCCAACGACAGCGATAACCCCAGTTTCTTGAGCGCACGCAAGCTGGCCAGGGTGCTGTCCACATCGTGCATGACCATGCTTTCGGTCAGCTCCACGATGAATTGGCTGGGGTCGGCGCCGGTGCTGGCAAACACGGCGGCGATGCGGTCGGTCAGCTCGTCCTGGCGGAACTGGCGGGCCGACATATTGATGGAGATGCGCAAGGGTGTCACGCTCTGCTGGCGCCACAAGACCTGCTGTCTGCAGGCCTCGGCCAGTACCCACTCGCCCAGGGGCAGGATCAGGCCGGTTTCTTCGGCCAGGCGGATGAACTCTATCGGGTGGATCAGGCCAATCTGCGGATGCTGCCAGCGTATCAGCGCTTCGGCACCCACCACGGCCTGGGTGGCCAGGTCAATCTTGGGCTGGTAGTGCAACACAAACTCGCCACGCTCCAGACCGCGGCGCATGGCGCCTTCCATGTCGAGCCGGCTGATGGCGGTGGACCCCATTTCGGGTACAAACTGGCGCACGCTGTTGCGGCCATGCTCCTTGACGCGGTACATGGCCATGTCGGCATACCGCAGCAGAATTTCGCCATGGTCACCGTCGCGCGGGTACAGCGACACACCAATGCTGGCGGTCACAAACACATCGCGCCCCGCCACCTCGGCGGGGCGGGAGAGGGTGGACAAAATCTTCTCGGCGATCTGGTCCACGTCATCAGGTTGTGGCAAGTCGGTGAGGATGATGACAAACTCGTCACCCCCCAGCCGCGCCACGGTATCGGTCTCGCGCACACAGGCGGTCAACCGCTGGGCCACTTCTTTCAGCAAGGCGTCGCCCGCGCTGTGGCCCGAGGCGTCGTTGATGAGTTTGAAGTGGTCCAGGTCCAGCAGCATCACGCCCAATACATGGCCGTTGCGCTTGGCCCAGGCAATGGCCTGTTCGATGCGGTCGTTCAGCAGGTTGCGGTTGGCCAGGCCGGTCAGGCTGTCGTGGTTGGCCTGGTACTCCAGCGCATGCTGGTATCGCACGCGTTCGCTGATGTCGTTGATGACACTGACAAAATGGGTGGTGGTGCCGCCGGCCAGGTCGTGCACCGGGGCGATGTGCAGCTCGTTCCAGAACAGCGAGCCATCCTTGCGGTAGTTGCGCAGTGTGGCCGAGCCTTCGCGTCGTTCACGCAGCGCCGAGCGAATGTGCTCCAGATCCGGCTGGGCCAGGTCATCACGCACCAGGAAACGCCCCTCCAGCCCAATGACCTCTTCGGCGCTGTAACCGGTGATGCGCTCAAACGCCGGGTTGACGTAGACGATGGAGTGGTCGTCCGCATCGCTGCGGGTGATCATGATGCCGTTGCTGCTGCTGGCCAAGGCCTTTTCGTGCAGGTGGCGGGTTTGGGCGTAGTCGGCCCGACGCAATTTGCGGTCGCTGACATCTTCCTTGACGACCACGAGGTGTGTGGGTTGGCCCTGGGCGTCGCGCAGTGTCGAGACCACCTGGCGCTCCCAGTACACATTGCCGTCCTTGTGTGTGCTTTGCACATCACCCTTCCAGCTGTCGCTGGTGTGTTGTGAATTCAGCAGCTTGCTGTAAATGGCGGTGGTGGCTTCGTCCGGGTTCCAGGGGTGGGGGGTGATGCCTATCACCTCGGCAGGTGAGAACCCCGAGAGGGCGGTGAATCCGGGGTTGCTGTATTGCACCTGACCCGCCCGGTCCACAACGATGATGCCCAGGGGGCTTTGTTCAACAGCCCGTGCCAACAGCGCGGCATGGCTGGGGGACAGCGTCGTCGGGTCAGGGTTCATTGCCTATTCACTCTTTGGGTCTGCAGCGGGCGGAACGCCCTGGGACGGGATTTTAGACGCTGGCCCGCTTGACTGCTCCTGTACAGTGGTGCCCGCGTGCGGTTTGGCCACAGCTGTCCCGTTTTCACCACAAGACTTATAGCAATATATGGCTGTAGCCCCTGTAAATAATCACTCTATAGCTCCTAAATCAATAGCATTTGGCTTGGCATTGGCCGTCGTGGGGGCCGTGGCGTTCAGTGGCAAGGCCATCATTGTCAAACTGGCCTACCGCCATGGGGTGGATGCGGTCACCCTGATCATGCTGCGCATGCTCTTTGCACTGCCCTTTTTTCTGGCCATGGCCTGGTGGGCCAGCCGCAAGAGGGTGGGTCAGCCGCCGCCAGTGGCGCTGACGCGCAAGGACTGGCTGGGTGTGGTCTGGCTGGGCGTGACGGGTTATTACCTGGCCAGCTTTCTGGACTTTGCGGGTCTGCAGTACATCACCGCCTCGTTGGAGCGGCTCATCCTTTACCTCAACCCCACACTGGTCTTGTTGCTGGGCTGGGTGTTTGTCGGGCGGCGCATTGCACGGGCGCAGGCCCTGGGCATGGCCATCAGTTATGGCGGTGTGTTGCTGGTGTTTGGCCACGAGATCACGCTGCAGGGTGCCGATGTGGCGCTGGGTGCGGTACTTGTTTTTCTGAGCGCCGTCAGTTATGCGCTCTACCTCTTCTACAGTGGGGAAATGGTGCAGCGCCTGGGCTCCCTGCGCCTGGTGGGGCTGGCTACGTCGGTGGCTTGTCTGCTGTGCATAGCACAGTTTGTGCTGCTGCGCCCGCTGGAGACGGTGTGGGCCGTGGCGCCGCAGGTGGTGTGGCTGTCTGTGCTCAATGCCACGCTGTGTACGGTGGTGCCGGTCATGCTGGTGATGATGGCCATCGAACGCATAGGCTCCGGCCTGGCCGCCCAGGTGGGCATGGTGGGCCCCATGTCCACCATGCTCATGGGAGTGTTGTTGCTGGATGAGCCCTTCACAGCCTGGCTGGTCGGTGGCACCGTGCTGGTGATTGTGGGTGTGGCCGTGTGCAGCCGGTCCCGTGTTTGACAGGCCGTTTGGTGTTCGTTCTGCAATTTTCTATACTTGCTGCAGTTTTTGATTGGGAGTTTTCATGTCCGAACTAGCCGCTTTTTTTGAAACCGCCAGGCTGCCCATCATGTCCGAGGTGGCCCATTCGCTGGTGCGCACACTGAACGATCCCGATGCCACGGCCGCGCAGATCGAGGCCATCATCTCCAAAGACCCTGCGCTGACGGCCAACCTGCTGCGCATGGCCAACAGCGCCCAGTTTGGTCTGAGCCGGCAGGTGTTGTCGCTCAACCATGCCATCACCATGCTGGGCATGTCACGCATCCGTTCGCTGGCGCTGTCGACCAGTATCAGCACCTCGTTCCCCACCGTCCCGGGCATGGACCGCAAAGCCTTCTGGACTTTCAGCATGGCCTGTGCCGGTTATGCACAGTGGCTGGCCGGTGGCGCGGGTCTGGACCCTCAGCAGGCCTGGTTGTCCGGCATGATGCTGCGCCTGGGCGAGCTGCTGATTGGCCAGCGTTCGCCCGAGAGCCTGGCCGAAATCGCGGCAGAGACCTCCAGTGCGCCGGTGCGCTGGGAGCGCGAGCAGCAATTGCTGGGCTTTGACGAGGTGCAGGTGACCGCGGTGCTGGCCCGGCACTGGAATTTTCCCGAGGCCATCGTGAACGGCCTGCAAAGTGCCAGCGCCCCCATGACCGCCGAGACCTTTGACAAGTTGTCCGGCGTGGTGCACCTGGCCGCGCTGCTGGCCGATGACCCCAGCCCCACGCCCGACCTGGTGAGTGAGCTGCCTTTGCCGGTCATCAACGCGTTGGCGCTGGACCGCCACTGGATGGTGGCCCGCTTCCCCCGTGCTGACACCTTTGTGGATGTAACCAGTTTGTAGGCCATTGGGGCGGGCGTGCATCGTTGCGCAGCGCTGGGACGTAGCGATGGGGGGGCGAAAACACGGCTTCCTACTTTGATGGCGAGCGCGGCCGCGATCAGTGCTGCAGCTATTGCGAGCGTGGTTTGCATGCCTACGGCAAGCGTATCGGGAACTGCAATTCTGATGTCGCTCATCAACGAGGCTAACGCAAACACCGCGTCCACGGCGGACGCACCGGTGACCGACCTAAGCTTGCGGGACAGGCTGAGCACGCCGCAAATGAAAGCGCGCTGGTCTGGGTGCGCATCCACCATGACGGCCGTTTTGTTCTCCGTCTGTAAGTGCTGAAAGTCTGGGGGAAGGACGACGATGGTGGAAATGTAGCCCGCCATGCCAAATACCGTCGCCAGCACGGATAAGGCCCTGGAAGCAGTCGCCATGGTGATGAGCTCCACTCAACTCATGCAGTGCGGCTGATGTACCGATGGACGCTTTAAATAGTCGCAAACCCCGTCAATATGTGCTCCTTATGGGCGCCAACCCCAAAAAAAGCACCAACCCCCTACATCTGTAGGGTGTTCAAAACAAACACGCTCAATCAAAATAACCGCTCGTGCGGACTCTGCATCAAAGCAAAGCCACGGAGGGCGTGTCCAGTCAACCCGGCACGCAGGCGTAAACCAAGAAAGATAGAAAGAACCCCCGAGGATGCACGACTACTCACGCTACGACCCTCCAGGCTACCAATCGGGCATATCAGACACAGACATCACGGACTTCTATCTTGCACACGCCGGAGATGCAGCAGCCATCAATGCCGCCATGTCCCAATACGGCGTTAGCGCAGACCGCGTAGCCGCACTCACCGGCTGGCGCTCGGCGCAGGCAGAACCCGCTGAGGTGTGGGTGTCCCGGGAACCAACCCCGGCCGCAGTAACAGTTGCAGCAACCCCTGCAGTGTCAGATGCCGCCATCGTGAGCTTCTACCAAGCCCACGCCGGAGATGCAGCAGCCCTCAACGCCGCCATGGCCCAACACGGAGTCAGCGCAGAGCGTGTAACGGCCCTCACCGGCTGGAACCCAACACAGGCAACACCCACAACACCGTCTCCCACCACACAACAAGCCGCATCGACACCAACACCAACACCAGAACAGCAACGCCGACAAGCGATGGCTGACTACTGGAACCAACACAAAAACGACCCCGCCAAAATCTATGAAGGCATGCAGGCCAACAACATAGGAGTCAACGAGGCCGCCCAGTTTATAGGTGTCACACCGACGGACATGGCCAACTACCTGAACTCCGGCCGCTACGCGAGCAGCAGCGTAAGCACGGGTGCCGGGGACAATCTAGACATCCGTGACATCTACAAATACGAAGAAGTACACCGAGAACCTCAGACCCGTGCAGAGTTTGAAACCACCATTGAGCCCTGGATGCTGGACACCAATGGCCGCTTCAAAGGGCCAAATGACGGGGTCAACTACCGCTGGGAGGGCATGACACCCGACGAAGTGTTCCAATCCTGGCAACCAGTCCCCTTTGACCCCACTATGGCGCGTGATGGCGCTGACGGCACCCAGCCGCAAATTTGTTACCTGCCGGGTCAAGCACCCTACGACCCGATCAATCTCCATTGGGAGCCCGGTTATGACAACGGAGGGGGCGTATTGGGTGGCATGGTGAGGGCCGTAGGCAATCTAGGCACCGGAGTTGCCAAAAACCCCGCCCTCATGATGGCGCTGACAGCCGGAGTCGTAAATCCCTTCATCAGCACCATCGGCCAAACTGCGGGTGCAGGCACTGCCCTGAACACCATAGGCAACATCCTGAATGCCCCAGGAGTGACTTCGGGGCTGATGAACTTCGTGCGCACCGGTGACCTGGGCTCATCCTTTATGGCAGGCGTAACGAGTTGGGCGGGCGGTTTGGCCAGCGGCCAAATATCCGACAGTATTGTTGACTTGACGGGCATGCCCGTAGACACCGCGCGGGTACTGGGTGGCATGACGTTTACGGCGATGACGGACGGGGACCTCATGGGGGTCATCAACAGCGGCGCCTCCACTGCGAGTTCCATGGCCATGCGTACACCCGCCGCCTACACGAATGATGAAGCGGTGGCAGACACGCTGCGTGAATCCCGTCGCAGCGGCTCCACACCCGGTGATATGTCGTTTGCATATGAGGATGTTGCTGCCCTAAATCCCTCCCAGGTTACGGCAATGCAACCTGGTACGGCCAGCACTGCCAGCACTACGTTCAACGATGCAAATCTGATTGGCAATCCGTACACCGATGGTGATGCCGGGCTAACTTTCGCCCAGGACACTGCTGCCCGTACCGTAGCAACAGACCCGCTGAACATTCGCGGCATGGGGGATACAAACCCATCGACCTCCGTATACTTGCAAGCTGACTTCCGCGCCAGCGAGCGCGACTACCGCAGCAGTACAGAGATCAGTGTGTCTGGTCGCACGTACGTGGTGCAGGCCAATGACAACATCTCCACGATAGTGGGTAGCAGCCATCCGCAGGCCTTGGGCAACTTCATGGCCGCCAATGGCATGAGCACCGATAGGCTCAATGTAGGTGACACCGTTTTTGTGCCAGATAGCTGGCAGGCCTATGGAGACCAGTCCACGCATGGCCAAAGTGCGCTCAACGCGGGCAATGTGCGCATTGCGGCTGCGAACCAGAACAACGCGGCCGCTGACCGCGCGCACTGGGACGAGGTTCAAGCTGGGGCCTGGAGTGGGCGCACGAATCAGGTTGACGAGTACAACCGCATCGCAGAGAGTGCAGGAGGGCCGGTGGTTGTTTTTGACGGTAAGCTAACGATCAGTGAGGCCAACGAGATAGGCCGGGCGAACAACGATCCAAGCCTCACCGTTTCGGTCGATGCCAGCAAGCTGACTATCACACTAACAAGCCAATTCGATGCAAGCGGCGTGGCGAAAGCCCGCGTCGAGGGCTATGATTGGCTCACGCACGGCAACGTGTCGGTGCAGCTACAGTCCGACGGATCCGTCGCCATCCGAGGGGAGCGTTATGACTTTGAAATGCACACTGTGGCGCAACATGATGGTTCTGTATTGCGTACAGCAGCCCGGAACTTTGAGACCATCATCGGCGGGAGCGTGGCGAGAAATGGCAATAGGTATCAGAACTTCATCGGTTTCAATGTGCAGTTCACCGGGAGCCCAAAAATTGATTGATGTCCGGCTTGCTTTCACAGCCGTAATGGCCATGGCCATGGTCGGATGTGGCCCAGCGTTCACGGATGGCGACTATGCCATCCGTGCGGCCCCGGGTTTCTACTTCTCGGATTCTGGCGGCGATGAAAAGATGATCCTGGTCGATGTGCCGGGTGGCCAGAAAATGATACTGATTGATTCACGCGTCAACGCTTATCACGTGGACAAAGGGAGGCTGTATGTCTCACGCTCGCCGCGTGTGCTCAAAAAGGATAGTGCAGGGCATCTGACCGGTCATGTCCAACAACGCTGCGAATTTTGGTCGGTAGACATTGCCAGCCGCACGCTAAAGCGGGAAATCGAGGGCGTCAAAGGCCTGCGTTGTACATACGTCCCGGGCACCTCGGCTCCAGGGGCGTGGATTGCAAAATAGCCATCGTGCACGCAGTAGCCTGGTGTCTTTACTGGAAGCCGGGGCACCGTCACAGGGCTGCGCATCGTGGGCAGTGTGGCCAGTACTTCCGTGGATTTGGCTGCGCAGGCAGGCAGGTGGGGCAGGCAGTTTGTTGTTCCCACAAACGGTAGGACTGGGCACTTCTTCAACGATGGCAGATTTACGAGCCACTGGAGCCAGGCCCGGCGTACACGCGTTGCCCTGGGTCAATGAAATCTCGGCACATGGATCAAATGCGCGTCGGCACCAACAACTTAGCTTTAGAACAGCTGCGTCAGGTGCACCGAATCTTCGGTGCGTTCAATCTGTACCGAGGGTGGGCCGTTGCGCGCCAGGCGCAACATGCGTGTATTGCCGGGCAGCACATCGGCCACAAAGCCGCGCAGGCCACGCTTTTTGGCGTGCTGCACCATGCAGTTTTGCAGTGCAGTGCCCAGGCCACAACCCTGCCAGTCCGGGTGCACCATAAATGCCGTGTCGGCCAGGTTGACCGTGGGGTTGATGAAGTAACACGACTGCCCCACGATCAGCGACTCCTCCCGCGTGCCGGCCGTGGCCACAAAGGCCACTTCGTTTTCGTAGTTCACATTGCACAGGCGCTGCACCTCGGCATTGGACAGGCCACGCACATGGCGGAAGAACCGGGTGTAGACATCGGCCTCGCTCAGGTGGTGGAACAGGTCGCGTATGCCCTGGGCGTCGCTGGACAGCGCGGGGCGCAGCATCACACTGCGGCCATCTTTTAACGTGATGGTTATTTCTTCTTCCACCGGGTAGGCGCGCAGGTTCTGCAGTGTCTGGTCGCCACTGAGGTAACCCAGGGCTTGGGCCTGGGCAAACAACTCGGGCCGGAATTGCGGATGCGCCAATTCGATCAAGGCCGTGGCCCGCTCGCGGATGGATTTGCCAAACAGGTAGGCAATGCCGAACTCAGTCACCACGTAGTGCACATCGGTACGGGCAATGGTGGCGGACTCACCCAGGAGTAGTGCCGGCCGTATGCGCGACTGGGTGCCGTCTTCGGTGGTGGAGGTCATACACACAATGGGCTTGCCACCCGGCGAGCGTGATGCGCCGCGCATGAATTCACCCTGGCTGCCAATGCCGCTGTAGAACTCTCCGGCAAATTGGTCAATGCAGACCTGCCCGGTCAGGTCTATGGAAAAGGCCTGGGCGATGGCCACCATCTTGTACTGTGCCGCAATGGTGGCCGGGTTGCACACGGCGTCCATGGGCTCAAACGAGAAGAGTGGGTTGCCGTCGATCAGGTCGTACAGCGCACGTGAGCCCAGGGCTAGGCTGGCCACAATCTTGAATGGCTTGCTTGTCTTGCGCGCGCCGGTGAGATTGCCGTTTTGCAGCAGCGGAAGGATGGCGTCCGATATCAGGTCGGAGTGCACACCCAGGTCTTTGCGGTCGGTCAGGTACTGCAGGGCCTCGTGTGCCACATGGCCCAGGCCAATCTGCAGCGTGGAGCCATCGTCAATGATGCCGGCGATGTAACGCGCGATGCGCTGCACGTCGTCCGTTTGTAACGGCAGGCGCTGGAACTCGGTCACCGGCGTGTAGACCGGGACCAGGTGGTGTATGCGGCTGATGTGCAGGGTGGAGTCGCCCATGGACCGTGGCATGGCCGGGTTGACCTCGGCAATCACCAGGCGTGCACGTGCAATGGCCGCCGGGATGATGTCCACCGACACGCCCAGGCTCACATAACCAAAGGCATCGGGTGTGGACACCTGCACCAGCGCCACATCCACCGGAATACGGCCCAGCGCCACCATCTCGGGCACACGCGCCACCGACATGGGCACATAGTCCACCAGGCCCTGCTTGACTGCGGCGCGCATGTCCTGGCCCACAAAAAAGCTGCGGTGCCGAAAACGGGTGGTGCTGTGGCCGTCTGCATCGTGGTCAAAGGCATTGACGGTAAAAAAATGCAGCATCTCCACGTCCGCCGGCGGATTGCGCATCTGCTCCAGCGCCTGCACCAGGCCGCGTGGGGCGGCGCAACCGGTGCCCACAAACACATGGTCACCATTGCGTATATCGCCCAGCGCCATTTCAGCCGTGCTGACTTGGGCCAAGAAGGGCTTCAGGGAGGGGTGCAGGGTGGGTTTGCGTGCCATGGCTGCGTATCATCGGCCCTATCGCCGCGTTTCGGCAACATTGTTTTTAGGGGGACTCACCATGGATTTGGGCATCAAGGGTAAGTGGGCACTGGTGTGTGGCGCCAGCAAAGGCCTGGGCCTGGGCTGCGCCCAGGCGCTGGTGCAAGAGGGTGTGAACGTGTTGATCGTGGCACGGGGTGCCGAACAATTGGCGGTATCTGCTTCAGATTTAATAGCACACCAAGCAGCATCCACGGGGGCTAACGTGCTATTTTGTGCACAAGACATCACCACAGAGGCAGGTCGGGCCGCGGTGTTTGCCATGCGCAAGGACTTTGACATCGTGGTGACCAACGCCGGTGGCCCGCCCCCCGGCGATTTCCGCGACTGGGATCGCGAGGCCTGGATCAAGGCGGTCGACGCCAATATGCTGACCCCCATCGAGCTGATCAAGGCCACGGTGGATGGCATGGCAGCACGCGGCTTTGGCCGCATCGTCAACATCACCTCCAGCTCGGTGAAGGCGCCGATCGATGTGTTGGGCCTGTCCAATGGCGCGCGCAGCGGGCTGACGGGTTTTGTGGCGGGGGTGGCGCGCAGTGGCCTGGCCGCCAAGGGCGTGACCATCAACAACCTGCTGCCCGGTGTGTTTGACACCGACCGCATCAAGACCATGCTGGCCGCCAATTCCAAGAAAACCGGGCAGACGGTGGAGGCGCTGGCAGATGCGCGGCGCCAGAACATCCCGGCGCGCCGCTTTGGCACGCCGCAGGAGTTTGGCGCCATCTGCGCGTTTTTATGCAGCCAGCAGGCCGGCTACATCAATGGCCAGAATGTGCTGGCGGATGGCGGGGCGTATCCGGGGACTTACTGAAATCCGGAATCAAACTCCGGGAACCTGGTCTGTGGGGTATTTCCAGAAATCGCGCAGCAAATAGTTCATCGGCAGGTTCAGCGGCGTGTTCTTGGGCGGGATGGGTTTGAGGAACCAGCGGTCGTAGATGACATGGGCTTCTCTGGACACAATCAGGCGCTTCATCTCGTTGTCCAGTATGGCCTTGAACTCGGGGTCACCTTTTGGCAGCATGATGGCCAGCGGTTCCACGGTCAGGAACTTGCCGATAACCTTGAGCTTTTCGGGTTGGGCGCGGCTGGCGATCAGGCCGTAGAGCAACACGTCGTCCATGATGAAGGCGTCGGATTCGGATTTTTCAACCATCTCGACGGCACGGGCATGGTCGGGTGCTTCCTGCAAGGTCAAGCGCAATACCCGTTCGCGGTTGGCGCGCTCAATGGCTTTCAGGGGAGTAGTGCCCTTGGTGGATACCACGCGCTGGTTTTCCAGGCCCACCAGGTCGGTGGCCGGGTTATTGGCGCGCACCATGTAGCGGGCGCCGGTGATGTAGTGGGGAACGGTAAAGGCCACCTTGTTGCGCCGTTCGGCGTTGTTGGTGGTGGAGCCACATTCCATGTCCACCTTGCCTTCTTCCACCAGACTGATGCGGTTGCTCGGGGTGACCATCACGTACTCGACGTTCAGGGTCTTCATGTCCAGTTTCTTCTTGACCGCGTCGGCCAGCTTGAGGCACAGGTCCAGCGCGTAGCCCACCGGTTTTTTGTCCGCGTCCATATAGGAAAAAGGCACGGACGATTCCCGGTGTCCCAGCACCACCTTGCCGGTGACGCGGATGCGGTCCAGCGTGGGACCCGCTGTTGCGGCGCTTGCCAGGGCCAGCAACACGGCACCAAGCACCATGTTCGAAGGCCGCCCAAAAATGGAGGAGGGAGTGGGTTTGAGCATGGTGGTCATTCGTGGGTGGTTTGTGTTATTGCAGTCGAGCAGTCCAACGCCTCTGCGCTGCAGTATCCGGGCGATATAGCCAACCGTCAAATTCCGTTCGGGCATGGATCGATGTTCTAAGTGTATTTCCTGCAATACCAAGGCGCAGAAGCGGTCAATAATGGCGCAAAAGAAGCAGCAGCGTCAACCGTGCAGGCAAAACTGGACCAGGAACCGGCGAACTATGCAAACACCGTGCCAGACGAAAGGTTGGGGAATTTTTCACCGCGTGTGCAGCGGTGTGCTCCTGGCGTTGGGCACGGCCACTCTGCTCGCGCAAACGCCGATTCCCGCACCGTACAAGCTGCGGGTGGTGGGGGGGGCTGGCAGGTGTCAGCCAATTCACCCGCTGGGAAGAGCCCTTTTGGACGCGTGAGCTGGCCCGGCTGAGTGGCGGCAAGTTCAGTGCTGACATTGTTCCCTTTGACCGTGCGGGCATCCCCGCCGCGGAAATGTTGCATTTGCTGCAACTGGGCGTGGTTCCGTTTGGCACCACCCTGATGAGTTCCCTGGGTGCGCAGTATCTGCAGTACACCGCACCCGACTTGGCAGGTCTGAACCCCGATATCGCCAGTTTGAAGCAGAGCCTGGCTGCGTTTCGCCCCTATTTGGAGAAAAACCTGCGCGAACTGCATGGTATAGAAGTGCTGGCCATCTACACCTATCCGGCCCAGGTGATATTCTGCAAAAAGCCCATTGCCTCGCTGGCAGAGCTGTCTGGCCGGCGGGTGCGCGTGTCGTCTGTAGGACAGGCCGATTTTGTCGGCGCCCTGGGGGCTGTGCCGGTGAGTATGGCCTTTAACGAAATGGTGGTCAGTTTGCAAAACGGCCATGTGGAATGTGCCATTACCGGCACCATGTCGGGCAATGCATTGGGTTTGCAGTCCCTGACCAGCCATTTGCACACCATGCCGCTGAACTGGGGGCTGGCGGTATTTGGCGCCAACCGCGCAGCCTGGGATGCCCTGTCACCCGACCTGCGGGCACTGTTGCGCAGCGAATTGCCCAAACTGGAGGCCGCCATTTGGGACGAGTCGGCACGTGACACCGTGGAAGGCATAGCCTGCAATACTGGGCAAGATGCCTGCAAAAGCGGACGCAAGGGCTCCATGGTCTTGGTGCCGGTTTCGGCCGCCGACGAGCGCAAACGCCAGGAGATATTCAGCGCCCATGTATTGCCCCGCTGGTTGAAGCGTTGTGGCACGCGCTGCACTGAGGTCTGGGGCCAGACCGTGGGGCCGGCGCGCAAAATCCCGGTTCCTGCCAGCCCATGATTGCAGCCACGCCGGCCCGTATCCGTATCACGGTCTGGGGGCTGGTCCTGGCCCTGGTGGCGATGATTGCCCTGGCGTCGAGCTACCAGATCTGGAATGCGCACCGACGCGCCTTGGCGGACAGCCAGGCCCAAGCCACACGTTTCATGGCGGGTGCCGAGTCGGCCTTCAACCGCTCCTTGTTGGGTATTGATGTGTTGTTGGCCGGCACGGACGAGTTTTTGGGGCTGTCCACCACCGTGGCGCAATGGGTGGATGCCGAGGCGGCCGGGCATTTGCTGCGTTCTGCCGCGGGGCAGAATTTGACGGTGCGGTTTGTCGCCCTGGTGGACGAAAAGGGAAAACTCTTTGCATCGTCCGAGCCCGTGGGCGCGCGGGTGGAGCGTGAACTGCCCCAGGCTTTTATAGACGAAGCAATGGCACAACCCATGTCCACCCTGGTGGTGAGTGCGCCGGTGGACAGCGCCGCCAGCCTGGAGCGGGTGTTGTACTTTGGCCGCTACATTCGCATGGCCGATGGCTCCAACCTGCTGGCCGTTGCCGAAGTGCCGATTGCCATGCTGACAACGGTGTTGATGCAGGGAACCGACATCGCCGGCCTGGAGGTCACCCTGGAGCGCGGCAACGGACAGCTGCTGTTGGGTGTGCCCAACCAGGATGCCCGCCAGACCCCCTTGCTGGGAGTCCCTTTGGGTGCCAACCCCGGTGCACCCGGTCAGTCGCTGGGGCGGGCGCGCCTGAGCAATGCACCGGCTTTGGTCGTGAGCCGGCCCCTGTTGTACCGGGACCTCTGGATTTCGGCCAGCATTCCGCTGGACGCAGCCCTGTCCAAGTGGCGGTTTGACCGCAATGTGCTGCTCTTGGCGGCGCTGCTTTTCAGTGTGCTGCTGCTGGCCATCGCCGGTTTTGTGGTGGACTATTTGCGGCGTATAGCCGCGGCCCGCCTGGCCATTGCGCAGTCCAAGCGGACGCTGGACCAGGCGCTGGAATCCATGGTGAGTGGATTTGTGCTGCTGGACGCAGAGCAGCGGGTGGTGCAGTGGAACCGCCGATTTGAGGAAATATTCCCCTGGATGGCAGGTTGCATGGAGGTTGGTTTGCCGTTTCGCCATGCGTTGGAAACTGCGTCCAAACACCACCTGCCCGGCGGTACAGACGCCGAACATGCGGCGTGGGTAGAAGAGCGCTTGCTGGCACAAATGACCCGCGACGCCATTCCCCATGAGCAGATCCTGCCCAATGGGCAACACATCGAGATCACCGAGCGCCCCACTCCAGAGGGGGGCATGGTGATCACTTACCACGATGTCAGTGCCATGCGCCGTGCCAGTGCCGAGATCGAGACCCTGGCGTTTTACGACGCCCTGACTGGCTTGCCCAACCGCCGTCTGCTGCTAGACCGGCTGACACAGGCCACGGCCGCTGCCGAGCGCTCTGGCCAATGGGGCGCGCTGCTGTTCCTGGACCTGGACCATTTCAAACTGGTGAACGACACCATGGGCCATGAGGTAGGTGACCTGCTGCTGCAGCAAGTCGCGCAGCGCCTGAAAGCCTGTGTGCGGGATGCCGACACCGTGGCCCGCCTGGGGGGTGACGAGTTTGTGGTCATGCTCAAAGACCTGTCTACCGACAAGACCCATGCGGCCCAGGTGGCGCAGCGCATTGGCGAGGAAATGCTGTTGACTCTGGACCAGCCCTACACGCTGGGGGACCAGCCCTACCGCAGCACCTGCAGCCTGGGTGCAACCCTGTTTGCCGCCGAAGAACACAACGCGGGCGAATTGCTCAAACAGGCGGACATCGCCATGTACCAGGTCAAGGCGCAGCGTGGCAATGCCCTGTGCTTTTTTGATCCACAGATGCAGGCGGTCATCAGTGACCGCGCCCAGTTGGAGGTAGACCTGCGCACGGCACTGGAGCAGGACGAGTTTGAGCTGTACTACCAGCCGCAATATGCGTCACACGGGGGCGTGGTGGGTGCCGAGGCACTGCTGCGCTGGCGCCATCCACAGCGTGGCCTGCTGGCGCCCGGTGCCTTTATTGTGGCGGCCGAAGAGAGTGAATTGATCGTGCCCATGGGTGCCTGGGTGTTGCGCACCGCCTGCCAGCAATTGGCGGCCTGGCAGGGTAAAGGGCCCTTGGGTGCCTTGCAACTGTCGGTTAATGTCAGTGCGCGCCAGTTCCGCCAGGCCGACTTTGTGCAAGTCGTGACCGAGGTTGTGCAGTCGACCGGCATAACCCCCCACTTGCTCAAGCTGGAGTTGACCGAATCCCTGATGCTGGACAAGGTGGACGACTGCATAGACAAAATGGACCAGCTCAAAAAAACCGGCATACGGTTCTCGCTGGACGACTTTGGCACGGGGTATTCGTCCCTGGCCTACCTCACACGCCTGCCGCTGGACCAGCTCAAGATCGACCAGTCTTTTGTGCGCAACCTGGGCGTGCGCCACAGCGATGGGCTCATCGTGCAGACGATTGTGGGTATGGCACGCAGCCTGGGCCTGGAAGTCATGGCGGAAGGTGTGGAAACCCCGGCCCAAAAGGACTTGCTGGCGCAATATGGCTGCGCCTTGTACCAGGGCTATCTGTTTGCCCGCCCCGCGCCGGTGGCCCAGTTGGAAGCCTTAATTGCGCCGCGATGACAGCACAATGCCCGCCACGATCAGCACAAACGCCAGCGCGTGGAACAGCTGGGGCGCTTCACCCAGAAACGCGGCGGACAACAGGGCCGTAAACAGAGGCGTCAGGTTGATGAAAAAGCCCGCTGCAGCCGGGCCCGCACGGGCCACACCGCCGCCCCAGGCCGCGTAGGCAATCACCGCAGGCCCTGCAGCAATGAACAGCAATGCCGCCAGCAGCGGCCAGCCCCATTGCAGGCGGGCATCGGTTACGGTCCATTCCACACCAGCGAACAGCAGGGACCAACCCAGGCCAAACACCACCTGGCCCATCAGAAATGTTGCCCAGTGGGCACGCAGCGGGGCCGACTCGGGGGTGGGGTGGGCCAGCATCCAGCTGTAATAGGCCCATCCCATGCTGGCCAGCAACACATATAAATCACCCGCGACCAGGTTCAGGCCCAGCAACAGCTCCCACTGGCCGCGGCACAACACCAGCACCACGCCGCCAATGGACAACACGGCGCCCAGCATTTGCCGTGCCGATGCCGGTGTGCCGAAGAAGAAGCGCCCAATCAGCAGCATCCACACCGGTGTGCTGGCACCCACCAGCGTGACGTTGATGGGTGCAGAGGTATTGAGCGCGAGGTACAGCAGGGCGTTGTAGCCGCTGGTGCTGAGCAGTGCCAGCCCAACGAAACGGCGCCACTGCGGCCACAACAAGCTGTCTTTGCGCAACACACTGCCCGCCAAGGGCAGCAGCAGCACGAACGCAAAAAACCAGCGCAACAGGTTGAGCGTCATGGGTGATATCAACGGGCTGACGACCCGCCCCACCACGGCATTGCCGGCCCACAGCAGCGGGGGTATGGTGAGCAGCAGGGCTGCGGTGGGTGTCAGGCGGTGGGTCATAGGGTGGAACTGTACTAGGCCATGTCCCTCGCTTTGCTTGCACATTGCTTTCGACCGCTGCTGCGGATGGCAAATCGTGGCACTATGCCTTGCGCCGCCCGTTTGGGCGCATCCATTCAATACAGGAGAGAGCACCGTGAGCCCAACCCAGTCCCGCGCCATTCAGATCGACCAACATGGAGGCCCCGAACAGCTCAAGCTGGTGCAGGTTACGGTGGGGGAACCCGGCCCGGGCGAAATCCGCATCCGCCACAAGGCCGTGGGCCTGAATTTCATCGACGTCTACCAGCGCAGCGGCCTGTACCCCATGTCCATGCCCTTGCAACTGGGCATGGAAGCCGCTGGCGTGGTGGAGGCGGTGGGTGAGGGGGTGACCCACTTGCAAGTGGGTGACCGCGCCGCCTATGCCAGCCAGCCACCCGGCGCTTACTGCGACCTGCGCGTCATGCCCGCCAAATGTGTGTGCAAACTGCCTGACGGCATTTCGTTTGACACGGGAGCGGCCATGATGCTCAAGGGCCTGACGGCCCAGTACCTGCTGAAGAAGACCCTGCCCCAAGGCGGGCTGAACCCTGGCGACTTTGTGTTGTTCCATGCCGCTGCCGGTGGTGTGGGCCTGATCGCCTGCCAGTGGGCCAAGGCCATGGGTCTACGGCTGATTGGGACGGCAGGATCTAAGGAAAAATGTGCCCTAGCCCTCGCCAATGGGGCAGAGTATGCTATTAATTATGCAGCAGAAGACTTTGCGGCCCGGGTCAAGGAGATCACCGGAGGCAAGGGCGTCAAGGTGGTCTACGACTCGGTGGGCAAGGACACCTGGGACAAGTCACTGGACTGCCTGGCCCCGTTTGGGCTGATGGCGAGTTTTGGCAATGCCTCCGGCCCGGTGGCACCCATGGCGCCCGGCATCTTGGGGCCCAAGGGCTCGATTTATCTCACGCGCCAGACGCTGTTCACCCACATCGCCACGCGCGAAAGTACCCAGGCCATGGCCGACGACCTGTTTGCGGTGGTTGAGAGCGGTCAGGTCAAGATCCATATCGCCCAGCGTTTTGCGCTGGAAGATGTGCAGCTGGCCCACCGCGCACTGGAAGCGCGCCAGACTACGGGCTGCACCCTATTGACCTTGTGAAAGTGTGGCCGTAGGCAGGTGGAGGGTAAAATTGCCCTCCTATGATCAATCTTCCTGCATTTTCCATGCGGGCTGGCGCACTGATTGCAGCCAGCCTTTTTTTTGCTCCCGTGGCCTGGGGCCAAACAGCAAACCCATCGACCGCCGCAAGCCCCGCGAGTGCCTCACCCCAGAGCGCCGAGCGGGCCAAAATCGACCGGGCCCTGAAGGAAGACGGTAACTGGTATTTCTCCTGGGGCTACAGCCGCCAGCAGTACGCGCCGACCAATATCCACGTATCCCAGCCCAGCCTGGGCAATGACTTCACGGTGAACCAGGTCGCCGGGAGCGACTTCCCGTCGAGCATCCCCGACACACTGAGTTCACTGGTGCGATTGGACCTGACTAATCCCCAAGAGAATGTGCGGGTTGGCAGATTCATGAACCCGGAGAAGACCTTTGCCATCGAGTTTTCACTGGACCACAGCAAATACAACATCGACCTGAACCAGACTGCCAGGGTGAGTGGAACCATCAACAACCAGCCCTACAACGCGGACATGGTTCTCAACGCGCAGAACTTCAACTACACGTTGCACAACGGGCTGAACCACATCATGCTGAATGCGGTCTGGTTGCAACATTTGTATGGACCCGAACAACAGCCCGGTGATTTACAACTGATCAGTCGTGCTGGCGCCGGCATCTTGTTGCCGCATGCCGAGAACACGATTTTGGGTAACACCAACGAGGTAGGGCCCAAGAACGAAAACGTGTGCTGCTCCTCCAGCAAGGACTGGTGGCAGGTCAATGGCTGGACCGCCGGAGTAGAGGTGGGGCTGCGCTACAGGGTCTACAAGACGATTTACGTCGAACTGACGCAGAAATTTGCCTACGGCGCGCTCAAGGGTGTGCCGGTGTACAAGGGCACGGCGGACCACAATCTCTGGATGAGCGAGCAGGTTTTCTCGGCAGGCTTCCTGTTTTAGCCCCTACCCAGCTAGTTAGTGGGCCGGGTGAGTGGAATAGCGAGGTAAAGACACCGTTGTGAAAGTCAAGCGCCCATCGGCTTCAAATGGTGAGGATTGAAGGGTTTGCCCGACTTCAGCACGCCGTAGGCAATTGCCAGCAACTTGTGCATGCATGCCTCCACGATGACCTTGCCCGGTTTGTTCTGCGCCTTCAAGCGCTGCCAGAACGCCGCTATCAGCGGGTTGTACTTGCCCGCCACCATGGCTGGGTAATACAACGCACTCTTGAGTGCCCTGTTTCCTTGGGGGTGTGTTCCCTTGTGTTTATTCAAGGATGTTCCAGACTGGCGGATCAGCGGCGCCAAGCTGGCATAGGCAATCAGGGCTTTGACACTCTTGAAGCGCTCAGGCCTGCCAATGTAGGCCAGCAACTTAGGAATTGTCTTGTCTCCCAGGCCGGGGATCGATTCCAGAAGACCCCGGCGCTGCTTCAGATCCGGGTCGTCGTCGATGGTCTTGCGGATCTGCTCTCGCACCGCCTGGATTGATTCTTCCAATCCAAGCATCACATCCCGGATGGACTGCTGGACCGAGGCATGCGCCACATCCAGGCGGTTGCTCTCACCCTGGAGCATCTCCTGTAGCGTATCCAGGCGCAGCACCAGGGCTTGCAGGGTGCGTACGCCTACAGACGGGCCTCCCACAACTCGGGAGCCGTCAGCCGGCAAAACCGGGCCAGGCACTTCGCATCCCCCTCGTCAGTCTTGTTTCGCACCCCATCGGCTTCAATGAAGCGTTTGACCAGGAGCGGGTTGACCACCGATACTGCCACACCGTGGTCAAACAGGAACAGCGCCAGTGCTTCGTGGTACGCGCCGGTGGCTTCCATGCATACCTGTACTGCCTCGCCTGGCGGGATATGGGTCTGTATCCATTGCAGCAGGTGTTGGAAGCCCGACACATCGTTGGCAAACACTTTGCTGCGGTATTTACCATCCACCCTGAGCAAGGCAGCATCAAGCTTGGCCTTGCTGACATCGATTCCTACGCTCCAGATCATTGCCATCTCCCTTCAGATGCAAGTCTCAGCGCCGTATCCGACATGCACACCCTGATATGCGGGGTCACCGCTGGCCGCATACAAACAAAATGATCCGGCCAGCGGCGCCCCAAGACACCGTTCGAGCTTCTGCGTCGAATCCGGGCAGCGCCCCAGTCTTTACCTCGGGTTTGGCTTCCCAAGGAGGAGCACGGGGTCGTCCGCTCGGGCTCCCTTTAGCGCAACGAGAGCGGATTGAACAATATCAGGAGGAGCCCGAAGGGCGGGGGACACGAGCGGTTTCATTCACTCGGCCCGCTAACTAGCTCTTCCTCACCCGCAGCAGCTCGTCCAGTATCAAACAGACTGCGCCAATGCTGATGGCGCTGTCAGCCACGTTGAATGCTGGAAAGTGCCCACCGTGAAATAACGGGGCCATCCAGCTCCAGTGGAAGTCCAGGAAGTCGATCACATAGCCGTGCACCATGCGGTCAATCACATTGCCGATGGCGCCGCCCAGAATACAAGCCATGGCAAAGCTGAACAGCTTCTGGGTCGGGTGGGCCTTCAGCATCCAGATGATCACGCCTGCGGCCACTAGGCCCAGCGCCGTGAAGAACCAGCGTTGCCAGCCCGACTCGTTGGCCAGAAAGGAAAACGCAGCGCCGGGGTTGTGCGCGCGCACGATGTTAAAAAAGCTGGTGACATAGGTGCTGTCCCCCAACTGGTAATAGCCCACGATCAGCACCTTGGTGAACTGGTCCGCCAAGATGATGATGAAGGCCAGGCCCAGCCATTGCAGCAGACTGGCGCCGGTCGATTTGCTGCCGAAAGTGGAGCGTGCCATTAAGCCTCCTGTTGAATCAGGTTGATCGAGGTATTCATGCGAACCTGCGGGCTTCGCCCGCGCCAAACAGGTTGCTGGTGCAACGGCCACACAGAGTGGGGTGTGCGGCGTCGGTGCCTACGTCGTCCCGGTAGTGCCAGCAGCGCTCGCACTTTACGGCTTTCGAGGCGCTAACCCCGGCAGATAGATCACTTCCAGCTACCAAATGCATAGCAGATGTGATGAAGACGAATTTCAGGTCATCCCCCAGACTGGATAGCAGGGCGTGGTCATCGGGGTTCACCGTGAGCGCCACATTCGCCTGCAAGGACGAGCCGACTTGGCCTTCGGCGCGCAGGGTCTCGATGTCCTTGTTGACCGTCTCACGGATCTCGCGGATGCGGCCCCACTTGGCCAGCAACGCGGTATCGGGTTCGGCAAACTGTACATAACCATCCAGGAAAATGGACAGTTTGGTTGCCTCAGGGGTTTTGCCCTCGGTTCCCAGCACAGCCCATGCTTCTTCAGCCGTGAAGCTCAGGAAGGGCGCCATCCAGCGCAGCATGGCCTGGGTGATCTGCCATAGCGCGGTTTGTGCCGAGCGGCGAGCCTGGCTGTTGGCGGCGGTCGTGTACAGCCGGTCTTTCAGGATGTCGAGGTAGAACGCGCCCAGGTCTTCGCTGCAATAGATCTGCAGCTTGGAGACCACGGGGTGGAACTCGTAGACCTTGTAGTGGGCCAGGATGTCGGCTTGCAACTGCGCAGCGCGCGAGAGCGCGTAGCGGTCGATCTCCAGCATCTGCTCCAGCGGAACGGTGTCCTTGGAGGGGTCAAAGTCGGAGACATTGGCCAGCAGGAACTTCAAGGTGTTGCGCACGCGCCGGTACGTGTCCACCACGCGGGCCAGGATCTTGTCGTCGATGTTCAGGTCGCCCGAGTAATCGGTCGATGCCACCCACAGGCGAGCGATTTCGGCACCCAGCTTGCTGGTCACTGTTTGCGGGTCCACCGTGTTGCCCAGCGACTTGCTCATCTTGCGGCCCTGGCCGTCGGTGGCAAAGCCGTGGGTCAGCAGGCCGCGATACGGTGCGCGGTCGTACAACGCACAACCCAACAGCAGCGAGCTGTGGAACCAGCCGCGGTGCTGGTCGTGGCCTTCCAGATACAGGTCGGCCTCGGGCCCTTCGCTGTGGAAGGGTGGGCGCGCGTAGGCATCCTTGTGGCTGCCGCGCAGCACGTGTTGGAAGGTGCTGCCGGAGTCAAACCACACTTCCAGAATGTCGGTGCTCTTGGTGTAGTTCGGCGCATCGGCCGCGCCGAGGATGTCTTCGACCGTCACGCGGCTCCAGGCCTCGATACCGCCTTTTTCGACGATGTCTGCTGCCTGATCCAGGATGGCCATGGTGTTGGGGTGCAACTCGCCGCTGTCCTTGTGCAGGAAGAAGGGCACGGGCACGCCCCAGCTGCGCTGACGGCTGATGCACCAATCGGGCCGATTGGCGATCATGTCGCGCAGGCGGCTCTTTCCGTTCTCGGGGTAGAACTGGGTTTGTTCGATGGCGTCCAGTGCCAGTTGGCGCAGGGTTTTGGGCGCCTTGTCCTGCGTGAACACGCCCGGGCCTTCGTCCATGCGGATGAACCACTGGGCGGCGGCGCGGTAGATCACCGGCGTCTTGTGGCGCCAGCAGTGCGGGTAGCTGTGCATGATGCCCACAGTGGCCATCAGGCGGCCGGCCACCTTGAGCGCGTCCAGGATGACGGGCACAGCCTTCCAGATGTGCAGGCCACCAAACAACGGGAAGTCGGCGGCATAGCTGCCGTTGCCTTGCACAGGGTTCAGGATGTCGTCGTACTTCAGGCCGTTTGCAACGCAGGAGTTGAAGTCATCCACGCCATAGGCAGGCGACGAATGCACGATGCCGGTGCCGTCGCCATCACTCACATAATCAGCCAGGTAGACGGGCGACAGGCGGCGATAGCCTGCATCCACGTCATACAGCGGGTGGCGGAAGGCCAGGCCGCCCAGCTTCTCTCCCTTGGTGGTGGCCAGCACGGTGCCGGTCAGACCAAAACGCTCCAGGCACTTGCCCACCAGGCTTTCGGCAAGCACCAGGCAGCCCTTGTCGGTCTGCACCAGTGCGTAGCTGAGTTCGGGGTGTGCGTTGAGCGCCTGGTTGGCGGGGATGGTCCAAGCGGTGGTGGTCCAGATTACCGCAAAGGCGGTTTGGCCAGCGGGCAGGGCGGCCAGGCCAAAGGCGGCAGCTAGCTTGCCCGCGTCATTGGTTTCAAAGGCCACGTCCAGCGTGTCGCTTTTCTTGTCCGCGTATTCGATTTCAAACTCGGCCAAGGACGAGCCGCAGTCAAAACACCAGTACACGGGCTTCAGGCCGCGGTAGACAAAACCACGCTCGATGACACGTTTGAAGGCACGGATCTGGCCAGCCTCATTCGCGGGGTCCATGGTGCGGTAGGGGCGCTCCCAGTCGCCCAGCACGCCCAGGCGCTTGAAGTCTTCACGCTGCTGGTCGATCTGCTCGGTCGCGTAGGCACGGCTCTTGGCCTGCATGTCGTCACGGCTCAGGTTGCGGCCATGCAATTTTTCGATGGCGTTTTCGATGGGCAGGCCGTGGCAGTCCCAGCCGGGGATGTATTGGGCATCAAAGCCAGCGAGCTGCTTGCTCTTGACGATCATGTCCTTGAGCACCTTGTTCAGCGCGTGGCCGATGTGGAGCTTGCCATTGGCATAGGGTGGGCCGTCATGCAGCACAAACAGCGGTGCGCCAACGCGGGCATCGCGCAGGCGCTTGTAGAGGCCTTCTTCGTTCCAGGTTTTCACCCATGCCGGTTCGCGTTTGGGCAGGTCGCCGCGCATGGGGAAGGGTGTGTCGGGCAGGTTCAGGGTGCCGCGGTAGTCGACGGGTGTAGGGGTGGTGGAGTCAGTCATGGTGGCGTGCTCAATCTAGAAATTCGGGTGGGGCCTGGCCGGCACAACAGCAGTTGCGAGGCGCAGAAGCGAGACTCTCTTTTGGGAGGAGAGGTGACGCGGGGCAAAGTGCGTCGCTGACCATCAGGGTGGTCGGCCCGGTCAAATTCGGGCTGCGAACCAGGCCCGTGCGTCGTCGCAGTCCTGGTTGATGCCCTTGGTCAGGGCTTCCAGGCTGTCGTATTTCAGCTCGTCGTGTAGTTTGTGCAGCAGTTCCACACGGATGATTTTACCGTAGGCCCCCTCGGGCCCCAGCGGGGCGGGCCAATCCAGGCAGTGGGTCTCCAGCAGTACGCGTCCGCCGTTCACATCGTTCGGGTCCAGCGAGGGCCTTACACCCAGGTTGGCCACGCCCTGGACCGGTTTGTCGGCCAGTCCATGGACGAGCACGGCAAAGATGCCGCCGGCGGCTGGTTTCCAGTGCGCAAATCGCAGGTTCAGCGTTTTGAATCCGAGTGTGCGTCCGAGCTTGCGGCCATGCACCACGTGGCCGGAGATGCAGTATGGCCGGCCCAGCAGGCGGGCTGCAGCAGCCATGTCGCCACGGCCCAGGGCTTCACGCACAGCCGAGCTGGAGACACGCAAACCATGCACTTCGTACGAATTCATGCGCGCCACGTCAAAGCCCTGAGCGTCTCCCGCCGCATCCAGAAACGCGTAGTCGCCCGCGCGTTGGGCACCAAAACGGAAGTCATCGCCCACCAGCACATACCGTGCGCCCAGACCTTGAACGAGCACCGTGTCAACAAAGGTCTGCGGTGATTGACCTGCGAGCTTGGCGTCAAAGGGCAGCACGATCGTCTGGTCCACGCCGCAGGAGGCCAGATCGTCCAGTTTGTCGCGCAAGGTGCCCACGCGTGCCGGGGCTAATTCTGGCTTCTTGAATTTGGCGGCAAAAAAATCACGCGGATGCGGCTCGAAGGTCAACACACAGCTGGGCACACCGCGTTGTTGTGCCTCGCCGCGCAACAACGCCAGCATGGCCTGGTGGCCGCGGTGCACACCGTCGAAATTGCCGATGGTCAGCGCACAGGCCGGTGCCACGCCCGGATGGTTAAAACCGCGGAAAACCTTCATGGATTCGTTATCTTTTTGATAGCAGGCGGCGCTAGGGGTTCTAGCGTCTGAAGCCAATTTGTCACGGAAACAGGGTATATTGTGACGTAGCAGCGTGCCATGCCCACATGGCGCAGGGCTGCAGAGATGTGCATTTCCGGTGTGTGGTTGATCTAACCGTTGCAGGAGGCGTGTTTTGAAAGTCTTGAAATTGTCGGCCCAGGGGCTGCCGCAGTCGTGGATTTCGCTGGAACAGGCGGTCATCCACTATGCGTCGGATGAGGTGCGCTGGGAGTCCGGTGGTGAGGTGGCCGTGTTCCATGGCGGTCATAACGCGATCACGGGCCTGCAATCCATCATCCGCGTCAACAGCATCATTGGCACCCGCGGTGTGCCCAATATCAACCCTTTCAATCTGCGCCCCGGTCTGACCAATGGCAAGCTGTTCGACCGTGATCGCAATGTGTGCGCCTACTGCGGCCAGCGTTTCCACGAACACGACCTGACCCGCGAACACATCATCCCCTTCGCCCAAAAGGGTGTGGACACCTGGATGAACGTCGTCACCGCCTGCCGACCCTGCAACCACCGCAAGAGCCACCGCACACCCGAACAGGCCCATATGCCACTGCTGTACACGCCCTACGTGCCCAGCTTGTGGGAAGATTTCATATTGCGCAACCGGCGCATATTGGCCGACCAGATGGAGTTCCTGATCGCCCACGTGCCCAAGTCGTCACGCCTGCTGGCTTGACATTTTTGGCGCACTACTGACCAATTGGTTACAACTCGTTACTTTTTTGGCACGCCAATCGTCGCTTAATCGCGGCAGATGCGTCGCACACGGTTCGACTCGAAAGAGAAATGAACCACAATCCCCAGATAGCCCCCGTTTTTGAATTGCAAAGTCCGCTTCCGCGGGCCTATTTTTTGACCCCAGACAGACAGCATCGTGAACCGCGAGCCACCGATTTCCCCCGTTAAACGCACAACTGGCTCCGCGCCGCAGAATCCGGCCGTGCGCCTGGCGCGGATGCTGATCGCGCAAACGCTGGCCTATTTCGCCGAACACGAAACCAAAAACCTGAACCTGGTGCGTAACCGCCTGATGGAACTGGTGGACGACAAGCCCAGTTTGGGCCAGGGACAAAACCTGCGCTCGGCCCACTTGTTGCTGGGCAAATACGCCCAGCAGTTCAACCGCGGTTTCCAGCAGACGCTGGCCGATTGCCTGAGCGAAGAGTTGACGTCCATCGTGCCCCAGCTGGCATTGGCCGGTGGAACCAAGGCGGCCGACGACGCGCTCAATGGCATGAGCCTGAGCCTGCTGGATGTGGGTGAGGTCGAACGTGTGTTGATGCTGGACCGCATCGCGCAACGCTTTTCCGTACGGTACGACGCGGTACTGGAGCCGCTGACACAGCGCCTGAGCGTGTTATTCGGGCACGACAAGACCTCCATCCACGACAACCCCTTCCAGCCCATGGTGTTGCTCAAGGCCTTTGCCACCGCATGGGACAAGTGTGAACTGGACCCCCAGGCCAGTGCGGACCTGGTGCAATCGCTGGATCCCAATTTCTGGTTGGACCTGACGCCGCTGTACACCGAGCTCAACAACACCCTGGTGCGCGCCGGTGTGCCGGCCTCGCGTGCCATGCGCATCAAACACGGAAACAGCGGCCACGCTCCGCTGGCCCCCCGCACGGGCAGCATGCCGCTCAACTCCCAACCGGCGCCGCTGGGCGGGCCGGAGTCCTCGCGGGCGCCTTTTGCCGCGCAGGACGGCGGTGCACCGCGTTCTGCCTGGTCGTCTCTGGATACTGCAGGCCGCACCGTGGCGGCTCATGCCCGTCAGTTTTTGCAGCGCCTGGGATTTGCCGGGCAGGCGAATGCCGGAGGTGCTGTGCAGCATGCCGGTGGTCAATCTGGCAGTGCTTCCGCATTTGCAGATACCGACGGTGGGGCCCAAACCCGCCCCCAGTATGCGGCGGCCAGCCCCGCCCTCATGGGGTATCTGGGTGACCTGCAAGCCGGTGCAAGCGCCCGCGCTGCCTCGTCAAACCACCAGCGGTACGACGCCCAAGACCTGGCCGACCACAACGTGCTGCGCCAAATGCGCGACCGCGACGAGATCCGCCACGCGCCCGAGCTGGACCGTGGAACGGTAGATGCGCTGGCCGAGGTGTTCGACTTCGTGTTCGCCGACCAGGCCATTCCGATCCAGATGAAGTTCATCATCGGGCGCCTGCAGATACCGGTGCTCAAGGCGGCCATGATTGACCGCGACTTCTTCCTGTCTGACCAGCACCCGGCGCGGCGCCTGGTGGACACACTTGCCGGTGCATCCGTGGCCTGGGCCCCCGAGAAGGGCGAAGAAGACCCGCTCTACCTGCGCATCGAGCACACGGTGCAGCGTGTGTTGACCGAGTTCGAGAACGATCTTGCGCTGTTTGTCGACCTGCTGCGTGAGTTCACCGAGTTTCTGTTTGAGTCCGAGCAGCAGGCCCAGGTTCGCGTCGAACCGGTGGCCGAGCTGGAGCGCACGGGCGAGTCCTGGGAGCAGGCCCTCGAACATGCGGATGAGCTGATCCATGAGCGCATACAGGCCCTGTCGGCCGAACAGTCCGTAGCGCCCTTTCTGTTGCCGTTCTTGACCAACCAATGGCGTGAAGTCATGGCCAGGGCCTGGATGGATGAGGCCACACGCGAGCAGAACTACGCGTTGGCCACCAAGACCATGGAGCAGTTGATCTGGTCCATCCAGCCCAAGACGTCTGCCGACGAGCGGCGCGAGCTGGTTGCCATACTGCCCGACATGGTGCGCCAACTCAATGCAGGGCTGGACACGATTGAATGGAACGGCAAGCCCCGCGCCACCTTTACCCGCAGGCTGATCACGACCCACACGCTGGCCATTCGCCTGACGCAGTCCATGCCGCTGGACACCGGCTCCGCCGCGTTGGAAGACCGCGAAGGCCAGGTCGCCATGCAACAGTTGGACGAGCGCCGCGCCGCCCGCCAGTTCAGCGCGCAGGACAATTTTGATGCCCAGGCCCAGTCGTTCAAACGCGGCATGTGGTTTGACGTGTCCATGGAGCAGGGCACCCACATCCGCTGCCGCTTGAGCTGGGTCAGCCCCATGCGCACGCGTCTGTTGTTCACCAACCGCGATGGGTATGACGCCTTTGTGCGCTCGGAGCGCGAGGTTTCGGCCATGCTGCGCAACGGCCGCATCCGAGTGCTGGACAACGAGGCCATCGTCGGCCGCGCACTCGACAAGATCATGGTCGGTGGCGATATGCAGCTGGCGGCCTAGGCCGTCTATTTGCTACTTATTTGATAGCGAACTAGTCATATTTCACGGGGGCTAGAGGCTCATTTCTTATAAATGACCTAGCCAGGGCGCAATACCTTGGTCACCGGGTTGGTGCGCAACCGGAACGCATCGGGCATGCCCGAACCCAGCAGCGGGCGCAGATAGAGGCGAAACGCATCCGTCACATCCGTGCCATTGGGCGTGATGAAGTGGTCTTCCATCACCCGGGTCTTGCCTGCCACCGCATCCAATGGCAGCAGTTCGTAGTCCACCGAATAAAACCCAGTGCGCTTGATGGCCACCGAGCCATCGCGGTCACCCCACATCGCAAACTGCACGGCCTTCTCGCCCACCTCACGCGCTTCGCGCTGGTCCACATCGGATACACAGCCGATGAAGGAGCGCTGCAAATAGCCCAGGGTGTCACCGCGCACCCGTTTGATGCCCAGTTTGCTCTTGATCTCTTCACACAGCAGGTCGGCCAGCGCGCCGCTGCCGGACAGCTGCACATTGCCATGGGCGTCGTGCTCCAGGTCCTTGGCCAGCTGCGCGGCAATGGATTGGCCCGACGCGTCGTGTATGCCCTCGGACACGGCCACCACGCAGCGCCCCAGCCGGTCGTACGTGGCCTTTACATCGGCCAGGAATTGCGCCAGGTCGAAGGTGCGCTCGGGCATGTAAATCAGGTGTGGGCCATCGTCGGGAAACTTCTTCCCCAAGGCGGAGGCGGCCGTCAGAAAACCAGCGTGCCGACCCATCACCACCGCCACGTACACGCCCGGTAACGCGGCATTGTCCAGGTTGGCACCGGCAAAGGCCTGGGCTACAAAACGGGCGGCCGATGGAAAGCCCGGCGTGTGGTCGTTGCCCACCAAATCGTTGTCAATCGTCTTGGGGATGTGGATGCAGCGCAGCGCATAGTTGGCCTTGCGCGCTTCTTCGCTGACGATACGCACGGTGTCGGAAGAGTCGTTACCGCCGATGTAGAAGAAGTGGCCAATCTCGTGCGCCTGCAACACCTTGAAGATTTCGTGGCAGTAGGCTGCGTCGGGCTTGTCGCGTGTGGAACCTAAAGCGCTGGAAGGGGTGTTGGCCACCATCTCCAGGTTGTGGCTGGTCTCCTGCGTCAGGTGCACAAAATCTTCGTTGACGATGCCACGCACACCGTGGCGGGCGCCGTAAACATGGGCGATGTTGTGGAATCGCCGCGCCTCCAGCGCCACACCCACCAGGGACTGGTTGATGACGGCGGTGGGTCCCCCGCCTTGTGCGACCAAAATTTTTCCAGATGCCATGGTACGGGTGTCCTGTGAAGAGGTGGTGGTTCGCCGAAAACTATCGTAGCAAGGTATGGGCATGTGTGTGCCGTGCTAACGGGGTGTTTGCAACAGTTGCACCATGTCAGGCAGTTCCATTTGGCGGGCCAGGCGCAGTGCCGTCAAGCCCTCGTTGTTGACTAAAGCCGGGTCTGACCCACTGTCCAAGAGTATTCGCACGGTGTTCAGCTGCCGGTGGGTCACGGCGAGCATCAAAGCGGTGTTGCCTTTGTTGTCGCGGGTATGGATGGCGACACCTTGGGCTAGCAGACGTTGCAGGGTTTCGACCTGTCCGCTACGCGCGGCTTGCAAAAATTGTTCAGTGGCCGGGCTCCCAGCCATTTCGCGCGCACGGCGGCTTGTGTCTGCAAGTGGGGGGGCGGGTGGCGCGGCCGCTGTGACGGAAGTTGCTGCGGCAGTTGCTGCGGCAGGCGCCGCCGGGGCTGCTGCAGCGCGTGTGGCTGATTCCCCCCGGGTTTCAGATGTGCCATCGCGCGCAACTGTCTCAGCGCTTGCAATTTGAGCGGTGGTGTTGCTGGTTACCTGCGCCGGACCTGCATCTGCCTCGGCGGGCACAGCGGAATACACCCTGGGCACAGGAGCCGCTTTTGCCAGGCTGGGTGCTGCGGTCTGCGGGGACCGGTTGGTGACCGGTGGCGGGTTGACGCTGGTCACGGTTTTTTCCGCAGCGGGGCCGGGTGAGGCCACCGGTGCGGGTGTATAAGCGGGTGCTGGTGCACCCAGAGCGATCTCGCGGTCTTCGGGGACGCCTCGGTCGATCTGCATATACAGCAGCCCTGCCAGACCGACCACGGCCAGGCTGGCAGCCAAGGAGAGTGTCCATCGGGGCTGGTTGGCCGCTGTTTGGGTGGGGGCGATACCCTCAGCACGTTTGGCCTCAGACGCCTGGTCGCGCAGCATTTGGGCGTGGGCACGCGCGGCATGGCGGACGCGCTCGGAGGGTCGGCGCGGGTCCTGCGCTGCCGCTTCGGCGTAGCGCTCCAGTAACTCGTCACGCGGCTTGGTCATGCGTACTCCTGCAGCAGTTCTTTCAAGCGGCTGCGTGCGTAGCGCAGCCGGCTCTTGGCGGTCTCAAAACTGACCCCGGTGGTCTTGGCAATCTCCTGCACATCCATGCCCGCTTCTGCCTGCAGCATAAAGGCCTCACGCTGGGCAAACGGCAGTTCCTCTATGGCGTCGAGCAGGGCCTTGGCCTGCTCCTTGGATTCCAGGCGCCTGAGTGGCCCAAAGCCGGAGTTGGCGGCCAGGGTCTGCACCAGCGCCACACTGTCGTGCTCTGTTTCGTCATCCCCATCCAGGCTGACATGTTGTTTGGCCGTGCGAAAGTAATCCACCAGGCGGTTGTGGGCCAGCGTGAACAACCAGGTCTTGAACTTGGCCGTGGGCTGGTAGTGGGGTGCTTGGCGGGCCAGTGCAAACCAGACATCCTGCAACAAATCATCCGCCACTGCCTGTACCCGCACACTGCGGAACACATAACGCCAAACGCCCATTTCGTGCCGCTCGTACAGCAGGTTGAAGGCCTGCAGGTTTCCGGCGGCGTAACGCAGCATCAGCGACTCATCGGTGTCGGTGGTGGGGTCGGTAACACGGGCCATGGCCCGCATTATGGGCCGCCTGCAGCCTTCAATAGCGGCGTGCGGGTGGGTCGGGTACGTAGGAGAAACTGTCCGAGTTGGGAAAGGGGTTGGGCACACGACTGGGGCGCTCAACGATCACGCCAGAGGCGACCAGGTTTTCGCGGCTGTCGTAACGTATGGTGATGATCTCGTTGGGCTGCGACTGCAGGCGCTCAAAGCTGGTTTGCGACACATAGGAGTCTTCGCGCTGGCCGTGGCCAGTCCCCAGTTTGGCGGCCGAGCGGTTGCGGTCGGCCATGGCTTCTGCGGGGGCTGCGCTGGATAGTTCAGCTGAGCCCATGCTCTTTTGCGGTGCGGGTGACGCTGCAGCGGGTGGTGCAGAGGGCAATGCGCTGTCCCGGCGTGATTCGTTGAACTCGCGTTCCTGGCGGTAGGGCAGAGGTGTAGGCACGGCGATGGGCTGCGACACACGCTCCTTGAACAGCGCAACACCTATCACCCCCACCTGGCTGGGTCTGCCGGTGCGCTCGGCATAAGAGTCCTGGGATGCTGCAAACTCAAAGGCTGCCACTTCGGAATTGCTCTTGCGCCAGCCGGTGATCTGGTAGTTTGCATAGGGACTGAAGACGTAGCCGGTCTGGCCCCAACTGGCGGTTGCACCGTTCAACACATTGACGCCATCCACCGACGTGACGGCCATCACCCGTTCGCCCAAGCGGTTGCGCACCGCAATGGCGTAGCGCGCGCCGGGCGCGCCTGCTACCCAGTATTCGCCCCTGCTGTGGTAGACGGGTAACGTGGCGCCGGTGTTGCGGTCTATGACGGTGACATCGGCCAGGCGGCCAACGGCCTGTGCTTGTATGCCATTGCAAACCAGCACAACGGCCAGACCCAGGCGGCTCAGATTTGTGTACATATCGACTCCAAAGTTTGGTTGAGGAGTGGACTGAAACGAACCAGGCTGAGCAATGGGGTTAAGTTTCTTGAAATTTTTCTGAAAGGCAGCCGAGGGATGCTGTCTGCCATTGCATTCGGTGCGTTGTCATACAGACTCCCGGCGCTGGCTGCGTAGCATGGGCTGCTTGTATCTCCACCATAAAGGCCACCATGGAACTATCCGTCGACAACCCGCAAATACTGATCCTTGCTGGACTGGCCCTGCTACTGCTGGTCGCACTACTGGTACGCCAGTTTGGTCACCGCAAAAATCCCCGCACACCGCGCAGCCGGTTCGGAGAAGACCACAGCCAGGCCATCACCGAGATGGGCAACCGCACACGACAAGATGCGCAGCGTAAGGAGCGTGAACGCCTGGCCGAAACTACGCCCAACCTGGGGCACTGAATTACCATGCGCTGGTACCGGTACTGCGGGGCAGCACGGTACGGATGGCATGGGTTTGCACGTTGCGCGTAAATTTGCCCCCCGGTTTGTGGGGCCACAACCACGCTAACGCGGCTAGTGTGGCGCGCACACGGAAAGAACGAATGCTGTTTTTGCGTCTGTGTATGCCTCACGGTCTGCCGTGTGCTTGCGTGCAATATCGTGCTTAAGCCGCGCGTACCGCTCGGCCAGATCCGAGTCGGCACGCAGTGCATCCCGAAAGTGCACGCGCTGCTGCCACTCGGCACCACCCAGAACCACCAGGTGCAGATGGTGTGTGCGTCGTCCATCTGCCCAGCGCATCAGCCATCGCCGGTCGGTCAGCGTGGCATTGAACTCCATCGACGTGGTGTAGGCTGAGCGCAGCAACGGCCCGATCAGGGTGTCGGCCACTGCAATGGATTCGACGCTGCCCAATATGTCAATGATGGGCTTGGCGGCCATGCCGGGGATGGCCGTGCTGCCGATGTGCTCTACGCTCAGGAATTGCGTGGGAAACAAGCTGAGCAGACGCGTGCGTTCAGCCATGAAGCGTGCTGGCCATTGCAGGTCATAGGGGCACAGCGCCACGTCTTCGTGTATGGCCCGTTGCAGGGATTCGGCTTCGGTCATGCCTGTTGGATCGTTGGTTGTGTACTGAGCGGATGCAAAGCCTTGGCACTATAGCCCGGCATGAAGCGCATAAAAATAAGCCCTCCGTTCGGAGGGCCCTCGTTACAGTGCAATCTCGCTGTATCAGGCAAATACGCCAGCCGTATCCTGCATGCGTGCCGACACTTCACCCAGGTGGTGCAGGCTGTCACCAAAGGTCATTTCCAGCTGTGTCAACTTTTTGAAGTAGTGGCTGACGATGTATTCGTCCGTCACGCCAATGCCACCATGCAGCTGCACCGATTGCGCGGCGATGAAACGCATGCTCTGGCCTAGTTGGTACTTGGCGCGTGCCATGGCGGCGCGGCGCTCAGGTGCAGGCGCGTTGAGCTTCAAGCTGGCGTAATAACTCATGGAGCGGGCGAGCTCCAGCTGCATCTTCATGTCGGCCGCGCGGTGGCGCAGGGCCTGGAAGCTGCTGATGGCCACACCAAACTGCTTGCGTGTGTTCAGGTACTCGGCGGTGATAGCCATGGTCTTGTCCATCACGCCTACAGCCTCAGCGCAGCTGGCGGCGATGCCAATGTCCACTGCGTGTTCCAGTGCGGTCAAACCGTCCTGGGTAATCAATGTGGCGGGGGCGTTCTTCAGCACCAGTTCGGCAGCGCGACCGCCGTCTTGTGTGCCGTAGCCGCGGGTGGTCACGCCAGCGGACTGGCGTTCGACCAGGAACAGGGCCAACTGGCTGTTGATCTTGGCCGGCACAATGAAGGCGTCGGCCTGGTCACCCACGGGTACTACACTTTTTGTAGCATTCAAGACATAACCGCCGGGGGCTTGCGTCGCTTTTGCTTCACATACATCCAGCTTGTAGCGGGCCGCGCGCTCTTGGTAGGCCAGTACCACCAGGGCTTCACCGCTGGCAATTTTGGGTAGCCAAGCGGCTTTGGTGGCGGCATCGGCATAACCGGCCAGCACGCCACCGGCGATCAGGGATTGGGCCAGAGGTTCGAGCACGATGCCGCGGCCCAGCTCTTCCATCACCACCATGCCTTCGACCGGGCCCATGCCCAGGCCGCCATCGTCTTCCGGCACGTACAGACCCGTCAGGCCCAGCTCGGCCAGTTCGTTCCACGCGGCGCGGTCAAAGCCACCGGCCTTTTCGTTTGCACGGCGGCGCTCGAAGGTGTAACCCTTGTCCACCCATTTGCGTACGGCATCGCCGAGTTGTACCTGGTCGTCAGAAAAATCGAAATCCATAACTATCTCCTGCATTCATCACTATGGAGCCCCTATGAGAGGGGGCTTGGGGGAGCTCACATTGACGCCCATCGCGCGGGCCGTTCTACAGCGCTAGCTGAGGACGGTTTGCGCGACGATATTGCGTTGCACTTCGTTCGATCCGCCATAAATGGTGGTCTTGCGCAGATTGAAGAAGGTTGATGCCAGCGGCGCATTGGCCACTTCACCACCGGGGAAGTCGCCCTGCCAGCCGGCTTCCATGGCCTCGCGTATCAGGGGCAGCGAGAAAGGCCCGGCGGCCAGCATCATCAGCTCGGAATAGCGTTGCTGGATCTCGCTGCCGCGAATTTTGAGCAGACCGGCGATGTCCAGCGAGTTTTTGCCGGATTTCTCGGCTGCCAACACGCGCAGCACCAGCATCTCCAGCGCGACCACGTCCACTTCCATCTTGGCGACCTCATCGCGGAATCTTGTGTCGTCCCACACCCCTTCGCGTTTGGCAATGCGTTTGAGGCGCTCCAGCTCACGCTTGGCGCGGTTCACATCGGCAATATTGGTGCGTTCATGGCTGAGCAGGTGTTTGGCATAGGTCCAGCCCTTGTTCTCTTCGCCAATCAGGTTCTCGGCCGGCACGGCGACGTTGTCGAAAAACACCTCGTTCACCTCGTGGCCGCCGTCCAGCATGATGATGGGGCGCACGGTGACGCCAGGCGACTTCATGTCGATCAGCAAGAAGGAAATGCCGGTTTGGGGCTTGCCTTCGGTGCTGGTGCGCACCAGGCAGAAGATCCACTCGCCGTACTGGCCCAGTGTGGTCCAGGTCTTTTGGCCGTTGACGATGTATTGGTTGCCCTGGCGCTCGGCGCGGGTCTTGACAGATGCCAGGTCCGAGCCGGAGCCCGGTTCGCTGTAGCCCTGGCTCCACCACACTTCACCGCTGGCAATGCCGGGCAAAAAGCGCTTTTGCTGCTCGGCGTTGCCAAAGGCCATGATGACCGGGGCCACCATGACAGGGCCAAAGGGCACGACGCGGGGGGCACCCGCCAGCGCACACTCTTCTTCAAACAAATGCTTTTGCACCGCATTCCAGCCGGGGCCGCCAAATTCTTTGGGCCAGGCATGGCCCAGCCAGCCCTTTTTGCCCAGGATCTTGGCCCAGCGCTGCATATCGTCGCGGGTCAGCTCCAGTGCGTTGTGCACCTTGTGGGCGATATCGGAGGGCAGATTGGCCCCCACCCAGGCGCGAATGTCTTCGCGGAATTGCTGTTCTTCAGGGGTAAAAGCCAAATCCATCAAAACTCTCCAATTAGGTGTGTGCCCCCACGCTTAACCGCTGCGCGGGTCGCTGCCCCCCAAGGGGGCTAACTCGCCTTGGGGCGGCCCGGCGGCGAGTTGCACCTAGTTTTTAGCACGGTCGTTCGATTTGCTCTGTCAAAGTTGTGACAGAGATGGGAGATGGCTTCCTGCAATTTCCCCGCGTAGCGGCGGAGTGTGGGGACTACATTGGTTAGCGGTAAAACGCTTCCACCGTACCCTTGAGCTTGATCATTACCGGATGGCCCTTGCGGTCCACGGTCTTGCCAGCGGGGACTTTGACCCAGCTTTCGCTGATGCAGTATTCGGCCACATCGTTGCGTTCCTTGCCGTTGAGACGGATGCCGATGTCGTGTTCGAACACGGCCGCATTGAAATGCGGACTGCGCGCATCGGTGGACAAATGGTCGGGCAGTGCGGGGCGTGTGGTGGCTTCGGTCATGGCTGTCTTTTCTTCTAGGGATTGGGTTGGTTGTGTTCTTAAGGGGTCTGTTCCGGTGGGGCCACGCCCAGTTCGGCACACAGTTTTTGTACGGTCTGGCGCAGGCTGGCCACTTCGGCCTCCAGGCGGTCTATGCGTTCGGCGGTGTTGCTGCCCGCAGGGCCGCCTTCGGCCGGCCGACCATAGGTGGCCAGTGCCGTGGCGTCCACCGGTCCACACAACAGGTGGGCCCAGCGCTGCTCACGGGCACCGCTGGCGCGGGGTAATTTGACAACCAGTGGACCGCCTTTTTCGGCGGAGCGGTCTTGCAGCTCTTCCAGAAAACCTTCAACCGACGAGATATCGGCAAAGCGGTACCAGCGTTCGGCATTCAAGCGTAATTCGCCCGCGGTCTGCGGGCCGCGCAGCATCAGCAGGCCCAGCACCACGGCGGATTGCTCGGGCACGCCCACACCACGCTGGAAGTTGTGTTCATACCGTGCGACGCGGCTGCCGCTGGCGGCACGCACCAGGTTGAGGGGCAGCAGCGTGTCCAGCGCAGTGGCGATTTCGGCTTCGGTGATTTCCATCACCGGGTCGCGGCTGCTTTTCTGGTTGCAGCCCAGCATCAGCGTGTTCAAAGACAGCGGGTAGCTGTCGGGCACGGTGCGGGCCTTCTCCATCAGTGTGGCCAGTACGCGGGCTTCGATCACCGAGAGTGTGATGGGGGCTGGGGCTTGCGATTCTGTGCTGGGGGTCATGTCGGGTTGGGAATGCGGGGCGGTTCGGGTCAATTGCGGTTGCAGGCGCAATTATCGGTGTCTTGCGGCACAGGGCCCCGCGGCGATAATTCCGGCCTACATGAAGAACATCGTTATTTTGATTTCCGGCGGCGGCTCCAATATGGCTGCCATTGTCAAGGCGGCGCAGCGCGAAGCCTGGGCCGATCGACTGGGCGCCAAGGTAGCCGCCGTCATCAGCAACAAAGCCGATGCCAAGGGCCTGGTCTTTGCGAAAGAGCAGGGCATAACTACCGCAGCGCTGGACCACAAGGCCTTTGCCTCGCGCGAGGCCTTTGATGCGGAACTGGCTGCGCTGATCGACCGGTACGACCAGGCCGATGCGCCGGTGCTGGTGGTGCTGGCGGGTTTTATGCGTATCCTGACGCCCGGGTTTGTGGACCGTTACGCCGGGCGCCTGGTCAACATCCACCCGTCCCTATTGCCTGCCTTTACCGGGCTGCACACCCACCAGCGCGCCATTGATGCGGGCTGCAAGTTTGCCGGTGTGACCGTGCACCAGGTGACCAGCGTGCTGGATGAGGGCCAGATTTTGGCGCAGGCCGTGGTGCCGGTGCTGCCCACGGATACGGCAGACACCCTGGCGGCCCGTGTGCTGACCCAGGAGCATCTGATCTATCCCCGGGCGATTGCCGATTTGCTACAAAAATAGTAGCAATAAACCTATATTTTTCGGGGGCTATAGGCTAATTTTCCTTAGACGATACCCGCTAGGAATGGCCGGGCAGTTTGGCAATGGCGTCCTGGGCCAAGGCCCATTGGGCCTCCAATGCGGCGAAATCTTGCGCGAGCGTGGCTACTTCGCCCCGTTTGGTGGCCAGCTCCAGCTTGCGTGCGCTGTCGCCCAGGGCCAGGGCTCCACTCATGCGGCTGGCGCCGGCCATTTTGTGGGCCAGTGCAGCGACTGCGTCGAAGTCCTGCGCATCGATTGCCAGGGCCAAATCTGCCAGGTTGGCGCGGGTACCAGCCTTAAATGTTTGCAAAACGCTGGCGATCAACGCAGTCTCGTCGCCAAACATGGCGCCCAGCACACTTGGGTCAAATACAACGTGCTCAGCGGCAGTGTCCATCGGGGAGTTAGTGTCGGGTGGGAGCACGGGCGGGTAGCGGCAAGCGAGGGTTTAGGCGGGGCGCCGTTGGTGGCGAATAGGATCAATGCTCAGTTTAGCGGCAGGTGCTGACGGTGGCGTTGGCAAAATCAACGCCATAATCGCGGTCTGCACGGAAAAGCAGCAACCCCTAAGCCCATGAACCCAGACATTCCCTATTTGCTGGTCGTTGAGGATGAACCCACGCAGCGCCAGATTCTGACCGAGTACCTCTCGCGCCAGGGCCTGCGCGTGGCTGCGGTACCCGACGGCCGGCTGATGCGTGAAGCCCTGGTGGCGGAAATGCCGCAATTGCTGCTGCTGGATGTGGGCCTGCCGGGTGAAGACGGTTTTGCGCTGGCCCGCTGGCTGCGCGAGCGCCATCCCACACTGGGCATCATCATGGTCACCAGCGCTTCGGATTCGGTGGACCGCATCGTGGGCCTGGAAACCGGGGCGGATGACTACGTCACCAAACCCTACGATCCGCGTGAGTTGCTCGCCCGCATCAAAAGTGTGTTGCGCAGAACCCAGGCCCTGGCGGCGCACCGCGCCGCACCCATGGCCAACACCGCCGAGGCGCAACCGATTCCGCTGGGGCGCTGCAGTTTTGACCGGGGCCGCCGTGTGCTGCTGACGCCGGACGGCATGCACGAACAGTTGACTGCCACCGAATACGATCTGCTGGACCTGTTCTGCCAGCATCCCAATCGCCCCTTGACCCGTGAATGGCTGCTGGAGACCACCAGCCAGAGGGACTATGACGGCAGCGACCGCAGCATCGACCTGCGGGTGACCCGTTTGCGACGCAAGATCGAACTGGACGCCGACAAGCCACAAACCCTGCGTACCGTGCGCGGCGTGGGTTATATGCTGGTCTTGGACAAGGCCTGATACTGCGACTGGTTGGACGCCGACATGGTGCGCAGCATGGGGTGCATGGTGACATTGGCCCTGGGGTCCACGCGTGAGCGGCGGTCGCCTGAATCGGCAGCACGCCAGACCTCGCCGAACATATCCACAATTTCCACGCGTGTGAAATACTGCGCGATTTCAATGCACTCCGACAGAATGTTGGATGCAAACACGTGGTCGCCCCCGCCTACGGGGACTACATAAAAAGCATTGTTCATGTTCTTGGGCTTTGCAGAAAAGGTCGGTTGCTCGTCGTGTCCGACCCAGGTTGGCGCGCAGGCTGCATACCACCGCTGATCGGATGGATGAAGTATCCGCAACCCACGTATCGCCCGCGTGTCATCGCGCGGATGCTTTGTATCGTTTGTATCGCCGCTCAGGCGACCAGTGCACGCACCGTTTTCAACAGGAGTTCGCGGGTGAAGGGTTTGGACAGGCAGGCATCGGCCAGGGCTACGGCGCTGTCGGCACCCGGGTCGCCATCCGAGTAGCTGGCCAGCAGAACAAAACGGACACCATCCAGGGCCGGGTTGGCGCGCACGGCGGTTAGCAGTGCGTAGCCGTTTAGGCGTGGCATCCGCACATCCGAAATGATCACATCAGGAGCCGAAGCCAACACCTGCTCTAGGGCGGCTTGGCCATCGGGCGCCGCAGTCACATCAAAGCCTTCCAACGTGAGCAGAGTCGCTATCAGATGGCGGATGCTGGGTTCGTCATCGACGATTAAGACGCGGGTCATGCCCGGATTGTGCAGCGGTGCGGGCGTGTTCAGGTATTCAGGCCTTCTCGGCGTCCGATACCTTGGCAAAACGCGGCTGCAGGAGGCCGTTGACCACCACCTCTTCGTTGAACATGGCTGCAGGGCGCACCCACAGCCCGTGTTCGCCGTAGAGTGCGCGGTACAGCGTCAGCGGCTCCAGGGTTTCGCTGTGTCGCACGGTGTCGACCACTTGGTACAAATTGCCTTTGTAATGGCGGTACAGGCCGGGTGGGGTGGTTATCAATGGGGGGAGGTTTTCCGCTGGCATGGGACAATCCTATCCTATGCACCCAAAAGCTCTCTTAGACGCCTGCGCCGAACTGGTCAGGCTCACCCTTAAATTCGACCACCCTGCGGACGCCATCGTGTCGCGCTTTTTCCGCGACAACCGGGGCCTGGGGCCGCGTGAACGCGCCACCATGGCCGAAACGGTTTACACCGTGCTGCGCAAAAAGCTGTTGTTTGACCACCTGGCACCCTCGGGCAGCGGCCCCAAAGAGCGCCGCCTGGCCATTCTGGGCTTTTACGGTCCGGGCGACTTCCTGCGTAGCGCCTTGAGCGAGCAGGAAATCAACTGGCTGGACCAGTGCGAAAAGGTTAGCCCCCATGACTTGATGGAGCGCCACCGCCACAACCTGCCTGAGTGGCTGGTTGAGCCACTCAAAGCGCAGTTGGGCGCGGAGTTCTGGCCTCTGGTCGAGACCCTGAATCTGGGCGCAGGGCTTGATTTGCGGGTCAATACTTTCAAGACAAAACGTGCCGACGTACAAAAAGAGTTGGCCAAGGCGGGTATCAAGGCCGTCAACACACCGTATTCCCCTTGGGGCCTGCGCATTGCTGGCAAACCGGCGCTGAACAAGAACGATGCCTTTGTGCGCGGCGAGTTCGAGGTGCAGGACGAAGGTTCGCAGTTGCTGTCCATGTTGTTGGATGCCAAGCGCGGCGAGATGGTGGTCGACTTTTGCGCCGGCGCCGGTGGCAAGACCTTGGCGTTGGGAGCGGCCATGCGCAGCACCGGTCGCCTGTACGCCTTTGACACCTCTGCCCACCGGCTGGATGCCTTCAAGTCGCGCCTCAAGCGCAGCGGTTTGTCCAATGTGCACCCCGCAGCCATTGCCCATGAGCGGGATGACCGCGTCAAACGCCTGACGGGCAAGATGGACCGGGTGCTGGTGGATGCACCCTGTACCGGCTTGGGTACGCTGCGTCGCAATCCCGACTTGAAGTGGCGCCAGAACATGCAGGCAGTGGAGGAAATGGCAGTCAAACAGACGGCCATCCTGCAAAGCGCCGCGCGCATGTTGAAACCCGGCGGCCGCCTGGTGTATGCCACCTGCAGCGTGCTGCCCCAGGAGAACGAGGCCATTGCCGAAGCATTTTCGGCCGCCAACCCCGAGTTCGAGCCCTTGGCAGCCGGTGACCTGCTGGCAGAGCTGAAGGTGGAAAACGCTGCCACCTTGTGCAGCGGTGGCGAGGCCGGTCAGCTGTACCTGCGCCTGTGGCCGCACCGGCACGCGACAGACGGCTTTTTTGCTGCAGTGTGGCAAAAGAAATAAAGGCTTTGGTCTAGGCGCGATCCTCTAAAATCGTAGACCGCGCCGGATGTGCTCCGGCCTTTCAGAAGAACTATTACGCGTTGTAAACAAGAGATCCGACCATGTTGTTACCCGATTGGGCCGTGCTGAATTCCGCCATTGACTGGTTTGCCCATGGACTTTGGGATTTGCATTGGTGGCAAATCGTGCTGTTCACGCTGGGCATGACCCATATCACCATGATCAGTGTGACGGTGTTTTTGCACCGCCACCAGGCCCACCGGGCACTGGACCTGCACCCCATAGCCTCGCATTTTTTCCGTTTCTGGCTGTGGCTGACCACCGGCCAGGTGACCAAGGAATGGGCTTCCATCCACCGCAAGCACCACGCCAAGTGTGAGCAGCCGGATGACCCGCACAGCCCCCATGTGTACGGTATCAAGACAGTGCTGTTGCAGGGCTATGAGTTGTACCGTGCCGAGGCGCAGAACAAAGACACCCTGAGCCGTTACGGCCATGGCACCCCCAGCGACTGGGTAGAGCGCCATGTGTACACAGGTTTGTCTTCGCTGGGTATTGTGCTGATGCTGGCCATTGACCTGGCGCTGTTCGGTGCCGCTGGTATGGTGGTCTGGGCGGTGCAAATGGCCTGGACGCCCGTCATGGCGGCCGGCATCATCAACGGTGCGGCGCACTACTGGGGTTATCGCAATTTCGAAGCGCCCGACGCCAGCAACAACATTTCACCCTGGGGTATCCTGATCGCCGGTGAAGAGTTGCACAACAACCACCACACCTATCCTACGTCGGCCAAGCTGTCGGTCAAGCCCTATGAATTTGATATCGGCTGGGTTTACATCAGCCTGATGCAGCGTGTGGGCTTGGCCAAGGTCAAGAAGACGCCGCCCAAGGCCGCCTATGGTGCGATACGGCCAGTGGCAGACGAGAAAACGCTGGAAGCGCTGATCGCCAACCGTTATGAGCTGATGGCCGGTTATGCCAAGAGCATGCGCCAGGCAGCCCGCACCGAGCTGGACGCCATGCGAGCGCGCAGCGCTGATGCGGCAGTCATCAAGGCCGCCAAACGCTGGATGCACCGTGACGTGGAGAAGGTGCCTGCATCTGCCGTGCCTGAACTGGAGAAAGCCCGTGCGGCATCGCCCATGCTGGACAAGATGGTGACCATGCGTGAGGAGTTGCGCCAGATGTGGCTGAACACTTCGGTTTCGCGCGAGCAGTTGACCAAGGATTTGCAGGCCTGGTGCCACCGGGCGGAAGAGAGCGGTATTGCCGCGCTGCGTGATTTTTCTATGCGGTTGCGTGCGGCGCACGTTTAAGTACGCTTCTTCGCACGTTCTAGAAAGCCCGTTGTTTAGCGGGCTTTTTTGTGGGTGAGTGATTTTTGAAGGGGCACTCTCTTCGCTTGCTCCAGAACAGTCGGGCCATGCGTTTTGCTCCGTGTCCCCCGCCCGCTGCGCGGACTCCTCCTTTTACCTGCGCAAAACGCATGGCCCGACTGTTCTTGCGGTGTGTGGCACGTCACCATTCTTGATTTGAACTTCATTCGCGCGCCAATCACTCCAGCGGCAGGCATGGGGCAGGCCTTTTGCGTAGGTAAAAGGAGGAGGGCCCGCAGGGCCCGGGGGACACGGAGCAAAAGGTCTGTCCCATGCCTGCTGCGTGCGAGAAAAGAAAGCTCGGCCTGCAACATTTTGCAGACGTAAAAAAGCCCACACAGGGCGGGCTCTTTCGGACAAGGGGAACCTGAATTACTTCAGCTTCATTTCCTTGTAGTCCACATGCTTGCGAGCTTTGGGATCAAATTTCTTGATCAACATCTTCTCGGGCATGGTTTTCTTGTTCTTGCTGGTCGTGTAGAAATGACCAGTACCTGCTGTGGATTCCAGCTTGATTTTTTCGCGTCCGCCTTTGGTTGCCATGGTTTTGCTCCTTATGCCTGGCCACGTGCGCGCAAATCTGCGAGCACAACATCAATACCCTTTTTGTCGATCAAACGCAGACCCGCGTTCGAAATCCGCAGGCGAACCCAACGGTTTTCTGTCTCGACCCAGAAACGGCGGTATTGCAGGTTCGGCAGGAACCGGCGCTTGGTTTTGTTGTTGGCGTGGGAAACATTGTTCCCGACCATGGGGCCTTTGCCCGTAACTTCACATACGCGTGCCATCAGGACACTCCGATACATTAAAACGGCTATTACTGGCGATCAAATCTGTTCGATTCGATCTCGCTTTAGCCTCACCTCGCCAATGAAAAAGGGTGGCGGTAACCCCCTGCCCAACTGCTATCAGTTGCGTGGCAGTGATTGCTATTGAGCCCAAGCCCTCACGGGCTGAATTCAGCAAAGCCTTGGATTATAGCGCTTTTAACAGCTAAAGCGATCTTCCCAACCGCCTTAACGGTTGAATGGGTCAGTCTTGTTCCAGAAAGCGTTGAGCGTCCAGCGCCGCCATGCAACCCGTGCCTGCACTGGTAATCGCCTGGCGGTAGACATGGTCCTGCACGTCGCCCGCTGCAAACACGCCAGGGACGGACGTTTGCGTGGCAAAGCCCTTCAAACCGCCCTGGGTGATGATGTAGCCGCCGGCCATTTCCAGCTGGCCCTGGAAGATGTCGGTGTTGGGCGAGTGGCCGATGGCGATGAAGCAACCGGTCAGCTTGATGTCTTCGGTGCTATCGTCCTTGGTGCTGCGCACACGGATGCCGGTCACGCCCGACGCATCACCCAGCACTTCATCCAAGGTCTTGAACGTTTTGAGTTCGATCTTGCCAGCGGCAACCTTTTCCATCAGCTTGTCCACCAAAATGGGCTCGGCCTTGAACTTGTCTCGGCGGTGCACCAGGTAAACCTTGCTGGCGATGTTGGACAAGTACAGCGCTTCTTCCACGGCGGTATTGCCACCACCCACCACGCAGCACACCTGGTCGCGGTAGAAAAAACCATCACAGGTGGCGCAACCGGATACACCCTTTCCCATGAACGCGGTTTCCGATGGCAGACCCAGGTATTTGGCCGATGCGCCGGTAGCGATGATCAGCGAATCGCAAGTGTAGGTTTTGTCACCGGTCAGCGTAAATGGCCGTTTGGACAGGTCCACGGAGCTGATGTGGTCAAACAGAATTTCGGTCTTGAAGCGCTCGGCGTGTTCCAGAAAACGTTGCATCAGCTCAGGGCCTTGCACGCCGTGTACATCGGCTGGCCAGTTGTCGACCTCGGTGGTGGTCATCAATTGGCCGCCTTGGACCATGCCGGTTACCAGAACCGGGTTGAGATTGGCACGCGCGGCGTATACGGCAGCGGTGTAGCCAGCGGGGCCCGAGCCCAGGATCAGGACTTTGGCGTGTTTGGGGTCGGACATGGGGTAGTAACCTTTTGTTGCGGGATACGAGAACGGGGCCGTGTACATTTCGGGGCAATGCAGGCCTTTTCAATGCGAACCCGATTGTAAGAAGTGCCGGCGCGAATGTCCCGGAGCCGATTTGATGACAATGCTGAGTAACCTGGATTTGATCCGCAGGGTCTCCCTGTTCTCCACTTTGACGCCTGAACAGGCCGAGGCCCTGGCGGCCACCGTTTCCAAAAAACGCTTCAAACGCGGCGAGATTCTGGTTGAACAGGGCAAAAAGACCGACGCTCTCTTTATTGTGTTGACCGGACGCACCCGCGTGCTGATGACTGACAGCAAGGGCCGCGAAGTGATTTTGGCAACACTGGCATCCGGTGACTACGTGGGCGAGATGAGCTTGATCGACAACGCACCCCATTCAGCAACCGTGGTCGCGGACCAGCAAGTGGATGTTCTGGTGCTGGGTCGCGACAGTTTTTTGCGCTGCCTGGGCGAAAACATGGAAATGTCCCATGCGGTCATGCGGGTGCTGGTGCAGCGTTTGCGCAAGGCCAGTGAAAACATCAGCTCCCTGGCGTTGGTGGGTGTTTATGGCCGCGTGGCCAAAGTGTTGCTGGAATCGTCGGTGCCAGACGCCAATGGCGACCTGCTCATCCGTGACAAGGTGTCGCGCCAGGACATTGCCAAAATGGTGGGTGCCTCGCGCGAAATGGTCAGCCGGGTCATGAAAGACTTTGAAGAGCAGGGGTTCATCCAACTGCTGGACACCGGCGCAGTGCGTGTCATAGAGCGGCGCTCCCAACCGCGCTAGGCGCCTGCGCCTGGACGCTGGCGTGCGTTAAGCTAGCCCCGACTGCCCGCTTTTTTTTACATGACCTATTCTCTCCATACCCTCCATTCCCCTGCACCCCAGCGCGCGCCAGCACCCACCGGCATGGGCCGCTTCGCCAATGAAATTGCGTTGATCGGTGGTTTTGTTTTTCTGGTCCTGTGGCTCACGGCATTGCTGACGTATTCCCCGCAAGACGCGGCCTGGTCCACATCGGGCACCGGTCTGCCGATTGCCAACAAGGTTGGGCGCCTGGGTGCCTGGCTGGCCGATGCCAGTTATTTCCTGCTGGGTTATTCTGCCTGGTGGTGTGTGGCGGTGGGCATTCGCCTGTGGCTGGCCTTGCTGGCCAACCGCCTGCGGGGTGATGTGGCCAGCCCTGCAGTCCCCCGGCGCTTTGTGTTCTGGATGGGCCTGGCGCTGCTGCTGTACGCCAGCACCTCGCTGGAATGGGCCCGTTTGTACAGCCTGGAGTCCCGTTTGCCAGACCATGCGGGTGGCGCCTTGGGCTACCTGCTGGGCCCTCTAAGTGTTAAGTGGCTGGGTTTCTCCGGTTCGGGCCTTGTTTCCATCGCTTTGGGCGTGATTGGATCTGCTCTGGTGTTTGGATTTTCGTGGATGCACGTCGCCGAGCGCATCGGTGCCCGGCTCGATGGCCTGGTCCAGTCCCGCAAACAGTCGCGCGAACGGGCCGAGGACCGTGTGCTGGGCCAACAAGCCATGCGTGAGCGCGAAGAGATTTTGATGGAAGAGCGTGAAGAAACGGTGGTGCACCACCCGCAGCCCATGGTCATCATGGAGCCCATCATCATCGACCCGCCACGCAGTGAGCGTGTCGCCAAAGAGCGCCAGAAACCCCTGTTTACTGAAATGCCGGACAGCAAGCTGCCGCAGGTGGATCTGCTCGATGGCGCACAACTGCGCCAGGAGACCGTAGCGCCCGAGACGCTTGAAATGACCAGCCGCATGATCGAGAAAAAGCTGAAGGACTTCGGCGTGGAAGTGCGCGTGGTGCTGGCCCAACCCGGCCCGGTGATCACCCGTTACGAGATCGAACCCGCCACCGGCGTCAAGGGCTCGCAGATCGTGGGGCTGGCCAAGGACCTGGCGCGCAGCCTGAGCCTGATCTCCATCCGCGTGGTCGAGACGATTCCCGGCAAGAACTACATGGCGCTGGAATTGCCCAACGCCAAGCGCCAGTCGATTCGCCTGTCGGAAATTTTGGGCTCGCAGGTCTACAACGACAGCAAATCCATGCTGACGATGGGCCTGGGCAAAGACATTGTGGGCAACCCCATCGTCGCCGACCTGGCCAAGATGCCCCACGTGCTGGTGGCCGGTACCACGGGCTCGGGAAAGTCGGTGGGTATCAACGCGATGATTTTGAGCCTGCTGTACAAGGCCGAGGCACGCGATGTGCGCCTGCTGATGATCGACCCCAAGATGCTGGAAATGTCGGTCTACGAAGGTATTCCGCACCTGCTCGCCCCCGTGGTGACCGACATGAAACAGGCCGCCCATGGCCTGACCTGGTGCGTGGCCGAGATGGAGCGCCGCTACAAGTTGCTGAGCAAAATGGGCGTGCGGAACCTGGCCGGTTACAACAACAAGATGGATGAGGCCAAGGCGCGTGGTGAATTCATCTACAACCCGTTCAGCCTGACGCCCGAGTCCCCCGAGCCGCTGGAGCGCCTGCCGCACATCGTGGTGGTTATCGACGAGCTGGCCGATCTGATGATGGTGGTCGGCAAGAAGATTGAAGAGCTGATCGCCCGCCTGGCGCAAAAGGCGCGTGCCGCCGGCATCCATTTGATCTTGGCCACGCAGCGCCCCAGCGTGGACGTGATTACCGGCCTGATCAAGGCCAATATCCCGACCCGTATAGCCTTCTCGGTCGGCTCCAAGATCGACAGCCGCACCATCCTGGACCAGATGGGCGCCGAAGCCCTGCTGGGCATGGGCGACATGTTGTACATGGCCAGCGGCACGGGCTTTCCTATCCGTGTGCACGGCGCCTTTGTCAGCGACGAAGAGGTGCACCGCGTGGTTAGCTACCTCAAGAGCCAGGGTGAACCAAACTACATCGAAGGTGTGCTGGAAGGCGGCACCGTGGATGGTGAAGGCGAACCCGGTGCAGACGGTGGCCCCAGCGGCGAGAAAGACCCCATGTACGACCAGGCCGTGGAAGTGGTGCTGAAGAACCGCAAGGCCAGCATCTCGCTGGTGCAACGCCACCTGAAAATTGGCTACAACCGCGCGGCCCGGCTGGTGGAAGACATGGAAAAGGCCGGCCTGGTCAGCTCCATGAGTACCAACGGCCAGCGGGATATTTTGGTCCCCGCGCGAACCGAATGAGTTTTTGTGGATCACACACCGGTGCAGAGCCCATGCGTGCTGCCGACAACTGAGTAAACCATGAAACAAATTGCTACGTTTTTTATAGCTGCTTATGTAGCATCCGCGGGGGCTACAGGCCTAGATGGCTTGGAAGCCTTCGTCAAGACGGTGAAGACAGCTCGCACCGACTTCACCCAGGTGGTGACGGTACCCGCCAAAGAGGGCCAGGCCGCACGCACCAAGACCTCCAGCGGTGTTTTCGAGTTCTCCCGCCCCGGGCGTTTCCGTTTTGTCTACAAAAAGCCGTTTGAACAAACCATAGTGGCCGACGGCCAGACCCTGTGGCTGTATGACGTGGACCTGAACCAGGTGACGTCGCGCCCGCAAGCCCAGGCACTGGGCTCAACACCCGCCGCACTCATCGCTTCGGCCGCTGATCTAAAAGCCTTGCAGGCCGACTTTGCGCTCAAGGCCGATGCCGATAGCGAAGGCCTGGAGTGGGTGCTGGCCACGCCCAAAGTCAAGGACAGCGCCTTGCAGACCGTGCGTGTGGGCTTCAAGGCCGGTGAGCTGGCCGTGCTGGAAATCGTCGACAGTTTTGGCCAGAAGTCCAGCCTGCGCTTTAGCGCCTTCAAGGCCAATGTGGCGCTGGAGCCCGCAGCTTTTGCGTTCAAGCCACCAGCGGGAGCGGACGTGATTCGCCAGTAGCCGACTGTGGCGCACACCGTGGCAAGTGCACGGTGATCAGTGTGCCCGCATCAGGGCTGGACGCAATCTCAATGCTGCCACCTAGCACATCGTGCACGATGTTGTAGACGATGTTCATGCCCAGACCCGATCCACCTTGCCCCAGCTTGGTGGTGAAAAAGGGGTCGAACACCCGGTTGCGTGTGTCCTCCGTCATGCCTATGCCATCGTCGCTGAACTGCAGCGTCACCCGGTCGGCGCCAGACGCCACCGCGCGCACATGCATCTGCCCGCGCTCGCGTCCCTCAAAACCATGCTGCAGCGCGTTGCTGACAAAGTTGGTAACCAGTTGCCCCAGCGCACCGGGAAAGCTGTCCATCTCCACCCGATCCGGCAGTGCCAAGGTCAGTGTGAAGGGGGTGTTCTTGTACATGGGCTCCAGCGTCAGGCACACCTCGCGCAGTGTGGTTTGCAGGTCGAAGACGCGGCGCTGGTCGCTGGACTGGTCGACCGCCACCCGTTTGAAGCTGCGGATCAGTTCGCTGGCGCGGGTCAGGGCCCGCATCAGGATATCGGTGCCGCGCTGGGCGTTTTCCAGAAAATACTGCAGCGTGGATCTGCGTAGCTCACCTTTCTCGAACGCCTGGGCCAGGTCAGCCACTTGGTACTGCAAGGTGCTGCCCACGGTCACGCTGTTGCCAATGGGGGTGTTGAGCTCGTGGGCCACACCGGCCACCAAAGAGCCCAGTGCGGCCAGTTTTTCGGAGCGAACCAACTCGGTCTGCATGGCCCGCACCGAGGCCAGCGCCACGCTGAGCTCGTTGTTCGCTATTTCCAGCTTTTCGGTGCGTGCCTGCACCCGCAGCTCCAGCTCCAGGTTCATACTGCGGATTTCACGTTCGACCTCGCGCTGGCGGGTGACGTCGACCACGGTAAACAGAACCAGTTTTTCGCTACCCGCCAGGAAGCTGCGGCCCGACATCTGGCATGTGATGGTGTGGCCATCGCGGTGCCGGTGTTCCACTTCAAACCGGTCCACCGTACCGTTGGGCACCAGGGCCGCCACCAGTTTTTCGCGTTGCTCCGGGTTGACCCAGATGCCCAGTTCGCGTGCGCTGCGCCCTATGACGTCTTGCAACTGGTAGCCGTACTGGGCCAGCCAGGCATCGTTGGCCTCGACAAACTGCCCGTCCAGGTTACGCACCAGGGTGTGTGGCACCGGCGACTGGCGGAACAGGCCAAAAAACTTGGCCTCGCTCTCGCGCAGCGAAACCTGGGTGTGTTGCAGGCGTTTGATGTACACGCGCAGCGTGTAGGTCAGCGCTGCGACCAGTGCAATGCTGAACAAGGCCAGCAGCAGGCGCTCGTAGGTGCGGTTCTCCCAGGAGGCGAGCACGTTTTCATAGTCCCGCGCATACACCATGGTCACGGGAAAGCCGGCCAGCCTGCGGTAGGTGTACAGCTTGGGGCCGTCATCGTCATCCAGAAACGTTTCGTCGTTGAACGACCCCTCCAGCGCAGCGGAGCGCAGGGTATCCAGCAGGGGGGAATCGGTGACATCGCGGTCCACATACCGGGCCTCAAAGGGTGAACGTGCAAGGATGAAGCCCTGGTTGGATAGCAGGGTCACGCTGGCCTTGTTTTCCTTGGCCACTCGGGAGTACAGCGTGCCGAAGTAGGCCAGCCGTATGTCCACACTGACCACCCCCGCCGGCAGGCCGCGCTGGTCGTACAGGGTGCGGGCCACGGGTATGACCCATTGGCTGTCGTAGGCGCTGGCATAGGGGTGGCCCACCACGGGTTCGTCGTCGGCGGCGTTCTTGAGCAGGTACTGGATGTGGCTGCGCTGCGAAGCCTCGGTCTGGTGTGTGGGGTAGTCGGGTGAGCTGATCCAGCTCAGGCCCTGGGGCGTGACGTATTGCAGGGCTTTGAGGTGGCGGCTGTGCCCGATGTCGTGGCTGGCCACGATGCCGCGGATCAAACCGGGCGATTCGTACTGGTCACTGGCGCGCACGGCACGGGCCACCCGGTCCAGGGTGTGCACGGCGTCTTGCAGGGTCTGGCTGGCGTGTTCCTCTAGCAGGCGCACCGCCACCAGGCCGTTGTTGGTTTCCGAGGCCAGGGTTTGTTGTTTGTCCTGCGCAATGGCCCACCAGGTCTGGCCAGCAATCGTGAGCGTGGTGGCCAGCGCAAACAGCAGCAGCGCCAGGTGGGTGCGCGCCAGCGTGCGCTCAGAGAGGTTTTGCCGTGTCATTGCACGCGGCCCTCTTTCCAGGCCTGCAGCAGGCGTTCATAGGCAATGGTCTCGCCCTTGGGTTTTTCGTCGGCCAGCTTTTGCCAGGGCGCGCCTTTGTTGGACAACCGCTTCGATATATCCCGTTTGGCATTGAGCTTGGGCGTGCAATGCTGCATGCCTGTGTTTTGCAGATCGGCCAGCACCTGGTCCATGGCCATGGCCAGGCTGTCCATGGCGGCTTGAGGGGTCTTCTCTCCACTGATGGCGGTGGCCACATTGGCCCACCACAGGCGGGCGATGCGGGGGTAGTCGGGCACATTGGTGCCGGTGGGTGTCCAGGCCACACGGGCGGGGCTGCGGTAGAACTCCACCAGGCCACCGTAGCGGCTGGCGTTGCGGGTGAAGTAGTCGTGTTTGATGTCGGACTCGCGGATAAAGGTCAGCCCGACGATGGACTTGCGCAGCGACACGGTTTTGGAGGTCACAAACTGCGCATACAGCCAGGCCGCGGTCATCTGTGGGACCGGTGTGGATTTCAAAAACGTCCACGCCCCCACGTCCTGGTAGCCGTTTTGCATGCCGGTCTTCCAGTAGGGGCCATGCGGTGAAGGTGCCATGCGCCACTTGGGGCTGCCATCTTTGTTGACGGCGGCCGAACCGGCTTGCGTGGCCGATGCGGTGAATGCCGTGTACCAAAAAATTTGCTGCGCAATCTGCCCCTGCGCGGGCACGGGCCCGGCGTCGGTAAACGTCATGTTGACGGCCTCGGGCGGCGCGTATTGTTTGAGCCACTGCACATACTTGGTCAGGGCAAAAACGGCGGCGGGGGAGTTGGTGGCGCCACCGCGCTCTACCGATGCGCCCACTGGCGTGCACTGGTCGGTAGCCACCCGTATGCCCCATTCGTCCACCGGCAGGCCGTTGGGGATGCCCTTGTCGGCCGCACCGGCCATGGACAGCCAGGCATCGGTAAAACGCCAGCCCAGGGATGGGTCGCGTTTGCCATAGTCCATGTGGCCAAACACCTTTTTGCCATCCAGCTCCTTGACATCGTTGCTGAAGAAGTTGGCAATGTCTTCGTAGGCGGACCAGTTCAGCGGCACACCCAGCTCGTAGCCGTATTTGGTGCGGAAGCGGTCCTTCAGGTCGCTGCGCGCAAACCAGTCCGCGCGAAACCAGTACAGGTTGGCAAACTGCTGGTCGGGCAACTGGTAGATCTTGCCGTCGGGCGCGGTGGTGAACGACCTGCCGATAAAGTCCGCCAGGTCCAGACCCGGGTTGGTGTATTCCTTGCCCGCGCCCAGCATGAAGTCCGACAGTGGCACCACCGAGCCATACCGGTAGTGGGTGCCAATCAGGTCGGAGTCGGAAATCCAGCCGTCGTAGTCTGACTTGCCGCTTTTGATGGCCGCGTACAGCTTGTCCACCAGGTCCCCTTCGGGAATGATGTCGTGTTGCACGGTGATGCCGGTGATCTCTCCGAAGGCCTTGGCCAGCGTGCGCGATTCGTATTCGTGGGTGTCGATCTTTTCAGACACCACACGTATGGTCTTGATGCCCTGGCGTTTGAGCTGGGCGGACGCCTGGATGAACCACTGCAGCTCTTGCTCTTGCTGCTCGCGTGTCAGGGTGGAGGGCTTGAACTCATCGTCCAGCCAGCGTGTGGCGGCACCGGTGTCGGCCCAACACACCAATGGCGCCAGCAGCGTCAGGTAAGCTAGTCCCATAGAGATGCGCATGTGCAATACCTTTGAGGTTCAGCCTGCGTGGATTCGGGGATCGCCGCCCCACACTGCGATAGACCCAAGTTTGCACCAAAATCAAGCGAGACAACGCACCATGCACGGTCATTTTTCGGAGACCACGGGCCACCAGCGCCTGGTTTATGGGGCTTTGGTGGGCGCCGGGGTGGCCTTGCTGCCCCTGCCCACCGCCTGGTCCACCCAGGTATTGCTGGCCTGGTGCGCGGGCAGTGGCACGTTTTTGGCCCTGTCCTGGTGGCTGGCCGTGCGGTTCGATGCCCAGCGCACCCGTGCCCGGGCGCTGGCACAAGACCAATCCCATCGGATCCTGTCGGGCCTGTTGCTGCTGTCGGTTTTTATCAGTGCTGGCGCCATCGCGTTGATGCTGCAGCATGTCAAAGACCTGGCCACTGCGCAACGCGCGGCGCACCTGGCGTTGTCCATGTTGGCCCTGGCCGCGTCGTGGTTGCTGATGCAGACCGTTTTTGCCTTCCACTATGCCCACCTGTACTACCAATGTGAGTCGCGCGGCCATGCTGCCGGGGCGGGGCTGCAATTCCCCGGCAAACAGGCGCCGGATTATTTTGACTTTTTGTACTTCGCCCACGTGGTGGGCATGACGTCCCAGGTGTCGGACGTGGTGGTCACTGCACGCCACATGCGCCGCCTGACGCTGTTGCACAGCCTGGCCGCCTTTGCGTTCAACATGCTGGTGCTGGCGCTGAGCATCAATGTGGTGGCGGGTGCCCTGCAGTAAATTATTTGCGACTAAAGCGCACCAGCCCGGTCGACAAGCTGGTGCCAATGACGATGACCACACCGCAGACCAGCATCCACGACGTGACCTCTTCGCCCAGCAGCACCACGCCATACAGCAGCGCAAACACCGGGATGCCAAAGGTGACGGACAACGCCCGTGCCGGCCCGGCCCGCTCGATCAGGCGAAAGTACAGGATGTAGGCCACACCGGTGCACAAGACCCCCAGTGCCACCACGGCCAGCCAGGCGTTCAATGACACAGCCTGTGTGGGCCAGTACCACCAGGCCAGCGGCACCAGACCAATGGCGGCACCCAACTGGCTGCCGGTGGCCGACACCAGCGAGGGCAGGCCCGACATATACCGCTTGGTAAAACTGGCCGCAATGCCGTAACACAGCGTGGCCAGCAGGCAGGCCAGCACGGCCCAGCCCGTGGCGTTGCCGCTGGCATCGGGCTTGAAGCTGGCCTTGTCCCAGGCCAGCAGGGCCACACCGGCAAAACCAATCAGCAGACCCACGGCACGGGAGCCGGTGGGCCGGTCCTTGAGCCACAGCCAGGCGATGACGGCGCCAAACAGCGGCGTGGTCGCGTTCAGGATGGACGATAGGCCCGTGGTGATGGACAGCAGCGCAAAGCTGAAGCAGGCAAAGGGAATGGCCGAGTTCAGAATGCCCACGGCAAAACTCAGTTTCCAGTGCTGGCGTAGGCTGGCCCCGTGGCCGCGCAAAAACACAATGGGCAGCAAGAAGAGTGCGGCAATCGCCACCCGCAGGCCGGCCGTGGCGAACACGCCCAGCTCTTTGGCACCCATGCGAATGAAGAGGAACGACGCACCCCAGATGGCTGCCAGCAACACAAAATCGAGCAGCCAGGCTTTCTTGGCAGGAGTGGCGGATGCAACGGTGCTCACAGGCGGCTTTCCAGTTGCAGCAGCGCCACTTTGCGCGGCAGGCCACCGGCATAACCGGTCATAGCCCCGTTGGCGCCCACCACACGGTGGCAGGGCACGATGATGCTGATGGGGTTGCGCCCCACGGCGCCACCCACGGCCCGTACGGCATTCGGGTTGCCAATCGATTGGCTGATGGCGCCATAACTGGTGGTCGCACCAGGTTCAATACCTTGCAAGGCGGTCCACACACGTTGCTGGAACGGTGTGCCGCGGCCCAGGTCCACCGGCACATCAAACTGGCTGCGTTCACCCGCAAAGTACTGCTGCAGCTCGTCGGCTGCCATACGCAACACCGGGTGGGTGGTAGATACAGTCCACTTGCTGGTGTCAGGCGCGTGTTTCTGGCCATCAAAGCCGACCCAGACCAGGGCATCCTCATGGGCGACCAGGGTCATGGCGCCCCAGGGGCTGGTCAGTGCACAGCGAACGGTTGTACGGAGTTGTTTCATGAAAAAATGGGCCTCTAGCTCGCGTGAAATATGGTTATAAAGCTATCAAATATATAGCAATCAGGTGGTGGTGATGGCCTCAGGCGGCTTGGCCAGACTGGCCCAGGCGCGCACCACCGCGTAACTGCGCCAGGGTTTCCAGCGCTGCGAAGCTGCCTCGGCTGCCTGCTGCGGGTTGGACGCGTTGCGCACGCCCAAGGCGCTTTGCAGCGCCACGTCGCCGGCCACAAAGGCATCGGGCCAGCGCAGCGCCCGCATGGCAATGTAGTTGGCCGTCCAGGGCCCAATGCCGGGTAGGGCCTGCAGCGCGGCCAGGGTGGCGGGAATGTCCACCCCCGGTTGCAACACCACATGCCCATTGATGACCGCCTGTGCCAGCGCCTGGATGGCAGCCTGGCGTTGGCGGACTATGCCCATCTGCCCCAGCGCCTCGCCCGAGGCCTGTACTAGTACCTGGGGTGTGGGGAACAAACGGTTGACACCTGGCGGTCCCTTGGGCAGCTCGCCACCCCAGCGCTCCACCAGGCGCGCGCCCAGTGTGCGGGCAGCCTGCACCGTGATCTGCTGGCCCAGGATGGCGCGTACGCCCAGCTCAAAACCATCCAGACAGCCCGGCACGCGCAGGCCCTCAGCACCGGCAAAGGCATCCGCCATGCAGGCATTGATGGCAGCGGGCTCGGCGTCCAGGTCTAGCAGAGCACGCAGCCGTGCCAGCACCTGGGGCAGGGCGTCACCCAGGCTGTTGCAGATGTCAAACACCACCGTGCACCGCTCGGGCTCAAAACGCGCCTGCACCCAGCCAATGTAAGTCTGCTTGCCCACGGTCAGTGACAGGGTGCGCGCCAGTGTCAGCCGCTGCACGTCAACCTGCTCCATGCCGGCAATCTGGCGCGTGGCAAAAAAGCCCAGCATGGCAGCCACGTCGTAGGGTGGGCGGTACGCGCTTTTGAGCACAAAGCCGCTGGTGTTGGGCGCGGTGGCGCCGTCCTCCGGTTCGCGGTCCTTGCGCAGCTGGCGGGGTTGCAGGCGGTAGTGTTCGACAAAACTCGCGTTGAAGCGGCGCAGGCTGCCAAAACCGCTGAGGGTTGCGACCTGTGTCACCGGCAGTTGGGTATCGGTCAACAGCCGCTTGGCCATCAGCAGGCGGCGGGTCTGCAGGTACTGCAAGGGTGACACGCCCCAATGCGTTTCAAAAATGCGGCGCACATGGCGTTCACTCACGCCCAGGCGGGTGGCCAGATCGGCCATGCTGGGTGTGCCATCGCTCCACAGCGCGGGCTCGTCCAGCAGGCGCGCGGCCTGCTGCGCCAGGATGGCGGATGCGTCTTGGGTGGACCAGTTTTGCAGGCTGCCCAGCGCCGCACCATTGAGCGGCGTGGCTCCCGGGGCCAGCTCGGGCCGGCAGCGCAGACAAGGGCGGTAACCTGCCGATTCGGCCTGGGCCGCCAGGGCAAAGAAGCGGCAGTTCTCCCGCTTGGGCGTGCGCACCCGGCACACCGGGCGGCAGTAAACGCCGGTGGAGCTGACCGCCGTAAAGAAGCGGCCATCAAACCGCGCATCCCGCGCCTTCAGCGCCAGGTAACAGGCGTCTGCATCGTCCATGGAGACGGGGCTGTTGGGGGATGGGCTGGTGGCTTGCATGCTGGGAATGATACGCAGCAGGGCGCTGCAGAGTAGCCATTTTCGGACACGTGGCTGGAAGGGGGTTGTGTGGGCTATATTGCGGGCCACGTTCCAACCTTGGCCACCCCACAGCATGCAACTCCGCGCCCTCGTCATCAAATCAGTCACCACGGGCAGTTTTGCCGCGCTGGCCATGGTGCCGTTTGGTTTTGCCTTTCGCGTGACCGGCATGCGTGTGGGCCACTACGGGCCCAAGTTTGCCGAGCTGTACAGCACCAACCCCGGGCCCGCGCTGCTGTTTGCCCAGCACATGGTTTTGGGGTGGATATCGGCCGTGCCGCTGGTCTGGGCGCTGGCCGGTGTTCGCAGTTATGCAGTGGCGCTGTTGATGGGCGCAGCCTACGGTGTGGCGTACTACGTCGTGATCAACGCGCTGGCCTTGCCCATCTATTTTGCTGATATGTTGCCCTGGAATCTGGGGTTGCCCACCGTCGTGCCCAGCCTGGTGGTCCATGCCGTGTTTGGCCTTGCCGTGGCGTATGCCGAGCGTGGAGGTTTTTGGGGCCGGCGCGTTGACTAGACGTTGATTCCGTCACGGGAGCATTGATCCTCACATGCATCTCTCAGAAGCAGAGTTCATCGAAGTTGCGAAGCGCTTTTTGGCCATCAACGTTCAGGCTGCGCAGGCCTACAACCAGGCGCAGGCCGCGTTGCAGCTCGACGTTGTGCTTTCCCAGGACAGGTTGTGCACCGCAGCCGGAACACAGATGTCTCTGCAGACATTGGAGCAGCTGTCCGCGTTGACGAAGGCACACAAAGCGACCTTCCAGCAGGTCGTTTTGGGGGCCACCTCTGCGCTGGTGGAGACGATGTCCGGGATGCCGGAAGCGTTGCAACAGGAACACCGATCCAGCCTGGTCACCACGGTCAACTTGCATCTTTCTGCCCAAAGTGATTTTTATGCCGGTCGCGAACGCTGGATCCAAGCCGCCAACGCCATCTGTCACCTGGTCGAAGCACGCCGTGCGACATCGCACTTTGGGGAACACGGCATCGTTTTCGCCGATGACCGCGACGCGGACACGTTGGACGCGCATTTGCAGGTCATAGAAGAGGTCCACCAACAGGAAGTTGTGCGCATGAATGAACGGCTGAGCCGCATGGCCCAATCGGCCGCAATTCTGGGGATTCGCCCTCTGGGGTGAGGGTGCCGGGGCGGTGGCGGAATCATTGCCATTGATTTTGGCCTCTAGCCCCCGTGAAATATGATTGGTTAGCTATTGTTTATATAGCAAAGTCGGAGCACTGCACTTTGCGGGGTTTCGTAGCGTCCGCACACCTACAATCCCCCGCTCAGGCAAGGCGCTAGCATTCCTCCCTTGCCAAAGACCACTCGCACAGGGAAAAGAACCGCACCATGAACCTCGCACCCAGCATCTTCAAAGCCTATGACATCCGCGGCATTGTGCCGACCACCATCAACGAAGACATCGCCCGCGGCCTGGGCCGGGCCTTTGGCACGGTGGCACTGGCTGAAGGGCAGACCACGGTGGCGGTGGGGCGTGATGGCCGTTTGAGCGGCCCTGGTTTGGCAAATGCGTTGATGGCCGGCCTGCAGGATGCCGGCATCACCGTCATCGACGTGGGCATGGTCACCACGCCCATGCTGTACTTCGCGGCCAGCACGCTGTGTGCCAGCGGCATCCAGGTCACCGGCAGCCACAACCCCAAGGACTACAACGGTTTCAAGATGGTGCTGGCAGGCCGCGCCATCTATGGCGACGACATCCAAAACCTGCGCAAGCTGATGGAGACCGAGACCTGGGTGCTCAAGGCCGGCGGTGCGCGGCAGACGGCTGATGTGCTGGAGGCCTATAGCAGCCGCATCGTCGGCGACATCAAGCTGGCCCGACCGATCAAGATCGTCGTCGACTGTGGCAATGGCGTGGCCGGTGCTTCCGCCCCAGCCATCCTGCGCGCGATTGGCTGCGAGGTGACCGAGCTGTTCAGCGAGGTCGATGGCACTTTCCCCAACCACCACCCGGACCCCAGCAAACCCGAAAATCTGAAAGACCTGATCGCCGCGCTCCAGGCGGGCGACGCCGAACTCGGTCTGGCCTTTGACGGTGATGGCGACCGCCTGGGCATCGTCACCAAGGACGGCACCAATATCTTCCCCGACCGCCAGATGATGCTGTTCGCCCGCGACGTGCTGAGCCGCGTGCCCGGCGGCAACATCGTCTACGACGTGAAGTGTTCGCAGCGCCTGGCGCCGGCCATCACCGCTGCGGGTGGCAAGCCGCTGATGTTCAAGACCGGCCATTCGCTGATCAAGGCCAAGATGCGCGAGATCGATTCGCCGCTGGGTGGCGAGATGAGCGGCCACATCTTCTTCAAGGAACGCTGGTACGGTTTTGACGACGGCACCTACGCCGGCGCCCGTCTGCTGGAGATTGTCAGCCGCGTGGCCGATGCGGGTGTGATGCTCAATGACCTGCCCACCAGCTTTTCGACGCCTGAACTCAACGTGCAGTGCAAAGAAGGCGAGCCCCACGCGCTGGTGAATCAACTGGTGGCGAAGGCATCGTTTGCTGCGCCGGCAACCATCAACACCATTGATGGCGTACGGGTGGACTGGCCCGATGGTTTTGGCCTGATCCGCGCGTCCAACACCACGCCGGTACTGGTGTTGCGCTTTGAGGGCCACACGCCCGAAGCACTGCACCGCATTCAGGACGACATGCTGCAACTGCTGCGCTCGGTCAAGCCCGACGCCAGTTTTGCCGAGGCCGCGCATTGACCGAACGCCGGGCGCCCGCGCAAGCTCTTCCACTGGGTGTCGACCCGCAGGGAGCGGGGGAGCCTGGGGGAAAGATACTTGTGGTCAAGTTGTCCTCGCTGGGCGACGTGGTGCATGCCATGCCGGCGGTACAGGACATGCGGCGTGCTTTCCCCAACGCGGAAATCGACTGGGTGGTGGAGCGGGCCTTTGCGCCCCTGGTGACGCGCTGTGAGGGTGTGCAAAAAGTCATACCCTGCGAACTGCGCAAATGGCGCAAGACACCCTTTGCGCAAAAGACACGGGCCGAATGGCGGGCTTTTAAACACCGCCTGCAGGCCGAACGCTACGACGCCGTGATTGACCTGCAGGGGCTGAGCAAATCCGCACTGGTGGCCTGGCTGGCACGCACCACACCAGACGGTCGGCGCATCGCCATGGCCAACCAGACCGAGGGCTCGGGTTACGAGGCGCCGACCCGCTGGGTGGCCGATGTGGCCATTCGCCTGGAGCCGCATGTGCATGCGGTAGATCGCGCGCGCCTGCTGTGTGCACAGGCGCTGGGCTATACGGTGGAAGGCCCGGCGCACTTTGGTTTGAAGCCGGGTGAACACGTGGCCCTGCCGTGGGACCCGACTGGCGGCCCCGGTAATTCTTTTGTGCCACGCAAGGCCTGTGTGGCCCTGGTGCATGGCACGTCGCGCGCGGACAAACAATGGCCCGTAGCCTCCTGGGTTGAACTGGGCCAGCGCCTGAACCACAGCGGTTTTGCCGTCGCCCTGCCGCATGGCAATGCCGTCGAAAAAGCCACCAGCGACGCAATTGCTGCCGAGCTAGACGACGCCTGGGTCTGGCCGACCCTGGGGCTGGACGCATTGACCGACACCATGGCGCAATGTGCCGGTGTCATCGGCGTAGACAGTGGCCTGAGCCATATCGCCGTGGCGCTGGGTCTGCCCCATGTGCAGATCTACAACTTTGACACCGCCTGGCGCACCGGCCCCCCCGCTGCCGAGCCCAAGGCCTCGCCCCAGGTCAGCGTCTACGCCAGTCCCTGCCCCGATGTAGGCGCCGTCTGGCAGGCCTGGGACAGCCTGGACACGCCCGTGTTGTGCCGCTAGTGATGCTGGTGCGTGCCCTGTACTCCCTGTTGATGTGGCTGCTGCAACCGGTCGTGCGCGCCAAGCTGCGCCGCCGCGCGGTGCAGGAGCCTGCGTATGGCCAGCACGTCGAAGAGCGTTTTGGTGTGTACCCGGCACTGGTAACCCCGCTGGCTGAGGGGCAGTATTTTGTGTGGGTGCACGCCGTGTCGCTGGGTGAAACCCGGGCCGCTGCAGAGCTGATCACCGCGCTGCGTACGGCCTTGCCCGGCATGCGCCTGCTGTTGACCCACGGCACGTCCACGGGCCGTGTGCAGGGGCAGACGCTGCTGCAGGCGGGCGATGTGCAGGTCTGGCAGCCGTGGGACACCCCAGCAGCCGCCAAACGCTTTCTGGACCATTTCAAGCCCCTTGTGGGCCTGTTGGTAGAGACCGAGGTCTGGCCGAATATGGTGGCCGCCTGCCAGGCACGCCATGTGCCGTTGTGCCTGGTCAATGCCCGCATGAGTGAGAAGTCACTCAAACAGTCCTTGCGCCTGGCCTGGTTGGCGCGCCCCGCCTACGCCGGCCTGCGCGCCGTATGGGCGCAGGCCGCGCCCGACGCCGCACGGCTGGCCGCGCTGGGTGCGCCGGTGCAGGGTGTGCTGGGCAATTTCAAGTTTGACGCCGTGCCCGACGCCGCGCAGTTGGCCCAAGGCCAGGCCTGGCGCCGTGCGCAGGTCCAGCCGGTGCTGGTGTTTGCCAATACGCGGGATGGTGAAGAGAGCCTTTTTCTCCAAGTCCTTAAGAGAAATCGGCCTGTAGCCCCCGTCGTTAATGATAGTGTTGCTACTAAACATATAGCAAATCAGAAAGTGCAGTGGATGCTGGTTCCCCGCCATCCGCAGCGTTTTGACGCCATTGCGGCTTTGTGTGAGGCCGAGGGGTTCACCGTGTCGCGCCGCAGCCAGTGGACCGATGGGCCAGAGCCCGCCGACATCTGGCTGGGCGACTCCATGGGTGAAATGGCGCTGTACTACGCGTTATCGGATGTCGCCCTGCTGGGCGGCAGCTTTGCGCCACTGGGCGGGCACAACCTGATTGAGGCTACGGCCTGTGGCTGCCCGGTGGTCATGGGGCCACACACCTTCAACTTTGCACAGGCGGCCGAGCTGGCGGTGGAGGCAGGTGCGGCGTTTGCCAGGCCCGATATGGCCCGCGCAGTAGCCAAGGCACTGGCCTTGGTGCAATCCACACCCGATTTGCACCAAGCCCAGGCCGCCGGCCGCGCGCTGGGCCAGGAACACGGTGGCGCCGCACAGCGCACCGCGCTGGCCGTGCAGCAGTTATTGGGCTAAGCCGCAGCGCCGGGCCGCCCCAGGCAAGGCTTCACCCCCTCGGGGGGCAGCGCAGTACGCGTAGCGACAAGCGTGGGGGCTATTGGGCCAATTGGTTATTGATGGCTTGCAGGTCGTCGGCCGTCAGCGTGCCACTGGCCTGGCGCAGCTTGAGCCCACCCACCAGCACGTCGTAACGGGCCTTGGCCAGCTTGGCCTTGGTGTCAAACAGCTGGCTTTGGGCATTCAGCACATCGATGTTGATACGCACACCCACCTGGTAGCCCAGTTGGTTGGCTTCCAGCGCGCTTTGGCTGGAGGCTTCGGCGGCCTGCAGAGCCTGCACCTGGGCCTGGCCGGACAACATGCCGAAGTAAGCCGTGCGTGTGGCTTGGGCCACGCTGCGTTTGGCGTTGTCCAGGTCGGCACGGGCTTTTTCTTCTAGCGCCAGGGTTTCCTTGATGCGGTTTTGTGTCGAGAAGCCGGCAAACAGGGGCAGATTGAAGTTGAGCCCCACGGTGGCGACGTTGACGCGGCTGTCGGCAGGCGATCCGGACGAGCCATTGTTGTTGACGGCCGTATAGCTGCCCACCAGGTCGAGGGTCGGCTTGTGGCCGGCCTGGGCCTTCTGGGTTTCCAGGCGGGCCACTTCCAGGCCCACATCGGCGAGCTGGATGGCGGGGTGTTTGGCTTGTGACTGGTCCACCCACTGGTTGACATCTGCCGGCACCACGGGGGCCAGCACCACGGGGGCCTTCAGCGGTTTGGGTTGGGCGTTTTGCTGGCCCACCAGCTGTTTCAGAGCCAGGGACTTGACCAGCAAGTCGTTTTCGGCAGCCAGCTCCTGTGCCGTCACCAGGTCAAAACGCGCCTGGGCTTCACGGGAGTCGGTGATGGTGGAGGTACCCACTTCAAAATTGCGTTTGGCAGAAGCCAGTTGTTCACCGACCGCAGTTTTCTGACTTTTGACAAAGGCGAGGTTGTCGGTGGATGCCAGCACATCAAAATAGGCCTGGCTGACCCGCACGATCAGGTCCTGGTCGGCCTGTTCCCACTGGGCTTTGGCCTGGTCTAAAGACTTTTTGCCCTGGGCGTAGGTTGCCCAATTGGCGGGGCGGTACAGCGGCTGGGACGCACTGACGGTAGCCGTCTGGGTGGCGTAGTTGCGTGCCGGGGTGGGTTGCACTTCCTGGTTGGTGCTCGTGCCCGATATGGCCAGACCGGCTGCGGGCAGGATGGCGGCTTTGGCCTGCTCTGCCTTGGCCTGGGTCGCGTCCAATTGCGACTTGGCGGCCTGGTAGGTCGCGTCATACCCCTTTGCGGCGTTGTACAGGTCCACCAGGCTCTGAGCTTGTGCGCTCAGTGGCAGGGCGCTGCCCAGGGCCAGCATCAAAGGGATCAGGCGAAATTTGGGTGCGAAAACGGATAGGGACATAGTGGTGGTTCTCAGGCTCTCAAAAAATCAATAGCGGGCAATGCTGGGGTCGAGCTCGTCAGACCAGGCATGTATGCCCCCTGCGATATTGACCACATGCTCAAACCCATGGCTGTGCAAAAAGTTGGCCACCTGCTGGCTGCGCGCACCGTGGTGGCACAGGCAGGCGATGGGCTGTTGCGGGTCCAGCTCGGCCAGCCGCGGCGGGATGGTTCCCATGGGAATGGCCCGCAGCGTGAATCCGTCCGCCGTGACGCTGGCGGTTTGCAGCTCATGGGGCTCGCGCACGTCCAGCACCATGGGTTCGCCATGGGCGCGTGCATCGCGCAGCCACTGGGCCAGATCTTTGGGGCGGACTTGCGCAATCATGTGGTGAGGGCCTTGGGGCTTAGAGCTTGAAACGCGAGGGCTCGGGGAAATTGAGCAAACGGGGGGCCAACGTGTCCCATCCCGTGACGGTGCTGAAGGTGGAGTCGCCGGTGCGGGTGACAACGGTAGCGCGCATGATGGGCTCTTCACCCACGATGGCGCCCAGGCGGCCGCCCACCTTGAGCAGGCCAAGCAGGTTGTGGGGCACCTCGGTCACCGAACCGCTCATCACGATCACGTCAAAGCTGCCATCCACGGCGCCCATTTTTGCGCCATCGGCCTGGCGCACTTCCACGTTTTGAATGCCGGCGTTGCGCAGATTGGTGCGCGCCAGCGCGGCCAGATCGGCATTGATTTCAACGGAGATGACACGCTGGGCCATGCTGGCCAGCAAGGCCGCCATGTAACCAGAGCCAGCGCCGATTTCGAGCACGGTGTCGGTGGGGCGTACCGCCAAGTCTTGCAGCATCCGGGCGTCCAGGCGGGGGGGCAGCATGCACTGGCCTTTTGCCAGGGCTTCTTCGCCCGATCCCATCAGTGGGATTTCCAGATCGGCAAAGGCCAGGCCCTTGTGTGCGGCGGGTACAAAATCTTCACGCTTGACGGTGGACAGCAGCCCCAGCACGGCCGAATTTGACACATGCCAGGGGCGAATCTGCTGCTCGATCATGTTGAAGCGGGCTTGTTCGATGTTCATGTTGTGGTTCTCCAGGGCGTAGGTTGGCGGGTTGCGGCAATTTTACTTGGCGCAAGCCGCTGCCTGGACGGGCGGCGCATCGGCCGCGGTGCGGGTGCTGAGGCCGTAGAGGATGGTTTCAACCTGCACGGCCATGTACTGTTCGGGATCAATCTGCATACCCGCTTCATGGCAGGCACCCCAACAGTTTTTCCAGGTGGCTAGGAACAGCATGGGGGCCAGCACGGTGTACACACCGTACTTCTCGTCGATGGCGCGGAACTCGCCCCGGTCCACACCCCGCTGCAATATCCGTTGCAACAGTTCGTGGCCGGGTTGTATGACCTCGGCGTTGTAAAAGGCGGCCAGTTCCGGGAAGTTGCCGGCCTCGCTCATCATCAGTTTGATGATGCCCGCGGCCTTGGTGGCACCAATGTGTTCCCACCAGGCCTTGACGCAGTAACGCAGCATGTCGGCACTGCTGCCCTGGTAGTTGTTGAACTCTTCGTTCCATACGCCAAAGCGCCCGGAGATGTTCTCGCGCACCACGGCCTTGAACAATTCTTCTTTGCTGGAGAAATACAGGAACAGCGTGCCCTTGGATACCCCTGCACGCTTGGCCACTTCTTCTGCACGGGTGCCGACAAAACCCTTCTCCACAAACAGGTCCAGCGCCGCGGCCAGCAGTTCGCCCGGGCGCGCGTCCTTGCGCCGCTCGCGCTTGGCGCGTACGGTGGCAACGATCTGTTCAATGGGGCAGGATGAAGACATGGAGTTACTGACTGATTGGTTATTAGTGTACCGTAAGGCCCACGGCGGGTCAAGGCCGAGGCGACAGACGACAAGATGCGTGCGATGAAAGCACGAAAACGCGTGACAGACGAAAATACAGCACACATGATGCCAAAAATAATCTGCACTGACCCGCCAAGCCCGCTGATGATGTCCCTGCTGTTCATACCGGGCTGACCGCGATGTACCACGGCGAACGATTCAACAGCATCAGCCACCTGGTGGGTGCCAGCCTGGCCGTGGCGGGCGCCGCCCTGCTGGTCACCATGGCGGCCCAGCAGGGCGACCCCTGGAAGATCATCAGTTTCAGCATCTACGGCACCATGCTGGTGACCCTGTACGTGTTCAGCACCCTGTACCACAGCGTGCGCGGGCGCGCCAAGGCGGTGCTGCAAAAGTGTGACCACTGCTCCATCTATTTGTTAATTGCAGGCAGCTACACGCCGTTTGCGCTGGTGTCGCTGCGCGGGGTCTTGGGCTGGTCCCTGCTGGGTGGCATTTGGGCGTTGGCCCTGGTGGGTATCGTCCAGGAAATCTGGTTTGCCAAGGGTGCGCGGGTGTTGTCGCTGGTCATCTATTTGTTAATGGGTTGGCTGGCCCTGGTGGCCGTGGTGCCGCTGTGGACGGCGCTGACACCCAGCGGTTTTATGTGGCTGGCCGCGGGCGGTGTGTTCTACACCGCGGGCATTTACTTCTATGTGGCCGACAGCCGCATACGCCACGGGCATGGCCTATGGCACCTGTTTGTGCTGGGTGGCAGCATCTGTCACTTCTATACCGTGCTGGCCTACGTGGCTTGAAGCCCCGTACAGCGGTTTATCGGCCGTCGCCCTCGCGCAGGCGCTGTTCAGACAGCAGGTGTAAATACACTTCCAGATTGGTATAACCCGGCATGCCCAGCAAGGGCATGGCAAGCTGCGTGCCGTTGTGGTCCTGCACCTGGGGGTTCAGGCCGTTGGCGGTCTCCCAGGTGTCGGGCATGCCGTCGCCATCGCTGTCCAGCGGCACTGCGGGGGGCTGGGCACCGTTGGCCCAGGGCAGGGCACTGCCATCACCCGCGGGGTTCACGCTGCGCGATGCCAACGTAATCTCGCGCCGCTCCACAGCCTGCATCAGGCGTTTGTCCATGGGGTCGCGGGGAAATGCCCCCGCTGTCAACACACCCAGGGCCGGCAAATCGGCCGCACGGGCATAACCCATGCCAGGGAAGTCGTGCCGCTGTGCCACGGCGTAGACCGGTGCTGTGTTGCTGCGGGGCGTGTCGGGGTAGTCGTTGCAGCAGTACATCAAGCCGTAGTCGCTGTACTGGGGATACAGGTTCATCTGGTTGCCGCTGAACCAGGTGGTGGTGCGGGGCTGCGCGCCCTGCGGAGTGGCCAGGTGCACCATGCCAAAACGCATGGGCTCAGGCTGCGCAGCGTTGCGGCCAAAAGCGTAGTTGTGTGCAAAGTTCAAGCGGTAATAAATGGGCTGGCCGCTGTCGGAGGCCGATACCGTGGTGTTGTTGATGTCCACAAAGTAGCCCATGTCCCAGTACAGGTTGTTGGATAACTCCACGTCCATCACCGTATTGGCCGCGGCGGCGCTCTCGCGAGAGAACTCGGGGTAGCGACCCAAAATGCGGTTGAACACATTGTTGTGAAGGGCCAGACGCGTCAACTCATAACCCTGTGCGGGATTGCTGTAGTTGATCAGCACGCCCCCACGGTCTGCATGGTCGCCAACAGTCTCGGCAATGATGGTGTTTTGCACCGTGATGTCCTGGGCATAGGAAATCTCCACGGCTTCGTCGGTTGCACCACCAATGGAGACATGGTCGACGATGGCGCGGCGTGTGTAGCGCAGGCGCAGGCCGTCATCGTGCCGCGCGTCGGGCCGCAAGCGCACATGCCGCAGTATCCAGTTGTCGGCCTTGCGGGAGGTGGCGGCACAATCAATCTGCTGGTCGCAGAACGGCTCCTCGGTGGTGTGCAATTGCCGCAGGGTGATGCCACCGGGTGAGGTTTGCCCCGCAATGGTGACATCGCCGCGCGTCAGGTGGACGGCCGCATCAATCAGGCCGCTGACGGCAAACACCACGGTGCGCGGGCCTACCTCGTCCAGCGCGGCCTGTAACGAGCCGGGGCCATTGGCATTGAGGTTGGTCACGGTGATGACCCGCCCGCCACGTCCACCCGTGGCCTGCGCCCCAAAGCTGGCCGCACCCGGAAACGCGACGGTCGCGGCCTCGTAACTGGCGCCTGCGCCCAGCACATCAAACTGCAGCCCTTCCACACGCACCCCGGAATAGGCCCGGCCCTGGTACACCACATTGGGCAGGTGCAGCACGGCCGTGGCTTCGTCAAAATTGAAGGTGTTGGCCCGCGCATCGCCCAGCAAAACCACGGGCATGGCTCGCACGTTGATGCGTACATCGCGGTAGCGCACCGTCTTGCCCACCAATCCAATGTCGGTGATGAACAATTCGCCATTGCTCGCGTTGTACGACGCACTACCCGCAATCAACGGGGTGGTGCACAGGGCGGCGGTGGCCAATGCAAGTAGACGCAGCATGGGAGTCTCCTGGTGGCGCCCCGGAAGACCCTGGGCGTCGCGGTCAGGATAACGCGACTATGCGCAAACGGAGCACGACGGCGTGCGGAAATCCTACTTTTTAGGCGCAGCGGGTGGTCCGCTGGGCGCATCCTTGGGTCTGCAGGCCAGGGGCCGACCCTCGGGTGCAAAACAACTGCCTTTGACCGCGCCGCGGGGTGATGTAAAGCTGCATTCTTGTCCGCTCTTCAGGGCTTTGCAGGCGTCCAGCGCCTCCTGGGGTGGGCCGCGGTGTTGTGGTGGCTGTTGTTGTTGCTGCTGTCCGCTTTTTGCGGGCGGGGCGCCCGACGGCTGGGCCCATACCAGGCTGGACACAAACGCCAGCGTGCAGAACAGGCTGGTGCGTACTACGGATAGGTTTGCAAATGGATGCAAGGCGTGGCTCCTGGTAGGTGGCCAGCACCTGCTGACCGATGACCGCATTGTGGGCTGCAAATGTGGAGAAATCATGGATGCCCCGTGAGCACTATTTTGCAGCGCACTGCGCGGTGCTGTCACCTGTGTTGTGACTGGCTTGCACGCCCCATACACAATGGCGCCATGGACTTTGCACACTCTCCTCGCGCGCAAGACCTGCGCCTCCGGCTGGAAACCTTTATGCAGCGTTTTGTGCTGCCCTACAACGCGGCCTGGCACCGCAGTGTGCAAGAGGGTGTCTACCCCCCGCCTTTTCTGGAGGACCTCAAGGCTTTGGCGCGTGACGAAGGATTGTGGAACCTCTTCCTGCCCACACTGGCCGACGACGAACCTGGCACGCGGCTGTCCAATCTGGACTACGCGCCGCTGGCCGAAGTGATGGGGCGTTTGCACTGGGCGGCCGAGGTCTTCAATTGCAGCGCGCCCGACACCGGCAACATGGAACTGCTGCACCGTTTTGCCAACGCCGCACAACGTACGCAGTGGTTGTTGCCTTTGCTGGATGGGCGCATGCGTTCGGCCTTTGCCATGAGTGAGCCCGATGTGGCCTCTTCAGACCCCACCAATTTGCAGACCACGGTGCGCCGGGACGGGGATCAACTGGTGCTGAATGGCCGCAAATGGTTTATCACCGGTGTGGCACACCCGCAGTGCAAACTGTTGATCGTGATGTGCCGAAATGCGATGGGCGCGGGCATGGAAGCCGATGGCCAGCCCAATGCCAGCGCACACCACCAGCACAGCATGGTGCTGGTACCGCTGGATACACCCGGTGTGCAGGTGCTGCGCAATATTTCCGTGGTGCACCACCAGTCACCCGAAGGGCACTGTGAAATTGTCCTGCGTGATGTGCACGTTCCCACCGACTACTTGCTGGGCGAATGGGGCGCCGGTTTTGCGATGGCCCAGGCGCGCCTGGGGCCTGGGCGTGTGCACCACTGCATGCGCTCGATAGGCCAGTGTGAGCTGGCGCTGGAACTGGCCACCGAACGCACGCTGGAGCGCCAGGCCTTTGGCAAGTATTTGTCGGACTACTCCAATGTGCAGGAGTGGATTGCCGAATCACGTATCGAGATCGACCAGGCACGCCTGCTGGTGTTGCAGGCCGCGTGGATGCTGGACCAGGAAGGCGCGGATGCCGGCCGCGTGCGGGCCCAGGTGGCCGCTATCAAGGTGGTGGCGGCACGCCTGCAATCACGCGTGGTGGACCGTGCCATGCAGGTGTTTGGTGCGATGGGTCTGTCGCCCGATACGCCCTTGGCCTACTTTTGGACCTGGGGTCGCGCGCTGCACCTGATGGACGGGCCGGACGAGGTGCACCTGCGCACGGTGGCCCGGCATGAACTCGCCCAGGGTCGGGCACGTGCTGGCAGCACCGCGGCCTACTTCACCACGCCGGAGCAGTTGCTCGCCTTGCCACGGATACGGTGATGTGTGCCGGGGGGCGCAAAAGCCTAGCTGCAAGCACAGCCGGTAGAACCACAACCGGCATCGGCCACCTGGGGTGTTTCAAACTGGGCAAACAACACATTGTTCTCCAGGTGGATGTGGTTGATCAGGTCCTCATTGAGCTGCGCAATACCGGCGTAGAGAGCGCGCCAGGTGTTGCACGCACCAGCGGGTGGTGTGGCGTCGTGGCAGAGCTGCATCAGCTTGTCCAACTGGGCGCCATGGTCCACGTGTTCTGAACGCATCATGGCAATGGGCTGGCCCACAAAGGGACTTCCACCGGATTTGAGCGCGGGGAATAGAACGGTCTCTTCCTTCAGCATGTGGGCGTTTAATTCCTCTTCCATGTTCTCCAGGTGTTCGGCCAGGCCCACGGGGACATCCGGGTTGTCGCGGTGCACCGCCTGGACCCGGCGCGCCATGCGAATGAGTTCGGGCAACTGGTTGCGGTGCACATCGTGGTAGCGGGTCAGTATGTGGTCGATCAGCGCTGCGGGGTCGGCTACGGCAGGCAATGCCTGGGGGCGCTGCAAGCTGCGCAGTTCGGTCATCACCGCTTCAACATCCAGGCCTTTGTCCTGGGTGGCTTGTTGCAGGCTGATCTGCCCGCCGCAACAGAAGTCCAGCTTCAGGCGGCGGAAGATGGCTGTTGCGCCGGGTAGCTGGACCGCGATTTGCCCAATGGACTGGTCGGCGGTGAGTGCCAGGGTTTGGGGGGTGGTGGTTTCCAGACGTGCATTCATGGCTTGTTTCCTTTTAAAGATTCACATTGAATGAATCTATTGTATCCAATAACATTCATTTAAAATGATTCAAATCAAGAAGCCCCGGAAAACCCCATGCGCCTGACCCAATGGACCGACTACACACTGCGTGTGCTGATGTACTGCGCCGCCTACCAGGAGCGCGCGCAACCGGTCACCATCACCGAGATTGCGGACAGCCACGCCATTTCCCGCAGCCACCTGACCAAGATTGTTCAGCAGCTCGGGGTCTGGGGCTTGCTGGAGACCACCCGCGGACGGGGCGGTGGCATACGCCTGCTGAAAGACGCCAAGGACATCAACATCGGCGATGTGGTGCGCCTGACCGAAACCGACTTCAACATGGTGGAGTGTTTTGATCCGCTGCAAAACCAATGTGGCCTGAGCCAGCGCTGCAAGCTCAAGGGCCTGCTGCACCAGGCCACCGCCAGTTATCTGGCCGTGCTGGACGGCATGTCACTGCAAGACCTGTTGGCGCCTATGGCGAGCGCTGTTCAGATGCCAAAGTCCCGCAAACCCATTCCCATACCCGGTGTGCCCGCGTGAAGAAGAAATTTCCCATCCATCCCGCCAATCCCCAGCGGCTGTGCTGGGGGTGCGACAGGTTGTGTGCGGCAAACGACATGTTGTGTGGCAATGGCTCGGACCGCACCCCGCATCCGGTAGAGCTTTTTGGTGAGGATTGGATGGACTGGAAGCCTGGTAGTGTGGACAAACCACTGCCACAGGCTATCGCAGCCGCAGACGCGTAAGATTTGCCTCTTGTGCCCGACCAATGGGCTTTGCAAACGGAGAGACTCCCATGACAGCTTCACACAGCGGCCTTCAAACCATCACCCTGGGCGGCGGCTGCTTCTGGTGCACCGAGGCGGTGTACGTACAGGTCAAGGGTGTGGTGGATGTGGAGTCCGGCTACAGCAACGGCCATGTGCGCCAACCCAGCTACGAAGACGTGTGCACCGGCAGCACCGGCCACAATGAAGTGGTCAAGCTGGTCTACGACCCTGCGCAGATCAGCACACGTGAGGTGCTGGAGATCTTCTTTGTGATCCACGACCCCACCACGCTGAACCGCCAGGGCAATGACACGGGCACCCAATACCGCAGCGGCATTTATTTCTCCACACCCGAACAGCAGGCCGTGGCCCTGGACGTGATTGCCGAGATGCAGGGCAGCGGCACCTACAGCCGCCCCATCGTGACCGAGGTGGTGGCGCTGGACAACTACTGGCCCGCCGAAGACTACCACCAGGACTTCTTTGCCCGCAACCCGCACCAGGGTTACTGCATGGCGGTGGCCGCACCCAAGGTGGCCAAGTTCCGCAAGACCTTTGCGCGCTTGCAGAAGCCCTGAGCACACAGGTAAGATGGGCCGCGTGGCCCATGCCTTGGCCATCTACGCTGCGGGAGGTTGTCATGCGCCAAGTGCCCAGTTCCCTGATTCGTACGGTTGCGCTGGTTGGCCATGGGGCCGCGGGCAAGACCACGTTGGCCGAAAGCCTGTTGGCCGCCACCGGCACCATCACCAGCCGTGGCACGGTTGAGAAGGGCAGCACCACCTGCGACTTTGATCCCATGGAAAAAGAGTTCGGCCACTCCCTGCAAAGTGCAGTGGTCAGCATCCCGTGGGATGGCGCAACCATCCATTTGATCGACACCCCCGGCTTCCCGGATTTTGCGGGCCATGCGATTGCTGCGCTGGCCGGTGTGGACACGGCACTGGTCGTCATCAACGCGCAAACCGGCATCGAGCTGGCTACTGAGCGCATGTTTCATCTGGCCGGTGAACGAGGTCTGTGCCGCATGCTGGTGATCAACAAGATTGACGCTGACAACGTGGACCTGCCGGCCCTGGTGGGCCAGATCCGGGAGCGTTTTGGCAAAGAATGCCTCTTGCTGGACCTACCCGTCCACCACGGACAGGATGTGGTTGAACTGCTGGGGCATACGGAAGGCGATAGTGATTTCGCCTCGGTAGCCGCAGCGCACCGCAGCCTCATCGACCAGATCGTCGAAGAGGACGACACCCTGATGGCGCGTTACCTGGAGGACGGCGTGGACCCGTCCCCGCAAGAACTGCATGCACCGTTTGAGGCCGCGTTGCGCGCCGGGCACCTGATTCCCATCCTGTTTGTGTCTGCCAAAACCGGCGCCGGTGTGCCGCAACTGTTGGACGTGCTGGCCAAGCTGGCACCGAATCCGGCGGAGGGCAACCCACCCCCTTTTTACCGCGGCGAGCCCGGTGTGCAGCCGCAAGCCTTTGCGGCGCAGCCGGACGACACGCTGCATGTGCTGGCCCATGTGTTTAAGGTGGTCATGGACCCCTTCATTGGCAAGATGGGGGTGTTTCGGGTGCACCAGGGCACCATCACCAAGGACATGCAACTGTTCGTAGGTTCCGGCAAACGCGCCTTCAAGGTGGCGCACCTGTACCGCCTGCAAGGCAAGGACTACATCGAGGTGCCCCACCTGGTGCCCGGCGACATAGGTGCGGTGGCCAAGGTGGACGACATTGAGTTTGACTGCGTGCTGCACGATTCACACGATGAAGACCACATCCACCTGAATCCCTTGCAGTTCCCGCTGCCCATGCAGGGGCTGGCCGTGCAGCCCAAGCGCAAGAGTGATGAACACCGCCTGTTTGAAATCCTGCACAAGCTGGAGCTGGAAGACCCCTGCTTCAAGGTGGAGCGCCACCCCACGACCAATGAGACCGTGATACGCGGCCTGGGCGAGGTGCATTTGCGCACCAAGCTGGCACGCATGCAGCAGCAGTTCAAGCTGGAGCTGGACACCAGCCCGCCACGCATTGCCTACCGCGAGACCATCACCCAGTATGCCGAGGGGCACTGCCGCCACAAGAAACAAAGCGGTGGTGCGGGCCAGTTTGGCGAGGTGATGCTGCGCATAGAGCCTCTGGAGCGGGGCGCTGGGTTTGAGTTTGTCGACGTGGTCAAGGGCGGCGCCATCCCCGGCGTGTTTATGGCAGCGGTGGAAAAGGGCGTGCGCCAGGCTCTGACCGATGGTGTGGTAGCGGGTTTTCCGGTGCACGATTTGCGGGTGACGGTGTACGACGGTAAGACCCATGCGGTGGATGGCAAAGACATCGCTTTCACATTGGCCGGGCGCAAGGCCACGATCGAGGCCGTACGCAAGGCCAGCCCCATCGTGCTGGAGCCGCTGGTCAGCATCGAGGTGCTGGCGCCCGAGGGCGCGATTGGTGACCTGACGGGTGACCTGTCCAGCAAACGCGGCCATGTGACAGGTACCCAGCCGCGCCCGGCGGCCACGGCGGCCATCCATGGCCAGATCCCGTTGGCCGAGCTGGACGACTACCAGGGGCGGCTCAAGTCTTTGACGGCCGGCAAGGGCAGTTACAACATCGCGTTTTCGCACTACGCCCCAGTGCCCGCGCAGACCCAATCCCAGCTGATGGCGGCCCACAAAACGGTCAGTGTGGATGAGGAATAGTTGGGGTTTTCGCTATTGATTTGAGAGCCCCCCACGCCCGCTGCACGGGGGCGCTGTGCGAGAATCGTCCCCATGAAAGCAGTGTTCAGGCTCAAAGCTGGTGTATGTGGGGTGCTCATGCTGTGCACCGCCATGGGCAGCGCAGCCCTGACGCTGGGCCGTGCCCAGGGTGCTGTGTTTATTGGCAAACCGCTGGATTTGCGGGTCCAGGTGCAGTTTGACGCGGCCGACGAATCGCAGTCCGCCTGCATGGACGCCGAGGTCTTTTACGGCGACACCCCGCTGGAAACCGCCAAGATCAATGTTGTAGTGGAGCCGGCAGCCAGTGCCCAGGGTCCCACAGTGCGGGTCACGTCCCCGGTGCTGGTCAATGAGCCGATCGTGACCGTGAACTTTCGCGTTGGTTGCCAGCAAAAGCTGTCCAAGCGGTACACCGTATTCCCGGAAGTAGCGACCAATGTGGTGGAGCCCCCCGCACCACGGACGGCCGCCCGCAGCCCGGTGGCCCCCGTCACTTTGCCTGTGGTGCCTGCCGCTGCACCGCTTGCCGGACCTGCTACGGCTGCCGCTGCCAACCCGAGCGAGCGCAGCACAACAGCCGGAAGCCGTGCAGAGTCCACAGCCCAGCCCCGTGCCGCGGCAGAGCGGCCTGTGGCCAAGCCAGCGCGCGTGGCACCCGAGGCGGCTCCCACCCCTGCCGCAGCGCCCGTGCGTACCAAACCCGCCGCCAAGGCGAGTGGAAAATCCCGCCTCAAGCTCGACCCACTGGATCTGCTGATCGAACGCGACCCGGTGTTGCAAGCCACCACCGAACTGCTGACCCTGCCGCAAGAAAACCCCGCCGCGCGGGCTGAGGCTGCTGCCTTGTGGCGCTCGCTGAACACCAGCCCCGAAGAGTTGCTGCTGCAAGAGGCCAAGGCCAAGGCGTTTGAGAAAGACCTGAAGTCCCTGTATGCCGTCACGGCCCAGAACCAGAAGGGTTTGATGGATCTGGTCGCCAAGGTCGAGCGCGCCGAGTCCGAGCGGTATGCCAATGGCCTGGTCTACACCCTGGGTGGGCTCTTGCTCATCAGTTTGCTGGTCTTGGCCTGGGTATGGCGCCGTGCGCAGCGGGTGCGCCCCAGCCATTGGCGCGATGGGCTGGACAGCGGGGACAGCCTGATGGCCGAACTGGTCAAGGCGCCGCCGGTCAGTCGCCCGCGGGCGCCAAGTGCGCCCAGTGCGCCAGCTGCAGCTGCAGCGCGGGACGTGCCGACGCCGTCGGCCATGTCGCCGCTGGACTTCGATTTGAGCGACATGGGCCTGGCCCCGCAACCCGCTGCACCCACCGCGCGGGTGCAAGACCCCAACCTGGACTCCTCACCCGCGTCGCTGGATACGGTGCCGCGCCCGCTGTCAGCCGTAGCCTTGGCCCAGGCCGGTGGCCGCGACTTTTCGGTCAGCGTCTCGGGTGGGCTGCGTGCCATTGACTCGACGGAACTGCTGGATGTGCGCAAGCAGGCCAGTTTTTTCATGTCGCTGGGTGAGGTGCAACAGGCCATCGATGTGCTGGTCAACCACATCGCGCAGGTGGGGCAGTCCAGCCCGCTGGTGTGCCTGGATTTGCTGAAGATTTACTACAAAGAGGGCCGAGAGCCCGAGTACGAGGCCCTGCGCAAGGAGTTCAACAACTGGTTCACGGGCCATGTCCCGGTCATTGACGACTTTGGTGACGAAGGCCGCTCGCTGGACAAATACCCCAATGTGCTGGACCAGATTGTGGCCCTGTGGCCCGACCCCCGGGTGCTGGAGTACATCGAAAACTGCATGTACCACCACTCCAGCGACGAGTACGAACCCCACTTCGACCTGCTGGCCTACCGCGAGCTGCTGCTGTTGCACGGTGTTGCAAAACGAATTGTGCGCATGTCGGACGATGCCCATGACGCAGCAGCTTTGGTGCGTATCGCTGCCCGCGCCCCCTCGGGTGACAGTGCCGATGTGGGCAGTAGCGCTGATGTGGCACACCGCCTGGGTGCCCAGCACCGTGGTGCCTGGAAGCGCAACCCGGTGCCCGTGCCCCCGTCCAGGCAAAAGACTAAAGACCCGCAGGCCGATGTCGAGACCCGGGGCTCACCGCTGGACGGCACCACGGACTTCGATTTCTTCGACTTGCGCTAACGCACGGTGCTCCAGTTGGTATCGGGCGGCGCGTCTTGTTCCAGCTGGTTGAGCCGCTCCAGCAAGGCTTGGGCCTGGGCTACCAGCGCAGCGTTGTCGGAGGCCAGCACTTCAGCGGCCAGATCACGTGCCTCGGTCCACAGCTCCAAAGCGGCAGATTCCTCGGCCAAAGCCATCGTGATGGTGTAGTCGTAGGTCTTGGCACCCGTTGCTGGCGGCTGATGCTCCACTTCCAGCACAAGCTCGGGATCGGGCTCGGGCGCGTAGGCAGGGGTGGTTTGCACCGGTGGTGCTTCTGCTACTGCTTCAATTTCTACTACGGCTTCGGGTGTGAGGTCCATGTCTAGGGCGGCGTATGGGGGTTGTAGGTCTGGCTCGGGAGCGGGTTCAGGCTGCACGCCATAGTCTTCCAGCGCAAGAGAGAAATGGATGGCATCGCCCGGCTGCGCGTCGCCGATGCCAGGGGTGGATTCGCCGGGTTGCCGCCAAGGGTCTGGCGTCACGTCCAGATCCAGATCCAAATCCAGCGCGTCGGGCTCTGGCGCTGGTTCATGTTGGGGTTCTGGTGCGGGTTGCAGGGCCGCAGCGGGGGGGGGCACTTCGTCCAAATCCAGGTCAAGGTCCAGGTCGGGGTCCAGATCGGGGTCTACGGCGTCTTCGCGCTCCAGGAAATGGGCACGGGCTTCCCGCTTTTCGGCCAGCGACTTGCGCACCCGCATCACTTCGGAGGCGGCGGCCTCCGAATCAAAGGCCATATTGGGTTCATGGCGGGCAAAGGGGCTGGTGGACGGCTCGAAACCGTGGGTCGAAAACTCGCCCGACGCCGTGCTGGGTGCCCAGCCCTCTGTCTCGCCAAGCGGGATTTGGGATGGCTGTGCCGATGGCGGGGCCGTGGGTGCAGCGGCTGCTTGAGGCTGCGGCACCGGCATGCGGCGTGCGCCAGCGTCGATCCAGTGGGTGCGGGGGCGCTGCCACACATACCACCAGATCACCACAGCGGCCAGAACCAGTGCCGACCCCACGCCCAATACGGCGCTATCCACCGTGGAAAAGCCAGGCAGATGGGATGTGATGGCGGAGTAGGCGTCTACCGGTTTGCGCGCCTCCAGCTGCTGCAGGGATTGTTGGGTGGCCAGTGCCTGCTGCTGCACGCCTTTGAGCTCGGCCTGCATACGGTCAAACTGGCTGGCGCCCGCTGCAGGCGCGGAGGCGCCCGGCAACGGTGCGGTGGGTTCTGGCAGTGTCGTAGAGGAGGGCAATTGGGTCTCACCATGGGGGAGCGGGCTGCCCGGCGCAGACGCGGCTCCCCATGCTGCGGCGAATGATAGTGCATGCAGAGGCCAGCGCCCAAGGCAGAACCTAGAATGCAGCCTTCCTTCTGCCATCCACTGCCATGCCCTCCACCGCCGACATCCGTATCCGCAGCGTGCGCCCGCTGATTTCGCCCGCCATTCTGGAAGACGAACTGCCGCTGGGCGACGCAGGTGCCGCCGCCATCCACCAGGCCCGCCGCGATGTGGCCAAGGTCATTACGGGGCAGGACGACCGCCTGCTGGTGCTGGTGGGGCCCTGCTCGGTGCACGACCCGGCCTCGGCCATCGAATACGCGCGCAAACTGGCGTCCGTGGCTGCGGCCATGGCCGATGACCTGCTGGTGGTGATGCGGGTCTATTTTGAGAAGCCCCGCACCGTGGTTGGCTGGAAAGGCCTGATCAACGACCCCGGGCTGGACGGCAGCTTCCAGATCAACCGCGGATTGCGCCTGGCGCGCAAGCTGTTGCTGGACATCACCGATGTGGGCCTGCCGATTGCCACAGAATTTTTGGACACCACACTGGGCCAGTACTACGCCGACCTGATTTCGTGGGGCGCGATTGGCGCCCGCACCACCGAGAGCCAGATCCACCGCGAGCTGGCCTCGGGCCTGTCCATGCCGGTGGGCTTCAAGAACCGCACCGATGGTGATCTGCAGGTGGCGGTGGACGCCATCCTGTCAGCCCGCCACCCGCACTGCTTCCCGTCGCTGACACACGAGGGTGCGCCCGCCGTGCTGACCACATCTGGCAACGAACACACCCACTTGGTGCTGCGCGGCGGCAGCCGCAGTGGCCCCAACTTTGACGCGGCCCATGTGGCCGAGGCGGCAGCCCTGCTGCACAAGGCCGGCGCACCCCAGGCCATACTGGTGGACTGCAGCCACGCCAACAGCAGCAAGCGGTATGACCGCCAGCCCGAGGTGGCGCGGGATGTGGCGGGGCAGGTGGCAAACGGCCAACGCGCCATCATCGGCGTGATGCTGGAAAGCCACCTGGTGGCCGGCACCCAGCCCGTGGTGCCTGGCCAGCCGCTGACCTATGGCCAGAGCATCACCGATGCCTGCCTGGCCTTTGACGATACGCTGCCCGTGCTGCAGGAGCTGGCCCATGCGGTGCGCAGCCGCAGAGCTAAATCACTATAAAAATAATAGCTATATAGCTATATTTCACGGGGGCTAGAGGCCAATTTGGCTTAAGGTGTTTCTGTGAAAAGCCCTCTGGTGTGCAGCGCTAGTCCCCCAACCGGAACACCGACACGGCTTGCGCCAGGCGCTGCGCCTGCTCCTGCAGGCTGGCGGCTGCGGCGGCAGACTCCTCCACCAGCGCGGCGTTCTGTTGTGTCATCTGGTCGAGCTGGTTGACGGCGGTGTTGACCTCGCCAATGCCGTCCGACTGCTCGCTGGCTGCCGACGTAATCTCTCCAATGATGTCGCTGACCCGCTGCACCGAGCTGACGATCTCACCCATGGTGCTGCCGGCGTTTTGCACCAGCGTAGTACCGGATGCCACCTTGTCCACCGACGCACCAATCAGCGCCTTGATCTCCTTGGCCGCCTCTGCACTGCGCCCGGCCAGGGAGCGCACCTCGCTGGCCACCACGGCAAAACCACGGCCCTGCTCACCGGCGCGGGCCGCTTCCACCGCCGCGTTAAGCGCCAGGATATTGGTCTGGAAGGCAATGCCGTCGATGACGCTGATGATGTCGGCAATCTTGCGGGCGCTCTGGTTGATGTCTTCCATCGTGGTCACCACTTGGCCGACCACGGCGCCACCGCGTGCGGCCACCTCGGCAGCCGATGCCGCCAACTGGTTGGCCTGGCGGGCGGAGTCTGCGGACTGGCGCACGGTGGCGGTCAGCTCTTCCATGCTGGACGCGGTGCGCTGCAGGTTGCTGGCGGTTTGTTCGGTGCGCACACTCAGGTCCTGGTTGCCGCTGGCGATCTCGGCGCTGGCCGTGCCAATGCTGTCCACCGATGCGCGCACCTGCGACAGCGCCGTCTGGTAACGCATGCGCATGCCTTCGACCTCGCGCACCAGGGCGCCGATTTCGTCGTCGCGTTCGGAGCGGAAGGAATAGGTGAGATCCCCATCGGCCACCGCCTTGACCACCGTGGTCAGCTCGCCCAGTGGCTGGCTGACGGTGCGGCGCACGGCCACAAAAATGGCCACCGCCAGTGCCACCGTGGCCAGCAGCATCAGCCCCCAGATCATGAACATATTGCGCCAGTGCCGCTGGGTGGATTCGCTGTGGGACACCTCGGCCACCACCCAGGCGCCGCCACTCTTGGTCTTGCGCCCCAAGGCCCAGCGACCGGAGCCATTGGCCTGCAGCAGCGCGGCGGCCATGTCGACCCGGCCGTCGGTTGATGCGGTCAGTGCATCCACAAACTCGGCGGCCTGGGGGGAGACCTCACTCAGCTTTTTGCCACTGGCCGTGGGGTGGACCAGGAACACGGCATCCGCTGGCGCACCACGCGGGTCCATCACATAGGCGCCACCGGTTTCAAAAAACTTGGCGTTGGCCACCAATTGGTTCAGCTCGGCCTGCAGAGGGGTCAGGTCCCGCGCGGCGGACAGGATGCCGATCAGTTTGCCCTCGGCATTCTTCAGTGGCTCGTAGTGGGCCATATAGGGCTTGCCTGCCAGCACCTCGCGGCCGGTATAGGCCTGGCCCGCCAGCACGGCTTTGTATGCGGGGTGGCTGCGCTCCAGTGGCGGGGTCAACACCCGTTCGCCATCCGCCTTTTTGAGCGAGGTGGTGATGCGTACAAAGTCATCCCCCTTCTTGGCAAACACGGTGCCCGGGTTGCCGGTGTTGCCGGTGAAGGTGTCCACGTCGCCAAAGTTGTTGTTGACCGCGGCACCGTAACTCTTGATCTCACCGGTGGCCTCGTCCTGCGTCATCGTGGCCTCGAACGACTGCTGCAGCGTCTTGGCCGCGCGCAGCACCAGGTCGCGTTGTGTGTCGTCGGTGGCGTCCATGGTCTTGGCGATGCCTTCTATCTTGTCGGCCACTGAGTCCTGCACCTGCTGGCGCGCCGTGCGCCCGGCCACCAGGCTGATGGCCAGCGCCAGCAACACGAGGATGGTGGCGATGATGCCCATGGCCAGCAGCGTGAGCTTGCGGGCGACCGATTGGGGCGGCGTGGTTGTGTGGGGGTTGTTCATGCGCGCACTATTGCCCCTGGGGCTGGCAGCGTCAAGACGGTATAAGCCCCTCACAAGTCTGCTGGCGATGACTGTTTTCAGAAGAGAAAGTGTGGTGACCGACGGTGCAGGCGCCTAGGGAATGTACCGAGCAAATCGGGCCTCAATTGTCGTTGGAAAGACATTCTGCTGTCATTTGCGGCCTTAGCATCTGCCTCTCCATTTGTCGTTGTGCCCATCCCTTATGAAAAATCACTTGGACTCCCTTCACCCCACACGCCGCCGTGTGCTGGGTGCGCTGGCCGCACTGCCGTTGGCATCTACTTTGCCAGCCCGCGCCGATGACACCGGCCCCATCAAGATTGCCCAGTCCATCGCGTTGACGGGCCCCTTGGGTGAGTTGGGCCAGGCCATGCACCAGGGGGCCAAGGTGTGTTTTGCTGCCATCAATGCCAAGGGTGGTGTGAATGGCCGACCGATTGAACTGACCGTGGCCGACGATGGCTACGACGTCAAACGCTCCCTGGCCAATGTGAATGGCTTTATGGAAGACCGCAGCAACTTTGCGCTGTTCAACTGCATGGGCACACCCATGATCGAGGCCATGCTGCCCAAGGTGATGGAGTCGGGCATACCGTTTTTTGCACCATTCTCCGGGGCCTTGTCGGTGCGGCCCAAAAATGCGCGCAATGTGTTCAACATCCGCGCCAGTTATGCCGACGAGGCCGAACAACTGGTGCAGCACCTGGCCACGGTGGGCATCAAACGTATTGCCATCGTCTACCAGAACAATGCCTTTGGCAAAGAGGTGTTCACTGCCACGCAGCAGGCCATCACCCGCTACAAGCTGGAGGCGATTGCGACATTGACCGTGGAGAACGATGCGTCCGACGCCGAGGCCGCCGCCAAGAAGATTGCCGCTGCAGCGCCCGAGGCCGTGCTGGTGGGCCTGGCGGGCAAACCCACCATCGCCTTTGTGAAAGCCGTGCGCCAGGAGCGCAAGGGCCTGCAGCTGTATGCGCTGTCCATCATGGGATCAGCGGCCACCATCGCCACGTTGGGGGGTGACGCCACCGGCATGACCATCTCGCAGATCGTGCCCTTGCCCAGCAATATGTCACGCCCCGTGGTGCGCGATTTTCAGCTGGCGTGGAAGGCGGGCAATGTGGCGTTGGAGCCGTCCCACCTGGCGCTAGAGGGCTACATCAACGCCCGTGTATTTGCCGAGACCCTGCGCCGCGCGGGCCGCAACCCCACACGCAGCAGTTTTATCGACAGCACCTGGGGCACCAAGAATTTGGACCTGGGTGGCTTTGCCGTCAACTTCAGCGAGTCTGCCGTGAACGCATCGCGTTTTGTGGAGCTGACCATGGTGTCCAACAACGGGCGGTTTATCCGCTGACGGTGGAGCGGGTCTACTGGTAGCCCTGCAGGATGCGGTCGATCTCGCCAGTGGCCTTGAGCCGGTTGATCGCATCCACCACTTTTTGGGGTTTGTGGGCAGAGGATTTGTTCACGCCGCAGTAAAAGTCGGCCCGTTCTAGCGGCAGAGCCCAGTCGGCGATGGCTTCGCTGCCCGATTGGCGCTTGAACCATGCCAGCACCCGTGTATTCACCACGGCGTACGGTGTGCGGGCCCGGCCCAGCTTCATCAACACCTTTTCCTGGTCCACGGCGTCTTCACGCAGCAGGCTGTGGTCCTGGAATCGCTTGTCCAACGCAGGGTACAAAAAGCCCAGCACGGTGCCCACGGTGGCGCCCTGGGGTAGCTGGCTCAGGTCGGTGATGGTGCCCGTGCCGCTGCGGGCACCCACCAACACGTCGGAGGCGTCAAACAGCGGGTTGCTGAAGATGTATTGGCCCGGGTTTTGGGTCCACGTCGGGTTGAAGTAGCAGCGCACGTCCAGCTCGCCAGCCTGGGCCGCAGCCTCAATGCGCTTGCGTGGCAAAACCACATAACGCACCGGCAGGTGCAGGGCAGCCCCAATGGCCTGGGTCAGGTCAAACACGATGCCACCCACCAAACGGTCTTCCCGCACGTCGGCATAGGGCATGCTCCAGCTTGTGGACGCCGAGAAGCGCAACGCGTCGGCCTGCTGGCCCCATCCCACGGCAGGTACCCACACCATGGCCAGGACTTGGAGCCCCATTCGCAACTGCATGCATGTTCTCCGGGTTGTGGCTTGCATGGTAGCGCAAGCGAGAGTGGCCTATTTCGATGCTGCCAACAGCTCTTCGGAGCCGCTGCAGAGACCCTAGTAGCGTAGCGTAAAACTACCCTAGGAGGAACCCGATCAAGTATTCGTACGCCTAGCGTTGCTGGGGACTTGGCTTCTATGCTCGCGCTTCTTTCAAACCGTGAACAGGAGACGTGCGTGACCCATTCCATCCATCCTTCCATGCTTGCTGCATCGGCCGCAACCCTGTTGCTCGCCGCCTGTGGTGGTGGCAGCAGCAGCCCCAGCGAGACCTTGAATACTTTGCCCGCTGGTTTTGTCGAGGTGGCCAAGAGCACCCATACGGCCGTCTCCCCATCCACTGGTGCCACCACCGCAGCGCAAGACCTGCTGACCGCCGGCCTGGGCAAAACCGGCCTGGGCCTGGCCGCTGCGCCCGCCTTTGCCGACCCCTTGAACCCCACGCCCGCAGAGCTGCGCCGCAATGCCATCCATGCGAATTACCGCGCCATACTGGACCCTTCGGCCAATGGCGGATACGGCAGCTTGTACGGCCCCAACATCAACCTCAGTGGTGGTGACACACTGGGCGAAGGTCTGATCCCTGGTGTGGAGTACATTGCGCGCCTCGACGATGGAACCGGCCGCAAGAATGTTACCGTCGCGGTGCAGATTCCTGCCAGCTTTGATGCAGCCAACCCCTGTGTGGTGGCAGGGCCTTCGTCGGGTTCCCGTGGTGTGTATGGTTCGATCGGCAGTGCGTCCGAATGGGGCCTCAAGCGCGGATGTGCCGTGGCGTTGACCGATTCCGGCAAGGGCATGGGCTTGTACGACCCCATGGACGACAGCGTCAACAAGATCGACGGTGTGCGTTCCACGCGCTCGGCGGCAGGCGCGCTGTCGCACTTCGCGGCCTCGATCACGGATGCTGCACGCGCTGCTTTCAATACGGCCTTTCCCAATCGCCTGGGCCTCAAACATGCGCACTCGCAACAAAACCCCGAGAAGGACTGGGGCAACGACACACTGGCATCCGTAAAGTACGCCCTGTTCGCCTTGAACAAGGAGTACGCACCGCTGGCGCAAGACGGTGTTAGCCGTATCGCGCGTTTCAATGCCGGCAACACCTTGGTGATCGCCGGATCGGTGTCCAACGGCGGTGCTGCCGTGCTGCGCGCCGCCGAGCTGGATACATCGGGCCTGATCGATGGTGTGGTCGCTGCAGAACCCAGCGCCCAGCCCCGCACAACGGTGGGTTACGGTGTACAGCAGGGGGGTGTTGCTGCCAGCAAGTACGGGCTTTCGCTGATCGACTACTTCACTTTCGAGAACATCTACCAACCCTGTGCAGCACAGGCGCCTGCAGCTGTCATGTCGGAGAGCAGCATCTTCAACTACATGACGCTGACCAGCATGAACACCCGCGCGGCCAACCGCTGCGCTGCGTTGGCAGCCAAGGGTCTGGTCACGGGCACCACGCTGGCTGAGCAGGCCACCGACGCCATGCAGAAGTTGCGCAACTACGGTTTTATGCCCGAGCACGACCTCATGCACAACGCACACTACGGTTTGGGCAATGGCCCGATCATCGCCATGATGTACCCGAATGCATTGGGGAGGTTCTCCATGACCGACAACCTGTGCGGTGCCAGTGCGGCGGCGGTCAACGCCACCGGTGATGTAGTGGCTGTGTCCGCGGCAGCCAAGGCCGGTTCGTTTGCATCCGGCAATGGCACGGTCAACGGCAGCCCGGCCAGTGTGGTCTACAACGATTCAGTCGGCGGTGCCAAGGCATGGCAGTTTGCCGTGTCTGCGTCCAGCGGCAAGGCAGACTTCGGCCTGGATGTGGCCCTGTGCCAACGTGCACTGGTGACCGGCACCGACGCAGCCACGGGTGCAGCCCTGACTGCAACGAGCGTGCCCACCAAGGCCCAAAGTGATGCCGTGAAGGCGGGTATTGCCGAAGTGCAGCTGGACGGCAACTTGCGCGGCAAGCCCACGCTGATCGTGGCCGGCCGCAGTGATGCACTGGTCCCTGTCAACCACTCCGCACGTGCCTATACCGCCTACAACCGGATGACCGAGGGCAGTGCCAGCAAGCTCAGCTACGTGGAGGTAACCAACGCCCAGCACTTCGACACCTTCCTGCCGTTTTCGGGCTTTGACACACGGTATGTGCCGCTGCACTACTATTTTGTGCATGCCATGAATGCGATGTATGCCAACCTGAAGTCTGGCACAGCATTGCCACCCAGCCAGGTGGTACGCACCACACCACGCGGTGGTTTGCCTGGCGCAGCACCGGCCATCACCAAGTCCCATCTACCGCTGATGGCGACCGCACCTTCGGCGGCCAACCAGATCGGCTTTGCCGGAACTTCGGTCAACGTGCCGGACTGATCCGGCTCCACAGTGGTCTGACCCCCGTGCCCGCTTCAGCTTTGGCTGGCGGGCACATTGCATGCAACTGAAAGCGCGCTATGAAAACCATCGCTTCGATCCTGCCCGTCCTGCGGCGTGCCATCGCCTCGTCAGCCCTGTTGTTAGGCTTGGCTGGGCCTTTCGGGGGCAGCCAAGCGGCAGAAATCTCCATCGCCCAGGTTGCACCCTTGTCGGGCGTGCTCGCCAGCACGGGGCAACAAATGGTGCTGGGCGGGAAAATTTACTTTGCCTGGGTCAATGACAATGGAGGCATACACGGGGCCCGCATCAAACACATCGTGCACGACGATGCCTACAAGGTGGATGAGACCGTGCGGCTGACCCGTGAGGTGCTGGCCGACCCGGACGTTGTGGCCCTGTTTGGATACGCCGGAACGGCCAATGTTGCCAAGCTGCTGGCCGATGGTGTGCTGGACGCGGGCGGTGCCCCGCTGGTTGCGCCCTATACCGGTGGTGAAGCGCTACGCACCCCATTCAATCCGCATATCTTTCATGTGCGGGCGGGCTACATGGACGAGACCGAACACATGGTCCATCAGGTTGCAACCCTGGGCATGACCCGAATCGCCGTCATGTACCAGAACGATGCCTTTGGCAAGGCCGGACTTGCGGGTGTGGAGGCTGCCGTTGCCAAGCGCCAGATGAGGCTGGTAGAAACCGCTACCTACGAGCGCAACACGGATCAGGTCCAGGAGGCCGTGAAGAAGATCCACGCGGCCGACCCACAGGCCATCATCATGATTTCCGTCAACCGGTCTACGGCGGCATTCGCATCGCAGTACCGGACCGTGGGCGGCGGAGCGCAGTTGTACAACATTTCGGTGGTGGACCCTGCAGAACTGGTTAAGTTGGCGGGCATCAAGGCCGTACACGGATTGGGTATCTCCCAGGTTGTGCCCTTTCCATTTGGTGCCAACAAGCCCGTGGTACGGGAGTACCAAGCCCTTTTGCGCAAATATGGCGGCGGGCAGGCACCCAGCTACACCAGCTTTGAAGAGTTTTTGGGCGCCAAGGTTCTGGTGGAGGGTCTGCGCCGCGCGGGGCCTTCGCCCACCCGGGCCAAACTGGTCAAGGGGCTGGAGAGTATGAACAACTTCGACCTGGGCGGCACCAGCATCCAGTATTCCCCAAACAACCGCATCGGCTCACGTTTTGTGGAGGTGACCGTGATTGGTGGTGCGGGGAAATTGCTGCGTTAGGGGCACTTGACTGCGTCCAGGCTCCTGGCAACAGCAGCTGCAAACTTGACGCATGCCCAGGGTTGTGCCGTGATGAAACGGCCGTCTACAACGGTGTCCGCACGCTCGAACACAATGCCTTCCCAGAAGGATTCTGTGGCTTGGACGGCCTCGGGCGTGGCATGTTCGAGCGTGTAGTTGTGCGTCGCACGAACACCTCGAAGCAGCCCCGCACTTGCAAGTACAAGATTGCCTGCACAAATCCCGGCCATAACAGAACCCCGCGCACTGGCAGCCTGGAGGCATTGTGTAGCGGTGTTTTGTGGAATGATGGAACCAGGATCACCGCCCGGTATCAAAACGCAAGCTACTTCCAAGGATTCAAGGTCAGCGTAGCTGCCAAAAGCTTGGAGCACAGAACCATTCGACGCGAGGTGTTGCATCCCGTCAGGGGTGAAGAAGAGCACATCAAACGACTTCGCCAACAGTTCAGTCGCAAGCGCAACCTCAAAGAAGATACACCCGGGGTAGAGCAGAACGGCAACTTTGCGGCGCATAAGAGCATGACTACGGTTTAAGACAGAGCTGCATACCTGGACCATCGCTGGGCCTGGAAATGAAACCATGTTGTTCATAGAAGCCGGCCTTTCCTCTGGCACTGAAAAGCTGAATGTCAGTGATGCCTGCACTATGGCAGGCGTCCAGTACAGATGACAACAACGCAGAACCAATACCGCGCTGCTGATATTCGGGGTGCACGATCATCTCGGTAATGAAGGCATGCAGATGCCCATCCGATATGGCGCGCGCAAACCCAACCAGTTGCCCGTCGGAATAGGCAGACCGCGTGAACCACGAGCCCCTGAGTGCACCAGCGTAGTAGGTGGCGGGACGTGATGGCGGCCCCCAACCTGTCGTGTCATACAGAGACTTGAAGTCCTGCGGCGCAGGTATGACAGAGGTGAATTCAAGTTGTTGCATGGCGTGACCTGATGTGGGTGGTGCTCAGGGCTGCGCCCATAGGGCAGCACTTTGGAAACCATAGATACCCACTGTGACAAACATGGGTGCAAGCAAGAGCACTCCGACGGTGGCAGCTGTGGCGACGGCCTTGACGCCGTGCTACTTTAGTAGCAGTTGCGTTTTTGGCATGAAGTACTGAAAGGCGGCGAACAGGCCCAACAGAACCAGGAACACCTGCCAGAAGCCGGCAATGCCGAATGGAATGGCGTGGACATAGCCGTACACCCCGACCAGACCAACGATGAGCAAGCCATAACTGACCACCTGCTCTGCCCACATGGCAGGGGTAATCCGAGGTGACTCCGGTTTTCTGGGCTTGAAAAACATGGCGGCAGCGGCGACTACGAGGTAGATCGACATGAACCAAAAGTACGTTTGCAGGAGCATGTGCATGTGAGTTTTTCAGTTGACTAAGCTTGTGCGTTGGGGCCTATGAGCACATGGTTTTCATGGTTTCCCTCACCCAGGGTGAAGTAGGTGGTGCCGACCTTCGTGTAGCCCTGATGTGCATAAAAAGCCGTGGCCCTGGTGTTCTTTGCGTTGACGGTCAGCCACAACATGGCATTCGCTTGCTGCTGCCTTGCCTCAGCTTCCGCGGCCCGAAGTAGCAGTTTTCCGACCCCATGACCGATGAAGTGTTCTTGTACATAGAGCGTTTGCAACTCGGTCGAAGCGTGTTGGTCTTCTGGACAGGCGGTGCCGAACTTGACGACAGCGAGACCCACAAGGTTGGCACCGCTCTGCGCTACGAAGACCCGGCGTGTTGGGTCGTTCAAGGTCCGCAGGTATTTTTCTGGGGCGAGTTCCTGAAGTACGTATCCAGCGATATCGGCCGAGATGCCATCGGTGGCATAGGTGTGCAGCCAGACTTGTGTTGCCAGGACCGCCAAATGGCTGGCGTCGTCAGATCGGCCGACGCGAATGGAGAGCTTAGGAGGCATTTTCGGCACTGAACGTGGTGGATTGCGCGGCCCGGTATGCGTGGTGGATACCCAGTAGATGGATAACAAAACTGGCTTCCTCGGGCAGAAGCACAAGCAAGGCAACCGGTGGGTTGCCGATGACCCACAGCACGACACCAAAGAGCACCACATGCCCCAGGAGCGAAAGCTGCCAGATGTGAAGGCGCCGCCTCGGCGCGTACCTTCCGATAGTGCCCAAATAGTAAAGCTGCGCTACGTAGACACCCAGGCATGCAAGTGCAAGAACAACCCAAACGGACTGGGTTGCAAGGGTGAAGGCCAAAGCCAGAAACACGGCGAGTATGGCGACGGAGCCACCCAGAAAGCCCATGGACCACTTGGCGAGACGCTCTTCAAGCGTCGGCTTTTTCGTGGGAGTCTTGAACTGCATTTAATTTAATCTAATTTGAAAAAGGATTCGACCAAAACCAAGTCTCGTTCCTTCTTAGCCCCTCAATGTCGCCGAAAGGTACAAAGTATTGTTTGCGTCGCGAGTCCAGTACCAGGATTCCTAGTTCGGGACAAAGCTGCTCTCCGTTCTCAATCTTCGCCCGTAGATTTGTTTCGCTGAACGTGCCCGAGCGATCGGTAACGCTCACCCCTTCAAAACTGACATGATCTATTTGACCCATCAGTTCATTCTCGGACAGGCAGCTAATCCAGGCGCCCTTGCTGAATCTGACCAATAGCGGTTCGTCGATGACGATCCGCAAACGAACTTGGTACTGCACCAACATCGCCGTGCAAGCAATCAACGCCAGCCCAGCGGTGATATAGAGGAGAAATTTTGACGTTCGATTCATGCGATTCGACGATTGACGCGAGGGTGGCTAAGGGCGCTGGGCCGTGGACGTCCAACCTGGTTGATTCACGGGTTTGGCGTTGCATTTGCCAAACGCATTTGCCTGAATAGTGTGAACAATGTCTTGCACTCTTAAGAGTTGCTCGGTATTGATGGTGATGGCCCTATCAGGAAACAGAGGGCCATGCCCGCTATGCGCCTCCAGCATAACAAGCAGGCGGTCGTGCGACCACCGTTCGTCGAGATGACCCGGATGACGCTGACGCGCAAGAAAACGTGAAGCGGCTACCGACGCGCTGCATACGCAGTGCACTTCGACTGCTATGCGCGAAGGGTACGAGAGCCAATCCACTGGAGTGCCCGAGTCGGTGGTTGATGCTGGATGCTTCCACCATGAGGTGATGACCGCGGCTCCCATGGCTGACGCCTCTTCTTGAAACTGTTCGTCAGCGCGTTTGCTGAGTGCGCGGCGCCATGCTGAATTGCCTGTTCCCTCAGACAGGAATAGTGCTTCGAGGAATGAGTCTTTGTCCAGAAACGGCAGTTGCAGGCTCGCTGCCAAGGAGGCGGCAAGTGTTGTCTTCCCACTTGCAGGCAAACCAGAAACCACCACGAGTCCGTGCATTGCGAAGCTCAGGAAAATGCGCAGAACAAAGTCTGCTCAATTCGTCGAGCCTTGCGTTTTAAGTTGGACATCAAATTTTCCCGAGAAATGGCGTTTGCACGCGGATTGCTGGGTCTTGGCAAATTTCATACGCCCATGCAAAAAAAAGAACAGCACCAAGCCCACACAGGTTTTTCACCGATTCTAGGGGCCAAGCCCTTCAGGACCCGCGCCTCTCCACATTCACGATAATGGAGCTTGTCCGTCTGGTCGTTGATATCTGAACCCCCCACCGTATGCTGTTTTTGCTCTCGCCCGCCAAGTCCCTGGACTACGAAACCCCTCTGGACCCCCAGCTCCCCCACACGCCCCCGCTGTTTGTCAAACAATCCAAAGAACTGATACACCTGCTGCGCACCTATTCGCCGCTGCAGATAGGCGAGCTGATGTCGCTCAGCGATGCGCTGTCTGCGCTGAACGTCGCGCGTTACCAGGCGTGGTCGTCCCGCGCTACGCCCAAGAATGCGCGCCAGGCGGTGTTGGCGTTTGATGGTGACGTGTATGGTGGCCTGGATGCGCGCAGCCTGGGCAGTGAAGACTTGGCCTGGGCGCAGGACCATGTCTGCATCCTCAGCGGGCTGTATGGTGTGCTGCGCCCTTTGGACCTGATGCAGCCCTACCGGCTGGAGATGGGCACGCGTCTGGCCAATGCGAGGGGGCGAGACCTGTACCACTTCTGGGGCACGCAGATTGCGGATTACCTCAATACCCGTTTGCGTTCCGATATCAGCCCCGTGGTCATCAACCTGGCGTCGCAGGAGTATTTCAAGGCGGTGGACACCAAGGCGCTGAAGGCGCGTGTGGTGGAGTGTGTGTTTGAAGACTACAAGAACGGCCAGTACAAGATCATCAGCTTCTTTGCCAAGCGTGCACGCGGGCTGATGGCGCGGTATGCCGTCACCCACCAATTGGTCAAGCCCGAGCAACTGCGTGCGTTCGATGTGGACGGATATGCCTGGAGCGCCGCCCAGTCCACACCTGAGCGCATGGTGTTCCGCCGTAAAGTATCAAGCTAAATGGGCCTCTAGCCCCCGTCCATACTCATTCATACGCTATGAAAATCAAAGCAAACGGCATCGACATCGAAGTCGAAGACACCGCCGAGATCAACCCCCAGGACCTGGATGCCTACACCCGCCCAGCCGTGCTGCTGATCATGGGCCTGGGCATGCAACTGGTAGCCTGGCCACCACAGATGATCGAAGCACTGGTGGACGCGGGCTTTCGCGTCATCCGTATGGACAACCGCGACATCGGACTGAGCCAGCACTTCGACCACCTGGGTAAACCCAACATCCTCTGGGCAGGGCTCAAGTACAAGCTGGGTCTGAAAGTGGTTGCGCCTTACACGCTGGAAGATATGGCGCAAGACGCCTTGGGTGTGCTGGACGTGTTGGGTGTGGAGCGTGCACACGTGGTGGGTGTCAGCATGGGCGGCATGGTGGCGCAGCGCGTGGCCATCGCGGCGCCACAGCGCGTGCTGAGCCTCACCAGCATCATGAGCAGCAGTGGCGCCAAGGGCCTGCCACAGGCCAAGCCCGAAGTCACCCGCGTGTTGCTGAAGCGCCCGGAAAGTGATGCGCCCGAGGCCGTGGTGGACCATTACGTGCGCCTGTTCAAGGCCATCGGTAGCCCCGGCTACCCCGTGCCCGAGGACGACATGCGTGAACGCATTCTGCGCGGTGTGGAGCGCAGCTTCCACCCCGAAGGCACGTTGCGCCAGATGTTGGCCATCGTGGCCGACACCAAGCGTGCATCGCAGCTCGCCCACGTCACCAGCCCGACCCTGGTGTTGCACGGCCGCGCAGATCCGCTGGTGCCGTTTGCCAATGGTGAAGACACGGCCGCTCGTATCCCCGGTGCGCGCTTGGTGGGCTTTGATGGCATGGGGCACGACCTGCCGCCCGAGCCGGTGGCACTGATGCTGGACGAGTTGATCCCCCACCTGCAGGCCGCGGAACCGCCCGCACCCTACCTGGCGACGAAGGTCGTAGCATGAACACACCCGAACAATCGCAGCTGGGCAAAAGCGCGGCCTACATCGACCAGTACGACGCGTCGCTGCTGTTTCCCATTCCCCGGGCCGGCAAACGTGCCGAGATCGGCATCACCAGCGCGCCGCCGTTCTTCGGTGCCGATATGTGGACCGCATTCGAGCTGAGTTGGCTCAACCTGCGCGGCAAGCCGCAGGTGGCGTTGGTGCACTTCACGATCCCCTGCGAATCGCTGAACATTGTGGAGAGCAAGTCGTTCAAGCTCTACCTCAACAGCTTCAACAACACACGCTTCGCGGATGCGGATGCCGTCAAGGCGCGCCTGCGGGCCGACATCACCGAGGCCGTGTGGCGAACGGAGGGTGCGCCGCTGGCGGCGCCCACGACAATTGGTGTGACGCTGGTCGGTGCCGACAACTTTGACCGCGAGCCGGTGCACGAACTCGATGGCCTGAACCTGGATCGGCTGGACATCGAATGCACGCAGTACACGCCAGCGCCCGAGCTGCTGACCGTAACACCCGACGAACAACCAGTGTCCGAAGTATTAGTCAGCAATCTGCTCAAGAGCAACTGCCTGGTGACCGGCCAACCCGACTGGGGCAGCGTGCAGATACGCTACAGCGGGGACCAGATCGAGCAGGGCGGTCTGTTGCAGTACATCGTGAGTTACCGCAACCACAACGAGTTCCACGAGCAGTGTGTGGAGCGCATCTTCATGGACATCTGGACGCGCTGCAAGCCGACCACGCTGACCGTGTATGCACGCTACACGCGCCGCGGCGGGCTGGACATCAACCCCTTTCGCACCAGCCATCCGCAGGCGCTGCCGCGCAATGTGCGAACGGCTCGGCAGTAAAGTCCTGTTGAATTTGCTATTAATTTGGTAGCGTAATGGTCAATAAATACGGGGGCTAAGGGCCAATTTCTTATAAACGCTCCAGCTCCGCCGCTGGCGCTGGGCGGCCGAAAAAATAACCCTGAAAAGCATCACAACCCAGCTCGGCCAGCATATTGCGTTGCGCGGCGGTCTCCACGCCCTCGGCAATCACGGTCAGCCCCAGGCTGTGGCCCAGTGCCACGACCGAGCGGGCCACGGTGGCATCGCCTGGCTTGGTCAGCAGGTCTTGCACAAAAGATTTGTCGATCTTCAACTGGTCCAGTGGTAGCCGCTGCAGGTGTAGCAGCGACGAATACCCGGTACCAAAATCGTCCAGCGAAAAGCCCACGCCCAGCGCCTTGATGGCGTGCATCTTGGTGCGGGTTTCGATGCTGTCGTTCATCAACATGCTTTCGGTCAGCTCCAGTTTCAGGCGCAGCGGGTTGACTCCGGTCTTGTGCAGTGCGGTGGCGATTTGTGTGACAAAACCCTCGTCGTCAAACTGGCTGCTTCCGACATTGATCGCCAGCGTCCAGTCTGCGGTGGCTGCCTGTTGCGCCCACAACACGAGCTGGTGGCAGGCGGCATCCAGCACCCACTGGCCCAGCAATTGGCCCACGCTGGTCTGTTCGGCCAGTGCGATGAACTGCGCCGGCGGCACCAGGCCGCGGGTGCTGTGGTTCCAGCGCAGCAGGGCCTCGGCGCCAATGGGCACGCCTTGCACATCCACCTGGAACTGGTATAGCAGCATGAACTCCTGCCGGGCCAGGCCGCGGCGCATGTCCTGCTCCAGCAGTGCATGGGCGCTGACCGTCGCCTGCATGGCCGGGTCAAAGAAGCGTGCCGTGTTGCGCCCGGCGGCTTTGGCCTGGTACATGGCCACATCGGCCTTCTTGAGCAGGTCATCGGTGCTTTCCTGGTCGCCCTTGAAGATGACGATGCCTATGCTGGGTGTGCTCTCGTGGTGGTGCCAGCGCAGGGTGTAGGGTTGTCCCAGCGCATTGAGAATTTTGTTGGCCACAAGTTCGGCGTCGGCGGCGCTCTCGGTGGCGGACGGGCTCAGGCCTTCGAGCAGCACCACAAATTCATCGCCACCCAGGCGTGCCACGGTGTCACCCTCGCGCACGCAGGTCTTCAGGCGCGCGGCCACCTGTTTGAGCAGGGCGTCGCCCAGGTCATGGCCCAGCGTGTCATTGAGCAGCTTGAAGTGGTCCAGGTCCAGAAACATCAGTGCGCCGCGCTGGCCAGACCGGCCGGATGTCTTGAGTGCCTGCTTGAGCCGGTCCAGCAGCAGGCGGCGATTGGGTAACTGGGTCAGCGGGTCGTAAAAGGCCAGGCGCTGGATTTCTTCTTCCTGCTGGCGGCGCTGGGTGATGTCACGTATTACTCCCACAAATGTGGGCCGGCCCGGACGGGCAATTTTGGACACCGACAGGCTGATGGGGAAAATGCTGCCGTCCTTGCGTTTACCCAATATGTCTCGCGCCTGGCCCACCAGGTAGTTGGAGCCGGTGTGTTTGAACAGCAGCATTTGCTGGTCGTGCTCGCCGCTGTAGGGCTCGGGCAGCAACATGGCCACACTGTGGCCCAGCATCTCGTCAGCACTGTAGCCAAACAGTTTGATGGCCGCTTTGTTGACGGATTCGATCTGGCCGCGTTTGTTGATGGTGAGTACACCGTCGAGCATGTTGTCCAGAATGCTCAAGGTGTGCAGGGCGGCTTCTTGCAGGGATGCCTGGTCTGCGTTGTGCAGCGGGAACGCGCCGGTGCTGGCGCAGGTGCAAGCTTTATGGATCAGCAGGCAGCGGCTCTGTGCATCTTTGGACAGACAGAAGGTCGGCAGGCCATGCACCATATCGGGCAGATGCTTCTGCCCTGGCAGCATGACCGATTTTTTTTGCATGCAAATATCCCCCCACCGAGTTGAGCACCGGAGACCATTGCGGATGAAACCACGATTCGGGGGATTTGTACAGTTGCGGAGAGATTGGCCGCGCAGGGAGTGATTAGGTAAAAACTATTGACCTACATCCACAAACCGGGTCAGCGGCTGCAGCGCCGGAAAATCACCCGCACCCTTGGTCTTCATGGCCTTGACTGACTCCATCACATGGCGGTTGCTCCAGATGGCGCCTTGTAGCCAGCCCATTTGTTTCAGGGAGTCGTCCACGGAATGGTCGCGGGCGTAGTGGATGGCCTGTTTGGTGCCCCAGATGGCGACCGGCGGTTTGGATGCGATCTCGGTGGCGCATTGCAATGCAGCGGCCAGCATGGCTTCCTCGGTGTCAAAGATGGCGTTGACCAGGCCGTATTGCAACGCGCGGTCGGCGCTTAGGCGGCGGCCGGTGTAGGCCAGCTCTTTCACCACGGCCAGCGGGATCAGCTTGGGCAGGCGCTGCAGTGTGCCCACATCGGCCACCATGCCGATGTTGATTTCCTGTATGCAGAAGAAGGTTTGCGGCGTGGCGTAACGGATGCAGCAGGCGGTGACCATGTCCACCGCGCCGCCGATACATCCACCCTGGATGGCCGCAATCACCGGTATGCGCAGCGTCTCCAGCTTGGTGAAGGTGGCCTGCATGTCGCCCAGCATGTCAAAGATGGCGGCGCGGCCTTCGGGGCTGTTGTCGTCCATCTGGATGGCGCCGACAAAGGTCTCCAGTGCCATGCCGGCGCTGAAGTGTTTGCCCGTGCTGCTGATGACCAGGGCGCGGGCGCTGCCGTCGTGGTGCAGGTGGGTCAGCACCGCATCCAGCTCGCGCCAGAAGGTCGGGTGCATGGTGTTCATCGCGTCGGGCTTGTTCAGCACCAGGTGGGCGATGTGGTTGTTGGTTGTCAGCGCAAAGCAGGACAGGGGAGGGAGTGTGGAGGTAGTAGTCATGGGCAAACTGTAAAGCAGTTTTTTGGCCCCAACTGTCGCCTGTTTTTCCGCCGTGAGCACGTTAGGTTTCCCCGCTGGGCCGCCCCAAGGGGACACGCGCGCCCCTCGGGGGGCAGAGAGCCACACGCAGTGGGCGAACGTGGGGGCTACGTCCTGATCCAGTCGCAACGCAGCTTGTTGAGCGCATGGGCCCGGGCGCGCCAGGTGATATACAGGCTGGGTGCCAACATGCCCAGCAGACACAGCGGACCGGCCCACCAGGCATCCAATGCATAAGTGGGCAACCAGCCCACCCAGCCCATGAACCAACAGGTGATAACCGCGTCCCAGACCTGCATTTCCAGCGGGTGATCCTGTTCATGGTCCACATGCCATTTACGAATGCGGTGAAGCTCGGAAACGGGAACCGATGGTGCAATCCAGGTGAACATTGGAAACTCCTGCCGTGGAAGTTCAATGTAAGTTCGGCGTAAGCTGGTGTCAAGAAGAAAGTGTCGAACCCTGCGGCGAGTCTTTCGCGGTGTATCCCTGGCTAAAACAGTTGGTCGGTCACTGGTTCAAAAGTGATAGCACTACCGTCAGGTTTTACGGGGGCTAGAGCCATATTTTCCTCAAACCCATCGCCGCTGGCACGTTTGTGCAGCGCCCCCACCCGCACACCCAGCAGGCGCAGTCGCTTCTGCAAGGGCGCACGCTTCAGGCACAGGCCCGCCACCCTGCGAATCTCCTTGGCGTCGTTGATGTGGCGCTCAATCGTGATGTCGCGCGTGACGGCGGTGAAGTCTTCAAACTTGATCTTGATGCCAATCGTCTTGCCGACATAACCCTTGCGCTGCAGGTCGCCGGCCAACTGTTCACACAGTCGCGTGAAGATGGCGCCCAGCTCGGCCTTGTCGCGCACGGCGTGCAGGTCGCGCTCGAACGACGTCTCGCGGCTGATGCTGACCGGCTCACTCTCCAGCACGATGGGCCGGTCGTCCTGGCCGTGGGATGCCGCATGCATCCACGCGCCGGTGCGCTGGCCAAAGGTGTCCATCAGCCATTGCAGATCTTTGGCGGCCAGCTGGCCAATGGTCTCAATGCCGTGGCTTTTGAGTTTTTCATCGGCCTTGGGACCAATGCCGTTGATCTTGCGGCAGGCCAGCGGCCAGATCAAGGTTTCCAGATCACTCTCGTAGACGATGGCAATACCCTTGGGCTTGTTGAACTCGCTGGCCACCTTGGCCAGCAGTTTGTTGGGTGCCACGCCGACGGAGCATGTTAGGCCGGTGGCTTCAAAAATGCTTTTCTGGATCAGGCGCGCCAGCACACGCCCACCCTCGCGTTGGCCACCGGGTACGTCGGTGAAGTCGATATACACCTCGTCCACACCGCGGTCCTCCATCAGCGGCGCGATCTCGGTGATGATGGATTTGAACTGGCGTGAGTACCTGCGGTATTCGTCAAAATCCACGGGCAGAAGAATGGCCTGTGGACACAGTTTGGCGGCCTTCATCAGGCCCATGGCCGAGCCTATACCGAACTTGCGCGCGGCGTAGGTGGCGGTGGTGATGACGCCGCGCCCGGTGTAGCTGTGCAGCCGGGCGAAGGCGTCTAGGGGTATACGTTTCAGCGCCGCGCGTTGGGCGGCTTCGTCCCAGGGATGCTCAGGCTCGGACGGGTCCGCATCGGCCAGGTCTTGCGCGCGCAAAACCTTCAACGCATCCTGTATGGCCTGGCGCCCGGCCGCAATGACAACTGGCTGATCTTTCAGCTGGGGGTAGCGCAGCAGCTCCACCGACGCGTAAAACGCGTCCATGTCCAGGTGGGCAATGCGCCGCACCGGTGTCAGCCATCCGAATTGATCTGGTTGATCAGCGCGCCCAGCACGTCGTCTGCCTGTTCGTTGTCGACCTGGCAGGTGCCCGCTGCATTGTGGCCGCCACCGCCGTACTGCAGCATCAACTCACCCACATTGGTCTTGCTGCTGCGGTCCAGGATGGACTTGCCGGTGGCAAACACGGTGTTTTGTTTTTGCACGCCCCACATCACGTGGATGGAGATATTGCACTGCGGGTACATCGCATAAATCATGAAGCGGTTGGCCGCGAAGATGGTCTCTTCATCGCGCAGGTCCAGCACCACCAGGTTCTTGTGCACGGTGGCGCAGCGTTCGATCTGTTCACGTGCGCGCGCTGCGTGGTCAAAGTACAGGTCCACCCGTTCGATCACGTCCGGCAGTTGCAGGATCTCGTCGATGCCGTGGTTGCGGCAGTACTGGATCAGGTCCATCATCAGCTGGTAGTTGCTGACGCGGAACTCGCGGAAGCGACCCAGGCCGGTGCGCGAGTCCATCAGGTAGTTCAGCAGCACCCAGTCGGTGGGCTCCAAAATTTCTTCGTGGCTGAACTGGGCCGAGTCGGCCTTGTCCACGGCCAGCATCATGTCGTTGCTGATATTGGGGAAGGCCTTGGCCCCGCCGTAGTAGTCGTACACCACCCGTGCGGCCGACGGCGCGTGTGCGGAGATGATGTGGTTGGGGCGCTCGCCGGTGTTGCGAATGGTCTCGGACTCGTGGTGGTCAAAGGCCAGGTAGGCGGCTGCCACATACGGCAGGTTGGTGGTGATGTCGCGGCTGGTGATGTCGACCTTGCCGTCCTGCATGTCCTTGGGGTGTACGAACTTGATGTCGTCTATCAGGTCCAGTTCATTGAGCAATACCGCGCAGACCAGGCCGTCAAAGTCGCTGCGGGTCACCAGACGGAATTTGTTTGCTGTCATGGGAAGGTCCTTTGCTTGGCTGGCTGGTCAGATGGATGAAAAACGGTTCATCCTAACGCAAAATAATGACCCAAAGTGTATTCCCCTGCGATCTGCGCGCCCCCGTTGCGTCAGGTGGGGTAGCTGCCCGGCAGCAGCATGCTTTTGTCCACTTGGGCAATGCTGGATTTGCCGCACAGCGCCATGCTGATGTCCATCTCCTTGCGAATAATTTCCAGCGCCTTGGTCACGCCTGCTTCGCCCATGGCGCCCAGGCCGTAGATGAAGGGCCGGCCGATGTAGACACCCTTGGCGCCTAGGGCCAGGGCCTTGAGCACGTCCTGCCCGCTGCGCACGCCGCCGTCCATGTGCACCTCGATCTGGCTGCCCACCGCGTCCACGATGGTCGGCAGGGCCTGGATGGAGGATTCAGCACCGTCCAACTGGCGCCCGCCGTGGTTGGAGACGATCAGCGCGTCGGCGCCGCTCTCCACGGCCAAGCGCGCGTCTTCCACGTCCTGTATGCCTTTCAAGATCAACTTACCGCCCCAGCGCTCCTTGATCCAGGCCACGTCGGCCCAGTTCAGCGTGGGATCGAACTGTTTTGCCGTCCATTCGGATAACGAGCCCATGTCGTCCACGCCGGTCACGTGGCCGATGATGTTGCCAAAACCGCGGCGCTGCGTGCCCAGCATGCCCAGTGCCCACTGTGGCTTGGTCATGATGTTGGCGATGTTTCGGAGTGTGAGTTTGGGAGGGGCGGAGAGGCCGTTGCGGATGTCCTTGTGGCGCTGGCCCAGGATCTGCAGGTCCAGCGTCAACACCAGGGCCGAGCATTTGGCGGCGCGGGCCCGTTCGATCAGGCGTTCGATGAAACTGCGGTCGCGTGTGACATACACCTGGAACCAGAAAGGGTGGTTGCCGGTGCCGGCGGCCACGTCTTCTATGGAGCAGATGCTCATGGTGGACAGCGTAAACGGCACGCCGAATTTTTTGGCCGCGTTGGCCGCCTTGATCTCGCCATCGGCACACTGCATGCCGGTCAGGCCCACCGGCGCCAGCGCCACCGGCATGGCAACGGGCTGGCCGACCATGGTGCTGGTGGTGGTGCGGTTATCCACATTGACGGCCACGCGCTGGCGGAACTTGATCTTCTGAAAGTCCGATTCGTTGGCGCGGTAGGTGCCTTCGGTCCACGAGCCGGAATCCGCATAGTCGTAAAACATGCGGGGCACGCGTTTTTGCGCCAGCACGCGCAGGTCTTCGATATTGGTAATGGCTGTGGTCATGGGCTTGTCTCCTGGTGTGGTGAAGATGGTAGCCCGGCGTGGAAGATGGTGGCGTGAAATCCACTGCCCGGGGTTTGAAATTAATTAACAACATGGACTAGACTGCGCCGGGCTAGGGCAACAACAACGTCAATGGAGCGCAATATGGTCTTATGGGGTGCAATCTGGGGGGCCATACTGGGAATGTTTGTCGCCAGGCACGACGAAGGCTTCGGGCTGTTTCTGGGCGCGCTGTTCGGCGCCGTGGCGGGGCTCACGCTGCGCAAGGCCGTGCACACCGTTGCGCGCAAGGCGGCGTTGGAGGTCCTGGCGGAGCACCAGCCTACCGTGCTGGTGCCGCGCACGGCGCCCTCGGTACCTGAGCCTGTTGTGCAGCCCGCGCCAGTGGCGGGTGCGGCGGCGGTGTCCCCGTCGGCAGAGCCGGTATCCGAAACCGATTGGCGGGTGGACATGCCCATCCGTGTGCCCAAGGATGCCTTTGCCGAAGTGCACAGCAGTGTGCCATCCGAATTCCACGACACCCATTCCGGCACCCTGCCGGCAGACAAAGCGCCTCAGCAGCCCGAGTTCCCCACGGTGCAGACGCCCGACTTTGTGAGCCGTGCCGTAGGCGCCGCGCGCGACTGGCTGCTGGGCGGCAACACCATTGTGCGCATGGGTGTGCTGGTGCTGTTTGTGGGCCTGGCTTTTCTGGCCAAGTACGCAATGGACAACGCCATGCTGCCACCTGAGCTGCGCCTGGCCGCCATTGGTGCGGCCGGCATTGCGTTGTTTGTGTTCGGCTGGAGGATGGTGCCCCCACGCTCCGCCGCTTCGCGGGTCGCTGCCCCCCCGGGGGGCGACGTCGCCTTGGGGCGGCCCGGCGGCGACTTGCTCCCACGCCAACCGGATCGCCGGGGTTATGCGCTGACCCTGCAGGGTGCCGGGGTGGGTGTGTTGTACCTGACGGTGTTTGCAGCCTTCCGGCTGTACCAGTTTTTGCCAGCGGGTGCCGCGTTTGTGGTGCTGGCCTTGGTGTGTGCGTTCTCTACCGCGATTGCACTGTTGCAGAACGCCATGCCCATGGCCTTCATCGGGTTTGCCGGTGCCTTTGCCGCGCCCATTTTGTTGTCCACAGGGCAGGGTGACCACGTGGGTCTGTTCAGCTACTACCTGCTGCTGGGCGGGGCCATCGCCGCGGTGGCCTGGTTAAAGGCCTGGCGGGCGCTGAACCTGCTGGGTTTTTTTGCGACCTTTGGGGTGGCCACGGCTTGGGGTGTGCTGAAGTACCGGCCGGATCAGTTGGCAACGACTGAGCCCTTCTTGATCGCTTTCTTTGTGCTCTACCTCGCTGCCAGCCTCATGTATGCCACCCGCCACGGGCTGCAGCCCAAACAGGCGGTGGATGCCACACTGATTTTTGGTCTGCCCCTGGTGGCCTTTGGTCTACAGGCGGGCCTGGTGCGCGATATCGAATACGCCACGGCCTTCTCGTCACTGGCCATGGGCGCTATCTACCTGGGCTTGGGCTGGTGGGCGTTGAAGCGTCAGGATGCGGGCGTCGGCCAGTGGCTGGCCGAATGTTTTGTGGCATTGGGCATGGGTTTTGTGACGCTGGCCGTGCCGTTGGCATTGGATGCACGCTGGACCACCGCCGTCTGGGCCGCCGAGGGAGCAGCTGTGTACTGGATGGGCAAGCGGCAAGACCGCTGGCTGGCCCGCCTGGCGGGCTTGGCCTTGCAAGGGCTGGCGGCGCTGAGCTTTTTGCAGTCGTTTGACACAGTGCAGTTGTCCACCTGGCCCATTGCCAACCCGGCCTTTATTGGCGCCGTGTTGTTGGCCCTGTCGGCACTGGCCATCGCCCACTGGACACGCCCGCCCGATGCCGCGCCCGATGTGCCGCCGCCGACACCGTTTGTGGCGCTGGAGCATGGCCTGTCGCCGGTGCTGTTCTGGGTGGGGTTTTTGTGGTGGCAGTTCGCGCTGGGCCATGAAATAGAGCGGGGCGCTTTCAACGCCGATGGCCTGTGGACCACCGCGCTGGGCAGCACGCTGCAGTCGTATCTGGAAATGCTGGGCTGGCTGGGCAGTGCCTGGTTGGCCCACCGGTTTGCGCTGCCCACACGGCCCCGGCCGTGGACGGTTGCCGCCACACCGGCCTGGTTCTCGCTGCCCATCATGGGGCTGGTAGCGCTGCAGGGCGTGACCGGCTTGGGTCATGTCTTCCAGGCCTGGGGCTGGCTGGTGTGGCCGCTCGCACTGGGTTTGCATTTTGTGACGCTCAAATCGTTGGACCAGTTGGCACCCCAGCGCTGGTGGTCGTGGGTGCACAGTGGGGGTGTGTGGCTGGTGGTCTTGCTGGTGGGCAACATCGTCGTGTGGGCCGTGCAGCAGGCGCAACTGCAGGGCACGGCCTGGGCCAGCGTGATCTCTTTGGTGGCCAGTGTGGTGGTGCTGATGGTCCTGGCGCAGCCAGCCTTGTACGCACCGCAGGGGCGGCTGCGCACGGGTTGGCCGCTGGACCGCTTTGCCTACGCCTACCTGTGGCGCGCGGCGGCGCCGCTGGCGGTGTTTGTCGCATGGGGCGCGTTGTTGGTGGCCGTGCTGTCCGACGGCAATGCCAAACCCTTGCCCTATGTGCCGCTGCTCAATCCCACCGATATCACCGTAGCCCTGGCGCTGGCCGCCTGTGCGCTGTGGCGCACGCGGGTGCGCCAGGGCGGCATTGCGGGTGTGCCCGAAAGCATCCACGGTGCCCGATGGACCCTGGTGCTGGCGGGCCTGGGGTTTGTGGCGATCAACACCGTGTGGCTGCGCGCGGTGCACCACTGGGCCGGTGTGCCCTGGGATGCAGACCAGCTGTTTGCATCCTTCCTGGTGCAGACGGGGTATTCCATTTTGTGGACACTGCTGGCCATGGCGCTGATGCTGGTGGCGCACCGCCGCCACACGCGTGCACTGTGGAGTGGGGGTGCAGCGCTGCTGGGGCTGACGGTGGCCAAACTGTTCTTGGTGGATTTGTCCAACCGCGGCGGGTCCGAGCGCATCGTCGCGTTTATTGCGGTGGGCGTGTTGATGCTGGTGGTGGGTTACTTTGCGCCCATTCCACCCATCGCGGCACCGGCCCCTGAAGACAAGGAGACAACATGAGGGTGATGAATTTATTGTGCCAACGCGCCTGGGCTGCTGCGGCCTACGGGGTGCTGCTGGCTGCAGGTGCCGGGCAGGCCCTGGCGGCAGACGCGCCACAGGCCACCGACTTCAGCTGGCGTGCCACGCTGGGCGTGCCCACTGGTGTCAGCCTGGCGCGGGTTGATGTGCCGGTGCAGGCCTTGCTGGGCATGCAGAGCGGCGGCGCCCATGATGTGCGGGTGTTCAACGCAGCCGGTGCAGTGGTGCCTTTTGCAATACTGGGTGGTGCGGATCTGAAGCGTACGGCGCCGGTTGCGCAAACCAATAGCTACAAGGCCTACCCGTTGTTCAGCACCAGTGGTGACCGCAAACCTGCCCGCGGCGCCGTAGCGGTGCAGTTGGACACGGCGGAGTCCACTGGCAATGTATGGGTTCGCTGGGATCGGACGGACTTGCGTACCAAAGCCGCAGACGCTGCCGCATCGGCCCAGGCCTTACAGGCCGCGCTGTTTGACCTGCGTGCCGACAAACAAACCTTGTCCGCGCTGGAGCTGGTGCTGGACATGCCGCGCAACGCCCTGGTGCCCATCACGGTGGCGACCAGTGCGGACCTGAAGGACTGGACGCCGGTGGCCACCAAGGGCCCGCTGTTCCAGTTTGACGGCACCGATGCACCGGCCAACACCACGCTGGAGCTGGTTCAGCCGTTGGCCGTGCAAGGGCGTTACCTGCGTTTGTCCTGGCCTGGTCAAAACGGCGTGGCGCTGCGGGCGTTGACCGGCACCGTGGCGGCATCCCAAACCGCTGCCGCGCCGCTGCGCGCCGCCTTGCCACCCGGCACAGCCGATGGCAGCAACGCACAAAACTGGATCCTGCCGTTTGCCACACCCATCGCAGCCCTGCACCTGCAAGCGGTACAGAACAACAGCCTGGTGCCGGTGCGCATCCTGGGCCGGGCCGAAGCCTCACAACCCTGGCGCACACTGGCGTCCAGCGTGGTCTACCGCTTGGACGGCGTGGGCCAGGGCAGCAGCAACCCGGCCACGGCCTTGCACGGTGCGTCGCTGCACAGCCTGCGGGTGGAGGCGGGCAAGGGCATGGCCCTGCCGGACGGTGGTTTGCAGGCTACGGTGGAGTTTGCGCCGGTGCAGGTGGCCTTCCTGGCTTCCGGCGCAGGGCCTTTCACGCTGGCGGTAGGCCGGACGCAAACGGCCGCGGCGGCGGTGGATGCGTCCCTGCTGGGCTCGGTCACGCCCGCCAAATTGGTCGAGCTGCCCCTGGCCACACTCACGGATGTGGTGGTGCAGACACCGGCCAGCAATGGCCTGGACCGTGCGGCATCGCGCTGGTTGCCGGATGGGGTGTCGCTTCGCAGCGTGTTGCTGTGGGTGGTGCTGGGTGTGGGTGTGCTGGCGCTGGGGGCGGTGGCGTATTCGCTGATGCGCCAGATGGCTGCCAAGGGGTCATAACGCCGTTGGCGGGATCGTTATGCATCAAATATGCCTCTAGCCCCCGTTCAATATGACTGTCTTGCTATCAAATATATAGCTTTTTATTTCTTTGCTTGGGCGGCCGATGTGGGACCACAGCAGGGCACAAAGGCAGTTGACTTTGCAGGGCCGCTGCACAATAGTTGCAGCGTCAACCCATAGCAGAGGGGCCACCATGAAAAAACTTGTGTATGCGGCAGCCTGTGTGCTCGCCGTGTGGCTCTCCCAAGCGCAGGCCGACACGGTGAAGGTTGGCTTTTACAACTACCCACCCATGATGATTGAGAAGGGGCAGTCCGGCATCTACCAGGACATTCTGGACGAGTTGGGCAAGGCTACGGGGCACCAGTTTCAGGTCACCTACTTCCCCTATCCCCGGCTGGCCCGGCAGTTCGATATAGGCGAGATTGACCTGGAGCCTGGCGTGTTTCCAGGTTGGGTGAAGCAGCAAAAGGTTCCGGGCGTGTTTTCGGTGCCGTTTGGCAAGGTGGTGGACGTGCTGGTGTTTGCGCCCGGTAAACAATTTCCGGTGACCACACCGAGGGATCTGAGTGGCAAGACCCTGGGTTTGGTGCGTGGCTATTCCTATCCCGATCTGCGCGAGATGTTTGGCAATGGAACCCTGCACAGGGCTGATGCCTTGAACGAGACCCAGCTACTGGCCATGCTGGCCGGTGGTCGCATGGACCAGATTTTGATCAACAAAGCGGTGGCGCAATACACCATCCGCGACGTACCCAAGTACAGCGAATTTGTCCTTGGTGATGTGCTGGGTTCCTTTGATGTGTCCATGCGTGTCCACCCGAGCAAGAAGGCCTTGTTGCCCAAGCTGGACGAAGCCATCGTGGCCATGAAACGCTCGGGCGCCATCACCCGCATCTACGCCAAATATGGCGTGAGCCTTTGATTTAGGCGAGAAATACGGCGGCCAGGGCCAATACGGCAGGAACCGTTTGCACAAACAGGATACGGATCTGCACGGTGAGTGCGCCCCAGATGCCGGCCACGGCCACACAACCCAAGCCATAAATGGTGAAGGCGGTGGCGGTGGCGGGGTTGGGTATCAGGAAACCCAGAGCCAGTGCCAAGGCCAGAAAGCCGTTGTAACAACCCTGGTTGGACATGGCGGGTTTCATGATCTCGGCCTTTTCCTGGGTCAAACCAAACACCTTGCGGCCCCGGGTGTCAAACAACACGGTTTCCAGCAGGAAGATGTAGACGTGGATAAAAAGTACGAGACCGGTGAGGATTTTGGCGGCGAGCAGCATGGTGGGTAGTCCTAAGAAAGGCGGGTTAAAAGTGTGCCGTGAAGCTGAAAGTCTGTAGAATACATAATTACGTTATGTTTTAAAGTCACCGATGCGACAGAGTAACCATCATCCCCAAAAAACCGCGTCAGCGCCAGTGGCTGACGGGCGCAAGACCAACGCGGCGTCGACCCAGGCTGCCTTGCGCGCGGTGGGGCGCAGGCTGTTTGGCGAGCTAGGTTATGAGGCCACGTCGCTGGGCGCCATCTGCAGCGAGGCAGGTGTCACCACCGGCGCGCTGTACCACCACTTTGGTGACAAGAAGGGGTTATTTGCCGCGGTGGCCGAAGAGCTGGACGAAGGCCTGGTCAAGCTGACCGCCGCTGCACGTGACACGGCGCTGGCGAACGGGGCCGATGCTTGGCAGGCCTTTATGGCTGCCATTGATGTGTTTCTGCAAGCAGGGCTCAGCCCCGAGGGCCGCCGCATCGGCCTGACCGATGCCCCGGCGGTGCTGGGCACACAGGGCTGGCTGGAGATTCGCGAACGCCACGGCCTGGGCGCCATGGTGCAGACCGTGCGCACGCTGCAGGCTTTGGGCATGTTGCCTGCCGGTGATGTGTTGTTGCGTGCGCGCCTGATACTGGGCCTGCTTTACGGGGCGGTCGAAGCGCTGGCGCACCAGCCCGAGGACGCAGAGCTTGCACTGGCCCAGACGCGCGCACTGGTGCATGCCATGCTGAACGGCATGCGTAGCAGCGACTAAGCCACCAAGCCCCACAACAAGACCAAGGCCGTACCCCACATCATCAGCGCCACCAGGCCGTCCAATGCGCGCCAGATGGATGGCTTGCCCAGGCGCTGACCCAACCAGAACACGGCCAGCCCCAAGCCGCCAAACCAGATCACCGAGCCCGCCGCCGCACCCGCACCAAACGCGGCGTTGCCGGGCGTGCCCCAGGCCAGGGATGCGGAGCCGATCAGCACGGCCGTGTCCAGCCAGGCATGGGGGTTGAGCCAGGCAAAGGCCAGCGCGGCCAAGGTGGCCTGTCGGCGGCTCAGGGGTTTGGTTGCTGTGGGAGACGCAGCAACGGATGCCAACGCGTCCGTGCCTTCGGCGGGTTTGCGAAAGCGCGCAAAAGCCTGCGCACCGTAGAAGAGCAAAAACACAGCGCCCCCGGCGATCAGTGCGGCTTTGAGTGCGGGAGACAAGCCACCCAACTGGGCCACGCCAAATACACCGAGCGCAATCAGCACGATGTCGGAGGCGATGCACAGCACCACGGTCAACAGCACATGCTGGCCCTGCAGCCCCATGCGAATGACATGTGTGTTTTGTGCGCCCAGCGCCATGATGAGGGACAGGCACAGAGCCAGGCCTGCATTGAAGGCGGGCGCCATGGGTACAAGGTTCGCGAAGCTGGACATGGGGTTCCAATGGTTGGGATACGGGATGGCTTGACTGTGCACCCGGCGGGTTACTTTGGAAACACTTTTAAATTAAACTGATATTGATTTAAAAAAAGTTAACTCTTTGGGGTACACATGCTGGACGGCAAACAATTGGAGGCGCTGGCGGCTGTGCTGGAGCACGGTGGTTTTGGCCCTGCAGCCGGTGCTTTGAACCTGACCTTGGCCGCGGTGTCCTTGCGTATCAAGAGCCTGGAGGCCACCTTGGGTCAGCGCCTGCTGGTGCGGGGCAAGGTGGTGCGGGCCACGGCCGCTGGCCAGGCCTTGCTGGCCCACATCAAACAGCTGCAGTTGATGGAAGCCGATTTACTGTCCGACAGTGCCACCGGGCGCGGCGTTGTTGCGCAATTGCAGCGCCTCAGTGTGGCTGTCAATGCCGATTCGCTATCGAGCTGGCTGCTGCCTGGCGTGGCCCCTGCACTGGCGCGCCACCATTTGCTGCTGGATGTGGTGATTGACGACCAGGAGCACACCCATGAGTTCTTAAAAAGTGGTGATGTGGTGGCGTGTGTCAGCACCCACCCTGCGCCGATGCGGGGCTGTGTGGCCGAGCCGCTGGGCGTGATGCGCTACCGCTGTGTAGGCGCACCCGCACTGGTGCGCAAATGCCAGACCAAGACCGGTGCCGTGTCACCCCACCGCCTGCTGGCCACACCGGCCGTCATCTTCAACCGCAAGGACGGCCTGCAAGACCTCTTTTTGAGCCAGCACTTTGGCTTGCAAACACCGCAGTACCCGCGTCACTTTGTACCGGCCGTGGACGCTTTTGAGAGCGCGCTTGCCAACGGCATGGGTTGGGGCATGGTGCATGAACTGCATTTGTCCGCGCGCAGCGGCCGTTTGCCCTTGGTGGAGATGCTGCCGGGCAGTACGGTCGATGTACCGCTGTACTGGCACCACTGGGCACGGGAGCCGGCGTCGGCCCAGCGCCTCACCCAAGCGGTCAAACACGCGGCCAAGGCCTTAAGCGCGTAAGGGGCCGCGCCACTGCTGCCACCAGCTGCCGCCAAAGCGGTTGACCAGCAGGCCCGCCAAAATGCAGGCCATGGCCAGCCATTTGTAGCCGGGCAGGCTTTCGCCAAACAGCAGCACCGAGCCCAGCATGCCAAACACCGGCACAAACAGGGTCAGCGGGGCCACGGTGGAGACCGGATACTTCTTGAGCAGGCCGTTCCAGACTGCATAACCCAGCAGCGTTGTGGGGTAGACCTGGAACAGTATGGAGAAGAGGGCCGTTCCGTCTATGCTGGCCAGCGATTGCGCCATGCGCTCTGGCCCCGCAAACCCATACGACAACAGCAGCAAAGGCAGGGTTGCAACCAGGCTGGACCACACCATAAAACCAAACATGCTGGCAGGCTTGGCGCGTTTGACAACCAGGTTGGCCGCCGCCCAGGCCATGGCGCCCAAGATGACTAGGGTCAACCCCAGAACCGTCGCCTGGCCCTCCGCATGGGCAAACACCAATGCCACCCCGAAGAAAGCCAACAAGGTGCCCAGGACCATGGGCGCACTGACCTGTTCCCGGAAGAAAAACACGCCGCCCGCCATGGTGAAAAACACGGCCATCTGCAACACCAGGGACGCCAGGCCGGCCGATAGCCCAAAGTAAATGCCGGCATACACGGCACCCCATTGCAACACGCCAAACAGCAGGCCATACACCACCCAGTAGTGCCAGGCCACATTTGGCCTGGGCACGAAGAAGACGGCGGGCAGTGCACACAGCGCAAAACGGATGGCCGCCATCAGGTTCGGGTCCAGCGTGGCGAGCCCCAGTTTGATGATGGAAAAGTTCAGGCCCCAGATGGCGGTGATCAGCAGGGCCAGGGTGGTGTCCAGGGGTTTCATAGTTGAATAGAGCTCATGTTTTAGTTGCTGCAAATTGTTGGTCATCAAGGTTTTCAGAACAATCGAATTCGATTAACCTAAATCGTTAGAAAAATTCACCTGTTGATAATGACAACTCGTATTCCACCTTTGCCTGCCTTGCGCGCCTTTGAATCCGTGGCCCGGCACGGCAGTCTGCGCCTGGCTGCCGAAGAGTTACACGTGACACATGGCGCGGTCAGCCACCAGATCAAGTTTTTGCAACAGGCCTTGGGTGTGGAGTTGGTGGTGCGGCGGGGCCGGGGCGTGGTGCTGACACCGGCAGGCCAGCGGCTGGCGCCTGCGCTGGGCGACGCGTTGTCGCGCCTGGCCCAGGTCATTGAAGCCGCGCAGCCCGACGCACAGGACAAGCCCTTGCGCATCTCGGTGTTGCCGTCCTTCGCCGCCAAATGGTTGTTGCCGCGGCTGTCGGCATTCATGGCCGAACACCCCGACATCGCATTGACGCTGGATGCCAATATGAGCGTGGTGAACCTGCACAACACCGGCATAGACCTGGCCTTTAGGTATGGCCCTGGCCAGTGGCCCGGCGTACAAGCCGAACGCCTGATGGGGGAGGAGATGCTGGCCGTGTGCAGCCCGTCCTACCGCAAGGGCAAGCTGCCCACGCGGCCGCGCGACCTGCTGCGCCACCCGCTGTTACGGGACGAGTCCACACGGGCCTGGCACGATTGGTTTCGCGCGGCAGGCGTCAGCGGTGCTGTGCCCAAACCTTCGATGGCCTACAGCGACGCAGGCTTGTTGTTGCAGGCGGTATTGGCCGGCCAGGGCGTGGCTCTGGTGCGTTCGGTCCTGGCTCATGACGATATTGCCGCGGGCCGCCTGGTGGTGCTTCCGGGGCCACGCCTGCCTGCGGCCTATGCCTACTATGTGGTGACCGACTTGCGCGACACACTGCCGCCCAAGGGCCAAGTGTTTGTGGACTGGGTGCGCGCCCAGGTCCGTGCCATGGCCCTGCCGGGCTAAGCTACGGAGTCAGACCCAACCGACAAAACGCAACAACGAGGAGACAGAGTCATGGCAATACGCGTTGTCCGACTGGGCAGTGAACGCACACCCGACGAAGGCCTGCGCATGGGTACGGTGCGCCGTCCACCGCGCGGGGTGCCCAAGGCCGAATTTGCCAGCCAGAACTGGTACGACATCTGGTACCCCAACCTGGCGCCGAGTGCCGAGACCATGCAACTGGGTCAGGCGGTGGAGACGGATGCACAGTGGAATACCTTTGCCAAACGTTACCGCAGCGAAATGAAAGAGCCTGACGCGGCCCGCACGCTGGAGCTGCTGGCCAAGCTGTCACACGGTGCCAATTTCTCCATGGGGTGTTATTGCCAGAACGAGGCGCGTTGCCACCGTTCCCTGCTGCGTGCGTTGCTGGTGGAAAACGGCGCGGCGGTTATTGAGTAGGCCCGCCCAAGCACCAGCCTAAGCGTAGCAAAGCTCCACCCGGTTGCGCCCGCATTCCTTGGCTACATACAGCGCCTTGTCGGCGCGGCGCAGCACATCTTCAAAGTTGCGGTCGGTGGCGGCAATCTGCCCAATGCCGATGGACACGGTGATGGGCAACTGGGTTGGAAGGGACGCGTCTTTCAACTGGAGCGGCAAGTCTTCTATGGCGGCGCGCATGCGTTCGGCGGCCACCCTGGCATCGTCCATGCTGCCGGCCTCCAGCAGTGCCACAAACTCTTCACCACCCTGGCGGCCCACCATATTCGGGCCACGGCAGTTGTGGGCCAGCACCGCCGCCACATGCTGCAGCGCCAGGTCACCGACGTCGTGGCCAAAACGGTCGTTGACCCGCTTGAAGTGGTCAATGTCCACCACCGCAGCGGCAAAGGGTGTGCCGGCACGCTGCGCAGCATTGAAGCGCGTAATGCCAGTGCTGCTGATAGTGCGCCGGTTAGGCAAGCTGGTCAAAAAGTCTATCGTGGCCGCACGCTCCCATTCGTCGCGCAAGCGCTCGGAGCACAGCACCAGAAAGACCGTGGTGCCCACCACGGGCAACACCGCAGCACACAGCGGCATCAGGGTGTTGAACCAGTTGCCGGGCGTCAGTATGGAATGCAGTTCGTGCGGGTCGAGGGCGAAATACGCGGCACGCCACACCATGAAGGTGGCGGTTGCCAGCAGGATGCCGACCATTGCGAATCGGCTCACTTCGCGTGAACGGTGGCGACCGCGGTAAAAATTGCTGGCCGCGCCCAGCAGCGTGATTGCCCCCGCGGCACTGGACAACATCACCCGCGCCGTGAAGTGGGGCTGTACCGCGGCGAACCAGATCACCCCCAGTGTCGCCACACCGGCGGGTGCAAATATCCACGCGGTCTCGGCCCGGCCGTCAAAGCGGCGCAGGGCACGCCAGTACAGTGCGATGCCCAGTAGCAGCCCCCCATTGCCCATGGGCAGAACCAGCCAGCGCGGGGCGATGTCCTGAATCGCAATCAGGATCGAACCGGCCGCAATCAACAGCGTGCCAATGCGCCAATCTTTGGCGGCGGGCTGCAGATCGCTGGACAGCCCTCTGTGCAACAACCCCAGCATGCCGCCATTGAGCAGCATCATGATGGTGGAGATGATAAATACGGTGCGTGGGTCCATGGAAAACCATTCTGCCAGAGCACTGCCGAGCCACGTGCCCGGTGACCTGCAGACTACTTAGGAGGCACTATGGCTTCCTTGAGAACGGCTGGTGCCAACTTATCCCACAGGTCCGCATACTCCTTGTGCCGTGGATTCTTGCGGGAAAACGCAAGAAATACAGGCGCCTCGTAAAGGGCGGTTTTGGAGTAGCCCACCAGTTTGCGTTGCTCTTCGGTCAGAAACTCCGTCAGCTCGACCATCATCACCTTGTCGGTATTGATGTGCACGTCTGCCCGTCCTCGGGCTACCAGTCCATACGCTATGGCCGGTGTTGCCACCAATTCGTAGTTGGCATTGAGTTCTTTGAGTTTGGACGCGTACCAATAGGAGTCAATGCCAACGATGCGAACCTTCTTGGCGACCAGTTCCTCCAAAGACTTCACTTCCAGACCATTGGGGAACTTGGCCTTGTTGTAGACAACAATGTCTTTAATGATTTCAATCGGGACCTTGGGGTAATACAAATCAACCACGCGGCCCTCGGTTTTGAGCCAGGGAAAGCTGCCAGCCTTGACGCCTTTTTTAACCTCTTCATAGGTTCGAATCCAAGGCTGGATTTCAATCTGGGCGTCGATGTTGGCTTTGGCGAAGACTTTTCGTATGGCCTCTGCATGGGGCCCCTTGTTCGGAAGGTGAGACGAAACATAGGGTGGAAACTCCCCCGCGTTGATGGGGATGGTCTCCTCGGCATGCAGGGCCGGGCCGACCAAACACAACAAAATGCCCCAAATGAGTTTCATTGTTTTCTCCAAAAAACACCGAACCTGAATCTGTCAACCATTCTCACACGCTACGCTCAAAAAAGGCTGGGCTTTTTTGGCTTTGTTCCACTAGATATCGTCCGGGCCTTCGTGTTCGCTGGCCACACGCGGCATCAGCAGGATGAAGCGGGTGCCACGGCCCAGCGTGCTTTGCACCTGCACGGTGCCCCCCAGCACATCTTTCATCAGGTTGTAGACGATGTTGAGACCCAGCCCGCTGCCGCCCTGGCCCAGGCGGGTGGTGAAAAACGGGTCAAAAATCCGCCGCAAATTGGCCTCTGGCACGCCCACACCGTCATCGGCTACCACCAGCTCCACGGTGTCGTCGTCGGTCTGGCGGGCGCTGATATGGATGGTGCCCTGCTTGTCGCCTGCAAAACCGTGCAGCACGGCATTGTTGATGAGATTGGTCAGTATCTGCCCCAATTGGCCGGGGTAACTGGTCATGGATATGCCGGTGGGCACATCCACCTGAATCTGGTGCAGGCTACGCTTGAACGAGGGGCTCAAAATGAGCAGGGTTTCGGCCACCATGGCGTCGAGCTGGAATTCGCGCCGCTGCGCGTGGGTGCGGTCCACCGCCACCTGCTTGAAGCTGCGGATCAGGTCCACGGCCACGCCCAGGTTGCGGTTGAGCAGCTCGCTGGCATGGCGGGTGTTGTCTACAAACGAGGCCAGAGCCGAGCGGGTAAGGCCCGCAGTGCTGGCTTTGGCAAACTGCTTGCTGATATCTTGCAGTGTGCTGGCCACCGTGACGCAGTTGCCTATGGGTGTATTGAGTTCATGGGCCACACCGGCCACCAAAGCGCCCAGCGCAGCCAGTCGCTCGGATCGCTGGATCTCGTCATGGGCATTTTTTAACGCGGCCATGGCACTCACCAGTTCCTGGTTGGCCGTGTTCAGTGACTGGGTGCGTTCGCTGACACGTTGCTCCAGCGTGGCGTTCAGGTCGCGCACATGGGAGATCTGCTCGTTCAGGTTTTCCCGCATGGTGTCCAGGCCCTGGGCCAGGGTGCCCATTTCGTCATGACGGATCACGGCGACCGGTTCGGTGAGCTCGCCGCTGGCGAGGCGTTTGGCATCGCCCAGCAACTGGCGCAGTGGCCGCATCAGCCGGTGCTCAAACAGCAGAAACAGCAAACCAAAGGAGATCAGTACCTGCAGAACCAAGGCCACGGCTGCCGTGACCAGTTTTCCCAAGAACTGCTCTTGCACGTAGTGGGTGGTCATGTCGATGGTGACCCGGCCGATGGTGGCGCCGTCGCGCAGCACGGGGCGCACTTCTTGCACCAGTGTTCCGCCCGGGGGCACGGGCTTTTCAACCACGATGAACGGTCCCAGGGCCGCATCCTCAACCCGGACACGTATCACGTCGGGGTTGGACATCAGTGAATTGACAAAAGACTCTGCCGCTGGCAGGTCCACATGCCAGATGGGTGTGGACATGCTCTGCGCCAGCATGGTGCCATACTGCTTGAGCAGGGTGGTGATGCGGGCGTCAATCTCGCGCTGGTAGCTATCCAGCGCCAGCACAGGGCCAACCGCCAGCACGGGTAAAAAAATACCCAAGGCCATGCCCAGAACGATCGCCCCTTTGAGCGACAGGGATCTCAACCAGCGCATGCTAGATGCTTCCTGGGGGTCACTCTGCGGTGCATAGCGTCCTTCACGTCAATATCGACACCAGAAACTGAATTATCAGCCACATACTACCGGCCGGAGTGCTCCTTTCTGTCAAGCCCCGTTGCTGCGGGGCGCGGTTGTCTGCCAGCGCCAACGCAAGAGCCACAACGCCACACCAAGGTGCCCGGCGGCAATCACCATCGCTACCATGCCATTGCCAAACAAAGGCAGGGCCAGCCCGGCCAGTGCCGAACCACCCAGCGACCGCAGCAGCCAGGGCAACAAGGCATACAGCACCAACATCAGCACCGCAAAGGCCATCACCGGCCGACGGGTTTGGGGCGAAAACGCGAAGAACAAGGCCAGGGCGCAGTCCCGCCCCAACAGCAGTGCAAAGGCCACAGGTTGCAACAGCACCGCGTTGGACAGCGTCCACGGTACGGTGGCAAGCGGTTCGAGTGCCATGGCCGACACCACGGCAAACACAAAGGCCAGCACCAGGGTGGTGGGCCAGCGTGGCAACTGCAACAACAGGGCCTGCCACTGTGCGGCACTGGCCCGGTTGAGCACACGTTGCCAATGGGGTCGGGTTTGGGGCTCGGTCAGCAGGGCGAAGTAGGTGAGCACCGCACACACACTGAGCCCCACCACACCGACCACGGGCACGCGTTGCGCCCATGCAAAACCGCTGATGTAGGCGGTAACGACCAGGGCCAGGGCCGGCCAGGCCCAGGGCAATTGCCGCACCGCCAGCACCTCAGCCATGGACCGCCAGGCCGCCACCAGGGCACACACGGTGAACAGGGCCAGAGAGGCTAACGCAAAGTCCAGCCGCCCCATGCTTTGGCCCCACCAGCCAATGTTTGCACCCCGCAGGGTTGCCATCACCATGCCGCTGCCCCATAACAACACCAGCAGCAGGGCCCACACACCACCGCGGCGCGACACCCGGCTGCCCGACTTGAGCAGCTGCAGGTTGATGGCGATCAACAGGGCCTGCAGAAACACACCGGCCAGCACGGCCATAACCGTTGCCTTCAGCACAAAGGGGAGCGGCTCTTGCACCAGTGCGCTGGGCAGGGCCACCAGCAAACACAGGGCACCGCCGTACCAGCCATACGCACTGGCACCGGCCAGTTTGCCCCAGGTCATGGCCCAAGGCTGCATGGCACTCATGCGCTGCTGGTCCCAGGTGCGGTCGGCGATTTCGTCCATCACACTGCCACCGGCGGCAAACGTGCCCATGCCCAGCACCAAGACACCAAACAGCAACATGGCAACAGCGGCCAGCGGCTCGGCGGGCGCGGTCGGCACGCTCAGGTAGACCGTAAAGAAGGTGGCCGCCAGCAACAGCGGCAGGATGGCGAGCCGTGTGGCAGAAAACTGCAACCACAGCTGGCGGCGAAATTCGGGGTTCATGGCTGCATCCTTGGGGTGGTGCCCGTGGCGCGCTCGGCAGCCAAGGACTTCAGGTACGACTGTTGCAGGTTCTCTGTGATGCTGGCAACACTGACCAGGGCATGGCCTTCTGTTACGCAGGCCCTCACCAGCGCGGCCTGGGCCGAGCGGTCGCTGCTGAACGAGATATCCACCGCAGTACCCTGCACACGCTGCAGGACCACATGGGGCTGGGATTGCAGCCAAGGGGCTGTGGCATCGGCGGCATTCTCAAATTCCAATCGCAGCATCCGGTCTGCTGTTCCGGGGGACGATGCACCGGCCGATGCCGCTAGTGCCCGGTGCTCCAGCACCCGGCCCTGGTTGAGCGCCAGCATGTGGGTGGAGTACTCGTCCAGCTCCGCCAGGATGTGGCTGGACACCAGCAGGCTCATGCCCTGCGCCTGCAGCGCCTTGAACACATCGGCCAATGCGCTGCGGGCTTCCGGGTCCAGCCCACTGGCGGGTTCGTCCAGCAACAGCACCTTGGGGTTGTGGATGATGGCCTGGCCAATGGCCAGGCGCTGGCGCTGGCCGCGCGACAAGGTGTGGGCCAGGTTGCCCAGCTTGTCCCCCAGGCCCATGCGTTGGGCGGTGGCGCGCACGGCGGCAGGTACGGCGGCGTCTGGCAGGCCTTGCGAGCGGGCTGCGTATTCCAGGCCCTGGGCCACAGTCAAATCGCTGTACAGGCCAAAGTTGTCTGACAGATAACCCATCAGCCGGTGGACCTCGCGGGGCGACTCGTACACATCCAGGCCCATGACCCGCACCGAACCCGAGAGGGGCGTGTCCAGTGCGGCAATGCAGCGCAGCAAGGTGGTCTTGCCTGCGCCGTTGGGGCCGACCAGCGCCGTGACGCTGCCCGGTGTGATGGACAGGCTGACGCGGTCCAGCGCGCGAAAGCCAGGGTAATCGAAGGTGAGGTCGTGGACCTCAATGACGGCTTGGATCAAGTGTTTCCCTTGTGTGCGGTACGGGTGTGTTTGTTTGGGGTGATTATGGGCATGCCTTGGGGCAACTGGAACGATGGACTAGCCTTGTCGGATCGTTTGGATGCACAAATCATGCACGAGAAGATGCAAACGACCACCAACTTGCACACCGTTTGCGCATGCTATTGACCAGAATCAAGTCTTCTTTAGGAAGGCAATGGTATGGACATGCAAAACACAACTGTGGTGGTAACCGGTGCTGCCGGCAATCTGGGGCGCGCAGTGGCGTCGGCGTTTGCGCAGCGAGGGGCCAATCTGGTGCTGCTGGATCTGCAGCGCGAGAGCCTGCAGAAAAGTTATGGTGAAGAGACGGCGCAACAGATGCTGGTGCCTATCAACTTGCTGGAGCAAGAGCAGGTGCAAGCAACCGTGCACGCCGCCGTGGCGCGTTTTGGACGAATCGACGTGTTGTGCAACCTGGCCGGAGGTTTTCGCATGGGCGAGGCCGTGCACACAACACAGGACACCACCTGGGACTGGCTGATGGACCTCAACGCCCGCACGCTGCTGCACATGGCGCGCGCCGTGGTGCCGCATATGCTGGAGCACGGTGGTGGAAAAATCGTCAACGTAGGCGCTGCATCGGCCCAACGCGGGGTGGCGCATATGGGGGCCTACTGCGCATCCAAGAGCAGTGTGATCCGCCTGACCGAAGCCATGGCCGGTGAGTTGCGTGAGCAGAACATCAACGTCAACTGCGTGTTGCCCACCATCATTGACACACCAGAAAACCGCGCTGCCATGCCGGACGCCGACCCGGCGCGCTGGGTTGCACCACAAGACCTTGCCAACGTCATCGTCTTCCTGGCGTCCAGCGCGGCGCGTGCGGTGCATGGCGCCGCCGTGCCAGTGGCTGGTTTGAGCTGAAGGCGCGTCTACGCCATGTTCCAACACGTAGCGCCCTTTGCAGGCGACCACATTGTTTCGCTGAACGAGGCCTTTCAGCGCGATACCCGGCCCCACAAGGTCAACCTGTCCATCGGCATCTACGCGGATGAAAACGCCCGCTTGCCCACGCTGGATGCCGTGCACCAGGCCGAGCTGCGCCTGGCCACCGCGCGAATGGCCAAGCCCTACCTGCCCATGGAGGGTGCGACCAACTTCCGCAGCGCTGTGCAGACCCTGCTGTTTGGGGCGCGACACGAGGCGGTGGCCAGTGGCCGGGTCGTCACCATCCAAACCGTGGGCTCCAGCGGAGGGCTGAAGGCGGGTGCGGAGTTTTTGCGCCGGTGGTTTGCCTTCAGCGGTGTGTGGATCAGCGACCCCTCCTGGGACAACCACCGCAGCCTGTTCGAAAGCTCGCGCATCACCGTTCACACCTACCCCTACTACGACCCGGCCGGTGGGGTGTGTTTTGATGCCATGCTGGAGTGTCTGCGCACGCTGCCGCCGCGCAGTGTGGTGTTGTTGCATGCCTGCTGCCACAACCCCACGGGCGCTGACCTGAGCACGGCGCAGTGGATCACCCTGATAACGATGATCCAGGAGCGCCAGCTGCTGCCTTTCCTGGACATGGCCTACCAGGGGTTTGGTGATGGTGTGGATACGGATGCCTTTGCCGTGCGTGCCCTGGCCCGGGCTGGCGTGCCATTTTTGATCGCCAATTCGTTCTCCAAAAGCATGGGTCTGTATGGCGAGCGCTGCGGTGCGCTCAGCGTGGTGTGCACCGATGCGCAGCAGGCCGAACATGTGTTGGGGCAGCTCAAGTTCACGGTGCGCCAAAGTTATTTCAGCCCACCGGCCCATGGCGGGCAGATTGTGGCCCAGGTGCTGGGTGACCCTTTGCTGCGTTTGTCGTGGGAGAGCGATCTGAACACCATGCGCGACCGCATCCGTGCCATGCGGGTGCGCTTGCATGCTGCGCTGAGCCAGCGCATGCCGGATGCGGACTTCTCCTTCCTGCTCAGACAGCGCGGCATGTTCAGCTACACCGGCCTGCAGCCGTCGCAGGTGGACCACCTGCGCGATGCCCATGCCATCTACCTGGTGCACTCGGGCCGCATCTGCATACCCGGCCTGAATGCAAACAATGTGGACGCGGTGGCGGACGCGATCTGTGCCACCCTCTTGTTATAACGGCTGCGGTGCGGGGGCATCCGTCACCTGGCGCACGGGTGATGCCACCAGGGCCAGCAGCGCAATACACACCAGCAATCCACCGCTGCCCACAAACAGTTGGGTCAGTGTGATGGTGCGCAGCATCCAGCCGGTGACCGCACCCGACAGCGGGGCCAGGCCCAGAAAGATGAACATGAACATGCCCATCACCCGGCCCATCAGTGCCGGCGGCGTGCGCTGCTGCAGCCAGGTGAAGATGGACACCTGCATGAAGCCGCCCAGCACACCGATGGTGCCCAGCAAGACCGCACCCTGCCAGGTGGCGTTGATCAGACCCATGGGCATAAACAACACGCCCACCACTACGTCGATCAGCAGCATGGTCATGCCCAGTGTGCCCAGGCGCAGGCCGGGCCGCGCGCCCGACACGGCCATGCCCACCAGCGTGCCGGCACCGTGCGCACCCAACAAAATTCCCAGCGCCGCGGCGCCCAGGTTCAGCGTGGTGGCCAGCACCGGTACGGCGATATGCACCGGCCCGGTGATCAGCACCGCCACCACACCCCAGTAGATAAAACACAGGCGCATGTCGCGGTCGTTCCACAGGTGGCGCAGCCCGGTGCCCACCGCGGCAAACACTGCCTGGTCTGTGGGCGCTGGCGCGGCCGGGTTGACTGCCACCTGGCTGTGCAGGCGCACGTGGGAGAGCGTCCAGGCCGACACCAGAAAGCTCAGCGCGTCAAACGCAAATGCCACGCCCAGGCCGGTCGCGTCGGTCACCGCTCCGGCGTTGGCGCTGCCAGTTGGCCCATCGCCAAACAATACGATCAGCAGACCCGCCAACAGCGGACCGAGGAACATAGACAACTGGCGCAGACCCATCATCACGCCATTGGCCGCGGGCAACTGGGCGCGCTGCACCACATGCGGCAACATCGATGTGGCAGACGGAATGCTGAAGGCCGTGGCCAGGCCAATGGCAAAGGCCAGCACGTACACCGTCCACAGCGTCAAGCCCCCCGTCAGCACCAGCACGGCCAGCACCGCCAGCAGCACGGCGTTGATGTACTTGGTAATCATCAACACCTTCTTGGGTGAATAACGGTCCACCACGGCGCCGCCGATCAGGATGAAGGCGGCGCGCGGCAGGCTCATCAGCCCCAGCACGGTGCCCAGCACCAGCGTGTCGCCCGTCATGCGCAGCACCAGCCAGGGCAGGGCCACCAGTGTGAACTGGTCGCCCAGCATGGAGATGATGGCGCCGGCCATCAGCCAGACAAAGTTTTTGTCGCGCATCAGGGCCGCGCGGTCGGTATGGGGTGGTTTGTGTGGGTGACCCATGGTCTGTCCTCTCAATGCGTTCAGATGTCTAAAACCGCAATGGTCAGACCTGACGTTGCGTCAGGGTCAAGGGCTGATTTCAACTATTTGCAAGAAGAGGCCTGGACAGCGGGTGACCCTGTGCATCCAGCGCCCTTTTGATGATGTCTAGCGTTAGCGCGTCGAACACAGTGGTCCCCTGTAGCAGAGGTTCAGCCGTGTAAGCCACGATCAGTTTGCGCAGCAGCGCGGGCTGCTGCCCACACACCACCATCATGAATTGCTCCCAGCGTGCGACCAATGCGCGCGCCGCCGGCCCGGCAAGGTCCACCTGTGCCGCATGCAGTGCATGGGCATCGTGTGCCAGCTGATCTATGTCGGCCTGTGGTCCGGTGCGCAACGTATGCAGTTCGGCCAGCGTGATGTGTCGCAGCATGGCTTCCACGCGCAGCGCGATGGCAGCGTTGATGAACTTCAGCACTTCGGGGCCGGGTCCGTTCTTGAACTGCCCCTTGGGTTCGGTGTTGTACATCTGGCCCCATCGCTCAATGAGCTTGAAGTCATCGTCCATCATGGCCAACGTCAAGTTCATCCAGCGCAGGGCCAACGACTGCACGGTTTTGTTGTCGATGGCCAGTTGCTGCGCCATGGCCACCTTGACTTCGCCGATCAGGCGCATCCATATCGCTCCCTGGGCCTTGCGGTTGTCCAAGATGCGTTTGATCTCGGCAGCGCTGAAGTATTTGGAGTAGGTCGTCATCAAGGAGAGCGTTTCCAACCAGTCGGCCATATCGGGCGTGCTGCCAGTGGACAGGCGCTCCTGCAGCAGTTGCAGCCGCGCCTGCAGCTCGGTAGCCTGGCTGATTTCGTGTCCCAGGGCGCGGATCTGCCGGGCGATGGTGTCGCCCAGGCCTTCGCCCCCGCGGGCCAGCATGTCGCCCACATCGGCCAGGGAAAGCCCCATGTGGCGCAGCGCCTGGATGGCATGCAGCCGGGCCACATCGTCCTGGTTGTACAGGCGGTATCCCGCGTCCGAGCGCGCCGAAGGCTTGAGCAGTTCTATGGCGTCGTAGTGGTGCAGCGTGCGCACCGTCAGACCCGTGCGGGCGGCGAGTTCTCCGACTTTGAGTGGTAGCACAGCGCGTTCCCTATTGCTAATTCCTTGTGGACAGGCCTGCAGTATCAACCCTGACGTGGCGTGAGGGTCAAGTGACTGTGTAGGAGTGGTGCAGGATAGGCTTGGGGGGTCCGCCCTTTCTATGCCGGAAAATAGCGGTCACTCAACCGCCGGCGACTACTCGCCGTGCCACACCGTTATTATGAAAAATATCCCTCTACGCCATATAGTTCTGAGCCTCGCCTTTACCTGCGCCCTGGGCACCGCCCACAGTGCTGACCAGCAGGAGTCTGCCGCTGTGCCGGCATCAGCGTCTGTTGCTGCACCAGCTTCGGCGCCTGTTGAGGTGCCTGCCTCTGCGCCGGGGTTGGTTCCCGTTGCGTCGTCTCCAAAGGGCTCTCTCACGGTAACGTATTCAACCGAATTCATCGATGGAAACCGGCTCAAGGCCACGCCCACAGAGGTTGGCATCGTCACACGATCGCAGTCCACAACCGCAGCTGCTGGGCAAGCGGCCGTGAACGTGCTTTCCCTGTTTGCAGTGGGTGGTATGAAGGTGGGAGGGTTTGGTAAGGAGGTTCTGGTTGGCGCACCCATAGAAGGCGTGCAGGAACGAGGCCATTTGCAAAACCCCGTACCTGAGGCATTTGTGACGAGTTTGCAACGCGGCGTCAGTCAGTTTCTTGAGAACGATGCCAAATTGCGTGACACCGTCTTCAAGAAGCCTTTGATCGTCGCCGGAGGTACCGCCAGTCTGGTGTATGAAACCCTGTCTAGCAAAGATGAAGAGCAGTACCTTTTGAAGGCATACGTGATGGTATATAAGGCAAAAGAACGCTGGTCGATGATGCCCAATATGCCGGTGTATTGCGCCATGCAGTCGCAGCAGCCCATGCTGTTGGCGGATTGGGCTGTGGATAATTTTCGCGGCGTCAAAGCGCAGTTCGATGAAATGCTTGCTGGTTGCCAGACCAAGGTGATTGAAGGATTGCCGGTTATGCTCAAGAACTGATCGCAAGCGCACACCAGCCTTGCATGCACACCCTTGAACAACTGCGAAGTGGCGCGCTGATGGGCACTCGCCGCCTGGACCTGTCCTGTGGTCTGGAGACACTGCCGCCCGAGGTGTTCGATTTGGCCGATACCTTGGAGGTGCTCAACCTCTCAGGCAACCGCCTCAGCACCCTGCCCCACGATCTGCCACGCCTGCGCCGGCTCAAAGCCATCTTCTGCTCCAACAACCCCTTCACCACATTGCCCGAAGTGTTGGGCGATTGCGCGGCGCTGCAACAGGTGGGTTTCAAGGCTTGCCAGATCACCCAAGTGACTGGCGCTGCTTTGCCGCCCCGTTTGCGCTGGCTGACATTGACCGACAACGCCATTACACAATTGACGCCGGAAGTGGGTCAACGCCCCGCCATGCAGAAGCTGATGCTGGCCGGCAACCGGTTGTGCGATGTGCCCGCTGGCCTGGCAGATGCCCACAACCTGGAGCTGCTGCGCCTGTCCGCCAACCAGTTCACACAACTGCCGGGCTGGCTCACTGAGCTGCCGCGTCTGGCGTGGCTGGCGCTGGCTGGCAACCCGCTGGGTTGGCACCGCACAGAGCCCGCGCCCATGGGCCGTATGCCGTGGCCGCAATTGCGGGTGGATGGATTGCTGGGTGAAGGCGCATCCGGCCATATTTACCGTGTGCACCTAGAGGGCAGCACCGATGGGCTGGCGCTCAAGCTGTTCAAAGGCGCCGTCACCAGCGATGGCTTGCCGGAGCACGAACTGGCCGCCTGCCTGGCCGCCGGCCAGCACCCGGCCCTGTGCACACCCAGTGCGCAGCTGACCGACCACCCGCAAGGCACGCCCGGCCTGCTGCTGCCGCTGATTCCTTCCCACTATGCCAACCTGGCCGGGCCACCCAGCCTGGATAGTTGCACGCGCGATGTGTATGACAGCGGCATGCGCATCCCGGTGCCCGCCATGCTGCGCCTGGCGCAGGACATGGCCGCGGCGTTGGCACACCTGCACCAGCGCGGCGTGTTGCACGGCGACTTTTATGCCCACAACATCCTGTGGGACCCCGCCACCGGCCAAGGCCTGCTGAGCGACTTTGGCGCGGGTACGCTGCTGCCTGCGGACCAGCCCGCGTTGAGCCGCGCCCTGCAGGCGCTGGAGGTGCGGGCCTTTGGCTACCTGCTGGAGGAGTTGGTGGCATGTACCGAAGCGCCCGATGCATCCCACGCGGAACCGCTGGCCGCGGTGGACGCACTGGCGCAGGCCTGCCTGCTTACCAGCCCGCGGGAGCGGCCGACAATGGCGGACGTGATGGCCACATTGGCTGGCCTTTGAAGGCGTGGGGGCTTTTGTTGTTTGAGTAATGCTACTGTTTTGATAGCTAAACAGGTATATTGTTCGGGGGCTAATAGCACTTTTCGCTTGAATGAATTTGGGTACCATCGCCTTTCGTCAATTCGCGCGGCTGTCTGGTGCCTTGCTTACCTGTCCACCATCTTCTTCTTAGGAGTCCCACTGTGTTTGAAACCATCAAGCGGCGTTTTGGAGACATGAGCATCATCAAGACCCTGTGTCTGGCCGCTGAGAAACACGCCAATGCCGATGGGCAGCAAGAGCCTGGCGCCGAGCACTTTGTGCTGGCCGCTCTGGAGTCGCCGGACGGTACGGCGCGCAAGGCTTTTGAACACATCGGTGCGGACCCCAGCGGTTTTCGCGCGGCCATCGACCAGCAGCGCGCGGATACGCTGAAGGCAGACGGAATAGAGTTGCAGCCGGGCGCTATGGGCGCCGGTGAAGCGGTGGTCGCTGTACCGCCCGGCACGGGTCTTTACAAGGCACAGGCCTCTGCTCAGACCATGGTGCAGCAGCTGGCCAGTCAGCAAAAAGCCAATGCCGGTGCGCCCTTGTTGAGTGCCCATGTGTTGGTAGCCGTTGCCGCCGCGCAGCACGGCGTGGCTCTGCGTGCATTCAGGGCCATGGGCATTGACCCCAAGGCGTTGGCAGAAGCCGCAACAATAGAAATCTGTGCGGTGACCGTTTACGAAGTATGACCAAACACGGTGCCCTCAACCCAAGGTATGCCTGAACCCATGTCCCACACCATACGTTTTGAATTGGCAAACGCTGCCACCCACCGTGATGCACTCCTGAGCGCAAACCTGGAATACATGTCCTGGGTGGCTGCCGGCATCGAGCAGACATTTGGATTGACGTCTAAGGAATTGTTGGGCATGGAGCTGCCCCAATACGTGGCCAGCGTGATCGACAAGGTGTGCGGAGAGCCACCACCGCGTGGCGCGTTTTACCTGGTCTATGTGGATGGCGCCTTGGCAGGCATGGGCGGATTGCGACCCCTGGATAACGGAGCGTGCGAAATCAAACGTATCTATGTGCGGCCCGCCGCCCGTGGCTTGCATATGGGGCAGACCATTCTCAGACGTTTGCTGGCGGATGCCCAAGCCTTTGGCTACCAACGGGTCTGCCTGGATTCGGCACCCTTTATGCAGTCGGCGCAGCGTATCTATGCGGCTGAGGGGTTTGTAGACTGCGACCCCTATGCTGGTGTGGAAGTACCTGCGGTGTTGCACGCGGGGTGGCGGTTTATGCAGCGGGCGCTTGAACAGCCAGCGCCCCTGCCAAAGTCTGTTTAGATAAAAAGAGGCGAGTGAGCAAACATGTTCAAAATCTACTGGACCGATAACAACAACGTGGTGCATGGTCAAGAGGCATCAGAGATCGTGCAAGCCCTGCAGATCACCAAAGAGAAACGCGACGCCGGCTACACCTTTGTGACCATGGCCAATGAGAACCCGCAGCATGTTGGCAAGCAGGGTGTAGACACCATCGTGGATGGCAAAACACCGGATGGACAAGACTACGACTGGTCCAAGGCCGGGCGCGCGGGCAAACCGCGCCGCAACGACCGCATCATCACCAAAAAAGACAACTGAGGCCAACGGCATGCGCTACTTTGAAGCCCATGAGGCAATCTATGCGCGCCGCCTGGCGTCGGGTGCCGCGGGTTGGGATGACGGTAGCTACGACGCGCCCGCGTTGCGCAACCAGGTCGAGCGGTGGCTGGAAGCATCCCCTGCAGCCAAACCCGGTGCACGCATGTTGGAGCTGGGTTGTGGCACAGGGGCGCTTGCCTGCATGCTGGCCCAGCGCGGATTTGATGTCGCGGCTATCGACATATCCCACTCTGCCATTGCCTTTGCGCGTGGCATGGCCGCACAGCGTGGATTGCCTGTTCAGTTTGATGTGGCCGAGGCTTGTACCTGGGCGCCTGCACTGGGGTCGTTTGATGTAGTTATTGATTCGCACCTGCTGCACTGCATCGCCATCGCCGGTGAACGAAAGCAGTTGTTGGAGAGTGTGGCGCGAAGCCTGGCGGTTGGCGGCGAGTTCTGGACCGAAACCATGGTGACGGCGGGTGCTGAAGTCGCTACAGCAGCGTCCTCACGGCGCATGGACGCCGATGGCAGGGTTTGGGCCAAGCTCACCGATCCCGATACCTGTGTTGACGCCACGCTGATGGAAGGCAGTTGGTGGATGCCCATGCGCTACATCGCACCCAACGCCGCGGTGTTGTTGGCAGAGTTTGCGACGGCCGGGCTGGAGGTTATCGAATGGTCAGTGCAGGCGCCCACTGCAGCGGGTGAGGCCGCGGACTTCAGAGGCAGGTTTAGGCGCGCATAAGACGCAAACAAGAGCCGGCTCGCTACTTCAATCACAGGTCCGAAAACGGCGAGGCCTTTCCCAGTGCGTCCCTTACGCTACGTGCAACATAAGGGAAGGGCGCAACGCTATGAATATTATTCTGCTCCACGGCAGCTGGCACGGTGCCTGGTGCTGGCACAAGGTGGTGCCGCATCTGCAAGCGGCGGGCCATCACATCCACGTGCCGGATTTGCCGGCCCACGGCCGCAACTGGCGCTTTGCGCGGGGCCGCACACGTTTGGCCCATATGGCATCCCACGTGTGCGAAATATTGGACCGCCTGGAGACACCGGCCCTGCTGGTTGCGCACAGCCGCGGCGGCATTGTTGCGTCTACGGTGGCCGAGATGCGTCCGCAGGCATTGCATGGCACGGCCTATCTGGCCGCCTACCTGCTGCGCAACAATGAGCGGGTGGCGGACTACTTCCGCAAAGACAAGGACTCGCTGGTGCGCTCCAACATCCGCATCAACAAGCTGACGCTGACCGATAGCCTGCGCGAGGAGGCCTATCAGCCTGCCTTGTATGCCGATTGCAGCGATGCCGATGTGGCCCTGGCGCGCAGCCTGCTGACGCCTGAGCCCTTGTTGCCAGCGCTGACCCGGTTGCGCCTGTCGGAGCGCAACTACGGCCGGGTGCTGCGCCACTACATCGAACTCACCCAAGACCGGGCGGTTACCCTCGCACTGCAACGCAGCATGGTCGCCCATTCACCGTGCCAGACGGTGTCGTCGATTGAGGCGAGTCACTCGGCCTACTTCTCCAAGCCCCGGGAACTGGCTGATGCCATCAGCACCATTGCAGCAACGGCGAGCGCAATAAACACTAGGTCCGCGACCTAGGCCCATGCTGTAAGTTGGTGTAGAAGTTGCAGTGCGATACTGCTTGCATGGACTCCAGCGAAACCCCAACACCCCCCAGACACCGCACCTACGAAGACATACAGGCCCTGCTCACGGGCACCCTGTTTGTGGCGCTGGGCATCAGCATGTTTGGGCATACTGGGTTGCTCACCGGAGGCACAGCAGGCGTGGCATTTTTATTGCACTATGCCACCGGCTGGAACTTTGGTCTGCTGTTTTTTGCAGTGAATGTGCCGTTTTATGGCCTGGCCTGGAAACGCATGGGCAGGGCCTTCACCCTCAAGACGTTTGTTGCGGTGGGCTTGTTGGCACTGCTGACCAATGTGCTGCCCACGCTGGTGCACTTTGATGCCCTCCATCCACTATTCAGCGCGGTGATGGGCGGGCTCCTGATGGGGGCCGGCATGCTGATCCTGTTTCGCCACCGGGCCAGCCTGGGCGGGTTCAACGTGCTGGTGTTGTACCTGCAGGAGCGTTTTGGCTGGCGCGCTGGGCGCATCCAGATGGTGCTGGACTGCACGATTGTGTTGTGTTCGTTCGCCGTGGTGGACTGGCAGCACACAGCGCTGTCGGTGCTGGGCGCCGTGGTGCTCAACCAGACACTGGCCACCAACCACCGGGCGGGGCGTTACATGGGGCTTTAGTGTGTCATTAGTGCCTCTTTATACGAATTGACAGGGGTTGAGAATGCCCCTAGCCTCTGGTACAGGGAGCCGCAAGTGCAAATGCACGCGGCGCAGTCGTTTGCCTGCCAAGGGGACTATGCGAGTACTACAACAACAAGCGATTCGTTTTGCGGTGGCCGCCGCCTGCCTGGTGCTCGGCGTGCCCGCGCTCCTGGCTGAGCCGCTGCACATCCGCACCGTGTCGCAAGACAACAATGTCCTGAAGTTTGACCAGTCCAACCCCCAGAAGCCGGGTATTTGTGTAGAGGTGATCCGGGCCGTGGAGCGGCTGGACCCCGGCCTGCAATTTTGGGGCTGGGACCAGCCCATGGCCTTGCCCAGGGTGGAGCAGCAATTGGCACTCAACCAGTTGGATGCCTTTTGTGCGTTGATCAAGACGCCAGACCGTGAAAGCCGTTTTGCTTTCATCGATGTGCCCATCTACCAGGTGCACCACCGCATTGCGGTGCGGGCAGACGACGCGGTGCAGGTGGGTAGCCTGGATGACATCCGCAAGCTGGGTGCGCAGGGGGTGGTCATTGTGGGCAAGGGCACTTCGCACGAGACCTTTCTGCGCAACCAGGGTGGCCTGCTGTTGGAGGCCAGCAGTGGCAGCACCGATGTCAATCTGCGCATGTTGGCCGGTGGGCGTGGTCGCTTTTTGTACCACACTGAAAACGCGCTGTTGCGCTACATTGAAGACGGAAAACTGGGGAGCAAGGTCAAATTGTTGCCTACGGTTTTTAAGTCCGAGGTCTTGCAGTTTGCGGTGTCTCCGGCTTGGCCCAAAAGCCACAGGGACCGGTTGGAGGCTGCGCTGGCCAAACTCTCCCAGCGCGGCGACCTGGCCAAGATCTTTGCCAACTACCGGGAGAACTAGCAACAGCCCGTTAGCCCGCTGCCGAAGCCCAGGCCAGTCGGTTGCGCCCGGACTGCTTGGCCGTGTAAAGGGCCTGGTCGGCTGCACGCATCAGTGTGGTCAGTGCTTCGGCGTCGGCGTCGCCTGGGCTTGCCGGCGCCAGTGTCGCCAAACCGATGCTGGTGGTCACATGCAGCACAACGCCGACGTCGTGAATACGTTCGGCCTCCACCAGTTGGCGCAGGCCCTCAGCCACGCGACTGGCGCCTTCAATACTGGTACCCGGCAGCAGCACCGCGAACTCTTCACCCCCCAGCCGGCCAACCACATCGGTGGCCCGCAGAGAGGTTGACAGCAGTTGGCCCAGTGCGCGCAGCACGGCATCGCCAGCCGGATGACCATAGGAGTCGTTGACCATTTTGAAATGGTCCACGTCCAGCATCATCAAGCACAGCGGTGTGCCCAGGCGCCTGGCCAATTGCAACTGTTGTTGTGCTTCGGCCAGCCAGGCACGGCGGTTGCGCAGCCCGGTGAGCTCATCTTCATGGGCCAGGCGGCTGACCTCGACCAGCGCGCTCTTCAACTCGCGGTCCATCAGCCGCAATTCCATCAGTGCAATGACCTGTCGCGCCAGACGCCGCAGCAGGCGCTGCTGGTTGGTGGTCAGCTGCCGGGGCTGGGTATCCATCACACACAACACGCCCACGCGGTAGCCGTCCGCACTGATCAGGTTCACGCCGTTGTACATGCGGAACTGTGGGCCAGATGTGGTGGACGCCAAATTGGCGGTACGCACATCGGCCGTCAGGTCGGGGATGCTGAGCTCTTCGTCCTCCAGGATGGACCAGGCGCAGTAGTCCTGGTCACGCGGCATCTGTTCCCGGGTGTTGGCGCCGTAACGGCTTTTGAACCATACGCGGTCTGCATCCACAAGCGACACAAAGGAGTAGGGCGCGCCGCACAGCTCGGCGGCTAGTTCGGTCAGCAGGTCAAACTCGTCATCGGCCTCGGTGTCCAGCAGCATGTAGCTGTGCAGGGCTGCAAGACGCAAGGGTTCGTCGGGCGGGCGTGGAATCATGGTGTGTCACCGCGTGGTGCCTCCATTTTGTGGCGCAACAGGCCTATTCGTCAAACAGCCCTGGCCCATTAAAGCGCGCCCGCTCAATCAGCAACATGCGCAGCTTGGTGGATACCCCGCCATTGGCCGAGAAGCCGCCCGAGCGGCCATTGGCAGCCAGCACGCGGTGGCAGGGCACCACCGGCGCAAAGGGGTTGGCTCCCAGCGCTTGGCCCACAGCGCGCGCGGCGCCAGGCTCACCCAAGCGGCGGGCCAGTTCACCATAGGTCCGTGTTTCACCGGGTGGTATCTGGCGCGCCAGGGCATAGACACGCTGGTGAAAGGGCGGCACACCGTCCATGTCGAGCACCAGGTGGGTCAAGTTCGTGGGTTGGGGTGGGTTGCCGTCCAGCAGAGCGGTCACTGCGGCAATGGCTTCTTGCACGGCCGGTGGTGGCAATGCAGATTCTTCACTCTGCGGGAACCGCCGCACCATGCGCTCGTGCGTAGTGGCCTCGTCCTGCTCTGGCAGTTGTACGCCGGTCAAACCATTGGCTCCCCAGGCGATGCCACAGTGGCCCAGTGCCGTGGGGAAAAGGGTGAAGGCCAGGGTTTTTATTCGCGCACCCGCCCGGTCGAGTCGATCACGCCCAGCTGGACCAGTTTGGAGGCCACACGGTCTTGTGCAAAGTGGACCCGAAAGTCGCCGATGTTGACATCGTTCAAGGCGTCCATGGCGCTCTTGAGCTTGGCGCGCGTTGGGTCCTTGCCGGCATTGCGCAGCGCAAACGCGTAGACGCGGGCGGCAATATAACCCTCCAGCAAATACACATTGGGTTTGCCCAATTTGGCTGCAGCCAGGTCAGCCTGCAGCTCCCGCACCAGTGCAAACTTGGCGTTGTCGCTCTTGGGCACCACCCGGGCCACAATCACGCCGGCGCCACCGGTCCCCAACTGGTCGGCCAGCAGGCTCTCTCCGGTGTTGGAGAAGCCATAGACCGGACCACGGAACAAGCGGGTGCGCAGCTCTTTGATGGCGGTGGCCGCACCCTTGGGGTCGCTGATCACCAGCACAGACTCGGGTTTGGCCTGCAGGGCTTTGTCGACATTCTCGATTGGCGTCTTGATCAACAAATTGGCCCCCAGGCCGGTCATGGTGCGTTCAGCCGATTCCAGTGCCGCCATGGATTCACCATCGGCCGAATGCAGGATGGCCAGTTTGCGCACACCCAGGGTTTCGGCATGCCGGGTGATGGCGGCGGCCTCTTCCGAGTAACCGGGGCGTATCGAATAGACATTGGGGTACAACATGCCGCGGAACTCATCGGCGGCGGCCATGGGTGCAAAAAACATCACATCGCTTCCCTTGACGGCGGCGTAGGCCGCGGTCAGCTGCGGCGAGCCATAGTAGCCAAACAGGGTAAAGACGCCCTGTGCCAACAGCTTGCGGGTGTTGGCCTCGGTGTTGGCGGGCAGACCCTCATCGTCCAGCGTGACCAGGTCGATGGTGCGGCCGTTGACACCGCCTGTGGCGTTGAGGCGGTCAAAGTACAGCTTGGCACCCAGCGCAAACGACTGCCCCAATTGGCTGGACGATCCGGTCAGTGCAACGGACTGCCCCAAGACGATACTGGTCTTGGTGACACCTTCCTGCGCGTGGGAAAGGCCACCCAAGCCCAACAGGGCGGCGGCCAATAGCAGCAGATTCTTCAGGGGTTTGAGTGAAGTCACGGTCTACCTCAGGCTTGTTTTTATCTACAGGCCCAACACGCCTGTGATCTGCACTATAGACCCATGTCGCGGGCATGGTCGTTGGGGTTTTCACGCCCCGAAGGTGTGTGAATCTGTTCCAAAAGTTCGGCAGTGTTCAGCACTGTGGCGTACTCTCCCCGTAGATTGCTCAGCGACATCACATGCACATCCTCCGCCAGGCGCAGCAGACCGCTGATGTCCTGCATGTCGAACGTAAACGTGGCGTCGGAAACCACGGTGGTGTGGAACCCCAGGTTGCCGGAGGACCGGACCGTGGCCTCCACTGAATAGTTAGTACTGACGCCTACGACGTACAGATCCCGGATGCCGCGCACATGCAACCAGCGCTCCAGGCCTGAACACACAAAGGCGTCCGTCACATTCTTCTCCACCACATGTTCCGTGGCCAGTGGCTCAAAACGCGGCTGAAATTCCGCACCAGTCTGGCCTGGCCAAAAGGCGGATGTGGGGGAGCGCGACAGGTGGCGCACATGAACCACCGGCTGCCCAGCCTGGCGCCAGGCGGCGAGCAGGCGCGCGATGTTGTCCTCGGCCTGTGGGTTGTTTCTGCGCCCGGCCTTGGCATCGGCCATGCCGCGTTGCATGTCAATGATGAGTAGCGCTTGGGGTGAAGTGGTGGGGTTCATAGGTTGGTGAAAGGCAGCTGACTAGTCCAAACGGACTATTGTCCCCAAAGGCCGACAGCCATAAATTGACCATCAGAGCGCTAATCCTGGTGCTTCATTATTTGCTGCATTTCAGGGGAAGCCAATGTTCAAGAAATTTGTGAAAGCGGCCATTGCGGCCAGCATTCTGGTGGGTGGTGCGGCAAACGCGCTGTCCATTCTGGATACCGTCAGTTACAACGGCAATACGTACCAACTGTTGTCGGCTGGTTCCTGGACCGAGAGCGAGGCCTATGCCGTGTCCTTGGGTGGTCATCTGGTCACCGTCAACGATGCAGCTGAAAACTCTTTTCTGACCACCACCTGGGGCGCGCAACAACCGTTGTGGCTGGGTCTGTTCCGCACCGCCCCCCATGCGCCCACCTTCGCCTGGTCCAGTGGCCAGACCGTGAGCTACACCAACTGGGCCGCCGGTGAACCCAACGACTGCTGCTCCGGTGAAGACTACACACACACCTATGGTGATGGCACGTGGAATGACGTGGCCAATTTTGAAAGCTACCCCGGCCCCAAGCACGGTGTGGTTGAAATCACCACCGCAGTTCCTGAGCCAGAAACCTACGCGCTGATGCTGGCCGGTTTGGGTGTGGTCGGTGGCATCGCCCGTCGGCGTACCAAGAAGGCAGCTACTGCCGCATAAGCGTTTACTCTGTTGAGGCCAAGCAAAACGGGAACTTCGGTTCCCGTTTTGCTTGGGGCGGCGCGGCAGCGCTTAACGCTTGGCCGCCACCCCCGCCCCCCGCACCTCCAGCCGCACCTCATCCAGCACCTGGCCTTTGGCATCCACGATCTGCACCACGTGCCGGCCCGGCCAGGGCAGCCACTGTGCCGATGTGCCTTTGGCAAACGGCTTGCCGTCCATCAGCCAGCGCAGGTTGTTGCCCTGGGCGGCAAAACTGACGCGCTGGTGTTTGGGGGGGATGTCGGGGTCCAGCGCAATGATGGTGCCGGTGGTGGGGGCGGTGATACGGGCGGCTTGCTGGGTGGCCTCTTTGGCAGAGGGGCTTGAGCCTTTTTGGCCTCTAGCCCCCGAATAATATGACGCATTAGCTACTGAGTTGATAGCAAATGTGGTTTGCTGCGTGCCCTGTACAAACCACTCGGCCCGTGCCGCCTCCAGCGGCGTAGCGCCGCCCGCCTTGGCGCTGGGGTCGGCAAACTGCACGGCGGCCTGCACTACACCCGGCGGCGCCTTGGGTGGGCGGCTGGGCTGCTTGGCGTGCAGGTGGTTCATCACCGCTGCCCAGATGGGTGCTGCACCCGTGGTGCCACTGACGTCCCACATGGGCGCGCCACTGGCATTGCCCACCCACACGCCCACCGTGTAGCGTTGCGAATAACCCATGGCCCAGTTGTCGCGCATGTCCTTGCTGGTGCCGGTTTTGACGGCGCTCCAGAAGCGGGTGGCCAGCACACTGTCGGTGCCGAAGGTGCGGGCGCGGGCGTAGGGGTCGCTCAGGATGTCGCCGACGATAAAGGCGGCGCGTGGGTCCAGCGCCTGCACGGCGGGCCTCTTGGGCACAGGGGCGACCAGTGACGTGGCGCTGACCCGCCCACCGTTTGCCAGGGCGCGGTAGGCATTCGTCAGGTTCAGCAGCGATACCTCGGCACTGCCCAGCGCCAGGCTATAGCCGTAGTAATCACCGCTTTCCTTGAAAGGAATGCCGAGTTTGACCAACTGCTTTTGAAACGCGTCGGGCGACACCATGATCAGGGTGCGCACAGAGGGCACATTCAGCGACGCGCCCAGCGCCGTGCGGGCCGACACCCAGCCCTTGAACTGGTGATCGTAGTTTTGCGGGATGTAGAGGCCGGCCGAGGTTTGTATTTGGGTGCCCGAGTCTTCCAGCAGCGACGCGGCGGTGATGCGCCGCTCGGCAATGGCCTGGCCAAACAGAAATGGCTTGAGGGTGGAGCCGGGCTGTCGCAGTGCGGTGACACCATCCACCTCGGCGGCATTGCTGAGCGCGCCGGACGAGCCTACCCAGGCCAGCACCTCGCCCGTGGCGTTGTCCAGCACCACCAGTGCGCCGTCTTCGACATGGCGGCCCGCCAACTCACGCAGGTGCTGCTGCAGGGTTTGTACGGCAAAACGTTGCAGCGGGGCGTGCAGGCTGGTCTTGAACGTGCGGGGGATAGGCGCAGGGGCCGGGCGGGTGGCTCCCTGCACCAGTTGCCGCGCCACATGGGGTGCGAAACCTTCGCTGGCCGCGTAGTCGCGCCGCTGCAGCACGGCGGTGGTGAACAGGTCCAGCGCCTCGCAGTCGGCCATACCCGTGCCGCGTTTGGTGCCGGCAGGTGCCAGACTCTGCAACACCGCGCAGGCCCTTTGCACCACCTGGGCCTGCTTGGCGTTGGGGGCGCGCACCAGCGCGGCGGCCACCGCGGCCTCGCGTGCGTCCAGCCCATGGGGCGCCTTGTCAAACAGGGTCTGGCTCATGGCATCTATGCCTACCAGCTCGCCGCGGAACGGCACCAGGTTCAGGTAAGCCTCCAGGATCTGGTCCTTGCGCCAGCTGCGCTCCAGCACGCTGGCCGACACCGTCTGGCCAATCTTCTGCACCACGCTGCGCCCACCGGCATTGCGCTTCAAATCCTCGTCCAGCAAGCCGGCCAGCTGCATGGTGATGGTGGATGCACCGCGTGTTTTGGTGTTCCACAGGTTGGCCCAGGCGGCGCTGGTGGCGGCCTGCCAGTCGACACCGCTGTGTTCGTAAAAACGTTTGTCTTCCGACAACACCAGCGCCGTGCGCAGCGCGGGTGATATGTCGGCCAGCGCCACCCATTGGCCGCGGCGCACCGTGGCATCGATGCGCAGGCGGTGCAGCACTTCGCCATTGCGGTCCAGCACCAGAGTGTCCGATGGCTGGTAGCTGGAACGTGTTTGGTTAAATGTGGCTGTAGACCCCGTTGAATGGACGTGTATAGCTACTAACAATATAGCAAATACCAGCCGAACACCGATGGGGCGATTGGCAAGGTAAGGGCGGTGGGTGTGCGGGGTTGGCATGGTGCGGTGCCAGAGAATAGCGTGATTCCGCAGCCCGTTCACCGGCGTGTGTTGGGGCCGCAGCCCCTATCTTCTCGACAGCCTACAATTTTGGGCTCAACAGGTATATACCCACGATGGCTTTACCCAAAAGCCGCAGGAGGAGTCACCCATGCAACACCCCACACTTTCCGCTACCAACCGAAACCCCGCACGGCGCAAGCTGGTCTGGCTGGCCGTGACCGCCTTGGTTGTTGTGGGTGGCACAGCAGCTTTTTTTGTCTCCAAGAATTCCGCAGCCCGTTCGGCCGATGCGGCCAAAAAAAATGCACCCGCCGTCACGCTGGAGTTCACCCCGGCTGACATTGCCAAGGTCGCCTTGCAGCCTCTGGTGCGCACCAGCAGTGTGTCGGGCACGCTGACACCCGTTACCCAGGCCGTGGTAAAAGCCACCGTGGCCGGTGAAGTGCGCAAAGTGCTGGTGCGCGAAGGCATGAATGTTAAACAGGGCGATGTGCTGGCCGAGCTGGACACCACCGACCTGCGCACCCGGCTGGATGCGGCCCAGGCCGATCAGGCCGAGCGGCGCGCCAAGCTGGCCATTGCCGAGCGCAACCGCGACACCAACCAGGCCCTGCTGAAGCAGAACTTCATCTCGCAAAGCGCCTTTGACCAACTGCTCAGCACCTACCAGGGTAGCGAGGCCGCCGTGCGCTGGAGCGATGCCCAGGTGCAGCTGGCCAAGAAGGCGATGGACGACGCCGTGGTGCGCGCCCCCATCAGCGGCACGGTGTCCAAACGCATGGTCAATGGGGGCGAGCGGGTGTTGCCCGACGCCGCCTTGGTGGCGATTGTGGATTTGTCACGCCTGGAGCTGGAGGCCTCTGTGCCCGCATCCGACATCGCCAGCATTGCGCTGGGCCAGGCCGTGCGTTTTACCGTGGACGGTTTTGGCGACCGCACGTTTGACGGCAAGGTGGAGCGCATCAACCCCGTGGCGGATGCCGGCTCGCGCGCCATCAAGCTCTTTGTGGCCGTGCCCAATACCAGCGGTTTGCTCAAGGGCGGCATGTTTGCCCAGGGGCAGATCACGCTGTCGCAATCCAAACCCGTGCCCGTGGTCCCCGCTACCGCGCTGTTTGAAGAGGCCGGACAAAATTATGTGTTCACTGTGGAGGCCGGCAAGATCGCCAAGAAGGCCGTGGGCCTGGGTGCGCGAGACGAGGTAAATGGCCTGGTCGAAGTGAACAGCGGCCTGGCCCAGGGGGCGGATGTGGTCCGCGTGCGTATGGGCAGTCTGAAGGTGGGCGCCCCGGCCGTGGTGCGTGCCAATGCCGCACCGGCCGCAGTGCCCGCCAGCGCAGCCAAGCCCGCCTGAGTAGAGGGAACACCTTATGTGGATCACCAAAACCAGTATCAACCAGCCCGTCTTCGCCACCATGGTCATGCTGGCCCTGATGGTGCTGGGCGTTATCTCCTACAGCCGCCTGGGCGTGGAGCAGATGCCCGACATCCAGGTGCCCGGCATCTGGATGCAGGTGCGTTACCCCGGCGCATCGCCCGAACAGGTAGAGGCCGACCTGGTCAAGCCGCTGGAAGAGGCGGTCAACACCGTGAACGGCGTGCGCAATATCTTCAGCAACTCGCTGGAAGGCCGCGCCGAAATCTGGACCGAATTCGCGCTGTCCACCGACATGACCAAGGCCGTGCAGGACATGCGCGACAAGGTGGCGCAGATTCGACCCATGTTTCCGCGGGATGCCAAAGACCCGCTGATCGTGCGTGGCCAGTTTGACAATGCCGAGCCCACGGCCACCTTTGGCGTGTTGTCCAATACGCGCAGCATGCGCGAGTTGTCCACCTTTGCCGACCAGCAAATTGTCAAGCGCTTGCAGGGTGTGTCTGGTGTGGGCCAGGTGACGATGGGCGGCGCGGTGCAGCGCCAGGTGTCCATCTCGCTCAAGCCCCAGCAGATGCTGGCCTACCAGATTGGTGTGGACGAAATTGTTACTGCCGTCCGCCAGATCAACCAGGACATGCCGGCCGGTTCGCTGCGTGCCACCGAGCAGGAGCAGCTGGTGCGGGTAGAGGGCAAGCTCAAGAGTGTGGACGCCTTTCGCCACATCATCGTGGCGCGGCGCAACGGCACAGCGGTCACGCTGGACCAGCTGGCCACCATCAAGGACGGTGAACGAGAGCTGCAGTCCATTGGCCGCATCAACGGCCAGCCCGCGCTGACCCTGAGCGTGTTCAAAACGCAGGATGCGAATCTGGTGGTGGTGGGTGACGACGTGGCCAAGGCGGTGGAGAACCTGCGCAAGCAGCTGCCGCCCGATGTGGAGATACGCCCCATCTCCGAGAACGCAAGTTACGTCAAGAAGTCACTGGCTAGCGTCAAAAGCACCATTGTGGAAGGCGGCCTGCTGACCATCCTGATCGTGTTTTTGTTCCTGCACTCGTGGCGCAGCACCATCATCACCGGCATCACACTGCCGATCTCGGTGGTGTCCACCTTTATCGCCATGTATGCCTTTGGCTTCACCATCAACGCGGTGACGCTGATGGCCTTGTCGCTGTGTATCGGCCTGCTGATTGACGACGCGATTGTGGTGCGCGAAAACATCGTGCGCCACGTGGGCATGGGCAAGGACCATGTGACTGCGGCCCGCGACGGTACCCAAGAGATTGGCCTGGCCGTGCTGGCTACCACGCTGGCCATCTGCGCGGTGTTTATCCCCGTGGCCTTCATGACCGGCATCATCGGCAAGATCTTTTTTCAGTTTGGCATTACCGTCACCGTGGCGGTGCTGGTGTCGCTGTTTGTCAGCTTCACGCTGGACCCGATGCTGTCATCGGTGTGGAAAGACCCGGTGGAGTCGCGCTTCAGCTGGGCACCCTGGTTGGGCCGTTTGATGGAGCGGGTGGAGCACCGGGTGGATTGGCTACACGTCGTCTACGGGCGCCTGCTGGAGCGCACGCTGGTGCGCCGCAAGACCACGCTGGCCGTGGCGGCCGCCATTTTTGCGGCCAGCCTGGGACTGGTGCCGCTGGTGGGTGGTGAATTCATGCCCAAGACCGACCAGGGTGTGTTCGCCCTTAAGATCAAGACGCCGGTGGGCACCAGCCTGCTCTATACCGACAACAAGGTGCGCCAGGTGGAGCAGGCCATCAAGGAGTTCCCTGAGATCGAGCTGGTCAGCACCACGGTGGGTAACAACAACCGCAACGAGGCCGAGTTGCTGATCAAGCTGGTAGACAAACGCACTACCGTGCGGCGCAGCCAGAAAGAGGTAGAGACCGCGGTACGGGAGCGTCTGAAAAGCATTCCCGGCATAGAACCTTCGCTGGGCTTTGACAAGCCCATCTGGATCAACCTGATCGGCCCTGCCTCTGCGGAGCTGCCCAAGCTGCTGGACGATGTCATGGGCCAGATACGTGCGGTGCCGGGCATTGTGGACCTGGAGCACAGCCTGCAGGCCGCCAACCCTGCGGTCATCATCAAGGTCAACCAGGCGGCGGCCAGTGACCTGGGTCTGTCGCTGGAGCGTGTGGGCAGTGCGCTGCGCCCCTTTGTCAATGGCGACCAGGTCAGCAACTGGCTGGCGCCCGATGGCCAGAACTACGAGGTGAATGTGCAACTGCCCCCATCGGGCCGGCAAAAGCTTTCAGATCTGGGCGACTTGTACATCTCCACCAGCCGGGTGGATGCCAACGGCACACCCATCATGGTGCCGCTGCGCCAGGTGGTGGAATTCATCCCATCAACCAGCCCGCAGGTCATCAAACGCCAGAACCTGGAGCGCCGCGTGGGCATCTACGCGAATGTGGAAGGTCGCCCCACAGGCGACGCGGCTAAGGAGGTGAAGAAGGTGGTGCAGGCCATCAACCTGCCCCAAGGCTACCGGTTTGACATCAAGGGCGAGGCCGAGCAGAACGACGAGGCCGGCGCCGCCGCCATGGTGGCCATGGTGCTGGCGGTGATCTTCATCTACTTCATCCTGGCGTCACAATTTGCCAGCTTCTTGCAGCCCATCGCCATCATGGCCTCGCTGCCGTTCACACTGGTGGGTGTGATGGCGGCGTTGATATTGACGGGCTCCACGTTGAACCTGTTCTCCATCATCGGCTTCATCATGCTGATGGGCCTGGTGGTGAAGAACGCGATTTTGCTTGTGGACTTTGCCAACCAGTCGCAGCGTGAGGGCCTCAACCAGCATGACGCCGTGTTGCGTGCCGGCCAGGTGCGGCTGCGGCCCATCATCATGACCACGCTGGCCATGATTTTTGGCATGTTGCCCATGGCCATTGGCTGGGGGGAGGGCAGTGAGGCTCAGGCGCCAATGGGCCGCGCGGTCATTGGCGGGCTGATCACCAGCACCCTGCTGACGCTGGTCGTGGTGCCGGTGTTGTATACCTACCTGGACAACCTGCCACGCTGGTTCAAACGCCGGTTTGGGGCGCAAAAAACGGGCGTGGAGCCTGCGGCAGCGCCCCTGGCATAGGGTTGGTACGGGCCGTGCTTGCCCGGTACAAACCACTACGAATGGGCGCGCGAATCGCGCGCCCTATGCACTACCATACGCGCCATGCTAAATATCCCCACTCGTATCGGGTCGGGCTTTGTCGGTGTTTGCCTTTCTCTCACAATGAGTCTGGCCCTGGGCGCTACCCCTGCCTTTGCCGCATCCGCAGCCCCGGTTTCATCCAAACCGCCTCTGATAAAAGCGCCAGTAGCACCTATTCAAACGGGTGTCTGGACACACGCCATATCGGCCTATGTGCCGCCCAAGTACCCGGCCGACTTCAAACACTTTGAGTACGTCAAACCGGACGCACCCAAGGGCGGCACGCTGAACCTGAAACAGCCGGACCGGCGCACCAGCTTCGACAAGTTCAATCCGTTCACTACTCGGGGTAACGCACCGGCCGCGATGAAGATATTCGTATTCGAGTCGCTGGCCATCCGGTCCATGGACGAACCTTTGGCGATGTATGGCCTGCTGGCCGAATCGTTTTTTGTCGCGCCCGACCTGTCATCCATATCGTTTCGCATAAACCCCAAAGCGAGGTTTAGTAACGGCGATGCGGTCACTCCCAAGGACGTTGTCTACTCGTTGGAGCGGCTCAAGAGCAAGGAAGCAGGGCCCGACACCCAGGCCGAAGTAGCGGACCTGGAACGCGCTGTAGTGGTGGATGAACGCACGGTGCGTATTGACCTGTCGGCCAAGTCTGTGAACGCGGTTTTTGCCGCGGGAAGCATGTGGGTTTTTTCGCACAAATGGGGTGCCGGCAAGAAGTTTGACGAGGTGGTGACCGATGAGCCGATCGCTACCGGCGCCTATGTCATCGATACCTATGAAATGCCCAGCCGTATCGTTTTTAAACGTACCACAGACTATTGGGGCAAAGACCTTCCCTCGCGCAGCGGCCACTTCAACTTTGACCGGGTGCGTTACCGCATGTACAGCGACCATGCGGTAGCTTGGGAGGCCTTCAAAGCGGGTGAGTTTGATATCTTCAAGGACTATCGTGCTAGTTCCTGGGTGCGCAAACATAAAGGCCCCAAGTGGGACAACGGCACCCTGATCAAAAAAGCATTTAAGACTGAGACTGGTCAGGGCTTGCAGTCCTTGAACCTGAACACGCGCCGCCCCCTGTTTCAAGACATTCGGGTGCGCGAGGCGCTTATGCTGGCATGGGACTTTGACCGATACAACCAGTACGGCACGTTTACCCACAGCTACAGCGTTTTCAACAACTCCCAATTTGCCGCCACCGGCACGCCGTCTGCTGAGGAGCTGGCGCTGCTGGAGCCTTTCCGTGCCGAGTTACCACCCCGAGTCTTTGGTCCTGCATTTGTGCCGCCGGATAACCTAACTAGTCCCAATGCTTTGCGGGAGCACCTGCGCAAGGCACGGGACCTGTTGGCGCAAGCGGGATGGAAAGTTGCCACCGACGGCAAATTACGCAATGCCAAAGGTGAGGCGTTTGAATTCGAGTACATGTCGTCTAACCTGCCCGGCACTTTGATTGACTACCAGCGCAACCTGGAAAAACTGGGCATCAGCATGAAAGAGCGCATCGTCGACTTTGCCTTGTTCCGCCGACGGTTGGAGCAATATGACTTTGATCTCATCATCATTGTGGAGCCCGACTTCACTCTTCCCAACGCTGCGGAATTGGCTTCGCTCTATGGCAGCAAGTCGGCAGATGAACCTGGAAACAACAACGCCCGTGGTGTGAAGAGCCGTGCCGTGGATGCATTGACCGAGCGTATAGGCGCGGCGACCAATCTGGACGAACTACGCACTGCCACGCGGGCCTTTGACCGGGTCGTGATGTGGAATTTTTGGCAAGTGCCACAGATATTCGTGGCCGAAGAGCAAATCTCGTACCGCAACCGCTTTGGCATGCCCAAGACGCAGGCCAAGGTTTTTTCTGCAGACAATTTCCTCGAAGCCAGTACACCTCCATGGCCCCTGTGGACCTGGTGGAACCAAGAACCCGGCGACGCCGCACCGCGGAAGTAACACAGCATGTTTGCCTATCTTTTTAAACGACTCCTGCTGATGGTGCCCACGCTGCTGGGTGTGCTGACAGTGACTTTTATCGTGATCCAGTTTGTACCCGGCGGGCCGGTAGAGCAAGTGATGGCCGAAGCCCGTGCTTCGCAGAAGGGCGGTGACGGTGGTGGATCCTACAAGGCTGGCCGCGATATCAGCAAGAAGCAGATGGAGGAACTGAAGAAGCTGTACGGCTTTGACAAGCCCGCACATGTGCGCTATTTCGAAATGCTCAGTAACTTTGCACGCTTCGACCTGGGTCGCAGCTTCATGCAGAACAAGGATGTCTGGACCCTGATCAAGGACAAACTGCCGGTCTCCATTAGCCTGGGTTTGTGGGCCTTTTTGATCTCGTATCTGATATCCATTCCCATGGGCATCACCAAGGCGGTGCGCGAAGGCAGTGCATTTGACAATGTGACCACCTTGCTCGTGTTGGTAGGCTTTGCCATTCCAGGTTTTGTGCTGGGTGTGTTGCTGATCGTGTTGTTTGCCGGTGGTTCGTTCTGGGATGTATTGCCGCTGCGTGGCCTCACCTCCGACAACTGGGCCGACCTCACCTGGGGTGGCAAGATAAAAGACTACTTCTGGCATCTGGCCATGCCACTGACCTGTCTGACCATTGGTAGTTTTGCGACCATCACCTTGCTGACCAAAAACACCTTTGTGGAAGAGATCCGCAAACAATATGTATTGGTGGCCCGCGCCAAGGGCTTGAGCCAAGACCGCGTGCTCTACAAACATATCTTCCGCAACGCATTGATCCCGCTGGTGACCGGTTTGCCTGCGGCGTTCATTGGCGCTTTTTTTGCCGGCTCGGTGTTGATCGAAACCCTGTTTTCGTTGGATGGCCTGGGCTTGCTCGGTTATGAGGCGGTGATTCGCCGTGACTACCCCGTAGTGCTGGGCTCCCTGTATGTCTTTACCTTGCTAGGTCTGGTGGTGAAATTGGTGGCGGATATGTTGTACGTGGTTGTTGACCCACGGGTGCAGTTTGAGGCGGTGTCACGATGAGCGCAGTTGCAGACGTCTCCCGCTCCCCAGGCCAGCGTGCCTGGGCCCGTTTCAAGCGCAACCGCATGGGTTATCTGTCCCTGTGGTTGTTTTCGGTGTTGCTGGTGCTGGCCACCTTTGGTGAGCTGGTCAGCAATGACAAACCCTTTGTGGCCAAGGTCAATGGCACCACCTATTTCCCGATCCTGAACAATCCCAGTGACCAGGCATTGGATGGTGATTTCGCCACGCCAGCGGACTGGAAAGACCCGTTCATCACCGGCCTGCTGGCGCAACCGGGTAACTGGAAAGTGGGTGCCATCAACCCGCATTCGGCCATGTCGATCGACTACTTCAGCAAGAACCCCAACCCGGCGGCCCCCAATGCGGACAACTGGCTGGGCACTGACAAGTTCGGGCGCGACATGTTGGCGCGCCTGCTGTATGGGTTTCGGGTCAGCATCTGGTTTGCAATCGCACTCACTGTGGCCGGCACGTTGATTGGTGTGGTCATGGGTGCCATCCAGGGCTACTTTGGTGGTCGTATGGATTTGACCGTGCAGCGCTTGATCGAGATTTGGGGTGCGGTGCCCGAGCTGTACTTGCTGATCATCGTGGCGTCCATTTTTGAGCCGTCTTTGTTGCTGCTCCTGATACTGTTGTCGCTCTTTGGCTGGATCGGTTTGTCGGACTATGTGCGTGCTGAGTTTTTGCGCAACCGCAATCTGGAGTTTGTAAAGGCGGCACGTGCCTTGGGTCTGTCCAACCTGCAAATCATCCGCCGCCATGTGTTGCCCAACTCGTTGACGCCAGTCATCACCTTCCTGCCGTTTCGCATGAGTGGTGCCATCTTTGCACTGACGTCGTTGGACTTTCTGGGCCTGGGAGTGCCGTCCAGCGTGCCGTCCCTCGGTGAATTGTTAAACCAGGGCAAGGACTGGCTGGATGCCTGGTGGATCATCGTCCCCACCTTTTTGGTTCTCACCGTCTCGATGACGCTGCTCACCTTTATCGGCGACGCCCTACGCGACGCCTTCGACACACGTAAATCATGATGAGTAGCCAGCCCAATCTATTGGATATCGAGCACCTGACGGTGCGCTTCGGGTCATCCACTGTTGTCAATGACGTGTCGTTCGCCATTCGCCCTGGCGAGAAGTTTGCGCTGGTCGGTGAATCCGGTTCAGGTAAGTCCATCACGGCAATGTCCATCCTGCGCCTGGCCGATGCGGCCACCACCACGGGTGCCATCCGTTTCAACGGTGCCGACTTGCTGACCAAGAGTGAACGCGAGATGCGTGCGATCCGCGGTGGCGACATCGGCATGATCTTCCAGGAGCCTATGACGGCACTGAACCCGCTGTACACCGTGGGCAACCAGATTGGAGAAGTGCTGGAGCTGCACGAAGCCATGCGCCCCAATGCCGCCCGAGCGCGCGCCATTGAGCTGCTGGCCCAGACCGGCATACCCGAGCCCGAGCGCCGCATCGACTACTACCCGCACCAGCTCTCGGGTGGTCAGCGCCAACGCGCCATGATCGCCATGGCATTGGCCTGCCGCCCCAAACTGTTGATTTGTGATGAGCCCACCACGGCGTTGGACGTGACCATCCAGGCCCAGATTCTGGACCTGCTGGATGCGCTGCAGCGCGACATGGGCATGGCCCTGCTGTTCATCACCCACGACCTGAATCTGGTGCGGCGCTTCACGCACCGTGTGGGTGTGATGGAGCGCGGCAAACTGGTGGAGATTGGCGATACCGAAGCCGTTTTTGCCAACCCGCAACACGCCTACACCCAAAAGCTGATGGCCAGCCGGCCGCAGCGTGTGGTGGTCGATTTGCAGCCGGATGCGCCGGTGTTGTTGTCGGGCAAAGATGTTGCGGTCAGCTTCAGCAGCGCCGAGGGCTGGTTTGGCAAACGCCACTTCAAGGCCGTGGCGGGGGCTACGCTACAACTGCGCCGGGGCGAGACGCTGGGCATTGTGGGTGAGTCCGGCTCCGGCAAGACCACGCTGGGTATGGCCCTGTTGTCGCTGCAGCAGATTTCCGGGGGCGAAATTGCGATGGGTGGCGAACGCATAGACAACGCGGACCGCAAGGCTCTGCAGGCCATGCGCAAACGCATGCAGGTGGTGTTCCAAGACCCGTTTGCATCGCTGAGCCCGCGCATGACCGTGGGCCAGATTGTGGGTGAGGGCCTGGCGCTGCACCGCACAGACCTGGACAAGGCGGCACGCGACGCGCTGGTGCTGCAAATGTTGGACGAAGTGGGTTTGAGTGAGCGCAGCGGCGTGACCAATGCGATGCAGCGTTACCCGCATGAGTTTTCCGGTGGACAGCGCCAACGTATTTCGATTGCACGCGCCATGGTGCTGCGCCCCGAGGTGCTGGTGCTGGACGAACCCACTTCGGCGCTGGACGTGTCGGTGCAGCAGCAGGTGCTCAAGCTGCTGGCCGAGTTGCAGCAGCGGTATGGCCTGAGTTATGTGTTCATCAGCCACGACCTGGCGGTTGTGCGCGCCATGTCGCACCGGGTCATGGTGATGAAAAACGGGGGCGTGATCGAAGAGGGCGAAGCCCAGGCCCTGTTTGATGCGCCGCAGCAGCCCTACACCAAGGCTTTGCTGGCGGCAGCCCATTTGGCCGCCTAGGTTCTGGAGACGCCCCAGGCGGCAACGGCCAAAGAAAACAGCGCCACCACACCGCCCCAGAACCAATACGGCAGCCACAGGGCCTGGGCAATGACGCTGCTGTCCGATGGCATGGCCACACCGTTGACAACGGCCTGCGCCGAGAACAGATACCCCAAGTGGTTGAACCACGACAGGCACAACGTGGCCGCGATGAAGTGCAATACAAACGCCGCAGCGGCGGGGGACAGCAACCGCGCGGCAATGCCCAGGGTGGCGGCCACGGCCAGCAAAAAAGCCACGCCAAACACATTGCGCGACCACAGCACCACCGTCACCACGATAAGGGCCGCCACGCTGGCCAGAACCGTGCGCGCAAAGCGCGGCTTGCGAGACACAAGCAAGAGGCCAATACCGGCGAAGGTAGGCCCCACCAGACCACCGGCAGCTATCAAGGCGGTGGCCAGGCGCCCCGGGTTGCCGCGCCATGCAGCCATGCCCGAGCCATCGGCATTCAGTACCAGATGGTCAAACTCTGAACCGGTCAGCATCGCCGTGATGCCGTGCCCCATCTCGTGTGCATAGGTGGCCAGCAGCGTCAGCGGGTACAACAACTGGCGGCCATAGGGCACCTGCCAGAGCACCACAACGGCGAGGGTCGACAGGATGAGCAGGCTGCGGGATTGCATGGAGGTGTTGAAAAAACCGAATGGTATCCTTTTGCATGACAAAAGTTTCTACCACCGTTGCGGGCTGTGCCCTGGGTTTGGTACTGGTGTTTGGTGGCTGCGCCGTACCGTCCAAAGATGCGCCAGTAGACGCCAATTGGCTGCAGCGCATGGATGGTGTGCTGCGCAAGGCCACACCCGCGCTACAGGTGCGGGTACAGCCCGCCGCCAACCCGGTCAAACAGGGCGAGGTGCTGAAGCTGCGTGTGTTTTCGAACACCGCTGGTTTTGTCTACTTGTTGCAGCTGGACAGCGATGGCAAGGCCCTGCGTTTGGTGTTCCCCAATGCAATGGACGATGCCAACTTCATGGGCGCCGGTTACATCGATCTGCCCCGCGGCAACTGGCAACTGCCCGCCCGCGGCCCGACCGGGGTGGCCTACTTGATGGCCGTCATGTCGCCCACCCAGTTGGATCTGCCAGCGCTGCAGGCCCAACTGGCGTATGGCCGGTTTGAGTTAATGGGGACCTATGGCGCGGCCATGGTGCCGCTGCGGGGAATGTAAAACTCTGGTCGTGGTCACAAGCTCAGGCGTCGGCCAGGCCGTTGTCGCGCAAGAATTTTTGCAATTCATTGCTGTTTTCCACGCCCAGCTTCAAGTACACGTTGGAGCGGTAGTTCTCAATCGTGCGGTAGTTGATGGGGCGATTCGGGTCCCGCGTCGTGAGTATTTTTGCAATCTCCTTGGCGGTTTTTCCCAGCGCGTCGAGCAAGGCGGTGTCGACTTCTCGCGGCGTCAGGGTGTCCCACAATTTCCGTGCGCTGCGCTGGTTGCTGCGCCGAATGCTGTCGGCTGTGGCGGTTTGCATGGCGCGCTGAACCTGATCCAGCAACTCGGTCTCGTCGCAGGGTTTGGGCAACCAGCCGAATGCCCCGTCCTTGACGGCTTGAACGGCTTGCGGAATGGTGCCATGCCCCGACAGAAACAAGACCAGCAGCGGGCAACCCATGGCGCGCAACGTATTGAATACGGCAATGCCCCCCATGCCCGGGTCCATGCGCAGGTCCAGGATGACAACCCCCTCCGACGCTGCAGAAACCGCGGTCAGAAAAAGTTCACCCGACTTGAATGCACGCACCGAGTAGCCCCGGGCAACGAACTGGCTACCCAGACCGGTGCGAACAGCTTCGTCGTCGTCAACAATGTAGAGATTCAAATGAACGTTGTTCATGGTGCTATGGGTAGGTAGGCAGTGAAAATGGTTCCACCTTGGGGCTTATTTTCAAATTCGAGGCGGCCGCCATGTCCCTCCAGTATGGTGCGGCAGATCTTCAGGCCCAGGCCCAAGCCATCCGGCTTGGTTGTGAAAAATGCCTGAAAAAGCTGACTTGCAATTTCCGGCGCGATGCCCGTGCCGTTATCCGCAACACGGATCCAGACCAGTGTGGCATCTGCCCCCACCCGAATGTCAACTACGCGCTTGGCCACTGGTGTTGCCTGCATGGCCTGCAGGCCGTTGACTATCAGGTTCATGACGACTTGTTCAAGCATTACTCGATCTGCATGCACGTGCGGCAGGGGGTCGGCATAGTGCACCAGCACGCGGGCTTTGCGCTGGCGCAGGTCAAAGCGCATGAGTGCCAGCACATTGGTGACTACCGCATGCAGATCACAGGGTTGAAAGCCCGGTGTCTGTTGTTTGGCAGCCAGCCGGATGCGGTCAATGATGGTGCGAGCCCGCAGAGCCTGCGCCTTGATGGAGTCCAAGCTTTCCACCAACTGGATTGGCTTATTCTGTTCCGAATAAACGCGCGCCGCGCTTGCAAAGCTGGCCATGGCCATCAGCGGCTGGTTGATCTCGTGCGCCAGGGTCGACGCCATTTCGCCCAGGCTGGCCAGGCGTCCGGCGCGCTGCATTTGTTCGACATGCTGGCGTTGCTGCTCTTCGGCGCGTTTTTGTGCAGTGATATCGACGACCGAACTCATCCAGCCTTTGTGTGTGCCCGCAGCGTCTATCAACGGCGTGGTGTAGATCATCGTGAATACATCGTGGCCGTCCCGGTGGCGAAAGCGCGACTCGTAGCCGGTCAAGCCTGCCCGACCACTCAGGTCGGCACGGTTGTCAGCCCAGTGTTTTTCTGTTTCGTCCGGGTGCCAGTAGGGGTAGGGTGGCAGGCGCCCCAGCAATTCGTCAGCGCGGTAGCCGGTCATCTCGCAAATGGCAGGGTTGACATAGATCACATGGCCTTCCAGGTCGCGCGCCCGCACGCCCACCAGCAGCGAGTCTTCCATGGCCTTGCGGAAGCTGACTTCCTCCTCCAGGTCTTTGGTGCGTTCGCGCACCCGCTGCTCCAGTTGCTCGCGGGCACTGCGCAATTCCCGAAAGCGCTTCTCCCGTTGGCGCAGGTACATGGCGGCAAACAGCACAAATCCGCTGGCTAGCGTGGCCGATGTGATGGCGCTCCAGCGCTCGCCTTTGGTAGTGGCCACATCCGAAATCTGGATCAGTGTCCATGGCCATTGACCCAGCCGGGTATCCAGCGCTAGAAAGTCCCGCTCAACGCCCTGGATGGTGGTGGACACCTCGTAGTGGCCGTCGGCCTTGTCGCGCTTTACCCGCCACGGTATGGGTGCAAAGGTCCGACTCTTGCCATACTGCCGCGAGGCGTTCAGCTGTTGGACCACGTCAGCCCCCAAGGGCTCGGTGGTGGTGTACAACCAGTCCGGCTCCGAGCTGAGGAAAACGACGCCAAGGTCGTCCGCCAGCACAACCGGGCTGCCGCGCTGGCGCCAGGCGCTTTGAACGGCATCCAGGCGCACGGTCAGAACCATCACGCCAATAACGGTGTCTCCGTTTTGTACCGGTTGTGCGATGTGAAGGCCAGCCAAGCCCGTGCGCGCATCGACGGCGTAGCTCAGGCCAAGCCTCCCGGCGCGGGCCTGTTTGAACTCCGGGCGATCCGAATAATTCTCGGGGGCCTGGTTCAGGCGGGATTGCCAGTTGCTGGAAGCGACCACCTCACCTTTGACATCCAGCAGCACCAGCAACTCGGTTCCCAGGCGACGGTTAACGTCTTGCAGGTAGGGGTCAAACTTGTCCTGCAAATGCACATTCTGCGCGTCTGCCAAAAAATCCCAAGCCAACCGGTCCCGTGCCACGGCATATGGAAAATCCTGGTACCGGGTGATGGCGCTCTCCAGCGCGGGTAACAGCACATCCAGGTTACGGTGCATGCCGGCCACCTGGGCGGTGACGGCGCGCCGAAAGGCCCATTCGCCATAAGCGGCCATCAACCCCATCCAGATCACAAGCGGCAGCAACCAGCGTGCCCAGCGTCGCCGTCCAGGTTTGGGCGTGTGGGATTGCGGCAAAGGATATTCAGGTTCGGGCATTGGTCTTGAAGCCTGGGTGAATCCACTGTTCGGGTTGGCTATTCTGCCAGGGTTCCTTTACGGAAAATTGGGCTGTAGCCCCCGTGAAATATGGTGGATTAGCTATCAAAATAGTAGTGAACTCATCGTTTACTTTGCAGCCTCCACCCGCACCCGCGCATTCGGCGACTCGCCAAACATCTCTGGCGCATACATGGCCTCCACCCGCGACGGTGGCAGCGAGAACTCGCCCACATTGTTCAGGCGTATGGTGTATTCCATCTTCACGACTCCCTTGGGCAAGAACTGGTAGTAGCTGCGGAAGGATTCAAAACTGCGCTCTTCAAACGCTAACCAGCCATCGCCGTCCTTCTTCTCCCCTTGTGTCGCAATCTCGCTGTCGCGGCCCAGGCCGCTGCCCAGAATCGTCGCGCCACCGGGCACGGGGTCGGTGATGACGGCCCAGGTCATGTCGGCGCTGGCGTTCACCTCCAGCGTGATGCGCAGCACATCACCCCGTGTGTAGCTGCCGGCAGGCAAAGCTTTGTTGGCCTGCTCCACCGGCGTGATGGTTTTCTTGATCTGGTAGCCCGCATTGAAGGGCTCCTTGAGTTGTACCGCGGCTACCGACTGCAGTGTCAGCCAGGGCTTGCCGGGGCCCTGGTGCGTCACGCTCAGGGTGTCCTTGGGCAGTGTCTTGCTCCAGGGCAGGAACATGCTGTTGTTGCGCAGGTTGCCGGGTGATGCAGGCGCGCCAAACCAGGTTGTCTGGTGCGCTGCGCCCGACGCATCCGTTGTCTTGATGCGCTCCACTTTGCTCCACTCCACGCTGCCAGTGCCCGTGCTCATGGCGGCCTTGGTGGAACCCGCCACGGTGACGGCCTCAAACTTGGCGGAGAACTTCTCTAGTGCCAGCCCGCCCCACAGGTTGGCCGTGGTGGTGTGCCATGCGCCGGCTTGCTGGCGACCGATAAAGCCGTTGGCCAGGCGACCCATGTCGTCTTTCCAGGCCGGGTCATCCATCACGCTGAGCATCAGGCGCGCGGTATTGACGTCGCCGTTTTGCATCAGCCACCACCAGTAGTCGTCCTTCTCGGTGCTGAAGATCATCTTGGTGCCCTGGTAGCTGATGCGGCCGCGCAGGATCTGGTTGGCCTCGGCGATGCGTTTGTCGCGATCAGGTACATCCTGCACACGTTTTAGGATATTGAGCCAGTCAATCACCGCATGGGTGGGCCACTGATTGGGCGCGATGGTGATGGAACCCACCATACGGCCCTGTGCCTTGCCGTAGCGCGACAGCGCTTCCAGCGCGGCCAGCTTGCGTATGTCCAGGTCTTTGCGCGGACTCCAGAAGTCGCGTTGGATGCGACCCTCCACAAACGCAATCAGACCACGCTCCATCGGGGCGCGTACGGTGTCGCTCAGCGCAAAGGCAGGGTTGATGCTCGCCGCCTCGTGCGTGGAGGCCAGAAGGTACGCTGTCAGTGTGTCGCTGCCGCGGTTGCCATCCCCATCGCGTGGCGGGAAGTAGTTGGCCAGGCCATCGCTGTCCAGATAACTGGGGATTTGTGCGGCTACGGTTTCCCATAACTTGCCATCCCGCAGGCCGACACTCTTGCTGGTCTTTTGCTCCAGGCAAATAAAAGGGTAACGCGCAAACCAGTCGCGCACGCCCGGCAGTCCTTCGGCCAGCTTGGGTTGCAACGACATTTTCAGCCCCCCGCGTCCCGGTATCGCATCAGCTGGGGCGTTTACGTCCAGCGTGAAGGGACCATCCAGCTGCACCAGTGTGGCCTGTTGTACTGTCAGTGGCACGGCGGGGATGATGCGCTGGCGCGCCTTCAGTGCATCGCGTGCACCGCTGACCGTGTCTTTGGCTTCTATCTCCCACAAGATGGCCTCGGAGCGGATTTGGGCCAGTTGGGCGGGGGCGGTCACCATCCACGCCAGTTCACGCGCGTCTCCGGCGGGAATCTCCACCGTTTGCATGGGCAGCTCCAGCAGCGTGGCGCGCGGGGTCACTTCGACCTTCATCGCCTGTTTGGTGGTATTTCGCAGTGTGATCTGGGCACGGAACTGGTCGTCCTCACGCACCAGGGGTGGCAAGCCGCTGATGATCTGCAGGTCTTGGGTGGCACGGATGCTGGTGGTGCCCGTGCCAAACAAGCCGGTCGATGCATCGGCCACGGCAACGATCTTGAAGGTGGTCAATGCGTCGTTCAGTGGCACGTTGACTACCGCCTGGCCATTGGCATCCAGCTTCACGCTGGGGTTCCACAGCAACAGGGTCTCCAGTAGCTCACGTGCGCCACTCTTGCCACCGCCACCACCGGCGGGTACGGCCTTGCGGCCATAGTGCCTGCGGCCAATGATTTCCATTTGTGCGGTGGATGTTTCCACGCCCCAGGATCGGCGTTGCAACATGGCGTCCAGCAGGTTCCAGCTGCTGTTGGGCATCAGCTCCAGCAGGGCCTGGTCTACGGCTGCCAGTGCTACTTCAGCATTCGCTGCGGGTTGGCCATTGGGTAACTTGACGCTTATCGTGACCTTGGCCTGGCTGCGCACCGCGTAGCTCTCCTTGTCGGCCTTCACACTCACATCCAACTGGTGGGCTTTTGTACCCACGCGGATTTCGGCCACCCCCAATCGGAAGGCGGGCTTGCTCAAATCCACCAATGCAGTGGGGGCCACGTATTCACGGCCCTCGTACCAGAAGGACGTCCACCATTCACGCGGTGCCTTGTAGCCCCAGGTGAAGAACGAATACCACGGCACTTCGCGCAGGCGGCCGCGCAGGGCGAGCACACTCACGTACACGTTGGGTCCCCAGCCGTCCTTGATCTTCAGACTAATGGTCGGGTCTTGGCCGTTGAGTTGCACCACTTCGGTCTGCACAATGCCTTCGCGCTCCACGGCGACCAGCGCGGTCGCAAAGCGGAAGGGCATGCGCACCTGGAACTTGGCGGTCTCGCCCGGCTGATAGCTCTTCTTCTCGGGCAGCAGGTCGATGCGGTCATGGTTCTCCCCGCCGAACCACAGCTCGCCCTGCTTGGTGACATAGACCGAGGATGCGGCCTGTATGCTGTTGCCCGCGCTGTCCTTGGCGGTAACAACCAGTTCTACCTCACCTGCTTCATTGAGCGCGGTTTCACACAGCAGCAGGCCACGTGAATCGCTCTTGCCGGTGCAGACCGTGCCCAGTTCCTTCACGCTGGTCTTGTTGTCATAGGTGTAGAACCCTCCCACCATGCGTTTGCGTGTAGTGGTGACGATACGGGCCGTGGCTTTGACCTCCATGGCCACGTCGGCTTGTGGCTTGCCAGACAGGTCCAATGCCAATGCCTGGAACTTGATGCGCTGGCTGCTCGACACCCAGCCCTCGGTCTTGATGCCGGCCACCACCCCCGCAGGCCACAGGGTTTGTGTGCTGCGAATGGTTTGCACCTCGCCGTTGGGGTCGGAGTAGGTGGCCTCCAGCAACAGGTCTTGTGGCTGGCGGCTGGTGGGCACCTTGTCGACAGTCACTTTGCCGGCGCCATTCTTGTCCAGCGTCAGCGGAAGCTTGTCGGCGATCACCCTGGCATCGGCTGTGGCGTCGGGTTCTTCTTCACCTTCGGGGCGGTTGTCGCGGGTACCGCGTGGCGCCTGGAAGTTGAATTCTGAAAAGTCTGCATAGTTCAGGTACTTGCCACGCACCAGGGCCGATACCCGCACCGGCAGGTTATTGGCACCGCCGCCAGACACATAGTTGATCTGCACATCCACGGGCACGGTCTTCACATTGACCAGGGCTTTCTTTTCAGTGGGCGTGATACGGCCTTCAAGCACCGGCAGACGGAACTCTTCGACCCGGAACGAGCTCGTGGTGAAGTTGCGTTCGCCGTTGTTGGCAGACTGCAGCTCCACCTGGTACACCCCCAACTTGGCAGCAGGGGGAATGGCGAATGTGTTCTCAGCACTTTGACCGCCCGTGGCCGTCTTGCGCCACACCAGGTCTTGCGTGTACTGCTGGCCACTGCCCACATGGGTAATGACCAGCACGGCGGGCTGCGTTTTCGTCAGACCAAAGCCCTGACTGGTTTCGCTGCGCAAGATGTGCTTCATGGACACGGTCTCGCCGGCGCGCAACAGTGTGCGGTCGAAGATGGTGTGGGCCCGTTCGTCGGGCCGCGCCTCGCGGCTGGTGGGCAGGTTGAAGCGCCAGGGCTCTATGCCGCGGTTCCAGTCGCTCCAGGTGAAGGCCATATCGTCCACCACGCCCTTGCCGTCACCAGCCGGTTGCTGGGCACGTGCGCTGACAAAGTAGGCGTTGGTATAGCTGCCGTCTCCATTGCAGTTGGGTGGCTCTGGCGAAATACCGCTCAGGTTGGCAATGCCCTGCGCATTGGTCTTGGCACTGCCCACCTCATTGCCCCTGCAGTCGGACACACGCACCTGGGCATTGGCCACGGGTGTGCCTTTGTCCAGCGTGGTCACCCAGGCCAGCGCGTTCTCACGGCCCAGCTTGAAGTGCACGCCCAGGTTGGTCACCAGGGCTGAAGTGCGGACCACCATGGTTCGGCCGCTACCGTGGCGTTCATCCAGCAGCGAGCTGCCCAACTTTTGCGAGCTGATTTCGACCACATGGAAACCTGGGGCGAGCGGAATGCCTACCACCTCAAACGGCCGTGGGTCGTTGCTGGCAGGTTTGGGTAGGTCCAGCGTCTTCACATTCGGCTGGCCGCCCAGCAACGAGACCATGCGCGACTGCACTACGTTGCTGTCATATGCATCCACTGGCTGGGGCAGTGGTCCCTTAACGTCCCGGGCCGCAAGCTTGCGCGACACCGTGAAGTTGTCGTAGCGCTGCACCTTCAAAAACCACTGTATGATCTCGGCATCCGTAGCTGGCGTGACAGTGCTGACCTTGCCCTGTTCGACTTTGAGCCCCTGCGTTGCCAGGGCCGCTTCTACATTGCGCAGCGTAACGGGCAACATGGCCACGCCATCAGGTTCGGCAAAACGTTCGACGATGCCAAAGGGCGCGGCGGCAAACTTGGCCAGGGGTGGCATGGCACCGGTGGCTACCTTGAGCGGAAAGCTGTCTGCGTTGCGCAGTGCGCGGCCCGAAGCGTCTTTGAAGCCCTTTGGCAGTTCCACGGTGAACGCGGTTTGCTCAGGGAAAATGGTGTTGAAGCTTATGCTGTTTTGCACAGTGTCTTCGTCCTCAGACCCGCCGCTGTTGGCGTCTGGCGTGGGCTTGAGGGAATCCTTGTCCGACTTCAGGCGTATGGCGGCCAGCAGTTTTGCCGACACCGGAGCATTGAAACTGAGCCGCATGGGGCGTATGGGCAGGCAGGCGCTTTGCGCATTCTCCCGCTCGCAGCTGAAGGTGGCGGCAAAGGGCTCGCGCACCTGGAAGTTGAAACGCTTCTCTACTGAGTTGGCTACACCATTGGCGTTGCTGCCGCTGGCCGGTGTGCTGACCCCCTGGCCGAACACGATTTGCACTTTGGCCGATGGTGTGAGTGTGCGGTTGCAGGCCATGGTGATGAAGCTCAAGGGGTCTTTGGCGGCTGCAGCCTCCAGCCCTTGTGATTTGAGCAGGGCAGCACGGTCCTTGCCATCGATCAGGCGTATGGCCACGCGTTCGCCCAGGCCCTCCACCGAGCACCACACATTGGCCTGCACGCTGGCCAATGTGGCGGGGCCATTGAGCCGCAGCGTGAAAAACTGCTCTTCGTCAATGCGGTTGCCGCTGTAGGGCTGGGTGCTTTGTACAAAGGGTCCACCGGTATTGAACTTGAAACTGGTGGGGCCAGACAATTCTGCGCCCTTGGCAGACTTGAAGCCGCTGCGCACTTGCAGGTTGCAGGTCACACCCGGTGGCAGGTCGTTCTCAAACTCATAGGCCCAACTGCGGTCGGTCACCCAGCGGCCTGATCCCTTGGTGACCTGGGCATCGCTACAACTTAGCGTTAACGGCGCCTCGGCCTTGGGGTCGCCAAAATTGACAGCACTCTCGTCAAACTTGGCCACCACCTGGCGTACCCGCGCCACCTCGCCCTGTGGTGACAGGTTAATGATCTGAATGGCCTGCGCCTGGAATGCTGCAGTCGCCACCAGCGCCGCGCAAATTTTTGTAACGGTATTGCCCACATTTGCTCCCTGTGTGAATGGGCGAGGTTAGCCGATTTAAGGCAGACTATGACAAGTGGTGGCGCCCTACAAGTAGCGGGCCCGGATTTTGCGGTAGGTGCCGTCTGCAATGATGGCCCTGAAACCTTTGTCAAACAGCGGGACCAAGTCTGCATGTCCCTTTGCCTTGTTGAATACCAGGTAGGTTGGTGTTATCTGCACGGATGGGGACAGGGCCACAATTTCGTGATTGCCCAAGAGGTCCAGGGCCTCAAATCCGACCTCCCGGTTGGACAGAACTGCCTGTATCCGTTCACGGGCGAGTTTCTCGAAATTTTGCTTATCAGTGTTGACCTCTTCCAGCTTGATGTAGCCCTGCTCAACCATGGTCTGCATGGCGGCAGGCAATTTGAAGCCCCGGCGAATACCAACGGTCTTGCCTTTGAGGTCGTCAATCCCATTGAACGACTGGAAGCTGCCTCTACGGGCAAAGATATTCAACTCGGTCAATTTGACCGGTACCGTGGTGAAGTCCATGTAAGTTTTGCGTATGTCCGTCACGGTGTAGGCGAATGCACATTCAACCTCACTTGCGGTGCCCATGGCGATGTCGCGCTCCAGCCGGACCCAGGGCAGCAGTTGAAAGCTCACCTTGATTCCGACCCTGCGGCCCGCCTCAGCAATGGCATCCACGTCAATTCCCCGAATCTCGCCACCGTCCAGCGTGACATAAGGCGCAAACACATCGCTGTAACAGGTGATCGATCTGGTTTGTGCCCAACCGGGTGCTGCTAGCAGACCAGCCAATGCGCATACGGCAAGTAGTTGACGGTTCTTGTGCAGTACGGGCATTTGGGTATCGTAAACGGGTTCAGCCCCCAACTAATTGTCCAGACCATACTTGGCCCAGAGTTGTTTGAGCACACCAGCCGACTCCATTCGGTCAAATATCGCGTCGAGTTCTTGTGGACTGGGTTTGCTACCCCGTTTAACCACCGCAGAGTGTGCGTAGGTTTGGTCGAATCGCTCAGAGACCAAGAGGCGGGACACTGCCTGAGGGTCCTTCAGCAGGTAACTCTTGAGATACGACTTGGTGATCACTGCTACGTCGCCCCGCCCCGCGAGCAGATTGCGCAGGCTCACCGCATTGTCTGGGCTGAAGCTGATGTTGAACTGCTGCGCGAGGCGCTCCGGGTCCGCGGTAAAGTTGGCGAATCCATAGTGGTAGCCGCTGACACCCAGAATGTGTTTACCTTGTAGTGTCTTGAAGTATTCCTGGCCGCGGCCCTGCTGGCTAAGGGCTACATACACTTCTCCGTCGCCTTGCAAGAATACCTTGCTGGCCTGCACCAAGGCGGGGTCCCATCCCCACTTGATATTCTCAAACAACACCATGCTGAAAGACCCATCGGCCATGTCGCGGTAACGGCGTTTGGAGGATGTGTTTACCAGCTGGAAGGTGTAGTCTTTTTGAATCGCATTCATTGCTACCAACAAATCGCTGGTCAGTCCACCTGACGGGTCTACAAAAGGCAGGAATGGATAACCACCTACACGCACCAGTTCACCTGATTGCACCGGCTGCCCAGCCGCCATTAACGCGAGCAGAAGGGTCAATATTCTGCCAAGCTGTCGGACCGTGGTCACCGCACAGCCCTTTCCACTCCGTATTTTCTGAAAATCCTGTCATAGGTGCCATTGGCCTTGATGACCTCCAGCCCCTTATTGAATGCACCAATGATCTCCTGTGCTTTGGGGTTTTGCAGCCCGGCGGTGACGTACAAGGGATTGACCGACAGCGGCGTTCTGACAAATTCAATCTGCTCCAGGGCCAACGGGTCTTCCGCGCTGATGGCGGCACGTGCCACGATTTCGTCCTCCAGCGTCAGATCTATCCGGTTGCGTAGCAGTTTTTTGATATTGGTTGTGAGGTCTTTGCCGTTCTCGCGGACAAAGGCGGTTGACTGCATAAACGCGTCGCCGTACCCATATCCCAAAACGGTACCTATACGCTTTCCGTTCAGGCTCTCCAGACCGTTGAATTCAAACGGATCACCCTTGCGTTTGATAAAGCGCACATTGCCCACTGCAAACGCGGAGCTGAACAGCAATACCTTGGCCCGTGCTTCGGTGCGCCAGGTAAAAGGCACGATGTCGTAGGAGCCGTTTTTGACACCCGCCTCGGCCCGCGCCCACGGCACGTACTCCATGGTCACTTCATGCCCCTGGGTTTTGTAGGCAGCGCGGATAATCTCCATGCCCAGACCTCCATCGGGTATCTTGGGGTCTCCATAAGGCGGGTAGGGGTCTCCAGCCGCGGTGATGGTCATGGCATTGCTGGCTACAGCCAGAGCCATTAGGCAGGCGGCAAGCAGCCGCGGGGGCACTTTCATGTGTCTCTCCAACGTGTGGGCAAACTCTCGCAGCATGGGGTGGGCCTGTCAAGCGCCAGAATACCCCCATGCAAGCTTTTTACAGTGACCAGTTCGTTTTGCCCCTGCCCGAGGGCCACCGTTTCCCCATGGCCAAGTACCGGATGCTGCGCGAGCAATTGGCTGTTCACCTGCCGGCCGTACAGTGTTTGGAGGCTCCTCGCGCCAGTGACGGCGAGTTGGCCTATGCCCACAGCCCTGGTTATGTAGAGGCCATCGCCCAGGGCACGGCCAGCCCGGCGGTGTTGCGTGAGATTGGCTTCCCCTGGAGCGAGGCCATGGCTGAACGGGCCCGACGCTCGGTAGGTGCCACCATCGCCGCCGCGCGTGTGGCGCTGGTGCAGGGTGTGTCGGCCAACCTGGCGGGCGGCACGCACCACGCCTACGCCGACAAGGGCGGTGGGTTTTGTGTCTTCAACGACGTGGCGGTGGCCAGCCGGGTGGTGCAGGCAGAGTGGGGCAGGCGCCAGCCACGTGGTGCGGAACCCCTGCGTGTGGCGGTCATTGATCTGGATGTGCACCAGGGCAATGGGACGGCACACATCTTCCAAGGCGACGACAGCGTGTTCACGCTATCCCTACACGGCGACAAGAATTTTCCGTTCCGCAAAGAGGCTAGCGATCTGGATGTGCCACTGCCTGATGGCTGTGCAGATGCGGACTACCTGGCCGCACTGGATGGTGCGCTGGCTGAGCTGGACAGACGATTTGCGCCTGGTCTGGTGATGTACCTGGCAGGGGCCGACCCGTACGAGGGCGACCGCCTGGGCCGCCTCAAGCTGAGTATGGCCGGCATGCAGGCGCGGGACCAGCGGGTGTTTGACTGGTGCGGTGCACGCAATCTGCCGGTGGTGGTGTTGATGGCGGGCGGGTATGGGGTGCGTATTGACGAGACAGTGGCGGTGCAGCTCAATACGTATCGGGTGGCGCTGGCCTACTGGAAGGGCTTCCAGCGGGATTCTTCCTTGTGAAATATGCCGCTAGCCCCCGTGGAATATGAAGTTATAGCTATAAAAAGTGTAGTTTTTCGCTGCTGCACCGTCAGCCACCAACCCGCTCCTTGAAGGTCATCTCCATGGTTTCCAGTTCGGGCCCGCCCCAGCGGCGTCGCACCTCGCGTTTCATTTTGATGGGGAAGCCCCAGCTGGGCAACATCCAGCGCGTCAATTTGACAAAGGTTCCCTCATGTGAGAACTCTTCCAGTTCCACGCGGTAGGCTTTGAAATTGCCTGCGGGAACGGACACTTCTTCCAGTGCCGCGACGCGGGCTGTGCCATGCACCACCTGGGGGATTCCGGAAGTTTGGCCCGAAGCTGCGGTCTGGTGTAAACGGTAGTTCCAGCGTTTGCCGACGGTGTACTCACTTGCCGGCAATTCCAGACGGGGTGGGTCCATCCGCGAAATGTAGCGGTTTCGAATGCCCGCGCCTTCCCGCGTATAAAGGTCTTGGCCATGGTTGACTTCGACCGTGTCTTCGTTGACCTTGGTGACTTGCATCAATCCAAAGCGGTTGGTTTTAGTCAGTTCGTCCCGCACGGTGAAGTAGTGCTTGTCGCCCATGCGGAACCTGTCGCGTCCGGACACCTGGACCATGCCATCTTTGTCGGCAACATGGGTGATGCGCGCGTGTTCCAGTCGTTCCAGCGCGGCGCTGGCCAGTTCGCTGATACTGCCGCTCGGATAGCGCAGCAGGTAGTCATAAAAATCGTCCGGATTGCGGCTGTTGGCTATGCGGTCCCAGTCCGCCTTTTCACGTTTGAAAGCCTGTTCAGCTGCATCTTGCTTGGAAAGCTTGGCAATGGCCTTGGCTTCTTCCATGGCACGCTCATAGTCTAATTTTCGTCCACTATCGGCCTGATCCAAACCTTGGGGGGCCAGCGCTACTGCCTCAGCGCGCGTTGGTTGCGGCTTGCGCAGCTGCTCCAGGTCTTCTGACCTAAAGGTGTGTTTGACACCGTCGTTGAAAACGAAATCCTCTTCCAGGCTGGTGCTCTCCCACGGCACCTGCCGGCCTTTGCTGCTTTGCCGAACCTGCAGCCGAACGCGCTTGAATACATCTTCTATCTTGGAGGCCGGACGGGTTAGCTCCCGCAGCAGGAATCCGGTGTACAGGCCGTTGGTGCCCATGGCGCCATCTTCCGCCACATTGCCCGGTGCGGTGGCGTAGGCCAGGAATGTGCCGGGTGGTGCATCCATCTGGGCCAGACCTTTTGCGCCTGTGGTGGCAGAGAACGGGTTGTCCCTGCAGGCGTCCAAAATCACAATATTCATGCGGCTTCCGGCGGTCTTGAAGGTCTGCAACACAACGTCCAGGTCCACGGCTTGGCTTGGAACCTCGGAGGCGTTGGCTAATGTGGCGTTCACCGGAACCATGTAGTTACGCCAGTCCATCTGCAGACCATGACCTGCGTAGTACAGCACGCCAACGCCGGACTTGGCGCGCAGGCCGTCACCCATGGATTGGATGGCTTCCAGCATCTGGGTGCGTGAACCGTTGTTGATCTGGATCACGGAAAAACCCAGCCGCTTCAGCGCAGCGGCCATCGCCGTTGCATCGTTTGCCGGGTTGTCCAGCGCGGCAGCGCCCGCGTAGGCGGAATTGCCGATGACCAAAGCCACGCGTATGTCGAGCGGTGCCACTGCCGATGCCGAAAAACTGCACAAGGCTGCAACGGCAAATGCCAACCGCAGGAGTTTGGGAATTGGCTTGGGTGGGCGCGCGCTGCGCTGTAGGTGACAGGCGGGTGTAGGCATAGGTTGTGACCACATGTGCGCCAGTATGGCATGCCTTTTTGTGGGGGGCTTCGAGAGACTTGCTGTTAAATTGCGGCCATACATACACTTTTTCAGGGCGGCGGTACAGATGAAACCGGTCATTGCGTTCTTCAGGATTTGCCGTCTGCCGATGCTCTTTGGTGGCTTGCTGACGGTGGCTGCCGCGGCGCAGGCGCCCGTTGATCTGCGCATGGCACTGGTTATTGGCAACTCGCAATACCCCGGCAACTCCCTGGTGAACCCCGCTAACGACGCAAAGGCCATGGGAGCGTCGCTACGCAGCCTGGGCTTTTCGGTGGTCGAGTTGCGGGACGCCCCCAAGCACCAGATGGAGGCCGCCGTTTCCAGCATGCGTGATGCGCTGAAGGACAAAAACGGCATTGGCATGCTGTATTACGCGGGGCACGGTCTGCAGATGGACTGGCGCAACTACATGGTTCCCGTGGATGCCAAGCCGACCAAGGCTTCCGAGGTTGCTGCGCAGAGTGTGGATGTGGGTGCGGTAATAGACGCGTTCAAGTTCGCAGGCAACCGCATGAACATTGTGGTGCTGGACGCCTGCCGGGACAACCCGTTTACGGATGCAGTGGTGAACAAGGGGCTGGCCCCCATGGATGCGCCGGCGGGCACTTTTTTGGCCTATGCGACGGCACCCGGCAATGTGGCGGATGACGGTGATGCAACCGGTGGCAACGGGCTCTATACCCGGTATCTGCTGCAGGAGCTGACCAAACCGGTTGCGCGGATTGAAGACGTTTTCAAGCGTGTGCGCCTCAGTGTGCGACAGCAAAGCAAGGGCCGGCAAATCCCATGGGAAAGCACCAGTCTGGAGGAAGATTTTTACTTCAACGACGGCAGGATAGTGCAACCGGCCAAGCCCAGCGAAGCCGAACTCGTCCGTGCTTTTTCTGTGGAGAAGCAGGACTGGGCCCGCATCAGCGATTCCAAAAATGTGACCGACTTTTTTGACTACTTGCAGAAGTACCCGAAGGGGTTTTTGAGCGAACAGGCACAGTTCAAGCTGGACCAACTGCAAAAGGCCCAGCTAACGGTGTCCGCGGACAAGCATGGTGTGAAGCAGTTGCCCAGCGGAAGCCGCCGGTTCCAGTTGGGGGATGAAATGGTCTGGGAAATAACCGATGGATTCACCAAGGAGCGTCGCCGTTATACACAGAAGGTCACCTACGCCGACGACGACAGAGTGGAGATGAATGGCGGCGATGTCCTGACGGATCAGATGGGCGGGGTCAAGAAAAATCGCAGTGGCATGAAGATGGACCCCGCCTTGTCGCTGGCTCCGGCAGACATTGCCCTGGGCAAGACCTGGCGCATGGCCGGCACCAGCGAGTGGCCCGACGGCCGGCGTGGAGAAAATTTCTCCGATCTCAAGGTTGTGGCATTGGAAGAAATCGCAGCACTGGGACGCATGGTCAAGTCCTACAAGGTGCGGCAAACGGGGTATATCCAGTATCCCCGGTATGTCGTTTTTGTGGACATGACGTATTGGATTGACCCCAGTGCCATGCGCGTGATCCGCAACGACAGAATGGTTCGTTCGGGTGGAAAGATTGTCGAATACGACAGCGCAGTGATGGTTGATGCCAATTCTGCCGCACAACAGTAGAGGATTACCTTCGTGACATTGACACATCGCATCCATGTATTGCTTTGGATTGTGGCCCAGTCACTCTTGGCCTGCCATGCCCAAGCGGCCGACGCCAGCAAAAGTTTTGCGCAGGTGTGGCGCATCACCGGCAGCGTGAGCGCTACGGCGGTGGAGCCGACCCTGACCCGTGGGCTCCGCGCGGGCGACACCGTTTATGTGGGGGAGCAGCTACAAGCCGCGGCCAATGGTGAGGCCGTCTTGCGTATGGAAGACGGTGGCTACCTGGCGGTGCGCCCGGGTGCCCAGTTTCGGGTCGAAGATTTTGCTGCAGACAAAAGCGCTACCGACCGACTCTCCGTGCACTTGGTGCAAGGCGGTCTGCGCTTTATCACCGGATGGGTTGCCAAGCTCAACCCCAAAGGCTACCGAGTGCGCACGCCGTCTGCCACCATCGGCGTGCGGGGTACAGACCACGAGACCTATTTTTTGACCGACCCCTTGGCGCAGGCCTGGTCACAAAGGGCAGGCACCTACGACAAGGTGACTTCCGGCCAGACCTATCTGGAGACGCCAGACGGCAGTGTGGATATCGCACCGGGTCAGGTGGGCTTTGTACGTGCGCCGCCCGTTGCCAAAACACGGGCGCTCATCACACTGCTGTTACCCGTGGTGCTGGACAAGGTGCCGGAGTTTTTTGTGCCCGGTCAGTTTGACGGCGAGCTGGACCAGCTTTCACCGGCAGTGGCAAGCGAAGCGGTTTCCGTCGCCACCGCTGCGGGGGTAGGCGCTCAGCCAGCCGCTGGACCCCTGGTGGCAGCACCGGCGCAGCCCGTGCCAGCCAGATTGACCGACGGCCGCTGCAATGCGCAGGCTGTAGCCCAAACCTGGTTGGCCCAACTGGATGGCGCCATGGCCCGCAGGAACGCGCCAGGCGTTTTGGCACTGTTTGCCGCAGATGTGGAGATTCGTGCGGTGGTTGCCGACGGATCGGGTGGCACCAGGACCGTCAGTTTGGGTCGGGACGAGTTTGCTGCCGGCGCAGTGGCCGCGCTAAAAAACCTCAGTGACTACAGCCAGCGCCGCCTGTCGGTTGCCGGTATGGTGCAGGCGGTCGACCCCTGTGAGACCGTGTCCGTTACATCTTTGGTCCTGGAGCAGGGCACGCAAAGTGGCAAGCCCTACCGTTTTGAGACGGTCGAGGAGTACCGCCTGGTAGAAGTGAAGGGCCAGTGGCTGGCCACCAAAGCGCTGACACGTCAACCTTGACGCGCGGGAGGTGCAGGGGTGTTCAGGGCATCACCTCGGCCACGCCGTCCCATGCCTCGGGCGCCAGGCGCCCTTCGTACCGGGCAATCACTTTGCCCTTGGCATCCACCAGCAAGGTCAGCGGTAGTTTGGCTGGCGGGGCTTGCCCGTTGTCCTGGCGTACAGAGATCAGTCCTTTGGATGGCATCAGGGTTTTGCCCTGGATGCGTTCATAGGCCAGCCAGTCCTCGGCTTTCTTGTCTACGTTGACGGTAACCAGCGCAAAGGGCTTGTCGCGCCAGCCGTTCAGGTTGGTGCGCAACTCGGGCAGGCTGTCCCGGCAAACCGCGCAGGACGTGGACCAGTAGAAGACGATGGCCACCTTGCCGCGGATGCGGTCTGCATTGAACTTCTCACCGTTGCTGCCCGTGGCGCTCAGGTTCAGCGGGGGCGGTGCAGTTTGTGCAGGTGCCAGGGCTGGAGTGCAGCAGGCAAGCAAGGCGATAAGGCTGGGAATCAGGATGTTCATGGGCGTTGGTCGTGGCAAACGTCGATTCATTACAGGGAAAATACTGCCATGGCCAAAAAAGATCATGTTTCCGAAACGCCCGCCACCCAGATGCTCAAGGCGCACAAGATTACCTTCACCGAGCACCCCTACGAATACCTGGAGCACGGCGGCGCTCAGCACAGCGCGCAGGTGCTGGGTTTTGACCCCTTTGCCGTCGTCAAAACCCTGGTCATGCAGGACCAGGATGCCAAGCCGCTACTGGTGCTGATGCATGGCAACCGCAAGGTGTCCACCAAAAACCTGGCCCGGCAAATCGGTGCCAAATCGGTGGAGCCCTGTGCCCCGGAGGTGGCCAACCGGCACAGCGGTTATCTGGTGGGCGGCACGTCCCCCTTTGGTACGCGCCGCGACATGCCGGTGTACATCGAAGAGAGCATCCTGGCCCTGCCAAAAATCCTGATCAACGGGGGGCGGCGGGGCTACCTGGTAGGGATTTCGCCTAGCGTTTGTGTGCAGTTGCTGGCGGCAAAGCAGGTACAGTGCGCACTGGCTGACTGACAGCCCCGACCGTCATATTCAGGAGAACTGGTTTTGGATTCCCTTCGCGCTTTGTATCCCTTGTTTGCCGTTATTGCCGCTTATCTGGTGGGCTCTTTGTCGTTTGCCGTCATCGTGAGCCGCAGCATGGGCCTGAACGACCCGCGCACCTATGGCAGCAAAAACCCCGGAGCTACCAATGTGCTGCGCTCTGGCTCCAAGGCTGCAGCCATCGTTACCCTGTTGCTGGATGCGTTCAAGGGCTGGTTGCCCGTGATGCTGGTGAAGTGGTTTGGCCAGCCCTACGGACTGGGCGACGGCACGGTGGCCATGGTGGGCCTGGCAGCATTTCTGGGCCATCTGTTCCCGGTGTTCTTCCGGTTTGTGGGCGGCAAGGGTGTAGCAACCGCCTTGGGCGTGCTGCTGGCCACCAGCTGGATACTGGGCCTGGCCACCGGCGCCACCTGGCTCATCGTTGCCTACTTTTTCCGCTACTCGTCCCTGGCATCCCTGGTGGCGGCAGTGTTTGCGCCGGTGTATTACGTCTTTGGGGGTGGGGTGGTCTGGCCCATGGATAAGAGCATTGCGTTGTCGACCGTGGTCATGTCTGCACTACTGGTCTGGCGCCATGCTGAAAACATCTCGCGCCTGATCAAGGGCACCGAATCCAAGCTGGGCAGTAAGAAGAAGGGCTAGGACTGTTGCGCGGCGAAGGCGCCTAGGCGCAGCATCTGGAAGTGGTTTAGACGTGCCCGCACCGCGGATGCAGGTAGCGCCGTCTTGATTTTGGAGCCCTTGTTGGTCGCCGTGTTGTGCAAGCGGGGGCTGTGCACCATCTCACCGGCCGGGTTGGCGATGATGGCTACATAGGGGTGGTTGTGCTGGGCACTGCGGCGCAGCACCACAGCCGTTTCATCGTTGTCCATGCGCACATAGGTGCCAGGCGGGCACAGGCCCACGGCGCGCACCAGGGCGTGGCCTATTTCGTCGGTTTTGGCCGATGCATTGGCTATCAGCGCGCGGGCAGACTCTGTGGCCGTGCGGCCCGCACGCGACATCCGCGGGCTGATCATGGCCGCATAACGGTCTACTATTTTGAGTATGCGGGTCAGGCGAACTACGGGCGGGGCCGAGCGCAGATCGGCCTTGTCAATGGCCGCGTCGTGGTGGGCCGACACAATGTCCAACCAATGGGCATCGGTTACCCCCAGATTACCCAGCATCAATGCCCCCTTTGCGGCGTGCAAACGGATGGCATCCTGTTGTTCTGGCGTGGGTTTTTCCACCTGCGTGGCCAGCGCATCCTGCATGGCTGTCATGCCAATATTCATGGTCAGCGCGGCATGCACCAGGCTGTCGCGTTCGGCTTTGGCAATGCCTAGTTCGATAGTTATCAAATGGCTCAGCACCGCACACACCAGTGCGTGGGATGCGCTGTAACCTACCGGCGAATTGCCTGCAAGCTGGAACAGCAGGTATAGGCCCACATCGGGGTCACGCTGCAGCAGGCTTTGCATCCACCGGTCGTACTGCAAAACCCGGTGGCCAAATTCCTGGGTACTGGCCGGGCTGCCCAGAATCACACCCAGACCCGACTCCAGGTCTGACCACAGTGCCAGCAGGTCTTCGTATTCGTTTTCGCTCTGGATGCTCACAGCGTGCAATCCTAGTAGCGTCTTTCCAGCACCATCTGGTCATTGGCGCGGGTCATCTGGAAGCGGGTCAGAAAAGTATTGCCCAGCAGCACATAGGGCATGGAGCCGGCCGACACCGCGGCCTCCACCCCATGCACCACCACATCCCCCACCCGCACCGAGTTGAGCTTGATCACCCAGCCCTGAATGACACCATTGGCCGTGCTCATTTGTATGGGTTGCCCCGACTTGTATTCGATGCCCAGGCGCTGGGCCTCGGCCACACTCATGGCCACCGAGGTGGCACCGGTGTCCACCACCATCTGGGTGGATTTGCCATTGATCTGGCCCAGTGCAAAGAAGTGCCCCCCACCACCTGCGGTAAGCACAATACGGTTGCCGCTGGGGGCTGCGCTGCCAGCACTGCTGCCCACACTGGCAGGTGCATCACCCACGCGCAGGGTGTGGCGCTTGCCATCAATCTCGATCACCGCTTCGTCACCCTGGGTCGAAACGATCTTCACACCCTTGTGGCTTTCGCCAGCGGCCACGGCTTTGGGTGCGCCACCGTCCACAATCACCAGTGCCTTGCCGCCCAGCATGCCCGACAGGCCCACCGACTGGGCCCAAGCGGCTTGGCTTATGCAGCAGGTCAGGGTGAGCGAGAGCAGGGCGGCGGGTTTCATGTATCAGTCGCGGAAGTTGTTGAAGCTCAGCGGCAGATCGGCAATGTCCTTGCGGATCAGCGCCATGGCGGCCTGCAGATCATCGCGCTTGGCGCCGGTGAACCGCACGGCATCGCCCTGGATGGCGGCCGTCACCTTGATCTTGCTGTCCTTGATGAGGCGCTGGATTTTTTTTGACACCTCGGTCTCAATGCCATTGCGCACCTTGATGACCACCTTCACCTTGTCGCCGCCCATTTTCTGCACATCACCCTTGTCCAGAAAACGCACGTCCACTTCCTGCTTGGTGAGCTTGTTGCGCAGTACGTCTTCAATCTGGTCCAGCTGGAATTCGGCGTCGCCAATGAGCGTGATTTCCTTGTCTTTGAGGCTGATGGCGGCTGATGTGCCTTTGAAGTCAAAACGTGTGGTGATTTCCTTGGTGGTGTTGTCCACCCCGTTCTTGACTTTGGAGAGTTCTGCTTCGCAGACGGTATCAAAAGAAGGCATGTTGGTTCTAGGTAAAAAAAGTTGGTGTGCAAGTCGCAGGGCACCCGGGAATGGCCCATTGCGTGGATGCGACAATCCTGCCATGTTAGTCGAGAAAAACGTCCCACTCCAGCCCTTTAACACCTTCCATATCGTGGCCAAGGCTCTCGCTTTGGTGCGCGTCAGTGGTGAGGAAGATGTGCAGGCGCTGCTGGCCGACCCAGAGTGGGCTGCTCAACCCAAGTTTGTGCTGGGCGGGGGCAGTAATCTGGTGCTGACGGGTGATGTCAAACCGCTGGTGCTGAAGGTCGAAATCATGGGCCGCCGCCTGGTAGGTGAAACTGCGCGGCACTTTGTGGTGGAAGCCGGGGCCGGTGAGGCCTGGCACGATTTTGTGGCCTGGACGCTGGAGCAAGGCTACACGGGGCTAGAAAACATGGCGCTGATACCCGGCACCGTGGGCGCATCACCGGTTCAAAACATTGGGGCCTATGGCGTGGAGCTGCAGGACCGTTTCGAATCCTTGGACGCCTTGGACCTGCAGACCGGCCAGGTGTTCACGCTGAACGCCGCCCAATGCGCCTTTGGATACCGCGATTCGGTGTTCAAACATGGCGGCACCGTGACCAGCGGTGGCCAACAAACCCTGGGCCTGAAAGACCGTGCGCTGATCCTGCGTGTGCGTTTTGCGCTGCCCAAGGTCTGGAAGCCGGTGCTGGGTTATGCCGATATCGAGAAAAAAATGGCCGAGCATGGCGTCACCGAGCCCACGGCGCAGCAGATTTTTGACTGGGTGTGTGCCATACGCCGCGCCAAGCTGCCTGACCCGGCGGTTATTGGCAATGCGGGTAGTTTCTTCAAGAACCCCCAGGTATCACCCGAGCAATGCGCCGACATCATTGCCCGCGAGCCCCGGGTTGTGCACTACCACCTGGCCGATGGCTCTATCAAGTTGGCGGCAGGCTGGTTGATTGATTCGTGCGGCTGGAAGGGCAAGTCCGTAGGCCAGGCCGGGGTGTACGAAAAACAAGCCCTGGTGTTGGTGAACCGCGGTGCAGGCTCGGACGGCAATGGCGCCACCGGTGGCGAGGTGATGACGCTGGCCAAAGCCATCCAGACCAGCGTGTACGAGCGTTTTGGCATTCTGCTGGAGCCGGAGCCGGTGGTGCTGTAACCGGACGGCAGGTTGTGGGTTTAGACCTGGCGGGTCGCAGGGGGTTGTTGTTACTTATGTAGCATGCTACACTTGCAGCATGCTACATAAGTAGCAATCACTTTCAACCCTATTCGCCCGCCATGAAACGCTTTCTGCCCCCATTACTGCTCGGTTTGTCCTTCTTGCTGGGTGCGCCCGGCACTTCCATCGCCCAAGAGTCCGATACCTTTGTCCACGTCGCCCAAGGCAAACTCCATGTTGTTCAGGCCGGTGAAGGCCCCTACACCGTAGTTTTTGAAGCCGGTTTTGTCAGCGACCTGCGAGTCTGGAACAAGGTAGCCCCGGCGGTTGCCAAAAATGCACGCATCCTGGCCTATTCGCGCGCCGGGGTGGGCAAGTCGCCGGACCGTGGTCAAACCCTGAACCTGGTGCAGCATGCCGAAGAACTGCAGCAGCTCTTTGCCGCCGCCAAAGTCAAAACCCCCGTCATTCTGGTAGGCCACTCCTACGGCGGTTTTGTGGTGCGGCAATTTGCGGCGACCTATCCGAGCTTGGTGGCTGGTTTGGTCATGGTTGACCCGGCCCAGGAAACGCTGGAAGTGGAGCTCAAGAAGCTCGATGCCAGCAAGGTCGAAGAAGACCAAAAACGCCTGGCCAGCCTGGCACCGCCCTCCGCCAAAGCCGACCTGGCCTTGGTGGAGGCCATCTTTGCACAGGCCAAGCTGCCAAACACAGCCACCTTGCCCGATGTGCCCACTGTTGTGCTGACCTCGGTACAACCCACACGCAACAACCCGTTTTTTCAGGAAACGGCCCCCGCCTTGTTGGTCAAGCGTGATCTACACGCCCAGTTTGCCCGCCAGTTCTCGAACAGCACTCACACGGTCACCAGCCGCAGCAGCCACCATATTCAGTCGGATGAGCCCCATCTGGTGGTCGCCGCCATCCAACAGGTCATCACCAGCCTGACGGTGGAAGCAGAAAAACAAGCCCGCCAGAAAGCCAAACAGTTGGCACGCCAAGCGGTGATGGCGTCGCTGGAAAAGGCGGGTGCCGAGTTGCAGGCCAACCAGGCCCAGGCGGCCAAAGACACGGTGCACGCGGCGCTCAAGGCCTCCGCGTTTTCCGAGGCTGAGATCAACCAACTGGGCTTTGACGTGCTGGGCAAAGCCAAACAGCCCGTGTTGGCAGAGCTGGTGCTGGGCTTTAACGTGATCCAGTTCCCGCAGTCGGACAATGCCTATGACAGCCATGGCGAAGCCTTGCTGGAACTGCGCCGCCCGCTGGACGCCAAAGCGCAGTTCCTGAAAGCCGTAGAGCTAGGCAAGGCCAACTCACAACGTAGCCCCAAGGCACTGCGCGGTTTTGAGGAGAATCTGCAAAAGGCAGAGGCGGCCATCAAGGCGACGCCCTAAACAGAACAAGGACCTACCTATGGAAAAAGTCAGTATCGAAGACCTGCCCTGGCGCGAGCGCCAGGTGATGGACGTGGTCTACCGCCTGAACGAGGCGACCGCCACCCAGATTCAGGAACAACTGGAAGAGCCCCCCAGCAACTCCGCCATCCGCGCCATGCTCAGTCGGCTGGAGGAAAAGGGTGTGTTGACCCACCGGGAGGATGGCCAGCGCTACCTGTACAAAGCCGTTCAGGCAAAGAAAAAGGTGGCGGATTCTGCGTTGAAGAAATTGGTAGGCGTCTTTTTTAACGACTCGCCCACCTCGGCCGCCACCGCTTTGTTGGGCATGTCGGGCAAGCTCAGCGCGCAAGAGATAGACCAGTTGCAAGCCCTGATCGACAAGGCCAAACAAGAGGGGCGTTAGCCATGAACCCCGCGTCGCAGCCGTGGACGGTGCTGGACCTGATCAGCGTGGTGAGCAAGAGCAGCGTGGTGCTGCTGGTCTTGTTGTTGGTCTTGGCCGTGTTGCGCCACCAGTCCGCCGCGCGCCGTGTGGTCGCAGCCCAGTTGGGCCTGGCTGCGCTGCTGGCTTTGCCCTTGGTCTGGAGCCTGTTGCCCAGTGCCACGGTGGCATTGCCGCTGGCCTGGTCCGCCGTGACCGATGCACCTCTGGTATTGCCAGATTTGCCGGGCCTTGCTGTGTTGGCCGCGCCGCCTTCGGGCGATGATGCGGATGGCATGTCTGTGCCCTTCGTGCTGGTGTGGGTGTATGCGGTGGTGGTAGGTTTGTTACTGCTGCAGTGGGGTATTGCCACTTTGCGTTTGGCGCGCTTGAAACAGGCACAGTCGGGTGTGGCGACAGACCCAGGTTTACATCCAGCACACCAGCGCTGGCTGGCCACACTGGAGCAATTGCGCGCAGCATTTGGCATCCAACGCCCGGTCCAACTGCTGGTGTCGGACCAGGTGCGCGCACCCGTCAGTTGGGGCGTGTTGCGCCCGGTCATATTGGTCGACACGGTCACGGTGCAGAACATTGCGCCCGATGACGTCTTACGCCACGAGCTGGCCCATATCGCCCGGTTGGACTGGCTGAGCCTGATGCTGGCGCGCATGGTGGTGGCCCTGTATTGGTTTCACCCTCTGGCCTGGCTGATGCTGCGGCAGCTGCAGTTCAACATGGAATGCGCCACCGATGACGCGGTGATAAAAACTGGGGGAGTGCCCTCGGCCTACGCCAAAACCTTGATCACCATCTCGCAGTTGGCGCACCGCCCCGAGCGCTGGGTCACACCACTGGCAGCCCAAGGCAAGACCTTAGCCACCCGCATCATGGCCATTCTGGAGCCCCATCGCCAACGCCAGCCGGTCAGCCCGCGCAGTTGGATGTTGGGAGTTGTCGCCACCCTGGCCATAACCCTGCCGCTGGGCAGCGTAGCGCTGGTTGGTGAGCAATACCGTTGGCCCGACACGCTGTTCGCCCAGCCCAACCAGCTTGCAAACGGCGCAGGCCAAACGGCAGCCGATGAACTGGACAAACTGGGCAACCCCAACTACACCGCACTGGCCCGCGCCTTGCGATTGGGCGACTTTGAACAACGCCACGCCCTTGGCAGCGAATCGTTCAAACAGCGCGCCGCCATCGCCCCCTTGGTCTTGGCCCTACACGATGCGAATGCCTCCACCCGCCGTCTGGCGATGTGGGGATTAGGGGAAATGCGCTTTGCCGAAACCGGCCCGGTCATCGCGGGCATGCTGAAAGACCCCGAGCCCCTGGTGCGCGCCGAGGCTGCACGTGCTTTGGCCGAACTGCAGAACCGCGCCTGGACGTTTCACATCACGCCCTTGCTGCAAGATACCCAGCCCGTGGTGCGCGCCAACGCCGCACATGCGCTGGGTGACCTGGCTGACCCGCGCAGCTTGCCGGCGTTGTACCAGGCTTTGCAGGACAAGGATGAAAAAGTGCTGTCGGAGGTGCGGTGGGCGATCCGCGAAGTGCAGGGCGGGTAGGGCGAATAGGCAGACCGTCGTGGTGCGCGTACAGTACCCCCATGCAATCAATTCTTGTGTTGGGTGGGACTGGCTTTGTCGGTACCCAGGTTTGTAGACAACTGGTGCGCCAGGGCCTGAGTGTGACGCTGCCCACGCGGCGCGGCGGCAACGCGCGCCACCTGCAGCATCTGCCCGGTGTGACCGTGCTGGAGATGGACGTGCACGACGAAGCCGCGCTGGCCCGTGCCGCCGCTGGCCACGACGCCATGGTTAACCTGATCGCCATCCTGCACGGCAACGCCGCCGCTTTTGACAAGGCCCATGTGGTGCTGCCCCAAAAACTGGCCCGGGTCTGCCAAGCACAGGCCATTGGCAAACTGGTGCATGTGAGCGCGCTCGGCGCCAACGATGCCCGGCCGGGTCAGGCCCCATCGGAATACCTGCGCAGCAAAGGCCGTGGAGAAGCCGTGTTGCACCGCGCCGCCGCTGAATCTGCCTTGGATCTGACCGTGCTGCGCCCCAGCGTGATTTTTGGCGCGCAAGACCAGTTTCTGAACCTCTTTGCCCGCCTGCAGGCCGTCTTCCCGGTCATGCCGTTGGCTGGTGCCCATGCGCGGTTTCAGCCCGTGTGGGTGGACGATGTGGCCGCGGCCATTGTGTGCAGTTTGCAGCGCAGCGTGTTGCGCCAAGCCTCGGGAGGGGCCGTGCGCGTCGTAGAGGCCTGCGGCCCCGATGTGTACACCCTGAAAGAACTGGTGCAAATGGCGGGCCAGTTCAGCGGCGCCAATGGCGGGCGCGGCCGGCCGGTGATTGCCCTGCCCGATGCCTTGGGTCGCTTGCAAGCCCTGCTGATGGAGTTTGCCCCCGGCCCCACGCTGATGAGCCGCGACAACCTGGATTCGATGAAGGTGGACAACATTGCCACCGGGCTGGTGCCGGGGCTGCAGGCGCTGGGCATTTCACCTGCGCATTTGGAGCCGATTGCACGGGAGTATTTGCGTCGGGCTTAAATGGGTGTAATTGGGTGTACTATTGGTTGCATGCTGCGCACCGAGTCCCTGCAAATCACCCCCGAAGTCTTGCGCCTCATCGCCCGAATTGATGAATTTAAGGGCGCCTGGCGAGCGCTGGGCACCCTGGCCCCGGAGCGCCTATCAGCCCTGCGCAGAGTCGCCACCATTGAAAGCATAGGCTCATCCACGCGCATTGAGGGCAGCAAGCTATCTGACCGCGAAGTGGAGAAACTGCTCTCCAACTTGGAGATCAAGACCTTTGAGACCCGCGACGAGCAAGAAGTGGCGGGTTATGCCGAGCTGATGGATTTGGTGTTCAGCGCGTGGCAAGACATCCCGTTTAACGAAAACCACATCAAGCAGTTGCACCAGACGTTATTGCGCCATAGCGAAAAGGACCAGCGGCACCGGGGTCAGTACAAGACCCATTCCAACAGCGTGGCCGCCTTCGACGAAAACGGCACCCAGATTGGCATTGTTTTTGAGACGGCTACCCCGTTCGACACGCCGCGTCTGATGAAGGAGTTGGTTAACTGGGTCTCGCAGGAACGCGACAGCGCGCAACTACACCCCCTGCTGATCATTTCAGTTTTTGTTGTGGTTTTTCTGGAAATTCACCCATTCCAGGATGGCAATGGACGCTTGAGCCGTGTGCTGACCACCCTGTTGTTGCTGCAGGCAGGCTACGCCTATGTGCCCTACAGCTCGCTGGAAAGCGTGATCGAAGTCAACAAAGAGGCCTATTACCTGGCGCTGCGCCAGACGCAGGGCAGCATTCGCACCGCGACGCCCAATTGGCAACCGTGGCTGGTGTTCTTCTTGCGGTCACTGGCTGAGCAGGTGCGCAGACTGGAGAAGAAGGTCGAGCGCGAAAGGATCGTGCTGGCGACCCTGCCGGAACTGTCCCTGCAAATCATGGAATTCACACGCGAACACGGCCGCATCACGATGGCGGGCGCGGTAAAGCTGACCGGGGCGAACCGCAACACGCTCAAACAGCATTTCAGGGCCTTGGTGGAACAGGGGCACCTGCAGACACAAGGTCAGGGTAGGGGGGCGTGGTATGGATTGGCTTGAACACACATGCTGTCTGGCAACCCTGCGCTACGGTCATCCGCATGGCCTTGGGCCACTATCAAAAGCGTCGGTTAGAGCACCTTGACCTTGCCCATCCACATGTCCTTGTACATGACCCAATCGCCCAAAAAGCTGTACAGCGGGCGTTTGAAGGAGGCCGGCTTGTTTTTCTCAAACCCAAAGTGCCCGATCCAGGCGCAGGCATAACCGCAGAACAGGCCCAGCAGCAGGTACAGCGGGTTGCCGGTGGCAACCATGAAACCCACGCACACCAGGCCCAGGCTGGAGCCCAAGAAGTGCAGGCGGCGGCAGGCCAGGTTGCTGTGCTCGCCCAGGTAGAAGGGGTAGAACTCGGCGAAGCTGGACATTTGTTTGATGTCTGCCTGCGGGGCGGTGGTTGTTTGGGTGGTGTCCATGGCTGTCTCCTTGTTATGCCGCCATTTTGACGCGGTTATTGGGCGGCGCACGGCTTGCGGCCTACCCAGTAACGCGGGCTATACACTTTTCGGGCATAAAACAAAGGGAGGCACGGACGTGACCCAGACAACAACCAAGATGGCGGTCCAAGGCACCGAAGTTCTCATCGAAGGCCAGGGGGAAGAGGCCATCGTCTGCATCCACGGCTGGCCCGACACCCACCGCCTGTGGGACCGCACCGTGCAGGCCCTGCAGGGGCGCTATCGCTGCGTGCGCTTCACGCTGCCGGGCTTTGAAGGCCCGCCACCGCAGGGCCAGAGGGCGCTGACGCTGGCCGAGCTGACCGCGCGCCTGCTGGCCATTGTGGGTGCCGTGAGCCCGGGGCAGCCTGTAACCCTGCTGCTGCACGACTGGGGCTGCGTGTTCGGCTATGAGCTGGCCGCCCGCCACCCCGAGCGCGTGGCCCGCATCGTGGCGGTGGACATTGGCGATGCACGCTCACCAAGATTCCTGAAAACCCTGGGCGCCAAGCCAAAACTGATGATCGTTTTCTACCAATTCTGGCTAGCCAAATGCTGGGTGCTAGGCCGCTTCTTCAGCGCCCGCTTTGCCGACTACTGGACCCGCATGATGGCGCGCCTGCTGGGCAGCCCCACGCCGCAGGCCAGCATCCACTGGTACATGAACTACCCCTACGCCATGACCTGGCTGCGCCTGGGTGGCGGCCTGGGTGGTCTGGCACCGTTTGCGCCGCATTGCCCCATGCTGTACGTGTATGGCCAGCGCAAACCCTTCATGTTCCATTCGCAGGCTTGGGTGGACGAACTCAACGCCAAACCCTGCAGCCGCGCCGTGGGGCTGCCCACTGGCCACTGGGTCATGGTGGAGCAGCCGCAGGCGTATGAATCGGAGTTGCTGGGGTGGTTGGGGAGGTAGAAGGCCGCCTCGTGTGCTTTGCAGCTACTATGTTTTTGATAGCTGCTTGCGCTCATTCCACGGGGGCTAGAGGCCGATTTGGCTTCAGTGAATCCGTCAAATCGGGTTGCAAATCCACTGGACACGCTGTTCAAGCCTGCTTTAATACCGGCGCCTAGTATTAAACAAAACTTTGCTTGGGTAGGTGACGGCGTTGAGTACCTGCCAGGTGATGAGCTTGGCCATCACCGCAGTCTTGCCCGAGCCGGTGGCCATCTTGTTGCACACCCGCTCGAACGGGCCGCCGTCGCCCTGTAGGAACACTCCTTGGCGGTAGGAGGCCGTTGCCTCTACCCACCAGATCTGTGTCTCCACCGCCTCCAGCTGGCAGTAGTAGAAGGAATTGGTGCGCACCCCAGCCGTTTGGTCGCGCCAGTGCTCCAGCAGCTGGCGCGTGATGGTCGTTACGCCGGGATAGTCATCGGCACGCCAGGCATCGACACGGTTGCGGATCTCGTTGACCTGCTCCAACACCTCCACGCGCCGCGTGTTGTTGCGAACGTCGTAGATCTCGTAGCTGGCCGGCCGGCGGCCCTCGATCAGCGCCAGGGTGCCGTCGTTCTGCTGCTGCCAATGGCGCTTCGGAACGACGAAGGGCGAGTTGATGATGACGTTGCCGGGGCGCTTCATGCAGCCCCCTTCGGAGCGGTTGCCTGCGGCGGGGGGCACAGGGCCCGCAGTTCATCAAAGTCGCCGATGGCCCTAGCGGAAATCTCGGCCCAGGCCCGCGCGAAGGCGGGGCGCCGCAGGTTCGACTCGATGCCATCCTTCCACAGCACCCAGGTATCCGCCCTGATGCGGCCCTGCTTGTGCAAGAACACCTGCTGGTTGCACAGGTCAAAGTAGCGATAGAACACGGGTAGAACATTGGCCACGTCCTTCGCGCTCATCTCCAAGCCGAGCAGTGCGTCCAGCGGCAGATCCTTGGCGATGTCACGGTACTCGTCCACCAGCCCGTCCTCGAAGCTGGTCACGCTCTGCTGCTCCAGCAGGCGCAACTGGCGGACAGCTGCCCAGGCGCCGAAGGCGGTGAAGACGGCGGCGATAGCGGTGGCGACGTTGGACGCGCCTTGAAGGAGGTCGGCGACGCTCATACCACACCCTTCACCAACGGCAGGATTTTCAGTGATTCGATGCCGCGGTCATCGACGATCTTCACCGCGGCTTTGCCGTGCTTGCTGGCCTCGAAGGGCAGCGACACGGTGCCGTGGAACTGGTCGAGCAGAGACTCGTCCAGCTCTGCGCGGATGGTCTTTTTCAGCTTCTTCCAGCCCTCGTCCTTGCCGGCCATGGGGAAGAACACCTGATGCGGGAACAGGCTGCGGCCATCGTAGTCGGTGTCCAGGCTCCACATGGCGATCTTGCCCTTGCCGCCCGAGATCAGCTCGCCCTTGGCGGTGTCGAAGTAGTCGAAGCCGTTGACCTCCACCTGCCACAGGCCGTCGGCCGTCTGCGTCAGCGCCACGTCGGGCTGACCCATCAGCCAGAAACTCTGGTTGCTGCTGCGGCCCTTCTTCAGATCCTCTGTCAGCAGGTCGGTGTTCATCTGCGCCTTTAGTAGCGTTACACCGGCCCAGCGGGTTTCGTCAATATCCTTGGCGGCTTCGGGATCGAAGGTGAAAGCGCAGAAGACGACGAACTTTGCCTTAGGTCGAAGTGCTTCCGCCTCGTTAAGTGCGTGCTCCACCTGACGCTGCTCCAGCGCACCATGCTCGGGGCCGAAGCTCACCACCACCCGCTCGCCCGTATCGGCCAGCGTGCCAGTGGCATGCAGGCAGATGGTGCCGGCCATCACATCGAGTTCCGCAAACTCCAGCTTCTGGCCGCCCTTGCCGCGGATGCCGGTTTTCAGCAGTTCATCGCGCCACTGCTGTTGGCGGTTGCTTTCGCCGCTGCGGGCGATGCTGGTCTGGTAGGCCTGGTCTTCGGTGGGGGTTGCCGATGCGCCGCCCTCGGCGGCCTCCAGGCTCAGCACGGTCGGGAAGGGCACGGCCTCGACCGTGAACGGGCCGGTGATGCGCAGCTTGGTCTTGCTCTTATCGGGCTGGTCGTACAGCGTCTCATTCTCTGCGCTGGCGGCAATGGAGCGGTCCATCTCCGTCTGCATGCGCTGGCGGGCGGCATGAAATGCGTCGAAAGGTTCGCGCAGCGCGGGCGGCCAACCCGGGGGCAGCTCACCCTCGCCGCCCGGGAACGGCATCTCCCACTCGTGCAGCGCCACGCTGTTCGCGCCGAGCTTGAGCTTCTGTCCCTTGCGCACACCTTCGGTCACGGTCAGGTGATCCAGTGGCGTGTGTTTCGCGAATGCAGCGTTCAATGTCGCTAGTGCGTCTTCAATGGCAGGGTGCTGTCGCTCGTAGATCGCGTCGATGTCCGCGTTGTTGGCGATCGACTTCAACATGACGTGCGGCACCGTCTTGTAGATGAAGCCGCCCTTCAATCCCTCGTGCGGGTAGGCCAATTCGAAGTAGTCGTAGCTGGCGGTCATCAGGCGCTGCTTGGCCAGCGTGAGCGCGACGCGGGAGGTATCGCAGGTGATCCAGCGGCGGCCCCATTTCTCTGCTACAGATGCTGTTGAACCAGATCCGCACGTTGGGTCGAGCACCAAATCGCCCGGATCGGTAGTCATCAGCATGCACCGCTCGATGACTCGCGCAGCGGTTTGCACGACGTATGCCTTGTCCTCGGATCTACTTGAGAAGCGAACATCTGTCCAGAAGTTGGAGATGGGGCGTACCGGGAAGTCGTCGAGAAATCTGACGTAGCTAAGCATTCGCCCTCGGAGCTCAATGCGAGCTGCGCGAATGAGACGCTCGAAGCCGACTACGCCCGTCTTCCAATAGCCAGACAACGGCACAAAATCGGTACCTTGGAAGGGCACTGGAAAGCTTCCTGGCGGGCGCTGGGAAACGATGTTGTCTTGTCGGTAGCGAACTGCGTCTGCAGGTAGGGCTATTGAGCCCTCCAACTCTTCAGCAGTCATCAGTCGGCGACGGAAGTCCGGCAACTCCAAGCGGCTGTATTCGGAGAAACCTGCATCCTCATCGTCCTTCACTAACCACAGCTTTCGATACTTAAGCTGACTCTTCGACTTTGCGTACCACACCAGATAGTCACAGACGTTAGGCAGGGTATCTGCCTCTTGTGCACTGGTCTTAACCACTGTCACGACGCTAACGAAGTTCTCCTCGCCGAAGACCTCCTGAAGCAGGCTTCGGATGAGGTGAAGGTTTTCTTCTGAGATTTGAACAAAGACGCTACCGCTTTCACTGAGCAGCTCTCGCGCGACCAACAACCGGTCTCGTAAGTAAGTGAGGTAGGAGTGGATGCCCAACTCCCATGTGTCCCGGAACGCCTTGATCATTTCGGGCTCTTGGGTCAGATCGGCATCGCTCTTGTCCTTGACGTCGCGCTTGCCCACGAACGGCTGGAAGTTACTGCCGTACTTGATGCCATAAGGCGGGTCGATGTAGACCATCTGCACCTGCCCGGCCATACCTTCCTTCACCAGCAGGCTGTTCATCACCTGCAGGCTGTCACCGCTGACCAAGCGGTTGGCCCAGCCCTTGTCGTGGCGGTAGAAGTCCACCGCGTCGCGCAGTGGCAGGTTCTCGAACGGCGCTTCGAACAGACTAGCCTGGCGCAGCTTGGCCTCATTTGCAGGCTTCGCGTTCTTCTCGCCAGGGCCGCCCTTGCGCACTGCCGACAGGATGCTCATCGGGTCGATGCGCTCGTGCACGTGCAGGCTGACGGTGTCCACCTCGAAGCTTGTGCGCTCAGCCTTGCCCGCCCATTGCAAGTAGGGTGCTCCACGGCGCTGTATCTGCTCCAGCACGGCCTTCATCACTGCGGGGTCGTTTGAATCCAGTGCGTCGGCAACCTGGTTCTCTAGCTCTGACCGGCTGGAGTCAAAGTTCAGCACCGGGTCCAGGTGAGGGTTGTAGACCCATTCCTTCTTCGGTTGCTGCGGGTCGCTAGCCTCGTTGACCAGACCTACCTCCGGGTTGTTCTTGCGCTTATCCGTATGTCGATAGCTTAAAACCTGGGCGGAATCATCGGCCGACTGGGCCGTGGGCTTTCGTTTGGCCGTTGGGCTGCCTGCGGCCTTTTTGGGCTTCGCTTCTGTGAGTTCCGAAGGTGCGCTGGTGCCGAGTTCAAACGCACCAGCGTCCGGCGCGGACACTGCCGTACGGAAAGTGGAGCCACCACGCCCCTTGCCACGCGATACGAGGCCGGTTTCTAGTAAGCGATTGCGCGTGTCCTGAAATGCCGCGTCGTTGGCGGGCAGGCCTATAGCCTGCATTGCGTTAATCCACCGTTGCGCCAATGTGCTGTTGCCTACGGCGCTACCGTCCAGGGGCAACTGGTCAATCAATAGTTGTTCTGACGGGTCGAGATCTACTTGCGCCATTGGGCCTCCACTGGACGAATTTCTTGTTTCTATCTGAAGGTTACCAGCGAAACGTTGGAATTACCGCCTTGAGTGACGAAGTAAACCAAAAATGAAAACGCCCGCAAATGCGGGCGGTTTGAACGGCATTGGAGTTTTTGGAATTACTTACCCAACTTCAAAAAGTCATCCCCCTTGCCCAACTCCAACATCCCTGCATTGGAATAGATGCCCAACTTGGCGCGGGTGTCGGTGATATCCAGATTGCGCATCGTCAATTGCCCAATCCGATCCAGCGGCGAGAACGGCGCGTCTTCCACCTTCTCCATGCTCAAGCGCTCAGGCGCATACGTCAGGTTAGGCGACTCGGTGTTCAACAACGAGTAGTCGTTGCCGCGACGCAGTTCCACCGTCACCGTGCCGGTGATCGCGCTGGCGATCCAGCGCTGTGCGGTTTCGCGCAGCATGATGGCCTGGCTGTCGAACCAGCGGCCTTGGTACAGCAGGCGGCCCAGCTTGCGGCCGTTGTCGCGGTATTGCTCGATGGTGTCTTCGTTGTGGATGCCGGTGACCAAACGCTCGTAGGCGATGAAAAGCAGGGCCAGGCCGGGGGCTTCATAAATGCCGCGGCTCTTGGCTTCGATGATGCGGTTTTCGATCTGGTCGCTCATGCCCAGGCCGTGGCGGCCGCCGATTTCGTTGGCTTTCAGGATCAGGCTGACCAGGTCGGGGTATTGCACACCGTTCAGTGCGACGGGGCGGCCTTCTTCAAACGTCACGCTCACTTCTTCGGCCTTGACCACGCAGTCGTCTTTCCAGAACGGCACGCCCATGATGGGGTTCACGATCTTCATGCCGCTGCTTAAGAACTCCAGGTCCTTGGCTTCGTGGGTGGCGCCCAGCATGTTGCTGTCGGTGCTGTAGGCCTTCTCGGCGCTCATCTTGTAGCCAAAGCCGTTGGCGGTGATGAAGGCGCTCATTTCAGAGCGGCCGCCCAGTTCGTCGATGAAAGCCTGGTCCAGCCAGGGCTTGTAGATCTTCAGCGCGGGGTTGGTCAGCAGGCCGTAGCGGTAGAAGCGCTCGATGTCGTTGCCCTTGAAGGTGCTGCCGTCGCCCCAGATGTTCACATCGTCCTGCTTCATGGCGCTGACCAGCATGGTGCCGGTCACGGCACGGCCCAGCGGCGTGGTGTTGAAGTAGGTCTGGCCGGCGGTGGTGATGTGGAAGGCGCCGCTTTGCAGCGCGGCAATGCCTTCTGCCGCCAGCTGCGGGCGGCAGTCCACCAGGCGGGCCTTGATGGCGCCGTATTCCATGGCCTTCTTGGGGATCTCGTCGTAGTCGGCCTCGTCGGGCTGGCCCAGGTTGGCGGTGTAGGCGTAGGGCAGGGCGCCCTTTTGCTTCATCCACAACAGTGCGGCGCTGGTGTCCAGGCCGCCAGAGAATGCGATACCGACCTTTTGGCCGACGGGGATGTTTTGCAGGATGGTGTTTGACATATTTGGCCTCTAGCCCCCGCAAAATAAGCGTGAGCAGCTATTAAAAATGTAGCGAATGACGGTGGGTTCAGCCGAAATGGCAGATGTAGTGGTATGCCTCTGTCACACGAATGTCGAACTTGGCATTGCCCGGCACGCTGAATTGCTCGCCCGCGCTGCTCTTGACCCACGCATCGGTACCGGCCAGTTTGTATTCGCAGCTGCCGGCCACACATTCCATGATCTCGGGTGCGCCGGTGTTAAAGGTCAGGGTGGACGGCAGGATCACGCCGACCGACTTCTTGGTGCCGTCTGCAAAGGTGATGCCGTGGCTGACGCACTTGCCATCAAAGTACACATTGGCCTGGGTGGTGACGGTCACATTGGGGATCTGGGTGGTAGGCGTGGTCATGATCGTGGTGCTTGCTGCGGTCTGAGAGAAGAGGAGGTGGCGCACACATCACAGAAGCAAGTGCGCGCCAAGCGGGTCAGCCTGCGATTTTAGGCCATGGCCATGCAGCGCCCGGCTTGGCCCGTTGTGGTTAGGCCGGTGTAGCCAGCTTCAGGCCCACCACGCCCGCCACGATCAGTGCCAGGCTGACAATGCGCCCCGCGTTGGCCGCGTCACCCAGCAGCACCATGCCCAATATGGCCGTGCCCACCGCGCCAATGCCCACCCACACCGCGTAGGCGGTGCCCACCGGCAGCGTCTTCATGGCAATGCCCAGCAGCACCACGCTAATCACCATGGCCAGCACGGTGCCGACGGATGGCCACAGGCGGGTAAAACCGTCGGTGTATTTCAGGCCAATGGCCCAGCCCACCTCAAACAGGCCGGCAACGACCAGAATGAGCCAGTTCATGGAAGCCTCGCGGCAAAGGCCTCGGGCTTGAAGCCCACGGTGACGGTGCCGTCTGCCCACTCCACCACCGGGCGTTTGACCACACTGGGCGCACCCAGCACCACAGCGCGTGCGCTGGCAGCGTCCACCACCGATGCCTTGGTGGCATCGTCCAGCCCGCGCCACGCGGTGCCCTTGCGGTTGACCACCGTTTCCCAGCCCACAGTCTTGAGCCAGTTATCGAGCTGGGCTTCAGGTACGCCCTGTTTTTTGAAATCGTGGAACGTGTAGTCCACGCCGTGGTCCGTCAGCCAGGTGCGGGCTTTTTGGACGGTGTCGCAATTGGGGATGCCGTAGAGGGTAATCATGGGGGGCATTTTGCCCTGCCCGGCGCCGCCTTACCTAGAATGCCCGTTCACCTTACAAGGGAGATAAGACCATGCCCCAGCACGGAACAACGGCTACCGCCGCTACCGACTACTTAGAAACCCGCCGCCACGAGCTGCGCAAGATGCGCATGCTGATGGTGGATGGCAACCTGACCACCAACCTGCGCAGCACCGAGGCCGGCATCAGCGCCCGCGCCCACCACGGTGGCTACTGGGGCTTTTCGGCCTTGCCCGGTGCTGCAAGCCAAGACCAAGTGGCTAAGGTTGTGCAGCAGGCGCGCAGCAATGCACAGGCCATGGGCCGCTTCGGCACCCGCTCTACTCTGGCGCTGCCCGGTGAGAGTTATGTGGGTCAGCACAGTTTCAAAGGCAAAGCGGAGCTGACCGCCGCCGAATGCAACGAGCGCCTGCAGGCTCTGCACAGCTTCTGCAAGCAGCGTTACCCCGATGTGCGCAGCACCCGTTTTCTGCTGTCCGACGAGCACCACAGCAAGTGGCTGACCACCAGCCGCGGGGGTGATTCGTTGTCCAGCATCCAGCGTGGGTTGTGTTACGTCACGTTGATGTCCAACGCCGACGATGGCAGCCCGATCGAACTGAGCCACCCCATTTCGTGGAAGGGCAGCGCCGCCGATGGCGATTTGTCACCCGAGCAGCTGGCCCCGCAGATTGACGCGCTCTACCAACACCTGCAGGCCAAGCGCCACGCCGTTCCCGCCCGGGGCGGCATGCAGACGGTAGTGCTGGCACCCGCACTGGCTGGCATGCTCGCGCACGAGGCCATGGGCCACCCCTGCGAGGGCGACATTGTGCTGGGCGGTGCCGTCACCGCCGGCCTGGTCGGCCAGCGTGTAGCCAGCGATCTGGTCAGCATGGTCGACATCGCCCATACCTGGCAGGGCCAGGAGGCGCTGATGCCGGTGTATGTGGACGACGAAGGCACACCCGCACGCGACGCAGTGCTGATCGACAAAGGCATATTGAGCGGCTTCATGCACAGCCGCGAAACGGCCGAGCGCCTGGGCCAGGCCCCCACTGGCAGCGCCCGCGCCTATGCGCCGGGTGACGAGCCGCTGGTGCGCATGCGCAACACGGTCATCCTGCCCGGCACATCCAAGCTGCAGGACATGATTGCCGGTGTAGAAGACGGCTACCTGCTGGCCAAGACCGGCAACGGCCAGGCCGATAGCACCACCGAATTCATGTTCAGCGTGACGCTGGCCTATGAAATCAAGAACGGCAAGCTCGGCTCCGCCATCCGCGACACCACGGTGTCCGGCTCTGCCATCAAGGTGCTGCAAAGTGTGGACGCCGTGTCGGACGATATGCATTGGGAGGGTGGTGGCTACTGCGGCAAGAAGCAGGTGATGGTCGTAGCCATGGGCGGCCCCGCGTTGCGGACGCGCGCGCACCTGGGTGGCCAATAAACACCGTTCACACAAAAGAAGCAAACATGAACCTGCATCACATTGCCGAACAAGCCCTGGCCGCGCTGAAAAGCGAAGGCGCCGATGCCTCCCAGGCCACGGTCAGCACCAGTGCGCTGACCGAACTCAACATCACCCACAGCGAGCCCAGCCTGCTGCGCAGCACCCAAAACCACCGCTTGAGCCTGGTCGGCATCTGGGATGGTCGCAAGGCCAGCACCGACTTGTCCGACCTGTCGCCAGAGAGCCTGGCCGCCGCGGCCCGCGCATTGCGTGGCGATGCTGCCGCCGCACCGCAAGACACGGCCCACGCCGTTTCCAGCGGCCAGCACACCGCCATCACCCGCGGCCCGATGGACGCAGACCTGACGGCACTGGCCGACGCGGCGCACGACGTGCTGGACTTCCGCGCCAAGGCCACCCCGACGATGAATATCGAAGAGGGTGCCGTCAGCCATACCCGTGCCGACACCCAGATGCTGACCAGTGGCGGCAGCCACCTGCAGAGCAGCTTGGGCTGGTACGGCGTCGGCGTGTTCGGCACGGCACGTGGCCCAGGCCCGGACGGCCAGATGCGCACCAGCTCCTTCAACGACGCCGGCGGCCAGACCGAAGACCTGCGCGGTGATCCAGCCCACAGTCGCTTCGGCATAGACGCCATGATGCGTGAGCTGACCCGCTCCGTCGTCACACTGGGCGTGGCGGATTGTTTTGGCGGCAAGTTTGTGGGCGACGTGGTGCTGACCCCCAGCGCCGTTGCCACGCTGCTGGGCTGGCTGCAGGGCCAGGTGGGCGACATGGCGCTGATCTCGGGCAGCTCCATGTACCGCGACAAGGTCGGCGAGGCCATCGCGTCCCCGCTGCTGAACCTGGCCAGCCGCTTCGATGCACCCGGCATCGCCGCCATATCGGGCGACGGTTTTGTCACGCCGCCACTGCAACTGCTGCAGTCCGGACGTTTGCAAGCGCTAACCCCCAGCCTCTACGGCAGCCGCAAGACCGGTCTGGCCCATGTGCCCACCGCCAGCGGAGGCTGGGAGCTAGGTGCAGGAACCACACCCTTGGCCGACATCGTCCGCGGTGTGCCTCGTGGCGCGGTCGTGGGCCGCCTGTCCATGGGCAACCCGGCGGCCAATGGCGACTTCTCCGGCATCATCAAAAACAGCTTCGCGATTGACGGCGGCGCGGTCGGCACGGCCTTGTCGGAGACCATGATTAACGGCAATGTGGCCCAGATGCTGCGCGACGTGGTGGCCGTCAGTGCCGAGCGCATCGACACCGGTGGCTGGTGCATGCCGTGGGTGCGGGTGTCGGGTCTGCACTTTTCGTGACAAAAGCCTTAAGCAAAATCGGCCTGTAGCCCCCGTCGGATATGACAGTACCGCTATTGAATTTGTAGTAAATCGTCCAAAAATGCCTGAACCCACCAGAACCCTGTACCCCCCGATTGAGCCTTTCAAAACCGGCATGCTGGACACCTGCGAGGGCCACACCCTGTACTGGGAGCTGTGTGGCAACCCGCATGGCAAACCGGCAGTCTTCCTGCACGGCGGCCCCGGTTCGGGCTGCACCGCAGACCACCGCCGCCTGTTTGACCCGGCGCGCTACTGCGTGCTGCTGTTCGACCAGCGTGGTTGCGGCCGGTCCACGCCGCACGCCAACCTGGAGGCCAACACCACTTGGCACCTGGTGGCGGACATCGAGCGCCTACGCAAGTTGTTGAACGTGGACCGCTGGTTAGTGTTTGGCGGCTCCTGGGGTAGCACGCTGGCGCTGGCCTATGCGCAAACGCACCCGCAAGCCGTGTCGGCGCTGATCGTGCGCGGCATCTTCACGCTGCGCCAAGCTGAGTTGCATTGGTACTACCAAGAGGGCGCGTCAATGCTGTTCCCCGACCTGTGGGAGGCGTTTCTGGCCCCCATCCCGGTGGAAGAGCGCGGCGACCTGATGACCGCGTACCACAAGCGCCTGGTGGGAGCAGACCCCTTGGCGCAACTAGCCGCCGCCAAAGCCTGGAGCCTGTGGGAAGGCAAGACCATTCGCCTGCTACCCGACGCCGCCAATGCCGCGAAACACGCGGCAGACCATTTCGCGCTGGCCTTTGCCCGCATCGAAAACCATTTCTTTGTACACAAAGGCTGGCTGGAAGAGGGCCAGCTGATCCGCAACGCCCACAAGCTGGCGGGCATCCCCGGCACCATCATCCAGGGCCGCTACGACGTGGCCACCCCGGCCAAAACCGCGTGGGATCTGCACAAAGCCTGGCCCGACGCGGAATTCCACCTGGTGGACGATGCCGGGCACGCGTTTAACGAGCCGGGGATCTTGACCCAGTTGCTGGCGGCCACGGACCGGTGTGCGGGCTGAGTGGTCTTCTGCAGGCGCACACGCGGCGTTGGAGGATCAGGCGGATCGGGCGTTTTGCGCAGGTAAAGGAGGAGCCCGAAGGGCGGGGGACACGGAGCAAAACGTCCGGTTCGCCTGATCCTGAGGAGATGACGGATCAGCCCGGTGGGCGACAATCACCCCCGATATGCAAACTCCAACAACCCTAGAAGCCTGGCTAGCCCACTGCGAGCGCCTGCACCCCACCGCCATCGACATGGGCCTGGACCGCGTACGCACCGTTGCCCAGCGCATGAACATCCGCTTCGACTGCCCCGTCATCACCGTGGCCGGCACCAACGGCAAAGGCTCCACCTGCGCCATGCTGGAATGCATTCTGGGTCAGGCCGGCTACCGCACCGGCGTCTTTACATCCCCCCACCTGGTCCACTTCGAGGAACGCCTGCGCCTCCAAGGCCAATCCGTGGATGCTACGAACCTGATAGCAGGCTTTGCAGCAGTGGAGGGGGCGAGAAGCCTAAATGGCGAAGTGGTTTCCCTCAGCTACTTCGAATTCTCGATGTTGGCCATCTTCGAAGTCATGATGCGCAGCAACCTGGATGTAGTGATCCTGGAAGTAGGCCTGGGCGGCCGGCTGGATTCCACCAACATCATCGACGCCGATTGCGCCATCATTACCAGCATCGACCTGGACCACATGGAAATTTTGGGTCCGGACCGCGAAAGCATCGGCCGCGAGAAGGCCGGCATCATGCGCACCGGCCGCCCCGTCATCGTCAGCGACCCCGTGCCGCCGCAAAGCGTGCTGGACCATGCGCTGGAAATCGGTGCGAACCTGTGGCGCGTGGGGCAAGACTTCAACGTGTCGGGCGATAAACAGCAGTGGGGCTGGGCCGGGCGTGGGCGCCGTTACAGCGGGCTGGCCTACCCGGCGCTGCGCGGCGCCAACCAGTTGGTCAACGCCGCCGGTGTGCTGGCCGCGCTGACCGCGCTGCGCGAACGCTTACCCGTCACCGCCCAGGCCGTGCGCAACGGCCTGGCCTTTGTGGAACTGCCAGGCCGCTTCCAGATCATCCCGGGCCAGCCCACGTTGGTGCTCGACGTGGCGCACAACCCGCACTCGGTGGCGGCGCTGGCGGCCAATCTGGACGCCATGGGCTACTTCCCGACCACCCATGCCGTGTTTGGCGCCATGGCCGACAAGGACCTGGCCAGCATGTTCACCAAGCTGCTGCCGCTGCTGGACCGCTGGTATTTCACCGATCTGCCGCTGCCCCGCGCCGCCAAAGGTGCCGACCTGATGGCGCAATGGCAAGCCCTGAACACCCGCAAGGACGCCAAGGGCGCTGCCTTTGCCGACCCGATGGGGGCATTGCAGGCAGCCATCGCCGCCGCAGACCCCGCTGATAGAATCGTCGTCTTTGGATCGTTCCACACCGTGGGCGGCGTGCTTGCAAACGGCGTGCCCCGGCTGCAGGCCAAACACCTGAATTCCTGAGAACACCCTCATCCATGGCATTTTTCAAATTCCGCAAGGGTGGTGACGAGCACGCCACCTCCGCACCCCCACCCGCCACCGAAAGCGTAGAGGCCATGCGCACACGCGCCCGCCACCGGTTGATCGGCGCGTCGGTGTTGGTGCTGGTAGGGGTCATTGGTTTTCCGCTGCTGTTTGACAGCCAGCCACGTCCCATATCGGTCGATATTCCCATCGAAATCCCGGACAAGAACACCGTCAAACCGCTGGGTACCGTGACCCAGGTCAAGCCAGCGACCGATATTGTGGTCGAGTCGGATGCGGGCAAGGAACTTGTGGCCAAGCCTGCTGCGGTGGCATCTGCGGTGTCGGCCTCGCGCGCCTCGACGGGCACTGTGTCGGGCGCTGCGTCGGTACCCGCCAAACCCCCAACCAAGCCCGAAACCAAACCGGCCGACAAACCAGTCGAGAAGCCTGCAGCCAAGCCAGCCGAAAAACCAGCCGACAAGCCGCCCGTGCGGTCTGACGATGGCGCCAAGGCACAGGCCCTGCTGGAAGGCAAAGACCTGACCCAAAAGCCCGCCGCGTCCGCAGCGGCCAGTGCTGCAGCGACCAGCCGTTTTATTGTGCAAGTGGGCGCATTCTCCGATGCAGTCAAGGCCCAGGAGGCGCGTGTCAAGCTCGAAAGAGCTGGCATGAAGACATACACGCAGGTTGTAAACCCGGCAGAAGGCAAACGCATCCGCGTCCGCGTGGGGCCGTTTGGATCCAAGGGTGACGCAGACAAGGTGGCCGACAAGATTCGCAAGCTGGACCTGCCTGCGTCCGTGCTGGAGCTGTAAGAGCGCACGCTTTGGCCGCCATGCCTGTGTTGGACTGGATTTTTGTGGCCGTGCTGGTGATCTCACTCGTGGTGGGCGCCTGGCGCGGCTTGGTGTACGAGCTGTTGTCGTTGACCAACTGGATAGTCGCCTTTGTGCTGGCCCAGTGGTTGGCACCGGACGTGGCGCACTATTTGCCGTTGGCCAACGCCACCGAGGTCGTGCGGTACGCGGCCGGGTTTGTCGTGGTATTTGTTGTGGCGCTGTTTGCTGGCGGCTTGGTGGCTTTTCTGGTGCGCAAGCTGGTGGCGGCCGTGGGTCTGCGCCCGGTGGACCGCGTGTTAGGCGCTGCATTCGGTTTGGTGCGCGGCGTCGTGGTGTTACTGGCCTTGACGGTTGTGGCCGGCATGACGCCGGTGGTCAAGAGCCCGTGGTGGCAAGAGTCCACGGGTGCCGATGTTGCAGTCGTGGTCTTGAAAGGCCTGAAACCGGTGCTGCCTGAAGAGTTCGGAAAGTATTTACCTTAGAAATGAGAAACACACTATGTGCGGAATCGTTGGCGTAGTCAGCCATGCACCGGTTAATCAACTGATCTATGACGCCCTGTTGCTGCTGCAGCACCGCGGCCAAGATGCTGCGGGTATCGTCACGCAGCAAGAGCGCAAGTTCTTCATGCACAAGGCCAAGGGCATGGTGCGTGATGTGTTTCGCACACGCAATATGCGCTCGTTGCCCGGCAACTGCGGCCTGGGCCAGGTGCGTTACCCCACGGCGGGCAATGCCTACAGCGAAGAAGAGGCGCAGCCTTTTTATGTGAATGCACCTTTTGGCATTGTGCTGGTGCACAACGGCAATCTGACCAATGCCCACGCGTTGAAGAGCGAGCTGTTCATCACCGACCACCGCCACATCAACACCGAGAGTGATTCCGAGGTGCTGCTCAACGTGCTGGCGCACGAGATCGAAAAAACCACGCGTGGCCTGCCGCTGCAGCCGCTGGACATCTTTGCCGCCGTGCGCAATGTTCACAAGCGTGTGAAGGGCTCGTATGCGGTGATTGCGCTGATCGCCGGGCATGGCGTGCTGGCTTTCCGCGATCCGTTTGGTATCCGCCCGCTGTGTATTGGCAAAGGCCCCGATGGCACCGTGGTCGCCAGTGAGTCCGTAGTGCTGGAAGGCACCGGCTTCAAGTTCGAACGCAATGTGGATCCAGGTGAAGCCGTATTCATCGCGCTGGATGGCACGGTGCACGCGCAGCAGTGTGCGGACAACCCACAGCTGAACCCCTGCATCTTTGAGTTTGTGTATCTGGCCCGCCCCGATTCGGTGATGGACAACATCTCGGTCTACCAGGCGCGTCTGAATCTGGGCGAGTCGCTGGCCAAACGTGTGATCTCCACCGTGCCGCCAAACGAGATCGATGTGGTCATCCCCATTCCCGAATCCAGCCGCCCCAGCGCCGCACAACTGGCGCATTTGCTGGGCCTGCCGTACCGCGAAGGTTTTGTGAAGAACCGTTATGTGGGCCGCACCTTCATCATGCCGGGCCAATCGGTACGCAAGAAATCGGTGCGCCAAAAGCTCAACGCCATTGCCAGCGAATTCAAGGGCCGCAATGTGCTGCTGGTGGACGACTCCATCGTGCGGGGCACCACGTCCAAAGAGATTGTGCAAATGGCGCGCGACGCCGGTGCCCGCAAGGTCTATTTGGCCAGCGCAGCACCTCCCGTGCGTTACCCCAATGTCTATGGCATCGACATGCCCACCAGCAGTGAGCTGGTGGCGCACAACCGCAGCGTGGAAGAAATTCGCCAGATCATTGGTTGTGATGCACTGATCTACCAGGACGTGGATGGCATGAAAAAAGCTATTGGCGCGCTCAATGCCAAGATCACCGGTTTTGATGCATCCTGTTTTGATGGCGTGTACGTCACCGGCGACATTACCTCGGACGACATCAATCGCTTGAACGAGAAACGCGTGGGCGGGGAAGAGACGCAGGAAGATACATCGCGTCTGGCGCTGCCCAACCACAACGACTAGGGGTTTGCAAGCACCATGACCCAGAGCAAGTTACCCGCTGGCCTGCACCCGGACACGCTGGCCATTCGCGCCGCGGCTGAGCGCAGCCAGTACGGCGAAAACTCCGAGGCCCTGTACCTGACCAGTGGTTATGTGCAGCCCACGGCCGAGGCCGCAGCGCGGCGCTTCGCCGGCGAAGAAGAAGGCTTTACCTACGGCCGTTACGGCAACCCCACCGTCAGCAGCTTCGAGCAGCGCCTGGCGAGCATGGAAGGCACCGAGGCGGCCATGTCCACCGCATCCGGCATGTCCGCCATCCTGATGATGTGTATGGGCTTGCTGCAATCAGGCGACCACGTGGTGTGCTCGCAGTCCATGTTTGGCTCCACCATCAAACTCATTGGCTCGGATCTGGCCAAGTTTGGTGTGTTGTCTACCTTTGTGCCTCAGACCGATGTGGATGCGTGGCGCGCCGCTGTGCGCCCCAATACCAAACTGCTGTTTGCCGAGACACCAACCAACCCGCTGACAGAGGTGTGCGATATTGCCGCCTTGGCAGACATCGCGCACAAGGCGGGTGCACTACTGGCGGTGGACAATTGTTTTGCCACGCCCGCATTGCAGCGGCCGGTGGAGATGGGTGCTGACATCATCATGCACTCGGGCACGAAGTTTCTGGATGGCCAGGGCCGTGTCATGGCCGGTGCCCTGTGCGCTAGCCAGCAGATGGTGACTGAGAAATTCTTGCCCATCCTCAAGAGTGGCGGCATGACCCTGGCGCCTTTTAATGCTTGGGTCGTGCTTAAAGGTCTGGAGACACTGGGCATTCGTATGAAAGCCCAGTCGGCGCAGGCCTTGGCCTTGGCCGAGTGGTTGGAGCATCACCCGGCAGTGGACCGCGTTTTTTACCCAGGCCTGCAGAGCCATCCCCAGCACCGCCTGGCTATGGCGCAGCAAAGTAGGTTGGGTGGCGCAGTGCTGTCCTTCTCAGTCAAGGCTGCCGACCCCGAGGCTGCGCGCAAACGCGCCTTCCACGTTTTGGACTCCATGCAGGTGTTGTCACTGGCCACCAACCTGGGCGACACCAAAACCATGTGTGCACACCCGGCCAGCACCTCACACGGCCGTATGACCGAGGCACAGCGCCAGGCCGCCGGCATTGGCCAGGGCTTGGTCCGTGTGGCCGTTGGCCTGGAACATATTGAAGACATAAAGACCGACCTCGCGCGCGGTCTGGACACCCTTTCATGACATCACGCAAAATTCGCACTCGCATCGCACCGTCGCCCACCGGTTTCCTGCACCTGGGCACGGCCCGCACGGCCTTGTATTCATGGGCCTATGCCCGCCATTTTGGTGGTGAGTTTGTGCTGCGTATTGAAGACACCGACGTGGCCCGTTCTACGCAGGACTCGGTGGACCAAATTTTGGCGTCCATGCAGTGGCTGGGCCTGGACTACGACGAAGGTCCGATTTACCAGATGCAGCGGCTGAGCCGTTACAAGACCGTCATTGAGCAATTGATTGCCGAAGGCAAAGCCTATTATTGCTACAGCACGCCTGAGGAACTGGACGCGGTACGCGAAGCCAAAAAGGCCCGTGGTGAAAAGGCCTTGTACGACGGCCGCTGGCGCCCCGCGCTGGGCAAGACATTGCCCACCATTCCTGCAGGTGTGCAGCCGGTGGTGCGGTTCTGCAACCCGCCCGATGGCGATGTCACCTGGAACGATCTGGTCAAAGGCCCCATCACCATCAGCAACCGCGAGATTGATGACCTGATCATCGCGCGCACCGATGGCGTGCCGACCTATAACTTTGCCGTGGTGGTGGACGACTGGGACATGGAGATCAGCCATGTGTTCCGTGGTGATGAACACATCAACAACACGCCGTGGCAGATCAATATCTTCAACGCGCTGGGCGCGCCGCTGCCACAGTTTGGCCATTGCCCGGTGATTCTGGGTGACGATGGACAGAAGTTGTCCAAGCGCCGCGGTGCGGTCAGCGTCACCGCCTACGAAGAGGGCGGTTATCTGCCCGAAGCCATGCTGAACTACTTGGCGCGCCTGGGCTGGAGCCATGGTGACGAAGAGTTGTTCAGCAGCGAACAACTGGTGGCTTGGTTCGACGGTACCCACTTGAACAAGAGCCCTGCGCAGTGGGATCCGGTCAAGCTGCTGTGGGTCAATGCCCAGTACATCAAGCAGGCGGACAACACGCGTCTGGCCGGCTTGGTTTCCACACAACTGGCCAAGCAGGGCATCACACTGGACGCTGCCACGGTTGAAAACCATCTGCCGCAGGTGTGTGCCTTGCTCAAGGACCGTTGCGACACGACAGTGGCATTGGCCTCCTGGGCCGCCAAGTTCTACAGCGATGTGACGCCCGATGCGGCCGAGTTGGCACAACACGTGACCGATGCCGTGCGCCCCGCAGTGGCGCTGCTGGCCGAGAAGCTATCTACGTGTGCGTGGGACAAGGCTTCTATTGCCGCAGCCATCAAAGAAGTGTTGGCTGCCAACGGTTTGAAGATGCCGCAATTGGCCATGCCGGTGCGCGTGTTGGTCGTGGGTACGGCGCAAACACCATCGCTGGATTCGGTGCTGGAAATGTGTGGAAGAGAAAAAGTTATTGCGAGACTTGCCAGGGCCTGAAAAACTTGTATATAATTTGAGGCTCGGAAGTTGAGAATACTTTAAAAGGTTTTCTCAGATTACTGCAGAGAAATCAGGCAGTAGTTTTAGGGTTTAGGGGGTATAGCTCAGCTGGGAGAGCGCTTGCATGGCATGCAAGAGGTCAGCGGTTCGATCCCGCTTACCTCCACCAAAATTTTCGAGAACGGATTAGTCCAAGGTTTTGACCCCATCGTCTAGAGGCCTAGGACATCACCCTTTCACGGTGAGTACCGGGGTTCGAATCCCCGTGGGGTCGCCAAGATTCATCGCAAGATGATCGAAGCGCAAGTTGGTAACAGCCAGTCCGCAAGGGCAGGCGACTTGGCTCGAAAGAGCGAATGGTTACCGCTACCGGGAGCGGTAGTTCAGTTGGTTAGAATACCGGCCTGTCACGCCGGGGGTCGCGGGTTCGAGTCCCGTCCGCTCCGCCAAATTGGAAAGCCACCAGTCGAAAGATTGGTGGCTTTTTCTATTGGTGCGCCCGGCTTGGGCGCACACCTGTAGCTTCACTCGTCTTTAGCGGCCAGACGCCACAACGACGTCACCTCTGCGGCACGTGCAATATGCAAAGGGTCATTCGCATCCTGCGCTTTGGGGTGTGCGGGTTTGGCATCCAGTCGACCGACCACCTCCAAGCCGGCATTTTCAATAGCCGCCATCAGTTCCAGGCGTGAACGCAGGCCCAGGTGTTCGGCCAGATCGGACATGATTAGCCAACCTTCGCCCCCGGGTGCCAAGTGCGCGCGCAAACCATTTAGAAATCCCACCAACATGCGGCTGCCTTCGTCATACACCGCGTATTCAATGGGTGAACTGGGCCGGGCCGGTAACCACGGTGGGTTGCAGACGACCAGTTGCGCCTGGCCCTCGGGGAATAGATTGGCTTGCACCACGCGAACCTGCGATCCCACGCCAAGACGGTTTAGATTGTCCTGGGCACAGGCCAACGCGCGCGGGTCCTGATCGGTTGCAACTATCTGTGGGATGCCGTTGCGCGCCATAACCGCTGCGAGTACGCCGGTGCCGGTGCCGATGTCGAATGCAGTTTCTACGGCCTGCGACGATTTCAATGCGGTCGCGACCAGATCCACATACTCGCCCCGCACGGGGGAAAAAACGCCATAGTGCGGGTGGATGCGGTTGTTGGGCGCAGCACCCAGGGCCGGAATTTCAACGCCTTTTTTGCGCCACTCGTGTGCACTGACCAAGCCCAACAGCTCACGCAAAGAAACCACCGAAACCCCAGCTTCTGGTTTCGCGGGTCCCCAGGCTTCTGCAAACGCCTGCTGCGCATCGGGTGCACGTCGCAGGGGGATACTCAGGTCGGCCTGGACGGGGATCAGCAACATGCCCAGTACGCGCCCCCGTTGCGCCTGGGCTTGGCGGTGCAGGTTGAAAACACTCTCCACGGGTTTTGTCGAGGTGCCCTCAGCTGCCATGGAAACTTTGGCGTTTTGTTTGCGCTGGGTGCGTTTGGCGGGTTGCACCACCCGGCGTACCAGGGCTTGCAGCAACTGCCGGGCGTTCTGGAAATCGCCACGCCACAACAGGGCCGTGCCTTCGCAAGCCAGCCGGTAGGCAGCATCGGCGGTAAGGGTGTCGTCGGCCAGGACCACTTTTTTAGGAGCGGGTGCGCCACGCTCGGAGCGCCACAGCGCGGAGCAGGGCGTATCGCCATCGGACCACCGCATGGCGGTAGAGGGGTTGGCGGTGTTGTCGGAGCCAAAGGCTGCAAGGGTAGATGTGGCGGACATGGGCTGTTTGGTTACCGGTAGTTGCCTTCCTTTTAACAGATGGCAAACCAGCACGATTAAACTGAGGTTCGTCCACCACCCATCAACCTGTGCCCAAGCCCAGCCCCCATTCCCACCAACCGCTCGCTGAGCGCCTGCGTCCCCAAAGCCTGGGTCAGGTGATTGGCCAGCAGCACCTGCTGGGTGAAGGCATGGCCTTGCGCCTGGCGTTCGAGTCCGGCCAACCGCATAGCTGCATCCTGTGGGGCCCTCCGGGTGTGGGCAAGACCACGATTGCGCGCCTGATGGCCGATGCGTTTGACGCGCAGTTCATCAGCATCAGCGCGGTACTGGGCGGTGTGAAGGACATCCGTGAAGCGGTGGAGCAGGCGCAGGTTGCATTGGGCCAGGGTCGGCGCACCATTTTGTTTGTGGACGAGGTGCACCGCTTCAACAAAAGCCAACAGGATGCTTTTTTGTCGCATGTGGAAAGTGGCCTGTTCACCTTTATCGGTGCGACCACCGAGAACCCGTCGTTTGAAGTGAACTCGGCCTTGTTGTCGCGGGCCGCGGTGTATGTGCTGCAGCCCCTCACGGCCGAAGACCTTAAGCAAATAGTGGCTGTAGCCCTCGTCGATGCTGAACTACATGCTATCGAAGATATAGCAATTGACAGACTGGTGGCCTATGCGGATGGAGATGCCCGCCGGCTGCTGAACACACTGGAAACCTTGGCCGTGGCAGCGCAGCAGGAGCGGGTGGAGCAGGTCACCGATGTCTGGCTGCTCAAGGTACTGGGCGAGCGCATGCGCCGCTACGACAAGGGGGGTGAGCAGTTTTACGACTCCATCAGCGCCCTGCACAAATCGGTACGGGGGTCTGACCCCGACGCATCGCTTTATTGGCTGGTGCGCATGCTGGATGGTGGTGCCGATCCGCGTTACATGGCGCGGCGCCTGATCCGCATGGCCAATGAAGATATTGGCCTGGCCGACCCCCGGGCCTTGCGCATGGCCCTGGACGCCGCCGATGTGTATGAACGCCTGGGCTCGCCTGAGGGTGAGTTGGCACTGGCCCAGTGTGTGGTGTATCTGGCGGTGGCACCCAAGTCCAATGCAGTCTACAAAGCCTTCAACGAAGTGCGCGCCCTGGTCAAGAAAGATGGCACTCGGCCGGTGCCCATGCACTTGCGCAATGCGCCAACCAAGTTGATGAAACAGCTGGATTACGGCAAAGGCTACCGCTACGCACACGATGAAGAAGGCGGCTTTGCCGCTGGTGAAACCTACTTTCCAGACGGCATGGCCGCTGTCAGTTTTTACCGTCCGGTCGAGCGGGGGTTGGAGATTCGTATTGCCGAAAAACTACGGCAGTTGAAGGCCCGCAATTTGGGTTCGTCGTCCGAGTATTAGCTGCGCTTACTCCTCGCAGTTTCCTCTGATGTACCCCCCTTGCTAGGGGTAAACCCAAGGGTATCAAGCCTCGACTTGTATGGCCCCGTGGCTACAATCCTGCCACTCGCCTGTCGCACCATGAAAGATGGCAGGCTTTTTGCTAACGGGTGGTAGCGTTCACAGGACCGCATGACCCGTCGTCAAATTGCTGTTCGACACATTGGTGACTTGCGCGCCAGCCAAAAAATCGGAGAACCCTTATGGATATTTTGTTGCAGCAGATCATCAACGGTCTGGTGTTGGGTAGCATGTATGCGCTCATTGCGCTGGGCTACACCATGGTGTACGGCATCATTAACCTGATCAACTTTGCCCACGGTGAAGTCATGATGGTGGGGGCCCTGACCAGTTGGACCATCATCGGCATGATGCAGGAGTCCATGCCGGGCACCCCGGGTTACATCATTCTGATCATCGCCTTGATCATTTCGTGTGTAGTGGCAGCAGTACTCAACTTCACGATTGAAAAAGTGGCGTACCGCCCCCTGCGCAACAGCCCCAAGCTGGCGCCTATGTTGACTGCAATGGGTATGTCCATCCTGCTGCAAACGCTGGCGATGATCATCTGGAAGCCCAACTTCAAGTCCTATCCCACACTGCTGTCCAACACACCTATCAATGTGGGTGGTGCAGTGATTTCCCCCACCCAGGTCATGATTTTGGGTTTCACCGCTGTATCCCTGGCGGTCCTGATGTGGCTGGTGAATTACACCAAGTTGGGCCGGGCCATGCGTGCCACGTCGGAGAACCCCCGCGTCGCGGCGCTGATGGGTGTCAAGCCCGACGTGGTCATCTCGGCAACCTTCGTCATCGGCGCGGTGCTGGCCGCCATCGCCGGTGTCATGTATGCATCCAACTACGGTACAGCCCAACATGCGATGGGTTTCCTGCCGGGTCTGAAGGCCTTTACCGCTGCGGTGTTTGGCGGTATCGGTAACCTGGGCGGTGCGGTCGTCGGCGCCATTCTGCTGGGGCTGATCGAATCGATTGGTGCGGGTTACATCGGCGCCCTGACCGGTGGTGTTCTCGGAAGCCACTACTCCGATATTTTCGCGTTCATCGTCCTGATCATCGTGTTGACCTTGCGGCCCTCCGGCTTGTTGGGTGAGCGTGTGGCGGACCGGGCTTGAGGAGCACATTTACATGAAACAACAACAAAAAATTCTGGTATTTCTGGCAGCGGCCGTAGGCCTGCTGGTACTGCCCCTGCTGCTGCAGGGTTTCGGTAACGCGTGGGTGCGTATTGTGGACATGGCACTGCTGTTTGTGCTGCTGTCGCTGGGTCTGAATATCGTGGTGGGTTACGCGGGCCTGTTGGATTTGGGTTACGTCGCGTTCTTCGCGATTGGTGCCTACACCTACGGTCTGATGGCCTCGCCCCATCTGACCGAGACCTTCCCGGCTTTGGCTGCGATGTTCCCGGATGGCTTGCATATGCCGCTTTGGGTCATCCTGCCGGTGGCTGCCGGGATCGCGGGGCTGTTTGGAGTGTTGTTGGGGGCCCCAACCCTGCGCCTGCGGGGAGACTACCTGGCCATCGTGACACTGGGATTTGGTGAAATCATCCGCGTGTTCATGAACAACCTGGATCACCCGGTCAACATCACCAATGGTCCCAAAGGTATTCTCGGCATCGATTCCTTGCATTTCTTTGGTATCAACCTTGGTAAGAAGCTGTCGGTGTTTGGTTTTGAGGTGGCCTCAGTCACGCTGTATTACTACCTGTTCCTGGCGCTGGTCGTGTTCAGCGTGGTGATTTGCCACCGCCTGGAACTGTCACGTGTCGGCCGCGCCTGGATGGCGATTCGTGAAGACGAAATTGCCGCCAAGGCCATGGGCATCAATACCCGCAATCTGAAACTGCTGGCCTTCGGCATGGGCGCCACGTTTGGTGGTGTGTCGGGCGCGATGTTTGCGGCCTTCCAAGGGTTTATTTCGCCCGAGTCCTTCAGTCTGATGGAGTCCGTGATGATTGTCGCCATGGTGGTCCTGGGCGGCGTGGGTCACCTGCCGGGCGTCATTTTGGGTGCCGTGTTGTTGTCAGGTCTGCCCGAAGTGTTGCGTTATGTGGCGGGTCCTTTGCAGGAGTTGTCCGGCGGGCGTCTAGATGCCTCCATCCTGCGGCAGTTGCTGACCGCATTGGCCATGATTATTGTCATGCTGGCCCGGCCCCGCGGATTGTGGCCATCGCCCGAGCATGGCAAGTCCCTGCAGAACGTGAAGAGCTGAACGGAAACACACAACATGACAGATACAGTACTCAACGTCTCCGGCGTTTCCAAACGGTTTGGTGGTTTGCAGGCGCTTAGCGATGTAGGCATCAAGATTGAGCGCGGCCAGGTGTACGGATTGATCGGCCCCAATGGTGCCGGCAAGACGACATTCTTCAACGTGCTGACCGGCTTGTATACGCCGGACAGTGGCAGCTTTGAGCTGGCCGGCAAGACCTACCACCCCACTGCGGTGCACACCGTGGCCAAGGCTGGTATTGCCCGTACCTTCCAGAACATTCGCCTGTTTGCCGAGATGACGGCGCTGGAGAATGTAATGGTTGGGCGCCATATCCGCACCCATTCGGGATTGATGGGGGCAATCTTCCGCACTGCAGGTTTCAAGGCCGAGGAAGCTGCGATTGCCAAGCGCTCGCAAGAGCTGCTGGACTATGTTGGCATCGGAAAATTTGCGGACTACAAGGCGCGCACTCTGAGCTACGGAGACCAGCGCCGTCTGGAGATTGCACGTGCCCTGGCAACCGATCCACAGCTGATCGCGCTGGACGAGCCGGCAGCCGGCATGAACGCCACCGAAAAGGTCATGCTGCGCGAACTGATTGACCGTATCCGCAAAGACAACCGCACCATTTTGCTGATCGAGCACGATGTGAAGCTGGTCATGGGTTTGTGCGACCGCGTCACGGTGCTGGACTACGGCAAGCAGATCGCCGAAGGCACACCAGCCGACGTGCAGAAAAACGAAAAAGTGATTGAAGCGTATCTGGGCACCAGCGGCCACTAGGCGGCTTCAGGAGAATAAGACAATGACAACAAAGACTTTGCTCAAAGTAACCGGGTTGAAGGTTTCCTACGGCGGCATTCAGGCCGTCAAGGGTGTGGATTTTGAAGTGCATGAAGGTGAACTGGTCTCGTTGATCGGTTCCAACGGTGCTGGCAAGACCACCACCATGAAGGCCATCACCGGCACGCAGCCCATCAACGCAGGCGATATCGAGTATCTGGGCAAGAGCATTCGCGGCCAGGGCCCATGGGACCTGGTCAAGCAGGGCCTTGCTATGGTGCCAGAAGGCCGCGGGGTTTTTACCCGCATGACGATTGTCGAGAACCTGCAGATGGGCGCCTACATCCGCAATGACAAAGACGGCATTGCGGCGGACATGGAAAAGATGTTCACCATCTTCCCGCGTCTGCGTGAGCGCAAGGACCAACTGGCCGGGACCATGTCCGGCGGTGAGCAGCAGATGCTGGCCATGGGCCGCGCATTGATGAGCCGCCCCAAGGTGTTGTTGCTGGACGAGCCCTCCATGGGTCTGTCGCCCATCATGGTGGACAAGATTTTTGAGGTCATCAAAGACGTCTACGCCCAGGGTGTTACGGTCTTGCTGGTGGAGCAAAATGCCAGCCGTGCGCTGGGTATCGCCAACCGCGGATACGTGATGGAATCCGGCATTGTGACCATGTCGGGCAATGCGGCCGAGATGTTGACCGACCCACGGGTGCGCGCAGCCTACCTGGGCGAGTAGGCCAGACCATCTCCCAAAGAGAGCCACCGCTGCGGTGGCTTTTTTTATGCCTGAACCTTGTCTGCTTCCGAGGTGAAAGAATCTGCAAAAAACTCTTCTGGCGGCAGCTGGGCCCGCGCTGAAAAATCTTTCCGTGCTGATTCAATAACGATGGGTGCGCCACAGGCATAGACCTGGTGGCCGCTGAGGTCCGGAAAATCTTCCATCACCGCGCGGTGCACAAAACCGCTACGGCCTTGCCAGTGGTCTTGCGGCGTTGCATCTGAGACCACTGGTACATAGCGCAGATGCGGCATGGTCTGCAACTGTGCCGTGATCCAGTCTTGCATGTACAAGTCGGCGGGTCGGCGGCCACCCCAGTACAGCGTGACGCTGCGCTCGGTGCCCAGGTGTTGCATGTGTTCGATCAGGGCCTTGATGGGTGCAAAGCCCGTGCCGGAGGCCAGCAGGATGATGGGTTTGCTGGAGTCTTCGCGCAGAAAGAACGATCCAAATGGCCCCTCGACGCGCAGGATTTCTTTCTCTTTCATCGCACCAAACACATGGTCCGTGAACTTGCCGCCTGGCATGTGGCGGATGTGCAGTTCCATGCTGGGCCCGAGGTTGGGTGCGCTGGCCATGGAGTAGCTGCGCCTTGCGCCGTCACGCAGTATGAATTCCACATACTGCCCGGCACGGTAGGCGAAGCTGTCATTGGCGGGCAATTGCAATTGCAGCACCATCACGTCGTCTGATTTTTTGACGAGGGATATCACCCGGGTTGGCATTTTCTTGATCGGCAATGCACCCAGCTCGGTGACCTGGCGCGACTCCAGCACCAGGTCTGAATGCGCTTGGGCGCAGCAGGTTAGTACAAAACCGGCGGCTTCTTCCTCTGCACTCAGGGCCTTGAGTTGGTGGGTGCCGTGTGTGACCGTACCGGACACCAGTTTGCATTTGCAGGAGCCACAGGCGCCATCCTTGCAACCGTAGGGCAGGCCAATGCCCTGGCGTATGCCAGCCGCCAGCACGGCCTCGCCGGACGCTACGTTGAATGTGCGGCCGCTGGGTTGCACCACGACGGAAAAAAGTGCGGCGTCTGAACTACTTGCAGTCATCTTGTCGGTATCCTAGGAACACTCATATTGGAACGGATCAGCGATTTTGCCTTCAAACCAGACTCCTCTTGGCGCCTTGCCTGCGCGATTTCGCCGTGAACGGCTGCTGATTGTCGGCTGTGGTGACGTGGGCTTGCGTGTGGCGGGTTACTTGCGCGGCAGGGTTCGACTGCTGGCGCTGACCTCGCAGCCCGAACGTATCGCCGAACTGCGGTCCCAAGGGATCACACCCTTGCTGGGCAATCTGGACACGCGCAACAGCCTGCGCAGGTTGGCAGGCCTGGCCACACGGCTGGTGCATCTCGCGCCACCGCCGTCCGAAGGCTGGGCCGATCCCAGGACACAGGCGCTGGTACGCGCGCTGCGTTTGCGCAGCCAGCCGCGCAGCGCGGTCTACGGCTCCACCAGCGGCGTCTATGGGGACTGCGGCGGTGCGCGGGTGACGGAAACCCGGGCCCTGTGCGCGGGCACACCCAGGGCCCAAAGGCGGACCCATGCTGAGGCCAGCGTACGTTTCTGGGGGCAGGCCCGTGCGGTGCGTGCCTGCATATTACGCATACCCGGCATTTACGCCCCGGACCGTGAAGGTGGCACCCCGCGGGCGCGGCTGCTCAAAGGCACGCCGGTGTTGCTCCGGGAGGATGATGTCTACACCAACCACATCCATGCGGATGACCTGGCGCGTGCCTGTTGTCTTGCCGTGTGGCGCGGAGCCCCCCAGCGGGTCTACAACGTCAACGACGACAGTGAGCTGCTGATGGGAGATTATTTTGATCTGGCAGCTGACCTGTATGGCCTGCCGCGACCACCCCGTATCGCCAGGGAAGGAGCTTCCACGCAATTGCCCTTGGCGTTATTGAGTTTCATGAATGAATCGCGGCGCATGGTCAACGACCGCATGAAGCGCGAGTTGCGGTTAAACCTGCACTACCCCACGGTGCGCAGTGGTCTGGGCTAGTGCCTGTTCGCGAGCGCGGTGTCTGTTTCGTCGGGATGCAACTGGCGCAAAGCGTTAAAAGCATCCAGATTCGCCAACAGCAGGTCCACCAGCGCGGGCTCGAATTGCCGGCCACTGCCTTCGCGAATGGCGGTGGCCACCATCTCGGGCGACCACGGCTCTTTGTAACTCAATTGTGAGCCCAAGGAGTCAAACACATCGGCCAACGCGGTGATACGCGCAGACACGGGAATGTCTGTTCCCGCCAATCCGTTGGGGTATCCACTGCCGTCCCAACGCTCGTGGTGTGACAACGCAATCTCTGCGGCCATTTTCATCAAAGGGCGGTTTGAGCGCTGCAGTATGTCCAGGCCAAACTGGGCGTGTTGTTGCATCAGCGCCCACTCTTCGGCGTTCAGTTTGCCGGGCTTGTGCAGAATGGCATCGGGTATGGCCACTTTGCCGATGTCGTGCAAGGGGGATGCATTCTGGATGAGCGCCACCTGCACTTCTGGCAAGCCGTACATGCGGGCTAGCATCTCGCAAGCCAGTGCCACCCGTTTGACGTGTGCTCCCGTTTTTTGGGTGCGGGCTTCCACCGCGTCGGCAAGTGTGTAGACCAGTTCCTTCTGCGTTTCCCGCAGGTCGTCCTGCAGGTGGATGTTTTCAAAGGTGATGGCCACACTCTGGGTATAAATTTCCAGCAGTTGTTGGTCCAACTTGCCCAACTCCATGGCATGTTTCAGGTACAGCAGGTTGCCGCCACCATTTTTGGCAGCGGAGTACAGCACATAGGCATCCTCAAAGTGCTGCCCCGCTTTTTTGGCAAATACCTCGGCAAAACGCTTTGAAACGATTTCCGGCAGGTTGGCACAGGCATCGCTTGTGCTGTACTGCACAAAATCGCCGGTTGCGGCAAGGGTTCTGGTCTCGTGTTCGCCGCTTTCGGCATTGGGCAAAATGATGCAGTACAGGGCGGACTTGTCCAGATGCAACAGCGATGTGAGCTGGTCCAACACGGCAGATGCAAAGACCGTCAGCGACTCCGCGGTTTGCACCATGGCTGTTGCGCCGAGAACCCGGGCCAGTCCATCTCTCTGGTACTCGATGATGCACAGGTCGCGGTACGCACGCAGTTTGCTGTAGAGCAGGGTGCGCAGCTTCTGAATGGTCAGGTCGGTCTTTTCTTTGTAGTCGTCAATGTCGTATTCCCGTATGACCCGGTCTTCCGGGGCCTGTCCGGGTTGGCCGGTACGCATCACCAGGCGTGTGCGGTGGTTTTCCAGCGTGTTGCGTACGTAGTGGACCAGGTCAAGACCCGCATGGTCGCTTTCCATGACCACGTCAACAATGGCCAACGCAATATCGTCACGGGTATTGAAGATTTCGCGGCCTGCTTGGGCCGAGTGGGCGCTCAGCAACTCCAGCTCGCTGCCCTGGAACTCAAAACCCTTGAGTGCCAGACGGGTCACCGCGTGTACTTCCGCGTCATCGTCCACTAGCAGGATGCACCAAGGCTTTTTCTGCACAGCCTTTGCATTACCAGAGGGTGGGGATTCTTCTTCGGCAAAAATCAAATCCATGGGCAGGTCCTGCTGGTTTCAAAATGCACTGGGCTTTGCAGAAGATTCTACGCAGATTGCGCGCCAGCGGTTGCCTGCTTTTTGTCGGCTTTATGGCCGCGGCCCGGCTACATGGTGTGCGGTGGTGCTACGTGCGGTAAAGGCGCAGCAGCACTTTCCAGACCAACCAACTGGTCAAGAGTGTGATGGGGCTGGCCCACAAGACATCACTCAGCCAATGTGCGCCGTCCGCCATGCGCGCAAACCCTATGGTCAGGCCACCCACCACACCGGCAACAGCCCAGGCTCTGCGGCGTTTACGGTCTATCAGCATCAGAGAGGCCAGAAAAAAGCCGCAGGCCACATGGCCGCTCACAAAAGAACAGTTGTTGTTGCACTGGTCGGTCGGGACGGCTGCGCGGGTGAATTGTTGCGTGCCACCAAATTCCTGCACCTGGTAGGGGCGCGCACGTTGCCAGTTGTCTTTGAAGCCGTTGTTTACCACCAGCCCGGGTCCCAGGGCTCCTGCCAGAACAATAAATGCCAGCGGCAACCGCCACTGTTTTCTGCTGGCATTCATGCTCGCCCACATCAACCCCCCGAGCGCCACGAACACCAGGACCCTGAAAACAGCGGGCACATACAGGTTGATCAACTCCACCCACCACCACCGAAAGACACCGTTGTGTGCATCGGGGCCTAGAAAAATGGCCGCAGCCCGCAGATCCAACGCCGTCCACGCCGTAGGCAACAGTGCCAGTCCGACACTGCCGCCCACCATCCACCAAAAGAGCGGTGGCGTCTGGCGGTTGGTCAGGGTGTTGGCAGGATCGGTGGGCATGGTGCAGGGGTGTTCGCTGAAGAGGCGTGATTGTCGGTGATTTGCTCCTGCCGGCGTTGCGCCAGCGGCTTAGTCATTCGGACTACAACCGCTTACACCGTCCAGCTGCATTTGAATGCGAAAATATCGGGCAGGTAATATCTCGACTCCATTTGAACGGACCCTATCCCCCATGACCATTCTTGTGACCGGCGGCGCCGGATTTATTGGCTCCAACTATGTGCTGGACTGGCTGGCCCAATCCGATGAGACCGTCGTCAACCTCGACAAACTCAGCTATGCCGGCAACCTGCAGAATCTGGCCAGCCTCCAGGACAATCCGCGCCACGTCTTTGTCAAGGGTGATATTGGCGACGCCAGCCTGGTGCCCGCCCTGCTGGCCCAGCACCAGCCCCGTGCGGTCGTCAATTTTGCCGCCGAATCCCATGTGGACCGTTCCATCCACGGACCGGGCGAATTTGTGCAAAACAACATCGTGGGCACCTTCCAGTTGCTGGAGTCGGTGCGCAGTTACTGGGGGGCGCTGGCCGCACCCGCCAAGAGCGATTTCCGTTTTTTGCATGTATCCACCGACGAGGTGTATGGCTCGCTGCACAAGGGTGACCCGGCCTTTACTGAAACCCACACCTACGAGCCCAACAGCCCCTACAGCGCCAGCAAGGCCGCCAGCGACCACCTGGTGCGCGCCTGGCACCACACCTACGGCCTGCCGGTGCTGACGACAAACTGCTCCAACAATTACGGCCCTTACCATTTCCCCGAAAAACTGATCCCGCTGGTCATCGTCAACGCGCTGGCCGGCAAGACCCTGCCTGTGTACGGCGACGGCCAGCAGATCCGCGACTGGCTGTATGTGAAAGACCACTGCAGCGCCATCCGCCGCGTGCTCGAAGGTGGCAAGCCCGGTGAGACCTACAACGTGGGCGGCTGGAACGAAAAGGCCAACCTGGACATCGTGCGCACCATCTGCGGTCTGCTGGACAGCCTGAAACCCCGTGCCGACGGCAAGCCGTACGCCGACCAAATCGCCTTCGTCACCGACCGCCCAGGTCACGACCGCCGCTACGCCATCGATGCCCGCAAGATCGAGCGTGAACTGGGCTGGAAGCCGGCCGAATCGTTTGAGACCGGCATCGCCAAGACGGTGGCATGGTACCTGTCCAACCAGGACTGGGTGGCCAATGTGCAAAGCGGTGGTTACCGCGACTGGGTGGCCACGCAATACGGCAGTGCCGCCACCGCAGCATGAAGATCCTGCTATTGGGTACCGACGGCCAGGTCGGCTGGGAGTTGCAGCGCAGCCTGGCGCCATTAGGTGAACTGGTGGTGATGGGCTTGGACCGTGCCACCAACCCAGGCGGCTTGAGCGGTGATTTCACGCAATTGGATGCGCTGGCCGAGACCGTACGCACCGTGCGCCCGGACGTCATCGTGAATGCGGCTGCCCACACCGCAGTGGACAAGGCCGAGAGCGAGCCCGATTTTGCCCGCCTGCTCAACGCACTGGCTCCCGGTGTGCTGGCCGACGAAGCGCAAAAGCTGGGCGCCTGGCTGGTGCACTACAGCACCGACTATGTGTTCGACGGCAGTGGCGAGCAGCCCTGGAAAGAAGGCGACGCTACCGGCCCATTGAGTGTCTACGGCCAGACCAAACTGGAGGGTGAGCAGGCCGTGATGCGCTGCGAACGCCACCTGATCTTCCGCACCAGTTGGGTTTATGCGGCCCGTGGCGGCAACTTTGCCAAGACCATGTTGCGTCTGGCAAAGGAGCGCGAGACGCTGCAGGTCATCGACGACCAGTTTGGCGCTCCCACGGGTGCTGATTTGATTGCCGACGTGACCGCCCACGCGATCCGACAGGTGATGGTGGGCAAGGTCGGTGGCGACACCGCGCTTGCGGGCATCTACCACCTGGTTGCCAGTGGTGTCACCACCTGGCACGCATATGCAAAACAGGTGGTAGCCCTCGCAAAATCTGCTCAGCCTGCTATCAATATAGTAGCAAATGAGATCAAGGCCGTTCCCACATCGGCTTTTCCCACACCGGCCAAGCGCCCCCACAATTCGCGGCTGGACACCACCAAGCTGCAAACCACTTTTGGCCTGCAACTGCCCCATTGGCAGGCAGGCGTTACCCGCATGTTGAACGAGATTGACTATGGCCGCAACTAACTCCCCAGCTTCCAACCGCAAGGGCATCATCCTGGCCGGGGGCTCCGGCACCCGCCTGCACCCGGCCACGCTGGCCATCAGCAAGCAGTTGCTGCCGGTGTACGACAAGCCCATGATTTATTACCCGCTGAGCACGCTGCTGCTGGCCGGTATCCGCGACATTCTGATCATCAGCACACCGCAGGACACACCGCGTTTTACGCAGTTGCTGGGTGACGGCAGCCAGTGGGGCATCAACCTGCAGTACGCCGTGCAGCCCAGCCCGGACGGTCTGGCCCAGGCCTTCATCATTGGTGACAAGTTCATTGGCAACAACGACAGCGCCCTGGTGCTGGGCGACAATATTTTTTACGGCCATGATCTGCAAATCCTGTTGCGCAACGCGCACCAACAGGAGAGCGGTGCCACCGTGTTTGCCTACCACGTGCACGACCCCGAACGGTACGGCGTGGTGGCGTTTGATGACAAGGGCAAGGCCCGAAGCATTGAAGAAAAGCCCGCCAAGCCCCAGAGCAACTACGCGGTGACCGGCCTGTATTTCTACGACAAACAGGTTGTCGACATCGCCAAGGCAGTTAAGCCCAGCGCCCGTGGTGAACTGGAAATCACAGCCGTCAACCAGGCCTACCTGGACCTGGGCCAGCTGAGTGTGCAAATCATGCAGCGCGGCTACGCCTGGCTCGACACTGGCACACACGACAGCCTGTTGGAGGCCGGTCAGTTCATAGCCACGCTGGAACGCCGTCAGGGTTTGAAGATCGCGTGCCTGGAAGAAATCTGTTGGCGCAACGGCTTCATCAACAGCGAGCAACTGGCCAAGCTGGCCCAGCCGCTGGCCAAGAACGGTTACGGTCAGTACCTGCTGGGACTGTTGAAGGAAGGCATGCACCCATGAAAGTCACTCGCACTGCAATCCCCGATGTCTGCCTGATTGAGCCACGCGTGTTTGGCGATGCGCGGGGGTTCTTCTACGAGAGCTTCAACCAGCGCGCGTTTTCAGAGGCCACCGGCGTGCAAACCGAATTTGTGCAGGACAACCATTCCCGCTCCGCGCGCGGCGTGTTGCGCGGCCTGCACTACCAGATCCAGCAGGCCCAAGGCAAGCTGGTGCGCGTGGTGGCGGGAGAGGTGTATGACGTGGCGGTGGACATTCGCCGCTCATCCCCCACTTTTGGCAAATGGGTAGGCGCCCACCTGTCAGCCGACAACAAGGCGCAGTTCTGGGTGCCGGCGGGCTTTGCCCACGGTTTTGTGGTGCTGTCGGATACGGCCGAGTTTTTGTACAAGACCACGGACTACTACGCCCCTGAGCACGAACAGTGCATCGCGTGGAACGACGCCTTCTTGAACATCCAGTGGCCGGACCTGGGCGAGGCGCCCAAGCTGTCGGCCAAGGATGCGGCGGGCAATACCTGGGCTAACGCCAAGTTTTTTGATTGAAGGAGCACATCCATGGCATCTCCGCAATTGCGCCTGACACTGAGCTCGTTTGCAGTGGTCGCGCTCCTGAGCGCCTGTGCCGTGGCCCCTTCTGGCAAGGCCCCATCATCACCGTCCGCGTCGCCATCCACACCCTTGGCTGTACCGCCGGCTCCGGTGGCACCTGCACCGCTGGCCTTGGCTGGAACGGAATGGGCAGCCTTCGCCATCGATGGCAAACCCGAAGTGGTGAACCCCAAGCCTAAGCTGCGTTGGCTGAGTGCCGACAAGGTGGCAGGCACCGGTGGCTGCAATGGTTTCACTGGTGCGTCGGTCTCATCCAGCCCGGGTAGCTTGGTGCTGGGTCCTTTAGCGTCCACGGGAAGGGTTTGCCTGAGCATGCCAGGCTCTCAGGAGGATCTGTTCTTCAAAGCCCTGGAGTTGACCCGCAGGGCACGGATAGAGCGTGATCAGTTGGTGCTGATGGACGAGTCCGGCAAACAGCTTGCGCGCTTCGTCAAGACAAACTGAACCGGCCCCGTATCAGCGGGCGTTGGTGATGGTTGACGGCCCCATGTCCTGGAAGGGACCCAGCGGGTTGCTGTTGACCTCCACCTCATTGACCACCGGTTGGCCGCCCCAGCCCCGATAGACCACCACATCGTTGACCAGCAGGATCAACGCGTTGAAACGCCAGCCTGTGGTCTCGGTGCGGCGTTTGAAGTTCACAAAATCGGCAAAGAAGTTGCCGACACGTGCCTTGCTGATGCGTGCCACATTGAGCTCCCAGCCACGGCACGCCGTGCGGGCATTGAGGCAGGTCACGATGCCGGGGTCCAGGTCGTCCTTGCCCAGTACGCCGCCATTGAACACCCGTCGCACGATGTCGGCTTGGGTCAGGATGACCGTATTGGGCTGTTTGTCGGGGGTCAGGCCGCGCTCGGCCAACTCGGTCATACCACTGCGCGAGGGCACCAGGGCTTCGACGGCCTGGCGTGCCGCGTCAAAACTTTGGAACGTGGGGGATTCGGTGTGGGCGCTGGGAAGCAAAGAACCACAGCCCGTGGCCAGCCATGCAAATGCCAACAACAGCCCTAAGCTAAAAACACGTGGACGGTGGAAAATTTTGGCAGAGCGCACAGCTGTAGCTTAGCAAAATACAGCGACAGTTTGGAAGAAAACCCAACTGCTTAAAAGACCACAGCATGCATGCCATGGTGCCCGGGGCCGGAATCGAACCGGCACGCCTTGCGGCGCGGGATTTTGAGTCCCGTGCGTCTACCAATTCCACCACCCGGGCGACGCGAACTAACAAGACCTAAATTATGGCACATTTAAGGGCATGAAATACCCAACTATTGAAGACGCGATCGGTAAAACACCTTTGGTGGCCTTGCAACGCATAGGTGCCGACCACAACAGCACCCACAACAACGTCGTGCTGGGCAAGCTGGAGGGCAACAACCCCGCAGGTTCTGTCAAGGACCGGCCGGCCCTGTCCATGATCCAGCGCGCACAGGAGCGTGGTGACATCAAGCCTGGCGACACGCTGATCGAGGCCACCTCGGGCAACACCGGCATTGCGCTGGCCATGGCCGCGGCCATCAAAGGTTACCGCATGGTGTTGATCATGCCGGAGGATTTGTCCATCGAGCGTGTGCAAACCATGAAGGCCTTTGGTGCCGAGCTGATTCTCACGCCCAAGAGTGGCGGCATGGAATACGCGCGCGACCTGGCCGAGCAGATGACGCGTGACGGCAAGGGTACGGTGCTGGACCAGTTTGCCAATGCCGACAATCCCCGCATCCACTACGAAACGACAGGCCCCGAGATTTGGGAGCAAACCAAGGGGCAGATCACACACTTTGTTAGCGCCATGGGTACGACGGGCACCATCACCGGTGTGTCGCGTTTCTTGAATGAGAAAAATCCTGCCATCCGCATCGTCGGCGCCCAGCCTTCTGAGGGTTCACGGATTCCCGGCATTCGCAAATGGCCGCAGGAGTATTTGCCCAAAATTTATGACCCGGCCAATGTGGATGAACTGGTGTACGTGAGCCAGTCGGATGCCGAAGAGATGTGCCGCCGACTGGCGCGCGAAGAGGGCATCTTTGCCGGTATCTCGGCGGCCGGTGCCTGCTGGGTGGCGCAAGAGATTGCCAGGCGCGAGAAGGACGCCACCATTGTGTTTGTGGTTTGCGACCGCGGCGACCGCTACCTGTCTACCGGAGTATTCCCCGCATGACGGCGCTGCAGGCCTTCAAATACTGCCCGCAGTGCGCCACAGAATTGGCCCCCATTGCCAGGGCGGAAGACGGCGGAGACAAGACACGCCTGCGGTGTCCGGCGTGTGATTACACGCACTGGAACAACCCAGTTCCCGTGCTCGCTGCCGTGATCGAATACGACGGACAGATATTGCTGGCGCGCAACGCGGCGTGGCCAGGCAAGATGTATGCGCTGATCACTGGTTTTATGGAAGCCGGTGAGACGCCCAAAGAGGGCATTGCCCGTGAGATTGCCGAAGAGACCAACCTGACGACGGACGCGCTGGACCTGATTGGTGTCTACGATTTTCAGCGCATGAACCAGATCATCATTGCCTACCACGCGGTCTGCCACGGCGAGGTGCGTTTGTCGCCGGAGCTGGTGGACTACCGGCTGTACGCGCCGCAGGATGTCAAGTGTTGGCCTGCCGGTACCGGCTATGCTCTGGCCGATTGGCTCACTGCACAGGGCCACACGCCAAACTTCATAGAATTTCCCAAGCGAGACTGATTGAGTACCACCATGCAAGCCGACAAAGAAATCGATACCCGCGGTCTGAATTGCCCGTTACCTATTTTGAAGGCCAAGAAGGCCTTGGCTGACATGTCCACGGGGCAGACGCTCAAGGTTGTGTCCACCGACCAGGGTTCCATCCGCGACTTTCAGGCATTTGCCCGGCAGACGGGGAACGAGCTGGTGGGGCAGGAGACCATCAACAACGAGTTTGTGCACGTGTTGCGTCGGCGTTAACTTTCGACAGCCGCACGCGCCCGCAACAAACCGCAGGCGGATACCGCCGCTCGTGTCCCCCGCCCGCTACGCGGGCTCCTCCTTTACCTCGCTTTGGTACCCACCTCCGGTCCGTCGCTGGACCGCTTGGTGATGAGGTGAACCAGCTCAGCCCAGCCGCTTCAGTTGGTCGCGCAGCTTGTTCAGCGTATCCGTAAATTCGGCCACGCGTTTGCGCTCTTGTTCCAGCACCGCTGCCGGGGCTTTGGCTACAAAGGCTTCGTTGCTGAGTTTGACTTGGGCTTTGCTGATCTGGTCTTCCAGGCGTGCTATCTCTTTGCCAATCCGCAGCTTCTCGGCGGCCACATCCACTTCCATGTGCAGGCAGATGCGGGCTTCACCAACCACGGCTACCGGAGCGGCCTTGGCTGCTGCTTGCCATGCGGCTTCGTCGTCGAACAGACGCACTTCGTTGAGCTTGGACAGGGCTTGCAACACGGGTGCCGACGCCTTCAGGAATGCGCTTTCGGCTGGCGTCTGCGCCAGCACAAACAGTGGCAGGCGGGTCGATGGAGAGACATTCATTTCGCCGCGCAGGTTGCGGCAGGCATCGACCAACTGCTTGAGCTTGGTGACATGGGCGATAGCCGCTTCGTCAATGCGCTCGGGCTGGCTGATGGGGTAGGCTGCGATGGCGATGGAGGGCCCTTCGCGGCCAGCGACGGGTGCCACCTTTTGCCACAGCTCTTCCGAGATGAAGGGTGTGACGGGATGGATGAGGCGCAGCAGGGTTTCCAGCGTGCGGATTAGCGTGCGGCGGGTGGCGCGCTGCCGGGCTGGGGTGCCGGTCTGGATCTGCACCTTGGCGATTTCCAGGTACCAGTCGCAGAACTCGTTCCACGCAAAGTCGTAGATTGTGTTGGCGACGTTGTCCAGGCGGTAGTCGGCAAAGCCTTGGGCCACGTTGGCCTCGGCTTTTTGGAGCATGGAGACGATCCAGCGGTCTGCGGGGCTGAAGTCTAGGTAGCCGTGGGCGGATCCACCCACTGCGCATTCTTCCTTGGTGTGTTCTTGCAGGCCGCAGTCCTGGCCTTCGCAGTTCATCAGTACAAAACGGGTGGCGTTCCACAGTTTGTTGCAGAAGTTGCGGTAACCCTCGCAGCGTTTGCTGTCGAAGTTGATGGACCGGCCCAGCGATGCGAGTGCGGCGAAGGTGAAGCGCAGGGCGTCGGCGCCGTAGGCGGGGATGCCTTCGGGGAATTCTTTTTCGGTGTTCTTGCGGACTTGGGGTGCGGTCTCGGGTTTGCGCAAACCCTCCGAGCGTTTGGCGAGCAAAGGTATCAGTGCAATGCCGTCGATCAAGTCGACCGGGTCCAGCACATTGCCCTCACTCTTGCTCATCTTCTTGCCTTGGGCGTCTTTGACCAGGCCGTGGATGTAGACATGTTTGAACGGCACACGTCCGGTGAAGTGGGTCGTCATCATGATCATGCGGGCGACCCAGAAGAAGATGATGTCGTAGCCGGTGACCAGTACGCTGGAGGGCAGGTACAGGTTGTAGTCATCGATTGCCGACTCGCTTTGCTGCGGCCAGTTCATGGTGCTGAAGGGCACCAGAGCAGATGAATACCAAGTGTCCAGCACATCTTCGTCGCGGCGCAGTTTTTTGCCGGGCGCTTTTGCCTGTGCGTCCGCTTCGTTGCGGGCCACGATGACATTGCCGTCTTCGTCGTACCACGCCGGGATCTGATGCCCCCACCACAGCTGGCGGCTGATGCACCAGTCCTGGATATTGTTCATCCACTGGTTGTAGGTGTTGATCCAGTTCTCGGGCACAAACTGCACCTGGCCGCTGTGGACTGCGTCAATGGCTTTTTGCGCGATGGATTTGCCGGTGGCATCCCCTTCGCCAACCTTGTTGACCGCCACAAACCACTGGTCGGTCAGCATGGGTTCAACCACCTGGCCGGTGCGGGCGCAGACCGGCACCATGTTCTTGTGTGGCACGGCTTTTTCGAGGAAGCCCTGTTCTTCCAAATCCTTCAACACCGCCTTACGGCAGTCATAACGGTCCAGGCCGCGGTAGGCGGCTGGGCCATTGTTGTTGATCTTGGCGTCCAGCGTGAAGATGGTGATCAGCGGCAGGCCGTGGCGTTGGGAGCAGGCGTAGTCGTTGAAGTCGTGTGCGCCGGTGATCTTGACGCAGCCGCTGCCGAATGCCTTGTCGACAAAATCATCCGCAATGATGGGGATCTTGCGGTCGCACAGGGGCAGGTCGACCAGCTTGCCGATCAGGTGCTGGTAACGCTCGTCGTCGGGGTGCACACACAGCGCGCCGTCGGCCAGCATGGTCTCGGGGCGGGTGGTGGCAATGTGCATGCCACGCAGCGGTGTGCCGTCAGCCGCGGTTTGCGGGCCGTCGCTGAACGGGTACTCAATGTGCCACATGAAGCTGTTGCGCTCTTCGTTCTCCACCTCCAGGTCACTCACCGCGCTTTGCAGCACTGGGTCCCAGTTCACCAGGCGTTTGCCACGGTAGATCAGGCCTTGTTCGTACAGCTGCACAAAGGTTTCGGTCACGGTTTTGGACAGCTTGGGGTCCATCGTGAAGTACTCGCGGCTCCAATCCACGGTGTCGCCCATGCGGCGCATCTGTGTGGTGATGGTGTTGCCCGATTTCTCTTTCCACTCCCAGACCTTTTTCACAAAGGCTTCGCGGCCCAGGTCGTGGCGGCTGATTTTTTGGTCCTGTAACTGGCGTTCGACAACGATTTGTGTGGCGATGCCGGCGTGGTCCGTGCCCGGCACCCAGACGGTGTTGGCGCCCAGCATGCGGTGGTAGCGCGTCAGGCTGTCCATGATGGTCTGGTTGAACGCATGACCCATGTGCAGCGTGCCGGTCACATTGGGCGGTGGTAGCTGGATCGCAAAGGCGGGCTGGCCGGCCTTGGGAGCCTGGGTGCCGCGGTATCCGGCCACGCCGTAACCACGCTTCTCCCACTCGGGTCCCCAATGGGCTTCCAGCGCTACGGGCTCGAAGGATTTGGACAGGGACTGCAGGCCGGGTTGTGCGGGGGGAGTGGATGCGGTGTCGGTCATGGTGGGGTATTTCGGTCAGGACCGGTGATTTTACCGGTACGATGGCGCGCGAACAGAGACCGCCAGGAGCCCGCACCGTGCACATTTGCGAAACCGAGCGCTTGCGCATACGCCATTTCACCGAGGATGACGCCGCCTTTATCGTGCGGCTGCTTAACGAGCCGTCCTTCATCCGACACATTTCCGACAAGGGCGTGCGTACCTTGGACGATGCCGTGGCTTATTTGCGCAAAGGCCCGATGGCCAGTGTCCAAATCCATGGCTTTGGCTTGAGTCGGGTGGAGTTGAAAGCCACGGGGGAAGCCATTGGCATGTGTGGCCTGATCCAACGTCCCAACTTTGACGACGTGGATGTTGGCTACGCTTTCTTGCCTGAATTCTGGTCACAGGGATATGCCAGTGAGGCCACCCGTGCCGTGCTGGATGCCGCGGTGCGAGAACGCGGTTTGCGGCGGGTGATTGCGGTGGTGAACCCCGACAATATGGCGTCCATCCGTATGCTGGAGAAACTCGGGTTTCGCTTTGAAAGAATGGTCCAACTGGTGGCAGGTGAGCCCGAGATCAGGCAGTTTGGACTGGCGCTATCGGCCTGCGTGCGCCTCTCCCCCGCTGATGCACCTGCCTACCGGGCGTTGATGCTGCAAGCCTATGCCCTGCATCCCGACGCCTTTACCTCCAGTGTGGCAGAGCGGGAGGCGCTGCCACTGTCCTGGTGGCAGGCACGGTTGGCGGGCGACGCCGTTGCCAAGGATGTTGTCTACGGTGCGTTCCACCAGGGCGTGCTTGCGGGTGTGGTCGGCCTGACGTTCGACGGTCGCGAGAAGGCCCGGCACAAGGCCCACCTTTTTGGCATGTACGTGCCACAGCAGTATCGGCGCCTGGGGCTGGGGCGTCAGTTGGTCGACACTGCACTGGGGGTTGCGCGCGCCCGACCCGGCGTACAGGTGGTACAACTAACGGTTACCGAGGGTAATTCCAGTGCACAAGGGCTGTACGCCGCTTGCGGCTTTCAGGTGTTTGGCGTGGAGCCCCTCGCCGTTGCAGTGGGCCGGGGTTTTGTGTCCAAGGTACACATGTGGTGTCCGCTGGGCCGCTCTGCAGTGCCGCACCCGCATGGTTAAGCAGGCTGGACTGGGCTTGCCAATGGGTCAGGGTGTTGTCGCAGCACTGGGCGTATGCTTGCGGGTGGGCCTGTGGCCCGCTTGGTGCGCCTAGCGTGTCAGGATGCTGGAACGTCTGCAGACCCGCTAGGTCCCACAGGCATGCATTTTCAAGAATCATTTATGAAAAATTGGCCTCTAGCCCCCGTCGGTGTTCACTCTATTGCTATAGTTTGCATAGCGGTCTCCAGCCTGTGTGTCGGCCTCTTACCCGTAGGCGCACTGGCGCAACAAAGTGCGCCCGCTTCTGCACCCATCCCTGCGGGAACCGGCGCTGGTGTCCACAGCCCCAACAGCCCGTTTGCGCCGCTGCAGGAGCGCGCCGACGTATTGCCCTGGTCCGTGCTGACGGACGTGAAGACCCGCGTTGAAAAGAACCGCATGCTGCCCGTGTTCCCGGCACAGGTGCTGGCGTTGCACCAGAAGAGCCAGCGTATACAGGGCTTCATGATGCCGCTGGAGCCCGGCGAGAAGCAAAAGCACTTCTTGCTCAGCTCCGTGCCACTGACCTGTTCCTTCTGCGTGCCAGGCGGGCCCGAGAGCATGGTCGAGGTCAAGACCAAGACGCCGATCAAGTACTCCCTGGAACCGGTGGTGGTGGAAGGGCAGTTTGCGGTGTTGAAAGACGACCCGTATGGGCTGTATTACCGTATCAACGATGCGGTGGTGGTGAAGTAACGGAGGCTAGGGCGCCAGACGATCGCGCTGCCACCTGCCGTCCGCAGCCAAGGTATACCGCAGCCGGTCATGCAGTCGGCTCTTGCGCCCCTGCCAAAATTGCCAGTTGTCCGGCTTCAAGCGGTAGCCGCCCCAATGCGGCGGTCGCGGTGGTTGCAGCAAAAACTGTGCGGCGTATTTGGCCGCATTGGCCACCAGCACACCACGGCCCGATATCACTTCGCTCTGCGGTGACGCCCAGGCGCCGATGCGTGAATCCAGTGGCCGGGTTTTGAAGTACGCGTCGCTTTCTTCGGCGCTGACTTTTTCGACAATACCTTCGATACGCACCACCCGCTCCAGCTCCACCCAATGGAATTGCAAGGCGGCAAATGGATTGCCCGCCAGCTCCTTCCCCTTGCGGCTGTCGTAGTTGGTGAACCAGGTGATGCCCTCGGCGTCATACCCCTTGATCAGCACGATGCGTGTGGACGGGCGCAGGTTGCTGGCCACGGTGGCCAGCGTCATGGCATTGGGTTCGGGCACTTCGGACGCAATGGCTTCCTTGAGCCATTGGTCGAACTGCTGCAGGGGGTCTGCGTGGGAGGCCGACTCGTCGAGTTCGGCGCGTTCGTAGCTTTTGCGAAGGTCGGCAATAGAGGTCATGGGCGCAGTATAGAAGCGCGCCCCAGTCCTCTATGGGCCCAGTGCCTAGGCTACGGCCATCATCCCTGCTTTGGGGGCCCCCAGGATCTTGCTGTCTACGGTGGAGCCAAACTGGATGTCACCCATCAGCTGACCGCCTTCCTGGATCACGACCTTGCCGTAACGGATCTTGCCGGTTACGCGCCCGGTGGCGTAAATCACCAGCTTCTGGCGCACGGTCAGGTCGCCATTGAACTCGCCGTGGATCTCGGCAAAGTCGATGTCGGCCGAGCCTTTGAAAGCGCCGATCTCGGTGATGTGCATCACGCGGGAATCCATGGTGGCTTCTACGGTGCCTTCGACAACCAGGGTGTCGCAGTCGGTGATTTCCACACCCTTGAGTTTGATGTTGGGCCCCACGGTGAGTTTGCTGCCGCCTTCCTTGGTAGGGGCGCCCGATACCGGCGCTGCTGCTGCAATGGGGGCAACGGCAGCGGGCGCTGCCACGGGGGTTGTCTGGGTTGCCGAACCCATGCCGCCGGAGCCGGACAGGCCGCCTGTTCGGTTGCTGGCGGTTGTGCTGTTGTTGGCCGGAGTCTCGGGGCGTTTACCAAAGAAAGGAGGTTGCATAGACATCAGGTTTCCTTCAAAAAATTGAAGAATTGATACTAGTCCCGTCGCTCAGTGAAAACCCTTGGTGAATTGCAACATCCATGGTCTAAATGCCACCAAATGTTGCAGGTGTGTGCCAAACCACGTAACGCATCCCTCAAAGACGCGCTTCGTCGCAAAATAGTGTCGTTATCGCGCACCCAAGGTTAGAGTGCTGGCTTCTACAAGGAGGAGACACCACCATGCAAGCCGATACCGTGCCCACAGACACGATGCCGCCGCCCGCCGCAGCCAGAGCCCCCGCCATAGCCCAAACCCGCATTGAATCCTTGGACGTGGTCCGCGGGTTTGCACTGTTTGGCATCTTTCTGATGAACATCGAGTTTTTCAACCGGACCATGAGCGGCATTGGCGAAGGCATGCCCCAGGGGCTGACCGGTGTGGACTGGTGGGCCAGCTGGTTTGTGACTTACTTTGTGCAGGGCAAATTCTGGACCGTGTTTTCACTGTTGTTTGGTATGGGCTTTGCGGTCATGTTGACCCGGGCCGAGCGGGCCCAACGTGACTTTCTGGCGCCCTATCTGCGCCGCATTTTGGGCCTGGCCGTGTTTGGCGCCGCACACTATATTTTTCTGTGGCAGGGCGACATCCTGTTCAGCTATTCGGTGGGTGCCGTGGCCCTGATGATCGTGCTCTACGGCAAATGGAAACCGATATTGATCGCGCTGGCGGTGATGGTGGGGTTAGGATTAGCCGGTATGGAGCCGCTGTTTGGCATTGCAGGGGCCGTGGCCTTTGTGGCGCTGGTGTCGCTGTACCTGCGCAATGAGCAGACCTTCACGGTGCGCGGTCGCGCTATCCCCCGTTTTTCGATGATTCTTGGTGTTCTGGGTGTGGTGGCCGTAGTGGCTGCCGCCGTCCTGTGGGTACTGCCCGATGGCCCCAAGGAGCCGCGTATTCCCGTCACGCTGTTCGGTGTCATCCTGCTGGTAGTTGCCAAACTGTCGGCACGGTTCAAGGACCCCAAGGACCTGCGGGTATTGCGCTTGGGTGCCACCCTCTACACCGTGTCGTTTGTGATCATGACCACGCTGGGTGCGGCGCAGTACCTGATGCCCCGTCCACCGGAGGTTGCGGCCAATGCAACCCAGGCTGAGGTCGAGAAGGCCGAGAAGAAAAAAGCTGAAAAGGCCACACGCCTGGCAGAACGCCTGGAAGCCCGGCGCAAAGAGGTGCAGACCCTGTCCAGCGGCACCTATTGGGAGGCGGTGGAGATGCGGGCCCGCAGGTTCCCGGACAAGGTGGCAGGGGATGCAGGTTTTGCCACCGTGTTGCTGGCCATGTTTCTGATTGGAAGCTGGTTTGTGCGCTCGGGGGTGATGGAGAACACCAAGGCTCATCTGCCCCTGTTCCGCAAACTGGCGTTGTATGGCCTACCCCTGGGCATAGGCCTGGGCTTGCTGGGCAGCACCATTACCATGTCCCACACGCCGGGTGACAGCCAAAGTGGCTTCCAGTTTGCCCGTGGCCTTGCCATGTTAGGCAATCTGCCGGCCAGCCTGGGGTATGTGGGCCTGGTGGTGCTGATGCTGCACAGCCGCTCGGTGTTTTCACACATCCGGGTGCTGGCGCCGGTGGGGCGTATGGCCTTGAGCAATTACCTGCTGCAGTCGCTGATCTGCAGCTGGTATTTTTATGGTTACGGCCTGGGTAACTGGGGCATGGGACGCGCCACGCAGTTGGGCTTTGTGCTGGTCGTGTTTGTATTGCAAATTGGCCTGAGCCACTGGTGGCTATCGCGTTACCGCTTTGGGCCCCTGGAGTGGGTATGGCGTGCCTTCACCTACCGCAGCACACCGGCCATGCTGAAATAGGTTTACTTGGGTTGCAGCACGATGCGTTTCACCGTTGCTGCCTCCACCTTTTTACGGGTGTACAGCAGCGAGAAGTACTCCCCCTTGCGCCACATCTCGGTCATGTCGCGGTAGTGCGGGCTGTCGGGGTCGCCGGACTGGCCGGGTAGGTTGATGGCGCGGGAGTTGTCCCAGTTGCCCACATCCACCACGATGCGAAAGGACGGCCCACCGGTCTGGCGAAAATTGCGCGGGTCGTAACCGGCCTGGTTGGGCGTGCTGCCACTGCCTGGCGTGGGCACTGGCCCCACGTTCAATTTGGCTGCCGTGGCGTTGTCCACAGCGCCTGCAAAGGGATGGGTTATCAATGCATTGTGCAGCTTGCCCCACTGCCATTGGCGCGGGTCGCTACCCAACATTTTTTCGGTGTTGGCCCAGGCCATATTGAGGCTGGTCAACAGCACCCAGTCCCGTTTGGCGGTAGCGTCGCTGCCAAATGCCGTATCCGGTTTTTCCATTGCGTTCAGCAAGCGTGTGGTATCGGGGAAGGCAATGATGGCCGCCCCTGTCTTGCTGAGCACCGTCTCCTTGAACACATAACCCAGGTAGCGGGACCACCAGACCTCAAACAGCGCCGCCGCGCCGGAGCCTGCAGTTACGGTGCCATCCCAGGTGCGCAGCAGGTTCAACGCGGCCTGGGCTTTGGCGTCGGTGGATTGCAGCTTGCCCAGCAGAGCAAGGAGTCGCCGGGCGGGTGTGGACACCACATCGTTCTGCAAGCGCAGGGAGTCATCGATGGACACTTTTCCAGGCTTGGCCAGCACCTCCGCCAGGCGTTGGTAACGGTCGGAGCTGGCCCATTCAAACCCCAATTTGCGTTCGCGGTAGGGGTAGTTGGGTGGCAGGTTCATCTCATTGGCGCTGGCAAACCAGCCCTGCGGTGGGTTGTAGCTGGATGGCAGCTGGTGGCCAGCCAGGAAACCCGCCCATTCATGGCGCCCGTCACCGGGCACGGGCATCAGGCCGTCCCAGTTGGGGCGTATGGGTGCACGCCCGCCCACCACCCAGCCGATGTTGCCCTGGGTGTCCGCATAGACCTGGTTTTCACTGGGCGCTCCCCAGTCCGCCATGGCGCGCTGAAACTCCTGGAAGTTGCTGGCATACATGTAGTGGATGCTGCCAAAGTAGGGCGCCATGCCGGGCTCAAACCACGCCGACCGCACGGCAAAGGCGCGGTTCTTGCCGGGCTCGGTGTGGATCACCGGGCCGTGGCGGGTGAACCGCAGCTCGGCTTCTACCGGCTTGCCACCCTTGACGGCAATCGTCTCGCGCAGCACGGTGAAGGCCTCCCATTGCCCCTGGTACTGGTATTGGCCGGGGTTTGCCGGGTTGAGGGCGTACACATAGAGATCTTCCTGGTCTATGCTGAAAATGGTCAGGCCAAACGCGATGTGGCCGTTGTGGCCGATGGAGATACCGGGCAGCGCTGGCTCACCCGCACCAATGACGTCGAGCTGGGGTGCGTTCAAGTGGGTGATGTAACGCAGCGAAGGCGCGCTGTAGGCCCGGTGCGGGTCGCTGGCCAATATGGGGCGCCCAGTGGTGGACTTGGCGGGTGCAACCACCCAGGCGTTGCTGCCCTCGGCGGGTGTTTCGTGTGGCGCATCGTATGGCGCGGTAGCCAGATCGGTTTTGTTCAGTGCTACGCCTTGGGTTGCCAGCTGGAAGACCTTGAGCAAGTCCCTGGGCAGGCAAGGGTCCAGGCCTTGGGGCACCGTGGTTTCCCAAGGAGGGCTCAGCATGACCCGCAGGGTGTCGGTCTTCAGGTCCGCGTGGCAGACCAGGTACGAGCGGGCCACTTCGGAAGTCAGGTTGCGGGTCAGCGCATGGCTACGGATGCGCACCACGTCCTGTGCCTGCCACTTCTCGGGGGTGTAGGCGAAACGCCTGAACTCCAGTGGCAGGTTTTGCGGCGCGGCGGTCACCTCGTCAATGTAGGCGTTGATGCCCGCCACAAAACGTTCGGTTATGCCCTGCGCGCGCGGGCCATAGGCCTGCCATTCCTTTTGCATGTCCCCGCGGTACAGGAAGAGCCGGCTGGCGCGGTCCTGGTCTACAAAGGTGGGGCCAAACACTTCGGCCAGCCTTCCTAAGCCACGGCGGCGCCACAGATCGATCTGGAACAGCCGGTCGCGTGCGGCGTTGTAACCCTGCACAAAAAACACGTCGTCCTGGCTGGCCGCATAAATGTGGGCTACGCCCCAGCGGTCCACCAGAATTTCTGCGGCCTGTTGCAGGCCTGCCACTTTGACCGTGCGGGCGGCTGCCCGTGGCGCTTCGGCGTTGACCAGGTTGGGCGTGAGCAACAGACAGGCCAGAACACTGGCACCACGGATCAAAGTTGAGGGGGTTGGGGTGGGCAAGGGCATGTTGTGGGGCGTGGTTGGGCAGCGCTATGTTAGTGAGCATTGCAACACTGGCCGCATCTTGTACCGCGCTGGTAACTAAAAACCTGCCAAATTATCGTAACCAAGTTACCATTGGCGGAGCAATCCAGTTACACCATCGCATGCAAAAAACCACCGCCCTCCACCCTGTTGTACTCGCCGTAACCGAACGTGTCCGCACCCGCAGTGCCGCCACGCGCAGCAGTTATCTGGCACAGGTGGACGCCGCAGCCCAGCGCAAGCCTGGAGCCGAGCGTATGGGCTGTGCCAACGTGGCCCATGCCTTTGCGGCCATGCCCGATGGTGACAAGGCCCGTGTAACCGGTATCGACAAGTTCCGGGTGGTGGCAGAAAAGGGCCCGAATATCGGCATCGTCACCGCCTACAACGACATGTTGTCGGCCCACGCACCCCTGCAGCACTACCCCGACCTCATCAAGCTGGAAGCCCGCCGCCTGGGTGCCACGGCACAGGTGGCCGGTGGTGTGCCCGCCATGTGTGACGGGGTAACCCAGGGCACGCCGGGTATGGAGCTGAGTTTGTTCAGCCGCGACACCATTGCCATGGCCACCGCCATTTCGCTGAGCCACGATGTGTTTGACTGCGCGCTGATGCTGGGCGTGTGCGACAAAATCGTGCCCGGCCTGCTGATCGGCGCGCTGCATTTTGGCCACTTGCCCACCGTGTTTGTGCCCGCCGGGCCCATGACATCGGGCCTGTCCAACAACGACAAGGCCAAGGTGCGCGAGAAGGCGGCCCAGGGGCTCGTGGGGCGGTCTGAGCTGCTGGAGGCTGAGTCTGCTGCTTACCACGGCTTGGGCACCTGCACCTTTTACGGAACGGCCAACAGCAACCAGATGCTGCTAGAAGCCATGGGTCTGCACGTGCCCGGTACGGCCTTTATCAACCCTGGCGCGGATGTGCGGCAGGAGTTGACCCGCGAGGCCGTGCGCACCGTGTTGGGCAAACAAACCGGCGGTGCTGCTGCACCCCAAGCAGGGTGGAAATGCCCGCCCATTGGTGTACAGGTGGACGAACGCTGCATCGTCAATGCCATGGTCGCCCTGCTGGCCACCGGCGGCTCTACCAACCACCTGATCCACTGGGTGGCGGTGGCCCGCGCGGCCGGCATTGTGATCGACTGGAATGATTTTTCGGATTTGTCAGATGTGGTGCCTCTGCTGACCCGCGTCTACCCCAATGGCAGCGCCGATGTAAACCAGTTCCAGGCCGCAGGCGGCCCCGGTTATGTGATCCGTGAGCTGCTGGATGCCGGTTATCTACACGCCGATGTGTTGACCGTGCGTTCGGGCGGCCTGCGTGAATACACCGCCATTCCTTCGGCTCACGCCGACGGTGCCTTGCAATGGGCAGATGCCGGTGCCAGCCAGGACGAGACGGTGGTGCGCCCGGCCAGCGATCCCTTCAGCGCCAGCGGTGGCCTCAAGCTCTTGCTGGGCAATCTGGGGCGCAGCGTGATCAAGGTGTCAGCCGTGCCGCACGACCGCCACGTCATCGAAGCACCCTGCCGCGTGTTTGATTCACAAGAAGCCTTGCACCATGCCTTCCATGCCGACGAGTTGAACCAGGACCTGATTTGTGTGGTGCGCTGGCAGGGGCCACAGGCCAACGGCATGCCCGAGTTGCACAAGCTCACACCGCCGCTGGCCGTACTGCAGGGCAAGGGCTTCAAGGTGGCCCTGGTGACCGATGGCCGCATGAGTGGCGCTTCGGGCAAGGTGCCGTCTGCCATCCACGTATCACCCGAAGCCGCTTCCGGTGGGCCACTGGCCAAGGTGCGTGATGGTGACCGTATTCGCCTCGATGCTAGCGCTGGCACCCTGCAGGTGCTGGTGGACGCTGCCGAGTGGGATGCGCGCCCGCTGGCTACCATGCCCGAAACTCTGCGTGCTGCCAATGGCGTGGGCATGGGCCGTGAGCTATTTGCCGGTATGCGGCGCAACGCATTGACGGCGGAAGAGGGCGCCTGCAGCTGGTTGTAGCGCCGTGCCAGCCCTCATCTTCTCTCCATAAAAACTTCAAAAAATCCCATGCCATCTGCTCTTTCTTTTACCGCCCTGCAAGTGATGCAGGACGCTCCCGTTATTCCCGTCATCGTGTTGAACGATGTGGCCCATGCCGTGCCCATGGCGCGTGCGCTGGTGGCCGGTGGTATCCGTATGCTGGAGGTCACGCTGCGCACACCCCAGGCCCTGGCCTGTATCGAAGCCATCGCGCGCGACGTGCCCGAAGCCGTGGTGGGTGCGGGCACAGTGCGCTCCAAGGCCGATGCCCAGGCTGCGGCCCGCGCGGGTGCGCGTTTTGCGGTCAGCCCAGGCTACACCAGCACCGTCGGCCAGGCCTGCCGTGATGCGGGGCTGGCACTGTTGCCCGGCGTGGCCACCGGCAGCGAAATCATGGTTGCGCAAGAAGACGGGTTTACCGAGCTTAAATTTTTCCCCGCCATGCAAGCTGGCGGCCCGGCCATGCTCAAGGCCTGGAGTGGCCCGTTTTTTGATGTGAAGTTTTGCCCCACCGGTGGCGTGAGTTTGCAGAACGCACGCGAGTTCCTGGCACTGCCCAATGTGGTGTGTGTGGGCGGCTCCTGGCTGGTTCCGGCCGACGCGGTGGCCCAGGGCAACTGGGATGCAGTGACACAACTGGCCCGCGACACGCAGGCCTTGCGTACACGGTAATACGACTTGCTATACTATATATAGCAGTACAGTGTTATTTTACGGGGGCTAGAGGCTTCATTTGCTGGCGGATTCAAGTACAAAGCGCAACGGAATGCAGTGTAAGAGGTCTGACGGGTAGGTTGTAGAAGACCTCATGCGGTGTGCGATAGCCCAGGCACTTACGAGGCCGATGATTGAGTAAGTACACAGCTTCATCGACCTGAGCCTGTGTCACCTTGAGCAAACTGCACCCCTTTGGAAAGAACTGTCGCAGCAGCCCGTTGGTGTTCTCATTGAGCCCACGCTGCCATGAGCAGTAGGGCTTGGCAAAGTACACCTTCGCCCTCAAACAACTTGCAATGAATTCGTGCTCAGCGAACTCCTTGCCGTTGTCAAAGGTCAGTGTCTTGCAGGCATGTCTGTGGGGGCGCAGCAAATCGACAATGGCCTGCGTCACCCCGCACTGTGCTTGGAGCGTAGTGGATGCGCCAAGGTATAGCGGGACTTGCGTTCCACCAGTGTCACCAACACGCCTTTGCGCCCCCCGCCGATCACCGTATCGCCCTCCCAGTCGCCTATGCGCTTCTTGCTATCCACCACTGCGGGGCGATGTTCAATTCCGACCCGGTTCTTGAGTACCCCACGGCGCTCTCGACCACTGGCATAGCGCTTTCTACGAAGTTTTTGACAGCGCAAGTACCCGACTAAATCACCGCCCTGGGCTTTGTTGGCATAGGCGTATTGGTAGATGGCTTCGGTGCTAATCGACAAACGATCCTCTAAAGCCAGGCGGTCACTGACTTGCTGGGGAGACAAGCTCAGGCGCAGATACAACTCCACGAGTTGCCACTGCTCTGGATCGAACTGGCGGGCATTGCGACGCTGTGTCTGTCTCTGAGTCGCTTTGTCTTGGGCCAGTGCAGGTTGGTAGCCCCGGGCACTGGCATTGCGCCTGAGCTCGCGGCTGATCGTCGAGCTGCTACGTCCAAGCTCTGCTGCAATTTGCGACAGATGAATGCCTTGGCGCGTGAGGTTGTGAATTTGGTATCGTTCTTCTTGGGTCAAGTGTGTATAGGTCATGGTGCAACGTTTGGGACTGGCCGGTCACAAAAGTGCATCCTATTCACTCTTGGCCTAACCCGTTTCTAAAACGTTGCACTTCGTACTTGAATCCGCCGCTTAATGACCCTGGGCGTTGGATGAGTTCAATCTTGTAGCCATCCGGGTCGGTCACAAACGCAATGATGGAACTGCCGCCCTTGACCGGACCGGCTTCGCGGGTCACATTGCCACCCGCCGCCTTGATGGCTTCGCAGGCGGCATACACGTCGGGTACACCCAGCGCAATGTGGCCAAAGGCTGTGCCCATGTCATAGGATTCCACCCCCCAGTTGTAGGTGAGTTCGATCTCGGCATGTTCGGGATTGCTACCGTAACCCACGAAGGCCAGCGAGTATTTGTACTCGGGGTTCTCGGAGGTGCGGTTGAGCTTCATGCCCAGGATCTGGGTGTAGAAATTGATGGAGCGTTGCAGGTTGCCAACGCGCAGCATGGTGTGGAGGAGTTGCATGCGGGTGATTGTGCCGCAACGCCCCATTTGCCGCCGGACCGTGGGGGCTGAATTCAGGGAGTTTTGAGGTCAAACACCAGGCAGGTTGTTGTGGCGTGTGCGTACAACGTGCCGTCGGGCCCAAACAGGCGGGCTTCGGCCGTGGCGAGCTGGCGGCCGCAGTGGATGACCTTGCCCTCGGCGCGTATGCGTTGCACCTTGGGGCCAATCGCCTTGACCAGGTTCACACCCAGCTCGGCCGTTGTGTAGCCGCGCCCGGGTGGCATCAGGGTGTGGATGGCGCAACCCAAGGCCGAATCCAGCAGCGTGGCGTACCAGCCACCGTGGATGGTGCCCATGGGATTCAGGTGGGCCGGGCCGGGTGTGCCCTGGAACACGGCGCGCCCGGCCTCGACTTCCAGGATCGTGAAGTCCAGGGTTTTGGCGATGGCGGCATATGGAATGTCACCGCGCAACATGGCCTGCATCACCTCCAGGCCGTTTTTGCCGGCAATCTGCGCGGGGGTGGCCACGCCGGGCCCGGGGCCGGCATTCAGAAGGGTGAGTACGGCTTGTTCTTGTGCCAGCCAGGTTTCCAGTTCGTTGCTTGTGCTCATGGGGTTCTTTCGCTGAGGTTGCGGGTTTTATGCAAAAACAATTGCATATGCAACAATTGTAGCTACAATCATTTGATGGAACAAGCCACTACCCCACTATCACCCACGGCCGAACCCGCGCTGGCCAAGCCCCAGGGCTGCACCAACCTGAAGCTGCGCCAACTGATGCGCCGTGTGGCCCAGCATTACGACGCCGAGGTGGGCAAGACCGGACTGAAGGGCACGCAGTATTCGTTGTTGTCGTATGTGGTCAAGCTGGGGCCTATCCGCGCGGTGGACCTTGCAGGCGCCATGCGGGTCACCACCTCCACGTTGTCGCGCAACCTGCAGCCGCTGGTGGCCATGGGGCTGCTGGCCATACTGCCCGGCGCCGATGCACGCAGCCGCTTGATCACGGCCACCGAAGAAGGCCAGAAAAAACGTACCGAGGCGCAGCGCAAGTGGCGCGTCGCGCAGGAGGGCATCAACCAGTTGCTGGGGCCACAGCGCGTGGTGGCGCTACACGCGTTGATTGACGAATCCCTTGAGCTGTTGTCCCCCATGGACGGAGAAGACGACGATGTCTGATGTAAAAAGTCCAGTCAACCGTCAGCTCGCGGTTTGGATCGTGTTGCTGGCTGCGGCCGCAACCTTTGCACTCACCATGGGCACCCGCCAGACCATGGGGCTTTTTTTGAGCGCCCTGAATACCTCCACCGGCCTTGGCGTGGGCAGTATCAGTCTGGCCTTTGCCTTTGGACAGTTGTGGTGGGGGTTGACACAACCGTTCGCCGGAGCCTTTGCCGACCGCGTGGGGGCCGGGCGCGTGTTGTTCCTGGGCGTGGTCTTGGTGGCGCTGGGCACCTTTATCACACCCTTCATGACCACGACCGCAGGGCTGATCTTTGCGATAGGTGTGCTGGCCGCCGGTGGCGCTGGCATGGCGGGGCCGGCCGTGTTGATGGCGGCTACGGCACGCCTGATCCCGGCGGACAAGCGGGGCATGGCCACGGGCATCGTGAATGCCGGTGGCTCCTTTGGCCAGTTTCTGATGGCGCCCATTGCCGGTGCGCTGATGGTGAGCGTAGGCTGGGCCTCGGCCATGCAGGTGTTGGCCTGTATCGTCCTGCTGGCCCTGCCAGCGGCGTTTTTTCTGAAGGGCAACCCGGTGCAGGTCGGCGCTGCCAGCAGTGCACCACCCCTGGCCACGGGCGCTGCGATTCGCCAGGCCCTGCAGACACCCAGTTTTTTGATGCTGGCGGGCGGCTTTTTTGTCTGTGGTTTCCATGTGGCCTTTTTGGCCACGCATCTCCCGGGTGTGGTCGCATCCTGCGGCCTGCCCACGCAATGGGGCGCCTGGTCGTTGGCCATGCTGGGCCTGTTCAATATTGTGGGCAGTATCGCCATGGGCTGGGCGGTGGGGCGCTGGCGCATGAAGTCTCTGTTGTCGCTGGTGTATGCCACCCGCGCGGTCGCGGTAGTGGTGTTCCTGCTGGCACCCAAGACCGGGCCGGTGGTGCTGGTGTTTGCCGCGGTGATGGGCCTGACCTTTTTGTCCACCGTGCCACCCACGGCCGGGCTGGTGGCCAAGTTTTTTGGTGTGGGCAATATGGCCACGCTGTTTGGTGTGGTCATGCTGACGCACCAGGTCGGTGGCTTTCTGGGTGCTTACCTGGGCGGCAAGGTGTTTGATGCCACGGGGAGCTACAACTGGATCTGGTACGTGGATATTGCTTTGGCCGTGGGTGCCGCGTTGATCCATTTGCCGATTAAGGAGGCCAAGTTGCCTTCCCGTGCGGTGGTGGCAGCATGAGCGCCAGCAGTCCCGACACCATGGACCCGCGCACCCGTTTGCTGCTGGAGGGGCCCATAGCGCCAACTTTGTTGAAGCTGGGTGCGCCCATGGTGTTGGTTATGGTGGCGCAGGCGGCGGTGGGGCTGATCGAAACCTGGTTTGTTGGCAAGCTCGGCACCGACGCGTTGGCCGGCATGGCGTTGGTGTTCCCGGCTGTGATGTTGATGCAAATGATGTCTGCCGGTGCCATGGGTGGTGGCATTGCATCGGCGATTGCCCGGGCGCTGGGTGCACGCCGCAACAACGATGCGAACGCGCTGGTGTTCCACGCACTGGTGATTGGCCTGCTCTTTGCCGCTGCATTCACGCTGGCCCTGCTGCTGGGCGGGCGTTGGCTTTACACCCGCATGGGCGGTAGCGGCGCAGCGCTGGAGGCGGCGATGCAGTATTCCAACTGGGTGTTCGCCGGGGCGGTGCTGGTGTGGATGTTCAATTCACTGTCGGCCATCATCCGGGGTACGGGCAACATGGCCGTGCCTGCGGTGGTGACGGTAGGCGGCTTGGTGTTTTTGATTCCCTTGTCGCCGCTGCTGATCTTTGGCTGGGGCCCCGTGCCGGCCATGGGCATTGCCGGTGGGGCGTTGGCGCTGCTGGTGTACTACGCGGTGGGAACGCTGGTGCTGGTGGCGTATATGCGCTCGGGTCGCAGCCTGTTGCGCATCGATTGGGTGCATTGCACGTTGCGCTGGCCCTTGTTCAGCGACATTTTACGGGTCGGGATCATAGGTGCGGTGTCCACCGTGGCCACCAATGTCTGCATCGCCATTGCAACCGCGCTGTCTGGCGCCTTCGGGCCTGCGGCGATTGCCGGTTATGGCACGGCGTCGCGTCTGGAGTATTTGCTGGTGCCCCTGGTGTTTGGTGTGGGCGCGCCGCTGGTGGCCATGGTCGGTACCTGCATGGGTGCCGGCATGTGCGAGCGGGCCATGCGTGCAACCTGGATCGGGGCGGGCATGGCTTTTGTGCTGTGTGAGGTGATTGGTATTGCCGCGGCGCTGTTCCCAGCGGCCTGGCTGTCGCTGTTTGACAACGACCCGGCGATGATCGCCGCGGGTTCGCGTTACCTGCAGATCGTGGGGCCGTTTTATGGTTTCTTTGGCCTGGGGCTGGTGTTGTACTTCGCGTCGCAGGGTGCGGGCAAGTTGCTGTGGCCGGTGATTGGCAATGCGGCGCGTTTGTTGGTCGCCGCGGTTGGTGGTGTATTGGCGCTGCAGTGGGGCGGTGATCTGGGCATTGTGTTTGCGGCGCAGGCGGCGGCCATGGTGGTGTATGGCGTGGTCAATGTGTATGCAATTGCGGGTGGTGCGTGGTTTGGTCGGCCTGGATGGCCGCGTATGCCGGGGGCCTGGGCGCGGGCATAGTCTTCGATTGCGATTTTGCTGGCGCTGGCGCTGGCGGTGGGTCAGGTCGGGCGGGATTGCGAGGGGCTCAGAGGCGCTGCGCTTGCCAAGTCGCCCCTCGCAATCCCGCCCGACCTGACTGTGTGCGTGAAGGCACTACAGGAAGCCGCAATACCAATACCCGTTGTCGGCGCGCATTCTTCGCCGACCGAGGCTTGGAGGGGCAATCGCTGCGGGCTGATGTGGCAAAGCGCAGCGCCTCTGAAGCCCGCGGCGATTGCCCCTCCAAGCCCCCCCGCCAACGCAAACACTACATGCTTGCCCAAGTAGTAAGCTAACAACCCATGACCACATTCACCAAAACCATTTTGTTCACCGATACCGACGGTCGCGCCAAGTTTCGCGAAGAAGCGGTGCCCCTGGACCAAGGCACACCACAGTCCATGTTGTCGGAAGTATTTGTTTCGGGCGGCTACCAGTTGCGCACCAGCCCGGTGGGTTTTCGCAGCCAGTTCCATTGCACGGGTGCGCCGCAATGGTGTTTTATTCTGGGTGGGCAGATGGAGATCGGCCTGCAGGGCGGTGTCTCACGCATCTTCAAGCCCGGGGAACACTTTTATTCAGCGGACGTGTTGCCCGAAGGCGCAACGTTTGATCCCGCAGTGCACGGCCATTGGAGCCGGCAGGTGGGGGATCACCCCTTGGTCACGTTGTTTGTGCGGGGTTAGCCGCCCTGCATTTCGCCCGACATCAGCGTTACCACGCCGGGCACACCGGCCTTGACATGGCGGATCAGTGCATGGGCGATGTCGCTGGCCTTGATGGCGCGGTAGTTGGCAGGTATCAGTGGCGCCAGTCCACGCGCCAGCTTCAAGCCCAGGCCTTCACCCGCTCGGCCTGGTTGGCCCAATGCCGCGCGGTCGCCGTCGATCAACGACGGGCGCGCAATCACCAGGCTTTTGAAACCCATGCGCGCGAGCGACAGTTCCATTTCACCTTTGATGCGGTTGTAAAAAACGCGGGAGTGGGTGTTGGCGCCCATGGCGCTGACTACTCCTAATTTTGTAGCGCCAGACCTTTTAACGGCGAGGGCTACAGCCTCAACAGCCTTGAGGTCCAAGGCTCTGAAGGCTTCCTGGCTACCGGCCACCTTGATGGTGGTGCCCAGCGCGATGAAACATTCATCGACCTTGGGCAGGGCAGGCAGGGCTGCGAAGTCGACCACGTGGGTGGTTAACTTTGCGTGTTTGAGTTCCAGTGCTCGACGGCCCACGCAGTGGACCGCCGCAACCGTTTTATCGGCTAAAAGGTCCGCGAGGATTTCCCGACCCACGAGGCCCGTTGCCCCCGCCACCAAAACCACCCGACCGTGATCCGCCGCCATTGCCGCCTCCGTTGCCTGAACCGCCGCGGTTGCCACCATAACCACCGCCGCCGCCACGGCGTCCGCCGCGTTCAGCCATCATATCGACACTGGTGCGCATGGGGTCGGGTTGACCACCTGGTGCAGCGCGGGGAGGGCGCTCGCCCATGCCGCTGCCAAATCCGCCTTCGTGGCTGCGCGGTTGTGCGTCACCCATGGGAGGACGTGGACCACGGCCTTGACCGCCACCGCCGCCGTGGCCTTGGGGACCACGTGCGCCTTGTGGGCGAGGGGCGTGTTCGCCACCGCGTCCACCGCCGCCACCATTTCCGCCATTACCACGGGGGCCTTGTGCCGCGCGTCCACCGCCACCGCCACCGCCACCGTTGCCACGTCCGCCGCCACCATTGCCGCCACGGTCACCCTGGCCAGCCTTGCTTTCGCGCACACGTTGCAGCATTTCGGTGCGGGCGGCCTTGGCGGCTGCCTGCATCACATCGCGGCTAGGTGGTTTGCCCGCGCCGCCCCAGATGGTCTGGCGACCCATGGCGATGGGTTCACCCTTTTCGCCTGGCTCTGGGCCAAAACCGTCGATGACCTGCACGGGAATCGTTTGTTTGGTGAAACGCTCGATGTCCTGCATGAAGCCTTCTTCGTCCAGGCACACCAGGTTGACAGCAGCGCCGTCGTTGCCGGCGCGGCCGGTACGGCCGATGCGGTGCACATAGTCTTCGCTGACGTTGGGGATCTCGTAGTTCACCACGTGTGGCAGGTCGTCGATGTCAATGCCGCGGGCGGCAATGTCGGTGGCCACCAGGGCGCGCACGTCACCACTCTTGAAGCCGGCCAGGGCCTGGGTACGGGCAGCCTGGCTCTTGTTGCCGTGCAGTGCCATGGCGGTGATGCCATTCTTCTCCAGGAACTCGGCCACATTGTTGGCGCCGAACTTGGTGCGGGTGAACACCAGCACCTGGCTCCACTTGTGTTCGTTGATGATGTGGGCCAGCAGGGCCTTCTTCTTGCCGCGACCGACCGGGTGGATCACCTGGGTGATGCGCTGCACGGTGGTGTTGCGGGGTGTGACCTGCACGCTTTGCGGGTCTTTGAGCAGGCCAGCGGCCAGTTCGCGGATTTCGTCGCTGAAGGTGGCCGAGAACAGCAGGCTCTGCTTTTCTTTGGGAACGGCGGCCAGAACCTTCTTGACGTCATGGATGAAGCCCATGTCCAGCATGCGGTCGGCTTCGTCCAGCACCAGCATCTGCACCTGGCCCAGGTCCAGCATGCCTTGCTGCATCAGATCCAGCAGACGGCCGGGCGTGGCGACCAGGATGTCGACGCCCTTTTTGAGCTTGGAGATTTGGGGGTTCATGCCCACGCCGCCAAAAATCACGGTGGAGCTCAGTTGCAGGTATTTACCGTAAGTGCGGATGGACTCTTCGACCTGGGCAGCCAGTTCGCGGGTGGGGGTCAGCACCAAAGCGCGGATGCCGGTGCCGCCAAATTTGTTTTGTGCGCTGCGGCTCATGGTGAGGCGGTGCAGCAGGGGCAGGGTGAAGGCAGCGGTCTTGCCGGTGCCGGTCTGGGCGCCGCCGAGCAGGTCGCGGCCCTCCAGGATCAGCGGGATGGCTTGGGCCTGAATGGCGGTGGGCGTTTCGTAGCCTTGCTCGCGCACGGCTTTAACGATGGCCGCAGCCAAGTTCAATTCTTCAAAGTTCATGAGTTGTGGCGCCCATCCAGGGCGCTAGGGATATCGGCCTGTTCTGGTACCTGGGCACCAGATCAGTCAAAGGCAGATAGATTCAAAGGCGGGACGTTGGATGCAAATCCGGTATCCCCAGCAATGTGCTGACGTTGTGGGCAACTGAAGCACCGCAACAGCGCGTATTGTCGCACGTTGGCATCAACCACGCCCAAAAACCTGCAACATAGTGTTTCGTGGGTACGACTAAGGCCTGACAATGCCGGTAAAACACTGGTCATTGCGCTTTGCAACTGGGAGAATCTCCACACAATGAAAAAGTTCATGTTGCGAAGGCTGGGTGTTGCCCACGAACCCGGCAGTCAGAAGCCGTCCCTGCAGGATTGCATCGAGGCTGTGTTGGAGCAGAGCGATGCCCTCGCGGACGATGTGTTGTCCGGGTTGAAAGCTTCCCTGACACACACGCGTAGCAAGTCCGTGCAGGTGGTTCTCAACCCCTCGGCCAAACCCACCATTGAACGCCTCTATGCGGACGCCAGATCCTTCAAAGAGACTTTTGCCGACAAGTTGCGCCTGGCCCTCTACGGTGGCGACACGCTGCGCACCCAGGGCCAGCCGCTGCGGTTTGACGATTTCCAGTTTCTGGAAGAAGAGCAGATCGATGCCAATATTGAATTTGCGCTGACCCAGCAGGAGATTGCGTTGGCGGTGGACGATGCGCTACCTACCCTGAACGCGCTGATGAGCAGCCTGTTGGGGTGGATGACGGTGCAGCCGCACCTGAACCCGCTCAAGCCCGAGTCCTTTGTATATGCCTTGCGAGAATCCTTGCATGAGCATGTTCCCAGTGATGAGGCCCGCACGAGTCTGATGACGCCCGCGGCGGGCTTGTTGGGCATTGGCATGCGCCAACTCTACAAGGAGGTGTCCGAATGGCTGCGCTCCCAGGGTGTTGAGCCTGTTGGTCCCGTCCAGCACCAGGGCGCAGCCCATGGCTCACAAAAAACCGGTGAAAGCTCGGTCACTCGTACCTTACTGACGCTGGATAAGCTGCGACGCCTGCTGTCTGGCGAGCTGGACATGGGCCCGCTCAACGGCAATATCAAAGACTTCACGCACACCGTGCCGGCCTCGTTTGTGGCGCTGGAAGACATGAAGCTGATGGAGCCCATGATGAAACGCCTGGCGGAGCGGGCCAGCCAGGCCGCCGCGGCAGCGCCCAAGGCGTCGCCCAAGGACATGCTGGAGGTCGATCCATCGGAAACCAAGGACAAGTCCAAAAGCAAGAAACTGGGACGCGAGTTGGGCGAAGAGGTGGTGCGCATGATGCTGGACAACCTGGCACAAGACCACCGCATGTTGGGCGGCGTGCGCAAGAACCTCAAGCAGATGGAGCCGGTGCTGATCACGCTGTCGCAATCCGATGCGCGTTTTTTCAGCGAACGCCAGCACCCCGCCCGCCAGTTCATGGACAAGATGACCAGCCGCAGCCTGGCCTTTACGTCGGAAGACCAGCCCGGTTTTGCCCACTTTCAGAAAACACTGGAGAAGTCGGTCAACATACTGACCAATGGCCCGGGCGATGCATCCACCTTTGCCCAGGTGCTGAAGAAACTGGAGTCCGTCTGGGCCAAAGAAGAGCACGAGCAACGCCAGCGCGCCGAAGAGGCCGCGCGCGGCCTGTTGCATGCTGAGCAGCGCAACTTGCTGGCCTTGCGCCTGGCCGAGGATTTTGCCGAGCGCCTGAAGAACAAGAAGGTGCCCGACATCGTGGCCGCCTTCCTGCGGGGACCCTGGGCGCAGGTGGTGGCCGAGTCGCAGTTGAAATGCGCCGACGGCACGACCGATCCCGATGGTTACCTGGGCCTGGTGGACGACCTGATCTGGAGCGTGCAGCTCAAACTGGCCCGACGTAACCGCTCCCGCCTGGTGGACATGGTCCCCGGCATGCTGGTCAAGATGCGCCAGGGCCTGGGCCTGATTTCCTACCCCGAAGAACGTATACCGGTCTTTTTTGACGAGCTCATCACCTTCCATGAGCAGGCCTTTGAAGGCGCCCGCCCGGCTGCTACCGGGGAAACGCCCGAGCGGGCAACCGCTGCCGATATTGCGACCGTGGACAGCGTGGGCCTGCCGGTGGAGGAGTTCTGGATGGCCGAGCACGAGGCCAGCGACTCCGGGTTCCTGCAAGGCGGTGCAGAGCGGATACCGGAAGTCGAAGAGGACGAAGTGCCCGATCCAGCGGCGCAGATGGCCTGGAGTGCGCAGAATCTCATTACCGGCTCCTGGGTCGATCTGGCCCTGGGTGGCCAGTGGGTGCGTGCGCAGCTCACCTGGGCCAGCCCGCACAAAACCCTGTTCATGTTCATTTCGTCCGGTGGCATGGCGCATTCCATGTCCCGGCGCACCATGGACCGTTTGCGGGGGCTGGGCTTGATACGGCTGGTGTCGGACGGCCGGGTGATCGACCATGCGCTGGACGCCGTAGCCCAGGCTGCCCTGCGCAACGACGTCGAAAAGGCTGGCGGCGCGACCCAGTAATTGCCGATTTTGGCGGGCTGGGTTGCGGCGCAGTCGATAATACGGGCTATCCGAACGCTAAATCCGATTCGCAGTGGCGCAGGCGTTTAGCTGAACGGCGCCGCAGGTGTGGCCTATGGGCTCCCTGCAAACCTACTTTTTCTCTTACTTATTACCGGTAACCCCATGGCCCAATACGTTTTTTCCATGAACCGCGTCGGCAAGATCGTGCCGCCCAAGCGTCATATTCTGAAAGACATTTCCCTTTCCTTCTTCCCCGGCGCCAAGATCGGCGTGCTGGGTACCAACGGCTCCGGCAAGTCCACCCTGCTGAAAATCATGGCGGGTATCGACAAGGAAATCGAGGGCGAAGCCATCCCCATGGCTGGCCTGAACATCGGTTACCTGCCCCAGGAGCCCCAACTGGACCCGACCCAGACCGTGCGTGAAAGTGTGGAAGCTGGCATGGGCAAGGTGTTCGCCGCCAAGGCGCGCCTGGAAGAGGTTTACACAGCCTACGGCGCCGAAGATGCCGACTTTGACGCACTGGCCGCCGAACAGGCCGAGTTGGAAGCCATCATCGCCACCGCCGGCACCGACTCCGAACACCAATTGGAAATCGCTGCCGATGCGCTGCGCCTGCCCCCGTGGGACGCCAACATCGGCGTGTTGTCCGGTGGTGAAAAACGCCGCGTGGCCCTGTGCCGTTTGCTGCTGTCCAAGCCCGACATGCTGCTGCTCGACGAGCCCACCAATCACTTGGACGCCGAATCGGTGGACTGGCTGGAGCAGTTCCTGCAGCGTTACCCCGGCACCGTGGTGGCCATCACCCACGATCGCTACTTTTTGGACAACGCCGCCGAATGGATTCTGGAACTGGACCGCGGCTCCGGCATTCCGTACAAGGGCAATTACTCCGACTGGCTGACGCAAAAGGGCGCCCGCCTGGAAGCCGAGCAAAAGGGCGAAGAAGCCCGCGCCAAGGCCCTGAAGAAAGAATTGGAGTGGTCGCGCCAGAACCCCAAGGCGCGCCAGGCCAAGAGCAAGGCCCGTCTGGCCCGGTTTGAAGAATTGAGCGATTTCGAATACCAGAAGCGCAACGAAACCAACGAAATCTTCATCCCCGTGGCCGACCGCCTGGGCCATGAGGTCATCGAATTTGTTGGTGTCACCAAGTCCTTTGGTGACCGCGTGCTGATCGATAACCTGAGCTTCAAGATCCCCGCGGGTGCCATCGTCGGCATCATCGGCCCCAACGGTGCCGGTAAATCAACACTGTTCAAGCTGATCGCCGGCAAAGAACAACCGGACTCGGGCACCGTCAAGATCGGCCAGACCGTCAAGATGGCCTTTGTGGACCAGCACCGCGACGATTTGTCCAACGACAAAACCGTGTGGGAAGACGTGTCCGGCGGACTGGATATTTTGAACGTCGGCAAGTTCCAGATGGCCAGCCGCGCTTATTGCGGCCGCTTCAACTTCAACGGTGCGGACCAGCAGAAGAAGGTCGGCATGTTGTCCGGTGGTGAGCGTGGCCGTTTGCACCTGGCCAAGACGCTGATTGCAGGCGGCAACGTATTGATGCTGGATGAACCTTCCAACGATCTGGACGTTGAAACCCTGCGCGCGCTGGAAGACGCGTTGTTGGAATTCGCCGGCACCATGCTGGTCATTTCCCACGACCGCTGGTTCCTGGACCGTATCGCCACCCACATCCTGGCCGCCGAAGGCGACAGCCAGTGGACCTTCTTTGACGGCAACTACCAAGAGTACGAGGCTGACAAGAAGAAACGTCTGGGCGAAGAAGGTGCCAAGCCCAAACGTATGCGTTACAAGGCGCTCAAGTAAGCCTCTTCCAACCCGCCCATGCCACCCACAGCCGCCTCTAACGCGTCACCGCAATACCAGGCGCTGTACCGCGCCACGGTGCAGGAGGCTGCGGCCGGCGGGCACATGCTGATGGGCAAGCTGGTGGCGGCGGCCCGCCAGGGCCTGCAGGCCCGCGAAGCCGCCTGCCGCGACCTGCGCGAGCGTGACGCCCTGGCCCAATCGGGCAAGCAGTTGCGGTCCTGGGAGGCCAAACTGTGTGAACGTTACCCCCATGCGCTGCTGGAAGCCTTCACCCAGCCGCAAGCCGCTCGAAAGGCCGGCAGCCCCCTGGCCATTACCGATGTGGGTTTTGACGAGCTGGAGCTGATGGACGAGGTGCAGGTGTTGACCAGTGTCACACTGGCCCGCACCCAGCAGGTGGCCATGCTGGCGGCCGAGGCCAGTCTGGCCGAACTCAATACATTGATCTGCAGCACCCTGGGCTTGGGTGTGGTCAATGCCGAGCGCAACCCCCTGCGCCCCCAGGTTTACATCAACGCCCTGAAGGCAGTGGTGGAGCAGACCGGCCTGCCACCCGCCATGCAGCTGGACTGGCTCAGCGCCATGAGCACCACGCTGGGCCAGGAACTGCGGGCCATGTACACCCAGCTGTGCAACACCCTGCAATCCCAGGGTGTGGTGGCCGCCGGTTATATGGTGGTGCAGACGCCCAGTGCTGGCGGTGGTGGCGGGCAGGGCGTCGGGCGCGGCGTTGCACAAGATACCTATTTGGCCCCCAGTTTGCAAACACATACGGGTGCGCCAAACCCAGTGGGCGTTGCCCCATCCACCGCCCCGGCACCCCCGAGGGATGCTACGCTCTTGACCCTGGACAAGTTGCGCCGCCTGTTGTCGGGCGAGCTGGACGCGCCGCAGGCGCAGTTGTCGCCCATGGAGCAATTTGCACAACGGTTTTCCCGTGAGTTTGAGGCCGACGGTGCCCTGAGCCCTGAGCCCGCAGCAGAATTTGATGCCACCGTGCCCGCCGCACTGGAGGCGCTGAAGGAGATGAAACAGGTCGACGAGGTGGTGCAGCGTTTGCAACAGCGGCGCGGTACGGGCCCTGCGCCGGTGCAGGCGGGGGACGCCTCGGTCGAGGCGGTCCGGGCCCATTTGCGCAACCACGCACGCAGTGTGGGCCAGTCCTTGAGCCTGGAAGTCATCACGCTGATGGTGGACAACATCGCACGTGATGGCCGCCTGCTGGCCCCCGTGCAGCAACTGATACGCCAGCTGGAGCCGCCGCTGCTGCGCCTGGCCTTGGTTGACCCCCGCCTGTTCACCAACAAACAGCATCCAGCCCGGGTGCTGGTGCAAGAGGTGGCCGACCATAGCCAGGCCTATGCGTCGCCCCAGGCCAAAGGGTTTTCGGAGTTTGTGTCGGGCATTGGGCAAGCGTTTGCCATGCTCAACCAGTCGCCCATAGAAAGTGCCGAGCCTTTTGAGCAGGTGCTGCAGGTCTTGCGCGAGGAATGGAGCCATGCCCAGCAGCGCAACGAACGCCGCCGGGACGAAGCGGTGCAGGCACTGCAAAACGCCGAGGAGCGCAATGTGTTGGCTGAAAAAATTGCACGCGACATTGCGGCCCACCGCGATGCGGAGCGGGTGCCCGCGGTGGTACTGGATTTCCTGTGTGGGCCCTGGGCACAGGTTGTTGCGCAGGCGCGCCTGGCCGGGCCGGCCACGGCCGGTAGTGCTGCAGAAAAATACCAGTCGTTGGTATCGGCCCTGTTGTGGAGCACCCACCCTGACCTCAGCCGTAAAGACACCCCCAAACTCACCCGGCTGGTGCCACCCTTGCTGGGCACCCTGCGTGAGGGGCTGGAGACGATTCACTACCCCTCCACCAAAACCAGCGCCTTCTTCGAGGCCCTGATGGGGCTGCACCAGCGTGCCTTTCGTGCGGAGCACAAACCCGCAGTGCCAGAGGCGGAGCTGCCCAGCGGGCCGTCCAGTTCCGCGCGTGCCCCGCTGGTGGACGAGGGCAATCCCTGGGTGGCCCCCGAAGAGGCGCGCGCCTCGAACTTTATGGACATGCCGGATGCACCCGCGCAGGAGCCCGCCGCGCCACCCGATGGTGGTCAAGGTGGCGACTTGGCCACGGTACCTGCCGAACGGGGCAGCGCACCCGTCACGCTGAGCCTGGGTTGCTGGGTTGAGCTGCAGGTGCACGGCCAGTGGGTGCGTACGCAGCTGACCTGGATCAGCTCGCACGAATCCCTGTTTCTGTTTACCAACGCGGCGGGCGAGGCGCAATCCATGACCCGCCGCTCGCGCGACCGGTTGATGTCCAGTGGCCATCTGCGGGTGATATCCGGTGCGCCGGTGGTGGATGGTGCGCTCAATGCTGTGGCCCAAATGGCGATGCGCAACAGCGTCAACTCCACGTTCTAGCCAGATGCTTTGTAGCGTTTTGAGCCTCTAGACCCCGTATTTATTCAGTATATTGCTATATTATTTATAGCAAAGTCATTCCACATCGGTCAGAGCGGATGTTCTGCATAGAACTTTCCGCCATGGAACAAAAGCGGTGACGCGCCTGCGCGGTGGGCGCAGCGCTCCACCTCGCCGACAAAAATCACGTGGTCGCCTTCTTCATAGCGGCTGCGGTTGAAACACTCGAAGGTGGCGGCAGCACCCTGTAACAAAGGGGCGCCGCCCGAGCCGACTTCAAACTGCACACCCGAAAACCTGTCGGCGCCGCGGCTGGCGAACTGCTTGGCCAGGTCCTGCTGGTCGGCGCTGAGGATGTTGATGGCGTAGTGGGAGCCGGTGCTGAAGGCCGCCATGGAGCCGGCCGAGCGGGCCAGGCTCCACAACACCAGGGGTGGTGTCAGCGAGACCGAGTTGAAAGAATTGGCGGTCAGCCCGATAAAGGTACCCTGCGCATCGCGGGCCGTGACGATGGTCACACCGGTTGCAAACATGCCCAGCGCGTCGCGGAATTCGAGGGAAGAGAAATTGGGGGGGAGGGCCGCAGGCGGGCGAACTGTCGAAGGCATGGGCCCAATTTACCTGAAATTCATGACCTTTTGCCCGGCTAGGTCTAAGAAGCTGCGGCCTGCACGGCCCACCTACAATCCCGGAATGCACTTCAGAACCCTTTGCATCCTCCTGTTAGCTATCAATAGCGTAGCTTCCCACGCAATACCCATGCGGTCTTGCAAAGATTATTCGGCCAAGATACCCAACGTCAAACCGGCCCTGTGTGAAGCCGCGCAGCTGCAGGACAGCAAGGCCCGCTCGGTGCTGGGTCGCCCGATCTGGAGCCGCGACGTACAGGCCCAAGGTGCTCCGCTGCGCGTGCTGGTGCTCGGTGGCATCCACGGCGATGAGATGTCGTCCAGTTCCCTGGTCTTCCACTGGATTGCGCTGGCGCAGACGCCACCGTCCGATACGCCGGTGCCCATATCGTGGCGCTTCATCCCCACGCTTAACCCCGATGGCATGTTTGCCAAGCCGGCCCGGCGCGTCAACGCCCGGGGTGTGGACCTGAACCGTAATTTCCCCACGCCCAACTGGGCGCGGGATGCGCGCCACTACTGGGAGGAACGCACCCGCCGCGACCCGCGCCGCTGGCCTGGTACCCAGCCGCTGTCCGAGCCCGAGTCGCGGTTTTTGCTGGAACAGATCGACAACTTCAAGCCCAACCTGATCGTCAGTGTGCATGCGCCCTATGGTGTGTTGGACTTTGACGGCCCCTCCGTGCCACCCAGCCGCCTGGGGCGCCTCTACCTGGACCAGGTGGGCATCTTCCCCGGCTCCCTGGGCAACTACGGCGGCATCCACAAGGGTGTGCCCGTGGTCACCATTGAGCTGCCCAGCGCCTCGCGCACGCCACAAGAAGCCGAGATGCGCCAGATGTGGATGGACCTGTTGCGCTGGACCACGGAGCGCCTGGGTTCCAGCGCATCGACCACCCCCGCGTCACCCGACTTACCCAAGTCCCCGTAAAGGACTTGGGCGTCTCCCGGGGGGCGTGTTAAGTTTGGTCTATGCAACAAGCCCCCACACCCGTGATCGACGTGGCCATCGTCGGAGCCGGCTTTGGCGGTCTGTGCGCCGCCATCCGCCTGCGCGAAAGCGGCGTGGCGCAATCGGTAGTCATCCTGGAGCGCAGCCACGAGGTTGGCGGCACCTGGCGTGACAACATCTACCCGGGCTGCGCCTGTGATGTGCCGTCCCACCTGTATTCCTTTTCGTTTGCGCCCAACCAGCGGTGGACACGACCCTACCCACAACAACAGGAAGTGCAGGATTACATCTTGCGCGTGGTCGATGACTATGCACTGCGGCCATTGATCCGTTTCAACACCGAGGTGGCTGCCATGCGCTGGCTGGCCGCGCAGCGGTGCTGGCAGATAGAGATGGCGGGCGCGGGTGCGCCACTCTTGGCCCGCCATGTGGTGCTGGCGACCGGACCGCTGAACAAACCGGTGATTCCCAATCTGCCGGGCCTGGACAGCTTTGCAGGTGAAGCGTTCCACTCCAGCCAGTGGCGCCAGGGTGTCGATCTGAAAGGCAAACGCATCGCCGTGGTCGGCACGGGCGCCAGTGCGGTGCAGTTTGTACCTGAGATTGCGCCTGCTGCCGCGCATGTGACGGTATTCCAGCGCACGCCCGCCTGGGTGCTACCGCGCTGGGACAAGCCCTACGGCGCGGTCAAGCGTTGGGCCTATCGCCATGTGCCCCTTTTGCAGCGCCTGAGCCGCTGGCGGGTGTACTGGTTCAACGAGTTCGTGGGAATGGGGTTTATGGGCTCCGCGGCGATTCAGGGCATGCTCAAGCGCCTCTCCAACCACCATCTGCGCAGGCAGGTGGACAGTGCGGCCCTGCGTGAGGATTTGACGCCTAACTTCAACCCTGGCTGCAAGCGCCTGCTGATTTCCAACACCTGGTTTCCGGCACTGCAACGCCCCAACGTGCAACTGGTCACCCAAGCCGTGGGTGGCATAAGCCCCACGGGAGTGTTGGGGGCCGACGGCAAGCATTACCCCTGTGATGTGATCATTTGGGGCACAGGTTTCAAGGCCACGGAGTTTGTGGCACCCATGCAGATTTGTGGTGTTACTACGGATGGGGCAGGTCAGGCCGATGCGCCGGAGTTGGGTGCCGTGTGGCGCAGCAACCCGGCGGCCAGCCACTTGGGTATCACAGTGGCAGGTTTTCCGAATCTGTTTCTGCTGGTGGGGCCGAACACCGGGTTGGGCCACAACTCCATCATTTTCATGATCGAGTGCCAGGTGGACTACATCGTGCGGGCCCTGGGCAGTCTGCGGGATCACAAGCAGACCGTGCTGCAGTTGCGTGTGGATGTGCAGCGTGAAGAATACGCCGCTGTGCAGCAGAAGTTGAAGGGCACCGTGTGGTCCTCGGGCTGCAAGAGTTGGTACCAGCATGCGGATGGGCGCATCGACACGCTGTGGCCGGGGTATACGTGGGAGTACTGGTTGAGGACGCGGCGGTTTAGTCCGGCTAATTACGTTTGAAGCGGCGTGTTGTTGTGTGCGCTTCGCCCCAACGGGCCGGGTGGACGCAGGGCCTCAGAGGCGCTTCGCTTGCCAAGTCGGCCCTGCGCCCGCCCAGCCCGTTGGGGCTGCGGGTGTAGTGGGCACTGCTATCCTCGAAGGCACATTCACTTTTCTGGGTAGAGATGCAAATCGTTTCCGCTACGGTTGATGACGCGCGGCGTATTGCCGAGATCCATGTTGCCACCTGGCAGGCGGCGTATGTTGGCATCGTGCCGGCAGATTTTTTGGCAGGGCTTTCGGTCGACCAGCGCGAGGCCTATTGGCGCCAGGAGATACCATTGGGCAAGCAACAGGTGGCGTTGGCCAAGTTGGGCGACGCGGTGCTTGGCTGGGTGTCGTACGGCCCCAGTCGCGACGCGGATGCCTTGCCGGGTGCAGCCGAAATCTGGGCTATTTACGTAGCCCCCGAACATTGGTCTACCGGTGCGGGCCGCCAGCTGTGGTTGCATGCGCGGGCGCAATTGGTTCAGCAGGGTTTTCAGTCGGTCAGTCTGTGGGTGCTGGCAAACAACCGGCGCGCGATTGATTTTTATGACAAGGCGGGCTTCGTGCCCGACTTCGCCAGTACCAAACAGTTCACGCTGGGCGGCGCCACCCTGACCGAGATTCGTTACATCGCATCACTCCAGAATACCGCCGCAGCCGTATAACATGTAAGCAAAAAATGCCTCTAGCCCCCGTGAATGCTGGTAAAGTCGCTATTAATTAGATAGCGATTTGTAAACCTGTAACCCGTAGCCTCAAGGGCCAGGGTAGGGTTGGGGCCGACTTGGCAAGCGCAGCGCCTCTGAGGCCCCAACCCTACCCTGGCCCTTGGGGCGAAGCGCCTGAGCAGGCTCAGCCAGGAGTGGAAGTCTGCAACTCCCCCCGCGCCTTATCCACCCACACCTGCAGGTTATCCAGCAGCCCTTGCTGGCTGAAAGAGCAACTCTCTTCACTGAACAACGCACTGGATTCCAGCCGATCCATCAGCCCCAACAGCACCTCACCGTAGCGGGGTGGCAGCGTGTCCAGCAGTATGGTCTGGGCGCGGGACAAGTCGGACAGTGCATGGGGCGTCAAAGCGCCGCTGCGCAATTGACCCAGCGCACCTTGCAGGGCATCGAGTTGTGTGTGAGCGACCGCGGTCATAACAATTCAGTGCCCCAAAATCTTCGACAAGAAATCCCGGCTGCGTTCACTCTGCGGATTGTTGAAGAAATCGTGCGGGTTGTTCTGCTCCACGATCTGGCCCTGGTCCATAAAAATCACGCGGTCGGCCACGGCCTTGGCAAAACCCATCTCGTGGGTCACACAAATCATGGTGATGCCATGGCTGGCCATCTCAATCATCACGTCCAGCACTTCCTTGATCATCTCGGGGTCCAGCGCGCTGGTGGGCTCGTCAAACAGCATGATCTTCGGTCTAAGGCACAGCGCCCGCGCAATGGCCACCCGCTGCTGCTGACCGCCGGAGAGCTGCAGCGGGTACTTGTGCGCCTGCTCGGCAATACGCACGCGATTGAGCTGCTCCATGGCCTTTTCTTCGGCGTCCTTCTTGGGCATCTTGCCCACCCACATAGGCGACAGCGTCAGATTCTCCAGCACCGTCAGATGCGGGAACAGATTGAACTGCTGGAACACCATGCCGACCTTTTTGCGCACATCGTCAATCACCTTGACGTCATCGGTCAGCTCCACGCCGTCCACCGTCAAGTGGCCTTGTTGGTGTTCTTCGAGCCGGTTGATGCAGCGAATCAACGTGGACTTGCCGGAGCCCGACGGGCCGCAGACGACGATGCGCTCACCCTTGGCGACCGACAGGTCAATGTCGCGCAACACGTGGAAGCTGTTGCCGTACCACTTGTTGACTTTGTCGAAGGTGATGATGGATTCGGACATGGTGATCTTAATCAGTTGAGGACAGAGCTTGCCCGCTGCGCGTGCTGCGGACTGTCCCGCAAGTTATCTAAGTCTGGACCTATTGACCTGCTTCTCGACCCAGCGGCTGTAGCGCGACATGGAGAAACAGAAGATGAAATAGATGGACGCGATGAACAGGTAGCCTTCGATCTTGAAAGGCCGCCAGTCGGCGTCGGAGTTCAGTGCCAGGCCCATGGCGCCCGTCAGCTCGTACAGGCTGACGATGGTTACCAGCGATGTGTCTTTGAACGTGGAGATGAAGTTGTTCACAATGCCCGGCACCACCATGGCCAGCGCCTGCGGCAACACGATCTTGCGTTGTGTTTGCCAGTACGACAGCCCCAATGTGGCGGCCGCCTCAACCTGGCCCTTGGGTATGGCCTGAAGGCCACCGCGAATGACCTCGGCCATGTAGGCCGCAGCGAACAGTGTGATGCCCACCAACACCCGTATCAGCACATCAATGGTGAAGCCCTGGGGCATGAACAAGGGGAACATGAAGGACGCCATGAACAGCACCGAAATCAACGGCACGCCGCGGATCAACTCCACATACACCGTGCATACGCTGCGGATGGCCGGCATGCTGGAGCGCCGCCCCAGCGCCACCACCAGCGCAATGGGGAAGGCCATGGACATGGACAGCGAGGCCAGCAGAAGGGTCAGCGGCAAGCCACCCCAGCGGTCGGTCTCCACCCGGCTCAGGCCCAGCACACCACCGAACATGACAGTGAAAAACACGCCCAGCGCGGCCATCCACAGAATGGCCAGCCAAGGCTTCCAGAAGGCGCGTGTGCAACTGGCCACCAGCAGGGCCACCATCAGCAGCGTGGCCACCAGCGGGCGCCATTGTTCTTCAAACGGGTAGCGACCAAACAGGATCAGGCGGTATTTTTCGGTGATGACACCCCAGCAGGCACCTGCGCCATCCACCCGGCAGGCATCGGCATTGGGCTCCCACACCGCCCGCAACACGGTCCAGCCCAGTACATGGGGCAGCATCCACAGCAGCAGGCCACCCAGTACCAGGGTTCCAACCGTGGTTTGCCAGTTGCCAAACAGGTTGGCGCGCATCCACGGCAGCAGGCCGTCGGAGTTGACGGGCGCAGGGCGTGCCGGGATGGGTTGAAAGGTCTGTCCAGACATAGGGGTGTCAACGTTCCTGGATGGCCGCGCGGGCGTTGTACCAGTTCATCAGCAAGGATGTGGCCAGCGAGGTGCTGAGGTAGACCAGCATGATGACGGCAATACATTCCACGGCGCGGCCGGTCTGGTTGATGGCCGTGTTGGCAATCGACACCACATCGGGGTAACCAATGGCCACCGCGAGCGACGAGTTTTTGGTCAGGTTCAGGTACTGGTTGGTCATGGGCGGGATGATGACCCGCAGCGCCTGGGGCAGCATCACCAGCCGCATCTCCTGCATGGGGCTCAGGCCCAGGGCGCCCGCGGCTTCGGCCTGGCCGCGGGGCACGGACTGTATGCCCGCGCGCACCACTTCGGCCACAAAAGCCGCGGTGTAGACCGTCAGGCCCAGCAGCATGGACAGAAACTCGGGTGTTAATGCGCCACCGTTTTCAATCGCAAACTCGCCTTGCTTGGGGCTGTCAAAGTCTGTGGGTGCACCACCCAGCAGCCAGCCCAGAACACCAGTCACCAGTACGATGGCCAGCGGTTTCCAGAACATGCTGGTGGGCCGGCCGGTGCGCTCAAACGCACGTATGGCGTATTGGCGCTGCCACCAGGCCAGCACCACGCCAGCCAACAGGCCCCAGGCCGCCCAGGCATGGCCGGTGGCCCAGATGGGGATGGGGAAATTCAGCCCACCTTTGCTCAGATACAAAGGGCCCAGGATCAGCGGCTCGGTGGAGGCGGGCAACAGCTCGGTGAACAGCAGGTACCACATCAGCAGCTGCAGCAGGATGGGGATGTTGCGAAACACTTCGATGTACACACTGCACAGGCCGCGCACCAGCGCATTGCGGGAGAAGTGGGCAATGCCAATCAGCGTGCCCAACACGGTGGTGAGGGTGATGCCCAGCACCGCCACCCGCAGAGTGTTGGTCAGCCCGATCAGGAAAGCGCGCCAATACGCCTCGCCCGAATCAAAGGGGTAGAGGCTTTCGCCGATGTCAAAACCGGCCGCGCTGGTCAGAAAATCGAAGCCACTCTGTATGCCCCGAATCCGCATATTGGTGGCGGTGTTGTGGGCCAGAAACCAGAGGGCCAGGCCCAGAGCCGAGACCACCAGGATTTGGTACACCAGGCCCCGAAAGGCCTGGCTGCGCCAGGAAATTTTTTTCTTGCCTGGCGGGGCTTGCCGGCTCACGGTTTAACGCACGGGAAAGGCGTACATGATGCCGCCCTTGTTCCACAGGTTGTTCAGACCGCGGGGCAGTTGCAGGGCCGATTTGGGGCCTACATTGCGTTCAAAAATTTCGCCATAATTACCGGTGGTCTTGATGGCGCGGGCCAGCCATTCCTTGTCCAGGCCCAGCAGTTTGCCGGTGTCTTCGGTGGTGCCCAGCATGCGGCCCACCACAGGGTCCGGGCTGGTTTTCATGGCATCCACATTGGCCTGGGTCACACCATACTCTTCGGCTTCGATCAGGCCGTAGACCACCCATTTGACAATGGCAAACCATTCGTCGTCACCGCGGCGGACCAAGGGCCCCAGGGGTTCTTTGGAGATGATTTCAGGCAGGATGACGTGGTCAGCAGGATTTTTGGCCGACTTGTTGCGCACCGATGCCAGGCCCGACGCGTCGGTGGTGTAGGCAATGCAACGGCCAGAGAAGTAAGCGCCTTCCACGGCTTCGAGTTTTTCAAACACCACGGGTTTGACGTTCAGGCCATTGGTCTTGGAGTAGTCGGTGAGGTTCTTCTCGGTGGTGGTGCCGGACTGCACACACACGGTCTGGCCTTTGAGCTGCTTGGGGCTCTTGATCTTGCTCTTGACTGGCACCATGAAACCCTGGCCATCGTAGTAGGTGACAGCGGTCTGGCTCAGGCCCAGCGATGCGTCGCGGGTCAGGGTGAAGGTGGTGTTGCGCGACAACACGTCGATTTCACCGGACTGCAGTGCCGTGAAGCGGGCTTGTGCGGGCAGGGGTACATACTTAACCTTCTCTCCATCGCCCAATACGGCGGCGGCAATGGCGCGGCAGATGTCGGAGTCCAGGCCATTCCATTTGCCATTGGAGTCTGCAGCAGAGAAACCGGCCAGACCCGTATGTACACCGCAAATCACCTGGCCACGGGCCTTGATGCCGTCCAGCGTTTTGCCAGCGTGTGCGGGCGCAGCCCACGCCAGGCCCAGTGATGCGACCAGGGTCGCGACGGTTTTTACAGTATTCAGTTTCATCTACAAGTACTCCAGTAGTAAAGAACAAAAAGCAAAAGCAGTTTACGCTGACACCGTGGTCCAAAGCCCTATAACCCTATGCGGCTGCGGCCTAGGGCTCCGTCGCCCGCCTTTGGTTGTTCAGGAAGACAACAAGCGTTGTGTGGGGCGCGCGATGTTTGTGCTTGCCTGGCTGCTGGTGTAGCCGGGTTCGTCGCGGCTGAGCCGGAAGGTGCTCACAATGTGTGTGAGGTTGCGGGCCTGGTCTTTGAGGTTCTCGGACGCGGCGGCGCTTTCCTCCACCATGGCAGCGTTCTGTTGCAGCGTGTCATCCAGCTGCGTGACGGCGTTGGAGATAGAGCCTATGCGGCCACTTTGTTCACCCGTGGCCACTGCGATTTCACCCACAATGGTGGAGACGTCTTTCACCGACTGCACCATGTCCTGGATGATGCTGCCGGCCTGGGCGACCAGGGCGGTGCCGGCTTCCACCTGTTCGGTACTGTTGCCGATCAGGGTCTTGATCTCTTTGGCCGATGCGGCGGCGCGCCCAGCCAGGCTGCGCACCTCACTGGCCACCACCGCAAAACCACGGCCTTGTTCACCGGCCCGTGCGGCTTCCACAGCAGCGTTCAGCGCCAGGATATTGGTCTGGAAGGCAATGCCATCAATGACACTGATGATGTCCGCAATCTTGCGCGAACTGGCGCTGATGTCGTCCATACGCTGCACCACCTTGTTGACGACCTCGCCACTGCGGGTGGCTGTCTCGGACGCTGCCGCGGCCAGGCGGTTGGCGTTGCGGGCGGAGTCGGCACTTTGTTCTACCGTACCGTTCAGATTTTCCAGATTGGTCGCCGCGGATTGCAGGTTGTGCGAGGCCACCTCGGTGCGTTGGCTCAGGTCCAGCGTGGCGCTGGCCACCTCGGCGCTAGAGGATTCGATGTTGTTTGCCGTGACACTGATATTGCTGACCAGCTGGCGCAGCTTGTCCTGCATGGTTGAAATGGCCTCCAGCAGGCGACCCGTTTCATCGTTGATGCGGACCTCTACCGCGGATGTCAGGTCACCGGCTGCAATGCGTTCAGCCACCACCACCGCACGGCCTATGGGTGCCGTGATGCTGAGGGTGATGCGCCAGGCGATCAGCGCACCCAATGCCAAGGCCACGGCGACCAGCACCACACCGGTGACCAGGGCCTGGGCCTGTGTTTGTTCGGCCAGCTGGGTGGCTTCCTGGCTGCGCGCGTATTGCAGCTCAACCATGCCAGCGAGTTTTTTGTTCCAGGCCAGCTCGCCAGGGTTGGCGCGCACCATCACGGTCATATTGGCTGCGACGGCATCACCTTCCAGGGCCTGGGTGGCCGCCTGCTGCAGCTCGGGGCCGGTTTTTTTGGCAATGGCCTCGATCTCCTGCATCAGGGCCTGCTCAGCCGGATTGGTTTCCCCGGTTTGTACCAGTGCCGACAGTTCCTTTTCTTGCACTGCGTAGCGCTTGAGCGATTCATCCAGCTGTTTGCTTTGTTCCTTGGACCGGGCCGCATCTACGGCGTCCAGCATGACCACCGAACGGGCTTGTATGCCCAGGGCGTTGACGCTGGCCAACATGGCGTTGGCCAGTTTGGTCTTGGTGGCGTTCACCCCGGTAATCTCCTGCATGCGTTTTTGCACCGCCTTGGCAGAAATTTGACCCACCACCGCAACGGCAATGAGCAGGATCAGAATGCCTCCAAACCCGAAGGTCAATCGTGTGGAGATGGATCGGTGGGTGGCGCTTGGCATGGATGGTGATCCTGGGACTGGCTGCTTAGTGCTGGAGAATCTTGCTCAGGAAGTCTTTGGTACGGGGCTGGCGGTTTTCAGGATGGTTGAAAAACTCATCCTTGGAGCAATCTTCCAGAATCTTTCCACCCACATCAATAAAGATGACCCGGCTGGCCACCTTGCGGGCAAAGCCCATCTCGTGGGTCACCACCATCATGGTCATGCCTTCTTTGGCCAGGGTCACCATCACGTCCAGCACCTCACCCACCATCTCAGGGTCCAGCGCAGAGGTGGGTTCGTCAAACAGCATGACGATGGGGTCCATGGACAGGGCACGGGCAATAGCCACACGCTGCTGCTGGCCGCCCGAAAGCTGGCCTGGGAACTTGTCCTTGTGTGCCATCAGGCCCACACGGTCCAGCATTTTCAGACCCCGGACCTTGGCCTCGTCGGCCGAGCGGCCCAGCACCTTGATCTGGGCGATCGTCAGGTTCTCGGTCACGCTCAGGTGGGGAAACAGCTCAAAGTGCTGGAACACCATGCCGACCTTGCTGCGCAGCTGGGGCAGGTTGGTGGTGGGCGCCTGCAGCTCGGTGCCATCGACAAAAATTTTGCCCTGTTGCACCGGCTCCAGGCCGTTGACGGTTTTGATCAGTGTGGATTTGCCAGAGCCCGAGGGGCCGCAAACCACCACCACGTCGCCCTTGGAGATGGTGACCGAACAGTTGTTCAGAACCTGGACCGGGCCGTACCACTTGGAGATGTTGTCAATCTTGATCATGTTTGAATGCAGTCGAAAGGGTTAGCGGATGATGGCAATCTTGTTTTGCAGGCGCTTGACCAGCACCGACAAACCAAAACACACCACAAAATACACGATGGCAGCCAGGATATAGGCTTCCTCGGGGCGGCCGTAGATCTTGCCGGCGGTCACAAAGCCCTTGAGCAGGTCATAAGCGCCAATGGCGTAGACCAGCGAGGTGTCCTGGAACAGGATGATGGTTTGGGTGAACAGCACCGGCAGCATGTTGCGAAAGGCCTGGGGCAACACTACATAACGCATATTCTGCGAGTAGGTCATGCCCAGCGCCTGCCCGGCATACACCTGGCCGCGTGGGATGGACTGGATACCGGCACGCATGATCTCGCTGAAGTACGCGGCTTCAAAGGCGATGAAGGTGATGGTGGCCGACAGTTCCGCACCCACGGGGCGCCCGGTGATCAGCGGCACCAGCAGGAAGAACCACAGAATCACCATGACCAGCGGCACGCTGCGCATGCCGTTGACGTAGAACGTGGCAACCATGGCCAGTGGCTTGTTGCCCGACAGGCGCATCAATGCCAGGATGGTGCCGAACAAAATGCCGCCCAGTGTGGCAACAATGGTCAGGTTGACGCTGAACATGAAACCACCCAGCACAAACTTGCTGATGATGTCCCAGTTGACGAAGGTAAGGTCGAGGCCGCCCATGTCAGTGCCCCCCGCCTGTGCCACCCGCGACCACATAGCCCGGGATTTGTACTCTCTTCTCAATAAAACTCATGATGCGGTTCACTGCAAAAGCTGAAATAGCATAGAGGCCGGTCACAGCAATGTAAATTTCGATGCCCCGCGAGGTTTCTTCCTGAGCCTGCATTGCAAACATGGTCAGCTCGGCAATGGACACCGCAAACGCCACGGACGAATTCTTCAGCAGGTTCATGGACTCACTGGTCAGCGGCGGCAGGATGATGCGAAACGCCATCGGCAAAATCACATAGCGGTAGGTCTGCATCGTGGTGAAACCCATGGCCATGCCCGCGTAGCGCTGGCCCTTGGGCAGCGACTGGATACCGGCACGCACCTGCTCGGCGATACGGGCTGAGGTAAAAAAGCCCAGCGCAAACACCACCAGCACAAAACTGGGAACGCCCTGCATCACAGGGAATATCTTGGGCAACACGAAGTACCACAGGAAAATCTGCACCAGCAGCGGTATGTTGCGAAACAGCTCCACCCACACATTGGCCAGACGCACCAGCCAGGGGCTGTTGGGCAAGGTGCGCATGGTGCCAACCAATGCACCGACCACCATGGCAACGACCCAGGCGCCCGCGGCGACGGACACCGTCCAGCCCCAGGCGTCCATCATCCACTGCAGGTAGGTTCTCCCGCCACTGCCGTCGTCATTGAGAAATACCTGCCAGTCCCACGCCATAAAACACTCTCCAGATCAAGAAAATCGGTGCTTGCAGGGCACATGCCCTGCATTACCTGCAATTGCTTTCGCTTGCAAGAAGCCCGCAGCAGCGTGTGCTGTTGCGGGCTTTTTGCAGATTGTCAGCGAGGATTACTTCTTGGCGTAATCTTCCATAGGCTTGTCATTGGGGTTAGCCCAGGCCGCTTTGGTGCTTTCGCTGGCGGCGTAACCCACACGGGTGTTCTTCGGAGGGATGGGCTGCATGAACCACTTGTCCCACAGCTTGGCGAGTTCGCCCGACTTGGCCAGTTCCTTGATGGTGTCATCGCCCACCTTCTTGAAGGCAGCGTCGTCCTTGCGAACCATGATGGCGATGGGCTCAACGCTCAACACCTCACCGACGATCTTGAAATCAGCCGGGTTCTTGGCCGTGGCGATGTTGCCGGCCAGGATGGCACCATCCATCACAAAGGCTTCAGCACGGCCGGATTCCAGCAGCAGGAAGCTGTCGGAGTGGTCCTTGCCCATGACTTCCTTGAAGTCGATACCGGTTGCGCGTTCGTTCTTGCGCAGGGTCTGCACCGATGTGGTGCCCGTGGTGGTTGCCACGTTTTTGTCTTTCAGCTGGGCAACCGATGTGATGCCGGAGTTGGCCTTGACCGCAATGCGCACTTCTTCCACGAAGGTGGTGGGCAGGAAGGCCACGTCTTTTTGGCGGGTGGCGTTGTTGGTGGTGGAGCCGCACTCAATATCCACGGTACCATTTTGCACCAGGGGGATGCGGTTTTGTGACGTGACGGGCTGGTACTTGACTTCCAGCTTCTTGCCGACGGCCTTTTCCAGATTGGCGATGACGCGGTTGCAAACTTCAACGTGGAAGCCGGTGTACTTGCCGTCGCCCAAGGTGTAGGACAACGCGCCCGACGAATCGCGCACACCCATGGTGATGACGCCCGAGGCCTTGATCTTGGCCAAGGTGTCCACCGCTTGTGCGGCAGCGCCCAGGGGGAACAAGGATGCAGCAAGAGTCGCCGCAGCGATGGCAAACAAATGTTTCTTCATGTGTCGTTTCCTAATAGTCTTCGGTTGATATTCAATCCAGGCCAAATTGCTGCTCGCGTTGTGAACTGCGGGACAACACTGTGATGTTACGACTTTGTACCTCGTCGAACACATGGGTTTACACGGGGACTTCATGCAAAGAATGCATGGGGCAATACGCGGCGGTCTTTGTCTAGCACAGATGCATGGTCGCAATTTCCATGCCGCAAAGCCAACACATGGAATGGCATTGGGCGATCAGTCTCCACGTACCACGCCTTCACGCCGGGGGTCAGCTCCACCGAACCACCCCGTACCACCGCCAGATGCAGCGTTGAGGTTGGCGCGCCCAATGGCTTGCAGCCCGCTGACCATGGTTTGTTCCCGCACATCGTGGCCACGCGCTTTGAGGGCATCCACGGTTGTTGGGGGGAAGCGTTTTTCCTCCAGCAGCGTAGGGGCTCCGGCTGCGCCAAAGTTGGGCAGGTTGATGGCTTGTTGCGCGTTCAAACCCCAGTTGAGCATGCCGTACACCGTTTTGGCGGTGAAGTGGATGATCAACGCGCCACCCGGGCTGCCGCCCGTCAGGACCACCTTGCCGTTGGACTTGTCAAACACCAGGGTCGGGCTCATCGAACTGCGGGGGCGCTTTCCGGGCTGCACCCGGTTGGCGGTGGGTTTGCCCGTCGCATCGTTGGGGTTGTAGTTGAAATCGGTCAGCTCGTTGTTCAGCAAAAATCCGCCGCCTGCGGTGGTGCTGCCGGGGTTGACCATTTGCCGCGCACCAAAAGCGGCTTCAATGGTGGTGGTCATCGACAAGGCATTGCCGTAGCCGTCGACGATGCTGATGTGGCTGGTGCCGTATTCGGGCTGATCCGTCGCATGTCCGAACGCGGTTTTGATACCTGCAGGGGTGCCAGGCTTGGCATCACCTTTCATGCTGGTTCCAGTGATGCGAAGCGCGCGTTCGGCGAGATAGGCGGGCGCCAGCATGGTGCCCCAGTTGCCCCCAATCTTTCCGTCAGGGGCTGGTACGAAATCCGGGTCACCGAGGTACAGGCCGCGGTCTGCAAAGGCCAGGCGCGAAGCTTCGGTATAGAGGTGCAGCCATTCAGGGCCTGGCAAACCGTCAGCCCCTAGCCGGAAGTTGCCGGCCTGTGTGTGAGCCAGCGTGCCCAAAATCTGGCCTACCGCAACCATGCCGGACGATGGCGGCGGCATACCGCAGATGGCATAGTCTTTGCCGGTGCTGGCTTTGTAGTCCATGCATATCGGGTCGCGCTTTTTGGCGGTGTAGCCGGCCATGTCGGCCAGGGTCAGTTTGCCGGGGTTGGTCGGGTGTTTTTGCACCTTGTCAACGATGGCTTGTGCGATGGCGCCCTCATGCAGGGCTTTGCTGCCCTCAGCGGCCATACGCTTGAGAACATCTGCATAGGCCTGGTTGCGCAGGTTGAAGCCCACGTCGCGGGCCTCGCCGTCGGGTTTGAAGAAATAGGCCAGGGCAACCGGGTCTTTCTTCAGATGTGCGTCGGCTTTGACCAGTGTATTTAAGCGCGGGCTGACTTTGAAGCCGCCTTCGGCCAATGTTATGGCGGGCTCAAACAGTTTGGCCCAGGGCAGCTTGCCGTGTTGCTTGTGCGCCATCTCCAGCATCCGCATGGCGCCGGGCACGCCAACAGAGCGACCACCGACCAGGCCGTCGTCAAACGCCATCGGTTTGCCATCCTTCATGAACAGGTTTTCATCGGCAGATGCGGGTGCCGTTTCGCGGCCATCAAAGGCTTCGGTTGTCCGGCCGTCGTGGTGCAGCAAAAACGCGCCGCCCGCAATGCCGCTGGACTGCGGCTCCACCAGGCCCAGCACCAGTTGCACCGCAATGGCCGCGTCCACCGCGCTGCCGCCGGCCTTGAGCACCTGGTAGCCCGCGTCGGTGGCCAACGGGTTGGCAGCTGCCACGGCAAATTGGGCCGTGGCCCAGCCCGGTTTTCGGTCAATGCCCGACGCGCCTTCTGGCTGCGCAAAGGGCTGGTAACTGAAGTTGCTCGGCCCCGATGCACAGGCGGCCAGCAGCGTGGCAACGGCAAGGGTGGATAGGGCAAAGCTGCGGCGGCGAAGTGTCATGGGTTTCTCCTGGCGTTGTCGGATAGTACGACGACGTGGCGGATCAAACAAATGGGCGTGTCGCCGACAGGGGGGTCGCGCACGCGACTGAAATGGCGCTTTCTGGGGGGCTACCCGGATGCGGCAGGGGCTTTCGGGCAGTAGGCTCACACCGACGTTTCTACCAAGGAGTTTCGGTGCGCGCCCATTACACGTTCTGGCCCAAGCGGCTGCCCCATGCCATCACCCCGCCTGCGACATCGTTGTGGGACAACCTGGAAACCAGCGCCCGCCGTTACCCGGACAAGGCCGCCCTCGTGTTCTTCGGTACCGTGTTGACCTATGCCGATTTGCTACAAAAAGCAGAGCGACTAGCCCAGTGTTTACGGGGGCTAGGGGTCAAAAAAGGTGACAGGGTTGTGCTGTGTATGCAAAACTGCCCGCAGCTGGTCATTGCCCATTTTGCGATCCTGCGGGCCAATGCGGTGGTGGTACCCGTCAACCCCATGAACCGTGCCGAGGAGCTGAAGCACTACATCACCGACCCCGATGCGCGTATTGCCATCACCACCGCCGACCTGGCGGCCGAGCTGGCCCGTGCCAGCGACGCGCTGGATGCCAAGGACCGGCTGAGCCACTTGATCACCACACAGTTTGCCGATGCCTTTGACTCCGATGTGGTGGGCGACGACGCACCACCCGCTGCCTGGAGCCAGTGGCTGCTGGGCCGCCACCGCCCACCCGCGATGTTGGGCGGCCAGGTGCTGGAGTGGAGCCAGGCCCTGGCTGCAGGTGGTGAACTGCCCGCGTTGGAAGTCGGCCCGGCCGACCTGGCCCTGTTGCCCTATACCAGTGGCACCACCGGCCTGCCCAAGGGCTGCATGCACCCCCACAGCAGCATCATGCACAACGCCGTGGCCAGTGGCATGTGGGGCAATGGCTCGGCCGAAAACGTGGTGTTGGTGGTGGTGCCCATGTTCCATATCACCGGCATGGTCAGCATCATGCACACCAGCATTCGGGCTGGGGCCACCATGGTGGTGATGCCCCGCTGGGACCGCGACCTGGCCGGGCGATTGATCTCGCGCTGGAAGGTGACGCACTGGACCAATATCCCCACCATGGTGATCGATCTGCTGGCCAGCCCCCACTTTGCCAGCTACAACCTGTCCAGCCTGGTCTACATCGGCGGCGGTGGCGCGGCCATGCCCCAGGCCGTGGCCCAGCGGCTGCTGGAGCAGTTTGGCCTGCGCTACATCGAAGGTTACGGACTGACCGAAACCGCCGCCCCCAGCCACAGCAACCCGCCCGATGCGCCCAAGCAGCAGTGCCTGGGCATTCCTTTTATGGGCACCGATGCCCGCGTCATCGACCCCGACACGCTGCAGGAAATGCCGGTGGGCGAGGCCGGTGAAATCATCATGCATGGCCCCGAGGTGTTTAACGGTTACTGGAAACGGCCAGACGCCACGGCCGCCGCTTTTATCGAGATCGACGGCAAACGTTTCTTCCGCTCCGGTGACCTGGGGCGGGTGGATGAAGACGGTTATTTCTTTCTGACCGACCGGCTCAAACGCATGATCAATGCATCGGGCTTCAAGGTCTGGCCGGCCGAGGTGGAGGCGCTGATGTACCGCCACCCGGCTATTCAAGAGGCCTGCGTCATCTCCACACCCGACAGCTACCGGGGTGAATCCGTCAAGGCGGTGGTGGTGCTACGCTCCACACACAAAGACCTGGTGACCGAGCAGGGCATTGTGGACTGGTGCCGTGAGAACATGGCGGTCTACAAAGTGCCGCGCGTGGTGCAGTTTGTTGATGCACTACCCAAGAGCGGTGCCGGCAAGGTCATGTGGCGCACATTACAGGAAGCAGAAGGGACGTAATTTTGGGTTCATTGGACGATTCGCTCGGCAGGCCTTTGACCGGTTGGCGCCTACGGCTCTACACCATCATTTTTGAGGCCGATACGCGGGCCGGGCGTTTGTTCGACCAATGGCTGATTGCAGTCATCCTGGCCAGTGTGGCGTTGGTGGTGCTGGACAGTGTGCAAACCTTCGGGTCCCGTTACGCACTGGCCTTTAATGTGCTGGAGTGGCTGTTCACCATTGCCTTTACGCTGGAGTATGTGGCCCGCCTGCTGTGTGTGCGCCACCCCACGCGGTATGCGCTGAGCTTTTATGGCCTGATCGACCTGGCAGCCCTGCTGCCTACCTATGTCGCCCTGCTGGTGCCCGAGGTGCATGCGCTGATCGATGTGCGCGTGTTGCGCCTGCTGCGGGTGTTCCGGGTGTTCAAGCTCACGGCCTATGTGGTGGAGTTCCAGTCGCTGGGCGCTGCGCTGCGGGCCAGCCGCCGCAAGATACTGGTGTTTCTGTCGGCCGTGCTGATGATTGTGCTGGTCATGGGCACGCTGATGTATGTGGTGGAGGGCCCCGCCAACGGCTTCTCCAACATCCCCACCTCGGTGTACTGGGCCATCACCACCATGACCACCGTGGGTTTTGGCGACATCACGCCCAAAACCGACCTGGGCCGCCTGATTGCCTCCTGCATGATGCTCTTGGGCTGGGGCACACTGGCCGTACCCACCGGCATCGTGACCGCCGAAATGACGGCCCGCCGTGCCGCGGAGCCCACGACCACCCGCACCTGCCACGAATGCCTGACCGAAGGGCATTTGCCCCAGGCCAACTACTGTTTGCATTGCGGCGCAAAATTGCCCGACTACCAGTACGAGCCCGTTTCCGCGGCTGTGTCCACCAGGCCAGCTTCTTCCTCAGGAGATTCCCATGTTTGAAACCGCCATCGCCGGCAGCCTGCCCAAACCTTCGTGGTTGTCCGAAACCGAAAAACTCTGGCCGCAGTGGAAGCTGGCTGGCCCCGATCTGCAACAGGCCAAGGCCGATGCCACGCTCTTGTGGATCAAGGCCCAGGAAGACGCGGGCCTGGACATCGTGGGTGACGGCGAACAAAGCCGCCAGCACTTTGTGCACGGCTTTCTGGAGCAGGTGGAGGGCATTGACTTTGAGCACAAGGTCACGATGGGCATACGCAACAACCGCTACGACGCCCAGGTGCCCCAGGTGATTGCCGAGCTGCGCCTCAAGGGCCGGGTCCACGCCTTCGAGGCCCAACTGGCCCGCGCCCATACCAAGAAGAAACTCAAGTTCACCATGCCCGGCCCGCTGACCATTGTGGACACCGTGGCCGACCGTTTTTATGGCGACAAACGCAAGATGGCCTTCGCCTTTGCCGAGCTGCTCAACCAGGAAGCCCTGGCCCTGCAGGCCGATGGGGTAGACATCCTTCAGTTCGACGAACCGGCCTTTAATGTTTATATGAAGGACGCTGCCGAATGGGGCGTCAAAGCTTTGGAGATTGCCGCGCGCGGCCTGACCTGCACAACAGCCGTCCACATTTGTTACGGCTACGGTATCAAGGCCAACAATGACTGGAAGGAAACCCTGGGCCAGGAGTGGCGCCAATACGCCGATATCTTTCCGGCGCTGGCGGCCAGCAGCATCCAACAGGTCAGCCTGGAGTGTTACCACTCCCATGTGCCACCCGACCTGATGGCCCTGCTGAAAGACAAGGACGTGATGGTCGGCGTCATCGACGTGGCCAGCGACGTGGTTGAAACGCCCGAGCAGGTGGCCGACACCATTGGTGTGGCACTGCAACACCTGCCGCGCAACCGTATCTTCCCTTGCACCAACTGTGGCCTGGCGCCCATGAGCCGCGGGGTGGCAGTCAAGAAGCTGGAGGCGCTCGCCCAGGGGGCGGCACTGGCCCGCCAGCGGTATGGTCAACCAGGAGCCGGTGTTTGATACCAACGGATAAACAACTGCCGCTGGGATCGGCCAAAGACCTGGGTTTTTGCCCGCAACGTGTGCGCCATCTGGTCGAGACCCTGCAGGCCGAGGTGGCCAAGGCCCGCCTGCCCGGCGCGGTGGCCCTGATCGCCCGACACGGCCAGGTGCTGCTGCACCAAAACGTGGGCCAGCAAGACCCGGCCCACGGCGTGCCGATGGAGCTGGATTCCATCTTCCGTATCTACTCCATGACCAAGCCCATCGTCTCGGTGGCGGCGATGCAGTTGATGGAGCGCGGGCTATTGTTGTTGAGCGACCCCGTGGCCAAATACCTGCCGGAGTTTGCCGACATCCAGGTCAGCACCGTGGTGAACGGCCAGGCCCAGCAGAAGCGCCCCAAGACGGAGCCCACCGTGCAAGACTTGCTGCGCCACACGGCCGGGCTGACCTATGAGATTCTGGGCAGTGAGCCCATACAACGCCAATACGCCCAGGCACGACTGGCATCACGCACACGCAGCAACCGTGAATTTTCCAAAGCCCTGGCGGCGCTGCCGCTGATGTTTGAACCCGGCACAGTGTGGGAATACAGCCGTGCTACCGACCTGCTGGGCGCGCTGGTGGAGGTGGTCAGCGGCCAGACGCTGGGCGCTTTTCTGCACGACAACATCCTGGGCCCGCTGGGCATGGTGGACACATCTTTTGTGGTGCCGCCGGACAAGTACCACCGCATCGCCGAACCCTTTGCCATAGACCCCGACGGCGGCATCGCTCCGCGCCTGATCGACCTGCGCCAGAACGCCGCCATGGAGGCCGGTGGCGCCGGCCTGGCATCCACGTCCGCCGACTACGCGCGGTTTTTGCAATGTCTGCTCAACGGCGGGGAACTGGACGGCAAGCGTATCCTCAGCACCGCCACCGTGCGGTATATGACGGCCGACCATTTGGGAAACATTGGTGTGCACCGGGCCGGACGTTCAGGTGAGTTGCTGCCGCCCGGCCACGGCTTCGGCCTGGGATTTGCCGTGCGACTGGAGGAGGGCGTGGCCGCACAGGCCGGCTCCAAGGGCCTGTACTTCTGGGGCGGCATAGCAGGCACTACCTTTTTTGTGGACCCGGCCAAAGACTTCTTTGCGCTGATGATGCTGCAGGCGCCCAACCAGCGGGACTATTACCGGCCTTTGTTCCGCAACCTGGTGTATGCGGCCCTGCTGGAATAACTTTAAGCCAAATCGGCCTCTAGCCCCCGTTCAATATAACAGTATTGCTATGCTAAACATAGCAAATGGGTAACCACAAGGCACTCACTTTGTATACCCAAGGTCTGCCACATTGATAAGCAGGCGCTGGTAGAAGTGGATCATCTCCGCGTAGTTGGCCACCGACACCCGCTCGTCGGTGCCGTGGAAACGTGCCAGGTCCTGGCTCTGCGCGCGCACAGGCGAGAAGCGGTAGATGTTGTCCGTCAGATCCTCCATGTAACGCGAGTCGGTTGCGCCCAGCATCAGGCCGGGGGCGACCACCGCGGTGGGAAACACCTCGCGGATGCTGCGGTTGAGGGCGCGGTAAGCGGCCGAGTCGGTGCGGGAGACGGGTGAGGCTTCCCAGCCCTTGCCCGAGACCTTGATTGCAGTGTCGGCAATGGCGTGTTCGGCATGGCGGGTCACCGCCTGTTGGGTGTCGCCCGGCAACAGGCGGAAATTGACCCAAGCATCGGCCTGGCCGGGCAAGACCTGTTCCTTGTTGCCGGCGTGCACCACAGTGGGTGCGGTAGTGGTGCGCAGCATGGCGTGGGCGCTGGGTTTGCGTTCCAGCTGCCAGCGCACCAGGGGCTCAAACAGCCACAGGTTGCTCAGCAACACGCGGTTGATGCCGCTGAACTCGGGCGCCACGGTGGCGAACATCTGCGCCGCCGCATCGCGGATCTTGGCGGGCATTTGTTGCTGCTCCAGCCGGGTAATAGCGGCCGCCAGGCTGCCAATCGCCGTGCGTTCGTGTGGCATGGACGAATGCCCCGGCGCCGCATGGGCATGCAGCTCCAGCGTCATATAACCCTTCTCGGCAATACCCACCAGCGCCACCGGGCTGTCCAGCCCCTGCATCATGCCCTGGGTGACCAGCAGCCCCTCGTTCAGCACAAAGTCCAGCTTGACGCCGCGCCCACGCAGCAGCGCGGCGATGGCGCGGGCCCCGTCTTCGCCACTGCGCGTACCGGCCTCCTCGTCGTGGCCAAAGGCCAGGTAGACGGTTTGCCGGGGTTGCACGCCCCGGCTGGCCATCGCCTCCACCGCTTCCAGCATGGCCATCAGATTGCCTTTGTCGTCCCAGGCGCCGCGGCCCCAGATAAAGCCGTCTTGCACCACGCCGCCAAAGGGTGGGTGTTGCCAGTTTTTTTCGGTACCGGGGGCAATCGGCACCACGTCCTGGTGCGCCATCAGCAGCACCGCCTTGGCGGTAGGGTCACTGCCCGGCCAGGTGTAGAGCAGGCTGTGCTGGTTGACGACTTCGCGCTGGAGCACCCGGTGTGTGGCAGGAAACTGCTGCGCCAGGTAGGCATGGAACTGCAAAAATTCCGCCGCGCTGTTCTGTGCGGGTGTTTCGTAGGTGATGGTGGGTATACGCACCGCACCGGCCAGGCGCTGGGCGGCGGCTGCCGTGTCCAGTGCCGGGGTCGCGACCGGCGCGACCTGCAGTTGGCGTGAGCCGTGCCGCGCGGTGTTGAGCAACAGCAGGGCGGCCAGCAGCACCAGGCTGGTGGTGGCGATGAGCAGGGATTTGCGGATAACGGGGCGCACTATGATGCCTTTCATTCCAGAGAGGTAGAGGTTTCGAATGAGGCTATTTTTGTGAACACGCCCACGGCGCGCATTAACCCAGGTTCAAACCGTGCAGAAAGTCCGGCACTGGCCAGTTGCTCGGCCTGCACGCCCGATCTGGACAGCCTGTTTGCCCACACACCCGGGCTGGCCACAGCCTGGAACCGCTTGCCGCGCCGCCCGTTGCGCAAAGGTGAACACCTTCTGCAACTGGGCCAGCCGGTCAGCAGCATGTGGCGTGTGGAGCAGGGCTTGTTGCGCATGTACTACCAAAGCGCCCAGGGCACCGAACGCAACCGATCCTTCCACGCCGAGGGCCATTGGCTGGGTGCCGGTGCACCGCCGGTAGCCACGGACAGCCCCTACGCCATCGAGGCGCTGGAAGACAGTCTGTTGGCCGAAGTGCCCTATACGCTGCTGCAAGACCTTATGGCCCAGTACCCCACCGTGCGTGGCACCCTGCAAGACACCTTGGATGGCATCTTCGCGCGGCAGAACCAGCGTTTGTCCGAGTTGCTGCTGCTCGATGCGGCTGAGCGTTACCAGGCCTTTTTGGATTTGTACGGCGACATGGCAGACCGCCTGCGCCTGCACCATGTGGCGAGTTACCTGGGGATCACCAATGTGGCGCTGTCGCGGATTCGGCGCAGGGGCAGGGGGTAGTTGGTCAAAAGTGCCTCTAGCCCCTGTGGAATATAGGTGAGTAGCTATTAAATTGATAGTTTTCTTTGGGTCAATGGCTATCGGCTATCCTCGTGCCCTGCCTTACCACCCCTGTTCCTCCCATTCCCCATGCTCACCGGCGACCTCAAAAGCAAAATCGACCAGATCTGGAACGCCTTCTGGTCCGGCGGCATCGCCAACCCCATTGAGGTGATTGAGCAAATCACCTACCTGCTTTTTCTGCGCCGCCTGGATGACCTGCACACCCTGGAAGAAAACAAGGCCAACCGGCTGAAGAAGCCCATGGAGCGCCGCATCTTCCCCGAAGGGGTTGACGTACGTGGTCGAGGGTTTGAATCCCTCCGTTGGAGCCGCTTCAAGAATGAATCGCCCAGCGAAATGTTTGCCATCGTTGGCGACCATGTCTTCCCCTTCCTGCGAACCCTGGGTAGCGACGACTCCACCTACGCCCACCATATGAAGGACGCCCGCTTCACCATCCCCACGCCCGCGCTGCTGGCCAAGGTGGTGGACCTGCTGGACGCCGTGCCCATGGAAGACCGCGACACCAAGGGCGACCTCTACGAATACATGCTGGGCAAGATCGCCAGCGCCGGGCAAAACGGCCAGTTCCGCACCCCGCGCCACATCATCCAACTGATGGTTGAAATGACCGCCCCCACACCCACCGACACCATTTGCGACCCAGCCAGTGGCACATGCGGTTTCTTGGTGGCGGCGGGCGAATACCTGCGCGAGCAACACGCCAGCCTGTTCCACGACGCCAAGCTCAACAAACACTTCAACCAAGCCATGTTCCATGGCTACGACTTTGACAACACCATGCTGCGCATTGGCAGCATGAACATGATGTTGCACGGCGTGGACAACCCCGCCATCACCTACCGTGATTCGCTGGGTCAGGAGCACGGTGCAGAAGAGGGCCGCTACAGCCTGGTGCTGGCCAATCCGCCCTTTGCCGGCAGCCTGGACTACGAGAACGTCGCCAAGGACTTGCTGCAGACCGTCAAGACCAAGAAGACCGAGCTGCTGTTTCTGGCCCTGTTCCTGCGCCTGCTCAAACCCGGTGGCCGCGCCGCTGTCATCGTGCCGGATGGCGTGTTGTTTGGCAGCAGCAAGGCCCACAAAGAACTGCGCCGCATGCTGGTGGAAGACCAAAAGCTGGACGGCATCGTCAGCCTTCCCGGCGGCGTTTTCAAGCCCTACGCGGGTGTGAGCACTGCCATCCTGTTCTTCACCAAAACCAACAGCGGCGGCACGGACAACGTCTGGTTCTACGACATGCAGGCCGACGGCTACAGCCTGGACGATAAGCGCCAGCCACTCTTGCCTGAGCATCTTTTAGGCCTCCAGCGCCCGTCGAATTTGCGCGAGCAGCTATCAAAAGAAGAGCACACCAAGAACAACCTGCCCGACGTGCTGGCCCGCTGGGCAGAGCGCGAAGGCGCGGAGCGCCAACGCAGCCGCACCGAGCAAAGCTTCTGCGTGCCCAAAGCCGACATCGCCGCCAACGGCTACGACCTGAGCATCAACCGCTACAAGGAAGTGGTGCACGCGCAAGTGCAGCACCGCGCCCCATCGGAAATCTTGGCCGAACTGGCCAAGTTGGAGGATGAGATTGCGGTGGGGATGAAGGTGCTGGAGGGGATGTTGAAGTGAGGGCGTTGAATAGCAGCGCTCGACTCTCTGATGTTTGCCGTTTCCAGAACGGCGGAACACCCAGCAAAGGTATTGAGCGCTATTTCACTGGCGACATACCGTGGATTACCGGTGCGGACTTGGTTGGACAAATTGCTCTTCAAGCTCGCAGCTTCATTACCGAAGAGGCAATTGCGTCTTCGGCGACCAATCAAGTCCCAGCCGGAACAGTGTTGCTCGTTACGCGTACCAGCGTTGGCAAAGTTGCAATTGCAGGCATGAGCTTGTGCTTTAGCCAAGACATCACAGCACTGACACCAGACGCAAAGAAGTTGAGCGCTGAGTATCTCGTCCACTTCTTGCGTACCAAACAAGACCATTTCACCAAGCATGCGCGCGGAGCGACGATCCAAGGCATTACGCGGGAGGTTGTCGCTGATCTTGAGATTCCGCTGCCCTCGTTGGAAGAGCAACGCCGCATCGCCGACATCCTGGGCCAGGCCGAAACCCTCCGAACCCAACGCGGCCAAGCCCTGGCCCACCTCGACACCCTCACCCAGTCCCTCTTTCTCGATATGTTTGGCGACCCTCGCAGCAATTCGAAGGGGTGGCGTGAGGCCCCGGTTGGTGCGCTAACGGATTGCATCGTGCCTGGGCGAGATAAGCCCAAGTCTTTCAGTGGAGGAATCCCTTGGATCACGACCGCCAACTTGGTCCACATGGGCGCAACGTTGCCACTGGCGGACGCCTTGGGATTGAGTCAAGCGGAGATCGACGAAGTTCGTGCCAAGGTCATTCCTGCAGACAGCGTGATCATCAGTTGCGTTGGCGATTTAGGTGTTGTTTCCCTTGCGGGCGTTCCGATGGTGATCAATCAGCAATTGCACTCATTTCAGTGTGGCGCTGAGTTGAACAATTTGTTCTTGATGCACTCGTTGTCGTTCCAGAAAGCCTTCATGCTTGCAAAGGCATCTTCAACGACCTTGCCGTACATGAATAAGTCGGTTTGCAACAGCATTCCAGTGCTGGTGCCCCCACTCGCTCTCCAACAAACCTTCGCCACCCGCATCCAAGCCATCGAAGCCCTCAAAGTCACCCACCGCACCGCCCTGGCCCAGCTAGACGCCCTGTTCGCCTCGCTGCAGCAGCGTGCGTTTGCGGGGGAGTTGTAGTCCCCATGCCTCCTTCCGACCGCCATTTCGTTGTGGGCTATGACCCTGGCGGCAATGGTCGGCACGGGTTGGCGGTTCTACAGGTTCAGCAGCAACAGGGGCTTTGGGTGGCGTCGCACACCGTCGCGGTCCAGGCCTTGCCTGACGTGCATGCAGTCATCGCGTGCGCAGAGGCCTGCATAGGCACGGGTGCGCTGGTAGCCACAGGTGTGGACACGCTCACGGCCTGGAGTGGCGGTCGGTCGGGCTGGCGGCAGGCCGACCGGTGGCTGCGCGAGCGCTACCCTACCGTGAAGAACAGTGTGGCCAGCCCCAACTCACTGTTTGGCTCCATGAGCATTGGTGGCGGCTTGCTGTTGCATTGGCTAAGCCAGCGGCAAGACCAAGGCGGCGTCGTCACCGAGGCGCACCCCAAGGTTTGCTACTACGCCCTGCGCCAAGAGCTGCACCCGTGGGCCAAACATGCCGAGCCCGGCCAGCGCGCCGATAGTTGGCGCTGGCTGTTGCAGGAATTGGGGCTTGACCTGCCCGGCGAGGCGCTTGCCGAGGAAGCTGACCATGGCTTTGACGCCCTGATGGGTTGCCTAGCCGCGCTGCGCGGGCTCAACGGCCAATGGACACTCGATTTGCACGAGGCCGGGCGGGCCACTGAAGTACATCCGTTTGGCTGGAGTCACTATTGGTGGCCGATTGAGCGCTAACTCAATTTTCCACCACGTGTCGAGGCGTCGCCTGGTTGCCGCAACCTGCGCTTGCAAGAGTGTTGTGGATTGAAATAGATATGGTTTTTTGCGTAAACTATGCAAAAAATGGCTTGAAGGTGTAGTATTGCGCCATGCTTATCGAATTTTCGGTCACCAATTACCGGTCCATCTTGGAGCGCCAGACGCTCAATATGGCTGCGTCCAGCTATTTCAAAGAGCTGGAGTCGCTCAACACCTTTATCCCGGACCAAGACGATGGTGTACCCCGTTTGTTGCGATCCACAGTGTTATATGGCCCAAACGCGTCCGGCAAAAGTACGCTGATTCAGGCGCTGCAATTTGTTGAAGGACAGGTGCTCAATTCCCAAAAGGAAAGCCAAGCGGGCGATGCCATTGACGTGGTGCCATTCAAGCTGACGGCAGCGTCACGTGCTGCGGACAGCGAGTTTGAAGTGACCTTTGTGGAGCAGGGTGTTCGCTACGAATACGGTTTTTGCTGCAATCGCGAGCGCTTCACTGAAGAGTGGCTCATTGCCTATCCGCTAGGCCGCGCGCAAAAGTGGTTTCACCGGGTCTTCGATACAGAAGCGGGCAAAGACGCCTACAAATTCAGCACCTCATTTCTGGGTGGGAAGACGCGTCACGGACTCTGGAAGGAACAAACCCGCCCGAATGCCTTGTTCTTTTCAACTGCGATCCAACTGAATAACGAACAGCTAAAGCCCGCCTTTGATTGGTTCAAGTTGCGTTTGCGTGTGTTCGACTCTGTACGTGGCTTCAGCCCTGGCTACACCATGCAGCGCTGTGGTAAGGACGAAGATCGCAAGCGGGTAGTTGCGTTCATGAATTCGGCAGACCTGTCAATTGCGGATATTCAGCTGAAAGAAACGGTGTTTTCGGCAGACTCTTTGCCGAAGGGCATGCCGGCAGCTATCAGAGAAGAGTTTTTGAAGGACATGACTGGCAAGAAATTTCTTGAGCCGCGTTTCTTTCACAAAGACGTCAACACTGCGGAAACAGTGGAGTTTGACGAGTCAGAAGAGTCAGATGGCACCCGCGCGCTGTTTGCATTTGCGGGCCCGTGGTTGGATGTGATCGAAAACGAACGGGTGTTGGTGGTCGATGAATTGGATACCAGCTTGCACCCTTTGCTGGTGCATCACCTTGTGAAGCGGCTGCACCACGAGGGTACCAAGGCTCAGCTCATTTTTACGACACACGACACCACGCTGCTCAGCCAAAAGCTGCTGCGCCGTGACCAAGTGTGGTTCATGGAGAAAGACGACAAGAGCGCAACGCGCCTGTACCCACTGTCTGATTTCAGTCCACGGGACAACGAAGCCATTGAGCGCGGCTATCTAAACGGGCGCTACGGCGGGATTCCGTTTTTGAAGGACCTGGACTTCTATGGGGTCTGAGGACCTGTTTCATAAACGCAAGGCGCGTGCTGGTGCGGAGCTGCAACGACAAAAGCGCGAACGTGCGCGTAACAAGCGTTACTTGATCGTCTGCGAGGGGACGAAAACTGAGCCCCATTACCTACGCGAGTTGTTGGATGACTTGGGCATCCGCCCGCAGGTGGTCCGCATTGCCCCCAACGATGGAGTTTCACCAGACCGCGTGGTAGCGCATGCGGTGGCGCTTTATGAAGACGATGCAGCGGCTGGCGACGCATATGACATCGCCGCAGCGGCGGGTGTCTGCGGAGGCGTGTGATTTCTTCGCGCTACTGTGGACAATGCCAAGGCAACCAGTGGAAAATGCCCTAAGCGCAAGAAATTTTTTATGAATTCTCAAGGGACGCACCCGTATGACTGCAGAAATTCAATTGCCCAAGGTTACCCAGACTCGCATTGCCCGTTTGGCGCAAGCAGCAGGGCGCAGTCCTGCCGCAACATTGCGCTTTGTACTGCGCGATGGCTTTGATGCGGTAGAGCGCAGTATTCAGGAGAATGCCGCTGCCGATGAAGAGTTTGCCGCCGGTGCCACCACATCCCATGCGGATGTGATGGCTGATGCACAAAAGCTGGTTCGTCAGGCCAAACGTAGCTCCCGCGCCGCTGCATGACGTTGGCTATCGTCTGGTCGGCGCAGGCTCGCCGCCAGTTCCTTACCAGCCTTTCTCATATTGCCAGTGAAGACCCCTTGGCAGCAGAACTGGTTTTTAAGCGGGTAGAAAAATCGCTCCACACCTTGGGTGAATTCTCTGAAATGGGCACGACGTCGCCTGTCTCTGGTGTTCGCAGCTACCCGGTGCCCAAAACGGGGCACAGTTTTGACTATCGGGTTGTAAAGGGTGAAATTCGCATTCAGCGCTGGTATCGACAGAGGCAGCAATCGCTCGGTCAGTTGTGATACAAAGTTCGTTCCGAACACTCCATACAACGCCATGCGTCCGTCCATAGCACTGCAAACTCACCGCGACGCAATCCTCGCCATTGCCTTGCGCCACCGGGTAACCAATGTGCGCGTGTTCGGTTCCGTGGTGCATGGTGATGACGTCGAGGGCAGCGATTTGGACATCTTGGTAGAGCCCACTGCAGACACCACCATGATGGACATTGCCAAAATCCAATTTGAACTGGGGCAGCTACTCAGCGTTGCGGTGGATGTGCTCACGCCCAAGGGCTTGCCCGCAAAGTTCCGTTCTCAAGTGATCGCTGAGGCGCAGCCACTGTGACATGCGTCAGAAAAATTGACCCCATGAGGTCATTTCTACTGCTTTCACTGGAAAACCATCGATTTTTGACCCTATGGGGTCAAAAATAATGACGTCCAATTTCTCATTTCTGCAAGCCGAGTGGCCCGCCTTGTTTGCCGAGGCGGTCAAGGCCGAACAATCCGCACTGGCAGACCCGCGCACTGCCTGCTTCTACGCCCGGCGCACACTAGAGTTGGCGGTGGCGTGGTTGTTCCAGGCCGAAGGTGGTCGCAGCGGCAAGCTGCAATTGCCCTATAAGCCCGACCTGTCGGCCTGTCTGTTTGAGCCCAGTTTCAAGGCCTTGGTTGGTCCCGGCCTGCACGCCAAGATGGATGTGATCCGCAAGCAGGGCAACAACGCCGTGCACAGCGCACGCCCCATCACTGCGCAAGACGCTATAGCAGTGCTGCGCGAGCTGTTTCAGGCGGGGTTTTGGCTGGCGCGCAACTATGGCCGCAACGTGGCGGTGCGGCCAGACCCGGCTTTGCAGTTCCGGGCAGATTGGTTGCCACGCCCGGCGGCGGACCCCGCCACTCTGCAAGCAAGTACGCAGGCCACCCAGGCCGCGTTGCAAAAGCTGGCAGACGAACTGGCCACGCGCGATGCGGCATTGGCCACCGCGCAGCAGAAGACGGCAGCACTGGATGCCGAACTGGCCCAGTTGCGTGCAGAAGTGGCCGCCGCCAAATCCATCAACATCACGACGCCCGACACGCACGATTACAACGAAACCGAAACGCGCGATCTGTACATCGACCTGCTGCTAAAGGAAGCAGGCTGGAAGCTGGACCAGCCGCGTGACCGCGAGTTTGAAGTGCAGGGCATGCCGAACAACGAAGGCAAAGGCTTTGTGGACTACGTGCTGTGGGGCGACGATGGCAAGCCCCTGGCCGTGGTGGAGGCCAAGCGCACCGGGCGCGATGCACGCGTGGGCCAGCAGCAGGCCAAGCTGTATGCCGATTGTCTGCAACAGCAGTTCGACCAACGGCCCTTGATCTACACCACCAATGGTTACGAGCATTGGTTTTGGGATGACGCCACGTATCCGCCACGGCCAGTGCAGGGCTTTCATAAGAAAGACGAACTGCAACTGCTGATACAGCGCCGCACCTCTACCAAGCCCTTGGCTGCAACCACGGTCAATGGCGAAATTGTGGAGCGGCACTACCAGTTGCGCGCCATTCGCCGCATTGGAGAAACATTCGAGAAAGACCGCCAGCGCAAAGCCCTGGTGGTCATGGCCACCGGCGCAGGCAAGACGCGCACGGTGATTGCGTTGGTGGATTTGTTGCAACGCGCCAATTGGGCCAAGCGGGTGCTGTTTCTGGCCGACCGTGTGGCGCTGGTCAACCAGGCGGCCAATGCTTTCAAGCTGCATTTGCCCGATGCGGCGGCAGTGAACCTGGTAACCGAGAAGACTACCGAAGGCCGGGTCTACGTCAGCACCTACCCCACGATGATGGGGTTGATCAACGAGACGGACGAGGGGCAGCGCCGCTTTGGCGTGGGGCACTTTGACTTGATCATCGTGGACGAGGCACACCGCTCCATCTACCAAAAATACAAAGCCATCTTTGCCTATTTTGATGCGTTGCTGGTGGGTTTGACGGCCACGCCCAAGGATGAGATTGACCGCAATACTTACGGTCTGTTTGGGCTGGAAGACGGCGTACCTACTGATGCTTATGGTCTGGAGGACGCCATTGCCGAGGGCTACCTGGTGCCACCGCGCGCCGTGTCGGTGCCGCTCAAGTTTCAGCGTGAAGGCATTCGTTACGCCGAACTGAGTGAAGCCGAGCGTGAGCAATGGGATACGCTGGATTGGGAAGAAGAAGGCCACGCCCCGGATGAGGTGGGCGCCGAGGCCGTCAACAAATGGCTGTTCAATGCCGACACCGTGGACAAGGTGTTGGAGCTGCTGATGACGCGCGGCCATAAGGTTGCGGGCGGTGATCGGCTTGGCAAAACCATCGTCTTTGCCAAGAACAATGCGCACGCAGAGTTCATTGCCGAGCGCTTCAACGACAACTATCCGCACTACGCAGGGCAGTTTGCCCGCCTCGTCACCTACCAGACCGAGTATGCACAGAGCTTGATCGACGACTTTTCGGTCAAAGACAAGGCACCGCACATCGCCGTTTCGGTGGACATGCTGGACACCGGCATTGATGTGCCTGAGGTCGTGAACCTGGTGTTCTTCAAGATCGTGCGGTCCAAGGCCAAGTTCTGGCAGATGGTGGGGCGTGGCACCCGCTTGTGCAAAAACCTGTTTGGGCCGGAGCAGGACAAACAAGAGTTTTTGATTTTTGATGTCTGCCAGAACCTGGAGTTTTTCAGCCAAAACCTGGAAGGCAGCAAGGGCGCCGTGGCGGAGCCGTTGAGCCAAAGGACGTTCAAGGCGCGGCTCGAATTGCTGGGCCTGTTGGACGAGCTGCTGCGCGCGGACGGCCAGTCTGCGGGTGAAGCCGTGCCCGACTACGGTTTGACCGAAGCAAGCATCCGTGCGGACACGGCCCATTTACTGCACGCGGTCGTGGCGGGCATGCGGCTGGATAACTTTGTCGTGCGTCCCCAGCGCCGTTGGGTCGAAACCTGGAGCCAAGCCAGCTCGTGGCACACCGTGTCGGGCGAACAGTTGTCAGACCTGGCGACCCATGTATCGGGTCTGCCCAGTGCGGTGCGGGATGACGATGAAGAAGCCAAGCGCTTTGATTTGTTGATGTTGCGCACGCAGTTGGGCTGCTTGCGAAGCGATTTGGGCTATGCGCGCCTGCGCGAACAGGTGCGCAGCCTGGCCGACGGACTGAGCGAGTTGGGCAGCATCCCAGACGTGAAGAAGCATATGGTGCTGATCGAAGCCGTGGCTGGTGAGGAGTGGTGGGAGGATGTGACGGTGCCCATGCTGGAGCAAGCCCGGCGACATTTGCGCGGTTTGATCAAGTTGCTGGAGAAGATGCGGCGCAAGGTGATCTACACCGATTTGGAAGACCACATTGGCGAAACGACCGAAATTGAACTGCCGCTGGGCGGTAGCGCCGGGGATTTCGAGCGCTTCAGACTCAAGGCACGCGTCTACCTGCGCGCCCATGAAAACCACATCACGCTGCACAAACTACGTCGCAACCAGCCTCTGACAGCGGCCGACCTTGCGGAGCTGGGTCGTTTACTGGTGGAGAGTGGAACCGGCACTGCGGACGATGTGCAGCGTGCGGGTGAAGAAGCCCATGGCCTGGGCCTGTTTGTGCGTTCACTGGTGGGGCTGGACCGTGATGCCGCTACCCAGGCGCTGAACGGCTTTGTAAGCGGCAAAACGCTGACGGCCAACCAATTGGAATTTGTGGGGCTGATCGTTACCCACCTGACACAGCGCGGTCTGATGGAGGCGGCGCTGCTCTACGAGCCTCCATTCACGAATTTCGCGCCACACGGACCGGACGGGTTGTTCACGTCGGCCCAGGTGGACGAACTGTTTGGCGTGCTGGAGCAGGTCCGCGCCTCAGCGCTGGCAGCCTAATGGTCATTTAGGCCTATAGCCCCCGTAGAGTATGACTGAGGCGCTACAAAAAATGTAGCGCTCTTTGCGTACTCCACGTGCAAACAAAAACTCAGTCCTTCGCCACTTCCAGCACCAGCTTGCCAAAGTTCTCACCATTAAACAGCTTGAGCAGCGTGTCGGGGAAGGTCTGAAGACCCACCACAACATCTTCCTTGCTTTTCATTTTGCCTTCGCGGATGTAGCCCGCCATCTCGGCCACGGCCAGGTGGTAACGATCAGCGTAGTCGAACACCACGATGCCTTCCATGCGGGCGCGGTTCACCAGCAGGCTCAGGTAGTTCTTGGGGCCCTGCACGGCGGTGGTGTTGTTGTATTGGCTGATGGCGCCGCAGATGATGATGCGTGCGCCGCGGGTGATCTTGGCCAGCACATCGTCCAGAATCTCGCCGCCCACGTTGTCGAAGTAGATGTCCACGCCCTTGGGGCAGTGTTCCTTCAGGCCCGCGCGCACGGCGCCGGGGCCAGCCTTGTAGTCGATGCAGGCATCAAAGCCCAGCTCCTTCACCACCCAGTCGCACTTGGCGGCGCCACCGGCAATGCCGACCACGCGGCAACCCTTGAGCTTGGCGATCTGGCCCACGGTCTGGCCAACGGCACCTGCCGCGCCAGAGACGACCACGGTCTCACCCGCCTTGGGCATGCCCACATCCATCAGGCCGAAGTAGCCTGTCATGCCGGGCATGCCCAGCACGTTGAGCCACTGGGTCACAGTACCGGCGCGTTGGTCGATCTTGAAGATGCCGTTGCGCTTGAATTCATCGGCGGTGAGCGTCACATATTCCTGCACACCCAGGGTGGCGCTGACCAAATCGCCCACGGCGAACTTGTCGCTTTTGGACGCAATCACTTTGCCCACGCCACCGGCGCGCATGACTTCACCAATGCCCACGGGAGGGATGTAGCTCTTGCCTTCGTTCATCCAGCCGCGCATGGCCGGGTCCAGCGACAGGGCCAGGGTTTTGATAACGATGCCGCCGTCGGCTGGCTCGGTTACCGCCTCGGTGGTGTGGCTCCAGTCGGTCGCCTTGGGCATGCCCACGGGGCGGGCGGCCAGGCGGATTTGGTGGTTGGTGAGGTTGGCGAGTGACATGCTTTGATCTCCGCAGAAGGGGGCAAAAACAGGGGGCGACCGGCAAGCGGATCGCGTAGGAGGCGGATGGTAGCCCGGCTTGTGCGCCAAACGCGTTGCCTAGGCGACAGCTGCTGCGCGCCACCGGGGTTTGATTGGGTCTATGCTTCGCCCAAAGGACGGTGCCATGGCAACAAACAAATCTTCCCCTAAAAAATACGACGTGGTGCTGTATGGCGCCAGCGGGTTTGTGGGCCGCCAAACGGTGGACTACTTTGCGCAGAGCGCCGATGTCCAATCCTCCGGCCTGACTTGGGCGCTGGCCGGCCGGTCAAAAGACAAGCTGGAGGCCGTGCGCCAGGCCAGCGGCGCACAGCAGGCCGGCATTGTGGTGGCCGAGGCACACGATGCCGCCGCCATGGATACGCTGGCACGCAATGCCAGGGTGGTGCTCAGCACCGCAGGGCCTTTTGCGCTGTATGGCAGCGAGCTGGTGGCGGCCTGTGTGCGCCATGGTACCCACTACGTGGACATCACCGGTGAGACACCCTGGGTCAAGGACATGATTGACCAGCACCACGAGGCCGCCCAGCGCAAGGGTGCACGCATCATCCCGTTTTGCGGCTTTGACTCCATACCGTCCGACATCAGCGTGCACCTGGCCAACGCGGCCATGCTGGAGCGCCATGGCGAGCCCTGTGTGGAGACCAAGGTGGCCTTCAGCATCCGCGGGGGCTTCAACGGCGGCACGCTGGCCTCGCTGTTCAATATGCTGGCATCGGGCCAGTCGGCTGCCATGGCCGATCCGTTCTTGCTGAACCCCAGCGGCACCCGCCCCGCCAATGCCACCGCGTCGGCCCATGCCGACCCCATTGGCCCGCGCCGCGATAGCGATTTCGGCGCATGGCTGGCGCCTTTCATGATGTCCACGATCAACACCCGGGTCGTGCGCCGTAGCGCCGCACTCTTGGGCTATGCGCCGGGTTATGCCTACCAAGAATATTTGCGCCTGGGCAAGGGGCCGGTGGCGGCCTGGGCTGCGACCAGCCTGAGTGTGGGCTCCTACACATCGCAGGCCGCACTGCGCCTGCCGCCCATTCGCAAGCTGGCGCAAAAGTTTGCACCCCCACCGGGTGCCGGCCCGTCCGAGGCCAGCATGGACGGCGGCTCGTTCCGCGCCCTTTGGGTGGGCCACAGCGCCAGTGGCAAAACCGTGCGCGGCCGGATTGCCGACCAGGGCGACCCCGGCAACCGGGCCACCACCAAGATGCTGTGTGAATCGGCACTGGCACTGGCCTTGCAACTGGACGAACTGCCCGGCGGGCGCAAACACGGTGGCCTGCTGACGCCGGCCAGTGGTCTGGGCGATGTGCTGGTGCAGCGCCTGCGCGCGGCGGGCATGACACTGCAGGTCGACCCGGCCAAATAACGATCTTTGCTCCCAAACCCAAGGACACACCATGCCCAAGAAAAACACTTCTACTTCGTCACGGCCCACCGCGCTGGTCACCGGCGCATCGTCTGGTATCGGCGAGGCCCTGGCCGGCTGTTTTGCGGCTGCCAAACACGACGTCATTCTGGTGGCCCGCAGCGAGGGCAAACTGAAGACCCTGGCGGAAAGGCTGGCCAGCAAATATGGCGTGGCGGTGAGCGTGCAGCCCGCCGATCTGTCCAAGCCCGGTGCGGCCGCACAGCTGTTGACCTCACTGTCGCGCAAACACAGCAGTGTGGACGTGCTGGTCAATTGTGCGGGCGTGTTGGAGCAGGGTGCATTCACCGCTATCGACGCTGCCGCCCACCAGGCCATCATCGACCTGAATATCTCCGGCCTGACCGCCATGCTCAGCGCCTTTGTGCCCGGCATGGTGGAGCGGGGCAGGGGGCGGGTGCTCAACGTGGCATCGGTTGCAGCCTTCCAGCCCGTGCCCACGCTGGCCAGTTATGCGGCCAGCAAGGCCTATGTGTTGTCGTTGTCCGAATCCCTGGCCGAAGAGCTGCGCGACACCGGTGTCACCGTCACCACGCTGTGCCCCGGTATCACGGCGACCAATATGCTGACGCAAGCAGCGGGTGCCAATGACAAGCTGGGCCAGTTGCCGTCATTCCTGATTGGTGATGTGCAGGAGGTGGCCGACCTGGCCTTTGCCGCAACCATGAACGGTGACGCGATCTGTGTGCCTGGGGCTATCAACCAGGTGGCCATGATTGCCTCGCGCAGCACGCCCAAGTGGCTGGTGCGCCGCATCGGCGGGCTGATTGGACGCAAGGCGTTGTAGGGGGGCGAGCTTGTTAAGCTATGGGGCATGACGACCAGTAGCTTTTCGCCACCCTGCGTGGCACCCGACGACGTGATTCCAGCCCTGCGCCAGCAGGGTTATGCCGTATTGGATGCGCAGAGCGTCGCCGCGCTCGCCGGGCTCTCACTGACCGACCTCAATGCCTTGTTGCCCAGTTGGGAAGATCTGCCACCCGACCAGTACCTGAAAGACGGAGGCCGCTACCGCCGCCGCCGCCATGCCAGTTACCAGGTGGACGGCGAGGTGGTCCAGGCAGTGCCCCACCGCGCCCACTGGCAACCGCTGGATTACAACGCCCTGCACGGGGGCATGCAGCGCTGGTTTGATCCAGTGGCTGCAGACACGGCGGCGCATGTGGCGTGGAATACTTTGTTACACACTTTAGCCACCATTGCTTCACAGCTCAGAGGTTCACAAACCTGGTTTGTGGAGGCGCACCAGTTCCGTATCGACACCACCGACGGCATTGGCCGCCCCACACCCGAAGGTGCACACCGCGATGGTGTGGATGTGGTGGCTGTGTTTCTGGTGGGGCGCCAGGGCGTGAAGGGGGGCGAGACCCGCGTGTTTGAAGCCGACGGTCCCAACGGCCAGCGCTTCACACTGACCGAGCCCTGGTCTCTGCTGTTGCTGGACGATGCACGCGTGATCCATGAATCCACACCCATTCAGCCGTTGGACGCTGCCGGCCATCGCGATACCCTGGTCATAACCTTGCGCGCCCACGGATTCCAAGACGATAGGCCACCTAAAATAGGGGCAGAGCCGGACTAACCGGTCAAACGAGGAAACCTATGTCGTGTTCGCCCGCCGAGCTGAAGAAGAAGAGCGACGAATTCTTATCCAAATGGCAAGCCTGCAAGGACCACCCGGGCATTGACGGCTTTGTCGAGTTTGCCGTGGCCGTGTCCAGCTTTACCGAGTTTCTGGACGCCAAAGGCTTGCCGGGCCTGCACCAGACGGCGCGTGCGTTGGAGCAGCAGGTGCTGTCGCAGTTTGACCGTTGGAACAGCGACCCCATACCCGAGGCCCCCCTGGGTGACCTGGATGGCCAGATCACCGAATTCAGTGGGCGCATCGTGGCCTTTCTGCAGGACAAAGGTGACGCCAACCCCGAGCGCCGTTTGCACCAGGACAGCGAGGTCGTCACCGACCTGCTACCGGTCAAAAAAATCTGGCTGGTCACCGCAGTGCCCGACGCCTGGAAAGAGGTGGTGACCCAGGCCGGTTACTTCAACATCCAGGTCGAAGTCTGCGGCCCGGTCTACGACCAGAAGGCCACGCAGGACCCGACGATTGTGCTGGTCGATGCCAATGGCCTGCAGCCCACTTCGTTCATCGTGCGGGTCCAGGCCCTGCGCGGCCGCTTCTCAGCCAGCAACATCATTGGCCTTAACCTGCCATCGGATTTTGAAGGGCTCAAACTCGCGTTGCGTGTGGGCTGTGACTTCTGCTTCCCCGTGGGCACGGCGCAGTCAGCCGTCATGGCCCGCATCGTCAAACTGTGTGGCAGCGAGGAAGAGCCGCCGTACAAGGTGCTGGTAGTGGAAGACTCCAAAACCGCCAGTACGCTGATCCAGCGCACACTCAAAGAGTCGGGTGTGGAATCCATGGCCATTTCCAAACCCCAGGAAGTGTTGACCGCGCTGGCTAAGTTCCAGCCCGATCTGGTGCTGATGGACATGTACATGCCGGGCTGCACCGGGGTCGAGGTGACCCGTGTCATCCGCCAGCACGAAGAGTTTTTGTCCACCCCGGTGGTGTATTTGTCGGCCGACACCAGCATTGCCCTGCAGGTGGATGCGCTGCGCTTGGGTGGTGACCACTTTTTGACCAAGCCGTTCAACCCCGTGGTGTTGAATGCCGTGGTCAAGAGCAAGATCGACCGCTACCGCATCCTGCGCCGTTCCATGTACCTGGACAGCCTGACCGGCCTGCTCAACCACACCAGCTCCAAGCAGCGGGTGGATGCAGCCGTCAAGACCGCAATGGCCGACGGCCTGCCGCTGTGTGTGGCCATGCTGGACATAGACCACTTCAAGAAAGTCAACGACACCTACGGCCACCCCATGGGCGACCAGGTGATACGCAGTGTGGCCTGGCTGCTCAAGCAGCGCTTGCGCAAGACCGATGCGGTCGGTCGTTACGGTGGTGAAGAGTTCATTGTGATACTGCCGCAGGCCGATGCACAGCGGGCCAACCAGTTGCTGGACCGTATCCGGGTCGATTTTTCACAGTTCCACCACCCGGTGAACGCCACATCCTTTGCCTGCACCTTTTCGTGTGGCATTGCGCAGCTGGCACCCGGCATCAGCGGACAGGCCCTGGTCAAACTGGCCGACGAGGCCTTGTACAAGGCCAAGAAACAGGGGCGCAACCGGATCATTGGGGGCTAAATCAGCCTCTAGCCCCCGTCAATACTGAATACTACGCTATCAATAGAATAGCGATTGCCTGTGTTTCACCGTAGGGTCGCCCCAAGGTGTGGACTTGGGGTTTTGCCAAACAGCCCCCATGGGGGTCAGCGACCCGCAACGCGGCGGAGCGTGGGGGCTACAACCTCAGATGCGCTCGAAGATGGCCGCAATACCCTGGCCACCACCAATACACATGGTCACCAGCGCATAACGACCCTGTATGCGCTGCAGCTCGTAAATAGCTTTGACGGTGATCAACGCGCCGGTGGCGCCAATGGGGTGACCCAGTGAAATGCCGGAGCCATTGGGGTTGACCTTGGCAGGGTCCAGGCCCAGGTCACGTGTCACGGCACAGGCTTGTGCGGCAAAAGCTTCGTTGGCTTCGATCACGTCCAGGTCATTCACCGTCAAGCCCGCCTTCTTCAACGCCAGTTGTGTGGCAGGGACCGGGCCAATGCCCATGTACTTGGGGTCCACACCGGCGTGGGCATAGGCGACCAGTCGGGCCAGCGGCTTGGCACCACGGGCCTTGGCAGCGCCGGCTTCCATCAGCACCACGGCGGCGGCAGCGTCGTTGATGCCGGATGCATTGCCGGCCGTCACCGTGCCGTTTTCCTTCAGGAAGGCGGGCTTGAGCTTGGCCATGTCGGCCAGGCTGCAGTTGGGGCGGAAGTGTTCATCGGTTGCATAGGCCACATCGCCCTTCTTGCTTTTCAGCATGACGGGCATGATCTGGTCCTTGAAGTAGCCCGCCTCGGTGGCGCGCTGGGCGCGGTTGTGGCTTTCTACTGCAATGGCGTCCTGCTCTTCGCGGCTGATACCCCATTTGGCGGCAATGTTTTCGGCCGTCACACCCATGTGGATGGTGTGGAAAGGGTCGTGCAGCGCGCCAATCATCATGTCCACCATCTTGGTGTCACCCATGCGGGCGCCCCAGCGCATGTTCAGCGAAGCAAAGGGTGCGCGGCTCATGTTCTCGGCGCCGCCGCCAATGGCGATGTCGGTGTCGCCCAGCAGGATGCTCTGGCTGGCGTTGACGATGGCCTGCAGGCCCGAGCCGCACAGGCGGTTCACGTTGTAGGCGGGCGTGCCTTCGCCACAGCCACCGTTGATGGCGGCCACGCGGCTGAGGTACATGTCCTTGGGTTCGGTGTTGACCACGTGGCCAAATACCACATGGCCCACGTCCTTGCCGTCCACGCTGGCGCGGGCCAGGGATTCACGGACCACCTGGGCGGCCAGCTCGGTGGGGGCGATGTCTTTCAGGCTGCCGCCAAAGGTGCCAATGGCGGTGCGCACGGCGCTGACAACTACTACTTCACGGGTCATGGGGAGGCTCCTGGTGGGGTGAGGGATGGGGCGCGTGGCCGGTGTCATCAATGATTTTACGACCCGGCGGCGCCCCGCATTCTTCACACGGTTGACACAGGACTTGTCTACGCTCAGGGGGTAAACATCCGCCCTTTGAGGAGTAACCCGTGAGTTCCAGTGAAGACGAATTGATACGCCGTATCCAGAGCGACATGCTGGACAGTTATGACGAAGAGCTGGAGATGGAGCTGGACGACGGCGCCCCGCGTGACCTGAGCGCGGATGCACGCGTGGCCCGCCGCATCTATTTCAAGGAGCTGTTCCGCATGCAGGGCGAGCTGGTCAAGCTGCAGGACTGGGTGGTCAAGACCGGCCACAAGGTGGTGGTGATTTTTGAAGGGCGCGACGCAGCCGGCAAGGGCGGCGCCATCAAACGCATCACGCAGCGGCTGAACCCGCGGGTGTGCCGCGTGGCGGCGCTGCCCGCACCCAATGACCGGGAGCGTACGCAGTGGTACTTTCAGCGTTACGTATCGCACCTGCCTGCCGCGGGCGAGATCGTGTTGTTTGACCGCAGCTGGTACAACCGCGCCGGGGTGGAGCGGGTCATGGGTTTTTGTAACGACGAGCAGTTGGAAGAGTTCTTCCGCACCGTGCCGGAGTTCGAGAAGATGCTGGTGCGATCCGGCATACAGGTCATCAAATACTGGTTTTCGATCTCGGACGAGGAGCAGCACAGCCGCTTTTTGGGCCGCATCCACGACCCGCTGAAGCAGTGGAAGCTGAGCCCCATGGATTTGGAGTCGCGCGCGCGTTGGGAGGACTACACCAGGGCCAAGGAGGTGATGTTGGCGCGCACCCATATCCCCGAAGCGCCGTGGTGGGTGGTGCAGGCGGTGGATAAGAAGAAGGCACGGCTCAATTGCATCCACCACCTGTTGCAGCAGATGCCGTATGAGGAAATAGAACATCCTGCCGTGGTGTTGCCGCCGCGGGTGCGGCATGAGGACTACGAGCGACAGCCGGTGCCGCAGCACATTCTGGTGCCGGAGGTGTACTAAAGGTGTACTAGGAGACTGGGCGGCAGGGCGCCAAAGCGTTCTGCTCCGTGTCCCCGCCCTTCGGGCTTCCTCCTTTACCTGCGCAGAACGCTTTGGCGCCCTACCGCCCAGACTCCTAGGCCTGCGCGCCTTCGATCAGAAAACGTACGCGGCGTACGCCGTTCCATTCGTCGGCATCCAGTCGGAAGGCGAGGGTGACCTTGGCCGGCAATGGCTCGGTATGGCCAAACCAGATGCCGTCCACGGGCTGGCCCTGGTGTTTTAACTTCAAGGCCAAGTGTTTTTCACCGACCAGGCGCTGTGACAACACTTCCACCTCTTCGCTGAAGGTGGGTGCCGCAAAGCCCTGGCCCCAGACTTCCTTGTGCAGGGTGTCGACCATGTCCACGCGGCGGTATTCTGGGTTTAGGGGGCCATCGGTCTCCAGGCGGCGGGTCAGCGTGGCGGCGTCCAGCCACTCTTGGGCCACTTCGATCAGCCCTTGCTCAAACGTGTTCAGACCGTCTTCATGGATCGTGCAGCCTGCGGCCATGGCGTGGCCGCCGAAACGCAGCAACACGCCGGGGTGGCGCTTGGCCACCAGGTCCAGTGCGTCGCGCAGGTGAAAGCCGGGTATGGAGCGGCCGGAGCCCTTGAGTTCGTGTTCTTTGCCCGGCGCGGCGCTGGCGGCAAATACGAATGCTGGGCGGTGCAATTTGTCCTTGATGCGGCTGGCCACAATGCCGACCACACCTTCATGGAAGTCGGGGTCAAACACACAGATGGCGGGTGGCGCTTCGTCGCCTTCGTCAAAAAGCGACTCGGCAATCAGCATGGCCTGCTCGCGCATGTCACCCTCGATGACACGGCGTTCGCGGTTGATACCGTCCAGCGTCTTGGCCAGTTCATCGGCGCGGGCCGGGTCGTCGGTCAGCAGGCATTCGATGCCCAGCGTCATGTCGCTCAGACGGCCTGCCGCGTTGATGCGTGGGCCCAGGGCGAAGCCGAAGTCGAAGGTGGTGGCGACGGGTGCGGAACGGCCAGATGCTACAAAAAGACTAGCGATACCACTAGGCATGGCGAGGGCTCGCACCCGTTTTAGCCCTTGTGCTACCAGGCGGCGGTTGTTGGCGTCCAGCTTCACCACGTCGGCCACCGTGCCCAGGGCGACCAGGGGCAACAGCACATCCAGCTTGGGTTGTGTGGCCGCGTCGAACACGCCGCGTGTGCGCAACTCGCTGCGCAAAGCCATCAGCACATAAAACATCACACCGACGCCGGCAATGGACTTGCTGGCGAAGTTGCAACCCGGTTGGTTGGGGTTGACGATGACATCTGCGTTCGGCAGCTCGGCTGCCGGAAGGTGGTGATCCGTGACCAGGACTTGCAGGCCCAAGGCCCGCGCATGCGCCACGCCATCCATGCTGGCAATACCGTTGTCCACCGTGATCAGTACGTCGGCGCCGCTGTCTTTCACGCGCTGGGCAATGGGCGCGGTCAGGCCATAACCGTCCACGATGCGGTCCGGCACGATGTAGGCCACGTGTTGTGCGCCCAGCATCTTGAGCCCGCGCATCGCGACGGCACAGGCAGTGGCGCCATCGCAGTCGTAGTCGGCCACGATGCACAGGCGTTTGTTTTGGGCAATGGCGTCGGCCAGCAGCGTGGCGGCTTCCGGCAGGCCCCGCATGGTTGATGGTGGCAGCAGCTTGGCCAGCGCGTCGTCCAGTTCCTCAGTGCCCGTCACACCGCGTGCGGCGTACAGGCGGGCCAGCAACGGGTGTATGCCCGCCTGCTCCAGCACCCACACGCTGCGCGGCGGGATGTCGCGGGGGATGATGTTCACAGGGTCTGCAGCAGTTGCTGCGACGACGCCGTGGAGAAGCGCTGTTGTATGCGGCCCCACCAGGGCTTGTCCTGGGTTTCCAGCGTGACGGCGGTGCGTTCGCCGCACAGGGTCAGTTGTTCGGATTTTCCCGCCTTGACGCTGCGCAGCAGCTCGGCCAGGCGGGTGTTGTCGATCTCTTGCCAGGCCAACATCCAGGCCTGGGCGTCATCCTGCAGGGCGGCTTTGCGCAGGCCATCAACATGGTCCATGCGCACGGGAGGTTTGGTGGGCGCAGGGCCTGGCGTGCCGGTGCCGCTGATCCAGAACGCGTTGATGGTGGCCAGGCCGCGGGCGGTGCGGCTGTCGTTCACCGCATGGGTGTAGAGCAGCATCTGCATTTCGTTTTGCAGGCGGCGCAGGTGTTTGGCGTGCTCTTGCTGTGGCATCCAGGCATCGATGGCATTGCAGGCCACCCGCTCCAGCGAGGCGGTGGGCAGGTCCTTGAACACCTCACCAAAGGCCAGCCAGGTGCCATTGGTCAACGGGTGCAGTGTGATCTTGTTGTCTTCTTCAAAATAACGCTTCATGGCGTTGCGCAGCGTGTCGCACTCTTGCGTGCTGATGTACAGGTCCAAGGGGTCTTCCATGCGCACCTGGTTGGACTGGGGGGTCAGGTGGCAGGGTGTGATCCAGGCCCAGCCGGCGTCACCGTGGATCTTGGTCAGGCCCAGTTGTTGGGCGTCTGTGGCGGCCCAGGGTATCAATCCGTCCGGTCCTTGCAGGCCCAGGCTATTGGCGCGTATGCGTTCGGCCAGCGGCGTCAGGGTGTCGGGCGAGCCCAGCATGGGCGGTGTGGGGGTCAGCTGGCCCAGCAGCTCATTGAGGTTGGGCAGGCTCAGTTCGGCAATGGCGGCTTGGCAGTTGGGGCCCGTGGGGGCGGCGTGGGAAATAAACAGGTGCATGGCTAGATTGTCCCGCATGGATGCCACAATCCGGGAATGTTGAAATTTCCTTATGAGTTGATCATCGGCTGGCGCTACACACGGGCCGGGCGCAGCACCCGACGCAACGGATTTATCTCGTTCATCTCGGGTGTGTCCATGCTCGGTATTGCATTGGGCGTGGCGGCGCTCATTATCGTACTGAGTGTGATGAATGGCTTCCAAAAAGAGGTGCGGGATCGCATGTTAGGGGTAGTCTCCCATATTGAGGTGTATGCCCCAGGCGGCCAGGCGCTGCCCGATGTGGCGCAGACCCTGACCCAGGCACGGGCCAACCCCGAGGTGATTGGCGCTGCACCTTTTATAGCAGCACAGGCCCTGTTGGCGAGGGGTGAGGACATGAAAGGCGTCATGGTCCGGGGTATAGACCCGGCCCAGGAGCATCTGGTGACTGACGTGGCGGGTGGTGCCCAGGCGGCTGTACTGGCCCAATTGCAGCCCGGCGGCTTTGGGGTGGTGCTGGGGCTGGAGCTGGCCCGTGCCATGGGTGTGCGCACCGGTGACCAGGTGACGCTGATGGCGCCCAGCGGCCAGATTACCCCGGCTGGCGTGGTGCCGCGCCTCAAACAAATGACCGTGGTCGGCACTTTTGACTCTGGCCACTTTGAATACGATTCCGCGTTGGCCATGGTGCACGTCGATGACGCCGCCAAGATTTTCCGGCTGGAAGGTCCATCCGGCGTGCGCCTGAAGCTACGCGACCTGCACGACGCGCGCCGTGTGGCCGACGAACTGGCCCGCACCTTGACGGGTGATCTGGTCCTGCGCGACTGGACGCGCCAAAACCGCACCTGGTTTGCCGCCGTGCAGGTCGAAAAACGCATGATGTTCATCATCCTGACCCTGATCGTGGCCGTGGCCGCCTTCAACCTGGTCAGCACCCTGGTGATGACGGTGACTGACAAACGCGCCGACATTGCCATCCTGCGTACCCTGGGCGCCAGCCCGAGCAGCATCATGGGAATTTTTGTGGTGCAGGGCGCCATGGTGGGCGTGATTGGCACCCTGGCCGGACTGTTGTTGGGGCTGGGCGTGGCTTTCAATATTGATGTCATCGTGCCGGCGCTGGAGCAACTGCTGGGCGCCACTTTCCTGCCCAAAGACATCTACCTGATCAGCCGCATGCCCAGCGAGCCGCAGCAGGCTGACATCCTGCCGATTGCCATCATCGCGCTGATCATGGCCTTTGTGGCCACCCTGTACCCCAGCTGGCGCGCCAGCCGCGTCAACCCCGCCGAGGCCCTGCGTTATGAGTGAGACCGTTGTTATTCCGGCAGCTATTGGTGCTGCCCACTATCGCATGGTCGCCGGGCTGAATCCGGGTACCAACGTCCCCGCCGCACGATTGGGCGAAGTGGTGCTGCAGGCCCAGGGCCTGACCAAACGTTTCAGCGAAGGCCGCCTGGATGTCACCGTGTTGCACGGCGTGGACCTGCAGGTGCGTGCGGGCGAGACGCTGGCCATCGTGGGTGCATCCGGTTCCGGCAAAAGCACACTGTTACACCTGTTGGGCGGGCTGGACGCGCCTACCAGCGGATCGGTGCAACTGCACGGCAAAGACCTGGCCAACCACAGCGCGGCAGAGCAGGGACGGCTGCGCAACTTGCACCTGGGTTTTGTTTACCAGTTCCACCACCTGCTGCCCGAGTTCAGTGCCCTGGACAACGTCGCCATGCCTTTGACGATTCGGCGCATAGCCCCCGCGGATGCTGCTGATGCAGCTATGAAAATGCTAGCGAGTGTGGGGTTGGAGCACCGTGTGCATCACCGCCCGGCCGAGTTGTCGGGCGGCGAACGCCAGCGTGTGGCGATTGCCCGCGCCCTGGTCACGCGGCCCGACTGCGTGCTCGCTGACGAGCCCACCGGCAACCTGGACCGCAGCACAGCCGACGGCGTGTTTGACCTGATGCTGGAGCTGGCCCGTGTGCACGGCACGGCCTTTGTGCTGGTCACCCACGACGCCACCTTGGCAGCGCGCTGCAGCCGTCAGCTGACACTGGTGTCGGGTCGCCTGGCCGTGGCGGGAGCCTGAGTATTTTTTCTCCCGGGGCACCATGGTCTGGATAGACACCCATTGCCATCTTGACGCCCCAGAGTTCGACACTGACCGCGCAGCTGTGCGTGCTACAGCCCACACTGCAGGAGTTGCCCACTGTGTGATACCCGCCGTGGAGCGCAGCAACTTCGACACCGTGCGGGCCTTGGCCCATGCCGGTGGCGACAGTTATTGCCTGGGCATCCACCCGCTGTATGTTGCACGCGCCACGCCCGACGACCTGGCAGCGCTGGAAGCCCAGTTGCACACCTACCACGCCGACCCGCGCCTGGTGGCGGTGGGGGAGATAGGCCTGGATTATTTTGTTCCCGCACTGACCCAAAGCCCGCTGCGTGAACAGCAAGAGCAGATCTACCGCGCACAGCTCAAGCTGGCACGCCAGTTTGGGCTGCCCGTGGTGTTGCATGTGCGCCGCTCGGCCGACCGCCTGCTCAAACACCTGCGCGAACTGTCCCAAACCGGTGCGGCATGGTCCGGCATCGCCCATGCATTTAACGGCAGCGAGACCCAGGCGCGCGAGTTCATCAAGCTGGGCTTCAAGCTGGGGTTTGGTGGTGCCGTCACTTTTGATCGGGCCCTGCAACTGCGCCACCTGGCACAGACCTTGCCACTGGAATCCATAGTCCTGGAAACCGACGCACCCGACATTCCGCCCCACTGGCTTTACACCACCCAGCAAGACCGCCAAAACGGCGTGGCCCAGGGCCGCAATACACCTGGCGAGTTGCCCCGCATCGCCGCCGTGGTGGCACAGTTGCGCGGCATCAGTCTGGAGGCCCTGGCGCAAGCCACCACCCACAACGCCTGCCAGGCCCTGCCCAAGTTGGCAGGGCTGGTATAAATCCCCATGGCCCGAAAAGAATCCACCACACTCCCCGAAGTCAATTTCTCCGACGAAGGCCCCATCCGCCACCTGCACCTGGACAGCATCTGGATACAGGGCTCCATGCTGGTCGACGCACCCAATGTGCTGGTGCACGAATACATCCAGCGCATGATGGCCTGGCTGCTGTTTGTAGACCCCGCCACGGTGCCCAAGCGCCAGGCCTTGCAACTGGGCCTGGGCGCTGGCTCCCTGACCAAGTTTTGCAACCGGGTGGTGCGCATGAAGACCACCGCCATCGAACTCAACCCCCAGGTGCTGGCCGCCTGCCGGGGCTGGTTCCACCTGCCGCAGGACAACAACCGCTTGAAGGTCATACTGGCCGATGCCGAGCAGGAAATCAAACAGCCCCACTGGCAGGGTGTTGTAGATGCCCTACAGGTGGACCTGTACGACCAGGAGGCCGCAGGCCCGGTGTTGGACAGCGCAGAGTTTTATGCCGATTGCCGCAAGGTGCTGACCGAAGATGGCTGCATGACCGTCAACCTGTTTGGCCGTTCGTCCAGCTTCCAGCGCAGTGTGGACAATATGGCCATGGCTTTTGGTGACGATGCCATATGGGCCTTCAAGGCCACCCGCGAAGGCAATACCGTGGTGTTGGCACAGCGCACACCCGTTCGCCCCACACGCGCCGTACTGATGGAGCGCGCCGACACCATCCAGCGCCAATGGGGCCTGCCGGCCGACAAATGGGTGCGCGTTTTTAAACCGGTGACAGCATGACTACCAAAACACATTCCCCCCACGCGGCCAAAAAAGACCACAGCGGCCCTATCGATTGGCGCCGCCTGGTGGAGTGGTTGTATGCCGATGGCGTGATTTCTGAAGAGCAGGCCAACAAGACCATTGCCCGCTGCGCCCAGGCCGAAAGCGCGCAGCACCCGCTGGTGCGCCTGACCGCCGTGTCCATGCGCCGCGCCTCGGACAACAAGTTGCTGGATATCGAGTTGCTCACCCAGTGGCTGGCCGAGCGCACGGGCATGGAATACCTGCGCATAGACCCGCTCAAGGTGGATGTGAGCAAGGTGGCCGATGCCATGGGTGCGGTCTATGCCGAGCGTCACCGCATCCTGACCGTGGTGGTCAACGCGCACGAGATCACGGTAGCCACGTCCGAGCCTTTTGTCGTGGATTGGGTGGCCGAGGTGGAGCGGCAGTCGCGCCGTGGCGTGCGCCGTGTGTTGGCCAGCCCGCAGGAGATACACCGCTACACGGCCGAGTTTTATGCGCTGGCCAAGTCGGTCAAGGCCGCCAACAAGGCCGGTGTGAACAATGGCGCCAGTTTTGAGCAACTGGTGGAGTTGGGCAAGTCCAACAAACAACTCGATGCCAACGACCAGAGTGTGGTGCAGGTGGTGGACTGGTTGTGGCAATACGCCTTTGACCAGCGCGCCAGTGACATCCACCTGGAGCCACGGCGCGAGCAGGGTGTGATCCGTTTCCGGATTGACGGCGTGTTGCACCAGGTCTACCAAATGCCCATGGGCGTGCTCAATGCCATGACCGCCCGTATCAAGCTGCTGGGCCGTATGGATGTGATCGAAAAACGCCGCCCGCTGGACGGCCGTATCAAGACCCGCAACCCCAGTGGTGACGAGGTCGAAATGCGTATTTCGACGCTGCCGACCGCCTTTGGCGAGAAGATGGTGATGCGGATTTTTGACCCCGACAACACGGTCAAAGACCTGGAAGCCCTGGGCTTCTCCGCGCACGACGGCCCGCGTTGGGAGGGGCTGGTCAAGCGGCCCCACGGTATTATTCTGGTCACCGGCCCCACGGGTTCCGGCAAGACCACCACGCTGTATTCCACCCTCAAACGCGTAGCGACTGAAGAGGTCAATGTCAGCACGGTCGAAGACCCGATTGAAATGATCGAGGCAGCGTTCAACCAGACCCAGGTGCAGCCGCAGCTGGACTTTGGTTTTCCCCAAGGTCTACGTGCCCTGATGCGCCAGGACCCGGACATCATCATGGTGGGCGAAATCCGCGATCTGGAAACTGCTGAAATGGCGGTGCAGGCGGCGCTCACCGGTCACCTGGTGTTCTCAACCCTGCACACGAATGACGCGCCATCGGCTATCACCCGGCTGATGGAGCTGGGCATACCCCAGTACCTGATCAACGCCACGCTCCTGGGCGTGTTGGCCCAGCGCCTGGTGCGTACGCTATGCAAACACTGCAAGGTGCGCGACGAGGACGCCGGGCGCGAAGCCCTGGCCGAGATGATCAAGCCCTGGAACATCAACGGCGGTTACAAACCCTACAAGCCCGTGGGTTGTGTGGATTGCCGCATGACCGGTTTTATGGGGCGTATGGGCCTGTATGAGCTGCTGGTGGTGTCGGATGCGTTCAAGGCCAAGGTCACGGCCGACCCCAGTATCGACATCCTGCGCAAACAGGCTATTGCCGATGGCATGCGCCCCCTGCGCCTGGCCGGTGCCTTACGGGTGGCCGAAGGACAGACCGTGATTGAAGAGGTGCTGATCTCTACACCGCCGCTGAGCTAAGCAGTGCCCTGACCGCGCTGGATCGCCTGGGTCAGCAGGTCGGGCAGCATGGCCAACATACGCTGTGCCTGGCGCCCCGGCGGCGTGGCGGTGGCGTGGTAGGCGTAGAGGGGTAGCATGGGTAAATCGTGCAGCTCCACGGCCACCATGGTGCCGGGGTCCAGGTTGCTGGCGGTCAGAAAATCGATCACCGTCCATCCCAGTCCCAGCCGCACCAGTTCCAGGGCCAGGCGCGAGGTCTGCACCCGTATGCCCGAGGCCATGTTGACCCCCAACTGCTCACCCAGTTCGTCGATGACGGCCCGCATGGGGTCGTCGCCCAGCAGGCGTATCAACGGTGTTTTGGACATGAAGGAAATAGGGTCTGCCCGTTTGACCCGCACGGCGCGCAGCCAGATGTCGCGCGTCACCACCAGGTGCAAGCGCCCGCTGACCAGCAGTGTGCTCTGCAGCTGCGGGTGCGGGTGGGGGTAATAGCCCAGGGCAAAGTCCACACTGCGGTCCAGCAACACATTCACCATCTGGTCCTGGTGCAGCGTGCGCACCTCCAGTTGCACATGGGGGTGGTGTGCGGCATGTTGGGCCAGCACGGTGGGCAAAAACTCGTGCGAAATCGAGGGTATCGCCGCCAGCCGCACCTGGCCCTGGTCCACGCCGCGCAGGTTGACCGAAATGCGGCGCAACTGCTCCAACTGCTGGTGGATGTTGGCCGACTCGGCAAACAGCACCTGGGCTTCGGGTGTGGGCAGCAACTGGCCTTTGTTGCGCGTGAACAGCGGGTAGCCCAGTTGTAGCTCGGTGTGGCCAATGGTCTTGCTCACCGCAGAGGGTGTGATGCAGATCAGGCGTGCAGCAGCACTCATATTGCCGGTTTGCATGACAGCCTGGAACACTTCGAGTTGGCGCAGATTCATGCGTGGGATTGTGCAACTCTGCGGCGCTAATGGGGTGTGAGTTTTGCTCATACCCCACGGCTGATTATTCCGCAGGTACAGGGCTTGGCGCTTTTTACCATGGGCCACCGCGCAAAACCTGTGCGGGGTGAACGCCAAAACCATAACTGGAGATTTCCCTTGCATACCCCAACACTTCCCGAATCCAAGCTCAAGAACATCGTGGCCGGACTGGCCCTGACCGCCTTGACCACCTGTGCGCTGGCGCAGGCCGCCAAACCCAATGTGGTGGTGCTGGCCACTGGCGGCACCATCGCCGGTGCGGGTGCCTCGGCCATCAACAGCGCCACTTACGCTGCGGCCAAGGTGCCGGTGGACAAGCTGCTGGCCGGCTTGCCAGAGTTGTCCAACGTGGCCAACGTCAAGGGTGAACAGGTGTTCCAGATCGCATCGGAAAGTTTCACCAATGACAACCTGCTCACCCTGGGGCGCCGCGTGTCGGCACTGGTCAAACAGGCCGACGTGGACGGTGTGGTGGTCACCCACGGCACCGACACATTGGAAGAAACCGCCTACTTTCTGAACCTGGTGATCCACACCAACAAGCCTATTGTGGTTGTGGGTTCCATGCGCCCGGGCACAGCCCTGTCGGCGGACGGCGCTTTGAACCTGCTCAACGCAGTGACGGTGGCTGCGAGCAAAGACGCCGCTGGCAAAGGTGTGCTGGTGACCATGAACGACGAGATCCAGAGCGGGCGTGACGTCAGCAAGTCCGTCAACATCAAGACCGAGGCCTTCAAGAGCCAGTGGGGTGCACTGGGCATGGTGGTGGAGGGCAAAAACTACTGGTTCCGCGCGCCAGTCAAGCGCCACACGGCCCAGTCGGAATTCAACATCGACAGCATCAGCACCCTGGCGGCGGTGGACATTGTCTACAGCTACGGCAATGTGCCCCGCACGCTGTTTGATGCGGCTGGCAAGTCCGGCATCCAGGCGCTGATCCATGGTGGACCTGGCAACGGCTCGGTGGCAGACCGCATCGTGCCGGCCTTGCAGGAGTTGCGCCAACAGGGCATACAGGTCATCCGCTCCAGCCGCGTGCCCGATGGTTTTGTGCTGCGCAATGCCGAACAGCCCGATGACAAATACGACTGGGTGGTGGCGCACGACCTGAAGCCGCAGAAGGCCCGCATACTGGCCGCGGTGGCCCTGACGCAAACCCGCGACACCAAGGAACTGCAGCGCATCTTCTGGCAGTATTAAAATGCTGGTTGCAAGATAGTTCTAAGCGAAATTGGCCTCTAGCCCCCGTCGGTACTGCATATATTGCTATTATTTATATAGCAATTGTGTGGTCAGCTGACCTCGAATGACACCAGCGGGGCCTTGTCGGCGTCTATCTTGCAGCCCAGGGACAGCTGCCCAAAGCCCACCAGAAAACACTCGGTGCGCCGCAGCGCCACGGCTTCGGCCTGGTTGCCAAAATACACCCAGGTGCCGAAGCTGGAGGCATCACTCAGCACAATCTGGCCGCCGCGGCTGCGTATGGTGGCGTGCACCCGGGAGACGCGGGGGTCCAGCACCGGCAGCGACGCATCGGTCGACCGGCCAATGGTGATGCCGGTGTTGGTGAGCTGAAAGACCTGGGTGCGCCCCTGCACGGTGAGCGCAAGCGACTGGTGGGCCGTGGGGGTGTACATGGACATGCCCATGGCCGTGGCATCCACATCGCGGCCACTTTGCCATTCCACCCGGTAAATATGGGATATCTGTGATTTGCCCCGCAGGTGCATAGGCCCCAGGCTGCGCAACATGGGGCGCTGGGCGGCTACCAGTTCGTCCCATACGTGTTGGGTGGTCAGTATCTGGTCGGCACCGGCCAGGTCGGCCAGGCGGGAGGCGCTGTTCACCGCATCACCAAAACAGTCACCATCGATCTCCACCAGCTCACCCGACTCCACGCCCATTTGCATCTGAATGGGCGCGGTGCCGCCCACGGGGATAACGGGATCGGTCTGGAAGCGTGACTGCAAGGTCACACAGGCGGTGACGGCACTGCCCGCATCGGGGAAAACGGCAAAGACGCCGTCACCCAGCAGCTTGACCACACGCCCCTGGTGTTGCTCGAACACCTTGCCCAGCAGCCCGGTGAGGCTGTTCATCAGCAGCGAGGCGTTGGCATCACCCATTTGCTCAAACAAGCCCGTGCTTCCAACGATATCGGCAAAGACAACGGTAGGCATCAATAGACTTTCGTCAGAGAAGTGCGGGAGTGGCGCGCCCGGCAGGCAACGGTTGGGGCATCCTATCCGATTTATCCGGGTGGTGTCATCGTCTGTCTGCTAGCATGGCTCACTGGTCCAGTTTTCCAAGGAATTCCCAGGTTTACGAACCCCCTATGGCGGATATTGAAAAATTAGGCAGATACGACATCGTTCGCGTGCTGGGCAAGGGCGCGATGGGTGTTGTCTACGAAGGCCGCGACCCCAATCTGGACCGCCAGGTGGCGATCAAGACCATACGGGTGCAAAGCCTGTCTGCAGAAGCGGCCTCTGAGTACGAAGTGCGTTTCCGCACCGAGGCACGTTCTGCTGCGCGACTGCACCACCCCAATATCGTCAGTGTGTTTGATTCGGGCCAGGACGGCGACACCGCCTACCTGGTCATGGAGTTCATCCAGGGTGAAGACCTGAAACACCACCTGGAGAACGGCGCGCGCTTCTCCGTGCGATCCTCCATCGTGATGGTGCACGACCTGTTGATGGCGTTGGACCACGCCCACCGGCAAAACGTGGTGCACCGGGATGTCAAACCCGCCAACATGCTGATCGAGCTCAGCGGCCGGGTCAAGCTGACCGACTTTGGCGTAGCCCGTATCCAGGAGCCCGATGAAACCCACCTGACCCAGGTGGGCGGTGCGGTTGGCACACCCAAATACATGTCGCCCGAGCAGGCCAAAGGGCTGCGGGGCGATTCGCGCTCGGACGTGTTTTCTGCCGGTGTGGTGCTCTATGAGCTGTTGACCGGCATATTGCCCTTCGATGGCGAGAACCAGTTTGTGGTGATCCACCAGATCGTGGGCCACGAGCCTACCAAGCCCAGCATGCTCAACCCGGACGTGCCCGCTGCCATGGACGAGGTCATGGCCCGCGCCATGGCCAAAAACCCGGATGAACGGTATGCCACGGCGCGTGAGTTTGGCCTGGCCTTGCGGGTGGTCGCACAACACATGGGCGCGTCGTCGGGCGACCAAAATGCCGATGTGGCCGCGGAGCTGGGCAAGATCATCGCCAACCGGGTGCCCGTGGCACCACCCGCGGCGCTGCGGGATGGCTCCAGCACGGGCATCTTTGGTCCCGGCCCGGATGTGTCCATGGTGACCACCGTCAACCATGAAGAAGAACTGGGCAATTGGAACAAGATCAAGGACTCCACCGTCAGCCAGAACTTTCTGGACTACCTGGCGCGGTATCCCGCCGGCATTTACGCCCGGCGTGCCCAGCAGCGCTTGGACCAGCTGGCACTGGACAATACATCCAGCCGTGCCAAAACCCTGCCGCAGTTTCGCCCGCAGGCGGATGAGCCCGATCTGGACTCGACCATGGGCCCCTTTGCCGCCACACAACCTGCTCCTGCTCCCGCCCGGGCTGAAGCGGCAGCAGTGGCCGCTGTGGTTAAACAGGGCTCCAAGGGCCCGCTGTGGGCGATTGCCGCCGCCATTTGTGTGCTTGTGGTGCTGATGGTGGTGTTGTGGCCCAAACTGCAGACAGGTGGGGAAACCCTGGTCACCGAGGCACCGCCGGTGGTCGCCGCCGCGCCCGGCGCATTGCCATCGCCCCCCATCATCGAAGAAAAAGAGTCCGATTCGGTGCCCGTGCAGTTGCCCAATACACAGGCTGCGGCGGCCTCCCGGCCCAGCGTGGGGGCGTCTGTGCCCGCGGCCAAACCATCCCGACCTGCTACGGCCGCATTGGCCAGTGCATCCGGTCCCGCCAAGGCCAATGCCGCTGCCCCGTCTACGCCACCTGCCGTGCAAGCGCCCGTGGCAGCCGCCCCAGTGGCACCGCGTGAGCCTGCGCCAACGCCTGCCGTGCAGGGCAACAACATCGGACCGTCTGCAGCCGGTCAGGTCTGTTCGGACAAGGTCTTTATCTTCCGTATTGCCTGTATTGCCGAGCAATGCAAAACAGACCGCTTCCGCCAGACCGGTGAATGTATTCGCTTCAGAGAGATGGAAAAAAAGCGCGAGGAAGGTGCCGCCATCCAGCAACGCTGATGGGTGCACGGCGCCACAGCGGTCGGGCACCGGCATTCCAGGGCTTGCTTTGTGGCACACTGGTCCGCTAAAAAGCGCGACACGGTCGTAGAAAAACAGGAGAACGCTGTAGTGAATATCAAAAGCCAAAAAGACTTTTTCTCGGGCCTCATGTTTATGGGGGTCGGTGTCGCCTTTGCTTGGGGCGCCAGCGGCTACACCATCGGCAACGGTGCCCGCATGGGGCCGGGTTATTTTCCGCTGGTGTTGGGCATATTGCTGGCCTTTATGGGCAGCATCATCACCTTCAAGGCGCTGGTGGTCGAAACCGTAGACGGCGACAAGATCGGCAGTTTTGCCTGGCGCCCGCTGATCTTCATCATCCTGGCCAACGTCGTGTTTGGCATCATGATTGGTGGCCTGCCACGTATTGGCTTACCGCCCATGGGCCTGATTGTCGGCATTTATGCACTGACTTTTATTGCCTGCCTGGCCGGTGATGGCTTCAAGCTCAGGGACGTGTTGATTCTGGCCACGGTTCTGGCCATCTTCAGTTACCTTGCCTTTATCAAGCTGCTCAATCTGCAGTTTCCCGTGTGGCCCGCCTTTGTTGGCGCCTGATTAGGACTGTCTATCCATGGAATTGTTCAACAATCTGGCGCTGGGTTTTGGCGTGGCCTTCACGCCCGTCAACCTCATGTATGCCTTCATCGGCTGTTTTTTGGGCACCGTCATTGGTGTGCTGCCCGGCATTGGGCCATTGGCGACCATTGCCATGCTGTTGCCGGCCACCTATGCGCTGCCACCCGTTTCCGCGCTGATCATGCTGGCCGGCATCTATTACGGCGCGCAATATGGTGGCTCTACCACCGCGGTTCTGGTCAACCTGCCGGGTGAATCCTCGTCTGTAGTCACCACCATTGACGGCTACCAGATGGCGCGCAATGGGCGGGCCGGGCCGGCCTTGGCGGCGGCGGGTCTGGGCTCATTTTTTGCCGGTTGTGTGGGCACGCTCATTCTTGCGGCCTTTGCGACACCTTTGACCGAGCTGGCGTTCAAGTTTGGCCCGGCGGAGTATTTTGCGCTGATGATTCTGGGCCTGATCGGCGCGGTGGTACTGGCTTCGGGTTCCTTGCTCAAGGCCATTTCCATGATTGTGCTGGGATTGCTGATGGGCATGATTGGAACCGACGTGAATTCGGGTGTGCCACGCTTCAGTTTTGACATCCCGGAGCTGACCGACGGCATTGGCTTTATCGTCATCGCCATGGGGGTGTTTGGCTACGGCGAAATCATCAGCAACCTGGGTAAACATGCCAGCGAGCGCGAGGTGTTCACCGCCAACGTGACCGGCTTGTGGCCCACCAAGGAAGACTTCAAAAACATGGTGCCCGCGGTGCTGCGCGGCACGGCGCTGGGCTCCTTGCTGGGCATCTTGCCCGGCGGTGGTGCGGTGATGGCAGCGTTTGCCGCCTACACCCTGGAGAAGAAAACCCCCCTGAAACCCGGCGAAGTGCCACTGGGCAAGGGCAATATCCGCGGTGTGGCCGGCCCCGAAGCGGCCAACAACGCGGGCGCGCAGACTTCGTTCATCCCGCTGCTGACACTGGGCATTCCGCCCAACGCCGTCATGGCGCTGATGGTGGGTGCCATGACCATCCACAACATCCAGCCAGGCCCGCAAGTGATGACCGGCAACCCTGAGTTGTTTTGGGGTCTGATTGCGTCCATGTGGATCGGCAACCTGATGCTGATCATTCTGAACCTGCCGCTGATCGGCATCTGGATCAAGATGCTCAGCGTGCCGTACCGCTGGCTGTTTCCGTCCATCGTGCTGTTCTGCGCGATTGGTGTGTACTCCACCAACAGCAATGTGTTTGACATCTGGATGGTGGCGCTGTTTGGTATCGCGGGTTACCTGTTCATCAAGCTGGGCACCGAGCCCGCGCCGCTGTTGCTGGGCTTTATTCTGGGCCCCATGATGGAAGAGTATCTGCGCCGCGCGCTGCTGCTGTCGCGCGGTGACTGGAGCGTGTTTGTGACGCGCCCCCTGTCTGCCAGCTTGCTGGCCGCCGCGGTATTGTTACTTGTGATTGTGTTGCTGCCATCGGTCAAGTCCAAACGGGAAGAAGCATTTGTTGAAGAAGACTGACGGTTTGCCCCAGCACGCGCAGCGGGTCGCGCTGCACAACGAAATCCACGCCAGGCCGCCCGAGGCCATGGACGTCCCGCTCAGCATCTCCCATGTGGTCATGGTGTGTGATGCCGCCCAGCGTGAGGCCAGCTGGGGCCACATGGCGGCCCTGGCGCGTGACCACCACCTGCCCGAGCCGGTAGCGGGCTCCACCCATGCCCGCATGGACATGGGCCCTTACCGTGTGCGCTGGGAGCTGCACACCGAGTTTGTGACGTGGACCTTCATGCGCAAAGCCCACGCCACGCAGTTTGGCGAGCGCGAGCCCGAGACCGCGCTGGATGCCGTGCCCCAGCGCTGGTTTGCCGCGCTGCCGGGCGAGTGCCTGGCCAGCCTGCACCTGTGGGTCATGCCCAGTGCGGCGTTCGAAGCAGGTTCTCCCGTCAAACACGTGTTGTACGAGGACACGCTGGTGGCCTCTACGGTGGCCGACGGTTTTGCCGAGGTCTACACCGACTTTGCGGTCCATGCCGATGGTTTCTCTCGCATGGTGCTGTTGGCCGGTGCCATGGCGCCGCGCCGCCTGGGCCGCCTGGTGCAATGCCTACTGGAGATCGAGACCTACCGCATGGCCGCGCTGCTGGGCCTGCCCGCTGCGCGCGAGGCCTCCATGGTGCTGGCGTCCGCCGAGCGTGAGCTGGCCGAGCTGGCCCAGGCCATTCGCTCGGCCACCCGCAACGACGAACCCCTGCTGCTGGACCGCCTGACCCGCCTGGCGGGCGCCGTGGAAAGCCAGCACGCGGCCACCCACTCACGCTTCTCGGCCAGCGCCGCCTACTTTGAACTGCTGGACAAACGCATCGCCGACATTGCTGAGTCGCGCCTGGCCGGTATGCAAACCATTGGTGAGTTCATGGACCGGCGCCTGACCCCCGCGCGCAGCACCTGCGCCTGGTCGGCCCGGCGGCAAGATGCGCTGTCGCAGCGTGTGTCCCGCATCAGCAACCTGCTGCGCACCCGGGTCGAGATCGAGCAACAGCAAAGCAGCCAGGCCCTGCTGGCCACGATGAACAGCCGGCAAGACATACAAATCAAGCTGCAGGCCACGGTGGAGGGCCTGTCGGTGGCCGCCATCACCTATTACATCGTCGGCCTGGTCAGTTACCTGGCCAAAGGCGCCCAACCCTGGGGTTGGCCCTGGAGTGCAGAAGTGACGGCGGCGGGCGCGATCCCGTTTGTGGCCGGGGGCGTGTGGTGGTCATTACGCCGCATGCACCAACGGGTCTTTCGGAGTTGATCGCCTAGCAATAGGTTTTGACAATGAAATCCATTGGATCAATCAACCCACTAAATGCATAAGACCGCCTAAGATTCACCCTGTTCAGTTTGTAGAACAACCCATTCAAGAGGAAAAATCCATGTCTTTGATCAATACCCAAGTCCTGCCTTTCAAGAACGAAGCCTTCCATAACGGCAAGTTCATCACGGTGACGAACGAGACCCTGAAGGGCAAGTGGAACGTGTTCATTTTCATGCCCGCCGCTTTCACCTTCAACTGCCCCACCGAAGTGGAAGACGCTGCTGAACACTACGCAGAATTCCAGAAGGCCGGTGCCGAGGTCTACATCGTGACCACCGACACCCATTTCGCCCACAAGGTCTGGCACGAAACATCGCCTGCCGTTGGCAAGGCCAAGTTCCCGCTGATCGGTGACCCTACACACGCTCTGACTCGCGGCTTTGACGTGCACATCGACGAAGAAGGCCTGGCACTGCGCGGCACCTTCATCATCGACCCTACAGGCACCATCAAGACGCTGGAAATCCATTCCAACGAAATCGCCCGTGACGTCAAGGAAACCGTGCGCAAGCTGAAGGCAGCCCAGTACACCGCCGCCCACCCCGGCCAAGTGTGCCCCGCCAAGTGGAACGAAGGCGCAAAGACCATCACTCCATCCCTGGACCTCGTCGGCAAGATCTAAACAGACGACTTTCGCTGCAAACAGCAGCGTAGCGATTTTGGGGTCGGATCCGCGTAGCGAAGCGCAGACGGCTCAGACCCCAATATCGCGGGTCGGCGAGCAAGTTCGACCCGGCAACAAGCCGGACAGCGTCAAGGTGCGTCAGCACCTTGCCGTCCGGCTTTGTTGTTTGTGAAATATGCCTCTAGCCCCTGTGAAATATCATTCGGGCGCTATCAAAATAGTAGTAATTAATAAGGAAACCACCATGCTCGACCAAGAACTCAAGACACAGCTTGCCAGCTACCTGGAACGCGTGAAACTGCCGTTTGAGATGGTGGCATCGCTGGACGACAGCGAAACCGGCCGCGACATGCTGAGCCTGCTGCAAACCATCCAAAGCCTGCGCAGCGACATGATCACGCTGCGCCTGGACGGGCAAGATGCGCGCAAGCCATCCTTCAGCCTGCAGCGCACCGGCAGCGCCACCAACCTGCGTTTTGCCGGCCTGCCCCTGGGCCACGAATTCACATCCCTGGTGCTGGCGCTGCTATGGACCGGCGGCCACCCACCCAAGGTGGAGCAGTCCGTCATCGACCAGATCACGGCCTTGGAAGGCGACTTCAACTTCGAGGTCTACATGAGCCTGACCTGCCACAACTGCCCGGACGTGGTGCAGGCCCTGAGCCTGATGGCGATACTGAACCCCAAGGTCAAGACCACGGTCATCGAAGGCGGTGCCTTCCAGGACGAGGTCAAGGCGCGCGAAATCATGGCCGTGCCCATGGTGTTCCTGAACGGCCAGATGTTTGGCTCCGGCCGCATGATCCTGGAAGAAATCGTCGCCAAGCTCGACACCGGCGCCGCCGCACGTGACGCCGAAAAGCTGTCCGCCAAGGCCCCCTACGACGTGCTGATGGTCGGCGGTGGCCCCGCCGCCGCGGCAGCCGCCGTGTACGCCGCCCGCAAGGGCATCCGCACCGGCATCGTGGCCGAGCGTTTTGGCGGGCAGGTGAACGACACGCTGGCGATTGAAAACTACATATCGGTGCTGGAGACCGACGGCCCCAAGTTCGCGATGGGTCTGGAAGCCCACACCCGCGCCTACGACGTGGACATCATGAACCTGCAGCGGGCTGACGTTATCGTGCCGGCAGCACAACCCGGCGGCCTGATCGAGATCAAGCTGGCCAATGGCGGATCGCTCAAAGCCAAAACCGTGGTTTTGTCCACCGGTGCGCGCTGGCGCAATGTCAACGTGCCCGGCGAGCAGGAGTACAAAAACAAGGGCGTGGCCTACTGCCCGCATTGTGACGGCCCGCTGTACAAGGGCAAACGCACGGCGGTGATTGGCGGTGGCAACTCGGGTGTGGAAGCCGCCATCGATCTGGCCGGCATCGTGGCCCATGTCACGCTGGTGGAGTTTGCCGACCAGCTGAAGGCCGATGCCGTGTTGGTCAACAAGCTCAAGAGCCTGCCCAATGTCACCATCCACACCAACGCCCAGACCACCGAGATCACGGGCGCAGATGGAAAAGTGAATGGCCTTCGCTACAAAGACCGCGCCACCGGTGAAGAGCATTTGGTGGAGCTGGAAGGCGTGTTTGTGCAGATTGGCCTGGTGCCCAATACCGAGTGGCTCAAGGGTACGGTGGAGTTGAGTAAGTTTGGCGAGATCATTGTGGACGCCAAGGCCCACACCAATCTGCCCGGCGTGTTTGCGGCAGGTGACTGCACCACCACGCCGTACAAACAAATCGTCATCGCGGCGGGTGATGGCGCCAAGGCGGCCCTCAGCGCCTTTGATTACCTGATCCGCACGCCGGCTACGGCCTGAATGGTGGGGCTGCGCGGCCGGACCATGGGCCGCGCTACCATTCAAGCCCCAACCAGGAGCCCCGCTACATGATCACCTGCCATCTTCGTTATGTTCTCGACCCCAGCAAACTCACGGAGTTCGAGCACTACGGCAAGGTCTGGATTCCCCTTGTGAAGAAGTTTGGTGGCATACACCATGGTTATCTGCTTCCGTCAGAGGGGGCCAGCAATATTGCACTGGCATCCTTTTCGTTCCCGTCCCTTGCGGCGTATGAACAGTACAGGATCCAGTCCATGAGTGATACCGAATGCCAAGCGGCGTTCAAATATGCGGAGGATACGCGCTGCTTCCTCAGTTACGAGCGCACATTCTTTCGCCCGGTCTTTGAGTGATCCACACAGTTCCGATTGCCCCATCGGCCCCACTGCCGCCCATGCCTGCTCGCATCTACCTGGCCCCGATGGAGGGGCTTCTTGACTTTGTCTTGCGCGACATCCTGACCCGCGTGGGCGGGGTGGACCGCTGCGTGTCCGAGTTCATCCGTGTCACCCACACGCTGCTGACCGAGCGCACGTTTCTGCGCATCATGCCCGAGCTGGCTAACGGCGGCTGCACGCCATCGGGTGTGCCGGTGCGGGCACAGTTGCTGGGCTCGGACCCGGTCAGCATGGCCGAGAACGCAGCCCAGCTGGCCGAGTTTGGCCCGCATGGCATTGACCTGAACTTTGGCTGCCCGGCCAAGGTGGTCAACCGCCACGGCGGTGGCGCCATGCTGCTGCAATACCCCGAACAATTGCACAGCATCGTCAGCGCGGTGCGCCGTGCCGTGCCCGCGCAGATGCCAGTAACAGCCAAGATGCGCCTGGGCTTCAATGACGATTCACTGGCGGTGGAGTGCGCCCAGGCGCTGGAGGCTGGTGGTGCCGAAGAACTGGTGGTGCACGCCCGCACCAAGGCCGACGCCTACCGCCCGCCAGCGTATTGGGAACGCGTCAATGACATCCGCCTAGCGGTGAAGATACCGGTGGTGGCCAACGGCGAAATCTGGACCGTGGACGACGCCCGCCGCTGCCGCCAGGCCTCGGGCTGCGACAGCATCATGCTGGGCCGCGGCATGGTCACCGACCCGGGGTTGGCGCTAGCCATTCGCCGCAACGATGCGGTGGAGGAGGGCGCTGCCGACCCGCATGTGCCCTGGACCGACATACTGCCGCTGATGGGCGCTTTCTGGCAATTGGTGGTGGCCCGCCTTGAGCGCCGCCAGCAAGCCGGACGGCTGAAGCAATGGCTCAACTTCATGCGGCACCGGTATCCCGAGGCGCAGGAGGCCTATGACGCATTGCGCACGCTGCATGATCCGGAGTTGGTGACGCAGTGGCTGGTGTTGCATGGCGCATTGAAGGTGCTACCAAATCAATAGCTGCTGTATGGGGATTCACGAGGGTGCCAGTTGTGCCTTGGATGTGTTGTGCACCCGTTGGCATAATCAACTCTCGCACAGGCCCACCCCATGAAGACCCAGTACTACACCGCTACCAGCCTTGACGGATTCATTGCCACCGAAGACGACTCGCTGGACTGGTTGTTCCCGCTCGGTGACATCAATGACACCAGCTACCCGGCTTTCATCGCCGAGGTTGGCGCGCTGGCGATGGGGGCATCCACCTACGAATGGATGTTGCGCCACGCCCAGACGGTCACGGCAGAAACCGGTTCGGCTTGGCCCTATACCCAACCCACATGGGTCTTCACCAACAGAACACTGCCCGCAATCGCGGGAGCCACGCTGCACTTTGTGCGTGGCGATGTTCGGCCCGTTCACGCGGCCATGCGTGAGGCGGCCCAAGACAAGAACATCTGGGTGGTCGGTGGCGGTGACCTGGCGGGGCAGTTCTGTGATGCCGGGCTACTGGACGAGCTGATCATTCAGATGGGCTCCGTCACGCTGGGCAAGGGCAAGCCTTTGTTTCCGCGTAGGCTTACCAGCCCGCCGCTGGTGTTGGATTCGGTCAGGCAGGTTGGCTCTGGTTTTGCAGAACTGCGCTACCGGGTTCCGACGCGTTGACCAGGGCTAACCCATCGTCGTCACCCAGCACTGAATGTCCATCCGTCGCCGCAACGTCCTCCTGGCCGGGCTCCCGCTGCCCTTTCTTTCGGCATGTGCCACGGGCATCAACCAGTTCCGCGAGCGGTCGGACGCAGCGCTGGCCAAAGACCTGGGCGTCTGCGCCGCAAGTTACGCTGTGTTGCGCGCAGGCGTGCCCACTGCGCCCATTGCAGTCTCCGGGTGTGATGGTGAGGGTACCCGCACCGATGCCATCTTTCAGGCCGCATCGCTGACCAAGCCGGTCGTCGCTTTCGCTGCGCTACAACTAGTGCGTGACGGTCTGTTGGATCTCCAGGCGCCGGTGTCGCATTATTTGCCCCATGGCTACAGGCACTTTCACAAAGCCTTCGCCCGATCCACCAGCGATGCGCACGATGTGGTCACGAGCACCTCGCTGAGCCGGGTCTCGGTGGCCCAGCTGCTCAACCACAGCTCGGGCCTTCCAAACTGGGCCAGCGGCACGCTTTCCTTTGCGTTTGAACCGGGCCAACGCTGGGGCTACTCGGGTGAGGGCTTCATGCTTCTGCAAGCGGTGATGGAGGCGGTTACCCGTCAGGATCTGTCGCTCCATCTCAACCAGCATCTGTTTGCCAGGCTCGGTATGGCCGACAGCAGCCTGGTCTGGCGCGATGACTTTGCACAACGCGCCGTCCCAGGCAGAACGCTCTTTGGCACCCAGGCCAACAGCAGATTTAGGCAAGCCGTTGCCGCCGCCTCCCTCTACACCACCGCTGCGGACTATGCACGGTTCATGTCGGCGCTGTTGGCAGATGAGAAGCACCTGGCGTTGACGCTGGAAAACCCCATCGGCGTGGACGCTGCGCTCGGGCTGCAGTGGGGCAGGGGTTGGGGCATAGAGCAGGCAACAGGCGGCCCCTACATCTGGCAATGGGGCAACAACCCCGGATTCAGGGCCTTTGCGATGGCATCTGTGGTGTCCAAAGACGGGTTCGTCATTTTGACCAACAACGACCGGGGTATGGCACTTGCGGCATCCGTCGCGCACAAGGTGTCTGCTGTAGAGCACGCGGTGTTCCGGTTTCCCTGGGTGGGGTAACTGCCGCGGGAGCGTGCCTCCGATATCATGCTGCCTTTTTGTGTGAAGACCAGCCCTGCCATGGGCCGTCTCACCAAAACAAGTACTTCCACCATGTCCCCATTTTCACCCACGATTGAAGCCTTCTGGCGTGCCACTTTTCTGGACGGCGACGTGCTGTACCGCGATGCCCTGTTGACCGTGGTGGCCAACGCCAAGCTGGATGCGGACCGGCGTGCCATGGTTTGGCGCCCAACAGGCGGGGCGACCCATGCCGTGGTGACACCCGCCATCGCGGACCAGCTCGGCATTGGCCCCAGCCAACAGGCCCTGACCGAAACCACGCTGCGGCAAACCATGTTGGAATGCAATATGCAGTTGCATGGTGCGGACTATGTCTTCCACTTCACAGAGGCGGGCAAACATGCCCTGCTGCAAGAGCAGCCACCGGTACATGTGCGCCAGCTGCATCCTGTGGAGGATGCGGCTGCGTTTGCATTGTTTCAGTCCAGCGCGTCAGAGCAGGATCTGGACGACGCGTATGTAGAGCTGGACCATTGGGCTGTGTTTGGCGCATTCGCGCAAGACCGACTGGTATGTGCTGCCAGCATGTACCCCTGGGCCGGTCAAAAGATAGCCGATCTGGGTGTGTTGACCTTGCCTCCCCACCGTGGGCAAGGGCATGCTGCCCGCGTGGTGCGCGCGATCAGCCGGTACGCCTTTGGTCAGGGTCATGAGCCCCAATACCGTTGCCAAACGGACAATGCGGCTTCGGTCGCCTTGGCCGGGTCTGCTGGCCTGACCCTGTTCGGTACTTGGGAAGTGGTCGCCTCTGAAAGTGCCTCCTGAGATCTGTGCCCACAACGACGACCACAAAGCCATCATCTGGAACAAGACCTTTGCCATGACCTATCAAGTTGAACCCATTGCTTTTGTATCGTCAACCCGCAAGACCCCCGAGGACGATTTTTGGGGCGGCGAGGTGGCTGAAATCCGTCTTGCCGACGGCATGGACGCTTCGGCATTGGCGGGCCTGGAGACGTTTTCCCACGTGGAGGTGTTGTTCCTATTCCATGGCGTGGCGCAAGACAAGATAGTCAGTGGCGCGCGCCATCCCCGAAACAACGCGGATTGGCCCAAAGTTGGCATCTTTGCCCAGCGTGGCAAAAATCGCCCCAACCGCATAGGCAGCACTATCTGCAAGGTGGTGGGTGTTGAGGGCCCCATACTGCGGGTCCGCGAACTCGATGCCATCGACGGAACACCTGTGCTCGACATCAAACCAGTCCTGAAGGAGTTTTTACCCCGAGAGGCTACCCGCCAGCCAAGCTGGGCCACGGAATTGATGTCAAGCTACTGGTCTGAGCGGCGATAGAGCCACGGCGGATACATCCACTTTCATCGGAGCACATGCCTATGTCCCAAAAAATCCTGACCTCCCTCTTTGCCCAAAAGGCCTGGGCCAATCGCGAACTGTTTGATGTGGTGGCGTCGGTATCGCCCGCCGAACACGCGGCGCCCTTGCACACCGCGATCCGGGTGCTCAACCACATCTACGTGGTCGACCGCATCTTCCGCGCCCACCTGTTGGGCGAGCAGCATGGATACACAGCGACGAATACGCCCGAGACACCTGAGCTAGGTGAACTCCATTTCGCGGTCACAGAGACCGACATCTGGTTCGAGCACTACGTCTCCAGCATCGATGAACAAACGCTGGGAGAAAAGCTGGTGTTCCAGTTCACCGATGGAGACTCCGGGACCATGACCCGTGAGGAGATGTTGTTCCATGTGCTCACCCATGGGGCATACCACCGCGGTAACGTGGGCCAAATCCTGAAAGACATCTCGGTCACGCCACCACGTGATTTGTTGACCAAGTTTTTGCACGTGCATGAGCCCGCACGCCGGCAGGGCTAGTTTGACGGACGCAGCATGAACCTGACTGAAAATTCAACCCCACTGATCCGTGGCTACCACGCCCACGTGTACTTTGCACAGGACACCATCGCCCAGGCCCGTGCGCTGTGTGAAGCCGCGGCGCAACGTTTTGACGTGGCCATGGGCCGTGTGCACGAGAAGCCGGTGGGGCCGCACCCGGACTGGAGCTGCCAGCTGGCTTTCAAGCCCGCTGTATTTGCCGACATCGTTCCCTGGCTGGCCTTGCACCGCGCGGGGCTGGTGGTGTTTGTGCACCCCATCTGCGACAACGAAGTGCTGGACCACATGGAGCGCGCCATGTGGATGGGCGCCGTGCGCCCGCTGGACCTGAGCCTGCTGAGCACGGGCCCCGGCGATTTGATCTAGCCCAGATTCTTCAGGCCCACCAGGGCCGCGTGTTGCAGCAGCATGATGGTCTTGCCGTCCTGTATGGCGCCGGTCTTGACCAGCTCCATGGCCTCGGGCAAGGTGAATTCCAGCACTTCGATGTCTTCACCTTCGTGTTCATGGCCGCCACCTTGCGCCACGCGGTCGGCCGCCTCGTATTCAGCTGCAAAAAAGTGCAGCTTCTCGGTGACGGAGCCCGGGCTCATATAGGCCTCGAAGAGTTTGCGTGGGTTGCGGATCTGAAAACCGGTCTCTTCCATCGCTTCGCGGCGTATGCAGGTTTCGGGGTCGTCACCATCGAGCTGGCCAGCGCAGGCTTCGATCAGCATCCCGTCGGCATTGCCGTTCACAAAGGTGGGAAAACGAAACTGCCGTATCAGCACCACCGTGTTGCGTGCTGCATTGAACAGCAGCAGCACCGCACCGTTACCCCGGTCATAGGTCTCGCGGCTCTGGCGCTGCCAGTTGCCGTCGCTGCGCAGGTAGTCAAACGTGGTTTTCTTCAGCACGTACCAGCTGTCGGACAGCAGGGTGACGTCCTGCACTTTGACGCGGCTGCTGGGGGCTCCGGACGGGGTGGGTGGGGTTGTTGGGTTGGGCATGTGAATGCTACTATTTTGATAGCTAATGAGTGATATTTTACGGGGGCTAGGTGGCCATTTGGCTTAGATGTTTTGCCCCGGTGGCCTCACATGAACAGAGCTTCAAAGCCATCCACTGGCTCAAACCGTTTGTTGCGGTACAGCAGCCGGGTCACACCCGGCAGCGCCCGCTGCGCGACCGAGTGCCGCGGGTCGCCGGGGTAACACAACACCCGTGTGCCATCGGCGTCAAACGACTCCGGCAGCACCAGGGGCGGCGGCTGTTTGCGCGCGGCATCCATCACGCTGGCCACGCTAGGGTGGCGGGACAGGTGGGACAGACTCATGATCTGCGGTGGCGCCAGTTCGATCTGGCCGTCCCAATACTGTTGCAGCGCGGCGCGTGGTGCCAGCCATTGGCTCTCGGTTGCTTCATGGTCATCGTGTGTGGCCTCTTGCTCGGGTGGCACGGCGGCCACAAAGAAGCGGGTGTCAAAGCGCTTGTTGGTGACCGAGGGCATACGCGGCGTGATCCAGCGGCTCCAGGGCAGCACGTTGCGGGTCTGCAGCCGCACCTGCAGTTCGGCCAGCAAACTGTTGAAGGGTTTTGCTTTGTCGTGCAGCAGTGCGGCGCGTGCCGCTGCAATGTCGGGGGTGAAGAGCACGCGGGACTCTTCAAAGGCCTCGCGCAGTGCCGCCACGTACAGGCCGGTGGCGGTGCTGACGGCGGTGTGGGGCTCACCCAGGGCCGCGTGTAATTGGGCCGGTTCCTGGTCCAGATGCAGGGCCGCGTCCAGCAGACTGTCGTTGGTATCCAGCTTGCCGCCGGGGAAGACATAAGCCCCGCCCAGAACATCGGACAGGCCGTGGCGTTTCACCAGAAACACCTCCAGGCCATCGGGCGCATCGCGCAGCATGACCACAGTGGCGGCGTCGCGGGGTGGGGCGGTGGGGACTTCGGAGTTCAGTTCCATGGTGTTCTTCTTGGGGGGTGTCTCGGTCTTGACGCAGCGCGGTGGCCCGGTGAATTACAGTATTTTGTTTTTCAAAGAAAAAGGAAGCGTGTATATGACGATCGAATTCAAGGGCCGTGTTGCCATTGTGACGGGTGCGGGCGGTGGTCTGGGTCGCGAACATGCCTTGGCACTGGCCGCGCGGGGCGCCAAGGTGGTGGTGAATGACCTGGGCGGTGCGCGGGACGGCTCCGGCAGTTCGCTGGGCGCGGCCGAGGCCGTGGTGGCTGAGATCCGCGCCGCGGGTGGCGAGGCCATTGCCAACTGCGCATCGGTTACCGATTGGGATGCCGTGCAGGCCATGGTGCAGCAGGCTGTAGACACCTGGGGCCGGGTGGACATTCTGGTTAACAACGCCGGCATCCTGCGCGACAAAAGTTTTGCCAAGATGGACCTGGCCGATTTCAAACTGGTGATGGACGTGCACCTGATGGGCGCCGTGCACTGCTGTAAGGCGGTCTGGCCACACATGGTGGAGCAGAAATACGGGCGCATTCTGATGACCACGTCCAGCTCCGGCCTGTACGGCAATTTTGGCCAGTCCAACTACAGCGCGGCCAAGCTGGCCCTGGTGGGCCTGATGCAGACACTGTCCATTGAAGGTGCCAAGGCCGATATCCGTGTCAATGCGCTGGCGCCTACGGCCGCCACACGCATGACAGAAGACCTGATGCCAGAGGCCGTGTTGGCCGCGCTCAAGCCCGAGGCCGTGGTGCCCGCCATGCTGGTGCTGGTGTCGCAAGACGCGCCCACCCGCACCATCCTGTGCGCCGGTGCCGGCAGTGTAGAGGCCGCACATATCACCCTGACACAGGGCGACTGGATCGGTCTTGGCAGCGAAGCGCCCGAACGCCTGGCCGCGCAGCTGGACACGGTGCGGGACCGCAGTGGTGAGACAGTGCCGCCCAATGGCTCTGCCCAAGGCTCGCTGGAAGTGGCCCGCGCTATCGCCAAGCTGGGCTGAGGCCCCGCTCAGGGGCTCATCAAGGGTCCAGCCACGGTGGGCAGCATGTCCGGCTGTTCGCTGGCCGCCAGCGCCATGCGTTCGGCCTGGTCGATGATGGCTGCCGGGTCCGCCCTGTCGGTGTTGACCGCCACGGCGCCAATGCCAAATGCCGGGGCAAAGGCGTGGTAGTCGCCGTTGGGCCCCAGGATGTTCAGCGGCTTGCCCATCAGGTAGTGCAGGCGCTGCAGGGTTTTTTCCACCAGGCGGGTCTTGCTGTCAGTGGAAATCACCACCACAAAGCAGCGCGGGTGGTACAGCCCCACCACATTGCGGAAACCCACCGCGCGGCGCAAACGGGCCGTCATGGCCGCCAGGATTTGTTTGTCGGCGTTATGCCCGGCGGCCTCGGCCAGGCCATACAGGTTGCGCACGTGCAGACAGATCACCGTGCATTCATGGCGCCGGCGGGCGCTGCGCCAGAAGGCATCGTCCATCTTGGACAGCAGCACAGATCCTTTGGGCAAACCGGTGGCGGGGTCGTCACCCATGGCCAGCCCGGCCAGGCGTTCCAGGCGGCGGTTGAAGCGGTCCCGCCGCAAGCCCAGGTAGGTGCCCACCATAAAAAATCCCACCGCACAGATGGCGGTGAAAACCCATACGCCCATTCCCAGGTCTATGCCCAGGCCATGTGCGTACAGACCAATGGCTGTACACGCCAGCAGCCCATTCGCACCGAGTATGCCCAGGGCCAGGCGGTCGCCCAGGGCTATGGCACGCAGGGTTGCCACCACGGTCACCAGCACCGCCAGGCCATTGATGGTGGCGGTGACCAGCAGCAGGCGCTGGCCTTCCTCTGGTGGGCGTAGCAGGGTCAACAGGGCCATGGTGCAGCCCGCCGCAAACTGGGCCCACGCCCCCCAGCGCACGGTGTGGCGCACGATGCGGTCTTCGGCGGCCACCCCCAGCCACAGGCCCAGGTAACTCAGCGCCAGGGCACCACTGAAGAGGCCCAGGCTGTTTTGCAACATGTGCAGGGTTTGCAAGGGCATGCCAGGCAACAATACGGGCGCCAGCCCGGTCAACATGATGCATGCAGCACCGGTAGAGGCCACAAACACAAAGGCCCGCGCCGACGCGATGCTGCGCCGTATGATGGCGTCTGCCAGCGCAAAGGCCGCCAGCGTGGCCATGCCACCCAACATGGCAGACCACAGGATGAGTTCTGCTGGGATCATGCAGAATTATGTTGGAAACTTGTCCTTGGCAAGCAACGATTTTTACCCTGTGGTACCTTTGCGCCCCACAGAAAGTCAAGGGCCTTCAGGGTCAACCGCATGCAAACCATTCCACAGGCCCTGGGGGCACTCACCACAACACGTATCCACGGCATTCGCCGCGGGATCGAGAAAGAAAGCCTGCGCACCCTGCCCAATGGCGCACTGGCCACCACGCCGCATCCCAAGGCCCTGGGTTCGGCGCTGACGCACGCCAATATCACGACCGATTTCAGTGAGTCGCAGGTGGAGTTGATCACCGGCGTACATGCCGGCGTGCAAGAGTGTCTGGACGAGCTGGTCCAGGTGCAGCAGGCCACCATGCATGCGCTGGGTGATGACATGTTGTGGGTCTCCAGCATGCCCTGTCGTTTGCCAGAGGACAACGCCATACCGCTGGGGCAATACGGCACGTCCAACGTGGGCCGTGCCAAGACGGTGTACCGCATGGGCCTGGGTTACCGTTACGGGCGGCGCATGCAAACCATATCGGGCATCCACTACAACTGGTCGCTGCCTGATGTGAGCAGCGAGCAGTACTTTGGCCTGATCCGCAACTTCCGCCGCCATGCGTTTTTGCTGCTGTATTTGTTTGGTGCCTCTCCGGCGGTGTGCTCCACCTTTGTCGCCGGGCGCCAACACCAGTTGCAGGCGCTCAATGCCCACACCATGTATTTGCCCTACGCCACCTCGCTGCGCATGGGGCGCCTGGGTTACCAGAGTGACGCCCAGGCCTCCTTGGCGGTCAGTTACAACAGCCTGCAGGGTTACGGCAGCTCCCTGCATGGGGCGTTGACCCAAGCCTACCCGGCGTATGAGGCCATAGGCGTGCGCGGCCCAGACGGCACCTACCGCCAGCTGGCGACCAGCCTGCTGCAGATCGAGAACGAGTTCTACGGCACCATCCGCCCCAAACGTGTCATCTTCCCGGGCGAGCGCCCCCTGCATGCGCTGCGCGAACGCGGTGTGGAGTATGTGGAAGTGCGGCTGATGGATCTGGACCCGTTTGAGACCGTGGGCATCAATGCCCAGACCATGCGTTTCCTGGATGTGTTTCTGCTGCACTGCCTGCTCAGCGACAGCCCACCCGATTCGCCCGAAGAAATCGTGGCGCTGGCGCACAACCAGCACAACGTGGCCGAACGGGGCCGTGAGCCGGGCTTGCTGCTGGAGCGGGGGAATAGCACCATCACGTTGAAGGACTGGGGGCTGGAGCTGGTGGCGCAACTGGGCCCCATCGCCCAGACGCTGGACGCGGCCCACGGCAACACCGACTACAGCGCAGCGGTGCAGGCCGCCATCCACGGTTTGCAGCACCCCGAAACCCTGCCATCGGCACGTGTATTGAAGGCCATTACCGACCAGTTTGACGGCTCGTTTGGCGCCTTTGCCCGGGCGCAATCGCTTATCACCCGACAGGCCATGCTGGACATGCCCTGGTCTGCTGACTCGCAGGCCCACTTTGAGGCCCTGGCGCGCGAGTCCTGGGACGCGCAGCGAAAGATCGAGGCGGCCGACACCATGCCGTTTGACATCTACCTGCAGGAGTATTTGTCACCCAAACGCCTGGGCGTGGCCCAGGCGGTCTGAGCACCATGCAAAAAGGGGCTGAGCGCATGGCGCTCAGCCCCTTTTTTATTGGGCGCCCGCCACGTCACGGTGGCAGGTTGCATGTTCGCAATTAAGCGGCGACGGCAGCCTTCTTGGCGGTGCGAACAGCCTTCTTGGCAACTGTAGCGGCCTTCGCTGGAGCCGCTTTGACGGCCTTGACAACCTTAGCTGCCTTGGCGCGCACGGGCTTGCCAGCCAGCTTGGTAGCCAGTTCGCTGGAGCGGGCTTCAATCTTGGCAACTACCTTGGTCACGGCTTGTGCGGCTGGCACAGCGGCGGTAGCCAGGCTGCTCAGTGTGGTCACGCCGGTGGACTTTTCGAAACGGCCTGCGTTGGCAGACACTTGCACGACGCCCTTGCCAGCCAGTTCCACGGCCTTGTTGACGACCAGGTTGGCGTTGTCAGAAGTCACTTCCACGCCACGGACGTAGTAAGCGGTCAGCTTTTGCTCAGCCGACAAAGCGCTCTTGCGTGCCCTGGGGCTCAGGCGCGAACCGGCCTTTTCCAGGGCGGCAACAAATTGCTCGTCCATGAACACGGCAGCGCGCTCGTTGCCCACGCGGTAGGCGTTGATCACGTTCTTGGCAGTGTTGCCATAGGATTCGATCAGTTCGTTGGTGACGGTTGCGAGTTTTTGGTTGGCCATGAGAAATACTCCTGAAGAAAGAAATGAAAAGGGTGAAGAACTTTGTTTGCTGGGTTGGATTCTGTCGGGTCGTCCTAGTGCGGACACCTTAAATCCGGGTGTTTTCCTAGAGAGCGCTGTCTAGCCATTCGGCCTATTGCAAACTGCCCGACAATCAAGCCCTTCCCAAAACGGCATCCAATACAGAGGTTTCAGGCACATGGCGATTCAGTGGTTCCCAGGTCATATGCACCTGACGCGCAAGGCGATCGAAGAGCGCATCAAGGAGATTGATGTGGTCATTGAGCTGCTGGACGCGCGCCTGCCCGGCTCCAGCGCCAACCCCATGCTGGCCCAGCTCACCGCGGGCAAGCCGGCACTCAAGGTGCTGAACAAGCAGGATCTGGCCGACCCGGTGCGCACCCAAGAGTGGCTGGCCCACTTCAACGCCTTGCCCGGCACGCGTGCCCTGGGGCTGGACGCCAGCATGACGTCACCGGCCAAGGTGCTGGTACACGCCTGTTTCGAGTTGGCTCCCAACCGCGGCACCATGGTCAAACCCATGCGGGTGCTGATCTGCGGCATACCCAATGTGGGCAAGTCCACGCTGATCAACACACTCAAGGGCAAGCGTGCGGCAGTGACCGGCGACGAGGCGGGCGTCACAAAGATCGAGCAGCGCATCGTGCTGCAAGACGGTTTCTACCTGTTCGACACTCCCGGCGTGTTATGGCCGCGCATCATCGTCGCCAAGAGTGGCTACAACCTCGCTGCCAGTGGTGCCATTGGCCGCAATGCCTTTGACGAGGAAGAAGTGGCGCTGGAGCTGCTGGACTACCTGCGCCAACACTACGCCCCGCTGGTGGAGGCGCGTTACAAGATCAGCGGTGTGGCCGACCAGACCGACGAACAGATCCTCGAAGCCGTGGGCCGCAAGCGCGGTGCGCTCTTACCGGGCGGCCGTATCAACCTGCAAAAGGCGGCGGACCTGGTCATCCATGACTTCCGCGCGGCGGTGATGGGCCGCATCACGCTGGAGACGCCCGCAGAATTCTCGCAGTGGCTGGCCCATGGGCAAAAGCTGGACGCCGAACGCCAGGTCAAGAAAGATGCCATCGAACTGGACCGGGCGGTGCGCTTCAAGAAAGTACCCCGCCCACCCCGTGGCAAGCCGTCTGACGAGGAGTCTTCGGATTAAATTGGCCTCTAGCCCCCGTGAAATATGGTTTTATTGCTATATAAAACATAGCAAATTTGCACCACCTGCCGATATCCGAATGGACCATTGATTTTTCGGTTGAAGCGCGCAAAATCAGACCGTTTTGCACTGCGATGTTGCGCAGCCCATGCATGGAGGGTTTTGTATGTTCAGCTTCTTCAAGCGTTCGGACAAAGAATCCGAACACGGGACCCACCGGCCAAACCCACAGGCCAAGCGCCCATCCAAAAACACGGCACTGGACATCCGAGACCCCCTTCCGCTGCCGCAGGTGACCGAAGGCAACGAAGACTCCGATTGGGCCATGTGGGAAGACTCGGTGATGGAGCAGGACAGCCAGATGCAATCCCAGTTCCGCGACACCGTGCCCAGCGAATTTCCCATTGAACAACATGCCGAGCCCACTACCGACACTGACCCTTTTGCCAAGGTCGGCAAACACGCAGCCTGATCAACCGCGCGCGCCTTGGGCGACAATCCACCGCCCATGAAAACCCTGCTGCCCCTACAACTGCTGTTTGCCCCAAGTCAAAACGATCCCAATCCTCTGGTCATCTACCACGGCCACAACTGCCCCGACGGTTTTGCATCCGCATTGGCGGCCTGGCTGTTTTACGAGGGTAGGGCCGAGTTTGTGGGCCTGGACCACGGCAATGTGACGTCGGTGGCCGACCTACCGGTGCTCGATGGCCGTGCGGTCTACATCCTGGATTTTTCGTTCTCGGCCGACATCCTGCGCGGCATTGAAGAACGTGCCGCCAAACTGGTGCTGCTGGACCACCACAAAAGCGCTGCCGAGCAATTGACCGGTTTTGCCTGCCGCTGTGGGGTGGTGCACTTTGACATGAACAAGTCTGGCTCACGCCTGGCCTGGGAGTTTTTTCAGCCCAAGCGGCCGTTACCGGACCTGGTGCGTTTTATTGAAGACCGCGACATCTGGACCTGGCAGTACCCCGAGAGTGCTGGTTTTCTGGCCGCACTGGACATGGAGCCGTTTGACTTTGCGCACTGGGCCGCGATGGCAGCCTTTGACACGCAGCAGGTGGCCGACTTCATGGCGCGTGGCCAGGCCATGGACGAAAAATTCAACAAGCTGGCAGCCGACATTGCGGAGTCGGCCCAGCCGATTTCCTTCAATGGACAGAGCGGCCTGATGGTCAACGCACCCGGCGCCTTCCACAGCGTGGTGGGCGACATGTTGTCCCGCAAAAGCGGCAGCTTTGCGCTGATGTGGTGTGTGTCGAAAGAGGGGGTTGTGAAGGCCGGGCTGCGCTCACAGCGCAACTATGACTGCATCGCTTTGGCCCGCAGCATGGGTGGCGGTGGCCATGCCCAGGCCTGCGGGTTCAAGATGGGCAAGGATCGCTTGCCCGAGCTCTTGAGTGGCGTGTTTACTTCGCAGTCTTGATCTTGCCGCGGGGAATCACTGCGGTGACCGGTGCCATGGGGCGGTCGGACGTTGAGTTCTTGGGCTCAGACGTGTCCTTCTTGGGCTTCTTTGCCATTTTTTCCTTGCGCTGATCACCTTTAGCCATATGTCCTCCGAAGTCAACCCCGACATGGGGTTCGATGGCGAGATATTACGGCAGAAATGGGCCAATATGGGGGCCGCCACCGCTTGTTGCACGTGGCGCTTGGGTCTACCATGCAGTTACCGACAACTATTGCGATGCACGCCATGGCCAAAGACCTGACACCCAGCACCCAATGGCAAGAAAACGTGGCACCGGATGAGGCCCAGCGTTATGCCAGTTACGGTGAGCAGTTTGCCGCGATACAGGCCCGCAAATCCAAAAAATACGGCAATGGCCGGGCCTTGCACCGCAAACAACTGACGGCGGCCAAGGGCACGCTGGAAGTGCTGGCCGATCTGCCCACATTTGCACGCCATGGTCTGTTTGCCAAGCCCGGTACGTTTGAGACCTGGGTTCGTTTGTCCAACGGCGGTCTGGACAAGGCCTCGGACCGCACGCCCGACATCCGCGGTTTTGCACTGCGGGTCTTGGGCGTCAAAGGTGATTCAGCACTGGGCAATGGGCCTGCGGTCAGCCAGGACTTTGCGCTGATCAACCAGGAGGTATTTGGCTTCTCCAGCGCCGATGACTTTGTTCAGTTTGTGGTGGCGGCATCGCAAGGTGGCGGCAAGTTGCTCAAACATTTGTTTGCACGGTATGGCGTGTTGGGTGCACCGGTGCGGCTGGTCAGCATGGTCAAGACGGTGGGCAAATCATTTGGTGGATTTGCGACCGAGACCGTGTTCAGCGCAGCGCCCATCGCCTGCGGCCCCTATGCCGTGCGCGTGCGTTTGGTGCCGTCCAACGGCAACGGCCCCGCCAGCCCCAACGCCAAACAGGATTGGGGCGCCGACTTCAGCGCCAAACTGCGCGAGAAGACGCTGCAGTGGGACTTGCAGTTGCAACCCTTTGTGGATGCCGAGCGCACGCCGATTGAAGACGCATCGGTCAATTGGCCCAGCCCTTACACGACGGTGGCGCGTTTGACGCTGCCCAAGCAAGACACGAACTCGGCGCAGGGCCAGGCACTGGCCCAGAAGGTTGAGGCGGCCATTTTCGACCCCTGGCAGGCCCTGGCTGCGCACCGGCCCCTGGGTGATGTGATGCGTGCGCGCAAGGTGGTGTATTTTGTGAGCCAACAGGCGCGGGGTGCGGCTTGAGTGCAAATTTGTGTAGTCCCTTTGACTTGCCTCAAGCGGCTTGGGTCAAGCTAGGGGCAAGATGAAAGGGTATTCACAACGACCTCAGGAGGCATTCTTATGTTCAAGCACATTGTTATCGCAACCGACGGCTCTCCCGCCTCGGAACATGCAGCCCAACTGGCAGTTGGTCTGGCACGTACACACGGCGCCAAGTTGACGGCGGTGTACGTGGTGGACCCCTATCCTTATCTCGGTGTGGGCGAAGTCAACCCCCAGGGCTTTCAGGCGTACATGGCGGCTGCGCAGGCCCAGGCTGCACAGGCCCATGCCCAGGTCGAAACCTTGTGCAAGCAGGGTGGCGAACCCGCTGTTGCACTGGAGGTACGGCTGGTGGAAGAGATGGGCGCGGCAAGCGGCATCGTGCAAACCGCAGCTTCTTTAGGTGCCGACCTGATTGTGCTGGGCTCCCATGGCCGCAGCGGCATTGCGCGGCTCATGCTGGGCAGTGTGTCGACCAAGGTGGTGGCCGAATCCAAGGTGCCGGTGCTGGTGACACGATAGCCTGGCTATGGCTACTTGAAATGGCGGGTTTAGCGCCCAGCTACGGTACTTGATAACGTCTTGACTGGAGCATGCGCCGTGGCTTTTATTCTCTTGTGTGGCCTGGCCGTGCTCCTGATTGCGGCTTTGCTGGGCCAGCCGGCCTGGCAGCGCTACCGGCGCAGCCGCGTGCGTGCAGGCGCCTTCCCCGCCACCTGGCGCAAGATTCTGCAGCGCCGCGTACCACTGGTGCGCAAATTGCCAGCCCACCTGCAGTTGCAGCTCAAAAAACACATGCAGGTTTTTATCGCCGAGAAATCATTTCTGGGTTGTGCAGGCCTGCGCATCACCGAAGAGATGCGGGTGGTGATTGCCGCCCAGGCGTGTTTGCTGATACTGAACCGCGCCACCGATTACTACGCCAATGTGCGCCAAATACTGGTCTACCCCGGTGCGTTTTTTGTCAACCGCACATCGCTGGATTACGCAGGTGTGCAGCAGGAAAACCGGCAGGCGCTGTCCGGTGAGTCCTGGTCGCAGGGGCAGATCATCCTGTCGTGGCAAGACACGGTAGAAGGCGCGGCGGTGCCCGATGATGGTCGCAATGTGGTGATCCACGAATTTGCCCACCAGTTGGACCAGGAAAACGGCGCGGCGCGCGGTGCACCACCTCCCACCCTGGGAGACACGTACTACGACGCACGGCGCTGGTCGCAGGTGTTCCACGCAGCGTTTGACCAACTGCAGGCGGAGGTACACCATGGTGTGCAGGGCCTGCTCAACCACTATGGCGCACAGGACCCTGCAGAGTTTTTTGCAGTGGTGTCCGAGGTGTTTTTCGAGCAACCCCGTGCGTTGGCTACCGAATACCCCGCGTTGTACCAGGAGCTCAGCGGGTATTACAAAGTGGACCCCGCTGACTGGTGAACACCAAGCCTCCTAAATGCCTTCGAGCATAACCATGGTGCGGCGCGCCGATGCGCGGCTGATGGGCAGAATGGCCTGGTACTCGGGCGAGTCGTAAAAGCGGTTGGCCGCATCTGCATCCGGAAAGCGGATCAACACCATACGCGTGGGTGACCACAGGTCGGTTTCCTTCAGGCTCAGTGCGCCGCCACGTGCCAGGTATTCACCGCCAAAGTGTTCGACCAAAGGTTTGGCTTTAAGTTTGTATTCTTCGTACAGCTCAGGCTTATCGAGCAGGGTGTCAACAATGAGGTAAGTTGCCATGGGTGTCTCCGTTTGCTAGGTTAAAAATTGCGGTGCAATGCCGGTGGGGACGGCGTGTTGTGTTACTCAAGCGGGAATGCGTCGCGCGGCACATGGTAGGCATCAAAGTAGTGGCGTTTGAACATTGCCCGCACCGTGCCGTCTTTGACCATGGAGGCCATGGCCGCCTCAAACCGCTGCACATGCGCCACATGGGCGGACTTCTTGGAGAGGCCTACCGCACGCGGTGTGCGGTCCGCCTCGCGGTACTCGGCCTTTACCAGTTCATTTTGCAATTGCATACTGTACACAATGGCTTCGCCCTGGTCCTCCGCCATGACCACAGTGTCGACCCGTCCACGCACCAGTTTTTTGAAACTGGCTTCGGCGTCCTTCGCCCCGTCTTTGCTTAACTGCGTGTCGTTGTCAAAACGGTCGAAGTATTGGGTGCCATTCTTGACCCCAATGCGTAGTGTCTTCAAATCGTTGTAACTGCGTACCAAACTGGCCTTGCCCTTGGGTACATAAAACACCTTGTCGGAGCTGAGCTTGCGGTAGGGGGTGCGCAGGAAATGGATGTAGGCCTCCCGCTCGGGCGAGGCTTGTATGCCGATGATGATATCGGCCTGTCCATCTTGGATCATCTTCAAACAGCGTTTAATGGGGCAGTGGACGATCTCCAGTTCGTTGTCCGTGCGTTTGGCCAGTTCCCGCACAATTTCGGTGTAGGCACCACCAAAGTGTTTGTGGGTGTCGACGGTCTTCCACGGAGGCAGCTCACTGAAGGCGAAGACCAGACGCCCGGCTGCTGCGGGTGTGGAGATGCTGAACGCGATCAACATCAACGCCAGTCCCACGCGCTTCGCAGTCAACCAATTGCGCCGGGGTCCTGGCATGTGCCTCCTAATCGACCCTATGGTGGTTCAGTACAGGCCGCGCACGCGGGCCTGCAAGCGGCTCAGACCCAACAGGGCGTCGGTAAAGGGTGTGGGGACACCGGTCAAGGTGCCCAGTTCTTTGACCACGGTGACAAGCGCATCCAGCTCCACGGCCTTGCCCGCTTCTACGTCTTGCAACATCGAAGTCTTGAAGGCGCCGAGTTTGAGCGTGACCTGGTGCCGGTCCGACGGTTGCTGGTCGATGGGTAGCCCCAAGCGTGCACCAATTTCCTTGGCCTCCAGCATCACGGTAGAGACAAAGTTGCGCACCAGCTCGTCACCCAAGATCAGATCGGTGGTGGCGCCGGTCAGCGCACTGATGGGGTTGACCGTCATATTGCCCCACAGTTTGTACCAGACATCTTTTTGCACCTGGGGCGACACGCTGGCGGCAAAACCCGCTTGCGTCAACAAGGCTGCCAGGGCTTGTGCACGTGTACTGACCTTGCCCGAGGGTTCGCCCAGAATCAGGCCATTGCCAAAATGGTGGTGGATGACACCTGGTGCGTCGACCGAGCAACTGGCGTGCACCACACAACCGATGACGTTGGCCGCAGGAATGGCGGTCGCAATTTCACCACCGGCATCCACTGCTTGCAGCTGGGTGCCAGCCAAGGCACCGCCAAAACCCTGGAAGAACCACCAGGGCACGCCATTCATCGCCGTCAGCACCACGGTATTGGGCCCTATCAGGGGGCCAATCTGGCGGGCCACGTCCTGCAGGGCAGGGGCCTTGACGGCCACCACCACCAGATCCTGCACGCCCAAGGCCGCGGCATCGCTGCTGGCATGGACGGTGTGTTGCTCAGTACCCAGGCGCAACCCCTGGGTCTGTAGTGCTGCCAACGTGGTGCCGCGTGCAAACACACTTACCTGGCAGCCCGCGCGGGCGAGGCCTGCTCCCAGCCAGCCGCCAATGGCGCCACAACCGACGATACACACGGTTTTGAACGATGCGGTCATTTAGCAGGCACCCCAGGCAAACCCAGTGCTGGCGTGGCCTGGACGGGTTGTAAACATAGTTATCCACAAAGACACCCACAGAAAACGGGGGTAACCGGGCGTTGGGGAGTGTGGTGGGGCCATCCTGGCAGCCCCCATAATTTTTGCTATCACGCGTATCCTTTTCATTGGTAAATATGCCCCATTTGCTTTCGGGTTAACCCTGAAATGGAATGCTGTTTTGGTGGGGCGCTCACGAAAACAGGCATTTATGGCTGGCAAAGGGGGCGCAATGTTATCCACAGCGCGACGGTCTGTCAGTTGAACGTAAGGATTCAATTGTTTTCAGCGGCGATTAAAAAGACGAGCCCGGTCCACGCAGAAACTCCAGCTCTTGCGGCGTAGACACACGGCCCAGCAAGGCATTGCGGTGCGGGTAGCGGCCAAACTGGTCAATGATGGCTTTGTGCCGCCGTTCATAGTCCAGCGTGCCTTCCATGCCCGGCTGGGCAAACAGGGCCATGGCCTGGGCGTGGATCAGGGGTGATTCACTGTGCATGTACGGCATATAGGCAAAGACGCGGCGGGCGGGCTCCAGCACATAGTCCTGGCCGCTGGCCACCAGCTCTTGCGCCAGGGTGAGTGCCTGCGCATCCTGTGCAAAAGCGCCCGCCGTATCGCGGTAGACATTGCGCGAGAACTGATCCAGCACCACGATCTCCGCCAGGCGGCCCTGGGGTGTGGTGCGCCAGGTGAACAGCTCCCCCCGCGACGCAGCCTGCAAGACCATCCCAAAACGCTCCCGCATCTGGGTGTCCAGCGCCGCGTCTTTGGAGAAGCGTTGCTGGGCGCTGAGCTCCACAAACCAGAACTGGAGAATATCTTGTGCTTGCATCGTTCTGGCCCGCCTGTCTTTACTGCACGGTGGTCGGGTAGTGTTGCCCGACCCAGCGCTCAAACTGCTGGCACATGGCCTGGTCGGATTCGCTGTTGTCGGCAATCAGCTCGGCACCGTGCACGATGCGGATGGTGGCATCCAGATCGGGCGCTGGCGCTGGTGGGTAACTGCGTGCCGTGGCGGCCGCCATCTTGGCCTGCGCCTCGGCCCAGGCCTCGTCCACGGTCTGGTTGCAGCTGTCGGCCAGGTACTTGGCGTTGAAGGGCTCGCCCGTCAGGCTGACCAAGGTGTCGTTGTGGCTGATGCTGTTGCCCCGTGCCCAGTAGTGTTGGGACAGCGCAGGGCCAATAGCTGGGTTGTCGGTCAGGTAACCGTAGGTGCGTTCGAAGAAGGCACGTGTCTGGTACACCGCCATATTGGCCAGCAAATAGCCGTGGTACGAGGCGGCCGACTCCTGGTTCAGCAAATGCGGAATCGCCAGCAGGGGGCGCGGGCCTACGGCCACACCCAGGATGCGCAGCTCGGTGGCGCGCGCCAAGGCCAGAACCGCGTCGGGCGTCAGTGCCTCGTCATCCATCTGGTACATCGCACGCTCAAAGTAAGGCACGACCAGAATGCTGCGCTCGCCAAAGGCTGCAAAGGGCTGGGTGGTCTTGATGCGGGCGTGGATCAGTGCATCGGGAATGGGTTCGCCCTTGGCGTTGTGGGCGTACCGTTTAAGCCAGTCGGCATCGTCCAGCAGGCTGTCGCAGAACATCGACTGGGTTTCTGCATAGGCCATGGACGTGGGGGCAAACTCCTGCGAGAAGCAGGGTGAGTTTTGTGTCACATTGGCAAAGTGCGCGGCATGGCCACCTTCGTGGAACAGCGTGTTGATGGCGCGTGCGCCGCTGCCGATCTGGTCCGGCTTGGCATCGGCCGTAAAGTTGATCTGGCCTGCCACCCACTGCTGGTTGGCGTCGTAAAAGCTGGGAATCGGTCCGTGGCAGAAACCGTTCTGGTATTTGCCCTTGCGCTCCAGCAGGTCCAGCTGCATGGTGGCCCCGCGGTAGGCAATGCCCAGCTTGCGAAAGCTTTGCAACCAGCGCTCCAGGCCTTTGGCGAAGGATAGGTAGGGGTCAAACTGGCGGGTCACATCGCCGCTGACAAAGAAACGCAGGTTCCAGGGCTCGGTAGCCTTGGCGCCGTGGGTTTGCACCAGGTCGTTCAGCGCACGGGTGTTGGCCGCGCGGGTGCGTTCTTCGAAGTCGTCCAGGATGGTGAACAAATGGTCGGCCGACATCTGCTCGTTTTTGGCGACCTTGTAGTCAAAATAATTGGGGAACCCCTGTGCCTGGGCAAAGGCATTGCGCTTTTTGACAATGTCCAAGAGGCCATTGGCCAGCACCCATTGCTCCAGCTGCATCAAGGCGTCGTGTGAAGTCTTGCGCGCCGCTTCGTTGGGGTTGCTGCCCATATTGGTGGACAACATGCTCAGCGTGGCGTCTTCCACGGTGCCGGCCTCGTTGGTGTGGCGCAGCACCAGTGCGCGGCGCTTGGCAAACAGGTCGGATTCCAGCTGGATCAGCTCGGCCATCATGGTGCGCGCGGCGTCGCTGTCGATGATGTTGCTCTCGAACAGCGCGAGCCAGCCCTTGAGACCGTGGCGCAGCGCGGCCGTGGCCTCGTCGGCATCGGTATCACCCAGGCTGGCCAGTGCCTTGCGCACGGTGGCCAGGCGGGCTGGGTCTGAGATGAAATTCTTGTAGGCCTCTTCGGCGCGGGCAAAACCAGCGTCGTCGCTGGAGACAGCCATGTAGGTGTCCCAGAACAGGTCTTCTTTGGTCTTGTGGACGGCGAGGTAGTCGGTGTTGAGGGTATCAAACACCGTGCGTGCGTTTTGCATTGTTATCGGTCTCCTTATGGGGGAGACCGATTCTAAAACCTCGCCGATGCCCGTCGGCGAAACCGGGGTGTTGTGACCCCGGTTGATCAGGCGGCGTTGCGCAGCGCAGCACGTTTGGTGCGGGCGCGGATATTGAGGGCTTCCACACCCAACGAGAACAGCATGGCCACATACACGTAGGCCTTGGGCACATGCACGTCAAACGCTTCGGCGATCAGCAGCGTACCCACCATGGTCAGGAAGGCCAGGGCCAACACCTTGATGGACGGGTGTTTGTCCACAAACTCGCCAATGGGCTTTGCGGCAAACATCATTACCGCAACCGACGCGATGACAGCGGCCACCATGACGCTGATCTGGTCCACCATGCCCACTGCAGTGATCACCGAGTCCAGCGAGAACACGATATCCACAATGCCAATCTGCACAATGGTTCCCCAAAACAGGGCGGCACCGGTCTTGGTGGTGGTTTCACCGGCTTTGACTTCATCGGACTCGTGGGCCTCTACCTCCATAAAAATCTCGTGCGAGGCTTTGTACAGCAGGAACAAGCCACCGCCCAGCAGAATCAGGTCACGGCCACTGATCTCTTGCGCCATCACCGTGAACAGCGGGCTGGTCAGCGTCATCACCCAGGACAGGCTGAACAACAACGCTATACGCGACACCATTGCAAAGCCCAGGCCCAGGCGGCGTGCCACATCGCGGCGTTCGGGTGGCAGGCGGCCTACCAAAATGCTGATGAAAATGATGTTGTCAATGCCCAGCACAATTTCCAGTGCCGCCAACATGAAGAAGGCAATCCAGATGTTCGGATCAGTCAGAAGTTCCATAGCAAACCCACGCGTATAAAGGGCGGGAGTCTAGCGCCACCAGGCGGTAAAGAGTATGAAACTGCGATCGGTGTCCTCAGCAGTTTTGAGGAATTACGCAATGTTTGTTGACTACCATCCAATTGGTAGGCTATAGTTGCATCCATGGACACTAAAGAACTGATCCTCTCCAGCGCCCAGCGCCTGGTACAGCAGCGCGGCTTCAACGGCTTTAGTTATGCCGATGTGGCGGACGAGGTGGGCATCCGCAAGGCCAGCCTGCACCACCACTTTGCCAGCAAGGTGGACCTGGGTGTGGCCCTGGTCGAAGCCTATGCGGCGCAGTTTGACCAGGCCTTGGCTGACATAGAGCGGCGTGACACCACGGCGCTGGCCAAGTTGAAAGACTATGTGGCGATCTACCGCGCCACACTGCAAAGTGACCGCCTGTGTATGTGCGGCATGCTGGCCACCGAGGCGCTGACGCTGGACGACGCCATGTTGCCCCGGTTGCAGCGGTTTTTTGCCCGCAACACCGAGTGGCTGGCCCAGTTGTTGGCCGAGGGGCGCTCACAGGGTGTGTTGGTGTTTGACGGCGCAGCGGCAGACCATGCGCGTGCGGCCCTGTCCATGTTGCAAGGCGCGTCCCTGGTGTGCCGCTCCAGCAACGACATGGATGCGTTTGACCGCACAACGGCAATTTTGATCAATGGTTTTATGAGGAAGGGCTGACCTTTTTTTTTGGCCCAAAAGACTACCTACTGGTAGGTATAGGAGTGAATATGCATCAGGATTTTTCGGGTAAGAACGCATTGGTGATCGGTGGCTCCAGTGGAATAGGCCGCGCGGTGGCCCACCGCTTGGCGGACGCTGGCGCGCAGGTGCTGGTAGTGGGGCGCAGTGCGCAAAAGCTGGCACGCAGTGCCGCCGAGCGTGAGGCATCCATCCACACCCTGCAGGCCGACATCACCACACCCGATGGTATGCGTGCCTTGACCGATGCGGTGCAGACACGCAGCAAACCGTTTGACCTGCTGGTTAATGCGGCCGGCGTGTTTTCACCCAAGGCATTTCTGGACCACAGCGAGGCGGATTACGACAGCTACCTCGCCATCAGCAAAGCCTTGTTCTTTGCGACCCAGGCCGTGGCGCGGCGCATGGTGCCAAGCAAACGGGGTGCGATTGTGAACATTGGATCGATGTGGGCGCAGCAGGCCATTCTGGCCACACCGTCCTCGGCCTATTCCATGGCCAAGGCCGGTATCCATGCGCTGACCCAGCACCTGGCGCTGGAGCTGGGTGTGCACCACATCCGTGTGAATGCCGTGGCACCAGCGGTTGTGGACACACCGGTGTATGACAGTTTTGTACCCCGTGAACAGCACGATGCGGTTCTGGCCAGCTTCAACGCCTTCCACCCGCTGGGGCGTATTGGCCAGCCCGATGATGTGGCGACCGTGGTGGCCTTCTTGCTGTCGGACAAGTCCAGTTGGGTGACCGGCGCCGTGTGGAATGTGGACGGCGGTGTGATGGCAGGTCGTAATAGTTAAGGTAGGGCTGTAACGGTATCGTCTGCGCCCGGCTGGCAACCAGGCGTAATCGGCTCCCAGCCGCGGCGCACCACGATGTGCTGCGGCGTGTAACACAGCTCGATGCGGGTGGCCTGGGGAAGGCGTTGTTGAACGAAGGCCTCAATCGACGCCGGCATGCTGACCTGGTACTGCGCATCGATGATGTTCTGCTCCGGGTGGTCGTCGGTGTGTAGCCAGGGCAGCAAGCCGGCCAGCCAGGCCAGTGGCCCCCAGCCCAGGCTGAAGCTGCTGGGCTGGTAATGCTGGTCGCGCAGCCAGCCCTGTGCCTGGCCCCGTGCGTCGCCTTCAGGCGCCAACGCGCCCCAGGCATGGGCCATCAGCTCGGCCAGCCACTGGTTGCAGTTCTGGTAACGCTGGCCAAAGGCATAAGCGTTGGCGCTGTAGGTGGAGCCCAGCAGGCGCAGGGCCTGGTGGTCGTTGAGGGCGGTGTGCTCCAGCGCCTGCGCGGCGTCGGGGGGTAGCAGCACGATGGAGACATAACCTTCAGCCGGGTCCAGTGCACCCATCACAAAGCCCGTCATGCCCTGGTCAAAAATGCGCGGGCGTTTCTCGTCACAGGCGTAGTACAGCTGCCGCACCGACCAGGGGATGCTTGGGCTGGCCTTGAGGCTCACACCGGCATGTGAATAGCGGTGGCCTAAGCGCTGCAGTGCCAGGCCCGAGCGCGACACGATGGCCACGCTGTGGCCCGAGCGCTCCAGCTCGGCCTTGACCACAGCTGCCACCTGTATCAGGCGGTCTTGTGCGGCTGCATTGGGTTCAGTCTGGCCCTGGCAGTAGTTGAGCGAGCCCGACCACGCGGCCGTTGCACCCCAGGCACAGGCCAGCGCCAGCACCACACGGCGTGCGGTGTGCCCACCCCCGGGCAAGTTACACGCCAAGCGGGCGGCTCTCCAGCTCACCAAACCAGGCGTCGTCCAGCACCAGGAAGAAGGGTGTGGTGGCATTGCCAGCCACTGGGGTGGTGGCAAACGCGACACCATAGGGGCGGTGCTCGGCCGATACAACCTGTCCCACCGCCAATTGCCCACGTTCTGCGGCTTGGCGCGGCAACAGCAAGACGATTTCGCCGGATGGACGGGTGCCCGGGGTTGTGTCTACCGCCTGCAACCGCAGGCGCAGCATGTCGGGCTGCTGGGCCAATGCCACCATCTCCACCACGGTGTAGGGGCCTTGCGCCACTTTGTCCTTGGTGGACGAGCTGTTGCTGGATTTCTCGACCGAGGTGGATGAACTGCCAATGGATGTGGAGGCCGCGCTGGATGCCGACGATGTGCTGTCAGCCAGCACCGGAACGGCGGCCAGTGACAGGGCCAAGGCGCTGACCAGGGGGCGGGCGGTTTTCAGAAGGTGTTGCATGGACGGTGCGCTAAAGGGTGGGGACAAAAAAGTGGAGCGACAAGTTGGCAGAAAGCATAGCCGCAAATCGCGCACAGCCCGCAATGTGTGTTGTGGCACAGACCCCAAACCCGCAGAAACATACATTGGCCCTGTAGCGCATCACCCCGGTGCTTGTGCTGCTTCTTACAACTGAAAGGACTCTCTCATGAATGACACCACCTTATCCCCCAGCGACGTCATCGACACCCTGAACGGCCTGATCGAACTCAGCCGTGATGGTCAACATGGCTACGAGGAAGCTGCCCAAAAGATCGACTCACCCGATACCAAAACCTTCTGCCTGGAGCAAAGCCGCCAGCGCGCACACTTTGTGGGCGAGCTGCAAACCCTGGTCCATGTCTTGGGTGACGAGCCCGACAACACCGGCACCCTCACCGGTGCACTGCGCCGCGGTTGGATGGATCTGAAGTCGGCCCTGGGCGGCGGTGACCATGCCATCCTGGTGGTGGTCGAATCCAGTGAAGACCAGGCCGTGCGCGAGTACCAGAAGGCGCTGACCAAAACCCTGCCCGCCGATGTGCGCGAAATCGTCCAGCGCCAAAGCTACAGCGTCAAACAAGCCCACGACACCATCCACGTGATGCGTGACCGCCTGGCGATCTAGGCGCTGTACCGGGGGGTATATAAGCCAAATTGGCCTCTAGCCCCCGTAAAATATGCTTCTGTAGCTACTAAAACAGTAGCGTCATTTGCCAGAGGCCGGGTGGCGCTGCTGCAGCTCACGCTCCAGAGTGGCCAGCACCGGCCGAATGTCCTTGCCCACCGCGATTTGCGGGTTGGAGAAACCGTCGTCCTTCTTGCCCTCAATCTCGCGCTGCTGGATGATGGGCACCGCCGCGGCGAAGGCCTGTTCAAACGAATGGGTCTTGCGTAACTGCTCGTCGAACAATGCGCGGCCAAAGAAGGTGAGCTCGGACCGGCTGCCACAGCCATAGGAGGTGTGGGTGGCATCGGCTGCGGTCATCACCAGCGTGTTGTCGCTGGACAAGGGCTCTATCCAACCACCCGCATAACAGGCCGACACGGCCAGCACACGGTTGCGCACGCCCACTTCGTCCAGCATGCTGCGCAGCATTTGCGGTGTCAGTTCCGCCACTTCCAGTGGCCAGTGCTGCGTGGCGAGTTGGAAGTCGGCCCCGCCGTGGGAACTGAGGTAGACCACCAGCACATCGTTTTCGCGGTCCATGCGCGCGGCCAGGGCCTGCAGGCTGGCGCGCAGATTCTGGTTGGTGGCCCAGGGGATGCTGTCCGTCACCGAGGGGTGGTTGACCAGTTGCACAACATGGCCCTCTGCGCCAAAACGCGCTTGCAACACATCCGCCACCATGGCGCTTTCGCGTACAAACACGGTTTGCGCATAGGGCGCATAGACCAGGCCAAACACATTGGTGTGGCCCGCCTGCCGGGGCGTAATGGCGGCCAGGGTCTGTGCCAGCAGGGCTTGCTGGTCGGCAAAGACGTCCTGGCTGAGCGTGAGTGTGGTGGCGGCGTCCGCCGCATCAGCCGATTCCTGCTCGGCGTAGTTGGGCTGCCAGGGGCGGCTGTCAATGTAGGCGCTGCCAAAGGCCTCGATCAGCAGCACACCCACGATGGTGGCTGTCTGCGCCCAGCGTGATGGGATCAGCGCCTCGGTCACCCGCCACGCCACCAGCATGATCCACACCCACACTGCGCCATAGATCAGCCAGGCCAGCCAGGTGCCGTCCAGCCACCAGGCGGGCATCAGCTCGCGCGCGGCCAAGGCGCTGATCAGTACAGCGACCGCGCCCATAGGCAGGCCCGAGATGGTCCACAGTGCAAACCAGGTGGGCACCGGCGCAGGGTGGGCCTGGGGTGGGCGCAGACCGCTCAGGCAGGCCCACACCAGAAACAGCACAAAACCGACGGTGCTCAAGGGATACAGCCAACCCGCCAGATGGAAGCTGGCCGCACCGGGCACCTCCAGTCGGGACATGCCCACCTGCGCTGCACCCGCCAGGGTCACCAGCCAGAACAACTGCCACGGGCTGGGTGCTGCGCGGCCAATGTTGGCCGGCAGGCACAGGGCCGCACGCAGCCCGGCGGTTATCCAGTGGAGCAGGCCCAAGCGCTCGGGCGATGGGGGTGCAGGCTGCTCTTGTGCGGGTGGTTCGGCCGTGGGCGGTGAGGATGCGTCGTGTAGTGGCGATTCGTCGGAAGGGGCGTGCATGGTGCGGGGATCAGATGGAGGCAGGGTCGGGTGCTTTAAGGAAAATTGGCCTCTAGCCCCCGTCGGATATAGCAGTATAACTATCAAAAGCATAGCAAACCTGGGGCGGTTTCATGGGTGTCATCCATAACAGGTAGGATGGTTGCGGACACCCGTCTATCAACCCATCCAACCAGGGACTCACCATGAGCATTTTCAGCAGCATCCTCTCCAAACTCGGCTTCGGCGACAAAAATGCAGACGCCGTGGCAGCAGCCACCACGCCCACGCCCGCATCGCAAGCGGCGCCGGCTGCGCCCGTGGCGCCCGCCCCCGTTGCCATCAGCGAGGTGGATGTAGTGGCCAACCTGGCCAAACTGGCCGCAGCCCACGCCGAAAAACTGAACTGGAAAACTTCCATCGTGGACCTGCTCAAGTTGCTGGGTCTGGACAGCAGCCTGGCCGTGCGCAAAGAGCTGGCTATTGAACTGGGTTGCCCGGCAGACAAGATGGGTGATTCGGCCCAGATGAACATGTGGCTGCACAAGACCGTGCTGCAAAAGCTGGCGGCCAACGGCGGCAACATCCCCGCCGATTTGCTGAACTAATCTGGCAGGAGGGCCGCTACAGGCCCAGTGGCAAGGGCGCCATCACCCGCAGGGCAAACTGGTCCTTGAAGGTGATGGTCCAGAACACCGGATCGTGCGGTGTGTTGGGTGTAATGGAGGCAATGTTGTGCTCGTAGATGTGCACCACACTTTCACCCTCGGGCGGCGCACCGGCATGGTAGTGCCGGTAGGCACCAAACGATCCCGGCAACGCCTCCAGCACGTGCTGGAGGGATTCGACAACCCGAATGCCTTGCTCCGTCTGGCCGAATACCTGGATCAGCGTCTGCCCCACCTGGTGTTCGGTCGTCGCCTCGACAAACAGCACGGCCCCTGAGTTGATATGCACCGCCTCAGGCGTGGGTGGGTTGGTCGCGCGAAGGAGTTGGATGATGGGCATGGCGGTGGTTCGCAGGTATTGGGTTGGGTTGCATCATGTGAATAGGCAACCGCCCGGTCTGTGCGCTGGCAAACACTCTATCCATCCCCACCGCGCATCAGCGCTTTCTGGCCGAGATGGTTCCGTTCTCGATTTTCACCACCAGGTTATGGCGCATGGGTTGTCCTGGTAAGCTACCTTACCATCTTGCTCACACTTGTAGACCGTGGCAAAGGCGCAGTGCTGTGTGAGTGCTAACAGCAGCAGAAGCCAGAAACGGTGCATGGAAAACCTTTGTGTGTATGTGAAGGCGCGGTGTGCTGTCAGAGCGCCACCACCTCCCGTTTAAATGCCGCAGCATCCAGCGGTTGCGCTGCAGCGTCTAACTCCCGCGCCGCCCTGTGCCCCGCATACACCGCAGCCGCCACCGTGCCCGGTGCGTGCGCATCGCCCACACACTGTACCGTCTTGACCCCAGCCCCTTGCCACTGCGATTGCCGCGCCTGCAGCGCAGTAAACAGGTCGTCCACCGGGTCGCGCATGGTGACCAGCAGCACGCTGGCACAGTGCAGCGGCGTGCGGGCATCGGTGTAGGTGTTGGCCAACTCCACATCCAGGCCACCATCCACCGCGGCGGATACGCTGGCGATAGACGTGGTTGTCTGAATCTTCACCCCCATTTTCAGCAAGCCCGACTGGATACGCTGCTGCTCCATCGTCATATCCGTGAACTCGGACACCTTGACCGATGGTGTAACCAGAAACACCGCCAGCCCTTGTTTGCGCAAACGCTCGGCCAGCGCACCGGCCATGTAGTAGTGGTCGTCGTCATAGACCAGCACGGGGGAGGGCAGTGTTGCACCGGCAAATACATCGTCGGGGCTGAATACTTTGGGCGCTACGTCCGCGTGTGCGACGCCCTTGATGGCCGTACGGTGCTGGCGACCCAATCCGTCCTTGCGCCAGCGCGCGCCGGTGGCGATGAAGACGCGGTTGAAGCCAAACTCCAACACTTCATCTGCGCTGAGATGGCTGTCCAGGTAGAGGTTGACGTTGGTCATCTTCTGGATCTGCAGCATGCGGTGGTCGGCCACACGCATCCAGGTGGCCAGGCCGGGCAGGGCTGCATCGTGGATGAGCCTGCCACCCACGCGGGTGCCGGCATCTGCCAGAGCGACCTCATAACCCCGTTGGCCCAAGGCGCGGGTCAGCTCCAGGCCGGTGGGGCCGGCGCCTACGACCAGCACGGTGTCCTTGGACTGCGCGGGTGTGATGCGCTCCGGGTGCCAGCCTTTGCGCCACTCTTCACCCATGGTGGGGTTCTGTGTGCAGCGAATCGGCACGCTGAGGTTGTCGCCGGTTACACAGATATTGCAGCCTATACATTCGCGGATATCGTCGAAACGGCCTTCCTCAATCTTGCGCGGCAGAAAGGGGTCTGCAATCGAAGGGCGGGCCGCACCAATCAAATCCATTACGCCACGTTTGATGGCCGAGACCATGGCGTCGGGTGATGTGTAACGGCCCACACCCACCACCGGCTTGGTGGTCAGCGACTTCACATGGGCGATGTACTGCTCTTGGTATCCCTCTTGCGAAAAGCGTGCGGTCTGGCTGTCGTTGGACCAGTCGGCGATGTTGACGTCCCACAAATCCGGTAGCTCGGCGAGCATGGCAATGGCATCGCGGCCTTCGTTCTCGGATGTGATGCCCAGCGGCCCCAGCAGTTGGTCCACGGCCAGACGAACGGCCACGGCGCAGCGGTCGCCTACGGCGTCCTTCGTGTCTTCTATCAGCTCGCGCAAAAAGCGCACACGGTTCTCCAGGCTGCCGCCGTACTCATCTGTGCGGCGGTTGGTGCGGCGCGAGAGGAAATGCATGGGCAGGCCCAGGTCATGCCCGGCGTACACATACACGATGTCAAAACCTGCATCACGCGCGCGCAGTGCGGCGGCGCGGTGCCAGCGGCGCACGTTCGCAATGTCGGCCTTGTCCATGCTGCGCGCCTGGATGGGGTCGGTCGCCTTGACTGGCGTGTGGGATGGCGCCATCGGTATCTCGCGGCTGTAGCGGTTGGGGGTGGCGTAGCCATTGAAGAAGAGCTCGGCCCCGGCCAACGCGCCATGGGCATGGCAGGCATCCGTCATCAGGCGTTGTGCGGGGATGTCGCTGTCATCCCACAGGCGGCCTTCAAAATGTGGCGCGATTTCGGAGAAGGGGCTGATCTCGATTTCTTCGGTGCACACCACGCCCCAGCCGCCCTCGGCCTTGACACCACGCATGGCCGCCAGCGACTGCGGTTTGCCGTGGCCCATGCCGTTGCAGTGGGGCACCTGGTAGAAGCGGTTCTTGGTGGTGACGGGGCCGATCTGGACCGGCTCAAAGAGGATGTTGTATCGAGGGTCGCGCTGGGTCATGGCGGGGCAAAAAAGCTACCGATTATGGCGTGCCGTTTTTGCAGTATTTTTGGAACAGTTCGTCCGCCGTGGTGTGCAGGCCTTCGGCCCGCTCTGCGTCGGTGGGGGTGTCGATCAGGCGCAGCAGGTCTACGGATATGCCGTGGGCCAGATCGCCCGATTCGCGGACGATGTGGTCCAGCACCACACGTTTCCATTGCTCGTCTTGCGACTGCAGCACGTAGCGCACATGGGGCACGAGCGGTGCGCCGATGCGGGCCAGAAATGGGATGAAGACTTTGGCCACCGGCCAGCTGGCGTCTTCCACCCACTCCAGAATTTCACCCAGCACGGGCGCGACCGCAGGGTGGCCCAGAGCGACCAGTTTTTTGGCCTTGTCGGTCTCGTCTTTGGCCTCGGGTACGAGGTCGGGCAGGCTACGTGCCATAACTTGTGTCTCCTGCTGCAAATCTTGCAATGGGGAATGAAGCACAGATTGGAGGTTAGCCGAATTACCGCCAGTTGTGGGGGCCAAGCGCAGATTGGTTTGCGGGAGCCCCAGTTTTCTGCAATCCAGACCGCTCGTTTTGCCGTTCGTCATCCGGTTGCGGGCGCGGCGGTGCAATCCTTTTACAGTGGCGCCCGTTCGTGTCGGCGTGTTGGCCGCCAGGATTAAAAAGGAAAAATGATGAGATTCAAACAACAGATATTTGGCGCTACCCTGGCGGCATTCATGTCCAGCCAGGCGGCTTGGGCCGCATGGGACCAAAAGCCCAACCACTACCACGTGACCATCACCAACGATGGCAAACGCGCCCACATCAAGGCCGATTTGTATGTGGAGGGCAATGAGCTGGCCCTGTTTGGCGTGAGCACCTTGCCCACGCTGAAAAACGGCCAGGGCGATTTCCTGGAGAACATCGTGGTGCAAGACATGGCCGGAAAGCCTGTTGCACTCACGGACAAGGGCGAGGCCGAATACGTGGTGGCGGAGGGCGACCGCCGCCTGGCACTGACCTACGAGGTGCGCCTGGAACACGCCAAGTACCACTGGCCCGGCGGTGTGGAAGAGGTGCTGTACCACACCGATGAGGGCATCATGGCCGTGGGCCACAGCCTGTTCCTGGTGCCCGGTGTGGCCATGCCGGGCAAGACCGAGGTGTCGTTCACACTGCCCCAAGGCTGGAAGGCGAATACGCCCTGGCTGGCGGGCAGCAAGCCCGGTAGCTTTGTGGCCGCGACCCGGCGCGAGCTGGTCAACAACGCCATGTTTTTGGGTACGGCGCACAGCGAGCGTTTTATGGCCGGTGGTGTGGAGCTGACGTTGGTGATGGGCAAGCGTTACTGGCCACAAAAGGCCCTGTTCATGGACCTGATGCGCCGCCAGTTGGCCGCGTACCAAACCCTGTTTGGTGGGCCACCACGCACCAGCCGTTACCTGGTGGTTATCAACGACGGTGACATCAGCGACGGCGGCGCCTTTGCCGGCAGCTTCAGCCAGATCATCAAGGGTGAGGCGGACGCCAGCTCCCGCGTGATCTGGGGTCGCATTGTGGCGCATGAGCTCCTGCATTTCTGGAATGGCCACACGCTGGTGCCGGCCGAGCCGGGCGACGAGTGGTTCAAGGAAGGTGTGACTGACTACCTGACTTTGATGACCCTGGTGCGCAACCAGGTGATGGACCGCAAATTCCTGCTCAACAACCTGGAGAACCTGCCGCGCGGCCAGGGTGTGGCGCGCAACCTCATGGGCCTCAAAAGCACGGTACGTGAAGCCGTGAACGACAAACACGGCAATTGGCTGCTGGTGTACGGTGGGGGCACCATTGCCGCATTGGCGATGGATGTGGAATTGCGCAAAGCGACCCAAGGCAAGGTCGGCATGCCCCAGTTGATGCAGTCGGTGTATGCAGAGTTTGGCCAACCCGGTAAACGTTACACCCAGGCCGACATCGTGCGCCACGGGCGCAAGCTGGCGGGCATAGACCTGCAGCCCACGCTGGAGCGCATTGTCAACAGCACCACATTGCTGGACCTGGAGCCGTTGATGGCCGACATCGGTCTGCGTCTGCACCAGTTCGGCATGCTGGAGACCCATCTGCTGCCCGACCCCAAGGCTACGCCCGCAGCGCGTAAGCGGTTTGCAGACATCTTTGGGATGCCTTTGTAACTGTGGTGAAGATGCGGCGCGCTTCCTCTATACTGTAAATAACAACAGTATTTGATTTATTGAGCACCAACGGTATGGTCTGCGTTGGCTGTTCATTGCTTTTTGGAAGTGCTCCATGCTCGACGACACCACTGCGCCAACAGGACTCTTTACCGACGACAGCCAGGTCACGCGCTGCGTGTGGTGCCGTGCCACGCCCCATTACCAGCATTACCACGACTTTGAATGGGGCGTGCCCGTACACAACGACGAACGCCTGTTCGAGAAAATTTGCCTGGAGGGCTTTCAGGCGGGCCTGAGCTGGTTGACCATTCTGAACAAACGCGAGGCCTTTCGCAAAGCCTTTGCCGATTTCGACATGGACAAGGTCGCCCAGTTTGATGACAACGACATCAAGCGCCTGGTGCTGGACGCCGGCATTGTGCGCCACCGCGGCAAGATTGCGTCCACCATCAACAATGCCCAGCGTGCCCAGGAGCTGCGCAAGGAATTTGGCTCGCTGGCGGCTTACTTCTGGCAGTTCGAGCCGCAGGCAACGACCCGGCCCAGCCAGATCACACGCCAGACGCTGACCGGCGTGACTACATCACCCGAGTCCATTGCCTTGTCCAAAGATTTGCGCAAGCGCGGCTGGAGCTTTGTGGGGCCTACCACCATGTACGCCTTCATGCAGGCCATGGGGCTGGTGAATGACCACCTGGAGGGGTGTGGTGCGCGGAGCAGGGCGTTTGCAGCTCGCACGGCTTTCACCGTGCCGCGGGTTGTTGCCTCGGGTTAGCAGGGGCAACCACTTACAGATTGATGCCGGGCCATGCAAAAAAAAGAGACATCGTTGGAACAAAAATTCTTCTCCTGGCTGGTTACCGGGGTGGGGATAGGCTTGGTCATTGTGACGGCGCTGGTTGTCTACGCGCTATCCATGGGAAGAAGCCAATACATTGACGGCGCCAAAGAGTCTTCCAAAACCATTGCCGATTTGCTGCAGTCCAACCTGCACGCCAGTGTGCGTGACATCGATTTGGCCTTGCGCCAGGCCGAGGTGGAGTTCAGGCGCCAACATGCAGCGCAGCGGTTCGACACCGAAACCTTCAGCGCCTATGTGCGGGGACTGAAGGAGCGTATTCCCGATGCTGCGTCCATACGTGGTGCCAACGCCGACGGGCTGGTGGTCTACGGTGAGGGAGTAGACCTGGCCCGCCCCGTGCAACTGACTGCCAACGCCACCGGCAAGGAAATGTTTGAGCACGCGCAGGCCGACCGCAACCTGGTGTTTGGACTGCCGGTCAAGTCACGCATATCGGGGCAGTGGGTCTTGCCGGTTGCGCGCGCCCTGAGTTTTGCCGACGGGCGGTTTGGTGGGCTGGTGTACGCCAACATCAATGTCTCGCAAATTGCCAACCTGTTTTCCGCGATCAGCCAGGGCACCCATGGTGAGATCACGCTGTTTGATGCCATGCGCCGTGTTTTGCACCAATCGCCCCCACCCGTCCAGGGCGCGGTGGACGGCTTGTTTGAACTGGACCCCGCCATGGAACGGGTGTTGCACAGTGGCCAGAGTGTTCCGGCCTACCTTGGCCGTGTGGGCACGGGCGACCGGCAACACATCATCAAGGTGAATGCCGTCGCGCCTTATCCGGTGTACTTGGCCGTGCGTGTGGGGGTGGATGCCGTCTTGGCGCAGTGGAAACACCGTGCGCAATTTTCTGTGTTGTCCCTGCTGGTGCTGTATGTGTTGACAGCCGTGATGCTGCTGGCCGTCAAACGCTCCATGCACCGCCAGCAGTTGGCACAAGACCAGGTTGTGCGCCAGACCCAGTTGTTGGACGAGGTGATCAACCAGCTGCCGTTTGGTGTGGTGGCCTACGACGATGAACGCACGCTGCGCCTGTACAACCGCAAGTTTGGCGAGTTGATGCGATACCCGCCAGAGCTGCTCCAGCGCGAGTCGTTGAACTTCGCCCATGTGGTGCGCTACGGCTATGCGCGTGGTGATTACGGCGATGCCGAGAGTGTGGATGTGGTGCTGAACCGCTTTGTTGGATTGATGGACTCGCACCAGCCCGTTTTTCTGGAGCGCCATTTGCCCGATGGTCGATGCATCGAACTGCGGGGCATGCCGATATTTAATGGCTGGACGTTATTGACGTATACCGATGTTTCTGCGCACAAGGAGTCGGAGCATTCCTTGCAGCTGGCCCGCGATGCCGCAGATGCCGCCAACCAGTTCAAGAGCAATTTTCTGGCCACCATGAGCCACGAGATACGTACACCCATGAACGGTGTGTTGGGCATGCTCAAGTTGTTGCAGCATACCGAGCTGTCCAGGCGCCAGTTGGACTACACCCAGAAGGCAGAAGGTGCGACGCGTGCGCTGCTGGGCATCATCAATGACATTCTGGATTTTTCCAAGGTCGAAGCAGGCAAGCTGGAGTTGCACAACGAGCCGGTGGTGGTGGGGGAGTTGATGCGCGACCTGTCGGTGGTGTTGTCTGCCAATGTGAGTAACAAAGATGTCGAAGTGCTGTTTGCGCTGGCACCCGATGTGCCCGGGGTCCTGGTATGTGATGCGCTGCGGCTGCGTCAGGTCTTGTTGAATCTGCTGGGCAACGCAATCAAATTCACATCACACGGTGAGGTGGTGCTGGGCATTGCCGTTGTGGATCGCAATGCTGACCGCGTAATGCTGGAGTTTTCGGTGCGGGATACGGGCATCGGCATACCGGCCGACAAGGTAGACCATATTTTTGAGGCCTTTCAGCAGGCTGAAACGTCCACCACCCGGCGCTTTGGGGGCACCGGTCTGGGGCTGGCCATCAGCCGGCAGCTGGTGGCCTTGATGGGGGGCAATTTGGAGCTGACCAGTGCCTTGGGGCAGGGCAGCCGGTTCTCCTTCACGGCCCCGTTTGCATGCGCAGCGCAGAAGGCACCGCCGCAGGTTCCGGCAGGCCGCGGGCTGCGTGTGCTGATCGTGGATGACAACGCACTGGCGCGCGATGTCCTGCTGGGCATGACCACGTCCATGGGCTGGTTGGTCGACACGCTGGACAGTGGGGAGGCGGCGATACAGCGATTGGCTGGCGACGCTGCGCCGGGTTACGACCTGGTGTTGATGGATTGGCGCATGCCGGGTTTGGATGGCTGGGAGGCCACGCGCCAGATACGCCAGCTCAAGCGCAATGGCCAGCCGCCAGTGGTCATCATGGTCACCGCCATGGGGCGGGAACAGTTGGCGGAGCGCGCTAAACAAGAGACCGATTTGTTGGACGGTTACCTGGTCAAGCCCATTACCGCGTCCATGCTTTTTGACGCCGTAGCGGACGCCATAGACGAAAAAAACGGTGGGCACCGCCTGCACCTGCCCCATTCCGCGGGGCAACGTTTGCAGGGCATTCGCTTGCTGGTGGTTGAGGACAACCCGCTGAACCAGCAGATTGCCCAGGAGCTATTGGAGAGCCATGGTGCGCAGGTCGAAGTGGCGGTCTGTGGGCTGGACGGTGTTGCAAAGGGCCTTGCAGCCCTGCCACCCTTTGACGCCATCTTGATGGACATGCAAATGCCTGATATCGACGGCCTGGAGGCCACGCGTCGCCTGCGCAGCCATGCGGTCATGCAGACGGTGCCCATCATTGCCATGACGGCCAATGCCATGCCGGCAGACAAGCAAGCGTGTATGGATGCCGGCATGGTGGACCACATTGCCAAGCCCTTTGATCTGGAAGAATTGCTAACGACCATTCTGCGGCACGTGCACCCGTCTGCCATCCCCCGCGTGGCGACACCGGTAGCGGCGCCTGCTGCTGCCTGGGTTGACATGCAAACGGCCCTCAGCCGGTTGGGCGGCAGCCGCGCGTTTTATGACAAGGTGGTGGCGTCCTTCCGCAATGAGGCAGTGCAGTATGTGGATGACTTGCAGCGCTTTTTGACCGAGGGTGATTACCACCACGCCATGCACCGCGCACACACCCTCAAGGGCTTGGCAGGCACCGTCGGGGCGATGCCCCTGTCGCAGCGGGCGGCGCAGATGGAGTCTGTCCTCAACCCTTGGCAAGACGCCGGCACACAGGGCCAGCCCTCGGCGGCCGAGTTGGTGTCCCTGGCAGACCTGCTGCAATCCCTGAAAGAAAACATGGCGCAGACGCTGGCCGCGCTGGACCAGTTGCAGCCAGCGTCGTCCTGAGCGTGTTGCGATAGATTTGCTTACGAATTTTCCGGTGCCGCGGGGCCAGGCTTGCGCATACTGGGCCCATCGGAAGCAGATGCTGGTGCTTGTGGCCAGCGCGTTCAAGTGAAAAATTCCATAAAAAATCAGTATTGGCTCGCTGTCACGGCATTGGGAGGGAGTGGGGTGGGTTGGTACTTCGATTGGCTGTCTGACATCGGCTTCATCAGCCTGCTGGTTGCCAGCCTGGTCTTGGCCCTGGCTGCAATACAGTTTTTGCTGTTGAAGCTACACCAGTTCGGTGGTGCACACAACGGCTTGCAGCGTGAGGTTGCGCGGCTCAAGTCCCAGGTGAAACTGCTGATGACACAGGCCCACTATGACAATCTGACGGGCCTGGGCAACCGCAATTTACTCAATGACCGTTTCCAGTTTGTCGTGGAGCGCTGCATGCGCAGCAAGGCGACGTTTGCGCTGATGATGATTGACCTGAACCGCTTCAAATCCATCAATGACACCTATGGCCACAGCGCGGGAGATGCCGTGTTGATCGCCAGTGCCAACCGCCTGATGGCCTCGGTGCGTGCCTGCGACACGGTGGTGCGTTTGGGCGGCGACGAGTTTCTTTTGCTGATTGAAGGCTTTGGAAATGGTAACGACGTGTTCAGGCTGGGCCAAAAGTTGATCGACAGCCTGTCAGACGACATCGTGCTGCCGTCGGGCGAACTGGTGTCGGTGGGGGCCAGTGTGGGTATTGCGCGGTTCCCGCAGGACGGTGTGGATATGGCTGCTTTGATGGATTACGCCGACCAATCCATGTACGAATGCAAGACTTCGGGCCGTATGCCGCTGGAGTTTGCGTAGAAAGTTGTGCTGGTGACCGCTGGGGGACAGCCTGTGGACCGCTATATGCGACAGAATCACGGGAAGCAACCCGAAGGTGATTGATGCGTGCACGATTGACGGCTGAACAGCAACGGGCCCTGGCCCAAGCCACCGACTACAACACTTGGCGCACCCACGCGGTCGACCTGGACGCCCAGGCTGGCATGGACGTGTGGAAGAGTGACCCGCACTCCCCGTTTTACCAGCACAGGCTGATCCAGCAGCGCCTGATCAACCTGCGCAACTGGCGCAAGGCGGGTGACTGGGCGCAGGTGATTTTTAGCCTGCGCGAAGGCCTGCACCGCAACCTGGGCAATCTGGCCAGCCCCGAGTTGTACAAATACACCCGGGTGGGCACCAAGTTCCTGATTGATGACTACATCAACGAAGTGACGTCCTTGTTGAACCACGTGTGTGACCACGACATTCCCGGACTGCCGTACGCCGAGAAGCTGATGTTTTTCCGGCACACGGGGCAGAGTTTTGGCCGGTCTGCGCTGATGCTCAGTGGCGGCGCCAATATGGGCATGTTCCATCTGGGCGTGATCAAGGCCCTGCGCGAACGCAAGCTGCTGCCGCGGGTGATATCGGGCTCCAGCGCGGGCGCAGTGGTCGCAGCTTTTTTGGGCACCCGCAAAGACAATGAGCTGGACAGTTTGTTCACAGGCGAGGGCATGGATCTGAAATCCTGGCAGCGCCTGGGGCTGCGCGAAGTGCTGAAGCAACGCTCCATCATGGACATCCAGGCGCTAGAGCGTTTTTTGCGAACGAACCTGGGCGAGTACACGTTTGAAGAGGCGTTCAAGCGGACCAAACGCATCATCAATATCACGGTGTCACCGGTGGACAAGAACCAGCATGCGCGTCTGCTGAACTACCTGACCACGCCCCACCTGCTGGTGTGGAGCGCGGTGATGGCCTCCTGCTCGGTACCGGGTTTGTTCCCACCGGTGAAGCTGATGACCAAGGACCGGCTGGGTAACGAGAAGCCGTACATGGCCTCCATACGCTGGGTGGACGGTGCCATCCAGAGCGATTTGCCTGCCAAACGCCTGGGCGAGTTGTACAACGTCAACCACCACATCGTCAGCCAGACCAACCCGCACGTATTGCCCTTTATTGCGGACCAGACGCGCAAGGAGGGCTGGCAATCCTTCCTGACCGATCTGGTCAAAGCGGAGGTCAAGTTCCGCAGCAAACAGGTCATGCAGTTGGCGTCCTACGGCTTTGAGCCCGGCATTATCAAGAACCTGCTGGAAGGCGCGGTGGCCATCGTGGACCAGCAATACTATGGCGACGTCACCATCCACCCGCCCATGCGTTTCAAGGACTACCGCCGCATCCTGAGCAACCTGTCGCAGGCCGATTTTCAGGAATGGGTGCTGGCCGGTGAACGGGCCACCTGGCCCAAGATTGCCATGATCCGCGACCAGACCATCATCGGCCAGACGTTGGAGGACTGCATCATCCGCCTCAAGAAAAAGCGCCAGGTCCAAAAATCAGAGGCTAAACCGGCGCTCAAGCCGTCTTGAAGAAGCGCACCAGCTCGCGCACGTGACCCACTACGGCCGCGTCGCCCAACACCTGGGCCACGGTGTTCTTGGCCTCGCGCTCCACACGCACCACCTCCAGGCGCACATGTTCGGCCAGCGTGGTGTGCTGGTCGGCAGCCTCGGTTGCGCGGGTATCGATGGCCTGCAGGCGTTGCTCGGTCTGGTAGGCGGTGGTTGCACACTGCTGGCTGAGTGATGCCAGTTGTTGCTCCACCTGTTGCAGGCGGCGGCGCAGTTCAATGGCGTCTTCGCGGGGCACCTCCACCTCGCGGGCAAACCGGCTCAGGCGGTCCCGCACATGGGCATAGGCCCGCAGGCCGGGGCGCAAGAGGGTGAGCACCATGGACGCTGCCGCACCCAGCCAACCGATGAGTCCCACACCGCTGTAGGCCACGAAGCACAGCACCGCGGCGGTAAACACATGCAACGCCAGCGCGATCCACAGTGCAATACGGGCCCAGCGCTGGGCGTAGGACACGGCATCCGGGTCAATCTGGATGCCACGCTGGCGCGAGGTCTGTGCGTCAAACAAAACCTGCTTGGCCTGGAACACCATGTTCCACGGCACGGTGACTACAAAGTAAAGCCACACCAGCGTGATGACACCAATGACGGCGTCCAGGCTGGGGCTGATGGGCAATTGCAGCCAGCTGGCCAGCATCCACAAACCCGCCCCCAACACGCCCAGCCACACCAACTGCAACAGACCCGACACACCCAGAAAGACTTTCATACCGTACTCCTTGCCAGAACCGGTGGCACTGTTGCCGCCGTGGTCGGGAGTATTTAATTTATGATGCTTTTAATCATGGATATACAGCAAAGTTGCAAAATGTGATACCCAAGGTATTGACCTGCCAGGGTGTTGTGGCACTTCACAGCCCCGCAATTTCCCTCTCCAGGTTGCAGATGGCCATAGCCCCGTAGAGTGATTGGAAGTACGGGTTGGGGTACAGCGCGCCCGCTTTTGCCTCGGCCAGAAAGTGTTGCAGCACGGCCTTGCGGCCTGCGCGGTAGGCCGCCTCGTCCACCCAGGCATATTCACTGCGGACAGCCTGGGTGTAGGTTGTGTAGATAGCCTCTGACTGGCCCAGAATGGCCAGGTCTGCACCCAGCAGAACCTGCTTGTGCGGGTGGTCCAGTGTCTGCTGCTGCGCGTGGTCCGTCATGCGGATCAGGTCTGCGACTTCACCCGGGTTTGCCGACGGCAGGCCCGCTGCCAGCCACAGCTGCGCACTGGCCTCTTCGTTGCTGATGCCTTTTTTGGGCACGTCGTACACCGCATCGTGGAACCAGAACGCGGCTTTGAGCGCGGTTGTAGCGGGCGCGCCGGTATCGGTGTTGGCGGCCCACACCGTCAGCTCGGTCAATCCGTGTACCAGGTGGTCCAGGTTGTGGTAGCTCCGGTGGGGTGCGCCATACGCCTTGTCACCGGTCAGGTGGGCAAACCAATGGTCGGCGTTTGCCAGGGCCGCGCCGTCCAGCGCAGCGTAGTTCCACAACTGCTCCCACTCCTTGCGCAACCAGCCCACAATCCAGGCCTCGTAAGCGGGGCCGGGCACAAATTTTTTCATGCTCCAGTGCCAGCCCACAGGGCCTTGCAATCCCCGCACGAAGGAGGAGCTGACCGAGCCCAGGTCGCGTGGTGGCATCACGAACAGGGTCTTGGCGCCTTCGACCACATCCACATTGGCCTGCTGCAGCAGGTTTTCATAGTCGAAGTCCGTTGTATTGCGGATCCCGCGGATCAGGTAGTCAATACCCTGTCGCTTGGCTGCACGTGCCGTGTAGTCGCCGCGCACGATCTCCACGCGCACATTGGACCAACCCCGCTGGGCCAGGCTCTGCGCAACAATGGTTTGGCGCTGGGCTGCGGGGAACAGGGGTTTCTTGAACGGATTTTCAGAGATGAACACCACCACCTCGTCGGCCAGTGCACGTGCCTCGCCAATCACCCAGAGGTGTCCATTGGTGATGGGGTCCAGTGTTCCAGAAAAGGCTATGCGTTTCACATCAGTTCCAAAGTTGTAGGTAGTGGTGGTGCAAGGCCGCGACCTGCGCTTGCAACTGTTCCTGCGATCCGCCATTGTGAATGGCATCGGCCCCGGCCCAAGCACCATCACCAGTAGGCAGTGTGGTCTGCATGGCTAGGATATTGGCAATGTGTTGTTCGGACCAATTCGGGTTTCTGCTGCGCAGCCGCGCCAAACGCAGGGTCATCGGTGCATCCACAACAACGACGCGGTCCACCACAATCGTTTCCTGCACAAGCAGTGCCGATTCCCAGACGACATAGGGTGCGCTGTGTGTTGCGGTCCAGTTGTGCATGGCCGCCAGCACATGCGGCTTCAGTATGGCAATCAGGGTGTGGTTGGCTTCTGCGTCGCGCGCAAACAAACCCTGCAGGCTGCCACGTTGCAATGCGCCTTCAGGTGTCATCCACTCCGCAAAGGTTTTGGCCAGCGTTTTTGTCGCAGGGTGCGCGGGGTCCTGGTGGATGTCTCTTGCAACAGCATCGGCATCCAGGCAGGGCACGCCCAGCCTTTCGAACGCCTGGCGGGTTGCCGACTTGCCTGCGGCTATGCCCCCTGTGAGCCCAACAATCTTGGGTCTTTTATCCATTGCGGCCACAGGAAGACGCACTAAAAAATCGCCAGGCTATTCCCGGCCAGTGCCTGGTACTTTTTGTCCAGCGCCGCACCGTGCGACTTTTTGGTCTCTTCAATCTGCTTCCACAGCTTCTGGGCCGTGTCCCCAGAGCTGGCATAAAAGCCGTTGGAGAACACCAGAAAGTAGTCCTTGCGGATGATGGGTGGGGTCAGCTTCTCAATGTCTTTGAAGGCGGCCTGCTCGCGCAACTGGTCCACAAACAGACTCTGGCCGGCATACACCTCGATGCGGTTGCTGACCAGCTTGCCCAGGTTGTTCACATCACCTGGGGCTGCTTCCGCCGCAATGCCCATGTCGGCCAGGTCCTTGATGATGGAGTAGCCCGCATTGGCACCGACCCGTGTGGGCTTGCGGTTGAAGCCCTTGCCATCCCAGGTGAGGGTGGAGCCCTGTTTGACATAAAAGTCGTACGACAGGGTCCACAGTGCCAAGCCGGCATCGGGCACGCCGTTTTTCAGGGGGTAGACCATGGTGGCCGCACACTCTTTGCTGTAGGACAGGGCCAGCGTGGCATCAATGTCATTGGTTTCCAGCTCACGCAGGATGCGCTTGAGCGGTTTGCGCTGCCAGACCATCTTGCAGCCCAGCTTCGCGGCGGCCAGGTCGACCAGCTCGATGGCGGGGCCGGGGTTGTCGGGCGTTTTGCCCGCGTCGCCAAAGTAGTAGGGCGGGGCCGCAATCTCGTTGTAGGCCAGTTTGATGACGCAGGCGTTGGCGCCGGAGGTAGCCAGGGCCAGCAAAACGAATAGAGAACGGGTCATCGCGGGGGGTGCTCCATGCCACCGGAGTCTACTACCCGTATGCGCAGGGTTGCAGCTATCTAAAATCGATGCTCCCGTCCTTATGCAACCCCCGAAAGCGCACACATGCCGTTACCCTTCACCGTTCCTCCCCATTGGTTGCGCAGGGCTTACTGGTTGGGGGGGAGTGTGCTGGTGTTGTGGGTACTGGCCTGGCTGGCCGTGCCGCCGCTGGTCAAGCAGGCCATAGAGAACAAGGCCACGGCCGCCCTGGGCCGCACGGTCAGCGTAGAGGCGGTGGCCTTCAGGCCCTGGTCGCTGGAGCTGATCGTATCGGGGCTGGCGGTGGCAGCCAAGGATGGCAAGACCCCACAACTGCAGATCACACGCGCCTATGTCGATGCCGAGCTGGAGTCGCTGGTGCGCCTGGCCCCGGTCATAGACGCCATCACGCTGGACACACCGACGCTGCAGCTGACCCACCTGGGCGATGGCCGCTATGACGTTGACGACATCCTGGAGCGCCTGGACCAGGCACCTGCCTCCGACGACACCGCTCCCCTGCAGTTTGCGCTGTACAACCTGACGCTCAACGGCGGCACGGTGGATTTCTCTGACCACACGGCCTCCGGCGTGCGCCAACACAGTCTGCGGGCGCTGAACCTGGCCGTGCCTTTTGTGAGCACGTTGGAATCCAAACGCACCGTCAAGGTGGTGCCGCGCCTGGCGTTCACACTCAATGGCAGCCAGTTCGATACGGCAGCAGAGGGCACGCCCTTTGCGCAGACCCAAAAGGGCGAGGCCTCGCTGAAGATCAGCAAGCTGGACCTGGCGCCGTATCTGCCCTACCTGCCGAGCAGCTTGCCGGTGCGCCTGCAATCGGCGGTGGTGGATGCGGACATACGCCTGGCCTTTGAGCAGGCCAAGCAGCAAAAGCTGGCACTCACCGGCACACTTAAGGTGTCCAAGCTGGCATTGGCGGACACGGCTGGCGCGCCGTTGCTGGCGGTGGAATCGGTAGAGGCGGCGCTGGCCGATGTGCGCCCGCTGGACCGGGTTGTGAATCTGGCGTCGCTGGACATCCACGCACCCACGCTGCAGGGCACGCGCGACCGGAATGGACGTATCAACCTGTCACTGGATGCTACAAAAACCGTAGTGAAAGAATCAGCAACGACGGGGGCTAGAGGCTCAAAAGGCTTAAAGGCACCGGCTGCAGCGGCACCCAAGCCCTGGAGCCTGTCGCTGGAACGGTTTGCACTGCACCGCGGTGCGTTGGTATGGGCAGACGACAGCATCCAGCCCGCAGCCCGCATCAGCCTGGCGGAGCTGGAGCTGCAGGCCAAAACCCTGCGCTGGCCCCTGGGTGCCACGACCGCCACGTTTGAAGGCTCGGCCAGCCTACCATCCAAAGGCAAGAACGCTGCCCGTCTGGAATTCAAGGGCGAAGGCGCGGAACTGCGGGCCACCGCACAAGCCACACTGGCGGACGTGGAGCTGGGCCTGGCTGCCCCCTATGTGGCGCAGTTTCTGCAGCCCACAGTGCAGGGTGTGCTGGACGCCGAGCTGGCTGCAACATGGACAGCAGGCAAACCAGATATCAAGACTGCCGACACGCTAGTGGTGTCGGCCCCCCGCTTGACCCTGCGTGACTTTGCGTTGAAGGGTGGCAAAGAGGCAGCGAAGGAGCTTGTAGCAACCACCAGTGCCGAGCGTGCGGCGAACGAAATGCCCCGCTTCAAACTGCTGGAGGTGGGTGGTGCGCAGCTGGATGTGATGGCACGAACCGGCTTTATCGCCAAACTGGCCTTGCGCACACCCAGCGCCATGCTGCACCGCGACGCGCAAGGCCAGTGGATGGTCCAGCGCTGGCTGAAGACGGCAGCACCAGCCACAGCCCCGGATGCTGTCGATGCTGCAAAGCCATCCGATACAGCGTCCAATGCAGCGCCCAATGCAGCGCCCGCCACGCCTTGGCAGATCAGCCTGGCCGAACTGGCCATTGACGACGGCCACTTCAAACTGGACGACCGCAGCCTGGCCCGCCCGGTGCGCCTGGAGCTATCAACGCTGAAGCTGCAACTGCAAAATGCCACGCTGGATGGTGCCAAGCCCGCGCCGCTGACGTTATCCGCCCGCGTCAAATCCGGCCGCACCGAACCCGGCAGCCTGAACTACCGCGGTACGGTGATGTGGGCGCCGATCGCTGCGCAGGGCACGGTGGAGGCGGTTGATCTGCCGGTGCACGCCATCGTGCCCTACCTGGCCGACAAGCTGAACATTGCCGTGCTGCGTGCGGATGCCAGCTTCAAAGGCCAGGTGCGGTATGCCGCCGCGGCGGCTGGCGCCGAAGTCCAGGTGCAGGGTGATGCGTCGCTGGAAGACTTCCGCGCCAACACGGTGGCTGGCAGCCCCAGCGCCGGTACTCCCACCGCCGATGCACCCGATCTGGGTGTGACCGAAGAGCTGCTTAGCTGGAAGTCACTCACCGTGCCCGGCGTTAACCTTGCCATGGCGCCGGGCACTGCTACCCGCCTGCAGGTGCGCCAGGCCAACCTGTCGGATTTCTTTGCCCGTGTCATCGTCAACCCCAGCGGGCGTATCAACCTGCAGGACCTGGTCAAGACGCCAGAGTCGGAAGCGGCCAACACGCCGCAAGCCACGCAACCATCGGCATCTGCCAGCGCACCTGCATCGGCACCAATATCCGCATCTGCACCTTCGCCTCTGGACGCCATCGTCAAAATGGGCCCAATCAGCCTGGTCAACGGCAAGGTGCTGTTTTCGGACCGTTTCATACGCCCCAATTACTCGGCCAACCTGAGTGAACTGCAGGGCACGCTGAGTGAGTTTGCGTCGCAGGCGGCAGACGGCGGCGTGCAGATGGCCGACCTGGATCTGCGGGGTCGTGCCGAGGGCACGGCGTCGCTGGAGGTCACGGGCAAGGTCAACCCATTGGCCAAACCCCTGGCACTGGACATCAAGGGCAAAGTGCGCGATCTGGACCTGCCGCCGCTGACGGCCTATTCCATCAAATACGCCGGTTACGGCATTGAACGCGGCAAGCTCAGCATGGACGTGAACTACACCGTGTTGCCCAACGGCCAGCTCACCGCCAGCAACAAGCTGGTCTTGAACCAGCTGAGCTTTGGTGACGAGGTCAAGGGCGCACCCAACAGCCTGCCGGTCAAACTGGCCGTAGCGCTGCTGGCCGACAGCAATGGCGTGATCGATATCGACCTGCCCATCAGCGGCTCGCTGAACGACCCCCAATTCAGCATCGGGTCTCTGGTGTGGAAGGTGGTCACCAATTTGATTGGCAAGGCGCTGACGTCGCCCTTCAGCCTGCTGGCCCATGCCATGGGTGGCGGTGGTGTTGCTGGCGACGAAGCCAGTACCGTGGTGTTTGCGCCCGGCAGCAGCGCACTGTCGCCCGCTGCGCGGGAGGGGCTGGATCAGATTGCCAAGGCACTGAGCACACGCCCCACGCTGAACGTGACCGTGGTGGGCACCGCCAGCCTGGAGCAGGAGCGGGATGCCCTGAAGCGTGAAAACCTCAAGGCGCTTCTGCTGGTCGAAAAGCGCCGCCGCGCCACCGTGACCGGCCAGGACAGCAGTGCAGCCACCACACTGACCGATGCCGAGTACCCCGTACTGCTGGCCCAGGTCTACCGCCGCGCCGACATCACCAAGCCGCGCAACGTGGTGGGCCTTGCCAAGGACATCCCGGTACCCGAGATGGAAGCCCTGTTGTTGGCCAGCATCCCCGTCAACGAAGACACCATGCGTACGCTGGCCTTGCAAAGGGGCGTGGTGGTGAAGGACTACCTGGCAAGCCGCAAGCTGCCGACCGAGCGCCTGTTTGTGGGCGCCGCCAAGACAGTGTCTGCCGATGCAGACTGGAAGCCGCGGGCGGAGTTGAGTGTGACGCAGCGATAGCGTGCGAATGGGGGGCTAGTGGAACCCTTTGCCCAACCGCAGCCGGTGCAGCTCTGTCAGCACGCCCGCTGGTGGTGCGGTGGCGTCCACAAACTGCGTCTTGTCTCCGTCTAGCGTTATGGTGAAGTCCGAGGCGCCGCAGTGCACAAAAACGCTGTTGGGGTCGTAGCTGCGGTTGGTGTAGGTGCATTGGGGCGCGCGTGCCACCGTGGGCAAAAACAAACCTTGGTTGGCCTTGCTGCAGTGTTGTCCGGTGCCCAGGGCGTTGCGCAACGAGGGCAGAAGGTCGGTGTGTGAGAAGGCCGCTGTTTCTTCCCGCGCAACCAGTCCGGTGCCCACTACGGTCATGGGAACACGCGCAAAGGCACGGTCTCCATACAAAGTCTGTTCTCTTAAGCTCAAGGGCACCATGGCGCGGTGGTCTGCTGTGATGATCAGTGTTCCGTTGTCAAAGAATCCACGGGCCTGCAAACTGCGAACAAAGTTGCCCAACTGCCGGTCCGCGTAACGGTAGGTCAGCTCTTGCGAGTGCACACCCGTTTCCGGGTCCACATTGGGCAAATGGGTGGTGACAGTCTCCAGCGCCATGAAGACAGGCGCAGACTTGTGCTCACCCAGCTTGGCCAGGGCGCGGGCATACAGTGCGTCATCGGATGCAGCGTCAAACTGGTAACGCTTGAGCCCTTTGTACGCTTGCGCGTCGTGGCCCTCTACGGCATCAAACCCTATGTCCTTGAGCCATTTGCCTTTGCCCAGGAAGCCCAGGTTCCCGGTGGTCAAAAACACGGTGTCATAACCCAGCCCGCGCAGCATGCGCGGCACGGAATCCGCCGGATTGCGGAACTGCTCGAACAGCGTCTTGGCTGCCTTGCCTTTTGCGATGGGGGGCTCTCCTGTCAACAACGCTACCAAGCCTTGTTCAGACGTTACGCCATTGGCGTAAAAATTGGTGAAGCGCACCCCTGTTTTGCTGACGGCATCAAACTCTGGCGTCCAGTTGTTGATGCCGGAGAAAAGCGCACTGTGGTACATGGACAGTGATTCAAAAACCAGCAGGATGACATCGCTGCGTGTATTGACTGCTTTGGTGCAGCCTGCGTTTTCCGGCGGTGGGCTGGTAGCCAGTGTTGTTGCAAATGCCTTGGAATACGGCGTGCTGCTGGTGGGGCGGCTGAAGAAAACCTGAATCGAGTTTTGCAAGAAGGTGTCGTGGTATTCCTTGCGCTCTACCAGTTCACAACCCACCACTCCCACGCCTATCAGCAGGTACAGAAACAAGGGCTGCAAAGACGGTCGGTCGTCCTTCACGTAGCGCACAAAAACCAGCAGCACCACAGCCAGAGCAAAAACGCCGGCCAACAAGGTCCAGGCGCTGGGCAGCAATTGCTGCACAAAGCCTGTGACTGTGCCTATTTCGCCCGCAAACTGCCGTAACTCGGACCAGGTGAGCCGGGTCCACAACTGGTGGGTGACCACCAGATCTACCGCCGTGATGACCAAGCCCAACAACAGTACGAGCCTCAGCGTCACCCGCGCAAACCGCAGCCGGGAAACACAAGACAGCAAGTGGATCGTGAGCAGGAGCAAGACCAGCTTGGACTCGTGGGTTATGGCCTTGGTCGACAGGCACCAGGCGCAGTCCATATAGGCCCGCGACACCATCTCCAGCGCGAACAGCTTGTAGCCGACCAGTGCCAACACCAGCAACAGAATATGCAGACAGGGATCACGCCAAAGCTGCCAAATGCCGGGTTTGGACGTCATGGTGTGCACACAGAAAGGTCTTTCACGGAACCTCCCCAGTTGTCGCCCGCGGGAGCTGAATATCTACCTCATTCACTTGCAAATCAAGACCTCTTAAAGCGACCAGAATTTACGCGAGTGACGCCAGGTGCGCCTCCCATATCCGGGTGGTTTGCATAACAATGCCGAAGCTAAATTGTTAGCAACTGAAACGGCGCATAGCGGCGCAACTTTTGTAAAACAATGTTTTGAATGCCTGATGTGGGGTTTGAGGTGACGCCTGTCGAATGCATCAGAGTAAAACCAGTTCCTAGCCCCCGTGGAATGGACATTCTTTGCTATCAATATTGATATATCTATTTGCACAGCGTTGCGCTATAACTGAACCACCATGTCCAGCCACCGAGTCAGTCTGCGCATTGCCAGCACCCTGCTGTGTGGTTTGCTCGCGTGTGTGGTGCAGGCCAAGGAATTTTTGGTGGTGGGCACTACGTTTGCACGCGTTTACGAGCAAACCGAAACGGGTGAATTCATTGGCCTGGGTGCAGAGCTGGCCCGCAGCATTGCCCAGCAACAGGGCTTGACGCTGAAGTTCGGTATCTACCCTTGGGCCCGGGCGCAAGAGATGGTGGCCAATGGCAGCGCAGATGTGCTGGTGGGCCCGTACAAAACACCTGCGCGGGAAGCGCGTTTCGCGTTTGCCGACCAGCCCTTCTACCAGGACAACATGGTGTTCTACAAGCTGGCCAGCTCCAAGGCCAACTGGGATGGAAGTTATGAATCGCTGAAGGGCAAGCGCCTGGTGGCCGTGCTGGGTTGGGTCTATGGCACGCCGTTTGACCAGGAGCGTGCCAAGCTGGGTGTCACCAATGCCAATACGGTGGAAAGCGGGCTGACCATGCTGCTGAACAACCGCATGGACTTTTTTGTGGCCAACGAACGCAACACCACGGCCGGCATGGCGTCGCTGGGCAAGTACGACCAGTTTGCGGTTGTCTCCCCCATGATTGGCAGAGAGGTTGGCTACTTTGCGTTCACCAAGGATGCCGAGCACGAAGACTTGCGCCAGGCCTTTAATGCGGGTCTGGCCAAGCTGATTGACTCTGGTGAATATGCGGCCATGGCCAAACGATTCAGCATCACGGTGCCGGCGGCGCTAATGGGCAAGGGGCGTGTGGCAAAGCCGCCTGCCGCTAAATAGGAGGCGCCGCAGGCCTCAGCTTGCCAGAAACAAGGCAGGGTCCACCATCTTGCGGTTCAGCACCACGCCCCAGTGCAGATGCGGCCCAGTGGCGCGGCCGGTGGCGCCGACCGACCCCACGCGGTCACCCACAGTCACCACATCCCCAACCTTTGCATGGATGGCACTCAGGTGGCCCACCATGCTCAGCAGCCCGCCGCCGTGGTCCATAAAGACGGTGTTGCCGCCGAAAAAATAGTCGCCGATGTCGATGACGCGCCCCGGCAGCGGTGCCAGCACCGGCGTACCAGCCGCAGCGGCAATGTCCATGCCACTGTGGGGGCTGCGTGCCTGGCCATTGAATACACGGCGCAGGCCAAACGAACTGGAGCGCCGCCCGGCCACAGGTGCCGCCATGCGCAATTGGCCGGGGTGGGGCAGGGGCTCGGTAAAGGTGGCCATGACCGTTGTCATGTGGGCCCGTTCGCGCGCAAAACGCGCCTCGTCTGCCGCCGACAAATCTACCTTGCCAGGCGCAACCTTCAGTTTTTGCACCGGGTACTGCTTGGCTGCTACGGTGAACCCCACCTGGCGCTGGTTGTCGCCTTCACCCTGCACGGCGATGTGGGCGGGGCCTGGCGTGGTAGACAACGCTATGCCGACCAGGGCGGTCCATCGTGTTGTGTCGCCCAGCACCAGCAGCGGCAATTCTCCCCAGTGGGCGATCGGGCGTGTGGCAGCGGGGCCCAGGTCCAGCCGGGCAATGCCGCCAGGCACGGCGGCGGCTTGGGGCCATATTGGAGAAGCCGATGCCTCCGTTGCGGTGCGCGCCGCCAGCGCGGGTGTTGATACCAAGAGGCTCAGGCCGGCGAGTAAGACATGGCGGCGATGGGGTGGAGAAAACGTGGTGCAGGGCAGAAACAGTGGCACGGTGGTCAAGGTCACAAAGAGCAGGCTACGCTGCGGTGCGCCGAGAATAGCAGGCAGAGCCTTCCAACCCCCGGCGCTATGATGTCAGGCCGTTCTTTCTTCCTTCACCAGCTGTCAAAACCATGCACATATCCGCACCTTTTTTGTACCGCGCCGTAGGGCAACTGGCGTGTTTTGCGGCGCTTGCTCTAGTGGCTCTGTCGGCCAGTGCCCAGACAAGCTGGAACAAGGACGCCGGCCTGGTGCTGGTAGGCAAGGTAGTGACCATGAACGACGCGGGCGACGTGTTGCCCAACGCGCGGGTCTGGCTGGCCGGTGGCAAGATCATGGCCATTGCGCGCGCAGGTGAGGCATTGCCCGATGGCGCCAAGGATGCGCCGGTGGTGGACAGCAAAGGCGTCATCTACCCCGGCATCATTGATTTGCACAACCACCCCGAATACGCCATCTATCCGCTGATGCCCATCCAGCGCAAATACCGTGACCGTTATGAGTGGCGCTGGTACGACGACATCTACAACAAACGCATCACCTTCCCGCAAGAGGTGCTGACCCGAGCACACTACCTGGACTTGGGGCTTGAGATTGGCCGTTACGGTGAATACAAGGCCCTGGCCGGTGGCACCACCAGTCTGCAGGGTGGGCGCGTCAACCTGGCCTATTCCAAAGAAGAGTGCCTGGTGCGCAATATCGAAAATTCGCCGGTGGAGTCGCGTGTGGCCGCGAGCCGGGTAGACATGGGCCGTAGCGCCAAGGAATGGTCCGCCATGCAGACCGAGCGCAGCAAGGGCCCGCTGGTGGTGCACCTGGCCGAAGGACCATCGCCCCGCATGGCCCTGGAGTTTGGTGCCATGAAAGACAGCAACCTGATAGGCCCCGAGCTGATTGCCATCCACGGCGTGGGCCTGACCGAGCCCCAACTGCAGGAGCTGGCCACGGTGGGTGCCAAGCTGGTGTGGTCACCCTTGTCCAACTTCATGCTCTATGGCCAGACTGCCAATGTGGCGGCCGCCAAACGCGCCGGCCTGTCCATCAGCCTGGCGCCGGACTGGGCGCCCTCGGGCAGCAAGTCCAGCCTGGGTGAACTCAAGGTGGCCGACCTGGTCAACAAACATGCCTTGAACGGTTTGTTCAGCGAGCGTGAGCTGGTTGAGATGGTCACGCGCAAGCCGGCCGATGCCATGGGCTGGGGCCAGCGCCTGGGCCAGATCACCGAGGGTTACCTGGCCGATGTGGTGGTGGTGGACGACCGCCATGCAGATCCCTACCGCAACCTGATCAATACCATCGAAGACAACATTCAACTCGTGGCTGTGCGGGGCGAACCCTTGTATGGCGATGCGGCCCTGCTCAAGACCACACGGGGCAGTGATGACGCGGAAACCGTAGCGACCTTTGCCCGCGCCAAGCGTACCAAGGCCATGACGCCGAATTGCCCGGCCACCAGTCTGCCGCCCATGACGGTGGCCGAGACCAAGGCCCGTATCCAGCAGGGCCTGAAGTTTGATGCCGCGCAGTTGGCCGCCAAACTAACACCCGAGCAACTGGGAAAAGACTTTGCTACCTGCAGCCTGCCGGTACCTGCTACCGGGGCCAGCGCAACACCGGCCGATGCCAAACGCCTGCTGGCCTGCCGCTTTGGCCTACCGTTTGAGAAAACGCGCCTGAGCCCGCTGACCACCAACGAAGACTCCGAGTTTTTCTCACGCCTGATGAAAAACCGCAACCTGCCCAAGTACCTGAAGGCCTTGCCTTCTTACTACCGCCAATAGCCCAGTCACCAATGGCCCACATACTGATTGCCGAAGACGATGATTTGCTGCGCGATGCCTTGTCCGCGCAGCTCACCCAGGCCGGCCACACCGTGGCCAGCGCCGCCCACGGCCTGCAGGCCCGCGAACTGCTAGAGAGCACCCGTTTTGATGGTGTGATCCTAGACCTGGGCCTGCCCAAGATGGATGGCATGGCCGTGTTGCAGTGGATACGCCAGCGTGTGCTGGCCCTGCCGGTGCTGATACTGACCGCGCGGGACGGGGTCGATGACCGCGTACATGGCCTCAATGCCGGTGCCGATGACTACCTGACCAAACCCTTCATCATGGCCGAGCTGCAGGCGCGCCTGGCTGCCATGCTGCGCCGCTCGCGCATGCCGGCGTTTGGCGGATCGCTGGAGATTGCCGGCCCCAGCACCAGCAAACTGCGGGTGGACGCCCAGCAGCCCCGGGCCTGGCTGGGCGAGGACGAGATGGAGCTGACCCAGCGCGAATGGGCGCTGCTGTCTTTGCTGGTAGCCAATGCCGGTCAGGTCGTCAGCCGTGAAGACGTGTTAAACGCCTGGCAGAGCGAGCCCGGGGAGCCCACGGGCGGTGTGGCCTCCAATGCGCTGGAGGTGTACGTGCACCGCCTGCGCCGCAAGCTGGCCGACTCGGGCCTGGGCATACGCAATGTGCGCGGCCTGGGCTACCTGCTGGAATCCAGCGCCGCGTGACCCACGCATGAAGCCTGCTGGCCGATCCCTGTTGCCGGGCTTGTCGCTCAAGCGCCAGTTGTTGCTGTGGCTGTTGCTGCCGCAGTTGCTGCTGTGGTCGGTGGGCGGCGTGTTGGCCTGGCGCATTGCGCTCAGTTATGCGGATACCGGCATCAACCAGTCGCTCAAACAATCGGTGCGTGCGCTGGCACGCCAGGTCAAGCCGGTAGGTTCGGGCTTGCTGGTGGACTTTCCACGTGCAGCACAGGACGTGTTGGAGCAGGACCCGACCGACCGTATGGGCTACATGGTGTCGTCGCCTCCCGGCAGTTTTGTGCTGGGCAATGGCCAGTTGCCGCCGCCGCCCGATGGTGTGTTGATACAGACCGGCGAACCGCTGATTTACGACGCCCGTCTGGACGGCAAAAAGGTGCGCGTGGCTGTGCTGGAAGTGACGTATGGTGAGGCCAACTCGCCCCAGCGCCTGCGGGTGCAGGTGTCCAAGAGCCTGGCCGTGCAGGAGCAGGTAGCGCGGGAGCTGGTGTTTGACATGCTGGTGCCACTGGCTGCGCTGGGTGTGTTGCTGGGTATCCTCATCAATGCCGGTATTGCGCGTGGCCTGCATCCACTCAAACGGCTGGAGGCCCAACTGGGCGACCGCACCGGGCCCGCGTTGTCGGCCTTGCCGCCCATCGAGCTGGCCCAGGCCCCGCATGAGGTGCATTCGCTGGCGCTGGCCGTCAACCAGTTGCTGGACGCCGTGCGCCGCAGCCTTAGCCAGGAGAAACGTTTTGTCAACGACGCGGCCCACCAGTTGCGCACACCACTGGCCGGCCTAGTCAGCCAGACCGAGCTGGCTTTGAACGAGACGGAGCTGTCGGCAGTGAAGGAGCGGCTGGTCAAGGTGCACGCCGGTGCGCTGCGCAGCGCCCACCTGGTGCACCAGTTGTTGTCGCTGGCGCGCACCGAGGCCGATGTGACCCTGCAGCCGCTGGACCTGGCGCAACTGGCGCGAGAAGTGGCCCGCGAGTGGACGCCACGCGCACTGGCCGCGGGTGTGGACCTGGGCTACGAAGGCGAGGGCAGTGTCGTGGTGCAGGGCGAAAAACTGCTGCTGCGCGAGGTGCTGAACAACCTGATCGACAACGCATTGCACTACGCAGGCACCGGCGCCGCCTTGACCGTGCGTGTGCGCCGCGAAGCCAACAGCTGTGTGCTGGAAGTGGAAGACACTGGCCCGGGCCTGTCCAATGCCGATCTGTCCCGCGTGTTCGAGCGCTTCTGGCGGGCCAGCGAGTTGCCGGGTGGCTGTGGTCTGGGCCTGGCCATCGTGGCAGAGATTGCCCACCGGCATGGTGGCACGGCCACCGCACTGGCCACGCAACCCACGGGCCTGACCGTGCGGATCACGCTGCCACTGACAGTCTAGCCAAATCTATACTGGTCAAATCGGCCTATAGCCCCCGTGAAATAAGGGGGTAGTGCTACAAATATAATAGTAGCCAGGGTTGCAAGCGGTATTAGGTCAGGTACTTGCCGCCGTTGATGGACAGGGTGATGCCGTTGATAAAACCCGCATCGTCCGCTGCCAGAAACACCACACCGCGCGCCACTTCGGCCGGGCTTGCCAGGCGCCCCGCGGGTACGGACTTGAGAATCTTGTCCATCACCTCCGGCGGCACGGCGCTCACCATCTCGGTATCGGTGTAGCCCGGGGCAATGGCATTGGCCGTGATGTTGCGCGAGGCACCCTCCAGCGCCAGTGATTTGGTAAATCCAATCATGCCGGCCTTGGCGGCGGCATAGTTGGTCTGTCCGGCCTGGCCCGACAGGCCATTGACCGAACTGATATTGATGATGCGCCCAAAGTGGCGCTCCCGCATGCCCTCGATCACCGCGCGGCACATGTTGAAGCAGCTCCCCAGGTCAATGTCGATCACCTCGCGCCACTGCGCCAGGGTCATCTTGTGCAACATCATGTCGCGGGTGACACCTGCGTTGTTGACCAGCACATCGATAGGGCCCATGGCTGCCTGTACCCGCGCGACGCCGTCTGCACAGGCGTCAAAGTCGGCCACATTCCAGCTGTAAACCGGCAGGCCAGTGCGGGTGGCAAACTTGTCTGCCGCAGCCGCGTGAGAGCCGAAGTTGACCGCCACGCGGTAACCCGCAGCATGCAGGGCCTCGGCAATGGCAGCGCCAATACCGGCGGTGCCTCCGGTGACCAGTGCGACGCGTGGATGGGGGGTGTTGGTGGGGTCTGGGCCGGTGTTTGCGGGCATGGCAACTTCCTTCGGTATGGGACAGGTCTGATTCTGGAGTTCCACCGCGCAAGCGGATTGACCAAGATCAAACAAGGCCCAATTGCCCGCATGCGAGCGGTAAGCAGGTGTTGCGCAGCGTGTTAGCTGTGGTTCTGGTTGGAAACGGCGATGTCGAAGTGCAACACATCTTCGCGAACACCCAGCTTCGTGTACAGCGCAATAGCGGGGTCATCGCCCAGATCGGCCTGTACAAAAACAACGTAAGCGCCGCGTGCCGCGGCCATTTGCCTGAGCACTTGGATCAGGGCTGTCGCGATACCTTCACGCCGGTGGCCTGCCGCCACGGCCAGGTCGTAGATATAGACCTCGCTGCGCTCCTGCTCGAACTTTTTCAGCTCATAGGCCGCCAGTCCGCCAACCACCTCGTTGCCCTTCAACGCAACCAGGGCGATGAAGTAGTCGCTGCCCAGCAGTTTTTCATAATAGGCCGCGCTCGGGCGGTTGCCGTTGTAAGTTGGACGGTCTTCAAACGCTTCGCCAAATAGGGTCAACAACCCTTCCATCAGCGCTTGGTCATTGGTACGAAGGGGCTGCACGTTGTAGGGCGTTGATGGACGCATGGGCTACTCCCAGAGTTGGCTATGTTTGGAACTACCGGCCGGAAGCCTTTAGCAGACTGTCCTTGAGTTTCTTCATGTTTTCCTGCAGCGGCGCAAAGGGTCCAAACCGGTGCTGGTCGGCCGGAGCACCGTCCACAAAAGGCGGGTAGGGCGCGTCCACCGGTTTGTTCCAGCGGGCGGGGTAGTCGCGCTCGGTGTGGGCCTTTTGCGGGCGGGGTTTGCTCAGCACAAAGGCGGCCACGTCATAGGCCTCGTCGTCGGTCAGCTGGGGCTGGCCATACACCGTGCCCAAAGGCATATTGGTCTTGATAAAGGCATAGGCCTCCAGCAGGCGGCCCATGCCGGCACCGTGGTTGAACGAATCTTTGCCCCACAGCGGCGGAAAGGTGTAGCCCGTAGCTGACCCTACTGCGCCTGCGCGCAGCCCCGCACCCTCTGGCCCATGGCAGGCCACACACTTGGCTTGGTAGACCGTGCTGCCGGCCAACAGGTCGGCACGGCGGTTGGGTGGCTGCATGGCGGGCACACCCATGCCGTCCACCTTGCCACCTACGGGTACGTCTTTGGACAGGAAGTGCATGTAGGTGGTAAAGGCTTTCATCTCGCGGCTATCCAGTGGCAAGGCTTTGCCGGCCATGCTGCGCTCCATGCAGTCGTTGACACGCTGTTCCAGTGTGCCTACCGCGTCATCGCGGCCGCGGTACTGCGGGTAGGTGGCAGCGACGCCAACCCAAGGCATCGCATATTTTTTGGTGCCCCCGGCCTGGTGGCACGATGCGCAGGCCAAGTTATTGCCCGCGTACCGCATCTTGCTGTCCTTGACCTCGGGGCCCAGGTAGGCAAAGGTGCGGTTGGTCAGCTGCTCGCCGTATTTGACCAGCCGACCGTAGGGGTCGTCCTGCAGTTTGGAGACGTCGTAGGCTTCAGCCGGTTTGATCTGGAAGGCAGCGGGCGCAGCAGCCTGTACAGGAAGGGGGCTGGCGGCGAACAACAACCAAGTCAATGGAATCAACCGTTTAAGCATGGAGCTCTCCAGAAAACGAGCAAGCGACAGGTTCAGTATTTCAGTCTATCAAAAGGAGGCTTTTCTAAGCCCTTGATTCTCCCGAAGGCGGACGCAGGAAGGCGGACTGTTGTAGCGGTCGAGGCGAGGGTTTTCACGCTGATGGTGTGCCGTTTCGAGGTGGGATACTGGGTTGCATGTGGTTGAAAAACCTGTCCAAAACACAGCGCGAACCGCCTGCGCGAGGGGATGGGACGGCGAAAGCCCGAGCATCGGTCGATAAAGATGCATGGCGGGTCTGGGCGCGGCGGTTGCTAGGTACCCTAGGACTGCTCGCCGTGCTGCATGCCACGCCGGTGTGGACGCCCTTGCAGCGGCTGGAAAACGACCTGCTCAGCAGCCTGACCGCCCCGGTTCGCCCCGACGCGGGTGTGCTGGTGGTGGGCCTGGATGAACCCAGCCTGGCCGCGCTAAACCAGGCCCCACCGTTGCCTCGCCGCCTACACGCCCAACTGGTAGATGCCCTGGCGGCGGCGGGCGCTGCGGCACTGGGCATCGACATGTTGTTTGCTGCGCCCCAGTCTGCCGCCGACGATGCCGCGCTGGCACAGGCGCTGCAGGGCCGCATGCCGGTGGTGTTGGCCAGCGCCGAGTTGGCGGTGCAGAGCTCTCAAGTGGCGCAGTACCGGCAGACCGTGCTCAGTATCTTTGCCGACGCGCGCCACGGCAGTGTGGCGCTAGACGTGGACGATGACGGCGTTGTGCGCCGTGCGCCCGCGCAGGACGACGCGTTGTGGCGCGTGTTGGCGCAGAGCTCAGGGCGGGCCTTCACACCACCGCCACCCGGCGCTCTGCTGCGCTTCTACGCACCCGAAGTGCCTTTGCCCTATGCCCACTACACGCAGGCGCTGGACCCGGCCGGCACGCTGCCCCCTGGTTCGCTGAAAGGGCGGCTGGTGCTGTTGGGCCAGAACACACCGGTGGACGGTGTGGACCAGTTTGTTACGCCCCTGCGTGAGCTGGGCGGTGGTCCGCAGTCGGGTGTGTTCATGCATGCCACGGCTTTGATGAATGGTTTGACCGGTGCCTGGATCGTGCCCGCGCACCCTGCGGGGCCTGCGCTACAGGCCGTGTTGGCGGTGGGGGTGGCGGCGGGGCTTACCCGCCGCTGGCGCGGCTGGCGGGCCGTGTGGATCAGTCTGGCGCTGGCTGTGTTGGCCTTGCTCGGTGGGCTGTGGGCGCATCTGATGGGGGTGTGGTGGAGCGCGCTGCCCACACTGGCGGGGTTAGCCTTGCACGTGAATGTGGGCGCGGCCGACAGCTACTGGCGTGAGCGCCGCCGTCGCGAACAACTGCGCAATGACTTTGCCCGCTATGTGCCCCCGGCCGTGGTCAATGCACTGGCCGCTGCGGACACAGCACCCGTCCTACAGGGCGAGCGCCGCGTGCTCACACTGCTGTTTTCTGACCTGGCAGGCTTCACCGCTGCCAGCGAACACCTGCCGCCCGAGGCCGTGGCGCAGACGCTCAATGCCTACTTCTCGCGCATGACCCACACCGTGCACATACACGGCGGCACGCTGGACAAGTTCATTGGCGACGCCGTCATGGCATTCTGGAACGCGCCCTTGCCCGAGCCGGCACATGCCGAGCGCGCGCTGGCCTGCGCCCAGGCCATGCAGACCGACATGGTTGCGCTGCGCGCCGCATGGCAAGGCACGCCGTTTGCAAATGTGCAGTTGCGCATTGGCATACACACGGGCGAAGCAGCGGTGGGCCATTTGGGATCGCATGAACGCTTCACCTATACCGCAGTGGGCGACGCGGTCAACACCGCCGCACGGCTGGAAGGCGCCAACAAGGCCTTGGGCACGGGCATTTTGTTGTCCGGTGCCACATGCAACGCTTTGCCTGCTGACAGTGCGGAGCGTGCGCATTTGTTGTGGCTGGATGCGGTGGTGCTTGCGGGGCGCAGTGCCGGCATCGATGTGTACACCCTGTGTGACGACGCGGCCCTGGTCGCCACCAGCCTGGCACTGTACGGCCATTTGCAGGCGGGTGCGTGGGCGCTGGCGCTGCAATGCTGTGCGGACTGGCAGACGCATGCCCGTGTGCGGGCGCCGCAGTGGCTTGCGCACGCCGAGCAGTTACGCGGCCGGGTGCAGGCGCTGGCCGACACCGAACGCGAACGCGTCAACACCACTGCTTCCACCACCAACTCGCAGTCGCCCGGCGTGGTTTCTGCCTTCCGCGCACGTGCGCTAGACAAAACCTGACTTCCCTTAAGACGAAAGGCCTTCCCATGTCTTCACACCGCCTCTTCTGCATGACCCCGCTGTGTATTGCGCTCGGAGCACTCAGTGTTCCCCCAGCTTGGGCGCAATGCACGGGCACACCACCGGCGCCAGACGCCGCCGCAGCGCAGATCGTGGCACTGGCCGGACAGGGCCAAACCCGCGCGCCCGGCGTGGATCCGTGGTCGCCCGCCGCACTGGCGCAGCAACTGGGCGCAGGCGCCGATATGCGCACACTGGCGCTGTCGTCGGCCGCACTGCTGCTGGCAGACCGCACGCAGATCCGCATGTCGGCCAACGCGCAATTGCGCCTGTGTGAGTCGCAGCCCGCGCGCACGCTGTTGGAACTGTCGGCCGGGCGCCTATGGGCGCGCACCAAGAAATCACCCGCAGCCCTGCAACTGCAAACCCCGGCCGCGCTGGCCGTGGTGCGGGGCACGGATTGGGATGTGGAGGTGGACGCCGCCGGGCGCACCACGCTCACCGTGTTGTCGGGATCGGTAGACCTTTCCAACGCGTATGGCAGCGTGCAACTCGGCCCGGCTGAGCAAGGCTACGCGGAGCCGGGCAAGGCACCCACCAAGCGCCTGCTGGTGAGCCCGCGCGAACGTGTGCAGTGGGTGGCCGCCTACCCGGTTGATGCCACGCGCTGGGCCGAGTTTCAACAGGCCGACATCGCCGCACCGCTGGCCGCCGTGCGTGCAGACCTGCGCGCCGGGCAATGGCCGGCAGCACGCACTCGCCTGCTGGCGATGTCGGCCAACGGCGAAGGTGGCGCGGTGGTGGACCTGGTACTGGCCGACCTGGAAGTCTTTGACGGGCAGCTCGAACCCGCCCAGACCCGCTTGGCCAGCGCCTGGCAGCGCACACAAGACCCGCGCACAGCCGCGCGCCGGGCCGATCTGCTGCTGGCGCTGGACCACAACTTAGAGGCACGTACCTGGCTCAACACCACGCGCGCAGCATCGCCCACGGCGGTCGAACTGCTGCTGGCCGATGGCGATTGGCATCGTTTGCAAGGGCAGGGTGACGCCGCGCAGGCCCTGTACCGCGAAGCGTTGGCGCGCGCTCAGGCTGATGCACAACGCGCCGCCGCGCAGTGGGCACTGGGCCGCGCGCTGCAAGAGCAGGGCGATCTGCGTGCTGCCCGTGCTGCGCTGGAGCAGGCCGTGGCCTTGGCACCCGACAACCCCAGCTACCGCGGCGAGCAGGCCACGGCCGCCACCGAAGCCCTGCAACTGGCCGAGGCGCGCACCGGCTTTGACGCCGCGCTGGCCCGCGCCGGTGATGACTATGTGAGCCTGGCCGGTGCAGGCCTGCTGGCCCTGAAGCAGGGCGATGCGCAAACCGCACGCACGCAACTGCTCAAAGCCCTGGTCATCGAGCCGCGCTACGCCCGCGCCCAAGTGTGGCTGGCTGTGGCCGAATTCACGTTGGGCGAGCGTGCCGCCGCGCTGGATTCTCTGGACCGGGCACGCCTGGCCGACCCCAACGACCCACTTCCCTGGCAGATCGAGGCCATGCTGCGCAACGACAGCGGCGACCCCACACAGGCCATTGCCGCGGCGCGTGAGGCGCTGGTGCGGCTGCCTTACCTCAAGTCGCTGAACCCACTGGCGTCGGACAGCCAGGGCTCGGCCAACCTGGGCAAGGCGCTGGGTGATTTCGGCATGGAAAATTGGGCGCGGGCCTATGCCAATGCGTCCTACTACCCGCTGTGGGCGGGTAGCCACTTCTTTCTGGCCGACCGCTACGAGAGCGACTTCAGCCGCCGCTCCGAGCTGTTCCAGGGCTACCTGACCGACCCCACGGTGTTTGGTGCCAGTGACAAACGCGCACCACTGCTGCTGTCCACTGGTAGCGAATGGTCGGCTGGTCTGAGCGCCGAGCGCAACCCGCTGCGCAACAACGCCACGGCTGATGTAGGGTACCGCGGCTTTTCGGCGGGCAGCGTGCCCGTGGCCTGGCTGGTACGTGCCAACGATGTGGAGATGTGGCCACGCGAGGGGCCACCATCGTCGCAATACCGGCTGTCATCGCCCGGCATGGATGTGGCACTCGGCGCCAAGCCCAACGACAGCCTGTCGCTCTTTCTGCTGCATGGCGACACCACGCTGCGCTACCGCTTTCCGGATGGGTTGAACTTTGGCAACGGCATCACCTTTTCCAGTGATGCGCATAGCCGCACACGCCGTACCGATGCCGGCGCATCGTGGCGCTGGTCGGCCGACAGCCAGACCTGGATCAAGGGGCACAGCGGGCGGCAGACCACGGGCCTGGTGCTCGACGATGCACGTTGGGGTCCGCAGGACTACAGCTACCAGGGCGACGACAAAGGCCTGTTCCTGCGCCATACCGTGTTGTGGGGCGCTCACCGTGTGAGCGCTGGCTGGGAACGCGTGGACCGCGACTCTGGCAGCGCCATCTCGGACCGGGACGTCTCCTCACCCTTCACTAACACCGAGCGTTACGACATGCCCTGGGTGGCTGGCGAATGGCGCAGCGGCGCCTTGAGCTGGATGGTCGAAACCTATTGGCCACGATTCAACGCGCAAAAAGGTGACCGGTATACCGATTCCATCACCGGCCAAGACCTGCTCATCCCCAATGAGGAGGGCGCAGAACACAGTCGCAAGCTACTGCCACGGCTCGGCGCCAGCTTGAGCTTTGGACCAGGCCGCGCCTTGCATTGGGCCTACCAGGAAAGCCTGCGCGCGCCCGGCACCCACACGCTGGCACCCGTGGCCACCGGTGCCATCGCGGTGGACAACCAATACCAGTTGTCGGGTAGCTACGCACGCAAACACGCGATACAACTGGATTGGGAGCTGGGTGCGACCACCTTTATGGGCGCCAGCCTGTCGGGCCAGCGCATCAGCAACCTGGTAGCGTCCAATGGGCGGCTGTTTGCGCAGGACACGGGAGCCCTATTCGACAACGTGGCCACCATTGCACCCGTGGTGCTCAATGCGCAAACCACACTCAACACCTATGAGTTAACACCGATTTTCGGCCAGGGCGACTTGGCGCAGGCCACTGTGTCCGTCAACCACCTGCTGGGGTCGCACTGGAGCGTGCTGGGCAGCTACGTCTACACCGATTCGCGCAACACTGGTGCGGGTTATGTCGGTAACCTGCTGCCCGGCTTTGCCCGCGATGTGGCCCTGGCCCAGACCACCTGGCGACACGCGGCACGTAGCTTCACGCTGCTGCGGGCAACCTGGCGTGGCGAGCGTTACACCGACGAGGCCAACACCGTGCAGAGCCCACCCGGCTGGAGCCTGGCGCTGGCCCATGGCTGGGAATCATCCGACCGGCGCTGGAGTTTTACGGGCACGGTGCAGACGGGGCTGCGCAGTGAGGACAAGCCTACGCTGTGGGCGCTCGTGCGGTATCGGGATTGATGTTGACGGCGAAATGAGCGGCTAGCCCGCGTGGAATATGCACTATTCGCTACTGAATATGTAGCGTTTTTCAGGTTGGAACGTTTGTCTTGCAATTCAGGCGATTCCGAAAAGAGGGATGTCACCGCAAGATTTCTACCGCGCAAGGGATACTCTGCTGATGGCACAGGCATACGCGTATTTCGATGAAAGCGGCACCGACGAGAAGTCACCGGACCTCGTCGTGGCCGGGTACATCTTCCTTAGTGAGAACGTCGCGCCCTTCGAGGCTGAGTGGAGGGCGATGCTGGAGAAGTTCGGTCTACCGTTCTTTCATGCTGTCGAGTGCATGCACGGCACTGGCGTATTTAAGCACTTGACGCTCGAAGAGAGAACCGCAGCTCAGATCGAAGCCATTGAGATCATCAAGAAGTATGGTGCGAAAGGCATCGCGCTTTCGATCAACAAGATGGTCTTTCCGACAATCGGGCGTCCCGCACTGTGGAGTACCCCCTACACGTTCCTGTGCGGACAGGTTCTCTTCGGTGTGAGGAATTGGGCAGACGCGATCGGCTTCCATGGCGAGGTCGAGTACGTGTATGAAGCTGGTGCTGACGGGCAGTCTCAAGCCGCAGAGGAAACCGCACACGCCCTTTTGAGTGACGAATCGCTGCAGGTGTTCCGCTATGGAAAGCATCGTCACGCGACGAAGACTGAGGACGTGGGATTGCAGGCTGCCGATCTCCTTGCCTGGCATTGGTACACGCATAACCGACGTATCAAAGAAGGCAAGGGCAAGCGGAAGGACTTCCAGAACCTCATGGGGCTGAGGGTGGACTTTCACCACTATGACGAGCCTGCCGTCAAGCTGTGGAACAGCGTGGTCCCGATCATCAAGCCTGCGATGCAGTGGTTGCAGAATTGGCGTCCACCCACCCACAGTTCACTCTACACTCTGTTTGGTCCGATCAACTTAAATGAGAAACCTGCCGACTGACGCAGCCACTCCGAATTCTCTAGGAGATTGCGCCGCCCCGGTTGAGTACGCGCTTGATGCAGGGGCTTGGTAAACCAAAGGGGCATTGCCCAAAGGATGTCGTTGAAGGTTTCTATGACATGGCGGATGCCATGGACTATTACGCGCTCGCAAGCGTATCCTGATCTATCGCGGCCTGGTTCCGGTGGCCAATACCAGTTTGGCCATGGTATCGCTCACAGTAGTCTGGTCGTTGTTCCAAAACTCGCTGACGACCGCGCGCAAAGCGCCCTGTGCTGCAGTTGAAACTGCCATGCCATGGGCAACCGATGGCACCAGGGTCGCGGCCTTGGACGCTGCGACGAAGTCTTTGCTGGACGCCTTGGCGCAGGCATCGAACTTTTCCATGTCCATGTGCAGGCGTGCCGGGATGGAGCCTTTGCGCAGGTTGAATTTCTCCTGAAAGTCCTGGCCCATCAGCAGGTAGGCCAGATAGCCCTGGGCCTTTTGCGCCTCCCAAGCCTTGAGCTGGAACATGGCGAAGGAGTCCACGTTGAAGGTGTAGGTCTTGTCGGTGCCCGGTGCGGCAGAACAACTGAAGTCCACACCGGGTTGTTGTCCGGCTGCCAGAAACTCGCCCTTGGCCCAATCCCCCATGAACTGGAAACCGGCCTTGCCTTTGATGACCATGTCGGTTGCCACATTCCAGTCGCGCCCGCTGGCCTTGTCGTCTACATAGGATTTGATACGGCGAAACACATCCAGCGACTGGCGCATGGTTTCGCTCGCCAATGCGCGCTTGTCCAACTGGACCAGCGCGCTGTTATAGAAGCCCGCGCCGCCCACGCCCAGCACCACAGACTCGAAGACCGTAAAGTCCTGCCAATCCTGGCCACCGTGGGCGACGGCTATATAACCGGCGGTCTTGATTTTATCGGCCGCCGCAAAAAACTCTTCGTAGGTGGATGGCAGCGTGGTGACACCCGCCTTGCGTAATACGGCAGAGTTAGCCCATAACCAGTTGACGCGGTGTACGTTCACCGGTACGGCCACATAACGGCCTTTGTGTTTCATCTGGTCGGCAATGACCTTGGGTAACAGTTCGTCCCATTTCTCAAACGCAGCCATGGCGTCCAGATTGGTCAGCACGTTCAGCTCCGCCCACTCCTGTATGGTCGGCCCCTTGATCAGGGCAGCGGCCGGTGCAGAGCCGCCCAGCACGCGCTGTTTGAGCACGGCCATGGCGTTTTGACCTCCGCCACCGGTCACCGTAAAGTCTTTCCAGCTGTGCCCGCGGTTGGTCATCATGCCCTTGAGCTCGGCCAGCGATTTGGCCTCGCCGCCAGAGGTCCAGTAGTGCAAGACCTCCACCTCGCCTGCATGGCCGACTGTGCTTGTCAACGCCGCCAGACTCAGCAGGGCGTAGCGCAGGCAACGGCCACTATGGCGTGGCAGAGTTTTGTCTGTCATTGCCTATGCCTGACACAACCGATTTGTCCTGCAAACGCGCTCAAATACGCACGCTGGTGTTGGTATCAAACCAGTTCACATGGTCTGCTGCTACAGCCAAGCCCACGCTGTCACCGGCCTTCACCTTGGCCTGTGCCGACACCCGCACCGTCACATCACCCACGCCGGTCTTCACCACCACATAGGTATCCGCGCCGGTAGGCTCCACCACGCTGACTTCACCGCGCCAGGGCGCTGCGTCATCCAGGGCAATGTGCTCGGGCCGCACGCCCATCAAGACCTCTCCATTCTTGGGAGCAGTGATTGGCAACTGGGTATAGGCGATCTGGAAACCATCCACGCCCTGTGTTGTGATGTTGTGCCCGGGCACCAGGTTCATGGTGGGAGAGCCAATGAAGCTGGCCACGTAGGTGTTGGCCGGTCGGTTGTAGATTTCATCCGGGGTGCCCAGTTGCTGTAGCACGCCGCCTTTCATGACCGCGATGCGCGAGCCCAACGTCATGGCCTCAATCTGGTCGTGGGTCACGTACACACTGGTGATGCCGCTCAACTGGTGCAGGCGTTTGATCTCAGCGCGCATCTCGACCCGCAGTTTGGCGTCCAGGTTGCTCAAGGGTTCGTCGAACAAGAAGATTTGCGGCTGGCGCGCCAATGCGCGGCCCATGGCGACGCGCTGGCGCTGGCCACCGGAGAGCTGCGCCGGGCGGCGGTCCAGCAGGGGCTCGATCTGCAGCATGGCAGCTACCTGGCGGATGCGCTGGTCGCGCTCGGCCTTGGGCACTTTGCGCATCTCCAGTGCGAAGCCAATGTTGTCGTACACGCTCATGGTGGGGTACAGCGCGTAGCTTTGGAACACCATGGCAATGTCGCGCTGGGCCGGGGGTACGCCGACGACGTCTTTACCTGCAATGCGCACCTCGCCTTCGGTGGGTTCTTCCAGCCCGGCAATGATGTTGAGCAGGGTGGACTTGCCACAGCCGCTGGGTCCGACCAGTATCAAAAACTCGCCGGGTTGAACGTCGATGTCAATGCGTTGCAGCACCTCCACTGCCTTGTTGCCTTTGCCAAAGGCTTTGCGAACGCCCGAAATTTGAAGAGAAGCTGCCATGTTGGTTTGATGCGATGAAATGGGTTGAGACTGCTGCACGGTTAGCCCTTCACAGCACCAGCTGTGAGTCCTTTGACGAAGTACTGACCGGCCAGGATGTAGACCAGCATGGTGGGCAGGCCGGCAATCAGGGCGGCGGCCATGTCCACGTTGTAACTTTTGACGCTGCTGGTGGTGTTGGCCATGTTGTTCAGGCCCACGGTGATGGGTTTGCTGTCTGCACCGCTGAAGGCCACGCCAAACAAGAAGTCGTTCCAGATGGCGGTGAACTGCCAGATCAGCGTGACCATGACGATGGGTGTCGACATGGGCACAATCAGGCGCCAGAAGATGGTCCAGAAACCCGCACCGTCCATACGCGCTGCATTGACCAGCTCTTTGGGAATAGCCGTGTAGTAGTTGCGAAAGAACAGCGTGGTGCTGGCCAGGCCCGCCAGGCAGTGCACCAGGATCAGACCGCCGACCGAACTGGAGATGCCCAGCCAACCCAATACCTGGCTCATGGGCAGTAGCACCACCTGGAAAGGCATGAAGACGCCAAACAGCATGAAGCCAAACAAGGCGTCGCTGCCTTTGAACCGCCACAGGCTCAGCACATAACCATTCAGCGCGCCCCAGGCGGTGGATATCAGCACGGCAGGCACTGCCATCATCACCGAGTTGATGAAGAATGGTTGCAGGCCACGGCAGTCGGTACCCGTGCAGGCGCCCGACCACGCCAGGCTCCACGCGGAGAAGTTGATCGAATTTGGCAGGCTCAGCAAGTTGCCATTGCGGATCTGTTCGGCATCCTTCAACGATGTGGCCACCATGACGTAAAGAGGCGCCAGGAAGAAGAAGGCAGCCACCAGCAGCACGGCATACACCGCCACGCGAGATAGGGACATGTTCCTAGTGTTCATGAGGTTTGCTCCGCAACTCCGAATACAAATACGGCACCACAATGGCCGCCACAGCCGCCAGCATCATCGTGGCGCTGGCCGCGCCCAGGCCAATCTGGCCACGGGTAAAGCTCATCACATACATAAAGGTGGCAGGCACGTCGGTGGCGTAGCCCGGCCCACCAGCGGTGAGTGCCATGACCAGGTCATAACTCTTGATGGACAGGTGCGACAGCACCATGATGGTGGAGAAGACTACTGGCCGCAGCACCGGCAAAATGATGCGCCAGTAGATGCGGGGCAGGGATGCACCGTCCAGCTGTGCGGCTTTGATGATGGCGTCGTCTATGCCACGCAGGCCAGCCAAAAACAGGGCCATGGCAAAACCGGCGGACTGCCAGATACCTGCAATCACCACGCAGTAAATAGCAGTGTCGCCGCGTACCAGCCAGTCGAAGGTAAAGCTGGCCCAGCCCAGGTCATGCATCAACTTTTCCAAACCCAAACTGGGGTTCAGCATCCACTTCCATGCGGTGCCCGTCACAATGAAAGACAGCGCCATGGGGTACAGGTAAATCGTGCGGATGGCGCCTTCTGCGCGCACCTTTTGGTCCAGTAGCACGGCCAACAGCAGGCCAATGGCGATGGAGCCACCAACATACAGCGTGCTGAAAATGCCTAAATTCTTGAGCGCGACCCACCAGCGGTCGGACTCCCATAACTTGATGTATTGCTCCAGGCCCACGAACTCTTCGTAGTTGGGCAGCATGCGTGATGCGGTAACCGACAACACGCCATTCCAGACCATCAGTCCGTAGATGAAGGCAAAGCCTAAAACGAATGCCGGTGCCACCACAATGCGGGGTAACCAGGCTTCAAAAGTGTTTTTCATAGCAATCAAAAAAACGGCGGTCGCGAGACCGCCGTATAAACGCCTAACCCCCGAGAAAACCTAAATCAGTTCTAGATTTACCACCAGATCTCGTACTGCACGCCCGCTACCGTGCGCGACGTCTTGCCACCGGCACCGAAGCTGCTGGCATTGGCCGCCCCTGCGGCATCGTTCCAGTTGGACATGGTTACATACAAACGCAATTCCGGGCGGCTGTAGAAGTCAGGTCCGACCGACAGCGTGGGTGCAATCGTCAGTTTGTCCAGACGCTGGTCCGGGCCGTTGCCAGAGCGGGTGGTGGTTGCAGCATCCACCAGCAGCTTGAAGTTCTTGGAGAACGCGTAGGAGATACGGCCGCCGATGGAGGTGTCCTTGGTTTCCACGCCGGTCTTGTCGTCCTTGTTGGTCTGGTAGGACAACACGGTTTGGCCACCGAAGGCACCCATTTGCCAGCTCAACGAATCGGCAATACGTGTGGATGTCTTGCCTGCCGATACGCCGTCAATGCCTTCAAACTCGCCGTCGATGCGGGCGTGGCCGTTGGACGTTTGCAGGAACAAGGCATTGTTCAAACCCTTGACCAGAAAGTCGGACTGGTTGTGCACCAGGGAGATGCCGGCGCCATTGCTGGTGTGGGCCAGGCCCGAGCCGTTGACGGCGGTCATCAGCACGCGCAGCTTGCCGCCGGGGTTGGTGGCAATGTCGGAGATGTCGGCATTAAAACGTGTGGCTTCCACTCCCTTGACCGATGCCTGGTCGAACTTGTCGGCAGTGAACAGGCCCAGGCCCAGCTTGGCACCGCCAATCGGGATGTCGGTCACGCCGGCGCCCTGGTTGTCACCGTAGTTCAGCAGGATGTAGTCCAGGATGTGGATGTCCTGCAGACGCAGGCGGCGCTGGCCAACCCAGAATTTGGCCTCGGGTGCAAAGCTCAGGCCGCTGACTTCGACAAAAGCCTGTTCGGTGCCCACATTGCCGCTGTTCCACTTGGCGGGCATGTACTGCACCTTGTAGTTGGCGCCGGCTGTCTTGAAGGTCTTGATCAGGTCGATCTCGATGCCGTTGTCGCCTTCATTGCCCAGGCGGTAGCCTTGCATGTCGCCGCCGAGCTGGAAGCGGCCCTTGACGCCGTCCGAGGTGCTGAACACCGGGCCGCCACGGGAGTAACCGTGGAATTCAAACGTGCCGTCGTCCGCTTGTACGCTGCTGGCGCAAAGAGCTGCGGCCATTGCGATGGCGCTGATGGAAAAAGTATGTTTCATGATGGGTGGTTGTTAAATTTTGGATAAAGGCATTCCCAGGAGACGGCCTGCGCCGTCTCTCAGAGTTGTCTGCCGGGTGGGTTGTCTTACTTGGTAGCGGCTGCGGCTACCAGGCGCTTTTGCGCCTCGGCGACCGAGATCTTGTCGTCGTTCCAGAACTGGCTGACCACGTCCTTGATCGCACCTTCGGCGGCTGGCTTTACGGCCATGCCATGGGCAATGGAGGGTTGCAGGCCGCCGCTCTTGGCGGTGTCCACAAAGTCTTTGCTGGAGAGCTTGGCGCAGTCGTCAAACTTGTCCAGCTTCATGCTCAAACGCACGGGGATGGAGCCCTTGTTCAGGTTGAAAACTTCCTGGAACTCGGGTCCCATGATGGCGGCAGCGAGGTCGCCCTGGGCCTTTTGTGCATCGGCAGCTTTTAGCTTGAACATCGCAAACGAATCCACGTTGAAGGTGAAGGCGTTGGCCGTGCCGGGTGCAGCAGCGCACAAAAAGTCTTTGCCCGGCACCTTGCCTGCGGCCATGAATTCGCCCTTGGCCCAGTCACCCATGAACTGGAATGCGGCTTCGCCCTTCATGACCAACGATGTGGCCAAATTCCAGTCGCGTCCCGGTGATGCGGGATCTGTGTACCCCTTGATCTTGCGGAAGGCTTCCAGCGTCTTGGTCATGGTGTCGCTGCTGATGGCTTTTGCGTCCAGGCTGACCATGGCATCGTGGTAGAACTTGACGCCGCCCACGCCCAAAGCGACGGACTCGAACGTGGTGAAGTCTTGCCAGTTCTGCCCACCGTGGGCCACGGCGATGAAGCCAGCCTTTTTGATCTTGTCGGCAGCGGCAAAGAACTCGTCATAGGTTTTTGGCATGCCAGCTACGCCAGCCTTCTTCAGCACTTCGGGGTTGGCCCAGATCCAGTTCACGCGGTGCACGTTGACTGGCACGGCGACAAAGTTGCCCTTGTACTTCATGACATCAGCGACGACCTTGGGCAGAAGGCTGTCCCACTTCTCAGCCTTGGCCACGCTGTCCAGATTGGCCAGCACGCCCTCAGATGCCCACTCTTGAATGGCGGGGCCCTTGATCTGGCCAGCAGAAGGGGGGTTGCCCGATACCACACGGCTCTTGAGCAATGTGGCTGCGTTGTCACCACCACCACCAGCCACCGCAAAATCTTTCCACACATGGCCCTTGGCCTGCATGATCTTCTTCAGTTCGGCCACCGATTTGGCTTCGCCACCCGAGGTCCAGTAGTGCAGCACTTCCACTTCACCGGCTTGCACCGCGGTGCCAGCCGCCATGGCCAACACGGCCAGCGTCAGGCCCGTCAGGCGCATACGTGAAACTTTCAACATGTCGTCTCCTTGTGTGCTCATCTGGCGTCTAGGCCACGAGCGGGTTTAAATTCAGAGAACACCGTTGTTCTTGAATTAATTAATTGTTAATTAATATTTAATATTGGCACATAGGGCTAACCCTAGGGGCGCAAAAAAGCCACAGTAGCGGGAGAGATCCCGTGCTCTGCATTGTGCCGATAGCCGCAGCTGGCGGAGGAGCTATAAGCAAAATAGGGCTGTAGCCCCCGTGTAATATTACTGTATTGCTATCAAAACGATAGTGTGTAACGCTAGACCCGTGCCAGGCCATCCAGGCTGGTGATGACGATGTGGCGCCGCTCTACCGCGAGCAGGCGTTGCTGTTGCAGTTCGGTAAAGGTGCGACTGACCGTCTCCAGTGTCATGCCCAGGTAACTGCCAATTTCTCCGCGCGTCATCTTCAGGTGGAACTCCACGGCAGAGTAACCCCGCGCACTGAGCCGCTGAGACTGGTTCAGCAAAAAGGCAGCCAGGCGTTGGGCCGAGTTCAGGCTGCCCAGCAGCAGCACCTGGCCATTGCCACGCACGATTTCACGGCTGATCAGGCGCATCACGCAGGCCTGTATGTCGGCGGTCATGGCACAGAGTTCGCTGAGGTGGGTGTAGGAGAGGGTGGAGATTTCGGAGTCTTCCAGCGCTGTGGCGCTGCTGGCGTGGCAGCTTTCGGCCACACCGTCCAGGCCCAGCAGCTCGCCGGCCATGTGAAAGTTGTTCACCTGCTCACAGCCATTGGCCAGTGCCAGCGTTGATTTGAACGACCCGCTTTGCACCGCATACAGGTATCGAAAGGGGTCACGTTCGCGGTACAGCGCTTCACCCTGCCGCACCTTGCGACGGCCCACCATCAGGCTGACCAGGCGGGCCGTATCCGACCCGGCGGAGCAGGGTGCCGCAACGGTGGGCCGCAGCACAAGATCCGGGTACTCGCGCCACAACGCTTGTTGCAGCGCTGGGATAGGCAATGCCGCGGCGCGGCGCGGTTGGTCTAGCGTGACGTTCATGCGATTTCCCCTTGGTCGCAAGCCCATGCCCACACTGAACAGACCGGGGTGGGATGGCCAGACTTGCTGACAGCCACTGTAGGGGGCAAGGGGGTATTTGCTCCGTGCGCCAACGCACGTGGTTAATCCACCCGCGCGCCCGACACCTTGACCACCTGCGCCCACTTCTTGTGTTCGCTGTCGATCAGCGCGGCAAACTGTGCCGGCGTGTTGCCACTGGGTATGGCACCCTGGGCCACCATTTTTTCGTTGATTGCGGGGCTGGCCAGCGCACGCGTCACTTCCTGCTGGATGCGGTTCACAACGTCGGGCGGCGTGCCGGCCGGGGCCAGCAGGCCAAACCAGCTGGTGGCCTCAAAACCCTTCAGCCCGGCCGCTTCTTCAATGGTGGGGGCATCGGGCAGGGCGGCTGAACGGGTGCTGCTGGTCAGTGCCAGCGCCTTGATCTTGCCGCCCTTGATGAGCTGCATGGCGGAAGGCAGGTTGTCAAACATCACATCGACCTGGCCACCGACCAGGTCCAGCAATGCAGGGCCTGAGCCGCGGTAGGGAATGTGGGTCATGAAGGTACCGGTCTGGCTCTTGAACAACTCGCCAGCCAGGTGGATGGAGGTGCCGTTGCCGCTGGACGCCATGTTGAGCTTGCCCGGGCGGGATTTGGCCAGTTTGACAAAGTCCTGCACCGTGTTGATGTTGTTGGCCTTGGCCAGCTCGGCATTGACCACCATCACATTGGGCACGCTGGCAACCAGAGTCACCGGCGCAAAGTCCTTGATGGGGTCGTAGGCCAGCTTGGGGTACAGCGCGCGGTTGATGCCGTGGGTGCCCACGGTGCCCATCAGCAGGGTGTAGCCATCGGGCGCGGACTTGGCCACGGCCTCCGCTCCCAGGTTGCCGCCGGCACCGGCCTTGTTTTCCACGACAAACTGCTGACCGAACACCCGGGACAACTCGGGTGCCACGGCGCGGGCCAGAATATCGGTGGTGCCGCCGGGGGCAAAGGGTACAACGATGCGCACTGGCTTGTTGGGCCAGGCGCCCTGCGCATGGGCGCCAAGACCGGTGAGGGCGCAAAGGGCCGCCGCGCTGGCAGCAACAACAATCCTTCGGTTAAAACGCATGGGGGCCACGGCTGTCTCCTGTGTTGTAAGTTTGTGGTTCATCATAACGACCGGACCTGTGTGATCATCGGACCATGAACCTCGACTGGAACAACCCCTACGCATCTGCCCGCTCTGCCGTCATGGGACGCAACGTGGTCAGCACCTCTCAACCCCTGGCCGCCCAGGCTGGTCTGCGCATGCTGCAGGCCGGTGGCAACGCGGTGGACGCCGCTCTGGCCGCGGCCATGGCATTGACCGTGGTGGAGCCCACGGGCTGTGGCCTGGGCAGTGATGCCTTTGCCATCGTGTGGGACGGCAAGGCGCTGCATGGGCTTAACGCCTCGGGCCGCGCACCCGTGGCGTGGAACGCAGATCGGTTCAAGGGCCACACCGCCATGCCGGACAAGGGCTGGGACACGGTAACGGTGCCCGGCGCCGTATCGGCCTGGTCCACCCTGTCGCGTCGCTTTGGTCGGCTGCCCTTTGCCGATCTGGCCGCACCCGCCATTGCCTATGCGCGCCACGGTTTTCCGGTGTCACCCACCATTGCCCGCCTGTGGGCGCTGGGCGCAGCTCGGCTGGGCGATCAACCCGGCTTTGCCGAATGTTTTATGCCCCACGGACGCGCACCCCGCGCCAGTGAGATGTTCCGCAGCGAAGCCCATGCGCGCACGCTGGAGGCGATTGCCGACACCCACGGCGAGGCCTTTTACCGCGGGCCGCTGGCGCAGGCCATGGCCACACATGCCAGCGCGTGTGGCGGCGTGATGACGGAGGAAGACCTGGCCAGCCACAGCGTCGACTGGTGTGGCACGCTGGCCCAGCCCTTTGCCGGTTCTGTGGTGCACGAGATACCGCCCAACGGCCAGGGCATTGCCGCACTGATGGCCATGGGCATGCTGGAGGCCCTAGGGATTGGCCAGCAGCCAGTGGACCATGTGGATACCGTGCACTGCGCCATTGAGGCCATGAAGCTGGCGCTGGCCGACCTGCACCACTACAACGCCGACCCTGCCGCCATGCGTGTGGCGCCCGGTGCCTTGCTGGACCCTGGCTACCTTGCCGAGCGGGCGCGCATGATTGATTTGCAGCAGGCGGGTGACCCCGGTTACGGCGCACCCAAGCCGGGTGGCACGGTGTATGTGGCCGCGGCAGATGCCGGGGGCATGATGGTCTCTTTCATCCAGTCCAACTACATGGGTTTTGGCTCGGGCGTGGTGGTGCCGGGCACTGGCATCAGCCTGCAGAACCGGGGCAACGGGTTCTCGCTGGAGCCGGGCCACGCCAATGAAGTCGGTCCGGGCAAACGCCCGTCCCACACCATCATCCCCGCCTTTGCGATGCATGCCGACGGCACACCGCAGATGGCCTTTGGTGTGATGGGAGGCCCCATGCAGTCACAAGGCCATTTGCAAATGGCCCTGCGTGTGTTGCGTTACGGCCAGAACCCGCAGGCCGCGGCAGATGCACCACGCTGGCGTGTCACAGGCGGGCGTGGTGTGGTGGTGGAGCCGGCCTTTGACCGCGATGTTGTGCAAGCGCTGGCGCAGCGCGGCCATGCCGTGCAGGTGGAGGGCGGTAACGGCGTGTTTGCGTTTGGCGGTGCGCAGCTCATCCTGAAAAATGGCGACAGCTACATCGCCGGTTCGGACCCGCGCAAGGATGGGCAGGCGGTGGCCTATTGATGCGCGCAAGGATTTCCCCTTAACACACTTGCATCGTCGAACATCCATGCATTGCAGCACTGCCTAAAAACAAGGCACGGTCTGCAAAGCCAAGCCGGGCGCGGCTTTGCGGGCTTGTGAACACTGTTATCCACAACCTAGCCCACAGTAGGCAGGGGCAAGTTTATTTTTGTGAAAGCGGTTTCTGCCGTTGGCACTAAACTTGTCTGATGAGCAAACCAACACCGCCCAAGAGCAGCGCCAAGACCACAACCACTCGCCCCACAGGCCCGGTCACCATCGAAATGGTGGCGCAGTTGGCAGGCGTGTCCGCCAGCACCATCTCTCGCATCCTCAACGGCACGGCCGTTGTCAGTGAGGTTAAACAAGAGGCCGTCAAGGACGCCATTGCCAAGCTGGGTTATGTGCCCAACCCGGTGGCCCGTGGCCTGGCCGGTGGACGCACCTACAGCATAGGTGTCATCACGCAAACCATTGACAGCCCGTTCTACGGCACCTCGTTGCGCGGCATTGAGGAAGAGCTGAACCCGGCGGGCTACAACCCGTTGTTTGTCAGCGCACACTGGGACGCGGCAACTGAGGCACGCTGTATCGATGTGCTGCGCTCACGCCGGGTGGACGGCATCATCGTGCTGACCGGTCGTTTGTCAGACCAGGCCCTGAAGGCCTGCGCCAAGCACCTGCCGGTTGTGGTCACGGGCCGCACCCTGAAAGGGCCCGGCCTGTTCTCGCTGGATTTCGACAACTTCGCGGGGGGGCAAATGGCCACCGAGCATCTGATCGAGCTGGGGCACCGCCGCATTGCGCTGATCACCGGCGACCCGGAGCACCCTGATTCGAACGAGCGTATGCGCGGATACCGTGCCGCCTTGGACAAGGCTGGCATACCGTTCGACCCGGCGCTGGTGGTCGAAGGGGACTACAACGAGGGCAGCGGCCTGCGCGCCGTGGAGCACTTGATGGCAGGCGGGCAGTCGTTCACGGCCATCTTTGCGGCCAATGACCAGATGGCGTCTGGCGCCGTGCTGGGGCTGCACCGCAAAGGCGTGCGGGTTCCGCAAGACGTCTCCATCGTGGGCTTTGATGACCTGCCCACATCCCCCTATGCCGTGCCACCACTGAGCACGATCCACCAATCGTCTTACGAGCAGGGGCGGCTGTCGGCACAGGCCATGCTGCAGTTGCTGGCCGGTACTCGACCCACTGCCACCGTTCCGCTGCCCAGGCTGATCGCGCGGGAATCCGCCGCACGCCTGTCAGGCAAAAGCAACACACATCCCGTTCTTTAGAGCGACGCGGCGCAGATATAGGGTTAGCCCCAAGTTGACACTTGAAAGCGATTTCAACGATCATGAAAGCGCTTTCAAAGATCGGTCCCAAAAGTAAAAATACGGAAGGGGCTGACGATTTAGCTGTTGACCGTATCCGCTCGCTTCATCCATAAAAATCTGGAGACATTGAATGAATAAATCACCCTCGCCGCTGCGCATGCGCAATGGGCGTCCTCTGTTCCGCCTGGGAACGCTTGCTGCGGCCTGCGCATTGCTCGTGGCCGAGTCTGGCGGCGCCTATGCCCAACAGGCCACAGTAGCGCCGCAGGCAGCGACCGATTCGGGCGCACTGCAGGCCGTGACCGTGACCGGCATTCGTGCCAGCCTGAGTTCGGCGATGGACCTCAAGCGCGACGGCCAGGGTGTGGTGGACGGCATCAACGCCGAAGAGATTGGCAAGTTTCCGGATACCAATCTGGCGGAATCCCTGCAGCGCATCAGCGGTGTGTCCATCGACCGCTCGATCGGTGAGGGCTCCAAGGTGACGGTGCGTGGTGTGGGCCCCGACTTCAACATGGTGCTGCTCAATGGCCGCCAGATGCCAGCCTCCACCTTGCTGGATACGGCAGCCTCCAACTCCCGCGCATTCGATTTTGCGAACCTGGCGTCTGAATCCATCTCGGGCATTGAGGTCTACAAGACCAGCCGTTCCAGCACACCAGCGGGTGGCATTGGCGCCACGATCAACATCAAGACGGCACGGCCCCTGGGCAGTCCTTCGGTTGCCAGCATTGGTTTCAAGGAGGTGCTGGACACGTCCAACAGCAACCTGCCCAGCCACCTGCAGGGCAAGAATCTCACGCCCGAGATTTCGGGCATCTACAGCGACACATTTGCGGATGGCAAGTTCGGTATCGCCATCAGCGCCAGTCACCAGGAGCGTAGCCTGGGTTACAACCAGGCAGGCGTGCCCAACGGCTGGCGGGCGATCAACGCGGGCAGCAACGACTGGGGTTCGGTCTCCAACGCCAACCGGCCTGGCTCTGACGTCAATTTGTATTCCACGCCGCAGAACCCCAACTACTCCATGACCGGTGTGCAGCGCCAACGTGACAACGGCCAGCTGACGCTGCAGTTTGTACCCGTTACCGACGTCAAAGCCACAGTGGACTACACCTATTCCCGCAACAAGGTTCAAAGCAAACGCAACGACCTGGGTGTGTGGCAGAACTTTGGCGGTGACGTGACCAGGGCTACCTGGACCCCAGGCCCCGTAGCTGGGCCGCTGATCTACACCGAGACCTATGCCAACGCCGGCGATATCGCCATGGGTGCGGCCGAGTTCGCGACCAAAAACGAAAACAAGTCGACCGGCGTGAATGTGGAGTGGAAAGTCTCGGACCGCCTGAAGCTGGAGTTCGACACCCACCGCTCGTCGGCCGAATCGGGCGCAGACAGCCCTTACGGGTCCAGCGCAGTGCTGGGCGGTGCGCAGTTCACCCGCACGGGTAACACCATCGATTTCAGCCGGGATTTTCCGGTCATCAGCATCTCGGGTGGTGATGTGGACCCATCCAAAATGATGGTCACGGGCTCCTCGTTCCGCAACAGTTACATGCTCTCCAAGGTGGACCAGACGCAGGTCAAGGGCGCTTTCAAGATTGACGAAGATTCTGGCCTGAACTTTGGCCTCTCCAGCACCCGCGTCGACAACCGCTCGGCCTATGCCAACGTGGACAACGGGTCGTGGGGCGGGCAGGGTGCACCGGCCAACTACGCCGACGGCTCGTGGCGCCGGGATACCTTGCGCCAGTATTTCTCCAAGATCAGCGGCAGTGACAACCCGGCCCTGTTCAACCAGATACTGTTTGGAGATTTCACCGCTTTGCGCCAGCAGGCTATTGCGCAGTCCGGTCGCCCCGACTGGTACCAGGCGCCAACCGAGTTCACGACGGACCGTCGTGTTACCGAGAAATCGATGAGCGGCTACATCCAGTACAACAAGGACTGGGATACGGCGCTGCCCATGCGATCCGCTATTGGTGTGCGGTACGAAAAAACGGATGTTGTGTCCTCCGCCCTGGTGCCCACGGCAACCGGCATCGTCTGGGGCAGCAACAACGAATACACCGTACAGTTCGGTGCGCCAGGCTTTACCACGCTGGAGGGCAGCTACAGCTACCTGCTGCCCAGCCTGGACTATGACGTGGACCTGTCCAAGGACCTCAAGTTCCGCGCCAGTTATGGTGAAACCATCGGCCGTCCTGGTTGGGGTGACATCCAGGGTGGGCAGACGCTGGATGGCTTGGCCCGTGTTTATGGCGGAACAGGTGGCCAGGGCAATCCGGACCTGAAGCCACTGAAGTCGAAGAACATCGACCTGTCTCTGGAGTGGTACTACGCCAAAGGCAGCTTCGCTTCCATCGGCTACTTCCGCAAGGCCATCGAGAACTACATCGGCAATGCGCAGGTCACGGCCACTCCGTTCAATTTGCGCACACCAGCCAATGGCCTGTTCTGGAACGAGGCAGTTGCAAAGGGCTGCGGCGCTACGGACATCACCTGCATCCGCAACTACATCTTCAAGAACAAGAATGGTCAGCAGGGCGTGGTGCGCGGGCCAGACGATGCCAATGGCAACCAGACCGGAACGATTGCAGGCCAGGCAGGCGATCCGATTGCGACCTTCCTGATCAATACACCTTCCAATCAGAAGTCCGACACCTTGACCGGCTGGGAGCTGAATGTGCAGCACATGTTTGGCAACAGCGGGTTTGGCGTCTCCAGCAACTACACCAAGGTGGGATCGGGCCTGAAGTTTGACAACAGCCAGACGACTGAGCAGTTTGCGCTGCTGGGTGTCAGCGACTCTGCCAACTTGGTGGGTTTCTACGAGAACGACAAATGGTCGGTGCGTGCTGCCTACAACTGGCGCGGTGAGTTTCTGTCGGGACTCAATGATGGGTCTGGGGCCAATCCGCTGTACACCGAAGCCTATGGGCAGCTGGACATGAATGTCTCCTACAAGTGGAACAAAAACTTGTCACTGCAGTTCGAGGCCATCAATCTGAACGACGGCATCCAGCGCCTGCACGGACGTTCGCAGTCCCAGGTGAACTATGTGACCCAAACCGGGCCGCGTTATATGTTTGGACTGCGTTACAAGCTGTGACCGTGCCAGGCCATTGCAGCATGGGCTGCAGTGGCCTGACAATTGGATCGCACTACACAAGCCGCTGGGAATCAGCGGCGCAAACAAACCATGTCCCTTCCTGTTCTGCTCAATAACGTTGACCACAAGGACCTGCGCATCATCACCACGCGCAGCGCCCGGTACGGTGACAACGTGATGACCGCTTTGTCGTTTCCGCATGAGTTCCGCAACCTGCAGGCGCATTACCCCATCGTGTTTTTTAAGTCGGAGGACGGCACCGGGTTTCACTCGGCTGCGCTGTTGGGTTTTCAGGAAGGTGAAAACCTTTTCCTGGAAGCAGGCGGTTGGGATGCCGCCTATGTGCCGCTGACACTGGCACGCCAACCCTTTCTGATCGGCAACGTCAAGGGCGAAATGCTGTTGCATGTCGATCTGGACAGTCCAAAAGTCAGCCGAACCGAAGGTGAGCCGGCGTTTCTGGAGTACGGTGGCAATACGGATTACCTGGAGCAGGTGAGCTCCATGTTGCGCGCCATCCATGATGGTCTGGAGCAGGCGCCGGCGTTCGGCGCGGCGCTGCAGGAATTCAATTTGCTGGAGTCGTTTGTATTTGATGTTGAGTTGCCGGATGGAACCCAGCACCGGCTGGCCGGTTGTTACACGATCAACGAAGAGCGGCTGCAGGCGCTGGATGGTGCAGCGCTGGAGCAGCTGAGCCGGGCGGGGTTCCTGCAGCCGATTTATATGGTGATTGCATCCTTGTCGAACCTGCGCGCGCTGGCCGAACGCAAACGCCGGGCCCATGTTGCTGCCAGCCGCTAAACCGATGCGCACGCTGACCGGCCTGGACCTACAGGCGCTGCCGGATGCGGTGCTGCGCTCCACCCAACCGCTGGTCCTGAAGGGCCTGGTGGCGCAATGGCCCATGGTGCAGGCCGCACGGCGCTCCGGACAGGCGGCAGCGCAGTACCTGCGCGGCTTCTACCATGGGGCCGAGGTTGAGGCGTTTATGGGAGAACCGCAATATGAAGGTCGATTTTTTTACAACGACGATCTGACGGGTTTCAACTTTCGCACCGTGCGGCGCAAGCTCGATGACGTGTTGGACGATCTTGATCACTCTGCTGTGGAGGCGCCGGCACCTGGCATCTACGTAGGGTCCGCCACGCTGGACAGCTGCCTGCCAGGATTCCGCTCCGAGAACGATGTGCCTCTGGGTGACCGCGATGCGCTGGCCAGTATCTGGATCGGCAACCGCACACGTATTGCCGCCCATTACGATGCACCCGACAACCTGGCGTGTGTGGTGGCAGGGCGTAGACGTTTTACGCTGCTGCCTCCCGAGCAACTGGAAAATCTGTATGTCGGTCCCCTGGATCTGACACCGGCGGGCCAGCCTGTGAGCTTGGTCGATTTTGTCAACCCTGACCTGGAGAAGTTCCCCCGGTTCGCACAGGCCCTGCAGAGTGCGCAGGTTGCAGAGCTGGAGCCGGGTGATGCCATCTTCATCCCCAGCATGTGGTGGCACCACATCGAGGCATTGGATGACTTCAATGTGCTGGTGAACTACTGGTGGAAGCAGACACCGGCCTATATGGATCCCGCCATGAATGCATTGATCCTGGCCATCATGTGTGTGCGCGATTTGCCTCCCGAGCAACGCAAGGCCTGGGCCGGGCTCTTTGACCACTATGTGTTCAAAGCTGATAGCGAATCTACTGCACACATCCCGCCACATGCCAAGGGCATTCTGGGGGCCATGGAGGCCAACACGACACGTATGCTGCGGGCGCATCTACTCAAAAAACTGAACCGTTGACAGGAGACCGAAATTGAACGAACAAGGCCACACCGACAGGGATGCCAAACCCATCCAGCGCATTGTGATTGCAGGTGGCGGCACGGCCGGATGGATGGTCGCGGCGCTGATGTCCAAAACACTGGGCAAGTCGCTGGATATTAAGCTGGTGGAGTCCGATGAAATTGGTACGGTGGGCGTGGGGGAGGCCACCATCCCCACACTGCTGACCTTCCACGAACTGCTGGAAATCAACGAACAAGAATTCATGGCCGCCACACAGGCCACCTTCAAGCTGGGCATTGGTTTTGAGAACTGGCGCAACGTCAATGAAAATTACGTGCACTCCTTTGGCACCACCGGTACGGACCATTGGACAGCAGGCTTTCAGCACTTTTGGCACAAAGGCCGCGAGCGCAATCTGGCGGGCGACTACGGAGACTATTGCCTGGAGCTGAAGGCAGCATTGGCCGGTCGGTTTGCACACCTGCCACGCACCGGCATGAACTATGCGTTTCATCTGGACGCGACGCTGTACGCCAAGTTTCTGCGCAAGTTCAGCGAAGGTTTTGGTGTGCAGCGTGTGGAGGGCAAGATTGTCCAGGTGAAAGCCGACGCGGACAGTGGCCACATCCGGTCCATCAAGCTGGACTCGGGTGCCGACATTGAAGGCGATCTGTTCATCGACTGCACGGGCTTTCGTGGGCTGTTGATTGGCGAGACGCTGAAGGTGCCGTACCAGGACTGGTCGCACTGGTTGTTCAACGACAGTGCCGTCGCGGCACAGACCGAATCGGTTGGTGAAGCCGTGCCCTACACCCGCTCCATTGCCCATGCGTCGGGCTGGCAGTGGCGCATTCCGCTGCAACACCGGGTTGGCAATGGACTGGTGTACAGCAGCCGATACATCGACGACGAACAGGCCAAGACCACACTGATGGCCCATCTGCAGGGCCAGCCGCTGATGCAACCGCGGGTGCTGAAGTTTCGGCCCGGCCAACGCCACAAGACCTGGCACAAGAACTGTGTCGCCATTGGCCTGTCCAGCGGTTTCATCGAGCCCCTGGAATCCACCAGCATCCACCTGATCCAGCGCGGCATCATCCGTTTGATGCGTTTGTTCCCCGTGCGGGGGATTTGCCAGGCCGATGTGGACGAGTACAACCAGCAGACGCTGGACGAGATTGAACACATCCGCGACTTTGTGGTGTTGCACTACAAGGTGACGAACCGGACCGACTCGCCGTACTGGAATGCCTGCCGCAGCATGGAAGTGCCTGCATCGCTGCAGCACCGTATCAACCTGTTCCGTGAGACCGGGCGTGTGTTCAGGGTACCCAATGAGTTGTTTGCCGAAAACTCCTGGATCCAGGTGATGCTGGGGCAGGGCATTACACCCAAGCAGCACCACCAGTCGGCCGACCTGATGGGCGACGCCGAGCTGTCGCGGTTTCTGAACGGTATCAAGGCCAACATCGACCGGACGGTGGCGCAGCTGCCCACACACCAGGCCTATTTTCAACAGTACTGCGGGGCGGCCAAGGTATGAGCATGCCGTTCCCCCCCATGCAACCCCGCATGAACCGCCGCGCAGTGCTGGCCAGCGGTGCGCTCGCCGCAGCGGGCGTACGCGCCCAGGCACCGGTTGTACTCCATGTGGCTGCCTTTCCGTTGGTCGACGAGATCGCCCGCGCTGCATTGCCACTGTGGCGCAAGATACACCCCGAGGTTGAGGTTAGGATTCAAACCCGGCAGTACCAGGATCACCACACGGCCATGACAACGGCCTTGTCCACCTCCGGCAATCTGCCGGATGTGATGGTGCTGGAGGCCAGCTTCCTAGGCCGGTTTTCACAAGGTGCGGGGCTCGAAGACCTGTCGCGCGAGCCGTTTGCCATTGGGCGTTTCCAGGACCGCATGGTGCCCTTTGCGTACCAGCAAGCCACCAACAGCAGAGGTTCGGTCGTGGGCATGCCCACCGACATTGGCCCCGGCACCTTGTTGTACCGCAAGGATATTCTGGAGCGCGCGGGCGTGGGCGAGGACGAGCTGACACGCTCATGGGATAGTTACGTCGCTGCAGGTGTACGCATCAAGGCAAAGACCGGTGCGTATCTGATTGGCACCGTGCAAAGTATCAAGGACATCCTGATCCGCTCCGGGATCAAACCGGGGGAGGGCCAATACTTTGACAAGGATTCCAACGTGCTGGTCACGTCCGATCGTTTTGTGCGCGCCTTTGAAGTCGCCCGCGAGGCGCGCAGCAACAAGCTCGACGCCCGCACCACGGCGTGGTCCAACGAATGGTCTGAGGGTTTCAAACGGGGCACCGTCGCCACCGAAGTGACAGGTGCGTGGATGGTGGGGCAGCTCAGTAACTGGGTGGCCCCTAAAACCACCGGCCTGTGGCGCGCTGCGGCGCTGCCGGAGGGTTCTACCGTGTCGTACGGGGGGTCGTTCTATTCCATCCCACGCCGTTCCGACCCTACGCGCAAAGCCCTGGCTTGGGAGTTTATTCAGTTCATGACCCTGAACCGCGACCGCCAGCTGGAGGCCTTCACCCAATACGATGCGTTTCCAGCGCTGTTGGACGCCCACAATGCACCTTTTTTTGAGGAGCCATTGGCGTTCCTGGGTGGGCAAAAGGCGCGTGTGTTGTGGCGCGAGACCGCCCGCAAGATCACAGCAGTTCAGGTGCACAAACAAAGCTCATTTGCGGACGAAGTCATCAATACCGAACTGGACAAGGTAATGCTCAACGGCAAGCGTATTCGCACCGCCTTGGGCGATGCGCAACGCCTGTTGGAGCAACGCGCGCACCGCTAAAGTCACTGAAAGCATCCATGCCACGAATCCTCTCTTTGTCCCTTTGCCTTATGGCGCTGGCGCTCACTGCTTGCAGCGGTGTGGGTAGCGTTTCTTCCATGACAACAAGCCCCACGACGATCTCCGTGCCTGCCGACCATGTGCTGGTGTGGTCAGATGAGTTTGCAAATGATGGTTTGCCTGATGCCACCAAGTGGGTGCACGAGACCGGTCGCAACAAAGAGGGCTGGTACAACAATGAGAAACAGTATTACAGCGGACCACGTCTGGAGAACGCCCAGGTCCACAACGGCGTGTTGACGATCACAGCCCGCAAAGAGTCCAATTCAGACCAAACCGACTGGGGTGGGCAGGCCTATTCGTCCACGCGGCTGGCTACTCTGGGCAAAAAGGATTGGACCTATGGCTTCTTCGATATCCGCGCTAAGCTGCCGTGCGGCAAGGGCACGTGGCCTGCCATTTGGATGGTGGGCAGCCGGGGCGCATGGCCTGCAGGTGGCGAACTGGACATCATGGAGTGGGTGGGCAGCAAGCCAGAGCGCATGTTCAGCACAGTGCACACCACAGCGGGCAGCGGGGGCAACGGCAAAGGGGCCGATGCTCCCATAGCAGATGCGTGCAACACCTTCCACAACTACCAGATGTATTGGACGGCGCAGCAGGTTATTTTTGCGGTCGATGGGAAAGTCCATTTCATCTACAAAAATCCGGGGACGGGTGTAGACGCCTGGCCCTTTGATGCCCCGCAGTTCATGATATTGAACGTGGCGATTGGCGGGGACCTGGGTGGTGCGGTGGACGACGCTGTTTTCCCGGTTCAGATGGATGTTGAATATGTTCGTATCTACCAAAAATCCAAATGACACTATGGATAGATTGCTATAAGAGTTAGCGGAACCAAAACAATGCACACGGCCATGAATACGACCGAGATTTTTCTTCTCGCGATGCTGCTGATCTTTTCAATCCCCTATTTGATCTGGCGGTTGGGCAAGACGGACTATTACGCGCCTCTGGTGGTCGTGCAGATCATTGCCGGCATCCTGCTCGGACCGGGTGTCTTGGGTGCCGCGTTTCCGGAGTATTACAAGTTCGTCTTCAACCCAGCTGTGATCCAGTCGTTGAACGGCATTGCGTGGTGGGCAGTGATGATTTTTGTGATGATCGCTGGTATCGAGCTGGATTTGAAGAAAGCCTGGGAGCACCGCCGTGAAAGCAGCATCACCGCCGGCCTCGCGTTGGGTATGCCGCTGCTGTTTGGATGCGCGGCTGCGGCGGGCATGTTGGGCTACGCGGGCTGGATCGGCCCCAAGGCCATGACCTGGCAATTCATCATGGGCGTGGGCATGGCGTGTGCTGTGACCGCGCTACCCATTCTGATTCTGTTGATGGAAAAGCTGGAGATCCTGCGCCAGCCGATTGGTCAGCGCATCTTGCGTTATGCCAGCGTGGATGACATCGCTATCTGGGGTGTGCTGGCCGTCATCTTGCTGGATTGGGACCGCATGGGGCGCCAAGTGGGATTCCTGTTTGTCTTTGCCTTAGCCACCGTGGTGTACCGGCGCGTCATGGTCAAGCTGGAAGAGAGCGACCGCTGGTATGTGGGTTTGATCTGGCTGGCGGTTTGCGGATTTGGCGCAGATTGGGCCGGCCTGCATTTCATGGTGGGTGCATTCCTGGCCGGAGCCGTGATGGATGCGCATTGGTTCAACCAGGAGAAGATGGACCTGATGCGCCACCATGTGCTGCTGGCCATCATGCCGGTGTTTTTCTTGAGCACCGGACTGCGCACGAACTGGGCCGTCGGTGGCTCGGCCGTGTTCATTGCGGCCGCCGTTTTGCTGGTCGCTTCGGTGGCTGGCAAGCTGATGGGAATTCAGCTCGCAGGCAAGATTCTGAAGTGGGAGAAGGGAGAGGCCAGCATCATTGGCTGGCTGCTCCAGACCAAGGCGTTGATCATGATCATCTTCGCCAACATCCTGCTCGATAAACAAGTCATTACCAGTGAAACCTTTACCGCGCTGCTACTGATGGCCATTGCCAGCACCATGTTGACCGTGCCGGTGGTTTATCCCAAACTGCAGCGCTTGCGGGAGATCATCTTTCGCTCGAAATGAGAGCAGATCGTTCCCACGCCCGCAGGGTGCGCGTGTTTGCCCTCGCCATGCTTATCTCTGTGGCCGCTCAGGCACAGTCGTTGCCATCGCCACTGGTCTGGCCCCATCAGGCCCGTGCGGCCGTCAGCCTGGCATATGACGACGCACTGGATTCGCAGCTCGACATTGCTGTGCCGGCGCTGAACCGGCATGGCTTGAAGGCCAGCTTCTATCTGACCTTGGGCAGTGACACCGTCCGTGAGCGGATGGCGGAATGGAGGGAGGTGGCGGCCCAAGGGCATGAGCTGGGCAACCACACCCTGTTCCACCAATGCGCCGGCTCGGCGCCTGACAGGGGTTGGGTCAGCGCGGACAACGATCTGGACACCACCCGCGCAACACAGCTGGTGGCCCAGGTTCGTGTGGGAAACACGCTTTTGCAGGCCCTGGATGGGCGGCAGGAGCGTACTTTTGCCGCACCCTGTGGCGATTTGCGGGCGTCCGGTGAGCCCTACCTACAAGCGCTCAAGGCGGATTTCGTTGCCATGAAGTCTGCATTCGGGGGTGTGGTGGCCGACATGCAGACACTGGACCCCTATGCAGTGGGGGTCGAAGTGGTGTCAGATACCACGGGTGCCCAATTGATTGCCTTGGTGGAGCGTGCAGCGGCGGCTGGCACCATGGTCAACATCACCTTCCACGGCGTAGGTGGTGACTACCTGGCCGTGTCCCGCCAGGCGCATGAGGAACTGCTGCACCACCTGGCAAGCCACCGCGCGATCTACTGGACGGACACCTTTGTGAACATCATGCAGTATGTCAAGGCGCAGCGCATCCCGCAAGCACATAGGTCGCAATAGCCCGCGCGGGGAGTTCGGTGGCGCAATGGGAATCTTTTAAACGCAGTGTGAATGTGAGCGTTTTTTCGGTGCGGTTCATCACAACGACCGCAGCGCTGCCATCGGGGTTGACAAAGGCCGTGGTTTCCAGGTCGTGGATGCTGGCGGCACACAATACCCGGCGTGCGCCCGGTTGGATGAATCGGCTGAAATGCCCGATGTAGGCAAACGAGTTTTGGTGCAACAGGTTTCCGGTCGCGCCGTCCGCAAGGATGGGGGCGCTGCAGAGGTTGCCCACGTGGTTGGGACCACCGGTTTCGTTCAGCAGCAGGTTCCAGTCGATCCACCCCGTGGTCCAGCGGTTGAGATCATTGATCATCGACCTTCCATACCGCTCTCCCAAGGCCCATGAGCCGTGGTGCGGGCCACCCTCCTGGCAGCCTTCGGTGAACAACAGAGCCTTGTCGGGCCAGGCGTCGTGCACCAGTTGCACATGGTCAAAGTGGTCTTCGCCGTACCAATGAAAGCCGCAACCCCACACGTACTGCGCAGCCTGCGGGTCGGAGTAGACCACGCTGACGCGTTCCACCATCAGGTCGCGGTTGTGGTCCCAGATGACGATGTTGATGTGCCCCAATCCGGCGTTCTGTAGAGCGGGCCCCAAATGGTCGCGCACAAAATCGCGCTCCTCTTCGGCGGTGTAGATACACGAGTCCCAGCGCTGGGTGGCCATGGGCTCGTTTTGCACGGATACGCCCCACACCGGCACACCTTCGGCTTCATAGGCGCGGATAAAGCGTACAAAACACTGTGCCCATGCCGCTGCATACTCGGGCAGCAGTTTTCCGCCGTTGTTCATCGTGCCGTTGGACTTCATCCACGCGGGCGGGCTCCAGGGTGACACCAGCAGTTGCAAAGGACGTGCCGATACCTTTTGCGCCGCCTTGATGAAAGGCAACAGGGCCTCTCGGTCCCGATCAATCGTGAAGTGTTTCAGATCCACATCACCCGGCATGTCGGCATGGGCGTAGTTGCCCAGTGCAAAGTCACAGCTGTTCATGTGTACCCGGCACAGGCTGTATCCGTGGCCTTGTATGGGGTGAAAGTAGTCACGTAACACCTGCTCCGCCTTCTCTTGGGGCAGCGCCTTCCAGACGGTTGCAGCCGCCTCGGTGAATGCGGCGCCAAAACCCAGTAACCCCTGGAACTTGCGATCCGGGTTGACCAGTACGTGTGGCAGATCCAGCGGCGCTGGCTTGGAGCGGTCCATCGCCAGATTGGGTTGCACAGCGAGGTGCTGGCCGCCGCTGTCTTTGGCGGTCAGGTAATGTTGAACCAGGGTAGGCGTTGCAGAGTGGGGCATGGGGAAACGTTCGGCGGGTCTCGGGCTTATGGGGCGGTGATCAATAGCCCCTGGCTGTCAAACGCCAGGGCCTTGGCGACGGCTGTTGTCGTCAGTCCGACGGTTTGCCCTGCGGCCAGTACACCTTCGCTGCTTGCAATCTTTGCGATCAACAGGCTTGCAATGCCCTCCACACGCAGGTGCACCATCAACGCGTCGCCCAGTTGCTCAACCAGTTCGACCGTGGCCGGAACGCCGTCCGCGGGCGAACCTACACCCACATGCTCGGGGCGTATACCCACGCGGTGGACACCTGGTTGCTGGCCTGTGGTCAGGCGCCTCCACAGCGCCTGGTGTGGCGCAGCGGACGAGCCGGCTTGGGGCTGGTCAATGAAGTTGATGCGGGGTGATCCTATGAACCCGGCCACAAACTCGTTGGCGGGCCGGTTGTACAGGTCCATGGGGCCACCAATCTGCTCGATCTTGCCCTGGTTGAATACTGCAATGCGGTCACCCATGGTCATGGCTTCCACTTGGTCGTGGGTGACGTAAACCATGGTGGTGCGCAGCTCTTTGTGCAGGCGTGACAGCTCGATGCGCATGTTCACGCGCAGGGCCGCATCCAGATTGGACAGGGGTTCGTCAAACAGGAAAACCTTGGGCTTGCGTACGATGGCACGGCCAATGGCCACCCGCTGGCGTTGGCCACCGGAGAGCTCCTTGGGGTAACGGCCCAGCAGGTCGGTGATGCGCAGAATTTCCGCCGCGCGGCCCACCTGCTCGTTGCGCTGTGCCTTGGAGACACCTGCCATCTTCAGCGCAAAACCCATGTTCTCTGCCACGGTCATGTGGGGGTACAGCGCATAGCTTTGGAACACCATGGCGGCGCCGCGGTCGGCAGGGCGCAGATCATTGGCGCGCTGGCCATCGATCAGCAGATCACCACTGGTGATGTCTTCCAGCCCGGCAATCATGCGCAGCGTGGTGGATTTTCCGCAGCCCGAAGGGCCGACGAAGACGAGGAATTCGCCCTCCCGAACGTCCAGGTCAATCCCGCGAATAACCTCTATCGAGTCGTAACTTTTGCGGATACCCCGCAGTGAAACCTGGCCCATGGTGGTGCTGTCCTTGTCGGAAATTATTCGGTCTGGCCCAGGAAACCCCGGTACCACAGGGCGCTGTCCTTGAGCGTGCGTACTTGGGTGTCGTAGTCCACATGCACGATGCCAAAACGCTTCTCGTAGCCAGACGCCCATTCAAAGTTGTCCATCAGACTCCACACCATATAACCTTGCATGCGCACACCTTGGCGCATGGCCTCGGCCACGGCTGCAATGTGGCGCTGGATGTAATGGGTACGCCCCTGGTCGTGCACGCGCCCATTCTCAAAGCTGTCTTTGAATGCGCCTCCGTTTTCGGTCACGTACAGCGGCGGCACGGCATAGTCGCGGTGCATACGCACCAGGAGTTCGGTCAGGCCTTCGGGGTAGACCTCCCATCCCATGTCCGTAATTTCCAGCCCGCTGGACTCTGTTTTCCACGACTGGTCGGCGCTGACCACGGAGCGTGAGTAGTAGTTCACGCCCAGAAAGTCTATGGGCACTGCGATGTTCTGCAGGTCATCCGCCTGCACCTTCGGCGCATCTACGCCCAGATGGTCCAGCACATCCTGCGGGTAGCGGGCTTTGAACAGTGGGTCCATGTACCAGCGTAGCAGGCGCCCGTCTTCCAGCTTGGCCTGTGTTGTGTCGGCATCACCTGAGGTGGCCGGGTGCATGGGTGACAGGTTGAGCACAATGCCTAACGTGGCCTTGCTACCCTGTGCCCGCAGGGCCTGCACCGCCAGGCCGTGGCTCAACAGCAGGTGGTGCGACACCTGGGCCGCGGTGGCGCGGTTCTTGATGCCCGGCGCAAACACGCCCGTCTCATGCCCCAGCACGGCCATCACCCAGGGTTCGTTATGGGTGGCGATGGAGGATAAGCGGTCACCCATGCGGGCCTGTATGCCTTCGGCGTATTCCACAAAACGGTGCACGGTGTCACGGTGCGCCCAACCGCCCTTGGCCTGCAGGGCATCGGGCAAGTCCCAATGGTTCAACGTCAGGTAGGGTTTGATGCCCCGTTCCAGAAGGCCATCCACCAGGCCTTCGTAAAAATCCAGTCCCTTTGTATTCCAGGCACCATCGCCGGTGGGGCGTACCCGGGGCCAGGCGATGGAGAAGCGGTAGGCGTCCACGCCCAGGTTGGCAATCATGTCCAGGTCTGAGGCCCAGCGCGCGTAATGCTCGCAGGCGACGTCACCGTTGCTATTGTCGGCAATCACACCGGGTTGGCGGCAAAAGCTGTCCCAGATGGAGAGGCCCTTGCCATCCTGCAAGGGTGCTCCTTCGATCTGGAATGCGCTGGTGGCAACGCCCCACACAAAGTCGTCGGGAAACTGGGATTTACTAAGTAGAGGCACAGGCGTGGTCATGGATTCTGAAAAGAAAATGGATAGAAGGTGTGGCGCGCACGGTCTACTTGACAGCACCCACGGTCAAACCGGAAATGAGTTGTTTGGAGGAAATGACGAAGAGGACAATCAGCGGCAAGGTGGCAATGGCAGAACCCGCCATCAGCGCCCCCCACTCGGTATCCACCGGGCTTTGCAGGCTGCGCAAGGCCAGGGGCAGGGTGTACATGTCGGGCGAGCGCATCACGATCAGCGGCCCTATGAAGTTGTTCCAGGATGCAATGAAGGTGATCAGGCCCAGCGTGCCCAGCGCAGGCTTGAGCAGCGGCAACACAATGCGCCAGTAGATGCCCAGCTCGCTGCAGCCATCCATACGGGCAGCCTCCACCAGCTCACGCGGGATGGACGAGGTAACAAATTGCCGCATCAAAAAGATGCCGAACGCGCTGGCTGCGCCCGGGATGTACAGCGCCCGTGGTTGGTCTATCCACCCCAGCAAGTCCATGATCATGAAGGTGGGAATCATGTTCATGAACGACGGCAGCAGCATGGTGCCCATGACCAGGCCAAAAAAGACGTTCTTGAAGCGGAAGTTAAACATCGCAAAGGCATAACCGCCCATGGAGCAGAACAGCAGCGTCAGCGCCGTGGACGCCAGTGCCACATACACACTCCAGCCCAGGTTGCGCCAGAAGGCTATCTTCTTGGTCAGGATGGCCAGGTTGTTGAAAAAGTCGTCGCCAAAAAACATGGGTGGCGGCAGGCTGAAGATTTCGGTGCGCGAATGGGTCGCAAAAACGAACATGAAATAGAAGGGTGCCAGCATGAACAACATGCCCACTCCCACGATGCAGTAGGCGGCCCACGGAGCCAGACGTTCGGTTTTCATAGGGCTGTTCTGTATGGGTCGTTCATTGGCCGCGCTGGCGGAAGGCGCGGTTGGTGGCCCAGGTCAGCAGGGCCACCACCACAAACAACAACCATGACATGGCGCTGGCGGCACCAAAATCATTGAAGTCAAAGGCCATGCGGTACAGGTACACCGCGGTGGTCATACCCGCCTGGTCTGATCCGCCTTTGCCGCCTGTGAGGATGAAGGGTTCCTCAAACAACTGCAGGCCGCCGATCACGCTCAGCGTCACACCAAAAAACATCATGGGTTTGAGACTGGGCAGGGTGATGTACCAGAATTTCTGGAAACGCCCCGCGCCGTCCATGGTGGCGGCTTCGTAAATATCGGGCGGTATGGTCTGCAGCGCCGCCAGGTACAGCACCAGGTTAAAACCCACATAACGCCAGAACACGATGAGGGCGATGGCCGGTTTGATGTTGTCCGGCTGGTTCAGCCAGTCGATCGGTGTTCCGGGTATGAACCAGCCCAGCACCGGCGTGTGGTGCAGCATTTGCAACGCCACATTGATCAAACCAAAGTCTGTGGAAAACAGCGAACTGAACAAGATCGCAATGGCCACGGAGGAGGTGATGTAGGGCATGAAATAAGCCCCGACCACGCCATTGCGCATGCGCCTGAACGATGAATGGATGAAGTAGGCCAGTGGAATGGCGACCAGGTGCTGCGGAATACCCGAGACCAGGGCAAGCCATGCCGTGTTCTTGAGTGACTTCCAGAACCATTCATCTTGCAGGGCAAATGTGAAGTTATCCAGACCCACAAAACGCATCGCGTCCAGGCCACTGGTGGGCTCCCACGACTGGAAGGCCAGGTACATCGAAAAACCCAATGGGAACAGGCCAAACACCAGGAAGAGAATGATGAACGGGCTCAACAGCACCCAGGGAGCCCAGCGTGGAGACAGGCGCAGTTTTGCCGAGTGCTTCATGGGCGGTTTTCCTGGGCGAACGGGTCGCCGTGTTCTTGGCAATTAGGCATATTCTGATCGTGTACAAGGCTTTATGAAAGCGCTTTCATGAATGTAGCATCGGGCACCGGGCATGTCACCTAGGGTATGTACTCGGTTGTTACGAACCACTATTGTGTCGCAAAATGAAAGCGCTTTCATAGATGGAGGCGCTGAGGTTGGATAAACGTTTTGATCGGGGGTGAGGCCAGAACAGCATGGGCTGTCTGGCCTCTTTTTTTATGGTCCGTCGGGTGCGCTACGGGCGCGTTTCCAGAACAGACCCAACAGCGGCTTTACGCTGGTGCCATGCAACAAGATGGAGAGGGTGACCACGATCAGCGTGAACTGGATCAACTGCAGCGCCAGTGTCTCTGGCAGACCGTGTTGGATGGCAAACATCAGGTAATACAAGGAGCCTACGCCCCGCACCCCAAACCAGGCCGACAGGCCCCGAATTTTCCAGGCCGTGCCGCTGCCTGCCAGGCCAACCAGCACACTCAAGGGGCGTGCCACCACAAACAGAAACAGGCTTAAGGCCACGGCGGCCCAGGTCCAGGAGGTGAGAAACAGCGTGCCCCCAATCAGTATCACCAGCACCATCTCGGACAGGCGCTCCAGGTGTTCCTTGAAGACCAGGGAGCCCTCACTGACGGTGGGCAAGGGTTCCGCATCTGCGGCAGGTGTATCGGCCTTTGCCAGGCTTTGTTCGGTCTGGCGCAGGGCGACTGCGGCAAAAAATACGGCCAGGAAGCCCCAGGCCTGCACCAGCACACACAGGCCGTAGACCAAGCCTATCAGGCCCAAGCCCAGAAAGTCGTCCATCAGCGCATGTTTGTGGGCACCGCGGCGCAGCGTCCAGCTCAGACGCGCCAGTGCCATACCACCTACCACCCCAATGGCAACGGCGGCTACCGTCGCCCACACCACGTCTACCAGCACCCAGCGCATGCCGTTCTCTCCCAGGCCGTGCAGACCCAGCAGGCCCAAACCCAGCATCACAAAGGGGAAGGCGCTGCCGTCGTTCATGCCGGCTTCACAGGTGAGCGTAAAGCGCAGCTGGTCCCGGTCTCCGGGGTGGCGAATTTGCACATCGGTGGCCAGCACGGGATCTGTGGGCGCCAGTATGGCCCCCAGCAGCACGCCCGCGCCCAGCGGCAGGCCCAGCACCAGCACGGCAAACGCTGCCACCAGCGCCACGGTCACGGCCATGGACACCGTGGCCAACAAAATGGGCGCGCGCCAGCGGGCCAGGGTGAAAGCGCCCGGCATTTTGACGCCGGCAGAAAACAGCGATATCAACACCACCACTTCGGTCAAGACCTCCAACAGGGCCGACTCTTTCAGCGGGTTGAAGTGGAAGAGATGCAGCCCGCTGGGACCCACCAGCATGCCCACCCCGAGGTAGATGATGGCTGGGGTGACCGGCAAACGCTGTAGCAGTCCCGCCGACAGGCCACGCACCAGCAGCAAGCCGCCGATCAGTACAAACCATTGGGCGTTAGTCATGGCGGAGAAGGAGGCAGTGGAAAGTGGTCATGTAGTGTCTCAGTGCGGGGGCTACTGGTGTGGGCGCAAGCGGCGCTCCAGCAGTTCAAACAAGCCTTCGCTGACAAAGGCCATCAGGGCGGCCGGCAGTGCGCCTGCCAATAGCAGAGCGCGGTCGTTCAGGGCAAGGCCGGTGACGATGCGTTCGCCAAAACCACCGGCTCCCACAAAAGCTGCAATGGTTGCAGTGCCAACTGCAATGGCGGTGGCGGTGCGCACGCCGGCCACGATGGTCGGCAATGCCAGGGGCAACTCCACCAAACGCAGGCTCTGCCAGGCCGTCAGCCCCAGGGATTGGGCAGCCATACGCAGGCCTGTAGGCACCTGGCCCAGACCCGTCGCCGTATTGCGCATGATGGGCAGCAGTGCATACAGCGTCAATGCGATCAGTGCGGGCAGGGTTCCGATGGCGCCCAAAAGCGAAATCAGCACCGCGAGCATGGCAATCGAGGGTACGGTCTGCAGCAAACCGCTGCTTCCCAATACAGCAGCCGCCACGCGAGGATGGCGGTGTGTCAGCACGGCAATCGGGACACCCAACAGTGTCGCAAGCAAGACGGCCACGCTCACCAGGAACACATGCTGCGCGGCAAGCCGTGTCAGGTCGGGTGCGATTAATTTGGCCCAGAAGCCGCGCTGTCCTGCGTCAAGAACCGCGGGCGTGGTGCTGGCCGATGCTGGGGCACGCGCCAAGGCACTGAGCTGGTCGCGCGCAATCACGTCAAAGGTCACCCCCTGGAGTTCGGCCCGCGCGTTCATGGCAATCATCATGGCCTCGTTAATTCGACCATCCAGCGCCTGGAGGGCGGCCCATTCCTGGGGAAAGCGTTGGGGAACGTCCAACCGGTATAGCAACACGGCGTCATAGCGGGGGAAGTACTTTTTGTCGTCCACGAGTACATACAGACCTAGTGCATCGATTTTTGCGTCGGTGGTGTAGATATCGATGACATCGACCTGTTTGGCGCCTATAGCCTCATAGGCCAGGCCGTGATCCAGGCCGGTTGGGGTGTGGGTTAGCCCATAGCGCTGGGCCAGGCCGCGCCAACCGTCGGATCGGCCAATGAACTCGTTGGACAGTCCCAGCCGCAAATCCGGGTGGGTGGCCATGTCGCTCAGGTTAAGCACGCCTCTGGCCTTGGCATCCGCCGCACGCATGGCCAGCGCATAACCGTCGTTGAAGCCCAGAGGCACTGCCACACCCAGACCCAAGGGCGCCAAGGCCTGGTGCATCTGTGCCAAGGTCAGGGGCTCTGTGCTCTTAAGAATTTCTTGGCTGATGGTGCCAGCATATTCCGGGTAGAGATCAATTTGACCTGCACGCAGAGCTTCATAAACGATGGCGGTGTTGCCCAGACCCTGGCGCACCTGGGGAGCTATGCGTGCATGCGGCGCAGCCTGCTGCGCCAGCATTTCGGCCAGTATGTAGGATTCGGTAAAGCGTTTGGATCCAATGCGCAACGGCGCTCCATCGCCGTTGCTGGCGGCAACCGAGACGCTGGCACCGAGAGCCAGGGCGCAGAGCGGCATGGCAAGCCAACGGCGCACGGTGAAAATGGAATGTGCTGTAGACATAGTGCGGTGCCGCGTGTGCGGAGGGCTAACTGCCCAGGCTGGCATTGACGGCGGCAACGTCAGGCGCGGCAAACACGGTATTGTGGCGATCGGTAAGTGGACCACCGCCGGGCAATATGGCACCGCCCGGTTCATAACCTACGGCCTTGAACTTCCAGATGTCGCCGATGCGCTTGAGATTGCCCACGTGTGATCCGTCAGGCAGGTGCACGCTGTACACGTTGGTATTGACCACACGGAGCGAAAGAGGGTGCATGGGATGGGCGGGGGCGACTCAGTGCGTGACGAATTCGTAGGTTACTTCTTCGCTTTCGACCATGTCCAGGATGTCGTTCAGGGCATCGTTATCTTCGGTGCTGCTCCAGGTGTCTTCGGGGTCGCTGGCGAACAGCGGCTCGATGGCCAGATCCAGGTACTGGTCATTGGGTAGCTTGAGCACATGCCCCCCTTCGGAGGTGGTGGACAGCTCCCAGTCATCGGGTACGGACATTTCGAGCTGGATGGTGACTTTGAGTTTTTTCATGGTGTTACTTCCGGTAGTGAGGCGGCGAGGTTAACCCAATCGCAGCCTGTACCATGCCACAAACCACCGAGAAGGCCTGTATGGCAAGCAACACACTGAGTCCCCAGTTGATCCAGACCCTGCGCATAGACCCTGCGCAGCACCCGCGCGGGCAGGCCCACCTGAGTGCTGCCAGCGGCCTGGTGCGGGTGCGCCAGCGCCTCTATGTGGTGGCGGACGATGAGCTGCACCTGGGCATGTTCGACGAGCCCACCGCCGCCCAGGCGGAAGTTCCAGCGGGCAGTGACCCAGACCACCCAACGGGTTCTTTGTTGCGCCTGCTGGAAGGCGATTTACCCCAGGACAAAAGCAAACGCAAAAAGGCCAAGCCCGATTTCGAGAGCCTGGTCCATCTGCCGCCGTTGCCCGGCTGCCCTGCGGGTGCACTCCTGGCCCTGGGCTCGGGCTCCAAGCCCAACCGCGAAACCGGTGTGTTGATTGCCCTGGACGTGTTGGGCCAACCCAATGGCCGCATGGCAACTGTAGACCTGGCAGCGCTGTATGCCCCGATGCGCAAGCGGTTTACCGACCTCAACATTGAAGGCGCGCTGCTGGTCAGTGGTGATCTGCTGCTATTGCAACGCGGCAACAAGGGCCACGCGCTCAACGCCTGCATCCGTTTTGACTGGAACCAATTGGCGCCCTGGCTGGCCGGTGTGCAAACGCAACCACCTGCAGCCAAGGGTGTGCAGTTGCTAGAGCTGGGCAGCGTGGGCGATGTGCCGCTGGGTTTTACCGATGGCGCGGCGATGCACGGCGGTGCCTGGGCCTTCAGCGCGGTGGCCGAGAGCACCGACAACAGTTATCTGGACGGTGCCTGTGTGGGCTCTGCGATTGGCACCGTGGGCGCCGATGGCAGCCTGCAAAGCCTGCACCTGCTGGAAGGCGCGCCCAAGGTTGAAGGCCTGGCGGTGGCGGCGGACTCGGGTGGTACGGCCTGGGTCTGCACACTGGTCACCGACCCCGATGACCCCAGCGTGGCCGCACAGTTGCTGCAGGTGCGATTGCCTTAAGAAGCCGCATAGCTTCAACCCATTGCGTCTGGTCCTCGGTGCCGGTAGACGTGGGCCAGCCCGTGGCGAAACGGGATGGTGCATTCGCGCTGTGCGCCCAGCCGCTCGGCCACGGCCATGGAGGCCGGATTGGTGGTGGCCACCACGCTGACGGCCGTGGTCCAGCCAAAGTGTTCGTAGGCCGCCTGCAGGGCGCGTTTGGCGGCCTCGGTTGCATACCCTTTGCCGTGCTGGCCCGGCACCAACGCCCAGGTAATTTCGGGCTCGGACCAGCCCTCAGGAAACCACAGCCCGGAGATGCCGACAAAGGCACCGCTGGTCTTCTCTTCCAGCGCCCAGGGCCCATAACCCCGCAGCATCCAATGGCCGGAATACACGGCGAACTTGCGCCAGGCCTCATCGCGCCCACACGGACCGCCATAACTGGCGGACACCGGGTCGGCAAAAAACGCGGCCATGGGCTCAAAGTCGTTTTGTGTGAAGGCGCGCAGAACCAGGCGCTCTGAAGTGAATCGGGGTATGGCTGGGCTCATGGGGTTTTGCGGGGTGCTTATTGGTAAAAAGTGCCTCTAGCCCCCGTATTTATTCACTATTGCGCTATCAAATATGTAGTAAATCCGGTGGGGGTCAATATCCTCAGGCCGCCACCCAACCCAGTGCCGCCACCGGTGGCAGGTCTTTGGACACGCAATGCCAGTGTTCACCCGCATCCGCGCTGATCCACAGTCCGCCGGTGGTGGAGGACATGGCCAATGTGTGCCGGTCAGGCGCCAGCTCCAGGCTGTGGCGGTAGACCAGGTGGTAGGCGTGTTCTTGGGGCAGTCCGCTGGTGAAGGTGGTGAAGGTCTTGCCGCCATCGTCCGTGCGGTTGACGACCATCTTTCCATCCAACGGGTAGCGGTGGGTGTCGGCCTGGGCCGGTACAAACCAGGCGCGCAAAGGGTCTGCCGGGTCGCAGGCCACGGCAAAACCAAAGCCCGAAGGTTTGGGCGCGGTTATGCCTTCCCACAGGTGGCCGCCGTTGGTGGATCGGTACAGGCCGCAGTGGTGCTGCACCCACAACACATCGGGCTGGGCGGTGCACTGCACCATGCGGTGCGGGTCTTGGGTGTTGGGGTCTTGTTCGCTTTCGGGGGGCAGGTAGTCGGCCTTCATGCCGTCGGCGGTCAGGCTCCAGGTCTGGCCGCCATCGGTGGTTTGCCACACGCCGCCGCACGAGATGGCCAGGCTGATGTGTTGCGGGTTGCGCGGGTCCACCAGCACCGAGTGCATGCCGGGGTAGTCGTTTCCACCACCAAACCAGCCCAGGCGTTTGGGGTGCTCCCATAGCGCAGTGTTCAGCGTCCAGCTCTGGCCGCCATCTTCGGATTTGAAGAGCCCCGCTGGCATACAACCGGCCCATAACGTGCCGGGCTGGTCGGCAGACCCCGGGGTCAGGCTCCACAACATTTCCACATTCCAAGGGGTGGGGTCTTCGCCCAAGGGGCCATCGGTGGGTTTAGTGGGGAAGGCCGGGGCGGTGATTTCGGTCCAGTTGGCGCCCTGGTCGGTGCTCTTGCGCAGCTTCACGCCGAAGTGTCCCATGCGTAGCGCGGCATACCAAGCGCCATCGCGCGGGTCGGCCAATACCTGGCTCACAGGGTCACCGGCAAAGTGGTGTGCGGCAACGGTCCATTGGCTGCCCTGGCCGCGGACGACGAACAGACCCTTGCGGGTGGCTACTAATAGTGTTTGCATAGGTTTGATCTCCTGCTTAAGACTTATCCACCAGTGAGCGCTTGTATGACCAGAACGGTGTCGCCGGATGCCAGTTCCTGGTCCAGCTTTTGCCGGTTCAGCACCATGGTCTGGTTGATAAAAACGGCCACATGTTTGCGGATATGGCCTTGGTCGTCCAGCACATAGTGGCGCAGCTCCGGAGGTGCGGCGGCCAATGCGCTGTCGAGCACCGTGCGCAGACTGCCAGGCGCCACGCGCTGCGGATCGCAGTGCACGTGGCGGCGCAGGCTGGCCGCAAATTCCACACTCACCATGGTGCTCTTCCTCCCGTTTGGACTGCGCAGTATCGCAACCGATGTTGGCATTGGCAAGCCGTGCGGCGCATCACACCAGGGGCAGTGCGGTGCTGCTCTTGATTTGCTCCATGGAGAAGGCGGACGACACGCCCGCCAGGTCCACCAGGCTGATCAGTTTTTTGTAGAAACGGTCATAACCCTCGATACTGGAGGCCGCCACCTTTAGCAGGTAGTCCACATCACCGCTCATGCGGTGGAATTCCTGCACCTCGGGCAGGGTGCTGACCACGGCGGCAAAACGGGTCAACCATTTCTCATCGTGCTGGCCGGCGCGGATGCTGACAAACACCGTGACGGGCAGCCCGACCTTGGCACGGTTGACAACTGCCACGCGCCGCTCGATGTAGCCCTCGTCTTCCAGCCGCTTGACACGTTTCCAGCAGGGCGTGCTGGATAGCCCCACCTGCGCGCCCAGTTGGGCCATGGACAGCGTGGCGTCGCGTTGCAGGGCATCCAGTATCTGCATATCGAGGCGATCAAGCATTTTGTTCTACCAAACTCATTGTAATAGGAATTATGTGCTTCATTGTCGCTGTAATGGGTGAAATTTGGAATGTTTTTACCGCCCAGGCTTTCTACACTTTCGGCCATGCCCCATACCCTGTACCTCGACTCCAACGCCACCACCCCTGTGCTACCCGCCGCTGTAGCTGCCGCCACCCGCGCCATGCGCGAACAGTTTGGCAACCCCAGCAGCAGCCACACCCACGGCATCGTGGCCAAGGCCCTGCTGGACCAGACCCGCGCCACTGCCGCGCAGTTATTGGGCGCGGGCGACGGCCATGTGGTCTTCACCAGCGGTGCCACCGAAGGCATACAAACGGCGGTGCTGTCGGCACTGTGTGCACTGGGCAAGCGTGGTGCCGGGCAGGGGCCCCGTTTGCTGGTGTACGGCGCCACCGAACACAAGGCCGTGCCGCAGGCGCTGGTGCACTGGAACAACGTGCTCGGACTAGGGCTGGAGCTGCGCGCTCTGCCGGTGGATACCGAAGGCCAGCACGATTTGCAAACCCTGGCCGAATGGTTGCCCCACACCACCCTGCTGTGCACCATGGCCGCCAACAACGAAACGGGTGTCATCACCAACCTGACCGCCATCGAAGACATGCTCGTCCAGTCCAACAGCCCGGCCCTGTGGCTGGTGGACTGTGTGCAGGCACTGGGCAAGATGGACCTGGACCTGCAGCACAGCCGCATAGACTATGCGCCGTTCTCCGGCCACAAGCTGTATGCGCCCAAGGGCATTGGCATGTTGTACGTGCGCCGGGGCGCGCCATTCACTCCACTGATGGCCGGTGGCGGGCAAGAAGGCGGACTGCGCAGCGGCACGGAAAACATGCCCGGCATTGCCGCCCTGGGCGCCGTGCTCGAAGCCTTGCAACAAGGCAACACCTTTGCCAGCCATGCCACACTGCGCGGCTACCGCGACCAGTTGGAGCAAGCCTTGCGAAGCGCTTTCCCGGCCATCGTCTTTAATGTGCCGCTGGCGCACAGCCTGCCCACAACGTTGAACTTCTCGGTGCCGGGCATCAGCAGCAAAGCCATGCTGGACGTGTTTGACGCGGCCGGATTGCGTGTCAGCGCCGGCAGTGCCTGCAGTGCGGCCAAGGCGGCGCCCAGTTATGTGCTGGAGGCCATGGGCCTGCCCGCGTGGCGCACCACATCAGCCGTGCGCCTGTCGATAGGGCCGTTGGCCAGCGCACAACTGGTGAAAGCGGCCTGTGCCGCCATTGCCCGCTGCGGCGAGGCCTTGCTGGCCCTGCACCGGGGCGACGACGATGCGCCGTCTTGTGGCGCCGCTGCGCTGGATGTTCCCTGTACCGCGCAGGACATTGCCGCCATGACCCTGCAGTGGGACGAGCTGGGAGCCTTTTTGGCCCGCCACCCCACGACCCGCTTGCTGGATGTGCGAGAGGCCACAGAACACCAGGCCAGTCGGGGCATGCGCTACGGGACCCTGGCTGCCATTAACGTCCCCCTGAGCACCATGACCACATTGCCAGCAAGCTGGTTAGACACCAAAGCGGCGCCGGTGGTGCTGGTGTGCCGCAGCGGCAAGCGCAGCCTCGTGGCCGCGCAGTGGTTGCGCAGCCAAGGCTTTGCGCAGGTACGGCATGTGCACGGTGGCTTGGCGTTGCGGCCCGTTTCCGTCAGCACTGCTGTAACACAGTCGCCGGCCGAAAAAATCACCCATTCCACAGCCGCTTAAAAACAAGGCACGGTCTGGGCAGCCAAGCCCGGCGCGGGTTTCGCGGCTTGTGAACACGCTTATCCACAACCTAGCCCACAGAGGGCATGGGTAAGTTTTTTCAGGTATTTTTTACGGTGGGCGGCTCACGGGGGCTTGGATTTGAAGGTATAGGAGGGCTTGAGCCCGGTCAACGCAACCGCAGCAGCGCGTACACCGCGTATATTGCCCCGATGCACGCCAAACACCTCTCCCACCACCGCAGCGACCTGGTTCGCATTGCCATCCACGCCATGACCGAGCGCGGCCTGTTGCCCGAGTTCTCGCAACGCGTGGAGCAGCAACTGTCCACCATCACCGGCCCGGGTGTAGACAACGACCCCGCCATCCACGACCTGACCGCCTTGATGTGGTGCTCCATCGACAACGACGACTCGATGGACCTGGACCAGCTCACCGTGTCCGAGGCCTTGCCCAACGGCAATGTTCGCCTGTGGGTGGCCATTGCCGATGTGGACGCCCTGGTGCCACGCGACACGCCCATCGACCACCATGCCAGCACTAACACTACCTCGGTTTACACCTCGGCCCGCATCTTCCCCATGCTGCCCGAGCGCCTGTCCACCGACCTGACCTCGCTCAACGCGCAGCAGGATCGCCTGGCCATGGTGACCGAGATGGTGTTCAACGCCGATGCGTCACTGGCAGGCTCCACCATCTACCGCGCCCGCGTGCGCAACCAGGCCAAGCTGGCCTACGACGCGGTCAGCGCCTGGCTCGATGGCAAGGGTGACCTGCCCGCTGCCGCAGCTGCCGTGCCCGGTATGGACGCCCAGTTGCGCACGCAGGACGCTCTGGCCCAACAACTGCGGGCGCGCCGCCACGGCGAAGGTTCGCTGGAGTTCGAGAGCTTTCAGCCACGCGTTACCTTCGATGGGGAACGTGTGTCCGACATCCACCTGCAAGATCACAACCGTGCCCGCCAGCTGATTGAAGAGGTGATGATTGCCACCAATACTTGTACCGCCCGATTTCTGGCGGGGCAAGGGCTGGCATCGCTGCGGCGTGTGGTGCGGTCACCTGAACGGTGGCTGCGCATCGTGGCCGTGGCCAAGGAGTATGGCGAGGTCTTGCCTTCCGATCCTGATTCCAAGGCGCTGGAAAATTTTCTGGCCAAACGCCGCCGTGCCGACCCCCTGCGGTTTCCCGATCTGTCGCTGGTCATCGTCAAGCTGATGGGCCGGGGCGAATATGTGCTGGAGTCGCCGGGCGTTATGCCCATTGGCCACTTCGGCCTGGCCGTGACCGACTACACCCACTCCACAGCACCCAACCGGCGGTTCCCCGACCTGATTACCGCGCGCCTGCTCAAGGCGGCCCTGGCCAAACAACCGTCACCCTATTCCGATGCTGAGTTGGACGCACTGGCCGTGCACTGTACACGCCAGGAAGATGCGGCGCAGAAGGTGGAGCGCCAGATGCGCAAGTCCGAAGCTGCACTGCTTCTGGAGTCGTGCATAGGCCAACGTTTTGACGCCTTCGTCACCGGCCACGCGGCAGACGGCGTATGGATTCGCCTGCTGAACCCTCCTGCGGAGGGCAAGATGATCCGGGGTGCCAGTGGGCTGCGGGTGGGCGACAAGGTCCACGTCAAGCTGGTGGCCACCAATGTCGAACATGGCTTTATCGACTTTGAGCAAATCGGGCTATAGCCCCCGTTTTATCTCATTGAAATGCTATAAAAATTGAAGTAAATCACCATGCACGTCACCGTCTACAGCACCCGCCTTTATGACCGCCAGGCGCTGGAGCGCAGCCCGGGCTTCGGCGGTCACAGCTTCAATTTTCTGGAAGCGCGCCTGGATGCCAGCACCGTGGCCACCGCAGCGGGGGCAGAGGCCGTGTGTGTGTTTGTCAACGACCAGTTGGACCACAAGGTGCTGCAAGCCCTGTACACCTTGGGCGTGCGCCTAGTGGTGTTGCGCTGTGCGGGCTTCAACCAGGTGGACCTTGTGGCCGCGCAGGCCTTGGGTATGGCTGTGTGCCGCGTGCCCGAGTATTCGCCCCATGCCGTGGCCGAACACACGCTGGCCCTGTTGCTGACGCTGAACCGCAAGATCCACCGCGCTTATGCCCGTGTGCGCGAGGGCAACTTTGCGCTGGATGGCCTACTGGGTTTTGATATGCATGGCCGCACCGTGGGCGTGGTGGGCACGGGGCGGATTGGTGAGACCTTTTGCCGCCTGATGACCGGCTTTGGTTGCACACTCTTGGCGACAGACCCTACGCCCAACCCCGCCTGTATTGCCATGGGGGTGCAATACGTGCCCCTGCCCGAGCTGCTGGCGCGCAGCGATGTGGTCAGCCTGCACTGCCCCCTCACACCCCACACCCACCACTTGATCAATGCCGACGCCTTTGCCGGTATGAAACGCGGGGCCATGTTGCTCAACACCAGCCGCGGCGCGGTGGTAGACACCCAAGCAGCCATAACCGCTCTAAAGGCCCGCACGCTGGGCAGCCTGGGGCTGGATGTATATGAAGAGGAGGGCGGTTTGTTCTTCCGCGACTTGTCTGGCGCCGGCATACAGGACGATGTATTTGCCCGCCTACTCACCTTCCCCAACGTGGTGGTGACCGGCCATCAGGGTTTTTTTACCGAAGATGCGCTGGCGGCCATTGCCAGCACCACACTGGCCAATCTGAATGCCTTTGCGGCGACGGGCAAACCGCTGTACCCGGTATCGGTATAGCGGTTAATTATTAATATAGATATTGACGATAGTGCTTAAATTGATAAAATCTATATTTATAAATTGTGCCAAAACAAGCCGCCGCCCTGTCAAAACTCCCCCCGCAGACCCAGCGGGCTTTGGAGGCGCTGGGCTCGCATTTGGCGGTTGCGCGGGTTAGGCGCAAGGAGTCCTTGGCGACGCGCGCCAAGCGGGTAGGGGTTTCCATTCCGACGCTGATGCGCATGGAGTCTGGCGACCCGGCGGTGTCCATCGGTATCTACGCCACGGCCTTGTGGCTCATTGGCCGCGATGGGGAGCTGGCACGCATTGCGTCACCCGAATTTGACAAGGGCGCGCTGGAGCTTGATATCCAGCAAGCCATCGACCTGGGCAAGGCGCGCGCCAAGGCGGCGCACAAAACCAGGGCCGTGGTCAAGAAACCGGCCGCTGAACCATCTGCGGAGCAATAGGGCTCGCCATGTCCACAAAGCCGGCCCATCAAAAATCTCCCGACAGGCTTTATGCCTGGATGCTGACGGACCCGCAGCATCCACAACTCATTGGCGAGATCATCCGACAAAGCAATGGCGATGTAGGTCTGCAATACGACCAGACCTGGCTGAACTCAGGCTTTGCGCTGAGTGACGACATGCCGCTGGAGCCAAAAACTTTCACCCCCGTGCACCGCAACGGTCGTTTGCCAGGAGCGCCCGGCGCGCTGGACGATGCCCGCCCCGACCGCTGGGGCGAAAAAGTGATTCGGTATTTGTACAAGCCCGGCGCTACGGTGTTTGACAACCTGTACTTTGCGGGTGATGAACGTTTTGGTGCCATCGGCGTGTGCCCATCCAGCAGTGCCTACACACCATTCCTGCAACGCAGCTTGCCGCGTCTGGAGGACGCTGCGGACCTCAATGCAGCGGTGCAGATCATCGAGTCGGGCGAGGGCGAGCTGCAGGCCCAACAACGCGCCCTGGTTGGCGCTGGCGGCAGCTTGGGCGGAGCCAAGCCCAAGGCGGTCATCGCCATAGAAGGCGAAGAGTGGGTGCTGAAGTTCTTCAATGCAGAACCCTTCGATCTGCCCTTGGTCGAGCACGCCACCATGACGCTGGCACACAAGGCGGGCATACAGGTGGCGCAGACCATGCCCATCCCGCTGAACGCCGAGCATGCTCTGGCCGTTAAACGCTTTGACCGTGCGCAGGGCAAGCGTGTGCACAGCATCTCGGCCTGCACATTGCTGCGCGCGGAAGTGCCCGAGGGCATGGACCCCGAATTCGGCTATCCGCAACTGGCCCGCGCGTTGCGGCGTGCTGCCGATCCGCGCACGCTGGACGCGCAGTTGCAGGAGCTGTTCAGGCGCATGGTCTTCAACATTCTGGTTGCCAATACCGACGACCATGAAAAAAACCATGCCCTGCTGTGCCACACCAACGGTCGCACGATGAAGCTGGAGTTAAGCCCCGCGTACGACGTAGCGCCCACCGGTTCCGGTGCGTTGGCCCACCAGTTCATGGTGTCGGAGACCAGCCGTGAGCCCAGTCTGGCAGAGGCCATGAGCGGGGCCGAATCCTTTAACCTGTCCCCGCTGGATGCTGCCCATGCAGTCGCCGGGATCATCGCCGTGGTCAATGGATGGCAGACGCACTTTCGGGCGCTGGGCGTGACGGAGTCCGACATCGTGGAAGTGGCGGCATTGATCGATGCGCCGGACTTGTTGGCGCAGCGGCAGTCATTCAACGCGGATGTCTATAGCGGTAGCGTCAAGCCGAAGCGAAGGCCCGGTGGTGGCGCCAAGGCGTTTCGTTAAAGGAGGACAAAATCCATGTCACCCATTGACAGCGAAAGCGAGAAATCGAGTGCCGATGCTGCAGCGTCTGCAGCACGCGGCGAAAAGGTGTTTTCCGTCATCGGCTTCGCGATAAAAGTGGCGACGGTGAGCGTGGTCGTGCTTGGCAGCATGATGATCATTATCGCGCTGTCCGGCGTAGAAGACTGGAGCCTTCTCGATGAACACGAAATATTTCGGTATCGGATGGTTGCCGCGCCTGTGGTCATCGCCGGCTACTTGCTGTTTGACTACCTGCTGGGTCGCCGCCGCGCTGCCGCTGCCGCCGCGAGCCAAGGGAGTCAAGTCCTACCCAAACGAGGCTACGCCATAGAGTTGATGGCGCTAGCCTTTGTCGCTGCGGGCGGGGCGGCGTTCTGGCACGACCACATATCCAACGAGATCCCCAACCCCGTAGCCGTCGTGGGCCAGTTCACCAGCGCCACCTGCGTCGATAGAAGCAAAAGGGGGGTGGGGCCGCACATGGCTATCGGTTACACATTTTCCAGCCAATCGACCCGTGTGCGGGTACCAGAGACCCAGTGTCGGTTGAGCGACTGTGGCCCCGAACAGAAGCCACCGCAGGTCATGGACACCGAGTACCAAAAAGTCTTCTATGCGTCCTTGCAGGAGTGCAGGGCCGCGCTGCCAGCGGTACTCGCAGCCAAAGCCCCCACCACGGTATGGACGGGCGACAAAGACCCCAATGCCTCGGTGCGTGCACGGTTCACCCCCGAGCGCGAACCGCCACCGTACTTCCTGCTCTGGTTTCCCGCGGCGGTCGCTGCAGTTGTGTTGCTGATTTCGGGCCTGGTACGGCCGCGACAGTAGCAAGTACTAGCCCTGCAGCCCAGCCGCCTGTTTGGCATGTAGCTTGGCGGCGATGTATTCACCGTGGGTGACGTGCAACAAGCCTGCCACTTTGCTGATCACGTGGTTTTCATGGGCATCCAGGTGCCCATCGGCATAGGCGACCTGCCACATGTATTCCACCACCTGGATTTTCTGGGCTTGGGTGAACTGCGCGTTCATCGCGCTGGTGTAACGAAAGTAGTCGTTGCTGTCCTTGGCCGTGTGTTCCGCCTTGGCGAGCAGATGCTGCAGCTCATCATCGGTCAGCGCGAACTTGTTGCGCAGTGCCACCACGGTCGCAGCGCGTTCTGTGGTGCTGCTGTTGGCATCCGAGCGCATGACCTCGACCAGCAGCACGGCAGTGGCCAGTTGCAGACCGTGTGCCTCGTTGAAGGCCGGTGATTGGTCGGCCTCGGCTGGGTTGAAAAATTGGGCTAACAGGTTTTTGATGGGGCTGAGCATAGGGTTGTGTTCGTGGTACTTCAATCGTCCAGCACGCTGGCAATCAGCGCAATGCCTATGGACCACAGGTCCACGTCCGAGCTTGAGTCTTTGGTGCTGAACAGCCTGCCGCTTTGTGCCTGCTGCTCACGCAGGGCGCGCTGCTTGTCGCGCTCCAGCATGATCAGGGCGTCGGCCACGTCGGGCGCCTTGGTGGTGGCGGGCGCTGCGCCCTTGCCGGCATGGGCATAGCCCTCCAGCGCTTTCTCCACCGCCTTGGGGTCCAGCAAAGAGAAGGCCGAGCGGCAGTGTGTGCAGGCGGCGTCTTTGCGAATGTCTGCGGGCGCACCACAACTGGTGCAGTGGATCACCGCCACACGTTTGGCAATGTCTTCTATCTCCGGGCGGGTCAGTTGGCGCACAAAACCCTTCTCCACCATGAACGACGAAAAAGGGCTGAAGCGCCCGTGCCCGTTGCCACAGCGGTAGGTGATGTATCGCCCGCTACGCACCAGGTCAAAGCCCTGCGTCAAACCGCCACGGCAGCGTGGACAATCCAGCTTGTTGGCCAGCGGATGGTGGGCGTCGCCACGGTGCGCATGCAACAGACGAAACAGCTCGGCCACTGCAGCGGGTGTCAGTTTCAGGTTTTCTTGCGGGTCAAACCACATGCCTTGGCACTGGAAGCACAGGTCCAGCTCGACGGTGTGGCCGTGGTTGCCGGGCAGTGTATGCAGGTGCATGGGCGCGCGGCAGGAGGGGCAGGTGGTGGTAGGGTGGGGCATGGCGCTATCCTAATGCCCTTCAACCCCCTGACTGCCGGAGCCCTTGCCCATGTACATCGGTGAACTCGCCAAACGCGCTGGCGCCACGCCCAAGGCGATCCGCCTGTATGAGTCCCTCGGCCTGCTGGGCCGTGTGGTGCGCATGGGTGCTTACCGCGTGTACACCGAGCAGCATGTGACCCAGGTGCGCCTCATCAAACAGGCCCAGGCCATGGGCTTCAAGCTGGCGGACGTGGGTGCGTCCATGGACGGTGGCAAGGTCGAGCCCAACTGGGCCACCATGGCCGAGCAGGTGGACCAGCGCCGTGCCGAGATTGCCCAGGAGATTGTTCGCCTGCAGCAGTTGGACCTGCAGTTGCAGGAAATCAACATCGAGATCCGCGCCTGCGCCGAATTGGCTTGACTCTGTCCCTGAGGGCAGACTTATGGTTGGGGTTCCTTGTCTACAGAACCCCATCGCAATGTCTGCCAACAACGCTCCCCACAACGTACTCGTCATCCTGGGCCATGGGTCCAACACCAGCTTCAGCGCGGCCGTGGCCGACACCTATGCCCAGGCCGCACAGGCGGCTGGCCACACCGTGCGTGTGTTGCGCCTGGGTGATCTGCGGTTTGACGCCCTGCTGCATGGCAGCAACCCCCACCACCAGGCGCTGGAGCCGGACCTGCTGGCGGCACAAGACAACATCCTGTGGGCGCAGCACATTGCCTGGGTGTTTCCGGTGTGGTGGGGCAGCGTGCCCGCGTTATTGAAAGGATTTTTGGACCGCGCCTTTACATCCGGCTGGGCCTACAAGTTCAACAAGGGGTCACCGTTCCCGGTGCCCCTGCTCAAAGGGCGCACCGCACACCTGCTGGTGCCCATGGACACGCCGCCCTGGTACTACCGCTGGGTCTACCGCATGCCCGCCATCCACCAGATGCGCAAGACCACGCTGGAGTTTTGCGGCATTCGCCCGACCAAGACTTTGATGTTAGGACCCATCATCCACTCTACGGCGGAACAGCGCGGGGGCTGGTTGCAAAAGGCTGGCGCTATGGGGGCGGCGCTTTAGACGGACGTGGTTGGCTTGGCCAGCGTGATGCGCTTTTGCTCCAGGTATTCCTTGTACTGCGTAAGGGGGATGGCGGTCACGCCGGCGGTGTCGTTTTCTTCCAGCCAGCTCAGCGTGGCGCTGTCGGCAGACAGTTCAATCTCCACCGGCCCTTGCGGAATCACGATGGGCGCGCCGTCACCGGGTCGGTAGGTCACGTGGTCATTGATCGTGGCGTGCAGAGTGGTCATGGTCGTCTCCTAAATGCCCATTACATGCCGCGTACCGTGCGTGGTCTGTGGGATAACGCACATGGGGCAGCACACCGGCGTCAGCGTCGCCGCAGCCGGTCCACCACCCACCACACCAGCCCGCCCACCACCGCAAGCACCACACAGAGCACATGCAGCGTGTCAATGGAAATGATGGCGTGCAAAGGCCTGGAAAGGTCGAATGGCGAGAACGGAAACACATCCACGTGCATCACACTGTCAATGAACACGTGGCTGTAGGTGCCAATAAACGCACTGCCAAACGACACGCCCCAGCTGATCGGCAGGTGGCGCGGCTCGCGCAGTATGCGCAGACCCCATTCGCCCAGGTGTTTGCCGCTTGCACCACTCAGCAAGCCTACAAGGGTTGCACCAAGCAGGGTGTGTGAAAAGCCATGCAGCTCCACCAGCCCGGTTGTCATCGCCAGAAGCGGCTGCAGATCGATGGCGATCTGTGACCAGCCAAACACCATCAATGAAAATTTTCTGTGCATCACGGCTTTGACCGCCAGGCCGGGGCCCATGTGCAGGGGTGTGAATGGCATGCGGGTTCTTCCCTCAAGGATGTTTCAGTTGGCTCAGTGCCGCCACGGCGGACTCTATCTCGGCGGGCTGCAGCGCAGCATAGCCCAGCAGCCAGCCGTCTTCGCCCAAGGGCTGGCTGTGCAGGCTGCTGAGGCTGGGTGTGGCGATGCCCAGTGCTGCGGCCTGTCGGCTTAGGTGGGCCTCGCTGCCCGGCGGCAGGGTCACGCTGATCTGCAGGCCGCCTGTGCTGTTGAGGGGCTGCGCCCACGGCAGCTTGCGCTGTATCAGGTCCAGCAACAGGTCGCGCCGGCTGCGGTAGAGCTGGCGCATCAGCCGCAGGTGGGCAGCAAAGTGGCCTTGGGCCATGAAATCGGCCGTGACCGCCTGGGCCAGCTGGGCCACATGGCCGTCGTACACGCTGCGCGCGGTCACCATGGGCGGTACCAATGCCTCAGGCAGCACCGCATAGGCGATGCGCAGCGAGGGGAATAGCGTCTTGGAGAAGGTGCCGATGTAGACCACTCGCCCGCCATCGTCCAGGCCCTGCAGGCTGGGTGTGGGGCGGCCGTCGTAGAGGAATGCGCTGTCGTAGTCGTCTTCCACGATCCAGCAGCCCTGGCGCTGCGCATAGTCCACCAGGGCCATGCGCCGCTGCAGGCTTAGTGTGTGGCCCGTGGGGTATTGGTGGGTAGGCGTCAGGTAAATGAGCCGTGGGGCTGGCAGGTTGAAATCGGGCACCAGGCCCTGGCCATCCACCGGCAGCGGCACCAGCTGTGCACCACTGGCGGCAAAGGCGGTGCGTGCGCCGCGGTAGCCGGGGTCTTCCATCCAAACGCGGTCGCCGGGGTCCAGCAGCAGGGTGGCCAGTAACTGCAGCGCCTGTTGTGAACTGGTCAGCACCAGCACCTGTGCGGCCGTGCAACGCACACCACGTGAGGCCACCAGGTACTGGGCGATGGCTTCACGCAGGTCCTCCCGGCCCTGCGGGTCGCCATACCGCATGAGCGCCTCAGGGCTGTGGCGCAGGCGTTTGGTGGTTAATTGGCGCCATAGCGTGTGTGGAAAGGCGCGCAGGTCCGGGCTGCCTGCGGCGAAGGCTTGCAGGCGCATGGGCTCCATACACCCGCCCGTGTCCACCATGCCCTGGCCACGGCGGGACAACAGGGCGGTGGGCGCCAGTGCCCCCTTTGCTGCGCTGCGCCGCCGTGTGGGTGCTGCGGCAGTATCGGCCTGCAGCGCCACAAAGCTGCCCTGGCCGGTGCGGCGCACCACATAACCCTCGGCCTCCAGTTGGGCATAGGCTGCCTCTACCGTCACGCGGGACAAGGCCAGGTCTTGCGCCAGCACCCGCGTGGCGGGCAGGCGCGCACCAGCAGCCAGCGCGCCACTGCGCATGGCGTCGCGTAGCGCGGCACACAGGCGTTCGCGCAGGCCCATGCCGGGGCGGGCGGTGGCGTCCATCAGGCCCATCCACAGGCTGGGTTGTGCTGCTTTCATTGGTCTTATCGGTGTTGATAAATTGGTATCAATGATAAGTCCACAGCCTTTTACACTGCATCCATGGCCGCAAGGCTGACTGATTTCAACTAAGCAACCGGAGATCCTCACCATGACAACCACCACCGCCCCATCCCAAGTGCTTGCCTTCGCACCCGCCAGCCCAGCCCATACGGCTGACTACATGCGCCACAAACTCAGCTTCCACGCCGACGCCTGGGACGTGGCCGAAGACCTGCGCAACGGCGTTGACGCGCTGGTTGTCATCGACACTCGCTCGCCCGAGCTGTATGTCAAAGGCCATGTTCCCGGCGCCATCAACTTCCCGCACCGCACCATGGACGCTGCCAGCACCGCTAAGTTGGACCGCAGCAAGGTCTATGTGACCTACTGCGACGGCATAGGCTGCAACGGCTCCACCAAGGGCGCCTACAAGCTGGCCGCGCTGGGCCTGACGGTGAAGGAGATGCTGGGCGGCCTGGACTTCTGGATGCGCGACGGCCAGCCAGTGGCCACCGGCAGCGCACCCGGCGCCATGCCCGCGGATGCCCCCGCCATCGAGTGCGCGTGTTAACAATGGCAGGCTGCAAGGCGGTGACCGCATGGGTGGTGCGCGCGGCCGTGCCCGCAGATGCCGCCACGCTGGCCCCGCTGTGCGCAGACCATGCCACCTATGAGCGCCTGCCCTACAGCGCAGATGGCCATGCGCAGCGCTTGCACAGGGCGTTGGCCAGGGGGCAACTGCATGCGTGGCTGCTGCTGGACGGGGAGGGTGGCAACGCCGTGGGTTATGCCAGCGCCACGTTGGACTTCGCCACACTCAGCGGCCAGCGTTTTGCACACATGGACTGCCTGTACCTGGCCCCCGCCGCCCGCGGCCAGGGTGGCGGCCAGCTGCTGGTGCAGGCGGTGTTGGGCTTTACGCGTGCACAAGGCTGCAGCACGCTGCAATGGCAGACGCCAGAGTGGAATGTGGACGCCATGCGCTTCTACGCACGGCTGGGGGCCACGGCCAGCCCTAAGCAGCGGTACACGCTGGTGCTGGGTGCTTGTGAATGAAATGTGCCGCTAGCCCCCGTGAAATGGACCTGATTTGCTATTAAAAATATAGTATTTCTTGAACGTGAATTGCCTGCAAGGCCAGGTTGGTAGGATCAAGCCCATGACGCAAGCCACCCACCTACACCTGCACCCGAAACACGCAGCCGGCATCGGCCTCGCCACATTGCTGCTGGTCCTGGCCTGCCAGCCAGTCCACGCCGTTCAAGACTGCGAATTCCAAGGCAAACACATCAACACCAGCAACGGCGCCGAGACCGCGGGCAAGACCGGCATGGTGCGCTGCAAGGACCGCAGCAGCGGCCTGCTGGAGCGCGAGTACGAGCTGCGCGACGGCAAAAGCATTGGCCTTAGCCGCTACTACCGTGAGGGCACACTCGTCAAGGAATTCACCATCACCGCCAACGGCCCGCACGAAGGCCCGGAGCGTGAGTGGGCCAAGAATGGCCAACTGGTGCTGGAGTTCACCAACGTCAAGGGCAATGCACGCGGTCTGCGCCGCCAGTGGTTTGAAGATGGCAAACAGCGCAAGATCGAGTGGGTGGCAGACCATGAACGCGAAGGTGCCGCCGTGGAGTACAACGCATCCGGCCAGTTGGCCAGCCTGCGCTGTGGCCCCAAGCCGCTGCTTGCCCCGCACGTGAATGACGCCAAGCTCTGCGGCTTTGAGCGGGTTCCCTCCACCCTCAACTTGCACTCCCACAAAGGAGAGCTGCGCAGCACCGTGGTATTGGTGGCCGGGGTGGAGCAAAAAGCGACCACTTTCTTCGCCAACGGCAAGCCCGAGCTGGAAGAGGAACTATTGCCAGGCGGCGCGCAGAAGCGCGAAACCATTTATTACGCAGAGGGCGGCAGCAAGCGTCGCGAAAGGCTGTGGGACGTATCAAATGGCCGCCCCGCGCTACTGCTGCGCGAGGCCGATTTCCATACCAGCGGCACCCTGGTGTCCGAGCGCCAATACCAGGTGGTTGACAACGGCAATGGCCGCAAACGCAGCCGCCTGGCGGCCGAGTTACGCTTTTACTTGAATGGCCAGCCGCAGCAGAAAGACGTCTACACGCAGGAGGGCTCGGTAGAGATGCGCGACACCCAGCGCTACACGGACCAGGGCAAGCTCAAGACGCAGGGTCGCTACGTGCTGGAGGGCCGTTACGGTGAACGCCCGGTGGGTGTGCACCAGACATTTTTTGCCAACGGCAAGCCCGAGCGCGAAGACAGCTTCGATACCAAGGGCAAGGCCACCCGCCAGAAGGTGTGGGACGAGTCGGGCAAGCTGCTCAGTGACGACGAAGTGTTTGAAGACGGCTCGCGCAAGGCGTATTCAAAGTAACAACTCAAAACTCCCCAGCGCCTGCGCCCGCCCGTTCAGCATCGCATCCACCCGGTGCAAGCCGGGGTAGTGTGTGCGGGTGGTCATCTCGGCCAGAGAAATGGTCTTGCCCACACGCTGGGTCTCGTGTGCGGCCAGATCCAGGGTCTTGAGCTTGAAGACCTTGGCGCTGGTCTTGCCGTTGGCCTTGACATAGTGCACCGCAAAGTCCACCAGCACCCGCTGGGTCTGCGCGGTGTTGTTGGTCACATCAAACGTCACGGCTAGCTTGCCACCCACCACCGCAGGCTGCGGCGAGATGCTGGGCTGGCCAATCACCACATCGGCCGATGCACCAAAACCCAGCGCCGCCAGCGCACCCGGCTCACCGCGCTTGACGGCTGTGCGCAGTGCGTGTTGCACGATCCAGCGCCGCTCGGGCGTGGCGTCGCGCAGCCAGGCATTGGCGGTGGCGGCCAATACGTCCGGGTGGTCCTTGCCAATGTCGTTCAGGTTGTTGGCCACCGAGCGGCGCACATACAGCGCAGGGTCGTCCTTCAGCCGCTCCAGCAGGGCCAGCACGGGGGTTGGGTCGCGCTGGAAGGCAGGCAGGCGTGATGCCCACGGCAGGCGGGGGCGCGTGCCTTCAGATACGAGGCGGCGCACGTGTTCGCTGGGGTCTGTCGTCCACTCAGCCAACTTTTCAAGCGTGGCCTCGGTGTGCTTTTGCAGAAAGGGCCGGATACTGAATTCCGCCGTGAAGCGCTGGGTGAGCGTGTGCTGCGCCTGCATGGACAGCTCGAAGTGATCCAGCCCAAATTCAGACACAAACACCGTGTGCGGCAGAAACAAAAACGAGGCGAGCGACAAGCCAGGCGCGCGCCCATGAGGCTGGTCAACAGACGCCAGCAGAATACGCACCGCCTCACCAAAATCTGCCGGCAAATGCCGGTGCAGCGTACGCGCAATATGTTTGCCACGCGGCATCAGCGCCAGCGCGTCATAACCGCCAAGTGCGTCGTGCAAGAACGCATCCGTATCAAAAAGCGGGTGCACCGCCGCCACCATGCGGGCGATGGCTTGGGGTACGTCGGGTCCATATTGGGCGATCAGGGGTTCAGCCATATTTCAAATCCACTTTTTCTGTGTGCAGGACTTCTTGGGGGCAAGACTGGGAGGATAACGCGGCAGCAGCTAGCGCAATCATCATGTCTTGCATGTAGTTTCTGTGGAAACTATAATCGCGCCATGGCCGCTAAACCCAAAACCAACTTCACCCGCAAAGCCTCTCCCTTGCCCGTCAGCCAACTCGAATCCCACCTGGGCTTTTGGCTGCGTTTTGTGTCCAACCATGTGTCGGGCGAGTTCAAACGCCAGGTAGAGGCCAATGGCGTGTCGGTGTCGGAATGGGTGGCCCTGCGCCAGCTCTACAACGCGGGCGAAGCCACCGCCGCAGAGTTGATGGATGCGCTGGGCATGACCAAGGGGGCAGTTTCCAAAATCATCACCCGCCTGCAAGACAAAGGACTGGTGTCACGCGCGGCCGTGGATGCTGACCGCCGCGCACAGCAGATTGTGCTCAGCGCCGCGGGCCGCAAACTGGTGCCGCGGCTGGCGCGCCTGGCCGATGACAACGACGAAGCCTTCTTCGGTCATATGGAGCCCGCCCTGCGGGCTCAACTCACCAGCGTGTTGCAAGACATCGTACGCACCCACCAGCTCAAGCAACTGCCGGTGGAATAAGGCCACCAACCAACCAACCACTTAACCCTCTCAGGAGAACACCATGACCACCATCGCCGCCCACACCACCGAAGGCATCAACGCCATCGCCCATGCGTCCCACCGCGGAGCCAAAAGTTTTGGCCAGCAGGTGGGCGAGCTGATGCAACTGGGCGTGGAGTCCTATTACGCCGACTACCGCGCCCGCAGCACCACCTACTACCTGCCCAGCGGAGCGGCGCACAGCGTGCCACTACCTGCGCCCAGTGTAGAAATCCCGCAGACGTTTGACGCTGCGGCACTAAAGGCCGCCATACGCGGCGCACAGGCGGGTGTGGTGCACTACCCCGAATTTATGCAGCTCTCCATGGCCGCGGGCTGCGTGGGCTACCTGGTGTGGATAAGTGGCAAACACGTCAGCTACTTTGGCCGCAAGGGCGAGGTGCATGTGGAGCACTTCCCCAGCTAAGCCTGCGCCGCTTTCCACGCATCAAAACCACCCCGCAGCGGGTAGGCATTGCGGTAGCCCAGCTTCTGCAGGTTTTGCGCTGCCTGCACCGCACCCGCATCTTGTGGGCAGGCGCAAATGGTGACGATGGGGTAGTCCTTGTCCACGCCCGCCAAAGATTGGGCCAGCGCGCTGTATTCAGTCAGGTGGGCGTTGGGGATAAAACCTGTGTCGGACGCCAGGCTGTGGCTGCGCAGGTCGATGATGTGGGGCGGCCGTGGGCCGGCCAGGGCCTGGGTGAAAGCGTCCATGTCCATGTGCTGCATGGCCGCCAGCCGCTCGAACCGGTTCTTCTGCCAATACTTCCAGCCGATAACAACAGTCACCAGCGCAATGCCGATCAGCGTGAGGTGTATGCCATGGGCCGACATCCACGCCAGCGCGCCATCAATCTGCGTCTGAAACGCATACCCCGCCAGCAAGGCCATGCCCGCCCACAAACCCGCACCCACGGCAGAGGCCATAAAGAATGAGGAGGGCGCCATACCCAAGGCCCCGGCCACCGGTGGCGCCACGGTGGCAAAGCCGGGTATGAACTTGCCAAACACCAGCGACCACACGCCCCATTTGGTAAACCGCGCCTCGGTCTGGTTGACACAGGAGCTGGGGTTGATGGACATCTTGCACAACAAGGCCAGCACCCGGTAGCCAAACCGCCGGCCCGCTGCGTACCAGATCCAGTCGGCAATAAGCGATGCCAGCACCGCAGCCAGCAGCATGGTCGCCAGCGCCATCAAACCTGTGGACTGGCTGGCCGCCAACACCATGGTGGGCACAGAGGGCACCGGCAGGCCCAGCTGTTGCAGCAGCACGTTGACAAAGACCAGCAGATTGCTGTCGCGCTGCAAAAGTTCGGTGATCCAGGTGCTGTCCATGGGCTAGGTTTTACACCACCACGGGTACTGCGTGGATCTGCATGGCCTTTGCCAGCTCTGCCTGAAGCAGCTGGAACACCACTTTAACCCGCGTCGTGTCGCGCAGGTCGGGGTGGGTGAGCAGCCACAACTCGGTGGCGCATTCGGGCACGGGCTCACCCACGGCCTGCAGCTTGGGAACGGCATGGGCCATGAAGCAGGGCAGCAACGCCAGGCCCAGGCCCTCTACGCAGGCCTGGCGGATGGCGCCAAAGCTGTTGGTGCGCACGCCCACATCGGCCAGGGGCTTGATGCCTTCCAGCCAGCGCAGCGTGCGGTGTCCGCTGCGGGAGTCATCCAGTGCAACCCATGCGTGGTCAGAGAGCGACTCCAACTTGCGTGCGGCTTTTAGGTAGCGCTTGCTGCCGTAGATGCCAAAGTGCAGGGGCGCGATGCGCTTGCCTATCAGGTGTTCGGGCGGGCGGCTGGTGGGGCGCACGGCGATGTCGGCGTCGCGCTTGGACAAATTCACCGTATCGTTGTCCACCGACACCGTCAGCACGATCTGCGGGTACTGCGCGCGGCATAGCGCCAGCACGGGGTAGAGCAGCGCCAGCGCCACGCTGTCGGTAGTGGATATGCGCACCGGGCCGCTGGGGCGCAAGTCTTGCCCGGCCACATGCAGCAGCGCCTGCGTGGCCGCGTCGTCCATCAGCGCGCCTGCACGGGCCAGCTCGTCACCCGCGGGGGTGGGGTGGTAGCGCCCGGCGCTGCGCTCAAACAGGCGCACCCCAACCCGACTCTCCAACTGTGCAATGCGTCGAAACACGGTGGCGTGGTTCACGCCCAGGCGCTTGGCCGCGCCCGACAGCGAGCCCGTATGGGCAATGAGCGCCACCAGGCGCAGGTCGTTCAGGTCTTCCATATTCCCTCGAACTGGGTTGTGCATTTTTGCAAATGAAGAGTACACATATTGTGAATTGTCTTGTTGCTTTGCAAGCCGCAAACTCTGTCCATTCGCAACTCTTTTTGAAGGAAACCACCATGAAGACACTGAAACACACCCTGCTCGCCGCCAGCATGGCTGCCGCTCTTGCACTGGCAAATGGCGCCCACGCGGCAGAGCCCGTATGGGACGGCAACAAAATTGAAATGGTCAGCGAGACGCTAAGCCCCGGCGTATTTGCGTTCTACGCCATTGATGCCAAGGCGCTCAATACCAAGGGCGCAGCCGCCGGCACCAGTGGCGGCCTGGTCGTGGGCAGCAAGGGCGCGCTCTTGATCGACACCATGCTCAACAAGCGCCTGAACAAGCAGGTGCAAGACCTGGGCCGCAAGCTGGGCAAGAACAAGCCCTTGCTCTACGCCATCAACACCAGCGCACACGGCGACCATTCGTTTGGCAACATGTATTTGCCCGCCAGCACCACCATCATCCAGCACGCCAACACCCGCACCTATGTAGACCAGCACTTGGCCGATGACAAGGCCTTCATGATCAAAAACTTTGGCACCGGCCGCGGCATAGAAGAGATCAAGGCCCGCACGGGCGACCTGCTGGTGCCCGCAGGCGGCAAGCTGACGCTGGACCTGGGCGGCAAAACCGTGGACATCATGGACTTTGGCTTTGCGCAGACCGGTGGCGACCTGTGGGTTTGGGAGCCGCAATCCAAAGTGATGTGGAGCGGCAACCCCGTCATCGCATCCAAACCCGCGCTGCCCTGGCTGCTGGACGGGCATTTGGTTGCATCCCTGGAAACCCTGCGCAAGGTGTATGACTTCTTGCCCAGCGACGCCCGCATCGTGCCCGGCCACGGCGTGCCCATGGCCCGCGAAGACCTGAAGTGGCACATCGACTACCTGGCCACCGTGCGCACCCAGGTGCAAGCCGCCGTTGACCAGGGCTTGACGCTGGAGCAGACCGTCAAGCAGGTGGCGATGCCGGAGTTTGGAGGTTATGCCCTGTTTGGCTGGGTGCACCCGGGGCTGAACGTGCCTGCGGCGTATAAGGACCTGAGCAAGAAATAAAGAAAAACAGAAGCGGTTTGGAGCGTGTGGTCAGGCCTGCCACACGCCAAACCCTGCCGAACGCAGATCGATGCCGATCTCAATCTCTTTGTCCACCGCGTCCTTGTAGCTCATGGGGTTGAAGCCCTCGTACAGATCAGGCAGCAGGCGCAGGCCGTAGTGCAGCACGTAGCTGTTGGACTGTATGCCGGCCTTGTGTTTGTCGAAGCGCACGTCCGGGTCCAGGCCCGTCATGCCCACATACACACAGGGCTTGCCGTCGATGTAGTTGGGGTTGTTCTTGCGAAAGCGCGGCTCCAGCAGCACGTCTTTGCAGAGTTCGACCACGTAGACGTGGTGGTGCTTGCGGCGGGGCATGGTTCTAACGCAGCCGGCCGCCCCAATAGTTGGGTTTTCGGTGTTGGTGAGCGATAGCCAGCACCAGCACATCCATTCCGTCTTGGGTATAGACCACGCTATAGGGAAACCGCTTGAGTCGACAACGTCGGATCTGGCGTGTCAATGGATGCCACGCCGTTGGGAATTGATCAATGAGCTTGAATGTCTTCAGTGTTTCGATCAGAAACGCATCGCCAAGTCCCGGTGCCTGATCTGCATACCAAGCAATAGCCTCATCAAGCTCCGCCTGCGCGGGCTCCAGCAGGCGAATGCTCATGCGGCTTTGGGATTGACCTGGTACTTGGCAATGACCTCGGACAGGCCGACTGCCTTCAATTCACCACGGCGGTAGGCAGCCAGACGGTCTTCTGCTTCCTTGGCCCAGAGAGCGTCCAAAGCAGGATCGGGCTCGTCCAAGCTGTCCAGAATGCGTTCCACAACCTCCATGCGCTCCTCGGGCGGAAGCTTGACGGCTTGGGCACTTAAGGCTTCGGCGTTTGTGGTCATGGCAGAGGCTCCATTGGGCTGGTAAACGAACAAAACACCACTATAGCGCGGCAAGCATCAGACCCGATCCAGATCGCGGATCAAGCTCACCACCTTGGTGGTGATGATGTCCACCGCCGGCCCGTTGGCGCCGTGCGGCAAGATCACATCGGCATTGCGCTTGGTGGGCTCAATGAACTGCTTGTGCATGGGGCGCACCGTTTCCAGGTATTGGTTGATCACGCTCTCGGCGCTGCGTCCGCGCTCGGCCATGTCGCGCTGCAGGCGGCGGATGAAGCGCACATCTGCCGCGGTGTCCACAAAAATCTTCAGCGACATCATGTCGCGCAAGTCTGCGTCATACAACGCAAACAGACCTTCGATCACGATCACCGGTGCGGGCTTGACGGTAATGGTCTTGCTGGATCGGTTGTCTGCCGCAAAGTCGTACTCGGGCATTTCAATCGCCTGGCCATTGCGCAGTGCCTGCACGTGCTGCAGCATCAAAGGCCAGTCAAACGCAGCCGGGTGGTCGTAATTGGTCTTGCGCCGGTCGGGCGGCGACATGTGGGTTTGGTCGAGGTAGTAGTCGTCTTGCATCACCACGGCCACCATCTCGGGACCAATGGACTTGAGCACCTCACGCGTGACGGTGGATTTGCCGCTGCCGCTGCCACCTGCGACACCAATGACGAAAGGCTGGTTGCGGGTTGGGTTCATGGGGCGTGGTGTCCAGGCTGGCAAAGGGCTCAATTTTACAAGCCGACAAATTTTTTTTGAGAAACCTGAACCCTTTTGGATGGGAGCAGCCTCTTGGTAAATGTCATCCACTTCAAACAAAGGTTTAAACATGTTTTTCTTGAAACGCAATCTCCCTACCTGGGAACGTGCTGCCCGTATCATTGGCGGCGCTGCTGTGGGGGCTGCCGTTGCGGGCGGCCTGACCACTGGCATGGTCACCTGGGTGGCTTTGGCGACGGCCGCCACACTGGTGCTGACCGCGTTTGTTGGGTTCTGCCCGGCATGCGCCATGGTGGGACGCCGCTACCTGGACAAATAAGATGCCACGCGCCGAGACACATTTAGTTGAAGCCGCCCGCCTGGGCGACTCGGCGGCCATTTCAGAGCTGCTGGTCGTGTGCCAGCCAGATCTGAAGCGGTTTGCCCGGCGCACCTGCTCCACCACCGAGGACGCGGAAGACGCGGTGCAGGTTGCGCTGTGGCAGCTCTACCGCAAGGTGGGCTTGCTGCGCTGCGCGGCTACTTTCACAACCTGGATGTTCCGGATTGTGGAGCGCGAGTGTTACCGCCTGTACCGGCGCGCCACAGGCACCGAGCCGCTAGACGAAGTGCTGGAGCACGACCTGCCAGCCGCGCCCCAAACACCCATAGACCTGCGGCTGGACCTGGCCCGCGCCATGGAGCGGCTCACCCCGCCCTACCGCGAGGTGCTGATACTGCGCGACGTGCACGAACTCACCGCCCCAGAGGTTGCCGCCCAGTTGGGCCTGAGCCTGGAGGCGGTCAAGAGCCGCCTGCACCGGGCCCGCGCCCAGGTGCGCGAACATTTGTTGGCCAGCGGCTACTGGCTCAAAGACGGCGCGCCAGAGCCTGTGACTGAACGCGGGTGATGAACCCTTTTGCAAAACCTGCGCCTCTAGGTAAGAGTCATCCACTCTTCAGCAGGTCTACACCATGTTTTGCAGCACTTCAGTTTCGGTTCATCTACTGCGCGGCGCCGCCGCCATCGGTTTGATTTTTGCGGCTTTTTACTTGAGCAGCTATGGCTTCGTATGGTCGGCCCTTGCGGGCCTGGGGGCCATTGTGCTGCTGCGCGGCTGCCCTATGTGTTGGTTGATGGGTTTGTTTGAGACCATGCAGCGCAAGTAGCGCTATGGAGGCGGCAGGATGCGCCGCAACGCGGGCACCTTTTGCAACCGCCGTGCGGTAGATCGTTCGCCCAGTGCAAAGGGGCCAGTGTGTCTCGAAATCAACGAACCTGAGTTCAGAGCCATTGCCTAGAGGCTAAATTGGCCCCTAGCCCCCGTGTAATATTGCCATGTAGCTACCAAAAACATAGCAAACGCAAGCTGGATGGATTCCACTCACTTGGCCGGTACAACGCCCTCGTCATCAAGCGCCTGTTGCACTTCGCGGTAGAACGCGTCGCGCGCTGCCATGGCTAGTGGGTCACTCGCGCCGCCTGCCCAGTTGGCATTGGACACGATCACCAGTTTGCGCTTGGGGTCAATGAAAATCCCCTGGCCAAAAATGCCGCGTGCGGTAAAGCTGCCGTCGTCAAACGTCCACCACTGGTAACCATAGCCGCGCCCTGGCTCGCCAATGTCGGCGCGCTTGGTGGTGGCATCACACCACCAGCCATCGGGCACGATGCTTGTACCGTTCACCATGGCGCCATTCAAAATGAACAGGCCCATGCGGGCGTAGTCGCGCGACGCAGCCTGCACGCAGCAGCCACCAATTTCCTGTCCGGTTTTGCTCAGCAGCCATGTTGCCTGCTGCTCCATGCCTGCGGGGCCCCACACCTTTTCTGCCAGGTAGGTTGCCAGCGGCTTCTTGGTGGCCTGTTGCACCAGGGTGCCCACCAGGTTGGTCTCGCCGGTGCTGTACAGCCAGCGAGTGCCAGGTGGCGCTGCGCGGGGCAGCTTGCGCATATAGCTCACCAGGGCTTCCATGCCTGCTTCGGGCTCTTGTTTGTTGAACTTGGCCACGTCGGAGTTGGGGTCGTTGTAGTCTTCACTCCACTTGACGCCGGATGTCATGGTGAGCAACTGGCGCACGCTCACGTCGTCGTAGGCAGAGCCATTGAGGTCTGGAATGTAGAGACTGACCTTGTCGTCCAGGCTCTTGATGAAACCGTCCTTCACTGCCGCACCCACCAGCGTGGAGGTGAATGACTTGGCGACCGAGAAACTCGTCCAGCGCCCCTCGGACCCAAAGCCCAGGCCATAACGCTCCAGGCGCAACGTGCCGTCTTGCACGATCAGCATTGCGGCATTGCGCTGGCCCGCCATGTAGGCGTCTACATCCGTCGTCAGCTTGAGCGGTGCACCCGCGGGCAGGGCCGAGGGTGTGTCGCTGGCGGGCACCACATGCGACTTGGCCAACAGCGGCAGGCGGTCCATCATGCGGAATGCTGCATCGCGCTGCGGCGCGGTCCAGAACAACACTTCGTTATGGATGGGTGTGGTAGCCAAGAATGCAAGGCTATCTTTGTCCAGGCTGCCCCTGCCGCCTTCACCTGCAGCACCCAAGACCCCCAAGGTGTCAGGCGCAGCTTTCTTGATAGCCAAAACAAGTCTCCTCGTTCGTTTTTTGGAAATAGTTCGCCCAGGAACGGGGCGTCTAGTTAAGCACCGCAGTTTAGACGGGCTTGGGGGGAGTTGGTAAAAGGTTACAAATTGGCCTCTAGCCCCTGTGCAATATGCCTCAGATGCTGCAAAAAGCATAGCGTACGCTTTTGGAAGTCGACTACGCTGAGCAATCGCGCGGCGGAGCTGACAATAACCCCATGCTCTACTTGAAATGCACCGGCATCGTTCTAAAAACTCTGGGTTTGCCCAAGACACTCCTGGCTGAACCTGTGCCCACCTTGGCCCCGTTGGGCAACTGGTATGTCAATCGGTTCGACCTAGGGCGGCGCAAGGCACACGTCTTCATGAGCGAGACGACCTTGCTGTCTTTCATCTTGCTTCAAGGCAAAACACCTGTGACACCCGAAACGCTCCCAATCATGATGCTGGCGGGGCTGGAGCAGCTTCTGCACATGCGCGGGATGGGTGAGCATGCCATTGAGCGGGCGATGGTGCATTACCAAGAGGGGCTGTTTGCGAAAACCGATAGCCGAGCGGGCCTGGGTTCGCTCAACGACTTGGTCCAGCGATACCAATGGGTGGTGGAGGATGACGGCGGATTGGATAGGTGCGATCTCACGCGCATCATCATGGTTACCAACGACATGCCGCAGCGCAGGCTGGGCTGGCGTACTTCTTGGGAAGTGACGCAGAGCAAATTGGAATTGCTCAACTGAAAGCACCACGCTGTCGTATTGATTGCGGCCGATGCTAGTGAGTTCTTGGCTAGCAAGGGTTACGTAGAGGCCTATATGAAAAATTGGCCTCCAGCCCCCGTGAAATATGCTCAAGTAGCTACGAAAATCGTAGCAAATACAAAACCAAGAGCTAAAACGAAGACCCCGGCTCGCTCAAGAAAGCCAGCTCTTCCGCACTAGAGACGCGCCCCAGAATCGCGTTGCGGTGGGGGTAGCGGCCAAAGCGGTCGATGATGGCCTTGTGGCGCATCTCGAAGTCCAGGTTTCTTTCGTTACCCAATTGCGTAAAGAGCTCTACCGCTTGCGTATGCACCAGCGCGGACTCGCTGTGCATGTAGGGCATGTAGGCAAACACGCGCTGCGCTTCGGGCAGGCTGCGGTCCTGCCCACTGGCCACCAGCTCTTGCGCCAACACCAGCGCCAGCGCGTCCTGCGCAAAGGCGCGCGGCGTGTCGCGGTACACGTTGCGCGAGAACTGGTCCAACACGATGATCTCCGCCAGCCTTCCAGCGGCCGATGCGCGCCACGCAAACAGCTCACACCGCGCCGCAGCCTCCAAGGTGTCGCCAAACCGCGCACGAATGGTTTCGTCCAGTGCGGTGTCTTTGACGAAGTGCTGCTTGGGGGTTAGCTCTTCGAACCAGAAGTGGAGGATGGATTGGGATGGCATGGGAGGATAGCGTGTCGCGCTACGGCACGGCCACCATCAAGCGCGCGCATGGCGTCTGGACCACCACTAATCTCTCACCAATTCAGCGCTGATCGTCGACGCCATGGACGTGGTGCACAACGATGGCGTGGATGGCTTTGGTCTGGTCTCCAGCGACAGCGACTTCACCCGCCTAGCTCCCCGCTCTCTTGGGGTGAGATTGACCGGGGTGCAGGTCTGATTCATTGACGCGTTTCGCTCGGAAGTTAGAAAGTCGGATTTGATATCTGTATTAACACACCAATTTTCTGGCGAACGACGGGAGCAAGTTTTTGTATTGCATCACTTAGCTCAAATACAACTTGCCTTGGGACGGCATTCAAAGTGCTGCCGACTGCACCTGGCTGATGCAGTACGCTGAACTCAGGTCCAGAGGCATGTCCAAGCTGTTTATTTCGAATTGTTCGTAGCTGCTCAGTCAGCCGACGAAAGCCTTTTAAGTCATTCCTATCTGGGAATGCCAACGCCTCTATTCGATTCCTTTCTACTATCGCTAAGCCTTTGTTCGCGGCGACTTTGCCTGGGTCTTCATCGCCATCGGCATACAGTTGCATGAAATATATGACGGCCAGGTTGTGTAAATGGTACGTAGCCTTGTAACACTCCCCTGGCGTCAAAAGCGATCCCCTAAAGCTCTCGAAAACACTTTGATCGTCTGAATAAGCGAAGTGTGGGTGGAATTTCCTCCCGGTTACCGTCTCGTAATGGCTGTGTAGAGCATTCTCTTGTGACTGGACGGCTTCGCTTTCAGCCGCAACCATTAGGTGATACGCAATATTTAAGCACTCTTCGCTATCAACAAGCGCGTTGCTCCAAAGTTGCATCCTCCCAATTAGTTCGAATGTCACTCGCCGCTCTCGGGTGTAAAACCGTTTGCCAGTGAGGTGGAGCCAAATCCTTGCAACCGGTGAATGGGGTAGCGTTGACAGATGGCTGAAATGCCTGAGCGGCGTTGGGCGACGGCGGGGTGCATGGGGTGAAGTTTAATGGCGCGGGAAGCTTGTTTGTTAAATCGGCCTCTAGCCCTCGTGGAATATTAACGAGAAGCTATTAAAAACGTAGCAATTCAAACCTTGTACCAGCGAAAACCAAGGGAGAGTCTGCTATAGCCACCAACGCCAACCAGAAGCTAGCCGTCGTGATCAACGCCGACAACGCGCACGCATCCATCATTCAGTACCTGTTGGCCGAGGTGTCGCGCTACGGCACTGTCACCATCAAGCGCGCGTATGGCGACTGGACCACCACCAACCTCAAGGGCTGGAAAGAGGTGCTGCACACCGGCAGCGTGGATAATTTTAAGAACACAAAACTCAAACAATGCTTGACAAGAAGAAACACTTTTGTTGCGCAGCGCCAGTTTTTTTATAAGCGGATGTATTCCAAATCGAGATTGAAAAAGATGCGGTGAAGATCTCTAAGGCCTTGCTTGTAGTCTTCGATTGAGTAGTAGCTCATTTTTTGCTCAGACCCCTGTTTGGCTTTTGCCGCGGTTTCATCAAACGCGAGCAAGAAGATATCGCGCACGAAGGCAATCAGTCCATCTTCATACTGTTCGACTGGGCCGAGTCTCTCAAATTCAGTCCTGTAGGCGACTGGATTTTTGACTTTTAGAATAGCAATTTTTGATGGATCTTTCACTTTCAATAACAACGCATAAGCCGCTAACTGTGGGTCCAGATTGATATTTGGAAGCGAAATATTCCAAAGCAGCATAACGCTTTCTAAGTCGCGGAAGCTGGCTTGAAACATTGGTGCAAACACACAGAGGCTGCGACGAAAATGGACTTCGCGGTCACGGCTTCCCCCTTCGGGCTCACCATACTGTGCGGAGAGAAACGCGGCAAGGAAGTCAGTTTGGTCCGATTTTTTGTAGTCCGGCTTCTGGGCAATTGGTAGGCCAACTGTGACTGCAAAAAATTTCTTCAGATATTCGGATGGATTGATATCTTGGCCGTATGTCTTTCGCACGGCACTGTGCAGTGCGGGCGTGTGAACAAAGAAAATAAATACTACATTTTTAACGTCAAAGAGGTGTTTTACTCTTTCGAGCAATTCGAGCGCATAACTGGGGCGGCAACGGTCGAGCTCATCAATAATTACAACCAATGGCGAGCAGTTTTCGCTTGTATTTGCCAACTCTGATAGTTTTTCCTTAAATGCGGCAGTTGTGGCACTTGTTTTTGAAAACGTGTCGAGCATTTGTTCGATTGCCTTATCGCTCGCGTCAGTACCTGCGTCCACGATTTCTCCAACGAAGTCGTCCGTATCAACACCAATCGCTCTTCCACCTGCCTTCATCAGGCCCTTTCCAATCGCTGGCAAAGAAACCTTAAGTACTTTTACCGCTGCATTTTTAAGGCTACGTACTGCCGCAGGTTGTTTTTGGAAACCCTCCAGAATCGCTGAAGTGACCACGGCAAACGGGTCTTGGTGGTAGTCGAATTGGAACGCATCTACATATACGCACGTTCCAATTCGGTTATCAGCCTCGAAATGGCTAGGTAGTCGTCTTGCTATCCACGACTTTCCCGCGCCCCAAGGTGCATCAACTGCTATGACACGGCCGGCGGGAGATATAGGAACAGTGGCTAGACGTGTTGCATAGCCAATCAACAGATCGGCAAATTTCTGCCTGCCAAGGTTATCCGTAGAGAAATCCATACGTGTTGTTTCTTATGGCCTTAAACACGCAACTGACGTCACTTCCCCCAACTATCCTTCAACCCCACCGCCAAGTTAAACACCGGCTTGGACCCCGTCACGTGATCCACTCGATCCGCCACAAAGTACCCGTGCCGCTCAAACTGAAACTTTTGATCAGGTAGCGCATTCGCCAGCGAAGGCTCAACAATCGCTGTCACTACCTTCAGGCTGTTCGGGTTCAAACTCTCGATGAAATCTTTGCCACCCGCATCCGGCTGCGCGTCCAAGAACAGGCGGTCGTACATGCGCACTTCGGCGTTCACGCCGTTGGCCACGCCCACCCAGGTGATGGCGGCTTTCACCTTGACCAGGTCGCTGCCGGGCGTGCCGCTCTTGGTGTCGGGCACTAGCGTGGCCAGCACGTCGGTGATGACGCCGTCAATGTCTTTCACGCAGCCGGTGCATTCGATCACGTAGCCGCCCTTCAGGCGCACCTTGTTGCCGGGGAAGAGGCGCTTGTAGCCCTTGGGTGGCACTTCTTCAAAATCTTCGCGCTCTATCCACACCTCTTTGCCGATGGTGAAGTGGCGTGGGGGTGGAGGTTCTGTTCCCTCGGGCAGGTGGGGCAGGGCGGGCTGGGTGCAGGGCTCCAGGTGGCCGGCGCCCATCACGTCGTCCCAGTTGGTCAGGATCAGCTTGACCGGGTTCAGCACGGCAAAGCCGCGGTGGGCCTTGGCCTCCAGGTCTTCGCGCAGGCAGCCTTCCAGGGTGCTGTAGTCGATCCAGCTGTCGCTCTTGGTCACGCCAATGCGTTCGGCAAACATTTGCAGCGCTGCAGGCGTGTAGCCGCGGCGGCGCAGGCCGACGATGGTTGGCATGCGGGGGTCGTCCCAGCCTTCTACCTTGTGGTCGTACACCAGTTGCGCCAGCTTGCGTTTGCTGGTGATCACATAGGTGAGGTTCAGGCGTGAGAACTCATACTGGCGCGGGGGCGGGCTGGCCAGCAGGCCGCCTTCGGTCAGGCGCTCCAGCAGCCAGTCGTAAAACGGGCGCTGGTCTTCAAATTCCAGCGTGCACAGGCTGTGGGTGATCTGCTCCAGCGCGTCCTCAATGGGGTGCGCGTAGGTGTACATGGGGTAGATGCACCAGGTGTCGCCGGTGTTGTGGTGGGTGGCGCGGCGTATGCGGTAGATGGCCGGGTCGCGCATGTTGATGTTGGGGCTGGCCATGTCGATCTTGGCGCGCAGCACCATCGATCCATCCTCATGCTTGCCGTCGCGCATTTCGCGGAAGATACGCAGGTTTTCTGCGGGTGTGCGGCTGCGAAACGGGCTGTCGACGCCGGGTTTGCCAAAGTCGCCCCGATTGACTCTCATTTGCTCTACGGTTTGTTCGTCTACGTAGGCAAAGCCGGCGCCGATCAGGTATTCGGCGGCCTGGTACATGAAGTCGAAGTAGTCGCTGGCCTGGTAGGGCTCGGCGGTGGCGCTGCCATTCCAGTCAAAACCCAGCCATTTGATGGCGTCGCGGATGGAGTTGACGTATTCAACGTCTTCCTTCTCCGGGTTGGTGTCGTCAAAACGCAGGTGGCACACGCCGTTGTAGTCGCGCGCCAGACCAAAGTTGATGCAGATGCTCTTGGCGTGGCCTACGTGCAGGTAGCCATTGGGCTCGGGCGGAAAGCGGGTGCGGATTTTGGCGGGGTCTGGCTGGCCCTTGGCATGGTGGGCTGCATCGCCAGGGCTTCCGGCCCAGCGGCGCTGGGCGTAGGTGCCGTTGTCCAGATCGTTCTGGATGATCTGGCGCAGAAAATTACTCGGTTTGGCGGCTTCTGTGGCCGCTGTAGCGGCGGTTGGGGTGGTGTTGGTGGGGGTGGGAATGCTCATTCGCCCGATTTTAGGCGTGCTGCACCTTTAAGTCGGCCCAAATGGGCGTTAGTTCGGTCTTTTCTGCCTCGCTTAGGCTTTCTGCCAACAACATGCATTCGCGTTGCAGCTCAAACAGGCGCAGGCGCAGCTCGGCCCAGGCCAGGTCCATCTCAAAATGGTCTTGGGGGGTGAGCTGCTCGGGCGCCAGGCCCCACACGCCCAGGGCGTTCCAGGCGGTGCGCAGCCGGGCCAGCCGGTCGTCGGCCAGCAGCACAATGCCTGCGCGTTCTTTGCTGCCGGTGGGGGACTGCAGGGCCTGGGTGGTCAGGCGGGCTTTTTCCAGCGTGGCGTTGATGTGTTGCAGGGCGTCGGCCGGCACGCGGATGTTGGTGGGGATCTTCTCCCGCGCATCGCGCGCCATGTTGAACACCACACTGCTGTAGCGCGATGGAAACTCTCCCGGCACCACCCGCAGTGCAAAGCTGGCGCGAAACAGCGGCGCGGTGGGTGACTGCGAAACCCCCATGGTGGTCTCTACCGCGGCCAGCAGCATGCCCAGCGGCGAGATGTCTTCGCCGTGCAGGCGGGCGGGGTAGCCAGAGCCATTGGCCCGCTCGTGGTGTTCACCCACCGCGCGGCACAGGGTGGTGGGGTAGTCGGTGGTGGCTTCCAGCAGCAGCTGGGCGATGCGGGGGTGCGCCATCATGTGCTGGTGGCCCAGCAGGTCCAGCGGTTCGTCGCCATCCAGGTATTGGGGTTGTATGTAGGCCTCGCCAATGTCATGCAGCAGGCCGCCCACCATGGCCAGGCGCACATCCACGGGCAAGCTTTGGGCCTGGGCCATGCCACCGGCAAGGGCCATGGCTTGCACGGCATGGTCCAGCGCGCCGGGGCGGGTGGCCATGGCGGTGGTCAACAGCAGCTGGGCTACCGAGTGCAGGGGGATTTGTTTGAGCTGCTTCTCCAGCAGTTGGGCATAGGGGCGCAGCGCGTAGGCCATGCTGCGGTCACTGGCCAGAAATTCCTTCAGGTGCTCCATCAGCGAGAAATGGGTGACGCCGTCTTCGGCCATCAGGCAGGCTTCTATGGGGTTGAGCAGTTTGCGCTCCAGCAGGCGCTGCTGCAGCGCGGCCGATACGGGCAGGCCCTTGGCCCAGAGCTTGAGGCCGCGCACATCCACAATGTCTTGGGATGCGACGATGGAATAGGTCTCGCTGGCCTGGATGATGGCGGCCAAAAAGTCCGGGTTGGCCTGCGAATCGCCGGGCGCAAAGTTGACCGCTGCCGATGTAGCTGTTGCTTGCATGAACCCACACTCCTGTTGAGAGCCAGTGGTTCAAGTTTCGTACATGTAACCTGCTTTTTACACACCGTTTGGCGCAGCGGGGGCGCCGCCCGTCCGGCATGTGCATAAAAAAAGGGCACACCCGTTGGGGTGCGCCCTGTTTGGCTATGGCAACCGGGGTTGCCAATGCAAGGTGCTGATTAGCGAATAACAGCCAGGTCAGACAGCTTGCCGCCCTTGACGGTCTTCAGTGTCAAAGCGCCGTTCTTGATGTCGCCTTTTTCATCAAATGTGATGGGGCCAGTGACACCTTGGTAGTCTTTGGTAGCAGCCAGGATAGGCAGGTACTTGGCAGGGTCAGAAGAACCAGCCTTGACCATGGCAGCAACCATGACGTTTACGCCGTCATACACGTAGGGTGCGTACACTTGCACTTCGGTACCAAACTTGGCTTTGAAGGCGGCCTTGAACTTCTCCATGCCAGCCTTGCCAGCGCCTTCAACACCACCGGCTTCTGCGCAGTAGACCTGGTTGTCAGAGATAGCGTCGCCGCCCAGCTTGACCAGCTCGGTGGAGCAGATGCCGTCGCCGCCCATGAACTTGGCATTGATGCCCAGAGATTTCATCTGGCGCAGCATGGGGCCAGCAACAGCGTCCATACCGCCGAAGAACACGACGTCAGCCTTCTTGCCCTTGATGGTGGTCAGGATGGAGTTGAAGTCGGTAGCCTTGTCAGTTGTAAATTCCTTAGCAACCACGGTGCCGCCAGCAGCTTCAACAGCCTTGGTGAACTCTTGTGCAACGCCTTGGCCGTAAGCAGTACGGTCATCGATAACGGCGATAGCCTTGCCCTTGAGGGTGTTGACTGCGTATTTGCCCAGTGTGCTGCCCAAATGCACGTCGTCAGCCACCATACGGAAAGCTGTCTTGAAGCCTTGGCGTGTGTACTTGGGGTTGGTAGCAGAAGGAGACACTTGGGGAATGCCAGCGTCGCTGTAAATGCGCGATGCGGGGATGGTGGTGCCGGAGTTCAGGTGACCGACCACGCCAACAACCTTGGCGTCAGCCAGCTTCTGGGCAACTGCAGTACCTTGCTTGGGGTCAGCAGCGTCATCTTCAGTCATCAGCTTCAGGGTGACTTTCTTGCCACCGATGGTGACGCCCTTAGCATTCAGTTCTTCCACGGCCATCTTGGCGCCGTTTTCGTTGTCCTTGCCCAAGTGGGCGATGGCGCCGCTGGTTGGGCCAACGTGGGCGATAGTCACAACTTCTTGCGCCATGGCAAAGCCAGAAGACAAAGCAACAACAGCAGCAGCAACGATATTCAACTTCAACAGCATAAATTCTCCAGTAGTAAGAGGATGTGAACACAGAGAGTGTCACTGCCCACACGATAGCGCATCTAAAAGTCCCAACGCATAGGGATGCTACTAATACGGACTATTTATTGAAATGCCTAATGAAGTATAAGCATCGCTTCTTTTCAAAGGCCCATTTCAGGCCCCGAGATGTGGCGCAGGCGCACGTTTTGGGGGCGGCTTTCACCGTGATGGGGCGCTTCGGCGCAGCGCAACCGGCTCACGCCAAAAGCGTGGCAGCAAAGGCGTTGATGGTGTCCACGTCGGTCGGCAGCGTGGTGTAGGGCAGTTCTTCGCGGTCCAGCAGCTCCAGCATGCCGCGGTCTATGGCGCGGGCCTGTTCTTCGTCCTGGAAGCGCCCAGTGCGGATGTATTTGCGGTCACTGCGGGCCACGACGATGTTGACGTTGTTGCACTGCTTGTACCAGTCCAGTATGTGGGTGCGGGTCTTGGCGATGTCGCAGATGTTGTCCAGGTAGTTTTCGTTGTAGTACAGCACCTGGGGCAGCGAACATTCGGTGATCAAAAACTGCACCTGGCCGTCCAGCAGGCTCAGCATCTGGTACTGGCGCTGGGCGATGAAATACTGGTTCTTGAGCACTTCAAAGTTCTGCTGCCACACCAGTGATTTGGCAAAGTCGGGTATCACCTCAACGGTCTTCTCCCGCAGCTTCAGGTAGAGCACTATGGCCGATGTGATGACCGATTTTTCACACCCCGGGCCACCAATGACGTTGATGACCTGTGTGGGGTAAAGCCGCATCTTGCTCTCGGGCAGGTGGTTTGCTACGGAGGTGTATTGGATAGACATAACACCATCCTACCGGCCTTACATCGCCTTGAACAGGTGGGCGTACAGGCGGCTGACGACAAACTTCTCTTTGAGCCCGCGCAGCGTGAGCGAAATTTTGCCTGCCTCGTCCCGGGTTGCTGCTTCAATGGCAAGGGCCCGCACAATGGTGCCGCGGTGGATTTGCCAGAACACGGTGGTGTCGATCTGCTCCTGCAGTTCCTTGAGCGGGGTGCGTATCAGGTACTCACGCTCGGCGGTCAGCACCCGCACGTATTTGTCGGCCGCCTCAAAACACAAGACGTCGGCGATGGGCACCATGCGGATGGCGTTGCCCACGCTGGCCTGTATGACGGTCAGGGGCGGCGCGGGTGTGGCTGCCGCCGGGGCGGTGGGGCTGGCCAGCAGACCGCGCAGCTGACCCAGGGTTGCTTCAAAATCAATAGCAGACTGTGCAGGTTTGGCGAGGGCTAGCTGCAGTTTTTCCACAGTCTTTTGCAGGCGTGGGGGTTGTACGGGCTTGAGCAGGTAGTCCATGGCCTGGGCTTCAAAGGCCTGCACGGCGTACTGGTCGTAGGCGGTCACAAACACCAGTTGCGGAAAGGGGCGGGCGCCTGGGCCGGTGGTAGGCCATTGCTCAGCCAATTCGGTGGCGGCGTCCAGCCCGCTCATGCCGGGCATACGAATATCAAAGAACAACACGTCGGGCAACAGGGCCAAGGCCTGGCGCACGGCGCTGGCACCGTCGCCCACCGTGGCTACCACTTTCAGGGCGGGCCAGGCGCGGGCCAGCTCGGCCTGTAAAGACAGGGCGAGCAGGTGTTCGTCTTCGGCAATCAGTGCGGTTGGGGTGGTCGTCATGGGTCAGGCTTTAGTGGTGGGGGCAGACAAAGGCAGGTGTATCAGCGTGGTGGCGCCTTGGCCAGGGGCAGAGGTTTGCTCTACACGGCTCTGTGTCTCGTAGGCGGCGGCCAGGCGTTCGCGTACCTGGGCCAGGCCAAAGCCGTTGGACCCTGGTGCAGCGGTGTCAAAACCTACGCCGGTGTCGGTGACCTCCAGGCAGAGCATGTTATTGCCACCGCGCCAGGCCCGCACGGTGACTGCACCACCCTCCACCTTGGGCTCCAGGCCGTGTTTGATGCTGTTTTCCACCAACGGCTGCAGCAGCAGCGAGGGTACGTTCTGGTCGGCCAGGTCGGCGGGCAGGTCCAGCTCGTAGTGCAGGCGGGGCCCCATGCGCACGGCCATCAGCTCCAGGTAGTCATGCAGGCGGTCAAATTCCAGTTGTAGCGCATGGCTGCTGGCGCGCGATGCGCTGAGTGTGGCGCGCAGGTAGGCCACCATGCGGTCCAGCATGTCCTGGGCACGCTGCGGGTCAATGGCAATCAGCACGCGCAGGTTGGCCAGCGTGTTGAATAGCATGTGGGGCTCCAGCTGGGTTTCCAGCAGCTTGAGCCGCGATTCGGCAGCCAGGTGTTTGGCCTCGGCAACCTTTTGTTCCAGGTGGGCGTGTTTGCCCTTGCTATAGAAGTAGTAGGTGACGACGGTGCCGATGCAGAAGGACATCAGGCCCGACAGCATCAGGTTGCGGCGCGAGGCATTGGCCCAGGTAGACCAGCCAAACCACCAATCCGCCAGCGATGTGCCGATGGCAAAGCCCGCCACGATGCCCAGCACCGGGAACAGCTTGCCCCAGAAACCTTCCGGCCAACCGGTGTCCTGGTTGTTGGCCACAAGATGGCGGCCAAAGTCGATCACCGCCCAGCTAGAGCAGCCTATGGCCAGTGAATAGACCAGCGGGATTTCGTAGGAGCGCTCGGGCCGAAAGGCGTATTGGATGGCCGCAATGCCCAGGCAAAAGGCCAGCGTTTGCAAGAAGGCCTGCAGCTTTTCAATCCAGAAAAATTTCATGGTTGGTTGCGCCTGTCTTGCGCGCGCTGCAGGCGCTCGCGTTCTTTGTCCACCATGCGTTCACGCAAGGAGCCACCGGCGCCCAGCAGCCAGACGGAAACCCCGTGCAGTGCCAGTCCCAGGCCCCAGCCCAGAAAGGGCGCCAGCGACCAGGGTCTGCGGCCAAAGCCGTATTGCGACAGCGAAAACACAACCAGGTTGACGATGACAAACACCGCCGCATGGATGAACCAGCCCAACTTGGCCCCCGCACGTTTGCGCGCCAGGCGGTCAATCTCTTCGGGGCTGAGCGGCGCCTTGGGTGTGTAGGGTTCAGCCATGGATGGTCTTTCCTGCGAATACGTGGCGTTGCAGCAGTGGTGACAGGCGGTAGCGGTCTTCGCCGTAGCTCGCTCCCAGGTGGGTCAAAACCGTGCGGATGGTGGGCAGCCCCACGGCATCGGCCCAGGCCAGTGGGCCCTTGGGGTAGTTCACACCCAGGCGCATGGCGGCGTCGGCCGCGGTGGCGGAGCACACGCCCTGGTAAACCGCATCTGCGGCCTCGTTGGCCAGCATGGCCACGGTGCGCATCACAGCCAGGCCGGGTATATCGGCCAGGCGAGACACCTGCAGACCCGCGGCTTGCAAGAGCCCAATGGCTGCGTCTGCCGCACCGTCTGAACACTGCGCTGCGCAGGTCATGGCCAGGCGGGTGGCCGTGGCGTAGTCCAGAGCCAGGTCAACCAGCACCACGTTGGCCAGGCCGCTGTCTGCCGCACGCTGGGTGGCGCTGCGGCCATCGGTGACAAACAGCACGGCGCCGTTGACCTGGGCTATACGGCCGTCGGCAGTTGGTGCTGTGTCGAAAGGGATAGTGGCTTGGGTCAGGCGCTGGGCCAGGGCCTGCGCGGCGGCGGAATCGCCGCACAGCGTAATGCCGGTGGGTATGGCGCGTGGGCCTTCGGTTTGTGCCGCGGGCTTGGACGCGCCTTCGCGGTAGTCATAAAAACCGCGACCACTTTTCTTGCCCAGGAAGCCGGCATCCAGCAACTCCTTTTGCACCAGAGACGGCAGAAAACGCGGGTCGTTGTAAAAGGCGTTCCACACCGAGCAGGTGACGGCGTAGTTGACGTCGTGGCCAATCATGTCCATCAGCTCAAACGGCCCCATGCGAAAGCCACCGGCCTCGCGCATCACGGCGTCGATGGTGGCACAGTCGGCCGCGCCTTCGGTCAACAGGCGCAGGGCTTCGCCGTAGTAAGGCCGGGCCACGCGGTTGACGATGAAGCCCGGGGTGGATTTGGCATGCACCGCGGTCTTGCCCCAGGCGGTGGCCGTGGCAAACAGCGTGGCGGCCACGGCAGGGTCGGTGGCCAGGCCGGAGACGATTTCAACCAGCGCCATCACCGGCGCCGGGTTGAAGAAGTGCAGGCCGGCCAGGCGCTGGGGGCGTTTAAGCGCCGCGCCAATGGCGGTGACCGAGATGGACGAGGTATTGGTGCCAAAGATGCAGTTCTCACCCACAATGCCTTCCAGCTCGGCATACAGGTTTTGTTTGGCCTGCAGGTTTTCCACAATGGCTTCGATCACCAGGCTGGTACCAGCCAGGTCCGATAGCTGTTGCACCGCCACCAGGTTGCTTCTGGCCTGGGCCGCCCGCTCGGGGCTGAGTTTGCCCTTGTCGGCCAGCTTGCTGATCTGGGCCTGGATGCTGCGGATGGCGTCTGCCGCGGCCCCGGGGCGGTTGTCCAGCAGTTGCACCCGGTGCCCGGCCACTGCCGCCACCTGGGCAATGCCGGCCCCCATGGCACCGGCTCCTATGACGGCAATGGTGGAAGCGGTTGGCAGGGCTGCAGTCACGGTGGGCGTCCTTCGGTATCGGGTGGCGGGCGACGCAATGGTAGCGGGTCTCAGTGCGGCATTCAGGCCAGCGAAGTCTTGTGTGCGTCAACCCGGGGCTGGGCCAGGGCTACACGCCACAGCTGGGTGGCACGGGCCAGAAACACGCCGCTGAATGCGCCGTACAACATACCCAAGCTCAACGCAAAACTGCTGTCATGCACCAGCGCAGGCTGCAACCGTGTGCTGACACCCACGGCGTATTTGGTCAGGAAGATACCCATGAATAGAATCAGCGGCACCACACTGCCAGGCAGCACAAAGGTGCGGCTGGTTGCGTCGTACCGAATCTGGTTTGCACGGGCCGTGGAGCTGTAAAGCGCAAATGCCAGCGCCGCGCCGACCACCCAGGTCAGCAGGGATTGGGGGGTGTCGCCAAAAACCGAGACGACACCGTACAAAGACAGAACCGTCATGGCCAGTGGAACGATGGTGGAGCGGGTCAGGCCCACGGTGCGGGTACGCATCTGGTTGATGCCCAGACACAGCAGGATGCCGAATACGGCGAAAACCCAGTTGGGTGTGTTGGTCAAAATTTGCATCAGCATGGTGTTTCTCCTGGAGGATTGGTGTGGCGTTGGCTGGACTTTGCCAGCGCCACTCCCCATCGAGAACTGCCTTGCGACGTTATCGCCTGTACACGCCGCCAAACGCCCCGGCGCGGCGCGAAATGACGGCTTAGAACCGCACCAGGCTGCGATAGACCAGCTTGGTATTGCCTTCGGCAGGCACGGTGACCTTCCATACTGCGGTATTGCTGGAGCCCTTTGTGTGCGGCAGGCTGCTGGAGAGCACCTGCCAGTCGCCGGGCATGGGTTCCTGCACGGTCACCACCACGGGTTCTTTTTTGGCGTTTTTCAGCACCACCTCGTAAGCGCTCTCAAACACGTAGTTGTATTTGCTGGTGCCGCTGAGTTTTTTGAAGTCGGTCTGTTTCTTGTCGGCGGTCACGTCAAAGGCGTCACCCAGCTTCAGGCGCACGGTTTCGTTTTTGGGGGTGTGGTCCACCCGGTCTTCACCAATGAACTGGGCATTGCCAGCCTTGTCTTTCTTGTAGACGCGGATGATGCCCTTGGGCAGTGGCATGCCCAGTTGGGCGGTCTCCTTGTTGTCGAACTCCACAAACACACCCACCTTCATCTTCTGGCCCAGGTCACCGTGGCTGCTTTGGTAGTAATAGTCATTACCCTTGAGCAGCAGCTCCTTGCGCGCCGGTACGCCAGAGGCGGACAGCAGCGACACCTGCTTGGTCTGGTTCTCGGCAATCGTGGTGGGGCGGGTCAGGGTGTAGAGGTGGTATTCGAAGAGTGACTCTTCCACCATGTCGTTCCTGGCCTTTGCCATGGCGGGAGCGGGGGCAGCCACCGCGCGCATCAGCATCTCCCTCTGGGGTGCGACCTGGTTCACATCCCCCGCCACCAGTTGCAGCTTGGCATTGCGGTAGGTGGCGCCGCTGGTATTGGTTAGCGTGACCCAGCCGGAGATGTCGAGTTTGTCTTCAGCGGCATTGAGCTCAACCACGTAGTCGGCCTTCCAGGCCAGGCCGCCGGTCAGGTAACTCAGCTCCAGGTCTTGCTGCTGGGCGCCGGCATTGTCCAGCGCCATGACCAGGGTGGGGCGGTCGCGCAGGTTGGCGGGTACGTCGCCGTAGATGATGCGCCCAGGGATTCCGGTCTCGATGCGGTCGCCAATCTTCATCACGACACCGCTGTTGGCGGACAACACCTGTGCCTGCTCGGTGGTCTCTTGCCCGGTGGCGACATTGGTGCGGATGATGCTGACATTGCGGCCCACATACTTCTCCAGCAGCTTTTGCGGGGTCAGCAGGTCAAAGTCAAAGTTTTGCTCCAGCACCGAAACGCTGCCCGGCGCCGTGGTGCTGCGCAGCAGTGCGGTCTCGGGCCGCATACGGGCGCTGACATCGCGGAAGGCCAGATTGGACGCACCACGCTTGAGTTGTATCTTGCGCTGGTCTTTGACCAGAGCCAGGTTTTCGTTGTAGATGGTGACGGCCACTTCTTGCTGGTCGGCCAGCGTGCTGCGCTGCTCTTCTGTCTGGGCATGGGCCAAGCTGGTGGCGCCGGCGATGAGGGTCAACGTGAACAGGGAGGCGCGAAGGGGTCTGTGCATAAGGGTTTCAGTCCATGTGGGTAGTGGAGAATAGGGCTCTGACTGTATGCCAAGCCCCGATGCGCTGCAATTGGCTTTGTAACTGCTACAAATATAAGAGCATACTAGTCATATTTCTCGCGGGCTATGGCCATTTTTTGCTTAAGGAGTTGTGTTGGATATTGCATTGCTGATCAAGGCCGCTGTGATGGGTGTTGTGGAGGGCTTTACAGAATTTTTACCAATTTCCAGCACGGGCCACCTGATCCTGGCCGGGGAGCTGATGAATTTTCTGGACCACGACAAGCGCCAGGTGTTTGAAATCTCCATCCAGACCGGTGCCATCTTTGCCGTGATCCTGGTGTATTGGCAAAAAATCCGCAGCACGCTGCTGGCGCTGCCCACCCAGGTGCAGGCCCAGAAATTTGCGTTGAATGTGCTGATTGGTTTCCTGCCGGCCGTGGTGCTGGGCCTGCTGTTTGGCAAAGTCATCAAGGCCCATTTGTTTACCCCGGTGGTGGTGGCCACCACCTTTATCGTGGGTGGTTTCATCATTTTGTGGGCCGAAAAGCGCCAGGCCGCGGGCGGCACCGCGGTGCGGGTGCTGGAAGCCGACGACATGGACTGGAAAGACGCGCTGAAGGTCGGCCTTGTGCAGTGCCTGGCCATGGTGCCGGGCACCAGCCGCAGTGGCGCCACCATCATTGGCGGCATGCTGCTGGGCCTGTCACGCAAGGCGGCGACCGACTTCTCGTTTTACCTGGCCATCCCCACCTTGGTGGGGGCAGGCGTGTACAGCCTGTACAAAGACCGTGCCTTGCTCAGCATGGCCGATGTGCCGCTGTTTGCAGTGGGGCTGGTCATGTCCTTCCTGAGTGCCTGGGTGTGTGTGCGCTGGTTGCTGCGCTTTATTGCCACCCACAGCTTTGTGGGGTTTGCCTATTACCGTATCGCGTTTGGCATCGTGGTGTTGGCCACCGCGTGGACCGGCACGGTGAACTGGGCGGCTTAAGCGCGGTTATTGACCGCCAGCACACCTGCGGGGTCTGGCTGCTTGTTCATGCCGTTGCCCGACAGCGCGGCGACGGCGTGTGAGGATTCGGCGATGAGGTTGCCATTCGCATCGAACTGGCGCAAGGCCTGTACCAGTTGGTTGGTGGTGCTGTAGGACGACGTGCCCGAACCGTTGGCGAGCGGCTTCGCCGATCCGTCGATAGATTCGTACAGATCAAATTGTTTGTTGGCATGGCTTTGCTCAAACGCCGCCATGGCATCGACCAAGCCGAATACCCCCAATTGCATGGGCGTGGGGTCTACGGCCAACACCGTAGTCGTTGCTCCCCCAGCGGCAGGCACTGCCTTGTCTTTGTCGGTGGCAAACCAGACATCGGCCAAGCCATGGGTGCGTCCGTCGTTGGTCTGGTAGCTTGATACCAGGCCCACCGTGTTGCCGTTGTCATTGAAGGACGTGGCAAAAGCGTTCAGGTCGAAGTTGACAATGCCAAGATCGGCCAGCGTGTGTAGTTCTCCGTGGTCCGTGGCGCCATTGGAGTTGGTGTCCGTCCAGACCTTGAGCTCGGCATAGTTCAGGTCGTTGTTGGAGATGTATCCATCCAGGTCACTGTCCAGTTCGGCCAAGGCCTGGTAACCGTCGCGGGCTTGGTCCCCATTCTGCATTTGCGTCGCATCACCAAACAGCTCCGACGCATTGTTGATCACGCCATCGTAGTTGCGGTCCAGAACCAGGAACCCATCGCCGGGATCGGCCCAGCCTGTAGGCGTTAAGTTTCCGTCTGCAAAGATGTCATAGCGCACACCATTGTTGATGCTTTGCGAATAAATACCGTTGTCGTTGAGGTCGAGAATCAGAGGGACGAAATCCAGGCACACGAATTGGGACGTGGTCATGGCATTCATTTGGTCCATGCTCAGGGCCGCCACCTGGAAGTGCGTCAGCGCGGTCACCTGGTCGGTCGACAGCGCAACAATCTGATCGGTGTTAAAACCGGCAATGGCCGCCGTAGCGATCGCCGCCACATCCGCCGTTTCCAGCGCAACGATGTTGTCGGTGGTAAACGCGTTGACCTGGGATGACTTGAGTGCGCCAAATTGGGTGGTGGTCAGCGCAATCACCTGGTCCGAGTTCAGGGCCGCGATGTCGCGGGTCTCGATCGCGGCGATCTGCTGTGTGGCTAACACACCGATCTGGTCGGTGGTCAAGGCGCCTATGGCATCTGTACTGAGTGCGACCACAGCGGCTGTGCTGAGTGCAGAAATGTCTCCGGTTTCCAGGGCCTGTATCTGGTCGGTGGTGAGCGCGGCCACCTGGTTGGTCTTGAGCGCAGCCACCTGGTTGGACGTCAGCGCGGATATCTGATCGGTCTGCAAAGCCCCAATGGCCAGGGTGTTGAGCGCGGCAATGGCGGCTGTGCTGAGTGCTCCCACCCCCGTGCCCAAGGCAATGATCTGGTCGGTGGTCAGTGCCCCCATTTGGGCGGTGGACAGGGCGCCAATCTGGGTGGTGCCCATGGCCAGAAACTGGTCGGTGCTCAGCACCGCGATGTCGCGGGTTTCGATGGCGATGATCTGGCTGCTGGACAGGGCGCCAATCTGGTCGGTGGTGATGGCCGTAAATGCTGCCGTGCTCAGGGCCACGATGGCCGCGGTACTCAGGGCGCTTATGTCGGCCGTCTCGATAGCGGCCAACTGGTCACTGGAGAGGGTGACCACCTGGTTGGTCTTCAGGGCGGCAATTTGCGCAGAGCCCAGGGCCACGATCTGGTCGGTTGTCAGCGCGGTGATGCCAGCCGTGGTGATGGCCGCCGTGGCCGCAGTGCCCAAAGCAGCAATGCCCGTGGTGCCCAGGGCCTGTATGTTGTCGCTGTTCAGCGCGCCAATTTGCGACGTCTTCAGGGCGGCCACCTGTACCGTGCCCAAGGAGCCCACCTGGTCGGTGTTCAGCACGGCAATGTCGCGCGTTTCTATGGCCGCAATTTGCTGGGTGGACAACGCGCCTAACTGGTCCGTGCTCAGTATGCTGACGGCTTGGGTGCTCAAGGCCACCACCTGCGCGGTGGTCAGCGCCAGCATCTGGTTGGTGGAGAGTGAGGCAATCTGGTCTGTGTTGAGCAGGGCCACTGTTGCAGTGGGCAGCGCCGCAATGGCCGCGGTCGTGAAGCTGGTCAATGGCAGCCCGCCGGACAGAGTCAAGGTGGTCAGCTGGTTGGGTGTCAGCGCGCTGATCTGGGCCGGCGTCATGGCCGTGACCTGGGTGGAGCTCAGCGCCGCCAGATCGCGGGTTTCTATGGCCACGATCTGCTGGGTGCCCAGTGCCACGATCTGGTCGGTGCTGAGTGCCACGAAGTCTGCGGTGTTCAGCGCCACAATCGCCGCGGTTCCCAGGGCAGCGATGTGTGCGGCGTTCAACGCAACGACCTGGTCGGTGGTGAGTGCGGCGATATCCCGCGTTTCAATGGCCGCCACCTGGTGGGTGCCCAGTGCGGCAATCTGTTCCGTGGTCAGGGCGCTGATGGCGGCGGTGCTCAGCGCCGCGATGGCCGCCGTCCCCATGGCGGTTAAATCCGTAATCTCAATGGCGGCCGCCTGGTTGCTGGTCAAGGCGGCAACCTGGCTGGTCTTCAGCGCTGCGATCTGGTCCGAGCTGAGGCTGACGATCTGGTCTGTCGACAGGGCCGCTATCGCCGCCGTGCCAAAGCCCGTGATGGCAGCAGGATTGAGGGCCGCCAGGCCCACGGTACCCAGGGTGTTGATGGCCGCGGTGCTCAAGGCCCCAACTTGGCTGGTGGTTAATGCCCCCAGTTGTGTTGGGCTCAGCGCCGTGATCTGGTCGGTGGTCAGCACCGCAACATCGCGCGATTCGATGGCCGCCACCTGGTCTGTGGACAGTGCCACGATGTGGTCCAGCGTCAGTGCCTGCACACCGGCCGTGGTCAGGGCCACGACCTGGTTGGTCGTCAGTGCAGCCACCTGGTCGGTCCCCAATGCGGCCACCTGCGCGGTGCTCAAACCCGCTATCGTGGCAGTGGACAGGGCGGCTACCGCAGCCGGGCTCAGGTTGGGTATGGACAAGGCGCCAAAGTTGGTCAGCGCCGTCATCTGGGTGGCCGTAAGGGCGCTTAGCTGGTCGGTGGTGAGTGCGCCAACCTGGGCCGTGTCCCACACCACCAGGTCCCGCGTCTCTATTACGGCGATCTGGCTGGTGGCCAGCGCGGCTATCTGGGCATTGGTCAGCGCAACAAAGTCGTCTGTGTTCAAGGCCACGATGGCGGCATTGCTCAGTGAACCGATATCGGCCACTTCTATGGCCTGTACCTGGTCCGTGCTCAGCACGGTAACTTGTTGCGTGGTCAGTGCACCGATTTGTGCGGGCGACAGTGCTGCAATCTGGGCGGGTGTGAGCGCGGCAATGGCAGCGGTGCTCAGGGCCGCAATGCCAGACGTTGGCAACTGGGTGACCGACAGGCCACCACTGGCGGTCAATGCTGCCAGTTGCGCCGTCGTCAAGGCCGCAATCTGTGTGCTGGACAGGGCGGCGACCTGCGTGGTGCTCAGGGCCACCAGATCGCGGGTTTCGAGGGCGGGAATCTGCCGGGTGGTCAGCGCTGCCAGCTGGTCGGTGCTGAGGGCGCCCATGGCGGCGGTGCTCAGCGCCACGATGGCGGCGGTACTGAGCGCGGCAATGTCGGCCGTCTCTATGGCGGCGACCTGGCTGGTGGTCAGGGCGTCAATCTGGGCGGTGGTCAGAACTGCTACCTGGGCCGTGGTGAGTGCCGCAATCTGCGCGGTGGAAAGGGTTGCTATGGTTGCTGTTCCCAGGGCCGCTATGGCAGCAGTGCTGAGGCCGCTCAGGCTGCTGGTGCCAATTGCTGCAATGGCGCTGGAACCCATGGCGGCCAGCTGGGCGGTGGTCAGCGCGGCGACCTGGCTGCTGGTCAGCGCGGCAATCTGGGTCGACGACAACACGGCAACGTCACGCGTTTCAATGGCGGCCACCTGGCGGGTGACCAGTGCCCGGATCTGGTTGGTGCTCAGTGCGGTGATGTCCGAAGTGTCCAGCGCCACAATGCCTGCGGTCGTCAACGCGGCAAGGTCCGCCGTCTCTATGGCTGCAATCTGGTTGGTGGTCAGCGCGGCGATCTGTCGGGTCGCCAAGGCGGCAAACTGCTCGGTGGTCAGCGCCACAATCTGGTTGGTTGACAGGGAGGCAATGGCGTCTGTACTCAGCGCCGCCGTGGCGGCCGTGCTGAAGGCGCTTATGTCGCTGGTGCCCAAAGCCGCTATGTCATCGGTGCCCAGCGCTGCCGCCTCCGCCGTGGTCAATGCACGAACCTGGGCGCTTACCAGCGACTCCACCTGGCTGGTGGTCAAGGCCTGGATTTGTGCCGTGCTCAGCACCGCAACATCGCGGGTCTCGAGTGCGGCCACCTGGTCGGTCAGCAGGGCGCCCACGTCGGATGTTTCAATGGCTTTGACCTGCCCCGTGGTCAGCGCCACGATCTGGTCCGTGGTCAGCGACTGGATTTGGTCGGAGCTCAAACCGGCAATGGCAGCGGTGCTCAAAACCGCCACGTCCACCAGTTCAAAAGCGGCCAGTTGGCTGCCGGTCAACACGGCGATCTGGTCGCTGGTCAATGCACTTACCTGGGCGGTGGTCAGGGCGGCAATTTCGCTGGTGGTCATCGCCGCCAGTTGCGCGGTGGTCAGTGCCGATGCGGCGTTGGTCGGCGTTGTGGTCTGCGAGGTGGGGGTGGGCGTGGAGCCGTCAATCTCGGGCGTGTCGGGCGCACGGTCCCGCTGGTTGACATATACGCCAACAGCTGCAAGGACGAATAAAAGTGCGAACACGGGATGACTGTGGTTGGTTTACCTGGCCTGGCTGCGTGCACCGCTGAGGGAAGCCCAGCACTGCACCCGCCCTACTGAAACAAATAGTAGCGGCTTTATCCGTTATCGTGCAGTTTTCAGCGCCGCTAAAGGGCGCTCGGAGTCAACTGTCCGGAAACCCAGCCTATTTCTGGCTTTTAGGCCCCCATGCTAACCCACTGCGTGTGGATCGCTGCCCCCCGAGGGGGCTAATTCGCCTTGGGGCGGCCCGGCGGCGAGTTGTCCATATTGCGCAGCGCTGCCTCAATGGCGGCACCGGTGGCCTCGGGTTTTTCCATCGGAAAGAGGTGGCTGCCATCCAGCATCAGGATGCGGCCTTTGGTGACTTTTTCGGTCATGGCCATGCCAACCTGCTTCATCTCGTGGGAGGCCAAACCGCCGATAAAACTGACCGGGCATTTGACCGGGTGGCGGGTCAGCAGGCGTTCCAGGTTGTCGGGCAGGGTGTTGTAGAACTGGGTTTCCACTTCGCGGTCAAAGCTCAGAACCCGTTTGCCGTCAGCGTCCAGGGTGCCATGGGTCACGTAGTCCATCAGCACCGTATCGTCCCATTTGGCAAAGGCCTTCTTATGGCGAAAGTGCTCAAACGCGGCCTGCACCGATGGCCAGGTGTTGCGGCGCTTTTGGCTCACGGCGCCGGGCGACAAAGAGCCAAACATCTGCGTGGTCTTCATGACCCCCAGGGCGGTGGAGCGCCAGCCCCCGACGATAGGTGAATCAATCAACACCACACCACGTGCCAACTGGGGATTGCGGGCCGCCGCCATCAGGCTCAAAAACCCGCCCAAGGAATGGCCGACCAGCCAGGCCGGTTCGCCTGTTTTGTCGGTCACACCTTGTGCAAAGTCCAGCAACTGCTGCACCACATGGGGCCAGTTGTTGCTGACGGGGTAACGTGGGTCATGGCCGTATTTTTCAATGGCCTTGACGGCGAATCCCCGTGCCCGCAGGTCCTTGAACAGCACCTTGTAGGTGCTGGCCGGAAAGCTGTTGGCGTGTGAAAAGATGATGGTGTTGGGCATGGCAGACTTCAGGGCGCAACGGGCTTCAGATCAGTTTCTCTTGCGGCGTCGAGATCTTGCGCAGCGGCGCACTACGGGCCGAGCCCACCAGCAGGGGCACCATGGTCTGGCCACCATCCCACATGGGGTCTTCTATGCTGTCAAACACCTCGCGCAGCTTTTGCCCCCAGTTGTCGTGCAGCATCTTGAAATAGGGGTTGTGCTCGTCGATGCACACAATGCGGTTGCTCTGTAGCTGGTTGGCCTCGTACACCACCATGTCCATGGGTAGGCCCACCGAGAGGTTGGACTTGAGGGTGGAGTCCATGGAGACCAGCGCACACTTGGCCGCTTCGTCCAGCGGTGTGTTGGGGGTGATGACACGGTCCAGCACGGGTTTGCCGTATTTGGATTCACCAACCTGGAAGTAGGGCGTCTCGGGTGTGGCCTCGATAAAGTTGCCGGCCGAATACACCTGGAACAGGCGCATGCCCTCGCCATTGATCTGGCCGCCAAAAATCAGCGACACATTGAAATCGACCCCGGCCTGCTGCAGCGACACGGCGTCACGCTCGTGCACGCGGCGTATGGCGGCACCCAGCACACGGGCCGCGTCAAACATGCTTCTGGCATTCCAGATGGTGATGCCTTCGTCGTGTTCGTTGTCTTTGAGCCGCTCGACCTGCAGGATCTCGCGCACCGACTGCGAGATGCTCAGGTTGCCCGCAGACAACAGCACCATGAAGCGGTCGCCCGGGCGCTCGTAGACGATCATCTTGCGGAAGGTGCTGATCTGGTCCAAGCCGGCATTGGTGCGGGAGTCGGAGAGGAACACCAGGCCAGCGTTGAGTTTGATGGCTACGCAGTAAGTCATGGTCGGTCCAGGTTGCCTAGGGGAAATACCTAGAGTGTATCGGGGCTGGCATGCGCAAAGAACTTTGCGCTTTGCGCCCTTTTGTGCAATGCTGGAAGTTCGCGGTGTGGCCTTGCAATCCGCAACTGCCACCAAGGTTTCTTCCGTGTTTCCATAGAAAGCAAGCAATGAAAAATCTCAAGATTTCGGTTCGCCTGTACATGCTGATTGCCGTGATGTCCGCCATCATGCTGGTCTTGGGGCTGTTTGGCCTGCGCGGTTTGGACCAGACCAATGACGGCTTGAGAACCGTGTACGAGGACCGAACGGTGCCGCTGGGAATATTGTCCGACGTGCAAACCTTGCTGTTGGAGAACCGCATTGCATTGCTCAGCATGGTGGCGAGCGCCACACCAGAGGAACTGCAGCGCGGCGTGGCCGATCTGGAGAAAAATTCGACAGAAATAGACAGACTGTGGACGCTCTACTCCTCCACCAAGGCTACGCCTGAGGAGGAGAAAGTAGCCAAACAGATGACAGAAGACCGCGCCAAATTCCGAGCGGAGGCAATGGCACCAACTGTTGCAGCCCTCAAGGCAGGCAACTATGACGAAGCCAAAAAACTGAGTTTCGAAAAAGTGCGCCCGTTGTATGTGCCGATCCGCAAGGCAATCGCCGCACTCAACGATATACAGATTGCCGAGGCCAAGGCCGAGTTTGAGGCGGCACAGTCGCGCTTCAGTACCGCGCGCATGGTGTCATGGGCGCTGATACTGGGTGGTGTGGCCTTTGCAGTCGCGTTTGGCTGGGTCCTGATCGGTGGCATCACGCGTGATTTGGCCCAGGCCATGCAGGCCACCACCGCCGTGGAGCAGGGCGACCTGACCTTCCCTATACGTGCCGACAGCAAAGACGAAATTGGCCAGCTGCTGCGTTCCTTGCTCGGGATGCAGGCCGGTCTGGTCAAGGTGGTGTCCAACGTGCGCAGCGGGTCTGAAAGTGTGGCCACGGCCAGCGCGGAGATCGCCCAGGGTAACAACGACCTGTCGGCGCGTACCGAGCAACAGGCCAGCGCGCTGGAGGAAACTGCCGCTTCCATGGAAGAACTGTCATCCACCGTCAAGCAAAACGCCGATTCGGCACGGCAGGCCAACCAGTTGGCCATGAATGCATCCACCGTGGCCGTGCGGGGTGGTGAAGTGGTGGGCCAGGTGGTGGAGACCATGAAAGGCATTAACGATGCCAGCCGCAAGATCAGCGACATCATCAGCGTGATCGACGGCATCGCCTTCCAGACCAATATCCTGGCGCTGAACGCGGCGGTGGAGGCGGCACGGGCTGGCGAGCAGGGCCGTGGTTTTGCGGTGGTGGCGTCGGAAGTGCGCTCGCTGGCGGGCCGTTCTGCGGAGGCTGCCAAAGAAATCAAGGCGCTGATCAACGCCAGTGTGGAGCGGGTGGAGCAGGGTACAGCGCTGGTGGATCAGGCTGGCACCACCATGACCGAGGTGGTGAGCTCGATCAAACGGGTGACGGATTTGATGGGTGAAATCAGCGCTGCCAGCAACGAGCAGTCAGCCGGTGTCAACCAGGTGGGCGAGGCCGTGGTGCAGATGGACCAGGTCACCCAACAAAACGCCGCGCTGGTGGAAGAGATGGCTGCTGCCGCCAGCAGCCTGCAAAACCAGGCCGCTGACCTGGTGCAAGTGGTGGCGGTCTTTAAACTGGGCGCTGCTGACCATGCGGGCGCCCATGCACCCCGCCGTGCCCCCACCACAGCACCCAAGGCCCCGCCTAAAGCGGCACTGGGCAAGTCGGCTCCACCAAAATCTGCACCACGCAGCATCCCAAAGTCCACTAGTGACGGCGCCAAACCGCTGGGCATTGCGCAGAACAAGGCCGCAGACAAGGGCAATGACGACTGGGAGTCGTTTTAACTAGTTGCCACTGCTTCCGCCCGCCAAAGCCTTCAGCTGGTACAGCGCCTCCAGCGCCTCCCGCGGGCTCAAGGCATCCGGGTTGATAGCTGCCAGGCGCATATCCAGCGCCGAAGCGGCAATGGTTTCGGCAGCGGGGGGCGCGGCAAACAAATCCACCTGGGCCTGGGATTCCGTGGCCTGTAGCTCCAGAGCGTCCAGTGTGTGGCGCGCCTGGTTCAGCACCCCGGCGGGCATGCCTGCCAGGCGGGCCACCTGTATGCCATAACTCTTGCTGGCCGGGCCACTCTGGATTTCGTGCAGGAAGACGATGTCGCGGCCCGACTCGGTGGCGCTCACGTGCACATTCAGCGCGCTGTGGTGGGTGGCAGGGAATTCGGTCAGCTCGAAGTAGTGTGTGGCAAACAGCGTGAAGGCCTGGGTCTTGTCGTGCAGCTGTGTGGCAATGGCCGATGCCAGGGCCAGGCCGTCAAAGGTGGAGGTGCCGCGGCCAATCTCGTCCATCAGCACCAAGGAATGGGGCGTGGCCGCGTGCAGGATTTGCGCGGCCTCGGTCATCTCCAGCATGAAGGTGGACTGGGCGTTGGCCAGGTCGTCTGCCGCGCCGATGCGGGTGTGGATGGCGTCGATCGGCCCCAGGCGGCAGGCGGCTGCGGGCACATAACTGCCAACCGATGCCAACAGCACGATCAGCGCGACCTGGCGCATATAGGTGGATTTACCACCCATATTGGGGCCGGTGATGATCTGCAATCGCTGCTTGGGACCCAGGCGCGTGTCGTTGGCAATGAAGTTGCCGCTGGACAGTTCGGCCAGCCGCGCCTGGACCACCGGGTGACGGCCCTGGGTGATGTCTATGCAGGGCTCCACCGCAAACTTCGGTGCACACCAGTCCAGCGTCAGTGAACGTTCGGCCAGCGCACACAGTGCATCCAGCGCGGCCAGCGCACGCGCCGTGCGGGTCAGCACGGGCACAAAGGCCTGAAGGCGGTCCAGCACCTGCTCAAACAGCCACTTCTCCCGCGCCAGCGCGCGCTCCTGGGCGCTCAAGGCCTTGTCTTCAAACGCCTTCAGCTCGGGGGTGATGAAGCGTTCGGCATTTTTCAAAGTCTGGCGGCGGCGGTAGTCGTCGGGCACCTTGTCGGCCTGGCCCTGGGTCACTTCTATATAGAAACCATGCACCTTGTTGAACTGCACGCGCAGGTTGCTGATGCCGGTGCGGGCCCGCTCGCGGGTCTCCAAGTCCAGCAAAAAGTCGTCGCAGTTGGTCTGGATGGCACGCAGCTCGTCCAGCTCGGCATCAAAACCGGTGGCGATGACACCACCGTCGCGCACCAGGGCTGCGGGCTCGGCGGCAATAGCCTGCAGCAGCAGGGCGGCGCAGTCCGGCGGAGGCAACAGGTCGAGCGCAATGCCAGACAGCAGCCCCTCGGGAAGGCTATTTGGCTGCGGACTCTGCGCAGGTAAAGAAGGAGCCCGCGTAGCGGGCGGGTGACACGGAGCAGAGTCCGCAGCCAAATAGCCTTCCAGTCCCCGCAAATGCTGCGCAAGATGCTCTGTTTTTTGTAGCGTAACCACCAGGGCAACCAGTTCGCGCGGTCGCACCTGGCGCAGCGCAGTGCGGGCCGTGATACGTTCCACATCCGCGCTGCCCTTCAGTTGCAGGCGCAGGCCCTGCCACAGCGCCAGCGATGACGACTGTAAAGTGCCGCTGCGCAGTGTGGCAATCGCATCCAGCCGCTGTTGCGCCTGCGCGCGGTCGCGCCGGGGCGTCAGCAGCCAGCTCTTGAGCATGCGGCTGCCCATGCCGGTCATGCAGGTGTCCAACAACGAGAACAGCGTGGGCGAGTCTTCGCCGCGCAGGGTCTGGACCAGTTCCAGGTTGCGCCGGGTGGTAGGCGGCAGGTCGATCAATTCACCATCACGCTGCACCTGCACGGCGCTGATGTGGGTCAGCGCGCGACCCTGGGTGTGTTCGGCATAACCCAGCAGTGCGGCGCAGGCGGCGTGGGCCAGCGGCAGGTCTTGGGCATTCCAGCTGGCCAGGCTGGCGGCTTGCAATGCGTCCAGCAGCTTGCGCTGGCCCAGTGCGGGGTCAAACTGCCATTCGGGTCTGGCGGTGGTGTACAGCGGGTTGGTGCCACTACTGGTCATGCGCAGGCGCTTGAGCCGGTCTTCAAAGGCCTGGGTGGCACCGGCGCTGTAGGCCAGTTCGCTGGGGCTGACACGGGCCACCCACTCGGGCACGGCGTCAGGCGTGCATTCGGCCAGGTGCACCACGCCCTGGGTCACACTGAGCCAGGCCAGGCCGCAGCGGTTGCGCGGGCCCTGGTGCACGGCCATCAGCACGGATTCGGACTTTTCGCTGAGCAACTCGGCATCGACCAGCGTGCCGGGGGTTACGACACGTACCACTTTGCGCTCCACTGGGCCCTTGCCGGTGACTTCGCCCACCTGTTCACAGATGGCGACCGATTCACCGTGGCGAATCAGCTTGGCCAGGTAACCCTCCATGGCGTGGAAGGGCACACCGGCCATGACCACCGGCTCACCAGCAGACTGGCCGCGTTGGGTCAGCGTGATGTCCAGCAAGCGCGCGGCCTTCTCGGCATCGCCATAAAACATCTCGTAAAAATCACCCATGCGGTAGAAGAGCAGGGTGTTGGGGTGCGCAGCCTTGAGACCAAGGTACTGCTGCATCATGGGGGTGTGTTGCTTGTCGGCGTCGCTCATGCCGGGGAGTCTATCAACTGCGCCGAGCGGGGCGCAGTGTCTTTTATGGGTAATCGGTGCTACGCTAATGGCAGCCATCCACCGCAGGAGCCTGCTTTGAACCCTTTGCCATTCGACGCTGAACACCGCAAGGGCTCCTGCCAGATTTGAAAGCCATCGGTGGACGCACTCTTTCAAGCCATCTTCATGGAAAGCCCGGAGGCCATCGCGCTGACCCGGGCCCGCGACAGCACCATCATTGCCGTCAACCGCGAATGGCTCGGTCTGACCGGATTCAGCCGGGACGAGGTGCTGGGTCGCACGGCCGTGGACATTGGCCATTGGCCCGATGAACAAACGCGGGCCAAGGCACTGCAACCTCTGCAAACCAGTGGGCGCGTGCGTGACCTGGACACCACCATGGTGCTGGCCCACGGCGTGCACCGCCTGATTTGCCTGAACGCCGTGTTGGTGGATGTGGCAGGCGAGTCTTACATCCTGTTTTATCTGCGCGATGTCACGGTGGAACGCATGTCCCAGGCTGCAGTGCTGGCGGGTGAGCAGCAGCTGGCCCAGACCAATGAAAAGCTGAACCGGCAGGTGACCCTGCACGAAATGACCGAGTCGGTGGCCAAGGTGGGCCACTGGGTGCTGTACCCGGGGGACGCCATGGTGCGCCTGTCGCGCGGTTACAGCGCCATCGGCAACCTGGGCGACATGCAGGCGGCACCCCTGGGAGCCCACATGCAGGGGGTGGCCGAAGAACACAAGCCCCTGGTCAAGCAGGCACTCCAGCAAATGAACGGTGACATTGTGGAATACCGCTGGCGCAGGCCCGACGGCGAGACCCTGTGGATCCGTTCGCGCATGCACCGCCAGGTGGAAAACGGCCTGGTAAAGGCCGAGTTTGGGGTGGTGCAGGATATCTCCCGAGAACGGGCGGCCTTGCAGGCCGCCGCTGACCAACTGGCGGCCGCGCAGCAAAGTGAGGCCCGGTTTCGCAGCCTCACCGCGCTGAGCTCGGACTGGTACTGGGAGCAGGACAGCCAGTTTCGTTTTGTGCGTGTGGACGGAGACCAGGACAACAACCGTGCCATTCCATCCGAAAGTTTTCTTGGCAAGACACGGTGGGAGTCGGGCGGGGAGGGTATCAGCCCCGCCCAGTGGGCGGCGCACCGTGCCACCCTGGAAGCCCACCAGCCATTCCGCGACTTCGAAATGGTGCGCCGCCATACCGACGGCAGCCCCATGTGGGTGTCCATCAGCGGCGCGCCTATCTTCGACGACCAAGGTGTGTTTGTGGGCTACCGCGGTACCGGGCGCGAGATCACCGCCCGCAAACAGGCCGAGGCGGATATTGAACGGCTGGCCTTTTACGACGCACTAACCGGGTTGCCCAACCGGCGCATGCTGATTGACCGGCTCAACCAGGCGGTGGCCGCCAGCGCACGGCGGTCCTGTTTTGGGGCCTTGTTGTTCATAGACCTGGACAATTTCAAGGTGCTCAATGACACGCGTGGCCACCACATGGGTGATGAGTTGCTCAAGCAGGTGGCCCTGCGGCTTGCAGACTGTGTGCGTTCGATTGACACCGTGGCCCGATTGGGCGGAGACGAGTTTGTGGTGATGTTGGAAGAGTTGGGGGCGGTCGAGGTAGACGCCGCGGCGCAGGCAGAGGTGGTGGGCAAGAAGGTGCTGGCGGCGATCAACAAACACTTTGATCTGGACGGGCAGGCCCACCACAGTTCACCCAGCATTGGCGTGACCCTGTATTTTGGCCACCAGCAGAGTGTGGACGAGTTGTTGCAGCGGGCCGACCTGGCGATGTACCAGTCCAAGGCGGCCGGGCGCAACACGTTGCGGTTTTTTGACCCGGTCATGCAAGCAGCCGCCAGTGCCCGCGCGGCACTGGAAATTGACCTGCGCAAGGCCTTGCAGCGCCAGGAGTTTGCGTTGCACTACCAGCCCGTGGTGGATGAACAAGGTGCCATCACTGGCGTAGAGGCTCTACTGCGCTGGGAGCACCCACAGCGCGGCATGGTGTCACCCGCAGAATTCATCCCGGTGGCAGAGCAGGCCGGCCTGATCATCCCCCTGGGCCAGTGGGTGTTGCAGGCGGCCTGTGCCCAGCTGGTGGCCTGGAATACGAGCGCTGCCACACGCCGGCTCACGATGGCCGTCAACGTCAGCGCCCGCCAGTTCCGCCACCCCGATTTCACCGACCAGTTGCTGGATCTGCTGCGCGTCAGCGGTGCCAACCCCTACCGCTTGAAGCTGGAGTTGACCGAAAGCATGCTGCTGAGCGACTTTGAAGACGTCATCGTCAAGATGGGGGAGTTGCGGTCCATTGGGGTCAATTTTGCGCTGGATGACTTTGGAACCGGCTATTCATCGCTGTCTTACTTGAAGCGCCTGCCACTGGACCAGCTCAAGATCGACCAGTCGTTTGTGCGGGATGTGCTGACGGACCCCAACGACGCAGCCATCGCCCGCACCATTCTGAGCCTGGCCCATAGCCTGGACCTGAGTGTGGTGGCCGAGGGGGTGGAAACAGCCGGGCAGCGCGACTTTTTGCTCAAAATCGGCTGCAAGGCTTTTCAGGGGTATTTTTTTGGCCGTCCGGTGGCTGTGGACGGCCTGGCGTTGCCCAGCGCCTGAACCACTGGTGCGCGCCGGTGAATGCCGGGCTTACAGCGGCGCGTCTTCAGCGTCTGGTGTTGTAGCGTCGTCATCTGCACCTTCTGCACTGGCAGCAGGCGTTTCAGCGGCTGCGGCGTGGCGGGCCTGGCGCAAAGCCGCCTTTTCGCCGGCACTGGCAAATTTGCTGTATTTGCCCAGGATGGTGATCAGCTGGCCGTAAATGCGCGGGTTGCCCGCCAGGCACTCTTGCTGGTCCAAAAAGTCGGCTTCACCGGTGAAGTTGCCCACCAGGCCACCGGCCTCGGTCACCAGCAACGATCCAGCGGCCACATCCCAGGGCTGCAGACCGGTCTCAAAAAAGCCTTCGGTATAACCGGCGGCCACATAGGCCAGGTCCAGTGCGGCGGCGCCGGGGCGGCGCAGGCCGGCGGTGCGTTTCATCACGTCGCCCATCATGGTCAGGTAGTTGGCAAAGTTGTCGCCGGGGCGGAAGGGGAAACCGGTGGACAGCAGCGCGTCTTTGAGCTGGATGCGTTTGGAAACGCGGATGCGGCGGTCGTTCAAAAAGGCGCCGCGGCCCTTGGTAGCGGTAAACAGGTCGTTGCGGGTGGGGTCGTAGACCACGGCCTGTTCGACCTTGCCTTTGACGGCCAGCGCGATGCTGACGCAGTACACGGGCAGGCCGTGGATGAAGTTGGTCGTGCCGTCCAGCGGATCGATGATCCAGACGAATTCGGAGTCTTTGGCGCCATGTTCGCGCCCGGATTCTTCGGCCCAGATGCCGTGGCCGGGGTAGGCCGTCAGCAGGGTTTCTATGATCGCCTGTTCTGCAGCATGGTCCACTTCGGTGACAAAGTCGTTGGCCTTCTTTTGCGAGACCCGTACGGATTCGATATCGAGGGCGGCGCGGTTGATGATGGAGCCAGCAGCGCGGGCGGCCTTGACGGCCACGTTGACCATGGGGTGCAGATTAAGCGACATAAATTTTGGGGGAAGAGCACAGGGGACCATCTGGCGATGCAGACGGCGACAATAGGCAACATTTTACCGTTTTACCTCCAACTGCGCCATGCACACCCGCTTTATTCTGATCAACACCAGCCATGCCGGTAATGTGGGGGCCGCCGCCCGCGCGATGAAAACCATGGGCTTTGACGACCTGGTGCTGGTGGCGCCGCGCTGGGCCAATGTGCTGCGCCGGGAGGAAACCATCCAGCGCGCCAGTGGCGCACTGGACGTGTTGGACAAATGCCGCATCGTGGACACGCTGGACGAAGCACTGGACGGTCTGACCCACCTGTGCGCCACCGCCATGACGCCGCGCGACTTCGGCCCACCCACAGTAGCACCGCGGGAGCATTTTGAATCGCTATCAAAAGTAGAGCGATTTAGTCATATTGCACGGGGGCTAGAGGCCGATTTGACTCAAGGCTCTTCCGCAGGGGAGGTTGTAGAGGCTGCAAACCCTGCCCAGCAGGGCATTGGTTTTCTATTCGGCTCCGAGCGTTTCGGCATGCGCAACGAGGACGTCTACCGTTGCCACGCCTGTCTGAGCATTCCCAGCAACCCCAAGTTTGGTTCACTGAACATCGGCGCAGCATTGCAAGTGATCGCCTACGAATGGCGGCTGGCTTTGGGCGGATTTCCAGTGGACGCCTCGGAACCCATGCCTGCACCGGCACCCGCACCTGCCGTCATGGCTGATGCCGCCCAGGTGGCCGGCATGCTGACCCATCTGGAGCAATCCCTGGTGGCGCTGGGTTTTCTGGACCCTGCCGCCCCCAAGAAGCTCATGCCCCGCCTGAACCAGCTGTTCAATCGCGCGGGTGTGACGCAGGAAGAAATCCACATTTTGCGCGGCATTGCCAAGGCCATACTGCAGCAATCGGCTGGCAAAGGCCAGGCCTAAACGAATGCGCTTAGCCAGTGTGACAACAGGCCTACCGCGCAGCAGGTAGACTTCTAAGCATGTTTTCACGCCTACGCTCCGACATCCAATGCATCCTGGACCGCGATCCCGCGGCGCGCACGACCTGGGAGGTGCTGACCTGCTACCCCGGTCTGCATGCCCTGGTCCTGCACCGCAGGGCGCACTGGTGCTGGACCCATGGCTTCAAGTGGCTGGGGCGGTTTATCTCGCATATGTCCCGCTGGTTTACAGGTATCGAAATCCACCCTGGTGCCGTCATTGGTGAGCGGGTGTTCTTTGACCACGCCATGGGCACGGTGGTGGGGGAAACCGCCGAAATTGGTGATGGCTGCACCATCTACCAGGGTGTGACGCTGGGCGGCACCTCGCTGTACAAGGGCGCCAAACGCCACCCTACCCTGGGCAAAGACGTGGTGGTGAGCGCCGGGGCCAAGGTGCTGGGCGGTTTTGTGGTGGGTGATGGTGCCAAGATCGGCAGCAATGCCGTGGTCATCAAACCCGTGCCACCGGGCGCCACGGCGGTGGGCATTCCGGCCCGCATCATCCCCAGCAAAACCGGGGAGAGTGCGGATGTCACCCACTCCGAGCCCAAGTTCAGCGCCTACGGCATCACCCAGGAGGACGACCCCGTCAGTCAGGCATTACGCGGCCTGATCGACTCGGCATCCGGCCAGGAGCACCAGATTGCGCTGTTGTGGAAGGCGATTGAGACCCTGTCCGCCAGCCGCAACAGCGCAGATTGCCTGCCAGACTGTGTGCCGGGTGACGCGGCCCGCAAAGAGTGTTTCGAGGCCGAACGCCTCAACCAGCTGGTTGGGAAGTAGCGAAGGCGCGGATCGCGGTTTTGGGCCGGAAGGCTTTACACACCGCATCCACCGTTTGCAGGTAGGGCCCGCCAATCAAATCGATGCAGTAGGGCACGGCGGCAAAGATGCCGTTGACACGCTGCTGGCCGTCGGCATCTTTCAAGCCTTCCAGCGTTTCAGCAATGGCCTTGGGCTGGCCGGGCAGGTTGATGATCAAACTGTTGCCACGGATCACTGCCACCTGGCGCGACAGGATGGCGGTGGGCACAAATGCCAGGCTGATCTGGCGCATTTGCTCTCCAAAACCCGGCATTTCCTTGTGCGCCACAGCAAGCGTGGCCTCGGGTGTCACGTCACGCAGGGCAGGGCCGGTGCCACCGGTGGTCAGCACCAGGCTACAGCCGGCATCCACCAATTCGATCAAAGTCGCACTGATGGTGGCCTGTTCATCCGGTATCAGCCGGGCTTCGAACTGCAGGGGGTTTTGCAGGGCGCGGGCCAGCCAGTCTTTTAGCGCGGGAAGGCCTTTGTCTTCGTACACACCTGTCGACGCGCGGTCGCTGATCGACACGATGCCGATCTTGACCGTATCCAGGGGCGGCAAGGCTGCATCAGCACTCACGCATCAGCTCCTGGGTTGTCGGGGAAGTCGTCTTCCGGGCCAATCGGGTCCGGCACATCGCTGCCATGCAACAGATGTTCACGGACGATTTGAAAGATGTCACGGTAGGCGCGGCCATGGCGCACGGCAGCGCCGGGCTTCTCGGGCTTGGCATCTTTGCGGGCCTGGCGAACCAGGGCGCGCAGCTGCTGGATGTCGGTGGCGGGGTTGATGTTGACCCACTGGCCAACCGCATCGTCGTCGGCGATCAGGCGGTCACGCCACTGCTCGGCCGCGTGTAGGGCCAGGGTTTCCTTGGCGGAGGGTGCGTGCTGCTCGTCAATTGCGACGCGGATGGCATCCAATGTTGCGGGCTCCAGTTGGCGCATGCGCTTGCCGATGAACTGCAGGAGGCGCCGGCGACCTTCAAAGTTGGTGATGCGTTTGTATTCTGCAATCGCTTCCATCAGCTTGTCGGGTAGTTCCAGTCGCTTCAGCAACTCTGCCCGCAGTGTCAGCAGGTCTTCACCCAGCTTTTGCAGCTCGGTGCTCTCGCGTTTGAGGTCGGTGCGGCTTTTGTCGTCGGTTCCCTTGAGCTCGCGCTTGAGTTCCAGGTCCAGTTCACTGCCTTCCGCCACAAATTTGCCTTTGACGAAATAGCCTTTTTTTAGTTTGCTCATATAGACAAGTATCATAGCCTCCGCTATGAAGACCCCCCAATCCTCCCTCCCATCGTCGCCCACAGGCGCCACATCCACCAAGCCAGCCGACAGCGGTTTTGCATTTAGTCGGCCTTTTTTCGAATCGCTGGTGGACAAGGCTCTGGCCCATGCCAAAAAGCTGGGCGCCACCGATGCGGGGGCTGAAGTGTCCGAGGGCTGCGGCCTGAGCGTGTCCGTGCGCAATGGCGAACTGGAAAATGTGGAGCGCAACCGCGACAAGTCCCTGGGTGTCACGGTCTACGTGGGCCAGCGCCGCGGCAATGCCAGCACATCCGACTTCTCGGATGAGGCGATTGCGCAGACCGTGGGTGCGGCCTATGACATCGCCCGTTTCACCGCCGAAGACAGCTTTGCCAGCCTGCCCGATGTCAAAGATATTGCGCCGGTGGCCGACCGCGAGCGTGATCTGGACCTGTTCTTCCCCTGGGCGCTGACCAGTGAAGAAGCTATGCGTCTGGCGCTGGAGTGTGAAGCGGCAGCCTTGTCCACCAGCAAAAAGATCACCAACAGCGAAGGTGCGGCCGTGTCGGCCCAGCAGTCGCATTTTTTCAGCGCCCACACCCATGGCTTTCGTGGCGGTTATGCCAGCTCGCGCCATTCCATGTCGGTATCGCCCATTGCCGGCAAGGGCAAGGACATGCAGCGCGACAGTTGGTACAGTTCCATGCGCCACCCCGACGCATTGGCATCTCCCCAGGCCATTGGTCGATACGCCGCCGAGCGGGCGTTAAGCCGCCTGAAGGCGCGCAAGATCGCCACGCTGGAGTGCCCGGTGTTGTTTGAATCGCCACTGGCTGCGGGCCTGGTCGGTGGCTTGGTGCAGGCATTGAGCGGTGGCGCTATGTACCGCAAGAGCACTTTTCTGCTGGATTCGCTGGACAAGATAATCTTGCCCAAACATATCGACATGTTGGAAGACCCGTTTGTGCTGCGTGGCAAGGGCAGTTCGCCGTTTGATGACGAAGGTGTCAGCGTGCGGCCCCGCCAGGTGATCGAAGGTGGCCGGGTCAAGGGTTATTTCTTGAGCAGCTACACGGCGCGCAAGCTGGGCATGCAGACCACGGGCAATTCGGGTGGCTCCCACAATCTGACGTTCACGTCACGACTGACGCGCGCAACTGACGACCTGGATGCCATGCTGCAAAAGCTGGGCACCGGCCTGTTTGTGACCGAGCTGATGGGGCAAGGCGTGAACTATGTGACGGGTGACTACTCACGCGGCGCCAGCGGGTTCTGGGTGGAGAAGGGGCGTATTGCCTACCCGGTGCACGAGATCACGATTGCCGGCAACATGAAAGCCATGCTCAAGGGTATTGAGGCAGTTGGGGCCGATATCTATAACTATGGCGCAAAGACCGTGGGGTCCATCCTGATCAACCGCATGAAGGTGGCGGGTAGCTGAAAACCTGCCTATTCAAAAGAACGGGGCCCATCAGGCCCCGTTTTGCATTAACCCGCCAGCGCGGTCTTCACCGCGGCCGAGACAGTGCCCATTTCGGCCTTGCCGGCCAGGCGTGTCTTCACCACACCCATGACCTTGCCCATATCACCGGGGCCAGTGGCGCCCAGTTCGGCGACGATGGCCTTGACCTCAGCCAGCACCTCGTCGGCACTCAGTCGCTGGGGCAGATAGGCCTGCAAGACCTTGATCTCGGCGGTTTCCTTGTCGGCCAACTCCTGGCGCTCGGCCTTGATGAAGGCCTCCACGCTGTCCTTGCGCTGCTTGATCAGTTTGTCCACGATGGCGACCACGGCGGCATCGTCCAGCACGATGCGCTCATCCACCTCGCGCTGCTTGCAGGCGGCCAGCAGCAGGCGGATGGTGCCCAGGCGCTCGCTGTCCTTGGCGCGCATGGCGGTTTTCATGTCTTCGGTGATTTGGTCTTTGAGTGATGACATTGCAGGCTTCCTGGAGGTGGTGAAGAAAATAAAACAGGTTATGAAAATAAAAAAGCCCGCCGGAGCGTCCCCAAGCGAGCTTTTTTTGGGCCTTGGAAGGCAGTACTGTTTGATCAGTACATCTTCTTGGGCAATTGCATGCTGCGGATGCGTTTGTAGTTGCGCTTGACGGCGGCTGCCTTCTTGCGCTTGCGCTCTGCAGTGGGCTTCTCATAAAACTCGCGTGCGCGCAAGTCTGTCAGCAAACCCAATTTTTCGATAGTGCGCTTGAAGCGACGCAGAGCGACGTCAAACGGCTCGTTTTCTTTTACACGGATGGTTGTCATTACGTAATGTTGTCCAAAATGTGCTGCCGCCAGTCACGGGGGGAGATCGAGCCCCACATGCCACGTTCAGCGATTTCCCCGTCTGTAACTAGTATTTGGCCGACGGGGCAATGCCAGAAAAGCCTTGGATTATAGCGTTATTGCAGTCGGGGATCGCAATTTTTGCCCCAAATGCTGTAAGGCGTGCTCAAAGGCGCACGGTAAACGTGGTACCCAGACCGGGCGCACTGGTGACCTGGATGCTTCCACCATGCAGATCCACGGCATTTTTGACAATAGCGAGCCCCAAACCCGTGCCTTGGATGTCTCCCACATTGCTGGCCCGGTGGAACGATTCAAAAAGGTGGGGAATTTCGTCCGGTGGGATGCCAATGCCCTGGTCGGACACCTGGAATACGGTGTGTTCTGGCGTGGAGACCACACTGAATGCAACGGCGCCGCCCTGGGGCGAGTATTTGAGCGCGTTGGACAGCAGGTTTCCAAAAATGTGGTGCAGCAGTTTTTCGTCGAACATCCCCATCGCAGTTGTTTGGGAGAAGTCCGTGGTGATTTCGCTGCGCGATAGTGGGTGCTGGGTCCGGGTGTCCTCAACCAGTTCCTGGCAGATCTGGAGCAGATTGACGGCATGGGGGCGAAATTCCAGCATGTGGGCCTCAACCTTGCCCAGCAGCAACACACGGTCCAGCATGCGTTTCATGCGTTGCACGCCGTCTTCAATGGTCTTGATGATTTCCAGTTTTTCGGCTTTGGGCAGGCGGTCGTCATAGTATTTCAGTAACTCTGCGGACGTCAGAATGGTGGACAGTGGGGTGCGGAACTCATGGCTGGTCATGGCCACAAAACGCGAGCGCAGCGTATTGAGCTCCTTTTGCTGCTCCAGTGCAATCTGGGTGTCCTGTTCGGCCTTGAGCCGTTCGGTGATGTCCAGAAAGGTCCAGATGACACCCGCATCGGGGTCGTTCTTGCGCACACACTGCCCCTCCATGTGGACCCAAAACAGCTCACCATTGCGCCGCTTGAGTTGTCGCACGCTGGAGCTGGTACCGGTCGCAACCAGGGCTGCACGTTGTTCGCGGCCCAGTTGTGCCCACACGTCGCGGTCGGCATGCAACATGGCGGATGACACCCCTATCAGTTCTTCCCGGCTGTAACCCACCATTTCGGCAAATTTGTCATTCACCCATTGGTTGTGCCGGTCCACGGACAGCACAATTCCCACCAGTGCGTTGTGCAAAATGGCCTCGCGCTCAACGGACGCCCGTTGCAGCTCGGCATGGGCTTGCTTGCGTTCGGTGACGTCGGAGAAAAAGGTCAGCGTGGCTGGCGCATCGCCCCAGGGGATCATGGTGACGCCAATGTCTAGCCAGCGCACATCCCCGTTTGCCAGCAGGGCCCGCACTTCATACCGGTTGGGTACTTCCTGGCCCGCCAGTCTTTGCTTGCGCCGTTCCTCTATCCAGGGGCGGTCTTCCGGGTGGATGCGGTACAGATAACCCTCGGCCATCATCTCTTCGCGACTGCTCTGCAGCAGTTCGGTAGCGCGGTTGTTGGCAAATACAAACTGGTCGTTTTGGATCACAACCAGGCCCTCACCGCAGCGCTCGACGATGGCGCGCAGTCGGGCCAGTTCTACCTCTAGCGGTTCAGGATTCATGGTTGAATGCCAGTGCGTGTATGCAGTTGGCCCTTCCTGACTTTATCTTACCCATTTCAGGGTGCGGTCAGGCGTTTGTTTGTGGGGTTGCGGGTGCGTGGTCGCTCAGTACAATCCGCCAAACACCTACTGGAATCGCCATGCACGACACCCCGTTTAACCGACGCACGTTTGCCGCTGTTTCCGCACTCTCGACTGCTTCGTTTGCAGCGCCCGCGCTCTTGGCGCAGACGCCATTGGAAAAGACCAAGGTCGCCATTGCAGTGGGTGGCAAGGCAGCGTTTTATTACCTGCCCCTGACCATTGCCGAACAGTTAGGTTACTTCAAGGCCGAGGGGCTGGAGGTAGAGATCAGTGATTTTGCGGGTGGTTCACGCGCCTTGCAGGCCGTGGTCGGCGGTTCAGCCGATGTGGTGTCCGGTGCTTTTGAGCACACCATCAACCTGCAGTCCAAGGGGCAAAAGTTTCAGGCCTTTGTATTGCAGGGGCGTGCGCCGCAGATATCGGTTGGCATCTCACCCAAAACCATGCCGGATTACAAAACGGTGTCTGACCTACGGGGCAAGAAGATAGGGGTATCGGCACCGGGCTCGTCCACCAATATGGTGGCTAACCTGATACTGTCACGCGCAGGCGTCAAACCCGGTGATGTCAGTTTTGTCGGAGTGGGCACTGCAGCGGGGGCATTGGCGGCCTTTCGTTCGGGTCAAATCGATGCCATGAGCAACACCGATCCGGTGATGACCATGCTGGAGCAGAAGGGTGAAATCCGCATCATTGCCGACACCCGCACACTCAAAGGTACGGTGGATGTATTTGGCGGCTCCATGCCCGCCGGTTGCCTGTATGCACCGGTCGAGTTTGTACAGAAGAATCCCGCTACCGTGCAGGCCTTGGCCAACGCCATTGTCCGCAGCTTGAAGTGGCTGCAAACGGCTGGCCCCAGCGACATCGTCAAAACCGTACCGGAGGCATACCTGCTGGGTGATCGGGCCCTGTACCTGGCGGCATTCGATAAAGTGCGCGAAGCTATTTCGCAGGATGGTGTCCTGTCCGATGAAGGTGCACGCACGGCGTTGCGTACGCTTGCCAGTTTTGACACGACCATCAAGGCCGAGAAAATTGACCTCGCCATGACCTACACCAACACCTTCGCCCGCAAGGCCAAAGAGCGCTTCAAGGCTTAGTTGCCGTTTGGCCGAACAGGGACTGCATGACCGAATACGCGCTGGAGTTCCTAAATATTTCCTGCGTCTTTCGTCCGCGCCATGTGGGCGCCCAACGCTACACGGCAGTGTCCGACACGACCCTTAGCATCCGTGCCGGCGAGTTTGTGTCGGTCGTCGGGCCTACCGGATGCGGCAAATCCACGCTGTTGAACATTGCGGCCGGGCTGTTGGCGCCGTCGGGTGGAGAGGTGCGTGTTTTTGGCCAGCACTTGACGGGACTCAACACACGGGCGGGGTACATGTTTCAGACCGATGCCCTGATGCCATGGAACACGGCACTGCAAAACGTCATGTTGGGCCTGCAGTACCGCGGGCTGCCCGATGCGCAGGCGCGCGAGCAGGCGTTGGAGTGGTTGCAGCGTGTGGGTCTGGGTGGGTTCTCCGACAGTTACCCCCACCAACTCTCCGGTGGCATGCGCAAGCGCACCGCATTGGCCCAGGTATTGGCGCTGGACCCTGACATCATTCTGATGGACGAGCCCTTTAGCGCCCTCGACGTCCAGACCCGCCAACTGATGGAGAACGAGGTGCTGGCGCTCTGGGCAGCCAAGAGGAAGGCCGTGTTGTTTATCACCCATGACCTGGACGAAGCCATTGCGCTGAGCGACCGCGTCGTGGTGTTGTCTGCGGGGCCTGCCACCCATCCCATCGGTGCGTTCGACATCGATCTGCCGCGGCCCCGCGACGTGGCCGAACAACGCGTCCACCCCCGTGCCATCGCATTACACGCAGAGATATGGAATGTGCTGCGTGAAGAGGTGCTGAAAGCCTACGCACAGCAACTTGGCAGGGTGGCGTGAGCGTGGCCCGACTCCTGAACCGTTTGCGCCCCTCCGAGTCCAATCTGCGCGTCTGGCAGATCGCTGTCCTGGTGATTTTTGTTTTGATCTGGCAACTGGCGTCACGGGACCCGCAGTTGGCCTTCTTCATCGGCCAGCCGGTGCAGGTTTTGGGTCGCCTGTGGTCCTGGTTTATGCCCTTTGAACAGGGGGCCAGTTGGTTGTTTCCCGATGGTTTGGCAGGGCGGGCAGACATTTACCGCCACCTGGGCGTCACTCTGTTGGAGACGATTTTGGCCTTTGGGATTGGGACCGCACTCGGGCTGATGTGCGGCCTTTGGCTCGCGCTGTCACCCCTTGCCAGTGCCATTCTGGAACCCTATATCAAGGCGGCCAACTCCATGCCCCGCGTCATCCTGGCGCCCATCTTTGCGCTGTGGTTCGGCTTGGGCATCTGGAGCAAAGTGGCCTTGGCCATCACGCTGGTGTTTTTTGTTGTGTTTTTTAACGTGTACCAGGGTGTCAAGGAAGTCAGTCCGGTGGTGCTGGCCAACGCGCGCATGCTGGGCGCCAATCAGCGCCAACTGTTGCGCACGGTGTATTTGCCCAGTGCCATGGCCTGGGTGTTCTCCAGTTTGCACACGTCGGTGGGGCTGGCCTTTGTGGGTGCGGTAGTAGGGGAGTACCTGGGCTCGGCACGGGGCGTGGGTTACCTGATTCTGCAGGCAGAAGGCACTTTTGATGTCAACACCGTCTTCGCCGGGATCGTGGTGCTGACCGCCTGTGCACTGCTGCTCGATAGTGCCGTGGGCAAACTGGAGCGGCGCTTGATGAAGTGGCAACCGCGCCAGGGTGAGTCAGAAAAACTATAGTGTGCGTGCCCATTCACGGAGCTGATCAGCGGTTGCGGTAGCGCCGCCGCAGACCACGACCAATACGGTCTTGAATGGCTCAAGCGTTGGCGACTGCTCATAGGCCAGCGCCAGGCTGGCCCCACATGCGGGCTCCACCAACACGCGGTGATCGGCCAGAAAACGCGCACAGGCTGACACGGCACTTTTGTCTGACACCAGCACACTCTGTATGGGGTGCGCATGGGACCACTTCACCGCCTGATCACACACCCGCTTGGCGCCTAGGGATGTGGCGATGCTGCTGATCTGGTCCAACTGCACCGCATGCCCGGCCTTGGCCGCAGCATGGAAAGACGCCGCACCCTCGGTCTCCACGGCGATGATGGGAATATGGCCCCAGCCATTGCGGTGCAGGCCTTCGGCCACACCGGACAACAAACCGCCCCCACCCACGGACAACACCACGGCGTCCGGTTGGAGTCCTGATTGGGCGACTTCGTCTATCACCGTTGCGTGCCCTCGCCATAACAGGGGGTCGTCAAACGGGTGCAGAAAAGCGTCCGTAGGCCCCACCAGGGACAGCGCCAGTTCGTTCGCCTCTTGCCAGCTGGCGCCGTGGACAATAACTTCCGCATCCTCCAGCCGGAGCAACTCCTTGGCCCGCTCCGATGTGGTTTGCGGCACCACGACCGTCACGGGCACACCCATGGACCGACCCGCATAGGCCACCGCAAGACCTGCATTGCCACCTGATGACGACACCAAGCGGCGCGCACCGCGGCGTACATACTCCGTACAGGCATGGCCCACTCCGCGGATCTTGAATGAACCCGGAGCCTGCAAGGCGTCCATCTTGAGCCAGATGGTGCGACCGGATAACTGACTCAGTTGGCGGGATTGGATGAGCGGGGTTTCAATGTGCAGGGGCATGGTTGAACGCAAAGTCCATCAAGGTTTCGGAATACGAATGCGGCTGATCATCAGGGAGCCCGACACGCCGAACAGCAACGCCAGCGGGTGCAGCGTAAAGCCGGCAAGCGTTACGGTACCAAACCACAGGTTCTCGCCCACTGCACCATAGGCCGCAGCAACAGCCAGCAGCATCACCAGCAGGAAGGATGTGGGTATAGGCGTGCCCTCGAAGTAGGTGACTTTTCCGGTACCCTGCGATATTTCTTCGGCGGTGATGTTGTAGCGGGCCAGGCGTGACACGCCGCAAGCCACAAAATAGGCCAGCAGTACACGGTCGTACAAACCGCGCATGCCGCAGCCATAGGCCAGGATGGCGGGTGCCACACCAAACGAGATGATGTCCGCCAGCGAGTCCAGCTCGCGGCCCATGGCGGAGGACTTGTTGCGCCAGCGGGCGATACGGCCATCCAGTATGTCAAACACCAGCGCGGCAAAGACCAAAGCTGCGGCGTAGTAGACGTGGGTTACATCATCACTCAACACATAGGTCATTGTGGAAAAGATGGAGCCGATGCCACACACGGCATTGCCAAGCGTGAACCAGTCGGCCAGATGGAACTCGCGGATCATGGAGAAGGGTTTCATGCAATTCCTTTTGGAAGATGACGGGACTTGGCGGTGGCCAACAACTGTGTGACATGTGTATGCATGGCTGTCGCAAACTGTTGGTGCTGGGCTTCGTCCCAATGCACACCGTCGACCACACTGGGGTGCACCACTTCTGCGGCATCGAAGTAGCCACACCCGCGCTCATCGGCTATGCGCCGATACCAATGGGTAAATTCTGCGGATTTCTCTTCCGCGCCGCGGAATTTCTCGACCATCGCTCCACAGGGTCGAACAATGCGTGGTGGCGAAACCAGGAGTACTTTGGGCGGGTGCTGCATAGGCTCTGCGCGGCACGACAGCACCGTGTCGACCAACACACCGGCGCCCAAGGACGATGCGTACGCATTAACGCCGTACACGGTTTGCATATCGTTGGTACCCAAGAAAAGAATGACAAGGTCCAGCGGCGCATGGCTTTGCAGCGCCGGCAACAACTGGTCCTTGCCATTGCGGTTGGGGCGAAACGGATCATCCCACGCAGTGGTTCGGCCGTTTAGGCATTCCTCAATGACCCGGACCTTGGAACCCAACAGGGCCTGCAGAATGCCGGGCCAGCGTTTTTCATAAACATGGCGTTGCCGCGTGCCGGGGATGATGCCCCAGGAAACGGAGTCGCCATAGCACAGTAGGTGTTGCTCAATCATGTTTATCAGAGTGGTGTGGCTGCAGATGCACGGTGTATGGAGCAGTCCTTATGCCACTCTGTCTAGCCTTTGTCTACTTGCTGGCGCGCATACGCCGCACCAACGCCGTTGGGGGCCAACTCCAGATAGGTGCTGAATGCCTTTTTGGCCTTGTCCGTTTGGCCCGCTTTGGCATAGGCGTCGCCCAGGTTCAGGTACGCCACGGCGCGGGAAGGGTCGATCTTGATCGTGTTCTCAAACCAGCGCGCCGCCTCGGCAAACTTGTCTTGTTTGTAGTACACAAAGCCCAGGTTGTTGGCGGCCAGCGCAAAGTCGGGCCGTAGTTTGAGCGCCTCGGTGAACTGGGCCTCGGCCAGCGCGTACTGCTTCTCTTTGTAAAGCTGCAAGCCTCGGTCGTTGGCGCGCTGGGCCAGTTGGCGGACCGAGCTGGGCACAGCGACAGGCGTCACGATTTTTTGCTCACCACCTTGCAGGTCTTTGACCACAACGGAGGCAGGGGCAGGTGCGGGCATCGGTTTGTCGCCCGTTGCAGGTGCGGCAGTTGCCGGCGCTGGCCGGGCCGCATCCAGCTTGTTGTTCATCGCGATGGCGTCGCCCGATAGCTGGCTGGACGTGCCACTTAAAAACTCATCATTGGCAGCCAATTCAAATACAAAGTCACCACCCTCCGAGCCGGGCAGGCTGCCAAAGGCTGGCGTCTGGCGTGACACGGCGGACACGGCTGGCGCTACATACGCAGCCAGCTCGGTCGCCGTGATGATGCCGTCGCCATTCAAGTCCCCCTTGCCGGCCAGGCCTTGCAACAATGTCCATGTGAAGACCGAGTGGCCATTGGGTCCACCGTCCGCCACCAGTTGGTCGGCACCACCTGCGGTCAGCATCTGGCGGCCCAGGCGTTTGGCGTTGTCGCGCAGAAAGTTGCTGGAACCACCGCCAGCGCCACCGCGCGTCAGGCCCAGGCCGCTGTAACAGGCGTCCATTACAAACAACGCGTGTTTGGCGGTCAGGCTTTCGGCAATGTTTTGCAACTCGGTCATGGGAATGGCGTCGGTGGCAATCTGGTTGGGGTCTGAGTCCACCGGAATGATGTAGCCCAAGTCGCGCCCGGAACTGAGTTTGCGGGTGGCCCCGTGGCCGGCAAAGAACACAAACAGGCGGTCGTTCTTCTTCATGCCGCTGTGGGCCAGCTTGTCATGGAAGGCAGCCAGGATGCCGGTGCGTGTGGCCTCCTTGTTGCTGAGGGACACGATGTGTTCGGGCACGAAGTTGAACTTCTGGATCAGCGCTTCGCGTATGGCCTGGGCGTCGCGCGCCGCGTATTGCAGCTTGGGCCATTTGGCGTAGTCGTCAATACCGATGACGATGGCCCAGGAGTCGCTGTAGCCGGGGCTGGTGGCCAGTGGTGCACCCACCGGCACCGCGCCCGCAGTGCCTTTGGCAACGGTGAAGCCCTTGCCATCCCAGCTGGCAAACTGGTAACCATCGGCTACCAGGCGGTCCAGGATCGCGGGCAGGGCCTTGACGGTGCGCTCGTGGATATCGTGGAACAGCACAATACCGCGGCCTTCTTTCTCCACCGTGCGCAACACACGGTCGGCAATGGAGCTAGGCACCGGGTCTGCCCAGTCCAGCGAGTCGATGTTCCACATCACCGAGCGCAGTTGGGCCGCGTCCAACACGGCCAGGCCTTCTTCATTGCGGGCGCCATACGGAAAGCGAAACAGCGGTGAGCGATTGGCATCTACGGCCTTGAGCAATTCGTCGGTCCCTACGATTTCGGTCTTGAGCGCGTCCCCGGTGCGTTTGGACAACTGGGCGTGTGTCATGCTGTGGTTGGCCAGGGTGTGGCCACCTTCGACCAGCTTGCGGCTCACATTGGCCTTTGGGGCAAGCTTGGACTTGCCGTCCGCTCCGACTGCACCCAGATTGCTGCCGACCTGGAAGAAGATGGCCGGCGCACTGTACTGCTTGAGAATGGCGGCAATCTCGGCGCTGTAGACCCCGTGTGGGCCATCGTCAAAGGTCAGCACGATGGTCTTGGCCGGCAGGCTGTGTCCGAAAATTTCACCCTCGTCTTCGGACTTGCTTTTGCGAGCCACTTCCTTGGGCACAGGGTAGGGCACCACCACGCCGTAGTCTTTCAGGATTTGTTCACGCGTGTAGAGCTTTTTCAGACTGGCGACGTAGTCTTGCCAGCGTTCACGTTTCAAGTCGATGGCGCGGGTCTCAAAGCGGCCAAAGACCAGTCGAATTTCTTTCTCGTAGTTGCGTTCAATTTCGGCAAGCGCGTCCAGGTCTTCGCCTAAACGCTTGTGCAGCTTGATGGCGGGCAGCGACGAATCACGCGCCACTGCCCCTTGCACACTGCGCAGCAATTCACGAAAGGCCAGGCGGTCTGCGTCGAACAGATCGGTACTGCTCTCCACATAGTCCAGCAGTCCGGCGATGGCTTCCAGGCGCTGTGGGTTGGTGGAGCTGACCAGGGTTTCCAACTGCGCTTCCAACTCCACCACGCGTTGGCGGTTTTCATGGAAAAGTCCCTGGCCCACCTGGTTGGCCAGCGCGCGTTCGTTGGCAGCCAATGTCTTTTCATCTGCAAACAACACGATGATTTTGCGGTAGGCCGCCAGTACATCCTTAAAACCCGCCAGCAGTGCACTGGTGTCGATGGCCTGTGGGGCTGCGGCAATGGGTGCGGCCACGACAGGCGGCGGCGCGACGGGCTTGAGAATGTAGGCAATACCAGCAGCGGCAATGGTGGTTGTGGCAACTGCGGCCACGATCAGAAGGGTGCGATTTTTGGTCATGGTGAAGGCTTCAACGGCCGTTCAGTGTCGGCGGGCCAGCAAGCGTTGCCGGGGCGCTGGCCCCCGCATTAGAACTTGTTGATGTCGTTATTTTCTTTGTTGCGCTGCAGGTTTTTTTGCAGTTCAACACAGGTGGCGGTACCGGCCAAGTCCGGCCGTTGGCAGGCGCGGAACATACACATGGGGCGTGCCAGAAAACCGGCATCCGAACACAATTTTTCCGGCGTTACCACAGGGGCTTCCGGTTTGGGTTCGGGCGCAGGTTGCGACGCTACCGGCGGGGGCGGGGTGGAGGCGGTTTCCGTAACCGGGGCGGGGCGGGGTGCTTCTACCTTGGCCGGTTTGGATGCCGCACTGCGGGGACGCTCCAGCGCTTTGGCGGCTTTGGTGTCCACTGCGGCCGATGCGGGGTTGGCCGGTCGGCTGCTCTCGATGATGGTTTCTTGGAGCTCTGTGGTCACCAAAGGCGCGCTGCTTGCCGAGAGCGGTGCGGCAGGGGTGCTGTCCAATACGACTTCTTCGGGCAAGACCACGGCCACGGGAGCGGCGGCCTTGCTGCTGGCGGTCCATGTACGCCAACCCCAGGCAGCGGCCACCACGGTCAGCAGGGCAAGGGTCGCAACCAGTACCCACACCACAGCGGGCCGCAGTTGCCTGGCTTCGCCCCGTTTGGTCCCATTGCGGCTGGGCTTTTTGCGATGGGCCGTGGATTGGCTTTCCAAAGCCGTCGCCCCACCCAGTGGCTCGCGGGCCCGTCTTCTGCGATCGGACGGTTTGTCGTGGCGCGCAACGGGTGTGCTGTCGGGCCCCCACTGCGCCGCAGCGGACGCGGATTCTTCCGACTCGTCGTCGGCGTCGTCTATGAACTGTGTGGGCGCGTAATCCGGGTTGGTCAAATTGGGCCGTGTTTTCTCAACCGTGACCGGGTGGTGGGCCGCGGCGGCAGAAGGTTTGCCGTTGGGCAGGCAGGCGGGCGGTAACTCCGCTCGCCAGTCAAACGACGACATGCCATGTGGTGTGACCAGGCCCAGGCTGCGCGCAAACTCCCGTACCGACTGGGGCCGGTCCTGTGGCTGGATGCTTAGGGCCCAGGTAATAGCCTGTGTGAACTGTTCTGAATATCCCTGGCCAAATTCGGACGCCACCGTTTTGACGACGTTCGCAAACGGTGGCATCTTGTCGTTCACCACGCGGATCATGGCGGGCAGTGGTGGTTCGTTGCACAGCTGGCCGTGCACCACGGCAGCCAGGGCGTACAAGTCTGTCCAGGGCCCCTGAGGCAAACCTTGGCTGTCGGCATACTGCTCAATGGGCGCGTAGTTGACCTTGAGAATGGCGGTGTGTTGCTTGGCGTTATCACCAATGGCAAGACGGGCCGCACCCAAATCCAATAGTACCGGCGGGCCGCTGTCCTGCAAAAAGATATTGTCTGGCGACACGTCGCGGTGCAGGGCGGTGCCTCTGTGCAAAACCTTCAGCGCGCCCAAGATGCACCACAAGACCTTGCGCAGCCAGGCTTCTGTGGGCGGCAGACGCATGCACTGGCGGGCCTGTTTGAGTGTCATGCCCCGGTACAGCGGCATGACCATGTAGGCGGTGTCGTTGGCCTCCCAGAAGCGGAACACCCGCACCAGCGAAGGGTGTTCAAACTTGGCCAGCATGCGGGCCTCGGCCACAAAAGACCGCAATCCTTTTTGGAAGGTTTCGTTGTCGTTGGTGGTTCGGACCGAAATATGCAAACCACCCTCGGCGCGGCCGGCCAGTGCCGTCGGCATGTATTCCTTGATGGCTACATCGCGCTGCAGGGAATGGTCGTAGGCCCGGTAGACCATGCCAAAACCACCTACACCGATCAAGCCACGGATCTCGAACTCTCCCAATCGGGTTCCGTCGGCCAACGCGTCTACATGGCTTACGGTAGGTGCAGCAGCGCTAATCGGCAGTTCAATCATGTGTCCTATATCTGGAAAACACCCACGGAGCACCGATCGAGGGACTCGATCATCGAGTTTTGCATTCTATGGCAGTAGTTTCTGGCGGCAGGCGCACAAACTCGTAACAAGTTGCTGAGTGTGGCGTTCAACCCGATAAGCGGCGTCAGGCCATCCGCGACTTGTCGCTTTTGGAGCGCCACTTTTGCAAGGAGATGGTGTTGCCGGATAGGGGGTCCTGCACCAGCAGGCGTTTGCCTTCAGCCGCTACATAAAAGGTGTGCCACAACTCCAGACGCTCCGGGCGGTTGGCGTACACCGATACCGACCAATAACAACGACCCTCCAGGCGTTGTTGCTTGTCCAGTGATTCACCAAAGACCACCGGGAGGCCGTGCGACCGCGACCACGCAGTCAACTCCGGCAGTTGGCGTACCACCTCCAGGGCCTGTGCATAGGCTGGGGAATCCATGGCCTGTGCATTACATGTCGGTGCAGCATAAGCACACAGCGCAGACCAGGATAACGAAACCGCAACGGCGGTGCGGCGAATGGCGCGGCGTGTGTGCATGGCGGGTCTCCTTGCGGGCATTTTGCCACGCAGGTGCGCCCGTGCACAGCTTGCAGTCAGTTCCGCAATTGCCGGTAGGCGTGGACCAGACCGCCAAGTACCAGGCAGACCAGGGCCACCACGTCGGCGATGACCACACGCTGAATTTGCGGGTTGTACCCACCCTGTGACCAGGCCAGCCACAAAAACGACAGCACACTGGCAAACCCCGCCACAAATGCCAGGGTCTGCAGCCCAGGCCGAAAAGCCGCGTAGACCAGAAACAGGCCCAGCAGACCGAACAGCACCGCGCGGTGGCGCATCAAGATGGCAAGGTTGGGTTCGTTGATCGGCAGTCCATACAGCGCCGCCAAACGCTCAGTGCCGAGTACGCCAGACATTGGCAACAAGTGGATGATGCCAACGACCATCAACATGGCCATGGTGAGGTAGTGCATGGCGGGTGACTTTCCGGTGTGGGTCATGCTGTGTCGCGTTCGGAGGGGATCGTAACTGGGAGGCCTTGTGTGGGAATAAATGTAATCCCGTTCTGCGCTGTGGCGGCTCCTATTGACCCTACGTGGGAGGTAATGGCGAGCCACCCGAGGTCCGGCTCGTAACGACAACGTCAAGTTTCAGCACGGCTCCGTTTTCCAGCTGCCAATCAAAGAAGTCGTCAAACCCGACATGGTTGACGGCGCGGATAACCTTGGCGACAAAGCCGTGGGCGACCAGAACCACAGTCTGGTCCTTGTGCTGCTCAGCAATGTCCCGTAGACCACGACTTACACGTTCAACAACCTCTGAGATCGTTTCTCCGCCGATGGGTGCGGCGTGCCATTGGCGCGTAATGTTCTGTGCCCAAAGGTCGGGATAAAGGGTCTGCGCCTCTTTCTGTGTCAGTCCCTCGAAAACGCCGACATGGCGCTCTCGGAACGCATCGTGGACCTGAGGCATCCAACCCCTGCCTTCGCAAATGATTTCGGCCGTTTGGTATGCGCGGCGCAGGGGGGAGCAGAGCACCGCATCCAACTGTGCAGGCAAGGTCTCGCGCAGGGCCCTGGCTTGGGCGATCCCTTGTGCGTTGAGGTCCGGGTCCAGGGCACCGAGGTAACGGTGCTCCGCGTTGAATTGTGTTTGGCCATGGCGGACCAACAAGAGACTTGTCACCCCAACAACTTCGCCGCCAGCCCCTGCGCACAGGCAAAGCCACTGGCCCAGGCCCACTGGAAGTTGTAGCCACCCAGCCAGCCAGTCACGTCCACCACCTCGCCAATGAAATACAGGCCGGGTTGTTTGGACTCCATGGTTTGTGAGGACAGGTTGCGGGTGTCCACACCACCAGCCGTCACCTCGGCCTTTTTATAGCCCTCGGTGCCAGTGGGGGTCAGCTCCCACTGGCTCAGGCGTTCGCCCAATACGGCCAATGCCTTGTCGGAGGCTTCGTTGATGGGCCGCGCCCAGTTGTGGCCCAGCGCCGCGCCCTGGGCCACCCAGGTGTCGGCCAGGCGCGAGGGCACAAGGGCGGCCAGTTCGTTGGCGATCAGCTTGCGGGATGTGGCCTTGGCGTGGGTCAGCCATTCGGCCACGTCGGTGTCGGGCGCCAGGTTCAGACGGATTGGTGTGCCGCTCTGCCAGTAGCTGGAGATTTGCAGCACGCCCGGGCCGCTGATGCCGCGGTGGGTGAGCAGCAGGTCTTCCAGGAAGGCGACTTTGTCTTTCTTGGTGCCGGTTTCTATCCGGACTGGCAGGGAAAGCCCCGAGAGTTGCGCAAACGGTGCCCAGGCCGTTTCATCAAACGTCAGCGGCACGAGCGCGGGGCGGGGCGTGACCAGGGGCAGGTCAAACTGCTTGGCCACGCGGTATCCAAAGTCGGTCGCCCCCATCTTGGGTATGGACAGGCCGCCGGTGGCGATGACCATGGCACCACACGATATGGTTCCACGGTCACTATCAATTTCATAGCTGTTTGGGCTTATTCTACGAGGGCTAGAGGCTAAAAATCGTATGGATGATATGGCGCAGGGCTGCCAGCGGGTGACGTTGCCAGATGCCGCACATTCGGCCAGAAGCATCTGGATGATGTCGTCGGCCGAGTGGTCGCAAAACAGCTGGCCCTTGTGTTTCTCGTGGTAGGCGATGCCATGCTTCTCCACCAGTGTGATGAAGTCGCGCGCGGTGTAACGCGACAGGGCCGAGCGGCAGAAGCGCGGGTTGTCGCTGAGGAAGTTGGCGGGCCCCACATCGCGGTTGGTGAAATTGCAGCGGCCGCCACCCGAGATGCGGATCTTGTCCGCCACCTTTTCGCAGTGGTCCACCACCAGCACCTTCAGGCCCAACTGACCGGCCACACCGGCGCAAAACAGGCCGGCTGCGCCCGCGCCGACGATGACCACATCAAAACTATGCATCTGAAGCGTTTTCTTTTTTTGGAGCGGCTAGTGTAGGGCGGGGCTTGCGCAGGTTTATAAATGCTACTATAGTGATATCACTTTGATTTCACTTCGTCCGTTGGATAAATGGATCAAGGCAGCCTCCAGCCCCGTGGTTGGAAAAAATTATTTAGGGGATAGACATGGACAAAAAAGCATCCAACGAATATGTGGCAACCACAGCCAATGGCTTTGTGGCGGTACTGCTGGGCATGGGCTTGTTGGCAGTGGCCGTATTCATGGTCACCCGTGGACCCAGCCTCGCCACACTGGTGTTGGCCGGCATGGCCGTGGTGGCGGCCCTGTGGTTTCTATCGGGGCTGTACACGCTTAACCCCAACCAGGCGGCGGTATTGAAGCTGTTTGGCAGCTACCGCGGCACCGACCGCCGGGAGGGCCTGCGCTGGGCCAACCCGTTTTTGAGCCGCAGCAAGGTGTCGACCCGGGCGCGCAATTTCAACAGCGAAAAGCTCAAAGTGAACGACCTGCGCGGCAACCCCATCGAGATTGCCGCTGCCATTGTCTGGCGGGTCAGCGATACCGCGCGGGCCAGTTTTGATGTGGAGGATTTTGAGTCGTACGTGTTCACCCAGGCAGAGGCAGCCGTGCGGCACCTGGCCTCCAGCTACGCCTATGACAACCTGGACGACGCGGGCAGCACGGCACCCAAGGAGATCACGCTGCGCTCGGGCGCCGACCAGGTAGGTGCGGCGCTGCTGGAGGAACTGCAGGACCGCTTTGCCCTGGCCGGTGTGGTGGTGGTGGATGCCAAACTCACCCACCTGGCCTATGCCCCAGAAATCGCTGGTGCCATGTTGCGCCGCCAGCAGGCCCAGGCCATCATCGCCGCGCGCAGCCTGATCGTGCAGGGCGCTGTCGGCATGGTGGAACTGGCCCTGACCGGCCTGCAGGAGCGCGGCCTGGTGGCGCTGGACGATGAACGCAAAGCCGCCATGGTGACCAATCTGCTGGTGGTACTGTGCTCTGACCACGACGCCCAACCGGTGGTGAATACTGGCACCTTGTATAACTGAGGAACCAGCCATGCAAAGTTTTAGGCTCAACCCCCGTCTGATCAACAAGATCCTGTTTGCCATCCTGCTGCTGGCCGCGCTGGCCGTGGTGGCGGGGTCGCAACTGGCACCCAAAGTACCACTGCCCATGGTGCTGCTCTACAGCGCAATGGGTGTAGTGGCCATTGCCGCACTGCTGGTGGTTGCGATCATCGTGTTTGCAACGGTATCGCAGTGGGTGTTGCGCAAGGGCGGTACCGACCCGCAGTGGTTCTGGTTCTCCGGCGAGCCACCGGGGCTGCAAAATCTGCGAGCAAAAGCGCAGGCCCAAGCCCACAAGGACGGGGTGTAAAGCCAACCCCTTTGATACCGAGCTGCCATGGCCAGTCCCGATAAGAAATCCTTTGCGCTGCGCATAGACCCTGTGTTGTGGGCGCAGATCGAGCGCCTGGCCGCGGCGGAGTTGCGCAGCGTGAATGCCCAGGTGGAGTACCTGCTGCGCGAAGCCGTGCGCGCGCGCGTGGGTGGGCAAATTCCAGCAGTTAAACCTGGCGACAGCGAGGACAACACCAATAGCCCTTAGGCGTCTGGGCGGCAAAGCGTTTTGCGCAGGTAAAGGAGGAGCCCGCGCAGTGGGCGGGGGACACGGAGCAAAACGCTTTGCCGCCCAGACGTCGCTCGCGTGTGCAGGGTTTTGAGCGCTTCAGGCCGCCCGGTGTTTCAGGGGCAGTTCCCTGGCGTCTACGCCCGCCGCCAGCAAACCCTGCAAAACATCACCCACCACGATCACGCTGGGGCTGGCCAATTGCTCACGGGCAATCGTGCTTTCCAGCTCCGCCAGTGTGCATACGGCCTGGCGCTGCGTCGGCAAGCTGGCGTTCTGGATGATGGCCACCGGCGTGTCGCTCGGCAGGCCGTACAGCAATTCGTTTTGTATGGTGGCCGCACCACTGACACCCATGTAGATGACCAGGGTCAGGCGCGCCTGCTGGGCCGTGGCTGCGAGTGCGCGCCAATCGGTGCCGGCCGAGCCGGGCTTGGCATGGCCGGTGACAAACACCACGCCGTGCGCATGTTCGCGGTGGGTGAGCGGCACACCCAGTGACGACACGGCGGCGATGCCCGCGGTGATGCCGTTGATGACATCCACGCGCACGCCAGCTGCATGCAGAGCTTCCATCTCTTCGCCCCCGCGGCCAAAGATGAACGGGTCGCCGCCCTTGAGGCGCACCACGTTTTCGCCTTCCAGCGCGGCGGTGACCATCAGCTTTTCGATAAAGGACTGCGGGGTGGATTTGCAACCACCGCGTTTGCCGACATAGACGATGCGGGCGGTGGGCTGAGCGAAGGCCACGATGGCCTCGTTGACCAGATCGTCCACCAGCACCACGGTGGCCTGCTGGATCGCCTTCAGGGCTTTGATGGTCAGCAGCTCGGGGTCGCCCGGGCCGGCGCCCACCAGGGTGACATGGCCGCGTGCGCTGGAGTTGGAAAGATCGTGTTTCATAGTGAATCCACCAAATGCAATATATGGGCCACCTGCTGAGCAATGGGCGTGGGCACGGGCTGTGTGCCATCCAGCACACTGCGAATATAGGCAGCGGTGCTGGCTGCATCCAGTCCGGGTGGCAGATCGGGCAGGGTGGTCAGTGTGCCGTCCTGGTGGGCCTGCTGGTCCACCACTTCGCCATTGATAAAGCCCTGCATCTTGGGTGTACGGCGGGGGTCTGCCACGGCTTCACCCTCGGTGCCGCGCAGCAAGAGCGCATTGCCTTGCACCACGGCCAATGTCTCGGCCATGGAGACTGCGTATTCGGGGTGGGTGTAGCTGCTGACCAGCAGGCTCTTGCCTTCTACCGGGCTCATCAGTTTGACCAGGCTGTGCGCCGGGTTGCGCAGGCCGACGACACGGCGCACGTCCAGCAGGCGCTGCAGGCCGCCGTGCAACAGAGCTGTGGGTACAAAGGCCACGGTGCCGGGTGCTATGGATTCAATAGCCTCCCGGGCAGGAATGGCGAGGGCTAGCAGCACTTCTGACGTATAGACCCGGCGGGATTCGGTGGCCGTGCCATGCACCAGCACCGGCAGGCCTTCGCGCGCCAGCAGCAGTGCCAGCAGGGGTGTGAGCACCGGCAGCTTGCGTGCGCCGTTGTAGCTGGGGATGACGATGGTGGGCCGGCCCGTGCTGGCTGGCAGGCGGTGCAGGCGCTGGTGGGTGGCGTCCAGGAAACCTGCCATCTCCTGGGCCGTTTCGCCCTTGATACGCATGGCCAGGCAGAAGGCGCCCACCTCCAGATCGGTGACCGCGCCGTCCAGCACCTGGCCAAACAGGTCGGTCGCCTGCTCGCGGTTCAGTGGCCGCGCGCCTTGGCTGCCGCGGCCGATTTCCTTGATGTAGTGTGCGATACCCATATAGCTGCCATTGTCCCGCAGGCTTGATAACTTCGGGTAATTAGCTCAGATCACGGATTCACGACTGCAACGCGGGCACGCCTGAGTTGGTCGGCATGGACATGCGCACCATGCGCTTCACCTCTGGCAGGCACGAGCCGCAGTTGGTGCCGCACTTCAGCGCACCTTGCAATTGGGCCAGGCGCTGGTCTTCGTTGCCTTTGCATTGGCCCAATTGCGTGGTGATGTCGGCATCGGTCACATTGAAGCAGGTGCACACCTGTTTGCCACGCGACTGCACCGCCACCGGTGCCTTGGCGCCGGGCACCAGCAGCATGCGGCCATAGGACTGGGCGGGCAGCTCGTCTTGCAGCAGGGTCTTGATCCAGCTTTGCGCGCTGGTGTCGCCGGCCAGCAAGAAGGCGTTGAGCCGGGTTTCTCCCTGGGTATTTGCCTTGGCATCTCCGCCAGGGCTGGCGGGCACCAGTTGCACGGCGCGGCGCTGGCCGCGCTTCTTGTCGGCATACCGCAGCACATGGGCGCCGCCCATGCCCAGCAGGGTTTCGATGCGGGCCAGCACGGCGTCGTCTGGCGCCTCATAGGCGGCTGCGCGGAACAGCAGGCCGCTGCGCTCGCGGCCAAAGGGTGTGCAGCTGGCAAAGGCAAACTGGCCCATCAGCTCCTTCAACTCTTCGCGCGCCTGCAGCGCCGTGTCGTCGGGCAGCCAGGCGATGCCCAAGAGCGACCAGGGCAGCTCGGCTTTGAGCACTTTGATGGCGGCGTGTTTGAACTCGGGCTGTTTGGACGTGGGGCAGTAGGCTGGGTTGGTCAGCGCATTGACGCCGGCCAGCCGCTCGCCGGTGGTGCTAGCACCGCTCAAAAACTCTTCACCCCAGTGCATGGCCATGAAGGTTTGCTGCGGTGCCAAAGACGCACTGGCCAGTGCGGGTATGACGATGGAGCCGCGCCTGCCAGTCACGTGGACCAGGTCACCGTCTTTGAGCTGGCGGCGCTCCATGTCCTGCCGGTTCATCTCGATGCAGGGCTCGGCTACATGGCCGAACAGTCGGCCTAGTGTGCCGGTGCGGCTCATGCCATGCCACTGGTCGCGCAGGCGGCCGGTGGTCAACGACAGGGGGTAACGCGCCTCGCGCGGCTCGGCCACGGCCTTGTAAACCGTGTTGGCAAACTTGGCCTTGCCGTCAGCGGTGGGGAAGATGCCGTCTTCGTACAGGCGCAGCTTGCCGGTAGCTTGACCCTCTGCCAGCGGCCATTGTTGTGGACCCCGTTCGTCCAGCATGGCGTAAGACATGCCGGTGATGTCCAGGTCACGGCCGCGGGTGGATTCGCGGTGCTCGTTCCACACGGATTCGGGTGTGGGGTAGGGGAACAGCGTGGGGCGTGTGGGGGCCAGCAGGGCTTCGAGCCGCTGCGCAAAGTCCACCGCGATGGACCAGTCATGCCGCGGCCCGTTGTCCACTGGGCCGGGAGCCGGCACGGCGGCGCGCACACGGCTAATGCGGCGTTCGCTGTTGGTGACGGTGCCTTCTTTTTCGCCCCAGGTGGTGGCGGGCAGCAGCAGGTCGGCATACCGGCAGGTGGCGGTGGTGGAGAAAGCCTCTTGCACGATGACCAGTTCACAACGCTCCAGCGCACGGCGCACCGTGGCTTGGTCGGGCATGCTCTGGGCGGGGTTGGTGCAGGCAATCCACAGCGCCTTGATTTCGCCGTCAGCCGCGGCTTGGAACATCTCTACCGCAGTTTTGCCCGGCTTGTCGGGCACGGATGGCAGGCCCCACAGGGCGGCCACTTCGGCGCGGTGGGCCGGGTTGGCCATGTCGCGGTGCGCGCTGAGCAAATTGGCCAGACCACCCACTTCGCGCCCGCCCATGGCATTGGGCTGGCCGGTCAGCGAGAAGGGGCCCGCGCCGGGCTTGCCAATCTGGCCGGTGGCCAGGTGCAGGTTGATCAGCGCGGCGTTTTTGGCTGTGCCGCTGCTGGATTGGTTGAGGCCCTGGCAGTACAGGCTCAGCGTGGGTGTGCGGGTGCCGTTGCTCTGCATGCCGGCAAACAGGCGCGTGGCCTGCAACAGCGCCTCTTTGCTGATGCCGCAGGCCTGCGACACCACATCGGGCGTGTAGTCGCGCACGGTGGCTTTCAGCGCGTCGAATCCTGATGTGTGTTGGTCTATATAGGCCTGGTCCAGCCAGCCCTCCCAGGCCATGAGGTGCAGCATGCCGTTGAACAGCATCACATCGGTGCCGGGCTGGATGGCCAAATGCAGGTCGGCAATGCTGGTGGTGTCGGTGGCGCGCGGGTCGGCCACGATGATCTTCAACCGGGGATTGGCCTTTTTGGCATCCTCAATGCGCCGGAACAGTATGGGGTGGGCAAAGGCCGTGTTGGAGCCGGTGATGAAAATGCACTGCGCGTGGTTGACATCGTCGTAACAGGCGGGTGGCGCGTCGGCCCCCAGCGTCTGCTTGTACCCAGCCACCGCGCTGCTCATGCACAGGCGCGAGTTGGTGTCGATGTTGTTGGTGCCGATCAGGCCCTTGGCCAGTTTGTTGAAGACGTAATAGTCTTCGGTCAGCAACTGGCCCGATACATAAAAGCCTACAGCGTCCGGACCATGGTCGCGGATGATGCGGGCAAAACCTTCGCTCGCCTGTGTCAAAGCCGCATCCCAGCCCACGGCCTGGGGTGTGTCGCCACGCGTACGCCGTTGCATGGGCTGCAGTAGCCGCGTCTGCATCGTCACCGCCGCACTGGCGGTCAGGTGCAGCGTGGAGCCCTTGGTGCACAGGCGCCCGAAGTTGGCCGGGTGGTCCAGGTCGCCGCGCACGCCGGTGATCTGGCTGCCTGCCGATTCAATGATGACGCCGCAGCCCACCCCACAGTAGGGGCAGGTCGATTTGGTTTCTTGTGTGACCGTCATGGGTGCTGCGGGTAGCGCTGAGGGGGTTGCGTAAGTGGTTGGCTTAGGCGGTTTGTGCGTCGGCGGTGGCTTGGCGGCCATTCTTGGGGCCGGCAATCGGGCGTGTCTGGTCAATGGCATGGCCTGCCAGCTCGGCGGTCTTCAGTGACACCTGGCCGTCCACTACCTGCACCGCGAACTTCGGGGTGCAGCCTTCATCCGGTGCGGAGGCCTGGCCGTCGCACAGGCCAATGGTCCAGTTGTGCAGCGGGCAGGCCACGCTGGTGCCGAAAACAATGCCCTGGCTCAGCGGGCCACCCTTGTGTGGGCAGCGGTCCAGCAGCGCAAACACCTCGCCCGCATCGTTGCGGAACACGGCCACATCCATGCCCTGGCTGCGGGCGACGCGGCGTGCGCCCAGCACGGGGATGTCGTCCACTTTGCAAATCGGGGTCCATTCACTCATTTTGCTATTCCTTTTGTAGCGATACAGTTAGCTTGCACGGGGGCTGCAGCCTTGTTTTTCATATGGGTTAGGTCTTCAGGGCCGAATACTGACCGGTCACCCGGTCCATCACGGACAGCAGGTTTTCACTGGCCATGAAGATCTCGCCCAGCGCCCGGGCCGAGCCGGCGTCGCTGGTGTTGTTGCGCTTCAGTGCGGCGTCAAAAAACACCCATTGGCCTTCGGCCAATTGCAGTTGCTCCTGGATTTGCGGCGTAGTTTCGGGTGCCTGGCGCAAAAGGGCCATCGCACTGACGAAGTCGGTCCGCGCCTTGTTGATCTCGGCGGTCGCGGCCGGGGCGTCCACCGGCAAACGGGCGGCGAGGTAATACATGGCCATACGCTGGCTCAGCATACGCTGGCGCCCGGCAATATTGACCAGTTTGCCCAGTGGCTTTCCCTGAGCCGATTCAAACTGCACCGTACCCTGGTGGGCCAGTGCCAGCACACCCGCATTGAGCTGCAGCATGGTGGCGGCGCTGTCGCGTGACGGCGCATTGCCGACCAGCGCAGTCTTGTAAGCGCTCCAGGATGCATCCAGGTTGTTGTAAGTGGTGGCAATGTCGGCGGATGCGGCAAAGGCTTTGAGCTCTACCAACTGGCGGTCAAACAGGGCCAAGGACTTGTCCAGCACCTGCTGGGCCATGGGTTTCTCAACCCCGTGCACCAGGGCCAGCCAGGCCTTGCCCATGCGCTGGCTCAGCATGCGCTGGCGACCGGCCTTGTTGATGGCGTCGCGTATGTCGCTGACCTGCGCATGTGCGCTGACCAGCGGCAGGCTTGCGGTGGCCAGCAGCAGGGTTCTGCGTTTGAACAGTGGGGGTTTCATGGCGTTCTCCCGTGGTTGGGTTTGTTCAAACCGGCAGGGCGGCGAACTGGCGTGTGTCCACAGACGCTTCCTTGAAGTCGAACCACGGATCAGGCTCGCCTTCCAGCGCAAACTGCAACTGTTCCCACAGCGCCTTGCGGCCTTCATGGTCTTCCAGGATGCGCTTCTTCACATGGTCCAGGCCCACGCGGTTCACATAATGCACGGTGCGCTCCAGGTACCAGCCCTCTTGGCGGTACAACTCGCAGAAGGCCCCGGTGTATTCCAGCACCTCGGCCGCAGTCTTGACCTTGACCAGAAAGTGCGCCACCTCGGTCTTGATGCCGCCGTTGCCGGCGATGTACATCTCCCAGCCGCTGTCCACACCAATCACGCCCACGTCCTTGATGCCGGACTCTGCGCAATTGCGCGGGCAGCCGCTCACGGCGAACTTGACCTTGTGTGGGGCATACATGCGCCACATGGCGCGCTCCAGGTCCTTGCCCATCTGGGTGCTGTCCTGTGTGCCCATGCGGCACCACTCGCTGCCCACACAGGTCTTGACGGTGCGCAGGGCCTTGGCATAGGCGTGGCCGGATGGCATGCCGATGTCTTTCCACACGTTTTGCAGGTCTTCTTTCTTCACGCCCAGCAAGTCGATACGCTGGCCGCCGGTGACCTTGACGGTGGGGATCTTGTACTTGTCCACCGCATCCGCAATGCGGCGCAGTTCGTCGGCCGTGGTCTCGCCGCCCCACATGCGCGGGATCACGCTGTAGGTGCCGTCTTTCTGGATGTTGGCATGGCTGCGTTCGTTGATGAAGCGGCTTTGTGGGTCATCCTTGGCATCCTTGGGCCAGGTGGAGATCAGGTAGTAGTTGATGGCCGGGCGGCAGCTGGAGCAACCATTGGGCGTCTTCCAGTCCATGAACTTGAAGGTGTCGGCAATGGTGAGTATTTTGTTGGTGCGGATGGCATCCCGCACGGCCTGGTGGCCGTGGTCGGTGCAGCTGCACATGGCCTTGGTCTTGGGTGTGGCCGAGTAGTCGCCACCGGCGGTGAACATGATGATCTGTTCCACCAGGCCGGTGCAGGAGCCGCAGGAGGCGCTGGCCTTGGTGTGTTTCTTGACCTCATCCAGCGTGAAGAGACCTTTTTCGCGGATGGCCTTGCAGATCGTGCCCTTGTTGACACCGTTGCAGCCGCAGACCTCGGCATCGTCGGGCATGGTGGCGGCCTTGCTGTGGCCTTCGTGACCGGCATCGCCAATATTGCTCTCGCCAAACATCAGCTTGTCACGGATGTCACTGATGGAGCGGCCATCGCGCAGCAGTTTGAAGTACCAGCTGCCGTCCACGGTGTCGCCATACAGGCAGGCGCCGACCAGTTTGTCGTTCTTGATGACCAGTTTCTTGTAGACGCCGCCATAGGGGTCGCTCATCACCAGTTCTTCGGTGCCTTCTCCGCCGGCGAAGTCACCCGCGCTGAACAAATCGATACCGGTGACCTTGAGTTTGGTCGATGTCAACGAGCCCTGGTAGCGGCCAATGCCGTACTGCGCCAGGTGGTTGGCGGCCACCTTGGCCTGCTCAAACAGCGGGGCCACCAGACCGTAGGCGATGCCGCGGTGGGCCGCGCATTCACCCACGCTGTAGATGCGTGCATCGGTTGTGGTTTGCATGGTGTCGTTGACAACGATGCCCTTGTTGCAGTGCAGGCGCATGGATTCGGCCAGCGCGGTATTGGGGCGTATGCCGACCGCCATGACGACCAGGTCGGCAGCGGCTTCGGTGCCATCCTTGAACTTGATCGCAGTGACGCGGCCACCTTTGCCGTCGTTCTCGCCACCGACCAGCTCCTGGGTTTGTGCGCCGATCAGGAACTTCAGGCCCCGGTCTTCCAGCGACTTTTGCAGCATCTTGCCGGCTACGGTGTCCAGCTGGCGCTCCATGAGTGTGGGCATCACGTGCACCACGGTCACGTTCATGCCGCGCAGCATCAGGCCGTTGGCCGCTTCCAGGCCCAAGAGGCCGCCGCCGATGACAACGGCGTTCTTGTATTGCGTGGCCGCTTCGATCATGGCGTTGGTGTCGGCAATGTCGCGGTAGGCGATCACACCCTTCAGGTCCTTGCCGGGCACGGGCAGGATAAAAGCGTTAGAGCCGGTGCACATCAGCAGGCGGTCGTATTCGGTGCTGATTTTTTCGCCGGCGGCATTGGTGGCGTGCACGATGCGTTTGACGCGGTCCACTTCGGTCACGGTCCAGCCGGCATGCAGGGTGATGTGGTTGTCGGTGTACCACTCCCAGGAGTTCAGCACGATTTCTTCAATCGTCTGCTCGCCGGCCAACACGGGCGAGAGCAGGATGCGGTTGTAGTTGGGGTGGGGCTCGGCGCCAAAAACGGTGATGTCGTACAGATCGGGTGCAATCTTCAGCAACTCTTCCAGCGTGCGAACGCCCGCCATGCCATTGCCTATCATTACCAACTTGGATTTTTTCATTGCGGCCACTCCTGGTATCGAAAACCATCAGCACGTGGATGCTCCACCTGCCAAACAAAAAGAGAAAAGGGAATAGTTCAAACATGGCCACGTGGCCGGTACACCAAATACTCACGTGCATACGTCGTTGTATGCAGAACCCGCAGTGCAATCGCTAAGGTCAGGGGCGCGCCGTTACGCCCGCTACCCTTTATGCAAGAGCTGTGCCATATGATGGTGTTAACCCTGACTTTGGTCCCCAAAACCCGTGGCGCTGGTGTGTGTCTTGCATGCCGGTCACCCGTTTCCCCTCTGAGAACCGTGTTTTTATGACGACTGCCCTGGTCCATGTGAATGGTTTAAAAACGGCCCACCCCCTGGCGGCTGATCTGGCCGCCGCCGGTATCGAAGTGCTGGCCACGGTGCAAGACCGCGCCAAGTTGTTGCAGGAAGTGGTGCGCCATGCACCAGATGTGCTCATTTGTGATGCGCCCGCGCCCGACGAGACCCTGTTCAAGGCCACCGCCGCCATTGCTGACATGGCGCCTTGCGCCGTTATTGTGTTCACCGCGGATACGAATGTCGACCATATGGACCGCGCCCTGGCCTCCGGCATCCACGGTTACGAAGTCAATGGGTATGGCGCAGCGCGCCTGCGCGCCCTGGTGCACCTGGCCCAGGCCCGCTTTCGCCAGACCCAGGCGCAAGCCCAGGCCCTGGCCGACATCTCCACCCGTTTTGAAGAACGCAAGTTGGTGGAGCGGGCCAAGGGCATATTGATGCAGACCCAGCAGCTGTCGGACGACGACGCCTTCCACATCCTGCGCACCGCCTCCATGCACACCAACCAACGGCTGGGCCAGGTGTCGCAGCACATCGTGCAATCCGCCCGTTTTGCGGAAGATGTGAACCGCTGCGGCCAGCTGCGCATGTTGTCGCAGCGCCTGGTCACGCTGCAGGTGCTGCAAGGTGTGGTGGGCGCAGGGCCTTTTGCGCAGCAGCTGGCAGAGTCGGTGCAGCGCATCGATGCGAACCTGGCCTATCTGGGCAAAAGCCTGTCACAGGCCACCTATGGCGACCTGCTGGGCCAGGTGCAGCAGACGTGGGCTGACCTGCAGCCCGTGCTGCGGGCGAGCCCAGGCTCGGAGGCTACGGTGGCGGCCTATGCCCGGCTGGATGAACTGGCCGAGCACCTCTTGCAAGGTGCTGAGCGCCTGACCGGCCAGCTAGAAAGCGCCAGCCCCGCGCCCCCACTGCGCGTGCTGAACCTGGCCGGGCGCCAGCGCATGCTGTCGCAACGCTTTGCCAAATACGCCGTACTGGCTCTGCTGGGTGATGCGCCATTGCAGACGCGCAGCGCCACCGGCATGGCCGAGTCGCGCGCCGCGTTTGAAGCCGCGTTGACCTACCTCAACAGCCTGCCGCTGAGCACGCCCGACATCCATACCGCGCTGGAGTCGGCTGGTGTTGGCTGGTTGACGCTGCTGGCAGCTACCAAGGCGGCACCAGGGGCAGGGGAGGCCGCGCAGTTGAACGGTTTAGCCGGGGCCAGTGAGAGTTTGCTGGCCGTTCTGGAGCAGCTGTCCGCCCACTACGAACACAGTATGCAGATGTTGACCGGCGCATAAATGGTGCACAGGCACTGTTATTGCTTACATTTGGTGCATGGCATTTGAACTCGACATAGGCTTCGCCTCCAGCGCGGGCACCAAAGACAGCAACGAAGACTTTTGCGGCGCCCTGATGCCCGAGCCGGGGCTGGAGGGCATGGGTGTCATCGCGGCCGTGGCCGATGGCGTCAGCCGCGGGGGCATGGGCAAAGAGGCAGCGCAAACCACCGTGGTCAGCCTGCTGCGCGATTACTTTGGCACCCCTGAGACCTGGGACGCCACCGTGGCACTGGACCGCATCATCAGCAGCCAGAACGCCTGGTTGTGCGGCATCAACCGCCGCCGCCAGCCCGCAGTGGGCATGACCACACTCACCGCCGTGGTGCTGCGCGGCCAGTCTTACGCGCTGGCCCATGTGGGCGACTCACGCGCCTACCTGCTGCGCGGCGGGCTTATGCAGCAGATCACCCACGACCATGTCGTCAACCACCCCGACTTCAAACACCAACTGGTGCGCGCCGTGGGCCTAGAAGAACGGGTGGTGGTGGACTATGTACAGGGTGACCTGCAGGTGGGTGATGTGTTTGTGTTGCTGACCGATGGTGTGTATGGCTCGCTGAGCGACAAACGCGTGCAGGCCTTGGCTGAGGGCGACAACGCCCAAGCCTCGTCCCAAGCAGCCTGCGAAGCCCTGCTGGATGCAGCGCTCAAGGCCGGCAGCAAAGACAATGTGACCGCTCTGGTGGTGCGTGTGCTGGGCCTGCTGGACGCCACGCTGCAAGACGAAAACCGCGCCGCCCAAAGCCTGCCCGTGCCACCATTGTTGAAAGTGGGTGAGGTGCTGGACGGCCTGACCATCACCGCCTCTGTGGCCGACAACGGCATCAATGTGGTCTACCAAGCCAAGGCAATAGCCCCCGCAGCAGGCGCAGACACCGACAAACGCTACATCATCAAAGCCCTGCACCCCGCCCGCGCGCACGACCGCGAAGAGCTGGCCATGCTTGCCCACGAGGCCTGGTTGGCCAAACGCATGCAGTCGTCCCGCGCGGCGGACAACCTGGTCCAGATTTACAACGATCTGCCAGGGCTGCCAGAGGGTCGAACGCGCAGCGCCTTCTACCTGGTCTACGACTGGCATGGTGGCGAGACATTGGAGCAGGCGCTGGCTCAGCAGAAGCGCTTCAAGCTGCCGCAGGCACTGGCTGTGGGCCTGCAGGCGCTCAAGGCGCTGGGCCGCCTGCACCGCCAGGGCGTCATCCACCGCGACATCAAACCCGCCAACCTGCACCAGGGCGAAGACGGTGTGCTGCGCCTCTTGGACCTGGGCGTGGCGCTGAGCGGGCGCGAGCCGCAGTCCATGCGCGAATTACACGCCGGCACCCCCAGTTATGTGAACCCCGAGCAATGGGGCTTCAATTGCAAGACCAGTGCCCGCAGCGGCGGCCAGCGCACCGATGTGCCGCAGGAGCTGCCGGATGCGCAAAGCGACCTGTTTGCGTTGGGTGTCACGCTGTACCAGCTGCTGACCGGCCGGCTACCCTATGGCGAGGTGCTGCCCTACCAGGTGGGTCGTTACTACCGCGACCCCGTGGCCCCCAGCCGCCACAACCCCGAGATCCCCATCTGGCTGGACCACGTGCTGATGAAGGCTGTGGCGCGCGACAAACGCCAGCGTTTTGAGACGGCAGAAGAGTTCCGCCTGGCGCTGGAGCGGGGCGCATCACGCCCCTTGTCTGCCCCATCCGCCACGCCACTGCTGCAGCGCGACCCCACGGCGCTGTGGAAAGTAGGTTTGGCGGTGTCGGTGTTGTTGAACCTGTTGCTGGTTTACTGGTTATTGTTTTTGCCAAAATAGGCTGTAGCCCCCGTGGAATATGGCTTTGGTGCTCTTGAATTTGTAGTGTTTGTATAGACGGCTGCATTCCTTCATTCGCTTGGTGCGCCATCCAACGGACCAGACGGCACACCGGGCCTAAGCTGTTGCCATGGCACATACCACTTCCACCCCAACGACGACCACTCCACCCCCTGGCAGCGACGCCGATACACACCCGGCGCTGCCGCTGCCCCATGAGCGGGACGAATCACACAACAACGTGGCCGAGGCGCCAGACCCGGTTATGCAACAGGCCAAGCGCGATATCGATGCGGGCCTGGTTGATACCGACATGCACGCCACGCCCGGGCTGGATGCCGAACTGCGCAAAAAAATGGTGCCAGGCCCCGGCGGGCAACCGCCTCTCAAGGGTGGTGCTTAAAGCGCGCGGGCTCTGATGGCCCGGCGCGCAAGCGGAAGCAAAGCCTGGACACGCATGGTCCAGCAGCAGACCCGCTGGGTCCTGCGCCAGGCGGTCAGTGAAGGAAAAAAGGCACTCAAGCGCGCCAAACTTGCGCCCACCACCACGGCGGCGCGCAAGTCGCCAGCGGCTGCTGCCGCATCCACCGGCGGCAGTTGGGGTTTGGGCCTATCAACCGGCCCCGCGGGCCTGCGCCGCTACCGCCTGTTCAAACCCACGGGTTTGTCCAAAGCCAAGTTGTGTCCACTGATCGTCATGCTGCATGGCTGCGGCCAAAGCGCGAATGACTTTGCGGCCAGCACCCGCATGAACCGGCTGGCGGCCCTGTACGGTTTTATGGTGCTCTACCCCGAGCAGGATCGTCTGGCCAATGCCCAAGCCTGCTGGAACTGGTTTGACACACGCAACGGCCGCGCCAAGCTGGAGGCGGCTAGCATCGTGGCCGCGCTGGACCATGCCCGCATCTTGCACCCCATAGACCCCACCCGCGTCGCCATTGCAGGCATGTCTGCGGGCGCCAGCATGGCAGCGCTGGTGGGTCTGCATTTTCCGAACCGTTTTGCTGCGGTGGTCATGCATTCGGGCGTGGAGCCCACGTCTGCCAGCTCATCGGCTACCGCCTTGTCCGCCATGCGCGGGCGTTACCGCCTGCCGCTATCGCCGCCCGGCAAAGTTGCAGAAGCATTACCCGCCTTGCTGGTGATACAGGGCAGTGCCGACCATGTGGTGTTGAAGGCCAATGGCATGCGCGCCGCACAAGTCTGGGCCGCGCGCACCCACGCAGAACCCAAAGCGGCAAGGGTGGTGGGCCGGGGCAAGCGGTACCCGTTCACGACGATGGACTGGTTCGGGCCCAAGCGGCGTTTGCAGGTGACGTTGAGCGAGGTCAATGGCTTGGGGCATGCGTGGAGCGGGGGTGCTGCATCACAGGCCTATTCAGATCCCAAGGGGCCGGATGCATCGCGGATGGTTTGGGCGTTTGCGCAGCGGGAGTTTGCGCGCTTGGTCTAACAGGGTGTTGCCATGTTTATGGGATGGCCTACGCGGCGTCCCACCGCTACATTGGCGAGCGGCGGCGGCAATCAGGCCTACGGTCGTAAATACAGGGAGTAGTTCATGAAGTCAGGTAATGTTTGGATCCGGTTTCGAATTGCGCAGCGTCTGCGCGGTACGGCCGGTAGCTGGGCAGCAGCGCTGTTGGCGGTCTTTCCTGCATTGCCAGCGCTCGCCACTTCGAGTGTTCCAAGGCCGGTCCTTTCAACGTGGGTAACCACCCCATACTTGACCCCCGCTTTGAATATTGAGCCCGTCCATGTAGGCAAGCTCCCTTACGCATTCGGTGCACTGATTGCCTGGCCTGAGCGTGACATCGTGTACACCAAGGGTGCAGACGTCTACTTTGGAATTTTGTTGCCGGGTGGGTCCTCTGTACTAAGCTGGACTGTCCAGAATGGGGTCCCCACGCTCGTGCCGGGTTATGTTCCGTTCGCACGCGCTATTCCGAACACAGGCAACTTCCAGCCGTTTGCCGTCAACAGGACCGGCTACCCTCTTACCTACACCTTCAACGGTACCGAGCCTAAGGGGCTGTATTTTGCGTACCTGATACTGACCTACCCGGGGGCCGACCCCAATGACAGCCGGCAGTGGAATCAAGTCAGCACCCATCCGTTTGTGGTGAAGTAGTAGGATTCAAATAATACAAAAATATATATAATTTGACCATGAAGTATGTTGAATTCCGAGGCAGCTCATTGAGCGATTTGCGGGATTTTCCCCAGGCAGCCATGCGTGAAGCAGGGCATCAACTGGATAAGGTTCAAAAGGGACTTTCACCGGATGACGCCAAGCCCATGTCGGCAATTGGCGCAGGTGTCATGGAGCTGCGCATTTGGGATGAAGCTGGAACATTTCGGGTGATTTATGTTGCCAAGTTTGAGGACGCCGTGTATGTCCTGCACTGCTTCAAGAAGAAGACGCAGCAAACATCACAGCCTGATATTGAACTGGCCCGCAAGCGATTTAAGGATTTAGTGAAGGAGATTCGAAATGACTGACAAACAACGGTTCAGCAGCGTATGGGATGCCATCGAAGACACTCCGCAGCAGGCCGCCAGTATGCGGGCGCGCTCCGAGCTGATGATGAACCTTACGGAAGTCATTCGTGAGCGTGGCATGACCCAAGGTGATGCCGCTGCCCTCTTTGGTGTGACCCAGCCCCGCATCTCCGATCTGATGCGCGGCAAGATCAATCTGTTTTCATTGGACACACTCATCGACATGGCTGCGACTGCAGGCATGAGCCCAACTGTCAAAGTGTCAAAGCCAAAGCTTGGGGGGCCTAAACGCAACAGGCGCACCGCGACACATGCGATTGCCGCGGCGTAACAAACTACTGTTCTGGTCGCAGTCGGGAGTGTCAGAATTTCTGTGTGTGAGGCGGTTTCAGAAATCAGCTGATGGGTAAATTTTATTCAAACTAAGGCCCCTGCCAGGCCGCCGGAGGCCCCCCCCGGTAGAACCCTGAGTGGCAGGGTTCAGCTCCTTCATTTTGCACCCCCGTGAGTGGGCTGCGTGAACCTGTCGCCGTAGAGGATGGCAAACTGGTTCATGGCTGATTTCCAGTGGTTAGCCGCACGTCCCCAATCCTCGGTAATGTTGCGCAGTGCCAGCCAGATCAGCTTGGTGGCCGCATCGTCACTGGGGAAGTGTCCTCTGGACTTGATGATCTTGCGCAGTCTGGCATTTACGCTCTCAATGGCATTGGTCGTGTAGATCACACGGCGTACCTCGGGCGGGAACGCAAAGAAGGGAATCACTCTGTCCCAAGCCCTGCGCCAGGCTCCCACCACGGTGGGGAACTTCTGGCCCCAGGGACCTGCCTCAAATGCATCGAGTTCAGCCTGTGCTGCCTCTGCGCTCACCGCCGTGTAGATGGGTTTGATGGCCGCAGCCAGCGCCTTGCGATCCTTCCAACTGGCAAAGTCCAGGCTGTTGCGTATCAGGTGCACGATGCACGTTTGCAGTGTCGTGGCCGGGAACACCGCGCCCAGGGCCTCTGGCATGCCTTTGAGCCCGTCGGTGACGGCAATCAGGATATCCTGCACACCTCGGGTCTTCAAATCGTTGAACACTTTCATCCAGAATTTGGCCCCTTCGGTGTTCTCGACCCAGATCCCCAGGATGTCGCGGCTGCCATCGGCCAGCACGCCCAGGGCCAAGTACACGGCCTTGGAGCGCACCACCCCGTCCTCACGAATCTTGACGCGCAGCGCATCGAAGAACACCACCGGGTACATGGATTCCAATGGGCGGCTCTGCCAGGCTGTCACCTCGCTCATGACTTCGTCAGTCACGCGGCTGATGAGGTCGGGCGATACATCGACCGAGTACATCTCGCTCAAAAACGCCTGTATCTCGCGCACGGTCATGCCACGCGCGTACATGGCGATGATCTTGTCGTCAAAGCCGGTGAAACGGCGCTCGTGTTTGCCGATGAGTTGGGGTTCGAACGTGCCTTCCCGGTCGCGCGGGACGTCAATGCGCAGGGCTCCTGCATCGGTCAGTACCGTCTTAGCGCTTTTGCCGTTGCGGTGGTTTGCAGGCGCTCCCTCGGGTTTGGCCTTGCCCGGCGCGTAGCCCAGGTGATGGCTCATTTCTCCAGCCAGTGCCCGCTCCAGCACGGCCTTTTTGAACTGGTCAAACAGTCCCTGGACTTGACCGGCTGTCATGGGGCCGGTCACCAGTTGGTCCAGCAACTCGGCTGGGATTTGAAGTTGTGTTGCGTTGTCCGCCACCGTGGCGCTCTTTGTCTTGCTTGGCATTCATGCTCCTTGTTGACATGTTATGCCTCGCACACAAAATTTCTGACAGGCTCTCGCAGTCTGAAAACTACATAGCCCGCGCTCGGCCACCCTTCTCTGTCCGGGTCCACTTCCGCCGAATCTATATCACTTGCATGTGGGATCGTAGTGAGGCCTCGGCGATGCCAAGAGTGGTGTGCATAGTCACGAGGATGGCTAGCTCTTCGGATAGGGTTTTCGCCCACTAGCAAAGTCGTTGAATTCTTGCATTAGGTCGATCACTTTAATTGCAACTGGTCTGCCTACCTTCGTAAGTTTGTAACGACGTGAGTTGCCGGCTTCAACCAAATTCGCGTCTTCTAGTCCTTGCAGCGCATATTGAACTCTTGCGAGATTTGACTTAAGCGAATTGGCCAGCTCTGCAGCCGTTTCACCAGTCGCGCTGTTTGAGACTATTGCAACTATGTTCATCTCCAATGACGCGACCAAGTTACCGTCGTAATTGAGGGCACGCATTTCTTGATCTGTCAAAGGCATTCCTATCGGACTCGCATACTCGATGCGGTCAATGTGTGGGTGATCGAACGGTATCTCATCTACAGGCTTAGGACTTGATTGGTCCTTGTCTGCAGAAGTAGAAGGGGACGCTTCGGCCACCAAAAGTGCGTCCCCCAGCGCGTTAATTCTTCCGCGCAAGACTCGCTCTCTTTCCTCCCAAGCGTTCTTCTCTTTTTCATGTCGGCGTGTGAGCTCTGCACTATCTTTTCGACTCAACATCTGATCAAGCTCAAGCTCTTTTACACTATTTGCAAGCTCGACTTGCTTCCTTCGGTAGAAGCGAACGACGTCAGCAGTCACCCAAGGGTAGAGGAATACGTAACTCAGTGCTAGGGCACCCGGAACGCCTACGGTGTGGAACAACAACATCACGACACCCTCTGAATACAGGTTGTCGATTGCCGCAAGGCGTGCCGATACTGTCCCGTCCCCGGTCAAGATGAGAAAAAATCGATAGTTCCATAGACACGTGCTGATAAGAAAAGCAAACGTAAGGGGGTTTGTTGTTCTCTCACGTACTCCGTGGACCATTGATGCCCATATGTCTTTCAATACTTCCATCGCCGCTCCCTGTTGGAATATTTGGACTGCGGCCCTATGGTACCCATTTAGGGTTGCTGCTACTGCTCCCAGTCAAAGATCTCAGTCGATAGTCATCGTCCATCTGAGCACGGTGTGAGAAAGTAATTTACGGCAAGTCGGCTGCGCAGGTTCCTGCCAGGGCACCCAGGAGCACGGCAAGCCCTGAGCGCCGCCAAGTCACCGCCGCGTATGTGCACTTATCTGCCAGTACAGAACATCACCTAACACTGGCTCTGAGCGGGTCTAGTGGCCTCCACCGAAAAAGCGGCCAAGCGTTGCGCGCTTTATCGACCTCTCCAATCACGCACTGCGCGCCCGCCCACCCTTTTCAGCCCACGTCCTAGTCCACCGAATCTGCATCACCCGCAGCATCACCAGCATGGCCACGGCCAAACCGGCGAACACGAAGAAGCCACCCGAATAACTGCCCACATACTGCTTGGACAAGCCCATCGCATTGGGTACCAGGCCACCGCCCAGGGCGCCGATCTCGCCGATCATGGAGCCGGCCACGGCGGTGGACATGGGCCAGCGCAGGGGCACCAGTTGGAACACGGCGCCATTGCCCGCGCCCAGGGCCGCAAAACACACAATCACCAAGAGCGTGGTCACGGCCAGTGAGCCGGTGGACAGGCCACACAGCACCAGGGTGATGGTGACCGTGCACAGCACCACATTTAGCGTGTTGACGCCGCCCCAGCGGTCCGATATCCAGCCACCCAACACCCGTACCGCGGCGCCCATGAAGGCGGCCAGCATGGTCAGCTGTCCGGCCTGGACCTTGCTGACGCCAAACTGGTCGTAGTAGTAGGTGGGCAGGAACGTGCACAGGCCGATGAAGCCGCCAAAGGTCACTGCGTAGATCAGGCTGAAGGCCCAGCCGTCTTTCTCAAACAGGCAGGCAATGTGTTCCTTGAAGGAGGCGTGGGCATCGCGGTCGTCGGGCTCTTTGGCAAAAATCACCATCACCACCATGGGGATGCTGATGGCAATGGCGGCAAAGCCATACACCGCCACCCAGCCATAGGCCTGGGCCAGCGGGGGGGCAATCAGCACCGATACCGCCGTGCCCACATTGCCCGCGCCCACCAAGCCCATGGCCAGGCCCTTGTGCCGGGGTGGGAACGATCCCGAACCCAGCGACAGCGCCACGCCAAAACTGGCGCCAGCAATACCCAGCAGCACACCCATGGCCAGCAGGTCGTTAAAACTCTTCACAAAGAAGAAGCCAAACAGCATGGCCACCATGATCAGGCCCATCTCGACCAGCGTGGCATTTTTGCGGCCAATGTACTGTGACAGCAGGCCCAGCGGAAAACGCATCAGCGCCCCGGCAATGATGGGGATGGACAGCATGAGCCCCTTTTCGGCGGGGCTGAGGTTAAAGGTCTCCGAAATAAAGGGCGCCATGGCGCCGTTGAGCACCCAAATGCAGCACGAAAACGCGAAGTACAAAAAGGAGGCGTAGAGCGTGGGCGCGTGGCCGCTCTTCAGAAAACTACCAAATCCCGACATGGTGCACAGTTCCTAATAATGGGGTTAACCCATGCACCAAAGCGAAACCCGTGCCAGCTAGTCCTCCAATTGGTGCGCACTGCTGGTGTGCGGTGTCAAAAACTGGCTGAACTCCTCTATGGGCACCGGGTTGCCAAACAAAAAGCCCTGGTAGGCGTAGCACCCTATGCTGGCCAAAAAGTCGCGTTGGGCCAATGTTTCCACCCCTTCGGCCACCACATTGAGGCCCAAAGTGGTGCCAAGCGCCACGATGGTGCGTGCAATGGCGGCATCGTTGGGGTCGTTGAGCACGTCGCGCACAAAGGACCGGTCGATCTTGAGCAGGTCCAGCGGCAGCTGCTTGAGGTAGCTCAGCGACGAGTAGCCGGTACCAAAATCGTCCAGCGAGAAGCCCACGCCGTGGGCCTTGAGCTCTTTCATCTTGCCGATGATGTCGTCTGCCCGGTCGGCCAGCACACTCTCGGTCAGTTCGATGCGCAGCAGGTTGGGCCGCACATTCCACTGCTCCAGCAGCTTCAGTACATCGGGAACAAAACCAGGCTCGCGCAGCTCACGCGCACTCACGTTCACGGCCAGGCTCAGGTTTTCGGTGTTAGGTAAAAGCGCCCAGGTGGCGAGCTGTTGGCAGGCCATACCCATGACCCAACGGCCCAGTGGCACGATCAGGCCCGTGGACTCGGCCAGTGCGATAAAACTCTCGGGCATCACCAGGCCGCGCAGGGGTTGTTGCCAACGGACCAGGGCCTCGGCCCCGGTGACCTTGCCGGTGGCGCCCACGGTGGGCTGAAAGTACAACACCAGCTCTTCGCCGCCTTGCAGGCCATCGCGCAGGTCAAACTCCATGGCGACCCAGCTTTCCAGCTCGGTCTGCATGCTGGGGTCAAAAAAGCGCAGCGTGTTGCGACCCGCGGCCTTGGCTTGGTACATGGCCAGGTCGGCCTGTTTGAGCAGGTCGTCCACACTGCTGCTGTGCGCGTCAAACAGCGTAATGCCCATGCTGGGTGAGCTGTGGTGTTCGCGCCCGTCCAGATCGTAGGGCTGGTTCAGTGTGACCAGTATCTTCTTGCCCACGCTGTCGGCCTGCAGGGCGGCGGCGTGGGTTTCGGTCTCCAGGTCTTCCAGCACCAGTACAAACTCGTCCCCGCCCAGGCGGGCCACCGTATCAGACTCGCGCACGCAGGCGGTCAGGCGCTGGGCCACCTGTTGCAGCAGCAGGTCACCCACATCGTGGCCCAGGGTGTCGTTCAGGGTCTTGAAGTTGTCCAGGTCGATGAAGAGCAGGGCGCCATGCATGTGGTGGCGGGCATTGGTGTGCAGGGCGCGCTTGAGCTGCTCCAGCAGCAGGCGCCGGTTGGGCAGGCCGGTCAGTGCATCGTAAAAGGCCAGGCGGTGGATTTCGTCTCCGGCCTGTTTTTGCAGGGAAATATCGCGCCCAATGCCGTGGTAGCCGCGAAAATTCCCGTGGGCGTCGTACATGGGTGAGCCGCTGACGCTGGCCCAGTGCACGCCGGTGGCGGTGTCGGGGCGGCGGATTTCCAGGTCGCGAAAGGATTCGCGTGCGTTCAGGATCTTGCGGTGGGCTTCCCAATCGGCCTCGGTCAGGTTCAGGCAGGGTATTTCCCAGCGCGCCTTGCCCAGGTGCTGGTCCATGGTCAGGCCCGTGCTGTTGTGCACCTTGCCACCCAGCACGGTGAAGCGGAAGTTTTCGTCCTGCTCCCAGTACCAGTCGGACGACAGTTCGGTCAGCGCTCTAAAGCGGGCCTCACTTTCGCGCAGCGTGGCCTCGGTTTTTTCGCGTTCGGTCACGTCCACAAAATTGACCTGAATGGCCGGCTCGCCCCGGTGGGTGACGGGGCAGGCCTGGATCTCCACGTCGATGGAGCGGCCATCGCGGCGGATGAATTTTTCCACCTGCACCGGCAAGGGTTTGCCACTGGTCAGGCTGTGGGTGATGCGTTCGGCCACCATGCTGCGGTAGCGTGGGTCCACCAGGTCGTTGATGGGCAGGCCTATCAACTCGGCTTCATTGGCGGCACCCAGTATGGAGACCGCAGCGGGGTTTGCAAAGACCACCAGGCCGCTCTGGTGTATGCCAATACCGATGGGCGACCATTCCACCAGCGCACGGTAACGGGCCTCACTGTCTTGTAGTTTGGCTTCTACCCGTTTGCGCTCGGTCAGGTTGGTGTTGGTGCCAGAGAGGCGCAGCGCCCGGCCCTGTGCATCGCGCTGGATGTAGGCCCGCAGCGCAATGGGCACGTAAAAGCCCTGTTTGTGGCGCAGGTGGCATTCGATCTGCCAGATGTTGCCGGTACCCTGCAGTGCGGAAGTGAAGGTCTGGTCAATGAGCGACGCATCTTCGGGGTGGCACAGGCTGGCAATCAGGCGGGAGGTGGCTGGAAGCTCGCCGGGCGCGTAACCGATCATGTTCCACCAGTTGGGGGAGAAGTAGACCTCGCCGGTACGCAGGTCCCAGTCCCAGGGTGCTGCGTCCATGCCGCGCAGGATCAGCTCCCAGCGCTCGTGGGAAAGCATGTGTTCTTGTTGCCCCGCTTGGGTGTTCTCCATGCGTGACATTATGGCGTGCGCCGCCACCGGTTTTTACCGGTCGCGGCACACGCCCCGTCAGACGGCATTTTCCGGCGGCTGTTTCAGGCGGCGGTTTTTTCGACGTGGGCCTGGCGGGTGTACAGGAAGTCGATGACGGCTTTGCGGTAGCCCAGGTACTGGGCACTGTCGGCCAGGGCTACGCGGTTGCGGGGGCGCTCCAGCTCTACGGCCAGCACTTCACCAATGGTGGCCGCGGGGCCGTTGGTCAGCATCACAATCTTGTCGCTGAGCAAGACCGCCTCGTCCACATCGTGGGTCACCATGACCACCGTGCTTTGGGTGCGGGCCACGATGTCCAGCAGCTCGTCCTGCAGCTTGGCACGGGTCAGCGCGTCCAGGGCGCCAAAGGGCTCGTCCATCAGCAGCACTTTGGGTTCCATGGCCAGGGCGCGGGCAATGCCCACGCGCTGTTTCATGCCACCGCTGATTTCGCCGGGGCGCTTTTGGGCGGCCGGTGTCAGGCCCACCATGGCCAGTGCGGCATCGGTGCGTGCCTTGAGCTGGGCTTTGTTCTCCGACGGGGCGCCGGTGCTTTTGGACGCCGCGCCAAACACACGCTCGACACCCAGGTAGACATTTTCAAAACAGGTGAGCCAGGGCAACAGCGAGTGGTTCTGGAACACCACCGCACGCTCGGGGCCGGGGCCTGCGATCTCGCGGTTGGCGCACAAGAGGGTGCCCTCAGACGGTGTGGTCAATCCGGCGATCAGGTTCAGCAGGGTGGACTTGCCGCAGCCGCTGTGGCCGATGAGCGTCACAAACTCGCCCTTAGCCACCGTCAGGTTGATGTCGCGCAGGGCAGGGAACATGCCCTTTTTGGTCTTGAAGGTTTGGGCGACGTTTTGAATTTCTATGTACTTTTGCATGGTTTTTCCTAATCAGTTGAGGACAGAGCTGAAGGTCTGTCCCGCAAAGTTGCTAGTTTTTCACCTCTTCAAACGTAAATGCAGTAGCGATCTTGATCAGTGCGTATTCCAGAACCAGGCCCACGATGCCGATCACAAAAATCGCGATGATGATGTTCTTGACGTTCAGGTTGTTCCACTCGTCCCACACCCAGAAGCCAATGCCCACGCCACCGGTCAGCATCTCGGCCGCCACAATGACCAGCCAGGCGGTGCCCACCGCCAGGCGCACACCGGTCAACATGTAGGGCAAAACGGCGGGGAAGAGGATCTTGGTGACGATCTTCCACTCGCTCAGGTTCAGCACGCGGGCCACGTTCATGTAGTCCTGCGGCACACGCTGCACACCCACTGCGGTGTTAATGACCATGGGCCAGATCGAGCAGATAAAGATGGTCCAGATGGCGGCCGGGTTGGCACCCTTGAACACCAAGAGGCCAATCGGCAGCCAGGCCAGTGGTGACACGGGGCGCAGCAGGCTGATCAGGGGGTTGAACATACGGCCCAGAAACTCAAAACGGCCAATCGCAAAACCGGCGGGTATACCCACCGCAGCCGCCAGGCCAAAACCCACGGCCACACGCTCCAGCGACATCAGCACATTCCATCCCACGCCCTGGTCGTTGGGGCCCTTGCGGTAGAACGGATCGCTGAACAGCACCACGGCCTGCTTCCACGTCTCCCAGGGGCTGGGGATGCTGCTGGCGGTGCTGATGCTGACCAGTGCCCAGATACCGACCAGCAGGCCCAGGCCCATCAACGGTGCCAGCACGGCCATGATGCCACCCCGCCAATCGCGTGGCACGGCGGGTGAGGCCGGTGTGGCTACACCTGCCGCCGGGGCGGAAGAGTTTAAGGCTTTTGAGGCTGTAGCCCCCGTCGGTGTTGCCTGAGGCACTTCTTTTTTCATAGCAATGCTCTCGCTGGCTGCGGCTAGGGGTGAGTGGAAAACTGCGCTTACCATTTGGAATCCTTTCAGTCAGTTGAGGACAGAGCGCCGCTACGCCGCGGTCTGTCCTGCAAGTTCTCAGGCCTTGATCTTGAAACCGTCTGCGTATTTCTTGGGGTCCTTGCCGTCCCAGACCACGCCGTCCATCAGCTTGGCCGAACGCAACACGTCCTTGGGGATGGGTGCCTTGGCAGCGGTGGCGGCCTGCTTGTAGATGTCGATCTGGTTGATCTGCTTGGCCACGGCCAGGTAGTCGGGGTGGTCCTTGAGCAAGCCCCAGCGCTTGTGCTGGGTCAGGAACCACATGCCGTCCGACAGGTAGGGGAAGTTCACTGTACCTTCGTTGAAGAACTTCATGTGGTTGGGGTCGTCCCAGGTCTTGCCCATGCCGTTCTGGTAACGGCCCAAAATGCGCTGGTTGATGGCGTCCACACCGGTGTTCACATAACTCTTGTCGGCAATGGTTTCGGCCATCTTGTTTTTGTTGGACAGGCTGGCGTCGATCCACTGGCCGGCTTCGATGATGGCGGCCGTCACGGCGCGGGCCGTGTTGGGGTACTTCTTCACAAACTCGGCCGTGGTGCCCAGCACCTTTTCGGGGTGGTCTTTCCAGATGTCCTGTGTGGTCGTGGCCGTGACACCGATGCCGTCGATGATGGCGCGGTGGTTCCAGGGTTCACCCACACAGAAACCATCCATATTGCCGACCCGCATATTGGCCACCATTTGGGGTGGCGGTACGGTGATGACCTTGGCGTCTTGCATGGGGTTGATGCCATTGGCCGCCAGCCAGTAGTAAAGCCACATGGCGTGGGTGCCGGTGGGGAAGGTCTGGGCAAAGGTGTATTCCCGCTTCTCGGCAGCCATCAGCTTGGCCAGTCCGGCGCCGTCAACCGCGCCCTTGTCGGCCAGTTTTTTGGACAGGGTGATGGCCTGGCCGTTCTGGTTCAGCGTCATCATCACGGCCATGTCTTTCTTGGGGCCGCTGATGCCCAGGTGCACGCCGTAGATCAGGCCGTACAGCGAATGGGCAAAGTCCAGTTCACCATTGACCAGCTTGTCGCGCACGCCGGCCCAGCTGGCTTCCTTGCTGGGGATGATCTTGACGCCGTATTTTTTGTCCAGGCCCAGCACAGAAGCCATGACCACGCTGGCGCAGTCGGTCAGCGGGATGAAGCCAATCTTGACCTCGGTTTTCTCTGGCGCGTCGGAGCCCGCGGCGTAGACAACAGAGCGCAGTGCCGGCGAGATGCCGACGGCACCCAGGGCGGCGGACTGCAGCACTTTGCGGCGGCTGAGGTGGTTGTGCAAGAAATCAGTCATGGCGAACAGCTTTCAAAAATGTTGACATTTAGGAACGAAAAAAGGCGTCCTCACTCGGCACACAGCTTGGTTAAAAGCCGCGTACCGGTGGGGACGCCTTTGTCCGGGGGGTTGACGCGCAGTACCCGCCGTTGGGTGCTGCTTGTCTACGACCATCCTTGGTCTTGTATGGGTATACGCAATGAGCGTGCCAGCTATTTTTTCGACACCGGTGTGGGTCGGTGCAGACCAATTAGTCCTATATTGATAGCAATACAGTCATATTTCACGGGGGCTAGAGGCCAATTTCATTCAAAGGCACCGGCGCTGGGTGTGGTCAGCACCAAGCTTGTGCACTGCACCAAAACGAGCGCTGCGCTCAAGAAATGCCGGTAGTTGGTCGACAAATACTCCATGACCTCCACCATCGAAACCACCAAGGCCCACACCACCAATCGCAAGGTTCCGGTCGAGCAATGGCCCGAATCGCTGGAAATACTGCGCCACCTGGCCGCGCAGAACCGGGCGATGTCGATACGGGAGCTGGCGCATGACGTCAGCGCACCCGAAATCTCCACCCGCAACCGACTGGCGCGGCTGGAAATTTTGGGTGCGGTAGAGGCCACACGGTCTACCACCAGCCTGGGGCCCGGCAAAAACATCACCTGTGCCCACTATGTGATCACCCAGTATGGGCGGGACTGTGCGGTGTCGCGGGGCAAACCTGCGCAGGCCATGCCGGGTTTGTGTGTGAACAGTGTGTTTGCGCTGGCCCGCGCCATGAACCTAGCCTAATGTGACCCCCACGTTCCGCCGCTGCGCGGGTCACTGCCCCCCAAGGGGGCTGTTTCACCTTGGGACGGCCCGGCGGTGAAACTATCCCAATAGATCCATCGCATCCAACATGCGCTGGGATACATCCACCACCTTGAGCCCCTTGTCCATGGCGGACTTGCGCAGCTTCTCGTAAGCGGCCTGTTCACTCAGGCCTTGGCGCTGCATCAGCAGACCCTTGGCGCGGTCGATGATGCGGCGGTTCTTCAGCTCGGTATTCAGATCCTGTACTTCGGTCTTGGCGTCGGCCAACTCTGCGCGCAGGGCCTGGTCCTGCTCGAAACGGGCCATGGCCACGTCCAGAATGGGGCGTATGCGTTCGGGTTGCAGGCCCGCTACGACATAGGCCGACACACCGGCTGCCACGGCGGCGCGGGCGTTCGACGCATCGCTGTCATTGGTGAACATGACAATGGGGCGGCGTGCATCACGCGTGGCCATCACCACATGCTCCAGCGCATCCCGCGCCTCGCTTTCGGCATCCAGGATGATGATGTCGGGCTGCAGCTGGGCCAGGCGCTCGTGCAAAAAGGTGTCGGCCGGCAGCACCGCGATCAGGTTGAAGCCACTCTCCAGCAGCCCAATACGCAGGCTGCGCGAGCGTTCGGCCTGGTCCAGCGCCTGGGTGTCGCCGGGGTCGGCAATGTCCAGGTCGGGGGCAATCACAACAATGCGCAGGGCTTCTTGCATGGTGTTTGCGATGCAATATTCGCGCCAGTTTCAGGGTTTACGCCAGTAGTGGTAGCGCCATGCGGTGGCAAACCTGGCGCGGCGATACAGGGCCAGTGCGGAGTGGTTGCCTTCTTCCACCTGCAGAAAGACGCGCTCCAGGCCCTGCTGCGCCGCGGCATCGGCCAAACCCGCCAAAACCCGTGCCGCCAAACCGCGGCCCCGGCTATTGGCTGCTGTGCGCATGCCGTGGATGCTGGCCCAGCCCTGGCTGAGTGATGCGGTGCCCGCCGCCACGGCCTGCCCCGCCTCTTGCACGCTGGCATACACCAGGTGGCGGCTGCGGCTCAGCGCCTGGATGCGGTGGGCGCCGTCTACCGGGTCAAAACCCTCGCTCAGGTAGATGGCCGACCATTCGGGCGTGGGGGTGGTGCTGGTGTCGGCGGGATTCGCTTGGCAGACCGCGCGCATCTGGTGCACCGTGCCCACCTGCACCAGGGTGGGCTGGTCGGCGCGGTAGCCCAGGCGCTGCAGTTCGGCATGGATATTGGCCAGGCCCGGTACGTCTGCCACCCGAAACGCGGCCTGCAGACCGCGTGCGGCGTACAGGGCTTCGATACCGGCTATCTGCGCGGCATCCAGCGTGTGGTGGCGCAAGGGCACGGCGCTTTTGGCGCGGCCTATGGTGGAGGTGTCAAAGGGCAGCAGCCAGTGGTCGATGGCTTCAACGGCGGGCGGGGCCACTGCGTCGAGTGTGGCGCGCTCGATGTTGGCGATGTCGGTGTCGGTCAATGTGGGGTGTTGGGTTGGCATGTGTGCCATTTTGCCCGCGGCATGTGTGTGCCTGTGCCATTGCCGTTTTACCGGCTTGTTTTTTAACGCCATAGTGTTTTAATGGGTGCCAAATCGTGCTGTAGCCCCCCTAAAGCGGGCTTCGGTAGCTATAAATTGAATAGCAATTGGCGCATTCCATGTCCCCACCCGCACCTGCAGTCTCCGAACACGTGGCGCAACACATTGCACTTTTGCGCCGGGATGTTCTGTTTGCCGACCTGTCTGGCCCCCAGCTTGCGCGCCTGCTCGGTGGCCTGCACACCGTGGAGTTTGCAGCGGGTGAGACGCTGTACGAAAAAGACAGCGCGGCCAAGTTCCTCTATGTGCTGGAGTCCGGCAGCCTGCAGCTGACCACTCCCAGCGGGCGCATGGTCATGCTGCCCGACATGCGATGCGGCGAAGAGGCTGCCAGCGACAACAAGAACTACCTGTGCAGCGTTTCGGCCCTCACGCCGGTCCGTGCTCTGCAAATCCCCCGCGAGGCCCTGACCGATCTGGCCGCCGGTGTACCTACGCTGCGCAGCAAGGCCATGCTGGTGCTGATGGGGTATGTGGGCGGCGAGAGTTTCCTCAAACCCGCTGGCACCGACAAGGCCAAGAAGGCAGCGCCCAAACCCTTGACCCGCGGCGAGTGGGTGGGTTGGCTGGGTGTGATCCTGGTGCCGCCGCTGATCTACTTTCTGGCCAGCGCGGCCGGGCTGGTGGTGGAGGCCTCGCTGTTTGTGGCCGTGTTGTCGGCTACGGTGCTGATGTGGCTGTTCAACCTGGCCGACGAGTTTGTGCCGCCGCTGGTGGCCATCACTGCGGTGTTGATCGTGGGCCTGGTTCCGTCCGATATTGCTCTGGCTGGGTTCTCGTCGCGCACGTTGACCACGCTGGTGGGTGTGTATGCACTGGCAGCGGTGATGTCGGCCTCGGGCCTGAGCTACCGCTTCATGTTGTGGCTGCTGATACGCCTGCCCGATACGCCGTTCTGGCACCAGGCGGCGTTGCTGCTGTCGGGCTACATCCTGTCACCCATCATGCCGTCGGGCAATGCGCGCCTGTCGCTGGTGCTGCCGTTTTACCGCGACATGATTGATGGCCTCAACCTGCCGGCACACAGCAAATCGGCCACGGCGCTGATGGCGGCCACGTTCTCGGGTGCCATGCTGTTTTCACCCATGCTGCTGACCAGCAAGTCGTCCAATCTGACGGCCTTTGGTATGTTGCCGGTGCAATTGCAGGAGCAGTTCCAGGGCTTGTTCTGGTTTGTGGCGGCTGCAGTGGCCGCGCTGACCGTCACTGCCATGCACCTGGTGGTGGTGCGCCTGTGTTTTGGGCGCAGCACGCAGGCCGCGTTACCCAAGGGGCGGCTTCAGCACCAGCTGGATTTGCTGGGGGCCATCACGCGGCCGGAGAAAGCTGCGTTGACCGGCTTCCTGTTTTTTCTGGTGGGGGCCGGCACGGTAGATTGGCACCAGATTTCACCCGCATGGCTGGCTGCGTTTTTGTTGATCGGTTTGTTGCTGATGGGTCTGTTGAGCAAGAAAGATTTTCAGCAGAAGATCGATTGGCCCATGATCTTTTTCCTGCTCAGCCTGGACGGCCTGAGCCGCGCCATCACCTACCTGGGGTTGGACGCTGCGCTGGCACGCTCGGCCGGCAACATGTTTGATTTTGTCGGCGGCAGCATGGCCTGGTTCATTCCGGTGGCGTTGCTGGTCACGTTGCTGCTGCGCCTGGTGTTGCCCATCACCGCGGGCATGGTGGTGGCGGCCGTGATCCTGATCCCGATAGGGCAGGCGCAGTTCATCAACCCCTGGGTCGTGGTGTTTTTGACCGCCATGTTCAGCGACATCTGGTTCATGCCGTACCAGAGTTCGCAGTACCTGCAGGTCATGGGCAGCGGCCTGGACCGTTATTACAAACACACGGATTTTCTGCGCTACAACCACTGGATGAACCTGTCGCGCCCGTTGGCGGCGTATCTGTCTATCCCCTATTGGCAATGGCTGGGCCTGGTATGAAAAACGGAACATTGGCCACACTCACCGTGGCATTTCTCCTCGTCGCGCTGCTGTTGCTGGGCGGGTTCAATCTCTCCAAGCCGCGTATCCTGGTGCTGCACAGCTCGGGCCGCACATCCACCACCGTCGGAAAAATGGACGAAGGCATACGCCAGGTGCTGGACAAAAACCGCCAGCCCATGACCACACATTGGCATTACCTGGGTATCGACAAGCTGCCCGACGAAGACCACCGCCAGGATGCAGCCAAGGTGGGCCTACGCGCCATAGAGCAGTTCAACCCCGACGTGGTGATCGCCGTGGACGACGAGGCCCAGCAATATGTGGTGCGCCGTTTTGCGGGGCGGGACCGCCCCAAGCTGGTCTATGCCGCCATTGACCATGACCCCAAGGAATACGGTTATGTCGGCGCGGCCAATGTCACTGGTGTTGCCGAACGGCTGCCGCTGGCGACCCTGCGTGATGTACTGCAATACGTCAAACAGGGCCAGCCTGTGCGGTTGACGGTGCTGGGCGACACCGGGCCCACCAGCAAGGGCCAACTGCAGCAGGTGCAGGCCTTTGATTGGGGGCCGCACAGCGTGGTCAGCGCGCAGACCTTGGGTGACTTCCCAGCCTGGCAGGCGGCCATCACCGCGCTGGAGGGCAAGGCCGATGTGGTGCTGGTGTTGTCGCACGGCAGCCTGCCCACAGCGCCCGGTGTCACTACCACCGTGCCCGAGGCGGACGCCATCCGCTGGATGGAGACCCATTCCAAGCCCTTGCCTGTGGGGGTTGATATTGAGTATGTTCAACAGGGCGGTGGCCTGGGAGTGGCGCCGTCGGCCAAGTCCATGGGGGAAGTAGCCGCCACTGACGCACTGGCCTGGCTCAAAGGCAAACCCAGTGCTGCGGCACCGCTGGCCAGCCAGGACACACGCCACAGCATGGCGATGCGCGCCGCCGCTTTGCAGGCGCGCAACATCCAATTGCCGTCGATTTATGCCGAGGCGGCGCGGCTGGAGCAGTTGTACTACCCCTGATGCGACGCGCGGACTTCACGGCTGTGTGATGGGTTCCAGCCCCGTGCGGTTGATGACGGGCGCAGCCGCGGCGGTGGTGAAAAACTGAATCAAGGCCTTGGCCGCGTCCGGTTCCTGGGCGCCGGTGGCAATGCCTGCGGAGAACACCGTCACACGCTGGACCTCTGCAGGCAGTGGTCCTACAAAATCCACGCCGGGCACTGGCAGCAATTCGCTGACCTGCTGAAAGCCCAGTTCCGCCTCGCCACGCGCCACCACGGCGCCCACCCGTTCGCTGAGGATACGCCGCGCCTTGCCCGCTACCTGGTCGGCAATGCCCAACTGTTGGAAGAGTTCGGTCGAAATGTAGACGCCGCTAGCACTCGCCGAGTAGGCGATGGACTTTGCGTCGAGCAGGGTGCGCTTAAGGGCATCGACCGTGCTGATGTCTGGCTTGTTGGCGCCCGCCCGCACGGACATGCCCACAAACGAACGCACCAGGTCGACCCGGCTGCCCGCGGCGACCTGGCCCTGGCGGACCAGATCTTCCAGGGCGGGCGCGGCCAGTATGACGATGTCAACCCTTTCCTTGCGCGCCAGCCGGCTGGGAATGGCGTCAGGCGCGTTGCCCATGGATGCCCCGTAAGCCGTGATGACCTTGTGGCCGGTCGTGCGCTCGAACTCCGGCACCAGCACGTTGTAGGCCGCGGTAAAACCGCCGGACGTCATCACGTGGATCTCGGCCGCCCATGCCGCGCCATCTGACAAGATGAGGCTGGTTGCCAGAAACCACCCGGAAAGAGATCTGCAAACCGTCAGGATGTGTTGCATGTTCGATTACTCCAGAGCGAGGGGGACGGAAAGACTATACGCGGATGGGAAACGCGCGAGCGCCTAAACTCCGTGCCT